>CP070695.1:0-47384 GCA_020353515.1 Candidatus Heimdallarchaeota archaeon
GTTATTAGGTCATCAGAGCTTAAACCTGAGGTTGTTCCATCATTATCATAAGAGGTACTATCTATCTGGGTACTATGGTTTTGATTTAAGTGCCACACACCCTTAAAATTTGAATTCCAAACCCCTGTTGGATTTGCTTGCGAACTCATCCCACTGTTCCCAAAGTACATGAAAACCTGTGTATCATCAGTCCCCGAAAGGGTGGGAATTCTAACCCAAGCGACTAAATGGGCATGAGTTCCATTTCCTACTTGATCAAAGAGCTCTATTTCATGATCTAATTTTGCTCCAGTATCATCACAAAAGAGAATGTCATCACCATCAGGTTGAACATTATGAGGATAGTGCAAATCAATATCCTCTAGATCTATTAAGACTGGAAAGTTGGATAAACTACTCCCACTCACTTTAGTTGAATCTATGGTTATTTCTTTTCGACATTTTAATCCTGGATAATGCCATTCAATTATATCTAAGTATTTCTCTTCAGAAGCAATTAGATAGAAATTATTCGGATTATTCTGATTCTCAAATTGGGTACCAATCCAGTCAGCTGATCTCACTGTACTGGACAGTCGAAATTCACCTATAGTTACATATAGTTCTTTATCAGGTGATGATCCTCCTGGTCCATCACTGTTGTCATCTTCAGCCCCAATAGAAAATGTATTCCAAGTAATATGTGTTCCATCATGAGGAGTACCCGATTCTTTATCTAGAGAACCCCCTATATAGATTCTCTGAATAGTATCCGTTTCCCAGACACAAGAAAAATGGTACCAATTCCCTGCAGTAAAAGTAGTCTGAGTTGAAGATAAAGTATCACTCCCTAAATCTGTTTCAATATGAAAATCAAATTCGTCATAAAACCAAAGATAGGGATCTTCTTGTGTATTAGCAGTAGAAGCTAAAAATCTACTTGATCCTCCTGACCATCCATTAGGTAACATAAGCCAAAATTCAAAGGTCATTTTATCCGTTGGTCCATTAAAATTTTCGCTTAAGGGGAGATAAATATAATCATCAATTCCATCAAAGCTTATTGCATTTCCAACCTTACTATCTAGAAGATCATCTGATGTCATACTCCCAGAAACTTCAACAGAAAAATCATATCCATTAGAGGTACTATCGAGAATGTCAGAAATTGAAGGATCCTGATTCATATGTAGAACAAATTCATAATTATCATCCCATACCTCTTTTGGGTTTTCTTGATTAATTGCAGTTGGGTTTCCATAATACATTGAAATAATAGTATCTTGTATAGCGGAAAGGTTAGTTTTTACCCAAGCTACTAGATGGGCATGTGAAGAATTGTAAACACGGTCATAAACCTCAATTTCATGGGAAAGTAGATGTCCAGATGCATTAGTGAACAAGATATCGTTTCCACTTGCCTGGGCATCTTGGTGTAAATCAGAATCATATAATTCAATGTATACGGGGAAATTGGTTAAAGCTGTGTCTACCTTATTATGATCAATCGTAATGTTTTTTCTAAACTGCCATCGGGTATCAGCCCAACCTGGTACAAAATACATTGATTGAGCAAAATGAATTTTATCTGAATATGTTTGATTGACTGGAGGAGAACTCCGTAAGCGTGATATTTGATGGTTGGTGGTCAAGCTTTTTTGGCGTTTAAATCCAAATCCCTTTAGGAGAGCTGGAAAAAACTCACTTGATTCTTCATTTTCTTCCTGCAAGAAGGGAGTCATTGCAAGGATATTTAGAAAAAAGATGATAAGTAGTAGAATTAAATTCTTGTTAATTAGCACTAACATACTCTCCTAAATTCAAACTTGGCCATTATCTTAATCAAATCTCACACCATTAAGATTCTTAAAACAGACCCTAGACAATTCATCCGAAGTTAATGAATTGAGAACCCAAGTTTCGATAATGTGCGTATCTACGCTGGGACAACTCAGGATTGAGATTTTAAGAAAGATTCTAGATAATCTGTCCTCAACTCCCTTATTTTTAGTTATAAAGAGAATTTTCTGGTTTTTTCTTTAAATAATTAGAATTCTGGGATTATTCAAAGAATGATTGATTTATAACCGCATTTTAATTCTTATGAATATGATAACCCAAATTTTCTTCTATTTTCAACTCGATGGTTTGATCAAAATCTTAGGATTCGGATGCAAGAAGTTCTGTTGTTTAAGATATTTCTTCGTACAATTTATTGCTGAAATTTTTTGATATTTTCACTTCTTATTAATAAATCAGGTGATTTTTACCTGATAATAATGCTAATTTAAATTAATCAATAATATGAGTTAGGTTAATGTTATTAATCTGATTTTCATCAATTCTACAAAATGTCTTTTCAATATCAGAATCCAAGTAAAAAGATAGTTTTTTTAGGTTTAGCGGAGTCAGGAAAGTCTACAATAATTAACAGTGTTATCGAGGGTACAATTCCTCAACTGGGGGAAAAATATGACGCTACAATTAATTATCAAAGAAAAAAAAAGACGCTTTGTGGTACAGAATTAAATATATTTGATTTAGGTGGACAAACGCGTTTTTTGGATCGTTTTACAGGAGACCTTTCAGAGTTTGTTTTTAGTGATGTTGATATATTTATTTATACACTGGATCCTCTTCAGGCAATAGATCTCTCTCGAGCTAAGTATTATCTTGAGCTTTCATTAGAAAGGCTCGACCAATTTAGCCCAAAGGCAAATATCCACGTTCTTCTCCATAAAATGGATCTTCTCCCTAAACGATTGATTAATAATGTTTCTGGTTACATCACAAGCTATCTTAAAACGGAGATTTCAAAAAATCTACAGTTTCATAAGACATCAGTATTTTCTGAATCTATTTATATGGTTGCTGGAGAAATCTTAGCTCAAGTTTTAGATTTTGAGACTGACTTTCACTTAATATCAGAGGAACTCATTCACAGTCTTCCCAATATAGTAAGCAAAGTCCAAATTATGACACAAGAGGGTATTTTACTACATTCAAATGAAAATAAAGATAATCCCAGCAATTTATCTGCTATCCAAATAAGGAAATTATATGAATCATCTGTTCAACATTTGGTCAGTAATGGAGGAAACGAAAAAAGATTTTTTTCAATCGAGGTAATAGATCAAATATGTTTTTTGGATTTTTTAGATAATGGATTAGCTTTGTTGATCCTTATCTCAAATGAGACAGAAAAAGTACTAAAAGAAGAAACAACGTCAATTTATGATCAAATAATTTCTATATCTAATCAGATTAGTTTATTCTAAGTAAAGAAGTAATGACTTCATTTATTAATTGATAAGAGTAAAGGAATTAAGGCTATTGCAATCAGAGATGATTCTATCAGGATTGGTAAGCGGATCCGTTGATAAACAATTAAGATCGCTTGATTTCTGTATCATTGATGAGTCTCTTCTAACTAATAAAGAAATAATTACCAAAATCCTTAATCTATTAACTCATGAAAATCATTATATTCGAAATCAGGCTGAAGAAGTGCTAAGTTTCTATATAAAGTACTCTTCAGAGCCTATGGAAGATCTTATTTACTTACTTACCGAAATATTTCGAGATAATGAAATAAACCAGGATCTTTGGTTTCGCTGCACAAAATTATTCTTTTTATTACCTTTCACTGAATCTATGACTGATACCCTAATCAAAATTTTGACAAGTGATGCAAATTACGCTCAAGGATATCTCATCTTTATCATCAATGCTATTTGTGAAAAATCCCCTGAAGTATTAACTAGAATTTTGGAGACAATCGTGGATCAGAATAGTGACGTGAAGAAAGCAGTATGTATGATTTTCTGGATTAACCCTACTTTTTTTACTCAACAAGCAATTGATGTTTATTTATCTTTGTCGAATGATGAAGATCGTGAGGTTCGTAGATTATCATGTGAAGTATTAAGTCAAATAGTGAATTTTGACCAATACAGACGAGATATTGGAAAAATCTTGGAAAATAGATTAACTGATCCATCATGGCGGGTTCAAAAAATCGCTCTAAAGAGTATGGTTGCACATGGTTTTTTGGATGATCAAAGAATATGGGATAAGGTTATTGGACTATTTTGGCATCCAGAATGGCGTATAAGAAAGAATATCTGTGAGATTCTTCCAGATCTACAATCTTTAGAGGCGACTAAAAACAAAATAATTTTAGAAAGCTTAACAGCTGCTCTTGATGACCCTAACTGGGAGGTGAGAGAAAGTGCAGCTATGTCCCTTAACCATCATTTAGATTTAAATAGAGTCGAATTCAATAACGTATTAATGCAAATCAGTCATCTAACAACTGATCTGCATGAACAAGTCAGAATAACTGCTTGTAATATTATATCTATACGATTTAATGCATTTAATGAGAGAAAGGAGGACGCTTTTAGAAAAATCGTTTGGCTTTTAGAAGATCCAAAATGGTCGGTTCGTGATATGGCTTTAACAAGCCTTTTTAGTTTCTTGAATAATCCCCATTACGATAAACATTTTCCAAATATTTTTTATTGCCTTGTAAAATTGTTGAGTGATAGAAATAACAACATACGTGAAAAAGCTTGGGTGCTAATAAAGAAAGCAAAGCTATCAAATAACCATTATCAAATCTTGATTTCTGAATTAATCACATTATTTAATCATCCTAATCCAGAAGTGCGCTTAAAAGTTTGTGAATTTTTACATGAGGACATAGGTTTCTGGAAGCCTAATCAAGACATCATAATCAGAAGTTTTATGTCCCTTCTGGAGAATGAAGACTCTAAAGTGCTATCTTGTGCATGGGATTTGGTAAATAAGTACGATGAAGTATATTCCAATGCTTCTACTTATATCTCTCAACTTACTGAAAATCTTGAAAACATAGATTCTGAAATTGCTATGTTCGTCTGTGAGACTTATTACCAATATAACTTAATAGAAGGAAATGATCTTCTTCGTGATCAATTTATTCGGATACTCTCCCAACCGAATTATGCTAGAGAATTAAAAAAGAAAATTTTAAGCGTCCTCACGCGTCAAGGATTGTATAATATTCTTGAACCTCAAATAATACCTAAAATAATTGAAGAAGGACAATGGGATGTGCAAGAGATGCTCATTCCATTTTTAGCACATTTTCTTATTGAAGATAGTGAAAGAAAATCAGAAAAACTGGATTTTGAAGAAATAATTATTGATTTATTGGTTGATCCCATTGTTAAAAGGAGAAGGACTTCCCAAATATCCTCCCAGTCAGTTGATACTCTATTTGAAAGTCTTGAGAAAGACCTTCTAGAGTTTAATATTGATGAACTTCTCTTTAATACTGCTAATGATGACCGAAGATTGGATGAATGGGTAAATTTAGAAGGAAAAATTGATTTCATCCGAAAGATAAATCATCCCCAGTTAGATGAAATAAATATCAAGTTTCAAGAGGGGATATTAAATCAAATTAAACATGGTATTGATAAATTCGGATTCATAGAAATTTTTATGGGTGGTATTGAATTAAGTACACCACTACAAATTGTAAATCTTATGCGTCGCCAACAAGAGACAATTCGCATTCAATTATTATTAGAAATTGATAAACGTGTTGATTTCTCATTATTACAATTTAAAAAGCTTAAGGAAGCTGTAATAACTCTCATTAACGATAATTCCTTCAAAATAAGAACCATTTCTTGGAATATTATTCAAGCTCACTTACTTAAAACCAATGAATTGGATCCGAAAATATTAGCAGTGATTACCGACTCACTCAATAGTATATATGATGATTCTCGTGCTAAAGCTACGTCTCTTTTATTATCATGTATTGACCTTAAAGATTTGAAGTATGAAACCATTTTCAATCAAATTATTAACAAAATGGAAGATCAGAATTCACTTGTACGCAACCAAGTATGGCAGCTTTTGGATACAAAGGTTAACCTTTCCTATAAGCGATATTCACCTATTACCATGAAGATTCTCGATTTGCTATCTAATCCAAATGTAAATATAAGAAAAGAAGCTGCTTTCTTTCTAGAGCGTAATTTAGAAATATTCCTTCCTATTATTGAGAAATATCCCCAGTCTCCCGAAGTTTATCGTGCTTTAGGCTTTATTTACAATCAAACTGATCATCTCAAAGCAAAACAAATGTTTGAGAAAGTTATTTCCATTAATCCATCAGAAATTAATAGTATCCTAGCCATTGCATTAATTCACTTAGATCACAGAGAACCTGAAAAAACCATTCAAATATTGAAAGACACTCAGCAAATCAACCCCTTAGATCCCAGAATATATCAGATCTGGTCTGAATGTATGAATGATTTGGGAAAAAATCGCGAAGCGAGAAAGCTAGAAGAAAAAGCCAGAATTTTAGAACTTAGTCAAAGATTAATCGAAATGGAAGCTTTCTCCACAAGAATTGAAAGAAGTCAATGAATCTTTAAGACCAAATGTATTTCATTGTCAATAAAATTGGATTTCATAATGAAAATGAAATTTCTAATTGATATAGTTAATCTAATAAAATAAACAATTATTGTGTTCTAGAAGGTTAGTAGGCTGAGTTAAAATGCGAAAGCACCCTTTAGGAATATTAAGATCTTTAATCGTAATTTCAGATTGGATTTCTTTTGCTGATCCCGAAGAAGCAGCAAATAGAAGATGGCTTTATAAAAATCAAGACGTTGAATCAGTTACAATGACCAGTGTCATTTTTGTTCCTGTAGATTTTTCACGTATGATTCTTTATAATATCTCATACCTACTGCTTTATGGAGTAGGGATATATTGGACTAAATTCTCTCTGAAGAAGGAGACAATAACGACAGATACCAGGTATTTAACAGGTCTTGTCATTCCAGAGGAAAAATGGCTCAATAATCACTTTAGTACAGAACCATTCGTGTTTCCTCCTCCCTATGATTTTATGATTGCAGGTGAAAATCTCCTAGAATTCTCCTTCAATACGTTGGGAGTTCAAGATGATTATAAAGGACAAAGTCGCCGAGCTTTTGAACAAGGTAGAATATTAACACAACTAGTCTTTCCACTCAAGGAACCTCTGGTTATGTTAAGGGATGCAACGGAAAAATATGAAGAATTTTACTACTCTCCAGCTCCTATGAGAGTTCTGATGTCTGAATTCTTTAATGAGATTTTTGTGAATGAAATCGCAATTGAATCAACCGATAATGCATATGAAGAGAACATCCCAGGCGTTCGGAGAATAAAACACAACCTTTTGGAGATTTTCCCCAAACAATGGAGTAATGAAGTCTATCTTGATGGTTTACGTCGCGAAGTGAGTAAGATTGCAGACGATTTTGCTTCAATTGGAGCTCCGATGATATTGAAATAAATTCTTCTCTGCCAACTTTACTCTCAAAGGATCAAGAATCCTACTTTTAGGATTCATTAATGATTTGTCTAGCAAGTTTTTTGGCGAATGCCATCAGGGTCATGATTAATGGGGCTCCTAAGGAACGGGGTAGAATGCTAGAATCACAAACATAAAGATTTGGAAATTCGGTTTGGAAATTTGAATCTACGACTTCATCGAAACTATTTGTGCCTCCAGGATGAGCACCCCGAATAGGGAAGGAAAAAACTTTCTTCGCGCCTGCTTCTAGTAGGACTTCTCCTGCAAAAGCTTTTCCTCTTTCAAGACGTTTTTGATCTTCTATTGTCAATTTTTTAGAAATAGTAATACCAAATTTACCAGAGGATATAGTACCATTTTTATCATCTTGAATTTTCGTCATGATACCCATAAGTCGGGGATAATGTCGAAATTTCACAATTCCTAGTGGATTTTGCCGATAAACAAGACTAACTAGAAACATTCCCCAAGGATCCGTAACAGCACTTTGAAGTATCCCTTCCTCCGAATGAAATTTGTAGGTGCCTACTACCATAGGTATGTCATGGATCGTTCTATGAGCTTTTTCTGAAGAGACACCATATGTAAAAATCATAGGATCCATGAAGAAGCCCCTCCCTGCTTCATTAATCCCTGATTTTTGTAAAAGAATGGGGGAATGTATTCCTCCTGCTGAGACAATTATTCTATCAGCCTCGATTGACTGACCTCTCTTTGGTTTGACTCCAATAGCTTTCCCTCCTTCAATTATCACACGGTCAACGTTCTTCTTCTGAAGTTGAAGACCTTTAGCTACTGCTTCTTCTACCAAGCTTCGTGCTGTAAACTTTGCTTTTCGTTTACAGCCTAGCATACAGGCTGAACAATTTGGTACACATTTGATGGGATCAATAAACTTAGGAAATCGAACCCATTCTTGATTTAGCCTATTTCCAGCCTCGAGGAGATCTAAATTCCCTTTTCCGATTAACTCATCTGGAAGGAAGGTAGTTTTTGCTTCTTTCTCCGCTTCATTAAGTTCTTGTTCAAGATCAATTCCCCAAGGGCGAAAAAATCCTTTTGGAGGACGGAATGCAGTCCCAGCACTAATGACTGATGAACCTCCAACCGTAATCCCAGATGCTACAAATAAATGCTCCTTTGTATAGCGAAATCCCTTTTTGTCAGCGATCCTAACAAGGGCAGGGTGATTCCCAAGAAATCTATGATAGCCTCCCTTCTCGAGTAAAAGAACCCGCTGACCTTGTTGTGTAAGATCCCGAGCAAGTAATGCTCCAGAAATACCAGCTCCGATTATAATAGTATCATAGGCTTTTGGCAATACCCAATTCTCCTTTTATAGGATTAAATCTTAATAGAGTAAGATAATATGACTCAAAGAGAAATCCTGAGAGGAGAGATTATTGTTATTTATTTTCATCAGATAATGATTCTGTGAAATTGACTTTATAACCAATTTGTTGCAGATGTTTAAGAAAAATAATTGCCTCTTCATTCGCCGTGGTTTTAAAACTAACTACTACAGGAGGAACAATTTCTGCTAACGCCGTTTGTGCAATTTTAGTTGGTGTTGATTTTGTCTCTGATAAGCGCTCTTCGACTATTCTATTCCTGATCATACTTATTTTATCTTCAAATCGTATGTAAGTGAAACCTAGAATTTCATCTTCATCAGGTTGATCCTCTTCTGATTTCTCTTTTGTGATAAGTTCTAGGATTGTATCCTGAATTTTGCTCCCAGTTTTAAGCGCGATTTTTGCAACATTGTCAATACTCTGAGTAATACCGTCAATTAAGCCTTTTGCTTCTCCTCCCTTATCTAATGTGATGGTAGTGTAAGTAATGGTATAATATCGCGGACCAAAGATCATATTAAAGCGGGGGGGATAACCAATCTGATCTTTTATTAATCGATAGGCAAAAGATCCACCTGGAATTAAAGAGAGTAATCCATGAAACGCTGAATCTATTGCGATGATTTTGGCAACTTCAGCGATACCTTCAATATTTTGTTTGTTAATCCAGATACAACATGGTGCTCTTCCCTTAATTTGGCCTGCAATAAGATAGCCTTGGTGGACTTCAAGCGCGACAGGGCTTTTATAACCTAGATATATGCTTGCAAATTGCTCAATCCTCATTTCAAATCTCTCATATCAATCTCTTAAGGTTCTCGCTTACAAAGACAGATTTTGGGTTTCCATCTATGACACATTTTAGCTATTGTGATAGTAATATAACAGAAATTGGTCTAAGCAACGTTTAAATCTCAATTGAGCTTAACATTTAAGTCCTCTTCTCTTATAAATAGGGACATCGCTTTTCCAATAATTGTTGCCATCGTAACTACATTATAAGAGTAGATCGATTATGTTATGATGTCCTTAGTAACATTTCAGAAATGCTTTTTGCTAGTTGTTTAGCTAGGACTCGTACTAATCCGATATTCTTGGCATCACCTGCCGTGAAACTAACAACTGCATTCTCTCCCGCGTTAAGAATGACAACAAAACCCTCCTCCCCTGTTAGCATGATTTCCTGCATCCTTCCGCGCTCTAACTCTGATAGGACTCGTTCTGATAATGATTGACTAGCTGCTGTCATTGCAGCAATAACCACTTCATTTTCATCAGATGTGGATGCGATGGGAAGGCCATCTGGACTTACAACGGTAATTGCTTGAATAGAAGAAGATTTTTTCAAATATTTTTCAAGGATTCCATCTAGTTCCTCTGTTCGAGTATTAAGTTCTTGGCTTATATCAATCATAAGTATCACGGAAGGGCTCAGGATTATTATACTCCTTCATTCTTTCTTTAAAGTTTCTAGAGAAAATGTTAGAAAGTTCACCAGAAGAATTTAAGAATGTGCTATCTCAACCTACCACTCAGTTCAAGCAAGAACAGATTACTCAATGGAATAAAGGAATTGATTAGTGTTAAAATTATTCTATTGAGAAAAGTATTTAATTATCTTTCAATTACTAGGAATATTAAGGAATTCTGAAAGGTCTTTAAAAGACTCTACTCCCCCCAATTAAATGATGGAGTTCTCTATACAGATGACTGAACCTATTAAAATCATTCTTTTTAAAGGCCCTCATTGCGCCGCCTGTAAGCCTGTTGCACGGCATTTAAAGCGAATAGTAGAGACTTCCCAAGGAGGAGCGAGTATTACTACCATTGATACGGATGAAAACCGTGAAATCGCGGCTAAATATGGTGTACGGAATGTACCTCATGTTTTATATAATGATGAAGTGATTCTCACGGCGACGCAGGCAGCCTCGATGTTCTCGAGTTTTACTACAGAAACTTCTGATACTGCAAATATATTCTCAACAGATCAATACGATTTATTCAACTATCTGTTTAACAAACTGATTGAGGCGGGAGTTAAAGCAAGTGAGACAGATCGTGATCGTTGGCGTAAATTGTCAATTATCAGTGTTTCAGAAAGATTACTTAATATTGAAGAACTTGAAACTGTAACTCGTCCCTCAGTTGGTGATTATGTACACATAGGTCACCTCCAATCCATTGTTACATCACTTTTATCTATTAATCCTAGTGCTAAAGCCTATCTTTTTCGTTCTGGAGAATTAGCAGGAAAATTTGGATCAGCTCAATCTTGGATCCACAAGTATAATCCTAAAATTATGGAAACACACAGAATGAAATCACGTTTCAAGGAGCTCTTGAAGGGATTCAAGGTTTTATATGGGCCAAATCCAAACGCAGCTAATTTAGCATCAGAACCCACTATTACACAAATTGCACCTTATCATGCCCGTTTACAAATCAAAGATTCGGGTCTTGCAGTTATGAACACTGATATCGGTCAAGATGTTTGTGGATTCATTTCTGGGGAAATCGCGGGACTTATGGAGGTAACTCTAGGAGAGCAAGCCTCTGTCGAAGAAACTAAATGTTGGGGGTTAGGAGACGATCATTGTGAGTTTGATATTCGGCTAGGTGAAAAATCTGACCATTATAGCAGTTCCTTGCATGAACCAAAAGAATTTTTCAGCGATTCTGACCGACTTCGCTTTGATGTTTCCTTATCAACTATTTCTCGTAATATGTTTGATTCTATCTTGAACAGGAGACGAATGAGACCAGGAATCGGTGATTATACTCATATATCTGTTTTACAACACATTATTACGTCAGTCAAGTTTTCAGATCCTTTCAATTCTACATTATTAGCATATGCAGGTCAAAACTACGGTCAGATTTTGGAAGATGTCGGCAGCATTAGTCGAATCATGATGCGACGAGATCTTAATTACTCCTTCCCAATGGAATTTCCTCAAGCCTGTGAAGTGCTAGGTTATTATTTTAATACTCCAGGGAGACTCTTAACCAGAATACATGGGGATGTTACAGTTAATGTTATTGATGACGAATCTGCTGTTTTTAGAATTTGGGAAAGCGCAGAGACTTCTGGAATTGATCTATCCACTGTGGATCTCTCAGCTCTTTTTCCAGGAATTGAAAAACCCACTAAGATAAATACTTTGGATGATTTTATGGCTGGTTTTCTTAATGGAAGACTAAACTTATTAGTTGAAGATGAAATCATAGTTCGGGAGACAAAGTGTCAAGCAAATGGACATCAATACTGTGAGTTTGAGGCCGAGTTAGATTAGATTTATTCACCTCTAATCCGATATTTTTCTGTTACTACATAATAAGAATACAGAGAAGTAAGTGAGATAACTATTAAACCTAGAATGCACACACAAGCAGATATCGGAAACAGAGGATTATATCTGTAGGTTTCATAACCTTCTATCAACCATAGTAACATCCAGAAACCCCCTCCTAGATAAACAAGCATAAGGCCTCCAAGTAGCAATCCCAAGAGAATCATTCCGTTTTTTAATTTCCTTGGGCTATAAAATTCTGCAATAAGAAAAATAAATACGAAAGTATAGAATGGGAAGAGAAATGGTACATAATGGGGATATAAGATGCGGTTAGTAGCCATGAAAATACTCATAAACGGTAAAACAGCTTCAATTACCCTTTTAGAGCTTGCTATAGGAGAATTGTATAGGAAAAAAATGATGAATATTATAAAAATCATTATTTGAATAATAATGGGAAATAGAGATTTTGAGACTTCAGAAAAAAAATACGTATAAACCGACATACTTGGATCAGGTCGTTCAGCATGAATGAAGAATACATCATTTAGATAGTCCTCTGGAGCTAACAGAAGAAATGGAAGGGATACAAGAAGAAAGGTCATACCAGCACTAAACCAGATCCATACCGATTTAATTTCCTTATTATATATTCCCCAAACTAAGAGAGGTAGCATATAAATTCCTGCAATTGGCTTTACAAGTAGTGCTAATCCGAAACATAGACCACTGAGAGAGTAACGACATTTTCTAAAAAAAATAAACCCTAATAACACAAAGAAAAGCATGAAATTCTCATGAAATCCTGAAAAGATTACTGCCAACGTAGAAGGGTTAAGTAAAAACCAGTTCAATGCCGCTAAAGCAATGATATGTCCCTTAGGATGGGATTTGTAATAATCTAGCACAAGTAAATATACCAGTATTCCAACGAGGAGGTTGAACGCTATTAGAAATAGCTTGACCATCTGCCATGTAAAGGTTTCTACGCCAACAATGGCAATTATAAATCCTAAAGAATACAAGTAAAGAGGTGGATATTGTGGTCTGGGGAGTTCGGCACCATCAATTATTATTTCACCAATATCACGATAAAGCAGTTGTCCTTGTGCAATTTTTTTAGCAGCTTCAAACTGAAGAACGAAATCCACTGGATTGTAATATAAAAATCCAAGAATCAAATGGATTATTAGATTACAAAGCATTGAAAGTAAAAATAAATTGAAATTCTTATTAAAGTGTGATTTAGATGGAAGAAATGCCATTTTTTGTTTTTCTAACAATATTAATTCCATCCTAGTCATAACTTTTGGTGAAAAGGAATTTCTAGAAATTTATATTAGAATACTTTCTTGATCAATTCCACTAGATATATTAAATATAAAAGCGAATATATCCCTGTTACTAGAATCAATATAAATTAGGCTGTATAACTCCAGTATAAATTTCAGTTCAAACACAAACATGTGTCTCTAAGATTATTTTTAATCTATTGGGGATGATACTGAATTATGGCAAAAAAAAAGCCTTTGTGTCCGCAGATAGCATTCTTCATTGTGAACCATGGAATTCCTGTCGTTTCCCTTGGGTTTAGTAGTGAACAGAGCTTACTCTTCGGTGGGATTTTAACTGCAATTAATTCTCTTACGCAATCAGAAACAGGCATGGGCCAGTTGAATGATATTCAAGCCAAAGAAGGGCGTATTTATATTCAGAGCGCTGGTCAGGACGCTATGGTAGGTTTTTTTGTCTGGAGCAAGACTGGGTTTCCCCAACAGATAAGTCAGCAGATGAAACTACTTGCGGGAGGATTAGGGGCAAGGTTTTTGTCCGATTATGAATATAGTCCAGCTTTTGAGGAAGTATTGCTTGTTGGAAGCCTTCCTGATAAGTTTCAAGTGAAATTAGGTTATCAATCTATTTTCAATTGGCGTAAACAAATGAAAGATTCACCTTTTCATGTAACTGATACTCTAGAAGAGCAGCTTACTAAAATAGATAGGGATATTTTTGATGAACTTGGATTGAATCTTTCTGATCTAACATTTCCAGAAAGAATTGAAAATGCTATTGATTTAGCTGTATGGTTTGCTTTAGGATCAGCTTTAGAAGCTAGTGTTTCTCCCCTTATAACAGCTCGGAATATTGATCAAATCATTCCTAATCTTCGATTAAAAATAAAAAAGCTAATGGCTGAGGAAATTAAGCATCATGGCCCAGCTGCTCTCCTCAAAGAAGCATTATTACAAGGAGTTGTATTTGACTGGCCTCAATAGAAAGTATTACTGCAGGTAAACTCCTTCAGGAGTTTATCAAGGGATATGAGGATGATCCCTTTGGGGAACAAGGCCTAGTAATTGTAAAACAGTTATTAGATTTAGCGTTTCCAAATAGTTCCCTCAATGAGATAATATCATCTGAACAGTTACTTGAACTCCTAAAAGTTGCTGGTGCTGAATATTATTTTAGGAAACAACCTCTTTTTATGGCTTTCACAAGTTTTCTCATTGAAAAAACGCCGCAAGAATTACAAAAAATGGATGGTACTCAATTAAAACGAGAATTAGCTTCATTACTAGCCGAAGACACTCCCTTGCCCACACTAGAGATAGATCAAGCTTCTTATGATTTGTCTGGAAATCCAGAGTCTGCCTCTCTTGCTCGAAACAATTTAGAAAGAGCATTGATTAGTACTACAGCCTCTTTATTTGGATTTCTTCTAATAGAAGGTGAAAATCAAGCAGGTAAGTTTTTTAAAGATTTAGATACGAATTGTAGATCTATAGCATTTCGTGTTCGTGAAGTAAACACATTATATATAATTCTTAAAGAATTTCTTAATTTCAAATGGCGCCGATTTTCAATTAGGGGTTCCTTACCTACTCTGAAAGAATTAGGAGAGGACAAAATCTGTCGATATGTAGATAAACACCCCCATGACTATTTGGAAAAAATCCTGGCAATATTTCTTAAAAATCTAGAGAATGAATTCAAATCTCCTCTCATATTACTGATAGATCAATGTAGGATTCAAGCTGAAAACCAAAAAACTGATTTCAATTTGGAAATTGAGTTAGAAGTTTTTCAATCAGAAAAAGCCAAAACTAAAGTGATTCAGGATCTTGAGAAGCTTCGATCACGTCTTAAAGCAGGAAAAAAGGTTTCTTCGAAGGAATTTGATTCAATTAAAAGTAACTTCTTGAAGGAATATGAAAAACTCAAGCAAGAGACTACCAAAGAATTTACGAAATTTACGAAGATTGTAGGTGATCAACTCTCCAAGGAACCTCTCTGGTTTGATTATCATAAAAAAGAATTACAGTGGGAACTAGAATCTCCACAGCAAGTTCTAAATAAACTAAATGAAAAATTATCTATAGAAAATGCATTTTTCTCTCAAAAAAAGTCAAAAACCTTTCAGAAAGCGATCACTATTTTTGATCAGTTGGGAGGGGTTCGTTTTGCGTTAGAAAATATAATTAGTCATTATTTTTATGAGCGGATACCTTCTAGATTAATAGAATTACTCGAAACTCCCGCTAAACAGCAAAAAATTAAAGAACTCAAATTTCTGCAAGAAAAACGTTACAATGAAGGTCTAGAAGCTGTTGAATCGTTCCTTGTTCCCTACTCTGAAAATATGATATCAAGTCTCCTTACAGCTGGAATTTCCTTCTTAAAGGAATCATACATTAAAGATAATCCTGTAGTACTCATCAATGAAGAAAATCCTAGACATCCAAAATTTTTAAATTTAGTTGATGTTCCTAAAGAATGGTTTTATGAGAAATCTCCAGAAACATTCTTTGGAGATGAATATTTTTGCTTTCAAATGAATGACAATCAGGTTAAAATGGGTTTTCACCTCAGATCGCTAGATGGAAAAGGAAATGATTTATTTAAGTTGCTTATTTCATCAACAGCCTTAGAAAATGCTTTAATATACAAAAAAGCTACTAAGATTCTTGGTACATTTTCTGGTTATGTTTATTCAACAGCAATTGGAAATATGCGTGTTTGTCCTCCGGCCCTTAAGGCTGTTGATGATCTATTTATGTAAAAGTCTGTAATTAATTATAATTCACATCACCATACAGCTTTGAAATCTTCTCACGCCAACCTAAAAATGCCTCAGGTGTTTTTGGATAGTTTTGATATAGTTCTCTTGCTTTATCCATCTTGTTCAAGACTGATCTGAATTTAAAAAGAGTACCAAGAATTCTTTTACCTCGATACGCACGTTGTAGAGTTTTGAAAAATCCTCCAGAAATCTCTCCAGTGGCATTTCCATATAATAAATCTCCTGCTTCAACGATTTTCTTGTGAAAAACGAAATTGATAAGATGGCTAGGTAATGGAATTATAAAATCTTTCATGATCGCCAATGGAGCATTAACAAGAGCTATAGTGGTCATAAACTCAACACTGTAATCCCAAAGATTCTTCATTGAGACATTATCTTCCTCTAATGCCCTAGTGATTACCTTTCCAGCTGTTGCTGCTGCGTTGACTGAAATACCAATACCTCCACCGTCTGTTGGCTTCACTTGGGTTCCTGAATCTCCAACAAGAAGAAAACCGTTCCAGACAAGATTATCCTGAGGACGACGAAGGGGGACTCTCCAGGCCCCAGCATGAATTAATTTTGAATTGCGATAAAAAGTTTCTTCTCTCTTTAAATATTCGTTAAATTGATTATGGGCATTCAGCTTATTTATTTTCATGACTCCTAATCCAGCATTCATAGAGGTTGACCCACGTGGAAACTCCCACAAATATCCTCCAGGACATAATTCTTGATCAAAACTGATACGAATGAATTCAGGGGATTCAATTTCGTTCTCTACGTCACGTACTTCGCGATAGCAATTGCATACATCTTTAGGGGCTAGTTCAAGATCCATATAAGTTTTTTCTGAATCTAGTTTTCGTCGAAGCACTGCACCAATACCTGATGCGTCTACCACAACCTTTGCTGACATCTCCTGAATATTCTTATCTTTTCCCCTATATTTAATGCCTATCACTTGATCTTGGTGAACAATTGGCTCTTTGACGTATGTCGAATCATGAAGCTCCGCTCCGAAGTCAATTGCATTATTTAAAATCCTCATCCCAAGTTTAAAGCGATCAATGATTATTCCTGTTCCTCCTTCCTCTACTAATTCGAATTTAACTTCTCTATCTGGAGAGAAAAGCCATGCGCCTTTGATCTTTTGTCTGATTTCATCGCCTCTTGGTGGTTCTATTTTCGTAATCTCTTGAATACGTTTGAAATGTTCCCCACTCGTAGCATCTCCACATATTTTGACTCCTATCTTTTCTTTGGGCTGTCTATCAAGGAGTGCTACTTTTACTCCTTTGTTTGCAAGTGTAGCTGCAGTCACTGATCCACCAGTACCAGCTCCAACCACAATGACATCATAATTGGCCATCAATTTCACCTAGTGCTGGAATTCATTGTTTTCAGGCATGAAATCAAGATAATTAACGTTTTGAAAGGATCCTAATCTATTTTCTGATCTTATTCAGTCTACTTACTTAGCCTCTAGAACAGAATGTAAAGTAGAAATCAGCCTAGTTTGTGTTTGTTGACGCTTTTCCAATTGGTTTTTTAGATAAACAATACTGTCTACCGTATTTGGATCTTGATTGTTTAAAATGGCTAAGTACATTGAAATATAATCCCCATAATACGTAGCAGAAAATAATTGACTTAATAAATGCGTTCCTCGTGCAACTATTTCAATAATTTCTGCTTTATCTTTGAGAATTTCTTTGGTTATTTCAAAACGTAACTTTACATTCGGATGCTCATCTTGGAAACGATAGGTAATCAGAATGAATGGATTTTCTCTTTCCCATGATTCCCATCCAACAATATGGTTATGGTTGAGCTCGGGTAGTTCTTCCGCTAGAGCGAGGATCTTCGAATTTTCATTGAGTTGGCATTTCATTCGATTCGCAACACAACTAAAGGGAGACCAGATGACAGGAATACGATCATGTAACTTTTGAGCGACTTGCTTAGCCTGATTAGAGGTGGTAGGGATTTCAGGGTTATATTCTTGCCTCATCTGACGAAAGAGGGAGAGAGTTTCATCAATTGCTGATTCATCTAATGAGAGGAGTTTCAATGAATGAAGAATCTTCAATAAAGGAAAAAACAAGAGGGGGAACGATGCTCTAGGTTGATAACCAGATGGAATTGGAAAAAATGGTAAATTATGTTTCTTACAAAATGTCCCGAGAGTTCCTCCTGACCCAATCCCAATTATCTTGGCTGAATTTTTTACTGCTGTTATTAAACAGGAGATTGTTTCCTCTGTATTTCCAGAGTATGAAATAAGTATGACCAGTGTATTTTCAGATGTAAAAGCTGGAATGTCATAATTTCTATTAACCATAACGGGGATATTTAATATCTTTTTCAGATAAACAGACAAATACTCTCCACTAATTGCAGACCCCCCCATCCCGCAGATCAATATTTGCGAAATAGTCCCTTCATACGAAATTGTATATCTCCCAACTTTAGCTTTTGCAGGAAGCTCAAAGGAATATTGAAGTAACTCTTCAATTAGCTCTACCCAGTCATATACCATCTGAAACATATTCTCTGTATCTAGTTCAGAAATTTTGGCTAAATTATCAAGAATCATAACTGATTCACCCTTTCAGTCTTTACTTCTTTGATCATATAATAACCTAGGTTATATTCTCACCAAACCTTTGATATTACCTAAATGATAGCAAGCTATATTTTTGATTTCATAAGGAACTAATATTGAACATTTTACTATTTCATGTCGAAATGACCAGAACTAAGCGTATTCACAGTTGTGACAGATAAATCAAGAAGTTAGAACCAAGAAGACGATCTTTATGGAAACTTCCTACCTTCAAATTTTACAATTCCTTGGTAAGTCAGGATATTATGCCCGAACTGAAGCTGAAAGAGCTCTCTTGCAAGGATTGGTTGATAAAGGGTATGTTCGTATGAAACGTGGAACTAAGAATATATTTCAAATCACATCCGATGGTGAGAATAACTTATCACGTGAAATGAATCCCAATACCTCTATTGGAGATCAAGAATTTCTAAAATACCTGAAAACTGCCTATACTGAGCTTGCAAATCCAATGAAACCCCTTGTGAAAATTCCAGATGTCCGCAAAAAATTAAGTGAAAAAAGAATTCCCGATTCCTTATTTAATCAAAAAATACTTGATTTACATGACAAAGGAGTCATCACCTTACAAACTGCTTTGTCTAAATCTCATGCTGTCTTTGGTGGTATTGAATCAGATTCAGGTACGGGTGTTTTCTATTATTTGATGTTTGAAGCGTGATATATTATGACTCACGTAGCCTCATTAGTTATAGAGAATCCCTTTCACAATTTTACTGCTCGATCTGACACTCCAGAGTTTTTTAATCTGAATCGTCCAAACAAAAATGCTTTAAAGCATGTTGTCCGATTTTTGGAAATTATTCGCAAAAAGAAAAGGAAGTCAGCGATCTTACCCATTATTGCCGAAGCTGGGTATGGTAAAACTCATTTTTACTGGGTTTTACGTGAAACAATTTCAAATGCTTATGTTATCTATATTCCTGTTCCCACTAATCCAGATAGAGTTTATTCTCACTTTTATTTTGAAACAATCAAAGCGGGAGGAGTTCACCTACTTGAGTACGTTTCGGATGCATTAACACAGAAGTATCAAAAAGTTGAACATGCTGCTGTTGATTTTTCTGGTATGGGTAATATTGTAGTAGAGGGTTTCTTCGCATTAAAAGATCCTAAACAATCAAAAATCGCTCTGAAATGGTTAACAGGTTTCGATATTGACGAGGAAACAACCAACTTCAAACGAACAATAATGGATGATGAAGAATTAGCATTCGCAGCCCTCAAAGTGATTTTAGGAGTTATTGACAAGCCAATCATTTTTTTTGTAGACGAACTTGAATCCTTGTTTATAGCATTAGGTCCAGAGGCTGAGCTTCAATTTCTGGAAACTCTCAAAAAAATGCATAATGAGGCTTCAAATTTTATCTTATGTTTAGCCTGTCTTGCTACACTCTGGGATAAAATACTTGATCTTTCAAGTACGGCAGTTCAAAGTCGGATTGAACCACCAGTTGTTTTAAAGCGCTTTCTGAAAAAAGATATCCTAAACTATTGTAATCAAAAGCTCCAGGATTTTCATCAAAAGTTTGAGATCCTACCACCTGATCAGAATCCTTTATGGCCCTTAAAAAAAGCAGACATTGAATCGGCTTATGCCTATTCTCACGGGAATCCTCGAGAGGCAATTAAATGGCTTGCAGGATGTATTGAGGAAAGAAAAGGGCCACTACTGGATGATTTGAAGAATAACCAAAAATATTTAACTCGCACTGGTAAAGCAATTAAAGCTTTTGCAGATAAAAAGAAGGATTTCAGTACAGGTATTCTACAAAAGAATCACGGCGCTTTTATATCTTTATCATCAACTGAGAAACGAATCCTAGTTACTATTCCTCCCTCAGAGAGTATGGATGAAGTCTTTCACAATGCGTATAGAAGTGGTCTTAAAACTATTATTTCAAAAGAAAAATACGATGAAGTAGTCCTTATAGGCTGTTTTCCAGAAGATGAAAAGGATGAAGATCTGCAAATTATGCAATATTCCATTGAAGAACTTGACACTAAATTTCATGAATATTTTGAACAATTTTGAAACCTAAATCCGTTGATTATCTTCTTCTAAAAATTGATATAAATAAACCATTAGAAGTAGATTCTGTCAATAATATCCTTTTTTGTATGGAGTAAAACAGTTGAGTAAGTCATTTCAAGATCCTGAAATAATTAAGAAGATTAAAACAAAAATTCATAATCTTGCAGATAAATTTGTAGATCGTAAAATACGGATCTGCCACGTTTGTGGAACTCATGAATATACAATTTCCCATTGGGGAATTCGATCACTTTTACCCTCAAATATTGAAGTGATTGCTGGTCCTGGGTGTCCTGTTTGTATATGTCCTAATGAGGATATAGAACAAGGCATTTGGCTGGCAAAGAATGGATATACTCTTGCCACCTATGGAGACATGGCTCGGGTTCCGAGTAATCAAGGATCTATACTCACTGCTCGAGCTGAGGGAGCAGATATAAGAGTTGTATATAGTTTTCTTGATGTAATAAAACTTGCAAAGAGTAATCCTCAAAAAAATATAGTCTTTTTTGCCATTGGATTTGAAACAACAGCTCCCACTGTTGCTATTGAACTAATTAACCACCAAATACCCTCCAACCTTTACATTCTTAGTGCCCATCGTCTTGTACCCCCTGCAATGAGTGTTTTAGTAGACCAGCCAGATATCCCTCTTGATGGTTTCATTGCTCCTGGACATGTTTCAGCAATCACTGGTTCAGGTATTTATGAATCTATCAGCGACCAACATAACGTTCCGATTGTTGTAGCAGGATTTGAACCCGCTGATGTAATGTTAAGCATTCTTGCCATTCTCCAACAACTAATTCATTCTCGATCAAAGACAGAGAATCTATATTCCCGCGTGGTAACTAGGGAAGGAAATAAGACAGCACTTACCGCTATGGATACAGCATACGAAGTCGTTGATGCAAGATGGAGAGGAATTGGAGTCATTCCTTCTTCTGGTTTTGAGATTGCTAAGGATTTTTCAAAGTTCAATATTCGGGTGAAAGAAGAAATTCCTATCACAGGTGGTAGAGATATCCCTAAGGGATGCCGTTGTGCAGATATTATGCTTGGAAAAATCTACCCTGAGGACTGTTCGCTATTCAACTCACGATGCACACCAGAAAATCCCATTGGTCCATGTATGGTAGGGAATGAAGGGACTTGTGCAATCCACGCAAAATATGGTGGTCATCTAGATCTGGATAGCGATTAACTCACAGATTCAAAACTGAATTTTGTTAACAATCCTTCATAAGCTTGAATAGTAATGTTATCAGTTGTGGAGGACAAGAGATTCAAGCTCTCAGTCGAAAAAATTATTGTAGAAGAAGGATAAGGGTTCTGGATTTGAATTAGCTTATTATTAAAATTGAATATAACCAATAAAGCAACTAATTTCCCTTCCTGGTAACCCAAACGTTCGAAAGTAAGGCAATTTTTGCAAGGAATTGAGAGATTTAAGAGTTTTCCTTCACAAAGTGCATTTTCTGATTTTCGAAGATGTATTAATTGTTTAAAATAAGAAAGCATTGATTTTTCATCATTCTTTTGGTTTTCTACGTTGATTACATCTGAATTTGTGCTAATTGGTAACCAAGGGATCGTATCTAGCTTAGGTGAAAATCCCGCATTTCCACTAGAATTATCCCATTGCATAGGAGTTCGACATCCATCACGCCCCAAAAACTTACCAATCGGAATACCCATCACTTTCAGTTTGGCAAGTGGATCTTTTAATGCTTCTTTTGGAATTTTTCCTTGATGCATTCCAATTTCTTCACCATAGTAGATAAAAGGGGTTCCTCGGACAGTCAATAGAAGAAGAGTCAATAATTTTGCCTTTTTTTCATTATTCCCAACTCTTGAAATCATTCGGGTTTTATCGTGGTTAGAAAAAACATAACAGGGCCAATATGGGTCTGATAAAATACTTTCTGTTTCTTGTATTACCTGAAAGAATTTTTTCGCTGAAAATGACTGGTCACTGAATTTAAAATTAAAAACGAGGTTCAATCCATTGTTATTTTCCCCATATAGAGGACGAAATATCCGTGGTCCTCCCATTACTTCCCCTACAACCATTCGTTCAGGAACATAAGAGTCGATAAGGCTCCGAATGTGAATACACATGTTGATAGTTTCAGGAAGAAAAGCTGTATACTTCGGGTTCTGGAACAGGTAAGCAGTTGAATCACTGGAAGGTAATAAACGCCAGCTTCGTGGGTTATCACGAAAATCTTTGTCTTCAAAGAGTGTGTGAATTATGTCAAGTCTAAAGCCGTCAACTCCCTTTTCTACCCAGAATCGAACGGTTTCGAGCATCTCCTCTTGAACAGCACTATTACGCCAATTAAGATCAGGTTGAAAAGGTAGAAATTGGTGGAAAAAATATTCTTGTGTATATTTATCCCATTTCCAAGCGTTTCCTCCAAAAACAGCCCTCCAATTATTCGGAGGTTTATCTTGTTTTTTTCCCCGTCCTTTTCTCCATATATACCAATCACGTTTTGGATTTGTAGTATTTGAACGGGATTCGAGGAACCATGGATGTTCATCAGAAGTATGGTTCAATACCATGTCTAAGATTATTTTGATGTCAAGTGAATGAGCTTTTTCCAATAATTCTTCAAAATCCTTCATTGTACCGTATCCAGGATCAATTGTTCTATAATCACTAATATCATACCCAAAATCCTTTTGTGGAGAGGAAAAGAATGGTGAAAACCAAATGGCATCTATCCCCAGCTCTTGTAAATAATCTAATCTTTCAATGACACCTTGAAGATCACCAATTCCATTATTATTACTATCCGCGAATGAACGAGGATAGATTTGATAGAAAACCGCTTTTTGCCACCATTTTTTCTTTTCCACAACTAGTCCTATCCAAGATGGTGAGAATAATTAGGTAAATCGGGATTAATCTATCTGATTCCATTAAAAATTTGTAAGTTGACGTGCTTTTCGCATAATAAAAGGGTGTTTAAGCTTTACCTGTAGTTTGTGCAGCCTTTTGCCCGCAATACCTAACATCAACATATAGGATTGGAAAACTTTGTTGAGATCTTCAATAGATCGTGGTGCTAATTCCATTGTAACGGTTCCTGAAAAAGAATTAGCGTTTAAAAATTCTCTAATGGGAGAAATTGGCATATCTCCCTCTGTTAACAATGGAAAATGTGTATCCTCCTCTCTAGTTCCTCCTGAGATGTGGATATACCCGTTTGATGAACGAAGTAAATCCATACAAAAAGCTGGAAGTTCTAAAAATAGTTCACCATATGTTATCCATGAGTGCGGCATATCAAAGCACATCCCTAAATGGCGATTGACATTAGCTTGTGTCGTTTCAATGAACTCTTTGAATTCATCCCAAGATTGATATGGCATATTTTCAAGTAGAGGGAGGGGTAGTTTCTCTAGTCTGTCATAGAAATTTTCCCAAGAACCACTTGCATCCGTAGGAGGATGGACAACGACTCCGATGATATTTAAATCATTTTGAGCTGCAAGAACGTTATCAACAAACTGATCAACGACAGGATCATCTGTGGATAGGTCAATACCGTAATCCTCTAGATAAGGTGCATGAATTACCGTTTGAGGCGCTTCTAAGACCTTAATTACGTTCTCAATGTCGTTAAAAACTGTTAGATCAAATTCAATGTGTTTTAATCGGATGGCAGAGGCTATTTTTACCAAGGTTGAAGGGAGAATATCGTTCAATTGTTGAATAGAGAGTCCAGTGATAAAAGTCATTTATTCACCAAATATTATCAAGATGCTTGGAATTGTTACCAGGGGCCATTTTTTGGGAATTGTGGATCCCAGTCACTTGGTATACTGCCAGTAGCATACATTGTCAGGTTGAGATTTTCGAAACACTTATTTTTTACAGTTTGAATATCTTCTACAGAGACTTTTGAGATGTTTTCTAAGAAATCTGCCACGGAGAGAGGGTGACGGAATTTAATGTATTTTTGTAAAAGGTCAATACCATAATTAGTAGGATCTTCGATTTCGGAAGTATATGAGCCTAAGGTTTCCTCTTTCAAATCGTTAACAGTTTGAGGAGTAATTTCAAGATCATGAACATGAACTAGTAGATCCATGACTTTGTGAAAGACATTTTTTGTTTCTTTTGGCGGACTTATGAAAAAGATACCACTTATTGAGATATCGAAAAGCGCTTCGAATCCAAAACGACACACGCTTGCTATTCCTTTACTAGTTATTTCCCGGTATAATAATGAAGTTCGAGAATTCCCTATAAATGTGTTTAGTAACAATAATGGATAGAAATCTGATGAATTGATGCCTGGGGTAGCCCAAGATAAAGCAACATAAGTGAGAGGTTTATCGAGTTTCTTACTCGAATAAGAGATACTATTCTTACTACTCTTCTCTGGAGTAACTCTTGGAGGAAAAATAGGATGAGGTCGTGGTTCGGAGATTGCCTCGTTAAAAATTGAAGTTAGATATTGCTTTTCTCCTTCCAAATCAAAACCACCAACTAGAGTTACAACCGCATTATCAAGAGAATAATACTGTGTGATATAATCAGTCATCATATTTAGGGTAATTGCTCCCACCGATTCAGGAGTTCCGAGAATATTATGTTCTAATGCAGTTCCTGAGAATTGTTTTTGCCGAACCGTATAATTTGTATCAAATTCTGGCATATCTGCATATAATTGGATCTCCTGTAGTATAACTTGTTTCTCAGCTTTAAATTCTTCTGGATTAAGGACGTCATTGACCAATAGATCTTTCCAAATCTCAGCTGCATGACGTAAATTGCGTGTTGGAACCTTTGCATAGTAAACTGTGTGATCATAGCTAGTAAATGCATTTAAATCTGCACCTAGACGCGTAAATGCCTCGTTCACTTGTTTGGCTGTTTTTGTAGGTGTTCCTTTGAAAAACATGTGTTCTAAGAAGTGACTGATACCATCATTTGACCCAGATCCAAACCCTTTTTCATACATACTTCCAGCATGGAAACCCACCGCAAATAAAGCTGTTTTCCCTCCTGGAATGGAAACTAGTTGTAATTTCAGATTGTTGTCCAATGTTACTAATTCAGATTGCTCATTATTCATTAGAATACCTCAGGACACATTGTAAGTCTTACTTGTCCAGTTTTCCTCAATCTTACTAGAATCAATATTTCCAGAAATAGCTAAGCTGAAATTTTCTGGTCGTAGGAGAGTTGTCTTCCACCAAGAGTGGAGCTCTTTACGAGTTACCCCCTGTATTTCCTCATACCCTGATTCGATCTGAGGTGAAAGTCCATGAACTTTTCGGTTAATAATTTTGGATGCAGTCTGTCGGGAATCGTCAAAAGCTAGGTCTAATTGACCTAACATGAAATCACGTGTTGTATCATATTCTTCAAGTGAAATTTCTTCTTTACCCATATCAGTAAGTATCTCAACTAATGAATCAATTGCCTCCTCCGTTCGCTTTGGAGAGGTTTCCATAAAGTAACGTTGAATCAACATATTATCGAAGAGTTTTAGCGTCGCTCCAGCAATGTAGCCAAACGCTTTTTGGTCACGCAGGATTGCAAACATTCTTGACCCAAAGGATTCCCCTAAAAGTGCACTTGAAAACCGTGCTAATCCGATTAAACTTGGTTGCAACTCGATAGTAATGTTAATACACAGGTAAACACTTCCATCCTCCTTCATTGGCCTAGAGATTAGATGATTTGGAGGAGTAACTCTTTGTGGAAAAGATTGAGATTTTTGAACTTTAGTCTCTAGGGTGTTGGAGAATTCTGAAAATTTTTGATTGATTTTTTTTTGGAGAGAGTCTGATATCGCTCCAACGGTAAACCCCCAGGGCTGGACTAATAATTCTTGATGAGTTTTTTGGAGATCATCTTTTGTGAGTTGGTTTAAGGAATCTGGTGTTCCAATTTGAGGGCGACCAAGTGGATGGGTCTCTCCAAAAGCAGCTTTATCCGCATCAAATAACAACATTCTTCGTACTGGATTGGATTGAACCTGGTGAAAGATTTGTATTAAATTCTGTTTTTCTATAAGGATGTGGTTCTCATCGAGAGTGGGAAGTGAAATCATTTCACAAAGGAGATCTAGAGTTCGTACAGCGAATTTTGGTTGAATTTGAGCACCGATGATAGAGAAATCTTTTTCTGTTGCCGAAAATAACGTTCCACCAGTTCCATCAATCATTCTGGCGATTTCATTTTCATTATGTTGTTTAGTCCCTCGTGCCATTGTTTGTAATAGAACTTGTGTGGATCCAGCAAGAGTGTCATGAGAAGCTCCATGATGAGTTACTATTCCAAGACATATGGTACGCAAATTAGGATACGGACGAAACACTGTTGAGAACATTAATTAATCTCCTTGATGTCTTACTACGGTGAGTTGAATTATATTTATTTAGATAATTGCTATTAAGCAAGCTGGAGGGTCGAAGCCCGATCAGGAGCAACTTTAGCTCGTCCTTTTTTCCACCACCAAAGAAAGGCAATTCCCAGCGCGATGGTGAAAAGAAGAACCTGGGCACCCATTACTACCCATAACATGTTGAAAGTTTCAAGTTGAGGATTGATGGAAGATAATTGACTCGCGAGAGTTACTTGGAGGTTAACACCAAATAATAGGTCAAGAGCTGGCATAGCTCCTCCACCAACCGTCCCTACCAAAGCTGCTGTCTTACTAACACGATGACTGGTTACAGACAGTTCAGGAAGACTTAGTTTTAATAGAACTGTTCCAGTCTCATTTTTGACGGAAATAGATCCAGTGAGAGGAGTGAATCGAAATCCTGCGTCAACTAACGGTGTAACAAAGAATGTCAATACTTTGGGTAAGTTTTGTGGTCGGGGATCAATAAATTGAGAGGAGGGTTGGATTAAACAACCACTTAGTAATGGTTCAACAACCAATCGCTTAGTAACATCTGTTAATTCAAATTCTCCCCGCGTTTCTTTTTCTTCTTCCCCTGAGAGGAAATGTGATTTATCTTTGGCAATTTCTCTTACAATCCTAGATAGAGTTACAACAAGTGGGTAAGTTTTACGAGAGAGCATTTTCGAATAATAATGGACATGAGTGTGCATGGTATCTGCGGATGGAGGTTCCAAAGGGGTACCAGCCATTTTCTCGAATTTGACTTCTTCCCTTGCTGCCTTTTTTAATTTTTCTGAAACTCCACCTCGCATCGCGAGAGCGTCATCTGCTTTAGCGGCAACGGGTGCAGGAGTTGGTGCTGGTCTGGGGGGAGGTGCACCAGCTGCAGTGGAAGGAGGTGGTGCAGCTTTGGGAGCAGGAGGGGAAATTCTAGGAGAACCAGGAGGTGAAGGTGGAGCAGCAGGAGGGCCTGCGGGTGCTGCAGTAGGTTCAGGGGGAGGAGCAGCTGGTGTGGGAGTTGGTCTAGTAGGAGTAAATTTCTTAGTAGGGGCAGCTGATCGCATTCTTTCTGACGAAATCTCTTCTAAAGCTCCTTCTAAAATATTGTCAAGTGCTGCTTCTTCAAGGGCCTCTTCTTCTTTCTCATACATTAATTCTGGTTCGGTTTCTTCTGCCTCCGGAAATTGAAGCTCTTCCAGCTTCCTCGAAAAAGTAGCTGCACTTTTAGAATAGATTTTATTGGTTGATAAGGCCAATCCAGTTAGGAGAGGCTGAAAAGTTTCATCATGAGCTAGAGCTTCCCATACTCCCTCTGCATAGAGTAACGTTTGGAGAACAACGTACTTACCTGCATCAGTAGCTTCCATTAATAAAGTGAAAATTGTTAACAGAAATTGATCTGAAGCCTCTGGAAAAAAAGTTTCCAAAGTAGAAGCAAGGTAATTATGAAATTCCTTGTTATCAACATAACTTGAGTCGAGTCGAAGAGTTGAAAGAAGTTCAGGGACAAAATCTAACCAATTTGATGCAGATTTTAGAGAGAATGGAAAATACATTGTCTTACCTCTTTTTACATCTAAAATTCCTACTTTCTTAAAGTATTTTAGGTCTGAAAGAAAATAATTTATTAGCTGACAAGGGTATCAAAATAATTTCATGTGGATACCCTGTTCTTGAATATGCTAAAAAGGGTTGTAGTAAGGATTGAACTTGGAATAATAAAAAATAATAACATTAACTCTTCTGTACATTCTTTTCCTTTCTTAGTTTAATAATTTCATCTTGAATTTCTTTGATTAATTGATTATAAGGACAGAGGAGGCATAAATCGATATTCCTTATTTCCTCAGCGTCATTAAGGTTGAAAAGGGTTCCCTGGTCAATTATTTTAGCTAAACCTTGCGGAATAAAGACAATTCCTTCTTGAATCAATCTAAAAATCTCCCTGAGAATATTTTCCTTCTGTTTAAGTGTTCGGATCTCAAGGAGGTTGAGTAAATATCCTAAGTTTTGTGTTTCAGTATCTTTAAATGACAAAAGAATGAGGGCACGATCAGTTAATTGAGCTCTATCGTCATCATTGATTCCTATTTCTGTTAATAAGTTCTTCTTTGGTTTCATTGACCATCGAACCTTTAATAATATGAAACAAACTCCGTTAAATACTTTGATTTAGCCTTGGTAAGTATAACTGTAGCAGTCTTTTAAGTAATGAATTCTCATCGAGACCTAAAGCTGGAATCACATTGGGTTTGATTCGAGATAGGATATCAGTAATCGAAGAGTCCTCTGGGAAATTTAGCCTCTTTTTTATGGTTGTGATTTCCCAATATATTTCGTTAAGCTGAGTAAAATTTTCAATGTGAAAATTAAAGGCTTTCCGAATCTCTTCGAGACTATCGAAAAGGTTGACGAGATCTTCAATAGGGGTGTGAGGGGGCAAATTTAATGCGGATTGCATATGCTTGATGCAATGCCATGTCGCAATTAAGGCATGCTCAGAGGAACCATTTGCTAGTTTCAAATATTTTTTTAGTTCTTTAAGCTCCTGTTGTCTCTTCTCTTCCTCTGATGAAGAATCTTCATAGCTCATCATTATAATGCGTCCTAATATAGATCTTCATATTTCCTGACTTTTATTCGTCTTATTAGTCTGTAATTGTACTATATCATTCTGAATTTCTTTGATCAAGTCTTCATATGGACGTAGGAGGCATATATCAATATCTTCAGCCTCAATAGAGTTGTTATTGGTGTCAAACAGGGAACCTTGATCGATTAGCAGAGGAAGCCCTCTAGGAACATAGATTATCCCCTCCCGAATCAGTCGATAGATCTCTTGTAAAATATTCCTTTTCTCTACCAATGTACGAATTCCAAGGACATTCAAAACATACCTCAAATTCTGAGTTGAAGTATCCTTAAAGGATAGTAATAAAAGAGCACGATCTGCTAATTGGTTTGCTAGACGATCCTCATTTATTCTTTCATCCTTTGCTTTTTCGGAGAGAAAATTTGTGTCCAATACAAGATCATGATTTTTTTCTTTTGACTCTTGCTTTCGAACATAAACAATTTCTGAGAACATGTTAAAAACCTCCAGTAAGGGTATAACGAGAACTATCTGTTGGATCTTGGATTATCTGTAATTTCTCATGGGAAAAATATTCGATCAAGTCGAGAAAATACGTGAGGAGTTTTCTAAGCTCTGAATCTGTGAACTTGTTTCCTTCTTTCATTTGAAGAGAACACAGCTTATTTTGAAGCTCAATTGAAGAAAAGAGATTCGTTGACATGAATAGTAATTGGAAAATTTGATCTAACGACTTTTTGATTCCAAATTGTTCCGTAACTTGCACTTTGTCCAACGTCCGTGTGTTTTTTGATAACTACACTTCTGAGTCAGAAATGAAAAACACACTTTGATATAACAAAAAGATATTCGAAAGTGACACAACTTGGAAAAATGTGTCAGTAATACATTATGATAATCTAGTAGAAACTAATAAAAAAACAACAAAGAGAAATTAATAAACTCACTCCTTAAATAGGGGTATAAATGGTTGAGATATTCGAATTATATAAAGCTAAAATTTTGAGCTAATTATAGATTCGGGGGATAGAGAGGGCCATCAAAAAGCTCTGTATTATCCTGGGAAGATTGGGAAAATACAGATTAATCAAACGATTGCATAATGGATTCTCATAGATTGATTCTAGGGTTATTTTAGAATATTTCCTTCTCGTTGGAGGCATCTTTGCTAATATATTAATTTGATTAGAGACTGATCTAACCTCTTGCTATAGAAAAGGTTCTAGCTGCAGGTTTTTGCAGTTGAACAATAAGAACCTTTCTTACGCCTGCATTTGATTCAATTCTTTTGAATTCTAGTCTATTAATGCGCCGTTTGGTCCACCTAAAGCTGCAGTTCCTAGTGAGGTTGCTGCTAGGTAGAGTAATATCAGGAATAACCATGGAATAAATTTCAACAGCATTAATTCAACGTCTATTCTTTTTTCACGATTTCTAACTTTTCTCATTGTTTTTTACACACCTAATCTTTTTATTCGGTTTCTTTTATCCAGATTTTAACAATTTGAGTATTTATTTTCTTGAATACTCATTCGAATATTTTGTCTAGACAGGTTTATAAATAATACTATCCTTCTTTTCGGCATCAAATGCCTCTCCCACAACAAAATTCCTTAATACTGGACAATTTCCGACAAAAACCCGAAGAGTATGAAATAGAGGAATTTGTACTTGATTTTCTCAATATTTGGATGTACATCCATGAAAAAGCAGAGGATTGTTCACTAGAAGATACTTTGGAGTTAACTAAGCAATTATTAAATTCTCACATCATACCTTTCTTTACTAAATTCGAGGGTAATGAAAGTCTTGAGTTAAATGAGAGCTGGCTTAAGACTTATTCATCTATCGTTCTAAAATGGAAGAAAAGGGCAAGTTACTTATTTCCATTGAAACTAGTTACATATGAGATTTGTTATCATGATAAAAACCTTTTCGAGTTTTTTCTACAAAAATTACTTACAAAAGAGATTAAAGGAGAAAAAGAATCCTTATTCGAGTTTATTTTCCCTGTTTTAACGAATTTCACTGTCCCTCTTGATGATATGTATATTTCATTTCTAAAAGCTTTTCAGAGCTTAGAAAGGCATAATTCTACATATTATAAGGATCCGACTCAAAATGATTTCGCAAAGCTTTTGGAAGTATCCCCAAGAACTGTTTTACGACGAATGAATGTAATCCGCCTATTACAAATGGTCAGTGCTTCTCATTTTCTAGATATGGGTCAGCTTGGATATGAAACGACCTTATATGTGCATTCAAATCCTTTCCCAGAAAAATTCGAGAGATATTTACTCCTCTCAACGGATTTGACAGTGGGAAATTTTAGTATTGTTCAGATCCCCTTCAAAAAGGCAAAAAAACTGTTATCTTTAGAAACTGACTTGGAATTATTAACTTCTCAATCAATGACAACAAGAATTTCTTCTTGGAATCTAACTGGTTTATCACCTGGAGAAGTCACTTGGAGGAGTCCTCCCTCATTTCTCCATGGTGAAGCTAATATTCCTCTAATTTCTCCCAGTCCTGATGTTCATTTCTCTCTTAAACCATCTTTTGATCTTTTTCGACCACTTACTCCTGCTGATATTAAAATCCTTGATTTTCTTACCATTAAGGGAAGTTTCACAAGTATTAAACAATTGGGTGATTCAATTCAAGTTTCAGCTCCTGAAGTTTCAAAAAGGCTCCAGGAATATGGAAATGATAATTTATTAGTAAAAGCGAATCACTACTACAACATCGGTTTAGATTTAACAATTTTCCTCTTTATCTCTGATGAAGATCGTTCTATTTCATGGGTTCAACATTTTCTTAGTTTCCCGAAATGTGATATTTATTATCAAAGCGACGAATCTCCACACTATTATTTTGGTTTTCTCAAACTGCCTAATTATTGGATTAAAGCTTTTGCACGTAAGATTGATTTGATTAAAAAGGATTATGGTGTTAAAATATACTATAAAATTGCGAGTTCTGTTGACTATGCAAAATGGGGCATAGAGCTTAGTGAAACTTACTTTTAACAGAAAAAATGAATTTTTCTATAAAAAAATAATCAAAATCAAAAATAGAAAAAGAATCCAGCTAAAAGTGCATTTTCTTTAAAAAATAAAATGAACTACTCTCTTATAAGAAGAAATTAATCATTTTAATATGACGGAAAGATAACCCTAGTATTATGATCCCTTATAATGGCCATTGAGAGGCTACTATTTTGTCATAGATTATTGTAATCATTGATTGATGCCTCTTAAGAAATAAATACCTATTTATCTACTTTTTAAAAACTCTCTATCCTCCATATTCTTGAATGATGCGAAGTGTCTCTTCAACGGTCATGATTCTTGAATTTCCATCGCTTCATAATTCCTGATTGAAAAGTAGTTTCAGGTAGGATTTTGACAGCCAGGCTTACTAGGGTTTTGTCGGGAGAGATTAATATCTTTATGTAATTTGAAAGAACAATGAGGTACTTCCATAAAAGGAGACAATATTGTAACCTCATTGTGACTGTTTGAAGACCATAACTTCTTATTTACTAAGACTTTCTACCGTTAATTGCCTCAATACCTGAAATTAATAGTTTGCGTACCGAAAGAATTCTGAAGTATGCATTAATTGATAATTGAAGGAAGAATATATGCAATCGAACCTACAACAACTCGAGCAAGAAATGAAATCTATTTTAAAAAAGGTTAAACGAAAGATCGTGGTTCTCTCTGGAAAAGGAGGCGTAGGAAAGTCTACAGTCGCAGCTAATTTAGCGTTAGCTTTTGCAGAGAGATTTCCAGAACAAGTGGGTATCGCTGATTTAGATTTTTCTGGACCAAACATTCCAAAGATCCTTGGTGTGGAGGGTAAAAGGATGGAAGCACCCAAGGATGACAAATTTGACCCCATAAACGGGCCACAAGGCCTCAAAATAGTCTCAATGGCATTCTTTTTAGACTCCCCCTCTACACCTGTTATTTGGCGTGGCCCTTTGAAGATCAAAGCTTTACGCCAATTTCTTACTGATTTCACCTGGGGAGACCTAGAGATATTAATCTTCGATATGCCTCCAGGAACAGGGGACGAGGCAATCTCTGTGATGCAAATGATCCCTGATATGGATGGAGTTGTGATTGTTACAACTCCTCAAGAGGTCAGTCTTCTTGACACTGGAAAATCGTTGATCATGTCTCGAAAGATGGATCGTCCCGTTATTGGTGTGGTAGAAAATATGTCAGCCTTTATTTGTCCTAAATGCGGGTCGAAACATACCATCTTTGGTGAGGGAGGTGGTATTCAAATGGCTAAAGAATTTGGGACAGAATTACTGGGCCAAATTCCTCTCGATCCACAAATTAGAGCTGAGGAAGATCATGGGATTTCTCAAGCTTTTGAGTATTTCAAGCCTCTTGCAGAGAAAATTCTGGAGAAAATCGATAAAGTCAAGAAATAGAATTGTATGTTTGGATTCTTTAAGTTATCAAAATTCTTTTTCTAAGGTCTCTAGCAAGTCTAAAGCCATAAAGACACCCAATTCTCCTTTGAGATCATCTTCACTCGTCCATTGACGGGCGAGATTCCGAATCTCTTCAATAATATTCCGTGTTTGCATCCTTTTTTGACCAATATCCATCAGTACTGACTGTCCTATTTCTAACACTCTTTGAATGTCTTTATTAAAATTAACGATCAACGTTCGTCTATCAGCTTTCCCTTCTGCCGTTTCAGAATAATTTAACATAATTTCGGATGTATTGAGACTATTAGATTCATCAATACAACTGACGTCGCGAATTATGCCCTTTAATCCCCTTATTACCATTACTGGATCCTTTCCCACTTCTTTTGAGATGTGTTGATCTGCTTTTTCTCTTCCCAGTAAATCGGTAACTAGCTGTTGAAGCATTCCTAGATTATCAAAACCTGTACCTATTAATTCTCCTGTTGAGATCCCTGCTTTCTCCTCTAAGTTTTGAATTCTGTTGAGAAAACCAGTTGTACTAATAATCACTTCTTCTAATTTACTCGAAAAGTTAGATATTTTGGTATTTGTCCCCTCGAAGTTAGTTTCGACATTAGTAACACGTGTATTTAAACCATCAAACTTTGACTCAATTTCATCGATAGTCTTTCTAAAGGAATCATCCATTACTTGATTTAACTTTTCTTCTGTTGTTGTTTTATATTCAATGAACCCTTCTTCCAATTTTTGGAGAGATTCATTATTTTTTTCTAAATTACTCTTTAAAGCGTCTAAGGAAGGGGATATATTTCGATAATTGGTTTGGATTTCGGTTAATTTCGATTCTTGAGATTCTTTCAATTCTTGGAATGTATTATTCACCCTCACAATCTCTTCTTCTAAAGCTGTCAGCTTTGATAAATCTTGATCAACTGTGCTTAGCTTAGATTGTACACTCGTAATTGCTTCATTAATTGGATTGAGTAAGCTTTCCTGTTTTGTAGTTTGATCATTAAGAGATTGCTGTAATCCTGACATGTTTTGCTTAATCTCATGGATTTCCTGAGAAAGGGGATTTAATTCCTGAATCGTGGTCTTTAATTCCTCCAAAATTTTTTCTGTTTCATAAAATTTGGAGCTATACTCCTCAAAAGCCTGAATAGTTGAATCTAAATTGCTTAATTTTTGGTTAACATAAAGAACTTCACTTTTCAAGGTTCTAATACTATTGAAAACAATTTCTAGAGAAGCTTTGACTTCAGTTAATTTTTCTCCTGCTTCTTCACTCAAAATAATACCTCCAGAGGATATAAGTAAGAATGATAATCTATTTTACTATCTAGGTTCAGATTTTATATAAAAATGTTCCACTATATAAGGTAGAATTCATGAATTATGGAAGTACAAAAGGTAAGGTTTTGTTTGTTACTAGATTTTCACAAAAAATTGAACATAACTCTTTTATTTGCGTATAAAGAAGTGGCTTTACTCGACAAATTTTCTCTAGGTGAAAAATGATGACTCAACCAGTAATGTTTTCTGCAAGTCGGTTTCAAAAGTTTGCCTATTCAATTGCAACTTTCGGAAACGCATTGATTGGTGCTGTTTTTACTGTATTTACGTTCTTTTACTATAAAAACGTAGTTTTTGAACCAACTTTTTTTGAGGCTAATGAAGCAATCATCAGCACGCTACTTGGGACATCTTTAGCAATCGGGTGGTGGGTACAAGCAATAATGAATCCAGTAGCAGGATGGTTTTCAGATAAAACGGTCTCATCACGTTTTGGACGTCGAAAACCATGGTTAATTTTGGGTTCTCCTGTCATCGCTTTGAGTTTTATTGCAATATACTTGGTTCCTACCAATGTAACAGATTTATTTTTCCCAATTATTTGGTTGGCTGTCTTCGTAGCGATTTATAACGGGGCTTATGCTGCCACAGTATGTGTGTACTTATCAATTATCCCTGAAATCTGTCCCACTCCTGAAGAACGGACAAATATTTCCACCTATCGTCAAGGATTTTATCTCGTAGGAACAATTCTTGGTGCCATAATTGGAGCACTACTCGAAGACATGGCTTTTATGATTTCTATCGTACTTGCATTACTCTTTCTAATCTTCTTCTATATTGCTGCTTTTGGTATAAAAGAACCACCAGAAGTCCCCGAAACCCCTACATTTGGTATAATTGAAGCATTGCGAGTAACATTCAGAAACAAACCTTTTTTACCCTATCTTGGTTATTCCATATTTATGACTGCCTTCCAATCAATGTTAATAACCATGCTGCCAGATTTTGGGAGACATGTGGTATATAAAGGTGAGGATAATATAATATCCTCCTTCCTTCCTGGTGCGTTTGTAATTACTGGGATAATAGCTGTTGTTCCAGCAATGTATTGGATTAACAAAGTGGGTAAAAAGAAAGCAGCTTTAAATGCAATGCTTGCAGCTGCAATAATTACTATACTACTTGCAACTGTGGGATTAATTCCCGGTTTTGAATTGCTTCATACGCTTGCGATCGTCTTACTTCTAGGTATTCCAGCAGCTCCCTTGTTAATTCTTCCTGACTCAATCATATCTGACATCACGGATTATGATGAACAGGTGACTGGAACTCGACGAGAAGCAATGCATTTTGCAGCCCAAGGCTTGTTAACTCGTTTCGCAGGGGGTGTTGCCATTCAACTAATGGGGATCATTTTAGGAGTGTTTGGCGCAACATACTCTGCTGCAAAACCATTCAATGGAACACTTGGGTTGTTGCTAATAGGTCCAGTCGCTGCAGTCTGTGCTATCATAGGATTTATAATCTTTCGTTCTTATCCAGAAAAAGATGTTTTAGCCGCCTCTGCAAAGAAAGTACAAGCTTAATACTTTCTTCTCCTCTCTCTCCTTTTTTTAATACATATTCCAATCTGTGATTTTGGGATATTGTTCTTTCTCACCGTATTCGTAACTATCATACAGTTTCCCCCAATCTGTCTCTTGAAACTTCTTTATTTTTCTTTTTCCGATGAATCTATACCAAAACCAATCATGATAGATACTCGATCCTGCAATCAATAGTTTGAAGATCGGTGTGTGGAAAAAAAGCCAGTGAAAGGGCTTCAAAGGACGATAGCGGTAGGTAGTATTTCTTAACCTTTGATCCCACTTTACGACAAGGCTTCTTTTTACTGTGAAATTAAGATTCATATTTCGTACTTCTTCTGCATCTAATCCTACAATGTCAATCTGATCTACATCTCCAATACCGAGACCTTGATCATGAGCCATTTTGATATATTTAATAGTAAGAGGATCAATACCCATTAGCTTAGCAGAAAGAGCATCAATCGCAACTTGGTCTTCACTAGCGAGGAGGAGATTAGTGTAAACAGGTTCCATAACTCGTGGGCCGGCTCCATCTCCAGCTACAGTACCATCCATCACAGCTAACATTCCAGGATGTATCTCTTTTTGGATCGCCAATAAATCTACTAAAATTCCATCAATAATGCGATGAGAATGATGCCTATACTTGGGAATTAAGCCTCCAAAGGCATTCTTTATCGCTCCCGTTGTGACAGTGTGTCCATGAACCTTTAATGTTGGTAAATGGATAATATTACTGTTCATAAAGACTTCAGGAATGATAATATTATCTTTAAATAATTCTCTCATCCAAGGGACGTCCCCCTTCGGATCATATTTTATCCACTTCTCATCTGTTAAAGGACGGTATTGTGTTTCATATTTTTTGAAAATTGGTAGCCATTTGTTGCCGTAAGCTCCTTTATATGGATGTGTTACAACTGTTTGATTTTCTGTTGGTATGATTTTCCCTGGGTAGAATCCATCCTCTATTAGTTTATTCAGTACTCCATCCAATTGGTAAACAGGGGTGGAACAAGCAGGATAAAACAGGGACCATGATAAATTAATCTTAACGATAGTTTCTAACTCTTTTTTAATGAATGATCGATAATCAATGAGCTCTAAGATTCTTGTATAGTCATCAATGACTGTTTGTGGTTGTGTCTGTATAATTGCAACCTTGGACATCACGGATCACGCTATTTTCTGCGATTAAAAACCAATGAAGTTTCATATGGCTTGCTAGAAATAAGTTTTGATGTTAAGTTCGGTACAAGAAAAAGAATAATGTAATACCGATTAAGCTTGTTTCCTTCGTTTCACATAAATTACTAGGGTTGAAAATACAATAAAATGTAGAAGAGATTCAAATCCGAAAGTTACGAATAAGGAACTTACTCCAGAAGAGATTGTAGATTCACTTGACTTACTTGTAGAATCTGATGACCTAGAAAATGGTTTATCTTTCGTCCAGAGAACTTCAATCCAATAATCATGTTCCGCAGGATTCCAATTGAGAAAATTCAAAGAATAAACATAATACTTGGCTTCTTCCCGAGGCATCGCATCAAGATAACCCGCAATGTAAGAATCATCACAGATATCCTTAGGGATCCAGAATTCGCAAAAAACTGACTCTAAAGGGTATTACATATTTAACTTAGGACTTATTAAGAAAATTGTTTAAGCTTATATGCAAGTAAATCCCGTGGGATATTTTGATTACTATGCTGTAGTATGTCTAGAAGCTTAGGATAACTAATTTCTCTGAATAATTTCTTTAAATCGAGTTGTTGTAAAACCTGCTTTGTAATGGGTCTTTTTGCGTCCCAATAGATGAAAGAATGATAAAATTCGTGGGTAATGGGATGATCCAATAAGGAAAGCAGAATTGCTGCTTCCTCGTGCGATTTTGCTGGAAGGAAGTAACAAGTGTCATCTAATACAACAGGTTTTCCCTCAAATGGTTTGATTAATCTGAATTTCAACTCTTTATAAAAACCAGAAATAGCAACCTTCCATGATGAAAATGTGTAACTTCCGACCCCAAAAACTGAAAATTGAGGGCGATTCTGATATATGCTGCTTGCTCTGTTCAAAAGAAAATGGGCATATTTCTTTAAATATTCCCATGTTAATGGAGCGTTCTGTTGGATAGAAGAGGTATCTTCCCCTATCGACTTTTGTGTAACAATCATCCGCCGATTGATATTTTTGATTCTGTTATTCGCCAAATCTGAGCTCTTAAGCATCGGATAGAGGTAATTGTCTTCTAATGAAACAAGTTCCCCAAAGCCATTAAGAAACCCATTCTCTTGCTTTAATAGTTCCATTACTCTTGTACAATCATGTTTAATGCCTGAACGCCAAATATGAGTATTATTCCCTATTAAATGTCTCCACTTTTTATATAATGGTATATTTGCTACCATTCTCTCATCAATGTAACCAATCTCTTGGATTGGAATGTTTGAATCAAAGCTCTCATAAATGTGGCAGGTATAATTGAACGATGCAGGTTTTACGTGACATATGAATAAGCATGCATCAACTGAGGCTCCAAAATACTCTTTAGCATCAATAAGAATTACTTTGGACGAAAAGACAGAGATTTTTTCTTTTTTCGCGTAGATTAACACTTTCCGTGCAACTGCAACTTTACAAAGCATTGCAAGAATACCTGAATGTCCATTCAGAGCTTTTAAGAGTTCTATTATCATCCATTCTGAGATATCAAAATTACTTTTACCAGTTTTCGTATCCAAACCTTGAAAACCATGAATATTACTCTTTATCGGGATATTGGCACCGCCCAATATAGTAATTTCTGATGAAGTGACCCATGGAGGATTCCCGATAATTAAAATTGGTTTGGTTAATCCCTCGACTTCTTTTTGCCAATCCAACTCAAAAAAATTACCTTGACGGAGTTCAACTTTTCCTGATTTCTTTATTTGGGATAATTTTTCAGAAACCAAGTTTAAGTAATTGGAATTAATGTCTATTCCAATAATTCTTGCTTCTGAGAATGTATCTAAGCATGTGAAAATAAATGAACCTGTACCGCAAGTTGGTTCAATGATAGAAGCAGGAAAGAAGCCTAATTGTTTCAAATGACAGGTTATTTTACTTGACAACTCATTAGGAGTTTGAAAATCCCCAAATTCTCTCCTTCTCTGTTTATTCACTTCTATCATCTGAAAGGGGTTGGAATATCCAAACAAAAATATCAAAGGATATCTATCAAGATTAACGCATTTCTATATAATTTAATAATCCCTCTACTATTTTCTTTTTATTTCCACTAACCCTAATTCTCAAATGATTAGCTAGGACTTTTAATTCGTTTACCGTCATTTTTGATAGTAGAATTTTATTTTGGTCACGAGATTTAGATTGAATTTCTTCTAGAATTCCGGGAATCTTATCTATTGTACTATAGAACGAAAGCCAATGAGGGAGAGTTCTTGACCACCAGCGTGGATGAAATTCACCGTAATAATCAGTTATCTCAATTTCACTGGGTTTTAATTTCTCTTTAATCGCTATTTTGATACAACTTCGAAGTTTTTGCAAATTAGAGATGTGATTAGTGATTTTATCCCCAGTAAGAAATGGTCCGTGGCCTGGAACTATTTTAATAGGTTTCAGTGTTTTTATTTCATCTAAAGCATTGAACCAGAGCTCGGGATTACAGGTTGGATCACCACCAAAAGGTGGAAATAGGTTTTCGAAAATTAGATCTCCAGCAAAAATGATTTTCTCTGCAGGAAAATGTACGAACATCGAACCAACGGTATGTCCCCCAGTATGGAATATTTTTACTTCATAACTCCCATCTTGGATTAAATGTTCATCTTTGATAAACAAAGCGTTCTGAAATCGACCTTTATCTGTCGGAGTATAGTCAGAGACAACAATATCAGCATCTTTAAACGCCTGTCTTCCACTAATATGATCTCCATGACAATGGGTTAATATCACGTATTTTATTGGGAGATTGTAATATTCTTCAAGCTTCTTACGAAAGGTTCTTCCGCCACTTAGGTTACCAGTTGAATCAATTGCGACAGCATAATTTTCTATAGCAATTCCTCCCACATTACCATGAGGCCTTTCTCCAATTACCATGAAAGAATATTCTGAAATTTTCACGAATTCACCAATCTCCAATATAGATACCTCTAATCATGAATTATGTGAATTTATGAGATTGAGAAGGCATTTAACCTTCTACCTAATAAATATTTCTATAAAGGTAATTTGTTAAGAGATTATTGATAAAATACAAAAAGGAGGAGACTGCTTTGTTGGTTTAAAACTATTTCCTTTATGTTTCCATATAGTATCGCTCCTTAGTTATTGAGTACATACTCTGAACAATATCAAGGATAGACCAATTTTAATAAAAACTTCTTTGAGCGTAATATAACCATAATTCCATAATATCGGAGAAATAAAATGAGTACTGATTGTTATGTCGGATAAGGATAAGAATGATATAAAGATTCAGGTAAAAAGAGAGAAAAAACCAAAGATTCCAAAAGAAGAATTGGTAGAAACGAAACATTCTGCAATAATAAGCGATAAATCGGTTAGTTACACTGTTAATGTTGGAACAATGCTCATCAAAGAGGAAGAAGAAGAGAAAGAGCCTCAAGCGAAAGCAACGATATTCTACATTGCTTATATACGTGATGATATTGAAAACAAAGAATCCCGACCAATTACTTTTTCTTTTAATGGAGGCCCAGGTTCTTCTTCAGTATGGCTACATTTAGGTGTTTTGGGTCCCCGTAGAGTTATTGCTGAAGAGAATGATAATCCCGTTCCACCTCCCTATCGTTTAGTCAATAATGAATATTCATTGCTAGATGTTACAGATCTAGTATTTATTGATCCAGTCAGTACTGGATATTCCCGAGCAGTTCCAGGTGAAAAAAACACGCAATTTCATGAGTATAAAAAGGACATTAACACCATAGGTGAGTTTATTCGGTTATACACCTCACGAATAAAACGCTGGAACTCTCCCAAATTCCTGATAGGTGAGAGTTATGGAACTACCCGTGCTGCAGGCTTAGCTGGATATTTACATGAGGATCTTGGCATGTTTTTGAATGGAATCATGCTTATTTCATGTATATTAAATTTTCAAACAGGTAGATTTAATCCTGGAAATGATCTTCCAAATATACTTTTTCTCCCCACTTATTCTGCCACAGCATGGTATCACAAAAAACTTCCAGAGGAACTACAGGCAGATCTTCATCAAACACTAAAAGAAGTAACTGCTTTCGCAATGAATGATTATACATTGGCATTAATGAAAGGTGATCAACTGAGCTCTGACGAAGAAGCTCAAATTATTACTCAATTAGTCAGGTACACAGGTCTATCTGAAAAGTATGTCAGGGGAGCCAACCTTCGGATTAATATCCACAAATTTGTGAAAGAATTATTAAGAGAAGAGCATAGAACGGTAGGTAGATTGGATAGTCGATTTAAAGGGATAGATCGGGATGATACTGGGGCGGAAGTTGAATTTGATCCAAGTTACGCAGTCATTCAAGGGCCTTATACCGCAACACTAAACGATTATGTCCGTCGGGATCTCAACTTCGCAAGTGATCTTCCTTATGAGATTCTAGCACCTATCTATAAAACATGGAAATATGAGGACTATGATAATCAATATCTCAATGTAGGAGAAACCTTGAGACAAGCGATGAGTATGAACCCGTTTTTGAAAGTCTTTGTTGGAAATGGGTATTACGACCTCGCTACTCCGTTTTTCGCCACAGAATATACCTTCAGTCATCTAGAATTGGATCCGAGTCTACGGAAGAATATTTCTATGGGTTTCTATGAGGCAGGCCACATGATGTATTTACATCCACCATCGCTGGCAAAGTTACGAGACGATTTGGTCAATTTCATCCAATCTGCTCTTCCCCTTACAGATATTTCGGAATAATTGTTTAAATATTGATAGTATATTGTAAATCAAAACGATGTTGGAGATTATGGCAATTTTAACGCCCCGTGATATCGGGAGTAAGCTGAAACAAGCAGGTAGATTAAGCTCACAACCTTTATGCATTTATGGAACCGACACACCTCCAGCGGAATCTATTTCCTCTACAGAGATCAATAGATGTATAGCAAGAGTCATATTCACATTGGCAACGGATTCGACTCATTCAGGTGTCTATATCAGCGTGGATAAAAAGAAAAAGTGTTGTCCTGGGGGTCAAGCTTGGTTGGGATTTCAACCATTTATGCCCTACCTGAAACATTTCTTATCGTCTGGTTCTCCAGATTTCAGGAATGGTAGTGCAGAGTATCTGATTTCCGATCCCGACCTTGTAGAAAAGAGACTCAAGTCTATAGGAAAGGTCACTCCCCTTGATGAATTCATTATAATACAAAGGAGTGATCAGATTTTTGAACAACATCAACAAATAAAGGCGTTTTTATGTTTCGGAGAGGCTGAACAAATTAGAAATCTCTGTTCATTAATATATTTCCGTTCAGAAAAGTCCAGTGGGATACAGATTCCTTGGGGTCCTTCCTGTGCTTCATTTATTAGTTATCCTACTGGAATGATCAAATTCAACCAACAAGAATGTGCAATCCTTGGCCCTACGGATCCTACTGGTAATTTTTGGTTTCCTCATAGTTTTATGTCAATGGGGGTTCCATTTAATATTGCTAGGCAAATGGCTGAAGATTTGGATTCCTCCTTCATTATTCAAAGACCGAAGGTTGCATATCCCGTAAGAAAATCGTGAGAACTGAGAGTGAGATTTATTATGGTCGGAGAACCAGATCGCGAATTCAAATGGCCTATTTGTGATAATTTCATGATGCCAGCACCAGCTGAAAAAGTATGGGAAGTTATATCAACACCTGAAATCTTAGAACAAACTCATCCCTGTAATAACCATTGGTGTTTAGCGAAATAATTCTTGAAAATAGATGACTAATGACTTAAAAAAAAGAAGGAACTATAATAATATACTATATACTTCAGAAGGAATTGCTCGATAAAATTTCGTCTCCCTCTTTAAGCAACGTATAACAGCTTTTTCAAATGAAGTTAGATTTTCTTTTTCAGCTAAATTAATCAAATCTAGGAATTCTTTGTTCAACATCATGTCTTGGTAAAGACCTGTTATGATACTCCGCATTTTCTCCCTGTCTTCTATGGCATTCTTAGGCATACTTACTCGCATATCCCAAAGCATTAAACTGGTACTCATTCCCAAGGCATGTATTGTTGTATATTTATCTAGGATTTTTTTCATATTGGTTGATTTTACTATTTTCAATAATAGGTAATATTAAATGCGATGGATATTCGGAATCATGGAGTATAGTTTGATTAGCTTTAACAAAATCACTATTTAATTCATTATGACCACCTGTATTGAGATTCCTACTAATCCGGGGAAAATTGCTACTTGATATTGCTAATCCGATCCTGTGTCCAATGAGAAATTCATTAGAAGTCGACCACAAATCTATTTCATAACAATATACTTCACCAGGGGTCAATAATTCAGGATTTTCTATTCCATTACGGAATCTAGCTCTAATAACTCCATCTGTTAAAATTCGAGCATTTCCATCTAGTCCTATATCCATAAACTTAGCTGTAAAATCTGTATCTTTTGCTGAACTTGAAGCATACAGTACTAGTTTGATCATTCCTGTGATTTCAAGTGGTTCTGTTAGTGGTTCACTATAATAGGTTAGAACATCTTTCCGAAACATTGTTATTTGTTGATCTCTTGGTCCTCTCTTCATTGGTAGTGAAATAGCTGGACTACTATTTGCACCTCCCCATGTCAAAACTGGGTCAGCAGGATCATAGATGAATTTATCAGGCAATTCTTCATTGGGTTTTTCTACAGATAATATCCCTTTTACCCATGAACCGGACACATCTCCATTGCTATGTAAATAAAATTTTGTATCTTTAGCCCTAGAAAGTGGCCATTCTTGTTCATCGCGCCATTTATTTCTTCCCATCACAAAAATTCTAACAGGAGATAAAGTATTAACCAAATCGTTTCCCTTCAAATGCTTTTCAAAAAAATCTCTCTCAATAGAACGTAAATCTAACTTTGAGTTTGGGCCAAAATTATACTCATTTGCAGCATCACCAGCTACACTATGATCCCAAGGCCCAATTATAAGATGTGTATTTCTTTTTTGGTAATCAGAGCCATACTTCATTGTTTGCATAAAGAAATCTATTGGTCCTGTCCCACAATGATCGTACCATCCTGTTACCATAAGATTTGGTGTATTTAGCTTATGAATCTTCTCAGGGCTCATATCTTCTTTCAAACTAAATAACTGATAATTCTTTAAAATATGATGATATCTTTCAATTGGTCCATGTAATTCATCAAGAACAGTAGTTATTGGCAATTTATAGAGATGAGGCATCCACTCTACAGTATCAACAGGTCGGAATTCATTACTACTTTGAGCCATAAACATCCATTGAGGTATCTGGCTAAACATGAATGCACCTCCGAGGTGAGACATGAAACCATATGGTAATACTTCTGGGGACATTGCACGATGTGCAGGATGAGCTAAAAATGCAGTTTCAGTTTGAACTCTTGCCAAAGCAGATCGACCGAAAGTACCAACGATTTTGTTGCTCCAAGATTGATCTATAATCCAATCCATTGTATCGTATCCATCTTCAGGGTGGTTTTGCCTTGTGACTGGTCCACCTTCCGATTTATTACGCCCCCGAACGTTTTGTAAAACAACAACATAACCATTTTTTCCCCAATATCTCGCTACTTCATCAACCATTTCATGACCATAAGTACACCTAGCCAAAAGAGAAGGAAATTTGCCATCACCATTTGGAAAGTATACAAAAGTTTGTAAATGAATTCCATCCCTCATTTCGAGCATAACTTCTTCTATTTTCAAAATAATCACCTGTTAGAAATTAGATAAACAGGACTTGTCCATTCCATGTGAACATCTTCTTGGGTCACTCTAATAAATATTGGATTATCACCCTTATTTTTTTAAAATTATAGAAGTTTTGAAGGAAAAGTCATAATTATTCCTTTCCTCTGAAAGTCTAAGATGTATTGATGACAGTAATGCAGGATTCTGATAAATATTCTTCATACAAAGCTCCTGAAAAAGCTGCATGGTGGAAATCAGCAGTAGAACGATTGGAGAATGAAGTGAGAGATGAAAAAAAACTATAGATGTTATGAGATCCTGTGGACAAAAATGTTGTGGACAGGGGAATAGAAAAACCACAAAGAGATTGATGGAGGAATCTAAATCTATGGAGGAATTTCTAAAAATGGCTAGCACACATGAGGTTAAAGAAGGCGAAATTGAGTACACGATAAAAGATAGAAACACCATTGTTGATGTATTCAATAGATGTTTCTGTGGGCAAGTAAAACAAACCAAAGACCCTTTCATAAACCTACTATATTGTCATTGCTCTGCTGAATTTCATAAACAATTTTTTGAAGCTGCTCTTGGAAAACCTATTGATGTGAAACTAACCCAATCAATCATTAGCGGAGCAAAGACTTGTAATTTTATTATACATATTGAAGAGTGAGATTTTGCTTTAAGAAAAGACTGAATTTTTTCCTGAAATTCTCTCTGAAGATCCCCTCAGAGAGGAAGGCAATTTAGAAGAGAGTTATGCCTACTTTATTCATCAATCTGGTAAGTTCTGGATAGTGGAAGATCAAGAAAGAATAATGGGATTAATAGGAGTCCAACTTCAAACAATTATAAGGGGCTGATCTAATTCAACTTCGTGTAAGAAAAAGTCATCGAAGAAGGGGAATAGGTACATCATTGGTTGAGAAGGTTGAGGGATTTACTCTCTTTCGTGGGAAGGAAAAAATGATTCTTCACACAGCTGAACGCCTGGTTAATGCACGAAAATTATATGAGAAGTCTGGATATATCTTAGAAAGTTCGACAAAAACTTCTCCTCCCCTCGAGTTCACTGTTATGACATATAGAAAGGATTTATTGTCAGAGAAGAAAAAGTAGCATGTTTTCGAATGTCTAACACTTGAACTCTTACTCTTAATTTATTAGAATGATGGGAAAACCAACCTAATAGTGGGAAAAGATATAAAAATGTGGAAACATTCATGAAAATATGGTGATTTATTGATTGAGATCAAGCGATTAGATGCTCAAGGCCGGTTAGTGCTCCCCCCTGCCTGGCGTAAAAAACTCCAATCAAATGAAGTATTAGTTGTAGAGGATGGGAATCTTCTATTAATTATTCCCAAGGGTGATCCTGATCTTTCCAAATATCTTGAATTTGTT
>CP070695.1:47484-93855 GCA_020353515.1 Candidatus Heimdallarchaeota archaeon
ATCAGCATATCTTTTTTTATCTTTATTTTTCATATATGCCGAACAATTTAGACAATGTACTGAAAAATTATCTGTTTTAATACCGCATCGTACGCAACAACCAGACGATCTCCTTTGGTAATAGATATTCATTTTAGCAGCGTTATATTCATCTTTATGTAAATTTACACATATATCGCACTGTGTTTTATTCGGACGTGGCTCCCTGGTCCCACATCTAACGCAACGATTTTCAAGTTTCCGTTTTTCTCTTTTTCTCTTTTCTTTTAAGCGAGTTTCTTCTAAATGCTTAGGACACATTTTTCTTCCAGAAGTAACTGGAAGACTACATCTTGTACACAAGCCATGTTCAATATTATATTGTATTTTTTCTTTTCTCATCTCAAAATATTATATATCAAATGTGGAGTTTTGTTTTCTAAAAATAAAAAAGGAGGCGATAAACGCCTCCATAAATATAAATATAATTTATTATTTAATTATTTAAGTAGAAAGTCCTGCTGGATCTTGTTCATGTGTCACTTTAAGACTGTTGAAGTTGCTATAATTAAAACTTGTTGTGGCATTGCCGCCTCCGGCATCACCACCACCATAAGTAACAGATGAAAGTTTATTCTTAGCTCCAAGATTTATTCGAGTACCTTCTTCGACCCAGATAAAAATCTTTTGATTTGCTAAGTTAGTTCCACCAGATGGATCAGCTAAAGCATTAATTAAATCTCCTTCAGATGTAGTAATATCAATTGCACAAGTAACTTCAGTTGGAAATGAAACAAATCGATGATATGGGCCACGACGACCAAGTTCGAATAGTTCCTCACGACCAAGATCTGTAGAAATTGTTACTGTCTGAAGATGTGCTGCATAAGCATCTCCAGATGGTAAATTCCATCCACTACTATCAATTCCAGCAATTTCTATTGGCCAAATACTGCCACTTACACCAGTAATAGTACCATCAGCAGCCATCGAACAACCGGAACCCATTAGAATATTTTCCCTACGAGCTACACCACCTGAATATGTCAAAGAAAGTGGTTCATCACTACCATCAAAGACGGATGGAGCAAAGTGTGTTAAACCACTAGCAACCCATTGTTTATTATTTCCAACCAGAGTAGTATCTTCTGTAGAGTTTCCATCAACGTTTAGTGTATATGTTAATGCAGATACATACATACCGGACATGCCAACTGATTGTAATGGAGTACCAGACGCATTATCAAAAGTATCGGGATAAATATTAAGTGCACCAAAACATCTCTCATTTGATCGACCAACTAATGTTGCAGAAGTAGCTTTTGGTGTAGCAAGATGATATAATAAAGGATAACCATCAAGTACTTTCTGTGCAGTTAATTCTATATCTGGAATACCTTCTATATTTTCATAAAGTTCTAATTGTCCAAGTTCAAACACTTGTTCTAGATTAAACGTAGTATTTATACCAACACTTTGAACTCCATGGGCAACAACAAATCCAGAAGGATGTGTTCCAGAACCAACATGTTCACCACTGGGATCAAGAGGGCATAATTGATCATGTGGAGCGAATCCAAGTGCCTGTATAGCATAAAATACACGATTATTATTTGACATCTTTTTACCTCACTTTATTTTTAAATACTATCCAAATCTATCCATTCCCACAACATTATACACCACGACAATTTATTTTCTAAAATTTCTTATGGCGATATTATTCCTTTTTAATAAGTTAATTATAGTAATAGTTGAAACATGATATTTAAATCCCAATTGTCTTGCAGATAGTCCACAATTATACTCTTTTATTATATAGTCTATGATAAATTGTTCAGGATTCCATTGTCTCATAAGTTAAAATTAAATTTCACCTATATCAACTTCAATTTCCCAAGTAACACGAGCACGAAATAACTTAGAATTTAATGAATTAAGTTTAGATGAAGTACCATCAACTACTCTGAGCTTTTTCCATGGATAATTAATTGTCATATTCTGCCAATTTGTCACACCAGATACTATATTTCCATATGAATCAAAAGGAAATGTAATACTGTTAAGATTGGCCATCCAAAAAGTAGTTCTACTTTGAAAATCTAACCAATCCATTAATAAATTACGATCTTGTGGATTGTCGGCAAAAATATGAAAAATAGCATATCTAGTTTTAATTTGACCTCCACCTAATTGTAATCCTCTTTGTTTTCCTTCTGTTATCTCTATAAAAATACTTGGTAACCAAATTTGATGTTCTCTTGCGGGAGTGCCAGACGGCATAGTGTCTAATAAGAATTCTTCTACGGCATCTAACATTAAAACACGAAAATCATAATCATCAGCAAATCCAACATGTACAGCCCTGGTTGTGTATTCGGCTCTTATATCTGTTTCAGAATTTTTGGGTTCATCAAAAATAATTCTACCATTTAAATAATCAATATGATGAGCAAAAATTCCTTCGATATCTTTATCATAAAATGATCCATTAGCATAAACACCGGAGACACGAAATGGATTGATTGCACCACTACCAAGTGAAATTCCACTTTCCCATACCCATTCTCTACCAATACCTTCCCAAACACGCCCCTGCTCATATCTTTCGTCTAGCACTGGATGTAATTTAGACTCATCATCGTCATACCAGCTAGCAGAATCATATAAATAAATATTATATGCACCATTTTTTAATAAACCTGCATCTATAAACCATTTAAGATTATATTGTAGTTGATCAGTTAGTTCATAACCACCAAAACCGCCACTACCTATTCCCTTAAAACTTAATGCACACATATTGTCTCCAAGTTATATTGTTTTAATTGGTCCAGATGGATCATTAACTAACAAAATTTCAAAATCAACCGATACTTCTGTACCAGCACCTGCACCCCTAGCTTCTACCCATATATCGGAAAGAGGGTTTAAAATAAGACCTGGACTAACAGGCTTGTAAATAAATGATCCAAGTATACCATCAAAAAATAATTTTATTCGCTTTGAACATACTGGTGGTGTTGTTTGATTAAAACTATCTCTAATAAACAGTCGAAAATCAGCAGCCTTTAATGCATCCGATGTGATATGGATACTTGATAAATAGCCTTTTCTATTATTTGCAATAGAATATGCTCCATGTTGTGTCTGTCCTTCTCCTGCCTTAATAGTTAACATATCATTTATACTATCTTCATCTTCAAGAATAATATCATCATCATTCGCACCCCAGTATGTACCAACGCACGATACGTATGCTCTATAAATTCTCCAAAATCTATTTGTTGTTGATAAACTTGTATTTTCTCCAGATGTAACGATATTTTCCGTTGTTTCAATTAAATCTGTATTAATTCCAATAATAGTAACTTCACGAGCCCCAGTACCATTGACAATATCATTAGTACTTCCACCAGCTTTGATACGAATCCTAACACCAGATGTTGGAAATGCTCCAGATGGTGCAGATGGAGAAATTATTGCCCAGGAACCATTTGGTATTTCGTCATTACGGCCAAATTTATGCATAAAAAAATGTTCTGGTATTTTATTCTTCTGTATTTCAACGAAGAAATCTTTGATATCCATTTACCTCACCCTCTTAATTAAAATCTCCGCAGCTTTTTTAGCAACTTCCTGTTGTCCCAACGTGTATTCGATGAAGTTTTGGCCTAGCTGCCCCCTAACTATTGCTGGCAACACATACCCACCACTGCCACCAAGAGCCTTTAATGATACCATAATAGCACGTCCGCTTCTGGAAACTTGTTGTATTCTTGTATCGAATTGTCCACCAGATCCTTTAAAAACTATGTCATATGCAGCCTGTCCTATATCTATATTCGGATCTATCAATAACCATTTCATTACCGGAATTATTATGTCTGAAGGATGAGATGGATATTCTGCGCCGGGAATGTCTAGGTATTTACTCCAATCTCTCTCAATTGCCTGTATTCTAATTGAAAAAAAACCAGCAATGTTATAACTAAGAATGCGGACTGATGACTTAATTAATTCTGCCATACCATCAGCCAGGCCGTAAGCACGAGAATCACTCAATCCAAAGTGAGCGGCAAGATCTTCCGATCCACCACCCCTTAAAGATTTGGCCACATCCGTATTGTTGAATTCATTCACTAACATTTCGCCGATTTCTCTACTTATTGTCACACTTCCGGCTATGGCACGTCTAACAAAAACATTAGAAGCGGATTTTTTGGCCCCATTAAATAATTGGGTTGATAATTGCGCGCTTGGTTCTAATTTTATTATTATCCCAGGCATTAAATCATCTCCCAAAAACTAATACAATATCTATCTTCCCTTAATCCAACAGGTATTGGTCCACTAATTAATTTAACTCTTAATATAGTACGATTCATTATATCATAATTAGATATAGCTGTTCTAGTTTTGATAAGATCTGGAATTGAAGATAAAAATGTTTTAAATCTTACTATACCTTTTCTTTGTAATACAGAAATACCATAATTTCCCATATCTTCTGGATTCCATCTTATTAAACATTTAATACATTTTGTTACTGTAGTTTCAATAAGTCCTTTGCCTTTACAATAAGGACACGGCCTACCTCTTTTAAAAGAAATGGGACCTCCAATCTTATATATACCGGTTGATCTTCTTCTTAATGTATCATATTCACAATTCAAACATTCTCCGCGAATAGGATCAAATTCTAAAAGAACATTTTTGCCCAATTGATTAATAACAGCATCTATGCGAGATTGATATATGTTAATAAGATTATTATCAATTTGAATCGATGCGGTTGGATCAAGTATTGGACATGATGGGGCAGGTTTTTGAATATATCCATTAATAATTAAGGTCAAGTTTGCAATATTTGCTTTAAATCCTTGAGCAAATAATAATTCGGTATTGAAAATATTACCTTCGGTATTTAGACCTACTTTAATTGATCCATAGCCAGATTCATTTCTATATATTACCACAAATTTGTTTGGATCAAGATATTGTATTTTATTATGATTACTATTATTAGTATTATAAATATAATCAGAATCAAATGTAATATTTATTCCACTAATTATTCCACGTACTGCTGTCCCATAATTAGAATTATCTCCATCTTTATATACTACTATACATTCATATGTATTGGAAATGTCAACATCAATATAACTTGTATTTTGTCCAAAAATAGCTTCTTCTTCAAAAGTAATAGTTAATCCACTAATCGATCCCGTTTTTGCCATACCCTTATTTAATGGGTTACGATATACTAAAATACAACTAGAAGGAGTTAACATTTCTACTCGATTATAAAGATGTACACCATTAGCATATGGTGATATAGGTCCAAAATTAATTGTATTATCGCTAACTTCACCAATTCTGACATTGCTACTATCATTAACAACATCCCTATAAACAATAATAAAACCAGATTCATGAATTTTTTCTAAATCAAAGTGACTTACTGCACCACTATTGCAGAATTCATATTCAGAACTAAATGTAATATTTGATTCATCAATAGTTCCAATTTTTGCAGTACCATGATCAGAATCGGATTGATCTTTATATATAACAACAAATCCAGAAGAATTAAGTATAGTTAATGCTATTTCTCCAACTACATTTGTTGTAAATACAAATGGTGATCCAAATGTTATATCTGTACCATTAACACTTCCAATTTTAATTTTACTATAATCATCTATTTTGTCTTTATATGCAACAATAAATTGTGAATCATTAATGGTTGCAATACATGGATACGATACTCCGGAAGTACCAATTTGCTTTGGAGAACCAGTTGTAATACTAAAGTCATTAATATTACCGATTATTACTGAACCAGAGTCAATTCCGAAAAAATCTGTATAACCAATAATAACATGAGATGAATCTAGTTTATCTATACTGGTGTAAGAAACACCAACTCCAGATTGCGATAAAAATAAATACTCGTCACCAAATATTAATGCCATAATTTATATTTCCAAAGTTATTGAATTAATTCCCAAAAACTAATACAATATCTATCCTCTCTTAAACCAGCAGGAACCGGATCAATAATTCTTCTAACTTTCAATTTCACAAAACCCATACTATCATACTGTACAATAGCCGTTTCTGCTTTCATTAAATCTTCTAAATGATCTAAATATGTTTTCAATCTAACAACAGATTCGTGATCCTCTACGCTTATTCCCCAATTTACTAAACTTGATGGATTCCATTTAATTAAACATTTAATACATTTATTTATTTCCATTTCTAAGAAACCAACTCCATGACAATAAGGACACTTGGTTTTAAATAAAAATGGTCTTGGTCCACCAGTTTTATACACACCGGTTGATCTTCTTCTTAATGTATCATATTCACAATTTGGACATTCTATTTTTTGCGGCATAAAATTTAAAATTACATTTTTCCCAAGTTGATTAATTAAAGAATCAAGACAATCTTGATATACATCAACAATAATATCTGATATTTGGATGGATGCCATAGGATCAAGGATCGGACAAATCGGGGGTTCTCCTATTTCAACTCCATTAATTATGAAATTAATATTATTATTGATTTTGACTACCCCCCCCCCCCCAACATAAAGTGCCATGGTATTATTATTTGATATAGCACCACGAATAGATAGATTATAATCATTTACGATTAAATTATATCCACCAATAAATAAATCTGTAATTTTAAATGATGGTCCAATTGCATGACCAGAAATAAATAGATCAATTGAATTATATAGTAGTGTCTGTCCACCAATATGTATATCAGCAGAATTATATAATAACTTATAACCATTAATAAATGAATCTACAGATGATGTTTCTAATTCATAGCCTTCGAGAAATAATGTTGTAAAATTATCAATATCTTTATAACCATGAACATATAAATTAATTGATTCATAACTTGTACCAAGTTGATATCCTTCTATAAATAAATCTATATTATTAGACGATAAATCATAGCCATCAATAAACAAATCTATATTATTAATTTTTAGATCATATCCATCGATGGATAATACAATATTGTTGTCTAGCGTGTCATATCCATATATAAATAAAAATATGTCGTCAAGGAATATATTATGTCCATTAACAAATAAATCAATATTATCATTGTATTGATCACATCCATAAGTAAATAAATTAATATTATTATTTACGGACTCATGACCATTAATATATAAATCCTTGTCACCAACATTATATATGCCACTACAACCATTAACGGATAGATCGAATGTTGAACTTGCTGGCAATGGCCCATTAATATATAAATCAATAGAATTACTTTCAGTTGGTATATATTTGATAAATCTTACGGTTTTATATGGACATCTGCTGTCTGTGGTAGATATTGTTGTTGATGTGCTAGAAACAGATACTTCGGCACCACTCATACTATTATTAGGATGGATGTGAGATGAACTGGCTATATCGGGATTACCAAATTCAGGCGCGTTAAATTGATATACATCTATGCCAGTAAATTCATACGGATGAGTATGTAACCCTGAACTGTCATGAATATGTCCTGATGCATCGTGAGTATGTAAATTTTGTCCGCCAGTATTCCCAATATTGTCACCAGATGCAGTAATTTTAATTTGTTTATTTAATAAATTAGGAGTACCATCATATCCATTACATAATTTCCAATTTTGTGGAATTTCGGATTCAACAAGTGGTACAATAATTCCTATTGGTAGATATGTATCAACACTTTGATTTTGTATTCCTAATAACTGATAATACTCTGGTTCTAATGAAACACCTGATATGTCAATATTGCCAGATGCTATAAAGCCAGATGATGTTTCAATATTTTGGGCATGATGATGTTTGACTGCTCTGGCACCATAAACTTCGAAACCCTGAGATTGAGTCTTAGTATTAATTGCATTTCCGAAATCACTATTTGCATGTATATGGCCACTTGGTTGATGTATGTGTGGTGGGATAACATGGTTATGAAATAACGAACCCCCAGTTATTCCTCCACTACTGCCCGGATCAGCGCCTAATATAAATTTATTATCTAAATTTATAGTGTTATTATTACCATTTGTAACGTAGAATCCATTTGGAATATTAATATTATCATTTAAAACGGCAATACCACTTGGAATACCAGTACAATATATATTTGGTTTAACAATAATTGCTTTAACATATGATGGTGGCGCATGTTCATTACTAATGTCAATAACTTCGTTTGTATATATTTCAGAAGCAGCTTTTGTTACTCCATCATAATGTTCATGATCTATTGTAGCAGCGTATACAATACCGCCAGGACCGGATTCGGTTACAATTTCACCATCAGATATACCACTAATGCTTAATATGTGTGAATGTGATTGTCCTGTATGTGTATGGGGATCAGTTTCATGTGAATGATAATATGTCCCACCAGATATATTGACAGTGCCCGATTCCTGAAGGAAAAATTCATCAAAATTTGTATCTCTTTCCCAATTTTCTGGAATATCTGATTCATTGCCAAAATAAAAACTTCTAATTCCTAACGGAACAGTTAGCTTTCCTTGAATAAATAAATTATATGATCCAGAAATTGTATCATGACCATGAATATGTAAATTACATAAATTATCTACTGGTAATCTACCTAATTGAACAATACCATTATTATTATTTAAATCTCTATATGCTAAAAGAACCAATGGATAATTTAAAATAGTAGCATGATGATCAGCAATTAGCCCACTTGACCATGTTTCTTTATTATAACAAATTGGCTGATTATTTATAATTCTGCCATATGCAATTTTACCATAATTATTTTTAGTATGAAGGATATCGAATTTTTGAGTATTTTCAGATAAAATACTACCTATTCGAATATTGCTATTGTCCCATAGTGTGTCATTATTAACAGAAATATCAATTCCACTAACTGAAATATATGAAATTCTTCCACTTCCATCCCAATTATATGTAGTAAGTACTTCTGCTGATGTACCAGAAGACATAATAGCGATTTCGTTTTCTCCAGGATTAGTAGAAGAAATAGTTTCTGAATATAAAATTTTTGGATTACCAATATCGAAATGAACATTTCCAGAAGTGTTAATTGCAGTAATTTCGTATTTAGTTAAATTGCTAACAGAATGTTGATGACCATATACTCCAATTGCCCTATTAATATCAATTTGGGCACTTCTAATACATCTAGAATTAGTAATGCCATCATCGTCTCCTGGTAATACAAATATATAATCTGATGTTGGATTAATAAATCCCCTAAATAATATATCATTACGATCATTGATCTCCGTATCTTGTATAGCTGCAAAAAATTTACTTCCGCTGATATCTGATTTAACGAAAGTACAAGTTACCCCCGAACAATACCCAGATTGTTCGCTAAATACATGTTCTGTTAGGGGTACTAACGTATCTCCTGTTATAGTTAATAATCTAGTATAAACTGTTTTATCTTCTTTTGTATAAATTGCGAATAATTTTGTAGGATCAACAACTGCTATATCATATGTTTGTCTGGAATAATCAAAATTACTTGGAGGTAAAATTCCACTTGACGTTAATAATATATCATTACCATAACCGATTTTTGATCCATCATATATTCCAATACGTAAGTGACAAGTATATGATGTTCCAGATTCCAACCAGGCAACAACAAATTTATCATTGGATATAGAGCGAACGACCGGATTAATCGCCGTTCCACTAGTAAAAATATATTTATTATCTAAGATAAAAGACATTTAATAACGATCTTTTCTACCATTTATATTTGTAACAAACTGATCATAATACCATGAAATAGTATCTAAAGCTGAACCACTAGGTGTTCTATATGGTCCTAGAACAACCTTACCAACACTGGTAATTTTATTAGATGCCAATATAGACCATTTCAATTTTTCATATGCTGCACAAGGTCCTAATTCTAAAATATCACGATATCCCCTAAAACTAACACTGGTATCAATTGCACTATCACCATCCCGTACTTTAATTCCTTGACCCAAGGCTTGTTTAAATTCGCCTTGCGTTAGAATGCATGCAGCCTTTAATGGTACCAAAGACATGAAAATAGAGTCTTCGCTTGTTACGGGATCAGGAGAAATCGTTAAGTTATTAATATTATATGTATAATCATAAGAAAATGGAACTTCAGCATCAACTATAATTCCAGCAGTAACCAGTACTCTTTTAAGATATTCATCAGTATAAGTTTGTGGTGAATCAATATCATTAATTAAAACTCTGACCATTAGAACTAAATCAGTATTCCATGCCATTATTTTCCCCCAATTTGAAAAAGATTATTTTCTGGAACTCTTATTAAAAATTCCCCATATTGTTTATCTCCAGTATTAGATGTCATTCTGAAATAATAATGATATTTTCTATAACCAACAAATGGTAAATACTCAGTAGACCATCCCCATCGTCCTGTATTACCAATTGCATAACATCCACTATTAACAATTGGTACTAATAGATTCTGTCCATCTCCAATGTTCCATATTTCTATATTAACACTGGTAACAGATACATCAAAAGCACCAATAAGTTGGGGATTATGATCAGCCATTCTAATTAAGTGATCAATTGTTCTTATTGATGGTAAAAGTTCTTGTCCGCCTATAAATAAATCTGATGATAATATTATACTATCTATGCCGGTATCACCTAGAATAAATAAATTATGCGTATCATCAAAACTATCTCTTCCATAAATAAATAAATCTTTTCCACTATAAATATAATCCCCGCCAATATTACCCCAAATAAATAAATTCTGTGTATTATTGAGACTATTTCCTCCGTGAATAAATAAGTCACCAGATATCTTAATTGATGATAAAGATTCCATAAATAATGTTATATTATTATTAATCGGATTAGGATATGCGGCCATACCACTCCAATAACCCATAATAGTAAAATCATCTCTCGGCGTACTTGCTTGTTCTGAATATGCAACAACACCAGAATGAGTATTGACAAGCATATTACAGTTTGATCTACCATAATCTGTTAATGCATCAACTCCACATAAATTAAATTTTCTTTCTAATTGATTTCCAGATGTTTTAATTCCGCATATTAAGGCATCATTGAGATCACGATGTCCAAGCATAACATCGGCAACAGCGCCACTCGGTACACCACTAACTTCAACTGTCTCCCATACAGCATCATTAATCGGATTAGCTCCATTGGGAATAAATAATTCTGTATAATCCCCCGGAGGTACTGACCAATAACCGACTGGTAATATGTATGACCATTTAGAATCATTATATTGTCTGGCAAGTTCTATCGTCCCACTAACACCACTCGTTTTAACACATGTTGTTGCAAATGATGCAGATTGTTCTAATGCCCCTTGACCAGCATTGCATTTTAATTTTCTTTCATTAGTTGACCCAACTTCCCTAACACCGACCCATGAACCATTAGCATATTTATGCTCAATCATTACTTCTGCAAAAACATCTCCTGGGACACCAAATGAACTTAAATGTGCTGGACCAAAAGAAGTATCTCCCAAATCAGTATCCCACTCTAATCTTCCCATAGTTTCTGTATATTGAGGACCAAGCCAATATCCAATTAGATAAAAGTCCAGGTCTTCGGCATTTTCAGCAAAACATTCTATTTTACCACCAGATGTTTGAACATGAAGAGTACAGCAGTTTTCACCATCTTGAGCATCGAAAGTACCACTTTGTAATATATAAAAGCATCTTTCAAGTTGTGATCCTGGTGTACGAACACCGCCAGACCACGAAGCATAATGTTTTGTATTGCTGATTAACATATGCGCAACTATACTAGCACCAGTAAGATCTGATGGAATATAATCACTTAAGTCGAGGTCGACCCATGATCCACTAGTTGGAAGATTAAATTTTCTCCATTCTTCAACATAATGTGTAGTATAATCTTGTTTCCATGTTTGAAGAAATAGATCGACCTGACCATATGCTGGTAACTGAGTAAATCCGGCCACACATATTCCAGATAATGTTTGATTAAAAGGAACATAACATAGTGCAAAGTTATTAGTATCAAAAGTAGTTTGTGTCGGCCCATATATATGTGAAGTTTCTTCAATTTCATCAAATTCATATTCGTTACTTAATATTATCGAAGTTCCATCTATAGTTGCTATTTTAGAATTTGCATAGCAAACATATCTATATGGAGGACCAATAAATTTATTATAAGCATATGATATTATAGTATGTGAACTATCAGTACCTGGCAGTACTGAAACAGAACATGAAACCACATTATCATCATTAGATGTAGTAAAAATTAATGGTTCTTCAAGTGTTATAGTAGATCCGTCGATAGTCCCTATTCTAATCGAATTATTAATGGCTGGAATCTGATTATAATGAGCGATAATAAACCTTGATTCATCTAGACTTGCTAATGATATTGCTCCCGCAGCTTTTGGATAGTAATTATTTTCTATATCACAAATAGAACTTATTGTGGTTCCACTAATAGTGCATAGACACAACATATTGTCAACATTAGATGGATGATTACTATGCGCAAGTACAAAACTACTTGGACTAAGTAATGTTGCATCAAGAAAAAAAGACGTTGTTGTATGATCATCTACAAATTCGTGTGCATTTCCAAAAGTAATTGTACTACCACTTATCTCACCAATTTTAGCAGCAGAAACCCATATGTTCCCATGAAACGGACTATAATATATATTATGAAAAAAAACAATGAAACTAGATGGACTAATTGGCATCGTACCAACAACTTCAAATCCACTGCCTGGAGCATTAAATTCAATTCCAGAACCAAAGGTAACATCTGTGCCACTAACCGTTCCAAGTCTAACAATATTATGACTATATGGATATATATCATCTACATATTCATACGATAAAATAATACCAGATGAATTTAATGCTGAAATATCAATGGCATGTGAAACATGATCTTCAAAAATAATTTCATCATCAAAAAATATTTCAGTAGGATTAGATAATGTACCGACTCTAACTCTACCTGGAAAATATGATCCCGATGGAAGACCAGATGATGCTGATTCGTCTGATGAATATGCAACAATAAATTTGGACGAATCAAGTTTGGTACTACATAGATTCTTAGTTCCACTACTATTAATTTCGTACTTATTTCCAAAGATTATGGCCATAAATTACACCCAATAAATTAATTTTGTATAATATATGAACTTTTATCATTCAATGATGGCATAATTCCGTCTTTACCTTCATGAGATATTAAAACAAAATCACCTTCATCGGTATTACTACCATCTGACATTCTCCAATGAAATTGTTGACGAGTAGCAGCCAAAGTTGGAATACCACTTGTAGACCATGTATATCGTCCCGTATTATTAATTTCGGTACAACTACTTGCGGCAATAGATACTATTTCTCCATTTTCCCAAAGTTCGATATTAACAGTCTGTCCTGTAATTAACTCGCCAACAATGGCTGGTGGTGAATCTGGAGAAAAATCAAATTCTATTATTGACTTCCCAATTAAAGCCATTTTAAACCTCCTAACATAACATATTTATTTTAACTGATTATCTACTAATTCTACTAATTGATCAAGAATATTCTGTGTCATAAAGTATTGTTTAAATTCCTTCTCCGTATATCTAATTCGAGATGCTACATAACGAGGCCGTAAAGGAAATTTAAGAGTGTGTAATCGTTTTACAACAGTTGAAGAATTAACCCCTAAAAGTCTTCCAACTTGAGAAGCAGAAAGACCTAAATTATAAAGCGAAATAAAGATAAAATCTGGAAAAATTTTATTAGCCTCTGACCTATTTCTAGTTTTATTTGATTTTCTCAAAATGATATATATTTTAGTTGCGCTACAACCAATTATTTGTGCTATTTCAGCACAACTAAGACCATTTTCATATAATTCTATAATATTTTCAATCATCAATGTAATATCTCAAAAAAGACCTTTCATTAGCTATTTAATTATACACCATTAAATAAAACTCTATATATAATAAAATAAAAATAGGGCTGACAATTAGCCAGCCCATTTTTTATTGGAAATTATTTATTAGATTAGAATGAACCTATTAAAATTCTCCTTCCATCAAGAGCACCAAATCCATGCTCTTGCCATCCGTAGAATCCAGCCTTACGCTTGCGATGAAGAGTATCATCTTCAAAAATTGATAGAGGTTCCTTAACTGGCATTATAAAAGAATCTCCATGAGATAAATCTAAGCCAATAACTATTTCCTCATCGTTAGTACCCATACTTACACCCAAAGTTGCAAAATATGTCTGAAGTTCTTGTCCAACTCCTAATTCGTCCAGTGGATGTAGATTTACACCGTAAATACGAGCCATTGGACCGCCATCATCCTCAGAAGTGAAAATTTCTCTGCGAGTTAAATCATCAACTTCATCCTTATCCCATTCACGAATGTCTTCTAGTGCTTCTGGGCTGATATATAGATCGGTTAGACGACCACGATTTGGAGTAGCACTATTACCACCAGCAAGACGAACCATTGTGGTTTTCATAAGAGAAACAAGACGTTTTGTAAATTGACCAACATTTGCAGCACTGTCATAAACTAATGGAGCACCACCGGCATAATCAGTCCGACCAACACCAGCGGCTATAATTACTCTCCATCCGTCAGTATTCATTTTCTTGACGAAGCCAGCTTCTAAGACCTCCATTGCACGAGCAACAATATTCCAACGTGCAGTTCTTGCATATCTTAGTGGCCAGTCAATTGAGTTTCCAACCTGATATGTCTGAATTGTTACTGCATCCCCGACAACAGTACGTTGTGGCAAAGCACCCTCGCTAGGAATCTGATATGCTACATAATCGTTTTCTTGACCTGTTTGATATAAATCTAATGGATATTCAGCAGTTGCACTTGGGTCAAGTTCTTCTACCGCAAAAATTCCGTCCAGAATATCACCATCTAGCAATGCTGACCGTAATGGCACTTGCAAGGCTTGTGCTAGCGAATGCATAGCTTCCAAAGCCTCTGTCTTGTTATTGGAACCAGTACATCTCAAAAGTTCAATCTGATCTTGAGTTGGTTTTATGATATTACGCTTCACTCTTTTCACCTCCTTATCCTATATCAATAGACACCCTAGCAAAACCATTAGCATCCTTTGTGGTCTCAAAACGACCAACAACAGGAGTGGCTGTGCCACCAAAAGAACCAGATGTGGTACTAATATTACCACTAGCACCAAGATACGCGATACCCCCGGTTACTGGAGTACCAGTAATCATGTCTGTTACGACAAAACCTTTCTTAACTAAAGTACATTTGTCACCAGGACGAATTTCCTGATTCTCGTAATTAATAAAATCACGATTAGTACTCATTACGGGAGAAACAGTCTGTAGTAAAATTCCCTTTGGAACTGCACCAGATGCACTTGTAGCATAACTAACCACATTTGGCTCATCAGTATAATTCTGCCCAATAGCGGCACCAGAACCTTGAGTAACTACACTTGCTACTCCACCTTTCTCAGCGCTTGTCTGATCAGTATACCAAAAATTCGTAATATCGGTAGTTTCATTATATTCACGATCTGGCTTCAAAGCCATATCCATTCACCTCCTTAATCTTTCTTTTCTTTACGACCACACAATGCTTGTGCTGTTGCCAACCATTGATCACCTTTTGATGTTTTACTGTTTATATTCAAATCAGCATCTTCTTCTACTTCTACACAATCAAGAGATGCTTCTGACAACTCTACATCACCTTTCTTATTATCCCCAGCATATTTAAGAATTAAAGCAAATGTTTCATCTGTCATTTCACGTACTTCGGCCAATGTGGCATCCTCGTTTTCAACCTTTTTAACTTCCAAAAGCTTAACCAAACGATCATGGGCAATCTGATCTTTTTTAATTTTATTTAGTTCAGATTCCGCCTTTTCAGTACGCTCAGTTATTTTTGTCAAGCTTTTATTCAATTCATCTCTTTCTACTTTAATAGCATCAATCTCCTTAGACGCTTTACTAAGACTGTTTGTTAGTTCATCAATCTCAGTTTTGAAAGTAGTAATCTGATCTTCATAATCATTATTATTACTTTTCTTAAATTCAGCAATTTCTTCTTGCAACTTAGTTAATTCTTCGTCCTTTTTAACCAACTCAGCTTGAGCATCCTGTAATTTAGTCTTCATTTCATTAACCTGATTTTCATCCACGTCCACTACACCTCCTTCCAAAAATTCACTTACTTTAGCTGTTACAAAATTACTAGATTTTATATTCTGATTGGCAGCTACTTTAATAATAGATTCTGGATTAGCAGGTACATCAACGATGCCCTGAGCACCAAAAATAATATCTCTTAAAATTCTGCCTATTTGATATTCCTGATATTTACCATTCCCACCATAAGCAACCAGGTGTTTAGTGAGAAATGCAGTTTCGTTTGTGCGCTCAACAACCTTGATTTCATTAGTTTTAGGATTGATAAATCCATAATCAAAATTTGGAAACCAAGCTTCCATGGAAACGAATATTTCATCAGCCTGAGCTTTTGAAATAATTTCATCAATTCTGGACATTAATCCTGGAAATTGTTTATATAATACACCAGCCACTTCAATATCAAATTTATCTGGAAGTTTTTTATTATCAAGAATTTCATTTCCATCTTTATCTAGTACTCTACTTTGTACAATATGACCTAAAATTTGATTAGCTTGATGATTATCATTAATTGGTTTATGTAGGGGGGTCAATCTAGCCTTCCATACTTCTTCTGGCAAAAATATATCATCATTAAGATTCCATCCAGTGCTAACCAAAATTGCGACAAGTAATGCCAAATCTGGTTGTTCTTGTCCAAGCAATTCTTCAACTGATGTTACAGTCGCAGATGTAGGAAATAAATTCTCAATTGGCATACCATCAAAATATTTCTTCAAATCACTTATCCTAGCTTTCGCTGTTACGATAGCAGATGATCCATCTTTATTGTTTAAAGAAAAATTAATATTATCTTTTATTTCAGCAGGATAAATACGCATATAATTAACCCCCATCATATGATTTATACACAATTATAATATTAAAATACATCTAAAAAAAGAACATTCATTAATTAGATTAATTTATTTTTTATTGGCTTTAATAAAATTAATTATATCAACTTTTGCCTTATCGTCATCATAGACAATCTTAGAAGCCAGTCCTTCATCACCCAATTCTTTAACAGCATTAGTAGCTATATCTATAGAAGATGGTAAATAGAACGATCTTCTTTCCATCATTCCATTAACATCAATTTCTCTAATATATGAAAAATCAATTTCTTCTCTTCCATCAAATATATATTTACCAATATTAAATTCATTTGCCGGAATTAATATTCCATCAATGGTCATAACCGCCTGTCTACTTTTAGTGTCTAGAGATACATTAACAATAGCCATAATTATCCTCCTAAATTAGATTTACAAGAATTAATAAATTCTCTTTCCGTATTAGTTAAACCACCCTTTGATTTATATGATTCTAATAATGCCTTAGCATGTCTTTGTAAATGAGATTTTGCCCTACCTCTAAAAGCACTAGCACCTTCTTTCACAGGTTTAACTTGATTAACTCTAGCTAAAGCATTTCTTAAATGTGGTAAATCAACTGTTCCATTAGCATTAGGATCAGTAGCACTTTGGGTATGATGTGGTAAGTGACGATATTTTTGTAAAGTTTTGCCTTTATCGTCTTTCTCTGCTCCTTTCTCAACTATAAAAGCAGCATCAGGAAAACTCTTATCTCCATATGTATTCAATGCCTCAAAAAATCTTTTAAAATCCATAACCTGCCTACCTCTTTCGATTTAAATTAATCCACGCCAAAACAGTAAGATTTCTACGTTCTCTAATATTCGGTTCTCTATTTGCATAAGCAATAAAATCAGATTTTAATTTATCAAATATTTTCTGCATATAAATATCTTGTCCAACAATGGAGTTCAATCTCTCATTAATAACATTATTATTAACAGTATCACTTGGTAATAAAACTGATAAAATTCCCCTTTTAACTAATTCAAGTTGTTCTCTCTGGGACTTAGTAAGTAATTTCATATTTTTAATATTATTATATTCAAGATATTTATTATCTATAAATTTATCAATAGAATCTAATAATGTATTTCCAATAGTTTGTAAAACAGAAAAAGTATGTGGAGTCCTTTCATCTCTTGGCGCAGTATCTTTTGTTGATGGTGGTCTGCCTGGGGAATTATCTCCTTCATCTGTGGGTTGATCTCCAAGTGGATTATCTCCACCATTATTATCAGTAGTTGTTTTTGGAAGATCACTATGTCTATTTAAACCCTGTTTAACTTTCTCTACTTGAATAGCAAGGTCTGTTTGTTTTTCCATAACAGAAAATGGGCGATTATACGGATTGGATTTTTCAAGTATACCTGGATCATTTTCTCTAATTTGCTGTTCTGATTTAAGCCTTTCTAATTCTATCATATAATTAACACCAAAAACTTCAGCAACTTTCTCCGATGATATAATTCCTCTGTCTAGTAATTGTATCATCAATTGTTTTTCAGCAGCCTCATCCCTTAAAGACATAGTGCCAAAATTAATAGCTGGAATTTGTTTAAATCCCATTGCATCTGCAACCAATCTTAATTCGTATTGCATCCACCGAATAGCCCTGCCCCTCACATATTCAAGTCTTTCTACCAAAGTTTTAAGTTGTACAAAAGCGGATTGAGCATTACGTGTACCGAGATCTTGTCCGCCTATTAATGAATCAGGAATTCCTAAACCGCGTACAATATCCGCATTAACACCAACATATTTATCTGGTCCAAGAATTTTATCTACTGGGGGATATTCAACCTGTAAATCTATCATATCGTCCCAAACCAGGTCCATAACTCCCCCACCAATATTATGCTGTAAAATATCAATTAATTTATCAACAATGGCTGGTGATGGCATAATCTGTTGATCAGATTTTCCCAATTTCCACAAACGAATAACGTTAATAACACCATCTAATGCTGCCATGTCAGCTAATCTCATTTTCTCCTTAAACATTATATCTTCGAGTACCCCATAGAGAAATGGTGTTCCCCAATCTTCCCAATCATCCTTTTTGTAATAATCAACATAAATCTTATTCATATCCAACGCAATTGTGTTACTTCCATGCTTAACCCCCATAACTATCTCTGGAGGTAATTTTTCAACAAAGTCTTTTTCTGCTATTGTTTGGGGATTTCTTATTGAATTAGCAAGCGAAGTTGGAATTCTTATACCTAACGAATCTGAGCCAAAAAATCTTCCAACTTCACCACCTATTTTTTCTACAATGGCTGGAGACAAAAAGATATATTTCCATGGAATAACTCTTTTATCAATACGTTTTGAGGGAATATTAATTTTTTCTGGAGGATCGGCAACTTTGGTTTCATCAACTACACCAATTAATCGAACACCCTTTGTCATTTCCTTAGCAACTGGCTTCGGCAAAAAAGCATTCTTACGTCTAACAATAACATTCGCATCTCTCATTAAAAGTTTCATATAATCATGAGCCCTACCTGATAAATCAACTTTTTTGGCCCATTTCCGATAAAATCTTTCTTGAGTCTTAATCGGATGCTGTAACTCTAAACCTTCTGCTGCGAAATCGGTCATAAGGTCAATAATATTTCTAACCATACCAACCTTGCGATAGACGGCTTGACAACCTAAAATGATATCAACATGTTTTTGGGGTAATTTATCGGCAGGACGATAACTGTCATAATCGTAACGATTGTGTCCGGCTCTCAAGTTAATATTTGTGGCAGTTGCATGCTTAATTCCTCCTTGAGTTGAACATATATCTGGTAAAGTATATTCATCAAGATTTTTATCACACTTGACATATAGACTAGGAATAAGAGGTTGAGATTTAGGACTATTTATTTGTTTTGGCATCTTATCTCCCTTAAAACGATTAAATTACAATTAATTATACACCATATATATTAAATATGTTTACCGCGCTTAATAGCTCTAAAAATATCCCCAGTTTGAGCATGTTGAATATTTTTCATTCTTCCCACACCAGGTCCTCTATACATTGGTTCTTGTTTATTTGGTTTTATTCTCTTTTTTATGTTGCCAGCGACATCATCATAATCTATGTTAACTATCGGTGCAATTTCTGTGTCATAAATATATTTATGTGCTAAAAGTAATGCAGTATAACGGTCTTTTTTTAATCTACCCTTTTTAACACGTCCCTCAACTGTCCCCGGCTGTACTCCCCGTGGAGTATCAAATCTTTCTTTCCCAGTTGGGGTTTCACTCATATGGATAGTTGTCATTTCATTTTTCAATTCTTCTATATTTAAAACATTATCTTCATAGGTATCAAATATAATACCAGAAGCTTTTTCTATTTCAATAGCAGAATACATTTTAACACTATCGAATGCTGGAAATAATAAAGTACGTGTTTCAAGATTTTTATGCAATACAATATTTGCAATTCTATTAAATTCACTACTCTGTGCTATAAGATGTAATATGTGACGACCATCCACAAGACCATCTGTTGGCTTAACAATATCCTGTTCTATAATTTCATAAATCGGAAAATCCCCATTAGATATATCCATCATTTTTTTATTAGTTAACATTTCAGATATAGCATAGCCACCACCCTGACTGTCCATCTCAATACGCACAGGATTGAATAATTGAACTAATTCTCTAATTTTAGTACAACAATATGCGTAATAATCCTCGCTAGTAATCAATCCCTGTTTTTTTCGTTTAGCAAATTCTGCCTTATTTACAGACCAACCATAAACGACCCTATAATGATGTTGTCTAATTTCTACGATAATAATAGCAAAATTATCTCTTTCAGCAGCCGGATCAATACCCATTACATACTTACCATTTGGCATGCCTTTCATTAACGGGGTAAAAGTAACTTCACCATCTGGTGTCATAATTGGTTTATTTGGTCCAACAGTGCACGATTCTATTAAAGTTCTTGGATAAAATCCATCAGAATCACGAACAAAAATGGCGCCATATTCCATTAAAAATAAGTTACGAGGCAAGGTAGCTTTGGCGTTAGCTAATTGTTTTGGTTCTAATAAACCATCAGGTAAATGGGTATATGGAATACGAATTACAGCATAATCTCTATAATCAAAATTATCTGGAATTAAATGTTCTCCACCAAAAATATTGGATATCTTTTCTATGTTTCCTTTACTAGATACAATGTCTTTCCACATTTGATATCGTCTAGCAAAATGATTAAATGCATAATATGCCGTTCCAGAGTATATAATTTGATTACCCTTTGAAGAATTAATGTCCAAAACTAATTTAGACATAACATCTTTCGGAATATTCATTTTTTTTAATTGTTTCTCAAAAGCAATCCTCTTAGCTTCTTCCACCGGGGTTTTGGAAGTAGAAGCAAAACCCCTAACAACAATATCAAAAACATCTTCAGGAATACTGGCAAATTCATCTGCAATAACAGTGTTGGCCCGAAACCCGCGTATTTTTGTGTTATGACTATAAAAGCCATTGGCACAATATTCATGCCCATCTGGAATATGTACATCGAAAGTAACACATTCATCATCTTCTATGGAGATAATTTTATCATAATAAATATTAGGATCGGCAAGACGACGAATAGATTTAATGCGTGGATCATCTATTTCTCCATATACTCTAAGAAAATGATCTACAAGAACTCTACTAGCAGTAATTTTCTCCTTTAATCTGGCAGCACAAACTGGAACACAATTTCCAGTACCACGTTTTGCCCTGTAATTTTCCGCAATGTTAATCATATCCGGCAATATGTCTGGAATAGAATCATTCTGATTCATCCATCTCTTCTTTCGACCAATGCCTTCAAGTAATTTATCTTGTTTTCTTTTAAGTCTAAACCCTATCTCTTTGGCAAAAACTAGAACATCGGTCCCAGTAATGGAAAGTTCATAGCATTCTTCCCATTTTTCATTTCTCTTTCGAGATTTAACATGCGAAACAATACCATAATGAAGTAATATATATTGTAATTGTCTAACCAATTCTTTGCTGGTGTTGGTAAAACCAACCATTATTGTTGTACCACCATGTTTATCTTGAACAACCCTTGTGTGACCATCTGTGTCAAAAAGACCAGAAATAAATGCAGATGTTACATTACGCGAAGAACTTAGAATGGTTGATGGAAATTGTTTGTCCTTAGTTTTTAGGTGATTTAAAGATATACCAAATCTATCGCATAAATCAACTTGATGCAATTTGCCCCTCATCACATATTTAGTTTTGTCCGATGGTATCTGTTTGAAATTTCCCAATATATTAACTGCTGATGATAATTCCAAGTCATTAGTTCTAAAGGTAGTTTCATAGGGTTGAGTAAAACTACCATCACCTATTAATAGCCCTATTGCATAAGCCTGTTCTTCGGTAATGTCGTTATTTCCATTATGCCATCTAATAGATTTGTCTAATAAAATTCTATCACCAATTTTTATTTCATCCATTCTAGACCAAATTATATTACTATTTCTAACAATCTTTAATTTATGATTTGGTGTGGCATTAAATTCAAACCCATAATGCGTTTTGATTTTTTTTGTCTTTGATTTTCCATTGCAATAGGATTCATCACTCAATCTGAATTTACTATTTCCCCAAACTTTTTTGTATCTATTAATTATAGTTTTATTAGTCTGATTAGGCTTTTGATCATCAGATATTCTTCCAAATTTATCCTGATATGTAACACAAGTTAAAGCTTCACTGCACCCATCTCCCATCGGCAATGCATATATAATACTATCACCCAATCTAAAATAACATAAATCAACATTTTGTCGTGGTCCAGCCTTTTTCCCTCCACCAACTATATTACGTAACATTCTAGAGTTATTCCAAATATTTTCTATATAACCAAAAACTAATTTAGCTTGACGTAATCCAGCACCAACAATAACAACTTTGGTTCCAGGATCAAACATTGCTCTAAGAATAGCGTAAACAGCTAGGATATAACTTTTACTTCCGCCACGAGATGCAATTAACATAGGAAACGGAGTTTTCCATAATGTTTGTAAAATAGCTATTTGAATAGGGAAAAGATTTATTCCCAAAATAACCTTTGTTGTCCAGCCAATGTTATCAACATTAAGCATATGATTAATTACAGCTTCATCTAATGGAGTTTTTGATTGTTTAAAATCTGTAAATATATGCTTATCTATATTTGGGACATATTCTCTATATGGAAATAAATGAATATATTTGCCCTGATCTCCATATAATAAATCATCTATTAATTTACTATAATCCAAAATAATCCTCTTCCATTTTCTTTGAATATGATTTTTGAATCCAACGGCCCTTTTCTTTCCTAATAACCTCTTCAAATATCATTTGGGCAATTTTTTGTCCACACGATCCAACTGGAATGATATGCACACCGTATTTAACAGATAATGACATGAGCCATCTAATTAAAGATTTACCTGGCACATTCTTGGAAAATTGTGGTGGAGATAATTCCATAATATCTGGATTGAATGAAGATTCAATAATAACATACGAATATTTTATTTTGGACATTCTATCCATTTCTTCCTCAAACAATTGTCGCTTATTTTTACTATAATTTCCCCAAAGTTCAGAAAAACCAAATTTACGTTCTATGGCTAGAATATCTGTATAGCCAACAATACTATAATCGCCAGTTTCAATAGTATCTATTATAGTACCCTTGCATCGAGGTGGACGATAATCTGGCGCATGTTCATTAAACCACCACCCATGTCCCTTTTGCTCCCTGGTATCACGAATAACTGTATAAGTCGGAAGTACAAGTCTAGGCATCGATTTTAACCCCCTTATTCTAATCTCGACATTTTATTAACTTTTCATAATCATCTTGAACCATACAATCAATCATATCCGTAAAATGAATAGTTGGTTTCCATCCAAGAACCCTTTTAGCTTTACTTGAATCAGCACATAGTAAATTAATATCCATTGGTCTATAAAATTTCTTATCAATAACAACATAATCTTTATAATCTAATCCAGCACTTCCAGCAAAGGCTATATCGAGAAAATTTTCAACAGAATGGGTTTTACCAGAGCCTAATACATAATCATCTGGTTTATTATATTGTAACATTAACCACATACCATAAACCATATCTTTCGCATGTGACCAATCTCTCTTAGTACCTATATTTCCAAGAAATAATGGTGGAACATCAACTCCTTTAGTTGGAAATCCATCATTTAAATCCATCCAATTCAAAAGCATGGCAACATACTTAGTGATTTTTTTAGTAACAAAATTTTCTCCCCTTCTAGGAGATTCATGATTAAATAAGATTCCAGCACAAGCAAAAACATTATATGCATTGCGATATAAATTAACTAACTGATGCGCATATAATTTTGATATAGCATATGGGGAATTTGGTTTCATTGGAGTAATTTCTGATTGCGATACAACATCGGTATTTCCGAACAATTCTGACGTAGAAGCTTGATAAAATTTAGTTTTGGGAGATGTTTGACGTATTGCCTCTAATATATTCAATGGTCCAATAGCATTAACAGTGCAAGACACCACAGGTTGTTTGAATGATGTTCCAACATGACTCATGGCAGCCAAATTATAAACTTCATTGGGTTTAATTCCAGATATTAATTCATAAATACATGCAGAGTCTGTTATATCACCTTCTATTAATTCAAAATTAGATTTATTTATCAGATGTGTGATTCTTTCTGTTGTGTTTACGGATGATCTTCTTATGAGACCATAAACTTTGTATCCCTTTTCTAATAGTAATTCAGAAAGATAACTTCCATCTTGACCAGTTGTTCCGGTAATCAATGCGGTTTTATTTATTTTCATTTTTATTTTCCCCCCTATTTTGACCAACAATTCTTGCAATATTGTCGGGTAAATTTTCAACAATAGCATTAGCATCAATTGTAGTTAAATTGTCTATATCTGACATACAACATTTCTTATATTTTTTATTACTACCACATAGACATGGCCAATTACGACACCATTTTATTCTTTTCCTTTTGATTGGCATAGTAACTTCATTTATTTTTCTTTGAATATCACAGTGTTCAAAAGGTTTCATGTTCATATACAATATTCCTTTGCGATGCATTAATCCTACAATCAATTTCCCAACAATATCTAGTAATCAATTTATGTTTATAATCTTCTATTAATTTAGAATAATTATTCATGTTAATTTGTTGAAATAAATTAATCAATCTATTAAAATATGTATGATAATTGGCAATATATTCAATGCTATTTCTAATACGATCAAAACGATCCTGCGGATTATTCAACCATGCAGTAATCTGTTGTATATAATTAGTAGTGCTAGTGCTAACAAAACAATGTTCTTTAAAATATTTTTTAGCCAATAAATTATCAGATATTTGAATACCGCCACATAATAAAATCGTAAATGATCTCTCATTTATAAAAGCTTGTAATTCAATTTGTTTCTTAGTGTGAACATTCGGACAGATTATCGCAGTAGAATAAATATCGGCTAATTTATCAATATTAGTTCCCAATGATCCATTATACTTTAAACCAGCCATATGCCAAATATCGTCTCCAAAAGCATGATATGAATATCCTAATAAATCTAATCTTTTAAACAATGGCTCAATTAATTGTCTCATAATATCTTGGCGATGACCAAAATTTGCTACCATAGCCACATCAACAATTGGAATATAAGAAAATGGAACAGCTTTGATTAAATTTCCAGCCCATGGAATGTGCTGAATATTAATACAATTCTTTAACCATATATCCATATATGAATCCCAAAGATGTGGTTCTATATTGGTATGTGTGACTAATAAATTAATTTTTTTTAAAATATTTGGCTCATCAATATGGGCAAGCTCATATTGATTATCAATGCTAATTCTTTGAGAATTTAATGGTAAAATATTGACAAAAACTACAACATTATTTTTATTAATAATATCAATTGGTAATTGGCGAATACCATAACGAGAAGATGTCATTATTAAGTTAACACCATATTCTACTATTAATTTTTCACAATTTAACTTATTTTGCGGATTGATCACATATACTTTCCATCCTAATTCTCTAAGAGCGTCAACATATCCATGTTGTACCATTAGCGATGTTGTTCCTGGACGTGGAATATAGAGTGCTGTTTTATTCATAAATTTATTCTCCGAAATCCGTATTAGAATCCATAATAATATAGTCTACTGTGTCATCGGGAAATGTTACGGGTTTACGAAATTCTTCTTTAACATCCTCTGCCGCAATTTTGATTAATTCAGCAAAGCGACCTTGTTTATTCCTCTCTTCTTGTGAATGTTGAAGTTTACTAACCAACTCAAAAAATGTTTCTTTACCACCACTAAGTTCTTCAATACGATCTTTACGAGTAGCAGCAAGGCTATTATATATTCTCTGTCTTTCTTTTACTAACGCATCATAACGATCCTCCACTGCTTTCAAATATCTATATTTATCATCAAGCATTCTTTGTTGTGATATTCTAAATTGAATTTCTTCTTTTGATTGGTCATGCATTTTGGGATTATCTATAAACCATTGCTGTAGTATATTTATCTGTTTCTGTATATCACGTTTTAATATCAACTGTTGATTAATTAAAATTCTATGTTTTAAAAAATCATCAATCTGCATAAATTCACTGATAACAATATCTTCAAATTGACAACATAATAAACCGAAATCTTCTAAATAAGTTTCCACTTCTTGTGGTTCAAATTGCCTGCAAATAGTTTTGTACATATGGGTTTGTTTAAATTGCCCCCTAAACCAATAGGCTTTTTCTGTTTCGGATAAACCATGGGGAGGGATATTTAATATAGAAATGTTAATATTTTCAGTATCTGTTGATTTTCCGGGAGTCTTAATAATACCCATAGCACGTCTTTGCCTACTAATTGTACCAATATTCCATTTATAGTCATATATCGTTACAAGTCGTTGTTGAATTTCTTTATCTGTTAAATTATCTTTAGTACATTCGGCAAGGGTCTTAAGGGCCTCTGGATTCATAGATAATCTTTTGTATTTTATTTTAGACACTATTATCCTTTTTGTATAAAATACCACTAACAACCAGTCTAACATTATCTATCATTGAATTATCAATATCATTATTACCTATCAAATCCTCCATATATTTGCATAATTCACTCGGTATATTTGAAAATAAACAATCTATTGTTTCATCACAAATAATATTATCGATAGGATTAACATTAACAGATGAGGAACCAAGCAATGTCCCTTCTGCCGTTGTTCTATTATCAATCAACGAAAGAGCATTAACCAAATTCATACGAGTCCTTGCAAGTCCGGAAGTCTGAATATTAAAACCGGGACGATAATATTTATCCCTTTTTAAATTCTTTAGTCTATTGGCAACATGTTTAACTAAATAATTCTCAAGGGGACCAATTTTATCATCATAACGGTCTAAAGCATCTAAACACATATACCAAACTTCTTGTGCAATGTCTTCTTTATCGTAATAAGCAAATGCTCCGCGCTTACTACGAATATCTGCTATTTTTTTAATAATCGGATATGCTTGTTCAAGAATATCGGAATTATCCATCGCAACTCCAACTATTATCGTCACTGTCTTTCATTTTTGCTTCAATAATAGTTTTGCCAACCCCATCATCTGGATCGGGAATATTTAGATCATTATCTATAGCTTCCTCAATCCCATCTGTTCCACGAGCAGTTAATCTACAATAAACTTTAATTTTTTTATCATCCATTTAAATCACCCCACGATTTATACACAACTAAATTCAATAAATTGTTCCTTCCATAATTATAGAGAGGATAGTTTTAATAAAATGTTCCATTTTTTAGAATAATTTTTTCTGTTGAACATATAATATAGTGTGAGCAGGTTTGTGGTTAGAAAAAATACGTTCCCATATATTTATCAATGGTCAATCATAGATATTGCAAACAATTATATAATAGAGGGATATGCGACCCGACAAGAGGCACAAATGGCATGTGGATATTGTAATAAATATTATGAATCACATCCAATTGACAATAAACCGCAATTTAAAGATATCTTAGAAATGTTAATAGTTCGTATGAAAAAACCAGATGGAGATTCTATACCAAATGATATTAAATATTACAATAAAAGAAGAATAATAATAAATAATGATTAAATTAATAAATGCTAAATTTGAATCAATATATTTCCCTAGAGTAGAAAAAATATCCTTAATAATCGCCGATCCCCCAGATAATATAAATTTGAAATATAATGATTTTTTGGACAATCAGCCAATTCAAGTATATACTGATCAATTAAATATGTGGCTTTACAAAATGAAAAATATAACCAATGGTCCAATATTTTTCACATTCAATGAAAAATGGACATATATTGTAGAAAAAATAATTCATCAATTAAAAATACCATTAATACAGAGATTACAATGGTATTACTCGTTCGGACAAGATCAAACCAGCAAAAATAAATATGGTTTATGCTATCGCCCCATATATTGGTTAAATTCAGATTATATGAAGCCAGAAGCTATAAAAATACCAAGTGCTAGACAAACAAAGTATAATGATAAAAGAGCAGCAAAAGGTGGGAAATTACCCCCCAATGTTTGGGAATTTTCTAGAATTTGCGGTACATTTAAGGAAAAAAGAAAATGGTGTCCAACGCAACTTCCGGAGAAATTAGTCGAAAGAATTATTAAGGGCCATTATCCAAATGAGGGATATGTTCTAGATCCATTTTTGGGAAGTGGAACAGTCCCAATTATATGTCAAAAATTAGGGATAAATTGTCTAGGTGTAGAAGTAAGTGAACCAATAATAAGAGAAACATCAAAATATATTGGAGTAGATTATGAGTGAATCACAAATTCGAAGTTTATTAAAAGATTGGAGTGACTTATTAGAAAATGGAGAAAAAAAAGCAAAAACAAAAGCTTCCGAATTAAAAGGTAGTTTATTAGGTAGAACCAAAAGAACAACTGGATCACCAATAATTTATGAACATAAAATTTATTCTCAACAATCGAATATTCAAAAAAGATTATGTGAAGTTTTACCTAAATGGACAGATCTAATAATGTGTCAACCGACAATATTAATGGATGGTCATTCATGGCCTCGCGGAGATTATATTGAATTATATTTTTCTCATTATAAATTAATTGTAGAAAAATTACAAAAAATTCTAAATCAAAAATCATGATAGAATCAGAACGATCATATATTTTTAAATTTAATAATTTAACACAAATATTAAGTTATTTAGGAATAATAAATGAGTAATTATTCAAGAGAAGATATTGACAGATGGTTTGATTATTCATATTTACCATCAAAAAGATTAATCCATCTTGGATCACATGACGCAGAAATGGATAGTGGGGAGGGAGAATCTGGCACAGATTGTCAAATGTCTGAATTTTTAATTAAAGCCATAGTTCATGCCAATAATATTTCAAGCAAACCTATCGTCATTCATATGAATAATATTGGCGGGGACTGGTATCATGGAATGTCTGTATTTGATGCTATTAGAGCATCTCCTTCTCATGTTTATGGTATATGTTGGGGACATGCAATGAGTATGGGATCAATTATTATTCAAGCATGTGATACTAGAATAGTTGCTCCACATTGTACTTTTATGATACATGATGGATTTGATTCATTATCTGGGACATGTAGAAGTGTTCAGGCATGGAGTAAATATTCTATTAAATTAAGAAAAAAGATGTATGAATTATATTTAAGTAGAATGATAAATGCAAAACCAAGGATGAATCTTAAGAAAATAGAAAAATTATGTTCTCATGATACTTTATTTGCGGCAGAAGAAGCAGTTAAATATGGATTAGCTGATTGGATTCTTGAAACATTAGATGATCCATATAAATATTATGCTACAAATACTCAAAATGGTAAATGGCTGTCCGGAATGAAACCGGGTAAAAATGAACGTTATTACGATGATGAATAATGAATCTGTCTGAATATCAACAAAAAGCAAGAGAAACGGCGATATATCTAGGAATTCCATATACAACAATGATATATCCAGCATTGGGCTTAATGGGAGAATGTGGGGAAGTAACAGAAAAAGTCAAGAAATTAATACGTGACGATAACTGGCACATAACAAAAAAAAGAAGTGATGCTATAAAAAAAGGGCTTAGTGATTGTTGTTGGTATCTGGCCAATATATGTTGTGATACTGACCTTGATCTAGAAATGATGTATCAAATGAGAGGATCATCAATTGTCCATAGGCTAAGATCATTTACTATATATCAATTAGTTATATTTTTGAATGTTAATGCATCATCTGTTGCTAATAAATTGTCGGAGTGGTATTATTCATATGAATGTCGTTTAAATGAATATCAAAGATTTATTGAAATTCCAACAAATATATCTAATATAATAACATGTATAGAAACTATAGCCAATAGACTTGATACACAATTACATGAAATTTTAGATATTAATCTTGCTAAATTACGAATAAGAAAAGAAAATAAAACCTTACATGGTAGTGGAGATAACAGATAAGATTTTGATATGTCTAATAATAAAACGATAATATGTGTATATTGTGGAAAATCCTTTGAAAAACCAATTAATAAAATTCTTCGTACAGAAAAATTGGGACAACAACATGTTTGTAGTCGTTCTTGCGCATCAAAATTAACAAACGATCAACGCAGATGTGAACCAACTACCGTTAACGCAGCTAAAACCAGGAGGGACAAAGAAAAATTTCCAGAAAAAACCCATGCCAGATATTTGGTTAGACAGGCTATCAAAACTGGGAAATTAATACCACTAGAACAATGCGAGTTGTGTAATTCATACGAAAATATAGAAGCCCATCATCCAGACTATAATCAACCATTTTTATTACTATATCTATGCAAGAAATGTCACTCCGATGCAGATAAAGCAACAGACAAATGGATAGATTTAGCTAATCACGTTTTATGAGGATCAAATCTGCAAGTCTCCCCAACAATATACGGCAAATTATATTCCGTTAAATTCAATGAAACTATAGCTACATCTCCGCTAACCAACGGAATTAATTCGATTGCCTCTTTCCCACATGCAAATGCAGCAAACGCCTCCATATTTGCCCCTAACGATTCTCTCCATCCTGGTAAAAAGGCAATTTTATTACAACAACATATTACCATATTAAGATCAAGTGTCATACATTCAGCAAAAGAAAGTTTAAGATAACTAGTATGTTCTGATGGATTCCATACTGTAAATCCTTTTAGTCTAAGAAATTTAACCATTTTAGTAAACATTTCTTTATTAAGATTAGGATATCCACGCATCGGCCCAGCCAGATAAAAATCATACTTCTTTTTCTTAAAAAACATACAATCTCCTATTTATGATAATCCTTCCACTCACTAACAGCAGCCTGATTAGCATGTCCAACAATTCTATCTAAGTCACATTGATAAAATCCAGAACAACTGAAACTATTAAGTTCCAATAAATATACATTATTTCCGAATTGTACTATATCTATTACATAACACAGATCAGGTTGCCATTCATGCTGACAAATTTTTTGGGCTAGAACAAAAGCCTTATTACCATATGATGATTCTTCGGATGGCAAATATTGACATCCAGCCACAATTTCCCTATTACAAGCAACAAATCTCCATTCGTTTGATATGATTTTAGGAGTTGATGTAATGACTAATGTTTCTGGACCAACAGATTCAAGTATTGGTTTTATATTATTGGTTTTTGAATCTATAACTTGTCCAACAAATGGCTTAGTCCCAATATCTGGTCTTAAAAATAAACAATAATCACGACCGATTAATTGTCTACATAAATCACCAAGTGGCAACATATTATACGGTTGATTTAACAGATACCTCCCGAAATAAGCATAATATGTGCTACATCTCAAATTCCTAAGATTGAACCATGGTCCAGGAATAAATTTTGTAATTCTATTATTATTTAAATATTGAATAAAATCTATCCCCCCATAACAAACGACACAATCTGAATGATCATACATATCAAGACGAATATGATCTCCTAATTTATAATTGACACAACGTATATTTGCACCACTACGGCCTACGGCCCGAACAAGCCTTTTAATAACATTATCATTTTCCATATTAGAATGAATTAACCATTGTAGTTTTGGAATCATATAAATATTCTCCGCATCTTTCTTGTTACCAATATAGATTTTAATGAATGACAATATCCATCACATTGATGAAAAGAAAATATCTGATTATTGGGACAATATTTTCCATGTTTATTCAATTTACGAACCCATACTTTCCATCCACCATGATCTCCAGCATCTTCAACAACATATTCTCCAGGAGAATTTATATCTAATTGTTCGCATTCATTTTTACCAAAATATAAAACATATCCAGTTTGAACGCAATCACACAGGAAAATATCATCTGTATCTAGTGATGGTCTTATGCCAGACACAATAGGGTGTGTTTGACCACATGGACACAACTGAAACTTTAAATTTTCATCAGACACAATTATTCATCAATTATTTCAAAATCATCCATGGCTTTTTCTAAATTTTCTGGTAAAATTTTAATAGTAAAAAAATGACCATTGCTACCTGGACCAAAAGTATAATCTTCCGCCATAATCGCCAATATAGTTAAATCTTCATCATATTTATATAATGCAGATTTAACAAGATATTTTTTGTCTGGCAATGTTGTATAGAATTTTCTCTTTGGTCTAACAATTTTATTGTGCCATTTTTTTTCAAAATCTACTGCTGGATCATTCATATATTATTCTTCCTTAATCATTCCATTCTCAATGATCACAGAACACTCTTTGCCCCTTGACACTCTTTCTAACCATATTTGAGCATCAGCCTTTTGAGCTATTTTCGCAATCATAGCCAAATTTTTCTTATCCAACAATGATCCCTCTCTTATCAGTAATACTTTAAGTTTGGGATTCATTGCCAGTCCCATAGCAACGGATATTTTAATTCTTTGAGCAGCAGAACATTGATCAAATGGAATATCCCTAAAAGTAACACCATTTTCATTCAATGCTAATCCTTGTATTGGAAATTTAGCACTTTCAAGCATATTTTGCTTTTGCCATTTGATTTCTTCTAATTTGTGAGTTAATTGACTAAATTGTTCGCGTAAACCATTAACTTGTTCTGCAAGCTTATTTCTTTTTTGTCTTTCTCTTATTTTAATATTTGTTGTTTCTGCTGATCTAATTTGTGTATGTAATTTGTCAACATCTACATCACTAAGGCTACTAACTTCTGAGCGCAATTTCGTTATCTGTTGTTTGGATTTTTTAATTTTTTCTCGTAGAGTTACCATTTCTGCTTCTAAATTTACTAAATTGGCTTCGGCCAAGTCTAGTTCATATCTTTGAGATTGATTATATCTATTGCGATCATTGGCCTTTTCCAATTTATCAATAAGTTCAGAAACCTGAACTTCTTTGTCTGGCAAATTATCGTATTCTGGAATACCATCTAATTGAGATTTTAATGCTTTCCCTCTATTATTAACTTCTGTTCGTTTGTTAAAAATAGTATTATATTCATCGTTCAAACTATCAAAATTTAAACCAACTAATTGTTTAAGAACATTCGCCTGTTTCTTGCCATCCATTCTAGAAAACTCTAATGGATCAAAGGTTAGTTCACCAACTAATTTATCAAGCATTGCCTGTGGTGATGGAAAAACGGCACCATCTTTGTTTTTAACAACCAATCGTGTACCATTTTCGGTAAAAGTGCGAATTACTCGAATATCACCTAAATCCACAACAACACGGGCCTTTTTCTCACCATCACGAATTGGCTTCGATGGAATAGAGCCCGCCCCATGTAAGGCATATTCTATAGAATCTAAAACACAAGTTTTGCCTTGAGCATTATCACCGCCGACAACTACTAATGATCCATCTGGTTTAATATTAACAACTTTAAGATACTTAATATTTTCAGCCTCTAATGCAATAATTTTCATAATTATTTGATCCTTTACATAAGTTAGTGATTTACGCGAACAATTTACTCATTAATATTGGGTATTGTGTTAGCATTGGTATTCCATTTAGATGGTGGATACAAGACTATTGCCCAATCCACTCACTGTTTTTTATGAATTTACAATGTATACATTGATTGCGTCCCAAATCATAATATTCCCAAATATGACCTAAAGGATAAATCCAAAAACATTTCCTATATTTTCGAAGTTCAAGTTTAATCTCTTCCCGTTTAATCTTATTTTTAAATTTAATTTTGTTAACTAGTTGTCTTTTGTTCGTTTTGATCAACTAAAGAAACATCATTAAAACTGAATGCCCTCGGACGATCCTTCTGTGGGCGACCACGCCCAAAACTTACAACAATACCGTTTTCGCCAACTTCAACAACCTTTACTGTCTTGCCAACAACTTTTGGACAAACCTCACATCGATTAATCTTTACAGTATCACCTACGTTCATTTTGAACCTCACTTTCTTGATCATCTACAAAAATTCCTATTCCAATTTTAATTACAAGTTTTAATATATTATCTTCTAATTTTATTATCATATTATGTTTAATTGGTATCACAATATTATCAATATTTATAGACAAATTAAATTCATTAGCTAAAGAGTAAATCATGTTAATGATTTTTAATGAGAACATATCTATTAAATAGCTCTCATTACAGTTATTTAATGTAAAATTAAAATCCATCATCGGAATAATAATACTATTTTCTGTGGTATCAGTACATACTTGTTCTGTATCTTGTGAATAATATGCTACTCTTGGGACAGATGTATAAAAATCTACTGGATACTCCGGAATAATATGATCTGATAGATATTCCACGCAATTATTAAATGGCCCAAGATTTAATGTTACATCGTGTCCGTTCATAATTCATTTACCTGCCATGAATTTAATAATGTTTCAATAATTTTAACTTTAAATTCCCTCAATTCAAACCCCAATATATTTATTTTTGAATTAAATTGTTTACTAAATTTAATAGCACGATCCATCATAAATTTTAACTGTTCTTGCGTCGGCAAAGAATCAATATTAATTGGTATAGCTATATCCTTATAGTCTTCTCCCCAAACAGTAGAACATTTATACCACCCATTTTCATCGTTAAATCCGGTAATTAAATCTTCAAATTCATCAATTCTATCCGAACATTCTTCTCGAAATATTTTATTTGCACTTATTGCAACATTTCGAATTAGCACTTCATTGCGCAAGCCATTACCATTGTCAACACCGGTAATATAGGAACACATTTGTCTTTCAAAATTGCCAGTATACGAATCGGTCTTAATAATAAATAAATAACAATCATTATTCGGGATCATAGCCATTTCCTTTCTCTATATTATTATATGATAATTATGTCGGTTTTTTCAAACCAATTTCATAATTTTCTGGATCATCTGATATAGAAATATCCGGGTAAAAATCATGAATCTTTTCACATTGCCAACAAACAAAACCATTTACATCTAAAACCGTTAAATCTGAAGTGTCACCATCACAAACCCAGTTGACAGAATCACACTGATCACATATAATTTTATACCAAGTTTCCATTTATATCACAATACTAACCTTCTTGTTTGGTCCAATATAATGTAGCATTTTACCAACCTTTCGATGTCTTAATAGCCCTAGCAATAGATATAACTGCGTCAGCCGCTATTCCACGTTGTGCCTTCATTGATATTATTCAACTCCTTTTAAACATAATTTTTATCTAGACACTTTAACTTTAGATATTGGTCTGCGTAATGATTCAATACTGATACCTGATCGCAAAGCAGTTACAGCACCAACCGCCTCCATATAATTACCAACTACAATAGCATTTACATAATTAGTACAATCTATACTTCCTATTTCTAAATTATCATCAACAGCAATAATAGGAATATCTCTCTGTTGCGCTGCTAACATTGGGACACCTAAACATCTCCTTGGAATAACCAAACAGGATACATCAGGGCTAGAGTTAATGATTTGTGGTGCTCGATGTAAACCTTTCAGAATACAAGGCAAATATGTACGAGAAACTGTTTCCGCTGCACATCGTGGATCAACAATACCGAAATCAATTTGTTCAACTTCCTGCGATTCCATCATTGGGGCATGCGCACAAGGTACCTGAAAACAATGGGATATTGCATGTGTTAACATTGCCTCAACACCACCCCATGGATTTACTCCACCATTCCGATAGTAATAATCACGAACCTCAGCAGCAATTGTAGTTAATGATGTTATTGCCACAGCATCATAAATATTTTTACGATTATGGAGTATGTCAAATAACTCTTCCATCCCTTCAATAGTACCCGCTGCTCGACCTCCACTTGACCAACCAGTTTTCATAGTAAATGGATTTTTTAGAACTACTATCTCTGGGCAATTTAATCCATAAGTAACTCTAGCAGCATTAACAACATTGATAGCAGCATCAATATAAATTGGATCGGCAGAACCGTCTATAATAACCAGTACACGATTTTGTCTAACTTCTTGTAAACCAATATTACCGAGTAGATATTGTGTCAATGAATATCCTTCAGTATACAAGGTATTTTCTGTCATTTCGTTAATATCTGAGGCATTAACAACATTAGGGTGAGTTACAAGTCTATCACACACGGAAGCCATTAATCTAGCAGTAGCACCACCATCCCCAGCATGACCACCCACAGAGGCACCTAAACCAGTGGGAATAATCAAAGCTACCCTAAATTTATCATCATTTCTAAATTTTTCTGACATATTCATAGAATAAGTGCTTGGATATAAATCGCAATTAATTCCACGAATAACATTGATACTACAATAAAATTTATCATCTTTAATTTTTTCTACAACAAATCTAATAAGTACCTCATTATTATCATTCCATAAACGAACACCAAGCATAGATAATTCAGAAAGACAATTTAAAACAACGGATCGTTCTATAACTTGCATAAATTATTCCCTTATTACTATAGTATCATTACATAAACCAGCACCAAACCAATTTACTGTGAAATTATAAGCCAGATCACAATCAAAATCTTTACAAGAAAATATATTTATATAAACTTTACCAAGTTTTGTTAAGGAATGAACAATAATAGTACTAGTTAAGATAAATTGTACAGCACTTACACCACAGGTCTTAGGATTAGTTTGACATTCTTCCAGTGGTAATCCTTCATCATCCCAAAAATACCTATCCTGAGCCCGCATGTCAATAAGTTTACAAAGCTTATCGAAATAATTACCTATAGATTCCCTTGTAAAAGTATCAACATTACACTCACTTAAATCAAGAATCAATTCTTTCCCATATGGTTCTACCATCTATACCTCCCAACAATATAATATTTAATAACAATATGGTGCTTTATTTGTCGTTAACATACCTCACAATCACTCCGAAATCTCTTAAGACATTCTTTCCATACATATACATTGAAGCACGCATTCTAGATCAATGGAAATTACTGGAATATTATCTATCCCTAACATAATTTTTTTCCTTTATTGGAACTATAATATCTTTCGAATTAATAATTCTTTCCGGACAGAAACCTGCAATATTAATACCACCATGCGGTGGAATAATATAAACATTATTTATTAATCTAGTTGCTTCCCACCAAAATTTACAGCGTGGACATTGGCCCAAATATTTATTCGTTATTTACTTTAATTTAGACTCTATGTTATTTTTATTACTAATATTACATACAAATATCTTAATTTCATCTATTATTTGAACCAAATCTGTGGACGAAAATTCCTAATTTTTGCAGTAGTAATGGTGCGCATATTTGAAATATGCTCTATTTTTTCAGGGTTTTTTCTGATACAATCATCACATATTATAATACGAATAAATTCATCAGAATCATCATGAGGATCAAAAATTGTTGATCCATAATTACCGTTAGAACGAAACCATAATCCACCATAAACTGGATAACCTATCGTTGGATCAGACCCATTAGTAACATTCAAATCTTTATCACAACAAAAACATTTATTCATTTTCAAAAATCAACTCCCTGTTATCATAATAATATTAATTTCTTATGGACCAGGATAGTCCAGAATATATCTATCAACAGAATTTTCAAATCTAAGCACAATATCATCAAGTCTAATTAAGATATTATCAAGCCTATCACACAAGACATTATTAGCCTGATACATTCTCTCTGTAGCATCCATCATAATACGTGCAGCTTTCATCTGACCTTCATCGCTAATCATACTATGTCCTTTCATTATAATTTTTCTATCTATGCCCCACAATCAGCTCATATATTCCATATGCAGTTCCTAAAACAAATATTATATAAAAGATGATAGCTGGAATGCCAAGTATTATTATTGCGGCAATCCACATATATAAACCATCATTAGTCCATATTGCCATTGGAGGTAATATTAAAAATGATAAAATATATGCCACAACGTAAATCACCGATATAATACGCCTTAATATGCGCAAAGTAGATCTAGTATTTTTTTCACACATTTTATAATCTTCCAAATTTTGAATATCTCCTCAAAAATTAATTTTACTTGTCTTTTACCAGCCTATACCGTACATTCGATGCTCATATCCACGTTTTGTCACAGGAATCCAACGACCACATTCTTCACCCGACTGTTCCATTTTCCCTACATAAAATAAATAATATATTACTTCATCGCTAGAAAACGCACGATAATATCTTTCTATTCTACCCTTAGTTATCTCTGGTGGATCATTAAGAACACAAATTTCCTTTTCCTTTTTACAACCAGACATCAAAATAACAGAAAAAATCAAAATCAATATAATCCTATTAAACATCAGAACAATCCCCTTATAAGAAATTATACAAAATCACAGGTAAATAATAACATTTAAAAATATTTCAAATATATCCACACCCCATAATTAATTAATCTAAACTTATTCTAATATAAAACTGGACAACCATTTCTCAATAAACAAAGTATTAAACCAGTATCACATAAATCTAGGCAAAAGTCTTTACTCATTTTTGCAAGTTTAGTACAATAAAACCATTCAATACCACCGGGATCAGGTAATTTATTACATTCATTCATATCATCATGATATTGATTTACACAAGAAGCATCGCAATCGATTTTATCTGTGTGACAAGATTCGCAAACAGTGGGGACTTCTCCACTATCACGTAACTTACTATTAATAGTTGTGGTGTGTAATGTACATCCACCAAATATTGTAATCATACATACTACTAGCTTTTTCATTTTTATTCCTTTAAATCAAAATTTTTCAACCCAATAATATATTTACAACAATTAGAAATAGAACACGAAACCAGTCAATATAAATTTGTTTTAAACATATATTACAATTCATCAATTCTCAATATATTTATTCTTCCTCCAATGATTCAAATATATTTTTAGGATAATCAGGAAGTGGATAATCGGAGTAAATACATCGTACTGGCCGATTAAACACAGACTTTATACCACAATATGGACACATAATACTGTATTGGGTAGCAAGTTTACCTTTAGGAATAAACCGACAAAGTGGTCTATTACAATTCCTACATCCCTCACACATAATATAATGTGATTGTCTAAATTCTCTCTTAATATTTTGTCGTCGATAATAATAAATAGTACAATTCCATAATGACGGACCCACCCAAACAGATAGAACAATCAAACCAATTATCACCAACAATTGGCATCAACGAATCAATCTCTGTTTCCACATATAATAATAATCCTTTCTTTTGGGTCATCACCATTGATATTAATTTCAACTTCAAGAATTTGTCCACAACCAAAACATTTAATTTGATTCATATTTCAATCAATCCTCATCAACAACCCAGCATACTCATTTATCATATTATATAATTAATCAACCGATATATTTCTTAAAACCTAAAAATTAGCTAATTCTAATCCAAAATAATTTATAAACACCTATTCTTTTGCGCACCCTGGCCAATGATAACTGTGCTTGGTTTCACCCATATCGATCAAAAACCATCGTTGATCATGTTCTGACCACATCCAATCAACAGACCATTTCCCACCCAAAGTAGCCCCTACTAAACTACTCAGTTTGGTCAATAATTCAATTTCAGAATCTGTCTCGATATTAATTTCATCAAGTAATTCTTTCCATCGACCAACGGAAACTGGACTATTATAAAATGCTTCTGGTGGCCAATATGGATGATGACATATAACCTGATCATCATTAACAAAATAACGCCTTTCTTTAACTATGGGCATATGACCATAAAAAGCAAAAAAAGCAGGACAAGTAAGTATTTGTTCCCTAACTACCCAACAATCTGTTGGAAATCCAATTAGATCGGCCATTGCGCTAGTTTCGACCAGTTTAAAAATACTTGATCTAACTTGTTGGGGATTTTTTACACTACAACTTTTCACCCAATGATGTTTGTCGCTCAAAAAATCCGTACGTAAAAACATTGGCCATCCAACCTCATTACCAGCCTTTATTATCCAATTACAAAATGAATCATAATCAGGTGGTTTTTTATTATCCAATAAACAAATTAAATTATGATTCTGATGACGACGAATAATTTTGGTTTTAGGAACAAATATATCAGGATGAGATGGTAATCTTGGAAACCACCAAGAAAATCTCGTCCGATTATTAGGATCACTTCTCATTTTTGCCAAATCAATCCATGTTTGTTGATTAATCATTGATAGATATCCTCTTTAAATCCATTTCTTTCGATCTAACAATAACAATGGTTAAAACACCATTTTTTAAAGTAGCTGAAATATTTTCTGACTTAACACCATTGTTAACGGAAAATTCTTTATGTAATTCTCGATTACCGATTTTACCATCAACAATAATAAATTTATCATTTTCTAAAAATACATTTAATGTTTCTTTATTAAAACCCGGTACCAACAATTCTAGAACAGTATTATTTTTTTTATCGATATAGATTCTATCAGATAAATCAAAATAAGGATATACTGACCAATTCCACCAGAACAAATCATCTACTGCCATTTTATTCTCCTTGTATCCATAGTACCCTCAAATAATCCTCTCCATATCGAGAATCCTTATATCTCTAATATGTTTTTCTAATACCCCCAATTTATATATATTTATATATGTTTCACCATTATTAACCGCCTTTATAATTCTTTTGGTCAATTTAGGTATTAACTTTTCAACAGCAATTTCCCAACTCTGCTCAGCATTAGCATTAGCTTTTGGTAAATCATCTTTCATTTTTGATTCCCTTCAATATTCAGAATATTTTATTTCATCAATCTGCCCGCCCCATAATTGGTAAGTTAGCTTCAATCGTAAAACGGTCGGCAACTGCAACCCCCTTGATCACTTGTGTTAATAATTTCAGGAATTTACGGCGCACATACAAGGTAGCCATCGGTTCTTCCGATCCAGCCGTCCATTCTATTTGAAATCGAAATTCATCATCAGCCTTAATTGCTTGTCCCGCAGCTATCGACAACATATGCACGCGATCAAACAACTTAAATGGCCCATTGACTGAAGTAAAATAAACATAGGCTGGATTTTCATCATCACCCTCACAACTTGCCAAAGTTAATAAATCCTCGAAACAATTGATAGATTCGACAAGTGACGCAACCTTTTCATCAACCCATGCATTAACTTTTATTAATATCTCATTATGTTTCATTAACATTCCTAACAATATCCATTAGACAAAGCCCCTTCTATACACGATCTACAAATTTGTACTATTATAACGGTATGCGCAGGTTTGTCTTTTTCTAATGTAGTGTCCAATGTAGTTATTTTAAGTTTTTCTCCACATGAACAGAATACTTCAGTATTATCCATTCTTTATCACCCTTTCACTAAATATTATGGTTCTATTGTTTCTAAAGATGTATCAAACCACAATCTACTTTTGATGTCCATAACAATCATCTCTCCCATATATCCGATAATCATATTCATATTCGGTTACACGCACCCACTTTTCACAAACTTCGTCGGAATTTTTTAATTTTCCCTTATATGATAGATAATATGATGGCGATCCAAAACGAATTAATCCTCCACGATCACCAATAAAACCACCTGTAATTTCTGGTGGATCATTAATAATACATATGTGTTTAGTGTTATTATAATATACCCAAATAGGTCCACCTATAAAAAAAAGAATAATACACAATACAATAGACAAGGTTATCAGAAATTTTTTCATGATTTTAATTTCTATTTTTAAGTTTGCACCAAAAACAAGATGTTGCATCTTTAATCATCTGTCTTATTTGTTCTGGGGTTTCTATTACGAAGATTCCTCTGATATCTCCCTCTGGTACATCACTACATATTAGCCATGTTTTAAATTGTTCATCATCTATTTTTCTGAGATGAATAATATGATCAATCATCAACGTAAATTCACACAATGGATCTTTATACGCATTTCGCAATACCACACTTCTCAATTCATTTTTGTAATAAGGAAGACCGTGGCAAACTATAAATCTATCCAATATATATTTCTCCTATTTCTAAATTTTTTAATTCATCTTTAATAACTTTATAATAATCCAATAAAAGTTCTTTACCTAATTTTTCCGCATGTTTTTGGGCAAGACAAAGATTATGGTATAGTCTTGGCGTGGTTCTTTGGGTAGCTGCGTTCCTTCTAATACTTGCTTGAATTTTCCATTTGGCAACAGATGTATTGCCAAGCCTATAACAATCTAATACCAATAAATCAGTTTCGGCTTTATGCCAATTCTTATTCACCGATTTCCATTTAAGATTTTTCATAAATCCCTATCCCACCCTCACTGTTTCTGATTAAGCCTATTTTTTTTAATAGTTTATTTTCTTCTGCATCTGTGCTGGTTGTACATAGCTGTTGCCAATGCATTTGACATATCGGTCTTTCAACGAGGGTTAAAAATGGAGAATGTTTACATCTAGGAAATTCACATTGTTCGATCAAATGGTCCATCAATATACTTTCTTGCTTCTTTTGTAATTATTGGCCTTATTTTTAACATTTTTATAGAAACTGGAGGATAATAAATTGTACCTACTGGAACACACGAACATTGACAAGTCGGCCTATCTCCGAACACTTCATCTGGTACCCAAATAGCCCCGCAGGCTGAACAATATTTATTGGGAAGTGATTTAATGTTTCTCATAATCTTCTTCTTCAACTTTGATATCTAAGTCAACATCAAAAATTGATAAAATTTGTACTTCCATTATTTTAAAACTCCAATTTTACTTCTCCAAATATTTTGAAAAATCTACCAAAGTATCCATCAGATATACTATTTATACATTCTTCTGAACACCATCCAGCAAGAACCTTACGACCATCCTTCGTTTGTACATGGCCACTCCATATTCTTGCGGTCTTACCACATTTTATACATTTCTTGGTTTGTGTCATTTTATCTTCCAATCTCAATACGATAATATATATTATAATCTTTTAAATCAGATATTTTCCCATATGGATCAAATTGATTATCGACATAATTATCGTGTTGTTTCATATATAGTATTTACAGTTTTCATATGTAACGATTTTAGAAAAGAATTTCTCCATTTGCGGTATAAATCATATAAATCTTGACACTGCCCTTTACAGCTACTTCTGGATATCAATCGGTCAAATCCTTCTGTGCAAAAATTATATGCATACATTTGCGATTGAGTAAAAATTCCAAAATTAATTGATTGAATAATTCTTTTCTTATCAAAGATTCTTAGTTTGCTACTAATAATTTTCCACCAATGATTTGGAGCCCTTTCTCCCCTTGGGTAATTTGCTAAATCTTCAAAAAATGAGATAACATATTCACATAATTCATTAAACGATAATTGATTTGGGTCAAGTTTATTAAAGGAATTTTTAATCAAATTTGATTTAGCGGGACAAGAAAGTGGAGTAGCTGGTTTGTTAATTGTGGTAGTCCTTCTTATTCCCAAGGCTCGTCGCCTGTCTCCTATAGTTCTCGTGTGCCATGAATATCCTATTACTTCTCGTAGTTTCTGCTGGATATACTTATCCGTTCTACCGTCGTTCGCCATATGTTTTAACATATCCATGGCCAGTTTGTTATTTGTTAAATATTGTTTCATTATAAATCTTCCTTATTTCTTACATGTTTTATAGCAACAAAACAAGACATCCATAATATTATATAAGAAGGTGGGCAAGATGTTTTTGAAGAAATTGAGAAAGTGGGCGAAGTGTATAAAAAAAGGATATCCTAAATTTATGCGGGGGTGAAGAAATTGGGCCGGTTGTGATTGAACCCCCCCGAGTTATCGGACCTCCCCGAGTTATCGGACCAAAACATATTATACCCACTCCCCTTATCGGACTACCCAGGTTATCGGACTAAAATTGGCTCTGAGCAAATTATCGGACCTATTTGATATTACTCCAGAGAATGCCCACGAAACTTCCCGAATTATCGGACGAATCTTTTTTTTCTTTTTTCCTTGCTTCCTTGCCCGAGGTATCCTACAATATAGGTGTAGGCAATAGGGCCTACATTATGGGGAGCAGAGAAATGAAACTTATCGGACTTATCTTCGGACTGGCAATTGGGGCATCGGTTATCGGACAACTGCTTTCGGTTTTGGCTTGTGTTTTTCATGGCCTATCTTCAGTGGGGCTTTAATAGCAAGGGGCGATAACTATGAATATCAAGGCTGGCGACATTGTGACAACGACATTCTCGGACGAATACTTCGTGGTTGAAGAGGTTTGGTCCGATAAAGAATTCCTTGCAATCGGTGGCTTGGTTATCCAAATATCGGACGTTGAAGAAGTTTTGGATTCTGAGCAGATAGCCGACATTTTATTGGACCGCGATCTTTCGTGGTGAGGTGATTAAAATGAAGTACACACGGATAGCTTATCGGACTAACAAATCCCATAGAAGCTATGCTTCAATACCACACCTTTGGTTATCAGACTTTCTGGATTGGTTGGAGCTATCGGACGCTGAGGTTATCACTACTGTATCTGTTGGGGAACAACCATTATCGGCCTTTTCCGCACCGAGCGATTGGCCAAGTTATCGGAACTGCGAGTTGTACACTCGTACTGTTTTTCTTGTCAAGGAGCGATAAAATGTTCGGCAAAGCGACACTTGAAATCCCACGTTCCGATAATGGAACGTTGAAGGTCTGCGGTTTATCGGACGAATTGGCCATGTGCTACGGCAGAGTTATCGGTAGGACGTTATCGGAACAAGATGGATACGTTGTGGTGACGCTTGAATCCGGTTTGGTCAAGGTTATCGGATATGATACCCTATTCGACCGACTAACTATCGGACGTTTAGTTCCGAATTATCGGAACACCAAAAAGGAGAACTAACCATGTTATCGGTCTTTCTCGTGTGTTGTGCAATGGTAGTTATCGGAATCGTGATCTTCGTGGTGAGACTGAAAGAATTGGATGGCCTATAATGTTCCGATGGTTACAACAACTTATCAGACGTTGGATGGAGCGACGTTATCGGACAAGGAAGTTAAACCAAGATTATAGGCAGTATCGCCAAAACAAAGAGGCACTTGAAAAAGGGGATTCGTTATGAGCCGAAAGAAAAGGCCGGTTATCGGACAGACGGGTAAAACAGTACTTTCTAAAGCCGTACTGCGTATGAGGTTCCGCAGGAAAGGTATTAAGTACCGATATTATCGGGCTGGTTCGGGATGGGTTGCCTATGTTTGCGGACCTTTTCACAGCCGATATTATGGCGTTTCTGCTATGGGGTTTTGTGGTCCGGTAACTACTGACAGCGCAACAGGTATCGTGAAACAGTTATCGGACAAGCAGCGCGACGCTATAGCTAAGGATCGGGCTAAAGTGGCGCTGAAAAAAACACTCGCTAACAATTTTTCACGCATAGTGAAACTGCGCAACATGCTGTATTCGGACGTGGACGAGGCCGATAATGTGGGGAACGTGGACCTGCGCTTATTGGACGAAGGCGCAAGGAACGTTCCGATAACGGAGCAGGGAAAATGAGAATATCGGACGAACAGAGGCGCTGGTGTAGGATTGTAATTTTCG
>CP070695.1:93955-126789 GCA_020353515.1 Candidatus Heimdallarchaeota archaeon
GAACCGGAACCTGAACCTGAACCTGAACCTGAACCTGAACCTGAACCCGAACCTGAACCTGAACCCGAACCTGAACCTGAACCTGAACCTGAACCCGAACCCGAACCTGAACCCGAACCCGAACCTGAACCTGAACCCGAACCCGAGCCTGAACCCAAACCCGAACCAGATCCTAAACCCTGGTCAGAAGAGGGATGAAAATCTCTCTCTATTTTTTTTTATCCTTTTTATGTTCCCAACAGCTTTCTACAAAAGTTTTGAATAGTGGGGCTGGTTGTTCGAAACGAGATAGGAACTCAGGATGGTATTGTGTTCCTACAAAGAATCGATGATTTGTTAACTCTCCTATATGAACAACAGAGCTGTCAGAAGACATACCCGAGAATGTGAATCCCTTAGTAACTAATTGAGACACATAATCAGGATTGATTTCATATCGGTGCCGGAAACGCTCTTTTATTTCTATTTCACCATAAATAGCATGAACATTCGTACCCTCTGAGATTACAACAGGATACAATCCAAGTCGCATTGTTCCACCTTTACGATAAACAGTACGTTGTGACGGAAGTAGATCGATAACAGGATGAGGGGTATCTGGAGCGAATTCTGTAGAGTTGGCATTTTCAAGGTCACAGACATTCCTAGCATATTCAATAATGGCACATTGGAGACCTAAACAAATTCCTAGGAAAGGAATGTTATCTTCTCGTAATCTAGTAATTAAAGAGATCTTCCCTTCGATCCCCCGATATCCAAAACCTCCAGGTATAATGATACCATCGCAAGATTGAATTTGGTGATCAATGTCTTTTTCATTAATGTTGGTGGTTTCGATGAAAATTGGATTCACTTCTATACCTAGATGAGCCCCAGCATGGGTTAATGCCTTAACAATGGAGACGTATGCGTCTCCAAGGGCTGTGTACTTGCCTCCAATGCCAACAACCACTTCACCTATTGGATTTTTTATTTTCTCTAAAATATTTCTCCAAGTAGAGAGAGTAGGTAACTTTTTAGGACCTATCTGTAGTTTATTGAATAGACTAGTCAGAATCTCTTCTTCTAATAATTGAAAAGGAAACTCATAGATTATTGGGACATCATGGCCAGAAATAACATCAGACGCGGAAATATTACAAAAAAGGGCTACCTTTTGACGAACATCAAGTTTTAATGGTTTTTCGGAGCGACATAATAAGATATCAGGTTGTACACCCATTCCCTGTAATGTTTTAACACTCGCTTGTGTTGGTTTTGTTTTTTGTTCTCCAACAACTGCTAGAACAGGGATTAGAGTCACATGAACCCAACAAAAATCGGATCGGTCGCAGGATAAAGCCAATTGCCTCAATGCTTCTATAAAATATGCGTTCTCAATGTCCCCTACTGTTCCACCTACTTCTACAAGTGTTACATCCACAATATCATCTTTTTGACGTATCCAAGATATGATTTCATTCGTCACATGGGGAATAAATTGGATATCTTGACCAAGAAATTCTCCCTGTCTCTCTTTTTCAATCATATTCTGAAAAATTTGTCCCCCTGTTAAAGAAGACCATGAATCAAGGGAAGCATTGAGAAATCTTTCATAGGTGCCAAGATCCATATCTGTTTCAGTTCCATCGTCAAGAACAAAAACCTCCCCGTGCTTGAAAGGATTTATTGTCCCGGCATCAACATTCAGATATCCGTCAAATTTAATGGGTGCAACGGTGTAACCAGAAGCACTAAGGAGTTTTGCAAGAGATGCAGCTAATAAACCTTTTCCCAAACCGCTCATAACTCCTCCAGTCACAATAATATACTTGTGGGAAATCTTAATCACCTATGAGTCTATTGAAATAACATCTTAAAAAATCATAAGAACCTGAAATATTTAGTGGTTATAATATCATTTGTTGTTTTAAATATCATAACAAAGTTCTCTTTACTATTTTTCTAAGGAAATGAACAAAAATGACTCTAGAAAAAGAATTTCAAGGGCCGACTGTGGCATGGTTTCCAGCACCAGTTGTATTAGTCTCCTGTGCATATGATAACGTTACCAATATCATCACTATTGCTTGGACTGGTGTTGTATGTTCCAAACCTCCATTGATATCAATTTCTATTCGCCCTTCAAGATTTAGTTATGAATTAATAATTAACAGTGGTGAATTCGTAATAAATATCCCCACATCGGAGCAATTAAAGGAAACTGAATTATGTGGCAGAAAAAGTGGGGAAGACATTAATAAATGGACAACTTGTAATTTCACTGCCGTAGAAGCAACAAAAGTATCAGTTCCTCTTATTAAAGAGTGCCCAGTCAACATCGAATGCAAAGTTGTTAAAACTCTAACTAATATGGGAACACATGCGATTTTTATTGGAGAGGTACAGGAAGTACATATTGATCCTCTGATAGCTCCAAAATCAGTCTTAGATATTGTTCCACTCTGTTATTCACCTAAATCTGGAATTTTTGGAAAATCTCTAGCCCTCAGCGAAGAAATATAAACAAATAAGAGAAATTTCTATTATAGATTTTAAGGAAAGAGTGATTATGGATCTTGCCTCTTTTATAAACCTTTATTGTCGAAAAATCGGTATCTGGTTTCTAAGTCTTCTTCCCATTTTTCTTGCTATTATTCTAATTGGCCTCGCCTTCTTACCTGAGGGGTCAATTGAGGAATTCAGATTCCTTTATCTTTATCTTACGGCATCAATTGTCTATATTGGACTGATTATTATAGCAATTCCCTTTTCTCTCAATGGTTTCTTCATGGAAAGAGCATTCAATGAGGAGATTAAGAATATCACAAGTTCTGGATTATTAATCCGAGGTGTTGAAGGATTTAACGAAATTGAGTCCTCAATTAAATTGCTCTATCGCGGTTCTTATAGCATTACTGGAAGCATTATAATATCATTTCTAGTTTTTGTTTCCGCTCTTCTATTAGATCCCTCAGCTGAAGTAGATCCAGCTACTGCATTATTTGCTCGATTTTTTATTTTTGTTGCAAGTATTGGATTACTTGCTATATCAAGTGGAGCATCTCTTCTCCTTCGACTTCCCGATAGATCTGCTTTACAACCAGGAGGATTAATGAGATTTTATTCTCCTAGGAGTATTAGTCTTAAATTAGATAACATTCTTACAGATTCCATTTTTACTCATCTTGATCCCATTACTAGAATTCGTATGGATGAATGGTCAAAATCTATTCAAGAACACTTGAATACGAGTTATCTAAGTAACCTTGAGGATCAAACAAGGCTAGAACGTGCTCGTGAAAAAATATTCCTTATGATATATCTTAAGGAATATGTTCCTGAATTAATGACAGAGGGAATTTTCCAAAGAGAAATTTCGGAAATTATTAGTCCAAACTACTTAGATGAGTTTAAAACAGGTTACGATTCTGGTATTTCTTTAAAAACTTTGATGACAGTAATACGTGACATCGAAGACGAAATTCCGCAGATATTCGAGTTAATACAGCGAATTTTCGTATTGGTTACTGATAATTTGCGATACCTGCAGACTAGGGAAGAGTTTGTGACTATTTGTCACCCTACAGAACATATAGGTAATATTGATCCATTTAGAATCACAATTTTCATCTTAAATCTGAAAAAAGTTCAACGAAAAGTTCATATTCAAGCACAAACCTCTATGAGCTCCTTGGATCCAGATGATGCGTCTCAAATTTTAGCGTTGGATATGGGGGAATTAGAACTTCCTCCTCGAGATGCTACAATGGAGTTTTCTTCATCTACAGAACCATTTGATGTATTACGATTAGTAAGCAGTATTCTCCAGGTAGGTGATGTCCTGAATCTACAATTTCGTCCGAATAGATCTGGTACTCATGTATTAAATATTTCTATTGATGATCCTGAACGTGGGATCATAACAGGAAGATCAGTCGTGATCGATGTAAGCCGTGATCTAAGGTATTTTCTCAAAACAGTTGGCGCTAAAGTGCTAGGTTATGCTGGAGCAGCAATTTCATTCATTGGTATTAGTATGGGGTCGCTAGTTGGTCTCTTTGGAGTTTAATTGATCAAATTATTTAGATATGTTTTAATCCCTGTTCAAAATCAGATATGAGATCTTCAACATCCTCTATTCCAACACTAAGACGTAATAACGATTCTGTTATTCCTGTAGTAATTTTTAGGTTGTATTCAAGATCGTAATGGGTCATTATATATGGCCATTCGATAAGTGATTGAATATCACCAAGATCCATGGCCAAAAGGATTATTCTAAGCCTATCAGCTAAAAAATCTCGGACCTTCTCTGCATTCTCTAACTCGAAAGACAACATTCCACCAAAAGGATTCATTTGCTTTCTAGCCACTTCATATTGAGGGTGACTTGATAAACCAGGATAATAGACTCGATTCACTTTTTGATGTTCTTCAAGGTATTTCGCAATCTTTAAGGCATTTTTTGATTGTTGATTTACCCTTAAGCCTAACGTTTTTAATCCTCGTAAGATTAAATAAGAATTTAGCGGTGATGGCGTCTGACCAAGTGTTTCACCGAATTGACGACGAAATTCAGAAAGAATTTCAGTATCATTGCAGGCAATTACTCCACCAAGAGCATCACCATGTCCATTAATAAATTTAGAACTAGAATGAACTTCAAAATCAACCCCTAATTCCAATGGACGTTGACAAACAGGAGAGGCAAAAGTATTATCGAAAGTCACTTTTGTTTCTGAATTATATTCATGGACAAGATCACAAATAGCCTTGATATCGTAGCAGCGCATTGTGGGATTTGCTGGAGATTCAAAGTGGACAACTGAATAGGTGTCTTTATTTAGCTGTTTTTCAAGGGCTCCAAGATCCCTGAAATCTAAATAATCGCAAGCAATTCCCATTTTTGGTAAAGTTTCGGTCGTAAATTGATTAGTACTCCTATAAACAGAATCAGATGCCAATATTTTTGTACCAGATTTGTAATTTGCTAGAATAATGAAAGTTATAGCAGCCATCCCTGAAGATGTTGCTAAGGTGCCCTTACAACCAATTATAGTTGCTAATTTTAATTCAAGAGCGGTCGAAGTGGGATTGGCTGTCCGAGAATAAAAATATGTAATCTCCTCAGGGTTTATTCCATAAGCATTAGATGCAGCTTCAAAAAATTTTTCCATGTTGGGATATGAGAAAGTATTACTCGCATATATAGGCGTTTTTAGCGCTTTAGTAATGGGTTCAACCTTCTCACCTCCGTGGACTCCTCGTGTATTTATTCCTCTTTGCATATAAAAACCTCTAATAATTCATTTAATACAAATCATAAGTTGATAGTCTTACCTAACTCTCTCACAATTTTTCATCATTCTAGGAAATCTTATAAATTTGCTGAAAGAATTAAGTTATTACAGATTACCTTTAATTGGAAAAGATATTTTTAAAAAGCATGAGTTGCCCCAAAAATCGAGATTATCAGTTAAAATGTTATATGTGATAAAGGAAAATTTAGCTTTCTCAAACACAAAATATTGGAATGAATTTTGAAATTCCCTCAACGGTGAGATCTTGTGAGAAATTTAGATTCTGTAAGGATATTCTTACAAAGTGGCATTCAGTATTTCTCATATATTAAGACCCAACTATTTCTCACGGTAATGCTGTTTTATCTTTCACAAATTGAATCATTAGAATCATTATATGCATTTGAATTTCCAAAAATTGAACTGGGGGATTATATCTATCTTATACGACCATATGGGTGGATTTCAAATTTTGTATCAATAGGATTTGGATTGCTTTTAACTAATGTGTGGGTACTTCAAGGCCCTTCCATTCTTTTGAAGTACATGATGGTTGGAATCGCTGTTGGGCCTCTGTTATGGGGTGGTCTTTACACTTTTAATTCAGTATTTGATGCGGATTTTGACCGTATCCATCCTACTAAGATGCATCGTCCAGTCGCTTCTGAACGAGTTTCTAAAAATCTGGGTTTATTCATTGCGACAATTCATGTTCTATTAGGTCTCGTCATGTTATCCCTCGTTTCGATGATAGGCCTCTTTTTAGGTCTTATCATGGTTGGGCTCCAAATTTTATACTGTTTTCCTCCTTTTCGTCTAAAAGAGACTGTAGTCAATTTATTTTTCTCTGGTCCTTTGAACCACTTTATCCGGATTCTTATTGGTTGGTCTTTGGTTCTTCCAATATTAAATGCTCCTTATTTTTTCCTCATTGGAATTACCTGTATATTAGCTATAGGTTATTTGAGCTATAAAATTCAAGACAAAGAGATATCTGAACAATTAGGGTATCGAGGGTTAGAAAACTTCTTACATAAACGAGGAATCATAACTTTTGATTGTTTTTTAGCTCTATCCGCCTCTTTACTTATTGCTCTTGCTTTCCTTACTAATCAAATAACTTGGCATCTTCTTATTTTTATACCATTAAGTTTTCTCATTTTTATCTATATTTGGGTGAGTTCCTCCTCTTTGTGGCAAGTAGCAAAACCTGGAATTTATATTGGAAAATTACATAATTTATTAATTATTTTCTTTCTTATTGAATGGTTAATCATTATTATTCGATTATTTCCCTTTCTAAATCTATTTTAAGCTTCAAGGAGTTCACTCTTTCATGAGTTTGATGCAATTTGAGATCGGATCATTCATCTCGATTATTCTACTCATGACTCTTTATGGAATACTTGGAGGGGTCTCTGCTGTTTTATCAAAAAAGGGAATAATTAAAATTGGTGGACTAAGAGTCGAACGCTCATGGAAGATATTTTTTCAGACTTTCATGAAATTAATATCGACCCCCATTTGGCTTTTGGGGGCCTTTCTTGGAATCTTTGGGTTTTTTGTTTACCTCATTGCCTTACAAAACTTTGAACTTTCTGTTGTTAAACCTTTAGTGAACACAAATCTTGCTTTCACTTTCCTTTTTGCCTATATCTTTTTCAAGGAGCAGTTAAAGCGGAGTGAATGGGCTGGGATTATTGGAATAATGATGGGAATGATATTTTTAGGGATTATAACTAGGGGTTCCACAGGTGTTATAGAATTAGTTCCTTTAATTGGTCTATTACCCATAACAATCGTCGGTATCATCATACTAGGAGTTTTTATCATTACTGAACGAATTCATAATCAAGAATTTTTTTATTCGATTTCTGCAGGAATTTTCTATGGCCTCGGAGCGATATTCTCTAAAGCCATTCTTATCTTATTATCACCAATTACAAACATTAGCCTGCTATTTTTCACAGTGGTAATGTTCTCATTAACCTATCTGGTAGCAATTGTTTCCCAACAATTTGCATTTAATAATGGCCGACTTTCAATTGTTAGTCCAATTACAAATTCTATTTCAATTTTAATTCCTGTGGTTGGCGCAGCAATCATTTTTAATGAACATTTTTACCTTGAAAAAATTGTAGGACTTATTCTTATTCTACTTGGCATAATTCTTCTTCGTAGAACTATAATAATAGAGAATCATTCTCATCGTAAAGATGATCTTATTTTTGATTCCTTCTGAAGGTTCTTTTCATACGATGATGAATAGTGTGAAGATGTACAGAAAAAGGAGAACGCCTTCCATCCGTGGATATTTCGCCTTTTTGAAGTGATTGGCGAAATTCATCCGTAGTGGAACCAATAAAATCAATCCAAGCATTTCCTAACTCAGGGGAAAAGTGTGCATCCGAACCAGCGGTTTGAATTAAGGAATATTTCTCTGCGAGCTTAAGAGCTCTTTTATTAGCCCGTGGTAGAATACAGCGTGAATTAAAAATTTCAATAGCATCGATATACGGTAGATCTGTCTCTGATACTCTAAACCTTTTCCCTCGGATTGCATCAAAAGGATGTGGGATCACCACCATTCCCCCTCTTTCTTTTATCTCTTCAGCAACTTCGGGAAAATGGGAAGTTTTAAGATCCTCCTCAATCCACGATCCAATGACCTCGCCTCGGTCTGTTAAAATTTCAATCCCTGGGATAAAAATAAAATCTTCTTCAGGAGAGAGAACCTCTTTAAAAGCTAGGGCGCCTTTTATTGTATTGTGGTCACAAATCATAATTCCTTGGAGTCCCTGCTTTTTACAAAGTTTTAAAATTTGCTTTGGTTCGAGGTTAGAGCATTTAGAGTATTTTGTGTGACAATGAAAGTCCACGCGGGCCATAATGATTCACAAATTAACCTTGTAGAGAGTGTATGTATTGCTTATAGGACTACATAGGTTTTAAGCAAAGTCTTTCATTTATTTATTGCATTCAATATTTAAATTCTGAAAAATTTGCTAGCGAAATACGTAGAGTGGATAGAAAATGGAAGAAAGTTCTCACGGCCAATTCTATGATAATAAATTGCAGAAATGGTCCTTTGGATTAGGCAGTTTTGCCCAATGGTTCATTAATAGCGCTTTTAACACATGGGTTCTGACATTCTATTTTGCTGCAGTTCGGCTTCCAATCCAATATATTATGACTGCGTTTATATTATGGACCGTGTGGAACGCAATTAATGACCCTTTAATTGGATATTTATCAGATAGAACCCATACACGTCTTGGACGTCGAAAGCCCTACATTATGATAGGACTCATTCCTATTGCGATCATTGAGATTATTTTATGGATTCCTCCTGTTCCTTTAGGAGATGACTACTTTATTACTTTTTTATACCTATTAATAATACTATTTTGTTATGATACGTTCTACACGATGGTTGCTCTCCCTTATGATAGTTTGTTCCCAGAGTTATATACATCAGTTGAGGAAAGAGCAGATGTCAATTCTATCAGACAAGTTCTCTCAACAGTAGGATTAATTTCCGCTTTTTTGATTCCTGGTATTTTTATTGGGGATCAAGATGTTATGGATGGATACTTAATAAATGGAATTGTCACCACGTTAATTATATTAGTTACACTATTAATTTCATTAAAATGGGGCGTGGTAGAACGCCCTGAATTCACTCAAGATCATCATCAAGAATTTAATTTTTTTCAAGGTTTGAAACATACTTTCCGTCTTCGGAGTTTTGTACTATATACTATAATGTTCTTTCTATATGAATATACTTTGCTTGTTCTCTCATCTACAGTTCCTTTATACGCGGAATGGGTATTAGGAATTCAAGATACCTTCCTGACTTCAATTTTGTTAGGAACCATGTTTATCGTAGGTATCGTAACTGTACTCTTTTGGAGAAAGTTAGATGTAAAATATGGTAGTCGAAAGGTGTATGCAGTTTCGATAGTGTTATACATCATTACTTCAATCCCCCTATTAGTAATCAACTCCTTTGAAACAGCGATTATTATAGTAGTGTTTATGGGTATTGGTTTCGGAGGTATGCTATATTTTATTTATCTAATTATTGCAGATGTAATTGATGATGATGAATTAAGGACAGGACTTCGACGCGAAGGTACTTTCTTTGGAATTACCAATTTCTTTATGCGTCTCTCTATGATCTTCTCTATTATCACAGTATCCTTAGTATTTTCAACGACTGGGTGGGAAACATATGAACCAAATCCTGGTATCGATGTAATACAAGGATTAAGACTTCTAGTCTTCTTATTTCCAGCTCTAGCGTTAGGAATTACTCTAATCTGCCTCTATTTCTATCCATATTCTAGAGATTACATCATTGACATGAAATCGCGAATCACTGAATTACATAGGAAAAAGCTTGATCAGATTATTACTTAATGACATATTTTTTATGGATATTCTTCATAATTTCATCTAATTGCTTTGTAATATACTTATCAAGCTTTGGTGGTTGATGGGAATTGATAATTTCGTAAGCTATCTCATTTGCACGCATCACAAAATCTTGTTTTTCTGATTTTTCAAAGACTTCGAAATCTGTTCGATCAAATAATTTTGGTAGGAAGAATTCGGATCTAAAATGTTTTAAAGTGTGTGAATGACTCAAGTACTCCCCTCCAGGACCGACATCATGGATAACATCAACAGCTAATGCTTCATCAGAGATTTCAATGCCTCTTAGTACACGATTTATTGCTTTCAAGCTCTCATTGTTAAAGACCATAGCAGCATAAGATGCAGCCTGTATTCCAGGCCCAAGACCTCCAAAAGCATTAACTATCAAATTTACTCCTCCCATAGAAGCAAGTAACGCATTCATAGCTGCTTCCTGACCCGCTTGAGCATCTAGCACCTTAGAATCTGTACAACCAGCTGTACCCCTCGTTGGTAAGTTATAATGCCTAGCCATTTGTGCTGTCAAGACATTCATTAATCCTGCTTCTGGAGCCCCAAGTGTAATTTGTGCTGTTCTAGGATCTAAGATTGAAGAAGCTGTTCCATATACAATAGGTGGTGGAGGTGCAATTCCATAAGATTCATTCGCTAATTGGCAAATTACAATACCTGATAGAACCTCTGCATTATGCTGAACTAATGTTCCTCCTAAAGTTGCTGGCCCAGTAGCATGAGCCATAACTTCTGGACAAAAAAGTACCGGTAAACCAAACATAGCAAATCCTAGTGCGTATTCAATCATCGTTTCATTATGCATGAGAGGAGAAACAGTGTTAACCCAAGCCCAAGAACAAGGCTTTTTTTGCAATTCACTCAGATCTTCCCGAAAAAGGTTGAAAAATTCTAATCCGTCTTCAGGGGTCATTCCGCTAGGTGGTATAAACAAAGGTTTGTCAGTATTCTTGACTTCATAAATAAATCGATATGCTGCAGCTGTCATGAGATCTAATCCCTGGTCAATCTCTTCAACAGTTCCAGAAAGTCCTGAACCCCCTAGGTGCATCATTTCGAGAGCATCTCCAAGGCGAGTCATATCTTCAATATCTTGATACGTGGATCTACGTCGTTTTCCTTTAAAATCTATTATATGGGTTGGAGAATGGCTTATGGTATAGTTTACACGTCCTGATTCGAGTTTGATGTGTTTTTGAGAATCAGGATGAACACTAAACCAAGTAAATGAAGAAGGACATCTGTGTAGCACGTCTTCAATAAGCTCTGAGTCAATGAATACTGTGTTTGACTTAATCTCACATTTATTTTCCTTTAGAATGTCTAAAGCCTGTTGAGACAATACACGTACGCCTGTATTCTTCAGAACCTTTAGTGATGCTTGGTGAATTTCATCAACTTGTTCCATTGAAAGGATTGTTAAAGGAGGAAGATTATTTTGAAGACCTAGAAGCATGATATCACCCAAAAATTGTAGAAAAAAAGCTCTAAGTGCTAATTAAATGGGTTCTGCTAACTAAAAGTATTTGAGTAGAACTTCCACCCAAAAGGCTAAATATGAATACTTTCTAGAAGACGTATTATATCATTTGAAGGTGAAAATATTGCCAGCAAGACTTTATCTTAGATCATTTTGGATTTTAACGTTCCTTTGGGGGATTGTTTTCGTACTTGCTATGGTATTAGCCTATTTCATCTCGACGGTTCCTGGAGTAATTCCAGAAGGTATGGAATATCTAATCATTCTCATCCCTGTTGTCTTTGCATTTATCGTTGTAGGATTTCAGTTCTTGATTTCTCCTTGGATTATGGATATCACCATTTCCTGGGTATATCAAGCAACCAAGTATCAAGTTGATGAATTACCTGCTCATATTCGGAATTTTCTCCATCAACAAATGGAACTTCATAACTTTTCTCTGAAATGGGTTGCTATCATTCACGATAACAATCCTAATGCCTTTACTTACGGTCATACTAAGAAACGGGCGCGATTGGCTATTACTGAAGGAATATTAAACTACCTAGATGAAACTGAACAAATAGCTGTTGTAGCTCATGAATGTGGGCATATCATTCATCGAGATTTTATCTGGATGACTGTGGCTGCTGCAATTCCGTTGATCTGTTACTCCTTTTATCAAGGTCTTTGGACCTTCGCACGAGTTTCATCCCGTACTAGTAGGGATGATGATGCGGCTAAAGTTAGCGCGGTTGCACTTGTTGTTGCAATAGGAGCTTGGATTGCGTATTATGTTTCTCATTTTCTAGTCCTTTTCCTTTCACGAGTGCGAGAATACTATGCAGATAGTTTCTCTGCAGAAGCGACTGGTGATCCAGGGGCATTATCAAGAGCTCTAGTGAAAATTGCTTATGGCATGGTTAAGGAAGATGCAGCAACTCAAGAAAGAATGCGTGATGAAAGTGCCTCTCCATCCACGAGAAAACAGGCCTCCAAAGTAAATGCATTTAATACTGGAATGCGTTCTTTAGGAATTTTTGATGTTAGTGGCGCACGGAACTTGGCAATGTCTGCATATGGACGGGGCGTAAGTGAGTTAAATGAAGAGACAGTTGCAAAAGCAGCTCAATGGGATCTTTCAAATCCATGGGGAGGCTTTCTTGAACTCTTTTCTACTCATCCTCTTCCAGCCAAAAGAATCAGATCTCTAAATAAAATGCAGGAAGAACGAGGTCTTAAACCAGAATTCCCAGGAATCGGTGAAGTCAAACTTCCGGAAAGTTTGTGGGATGAATTCTTTATCGATCTCTTTTTGTCCTATATCGCGCCTCTTTTATTCTTCATCTTGCCTCTGGTTGGTGCTTTTGTAATTTATCTTGTTGGAGAATCAACTGGTACTCTATATGATCCTGCTATTGGTGTGGGTATTGGTCTTCTTTTGTTTGCATTAATTTGGAAATGGAGACGACGAGAGAAATACCCAAAAATAAGAGATGGTGATGAGACAGTTACCGTGGTTCATGCTTTAACAGATCATACAAAAAACTCTTATTATGAAGCTTCTCCTCTTCGAGGCAAGAAAGCAGTCTTTGAGGGTCGTGTGGTCGGACGGGGAATACCAGGTTACTGGTTGAGCGAAGATCTTGTGATAAAAGATAAAACTGGTCTAATCACTTTAGATTACAGTCCTATTTTGGGATTCATGTCATGGATCTTTGCACTTTTCAGGGTTCCTGGTTTGCAGGGAAGAAATGTAAAGGCTTATGGTTGGTATCATAGAACTCCAACTCCTGTTCTTTCAGTGTGGAAGATAATTACAGAAGATGGCAGGACATACAAAAACCGCTGGTCAGGGTTAAACTGGTTGTTCATGTGGTTTGTTGTCTTAATAGGTCTTTTCTTCCTCATTTCGGGATTAGCAATTTCTTTTGTCTAAGCCTCCCCCTTTTTTCTTTTTTTTCTTGAATATATCTCAGAGTAATCCCATATTTCTTCTATATTGCCTTTGTTGACGAATTTTCTTTAGATCCAATGTAACTGTAATAATACCCCTGCTCCCATCAGGGATTGACGATAGTATATTCTTTCCTATCGTATCCTCATTAGTAAAGCGCCATGAGGGGTCCACAATGCAGCTAGCTCCAGCACACCAATATGGATCTCGAATAGGTTGCATTGCACTGTCACTTACAATAACAGCAGTAGCAGCTTCCTTTGCACGAATAACTGCGAGATTATACCACATGAACCGGCCATAATTAGTAAATGACTGATCAGGGATAGTAGTTAGAATTGGACAAAAGACGAGATCTATATCTTTTGTTACCAATAAGGAATAATCATTTGTATTCCACAGATCACTACAGATCTGGATTGTTGCTTTCCAGTCATCTATTTGCCAAAAGAGATTTTTATTACCAGGGGATATTTCTTGGATCTGTTCATATCCAAAAGGATGACGCTTATTATATGTACCAATTAAGTGACCTGAGGGATTAAAAATGTGTGCCCTGTTAGAATAGGCATCATTCTGTTTTATTAAATGACTTCCCCCAATAATCCATGCTTTGTATCGAAGAGCTGTGTTTTTTAAGAATTCTAAGGAACTCTCATTTATAATATCGGTATATGTTCCCCTTCTCATACCATTCCAGTATTCTGGAAAACAGATAACTTTAGATGTTGTAATGGTTGTTGAGTATTCACTAAAAAGATTCCGATACTCATCTAGGTTGTTTTCAAATTCATCAATAGTTAAATTTGGTTGGAGAGCCGTAATTTTTAACTGAGAAGATATCAAATAAAGAACGCTCCACACCCTTATTGATTCATTGCTAGAGAATTGATATAATTTTGTGATAATCGATGAACTAATTGCGATATATCAATCGAGAGGATAGGTGATTGTTGCTCCTGAAGAAATTGATCAATATTTAATTGACATGAAGGACAAGCATTTAGACATAATTCTGTGCCATTTTCTTCCATCTGGTGTATGAGCTTTAAGACAACATCTTTTGCTATATCAGGGTAATTTGCTTTGACTAATCCTCCTGCTCCACAACATAATGCATTTTCACGATTATCTGGTAATTCTAGATTGGTCACTCCAGGAAGATGATCGATTAGTTCTCGTGCGATGTTATACTCACCACAATGCCGACCCAACTCACAAGGATCTTTAAAAGAAACATTAATTTGAGTGAGGCTTTCTAGTTTAAGTTTTTCTTTTTTAATTAAGCCTAGGATGTATTCCATATGAGTTATTACGTTAAAAGGTAACTCTTTTCTTAATAGCTTAGGGTACTCTTGTTTGAAAACACGATAACAGCCAGCACACGAGACAAAAAGTGTTTTTATTCCTAATTTGTTAATTTCAGCCACATTATACTCAGCAAGTGTTTCAGCTTTCTCTTGACATCCTCCCAATAAAAAAGGGTTTCCACAACAGTTCTCTGTTGGAGAAAAAATCGAGATTCTTTCGTTTGCATGATCCACTAATTTAAGAATCGCTACGGGCGCACCCGATGCTCTACCCATATATGATGCAACACAGCCAATAAAATACCCTACTTCTGCTGGTTGATTTACCAATTCTTCATAAATGTCTTCAACTTCAAAATTCCAGAAATTTCGATCAGCCTGATCCATTCCATAAATGTTAAACTTAGATTCTAAATTTAAATATAGTTTCTTAGTATCTGTTGGTATTCGATCTTGAACTAATCCCTTAAGCTCCGTATAAACCTCTGTCAGCGGAATATCTACAATACATTCTTGTTCACATGCACCGCAGAATGTACATTGAAATAATCCCTCAGTAAGAGCATCTAATCCCTCATCTTTTTTTAATAGTCCTTGAGCAAGGTTTCGTGCGGTTATCATCTTTCCACGTCCAGTCACAATTTCATGACGGACACTGAGAAAAGTTGGGCATGCAGCGTTATTATTAACACAGTATGCGCAATAGGCACATGTAAAAAATTCATCATAGTGTTTTAAGTTTTTTAAATTCAAAGAATTAATCCTCAAGAGGTTATAAGTTAATCTTAGAAAGGTGCATGACCATAACTCATTAGAAATTCCTGTTCTTCAGGGGTAAGTTCTCCTTTATCACGTTTTTTTAGAAGAACTTCAATTTTTTCTTCTATTTTTCCGTATACCTGTTTATGAGTCTCTTCTGCGATTAATTTTTTGACATTGGTAATTTTACCCTTCAAAGCATCGAGTTCTTCCTGTTTTGCTTGGACTAGAACTTTTAATTCCTCTATCTGCTGAAGGTGTTTCACAAACTCTTCGTGAGCTTTATCCTCTTCCTCCTTCAGCGGTTTAATGCGACTATACATCTGTTGGACTTTTTTACTAATCTCTTTCTTATCAGCTTCTTTCTGCGAGATTTTTTTGTCTATTTCAGCGATTTCCTGTTCTATTTTTTCTTTCGTTTCAGGGATGTTTCCTAAATAGTCAGCTACAATAGCTTCATTTTTTTTCTCTAATAACGCAATCCTATCCTCAACTCGTTGGATTTCTTCAATGAGAATTTCTTCATCTTCCCGAGATAAGGATTGAGTTTGTTGCATGAATTCTAGTTCATACAGGTGAAATTTTAACTCAACCAAGGTGAGTTGTTCTAGCTGTGGCTGTGTTAGGATTTTAAATATAGGTCCATTCGCCCGTTGCGCTTGTCGACGGAGAAATTCCCTCCGTTTTTTCAACATATCCAGTAAATCTTTCGAATCTTCTCGTGTTTCAATTTCTGGAACTGTTTTTGTGAGAAGGGTTTGTCTTTCGGCCTTAAATTTATCTCTTTGCTTCCTGTAGCGGGTTGTGAGTTTTTGTTCATTTTGAAGATTTTTTCGCATAACTTTAATTTCTTCAATTAAGTTCCTTTGCTGTTCATAATGCAACTTTAACTGTTCTTTATTCGTTGACAAAAGAATCAGCTCAATTTGGGTTTGACAGCTCAGTATTTCTCAAGCCACTAAGGATAGACAATATAGAGCGATTTAGGAATAGTATATAGATTAAATTAAATGATGCTTTCATATAATGAAGATACAGACTATTTTTAAGAGGTTGTCCCTTAATTTTCATCAAGTCGTAATTTACAATCTAAACCTCAATTATAGTTAAGAGGAGATTATATGGATTTTTTTGAGGTAGTTATCAGAAATAAACGCTTCAAAGAATTTGAACCTAACCAAACGTTATCTTCTGATCAAATCAAACAATTATTAGCTTGTGCTCAATTAGCTCCCTCATTGTCAGACACTCAGAATTTTACTTATATAATTGTCAGTGATTCAGACTTAAAACAACAGATAGCAGAGAAAACAACGGGTTTTGAGTGGATAAAAGAAGCTGCTGCAATTTTTGCAGTTGTAGTAGTTACTGAAGAGGAAGATGATATCAATATCATTGATGCTATTGTTTCAAGCTCTCAGTTGATGATGGCTGCTACAGCAACACATTTAGGAAGTAATTTTATTGTAGACTTTGACCAAGACGCTGTTGCAGAGCTTTTAGGTGTTGTGGATACCCGTTTGACTGTGATGGGTTTAATATCTATTGGGGCGACCTTAGATGAAGGCTCACAGGGTTATAAAAGAACTTTGGCGGAATTAAGCAATCATAATAAGCTAGGGGAACCCTATAACTTCGATTGATATATTTAATAGATAATTTATCTAATCTCGATTGATAACTTAGAAAAAAAGGGAACCTTAAATGGTTTCATCTAGTATACCAACGCACAATAGTAATAAGGCATTTCTGATTATAAAAATGGATTTAATGGAATTTGCAGTTCCTATTACTCAAGTAGATGGGATAGTGGAGTTTGATAACGAGTTTCATGAGAATACGGAATCAGAATTTTGTTTAGGTAAATATTATAATCAGAACAAAGTAATACCTATCCTAAATCTAAAAAGCTATTTACATTGTCCCTCTAAAACCTTTAATCAAACAACACAATCAAGAATCCTTTTCTTGAGGTGTACAGAGAAAATAAAACATTCACTTGATACAATCAACATTGGTTTCGGTGTTGATGCGCTTGTTGGTATGTATCACACCGCTACATCGGAAAGGGGAAAAAAAACGCAATTGGAGGTTTCTGAAGAACTTAAATGCTTTGAAATAAATTCATATGTTAAAATAAACGCTACATTATATCCTATTTTAGACTTGATAGAGTTGTTGGATTTAACTTCATTGAAAGGAACACTTGAACAGCTTTTACCAGAAAAAATTTAATAATAACGTTTATTGCTTAACACAAACAGGAAAAAGATTTGTGCTTAAGTGGGGTAATTTAGTGGAAAATATAGGGAAAAATATCAGAGTATTTTGTCTTTATGAGAAACAGCATGAACTTGAGTCTTTTCTAAATACTGCACTGGCACAAACACAGGTTCAACGGTATCTAATCAGTTTTTCTACTTCTACAAAATCTTCCTCGAAACTTTACTTATCTGTAAAAAATGGCTTTAAAACCATAATAATCAAGGTACCAGCAAAAATTTCTGAAAAATGGAAGAAAAGTGTGTTTTTAACCAATTTAGATGACTTTTTAGGTGATTTTTCAGAATATTCAACACGTCAAAACTTTTTCCTCGATTTTACAGCTTTGAAAGTCACTACAAGCTTTGTAAAATTCGTTGAATCGTCATTAGAGGATAAAATTTCCGATCATGAATTCTCATATTCAATCTTCTCTCTTTTTCTTGAAAAAAATCTAAGCAAACGAGTATTAACCCAACTAGCTTTCAAATATCCCTTTTTATGCTTAACAGATTCTCATATTCACCCCAATTTTTATTACGAAGCTGAGAAGGGAGGAAAATTTCCCAACACTCTACGAGATCTTTATCAACCTATTCAGCTATTGCTTGAGGAATTAGAGAAAGATTCATTAGAACATGATCGCTTAAATAAGGAATTATTTATGTTATCAACACATAGCAATGTTCTTGAAACTTCATTAGCAACATTTCTTGAAATGGAGAGGGATCGGATAGGATCAGAACGAAAAAGCGTTCCAGCTGATTTAATTTCCTTATCAGACTATAGAAATCTCAAGCAACGATATGATGAGAAGACTCAGATGCTTTCTGCGGTTAGTCATGACCTAAAATCACCTATAGCTGCAATTCAAGGTTTTGCGGAGATATTACGAGATGGTTTAGCTGGAGAAGTCACTCAAGAGATGAAAAAACATCTTGAAATGATAGTATCTAATTCAAAGAGACTTTCTAGGATGGTTGAGAGTATCATGGAAATGGAATCACTTGATCGTTCTGATTATATTGATGAAAAACAGACTTTTGATCTTGTCGAGATGATAGATGATGCTAAAATGTCAGTTCTTCCCCAAATGATCCAAAAAGATCTGGAGATCCAAACATATACTCCTGATTCATTAGAAATGGTTGGGAATCGTGAACTATTGTTACGAGCTTTACAAAACATATTGGATAATGCGGTAAAATACTCTCCTCCAAAAAAAGGACAAATAGAACTATTTACTGAAGAACAAGACCTCAAGGGTCACAAAGTTATCAAAATAACAGTTAAAGATAATGGATTTGGATTTAACAAAAAGAATTTAAAACGCGTATTTGAGCCATTCACCAAATTTGAGCCTGGTTCGACATCAACAGGCTTGGGATTATCCATTGTAAAAAAAATCGTGGAATCAATTCACGATGGGACAATTGAAATCACCTCACCTGGGAGAAAAAAGGGAACTACTGTTACCATCTTTCTTCCAAAGACATAAACATAATTTTTTATATTAAAATAAAGGATGGTATTTTCGACTTTATCTTGAGATAGATAATGTCAATAACCCTCTCAACAAGGATCCCCTCCTCTAATCAAAACCCCTTGAGATTATTAAATTGGAAATCAATCCCCTTAAGCATTTTGAAAAGGAATATGCTCTTCTAATCCTCCAATACCTCCATTTGAACCCTAATGGACGAACATTGGAGCAAATTTATTCCTCAATTGAACATCAGGCCTCTCCTTCAACAGTCAAGTCTAGGATAGATGTCCTTCTTGACCTTGATTTAATTTACAAGATTCGAGGAAACGAAGAGTTTGAGGTACTCTATGCCCTAACCGAACGGGGAAGATGTGCGAGTGAGGTTGTTTGGGATCTGTTCAGAATTATTTTGAATCCACATGATAGTAAAAGAGACGATAGTGGTCTTATCGATTTCTATCGTTAAAAACTGGTCACACATCTTATGACTCTTTCTATTTACTTTAATCTTCCCAAAATTTCATATTGATTAACTATTACCTCCCATAGGGGATTATCCATGTCCGTTGTTCCTGAAAAAATGCAGAACCTCCTTAAAAAACAAAAGTATCAACTTTCTGGGAAGAATACGGCTGTTAAAAAATGTAATTGGACTCATAATGCTTTAAGAGAAAATCGTCTTTGTTATAAGCGTTTTTATGGAATTCAATCTCACAGATGCATTCAATTTTCACCCACGTTAATCTGTAATTTTTCGTGTCAGTTTTGTTGGCGAATCCATGAATCTGACCTTGGTTTAAGAAATATGTTTATGGATTATGATCCCAGTGACCATAAAAAGATCACAAATATGTTCGACACTCCAGAAACGGTTGTTAATGGTATTCTAGAAGGCCAACGAAAAATTATATGTGGATATAAGCCATACGTGGACCCTATGAAATATAATGAGGCTATGAATCCTCAACATGCTACCATGAGTTTAACTGGAGAACCATTTCTTTATCCGTGGATTCCAGAATTAATTCAAGAATTAAAAAAACATAAAATGACAGTTTTTATTGTATCAAACGGGAGTATTCCAAGAACTTTACAAGCTATTTTAGAAACAAAGCAGTATCCCACCCAACTTTACATCACTCTACCTGCTCCTGGAAAAAAGAATTTTTATCGAACACATCGTCCTCTAGAAAAGGACATTACATTAAACCGGATTTGGGAAACATTGAAAATAATTGGGAAGAGTGTTCCATTCAGAACAGTTGCCCGTTTAACCCTCGCTGAAGGTTTAAATTTGATCAATCCTTCTGGATATGCTGAAATGATCAGAACTATGAAACCGTCATTTATTGAGGTTAAAGGTGTTGTTCACGTGGGCGCTACTGAAAAAAGAATTCCACGATCAGCAATGCCATCTCACGAACGAATCTATTCTTTTTCTCAAGAAGTAGAGAGTTTAACTGATTATAAAATAGTTAGAGAATCTGATGTAAGTCGTTTGGTGATCTTATCTAATGATAAGACTCCCTTAATGATCCCTGAACTAAAAAAATCAACAAAAAATTAACCACTGATTGAAAAAATATATAACATCCTTTTTTAAAGAATAGGTTACATGATCAAATAAAAGTGTGTCATTTTATTCAGGAAATCTAAGAATTCTGTGAACTCGAAACCTATGAAAGAGATACTTTCGTTTTCCGTCTCTTCATAATTCCCGAGGTTTTATGGATAATTAATGACGATTTTAAGGTTTAATAATATTGAATAGATAATTGACACAGGTGTTAACAAGATGAAACTTGCAGAAAAAACAATTGATTCAATAACACGGTTAAAATTAAAATCTGGAACAGCAATTGAAATTCACTTAATTACTCAAGATGAAGATATCAATCGATTAATTATCGAAAAAGGTGATGAAAGTCTTTCACTTGACCAGGAAGAGATTTCAGATTTTATTTCCTTGTTCAATGACTTCTTAGAAAGTATGTAGGTTTAAGAGGAGCTGTATTTCCTTGGAAATTGAATACCAAAATAAATATGTAGTCACATGGTGTTTAGATCGTAAAGGATCTCGTATTTGCTTGCAAGCTACAACAACGGAAAATAAACTGCGAAAAATTGGTATTATTAGCGAGGGTTTCAATTTAGAACTAGATGATGCAGAAGCTATAGATTTTCTGAACATTATAAGTCAAATTGCTGCATCAACTCAATTTGTTCCACATAAGGTTGTTCCGATTGAACAGGAAAGTCCTCCTGAAGTAAAGGAAGAGATTTCTCCAGAATTCATACCTCCCCTTGAGGAACCTACCATTCCAGAGGTTATTCCTAAAGTAGAAGAACCTATAGCTCCTGAGGTTCCTGATTCTTCTGAAATCATTCAAATTCTGAAAGAATCAGAGCGTACATATGCTGAAATCACTCCTAGTTCTCCAGATGATGTTTCTGTTGAGGTTCCTCCTGAAGTGGTAGAAACCACACCAATATCTTATGAGACTGAAGAGGAAATAGTTAAAGAAATTCCCGAAACTGAATCACTTCCAAGTCAAGAGGAATCCGAGGTAACAAGACAAGAAATTGAAACTGCATCTTTCTTTCAACAATCTGTATCAAAAAGCCCCCTTGAAATGTTACTTGAAGAAGATGAGGGAGAGAAAGAGGAGGAGGATGTTTCAGACGTTCCTTCAATATCCCATCCTGAGGTTGAAGATTATACGCCTCCCATAGAATCTAAGAAAACTTATTCTCCTGATGACCTTGAAACTGAAGCATTCTTTAGTAAATTCGATACAAAAAGAACAATAGATCTTTTACAAAGACCTGAACCTGAACCTAAGCTTGAACCTGAACCCGAGCCTGAACCCGAAGCTAAGCCTGAGTATAAAAGGGCGGTTCAATTAGAACCTACTCCGCAGTTCGTGAAAAGAGAGCCCGTCAAGACTGAAGCTGAGAGAAGAGCCGAAATTGAAAAAGAGAGAGCTGAAAGAAGAAGACGATTGTGGGAATTGACACGAGGATTCTAATTCATATTCTACCATTTTTCTTTTTTCCTCTAAACTGACGAGAGTTCTTTTAAAAATGGAAACCTCAAGAATACCTATTTCTGCAATCATTTTTGACGCGGGGGATGTTCTTGTCCATAAGATTCCAAACGATCAAGTCAAAGTTTGGAATGAGTTTCTAGTTCACTTCAATAACTCAAAAATAGATCCTCAGATATGTTTTGCCGAATTGTATGAAAAAGTTCGAACTTTGGGCTCTGATTTCAAGTTTAAACATGTTTCACTCAACTTAATAGGACCAGAAATCGAAATTTCTTTAATTGAAGAATATGAAATCCAAAAATGGTGGCAAAACCCTGATCCTCATCTTGTTAAAATGGTGTCTAAATTAGAAATAATTGGATATAAAATTGGCATCTTAACAGATAGTGCTCTTCCTTCTACAAAAATCCGTAAGGTTTTATTTCAAATATCACCATTTATTAATCAGATAGTGTCTTCACGTGACATCGGAGTAATGAAACCTGAAAAGGAAATGTATTCCAAAATATTATCAGACCTTGAAATACCACCTAATAAGGCTTTATTCATTGCCCATGATCCTGATGAAATAAGTGGAGCATTAGAATCAGGACTGTTCTGTGAAAATTTTGAGTTAATTGGTGATTTGAATAAATTACTTGAAGTAATTCAAAGGAAATATATTTTGGCAAAAATGGTGTAAGAATCTTGTCTATTAAGCAAAAAAAAGTGCCTTTTGTAGCAGTATTACATGCATATCAGCCCCCTACTCAAGAAGCGAATATTCTCGATCGGATTGTGAAAAAATGCTATTTACCAGTAGCACAAGCCTTACAAAATAATCCTGATCTTAAAATTACTCTAAATATAAACGCTAGTCTCACAGAGATGCTAGAAGACGATTACCTAATCGTGATTGAAAAATATGCAGAGCTGGCACGGAATGGTCAGATTGAATTTCTAGATTCAGGAGCTTATCATCCTATTCTACCACTTATTTCTCAAAGAGAAGCAAGAAAGCAAATTACAATGAATAAAAAGATTAATTCTCGAATTTTTGGCTCTATTTGGAAACCTGAGGGTTTTTGGCCCCCTGAACTTGCTGTGTCTGAAACTGTTGCGACCTTAGTTGAATCCCTCGGATATAGGCATATGATCGTTCCAGAAATAGCTATTAGCTCGAATTCCCCTTTTCCAACTCCGTTGCTAACAAGATTGCCTATCCATCCGAGTGCACCCAACCTTTTCCTTATTAACCGTAATCGTGATGTTTCAAACAATATTTCATTTCGAAGATATGCTACAATCCAGAACGCCTTAGAACATTTTATCCAATTAACTACAGTTCAACCTGAAGGGGTATTAGTCTATGCAGCTGACTTAGAAACATTTGGAGAACACCATCGTCAATATGAGAAATTTTTAATTCAATTACTCCAATTAACTGATTCACGAACTATCTCTGATCTTACAAATTTGCCAAGTCAACCCATTGTGGAGTTTCGTAGTAGTAGTTGGAGCACCTCTGAGGAAGATCTTTATCGAGATATTCCTTTTCCTCTTTGGGCATATCCAGGCAATAGTATTCATGAGTTATTGAACTTTCATTCAGATTTACTTTCAGAGACTCTTGAATTTTTATTATTTAAGAAGGATGAGACTGAATACGAGGTTAAAATGGCGTTACAAGCTGTTGCTAAAGCCCAACATTCATGTCAAACATGGTGGGCTTCGACTAAAGACCATTTTAGCAAAGAATTGATCCAAAAAGGATTTGATGCCCAAAGATCCGCACTAGATCTTACATTAATGGCAATTGGATCAGAGAGTGAACATACTATACCAAAAGGTGTATCTGATCGCATTAGTAGGCGATTGCAGCGATATTTATCTCGTATTCGATAAAACTGATAACATCGAAGGAGACAATCCTTATGAGAGCAGAGATACTTCTCCAAGAGTTAATACAATTTAATACAATAAATGATCCTGCAAATGATATTTTCCCTGAACCTGATATTATAGAATATATTCAAGAAGTAATACAAGCTTGGAATCCTAATCTCAAGACTGAGATATTGGAAAGTCAAGGATATTCTTCAATATATTTAGCATATGATCCAAAGAAAGTTGATATCCTTTTCATGGGGCATCTTGATGTGGTTCCCGTTAGTGAAGGGTGGGCATCAGATCCATTCACTCTGAAAATCGAATCAGGCTTAGGATATGGTCGTGGTTCTAAAGATTGTAAGGGTTCAGTAGTTTCAGCATTAATTATGTTAGAAAAACTGTGCAAAGAATCTAATCCTATTTTGAAACATCTTGGATTCTTTTTTTCAACCGATGAGGAAATTGGTGGACGCAATGGAGCCTTTTATTTCTTCAATCATCTTTCCAAAAAGAAAACTCTACCTAAATACGTAATTAACGTCGATGGGGGCCCTCGAGCAGTTCATAAACGACGTGCTGGATTTGGGGTGAAAATTAATCTTCCTCCCAAAATTATTCGTTCTACTGGACATGAACAAAGTCAGAAGTGTTATACACGTATCCTTGGAGACGATAACCGCCACAGTGCTTATTTTGTACGGGGTTCTGATACACATTCTGTCGTAGCCCTTTCAAAGTTACTTCATCTCCATCGGGATTGGGTAGTGAAAGGAATTGATGGGCCTTGGATAAAGGGAAATGTCATACCTGATCATGTTGAAGCCTCTATCATTCAACTCACAAAAGAATTAGACTCGAGAAAAGTAACTTATGATGACAATCTTACAAGAATACTACGGAAAATCCGTAGCATAGTATTAATCGACATACCTACGGAATTTTCCAGCGAATTTGGCGTTTCTGTAAATCCAAATATTATATCCTATTCTTCTACTAAAGGAACCGAAGTTTATTTTGATGTTAGAGCATTTCTCTCCTCTGAAAAGATAAAGGTTCTAGTCAACGCTTTTAAACAACGATTAGAAGAGCTTGCTACGGAAGCGATAATTTCTTGTCCTGGTTCATCAGGATATTTTCACACTCCGATAGATGATCTACTTGTAAAGACCGCTTCAAAAGTTTTAAAGAAGTACTCATTACCATCAGACCCTTGTGAACAGGAAGGAGCATCCGATGCCCGTTATACTTCAGGTATTCCAGTAATTGATTTAGGTCCAAAAGGAGGAAACATCCACGGAAGTAATGAGTTCATTGATTTAGCTTCTATGAAGCAATTTGCCACTATTTATGAAGAGATAGTAATGCGTCTTCTCACCTCTTAGTGCGTCTGTAGAATTCAACTTAAGAAAATATCAAATCCTTTTTATTACCTTTTTACTCCGTCATTATTATGATTCGAGTCGCAGGGATTCAAATAGCACCTGTTTTTCTTGATGCCCAGAAAACTTGGGAAAAATTAACCTCATTTATTCGGGAAGCTAAATCCGATGGTGCAATGTTGGCAACTTGGGGAGAAGCTTTAATTCCAGGTTATCCGATTTGGCTTTCTCCTTCATGTGGATCTAAATTCAACGATTCACAACAAAAACTCGCTTATAGAAAATACTGGGAACAATCGATTTATCTGGAAGATAGTCAGATTCTCTTTGAAATGAAACTTCTGGCCAAAGAGTTAGAAATGATGTTCATTGGAGGAGTCGCTGAAAAATTCGGAGGGTCAATATATTGTACTCTGGTTTTTATAGATCAAAACGGGGAACTTATTGGCCGACATAGAAAAATTAAACCTACATATGAGGAACGTTTAGTTTGGGCTGATGGTGATGGTTTAGGATTAAAAACACACCCCATTGGTGGGATCAGAATAGGTGGTTTGAACTGTTGGGAGAATTGGTTACCTATGGCAAGAGCTGCCTTACATTTACAAGAGGAGACAATTCATGTTGCAGTATGGCCTGGAAGTCTAGGTCTAACCCAGGACATTACTCGTTTTATTGCTCTTGAAGGACGTTCTTGGGTCATGTCAACTTCTGGTTTGTTGCAACCAATGGATTTCTCTCATTTAAAAGAATCTGAATTCCCGATGAAAGGTATTATGGAATCACATTCGGAAAGTTGGCAAAATGGGGGATCTATGATTGTCGATCCGACAGGAAAGATAATAGCAGGGCCTTTAGTTGATAAAGAAGGTATAATATATGCTAATGTTGATCCGTTAGTAGCAATTGAAGAAAGACAAAACTTTGATATAAGTGGGCATTATTCTCGATTTGATATCTTTAACAAGCCATTATCTTGATTATTGTTGGATGAGGTGAACTGTCATTGAAAATTAAGCAAAAAAAAATTGCGAAAGAAAAAGTAGATATTTCTAACTGGAGTTCTTGGGGTTGTGAACCCTCCACTTTCGATTGGGAATATAATGAGGATGAAACAGCCTATGTATTCGAAGGTAAGGTTATTGTGAAGACCCCAAATGAGGAAGTTGAATTAAAGGGCGGATTGCTAGTACAATTTCCTAAAGGACTAAAGTGTACTTGGAACGTGATTGAACCTATACGTAAAGTTTATACCTTTCAGAAATTTGATTGGGCTGCTTGGGAAAAATCTTTAGAAGACTAATTTTCTATTTCTGAGGGTATAACTTCCTCTTTCGTCTCTAGTTCTTCCGCGAGTCTTTATTTTTTTCTAGGATTTAGAACTCGTCCACAATGGATACAAACAAGGTATTTAATCCTCCAACTGCCTCACAATATTTCAACTTTGCCTTCTCTTCACTTTTTATTATTCTTAATGCTTTAGGTGAGAATTAGAACTTAATCAAAATAGAGGTTTTGCAATCAGCTAGGAGATTTTCAAATTTGGTTGAATTTTTCATGAAAGAAGATTTAAATTTTTACAAGATATAGATAAGATCTGAAAATTAAGATTAACAAGATGACCTTTCTATGTCCAAAAGATTGAGAGTCGCCTATTTAGATCGGTGTATTGGATGTTATCAATGCGTTTTTGCTTGTGCTCGCGCAAATGAGAAAGTTCTATCAATCGACAGAACTTCAATTCGAGTTAAGACGATTGGGGGTTATGGAAGAGAGGGGTTTGCAGTGGTAGTCTGTCGTGGATGCTTAGATCCACCTTGCGTACCAGTATGTCCTATTGAAGGAGCTATTCGTACAAGAACTAAAGGGGGTGGAGTGAAAGTTGATCGATCAATATGTAATACAACAAAATGCAATCAGGAATGTGATAATGCCTGTCTCATCCCAGGAGCCATCTATATTGATGAAGAGATTCAGAATGCAATCGTCTGTAGACAATGTAGCATATGCACCAAATTTTGTCCCACTGGAGTATTAATAATGGAGGAACCACCATCTGGCTTTTAAGTGATTAGAATGGGTATAATTGCTGATAGAATATTAGTCATTGATCTAACAACAAATGATCATCAATTCATTGATGGGGCGAACTTATTTGCTGAATGGATAGGAGGAGTTGGAGTTGGTATAAACCTTCTGAACCAATATGTCCCATCAAACGCCGATCCCCTAGGATCAGATAATGCAATTATTTTTGCGATTGGATCTTTATCTACTTTTTATCCAATTATTTCAAAAACGGTAACCGTTTTCAGGTCACCTCTTACTAATGACCTTGGAGAATCCTATGCTGGAGGACGATTATCTTTAGCATTACGATTTGCTAATATTGGTGCTCTAGTTATTATAGGAAAAGCAAAAAAACCATCAATTGTTACAATAATAAAGGATGAGGTGAAGATAAGACCTGCTGGTCCTTTGGCTCATATGTATACATCAACCATAGGAAGAGTACTTCGGGAACTTATCCCAGCGTATCCTGGAAAGCGTAGCATACTACGCATTGGTCAAGCAGGAGAAAATCTCGTTCGATATAGCAATATTGTAGTTGATACTTTGAGGCACTTTGGTAGATTGGGAGCAGGAGCAGTATTAGGTTCTAAAAATCTTAAAGCCATAGTCATTAGTGGTAACCAAAATATTTCACTAAATCAACCTAAAATCGATAGGAGAGCTTATTCAAAAACTTATTCACAAATCTGGGATCTCTGTGTTAATACTGAGGTCATGAAAAAGTATCATGTTCTAGGAACCGCACAAAACATTCTTCCACTAAATGAATTAAACGCTTTACCTACAAAGAATTTTCTATATGGCAAATTTACTAAAGCTATTGAAATTTCAGGTGAAAAATTTATAGAGGTTTATTTAGGAAGACGGGTTTCATGTAATACATGCCCAGTGGGCTGTATTCATGTGGGAATATTGAGAGAGAGGTACGGAAAAGATCTAGCTGATATCCATTCCACCTCTGTTCCATACGATTACGAACCCATGGTTCTACTTGGGCCCACATTACTGATTGGGGATGGTAAAGAATTGATGAAATTGCTTGAACTAACTGAGAAATATGGAATGGATGCCATAACCACTGGAGGAGTGTTGGGTTATTTAGCAGAAGCTTATGAAAAGAAGATTATAACTGATTCAGATACAGGCGGATTACCAATTAGATTTGGAAACGTTGAAGATTTTCTGGAAGTTGTGCATCAGATTGCATTAAGGACTAAAAAGAATAGAAATTTATTTTGGTGGGCAGGAGAAGGATTGGATGCACTGGTAAAAAAATATGGTGGGTCAGATATAGCCCTTCGTTTTAATAACCATACTCCTGCAGGATATTCAACAGGCCCTTACAGTATGATAGGACATGCTATTGGGGGACGTCACTCTCATCTTGATAACGCTGGTTATTCGTTAGATTTAAAACTAATAGGTAAGGAGCTTCAACCAAACGAAAATATAATGAAATTAGTAAAAGAAGAGGAGTGGAGAAATACTCTTAACTCTTTGGTCATTTGTTTATTTGCTAGAAATCTCTATACTCCGCAACTAGTAGTTGAATGCTTCAGGAGCCTAGGAATTACTATAACTGAAGATGAGTTAAAAAAAATAGGGTTTGCTATTCAAGAGCTACGTATAAAAACGAAGATTCGATTTGGATTCAATTATCAAGAGATTAAAACATCTATTCCTAAGCGTCTTTTCGAAATGGAATCAGGACATGGAAAATTGTCAAAATCACTAGTCACTGAATATCTAGAGCTTTACAATTCAATATTACGAGAGAGATATCAAATCAAACCTTGAAACCTGAAAGAAGACTCGTTAAAGATTAAAACAATTCTCGTTACCCATTAAGAAAGAAATACTCCCTCCTGACGATGTTTATCTCTCTCTAATTTCTCCACCACTCCTGGGTGGAGGGTGATTTTTAAAGGAATCAGAAAATAGAATCAATTTTTCATAGACTTCTTTCAGAAAAATATGTACATCTTAAATGACATGTTTATACAGTTATTACATCTAATTTTCTTGAGAAATCAGTGTTCTAGGTGTCCTTGAATTTTCCAAGAATTTCCTTTGGTAAGGCATAAAATCCTGTTAATAGAAAAGCTAACGAGACTAGATAGACATTAAACCATACAAACCACATATACTCGAGTTCTTTAGAATGCCATGGCGCCCAAGCAAGGTAGGTGATTCCAAATAAAACGAATCCAAGTACGATTACGTTTGGTGAACTTAATTCTGTCCCCTTCCCATATTGGTACCATAAAAGGGCCAAAATACTAGCCATTAGTACAAATTCCCAGTACAAAAAACCATTCATAGTGAATTCAATATCAACAAAAAATATCAACCCGATGATAAACCAAACCTCACCGAGAATCAAGATGCTGAACGCTGGGAAATAAATTAACCTATCATCATCAACTAGAAGCTTTGAAACACCAATCCACATTCCAGTGACCCAGATAATCATTGGAGTTCGCCATATCAAAAATATTAAGGGATCAGTCATATTGGCAAATTCAAAACCCCATGCTTGAAAAACTAAACCAGCTAAAGTTATCGAATAAATGAGAAAAGATGTTCCCCAAATTAGCTGAAAGGGGGCTTGTTCTAAAGGTCTTTTCTTAGCAAAATATCGAAAAAGCAAATAACCACTAATTGAGAGAATCAATAAAAATCCTGCTAATGGGGCTCCAAACAAAGCATAAGATGCTGTTACCTCAGGTACAGGGAATCCACGCGGTTTTATTATCACAATAAGAGTGGTTATCATATATAAAATTGATAATAGCACAATATAACCACTATTTCGTGTCACAAAATCAATTATATCAGTTTTCTGAGATTTACCAATTATAAAAAAAAGTTACAAATTATCTTCCAATCAGAAAAGATAATATTTATTACATTTTTTTTACTAGTTCTAGTATTTCTGTTACTTCTCTGTTGATTTGATCGATATAGTACATTGGGTCAACAAACGATTCGATTAAATCAAGTTGAAAATTCAGAAAAAATAAAAGATGCATTAGAGTACCCATAAGACGAATATTAGATAATTTAAACTTTCTAGGAATCAATGGTTTTGCTACTTCATTATAAGACTTTAAAATGAGGTTTTGAAAGTCCAAACCGTAATCTTCCAAGGAATTAAGTAAATTTGCAATGTCAATTATTGGAACATCAATTCGCGCCATTCCCCAGTCAAGAACACAGATTTCATTAATATTCTTAACAAAAAAGTTACCAAAATCAAAATCACCATGAATTAAAGTTAGGTTTCCTTTAGGATGGGTTTTTAATGCTTTTTCAACTTTCTTAAGCTTTGACTCGAATTCTGAAATTAGATCATTTGTTAAGTAATAAGGATGATTCATTTCTTCTGAGAGTTTTTTGATTTTATACTTGATTTTATTTATAATTCCAATATAATATCGAGATCCTAGTTCCGAAACTCCAAGATTCTTTAACATTTGAATATCTCGAGAGCTTTCTACGTGAAATTTGGCTAAATTTCTAGTGATTCTGGAAAAAAATGGTTTTACTTCTTCCGAATCGATGAAAAAAATGGGTACTATATCATCGATTTTTTCCATAAGTATAAAATGGAGCGAAGGCTCAGAGTGGCCGAAAATAAACTGTGCTCCATTGATCTTATAATCACTTGCATATTGATGAACTAGAATCTCATTTTTAAGAATAGAAACCATTGATTTCAAAATATAAGATTTATCTGGGATTTCCTCAAATTCGATGACTTCTAAGATTGCAAAAGGATTTTGGTCTAAAATTCTCCTGGATTTTACTGAAAATGCTTTTCCTTTCTTTAGATTCTTAAGTAAAATATTGAGTTTTTCATTTGTAGGTGTTTTTATCATGTTTATCCACATGTGAAAATTGATAAGAATTTCATTCGGAGTTAAACTCCTCAAGGTAGATTCTATTATGAACATATCTGAGAATAAGAAATCCAACAACACCTGATATTAATGAGCCTGTAATTATCCCGATTTTTGCCATAATAAGGTTGTTAGGATCAATTAAGGCAAGACTTGCTATAAATAGGGACATTGTAAAACCAATACCTCCTAACCATGCTCCACCATAAATATGTCCCCATGTTAATCCAGAAGGTAATTCTGTCAAACCTAACTTTACAGAAATCCATGCGAAAAGAAAGATTCCTATTTGCTTACCAAAGACCAATCCAAGGATCACACCTAGCGTTATTGGTTGAAAAAACATTTTTAGATCGATAGTTTCGATTGTTATTCCTGCATTGGATAGGATAAAAAGAGGTACTATAGCGAAAGCGACCCAATAATGCAAGCTTCTTTCAAATCGTTGTAAAGGGGTCTGAACATTTAAACAGGTTAGTTCTAGTGTTTTTAAAGCGGCAAGATGTTGTCGATTGAGAAGGATTTCTTTGTCACGAGGCCCTGCTGCCTTAAATCTCTCCAATATCAATTGTCCCTCTGCAATGAATTCATCAGGATTAATTCGTGTCCTTGCAGGGATAGCTACTGCTACTAATATTCCTGCGATTGTTGCATGCATACCACTTAGGAAGATAAAATACCACATAAAACACCCTATTAGAGCATAAACCAAGTGGTTCTGAATTTCAAACCGGTTAATAAAGAATAAACTTAGCAAAAGATAACCTGCAATTACTAAATACGTGTATTCAATATTCTGAGAGTAAAATAACGCAATTATCATTACAGCACCAATATCATCAACGATGGCCAAGCTTGTAATAAAAATTTTCAATGAAAAAGGGACTCTCGTGCCCAATAAAGCCATGATACCAATGACAAAAGCGATATCGGTTGCCATTGGAATACCCCACCCTCTCGCTGCACTTGGATTATTAATATTAATGATTGAATATATCAAAGCAGGAACAATCATTCCTCCCAGAGCTGCTGAAATAGGAAGAGTAGCTTTCTTTAGACTTTTTAATTCTCCCACAAGAATCTCTCTTTTGATTTCTAAACCTACTACAAAAAAGAAAATAGCCATCAATCCATCATTTATCCATAAGTGCAAGGGTTTCTTTAAGATAAATCCACCTAAGGATACTGAGAGATAAGTCTCCCATAATTCGAAATATTGATGCGCTAATTGTGTATTTGCAATAAACAAGGCAATACCTGTGCAAATAATCAATAAAATTCCACTAAACTCTTGCGTTCTAATGAATTCCTTAAATGGCCTTCGAATCTTTATTGAGGGCCTTTTTCTACGTTTTTTTAAGATTTGAGTAGAAGTCAATGTTTTAATCACCTACTTAATGAAAATATTTTCAATATTCTCCTAATAGAGAAATTATCTTAATTGATTGACTTTGATTTTCAATCTACTCTTTAAATGTTATTACATCTTTTTCATTCTTAAAAGAAAGAATTAGATTCATTCGAGATTTACAACTGAATTCAGATTCAAATGTGAATAGTAGATTAATTGAGATTAATACGAATTTTAAAA
>CP070695.1:126889-151133 GCA_020353515.1 Candidatus Heimdallarchaeota archaeon
CTGGAAAAAGAGAGAGTTCTCCTACCCCCAGAAGTGACATTGCCCTTTGGATTGAATATTCAATTGGTGATACACAGTTAGCTCATCAAATTTATAATACCGTAAGTCATACTCTTGGCGATAAAACTCTAGAGGCTGGTTCTAGATTTACGCAATTAACAATTAAATCTGCTGTATTAAAATTAATTAAATCAAGGCTAAATTTGTTTTCTGATGGAGAATTTGTGTGAATTTAAAAAATGATTCACGATTGATAAGGCACCCCTGAGGGAGCCATTCTCAAATTAAAAGCCTTTTTGACCAAGTAAAAGGAACGTTTGAAAGATCCTAACCATTTGTCCATATGATTTTCCCTATAATGTTTATAGCCTAAAAATAGGTAAAAATTCTTTCTCTCATCTTTTGGAGCAATAACTTCTATTCGGTTCACATCAAAAATGACAATCTCTTCAACAACCCGCATGAGAGAGCTCCCGATCCTGTTTCTTTGATATTGATTATTTACTGCGACACTAATAACGAAAGCATGATGTTCTTGAATCATAAAAACCACACCCCCAAGTATCTCCCCATGTTCAGCTTTTGCGATCAAACAGAGATGATTTTTTTTCAGTCCATGATAGAAATTTGGAATATCAAACTGTGAGAAAATCTTTGTCAGCTGATGAAAATCACTTTCAGAACCTAAATTGCCTATACTGTACTTAGGAATTTGCTTTATCTTTAAAATCTCCCAGCGAATTGTTCCGATTATATTCCACTAGACGTTTGGGAATTTGTTTTAAATACCTTAACAATCTAAGCAATATTGAACTTTATTTTAAATTTTAGATTTGTTAGAAGGTTGTTTTATGGAAACAATTTATTTCGAAAAAACAGGACGCATAAATACACTTGAAACATTAAAGTGTGCATTATCGGCTGCAAAAGAAATGAAGATTGACACAATTGTTGTCGCGAGTACTGGTGGAGCATCAGCTCTTGAAGCAATTAAAATCTTTGATGAATCATACCAATTAGTTATCGTTACTCACCATGACGGTTTTAGAGACATTGGTAACGAGTTTCCAACACACATTAAGGAGGAAATCCTTCAGAAACGCCCAACTACTATCTTTCACACTGGAACTCATGCTTTCGCGGGACTGGAGCGGAGTTTTCGTTTGCACCAGCAAACAATGTTACCTATCGAAATGATTGCCATTACCATCCGTAAATGTTTTGGAGAAGGGACAAAAGTAACCATGGAAATGACAATTATGGTCTCGGATGCAGGCCTTATTGATACAACCAAAGATATCATCAGCATTGCCGGAACAGGTAGAGGACTTGACACTGCTTGGATTGTGAAGCCATCATATTCAAATAGCCTATTTGATTTGAAAATGAAGGTACCTATATGTAAACCCAGGAATTTTTAATCAAAAAATCATTCTGGTTAATCTTTTACGGTTATGATCAAGAAAAATTGGTAAATTTGAAAGCTCATTCGGAATTTTCTGATTATCCTTTTGATGACTAAAAAAAGAAAGGGAGGGACTTTCCTTTAAAAAATTAATCCAGGTTGAAAGTTTGTTTTAGCGAATTCGTTTTTTTCATTGTTTCATCTTTCCTTTCATTTTCAGATCATTGGAGTCATTAAAAAAAAAAGGAGGAGGAAATTTCCCTTTGAAGAACTAATAGTAGTCAAAAATTTGATGTATCGAATTCATTCTCTCGCCAAATATTGCCTTCGCCAGTGCCATCCCAGAACAAATCGTATTCCCCGCTATTTTCGACTTCATTGTCAATTATGCGATTATCAGAGGAATCAAATACTAGTGCAATCCCATATTGAGTAGAATCTTCAATTTCGTTTTCTTGAACTCTACTGTCTGAAACATAATATAGATAGACTCCTATGAAGCATTGGCTAATGTCGTTTTCTTTAATTTTGGCATTATCTAAAAAAAATGTCGCAATTCCAAAAAAGCCCTGAACGAAAGAATTATCTCTGATAATTATTTGTGAATTAGTTATTCCACCAATGGAAATCCCACGGACACACTCTGTGTAAGTATTCTCTTTGATAATTATTTCTGAACTAGTTACATAACTAATGGGAGTCCCAACGTAACATTGAGTGAATGTGTTCTTTTTAATAATTATTTTTGAATTAGTTAATACATAAAACTCAGATCCAAAATATACATACTCAAAATCACAGTTCTGAACTAAATGGATACCACCTTCACTGAATTCCACAAGACACGGATATAGTACATTGAACCCTGGGAATGGATCTACTAAAGCCCCCTTTATCCTCAAACTATTGAGTTCAGTATTATAGTTTGTTTCTGTAAAACAAAAGAAGTTACATAAAGCTGTTAACTCTGGCTCAAACCATGGTAAGGTATATGGATCACAAAGATTAGGTTCAATAACCTGTGCTGTGAGATCTGTTACTTGAATATCTCCATTAGGTTGATAAAACCAAACCAAAGCAGGTATCCAAAGGTCATAATTAGGATCGTAAGCTAGTGTAAATCCTTGACCTTCAGGCCCTCTCACAGCTTCAATAGTTGTTTCATCTTTGCCTTGCCCTTTGAATGTTCCATGGAAATTCTCAATAGTAAGTGATCGACTGGAGTAAAAATGGCCCTCAGTAAGAACCACAGTGCCACCAGCAGCAACAGCAAGAAGCGCATCTTCGATGTTGTCGGCATCAGTCACATCTGTTGTATCTCCAGAAGGAGATACATAGATAACATCGTTTGAATTGGTACTTCCCGTTTCAAATGTGATTAGTCCCATAATAGTCGCTATTGCAAATATTATGAGTATAAGACTAGTTTTTGTGCTAGTTTTTGTGCTTTCTTCATCTTTCATCAATCCTTTCATAATAAAATAATTGAAGGTTAAAAAAAAAAAGAGAAGATCTCTTGGCCTTAACCAAGAGTCATTTCTATTACCCCTTTGATTCATATCAGTTTATTCTAAACGTGCCAGGAGCATAGTGAGGAGCTCCAAATGGGTACCATTCAATAATGCCACTCATGTGCACACTTCGACCCAACCAATCTGAGCAGTCGTCATTAGTCTCAGTTACAACGCCGTTCATCCTATATTTACTGTTTTTAAGAGAAACTGTTCCTTCATCTGTCCCCAATAGGACTACATTACCGTGTTCAAAGTCCTGAGTAACGAAATCAAACGTTACCCAGTCATAGATGGCCCAAATTTCACCAAAAAATACTACATTTCCTCTGACATCTGTGTCAAATGGTTTTCCTGTTCCAATACAGAAGAATACCATACCATATTCTTCACTTATACCATCACCATCAGTATCCAAGGTGATGGTTCCTATCCAATCAGGTATTTCTGCTTGGTATCCAGGCCAAAGCAGGTTATATTCCAAACTCATTGTACCTATAAGAGGTTTTTTTGCACTTCCTGATATTGCTGGCAAGAGCATCAGAATGAAAACAGATAGAACCAGAACGGATAACTTTTTTCTCATTCTTCAATTTTCCTCCAATTTTCGGTTATTAAGATATAAGAAAACATTATATCTTAATAGTTAATATTATAAATCAATGATATTTATAAGTTTTACGATGGTAATATTATGTAATAATAACATATATTATTTTACGAATAATAAGATTTGAAAGGAAAAACTTGGTGTACATGTTGTCTAGCGAAAATACAAAGCATAAAAAATTCCCAATTCGGGTGGATCTCGATAGAGAGGATACGGAAATGTTTCAAAGCATTCAAGAGGAATTTAAATTAAAGAATAAAGCTGAAGTACTACGCTTTTGTGTTAATAAAGTCTATCATGGAATGACATTAGAACTCGATGAGGATTTATACAATGAAATCCATAAAATAATTTCTAGTCGCCATATCAAAATACGCTACGCCATAACAAATATTGATGATTTCATTAAGCGGGCAACAAGTGAGTTTTTGACAACTTTAAAAAAGGAATGGAGTTTGAAGAACTGGAGTATGCGACAAACTCTTTCTCAAGAAGAAAATGATACTGCTGTTGCTTTAATCGAATTACAATTACAAAAAGTACCAGGAGTGACAATAGAGGATCTTGTGGAATACTTGAAAATAGATCCAAAAATTATTCGTGAACATCTTGAAAAATTCATGGAAGATGCACTTCTCGATTTTAGGGAGTCACAAGGGAAGATTTATTATTATGCACATTAATGATGAGGGGGTGGATTTAAATAATGGATAAAATTCTTGTTCACAGTTATAAGGGAGGAACGGGTAAAACTACGGTAGCTGTGAATATAGCAAGTTTATTGTCTCTAAAAAGTCAGGTTCTACTTGTAGAAAATGATTTTATGATGCCCTCCTTTTTTGATATCTTTCATCGTGAACCTAAGGCTTATTTCAATGATTATCTCAATGAATCTGTCAATTTTGATAGTATTATTGAACATGCAGTTAAACCAAATTTAGATGTGGTTTTTACAAATAATAAATTCGATCCAAATGAGAAAGTCATGAGCTCTGATCAAGAATGGTTTCTCTCTATACTAAAACAGATGATAGCAGACTTTAACGCCCTCGAAAAGAACTACGACTATATTATTTTCGATACACCTCCAGGATGGCACTTAATCGTAGTAAATCTGATTGCTTTGTCAAATAAAGCGATTCTATTACTCCGTCCAGACTCTTACGAAGTGAATGGCACCAAAATAATGCTTGAGATTCTTTACAAGAGAGCCAAACCGATAAGCAGTTGGGAGGTTTATGTCCTATTTAACCAAGTTCCAGAAGTAGAGATGAATGTTGATCTCGAAAATTGGGCGGGAGAATTGCAAAAGGAGGGGATGAAATACGTTGGATCCATTTCCTGTTCTTGCAATATAGCTTATGAGATGGCTCACAAAACGAAGATTTTTCCAATGGAGCACGAATTCAGCAAAGCCTTGCAAAGAGCAATGAATATATTTTTAAGAACTGATTAAAAAAAAACTATCAACCAATTTTTCTTAAGATTCATTCTCTTCATCCTTAACTATCTGTTGAACCTTACGTAAATAGCTCTGTATAATTTTTATTTGTTCCTCTTGTGAAAGTGTTTTTTCTTCTTTTAAAAGGTGAAACACTCTTTGTTTATGTTGCAGAAACGCCTCGAACTCAGAATCAACTTTATTCAGATAAATAGTTAATCCTGCTGTTGCAGCTGTTGTTGAACAGAGCGATAACCACTCTTCAACTTCTTCAAATTGAAAAGAAGCAATGGCAATTCTTGCATGGAGTAAATAGGCCTCACACATCATATCAAAGAATTGGTGGTTTTCCGAAGCCTTTTGCCACTCCATTAACCGAGATTTCATTCTTTCTTTAATAGGATCTACTGGATTAATAAGCCAATTCCTAAATTCAGATCTCACTAAAGCTCCCTCACAAAGTAACTGATATTCTACTCCTAATCCTTCCGTTTGAAGAGCAGCTATCCATAATTTCTCTGCAGCTTCCCATCTTTTTTCTGTTTCAGCGATCAGAGCTTGAACCATCTGATTAAATGCATTAACAATAGAAAGTCTATAAGGTTGTTCTGGAAATCGTTCAAGGATGGAGCTTTTAGCAGTTAAAGGCTGATTTTCTTTTTTTACCCAGACTATCTTAAATACGGTTTCAGCAATTAATGAAGGATTATCAAGACGTTCAAAAATAGTCAGGGCCTGATCATAGTGTTTGAAGGCTTCACTAAAATTCCCTTGAAAATATACTGAATTACCCAGACTTATTAACTTTTTAGCATCTTCTCCTGCTCGAAGAAAAGCAGTATAATCTTTGTAATTGGATTTACGTATTTTCAAGGCTGTTGGATAATCAGGTGCCTTAAAGTGAGTTATTAATGCTTTCTGAGTTCTTCTTCTAGAATTCATATAGATAAGAATACCTAAAACCGTTATAATGAGAAGAATCATTATTCTGATGGCGAAGGAAGCACTGAAGGCAAAATGAGGGCTACTCCAGAAATCTCGGGGATTACTTCCTCCGTTAAATTCATCGAAATTATTCACCCAATCGCCATCTGGATCATCAGTGGCATCAGACTCGTTTCTAGGATTAAAACTATAAGAATTATCTGTATATTTGAATTCCCACCAATCAGGCATACCATCCAAATCACTATCAGTCTGATTGGCCCAACTCCCAAACTGATACTCTTGTAGATTGTTTAAACTATCGTTGTCTTTATCAAAAGCAGCATCATTAATCCAGGGATTCAATCCCATCTGATACTCATAATATGCAGGTAAACCATCCATATCGTTATCACTATTAGGATTACTAATTGTAGGGTCTAAACCTCCCAAATATTCCCAACCATCTGGTAAACTGTCACCATCAGAGTCATAATTGAGAGGGTCAGTTTTTTGAAAAAATTCTAAACAATTGATTAGTCCATCATTATCATTATCCTTGAACTTATCGAAAAAAACTGTTGGATTTAATCCATATTGAAGTTCCCAACTATCCCTCATTCCGTCAACATCAGTATCAAACTGTATTGAATCAACAGGCCACAGTTGAATAGTGCGATTGATGTTCCCTGAGGCTAGGAGTTTTCCATCAGGGGAAAAGATGATTGATTGGATACCATCAGATTTCCCTATCAAAATCTGAATTAAAGCTCCTGTCGTCGCGTTCCAGAGCTTGATGGAACCATCTGCAGCTGCTGAAGCAAGAAGTGACCCATTTGGAGAAAATGTAACAGACCTCACACTTGTTTCATGGCCTATAAGATCACGCCACATAGCTTCTCCTTTGTCAATACTCCAAAGTTTTAATGAACCATCTACGCCACCTGAAGCAAGTAATGACCCATTTGGAGAATAAACAACTGACTTTACGGGAGAAATATGTCCTGAGAGCTCTTTCGAGGTGCCAGAATCGAGATTCCAAAGTGTAATATTGGTATCAGCACTACTACCTGCTGCAAGGAGTGATCCATTTGGAGAAAATACGACTGACTCTACTGAAGAAACATACCCTAGAAGGCCTTTCCAAGTTCTAGTATTAATATTCCAAAGTTTAATGGTGCCATCAGCACATCCTGAGGCTAAGATTGTATTATTTGGAGAAAAAGAGACTGTTAAAACATCTTCTAGATGCCCTGGTGTGACTTGACTCACATTTCCTGTCTTCATATTCCAAAGTCTGATTGTGTTATCTGCACTTCCTGAGGCGAGGAGGGTTCCATTAGGTGAGAAAGTGACTGTTAAGACATCATCAGTATGTCCAGTCAAGTTTTGAGTCACTCGTCCAGTACTCACATTCCAAAGCTTGATTGTATTGTCCGCACTACCCGAAGCAAGCGTTCCGTTAAGGGAAAAATCGACTGACATCACACCTTCTTCATGTCCTAAGAGAGTCTGGATTTCATCCTCAAAAACCACGTTCCATAGTCTAATGACACCATCAGCACCTCCCGAGGCGAGGATTGTCCCATCAGGTGAAAAAGTAACTGAAAACACAGCCCCTCCTGGTTCTATTAGATCTAATAATGATTCTCCTCCACCAAAAGTTGCATTCCATAGGTGAATAACCCCATTTTCTGAGCTTGAAGCGATAACTTTTCTAATTGGCGAGAAAGCAAGTGAAAATATTTGTTCTTCTGACTCTGTTAGAACTGATGGGTGCGTTCCTTCAGCAGTTATGTCCCAAAGTGTAATGACACCTACAGCACTTCCCGAAGCGAGGAAAGTTCCATCAGGCGAGAAGACAACTGATACTACATCATCTGTTGACTCAGTCAAGTCTAGTAGCCTTTTTCCACTTGTGGAATTCCAGAGGTAAATAGTTCCATCTCCACCACCCGAGGCAAGAATTTTCCTGTTCGGTGAAACAGCAACTGAAAAGACGGGAGTGGGGTGTTCTAGCAAAAATGGCCATTCTTCTCCACTAGTAACATTCCACAGCTTAATGGTAGTATCTAAACTCCCTGAGATGAGGGTAGCCCCATCTGAAGAAAATACAACGGAATATACAGCTTTTGTATGGCCAGAGAGATTTTGGATCAATTTTCCAGTTGATACATCCCAGAGACAAATGTAGGAATCACCACTCCCTGAAGCTAGAATTGTCCCGTCAGGGGAGAAAGCAAGCGAATTCACTGTTTTTCTATGTCCTGTCAAGTCGAGTGGTAACTCATCTCCTGTAATCACATCCCACAGCTTGATATTGCCATCAGTACTCCCAGAGGCCACTATCCTCTCATCTGGCGAAAAAACAACTGAATGAATCGAACCAGGTTGTCCAATTAAATGAGAAAAAGCGGTTCCAGAATCAGGATTTACTAAGGAAATATCTTGGAATATTTCAGGTTGTTGGGGAATGAATTTTACTTCTTGATGAAAACTTTCGTAGGTTTTACTACCTCCAAATATGCACGATATATTAGGGATGATAATAACAGGTAATAACAATAATACCAATATTCCTCGTTCTTGCGTTAGCATTAGCAATGAATCCTTATTGGAGTTCCTGTGTTCCATATATCAGTTTAAGATTTATTCCACCATTTTCTTCTTCGATTGATATATATGAGAGCAATTCCGACTATAGTAAATATTGAAATAAATTCAAATCCATATGAATCTTTGGAAGTAGTACTCTCTTGTGAAGAAGTTGTTAATGGTCCAGCTTCATCACGTACAGAAAAATGCCAGTTCTCGTGGCGTAATAGGCTAACATATTGGCCTGGACCACGTTCATTCCACTTGAAGGGGCCAAAACCAATCACTTGTGCTTCAGTGGGTTCAAAGGCCGTAATATTGTCCATGTCTTTCCAAATATGCCAGGGGAGAATCCGTGCATAACTAGTAATATCGGTCCATGCGAAGATATCAGTTCTATTGACATAGAGTTCAATTGTATAATCGTCAGGTGTATCAATATGATAAATATTCTTGACATCTCCAGGAACCCCTCTAACACTTAGCTCAGGGTATACTTTTTGGGCGAATTCAAAGGAGTATTTAACATCATTTGAGGTAACAGGCTGGTTATCATGCCAAGATGCATTTTTGTACAGATAAAACGTGAATTTTTGACCAACTTGGATACCAGCAGCAGCTTGAGCTGTAGTTGGTTCGATCTCCCAGTCCCAAGCCAAGTTTGGAATTGGATCCCATGTGGTTGGATCTGGTTGCCAAAGGCCTCCATAGATGTAATTTTCAATAAAGAATGGGATACCCAAATTTTCTTCATATAAAAAAGGATTTTTGGTTGTAAGATCAAGCACTGAGGAATAAATTAACGTATTACTATATGAATCCCCCTTGGATTCCTTCAGGTGGGCTTTCGTTGCTACGTAAGGATTGTCTGAACTAGCTGTGCCTCTTCCCGCGAACTCAAGAAACCCCTCGAATTTATCATTACGGTAAGCAGACCTAGTTATATCACTATAAATGGGAATTGCAGGTTGCTCATAAGTCAGTAGTTGCGTGGCCTCACGGGAATATTTCTTTATATCAGTATCAGTAGTGGCTGCTAGCATCTTATCAAGAACAGAATCGATAGTAGTGTTATAAAAACGATGAATGTTTGGATTCGCCTCACCATTAGAATGGAAGTCCCGATATAGGATTTTGGGGGGCAAGGATGTCGTCTTAAATCCTGTAGTAAAACAAAAGACCCAATAATCACTAGCAAAAACTCTCTCCCACATGGGGGTAAATTTTACTTCTTCAATTCTTGAGCGGATACCCATTTTTATTAAGCCCTCACAAAGTATTTTAGAGGCAATAATAGCGGGGTCGTGTCCAGTCGTTGCAGTGATATTAATTACGAGAAGTGGATCATTATCGTCCAGATCAACATCAGCATCCCACTGACCATTACTATTTGCATCGTATTCACGCCAACCATCGTCATCTAAGTCTTTGAATCCAGCAATCTCGAGGGACGCATTCCCAGAAATATAATCCGCATCATAGAAGCGGGTTTCTAAAACACTCTCAACTTCCCATTCAGTTAGTGCTGGAGGAATATAACTATCTAATGGTGTTCCCAGATCTCCCACAATCTCCTCTGTAGCCTTGTATTTATCCATGCTAAAGGCCATAGCACGGCGGTACGCGGTGATATTAGTGGGGAATCGTTCGCAATTCAAAATAAAAGTTCGATACCTTGTCATTTGAGAATAGCATACACTGATGTTTGGATCATGACGAAGATCAAGTTCGTATTCGGTGGGCACATAACCTTCATGAACATCTATTTCCCCATTCTGAAGGGCTTTTATCGCTTGAGAATTATTGTTGTATATTTTTATTAATAGTTCATCCACATACGCTCCATGAGGCCGGAATTCGCTTACCCATATATCATTATTAGCCCTCACTGACAATAGAATAATAGTATAAACAAAAAATATGGTTAAGAGGACCATAACCTCTCCTATTCTAACCATTCTTCTTTTTCGCACTTGAAACTCCACTCGATACTGTTCAATAGTACTAGTGGTCTTTTAAAACATACAATTTTATTAAGTTTTCAATAGTCAGCGATTTGTGAAAAGGATTACAATGAAGGTTGGAAATACCCTCCACAAATAGATAAAAGTTGTTAGATTTTCAAATATATCTTAAAATCCTAGAGAGTTGTATTGAAAGCAGTAAATACTATTAAATTATAATAGAGACTTGAGAACCGACAATTTTACATTGCTGTAACAAAAAATTAAATTCAGATCAGTAATAGTGATTTAGGTCCATTTTCTTCTTCGATTGATATAAATGAGAGCTATTCCGACTACAGCGAACAATATTTCAAATCCATATGCATCTTTGGAAGCAGGACTCTCTTGTGAAGAAGTTGTTGATGGTCCAGCTTCATCACATACAGAAAAATGCCAGTTCTCATGGCGTAATAGGCTGACATATTGGCCTGGTACACGTTCATTCCACTTGTAAGGGCCAAAACCTATTACTTGCGCATCAGTAGGTTCAAAGGCCGTAAGATTTTCCACATCCTTCCAAATATGCCACGGGAGAATCCGTGTATAACTAGTAATATCGATCCACGCAAAGATATCAGTTCTATTGACATAGAATTCAACTGTATAATTATCAGGTGTGTCAATACGATAGATATCATTGATATCTACAGGAACATAAAAAACATCAGGATAAAAATAATTCTGGGGTAATTCAAAGGAAAATTTGACATCTTTTGAGGTAACAGGTTGACCATCATGCCAAGAGGCATTTTTGTATAAGTAAAAAGTAAACTTTTGACCAGCTTGGATACCAGCTGCAGCTTGAGCTGTAGTTGGTTCGATCTCCCAGTCCCAAGCCAAGTTTGGGATTGGATCCCACGTGGTTGGATCTGGTTGCCAAAGGCCTCCGTAGATGGAGTTTTCAATGAATGCCCGAACACCAATTCGATCATGGAATCTAAAAGGATTTCTAGTTGAAATATCAGTCATCGCGGAATAGGTAAATATACCACCATAAATACCCCCTTTGGATTCCTTCAGGTGGACTTTCGTTAATGTGTAAGGGTTAGCCATACTAACAGTACCCTTTCCCGCGAACTCGAGAAACCCCTCAAATTTATCATTACGGTAAGCATTAATGTTTAAAGGACTATAGATGGGAATTTCAGGCTGTTCATAAGCCAGTAGCTGTGTAGCTTCACGGGAATATTTCTTTATATCAGTAAAAGTAGTTGCTGCTAGCATCTTATTGAGAACAGAATCGATTGTAGTGTTATAGAAACGATGAAGGACTGGATTCCACTCTCCTTCGGAATGATAGTCAGTATATAGGGCTTTGGGGGGTAAAACCGTGGGATTAAATGAGAGTTGATAACACACGACCCAATAATCACCAGCATAGATCTTTGACCAGAGGGGGGAATCCTCTGTTAGGGGATCCCACCAGGCTACCTCTTCGACTGTGGAGCGGATACCCATTTTTATTAACCCATCGCGAAGTACTTCAGAGGCGATAATAGCGATGTCGAATCCAGCTGATGCTGTGATATTGATTACGAGAAGTGGATCATTATCGTCCAAATCTACGCCAGCATCCCACTCACCATTACTATTTGCATCGTATTCACGCCAACCATCGCCATCCAAGTCTTTAAATCCAGCAGCCTCGAGAGATGCATTCCCAGAAATATAATCCGCATCATAGAAGCGTGTTTCCAAAGTACTCTCGACTTCCCATTCCGTTAGAGCAGGGGGAATATAACTATCCAATGGCGCTCCCAGATCTCCCATAATCTCCTCTGTTGCCTTGTATTTATCCATACCAAAAGCCATAGCACGGCGGAACGCTGTGATATTGGTGGGGAACCGTTCGCAATTCAAAATAAAAGTTCGAAACATTGAACTTGGAGTATAGGTCACACTAATGTTTGGATTATGACGAAGATCAAGTTCATATTCAGGAAACACGTCGTAATCATAAGCATCTATTTCCCCTCTCTGGAGTGCTTCGATCGCTTGAGAGAAATTACTATATACTTTGATCAATATTTCATCCACGAATCCTCCCTGAGGCCGGAAATCACTAGACCACATTGCATTATTAGTACTCACTGACAATACAGTAATATTATGAATAAAAAATATGGATAATAGGGTTACAATCTCTCCCAATCGAAGCAAATTTCTTTTTCCCATAAATAACTCCACTTTTCATTAGTTTAATAATATAACAATGAGTAAATCCACTCAATACTAGTTTAATAGTACTATTGATAGTCAGTACACACTAATTTATTAACTTTTCAATCATAAATGGATGGTTTCTACATATTTGTATGACTAGATTTCAGAAATCTTTGGTTCATTAGCAGAAGAGTAAATACAATAATCAATCCATAGCTTCCATTCAATCATATTGCTGCATCATCAATAGAAGTTGAAAGGTTGCAGCTTCTTTTTGTTGCATTGATTCTTGGATATCACTTTTGGTATAATCGTGAAAACCTTTCCCACTCTTTGTACCTAACTCTCCAGCCTGAATCATTTGTTTTAAAAACGATGGGGGGCTTGTTGAACAATTTAGAGTTGGATAAAGATAATTAAGAACATTCTGAATGGTATCTAGTCCCATTAGATCGACCATCTCAAACACTTTCATCACAGGTAATCGTAAACCCAAACCATATTTCACTGTTGTCTCTAAATCTTGTACTTCCATTACACCTTCATCTAATAAGTACATCACTTCCCTAAACAATGCTGCTTGTAGTCTATTATGGACATATCCAGGTATGTCTTTCTTGACCAATACTGGTCGCTTATTCACATTAGTTAGCAGCTCTACTATTGTCTGAACAGTCTGATCCGATGTTTGTTTCCCTTTGACCACTTCAACAAGAGGCATGAGAAGGGGAGGATTCATAAAATGTGTTCCAATACACATCAAAGGACGGTTGGTTGCATTCGCAATCTGTGTAATACTCAGTCCAGATGAATTGGTAGCTAGGATAGTTGAAGGAGGTGTGAGCTTATCTAATTGGTTGAAAACTTCAAGTTTTAATTCAAGTTTTTCTGGAACTGCTTCTATGATTAGGTTTGAGTCTGCTAGAGAGTTGATATCATTCTCTAGTTGGATTCGATTACGAGCCACCTCGAGGTCAGAAGTATTGAATAATCCAGTGCTACTAACTTTTGCGAAGTCTATATCCATACGAGTCTTAGCTTTTTCTATCTGGCTAGGAGAGATATCGTAAATCACAATTTCATACTCTGATGAAGCTCCAAAAATCGCAAAAAGCTCTGCAATCGATGGCCCCATGACCCCACAACCTACAATGCCTATCTTCTTTATTGTTGAAACATCCATTTCTTTCACCATTGTTCTTCTATACTTTATAATTAGGATTTCTTTGGACTTCCAAGATAAAATCTTTTACTAATTTTTCAGGGGTATAAATAGGATTAAATTCCAAATCTTTACGAACTAATGCATCATCTCCCTCCATCATTGACAGAAATCTTAGTAAAATGGATAATTCGCTATCAGGTTCATATTCAATCACAGCTTCAGGAATTTCCTTTTGTACAAGGTGAGCTAATTCTTGAGCTGATACCCAGAACCCATCCAGATTATATGCTGGTTCATTAATATCTTCATGCTCTAGAAGACTCCCCAATAGTCTAGTTACATCCTTAATATATAAGATTGGGATGGTAATGTCAGGTTCTACATTGCAAATTGCTTTCATCCCTTGAGCAGGAAATTGAATGATATTATTAGCATATATTGTCATACCTGCTCCAGATCTTCCTGGTCCAATGATAGCAGGAAATCTAAGAGTTAGAAAATTAATATTTTTCCGACGACGATAATAAACTCCCATTACTTCAGAACACACCTTTCCAACCCCGTACATTGTTAGAGGCTCACGATATGACTTTTCAGTTATAGGGAGATCAACCCCAGGACTATATACAGCTGCACTACTAGCATAGAATACATTAGAAGCACCAGACAGGTGAGCAAATTCAAGAATGTTAAAAGTGCCTTGAATGTTGACCTGAAAAGCAGTTTCGGTTGATGTCTCTGTAAAAGGAGGCATTAAGCTGCCAAAATGAAATATATTATCTATCCCCTGAGAAGAATCAGAAAGTTTAGTAATTTCAGACCAACTAGACAAATTCCCTTGTATTATTTTAACTCTCGAATTATCCTTTAAATCATGTATTCTCTTTTCATTAATGATATAATCAAATAGAATCAAATCTTCATTTGTTGTTTTTGTTAGGTGACGTGCTAAGAATGACCCAGTAAATCCTGTTCCACCTGTTATGAGTGTTGTCATTCCAATACATCCTATATCATTGCCAATAGCTTGGGTCCGCTGCCGCAGCCGCTCGTTGGTTCAGGATATTTGTTTCTTTATCATCAACTCTAACATCTATCAGTGTTATACATCCACTGTCACGAGCACGTTTTATTGCTCCAGAGATATCTTCGGGTCGAGTTACCAGTTCACCTTGAGCGCCAAGGCTTTCAGCAAATTTAACATAATCGATTTGTTTACTCAGTTCGGAACCAATCCGATGGCCCCAAGATAAGTCTTGGTTGTGAGCTATCATCCCCCAGGCTGAATCATTCTCAATAATAATAACAAGGGGAAGATCATATCGAACAGCAGTATCTATTTCAGCCCCGTTAAAGAGGAAACTTCCATCTCCAGTTAAAATCATTATATTCCGATCAGGTTCCGCTAGTTTTGAACCAATTCCATGGGGTAATCCAGCCCCTAGATGCCCAGTTGGACCATGTGCCATGTATACTTGACCAGGATAGCTCGATTTCAGCATCAATAACCCCCATACAGTAGTATCCCCTCCATCTAAGATCAACCTTGTATTCTTATCCAAAAACGGTTGGATCTCTTTTGTTAGGCGCTGTGGTTTTATGGGAATTCCATCAGAATCAGCTGGACCTATAAGCATTGATTCTAAATCTACACGGTTTTGTTTAACTAGTTTACTCCACTCTTCATGCAAATTATTCTTAGTTGTTTCTTTCTGAAGAGCATATGTCAATTCTGTAAGAAAGGGTGATATCGAGGAAGTGATTCCGAGTTCAAAAGGACGATTCTTACCTATCGCTTGAGAATCAGGATCAACCCAAATTACTTTAACATCTTTATTGTAAATGCTAGGATTGGTTCCAAATCCTTGCAGCTCTCCAAAAGTAACTCCTAAGACAAGTAGAACATCAGCGTCTTTTAGAAGGATATTCTGAACCGCATTTCCAATCGATAGAGGATGTAAACCTGGTACACACCCTATTCCTAGTTCATCGTGCACTACGGGAATTGATAGATATTCTGCGACCCGTAGCAGACTCTTAGAAGCATTTCCCCAATAAACACCACTTCCCGCTATAATTATTGGCCTTTCTGCTGATAAAAGGAGTTGGGACGCTTTCTTAACTAGTAAAGGGTCTGGATATGTCTTCCCCTGTGCCCGATAAGCATTTGGTTTTCGATTGAAGAAAGAATCCTCATCATTAGGCATCCAATGAAGTGTTTGAATATCTTGAGGGATATCTAAATATACAGGCCCCATATTCTCTGATGTGGCAACTCGAAATGCCTCCTGAATGTATTCTGGAATCCTAGCGGTTTGATGTACCATTTTGGCATATTTTGTAACATGTGTTGCCAGAGGAATCTGATCAATTTCTTGATTGGCATATTTATCAATATATTTCAGAGCTGCTCGACCTGCTAACGCAACAACAGGACTTCGGGCATAATACGCTGAAATTATCGCTGGAAGGAGATTTGAAAAACCTGGCCCCGCAGTAACTAAACAAACACCAGGAGTACGAGTTGCAATAGCGTACCCTTCCGCAGCATTTCCAGCAGCTTGTTCATGTCGGGTGGTGATGATCTGAATGCCCTCTTCTTCGAGAGCTTTGTAAATTGGATTGATATGTCCTCCACAAATCGAGAAGACATAATGTACCCCTTCATGAGCTAAGCTTCTTGCAACCAATGATCCACCTGATAGTGATAGCCTACTAGACATTTTATGACACCTAAGAGATTTTTGCTAGGATTCCCTTTGTAATTCAAGATTTTCATAAATTGCACTAAAAGTTTTATCAACTTCGAATTCATTCATCTTTCTGATTTATAATGACTAACGGTTACAACAATCGTCTAGCTCGAATCAATTTAAGTTCAAATCAAATAACTACTGAACCTCTTCCAGATATAGCAGAAACCTTTATTGGAGGAAAGGGACTGGGCGCATACATTCTGACTCGAGAGTTAGCAGCAAAAGTAGACCCTCTAAGTCCAGAGAATAAACTAATAATTGTAACTGGACCTCTTCAAGGCTCTATTGTGCCAATTTGTGGCCGATATGCAGTGGTAACAAAGTCTCCGCTTACTGGTCTTATCCTAGACTCTCATGCAGGAGGATCAATTGGTCCAGAATTAAAGTTCGCTGGATATGATGCTTTAATAATCGAAGGCGCTGCTAACGAACCATGTTATATCTCAATTCTTAATGATCAGATTGAAATCAGGAATGGGGAGCATCTAAAGGGATTACCAACCCTGGAAAAAGAGATCCAGATTAAAAAGGATCTAGAAGATGAAGAGGTTAAAGTAATGTCAATTGGGGTCGCAGGAGAAAATATGGTTAAGATTGCTTGTATAACAAATGAAAGTTTTCGTAATGTAGGTCGAGGCGGAGCAGGGGCGGTATTTGGGAGTAAGAAATTACTAGCTATTGCTATTAAGGGTACAGTGAAAGACATTCCTGTGGCAGATTCAGAGGCCTTGAATGAACTAGCCAGCCAGCTACGTAGTCGGGCAACACAAGGACGAACATCTGGCCTTAGAATTTATCGCATTGGAACACCAAACTTAGTTACAGTAGCTTCAAACAGAGATCAACTTCCTGTTCGTAACTTCCAAGAGGGAACAATTGAAAATCCAGCATTACTCGAAGAGGAAGCAATCAATCATTATACTACGAAAAAGAAACCCTGTTACAAATGTGTTATTTCATGTTCTCATATTCTTAATGATGATTTTTCATATGCAAAGGAGGGACATATAGTAGCGGTTCCTGAGTACGAAACGCTTGCATTGTTCGGCTCAAACTGTGGTGTAGATTTTGAAACTGTTATAGAAGCCAACTATTTAGCAAACATGCTTTCACTTGATACTATTTCTACTGGGAACGTTATTGCATGGTTCATGGAATGTTCTGAGAAAAATTTAGTGCCAAAAAAGTACAAATCAGACAAAATTTCCTTTGGTGACAGTAAGGGATTACTAAATCTAATTCATAAAATCGCAAATAAGCAAGGAGTGGGAGAAATTTTAGCTGAAGGAACAAAATATGCTAGTGAAATTTTTGGCCAAGAGACAGAACAGTTTGCGATAAATGTTAAAGGTTTAGAAATGGCTGCCTGGGATCCACGTGGAAGATTAGCTCTTGGATTAAGTTATGCAACGGCTGCAGTTGGAGCATCCCATCTACGTGGGTGGCCTAATTCAACAAAAACACCTTTAGAAGAACCTATTACCTCTGAAATCGTAAAAAGTCTTGTTGAAGGACAAGATCTAAAAATTATTAAAGATTCGTTGATTATCTGTCATTTTACTCATTCAATAATTCCTGCAATGAACCTAGATGATGGACAAGCCCTCTATTCTGCTGTCACAGGTTCTCAAGCGGATGTGAGGGAAATTACCCAAAATATCTGGAGTTTAACACGATATTTTAATATGAGAGAGTTTGAGGAACAAGCAAGAAAGTATGATAAACTCCCTTCCCGCTTACTTAATGAGCCATTGCCATCAGGAAGTGCTGAAGGATCAAAAGCTTTCCAATCTGATTTTGATTTTCAACATGGATTGTCTCTTCTATATCAAATGAGACGATGTCAAGAAAATGGTGACCTCACAATAGAGGAAACACAGAGAATAGAAGAACTTCTCAAATAACTAATTTTGGCTATTTTAAGTGATAATTGAAAAGAAATTAATGATCCATGGACGGATCTCCTCAATGAATTTTGCAGTCACAGGTCCCTCTTTTGTTTTAAATTCAGTACTAATGGAACAAAGAAAAAGCTTGATGGAATCAAATTCCAGTCTATCAATAATAATAAAGGTTCCGCCAATTTCACTTAAAATTACTAGCTTTTCATGCTTTTTATCGCTTTCATAAACCTCTTTACGTATCGCTTCCATGATTTCTAGAAAGTAATTATCTCTTTGATCCGCAGCTAATTGTGTAGTCCACTCTGCAGCGATAAAACATCTCTCAGTTAAGAGAAAGCTCGCTGAAAACCCATGTGCCTCTGAATAAAATGCTAGAGAATCAGAGAGAATATTACTTAAGGGAGAAACATCCGCAAAAACTCGTGAAAATAACTTGACTAATTCCTCAACATTAAAGATACTGGTTCTTAATGTTCTAAAGGTATAGTTATATTTGGTCAAAATTGGTGTGATTTCATTGAGAATGACCTCAATTGACTTATTAAGCTCGTTTTTGTCAAGGATCGGATCAAATTTATGGAGTACTAGGTATACTTTGGGTTTTTCCTTTAAATATTTGAATTTGATCAACAAACTATTGAGGTACTGCGCAGCTTCAATTGCACGCTCCTCTCGTTGTGTATCTAATACGAAGATTAGTAACATCGTTTTTGATAGGAATTGCTTCGGATCATCCAAATAAAGTCTGTGAAAGCTCGGTTGACCTCCAAGATCCCAGATGGCAATTCTCAATCCGATAAAATCGAGATGCTCTATTGTAGCGCCCATCGTGGGAAAGTTGACTGGTGTTGTTTTCTGCGCCTGTAATGTCTTTATTAAAGAACTCTTCCCAACGGCACCCAACCCAGCTATGCAGACCCGATGTGATGAAATGGGTACTTCAGTACTAGTAGCATATCGATAGATGATAGATGCAGATAATGTCCATTTTTCTAACAGTTTTTGACTTATACCGATTTGATCTGCCATTTTATGATCAAGTTTTGCCAAGTCAGATATTGTTTCCACTCTAGCTTTCCGTTTCAGTCTTGTCGAGTAGAATTTTCCAATACCAATAATAGATTGTGTTGTAAATCCAGCAATCTCTTCCCGATTGTACTCATTAACTGGTTTTTCAAGGTGCTTATCCATTATTAGACTCACGATTCGATCTGGAAATTTTTCATTGGCATTACTGGACAAAAAAAACCACCAATTCAATTCAACAAGGTAAAAAAATTACCTTTATGCTTCAAAGCTTAAAGGAATTTTTAATAAAATATTTATTCTCTCTAAGGAAAAAGTATTTTCTCTTTATTTTCTTTTTGACAAAAAATTAGATTAAACAAAAGGTTCATAAATAAGAATTAAGGATGCTTTGGAAATTTATATTGCTTCGTTATAGTGCCTTTTTACCTAAAGAATGCACACGAACAACAATTAATTCAAGGTGAAACAACAGAATGAGCTCACGAACAGAAAGTTCTCAGAAACCATTTTATGTTTATTCCGTTGATTTGGCAAAAGGAATCGTTTTATTTTTCATGATTTTTGGCCACGCTTTGTTATGGTATGACCGACCACGCGCTTATGCCTGGGATAAAGGAACAGAATTATTTTTGCTTTTCAGCAATACAGGAGAAAACACATTGGTGTTTTTTTGGTTAATTACAATTGCATTTATGGTGTTCCCCTGTTTTTTCTACGTTTATGGCTTTAACGCAGCAAACAGCCTCCTACGACAAGGCCCAGGGGCTGACCGAGCAAAGGTTAGGAGTCGTTCCCTCAGAAGAGCGATTGTTCTATTTATTGTTGGTTCCTTTGGTCAATCCATCATGGCTTTGATCGTCTCTCCAGGCGAGGTCATTAACTATATTCTAACATGGAACTTTTTTCACCTATTTGGGTTTACATCGTTATCTTTCCTTGTAATCTTTGAAGTGGTTTGGTGGTTGGAAAAAAAAGGTTATGACGCCCAAAAACTCCTCGTTTCTATATTAACAGGAGTACTTGCCGTATTACTTATCATTTTCATCATATTCCACGACTATTGGGATCCTGCAACGGCCCAACATATTGTCCTTTCAACAAAGTTAGATCTTATGGACATAATTAAGCATGCTTTGATTGATTATGGTACTACTCCCATTATCCCATGGTTCTCATTTGGTTTAATGGGAGGGATTGCTGCCACAGCATTAAACCTCACAGATCCAGAGAGTAGTCAAACAGCTAATCGAAAAGCAGCGATCCTATTAGTAGTAGGCGCTGTTTTTTACATCATTGGGGGTTTCTTTTCTTTATTTATTGAAAGAAATATGTCCACCCCCGTTGAATACCCTGCATCAACAACTTTCATATTTTTCACTCTAGGAATCTTGACAATTTTCATAACAAGCCTTCTAATAATATTTGATTTCGATCATATAACTTTAAATTTTCGTACTAAGTTGAAACAGTTACTCATGCCGCTTGTTATCTTTGGTCAACTTTCATTGACAATTTATTTTATCCATAATGTCATTTTTGGGATTCCAATTAAAATGATGTTTTTTTATCAGAACGATTTGCTATTTTTCATCTTTATGATATTCTACTCGATCCTCTTTGTTATTATTGCGGTTGTTTGGCGTAAGAAATTGAAATTTAAATATACCGTTGAATGGGGTATCCGAAAGTTTACCAGTTAAGGCTACTCAAACTGAGGTGAACCGATGAGTGATGAAAATCCTAAAGATGAAGGAAACAACAACGAAGACGATGATGACAAGAAAAAAAAAGAAGATGTAACTGCTAAATTGATTTATTCGTATCCCCTTGGCCCTAAATTTGGAAAAAGGACAAGACAGAAGAAAACTTAAACATCAAGAGGTATATTCTTGATACTCCTCTCTTAATTCTTTGATATAATTTCCAACTTTTTGGTTCCGCTAAGCTAAACTTCATTAACTGTCTAAAATTTTATCTCATTAACGTGCATTAAATCAGAAAAAACCACCACGCGGGTGTAATTTTATATGGAAGATATTATCGAAGTAACAAATCTTTACAAGACATTTGAAATCCCAAGAGGGGACGATATTGAAGTTTTAAAGGGAATAACTCTGAAAGTTAAACCAGGAGAATTTGTTGCCATTATGGGACCTAGTGGGTCTGGAAAATCGACTCTTTTAAACATTCTATCCAGTATTGAAGATATTACAATGGGAACAGTCCTCATCGATGGAGAAGACCTTTCTACAGTAAATCTTGTTGAAACGCGTAGGCATAAATCCTCCATTATTTATCAAGATTTCAATCTACTTGATTATTTGACCGCTTTAGAGAATGTTATGTTCCCAATGATGTTAACAGGTATAAGCGAGAAGAAAGCTAAAGAGAAAGCTCAAGAATTACTCGAAAGAGTTCAGCTGGCACATCGGTCAGAGCATATTCCGGATGATTTGAGTGGTGGCGAAAAACAACGTGTGGCAATTGCCCGTGCACTAGCAAATGATCCAAAAATATTGTTAGCAGATGAACCAACTGGAAATCTTGATACTCAAACCGGAGATACGATTATAGAATTATTTCGAGAAATCATCACGGAGAAAAAGATCACCGTAATCATTGTGACTCATGATATTCAAGTAGCAAAGCAAACTGATCGAATTCTCATTCTCCGAGAGGGAACCCTACATCGAGAAGATGAAATTCTGGAGGAGCTTTAAAATGAGCGATGAATCTACTACTGATACTCCAAAAGCAGGACGTTTCAGACCTCAAGATAGATTTTCTTACTTGTGGCACGCTATCCGTTCGTTAGGAAGGAATAAAAGGCGGTCATTATCGATGACTGCTGGATTAATCTTGGGAATATCGATCCTTTCTGGAATATCACTTTACTCCAACGTTTTAATGGCTAATGCATATGAGAGTATTATCGAAGGTTCACCTTATGAGATCAGGATGGACTTCAAAGACGTTTTAACCGATAATCAACTGGAAAATTATAATGATTTATTCTTAGAACATCCTTGGGTTTCTGATTCCCAAATTCTATATGGTAATGCTCGGACAATAGTTCAGCAATCTGGTGGTTCTACAACTATCTATACACCCGCATATCTTGAAGCTGAAATTCGTGTTGAATATAGTAATGAAACTCATAGCGGTTCATATGGCCTACTGTACTCTGAAGAATTATATTATAGCGAAATCGGGGCAAATATTAGAGAGAGGTTAATTACAGGATCAGACCCTAACATTTTTACTAATACAAGTCCCTATTATCATGGAGTTCTTATTAGCGAGGCATTAGCAGAGTCAGCCAAACTAAGTCAAGGAAACCGATTGAGCGAGCTAACACTTTCAGTAGCTATTGAAGATCCAAATGATCCAGGATATCCCTTTGTTGAGAGAAAAGAAGTAGCTAAGGTTACTCTAGCAAATATTACTATAGCTGGAATTATGACTGGAGAGGAGGGATCAGCAGGATTATTCTCAGAAGCTATCACTATCGAAGGATTTGTTGGGGGAGGAGGGGAGATTTATGTTCCAAAAGAACTTCTGGAGAAATTGAACAAAACCTCTTTCTTCGAAGACTTAAAGAAAAATGAAATGCGATATTGTGCCTTAAAAATTAATGAATATCATCCTGATTTTGATCTATCGAATCCATCAGGGGTATCGAGGAAGATAAATCAACTCATAAATGAATTTGAAGCAGATGAGATGCTGATAGGGACAAATCTGGTTGAAGGAAAATTGTTACCTTTTCAAGTTATGAGTATCTTCATCTTCATCTTCGATGGCATTTTAACAATACCGGTGGCTATTCTATCTCTCTATCTTCTCTCTTTCGGTATAGATATCTCTTTACACGACAGGCGTTATCAAGTTGGTATTTTAAAGACTCAAGGTGCAAGTCCAAAGCAAATTAAGAGGAAAATCCTGTTTGAGGCACTCTTATTAGCCGCAATAGGGTTGGTAGTGGGCTACATTGTCGCTGTTTTTGGAGCCTGGGTAATTGGAACTGCAACAGGTTTTATGAAGTGGAGTGATACTGCGATCGAAGAATTACCTGACTTCCTACGCTTGTTAATTAATATAGACCAAAATGCTCTTTTCGTTGTTGGAGGATTTATTGTTATCATCCTAATATTAATGGTTAATGGAAAAGCAAATACATTCATTTCTATGGAGATAACTGAAACTGTTCGACGAATTGATGAGACAAAAAGGGAAGGTTTCCTAAGAAGAAACAGTCTCGATATTATTTTCTTTGGGATAGGCTTCCTTGTCCTCATTCTAGTTTTTTTGCAAGAATATGGGGTAAACATACCAGATCTCGGGCCCATGGCCCTCTTTCTTGGGCTTTTAGGGCCACCCTTTTTCTGGATTGGTGGCGCAGCAGTTGTAGCTCGACTAGCAGTTTGGCTCCCCTCAAAAACTGATCCAATAGTAAAAAGAATTGGTTTTTTAAAGGACGTATCAGTTTTGATCAAAGGGAATATCTTTCGTAAATCAGGAGATATTCCCAGACTGGCTCTTATTATTTCTCTAACCGTTTCGTTTGCTGTTCTTGCTGCAGTACACGGTTCATCAGGAGAAGCTCATCAGGAGCGATTGATCACACATTCTATCGGTGCTGAAATAGCCATCACGACAACTCTGGATTTTACTACAACAATAATATCAAATATCAAAAGTATTGATGATATTCAAGAAGTAATGGCCATTACTT
>CP070695.1:151233-172989 GCA_020353515.1 Candidatus Heimdallarchaeota archaeon
TTTATCCAAAATTTTTAGAAGACACCCAATTAACGTATATGAACATGGCGGCTTTGAACCAGACGAGAAATATAATTGGGACGGAAAACCTGGATGGCTGGATATATGCATAGAATTGCCCCCGCTTCCAATAGACATTTGGTATAGTATTAGAGAAATAATAAGTTGGATTTGGGAATTCCGTTCGTTTCCAAGAGAAATGATGAATTATTTTCCAGGTTTTCATTCCCGATGGATATTCACTGTGCTACCTTATCATGATATATTAAATGAAATGTCCTTGGAAGATGCTCATACTATGCTCTATTCTAAAATACCAAAACTTCATACGAAAGATTTCCTTTTGAAAATTGAAAATCCAAATTTTCATCGAGAGTTGTCTGATAATTTGGACGAATGGATTGGATCAAATCCTATTGTAGAATTCGACAACATATATACAGCAAAAGAATTTTTCACCAGAGACGATGTAATCAAATACACAAAACTTTGGATTCGTAAGTGGTATCCCAAACTAAATAATAGAAAAATTCAATGGAAAGAAATTAAATGAACTTTGTTAAATTTGACTGTGGATGTTGTGGGATAATTCCAGATCACTCTAGTAATCCAATACGTTACGTAGAAGCAGGAGCAAAAACATTAATTTTTCATCACTGTGATAATGACGATGGCATGAGGGATTATCATATCTGTCAAAGAAACATGCTTGACAAAGAATGGACCACTTTGAAAGAAGATGAAATTCTAAAAGTTCTAAACTCTTTTGGAAAACTGATCATAGATGGATATAAATTCAGGGAATTAAAGCTTTTATTGAAAGATTAGTATAATGGAAAATAGAGATATTACAATAGACAATGACAAATTTAATAATTTAAATAATAAATGTTCAGGCTGCGGACACCCCATGCCATTACCCAGCTTTCATGGAAAATACTGTCCTAAATGTGGTGAACCAACTATGCCCAATGCTCGATATTGTATAGAGTGTGGCAATAAGCTATAGGAATTAAAATGCACAATAAAAATTGCAATTGCTGTACCGACAGAAGGCCAGGACATTTTTACCGCAATCGATCATACAGGTATAACCATCTGACAGGAAAAGCTAGAGAATGGGCTATAAAAAACAGTTTCCCGTTATCTGAAAGAACTGTTCCCGTCAAGGGCGGTAAAAAATTTGGTGGCCCAGATTGGATTAAAAATAAGTGCGGCGATGGGAGGATGGGGTTTCAAACGAGAAATTCCAACGCCAACGAAGTTCGTATCGAAATTGGATTGGATGGACAATTTAAAAAAGTACACCGTTCTATAATTAAGCCCAAATCCGCTAGGGCGGCGACTGGTCGTAGGCCACGCAGGGTAGATGGTAGTAAATTTTGTTTGGTTTCGAAAAGTCAAATTGCTGAATCTAAATTTACCAAACAAGCGCAAGTTGCTAGGAAAAAATTACTGAGAATGAAAAATAAATCCAGACAAACGTTGAGTAGGAAAGAAAGAATCGGTAGGGAAAACACAATCGACACATTAAGATTGATATCAATTTATTAAGAATTTGATGTAAGGTATTATATATGGAAAAAATATTTTTAAGTGTGGATTTTGACTGGTTTAATGATCAAAAAAATCCAACCAACTCTCTATTGGATTTATTGAAATTAATCCCATCAGATATACCACATTCAATAACAATTGAGCATCATGAATTTCTACCATTCATGAAACAATGGGTGGAATATGGTATTATATCACTGCCATTTGATATAATTAATATAGATGAACACCATGATTATTATACATGTGAACCACCATATCACCCTGGAGGGACAGAAACTCACTGCGGGAACTGGGGTTTTCGTATTCCTCTTGAATGGTATAATAAAATGATTTGGGTAAGAAATAGTTTTTCAGAAGTCGATGGTGAGTGGGGGTCTGCCGAAGAATGGTTGATTTCAAATAACATTTCATATACAGTCGATACGAAATATTATCCTTTTGTAAACAATGAAAAAATAATCGCTTGTATATTTAGTGTATCTCCAAATTACATTGCTGAGGCAGTTTATCAAAATATTGAAGAAATGATACGACTTACTGCGAATCATTTTGGATCAAAAATTGTTCCACAATCTAAAGATAAATGTACGTCAAGGTATCCAGCGGATTGGAAAATGACCCAGTACAGTAGAATAAAACAACCTAGGGATTTATCTTATGTCTAATCAAGAAATGTTGTCAGGCAAATTAGAAGCGTTAGTCAATAAATATGGTGGAGACTTAGAAATTATTAACCATTTAGATGAACTGCCAAAAACGATAAAAAAATTTATATACGGGTCTGAGAAACTAATGATAAGGTTCGGCTTAGTTTGTAAAATAGAAATTTACATTGATACTGGAGAAAATATATGACAATAGAATTAGATCACAGAGAAAGAAAAATTATAACAATCGCTCTATACATACTAGAATCTCAACTATACGGAGATGAACTTAATCATGAATTGGAGAATGAACTAGGATCAACCGAACCGGATGAAGTAAGAAATATTATGAATAAATTGAGTAATGGAACCGTATAATTATTGAGAGGAATAACAATATGTGTGCAATAAATGATCCACTCGAATTAGTTAAAATAAAGAGTGGTAAGCGAACAATAACTGCGTACAAGATAATACGTAAGAATGGTCGACCATTTTATCGTTCGTCACTTCAACCATACGGTCCAGGATTATGTCGTGTACCAGAAATGCCAAACAAATACGATGTAGACCCATTTTCTGGTAACACACGAGGAATACACGCCTATTTGAGAAAAGTAGATGCTAAAAGTGAACAAAAACGTACCCATAGACCATCAAGAATTATAAAAATAAAAATAAAACCAGAGCACGTTGTTGTTCTCGAAAATGCCTATTGTAATCCCAGACAAATTGTTGCCTCTCAAATTGAAATCACACAGAAAGATTGGAATGAAGCTGGATTTCCACATAGAGTAACAAAACAAAGATTAATATAAATTGATTTAAAATTCAAAGTATTGGATTGATGAAATGAACATAGTAACGATACAACCAACAGAATTCAAAAATGTCAGAACCGGTGAAATAACCTATGGATTCCGTATGTATGACGATCATGGTCAGACATATGATAATACATGGGAAACTATTCCGGATGACGATATGGAAGTATTATCACTTATCATGGAATCTAGTGATAAAGAGACTGAAGAAATGATTGACGATACAATTGGTACTGGATTGTATATAGGTAACGAATGGTATCCATGGAAAGAAATTGAACATCTTTGGGATTATTAAATAATGCAAACATTCCTCCCGCATCCAAACTTTGAGCAATCCATTAGGTGTCTTGATTGGAGGCGCCTCGGAAACCAAAGAAGAGAAGCATTGCAAATCTTCAATGTCGTGTCTGGCATAAATCCAAATAGCAGATGGCGAAATCATCCGGCGGTTAAGATGTGGATGGGCTATGCTGGCGCAATAGCACATTATATGAATCTGTGTATTGAAGAGTGGATTAGACGTGGCTATAATAATAATATGCATATTCACCCATTAGATGTATATAAGATGCAATATCCACCGTGGCTTGGCACCGAGGTACTACACGCTTCTCACAGGTCAAATCTTTTAAGAAAAGACCCAGTGTGGTATGGTCAGTTCGGATGGACCGAATCAGACTATCTACCGTACTATTGGCCAACGCATAATATTAGCGAGAACAATAATCTTTAAACTACGACGATATATTTAAGGAGTATATAATGCAACTAAAACTTTTTGAACGTAGAACAGCTACTAAATTAATTGATGGTCAGGAAGAGTGCGAAAATCATTGTGTTTACTGTGGCGCAAAAAATTCTGTTCAACAAACAAATGTACTTAATATTTTACGTCCGAACACCCATATGCTTAAGGATGATAAAGGAAACCTTATGATGGAACAAGATGTATATTGTAAAAATTGTAACAAAACATGGGTAGATGTTTTCTGTAAAACCTATGATACGGGGAAATAATTTGTCGTCACAACAAACTTTTAAAAAAGAATTAATCAGACGAATTCGGGAAAAAGCGTTGGATTTAGAATGGGAAAACTACAAAAAATTACTTGACGAATTTAATGTTCTATCTCTGTCTGTTAAGATATTGGGGGATTTGCCACTGGATAAACTCCAAGAAATGGATATTTCTATTAAATTCGACAAATAAAAAGTAAAGAAATGAACTTTAATTTATTTAAAAAAATTAATGTAACTTTAGTAAGTAATGAGATTGACTTTCCAAAGCGTATATCAACAATAGAGAACACCACACTTAAAAATTTTTTTAATATATATTTAAATATGTGTATTGACAGTTATGTTATACGTATTAAGACAAATAATACAACGATAACTGGCCGTAATGATTATATTATAAAAGATGGAGATTTAATAAGTATTGTCCCCAAATTAGTTCAAGCGTGTTAATTTAAACTGAGAAAGGTAAAATCGTGAATCAAAAACAACGAGATTTATTAACCACAATGATAAAAGCAAAAACAGAAAAAATAGTTCAACAACTCAATATCACATATCCATCATATCAGAAAGATACATCATACTACGGAGGGCAAAAGGGAATTGAAATTATTGTTTGTCAAAACCCAGATATTGTAGAAAATATTAAACCGGTTGATAGAAAACGATATAATCAACTTAAATTTCGTAATAAAAAATTACTGGAAGAATTAGATGCAATAAAAACAATACGTAGTAAAGCAGTTACTAAAGCACAAGAAGAATACGAAGAAAAAAGTGCGCAAATTGAAAAGGTTCGCCAAGAAAACGATGGTGAATGGAATCAATTGTTCGATTCTGTCGTAGAATTCTGTAATCAAAAAGAAATATCAAAACAATCGGCAATTCAAAAATTAAATGAAGCCATGGAAGATGCGATATTACAAATTCAATTCGCAGAAAGTGCAGAAGAAGCAAAGTCCATACTTGAAAGTCTTCCAACAGTTGAAGAACTGATGTCATGTTAGATGGATATTTAACTACCACCAAACACGGATGGTTACCACATACAATCATTTATTCACAAATAGACCCAGATAAATATCCGGGGATAGCACAACAACTCAGAAGATTAAGATATTTCCCCGTTAAATATAATTGGCTACATATTCCGTCTCGCAAGTCTGGCGAATCAATCGTATGGGTTATAACAGATAAACATGCCCATTTATTAGTAGAATTTTGGAACCGTAGTGGCGGCACTGAATGGAAATATTGGTTAGCAGAATAGAGGATTCGAACCAATAATATTTCATATGTTAAAAATAAATAGTAACTTACATACTACAGGAACACTTTGGGTTTACTTAAAAGTTCATGCTGTGTTTATTATGGATGCATGGAATAAATTGGATTATGATGGTTGGAAATATTGGACAGATTAAATTGCTCCCGTAGTTTAAGGGCAGAACGCTGGGCCTTCAACCCAGAGGCGCTCGGTTCGAATCCGACCGGGAGCATTTTATTAATTGGAGAAGAACATGGCGACCAATCTAAATAAAGTAGAAATATGTGAGCGCGACAATAAATATTATTTACGTATTGTATTGAAAGACCCAGTTTACGGATACATACGCTTGTACTCAGATCGTGGTTCATTACATGAAATGGATTGTCGAGCAATAGCTGTTGCAAGAATATTAGGATTAGAACGCGATAATCTTCCTGTTCACTAATATTTTGCGCTTTGGCGATTTTTATCCATCCCTATAAGCCAATTTATTGTATGTAAAATCAGTTATATTTAAGGAGAATGTAATGACAGAATTTAAAATTGGAGATAGAATAAAAACTATCGAAAGCATAACGTTTGTGAGTGGAGAAATTCTTCCGGTTGGAGAAAGGGGAGTTATTAATTATATTTTTCAAAATGTGTCGGGAAGCGGCGAAAGTTTTGTTAAGGCAATTTTCGATTTTTTTGACAGCGAATGTGTCATTCCAATAAAAAGTATACAATTATTAAAGAAAAGTATTATTATGCCAGACGAGCAAGAGTTGAGGCGCAGAAGGGATAAAGCGATGAGAGAAGCTTTGGGATTCTAATATAGGAGATTTATTATGAACAAAGAAATTATGCTTCAAATAGTAGAAGAATTTAAAAGAATGCCAAAAGAGGTATTAGATTTTGACCATTGGTATCTGGAAGAGAATGGGAAAACTACAATGTGTCCAATCGGGTGGCACATTTTTAATCATCCAGAACTAATTGAAAAACTTAATAAGAACTTCTATGAAGCGATAACAATAAGTGAATCAACACGTCTTGGTAAAATCAGAAGGTCTATTATGTGGGTTAGCGGTTATGATTTTGCCAAATATCTTGATATTCAAACTTATGAATACTATTATTTATTTGATGATCAATGCAACGTAAAAGATTTTTTCAATAATATAGAAGCCTTTATCAACGGAAAGATAGAAATTAGAGAATGTATAGCAGATCATTGCAACTGTGCTTTCGAAACAACTCCAGATGATAAATGTGAGGTTTGTCCGGATTGTAAAAATTATATGTTACAGTTATTGGACATGTAAGATGGGAAGATTTTTATTTAATCAAGAACGAACAACTAATCTAGAAGCAGTCTTATTAGCGATACCAAATCTCCTAGAAAGTATTGTGATCATCTTAACTCTTGGATTCTGGCGTCCAAGCTGGGGATTTGGCGCTGCTGTCAAATTGATGGAATTAAAATTTCCAGACGATGAATAATAAAATATGGAGTTAATTAATAAATATTGCATAGTTATGGAGATAAAAAATGAAAATAACAAAGGAGGGTGCTAGTCAAGCTGGGGCCTTTAGTAATCAATACTTTTGGACAGATGACCAACTAAGACAAGTAATTATATTTGAAACTTTAGTAGTTGCCTTTCTTGAAGGGAAGGGGTGTAAGTGGGATTTAGCAAGATCACCTCTCAGTGCTGAATTGGATAGATTCAAAGATATGTTGAAACAAAGACAAGAAGATGATAAATAGAGAAAAAGCTAGGGAGATGTGAGGAAAAAATTGAGTTAGATGGTGGTTGAAATTACGAAGGACAGGGTAATGCCGATGATTCATGTTTTAAGAAAGGCATCAAAAAATGAAATAGCATGACATAGGTGGAATTATTGAACCGCCAGACAAAGAAGGTACAATAAGAAGAAAAGACATATACGGTAATTTAGAAGAAATTCGCAGACCTGGTGATAATAATTATGGAGAATGGCGAACACTATTTGGTGATTTATAATATAATAGTATATCAAATTGCGGTCAATTGAATTAGAATTAATGGATAATGGATGAAAAATGAGAAAAATTACATATGAACAAGCGGAGGAAGAGTTGCACGAATTTATTAGAACATGCGATATTAGTGACTTAGCCGCTATATATGAATATGCTTTCGGTAATACTTGGTACCATGTTGTTAAAAAATGTGAAGAATCTACTGACGAAGATTGTTTAATTATAGAATATTATGATGGATTGGAAGAATATGAAGATTAATTTTCCTATAAGAGATATTGTAATAGAACTAGGTCAACCAGACCCCGATAATCCTGGGGCATTTTTGGGGGGCAAAATAATATCTGGGGGCCTGAATGAAGATGATTGTTATAATTATATCAATTATTACATGATGGACGCCATAGAATCTGTAATACTAGCACACGCATGCGCAGGAATTGATATAATAAACCCTGCATACTTGAAAGGTATAAAAACTGTTGTTGATGCGCACACAAATTAAAAGAAATTGAGGACAGAACAGATAATTTCAATAATATGGAGTTGGAATAAATGAAAACATTGGTAATTGTGGATATGCAGAATGATTTTTTTGATGAAGCAATTACTTTGATTGATAATCCAATGTATAATTGTAATCATAATGTAGAATATATTATTCCAGTCATCCAAGGTTTAGTTGCGCACGCAATTAAGTTACATTGGCCAATCATATTTGTCGAATATACTGGCTTCGGCAAAACAATGGAAGAAATATATGAATTAACAGAAAGCTATCGAAAACAACAAACTATCCCTAAAAATGAACCAAATGGTGCACCAGCAATACTAAACACAGTTCAAAACAAGAATTGGCCATTAAATATCATAGTTTGTGGACTATATGGAAATGTATGTGTTTCAGAAACAGTTGCTGGATTATTGTATTTAACAAATGAAATAACAATATCGATAATCACAGATGCTGTCTGGCCAGATTATTGTTCTAGAACTAAAAATGGAGAAGAAATATTAATAATATCCGATAAAATTTTAAGAGAATCATCGTGTGCTGTAAAATAATTAGGAGGAAACTTTTGAATATTATCGCAAAAAAAATAATTAATAATCAACTTTTATCTCTTGAAGAAGCAGAAAAGGTTTATGATGATCTTACTACACTAGAATCAACTGGAGTGTGGGAAAAACCAGACTGGGCAATAGATTTATCTAGGATATATCACGTTGGACCAGCAACTCACGAAGTTATTAGTGCGGGGTGGAAAGCACTAGCTAAAGCATTTAGATCAAAAATTGTTGTGAGGAGATCAAAATGACATTAGAAGAAGAATTGGGTTTTAGTATAAAACTTACCAGAGAAAATTTGGCACACAGATGTAGAGAATTATCTTCAAGACTGTCTCGACTAGCAACAAAACTTGAAAGCGATAAGCTTCATGACCATTTAACTATTAATAGTTTGGGAGAAATTCAATCAAGCGGGACGATTATAGATGCTACATGTGGCAGATTAAGCGCTATGCTTACTATATATACAAAATTAACGAGTTATAAAGAGGATTCAAATTTAATTTAAAAATTATGGATAATTAAGTGGATGTCCACTTATTTTTAAGTTGGGTCGTGTGACCCAGTAGTGTTATCTCTTTTATGGGAGAAAAATAATGATTGAAGTAACTTTGGTATCGAACGATGGTGACGGTGAACAGAAAGTCTATCCAGTTGCTGAAGGAGTCACTTTGGAAGATTTTCTAAGGTTGACTTGTGAAAGAAATGTTGTGGAAGGCGATGACCATACGGTTCGTGTCCGCTCCAACGGAACGAGCACCGAACCCGATTATGATTACATCCTCCAACACGGCGACAGGGTGTCTGTGGCGCCCAAGAAAATTGACGGAGGAAGTCGTTAATTTGTTAGTAACCTCAATTGGGTGGGAGGAAACCCCTCCCACCCTTTTGTCGTTATAATAGAGTTATAGACCAATGGATGCAAAACTTGTACGGCGAGCGGCATTCTTTTACCTAAGATGGCTCAAGAAACAACATTCAAAAAAATGTCTAAGGCCAATGTCAGAAATACTTTACTGTCTTTCTTCAATAAATAAAAGAACTAAACTCATAACAAAATGGGTAAATAACTGTATCAAAAGATCATATATTACTAATCACCAAAGAACTGAATTAAGACAGTGTAACAACGATTTAATATTGAGCACAAAAACATATAGAACTGTTGCCACACGGATGATTCCAAACCTGACAAACGATATCATAAAACTTCTAAACGAAGTAACCCGTAATTATGATTATGTAACTGAACGTTTTAATCATGAGATACCGTCTTTTGAATCCCTTATTCAAGAAGTTAATGTGGTCAACAATTCTTGGGATGGAGTAGACTTTAAAGACGGAAAATTGTCTATCGTAACCAGAAACATTTTACTAGAACATAAAGGAAACTGGGTAGATTTGGGAAAATTCAGGATCTGTTTAAATCTTAATTCTGGTAAACTGATAATAAACTCGCTAAATAAAATTGAATCGAGTGGTGGATTTTACCATCCTCACGTTAAAGGGGGAGAATTGTGTTTTGGGGATGGTGATTTTCAAGCAGTAGAAGCACTGTCATCGGGAAAGCTAGAGGATTATTTTGTCACTATAGAAACAATACTTAACACCTATAACCACGACTCCCCACATGAAAGTTTAACAGAATGGTATAATCCAGATCATGATGAAGAATTTGAGTGCGATGAATGTGGAGAATGGACCCCATTAGATAATAGAATAGACTGTCCTGTATGTGGCGGATTATGGTGTAATAGTTGTTGTTACTATGATGATGGTACATGTACTGACTGCGGATATTTCCGGTGCTTAAGCTGTCAATATTTATGCGACCAATGCGAAAGTATCTTGTGCGAAAATTGTCGTATAATATGTACATGCGGTCATAGAACTTGCGGAAATTGCACTACCGAATGTGAACGTTGTTCGGAAAATATATGTGACGAATGCCGTAAATTGTGTACGAATTGCGATGATGGTTTTTGTCCAGATTGTGCTGAAAAATGTGAATGTTGCGGGGAATATTTCTGTAAATTGTGCTCAATCTTCGAAGCATGTGAGGAATGTGGAAAAGAAATATGCGATGGATGCCAGTCATCTTGTAATGAATGCCAAAAACCTCTATGCAACGATTGCGCAAAAAATGAATGTGAACATTGTGGTATATGCATGTGCGAATTTTGTGAGGATGAACATAATTGTATACTAGAAGGTGTATCATAAGGGTAATAATAAAATGGAAATAGAAACTATAAAACCTAAAACAACATATGAAAATATCCTAAGATTTACTCCATATGCATATGCAAAATTATTATATATGCAAAATGCCGGCCCGACAGAAGTAGCAGGGTTCTGTGTAACCGGAACAGAAGATGCATTATTAGTTACCGATTTCATTTTAATTAAGCAAAATTGCACACAGGTATCATTTGACCTAGACAAAGAAGATATCGCTGAATATCAAGAAAGAATGGTAGATAATGGACTAGAAGTTTGGCAATTTGCTAGAATATTAGCACACACACATCCCGGAAATTCACCGCAACCAAGCCGGACTGATGAGGAAAATTTTAAAAATGTTTTTACAAGACCAAGCTGGGCAATAATGTTTATTATAGCCGAAGATAAATCAACATATTGCAAACTAAAAATAAGTGTAGGGCCTGGTGTTCAAGTAATTTTAAAAACACAAGTAGATTTCACACAACAGTTTGCAGCCAGTGATTTTCCAGAATGGGAAAAAGAATATAACGAAAAAGTAATAAAAGACACTATCTGGCAGGATGATATAGACAAACATAAAATGTGGTGGGACCAAGAGCGTAGTATTTTTGGATACGATGACGAACTAGATGAACTTGATTGTCGGTGGGACCAAGATGGTAATGTTATATTCTTAGATGATGACGGTAATGAATATTATTATGACCCAATAAATAAAGAGTGGTTCATAGAAAATGAAAATGAAAATTTCCTTAGACAAATCTCTGAACCCAGAACTAATTGGGTTTCAAAAGTAAAAAAGTGGTCACAAAAATATGCTAATTAAACGTAATTCTACCAACTAATGCGGAGTAATAAAATGTTGAATCTAAATAATAGAAATATCAGATACAAAGAACTAATTCCAGAAGAAAAATTAAACTCAATTCAAGCAACAGTCGTCGGGGTCGGTGCTATTGGAAGACAAGTTGTATTACAACTGGCAGCCATCGGTGTCCCCCATATTAGCATTATAGATTTTGACACCGTTGGTGTAGAAAACTTGGGAACCCAAGGATTCCACGAAAGTGATATAGGTAGATTTAAGGTCGACGCAGTATCTGATATATGTAGAGCAATCAATTCTAAAATAAATATAAATCCATCAAATACCAAATTTAGACCAATACAATTTATAGGTGGAATATTGTTCTGTTGTGTAGATAGAATTGACACTAGAAAATCAATTTATAATGCAATTGGCCATCGTTGCGATTTATTCGTTGACGGCAGAATGAGTGCTGAATATTTGAGAGTATTAAGCGCTTTTGATGATAAATCAAGAGAATATTATCTAACCACACTATTCCCCCAACAAGAAGCTTATGTTGGCTCATGTACTGCCCAAACAACAATTTACTGCGCAAATATCGCAGCAGGATTTATGGTGGCGCAATTTATCAAGTGGTTGAGAGGATGTAATTTAGATATGGATGTAGATATAAATCTTTTAACGAATGAGATGGGGGTTCATCAATATGAGAAATGATACTAATGCATTAGCTAAAGTGGTAAATCTAAAGCCAATCTTTGTCCTCGCCAAGCAAGAATTAGAAATGGATTGAAACCGTGCATGAATAATTCGTTAAATTATGATTATTGGTACAATGTATGGAGAAATAGTAAAGAATCAAGTGCATGTATTGTGAGAGTTACAAATAAATGTGATCAACAATGCAGACACTGCGCTTTTCGATCTAGCCCATATAATACAGGTCAAATATCTATCGATAATTGTGCCAAAATTAATAAGTGGCTTCCTGAAAAAATAGTAATGAATATTATGGGAGGAGAATTTTCAATTCTTCATGACTATGAAAGTATATTAATTGCGTTATCGCAATATAGATTGAAAGTTGGTATTGTAACAAATGGATTTTGGTCCAAAAATAAACATGAGATTTCAAGATTCATTTCTACCATTAAAACAATAACAAAGACTTGCAACGAAGTAATAGTTTGTGTTGCAAATGATCAATGGCACAAAAAATATCCTCAAACAGAATCATTACTAAGAAAAAATAAATTAGATATAGAAATACAAATTAAAGAAGAATTACCTATTCATAAAATAGTTAGAATAGGAAGGGCATGGGATAATAAAATCAATAAATCAACATCCAATCATCAGTCATGTAGAATAATGTCAAATCTAACCATAATAGAAAATGGAATGATAACAAGATGTCCTTATGGATACTTTCCATGGAGACATTTTACAGAAACATCATGGTATGATGCACAAGAATATATTTGGGGGTGGAGGTCGGAAAAATTATCGGAGGGAATGACTTGTTCTTTGTGTATGGAGTGTGATTATGCAAATACCCAAAATACAATCGATTCAAATAATATTTGAATTACCAGATTGGACAACAGAAGACAAATTCGATCAAGAAATCCCTATCTATTATGAAAAGGGCCATATACGAGAAGGGCAAATAAAAACATATGAATTTAAAAATTATATGTCGAAACAATTATTCTCAATATCAACAAACAATATAAAGATTGTAGAAACCTGTTTAATTCCTGGTTATGCTAGTGTTACTGTACAATTTTGTTGCTCAGTTAATGATCTAAAAAAGCAAATCCATTTATTTCAGCATAAATCACAAAAACTTCTTATAAATTTATACAAAGAATTAGAAACATAATAGTAAGAAATTCATATAATAATATGGGAATGTTTATTTTTTAATCAATTTAATGGAGAAAAAACGATGTCTTGGGAACAAATAAAAACAACGATGTTTAGGTGGGTTAGAAAGGAAGTTCGTAAACATGGAGCAGAATTAATCGAAGAAGTTACTAATCGTTTTGATCGAATGATAGAAGAACTTTCTGAGGGAATCTCTCATTGCGAAACAGAATGCGACCAAATTAAATCACAAATTCATTCACTAACAGAAAGAGACAATAAATTGTGTCAATTAATTGATCGCGCTGAGAAAATTTCCAATAATCTGAAAGCACTGGTTGCAAAAGAATAAAAATGCCAAATTCAAAACGTCCACATTACAACTAATAAAAGATTTTGATTGTAGTTAAATCGTTTTTTAGGAGAATTGAAATGTCAAATAATAATCCAGCGTTCGACGTTAAAGTTGATCTTTCAAGGGGAGAAACAATAATAGTTTTAAAAAATAGCATCCTAGGTGCAATATCACATCAATTAATGGAAACTACAAATAGAAGGAGGGGACATACCATCCTACGAAAATTGGGGCATACTTTATCAGATTGTGGTGATCTCCAGTACGGAAAGCGTACTATAGAAGATACACAAATTGATCCAAAGAAAGTCGTTTATGAATCAGAAATTAGCAACAGCTAAATTAAAACAAATTCTTAATAAAGAAGATTCTCAAACAGACGGATTAATTAATAGGAAACCATTAGACAATGAAAACGAGTTAGAAGTACTAATCCAAAATATTGCAATATTAGTAGCTTATCTAAGATTTGAAGTAGAAGCAACTCGTAGAGAATTATTTTCTGCAAGAAAATTATTAGAACAATAATACAGGAGAATCAAATTGGACGCTTTTCAGACAATGTTCAATCATTATGTCTGTTCTGGTCATGCTTTATTATATGTAGACACATCCGAAAAAGATCGTGCAATAAATTCTATAGCCAGCGCAGCCGAAGAAATAGGAAGACATATTTTGATATGGTCTGTTGCTACTGGTTGGAGGGATAAAAAGGGTAAACAAGTTAATAATCCTCCACCAAGTCCCCAAATAGAAGATCATATACAATGGATAACTCAATCAGAAAAAAGTACAATTCATATACTACAAGATTTTGGGGAATATCTAAAACATGACACATATCCAAATTATGACCTAGTTATAAGTTGGTTAGATCAACTCCGTAAAATTATAGCTTCTGCTGAACAAACAATAGTGTTCGTTGGACCAGACCTTTTTATCCCAAAAACATTACTACATGATATAACCAGAATAGATTTCGAATTGCCGGATACGGCACAAATCACAGAAAGAATAAATTTTATCTGTAGCTATGTTATTGATGATAGTGGAAAACAAATCGAGCCAGATAAAAAATTAATTCCACAAATAGTGGATGCATGCAGGGGAATGACCGCCCAACAAGTTTGTGATCGGGTTGCTTTGGCACTAAGAATTCATAAGGATTTAAACGAAGGTTCAATTCAAACTATTGTTAGAGAGAAAGCTGGAGTAATACGTGCATCAGGATTATTAAACTACATAGAACCACCAGATGGGGGACTGTCAAATATTGGTGGATACGATGCATTAAAACGACATGTAATGCTAGACAAACCCTGTTTTTCGCAAACTGCCAGAGATTTCGGAATAGAATTCCCTCGTGGATTAATGCTGGTTGGAATACCTGGTTGCGGAAAAACATTGCTATCTATTGCAATTGCGTCCGAACTAAATCTACCACTAATATCTATGGATGTTGGAAATATAATGGACAAGTATGTTGGAGAATCTGAAAATAAAATTAGAGACGCAATTAAAATGATAGACAGGATAGCTCCATGCGTTCTACAATTAGACGAAATAGAAAAAGGATTTGGTGGTGCTGGGAACATGGAGGGCGGTGCCACACGCCGTGTATTTGGAACCTTCATAAAATGGCTAAATGACAGAACATCTCCGGTATACATTGTTGCCACAGCTAATCAGGTTGAATCACTCCCTCCTGAATTTTGTAGAAAGGGTAGATTTGATGAAATCTATGGATTAGACCTTCCTAATGATGATGAACGTCAAGAAATATTTAAAATCCATCTTAATAAAAGAAATAGAAATCCAATGGAATTTGAAATAGAATCTCTAGCAAATAAAACGAACGGATACACTGGTGCCGATATAGAACAAATAATAAAACTTGGATTAAAAATGGCATTTTTCAGAAAAGAATCATTATTCACAGCCCATTTATTAGAAGCTATTAAAGAAATTATTCCCCTATCGAAAACGGAAGCTAATCGCATAACTGCAACCAAAACATGGTGTGAAAAACATGCAAAACCGGCAAACAAAACAAACGATGTAAATATGTCTACAGGAAGAAAAGTTGTTATAGGTTCAGAATAGGAGATATCATGAACAAAGAAAATAATTTTTCGCTTTTTAATCTTGGATGCTTGGTGAACCTAAGAATCCGTATGTGGTCGGGTAGAAAAATGTTAACAAGAGGAGACTTACAAAGAATAGGATATGACCCCAACAAATTACCAAGTGATATCGTAAATCTTGGTAGAAAATTAATGGTTCCCAAGTCAGAATTACATGCGCTAACACATATCGATCAAAAATCACGCAATATTCTTGAAAAATGGTCAATGCCATTCGGGATAAGTAATGCACATTTTGTACCAGCAAAAATGTTACCAACGGTGGAAGCACAATTAAAAGAATTAAAAGAAGAATTTTTCGAAAAGGTTGATAGTCTTATTGCGAGATTCGATGATCTGGTGGATACAGTAAAACAGGCACACCCAGACTTTTGGGAAAAGTGTTTAAGAAATCATTATCCAGCAAATCCAAAAGCCCTGAGAAGCAAATTTCAATTTAATTGGTACACATTTAAAATAAGTGGAATAGACACTAAGGAAACAAGTGTTTCTGAAGCAATGACAGAGCATCAACTACAAATAGAAAAAAATCAAGAATTGCGCAAACAAATGCAAGAAGAAGTAAATAGGTTTGTTGAAGATTATGTAATCACTATGAGACAGGAAACTGTTAAATTCTGCGAATTAGTACAAGCGAGAGTTAATGGTACTGCTTTTGGTGATGAAACCGAAAGTAAAATACTAACTCCACGATCTATTGGTTGTTTTAGAAAATACATTGATAAATTCAAAAATATGAATATATTTGGAGATAAAGAAATTGAAAAAATGTTGGATGAATTCAAGAATCAGTTTCTTAATAGTGGTGTCGGACCAAAGGATTTCGAATCTTCAAATGTTAAAGCTGGGGTTACAATGGCGCTAGAAGCCATTCGACAAAAAGCGGCAACGGAAACCGAAAGTGCTGGTCAATTTATTGGTGAATTAAAGAGAAGAATAGTTTTATAATGGACAAAAAAGATGTTTATGGCGCAGCCGTTAATTTATCTGGCCTATGGGGACCATATAAAATGTCATGGGATGAAGAATGTAATCAGTATTATGATAAAAGTGGAGAATTTTCTGTAAACCAACTTGGAGAATACCATAGAGATGGGGTTATTGAATTTGCATCCCAGAATAAAAATGAAACATTTCTATGGGCTAGTGGTGTTAAAGCTGCTATGAAAATGTTAAGAGAATGGGCTTATACTGGAGAAAAATAAATTGAGTCGTTATTGTAAAGTTGAAACAGAATTTAAAAATGAATCAGCATTAATAGCTGCATTGATGGAAACACAAAGATGGACCAAACAACAGATAGAAGTCCATTCTACTCCAAAACATTTATTTGGATATACAGGGGATAAAAGAAAAGAAATAGCACATATTATTATTCGCCGAAAACATGTTGGTAGTGCATCTAACGATCTTGGCTTCATTAAAAATTCGAATGGCCAATACGAAGCAATAGTATCTCAATACGATAAACGAAGATATGGAGAAAATTGGTTCAAACAACTAAAGGGCAATTATGCATTTCATGCATTAAAATTAGAACAAGAACAACGAGGCCGCAGAGTAGTAAGAGAATTTAATAGAACTACTAAAAAACAATTAGTTAGAATAACAGGATATAGATAAAATGAATGCATTAGATATCTTAGATTTCCAAAAAAATAAAAAGGCGATAGAAAAAAACGGTTGTTTTATCACTGTTGTCTCCGGATGTGGACATTCACTTGGCAGTTTTGTAGTAGGAGATGTTAAACATAAAAAGAAGTGGAAATCGATGCTCGATAAAAAAAATTGTCCTATAGGTATTTTTAAATCATTAGAAGAAGCGACAGCTTTTGTAATAGGTTTTACCGTAGCAAAAAATAAAAAATGGAAATATTAAATGTCCCTTACGTTTATAAATCCATACACTGGAAAACCAGAAAAAGCAGTTTTCTGTTTTACCGGTAAATCTCCTAAACCAAGAAGTGAAATGCAGAAAATAGCTATTCAGGCAGGTGGTTCAGTTACAAAATCCATAACTAATCAAACCACTATCTTGGTAATAGCTGATCCACAAAGTCAATCAGCTAAAGCTAAGAGGGCAAGACAAAAACTAATTTATATAATCAGTCCAGAAGAATTTTTTAAAATGTGTCAACATGTTTCTACAATAATTCCAGAAGTCAACAAAAAAGTATATTGTTCAATTCCCAAAAAAGAAAATAAATATTCTCAAAAAAGACGCATCAAATTATAGGAGGAATTATGCAAGACAGAAAATTGTGTTTTAATGATATTTTATTGGTTCCTTACTATTCTGACATAGATTCTCGCACAGTTCCAGATATATCTACTAAAATTGCTAACCTGGAATTAAAAATACCAATCATATCATCTCCAATGGATTCAATAACCGGTGAAGATATGGTAGTATGTTTGGATAAACTCGGTGGATTGGGTATATTGTCTCGTCATATAAACATTCATCCCGATGATGAACTTTGTATGCAAATGCGTTCTATTAAATCTGCAATAAAACGCGGAGCAAAAAATATAGGATGCGCAATTGGCGTTAAAAATGATATTGTTACAAAAACTAAACATCTATTAAATAATGGTTGTAATGTCATCTGTATAGATGTAGCGCATGCTGATCATGCTAAGATATACGAGACAACAAAAATATTAGCTAAATTAAAGGATGTATACAGGTTTACTCTTATCGTTGGCAACGTTTGTACGCCTAGAGCGGCAATGAATTTAATTGATTGTAAAGCAGATGTAATAAAGGTAGGAATAGGACCAGGGGCAGCTTGTAGCACAAGGTTAATAACAGGCTTTGGATACCCTCAATTGTCAGCCATTCAAGAAATACGAAGCTATGCAAATAAAAGATCGGACCTTTATGGGAATAGGGTATTTATAATTGCCGATGGTGGACTTAGGACAAGTGGAGATATGGTTAAGTCTTTATGGGCTGGCGCTGATGCATGTATGATTGGATATATGCTTGCTGGAACTAATTGTGCTCCACAGATAAATGGAAAAAGAATATATCGAGGAATGAGTAGCCGCGCAGTATCCGGCAGATCAGACATAGCACCAGAAGGTGTAGAAATAGAAGTAGGGGATAATGGAGAAACAGAAGAGGTTATAAATGAATATATTAAAGGAATACGTTCTGGTCTTGCTATGGGCGGTGCATCTAATATAGAAGAATTAAGAAAAGTTGATTGTGTAGTGGTTAGTCCACTGTCAATAGAAGAAACATTGCCAAGGAATAAATAATGAAAATTAAATTAACAAAAAATTGGCGTAGACCACATGGTTCTATGAGAATGGAAGCTGCTTGTCATAATTTAAGATTATTATGTTGCTTTGAATGGCCAGATGGCAAACACAACATAAAATATTTTGGTGTAGTGCACCTATATGACTACAGCGGTTCTATTATTTACTCATTAAGAGGAAAATATAAAGATAGAGAATCAAGGGCTATTAAAGACGCAGAAAAATTAGCAGTTGAATTACTCTTAAATCTAAAAGAATCTATTAATATTCTTATTAAAAGTTCAATACTATGTTAAAAGATTGCAAAGTAGCCCACAATAAATATCATAAATGGTTATACGATCACAATGTATATATATCACAAATTTACTTCTCATCCGATTGTGTAACCGTACATCGTCACTGTTCCTTATGTGGTAAGCATGAGATCGCCGTTGCCAAAGAGCGGCAAAAATCTCCTGAAGGATTAATATTTCCAGACATTATTCTGGGTTTAAATGGTGAAAAGGTTTATCCCATAACAAAAAAACAATAACTGTATAAAGGATATCAATTAATGGACTTAAAATTAAAAATAAATTTCCAAAATCAAATAGTGAGTTATATCAATGCAGATAATATTCGAAATAGATGAAGATGGGAATCTTAATGGTCTATATACAGATGAAGTAGATTTATTCTCAATCGGTAGAGTTACTAATATTCGCCGTGCATCAAATGTTGAGTTTAACGAAACAGACCAACTTTGGGAAGTCATATCTTTAGATGGAAAAGTTCTACATCAAAATAAAAATAGAGAAAAGGCTATAGAATGGGAAATTGAATATTTTTCCCCAGGAAGGATGTATTATAATGGCTAAAATAACCATGAAATTTAAATTAAAAAAGAATTCATCTATCCGCGCAAATGGTCTATATGATTTAGAAGAAATAATGGGTGAATGTAGTGGTCATGGATGTGGTAATGGTGGGGAAGACATAGATTGGCTAATAAAAAAAAATAAGAAAGAATTCGATTCATTAGATATTCACGAAGAGAACGGATACATTACAATTCGTTATTGTAGATTCCCAGAAGATATTCTAGATACAATAGAATTAGCTATAAATAGTTTACCTAAAAATTGGTTAACAAAACTTAAAAAAGTAGTTGAAAAACATTGTGTTGGAAAATTATAATGAATAATTTCACAGAAAAAGACATAGATAATTGGTGGTATAAGAAATCATTATCAAACGCTAAGTATCATAAGATATTTGATATTCCTGGTCAATTACAAATGCGATGTGGAAAATTATTAGAAGCTGATAAGTCTAAGCTTGACAAGAAAAGGAAGCCATCTAAAACAGAAAGATGTAAAAAATGTGAGCGTAGTAGACCAAAAGGTGTAGAGAATACTATTCAAATATTTACATCTGGACTCTCAAAACTAACTACGAGAGGATATTATGGTGATAATTCCTATAATAGCACAGATTGCACAGGACAATGTGATGATTATTGTAGATGTGCAAGAATAACTGATACAAAAGTTAATGAATTATACTACAATAGTATATTAAATACTGTAATACCGCAAAAGCACAAACAAACAATTCTTGGCTATTGTGTAGAACGTATATTACAATTATGTGGCGCACTAGATAAGGATAATTGGGAAGTTAGGGTAGAAAGTGGATATTACGGAGAAGAAACTCGCGGAATTAGTTTAAGCTTTTTAGTTGGCAAAACAGTCATAGGCCATATCCTTAAAATAATAAATCTTCCATCGTCTAAACAAATCGAATATATATTAGAATTAGAGTACGGATATGTTCTACCATCATTGCTCGGAAGAAATTGGCGAATAACTGAGTTCCCAAGAAATTCTATAAATCTAGGACAAGAGAAATATTACGATAAAAAATTATCTCAAGAAATTGTAAAGAAATATCAAGATCATGAATTTCCAATTTGTATATGTATAAATGAAGAATATGGAATTTATAGATTAATAGACGGATATCATAGATTTGCTGCAACAAAAGGTAAAGAAAAAATTCCTATAATTTTAGGGAGTTAAGAATATTATGAAGAAATGGTATTGGTGGGTAAGAATTCATAGATCATGCGTTAAAAGTGATAAAGATGCAGAAACATTGACTGATCTCCTTCTAAAATATAAAGGTAGTTTTAATACAGAAAATAATAGAAATATGTGGTTTGATTTTGACCACAAACTTTGCGCAATAGGATTTTTAAACAATATAACGGGGAAATTACCATACTTAAAAATATCAATGGGGAACGCACATGATTAGAACAAAAAATTATTTAATAGTAAAATTTAATAAAAAACATGGATGGTTACCGGTAAAAGAATATGGTAGTATAGAATTTTATTCATGGAGAGATGCCCAAGAAGTCTTACGAGACATACGGAATGGAGAAATAGAAGGACATTCTAAAAATTGTCAATACAAGATTATGCAACTTTCTTATTGTGATATTAACCAAGTAACAAATTTGCTTCTGGTATAAAGGAATAATAATATGAACAAAGAACAATATATTAAAGCATCGGAAAAAAGAATAGCAGATTGGTGTAAGGCATGTGGATGCGAAATTCCACCACCAGCATGGATAGCAGTAATAAGTGAACTAAAAACAATGTATGACATTAATGGTCTGCCTTTACTGG
>CP070695.1:173089-193582 GCA_020353515.1 Candidatus Heimdallarchaeota archaeon
GGAACCTTGGCAGTACTTATTAAAAGACAAAGAAAAATCAATCGATAGTTCATAGCTGCCCAATAAGGCTGGAGAGATTAGCTCTAGCCATCAATCGACTTTTTACGACCAGCTTTTCTCCAAATCTCGTCTCTGAGTTCACGATGAAGAACCTTGCCGATAGCACTTTTAGGTAATTCATCAATAAACTGTACATGACGCGGAATCTTATATCGGGCAATACGGCCTTTACAAAACTCAATAAGCTCCTCTTCTGAAGCAGTTTCATCATCTTGTAACACAACAAATGCCATAACGGTTTCTCCACGAACAGGATGTGGTGCTCCAATAACAGCGACCTCTTGAACCGCAGGATGCTCAATCAATTCTTCCTCAACCTCGCGCGGGTACACTTTAAGGCCACTAACATCAATCATATTTTTCTTCCGACCTGTAATGAAAAAGAACCCATCCTCATCAATGTAGCCAATATCACCAGTTAAAAAGTAACCATCACTGTTGAAGGTATTTGCAGTCTCTTCAGGTTTTTTCCAATACCCTTTCATTACTTGCGGCCCCTTCATACCAATCTCCCCCTCTTCTCCTTGTTGTAGTTCCGTATCTTGTCCTCCTTCTTTGGGGTCAAATATTTTGACGTCTGTGTCCGCGATGGGGAGACCAACGCTCCCTGGCCGCTTTAATCCTGGTACTAGAGGATTAACATGTGTCACTGGGCTCGTTTCTGTTAACCCATATCCCTCCACCACATTTGCTCCAGTCAATTCTTCAAAGTTATACATTACTTGTTCAGGGAGAGGTGCAGCTCCTGAAAGACAGGCCCGAATAGATGTTAAATCATAATCTTTGATGTCTTTGTGGAAGAGGAGACCAACATATATTGAAGGAACAGCATGAAAAAAAGTTGGTTTGTACTTATAGAGAGTCTCTAATAAATCCTGCAACATTGGTCTGCCAGCAAGCGGATCAGTGATTAAAACCATCGGAGAGGCTGCATTAATAGCTGCTAACATAATACAGTTCAGTGCAAATATATGAAATAAAGGAAGCGCACAAATAAAGCATTCTTCCCCTTGAACAACGGGTGGATACATAACGCTTGTCAATTGAAGCTGATTACTTACAATATTATAATGAGAGAGCATCGCTCCCTTGCTTACTCCAGTGGTACCACCAGTATATTGGATAAGAGCTAAATCTTCTTTAGGATCGATTTGAACATCGGGAACTGCTTTAGGATTGCCCTCATTAACCAGGTTTTTGAATGACAAGTCGTCAGATTGAATTCTTCTACTTAGAGGAACCTTTCCGAATAGGGTTCCTAACCAACGTTTTGAGAATGTCATTTCATCTCTAAGTGATGTAACGATAATGTGATCCAGGTCAACTATCTTCCTATCACGCAACCTCCTAACACGCTTATAGACAATATCAACACAGATAATAACTCGAGCACCAGAATCATTGATCTGATACTCTAATTCATGATCGACATACTGCGTGTTAAACGGTACGATCATTGCTCCAAGCCGATTAATAGCAAAAAACGCAATAACAAATTGAGGACAATTGGGTAAATATATTCCAATCCTGTCTCCTTTTTTTACCCCCAATTTATGTAGTGAATTAGCCAGACGTAACACCTTCTCCCAGAGCTCACCATATTTCATTTTCTTGTCAAAAAAGACCGTGGCTACGTTATCTGGTGATAACTCTGCTGCTTCCTTCAGAAATTCATAAATTGGATAGTCATCAGGATACTCAAGAGTTTTTGGAATCTCTTCCGGCCAACTTCTAAACCAAGGTTTTTCAATTAATTCCGTTTGTTCCATGTTATCCATTCCATCTAATTAACAGGTCATAATGAATTTTCCATTCTATCGAAACGAGCTTCCACCTCAATTAAGGAGACATGTCACACAATAATGGGGCTTGATCTCTCTTTTATAAGCATGTAGGCTCTATTCGTTTATTGTAGGACTGTACTAAGAGTAACACAATGGTCTATCTACATCTGAACCTTTTAAATTGTTAAGCTTTTTGTAATAATACTAAGTTTTTAATATTTACCTCCTATTGTCTACTAAGTTTTCTAATAATTATCCGATCCATTCCCAAGAGGTTAATTTTAGCTATTATTCCTCCCTAAACAACCTCTAGAGTTGATATTAAGAGTTTGAAGTTCAAAAACTCCTAGAAAATCTCCAATAAGGAAGTTCCTGATAACATAAAGCTAGTCTGTAATAATTTTGGGAAATTAGGATCTCTTTCTCAACGTAAAATTTATAACAAAATTCTCTAGGTTAAAACGAAGTGTGGGCAACAAATACTTCTTTGTTCCCATCTTACAAAAACCAGTAAATGAATGTGTAAAAAAGAGTAAGTGAATAAAATGAAGAAAAAAAACTCAATATTTCTCATTATAGTGATTTTCACCCTATTTTTTGTGTCGTCGATGAATTCTGTCAATGCTGCAACAACAGCTAGACCGACAATAAAAGTCGGTGCTGTTGGACCATTAGCAATAACTCCTGGGAATGACATGACAAATGGGTTAGAATTGGCATTAGAAGAAATTAATGAAGATGGCGTTAATGTAGATGGAACAGTATACGACATTGAATTAATTATTGAGACGAGCTCGGGTGATCTTGGTATTCCAGATCCTGCAGTTGGTGTTGCGGCTGGGAAGAAACTTATTGAAGATGATGATGTTGTAGCACTCATTGGAGGATTCCGTACAGAGGTTGTACTCGGGATCATGAGTCCATTAATCTTGGATAGACCCTTCCTTGGAATCGGGGCATCAGCACCCATTATCTCACCCCACTTCTGGAGAATCGGCCCTAGTAACGTTTCTGGTCTTGCTCGTAATGTTATCGATTTATATGCCTATGCTTTGATTCCAGACATGGGTGTACGAAACATTACCATCGTTCGAGAAGAAGCCGCTTGGACGTTTGCAATGGGTCTTGGAATCAAGGCAGCTTGTACAGGATTGGCAGCTGCAGGCGTTTATGGAGCAGGTGTTACTGTAAACTTCACTGATGATATAGTACTCCCAGTAACCTATAAACTAGATGATGTAAAAACCGCTATGTCTGTACTTAAAGCAGATACTTATCAAGATTTAGAAGTCAATGCTCTGTGTACAGTCTTATCTGGTCCTGTCGGAAAATATGTCCCACAAGCTTGGTCATCTCATGATTTACCTATGATGCTGGCTGGAATAAACGTTGAGTCGCAAGTAAGTACCTTTTTTGATGAAACTGAAGGAGCTTGCTATGGTGAGATTGAGCTTGAAACATGTCCTCCCGATGTGGAACCAAACGAAAATACGGCACCATTCCGAACAAAATATGAAGATGAATACGACGAATTACCAACATACACAGCTTTCGCAAGCTACGATGCTCTCTACGTATTAAAGGATGCTCTTGAGGATGCTGACTCCTTCGAAGCAACTGACATCGAAACTTCTTTGGCAAAAACTGATTATGAAGGGACTGCATACCAAATTAAGTTTACGAGTGAACCTGGTCCCCATTGGACAGTAGCTATTAATGCCACAACGGGTGCCCCGTACTATGTTCCCATTCTTAAAGATGAAAATGATGTCGGTGTTCCTATAGGTACATTTAATGTACACGATCTCTACGTTCCATATGGATATGGACATGATAATCGTCCTTATACTATTGGCTATTGGGCTCAGTGGCAACAGGGTGGAGAAAAAGTAACCGTCTGGCATGGAAACGATCCTGCAAATTTCAATGATGAGTATAGTCCAATGGATGACCAAAGAGTTTTCACAGAGGATTACGACCCAGAATGGCCAATAAACCATTCAGATCATGGATGGACAGAGGAACAAGCTACACCTGGGTATGAGCTACCAATAGTATTTCTTGGCTTGGGATTCATAATAACACTTGTAATTCTTCAACGTAAGAAGCAGAAGACACGTTGAATACAAGCGTTCCTTTTTTTTTTTTTAGTTGAGAAAGAGAACTACCTGCTGTAATATTGTTGGTTGAGTAACACCTTTCGGAAAGCTTGATAAACACAACCTTAATTGACACCCCACCTTTTTAAACCAAACAGTATGTTTTTGTTTTATTACCTAGCTTACTAAAACGTGAATAACTGGAGAGTTCTTATGAAAAATCTATCAAAAGCTAAATTTACCGAATATTTACAAGACGAATTTTGGCTTCTATTTGGTTTAGTTATCCTTTTCATTTTTTTCTTAACATTTCCTTTTATATACTCCATTTTGTATTTTGAGGAGCCTGCTATCGGCATACAAATAATCTTGAACGGTATTGTTATTAGCGTCCTATATGCAACCTTAGCTTTAGGATTTTCTTTGATCTATGGTGTTGCTAAACAGCTCAAACTTTCCCTCGGGGGATATTATGTAATAGCAGCATATTCCATGTATTTTTTACTTGAGGCTAGGCAGATTGTCCCAGGTTCTGTTCCTCTTATAGTAGAATCAGAAATAAATATCGATGGACTAATACTATTGGGTTTATTTCTACTTCCCCTTCTAGGAATAGTTATAATTATAATATTTTTCTGGACAGTATTTGAAAAACGAGAGTTTTTTCTACTATTAATATCACCAATAATAGCTGGCGGAGGTTTTATTATTGTTTCATTGGTTCTTAGAGGAACTTCTGGCCTTCTGATTCAAACTCTTTTGGAAGGTTTGTACATTAGTCTTGCTGTTCTTGTACTAACTCTAGCAGCTTGGTATCTAGAACTTCCTAAACGAGAGATAGCAGTTGGTGTTGGTATTCTTGGGGTACTTGTACCTTTGTCAATGGTCTTAATCAAGCTAAATGTAGTCTATCTAGCATTAATGACTGTTGCAGTGATGGTTACTGCGTGCCTTGCGATGTTATCTGATCGTTTTTTAATCGATAAAATTCGACATTCACATATTAATGTAATGATTGTTACATTCGCAGTTGCCCTCTTTGTTCAAAATTTTATTCAGATAGTTTATTTTCCATTTGAGGGCAGAGAGTTACTCAAATTTGGTCCAGAGGATCGTACTCTCCATGGAATAATTCCCTTAAATGACATGCTAGTGGTGGATCTAAGTTTTTTCTGGCATGGTATAGGAAAAGCACACATATCATGGCTAAGGATTATTTCTGTATTATTTTGTATTGTAACCCTTGTGCTTTTGTATGTATTTATCTGGTTTACTAGAATGGGAAAAGCTCTACGAGCTGTTTCTCAGGATGAGGAAGCTGCAGCACTTGCAGGCATTGATATTCGAAAAGTGACAGCTATTGTCAGCGGAGTAGGTATGGGGATAATTGGATTTGCTGCCGTGCTAACATCATCTTTTAGTGCCAATCCCCAATGGAGTCCTTACATGGGATGGTGGGTGTTAATTTCGTGCATCGCTGTTGTAACACTTGGCGGAATGGGCAGTCTTCCTGGAACTACTCTAGCAGCCTTTATTATAGGTTTCTCCGAGGCTATAACTGGCAGTATGACCATGAATGTATGGCCTGGAGTTATCGATGTTCCATTTAACAGTTTTTCTCCAATTATTCCATTCGCAGCTATCTTGTTGGTATTGATTTTTAAACCAGAGGGATTACTAGGAACTAAGGAGGAATTGGAATAATGGAATGGAGAGAAGTAGTTGAAAATATATGGGACGAACTGACAGATCGTTCATTTTACATAATAGCAGTAACAATATTGATCTTAGCTCCATTAATTGTCGCAACACCCCCTTCAAATTTACCAATATTTAATATCATCTACAATGGTTCAAGAGTGCCGATATTGAGTGATATATATGATTTGGGCCGCAACATTGGTTTATTTGGAACAAATAATTGGATGATGAATATTCTCTCACTTTGCCTGATTTGGGCTATTTTTGCAGCTTCTTGGGATTTTTTGGCTGGATATAGTGGACAAGTCAGTTTTGGGCATGCTGCTTTCTGGGGATTTTCAGCTTATGTTGCCTATTGGGTAGCTGCTGGTTTCAACGTAATAATCCCTATAATCAATTTAGATTTAGGATTTAATTTTGAACTTGATCCTATTCTCGCATTAATATTTGGAGGACTTATGTCAGCTCTCCTCGCATGTGGCCTTGGAATAGTCTCTTTACGTGTAAAGGGTTTCTATCTTGCTTTAGTAACCTTAGTCATCCCTCTGATTTTTTACTCGTTAGCAAATACTTTCAGGGAGTTAACAGGAGGGAATTATGGTCTTCAAAGTGATGTAACACGTGTTGTCCCTCTACCTCCTGAAGGGCCTCTCTTTCGTGAGACTCTTGCTCTGAACTTCTATATTTTTGTCCTTCTGATGTTTTTTATCATCATAGGGTTCATGATGTTAATAGCTTTCTCACGAATAGGTCTCGCGTTTCAATCAGTTCGTGAAGATGAGGATGCTGCTGAGTCTCTTGGTATTAACATTCGTAATTACAAAATTCTTGCTTTCACGTTAAGCGCGTTTTTCGCAGGTATCGCAGGAGGATTGTATGCACAATGGTTTAATTATGTGTCCCCTACATATTTGGAAAGCGCTTTCTCCTTCCAAGTAATAATCATGTGTGTTATAGGAGGCATTGGAACAATCACTGGTGGTATTATAGGAGCTTTTTTGTTAATAATCCTCGTAAACGTTTTTCTTAAGAGTGTTTTTTCAGATGTTCATGGTTTGGATATGCTCAGCTTTGGATTGTTGCTTATTATTACACTACGCTATATGCCCTTTGGCCTTTCTCGTTCGACAAAGGATCAGAAAAGGGCTATTGTTTTGGGTATTCTGTTTGCGCTTGCTTGGACAATTCTTCCAAGCAGCGATGGTTGGGGAGTTGAATTTTTTTCATCCATTCTTCCAAATAATGGACAAGCAAAAGACCCACTAAGCCAACTAATATCCATTACAGTCACGTCTATTTTAACCTTGGTTGGGAAAATCGATAGTCTAGGTCAGATGGCGACATCTCTCACAACAGATAATTTTTTAACATTTATTATTCTCATAATCATGTTCATCTTTTCAATTCCAGCCATTCTCATCTTCCTGATTAGCGAAATCGTTGGTTTATTTCTTTTCGAAAGTATTATGGGAATAAATTTGATAGGGGGATCACTTATTAAAGCAAAGTTCCTCATTTTTACTGTTGTTGGAATTCCTTTTGCTTTTTACCTTCCAAAAATATTTAAGGCACTTAGACTAAGATATTGGGGTGTCTGGCCCTCTGTTGGTCGATATGAACCCGATTAAAGAAATGGTGAAGTTTTAAATGTCACAAAATAAAGCCCAGGACGCTAACTCTCGCCCTGATGAAGATTCACTCATTAAGGTTAAGAATCTTAGTAAACACTTTGAGGGCTTAAAAGCTGTTGATCAAGTTAATTTTTCAGTAAAGGCTGGAGAACTCGTTGGAGTTATCGGGCCTAATGGAGCTGGTAAAACTACTCTATTCAATCTATTAACTGGATTCTTAAAACCAACTGGAGGAGAAGTATTTTTTGAGGGGAAGAATATTACAGGTTGGCCAACTTTCAAAATAGCAAAACTAGGGGTAGCTCGGACTTTCCAATTAGTACGTCCATTCAAATTTCTAGATGCATTAGAGAACGCCATGGTACCTCATATTCCGAAAAATTTCTTTGCGAAGTCATCTACACTTCGCAATAAGGCTATCTGGTCATTAATTACAGTTGATCTTGCTGAAAAAAAGAACTATCCTGCATTTATTTTACCTCATGGAGATTTAAAAAGACTTGATATCGCAAGATCTTTTGCGGTTCAACCGCGAATTTTACTTTTAGATGAACCCTTCTCAGGACTTAGTTTCGAAGAGGCTTTTAGAGTTCAACGTTTGATTCGTGAAGCTCACGAAAACGGTGTGGCGTTAGTCATAGTAGAACACAAGCTCAAAATATTGATGAAACTGGTTGAACGAGTCCTAGTACTTCACCAGGGTAGATTGATAGGCGAGGGATCACCAAAAGAGATCGCAAACAATCAAAAGGTTATTAATGCATATTTAGGAACCGAGGCGAAGGAATATGCCTGAAAACACATCTCAATCATATCTCCTTGAACTCCAAGGAGCCAGTGTCCACTATGGCCGTGCAATTGTACTTGCATCTGTTTCAATCACAGTAGAAAAAGGAGAATTAGTTGCCATTATTGGACCGAATGGAACAGGTAAGTCAACTCTGCTGAGAGCAATATCAGGTCTTGTAGAGCTTGAACATGGAAAAATCTTCTTCGAAGGCCAACTTATTGCGGAGTCCACAAAGAGTGAGTTTCGGGTGATGGGGAGAAATCTCTCACTAAAACCTCATAAGATTGTTGAACTAGGTATTGTTCATTGTCCTGAGAGACGAAGACTTTTTACAGAGTCATCTGTTAGAGATAATCTTGAATTAGGTGCTTACACTATTACAGATAGAGAAAAAGCTAAGAAAACAATGGAATGGGTTTTAAAATTATTTCCTTTTATTGAGGAACGCCTTGATGAAAATGCGGGGGTGTTTTCTGGTGGAGAACAACAAATGATTGCCATAGGACGTTCGCTTATGGGGAATCCCAAGTTATTACTTTTAGATGAGCCTAGTTTAGGATTAGCACCAATGATCAAACGTAATATTGTTGAGGCAATCAGACAAATCCAAAAAGCAGGAACAACCATCCTATTGGTTGAACAGGATGCGAGTATTGCATTAGAAATATGTGATCGTGGGTATCTTTTGGAAGATGGCAGGATTGAATTAGAGGGAACCAGTTCTGAATTATCCATCAATAAGCATGTTAAAGAAGCATATTTAGGTATAGCTTAGTATTCTTTCTATTTTCAACTCTTCAATCTTAGCCATTAATGGCTACCAAGTAGCGAATCCACTATATAAATAGCTTAAAATCTATAATTTAAAAATAAGAGGAGGAAAAATCAACCACATTCATGAAGGTGAACTGAATGGAATACGATCTGATTATCAAAAACAGCAAAATCATTGATGGCACAGGAAATCCTTGGTATCAAGCTAATATAGGTATTAGTGATGGGAAAATAACTAAAATTGGTAGATTGGATAAGAGTAAAACAGATAGAGAAATTAATGCCAATGGTTTGGTATTAACACCTGGATTTATTGATCCTCACAGCCACTCAGATTTTGCTATCCCCTTTGATTCTAGACTAGAGTCGACCATTCGTCAAGGAATCACAACAGCAGTAATAGGTAACTGTGGAGATTCCCTTGCACCAATAAATAGAGAAAAATTAGACTTATTTGAGAAAATGGCGAATATTTTCTCCCCCCCAGGTGAAACGTTAAGTATCACTTGGCAATCTTTTGATGAGTATCTCTTAATATTGGAGAAAGGGGAATGTTCTACAAATATAGTCCCTCTTGTTGGATTTGGAACTGTTCGTATAGCAGGAGGGCCAGGTTTTGAAGATCGTCCACCTACGAATGAGGAACTTGAAAGAATGAAGATGTACATACACGAAGCAATGCAATCAGGGGCTTTCGGGATGAGCACAGGTTTAATCTATACACCTCAGATTTATGCTAACACCGAAGAAATTATTGAATTGGCAAAAGTAGTGGCAGAGTATGGGGGACTTTATTTTTCACATATTCGAGGTGAAGGGGCAAGTGTAATAAATGCAATCGAAGAATTAATAAGAATTGTTAAGAAATCAGGTTGTTCAGGTGGACAAATAGCACACCACAAAGTTTCGGGCCGCCTAAACTGGGGGAAAAGCAAAAATACATTACAACTTTTGGTAGAAGCTAATCAAAATGGTTTGAACATTACATGTGATCAGTATCCTTATAATAGAGGAATGACTTCTCTTATAACAGTCCTCCCTCCTTGGGTTCATATTGGTGGGATCGAGAAAATTCTCGAACGTCTTGAAGATTCTAAATCACTAGAACGAATTAGGAAAGATATTACCCAGGGAATCAAAGGTTGGGAAAATTGGATGAAAGATCTAGGAACAGATAAGATTTACATATCATCAGTTAAAACAGAACGCTGGAAAGATGTTGAAGGGAAAAGCATCAGCGAAATTACAAAGCTTAAAGGCAAAAAAGACGACTTTAGAACAATATTTGACCTAATTCGAGAAGAAAAAGGGGAAGTTTCCATCTTAGTTGAAGGGATGCATGAGGAAGATATTCGACGAATAATGACTAATAAATTTACAATGATAGGAACAGATGGTTGGGGAGTGGCTCCTACTGGAGTCCTTGGTCATGGAAAACCACATCCGCGTTTTTATGGAACATATCCACGAGTTTTAGGAAAATATGTCAGACAAGAGGGCTTATTGAGAATAGAAGATGCAATTAGAAAGATGACAAGTTTTCCTGCTCAAAAATTAGGACTTCATGATCGAGGACTGATCCGTGAAAATATGTGGGCAGATATAGTAATAATTGATTCTAACGAAGTTATTGACCGTGCAACTTATGATAATCCTCACCAATTTCCGGTAGGTATAAAATATGTCATCATCAATGGTGAAATCGTAGTAAAGAACGAAATACAAACAGAAAAACTGCCTGGAAGAATCTTAAGACATCAATAAACCAAAGGCGGAAAAAAATGAAAATAAGGTTAAATATGAATGAGATGCCCTATCCTCCTCCAACAGAGGTAATTCAAGCTGGAGAAAAGGGATTATCTTTACTAAATCGATATAATTTTCCCGAGGATCGAGAACTACTTCAAAAGCTTCTAGCTGAATACTCTGGAGTTCCCAAAGATCATATCATTGCCTATCCTGGTTCAGATCTCATATTAAGAGAAATTATACATATGTTTGCAATGGAGAGGAAGGTTTTAATGGTCTATCCTACTTTTTTTCCTACATTTTACGCAGCGCAGCACTTTGCTAAGGAATTGAGGACAATTCCACTGGAACCACCAGATTTCGTCTTAAATACTGAGTATTTATACAATGAGCTGAATGAGCCTGCTTTAATCATTATTGATAACCCTAATAATCCAACAGGCAAATTATTACTGGATATGAAAATTGTTGAAACCATTCTTGACAATAAAAACGCTATTCTTGTAGTTGATGAAGCGTATTTTGAGTTTACAAAGGTTACTTATGCTGATATGGTTGAAGAATATCCAAATCTTGCTATTGGAAGGACAATATCGAAAGCATTTGGATTGGCGGGAGTAAGAATTGGATATATTATTGGAGGAAAGACCTTTTTGGATAAATTTGCCTCTGTTTCAATAATGCTCTCACAAGTTGGAGTATATTCAGCAATAGAAGCAATGAAAAATCCTGAATATATTAAGAACAATATCAACTTAATTAATGAAGAAAGAGAGAGAGTGAGCAGGGAGTTAATAAAAATGGGTATTCAAGTTTACTCAAGTACAACTAATTTTGTACTTATAAACACAAAAATTCCAGATATTGGAGGAAAGCTCGTTGAAAGAGGGATTCTCGTTCTCGACCTTTCAGAACGATGGCTTTCAGGCTTTATTAGAGTAGCAATTGGTTCAAAAGAAGAGAACAACTATTTTCTAACATCTATTAAAGAAATTGTTTAATTTTTATCTGTTTTTCTGGTGTTGAATAATGGGAATAAAAGTTGAAAAGAAAAGGAGAATCTGGACGATTATAATTGATAATCCTGAGGTACGAAACGCGGTTGATGGCCCCACAGCGAACGCATTGGCTAATACTTTTAGAAATTTTGAAGCAGAGGAGGAAGCCAAAGTAGCTGTGCTTTGGGGGGATCATGGATACTTCTGTTCTGGAGCGAATATGAAAACAATTCAAGATGGACTGGGAAATCGGGTTGAAAAGAATGGAGATGGTCCAATGGGACCAACTAGAATGGTATTATCCAAACCAGTGATTGCTGCTGTATCTGGTTATGCTGTTGCAGGTGGATTTGAACTAGCCCTATGGTGTGATTTACGAATAGTTGAGAAAACTGCAGTTTTTGGTGTCTTTAATCGAAGGTGGGGTGTACCTCTAATTGATGGCGGGACTGTGAGATTACCAAGACTTATCGGATTGAGTAGAGCACTTGACTTGGTACTTACTGGACGACCTGTGTCCGCGGATGAAGCCTTAGCAATCGGTCTAGCTAATCGAATAGTTGAGGACGGGAAATCTAGGATTGAAGCAGAAAAATTGGCTCTAGATATCGCAAAATTCCCCCAAACATGCTTAAGAGAGGATAGGTTATCCACATATGAGCAGTATAATTATGACTGGGAAAAGGCTTTAGCTAATGAATTCAATCATGGTCTAATCTCGCTTAAAGAAGCGAAAAGTGGAATCAACAGATTTATAAATGGCGAGGGTCGACATGGAGAATTTTAAGCAACTAATCCTTTAAAAACTTTACAAGAAGAGGATTAACTTCATCAGAATGAGTATAATTAGGTATGTGACCACTTTCTTTGATTGTATGGAATTCAATCGATGGAACCGCCTCACAGACTTTTTGACTTGTCGTATAAGGGATGGTTTGATCTTTTTCTCCCCAAAACAGTTGCATCGGGATATTCTGATTCCCTAGTCTTTCATATGTTTCTTTCAAGTTTGTAAAAGGCGTATTTAATACTGTTGACCTAATTGCCCGAAGAAATCCTTCATATTTTAGCTGTTCAGCATATTTTTTGACATATTCCTCCACCTTCCCATATTGATAAAAATCTTCTTTTTGTGTTTCAATAATTCGTTTATGTCCTAAGTATAACTTCAACATTAAATTATTAATAATAGGTATCTTTAAAATCGATAATAAGATATTTCTCCCCATTGGAAAGCCAATAGGGTCTATTAAGGACACTTTCTTTACTAGTTCTGGGTATTTGTCAGCAAAAACGACGCAAATTCCTCCACCCATGGACAATCCAACAAGATTGATCTTTTCATCAACCAATTTAAGCTTTTTAACTAATTCAAAGAGCTGACGGATGAAAAGATCCATATTGTAAGTAGTTCCTGGCCGATCAGAATAACCACGACCATATAAATCGTATCTTAAAACTTTAAACCCTTCATTAACTAAATGTTCATATGTTGGATCCCAAATGAACAGAGGGGTCGAAAATCCATGCACAAGAACAATCAGATCCCCATCTCTTGGTCCATCAAATTCATAATGAGTAAATCCATCTGAAAGCTGTATAAAATCCCCTGATAGTGTCTTCCTTGTCATATCATTTAATCTTTCAGTTTCATATTCCATTTTATGCATCCTACTGTTTATATTTGTATATATGGTCAGATCTGACTGATTTCCTTCTTGGAAACTTCCTAATAATAAGTATATAGGAGGATTCCAAATGTAGAGTCTGTACTTTGAAGTGTAATTAAAAAAGAGAATTGGAAAGAATGGTTAAGGAAAATTAACCAACAGAGATTTTTACAAAAATTACAGAACTTACCCAATATCGACTTGCTGTAATAGGAGAGGAGGGGCCAACATAAGCAGCTCTAAACGACCCTAGATCTAATTCGAGCTTCTGACTACCATTGTAATAAGCTAAGATTAAACTCACATTTTCGGGCCCACCATGACCAATCTCATTTCCAGAGGTATCATACAATGTTGTATTTCCAAAGAATTGATCACGATAAAAAGTTCTTGCATAACCATCAGAAGCAACGATCTCAACTGTAAAGGTTTGATCAATATCGATTAGAAGATCCACAACATAAGTTAGATTAATTCCTGTATAGAAATATGATTCAGAAACTTCACCAAACCTAGTTAGATATCTTCCTGTTTCGTTAACAGAAGGTAATTTGAGAACTTGACTCCAACTCAATGTATAATTCATTGAATCATAACCAAATGTTACAGTTTCACTTTCTCGTCGAAATTCAAGCTTTACAACCCATTTTGACCATTTCAGACTACCTGCTGTTTTAGACTCTAAGGAAGAAGTACTAATGCTATCTTCATTAGAATATTGGCCATCTGGAGGAATGAAAGCAATTTTTAAGCCGACATCCCAATCTGGAAACTGTGTACCATTAAATTCATATGCTAGAATCATCGTACCTTGAATTTCTTGCCATTTCGTCGAGGGGTAAACATTATCATAAGTGAAGATTTGGGTATAGTTATCATCAGAAGTGACAATTAAAATATCACCTTGTTGAATTCCACCAATTTCTTCAGCAAAAACAGAGATAGGAACACCTCTGTATGACCCCTTGTCACACCAATTCCCATAGGAGTTTTGATATTCACTTGTTCCACTAATACTTGTGAGCTCTTTGATGTCCTTCAGAGTATATTCTCTAGTTTCCCCGTTCACTCCCAATACCATTAGCTCAGTTTCTTGGCTGATCTCTGGTTCTGTACAACCAGAGAGCAAGACAATCATTATAATTAAAAAACAAATTATTACAACAGACTTAAACCTCAAACTAGGTTCACCTGCCTTACACTACTAGAAAATTAACAAAATTTACTGTTCAAGCAACACACTCTATTCAATGTTATAAATACTTCTAAAATATTAGTTTCTATCAGAGTATTGTGTCGTAGGGTTTGATTAAAAGGCAGGGATATGAATTTCATTTATGTCTTGAAATAAAATTACGATTAGAAATTATTTATAACACAACTTGCTAGATCATCTGGCTGCTTGCAAAGGCTAATATTCACAGGTCAATTGTCAGAGAGGGCCTACAGTTGGAGATTAATAACATTCTGATGATCTTTTCATTCTGGGATGAGCAAAAAGGCCCACAGGTGTTCGATTGTAACCAAGAGATCACTCATGACATTAACACTATCTCCATCCAATGTTTCATGTCCTGTTTCCATCTTTTTTCAACAGGTCTAGCTAAGCAAAGCAAAAAACCTCCAATGAAGCTCACATTGCCATTACCAAATTACGGAAAGATTGCGAGGATTTATTTTGGAAGTTGGGAAGATATAGAAGTCAGGGGAAAATTCAGGGCGTTTGGTGTGTTTTTTGTTTTAGATAATGTAGGAACACTAGAGGAATTACTTTTTGATTCAATCATTGGAAAACTTAACCTATCTGACAATCCATTTCAAGAGGATTTGATTCAAACTTTAGAGAATTCCATTAATAGACAATTAAGACCTGCTTTTGATGCTGAAACTGCGATTCAAAGTATTAAATCAAGATTAATAACAGTGCAAAACTTAACAAGAATATATAAAACACAAGAATTGAGATTAATGGCAAAAAGTCTTGGGATTCCACTCACTCGAAAATCCAAGAAGATATTGGCTAAGGATATTCTGATTTTACTCATTAAAGACGAAAGAGACTAGATTAAGCAAAAATTTCCTTTAAGACAAGAGGGAACTGTTCAATGCAAAATGCGATATCTTCAGCCGTAATCCCATAATGAGTTACAAGACGCAATTTATTTGCCTTATTAAAAGTTAAAATACCTTTGTGACTTAGTTCATTAACTAATTTTTCCATTGGTGTGTTTATTGGGCATTCAACAAATATGATGTTTGTTTCTGGTTCATCAACAATAATTGGGAGTTCTAATTCTTTTAATCCTCTTGCTAAATGCTTAGCATTAATGTGATCTTCTTCAAGTCGTTTAATCCATTTGTCCTCTAATGCTACAAGTCCAAATACAGCTATAATTCCTGCCTGTCTCATCCCTCCTCCAAGCATTTTTCTATTTTTTCTCGCTTTATCAATAAAGCCCTGAGAACCCACAACAATCGAACCAACAGGACACGAGAGACCCTTAGAAAGACAAAAAGACATACTATCTACATGTACTGTAAAATCAGTGACAGGTAATTTCATAGCTACGGCAGCGTTAAAGATGCGAGCGCCATCCATATGAATTCTCATATTTTCATTCTTTTGGGCAAAAGTATTGAGATCTGATAGATATGTCGGAGGAAGGATGGTTCCCCCATGATTATTATGTGTGTTTTCAACGCAAACTAACGTTGTCCAGGGTTGATGGTCATCATTTCGAGGCCGAATCAAAGGCTGTAAATCAGTTTCTAGAGAAGCAATCCCTTTATTAGAAAAATAAGGCCGTGGTGTCAGTCCTCCAACTCGAGCAGCACTACCTACCTCATAATATAGAATATGACTCATTGCCTCTAAAAGTATTTCATCTCCAGGACGAGTAGAACTGAGTAAAGAGACTAGATTCCCTTGTGTACCAGAAGACACTAACAAAGCGGCTTCTTTCCCTGTAATTTTCGCAGCAGTGGCTTCTAATTCATTAACTGTTGGATCTTCTCTAATAACATCGTCACCGAGACTTGAATCATCCAGAGATCTTAATACTTCCCACATTTCTGGTGAGGGTTTTGTGACGGTATCGGATCTAAGATCAACTATCTTATTTGACACTAATTTTCTCCTCTAACGATTTTCTGCAATAAGTACCTTTTTTTATACTAATTCAAGGAAATGAAGGGAAGCAAATAAAATTATTCCGTATTACATCCAACAATGTTATTCAAACGGTTTAACTAGGTGATTAATCAATGAGAGATATTAGGCGAAAAGAAAAAGCTATTACAGATAAAAAAGAATTGAAACAAATCCTCCAACAGGCTCAATATATCACTATTGCTATGTGCATGAATAATCACCCTTATCTTGTTACATTAAGCCATGGTTATGATCCAGAAGAAGAAGTGCTGTTCTTTCATTGTGCTTCAGAGGGAAAGAAGATAGATTATCTCTCCTCAAACGATGTGGTTTGGGGACAAGCAATAATTGATCACGGATACGCCCAAGGCTCCTGTGATCATCTCTATGCAACAACTCAGTTTAAGGGAAGGGTGTCATTTATTCTGGATCTGGAAGAGAAAAGAAAGGCTCTGATCAACATGGTTCAAAAACTGGATGAAAATCCTCAAGCCATAATTGATACTCAACTCCAAGAAAAATCTATTGCTAAAGTAACGATTGGACGAATAGACATTGAATTCATGATTGGAAAAAAACAAAAAACTGTGAATATCTCGCTATAATCAGTACATAACCTCACCTTAAAAGTGATCAAAATGGTAGAAACAGAAGAAATTGCTTGGGATCTAACGCTTATCTTCAAATCTGATGAAGAAATACACCAAACGATTCAAAACGCGCGAAACGAAGCAGAAAAGATTGAAAAGGACTATCGTGGTAAAATAGACTCAACAAAAACAACTGCTAATGATATTCTTCATTTACTTGAACTTATGGAAAGTTTACAAGAAAAATCAGAAGGATTATTCTATTATGGACAACTAAAGGTTAGTGCAGACCAAACAAACAAAGCAGCATTAGAACAACAAAACACTCTGAAAAATTTTCGAATAGAAATCAAGAAAAAAATCGCTTTCGTTGAACTCGAATTGGGGAAGCTATTGGAAGGTAATGACGAATTTCTAAGATCACCAATCTTAAAACACTATCACCACTATCTTGAGAAAACTCTTAGAAAACATAAACATACCCTTTCAGAGGTTGAAGAGAACCTAATTCTCGAGAAAGACCTGAATGGAGTAATAGCTTGGTCAAATTTTCGTGCAGAGTGGTTAGGAAGCAAGCCATTTGAAACCGTAATCGATAGCAAAAAGAAAACTTTCTATTGGAGTGAGGCTCAAGGTTTAATGAGATCACCAGATCGAACTAATCGGAAAAATACCATAGTTGCAGTTATGGATGCTTTAAACGAAGATGGAAACATTTTTTCATCCTCATTACGTAACATCTGTGCGAATCATGTAATGATGGCACGACGTAGAAATTATGATACTATGACTTCTAGTCTCATTACCAATGACATCTCACAAGAAATGATTGATAATTTGTACGCAGCAATAGAAGACAACTTAGACATCTTTCATGAGATTCTATTACTGAAAGCTAAAATTTTAGGCACAGAAAAATTGCTGGGGGAAGATCTGTGGGCACCTATTCCTCGTGAGGGGGAAAAATCTAAGAAAATTACCTGGACAGAGGCAAAAGAAACAGTTTCCAGAATTTTGTATAATTTCGATGACGAATTTGGTAAGATGGCTGATAAGATGTTTATCGAAAATCATATCGATGCCTCTCCAAGGAAAGGAAAACGAGGAGGAGCATTTTGTTCTACCAATGAGTATGCAAAAGAGTGTTTTATCCTCCAGTCCTTTAATGAAACGTTTGATGATATAAGTACCTTAGCTCATGAGATGGGACACGCTATACACGGTTATCTAACCGTTGAAGCACAAACTCTGATCAATTGGGATATTTCATACTGCATTGCAGAGTGTGCCTCAGAATTTGTCCGCTTTCTGCTGATAGATAATATGAAAGAAACCGTTACTGATTCACAGAAGCGTGTCATCTTATTCAACCACTTAGAAGATCTAGCGATTTCAATATTCGAAGTGGGATCACGAACGCAATTTGAGAAAAGTCTATACAGTGCTATTGAAGCAGGGGAATACCTAGACACAGAAAAAATATCAAAATTGTTTCTAAAGTCTAGAACAGATTACTTTGGAGATGCTATCGAATTTTTACCACAACAGAAGCATGATTGGATGTGGAAACCACATTATTTCAGGATAGATTTACGATTCTACAATTATCCTTATGTATTCGCTGAATTAATCGTCCTTGCATTATATAATAAATTTAGAAAGGAAGGGGAATCGTTTAAACCTGAATTCAAGGATTTTCTCGCGGCTGGATCATCTAAATCACCCCAAGAATTAGTTAAAGATATGGGTATGGATCTTACTAAAAAAGAATTTTGGCAAATGGGATTAGATGAAATGAGAACGATCCTAAAAGACGTTAAAAGCTTATTCTGATCTCTTTACGATTTTGATATCAACGAATTTATGTATCACATTGATAGAATACATATCAGGATGAATCCCAACAAGAAAAAGACTGAAGATGAATGGAAAATAACTCTCACAAAAGAACAATTTTGGATACTCAGAGAAAAGGGTACAGAACGAGCCTTCAGCGGAAAATATTGGAACCATTTTGAAGAAGGGGAATATAAGTGTGCTGGCTGTGGAACTCCCTTATTCAAGTCTGAAGAAAAATTTGAATCAAGTTGTGGATGGCCGAGTTTCTCAAATCCAATCAAAGACACTATTGAGGAAGAGTCAGATACTTCTCATGGAATGATTCGGACGGAAGTGCTATGTTCTGCATGCGGAGGACATTTGGGACATTTATTTAACGATGGTCCCAAAGAGAAGGGAGGATTACGTTATTGTATCAACTCTGCTGCGATAGAGTTTAATAGTGTGAGTTTCCACAATATATGATAAATTTTTGATCTCAATTTATTCGATGCTATCTGGAACTTATAAACCTTCCAAGTGTTTCTTCTAAAGAATTAGACGAATTGAAATCTCTAATAATAACTCAAATTATTCAACTATAGGTACTCAAACACCAATTTGTATTTTATAAGCTGGTTTTCGTCATAATACTGCTCTAAATACAAGAACAGCAACTAAAAAAATCTGTTTACTTCATGGGAGATTCATTAAAAATCCATTGTTTTACCCATTCTGAAATAGTTGAGAATACTTCATCTAATGCTACTCCAGCCTCAGTCAGAGAATATTCAACTCTGATTGGAATTTCATTGTAAACTTCTCGAGAAACTAATCCTTGTTTTTCTAAGTTTCTTAACCTTTGAGTTAGAGTTTTAGGGCTACCTCCTATTTTTTGTTCTAGTTCAGTAAATCGCATTACTTTATTGATCAAGAGTAAACGAATAATCTTTAATGTAAATTTTTTTCCAAATAGATCAAATACAGAATTAATTAAGCATTCTCTGGAACATATATTGTCTTTATGTTTCGCTACACACTGCCAGTTGAGTTTATTTTCTTTATATTGGGTATTGTTCAGTTTTATAACCACTTCCTATAGTTGCTTTACTTTTAGAAAGTTATTTTCCCACTTTACTCTTTACCATTTAAATACTTCCCTTTATGAAGCCTAAATGCCTTCAAACTTTTAAGGAAATTAACCAAATAAAGTGAATGAATTCATGATTAACCAAAAATCTTCAGAAAAGAAATGTAATAAACATGGAGTTCAGGATTCTTACAAAATTTGTTGTCCTGAAGAGCAACGAAAGAAATGTCATGGAAAAAAAACGAAAGGTCTAACCAAGTTATAGGAAGAAGATGTAATGACGAGAACAACAGCAATTATAGTAGATAATTTATCAAAAAGCTTTGATAATATACCTGCAGTAGATCATATCAGTTTTCTCGTTAATAGAGGGGAAATTTTTGGCTTTCTTGGACCTAATGGAGCAGGAAAGACTACATCGATCCGAATGTTAACTGGTGTTTTAAGACCAACCAGTGGTTCCGTTAATATTTTTGGAATCGATGTTTGGGAAAACTTACTTACTATCAAACAGATCATTGGTAATGTTCCTGAAATGGCTAATGTCTATATGGACTTAAGTGCCTGGGATAATTTAGAATTGACAGG
>CP070695.1:193682-212847 GCA_020353515.1 Candidatus Heimdallarchaeota archaeon
ACTACCACGTAATCCAATCAAGGAGTCCTAATAACGCAAGCAATACTATGATTAATCCAACAAAGAGAGATAACCAGTCTTCATTCATCCACTGAAAATATCGGAAAATACCTTCTGCTGAGACATCTCCCTCTTTTTCCTCGGTATTTTTCTCTTCTATCTCCACTTCGTTATTTTGAGCCATTATTCATACTCCTTTTGATCTAATTGCTTTTCTATTGAAGATGGCACTGTTTAAGTAATCTTTTAATAAATATCGGTTTTAAATAGATATCTACCTAGAAAATTAAATTAGCGGTTTTTTGATCTCCTTAGATGGAAAGAAATCCTCCTCTAGATGATGAAAATATATCGATATAGGTCTCATGGATTCCCTTGTTCTAGAAAATAATACTTAAGGAAGTAAAAATGTCAATCATTGCCTATTTCATCAGTGATCATGGATTCGGACATGCTTCTCGGAGTATAGCCATTATTCGCTCTCTCCTTGAATGTGACCTAGAGATTTCAATAGAAATCCACACATCAAGTCCTTTATCTTTCGTTCAAAGATCATTCTCCCAAAATGAAGAGCCACCACGTGTACAGTTCCATAAACAGATGAACGATATTGGGTTTATTGGAAATGAAACAACTGGTAAGATAGATTACCAGAGTACAGCCAAAGAAGTCTCCTTGTGGATAAACGATTGGCACACTTCTTACATCTTTGAAGAGTATCGCTATCTTAAATCAAAGAATATTGATCTTATTATCTCGGATATCGCTCCTCAGCCTTTTTTATTGGCGAAAAAACTAGATCTGCCTAGTATTGCCATTAGTAATTTCACTTGGCTTGATATTTATCAAAATCCTGCGTTCAAACTAGGAGATCTAGAAGCTGTTTGGAAGGCATATCGTGAAGCTTCTCTTGGGTTGATGTTACCTTTCAACTTGGATAATACTGTTTTTTGTTCAGCAATGGAGACGAATCTCGTTAGTCGACCTCCATCCCGTACCAAACAACAGATGAGGGAAATTTTAAATCTGGACTCTGGTGAACAGGTCGTTTATTTAGGAACAGGATTCTCTTTTAAGACTCCTTTCTTAGATAAATGGACTAAAAAAAATGAGTTCCAATTAATTATTGGAGGGCAACATGAGGTTCTTCATCCGAAAATCAGAGCTGTTCCTCTTTCTGACTCTGAGGGCCAAGATTACATTGCTTGTAGCGATATCGCTCTCATCAAACTTGGTTACAGTTCTTTAGCTGAAGCGATTCGATCACATGTTCCAATTATTGGCATAGATTTTCCTCAAACAGCAGAAACAAAAGAAATGAAAAAAATAGTTGAGGATTTGGGAATAGGGCTGTGTATCACATCTGAAGATTTTTTTCAGGGTAAATGGCAAGATCTTCTCCCTAAAGTAGCTGATATGAAACAGAATTTTTCTCATTTACCTGATCGTTTCGTCAAACATGGTGAATCGCAGATTGCAGGCTTTATTTTAGATCTTTTGGATGAAATTTGCAGCGTATGATAACAATTATTTTGAGGTTTTTAATAGATCAGCTTTCGTAATTATCCCAATAATTTTTCCTTTCTCTGTAACCAGAACTGCTGCTGATACTTGAAGTAGACTAGTGATGGCACTTAACGGTATCTCTTTGTTGATAACTGGAAACACATCGTCCATGATTTTTTCAACTGGATCTCCTTCTATTTCCTTTAAGGTCTGTCCTTTCAATAATACATCAAGCAAGGTCTGTTCGGTGACACTTCCCATATTTCGGCCGCTTTTTGAGAAGACAGGTACTTGAGATATTCCATTATCTTTCATCAGTTTAAACACATGTCTAATAGAATCATCAGTTTCTACAAATATTACTGAAGACATTATTTCGTATGCTTTAGTTTGATTACGATGTTCGATTGAATATAAAGTCTGATATATGCGTCGCACAACATCATATGATGGATTCAGAGTCCCATTTTCAATTTTAGCTATCATTGACTGGGATATTCCAACTCTATGAGCTAATTCGACCTGCGTTAAGCCAATAATTTTCCTCATTCGCCGTAGTTCAATGAGTTCAGGTAAAATTACACCGCTCATCGTCATCATAAGAAAAAGGAGAAAGAATAATGTATGTTTCCAATATTCCACTCAAGAATATTTCTTTCAGAAATATATGAATTCATTTAACAATACTGGCGGACTGACCTGCATTGCCACAGTATAGTACTATCTTAACAGGGATTCATCCACTTTCAGAATCTTTAATCAAAAAAATTTTTGATTTCAAGTATGGTAGAGCTGCTTCACCTACTCATGTCAGGGATGCATTTGAAAAGGATATTAAAGACCTTGTAACATTATTATTACAATGTTTTCCTATTGCCATTTCTACTGGCAATTTAGGTTGGTGGGATCTACTTAGACCGTTTTCAGAGGAGTTACAAGGCCTTACACATAAGGGGAACATCAGAAATCTTCCTGTAGCGCGTAATCCTCTGACAAATACCTTCTATCGTCAACCTATTATTGCGGGAAAACTTTCCTCTAAAGGTTCAGCTCTCCAAACAGCAAAACACCCTTTTCTTGATGGGAATATTCTTCAAACAAATTATCTCTCGGATAAACTCGCGAATAATGGGAAAAGCTTGTGTTTACCAGGACCATTTACTTTTTCCAGAGCAGTTTCCATTAATACTGATGGATCCAAGGTTTATAAGACACGAGATGCTTTAATGACAGATTTTTCACAGATTTTACACAATGAATTGAAGTATCTCTCATCTGAAGGTTATTCCCATGTTGTACTTGATGAGAGTTCTATCGTCTGGGAGAAGGTTGATGAGGATAGTCGTTCTTTACTTACTGATTTATGGAATCAAATTGTATCGGAATCCTCATTGAAGGTAATTCTTCATACTTACAATCGCCTTACTGAAAACAAACTTCAATTGCTATTGGATTCCAATGCTTGGGCCATTGGTATTGATTGTATAAGAAATAATCCTCAGAAATTAGTGGAACATGATTTTAATGGAAAAATACTCTTAGCTGGGGCTGTAGATAGTCAAAGCTATCTTAGGGATATAGATGGCAATTTACTTGTGGAAAATATTGCTGATTTAGTTCAGTTAGGTAATGATCTAGCAGAGTCACAATCAGATCACATCATTCTAGCCCCAACAACACGGTTAGAATTTGTACCCAGATCTGTCGCCGATCTTAAGTTACATCGATTAGGTCAAGCACTCAAAAAATTACAGGAAATGTAGATGATACTATGACAGCTAATCAACATGATCCTTTTGATCTTTTATTATCTACTCATGAAGTAGGCTCAATGAGGAAGTTAAACGCAACTATCCTTGCACTTCAAGGGAGAAAAATCCCTACCCCTCATTTAGAGGAGATTCGTCTTTGGTGGCCTAAATTAGAACTTGGAGATCCCGAGGAAGCCATTTCTCTTCTTTTAAAAAGACCTGATAGTGGTGGAAAAGATCTTCAAGATTGGGAATTGGATGTTTTAAAGCTTAGATTACGATTTAATCTCCGTTTCTTAGAAAGTACTGATTTAGATTTTGTCTATAGTGGTGAAGCATGGAGACGGGAGATGTATGAACATGCGGCTAAAGAGATCGAAGGTATATTTCTTGAAGATGAGCATATTCGTTCTTTCGATGACCGCTTTTACAAACCAGGTGTCAGAGTAAAAAACGTTGATATTCAACGTAAAAAGGCAATTTATATTGAGGAACTTGAATACACGCAGAAATATGCTAAGAAACCTCTACGATTTTGCTTTACTGGTCCTTATACAATATTTAACTGGACAATTAGACCATCTAACGATACTCAATTCTTGTTTGATTTAGTGGACAATGTTTTCATCCCTGAGATTAAGGAGGCAATCAAAGCAGGTGCTCGCTTTATTACCTCTGATGAACCAGCATATACAACTATTCCTGACGATCGAGATATCTATAATGAGGCTTATCATAGATTCTTTAAGGGTGTTAGTAGATTTGCAAAAGAAAAGAATTGTAGATTAGGTTTTCATACCTGCTTCTCTCATCGTTATGATATCCTATTTGAAGATTTACCAAGTTTTCCTTGGGACTTTGCTAGCCTTGAGTATGCGAATCGTGATTCAAAGCAACTTGGAACCTCTCATGATGATCGCCCCTCGTATAAAGAAGCAGTAGAAAGTGCTCTTCAAATTTATAATAGCAGAAATCGTTGTAAATTAGCACTAGGAGTCTTAGAGGTTCATGCTGATCGTCTTTTTTCTGAAAAAGAATTTGAAGCTGGAACAGCCTATAAACAACTACGTGATCTTATCCGAGACAGGCTTCTATATCAATCAAGGTATTTATATGAGAATTTGGGGGATGAAGGCCCCTTTTTGCTATTAACTGCTCCAGATTGCGGGTTAAGACCTGTGCAACGAATTAATGCTCTACACACCATGCTCACCGCCATGGTCGACGGAGCGCATGACGCTAGAACATCATTGATTAATGAGTTTGATTTACCTACTTATAGAACGAATTAAAAAGTTTTTTCTCAAAATAAACTAAAATTTAGATACCTAACTGAAAAATGTAAAATCAAGAAATACTAAACGAAGGAATGAAATCATGGTTTCAGCACGACATTTATTTACCTCTGAATCAGTAACAGAGGGACATCCTGATAAGATGGCGGATCAAATTTCGGACGCTATTTTAGATGCGATTTTGATGGATGATCCAGAGGCCCACGTTGCCTGTGAGACGTATCTTACCACAGGAATGGCGTTAATTGGTGGAGAAATTACCACATCGACTTACGTAGATGTCCAAAAAGTGGCTCGAAAAAAAATCCAAGAGATTGGCTATACTAACTCACGAATGGGATTTGATTACAAGTCTGTGGCCGTATTAAATACTATCCATGAACAAAGTGGGGATATTGCTAGAGGGGTTGAAAAAATCCGACTTGAAGATCAAGGAGCTGGGGATCAAGGGATGATGTTTGGATATGCATGTAGAGAAACTGAATCACTCATGCCTCTTCCGATTGTCCTTGCTCATGGATTAACGAAGCAATTGGCCACGGCCCGAAAAAATAAAGAAATTTCATGGTTACGGCCTGATGGAAAATCCCAAGCCACTGTTGATTACAGCAATGGTAAGCCAACCGAAATCACATCTGTTGTTATAGCTGCCCAACACAGTGATGAAGTCAGCCATAATGAAATCAAAGAGGAAATCATTGCAAAAGTGATTCAAAAAGTGATTCCTGAACGTTACCTGACGGATGAAACCGAATATTTCGTTAATGAGACTGGTCGCTTTGTCATTGGGGGTCCTCATGGAGACACTGGGTTAACAGGACGAAAGATCATTGTGGATACTTATGGTGGTGTGGGTTCACATGGCGGCGGTTGCTTTTCTGGCAAAGACCCCTCGAAAGTCGACCGATCTGGTTCGTATGCTGCACGCTGGGCAGCAAAAAATGTTGTCGCAGCTGGTCTTGCAGATGAATGTGAAATCCAGATTGCGTATGCTATTGGAGTTGCCAAACCTCTGTGTATCAACTTAGATACCAAGAGGTCAAATAAAATCCCTGAACTTGACATCTTAGACCTAATCAAAAAGCATTTTGACTTCAGGCCAGGAATGATTATTGACCGACTTAAATTGAAAAGGCCTATTTACGCTAAGACGGCTGCATATGGTCACTTTGGCCGAGATGACCCTGATTTCACCTGGGAAAAGACAGATGTTGCCCAGATCTTACGTGAAGAAGCAGGATTATAGTCATTTATCCTGTTTCCATATGATTGTCTAATGTATGTTTTTCACTCAACAATTGTGCTCTTAATCCAATAAGATTATTTTCTAGAAATCTCATCAAAAGACCTTATTAATGAAAACTGTTTGATATCTACATAATTTAATGGTGAACATAATGGATCGAAGCACGATGGCTCAGTTGTTTGCACGGTTTCCTATAAGTATGCGATATGTTTTAGGTGTACTGTTAATTAGTGCTTACAGCTTCGATGTTCGCGTCATCAGAGATTACATTGAAGGGAAACTTGCAACAAAATTTAATTATTCTACTGAGGCCATAGATAAAATAAAATCTCTCAAGGATCATTATATGGGAGAAAGATGCTTTATTCTTGGAAATGGGCCAAGTCTGAATCAAACAGATCTAAGCAATTTGAAGAATGAGGTTTCTATCGCATCCAGTGGGATTTTTCACATATTTAAAGAAAATGATTATAGACCAACCTACTATACAGTTGTAGATTTTATCTTTGCTCAACAATACGCTAAAATAATAGATAGAGTTATCAAAAAAGATAATATCACTGGAGTTTTGTTAAATTCACTGAAAAAATATATTCAGGGAGATGATAGCACAATTTGGGTGAATTTCTTACCAACCTGGATACATGGTCATTACTCTCAATATACTCTTGAGAATATGGAGACAAATAGGGAGAATCCTCTATTACCTGAATTTAGTGAAGATCTTGTTAGAGGAATTCACGATGCAGGAACCGTGACGTATGTTAATCTCCAGTTGGCTCTTTATATGGGATTTCAAGATATTTATTTGATTGGGGTCGACCATAACTACCATATTGAGAAAACGATCAGAACTAAAGATGAAGATATCCTGATTAGTGACTATGAAGTGGATCCAAATCACTTTAGTCCCAATTATACCCCAAAGGGGCATAAAATGGCGGTTCCGAGAGTTAGTATAATGGAATCATCTTATTATAAGGCAAGAAAAGTGGCAGAATCTCGGGGGATAAACATTTATGATGCAACCAAAGGGGGGCAATTAAGAGTTTATCAAAAAGTTGATTATGATTCTTTATTCTGAAAGTCAAATTCTTTATGTTTTTTCATTAATCTTTCTGCTTCATTTAATCTTTCTTGGGTATCAATATCAATTTTATTCTGAGGTAGATCTTCTAAAATCAGAGGTAATATTCGTTCTCCTGTCATTGAACCCATTTTAAGAATGACATGAGTCCGAACCACGTCTATATACCCTGTTTGCCAATAAATAGGTGTCAAGATTTGTCGAGGTTGGTTGTAGGCCTCTTTAATTGTAGTTTTCATTATTGGTTTTAAATATCCTTTCTCATTGATCTTCCACATTTTATAAGGATTTTCATCAGGTACTACAACAGCTCGGACACTGTGAGCTTCTGGATTATTTATTAGTAGATTGATGGCTTTATCAACAATATGTGGGTGTCGTAATGGGCTGGTTGGCCGTAGTTGAACAATTATTTCTGGAGTATAATTTTCCTTGTCTTTTAACCACATAAGAGCGTGTGTAAAAACAGGTAGATCAGGAGTGAGATCTTGAGCAAATATGCTAGGTCGTGTAAAAGGGATTTCAGCTCCATATTGTTTACTAATAGTTGCAATCTCTGGATCATCAGTTGAAACTATTATTCGAGTAATCAATTTACTTTCTTGAGCTACTCGTATAGAATAATAGATCAGAGGTTTATTGGATAGAATAGCAATATTCTTTTTGGGAAGTTTTTTAGAACCTCCCCGTGCTGGAATTAATGCTAAAATCTCCATTATAAACTACATCCATTATTTAAGCTTATCTGAAAGCACAAATTTCCCAATAAATTTACCAACAAGTCCAACCACCATCAATAATGAGATTAGCACCAGTCATATAGGAGGAGGCATCAGATAATAAGAAGATCATTGCCCCTTGGTACTCATGTTCTTTAGCCATTCTTCCCAGTGGGACTCGTGAAGAATAATTGTTGACAAAGGTCTTATCATGCCCAGCAAAAACCCCACCAGGTGTTAGTGTATTTACTCGTATCTTATATTTTGCCCAATATGTTGCAAGATATCGAGTAAAGTTTAACACAGCGCTTTTCGTGGTTGCATATCCAATAGGTGTATTGATGGATTGTTCTCCATATTGACTTTTGGTTCCTTGATATATGCGATGATCAGGAGAGACAACACCGTATGTAGAGGCAACATTAACGATTGATCCCCCATCAGAATTTTTTTTCATTTGTTTTCCAATTTCTCGTGTTACTAGAAACATTCCAGTAAGATTTGTATCTAAAGCCAGCTGCCAGAGCTTAAGAGGGTAGTTCTCAAAGGCTGAAAAGTAATCCTTGAATTCTGTTCCTCCTTTGGCTACTGTTAAAGCAGCGTTATTAATTAATCCATTGATCCTTCCATATTTCTCGAGGGTTTGTTCTACAAGATTTTGTACACTTTTCTCTGAGGTAATATCTACTTCACAAGCAAAACCTTCCCCACCAGTTTCATGCTCTAATATTTTGATAAAATCTTCAGCTCCGTTTAATTTGATATCTGCTATCACAGGATACCCATTAGCTATAGCTATTGCTTCTGCATAGGTCTTACCAAGGAGCCCCATTCCCCCAGTAATTACGACAACCTTTTCTCGAAGACTAAATAATTCTTGAATATTTCTCATTTTTCTTCCTTCATTTTTGTTAATGTTTCACTTTTAATACGACATCAAGGACCATTTTTCCATCGTTCAAGGTTATGAATGGTGTTTCTCTATTTTTTACACATTTTAGAAAATATGTGACTTCCTCAACAAACATATCATTTCTCTCATAGTTCTTTGGCGTATGGAAGACTTTCTCTTGTTTTTTAATGCGATCAAATACGGTTAGAGAATTACTGTAATAATCCCAAAATATTTTCCCCTTTTCAGCGATAATTTCGAGAGTTCTTTTGGGAGGATCCTGAATATAATCAAGGAAAATCGAACCAATTATTTCATTCTCATGCTTAAGGTTTATAATAGAACACTCATCTGTATTCGTGGTTAATACTCTTTTTTCACTTAAATGACCATATGCTTCTTTAACAGAGCCAAAAAGCCATATCGCTGTATCTATATCATGACTCAATGTCAGAAGTGATCCTCCTCCTAATTCATCTCTGGCACTGTATCCTTTTCGATAATCCTCCCATGGATGCCAGTTTGGGAGATATTCTCCATACATACTTCTATAACCAACAACTTCTCCGAGAGTTTCGTTTAAGAGAATATCTCTTATTCTCTTCAAGAGCGGATGGAATCGCATATTATAACCCACCATCGTAGTAATACCTTTCTCTTGTACAAGTTCACTAAATTTATCTAATCCTTCTAATGAATTTGATATGGGTTTTTCAATAAATAAGTGAGCAGTAGTTCTTTCTAAGACTTTTAATGCCATTGGCACATGCATACTAGTAGGATTTGTTAAGAATACAACCTTTGGGTTTTCATTAATGGCTTCATCAAAAGCAAAGTACTCTGTTATGTTATTTTTCTGACAAAATTCCATTTTTTCTGGTCGTGATCTATAAGCAATGAGATCATGATACCCTAGTTTCTTCAGATTTGTTGCGTGTCTTTTTCCTATTGATCCAAGTCCAATCATTAAAATTTTCATCTAAATACACCGTTTTTGTTGCTTATAAATCACCAAGGCAAAATAATCAAAAATTTGTGTAATTATTTTAATCTGATGGTTTTTTGAAAGTGCTTTAAACAATTTATAGGTATTTCCAAGTGAAATTTGTACATGTTATGGAAACTTCTGATTTTTTCATTAATGCTTTAAAATAAATTCAATTATTGCCCATTGATTTAATTAACTCTTTTTACAACTTTATTTTCCTGATCACAACTAAAATAATCTATGATATTAATAGAAAAGAAGTGTAAAACTTTGAAGGAGATTATTGTTGGAAATAAGCGGATTTCAGAAGATTCACCTGTATTTTTCATTGCAGAGATTGGTATAAATCATAATGGTGATTTGGATCTCGCAAAAGAAATCATCGATATTGCTGTTTTTTGTGGTGCGGACGCTGTTAAGTTTCAAAAACGTACTTTAGAACTTTCTATTCCACAGGAAATAAGAAATAGGGCGAAAGAGACCCCTTGGGGTGAGATGACCTATTATGAATATAAGCAGAGATTAGAATTCGGAGAGTCAGAATATAAGGAGATTGATAGGTATTGTAGGGAGAAGGGAATAATGTGGTCTGCTTCTGCTTGGGATGTTCCTAGTTTAAATTTTTTAGAAGAAAGGGAAGTTCCTTTTCATAAAATTCCATCACCACAATTGACAAACAGGGAATTACTTGTTGCAGCAAGAAAAACCAATAAACCTGTGTTTTTAGGAACTGGGATGAGTACTATAGAGGAGATGGAAAAGGCTATTCACATTTTCAAAGATTACCCATTAATAATAATGCACTGCAATTCTGACTATCCTTCTAAAAATGGTGATTTGAACCTTTCTTATATCCCTAAGCTAATAGAATTATATCCAGATCATATTATTGGTTATAGTGGGCATGAGGAAGGAATTTCAGCCAGTCTTGTTGCAGCAACATTAGGCGCAAAAGTGATTGAAAGACATGTAACCAAAAATCGAGCAATGTGGGGTACGGACCAAGCAGCATCAATAGAATTAAGTGGATTGAGAAGAATAGTCCGTGATTTAAAGAAATTACCAATTTGGTTAGGAAATGGTAATAAAGTGGTGACACCATCTGAAGAGCTGATGAAGAAAAAATTAAGGAATGTGAAAACTCTTTAATTTGATTTTCTTAGGCTAAACTACTTATTAAACAAATTCAAAGAAAATAAACTTGTGATTATTTAGTTTTAATGGTTGTGCGGTGAAAAATATCAAAGAAATAAGTTTAGAACCCTTTGAGGCCATCAAAAAGGTAAAAATGGCTATTTTTGATGTTGATGGAATATTTACTGATGGCTGTGTCTATGTTGATTCGAAAGGGAGAGAACTGATAAAATTTTCCAGAATAGATGGAAAAGGAATAGAATTGTTAATAGAAGCAGGTATTCATATTGGTGTTATTTCTTCAGAAGCTAGTGATGTAGTCAAGTTCAGAATGGGAAAACTTAACATTTCTGAGGTTTATCTAGGTATCAAAAATAAATTAGAGATTTATAATAGAATAAAAGAGAAATTTCACCTTACAGATAAGGAAATTTGTTATTGCGGGGATGATCTTCAAGACATCCCGGTCTTAAGACAATGTGGGTTTTCCTGTTGTCCAAAAAATGCCCAAGATGAAGTGAAAAATATTTGTGACTATATCTCAGAGTACGAGGGAGGCAGAGGTTTTGTTAGAGATATATGCAACAAAATATTAAGTGCCATTTAACTAAATTAACATTAAATGTTGTCATCATCGTTTTTAAATGACTTAAATAATCTTAAGATTTATCCCACGAAATGGATGAAAATGACCACCAATGTTGCTGTAATAGGCATGGGGTATGTTGGAATCCCCATTGCCGTCTTACTCGCCGATAAGGAAATCTTTAACGTTACTGGCGTTCAACGACGTTCAAAGCGATCAGGGTGGAAGATTGATTATCTCAATCAAGGGAAATGCCCTATTAAAAATGAACCTGATCTCCCAGAACTGATTTCAAGAGTGGTTAACGAGAAAAAAACTTTCTCAGTGACGGATGACATTTCTGTTGTTAAGAACATGGATTATGTACTAATCGATGTTCAGACCCCGACCGATGAACAGCATATTCCACAATATGTGTCTTTAAAGGAAGTCAGTCATCAGGTTGGTCAACATCTATCAAAAGGAACTACTGTCATCATTGAGTCCACCTGTGCTCCAGGGACAACTGATTTCATTGTAAAACCTATTCTAGAAGAGGGTTCATCATTTAAGTGTGAAGAAGATTTTTTTCTTGCTTTTGCCTATGAGAGAGTCATGGTTGGCAGGTTAATCTATAACATCTTGAATTATCCACGAATAGTTGGTGGAATTGGGGCCGAAAGCTCAGAGAAGGCAAGTTGGTTATATAAACAGGTTTTAAACAGTGAGGTTGTACAAACCACCGCACTCACGGCTGAACTCGCGAAAGTAGTGGAAAACACTTACCGTGATGTAAATGTTGGCTTTGCAAATGAAGTAGCATTAGTTTGTGAGTCATTGGGAGTAGATGTTTATGAAGTACGGGATCTTGTAAATAACCTCCCTTTTATAGAAGGAAGAGGTAATCCTCATCGAAATATGCACATACCAGGGGCTGGTGTGGGAGGCCATTGCCTTCCTAAAGATCCCTGGTTATTGAAATATGGTGTCACACAATATGGAAAGAACCCTGTCCCATTGAATGTGATTGAATCCAGTCGCTTCCGTAATTTATCCATGCCAAAACATGTTGTTCATCTCTTGAAAGAATGTGAAGCTGAAACCAATCGTAAGAATTCTAAAGATCAGAAAATCGCAGTTTTAGGTGTAGCTTTCATTGAAGATTCTGATGATCCCCGAAACACTCCTACACAAGATTTAGTGAATTTCCTCATTGAAGAAAATTATCTATATGCAGTTCACGATCCCTTTGTACGCCAAGATGAGGTAGAATTCCCTTTCTCATCGAATTTAGAAGAAGTTATCCGCGATTCGGACGCGGTAATTGTTGTTACAGCCCATCAAGAGTATAAAAACTTGGATTTAAGCTACATTAAATCCTTAATGAAAGACAATCCGATATTAATTGATGGAAGAAAGACTTTTGATCCTAAAAAAGTAATTCAACAAGGTTTCAGCTATCGAGGAGTGGGTCGGGGCCAGTTTAGAACGGGTTGAGCGATTTAGTAGAGTTTCTTTGACTAATTTAGATCAGTTTCCATCGAATCACTTCAAAAGCTTCAGCGTATTTCTCCTTGATTTGAACCCCCCTTGCGATTGCTAATCCTCGTACGAATTCTGGATTCACATATTCACGATGTGATTGGCTCTTATAGCACAGTAAAGCTTCTATTTTCTTCTGTACATGTTTTTCTTGTAAAACACTAAAACACTGAGTTCTAAAAGTGATATTATTCCAGGGTAATTCATAACCTAAAATAGAATCGGTTTTAAATGCTCTAACCCCTTCTTGTGAAAGTGTAGTATGGTCTTGGTGTAAATCATTTGGTGAAGGTAAGAAAATAATTTCTGGCTCTAATTCTTTCCGGAGTTTCACTAACTCTTCTAGAATATCCTGCCGATTATAAGAAAATCTTCGTACAGGATAATCATATAGCTTCAGGTGATCTTGAGGAAGACCTAACACGTCTGCTGCCTTTTTTATTTCCTTTATCAAAGTATCATCGGGTAATTCAGGATTTATTGATGCTCTTGCACATGAAAAAGCAGCTAAATACAACTCTCTCTTCTGTTCTATGAGTTTTGCAATACTCCCACCCATTGAGAGTTCTCCATCATCTGTATGAGGGGCTAACACTAAGATTCTTCCAGTCATTTTTACTCCTCTTAATCCTGTCAATTCAAAAATGTTTAGTGATGTGAATGTTATTCATCAATACATAAAGATACTAGAATATCTCTAACTTCTCTTAATTCGCTATAAATCCTTTTTAACAGATATTTAAACCTTGTATTTCTCTTTTCTGAATCATCATAATTTCATGATATAATAGAGGAGAAAGTTTGAAAATCATCAATAGCCTCGACAAGTGTCTGAAAGTCTTCTTTCTCTTTCCTAGAGTAAACCCATTTGTAAGGGTGAGTAAGTAACACAATAGTTTTTCCCTTAGAAGCAGCCTCAATTAACCAGGTGATTGGATAGCGTACAACATCACGATAATTTTCATCAAGCCAAAAAGATCCTTTAAAAACTTGCAATTCGCCCATTTGAAGCGGTTCTAAGGTTGGGATCTCCTCGTTTCCAGTAAAATATCGTAGATTCATTTCTTGGCCTAATTTGATTAAAGAAGGAAAATCATATTCTACTGTATGATACTTTGAAAGCTTGAGCTGACCTGATCCATGTTTTGAGTACCCTAATATCGGTGTGGGAAGATTTTTAGACAATTCCTGGAGATCATCTTGAAAATATCTTAGAGAGGCTGTTCTTTCTGCATGATAGGCGATTTCGTGCCCTGAGCTGAGTAACTCTTGTTGAAATTTTCTATTTGGTCTGGATTGTACACGAAAAAACCATGTGGCAGGAATCTTGGCTTCTCTTAAGGTATGAAAAAGGGATTTTGCTTGAGCGAGATATCCAAGAAAGTCGTAACGAATAGGAAATCTTCGATAATTTGTGGAAAAATAATTTAACACCTTTTTTGGAAATGAATAATAACCATAAGGATTATCAACGTCAATTCTTAGAATAATAGGCACAAAACTTTCTCCTTTTCATTTACTTTTTTGAGGAGCTGAAAAAAATTTTCTGATTGATGATATAAAGGATAGTATGAATTGCCAGCTAAGTGGAGATAGATCCCATTTTTTGATATCAGTACTATCCTTTTGAGCACATAATTGTAAATATGCTCCTAGTGACTTTATCTTTGAGGAGGAATCATAAATGTGTTTCACCCCCATAGGAAATGGCCAACCATGGACCTGTCCCACGTTGTACCTGAGAGTTGGAGGAACGTCTCCCTCGACTGCAACTTTGTATAGAAGATATGGGAAGTTTACTCCTGCTGCGATAGCGAGTCCCAAGGTTCCCCAAAACTTGGGATTCACCTCCAAAAGACGAGGATGATTTTCATTATCCATTTTAAACTCTAACATCGCCACTCCATGCCATCTCAAGTGTGTCATTAATCGTTGACTGTACCGTACAAGTTTAGGATAATCTACCGTGATGTTCAGAGCACCAGAACCACCATTTACAGGATAACACAGGACTCTTTTTTGAGCAACGGCGGCTCGCATCTTACCATGAACAAATAACACTAACACGTCATAAATATCTCCAGGGAGATATTCTTGAAGGATTGGGTGAGAATAATCAATTATGTCCTCTGAACTCTCCTTTTCTCTGGAAAATTCAGAAAATTCCCTAAGTACCTTTTTAAGCCCTGATTTAGAATAAGCATATTTAACCTGACCAGTTCCACTTCCTTTCCGTGCTTTAACAATCCATGGAAATGATAAATGAGTAGAATAAGATAGTGCATCCCTTACTGACGTTACACTATAGGTTTGGGGAGTTGGTATTTTCAATTTTGTTGCTATTTCCATAACTCGCTGTTTATCATGAGCCTGAACATAAGTGTGATAATCTACCACTGGCACCGTGGTATATTGTTCTAGTTCCTCTTTATACTTGGAGACCAGAGTAAAGGTGTCAATTCCTACGGGCATCAAAACATTGACGGTTTTTTTTCGCAGATAAGTAATTAAAAAACGCCTGAATTCTTCGGGAGTCCTTCTAGGAGACGGATATAAGACTCTAGCGCTAGGTAATTTCGAATAGAAGCACAGACTTCTTTTCTTGAAGCTGCCAACATTTACCTTAATGTTATTCGATACTAATGCCCTTAAAGCAGCGAGACTGTTTTTATACTCTGCATTTGTAAGAAAAACACTCATTAATGAGTTACTCCGTCTAATAGTAACATTAATTCATTTTAACAATTAATTTATTATCTATAACAAAAGTTAAACCTTATTTTCCTATTAATCTTCCGTTCTTCTCAAACATCTATAAATTGTAAAACTATTGTTAGATAGGTGGGAATTGCACATAGGATCACAAAGGAAATATATCTGATCTAATTCTTCTGTCTTGAGTCTGTTTAGGAGTTTGAGCGATAAAACTGGAGATAATTCCCTTTGAGAGTTTTGCATATAGAGGAAAATTTAGTCAGCACGCGAGCAGAAAGATTTATACAGTTGGATTCCAAACTTGGACACAATGTTGGATTTCTAGGCGGATTTGAACGGCCTCCGACTCCAAAATTAGATATATTGGATAATCTCGCTCTTTATCACGTCGGCCTCAATCGGGGATTTTTTCTGGGGAGGATTTCAAATGATCATTATGAGAAATTAGGGGCAGCGATAGATGATTTTGATCCTGATATTATACATGCTCACAATATTCATTTTTTGAATTTTGTTCAGATTTACCTGAAAAAAAATCGAGTGGAAATTCCTATAGTCTATAATGATCATGAATTCTGGTCAGAACGAGCAAGTCTCATTTATAAAGATCATCTCTCTTCTTTGAATTTAATCAAGTCCTTACAAACCTATTATAAATTTCGTTTATTCAAAAGGTGGGAAAAATCTTATGTCCCAATTTCAGCAGTACTCACCGTCTCTAAGGAAATTGCTGACGCGCATTCAAAAAAATATACCCCGAAATTCGTCTCCTACATTCCAAATATGCCTACTAATGCTGAATTGAATAAAGCGAGATTTGATGATCGTGAAGAAGAAAGAACTGCAGTATATGTTGGACCAGATTTTTCCAAAAGAGAAAATCCTTTTCGTGATGCAAGAGGACTGCTCAAAATGTGGAGAAAAAAAAGACCTGCCAAATTGATCCTTCTTGGTGATCCTTTTGCTCATACGGATGAGTCCGTTAAATCTCTAGGCCGTGTTCCTCATATGAAGATTTACGAATATTCAAGTAACGCTCATTTCGGTCTTCTCCCATACCTTCCACATTATTTTCACGAATATTGTAGCCCAAATAAGATTTACATCTATATACACTCAGGAGCCTTACCTATTCTCCCTAAAAAACTTAGATTTGAGGTAGATGTCCCACGATTTTCTACTGCAGAGGAATTTTTTGCCATCTTATCTAATTCGCCTCTCCCCGATGTTGATGAGGTTAAAATGATAGCCAAAGACACTTTAATTGCTGACCGATATTTAGAAAATTTAAAACAGGCTTATGAGATAACTCAATGATATTAACAAACAGAATTAGAGAATTAAAGCTCTCGGACCGTGGGGATCCTAGGAATAGTTTTACTTAATTCTTTTAATATTCGCTTTGATGCTTTTCCATCACCATAAATCGAATATTTAGCAGCTATTTTTTTATTGATCATTTCTTCAATCGCTTGGGCTATCAATTCTGGATTGTTTCCTACTATTTTATTAGCTCCTTCCTCAACGGTTTCCAACCATTCTGTTTTGTTTCTTAACGTTACACAGGGAACTTCTAATAAGTATGCCTCCTTTTGTAAACCCCCCGAGTCAGTTAACACCAATTTGGAATTTACGACTAAATTTAAAAAATTATGATATGATTGGGGATCTATCAGTCTAATAGACGATGGCAATTCGATTTTTGATTTTTCAATGATTTTTCTAGTGTGTGGATGAATAGGAAAAATAGAAGTAATTCCAGTTTCTCCAATCGTTAGAAATATTTCATTGAGTTTTTCTGAGTCATTTAAGGTTTCACGTCTGTGAAGAGTCATTATTAAATAATCTTTCTTCTCAATTCCCAAATTTTCAGCTGCAGACTCAAATATCTTCCTATCAATTATCGCTTCTTTTTCTGAAATCAATAATTCTTGCATTGTATCGCCAGTAAACATGATAGTGCCAAGAACTGATTCTTTTTCTAAATTCTGAATAGCCATTTTAGTTGGAGTAAAGAGAAGGGCCGACCCGTGATCAATTAATCGTCTGTTAATTTCTTCTTGCATCATTAAATCAAAACTTCTTAATCCTGCTTCAATATGACACACAGGAATTTTTAGGAACATTCCTGCTAGAGCTCCAGCCAAAGCTGAATTTGTGTCTCCTGGAATTAACAATCCATCATAATTTTCCTTCTTGAGGATTGGAATTAGTTTTTTGAGGATCATTCGGATATGATAGTCTGTGGATCCTGAGCGTACATCTAGTTCGTAATCAGGAGAATCCATTAATAGATTTTTAAAAAACACATCAGAAAGATAAGAATCATAATGTTGCCCAGTGAAGATATGGACAATTTCAATCTCAGTCAGCGTTTCGACATTCTTAATAAGGGGTACGGATTTAATAATTTGTGGTCTGGTTCCTGTAACAAGTGCATACTTTTTTACCATAATAACCAACTTTTTAATCCGTCTGATAACGTCTATTTCAAAATGAGGAAGCAAAATAACCAAAGACAGAGTGCTAAATGGCGAATAGATTCTTTGGAATTTGAATATTTTGTTATTATTATTTCTTAAAATTGATATGAACTGTAAGTGAAAAAAAATGAAGATGAAACAAATTTTTATAAAATCTCAAGATTAAGATTCGCCTGAAATAATGAATAAGTACTTTGATCTTTCTCCTAGATGATTACCAAGGGATATCATGTCTAAGTTTCAGAGACAATAGGTGACGAATTAATGGAAGATAACAATAGCTCAAAAAAACAAGATTTCAATGAACATATAGACAATCGACCTAAAACTAATCATTCCCAGTTGAAAAATCAATTAAAATTAAGAGAAGTCAAAAAAGATGATGTGACATTTTTATTTGAGCTTAGAAATGACCCTTCAGTAAGAGAATCATCTTTTCATGTAGAACCAATTGGTCTCACGGATCATAAGAAATGGTTTCAAGAGAAATTAAAAGCTAAAAATAGTCTAATTTTAATTGCTGAATATGGAGAGCAACGAGTTGGACAGATAAGATTTGATATAGGTGAAATGGCAAATAGAGCGGAAGTAAGTATTGGAGTTCTACCAAAATTTAGGCAAAAAGGATTTGGGGTGAAAATTTTAAAGATAGGTTGTAAACTTGCATCTAAAAATCTTCAAATCAGTAGCATCAATGCCTTCATTAAAAAAGAGAATCTTATTTCTATAAGAACTTTTTCTAAGGCTGGTTTCGAGAAAAAAGGTTATTTAGAGTATAAAGGATACCATTCTATGGAAATGGAGTTGGATGTCAGCAAATAAATAGATTAGCTATATTCGAGGACGAGGAAAAGTAATGAAAGCTCTCGTGACTGGGGGTGCAGGATTTATTGGTCGTTGGCTTGTAAAGAGGTTACTTGACGCCAAAAATTATGTTATTGCCTTGGATGATCTTTCTAACGGAAGAAAAGAAAACATTGCTGAGTTTGAAGGTAATTTGTCTTTTGAATTTGTCAAAGGGGATATCAGAGAAGAAAGCTTGATTGATAGCCTGCAATTTGATGATTGTGACATCGTTTATCATTTAGCTGCAGAAATAAATGTTCAAAAATCACTTGATAATCCTTCTGAAACATTTCAAAGAGATGTTGTAGGCACATTTAACATTTTAGAGCAATGTAGAACTTTCAAAGTGAAATTTGTATTTGTCTCTAGTTGTATGGTTTATGATAAGTCTTTTGA
>CP070695.1:212947-224503 GCA_020353515.1 Candidatus Heimdallarchaeota archaeon
CCTATAATTTTATCTATATTTGATGAAATTGTTCCTGGTTCAGGATTAAAGTGGACTTGAATGTTAAAACCAAGTACTTCAAATTCAGCCTCAGAAGGCCAATCATCTATTCCATTCGTTTGAGACCATGGAATAAATAAAATTATCATGATTAAGATCCAGTATATAATTCGACATGACCCCATGACATTTTTTTCGTTGATTATCATGATTTCCTGCCCTTGAATGAAAAACATTTTATTCATAATTGAGTGAATTATATATGTTATTCAGTATTGAACATTCTATTCCATCTATGATTCCCTTTTTTATTTTGTTTTAATCAGATTTCCTTCAGAGAAATTTCTATTCTCTTGAGAATTTCATCTATATCCGTAGATTTTATTATAAGTGGTGGCAAAAACTTGTTGGTGACCTTATAATTACCACAGTAATCACACCATACGCCATTTTTGATCATTGTTAGGGTGAAATATAATGAGGTGAACTCATCCTTTAATTTATAGCTTTTTCATCAAAAATAGGGAGGAAGGTTGCTAATCTCGCCATAGAAAAAACATGGAGAGAGTATCTCAAAAATCATTTGATAGATGGTTAAATGAATTATATATGTTATTCAATTCTTCAGGATGCAAATACAAACTGGCAAGTATTAAATAGCTGAATTGACCTAGTGAATTATATTGAGCATGTGACTTTCATACACAAAAAAAAGAATGTAGGTGGAAGGAAATCCTTTCTTCTATCAATCCCTCATTATGTTAAAGAATTAATTTGGACATAGATTCAGCTTGAATTAGAATGCACCATATTTTTCATTCGTGGTTTTAATATTGATATTAAATCATAAAGGAAGAATAAAAAATCAGATTGGTTGTTCTTTGTCTTTCATTTTCCTAGTACTAATTATTTTTCCCTTTTCGATTAACAAGCGTGTTCCTCTTGATTCAACATCATTGGACAAGGATACAATTATTGAGAGGCTTTTGAATTCAGGGGGAGGAGTGGGTAGTAGCATTGGAATTGAAATTAAAATTGATACTGTTTATGATGCCACGGATGAATATAATCCTGGTCCGAATGTGGTCTTCATTAATGATTCCCATGGATATATGTTCTTCCAAAAAACAAATAATGACAGAGCTGAAATCGTTTACTATAAAACGACGGATAATGGCTCAAGCTGGTCTGGGCCCAAGAACATTGATTGTGGCCCTCCCCAGTACACATTCCGAAGCTTTTCATGTTGGTACGACCAATGGACACCTAATAATTCAGGGACAAAGATACACTTTATTGTTAATGGATTTGATAATGATGAAATGGTCTATAATTATTTAAATACCTCAGATGATAGTACCAACGGAACTTGGACTTCTGTGATGGCTTCTGGTGGTTCACATAATGCACCAGACGGTGGAGGAGTGGTTACAGTATCAACAGAGGGTTTTATCTTTGGAGCTTCGTGGATGGCTAATGGACCACAATTTGGAAAATATATATCAAGTTGGTCGGATATTACGCCGACTTATCCGTTCTTGGATGACGATGACGACCACGGGCAGCTCTTTCCTTTGAACGGGGGGGATATTCTCAGCCTGTACGAGGATTCAACAGCTAATACTCTCTATTCTTTTGTATATTATGAAACAACTGATACTTGGGATGCTTCTGCAACTACAGTGACTAATATTACTTCAGAAAGCTCAATAGGAACTGAAGACGCCAATTGGGGAGCAGTATTAGACCCTTCTACTCATAATGTATACTTATTGTTGAACAATGATATTTTAAACTCTAGTGGGGATTTAGAAACATGGATTTTCTTTAATAGTAATCGGTCGTGGAGTCGAAAGACTAACGTAGTTACTAACATTGGGACTGATGGGGATGAAGTTAAACCTGCTTATGATTATGCCAGTAAAACTTTATTTGCCATTTATGTCAACGGGGATAATATTTTCGTTAAAAACTCAACGGATGGAGGAGGCTCATGGGGATCAGCTCTGGAAGTCACCACTGCTAGTCGGGAGTGGAATGTTATTCGGACGAATTTCATTTCAATCAATAGAATTTATGTGATCTATTTTGATGAGGGAAACGATGAAGTGTTCGGTAATACTATTGCTGATTTGAAATTAGGACAGGAGAATGCAACTATACAAGTTAATGTCAAAGATTTAGATAATAGGGATGTTCCGAATGCGCGGGTGAATCTTACAGATTCTGGGAATCCAGTACTAACCTGGATCCAAAATACAACGAGTGGAGGGTATACCATATTCACCAACCTCCCTTTTAGTTATTATAATATCACAGTTGAGTATGAGGACTCTATAAACGATACATTAACCTTTCTGGAAATAGTGGGAGAAAACCCTTACGAAACTGACCCCCAATTTGAATTTACAGTTATTGTCTCTGAATATATAGATAATTTTCTTCCAGTAGTGGAAAATATATACTTTGATAATGATACTAATACCTTCTTTGCTCATGTTTTTGATGAGAGCGTAATATCTTCTGTGTATCTAAATTTAACTGCGATTAATCTTACTGATGCCATGGTGTGTATTAACCAGACAAAATTTTTAATGGTTGAACAAACAGAAAATCAATATTATAATGCTACAGCACTCAATACCTTAACTAATAACGATGTCAAGGTATTTTACAATATTATCGCCTCTGATATAGCCAACAATACTAGAGTGACCAAGATTCGATCTCTGAATTTACAAGATATCATTCCCCCAACAATCCATGAATATAATGTGACTGATTATGGGAATGGAACACTTCAATTCTATGCTAATATAACGGACGATTCCAGCTTTATACAGGATCCTGTTGAACTAAAAATCAATGAAAGTCTGGTACTAATGCATCTAAATAGCTCTGGTTATTGGATCTACTGGACACAGGCTTTCTATGGAAAATCCCTAATTTTTACAATTTATTCAGTCAACGACAGTGTAGGAAATGAGAATGGTTCGAAAGTTGATTCTCTAATTCCTCCATATAAGGTAATTACTCCTTCAGACAACGTTCCCCCAGTTATTTGGGGAACCACAGACACTTTTAGCAACCATCAAAAGGGATACGTAAATTTCTCAACATACATTAACGACTGGAATGACTATCAGAGTGGTGTGAATACTAGCGAAGTTAAAATAATTCTTTCAAAAAATAATCAAAATTTAACCTATCTTATGGAGGCTGTAGAAGAAGAAAGATATTATTTTGAATTTACTTTTGAATTTAATGATAATATTACATATTGGATTACTGCAATTGATCTGGCTGGTAATATAAATCCTGGTTACCGACATAATTTCATCATTGATGATAATAGCATCCCAGACGTAACATTTGAAGCAAGAGAATTTGGAAATAGTACAGTAGAATTTACAGCTAAAGTTATAGATTGGCCAAATAATCAGACAACAGTTACTCTTTATTTTACACAAGACTACTTTGGTACATGGATGAATACTTCAATGATGAATATCACAGAGAATACATTTACTAAGCGCCTTCAGGACTTTGATTATAACCGATACGACGTCTGGTATTACGTGACTGCCAATGATACGGCGCACAACTTATTTGAACCATCTTCTGATCAATTTTCTAAGATTGAATTAACTGATAAAGTATCACCTGAAGTGACATTCACCATTACAAATTCCTCAGAAAATGATGGCGAAATCACCATCATTGCGTGGGCTATTGACTCCTATGGAAGGACACTGTACATAAATAACACATTTTATATAAATATAACAACCCCAGAAGGAACGCTTAGATCTGAGATGGAATATGAAGCCTTTAATTATCATTTTTTTACTCAAAGCTTCAAATACAGTGAGCAGGTATCGATTCTAATTTACACGATGGATGAAGCAGGTAATTTAGGAAAAATCAACAAAACTATAATTATAGGAGATTTTACTCCGCCTAAAATCGAAAAATGGGGTGTTCAGGAATATCAGACTGGGATTATTACTATATGGGCTGAGATAATAGAGGGAGTCAATGGAAGTGGGTTACCTACAGATAACTCATCAATTATGCTCGAATATACTTTTATAACAATTAATGAAGTCCCAATGGTTTGGAATGGTTCGAACAATTTTTTTGAATATACTTTATCAACGTTCAAACCTGGAGACACAATCGTTTTCCGTATTCAAGCTTCTGACATTATCGGTAACACCAATTCAATTCCATTAGAACTCTTTACCGTTCCTGATACTACACCTCCAGTAATCTATGATTATGGTTATTCAGAGTCGTTACTATCAAGTTATGAGTCTACATTAGAATTCTGGGTAAACACCCTTGATCCATTTGGATTGATTACCAATGTAACAATATCTATTTTTAATTTCAATTCATCTCAAAGAGAAACAGAAATAATGAATCTTAATGGATCATATTATTACTATACAGCTAGAATCGTATGCACACATATTTTTAATTATAGTATTGTAGTTCAAGATGGATGGAACGTTGTTACTGTCAGTAACATCAGTTTACAAGCATCTAACTTCCACCCTCCTGAAATTATTGACTTTGGAATGAAGTTTAATCAATCGGAAAGTCATATAGGACAAGCTCAATTTTATATTGAGATAAATACTACCTTTCAAAATAATGTTAATGTAACTCTCTCTGTATTCGACGAAACAGAAGCTATTTGGGTTTTGCATCAATTTCTCTTGAAGGACACGTTCCTGAATACAAGCAACATCGTTTATTACATTTATTTGGAGTTGTCCTATCAGCATATTTTTTCCTTTACTTTTCATGTAACCGATTACGGTGTTATGGAAGGTTATTATCATTTTGACGACTTTTTTAATTCCAGAATAATGGAGGATAATTGGGGGCCTATAATTTATCGGCAGGGAATTGACGATTTTGGTAATGGCACCCTCAGGGTGTGGGCCAACGTCTCTGATTGGGGGTCTGGAGTGGCTGCAGTTTTCCTTGATTATTATCCACCAAATACCTCTAAATTTTTGGTGGGCCTCGGGGCGGAATCCCCACTTCAAACAGTCCCTATGCATTTTAATGGAAGCTTTTACATCGGGATACTTACTTTTTCTGCAAGTGGAACCTTGAAAGGAGTTATTAGAGCTATAGACCATGCTGGTTTTTCTAGCCATACTATTGATTTATCTGAAGAGCCTTATTTCTTTGCTATACGAAAGAACAATATTGAATGGAGTGATATAATCCCGTTATTGATAGTAGTGGGAGTTATCCCAGTTCTACTGATGACTCTTGCTATTATGGCTCGGAAGCATCAGCAGAAACGACTAGTAATTCATAAAAGAAAACAAAAAGAAATTCTAGATAAAAGCTCTGACATCTTTTCTTTACGAGCGATTATCTGTCGAAATCAGTTTGGACTCGCTTTTTATACCGAAAATTTCATGGGAAGAGATCAAGATGAAGATATAATTGCCGGAGTAACCTCTGCAATGTCCATTATGGTTAGTGAAATAGCCCAACAAGAAATAAAGAGTGGGGAATTTGATGTCTTGGAACGAGAGAGATTTAACATTCTTTCTTACCATGGTAAGTATGTCATCATAAGTGTGATATCAGAAGAGAAATTGAGTTCCTTCATGAAATCAAAGATAAAGGAGCTGACTTATCAAATTGAAAGTCAGTTTGCTAAGGAAGTATTAGAAGGCCCAATTATTGAAGTAAAGGAAAAAATGAGAAAAATAGTATATGAAACGCTCCCTGTGGGATTACTTCAGCTTCTAACTGTCGATCACATGCTTTTAAAAGAAAAAAAGAAACAATTTAAGAAAAATGAGAGAAAATGGTTTAGATATTTAAACGAAATTCCTTCTTCTATTGATGGACAACAAGCATTTTACGCCATGGCATTTATTTCCTCCTTTACTGCTCATGGAATTCCCTTTGTAAAATCGTTTCGTTTTCTTGATCGCTGTTACAACCTCGGTGTTATTCGAAACCTTTCAGAAGTTGATAGAAGATCTATTGACAAACCTTCAACCACCTAAATTATTAACTCTTCGGTAATTTAGCCAGGTTTTGCTATTCAGTTGGATTCAAACAATTTCCTGATCTCACATTTGAACACGAAATAGGAACTATACAGTCAAGTATGAGAAAAAAAATGATAGAGGTGCTTTTAATATATCCCCCAATATTTAGATTTACTAGTTCAGTATTAGAGGTAGTGTTCAGAATATGTGATTGTTTAGCCATTCAGATTATTTAGAGTTTCGTCTTCTTCTTCTATAGAGGAAAACACCTGCAATCAAAAAAGCTATAATAGGAATTATTTCAAACCCTGAAGTACCCTCACCATCACTCCAGTCAGAAGAAAAATCTTCTTCAGTGATAGGTTCTTCGGGTGTGGTCGTCAGCTCTTCATTTGTGGTAAAGGTTAGATAACTTGAATCGTCAGGATATCGATGAGTATTATCATCGTCAGGTCCAGGAAATTCAAGATCGTGAGTAATCTCGAGATAGTATGAATATTCGGAATTGGGAATGAGTCCAGTTAAGGTGATAACATGATTAAGAGACAGTGAGGTAACTTCAGTTGAGTAAGTTGGCGTACCAACGCCATAATAACATACCACAAAACCTTCTTTATGGAGTGTTAGTGTAATAGTTGCAGAGTTTGTAGTAGATACACTGAGGGTAGAAACACAACTATGTAGTACGTTCATAAGAGCGGCATATGCTCTTTTGAATTCCTTGATGGCATTGTCGTATTTTCCCTGGCCAATCTTTGTGAGTGCATTTTCATATTTTTCTTGTGCTTCAATAACGTGTGGATTTTCCTCTCCGACCAACTCAATGGCATCATTCATCGCTTGATCTACTATACATTGAACCAAATCGATGAGATTATCAATAACTTCCTGGGTACCAGCACCATCCTCATTTTGGGCATCCATCAGGTCTTCGACTGCGTATCTGATCTTGCGAAATGCACATCCGATGAGCTCTCTCTCGAATGCTTCTATCGCCTTTTCAAGATAGTCTATAGCGTCGTTAATTTCATCTTCCGCTTCTGAATTCTCAATATCTTCTAATAAAGCTATTTGTTCTTCAATATATTCTATTGGTGAGGAACATGTGTCTTCGTCGTCATCATCGAAAGGTGGGGTTGCAGTAGCAATACCTATATTTCCAGCGTCATCTACAGCTGTAACTTTGAGTAAATCAGTAACCATTGAAATAGGCTCTCCTTCAAAATTCGTTAGTTCTATTTTCCCTGTTTGGGGTTCCAATAGCTCTATCTCTACTTTGTCATCTTTCAGCTCGATCTGCAGAAGCTGACCATTATCTACTACTAGTCCCCCAAGATCTATGAGATCGTTCAAGATTTTTTCTGAATCAGGACCTTCTATTTCTATTTCTTCATCATCATAATTGACTTCTATTTTGATCTCAGATGGATCATTTTCCCATTCAGCCCAATCAAGCCAACCTTCTGGTAAGAAGATCTGGAGAATCGCGGTGATCTCGGGTTCAGGATCATTATCAGTTACAGTGAAATAAATAACGAATATTCCTTCCATGCTTTCCACATGGGTTGGAATGAAAGCTGCTTCGACTAATGGGTCAGTAATGTCACCCTCCTCCCCAGTCACCCCTAGGTCGATGTCTAAACGGTCACTAAGAGGAATCAATCCAGAAAGAAGCGATCCAGAAACAGCTACAAGTAATAAAATGGATGGTATGACAAGTATCAGAATACAACTCAGTTGAATTTCAGTGATTTTTTTCATTTGTAATCTGACACTCCATATCTGTCTACAGGGTTGGTTTTTTGTTGGTGATTTCTATTATTTTTTTTCCTATTTTTGGTTGAAGATCATTTTTTTTATCGAATTTTGGTAACCTCATGAAAAAAAGTGGAAAGGAATAGAAATAGCATAAAGCTACCTCTACACCGATTCACCCATGAGTCGAAATGAAAGACGGAAAAGGTTTCCAGGAGTCGCACCAGGAGCCACAGCTTGGTCATTTATCCAAAATCGAAATGTAATATATTCTATATCCCCAGCTACCATTGATGATAGTCCAGCGTCTGACTGTCCAAAATCTGTTTTAAACCCATTGGTATGAGGTGAAGGTAAAGGATTCATACCTCCGTCATAAGGAGCCCAGTCGGTGGATGTCATACCCAAGTTACTGTAGGAGAGTACGCCAGCCAAACCATCTCCATTGGCCCATTCAGTACCCATATCATTTGCGTCCTGCATACCGGCAGGGTCATCGGTTTGTATTACAATTTCTATATAGAGATCCCATTCGCCGGCAACTCCAGAATCAGCCTCTATTTCCAGTACGACATAATACCAAGTTAAATAATTAACATAACCTGGTGAACCATGTGGAATATCTGTATCAAACGCTAAGGTGAAAAGGCCAAGTCCTGTCACTGCAATATCATCTTGTTCGGTTGTAGCTGGATTGGAATCTAGTCTTGTCCATTTTAAAACCTCAATAACCGTGCCTACTGCCATTGTAGAACCCACCAGTATTACAGCTATTAGAGGAATTATTCTCTTTAATTTATTCATTTTTTTCACTTCTTTTTACTTTATTTTCTTTGCCTCTTTATCTCTTATCAGACCAAAATAGCTAAATTACCAATCTGTATGGTGAAATAATTAAATTTAGCTGCATTGGGCTTCTATAAAGTTTAAAAACAGTATTTCAGTACTGTTGTACACTCCTGAATATGCTGATGTTGCATCTCCCGCTCTCTGTTTACTACGTAAGGAGTTTTATTCTCGAGATCGAGGAATATTTATCCAAACCATTTTTGTTGTTGAGGCTATCGTATTCTGAATCGGGAATTCAGCATGTAACGATTCTCAGTGTTCTTTTCGTTATCCTTTTGTTTTTAAACAATGGAATCAAAATCATTCCAATCACTTATAAGTTTTTCTACAAATATAAATCTATGCAGCTATAGACATACATTTAATTTATTTAACACTAGTTATTGGTAAGCTTACGTCTTAAGCACATCATATTATAAAAACGTTACTAGTCCATGTCTCAATTGAGAAATAAAATATCACAATAAAGTTCTTAAAATTGATTGTTCTTTTATGATTACTCTTTTGGAATGATTCCCTATTGAATAAACTACAAAAATCCCCTTTGGATAATCAATAACTCATTTATTATTTGAAGAACACTATTTTCTAATTGGCGGATATTTTCTCAGGTAAAAGGCCTTTCTATAAACAAATTATTATTGAAAAAATAACTAAATCAGATTTCTTTTGAAATCAGGAGTAGTTTGTGACTAGAGTGGTATCTACATCGCTTGTGAATGATGAATCCACTTAATGTTCCTTTGCTTAGAATTGTTAAAATTATCAAGAAGGTTTCACTTCCATTACCATTAATTAGAGGTACCTTTATCACTTTCCCTTCTTACCCTATTAGATCTAGGATATCCGTAAAATTAGTATTGTGTTTTCAACAACACTCACTTTCACTAATTTAAGAAGAAATCCCTCAAGGTATATCGCTAATGCTATATCTATTATCCTAAAAACTCACCCGTCTCCAACATTAATGGAGAACGGTCTTGCGTATTAATTAATATTCAAGATTTCCTCTTAATTTTGCAACTCTTTGTTCTAAATTCTGGAGTTGTTTATTAATTCCCGTTTCCTCAAGGAACTGTACAGTCGAATCAGTTGATCGAAACAATCCCTCAATAGTAGGAGTAGTTTTATGATGATTATTTTTATTCTTAAACCACTTGAAAATGAAAATCCCTGCGAATGCTCCAGTGCTTGATACTAACAAAGCTGGTATCAACCAAGTACCTGTACCCTCACCTTCACTCAAAGATTCATCCCTATTCCCTATTTCTCCTTTTTCGTAAAAATTATCTGTTGAATTAGTGAAAGAAGGCGCTGCAGTATCAACAACGTTTACTATAACTGTGTCAATAGCTGAATTATTATACGAATCTCTAACTGTAAGATTATAAAAATACACTCCAGTTGATAATCCCTCAATGTTAACTATTATAGCTGTATCATCTATCCATACTCCAGTCTCTATTTCTGTTTCATTCCTATAGACACTATAGGTATCAGGATTCGTATCACTAACTGTCCAGCTGATTTTACATCCTATTTCTCCTTCCTCATAGGTAATATCTGATGGACTTATTACTTCCGGTGCTGAAGTATCAGGAACTACGGTCACAAGGACTGTATCATTAACCGTATATCCAACAGAATTACAAACTGAAAGCTTAAAATCATATACACCAATTGAAAGGCCGTCTACACCAAAAACTACCGTTAGTTTAGATATCCACTCCCCAGTTTCAATTTCTTTTCCATTCTGATAGATGATATAACTATCAGGGTTCGAACCTATGACAGTCCAGTAGATCATGTTCCCTGTCGCTCCTTCCTCATAGGTGATATCATTAGAACTTGTTAAACTAGGTACCATAGCAATATCAATGACTGTAACTACTACTGTGTCAAAAACCAAATTCTCGTATGTATCCTCAACAATGAGTGTATAGCTATAAGATCCAGATGATAGCCCATCTATGCTTATTTGAATCGGGTTCCCAGATATCCACGACCCTTTTTCGAACCTTAAACCATCTTTATAGATAAAATAGTTATCAGGATCAGAATCAATGGCAACCCAACTGATATTATACCCTGTCGACCCTTCTATGTATGAAATATCTTCAGGACTCGTTAAAGTAGGAGCCATGGTGATATCAACTGTAACCATTACTGTGTCGTTAATTGAGTTCCCATCTGAATCCTCAACAATGAGTGTAAAGTTATAGAATCCAACCGTTAGCCCATCTATGCTTATTTGAATCGGGTTCCCAGATATCCACGACCCTATTTCGATATTTCCGCCGTTTTTGTAGATAGTATAGTTGTCAGGATCAGAATCAATGACTGTCCAGCTTAGAGTGTGTCCTACAGTCCCCTCAATATAAGTGATATCACTGGGAGTGGCAGAAAACACTGGGTAACTATCGTCAATAACCGTGCATAGCCAGTCAATAGTATTCCAGGCAAGAATCTCGTTGTCGCTATCATAGTAATCAAGATCTCCATCATTATCAGCATCATACGCACTATCCCATAAATTAGAATCTCCGAGAATGCATATTTTTCCCGTACCAATAGAACCACCCTCAATGACACTCATCACAGAAACAGCGTTAGCAATTGTTCCGTCATCCCATTTGGCTGTCCCATCACTATCAGTAATAATGATAGGAATATCATTGATTGGTGCAGCAATTAAGCCATCTCCTGCATACATCTCAACACGAGAAACACCATCTGTAATAGGATGAGAGAGGAGGTTTGTATCATCATAACTTATACGAAAATCATATCCTGTCATTACACTGTCATCAGAATCGTTTAATTTGTTGTTTGCAAAATCATATCCGAATAGAGACGCTAAGAGATCCATTTGTGTCCCATATTGTTCCCAATCTGAAATCAATAATAAACTACCCCCATT
>CP070695.1:224603-235543 GCA_020353515.1 Candidatus Heimdallarchaeota archaeon
GACTTTTTTATTGTTAACAACACTGTAAAATAATTTTAACCACTGGTCCTTTTTTTGGACATATAAATTTTCAGGCTTCATTTGTAATCACTTCAGTTTTTCATATTTAATTTTCCTATATTTGAGAATTTTTATTCTCCAAGAGGTTTTCTGGTTTCCTATTAGGAGTAAATTTGAAGGAATTAAATTGAAACACAAAGAATGAGTGGATAATACTCTAGACTATTGCTTTTTTAAAAATAGAGATTTGGGCAATTGAAATTTTAAATACTTTATAGCTAGCTGATTTTCATTCAAAAAAGGTTTATTCTTAATAGCTTCTATTATGTATTTTTGTTAACTATGGATAAGCAGGAACACGAAGTCTTGAGAGGTATTTCAATACAAAACGACTTCCTGTTGAAATCAGACATAAAGAAAAAATACCAACAAGGGTCCTCACACATATCAAGAAAACCTATTAGTCACAAGCATCTTCTGTGAAGTACAATATAAACAGCTGAAGTACATGACCTTCTTCAAAATCGATCTTTTTCCATCCCATACGAGTCACCTAGCTTATAGAGTTTAACACCAAGGATTATTTGCCAGAAACCACTTAGAATCAATCCAAATAGTGTTCCTATAGTTAGGGGTTCCAGTAAGACTCCGAAGGTGCCGATAACAGTCAATGTGCCTGCTATAATGACCAAATAAGCTATGCGTTTGCTGAAAACTCCCTTCGACATAACTAAGCCTATAACGACAGATCCAACACCAAACAGGGCTAAGGCCATAATAGCAAACACACCTGATACTTCAAGTGCAAAATGTGCCGTTGCTAAGTAAGCTGCTCTCATGGTCGCATCTGTTGTTGCCACATAACTATCACTAATTGCTACAAGTGAAATTACCTGTCCACGAGAAATTAGAAACATTGGTATAGCAATTAAAAACACTGCAGTCCCTAGAAATGCTTGGCTCTTATTAACATCCTTTAGAGAGAAGTAGAGTCCTAGAACTCCGGGCATCAGAAGAAATTCTCCGAAAGCAGCTAAGGAAAATAGAAAGACTGGTTCTAGGGGGGCATCAAGAACTGATTGTGCGGCTAGTGGAAGTTGTACTTGAAATAAGAATACTAAAAAAAGGAATATGATAACGATGGCTCCCCCTGTGAGTAGGGAGAGTCCACTAGCTTTATACACTCCTTTCCAAGATAAATCAACGCTCAAATTATAACCTCATCTCTGAATTGATTAATACTTTTCCGTTTACATGACCTTCTTCAAGATAACGGATGAATATAAATTGAATCTTGAATTGTATAAGTAAAGGAGATGTTTTTCTTTAATTGGATCTGGTACCGACTAAAAATTTATAGCAGTCCTCGGTTTATAGCACGCAACGATATGTGGATAAGGGGGATACAAAGGGAAGAGTAATCATTATTATGTAAGTTAACATGAATGAGAAAGGAAGAAGAAAAATGTTATCAGAAAAAGGTCTCAAACGATTGACGGGGTCAATCAAAAAGAGCAGGGCTAGTCACATGGGATGATGTCAACAGATGGATGGACAAATCCCAAAATTACTGGATAAATACAATTCGAGGTAACTTCCCACATTCTCGTCCTGTCTGGGGAATTTGGTACAAAAATATCTTCTACTTCGGGGGGGGAACTGAGACCAGAAACGCGAAAAACTTACTGAAAAATAATAACATCTCAGTTCATACAGAGAGTGGTGAGAAGGTGGTAATTATAGAGGGATACGCGGAGCAATTCTCAGATGAGGAGTTACATCAAATACTTGGGGAGTTGTATGAGAAAAAATACAAGATGTTTCATCCCCCCCCCTTCTGGAGAGTGATTCCTCGGACAGTATTGGCCTGGCAGATGAGTGATTTTGCAAATACTCCCACGAAATTCATCTGTAAGGTCGAAAAGAAAGATAAATAGTTATCTTTACTGGGAAGGGATGACACTAGGTCTTCCGTTTCTTTCGTAGAGAGTAACTCAGGAGGATTATCATCCCAAGGGCTATACTAATTGAGTCAAAACTCGTAGTTGAAGACGGTGTAGTAGTTGTAGTTGTTACGGGAGTAGATGTGTCCTTTTCTATAAGAGCTTTGAGGATAAAACTAGTAAACACAATATCAGGTGTTATCCATTCACCACCTTCCCAAGCCGTGAACGTAACAACTAAATTAATATCAGGTTTCACAAATATTAATTGGCCCCCTAATCCAGAGGCATAATAATAATTTCGTGTACCATCAATCCACCATTGATAGCCATAAATCCCCCTCCCAGAATGATCCTTGGTCGAGGTTGCTACCCATTTAGAGGGAATAATCTGGACATCATTCCATTTTCCATCGTTCAAATATAGATATCCAAATTTTAACATATCATTTGGGTGTAACCACAGCCCATCAGCTCCTAAACTCAGTCCTGATGGATCTTCCCACCAGAGATAGTCTGTAATATTCAGTGGATCGAATAAGTACTGTCTAGCAAACGCTTCAGTATTCATCCCTGTTTTTTCTCTGATTATGGCTGAAAGAAGATGGGTAATACAATCGCTATAACGCCACTCTGTTCCTGGTTCTACGGCCATGGGTTTATCCAATGCGAATTGTGTCCAATCGCTGGAAACCATTAATCTTGTAAAATCATTATCAGCAAAAAGATAGTTTACCCATGTCCCAGGAAACACATTGGTTGTGTTGGTTCGAAATGTAAAATCGCTATGGGCTATATTTTCACTGAAATAAGGTACAGAGAAATCATTCACCTCCAACCCACTCTTCATCTCCAATAAATGCCTAATCGTCATCGCTTCTTTTCTAGAATCTAGGTTTTGGATCGTTCGACTTGAAAAGATTTCTACTACGGGTTCGTCAAGGTCTGGTATCATTCCCGTAGAATTAGCTATTCCTATGAGTGCACTGATCACACTTTTAGTCGCAGAATGAATAAGATGTAAATTTGAATGATCATAATACTCAAAATATTGTTCATAGCATAAATACCCATCTTTTACAACGGATACACTATCTATCCCTAGTTCTTCATGATCAACTATAAATTGAGTTGTTTTTTCAAGCTGTGTTGAATTCATCCCCACTTCCTCGGGAGTAGCGGTCGGCCATCCGTTTGTTGGATAGACGGTTACTGGATAGGACTCAACATGTTCAACTTCAATTGGTAACTTAAAAACAAATAAAAATAAGTATAATAGGACTATTATGGAGATGGAGTTCCTTCTTCTCATCCTTATCCTCTCGAAATGTATCCACATAAGGAAGGTGCTACATATGGATTGAAGGGACTTAAAAAGATTCTCTCAGGATTCATTAATTGCCAAAATCTGGAATATCGGGTAATAATTCTTCAAATTGCTTCTGTGTCTTTAACTTCATTTCAGGAATCTTTTCGGGACGATAATATTTCAGAAACACTTCTTGATGGACTTTTTTATTGTTAACAACACTGTAAAATAATTTTAACCACTGGTCCTTTTTTTGGACATATAAATTTTCAGGCTTCATTTTTTTTCACTCACTAATGAAATATCTCATATCACATACTTCATCACCATTAGATAGCGTGTGTTCTCTCTGGTATTTGCCCCCTTCAACAAGATGTTCAGCTACGGTATAATCATAAGTACACCAAGTTCTTCTGAAAAAAGTCATCTCTTCTTCCCCGAATTGCGCATAGAAATCATATACAGGACATGAATAGATATCCATATGATACACGTTTCTATCCTTGTACAGTTTTGTTTTATAGCCTGGTTCACTGTATGGAAATTTCAAAGCATCTTTAAGGCGCTTTCCCAGATAGGCTAATGGATCCTTCGTCCGTAGTTTAGCCAGCTTCAATCTCAACGGATCAAAAATTGGAACTACACCCTTCATGTTCACACGAACTTGCCAGATCAAGTCTGCGACCAGGTTCGTGGCGTAACTGGGATCTATTTTTTCTTTTACCATAGCTCTGTATATAGCTAAGTGTATCAATCCGGCATATTCATTCATGTAATTACCGATATTATCGTGGTCTTTGAAAAAAGGCAATAACTCTTGAATATTCGATTCTACCCGTGATATTATCTGTTCCATTTCCTTGGGAGTGAAGCGACCGTTTTCCGGTATTCCATCCTGTCTGCATCTCGGTGTCAATATCTGGACTATGACTTCTTTGTGAACTCCCCATGCCTTTCTACGGATTATTTTTTTGCTAAGTAGTTTGAATAAGGTCATAGTATTCTCACTCATGAATTGATTTCAGAGAATTTAAGGAAGATAAAAATCCTTAAAAGTATTTTCCAATTTTGGAATTTATTATTTCCATTACTGGAACTATTTATAAAACTATGTTTTCCAGAATTGGAAATTTATAAAAAAGATAAATCTTAGACTGTACAGTATTGGACACTAAGTAAATGGATCAAAATTTAACTGATTCAATTATGGAGAACAAATTTTTTGGCACCAAAGAAAAGAAAACAAAAAATAGGAAATACCACCTATAGTAATTCAGTTGAGCCTTTTACGGGCTTTGATGATGTGATCGATTTATCTATATCTCAAGTTTTTATATTACTCATGATGTCGGTTTTTCCTGAAGGAACTGTGCGCTATAATGTTCTGCAAAGTATAAATTCATACTTATCTCCCCAGAAAATGATCTCAGCTTCTAGCTTTTACAACAGCTTAAATAAGCTTGAAAAAAAGGGATTGCTTGAATTCTCTGCAGACAAAACGGGAAATATATCACTCGTTCATCTGACTCCAAAATCGGATGACGCCTTTAAACAGATTGGATCCCTATTTTCTTTTACTGGTTTTAATTTTCGGTTATTTCTCCCTAAAATTGCTTCCTTTATTGTTAATCAGCTTGGAGTAACTCAAAAGTTTGATTCTATTCTTGTTATCAGCCAAGAAGCTTCTTTGGATGTACATGTATATCCGATTATTGAACGTTATGCTAAACACCTCCATGTTGTCGCGGCTGATGACTCTTTTCAGAAATACATTCTACCGTATTCCTCTGAAATACATCAAACAAAGATTCTCAGTGGAAAAATCAGAGAACCAGATAAAGATTTTGATGCTTGTTATTTATCATCATATCAAACTAGAAAGGAATTTTTTAATTTGAGTTCCATTGAGCTTCTTAGAGAAGCTGTTCGGGTCACCAAATCCGCGGGGTTGGTTATAGTTGCCTCATTTTCCACCCCCCAAAAGGTTAATCATTTCATTATTGATTCATTCATTGAATTGGTTTCCTCGAACCCATTAATAGCAACTACTTCAAAAAATGAGGTTTATCGTGATCTAGCTCAAGTGGGACTTAAGGATGTTTCAGTTACTGAATTTAATGGTGTAATTCTTGGATTTGGAGTTGTTCCCTAAAGGAAATGAGGAATAGTATTGTATCAAACAATCAATGACATTTTTTGAAGTCATTTTTGAATATAACCAACGATCAGTATCAGATAAAATTATAGTTCATTCAAAATTTCTAATAATTTTTTCATCTAATACCAATTTACAAGAACAAACCCTTCACTAACGAAATAAAATTTGTTTAAGAGTACGGAACATTTTCTTTACAATAAGATCGACATCCAATGAGGGGAGATACAAAGACACAAGATATGTTCCCTCTAACGTGGCTATAATATTGAATGCAAGAATCTCAGGATCAATCTCAGAGGATATTTGTTTTTTTTCTTGAGCAAGTATTATCTTTTCAGTTAAAAGCTTCTTATGTCTCTCATAACTATCATTAATAAGAGAATTTGAAGAGAGATATTTAATACAGTCAAAGAATAAACGATGATAGTTAAAATTACTAGGAGGAACTTTCGTTAAACCATGAAAAATTCTATCTACCCTTCTAACTGAAAAGAATAATTCTTTAAGAGTAGCTTCCAACGTTAAATTTTGCTCAAAAAGATCTGAATATTTTTGATCGATTGCTTTGAGTAAGTAGTCCAAAACTGCTGATAATAATTCTTGTTTGTTCTGAAAATAATAATAGATAGCTGGCTTTGTTATATTTACTTGATTAGCTAGATAGTTCAGTGATGTATTCTCATATCCTCGGATTAAGAAGCTTTTCAATGCTTCATCAATTATTCTTTCTTGGGTTGTCTTCATCAACTTTTATCTCACGCATTCAATTAAAAAAAAGTAGCCATTATCTACTCATCAACTCATTCATATCACGAAAAACATCATTAACCATGTTGAGAATAGAAAAGTGACCCAATCCAGGATAAGTTTTTAGGTTTGAATGAGGGAGTATTTTACTTAACGCCTCTGAAAACTGAATTGGGACAAATTTATCCTCTGTTCCGTGATATATATGAACTGGGATGGAAATCTCTCTAAGATCAAAACCCCAATCTCGATATTGGAGTAATGCATCTAATGCAGGCCCTTTTGATCCTTGTCGAAAAGATTCTTTGACATCGTTTGCCAAAAATTCCGTAGTTTCGTGATCCTCTGCAATCATCTGTTTATCTGTTTCACACATTGAGCTCTTGAAATTATTCATCAACTTTTCCCCTCCCTGCCGTGAAACCAAGAATCCCATTATACGATAAAAAACACGAAATATCACAGGAATTTTAATAGTTCTACCGAAAGTGCGTTCTATTGGAGCAAGGTGCTTGTATAGCTTTCCATCAATATTAGGTACCCAACCACCCATATCAGCCGTAAATTGAATATGATTTGGAATCTCATAAGCACAGGCAAGAAGAGGAGGATTACCACCTGAAGCCCCTATAATGCCAAATTTTTCAATTTCAAGATGAGCAGCAAGTTCTAAAACATCATTTGGCCAGTCAAGCCAAGTTCTATTTTTTTGAAAATCTGACTTCCCCATCCCAGGACGATCAGGAGAAATTATTCGAAAATTATATTTAATTCCAGGCTTATCGGTATGAATAGCTTCTAAACGTGACCCCGGGGATCCATGAAAGAAAAAAACTGGGAAACCTTTAGTATATCCATATTCACTATATGCTAGTTTTCTACCATTACTTAATTTAAGAAATTTTACATTTTCTGCCTCAATCATGTCATATACCTTTATTTCAACTAATATGCTAAAATCATTTAAATACTTACTTTACGGTAAGTAACTAAATTAATTACTTGAGTCAAAAAATTTTTAATATCCTTTTGCTTTGAATATGTTATCAGAAGGATATACAGTATGTTCTTTTTGTAAATCCAGAAGATTGAAATCGAATGAAACATTTGTTGGTAAATTTTGTTCCATTATCCAACATCTAGTTCACGAAAAGCTTTACATGTAATTCATTTAGGATATGCAACGTTTAATGATTGAAACGCTAGCCCCATAGCTATTTCGGGAAGAACCAGCTATTCTTGTTGCATTCACCCTTCTACCAAAACAATGATTGAAGTATTATGGGGATCAAGTGTTCGCGATCTTTAACGAAAGCTGCATTCACCCTTCTACCAAAACAATGATTGAAGTATTATGGGGATCAAGTGTTCGCGATCTTTAACGAAAGCTGCATTCACCCTTCTGTTAAAACAATGATTGAGTAACTCACATTTTCCTCCTACTCCGTTATGGAGATTTTGTTGCATCCACTCTTCTGCCAAAACAATGATTGAAACTTGAGAAAAACAAAGAGCGAAACTTTCAAGATGTAAATTATACAGGAAAACCGTTTATTGGCATTGTGAAACATTATGGGGTTGGAGTAAGAGTTATGAAAGCAATTCATGAGTCCTCATTGATTTTACCTGATGAATGGTATCACATTAAAGTAACGCGAGAGTCAGATTTATTCAGTGTATATTTAGACGGTGACCTAATAATGAGATATGATGACCCTGATCCTTTCGATAATTATTGGGATTTTGAAAAGGAATCCCATCAGTTTCAATTTGCATCTCATGGCCAGACTCGTTTCGATAACATAACAGTCACGGAAAATACAGGCAAGAATGAATCTAAAATTGCACCAGGTTGGGATATTCCTACGTTCATAATAGTCCTATCAGTGATGATCGGAATGAGAGAAAGAAAGAGGAGGATAAGAAAGAGTTAACAACTCGGAAATCCTTCAAAGATAAGCCGAATTCTCGCAAAAGATGGGTGAAATTTGGGGTGAAATCTGGCTACCAATCCCCAATAAGGGGTACATTTTTTACATCCTGCCTGCAGTATGAGTTATCATCTGCATCATAAATCGTCAGAATTTGAAATACTAAATACAAATGGAATAAAAAAGCTTTCAGGAATAGAAATGATAACATTTCCTACTCTATCTATTTTTTAATCACAGGTAAACCTATATAACTCGGATGGCTGGGATTTCGGTGTAGTTTGATCATTGGTGGGGGATCCAATACAGGCGTGTCGAAATTGCTGGTGTCGGCAAAAGCAAGCGTGATCCGAATGCGATCTCCCTCCTTAAACTGATATGAAGTCGGTAGGAGATCGAAGACCAATTCGAAAGGTTCTCCTACTGTGAGGGGTTCGAGGTCGCTTTCATAATAACGGTGATAGGGAAGATCGAGATTTTCATAGGGCGGAGCGTTTATGGCCCGATGTGAGGCTCTGAGATTACCCTCGGTGATGTAGGTCGATTTTCCTTTACTATCCACAGTTTCCATGTAGACAAAAACATCCAAATCCACGGAATCGGTTGTTAGCCAGAGATGGATGACAGGATGGCCAGTGACCTCCATGTTACCATCCAACGGTGGTGTCGTGTAAGTAAGTGCTTTTTCATCGTTATCACGCATATTGGGGTAATTACTGGCTCTAAGAACAGCACCCCAGCGCGAATTTTCACCGCTGGTAGTCGTATAATTTACCCTATAAGTGTCATTTGCTTTTGGGGAAGTCGGCTCTTCGAGGGTCAGGAATCCATCGTTAGTCGAGGCAACGCTGCCAGTCTTACCGGAGTGAAAATAGAATCGTATCTGTTCTTGGTTTGAAAGCGGCCAAAGATCACTCGGTTGCCAAGCTTCCTTCTTCGGCGTGTTAATGGTGTAGTAATAGATGGGTGACTCGGTCATGATCCCATTATCGATACCCTTGAGCCAATAATCGAACCAGCGGTGCACCTCGGCTCCAAAATCAAGGTCGGAGCCATCACCTTCAACTTCGCTGTGATCTAGTGGCCGGATGATCAGACGCCGCGGAACGGTTAAGTTGGTGTACCAAAGGAACATATCACCAGTGAATAGGTCGTACCAACCATTGGTCATGTAGATCGGAATACCAGCTTGATTAATCCGCTCAATGAAAGGGTAGAGCGCAAAATCCCCCTCCCAGACATTATCACCCTTAGGGGTTGTACTGTCGCGAAATGGGTACTTCTTGAGAACCTCCACCGATTTTTCGCTAACCGTCGCACCGCTGCGTTCTGCACGCGCCTGAGCCATGAGTACTCCGTTCTCATCATCGTCCACAGGTGTTGCCATGACTTCCAGCGCGCTTATGGACCATGAAAACAGGGTGTTGAAGGTTTGGTTATAAACACCACCCCGGTAGTTGACCGCACTGTAGCTGTCCAGAGAACTGGAGATCGGAAAAATGGCTTTCAGGTGTGAGTTGCCGGTACTTGCGGCCGCGAATTGGATCATCGCTTGCCATGAATCGCCATACATGCCGATATAGCCATTACACCATTCCTGAGCAGCGATCCAATCCAGGATTTCATTGGCTTGTTTAGCCCCAACTTCAAAAGATGGATCCATGACCCCGAAGGAAGCACCTGTCCCAGGTCGTTCGACCACTATAACAGCATAACCATGGTGGAGCAGAATTTTTAACCAGCTGGTATTAAAGACTGCGTCCATCAGGTGTCCTTGATTGGAGGTCTTGTAACGTATGCGGAGCATAACTTTCTGGAACCAGTTCAAATCGTACAATTCTCCAAGCAGGAAATTACCATCTGCATCAAAAATCGTAAAAGCACGCAGGTAGGGCGTGTATTTGAAGAGCGTAGGCAAAGGTTCATCTGCTGGCACACCATCTTTCGTGGGCAGAAGAAGGTCATATGCTAACCGAGTGCCATCGCTAAGAGTCAGGTATTTTGAGTGGCGCTTATAACCATCAAAGATAGCATCCGAATAACCTTGGTATTGGCCGAATTGGGATACTTTCTTACCATTTGTTATTTTGCTTAAGATTTTGTACATCTTCTTCTCCTGATATGATAATACATTATACAGTTTGTATCTTAAACTAAATTCGTTATGATTTAGCGCATAAATTGATGTAAATGCAAGAGCTGTCAGAGTGTTTTATTCAGAATTCTTTCTTTCATTTACTTAATTTCATTAAAATAAATTTCCTAACAGATTATGCTATATGACATTTACTGTAAATGTTTCTGTAAAAATTGTTTAGAATCCACTTTGTAATTACTTTTTACATAAAAAACTAGTTATATACAACATTCCTAACCCTCCGTGCATAAATCTTGCTTTTTCTGAGAGAAATGACATCTCAAAAATCAAAATAAATTGAACAGTGACTAAATCATGGAAGATATGAAGATTAATGTCAAGATAAAACTATCAGCTCTCTGGACATCTGTAATGTTTTTCTATTCATATGCGGATGTTCTGGGATTTTATAAACCAGGGAACCTAGCGGAATTATTAACTGGAGAAATAGGAGGGATACAAATTACTCCAGAATTTTTGGTGTTCAGCGCAGTATTAATGGCAATTCCGAGTCTTATGGTTTTCCTATCTCTGATATTGATGGAAAAAGTGAATCGCTGGATAAACATTGTTTTGGGTATAGTCTATATTGGTGTTATACTCATTACATTGCTTATGCCAGGGAATTGGGCTTATTACATCTTTTATGCCATTGTAGAAGTTATTATCTATGTTTTGATTATTTGGCATGCTTGGAAGTGGCCTACATAGGAAG
>CP070695.1:235643-246357 GCA_020353515.1 Candidatus Heimdallarchaeota archaeon
ATATCGCTCCTAGCGCCATTTGGGTTTCTTTCGCAGATATTTCGGCCAGATAATCTGAAGCTCCTATAATTGGTAATATAAAAACACCGCTTACTATGGCTGCACCCGTGCAGCTTATGAACAAGACTCCTACAATTCTTGCGTTCGTTTTGTATGTGTTCATTTTATTCCGCCTTTTTTTGATACTGTTAAGTTATTGTACTGAAATTGCTTTACTTCAGTAATAATTGTTCATTGAAAAATATTTGTATTAATTCACATCAGCTTTTATATAAAAATTGATTATAGCGTTGGTTAAGCGACAATGAGATCCTAAATCTGAGAGATTTTAGGCTACATGGCTGTAGGAATAATTTCTCCATCATCATTGTAATTGATGTATCCTTCTACCCATAGCTCCCAACAGACTGTATGTAGCTGCTGTTGAAAGAACTCCTGGTCTACATATGGAAAAAGGTTACTTTGAATGTAGTCCACCACCTCCGAGAAACCCTTAATAAACCCTACAGTGTATCCCACTAATAATCCCCACAGAATACATAATATCAATGTTTCAGAGGTGAACCACAGTTGGTCTCTGGGGATATCAGGTGGTTTGGTCAAGAGTGTAAGGAATTCATCCAGCTGTTCTGGTTGGGCTAGTTGAGCCTCATGCGGGTTGGTTGCTCGTAGGATAATGTCTATCTCTCCATGTTGGTTGGGTGTTGGCTCCCTTAATGTTCCCACCACGAGCTAGCCAATAACCTCTTTTAATTCGTATAGTGAAAATGACTTGCTCCAATGAAGTGAGCAATTCTTAGAGCTTCAGGAATAGTACCAATTGCCGTGCATTTCTTGATAAGTAGATAGGCGTCCTGTGGATGAATTCCTGCTATTTGGAGAAAAAGAAGAGGATCATCTTGAACTTTTAATGGTTCTCCAGCAAAACCAATATTCCGCCACCTCTCCTGATCACTAGGAAAAGCCGTTTCTAAAGCAGATTTAATTTTAGGATAATCAGGATATTTTCGAAGGACTACAACAACAGGAATTCCGGTATTTTCATACAAAGAAGCAATATTAAGAACCCCAAATCCTGCAATTGTGATCCCCTGAAATAATATTGCTTTTAATTGATTTTTGTGAGGTGACTCTATGATCATATGACTAATAATATTGGTGGCTTGAGGGTCGTCCTTTTTGAGATAACATTGAATAATACCATCAACGTAAGCTGCTCCCTTCATTATGACACCAAAAACTGGAATATTAATATCTTCTTTAGAAAAACGGTCAAATCCTCCATCATCAATTCCAATTATAGGAGTCTTTGACTTGACAGTCCGCCATCGTTTAACTTTGTTTTCTTCATTCATTAGGACGCACGGGGTACGATTGCTTTAACCTGTCTAAATAAAATTAGGTTTTAAAAGATTTTACTAAAATAACATTGTTTTGAGATTAGAAGAACTGGATTACTTTTATAAGAGTAATTGGATCCAATCATCATGACGAGGCCTGCAAATGATCACTATATTTGACCGCTATCATGCAGAGGAAGGCACTCTAGAACATGAGCGGAAGCGGGAGCACGCATTTGGCCCCATAGCTGAAATGATTGAGGTTAAGTCGTGGAATCTTGAGGGATTCCATCAGAAGATTATTACTGCGTTTAAGTTTGAGGGGACTAATTATACCACTACTTTCGTTGAATTTCAGATTGATGGGATGGGAGCCATCATAAAAGAGGTCACAGCGAGACTAGATCCTAAGGAACATGCAAACTATCGTGCTGATTAGAGAGCCCATGGTTACCGAGCAGCGTGGCCCACTGTTATGTACTGGCCTGTTTTCTATTTCTAGGACTTAAGACTTGCCCCCTTTATGAGAGAAGGCTTCTAACCTCTCTAATTATTTAAATTCCGCCAGGAATTAATGCACTGGCGCGAAGACTCCATAGTTCGTCTTTCAGCATGTCACGGATGGCAAATCGAATTGCTTCACTGCGATTGGGATACCTTCCACTGCGTACTAACTCATCAAGTCCTAATACTTGATCATTTGGGAGATGCACCGTAATAAGTTTCATCATTTTGAATTATCAACCTCTTTTCGTTGGTTAACGAAATTGATATTATGATCGGTTTAAAACAAACATAATACAAGCATATTACATGGTACTATTGGCATATTACGAGGTCTGAAGATCTGATTCTCAATATTGAATCCGACATTTTTGCGTACTACTACGGAGCTAATCAAATTTTTAATTAGTCTAGATCATTCTCCCTTCTGCACTTTGAGGAGTAAAAATGGTTTGAGCTATTGGTTTCATTACCAGCTCAATCAATATTAGGACATTAGCATTTTTTCGGGTTCTTAAATGATATTTCCTAATCCATTGGTGAGAAGACATTCTAGTTTGGACTCCTCTTGTTTGCTAGATTCATTCATACTAGATAAAACTCCAGTAACCTAAGCCAATTGTATTGTGGATAAAGGGATCCATACCATGACTCTCATCTCGGAAAAACCAGAGAAGTCTATGAGAACAAAGCTGCCACATCTTACGCCCAACGCAAAAATTGTACTTGAAAAACGATATTTAAGGCAAAATGAACGCGGAGAGGTTATTGAAACTCCTGATCAGCTATTTAAGCGAGTAGCTAAGGCTATTGCTGCAAACGAAGCGCGGTATGGGGGAGATCCAATTCTCTTTGAAGAAAAATTCCATGATATAATGGTCAATCTTGAATTTCTTCCAAATTCGCCCTGTTTAATGAATGCGGGGACGGAACTCAACCAACTTTCGGCCTGTTTTGTCTTACCAGTCCATGATGATATGAACTCTATTTTCCTGGCTATTAAAAATGCAGCAATAATACATAAATCAGGTGGAGGCACTGGTTTTACATTTTCACATCTTCGACCTACTAATGATAAAGTTCAAACTACTGGTGGTGTAGCCAGTGGTCCAATTAGTTTCATGACTGTCTTTAACTCCGCTACAGAGATCATTAAACAAGGTGGACGTCGTCGAGGAGCGAATATGGGGATATTGAGAGTTGATCATCCTGATATTATGGATTTCATTCATTGTAAAGAAGAATTAAGCACTTTAAACAATTTTAACATCTCCGTGGGACTCACTGAGACATTTATGGAAGCAGTAATTCATGATAACGAGTTTCCTCTCATTAATCCCCGTAATTCTCAAGTGGTAACTAGACTTAAGGCCCGCTTGGTTTTTGATGAAATTGTCAAACAAGCTCATTCCAACGGAGAACCAGGTATAATTTTCTTGGATAGAATTAATGCTTCTAATCCGACCCCTATAGTGGGTGAAATAGAAGCAACAAACCCTTGTGGAGAACAACCACTGCTAGCGTACGAATCGTGTAATTTAGGGTCTATAAATCTAAGTAAGATGGTAAAAAGCGACTCTTTTAATCCTTTGAAATTTCATGTTGATTATAATCGTCTTGAACGGGTTGTTACCCTTGCTGTTCGTTTTTTGGACAATGTGATCGATGTTTCCACTTTTCCTCTACCTGAAATCGAGCGTATGACAAAAGCTAACCGAAAAATTGGATTAGGAGTCATGGGATTTGCAGATTTACTTATTAAATTAGGTATTCCTTATAATTCTGAGAAAGGGATTGAGCTCGCACAACGAATCATGAATTATATTCATACAATTGCTATTCGTGAGTCTCAAAAACTAGCTCAAGAGCGGGGATCCTTTCCGAATTTCAAAGATAGCATTCATGCAGAAAAGTTTTCTATGATGCGAAATGCGACATTGACAACGCTTGCGCCAACAGGTTCAATTTCAATTATTGCAAGTTGTTCTAGCGGTATTGAACCTCTATTTATGTTGACTTATGAACGACGAGTCTTGGATGATGATATTCTAGTAGAGGGATATCCATTTTTTGTGGAGACTGCAAAAAGTAAAGGAATTTATTCAGCTGAGCTAATGGAAAAAATCGCAACAACTGGTTCAATTGCAGACATGACCGAAATACCTGAAGAGATACGCCAAATATTTGTTACTGCACACGATATCTCTCCAGAGTGGCATGTTCGAATGCAAGCTGCGTTTCAGACATCAGGGGTAGATAATGCGGTAAGTAAATGCATAGCTGGGGATACTCTATTACCAACTAATAAAGGTTTAGTTCCAGTAGCAGAATGCGGGTTTGCTAATGGTGTGGATGAATTTGATTCTCCATTACCTGATTTAAAAGTTATTGATGGCAAAGAAGGCCAATTTAAAAAGATTATTTCTCATTATAGTGCGGGAAAACATCCTTCTGTTGAAATAACACTTAGAAATGGATCTAAAATTATTGGTGCAAAAGCTACTCATAACATTATGACTTCTAGTGGGTGGAAAACACTTTCAAAGTTAGAAAAGGGGGATCTAGTTGTTGTCAAACACAAATTTTCCCCTATTCACACCAAAGGTGGAAAAAAGATTGAATTTGATAGCGAATTTAGAACTAGTTCTAATATAATCCAATTACCAAAGAAAATGGATGTACATTTAGCACATTGGTTAGGAATGCTAGCTGCAGACGGATCTATAGTAGAAAGAACTGGAGCAGTAGCTCTTGTTGAAAACAACAAGAAAGTGGGGGATCTTTTTGATGACCTTTCACTAGAGATTTTTAGAGAACATCCCCGACACATAAAAGATAAACGAAATAATGTGATATCTCACGTTATTACATCAAGAACCTTAATCCGATTTGTCAAAAGTTTAATTGGAGACAAAGCACGAAATAAACGTGTTCCCAAGCAAATACTCGAAGGTAGTGCTAAAGAAAAGAAAGCATTCTTAGAAGGGGTTTCATTAGATGGTTATCTTAAAGAAAATAGAGGATTAGTTGTATATGGAGGGATGTCTAGACAATTAGCTTATCAGGTTTCAGAATTACTTAGAAGTTTTGGTCTCCCATATATATACCAAGGTCAGAGAAACCTTAGAGGACATGGTATTTATTATTTTGTCGAAATTAGTAATGAATTGCAAGGCATAATAAGACCAATTGAAGAACACAAGAGGTCAATACCCCATTACAAGAAATATTTCGTTTTGGTTGATCCCGATGAAGTCCAAAAGAAGACCCTTCCAACTACGAACGAGTATTATAGCAATTTAAGATGGTTAAAACAATCAAAACGGGAGTATTGTTGGAATACTGTAGCGAAGTCTCTAAATCTTAGAACTATTGCTGCTGTTGAGAAAGTAACTTCCATTAAAGATATTGGAGATATTCCATTATTTGACGTTGAGGTTAATAGTTCTCATACATACCTTGTAAACGGTATTGTGTCCCATAATACCATTAATTTTCCTAAAGAAGCAACAGAAGCTGATATCAATGATGCATACATGTTAGCTTACAAATTAGGTTGTAAAGGGTTAACAGTTTACCGATCTGGCTCTCGTACTTACGATGTTTTATCAAAAAAAGGCACTAATGAAGTGAAACAAGTAGATGAGGTTCTCCCATCGAAAAAACCTAGATATCGGCCTGATATTACTCATGGAGTAACTGAACGGATTCGGGTGGGTTGTGGAACCAATCTATTTATTACAATTAATGAAGATGAAGAGGGATTAGCTGAGTTATTTTTATCACTGGGAAAGTCTGGTGGTTGTGTCGCTTCACATATCGAATCGATGGGACGATTAATTTCACTAACACTTCGGAGTAGAATTGAACCTGATGAAATAATACTTCAGCTGAAATCCATACGATGCCCTTCTCCTACATTTGGTTCAGAAGGTCCGATTCTGTCTTGTGCTGATGCAGTTGCTAAATCAGTAGAGCGTTTCATAAATCGATATAGTATTAATAATCATAAAAATGATGTTAGCTCTGTTAAAAAAACAGAGGAAAGCATATCTAGTTTAGACAATAATTCCATTTATCTTTCTCATACTACTTCAGGATTACGTCCAGAATGTCCTGAATGTGGAAATCTTGTAGAGCATAGTGAGGGATGCATTCTCTGTCGAGTCTGTGGTTACTCTAAATGTGGATAATTATGGGCTTTTTCTTTGGTATTACAATGGAAATACGTTCTTAAGAGAACAGAAATTTTTGGTATTCTATTAAAAATATTGACTTTGTCGCTTTAATAACTGAAATAGAGGGGTAATATTCATTCATCCGGAAGTTATATTAGTACACCTTTTATAATCGAAGGGTAACTATGCTAACTGAATTAGTAGAGCATGGACATACTTCTTTAAAGAACTATTTGCTCCTCATAGCTAATTTAATTATGTAAGGTCTTTAATGCGGATGGTATATAAGATCATTACATACCTGAATACGTTGATTTCCATTAATTAGCAGATACGGATATAAAATCTCAACATTCTAGCAGTAAAGGATTCTACTCAACGTTTCAAAAAAGAACTTCAAGGAGCTCTTAATAAGTTGAAATGGAATGATGAAGAGGCCCCAAAGACAGCGATGGCTATTTTGAATCTCGTTTCAGGTGTTACCCTCTGGGAGGAAATGATTCGAGATCGGAGGGAATTTTGTCTCCATAAGTGCCAAAATAATAAAGTTGTTAATATGTTGCGTCCTAAGTGCACTGATCGTCGCTATTTAGATGTCCTTCTATTGAAACGCGAGTCTAAAAAGAATATGCCAATGTTTTGTTATTCTCAACGAATAAAAGGGCTCATAAGATCATTCCAAGAAGGTGAAATGCTGCTTCCTGACGTTTATGTCTATACTGATGATTATTGGAAGATTATCCATGAAAAACAATCGTCTACTCGTCGTTCAGCTTCAGATATTCTCAAACGAACAATTATAAAGGGAAAAGAGGTTCTTCCTATGGGGAGTATGGATCAAGTCCTTGAAACTCATTTATTACGTGATCAGCTTTTTCTCCTTTGGCCAAAGTTAGATTTATGTTTGATAAACGCCCAAGAAACTAGTATTCACAGTATAAGTATGTTTCGTTCAATCGTTGAGACCCTAGCGGAGTATCATGGTCTTGAAGTCGATCTGGATGTTGAGGGTAATTTCATTAGTATAATATTCAAGAATCTTAACTTAAAAGATTCAGTTACGGTAGAAGAGGAGCTTCAAAAGTCTTCCGCCTTTACAGGCTTTTCTGGAACAGAGATTTGGACGGAAGTTTCATTACCATCAGGGTTAGAGGAAGAGGAATTCGAATTCAAAGTAAAAGATCTCCATTTCATTTTTAAAACAGTGTCCGGTGTGATAGAGATCATGGAAAGGGATGAAAACGATAATAGGCTTGCTGACTCGATAACAGAACTTTCTCAGGCCATTGCGGAAAAAGATCAGGATTCTAAATAATAGTTTCCTTTCCTTCTAGAGAGACATCCACTTATTGTTATTTAAATGAATAGAATCAGGTTATAATTATAAATTTAAGGAGTCTTATCCACTTGTTCTCGATAAGAAAAAAAGATGGATTAGCACGAATAGGGACAATTACTACAAAACATGGAAAGATTTCAACACCTACTCTTTTACCTGTCATTAATCCAAATCGTCAGCTACTCCATCCTGAAGAAATGGTGAAGTGCGGATCCGAAGCCTTCATCACTAACGCTTATCTACTCTATAAAGATTCCGTAAATCGAGAAAAAGTACTTAAAGAGGGTTTACATAAGTATATTGGTTTTTCTGGCCCACTTATGACTGATTCTGGTGCATTTCAGCTGATGGAATATGGAGAAGTATCAGTTACAAATAAAGAAATCACTGAATTCCAAGAAAAAATCGGTAGTGATATTGGTGTTTTTTTAGATATTCCAATAAAGAAAGGAACTTATGAGGACACAAAAGTAGCACTGGAAGAAACACTGCGTAGAGCTGATGAACATATTCACCATCGAAATTCAATAAGTTCTACTTTATGGGCTGGGCCGATCCAAGGAGGTAAATATTTGGAGCTAATTAAAGATTCTTGTGAGAAAATGGCTCAAAAGGACTTCATTGTACATCCTATTGGATCGGTTGTTCCTCTTTTAGAAGCATATGATTTCAAGACTATTGTCAAGATTATTCTTACTGCAAAGCAACATTTACCTCCTAATCGTCCTACCCATTTGTTTGGAGCAGGACATCCAATGTTATTCGCTGTTGCAGTATTTCTTGGGATTGATATGTTTGATTCAGCCGCTTATGTTCTATATGCCAAAGGTAATCGATATATCACAGTTTCGGGAACAGAATACTTGAAAGATTTGGAATATCTCCCTTGTTCATGTGAAGTTTGCCAAAATTATTCTGTCACTGAGTTAAAGCAGGTAGATCAAGACGTTCGAACCAATTTACTTGCAAAGCATAATCTTTGTGTCAGCTTAGAAGAAATCCGCCGAATAAAACAAGCAATCATCGAAGGGCGCTTATATGAGCTTGTCTTGGCTCGTGTAATGAACCATCCTTCCTTAGCTAGGAGTTTAAGTCTTTTATTTGGAATTTCAACCTCTCAATTCATAGAATTCTATGAACCAATATCTAAAGCTCGGTCTCTTCTTATTACACACCCTATTCTTGCGTTCCAACCCCTACTATTGCGATACAGAAAACGAATTCTAGAACGATTTTATTTCTGGAGTTCTAGATTACTTATAGGGCAGGATTACCAACATTTACGATCTTCATCTTCCTATCAAGTGATTAGGGTGTCTCCCCTTTTTGGGATAATTCCTGATGAATTACGAGGAGTTTTCCCCTTAGTTCAGCATGAAAGAGTACCTATGACGTATTCACCAGAAATAATCAACTTTATTTCTCAGTTTCTTGAGAAATACAAAAGAAATTTTGAACAAATCGAAGTTCATCCTTCTATAGACCTAGACGTAGATATATTGCAAGAATTTAGCAGTTATGACGGAACTAAAGCAAAAGAAAAATTAAATGAAGCTCATATCGTCAAAGCTATATTAGATTACCAATTTGGGGTTGGAACCCACCTAGTTTTATCTGGGAAAACTATATTCGTGGAACGATCAAAAAGAACAGGAATTCTCCGTCACTTTTCAGACGAATCTGGGATTCTAGGAACTTTTCGCGCATCAGATTTCGTAATTGTCCCTACAAAGGACTTTGCACATAAATTACATAATTATATTCCTGCTCCACGGTTACGAGTAGTGGCAAAGAGTGAAAGTATTCCCTATATTTCTAGAAATAAGGATTTATTAGCCAAATTTGTACTCAATGTTGATTCTGAAATCCGTTGTGGAGAAGAAGTGTTCATTGTTGATGAAAAAGACTCTTTTTTGAATTTTGGTAAAAGTTTACTCTCAGCTCCTGAAATGATTGCGTTTAATCGTGGGGTAGCTGTTCGTGTTCGTCGTTAATTGAAAAATTAGGGAATATCAGGTTGGAATTTCTATATTGAGGATAAAAACATTTATCAGAATAATGTAAGTTATTCAAATTTACAATTATGAAGAAGGTCAAATTTTGCCACGGAAACGATCTCGAAAAACATTATTGGAAATTTCTAGCCAACCAGAACTTTGGATATTTAGTAATCTCCTAATTGAAGATTGGGTAACAAAGGACGATCTCAAAAATCCTGTATTCAAAAAAAAAGTAAGCATTCCTATTTCTCTTCCTAGTGGTACTGCAATCTTAAAAATCGAATCAGATGGTCCGAAGGGTCAAGTTATCTCAGTAGCGATTGTTCATAGCTCAGATATCCAATTATTCCAATTGATGGAACCATTAGGATTTCCTAAATTTCAAACAAGAGTCTTAGATTACATAAAAGAGATTTATCCACATAATTTTGATTTTTACAGCTATCTAAGACCTTTCTATTCCGCTAAAATGAGAGAGTTCGGAATTACTGATATTCTTGGTTTGGACACTGATGTTAAAGATTTGGCAGAATATGGTGTGAAATCTCGGATATTACAACGGTTTTCTGATCCAATACAAGGATATGAGGTTCCTCAGTATTGGCGTGTTAACAAAAAACTAGTTGTTTTTAAACCTGACAAAATTACAGAGAGAGATCTGATAATCACACTCCGTAAAACGATCTGTGATAGATTAGCAAAACATGCTGTTATAGAGGGACTACGCTGTGCTATTATTGCTCTAAAACATTATGCCTCATTACTTGACAAACTCACTTCGGAAACACGAATCAATCCACCAGAAGAGCACAGAACTTTAGCTGATGGGCTTTATGAATTAGGGGAATTCCAGAATTCCGCAATATTTTACTCTAAATGCTTATCTCAATCCACTTTTGCTGATGAAAATGAGAGAGACCAAATATTAACAGCTTTAAAAGACTCTATTGAACGACTGGAACCTCAAGATTTTTTAGAATACGCTTTGTTTGCAGCTAAAGTGGCACGAGAACATGGTGACGAATAAGCTAGATAAAAAATGGGTATTTTCTTTGAATCAATTCACTAATGTGAGAGAAAATGTTGAAAAAGATTGAAATCTAATAGTTTATGCCCGTAAAAGATCTCCCCGTATTTTTTGTTGATTAATGACCCAAAAAAACGTCCCATTCCTTCCATCCAATCAATTATTGGAGGATTATATGAGGGATGAGCCCTAAACTGTGATTTATAGGCTAGTAATGCTTGCTTCTTTCTTTCAAATTGTTCACTGATGTCTATAATGAACTGAAGAGGTAAATTTGTCTGGATTAATTCACGAGCAGTGTAGTAGTAAAACGCATGCTCAATTCT
>CP070695.1:246457-256505 GCA_020353515.1 Candidatus Heimdallarchaeota archaeon
AACTGAAATATTCGGATTTTCTAAGACAGCTGCACAAATGTAGTGTCCATGAGTGATTCCTGCAGAGATTTTTTGAGTTTTGAGGGATTCAAGTTCCATAATAGTGGTTCTTATTGCCTCAGCGTTTTTTCGTCTTTTTTCTAACATTTTGGGAAGTTTTCGAAGCTGGATCAATCCAATGGCTGCTAGAGGATCAGCGAGTCGAAAGTTGTACGCAATTAAATGATGATTGTAGCCTCCGCTCGGCCCCCTACCATGATTTTTGAGACTTCTTATTCGAGTGGCAATTTCCTCGTCATCTGTAACAATCATTCCCCCTTCACCACTAATCATATTCTTTGTTGCATAAAAAGAAAAACAACCAATATCTCCAAATGTCCCCGCATGTTTTCCCTCAATACGTCCTCCATGTGCTTGACATGCATCTTCAATTATCAAAAGGTTATTATCTTCTGCTATGTCTGAAATAGCTTTCATATCAGACGGAAGGCCAAAGATATGGACTGGGACAATACATTTCGTTTTGGGGGTGATTAGAGCTTGTATATCATCAGGATTGATATTAAAAGTATCAGGGTCAATATCTGCAAAAATTGGGATTCCTCCTCCAAAACAAATTGCATTTGCAGAAGCTATGAATGTAAAAGCGGATGTAATCACTTCAGCACCAGGGGGAATATTCAATCCTTCCATTGCTAGATGTAGAGCAGCTGTTCCATTAGCCGTACAAATCGCATATTTAGCACCAACAAATTCCGCAAACTCTTTTTCAAGACTTTTTGCGTTTTTTCCCTCTACAAATCCCTTAGAGCGTATTGTTTGTGTGACTAAGGAGATTTCTTCTTCAGAAATTTGAGGTTGTGCAATATACTTCATGGAGTGTTCTTCTCCTATAGAAAAAATTCTGAAAGAACATCATTGAAAGACTCTTTATCTACTTTTAAGATCGATGAAATGGTAGAGAATTTCATGTAAATATAAAAAAAATTCTCTTTACTTCAGATAGCCGGGTTTAATCGTGATAAAAGAAGATCGCGTGATCAAAAATTATCATAATATGCTCTCAATGCTGGAAAAATATTCATATAGCGGAGAGAAACCTAAATTAGTCATGGTTACGAAGGATCAACCAGTAAATTTTGTTCAAAAAGTTTTAAATCAATTAGAAAGGCCTATCATTGGTGAAAATAGGGTTCAAGAGGCATTATCAAAGATCGAAATTTGTGGTTCTTCTAAAGCTGAATGGCACTTCATTGGACATCTTCAAAGAAATAAAGTCAAAAAGATTCTTGGGAAATTCTCATTAATCCACTCTCTTGACAGATTACCTTTAGCTCAAGAGATTGAAAAACGAGCTGCAAAAGAAAATCTAATGGTAAGATGCCTCCTTCAAGTAGATATAAGCCAAAACGGGTCTAAATTCGGTTTTCATCCAAGTGATGATGCAATTAAGGATGTTTTACGTGAAATGGAGTCTTTCTCAAACTTAAAGATTGAAGGACTTATGACTATCGCCCCTTTTGTTTCCCCAGAAGACACACGGAAATACTTTAAGCGAATGCGTTCACTTTTTGATAACATCATGCATTATGATGGTCTTCCACAAAATGTTGAGATGAAAGTATTATCAATGGGTATGAGCAATGATTATGTTATAGCCCTAGAAGAGGGATCCACGATGATTCGATTAGGAAGACGAATTTTCGGATAGTATGATTAAAATTTTACTTGATTATGTATAATGTAACAGAAAGAAAATAGGAGTGTTATGTTGATGTCAAATTCTGAAATTAGATATTCATTATCTAAGTCTGAAAGTAAGCTGTTTTCATCATTAGTAAAACTTGGTGGTCAAACAAAACAAGAATTAGTACTCACTTGTAATATAAATGTTGAAAAAGCAGATGAAGCTCTTTTAACGTTAATTGATAAAGGATTTATCCAATTAGATGAGGATACAGGAATCTATTTAAAATCTCTTCCATTAGAAAGCGTTATAGCTCTTCTAAATGATAGCTCTGCAGATATTGAATCGAATAAAAAGGGTGTTGATGAAACTTTCCAAGGACATCGAAAATCAATCGATGAAAACTTAGGAAAACTTCGTGAAACTCTTGAAAGCCAGTATGAGGAATTCAAAGCTTCAATTAATACACTACAAACTTCGTTGAAAGAAAAATTCGATGAAACAGAACAACAGAGAATAAAACAAACCGAAGAACTCACTGAAACATTACTATCGTCATTTTCTACGAATGTAACTGACTTACAAACCGAATTTCAAACCTCGGTGTCTACTGATTCAGCAACATTCGAGAAAGAATGGATGAATGTTCTTGATGGTTTCCAAAGCATCCCTGAAACAGGTACACGTACTCTTAAAGGATCTATTACAAAATATGAGAAAGAATTATCTGAAATTATCAAGTTAAGCGTGAAAAAAATAACATCTATTCAATCTCAATTATCAGATATTGTTACAGCAATTGAAACGGAATCTACGAATCAGATTCAAGAATTCTTTGTTAATTCCAAATCATTTTCAGAAGAGTTCACAAAAAATGTAAACACAGGTTTACAAGAATCTAGGAAACAGGAAAGAGAATTTTTAAATGAGATTCGACAAAGATTGCAAGTGACATTGGGAGAAGAGATAATAAAAGCATTGGAGAGTGTTGTTAAAAATTTAGGGAAGGATATTGACAAAGAAATCAACCAAGCTGTCGAAGAAGTTAAACAACAAACAAATAATGCCATCACTGATAGTTCAAACCAAATAAAGGCTGAATTTAAAGAATTCGTTGAAAATGCTTCTGAATTAATCCAGGAGCAAAAATCTTCTTTAGATGTCTTGAATACAGAACTAACGAAGTTATCTTCAGAGAAAAAGTTGACATCACTTTCAGATACATTTAAGCGGCAATTACAGGCTCACTTGTCAGCAGATATGAATAGTTTGGAACTAAATTATCGTCGTGCACAAAAAGCAACTATTGACATCATGGAAGAAATTCGTCGGGCAGCGAAAAAACGATTAATCCAGCAGAGTAAAGAGTTCGAAGGCCTCATTCATTCATTCAATACCATAATTGAGAAGTCAATTGCGAGAAAAGATATGGATATTAGTCACCTCCAGCGATTATCTCAATCCATTGTCCAATTACTTGGAAATTTACTAATATCAGTTCCAATGCGATCTAATAATTTTAAAACAATATTAAAAAACTCTATTAATAATTCTGTTTTGGAACTCAAGGAAGGAATGAGTGAAACATCATTAAATCCTGTTAAAGATATCTATGATTCTTTATCAAGTACTCAGAAGAGAATTGAGACATCATTTAAGGAAACGAAGGAAGAGTGCCAAAAAGAGATTCGCAAAGCTATTAGTTCAACTACTCAATTGAACAGTACAGTCAATAATCTTCAAGAGGCTTTTTTAGAAAAAGTAGAACATAGATTTGAGCAAAGGGCAAAAGTTATGAACACAGAGCTAGAAGCTGTCGCCCGTAACTTTCAACAGGTTATAGACACAATGGAAGGAGGATTCGGGGATATCAATGATAGGTTCTCGGCTGAAAAAATCACTTTTAATCTTGAAACATCTCTTCAGAATTTAATCACTCAACTAAAGAATGATGTCGATCATGTTTTCACACAAAATCAAAAAGATTCTTCTGGATATATCACTCGGTTGGACACAACGTTACAAAGCCACCTTGATAGAACTCTTGATGTCATTAAAGAAGGTTTTAGCCAAATTAAAACCGAATTTACGATTGAATTGGAAGAACAGCTTAATCAGATTAATAAAAGTAGTGAAAATCAACAGATCAACCTGAATACTATAATTGATTCGTTTTCTGGTCAAAATGTAGAGCAATTTACAAAATTTAAAACTGATTTGAATAAGGCAATTGAAGAAAGTCAGAAAATAGTCACGGATTTCATTACCGAGAGTCAAAGGTCAACAACTGAAGTCGTAGATCTACAACAATCAAATATCGAAAAGTACCAAGAGAAAGGAACGAATGATATCTTATCTTTCATTAATCAGATCGAATCAGAAGTTTCAAATCAGAACCAGAAAGTGAAAGATGCGATGGATGAGCTTGAAACTTATTATAACACTTACTCTGATTCCACTTTTGGAGAGGTTAATAATCTATTTAGACAAGTTCAAGAAAGTGGAGACAAACTTACAGTATTAGTTACTGATTCTTTACAGAATGCTACTAGTTGTCTTGATAAGATCACAGAAGATCTCGATATTTATTATACAGACTCCTTTACAGATCTAGAAAACCAATTAAGCGTCACCACAGGTTTTGTCACCTCCGAAATTGAAAACTCTACCAAAACTGTTGAAGAGGAGGTAGTAACATTAAAAGGTGAGTTGTCTGAAGCTGTGGAAGGATTAAGTGCTGGTATCAGAGATCAGATCACTCGTCAAGATCAAGAATTCCAAACTAAAACCCCAGAACAGTCTCAGGAATTTACTCAGGTCTTTGATGATATAATTCAAGAGCGCTCGCGTTCAAATCATGAGTTAGAGGAGAAAATCGATGAAAGTTTAGTAAAACTAATGCAGGACTGGAATACAGAGTTACAAAAGAGTAAATCGAGATTAAAGGATGTCTCAGACGCCATTAATAAAGCTATTGGAGCAAACCTCGAGAATTTAGAAATAATCGTGAAAACCAACGTTGAAGAAACAATACAATCTTTGAGTGCAATCCTAGATCTAGAATCTTCCAAGGAAGATATCCTTGGATTACGTGAGATCCAAGAGAAAGTGAAATTAGCAAATAAACGTCTGAAATCAGCAATATCTGAGAGTTTACAGTCACATATAGAACGAATTGACCAACAAATGGTTCCAGAATTGGTTACATCATATGAAGCAGCCCATACCCAGACTGAGGAAGATCTCTCAACCTATCTAGAAGATTTGAGTGATTTAATATCTAGCTCACAAACGGCATATATTAATCAACTACATAAATATCTGAAGGAAGAACGTCAGAGCCTCGACTTCTCCGAGATGAAAGACGATCTAAATGAAATGTTAAGTGCTTTTTCGCAATCTACGACTGAGGATGTTGAAGCTTTATCAGCAGACTTAGCTGATAGTATTCAACTGACCATCAAAGAGGTTGAAAAATCACGAGAACAGATTCAAAATCTCTTTTCCAAATTATCGATATTAATGGTTGACCAGAATACAGCATTGCTAGAAAAACTAACAAAATTCAAGGAAGAGCTATCTACAACAGTTGATAACGTTAACAATGATTTTAAAAAGGATCTAGAAGCAAATCTCGACTCTTATAACACTGACCTCAATAAAAATTCCCTTGAGCTCACAGGAAAAGCCAACCAGATAACTCAGACTGTAACAGAAGAGCTTGACGGTCAAATCTCGGAGGTACTAGATCGAACACATGTTCTTTTTGAAAATTTGATATCTACAAATGATCAACATATCAATACTTTACAAGAAATTGCTAGTGAGTTTTCTCGAGTTAAACCTGTTGATGTTATTCGATTGGTTAATTTACCTTCTGATGAGGCCAAAAATGAGTTTATCATCGAAATGATCCATTCAGCATCTAAACAAATCTTCATTGTGACATCAAATCCGACATTCTTATCCGTAGCTGACTTGAAAGCAATTCCTTCAGAAAAGCGTATATTCATAATCACTGACTTTGATTTTACTAAGAAGGGCAAAAAGTGGGTAACTGAGGTAGGTAAACAAGTTAACATTAATTTCTACAAATTAAAAACAAGTAAACTATCAGGGATTCTAGTAATAAAGGATGAGAATTCAGTTTTAGTCTTACCCAATTCACTTGGTTTCACAAGCACAGATGAAAAACTTGTTTCCAATCTTTCTAGTATAACAAGTTTGCTTAAAGGGGCATCTCTTCGATTAAGAACACCAAAAAAGAAGAGCACTTAGGATAATATCTATTTAGATAGTGATTAATCCTAGTAATCCCGCTTTTTTCAAGGTTTTTTTGTTTACTAATCCTTTCTGAGTCAGACCTTTTCTAGCGTAATATTCTGTAAGCAACTCATCTTGCATCTTGAAAAAGTCAGGCCTTTTTTTAAGAAACAGGGGAAAGCGATCCTCTTCTCTAGCCATCCCTGTTCGTGTGTTAAAAATTCGTTCTAAAAGTGTTATTCGATTGCCAATTGTTAATAATTTATTAAAAGTCAGATCTTGATCAGAAATGTTCCTCAACAAAGGACGTAAATTGTGTAGTTCTAATCCGAAATTCCCAATTAAAATGTCAGGAATTAGATTGAAGAGGTTATTGCGGAGATTAGGTGATAACCATCTGAATATTCGACGAACATCTAGGAGAAAGGGGAGATATCTAGAACAAAGTACAAGAGAATCGAGAACTGCAACTAATTTTTCAAGGAGTATGATAGTTTTAATTTTTCCTCGCTTAGAACTTGGATTAAGCTTGAACGGAAAACCTAGAAGTTCGGGAAAGATCATATAATCCGACCGAAAGTTATCAGCTCCGTATGGGGAAGTACTACTAGCCAAACTTAACCCTAAAATGTTAGGATAATAAAACATTCCTGCCATTTGACCTTTAATCATTGGAGATGGTTCACTGGTCTGTTGATAAAGATAAATCTCACCACGAGATAATTGATCGCCCATTTCTTCTCTTTTAATGATTTTTTCAATCAAAGAATAGATTTTGGGATTACTCCAATTATACCCAAGATCAATATCTAATAATTTTCTTCTATCTTCTTGAATATTAAATAATGAAGCTAGTGCAGCTCCTGTAGATAATGGATCCAAAGCCTCCTGATCACAGGATTCAATAGCTTTTTGGATATTTTCTATGTCAACAATCTTTAAATTTGGACCTAATGCCACGAAATCTTGGTATGAACAACGGAGACAATGTACAGGACATTGCCAACACTGAAGCGGTTCTCCATAACCTCTAAAAGATGATACTTTTTCTTGGGATATTTGTAATAAACGAGAACAATTTTTGGCTGGAAGAATAGTGTTTTCAATGATAGAAAACATTATTGAAAATGGTCCACGGTTACGAAGCATGTTATACCATTTTGATAGTTCAATTGATTTGTTAAATTGATCAGTATCTTCGTGTGATAACCCCTCTAGTTCTCGGGTCTCTGGGGTCTCAGTTATTACGATTGCTTTGATGTTCTTTGAAGCCAAAACCGCTCCTAATCCTCCACGTCGAAAAAAATGAACACGGTCAACTGCTACGCCAGCATAAGTAACTTGGTTTACAGCTGACATACCTATAACTGCAATGCTAGAGTCTTTCCCATATTTGGTTCGTAACCATTTATCCGCTTCCAATACATTTTTCTTCCAAATTGGCTCTGCATTCTCAAGTGTTATATCAGAAAACTCATCTATTAAAATATATTTTGGAGTTTTGGCGCATCCTAAAATTTGGAAGAAATCTAAACCCACTTGCTTCAAACTCGCGCCGAATCGCCCAGTAGCAATAGAAGTAAACAAAGTATTAGTCTGAGGAGATTTAAAAGTGGCAACAGCCATACCAGATGACGGAAACATCGTTGCAGTAAGAATTCCTGTCCCAAAAATTACCGAATTATCGGGTCCACGTGGACTAGCATCTGTAGGAATTGATTGATAACCAAGATAAACAGTAATTCCACGACCACCAAGAAAATTTTCAATAATTCTTGTTTCAATTTTTACTGTTGGCAAAATTTTATCTTCTGTCAGGTCAAGTATTACTAATTGTGGGTTCCACATATTTTATCAAACACCTGGACTTATTACTATTTATATGAGATTGGAATATTTCGTGGTGAATTGTCTTTTTGGACATGATATATCTTCGATATTTGTACCAACAACTTCATTATTGAAAAGAAAGAGTTCTAATAACCTTGTTAATACAATTGAATCACACTCTTCCCGAGAACGATCTCTAAAGTCCCATAATGTTAAGTACCATTTTTCTTGCTGGAATTTTTCTTTATCGATAGCACAATCTTCTTTTTCTTGTTTGGATTTACTTTTATAATTGAATTTTCCCTTTTGAAAAAGTAAAACCTCGTAGAAGCAATGGTCAAATACTATTTTAGATTTAAATTGACTAATAACTTCCCACTGTGCTTCTGGCTGGTGTTGAATCGTTATTTTGTCACGGAGGCGTAATCCATGTTTCATAACATGATCTGTTAGTTTATTAAGAGACAAATTGGATACAGAATTATCTAAAGAGTCATGCATAACTGCTAAAATGCGGCCAGGAAATAGGTTGTCAATTAATTTTGAAAATTTTTCATTGAGGGCAGTATTAGGAATATTTCTGCAATTTAAGACTAATAAATGATAATTATAATTATTGATGGGTTTATATTCATTTAAAGCTTGAGGTAGAAAGGAATAATTCGTTTTCTCTCTTTGGTTGTTGCTTTTTATTCGAATTTTCTCCAATTGTAAAATATCGTCACTTATAGGGTCTGAATCAAAGAAATTATCGAGATTTTTTATTGAAAATCCTGATTTCTCACGAATTACAGGGATAAGTTCTTCTAGGATTTCTACTCCAATTGAGTTTCGCTTGAGTTGCCGTGCGACTTTCATTGTAGTTCCTGAACCTAGAAATGGGTCACAAATCCATGCTCCTTTTTGGGTAAAAATCTTGATAAGTTTGCTAGGTAGTTCATCTGGAAAAGCAGCAATATTAGTTTCAAGTCGTCCCTTCAGAGGTAAAACATTAGTTATTTCCCAAATATCCTGATATGAATTTATTTCATCTTTAGTAAGTTTTAACGGAGATGGTTTCTGAAATATAAGAATATTTTCAAGCAAGTTGTCGGGATAATAATACATGGGATACGGATTTTGTAATAAGACACCACTTCGCCTACTAATACGAATGTATCCTTCAGGCTTCCTCCAAACAATCTTTCCTCTTAAGATATAACCCGTATTAAAGAATATTTTAATCGTATCAGAGATAATCGGATATTTAACACTTTTAATCAGCATATCATCGATATTAAGACCGATGATACCACCTGGCTTTAAAGCTTTGAAATACAAATCCGCAAATTTATTCATCATATGTAAGAAGGCTTCATAATTTTCAAAAAGTTCATCATAATCAAAAGGAGCATTAAAATATGGAGGAGATGTCACTAAAAGGTCAATTGCTGGCAGATTGAGAATTTCAGTTGCTTTGGTACAATCTCCAATTAAAAGGTAGTGTTTTGTTGGGAAAGACATTGATCATCTACATATTGTAAAAGTGAATTATGAAACAAAATACTCTTTTTGTGTTAATGTGACAGAAAAATATCAAGATTCTTATAATTTGTCAATATTTTGAGTATTTGATATGTCGCCAAATCATGGTTTGAAGACTTATTAACTCGAATCAGAAATTTTTATCTAAATCATTCAAAAAAAATGGGTTAGTGATGTTTTAGGAAGATTCTAAGGCTTCAAAATTATTCTTTTGAAGACGATCTGCCAAGAAAAACGCTATTGTGAACAGTGAAAACAGTACTAGATGGATTGCAGGTCGTAAAATCAAGCTAGTAAAAGAAAAATTAGCGAGATTATGTTGAAATCTTCATCTATTTACAACGTTCTGTTTAAGGTGGGAAATCCTCATTTACAGAATCGATTCTTTGATTCCGTGATCCAAGATCAGTGGTTTGATAAACTAATAGAATTGTAAACAGAGATGAAACAACAAGAGAGAGCATGAACAACCCAAGAAACACCATCATGTCTCCGCTAAAACCAAGATAGGCACTAAAAGTATCTACCAGCCAATGACTAATAATACACGGTAATAAGCTATTTGTGCCCACACGGACGTAGCCCCAGGCGATACCAATGACTGAAGCCCACACAAGTTGTCCTAAAACGAAAGATGGAGTACTGATTAGCTCTGGAATGTCGAGTAAATGCGTTAATCCGAAAATGAAACCAGCTAAAAAAATGGCTTTGTGATGTTTTCCCTGCTCCTCTGGATATTTCTTT
>CP070695.1:256605-266618 GCA_020353515.1 Candidatus Heimdallarchaeota archaeon
TTATTGTATAAAAAATTTCACCAGGAGCAGGAGTAACTTCGAATTTTGTAGAACGCTCTGTTCTTGGACCTATCTCAACGTTTGAAAACTCTCTTCCCTGAGCTATAGTAGTATGCTGTACAATTGCATCAAAGAACTTATTTGTTATTTTTCCCAAATCGGCTGGTATTTCTTTTAATTCAAAGATTAATTGTTTATCTTCAGGTTTTTGCTTTTCTTTGCCACTTACTACGACCCTCACCCGACCGATATTCTGGATTCGCGCATTGGGAGTTTGAGAGTCGCCTTGCCTGTGCGAGGTTACACGAATTGCTGGGAAGTATGTACCACCCTCGGAGAAGGTATGGGTAGTCTTCACCTTCACCTTTCTCTTGACTCTGATGTTCTCGGAAACTGGATAGTCACCAGCGCCTTCAAAATCCCATTCCACACCAATGACCGAACCAGTATCTGGTGGTGTTTCAATAACCGCGGAAAATTTAACCTTCTTTCCGACTTTAACTTCTGCGTGCTCAGCTCCGTTTACTGTAAGATTTACAACTGGTTGTATTCCTTTACGCTCCGTAGCGTTTGTTGGTACTTCTACTTGACCATCTACCACTTTATATGTTGTACTTGCGGGGGGGGTTACGCCTTTTTCAACCCATGCGCTTACATCGCGCAATGCTTGTTGTAATATGCCTCCAAAGTTAATAACTCGTGTGGTTATTACTGGTGGAGTATCAAACTGCGTAACTACAGGTGGGGTATGCAGTGCACGATCAATGAACCAGAGTCGGTAGTTATCTTCGAACTGTTCTCCTAGTGCAGCTTTCACCTTCGAACGATACCAATCAGCTTGCCAAGCATAAGCGATTTCGTCCATTATACATTCTACTACAATCATCTTACCTTTAAACTTGCCAGTTTGGACTGAACCTGCGCCACCCGATGCATAACGTGGGCCTACAAGTTTTTCTCGTTGTGGATACAGAGGCTTACCAGCAGCGTCTCTAAAATAGTCATAAACGTAATATTCAGGCGGCGGGATCTGATGACGATGATAGGTTTGAACAGCAAGATAGTTAGAGTTGTCAATTAACACTTTATCACCTACCTTGATCTTTGCTAGATCTTGGTAGTACTTCTCACCATAGGCAAGTATTATCATATCATCAAACGCTCCAATAATGTAAGCCACACAACCCTCTGCTTCACCACTTCTCAAGAAGATTGAAGCTCCCTGTAGATCACCCTTGGGCACACTTTCGAATTTTAATCCTGCTGGGACTGTTATGTTACCAGCTTGCCCAGCTGAAATCGACAATGAACCCCCCATTTTCCTGATATCATCAGGCATAATTAGTTTGCTTATGGTTGTTTCGTGTTTGATCCGAGCGTCTAGGAGTGACTGAGGTGGATTTGCACCAAGGTAGCCTGGTTTATTCCAGAAGTCTTCGAAATACGTGGGATCCCACTCGATAGTTTGGTCAAGGAGGGTGGTTAAGACCCCTGTATAACCGAATGCTATCCTCTGGTAATTAAACCAAGCTTGTGGCGGAAATCCCATTTTAGTCACTTCAGTAAGTGCCTCTCGTTCCTCTTCATTTAGGCCAGCGTACATGTCAGCGCTTCCACCAGGCTCCACCGCGTCGACGATGGCAGGCATCTTATCTTTCAGCACACGCATTGCATGGGCCTGAATTGTAAAATTATTGAGCATGCTCATTGGTGTTCCGTGAATAAATGGCACCACACCATCCCAGATACCGTCTGTGTTTTCTATACAGCTGATGGTCTTATATGCCCCACCACTACCGCCCCAAGCATAGCCATAGGGGCGGTGGGGGCCATACATTTCCGATGCCAAAACACGTGAGTACTTCGCTACTGCTGCACTGGTCCTATATCCGGTGATAGTAGGGTCATCCCCTGGGAACATATCCAATCTCCCTAGGTTCGATTCAATAAAATAAGCGCCACTTTCAAAGACAAAACCTAACGAGTAACTAGGATTAGGATAATCGGGAGCCTGTGCAAGATTCTCATTTCCAGATATCGGCATAATATACTGGAAAAACCTGTTTTCGTATTGCTCCTTTGGTGGGAAGTAGAACGAGAATCGAGCTTGGCTACCTTTAAAACCACCATGAACATATCGATGGCGTACGGGCTCGTCACGCCACTCATCAATATCTACATATGGTTCGGTGAAAAGCGGATCGTTTGATTCAGTAGACTCCCTTTTTTTCAATATAATACACCAATTTTTTTTCGATATGAATAATCTTAGATGTTAATTTTTTATTTAAATTCTTTTGCCTGAGGATGATTAATTTTTGTACAAAAATCTAGCAGACGGGAATTAAAGAATTTGGGATGTTCATGTGATATTCCATGGTCAAAAGGATACGTTTCTACGATGCTATGTTCGGGTAGGTATTTTTCCAACAAAGAGAACGTTTCTTGAGGGACAATAGAATAATTCATTTCTCACAAATAATAGCCAAGGTCCAATTTTGGTTGGTGTATAGTTGATTTCAATCCAATTAAATAACTTCCGTGTATGATGTGTTATACGAGTGCTTCCATACGCAATTAAATCGGGATTAATTTCTTCTATTTCCTGTATCCATCCTTCAAATCCTCCTGGTGTCACGGCGTGAATGTAATTATCTAAACCCATGAATATAAAGAGGAAGCGTGAGGGATTTGTTCGGTTGAGAATCACAAACAATTCAGGGTTTCCTAAACATAAGATTGAGATGTTTTCCCCGAATATGTTTAGAATTTCAGCGGCTTGTTCTTGTTGATATGCTAAAGTAGAGGTGTATCTATCATCATAAAAATCTCGTTCATGGTACGCCATCAGTTCAGCTGAAAACACCATGCTTATTGCGAGTCCCAGAATCATTATAGTGTATAAATGATCAGAATTCAATCGTTTAAGTCCATATATATCTTGATGATGGTTCTCTATGCATGTTTTGAAATAAGGAAGTAAGTTTTCGAAAAATTTTGCACATCCTATAGAAATGTATGGTAGAAACATGAGAAAATCTGGAAATCTCTGAAAATCAATGAAGGCAAACACTACTAGAACTAATAATGATCCAAATATCACTATAAATGGATCCTCTCTAATCATTTCTTTAAACGAGGGATACTTTGATCTTACTAAGAAGAACAACAAAATAATCATTACGAACCCTAATATAATCAGAAACATCATTGCTGAGAACCCTTCGATTATTGCAAAGAATGGGTTTTCAAGATTTTTTCTTATTCCTTTCAGGAAACTGTCTGTTGGGTCTCTATCGGCGTACAGGAGATAAAATAGAAGTGTACCATATAAGAAGCTTTCAAACGCGTTATAAGAGTATGAGAGAAAATATAACGAAGTAATAACTAAGGGAATGAGAAATCCTGTCATACTTGTTAACAATGCCACTATCCGTTCTTTTTGTGTTGATTGGATGAAAGCCAAACAGATAGTCAATACAGGAAAGATTAACATTGGTTGCCATGTTAAAAAGGCGATGGAACCAATAAATGCTCCCCAAAACCATTTTCTCCTAGCAGTTGCCCAAATACTTAGTATTTCGAAAAGAAGCATCAGGATTTTCGCACGGGGACCAAAAGCTGAATAATAAGAAAAGCCAAAAAAGCATAAGAAGAGTAAAGCAGATAATACTCCTACCTCGGAAGAGTCAAATAGATATTTTATGAGAAAATAGATGGAAACAACTGTAACACAGCTGACTAAAAGGAACAATAAGCGGACAGTGATAATATCATTCCATCCTATTAATCGTGCAATAATGACTCCCACTCCTGCCAATATATAAGCTAATGGACTTTTTATATCGAAAATACTGACATAATAAGGCACACCATTAGCCATTTGTTGTCCAGCATATATGATAATGGAATTGTCCTTTCTGAGGTTTGCTTTCATCCCATAAGATAGATAAACTATGAGAGAAATCAGAAAAATTCCAATCGGAAGGAGAATTTCCTTATATTTGTGAAAAAATTGGAAAAATTTCGGTGGTTTCATAATTCTTAACCCCACAGAAGAAATTGTAGTGTGCTATAAGTAAAATACGACAAGGTGCCGTTGATTGACAACCCCTTAGCTAGTCTAGCTTGTTAGCATTCTACTGAAAAAAGCGGGTTTCCCTAGGAATATACAACCCCATCTGTTTCAAGTCCCCAGTTTTTTGCTTGTAATTTTTGGAGTTCTCTATAGCCTATAAAAATAACACCTAGTTCTTCTGCAAGGTTCTTTGTCTCTTGATTCGTCCAAACATCATAATCACCAGTTCTACAGTACGAATGTGCTGAACCTGCTGGTTCTAAGATTCTCTCCAATTCTTCAGACATAAATGAAATGTGTGTAACTACTTCATGCACTCCAGGGCCCAGATTTTTCAACCAATTGTGATATGTTTCCTTACGAGCCTCGGGGTTCCGTGTTTCTCCAATAATCAATGAAAACTGCCAAAACGTGTTAGGATAGACATAACCTCTCTCTCGAGCTGTATCTCGGTAATATGGTATCAGTGGCAGATTATATTTCTTTGAGAGTTTCTCTATTCCCTTTCCCAAGTCAGGATGACAGAAATAACAGCCCATATGATCATCTATATGAGTAGGTTTAAGCTCAGCTTCAAGAATAGTTACGATTTGAGCTTCCAGCTCTTTAATTGCTTCTTCCACATTTAAATGTTGTTTGAGTTCATGTTCAAACTGCCAAAAGAGTCCCTCGGGATTGTAGAGGCTGGGTACTTCCTCTTGTGATAAAAGAGGGCTCCAGCCGTAGGTTTTGCCCCAATCACTGTTCAATGTTAAATGGATGCCAAGGTCAAGCCCAGGATCATTCTTCCAAATATCTATAACTCTCTTGATATCAGGACAAGGCACCATAATGCTTCCTGTTTTGCACAGTCCATATTTCATGGCATCTAAGGCGCCATCTGTTTGTTTAGGATGCATACCAATATCATCTGCGTGAACTATTACAAGGATAGCATCTTTAGGATAGCCTAATTGTTCTACTAACGTGGGTTGATCCTTCTTATGATCAATAAAGTCAGTCCAAAGTAAAACGTCTGCTAAAGGGTCTACTTCTATTATCCGAAATGTATTTCCTTCAGTATCTTGACAAATTATCATATAACCAATCCCCTGAATGGGGAATTTTGGTGATAAGATTTGACCACCGTTCACTTCGATCGTCTTTATAGCTTCGTCAATATTTGAAACATTAATTGTAATACCGATGCTTTCTTGGTAATGCCTTTGTTGAATTGCTCCAATACCAATAGACGTAAGATTATTGCTGTTGGCTTTTTGTGACTCTGATTCGTTATCATTCCCAGGAAAAATTAGTAGTGGTAGATTCTGTGTAAATTCTTTAATTTTCCAACCAAAAACATTCTCATAGAACATCTTTGCACGATTAACATCTTCTGCTCCAATCTCAAAATGAACTATTCTAGACATTGAGGTTTTTCTCCAAAGAAATGCAATAATTAACAAAACCCATGAATAAGGATTAATAAGAATATTGATAAGGGAATGACTAGACTTTAGGATACTTCCTTTTTTTAATAAAGGGATTAGGATGATTCTATTGATTCCAGTTATCATTTTTGCTTTATTATAGTATAAACTAAGTATCCTCCTTTTTCAAATAAATGCGATGAAATTATCGCATTTATGACAAAAATAAAAGCCATACTCCTAAACCTAATTCAAAAATTAAAATTAGCAGACCTCCAACGTTCCCCAGGACTTCAAAGTCAGGTTTTACACGTTTAACTCCGTTACCAAAGCCATAAATGATACTGGAAACAATTCCAAACCATCCAATAATTACCGGTACAGGTTCATAGATAACAAACAAGAGTGAGTATCCGAGTGTACCAATGGAGAATAAAATTTGTGAAAATGTGAAAATAGAGATTTTTCTTTTGAGAATGCTAAGACCCAAATTAACAAACTCATTTGTTTCCACACCACTAGCGTCTGAATATTGTTTCGCTAAATTGAGAAGCCCCCAATAGTTTTTTTTATCATAAATTTGGAATGAGCTTTCTCCTATTCGAAAGATAACCCAAATAACCCCCAATATTATGTTTAAAGGGCTAAATGCAACAAACAGCATTATAGCAAGAGTAATTATGCTAAGATGCTCTATGATGAGTAATACGAAGCTTATTTTAAATTTCTTTGGATCTTCGTTAATTTTTTGCAGTTTAACTTCTGATTTCAAATCACTAATTGTCCCATGACCAAGTATTTCACATAAAATCAGTATAATTATTATTAATAGAAATAGAAAACCCGATAATTGCATTTCCAGACTCATTTAGAATTCACCAAATTCTTTCCTTTCGTGTGTAACAAATTTCAAACAATAGACTAGTTCTAATATTTTTTGGACTTGAATTATTACTCAGATAATAATCTCCCCATATCCAAGCTCTAGTACATTCTTAAGTATCAACCAAATTGGCTGTTTAATTCAGTTTATCCCTGAAATTGTATGGAGAATGAAAGAAATGACTAAAGAATTAATGAAAGCGGTCATCTGCACAAAATATGGCCCACCTGAGGTTCTTGAATTCAAAGAGATTGAGAAACCAATCCCGAAGAATAATGAAGTCCTTATCAAGATATATGCAACCTCAGGACATATTGGAGATTCACGAATGCGGAGATTCGATATACCAGGTGGTCCGATTATTAAAATTATCGCCCGAGTAATGCTAGGACTAAGTAGACCAAGTAGAATTGCTAAAAATTCCATCCTAGGTATGGATCTTGCCGGAGAAATAGTAGAAGTAGGTCAAGGTGTTACAAAATTTAAGAAAGGGGATCAAGTGTTTGCATCAACATATTGGTCCAAATTTGGAGGATATGCGGAATATAAATGTATGGCTGAAGATGTAAAAGGATTATCCCTTAAACCTACTAACATGACTTATGAGGAGGCAGCTGTTATTCCTGCTGGTGGGATCACTGCTTGGGGAATCATTAAGATGGCCAATATTCAGAGTGGACAAAAAGTGTTGATCTATGGTGCGTCTGGCAGTATAGGTACGTTTGCTGTTCAAATGGCCAAAGCACTCGGAGCTGAAGTGACTGGTGTTTGTAGCACATCAAATTTGGAACTCGTAAGCTCACTAGGGGCAGACGAAGTCATTGATTACACTAAGGATGATTTTACTGAACGTGGGGAAGCATATGATGTTATTTTTGACGCTGTAGATAAATATAAAGGTGATTATAAGAGAGTCCTAAAAGTTTCAGGTATATATCTTAACGTTGACGAGTCTTCAGACAAAATTGACTCTAAGAAGGCAACTGCCTTGCTTGGTGAGCTCAAGGAGCTGATTGAGACTGGAAAGCTCAAAGCAGTGATTGATAAACACTTCTCATGGACTGAGATTGTAGAGGCGCATCGGTATGTCGACTCTGGTAGAAAGAGAGGCAATGTGTCTATAACTATAGTCCAGTCAGATTGAAGTTCTTTCTTTTCTTGTATTGAACAGAAAACCTTGTCAAAGAAAGAATTATTCTAGCATCAGGAGGAAGATCCCTCAAAGTAGATTAATTATTGAGAAAGACCATCAATCCTAGTACGAAGTAGTAAAGTTGATAGGGAGTGACACCGATCCGCTCAAATAATCCTCGATACTTCCCTTGAGCAAATATTCCTGCAATTATAATGAGAACAAAAGAAACGATAGCAGAGATCAATGAAAAGGTGGCAAACCCACTCCAATTAGGAACTGACTCTAAACGTAACCATAAAGCCAACATACCTCCAATGGTAAGGATTCCCATTACCGCTACAAGAATAAGATGCATTTTTCCTCTTAGAGTAACTAGTTCTCCTCCAGCATCAAGAGGGAAGAAAAGAGCAACGAGAATTCCCACTACTCCACTAAGAATAAATAAGAACGGGCCTAGAAAGTCAGTACTGCCATCATTTAACCCTTCATGTAATCCAAGATAAAAGATGAATAACAACGCGCTAGAAGTGAATGTAAGTGCTTGAAAGAGTCGTTGGTTAGGTGCGTCAACGGCAAAAAGGGAACTGACATCATCACGGATATGACTATAATCTGATTGTAGAATTCCACCAAGAATCCACATTGTTGTATAAACAATGGGGCTAAGCATTGCACAAATTGAGAGTATTTGATAAATATTCATGATTAAGCACAGCGCAAGATTGTCAGGAAGGATCGTTATATAACTGTAATTATAATTGTTAATGTAAGCATTCTAGAATTATTTTGTATTACACTGATTAAATCCTCAACACTAATTAGTTCTTGATTTGCATACTGAGGGGACAATCATTCTCCCTGTTCATCCTCTATCTACCTCTATTCTGTTAAATCCCTCTGAATAAGTTTTTCATGTTGTTACTTCAAGAATGAGGAAAAAGATATTATCTTTCTCAAACTCTCCTTTGGGGATAGATTTTTTAAAAAGGGATTTTTCAAAAAGAACCTATTTGGGGTGCCTATTTGGACATTGACCGTTGGTTAAAGAAAAATTTTGATCTTCCAGCTTTTTTCATACTAACTAGATGTGACTGCAGGGTACTATCCAGCCTCCTGATCCTTGACGCTGAGTCAGAAGGATAGTCATACAAATCGGTGGTTAAATCATATCTGTCATTGAGATTCATTATACCTAATTTCCCAAAAGATTTAATTACAGGAAGAAGTCAAATTTTCAATCATGTTAGGGATTACTCTCATGGCTATTATTACGACTTGCCTAGCTCTTGGTCTCATCGGGGGAATAGTTACTTTTAAATCACCTAACAGAATTAAATTAGTATTGTTTCTCTTATTTTTAGCGAATTTCCCCATTTTTTTCTTTGCATACTTTGGATTAAGATTACCATTAGATGAAATTATACGGTCTTTTATTACCAATAATGATATATACGGATTAATTAAGAATTTCTATGCTCCAGTAACCGAAGAATCATCCAAATTATTAGTATTTCTTCCTCTGTATTTTTTTCGGAAGATTGATTTTGATCACTTACATTGGTATGCATTTGCAGCGGGTCTTGGTTTTGGGACTGGCGAAATCTGGTTCTTAGCGTCGGTATTTGCTCAGGATCCGTATATCAGTTCTCTCCCTTGGTACTTTCTGGGTGGATTTCTAATAGAACGATTATGTGTGTGTTTCTTACATGGTTCATTCTTATATGGTAGCCTATATTATATTTTTTACAAAAAATACGCTTATGGCCTCCTCTATGGATTTGGATTTCATTTATTAACTAATTTTCCAATTTATGTAAGTTATGTAATTGACCTGCAAGAAAATATGATCTGGATTTATTTACTGTCATTTTGGGTTGTAATCATGGTGGGGATAATTATGATGTATGTTGTCGTTTAAGGTTACTTAAGGAAAAAAATTAGGTCAGAATGACTTAGTGGATCATGAAGAAACCCTAGAAAGGAAAAAGATGGGTTAATTCCTAATTAGACTAGCAGATCTTGATCCATCCATCAATAATTTCGTCAAATAATAAAGAATTCAATTCCTTTCTAGAATTTTTTTAAAACTGAAATTCGAACAATATTAATCTACAAAACTAGTAAGTAAGATAGAATTTAGGTGAGGAAGTTGATGACAGCATCCAAACATTGATTTCCAGACTATATGAAAGAGAAATAAATAGATGATAACCTCCTAACTTTTTTATAAGGGAGAATTTTCTCAGAAAAAGAGAAAAAGTTCTGGTTTATCAATCTAATCAAATCTTGTTATTGATTCGTTCTCTCTAGAGTTGATTAAACACTTTTTAGATGAAATAATGTTTTTACTCCCTCTTCGCTCGAGCTCACAATTTTAATATAGTAATTCATGACCTATGGTGAGGTCTCTATTTTGTCAGAAAAAAAGCTCGAATCAATAGAAACTATGTTCAAGAAGACTACTAAACCCAAAATGATTATTGATGAGTATCCTAAGATCGAGAGGAT
>CP070695.1:266718-276510 GCA_020353515.1 Candidatus Heimdallarchaeota archaeon
TTAACCGTTGGATATGTTATCGATTATACGTATATTGATACTCTAGAAGCCTGAGGCACACCAAGTTCGTCAAAACGATCTGAAGACCAATTGGAAGATTTTCCTTTGTGAATCCACATGGAACCGAAGATGCAGACTGTCCAGTCAATCAAAAGCTTACATGAAAACAACAATTTTTTTTTAAGGAAATTTATCTAAATTCTTTCTGTTCTTTTACAGCATCAGTATCCAATTCACTATCGTATTGATTATTGATCCAGCTCAATAAAACATCTTTTCTATCAGATTGAGTTTTAGTCTTATATTCTTTTACAAAGTCATCAAACGATTGATCTTAATAGCATTCCATGCTATCTCACAGGCTTCAGTAATATGATTCTCATCCATGCTAAGCACCCCCTCAAAATGAAAGTTTAGTAAAGTGATGATTGGGAAAAAAGCGAAAGATACTAGAAGTGGAATTGGAAGATCTCTGATAATGTGTTCTTTTACACCCCGTTGAAAGAGATTATTGACATAATTATACAATTCAAAATCTTCAGGTTTGATTTTTTCCATCATTGGGGTCTGTTCGAATTTTTCACGGTAAATAAGATAATCAGGGTGGTTAAGATTATATGAGAAGGAATTGATCCAGATAGATTTGAAAACTTGTTCAATGTCCATCTCTTCACGTACCCCTTGTAATGCACCGTTACTCATGTCAGTTCTTATTTTTGTATATAGCTTAGTGAAGAGGTCTTCTCTGTTTTTGAAATGGATGTAAATTGTAGCTGGAGAGGTGTTAGCTTGTTTAGCAATCTTGGAGATCGAAATACCAGTAAATCCTAGCTTTTTTACCAGTTCAAGCGAAGCATTGATAATGGCATTATATTTGGTTTGATCTTTGGGCCTCATTATAGGTAAAAATCTCCTTTAAGTTGAATTCATGAGGATTAATCCGGAATAGAAATATATATAAATGAACGTTCATTCACTTAAAAAGGAATCTGTATGGTGAATGAATGCTCATTCACTTAAAAAGGTAATAGAGATGAACTGGAAAAAATCTGAAAAAAACAATAATGAAAGTTTAAAAGACTCAGGAAAACCCCTGATGAAACGTCTGGTACTTGTTAGCCTACCAGTAGTGTTGATTACAGCTACTCTCGTGATACTACTATTGGAATTATCAGGATATCCTGGTACATTGGATGACACTCAGCTAGGATTTAGTGCCGAAATAATCAAAGCACATTTTGCTATGATGAAATCTGAAGATATTAAACTCTTTATTCTAGGAAATTTCGTGGATTATGCGTTCATGATCGCTTATGGTTGCTTTTTCTATTGTAGTGCAAGATATCTTTCATGGGACTATCAACAAGGAAGTTTACCTCTGAAAGTAGGTAAGATGATGGCATGGATTGGAGTTTTGAGTGCTATTAGTGATGCAGTAGAAAATGTATTCCTCCTTTCGATGACTGCTAATCCTGTGGGTTTTCCAAACTGGCTTGCTATAGCACATTCGACATTCGCACTTCTCAAATTCATTCTTATGTATCTGACTATAGGTTGGTTAATCCTTTCCTTCGTTTTAAACAAGATCCCCTCAATATCAAAGAGAATAAACAGTGAAGTTCAAACAGATCTTGTGAAATGAGAAGTAAGGAATTTTTACTTTTTTATTTCTTTTTCAAATCACTGCCACGAATCGAGGTTCAATTTATTCCAATAGAAAAACAATACAACAAAAGTCTTAGGGAAGAATGATGAATAAAACTACTTCTGGTTTAATTAAAACCAATACATTTAAAGGTGTTAATTGTTACCTTATAAAAACCAAAGCTGGTTATATCTTGATTGATACTGGGTATTCTAATCAACGTATCAATATTGAAAATACATTAAATAATGCTGGTGTTCAACCTGAGAATCTAGTGTTAATCTTACTGACTCACGGGGATTTTGACCATTCAGGTAATTGTGCGTATCTCCGTGAGAAATATAAGAGCAAAATAGCTATGCATAAAGATGATTTAGGAATGGTTGAACATGGAGATCTCTTCTATTCCAGAGAAAGTCGTAATATAATCATTAGAAAACTTGTTAAAATGATGTTACCACTATTCAAGATAAACTTGAAAAAAAAGGATCAATTTACCCCAGATATATATCTCGAGGAAGGAGATGATCTTTCTGAGTATGGATTTAGCGCTAAAGTTGTTCATCTCCCTGGACACTCCAAGGGGTCTATTGGATTCCATACAACGGAGGGTGATCTGTTTATTGGAGACTTACTCGAAAATAACGTTAAACGAGGACCAGTTAAGTGCTCTCTAATTGATAATTCTGTGGAGTTTGATGCTAGTATCGCTAAACTGATAAATCTATCATTAAATACTGTGTATCCTGGTCATGGTAACCCATTCCAGATGGAAGACTTCATAAAAAATACTATATATCCCTGAAATATAATTTGAAAGTCGAGTGGAAAGGATGACAACAGATGAAGGAAAAGTCGGTTCAAAAGGAGAATTATTTCCCACCGTCAGTCGAAAGAGACAATTGTAGGGGACGAATTTACGATAGAAAATTTAGTCGACCAATTTGCATCAGGGGAAATGTCGTCAGAAGATTCATTCCTTGTTTATTGGAAAGGGGCCCTTGCAGGGTATGTCAGAGGGACTATGCCTGAGAGAGAGCAAAACGAGTCTCCAATCCAGGCTTATCTGGGTGGAATGATATTGGATCGGGAATTTACAGATGGAGTAAACCTGAGGAAAGCCATGCTGAAAGCAACGAAAAGCTACTTCGATAAACAGAAAGCTGAACGATTAGTGGCGACCATCGTAGAGGATAACCCCGCGATTAAATTCTATTAGGAAATCGGTTTTCAAATAGACAAAACACAGGGATCCAAGCATTATACCTATGAGCAATAAGCTGTTGGACAACAGTCAAATTCTCTTTCTTTTTCTTTAAATCCACTAGAGCTTTTAGCTTTTCTAATTGTTTTTACATCAAAAATGATATTCAAAATTTAGGGTATTAAAGCAACTTTATCTTTAAAATCACTATCATAACTGGCTAAATATTGAATTTTTAAATTCTTACATACTTCCAGGATTGTTAAATCCGTAAAACTTAACTCGGGGTCATTGTATTGTTCAAAAGTTATTTTGATTCCAACAATAAACCATAAAAAGGCTGTGTGTGTATATGTATATGTGATTTTGAATGGGCAGTAAAACAATTAGTTTAGATGAAGAAGCCTATAAGAGATTGAGAAGGGAAAAAAATGCCAATGAATCTTTTTCTGATGTAGTAAAACGACTTACTCGTCCTCTCAAACATAAATCTTTAGCCGATTTTGCAGGGGTTTGGCATCTTTCCTCACATGAGCAGCAAACCATTAGAACAGTTCTAAAAGAGTTAGGAGAACAGTTCGATGCTTTGTTTGGATAGTGATTTCATGATCGCTCTCCTTAGGGGAGACAAGGAGGCTATTACTAAAGCAGAGCAATTAGAGGAAGAGCCCCGAGAAATCGTCTCAACTGCAGTAAATGCGTTAGAACTATTTGTGGGGATTGTAGCTATTGATGGGATATCAGGAACACGAGTTAAGAAAACTCGAGATTTTCTAGAAAATTTAACAATATTAAACTTAGATTTGAGTTCCGCAGAAAGATCAGCGTACATTCTTAACTCCTTAGAGAAACTTGGGTTGTCTATTGGATTAAAAGATTCATTAATTGCTGGTATCGCATTAGAACACAAAGCAGACATTTTAACTCGGAATACTAAGCATTTCGAGCGGGTTTCTGGATTAAAAGTGGAAACATGGTAAAAAAAATTAATTGTAAAACCTAACCAACGTTAAAAAGACCTAAGGCCTTCGATTCCGAGTATAGAGGAATATCACTTTGATATCACAAGAAATGCGGAAGGGGAATTTAACGTCTTTATCAATGGGACTCATGTAGAATCATTTCAGGATGATACATACACGACCACAGAAGTGTTCATATTTTCAGGTGGACCAGGACCAGGGATAGACAACATCGTTGTCCAAGACGAAATTGTGTTGACTCCACCCCAATCCACAAATGGGGGTAGTAGTAATGCTAGCTTTGAAGTTCTAGCAGTATCACTTCTCTTACTTGGGCTAGTCAAAAGAAAAAAACAGAGGGGCAATAACCAACGATTCTTGCAAATTAGAAATATTTAATCAAAAGAGTGATTATAGAGTCATTTTTTTTTACGCAACAAATAACTTAAAAATCTTTTATTCTCTGAATAGAAACATGCAGTTAATAAAAATAATAATTTCGGAGCCTAAAAGGCCAAATATCCCAGATTATGGGATTTCTGAAAAAAGATCAGGGTTAGTTACCTGGGAGGATGTCAATAGATGGATGGAACTATCGCATAATTACTGGATTAATACAATTCGAGGTAACTTCCCACATTCTCGTCCTGTCTGGGGAATTTGGTATGAAAATATATTCTACTTTGGAGGAGGGTCTGAAACCAGAAATGCAAAAAATCTGCAGAAAAATAATAATATCTCAGTTCATACTGAGAGTGGTGAGAAGGTGGTAATTATAGAGGGTTATGCAGAGCAATTTTCGGATGAGGATTTGCATCAAGTACTTGGGGAGTTGTATGAGAAGAGATACAAGATGTTTCATCCACCACCTTTCTGGAGAGTAATTCCAAAGAAAGTATTTGCATGGCAAATGAGTGACTTTACTAATACTCCAACCAAATTCACCTGTAAGGTAGAATAATCAGACAACTCTTTAGAATCTCATCATTCCCTCACTTAGTAGCGAGTTGATTTTCATTTTTTGTTAGGTTTTGTTATTTGGTTGATCATTTCAATTTCTCCTAAGAGTATAACAATTGAATTTCAATACATAAGATATTACGGCTATTCTCTTTCTCCAAAAAATATGGATAATTTGTAAAGACTTAATCATACTTTGTTTTCTGAAATGAATTCTAATTCAGAAAAAAATGAATGATAGAGCTTCTAAATCTAAATTTACCCAATGTTACACTAATAATTTTATAACATTTTTATAAAAACTTTAACTTACCCAACGTTCACCAGCTTAAAGTAAGAGAGTTAAGCTCATTTATGAATTAAATCGATTTTTATAATCATCATTAAGAAATCTATTTTAAAATTCGTTTAAAAAAAAACTGGTGTTGTAATGGAAAATAGAGCTAATGAAGAGAATAGTGAAAAAAAAACGATAATAGAAAGGATGAACATTTTCTTCTCCAAGACGGCAGAGGAGGAACTTAGCGATGAAATCGCAGTTGATGATATAGCTGCATCTGTTTTTCTAATCGTAGTTAATGGCATATTTGGATTGGCCTTCATTGCCCATCAGACGGGGTCTACAGGTTTCTTCACTTCAAAGTTTAGCACGTTCGAGATGATCATGCTTTACGGTACATTGATTTATTGGATTACAACGTCAGTATTGATACTTCTAGGTCAAAAACATCCTTCTCGAGACCTAGATACTTATGGTGGCCTTTTTTTTGCGACTTTTGCTATTGGTTGGCTCATATTGGTTTTCCCCTTTGATTTTACCTATTTTGCAGACGTGTTACCTGTTTTTTTAAGATTCTTATTGCAATGGATTTCTAATGAAATTGCGCTGGTGCTACTAGTTCTACTCTTAGTTGTTCACTTAATTTTTGGAGTGGTCTCACTGATAATAAGATTGTATGTGTTCAAAGCACGGGCGGTAATAAATGGTGAAAAAAATGAAGAATAATGGTAATAAAAAGCAAAAAATGAAAGCAATAATCTATACTGAATATGGTCCTCCTGAGGTACTAAAGCTTGTGGAAGTCGACAAACCTACTCCGAAGAGAAATGAGGTTTTAATAAGAATTTATGCCACTACAATTGGTTATGGGGATATATTTGGTCGGAATATGAGAAACATTTCACCAGGCAAGTTTGCAATGCCTTTGCTGTTCTGGCTAATTGCAAAAATCTCATTTGGCATTAGAAAGCCACGTAACAAAATCCTAGGAAGTCAGTTTTCTGGTGTCATTGAAGCAGTTGGAGAAAATGTGACACCAGATATGTGGAAAGTAGGTGACCAGGTCTTCGGGTATACTAGCTCGAGTATGAAGGCCTATGCTGAATACATTGTGTTACCTGAAGATAAAATACTATCACAAAAACCTGCAAACATGTCTTTTGAGGAGGCTGCTGTTGTTCCTTATGGAGGTATAATGGCATTAACTTTGCTCAGAGATAAGGTAAACCTTAAACCAGGCCAAAAGATTCTTATTAATGGTGCTTCTGGAGGGATTGGTTCAGCTATTGTCCAGCTAGCTAAATCTCATTTTGATGTTAATGTTACTGGTGTGTGCGGTACTCCACGCTTAGATTTTGTCAAATCATTAGGGGCTGATCAAGTCATAGATTACACTGTTGAGGATTTTACCGAAAGCAGTGAGACTTATGACCTTATTTTTGGGGGTTTAGGCAGGACTCCTTTTTCGAAGGTCAAAAACTCTCTGAATCCAAATGGTCGTTATGTTTTAACTAGCTTCAAAATGAGACAGGTTGGGCAAATGCTAAGAACAAAACTATTTGGGAACAAAAAAGTAAATTGTGTAGTGTTACCGGAGAAAAGTGAGGATCTGAGAGCACTTAAAGAGCTTATAGAAGAAGGAAAATTGAAAGCGATTATAGACAAAAGCTTTCCCTTTGAACAGATGGCTGAGGCACATCGTTATGTCGAGGAAGGCCGTCATAAGGGTCATGTAGTCATAACTGTTGAACCCAACAACACCTAGCATATTAGGATTTACTACATTGTTAGTAACAAGAGTTCCTTTAAGTATGTTCGTCTTTGACCCGCTATCGACAGCCCTTTTAGCTATTCCAATAATCCTGAACGAAATGGTTCTAGCAGTATGGCTTATAGTTAAAGGATTCAATTCATCAAGCGTGGAACAAGATCCATGAAGGAAAAGCCTTTTTCCCTAATATAAGGAATTCAAAGTGAAAAAAGGTATTTATTTAGGGTTCGGAGCATGTTTCACAGTATATAGATGAAATATGTGAGGGGGGAGGGAGGGTGACCCAACGGTTGGAAAAAGAATATTTTTCGGTTCGTTGGATCACCAGGGCATTTGGGGTAGATGGTGGATGCGGCTGCACTCGTTTCATTGTTCAGCTGCTACATACTTTTTTCCTACCTCACCTGATACTTTTCGTCACATTAATTGATTGGTTCTATTTCCGATTCTTAAGAAAATAAAAGCTCTCCCTCCTGACGACATGTGTCTAGCCGTAATAATTAATTTGCCTCGTCCTCGTCATCATCCCATTCTTCTTCGTTCCACTCTTCCTCTTCTTCTTCTACTTCTACTTTCTTCTTTTTTTTTGGCGGTTTCATTTTTTCTTCCTTTTTATACTGCTTATTGATTTTTTCCAAAAATTAAATTGATCTCAGATGAAATTATTTCCCTTGTTTCTTCTCTTGGGGCTTTTGTGTTTTCTTTTTTGATGATTTCTTCTTTCCCAACTATTTCACCTTATTTTTCCCTTTTTTTCTCGTTATTTTCTCTTTTAAAACCTTAATCGGATTTCGTTTTTCCAATTATATCACTTAACTGCTTTATTTCTTTGTTTTAGGTTTCTTAGGTTTTTTCTTAGATTCTTTTTTCTTTTCTTTCATTAAAAATCATAACCTCTAATTTTTTACGACCATTTATCATTTAATGGTTGTAGAATGTATAATCACTTGTTTATTTAAACTTTTCCAATTTTGAGAAAAGATATTGGAAGCTAATCTTGTTAAAATAAAATCACTTCGACTAAATTGAAGGATATTTAGAATAAAATTAGTTTCAGATTACTAATTCAAGATAACTTTCTCTTATTAGAAAAAAGTACAATTACTAAATTGCTAATATGTTTCGTTGAAACTAACTAAGGTCATTTAAATGTATTTTTGCAATGTAACTTGTTTTTCAAAGTATTGATTTTGAAATTCATACCTGGTTATGAAAATTGAGGTAGTATAATATTAAATAATAGTATGAGGATAATTACTCTATCAAATCAAAGATTTTAACTTATTACAGGTCATATATTATTATGAGTTTTTGAGAATGACCTATACATCTATTTTTTTAATATGTCAAATTAAAAATGAAAAAAAGATCGAAAAGAATTCTAATAAATTGTATTTATAACATCTAGATATTGTTGTCGATTGGATTGGGTAAATTGAACAGTAGTTGATACAGATTTTATCAAATCAGAGTCAATAGCTTGTAATGGAGCTAATAAGTTATCTTCTGAGTTTTTACATTATTTTCTTTGCACACATCGAAAAATTATTATTAAATAGATTTATTTTTAATTTGTTTAAAGAATTGGTATTCTAAGGAAGGAAAAAATGAGGGGAAAATATGAAAATAGTCTCCTGTAAATTTTTTAATACAGAAGCAAAAAGCAAAATTAATCTTAATGAATTTATAAAGAGTAATTTTGAACAAACTGATGCAGTAATAAAGCATTTCAATAAATTAAAATCTGATAAATTAAACGAATACTTACAGACTTTTGAAAAAAGATTAGGTAATGTGATAAAAGAATTCATATATAATAATGGATTATTTGATCTTGGACCAATAGATCAAAATCTAAAAATATTGAATAAATATCCTGAACTTAAAAAAGTAATTATCAATTTTATATGTAAGCTACTTGAACTCCCAGAAGGTTTGAACTCTATAGAAGAAATTGAAATACGCTATTTTAATATTCGAAGAACTTCAAGTCATCTTTCCTACTATAGAGTTAAAACAATAGAAGATATATTTGGAAAAGACGAAGCAACTAAATTATACCAAGAAATTGTTAAATATTTAATTAAAGAACGGAAAGAACAAAATCCACCAGAAATGCACGAAGACCCTAAAAAAGTAACAAGAATTGATTCGAGAGAACGTGTCATGAAGCAATATCGAGAGTTAGGACTTGGAGATTTTACAATTGTTATTTATGATGATTATAAAGAGTTATACAAATTTGACAGATGTATTGTTCATGAAGTTCTAAAAGATATAAACGACCCAGATATTGCTTATCTAAGCTCCTGTTATACTAATGACCATCCGAGCAACAATGAGGGACACACTATTCACGCGAGAAAAACACAAAGTCTCCATCACAGTGATTTTTGCGATGAGTTTTACTGGAATAATGCTGTATATCCTGATGCTAAACAACCTTCTTTGGAGTTTACCAAAAAATTGGGAAAAGAAGATCCAAATAAACTCATTAAGGAATTCTTGTAACGCATTTAGGTATTTTTTGGGGAATAATATATTAGTGGGTATATCTATGAAATTATATAAAAGCAGAAAAGCGTTGATCCATTTTCAATTAGGATAAACCAATTTTACAGTGAAGTCTTTTTTAATATACTCGAGATTTATATACCTAGGTGTATATGTTTCTTGAATAAAGATGTCTATTACCAAAAATAAAAAATCTATTAATTCTCGTAAGCTTTTTATGATAAGTAACTGACAACAGATGAACGAACTTCTTAAGCATTCTTTTGGTTAGAATTTACGTGTTGTGTATTTCATGTGTACCAAAACGACTTATTTTGTAAATTTTTGATTGTAGAATGAAGCCATATTTGAATATAACCAACGGTTAAAGTCCAAATACCATGAAAATCACCCTTGTATTGTCATAAATTAATGGATTAATGAATTTGGAATTTTCTATCTCCCTTCTACTACCCC
>CP070695.1:276610-286194 GCA_020353515.1 Candidatus Heimdallarchaeota archaeon
ATCATGAACACCAGAATGAATTTTTTTACCGTTTAAATAACAACTACCTGAGGTAGGTCGAACCATTCCAAGGAGCATTCGAATAGTTGTTGTTTTTCCAGCACCGTTAAGTCCCAAAAAACCATATATTTCTCCTTTTCGAACACTGAGAGAGATACCATCTACAGCTCGTACTTTCCCATAATGCTTTTTTAAATTCTCTATTTGGATAATATCATTTGTATTTCGTGTCATTTTCTCAGCCAGTTATTATAAATTCAACCATTCTCATTAATGCTTTATCTCTTCAATTCTTTCTTAGTATGTATTTATGAGAGATAATTTCTAATGGACAATATATTAAGATATTTTTCAAGAACTATGTAAACTTCTCATTAATTTGAATAAAATCACATTCTAGTTCTATTCTATGTCTTGTCTCAACCTGGAGTTGAATAGCTTTATACGAAGTAATTACTAGTTCATGTGAGGAGGGAGTTTTTCCCCTTTTCTCATTTTTCTTATGTTTAACACTTCCAATTATGTGTTTCGTTATTTTTTCTTAGGACATTATGGAATTAATTCGAAGAGACGTGTTTTACCGAAACACAAGCTTATATAAGATAACATCGTAACCTACATACACAAAACTGTAAAACAGAATAACATTACAAAACCTTTGTTAATGTCTCTATTGGACGATAAATGAATTTAGTACATCCTATTTACAATTCAGGTAAGAGAAGAAATTTAAAATGACAAATATTAACCAATTGGTGAATGAAGAACCAGCAGGCAAAATGAAGAGTTATCTTTTAATCTGGATTGGCCAGTTATTCTCGTTATTAGGATCAGGAGTGGTACAATTTGCCATTATATGGTGGTTAACGCTAAAAACAGAAAGCGCTTTCGTCCTTGCTTTGGCAACTTTTGTTGGGTTAGTTCCCATGGTTATTCTAAGTCCCGTGGCAGGGGTGTTTGCAGATCGATGGAGTAGGAAATCAATAATATTATTCTCGGATTTTTTTCAGGCAATTGCTACCTTTGGTTTGATCATGTTATTTTGGTTTAATCTTGTTGATATTTGGCACGTTTTAGCTTTACTCGCTGTCCGTGGTGTTTTTCAAGCCTTTCATATGCCAGCTAGTATAGCTATTGTTCCACAACTGGTTCCTAAAGATCAAATAAGTAGAATTAATGGATTAACTTCCATTTTCAACAACTTAATATTCATTGTAAGTCCAGCAATTGGAGCTCTTCTTCTAGAGTTTTTTACCGTGGGTGGAATATTATGGCTTGATGTCATTACTTTCCTCATTGCAGTTGGTACTCTGATTGTTGTAAGTATTCCTCCAATCATAAGAAGTACTGAATTAGAGGCAACTCAAGCATCTTTCAGGATTCAATTTATCGAGGGTTTAAGTTATCTCAAAAACAATGGATTTTTGCCCTTAGTGGTTGTTTTTACTATTGGAAATATTTTAATAAATCCTATATTTACTTTAATGCCCCTCTTTGTCAAGGAAATACACCTAGGAGGAGCTTTAGAACTAGCTTTCATAATTGGGTTGTTTCAAGTAGGAAATTTTGGCGGTTCAATGTTAATCGCGTTAAAAAATTTCACTCCAAAGATTAAAACACTTACAGTGGCTTTAGCGACAACTTTTTTTGGAATGCTTTTAATAGCTCTCGCACCAACAGGAATTTTCGTAGTGATGGGAGTTGGGACTCTCATTATTGGATTCTCTGTTGGTATTATTGACGTAGGGATTATTTCTTATTTTCAGATTTTCATTCCCCCTGATCTACAAGGGAGAATAACCTCAGTAACATTCACACTTGTAAAGTCAATCTTGCCTCTAGCTCTACTAGTTATTGGGGGGATAGCAGAAATAGTTGGAATACCATTACTATTTTTGCTTAGTCCAATTTTAGGCTTTGGATTAGTGACTTACAGCCTTTTTCTCAGTGATATTGCTTTACCTGAAAAACAAAGTGTACCCTCAAGTATTCTATAACCTACCATCTCAAGTTGACATACTGTCTTGAACTTTCACCAATAAAATATTTTGCAGAACGAAAAATTTTCTAGGATTTAATTCCACCGTTCTGTTAATTCTAAAGACAAATACACCTAATCCTGTATAGCTATTGTTCCACAAAAAAATGGAGTCGTCCTAGAATAAAAAATTAGGTAGCACCTAAATCTTTGTTGTCACTTATGAACATTCGTTGCTAATTATGTTCAAAGGATAATTACCATGAAAGCTGAATTTAATCTCCAAATAAATCAATAACTTCAGGTCGAGTTAGAATAAATAAAGCAGCGAGACCAAAAGCGGTCCCAAAAGGTACATTGAGTAAATGTAAGACACCAGCAACAATAGTACCTATACGACCAGAACTTTTATACTGAAGTAAACGTCTTCCATAGACAATTTGTGCTATGCCGAAAATTAAAAACAATAAAGCAGTAATAAAGACAACAATATTAGTTCTTTGTCACAATTCCTATTCTGACCATATCCAGCGACATTTCTTGCATTTATAATAGGTCATAGACTCCCATTCTTGTTTTCTACGATTTTCCCCTTCCCAGTAGTAAGTTTCATGATAACCACAGCGAGGACAGGAATTCCGAACAGTAGGTAAAACATTGAATTCTTCTTCAATCACAGTTAATCTTTCACTTGGTTTATGAAGGATCTTAGTTCTTACTTGGTAAGAAATTTCTTTGAGTCCTTTTTGAGTTTCATTTTTACAAGAATTACAATAGAGAGAGATGATCTCTTTTTTCATGTCTCTCTTTCTTTGTTTAGGGATCAAAAAAGATCCACATCTTTCACAAAAATTTACCATTATCCTTCATCAACTCCAAATACAACTGTTAAACGATTGATAGATAAAAAAAGGGAAAAAGAAGAAAACTAGGATAGTTAAGATCTAGTTGTCTTCTTCCCACTCTCTATAGTCTTCCCAGTTATCTTCTTCATCCCAATCGTAATCTTCTTCTTCCTCTTCGAATTTTTTCTTCTTTTTATTTGGAACAACCATAATATTCACCTGTTGGGAGGACTTTAACTCGAATTACTTCTTCTTCTCGGTGACTTTCTTTTTAGTTGTTTTTTTCTTAGATCCTTTTTTCCGAGCCATCTAGACCACCACTTTTTCTTTAAATTGTTTTATGAATGTTGAGATTAACAACCGCTATAATTTCACTTTATTAAGCTGTAGTCAGTTTGTTTGATTTAGCTTTCTTTCTTTTAGACAGAGCAAATTATCTGTTCTCTTTTGTGCATATCGGTGAATCCTTCAATAGATTCACAGCAAACGGAAAAACGTTCAATATATATAAACCTTACTAAATTTCAATTAGATAGAAATTGAACAAATAAAATATTCTAACGTCATGGTTAGCTAAAAATGGACTTAAGAATATTTGAATAGGAGCCATTCGTCTAAATTTAACGTATCTTGTATATTGTTCACATTTAAGAAACCATCTATCTGAAAACGAAAATAATAAACTTATTTCCCAAGGTGGTACTATGATTTAAATAGCTGTACTACTCATTCTACAGATTGATACCTATTTAACAAATAAAGAATAGTATTATATTGTTTTAAGCGTATAACCATTAGTTAAACATATTTCATCTGATATTACTCTGAATACTTGAATTTTAACAATATTAGCATTTACAAACCAGAATTCTTTATTATTAAAAACAGACGATCAGTTCCTATAGCAATAATTTCTGTTGTAGTAATTTACGACAGCAGAAGAGCTAATATAATGTGATGGTATCAATAATAATCAATTATTAACAGTAGTAATACTCGCATCTAGTAAGAAAATGATTGACAATAAACAGAGATTCTTTCAAAAAGAATTAGCTAGAATTGAACGACAGCTACAAAGTGTAACAGGAATCAAAGGACGCCATAAATTACTAAAAAGACAACGTGAGTTAAAAAAAGAACTCCGAAACTTTACGAAACGAAAAAAATAACTGTGATTTCCTACAACCATACTATCAGTAAAAATGAGATAGTATTCCAAATTCCTTTCATTCTTGTGAGAATAAATTTGGAAATCGCTTCATGACTAAAACTTTCTCCAATAAAGCCAAATTTTGTAGAAGCAGTGTGAAAATCATAATCTTGGAGTAAGGAAAGTAAAAAATGGAGGCATTTGTAAATAAACATATTACTCAAGGAAAACAAATATCTATTATTCGACTGAATTTCATCAAACACTAGTTTTACGACAACATATATAATCTTTTTGATATTTTAACCTTTATTAAGTCCAAACAGCCTCAAAAAATGAAAAGGAAAACAAAAAGAGGATTTAAGAGATTTTGATCTAATTTGGACATGATTAACGTCTCCTCTAATTCAAAGTACTTACAAATCAGTTTTTTTATCCGTATATTTTCACCAAATCAAGTTTCCTCAATAAAATAAAGAGCTTCTAAATTGATTACTCAATGATATATCTTTGATAATATTATTTTTTAACCATAGAATAGATCGAGGGCTTGTCCTATGGTATTTCATATAGGATAATTGACTATTGAGGGAATAAAAAAAAGAAAAAACTTAAATCTAGATTAATAATTTTCCTTGTTTTTTTAACAGTCATCCCAGTCACTGGAGCTCTAGCGTTTGATTTGGGTGCTGTTGAAGGTTATATAGATAACACATCAAACGATGATCTCTCAAATGTAAAGGTCACTCTACTTGAAACTGGGGTCTATAAGGATCACGATTATACTGATGGTAATGGCTATTTTAAAGTCGAGTATCCTGATTTTTTCTTTGAACCAATTTATGTAGTTTTGAAGTGTGAAAAGCATGGATATCGAACTAAGTACGTCGGAACCACAATTGAGCCTTTTATAACAACTCGGGAAGATGTCACTTTAAATTTCAAGCGGGCATTGATTGTTGGTATATCTGACTACAAGGTTGTTTCTGACTTGGAATACTGTGACGAAGATGCAACCGATTGGTATAACTTCTTGGATAGTAAAGGGTATGACTGCAAAGTACTTGGGGATGGCCATACAGGGAACTACCCTCGTCACGATGCTAAAGCAACAGAAGCAAATTACAACTCATACTTAGAGGATTTAATTGATGTTGCGTATTCAGGGGATTCGATCATATTCACAACTTCAGGCCATGGAGATTACCAAGGAGTCGTCTTTTACTGGATAAATGCTTGGGATAGTTGTTCAGGAGAATCAGGTGAGGATGGCAATTTAACTAATATAGAACTAGGCGCGATTTTCAACGGTTTGAGAGACGGCGCCAACGCGTTCGTCTTTATCGACCATTGTTACTCAGGTGGAATGGGCCCAAACTTAATGTATACTGATAATGGTGATCAAATCTATTGTACCACTACATGCACTGAGGATGGGCATGGTTATGATGATGATGGTTATGATAATGGATTATGGACGTATTATTTCTTAGATTTTTCTTGGCAGCAGGAATATGGGGGAAATCCTGGGTATTCATTGGAGACTATTTTCGATTATGCTAATGGTGAGGAATATCAGGACGAGCCTCAAACAGAATATCCAGACGACGAACCCCAAGAATTCGATGGGAATCCAAGTTATTCATTTTATATCTAAATACGAATGATAGCTTTAAAAACGAATTCCCATCCTTTTTTTATTGAAGTCGCAAAAGATGACACCAACATCCCAAACCACTGACAATGGAGAATTAAATGCCCATTCAAAGCCAATTCACCTTTATTTTTTCACCAAGCGTCCCCTCTTTTTTTTATTAATGAGAAAAGGAAGAAATAAAGAATGATTGATACCCATTCTCACAATGATGAGGAAGAAGGAAAAAAATCACAAAATCATGAAACAGAAAAGATCTATGCTTTTCTGATGGCGTTACTGTTGTCTGCCCTTTTTACAGTCGCGTTACTTTATACAGTATGGGAATTCCCACGAAGAATTAACCTGTTCTTAAGACCCAGTTTCCCTGATCCTGGACATATATGGCACATGCCAGCTGAAGACTGGCTCCGACTCCAATCTATTGGATATATCTGTTTTGGAGTCACTGTGATCTTGATACTTGTTGGTTACTTAATTAAATGCTCAAAACTCACAATATCAGGGTCCGTGGCTTTCTACTTACCAGTTTTTGGCCACTTCGCTGGATCAATGTTTTTTTTTGCCGGCATAGGAATCTTCAGGGTGATTTGGATGCCTTTTTTTGATATATCTATTCTTTCAGTTAATCCTCTTACTCTGGGAGATATCGTCCTTCTACCTTATAATGTGCTAATAGTGTTAATTGCTGACTTCGTTAGCCTTTTTTATAATCAAATGTCTCCAGAAATATATCGAATGTTAACATTTGACTTAAAGTACGAAGTCCTAACTCCCATTATTCTCATTCTAGGAATTGCCATCTTTGTTTTTAGCACGATGTCCTGGCTTTATGGGAAGTTTTTGGGGGAGGAAATTCTTCACATGTGGATTTACAAATATTCTCGCCATCCCCAGTATTTAGGGCTTCTCCTCTGGAGTTATGGCCTGTTGACCCGAGTAGGATCATTTCCCTATGCTAGAGGGGGATATGTACCCCCACCAACATTTCCATGGTTAATTTTTGCCTGCTTGGTCATTGGAATCGCATTACAAGAAGAGCTCAAGCTTCTAGACGAGTTTCCTGATGAGTATCGAGACTATTGTCAGCAGACTGCTTTTCTCCTCCCTCTGCCTAAACTGATAACTACTTCCATAACGAGAATGAATAGCCTTCTCATTAGAAAGGCTAGACCAGAGCAAAGTAAGGATATTATATTCATTCTAGGGGTCTATTTCAGTATTTTAACCCTCCTTTCCTTCTTTCTGTTACAGCTTAGTCAATAGATCATCTCTTTTTCTGAACCTCTCTTCCTCTTAGTTTTGTTAAATTACAGAGGTTTCATTAATCTTTTTCGGTAATATCATCAAAGCAATAAATATGATGACCAAGGTGTTTCATAGGAAAAGAATATTGCAGCTCATTCTCCTAAACTACTCGCAGCCGGAAATCATCCTAGCCTAGAATTTCTAAAGATTTGAGTAACGAGTTTCTTTGATGGCCCGAAAAGCAAGGTGTTTTAAGAATTCAGTCTTAAATGAAGTACCAAATGGTGTAAGTCCGTATATACCCCCTATTCGTTCTTCTGGGGTGTAATTTCTGGCAATTCTCAGTTTCTTAAATTGCTTGATCACCCGAGAGACATTTGTTGGTGAAATGCCAGTTATTATACTGATCTCACTTTGAGTTAGATTTTCATTCAATAGCGAATAGTAAATCTGTCTTCGATTCTTTCCTCTTAATACAAAAGCAAGGCCATCTAGTTTATTTTTCTGCGTTTTAGCTGATTTAATATCCATATTTGAGTTTTCCCTACCTCTATTATTCTAAATTAGTTCTATTAGTGTAACCAGTCTTTTTGGGGGCATCCTCTTCTATGAACTTCCCTCTCTTTTCATTATTACTTTTCAACACAACCCCACGTTTAACAATTGATTCTCCCAGTAATTCTTTTCTTATAGTAAAGTCGAGAGATTACAGTTCAATTACTTTTTAAGAGTGTTAGATGTAAAAAACTACAATTATCTATGCTTTTGTTGCAATGGAATTTATCAACCAAATTTGAATACGTTTGTTTATTATGGGACTGAGAAATTTAAATCTTAGATAAACCGATTTAGGGTCATTTTATTGGTTTATTAACAATGCAATAGAGAGAGGAGTCATGAATAAGCCTATTCTGCTATTCAAATTCTTATTAAAAGAAAAAAAGAAAGCTCTTATTGTATCTCATAAATCTTAGAGATAACAACACCCAAAAACTTCTATATGTGAAATTATATAAGAATATACATTTATCCAGCCTAAAAAATAAAAATTAACTGTAGTTTTGCTTGATCATTTATATACTATTGATTTTCCGATGCTTCATTTTGACTGATTTGTCGACAATGTCTAATTAGATGAAAAACATCTAATGTTGGTTTCGTCAAAGATATACTCTCCTGAGGTTAAAACATCTAGCTCGACTTCAAAACGGATTAGATCATAGAATCCATCACTATTAAGGTCTTGAGGGGTATCAGAGATAGAAAGTACCTGGATAGGAAAAGTATAATTGAACTCACGGATATCCAAATTCCAAGTCTATTTCTTTATAAAGAGGAGAAGTTAAACTATTCAAGTAAATGACCTGTTCAATATCTCTAAAGACATATACTAAATCTTCTATTGAAATTATAATTGAATGATTGCCTGTCGAGGTAAACGTAGTTCCTTTCGATTCGATTAATTCCTCTATCCAACGATTTCCAGTCCATTATTTGCGCTTCAATTGCTTGAATAATTTCATAAAGGAATATGAATGATTCTTTATTACTATAATTCCTCCTGTAGCCTTTGTTGGGTATCCTACAATCTTAATAATTCCCGCCAGGAATGTTATGAGGTGGGTAGACTTGAATAAGACGGGGCATGTGATATAAAATCTTTATTAAGTGAGTTTCTCCAAGTTTTTGAATTAAAGGAGTTTTCTGTCGGAATGTCATGAAATTTCGTATTTCCCTGAAATCTTTAAACTGTAATTGTGCCCCATCGCCTTTAAATCGCATTCGAAAGTGATTAATCCCTTTAGGATCAAGTTGAATATTAAAATATTCCACAGGAAAGCGAAACTCATAACCTCCACCATGGGGGGCAAAATTAAGACTATTTAACGCATTATATAATCCCAAGTCTTTAACTCTCTGTCCATGCTCCCATGTATTTAAAAATTCAGATCTCAGATTTGGATTGATTTTTGCACCAATCAAACCTTCTTCTGGATTAAAGGCGATAGGAACGATGCCATCATGTATCTGAGTCCCAGTCAAATGAAGTTTACCGTTTTTTCTTAAACCCTGATGAGTAATTTTTTCCAATAATCTCCATTCTTGTTGATCAATGAATATATCTTTCATGGTGACATCTCTATTATCAGCATTAACCTGATTCGTATATTCGTATTTTTTAAGGTATAGCTCTCTAGCTTCCCCTTCTAAGAAGATAACATCATCATGAGGAGTCTGAATTATGTGATAACCTTCAATTTGATTTAACCAAAAGTGAGGATAATAAAGAAAATCAACACCAACATGACCGGAGCAATGTACAACAACAAAACGTCTCCCTGTATCCTCTCCTGAGATGGGATCTTTGACATAATAAATTGCAGAAAAATGGTTTCCTTTACCCAATTGATTGAGTTGATCCTTGCCTAGTTTTTTCTGAGTAGTACTGACTAATCTGATTAGTTTATCATCTGGTAGGGGATCAATTAATTCATAAAGACTATATCCACAACCATTAGGCATTGAATTGTTTGTGGCAAGTAGTCCATCGAAATCCATATCAAGAATAGCTCCATAGGCAAATCCGCGTTTGGTTCGAGTAACATTGTAGCTGCAAGTACCATCAGGTGCAAAAATGATAAATGGGTTAGCAGCCTCAATATCAGCACCTAATTCATTTACTCCATACAAGACTTTAGCAAAACCAAT
>CP070695.1:286294-294470 GCA_020353515.1 Candidatus Heimdallarchaeota archaeon
GATTTTCTGATCTCTCAGTTCATTGGATAACATTTTTGTTACCATATTTAAAGCAGCTTTACTAGAACTGTAACCATAACCAGTACTTCCATTACGCTTTTTTTCCGAAATACACCCACTACTTGACGAAATATTTATGATTATAGGATCCACTCCTTTCTTTAATAATTGGAAAAAGGTTTCTACCATCATTAGTGGAGCTATAGTATTTACTAAGAAACTTCGAAGAAGATCTTCTTGGTTTAATTCGCCAAACCGATTTCGATATTTCTCATTTCCAGAAGCAATTCCTGCATTATTGATGAGGATATCAATTTTCACAAACTTCTCTGAAATCTTACGATAAGCTTGTTCTCGTGATTTTTCATCACTTACATCTAATTGACAGATTTCTAATTTCTCATTATATTCAGTTTTCAGTTTTTGGAGTTGCTCTGAGTTTTCAGCATTCCGACTAGCTGAAATTACTTGATATTCCTTTTTCAGATATTGCTTTGTGAATTCTAATCCTAATCCTCTACTCCCACCTGTTATCAAGACAATTTTGCTCTCCAAATTTTCTTTACTCATTTTAATCTCTCCATTTCTGTAATAAAAATATATTATGCCAAACTTCTAGGTTATCTTCACGAGAGTAATTATTAACTATCAGGTGGTCTTACCTCGGTTAAAGGCATCCCTAAACATACCTTGAAGTATATCCTGTGGATACTTGCCATTAGGGTCGTAAAGTCCAGCTTCAGCTTTAGAATTGGGATGATTAAACCAGTAGTGCATGTGAAGGACAGGAATAGAGGATAGTGCTTCGAGATATCCTACGGGAGGATCGGGGAAGTGAAAAATCACTCTTGTTTCCTCGGGATCCGCTGTTATACCGTATTTTTGAGACGTAAATGTTTAAGAAGCCAACTCTGAGTTAGCGGAATGTAAAGACAAGAGTCTAATACTTCAGCTCAAGCTGTTGCTGCCATGATTACTCTGGTGAACAAAAATAGCTTCAAAGGTCTGGATATTCCCTTCCATTTCAGCAAGAAAAGAAGCAGCAGTAAAACCTGTATGAAAATAGAAATGCAACCGGAATGGAATTTCAGACCATCCCGCGCTTAAACATTCTCTAGCAACCTCTATTAGCAACCGTTTCATAGCAGCAGAATAACCTGGTCGGATAGCTGTAAACCGCATTATGATTCGTTCTTCTTTCCAATCGTATACTGGATGATTTGGTTTGATTCTGAGTGGAGCTCCAGCCGCAACAACCACATTATTTTCAAATAATAATACCGCATGACCATCCTTAAGAACACGATCTCTAAAATAATTCACGCTAGCTTCACGTGTTGGGAAAACTCTCCTCATATGTGGATCTACTCTGCAGATGTCTATTAATTTATCAATATCAGCATTTGTTGCTAGACGGGCAATGAATCGGTTCAATTCTTCAGTTATTTCTTGCTTGCTAACCTCATTTACGTCAAAGTCTGAGTAATACCAGTAAATTCGCTCTTTTTCGACAAATCCCTTTTTCTGGTAAAACTGGATCTGCTTATCAGCTATTTTAGATCTCAAGACAAAGCTAGATGCGATTTCAAGAGGTTTTTCATGTTCTTGGACATATGAAACCACTTCATCGAACAGTTTTTCCTGCACTTCAGCAGGGCAGCCAGGTATTGCCCATGGATAACTGACGTACACTCTACCTGGATTAGAACTAGATCTTATTGCCTGAACATATGCTAATGGCTCTCCCTTGTCAGTCAAAGCATATCTAATGGCTTTAGGATCCCTATTTTGGCTGTTTAAACGTGTTCTGATCTCATCAGCAGTAGTTGGAAGACCTGATGCTTCGGTATAAATTTTAGCCTGGTGTTCTTCAAATCCTTGATCTGGTTCGTAATGTTTGTAAATAACGTTCATTTTCTTTTTTCCCTCTAAAAACTTTCTTTAAACTCCATTGACACTTAAATCCCTTCTAATATTAGTGAATAACACGTCAATTCTCTCAATTATATTTGATGATAACGGATCGAACTCCATAGTTCCAGTATTTTCTTTTATCTGTTCAACTGTCCTGGCTCCTGGTATCGGAACTGTAGTTTCACTTATTGACCATAAAAAGACCAATACTGCCTGTATAACCACTTTTTCTTGGAACTCTAGATTTCAATTCAAACACCTATCATCTTATTTTTCACTAATATTCATTTTAACGCATATATTTTACTAAATATGATAAAATATTATTTTTTACTATCGTGGTGAACCTTTAACACACTAGGTTTATTAATTTTACCATTAAGGTAAACAGTCAAAGAAACGATATAATTATATAGAATGGTACTAAAGCATCACAAGAAGGGAAAGAAAGACTATTGAGGGTTGAACTATGTCTGAAGAAATATACAGCGAAGATAACAAATCAAAACGATATCAAGATATGATAACCCATAAACCCAAACTTGTCAGGTTCATATCAGAAGAAGAGGTAGAATTAATAAGAAAATACTCTCAAATCATCAGAGCACTTCGAAACACGCACTTGACAGTAAAAGAGATACATGAACTTTATTTAGATGATGAAACAGGAAAACACACACTCACATTGAAAACAGTGTACAAGCACGTAGAGAAACTAGAAAATGCTAATCTCATTAAAGTATCAGGTCACCGTATGACCGAAGGTAATCGTCAAACTGAAAAGCTATACACGAGAACAGGGAATATTTTTTTCCCAGATATGAGGGAAGAGTTACCTGAGGGTAATGTTGAGGAAAGAAAAGTTTACACTGAAAGCATGAATACTGTTATGAGTGAAATGCTCAATGTGCCCAAATCTGATGAAAAGTCATTCTATGATTTTTACATGCTGTTACGCAAGCATAAGTACCAAATTAATATTGAAATACTAGAAAAAGCAAAATCAAGCAAGAAAACTGCTGAAATACTTACTAAAACCAATTTAGACAAATTAAACAAGATGACTGAGACTATCAGTACACTATTAACCTTTTTACGCCATCCAGAAATTCTAGAAAAACTTCGGAACCTCTATAATTAACTTATATTCTGATTTGTGACAATACATTGGTAATTTTCATGGTAATTGGACTTCAACCGTTAGTTTTACATACGAACCTCCGTATATTGAAGAAGAATAAATTTATAGGTAAACCTCTGTTTGGTCTTTCCAATTGTCAGGTACCGTTGGTTAGGTTTTGAAAAGTATTTACAATGGTATATACCTGAAATATACCTCGTACGTTAATTGGATCAGGAATAATAGGTCTTATTTGTAGTATTTCAACGCTATTTCCTCTTTTCCAGGTTCAAAATTATCCCAGAACTCCTTGGGGGGGTGACGCAAATCATAGTCTACTCGTGTATCGTGTAGAACTCGTGAACAATAAGGATCTCCTTGTGCAATGGTATGCTCCATTGTTAAAATTAAACTTTCATCACGCAGTTTTGCGCCTTCGTAATCTCCATAACAACAGACAAGGTACTTAAGTTCAGAATCTGGTAATTCTTCCAAGGCGTCAACCCAAGTACAATTGTTATTTCGATAGGCATATTTTCCTTCATTGAGTAATGCATGGAATATAACCCATTCTGATGGTTTATCTCCGGGTCTTATACGATTTTCCAATAGAGTTTCAAGGTCAACAAAATCACTCTCATGATTTTTTCGTCGTTCTTTCTGGAAACACGTGATATATTTCTTGTAGAGCTTAATTGCCTCTTCTCGTCCTATAGTTTCAATCAAGGCCACAAGATTGTAGTATCTAGGAAGGAGGAATGAATGTAAATAATCTTTATTTATTACATTGATTTTTTCTTTGCTCCACTCGATTTTCTCTGGTAGGTGAAGATTGTGTAAAAAGAAGTTAAGACTTAATTGGGCTAATTCAGGATTTCTTTGCAGGTAATCGAACTCGTCGATTAGTTCATCGAGACTGATTCCTAATTTCTTGATTAAATTTTCCTGCACTAATTTCTGGTATTGATTCTGTAAATTTATCACATACTTCGTTATCACACTGGGCTTTTGATCATCTACAAATCCAAGTATAAAATTTAGTCTTTTCAAAACCTCTCGTTTAGCATTAGTATAAACTTGTATTTCTACTGCAAATTCAAGAGCGTTTGACATTGCTTCGCCAGTTCTTGAGACTTTCATTGTTTTTTAAACCTCGATTTATTCATAATTAAAATTAAACCTGCTAAAGATATATTAGAGTATTAAGTTTCCATTCTTTCCAGTTTGAAACAAACTGGTCTCTTCCCATCCGTACAGCTAGTGTACATTATGTTCGGTTCCGTCCAACTATGTTCTCCACCGAAAGCTAGGACTAGAAGGTCTTTGTATAAATCATGCCACGCCCAACCACAGAAATCCTGAGGTTTTCTCAGCCTTTCCACTAGAAATTCTTGTCCTTCTTCAAAGATGGAACATATCGTCACGATTTGACCTGAACAGGGAGCGAAAAGATCATGCCCAACGACATCTATGGGGCTAAACTTTTTTATCACAGAAATTTTTATTTTATCCATTGCTGTAGTCACATCCTTTTTTTCTGCTTAATGTGCATTCAATCCATTTTTTTATAATTTAACTCTTCAACGACTCTAAATGCTCCATAGTACCATTCTTTACAATTTGTAAAATTATGTGACTGTTTACGTTTCAATTTTTTCAATAGTGAAAACCACGGGTCTCATACCATCCGTACAGCACACATATATCTTTTGTTCTCTCCAATCTTTTCCCGCACCGAACGCTAACGTTGAAACGTCTTTATAGATGTCATACCATGCCCATTCACAAAAGCCTTCAGGCTTCTTCAGCTCTTCTACTAGGAATTCTTGTCCATCTTCAAATGAAGAACAGACCGATATGACTTTCCCAGAAGGACTCTTCATCTCCTGTCCAAATACTTCTTCAGGATTAAAACGTCTAACGACTGAAACCTTGAGTTTTGTCACCTGTAGCACCATCTTTAAATTCGATTCATTTGCAATAAATATTGCTTTAATGAAATTTCTCTAGTTGAAAACTAATTATCTGTATAATAAATTTTTAGCTTCAGGCAAAAGAGCATTGGCTGACTAAACGAAAATTTTGTTACCATAGTCGATTCATTCCGAGCTATGATAGCTGATCAAAAAACGACGACTCTCCATTTAGTCATATCCACTATGGCTCTTAATCGAATTGACGAAACTATTAATTGTCAACTTTCCTAACAACCCCATTGCACCCCACAGCTTTATGTATAAAGAATTGATAAAGATTTATAATCAGACATCGTTGGTTATTGTACATCTATTATATGAGAGAGGGAGTAAGTCAAGCTAGTATTGTCCCTTGGAAAAAAACTCAAGCAGGGGCCAGGCATTCAATGCCTTTTTTTCCGTTGATAGATGATCAACACTCCCAGAACAAGACTGATCCCGAAGAACAGTAAACTGCCAAAGAAGACATGGGGAGGGATTTTAATAACCTGTTTTTTCGTCCCCTGTATCTTAACAAGCCACATATCCAACCCACCTGCTCCATAAGATCGTGTAGATCCTGCAAGGACAAAATTACCCTCCTTAGTTTGCAGGAGATCCTTTGCATGATCGTTCTCTGGTCCACCAAAGGTTTGATTCCACTGGATATTACCTGCAGCATCCGTCTTTATCAGCCACATATCCCATTTACCAGCCCCATAAGAGCTAGTATACCCCGCTAATGCATATCCCCCATCTTTCGTTTGGAGGAGGGCCTTTGCTCCTTCGTCTCCTGCTCTACCATATGTTTGGTTCCATTGCATGATACCCTGTGCGTCAGTTTTCACTAGCCACATATCCTTCTTTCCAGCACCAAATGATGTCGTATACCCAGCAAAGGCATACCCCTTATCCCGTGTTTCGACGAGAACTTCTGCTAGCTCATCACCTGGTCCCCCATAGGTCTGATTCCATTGGAGTTCCCCATTCATATTTGTTTTTACAAACCAGATATCTTCTTCTCCACCAAAAGGCCGTTTATATCCTGCAAGGGCAAATCCTCCATCTATAGTCTGAATTAAACAATAGGCCCTCTCTCTCGAAATGTCTTTTCCATAGGTCTGATTCCACAATTTAATCCCATTTAAATCAACCTTTAATAATAAAAAATTAAAGTTCTTATGACCCGCAATCACATACCCCTCATCACTCGTTTGAATAAGAGCAAAAGCTTCTTCAAACCCTAAGCTCTCACCATAGGTTAGGTTCCATTGTAGACCACCAGTCGCATTGGTCTTTACCAACCACAGGTCCTCTCGCAACTTATCAACTGATTCATCATAAGATTGAGTATACCCTGCAAGAACATATCCCCCCTCGTTGGATTGGATCAGGGCATGAGCTTGGTCAAGCACAAGCTGATGCCCATAAGTTCGACTCCACTGAACCACTCCGTTCAGATCTGTTCTCACTAACCACATATCAGCAAAACCAGCCCCATAAGACCAAGTGTAGCCAGCAAGAGCCAACCCCCCTTCCTTGGTCTGGATTAGAGCATACGCCTCATCAGTACTCCTGCCTCCATAGGTCTGATTCCAGTTGACTTCAGATTTTTCCAGACTAATAATCCTTTGATCAACTGAGGTTTCAAAATTAATAGCAGAAATCGTTCCAAAGTTAATTCGATTCGGAAGCAATGAACAAGTAAGACAAAGAAGAATTACTGCATTTTTTGGTAAATCCATCTTTGTCACCATGATCTGCGAATCTATAAATTCATTAATTCTCCTAGTTTAAATTGATAAATTACTTATTTCAATAGACATTTTTATTCCCTACTTAACTTCTTTGACTCTTTTTTAGATTATAAATAGTTATAAGCCAAAATAATACAGCAAGACCACCAAAAACCAAAAAAGCCATTGTTTTTGCTCCTTTTATTAAATCAAACATATCCTCGGGAAGCCAATTGATTAAAGCGTCCATATTAAGGAGTAAAAACGCAGTTATAAAAGTAAAAATTATAGCATATGCATAATCACTTAAAAATAATTCAATCCGAGACGAAATACCTAGAAGAAAGATATCTCTTATGTGTTCCTTTGATTCATTAGAGAGGCTATGACCAGTAAACCATAAAAAGATCCAATCCTTGTAGGATAATTGTTTTAGACTATTCGTATCAAATGAAATTTTATCTCGACTACTCGACAAATCAATTGGCTCCATCCTTTTCTCTGAGCTTAAATTTACAGAGATTATAAAAAATATAAGGTGTTCACATCCTTGTCAAAAGAAGTAAAAATAGAAATAATCAAAGATTAAAAAAATAAACTGTGATAAAAGCCTTCTTTCAATAAAAATCCTCCATTCAACGTTTACTCTCCTCTTCTACTCCATTCTTTTTAAAAATGATTACTAAGCAAAAATTCTTTTTAATGAAAGATTTATCAAAGATAGGTTATTTTCCCCGTTTTGAGTTTCATCTGTAGAGAAGCTTTTGTGGAGCTAATCATTACGAATCCGTCTCCTGATTGTTAAATAATAGCTCTTATTGTAAAGAAGTATGATCAAATGTGAAATATTCATCTACACGAGTAGAGACACACCAAAGATCGAAGAAAAAAATCCGAATAATATGCCCTTTATCTTTGAAGTTTCATGCTTAAGTGTCTCAAATCCGCTAGCTTTTCTCTCCACAGCTGACTTTGAAGGACTAGTGAAGTTTGTCAGCTGGGATTGGATGTTAACGTCAGATAAATAACACAATTTTTATGTCACTGACAAAAATTTTGTGTTAGTAGTGACACAACTTTTTTGTGAATCACATTCATGCCTAAATTAAATACTTAGGAGAACCAAGCCTACTGAATTTAACTAATTTTGCTGTTTCAGAAGTGATAAACCAAGATCGCTGGGATCAGATAAGAACTTCAGAAGAATAATACAAATTATTCGTATCTAATACAAATATTTGTGTTTATTAACAGAATAATTATATAATAATAAAATTATGATAAAGAAAATTTCAACACATGAACCCAGCTTAGAAGATGTTTTTGTTAGACTTACAAACGGAGGAATTATTAATGCTGAATAAACCAATAAAACCTAAAACTGTATATATACAACTTAGAAGATCATTTGCTTTCACAATCAAGGATATCAAAGTTTATTATAATAAAGG
>CP070695.1:294570-302592 GCA_020353515.1 Candidatus Heimdallarchaeota archaeon
AATGCGAAATTGGCAAGCTTATTACGATACAATTGAGCTTCTTAAAACTTTAAAACCCAATGAAACTCTATTTATGCAATCAGGGGTTCCTTATGGCAAAACAATAACTCACCCACTTGCCCCTCGTTGTGTAATCACCAATTCAGTGATCGTTCCAAATTGGGTTCAATCTTTCCAAGAGATGGTCGATTCAGGATTGACAATGTACGGACAAATGACTGCAGGAAGCTGGATTTTTATTGGTCTCCAAGGTATTATTCAGGGAACTTATGAAACTGTCGTTGCAGCAATCAAATCAGCTGAATCTAAGGAACCTTTTTCTAATCTTTCAGATTTTGAACAAAATCTTGTCGTAACAGCAGGTTTAGGTCTAATGGGAGGAGCCCAACCCTTAGCTATTAAAATGGCTGGTAAATCTTCCTTGATTGCAGAAATTGACCCTGATAATCTGGATCGAATTTATAATCAGGGAAGAGACAAAGGAATTCCTTATTTAGACAAAAAAACTGATTCAATTACAGAGGGTATTCAATTAGCACGACAATCTATTGAAAAAGGTGAACCTACCTCTATAGGTGTTCTATGTAATGCTGTCGACCTTTTGGAACATCTGATAACGCAGAAAATCACTCCTCATATATTAACTGATCAAACATCAGCTCATGACATGCTAAATGGCTATGTTCCAGCTGAAATGACCTATTCAGAAGCAGTATCGCTTAGAACGTCAAATCCGACTCAGTACAAAAAACAAGCTTTTGAGACAGTCAAAAGACATGTACAAGCAATGCTAACCTTACAAGAGAGAGGCGCTGAAACATTTGATTATGGGAATAATATTCGAGCACAAGCATATAATACTGGGCTTTCACAAGCGTTTAATTTCTCTGGATTTGTACCAAATTACATACGTCCACTTTTTTGTGAGGGAAAAGGACCATTTCGATGGGCAGCACTCTCAAATGACCCAGAGGACATTCGTGTTTCAGATAAATATGCTAAACTATTATTTCACGATGATCCAATGTTAATAAAATGGATAGATTTAGCTTCAAAATATATACCATTCGAGGATGGATTACCTGCTCGTGTTTTTTGGGCAGGATACAAGGGTAGGGCTGCTTTTGGAATGTTGTTAAATAAGCTATATTCTGATAGTATTATCAAGGCTCCTGTAATAATCGGACGAGATCATCTCGACGGGGGTTCCGTAGCGAGTCCATACCGAGAAACCGAAGGGATGAAGGATGGATCGGATGCAATAGGAGACTATCCAGTGTTGAATTTATTAGGTAACTCACTTTGTGGTGCAACATGGACAAGCTATCATGGTGGGGGTGGTGTTGGTGTAGGATATTCACTTCATGCAGGTCAGGTTTGTGTTGCTGATGGAACTCATATGTCTCAGGAGATGATCTTTCGAGTATTAACTTGGGATCCAATGTCCGCGATTTTACGTCATGCTGCTGCAGGATACAAAAAAGCTCTACAAATGGCTAAAGTTAACGGGATTATCGTACCTGGAAAAACTGGTACACAGTTGAACACGAATTACAAAGAATTGTACCTAGAACTTATTCAAATGGTTAAAGAGCGAACTCAGATAGAACTTTATTCGCCATTAGAGACAATCAATATCGATCTTTTTTAGGTTTTAATCTGTATAATAAAATAGAAAGATACTTCTAATAAGCAAAAAAGGCATTTTGCTTGACATTAGAGGATTGTAAATTAAGAATTCCCTCACTCCTATTTACTATTAGTTCGTGAAAGCGATGAATGAACCGATTGTTGAGCTTACTGGAGATAGTTTAACTATTTCAGACATGGTTATTATTGTTCGTGACAATAAGCCCATTAATATATCAAAAGAAGCCATAATGAGGATAAATAAGGCCTCTGAGATAGTTCAAGATATACTGAAAGAAAAAAGGAGGGTATATGGTGTCACTACTGGATTTGGTTATCTTCAAAATACACCTGTTTCTCCTGAAGACGCTCAAAAGCTTCAAAATAACTTAATAATCAGTCATGCTGCAGGAGTGGGCCCAGAATTCTCTCGTGATGTTGTGAGAGGCATGATGTTGCTTCAATTAAATAAATTTGCCCGAGGTCATTCTGGTGTCCGATTTGAAGTTGTCTCCCTTTTATTAGATCTCCTGAATAAAGATATTATCCCTGTTGTACCTTCACAGGGAAGCTTAGGCGCAAGTGGCGATTTAGCTCCATTAGCACATCTATCTTTGGTATTAATTGGGAAAGGGTATGCACATTATGGAGGGATTCAGATTTCAGGACTAGAAGCGCTAGAAAAAGCTGGATTATTACCTGTGGAATTAACTGCAAAAGAGGGTCTCGCTCTTCTTAATGGAACTCAAGCAATGACTTCAATAGCAGCAATAGCTGTAGCAGATGCAGAATATCTGGTCAAAATTGCTAACCTTGCAACTAGCATGAGTATGGAGGTACATCGTGCCAATATCGATGCGCTAAATCCGAAAATCCATCAAGTACGGCCACACGAGGGACAGATTGATACAGCTGGGGCAATTCGTGAATATCTAAAGGGAAGTAAGCTAGTTCGCGAAAATATTGCTTTTCAAGATAGCTATTCACTACGTTGTGCACCCGTGGTACACGGAGCTACTTTAGACACAATTAGATATGTTAAACGAATTGTGAAAACGGAAATGAATTCCTCAACAGATAATCCTCTGATTTTTACATCAAATACAATCCTTAGTGGTGGAAACTTTCATGGGCAGCCTATTGCCTTAGTTATGGACTTCTTAGGTATTGCAGTTGCAGAGCTAGGTAATATCTCAGAACGGCGGATTGAACGGTTATTGAATCCTACTCTTAGTGGACTGCCCGCATTTCTATCTCTTGAAAGTGGATTAAACTCCGGATTTATGGTGGCTCAATATACTGCTGCCTCCTTAGTCTCTGAAAACAAACAACTAGCATCTCCGTCATCTGTTGATTCAATCCCTGTATCAGCCAATCAAGAAGATCATGTTAGTATGGGGACTATCGCTGCACTTCATACTCAGAGAATTATTGAACATGTGCAATTTATTCTAGCCATTGAGCTTTTGTGTGTGTCACAGGCAATAGATGTGGCTGAAATTCAGGATAAACTTGCTCATACTACCTTGGAAGTGTATCAGAAGATTCGAAAAGTCATCCCGATGCTACATGAAGATCGTGAATTATCCCCCGACATAAATACTTGTGTTGAATTAATCCGAAATAGGCGGCTTTAATCAGTTGTTTGAGGAGATAAGGGCTGGAGTGTTCGTTGCGACTATTTCACCGTTTTTGATGACCATATCGATCAAGCTTGCATTTCCAAATTTGTAGGGTATATACATACTATTACTGGCATTAAGTACTACCAAATCGGCATTTTTTCCAACCTCTATACTCCCTATATTTCGTTGAAGACCAATAGCTGCTGCAGAGTTAAGTGTTGATGCAATCAAGGCTTCTATGGGTGTCATTTGCATAGTGAAACATGCTAATGTGATAATTTGAAGCATAGAGTGACAGAAACAATTCGGATTTAAATCAGATGCTAGGGCGACGGGGAGATCGAATTCATCAATCATTCGGCGAGCTTGTGGGTACTCATTTTTCATAAGAGAAAAAGGGGTTCCTGGTAATAATACTGGGATGACTCCTGCTTCTGCGAGAGCTCTGAATCCATCATCATCTGTTGTTAACAAATGATCTGCTGAAATTGCTCCAACTTCTGCTGCGAGCTGTGCCCCTCCTGTTCGTACTATTTCGTCAGCATGAATTTTTGGTTGTAAACCCATATTTTTTCCTGCTAAAAGTATTTTCCGACTCTCTTCTATTGAAAAAACTCCTTTTTCACAAAAAACATCGATAAATGTAGCTAATTCGTTTTTTGATATCTGGGGAATTGCTTCATCTATTATCAGATCAATATATTTCTCCTTTTTATGCAAAAATTCAGGTGGAAGTGCATGAGCACCTAGATAAGTTGAATGTATTGAGGTATAACTCAGTTTATTCAATTCTCTAAATGTCATTAATTGCTTTGTCTCGCTTTCAATATCTAGACCGTAACCACTTTTAGCCTCAATAGTTGTAGTTCCATGTTTAAGCATAATATTGGCATTCTCTTCACCTCTTTTCACTAATTCACCCAAACTGGCTGCTCGTGTGGCTTTAACTGTCTTCATAATCCCACCACCTTGTTTTAAGATCTCGAGATAAGATTTTCCCTTTAATTTCATCTCTAATTCATCTTCACGATCCCCTGCGAAAGAAAGATGAGTATGACAGTCAACAAAACCAGGGATTATTGTTTTTCCAGACACATCCACAATAAAAGGTTCAGATATTGGACTATTTGACTTGGAGACAGGATAATCGAGAATGTCTGAGATGATCCCATTTTGGATAATCAAGGACCCATTCTTGATTGGAATTAATTCTAGATCACTCATTCGTAAGTGAGATGTGTTTGCTACAGATCTAAGTGTAAAAATCTCACTCGCGTTTGAAAGTATTAAAGTTTTATCGGCATTTTGCATAAATTTTCCTTCCTAATACTGAAATCACTTTCTAAAAGCTTAACTTCCTCAAGATGTGTGATAAATATAACTTATATAAACGATAAAATGAAATCCTCTCTTTTTTTATTCTACTATGGGATTATTGTTGGGTTCTAAGAACTCATGGGAAACCACATGCTTCAACTGATGGTTATTCGCTAGGAACAATTTTAAAGAAAAATCATTTAGTAAGTAATATTAAATAATTTGACTCACTTTATCATGAAGATCATAAATAAAGAATTATGACTAAAACTCCATAACTAAACCGATTAATTTCCTGAAAAAACATATTGGAGACCAAATTTTGTCCGCTATAACAAAACGATTAGGAAAATGGTTTAAAAAAACAGAAGAACCAAATGAAAAGGAACTCATTGTTGGATTTATTCATGACCTTGAATCTGTCCTTGAATCTATGGAGGAGATGGCTGATGACATGGCTGGTGGTTATTCCGAACAAGTTATCAAAAAACGATCTTTTTCATCGAAGGTTTTAGGATCAATGCCCAAATTTATCCAACCAAGTCGGGTACGCAAACAAAATGAAAAAATATCAGAAATTAATGAAACTAAGAGAAAAATGCAATTATTACGGGGAACTTTGACAAACATAGGTGAATCCATTGATTCAATGGATTTAAAAGCCGCACCACCAGCAAGTGATGAAATGGGAAATAGGATTTATGAGTTAGCTTATCCTGGGGAGGCAATTACATCTCAAAATGTAGGTACGTTGGAAGAACGACTTCAAATTTTGGAAAATTCTTTTTTAACGTCAATGGATCAAATGAACGTTCAACTAAATCAAATTTCTCAAAATTTGACCACATTGACACGAAGACTTGATGAACAGGGAGTCAAGATTGATAAAATCGATGAGAAAATAACTGAAGTTGACTCAAAACTTCAAAAAGTTCAATCTACGCTAGGGAAAATTTCACGAAAGTTAACTCAAAACAGAACATTGTTGGCCTTATTGGCAGGATCAGTGATTGCCCTAGTAATAGTTATTGTAGTACTTTAAGATATAATATTTTGACCAAAATATTTCAGATATGAATAAAAATTGGAAAAGAATTAAAATCACAAGATTAAAAAGTGATATATGTAGAAGTGTGAATAGAAAGTTAGGTGAAGACCGAATGGTGCAAAGAGATGAAATACACAGGGAACTCACTCGTTTATTGAAGAGCGATACTTCTATCAAAGTCACTTTATTGGGTGACAGAACTGGATTGACGATCGCACGAGCTTCTAGATTGTTAGTTTCAGAAACAATGGGAGCTTTTGATCTCGAAAGTATTGGAGCAATTGCCTCTGCTGTATTTTGTGGAGCGGCAGAACAAGGGAGTGCTCTCACGTTAGGAGAGCTCGGAATTATGCTTGCTGAGTTTAATGATGGTAAGATTCTAACCGCACAAAGTGGTGAGAGGGGGATTCTGGTTGTCGTTGCTGAACCAGATGCTCAACTGGGATTAATTCGTGTACGGATGAAGGAGTCCTCCGAATCTTTAGCCTCTCTTATGGATAAGATTACAGAACCTTCTGCGGTTAAGATAAAAAAACCAGAATCTCAATCGATCATGGCAGCTCTAAAAGAATTAGAAAACTTTTAACTAATCTATTCTCTACTTTCTTATCGTACCATAAGGTGCTGTCGTTGTCTTATTCCCAACTTAACGATATTATGTTGAAATTAACAGATAAAACAACAGTCAAAGTTCTTAATGTGCTACTCGATCGTAAAGAGATAATTGACGAAGAAATGGTCAATATCCTTAATGAAGAGATAGAACAGTCTCATGAAGCTTCGGGTGGAGATGAAACACAAGAAATTCCACGAATTGCGTTGAAAGAAGTCAGGAAATCATTATATAAGTTAAATGAACGGTCTTTAGCCCGTTATCGTAGGGTTAGAGATCGAGAAACAGGTTACTTCGTATATTATTGGAGTCCAATCTATGAGAGAATACTTGATCTAATCATTAGTCGTCGAAAACAATCAATCAAGAAATTACGCCAACGTTTAGATTATGAACAAAGAAATCTATTATATGTTTGTGATGAAGGACATACACCTGTTCCTTTTTCTGATGCTTTTGAGCTTGGGTTTATTTGTACTACTTGTAGTAAAGAGTTATCACAAAAAGATAACACAAAAACTATCCAATTTTTAGAAAAAAAGATTGAAGAACTAGACAGTGAACTGAAAAATGGGTTAGAGGAGCTTGATGATATAGCTGAACTTTTTGAGAAACAGTCTCTAAAAAAATGATATTTTTCAACCATAAGGTTACTAATAAGGAAATCTAAGAAGTCATCCAAGTGAGTAGCCTAATATGCTCTTCTTACAGTGAATTCAGCCAGTTTTTCTAGAACTGTTTTATTTTCTTCTTTCTTAAATTTAAGTGTCTTCAAAGCCATTTTGGCTTCTTGGGCCCATTTTTCCGCCTCTTTCATCACATTCTCTTTCACTTTTGCTTTCTCTATTAGTGGAACACAGTTTTTTATTCGATCTTCATCTAAAAGACTAGAGTCTTGTAAGTACTCCTGAAATTGTTTTGCCTCATCGTTATCAAGTGCCCTGATTGTCTGAACACAAACAAAGTTCCCTAATTTCTGTTCAATAATGTCTTTGTAAACTTTTTTACCAAATTTGTCTGAAACAGCAAAAATATCTAGATAGTCATCCGCAATTTGAAATGCAATACCTGCTGACCAACCAAATTTTTCAGCAGCAGCTTGTTCATCAGAAGAAGCCCCCCCAACAATAGCACCAAGCTTGCATGCAGCTGCGATTAGTGAAGCCGTTTTTCCTGCAATCATTTCTTGATAATCCTCTAATGTAACTGTATGATAACGATTTGAAAGAAAATATTCATGAGTTCTCAGATCATTTTGCTCAAAAAGGATGTCTAAACGCTCACCCTCAACCAATTTCCTGATAGTTTCAGAGTATAGAGTAATAACTTCATTAAAAAATTCTCCTGTGGCTTTAGCGGCTTCATATACGGCTTCACGATAGATTATTCCCGCTAAAATAGCAAATTCATCCCCATATTTTGTACGTACAGTTGGTTGACCACGGCGAAGTTCTCCACGGTCAATGATGTCATCTAATATAAGAGAATAACTATGAATAAGTTCTATCCCTGCTGCAGCAGCTAATACTTCTTGTGCATTTGTAGATGCTCCAAAGGCTTGAGCAAAAAGAATGGTTAAGGCTGGGCGTAATCTTTTTCCCCCTGTTTCAGTTTGCCACATAATTAGATCTTGAAATTCCGAGCGAACCCCCTTCAAGAGAAATTTTCGCATTTCTGGTTCTGCTGATTTGCCCAAATCAGTCATAAGAGTAAATACATCGTCTGAAGATGAATTAGTCATTTTTAGAACTCCAAAGATATGAATAAGATGTTACCTATTTTTTCCTTTA
>CP070695.1:302692-310385 GCA_020353515.1 Candidatus Heimdallarchaeota archaeon
AGAATGACTAAACTACCTATAGTCCCTTCATAAAGGTTAGTATAGGCCACTATCCCTGCTACTGTAGCAATTATTAGCATTATATTGAATGAGATGCGAAAAGACAAACTGTTTTTGTACACTATCTTAAGACCTACGATAATTAAGACAGAAATAGTAGGAATTAAGATTAGAACCCTTCCTTCTGGTGTTTTAGTTTCCATAAGGCTTTTGGGTAAGATATTGATTAGTAGGAAGCTTGCTAATCCTGCTATTGCTGTTGGAAGGAATAGAAGGGGAGCAGCTCTCAGAAATTTTGGGTTGTCAAATATTCTCTCTATAAATAATCTGACATTTTTTTGGGTATTTTCATTCATGTTTAAATTCCTCCTTTGTTTTATCGGACATCTCTCCTTACCTAATTGGAATGGTGAAATCGAAGATACTTCCAACATCAAGTTGGGTTTCGCATTTTAGCGTTCCTTGATGTGCATTCACAATGGTTTTGACAAGGTATAACCCCAAACCCATTCCAGTGGTTGAATATCTTGACGCGTTATGAGAAAACGGTTGAAAAAGTTTGGAAAGAGTATTTTGAGAAATACCTATTCCTTGGTCTTCGACACATATTTGTAAAGTTTTACTATTCTTAATAACAGTAATTCCAATTATACTGTCATTTGGAGAGTGTTTAATAGAATTAGAAACTAAATTATAGATGACTTGGAGTATTCGATTTTGATCAAACCTTAACTGAAGGGGAGTATCCCCTATTATATAATAATTAAGGAAGACGGATCTTTTAGGGTATAATGTTGGTAATTCTTCATTTAGATCTTGTACAAATTCATCTAAATTCACAAAATCTCGAGAAATTTCCATAGTATTGTTTCGAATTGATGAGAAGTCATGAACAGAGTCAATTAGCTTGATTAGACGATCTACATTTCTAGCTAAAATATTGTAAATCTGGTTCTTTTTTTCTAGTGGAATTCTAGGAGTAATTCTTAGAAAATCGATATATCCTTTTATTACAGTTACCGGTGTTCGCAGTTCATGATTTGTTGTTTCAATGAAGCAATCTTGAAGTTCCTGTAACGTTTTTTCCTGATTTATGTCCCAAAGAAAACACTGGATTTGCGTAATTATCCCAAGTTTCCCCATTGGGGAAATTTTCATTTTCAACCATATTAATTCGCCATTTTCCTTAATTGCACGAAATTCAGTATCGTTCTTTTTCTTTCTCACAGCTTTCTTAACTATATCCAAGTCGTTTTGGAAAATCAAATCAAATAAGGTCATTGAGTTGAGTTGTTCGGGTGAGTAGCTAAGTAAAGAGGCTACTTTTTGATTATAGAAAAGGATTTTACCATCATCTTCATTAATACTTATTATCCCTACTTCTGTATTCTCTATAAGGTTTTGAAATTTATCCTTTGCTTCGAGTAGTGCCATTTCAGCCTGTTTTCGTTCAGTAATGTCTGTAAAAACTGTTAAAATCCCTTGAAAAGACTCTGAATCAATAAAAATAGGATTTGCGGTTACAATAACAGGTATTATTTTTCCGTCCTTTGACTTCAGAGAGGATTCATAACTGTTGCAGACACCATAACGACGCTGAAATGTTTGTTTTTTGATCCTATCTATTTCTATTGTTGGAACAATACTCGTCCAATGTTTTCCAAGTAAATCCTTCGTGGAATAACCTAGCATCTCAGCCATTCGCGGGTTGACAAAGGAAATAATGCCTTCCAAATCTTCTAAAAGAACTCCCTCCTGTAATTTCTCTACAATTATTTGATATTTTTTTTCTGAATGAAAGTAATCTTCTACTGGGTTGCATTTAGTAATGTAAACCAGATCAGCTGGTTTCTTCCGATAAGAGATCAATCCAGCATTAATTTCAACGTCTACCAGCTTTCCATCTTTCTTAATCAACTTTGTTTTATATGATAAAGGAGCTTTTTGGCCTGAAATACGTCTTTTATACCGATCAATAAGTTCTGGAAGAACATCAGGGTGAACAAAATTAATAAATGGTGTATTGAGCATATCTTCAACAGTATAACCAAGGATTTTCGATAAACTTGGATTCACATATTTTAGCACCCAATCTTGGATGATGGTAATTCCATACTTTGCTTGTTCGAACAGGGATTTTAAATTCTGAACATGTTTTTCTGTTTCTTGTATTCTTCTATGTTCTTTACTGAGCAACTCTGGATGTAAGATTTCTCTTTCCTTTATTATTCTATTTTGTAATTTGTTTTTTATCCCAGTTAAAAAGAATCCTAGAGAAATTTCGTCATTATTATTTGCATTATGGATATTGATCATTGAATTTACTCCTGTTCAAAAATTTGACAATTTTTTCAATCTAAATATCTTCAATATAGCACACCTCACTTGAATGAGGATATAATTGCCTGTATTCATACTTTTGTTATTTATCTAATGTAAGAGGGAAGGAAAAACCATTTTGCAAAGCAGATCATTTGGTTCTGTCTCAAGTGTTTTTTCTGCAACCCATAAACATCCTTCTTCCTTTATTATGTCTAATGAGAAGCCAATATCATTCAAATTCATGAGATAATACAAATTGCTGATTTGTTGTTCCATTATCTCTCTTAAATTCACACAATTAGCTATTTTTTTGCTTTCATTTGGATTATCATCAGTATCATACAGGAGGGAAGAAGGTAAAGATAATTCAACTTCAATAGTTATCTTTTGGGTTTTTACATTACCAATTAAAAAGATTCGTAGACATTCTGACGAATAAATCATTCTACATAGTTCTTCTGCTCTATTAGAGGATTGAGATATCCTTTTTAGATCTTTTGTTAGTGTATGGTAGTATTTGGTCAAATTCTCGGAATTCATCAGGCTAACCCTTTTTACAGGTATCAGATATAACTACATGAAACGTTCTTCATTAGTTTTATATTGTCATGGGAACGTCCTAGTTCACAAATAATCATACCTCTGGTTGTTAATTATCAAGAAAAGGGAAATTATAAAATTTTGAAAATCACGAAAAAAAAAAAAAAGATTTCTTTTTTGAGAGCTACGACTTAAAAAACTATAGAAAAAAAATCAAGACGAGAAGAATCATAATACATCATGTTAAGCAAATATCTAATGATCTTTATCAAAAACTACAAGTAAAAATAAATCTGTGAAATTGTTAAAATGTGAACTCGAAAGGTCATATTTTTTAGTTAATCAACCTTAGTCAATAATTTCTGTAGTTGACAGGTTTTAATATCAGGGTAGCTTTGAACAGGTTTTCCCATAATTGTAACAACTGAGGTGATATGAGGCATTTTTCTTATTTCTTTAGTAATTTGATCCAGAGATTTCACGTCATTTACAACAAAGACCGCAAAAAGTGTAGGAGAGATTGCTGATGCAAAGGAAACTAATCTCCAATACTCTACTGGAAACTGTTTCTGGATCATCTCATGCATTATTTTCGGATCCATCATTTTTTCATCCCAATGAATTTGAACAAGAAAAGCTATACTATCCCAACCATTGAGATTCCAGCGGATTGTTAATTCAACGCTATCCCCGTTTACAAAATCATTTACAACTCTACGAACGGTTCTTGATGTCAAACCTGTTCTCCGAGAAATTTCACAAATCGGCATTCGAGGATCTTCGGCGAGTTGGCGCAGTACCATCAATTGAGTTATTGTCAGTTCTGTTTTTGTTCCCCGTGATTCTAATAATGGATGAATTTCCACTTTTTGGACAACAGATAATCCTCGTAAATAAGCTCCAATCTTTGATAGCCCTCTTGACCCATCTGTGTATGTAGCAAAGATTAGGTAAGCTCCACCTGAAATTTGAGCTATGTACCGAACTGATGGAGTCAAACCAATCTGCTGAATAAAGGATTCTTCTTCCTCGGTACCATCAGTGGTTATGAATACATAGCTTCGTTCTCCATCAACCATTTCTAAGCTTAGATCGATAATGAAATCTGCAATAACACCCATGTCACGTAATTTTTCCACTCGCTTTTTTATGGTGTTTGTTGATACACCATTGTGTTGTGCTATCACTCGATAAGCTGTTCTGCAATTTCTGAATAATGTTACCAGAATTCTCTTGTCTAGTTCATCCATTTGTAGTCACCATAATCCTAGCTTAAGAAAATAGTAACTTGAGCTAAGGTTTTACTCCTCAATCTCATTTGAGGAATATTTTCATTTGATTCCATTTTTAATCAGTTTAGAGATGTTTTTGTTCTTGACGATTCTGTAATATTAGGAAGGTTCGTGTAATTTATTTCATAAGAACGTTAACATAGATATATAAAAAGTTTATCGTTTCGGTTAAATATATAAGGTAAGTAACGTTAGTACAATACGATATACAATCATCATTATAGTGCTTCCTTTCATCTGTTTCACCCTTGGATCAGGTCTATATATGTTATCAAAGGAAAAAAAAGACTCAGAGGTAAAAGACAAAAAAAACCAAGGGTCTAATGATTTTTCCCTTGATATCATATTAAATAGTCCTGTCCGTCATAATATCTTTTTCCTTCTCAATGTCTATCGAGAGCTTAGCCTTACTGATCTTAGTCAATTGTTACACAAAAGTAAACCAGCCCTCCATCGTCATATACAAAAAATGATAGAAGCGGGTATCATCAAAGAATCCAAGGAAGAAAAAGTACGTGGATCTATCAAGGCCAAATATTACAAACTTGTTAAGGATGTCACTCAGGAGTATATTGATAGAGCAGAATTATTAGCCGTAGAGAATCCTGAAAAACGTAAAGCGAACATAGCTACATTATTAAAAATTGAACGAGCGAAGTTTCATGTTGTAAATGCTTCAATACATTTACTCACCCACCTAACAAGAAGATTAGAGGATCAGGTTGATTTAGCTGAAGATATTGACTGGGAACAGTTCTTTAATACTTCTTCTTCGCAATTAACTATGAAATTTCTCTCCAATGAGGCCCTTGAATTATATCAGGGGCATATGGAGGCATTCAATAAGGAAGTAGGGAGCTTGGAAGAGTCTTATGAAAAAAATCAAGTTAAACAACCAAGTAATCAATACATGGTTGTCTCGTTAACGATCCCAATTCAACAATTAATTAATTTCGAAAAAAACCTTTCCCCCGACAGAGTGGCGAGATTTGAGAAATTATTAGGTCGAAAATAAGTTCAAAGACCGGATTATTCCAGCTTTATAGGTTTCTACTTTCAGACTTCTGATAAAATACTCATTTCAGAAATTCTTGTTCTATATCCTAAGAAAATGAGGAGAGAGGATATTAAAATTCCAACTGAACCAATTGATGTGAAACCTAATAAGATGATTTCATCAATTGCACGTCTAAAAACGAGAGGGATTACGAGTAAGAAATGTCCTAAACCTAAGATCGCGGTTCCGATCATAATTAAAAAGCACGCGCGCTTTATTGGGGATTCTGAGGGGATATCTCTCCATACTTTTCCATAATAATAACATGTTAGGCAGAGTGTCAAATATAATGGTACTATTGCTCCAATAAAATATGGAGTACTCCACTCGATCAATTGTTCCCCTTCTGGTACGGCTATATCTTTAGGAAAAACGGTTACACCAGGTAATACAATCAGGAGTAATCCGAAAAAAAGATCAACTACAATGATAATCATCCTGTAAGATCTTAATGATTCGTCTCCCTCTGAAATATACATAGCTGATAAAAAAAGTAATATTACTGTGATTATATTGAATAAATTAATAAAACGTTGTAAAATTTCTACTAATCCCCTATCAGTGATAATTACGTACATTGCACTTATTATTAAGCCTATTGTCAAACCTAAATAAGCGATACTAGTAAAACGGTTACCTTGATAATGGGGATCTCTTTTCAAAACCATAAAGGAACAGAATATCTCAAAGATTGCTGCTATACTGAAGGTGACGACAATAAATAACTGACGAGAACTAAAAGCAGCGATCATGATTAAAAACTTCTTTTTTCTTTAGTAAAAGGGAGTTCGTTTTAAAAACTTTAGCTTCATATTGAACTATTTTTACCTGAAATTGTGGTTCTGTATCCCCAGAAAACAAGGAGTATTCCTACCAGTACTCCTATAGATCCAAAATTTGCTATTAGGACCAATGTACTGATTTCTGTAATCAAAGTACGAAGCATATGAGGAATTACTATTAAGAAATGTGAAAATCCCAATAAAATAGTCCCTATTATTATTAACGAACAAGCATTTTTTGCTGGGGTATTAGATGGGATCTCTCTCCAGACTTTCAGATAATAATAGCATGTTGCTGACAATGTGAAATACATTGGAATAGTTGCAAAAAGGAAGAATAAAACATCCCATTCAATATATTGTTCACTTCCAGGTAGCGCAGTCTCCCCTGTAAATACTTTTACGCCAGGTGAAAATAAGATACCCAATCCTAATAATACATTAACTACAATAATCATCATTCGACTTGATCGTAATGATTTCTCTCCCTCTGAAAGATACATTGCTGATAAAAAGAGAAAAATTATCGCGATGATCCCAAATAAGTTTGCTATACGGTGTAAAAATGCAACAACTTCTTCAATATTTATAAGAACATAAATTACGTTGATAAAAAAAGCTATTGTCAAATTAAGATAAGCTAAACTGGTAAAACGATTGGCGTTATAATGAGGGTCTCTTTTAAAAATCACAATTGCGCAAATTACCCCGATTATAGCTGCTATGCCTAAACCAATGATGGTGGTAATTTGTCGTACACTTATAGCAGAGATCATCTTTTTGGTCCACACAACGTTCAGAAGCAGCTATTTCTTTGGAAATTCTCCTTTCTTAATTTAATAATGAAATCTTCGGTATAACTAAAATTTCTTTTGTTGCAGAAAGAGTTTTCTATTATATCGGATCAAATATTTTTTTTTTCAGCTACAAAATGTTGTCAATGAATTATTACAATTTTCTCAGCTTTCGTATAACTACCCATTATACGACATCAATTGATATTCCGTTCTTTTTAAAACTGACCAATGAATGAATAAGACTTCTTAAAGCATTTTTTTGGTTTAAGATCATTTTCCCCGTTTTAATGAATTTCTAATTACAGGTGAGGGCTTGTTATTTGACGTCACTAGGGACGAGTACAGAAAAAATAGTGTAAATATTGTTTCTAGACGATAATCTGCTTACAATCATGCTTCAAATAACAGGGAGATTCAAGAACTTTTCTAGTTTGACTTCCTTTTTCTGCGTCTTCTTATAGGCATTAGACTTATACAAACTAAAGTAATAAGACAAAGAATGACTGTTAAACCATGACTGGACACTGGTTGGCTGGATTCAATTGTAGAGGACTTAATTGTAGAGGAGGAATTTGAATGAACAAATTGTAATACCAACATGTAATTCAAAAAAAAGAATCCATGTATTTCACTCGTTTTACTGCTTAGCAACACAAATAGAAGAAATCGAATAAACAATTAGTTTTTTGTAGTATTGAGTTTTACCGACTGTTCTTTATTGGCCGTTGCTGAATATCTTGAGTGTAATGACATTTTGAGCTTTGCTAAAGAATTTGATGGGTTAATAAATCGAATTTCCTAATTTAATTTTACATTTTATTGTATATTCATTCTCATTATATCTCATATGAGTCAATATGAATGATTATATTACCACCACGGAGAAAACCTAAGGGATCAAAG
>CP070695.1:310485-317630 GCA_020353515.1 Candidatus Heimdallarchaeota archaeon
TCTCAAGAAAAGATGTATATGATTTGAATAATCCATCCCCACACACTTTGTTACCAATCTGGTCAAAAGATTTAGAATCAACTAGTATTACATCTAAACCCATTTTAGCACAGGTAATTGCAGAAATAACCCCTGCAGGCCCAGCTCCAATGATTAAAACGTCAACATCATCCATTAAAAGCCCTCAATCAGCGATAGAATATTAAACAATCAATATTGTGATATAATTGCAATATTAAGTAATCAATTAGTCAAAGGTGCAAATGTACCAAATCGTTACGGTTTCTGTTAAGCAAGCATATGACACTGGTAATTACTGGTTTTAAATGAATTGTTTTTTGGGGAAAAACTGATCCAATTTCACTCAGATAATTTTGCAGTTCTTGAATAGAATATGCTATCGCGTAGGGACACTCAAGTGTAAATAACAATTGAAGTTTGAGTTTAACTCTTCTAATAGATTTTTGGAATAAAACGGTACCTGACTCGGTCCATGTAGTCTTTGTATCCTGGAAGATGATTCATCAGCATTTTCTCCTCTATTTGTATCCTATATATCAATAAGATTGGAAAAATTAATGAGACCACGAAAGCGATAAAGGATCCCAGAGCTACTGGTACGCTAATAATTAGGATGATAAAACCTGAATACATTGGATGTCTAATAAATTGATAAGGGCCTGAAGTTATTAATTCATGGTCTTTGTGAATCACTAGTCCTTTTGAAGCATACCTATTTACCTTGTTTACATAGCTTATAAAGATTAATGAGATTATCAAACCAATAAAGCCAAATAATTCAATTAAAGGAGGAATCGGAGATAAACTTAACTGATGATCAATTCCAGAAAAGACAAGAATAAAGCCAAATACCACTATAGCTAAACCCATAAAGGTTTTATCAGTAAGAGATTTTGTATTTGGATCGTCTGTTATGTACTTACCTCTTTTCATCATTCCTTCTGGATCTTTGATGAAAAAATAGAGTATTATTAGGAATGCATAAGTAAAAAATATGATGATAAACAACCAACCTTCTAACCAAGAAAAATCATTGGCTGGAAAGAATATGATCGCTGCCAATATGATAAAAACTACTGGAAGGTAAAAAATCATAAGTAATAATATTTTGATACGATCGTTCATTTATGTCACCAAGAAATAATACTAACTAATACAATTGACTTTCATCTTTAATTGTATTGTTATCGGTAAATCCATTCCTGGTCTAATCATTTTCACTCCAATCCTCACATATTATCTGTTAATACGACAATATGAATTAACTCCATTAATTATAAACTTATTTCATGTTTTTTTTTACCAAAGGTGTTAATCCAGCCTTTTGTATTTGGTTTTCCGTACTTTTCCCTCCGAACTTCCACAAATAAATATTTATAGAAAAACTAACATTGCAATCTCTTTTCTCCTGTCTTTTTGGCAGTTTTTCCAACTATCAAAAAAGTATGTTTCGGCTTTTTTTGGGATTTAGTGAAAAATCATGAAATTCCCTATTTGTCAAATAAATATATTTAAGTCGGATTTGGTAGAAATAAAAGATTTTCCAAACTATTAAAGAAAAATAAAGAGAATTAACGGAAAAAAACCTTTGACTTAGTGCCTAATTCAATCATTTTATTCAGACCTAGTGCCTAATTAATGAAGTGTCGTAAGACGAATTCTATCTAACCTAGTGCCTAATCGAAATTACTACAATAAATGATGAAATTAAGCATTCTTGCAATGACATGAGGTATAATATTATGATGGAAGAAAAAAAGTTGAAATTTAAACGAAAGAATAAGGCAATTTTGAAGGAAGTTTAGAGATGTTAGTGATACCTTCAATAGCCAATCTTTAAGCGAATTGAACAAAAAAAGAGAGAACTCATGATTCCACTTTTAAATATTTCTCCAACTCTATTCGATTCTTTTCAAATCTTTCTTGTTCTTCTTTCAATTCTTCCATTCTCTTCTCTGAAACAGGAAAAAATAATTCAGCGGCCCTTCGATACATCCTAGTTCTACCAACTTGTATTCGGAAGTCTAATTGGTTCCAACGTGAACTATAACACATTTGAATCTCATGTGGAATTTGTGTGTAACAGAACCGTTTATTTTCCTTTTGAAAGATCCACCCTGATCTAGTCAATAAATCATCATATGTGGGGTGTTGTTTTCTTATTGCGGAAAACATTTTATCAGAGATTTCCCCATTATAATTTAACTTTCTTAGTATTTGCCACAAACCACTTTTGATCCGTTTACTTGAATCCATTATTGTTTCCTTCGTTCGATTCTAAATTACTCAAAAAATCTGTTATTCATTTCTTTTTAGTTCTCTGAGGTATGCCTCCGTAAGTAATGATTTCTTATTAGGATCTCTTTTAAACACTAGAATTTTCATATTGAGTATATCTTCTTTAAATAATTCTTCAAATAATTCATCACTGATTTCACGAAAAAAATGAGGTAGAATTTTTACCCGAGATGGATCTTCATGAAGAAATCTCTTGATATATTCATCATCAAGATCAGAAAGATCCCTTCTAGGACGTAGTTCGATGGAGAACTCTTTTCCACAATCAGGACAAGAAACAATTACCTCTGGTTCTTTCTTGATCTCCAATTTTGAACATTGGCAGTAATAACAATTCCCTGCAATGAGACACCGTTCAATGTTAACAAGAACTCTTCTCGCTCTTTGTTGCATATACGCTCTATGAGTTTTTATCCTTTGTATCTCTCCTTCAGAAAGAGGAATCTCTTCTTTTTGAATAATCTCACTTAGGAATACAAGATTAGGGAAATATTGAGTAATTATTGATCTGATATCTGAAAAAAATGAAGTCTCTCCTTTGAAATGCATTTCTTCGATTTTTGATAGAGGCTGACCATCCCATAATGAAGAATCCGTAAACTCATTAACATGCTTCTGTTCAACATCTTGAATAAATCGTTGTAATGTGGTTCGGATTTTTATTTCATCTTCATTAGTATGATCTGTACTCAAGCCCGCAAATACTATTATCCAATATCCCTCTTCTGCAATGATAGTTAAATCACTTACATCCTCAGTACGTGGAAATGAAGAATTCCGTCTGATCTCACGTATATTTCTCTCCTTTCCATGAAGATCAAATATCTTAATCTGATTCAACGCTGTATTATTTTCTGTCATTATCCCTCACTAAAATACCGTTCTGTCTCAAAATTGATAATCATCTTACTCTTGTTCAATAGTTTTCCATCTTTGATGTGTTCTTCTTCTAAGAACTTGAAGAGTTAAATCGTGAAAGATTTGTTCACTAATTTTTTTATCAGTTGGTCTGGTCTCGTAAAACGAAAGTCCTAATTCTTCTGCTAAAGATTGTCCTTCAGCTGTAGTAATCTCTTCATAAATTTCTTTATTATTCGTCCAATCAATCCAATCTCCAGTGTTGTCCAATCTTTTTTGAATCTTGAGAAATGTAGGTGTTATAGGTTCCTCCTTCGTGATAAACCCCACTAAAGCAATAGGAACTTCCATTCGAGGATCATGCTCTACATCTGTGATAGTAGTTTTCTGTTTTTTATAAAACCTATTAATCTCATTGACAAATTCTTTATACCACTTCTTAACTGCTATGAAGGAATCTCTATCTCCTTTGTCAAAAGTAATGATAGCTGCTGAAGCAGTCCGATAATGACTTGATCGTAATTCGTCAAAAAATTCCTGTCCAGAAGTATCTACAAGAATTAGCTTGATGTTGGAATTGTCAACTTGGATCTGTTTAGTCGTAATATCAAAACCTAAAGTAGGTAAATAATCAGTCGTAAATTTCCCTTCGGCGAATGTACGAACCATTCTCGTTTTTAACTCATCAGGAATTCCTATAATACAGATTAGTAGTAAATATTCATCAAGCATTTTCTTATTCTCATGTATAAAGATTACAACGAATATTCGTTAAAGGAGAAAGGTGCAATTGAACATTTTCACAATTTTTTTATCTCGTGCTCTCCAAATCTACATTTGTTATTTTTTCCCTCACTTGATTTTTCATCCTTTTTCAATAACTTCATATATTGAACTGCAAATTGCGCGTAAAGGTTCCTGACTATTTTTTTGATTTTTAAAACTTTTTCATGTGATTTTTTGTGTGATTTAGTATTCTTCTCTTTTGTGATTTTAAGCATGAAGGCATTTAGGATTCCTGTGATAAAAAGCAATTGTTTTATTGTTAATTTGATAGTTATTTCTCTGTTTTCCAATCATCTTCCCTACTTTTCTTGAAAGATTAAAAATCCCAATCTACATCTGTTACTTCTACATTACCAATACTGGGTATTGTTAACAACTCTGATTTTAATTGATCTTCGGAGATTTGTAAATCACCAGAATCAATATACGTCTCATACGGGCCGCAGGGAGGATCATGGAAACAGATCGTCGTACTATAAAGGGTTTTAATGTTATTTCTGTTAAGAACAATTCCAAGCTCACGTAAGAACAGCGTCCCATTGTAAAACTCAATTTTCACTTTTAATACCTTTGGACTCTTCGTGGGTATTATCCGAATGATTTTCGTGGAGTGCGCAAGAATCATCACAGCAGAGCTTTTTTCCGCATTCGGAGGTCGGAGTGTTTCAAGAAAATCACCAGAGAGGAATAAAGGTTCTGGTTTCGGTTCCAATTTGATCATTTGTGCAATAGTAATAGCTGGGTTTTTTACCAGGGTTTTTTCTACCACAATTCTCCCTTCTAGTAATCTGAGTTGCTCGTTGTAATAAAAAGTTATCTCGAGAATCTCTCCGGATGTCTTGTGAACTCTCCTCGGATTTGGGAAAAAACCCATTCATTTCGATTTTTTGTCGGAGCTGAGTCTTTCTATCAAAAACCTATTCTCCATTAATGAAGTGAATATGGTATTCGTATGTACGAAAAAATACGATTTTTGCTGCCTGTCCTGATGGAATACGTCCAGTGTGTTTTAAGATAGAAAAATTGGATTCTTAATAACTAAGTTTTTAAAACCTTTTTCAACAGCAAAGGAAGAAATTATTGCAGTAATCTAATGATATTTAATATTACAAACGCATAATTAAACAACGTGAGCTTTCAATGTCTAAATTGAAAAAAATTGGTTTAGTTACGGCTGGGTTAATATTAGCGATGAATTTAATCAGTACTGGTGGAGTAGCGAAATCTCTTGGACTATATATGTCCGAAAGCACAAATTCAGACAGTAATTATCAGCAGACATTTATTATAAACCAAACCTACGGAGGACCAGTTTTAGACTATGCTTATTCAGTCATAGCTACTTCTGATGAGGGATATGTCTTAGCTGGGTATACTCGTTCTTATGGAGCGGGTGGGTCTGATATGTGGTTAGTGAAAACAAATGCTGCTGGTCAAGTAGAATGGAATCAAACCATTGGTGGAACAGCTGCTGATTATGCTTTCTCTGTCAGAGTTTCTTCTGATGGAGGATATGTTTTAGCTGGGGGAACTGAATCTTATGGAGCCGGTAAGTCCGATATGTGGTTAGTGAAGACTAATGCTGCTGGTCAAGTAGAATGGAATCAAACCATTGGTGGGTCAGCTGCTGATTATGCTTTTCCTGTCATAGCTTCTTCTGATGCGGGGTATGTTTTAGCTGGTAGAACTGAATCTTATGGAGCCGGTGAGTCTGATATGTGGTTAGTGAAGACTAATGCTGCTGGTCAAGTAGAATGGAATCAGACTTTTGGAGGAGTAGACAACGATGATGCTACTTCAGTTATAGCTACTTCTGATGCGGGGTATCTTCTAGCTGGGGGAACTAAATCTTACGGGAGGGGTGGCATGGATATGTGGTTAGTGAAAACCAATGCTACTGGCCAACATGAATGGAATCAAACTTATGGAGGATTATATGAAGACCATGCTAGCACTGTCATAGCTACTTCCGATGGAGGGTATGTTATAGCTGGACTTACTTCATCTTATGGTGCTGGTAGCAGGGATATGTGGTTAGTGAAAACCAGTGCTACTGGCCAACATGAATGGAATCAAACCTATGGAGGAATTGGTCTTGATTATGCAGATTCAGTCATATGTACATCTGATGGGGGATATGTTTTAGCTGGTAGAACTGAATCTTATGGAGCCGGTGAGTCTGATATGTGGTTAGTTAAAACTAATGCTGCTGGTCAAGTAGAATGGAGTCAGACTTTTGGAGGAATAGACAGCGAAGCTGCTTATTCAGTTATAGCAACTTCTGATGAGGAATATGTCTTAGTTGGTCGGACTGAATCCTATGGGGCAGGTAACGAGGATATTTGGTTAATTAAAATTAGTATTAAGGACGATTTTACCGAGACAACAAGTTTTCCTGCTTTTGAAGTTATTCTTTTTTTCATTATAGTTTTAATTGTAAATAGTTCTCAAAGAAAGTCTAGATGATAATTTTACCTAAATTAAGAATGTCAAAATTGAATATTTTATTCTTTAACAAAAAGATGAAAAAGATTGTATCAAAAACTCAAAATCTCGAAGAAGACTGGAATTTTTTAGGAATGACATCTTGGTAAAATCAAAAAAAGAAGCGAATATTGATTTTAAAGTAGATTTAACCTGTAGAAAGATCCCAAATTATGGTTTAATTATTTCTAATTGCCTTCTGGATAAGTATATACCTTAGTATATTTTATTCATTTCTAATCTAAACCAGCCTTTAACGACAATGATTAATTGAATCCAATTTGTATCTGGAATGACTCGTTTTCGTTATAGTTTTGTAGGAAATAACTACTTTTTTTTAATAGTCTGCCCCATTTTTTCTTTGCACATATCTAGTGACGTGAAATAGCTAGATCTAACCTGTATTTGAAAATAAATTAGAAAGGGAAAAATGAATTTGTGCGAAAAATTATATGTCAGTTTTGAAAAGAAAGCATAAGACGGATTTTTGATTTTAAAGTATTACGCAATGGGGTTAGTAGAAGGGAGATAAAAATTTTTAAATTCATTCATTCTATAATTTATGACAATACATGGGCATTTTTCATGGTATTTGGACATTAACCGTTGGATATGTTATCGATTATACGTATATTGATACTCTAGAAGCCTGAGGCACACCAAGTTCGTCAAAACGATCTGAAGACCAATTGGAAGAT
>CP070695.1:317730-324278 GCA_020353515.1 Candidatus Heimdallarchaeota archaeon
GTTCTCTCGGGGTATTTATTAGCAAAGTTGAGTGCAAGAGGACCACCAGCTGAGTATCCCATGGGAACAACCTTATCGATTGCTAGCTTGTCCAATAATACTATATACTGATCAACTTGTTCCTCATATGAGTAAGGTGCAAAAGGTGTTCTTAAATATCCGGGTCTCGAAACCGTGAGTATATAATATCCTTCTTCAACCATATCATCAAGAAAGTATGCTTGATCAATTCCTCCTGGTCCCCCGTGCATAAAAAACAACACTGGCCCCTCTCCAGTTAGTTTGTAATGGATTTTTCCCATAGCTGTCTCCATTACTTCTCCATCATCCATTACTCTAAGAACGGACTTTTTCCACCTCAGGTAACTAATTATCAGGAGGATAATGATAACAACAAGTACAATTAGTAAGATTACTATCGTTTGCATGGGTATTTCTCTTATTAATTATACTTTAAGTTTTCTATTTAAACCGTATAGGAATGTTACGAGTGGGAAATAATTCTGATGATTAAAAGGAGGATAATGAATAATGGAATGTACTTTGTGTAAAGAACAGATCAATAATTATACCCCTGAATTTAATCAACTTGAGATTAGTAAATCTCGAAGTGTTCATATTTGTCAATCATGTGTTAATAAATTTGTTAAATGGCAACAAAAAAAATACGCTAAATTATTTCCTACTAAACGTGCTAAAGAGCTGTTTAAAGAATAAAACAAATTAAAGATGGATTCTTCCCCCACTCCAATTTGCCGTCGTCTATGGCTTCTTTTAGTGAAATCTGTACCCATTTTTTGTAAGACATCTGATGAATTTTCCTAACTCTTAAGAACTAGTCTATCCTCTTATTTTCGTTAGGAAATTCATTTTTCAAGAAGTTTTCTTAAATTTCTTATATCGAAACGATTATTTGGTAGAAGGCTGGTGAACAACCTTTTTTTTATCTTAAAAAATGTGATATTTTTCAGAATGACTTTTCTACCAAGCTTCTAATAATTCCTTGGCTTCGAGTACGTAATTTTTAATCTCTTTTTCACTCCTTGGAACCTTTTTACGTATCATACGTTTGATTAGATCTTCAATTTGTGTTAACTCCGTAATCTCCTTCAAATCTGGCTGTTGATCAATTATTTTTTCCCATTTAGGAAGTAAATCCATTTCATGGAGAATTGTGTTCGCTAATTTACTTAATCCCCTCTTCTCAGCAATAAAACTTGCCTTAACTAGCAGTTGATGTGCTTTTTTAAGATCCAATTCAATCATAGCCAATCGTGATTGTAACAGGTACGTTTCTGCAATTAAAGAATGGAGTGCTTCCTGATTAGCAATTACTAAAAGCTGATCAGCAATTACCTTAATTTCAGAAAGTACCTTCTCATCACCAAAAATTTGAAGCTCAAATAAGAGTAAATCACATGAATGAAGCAAAGCAGCAATGTTGAGCTCGTGATTGACGAATTCACCTTCAATTACATGCCCGAGTAATTCTAATGCCTTCATTTTACTCTCTAATCGGTTCTCGGTCTTCAGAATAAGTGCTTCTCCTACTAGTTGCCGCTGATGTGAAATTGGATTATCTTCCTGTTCAGCAATAGTTTGTATGTATTGGAAATGATCTCTAGCTTGATCCAAATCGTTATTTTCTATAGACACCAATATTAGATGGTAGAGATTTTCTGATATTGTGAGCTGATTTCCTAGCTCTTTAGCTATACCTAAGGCTTTTTCAAAGTATTCTAAGGCTATATTGAAAGCACCAGTTTGATGATAAAATTTCCCCATATTATGAATAGCATTTGATATATGTTCTTTATTACCTGTTTCTTCAAAAAGAGTAAGACTTTGCTGATAATAATGTTTAGCTTTATTCAGTTCTCCCTGTGTATGAAAAAGATCACCAATATTATTATAAGCAATCGCTAGTTGCTGGATATTCCCTAAATCCTCTTTAACTTTTAAGCTATTTAAATAACTATCCAAAGCCCGATTTAGTTTTCCCATATAGAAGTAAGTAACACCAATGGAGTTAAGAGCTTCCCCTATACCAAATTTATCCCCCATTTCCATTCTAGATTTCAAACTTATTTTAAGAGCTTCTAATGCTTCGTTTAATTGTCCTTTTCTTGAAAATATGATACCCTTTTGGTACGATAATTCTCCTTTTCGCCATTTTTTTTCCTTCTCTTTCTTTCTATCGATAGAATTTAGAATAATTTCTCCCTGTTTAATATATTTTAAGCTCTCATTTAATCTACCAACGCGCCATGAAGCTTCCGCTAAAGCAATTAAAGCATCAACGGTATAAAGTGGTTTTTCATACTGCTGACTCTCATGTAATACCTGTGTGACGATTTCTTGAGCCTCTTGAAATTGTCCTCGTTTAACATGTATTTTTCCTTTAAGTAAACTGCATAAAAGCCTTTCATCCATGTTCAGCTTCATCTTTGGACAAAGAAATTTAATAAGCTGCAGGGCTTTGTTAAACTCACCTTTCTTCAGGAGCGCTTCGATTCTTGCTAAATCCTTTTTTATTTTCGTCTGCAACTTTTTATCAATTCCTGTTCATGAGTTTAACATAAATATTATGTTTACACACAAAAACAGGCTGGCTTACAATAATCATTAAGATTTTATGCAAAGAAAATCGGAGATACATTTAAAGAAATGATTTTCTTAAAACATCACTTCATAATTCTCTTGTTTGAAAATCCAGCCTTTGGAGAATCACAGTTGTATTCGACACACAATACAGAATTATCACACTTTTAATTCGTAGATTTTTGGTGTTAATCCAGCCATCGACGACATTTATGGAACCTGATCGAAGCCATTAGCTCATTATTTCTTGACTTGAGTTCCTATGCCTATGCCTCACGAATCCGATGATACTAACTAGTAGCAGCAGAAGTGGCCCAATAAGTAATCCAGCCCATGTAAAGACAGCAAGCCCTGATAGCAAGGCTAGCTTCAACGTACTGTCGGTAGTATTCTTCCAGCCACCCCTCAGTACCTTAAGAGTAGCAATACCAATTAATGCGGGGAACAGTGCGAATAGTATCGTGATAATTACTTGTGCATTTGCAGGGATCTGTAGTAAAGCCCAAACCATTTGAAATACGAGTGCGAGTCCACTGCCAATGAATAATAGTCCTGCTATGATGCCCATCCAAGTCAGAGCATCATTTTCGATTCCTAGCTCTTTACCTCTTCTGGAATAGAAGATAATGCCCAGAACGAGTGTTAATATCCAAGGAGATAGGATAACAAAGATGTTCTGTCCTTCCCAAAGATGGATTGCAATAACATTGATGGCAACAAGAATCCACTCGTCTACCGTGAACACCTCTTGGAAGCCTATTGCAAGAGCATATCGCTCTGCTTCAGTCATGTCATAGATAGCTAAATAATAGATCCCAGTTTCAGGTACCGTTGTGTCAATATTAAGAACCTCGAAGAAAGCAGAAGGGGTGAATCCCTCATACACTGGGTGTAATGTATGCTCATCATAAATTATGTATCCACTACCAGTAGGTATCTCAAGGTAATTGGGAGCTGGTGTGGAATTCATTATCCCAGGACCTATTATGACCAGACTTGGTCTAAATGTTGAAGCCTGTAATTCAGCAGGCAAGTTTAATATCAGTCTCAATCGATTCCCAGTTTTCATTTGAAAAGTGTAGTAGTACGGTTCTCCAGCTTCATGGATTTCATCATACAAAACCCAGGATTTAAGGGGATTCCTAATCTCAAGGGCAGTTTCAAGTGTTTCACCTGGTTCACCTGCCACAGGCACATGTGCTATGGCAGTTTGTACAAGCATGAACAGGGATACGATTAGTGTTAAGAACAAAAAAAGGCGGCGCTTCATAGTAAGCTAATTAACTATAGTTAATATAAAATTATGGAAGATGAAATCATAAAATCACCATTGAACATTCTTCTGAAATTTGGTTATTAGTGAAAAAATACGAAGATCAAGGACAAACATTATTCGATCCGTCAGTTTTATTAAAACTCTTGATTGGTTTATTAGAAGAGAAAATATCTCCTGAAGGAAAAATTTCTTAGTTCGAGTTGAGAATTCATATCAAGTCCTACCGTTTATGGATACTAATATGGTATTGCCAAATTAGATGAGTATATTAACAAAAATTTTTCACTTTTTTATAAGAATTAGATGAAAAATCGGATTGATCTATTGTACGGAATATAAATGAAGAAAGAGAACGAATTCCTTCTTTCTAAAGAGGAAAAACAGATTTTAGACGCAATTTTATCCTTAGAAATGTATCCCTCTGCTAATGAGGAGGAAGTAGATGAGGAAACCATACTAGGAGATAGACTAATCTCGACCCTGGGAAATATCTGGAAGCGGGGAAGATTGATTCATAGTGAACCAACTTGGTTACACGAATGGCAGAAACCATTTGAGCTGCTACAAGCTAAGGATTTGGTTCAAAAGGACAATCCTAATGCTGCAAACCTCACATACACATTTACAACTTTAGGTAGGTCACAAGCTAAACAGGTTAGACAAGAACGGATAGGAAATCGTTTTAGTGACATTCTTGTTCGAAGTGAGGAAAGTAAAGCCTATTCCTCATTCTGTCAACAAGTATTTGGAAAAGATCTGAGCCAAGCGAATATGATGGATATGGAGCAATTGGATAAACTGCTTAAAGTGCTTAATCTTTCTTCTAGACACAGGGTACTAGATTTAGCGTGTGGAATTGGTAGGATAGCAGAATATATTTCTGATGTAACTCACGCTCATGTTCTTGGTATTGACCTTGCCGCTGCTGCTATTAAACGGGCTCAAGAAAGAACTCTAGAGAAAAAAGATCGCATAGAGTTTCAAGTTGGAGATATCAATGATCTACCTTTAGATCTGGTAGATGTTGATACAGTTATAGGCATTGCCGTTCTTCATTATATAGACGATCTGGATAAAGCAATTAGCCACATAAAAAAGATATTACCCCCCACTGGGCAAATGGCCTTTTTCACATTCCAATATCGCACTGAGACTGATCCTCCTGAAATATTGCTTCCAGAAAATACCAGACTCGGAAAAATTTTAAAGAATAATGATTTAAAGTTTCAAACTTGGGATTTTACGACTAAAGAAATAGAGATCCGACAGAAGCAACTTCAAGTTGGGAAAGAATTGATGGGGGATTTTCAAATGGAGGGGAACAAGGATTTATGTGAAGATCGGATTGAGGAATGTGAGACAGATTTACCACGATTGGAAACCGGTACAAAACGCCGCTATCTTTATCATGTTCGATTGTGAGGAAGTGATTTTTCTTGACGTCTCTTATTGCAATGGATAATACCTCTAAATCTTACTAATAGTGATTTCGATTGCACTGAGGTTCAATACATTTCCTTCACTGTTTTCTAATTGTTCTGTGCTTATTTGAATGTTTGTGACCTTAACTATATCCTTCATAAATCGTTTACACAAGATTTCAGCCACATCGACAGTGCGACTTATTGCTCGACCACGTGCTTTCAGGACAATCGTCTTCGCTTCATTGTTGAATTGTGTCACGCAAGCCATAACATACGCTGTTGCAGGCTTATTTCCGATAAATATTATATTTTCCTTTGTCATAGGTGTTTGTTTCTCCTTTTTCTGTGATCTTATTGAATGATTCTGTTTTTAGTAATTTTGTAGCAAATTTTTTGTGATAATCTTTTTTTACCCATGTTCCGTTATCCATAATAAAATGAGCATTCATTAATCAACCAGTTTCTTGTCAAAAGCTGAAGAAGCTGTGAGAAATGTCACCAATCCAAATTGAAATCTCTTTTACCATTGGTCGAACTATCATTTAGATCACACAACATAAAATTAAAGTAATTCAATTTTTAGCGCGTTTAGTTCTCCTGAAATTTTTATATTATCTCCCAGGGACTCTACAGCATCTTTGAGTTGTTTTACTTCATATTTTTTCTTCCAATTAGGATTCTTCTTATGTAGTAAAGTACCTAATCGCATTATTGATATTGTTTTGGTTTGACTGTTTGTGAAATATTCTGTTATCGTTTCCATGAGAAATTTTTCAAGTGAGTCTGGTTCTTTCTTTGGGGGTATTTTTTTTGGTGAGACTTTCTTTGTAGTTGAAATATAATAATGCTTTTCTCGTTTTTCAATTATAAATCTCTTTTCAGCAATTTCGATGAGGTCTTTGAGATGCTTAATTTTGGTTTTTTCTTTCCAATTAGGTTCAATTTTGTTAAGTTCTATTCCTATTCGACTAAGGGGAACATAATTTTCTGAGGTTTTAGAAATTAGAGCAACCAACATTGATTCTATTATCCTTGTTATCGTATCGATTTCCGATTCTAACGTTTTTTTCTCTTTTGCTTCTTGTTTTTTCCTTACTGCATAAGTGATTTCTTTTCTTTCATATTTAATCTTATTTTGTGTGAAAAAATCCAAGGATAATTCAATTTTTTCGTCAACAAGCTTGAATAAGGTATCTGAGACTGTTTTCGGATGTCCATGAACTAACCGTATAATTACACCAGCATGT
>CP070695.1:324378-330602 GCA_020353515.1 Candidatus Heimdallarchaeota archaeon
TTATAAAAATGAGCCCTGGTGCGATTAGTGAGAATATAATTCGCTAAAGCAAAGATTTTGGGAAAAATGAAGTACAATTTATTAAGAGAAGAGAGATCTACATCAAGCTCTTGTACGATTAGTGGTTTAAGACGTTGAAGGATAGAGTAAGACAATTTTTCCAAAAAAGAAGAGGGAAAGAAGCTAGAGAGAAGCTTTTTGAGAATACGAATATTGAGGATAATTCTGTCCCAAGACTCTGGCAGTGGATTGAGGAATACTTTAGAGAACTGGAGTTAGGGGAACAAGCAGACAGAGCGAAAGAGATTGACACGTTTACAATGGAACTATTTGGCGCCCATACTCAAACCAAGCGATGGATAGAGGATTTTGAGACAGTAACACAAGTGCGAAATCTGGGAACCATTTACAATCTGATGAGGGAATGTAATTATTCTGTTCCGTGTTGTACGGAAAAGGTATTGAACATGCGACGAGAATTTTTCCAATTGCATCGGCCAACAAAGCTTGGGTTTTATTGTAAGCAAGGTCCCTGTCCTTTGTACGAATCTGAGACACAGTATTGTAATCATCACAAAAGCTTGTACATGGAGATCTTTCACTTTTTAGAACGAAATTTACCCTGGAAGCATTACGAAGACGGGGAAGGCGTATTAGTTGCAAATGATACAGAATGGTTTGATGCCTGAACCGATTTTCATCTGATTCCATTCCAATTCATCAGGATTCCTGATTGGCTTACTTATTAGTCTTATTCATAGAATATGGATCGACTCAATGAACTTATTCTTTTTTTTTGGTTCCACCTTATACTTGGCGTAGAAACACATTGGACAGAGAGGTTGGGGGCTCCTATAAAAAGTACAATAATATACGGGCTTACCCCCAATATTCCTTAGGGGAATCAATCTGCGGGTAGAATAAAGGCAATCAATATCAATTTCTCTCTCTAACGCGTCCTTATAGGAGCCTGGAACACCTTCCCTAAAAAATGGACAGCGGGTAGGACACCTAGTACTAACTTCTTTTAACTTCAAGCAAAAATCAATATTTTTCGCTGGAAGTCGATAAATGCAATTCAAGTTTTCTCCTTTCCTCTTTGGTTGGTTATTTACTGTTATTGTTTTTAATTTATTACACGGGGACATTTACAATCAACTATTGTTATGAGTGATTTATACATTCCAATTTCACAATGTTTGGGAAAATTTGTATTCGATATATGATGTTATATTTCATTTATATACTCGAAAAAAATGATTTTGTCTTAAAGGCTAGATAATCATCCTTTAATCCCGACAAAATAGATTAATTAACTTCTAGCACTTTTTGATGTAATAATTTTTTCAAAAAATATCAATTGACTGCTTTTTTTGATAACATTTAATGGTATAAAGGCGCTATCCAAGGTTGAAACGATGAGACTTCTTGAAAAGACAGATATCAAGGATGACTATAATCATCCTGATAAAACGATTTAAAATTAAAATTCTATTGAGATTATGATAAATAATTACAACTCTAAAAATCACTGGAAAAAGGACACAGTAACAGTATCATTGAAAGGATCATACTTACCCACGACGGTGGCTTGTGATTGGTAACACGAATCGAAGTGCTTAAAAAATTCATTGTGACATTTATTGACCAGATACCAAAATACCTTTCCCCCTACTCCCTATCAGAAAGGAAACAGATAGTTGAATTGCTTGATTTACTCAGGCTCTGTGAGTCTCAAGCGGATATGGCCCGAAGAAAACTCTCCAAGCGCTTAGAGACCTATTGTAATCAACTTAGAAAAGGAAAAGACTATTACTCCACCCCATTCTTGTGGCTTGCCGAAATTTACTTCGACAATGCAAATCTGTTCCTAAGAGTCGCCGATTTCCATGCATTCAATTTCTACAATTTCTTAGTACAGATTATTAGAGGAATAAATGACTTACCTGGAATTTTTCAACTAATTCGTGAAGGAACGTCCTTGCAAGATTTAAAATGGGAAAAATTACAATACTATGTCATTAATAGTTTTAAATTCCCGTTAACAGAGGAAGAGTTAATAACAATAAAGGAGCTTTATTCATACATTTATTCAGCTGGAATTGATGGCTTTAGTCAAAAAATCATTACTAACCACTTGAAAACAAAAGGGATGTCGGAAAGAAAATACAAAGATTTCATAGAATTATTAACTCTATTAGATGCAGGATGGAATTTGTTCTTTTATTATCCAGCTTTTGGTCTTAGATATTTTTATGCACGTTTTAATGTAAAAAAACCATGTTCATTGGAAGAAATCATTGATTTTTTTGATACTACCAATACAACACTATGTCACAGTCGAATATATCGAATAGGAGAATTACCAAACAAATTTATGGGTTATTTAGTCGTTCCTGAGGATAAAAGTGGCCAATTAGGAAAATATTTTAATCAATGTGAACGTCAGAACAAGTTAAAATTAGAAGAGTTTGTAGAGATACGAGACATCTATAGAAGTGTCTCTCTCTCATATTATCGGGCTTGTAAAGGATGGCCAACTCTTTCTTCCAAGGAAATTAAAGATTTAGTTCAACAATTGACTGTGAAACATCCTCGGAAGTTAAAGAAAAAGCCTCATGCGTTGTTTCATGATACACCCTATAACCACGATTGGAACTATCAACAAGCCCAGGATCCAAAACAGTTAATTTACTTACTATGCAAATTGCAACAAAAATTTTCTTATGAAACTTTACCAATTAATCTAGAAACTGATGAAATCGTTTTTTCCAGATCTGAGATAGAAATTTTGGAAAATTTAATCCAAAAAAAGCTCTGCCAACCTTTTTTTATATTAGATCGGATCCATTATGAGTATTCAATTGATGTTTATTCGATTAGAGTACCTTATATGCCTATGAAACAAATTTCACGCCTCCTAAAGGTTCTTCCTTATACTCAGCTAAACATTATGGAGAATTCAATCGTCATATGGACTCCTCTCTCATCACAAGATAGGAAATGGATAAAGGAAGATCTAGGATGGGAACCATTACATATTATACCATATAAACGCCAACAGGCTCTTGATTATGATTGGTTTAACCCTAAAACACTCCAATGGAACCCCCCCAAAATCTTTGAGGATTTATGAATACCTCGGGAAAAAAAAGGGGGAGAGAATTGATTTAGAAATGGAAAAACGATTAATTTATTCCACCTGGATCTTTTGGGGGCATCTTTTGTCTCAACCTTAAGTATATTGCTTTTAAAAACGCCCAAAAGTCCCTAAGTGTTACCATGCTTGGTATCTTCGCCATTGGAAACACCATAAATACTTTTGAAAGCGTTTTCGGGTTTACAATAGCAAAATGCCTTTTAGCATCCAAAAAATCCCTTAAAAATACCCCAATATTTGTTTATCAGAAAGTAAGGAGATATTGAATTCACTTTTTCTTAGATGTCTGAAGAAAAAATCAGATGAATGAATGGTGAGCCCAGCATATGAATAAGAACATTATTCGGATCGATAACCGAGAACCCGCCATCCTGACAGTAGAGTTGACCTATCTCGGATATCAGGTGGAAAACCTGTTCTTAGAGACGGGAGATTTCGAAGGGAGAACCATAATCGGAGAAATCAAGCGGGATAAGGATTTCTATCAATCGATACTCGATCAACGGATCTATTACCAGCCACAAAGAATGATTAGAACAGGCAAACAGTGCTTCTGGATCCTGGCGGGAGATCCGACAGATGAGCGCCGCCAATTGAGTCTGGTGTTGGATCGGATCTTGGAATTAGTCCTCCATCCGAAGATCACCCTGGTTCCCGTCCCGAATAATGAGGCCGCGATTGCGTACGCGATCCACACCATTATCCAGAAAAAGGATAAAAGATAGATAAGAATTGAAATTATATTCCACGAATGGAAAAATAGGGAGGTTAGGAAAAACAAGGCCTTTTATACACAAGAGATCTTCTTATCACCTAGGCAGACATCAATTAATCAAAGTGAGATGTAAAGGGAGACAGAACTACCAGACACAAAAGAGGTAGATGAAACTATGATGACTCGGACAAGGGGTTTTCTTCAATGGATAGAAGAGAGTTTTACAAACCTAGAAGAGTTTAGACCGACGTATCCAGGGGAAGTACCATACGCACAGAATTTCAATCTCAGTTTTAAGAGAACTGGATCAATGATGAAAGGAAATCAATGGTACTTATTCAAAGCTTTGCCCGGTGATCTGACATCCGAAGTGGCTTATCAACTCGCAGGGGAAAGACAACAAGTAGTAAAGGGGAAAAGCAAAGTATTGAAATGGTTAATGGATTTTATGATATTTATTTACGTGTCTGAGACGATAGTGCCATCAGAAGTTCTTGATTGTCTGGCAAATTTTCATTCGATAAGGAAAAGTTATTTTAGAAGAAACATTCAAGAAATAAATCTCTTTTTCAACGTTGGTACAGGCGAGTATCTCCAACCACAAAAGATCGGCTACTCAGGAAGAATGCCATTACTGAATCTAATAAAAGAAACCAGAACATTTATTTTTGAACCGTACAGACAATGGCTACAGGTAGGGAAGCAACTAGCGGGCTACTGCCCGAAATGTGGGCAAAAGAATCCTGAGTACTATAATAAATTCTGTGGAAAATGTGGAGAAAGCCTAGTATTATAGTAGATAACCAGATCAAAATCATATATTGGAAAGAATAACATCATTTCTAATTTATTTCTCTTAGTGAATCCAAAAAAAGGACAATACATGTGACAAGGTAAGCACTCCCCCCTTATTTTGTCCTTTGCCAGATACCAACTCGACCATAGATAAACTAAAATCATCCAGAAAAAGCATACATACCTTGGACAAAGCCATCTTCCCATGCCTGAGGGTTCCGCTTCTCTAGCTCTTCTATCCAATGAAGGATTTCTTGCCAATTCGTAAACTTGGAATCTTCCTCCTCACAATGTACCTGAAGTTCAGGAGGGGTCTCATGATACTGTTCTTGCATGTAGGTTTGGAAATCATAGCTAATATATTGATACAACATACAAACAAGATCGATATCTTGAAGGGAGAGATTATTAGTTCGAATCGCCCTAAGTTCATACTTATTTGATTTATAGAAGTTTGACAATCTTTTGCTAGCGTTGAGGGTATTTTTTCTCCATATGATAGACTTAGTACTATCTTGTGACGAATTTTCGATCTAATGATGAAACTGAGTGCTGACCAATCTATTGTCAAACCGATCACACATTTACACTAGAAGAAATTATTTTTAGTTAGTTGTCACTTTAACAACAGTTTGTTGTGTAAAAAAGTGTATTACATCTAGAAATCAAAGGTTTCAAATCCCCCTATTCAACTTTTACTCTAAAATCAAGAATAAGACGAAACTTAATCAATTAAGAGAGGCCATTATATGATCAGGATTCAATATTCATTTTCTAATTAGAAAGTATACAACCACAAAATATCAGACCACTTCTAGTGTACTTGATGCAAACAACTCCTTAAGCTAACTGACGATAGATTTTCGGAAAAAATCTCAAGTTCCACAATTTTCTCAGAAAATTAGCCCTGGTGCGATTAGTGGGAGGAAATGAAAAGAAGAGAAGACACTTTTTTCACGAATCCTTAATAGAATTAGAAAGAATCCTTTTTCTCTCATCTTCCTTCAATTTTAGGAAGTGTCTCCGTTGCCAAATATTTCGAAACCAGCAATCACAATTCCAATTCGAACTAAAAGCGATTTGTAATTCGTTTTCATGAGAAGAATAGAAAAATGTCTTATCCCCCTCTTGGTATAACCAACCTTGAAGAATATAACCAAAATGCCCCATATCTTCCTCTAAGGTGGCTACAATATTATCAGAAACTTCACCAGTGTAGTTAAGGAGCCGTCGTAATAAGTCTGGCAACCCTTGCTTTATTATGAGTCTTTTTAACGCTCTCATTCATCTACTCTCTACCTATAATTGAAACAATATGAAATGAAACAATCTAAGAATGGTTCTAATAGGCTATATGGAAAAAACAACTATATAATGGTTTACAATTTTTTCATTATTTTTCTAGCATAATTCCCGAAAACAAACAAAAAGCGGACAGACACCAGACCGAATACTCTCTAATTGAAGCACCTGACTCCTTAAGCCATCTGACGATAGGAACATCTCAATTTCCACAAATTTATCAAAAATTAGCCCTGGTGCGATTAGTGGGAG
>CP070695.1:330702-335859 GCA_020353515.1 Candidatus Heimdallarchaeota archaeon
AAGCGTAATGGAAGTACTGGTTATGGTTACAGTTCTAGTAAAGCTGCTTTAAATATGGTAACAAAAATGTTATCCAATGAACTGAGAGATCAGAAAATCATCGTTGTTTCGTTCCATCCAGGTTGGGTGAGGACAACCATGTTATACACTGATAAAGCACCTTTGGAGCCACCAGAATCCATTAGGGGGATGATAAAAACCATTGAAACTCTTGATTTAGATTCCACTGGAAAATTTTTTGATTGGAAAGGGAATGAAATGCCTTGGTGATTTGGTTTTTTTTAGTATAATATTAATTTCTTTATATAACACAATTTTTATCGTTGCTGACCATTATGAGTACTGTTAATTCTTCTCAAAAATTTCCATCAACAATTAGCCTTTTAGTGTGGGTATTATTTTCTAGTATTCTCATCTTACTATCATTTATTGAAGGATTGACGTGGTTGGCCCCACTAGGTGGCATTTTTTTTATTTAATTATTAACTGGGGGTGGCAAAGAGGGAATAAATTGTTGAAGAAATTCTTGGTATTCAAAAAGTCGCTCAAAATTTGCTTATATAATTAATAGGATCTTTAATTTTCTGAAGATCTAAATTTAATCAATGGGAGAGGAGTAATCTACGCAATTTCAAGGAATTTTTAACACTAATCGTTCCTTTTTTACTGTAATAGGAGGAAAATTCACAATGTAGAACTTTCAAATCAAGGTAAAAGTTTTTATTTCATGAATTTCGCATTCAAATCATGCAAAATGACGCTATTAAGGTTGAAAAACTAACAGGCGTTGAAAACACACTATTTTTCCCATTACTCTCTCGAACATTAGATGCAAAGTCTTCAAAGCCCATTTTAAACGATAAAAAAGCCGTGGAACTCCTAGAAAAGTTGGACTTCGACTTTCTTTCTTTACAAAAATCACTAGAAAAACCCGCGATTATCGGTCATGCCCTTCGAGGACGTTATTTTGATGATTGTGTTCGTAGTTATATTCAAAGATATCCAAGTGGTGTTGTTATCAGTTTGGGATCAGGATTGGACACACGATTTGATCGGATCGATAATGGTCTTCTTACCTTTATTGATATTGATCTTCCAGAAGTTATCAACGTTAGAAGAAAGCTCTTATCTGAAACTTTAAGAAATTCATTTATTGGTTGTTCATTATTTGACTATTCATGGATTGCTCAAATACATACCCTGATATCTAAAGTTGTGTGTCCAGTTCTTTTTATTGCTGAAGCAGTTTTTATGTACTTACCAAAAACTGATGTGCAATCTCTTTTTCAAAAACTATCAAGTTCATTTCCGAGTTCAGACATTATTTTTGATGTATACACTAATTTCATGGTCAAAGAAGCAAATAAAAATATTGGCCTTAAGGAGTTTCAAGCGGAATTCAAATGGGGGGTGAATAATCTTCATGACATTGAGAAATGGGCTCCAAATCTCCGACTGATTAGTGAGTGGTCTTTTTTTAATAATAAAGAAGCACGTATGGGAATGTTCAAAATTCTAAGGTTTATTCCTTTTATCAAAAAAATGTCACGCATTGTTCATTTTCGTTTTGAATAGGAAATTCAGTCCGTTTGTATTATCTAACTCATAATAGATACGATGTTTAATAAATCTTGGGGATTAATCGGTTTGTGCGTTTCATGTAGTCACTATATTTCTCCCCTAAATTAGTTAGTAATAATTCTTCCTCTAAATCCATTCTACTTTTTGTTAGGGGAAGCATAATAAGAATGATGGCACAAGAAGAGAAAAGGCCGCCAAAAGCAAAAGTGTACCCGAATAACAATAGGATGTAACCTAAATAAAGAGGATGACGGATATATTGATAAATTCCCTTAGTGATTAATTGATGGTGGTCTTTAATCACGATCTTGGGTGTCCCATAAGGTCCAAGGAGAATCCTGCTCCAAATCATTAAAATCCCTCCACATATCAATACAAAATTGCCGATGATACCCATCACTAAAGCGATCGGGGATGAAATGAATTGGTGAAGAAATTCTTGATACTCAATATAGGGGAAATATAAGAGAAACGGAACTAGAAAGAATAGTAGAAAAATAACAAAAGTACTTTTTTGGAACTGATCCTTTTCCTTCCCAACCCAAAGTGGTCGAAATAAAACATCTCCAGCAATAAATACACTGAATAGCAAGATTGTTAAGAGATTCAGCACAGTAGCTTTATCATATAACTGTGGCCACAGAAGTAAGACCAAATTAATATAGAGTAACAAGATTGGTATGCCAATAAATTTTCGTTTCACGACATTTTGTTTCCACAATGGCAGCTTACTCCTATAAATCTTTTTTTCAGTTGATATTGATTTATTATAGTGACCAAGGATGGAAAACAAGTGAATAGACACGTTTATGGTTTGATTTAAAAGACAAACTAATTAGGCTATTACTATATATTTTCGATTTAATTCTTTTTCAAATAGCTATAACTAATTTCACTTAAAAATTCGATGAAAGCGTCTTCTGAATCAAACAATGGCTAATTAATGTGGCTATGGATAAATATATCTATTATTACTATCATTTTTTCAAACTTCTCCATCATTAATATTATTTTCTCCTTTAATAGTAGTAAATCTAAATAAAAAATCAATTAGCGACTGATTCTTTATTAATTTCTGAATAAAGGTATTTGAATTAGATATATGTCTTTCGTTTATACCTCCACAAGAAATATCCAATTTTAGAAATTTACCAAGTTTTAATAACACTCTTACGATCTATGGAAACGTAGTTGTAGGATCTATCTTACACCAAAACAGTCAGGTTTTTTTTTCTCCACAAGGAGGGATGAATGATCAGGGCCTCTGTTTTGACGCCAATTCTATACCAAAACGAACTTTAAATAATGAAAATGTGGATTGGAATCCAATGGATGCTCATAGTGACATTTTGTGGCATTGTAAAACTGTAGAGGATGTAATTGCTTGGTATAAAACACATCCGGTAAGATATTCTCCGTGGACTGGTCAATGGAACTACGTAGATGCATCAGGAGCAGGAGTAATTGTTACAGCTACTGACGGTGAACTAGTATTCATAGAAACAGACGCACATTATCTAATTTCAACTAATTTTAATCTAGCCGATCCAAGTAGTCATTATTTCGAATACCCATGTTGGAGATTCGATAAAGCCACAGATTTACTTGCAGAAATCGATAATAAATCAGATCTTACCGTCCAAGCGTGTCGTGACGTGCTTGATGCAACACACTTCGAACCTAACCTATTCAATGATTTGCACACAATGTACAGCACAATTTACGATCCAATACAGAAGAAAATCTATCTTTATTTTCTTTATAATTTCGAAGAAGTTGTTGTTTTTAATCTCGAAGAAGAATACAATAAGGTTAATGAAATTGATAACAATCATTCTTTTCACTCATCTCTAAATGATAATTCGTATCTAATGAAGAATTTCTTTAATAAGACTAAACTGAACGTTTTAACACTCAATGAGCAGACTCTCATCATAATATTTGGTACCCCATCCATCTTAATATTTACTGTAGTTATGTATCGAAAAAAGAAAAAAGAGAAAAGTCGCATTTAAATGGAAAGATTATGCACCTATTCCTCCTAATTCAGTAACGTCTGAATTCAATAAGCGATTGGTTTAAATTACAAAAGTATATACTAGGGTATATGCTTTTCAAAACCTAATCAACATTTACTACTAAAGCATAAGGGAGGGAACTAAATAGCTCATTATTTTCTTTTCCGCCTTTCTAAGATGTTCTTCATATGTTCTACGATGGATGTTCATCTCTTTAGCCAGGTCTTCTAAGAAAATACTCCGTGGTAACTCATAATACCCCTTGGTATAAGCAAGTTTAAGTACTTCTTGTTGTTTTAGGGTTAAATCATTTTTCAAGCGATCTAAGGGAAGATAAAATGGGTACGGTTCAGTAGCGCTCTTCAGAGGTGCGAGTTTTATTACATTCACCTTACCACTAGGATTTTCCTTCCGAATATCTTCGAGGATTAATCCTGCATCTTCCGGTGTAACGATAAGATTGCAAATTTCTCGTCCTGCAAAATATTTTATTGGTGGAAGTTCAAGACAGTTATATCTGTGGAAAATATTATCTAAACGAAACACATCATCCTTACAAAGCCTAAGAACGAGTTGTACATGACCTTGATCAGGGAAAATGGTAATAACGCTTCCGAGACCCTCTTCCAGATCTGTGATTGCTGGTTCAAGATCTTTCTTATCCCCTTTTAATTCAATAATATCATGTTGAGTATTACACCAACGTTGGATTTCGATTTTTGGATGATTTTGTGAAAAGACCGAAAATAAACAATCGTGTTGAATTTCAAGCATGAAGTGGTATAACATCGTACTCTCCAAAAGGAAAATACAGCCTCTACTATATATCTTTTCCGACATATGACTTTTAGAATAATCAATTGAACCGTCATATGGAGGGTATAAATTATTATATCTCGAAGCATTGTATTAAATCATGCAAAATCATGAAAATGTTTCACTTCAAGTTAAATCGTCCCCAAGAATCTTCAATTTCAATATGTTGTCATCTCATCGTAGTGCACAGCTTGTACTTCTTCTCTCAAATATTATTTGGGGAATCACCCCTCTATTTATTGAAGTAGCATTAGCTTCTCTCACACCCCTTCAAACAACCACTCTTAGATTTGGAGTAGGGGTACTAGTACTTTCCTTCATTATACTTCTAAAAAGGGGACGAAAGGGATTTTCAATGTTATCAGGAAAAACTGTCATAGTATTAGGATGGTTAGATGCTTTGGCGTATCTAACCGTAACCATTGGTCAAGATATTACAACACCAGGCCTGGCTTCATTACTTGCGTCCTTTTATATATTCCTTGTTCCATTTCTTGCTTGGAAGATTGAAGGAACTGAATTAAGCTGGAGAACAACAGTAATTGGAATCGTTGGGCTGGTAGGGATTTTTCTAATTAGTTTTAATGGCGACTGGACAAATTTTTCCAATTCTTCTATAATAGGGATAATTATCTTGATATTTGCTGCTTTCATGTGGGGTTTTTACACCGTTATAACGGGGAAATTTCTGAATGTAGCAAAATCAGAGAGTAAAGAAATTGATCTCATGAGTTTTACATAT
>CP070695.1:335959-340783 GCA_020353515.1 Candidatus Heimdallarchaeota archaeon
GGGCGGCGATAGCTGGTATTTCATTGTATCAGTCTTCGATGGGTCTAATTTTTCGATTAGCTATCAATCGAACACCATTCTGATTCTCAATTCTGCTCCCAGCGTCTCAACCATTCAACTCAATGCTGGAGAACCAATCTATACTCTAGACACAATGACGGTGAATTGGGTGTCTAGTGACCCTGATCCCCAAGATATTGAGAATCGATCTGGAGCGTTGATTCTCTGGTATTTGAATGGCACTCTCCAGCCTCAATTCACTAATTTGACTTCAGTTGCCTCTCAGTACCTCATCAAGGGCCAGGTGTGGATCGTAACGATTGCTGCTCGTGATAGCGGGGGATTATGGAGTGTGCCCTGTAATTCATCCAGCATCGAGATCGCAAATTCAGCTCCTGAAATCACCCTGCAGGTGGCAGCTCATCCCGAATTCATCGTAGAAGATACTAGTCTCATCCTTCTCTCTGTTTTTTACACCTATTTTGATGCTGATGGTGATGAAAATGATCCCCAGGTCTGGTGGTATCGCAATAGCATCTATCAGCCTGCGTATGACAATTCACTAGAGATTTCCGCTGCTTACACTATCCCCGGCGACACCTGGTATTACATCCTCTGCCCCTATGACGGAAATGATCTGGGAAACAATTATACTTCACCCATTATCAGTATTGAGAGTCGGCCCAAGATCGACGACCATGATGTCGAAGCCCAGGAGACGATGGATGGATTGTATTATTTCTGGGTTACTGTAAGTGACACCCGGAATAATATTTCCGAGGTTCGTTATGAGATCTCTCTAAATGGCTCTACCAGTCCCCTCACTTATACTCTAAACTCAGCAAACGCCACGGGGCACTGGGTGCTGCCTTTTCAGTTAGAAGATTTCGCATATCTCGGCACCACTGCGTTGGTAACCGTAACTGTAATAACCACTACAGGGGCACAATACTCCCAGGAATACCCTATTTCGAATACCTCCACCTTTACCACTCTATTGGCGGATGATGCGCCCCCTCGGATTATCGATGTCTATTTTGTGCCTAACGAGGACCCAAATCCCAGTACCTTAACTTTTTACTGTGCATTGGAGGAGTATGGCTCGGGTATTGACCAGGTGGTTCTTTATTATTCGTTTGAGGAGATATCCTCTAGCAATGGCGGCAGTGGGGCTACTGTTAAGCAAATCTATAGTCAAATCCCAATGAATAAACACAATGAAAGCTCAACCTCCGTTACTTACACTGTAACTATTCCCTTTAGTCCAAATGGGACAAACTGGGAAGTAGTGTACCAGGTCCAAGCGTCTGATAATGCAGGAAATCTCCTTTCATTCCACATTCCTTCTGGTGACCCCAATAATCGAATTGCGTTTACTCCTCCTGGGATTGAACCCACGTTCGTCATGCTCATCGTCGGAGTAACATTGCTCCTCGCGTTCTTTGGCTCCATAGTGTATGTGAAATTCATCCGGAAGCCCGAACTAGTCGGGTTAGACAAAGAGTTAGTGCTAGACAAAATTCCCGAAATCTCGGATGTGGAAATTATGAGTTCACTCGATGCCCACACGATTGGCATCGTTGTTTCCTTCTTTGACCAACGGCACGGCCCAATTCCGATAATTGTGATTCCGGAAATGTTAAAAGATAACTTCACCAAGCTCGTAGAGCTGTCCGACCGATCATTTAGTGGTACTGGATTTAGTGACGATTTTAATAGTGAAATCCCCTCAAGCTATGACTTTGTCGTAGCTCATGGTCTTCGTACGAGTATCATGAGCTTTGGCTATGCTTTAGAGCGGCCCCAAGCCCGAGGTGGCCAAGAGAATCTGACGTTGAATATCATTGTCCATCAAGACCTCTTTCCCTTAGTGCAATCCTTCCAAAAGGTCATTAAACACAAAATCCATAAATTACATGTCAGGATGGATAAGAAACCTGACGACAAGGAGGCAATTAGGAAGCAAGTTTTTAATATCAGGAAGTATGTGTCTTCCATTATCTTGTCTTATGAGAGAATTTATGGTACTACTGAATTAATAGAAGAAGAATAGTTTAATATGGAATTATTCTTTCCTTTCTGGCAAAATAAAAAGTTAAATTTGCTTTGAAAGAAACAAACGAGAAAGACTACTTATTATCTACCAGATTAAGTTCATCCTGAGTAATAGGATATTTGAGTTGTTTAAAAAGGTGGTTAATTTGTACTCACTTGGAATAATCTCTGACATTCACAGTAATATTGAAGCATTGGAAGCCTGTCTTACAGATATGAATTTTAACTACCCAGAAATTGAAGAGATATATTGTATCGGGGATTTGGTAGGATATGGCCCTGATCCAAAGAAATGTATCAAATTAATATTCAAAAATACTTTAATTTCAAAGATAGTAAAAGGAAATCACGAACATTATGTAGATCAAACAGTTACTCCTCCCCAAGTCACATCCAGAGCAAAAGCAGCAATTGATTATCAAATCAATAATATTCCCCTAGAACTTCGTTGGGAATTAGCTCAACTGCCCCAATTTATCACTACAAAGCATTTGAATCGAGAAATTACTCTTGTTCATGGTTCTCCACAATACCCTCTTACTGCTTATGTATATCCAAATTCACTGGAACAAAAAGATTTATTTCAATATATGAGCAATTTAGAAGTTGATATACTCGCTCTTGGACATACACACGTCCCATTCATTAGAAAAAAAGTGCAAAATGATAAAGAATACTTAATGTTGAATCCTGGCGCTATAGGCCAACCCCGAGATAATGATCACAAGGCTTCTTATGCTGTTATTGATGTACAGAATATGGATGCAGAGATTTGTCGTGTGGAATATGATATTGATTCTGTGGCTAAAAGAATAATTTCAGTTGGTTTACCTGAATCCCTAGCATCAAGATTATACAAAGGTATATAGTTTATAAATAGAAATTCTCAATACTTTGTTATGAAATCTAAAGAACTCGACAACATAATACTAAGAATCACGCATTAAAGCTATGTCCTTTGGTTATGCACTAGAACGGCCTCAAGCAAGAGGAGGACAAGAAAATCTTACTTGTAATATTCTTATCCACCATGATTTATTCCCTCTTGTTAATCAATTCTTAGATGAAATTCAAGTTAAAGCTCACACAATTCACCTCCTCATGAATAACGAATCCTCTGAGAAAGATAAAATCCGTAGAAAAGTGATTAGATTAAGGAATTATGTCTCTTCGATTTAGAACATTGATTTGGATTAATTTCCTGAAAAGAGCTTGAACAGTAAATAACAAAAAAGGAATTTCCTTTTTCAATACAATTTATCATAAGAATAAATATTGTTTTAATTCAATCATTCATCGATTAAACCCACATTCCACTTTATCGAAAGAAAGGACTACTATTTCTTCTTTATAACCAAAAATAAGGGAATTGTGGATAGATTATCTAGAATTCTTCTTATAATTTCAAACCTGAGTTATCCTAACGTATATACGTATGTTATTATGATAAGGGTTTTCTATTCATTAAATCTGGATGATTTCACTAGGATCTGTTTTAAAAACAGATTTTTGTTATTGGTGAGTTATTTGAATAAGGTGATAGGGCAAAATTCCCTCTTTTGCAAACTCTGTTATTTCGACCTTAACAAATTCACCTTTATTCGACATCTTTCCCAACTTGGCCCTTTAGAATCTAGGAGAGACAATTAGTGCTGGGTAAAAAGAATTTAAATATTATTCTGCTACTAGGTCTTTTTTTTCTAAATATTTGTGTGATGACTTCCTCTTCCCAAGATGATTATATCGAATCAAATGAGTTTTTCCCAGCTCTCTTACGAGGAATTGGATTCAATGGTCAGAAAAGGGAAAATTATCAGCCAGTATCTCGTCTACTAAATTCTTCACAGACAAACTCTACAAGTAACCAATTCTCTTCAAGAATTCTTCTTGCGCAATCACAGTACTCTGTGCCTGGTTGGGTTGATACAAGGTGGAAATACAGAAAGAATATTACTATATTGTCATCACAAGTTTTTGATGATTTTACAGACTTCCCTGTGTTAATAGAACTTTTCGATGAAGATTTACGTAATCACGCTCAAACTACAGGTAATGATATTTTCTTTACTAATGAGCAGGGAATAAAATTAGATCATGAAATTGAGCTGTATGATAGACAATACTCCTATACACAAGCACACCTCGTGGCCTGGGTGAAAACAAATCTAACTAATCTCGGAGGGGGTTATATTTCAATGTATTATGGCAATCCCACAGCAGGACCACAGGAAAATCCAGCTGGAGTATGGGATGACAATTATATTGGGGTATGGCATTTATCGGAAGATCCTACGGGTACCATCTATGATAGTACATCTAATAATAACGATGGAACAGCTCAAGGATCTATGACTTCTGATAATCAAGTAGAGGGAAAAATTGATGGTAGCATCGATTTTGATGGTGATAATGATTATATTGATTGTGGAAATGATAGCACATCAGATATAACAGATGATATCACGCTCCAATTCTGGATAAAAGCCGAGAATTATACAAATGACCCTGATCTACTTACCAAAGGGAGCTACACACAGGCATATTCATCATTTATTTATGATGCCAATGATGACAATAACGATGGCGTTATTTATTTTAAAATAAACAATTATAACTTGATAAGCGTTAGTACTCTTACTATTGGAACCTGGTATTATATAACATGCACAAGGGAGAGTAATACAATGAAGATCTACATTAATGGGGATGTGGACTCTACTGATACATATTCAACTCCAATAGAAACTATTGTTGATCCGTTAACTATAG
>CP070695.1:340883-345454 GCA_020353515.1 Candidatus Heimdallarchaeota archaeon
GTTAAATCGTGAAAGATTTGTTCACTAATTCTTTTATCGTTTGGTCTAGTCTCGTAATACGATAATCCCAACTCTTCTGCTAATGATTGTTCATCTGTAATAATCTCTTCATAAAGCTCTTCTTCAGTAGGAGGTAGAGATCTGGCTTTTTGAATCTTGAGAAAAGTGGGTATATTAACTTTCTTCGGGATAAATCCTACTAAAACAATAGGAATTGAAGGGTGAATGCTTTTAATTTCTTTGTACCAATCTTTCACTGCGTTGAAAGAATCACTATTACTCTTATCGAAGGTAATAACAGCCGCTGATGATCCCCGATAATAACTTGCTAGGCTTTTTCTAAAAAAATCTTGACTAGCTATATCCACGAGTATTAGCTTAATATTATTACCATCTACCTGAATCAGTTTGGTTAGAATGTCCACTCCCTGAGTAGGTAAATAACTAGTAGTAAATTTCCCTTCCGTAAATCTGCGAACCCAGTTATTCTTCAACTCATCTGGATAACCTATTAGACAGATTTTCAACAATTCTTTAGGTGGATAACAAGCTTTACAGGCCAAATTTAAACACTTAATTTTTTCTCCCTTATGGTTTCTAAAAAAATCTTTGAATCTAGCTCCACAAAACAAACATTCTTGGCGCCTAACCCACCCTCTTTGAGAAATTAAGGAAATACAGAACTCACACGTGTATCTTTGACAACAAGAACACTGGATAAGAAAGGTTTCCCTTCCACAGATCTGACATTGATTCATTTTTTCCCTTCTTCTATATATCCGTCGAAATTCCCTTCTCGTAATTTAAGGTGCTCAGTGTAATAAAAGATTATCTCGAGAATCTCTCCGGGTGTCTAGAGAATGTATCTCGATATTCTAAAAAAAATAACTAATATCTAATTTTTTGTCGGAGCTATTAACTCTTTCTACCAGTATTTAAGCTTTAAAAGAATTAATGTCCGATATTCGAGGTAACCCGTGAGAGGTGCTCCTTATCCTTAGCTCTTGAGTTCATTTGAACCTGCCACATGGTGGAATCATCGGGGATTTTTCCACTCCGTTCGACTGTTAGGCATAATTTCTATACCTAATCATCCTCCCTGACTCTTATATTGAGATTTATGATGGGTCGGTGTATCAAACAGTTACAGAACGCACAACCACTGAAACAACTCAAATGTCTTCAGAAGTCTTCACTTCTCCCCCAGATGGTTTTGTGGCGGGATTAGTGGTAGGAGGTCTCTTTATTGGAATAATTGGTGGGGTTGGGGTAGTGTATTACACACGAAAGCGGCCTTCTGAGAGTCGTCCTCACACACTGTTTTTTGCTCCAGATGGAGTCTCTTATGACTGTATGCTCTGTAAAGATAAACACACTGAAGATATTCCCCGTATGACCTGTGAAAGCTGTTACCAAAGCATATGTATAGATGGGTTTGTGGATATGGTCAAGGTGGGCAGGAAAACTTGTCCGTATTGTGAGGGGAAGTTAGCTATCGAATAATATCTAGAAATGAAAATATGAGGAATGATGATGAGCGCAGATATTGACTTAAAGCGAAGACTGTTAGCAATCATTAAACAAATAGGAGAAAGAATATTCATCAGTATTAGTATGTTTATTTTTTATTCAATAAAGAAAGCTCATATTCATTAAAATCAATATCCGAGATTTTCACACCATAAATCTTCAACATAGCTTCTAATTTTGAAACAATTGCTTGCATTAATTGTAATTTTCTTGGTAATCCCCTTTATCAATAGTCTAGCCTCGGGTTAAAAGAGAACGGACACCCCTCCCATATATCAACCTATCAGGCTACTGGGGTCGGGTGGCAGTGACACACGCCTGCACGACCGCCTGGACAAGGTGTATTCGTGCGGTGTGTGAGAGGAAACTGATTTGTTCTCCAAATAATCCCTCTAAAGTCTCTAAAATGATTTGAAAGGCTTCCTCCTCTTGCGGTAGGAGATTCATCGCAGGATATTGCATGAGTTTCTGATAGAATCGGTCGAGATCCACGGGCATAGGATTGGGGGGAGCATTGATTGGACTAGGACTTGGAGGTCAGAAATACAAAAGTCAGTGGATCAAAAAAAGGGATGAAGGGTAATCTTTTGAAAGAAAACCTAGTAACCCATTTGTGGTAAAAAACAGCATTATTTTCAGTACCAGGGTACAGGCATAACATTCCGAAAAAAGAGAGACTCATGTTATCAAATTTTGGATTATGAGGATTTAATTTTCTCTCTTCATGAAATTAAATTCATTAGTGACTCCGCCAAAAAAGTAATAATGCTCTGTAATCCTATCTTCCTGTTTGATCCCTTTCTCATCCATTTCAGACGTAATTTCCTGTTTTAAATGATGAAGCTTTGCGAAAAAATCAGTGATGAGCTCTGCTATTCGTAAGGAATGCTTTGGTGAAGAAATATTTAAAGCTATAGAGAGAAGAGTGTACCCTCCAAATGGAAAATCTTTTCGCACGGGAATAAGATCATTTTTGATGGCATTTTCTACTTTTTCAAAATTACTTAGGATAAAATTCTCAATACAATGATGATAGGATAAGGAATGCCTTGTCCTTTGAGCCAATTGGCCTAATTCAGGTAGATTTTTTAAGGCAGCAATCATTTCTTGGGCGATTGCCTCATCTGGAATCCCAGCCCATTTTTCAAATATTGCAGGAATCTCATTTTCAAAAGCCTCTAGACTATCAAATTTCCTATAGTGTTCTCGGGTGATTTCAGTTAATTGAAAAAACTTCCCTCGATTAGTTGAAGTTTTTTCCTGATCAATTTCAATTATTTTTGGAGTGAATTGTTGAATTTCAGTTAAATGATGAAATATGGTTGACTCTGTTCTTTGTAACAGCTTAGATAAGGTTTTGATGTTTAATGATCCGTACATGCGCAGTGCAGTTATGATTGCATACCTTGTATCGACTTTAAAAACTTCAGTTAATACTCTATTAAGTTCTTCGTCTCTCTTGCTTGATCGATTATCATTAGTCTCGGTTTCGTTAGCTTTTTGCATGATAAAATTCCGCTAAGGAAAGTTATATTAAACTTCGGTCATAAAATAAGTTCGACGATCGAATTTTTAACAAGGTTAAAGCAATGAATCATAAAAATGTGAAAACTGGTTATCAGTTTCGAAAACTCAAAAATAAAGAACTTTGGGATTTTATTGCCTATGCTTTTGAATCTACCAGAGATAGGGCAGAGAAAAAAATGGGAGTAAGTTTTAAATTTCTGAAAAGAATGTGTCAAGTAAATAGACTCCTTTTAGGCATCCCATGGAAATTGATTGCTCGAGACTCAAGCCATATTGTAGTTGTCAAAGATAGAAGAATTTGTGCTGGGTTTTCAGCTATGTATGACAAAAAGAAAAACGAGTATACGATTGGTAATTTCTTCACAAGACCAGAATTTCAGGGACAAGGCATAGGAAATCTTCTTATGGAATATATCGTTGAAAGATACGGAAAAACAAAGTTAATTTTATACGTTGAAACAAATAATGAGGTTGCGTTACATCTCTACAAGAAATTTGGTTTCTCGGAAAAATCATCAATGCAAGAATTTCATTTCACCTCTCCCTTTAAAACTCGTCCTTTTCCACCAGGTTTTCACGCACGCCAGGCAAGAAAGGAAGATTTGAAGAATCTTCACCGATTAATAGACAAAATACCCGATATAGATGAAATACTAAAGCATTACAAAAAATCGTTCAATAAAACAAAAGAAAGAAGATTCCGAATGCGAAATCAGATCCCTGCTGTATTAGTAAATGATAACGGAGAAATACTTGGAATTGGTAGAGCCATGTGGACCAAAGCGATCGCTAATTTCGTCCAAATCATCGCCACGGCGGTTTTACCAGAAGCAAAATTTGCCTATCCGAGTTTCATTTCTTTTTTGACCGAAATGGCTACTGAATATGATATCTCTAGAGGAGCATGGGAAAAAACCGAAAAAACAGAGGTCTTTTTGGAAGAAATGAAACCGTATCTTGGGGAACCTTTTCGTATTAGTTGGATCATGGAGAGAGTCCCAGGTTTGTTAAATTAAGAATTCTGTATGCGGTGCTTTCATTGTGTGTTGGGTGTGATATGCTGCGTTATGTGTTGCGTATTGTGTTGTGTTCTATTGTTGTTTTACTGTATCTAAATTTCTTCATACTTATGTTTTCAGTTGTGTTCTCCTTTCTCTTAATAAAGTATTTATTCCTGCTTTAGGAACAGGACTAAGACATATCTATCAACCTAATTTCTCGGAAGAAGGACGATAAAAAGAATATTCTCTTTAATTGGAAGGCGTTACGACGTGCTGGTTTTGAGGATTAGCGAGAGAGGAATCCCACTTTTAGATGAAGTAAGACTTTTCGGACTAAGTGCACACCTTTTTATAGAGATCAATCCCGAGTAAACGAACTAAACGCCGAGTGGGAAATTTATGGTTATTGATGAATTAATAGGAAAAGCGATAGGAATGACTCTAGAATTAACGAGGAGATCTCTTAAGAGAAAAAAATGGCCAAATGTTGAAGGAGTACTTGAGTCTTATGAA
>CP070695.1:345554-349334 GCA_020353515.1 Candidatus Heimdallarchaeota archaeon
CAATTTGTTCAACACCACTATCAACGAAATTATCTTGAATGAACTCAGACAGAGATGGATATCTCATCTTCATGGAGAACTGTTCATCCAACTGAATAATATTTGTGTGGTTAGGATCCTTCTGAACCTTAATGTCACATAATGGAATAGTGACATCAACTCTAGTCTCACCGTCATCAGGACATGTGAGGATTACGTCTACTGTTTCACCAACAGACTTACCACGAATATTGAGGAACAGATATTCAATGTCAAATGTAGGAAGTGTATCAACTTTAACACCACGAGTCTGAATACAATCCTTGAGGACTGCTTTGATAGCATTGGTGATTTCTTTTGAGTCGTCGCTCTCAAGTGCAAGAACTAATAACTTTTCTTCTTTAACAAGGAAAGGACGAAACTTAATTGTTTTTCCAGTCGAAGGCAACTCCAACTCATACGTTGGGGTTGAAATTTTTGGTAAAGGCATGATATGTTATTCAGTATGAGTATTTATCGCTCTCCGCTGATGATATAGCGTGAGAAATTAAAGTTTACAGTGCAAAGAAGTATTTGAGATGCGTCATAACTAACAGGCATCTGATTGATTGAAATGGGATATGCATTAACAAATTTATATTGCAAATCCCTTCCTTTGTAATCTCTTTCAAACTTTCTAATAAAGATTTCACTCTTATATTCATTTGGAAAGTTTACTCTATAATTATAATTGTCTCTTTCAGCATCTCTTGATCCATCTTCATTTACAATAAAAGAAATCCAGTTCTCAAAGAAGTGAATTATATCATACCTTTCATCTACATAAAAACTGAATGATGAAGTTGTGTCATATTGTCTTCTATAAGCGTGCCTCTCAGTTATACCAGTATGATCATTATCAAGTGTGTGAGTTGCTAAAGAACTTCCAGGAAGTGCTGCCTCTCTGCAAGAAAGAGTTACTTTTTCATCTACAGTATAATTATATCCACTTCCAAGATCAAATCCTCTTCTACCATTCATCCAAGAACGAACAGCAGGAGGAGGATTAAAGTGACATTCATATGTTGAAGTAAGAGAAGGCCTCAAGATGTTTGCCTTTAAATCAGCAACATTCCTTGCTCTTGGTTTTGGCGTTGCCATCTAAATAGTTTTTACCGTATATATTATGTATGGGAGTTAGTAAGAAAAGTATTTACCGTCCCTCCAATCCACAGAAATACAAAGGTAATGTCAACAATATAATATGCCGTAGCAACTGGGAGAGACAGTTCTGTGTATGGTGTGATAAGACTGATGCCATTCTTGAGTGGGGAAGTGAAGAGTTTTTTATTCCATACATTTCACCAGTTGATAGAAGAGTTCATCGCTACTTTCCAGATTTTATCATCAAAGTGAAAGAAAGTAGTGGGGAAGTGAAGACTTATGTCATTGAAGTAAAACCTAAAAGAGAAACCGCTCCACCCACCGTTGGTAAAAAGCAACGTAAGACTTTGATTAGAGAAAGCACAACCTATGCTGTAAATCAGGCAAAGTGGAAAGCAGCCCGTGAGTGGTGTGCAGACAGAAGAATCGAATTCAAGATCATCACCGAAGACGAATTAGGTATCAGAACTTATGGAAGATGATTTTCAGTTTGTAGAACAAGTTGGCAATAATAGATTAGAGTCTGTCAAAGATTCAATCAGAGATTTGGGTGATCCTGAAGACATGATGGTTGAAATCATGAGCATATTAAATGAAACAGTTATTATTCCTGACGTAGGTGAAACTTATACTTTCATTTACAATGCAAAAACTCCTGATATTCAATATGATCAACACCCCATGGTTGGTGTAACTGATGTGTTTCGATGGGGATTCAGAGGAGTTAATTTTCACTGGGATAAGATAAGGAATTATACATGGCAAGAAGTACCTGGACAATTACATCTTGTTAGACAAAGTGAAATACAATCTCTTCTTGATATTCCTTATGCATATTATCTCACTAACATCTAATAAATAGAAAAAAAGTTCTGACTAATGGCATCTAGAACAAGCGAAACTGGTGTAGTTAATAGAGGAACTAGTGGTGGTGACAGCTATTATGTAACTGATGTTACGACACTATCTGGAGGTGGTGTTAGAACAGAAACATATAGAACTGATGGTGCTGGAAATAACAGGGTTCTTATTAGAACTATCGATGTAAGTAATCTTGGAGAAATAACAAAAAACGAAACTTCTTCAAATGCAACTATCGATGAACAAAGAGATTTTTTAAATAAAGGATCAACACTTAATAGATTGATAAAGAGTCAGGTAAATGAAGTTCGTTCAGATTTGCGAGTTGAAGTAGACTCTTCAGGGGCAAATGTAAATGTAATTAGTGATCAGATATTTGAGATAGCAGCAGGAGGTTCGGGAAACACTTCGATTGAAACTGGAGAGGAATATGGTAATCTACCAGGTGAAGATGATTCGGGAGATGCTAATGACGGAGGAGGTTCATTACCTCAAGTAGAATTTAATCCAGTTGAAGATCGATTTGGTGTAACTGATAATAGAAAAACTGAATATGAGAATCTTTTTTATCCAGAGGATATTGCAACTTCAAGACAAGATAGAATAAGATTTACAATGTTCTATCAATCAGGTAGAAGTTTTAATTTTAATCCCAATGCTGGAGGTGCTGATGATCTTTTTACTTTTGGCGATAGAAATATAAAAACTATAAATGGATCTGTCACGCTTCCTATTCAAGGTGGCATAAGTGATACAAATACAGTTCAATATAGTGATAGCGAATTGAGTCCTATTCAAGCAGCAGGTGCTGGATTAATTTTAAATCCTAACGAAGCATTTCAAAGTGCATCACAACTATTTCAAGGTGGTGCAGAGGCGTTTCAGAATATGTTAAGTAGTCCCGAGGTGCAAAATATAGTAAACGCACTTAAAGTATCTTTAGCTGGAACAGCAGTAGGAGCTAATTTGACTGCAAGAACAACTGGTGCGATTCTCAACCCCAACCTTGAATTATTACTTAATAGACCCTCACTTAGAGAATTTCAATTTCAATTTAGGATGTCAGCAAGAGATAGAAAAGAGGCAGCTCAGATTAGAAAAATAATTAGATTCTTCAAAATGGGAATGTCTGTGAAAAAATCTAATACGTCATTATTCATAGTATCTCCAAATCAATTTAGAATACAATACCTTGCTGGCGGTGAGGGTAATATATCCAAAGATCATCCATCAATTGGAAAAATTAAAGAATGTGCCTTGACATCCCTAAATACAAATTATACCCCAGACAATACATATATGACATTTGATGATGAAGCAAGAACTATGACTTCATATGAAATTACGATGAGATTTAAAGAACTTACACCATTGACTGAAAGTGATTATCTTGAGACAGCAGCAAGAGAAGACTCAATAGGTTACTAATGGCAAGTTACTTTAGACAAGTTCCAGACTTCGATTATGTCAACAGAGATTCTGATGGCAAAAATATTGGCGACTATCAGGTTGTAAAAAATCTCTTTAAAAGAGTTAAGATTCGCCCTGACATTTTAAAAAACTTAGCATACTTCACTCAGTACAAAATTCAAGGTGATGATCGTCCAGATAATGTTGCCTTTGAAATCTATGGCGATGAGTCTTTTGATTGGTTGGTGATGCTTGCTAATAACATAATGAGTGTTCAGACAGAATGGCCTTTAAGTCAAGCAGCATTCAACGACTTCTTAATTAAAAAGTATGGTGACATTGAAAAAGCAAACAACATTCATCATTATGAAACTAGACAAATGAAAA
>CP070695.1:349434-353047 GCA_020353515.1 Candidatus Heimdallarchaeota archaeon
AATATATTTAAGTCAATATAGGCTAAAAAGATTTCATATATTTCTTAGAAATACTTTTCCCACTCACATTTTTATACTTCAGACACAGGTGGGCGTCGAACGTGACCCATTGATTTCCTGTTTTTTTCCTGGATAGAAATACTTACTTGTGGTCCTGACAGTATGTTAGCTGGGGGTCATCTGGACATCCAATAGTCTCAACACATCATCAATTTGGTTAGCGTAGGTGTACGTGCCTTCTTTATTCCCTGCAAATAACAAGCCACACACTTTTCTCTGACCATCATCAACAAAGACTACTGAGCCACTGTCTCCTCCAGCACTGAAACGATTTTCTCCCTCAGGAGTTTCAATCAAGAGTTGGTTCTCAAACTGTGCATATTTAGTACCTATCCCAAGAAAAGGGGCATAACCTACTGTGACAGTAGCATCTATGTTAATGATTTTTCCCCTAGTGATTTCTGTTGTCCGACCTGATTTCACCACTGGTTTTTCAAATAATGTAGACCCAGTCAATACACCCGTAGGTATTCCTATACCTTCCACATCTGGATCAATAAGATCTTGGCTAAGAGGTGAGCAAATAGCTGCATCAACAAGGTTGAGGTGTGAGGATTGGGCTAAGGCTTGAAAACGACTTTGACGACCGAAAATCTTTGCAATTGAAGTCAAAAACCCTGCTATTCCCTGGGATGCTTGACATTGGCTAAAATCTAAAGATGGGTGAATGACTACATAATCAGCTAGATTTCCGATGTGATCGTTAGGATATGTCCCACCATCAGCAACACCAGGTTGGACAATTTCGATAGGCGTTGAATTCTCTTCTGTGGGATCAGCTACTAATACATGAGCATTACTCAATATGTACCCCTCACTTCCTTTATATACCACACAACCGAATGTTCCTGCTGTAACTCTTATATTTCCAATGGAGTAGCCTCCTTTAGCTGGTCTGATTCTCTGTGTACGATTAGATACAACTATAAGGGGTGGAAAAACGCTAATTTCTCCAACTTGGATTACATCAACCTTAATTTGATCCAAGGCGCGTGGAATAATATCAGATTTTTCTAATAGAGATAATGGGAGTTTTTGAGAAACTCCAATGACAATAGCAGTCTCTTCCGTCTCTTCTCCTCCCTCTCTTTTTTTACCAATTCCGACAGATACAACATGTTTAAGTGATAATAATTGGCTTAAATAGGCATCTTTTACCTTTTTTATTTCTTCAAATTCCAAGATATACACTCTCCTTCAAAAAACCTGAAATTAGAGTGCAGTGATTTCACCTACCTGGATCACATCAGTTTTAATCCCGTCCAGCTTTTTCGGAATAATGTCAGTCTTTTTCAGCTTATTCTCTGGTAATTTTTCTGAGACTCCGACAACAATTGCTAGTTCATTGGTTTCCTTGCCGTTTACACGTTTTCTTCCAACACCAACAGAAACCACATTCTTAAACGACATCAGATGGTTTGAATATTTTCTCTTTACTTTTCTGACTTCTTCTAAAGACATAAACAGGTCGAACTCCTAGTTTTAAGATTCTTGAGCTTATCAATATTTCACTAGAAGAATGTTCCGACTTAATCCTCTTGATTTCAGGTTTTCCAGATCTTCGAATTTTAATTGTTACAATATAAACATGAAAGATGTAAAAAATGACAACTATACATGCAAATCTTGCAATGAGTTTTTTCCCCCAAATCCACTCTAAGCTATTTAGATTGTGTTTCAGAATATTTTTTCTTAGATCGACTAATTAAAGCACACTTTAATTGATTGTCTCCTTGCAAGATATTATCTTCCTTAAGAATTCAAAAATATACTTTATTAAACAAATATATCCTCCCAAGTAGGAAAAATTCTTGATCATTCGTCTCAAGATTTATTAATTTAGAATTAAAATAAAAATAGCAAAGATGAACTACAATTTTCAAGAAATTTTTCTAAAAAGGTGTTAATCTAGCCTTTTGTGAAGTTGAAAATACAAACAGTACAGATAGAAACTTCTTTAGAAAAGCTATTACTCTATTAACCTTAGAAGATTTGTACCCCAAATTTCTCTAATTCAGGTTTCGGACTTCTTGCTTTTCCATATACAGTTATCCCCTTCTCCACAGCTTGTTTTGCAATATTGCCACCTATTTTCCCTAATCCTATGATTGTTAATTCCATATTATACACCTTTATAATTAATTTTAATAATTTATTAGCTCTACTCTTTAATTAGAACAGCTCTAGTTGGGGCTCCTTCACTACCCATTAATTTAAGGGGAAAACCAATGAAAGTATACATCCCAGGATCAACAGAACTTAACCTAAGACCTTCATAAACAATGATTCCATTGGAAAGCAAATACTTATGTGTATCAGGACTGCCAATACTGAGGTAATCAATTCCTAGAGCCTGAATTTTTAATTTAGTTAACAGTTTTGCTGCCTCTAATGAAAGAGAAACGAAATCTTCACGGAAATTATTGTTAAGAATTGAAGAATTTTTCGTTTTAAAGAGAATAATTAAATTTTCTCCAATATTATACGAGTCTAAACTCTCTCTTGATATTTCAGTTCCAAAACTAAGGTCTGTTCGATCAATGACTAAGCAGGAACCATAAAACCGTGTTAGAGGTAAATCAGAAATACTTTCACCATTTTTAATGAAATGTAAGGGGGAATCAATATGACTCCCAGTATGGACTCCCATTTTAACTTCTGAAAGGTTCAAATCATCTCCTTTGGACATATCTAGTACTGAATTAAGCGTAAATTCAGGATCACCTGGATAGAATATCATATTTTCCTCTATACCAAGAGAAATATCAATAATTTTCATTGGTTAAACCTTAATCTCTCTGGTTGTTAATTAAAGCAAATAAAGACTCAATTCCTAAAGATCTTTATATTTGAAGGCTTTGTGTTTAATTGTTCCAGAAACATCTTTCTAAGCCCGTAGACGAATGAATTTTTGTATTATATCGGAAAAAAAACACCTGTTAGCTTTTCAGAAAGTTTCCATAAGCCTATTGCATCTTCCTTGTTGTGAGAATCCCCATTTGACTCTACTTTAATAGGATATCCCCGTTGTTCCCCTCTTCCTCCTGGCCCGTAGTAATCGGATCCCTTCACATCTGGATCCGTTGCTGCACGCAGTAAAGGTAAAGCCCCCATATATGCGCTCTGTATTGTGAGCAAAACGATTGGCTTTAACACTTTGAAATACCATTGACGTATTAAGTTCGTGTTTGAGAGTCCTGGATGAGCCGCTACTGCAATGGTGTCGATATTAGCTGTTTTAAACCGTCTGTCCAGTTCATATGTGAAAAGGAGGTTGGATAATTTCGAACGACCATATGCACCTAATCTCGAATAACCTTTCCCATCTTTATATATGTAATTATCAAAATCCATCTTCCCCATCCTGTGGCCGTTACTGGATACGTTAACAACCCGTGCTCCTGGAGTCTTTGCTAGTAGATCAAAGAGTAGCCCTGTTAGAGCGAAATGTCCCAAGTGATTGACACCAACTTGGCTTTCAAACCCTTCACTTGTTGTTCTGTAAGGAACAAACATTATACCAGCATTGTTTAAAAGTACATCCAAGCTAGAG
>CP070695.1:353147-356718 GCA_020353515.1 Candidatus Heimdallarchaeota archaeon
TCGTTGGCACCGAAATATCCAAAAATTCTACCATATCTGGCGGGAACTAATTTAACATTATTCTTCGGTCATTTCTTAGATGCAAGTGCTACTTTTGTAGCTATTGACTATTATGGATATGCAGAGAAACATGTAGTGCCAGTATTTATGATAGAGGTTTTTCAAACTGCAGCGGTAATGTATATTTTGAAAGCAATCATTATTATTTTCGTTGTATATTTTATCGATATTTTGTATAAGAAAGATTTTCAAGCCAACCCCATATTGACAGGCTTAGTCAAGATTGCAATACTAGTATTAGGTTTAGCACCAGGTATACGTGATCTACTACGACTTGCCATTGGAGTATAATAGATTAAGAATGTTCAAGGATCTAAATTTTAATATAATCAATATTAAAGCATTTATGATATAATAAGGGATCGGGGGTCAGAGGCGAGGGATCAGGGTAAATAGTAACTAATTCATTTGTCATATTCCCTAACTCCCTGACCCCACCCTGATCCCTGATGTTAATCATAGAATAATCATTCCTGGAGTTAGAATTCCGCTCTATTTGTTGATTTATTGTGAGACCGTAGAAAAAGTGGGAATATTATGATTTCTCAAATTTCAAGTATTTTTAAGAGATGATTACCCAGTCAGGTAAAAGAAAGTTTATAACGTTGAAATGTGATTCATATCTGGTATACATGTATAAGAAGATGCCAGATGAAACAAAATTGATTTTTAGTAGGGATATATTTAAGAAGAAAGTGCCTAAAGATCATATCCTTTATAGAATAGATGAGGAAATTGATTTCTCATTTATCAACGAGATGTGTAAGGATATGTATAGTCCAGACAAGGGTAGGCCTGTAGAGAATTTTCCAGAAATGATGGTCCGAGCTCAACTAATTCAGAGGTTATACAATCTAACAGAGCGACAGTTGGCCAATGCAGTCAATGAAAATATAGTTTATACATGGTTTATTGGATATGATATTTATGACAATACTTTTCACTGGACAAGTCCAGGAAAATTCAGGATTGCCATTGGGAAAGACAGGCACAAGGAGATATTCGATCGCATAATTGATCAACTGATCGATAAGGAGCTGATTGGTGAGAACGAGAACCAATCTATAGATGCTACACACATTGTTGGTGATATTGCTATCCCAACGACTATAGGGATTATTAAACAGGCAGTGAAACATGCACTTCTCACAATCCAGAGAAGGGCAAATACCCTTATGCCAAAGATAAAAAAAGAGATTGATGTGGAGTTCTATATTAGATATAAAGGTAAAAAAGAATATAAGATGACTGACGAGGAAAAGCACAGTACCCTTAATCAGGTGGTCGGTGATGCCTTGAAAGTAATTTGGTCAATAGAATTGGCCTTAGAAGTTGGCGAATTGACCTTGAAACCTAAGCATGAGAAACAACTTAAAGAGGCAGTAGCAGCAATTAAGAAGATTCTGGGTGATTATATCGAGGACACACCTTATGATGAAGATGATGGCCGTGGTGGTTTTGGACCAATAAGACGAAAAAAACCAAAGATCAAGAAGAAATATAAAAAACGTAAGTCGAAAAGAAAAGATCGTTTAGTCAGCATGGTGGATAAAGATGTCCGTTGGGGTGCTAAGTCGGAAGAAAAGGTATTCGCCGGTTACAAAGCACATAGCACGATGACTGATAATGGCTTCGTTACTAATGTTGAATTAACACGTGGAAATGTTAGTGATGAGAGTATGGCTGAATGTATGGCAAAACACCAGAAAGAACGACATGGTCTAAAGCCCAAGAAGCTGAGGGGTGATGGTATGTACGGAACTATAGACAATCGCAAAGCTTTTAAAAAAATGGGCATCCAATTAGTTGCACCTGAGAACACCTCACATAATAAAGGACAGTTTCCTAGGAATAAATTCAAATTGGATGCTGAGAAAGGCAGTTTGACTTGCCCTGCAGGGAAGGTGACCACTAAGCATTATATTAACGAAAATACAAAAAATATATCATATTATTTCAGTGTCCTTCAATGCAGACCATGTCATTTAAGGAAACAATGTACAAAGTCTCTTTTTCGATCGGTTTATTTTAATGAAGACATAATGATCCAAGAAGAAGCAATAAAGTATAACTCTACGGAAGGTTACAAAGAGGATATGAAGATGCGATCTCATATAGAACCTAAACAAGCTGAAATGAAGCGTTTCCATGGATTAAGTCGGGCAATATATCGAGGTTTAGAAAGAGTAAATATTCAGACAATTTACACTGCCATAGTTGTAAATTTAAAGCGCATGGTCAAAGTAATATTTAGCGATGGCTATCGATCGAAAGTGTTTGGATAAGCTAAAATATGTGTAAAATGGTGAAAAAATATAAAATGATTGGATTAAGAGCCTATTCTCAAGGAAAATAAAAATGTTAATTTTATTAAATGGGGGTTGAGATTAAGATTTTGAATAATCTCACTATATTAATCTACGGTCTCACCTATATTGTAAAGTATAATATAATTGTTATTCGAATAAACGATCTTATCGCCATAAATGTTTGGATGATTACAATATTGACTTGATTCTAAAGTAATTCTTTGTTCAGATTCTTCGAAAACCTCCGCAGAAAAGGCCAAATCACGCATATAAATATCCCATTCTGTTATCTCATCTCCATCCAAATCATTCTTATTATCGCGCCAGACTATTCGTTTCTCGTAGATTTTTGGGTTGATTTGACTTGCATCAGATTTAACCTCTGGGTCTATTGTGATTAAAACCTCGGCAGGGTCAGGATTAGGTCGGGAGGTCTCGAGATAATTTGGAACACCATTGTCGTCCGAGTCTACTGTCAAATCATATAAATAAATATCTGAATCGCCGTTCCTATAATCTTGCCAAACTATTTTATCACCCCATATGGCAGGATTTATTTGATCCGCCATATTTGTTGTTATCTGGGTCTCTGTGCTTGTACTTATATCATACATGTAAATGTCCCAATGACCATTTCTATAATCCTCCCACACGATTATATTCTCATAGATTGCAGGATTTACTTGTTCGTCAGTTTCTAATGTGATTTCAATTTTAGCTGGGTCAGGGTCTGGTCTTGACGCTTCTAGAAAATTTGGAATATTATCAGAATCCGAATCTGTTGAAAGATCATACATATAAATATTTAAATCACCACCATCTTCCTCCTGCCAGACAATTCTATTTCCCCAAATCCGCGGATATCTGTGCATCTCAGCATCTAAAGTCATTCTAACTTCGGCGGATTTGCCTTCCAATTTCAAATTCGCGCTCGAGATAACAGCATCTTTATGGATTTTTAAATTCTCATCATGGTTTCCATTTGCATCATAATCCCCAGACATTATTGTTTTTGATTTAGAACCATCAGATAACTCATCAATTAAAATCTCAGATTCTTTGGTTATCATAATTTTATCGATATACACCCCAGGAAAAACACTCGATACATCCTCGGCATATAGATAGTATGTTCCGTCTGATGGAATCATTGATTCATCAATCCTTCGACCAAACCATTGATATTCATTCCCCGAGTAGAT
>CP070695.1:356818-360380 GCA_020353515.1 Candidatus Heimdallarchaeota archaeon
TTGACACAAGAATCATCAAAAACGATCTTAAATCGAAGAAAAAAATTAAACCTGCCTGATATGCAATATCCTGATCTTACAGAGATCCAGAAGATTATGGATGTTTCTGGGGTTAATGACTTACTTAAATTGAACCCGAGGAAGGAGGAAAACAGTGGACCTTCATAGGAGGATTTTTCATTGAGCGAACACAATGGTAATGACTTTGCTTTATTTCTAGGATGTACGATACCCCTACGATTTCCCTTTATAGAGAGCGCATCTAGAAAAGTCTTAGATGCACTTAACATCAAAATTAAAGATCTACCCTTTGGATGTTGTCCCGATCCAAATGGTGTTCAATCCTTTCACAATGATACATGGCTTGTTCTTGCTGCAAGGAATCTCTGTCTTGCTGAAGAAGAAAATCTTGATATTCTTACTTTATGTAATGGTTGTTTTGAGACCCTGAAGGTAGCGAATTTTAAACTTCAAAATAATGAAGAATTAAGGAATAGGATCAATAAGATCCTTGCAGAAATGGGGAAAGAGTACAGAGGAATAATCAGAGTACATCACATTATCCAAGTATTGCATGAACAACGTGATCAGATCTCAAAGATGATTGTTAGACCTTTAGTCGATTATCGATTTGTCACTCATTATGGATGTCATCTCCTTCGTCCATCTGAAATTCTGCAAACTGATAATCCTGAACATCCTATTATCTTAGATGAGTTAGTTCAGGTTCTTGATGGCACTACTATTCCGTATTTAAAGAAGGGAATATGTTGTGGTGCTGGGTTATATAGTATTGACTATAATACCTCCCTAGAGATAATTCGGGAAAAAATGGTTGAAGTTAATATAACAAGAGCTGATGCAATGGTTGTTACTTGCCCTACCTGTTTTAGACAATATGAAAGCGGTCAGTTCCTTGTCAGAAAGGATGTTGGAGAATACTACGGTAAGAATGGAAAGGGTATTCCCATCGTCTACTATACTGAGCTGCTTGCCTTCGCTTTAAACTATAATATGTCCGATGAATTCAAACAACACCATATTAAGCTTCCGTTTCAATAAAATACATGTCTATAATTAACAAAACAAAATTTAAAGGTGGATCTATTGATTAATTTATCTACTACTGAAACTTCTCTTATTTGGGGTAGTCTAAGAAATTTAATAGATTTTACTACAATAAAGGTACCAGGGAATTTGAGTCTTGTAGGCACTATCTTGGGTGAATTTCCAGTCAATAATTATCACCCTATATTCCTTGAAACACCTAAATCTTTCAAAAAATTTGACCTATCGGGTCGAAAGAATTTTTCTCAAGCTTTTATTAAGGCTAATCTTGGTTGGTCTTCTCGAAGAATAGTTTCACTTCCCCATTATGAAAATGATGAGAGAGCAAATAATGAATGTTTAAGGTCAATAATACAATATTGGGAGAGTGCCTTAATTCCAGAAGAAATCCCCTGTATTGCTCTTGGGGTCAATGTCTCTGGATTTGATTCTGATGGGAGAGAAGGACAATATGTTGCGGTTTTATTATTATGGTCAAACAAAACAGCAAGAATACTTGAATTAGATTGGTTTGAAGGACCGTTGGACGATTGTATAACCCCTGAATGGTATCTACAAGTTTCAGAAATAATGAACCTTAATAAAGCGACTATCAAAATGAAACAGCTTTTCAAAATACCACCAAATTGGGAGAATCTCCTTTTTTCACTATACACTGTACCTTCTTGTTTAGGTAGCTTATTACCAGCCAAACGGAAGGAATCTCCCTTTGTAGGATGGCAATATGAATGGTCATATTATGATCATCAAATCTGGATAATGGCACTAATGTCAATTTTGGAACAAACAAACTCACTATTCACTTAGAATGATAAAACCTTAATAGGAGCGATTCCAGATGAAATATGATGAATCAAATCCATGGAAAAATGCACTCACACAATTACGAAATACTGCAGAAATAATAGATCTTGATAAAAATATTCAGAAAATTCTTGAAAAACCCGCAAAAACTTTAATTACCTCTTTTCCAGTAAATATGGACGACGAAAGCATTGAAGTTTTTGAGGGATACCGTGTTCAGCATAATGCTACTCGTGGCCCCTGCAAAGGTGGCATTCGTTATGCACCAGACGTTAATCTTGATGAAGTAAAGGCATTAGCATCATGGATGACGTATAAAACTGCCATCGTAAATATTCCATACGGAGGGGCAAAAGGAGGAGTTGTTGTTGATCCGCGCAAAATTAGTGTGAATGAGTTAAAGCGTGTTACTCGTCGATATACTTATTCGGTTATTGGTATGATTGGTCCAGAGAGAGATATTCCCGCTCCTGATTTTAATACAACACCTGAGATTATGGGCTGGATTATGGATACCTATAGTATGATTCGAGGTCATACTGAATTAAGTATAGTGACAGGTAAATCATTGGAACTTGGAGGAAGTCTAGGTAGACTAGAGGCTACTGGTAGAGGTGTTCATATTGTAATGGAAGAGGCTCTTAAACAACAAAAACAAAGCTCTAAAAATGCTACTATTGCTATTCAAGGATTTGGAAATGTCGGGTCAAATTTTGCTCAAATTGCACATCAAAATGGCGGAAAGATTATCGCAGTAACTGATGCTCATAGTGGTTGTTATAATCCTGAAGGTCTAAATATTCCAGAAATATTGGATTATGTTACAAAAAATCCTAATCGAACAGTTGAAGGGTACCCAAACGCTGAAATAATTTCTAATAAGGAATTATTCACATTAGATGTTGATATTCTTGCTCCATGTGCTACGCAAAATCAAATTACAAGGGAAAATGCTGATAAAATTGAAGCAAAACTCATAGTAGAGGGAGCTAATGGCCCCACTACTCCACTAGCGGATTCTATTCTCAACGAGAAAGGTATTGTGATTTTACCAGATATCCTAGCCAATGCTGGTGGAGTAACAGTTTCTTACTTCGAATGGGTACAAGGTCTTCAATATTTCTTTTGGGATGAAAATCAGGTTAATGAAGCTCTAAAGAAAATTCTGGTGGGAGCATTTGCAGAGGTCAATCAAATGAAAGAGAAATATAACACTAGAGACTTTCGCACAGCTGCAATGGCTTTAGCGGTTCATAGAGTTGCTCGGGCTATTCAACTTAGAGGAATTTTCCCTTAAAAAATATATATCCGTTCAATTCAGCTATAGAACCATTAGCACATGAATCCTATGAAACCTATAAAAATAATGTAATATCCAAACTAAGTGGTTAATAAAAGGAGTTTGTCTTGTAGAAATGGGTAGTTATAAGATGAAAAACAAGAAAAAGGAATATTTTTTTCATAATGATATTGCTACACTGGACGAAGAAAATAACCATTATTTTATGTTACTAAATTCATAATATTACCCGAGGTTTAACTAATGGGAAAAGTTTTAATCATAAGTGAAAAAAAATCTTTAGTAGAGGTAGTAGAATTTCTAGGAATGCTTGCTGATCAATTTAAATCTAGACTTCTGACTCTACGTCAAGAAACAGATGAGGTAACAGTTAACCTCCCAAGTGATCTC
>CP070695.1:360480-363872 GCA_020353515.1 Candidatus Heimdallarchaeota archaeon
AATAATCTCCCATCAGGCGAATACACCGTAATCGCTTGGTCATAGGCAGTTTGGCTCGGACGCATATCCTCAAAACTCATTACAATCAGAACACTCTAAATGCGGATGTTGTATTTATACTCTTATAGTTCCAGATGATGTAAAAATATATCGGGTCTGTATATTTAAGATTGTTAAAACTATCCTAAGCCCAAATATTAAAATGCACTTAGGGAACGATATGCCAATAGGCATGGACTTTGACATAGCTGATGGAAACGGGCATGTCAGGTATCTGTTGGCACCGAGAATAAAAAGTGAATAAGATTCATTCTCCAGAATAAGTGACAATCGGTTGACCGACTGTCAATTCTTTTGATAAAAAATCGGAATCTCTTTTCAGTTATATTTTCAAGATAATGTGTTCTAGGGAGTGATAAAGTTTAATTATTCATACGATAATCATATTAATGATTCCATGAGGATTGGTATAATCGGGAACGATAGAGGCATTGATAAAAAACTATTGTGGATTCATTTAGCAGAAGGTGGTCTATATCACGGCTCCCACATTGAGGAATTAGATGAGATTCATATCTCATACCATTCTAACGGAAAGAAAAATATCAAATGGAAGTATATAGATGAGTCACGGTCTGATCCTTTAGGTCGTGGAATGCCTTTAAATCAATTCAGAGGGCTGCGCCACATAGGTAACCATATAATTGCTCGTAAAACATTAAATAAAATCTATGATTCATCTAAGAAAAAACGATATGATGAAATCTTCAATATTAATCTTGATAAATATGATGAAGATTATATTGGTATATCAGTTTTTTTAGCAGAACCCAATTCCTCGATTGTAGATGACAAGATAGAAAGTTTAGAAGGGGATTATTATATTATTAAATCCACAACACCATGGATATTGATTAATGTATATCCCACTACTCTTCCTAATAAAATTCCAAATTAAAAATATATAATATCAATCAAGACTGAGTTTCTCAAATAAATCTAAATATACCGAACCTATTTATATGCACCCGGTTAAGGTAGATATTTATGGCCGAGGAAGACCAACCCCAGCTCCCTAAACTCAGTATCATGCAAACCTGCCCCATCGACCTCGGGGAATGCAAAAAGCAGGAGGAGATAGAGAAGGAGTTCAACCCTTCCCAGGTCTTCTTGGATATCCCTTATTCGGGGTATAAGAAGGAATATGAGGAGGCTATCAGAAAAGCTATTGAGAGTTTTGGGTTGATTCCTGTTCTGGCTGAGACTACAGCAAAAGCAGAGGGATTGTTGTGTAATGTTTGCAAAACTATTCAGAAGTCAGGGTATGCGGTTGCAGATATATCGGAGGATAACAAGAATGTTCCGTATGAGTTGGGAATTATCCATTCATTAGGTAAAAAGTGTTGTATATTATGTAATTCGGATACAAAGATACCCGTAGATTTAGCTGGGTTGACATTACATAAATATGAAAATGAAAAAAAAATCGAAAAAAATGTTTCTAAATGGATATCTGACAATATAGATGAAATAGTGATTAAAGTTGAAAAACAAAAGAGAATTCTTGAGGCCCTTTTTTATCAAATAAGTAAAAAGGACTTTACCGGTTTAGAAGGCAAAATTTACGAAATTAAGAGAATAGGTGATATAAAACCACTTAATCATGACTTTAAAAAGTTAATTGACAAGTTGATAGATTTTTTATGGGATGAAGAACTCCGAGGGAGGGCTACATCTGTTCTTAAGGAAATCGGTGACGAAAGAGCTGAAGGGCGTTTGATTGAAGCATTAAAAGATGAAGACTATGATGTCCGAATATGTGCAATAGATATCCTCGGTGAGATTGATAGCTCAAAAGCTGTAGAACCTTTAATTGCCATCCTGGGTTATGAAGACGAATATGTTCGCAAGTTAACAGCACAAGCTCTCGGTAAGATAGGGGATACAAGAGCCATAGAACCATTAGATAAACTATTAGATGATCCTCCATCTGTTTCTTATCATGCTAAAATAGCAATTAAAAAAATCAAATCCGCTCAGAAGGAAAAGGAGAAAAAATAACCCGATGAAATATTATAATTTCAATTTCTCTCCCCTCCGTCAAGAAAACTCACCCAAAAAGAAAGAAAAAGCGAATCTTATTTGCGGTATATAAGTGTTGGCCTAGGATAATCATATTTTAGGCCAGGTTTAAAACAGAAATATTAATTAGAGATATAATATATCATAAATAAGGCCTGTTAATTATTTGGGGGGTATGATACGATGAGAAAATCAGCTGCACTTACCTTGGTTCTATGTATCTTATGTGTTACCTTCCTAACAGGCTGCACAAGTGAAAACCATAGAATAATCATCACCGTAAAAAATAACAGGGACACTTCTCAAAGTATAGAATTGCATATAGACGGATCCAAGAAGTTTTCTGCTTCCATAGATCCTGCGGGGAGTGTGGAAAGGGAATTTGAACTGTCACCTGATGATCATACCTTCGAACTCTATCACGAGGTTTCTGGGACCTACGAGCTGTACAAGACTGAGACCTTTTATGTAGAATCTGACAGCAGCTTATTCTTTGAGCTTGAGTGAGATAGTAAAGACAATTAAAATCACAATATTCTACTTTTCCCCAGAAACGATATATACCCCATGAGGAATAACGACATAATCACAATATTTTTCTTTTAATTTCTTCTTAAATTCCTCATACCCTCGCTCGAACTCCTTTTTTGGAAGAACGGAAAGAGTGGAGATATGTTTGCTTTTTACCCGTTTAAGATAATCATCTACTGTATACCCATGATCTTTATATCTATCAAGATGATAGTGCACATTCGAGAATCCTTCCCTTTCAAGGATTCGTTTAAACTCAGGAAGTGAGGGAAATCTTGCCAAGTCAATAGCCGCAAGCCCAGGGAACATATACAGAGGCGACCGTTTTATATGGGCATAGGAGGTAGTCATAAAAACACATTTTCCTTTTGGCTTTAGAACCCTGTATATCTCAGCCATTGTTTTTTTCCTTTTTTTTATTTGATGGAATACAAATGTCATATAAACACAATCAAAAAATTCATTTTGGAAAGGGAGTTTTTCCGCCGTGCCTTTGTTCCAATTAACCCTTTTCTTTTTGTCCTTTCTAATTGCCTCACCTATCATATATTCGGATGGTTCTATTGCATAAACCTCTGCTTTGGTAATTTTGGAAAGTATCAAGGTAAACCGACCAGTTCCGCATCCTATATCTAGAACTCTAGAATGCTTTTTAACGGATCCATAATGGGCAATCTTGGAGGACCAGAACCTCAAATAATCAGGTGAAGTGATACGCACTTTGTCGTAATACTGGGCGATATTTGAGTAATCTATACGCATTTTTTCACATCGAAATT
>CP070695.1:363972-367010 GCA_020353515.1 Candidatus Heimdallarchaeota archaeon
GGTTGAATGTGATCGTTTACGATTAGGATGTTTCTTTTTTCTTTTCTTCTCTACTTGGGTTTTAATCGAGGTTTTTCTTGTGATATTGGAGGTTTTTTGGGGTGAATGAGAGGCGATTTGCCGCTTCTTCTTCTCCATGATCGCCTTCGTTTTTTCTTCTTCTTCCTCGAAATATTTTGTCGCGATATCTATTTCTGTGCGACCCCGTCTGTTTCTTCTAGAATGGGCTGTCATTGAAATCACCTGTATTCAATATCGAGACTGTTTCATGTATTAAGTGTCCCGATAGGGATTCCTTGTATGTCCCTAATCAGCTCAGAAAGGTCTCAGAGTCTTTACGCTTTTCTCCCATGCATGAGACTTTACGAAACCTTGGTGTTACCTGACATGGCGAGTTATAAGCTATTACTCTATCAACGATTTAAGGGTCTGAATTAGTTCGTATTAATTATATTCTTTTTTCAAAGTACATATGTTATATGCTGGTAGACCTAAACTAGTGGAGTTTTATAAGTTTAGTCTTTCATCTCTCGTATCACATGTCTTTCCCATCTTGTCCATGATGGCCATGCTGTGATACTTCTGGTACGTTATGATCCCTAGATTTTTAAGCCTATCCTTATGTGATTATTGCCAGAGAATTTTTGTGACAGAAAAGATATTTCGTTTCCTAATGGGTTGTTTATGGTTAAATTCAAAGTAATTTTTTTCAATGCAGGAGGTACACTAATTCAACTAAGAGATACAACGTTACCGCTCCTCTATTCTAGATTACTCTCTCGAATTCTATTAACCCCAGTTTCATCGGAGGAAATCTATAAAGCTTTTAGAAAAGCGGATACTTGGACACTTTCTAGAAGAAAACCAGGGGCATTATTCACTGATCTAGATCAACGTAAATATCAAAACGTTTTTTATAATCATTTAGGAATTTCTAGTCGAAAGGAAATTAATCGAATTGAAACAAAGGTTGCAGATCTTATAGAAATGGATTTTGTACTGGAAACCGGAGCTAGGAAATTACTACAAAATCTCAAACCAAAATATAAGCTTGGATTAATATCTAATTGGGATGAAACTTTAATTGATATTCTACAAAATCTAGGAATTTTGGACTATTTTGATTCAATTACAATTTCTGGGGAATTTGGTATTAGTAAACCTGATATCGAAATCTTTCGATCTGCTCTTGAAGACTTTTCAGAGGTGAAACCAAAAGAAACAGCGTATATTGGCGATGATTATTTAACTGATATAATTCCTGCACAAAACATGAATATATTTACCATTCTTTTTGATAAAGGGCCTGATGGAATGCATGGTCGACCTTTTCAACCCGAAGCTAAATGTATTAGAATCAATGAATTAATGCAATTACCCAAAATTCTTAACAAATACTCGAAAAATCCTAAACATTAACCATAATTAGAAAAAATCTTGGATAAATACATTTATTTAAAAATCATATTTTTTAAGGATATTTAAACCCCATTATAAGAGGGAACAAAAATGTATAGAGACCAATCGCCTCAGACACAATCAATTTTTCCAGGAAAAATTGGGCATCTTTTTTCTGTTATGCGAGTAGCATCGTTTCATCACTCTCCACGTTTTGCATCTAGTTCCTTTGATGGAACCGTGAGAATCTGGAATGGTGAAAAGCAGGAGAAAGTCTTATTCTTTTTCTCAGAGGCTATTGAAGGCCTTTCAATAACTCCAGATGACAATAATATCATAGTGATTCTCGCAGATTCCTCAAAAGCATTTCTTTACAACCTCCAAGAAGAACAAATGTTTGAGATCGGTACTGGCCAAGTCTTTCGGAACCTGCTAGGCACAAATCCAAGTAGTACAAAAGCAGCTTTTGTTACTTTTGATGATGACGTTTACATCTACAGTATCGCCTCTAAAAACTTTGTTGGATCTCGTGTATTTGTGGAAAATGTTTCAGGTGATTCTTTAATCTGGATCAATGATAATATTGTATGTATTCCTAAAAGAAACGGAAATGTTGTACTAATCAATAGCGAAACACGAAAGGTAGACCAGGAAATATCTGTACATGATGGCCTTATCACTTCCATTTGTAGAGATGGAGAGAAAATCGTAACAGTATCTGAAGATGGAACTGGAAAAGTACTTGATTTAGATTTCAACCCACAATTTGGTTTTAAGATTGATTTTACACCGATCTCTGTTGATTATAGTGCTCAAGCAGGTGTTGTTGTAATAGCTGGGGAGCGAAACATGCTTATTGTGAATACAAACTCAGGAGAACTCCAAAACTATGATCAAAGTCTTTCGGGTTGTAATACTGTTATTACATTAGAATCTAAGATTGTTAGAGGAACTGGAGAGCGTGATATAACTATTTTCTCGGCAACAGGTGAGAAAATTTCTCAAATAGATGGACATTCTCATACAGCAGAGTTTGTTTCATTCATTGGAGAAGATTCAATTATTTATGCATCAGCAGATAAATATGTACATCAATTGACACTATCAACGGGTCACGAGCGAACATTAACAGAACATACAGAAACAATTTCATCAGTCTTATTTATTCCTTCAAAAAATCTAATTATTTCAGGGGCATTTGACGATTCAATTGGTATATGGAATTTGACAAGCCAATCAGAGGTAAAAAGAATTCATAAAACCCCTCTAGTGACAGCATTAGCCAGGTCCCCTTCTGAAGACATCTTTGTTGCAGCTTGTAGTGGAGATAATACATTATATGTTTTTACAACAGAGGGTGAAGGACAGACAAAGTGGACAGCACACGATGATTTTATTAGAACAGTGTATTTCATGAACGATGAAGTCATCATTTCAGGAAGTGATGATGGTTTCATTAAATTCTGGAAAAGAAATGGCAAATTAATAAGCTCTGTTGAGACCAAATCACCAATAAAATCCATTGATACAACTTTAGAATTCGATTATAATGTAACAGGTCATTCAAATGGTGATTTAATCTTTTGGGAAAAGATATCAAATCGAAGAATTGCCCATCACAATGTAGGTATCCCAATCCA
>CP070695.1:367110-370034 GCA_020353515.1 Candidatus Heimdallarchaeota archaeon
CTTTTCGTAAGATCCAGCGCATCCTACATAGAAAAGATAATCATTGTCATTTGAAAAAAGGTTTATTCCTTTAGCCCAAACATCTCTTTCGTTTCGAGGCATCCCCCAAGGATTTCCAGATTTGTGGATATTATCTAGGAATTCTCCAACTGGGGTTGGGATGAGTCCTTTTTCAACCATGTCACTTCGGGCACCAATAATCCAATCAACAATATCATCTTTAAATCGCATGGGGCACTGTTCAACACAATTCTTACAAGCTGCACATGAGAATAGGACATTGGCTAGATGATTGGACCATTCAATTTCCCCTTTCGACCATGCCCAAATAAGCCATAACCTTCCTCCTGTAGAATATGATTCAAAACGAAATCTATTGTATGATGGGCAGTTGAAATCGATAAAATGACTCGGAAATTTACAATAGCCACACTTGAAGCATCTGTGGATTTGATCAGCATAATTATACATCATTCCACCTCCCAATTACCAGGGTTCATAATCCCATTGGGATCAAGAACTTTCTTAATCCGTAGCATCAGATCGAGCGTATTTTTGTCCATTCTTTCCAAGATCATTTTCTGAGCAGGAGTTTCAGGCTTCCAAGGTACACCTCCAATGTCTAGACTTACTACATTTGTATCATGCAAAGCATTTTTTGTTCTTTCAATATTGTCTGGATCAGCACGGTTAAAGGGATAACCAAAGGAAAACATCATGCAATGACTTCTACCGATAACTCGGCCTGCGTGACCAAAAGTAATCCCATATTTCGATGTAATTTCGAGCAAGCTTCTAAAAGCTTCTGGGAATTTTTCTACAGGAATAATAGGCCCACAGTATTCAAATCCTCCACCCTTCATTACATCGGCAAATCTCGTTGTACTACTCGTTGGCATTTCCAATAATTCTTGTTTTATCTCAGGTGTCATTGCCATGAATCCCCCCTCTTTACTATCAATATGACAACGGAGAGCATTCCAAATCATCTTTCTTTTGAATTCTAGTTCCTCTTCAGAATCTCCTGTCAAAAGAATCCCTATCATTATGATATCTTTGAAAACGGGTGGATATGGTTGAGCACCAGTAAAAATATCTTCACTCATTTCGGTATGAGTCGCTCTATGGATAACATCGGGAACTAGGTCTGGATCCTGTACCAAAAAGACTTCTATGTCTCTTAATTTCTTATTGGGATAAAGTTTTAAGCCCATTTTGGTGATAACTCCTGTTGTACCGAACCAACCCAAGAATAGTCCTGCTAAATCAGGTAAAGGGGCAAGTGAAAACCAATAGGGACTGATAGAACCAGAACCAATCTTACAAACTTCTCCAGTTGGTAAAACTATCTCCAATCCTGTAACCATATCTGAATTAAACCCATATTGTTGAGTCAGTCGTCCCTGTCCATGAATTACAATATTCCCGACTACCGTTGCAGAAGGAGGGGCATCAGGAACCGAGAACCGTAAGGAAGGGTGAAATTTATCAAGATAAGCCTTTAATTTCCCAGTTGTTACCCCAGCCTCAAATACAATGTATCTACTTTCTTCATTAACTTCCAATACCTGATCCATTCTTCTTAAATCCATTACTATCCCCCCCTGATGAGGAATTACTAAACCAGATAAACTTAATGCCCCTCCAACTGGAACTATAGGTATTTTCTCCTCATTTGCAAGTTTAACTATTCGCTGTACCTCTTCTGTAGTTTTGGGCATAACAACATAATCGGGTTCATGCGGTTCCATCATTCCTGGATCTTGAGAGTAGATGTAAAGCTCTTCTTTTTGATTCGAAACAAATTCTTCATCAACGATTTCCGTCAAAGCTTTGTAAATGGATTGCATTATTTATCACTTCCTTGTAAAGCGAGTAAACAGAGATCATGCATCATTATCGGCTTAATCCTGTTCTTTAAGACCTTTTCAGAAAGAAAATCAAAGCATGCAGGGCACTGAAAGACACAATAATCAACCCCTGCATTCACCATGTCCTCAACATTTCTGGTTTGGATATCAACAAAACGATCATATCGTTGGTGTCCTCGAATGACCCCTCCGCAACACAGACTATTTTCCCTGTCATATTTTCTTTCTACCCTCTCAACTCCAATGATATTGAAGATGTCATCCACAAAATGCTCAATATCTGGTGTGAGTCGAGCAGAACAATTGCGTTGAAACGCCACTTTTACTTCTAAGGGATGTATCTTCTTTTTTTCTCGCTCTAATTTAGTGTAAAGATAATCATAAAAATGAATAGGTTTGAAAGGAACTTCTATGTCATAAGCATCAGCATAGGAAGTTAATGTTGAGTAACATTCATCATGGAAAAAAATAACCTCTTTAAAACCATGTTGGGTAATGTTTTCTATTATTCCTGGGAGTCTTTCACGAATCAAAGAAGGATTGCCAGAATGTAAATACATGAGCTGACAAAAAAAATACCTTCCAATAATGATAGAGAGGTCCTGAAAAAATTTCTCTTCGCTAAATAGTTTAATATATTGAGGAAAAATACAGAGAGAAATAACAGGTTCTTCAGCACCATAAAATTGGATTATGTCTCTTCGTGTGGGAACAGGTATGTTGATGAATTGAGTCTTCAGTGGTTTAGGCATAGGAAGAACCCCTTTTTTCTCCTGAAGATCAGTTATCAAATAGAATGGGTGATTACCCCTTTGACAGTACTCCTCACATGCATAACACGTCACACACTCGTGTAACACAAATGAATCTTCCCCAGATATCATTTTCTTTATCTCTGTTTTCGCTGTGTCTTTATCAATATCGATATATTGGCATTTAACAAGACAATCAGAGGTTGGACATGTTTCACATGTTTTTTCATCAAATTTCAATTCATACATGTTTTATCCCAATTCTTAAGCTAGTACTTCTTTTCTTTGAAACATTATTAAT
>CP070695.1:370134-372858 GCA_020353515.1 Candidatus Heimdallarchaeota archaeon
CTAGAAGAATAGAAGAAGAACAACTTCGTCAAATACAAGAAATGGAAGAAGACTTATTAAAAAGATTTCAAGAAACAAGAGAAGGAAAAAGCAAGAAAGCACAACAAAGAAGACAAAGAAAAGCAGAGGAGGCATATAGAAAAAAAATTGAAGAAGCAAGAAAAAAAGAAGAAGAGAAAAAAGAACAAATATTAAAACAAGCAGAGGAAGAAAGACAAAAAAAAGCACGAGAAGAAATACAAAGACAAATATCTGAGACAAGAGTTGAAGGATTACCAGTATTAGAAACTGCTGGACAATTTACACCAGAAGAAATACAACCAGTTCCACCAGTTCCAGTTGTAGAAGAGGCGAGTCTTTTTACACCAGAAGAAAGACAAGCAAGTAGAGAAACTGGACTTCCCATTAGTCAATCTACTGAAAATACTGCAAATGTTCCAGCAGACCCAGTAGCAAATCAAAGACAAGAAGCACAAACTCAAACACTACCAGTCACAAGAAGAGAACCGCCACGAGTCCCAAACATTCCAGAACTGAGATTACCAGCATTAGATGATAGGTCTATTGAAGCGATTTCCAGTAGAATAGAAAACCCACAAGAAAGAGAAGTGGCAAGAGGTATATTAAAAGGTGAAATAGACCCAAATACAATTGAAGACTCAATCATAAGCACAATAATGGTCGCTACTGGAGCAACTCCTCTTTTAAAACCAGTAATAAAAGGTATATTCAGATATATTAATAATAAAATCGGTCAAAGACGATATAGGCAAATTTTAGAACAAGGTGGATACAGAGCAACCATTCCAGAACTTACACAACAACAAAGACAAGAGGTGGAAAGATTAGAAAGAGAAGCAAGAGAAGAGGGCATCAGAATTGTAGATTTAGAAGCATTAGAACAATTTAATAATGTAGGAACTCCACCAGAAATTTTGGAAAGAATAATCCATCTATCAGAAGGAGAAAATGAAAGTTTAGAAGCTGTCGCGTCAAGAGTTTATGCCGATGTGATAGATAGAGCAATCAGACAATCATTATTAAACAATATTGACCCCTCTCTTACTTATCAATATTTAGACGATGTGAGGGCAACTATTATGGGACTCGCCCCAGTTCTTGCTCCAATTACACAAGATAGCGTGGAGAGAGCAATAGAACAACATCAAGAAAAAGTGATTCAACAAGAAAGAGGAGAGAGGATAGATATGATAAATGAGGCAAGAATTAGAGCAACCGCTGGGGCAGCCAGTGGTGTTGTCGGTGGTGCCGTTTCAAGTGGATTAAGTGGTGGTATGACTGGTGGTATGGGTGCTGTCGCTGGTAGAGTTTTAAGCGGTGCTGGTGCTGGTGTAGTTCGTGGTGGTATCGCTGGTATAGTTGGTGGAGAAGTAGGTCAAAGAGTTGCTGGTGAAAAAGGTAAGAGAGTGGGACAAGCATTAGGAGGTCTAGCAGCTGGTGTCGCAGCTGGTATTTCAACTGGTTCGGAAATGGCAAGAGTCCAAGAGGTTCCAGTTCAAATTCCAGACCAAGTAGTATCACAAGAAGAACCCTTAAAGAGTGGAAGCGGTAAAGGGACACTACGACCCAAATTCATCATACCCAGTGCCAGTATATTAGATAAAACAGATAATGAAATACAAGCAGATTTGGACGAGTTCAGTGCGTTTGACTATGTTATACCCACATCAGAAGGGACAGAGGGTAATATAAGCAATAACCCACTTAAAAGAAACGCATACATACAAAATGAATTGATATTAAATGGTGGTGGCATTAATATCCCATCTCAATGGGGCGAAGAACCTATGATAAGCGAACAAGAGCAAAAAGAACAAATGATAGGCGATAAATTAACTCCTCTACCAGAATTAAAGATGGGCGTAGTTGATGAAGATATATCAGTAGGATTCTATACTGAAAAAGTCCAACCTAATTTATGGAATGCTGGTTCTATTAAACTTGACCCCTTTTATAGAGATTTTACTCGTGCAACTGACCTTAACGATAATATTGTCAAGAGTTCTCTGTATGGTTATCAATATTAAATTAACGACAAAAACGGACAAATTAAGACTTAAAGTTTTATAAATATAATTAATTATAAAAATGGTTAATTATAAAAACGCAAAGATTTATACTATTAGAAGCAATCATACAGATAAAATTTATGTTGGTTCTACTTGTAGTGAATTGCGAAAAAGATTAAATGGTCATAAAGGCAAATATAGTATGTATTTAAACGGCACTATGACGAAGTATATGTCGTCATTTGAAATTATTAAATATGGAGATTGTTATATTGAATTACACGAAAAGTATCCTTGTAATGATAAAACAGAATTAAATAAAAGAGAGGGTGAATTGATAAGGGAACTTGATTGTGTAAATAAACGGATAGAAGGCAGAACTGCGAAAGAATATTATATAGACAATATAGAAAAATATAAAGTATATCGTGAAAAAAATAAAGAAAAAATTAGTAGAAATGCGAAAGAATATCGTGAAAAACATAATGACGAATTAAAAATTTATGATAAAAAAAGGTATCAAATAAATAAAGAAAAAATAAAAAAAAGTATATCAGTAAAAATAAAATGTGAATGTGGAATTATTTTAACAAAAGGATGCCTTACTCGACATATGAAATCTAAAATACATAAAATTTATTTGTTAAATACACATAACGAATTAAATCATTTATAAAAGGTCTATGAAGTGGAT
>CP070695.1:372958-375656 GCA_020353515.1 Candidatus Heimdallarchaeota archaeon
GGGGTTATTTTTATTATTATACCACTATTTCGGGATAATTTCAACATTCAAGGGAATTATCCTAAGAAAATATCCTCTAATGCCTATAACATGTATCTTCTTCATGCTCCCATGCTTGTACTTGTATCTTTACTGGTAGCTTCAATTGCCCTTTTATCAATTATTAAACTGTTACTAGTTTCCATTGTGACAATTATTCTTTGCTTCTTAACAAGTCAGTATCTCCTCAAAAGAATTATATGAATAATTACTGAATCTCGAAATTTCTGGGAATTCAATATGTTGTGACAATACTCAAAAAGATGATGGTAGAATAATAAAGACAAATGACAACTATTCCCGAACTCCTTAGAATCTACAAAAATGGGCTTAAACAACTTTTTTTCCTTAAGGTTGAAGGAGGAGAAAGAGGAAAAGTTTCGATAGTGAAAATCGTCAGATTAATTGTTTATTGCTATCTTTTTTCTTTTCTGGCGCTACAAACCCATCGATATGACTATTTCTAGTCAGGAGAAAAACACATGATTCAATGAGAGAGGGGAGTTAATTGAAACTAAATTACCTAAAATCTTGCACCACATGAAATACAAAACTGGCCATCAATAGGATTGAAAGTACTGCAGACTGGACATTCTTTGGTTTCCGTATCACTGATGATAGATGGAGCTTGCTCAGTAAGAGATTCTAACGGGGTTAAAAGGATTTTTGATTGGTCTACAACATCAATGGCCCAAAGGCCCCCAAAGGATCCCAATTGTGCCATAATATTTGCTGGGAGTGTAAGTCGATTATCACTATCCATCACAACCATTCGCGACATGTCCAATTGTGCAAGATCGATTCCTTTCCCATGTAAACCTAGCAATAAGCCATCGCGTAGTTCAATACTTCGATCCGCATAACCAGCAACATGATTACTGTGTGTTGCTGAGAGCATGGTCATACCTGTCTCACGATTTAGTTCTTTAAAGAGCTCTAAAAGCCTGACGCTAGTCGTAAAATCAACATTCCCAGTTGGTTCGTCAGCAATAATGAGTTTGGGATTGTTAGCCATAGCTCTCGCAATAGCTACCCGTTGTCTTTCCCCACCACTTAAACGATTAGCAATTTGATTTTTCCTGTGTAAAACACCCATTAAATCAAGTAGTTCAAGTGTACGCTTTTTTCGATGTTGATAAGGTAGACCATTAAGGGCCATGCTCTGATTGACATTATCAAATGCAGAAAGATCAAGAAGTAGGTTTCCTTCTTGAAAAACAAATCCAACCTGCCTTCTTCTAAACATGGTCAGTTCTTCTTCTGGCGTTTTAGTGACATCTTGCCCTTCAAAGAACACAGCCCCTGCTGTTGGACGCATCAAACCTCCAATAATCTGTAATAAAGTCGACTTCCCCGAACCTGAAGGGCCTACAATAGATACAAATTCCCCAGGATCGAGATCAAAACTAACACCTTTGAGAGCAACTACTGATGCACGTTCTGCTTTACCTCTGTAAATATGATAGATATTTTTAGCAGAAAGTAAATGAGGAGATCTAGGAGTTTCTATTTCTTCTTGAATTGTCATTTCATCTTTTATACTCATTTATGACACCTCATAATTCCCTAACAACAGTTGAAATCTTCGCTTTTGAAGCACTACGTACGCTAAGGAAAGTTGCTATAAGCATTGCAAAAAAGGTTACAAGCATTGTAAAAAGCAATTCTACCCAATCAAAGACTAAGAGTCTATCAATTTGGGAACCACCTGTTGTAAGGGCACTTAAAGGCGTAATAAAAATATCCATAAACCCAAAGAAAGGATTGAATAGTATAGATAAACCTAAACCAATAAATAATCCCCAAAAAACAGATGTTAGAAGCAAGACGATTGTTTCGCTAAAGACAACCTTATAAATTTGACGCTGGGATGCTCCATAGCTCCGTAGTATAGCAAATTCTTTTTTCCGCTGTTCCATTAAGATCGACATGAAAATAAATGTCGCTAAGGTAGCCGCTACGAGTGAGATTACAAAATCTGCCGTAAGTAATCCAGGTATACCGTAATCCATTTGTTTAATTTCATTTGCTTTACGTAGCTCCCCCTTAAGGGTTGTAACTTTTATTACCCAATTATTTTCAAGAAGACTGCTCTTTATTTCTTCTACATCAGCTGAATCCTTCATTTGTACAAGATATCTCGATGCTAGGATCTCTTTAGGATTCTCAACAAAATTAGTTATCAACTGAACAAGGAACGGGGGAAAAGTTTCTTTGTATTCATCTGGGAAGGTGTCAAAGATCGTTACCAAGGTAGAGAAATCCATCAAATCATGCAGAAGGTTGTGACTGATGATTAGAGAACTGCTGCCAATTCCAGCAGGAGTATGATCAAATTCACCTAGAATAGTGAGATTTCGAGAGACATAGTCAAATTCAATAAACATACTTGACCCATTAAAAAAATAAGTCAGAATCTCTACTGAAACATTTTGTCCTACTTCCAAACCTTTCTCAATTAATGCGCTCCGACCAATTAAACATCCATCTGGATTGTTAATTAAGGCTGTCATTAACTCATCTTTATTTTTATCCTCTTCATCAGGAATAGCATCACTGTGCCATATTCCTACAGTATCATACACTTCTGGATCAACACTATAAATGGAAACTGGATCATTACGTAGAATCCCTGTTGTAGAAGTAATGGCCATTACTT
>CP070695.1:375756-378451 GCA_020353515.1 Candidatus Heimdallarchaeota archaeon
ACGTACCTGCACGATTGATTCGAAATAGGGGGAGTTTTTTAAAGGTTAAATTTTGCTAAGTGCTTATGTATAAAGAGGTAAAATTTTTTTAGAAAAATTGAAATTTTTCCAAAATTACCAGCGTTTTTGTTCGAAAATGCCTCGATTTATCGAGGAGAAGATTAGTGAATTAGAGATTGGAGATTGGAAAGAAAAAGTCATAAGAACATTTCTACCTGAGGCCAGCATGAGCATCGTACAGTCACGTAAACACGAAGTGTTGAATTGATTAAAACGGTGCGAACCTAAGGTAGAAATGAGACGTCGAGCCGAATCGCAGGCAGCACAAAACAGGCAGATACTGTGTAAACTTGTGGGTTTTTAATTTTTTTTGAGCAAAAATCAAAGGAAAACGACTAAAAAATGAACTACTTTGACCGATTTAAGTATCCACCAAAGGTTGATTCCACGATTTTTATCTTTGCATTTTCCCTTATTTACAGATATTCTATCCAACGAAAGGTGGATGCACCTGAGAGCGGAAAACTTCATGAGTGACGATATTGAATGAATGAAATCATGTGTGGATAGAGTTATGAGTGAGTTTGGGAGATCCGGATAACATGGCGAAGAAGACATCAACAAAGAAGGTGGGAAAAAAGAAAACAGCCAAGAAGAAATCTGCAAAGATGTCAGATGATATATGCTTTGTACTTGCACCGTTTCAAGAACCTTTTGATACTTATTATGATGTTATCATAGAGCCAGCAGTCATCAAGGCTGGTTTGAAGCCTAAACGAGGGAATAGTCTATTTCTACCCACTCCAATCATGGGGGATATATGGTGTATGATTCAAGATGCGAAAGTCGTTTTAGCAGAACTTAGTGGAAAGAATCCAAATGTGTTTTATGAACTTGGTCTTGGGCATGCGATCGGAAAACCTGTAGTTCTTATTTCAGAATCAATGGAAGATGTACCTTTCGACTTGCAGGCATTGCGCGTGATTTTATATGATAAAGATGATCCCAGGTGGGGCGACAGGCTTCGCAATAGAATAGTAGTTGCATTGCAGGCGACACTTTGTGAACCAGTGAAGGCAGTTCCCCCAATTTTTCGCAAGGTATTGAAGAGTCAAGCACCAAAAGAATCTGAAATTTCTTTGAGATTAGCAATTGTAGAAAGCAAGATAGACTCTCTTAGGAACAGGGAGATAAGAAAAAGAAAATATGCTGGACAATATTATACTCGTCAGCCAGCCTTATCTAATTATTGGCAAAACAAGCTCACAGAAGCCAATTCCGATCAGAAGATTATTAATTGGGTACACTTAGCATTAGAGGAAGGTTTCTCAGTGAGAAGCATAGAGGACACATTAAGAAGATCTTTAAAATCAGAAGAATTAGTGGTTAGAATTATGGAGAAAGCTATGAGGGATTATCCAGAAATAGCATAATCAATCTCGGATGATAGAAATTCAGAAGAATATTACAGCTATCACAGAAGGAAGAACTGATACTCACGTGATTACTGAAGGAGAAAAGGAACTTGTGATTTTCGGCAATCTTACACATTCTGACGTTAATGATGATACAAGCACAACTCGGATTGATTGGATTTCTGTTCTGGATCTTTCAAAACGGTCACAAAATTATCTTGTTAAATCAGATATTGTTACTATTAAGCAATTAATCAACTACAGTAGAAAGGATTTAATCTCGATAGAGGGAATTGGTAAACGAACTATTGAAGAAATCATCAAGGCGCTGCAAGTTCTTGGCTTGTCACTTCGGGATTAACATTTAATGTTAATATCAAAATTCAAATAGCAAAATTGATGAGTCCTTCCCCCGGCAGGCAAGTTAGCAGACACCGTAATTTAGTTTTGAGTGTTGAGTTTTTAGTTTTGAGTTTAACATTGAGTGGATAGCGTATTAAAGGAAAAGGATATAGAACAAGGTGTGAGTAATGAAGATTGCCGCGCTGCGCTCGCAATGACATCTGTTTTAAATAGACCCGTTCGGCCCATTCGGCTCTGCTCAGGGCAGGCTGCGCTTAGGATGACCCCCAACAGGAAAGCAAGTAAGCTCACATTGGGGATAAACTCTTGTGTCAACTCGCTACTTTTAGCTGTATTGAGAAAATGGTGGGGCAAGCCGCCACCCTACAACGGAAGATTAAAAATCAAAGATTAAAAAGAAAAATTACAGTGTAAAAATCAAAATCTGGATTCCTGTTTTCACGGGAATGACAAGGGACAGCATGGGCTAAAGCCCATCCTACGAATTTTTTTAACATTAATAATGAAGATTGCCGCCCCCGACAGAAAGTCAAGTAAGCTGACATTCCCCTGCTGCAAGTCAGGTAAGCAGCATGCGGGGATAAACTCTGGGTAAACTCATAAGAATTTAGAATTATGAATTGAGAATTGAGAATTTTTTAGGGGATTAGTTAATTGGAGATTGGTTGATTGAGCCCTTCGTGTGTGGCAATTACGTTGTTATACGGTTTATGGTTTATGGTTTATGGTTTATGGTTTAATTACTCAAATTTTATATACAGCGTTTTATTTTTAAAATCGATGAACATCGGGTATTTAATAAAAAAGTTATAACCCATTAATCCATCGCGCTTGGGGTATTGATAATCGACAACCATAAAATCCAAATCAGGAATTTTGATTCCATCAAGTTTTAAATCACTCGAACTAAATATACC
>CP070695.1:378551-381237 GCA_020353515.1 Candidatus Heimdallarchaeota archaeon
ATGACGAGAAGTTCGGGATGCTATACGTAAACCATATAAAAATTGTTATGTGCAGAACAATCTACAGACTATGACAGCTAATAACGAGATAGAAAAAGCTTGGGAAATTTTCTTCCCTCATCGCTTGAGGAAAAACAAGCAACTCATCTCTGGTGAATTCAAATTTGTGCAGTATACAAGCGCTCAGGCTGCAATGAGTTTTATTGAGAAGGCGGAAGTCTGGCTTAGAAACACTCATTGTATGAATGATTTTCTTGAAATAGAGCATGGCTTTGATTGTCTCAAAAAAGCATTTCACTCAGAAACAGCAGGAAACCGCTTCAAGGAACTCCTTTCGAAAATTCATCCTGATCTTAAGGATAAATTGGTAAAATATTTCGATGGATGGATTCCTAAATTTAGATCTGACACCTATCTGACATGCATTTCTGAACATCCAGTTGAAGATGATCAGTTTGGCAAGTTGTCAATGTGGCGAGCATATGGAGGTCGTCAATCGGTAGCTATTGTTATAAATAGTCAGGCTCTTATTCGAGAAACTGAGAATAACGTTTTCGAGGTTGATCTTTTGCCAGTAATTTACCAGGATGAGAGTGGATTTGAAAAGGATCTCATTGAGCTGACGGATAGGATTGAGAAGAATTTAGATTTCATCAAGACTTTAGGTGAGGAAAATGTCTTCGAATACTTATTTGAAGTTTTCAAACACGTTGTTTTTACTGTTAAACATCCTGGATTTTCTGAGGAACGCGAATGGAGAGTTATATACAATCCTTCTTATAATAAATCCAAGTATGTTGTAGAAGAAGTTGTTTGTATAAATGGCGTTCCTCAGAAAATTTATAAAATCCCGATTAAAAACGTTCCAGAGGAGAGCTTTACTGGGTTTGAGATACCTGATTTGATCGATAAAATCATAATAGGGCCAAGTGATAATCAGACCATCTTAGGAGATGCTTTTTCAAGTTTACTCAGAAATGCCGGATGTGAGGCCCCAAAGAAAAGAATTCGATACTCTGGCATTCCCCTGCGGTAATTTTACGTCATAGAAATAATCATAACTTGCGGTATAATATTTGATTGTTTTTTATGAGGGAGCAAAAGCGGCCGGGATTACTCTGAATGATGAGACGTTTGGGTTGTTATGTGGATAGTGAAACGGCTTTGGCTTCTTATATGGAAACCATATATACATATATATTTGAGAGATAGTTAATCAATTTCAAACAAGTTAGAAAAAATGGTAAATTTAGGCTTATCTCCTCTGGCTATCCAATCAATCCTTAAAAAGGAAAACTGGGTCGATATTTATCGAAATGAATTAATAGAAAGGACCTCAAATCTATCAGAAATCGATTTTCCTTCAGAAAGATTTAGTGATTTAATAAAACCATACTTAAAAAAAGCACTGAAAAAGGAACTGTCGGAATCTCCAGACATAGTGAATATTCGCGAAACGATACAACGTTGGATGACAATATCTCATAATAAGTCATCGCTGTTAATAAAGCTATTAGACTTAGTTCCAGAGGAACTTAATAAATCTAATGAAATTATTAGCCACTTTAAAGATGTCCCAATAGGCCCTCAAAATGCAGATATTGTCGAGCAGATGAGTGAAATCGAGAGGGTACGGTGGCATGAAGGAAACATTGCTACCTTTTTTGCAGTTTTATCCATAAACAATATTGTTGGATTATTTATATCTGAGTTATTCTATACAATAGAGGCGATGTGCCGTGTGATATGTATTGGTAGTTGCCTTGAGTTTGCTGTAAAATCTGTTCTCCCAACAACAATTATCCAACATGATGAAGTATATAAGACTCTGAAGAGATTGGGTCTTGACAGTAATTTCAAAGTTGTATGTAAGATTTGTCCCGCCAGTCAAGAATGTTCTGGAATTGATAGTTATTCAAAATTAGCATCGATTTACGAGTTGTTTTACCATTTAAGGGTGATAAAGGATTATCGTGCTGAATTCTATTTTGAAAAAGAATTAATAGGATTCTTAGTTAACGAGTACCTTACTAAAGGTTTCGAGACAACTTCAATATGTGACAAAATAGTGGATAGATTATTCCACAACTATATGCGTGCTCCGATATCGGTTGCTGATCAGAAAGAGAAAATATCAAAGATTTTAAGACAATTAAAATCTAACCTGAAAATTAAGGGGACAAAAAAAACGCTCGGCCGATTAAATCGTTAAAAAAATCATATGATATCGTATGATTATGGACTTATGACAGAGGGGAGTTATACGGACACTCAGAGAGGTTCAGAGTTTTATGCGGTAACCATATATATACATTGTCATGCGTAAATACATACAAAATTTATTTAAGGGATGGATTGGAGAAAAGAAGGCTTCGCTCAACATTTGGGTGTCGCTCAACGCGAATGTATACCATAGAGTTCATGACTTAATTATTCCTTCGAGAAACGGGACAACGCAAATAGATCATCTACTAGTGTCTAAGTATGGTCTATTCATTGTAGAAACGAAAAATAGAAGTGGATGGATATTTGGAGCTGAGGATCAAGTTAAATGGACTCAATCCCTTATTGGCCCCAGGAAATTTTCTATTTTTGGACGCAGACATTCTTCTATTAAGTATACATTTCAGAATCCACTAAGGCAGACATTTAGGCAAAAAAAGTGTCTATCAGAGTTCCTAGATCT
>CP070695.1:381337-383878 GCA_020353515.1 Candidatus Heimdallarchaeota archaeon
TCTCCCTCAGGATCAAATGTTGTCACGATTTTTTCATCTTGTGTCAAATGAGATCTCATAGTTTTAAATGTTTGTTCATGTTCATCTTCCATTTCAGCAAGATGAACCAAAAATTTTTTCTTACCTGCGTCGGTAATATTTTCTGCAGCGGTTCTATAAAATTTCGCTCCGTTTCGTTCTATTTGTTCAGCTATTTCAAAAATTTCATCTGCATTAAATTCAATACCCATTTTATTCTGTCCCCTTTCATTTGATAAACTAGGTCAACAGGTATATCCTATCTTAATAAAAACATTTTGTAAAAACTAATCCATTTGTTCCATTATACTCTATGAAAATTATGGAGGACATTTTGCGCATACAGATCTAAACAGTGTAGTACTCAAGTAACGATCTCCTCGATCAGGTAATAACGTAACAATTGTTCCAGAATCTATATTTTTCGCTATATTTAAGGTTCCTGCCACTGCAGCTCCACTTGACATACCAACAAAGATTCCTTCTTTAGTAGCAAGCAACCTAGCTGTTTCAAAAGCCTTGTCGTCTTCAATTGTAATCTTATCATCAATTATTCGCGGATTAAAAATTTTAGGAACAATACATTCTTTCATATTTTTTAGCCCTTGGATCGTGTGCCCTTCTGTGGGTTCAACTCCGACAATTTTTACTTCTGGTTTTTTCTCTTTTAGATAACTTCCTATACCCATTAAGCTTCCAGTGGTACCCATTCCAGCAACAAAAACATCAACTTGTCCATTAGTCTGAGCGTAAATCTCAGGACCTGTCGTTTCGTAATGCGCCAGAACATTATTTTCATTTTCAAATTGATTAGGCATAAAATATTTTCTAGGTTCTCCTTCAAGTAGGTTGTGTGCTTTTATAATTGCACCATCGGTACCATCGCATCCTGGAGTTAGTATAATCTCAGCACCAAATGCTTCCAATATACGTTGTCTTTCAATACTAACACATTTCGGCATAACTAAGGTAACCTTATATCCTTTTGCAGCCCCTATCATCGCAAGGGCAATCCCAGTATTCCCAGATGTTGGTTCAAGTATTATTTTATCATGAGTCAGTTTCCCTGATTCTTGTGCTTTCGTTATCATGTAAAGGGCTGGTCTATCTTTAACTGAGCCACCAGGGTTTGCACCTTCAAGTTTACCAAAAATTCTAACATTTGAGTTATTATTGAGATTAGTCAATTCAACAATTGGAGTATTTCCAATGGCAGATAATATGTTCATATTAATATCATTCTCAAATAACGTTTATTTAGTTTATGTATTTAAATTCTGCTGATAACGCTAAAAATAGGCACTATGTTACATCTATTTTTTCATATTCTTTTTATAGGAGTAAATGATACCCTTTTCCGGGGTTTATGTCAAAAAAATTTTCCATAGAACCTGAAATAAAAGTGTTGCAAGGAAACGTGATACATAATCCTGATGATGAATTTTATATTGAGTTTTTGAAACCATACTATGTTTTTACAAAGGATGGCCAGTATCTTTTTGGTTCTACTCAACTTGGTAGGAGACCTGATCGGGCTTTTTACATGGTCCCTGATGGATATAAACTTGGTAAGAAACAACAAAAGTTTAACACCAAGGTTGGAAAGAAGATCTACGAAGTTGCAATGAAGTATCTTCAAGAGGAGAATCCAAAACTTATCGTACAAGAGGGAATCCAGGGTGAGCATGGTTATGAGGTTGGTTTACGTATTACGATTAGTGTGAAGAATCCTCATAATGCTTATATTTCTTGGATGGGCAAATTAATGATTTTTCCCCCTAAGAAAAGAATGAATATTGATTGTTGGAATTACGTTATTCAAGAACCCCTTCCTGTTAATTACATTAAGGAAATTCAAAATGTTTGGTCTGAGTATGATCCTAGTGTTCCTTTGACTCTTTATGATCTTACTGGGATGGATAATAATGTTAGACGTGTTTTGAGTCTTGGCGTTGACTATTTTGGTGGCGCTTTTAAGAAGCCAAATCTTACTATGGTTTGGAATAAGGCTGAGGCTGATGGTCTTATTTCTTATCATGCTGGTTGTACTAGTAATCGTGTTTTAAAGGGTTTGAGTGGTACTGGTAAAACAACTTTGACTGTTGGTCCTGAGCTTGAGCAGGATGATGCTTGCCTTGGTAAACCTATTTATGATAAAAAAGGTGAGATCAGTAAGGTAAAGTTGATTGGTTTGGAGGCTGCTAGTTTTGCTAAATCTCAAGGTTTGAATCGTTTTAGCCCTGAGTATCCTGGTTTGATGAAGTCTAGGGAAGTTAATGAGAATGGTAAGAGACCTATTGTTTTGGCGATGAATATCGATTGTGATGGAGTTGATTACGTTAATAAGAAGATTGAGGGTTTCGAGGTTAGAATTCCGCAGAATATTCCAGGTGAAAAGGTTGGCTCTTTGCAGTGTACGAAGTATCTGAAGAGTGGTACTACTAATGGTAGATTTATCTTTTTGTTTAGTGAGTTGAATTCTAGGTGGAGTAGTGGTTGGGTTAAGTATTTGAAATCTGAGGC
>CP070695.1:383978-386337 GCA_020353515.1 Candidatus Heimdallarchaeota archaeon
GAGGGTCCTGAAGGTCCCGCTGGCCCCGAAGGCCCCCAAGGTCCTGAGGGTCCTGAAGGTCCCGCTGGCCCCGAAGGCCCCCAAGGTCCTGAGGGTCCTCCGGGTCCTGCTGGGACTCCAGAAATCTTAAATTTGGGTTATGGACCAGTATATGACCTTTTTTCCGATTATAAGCTTCCTATCGATGAGTATGGGCCAGTAGAAGGGATGGAGCTATCGTTTGTCATTACTGAACCTTCGACAATTCTAATATTATTTACAATCGGAATTCGAGATATTTATGCACAGGAAGCTTTCATCGTATTAAATCTAGACGGAATAGTGCTGAAATATGGTCTAAAACCCGGTGATTTATTCGAACTGTATGATTGGTACATAGATTTCCATGCAATACGCTTGGTTGATCCTGGTGAGCATATTGTGAACGTAGATGGTCAATACTATGGAACATCCAATCCAGAAGGAGGAGATGGAATTATATTTCAATGGGAAATAACTGTACTAATTTGGCCAGCTTGAATCAAGACCTCTCTAGGTTCATCTTTCTCTTTCTTTCTTTCTTTTTTTGGAAAAATTCCTGATTAAAATTGCACTAAGGAGATAAACTAAAAATATTTGGTCTATTTCATTAAAGTGGATGGACTAATATGGAGAAAATTCAGCCAATGTCATTAGGATCTGCTTTATTACACTTTCTTATCCCAGCTCTCTTAGTTACATTGAATATATATTTGATCATGGCATTTTTCGTAACACTTGGGTTGCCAATATTTGTTAATTATTTCATAATCTATGCAACTCTTCCAATGCTGCTACTGTTACTAGCATCTATTATTGCCTACCAACGTGAAGGTAATGAGATGACATGGATGGATTTTACCCAACGATTTCGCTTAAAAAGAATGACTGGAAGAGATTGGCTTTGGACAATTCTTTTATTTTTGATAATGTTTCTCAGTGTTGGAATCCTTTCTTTTACCTCCATCATCATTGCATCGTTTCTTCCACCCCCCACATTCTGGCCAGATGAACTTAATCCGTTAAAACGGAGTGATTCTATGGGTACTATTCCGACTGAATTTGTGGGTCAACCCCTGCCAGGGAACTGGTGGGTAGTAATTGTATTATTCATTTCACTGATAATAGCAACCTTTGGAGAGGAACTTTGGTGGCGTGGGTATATTTTACCTCGTCAGGAATTAGAACATGGTGAAAAGACATGGATAATTCATGGAATACTATGGGGATTATTCCACTTTTTCTTGCCATGGAATCTTATTGCTCTCTTACCTGGCACAATTACTCTGTCATATGTGGCTCAAAAATTGAAAAATACATGGCCAGCTATTATCGCTCATGGATTGGCTAATGGATTAATGGTAATGGTGGTAGTTATACTCGGTATTATTGGGGCGTAATATACGGAATTCTATAAGTCAGTTTATAAAATAACCTTATTCTACTTTATGGATTTATTGACAGCTAGCGGATAAGTCCTAAAAATCCTGGAACGACTTTTTAACCAAACAGTATTTATTGAATCATATAAGGATGAGGAAAAAAAAGAGAAGAAGGTTTTTTTGACCTTCAGTTTCAAGTAAGAGATTCTTTGTATTTTCTGTTGGGATATTCTAGCTCAGGAGGGTGTAAACTACCTCACAAGGGTAGAAGTGAATAAAGCTGACAGCATCATTGTTGTTTAGTTGATCGAGGATGGGTTGCCAGAAGTATTCATCAGCAGGATCAGGGGTTAACCATGCAGCAATGGCAGCATCAATAACGCTTTGAGCAGTAACCCAAGAACCATCAGGCAACTGAATCGTCGCACCTGGATCATCAAGGCGGTGTCGAGTGTTGAAGATGAATGCAAGTAATTGCTGAGCTAACTGTTCTCTGGGATCACCACCAGCATTGGCATCAACTAAGAAGTGGGAGACCTCAGCTTGCCATGTTCCTGTTCCCCAAATCAGCGAATTATCATCGTTATTGTATGCAGCGTCAACTAGAGTGTTATCAGAGAAAAGCCCATCGAAAGCAGAAAAACGCAGAAAAACTTACTACCCAAATAACGAAAAAAACATTATCCTCTAGAAACGCCTAGCTCATCTAACAAGTTAACAAAGTCCAAGATACTCATTTCTGCAATGGAGGCGGCACCTTCATAAAGTCGATATTCAACAAATAGTTTGATTGCCTCAATCTGCTTTTTAGTACATTTCTTATTAATTAAATCCCAATTAACTGATTTCAACCTTTCTGCTTTCGCCTCCTTCTCCCAAGCTTCAAAATTTTCCATATACTCTTCTGCTAATTGTCTTGCATTACTCATGATTACCATACCTTTGCTTTATACGAGAAA
>CP070695.1:386437-388480 GCA_020353515.1 Candidatus Heimdallarchaeota archaeon
TGCCACATCATACCAAAAATAAACACCATAAATAGGACGTTAGGGATGTAAACCCAAATTATATATGAAAATATTACCACTAGAATAATTCGCAGAGGAATTGTTCCTAAAGTAGTGGGAAGTAACATTGCTTTGTTGTATAGAAATAACCAAGAAGGGAACATCCAGCTTAGCGTTAGAAATAACATCGGTGGTAATGAGATAAACAATGATTTACCAACGGTAGGAGATATAATCCATAGTGGGATTATAATACCAACTAAAGAAAGTAGGACTAAAATTCCAAGTATTTTTACATGTTTTATAAATAGTCTGTGTTTTTCACTTATCCTATTTTCCCAATTTATTTCTTCGGTTGGAGATGATTCTACAGGCTTAGGATTTGTTAATTTGTTCACTAGATTTGTCCTATCGAGTGTTTCCAACAGGTTTCTAATATTCATGTTTCAAGTCCATAATTATTAAATAATCTTAGATATGTGGGAAAGTTCCCGATAATATTGCATTTCTCTGCTTCCATGCGGGTGAGTTCCAATCCTCTTCATATGGCCAATCATCAGGTCTTTTCCAGGTCGGATTTTCCATATCTGGGGTCATAAGATTGTTCTTTTTTGTATATTTCCAGTGTTTTATCTAATGCCGCTTTTCTCCATCTTTCTGCGAAATGCAATAGTCTATGTCTAAATTCATAAAATTCAAGATCGTCTCCGGTGAATACTGCTGCATCTATTTCTTGAAATGCTTCTTCTATTTTTGGATGAATCATTATTTTTCTCCTAGTTGCTTGACAAATTGTTGGCGTATTATATAAATTTGTTCTAATATTTTATCTAAATTGAGATGGGGACAATGGGATTCGAATTCATGATCTCGTGTTTATAAGACACACGCTCTACTCGCTGAGCTATATCCCCCAAAATTGACTTCTCTTATCTTAGTGTTATCAAATATTAACAACAAACAATATATCTTTGTTGACAATAACTCTAAATCCAATCCATGGACGCCGAATTTTCTCTAATGCACCATTTCTTAAGACTGAGTTGCAAAGTCTTTGATTATCAGAATAACTTCCCCCACGAACCACACGATAATCATCTATTGTGGGATTTGTTGTCCACGCACTTCCATCATTTGGGGCCGATTCATAATTTTCATGCCATTTGTCATAACACCATTCCCACACGTTGCCGCACATGTCGTATAGACCGAATGGATTAGGGGAAAAGGTTCCGACCACGCTGGTTTGGGTATTATTACAATTAATTTTATTTTCGATTTCTGTAAGATCAAAATAACAGCTTTCTTCAGTTCCTGCTCTACATGCGTATTCCCATTTGGCTTCCGTTGGAAGATCAAATGCTACTCCGGTTATCACTTCTAAGTCATCAAGAAATGTTTGACAATCATTCCATGAAACATTTTCGACCGGTAACTTGGTATCCTTTCTAAATTTTGATTGATTTTCTCCCGTTACAGCGAACCACTGTTCTTGTGTGATTGGATATTTCCCAATATAAAAAGGTTACGCATTCACAATCAACTATAGATGTTAACAATGTTATTTTACCGGTTCCCTTGCAATGTGGACACATCTTCCAGTCTCCTGATTGGTACTATACTAAGTTTTTGTCGAAGAGTCAAACAGTCTGATTTAGCAAAATGATTGTCTATATTTCAACACAATGGTTTGGTGTTAGTCAATCCATACAGTTATCGGTTTTTAACTAATAGTAATACGCAGGTTACACCTTTCGCATTTATAACTTTTAAATCGTCTACAAATTGGTCTTTCTAAAAGACCTACTATTGTTGACATTTGTTCTTTTGGGTCTGATCTGAACGATTGTGCCCCTGATTGAACAAGTGCGTTTGGTATTGTAATTACGGTATTATTTTCACATATAGAGCAGGTGCCGATTTTCCAACTTTTATTCATAGCTATTTCTCCATTACTAATCTTAATTTCTCGCCGATCAAATAAAAACAATAAAATAGGTATGAATGGAATACCAGTGCTAACACAATACCAAGTATTAATGG
>CP070695.1:388580-390574 GCA_020353515.1 Candidatus Heimdallarchaeota archaeon
GTCGATTGATGGCTAGAGCTAATCTCTCCAGCCTTATTGGGCAGCTATGAACTATCGATTGATTTTTCTTTGTCTTTTAATAAGTACTGCCAAGGTTCCGATAATAAGAAGAACAATCCATTGATTAAATCCAGGGCCAGTGATACTTGGTTGTGATTTACTTGTCTCTTCCTCAGACGTACTTGTGATCGAAGTTTTCTCACCTTCAGTAGTTCGAGTACTACTTTCAGATTTAGTCTCAGGCTTAGATGTTGGTGCTGGTTCTGGGGATATATAACCATGATCATTATGATTGATTGGCCACTCTATATTGTTCTCCAGATCTTCTTCTAATGGGGATGGACCTTTCCCCCATACTGTTCTTCTTTCTCCTCCTTTTTGCCATTGTACAAAGTAAACCTGTATGTAAGGCTGGCCATACTGGCCAAATCCAGATGTAGTATAGAGATCATGAACAATAAGATCCGTGGGAACACCAGGAATCACATATCTAGTCCCATTGTCATAGTAAGCCACGTGACCATACGGATAACCGAATATTGGGTGAGTCCAAACGTTGGGTTCACTGGTAAACTTAATCTTGTACGAAGCTCCAAGATATTCGGTGTCTGCTAATGCAGTTTGGATATCAGTAGAGTTAAAGGAATTAGTTCTCTCGATCGCGTCAGCAATAACGTATACAGCGTCGTATGCAGCTGTAGCCGTGGGTGTAGGTAGTTCACCATATTCATTAAAGAAAGCTTGTCTGAAAAGTCCAGATTTAGAGGTGACATTGATATCTGGGGGCAGTGCAATAAGGTAAAGTTCTCCGTAGGCTGCCCCTTCAGTCTTTTCAAAGTGAGTACTTGATTGGGCTTCCCTGTTAATTCCTGCGAGAAACTGGGTCATATTTAAGGCTGACCATGCTTTTGTGATATGACGACCCGCTGACCCTGCAAAAATTGTCATGATAGCATTAACAGTTAATCCATCTAACTCTGACTTAATTGGAGTAAGGGCTGATTCAACTGAGGAATACGAGGTGTCTCCCATTAACTTAATATCATCCGTGAAATTCATTATAGGTGTTCCAACATAAGTGGGTAAGTAGCTATTCAGGTAGAATTTAATACTATTACTCATGGCCAAAGACCAGGCAGCATCCTCCCGAACGATAGTGATATTTTGAACACCTACATCCGACAATCCCAAAGCATAGAGGCTTAATAATGCTGATGTTAGCTGACTACCATTACTAGGGAAAAGCCTCCAGAAGTAAGGTGTGATAATTGGAGCTGATGATCCCACACCGATGAAGGGTCGATCCATTTTACCCATACATGCTATTGTAACCTCCCTCCGAAATAAGCCTAATGAAGCCACAACTTCATCTTGATCCTGCAGCGCTTGGAGGTTATTCACTCCGGTATCAACATCTGGTAAACCAGTAGTAGGATGCGATGTTGTTCTCACAACGAGCTCTAACTCATGCATAGTACCATCAACAGCTACACCACCACCACTATTGATTTCTTTGATAGCAAGTTCTGCTCCTAGTTTCATATCTTTGCCTGTTGTAATAGCAAGTGGACCTAGCATGCCAATCTTGATTGTTTCTTCTACTTTGACCGTACCAGGACTGATATTGAGATGCAAGGAAAAAATTAAACTGGAAACCATTAATATTATGATAAGTAACAATTTAGGTCTTTTAAGCTTCATGTTGAATCTCTCGTATGTGTTTTCCAAATGAAATACTTTTCCAATTAAAGCTGTTTAAGTTATAAAAGGTTTATCGCAATATAGTTGGAATTTCTTTTTGTGAACTATTCTTCCAGGTAATAAAAGCACAAATTGCAAGCAGAGTGATCTCAACACCATTACCAGATTTTTCTCCTTTTGAAGTTTCATAAACTGAGCGTGTTTATAATATATATATATATTCGAATATGCTAAACAATGATTATTTCGATTAAATGGGAGTTTTATTCTCCTAAAATCATATTAATAATGTT
>CP070695.1:390674-392482 GCA_020353515.1 Candidatus Heimdallarchaeota archaeon
GGAGATTCTGGCTGGTACTTGATAATATGTTCGTTACTGAAAAAAAGGGCGTGTGCAGGATATCTGATTTCTCGCGGAGGGATCTTATTTTCTTCTACTATTCTCTTCTTCCATTGACCATAGGTGTATAAGTTGCTATGATATTCAATTATCAACGTGTTATATTCTTCATCTCTAACATAAAACGCACCAAATATATGCTCATCTTCCCTAAGGAATTTATCGATTTCTTCGTTTCTTGGTAAATCCGCTCTAACGACCACAAGCAAGGGGTATTCCTGATATAACCAAATGAATGGATAGATGGGCTTATTGATTATTTTATATTCAAATAAATCCCTGACTTGAGATTTAATGGTGTTCCGATGCTTTTTAAAGGTCTTAGATAATTTGCTAATATTTACGTTAACACCTATCCCAGAACATATGTTCTCTAGTATGTCCAGGTTTAAAGCATCATTTAGCAATTCTGACATACAGAGTGCATTATTTTGATAATATAAATACTTTATAGCCTTAATAGTATCAAATTAGATACATTTCTGATTTAAATGCATACAACATATTTGTACATATTTTCACTTAAATTATGTCATTATATGATAGTATTGATCATAAAATAATGGCAATAATGACATAATATCTCATTAATTATGTCTATATATTTAAAATATTCATAGTCTCATTTCACCATCATGGAAATGACACAAAACGAAGATGCAAAGGCGCAAAATGAAACTAGCAGGAAGAACCTAATAAAGGTGCTTGAGGAGATAAATGTATCTGCTTTTTTAAATGAGTGGGGGCCAACCAACATTATACAGATTTATGACCCTGATATCAACATGCAAGGTATTTTGGTTTTGGATAACACCTGTCTTGGGCCCGCATGCGGTGGAATAAAAATATCCCCTATAATTACGCCGCACCAGGTATTTTTAAGTGCCAGGAAGATGACATTATCATGCGCCCTTGTAAATGTAAATTTTGGTGGAGCTGCCGCAGGCATTAGAGCAAATCCTTTTGAGATCGATAAAATAAGCTTCATAAAATCATTTGCGAGGGGTGTATCACCATATGTACCTGACCAATATATCGCTGCACCGAATATGAATGTAGGGAAGGATGAAATAGCAGCATTTGTTGAAGAAGTCGGTGATAGGCGTGGGGCCTGTGGAAAGCCTGAGGATATGGGGGGTATACCCCATGAATTGGGTGTTATTGGTTTTGGAATGGGAATAATAATTGATGAGATCATTGAGGCGGCTCACTTCTCTTCGGACCTTCCTTCAGATATCTCAGAAACAAAAATTGCTATTCAGGGATTCGAGAATATTGGGTGTACAATAGCAAAATATCTTGCTAATCAAGGTGCTAAAATAGTTGCAATTAGCGACGACTGGTGTTCAATTTGTGATTCTAGAGGCATTGACATAAATAAAGTTCTTAAATACTCTTCGGCCACCGCCGAAAAGCATTCACTGAGACATTGTAAGGACGCCAAGGTGCTGGCGAAGGAAGACATTATAAAAGTTGATTGTAATATTTTTGTGCCTACAACAGGTAATTGTGTGCTTACAGAGGAAAATATTAGACTCCTTAAATCAAAGTGTGTCGTTGAAGGAGTAAACAACCCAATTACCGCTATCGCCGACCAAATGTTGCATAAAAAAGGGATTTTAGTTCTGCCTGATATTTTAACAATTGCAGGCGGGGTTATTAGTTCATATGCTGAGTACAATGGGAATAGTTCCGAGATGGCATTCTCATTAATAGAATCAAATATCAGGGAAACGACCAATCACGTT
>CP070695.1:392582-394114 GCA_020353515.1 Candidatus Heimdallarchaeota archaeon
GACTATTTGCCAGATGCCTGTTAGAATCAATCCAAATGGTGTTCCTATAGTCAGGGGCTCCAGTAAGACTCCAAAGGTGCCCATGACAATCAGGGTGCCTGCTATAATGACCAAATAAGCTATGCGTTTGCTGAAAACTCCCTTCGACATAACTAAGCCTATAATGACAGATCCGACGCCTAACGAGGCCAAGGCCATGACAGCAAACACACCTGATACTTCAAGTGCAAAGTGTGCCGTTGCTAAGTAAGCTGCTCTCATGGTCGCATCTTTTGTAGCTGCATAACTATCACTAATTACAACAAGTGAAATTACTTGTCCACGAGAGATTAGAAACATTGGTATTGCAACCAACCACACTGCAGTTCCTAGAAATGCATGATTCTTATTGACATCCTTTAGAGAGAAGTAAAGTCCCAGTACTCCAGGCATCAGAAGAAACTCTCCGAAAACAGCTAAGGAAAATAGAAGAGCTGGTTGTAGGGGAGCATCAAGAACTGATTGTGCGGTTAGTGGAAGCTGTACTTGAAATATGAATACTAAGAGAAGGAAGATGATAACAATGGCTCCACTTACGAGGAAGGAGAGGCCACTCGCCTTGTACATTCCTTTCCAAGATGAATCTACGCTCAAAGTTATTGCCTCGTCTTATAAATTGATTATGAGTTTTCCTTTGACATGATCTTCTTCAAGATAACGGATTGCATCTGGAACCTGTTCCAAAGTATAACGTCGATCGATGACTGGTTTTAATTTTCCAGCTTCAAGAAGATCCTTCAAGAAGATCAAATCACTCTTTGTGGGATTCGCCACATAAGAAATCATCTTCTTGTCACTTCTTCCCAATTTCCCCTTTAAAACAAGGCCCAGAGAAAACGCTGTTGTTATGTATCTCCCATTAGACTTCAAAACTGGTTTGCAATCCGAAAACGACTTCTTGGCCACAGCATCGAAAATAAGGTCATACTTCTGCTCCTTAAGCGTGAAATCTTCTTGCGTATAATCAATCACTTTATCCGCACCGATTGAGCGAACCATATCCAGATTAGTAGTACTGCAGACACCAGTTACGGTAGCTCCCAGAGACTTAGCAATTTGGACAGCAAATGTTCCAACACCACCAGATGCACCATTTATCAAAACATTCTGACCAGATTGAAGCTTGCCATGTTTTTGAAGACCTTGTAGGGCGGTAACTCCTACTGCAGGAATGGTTGCTGCATCCTCAAAAGAGACGTTGGGAGGCTTAATTAACAATAAATCTTGAGTGGTGCAAAGATACTCGGCAAAACCACCTGCTCCCTTGTTTGTTCCGAAAACCTCATCACCAGGGTGGAACTCTGAAACTTCTTTGCCAATTTCATCCACTTTTCCAGCAAAATCATACCCTAGAATTTTGGTTTTTGGTTTTCTTAGACCACCCAAGACAATCCGTGCCATGAATGGTGTACCTCTTAGACCATGAGAGTCCGTTCGATTAACTGAAGCTGCATGCACTTTCAGCAATATCTCATCATCTTTGGGGACTGGTT
>CP070695.1:394214-395701 GCA_020353515.1 Candidatus Heimdallarchaeota archaeon
TCTCCTCGCCTTTAAGTCACGTACCTATATTATCTTATATATACTTATATTAGCTTATAAACCCCGCCCTTAAGTACAAGGCCTGTTAATGAGAAAATGTACCTGCGGATTGGGCGGGGGTACCAAAATCCAACCCAACGATTCCATGGAATTATCTGTATATAAACCCGAATCGAGGGGTAAAATGAAACTATTTCCTAAATCGCCCTCCTTCGTCAAATTCCTCCATTCAAAATATCCATATACTCTACAAACTCATAGATTCTGTTTCGTTTCTGACCGGTAATCTCTTTTAATAATCCCAAATCCCCAAATATGGATGCCAAACGATTGGCATTCGGATAAGATAAGGCAGTTATCTCTATGATAGAATTTACAGTAACCAAGGGTCTGTTAAAGAGTTCATCCAATAATTTTAAAGCTGAACCGCTCTTTTTACCCAATTTTTCTGATATCAATTCCTGCTTTTCCTTTCTTAATTCGAGTATTCTCATGGATGTTCTTATTGCATCAGTTGATGCATGATACATTCCATTTAAAAAGAAGCTCAACCACGATTCCCATTCTCCTTTGTCTCGAACAGCCTGTAATCTTTCATAATACTCTGTTCGATTCTGTTTAAAGTAATAAGAAAGATACAAAAGAGGTCTAGAGAGGTGTTGACTCCGTGTCAATAAAAGCGTAATTAACAATCTTCCAATTCTTCCATTACCATCTAAAAAGGGATGAATCGTTTCAAATTGAGAATGTACGAGCCCCGCTTTTATTAAGGGTGGCAAATCATCTTCCTTTCTTATAAACAGTTCAAGATCTTTTAATGCTTTTTTCATATCGTTTACATCTGGAGGGATAAACAATGCATCTGTAATATTACCGCCTGGCGGACCGATCCAGTTTTGTATAGTTCTTATTTTCCCAGGTTCCCTTGCCCCGCCTCTTATTCCTTCGAGAAGATAATAGTGGATTTTTTTGATTAAAGATAAGGATATTTTTTTTCCTTCTTTGATTTGTTCTACACCATAATTTATTGCTTTTATGTAATTTACAACCTCCTTTGCTTCAGTCGGTTTATGAGGATCAAGAGCTTTTGCTTCAAATTCCAATACGTCCAATAAAGATGCCTGTGTTCCCTCTATTTGGGAGGATAGAACAGCCTCTTTTTTTACATACATCATTACAAAAAGATCGGGATTCGGAAGAACTTCCGCCACACCATCGAGCCGTCCAAGAGCCTGGTCAGCCCGGGATAATAAATTCAATATTTTAATATCCAAATCCAAAGGTGGGCTAGGAGGAAGGGGTTTCGGAACAAAAGTCTTATACTCCCTCTTTTGTTGCTTATATATGCCTACCCGATCTCTTGGAAATTTCATGTTAACGTCTCCGATAATAAAACCGCCATTCCGAATCTTTATTAATGAATATTGCCCTTTTCGTTAATATAGATATGGCCATATTTAAGCTTTTTGCACATTTTCACATCTTTT
>CP070695.1:395801-397200 GCA_020353515.1 Candidatus Heimdallarchaeota archaeon
CAGCTGGTTTGGATCCAGAAGAGCGAGTTCGATTTCGAAATTTACTTGCTGACTTATCTGGTGAACGAAGTGTGATTTTATCGACCCACATTGTTTCTGATGTCGAGGCTAGTGCCACTAAAATAGCCATTATCAACATGGGTCAGCTTTTAACCACGATGACACCTGAAAACTTCTTGAAAACTGTGGAAGGAAAAGTTTGGCAATGGAAAATACCATCATCCGAACTGATGACTGTTAGAGCGAAATATAGAATATCAAACCTGAGTAGGAGAGAAGATGGCCTATATGTTCGGATATTAGGAGAAGAAAGACCGCATATCGATGCAAAGAGAGTTCCTCCTTCTTTGGAAGATGCCTATCTTCATACAATTCACAGCTATGGGAAGAAGAACCAGTGAACTTGGACATTTCTGTTCGAATGCTAGTGGAAACGATTCGGGCTGGCTTTTTGAATAGAGTCAGGACTTATCGATTCATAATTACACTCGCGTTTATCATAATGTTATGTTACGCGCTAATTCCCCCTGCAGACGCTCTGTACACCACATACGCTCTGTATAATAATTATAATACCCCCTACCGAGGTGTATACAATAGTGCTTGGGTGGGTACGATAATGGCCCTCCAAACCACAATTTGGCTCTCTCTTTTTGGTTTTTATATCATTAACGATGCAATAAAGCGCGACGAAGATACAAAAGTTGGTGAAATCCTGGCAACAACCCAGCTAAGAAACCCGATCTATTTTTTAGCTAAATTTCTTACTAATATCGCTATTTTGGGGGCAATGAGCTGTATAATTCTGATTATGTCAGGTTTCCTTCAAATCTTTCGTGGTGAGGTCTATCATCTCGATTTAGTTTCGCTCATTGTTCCTTTTGTTATTTTAATTATTCCAATTATTTTCTTTGTCTCTGGAGCAGCGTTATTCTTCGAAACTTTTCCCGTTTTACGTGGTACATGGTCAAACATTGCATGGTTCTTCTTCTGGATGTTTTTGATGGTAACTATCCTTATATACGACCCATTTATCACCTGGTTATCCTCCAGCATCAGAGCTGCTGCGCATTCTCAATATCCTAATATCATCTTTCCAAATGCTAATTTTGGGCTTAATCCAATTTCTCTACCTACAAGGTTTTTTCTCTGGAATGATGTCAGTTCCTTGTGGAGATTTGATATTATTATTTTCCGTTTTTTCTGGTACATTTCTGCATTAATCCTTGCTTTCACCGCTATATTCTTTTTTCACCGTTTTGATCCCTCAGTAGATCGTGGTTTTTCCATAAAGCACAAAATTTCCTCTCTCTTAGCTACTGAAACTCCTGTGACCCCAGAAACTGAAGATGAACAACAGATTACATTAACCACAGTTGAAAGAACAGTGAAACCAGTT
>CP070695.1:397300-398651 GCA_020353515.1 Candidatus Heimdallarchaeota archaeon
GACCAAATAAGCTATGCGTTTGCTGAAAACTCCCTTCAACATAACTAAGCCTATAATGACAGATCCGACGCCTAACGGGGCCAAGGCCATGACAGCAAACACACCTGATACTTCAAGTGCAAGGTGTGCCGTTGCTAAGTAAGCTGCTCTCATGGTCGCATCTGTTGTTGCTGAATAACTACTACTAATTGCAACAAGTGAAATCACTAGCCCACGAGAGATTAGAAACATTGGTATTGCAACCAACCACACTGCAGTTCCTAGAAACACCTGATTCTTATTAACGTCCTTTAGAGAGAAGTAAAGTCCCAGTACTCCTGGCATTAGAAGAAATTCTCCGAAAGCAGCCAAGGAAAATAGTAGGGCTGGTTGTAGAGGAGCATCAAGAACTGATTGTGCGGTTAGTGGAAGTTGTACTTGAAATATGAATACTAAGATAAGGAATATGATAACGATGGCTCCGCTTACGAGTAAGGAGAGTCCACTCGCCTTATACACTCCTTTCCAAGATGAATCTACGCTCAAAATTATTACCTCGTCTTATAAATTGATTACGAGTTTTCCTTTGACATGACCTTCTTCAAGATAGCGGATTGCATCAGGAACCTGCTCCAAAGTGTAGCGTCGATCAATGACTGGTTTTATTTTTCCAGCATCAAGAAGATCCTTCAAGAAGATCAGATCACTCTTAGTAGGATTCGCCACATAGGAAATCATCTTCTTATCACTTCTCCCCAATTTTCCCTTTAAAACAAGACCCAGAGAAAACGCTGTTGTTACATATCTCCCATTAGACTTTAAAATTGGTTTGCAATCTGAAAACGACCTCTTGGCTACAGTATCGAAAATAAGGTCAAACTTCTCCTCCTTAAGCGTGAAATCTTCTTTTGTATAATCAATCACTTCATCCGCACCGATTGAGCGAACCATATTCAGATTAGTAGTACTGCAGACACCAGTTACAGTAGCTCCTAGAGACTTAGCAATTTGAACAGCAAATGTTCCAACACCCCCAGATGCACCATTTATCAAAACATTCTGACCAGATTGAAGTTTGCCATGTTTTTGAAGACCTTGTAGTGCGGTAACTCCCACTGCGGGTACAGTTGCAGCATCCTCAAAAGAAACGTTGGGAGGCTTAATTAGTAATAAATCTTGAGTTGTGCAAAGGTACTCTGCAAAACCACCTGCTCCCTTGTTCGTCCCGAATACCTCATCACCAGGACGGAACTCTGAAACTTCTTTGCCAATTTCATCCACTTGGCCAGCAAAATCATACCCTAGAATTTTGGTTTTTGGTTTTCTTAGACCACCCAAGACAATCCGTGCCATAAATGGTGTACCTCTTAGA
>CP070695.1:398751-400080 GCA_020353515.1 Candidatus Heimdallarchaeota archaeon
GTCAATGGTGAGAGTGACTTAATTTTTAATAGCATCCGTTCTAAATAAACTGGACGAGCTGGTTTGAACATTGCTTGAGGTCGCATTGCTTCGATTGGAGCCATTCGTAGAATTCTTTGAGCAGCTAGGAGAGAACCTGCAGTTGTAAAGAAAAATATTAGACAAATAAATCCTATACTAGGGAACAACAGGAGTATGGAAGAAATAGAGGTCACATTAGGCAATTTTTTTATTCCTACTAGTTCAATATAGAAATCTCCAAGACTAAGACCTGATATTAAACCTAAAGATATTCCAATAGATCCCCCTATCAAACCTATTAACCACGAATACACTATGGCACTTGCTGCTATTTCACGATTTGAAAACCCTAATGCTTTAAAAATACCCAGTGTAGTGATTTCTTCCTCAAGGATCCGCTTTAGAACAATAAATAACATTATTCCAACAATAATTGCAAAAACAAATGATAAAATAAGACCCATGCCTGAAAAAGTTGGTGCAATACTTAATAAGAAAGCATCCCGACCGCTATATTGAAGTACGGAATCAATTCCATACTCCTGACTCATTATGCTCAAAAATTCTTCCAAAAAACGATTACTCATGGATGGGTCATTGAAATAAAAGGCAATCTGATTGACTTGATTTGAGCTGTTCATATGAGATTCCCAATCTTGCTGTTTCATCCAAATCACAGGGCCATCCCAAGAGCTTCCATAAAATTCAGTTACAATACCAGGTGATAACATAAATTCTGGCGAATCAACCATAGCAATGACGGTTAGATTCAATACCCCTGAAGGAGTGAATACTTTCAATTCGTCATTGATCTCCCAACCTTGGAGTTTGGCAGTAACCTTCTCAACAACAACAACATCTGGATCAGTTGAATTATGGAGAGTATTGATGTATGGTTCGTGATAATATAACTTATCAACAAGTAATTCTTCATTTCTAACAGCGTATAAATGTGTATTAACCTGAGACTCAATTCCAGACTCAGTAACTTGTAGCTCATGGAAATCTCGAAATTCAAACTCAAAATCGATATTTAGGTCTTCTTTGACTTGATTTACTAGTAGTGTCAGGTTAGATTTATCCATTTGTTCTGTTGTTATCAATAGATGGTGATATCGATAGTCGATCCAGGAAGCATTCTCGACTTCAAGCCAATTGAAGTATAATGCAGAGTAAAAGATAATAATAATGCTGCCAATGGTGATAACTATGATGATAGGGATAGATCGGAGCTTTTTATTTTTTATATCCCGCCAGGCTTTACGAATGAACAGTTTCATGTCATCACCCAGTTGTATCAATAGGAGG
>CP070695.1:400180-401506 GCA_020353515.1 Candidatus Heimdallarchaeota archaeon
GCGCGATTTCGATCTTGATATAACTTAATTATTAATTCATATACACGAGGACGGAATTTATCTGCCCTGACTGCTTCTTTAAATTGATTTACCATATTTGTTTGGGATTTGTTTAGAATCTCCAAATAGGCTACCATCTCACTCGGTGTGGTTTCAATACCAGGCAACCTGTCAAGACTTTCTACTAATCCTGCTGAACCACTGACTTCCTCAGTTTCAAAATATAGAATTGAACTTATAAATGGGAGGGAAAGAATTACTATTAAAGTTCCATACATATAAAAAATATCCCAAGTAACTCCGAGAAGTTTTGTCCCGAGGAGTGTTCCAATGGCTGCCTCAACTTCAAATGACTGTGGTAGTATGAGAATCGCAGAAATAACCACAAGAAGCACTCCAAAGAAAAAGGTAATCAGCCATAAAAATCGAAATTTTTTAATAATTTCTTTTAGTTGTATAACACTTGTTAATGGTAAAATTGCTAATAATAAAAGAAGACCTCCATAAGCTAGAATCACAAACCAATCCATATCAAGAATTAATGATTCTTCGATAATCTCAGAAACTGCTAGATAAGATGCTAAGACCAACACAATCCCAATTAACATGCCTAATATCCAAATAAAACGCAAATGATAAAGAAATTCGCGAAAGTTTGGACCAGCGGTCAATAAGAGGGGAACCATGCCTAAGAATAGCATTATCAATCCAAATAAGAAAAAGATATCCCACCCAACATCTGGTATTACCAAAATTTGGCTATAGATAACTATACTAATGATTTCAAAAACAATACCAATTAGAATTAGTAGCGCGAAAATTAATTTAAAATTCCATACTCTTTCATGATCTTGAATACTGAACAAGATTGGTAATAAACTAAAAATAATAAGCAATACTGCGATAATGACATAATCAAACCAAGTGTGTAAACCATCTAACACAGCAAGATAGGTTCCATACACTAAAGCAGAATAGATCAGCATTACTATTCCAATGCCAAATAATAGAAGTAAGTGAAAATAAAGTCTTTTTACACCTTTTTTTGCATTTATATCTAAGACTGTAAGAACTGGGATGAGTCCAATTACTAATAGGAAAAATCCATAAGCAACAAAAATCTGAGGCTCAAATCCGTAAATCAATCTAGCCCATCCTCCAGTACTAGCTTTACCTGATGCTATACCAGAGAAAAAGAGAAGAAATACAACCATGCTTAGTATACCAATACCAGCGAGGGTGAGAAGCACTCTTGATGATCTTACAACTGTTTTTCTCAACAAAATAATCTCCTAATCATCAATACTATAAAACCCATTATTATTA
>CP070695.1:401606-402884 GCA_020353515.1 Candidatus Heimdallarchaeota archaeon
CTTCTCTTCTATTGTATAAATCGGAGATTCTGGCTGGTACTTGATAATATGTTCGTTACTGAAAAAAAGGGCGTGTGCAGGATATCTGATTTCTCGCGGTGGGATCTTATTTTCTTCTACTATTCTCTTCTTCCATTGACCATAGGTGTATAAGTTGCTATGATATTCAATTATCAACGTGTTATATTCTTCGTCTCTAACATAAAACGCACCAAATATATGCTCATCTTCCCTAAGGAATTTATCGATTTCTTGGTTTCTTGGTAAATCCGCTCTAACAACCACAAGTAAGGGGTATTCCTGATATAACCAAATGAATGGATAGATAGGCTTATTGATTATCTTATGTTCAAATAAATCCTTGACTTGAGATTTAATAGTGTTCCGATGCTTTTTAAAGGTCTTTGATAATTCGCTAATATTTACGTTAACACCCGTCCCAGAGCAAATGTTCTCTAATATATCCAAGTTTAAAGAATCATTTAGCAATTCTGACATACAGAGTGCATTATTTTGATAATATAAATACTTTATAGCCGTAATAGTATCAAATTAGATATTTTTCTGATTTAAATGTATACAACATATTTGTACATATTTTATGTTAAATTATGTCATTATATGATAATATTAATCATAAAATAATAGCAATAAAGACATAATATCCTATTAATTATGTCTATGCATTTAAAATATCCATAGTCTCATTTTCCCATCATGGAAATGACACAAAATGGAGATGCAAAGGCACAAAATGAAACTAGCAAGGAGAACCTAATAAAGGTGCTTGAGGAGATTAACGTATCTGCTTTTTTAAATGAGTGGGGGCCAACCAACATTATACAGATTTATGACCCTGATATCAACATGCAAGGTATTTTGGTTTTAGATAACACCTGTCTTGGCCCCGCATGTGGTGGAATAAAAATATCCCCTATAATTACGCCGCACCAGGTATTTTTACATGCCAGGAAGATGACATTATCATGCGCTCTTGTAAATGTAAATTTTGGTGGAGCTGCCGCAGGCATCAGGGCAAATCCTTTTGAGATCGATAAAAAAAGCTTCATAAAATCATTTGCGAGGGGTGTATCACCTTATGTACCTGACCAATATATTGCTGCGCCGAATATGAATGTAGGGCAGGATGAAATAGCGGCATTTGTGGAAGAAGTTGGTGATAGGCGTGGGGCCTGTGGAAAGCCTGAAGATATGGGGGGAATACCCCATGAATTGGGTGTTATTGGTTTTGGAATGGGAGTAATAATTGATGAGATC
>CP070695.1:402984-404165 GCA_020353515.1 Candidatus Heimdallarchaeota archaeon
AACCGTCAGGCTGAAGCATGGCATCCTTTTTATCGAGGAAAAATTGAAATTGTTTCAAAGGTTAAAATTGATAATTTCGATGATTTTGCTGTGTGGTACACTCCAGGAGTGGCAAGACCTTGTAGGATTATTGAAGAAGAAATAAGAAAGACAAAAAAGTTCAGACCATTTGCAGCATATGACCTGACAAATAAATGGAACAATGTTGCTGTTGTATCTGATGGAAGTAGGGTTCTAGGATTAGGTGATATAGGCCCTGAAGCTGCTATGCCTGTGATGGAGGGAAAAGCATTGTTGTTTAAATATTTGGGAGGAGTGGACGCTTTTCCAGTTTGCTTAGATTGTCATGATGCCGATGAAATAATTACAGCGGTAAAATGGTTACAACCTACCTTTGGGGGAATAAATTTGGAAGATATTTCACAACCGAAATGCTTCAAAGTTCTTGATACTCTCCGCCGATCCAAAGATGTTCGAATACCTGTGTGGCACGATGATCAACAAGGCACTGCAACCATAATTATTGCAGCTATGTTTAATGCATTGAAGTTTGTGAATAAAAAATTAGATGAGACTCTTTTTTCCATGGTTGGAGCGGGAGCAGCAAACATGGCAACTGCTAGAGTTATGGAAGCAGCAGGTATTCCTAAAAAGAATATCATCATGATGGATTCTAAAGGGATTTTACATCCTGGAAGACATGATATTGAGCAAAAAAAGCACAAATTTAAATTGAAGTGGGATATGTGTATTAATTCTAATGGTGAGGGAAGAGAAGGAGATTTACCTACTGGAATGAGAGATACTGACATTGTAATCGCAGCTAGCAAACCTGGCCCAAGAACAATAGAACCAAAGTGGATCCAAGCAATGGCAGATGATCCAATTGTATTTGCTTGTGCGAATCCCGTACCTGAGATATGGCCTTGGGAAGCAAAGGAGGCAGGTGCAACTATTATAGCTACTGGACGATCTGATTTTCCTAATCAAGTAAATAATAGTTTAGGATTTCCTGGGATTTTTCGTGGAACACTAGATGTTATGGGAATCACTATTACAGATGGTATGTGCATTGCTGCAGCAAAAGAATTAGCAAAAACAGCTGAAAATAAAGGATTATCAGCTGACTACATCATACCTAGCATGGATGAGTGGGAGGTTTTTCCCCGAGAAGCTGTAGC
>CP070695.1:404265-405439 GCA_020353515.1 Candidatus Heimdallarchaeota archaeon
TTCTTCCTCGGGTGCTTCTATATTTTGATTGCTCTTATTAAAAAGAGTTTCTCCATACATACTAATCCACTTTTCTTTATTTAAACCAACTTCAATAATAGAAGGAAAATCTTTGTATTTTTCCCCATTGCTTGCCCTAGGAGCAATGTTATTAACTCTAAAGCCTCTTCCTGTCGGCATTTTATAAACATTTAAATCTAGTTGATGGATACAGATATCTAAAAGCAAAGATTCAAATCTGCTACGGCCAAGTATGTTTGTATTGCTACCACGAGAAAACTCACAATAGCTGGCATACAACCACTTATCAGAATTTTTATAAACAATATCAGTACCACCAGGTGCAAACTTAGCTAAACCAACTGCACTCGAAACACCAGGATCAAAGATTAAACAGTGGCTCATCCAATCCATAATTTGATTGGACTTAAGAATCTGCTCACGATGGTGTTTAGCAAAGAAAGGAACTTTTTTATTTGTTTCCATCAGATATTCGCGCATTTCATCTGCGCTCATATCAAGTAACCAATTAACAAGACCTGGTAACAAAGGAGCAAACTCACCGAACGGACGACCTTTATCATCCATATCAATAAGAGTTTTTTGTTCTGCAGAAGAACCTTTGAATGGTCTATCAAATGGTAAAGTCAAACGACGACGAGCCAAACCAGAAGTTGGGTCAGTAGTTTGGATAGGCTCATTAGCGGTAATAATTACAAGGCCATTAAATTTAAATGGTTTTTGTGAATTACTTTGAAACTTTCTTTCATTACGAATTAAATCTCCACCTGTGATAGCTTTCAGGATAGAAACAGAACCACCATAACGTTCAACATCATTAAACAAAAGAAGTTTTTTCTTATACAAATTAGAAGTTTCAAATCTATTTTTTTCTAAATGTTCAAGACTAGAGATCATTGCATTTTCATCTCCAACTAATGCATGTGCAAGGTTGGAATAAGTAGACTTACCAGACTTACCTGGACCAACAATCTCAACAAATTTTTGAATCTCTGAATGACCCAAGAGAACTGCACGAAGCCAAGCTCTTAAGACTTGAGTGCGACCCCAACTGTTTTCTTGTGTGTTTTTAAGCCATTGAATAATAGGTTCACAATCTACGTTTGGATCGTAGTCATAAGGCAATTGTTGAGTCAAATAAAGATCACGATTA
>CP070695.1:405539-406713 GCA_020353515.1 Candidatus Heimdallarchaeota archaeon
TAATCGTGATCTTTATTTGACTCAACAATTGCCTTATGACTACGATCCAAACGTAGATTGTGAACCTATTATTCAATGGCTTAAAAACACACAAGAAAATAGCTGGGGTCGTACCCAAGTTTTAAGAGCTTGGCTTCGTGCTGTTCTTTTAGGTCATTCAGAAATTCAAAAATTTGTTGAGATTGTTGGCCCAGGTAAATCAGGTAAATCAACTTATTCCAACCTTGCACATGCTTTAGTTGGAGATGAAAACGCAATGATCTCTAGCCTTGAGCATTTAGAAAAAAATAGATTTGAAACTTCTAATTTATATAAGAAAAAACTTCTTTTGTTTAATGATGTTGAACGTTATGGTGGTTCCGTTTCTATCCTGAAAGCTATTACAGGTGGAGATTTAATTCGTAATGAAAGAAAGTTTCAAAGTAATTCACAAAAGCCATTTAAGTTTAATGGACTTGTTATTATCACAGCTAATGAGCCCATTCAAACTACCGACCCAACTTCTGGTTTGGCTCGTCGTCGTCTGACTTTACCGTTTGATAGACCATTTAAAGGTTCTTCTGCAGAACAAAAAACTCTTATTGATATGGATGACAAAGGTCGTCCATTCGGTGAATTTGCTCCTTTGCTTCCAGGGTTAGTTAATTGGTTACTTGATATGAGCGCAGATGAAATGCGCGAATATCTGATGGAAACAAATAAGAAAGTTCCTTTCTTTGCTAAGCATCACCGTGAGCAGATTCTTAAGTCCAATCAAATTATGGATTGGATGAGTCACTGTTTAATCTTTGACCCTGGTGCTTCCAGTGCAGTTGGTTTAGCTAAATTTGCACCTGGAGGTACTGATACCGTTTATAAAAATTGTGATAAGTGGTTGTATGCAAACTACTGTGAGTTTTCTCGCGGCAGCAATACAAATATCCTTGGACGTAGTAGATTTGAATCATTGCTTTTAGATATTTGTATTCATCAATTAGATCTAAATGTTTATAAAATGCCAACGGGAAGAGGCTTTCGGCTTAATAATATTGCTCCTAGAGCTTCCGATGGTGGAAAGTACAAAGATTATCCTTCAATTATTGAAGTTGGTTTAAATAAAGAAAAGTGGATTAGTATGTATGGAGAAACTCTTTTTAATAAGAGCAATCAAAATATAGAAGCACCCGAGGAAGAA
>CP070695.1:406813-407916 GCA_020353515.1 Candidatus Heimdallarchaeota archaeon
ATATTTCTCTCAATATTGGTAACTCACATACAGCAGGTGGAAGGTCCTTTAGTTGATTTTTAGAAAGAAATAGGAATTCTAGGTTTCTTAAATTCTTAATATGATCTGGAACATCCGTCAATTGATTGCTATTATAATTTAATTCCTTTAAATTTTCAATTGATGTAATCGATTGAGATATCTCCGTGATTTCATTCTCTTCAAGCGTCAAAATTCGTAAAAACTTTAAGCCCTTTAACGAATCGGGAAGATCTTTTAACTTATTATCTGAAAAGCTTAATTCAGTTAGTAGCTTTAGTTCCCCCACTCCTTCAGATATTGAGGTAAGATGATTCGCAATAAAATCTAATCTTGACATGTTCTTTAATTGCCAGAGACTCTCAGGTAGAGATGTTAACTGGTTTGACCTAAAATCAATTCTATTCAAATTGATTAAATTCCCAAGTGCGTCAGGCAATTCAATTAATTGGTTCTTTTGGAAATTTAACGTAACCAATCCATGAAGATTTTCGATTTCATTAGGGATTTTAGAAATGTGATTATTCCCTAAATCTAATTCTATAAGATTAACTAATTTTGTTACTGACAGCGGTATCGTGGAAAGACCCATGTTACGCAAACTAAGCAATTCCAAGCGGTCTAACCGATCAATATCCTCGGGAAAAGATTCAATGGATAAATAATTATTATTTAACAAAAGCTGTCTGAGATTCGATATAGGCAGGATTTCTTTTGGAAACGAAGTAAACAAACATTCACGTAAATCTAATCGTCGTAGCCTTTGAAGCTTGGCAATTTCTTTGGGTAATGATTTTATCGGATTCCAACGCAAATCCAAACGCTTTAAATTGATTAGTTTTGTAATACCAAGAGGAAGGGATTTAAGGTCATTAGTACGTAAATCTAATCTGTTTAATTGACTAAATAATCCGATTTCATCTCCTAGTTCCTTGATATGTAACTCCCTGAGGTCTAATTTTTTGAAAAAATCAATTACATATACTGTTCTCCGCCGATTTAATATTTCATCAATTTGAATATCATCTGAAATCTGTTGAAGCAAATTTTTTAGATTTTCAACTTCAAAGCTTTCAGCCATCATA
>CP070695.1:408016-409072 GCA_020353515.1 Candidatus Heimdallarchaeota archaeon
CGCTCCGAACTTGTCTCGGTGGGATCCACCGCTCGATGTAATCCCACAATCCTACCATCTAAGATACGCAGGGCTTTATCTGTCATCTTGGCAAACCGATTGTCATGGGTAACCACAATAAAGGTCTTTCCGTGTTGTTCATTCAATAATTTGAAGTATTCAATGATTTTAAACGTTGTTACGCTATCTAACTCACCTGTTGGTTCGTCAGCAAGCACAATCGTGGGATCATTAGCCAAGGCGATCGCGATCCCCGTCCGCTGGGCTTCACCCCCAGACAGTTGGGAAGGTTTGTGGTTAAGCCGATGGTCTAACCCAACATCTGTCAACAACTGTCGTGCACGCTGTTTTTGTTTCTCATGACTCCAGCGGCCAGCCAACTTCATGGGCAACATCACATTTTTTACGGCTGTCAAATTCCAGACCAAATTGCGTTCAGGTAACTGGTACAAAAATCCCACCTTATGTCGACGGTATAGGGTCAATTGTCGATCCGTCATTTTCGTAATGACCTCATCCTCCATAATGATATGGCCAGTAGAGGGTCTATCAATCCCTCCAATTACATTCAGCAACGTACTTTTTCCTGAGCCACTAGGGCCGATGATCGCAATCAACTCCCCTTCGTTGACTGCGAGCTCAATCCCACGGAGTGCTGGGACTTGGAGCCTATTCTGTTCCTCAACATAAAGTTTTATCACATCATTACATTCAAGAAATACCATTTGGTTATTCCACCTTTAAAATACGACTTACATCTTTCCGGGTCGCGAAATAAGCAGGCAGTACCGAACCAATCCCTGCAGCAATGAGGATCCCTGCGATGAGGGGAACCAACAATTTCGTTGGGTAGACAATGACCTGAGGGGGGATTGTCTGTCCTACCTGAGTGATTTCTAAAAACATCGTCACAAAAAATACACCTGTGAGATAACCAATCACAGACCCAAAAATCAGAATGGTCGCGGCTTCTACCAAAAACGATTGGGCAGTTTGAAAACGCGTCATCCCGAGTGCACGCTCCACCCCAATCTCTTTCTCGCGGTCGACGTACGT
>CP070695.1:409172-633621 GCA_020353515.1 Candidatus Heimdallarchaeota archaeon
TCGTTTTTTGTCACCGACGAGTATTATATCTCCTTCACTATTTTGAAGGACTGATCGGAAATTCGCAACTGAATCAACTCTGAATTTGTGACTCCATTCAATATCCCCAGAGTTATTAGTCTTAGCTATCCAGAGATCTGAACCTTTAATGATACCGTTTTCGGGAACCTGAATACTACTACCTGTTAGAACAAAACTACTGTCAGATAATCGAACCAGGTTTAAAAGGTTACTTCTATTCGGACTAAATAGATAATTACTCGTGATATTAAATGAAAACGATTTATTCCATTGAATATCTCCCTTTAGATCTGTTTTAACAAGCCACGGTTGATCTAATTTGCTACCAAAAACGACAAGACTCCCATTGTCTCCAATCATTGAGAAAAGCTTTCCACCAATTTTCTTTTCCCATTCTATCTTACCACTCTCATCAATTTTCAGCAAATTCCCATCATAAGTTGTAAAAACGAATCCACCATCATTAATTTGGATCATACTAGTATATTCAATAAAATTCTGGCTATATGTCCGATTCCACTGTGCATTACCTTCGCTATCAGTTTTAAGTAACCACATATTCTCGTCGATTGATGTTCCATTGTTAGGCAGTGAAACACCTAATAACGCAAAACCTTTATCAGTAGTTTGAATAAAGGAGCTTATCTCACCTTCAGAACTCAGATTGTAAGTCTGCTTCCACTTCAATTGACCATCGAAATCAGTTTTTATAATCATAAAATCTGATCCAATAGCAGGAGGACCGTTTGTTCGACCAGAAATAACAAAACCATCATCTGTCTCAATCACAAAATATCCGAGATCTATTGCATTATTATCCTCTCCATATAGTTCAAGCCAAATGAACGATCCTTCGGGAGTAGTTCTCATTAAAAACACGTCACTTTGAGGACAAAAATCCTCACATGATGGATAGCGGTTACCAACAACCAAATAATTCCCATCCTTCAATTGAACCAGAGAACGGGGACTATACATGTCTCTCATTATATAGGTTGTATTCCATTGAATAGAATACAAATCTTTAGTGTCATTAATAGTAGATGCTTGAGAGTCTAGTTTAGAATCCCCTAAATGAAGATTAAAGAGTAGTAAGGCAGTTAGTATTACTAGATATACTGGTGACAGCTTTTTTGAGATTTTCAATTGGTTTTCACCAAAAAAGAAGAAAAGATTTTCAATAAGAGTTTTGTTATAAGAGATTAATTAACCTCTCCCCTATGATTTTAGCAATAGTAATTAATCAACCTCAACAATATATAAATCAGGAAGCAACTTATTAGGAATAATAATCATGTTAAACCTTGAAAGGAAGCACATTTTACCTGAGACAAATTTACCTGATATAAACGAATTGTTAGGGAAAGGAGAACAACTAAGTCAGAGCATAAGTCCTGGCATATGTCCATTTTTGATCACATATGATGTTAAATCCGAGAGTGAGTATAAACGTCTGCGATTATCCGAAGGGACGATCATGCTTCATGGTCAGATTGGATATCGTAGTTTTACGAAAAGTAAATTAGCCTATTTCAAGATTTATGATCAAATTGAGGCTGCAGGTTATCGAATAGATCGATATGGAATTTGCTTAGATTGGAGTATGGGATATCCCGCTGGTCTAAGGGCAAACATGCCGCGTGGAACTGGGTTAATTCTTAAAAAGAAACAAGATTTCATTGACTTAACACACTCTGCACCAGTTGCTCCTCATTTTGGAGATTTCGTCATTGGAACACCTGCTGCTGTTGAGAACACGATTGCTGCGCTAGAGGCAGGTTCAACAAGCATCGGGAATATTGGCCAATATTTTACCTTCCGTTTACCAAAATGGGACGATGACGTCAAAACGACTGCTGAAACAGTCAAAGCTATGGCTCTTTGTGCTAATCAATCAACTGACATCATGATTCATTCAAATCTAGACGATGGGTTTGCAGCATTATTCTGTGACATGTCTTGCAGCATTGGGGCTGTATTAATAGAGCAATATATTATTGAGGAACTTATTGGGGGTCATGTTTCGCATTGTTATGGTCATACGTTTTCAGATCCATTGACACGTTTAGCATTCCAAAAAGCACTATATCAGGTGACAACAACTCCAGGAAGTATGGTTTACGGTAATACAACAATATTTGTTGCCAATGAAGTAGAAAATTACGCCAATCTTGCAAGCTATTTACTTGTTGATATAATTGCTCAACGCAGCTCTCCAACAGGGCATGGATTAAATCCTGTTCCAGTTACAGAAGCCATGAGGATTCCTGAGATCAATGAGATTATTGATGTCCATCTCTTTGCAAATCGATTAATCCAAAGAGCTGATGGATTTCAAACTTTGATCAACATGGTAGAGGTAGAAAGAACCACAAATGTATTAATTGATGCTGGTAAGCGCTTTAAAACTCGAGTTTTGGAGGGACTGGATACAGCTGGAATTGATATTAAGAATCCTTTTGAATTACTCCTTGCGATTCGTCGAATAGGAGCTAAGAAACTTGAGGAACTGTTTGGGCCTGGGGAATTTCAAGAGGGCCAAATACGCAATAGGAAACCCATTGTTCAAGCAACACCAATCGTAGAACTTAAGAAAAAAAGTGAAAAAATAATTTCAGTTTTAAAACAATCCCATGAGGAAAAGTTCCATCAAACCAAGTTTAAAATCTGCGTTGCTTGTACTGATGTTCACGAATATGGAAAAATTCTTGTTGAAGATGTTTTAAAACGTCTGAATTACGAAGTAATAGATGCTGGAGTTAGTGTTGATCCAGATGTAGTTGCCAAGCAAGCGAAAGAAGCGAAAGTTGATTTTATTGCTATTAGTACCTATAATGGCATCGCTTTAAGCTACTTACAATCCTTAAATCAAGAAATATCACAACTTGGCTTAAATATTCCGATTTTTATTGGAGGAAAACTTAACCAGATTCCTGTGGACAGCCCAACAAGCCTTCCTGTTGATGTGACTGATGAATTAAGAACGATGGGGGCAATCGTCTGTCTTCAGGTTGAAGATATGTTAGAAAAGATTCTTAAGACAACCAAGGAGAGAAACCAATGATTGAGAGTGTTGGAATCATTGGCGTAGGGCATCTAGCTAGTTATATTGTTGGAGGGTTGAGGAGAGCGTCACATGAGATTAAAATCATTCTGTCCCCACGCAATATCAACAAGAGTAAGGACTTAGCTACACGATTTGGAACAATAATTGCACAAAATAACCAAGATGTAGTAAATAGTGCAAATATAATTATCATTACCACTCGTCCAGAAGATACTATTACAGTTTCTGAAAACCTAAGATTTCAAACTGGACAGATAGTCATCTCGATGGCAATAGGTATAACGCTCGAGAATCTAAAATCTTCAATAGCACCTGCCACAGTAGTACGAGCAAACACCATATCTTGTGCTGCAATAAATCAAAGTCCAACCCTCTTATTCCCAGATAATCCTCAAGCTCGTACTATACTCGCTTTGCTAGGCCAAGTCCATGTTTTACCAGATGAAGCATGTTTCACTTCTGCTAGTGCCATCGGGGCTTTTTATGGATGGATTTATGCATTATTAGATGAAACAATTTCATGGACAACTCATACCGGAGTACCACAGCAAACTGCTCGAAACGTTGTTCTTGAAACTGTACGGGGAGCAGTGAATATGGCGTTAAATGAACCAAACTCAGATCTAAAAGCTATATTAGCCACTCTGGCCACTCCAGGGGGTATTACCAAACAAGGACTTAATGTTCTACATCAAAAACAGAGTTTAGAGGTTTGGACAAACGCGCTTAATGTTGTCCATAAGCGACTGAGTAATGTAAAGAAATAGCATAACTAAGAATAAAAAAAGAGGAGGGAAAGAGAACTAGGTTAAGATCCCTTCACGCTCAAACACCTTCGAAGCAATGAACAAGCAGACGAGAATCACTATGATTAAGAAGCTAAAGTGGAAAACTAAATCCATAGCGATTCCACCATAAGGTAAATCACGAGTTAATGCATTAGAAGCATAGGTTTGGGGATATAAGCCTTTTGATAAAATTGCGATTGAATGAGCCCAAGGAATTATGTATAGAATAATTCCAGCCCCACCAAATGCTCGTTCAGGGATACCTCCAAACATTCCTATAAAACCAACACCCATGGCAGGCACCATCATAAACATATTATACATTGACTCTGCAGAGCGGACATCTTTTGTTAAAGATGCCACTGAAATACCTATCCCAATAGCAACAAATGCTGAGAGAAACATCATAGCTACAGTTAGGACTAACATAGTTATTGATGGTTCAATAGCAAAGATCGTCGCATATTCTTCAGAACCAACAGACGCAGCTGCGATATCTATCATACCTGCAAATAGAAAAAGACCAACTACATTCATTAGGGCAAAAACACCAATAAGAACCATACCAGCGAGAAGTTTTGAGAAAAGAATGTTGAATCTTGAGATGGGTAATGCTAGAAGTGATTCCATAGTTTTCTTTTCCCTTTCACCAGCGAAGGAAGTACTCACGAAAGGAGCTGGCGCTAGAACAGCAACCATAATTGAGATCATACCGATAAAACCAACGCCAAAACCCGAGGCAGCACCCTCTTCTCTTGGAAAAACAACTGGTCGTGAAGAGAATAAGACCAATTTGTCTTGATCAGTGGGAACATGATAAGTAAAGGGAGGTTGGTAGATTATTGACGCAATTCCTGCCTCAAGCATTGTAGATCCTAGTATTCCACTCGGGAGAGAGTATAATTCTATTACTGGGGGAATATTTGAGGCAGAAGAGGTTGCATTATAACTTAGATACGCTTCTGTAAAATTTGCATGTAAGATAATACACGGAGTATAATAACTAGCAGTTCTGGAATTATTTATTTTCTCTACTAGGACAGAATAGGACAAATCTGCGTATTTTGTGGAATTAATTGTTGCCCCATACAATATAGAATTATTTGTTTGAGTAGCATTTTCAAGCATCTCTAGAAATATCTCACTAAGCTTAAAGCTGTGAGTTTCATTTATTTCAATACCTTCATCATAACTAACAAAATAAATGGTTACACCTTCTTGAGAAGAGCCCATGACGAAACCCATAAGCATCTGAACCCCTCCTTGCAATCCCCACATGAAAAGGGGCATTAAAACAAATGTAAAAATCACATATCGGGTTCTTCTCGCGCTTTGTAACTCTTGTTTAACCAAGGCCATAATTTGTTTAACTGTACTCATTTCATCACCTTCGCCTTAACAATCGAGATATTACTCCACGCTTTGGTTTAGTGGGTAAATCCCCTTCTAAAACACCTTCTCCCGTCGTCAAGCCAATAAAAACGTCCTCAAGATGAGCTTGGGTGAATTGTTCCTCAAGTTCATCAGGAGTACCAATCGCAGCAAGTTTTCCTTTTACTAGAATCCCAACTCGATCACAAAGCTCTTCAACTTCGGTTAAATCATGTGTAGTCAGTATTACTGTTTTGTGTAGTTCTTTAGCTAATCTTTTAATTAAATTTCGTACTGTTCGAGCACCTAGAATATCAATACCAGTTGTAGGTTCATCAAGAAAGATTAAATCTGGATCCATAACCAAAGCACGAGCTACGAGGACTTTTCGTTTCATCCCACCAGAAAATTCTTTTGTAACATCGTTCTCACGCCCTCGAAGACCAATCATGTCAATTAGGTCCTCAGTTCTCTGATGAACTTCTCCATTTGGCATATTACCATAGATTTGTCCATAGTACATAATATTCTCTTTTGCAGTTAAATTTTCGTACACTTCTGCCTCTTGAGGTAAGAGGCTTGCCTTTTGTCTGATCTTCATCATGTCTTTCTTAATATCAAAAGGACCCAAACCATCGTATTGAATACGAGCGGTTCCAGAAGTAGGTTTAATTAATCCAATCAATAACCGAATGAGGGTGGTTTTTCCCGCTCCATTAGGACCGAGGAGACCAAATACCTCACCTTTCCTGATAGTAAGAGAGACATTATCTAAAGCTACGTTGTTTTTGAATCTTTTTGTAAGGTTTTCTATTTCTATGATGTTCAAATATTATTTCACTCCGCTTGTTTTATAATAATTTGTGAATTTCTTATTTTTTCTACAATTTTGCTTGATTCGTCATCATACAGACATATTTGTTTCTTCTAACTTCTTATTTTCCTATTTTACCACGATTTTTTAAACAGATTTAATGCGGAACTAAGGAATAATGAAGAGGATTACTTCGAAAGAATCCTCTTAATCTCTTGTAATTCAGCTAGCATTTCCATGTGGAAACCTGATCCCTTGGATGGAGGGGGGGGAGGAGGTTCAAGTTCAGTCGCAGTTGCATATTGTCCCCGAAACTGACGAAGCATATCTAAAATGAGATCCCTGACTTCAATGAAGTTTCTAATTCCCTCAATTTTCCCTTCGGGACCCATTTGTTGACCTGACTTGCCAGCAGTTTCAATTTCACAAGTTCCAATCCTAAAAAAACTATCGTAAATCCCATATCTAGAGCTCACATTGGTGATAGTCCGGAATGGAATGTGTTTTACCTCTTTATTGATCACACCTTTCTTAAGGATGACCTCATTGTCCAGAATAACAAATTCCATTGTTCGTACATAATAATCTATCAAAGCGAAAAGAATTGGTATCAAGCACAACCAAATGAGAAAGTACACAAACACAAGACCTATCCAGTTAGCAGAGATCCAATGTCCAAATTCATCCCCAGAGGGATCACTATCAAAACCACTCACAAATGCAATGAAAGAACCAAGGCCAAATATGGCTGCTGTAATTACAAAAAATGCGGTTATTACATATAGAAAGAATTTATTTCGGAGAGCGGTTAGCGGATAGAAGGGTTTTCCTTTCTCAATTTCTTCTAAATACATTTTTTCAATCACCGATTTTTTGCTAGGATTTCTTTTATCTTTCTCAATTCATCAAGTACTTCCTTTTGAAGAACAATATCACCAATTGCTTCCTCATAATGAGTGGGTTGTTCAACCTCGGTCGTGGTCGCATATTGTCCTCGGAATTTCCTCAATTCACTTAAAACAACGTCTCGAACTTCTCTAAAATTTCTAATCCCTTCAATTTTTTCTTCAGGTCCAGTTTGTTGTCCTGATTTACCAGCTGTCTCTATTTCACAGGTTCCAATACCAAATATTCGATCATAAATGCCATAGCGGGATGATACATTCGTAATGGTTCGGAAGGGGACATGCTTTATGGTTTTATTGATAATTCCCTTCCTCACAATAACTTCTGTTTCTTCAATGATATATTCTATGTTTCGCACATAAAAGATAACTAGGATAGCCGCGAGAAGCATCAAGATCACGCTAATGATTAAATACCAAGAAATTAATTCCTGACTATAATCTGTTAGCCATTTCCCAAAACCATCACCAGAGGGGTCTTCATCCAGACTTACAAAAAAAATAATTATTCCTCCAAAAGTAATAATAATTCCTGTTACAACGATGAAGGTCGTTATTATATACAGGAAAAGCTTATTCCTGAATGCAGATACAGGGTAGAATGGTTTTTCTTTTTGAATCGTTTTTATTTGCATCTTTTAATCACCTAAATCTTCTTATTTTTCAACAATCGTTTAATATCTCTCAATTCATTGACCATCTCCCTCTGTACAGTAGAAAGATCGGTTTCATCGTGAGTAGGAACTTCACTTCCCGAAACGGCCCTATAATAGATTCGAAGTTGTCTTAGGATATAATCACGGATTTCATGATACAGAGGTAAGCCCTCCAACTTTTCCTCAGGACCAGTCGCCCCACCTTTGCCCGCAGTTTGAATATTGACGCAACCAATACCGAGAAGACGATCCAAAGGTCCTGCAGTTGTTGAAATATTCGTAACGGTTCGATAAGGACAATATTTGATAGTTCTGTTAACCAGTCCTTTTTTCACAATCACCTCATTACCATGCACAATAAACTCCATTCTATTCACGTACAACGGTAGCAGAATTAGTGAAGGAAGTATAGTTGCAAAACTTATAGCCCAATAAATTACTGTAAACACAATCTCGAAATTTGCTGGTTTAGGTTCGTCTGCAACAAATTGAATAAACCACCCGAGTAGTATAAATCCTATACTCACAAATACCCAAATAAGAAATACCGTAAGATAGTATTTCCATAAAAGAGCTCGTGTTGGGTAGATTCGTCGCACTTCAGGGGTTGGATATGTTCCTTCTCCTTTGATAATTTTAACTTGAGACATTTCTTTCATTATACTAATCACCTTCTCCTTTCACCCATCCTTTCTCCTGAATTTCTGAGAAGACGTAACGAAATTGTTCTAGGATAGGTAAAGATGCCTGATCGTTTGATAACATGATATTCCGTTCTCTTTTGATCAGATTGAGAGTCTCCTGACAGTCTGGCTGACATTTATCAGAGCAATGATGTTCATACCAGGCTAAAATACCTTCTTCAGTCGTAAAGATGATATAAACCTTTGTATCATTCGTCCAGTCGTAAGAGACCAGTAACCCGGCATTTTTAGGTATTTTTGCCAAATCAGAATCTAATCGTAGACTCTTGGCGATGTTTTTCAACTGTGTCTCAATTTTCTTCCGAACCACAACCCTAGTTTTGTAAATACTATTTGGATTCTCCCTTTTCAGCTTTCTCGCGATGTCTTCCGCAGACATTCCTTCATTAGTAAGTCTAAGTACTTCAAACTCGTAATCCGAGAGAAAATTTGGTTTATGAGACATTAGTTCTTACCGTTTAAAGGTAAGGTTTACCTTACATATAAGACTTTCTATTGGGGAAGGTAAGGTGAAATATTTTATCCATCAAAGAAATAAGAGTAGATGATCTATCATGGGAAAACAAAATGAAATTATTGATCCTTCTAATTTATTCAATGAAGATGGATCACTAGTTCAACGTGGTTGGTCGAAAAAACCCATTTTAAACTACAATAAGGAGAATATTGGAAAGAGATGGACTCGTATCAAAGAGTGGGATCATTTCTCAGTTCTAAACAAACAGTTTGGTTTCCAGCTTACGATTGGAGACATTGGGTATCTAACTCAAATGAGTTTTGTTTGGCTTGATTTTGAAAATAAAACGCGATACGACAAAGGAACTTTTAAATTTCTCACTAAATCGAAAATTTTACCACTAAGTTCACTAATAGATAGCCACATTGAGTTCCCGACTAAAAAGTTTCACGCGACAATCTCAAAGCAAAAAGAAAAACGAGTATTAGCAATTGATGACCCTTCATTTCTGAAAAAAGGATTGAAAGGAACCATAAATCTTACTGATGATCCGAGTATGGATAATACTGTTGTAGTAATTGGATATGAAGACGATCCAAGACTCTTTTATTATAATCACAAGATAAATTATATGCCCGCTGAAGGAACTATCAAGATTGGGGATAAAACCTATGTATTTGACCCAGACTCGTCATTTGCGTTGATGGACTGGGGACGAGGAATCTGGCCCTATAGAACTCATTGGCTATGGGGATCAGCGTGTGGAATCGTTGATAACATTCCAGTGGCTTTCAATATAGGTTATGGGTTTGGAGATTTATCTACCCATACCGAGAATATCGTTTTTTTTGATGGTAAAGCCCATAAAATAGATGAAGTAACCTTTCATCACGAAAATCGTGACCCCACCAAATCTTGGACTTTTACTAGCAATGATGACCGATTCAACATGATTCTGAATCCACTTCTTCCACATCGAGAAAAATTAAACTTAGGATTGATTTCATTGAATTCATCTCTTCTTCATGGTTTATATTCAGGTAATATAGTCTTGGATACAGGAGAAAAAATTCAGATTGAGGAGATGCTAGGTCATGCAGAGGATATCTATTGGCGATGGTAATCAATCATTTTCTATGTTTCCAATAGACTGTAAGTATTACAACAAGAAATCCTATCATAAAGTAGATTCCTAGTGCTCCTAAGACAATCCAACTTTCAAGGCCTTGGCCAGAAGCAAGATTTAAGTCATAAAATTCTCTACCAGAGATATAATGCAAATCTGTAGTTCCTACAATTATATATGACGAAATTAACAAAACAGTTAGTATATCCAATAAAATTACTAAACCTACTTCACCCTTGGAGACGAATGCTAAGGGGGGAATGATAATGTTACTGATAAACAGGAGCATATAGGCAACTGCCCCAGCATACAACTTGTTTGTTACGGCGGAAAAAGCAAGAAAAATACTAGCAAAAGTAAAAATGATTAGCTCAGTGATTATTATTACGTCTATCAAGATTGGAAGGGACTGTACTAAATCAATTCCTCCAATACCAATGAAGAGTAGAAAAAATTCGAGAAAAAATGGGAGTGTTAATGTAATATTTCCAAAGATTACAAAAGCGCCGAATTTTCCAATAATATATTCATGTCGCTCTAATTTACTGAAGTATATCTCTAAAGTATTGTTTGAAATATCATCAGCGATAAGACCAGAACCTATCATAACCATAAAGGCCAAAATGAAGAGGCTTAATCCTCCGAATGTCATCATAATAGACTCACTGCCCTCACCACTACCATAAAACTCAGTTTGAAAGGATACAACACCCCGGACTAATTGTAATAGAACTCCCTCAAAAATTTCAATATTTGAAAGATCAGAATCCACCTGTTTCATCTCAATAAAAGAAAAAAGGAGAAGGTTAGTTAGGATAAAAAAGAAGATTAAAATTACCATTAATATTTTAGCAGCACGAGATCTTTTCCACTGATGAGTCCACCAATACCAAGATATAGCACAGAGACGATAGACACGACCACGACGTATTCCATCAAATGGCCTGAAAGTGAACCTTCTAGCAAATGTTCCAGAGTCAGTTCCACTCATTCGATACTAAATTCTCCTTAAAATAGATTTTTTCTCTGAAAAACTTTGGTTTGTATTATTCAACAACCATCTGTTGAGGCCTCTGAATTTTTAAGTTCAGAGATGTTGGCATATGATTTTCGAAATTTACAGAGATTTCAATTATTGAAAACAGAATTGACCTATTAGAGCTCGAATCTCTGGTTTAATCTATTTATATGAGAAAAAGAAGAAAATTTAGGATTTTAAAGTCCAAGTTCTTCTAATTTCTCTTTATTTGTTGCCACAACCTCGGGTGTAATGTCATACCACTTCCAGAATATTACAATCGTAATTAACACAAAAACTGCTGGTAAAATCGCAGCTAGTAAACGAATCCCAATTAAAGCGAGTTCTGGAGTGGCACTAAGGGACTCTAATTCAGTATAGCTTTTGGCACCTTCAACAAAACCAGTTAGAGTATGGATAACTGCAAAAGCTATTGCTTGAACAGATGTACTTAAACGAATGAAGAAAGCTGTCCAACCGTAATATAATGCAGCTTCACGTTTTTCTGTTCTAACGGCTAAGTCATCAAGTACATCTCCCATTAAAGGTGGATCCATATACCACTGGCCACCAAGGCCTATCCCCCATAATAATAGCGCACCCATGAAGAATAGAAAACCGTTGACAAAAAATATAGGTAAAAAAGTAACTACCATAACAAATCCTGCAATGATACTCATTTTTTTATTGTCATTTATTTTTTGGCCAAAATAATTCCAAAACGGAATAGATAGAACTGCTCCTACAAGCATCATTGCCATAAGAATTCCTAACGTTTCTATGTCTCCTTGGATCACAAATGTAATCAAGTATGCCCCAGAAGCCGAAATAAAGACAGCAGCGGTTTGATAACCAAAGAAGTATATGGTTTTTACCATAAAACGTCTATCTGTAACTACTCTCTTTGTCGTTTTCAAAAAAGGTTCACTTTCAATTCGCTCGGCTTTCGTTTTAAAGCTCTGAAATCTAGATCTCATTTCTGAGTTCTCAAACATTCCTGGAACCATTCCAAAGAATAGTATTATTCCAATTCCAACTAACATCCATGCAGATACTCTATATGATTCAGGTACCCCTTCATTTATAAACAGAGGTGCGACAATTGACCCAGCAACAATTCCCAATAATCCAAGGAATGTTCCAAAGCTAGTGGCAGTCCTCCGTTCATCTGAACCTCTAAATTTATCAGGGAACAAAGCTATAGCATTAACATTCCAAAGAGTAAAGAGAGTATCATACAAACATACAGAAATCAGGGCCCAGCCAAAAATTAACCATTGATCTGTAACTGGATCCCAGTTTAAGGGAACTAAAAATATAGCTAAATAAGTGAATAACCAAGGAATCGCCCCAAGAACTACCCAAGGAAATCTCTTACCCCACTTTCTTTCCCAAGGCATGTTGATATGTTCCATTATAAACCCAGTGAGTGGATCATTAACAGCGTTCCAAAGTGAAAAAATGATGAAAGCTATTCCAACCAATAACACATCTAATCCGATTTCTACCTCGTAGAAGAAGAATACTAAAAGTCCAAATGGACCTGTTATCCACTGAGAAAAAAATTGATTAAATCCATAAGAAGCCATTATTAACCTAGAATTCTCATAATCTTCCTTTCTTTCTGGTTCAATCATCTCCAATGCACCCTATATATGAGTTCTCATAATTTTTATTGGTTTTTCAAAAATAAGTAGAAATAATTATATATTTTTTGACTTCTAAATGAATATCCTAGCTTACTCCCGCAACAAAAATCATCTATGGGTTCATTCGGAACTTCTATCCTTTCTTTTCTTATAGGATTTCAATGATTTCTGACAATTTTCACAAAAAAATGTCATTTTCGAACATCTTCTAATTATTTGTACTTTTACTATCTTGTAGTTAATCAAGAGACCAAGAAGGTAGATGTTATGTCTAGTAACCAAATAATGAAAACCATTGAAGGAAGAGATCATCCTTCTTCAAAATTGACTATATCAAGAAAAAAAGCACGACCAGCCATTGTCCATGAAATAGATCGCAAAATTTTGAAAGTAGTACAAACAGAAGGGCCATTAACACGAAGCAGATTAAGTTCGATCACTGGAATTCCACGATCAACCTTGTATGACAGTTTATGGCGATTAATTGTAAAAGGGTATGTAAAGGACTATTCAGAAGATCGTAAACACAGAGGACGCCCTCGAACGTACTTCGCTGCCATTTAGGGAATTAAGAGGAATTTTGGTACTATTTCCTAAAAATTGCATATGGATAAGGTTTTCTTCCTACTGATTTTACTCTTTCATCAAAATTCAAACCAATATGTAGTGCAGCTCGTTTTAACATTTCAATCTGTCCTTGGTCGTAAGGGATACCTTCCTTTATTGAATATTCATAAGCTTCATTTGCACGATCTCCAGGCCATCTAGAAGCAGAACCAAAATACTTCAATTCATAATCCTGCATTAGTTCCCTCACTCGAATTCGTGCTTCCTCTTTTGTGTAATGAAAATCAATTACTTGAGCTTGAAAAGCAAGAGAAATTCTTTTATTTGGATCAGAGGCATCTGCATCAACTTTTTCAATAGCACCGCCACCAAGTGAGTGTTCTACTTCTATCATTCTCAATAATATATCCCCTTTATAGCCAGAATGTGTGGATCCTAGTGGGAAAATACTACCCTTGAAAAATGGCTTACCATCCTTTAATCCTACAAGTTCTTTAGGATTCAAAATTGATTTGTAATTCTCATCTGCAAGATATTCTGGGATTTTAATCATTTCTCCTGTTTTCAAAGCTTTTAAAAAATAACTGACCGCGAGTTTCGTCAAAGCCATGTCCGCAGTAAGGATACCTTCTTTATGAGGAATTGAGATCGCAAGAGGATTTGTACCCATTCTAGCTTCTCTTCCTGCCCCTTTTGTATAATCCAATCCTTCTGAATCATCACCCATTGGTTTTACAATTGCTGCGGTTGTACAAGTGACTGTTCCTATTAAATCACCATCTTCCGCAATCTTTGAACTCCATATACCGGCTGCTCCAAAATGATTAGCATTTTTCACAACAACTTTCGCAATCCCATGGTTTCTAGCTAATTTTTTCACCAGATCTACCGCTATTGAGGACGAAATATGACCTGATGCGCCTTTCGCATCAAATACCGCAATTGTAGGATACTTTTGGGGTAAGATTGATGGCTTTACTTGAGGATCTACAGTGGCATAAAGGGCTGATCTTTTCACTGCTTCTTCTAAACCGAGGCCTCCAGCCAATCCGTGTGAAAAAATTCCTCTCTTATCTGCTTCTAGTAATGCGTATGTTGTTACTTTTGCAGTTTCCTTAGGGTAACCACTTTGTATTAATGCCTCAATTGCAAAATTTTGGATATCCTCAACCATGAAATGTTCACGTATTTGGTTCATTATAACCATACCTCAAAAAATCCCTGAGAGAAAATTATGGATAGGCATAACCTTTCTCTCTTTAATTGGAGCTTTCTTTCCAGCCAGGACCTCTAACAACTCTTCCGGGAGTAGCATTAGTGTGTTCGCCATCTTTCAACACTTGTACCCCGTTAACAAATACATGAATCACACCTGATGCATATTGATGGGGTTTTTCGTAAGTTGCATTATCTTTGATCGTCAATGGATCAAAAACTACAATGTCAGCAAAATAACCTTCTTTTAAAGCTCCTCTATTTTTAATCTTCAGTGTATTTGCTGGAAGTGATGTCAATTTTCTTATTGCATCTTCTAAAGGAATAAGTTTTTCATCACGGCAATATCTGCCAAGGAGCCGTGCTACATTTCCATATGATCTTGGATGGGGATTTGACTTCAAAAAGACTCCTTCGGGAGCTAACGATCCTCCATCAGAGCCAAATACCATGAAAGGGAGTTTTATTTTCTTCCTCACATTTTCTTCAGACATCATAAAGTAAACTGTACCAATACGACTATCATCTTCAATTATTAAATCCATTGCAACTTCGAGGGGAGGTTTTCCTCGTTCTTTGGCGACTTGTGCTAAGGTTTTCCCTGTTAATGGTTTCAACTTTTCAGATTTAAAAGACACAAGGAGTATTTTTTCAGGGCCACTTTCTAGGTAGAGATTTTCCCACTCTTCTGTAGTTGTCAAAGCTTCTTCAATTATCTGTTTTCGAATTTCTGGTGTTTTCAGTCGTTTTATGAGTTCCTTATGTCCTCCTTCGTGAGCCCAAGGGGGTATTACTGAATTTAATCCTGTGGCTCCAGCAGTATAAGTATAACAATCTGTTGTAATTTGGAGGCCTGATTTTCTTGCGTCATCAATTTTTTTAATTGCTAATTCTAGTTTGTATTTGTTATTCCCTGTTGCCTTAAAATGATAAATCTCGGCTCTAATATTTGCTTCCTTTGCGATGGTAAGGAATTCGTCAATAGCTTCGAGAAGCTGAGCTCCTTCACTACGAAGATGACTAATGTATAATCCATCATATTTAGCTGCGACTTTACAAAGCTCTATCAATTCATTAGTGTCAGCATAAAACGCTGGGGGATAAATTAATGCAGAAGCTACCCCAAGAGCTCCCTCACACATAGCCACGTCAACTAAGTCCCTCATCTTAGCCATCTCTTCAGGTGTGGGCTTACGATCTTCATATCCTATGGTATGAATTCTGACAGTTGTTGCACCCACAAAAGAAGCAATGTTTGGTGAAATTCCTTTCGTTTCTAAGAAATCTAAGTATTCTGCTAAGGTTGTCCAAGTGATTTCATATTTTATATCTGCTTGACGTTCAATCATTTCTTGCTTCATTGGATTATTTAATGGCCCCCATGACCATCCTTCTCCAAATACTTCAAGCGTAACTCCCTGTTTGATATCACTACACGATCTTCCATCCTCAATCATGGATTCAACGGCCCAACTAAGCATATTAATGAATCCTGGGGCAATAGCTAGGTTTGTCGCATCAATATCTAACTTCGAGGTAGCTTGCCCTAAGGAACCTATTGAAACGATTTTATCGTTATTTATAGCTAAATCTCCGATGAATGGAAGATCCCCACTTCCATCATATATCATTCCATTTCGAATAATAACATCATAGGTTTCGATTTTTCTCACCACAGTCAAGTTGTACTAATACGAGGTTTTTTTTTATATGAAAAGTCAGAGTTTTGAATTTTAACATTGATGGGAATCAATATTAGTTTCCGTATTCTATATTTATATAAAATTATGCACATTTATAATTGAAAAGAAGACGATGAAGCTCCTAAAGGGCGATTTCTTTCTAGTTTTAGTTATATTGGTCCAATTCTTTCCCTATAATCATTATGCATCCTCTACCATTGTTAAATCTAGTAGTACTTACGATGAACCTGTTTACTGGCCTACTGATGGCTGGAGAACTTCTTTACCAGAGGATCAGGGAATGAGCTCCATAAAATTTCAAGAAATGTATGAGTATTTAGATTCAACTGTAGAATTAAGTATTATTCGTGCTTCACTACGATCAATTCTTGTCATTCGGAATGGGTTTCTCATTCACGAAAATTATTTCTCTTCTTTTGCAAATGAAAACACAAGTATTAACATCTATTCTTGTACTAAGAGTGTTACATCTTCCGTTATTGGGATTGCCATCGAGAAGGGGTTTATTGGTGGTATTAACGACAATATTCTTGATTATTTTCCAGATCGAACCATTGCAAACCGTGACAACTGGAAAGATGCGATAAAAATCGAAGATGTGCTTACAATGAGAGCAGGTTTCAGCTGGGATGAGGCAGACTACAGTCGTCCTGATAATGATTATACCTTGATGTATGCTTCTCCAAATCCCGTCCAGTATGTACTTGATAAACTTATGGCTGCTGCTCCAGGTAGCACCTGGGTGTATAATACTGGTTGTTCACATTTATTATCAGCCCTCATCGATAATAGAACAGGCATTGGAAACAAGGAATTTACTCAAACCTATCTTTTTGATCCATTAGGCATTGATCGTCCCTCTTGGTCTATCGATCAACAAAATATCCCCTACGGGGGATCTAATCTGAGGTTAACACCTCGTCAGATGGCTAAATTTGGCTTTTTATATCTTCATAATGGATCATGGGATGGGCAACAACTTGTTCCTAAAGAATGGGTACAAGTTTCGACTCAACCTACAAATACAACTTGGTGGTATGGTTATCAGTGGTGGATAGAACCGCATCGTAATTCTTTCAGTGCACGAGGATATAAAGGACAACAAATCATTATAATTCCCGATTATAACATGGTTGTTGTTTTCACAGCTAATACTAATCTAATAGGTAACTTGTACTCAGTATTAATTGATGATTTCATTATTCCAGCAATTGGACACGTTCCTCCATCTACTTCAAAGACTCAGACAACTACAAATCCATCATCACTAGACCTTAGATCAGAAACTACTACAACATCAAAAGTAACAGAAACCAGTTCATTCATATCGTTCCCAATCATGATACTCATCATGAGTACCCTTGTTCTTTTTATTCGAAGAAAAGCTGTTTAGGATAACAAAAGAATATAAATAAGACGAATACTTTTTGGTATTTCATTTCCGCTCTTTAATTTTCCCCACTGGAGCAATATAAACAGTAAATTCGTCTTCTCCGTCTACACCAATGATTGAATCAATTTTACCCTGATCATAAGCTGCTATTGCACAAGTTCCAGCTCCAATTGCTTCACAAGCAAGGTACAGATTTTGACAAATATGGCCAGCTTCTATTGCAATACCTTTATGAGCAGCGATGCTGTATCTCCACTCAATTCGGTATGGAATTACAGCCCAAATAAAAACAATAGCTGCTCTACCTGCAAACTTTTGACCATGACAAGAATCGATCATCTTTTCTGCTAAATCAGAATTAATGAGAGATAACACACACAGTTTGTGTTCTATAGCAAGATACCGATAAATACCAGGTTGGAGTCCAATAACTCGATTCACAACTAAATAGGTCTCATAAGGATGACGTGATCCTCCTGAGGGCACCGTGCGTTTAGTTGTCTTGATTTTCCCATGCCGACGATCAATGTCAATTTCACGAACTCCTTGAGTTACCCAAAGTAGGAAAGAAAGCTCTTCTAATGTGAATGGGTCGTTCGTGTACCCTCTACGACTTTTCCTAGCATTTATAGCGTTAATAAGAGGAATATTTCCAACTGAAAGCTCTTTTAAGGGAATCAAATCAATAACTGCACTTTTTTTAGGGCAAGGTTTCTGGAATGGAGGAGGAGCTACCCCCTTTTGTTGATCAGGAATAATTTCTGGAGTTTCATCCCAATTATGAGCCTTGAGATATTTTCGATATTTTTCCAAAATAATTTACACCTCCTGGAGTAAAATGAAAAAATCTCTATAAAGTATTTTTGCTAGTTGTGTTAATTCAAGAGAAAATATTAAATTCCCAATTCTGACCTGAATATAAAATTAGCGTCGTGCTTTAGCAATTTCTTTTTGGATTTCTTGAATTAATTTATCATGTGGACATAAAAGACATAAATTAATGTTATCCATGTCTTGAACGTCATCGATATTGAAACGAGAGCCTTGATCTATTAATTGGGGCAATCCAGCGGGGATGTACACAATCCCCTTACGAATCAGACGAAATATCTCTTTCAGGATAGCTTTCTTCTCTTTGAGAGTGCGTATACCTAGTAAATTTAAAATAAATCGCAAATTCTGAGTATCTGTATCCTTAAAAGATAATAATATGAGTGCACGGTCAGCTAATTGACTCATTTCTACTTCAGAAATCGTTAATTCCTGTTGTAAATTATTCCTGTTAGCCATAATAATTTCTCACGAACATGATTTCTAATCTATACCACGGTCTAAATCGTCTAAAACTATTTGGAGCTGTTGTCTAATTTTACATAAAAGACTAGCTAGAGAATTTGTACTATTATAAGCAAATATTCATCGAGAATGATTGTCGTTTAAAGGTTGTTATACAATCATTGGAAAAACCTGAAATCCCAGATTTATAAATCTAAAAAATCATCTGTTTTATGGAAGCTATTCCCCAGAGTTTCTTTAGGAGATTCATTAACTATCTTCCCTTTTTCGTCCAAAAAAATTGTCTTTTTATACTTATACTCATATGGAGGATTATCAGGATAATATGTGAATTCAGTTTCAACATAAAGAGTATAAATATAGGCAACTTTCCATATTTCACCAGGTTGTTTCACAGGTTTGCTAATGTGGTCTATTTCATAACTTGTATAACCTAGGTGGCCACTTTCACCAACTTTTTCACCGAGGTTCTCATCTTGGTCTATTTTACCTTTAATTACCTCTCGGATTTCTGTTTCACTGAGCATATGTTCCTCAACAATCAGTATAATATCTCTTAGGTATTCGAACCGAATGAAATAGGTGTAATATTCTATTTCTTGCCAATAAAAAGCATATGAGAAGAAGGAGCTGAACCTGTTCTTCTTACTCTTTCCTTTAATCTCTCCCCTTCTTCCTTTAACTTATTATACTCTGGGCGTTCTCCTAATTTCGATAACCGTTTAAGGTCACGATCAATTTCATTAAGCGCAAACTTAATGATTCCTTCATTCTTTGGATCCTCACAGTCGAATTTATCATCACAGAATAAGCATTTGACAAAATGAGTAGCCTCTATTATATTTAGCTCCCTTAATCCCAATTCTTTAACGGTTTCTTTTAATTTGTGCTTAGTAAATGTGAAATTATGCGGAATATTTAGTAAATTGTCAATTTTTGACCCCCAGTGATGTTGATCAATATCAGTCAATTGCGCCTCTGATTGTATACCATCATGAAATGGTTCTTGGAGAATAAAGTATCCATCAGGCTTTAGAACTCTCACCATTTCGGTTAATACTTTTTTCACGCTAGTTAAGTGATGTAAGGAATGAGAAATTGTTACAGTATCAAAGGAATTCTTAAAAAATTTTAAATTTTCAGCATTCATTTCAATAAATTCAACTGGTTTATCTTCAAACTCCCTTTTTATTGAATCAAGATCTTTAAAGAAAATATCGATGCCTATAAAGGAATCATAATCTTTTAAAACTTTCATTAATGTATTAATGAAGCCTCCTTTTTCAGTTGCAACATCTAAGACTTTTCCTCCTGATATTACCTCTAATCCCTTCAAAATCTCTTTTGCACCTGAATTCAGTAATCCACTTGGCAGATCTTCCATTTCTCAATCCTTCTAAAGCCAGAAAAAACATGATCTATATCAATCTACTAGTCTTATAACTCATCCTTTGTTGGCAAATAGGCAGAATAATCCCTAGTTAAGATTAAGAAAGATTAATCCGAACAAGAATATAATAAAAAGCACAAAAATAACCCCAAAAACTAAAAAACGACGAATTATCTTATCCATTTTTTATTTTATCCTCTGATTCGTTTTAATAAATTATTTAAGCTATCTTGTCACCCTTTTAAAAAATTTGATCAGGAATACTATGAATAAATTTAACAGCAAGATTCCAAATATTAATATAATGAGAAATAAAGGATCCACTGATGCCATTTTTATTTTCACCAGATATTTTCGAATCTTTTTTATAACCATTGAGCTTTTAGACTGATTAATTTGAATTAAGTCTTGAACGAACATATTCATTTTAAGTAAAAAAATCATTAGGATGTATTGTTTTGTTCACAAAAATTTAATTTTTGACATTCCTCCGACCCTAATCGTCATAGTTCAGATATTGCACTATAAGAGTTTATGTTCATTCAAAAAATTGTACCTCAAGAATTAAATAAGAAGTTGTATGTTGTTTTTTAACAATTTGCGGCAATATTTTTTCCTTTTGTTATGCTAATTGTTATCAAAAAGAGGAATATCTCTGATCGAATCGGTCTTCTAAAAAGTTTCATCCGCTACTCCATTATATTTTTCACCACTCTTCTAATGATTATTCTACCTTTCATTCTGATTGATTTTTCAAAAACTCTAGACAATATCTTGGTATCAACTACAGAATTTGGGATTTGGTGGACCAAGAATTGGTTACTCCTTCCCAGTCCATTTTAATTCATTCTTTGTAATTCTGGGATTACCTGACCTTATAACTGATATAATTGGATTTTTAATCTCTTATTGGATTTTACTCGGAGTTTCAGTTGTGTTAATTATTCTTCTATTCTGGAATGATTCTGAGAGATTTAAATTTGACCAAAATCTTCTAAAAAGAGTATATTTCTTCTGGTTATTGATATTGGTTATCTGCGTTCATTTATTCTATCCTAGAGGTAGCTTTAAATTCTATCTAATACTTCTAATCCCCTTTCTTTCTCTTACATTGAATGTGACACCTTATAATCCTATAGAGCAATCATTGAATGATAAACAGATCCAGAAATGGTATTTTATTCCATTAGTATTTGCTGGATACTTTCTGTTCTTGACAATACTTTTTTTAATTAATCACTATGTTTATTTCATGTTTCTACTTGGTTTTCTTGTCTACATGTATAAAAAGAAAAGAAAAATTAAATTGAAGTTCCTTAACCAGTCTGTTTAAATATCGGAAAATTAAAGCTTTCTTCGAGATAAGATAATCCATTCTTTTATAATTAGTTGGTATTCAAATGGATAAAACAATTCGTCTATTGATTGTTATATTTTTGTTGTTTATAGGCGTTGTTCTATTTATGTTATTTTTTATTGGATTTCTCCTAAGAGGTTCTAGCTCACCATCCTCCTCTAATGATTCCGAATTTCCAATTATTATCTTTGTCCCCATCTTTTTTGGGATTTTAGTCCCAATAATGGCAGCAATAAGAAGAAGACGTTAAAACTTCATTTTTGCCTAGTAAGATAATCATTAATTCTCAAAAATTATTCTTTACCTTACATAGCTAATCATTGAACAGTTGAGTTAAATGTCAAAAATAAAGATTAAACCTAATATTTCTCCTTTTCCAATGCCTGTTGCGATTATTGGAGCACTCGTCAATGATCGTCCTAACTTCATGACTGTTGCATGGTTCAATCGTCTTAATGGTAAACCCCCAATCTGGGGTATAGCATTTGGGAAGAAACAATACACACTTGAGGGAATAAAAGAAAACAAAAACTTTAGTATAAATATTCCAAATGTAAACCTAGTAAAGAAAGTTGACTATTGTGGTATTGTTTCTGGAAGGAAGGTTGATAAATCAAAGCTCTTCAACATCTTTTATGGAGAGCTTGAATCAGCACCAATGGTTCAGGAATGTCCTCTAAGTCTGGAATGTCAGGTTTACGAAATCATTGAACTACCAGGAATAACTTTAATACTTGGTGAAGTAATTGCTGCTTACACAGAAAAACAATATATGAGTGGGGAGAAGTTAGACTCAAAGAAAATTAATCCTTTCACATTTTCTCAACCTGATAACAAATATTGGACACTTGGGGATATGGTTGCAGATGCTTTTAGTATTGGTAAAGATTTTAAAAAGTAAGGTCGAAAGGATTGATCTAAACTTCGAAGTTTTTTTTAATTTATGGATTCTGATTGTTCAGGTTTTTCTACCATCATTTTACTATCTAAGGAGATAATTTTCGTACCTAATTTCATGAGATAAGTTCCAATAGTAATAAACAAGAAACCTGCACTAAAAACTGAACCTACTACGACAACACCAGCAACTAGACCAAAAATGTCAATCATTTGTCCAACAATTGGAAGTAAAAGCATACTAAGCAAAGAAGTGATAGTAGGTAACAAAGAATATACTGCATTTCTATTCTCTGAAGGAACAAGATCAACCATCAATCTCATTCTTAGAACCTCTGAAGTTTTATACAGAAATCCAATAATAATCATGATTAGAGCGGTAAATACAAATCCAGTTAAATTGAAGTTATTTTGTGCTGGAATTACTATTAGTAAGGTAATGAATGCAGGGAAAAATGAGACTAAGAACACTAGAAGAAACTTAGGATAATGTTCTGTTGATAACCTCTTACTCAATTTTGCAACATATAATCCAACTGGAACCCCAGTTAAATAAATTATTGTACGGAGGAAATTAGCCCCAAGATCATCTCCAGTGTACCCGAAATATATTGGAAAAAGAACTATCATTGCCCAAATTGTCCATGTAGCAGTGATAAAAGCCATACCTAGAAGTAAGAAAAAAACTACCTTGCTAGAGAACATAAATCGAATTCCCCCTTCAAGATAAGTGAAGTACTGTGATTTTTTCCTTTCAACCTTAACAGGTATTGTTTGAATCTTTTCTGAATCTGCTTCAATTGAGATCTCTTTAATTTGAGTTAAAACAATGATAACCATAATTAAAGACAGTAAAAATTGTAAAGCAAAGACTGTTTGACGAGAATAGATTGTGGAAAGAAATCCACCAGTCATAAATGACGCTGCGAACGCAACATTATTAGCTGTGTTGACACGTGACCGAGCAAAACCATAGATTTTTCGATCAGTATCAACGGAATCGATCTTCTTGTAGTTAGTATCTAACCATGAATCCAGCGTACCAGAGAAAAGGGCACTACCAAACCCATTAAGTATTGCTATTATGAGGAATGTAGTGAAGTCTTGAGCAATAGCTAAGAAAAAGAAACCAATTCCAAAGAATAAATATGCACCTGTAAGAACCCAACGTTGGCCTAAATAATCTCCCATTGATCCTGAAGGATAATCAAAAATGAATTGTGTAAATAACATGACAGCTAACATAATTCCTGTTAATGTAAAACCCATTTTATCAATCGCATATAATGAGAAAAAAGTCCATGACAAACTCATTATAAACGAATTGATCAATAAAAAACAAAAGAATTTTATTAAGAGAAACTTGACGTTTGGTTCCAATTCGTCGATTCCTAAATATTTTGTGATAACCATCTCAATCATCAGTACTCATATGTTATTTAGCGCCAGATTTAGGGACTTTTCTAGCTTTAACCCATTCAGGAAGCACCTCAATTAGTACTCGGGTTTTTACCTCTTCCAAAACAAAATTTAGGAGCTTTTCCTGTTCCTCTTCCTTTTCCACGTATTTTCGGAATATTAGTCTGAGAATTTTCTCAAATTCAGTAAATTCCTTCTTTGTCCGAACTGTTGCAAGCCCACCAAGACTAACGTAGGGAATTTCACCTTCTAAATATTCAGGAAATTGACGGGGATCAATAATTGAGACCCCGATTTTATTACTCCCGTTTTTGATAGATTTGATTTTGAACGAATAATCTTCTGATTGAAAAAAGAATTTTCCGTTGAAAAAACCACCCCAAACAGGGCACATATGAGGAATTCCATTATACGAGGAAATAAAGGTGATTACTGTAATATTATCTCGTCTATTGATATAGTTCGTTATTTCTTCATCACTAACATCTGGTTTGTTAAATGAGAATTTAGCTGTCATAAAATACACCATCAAATATCGTATAAAGTTTAGTGCGCAACTTCAGCCTTTTTAGACGCCTTTAAGGCCATCTGACCCTCTAAAGAATCGACTCCCGAACCTGATTTCATAAAGTGAGTCCCAGTTGTGATGAACATGAAACCAGTACTAAATACAGTAAGAATGACAGCCATACCTGCAATTAAACCAAAACTGTCTATAATTTGGCCTGCTATTGGAAGTAAAGGAATACCAAACAATGCCGTGATTGTAGGTATCAAAGAATAAATAGAATTTCTATACTCAGAAGGTACAAAATCTACCAATAACCTCATTCTTAATATTTCTGCGGTCCGAAAAATCGTACTGACGCTTATGTTTATTATAACTATTGTAGCCACAAAACCAATGAGATTAACTCGATTTTCTAAAGGAACAAGGATAAAGAGGCTAATCACTGCAGGAAAGAACAGAAAAAGAAAAATCAACAGCATTAAAGGATAATTCTTTGTAGAAATCTTCTTACTGAATTTAGAAACAAGTAATCCTAGAGGAACACCATTAAGCATAATAATTGTTCTGAGGAGATTTGCCCCCATATCATCTCCAGAATATCCGTAATAAAGTGGAAAAAGTATTAAAGACCCCCAAATCCACCAAGTAGTAGTAAGAATACCAATACCTAGTATAAGAAAGAACGCGGCTTTACTTGACATCATAAATCTCATCCCTCCTTTAATGTATGCAAAGTACGAATTAATCCCTTCTTCTTTTCCATTTGAAGGAATCTCAACATCCGATTTACTAATCTCGATTGTTATATTTTTTATTTTAAGCAAAACAAACGAAACCAAGATTAAAGAGAACCAGGCTTGAAGAAAGAAAACTGCTTGACGAGAAAAGGTTACTGAGAGAAATCCACCAAACATGTAGGATGCAGCTAAAGCTAGATTATTGAATGTACCTACTTGTGACCGAGCATAACCATAAATTTTACGATCCTTATCAATAGAATCAACCTTCTTATAGTTGGAATCTAACCAAGTATCTATAGCCCCTGAAAATTGAGCATTTCCAAAACCATTAGCCAAAGCGATCACCAGAAAATGAGTAAAGGTCTCTGCCATACTTAATACCAAAAAACCAAATCCAAAACAGAGATAACCGATGGTAAGTATCCAACGCTGACCAACATAATCCCCTAGTGATCCCGAAGGATAATCAAAAATAAATTGAGTTAACAGTATAACAGACATCATTACACCTGTTAAGGCGAAACCAATTTTATCTATAGCATTTAAAGCAAAAAAAGTCCCTGAAATGCTCATTAAAAGAGAGTTAATAAAAGTGAAAGAAAAAAAGGTTCTCAGTAATGATTTGGCTTCTGGGGACAGATCTTGGATTCCCAAGAATTTATTAATTATCATTTTGAAATTCACAACCAAACAATCTAAATCGTATAATTTATTCTAATACCTTAATTCCGTTATCAACGCCGAGTTTGAGAGTTTCTTCGTCCCATTTACCGAAGTTTTCAGCAGCTAGCTCAAGATACCCAATTTTATGTGGATCTTTTCCTAATAGAGTGCTTAGAAAGGCGTCTAACTCAAGAGGGTTTTCCGATGCTGAAATAAAACCAGGATTTTCACGAGTCTCCCACTCGAAGGTGTCAGGGTCTCTCAGAGAGGCTGTAAACACCGCTTCGATGACTCCAGAAATATGAAATAAAGAATCATAGACTTTGTAGATATCCACGATACTTTGGTTCAGCTTACTGTGCTTCTTTCCGTGAAATGGACCACGATCAGGACCAGGGATCATCCCAAAGAAATTTTTGACCGAAAAAGAGACTATCATAGGTGCCTCTAAGAGTCTTAATTTTGCCAAGCTGAGTAGATCCCCGCCACGCATCTCATAGAGTTGTTCAGGAATAATACTATAGAATTCCTCTCGTTCAAGCGGAGTATGTTTCTTTTTGACAAGCTCTTCAATCAGCTCACGTTCGGCTGTTCTGTTTGCCCAATTTTCTTCGGTAATGTTCAAGAACTCTACATCATGCTTCTCCAGGATCTTACCAATCCCAGAATATTCCAAGAACCACTGATCACTCTTGCGAAGATCCTCCCGGCCAAAGGAACCCCAACCTCCCGTTTTAAGTGCTTCTTCACTTCGTGCCCAGCCATAGCTCTCCACGACTATGGCTTCACCATCAATAGCAGAGAGAACCCAATCCAGAATAATTGCCTCCGTGAAGCAGACGGAGAAGCCCCAATTTGGTTTGATAATAACTGGTGACTTCAGCTCTAGGTGTCTGATGACTTCTTGAAATGATTCTTTGTCCACAACATCTTCTTCTACGACAATATTCCCTATCTTTACCATAGGCAAACCTTCTACTCATAATTACGATGATTTTCCAAAAGATCGTATGTCTCTCCATGATAGAGGCCTTTGTTACTAATGAGGAATCCTTTAGGGAAGCCAAATCTGAAATCAACTAATTCTGCTAATTGTTGACAATGTTCATCAGTCACTTCAAATTCCAGACACCTTAAATTATCCTCTAGCTGTTCTAATGAAGTCACACCAAAAATAGGGATAATTAGGGGATCCTGTTTTCTGACCCAATTGAGTGCAACATTAGCTGAAGAGCAGCCAATTTCATCCGCGATTTTATCCACTTCTTTAGCGATTTTGAGCCTATCTTCTGAGGGTGCACCCCACTTTCCCTCTTTTAGTCTCCCTGGAGTGGGATTTTCTCTTGTATATTTCCCTGTATATAATCCTGCTCCCAGGGGAGCCCATACGGTCATAGCCAAATCCAATTTTTTACACATTGGAATTATTTCCCTCTCTGGGTCTCGAAATGACAGATTGTAAGGAAATTGAAATGCTACAAATGGATTCCATCCCCGTATCTCGGCTATAGTATTGGCTCTAGAAACAACCCAAGCCGGTGTGTCTGAGACACCAATATAATTGACTCGTGTTGAACTAATTAGATCATCTAAGGATCGAATAACCTCATGAATTGGTGTTGTATAATCCCACATGTGTAAATAGAGGAAATCAATATAATCAGTCCGTAATCGGTCTAAACTCTCCTTGACTGTTCTAAGTAAGTTTTTACGTTGATTACCCCCAGCATTGGGGTCATTTTTCCAACGATGGTCATGAAGAGTATATTTCGTGGCAACCACATACCGATCACGATCTCCTTCAATGAATTCTCCAATAAATTTCTCACTTGTTCCATCAGTATAATTACATGCAGTGTCAATAAAATTTCCACCTGCATCTGTATATTTTTGAAAGACCTGTTTTGCCACCTCTTTTGAACTTCCCCAACCCCAGTCCTCTCCAAAAGTCATAGTTCCTAAGGAAAGTTCTGATACTCTTAAACCACTTTTTCCTAGTAATTTATATTTCATTTTATCTCAAATCCTTACAGTTTTTTATACCTTAATTGTTTCACATTACGTCTTGATAGACAATTGAATCGTAACGTCTACTTTTCGAGGAGAACTCGAACCGTAATTTCGTAATATATATATTTCGTTTCGGACAAAATAATCAAAAATGCATATAATTACTGATTCCTCAAAGCATTTCAGTAATTTGTGATAGAAGAGATGACCACTCATGGCCAAAGATCGACAACAACTCTTTGATTACTGGGAAAATATTCCCCAGTTTCTATTTATCAATGTTCCAAAGGATAAATACTTCTCCCATCCTGTTAGAAGGGAAATCGTTAAACTTCTAAGACAGGGAATAGAAGAGGAATCTCCTGATGGTAAGTTCAAAGTTCGACATGCTTTGAATGTTTCAGAAATTGATACTAAACTAAGCCAGGTAACTGAAAAGGAGATTAGTAAAACAACTCTCTATTTTCACCTTGATATTTTAGTAGAATTAAGGTTAATTGAGATTGTCGTTACCTTACTTGAAGGCCCTCATGGCCGAAATAAAACAAATTATTACGGTCGTGTCGCTAGGAATCTGTTCGTTTCCAGCATGCAGTATGTTTATGACAATTATAAAAAGCAATTTGAGGAATTTCAAAAGTTTACCGATTTGATCGGTCTAGATCTCCCTACCAATTATTCTGATATCCCCAAACACTTTTCTGACACAAATGAACATTTCTTTCGAGTTTTTGGGGAATGGCTAATCAAATATGAGGAGCTGGTAGATAAGAATCAGATTGATATGAATCTCTTGTACGAATTTCTACAGACTGTGAATTGTATTCATTCTAATTATGTTACTCTCTTAAATGATCTGTCTCAAGTTCTTCAAAAGCATATTCCAGACCTCTAATGTACAGAATCATGACTCCACTACCCGAACATTGAACAGTAGATAAAAAAGGGGAAGAGAAGACTTTATCGTCTTCTTTTACGGGAAAATACACACATCAAAGAAAAACAAACGAAGAATATTAACCACTCAAAACCAGGAGTTCCATTACCAGTAGCCGTGCTAGTAGTTGATGGAGTAGTCGTTGTTGTTATCGTTTTTTGTAGTAGTTGTAGTAGTCGTTGTTGTTGTTTTATCAACAGGTTCAGGTATATCTACCGTGTCACTCACGGTTATATTATCAAGTTGAGGTGCACCTACCCATGACCAGATTCCAAATTTCTCACTAGAAGCTGTAAAGTTACACTGATAACTAATAATTGGAGAATCATAATCCTGATTATGATAGACATAGAATTGGCCTGTTGTGCCACGAGTGATGTCAAAATGATGACTCCCAGAATAAAGAGAAGAATGCATATTCAGAGTACTAGTGTTCCAGAGAGGATCATTATCACCAAAAAAACTATAAAGTTGATCACTTGGATTTTCGCCTCCCCAAAAACGTAGTGCATACCCTGTCTTATTATATTGCAGACTAGTCGTTCCAATTCCTGGAATATAATTGCCATCAAAAACAGAAAAAATAAATGTCACAATAAAACTGTATCCACCTGGAGGGAAAAATAAATCAAAACTCCAGGTACCATAAGCTACAGCGCTGTGATGTAAGGCAAAGGTAGTATTACCAGCAGTTTGAAAAGGAAATGCTAAGGTGCCATTTACCCATGTAATATTTGGGTCAAAGGTTTCACCATAAGTTTCAATACCTTCAACACCAATTAATTCCCAATCATCAAGAGAGACGGGGCTATTAAACGTCTCTTCCCAGACTATTGTTGCACTTCCCTGACTCACAGGAAAGACCAATAGATGAATAGTTAGTATTCCAATTATAAGTGATACTATTTGGTTTTCATTTACTTTCATACTTATTTCTCCTTTTTTTGACTCATAATCTAGGAGCACTAGGATTAGATTCATTGTTACAACTTAAGTATGAATTGTTGATTCAGAGTGTTATCACTGTTACTTCAGAGGTGGTTCCCTTAGAAGTCGATTAGAAACCTAGTGGCAAAAAGTGATTAATGCGCTACTATAATTATTTAGGGATTAGGGTAAGTAGAATACATATTCGGGAAGAAAAGGAATGAACTATTTTTGATCTCGTGGAATCGGTTTGAAGGATCTACCAAACAACAAAATTGTCTATAATTTATCCTTATTAATTTTGATAATTTTAGACATACCTAAACGTTCTCTCTTGATTAATCTCTTCATTTCAAGACGTGAAATTATTCTTGATGTTGTCATTGTCGAAATCCCTACTTTTTCTGCGAGTGTTTTCTGGTTCATGATTCCTTCTAAGTATAAAACTTGTAAAATCCGGAGTTCCATTTCTGGAAGAATTTCTTTCCACTCGGTTTCAATTTCCTCCCATGCGAAAATATTGCCAGAATCAGCAGTTGAGGATTTAGCTGGCTGCTCTAGTGTTTTATTACGTTTTGGCTGAATAAATTCCTTGATATTAGTAGAGATGTTCTTAAATCCTCCATTACGGTGAATGAGAAATCCAGTAACAAAGAATATTGATAAAAGTAATAGTACTTGAAGAATAATCATAAATAAATTAGTAGAGCTCCCACTGGTCACATAAATTGGAATAACAATCGCGTCCAAGGTTCTAGAACTGTAAAAGGGGTCTAGAACTAAAATTTTAATAGAATCATTCTTGCCAGATGAAGCTAATTTATTAATTTTAAATCTTACAGCAATTGACTGATTGGGAGTCAAATGAAAGGGATTAGACACATTTGTACTAATCCAATTTGGCGTAATAACAAATCCGGTTATGTTGAGTAAAGCGATATTTCGAATTGTAGCAATTTTTGATTGACCAATCGTCGCGGTCCAGTTTTTTAAATCAACTTCCAAATATTCATATTCAATCGGAAGTTGCCCTGGATGTAGTTGTATTACTGTTTCAAACCCTTTAGCCATCATATCTACCCAGCAAAGTTCAAAATAATTTCCATATTCATTTATTTCAATTGAATAGGGTTGCTTAGGAGAAATGGAATGAATCGTAAAATCATCACTAAAAGTGATATTGGTACGTTGTGCCCCTACTATTGTTCCCCAATCTATACTGAATGAGTATAACAGAATTCCACTAGTATTAGAAAGATAATTTCCTAGAAAGTTCCCATTTATCGTAAAAGGAAAATCTTCTGGAAAAGTATGATCAGATGTGGAAAATGAAATAAAAGTAGTATTATTCACAATAGAGCTATTAAATTCAACATTGGAGCCAGTTATTTTTAATTCTAGATCTTTAATTGTACCATTAATTTTAAAACAACATTTTGCAGGTTTTATCACCATAAGAGCGTTACTTATCGCTTCTAATCTAAACGAACAAGAATATTCTCCTTTGAGATTAATTCTATATAACAGATAGGCATTAGCTATATCTATTTCAGTGTTAAATGTTGATGATGAATCGTTAGGGTTACTTAGTGAAGAAATCGAGCTATCTGCTGAAGAACTACAAAACCAAACTAGTAACAATAATATGATAATATTTAATTGTCCTAGATGCTTCATAAAGGTTCCAATATCCTTCTAAATTATTTGAAATTAAATTTTTCATCTTTCCTTTTTTCTTCTGAAACCAACGATCAGTAGAGTGAATAAGAGAATAATAGGTCCTGTGGTAAAAGAACTCGGATGATCAGTGATTGTTGTTTCTTGACCAATAATAGTAAATGGTTCATCAGAAATATCGAAGGTTGATAATCCGTCGGAATTGGTGGCAATAATTTTGATTAGATACTCGGTACTCGATCGAAGACTAGAATTGAACCAATCATATTTCATTTCTTCTATGTTATCTATCATTAGATACCACGAAATTCCCAAATCAGGTGAATAGTAAATCGAATATTTTACAGGATGTAACAGATCTACGTATCTCTCTACTGCAGGCGCCCAAGAAATCGTAATTGTCTCATATGAATAAAATATTTCCCTTCCATTAGGAATAATCACTCGAGGGAGTGTGAGAGTCATATTAGTTGGAGATGAGAGTGGAAAATAATCCTTACTATTAGCAAATCCGCTTATTGAGTACGGTTCATCTACAAAGGTATCATTATCTTCATCGGGAGAAACCCAATCATTCCAATAATTGTAAAGGAAAAAATTTCCATAGTAAGTATTGTCAATGGCTTGGGATTGATCTCCTCCATTAGAAATGAAGTTATTGAAAGATATCATATTATCTGCAGAGGTTTCATCCAACCACATTCCGCATTCTTCATTTTCAAGAATGGAACAGCCTACAATTGTATTATCTGTTCCATCAGATATAAAGAATCCTATCCCATTTTGTTGTGAAATACAGTTTTCAATTGTATTGAGGGAACCAGGAACTGAAAATCCTATATATCCACCACCAGTTGCATTATTGTTTAGTACCTGATTTCTCATTCCACCTATTGTAAATAATGGAGGAGTACCACGAGGATATAATTCCCATGCTTGGAAGAGAACTGAATTTGATTGAATAATTGAATAATTGCAGGAAAGAAGGTAGATGTACCCGTCTCTTAAATTGTTATTTAATACTTTATCATTTAGATTGTAAAATAACCCAATCCCTCCATTGGAAAAATCATTATTTATAATCAAGTTACTGGTGCTGGATCCTATGAGTATTTCACTATTATTAAAAACACTATTTTTAATTTCAATTGATTGACATCCATGAAGATATATCCGCGATGATTCAAAATGTTGATTCGAAATATCTATATCACTACAATTAATCAAGATAACTTGGCCTGTATCTGTTGGAATTGTTATATCATCAACATTCTTCAGAAGAAGAATTTTTTTTCCATTTATGGTATTATTTTCTATTTCTTCTTGGTTAAATTCTTCAGGAAATGAAATTCCTTGTAGAGAATAATGATGAAATTCCCAATAGAAATGCGGAGGAAAGCTTTCAATTACATGGCTTTTGAAAGTCAATCCTCGATCTGTTAAAACATTTCTATTTATAGTATTCATTGGTTTTAAGATCGTTATAGACTGTACCAGATTATCGGTAATTCTGGAATAATTAGACAAAATGTAGATTATACCATCAACTTTATTGTTTATAATGTGGTTATTACAACCACTCAATGTAATATCACCATCAACTTCATTGTTTATAATCTGGTTATCATAACCATTCAATTGAAATGAATCAAGAAAAGTATTATTTCCAATGATATTATAACTAGTTTGATCATGAGAGAATAAAAAATTGATGGAATTATTATTTACCTTATTACTTGTACTTTCTTTGAAAAAATTAATATGAATTGCAGAATTGTTATAGATGCTATTATTCTGTGATGATTCAAAAAGAACATAGATTCCTGTGTTATTCTTTACCTGAATATTGTCAGACTTTCTAAAAGTAACATCTGGACAATAATTCGGATGGTCGGTATACCAAGGAATGTCGTCACTGTCTTTGAAATTTACGATTTTCTTATCACTTGAACAATTCTGAATGGTAAGATTAGAACAGTAGTATCCAAATATGTCTCCATTGATGGTTCCATTTTCATTAAAGAAATCAATCTCCCTTACATTATTTTCTGAAAAATGTGTGTTTTGAATTGTGACTAAACTGGAATTAATTAAGAAAAAATCGCCATAATCTTCATCAGGAGATAAAGAAATAGAGCTATTGAAAAGGTTCTGTTTGAAAACAATTGGTTTTCCACCTCTACTATTATTAACTACTTCATATTGGATAAAATCCTCAACCGTGTCTCCAGTTATTTTCATATGGGCAATTCTAGCTGCTGAATATTCTTCATAATTCCCAGAAGGTGGTTCAGGCTTCTCTAGATGATTTAATATGAGAGAATTATTCCTACTATTGAATAATTCAATGTCATAAACTGTATTATTGTATAAATAATTAGTATTACTTTCAGACAGAAATAAACTTGCATGATTATCAATTATTGCATTATAATGACTATTTCGTAAATCAACACCTGAATTTCGTCTAATCCACCCACCAAAGTTAATCCAACTAAAAGCTTCAACAGCAGTGGTTATATTGTTATTAGAAATAACATTTCTCTGACAGTTTTCTAATCTTATTTCACCGTCTTCTGAACCCCAGTAGCCTTCTAGAACAATATTATTAATCTCACAATTTTGAACATTTTTCAATATAATAAAAGATTCTATATAAGTCCCATATGGAAAAGGATTGACATCCCTATACCGACTGATTTTTGAGTCTTTAAAGTGCAAATGAAGATCTGTATTCGAAATTGATAGCCCAGGGAAACTGCGGTTATAAACAGTGATATCCTCATTCTCAATTACATACGGATTCGTTTTACTCCCATCACCTGGCCAAGAATTTAGACTTGCTTGGGATATGAGATCAGCATTACCATCGATAAAAATGGATTCATTAGGGGTAAAGACTGGATCTTCATCAAGTATCGAGTAGCTGGAGTGGACTTTCCAAGCTTTTTCTTCATTTTCGGTAAATCTGTTAATTGGAAATGAAGATAATATACCTAAACTAAGTATCATAAGAAAAAATATTAGTAATCCAGTTTTTTTCATATAATCATCTTCCTCAGATATCTGTGATTTATTAATGTTGCTTTAGATTGTCTCTGTTTATTTCGAGAATCTGGAATGCAAGTAAAGCTCTCCAGAAATCTATAAATTCAAAAAAATAGTATTTGTTACAACTTAAGTGTTAATTGTTGATTCAAAGTGTTATCACTGTTTTATGCCGATGATTTGATGTTCTTTTGGTATTGATGTTATAATTGTCCAATTTGGACAATCCTATTATTCATTTCTTAAGGAGTATGACACTAATCTTACCTGTTCTCTAAAAATTCGTATCTAATTTCATCTTTGTCTAATAAATGTTTCATTCTCTTTAAAAAAAAGAGAAAACGGCCTTCATGTTTTAGCTAAGCTATAGTATAAAACCTTAATAATACCAACTACACCAGCAAAATAGTAAAGCACAATAGTACCTTCTTTTAGGGAGTAAAGGAAGTTGAAGCGAGTATTTATGTCATTGGAGTTACTTCGTGATGTCTGAAGAACTACAAACCCTTTTTGAGACTGGAAAGTACCAAGAGGTCTTAGACCAGTTCACACAGAAAGAAGACCAAAACGAATGGGGTGCCTTATCCGAAGAGGAACAAATAGCATGTATTTATTACAAAAGTCGCTCTTTGGAAGGGGTGGGGAGGTACGAAGAAGCCCTTCAAACCGCTACAATGGCACGCGCAACCTATCCATCTCCCAAGAATCCAAGTTATCTCCTGGCCTTACTAGCAGCTCAATTTCATATTTTTTATATTATAGGCCAATCGCGGCTAGAACAGGCTCAATCGGTCTTGGCGGAAGGAGAAGCCATTATGGAAACCCTAACGGATACAGAACGTCAGATTGGGGCGATTTGGATAGCTGTATTTGAACACGTAAAAGGTCTTCATTATTACGCTAAGAATGAGTTAGACATGTCCTTAAAGCATTATCACAAAGCATTAAAATCATTTGAGGCCCTAAACAATCGCCATGGTATCGCTTCATGCCTTTTTTGGAAAGCCTATTCACACACCTTTAAAGGCGAACCAGACACTGCGTTGGAGTACTATCAACGGAGTTTATCCCTTTACGAGGCGTTAGGTAACAAACGAGGAATTGGGGAATGCCTCCACGATATTGGTCTTGTGAATGCTGGTCGAGGTGAGTCAGACACGGCGTTAGAATACTTTCAACGGAGTCTAAGCCTCAGCGAGGCGAGTGGCAATCCTGAGTACATTTTCTTCGGATTAACCCATATTGGTTTAATATACTCTCATAAAGGCGATCCTGATAAAGCATTAGATTTTTTTCGACAGAGTCTGGCCGTAGCGGAGCCGCTAGGAGTCGATTGGATGATTGCTTACAACTTTAACTTCATTGGGATGGCTTATCACCAAAAAAGTGCGTTGGATATCGCGTTACCGTTTTTTCAAAGTAGTTTAGCAAAGTATGAGACAACAAAATCGGATTATAATGTAGTACGTGTATTATTTCGTCTCGTTCTTCTGAATTTAGACCAAAAGGAGCTTGAACATGCCCAAAAGTATCTGATTAAGCTACAAAAAGTTGCTGCTCATATTCCTGAGGAAGCACAAGGTGCCCATCTTCGAAAAAGTATAGCTGAAGCGCTGGTCTTAAAGCAGAATCCACGTATGACCGAAAAAGTTCGTGCTCAAGCATTGTTAAGGCAAATTGTGAGTGAAGTAGAGATGCATGCATTTACTATGATTGCAATAGTCGCTCTCTGTGATCTCTTACTTCTTGAACTGAAGGCCACTGGTGAACAAGAGGTGTGGGAAGAAGCGAAAACACTTATTCACCAATTCCATACCAAAGCACAAGATTCTCAAGACTTCAATATGGTTGTCAACGCTTTACTCCTAAGAGCGAAGTTTGCAACTGTAGAAGGAGAGCTAGATCAAACTCAAGAATACCTCACTCAAGCTAGGATGATTATTAAAGAAAAAAATCTTAATCAATTGATGAAGAAGGTGGAAATAGAGCAGAACGAACTCGAAAATGATTTCCACAAATGGCAGGACTTGATCCAGCAACATACTTCTCTCCAGGAACGCTTAATCCACGCTCAGCTTACAGAATATCTCCAAGAAGCTCAGAGAATTGTGCAGCGAAGCCCCCTGAAGGATGATTAATCATTTTTAAGTAAAAACTACTATCCCAGATATGAATTCCTAAATCAAAAAAAAAGAAGAAAGGGGAGATTAGCTAGATTAATTGCTACCAACAGAGAACTCCTTAACAGCAGAACGAACTTCAAGGTTTCCATAGATACTCTCAACTTCAATATCTACAACATAAAATCCATTAGCTAAAATTCCAAAGTCTGCAGTAAATACTCCACTTTGTTCATTAAGTTCAAAGGAATCAATCAGTGTTTTCTCATCAGAAGCAAAGGAAGAAAGGTTAATACTCATTCTCCTAACAATGTGTTTGTCTGAAGACTCGACTCGTATGGCATAATTCCAACCTTGTTCTTCCTTTTCAAACGAAATATCTACTGTAAGATTATAGGAATACCCCATAGCATTCGCAATAGCATAGGAGAATTCTTCGTAGTTTGGAGAAGTCGCAGTAATAATATTCCCATCAGTAACTACAGATGCTCCATCGATATAGATCCCACCTGCTGTTGTAAGATTAGCAACAATAGAGCTATGGCTGGTGAATTTTTTCCCGTTGATTAAATCCGCCTGGAGAAGTGTTCCATTACCTATTCCTGCAATTACCAAGCCGAGATCGTTTGCATCAGTTAGAAGACGTCCTATATTCTGATTTGAATAAAGAGTTGAAGCAAACTCTCCCCCAGGGATAATTATTGCATCAATGAGAGCTATCTCATGAATATCAGAAATAAGGATATCCGTTGTGATCGTACCTTCAGTGGTCGAATGGTTTTCAGATAATCCTGCAACAATCACACTTCCCTGCCAGTCATCGAAATATTCCTTCACGCCTTGAAAATCACTTTCAGAGTACCCATCAGCAACAAAGAAGACAATATCCGCTCCTCTGATAGACATCCCTTGATTGTAAGCGGAGCGCATTTCGCTGAAGTAAAAGAAAAAGATTAATTGAGCAAAGAAGGTTAAAGTAAAAAAGCCAACTAAGATGATTCTTAACTTTTTATTCATAAAATTTCACCATTTTTTGTAAAAAAAGAGAAGAGGGGGATCTACTCCATGTTACTGAGTTTTCTTGCTCCAACCGATAAGATAACCATTCCTATGATTAACTGTAAAGCACTATAGATTACTGCCACAGGATAGAGAGCATCAGCGATAGCAAATAGATCCCAAAGAATCTGATCCAGGGAGATTAACAAGACAAATAATGGAATGATAACTCCAAACACACAGATCTGGATATTGATCATAAATTCACCACTCTTATCATGAAATGCGGGATTTACTAGAAACAGACCGATAGTGAAGATTATAGCTGCTGAAGCAATGATAAGAGTCAAGGTAACATTAAGAAGGAGTGTTTCCAAGGTTATGTCAGGAACAAGTAAGTTCACTGTGGTTTCAACAACTAGAACAATTGGGAGAATAGTTACAAGATATTGAAATAGCTTCATTCTTAGGTATCTGCTTGTACTTGTCGGAGTCTGTTTATAGAGTAGCAAGTTTTCTTTTCCCTGAAGACTGATGTCGGAGGTTACAAACGCTGCCAAGAGAGGCCCTATGAATAAAGACATAATAAAAGCACTCTCAGGTTCATCAGGTTGAGCCAGAAAGACATTCATTACTAAAATTAAGCCGACACCATAAATTATCCAGGCAACATTCTTTGCTTTACGGAAGTAAGTCTTGAATCCTGTAGCCAAAAGAAGACCTGATGATCCACCACCACCAAGCTTTCTGATGGAATTATAGAACAAACTATTAGGATTAGAGGTAGCTGCAGAAAAGGAGGTTGGTTCAAGGTTGTATACACGATTCGCTAAAAACCCACCAATTAAGAGAGAGCCGCCCAAGAAAGCTAGTAAGGCACTGAACTGCAGGATCGTTGAGAACTCAGTAAGTAAGATATCTCCAGGGTTTTGTGCGAACGCAACAATGATTTCTGAACCCCATCCCCAGGGAAAGAACGCAAAAAGATCCTTTACAAGTTTAGCATTTTGAGGGTCTTTAAGGACCTCATAATACCCACCTATCAATAGATATATGACAGCGATTAACGGTAGGATCACTATTATTGCTAATCCTTTTCCAATGTCTCTTCCTCGAGCTGATTTCATGAGAACTGATCGTAGGAGAACAGCTATCATTGTTCCTACCCAAGTGGCGGATAAAAAGATAATTATGAAAACAGTTACGATAATAAAAATTTGAAAGATGTCTAAACCAAGTGGGAAGAGCGCTGCAGTAAAGGTTCCCCCAATGATAGCTGCAAATACTGCATAAAAGGGGATTTTCCCTAGGAATTCACCAATCAAAATGTCGCTCGGTTGAACTGGGGATGAAAGATAGATCTCTAAGTGTTCGGTTTTAATGTCGGCGATAGTCGAGGATATTGGAAAAGAAGCAAACATGACAAATAATACGAAAAAGAGGACATTAATGATAGCTACTGCTACTGCGCTTAGTAATAATTCATGTAATTCATCAACAAATGCGTCGATAATGGAGGGGGCAATGAATAGTGTATAGATTGTTAATCCCCCAATTAAAAGATAAGGGAGGTAGGATCGAATCTCACGAATTCGACTGGTTGTCACACGATATTCTGTCTTTGCTATTGATAACCAGGTAGGGTTTCGAAGAGAAATCAACTGTGGTTCCTCCAAGCTAGGAGCTCTTTTTCATCAACCCCACCAGTTAAGGTGATAAAGGCTTCTTCTAATGTTTTAGTCCCTGCTTGAGTAATGATCTCATCAATTGTGCCCACTGCAACAAGCCTACCTTGGTTAATTATACCGATTCGATCACAAAGCTCCTCTACTAGGGGAAGAATATGGCTACATACAACAATAGTCCTTCCTAGTTGATCTGCTAAGCCTTTTATCAAATCTTTAACCATATGAGCTGCTCGGGGATCCAGAGCTGCTGTAGGTTCATCGAAGTAGATGATTGTAGGATCATGGATTAACGCCGCGGCAATTAATACCTTTTGCTTCATTCCTGAACTGAACCCTTCAAGGAGATGATCCTTTCTATCAGTCAGACCGAATAGCTTTAGAAGTTCCTCAATACGTTCTTTCAAGATTGTCCCTTTGATGTTGTAGAGGGCTCCTATGAATTCGAGAAACTCGTATGCACTTAGCTTTTCATATAGTCCAGGTGACTCTGCTAATAGACCCGTGATGGTTTTAACCTGTGTGGAGTCTTTAGAAATGTCATGGCCATTCACATCAGCAGTACCACTGGTTGGTTTCAGAATACAGTTCAAGAGGCGAACAGTAGTGGTTTTTCCCGCACCATTAGGACCCAGAAGGCCAAAAGTCTCACCCTCATAAATTTCAAGATTAAGCTCATCAACAGCTTTGATATCTTTCCCATAATACTTTGAAAGGTTATCCGTACGGATAAGAACCTTTTTTCTTTGTTTTGTTTCTGTTATAATTTCTTGTATTTGCATCTTTTACACCCTTAATTTGATTTTAATTTATCCTCCATCCACAGGAAGCACAGAATCGATCATCAGATTCTAAGCTATTTCCGCAATTTGTACAGAAAAATGAGGACGACTTAGGTTTTGGTTCCCAATATTGGTCATCATTTCTGGAATAGAATGGCTTTGGTCTAGGCTTTGCATGATAGGAAGTTCTGTCTCTCTCATATCTATTAGAAGAGTCATCAAGTGTTTCACTTTCATCCAAAGTTTCAGTGAAACCAGCTGCGACTAATACAATTACTCCAATCATGATGATAAACATGAATATTAACGGGAAAATTGTCATTGAAATGTCACCATGCATTCCGAGGATTATTAATAGAGGTACAAACAGTCCTATTACGAGGCTGAAGATAGTAATCAAGAACACAAATTTACTGGGTTTTTTGCGCCTTCTTCCATCTTGAGCACAAGCTGCAGCGGCGACTCCACCTATCCAAGCCATTATGCTAGTCCTCCTTGATTCGAAATCTTCTTAAATTGTACTACAGAGGTGGCTAAGAACACCAATCCTAGTATAAAAAACACTGGATTAGTGGCTCCTAAACAGAGCCAAATAATTCCTAAAGCACGAAGAGCTTGAATCTGATCAAGGTTTTCTTCCTTTTTCATTTGATTTTTTTCGTTTATTTCTTGATTAAGCAATTTTTCTGCTCCTTTTTGAACTTCGGTGATTGGATTGGTTTTCGCAATTACCGAATTTGTTCATTACTAAAAATGGTAATTACCTTTATAAATGCATTGTTTTAGGAAAAACACATCAGTAAACTACCAAAAAAAAATTATACTATCTGAAATAAAAGTCAATTAAAAGGTCAATATCTTTATATGAGAATGTAAATGCTTTATTTGTGAAGAACACTTAGCCCTGTCGAAACGAAAAGTTTAAAAGAATAGTCACTAATTTTAGTAATGAATAATTAAGGTAATGGAAAGTCGAAAAGTGACTCCTTTGTTATCAGATTCAGAGAATGTGGTCATAAGAGAACTTTTCAAGACCCCCAAAGTTGAGATTGAAGTCATCAAAGATGTTTTAATTAAAGAGAGGAGAGAGTGGGAGCGTATAGTGGAGGATGGACGCTTACAAAAGGAAGTTGATGTACGCTCAATATCTAAATTTAAATCTCTAGCCTTAAAAAAGATCAAAAAAGCACTTACGGAGTTCTCAGATAACTTCAGGTTAGATAGGTCAGTTCAGGGCCGCACGAAACAAGAACGCGAAGAAGATGAAAAAAAGATAAATATCCTCCTAAAAAATGGCGTTCTAATTGGGTATGACTTTCGAGATGATAGACCAGTCTATCTATTTTATAACATAAATAAACGTGCTATAATCCCATGGCAGGATCATTCTTGTCATGAAAATTGCCAGGAACAATGTTTTTCCATTCTTACAACATTTAGAAACGAGCATGGTCTTGATGACCCAAATCAAAATATTCCCATTCGAAAGCAATTTGAAGCTAGTATAGAGGAAATCATCAAGAAAAATAAGGATCGAAAAGAAGAATGAATGAAGTCAAAATTATCAAGGGGTCTGACATCCCTCCTCCCCCTGGAAAACCGAGAATTATTCGTCCCAGTAGGAATCTCCTCTGGAAAAATTATTTGTTGTATATTTTAGTATTCATCATTTTCACCGCCGTATTGTTGATCATCTTTGCGCTTTTTGGATTCTGGTTGGGATCTGAACTTCCAGAACCACAAACGAGGGTATTATATGAGGCTTTTTTCTGGATGGGGGTCATTTACATGGCAATTTGGTTTGGAATCACTATTGCTTATCTTGTAGGGATGCGTCTATACGTAAAATCTATGTTATTCATCGTTCACGGTCATGAAATCGTGGTTCACAAAGGAATAATTAATAAATCCGAGAAACATGTTCCCTATAGAACAGTAACGAATATCAACATGAAAACTGGTCCTTTCGACCGATTATTTGGTATAGGTACAATTGAAATCCAAACTGCTGGGGGTAAAGGTTATTCTCTTGATGAGACTGCAGAAGAGAAATTAGAAGGGATTAAAGTTTACCGTGAAGTAAGAGACTATATATTGACTCAATTAAGACAATTCCAAGCAGCTTATGGAACAGTTGTTACGAAAGAAGAGGAAGCACCTATACAACCTATTCCTGACCAAATGCTCCTAGAATTGAAAGAAATTAAAAATGTTTTAACTACTCGATTAGAAAGAATGGAAGCAAAATTGGAAGAAATGAATAAACAATTAGAAAAGAATCAAAAACCCTATTAAGCAGCCATTTTATTACTATTTGGTGGAATTAATGGACATCTGGCTACAAATAATGCTGATAGTGTTTGGATTATTCATCATTGGATTATTTGTAGTATTTTTTATGAGATTTATTAAATGGATAACAAAATAGTTTGAACCTGTTGGTAGAAACATGTTAGAACCATTTCCAATCATTCTAATCGTAGCTCTTTTAGGATTATTGTTATTGTTTATTGCCCTTTTCATTAGATTTCTTAAGAAAGTTACGAGCTAGTGATCTTACTAGGTAACATAATGGAGTTAATTTCAGGGAGCGAAACACCAGAATAAAGACTCAACTTAACTTCAATCAATAACATCAAAGAAACAGTTGATTTTGCGTCTATTGCAAGTTTGATGTCTAAATTCACGGTTATAAAAGGTGTAATCTCACTTTTAACCAATAATGGGAGAAATATGATGAAAATGTTGTACTCCACAATCAAACTTATTATAACGATTGTTGTTCAGGCAAAATTTCTTCAGCTATCGAATCATTAATATAAATTCACAAGCAATCTTTCCTCTGATGATATTGCAACATAAATTATTCATTCTCTTCCTTATAATCTTCTTTTACCCAAGCGTTATTCCTTGTATTAGTCAAAATAATGACCAAGGTCCCACATCTTTGAGATGGCATGAAAATCTCAAAATAGATACTATTTTAGGTTGGAAAATCACAGAATTAACTCTCCTAGATGTTCCTCATTTTAAAATTGGAGAGATGAAGATTTATCCTTATGATGTAGTTCAAATTGGGCTTGTTAGAGATCCACCAGTTGAAGCAAAAGATTTTTTTGGACTTGAATACCTAATCTATAATTACAATCCGCCAATTTGGATTAATTTCTTCGTAGAATCTATCCGAATTGATCTAGAACTCGCACAAGTTGACCTTGAAATAGGTAAAAAAACAGAATTTACCTTTTTGCAGTTGTTCGCTCTACCAATTGAATATGTTTTTGAAAATGGGAGTTCATCCTCTCTTGACTATTTCTTGGATGTCTTCGGGACAGTTATATTTGACTTGCAAGATTATTCTGTAACTCAAGATAATAGGTCATTTATTGTTGAATGGAATACTGGTATAGATACCAATAAAACGAGTTATTCTTATACAATTTCTCGAACAACTGGAGTCACAACACGATTTTCTTGGAATACATCTGAGTTTAGAATGGTTTGGGATTATTTTTTTGAAGCGACTAATCTCAATCTCGACGGTGAGCTTAAAAATCTTGATGATCGTTATTCTGTTCAACTGATATACCCAGTAACAACTCCATGGGAATTAGTAATATTTGCTTTTCTGATAATAGTTCCACTAGCGCTTCTAGTGATAATAAAAACAATAAAACGATTTGAGAAGAAGTTTCCTTACGAAGATCTCGTTGATTCTGAAATAGAGTAAATAATTTCCAATACCGAGGAGTCCAGCTTACCTTCACAAATCTCACCATTCCTAATATTGGCCATTTTATAATCCGACAATTTCTCTAACAAGTTGTGCTTATGTCTTCAGAATAGGATATTACTAGGTAAAAATTGCTTTAGAACGGAAATCATTCTTACAGGGACTTCCAGCACATACTTCCAGCTCATCATTTCCTAATATAGCAATCCAGGAATACAATGTGCTTACTAAATCTTCTTCTTTACGATCTCCATTCTCGGTATAGATAACTCCCTTAATGTGATCGCAAACCCCATATTTGTGGTCTCTTAAAATCGATTTAATTGAATCTATAGATATTGGCTTTTTCTGGCTTTTGTACCAATTTGATATTCCTTCAAGGCGTGTAAGAGTGGTATGGGCATTGGCGTCTGTTATTTGATTCTCTAAATCCTTCATTTCCTCTGATTGAAAATGATTAGTTGCGATGAGAAATTCATCTTGAGCAAAAGTAGTAAAAACCTTGTAAGGAGTTGCTTCAACCCGTGCACTCATTCCACTTCTGTCTGCGAGAAGATAGATATTCCCTTCACAGAGTGGAACTTTTTCAAGAAATTTTACTGCTTTTTCTACATTTTTAAAACTATCAAGTATCCATCTTATTGCCATACTTAACATAATTCCAGGTTTAAGATCCCCATTATAATACGCAGCAGTAGCACATCCACACGCTAATCCTGTTTCGTTAACACCCCCAAAACCACCAACATAATGATCAGTAAATAACACATTTCTCATTTTATTTTGAGGAGAAATATAATGCATAGTAAAATATTCCTTGACTTCTGTTGACCAATCATAATTTCTAGCCATCACAGGTTTTCCACTCTCAGAGTGTTTCCCAGGAACAGTAAACACTGTACAATGCTGATCTGAGGCAGTAGAAAAGCTCTTTATGTATGACTGATCATAGAGAATAATTGCATTAAGTCGAGCCTTATCAAGATTAGCTGCGTCGGAAATACCTTGAAGTTCTTCTAACAACCCTGGCGTAAATTCCTCCATTGCATCCTCACAACCAGCTGCCCATTCCAATTTTTTGGCGTCAGCTTCTGGAAGATGGAGTTTTCCTTGAATCATCTTACCTAAATGGGTCCCCAATTCATAGTAAGAACCCGCTAATTTTACATTTTTCATGAATAATTTACTCCTACGTCTTGATTTCTATTTAACTTCCGTAAATTTCTTTAATAGAGATTATATATATGAATTAAGTTTTTTTATGGTCTTGTTGCGAATTAGTATTCCTATCACATTAATAACGGTGGGAAAAATTAATGAGAGGAATGATTACAATGGGGATTGACTTAGATTAATAAATATTTCTCTAGTGGCAATAAATTGAATATAGAAGCAAATAAAAAGATTCTCTCTGTAAGCTATTGAACGGGGTTCTTATTCAAAATAAAATAAGCATGTAGCTCTATTAAAAAGATTTGGAATGTTAATGATTATAGTATGAATATATTACGATTTAAATATGTACGAATTATAACTAGAATGTAGTTACGTCTTTTTAAAACCTCAAAAAAATTTAAGGAGAAGTGACTAAACAAAAAAAACAAGGATTAGATTTAAGATTCATTTAGTTCAAAGTTGAGATGCAGGCAAATCTTATTCATGTATACTGGCCCAAAGATGATATAAATACAAAAAAATGAAAAAACACACAATACAGTCCAAAAATTTGACAAGATAAAGAAAGAACCTATTATTAAGTAGCCAATCCCACGAAGGAATTTAAAAAAGGAAGAATAGGAAATATGGGAGGGATACTTAAGGTGTGTTATCATTAACAGACTAATTGCTATTATAATAAGCACGATAATAATTCTGTTGTTGAAAAGAAAGCTTAATTCCGAAGGGGTCGTCATTATAAGGACGATCAAAGAGCCAACGACCAATGCTGCTATAGATGTTGGTAATCCTTCAAAGTAGGTTTTTGGGGAATTTCTTACAAAACGGATGAGCCGATAACTACCACAGATCATATAGAATAACGAAACCAGAAGAATAAATCCATCCATCCATTGTGGATCTGATGGACTATTTTGCTCTGAAAAAATTAAGAAAAATGAAGGTACACATACGTAAGTAATGGCATCAGCAATACTGTCCATATATGCTCCATAAAGAGAGTATTGTTGAGATCTTTTCGCAAAGTACCCATCCAAGAAGTCAAATCCAGCTCCTATTATTATCATCTTAAGAGGCCAAAAAATGTCCCCAATAATAGCATAATAGATACCCAGAATTCCAGCAATGCCATTTAAACAGGTAAATGCGAATGAAATGTATTTATAGACCCTTTTTTGGCTTCTGGACATTTGAAAAAACCAGTTTATCCTTTATCATCGTTTAATAGAATAAATGAAGAGTGAAAATCTAAATTGTTCTGAATCAAGTCAGGATCATTTGTCGTGGAGTACAAGATAAACTTTCGCAGAAAAAAAAGGAACTTTGGAAAGCCTAGGAATTGTGATAAAAGACTTGGACTCAAAGTAAAAACAAGTGTGTTGATTTGTGGATAAGTATGAAACAAAGTAGTAAAAATAGATCGAGTAATTGAAGGTTGTACTTCTCGCTCATCAAAAGGAATCGATAAATATCGTATTTGCAGAGTTTTTAGTAAAATTGGGAATTTGTGAATAAATCTCCCCTGTGTTGGATGTATTGGTCGTGAAACTTGAAGTATGCAAATCAACTGTTTTCTAAAGTAAAATGAGAACCATTCTGGAGAAGTATCCCATGAAAAATGGGGTACCCAATATTTCTTATGTTTTTTCACATGATATCTCAATAGTTTTGGAATTGTATGAGATTTTACAATTTCCAGAGGTTTAGGCTTTTTAATTCTTGGAAAAGTGAAGTATCGGAAAAGAACAGCCCCAGATACGTTTACACCTGGAAATAGCTTCAGTTTGTTTGCTAATAGTCTCATTCTTGTATTCTTAGACTCAATTAAGAAAAAACGATGGACTTCTTCAGAAAGAAGTTTCTTCCTATAATATTCCTCAATTTGTCTGAAAATTCCTTTATTTTGCCATGATGGATGAACCTTTATGTTATGAACCCAGAAAAATCGTTGTTTTAATAATACACCGTTTTGGAAGATTTTTATAGGATGGGCCCACATTTGACCTATTATTTCTTTATTACTACGAGCCACAACAGCCTTTACGCCATCTGTTAATATCCATCGTTTATACTCGTTACTAGAGATAATGGGAGCCACTTTTTTGCGGTAGATGGAATAATCATTGTACTGAAGAGCAGGAATATCGGTAACTGAAATGTCTGATGTTATTTTTACCGTCATTGAGCGTCCCCTCTGAATTATCCTTTATTTTCCATCATAATAACTTTTTCTACCTTAACGACCTTCTCTTTCACTTAAAATTAATTATTTAAGTAATTAATTCCGAACTTATGTATCCTCAGTTTAAGTCAAGGAACCGAAAAATGAATACTTCTCAGAAAATAAAAATTGCTCTGGGCTGCTTTTTCCTAATTTTAATATATTTTTCAGCAATGAATTTAATTTATTTCGCTCCTATTCCTTATTCAACAACGGAAGGAAGCTTTTCATTAGCAGCCACGGAAGATTTAATCATCTATGAAAAATGGGCGAGAAAAGTTACTGTAGAAATCGAATTGGTTTCAGGAGGCCCATTACTACTGATCCATACTGTAATAAGTGATGATATTACAGACGAAATCGCTAAAGAAGGAAAATTTCAGGATCAATTTCAGACGTGGAGGATTACACTTAGTACCTGGGGAACTACCGCTATAAATGCCACTGGTACTTACAAAATTATTGATCATACTTCCCCTCTCCTACCAAAACCAAAAAATAATTATGTTTCAACAATTGAGATATACCTTCAATTTATGTTTCTTGCATCAATTATGTTGATGGGATTCTTGTTAGTTATTTCTACAATAATTGGGCTTTTCCACATACTTAAAGAGAAACATAATATTAATTCGATGAAGAAATAGTTGAAATTTTGATTATTTACTCACATATCTAATTAATTAGGGTCTTGTGTTTTGGGTTAAATCTCTTATTTTGATAGCTTCTCGCAAATATTCTTTAATTTCAATAAAAGCGATGCGTTCCTGTAAGGAAGCATTTCTATCAACTAAAGCTTGCCATTTATTTAATTCTTTTTTTAAAGTTAATTGTTCAGATTTGACCTGATTAATCAAATTTATAAGTTTTTTTTCTTCAGCAATCTCATGAGCTTGTTCTAATAGTTCCAAGGCGCTGTTAATATCACCCTCAATTGTGGCAAGTTTTGCCTGTAAAACTAAAGTCTTTATGAGGTCAGGAGTGAATTGCCAAGTATGTGTCAACTTAATGAGCTTCTTTGATAAAGTAAGTACTTCTTGAAGAAGTGCCTCATCTTCAAATGTTTTTACTTCCTGTAATAACAAGTCGCAGAGATGAAGCATAGCTAAGAACCGTGTCCGCTGACTTGCACTATTATCTTCAAAGACTTCTTTCAATAAGTCTTGTGCTTGAGCCTTTTCTTTAAAGCGTTTACTAGTTTTAAGAATCAGAGCTTTGGCTAATAGATATTTTGATCTGATGTCTGGACTTTTATCAATTTGAATTTGAGTTTGAAGTTGAGCTAGATATTTACGCGCTTGATCAATCTTGTTTAAATCAAGATGGAGGAGGCATAAATTCCACAAAATTGCTGAAAGATCTGAGAATACAATTATTTGCATTTCTCTAGCAACTGCTAAGCTTTGCGAGTAATAGTCTAATGCTTTTTCAAACTCCCCCTTACTATGATAAATAGATCCTATTCCTGTTAATCCTCGTGTAATCCCTAAGACAGCATTAATTTTCTGAGCAATTTCTAACCCTTCCTGCATATACTTTAGAGCTAGATTTAAATCTCCCTGGATATGATAAATATTCCCTAGCTTAATTAGAGGGTATACTTGGGGATTTCTATTCCCTAAGTTTCTCCCAATCGCCAATGCTTTATTATGACAATCTATAGCTTGAGACCATTCGCCTAATCTCTCATAAACAACACTCATGTCATTGTAGAGAAGAAGCGCAAGAAGCTTTGTAGGAAACCATGGCTTCAAAGCCACATCCAAACTTTGAGAATATAACTGTAAGACTAAGGGAAATGCTTCATACCCTCTACTGAAATGGAGATAAGCCTTTACTGTCCATAACCAAGCTTGAAAATATTGCGTTTTGATTTTTCTATCTTTAGATAATTCCTCTAGTGATGGATAGATGAGTTCCAGTTCATCCCATGCCTTCTGAGCAAGTTCCAGTTCCTCCAATGCTTCCTCGTGTTTTGCCTGGCTCTCCAAAATATATGCTTTTGTAGTTCGAGCAAAACTGTGATATAAAGGATTTTTTTGAGTCTTAATTATGATTTGTTCGATAAGAGGTTTAAATTGCTCGTAATCCCCAGAAGCCTGCCCAATTAGAAGAGCTCTAATCAATTCTCCCTCAAGCATGTCTTCGCCTTGCAGCGTTTCAATAGTAAGAAACGCTTCCTGGGACTTGCCATGATCAATGAGGCGGTAAAATGTCTTTAATCCCATATACTTATCCTCTAACTTGAGAAAATGAATTTTTTGTTCCAAATTCTCCTATGTTTTTTTCTCCTTCTTGAGTTCTATCCACATCCAAAAAAAGGGAATTAAAAATATATCTTCTATAAAAATGATACCTCTAAAGGAAGATTTATAATATCGATGTAAAGGAACCTTTACGTAAAGGTTCCTTAACATTTCATCATAAAACTCTATAAAATCACTGGTAGGAACGATCAATGGCGTTTACTAAACGATGGAAGGCAGAATTAGGCATTTCTTTATTAATTTTCATTGAGTTTTTGGGAATCACACTGTGGGCTCTTTTAACAGATAGAAATGATATCTTTTTTTCATGTGCTATACTCATGGGAATTGGATTAATCTTCACGTTAGTTAAGATATATGAGGCAAAATTCCAGAGTAGACGAGTGGATGACGAAAGAATTGAAATGCTAACTGAGCAGGCTTATTTGATTTCCGCTATTGCTGGAATGATTATGCTTCCACAAATTGCTATTTACGAGATTTTTACTGGAATTACCGTTAGTGCCCTGGACACATTTGTTATCGTAGCAAATACCTGCGTGATTGTTTTTCTTGTTGTTGAACTATTTCAGCAGTACTGGTTATCATAATAATCTCGGTGATGAGAATTAAAAACCGATTGAAAGAGTTGCGAAAAGAATACAACTTAACTCAAGAAGAGTTGGCGAACAAACTGAAAATCACCAGACAAACCGTTATTGCTATTGAAAAAGGAAGATATAATCCTTCTCTTGGTCTTGCATTTAAGATCGCTCAACTATTCAAGTGTAAAATAGAAGATATATTCATTTTTGAAGAAAAATGATGAGGATAGGATAATGTCAAGAGTTAACGATGCGCAGACTGCGTCAGAAGAGGAAAAAAACCAAATCAAGAATCAATCATCAAAAAGACATGAAAATGACAAAATAATGATTTTCACTATTGTTCTCGCTTCAGTTATGACCTTTCTACTTTATACCATTCCTGATTGGGTATTTCTTGAATATCCAATCAGAGATCTTGTTCAATTCATTCTCTCATTACTAGGTATTGTTAGTGAGCCTATACCCCAGAATGGACAATTCATAATACCAATAGAACTTCGTGGAGGTTCATTCCCCTTTCTAGAGGCAACAGAACAAACTCCAGGGGTACTGATTCCAGTCACCCAAGGACGTTATTATATCACAAAAACTTGTACTGCGATGCAGGCTGGCTCATTCCTGATAGGAATAATCGCTGTAACTGAAACCTCAAGAAGTTCAAAATTAAAAGCTATTTTATTAACCTTTATTACATTATTCTTTATGAATGTTCTCAGGATAACGTTTCATTTCTGGTCTGTAACATTATTAGTTCAACATTTCCATCTAGACCACGAAACTGCTTTCTTTTGGGGACATGACATCTCTTCAAAAATACTGGGATTTATAGGAACAATTCTACTTGCGTTGTTAGTTGAACAAATGGATGTCCCAATTATTGACCAATTTGCAGATTGGTTAGATTATTTCTGGTGGCGTGGAAATACTTTAATCGCGAAACTTATTAGAAACTGAGAATTTGTATTATGTTGGGTAACAATAAATTTCAGAATTCAAGTTAAATTTAATTTTAAATTGAAGAATATGTAAGTGTTTCCGATAAAAATCCTCGTTACTAAAAATACGGATCCTTGTCAGTGTTTAAGACGTAGGATTTACAAAGGTTTATAATAACACATTGAGCTTTCATCATTAACCTTTGGTGTTTTTTCGTGCAATTTAATCTGATTCTTGAGTTTATTAATGTCATCAATATGACATTGTGTTCAATTTTCATGGCAGTTATTATTATCTATTTGATAGAAAATCCAAATCTACGTACAAGAAAGAATATTGCTTTTATTCTGACTTTCTTTTCACTCTCCATTTTCTTCTTTAGTAATTATCTCTATTATTCTTTTGAGAGCCACCAAATATTTGATTATCCTTTAGTTGAAGGATTCTTAGATTTTCTTCTTAGCGCATCTGTCTTTCTCTGTTTGATTTGGTACAGTCTTTTTTTATTTCTTGAATCAGATGAACGAATATATTATTTTATACTGAGCTTTTTCGTAATTGGGTTAAGCATATTGGGAGTGATAGTAGTGGGATTGATATTAATAACAACAGGAGATGAAGAAATATTTCTTTATAACGTACTTGCCATTGGAGGGACTATTGTGGGCTCAATTCTTGGCTCCATTACTTTATTAAAAGCAGGTCGCGAAAAACTCTTTCCTGTACAAGATCGATTATTAATGAGACGAAGAAATATAAGATACGTGGGAGTGGGAGTCATTTTTGTTAGTATAGGATCGTACTTACAGCTTTCAATCCCTGCTATGCCTGAATTACTTATTATAATTGTCATTGTGATGTGTATCGCAGTCATATTGTTTTTCATTGGAATAACAAAAACACGTGAACATCTGAGAGAAATATCAGTACGTATCATTGAGAACCAATTGGATGAATTGAGGGAAATAGATAGATTAAAATCTCAAATTATTGATGTTTCGTCTCATGAAATGCGGACACCAATCGCAGTGATTAAAGGTCACTTCGATCTATTAATAGCTGATGAAAACAATCATCATATGGCACTAGAAGCACGAGAGAAAAGCTTTAAAGCAATTAACAGAAATATCGATCGAATAGAACGGTCTTTAGCAAACATCTACGACTTTTCATCTATTAGAAGAGAGCTTTTTGATTTCCAGTTTGAAAATTCTAATCTAATTCCCGTATTAAATAGCACAATTAATGATATGAGCAGTCTAGCTGAACAAAAAGGATTAACTATTTCATTCACTAATGAAATCACTTTAGAACCTTCTTTTGTAAGGATTGACCCAGTTCGTATCTCACAAGTCCTTCGTAACTTACTTGAGAATGCTATCAAGTACTCATCAGAAGGAGAAATAAAGGTTCATCTTGAAGAGACGAACTCTGAATATGTTGTTTCTGTCATTGATCCAGGTGTTGGGATTGATAAGGATAGCATGGAAACTATTTTTGATCCGTTTAAAGGGAAGAATCAATCCGCAATTGATGTCAAAGGATTAGGTTTGGGTTTATTTATTTGTAAAAATATTATCGAAGGACATCATGGGAGGATTTGGGCAACTTCCGAAGGAAAAGGAAGTCAGTTTTATTTTTCACTTCCTAAAGAGGGGAATGAACAGAGAGTAATGAAATAGCCAATCATTTCAATAGATCATTCTTAGACAAACATTCTTTTTGTGATTACTTCTAGCAAAGTAATGAAAATCAGCCCAATCAAGACAATAGAAACTATCTCCCAACTTTGGTAGAAAAATCCTGACTTAATCTCTGTAAGCTTAAAATATCCAAAAATTATACTATTTAAGCCTATAAAGATTCCTAGCCATTTACGAATTTGATTTTCAACATTCTCAACTGTAAAAGTATAACGGTTATTTATCTTACCAAAGAAGAAGGCATATAAAATGAGGAATACATACACGGCGATGATATTTGCAAAGAAGATTTTAATGTATGTATAGAACATACCTAGTGTCATAAATCCCTGAAGAAGAAGGAAAATGATTAGAATTGGGAATAAACAGGCAGTTGTTATGATTAACTGCTTAGATCGAAAAAGATCTCTTTCTTCAAAAGGTAAAGCCGAAAGTAATCCTCCAAGATTCCTTTCAGATAATCTTATGCTATTATAAAAGATGAATATCAGAAATCCTGTTAAAAAAGCTAACATTGTTGTGATAAACCAAGCATGCCCACCTCCGCCACCAATGTATCTTTCTGGCATCGTAGATGCATAAAATAAGATAATAGTTGGCATTAACAATCCTACAACAAATAATGTAAGAGCGCCATAATCACGAAAGACCATTTTCAAGGTTTTTTTCATGAAAGTAATAACTGGATTTGAAGTTTTTACTTGTACGACGATATCCTTTTCTGAGATTCCTCTATATCCACTAACAGCTGGTTCAAATGCCAACCTTTGTATGAGTGAACTTCCTTTCTTTAAAGCAATTGTGATGATTCCCAAAAGAACAATAACACCTGAGCTAGAAACCAATGTTAGTAGTAAGGATATTGAACTTGAGGGGAACAACAAGGCTAAAGTCGTCAAGTAACTACTAGAAAAGGGAAATGGAACTATAGCAAGAATAAAATTGATTTCTGGTGTTATTTTTCCTGTGATAAGATTAGAATTGAATAGTTCATTAATTATATGATACAAGGATGACGTAAGAAAAAATATTGGAATAACTGTTATAATATATATCACTATTGTAAGAACTGTTAAAATCGGTCCCATTGGAGACCTTTCTGTTGTATTAAAAACTTTTTGAGCTAATATCCAAGCCGTTATCACTAGGACTGGAACAATGAATCCTAGATTAACGAGATTATTTAGGAGAAGGATGATGAAAGTTAATAGAGAAGAAGTTAGAATTAGCCCTACTACTGGAAGAAAAAATAGAATAAATGTTAACTGGATCGCATTCATACGAAAGAATACAAAAAAGGTCAATTGGGTCATATCACGCGAGCTTAGGGGAAGATGACGTAGGAATCTGAAATAATCTCCTCTCATAAAGGTTACATAATTCATTAAACCTGCCATAAATAGAATAAATAGAATATACACATTATAAATTGACAATATTGCGCTATTTGCAAATACAACTGCAGTGAAGTTGCTAGAAGTAATATCTACTGAGAACAATTGTATTAAACCTATTATTGGTAAAATAGTAACAACTCCCAAAATATAACAAATAAACAATCCTCCAAGAAGTGCGAATCTCCTCTGAGATTTCATATTCTTTTTATATTTTTCAATTGTTTCAACTTTAGTGGATATTCCTGTTGCTAATTGTGTTTGAAAGTGGATTTCTTCATGAATTTTTTTTGAAAAATGCCAGAGTTCACTACACGATAAGTTTGACAAGTGCATAACCTTCCTAAGTTTTTCCCTCAAGTCGTTTTAAATTCGCAATGATCCCATTGGTTACCTCATCCTGATCAGTTAATTTCAGGAAGACTTCTTCAAGCGTAGCTCCTGCAGATTGGGCAAGATCTTGGAGTTCTTCAAACGTTCCTTCAGCAACCAGCTTCCCTTGGTTAATTATTCCAATCCTGGTGCATAAGACCTGTGCTTGTTCCATAATATGAGTTGAAAAGAGGATAGACCCACCATTCTCAATGTGAATGCGAAATAACTCCTTTAATATAGCTGAAGAGCGAGCATCCAATCCAGAGAGCGGTTCATCGAGAATTAATAATTTAGGCTTATGAAGTAAGGCGCAAATGATTTGAATCTTCTGTTTATTTCCCTGACTAAGGCTAGCTATTAACGAATCATAGTACTTCTTTGCATTTAGTGATTTAAGCAGTTCCTCAGCATCTAGCGAAGTTATTTGGGGATTTAATCCACGTAACGAAGCAACAAAATTCAATAATTCAGCAACAGTCATGGATTCATATAATGAAAGCTCCTCTGGAACGTAACCAATGTTTTTCTTAACTTTTGTGGGTGTTCTGATTGGATCGTCACCAAAAACGGAAATACTTCCAGAATTAATTTCAAGTAACCCGAGGATTGATTTAATAGTGGTTGATTTACCAGCTCCATTAGGGCCAAGTAATCCATAAATCTCACCAGGCTTGACGTTGAAAGAGAGCCCATCAACCGCTTTTACAGAACCAAAGTACTTCTTCAGATTATTTACAACTAAAACTACTTTCATGATAAGATCACTCCTGAAAGACGTTCATTATGAATTTTTTATATTTCTCAAAAGCACTACGACCTTGTTCAGTAATTTCCAATACAGTAGCAGGTTTCTTACCCCGAAAAATCTTATCGATTTTAATATAACCAGCATCCTCTAGTTTAGATGCATGGGAAGAAAGATTTCCCCAAGAAAGGTTTGTTTTTCTTTTGAAAAAGATAAGATCTGCATTCTCCACAGAATAGAGATGAGACATTATTATGAGCCGAGAGGGTTCATGGATTAACTTATCAATGACAGAAGGTTCAGGAACATCAAAATCATCGTTAATATTTGTCTGTTTATTAGTCAGGATTCTTCCTCCTCCATCTGAATCACTGGATATGTTTGGATAAACCTGATGTATCTTATTATGCCAAGAATAATTGCTAGAACACCTAAAGTAAAGAAATAGAAGTATAATCCAAGCTTTTCATCTGGAAAATCAATGACAGAAAAGAAAAAACCAAGTAGTGTTGAGAATGTCCCAAGAATGTAATAACGTTGTTGTCCAGTTTTATCTACAAGGTAAAGACTAGGACCGAACATTATCAATCCGAAAAGAAATGGAAGCCATTTGTAAATCAAAGTTAATTCGAATTTACCCTCAATTAGAATCATTGTAGTAAGTGCTATAGCAAAAACACCTAGAATGAAAGCTAAAAATTCAAGCAGAGACTTCTTTACTGAATATCCTTCTCTTTCAGCTTCTCGTTTAAATTCCACTCTCCCTAGACGAGGATACGTTGTACGTTCACGTATCAACTCAATGAAAGGGGTACCGAAAAAGAGGAGAAAAGGGACAAATACCACAAAGACTGGAATGGTGAAAAGTAAAGGCATAAATATTAATACAATTCCTAAAAGTATCTCTGTAATTCCATCAGTCATAAATTCATGGAATGTTTGCTGTTCAATTTTTTTTATATCGATTTTTTCGTTCATAAAACACACCATATTGTCTGATTAAGTACACACTTCACTCATATAAATAACTTTGTATTGCAGAGTGCTTCATTCTGAGGTGTACTTTATCTAATTTTTTTTAGTGATTAAAACTGTTTTTGCTAAAATAAAACTCAATAAGGGGATAAAATCGCATTCATTCTAAAAGGGATGTGGATATAAAGAGGATAATATTTCATTGAATGTTTTCATCAGATTGTGTTAGGTAGTAATCAATTTCCGTCCCACTTGTCAAAGGGAGAGAGCAAGTGAAGTTTCTACAGATAAAAGTAGTCCCATTAAACCAATCCTGGTAATTTGGTGAGTTAAGTCTCTGCTCCAGTAGCGGAAGATGGCGTAGATCATTGAGTGTACTAGGTTTTACATGAATGAAAACTGATTGAGGTAAATATACAGACCGAAGGTATTTCCCTGTCGAATCCACCTCATCTACCTTCCTATCATCAAAATATATGACTTCAACAGGTTTATAATGAAACATGTCAAAGGCAATTAAAGAATCACCACTAATATATCCACTCTCTTGAAACCAACCAATTAAAAACTGGGCCTGCTTCTCTGCTCGTTCTAAATAAGTGATATTACCTGAATAATGGTACAATCGAAGAAGATTCTCAAGACTCACTGCGTTTGCACTTGGAAGAGAAAAAGTGACCATAGGTTTTTCACGAATAGCTATATCTTTTTGCCAGCTTCCAATAAAGAAGTATCCAAAGTGGTCTGGATCCCAGAATTCCTTATCAAAAATGGTTTGCAGATGGATTGCTTCATCAAGATAGTATTTTTTCCCTGATACCGAAAAAATTTCTAACAACGCAGTAATCATTAAGGCATAATCCTCTGCAAACGCGAGTGATTTCACTTTTCCACGAAAATTCCGATAGAGTTTTCCCTCCTTATCCCGTAATCGTCCTAAAATGAAGTTAATAGCTTTTTCAGCTGAAGATAAATATTCAGGTTCATTTAAGATAAATGAAGCCTTAGCTAATGCATGTATGGTCAATGCATTCCACGCTACAATGATATTATCATTTAAAAAAGGCTTAACACGTTTTTCACGATATGAAAAAAGCTTCTGCTTAAAGTGTTTGATTTCATCCTTTGAAATCTCCTTCCCAAGCTTTGTTGTTTCATGGAGGATTGAATATCCGTCCTCAAAGTTACCATCTTGTGTTACATCGTATAAATCAGCAAACTTTTTTCCATTTTTCTCTCCTAAAACCTTTTGTATTTCCTCTGGCTTCCAGATAAAGAATTTCCCCTCAACTCCCTCAGAGTCAGCATCCTGGGAGGAGTAAAATCCCCCATATTCTGGATGAGTCATTTCCCTGGAGAGATATTCAATGATTTCTCTAACAATTTCTGCATATCTGGGACGTTTAGTGACTTGATAAGCCTCTAAATATAGAAGAATAAGTTGAGCATTATCATAAAGCATTTTCTCGAAATGAGGAACCAACCATTTCCTGTCGACAGAGTATCTGTGAAACCCATATCCTAAGTGGTCGTAGATCCCTCCAGCAGCCATATTATCAAGAGTTAAAGTGATCTGCTTTAGTATTTCACGATTTTGACGTCGAGTATAGGATAATAATAGGAACCGTAAGTCACTTACTTGAGGAAATTTAGGTTGGAATCCAAATCCACCAAATATATCATCAATTTGGTCTAATAAATGGATCATTGACGCGTCGAGAACATCATTTAGAGTTGATAAATCTGGTGTACCAGTTGAAGTGGCTTGATTTTCCAGAGCTAGAAGGACCTTTTGTGTGAGTTCTTTTATTTGTTGATTGTTATTCTGATATTCAGTCGATACACTTGTTAAGACTTGTTTGAAACTCGGTAGTCCATATGTGGCTTTTTTAGGAAAATAAGTTCCACCTGCAAATGCCTCACCAGTCGGAGTCGCAAAAACAGTGAGTGGCCATCCTCCAGCTCTTCTAGTTAGAAGGGACACTGCTTTCTGATACAATGAGTCTAAATCAGGTCTTTCCTCACGATCAACCTTAATATTGATAAAAAGGTCATTCATAAGTGCTGCGGTCTCAGGATCTTCGAATGATTCTTCCTCCATTACGTGACACCAATGACATGCCGCATAGCCTATTGAGATAAGCAGAGGTTTATTCAGTTCTTTTGCTTTTGTTAAACCTTCTTCCCAAGGATACCATTCCACTGGATTATACATATGTTGACGAAGATAAGGACTAGTTTCATTAGTTAATTGATTTGTTTCTCGGTTCTGACCCATAGAATATCCAATCCACTGATTCAACCATTTCTAGTCAAAAGTAATAAGCGAACCGCTCTTTATATCGAAAATTTGTAACAGAAGCTATTATTAGAAAAAGTGGACTGGCATAAGGTAATGATTTTCTTCTGTTATTAAGGTAGAGGCAATGATATCAATGACCAATCATGTGAAGATACTAGAAGGGGAGTCATAAGTATAAATACAATGATAGTTGTAAGAGGAACCGTTATGTTATCTAATTCCCCTGGTGACAAGGCTTCAACGATTGTAGCTATCCCTACAATTACAAGAGTAAGAAGAGCCATAGATATGAAATCATAACCAAAAATAGCAAGAAAGGCGAGGCAAGCAGCGAATGAGGAAAGGAACATTGCAGCTGAGCCGGGAATGGATTTCTCAACCAGAATTGTGAATTTAAACCGATCCACCTTACGTCCAATGATATCAGCGAGACCATCTCCAACTGCCAGTATTGAAATAATAAAAATGGAGAGAGGACTATACCATGACATAGAAGGGTAGGATGTCCATCCAATAATACAAACGATGATTACAACAACTAGATAATAAGCAATACCTCGAAGAAGCTCTCTAGGGTCTCCTGAACGACTCATTGTCGTGGTTAACTGACTTAATTTTACAATCTCCAAATTTATTAAAAGAATGGCAATAAAGTAAACTACAGGAATGGTAACAGCTATCCATGGACTGAACCACTCTCCAGAATAAAATAAAAATGTAAATAAGAAGATTGGTGCCAAAGCAAGATGTATCAATTTGCGAGTGAAGTATTGGGAGGCGATTTTTTTCTTTTTTATCCAATCAGTGAAATAGAAGAACAAAATACTAATGATAAACGAAAGTATCATGACAATGATGTCTTGAATGAGAGATAGTTCACTAGGAAGGATTTTCATTGGTTTATCAAGCTCTTTTCAAGTATAGTCTACAACAGAAGCTTTAGAATGATTCTAATTATTTGTTGTTAATAATGTTTCAGTTAAGTATACATTCTAAGGTACTATTCACTATAGAATAATAACAAGAATTACAGCTTTCACAAAGTGCAGGGGAGTGATCACCACTCTTCCAGCGTTTAGCAAGATCTGGTTCACAAATTAGCGGTCTACTCATTGATATAAAATCAGTAATCCCTTTTTGGATAAATCTTTCTGCTGATAATGGATTTCTAATTCCACCCATAAGTATAAGTGGACAGTCATCTGTTAGTGTACGTATTGCTTTCACGGTCTGTAAAAAATAATTTTCCTCTTCAGAGGAGTTAATGGCAACACTAGGAAGCAGCAGGTCAGTTCCTATCAGATCCCCTCCTCCTCCACTTGGTTCGATTGCATCAAATCCTGTTTCATAGACAATTTTTGTAATTTCTAGTCCCTCATCTAATTTCAACCCCCCTTGGAGATCACCATCCTGAGTTTGTAATTTTATAATTATGGGAAACTCCTTCCCTACTTCATCTCTGAGACTGTGATAAATATCTATCAAGATTTTTGTTCGATTGAAGGTACTTCCTCCAAATTCATCAGTCCGTTGATTTGTATAGGGTGTCAGAAAACTACCCAATAGATATCCATGAGCTGCGTGTAATTGTACCATATCATAACCACTTTCATAAGCTCTCCAACCTGCCTCGACGAATGCAGGAATGATAATTTCTCTTATTTCTGCTGTTGATAATGCTCTGGGGACTCTACCAGTTTGAGGGTAGAGGATTGCAGAGGGGGCAACTGCTTCATATCTCCTATTCGAACTCTGTCGACCTGTGTGACCAATTTGAGCCGCTATTTTTGTATCATAACTATGGATACTTTTTACAAGTTTTCTATGACTGGAAATAAACCCATCACTATGCAAACTGGTACCTTTCTTTGAGAAGGTGCTGGAAGGATCCACTGCTATCCCTCCTGTGATAATTAAGCCAACTTCTCCTTTCGCCAACTCTGTATAGAGGTCAATAAGCTGATCATTGGGGTGTCCCTCGTCAGCCATATTTTCAGCTGTTGCTGATCTTACGATTCTGTTCTTAATTGGAACATTACCAATTTTATGAGGACTGAATAAATTGTGTAATTCCATTCTCTGTTATCTTCCTGAATAAAAGATATTTTTGCATTAAATTCTTAAATGAAAATTGAGTTTTCAACATTTTGAATATTAAGGCGATTTAAATGAGAAAAGTGAATAATATCGTTGTAGTTGGTGTGGGGCAAATGGGTAAGGGTATTGCTCAAGTTTGTTTGATGGCTGGATATAATGTCACCTTGATGGACATTCAAGAGGATATTATCAAAAACGCAGTTAATTACATCAAGAATGGTTTAAACAAGCTTGAATCAAAAGGCCAATTACTTGGAGGATTAACAACTACTGGCATTTTGAAGAATTTGAATACAACAACTAATTTGATTGATGCTGTAAACGATGCAGATTATATTATTGAAGCAATAATTGAAAAATTAGATATTAAACAAAAAGTCTGCAAAGGAGCTCTTGACAATTCTCCTGATCATTGCATATTTGCTTCAAACACTTCTAGCATTCGGATTACAGATATTGCAAAAACTAGTAAAAAACCAGCTAATGTCATTGGAATGCACTTTTTCAATCCTGCACCCTTAATGCGTTTGATTGAAATTATAGCAGGAGAAAAAAGCTCAAAAGAAGCGATAGATATTGGAGTGGAAGTCGGAGAAAGCTTACCATGCCTGAGAGGAGAGCGATATGTCCCTCAAGTGTTGAAGGATCGTCCTGGTTTTATTGTCAATCGTGTATTAGCTCCTGGAAGGATTTACTCTGATTACATTTATGATCTTGCATATAAAAAAGGAATTCCTTGGGAACAAGTTGATGCAGATGTATCAAATCCAAAAGCGCCGATGAGTCAATTAGTTGTAGCAGATTTTGTTGGCCGAGATGTGTCACTTCACACAGCAGAATATTATGCAGAAACTCTCTCATCTGATTTCGCACCTGGGGAATTCGTGAGAAAACAAGTTGCAGAAGGAAATTTAGGTCAAAAAACTGGACGTGGTTTCTATGATTGGTCTAAGGGTCGGCCTAAACCTGACTTATCAAAGAAAGCAGGGATTGTAAACCCCATGGTTTATACCGCAATACAAGCCAATGAAGGATGTCGAATTTTAGAAGAAGGTGTTTGTCAAAGCTGGAAAGTGATTGATGAGGCTATACTTGCAGGAATGAATTTTCCTGGCCCAATGAAATCAGCCACAGAAAATTACAAACAAATGGTTGAACTTCTTGAGGAATATTCCGAAAAATTGAAGAAATCGTACATCAAACCTGTTGAACTACTAAGATCAGGGGAATTTGTTGATATGGTATGAATTCTGTGTCTCATAGCTAAATGATTCTAATCATATCACACTTTGTAATAGTAACATTTCTTCTCGTCCCTGGAGCATTTACTAGATGCCAGACAGTATATTGTTCTGCATAGGGCTCAGTCGCAGATATTCCGTCGATAGGTACAATTATTTTTAACTGTCTCTGTGCTGCACCTGTAGCTGTATGTAGTACTGCTCCATGTGCCGAGGTTCCAACGATAATAACCTTAGAAATCCCATTTGTTGTCAAGATATTTTCTAGGTCTGTCTTGTAAAACTTATCCACTCCTGATTTTACAATTGGTTCATTTCCTAGAGGTTTAACCTCATCTCGAATATCTTCAAGAGGAGAGGACCTTATCAAAGCATATACAACAAAAAGGTTCTTTTCTCTTACTTTTGAAAGCAATTTTTGTACCTTTAGTAAACTCGCTACACATCTAGGTCTTCTTTCTTGATTACAGTTCATGTACTGAAAATCCAAAACGATTAAAGCGGTTGATGTCGACTTAACTGACACTTCCTCAAGTTCAGGAGGTGTTGGAGGCAGAATTTCCTCCCATTCTTCGAGTATTGTTTGATTATGTACCATATGCATCCCCAATCAGATCTTTTTAAATAGGTTAAGCAGATTGAAAAATAAGTATCAAAATCTTTACTTTCTTATTTTCATGTCTTATGGTGTGCATTATGAGTGATGATGCGTACGTCAGGGATTTCAAGTTTCGTCCATTCGAAGGCACTTATCGAGGGAGAATCTGGCGTATATGGACAGTTGCATGGTTCAACATGACCCATCAATGGCATCGTTCACGAGTTTTCAAGATACTCATCATTTTCACTATATTTATCTTAATCCTTCCCAATATGTTTCTTTTTTCTGGAATAGAAGAGTTATTGAAGATAAAAACTGCAAATGAAATAGTAGAGGATCATTTATGGGACACGGTTCGTGATTTCGCCCGTTTCCAAGTGATGATCACCTCAATTGATGAAACAGATCCAATTTTTGACACTGGGTACTCAATTATTATGTTAATTGGTGTCGTCATGATGGGGGCAGGCCTAATCTCAGATGATCTAAAGTATAAAGTGTCAGAGATTTATGACTCTAAAATAGATAGATATGAATATTTATTAGGAAAATACGGCTCCCTCCTTATATTTGGTAACCTATTCTATACTTTTCCATGTGTTTTGGAATGGATCTTATTAATTGTAGGAATTGGGGGTAGTGTTGACCTTCTGGCAGCTCTCCCAGTCTTGTGTGGGGTGATATTGTTTACTGAAATCTTAACTTTGGTTCTTTCAAGTATCATTCTTGTTTTTTCAAGTTTAACACAAAGACGATTATATGCTGGGCTTTTTGCATTCATGTTTTTCCTATCGAGTACAATTGTTGTACAATCCCTCACTGGACAAACAGAAGCTTTTCACCCAATTATGTATCTAGATTTCTTCACTGTCCTCTCTGTTTTCTCTTACATATTAGCGGGTGAAATAAGTGTCCTATATTATGCTAATGCACCCGAAGGTATCATTTTTGATCTCACGGGACTAGCTGGAACCCTAGTGATCCCAACAATTTTATTATTTATCGTAGGAGGACTCTTGATATCTAGTTATCGAGTAATTTGGCGAAATTCTCATATATAAAAAATCTACTAGAGCTCCCACAACTATTCTATTACACCTGGTTTCGAATATTTACCTTTGATGAAGAGATTAAAGTGCCTTATAACATTCTCATACTCCAGCTAGATCTAAAAATTGCCTCATTTTTGGCTTTGTTTTTACAATATTGGGATTTAGTTTTGTTATTATCAAATTTATAGATTAATTTTGTCTGATTTTCCCTCGTAATGAATTTTTAGCCCTTTCTCTCTTCAGAATACCTTTGAATATTTCTCTTCAAAGAAGCATCATCTATTAATTTCAACGCTTCCTCAGGAAAAACCCAACGATAATCATCATGTTCTGATGAGAGAGTTATTTCATCAGATGTGGTTTTACACCAGTAAGTAATTACAATCATTTCATTATATGCAATCTTGGCTCCTCGGAAGTAATGTGAGACATCTATTGGCTTAATAATAGTTAAATCTGTTATGCCTGTTTCCTCTTTTACCTCCCTGTTTAATGTTTCCTCTGGGGTTTCAAACTGGCACATACGTCCTCCAACATCGTCCCACTGGTCACCAGCAAAATCCATTGATGGATTTCTATGGAGAAGAAGGATCTTTCCAGATCTAGAATTTTCAATAATAGCCCCAATTCCAATCATAAACTTTCCTTCTTGATTAGACATTATTAATCACTTTTTTCGACAAAATAATCTCTTCTATGCTCAAATATAAATACAATAGGACTGCAAATATGATTTAATAAAGATAGATTTATATTGCTAATTGACTGAAATGAAACATTTGATACCCATCGATGAGAATTTACCAAATTTCTTCCTTGTACTAGGTGAAAATGGTGGAACATACCCTTATTCTCACTCCTTACTCGTTAAAACCAATGAAAAAAAAGCAATTTTGTTTGACTCTGGATTTGGACATGATCGTGTTAGAAAAGTCTTAACTGAATTGAAAATCACTAAGGTTTTCCTATCACACTGGCATGAAGATCACATATCAGGGAATTTTTTATTAAGAAAAGAACAAGCCAAATTCTACAGTCATCCTTTGGATGCACGATTATTAAATGATATTAGCCAATTCCAAACCTTTTACGATACAGTGGGGTCATCTATGGAGGATTTTTTCCAAGAAATTATTATTTCTATGAACCTAGAGAATTTAACTGAAATTGATGAAGTGATTGACAACCAGATGATCGAAATCGGAGATACTCTCACGATAAAGGTTATTCATACTCCTGGGCATTCTGCAGGACATTGTTGCTACTATGAACCAAATCTCCATTTAGTTTTCTTAGCTGATATTGACTTATCAGGATTAGGTCCTTGGTATGGATGTCTTGATTCTAACCTGGAAGATTTCATAGAATCAATCAAGAGATTAATGCAAATAGATATTGAATACGCCATATCCAGTCATAAAGGAATTTTTATCAGTAGTAAGGAAATTAAAAGGCAACTCTTGAAATTCCTTAATATTATCGATCTGAGAGACAATAAGATTCTAGAGGAGTTATCAGAGGATAAGCCAAGATCAATTGAGGACCTAATAGGAAAGGGGATTATCTATAGGAATTATAAACAGATGAAAGAATATCTGTTTATTGCGGAAAGACAAATGATTTCTAAACATTTATTACAGCTTGTCAAAAGGGAATTAATCCTTAAAAATCAGGATAAGTTTCTTCTTGCATGAATTAGAACAGAACTTATGACTTGTTACTTCCATCAACATTAACTACAACGAACACTGATTTATAATGTAATGTACCATACAGAAGTAAGAATAATCCTGAAAGGAAAAAAGAAATCATAAGAGGGAATATTGATTTATGAATTTGTATTTCTCCGACTGAAAACATCTGGATCTTTAAAGGTTGAAAAATTAGATTAAAAAGGCAAGCTAGTTGAATGAAAAAGAATCCAAAAAAAAAGAATCTAGAAAATCTGTATTTATTATAGTTAGACTGTCTTTGTGTCTTCTTTAGCATTATATTATTGATTGTTACCGCAAGAACGAAAGAAAAGGTGATTAAAACTAGAAGGAATCCCCCGAATACCGAAAGTATAAGAATTCTTTCAATAACATCATATTCTTTCAACGAAAGAATTTCTATTAACGTAAAAGTGCGCCCATGAACAACAATATCAAACCAATACTTGGAATCCTCATGATCTGGTAGAAAATTCAATATAATTCGAGATACACCTGGAAGGAAAAAAGAATCATTATCTCCTGATAGTGATGCAGGAGGAAGAAAAAAATGTTTTTGTATTCCAAAATCAAGGATCCAGTGTGTTAATGTAAAATTTAGGGTGCCTGTATTATCGATTGCAGCTGTAATATTTACCTGAAGAAGAATAGGTAAATTGAAGCTGTTCCTCCTAATTCATGTCCAATTCCACCACCAATGATTATTATAATGGCAACAAGTATCGGAGGGATTACTTTCCAATGTTGAGTCAGTTTTAAAATCATTCGGAAGACCCTTGCTTTAGTTTCTCATTATAATCTAAGAACTCCATCATATAGTGGTCTTTAAATGTAGCATCCTCAATTCTACTCTGGATTTGTTGAACGTTTTCATGGAGAATCTCACTTACAATAAAACTTCTACCACATTCAATTGCGGCTTTTGCCACTGTGCCTGTTCCTGCTAGGGGATCATAAACACGCCCTGAAATGGCATTATTTGAATCTAAAGCTGTACTACAATTGCATAGAACTTTAAGTGTGGTTCTAGGATAATATTTCTCAACTAAAGGATCAAAAATTGGCTTCCCACATTCATTGCATACTTTTCTGGGACATGTAGCAGTTAACACACGATGTACTAATTTGAGGGGAAAAGGGGCAAAATGCTTCCCTGAGTATCCTGTAGTATTTATTGTCCAAATTGTAGGGTAGATTACAAATGGTACATCTTCAGAATGAACCTCAATAGGCCATACACTCCGCATCAGTTTTCCTAAAGGGTGATATCTTTTTGTACGAGGCTTTCCTCGCAAACTCAATACTTCATGCATACCTGTGCTTTCTTTTCCCTCAGCAAGCTCTGCTTTGCTGGATTTACCTATCAAAGCTAGGTTATCTTTCTCAATCCACTCATGAGGGAGACGTTGGGTAACAAAATAATAGTGAGGATTCTTTATGAACCAGAAAAGGCGTTCATAATCAACTCCAAAGCGACTGGAGACTCCCCCACTAGGTCTAGCGTTTGGTTTATACCAGATAATGTCATTACGGCAAATCCACCGGTTATTATAAATCATGGTGGATTTTAGAAGTTCAGGAATAGCAGCAAGACTTAAAGAATGCCCTTCTTTTGTTTTGTTACTAATATAATTGTCAGCCACATTGACCCAGAGTGATCCATGATCCTTGAGCTTGGATTTTATTTTGTTGAAGAGAAGACAAATTTTCTCTATATATTCTTGTGGAGAACGCTCCTGACCTAATTCATTTTCAGATTCGCTATATCTTACTTGACGCCAGTAAGGTGGACTTGTGATTACCGTATCAATCGAGTTATTAGGGAATTTTTCGATAAGTTTGAATGCATCTCCATGAAGAATTTGGTCTTGAATTTTAGAGATGGTAAACCACCTTGTTCAGGTTATTGGAATCCCTGTTTTAATTTTAATACAAACTCAGGATCTTCTTTAAGTCGTTCCCTTTGTGCTCCAAAAACAATTTTATCATCGAACCACCGTGGTAGAATATGAAAGTGGGTATGATAGATCTCCTGTAAAGCAGCTTTTTCATTTCCTTGGAAAATATTAATTCCATCACACTGGAGAACTTTTTTTAATACATTAGCTACACGACTAACTGTTATTCCAACTGCAGACATGTCATCCTCTTGGATGTCAAATAGATTCCTTGAATGGACCTTAGGAATAACAAGTGTGTGTCCTTTCGCTATAGGGTAAATATCAAGAATAGCAACGGTCTTTTTATCTTCGTAAATGCGAGTACCAGGTTTTGTTCCATTGATAATTTCACAGAATATACAGTCTGTCATATGTATTCCCTTTTATCAATTATGAGATTGGTTTTTCTTTTTTTGTTTCTTGAGATTTTCTAGCATTTTCGCAATCTTTGGTGTCCAAATATGTTCATATTGGACTTCAAATGGATCCATATCTACGGATACTTTGATTGAACCTTATGCTGTTTAATCTTATTGAACTCTTCTTTAATTTCCATGAAAGCAATTTCTCCTACTGTATAACCATATTCTAATCTAATTCAATGGTTGCCCATACCGCAGGATGATCTGATTCTTTACTCACAATAAAATTACATTCAGAAACAGATATTCCAGATGAAACGAATATATGATCTATTCTATGGCTAATGTTATACTCAAGATCATCCAAGAAATCAGTGTTTGTCTTTCCAGCAAGTAACCATGAGTCATTTAGAGTGATAGTTGTCAAATTATATTGTTCAGTATTTGGTCTGAAATTAAAATCACCTATAAGTACCACATTAGGTTTTCCATTCAGTTCGTCCATAATAGCCTCTTGTTGAACAATGGGGCCACCATTACCAAGATGTGTCACAAATATATTAAATGATTTTGTACCAGCTTCAATCTGGGCTTTTATCGTTGCTGTCTGCTCTCCCTTACTGTACATGAAAAATGTCCTAGGATTTTGAATTGGATATTTCGAAAGCAATGCAATACCAAAAGTACCTGTAACGGTCTTTGGACCATAATAGGAATACATTTTTAGGTTGTTAGCAAAATATCTAACAACGTCCATATTTCCATTGGCAATCCTGGCGGTATCGCATTCCTGTAATCCAATAATATCAGGATTAATAGATTTAACCAGCTTTAGTTGACCATTAAGGTTTTTGATACCATCTTCATTATATCCTTGCTGGATATTATAAGTCATAACCGTTATAGAGTTTGTTGTTTCGGGAGTGGTGGGTATAGGGGTAGTTAAAAAGGCTGCTAAGACAGTTCCAATTGTAATCAATATAATTCCTATAGATGTAATTCTGGATCCTAATGTCAATGATGGTTTCCTGAACACTAAATTTCTTTTTGTTATAAATAATGCTGGTAACCCAACACTTACTCCTACTATTAAGTACACAAACCAAAACATGTCTCGGAAAAGAGGGCCTACAATATCGATGTAGTCATATACGGTTGTAAATACATGTGCAAAAATCATTACGACAATAAATAGTGATGCTAGAGTAAAACTACCTGCAAGTTTAACTATTGAAGGCTTACAATTATATAACTCACGAGAAATAAGTGTAAAGTCAACAAAGAGTATTGGGAAAAAAATTAACATTATTATTAACAGTATCAGATGTATTAGTGTTGTTGGAGGAGTAGTAATTGGATAACTTCCAGCTGAGGAAGGAAATTGGATTTGATTGAAGAAAATTGTAAGAACTAAGGTAAGGATAAAGACTGCATTCGCAAGCCAAATCATCCAAGGTTGTAATTTAACAAGTAAATCACGTCTAAATGTCATAAATATAACAAAAAAAGTAAGCATTAAGATTAGTAAAAGGATTATAAAGAAGTAATCTCCTTCAGTCCATCTAGAAATGACCGTTGGACTGGCAAATGAATAATAAATCATCATTAATATTCCTATTATTCCAAAAGAGAAGCCTATCATTTTTAAAGAACTAATTGATTCTTTTTGACTTGCAGAGCCCTCAAGATCCATTTTCTGTTCTGTTACAAACATACCAAGAATCATGATAGCCATAATTGCTGCGAGAATCCATCCAATTACTTGAAACAAGCTGTATGTGGTAATATCAATCGTTGAACCAAGAGTTCTAAAGAGAATTGACATAGCAGCACCGATAGCTAATCCTAATCCGAGATTTACTCCATTTAGTTCTTCATCACCCATATACTTTTGTTGAAGAAATAGTGGAAAGAATATCAGAAAACAACCGACCCCAATTCCAGATGTAATCATTTTAATTTGTGTGTTTTGGACTACTAAAGGGGTTAGAATTCTACATACAACCATTAACTCCCCAACAATAACCAGAGCTTTATCAGAATTTCTCTTTTTAAAGAAAAATAATAATAATGGAGAAAAGAAGAATAAAATGCTAAGAACATTTTCATTCAGAGACAGAGTTAGGAGACAAAGGGCATAAATTGCCTCTATGAAATCAGAAACCAATTCCAAGAAGAAGAAAAAGAGGATAGAAACTAATAATAGGTCGGAATAGTATTGTTCTAAGAATTTTTTCAATGAATGGATTGTTGACATAACTTTGGTAGACATCTTTCTGTCTTAAAAAGGTTTTTATGAATAATTATTGGAGATCACAGCCTGTAGAATCATGATTTTTTTGTTTGTGCTTATACCCAAGTTTTACTCACTGATCCAAGAGATATAATATTCTAAATGCGGAGGAATAGTGATACTAGGCCGTAAAAAATCCCAATCTCCTTTCAATCCTAATTCTTGAGCAGTTAAGTTGAAGTGACAAATAGCAATTCCTAAATCCACTCGTGGAAAATCAGGCCACGAGAGAAAGCGACTATACCAACTCCTTTTCCGAATAATGAAGAAATGGTAAGTATGAGTATCATTCTCCTTTATTATTCGCCAAGGCTGACGATTGGACGCTGAAGGGGCAAGTCGAATCATTTCTAAGGGTGTTTCGTATTGATCAGCTCTCTCTCGAGTAAGTGGATGATCGCAATCAACCTCAAAGAAGAGTGTCTGCCATGGATGACGATTTTTAGATCGAGCAGCCCAACGTGCAACTCTATCCACCTTGCTTTGGCTTTTTGCTGCATAACCAACAGGAGTGATGGCTGGGACAACTTCATCATCGGTTATGTTGATTTGCGCTGCAAACCTACTGCGTTTAAGAGTTCCCCCTACCCAGCAAGTTCCCAAACCCAAATCGGTCGCATATAATACTAGCTCCTCCATGATGTAACCAAAATTTTCTAAATCATGTTCTGATTTCTTTGTTGCTCCAACCACAAAATTTTGAGCACCTTGGATGAACCCATACGTACCAAGCTGCCTTTTTACTTTAGGATTTAGTTCTGACATTTCTATTAATTCAAAACGGGTTTCTCCCTCTAAAGGGCTAGTACTGTCTCCTTGGAGAAATTCTTTCAGAAATCTCTTAGTTTTGTTATCAAGTAACTGGATTTCATATTTTCTACAAGAATAGCGCCGTTGAATGATTTCCACAATGGAAGTGGAAAAAGTCATTCTACTCATTCCTCAAATCTTCTTGTATTAAGCCCTTTCATCCAAGAACTAGTTCAGTATAAACAGCCCGATGATCAGATACTCTTGGTGACCCAAAAATTGCACAATTAAGAACTGTCCAACTTCCTTTCAACCAAACATAGTCAATCCGTTTTACAGCAAATCCAGAATTATTATAGGACGTCCCACTATCAGAAGTATTTCCAGATAATATCCAAGTATCTGAAAAAGTTGAATTAAGAAGCACAAATGCTTGATCTGTCACATCTGGACGAGTATTAAAATCACCAAGGATGATAGAATTAGTAAAATCCTCTGTAATATCAAGGATTTTTACAGCCTGATTATATCTATCAATTGTATACTTACCTGTTTGAAAATGGGTTACTACAATAGGTAATTCCCCCGCTATCTCACCAGTATCAATTTCTACCACAATCGCTACTCGTTCGATGGATTGATATGCTGGTAAGTCCTCATAATAAGCAGATAATATTGGAAATCTTGAAAGAAGAGATACTCCGTAAATTTGAGCAGAAGTTGGAGGCCCATAATAATAATAATTCATCCCAGTCTGATGAGCGAGCCATTGCACACCATTCATACTTGATGATGTAATTCGGGCACCTTCTGATTCTTGTAATCCAACAACATCTGCTCCAGATTCTAGTATGACATCCCTTACTTGTTCAAGGTTATAAAGACCTGTTTGTCCAATTGAGAAGTACTGATGAATATTGAAAGTCATGACCTTAAGTTTACTTGTGTCTGGACTCTTTTGAACCTTAAGAAGATCATTAGTAACCACACCCAACATTGAAATAATGATTGCAGACAGGAAGATAATACGTACAGAATTTAATACCTGTTGAGGTTTCTTTTTGAAGTTAAGAGGTATTTCAAATCTTAAGCTAGCTAAGGGGAGAAGTAATCCTGCTACAAATATAGTAGTTGCAGCATGCCCACGAGTAAAGGCTAAAATTGAGGGCATAAACGCCCAATTCCCAGCGCTTACGTGTAAGATCAGGATGAATACCATTAAAAATTGAAATACAGTCATTCTTAATCCAACAACCCTGGGTGATCTAATCGAGTTCTTACTCAAACCCATGTAAAGGATAACACAAATTGAAACCTGTACAGTAAAGTAAGTGATAAAGGGCATGAGATTTATCCAGAGAAGATCTATTAAGGAGAAAAGAAACAAGATTACCCACCCGAACTCCAATTTGTTTTGGGTAAGATGACCCCCTTTTTCAAAAGTTAATAAACCACCTAGTACAAGACCAAAGATTCCAGTAAATGATATAAGTATGTAATTCCTGAAAAACCATGTAGATACGACATTAGGAAAACCTAGGAATAAAATTTGAATAAAGAGGAAACCTATAACTGGAGGCACCCCAGTAAACGTTGATTGTGAAGATTCTATTAATCGAGGATCATATCTGATATTGAAAAACCAGAGTAGAATTCCTAAGCTTATCCAGAAAAGGAATAGAATCGTTCCAATAATGGTAGCATAATAAGAAGCTGTTCCGAGCCATGAACGCAAAATAATCTGGAGTACGACTCCTAAGATTATGCTCAAAGAAAACTGTTCTTTCTCAAGTTGAATTCGGTTTACGAGCACCGGAGTAATGAATATCATAGCAAAAATGGCAGCAAGAGTAGCAATTAGTGTGACTGGAATAAAGCTTAATACGACCATAATTGTTGCTCCAAGGATGCAGACTGACAGAGTTCTCATCGAATGAGGATATGGTAGAATCACTTCCACAAGTCCAGTCAATAGAAAAAGAACTAAAAGAATAGTCACATTTGGTCCTGCAGTAGAAAAGTTTAGCACAAAGATCATTGTTAAAAAACGTTCTAGCTGTGTGAAGAAAAGAAAAACTATAATTGTTCCAAAAATTAATTGGAAAAGGAAATTTAATAATTCTTGAGAAAGAATCGGTTTTTTTTCCACGTTTATCAACTCAAGTAAGAACTTTAACTAGAGTATCTTAATAAAAAGCGAATGTATTAGAGCGTTAAATAAAGTCTTTGGCATCGATAACAAAAATTAAAGAGTACAAAGATCCTACTCACTATAGTAATCAGTGGTAAGAGAAAATGCCTGAAGGCCCTGAAGTAGAAACTGTAAGACTTGAACTCCTCCAACTTATTTCAAAAAAGGTTGATTCAATTCAATTAACTCCATTATCTCAAAAATACCCTAAATATGAAGGAAAACAACCATTTTTTAATCAGTTTTCTAGGAAAACAATCCACAGCATAGACCGTTTTGGAAAATTTTTGGTTTGGCGTTTTACTAATGTTGAAGCAGTTATTCTTAATCACCTCGGAATGACTGGTAGATGGTGTCTCTACAAGGATCTCAAGAAGTTACCTACGACTACAAAACACATTAAAGTAATCATCCATATGAAAAGCCCACCTAATGCCCTATTCAACGATATACGAAATTTTGGTCAATTCAAGGTGTTTCAATCGTTTGAGGAAGTCCAACAATACACCCCTATTCGGTCTCTAGGCGTTGATGGACTTACCACTCCTTTTCCACTTAATGAGTTCTTGACTCGGTTAGCAAAAAAGAATTTTAAGGATAAACCTATTGGGGAAGTCCTCTTGAATCAACGTCTTGTGGCTGGAGTTGGGAATATCTATAAAACAGAATCCTTGTTTCATGCAAAGATCAATCCACTGAAAAAGGTAAAAAAACTCTCAAACACGGAAAGAGAGGAATTAGGTCTCGCTATCGGAAAAATTTTACAAAAAGCCTTGCACGATAAAGGGAGTACAATGGAGTTTCAGCCCTATGAGCTGCCCTCAGGAACAACTGGGAATGCACAAAAATGGCATAAGGTATACAAGCGTGAAGGGAAACCTTGTTTGGAATGTGGAACTCCTATAACGCGAATGATTCAGAAAGACAGAAGCACTTTTTATTGTTTACAATGTCAAAAATAATGAGATTAGTTTTCTTGTTGATAATTACTCCGTAATTGAGTGAACATTGGAACATATAGGATAGGTACCCATCCTTTCGGAGCAGGACGCCAACGACCGATAACAGCTTTTACTTCTTCTCCTTCAGTGAAATTACAGATCCTGGGATTGTAATTAAATCCTCTAACCATTTTTTGGTCAAACATTGCCCAGTAAGGATTCTCAGGATGACCAGCTGCTTTCTTTGAGGGATTATAATAATGCACCTGTTTAATTTTAGCTCGTTTCGGGATCTTTAACACTTGCAATTTCGTTCCGCATATTCTTTTAGCGTCACCAGTTGTGTTCTCAATCCCACGTAAACAACGATCTTCCAATTCGCCAAATTTCTCTGGAGGAGCAAAATCTGGGAAGTTAGCTTTGGTCCAACTGTCCCCAAAATAGACGGCACCGCATTTTGGGCACCCCTCTACTTGATAATATTCTTTTGATAGTGGATCTACTTCCAATAAGGCGATATGCCGAGCAGCTTGATCAGGAGTATCACGAAACTTAAAATAATCCTCAACCGTGATTTTCTGTTTGTATTCTATTTGTTCCTGAACAGTTGGAACGCCATTATTAGCAACTTGTGAACCATCAGCTTTCACTTTAATACTAATGACATCGGAACCAGCACCTGATCCATAAAGAACAGTCATAATCTCATCGCCAGGTTCAGCAGTTTCCATCGCATTGCATAAAGCAGTTGGAACAGTCGCAGAATAACCATTGGCAATAACTGGGGCTAAATTAGATACTTTAACCCTCGGTTCGATACCAAGCATCTTACCGTCGTCATCAAACATCTTTTCAGCTAAGGGGACGCCAAAATGATTACCAATGTCGATTAAAGCCTCATTAGGAAATGATCCATTTGGAGAGTGAATCACCCAAGTTTTAGTTTGAAGACAGTCAGGACTGATGTCGGAATAATTCACAAGGTGTTTCTTCAGGGTTGAAAGAATCATTCCACGGAAGGCCAGTGAAGTACCTTGACCCTCATGCTCTGGGAATGCTTCCCCATCTTTTCTAATAAAATCTGAGAAGTCATAGTTGATTGAGGTTCGTCCTTTTATTTCTGCAATCCCTTTCTCTTTCCCAAGAATGATGCTAGTGGAATAGAAGGAAGCAGAAAACTCTAGGTCATCTCCAGGAGCCCCTTGACTCGCATCAGTTGCAGTAACCGCAACATAACGACATCTTCCAGAATCAATTAGGGCGGCTGCAATGTCAAGAAATTCACCAAAGGGCTTACAGGCAAACTCTCCTCGCACACCATATTTCAGATCAGTTAAACCAGCCTTTCCAGCAATAGCTGTACTTGATTTTACAGCATAGGGATAAGATTCTGAAACAACGAATAACGCATCAATTTCTTCAGGTTTGATTCCAGCACGGCGAATAGCATAACTCAAAGATTGGATCCCTGCAGTCAATGCATCTTCGTTTGGACCAGGAACAACCTTTTCTCGAAGCATTAATCGTTGATGGTAAACCCATCTCACACTACTCAAGGCCTTTCCTCGAAAACGATTGACAGTTCTCTTAAGTTTTCTCAAAGCAACCTTATAATTAAGTGTGGACAAACTATGGTAATTATCCACGAGTTCTTGAATTTCAAGACGATTTTGAGGTATAAAAGACGCTATTGCCTTAATATCTGCCATATAAATAACCATCGCGTAGGTTTTGTGATGTTTCTTTGGTGTAACCAATGTAATACTACTTGTCGTAAAGAATAGCCGTTCTTCTTACCTGTGAAGATGCCAATTGTTTAAGTCAGAGGACTAAAACATTTAAGCTCTCGAAAAGTTACCCATTAGTAAGGGGTTTATATGTGTTAGCTCATACATACGGCTCATAGGGGTAATTTTTAAAAAATTTTAAGGTAATATGGGTTCATCATATGGGTGATTCCCCCTTTGCCTTTTTTCCTTATCTATGATCATTACTAAAAATTATAATTGGAGAGATTATTTAACTTTTATTTTATTTTTTTTAGAATTTTTTTATCAGATTAACTAACTGGTTAAGTCATTTTTGTACCAATAAAAAGGTAAGGAGAATAAAGGTAACATATTTCTAAGAGAATATTTATACTGCTTATCAACAGATCCTAGAAACCTATTACAATGAGGACGATCAAATTGAAATCTTTCATCGTATTATATGGGCCACGACTTCCTGAAGCAAGTAATTGCCTGTTAAAGCTCTCACAAAAGCTGGGTGATCTTCCTATCTCTGGAGGGGAAAGAGCTTATGGAACTCATGATTTTGTGTTTAATTGGATCAAACCACCCCAACCAGAACCATTATTAGAACTAGTACGCAGGATTGATGAGTGTTTAATGGGATTACCAACGAAATACGCTATCACGACTGAAAGCCACAAAACAAGTCGTGTAACTGTTGAGATCGGTAAACGAGTTATGGCTACTATTTTTTCTCTGATCCGGATTCAGGGCCCCAGTATTTCCAAAGCACTAACCGCTATTGAACAGGTTATTCAAGAAGTCGAAACAACAAACACCTTTGATACAGTAAAATCTTCGATTCTTATGGGAGAGTATGATTATGCCTTTGAGTGGGATCATTGGCCATCCTTTGAGGAGATCCATGACTTATTATCACGTTTAGATGAAAAAATTGAACCAACAGGAGCTTTATACACACTAACGACTAAAAAAGTCTATCGCACAGAAGACCACATTGATGACTATTCTAGTGATAATCTTATGGCATTTCTTTGAATTTAATTATATTTTTGCTTAGCTTTTTCCTTCTATTCATTGATTTTTATGGTAACTTACTAAAGATTTAATTATCCATTTAAGTAATGGGAAATAGCACAAGTAGAATAAGTAGTTCGAAAGGTAGTATTATTAATGCTAGTAGCGTTAAGCTAGTAATTAATAAACTGATTTCATCCTCTTTAAGGTTGAAAAATTTTCCATACATGATATTGATAACTGCTGGGGGTGCCATTCCTTGAATTATAAGAGTAATCGCAACTGCTGGTTCACGAACTTGTAGTATGATTAACATCACTAATACGACTAGTGGAGCTATAAGGAAGCGCACTGAACTTACACGGAAGACCTCTTTCGAAAATAGACTTCTCGGATGAAGTTGCTCAATATCCCGAAATGAAACCCCTACAAGGATGAGTGCTCCATAAAGTGAAATAGGTTTGACGATACTTAAGCCAGGGAGGGCAAAAAGGTCACCTATCGCGCTAGGCCCCACTATTGCATGGAGGATAAACCCAGCAATTACAGCTAGCAGTGGTGGAAATTTTAACAGGTTGATTGATATCTTCTTTATATCTGTGAAAGGAGAATTCGGTTTGCTTTCATCAGTGTTTACATGTTCAGGGGTATACATAACTCCCAACAATACTCCAAGGCTATTCCGTAGTATCATAGCCACAAACACAAATATTGATGCGTAAATCAGAGCGGAAGATCCTAAGATCGCTAAAATTATTGGAAATGGGTATAACAATGAATTAGGAAACGTACTACATAGTACTCGCGCACCGACTTCTTCTGGTGGTTTACTTCTTGAGATCAGGTGAATGGAAAGAAAACTAGCGATATGTACAATAACTGCAACAACAGTTACAATGATAATCATTTCTCCTGCAAAAGACTCAATTGAAGCAAAGGAGGAGATAATATTAACAGGAAAAAAAAACCAAATCGTTATTGTATTAATCCATTTACCATATTTAGGTTTATAATATCTCGAAAAACGCCAGATAATACCAATAATGATCATAATATAAACTATCAAGAGGTCTGTGAGTAAGCCAAGTAAGCCTTCAATCAGGACAGAAAGTACCTGCGTGAGTGTGTCGAAAAATGCCATGTATCAGTCGCCGTTACACTTAGTGTTAAGTATGTTATTTCGTCGTTTACTTGATAAGAATGAATTTCTTTTGAGGAGGGACTAGAAATTCACACCCATCTTTTGTTATAACGATGTTTTCTTCTAGCGATACTGTACCAAAATTTTTAGTTTTGACATTCAATTCCAATGTAAAAATATTGCTTTCTTCTACGAAACCCTTTGGTGTATCACCATATCTTTCCCATAGAGGACCTAGGATGACACCACCATCATGAGCTTTTGTACCTACTTGATGGCCTAAGGCATGTGCGTACTCTTCATACCCTCTCGATTTTACATATTCTCGGGCGATATTATCTACAGAATACCCCGTGACACCTGGTTTGATGTAATCAGCAGCTTTGAGAATTGCGTCTCGTACTGTTTCAAATGCATGGATTAATTCTGTTGGTGGTTCCGTACCGAAGAACCACATTCTTTGGAGGTCAGAACAGTATCCACGCAATTTGATACCAAAATCATTATGCAATGTGTGGCCTTTTTGAGTCGTAAATTGGGGAGAGGGACCTATGTGACCCAGTTCCTTATCAGGTCCAGCATCAACAGCTGGACAAGATGCTCTTTGCCAAGCTTCAACTACTCCTAAACGATCCATTTCTTGATGAAACAACCTTTGAATTTCTGGTTCAGACAGTCCTACCTTTAATTTCGAAGTGATAGTCCGATTTATTTCTTCAGTTAATTTACAGGTGTTTGTAATCAGTTTGATTTCAGTTTTAGTTTTTCTTCCTCTAATAGCCTGAATTATTGGCGCAGCTGAAATAAATCGCTCTTTTTTATCTTTTAAGATGTTTGATATCTTTAGAAACATACCATGAGAAAGGCCATCGGATACTACATCATCTTCGGAATAATTCAGGGCAATATTATGCGGATTAATTTTGTCTAAATATTTTCTCAGAGGTTCGGCAATACCTTCTTTGTAGGGTATAACTTCATCCCATATCCCTTTTTCTCTCTCGGCTGGTGCGTCAAAATTTCCTACAATTGCGCCCTTAGAAAATATATTTTTATTACTATTGAATATAAACGCTGATTCCCATACAACATCACCCCCAATAACAAGATCCATGATTGGGTCTGGATTAGCTTCAGTTTCCCTGATAAAAATCAGCCAACACTCAATTCCGTTCTCCTTCATGATTGAAGGTATTTGGTTATGTTTTTCCCTAATTATTTCTAGATGATTTTCTCTTGAAAGTTTTGCTTGACTCAATAATAAATCCCTTCTTAAAGTCATTACCTTGAATGAATTTTTAAAAGATGGCCAAAACGTTGTTTTTTTGTTTGCATATAATTTAGACTGTATTCTGTTGGAGGGAGATCCAGGGGTACTCGTTCGATAATCTCTATATGCTCTCCAACCTGTTTAATTTTCTCAGGATTATTTGTTATCAGTCTAATAGATCCGACACCAAGCTTCTCGAGCATTGCTCCAGCGACTTCATAGTTTCGTTGATCTGCTCCGAATCCAAGAGCGACATTTGCATCATAGGTATCGAAACCATTGTCCTGTAAGGCATATGCACGGAGTTTATTCAACAAACCTATTCCTCTTCCCTCTTGCTGCATATATAAGATGACTCCTGCTCCTTCTTCCTCAATCATTTTTAATGAGTGATCCAATTGTGGGCCACAATCACATCTTAGGGATCCTAACGCATCACCAGTCAAACATGATGAATGTAAACGCGTGAGTAGCTTAGTTTTACCTATTATATCGCCTTTAACTATTGCTATATGTTCCTCTCGATCTTTGTTATTTACAAAACCCACTATATGAAAATGTCCGAATTGACTTGGAAAATCCGCGATTGCTACAATCATAACACAGGTTTGTTTTTCACAAGTTTCACACTCATGTTGATTGGAACAATTCTTGAATTCCAACAAATCTTGGTTAATTATGGTTTCTAGGGATAGTTTCTGCATTTTATAGACCCGAATAAGTGACTTTACTAGCATTAGAAAGAAAATGATGAGTAATTAATAAAATTTGTAATCTCAGATCTATATTCATTTCATAGATAGACTACAACTATTTCTTAGGTTACTAGTTAAATTGATTAAGCAAATGAATCTTTAATGTTTATAGAAAAAAAGGTAATTCGTGACATCTCATGAATCTTGAGAACATCGTAGACAAGTTTGTTTACGAAAATGCTTTGAAACACGGTCAAGCGAAGACTGGTTCGGTATTGGGAGCAATTATTGCTGCTCACCCAGAATTAAAGGAACAAGCAAAAGAAATAGCAAGTCAGGTTTCGGCCAAAATAGACTTAGTAAACAAAATGGGTTCTGAGAAGATTGAAAGGTGGTGTAGAGACAATTATCCAGAATTTTTCGAGAAAGAGGAGAAAATTAAGAGAAAAAAGACTTCTTTACCTCCTCTCGAAGGAGGAGTTGATGGAGAAGTATGTACAAGATTACCTCCAGAACCTAGTGGGTATCTTCACATTGGACATGGGTATGCAGGTTTCATCAATTATTATTATGCTAAGCATTATAATGGAAAGTTAATTCTACGTTTTGAGGATACAAATCCCAGAAAGGTTGAACTTAAGTATTATGAGAAAATCCGTGATGATTTCCGATATATGGGGATTTACTGGGATGAGGAAATAAATGAATCTGATAGGATACCAATGTATTATGATTATGCCCAACAATTAATTGAAGAAGGTAATGGATATGTATGTGGCTGCTCTGTGGATATCATTAGAGACTACAGGCATAAGGGAAAGGAATGTGAACATCGCAATCGTTCATCTAATGAAAATTTGGAATATTGGGAACAGATGCTAGAAGACAGCCCAGAAGGAAAACTATCATTGAGATTGAAGGTTGACATGTCTCATACAAATGCTGCGTTACGTGATCCTTCTATAATGCGGGTAATAGAAGCTTCTCATTGCCTCCAAGGCGATAAATATCGTGTTTGGCCTCTTTATGACTTTGCTGTAGCAATAGAAGATTCAGTTCTCGGGATCACGCATGTTTTAAGATCAGAAGAGTTTGTCCAGAAAGTACCTTTACAAAATCATATCAGAGACATTTTAGGGTTGAGATCACCAAGGTTTGTTCATTTTTCAAGGTTAAGATTGTCTGACGTACCAGTACAAAAAAGACTTATTCGAGAGCTTATTAAAAAAGGCATCATTGACAATTGGAATGATTTTCGACTAAGTACCATTTCAGGAATGCGTTCTAGAGGAATAGTTCCTGAAACTATTAAACAAATCGCTTTTGATATGCAACTAAGTACAGGTCAATCAGAATTGGATTTGTCAATCTTGTTGGCAATAAATAGAAAGATTGTAGATGATATTGCAAGGAGGATATTTGCAGTCATTAACCCGATCACATTATATGTTGATAATTTGCCTGAAGATACAATTGAAGTTCCATATCATCCAAAAAAGGATCTGGGGCATAGAAAAATTCCGTATACTCATGTTTTTTATGTGAATCATAGAGATCTTGAAATATTAAAACCTGGAGAGACTATTAGGCTGAAAGATCTAGTAAACATTACAATTACCGAAATCAAATTACTTAACAACAACAAGATTGTTGTAACATCTAATTTCGAAGACGATCCTTCATTAAACTTTACAAAAATTCAATGGGTGCCAAAGAACTACTGTTTGGAACTGATGGTTAATATACCTGGTCCATTATATATTAATGGGGAAATAAATCCAAGCTCGTTAAGAATTGAGAATGGATTCATAGAAAAGTCGGTTCTGGAACTTCAGAAAGGTGATTTGATACAACTTGAACGTATCGGTTTCGGAAAAATTGTTGATCTTAACCAGAAAAGAATCGAACTCAACCTGACTGAATCACTTCAATGAGGAGGTCTTTTTATGATTAAGTACAATAAAATCTATAATAAAGACTTTCTAGATTTTTCTAAAAAGATTCCAGAGGAAACAATTGACTTAATTGTCACTTCCCCACCTTACGGAATAGGAAAGGAATATGAAAAGAAGATACCTTTAGAGGATTATCTGAGTTGGTCTACAAAAGTATTTACAGAATTTAGAAGGATCCTTAAAGATACTGGTTCTCTTTTCTACCAAGTTGGAACTTACGTCGGTGAAAAAGGAGTACACTATCCTTGGGATATAATGCTCTTCCCACTCTTTGTTAATCTAGAATTTATTTCAAGAAATCGTATAATATGGATTCGGCAACATGGAACTCATGCAAAACACAAATTTTCTAATCGTCATGAATCTATACTCTGGTTTACAAAATCTCATAACTATAAATTCAATCTAGATGGTATTCGTGTTCCTCAAAAGTATCCAAACAAGAAAGGTTATAGAAAAGGGAAACTTTATGGAAAATTCACATCAGATCCTAGGGGTAAGAATCCAGGTGACGTTTGGGCCTTTAGAAATGTTAAGCATAATCATGAAGAACAAACTGTACATCCATGTCAATTTCCAGAGGATATGATTACAAGGATCATTCTAGCAACTACAGATCCAAAAGATATTGTATTTGATCCCTTTATTGGTTCAGGAACGACCGCTGTGGTAGCTAAACACTATAATAGAAGGTTTTTAGGATGTGAAATCGTGGAAGAATATGTTAACATTGCAAATCATCGTCTAAAAGGAGAACCAGACAAAAATAACAATTTTCCAAACCTTAAAACTCTAAGACATTATGTTGACTTGACTGGAGAAGATATTGCTAAATTTACTTACTCACGACAAGTTGGAAAAGTCCCTACTCCCTCAAAAAATTCAAGAATCTTCTCTGAGAATTACCATCTAGAAAAAACAATAGAGAGAATTACCTACGAAGCGGAGAATCCACGATTTAAAGGTGAATGTAAATAAGGTAATAGAATGAATAAAGGAACTAATTATTATTTATCTAAGACTTTTAAGACTCAAATGGAATAAAAAATGACTGAAACACACTATTCAAAAACGATTTCAATTTATGAAGACATTTCTGTAGTTCTATTTGTTAGTTTAAGCCTTTTTGCAGTAGCAGAAATGTTTGGATTAATCACATCAATTATCACGTCTTTTGTATATCCTGTTTCAGAAATCATTCCCATTTCAATGATCTTTTTCAGCACTCTAGGATTTTTGGGATTTTTAACTGATTCAAAAATGAACATCATATTGGCTTTATTGGCTGCATTAGTAGAGCTATTAATCTTAAGTATAGCAATTCTAGTCAACCCAGCGGAATCCTTTCTCATCCCAACGATCACTATTCAAATTCTATTGGCTTTTATTCTGTTTTTTGGGGTAATAACTATTCATTACCAACGGTTTATTTCTTGGAATTGGACTGGGATATGTTATGAATGAACTTGTGGCAGCCGGAGCGCCTAGTGGAGAAAATTGGAGAATGAATCCGATTTTTGAACCCCATATTTTTGCTTTTACTTGGGTTCTTTCTGTTGTTCTCTCAATGGCAGCGGGATTTTATCCTGCCTGGAGAGCTGCTGAGCTGGATCCTGTAGTTGCCTTAAGAAAAGAATAAAGAAAGGTGAAAAGTTTGTTACTTTTCTTGAGCATTCTCATGTAAAGTGGAAATCAAGGATCGAATTGTGTCATCTACTCCTTCTCCAGTCTTCATCGAGGTTTCATAATATAAATATTCTTCTGTTGCACCAATCATATGACGAACGCTTTCAAGGCCAATATAACATCCACGTTCAATTAGGTCTTTTTTATTTAAAAGAATGAAAATTGGTATCCTGATTTGACCATCACTAGCTCTATATTCCTCTTCCCGAGTTAATTCTAGAAAATATGAGACTTTTTCGATGCTAGCCATATTGGTACCATCAGCTAGCACAATCACAGCATCTGCGCCTCTCATTGTAATTTGAGGCATGAAATCAAATCGTTCTTGACCGGCATTATCAAAGAAAACAAACTGCCAAATCTCTTCAATATCGTCACGAAGGAGTAATTCATCTACTTTTTTGACTGGGTGAAACTCGATCGAGTTGAAGAGAGTGCGTACAAGTAATATCCCAACTGTATTTAGGGAAACAGTAGTGGTAGATTCCTCTCTTTTCTTACCAATTCGAAACCAGGTATGGGTTGCATCCACCACATTCTCAGTTTTAGCACGGCGTTGAGATTCTGTAGTGGGTTTAAAAAGATCACCGAGTAGGCATCGTAAGAACTCTGTTTTCCCAGCTCCTGTTGAGCCGACAATATTGATCTTATAGACTCCCCTAAAACCTTGTGGTAGGGCTTGTTTCAAAACCCGAGTAACTCGTCCTGTTGCTCTAATAGTCATTAATAGCTTCTCCACTATTCATACAATTGAGCTTATCTGGTAACACATTAAAGATAGTTTGATATTGTTAAACAAAGCGTTTTTAATATATTTTACTAGTGAAATTGTCAGCACTACCAAGTAGAAAATTATTCTTGAAGGAAACAAAATTAAAAGTTAGGGTGACAACTATCATGGCTCCAACTGGTGTTCATGGTTTATTAGGATTATTAATCGCTAGTAAACTAGACCGAAAACATAGCTATACCAGAATGGGGCTGGTGACTGGTTCTGTTATGCCTGATCTAGACCTTCTTGGTAGTGTTTTAATATTCATAATGACTGCGGATACAGAGTTAACTTTAGCATTCCATCGTTCAGTAACCCATAGCCTTATTGTGATTGGATTGATTCTTCTTATTGGTTTTCTTGGTAACCTCAAGTATGAATCAGTTAGTTCAATTTATTTCCCATTTATTCTTGGATTCGTTGTAGGAGTGTTGTTACATATTACCCTAGATTTAATTTATTTTGATGGAGTTACGCTTTTTTGGCCTCTCCAACCTCTTGATGATCGAATCTATATCCTTCCATTCACCTACAACGATCTTTCTCCTAATTATAATTCTTTGTCTGCAAAAATCATAGGTACAATTGATGGACATGCTGAACTCTTATTTTATATCGTATTTGCATATCTAGCAAATAGATACCATACTAATCAAGAGATTACTTTGGGGTGGTCTTCTAGGAGGTTCAAGATCTATAATTGGCCAAAAAAATTAACTTGGTTCTCAATTTTCTTAATCTTTGAGATGTTATTCTTCCTAGGTTTAGCTATTTTTTCGATCACATGGCCTAGTCTTGACCGAGATGCTTTTTTTATTCTTCTCTATATCCCTCTTACCCCTGTATATCTCTTGAGTGGTTTACTCCCCCTAATAATGCGCGAGACAATCTTTCATCTTGGAACTGATAAAGGTCAATAGCGAACAATATGTACTGAACAGGTGTCGATACGATTATATTCATTACTTAGTAATTGTAGAGAGAATAAAAGGATTGATTAAAAATTACTCAAAAAAGACCTTAAGATAATATGTAAGTGATGTCCTTAGAAAGCTCTATAATTGGAGAGAAAGTAATAGTTACCTTTTTAATGTAATCTACAATTGTTATAGTAATGCTTGGATACTGTTCTAAATCAAATATTAAATCCTGATTCGAATATTATTTAATTTTACATTAAGAGGCAAAATACATGAGTATGAGGGAATATAAAGACCAAGTGAGGAATATACGCAAGTCATCACTCGCCTTAATACTTGCCTCGAATAAAATTCAGAGAATACTTTCTCATTTCAATTTACCTCCGATTTCATACCAAGAGAAAGTTCTACGGGCAAAAAAAAATCTTAATATCATTTATCTTACTTCCACTCAAAGAGGGATCATTGAAGAAATTTCCAAGGAGATGTCTTCGCTTCTTCCTTTTCATGATTTTGTAATTAGAGGCTTTCTTTGGCGCTCAATTAGACAGTGGCAACGAAAACATAACCAACCTATCATATTAGTTGCTGGAATGGATCGAGTAAGGCAGTTCAGGGTAGGAATAGAGATATTAAACTTCACAAGACAATATTTAAATCGAGCAATGTATGTTCCAAATAAAAAGCTGAAAAAACGGTTTCTAAATGATGTCTTTCGAAAAATAAGTGAATATTATGAGGAACTCCTCGCAGTACGAGCATTTATTAATGATCCTGACAATGAAGAGATATTACTGGATTATGAGATAGAAACATGGTTAGAAAATAATGCTGCCCTGTTTCCTCTCAAGAAATAACATTCTTTCTTTATTAATGACTTATTTTCGCTTTTAATAAATCCATGAAAGACATTAAAGAACAAATTAGATGTGCTTCTTTGAACATACAATGAATCTTTATACAAGGAGAGATATCCTCAACACAATAAAATCATTGAATTACAATGTGAAACTAGTATTTACGTTTAGTATCCTCCAGTCAATCGGCCGTGGCATTTGGATGGGAAATATTCTTAGTTCATACATTTTTCTCATTGCTAACGAATCAAATGAACTGCTAGGACTAACGTCAGCTATCACAGGTTTAGCAATGACAATGACTGTTCTACCTGCAGGATACTTCTCTGACCGTTTCCCCCGAGATAGGATCCTAAGGGGAGCCTCCATAGTAGGGTTTATCGGACTTGTTTGTGCGCTTTTAGCTACTGATATTATAATGATCTTTGTTGCTTTACTCTTTTGGGGATTATTTCAAGGAATGAATAGGCCTAGTTTAGAAGCCATCTTTGCAGATAGTGTAGAATCAGGTAATAGATCTAGAATCTATGCCTGGAACCATTTATCAAGACAGATAGCAATGGCAAGTGGGCCATTTGTAAATATAATACTCTTTTTATTTTTAGGAGACGTTTGGGAAATTCAAATACTAAAAATAGTCATGATTTCTGGTCTACTAATTTCTATGTCATCACTAGCTGTGATGAATCTTTTCGATGACAAAAAAAGTCTGGGAAAGGCAAGTGAACATTTAGATATTGTACCTACATCAGAATTTAACTCTAATGATGACAATAACATGTTTCGCGGGAGTCTTCTAATTACGATAATTTTATTGATTTCTAACTTGATCATCGGATTTGGAGCAGGTATGACAATCAAGTTTTTTCCAATTTTTTTCATGAAACAATATAATTTGACTCCCATCCCTGTCCAACTAATAATGGGGACTACTTCAATAATAACAGGATTTACAAGCATATTCGCTCAAAGATCCTCTCTAAAAAGAGGAAGAGCGGAGATGATATTTATTGTTCAAGGAATAGCAACAGTTTGTTTGTTTGTAATTTCCTTTTATCCCCCAATAATCATACTTGTACCAATCTTTCTTGCCAGAGGGTCTCTTATGAACGCATCACAACCTCTTAGTCGTTCTATTTTGATGGATGTAGTTCCAAAAAGAAATAGAGGAAAAGTAAATTCTTTACAGGCCCTTGCTTGGGGAATGTTTTGGAATTTCTCTGCTGCTATTGGAGGGTTTCTGATAGGACCAAGTAATAATTTTAGATCGTGCTTTATAGTTACAACAAGTCTTTATGTTATAGGTACCCTTCTGATTCTCGTTATAATCCCGTTTGTTGCAAAAGAAAAACATGCAACCTAATATTTCTTTATTTTTTCCTCTATTTTTGATGTGCTAAGCGCCATTTGATCACATCAACATATTTTGGGTTTATTTCACACGCTACATATGATAATGAATGATTTAAAGCAGAAACCAGAGTAGTTCCTGCTCCTGCAAACCAATCTGCAATAATGTCTCCAGGTTGAGCTGTAATTTCAATACATCGATCAATTAAACGGAGAGGTTTTTGGGATTTAATCCAATAAGATGGATCAGGATATGCCTCTCGGTAAGCCAATTCATCTTTCCCTTTATTATTAGGAATATCCCAAACTGATCGGAGTTGTTTATTCGCTTCTTTTAACCTGTCGAAAGAATAGCTTAATTTTTTTATAGTATTATAATTATAATTCCATAGATCACTTTTACCTATCCATAGAATATTTTCATGAGACGCAGTGAGGCATTTTTGGGATAAATTGGGGAATGCGTTCCTTTTAAACCATATTATCTCATTTATAATATTGAAATTTGCAGAAAGCGCAAAATAATTAATAATACCAATATTGTGATAGGTACCACAAATAAACATGGTTCCTGTTTGTTTTAAAACACGATAACTTTCCTGCAGCATTTTTTTAATTAAAATACAATAATCATCAAACGAAAAAGTATCCCATTCTTCATTTATTATCTGCCAATCCCCCCCAAATCCTTCTTGTTTCTTGATATTTTTCATAGATAAAGGTTTTTTACTGCCTGATGATATTGCATAAGGGGGATCCGTTATAATAAGATCGATGGATTCATCAGGAAGCAATGGAAGGAATTTTAAACAATCTTCGTTGATGATTGAATTAATGGGGATATTTTTCATATCTATTTCATTAGCAAATATTTTCTTAAATTATTATTTTTTTTTTCTTAATCGTTCAAAAAACTAATTAGCAAGAAAAAAACTGAGCTAGCTGAAGTTTTTTGACTTTTTAGTACACAATATTGATTGTATTGCCTATCTCTACCGAATAAATGAGAATATTTACCATGATAAATCCTGAAGCTAAGAATTTTGATGTGAAAGCAACAGCTATATGGGAAGAGGAAAAAAGAGGGCATTTTGTTACTACTGAATGGAAAACGCCTCTCCCGTTTAGTTGTCCCTCTTCATTCGGAGGAATAGATCTTCCTTCTCCCGAAGATTTATTCCTCGCGTCTGTTGCTACTTGCACATTAGCTACAATTCTTCAAATATGTGATAGATTACATACGAAGCCAGAATCCCTAAGTGTTGCCACAACTTCTACAGTTCAGTTTAATGAATCAAAAAGCGATTATGAATTCTCTTCAATCAAGTGTATAATAAATATCAGTGGTGATAAGTTTCTCTTAGAACGAGCATGTGATCTTATACACAAATATTGCCTTATAGGAAAGAATATCAAACCAACGATCACCTACGACATAAACATCGATCAAGTGTAAGGTTGATACAGTTGAACTCCTGCATTCTATTAGATGGGACATTAATCTTGCACTCTTTTTGATTTTATATTCCCAGTTCTAAAGGATTTTATATTATGATTTTTACAATAATGATTGATTAACGTGAAAATAAAGTCAAATCTCTTTAAAAGAGTTAAGTTCTGCTATAGTTTGTTGCTAATCCTCCTTTTCCTAGGGGTCAACTGGTCTAGTGCCTCCAGCAACCTCTCTGAAGTCCAACCTGATGATTCCTGGGACTTTGAAATACAAAAAGCCTATATGGTCTTCACCTATTCTCCAGGACCTTTTAATTTTAGATCCTCAACCCAAGGCTATCGGCTAGGAAACACCATTGTTCCTGTACAGGAAGAAATTGCTGTGACAGTGATTTCCATTGAAACAAGTCCTCAACCCACTATTATTTACCAGATTACTTGGAAAAATACGTCGGTGGTGGTTAATACATCCTCTTTATTGGTTGAAAATGGACTCCAAGAATCACTAGGTCGTGGAGTGCTGGGTTCTGGTTTTGATTTCTTATTTAGTGATTCAGGGGTCACTGTAGGAGATTGGGTTTTTATAGTGCCTATTGATAAATTATCGTCTTCTCCTATACACGTCTGGAACCAATCAACTTTACCAGGTGCAATAGAAGGAATGGAGACAATTCTAGATTTAGGAGATGAGGAGAATGAGAAGGATTATCACATGTGGATAAAGTATGAGGGGAAAATGGACAACGACAGCTTAGAGATAAATTTTCAATTCACCTTTGAAACATCGTTTCGTTGGGAAAAGAACACAGGTGTACTTTTAGCTTATGAAATATTTGCTTCTATGGAGGGCGAATACCAAAGTTACGCTGCTAATTTCAATCTTGAGTTAAAGCTAGAACGGACAGATAATGCTGAATTTTTTGGGAATAATGTTTCTGGATTTGATCTACTCATCCTGATGACTGGATTTATGATGATAATTTTCATTAGAAAATTCCTTCGTTATTCCAAATTTAAAACTTTCAAGCAAGGATGACTTAAGTGACAACTAAGGAAAAATCAAAGTAGTACAAGTCCCAATATTTTATTTTTATTGGTTTCGCCTTAAGGTATTACATTTCCTTCTTGATTATTTCTCTGTAAAAAATATTTGATTTGATGTAAAAAGTATTTTACTGGATGTAAAAAAGTTTTGACACTTTATTCCGAACTGTTCGAGTCTATAGATTTATATCAATATCAGGATCCCTTATCAAACGGATTTTACGCTAATATACAGACAGTTGATACAATAAGGGTGTGTAAAAATGTATATGGATCTCATAGATTTCCAAAATATGATTTGGGTAATATTACCTTTACTGGTCATCCAACTATCTTTGATGATCATTGCTCTAAGGGATTGGTATGAAAACCGGATGATATTAAGTCAAAATCGGAGCATATGGCTTATAATAATTCTTTTTTTTAGTATGATAGGGCCAATCATCTACCTATTATTTAGTCAAAGATTAATCAAGAAAAATACACTTGTAGATAAAAGTATGGATGATTGGAGCGTGTAATCATTTCAGCCATTGAAATCCAAGATTTATCTAAGAATTATGGTTCAATACGAGCATTAGATTCTATTCAGATCAATGTAACTACTGGATCAATTTATGGATACTTAGGGCCCAACGGAGCTGGAAAAACAACAACGATGAAAATTCTAGTAGGACTTCTTCATTATCAATCAGGATCCGTCAAAATATTTGGTCAAGAAGTCAAGAAAGCCCCAAATGAGATACGGAATTATGTGGGATTCCTTCCAGATGCTGAATTGCCCCAAAATAGTTCTATTGAAAGATTCCTTACTTTAACTGCAAAAATGAATAATCTAACAGGAAGAAAGAATTGCATTTCAGAAGTTTTGAATAAATTGGGCCTTTCGAAACTTAGAAATCGGAAAATTAGTAATTTATCAAGAGGACAAAAACAAAGAGTAGGACTTGCAAACGCTTTATTGACTGATCCCCCATTATTGATTCTTGATGAACCCAATAGGGGGCTAGATCCAATAGCTCGGATGAAAGTCCTTGCTCTTTTAAAGAATTTAGCTAAAGAAGGAATAACTATATTTTTATCGTCCCATATAATTGGAGAAATAGAAAAAATTGCTACTGATATAGCAATAATTCATCAAGGAAAAATAATTGAGCAAGGTAAAAGATCAGAGCTACAAGGACAGATTTTAGAGCATAAAAGATATCTTATCACTGGAGAATTGGATATAAAGAAAGTAGCTAATTTTAATTATATTTCATCCTGTAAAATCGATTGTCTTGGACGATACAATATTGTTGCGTCTGGAAATGTAACTGAAGAACAATTATTGTTGGATTTAATCCAGGAAGCTAATTCTCGTATTAAATCCTTTTCCTCTGCGGAAACTAGCTTGGAAGATTTGTTTCTGGGAAGTATTAATGAGAAAATCAAGGAAGGTGTTGTGATATGAATATCAACGTATTTTTCATTCAATTGAAAAGCAGTTTGTGGGATGAACGATACAAATTCATGATACTGCTGATTATATTTGTTTTTCAAGTTCTTTCGAGTATTATTTCAATTTTTTATATGGAAGAATTACTCGCTCTTTTTGAATTCGATTTTATAAATCCAATACCTCCTACAGGGGAAGCTGCATTTCAAGATTTCTTTGGAGACCAATTTTTCTTTGGTATAATCATAATGACACTAGGTACTATGACTATATTTGCCAGTGATATTGAGAATGGTTCAATTAGTTTCTCGCTTTCAAGACCAATTAGTCGAACTCATTATGCTTCCGCAAAAATGATCGCTAGAATCAGCGCTCTCGTTACCCCTTTCATTATCGCCTCTTTGGTGGGATGGGTATATATGGGAATTACTTTTGAAATATTTCCTTTTGAAAGGTTTTTATGGGCCCTTCTTCCTTTAGGATTATTTTTCATCTACTTGGGGGTAACAACAAGCGCTTTAAGTACGCGAACTTCAACATTAACAGCTGGGTTGGTTGCAATTGGAATTTTTATTATTCAGTTCACTATATCTGCTTTCGAACCACTTGAACTCCTCTCTCCATTTACTTTTTCGAATCTTTGGGTGGAAACATTAAGTAATTCCAACATCACCCAAGAGATAATAGCAAAAATTTGTCTACTTATAGGATGGATATTAATACCGACAGGATTAACACTATTTTCTTTTAAAACAAGAGATCTTTAAGTAATGAAAAAGATCATGTCTTACCATCTTCTTTCTTTCCCTTAAAAACTTCCATAAACTTCCCACCAAAAGAAAGATACAGATAGATTAAAGATAGGAGGAGGCTAGTACTAACAAGGAGTATTCCGATAAGAAATCCATTTGAAAATGCTAAATCAAGATCCATTTCAGGGAACATAAGTAAAAATCCAATCAGATTTGTAAGAAATACTGCAAATAATAATAATCGATTTCCTGGAGCAAAATAAATCCAAAGAAAATTGTTTATTAAAAATAATGACCAAATAACTCTAGTTCTGTATACAAACAAAAAAATACTAACTCCAGCTAGACTGAAAAAGAATAATCCAATTAGAAATGTTGGGGGAGAAGAAGTAAAGACCACACCTAAGAACAAGAAAAAGATCCACCAAGATCCCAAAACTGTTTCATATGGGGTTAATTGAGAAAAACCTAAATAGAGATCGGAGAAAGGAGAAGGTTTAGATTCACTTGCTAAATCCAAAAGAAGAGCGGATCGTTTTCCTAAATGAGTCAATGAATACTTCCCTTCTTGATCTTTTTCAACCATACGGGCTTTATTCAGTAACAAAAGATGATATGCGACGTTACTAGAAGCAGGTAGATTCAATAAATTAAGGAAAACAGAATATGCGATAGGTTCGCGTTTATTATGTAACATTCGCAGAATCTGTCTTCGAATTTCATGATTTAATGCTTTAAGAACGTCTGTAATGTCACCTTCTGTATTGTCCATTCTCACATTTTCCATCTTAAGTGATTAGAAGTATTACTATATCACAAGTCCTTTGAAAGAATTTAGAGTTTTTTCACAATAATGAACTATTGTACTCAAATATTTTTCTTATATACTAATTAAACCAAAAATTCTTTTTCACATAAGTTTTTTTTAACTCTGACTAGAACTCCACAATTTGACAAATTAAAGATAATGTGATGCTGATGGATTCAGATGAGTGCATAACTGCAGTCATGATTGGTGCTGGAAATCGCGGCAAAGATGTGTATGGACAATACGCTCTAGATCATCCTCATGAACTGAAGTTCATTGCTGTTGCTGAACCTCATTCTGTCAGGAGAAATCAATTTGCCCGAGCTCACTTTATTCCTTCTTCAGGTCAATACGAAACCTGGGAGGATTTATTACAATCAAAGATCGCTGAGGCAGCATTTATTTGTACTCAGGATCGGAAGCACACAGCACCAGCTTTAAAAGCGTTAAATCTTGGATATAATGTGTTATTAGAAAAACCTATGGCTACTAAAATTGATGAATGTATTCTCTTAACGAAAAAAGCAGAGGAAGTGAAAAAACAACTTCGAATTGCCCATGTATTACGATATACTCCCTTCTTTCAGAAAATTTACGAAATTATTCAATCTGGTCAAATAGGAGACGTAATTACAATTGATCATCGTGAAAATGTCTCTTACTGGCACATGGCACACTCATTTGTAAGAGGACATTGGGCTAAAGAAAAATCTTCAAGTCCGATGATCCTTGCAAAATCATGTCATGATTTAGACATTCTTTACTGGCTTGTAGGAAGCTCTCCGCGAATCATAAGCTCTTTTGGTAGCTTAACTCATTTCAAACCCGATAATGCACCTTCTGGGGCAACAAAACGGTGTCTAGATGGTTGCAATTCTATTGACTCCTGTAAATATTATGCACCCCGAATTTACATAGATATTATTCCCCTCCTTCGTATTGCGCAAATCGGGGGATCCAGAAAAGTGCACTTTATAGCAAATTTAGCTTTAAAACACCCACGAATCTTCTCAAAGCTGAAAGGTCTCCCCCTTTTCCGTCAAGTTGATGCTTATCAAGGATGGCCAGTTTCAACAATAACAGAGGATTTATCAATCGAAGGTAAATGGAATGCCTTGAGAAACAGTCCTTACGGATCTTGTGTTTATTTCGCTGATAGCGATGTTGTAGATCATCAAGTAACGATTATTGAATTTGAGAATAGTGTAACTGCTACTTTTACCATGCACGGACATTCCCATCTGGAGGGAAGAACAATTCGTATAGATGGCACAAAAGGAACTTTGATTGGAGAATTTCTTGCCTCTGGGGAAAGAATTATCTTCTATAATCACCTTAAAGAGACAGAAGACATCATCTTTAATAAAAAAATGCAATCCAGGAGTGGCCATGGAGGAGGAGATCTTGGTTTGGTTGAATCATTTATTAAATCATTACACGAAGAAACTAAGGAACCTTTAACTAGTGCTTCTGCTTCATTAGAAAGCCATATAATGGCCTTTGCAGCAGAAGAAGCTCGGTTAACGGATAATACTATCAAGATGGACGAATTTAAGAACCGTTTTTAGAATAATTCTTGAGAATGAGGAATTACAATTTTTTCTCAATATATAGAAAAATTTTGAATACTCTAAAGGAATAGTGAAGTTTACCTTCACCATACAATAAAATTCGAAAAAGCTTATTTTAACTCTTTCTCAAAAATCATGGTGTTTATTATGGAACCAATTTATGAAGAAATGGCAACAAGTGTCGTAGAACTCGACATGGAGAAAGCAAAAACCCTTGCACAGAAAGCAATTGATGATAATCTTTCCCTGTTAGAAGTAATAGAAAAAGGCTATGGTACTGGTATTAAAAGAGTGGGAGATTTATGGGATCAGGGTGAATTCTTTCTTCCAGAGCTCATGAGAGGTGCACAGATAATGCAAGAGGCTGTTGATATTATTACACCTCATCTCGAGGATTCTAGAGCAAGAGAGACAAAAGGGAAGGTTATAATGGCAACCATTGAGGGAGATATTCATACGATTGGTAAAACAATCGTTGCAACCCTCCTGAAGGCAAATGGATTTGAAGTTATCGACTTGGGAGCAGATGTGAAAGCAGAAACTATTGTAGCTGAGGCTGAAAAACATCAAGCTGATCTTATCGGTGTGTCTGCATTATTAACAACCACAATGATGGGACAGAAGAAAGTCATCGAAATACTCGAGCAACAGGGTATAAGAGAAAATTTCAAAGTCATGCTTGGTGGTGCTCCTGTCACCTCGAAATGGGTAGAAGAGTGTAAAGCAGATGGATACGCTGAAAATGCAGTTTCTGCAGTGACTATTGCCATGAAATTACTCGGCCTCTCTTGAAAAAGGAAAGAGGATTAGATTCACAATGGAGTTTCTCTCTCTATTACAGAAAAAGGAGATTTTACTGTTTGATGGAGCTTTGGGAACCGAACTAATGCTGAGAGGTTTAAAACCTAGAGATGTTCCTGATAAATGGAATTTAGATCGTCCAGAGGTTATTAAAGAAGTTTTTGAGCAATACTATAATGCTGGTAGCGATATAGTACAAACTGCGACATTTAGAGCAAATGGTGTTGCTCTAGAAAAATATGGCATCGAGAACCTGATTGAGGATATAAATAAAAGCTCCGGGGAAATATTAAGAAGCGTATGTCCCCCAGACAAATGTGTAATAGGTGATATAGGGCCTTCTGGGGAGTTCCTAGAACCAGTTGGTAAAGCATCGATCAATGACCTAAAAAAAGGCTTTCAAAAACAAGCTAAAGCACTAGCTCCATTTGTTGATGCTTGGCACCTCGAGACATTTTCTGATATAAGAGAAATGAAAGCAGCAATTCTAGCTGTTCAAATTGAATCGAATAAACCAATCATAGCTAGTATGACATACCAAAGGACACCTAAAGGATACTTCACTATAATGGGTAATACTCTTATTGATTGTGTTTCGGAACTTCTTAATTCAGGAGTCGCTATTATTGGATCAAATTGCACTCTTAGTAGTAATGATTTTTTTGATCTTATGAAAACTATGAGAGCTGTAGCTCCAAAGATTCCTCTTTCAATTAAACCAAACGCAGGTAACCCAGAACTAGAAAATGGAAAGTCAATCTACAAACAACCGCCAGAAGACTTTGCAAAAGATATTAAAAAAATCCTTGAACACGACGGCCAGATAGTAGGAGGCTGTTGTGGCACAGGACCTACTCATATTAAGTTACTTCGAAAAATAATTGATGAACTCCGAGGAGGATAATGTTTATTGACCGTAATACGCCCAAAAATTGAATTATTAACAAATGAATACAAAGAAAAGATATATCAAGAAGCAAAAGCCATTCTTCGTACTCAAGGCGTCGAAATAGAAAATCCTGAAGCACGAAGTCTATTAAATGAGGAAGGAGTTGAAAATGAGGCAGACAGATACTTCATCCCAGGGGATTTAGTTGACAAGTTACGGGCTTATGCTCCTTCAGAAATTAAATTATTTGATAGAGAAGGAAAAGAAGTAATAAAACTCTCACAAGACAACATTCATTTTGATCCTGGATCAGCAGCAATTTTTATCCAGGATTTAAAATCAGGTAATATAAGAGAAGCTTTATCAACAGATTATATCAAGTTCTCAAAGATTGTCGATCATTTACCTAATATTGATGCACAGTCGACGGCTATAGTTTATTCAGATGTCTCTAGTGATGCACAGGATTGGCATCGATTATATCTTGCTCTTCTTAACTGTTCCAAACCAATTGTTACAGGTACTTTTCGAACAGAAAGTTTTGCGATAATGAGAAACCTTTTGGAATTGACTAGAACATCAAGTGATAAGTTAGCAGAAAAACCACTAGCGATCTTTGATGCCTGTCCAAGTCCTCCACTTATGTGGTCAAACCTCACTACCCAAAGTGTAATTGATGCCTCAATAAGTGGAATCCCTTCTGAGTTTGTTAGCATGCCTCTTGCTGGATCTACTGCTCCTATTACGTTGATCGGATGTGTTACCCAACATACTGCAGAATGTTTAGCAGGTCTTGTTATTGCTCAATTAGCAAAGCGAAATGCACCTGTCATTTGGGGTGGGTCTCCAGCTGTTTTTGACATGAAATATGGGACAACTCCAATGGGAGCTATTGACACAATGATGATTAATATTGCAGATGTTGAAATGGGAAAGTTCCTCAATCTCCCCACTAATGCTTACATGTCATTATCTGATTCAAAAGTCCCTGACGCTCAAGCTGGTTTTGAGGGAGGTATGGGTGCTTTATTAGCTGGATTAACTGGAGTAAATATGATAGCTGGACCAGGAATGCTTGATTATGAATCAACTCAGAGTTTTGAAAAATTAGTCATTGATAATGAAATTGTAGGGATGGTTAAACGGTTTGTTCAAGGAATTAGTGATTATGGTGAACCTTTCGCCCAATCTATCCTCAAAGATTATGATAGTAATGTTTCACTTCTATCTCACCCAACAACTCTGAAGCTCTTTCGAAAAGAGCTCTATCTTCCATTCATTGTTGAAGGGGTTCAAATAATAAATAGAGAAACCCGTGAATTGTGGAAATTAAGCGGTGAAATGTCCGCACGACAAAGAGCGAAAGAAATCGCCATTAAACTCAGTGAACGATCACCAAAACACTCTATTGATGATTCCCTCAAAAAAGAGTTAGAAAAAATCGCTGAGAAAAATCTAAATTGAAGCATAGCGCCTTAACATCTTAATATCTCTCTCGATTAGATGTATGTGAGTTGAAAAGAGCATGAGTGAAGAAATCATTTACATAGATGTTAAAACTTTGTATAATTTCATGCGAGATGTTTTTATTGGTCTTAAAGTGCCAAAAAAAGATGCTAAAATATGTGCTGATGTTCTCATTAGTTCAGATCTACGAGGAATAGAATCACATGGTGTGCAGAGACTAAAAATGTACTATGATCGAATCATTTCTGAGATTCAAAAACCAATTACGAAATTTGAAATTATCAAGGAGACAGAGACTACTGCTTTGATAGATGCGGGTCATGGTATGGGACACGTCGCCGGTCATCACGCGATGGAGTTAGCTATTAAAAAAGCTAAGAAATTTGGTACAGGTGCTGTTGCAGTCAGAAATTCGACTCACTATGGTATTGCAGGATATTACGCCTTGATGGCAATTCAAGAAGGAATGATTGGCTTAACTTTGACTAACGCTCGGCCTTCTATTGCTCCCACGTTTGGTGTAGATCCAATGCTTGGTACTAATCCTTTAACCATTGGATGTCCAACAGATGAAGACTTTCCTTTTCTAATTGATTGCGCTACTTCGATAACACAAAGAGGGAAAATTGAAGTATTGGCAAGAACAGAAACACCAACTCCCTCTGGTTGGGTAATAGATACAAATGGAACACTATCAACAGATACAGTTGATATCTTAGACAAATTAATGAAAGGAACTGCAGCATTACTTCCCTTAGGTGGAGCGGGAGAAACCCTAGGAGGACATAAAGGTTATGGATATGGAACTGCTGTTGAAATTATATCAGCAGCATTAACAGGGGGGCCCTTCATGAAAGACTTAACACTTGAAAGAGGTTATAAATTAGGTCATTTCTTCCTAGCAATCAACATTGAAAGTTTTCTCCCACTAGAAACATTCAAGAAGATCGCAGGGAATATTGTGAGGGAGTTAAGAAACTCAAAGAAAGCACCAGGACAATCAAGAATTTATACCGCTGGTGAGAAAGAATACGAGATGGAGACCCAACGACGTAAAACTGGTATTCCAATCAACTCATCAATTCTAAAAGACCTTTTAGTAATGCGGGAAATGCTAGAATTGTCTGATTACTCATTTTAGCGCTTTTAAAGCGCATTTTCCTTATCCTTTCGAATTATTCCTTTCATTTGAGTATTGGGGAGCTGTTTCTGACAGTCTTCGTGCTCCTAAACAAACGCGACATGTTTTAAACTGTTTTCTAGCAAATGGAGTATGTCTACCGCAGACTTGACAATGACGATACTCTACGAAGGCTCTTTTCAGTTTTTTTTCCCAAAAATGCGAGACAATCATTTTCGTTGAACAAACTTGATAGGCTGAATCGATCTGGAGCTCGAAAGAACTTTGACCAAAAAGGATTTCATGAGATACTACAGGGCCAAAAGAAGAAACATTAATACATTGCGTTTTTCCAATGAATTCTGAATACCCACCACAGTAATGAACATGCCCAAAGATTGAAAGAATTGGTTGATAAGTTTCAATTAGTTCTCGTAAATAATATGACCCTATGTGACGGCTCCCTAGACTAGAGAAGTCGAGTACACCCCTAGGTGCGCAATGTGTCATGAAGATTGTATTATGTCTTTCATCTGGACTGAGATCTTGAAGTAATTTTTCAAAATCTTTTTGAATAGCAGGTTCGTCCCAGCATTTCCCGCTATGATCATCTGTGGTTTTATTAGCATCCGCATATCCTAAAATCGGAATATTCTTGATATAACAGATGTTTTTATGACAATCATGGAAATTCTGGAACTCATCACAAAACCATTCACGTAATTCATCCGTGATAGGAGTATCCTGATAGATGTTGTCTTTTTCGAAATCCATTACATCAGTATTTCCCCATACAAAGAATACAGGAACAGAACCATTATTCAGAGCTTTAAGTACACCATCATTCTTGATATGACCTTTAATTTGAGTTGAATGATTTTTCTCTACTCCAAGATTCCACATATAGTCTTGAAGATCTCCAGCGATAAGAATAACGTCTGGTTTTCGTTGAATGAGATTACGAATTAGCTTTTCTTGAGGTACAACTCTAATATTCCTTGGAAGAGAAACAGGATTGCCTTGATGAAGATCAGAAATAGCAATCAGCTTAATGGTCAAATAGTGAACCTCGCGTTAATCTAGAATAACAGATCCATTATTTGGGTTAAAATTCTGTCGTTAATGTCTATTTCATCCAATCTTCTTTATTATAGAAATATTTTTGCGTATTCTTTGATATAACAATAAAGATATATCATCACAAGGAATGAAAAATATTTTTTACTTTTAAATCTATAAACAAACTTAATTTTACTAGTAGATCTACGAATACAACTCTGTAATACATTATTGCTACGTCAAAAGAACGTTACCATTTTCAGTTGATTGAAGGGGGATTTAGGAATAAGTTCAGTTTAAAAGAAAGATCCTTAAAAAATCATCAAAAAGTAATTAAAATATTAATTCATCATTAACGCATAACTCTGAAACTTATACAGAAGTTTATTGGGCATTAAATGGTATATATTTCCTAAAAGCGGTAGACTATAATGAATATCTTTAATAAATCCCCAGGAGCTAGACTTAAAGAAGCCCTTGATCAAGAACGACCCTTACAAATCGTTGGAACTATCAATGCACTAATGGCTATGATGGCGAAACGTGCTGGATTTCGTACCATCTATCTTTCAGGCGCAGGAGTAGCAAATGCTTCTTATGGTTTACCTGATCTAGGTATAACGACGCTTGATAACGTTGCAGAGGATTCTCGGCGCATTACTGATGTTGTAGACCTACCATTATTAGTTGACATTGACACGGGTTTTGGAGCAACAGCTTTTTCTATAAATCGGACAATCAAGACTTTGGAGAAAGTAGGAGTAGCAGGGGTTCATATAGAGGATCAAGAAGCTCAAAAACGATGTGGCCACCGACCAAGAAAAAAAATTGTTTCCACAGAAGAGATGTGTGACAGAATAAAGGCAGCTGCAGATGCTTGTAAGAATCCTGACTTTATGATCATGGCTCGGACAGATACTCTAGCTAATGAGGGACTTCAAGGTGCTATAGATCGAATACATCAATATATTGCAGCTGGCGCGAATGCTATATTTCCTGAAGCGTTCACATCACTTGAGGAATATAAAGCAATAACTAATGTAATTTCAGTACCAGTTCTCGCTAATATAACAGAGTTTGGGAAAACACCTCTGTTTTCTGTTGAAGAATTAAGCTCAGTAGGAGTTTCTATGGTTTTGTATCCCCTTACAGCATTTAGAGCAATGAATAAAGCAGCAGAGAAAGTCTATTCAACTCTCCGAAAGCAAGGAACACAAAAATCTTTACTTGATATAATGCAGACCAGAGCCGAACTATACGAATTATTGGATTATTATAGATGGGAAAACATTCTTGACCAATTAGGAGAGAGAAATAATGTCTAAAAGAAAGCTGAAGGTTAAATACAAAATTGATCCAGGATTAAGGGGTATAAATGTGGGCACTACTGAAATTTGCCCTGTAGGAGAAGAAGAGATACATCTATCTTACCGTGGTTACTTGATTGAAGATTTAGCAATGGCTTGCACTTATGAAGAAGTTTCACACCTCCTAATTCATGGAGAACTTCCCAATAAATATCAATTATCAGAATGGTCATCACAACTTAGTGAAAATCGTTTTTTCCCCAAAAATCTGCAAAGAATACTAGATACTTTACCAAAGAACACACATCCAATGTCTGTATTACGTACAGCCATATCTACTCTAGGAACAATCGAACCAGAACAAGGCCTAGAGGGAAAAATGCAAGCTCTCCGAATACTAGGGATTTTACCTAGTATTATAGGTTATTGGGAAAAGAGAAGAGGTTCATATGATAAGGAGGTTCCTTTGGGTTCTTCAGAAGACACTATTGCTGGTTATCTCTTACATATGATTAATGGTGAGGCTCCATCAACTATTGATACACAAACTATGGACACTTCTTTAATCCTCTATGCTGAACATGAATATGCAGCATCTACATACGCTGCTCGCGTGTGTGCTTCAACACTTGCTGATTACTATTCATGTATTACAACAGCGATTGGAACACTTTCAGGTCCTCTTAATGGAGGAGCAAACGAAGCAGCGATAAAACTTCTGTTAAGTTTTGATAACAGTGATACAGCTGAAAGCAAGGTACGCCATATGCTCCGAGATAAAGAATTAGTAATGGGATTTGGCCATGCAGTATATGCTGATCATGATCCCCGTTCATTAATCGTTAAAGAACGAGCTCGTAAACTATCTAATGAGAAAAAAGAATTTTCAGAACTTTTTAAAATTGCAGAAGCAGTGGAAAGAGTTATGCGAGAACATAACCTCTTTCCTAATTTGGACTTTTATACTGCAACAGTTTATCACATATTAGGTATTAACTCTCATTTATTTACACCGATATTCGTTGTTAGTAGATCAAGTGGATGGGCTGCTCATGTTCTTGAACAACGTCAAAATAATAAGCTTATTCGCCCTACAGCGGAATATATCGGCCCTAAAGAACGTGTTCTTCCTTCACTTTCTGAAAGGAAATAATTTTCTTGATTTTAAACTGATTTCAATCCCAATAGAAAAAGGAGAGTCAAAAGATGTCAGATCTAATAGACAAAGAAATGGTAGATATTGCTGATTATGTATTAAATTATACTCCTGATTCTGATGAAGCATATAACACAGCACGCTTATGTTTAATGGATAGTATTGGTGGTGCAGTTTTAGCATTACGATTTCCAGAATGTACTAAAATGCTGGGACCAGTGATACCTGGTACAGTTGTACCCCACGGTTCTCGTGTTCCTGGTACAACCTATGAGCTAGATCCAATCACTGCTGCTTTTAATATTGGAGTTTTGATCCGTTGGTTAGATTATAATGATACGTGGTTAGCTGCAGAATGGGGGCATCCTAGTGATAATTTGGGTGCGATTTTAAGTCTAGCTGACTACTTATCCCGAAAGAACATTGTTAACGGATTAGAACCCCTTACTATGCGAGATGTATTTTCTTGGATGATCAAGGCTTATGAGATTCAAGGTGTGATGGCTTTGGAGAATAGCTTCAATCAGCGTGGGATCGACCATGTCATTCTGGTTAAATTGGCTAGTGCAGCTATTGCAGCTGGAATACTTGGCTGTAATAAGAAGCAAATAATCAATACAATATCCCAGGTTTGGTGTGATGTCGGGCCATTAAGGACATATCGTCATGCCCCAAATACTGGCAGTAGAAAAAGTTGGGCTGCAGGAGATGCCACGAGTCGAGGTGTTTTTCTTGCGATACAGTCCCTACGAGGCGAAATGGGATATAATACTTGCCTCAGTGCGTCAAAATGGGGCTTTTACGATCGTATATGGGGCGGAGAACGGTTTAAATTCCAACTTCCTTATGGAAGTTATGTCATTGAGAATGTTCTTTTTAAAGTTGGTTATCCTGCGGAATTCCACGGTCAATCAGCTGTAGAAGCAGCAATTCAACTTCATCCAGAAATTATTGATCGTCTAGAAGAAATCGAAAGAATAGAAATTATAACACACGAAGCTGCAATACGTATTATAGATAAAAAGGGTCCTTTACACAATCCGGCGGATCGAGACCATTGCCTTCAATATATGGTCGCTATTGGTTTAATCTCTGGTAATGTTGTCTATGAGGATTATGAAGAAGAACGTGCTTCAAATCCGCGCATTGATGAGTTAAGAGAGAAAATGGATGTTAAAGAGAACCCTCAGTATACAAAGGATTATCACGATCCTGAGAAACGCTCTATAACCAATTCAGTTCAGGTTTTCTTCAAAGATGGAACTAAAACTGAAAAAGTCATGATTGAATACCCATTGGGCCACAGACGAAGAAGAGCAGAAGCAATCCCTCTGTTAGAGGATAAATTTCTTAATAACATCTCAGCTAGATATCCTGAAAAAAAAGTAGAAGATCTTGAGGCATTATTTAAAGATCAACAAAGACTAGAACAGATACCAGTTCATCTTTTCATGGAGTTTCTTCAAGCTTGAGATCATAAATTATCTTCAATGTCATTTTCTTCTTAGTATCTAAAAGAAAAATCAGTGTAGTAATTAAATTACAGCTATTTTTCAATATTTAAACCATTTATTTTATAAAATACCTTATAAGGGAAGGAAAAGCATTTCCATTAACAACCTATTTATTCTCAGGACTTAATTAGGAAGTCTAATAAAGATGAATTATCATTCATACAAAGAAGCTCATGAGTTATCAATAAAGAATCCCGAAGAATTTTGGGCTAAGGAAGCAGAGAAATTACATTGGTATACTAAGTGGGAAAAAGTTATTGATGATTTAAATTACCCATTTTTTAGATGGTTTGTTGGAGGAAAAACCAATATTTGTTATAATGCATTAGATAGACACGCATTAGGATCTAAAAGAGGAACAGCTGCTCTAATTTGGGAATCCCCAGAAACTGATCAATCTCGTGTCTATACTTATTATCATCTATTTAAAGTAGTAAATAACTTTACTGGTGTTCTGAAAAATCTAGGAGTTGAGAAGGGAGATCGTATTATCATCTACATGCCCATGATTCCTGAAGCAATAATTGCAATGTTGGCTTGTGTACGAATTGGAGCTATTCATTCTGTAGTGTTTGCTGGATTTAGTCGAGAATCTCTTGCAGGTAGAATTGATGATGCTAAGCCAAAGCTATTACTAACCTGTGATGCAGGAAGTCGAAATGGAAAAGTCGTAAAATTAAAAGAAATTGTTGACGATGCAATAGAAATTTCGGAATTTGAATTGAAGAATGTAATTATCTACGACCGAGGACTAGATCCTGAATGTCCGAGACAAGAAGGACGGGATCTTGATTGGTACGAACTCTTAGAAACTAAAAGTATGAACTATGTAGAACCAGAGAAATTAGATTCCACAGATCCAAGTTATATTCTCTATACTTCAGGAACAACAGGGAGGCCTAAAGGCGTTGTACGGGATACTGGAGGCTATATGGTCTCATTGTACGCATCAATGAAGCAAATTTATAATTGTGAACCCGATAGAGATGTTTATTTCTCTACTAGTGATATCGGATGGGTCGTGGGACATTCGTACATTGTATACGCACCTCTTCTCCTAGGAATTCCTACGATCTTATTTGAAGGAACACCAGTATATCCCAATCCTGATTCATGGTGGAAGGTAATAGAAAAATATGGGGTCACCTGTGTCTTTTCTGCTCCAACTGCTTTACGAATTCTGAAGAAATTCCCACTAAAATGGATTAAAGATCACGATTTATCCTCTTTACGGTATTTTTTCCTAGCTGGTGAGCCCTTAGATGAGCCTACTTATTACTGGGCTAAAGAAAATCTTGGTACGAAAATTGTGGATCATTACTGGCAAACGGAATCGGGGTGGAGTATTTTAACTAGTCGATGTATTGAAGATCTCTCAATAAAACCTGGGGCTGCTGGAGTGGCAGCAATAGGTTATGACCTATTAGTGGTTGATGAGAAAGGCAATGAAATGCCCCATGGGGAGAAAGGAACCCTTGTTTCACGACCACCCTTACCACCAGGGACTTTAATGACTATCTATGGTGATGATGAACGATATAAAAAGACCTACTGGGAGATCTTCCCTGATAAGCAATATTATTATACAGGTGATTATGCAATTCAAGATGAAGATGGTTATTTCAAAGTATTAGGTCGTGCAGATGAAGTAATTAAGATTGCAGGGCATAGATTAGGCACTCGTGAAATCGAAGAAGCAGTTTCATCACATGATGCGATAGCAGAAACTTCCTGCATTGGTGTTGAAGATAAGCTAAAGGGTACAGTTGTTATTGCATTTGTTGTTTTAAAAGAAGGTATTAAACCGTCAGAAGAACTGAAAAACGAAATAATTCAAATTGTAAGGAGAGATGTTGGCCCAATTGCTGCACCAAAAGGAGTAGAAATTGTTAAGATGTTACCCAAAACTCGCAGTGGAAAAATTATGCGTAGAATCATGAAAGGAGTCTATGAAGGGAAGAAATTAGGAGATTTAAGCACAATTGAAGATGATGCAAGCATCATCGAGGTAGCTGCAGCCATTGAATTAATGAAAGAAATCAGGAAAAAATAAGATTAATAGGTTGATTAATCTTTAGAATACAACATTTGAGGGAAATTAAACGTGAGTAAGATTAACGAACGATCTCTAACACGAAGAGAAATTTTTCTCTATTCTACGAGTAATTTTGGGATTTCAATCATCAATGCCTCAATCTTAGGCTTTGTTTTATATTTTTACTTGACAGAGGGAATGACTGGACTTACTCTCGAACCTTTAATAATTGGGGCTTTAGTGGGAACTGCTCTCATGGTTGGTAGGATTGTAGATGCTTTTGTCAACCCCGTAGTTGGTTGGTTATCTGATAATACACGATGGAAAACATGGGGACGTAGGCGTCCTTTTGTCATTATTGGAATTATTCCAATGACTGTAAGTTTTATTCTTTTATTCAATCCCCCCATCTTCGCGTTAACTCTTTTTCCAGGCGGTTTGGGGGAATTGATTCTTATTCTCTTCCTTTTCCTTATAATATCCATCTTTGATGCTTTATTCACATTTGTATTTGTTCCTATTTATGCTCTTTTACCTGAAATTGCTCCGACATCAGAAGAACGTATCACCCTAGCCGTTTGGGGAAACATTTTTGCGATTCTCGCAAATATTATAGGTATTGTAATTGCACCTATTATGTACGATGAATTCGGATTCTCATTGACGAGTATCATGTTAGGGATCATTGTTCTTGTTACTATCATTGCTGTTCTCCCTATCAAGGAATTACCAGTTGTTGATATGCAAAAACAACCACGAGTATCTCTTATTGAATCTTTAAGAACTAGCCTTCAAAACAAATCTTATCAGATATTTTTAGTAAATCAGATCGGTATGCAATTTTCGTTCCGAATATTAAATGCAGTAATGCCTTTCTTCGCGGTTAGTGTGCTTCTTCTTGAGCTCGATGAGCTTATGATCGTAACTGCACCTTGGGTTGTCGTAGCTATAATCAGTTTCCCAATTTGGGGATTATTAGCAAAACCTCGATTTCTTGGGAAAAAAAAAGCCTATATTCTTTCAATGATGATATTTACATTCCCTCTTCTCCTTAATTTCTTATTTCTTGTCTCACCAGGTAACTTGATCATCGCTCTGGTAATGATCTGCCTCATAGGATTCGGGATGGGGGGATTATGGATTTTTCCACCAACTATTGTGGGTGATATCGTTGATGATGAAGAAAGACGATTGGGTCTGAGAAGAGAATCAATGTACTATGCCTTTCAAGAGTTCACTGAGAAGTTGGCTATCGCTGTGGCCGTTCTTCTGGAGGGTATAATACTAGGTTTATTTGTTATGGATAAAATTCTACATCCTGATTACCCTGCAGAATTAGGGGTTTATTACTATATCTACAACCCTTTGGGACCGATTTTACTTATGGGAATTGTAGCTTTCTTCCCAATGTTGCTTGCTTTACTAATTTTCTTTCAGTTCCCTGATGATTTGATCATTGAAGATAAAATAACAGTGGAACCCTAAATTTTAGAAGTACTCACTCATCGTTTCTTCTCCGCAACAATATCAGCACTAGTAGAATTATTACTATAATAAGCTCTTTTTCATTAGTCAATCATCCTTCTCATAAAATTCAGGATAGCTTTTGATCTCTACTCATTTATCATTGGTGGTTTAACAATATTTCTTTCTCTCAATTATTACAAATACTTATAAGCAGAAAGCCAGTGTATTATTCTGTGATGACTAGTTAATGTAGTCTCAATTTGATATGTGCTTCCTAACATATATCAAAACAGCTCAACTAGCTGTTCTTTCTTAATAGTCATCATACAGGAGTTTATGATCATGAGCGAAAAAGATACACCACCATCAGATGTAGAATTGGCGAAAGGGAAAGAAGGATTAGAACACGTTGAAACTAAAGCAGCAGTTTCGGAACGTAAGGTAGTACTTGTATGTAATAAATGTGGTGCTGAGCAAGATTTCCCAGTCTGTGAGGAATGTGGAGAACCAATGGATTTTGAAGAAAGAAAGTTCAGCTGTGCCTCATGTGGGAAAGACGCAGCAGTTCCAGCGCATTGTGGTGAGCCCATGGCTCCTAAAATAGTATAAGTCTACTTGAACATACTTCCATTTCATACTTATGGTTCCATCCCCATATCAAACCATTATAACTCCATTCCACCCTTTTATTTTTTTTCACAAAGAATGCTTCAATTAAGAGATTTCATTTCACGTTTTTAAATTTGTCCTAATAGTAGAGGTAGAATACCTGTTAATTGAAGGATTAACAAATAGATAAAACCAAGTACTAACAATACTGCGCTCAAAGGGGCCATTTTTTTTACATAATCCATAAAAGTGACTGGATGCCCTTCTTGTTGAAGTACTTGAACACCTATGACTCCTGTAACTGTTCCAAAGGGAGTAAATCCTCCACCAAAGGTAACTGCATATAAAAGAGTAAACCACAGCAATCCTCCTACAGGAAATCCAAAAACTGTCTGGCCAGAAAACTCTGGGTTATCTAGAAGAATGCGAATAACTTCTGCTAACGCAATTGTAATGGGAATATTTGCAACAATAGCACTAAGGATTGAAATAACCGTGATGATTATGATTGCAAGTATAAGAGGATCTCCACCAGATACCTGAAGCATTATTTGAGCTAAAACCTCAAGAACACCTGAGATTTGCAATGCACCAACCAAAACAAAAAGACCAATGAAAAATAGGATTGAATCAAGTTCAATCTCATGGATTACACTATCAATGTCAGCTTTCGTGATAATAATAGCAAGGATTGCTCCCGTGATTGCAACAAATCCCACTGATAAGCCAATATTACTAGATAATACTAATCCAACTACCACAAATCCTAATACAACTGAACCTAGATATAGCTTTCTTCTTGAGTCTACTACTGACCATTCATCCAAGAAACTTACTATTGTAGGATCGATTCTCATATCTTCTGTGACAGTAAGTTCTTTTTTAAAGATCAAGAAAATATATCCAATTGATATTGCGATTGCAACTCCGATAAAGACAGAATTGACAAGAGAAAATGTCATAAATGGGATGTTACCAGCTTTCTTACTAGCAATCAAGATACCAGGCAGAGAACCTATCACAGTTATTATTCCAGCCATTACAGTGGCTGCAACCTCGGCTAATATGTAGGGTTTAGGATTTAGATCCAGTCCACGTGTTACAGTGATAGTTATACTACTAAGTAAGATGATAGCGGTTGTATTATCCAGTAAAGCTGATAATATCAAGGTGAGGAAGAATACTAGCACTAAGAGTCTTTTAGGTGTTCCCTGAGATGCTTTAATTGTCCGAATAGACACCATATCAAAGAGGCCAGTGTCTGAAAGCACTGCAACAAGTAAACTCATCCCAAAAACAATAGATATAACTTCCCATTCGATAAATGAACCAAATAGGGCCACTTCAAAAAAGAGATCTGGAGCCTCTGCAAGTTCTACAAGCTGTTCTAATGTTAATGGCAATTTTCGACCAATTTCTTTTGATAACTGCTCTGCTGTTAAACTGTCCAAATGTTCATGTTCGAGCCCTCTTAAGTACTCTAAAGGTAATAACTGGTCGAGAAATATGATCATTAACATAACAGAAAGAGCACTACCAAAAAGAATGACCCGAAGCTTTTCTTCCTCCGCTAATGAAAGAAATATAAAAACGACAACAAAAAAAAGGACAATCAAAATTTGAACTTCAGTATGAGTAAAAACATGAGGAGGAGCAATAAATAACAAACTCAATATCACAGCTATACCAGTTAGAAAAATGGCAGGTATTGTAAATTTTTCTGAAACCTTTTCACCTTTGTCATCCCAAACCCAGAGAAAAACGCTAATGACAAAACCAATCACTGAAACAATGGTTACCCAGGTTAACAAATCGTTACAAACCTTCTACTATCCTGAATCAAACTCTGTATAGCAATTCTATTATGTTCTTATATAGCAAACGAAATATTATAAGATTTACTGTCATATATTTGAGAAGTATTTTAAAGAAGAATTTCAAACGTACAAAGGTTAATATCAAATTTTGAGCAATTATTTAAGAAAAGGATCTATAATAGACTTTGCTGCTGAATAGGGATCAGTTTTTTTTGTTATAATACCATTTAGTATTTCTTCCCATTTTTGTTTATTCATCAAATTATCAAGAATATTTTCAAAAAATTCTACCTTTAAAATCTCCAAGATTTCATTCTTTCTGCGGGTCAATTCGCGTTCATGACTAAAAACCTTATTGGTTTTTAAGTGTTCATTAAACCTTAAAATAGTCTCTGTCAGTTCAGTAATCCCTGTTTTATCCTTGTTTGAAGTAGAGATGACTGGAATATTCCAATGTTCTTCTTCTTTTACAGATGGATCAATACTTAATAACAATTTCAGCTCATTAACTATTTCTTGGGCTCCAGGACGATCTGCTTTATTTACGACATATATATCAGCAATTTCCATAATCCCCGCTTTTATTGCTTGAACTGCATCACCAGTTCCTGGAATTCCTAAAACACAGCAGCAGTGAGCTGTTTTAACAATTTCTACCTCACTTTGGCCTGCTCCAACTGTCTCAACTAAAATGATATCGTATCCACTAGCATCTAAAACACGGATTGCATCCATGGTGGCACGAGATAACCCACCTAAGCTCCCACGAGACCCCATTGAGCGAATGAAAACTCCTGAATCAGTCTGTACATCATCCATCCGAATTCGATCACCCAGAAGTGCTCCACCACTAAATGGAGATGTTGGATCAACAGCAATTATTCCAACTTTCTTGTGATATTTACGGAATTCTATGGCAAGATTGTTAATTAATGTTGACTTTCCAGATCCTGGAGGGCCAGTTATACCTACGATGAATGCGTTTCCTGTTGCATGAAAAATATACTTAATAAAATCGGCACATCTGTCTGGTTGATTTTCGACTAGTGAAATTGCCTGTGCAATGGCACGTCGATTCCCAGCTAGAACTTTATTAACCAGATCTTGCAATTCAGAGGCTCCAAATATCATCATCCTTATAAAAGTTGCATTTTTAAAAAAGGGGAGAAGAGTCTCTCTCATAAGAACCTGTCGATAATTACAAGGAGACCATACAAAATCCCAGAAAATACAATTCCTACAATGATTGCAAAACCTGCTGTCAAGATGTCAACTACAAATAATGCTTGAAACAATGCAAAAAGGGCAATGACCCAGATAATGATTAAACCTGCAATTAGGAAGAATTTCTTCCAAGTTAATTGCTTTAGAAAACTCAAATACACATACTCCTTGTGATTTACTTGATATTCAATTCTGTTTCGCTTCTTTATCTTTCCTCCGCTTTAATTTGAGAGAAGTAATTAACCCTTTTTCTTTCATAACCTTTTTTCTTAAGTTTGATTCGGTCATGGAGAAAAATTTACGCCCAAATTTTTTAACTTTCTTCCAATCGATTGAGCATGCTAGTCCTGCCTCCTGAGGTAGTTCTAAATACCCTTCTTTTGGTATTATTGGAGACTCTAAAATTCCATCGCGAAATTCTGGTATCCATGAACCTGGTTCATGCGGAAACTCTAATGGAAATTCACGATCGGTTAGAGCAGATGTATGGAGATTAATCCATAATCCAACACCATTTGTCCATGTATGTGGACTGAACCCGAGATTTCTATTTTTGACACTATTTATGACTTTTAATGTATCATGAAAACCAAAGACTGTTACATCTGGTTGATATAGATCTAGACTGTCAAAATGTAAAAACATCCGAGTTTCATGCCACCCAGCGTTTAATTCCGCACCTGCAATTTTAATAACGCTAGCTTTACGCAGCTCAGCATACTCTTCATATTTATGCATTTCTAATGGTTCTTCCAACCACCAAATATTTTGATCCTCAATTAATTCGACAAATCGTTGAGCACGATCAAGATCCCACGCAGGTATTCGATCTACAATAGTAACTAACCACCCTTGATTAGCATCGATCATTAAAGGAAATTCTTGATCCACCTTGGATCGTGTTTCTTTGATAACCTGTACATCGTCATCTAAAGTTTTCGCTTTGACCCGAAGTTTAACACCTTTGTAATCAGCCTCTTGTGCTTGTTTGATTACCTTCGCATGCTGTTTTACCTGACATGTCGCTCCAGTAGACCAATAAACAGGGATGGGGGCATCTTTCCCGCCTAACATTTTCCATACTGGAACATCCTCCACTTGGGCTTTAATATCATAAAACGCTGCTTCCATCCAATAATTACGCCAACCCAAGAACGAAGCTTCAGTTACTCGTTGATGAGCAAGATCAAGATCACAGGGATCCAAACCTAAAATATAAGGGGCTAAAAGACCCCCCAAACCCTCACGCTCTTCCCCAAATGCCACCCCTGCTGCAATTCCAGTAATATCAGCATCTGTTGATAATCGAAGAAGAGTGAACCGATTGTGAGTCTGAGGATAGCCTGGAATCCACGAGGGATAGAATGTAGATTTTAATGGGATTGAAATATGAAACAGTTCAACTTTAGTTATTTTCAAAGCTTATCACTTGAAATTGAAAGGGGTCTAGAGTTTAGAATATTCTTTCAACGATCGCAATGAGAATCAAAAGCACTCCAGTTGCAATGACTCCAATAAACAAGGCGAAGCCTATAGTATTCATGTCATTATTTCCGAAAGCATTAAAAGAAACAAATGCGACAGATGCCCAAATAATCAATAATCCTCCAATGAGGAAGTACTCTCTCCACGTGAATCTGCTCAAAAATCCTTTATCACTCAAATAAACTACCTCACACTAAATATTCCAAATGAGAAGTTTTTCTATCTTTATTTTATGGATGTATATAAAACTAGGTATTAATCTGTTGTATTCCTTTTATTCCATGAAAAAAATCTAGATTCAGGTATTGAACTCAACTAGAAATTCTTACACCACAACATATCTTACTAATCTATTGTATCTGTGATGGTATCCTCAGTAATTGGAAAATCAAAATGATAAATTTTATTCAGGAAAGCCAAGATCCCTGCAATAATTATCGTATAATACCCCACATTCATCACTAAGTTAATAAAGCTGGAAATAACCACTGTCTGCCAAATATCCTGATTAAAAACTGGAGTTAGGACAAAAAGGGAGAACGAAGTAATCTGGGAAAAAACGACAGCACAAACAAAACTTACTAAAAGAATTTTTACATGTGGCGTAAATATAGATAAACTCCTCCTAGGTTTATAAGTGCTGGAATTCCCTTCATTCTAAAATTACAGCAATATTTATCGTAATAGAGGTATAAAAAACTCGATGCAATTCCTAATCCTAGATCTCTGACAAAATTTGACAAAGAAATCTGAATCCACTCTCCTGTGATGAGCGGAATATCTATCCAAAAGTAACTGCCCTCAGGAAAAGGAATTATGCCTGTAAAATAATATTCTACTAACCAAAGACTTTCTATAAAAATCAGGAATTGAGAAACTCATAAAATCACAAATAGGATTAAGAAGCGGCCATAAAGTAGCTGAGTAGAGATTCTCTGTTTGGAAGCTTGCATTAGCCTTAGTTGCTTAACCTTTTCCCGCTGTATAATTAGAAAAAACACTATTATGGCAAAAAACCTAGTAATCTGGATAAATGAATAAATTATTACTTCTGGTGGAATTTCCATATTTATTTAATTCTAGTTGGAAATAAAAACCCTTTCATCAATTGAATTGAGGAAAATAAAGAGGCTTCCCTAAAATCTTCATACTTGTTTCCATTCTCAGGCTCATTAAAAAAGTAGTATGTATATTCTTGCTAAGTAAATATTATCATCGTTTTAGAAAATTCAAGGACTTTTTAACCGTTGGATCTCCTTGGCCATCAAATAGAAGAGTGATCGGAGTGATGCTAGTAACTTTCTTCTTTAAAACGGCATAAGCGTCAGTATTCTTAGGAATATCAAGCGTTTCACCCCAAATCCAATAATAAGGAACTCCTCTAGGATCTTCTCGGCGGATTGTATTATCTCTATACTTTGTTTTTGCCATTGGACAAATCTCAATTGGTGTATCCTTGGAGATGGTGTTAGGGAAGTTAACATTAAGAAAACCCACCCCTTCAGGGAGACCATGGTCTAGAACCTTCTCTATGATTTCACAAGCTGTTTCTGCAGCAATTTTCATACCTGGGGGATCAGCAAAGTCATCAAAAAAGAGATGTTCATCCACATCCATAGAAAATGCGATAGCAGGAAAACCAAGAAGTGCTGCTTCGAATGATACCGCACATGTTCCAGAAGTTAGAATAGAATGAACACTGGTGTTTTCTCCTGCATTAATTCCTGAAACAATGAGATCAAAAGGAGACTTTCCACCATTAGCACGTTGATAGACTCCATGAATCACAGCATCCGCTGGAGTTCCAGTAGTTCGCCACCCAACTTCACCATCAAGATATGACAGAGGAACCTCTTGCATTCTAACAGGCTGATCGAAAGTAATTGCTTTCCCCTCTGCAGAGCGTTGAGACCGAGGAGCAATAATAGTTATGTCCCATTTACGTCGATGTATCGCACTAGCCAGAGAACGAATTCCAGTAGAGTAAATTCCATCATCATTGGATAGAAGTATATCAGGGGTCATTGTCTGTCGCCATATAGAAGTTTGTTTCCACAAAATCAATTTTATTGATACATAATAACACTATTGATAGAATTATTTCTTCCAATAGCAGAAAACAGCGAAAGAAGGGTGATATTCAAGAGGCATATAAAGCCTGGATTCTATGTCAGGGTGGAAATTATATTCGTAATTAGCCAAGATTATGAATCCCATTTTCCTTCGGATCTCAGTTTTTGTGCAATCTCTTCTCCCTGCTTTTTCAAAATCATATAATCAGTTTTACCAACTCGGGTAAGAGGAATTTTTCCTGTTTTCAGTATCTCAAAATGGCTTGGTCGTTTGTATGCTGCGATATTTTTTACAGCTTCATCTAATTCTGCTATTGAGAGCTCCTGTCCTTCAATTTTCTCAACAAAAGCCATTATTCCTTCAGTGAAAACTTCATGAGGAACACCAACACAAGCGACTGTACCAACCTTCCCTTTAAACGACTGTTCAACAAAATCTTCAACCTCAGTTGGAAACACATTATAACCCTTAGGTTTTATGATAAACTTGGCCCGTCCAGCGAACTGAAGCCCTTTCTCCCCATAGGAACCTAAATCACCAGAATAACAGTAACCATCTGTTGATATAGTCTTTTGTGTGTTTTCTTCATCCCCTAAATACCCCAGAAACACTTGAGGTCCTGAAAAACAGATCTCTCCGACTTCTCCTGGGGCTTTTTCATCACCGGCAGATCCATCTTGCTTCATAGGATCTCTAATTGAAATTGGGCTAATAAGCATATCATAACCAATACTAGCTAAAATATCATCAACTGTACCCCCATGGGGAGTATAAGTCAAGAAACCAGCACTTTCCGTTAAACCAAAGCCACTACCCATTTCTGGAGCCATTGTTGACAATTTCTCAAGGAATGGGCGAGTAACAGCCTGACCCCCATAAATAGCGAATCTAAGCGAAGAAATATCATAATCATTATAGTTAGGAAGTCTCCATTGCATTGCAAAGAGTGCAGGAATCTGACCAAGTACTGTTACATTATATTTCTGCACCGCATCTAGAGTTTTTTCAGCATCGAAAATATGGAGGATCACACTAATACCACCTCCATAAATTGTGGTCGCTAATTGTTCAGTAGTGCAACCAACATGGCTTGGGGGAAGATTAACACACATAATGTCTTTCTCATCCATTGCAAAACCTACAAGAAGGCCTATGTTCTGGACCAAGATATTTTCATGAGAAAGGAGTGCAGGTTTAGGAAAACCTGTGGAACCAGTTGTAAAGATGATTAAGCATGGATCATCTTTTTCTACCTGCTTTTGAGCTTTCTTCACCTTCCTAGTGATCAGTGATTTAATGTAGGTTCCTTTAATTCCTTTGATAAAATCTGATATCCCTATAGCTCCCTCCATAATAAGATCAGCTTCTTTTTGAAACTGTACCCAGTATTGACAGACATATTTATGATCCTTCATCACTTCAGCAATCATTGGTCGAAAGTCTGCTCGCTCAGTCATCCCTAAAAAGAAATAAACCTTAGGTTTTATCTTCGCAAAATTTCTACTTATTTCCTGAGCTTTTAACCTTAGATCTAATGGGGCTATTATTACTCCGATACGATAGCACGCGTACATTAAATAAACATGTTCTTTTAAGAGTGGTAGTGAAGTAGCTACAATATCCCCTTTCCTTAATCCAATGGAAAGTAATTTTGCGGCAAATGCTTTGGATTTAGTGGCAAAATCTTTCCAAGTAACTTCCTCCCCAGTGTCATATTCAATTAGGGCAATTTCAGAACCCTTTACTTTTGAGAAGTGATCTACATAATCAAACATCCGTGGAAGTAGTTCATTATATCTTTTCTTACATTCTTCATCCATGGCTGGGTTTTTCATTTAAGTAACCTCATCTTGTAATTATTTGTTCAAAATTCTTTCATAAAGAAATAATCAAATCATCTAGTAATATCAATATTTCTAAGTAATGTAGCTTTATTATACCTCTCCCCATTTTTCGAGTAATTCCTTAGCTTTAGTGGCATAATCTAGAATTTCCTCTTCTTTACGATATATCCTTTTATTTATCATTCGATTAATCAAATCTCCCAGCTGGGTCAATTCAAAAACCTCTTCCACAGAAGGTTTCTGTTCAATAATTTGTTCCCATCTGTTTATTTGCTCAATAAATACAATTTGCTCTCTGGAGATCTCCATAGCTAATCTCCGCAAACCTTTTTCCTCAGTAAAGGCTAGTGCTTGCTTTAAAAGTTGTTGTGAACGCTCTATATCAAACTCTAACAGAGCTAATCTTGATTCAAGCCAATAAATATGAGCAAGCCAAAAATGAGAGTACTGTTTCTCAGTAATGTGACTAAATCGTCTCAATACCGATTTAATATCCTGAATAATCTCTTCATTCCCTGTCGCTTTGAATTCAATCAGAAGTGACTCACATAGATATAGCATCGAAAAACCAGTAAAACTGATATAAAGAACCTCTTCTTGGGTTATTTTTCTAAAAATCTGTTGAGCTTCAGCCATATCAACAATTCTTCCACTTGATTTTAATGCAATGGCTCTACCTAGTCTATAAATTTGATTAATCACTTTATTTTCTTCTTTGGAATGAATTTTCTGTAATTTTTCTAGATAGAATGTTTGGTCAGTATCCTTATCATGTGCTTGGATAAGAGTAACAAGTAATCTGCTTGTATTGATATCGTTCCCGATTTCTTCAAAAAGTGCTAAACTTTTTTTGTAATAACTCACAGCTTTCTCATTTTCTCCTTGATACTGGAAAATATCTCCGATATTCCCTAATCCAGTAGCTATTTCCTGTTTATCTCCTAACTCTTCAGCTATATCCAAGCTTCTATGATAATATTCCGACGCTTCATCCAACTCCCCCTTAATTTGAAAAATGACTCCAACATTGTTATAGAAAGCCGCTAATTCACTTTTTAGCTCTAATCCCTCGTAAATTCTCAATCCTTTTTGGGAATATTCCAAAGCTGGATCTAAATCGCCTTTATTGCGATAGATCAAACCAATATTGATTAATGACTCCGCTTGTCTTTTCTTATCTCCTTCTTTTTCACTTAAAGCTAAACTTTTTTGAAAACATCCTAGAGCTTGTTCTAATTCACCCTTTAACTGATAAATCATCCCGATATTATTGGTCAGTTTAAGGATCTGAGACCTATTTTCGAGTTCTTCAAATATTTCGAGACCTTGCTTGAAAAAACCTAGTGCTGAATCATTTTCACTTTTAGATGCATTTACGATCCCAAGCATATTTAGGATTTCAGCTTTCTCATATTGATCTCCATACTCTTGAATAGTAAAGAAACATTCTTGTAGATAATTTAAAGCTAGATCTAATTCCCCCTTTTTACGATAGATCTTCCCTTTAAGGAACTTCAGCTTAGAATCTCTTTTTACATAGTCAGGTTGATCTTTAGCCTTAATGGATATCAGAATGTTTTCAGCAGTCTTGATGACTTCAAGACATGTATTTAATTCACCTAGCTCAAATAACGCATTAGATTTTGCGATCATTGCATCAAATAGAATAACTAGCTCCCCAATTTGCTGACCTTCTTCAATAATTTGGTCAGCAAGATTTAAACCACCTGTTTCATCGCCCATTTGAGTAAAAATAAGACTCTTTTGAATCTTACTTCTCAATATATCAAGTTTATCACTACTTCTTCCTTCTAACTCAACCAGTTTCTTCAGAGCTAAATCAAGATTACCTCTATAGATGAAAAACTCCACCTGCTTAAGATCTATATTTCTTAACTGTGAATTCTTCGATTTTCCTTTGCTAGAGGACGATTTAGAAGGTTTTAGACGAGGCAATGATATAATCCACCATGGTTACTAAAAATCTGAACTTCTGTATTTTTAAATCTAATTAGGAATCAAGAAGAAAGATGCACGGTAAATGTTCAGGAAGGAAGAGTATCAAGGTTAATTAAAGAGATTTTTCTCTAAAACGCTGTTTAATTGTTATTAAAACCGAAACTGCAAATAGAAACAGTAACAAGCTTGGTGCAGACACTTCTTCCTTTGTTGAACTGGTAGTTTCTTTGGATGATTCAGTTCGTGTTTCCTCTGGTTGTTTATCATTTTCTATGGTGAATGTTGAATCAGATATATCTTCGACTTGTAAACCTTCGGAGCAAATAGCAACGACTTTGACTAGGTAGTCGGAACCATCAATAATTTCAGTAGTATCCCATCTACAATAAAGATTTGAAATATCTGATTCAATTGAATTCCAGGATTCTCCATTATCTCCACTATAATAAACGTTATAGCTAATTATATGCCCCCAATAATCAGTTGCTTTTGCCCATCGAATAGTGATAACCTCACTGACCGTTTCGCCACCATTTGGATTTTTAACTCTGGGCCGTGAGATTAGATGTATATCCAAGGTCTCGGGATTATGAGGATAAGTTAAGGGAGAATTATCAAAATTACCAACGTAACCATCTATGCTATATGGATCATCTACAATTCCATCTCCTTCACCCTCATCGTCATCGGGAGATGTCCACTCATCCCAATAATTATATCTGAAAGAGCTTTCAATCCCTTCATCAAAAGCCTGTGAAGTCCCTTCGAGATTATTTCCTACCATATCATTCCAATATATTTGATTTGAAGCCCCAGAGTTGATGTAAATCCCATATAAACTATTATGAATCACTAGATTATCATATATAGAAGTTTCATCTGAATCAATCAGAAGAATACCATGATGATTATTCTCTTGAATAGTATTTCTAGAAATAGTATTTCCGTCCGATGGGTCCATGAATATACCATTTCCTCCACCTAATTGCATAATTGAAGAAGTTATCTCGGAAGTGCCTTCTGATGATCCTCCTCCTCCTCCGTTACCGTTCCCATATATATCATTATCCTCAATAATATTGAAACTCGAATTTATTACTGTAATTCCATCACCAGAATTATTATGAATCTCATTTCCTGTAATGTTATTGTGATCTGATGGATCCATGAAAACACCATTTCCCCCCCCAAATTGTTGAATCAAAAAAGAGATATCAGAGATCGTTCGTGAAGATCCCCCACCATTATTGCCATTGCCATAAATATCATTGCCATCAATGAGATTATGGCTAGAATTATCCAATCTAATACCATTTTCACTATTATTAAAGATATTATTACCCGTTATTTTATTATAATCAGATGGATCCATAAAAATACCATTCCCTCCACCAAATTGTTGAATCGAAAAAGAGATATCAGAGATCCCTCGTGAAGATCCCCCACCATTGTTGCCATTGCCATAAATATCATTGCCATCAATGAGATTGTAGTTGGAATCCACCAATTCAATGCCATCATCTGTATTATTGAAAATGTCATTATTTGTGATATTGTTATAATTCGATGGATCCATGAAAATACCATTCCCTCCGCCAAATTGTTGAATTTTCATCGAAAGCTCAGATATCCCGTGAGAACAGGCAGTAGTGTTCCCATTACAGAAAATATAATTGTTATCAATCGTATTATTGTGGGAATTAACTAATGTGTTGCCATTTTCAGCATTACTATAAAATGAATTAAGTGTAATGTTATTTTTAATGGAATACCGCGAGAAAAGACCACTTTCAGAGTTTTGATAAGCATCATTATCTACTATAGTATTTATGTCACTAGAATCCAGATAAACGCCATCTTCTGAGTTTTGATAAGCTGAATTCCTGAATAAATCATTATTAGTAGAATTAATAAGCTTAATACCAGCTAGGGCATTATAATACGCTTTATTATCAGATATATTGTTATCTCGCGAAACTTGAAGCCCTATACCATCCCAACCATTACTGTAGACCTTATTAAGAATGATTTTACTATTATTGGACATGGTGAACCAGATACCAGCCCATGTGTTATTATAAGCTGTATTATTGAAACAAGTATTATTAAGTGAGTATTGATAATAAATTCCGCTATTTGTGCTATTATAGACAGTATTAATAGTTAATGTGTTATTATCCGAGTAACTTAATCTTATTCCGTTAGTACTATAAGAAAGAACATTTTCTGTCACAGTGTTATTATAGGAATTTTCTAAATTTACAGCACCAACACAATTAGTAATAGAATTATTAAAAACAATACCATACGTAACATTCTTAAGAAAAACACCATTATAATTTCTAGATATCCCGTTCAACAAGTTAGAAGAAATTTTAAAGAAAGCTGTGGTGTTCTCAATGTGTATGAGGTGAAAACTGTTATTGGTGATCTGATATCCTTCAATTAAGTATGGTTTGTTGAATGTCCCGTCTCCAGTAAAATTGTAACCTGCTGGGCCAAAATCCGCATTATCATCAATATAAAACGGATCATGCATCTCATAAGCCATTACACTAGAGCTTGAGGATATTTTAGGTGAGATACGAGAGATTTTTTGGTTATTTACCTCTTCTTGAATTTGGATGTTACAGTGGGATTCTTGGAGAAGAGGGACTGAACTATTATATATTAGATGTTGTTCTAGTTTATATTGAATATGGAGATTAATATTAAACAAAGTAAGCCCAAAAAAAACGATAATTAACAACAAAACCTTTCTAATTTTCATAGATTTCAACTTCCACCTAGATTACTCATGCTTATTGGATTGTTAGAATAAGGATTTTTTGTTTTAGGTAACGGTTATTTTTAAGCTTTGCGAATTATTTGATTTTCTTTGTTTCAAGGATACCCATAATATTCCCGAAAGGTTGTAAAAATTTCATCGTAAGGAAGGTCAGCATACGTTCCTCTATCACTAATATATTCAACAAAAAGGTTCCCCGCATTATCATACGGTTTAAATGTTGCATCATTCACTCCATCGAAAGTACATACTGGAAAATTATGGCGGTCACAAAGAGGGGTTTGGAACGATGGGGTCAGCTTTATCCATTTCCCCAAATAAACCTCAGCATATCCATGGAAAACCATGACATTAGTTTGGAGAATCTCATAAATATGTGGTGGAATCCTATGGTTAATAATATCGGCAAAATGAAGGCGTGCTGGGATTTGATTTGCTCTATATAATGCTACTAATGCAACTGATTTGGGGATACAAAATCCGACCTTTTTCTCAATTGTTGTGCTACCTTTCATATCATCTGGTGTTTCATACCTTGTCACATCAATAGTATATTTGATATTATCTCGTACATAATTGAAAGTAGCTATTGCTAGGTCAACCTTCTTATTATGTTCTGAGGAGAGCTCGTTTGCTAAATTTACTACAATATCTGATTCTGAGTCAATGAAAAATGTTGGATCAAGGTATTCATTTAAAACCATATTTTTAACCTGCCATATTTTAGAGATACTCTCTACATTCCAATCTTTGGAATAATCGGAAGATATCTCTGGATTTTAGATCCCTGATAGAAATGTTTTACTCTTTCAATCTTATCATGAGGTAGTTCAAGCTCTTCAGCTATTTTATTTTGTTACCAACCAGCTATTAATAGAACCAAAACTTTATCAACATCGTCAGATTCGAGTTCGTACGTTTTACTCAAGGAGTTAAGCCTTTAACTTACTTTTTATTGTTTATATAGGCTTTTGTAGTATTCAATTGGAGGTTTTGCACCTTCTGGTAGTGGGCTTTCAAAGGGAGTTGTCTTAATCTTCTCCTCAAATTCCTTTTGTGCTTTTTCAACTAACCCCGGATTCTGAAGTAATTCAATAACTGCAAGCCCAAGGATCTTGGCAGCAGTTATCATTCCTTTGTGGCCAATACTCATTCCTGCTTGTGCGACTTGTTGCCAAGAATGGCCTGGAGTTCCAATAGTACCACAAACGGTCGCAAATTGTGCTAAAGGAGTCACCCAACTCACATCTCCTACATCGGTCGATCCACCTAAAGTGGTTCCACGACCAAAGATCGGGCTAATTGTATCACAAAATTCTTTCTCCCTAAATCGCTCGAAAAACGGTCTAGCATCTTGTGGAAGGCCAGCTAAGTAATTATCAAAGTAATTTTCTGGAAAGGATTTACGGAGTTCACAAGCAAATTCGTATTCCTCTTCTGTGAATTGGGGAGGCCCTACCACTTCCATTTTCTCATGTAATAAATCCTCTAAAGTTTGATTAGGTAACAAATTCGCTGAACCACCGAGAAGAATCGATTCGAATTCTGTTTCGGTCATCAATGAAGCTCCTTCTGCTACCTTAAGCACTCTAGGATAAAGTGATTTGACTTCATTAAGACTGGGGGCTCTAACATAATACCATACTTCTGCTTCATCAGGGACAATATTAGGTGCTTGACCTCCGTTCGTAATTACATAATGAATACGGGCATCTGGGATAATATGCTCCCGAAGATAGTTGCTTCCAACATTCATGAGTTCAACAGCGTCAAGTGCTGACCGACCATTAAAAGGATCACCAGCTGCATGAGCAGTTTGCCCTCTAAAGCGAAAAACAACGTTATACATAGCTTGAAAATTCGTAGCAATGACAAAGTTCACATCCCAAGGATGCCAAGTCAGAGAAATATCAACATCATCGAAAACTCCTGCATTAATCATCCATCCTTTTCCGTCAGCATTTTCCTCTGCTGGAGTACCATAATATCGGATAGTTCCATGTACTTCTCCAGATTCTATTGCCTTCTTAACTGCTAAACAAGCTGCCAAGCATGCTGTGCCAAAAAGATTGTGTCCACATCCATGTCCAGGCGCTCTTTCTTCAAGGGGTTTTTTAATTGGGGTTGTATCTTGACTAAGTCCTGGTAACGCATCATATTCCCCTAAGATTGCAATTATTGGACTTTCAGTCCCATAGCTCGCTATAAACGCTGTAGGCATGTCCGCTACCCCCAACTCTATTGTAAACCCTGCTTCATTAAGTGTATCCGCTAATAATCTTGAAGACTTTTTTTCAAATAAACCTAACTCTGCGTAGTTCCAAATTCTATCACTGATCTGAATAAACTTCTTTTGATTATTTTCAATCCATTCTAATATCTTTACTGACAATTTTGAACACCTAGATTAGATATTCTTATTCGTGTACTTTTTATTCTCATTTCTTAATATCGTTCAAAAAATGTATAGGTGAAACAATTGAAAGAAAGTGGGCTTGATCCTAATATCGTGGGTAGAATTTACGAAGGAGTAACAACAACAGTTGATCCAGAGAAAACAATGACTTATGCCAAAGCAACAAATGAAACAAACCCACGATATTATGAAACAGATGAAAATATGTTTGCTATTCCACCCCTTTTCCCCGTAACCATGTTTATCGATCCGATGATCCAGATAGTTAGTGATGAGACGCTTAATCTTGATATTCTCCGAATGGTTCATGGTGAACAGGAAATTCTGTACCATCGATCATTAAGACCAAGAGAAAAGATAAAGACTAAAGTTGAATTAGATTCTATCGATTCCAAAAAAGCAGGAGATATTTTATGGGCAAAGATGATGGGTTATACAGGAGAAGAGCTTGTTTTCGAAATGCGAGCTGGATTGTTCTTTAAAAAACCAACAAAAGGAAAAAAATTGTCTGAACCAAAAATTAAAGAGTCTTCAACTGAAAGAGAGATTGTAGTCAAACAACAGATGAAAGTAACATCAGATCAATCGGTTCGTTATGCAGCTGCATCTGGTGACGAGAATCCTATTCACGTTGACAAAGAGATAGCTATAGCTGCTGGACTACCTGATATTATTCTTCATGGTTTGTGTACTTTAGCTTTTGCGACACAGGCTATTGTGGATAATCTAGCAGATGGTGATCCAACAAGAGTCAAAAGAATAAAAACAAGGTTTTCAAAGCCTGTTTTCATGAATGACACTCTTACCACGGAGGGGTGGATATTAGAAGAAAATAAAGCGAAGAAGATTGTTGGTTTTGAAACCAAAAATGAAGCTGGAGAAGCTGTACTTAAACTTGGATTTATAGAACTCTTAAAGTGAAGTCAATTCAAGCGTACTAATTATTTCTTCATTTGAACAGTCTGGATCAAAGAAAAAATAGAATTCAAAGTGGGGTGAGGAACCTTCCATATCCTTGGTCTACATGAAAGCTACCAGTATCGTATACTAAATTTCCCCTCACAAATGTTTTCTCGATCGCTCCTTTTAATTTCATCCCATCAAAAACTGTTACTTTCGGTTTAGTGAATAATTCCTCACTTTTTAGGGTGTATTCTTTTCGCATGTCTACAATTACTAGATCTGCATCGGCACCTAATGCAATAGTTCCTTTACGAGGATATAACCCAAATCGCTTTGAAGGAGTTATAGATGTTGATTCGACAACCCTCTGTAATGTAATCTTCTTTTTATTGACTGCATCAATCATTAGAGGCAGAATTGTTTCCAAACCAGTTGTTCCTGACCCAACCTCAAAGAAATTATCATCTTTTTGGCTTACATCCTTCTCATCATCAGAATAAGGAGAATGGTCTGAAGCTATCATATCTATGGTTCTATCATTCAATGCTTCCCACGCTGCAATAACATGATCCCTTGATCTCAGAGGTGGGTCAACCTTAGCCCATGATCCTATTTTTTCGCCATCCTCAGATGTAAGGAAAAGGTGGTGGGGTGTTATTTCACACGTTACATCCCATTTATTCTGTTTCGCTCTTCTAATATAGTCAAAAGCATTTTTTGAACTCATGTGGACGAGATTGAGCTTTACATTCGCATGATGTGCTAGTAAGAGAGCCCTCATACATGCTTCATCTTCAGAAATAGCAGGTCTAGAAGCTGTATGCGCTTTAAAATCTTTTCTCCCCTTAGAAATTAACTTATCAATCTCATTGGAGATTATAACATCATTTTCAGCATGAACACTACTAACAAGTCCAGTTTTTGCGATCTCCGAAAAAATTTTCATCAGAAAATAATCATCTTTGGCAGCAAGATCCTTTAATTCAGCTTCCTCCTCCGAGGGGTTAATCATAAATGTTTTAAAAGCAACGGCTCCTCTTTGAGCTGATTCAGCGATAGTGTCAATGCTCGAATAGCCAGCTGACCCTATTATCCCAAAATCTACCAAACATCTCTTCTTCATGATATCCAATTGCATATCAAATACTTCAAGTACAGATTTTCCCTCAATACCGAGAGGCATCTCTAATACAGTTGTTATCCCTCCTGCAGCAGCAGATCTAGTTCCTGTAACAAAAGTTTCCCTATAATCAAAAATTAAATCTAAAATATGAGTGTGTACATCAATCCCACCAGGGATAACTATTTTTCCTGAAGCATCAATTGTTTCTTGAGCTTTTGGTATGGCATTCTCTTTCCCGATTACTACTATTCTTCCCTGATCAATACCTAAACTTGCATCAACGAGATCATCTTCTAGGAAAATCTTAGCGTTAACAATATTTAGATCTAGTATTATAATAACCTCCAAAAGATGTGAAATCAGATATTAAGATGAAAAATTTATACATTACCCACAACGAAGGGTCAAGGTGACTTCTGGTTGGTGAAAATAAATGCCTCTGGGCAAGTAGAATGGGATCAAACCTATTGAGGTGATGAAGGTCATGTCTTTGAATTCCATCTTTTCCCGGAAACGAAGATTATAGATCTTCCATTTTCCTTTTTTATTTGTAAATATTCAGATTTAGGAATTTTTCAGATTTAAGGATCTGTTTTATTACTTTATAGCTGTATTATCCCGATCTAGTAAAGTTTTTCCCACGTAATTCCAGTTTTGGGTGAAATAATGTTTGTTGCACCCTGTTACAACAATAATCCTTTTTTATTGTTCCAACAATATACTCATATACCCTTAAGTTGTTTCAAACTGGAAGAGATACCTATGAATAGAAAATTCGTTTTCAGAACAGGATTGTTCCTTGTACTGGTTCTTATATTATCCACTTCGAATGTTATGTATATTACCCCTTCTATGGAGATAACTTCACAGAAGAAGACATTTATGAGAGCAAATCTTCAAACAATTCAACCTCTTGTTAAGGATATGCGTAAATCTTCCTCTGATATTGATCCATTATCTTCTCGTGCTTTTAACTCATTCTCCACTCAAGAGGATTATAATAGAATCTATATTAATGGCAACACAGATTTCCATACTCAAGCCAGCGAGAAGAATTGGCTAGGTAATGGTTCTCAGGTTGCTCCTTATATAATCGAGGATCAGGTTTTTACCACGAACTGTTTTATTTATAATACCAGTCTGTTTTTTCACCTCCGTAATTGTTTTTTCAACTGGAGCTATAGGGGGGAATTGGGGTTTTTCTTAACCAATGTAACAAATGCACAACTAGTAAACAATACACTGATAAGGATAAATTCCCTTAATACTATACATTTTCTCCTCTCGAACTCTTCTCACAATTCTGTAATTAATAATACTCTTAACGATGGAAGGATTGTCCTCCGGAACTCTCCTCATAATTCTCTAATTAATAATACTCTTATCAATTCCGATATCAAAATTTCAGGATCGACACTTGGGGATGTTTTACAATTTGAGGTAAGTAATAACTCAATCGACTCTTATCCTCTAGTTTTTAAACAGAATATTACTGGAGGTACTCTTCAAGCTAATGGAACTGCCCTCATTCTGATTAATTGCATTGATGTTGAAATTTACGGACAGTTTTTGTTGGACCTTCAACTAGTTTTTTGCACAAATCTGTTACTCCATGGTAATAGGCTCAATAGGCTTCAATTAACCTATTGTTCAGATTCTAATATCCAAGACAATACAATTACTATGGAGATTTTCTATTCCTCTTGTATTTCGCTTGAAAATTCTCCAAATAACCAAATTACGAATAATACTATTATTGATACTACTATATCGTTATCCTCTGGTATAGCGTTATCCTCTTCAGATAATAATTTTCTAGTTAACAATACAATTTTGAATTGCTCAAAAGGAATTGTTCTTTCGGAATCGAGCCATACTGCGCTCATTAATAATTTTATTGATCTTGAATCCTATATGGGTGACCCCTCTATCGGTATAGAACTCGATAATTCAAAAAATACGACTATCTTAGATAACCAGTTATTTGGTTGTTATCTTTCCTTCCTTGGGATTGATACTGATGATTGTTTGCAGGTAGAAGCTAATAATAACTTTATTGACGACAAGCCTTTGATTTTTTGGAAGAATATTTTTAATAATTCGGTTCCAGCGGATGTGAAACAGATTTTTTTGGTTAATTGCTCCTTTATTGAAGTTTCTCATCAAAATTTGTCTAATTTACTCAGTTTCTACGGGATTTCTTGTTCCAATTTATTTATTCATGACAACGATATTGACCCCGATATTACAGGATTTGGTAGAATTAATTTAGATTCTACGAATGATAGTATTGTAACGCATAATACTCTTACCTATGTAAGATTAGATTGGTGTTCTTCTAATATTATCTCTTATAATACTCTTAGTAGATTAGACATAGTGGAAGGGGGGAATAACACTGTTTTGGCAAACAATTTTGTTCGTATGGGGTTTATTAGTACGGATCTCCGGATTTATGAATCTTATCAAAATAATATCTCTTCTAATTCTGTTTTCAACGAAGCAATAATTATTAATGGGGGAAGTGAGAATCTCCTCTGCAATAACAGTGTATCGATAACCTCTGAATATTATGGTGGAGGAGGAATAATTATCTGGGATACTGGACAGCTTAGAATAGTTGGTAACCATATTTCCAATAGCCTCGGGCATGGAATTTTTGTTGGATCCACAAGTGGTCTTAAAGTGCATATTATGGGTAATAAATTAGTACTTAATGCGGGATATGGGATTTTCCTTGATCATTTTTCTTCTGAGATGATTGTTGGTTATAATGATTTCATTGGAAATCATGAAGGGGGAAGACAGGCCTGTGACAATGGTTCGGATAATTACTTCTTTTTCAACTACTGGGATGATTGGCTAACCCCTGATGAGAATAATGATGAGATTGTTGATATTGCCTATCCCATTGACGGATCCAGCTCTAATTCTGATTCTTACCCGCGTCTTGTTCCATTTGAAGATACTTCAGGTCATCTTCTTGTTCCCCCCAAGATCATCTTCCCCCGTTCCGCTGAAACTTATTCTAGTCCTATTCTAATCTCCTGGATTCCAGCTATGGATTCAATGGGTCATACTATTACCTATTCGATTTTTTATTCCATTGATGATGGTGATTCCTGGATTTCTATAATTTCTGACGAATATTATTATGAATATTCTTGGAACATCTCATCTCAACTCAAATCAGGGACTGCTTTTAAACTAAAAGTAGTAGCTATTTGTTCCGAAGGTTATTCTGCTTTTGATATTACTGATGAATCGATAATATTTAAGTTAGACAATCAAACTTCTGAACCATCCAGTTTTCTGGATGCTTTTAGCATGGGCATTATATTTATACTATTCACCTATCGTAAGAAAAAACAATGTAAAAGTAAAGAGGTAAAAAAGTAAAAAGTAAAATATATGTTCTACACCAATATTGTGGGAATTTAATTGCAAATTTGTCATATTAATGATTAGTGAGGAATCATGACTACCCGTTTAGTCTATTCATGGGTATTTTTTCTTTGTTTTTCCTTTCTCTTTTCCAGTCTATCTGCTGTGACTTCCTCAGTGACTCATTCTCCTGCTCATTGTCGGGTTCATCAATCAGAAACCAATTTAGATATTAATATCGCTCAATTGAATTTTCGAATCAAACCTGACGGAGGTTATTATTGTACCTATTCACTCGAAGTGAGGGGTACTCAAACCACGGCTATTGGTTTAGGAGAAGGATTTTTTTCAATACCTTCACTGAACATTTCATATTTCTCCCTTACACATTATTCGACTGCAATCCCTTTCTCTAAGTTTGAGGCAAATGGTAGTTCGTTCTATCACTTTTTTTTCAACCACTCCTTGCCTGAGGGATCTCAGACTACTTTAGAAGGTAGATTTGAGGGTTATTTTTGGAGTAATACCTCTTCATCAACTACCTACCATCTGGGAATTGATTGGGGTACTTTTGTTTCACTCCAAAATGCTCGTGTTTGGGTTGATCGAGAGAGGTTCAAAATTAACTCTATTTCACCTGAAGGTTCTATAAATACTACCCTTGGTTCACAAATTTTCTTTGAATGGAATGATTATTCCGTTCGGGAATTTATCTGTACCTTAGCTCTTGACCCTCAAATTTTTCCTTTTACAAATCTTCTTGTTGATATATCGTCCTGGAATGGGACTCCGGGTCAAAAAATTGAGGTTTTAATTACTAATGTCGGTTTTTTTGAGATTGAAGGTTATATCATTACTACTCCTTCTAGCTGGCTTTCTGTAAATGTTTCTAAATTTCTTCTAGCTCCTTCTGAAACGATTCCTATCTTATTTTCCATCAGTGATACGGTGTCTTCTGGAGTGAATGGATCGGTTGAAATTATCCCCCTTAAATGCATAGATAGAGAAGAAAATATTTTTCTACAATTAAATTCCATCATTATCCCCGTTTTCGTCAATCATAATTCTTTTTCCTCTTCCCTTTTCTCTGAATTTTTATTCCCCCTAACCTTTCTTTGTATTGTGTTTGGATCTTCTTATCTCGTAATTCAGCAAAAAAGCGAAATTTCGAAATTTATTCAATCCAAAGCTGGATTTATTAGGGGTATTCATGACTTTTCAAATTCTAATGCTTCTTTGGATGATACTAAGCCCGAATTGGATGAGGAAATCCCAGAGTCTGATGTGATCAATTCTATTTCTTGGGATACTGTTGTAACAAGATGGCAAGCGATTCTTTCCAGCCGTGAAATCCATGTTCTCGAGATTTTGTTTAAAAAGGGTAGTATAAATCAACAAACTCTTGCTGATGAAATGGGACTTTCTAAAGGGACGATGTCGCGGATTATCTCTCGGTTAGAGATGAAAAATTTACTTCTTCGCGAACGTTTAGGAGTAAGTAAGATGATTCGAATCAATAAAGATCGATTGTAATTCTGATTCTTTGGGCTTTTCAGTCTCTTTTTCTCGAAAAATTGGATTTTATTTTCTAAACTTTCATTTAATTTTCGATTTTTTCTATAGCTTTCGGATCGTCTAATATTAGTTGTACGGATTTACAACAAATAATCTTTTGTATTGTTTCATTGTAACCTTTCTGTGCAACTGGATATTTCTCAATAGAGAACTTACTGGAGTTTGCTTATATGAATGGATTATGGAAAAATATGTCTAATAATTTTATAAGAAGAGGATCTTATTATATCTTCTTTTTTGTTTTGATTCTCATTTTGTTTAGTTTGGGAGTGACAACTCCTGTTTCTGCAATTAGTGCCACCGATACTTCGCTGACGGTGGAATGGGAAACCTTCTTTGGAGGTTCGGGTGATGATTCCGCTTTCGCCTGTATCCAAACAATGGATGGTGGTTTTGCTGCTCTTGTCTGTACTGATGATAGTTCTACAACTTTGGTTAAATTCACAGCCAATGGCCAACAGGAGTGGAACACGACTTTCTGGTACATCGAAGGTGCTAGTGATTCTCCAAAGATGGAAAGACTTGTTCAAACTCCTGATGGAGGATATGTTATTTCGGAAGGAATTAATGGGTATATCCGTCTCCAGAAGAGAAATACCACTGGTTATAAGGAGTGGACTAGGGTTTTTGGAGGAGATCCAGAAGGTTTTCCTAATTCTATAATTCTGGCGGATGATGGTGGTTTTGCTCTTACTGGAGGTATTCTTACTAGTGAGATTGGTAATTACGACGTTTGGTTTATTAAAACCGATAGTCAAGGTCTTCCAGAATGGAATCATTCCTTTGGGGGATATGACACTCATGAAATAGCTGATTCTGTCATTCAAACTTCTGATGGCGGGTATGCCATTGTTGGGTCTAGGATTCTTGGGTTGATTAAAATCGATGCTAATGGAACCGAAGAATGGTACACAGGTCCCCATCCTTCGTACTTTCATCGTATAATTCAACTTGCTGATGAGAGTTATGTCCTTGGAGGTGAATTAGAAGGAGATTTTTGGGGTCTCAAAGCTTCGTCAACTGGACAATATGTCTGGAATTTCACTTATGGTACTCAACGAACAGATGTCTTGCAATCTTTGATTCAAACTACAGACGGGGGTTATCTTTTTGCTGGTGATTCCTTTCCCCCCTTTGATATTTGGTTGGTTAAAACGGACGCAACTGGTCAACAGGAATGGAATACGACTCTTGGTGATTCAGATCAGGATCGGTTAACTTCTGTTTTTTCAATGTCCGATGGTGGTTTTGTGATTGCAGCTACGACTCAACCTACTGGGAAATCTGATACGGACATGTGGCTTTTTAAGGTGCAGGTAGGCGATGACCTTCCAACTACAACCTCTACTACTACTACTACTACTACTACTACTACTACTACTACATCTGATAGCAGTTCTGGTTTTAAATGGGGAATTTTATTTATTGGACTCACTGTTGTGCTGATTCATTCCCGTCAAAGAAGACTCTAAGTCTTCTTTCTTTTCTTGTTGTACGATAGTATTCCTATCTTTCCTTGATCAATCCCTAAACATGCTTCGACGAGTTCATCTTCAAGAAGGACTTTAGAGTTGACTATGTTTAGATCTATTATAATAAGAGCCTACAGAAGATGTGAAATCTGATGCTTAGATGAAAATTAATGCTTGTCACGCATCGAAAAATATATATAGCTTTGTCATACTTGTCATACATGCATTACAAATATAGCGCGTTAACAAACTAGATGAGTATTGAGGTATTTGACATGAGCGAACATGAATCTGAAAAAGATCGTGAAGATGAAAACGAAGATGTGCAAAAAGAATCAGAAACTGATTATGAAAGCTGGAAAGAAGGGAAATCTAAATTAAAGAATGTTACTATTCGAGGAATTGATAGTGAAATCTATGATCAATTTTCACATAAGATTAGAAGTCTCCGAATGAATTTGGGAGAAGCTATTACCAAAATGATGAATGACATCCTTGTAGATTTAAATGATTCTTTAGATCATCTTCCTGCTTTACGTGCGAGAACTACATTTGATAAATATGCACTCGACAGATTATCCATTAACCATTATGATCGACTTAAGATTGGTCGTGCTGATCTTGAGGAAGCAAATGCAAAAATTACGTTTACACACATTGATAGACTCACTTTTCTTCCTGATGTAACACAAGAAGTTTTTTCGCGTTATGTCAGGAGTGTTAGTCATTGTGGGACAGTTAGAATGCCATCGATCTTTCCTAAACTTATTGCGTATTCCAAACTCCAGTTTTGCGATAGAATTGAAATTTATGACGTAAAAGATGAAGAAGCTGGTTCAACGAATTCCTTGGTCAAAGATTGATTGAGTTCTTTTTCCTACTAAAAGATGGTTGTGATTTAATGAGTATCAAAGCGTTTAATCCTACTCAGTTAAGAACAGAGATATCAAAAGAAATTGAAGAGTACTGGAATCAAGTTCAGAAGAAAGAAATAACTAAGGAGGATATGGAAGTCTTAATAGCGAAAGTTCTTTTTGAACGTGAGATTCTTTTCAATGAAATTGATATCCTTAAAGAGGCACACAACAAATGTACCCGAAAATACGACTTAAATGAACACACATTAAACCTATTAATCAAAGAAATCGATGAAATGCTCTACAACGATTTTTATAACTTATCAAAGAAGTTGAATTATAATCCAGGAGAAGTTCTGACCTCCCTGATGGAAGATTTTGTCTTAAAATTTGATGGGGTATTTCCTGAATTCTCTGCAGACAGTTTAAGAAAGTTAATGAAAAGACAACCAGAAATCTCAATCAATCATCAGGATCAGCTTACAATCACGAACAAAGACCTCTTAGATCTTACAGAAACGAACCTAAAGATTAATTTCAATAACATTGATACACTTGAGTTCGTTAATGTAGATTTAAAAACTTTTAAAGATTTTGTTAGCTCTATTAATCATTGTCATCTTGTACGTGTGCCCCAAACAATACCTAAATTATTACTTTACACCAAATGTCATCAGTGTTCATATTTCGAATTTTTTGAGGACGACCAACTGAAACTTGATAAGAAGAAAATAGAATATGCGATTGAGGCGAATAGAGTTGTTGAAGATTGGAAAAATGGTTCTTGAGCCTGAATTCCTTTCCTATAGCTCTATTAACTCATTCAACAATGAAATTGTAATATCTACAATTCAAGCTAAAAAACGGTAACTATGCTTTATTGGGAGGGTTAGCTTTTTTATTAGTTTTATAACAATAAAAAATTAAGTAGGTTTATCCACATTATTCATGCAGTAAGATCTGATCTAATCTAATTCAAGAAAATGGTGCACATTATGGAAATTCTTATGGATGGATTACAGGACTATTTGCTAGATTTACTAGGAAAAAAAAGAAATTCTGTCATTTTAGAAATGGAAAAATATGCGAATAAACATGAATTTCCAATAGTTGGACCTCTCGTGGGTCAATTATTAAGTCAATATACACAATTAATCAGTGCAAACAGAATACTCGAGCTGGGATCGGGTTATGGTTACTCGGCCATATATTTTGCCAAAGCTGCCTCTGATGAAACTGAAATAATATGTACTGATACGTCAGAAGAGAATAAAAATCTGGCATTCTCTTATTTTAAAAGATTGGCTATTACAAACATTAAGTTTATCGTTGGAGACGCACTTAAGGTAATCAATCAGCTCCAAGGGAAATTTGATATAATCTTTAATGATGTTGATAAGCAAAGATATCCACAGGCTTTCAACCTAGCTGTACCCAAATTACGAAAAGGTGGTCTTCTTATCACAGACAATGCTTTGTGGTATGGTCAAGTCTTAGAATCAAAACCGAAAAGGGAAAGTACTGTAGGGGTGAAAGAATACAACACGCTTGCATTTTCAGATCCAAGAGTACTTTCAACCATCATTCCAATTGGTGATGGTATTTGCGTTTCAATTAAACAATGAATTTTCTGGCGATAAGGATGAAAAAACCTTTGAATATGCCTATCTATTCTGGTGCTTCCCCTGAAAAGGTTATGTCAGATTTAAAGCCATTGGTTGAGTTTCAAAATCATGGTATATCCCTAGAAGCACTACAACATTTGATTGAAGAACGATTAATACCTCACTTGATACAATATGATCGTCCTGAGTTTCAATCATTGTTTAACTTCTTTCCAGAGCATGGTGCTGAATTTGGTGGAAAAATAGCTCTAAAATATAATCAAGGAGTAACGAATTGGCAAGTTTCTCCTGGAGCAGTCATGATGGAGGAACTATGCTGTAGAGCATTATGTGAATTGTTTAATCTCTCTCCAAATTCTGATGCAACATTCATGTATTGTGGAACCTATTCTAACCAATCAGCTCTATATTTAGCACTTCACTGGTCTGCGGAACAACGAGGATTTGATTTCGCTAAGAAAGGGGTACAAGGATTTAAAGATCCTTCTCGTTTAGTTGCAGTAACGTCACAAGAAGCTCATTTTTCTTTGAAACATGCTTTACGAATAATGGGGCTTGGTGAACAAAGTCTTGTGACTTTACCAGTTGATACTGAATTTAAGATTGATATAAAAACAATGCAAGAATATTTATCTGAATTACATGATAAGAAGGATATTTTTTGTGTAGTGGCTACCGCAGGAACAACCTCAACGGGTTCTGTTGATCCAATTTTACCCATAGCTGAAATATGCAATGAATACGGAATTTGGTTGCATGTTGACGGAGCCTATGGATTAGCTTATTTTCTAGTTCCAGAATGGAAACACTTGTTTGTTGGATTAGAACTTGCAGATTCAATTACTTGGGATCCTCACAAACAATTTGGGGTTCCTATACCCAATTCCCTACTTTTTTTACGTCGCAAGGAGGATTTTGACCGAATGGCAATGTATGGGGATTATTGGAATCGTAAAGGAGATCCTGAACCAAATCCTGGGTTAAAATCACCTCCATCAACACGACCTTTCTCTGCTCTTCCTCTCATCACATCTATTCGTCATCTTGGTTTACAGAAATTGATTCAAAATCTTCGTACTCCCCTCTCTGCGGTTGAAACTGTGTATGAAAATCTCATGAATAATCCTGAAATTGAATTGTGTCATAAACCAGATTTAGGAATTCTTTGTATTCGTGTCACGCCTGAAGGATTTCCTGAGAAGCACCTTGATCAACTCCAAAAATATGTTTATGATAGAACTAAAACAGAAGGAAAACGTTCTATTTCTTTAACAAAAATTCAAAACAAAACTGTTTTACGTTTAGTTATTATTAATGAACTTATTACTCCAAGTACAATAATGGAAACAATCAAGTATATTAAAGCTCTAGCCAAAGAATATCATTATTAATCAAAATAATAAAGATAGTATTGGTTTAGATGTGTTATTATGAAAATACTAATTATCAATCCAAATAGCGATCCATCAATGACCGAGGCCATCCAAAAAACTGCAGCGAATTTTATTTTTGGGAATTTCGAGGTGATTTGTAAACTTACCCCAGGAGCTCCTAAATTCATTGAGACGTATGAAGATGAACTCAAAGCAGCTCCAGGTATGATTCAATTGGTGAGAGAAAATATTGACTATGATGCCTATATTATAGCCTGCCATGATGATCCTAACCTTGACACTATTAAGGAAATCACCAATAAGCCAGTTATTGGAATTGGAGAAGCCTCAATGAAAATAGCTTCAATGCTTGGTCACAGATTTTCAGTGGTGTCAACTTCTAAACATTCAATCCCAATTAAAGAGGAGTTAGTGAGAAAATATCATCTTCAGGAGGTTTTGGCTTCAGTAAAAGCGCCTGATGAGGATATGAACAAACTTAGTGAAAAAGAAAAATATCTAAATGTATCAAAACTGGCCATTGAGGAAGACATGGCAGAAGTGATCGTCTTAGGTTGTGCAGGAATGACAGGATTAGACAAGTATCTACAGGAGAAACTTGATGTTCCAGTCCTAGATGGTGTCATATGCGCTTTGCTGATTACAATGGGCCTTGTAAAATATGGAGTATCAACAAGTAAGATTAGAAGATTCAATCCTAATTGGGAATAAAGTAATGAAATTATAAGAAAAAGATAATGATCAATTTTTTCGATCAGGAATTTCAGTTCCCCCCCTTTTACGTAAAAATGTTGCGGGAACACCGATCCAGATCTCATTTGATGGAATTTTCTGTCCCTTAAGCATTCCACTCATTCCTCCTAAAGTACTACCGTCTCCAAGTTCACAACCACAAGCAACTATTGAGTAAGTTCCCACCAGACAATTTTTGCCGATTTTAGTTGGATCAATAACGATTGCTCGATCTTCATTGGCATGTCCTGTTACAACACTATTATATCCGATGAACGAATTATCACCAATTTCAACTAAACCTCCAGTTTCGATATAGGTTCTTGTAGCAATATGGACGTTCTTTCCACATTTAAGCCCATATAATCTTAACCCATAGGGAAAGAGAAAGATACCCCAAATGAAAGGAATAAAGGTAAAGATTTTCAGCATAGATTTGAAAATACCATCTGCTGTAATCCTTACAGCTACCAATCGTCCCATTGAAGAGTGGTGTGGATATTTACCTGGTTTGATTCGATAGGGAAGGAGGGATCGCACAACGACTTGAGAATGAACAACACCAAAGAACAGTACCGTTCCACAGTATGCTACAAAGAGGTATAATGGAGACATAAGATAGTGTATTACATCGAGGCCAGGCGTAGTTACTAAATAATAAATTAACCATCCTTCTGGGAAGAAGGATAAAACAAGAAGGAAAAAAGTAAGGATGAAATATGTTAGAATGCGGATATGAGTGAATAATGACATAAGTGCCCAAAAAAGAAGACTAAATATAATACTTCGTTTCGAGGAGAATATTAAACTACATTCATGGATAAGGATATGACTGATTGTAATAAAGAATTAAAAAGGGAAAACAATTCTAGATTTGATGATGCTTCCTCAATCTGAGGATCGGGTAAGTTTAGATGCACGAAAAAAAATTCAAACTTAGGAATATCGAAGAAGAAATAATGGAAACACTATTTGATATAACTATTAACAAAGAGTCGGGACAACGCACAAAGATGGGAGAAATTTTAGATAGATTAGGACAAGACATCACAAAAACACAGTTAACTAACATCGTTCGACGTAAATTAGAACCCCTTGGTTATGTAGACTATACTCCTTATGACGGTATCATTCTAACCAACAAGGGTTTTCAAGAGGCCCGGCGAATCGCACGAAATCACCGACTTGCAGAAGCGATGCTCCATCAAATATTTAACGTGCCATTTAATGAGCTTCATGAACAAGCCTGTTACTTAGAACATGGTATAACAGAGCGTCTTGCTGAATTAATCTTTAAAAAACTAAAAGAAAAAAAGACTCCATTTGGAGATATAATTCCGATGAGGGATATTGAAGATATTGGGTGTGATGACAAAAGGTTAACTGAGATCCCAAATGGAACAGCAGTTATATTGACCAGAATTATAAGTCATTCAACAGAAACAGCAAGAGAACTAGAATCTTATCAAATTAGAGGTGTAGGCACGAAAATGGTTGTTAAAGATAAGGATACAAAAGGAGTCACTGTGGAATTAAATAGTAAAGAATACAATATTCCTATCGGAATTTCTAAAATCCTCTGTGTTAAACCTGAATAATTGAATTAAATATAGATCAAGTTAAATCGTTTCAAGAATAGAGTTTAATGTTGGAATATAATCATCTAGAGTATATTTATAACTCCTTGACAAAGAATAATCAACGAAATCATCTGGATGAATATCAGGCACTAAGTCTAAGATGTTATCAGAGATTTTTATGTTTTCAGAGAGTTCTTTTAGCTGAAGAATCCAACTAGCTTTCAAATTTGATTTAGGTGTTAATATCCCAATTCGAGGATAATCAACTGGAACAAGGAAGGGAGTTTCTTTAGTACTAGACTTCCTTCTTTTTTTTGTTAACGAAGTGATCCGTTTTTCTTGGAAGATTCGATTTAATCTCTTGATCGAATATATCAGATGGACTCTATTATAACCCTCGAACGTAAGAAGGTTCATTCCATGTAAATAAGAGTACTTATCATCGTACTTCGGACCATGGGGCGAATAAAAGTGTTGAGCGACTCCAAATCGTTGTAGATAGCTTAAAGTAATAATATGAATACTTACATCGAATCCACCGATTTGTGAAGTTTTCAGCAGATCAGTGGACCAGCCAAATGCTTCTTTTACTCTACTTTCAATGTATTGATTGAAATAATACCCATAAAAAGTAGAGTATGGAGGTAACGGTTCCCCTTCCCCTTCTATTCTCCTTTCTCGGTCATCAACAGCATCAATGAAGACGCATTTTAGTTTTTTCATGAAGACCCTCTAATGGAATGGAAAAACAACCGATAGTACCTATAATTATCATTCTACAGGAATGAATTCTTAAAATTCCTTCTATTTCCTCAGGTAAAGTGTACAAATTAGTAGTGATTTTTAAAAAATGTTAAATGTTATTTATACAGATAAACTACAAACTTCATCAGAAGAACCTAGCCAAGAAAAAAAATCTGAATTGTCATTTATCATTCTTCTTCCAACTCTGATAATGACAAGTTTTTTAATCCGAAGAAGAAGGATTTTTCAATCATAAAGATCTCGTAATTAACCTAAAAAAATCTTCGCTAGATTATAATAGACCCTTTGGGAAAACTCTATTGTCTTTATGCTTATCCGTTCATCAGTTCCATGTGCAAGACTTGCTAGATGACTCATTGGAGTTTCTGGATCAAAGAGAGAGAAACCATATGCTCCCACTCCTCGTTCACGGAAGAACCTACAATCAGAAACTCCAGGCATGATGAAAGGAACTAACACACTATCTGGTTGTTCTTGTTGGACAGCTTTTTCCATTGCAGTAACAAATTCTGAAGAAGCAAGACTTGCATTACCATAAGAAGTAAACCCTCCTGCTTCAACTGATAAGGATTCAATTTTCGCTTCTTCAGATAAATCTCCTAATGCCTTTTTCAGATGTATACCAACATATTTATCATCTTGACCTGGTAATGTTCGAATATCTACATCAATATAGCTAGTTGCAGGAATTACGTTAACTTTAGTTCCTCCTTGTACAATATTTGGAGATAAAGTCATTCTAGTAAGACTATGAACTACTCTAGCCATTTGTGGATCTCTTTTCTTCAAGTTTCTTAGAGTAAACGGTAGTAATCTCTTATTTGTGAGCATCAAGCGTTGAATAAAACCTAAATCTAGACCCTTGGCTAAATAATTCAGGTATTCAGTTGTTAAAGGAATTTTAGAATCACAATATTCCCGAATCATTATCATTGCTCGAGCAGCTTTGTGTGCAGCATTGTCTGAATCAAATGGCATAGATCCATGGCCAGGTGTTCCCTTAAACGATATTCGTTTCCATGCACCTCCTTTTTCACCGATCATAAAGGCCAATTTACCTGGTGCAATAGAAAGACCACCAGCTTCTGTAACGAGAAAATCGGTTTTTACTTGCTCAGGATGATTTTTTAACATCCATTCAGCACCGTATATCCCTCCTGCTTCTTCATCGCTTACAACTAGTAATGTCAAGTCTCCTTTAGGTTGGAAATTCTCTTTTTGGAGTTTTATAAAGGCTTGAACCTGAGTTACAACAATATAGAGCATATCTAAAGCCCCGCGTCCCCAGACATACCCATCTTTTACAGTTCCGGAAAAAGGATCTACTTCCCAATCATTTGGATTTTCTACAGGAACCACATCTACATGAGCTGGGCCAAACATTAGTCTGGGCCCCTTTTCCTTTCCAGGAATTCGTGCAACTAGATTCCCCCTATTCGGAGCAGATTCAAAAATCTGACTCTCCACATCATGTTCTAGCAAAAAACGATGAATAGTTTGAATTGATTTCATCTCATTACCTGGAGGGTTCACACACTTGTTTTGAATCAGCTCTGAAAGCAATACTATTGATTCTTTTACGGAATTTTCCATTATAAACACCATTCTTAGAATTATTTGCAGTAACAATAATTTTTTTTATTTAACATTTATCTTTTTATTCTTAACCATTATTTACGGGTAGTGATGAATTATTAGACATAAATTGAGTATTAAAACCATCTCAATTCTTTTAATTGCTATTTTTTCTATTGTTATTCAACTAGATCATCCTTATACATTTTCAATACCATTAAATGATCCGCTTGGATATAAAGTTAACGTCGGAGATTTTCGAGAATTTAAATACACGAAATTCTATGATTCTCGATTACCTGACCCATCAAAGGACCGACGTTATGCAAGAAATGTTGATGGCGAACTTCAAAACTTTACAATAGAAGAAGGGGTTAAGTTAAAAATAACAATTACAGATGTGGGGGAGAGTTATATTTCTGGAACCAGAACTATTGAGGATGCAGTGACCATTGAAGAAGACTGGATGGATTTATTTGTTAGGCCTATGACAGATAATATATCATTGTTAGCTAAATCTTTTAATGAGAGTGGGAACTTCAAAATTCAGAATAATCACATTATTGAAGAAGTAGATGAACCCTATTCTCCAGAAATATACTATGATTTAAATCGTTCTAGAACCTCGATTTGGGAGAAAACAGGATGGGTTAGTTATTTTCTCATTCGTGTTTATGACGCAGAAACCGTTTATTATGAACTGGAGGTCGTGGAGCAACCTTCTCATAGTGAAATTGTGAAATCTAATGAAATATCGGGGGTTTTTTTGCTTAGTATCATTCTAATTGTAGTTGTGTATCTCCAATTTGCTTCCAAGAGGAAATGAGTCTTAATTTTTTTCCTATCTCTCATGTGATCAATAGTGCATTAGATATCTTAATTAAAAACTATGAAATTTTCAGTTTCTTAGCAATGTCTGGTGATAAATCTTGTCAAATGCTCTAAAGCACGTAAAATATCTTGCAGAGGAAATTGGTCCGCGTGGTTCAACGAGTAATGAAGAAAAACTAGCTGCAGAATATGTAGAAAATAATCTTCGGTCTTTAGATAATGTAGATGTTTTCATCCAAACTTTTCGCGGCCTTTCAACATGGACATGGACAGTCGTTATGTCAATGCTCTTTGTATTAATAGCAATAGTAATTTATCCGATTTTTCCTCTACTAGCCGCTCTCCTCGTAGTATGTGGTCTATTTTTCTATATAATGGAAGTTGATAATAGGCCAATCTTATCTAGACTGATGCCTAAAAGAGAAAGCAGAAATGTGATAAGCAGAATAAAAACGGAAAGTATAAGCTCAGAAAAGGTTGTATTAGTTGCTCATGTTGATACATCAAGAGCTGACTATTCTCACCACCCAAAGAGAGTTACTAGCTTTAGAAAGTTAGCTGTTATGAATTTGATGCTTGTAGTCTTGGTTAGTATCATCTATTCTCTAGGAGCACTGTTTGATTTTGTCAAAATTGAGATTTTTCCCAATAATGTTGAGTGGTTATTCACCCTTCTTCTTGCTATTCCAATACTATTTAGCTGTATTCTAATAATACTGCGAGAATTCTTTTATGATATTTCTCCAGGTGCCAATGATAATGCCTCTGGAGTTGGTGTTGTCCTAGAATTAATGGATTATTATAGTAAGAATTCATTGAAGAATACAGAAATCTTAGCTGTATTTACAGGCTGTGAGGAAGCTTGGTGTTATGGAATGATTGAATTTCTCAACCAATATGGTAAGGATCTACAGGAAGCCTATTTCATCAACATTGATAATGTTGGAGCAGGCACTCCAGCATTCTTACAGATTGAGGGAATGTTTTTTTCTCATAAGGCCGACCCTATACTTCTTAAACTCGCTCGGAAATTACAAAAAAACCATTCAGAGTTACAAGTTGAAGAACGCTCTTTTCGTGCTGGGTATCAAGATGGAACAGTAGCAATGGTTAAGGGGTATAAAGCAATAACCTTCTTGGCGCTTGACCAAAACAATTTTCCACCAAATTGGCATTGGGAAACAGATGTAGTGGAAAATATCGAAGAAAATGTGGTAAGAACGACAGAAGAATTTGTTAAATTGCTTATTACAGCAATTGATCAGAGAAGTAATACTACTACAATATGAAATCTGAAAAAGCTAATTTTGGCAGGAATCTATCAATAATCTTATTATCAGCTAATCTTCGTCTCCCGAATAGTAAATGTTATAATATAGTTTTTCTGAATATCACTCGAGATACTACAATTTTAAACTCTCTAGGAAAAAAAGATGAAAATACCCGTTGAATTATCTTACCAAGAATTCCGAGAGCTTCCGACCCACGAAAAGAAAAGAGAATTATTGAAATATTTAACTGAGAAAACTCTACAAATTGAAGTAAATAGAATTATTGAAAATAAAAGAGCACCAAAGTTTAGTAGGGAGGTAAATAGTTAAGGTTTATGTTATTTATTGATCGCAGAGGACATTTTCGAGTTCGAGGGTATACTAATATGCATATTTTGTGGAAATAAACTCACAGAAAACCGAAAATGGGTAACTCGTCCCAATAAATCGATTTTATGCTCTGAAATTTGTTTAAGGAAACACAAAGCAAAGAGAGTTTCTGAGCTAAATCATAGAACTGGTGTGACGCTCCAAAAAACAAGAGAAATAGATAAGGAATGGGGTAGTAGAGACCCTTTTCGTGGCGTTGCTCCTCCAGAAATAACATTCAATCATAGCGAAGACACAAATGATATATCTTTTGAATGGAAAATTGCTATTCCTGATATCCTCGACGTCTTTTATTGGCCTCTTCAGAAAAAGATGATGATTGAATTGCTTCTTAACTACTCGAAGCTGAATAATGAAAATAATAAGGGTAAGGAAGCGAGTTAGAGAATATAAATTCTCTAACGATTTTATTAAAGGAAAGATTTAATAATATTTCCCTCTCACTCTATTAACCCATTTACTTGTTTCAAGGACGACGAGAGGTATCAGAGCAGCCACAATGCACAAAAACCAATCGCCAATGTCAAGTGCAACAATATCAACATATAAACCAAACCCCTTGATTAAATTCTGGGAGAGATCAGGGAGATACATTAAGAAAAGATGGATAAGTAGAATTGAAAAAGCAAGAACATAGGTATACCAGTAAGAATCCTCTTTAACAGCTTTCAAGAGAGATTTATCAATACGTCTAATAGATAGAATAATCAATGGGATGGCTATATATAAGATTGTATGCATGTAAGTCCGTGCTTTGGCATGATTCCAGCTTTGGGGTCTTAAATTAGGGGAAGCCACTTCATCCTGAAAAATAGGGATATAAAATTCTTGGTTGATGTTATTTAAAGGAATGAAACTGAAGTAAGTTCCGAAATAGACTACATAGATGACTGTTGCTAATGTAATCGATGTCAATAATAATGTAAGAGCTAATCTTCTATTGAATATCCCCGCTGTATCTATTGGATCACGATCCATGATATCTTTGGGGATTCCGTCAATAATTAAAGCCAGTGGAGGGAATGTATGTGCAATACCAAATATGTAGGCACGCTGAAGATGATCCATTAATTCAAAACCTGGAATAAACCCAGAGATAAACGAGGCACCAATGTAGCACCCTGCTTCAGCTAAATTTGCACATATATAAAAGAATATAATAACTCGAATCCTTTGAAAAAGAGCACGGCCTTCTCTGATTCCTGTCACAATAGAATTAAAGGAATCATCCGCAATGACGAGATCAGCAGCTTGTTTACTCACCTCAGTTCCAGCAATTCCCATTGCTATGCCTGCATCAGCCATACTTAGTGCAAGAGCATCATTGACTCCATCACCTGTCATCGCAACAACACGGTTTTGTTGCTGATACCGTGCAACAATAATTTGTTTATCCTGAGGCGCAACACGGGCAAAAACTCTCGTATTAACAAAGTCTTGGTCAGCGAGCTCAGAAGCCATCTTTCCTTCATGTGTTTGATGTTGCTTCTGATAAACCATCCCAATGCTATTTGCGATAGAAGATGCTGTAACAGGACTATCACCAGTAATCATAATAGGTACGATTCCTGCTTGAATTGTCTCATTTACAGATTCATCAACAAGGTCTCTTGGAGGATCCAAGACTGTAACAAATCCAAGATAAGATAGGTTGGTTTCAACTTCCTCTCGTTCTTCCTCACCCTTCTGTGGGAGCTTATCGATATTTTTATATGCAAGAGACAATATTCTGTAACCTTGGCCTGCAAATTGCTCCGTATATTCCATTATCTTCTTTTTATCAGCATTAGTTAGAGCTTTACTCTTTTCTTTGTAACCAATCGAGTTACATCTGGGTAAAAGAACTTCCGTGGCACCTTTGCAAAAAATAACTAACTCAGAGTCTTTTGTGTTGAATACTTTACTCATGCGTTTTAAAGAAGAATCAAATGGATATTCTCTCTCCAGTTCATAGATTTGTTTAACCTTCTCTTTTTCAATATTAGTCTTGTTAAAAACTGCTAGTAGGGCACTTTCGGTCGGACTGCCTGTTCCAGTATATACATTCTGCTTCGTTGCCTCAATATATTCTTCAATGATTTCACTATCGTTGTTCAACATCCCAGATGTAATTAGTGTTCCTAGAGAGGAGTTAAGTACAACGGGTTCCGATTTAAGGGATTTTGCTTCTTTTTCACCTATCTTTTCCATATCCTTGTCTAATTTCACAATTTTACCTTCAGGAGAATACCCCAAACCAGTAACATAATAGTGTGTGTCTGTAGTGGCATCCCAAATTCTTTTCACAGTCATTTGACCTGCAGTAATAGTACCAGTCTTGTCAGAACATAAAATAGAAATCCTGCCCAAGCTTTCAATTGAAGCCAAGTTTCTAATGATCACTCGGTGTTTAGCCATAGCAAGGACACCAGTAATTAAGATAATCGTAGTTAACAGGGGAATATTGATCGGAACTACACTCATGGCCTTGATGATAATGTTGCTAACGTCAAAAATTATTACACCAATGAGTTCTGTGGGCTTTTTTAAACTGAGTATTCCTTCTTCTAATTGATCAAGAATCCTCGCTCCTTGATAGATAATCAACATACTAAAGACAATAAGCATTCCAAATGCTAGATAATTGCCGATAACATTGACTTTTTGACGTATAGGAATGTCTCCTGTGTTCAATTCTTCTAATTCTAGACTAATTTTTCCAAATTCCGTATTTCCACCTGTATTCACAACCATTGCTAAACCAGATCCCATTGTAGCAAAGGTTCCGTTGAAAAGCATGTTCTTTCTGTCACCAATTGGAGTTTCAAGTGCAAAAGGTGCTTCCCCTGTTTCCACTTTCGTAGTAGGGACGCTTTCTCCAGTTAATGATGATTCGTTAACCTGGAGAGAGCTTGATTTAATCACTCTAGCATCAGCAGGAATTTTATCTCCTTGAGCGATTTTTATGATATCACCTGGAACAACTTCCTCAGTAGGAATTTCCACCTCATTACTATCACGGATGACACGAGCCTCTGGAGCTGCAAGTTTGTGAAGAGCCTCTATCTTTTTTTGCGCACGTGCTTGTTGAATGATCGCAATAAGGAAATTTACACCAACAATGACTACCCATTGTGCCGCTGTAAACCAAATAGAGGTATCCGCAGGATCGATAAATAGATAAAAAAATGCTAAGAGAAAAATGAAAGATGTCATTATGAGATAAATAACTATTAGTGTGTTTAACAACGGAGCTAAATATACCTGCCAGAAACTCTGTTTTGGTTTAGGAATTAAATTGACACCATATTTCGCCAATCTCCTTGATGCATCGTCTTGTGATAATCCTTTTTCAAGATCCGAATCTAATTGCGAAACAAGTTCATTTAGCTCAAGTGAATGTCCACTAATAGCAGTGGGTTTCTGTTCTATGTCAATTATTGCCATAAAGATCCTTCCTGCATGGTAAAATCCTTTTATAATATGGATATTGAATACTCTTATTTAATGATATTCACTTTTTCAAAAAACTCTGCTTACATATTCAGGTAGTTTCCAATAGTGGTAGTTCCCCCTGATTCTATTGTGTACAATATCTATGGAGAAGCGCTCTTCTTCAGTGTTTTAGGAACATACATTCCAGTAAGATCACTGAAAAACAAAGAACCAACTCTATTGTTAAGGAGTCTTTGAGTTATCTTTTTTTTATCTCAATTCATTTTTCTGAAAAGAAAAGTTCTTCTGTTAACCAGAATTCAACGCATAAAAATCAAAATATATGAACCTGAATTACTAGCCAGTACCAACGGATGAGATTTAAATGGATAACGACCATAAAAGTAATATTATTCTAAAAAACATACAAAAAACCTATTTGTTAGGAAAACAAAGTGTCCCAGCTCTGCGTGGGATAGATATCGAAATTAAAAGGGGGGAGTTTATTGGTGTCACAGGACCTTCGGGTTGCGGGAAAACTACACTTCTAAACTTAATTGGAGCAATTGACAAAGCAACTAGAGGGACAATTATTGTCAATAATATTAATCTCACCACAGCATCTGATAATACTCTTGCAGATATTAGATTAAAACATATAGGTTTTATTTTTCAATTTTACAACCTTTTGAGCTATTTCACGGCACGAGAGAATGTTGAAATGCCTATGACATTTTTAGGGGTTCCTAAGAAAAAAAGAAGAACTAGAGCAAAAGAACTGCTATCTTCTTTAGGGATTGGAGATCGTGCTGATCATCTACCAAGTGAATTGAGTGGAGGCGAGCAACAGCGTGTCGCTATTGCACGTGCTTTAGCGAATAACCCTTCCATCATTTTAGCAGATGAACCAACAGGAGATCTCGACTCTGTAACTGGAGAAGAGATTATGAATATACTTGTTGACTTAAATAAAGAACGAGGGGTAATAATTGTACTTGTAACACATGACCCCCCTACTGCGCAATATGCAGATCGTATTCTTTCAATGCATGATGGGAAAATCGTCAAGGACATTATTAGTCCACTAAAAACCTAGGAATGGAGGTGATTATACGCCAATTCGTGTCCCTTGGTTTTATGCAGAATTTATTCTCAGAACTATTCGTAAGAAAAAAGCACGGGCTATTTTGGGTTTTCTTGGAATGATGGTAAGCGTGTCTTTGATTGTTTCTATGAATGTTTTGATTGACTCTCTCGCAGCTGACTCACTAGCGATAGCAACCGCCTCAGCAGGAGAAGTAGATGTTGAATTTGAACTAGTGAGTGCAGATAATCACAATGTTTTTACATGGGCAATAGATGTGAATATTACCGATCAACTTGAAATCAATGATGTTTTCGACGATGGGTCTTGGGATGGATCTTCATTAACTAAATTGGGGTTTTTTCGACCTTGGTTCAATGCCACAGAATTAGTGCAGATCTATAACAAACAACCAGAATTAAGAGGTGTAAGTCCACGGTTAATAATAGATTCTGATTATGTACGGACCTCCTCAGAACGATCTGAACCATTTCCCACATCACTAATTTTCATAAATACAACGAGAGAGGATCAACTAGATATAGGATCGCTTGTGAGTTATCAGAAAAATACTCCAGTTCCAAAACTTGAAGCAAACCAAGTTTATATTCTACCTTCTGCTGCTAGATCTTTAAACGTCACGACAGGAGATTTAATTGAGATTGAGCTTTATCCCTTTGGCCTCAATGATAATAAAAATCGATCTGAGATCCTAGGACTTAATGGAACCATTAATTTGAGTATTGCATCAATCGTTAAAAATCAAGAACGATTCGAGTCGGGACTTTCTAATGCTATCCTATTGGATTATGATATGCTCTTTACAATCTTTCAAAATTATAACATAACAACAAAAGAGATTGCCAATCAAATAGTAGGAGCTTTTCCAGATGTAGACGGCATCCAGGGAGGTGGAACTTACAATTATAGAGATTTAGAAGGTATGAAGGCAAAAACCCTGAAGATAGGAGAAAAATTAACTAGCTTACTCCCTTATGACACAGTATTCCCATCCGAAGATCAGCAGTATCATATTATGTTCTCAATCTCTTTTCCAAGAGTTCAAGCCATTCTATTCATTGCTGAGATTTCAACAATTGCACGGGTGCTTTTAGATTTCATGGCTGCTATCGCATTAATAATTGGAGGCGTTTTAATCTATTCGCTACAGACAGTAAGTGTAGAAGAACGTATAAGAGATTTTGCAATAATGAGGACAGTTGGAGGAAAACGAAGACAAATTTGGATTATGGTAGCTATTGAGGGCCTCTCTATTGTAACTTTAGGTAGTATTACTGGAATATTTGCATCTTTAGGGCTAGCTCCAATCTTTATGCGAATCATGAGATTTGGAGACATAGCTTTGGTCATCTCTGAAGTTTCAGTTTTGACTGGACTAGTAGCAGGATTAGGGATTGGAATCGTTTCATCTTTTTTACCAGCTTATAGGGCAACCGCAACCAATATCGTGAAAGGATTAGACCCATTACGTCAATCTATACCTGAAGCAAAATTCTCTAGAGAGAGAGGAATTAACCTGACTTTGTTAGGAGTAGGGATAGTGTTAACCATAACCTCAGCTATTGTAGTTGTTGCAATTCCTCAAGTATTAGTGGGTGGTGGATTCATATGGTTAGCTTTTCTAATTTTTGGATTGCTTTTAGTATTATTAATAGGATTAGACCTTATTTCAGTGGCATTGCTGATTCCCGTTATGGAATTTCTTTTTTCTTTGCCTTTAGAACTTTTCAGAAAAACTAGGAAAGTCAAAGATATTGTTGTTCGTTCTTTGAGGAGAAACAGAAGACGAACAACAGCTACAGCAGTCATGTTTAGTCTTAGCTTTGCCTTTGTCTTCTTTGTAGGAGTTACTATGGAAGTGGATGCCGCAACAGCAGAGTATAATGCAATTATGTCAAATGGTAGTGATGTTGTTCTCACAAGTCAGCGTACAGGTTTTTTCTTTTTCTTTTTTGGTAGTAGAGACAAAGTTTACTACCCTATAAATTATGGTGAACAGATCAAAAACAGATTTCTTGAACAAGAACGCCACCGATTAGGGAATGATTCTCTAGAACTTAAACGCTATAACCGTTCCTTGAGCTTTACAGAAGTGACACCAGATTTGTCATATGCTAGAACTATGTTTAGTTTAACCGAGGGAAATGAAACCAAAGAATATGATGCAAGCGTAAGAATTGGAGACGCCTCATTCTTTGATTCACTTTCAGCAAATATTTATGGAATCGCTCCCAATTTCCTAGATATCTTATATAACAGAATCACTTTTTCTCAAGGATCTCTTACCGATATAACAGCTGTAGCAGAAGGTGAGTTAAATACAGCGGTAATATCAACTGGATTAGCTTCAGAGTTTAACTTAAAGAGAGGTGATCCTTTCAGGTTACGTATTTCGACATTTAATGCCACTTATGACATATTAAACCTAACTGTAAAAGCTGTACTGGATGCAGCTCCAGGATTCTCTGGATTCAGCACAGGAACAGGATTTGGTGGATCAGACGTCTGGGTCAGTCAAGAAACTTGGCAATCATTACGTCAGATAATTCACTCAGAGAAATTACTTGCTCCATTTGGATATCTCCCAATCGAAAAGATATTCTTCAAAATTGAAGACCCTGAAGCTGGACACGATCCTGATTTTAAGCTTGAACTCGGAAAGAAACTTGGTGAGTTCCTGTCGATTTATTATCCTGATGCAGCCAATGAGGTCACCGTAGAAGAAGTTGAGAATGCAAAGGAATCCGCAGCATCAGGTCAGGCATTATTCAGTACTATAATGAGTTTAGCTGTTATAATTTCATTTTTTGGATTAATGAGTTCAATGTATAGTTCGGTTCAGGAAAGTCAATTCGAGATCGGTGTTTTAAAGTCAATGGGATTGAGAAATGGTGATGTTCGTAATTACCTTATATTTGAAAGTACTATTCTCACGTTGAGTTCAGGAGCCTGTGGAGCTCTAATCGGGTATATTTTGGCGTATACCTTTGAATTTCAATCAGCGAGCTTCTCAGAGTCACCTATAATTTTTGTCGTACCATGGTTCCTTTTAACATTCCTTTTTGTCACATCTATTATTGTTGGTATACTTGGAGCTGTGATACCTGGTCGGATTGTAGTGAGTAAAAGTCCTGTAGAGATTCTTCGAAGAGGATGAACTCAAATATTTCTCCTAGAGTGGGCACAAATGAAAAATGAATTTGACTTACTTATAATTGGAGCAGGCCCAGCAGGTCTTGCAACAGCACTAGGCGCGAGAAGAGGCGGTGTTGAAAAAATTCTGGTTGTAGATCAACAACCAGCAGTTGGCACTCAATTAAAAGGGCAATCAATTCATTATCGTCCAGATAAATTAACAAAGATCTTTCTAGGGGATCTTCCTCGAAAAGCATTTGTGAGTGAAGTAAAATCATTTGGAAGGAATTACTATTCTCCGTCAGGAAAAAAAACATTTCACCTAGAAGATAATGTTGAAAGGGTCTGGATTGATTTTCGCCTGTTTCTGAATGAACTTGTTAAGGAAGCAGTATTGGAAGATATTTTTTTAAGAGTAAATTCTAAGGCAATTAACTTGAAAGCGTTATCAGACAGTCAATTACAAGTATCTATCAAAGATCTATTAAAAAATCAATCAGAAACTGTAACTACACAAGTAATTGTTGGTGCTGAAGGAGCGAATAGTATAACAGCTCAACATCAACACTTACCTCATCCATCCCCTCTTTGTCCAATTATTAGAGGACATTTTTTTGGGGAATATAATGAAAATGATATGGAATTTCTATTTTTTTCTGATGAAAACTTAGATGTAGCAGGTACAAGCTTTATTTTTCCTCACGGACATCAAAATGCAGAATTCGGATTTATCATTTTTCCAGAGGTTTCTAGTGATCCTCTTCCTGATCATTGGAAAATCTGGAAGAAGGTGTTAAATAGTCCTATGGTTAGAGAAAAGATAAGAATCTCAAGATTCTATGAAACAACCAAGTCAACAATACCTATGGGTGGCCCAGTCTTAAAAATTTACAAAAACAATTGTTTTATTATCGGAGAAGCCGCAGGGCATGTCACCCCTTCGGGAGGCTCTGGAATTCTAACGGGACTGGAACTAGGTTTGTTTTTAGGAGAACAGCTAGGAAAATCTTTTCCAAAATGGGATGAAGAAACCCTTAGGAACATTGAACATCAAATCCTAAATCACCCAACCCATGAAAAGCTTTCACTAATGGCTCAAATCATTCTTCCATTCCGAAGGAGGCTTTTTCAGGAACTACGAACATGGGAAAAAATTGATCAAGATTGGGAAAACATTACTGAAATCCTTTCACTTGCCTTTGCCCCTAAAAATGAATGAAATTCATTAAGGATAATCACTTAGATTACTAGAACACTTAGAGAAAGGAGGAAGATCGCAATATAATAAGTTACCATCACCTTCAAGACGTTTTTTGAAATTTTGTGATGAAACTCATGAATTCCAATCAGGGAATCAGAAACAATGAATATTAAAGCCCCAAAAACTACTACTATAGATTCTAATTTCCCTATAGCTATCCAGAGGAGAAAAGAAGAAACAAACATTAGACTAATGACTACACAATATGCAATCACAGGAATTTTAAATTCTCCAAGACCAGTTTCCGACGAGTCGAGATATCGAAGGAACATGAACATGTATAATACTACAACAAATACTACCACAGTAGATAGAATCAAATTATTAATTGTTAGGCCAATTGCAACCGCTTGACCCAGAAAAGCGATGCTTAGTAAAAATTGAGCTATTAAAAAAAGTGGTAAGCCAATCAAAATACCCTTTTCCAAACCAATGTCACCTGCAAAACAGAAAAAGAATGCTCCAAATAATATGAGATAGAAGAAGGAGTCATTAAGTCGCATAATTAAAACAAAAAAAGCTGCAAAAATTGCAGGTAATCCTTTAATGAAAGTACTGGTTGTATTAGCTAATCTCTGAATTGTTTGGTTCTCCACACGAATTTCTTTTACTTTAATACTCTTAAAAATTACGTAGATAGAAGCTAAAAGCAAAAAGATCAGAAAATAGATGAATAAAAATTCCCACATGAAAATAAAAGGATAAAATTCTGTTTAAAAGGATTAAGTTATTATGTTTTTTGTGAGCTTATCAACTCTGATATAAGGACATTTGGTGTCACTTCGAACATGATTACCTGTATAGTGCTAGCTGCTGGCGAATCCAGACGTTTCCCAGGAAACAAACTACTTTTTGAGATCAAACCAAACCTAACAATTATCGAATATCTTCTGATGTCAATACTGGCTTCTAAGGTGGATCGGATATTTATTGTATTGGGGCATGAGGTAGAATTAGTCAATGAGAAAGTCCAAAGTTTAGATGCAGACATACACACTATTATCAATCCACATTATAAGCAGGGAGGAATGTCCTCCTCTATACGACGGGGGATGGAAGAAGCGTTGGATAGTCACGCAGTTATGATCACCCCAGCAGATATTCCCTTTATCCCCTCTGAAGTCTTTAACCAATTGATCGATCATTATCGTTCAATGTCACCTCTAATAATCATCCCTACTTACCAAGCAAGAAAAGGCCACCCTATTCTTATTAGCTCACAAGTTTTTAAACACGTCTTGAATATATCTGAGGAGAAAAGGGGTTTGAAGGAAATTATAGAACTGTTCAAAGAAAATATTACTTACCTTCCGACAAATTTTCAGGGAATACTTCACGATATTGATGATGTCTCTGATATAACTATAGTAAAATCCAAGATGGATATCGATCAATGAGAGAAACTTGAGAATGATGTTTTTCTCACAGACTATACTTATATAGAGAGATTGGCAGAGTGATAAAGATGCAAAGGAATTGAAAAAATTCTTTTTAAGCAAAGTATCTCCTCACCTAATTGCTATAAAAACGATGTCCCATGATTTCAATAACCATAGAATTGATGGCAGCAGTTCGAAACCCTTTCCCAAGTAAAAAACGAAAAATTAAACTCATTAATCTTAATGATGGATTATCAATCAGAAGTTTGTTAATAGAAAGTGGTTTCCTTAAGAAGGAATTAGGCCATTTAATTCCTATTGTAAATGGAACAAGAACATCAATGAATTATGAACTAAAAGATGGCGATCATCTATGGATTACTTTTCCGCTAGGCGGAGGTATATAGGATATGAATCAAGAATACTATTATCCATCTAACCTAGAAGAGGCACTTAATTTACTCACAAAAGAATCCACGGTAATTATTGCTGGTGGTACTCATCTTACTACATCAAAAAATCGAGCTATCTCGAATTTCGTTGATATTACTCGATTAGGATTGAGTTATATAAAGAAAGACCAGCAATTAGCACGAGTGGGAAGTACTACAACAATCACTGAAATGATAGAATCTCCTATCATAAAGCAGATTGGTAATGGGATTTTAACAAAAGCTTGTCAGCTGATTGGTGATACTCCCTTACGAAATGTTATCACCATAGGGGGTAATATTGCAGGGATTTACCCATGGGTGGGTTTACCAGTCGTTTTACTTGTGCTAGACGCGGAAATTGAAATAAAAACTCTGAATGGGACTAAAAAAGTCCTAGCGAATGATTATTACAAGGGAAAAAAACTACAAAAGGGTGCAATCATAACAGAAGTAGCTTTCCCTTTCCGAGATGATTATTTTTGTCAGTATGAGAAGTTTTCATTAACTACAGTAGATTACTCATGGCTTACTATGGCTTTTGCAACAAAAAATGAGAATGGTACAATTGTTGATCCCCACCTTGCAGTTTCACGTGTATCAAAAACTCAACGAGTAAGTCAGGTAGAAGAATTTCTAGAGGGAAAATCATTAACTGATTTAGACTTGAATACAGCTGTATCAATTCTAAAGAACTCAATCAAGGTAGTTGCTGATTACAGGTCTTCAAAAACGTATCGGGAGCATCTTTTAGGAGTATTATTTCGAAGAATGCTAATTGGAATGACAGGAGGTTTATGATGATAAAAATTAATCTTACAATTAATGGAAAAGCAAAAACTTTCACAATAAAACCTGATGAACTCCTGATCGATGTCTTACGAAAGGAGGGGTATAAAGGGGTGAAGAGGGGTTGCGACGAAGGTACCTGCGGGGCGTGTACGATTATTCTTAACGGTAGAGCCGTTAAATCATGTATATTATTTGCTGCTCAAGCCCATGAAGGTTCAATAACTACTATTGAAGGAATTGGGACTCGTGATCATCCCCACCCAATTCAACAAGCCTTTGTTGATGAAGGTGTTGTGCAATGTGGGTTTTGTATTCCCGGCCTAATTATTAGTGCTAAAACACTCCTGGACCAGAATCCTGCACCTACTAAAGAAGAAGTAAAAAAGGCTCTTGATGGAAATCTATGTCGATGTACTGGCTACTCTGGTCAAATCAAAGCAGTACTTGACGCTGCTGCAGTTATGAGAGGTGAAAAATAGTGAGTCCAAAGATTTTTGAGGGAAAAGTGGTTGGAAAAAGCATTGCTAAGGTCGACGCACTAAGTTTAGCAATGGGAAAACCTTTATATACAGATGATATGGATTTCAAGGATTTAGTTCATGTTAAACTACTGACGAGTCCCCATGCTCACGCTATAATCACTGATATTGACACTAGTGCTGCAGAAGAATACCCTGGAGTATTGGGAATATTAACTCATAAGAATTGCTCCCGAGTTCTTCATACAACGGCAGGACAAGGATATCCCGAGCCAAGTCCTTATGATACTCGCTTATTTAATAAAAAGGTGAAATTTGTAGGAGATCAAGTAGCTGCAGTTGCAGCTGAAACATTAGAAATCGCTAAAGAAGCTGTAAAACTCATTAAGGTGAAATATAAGCCTTTAAAACCTATTTTTAATTGGGATCATGCCATAGGCAATGAAACTGTTATTCATGATGAAGGTGATACCAAATACCTTATCCCTGTATTTTATGATCCAGCTAAGAATCATGTAGCCCACATAGACGCAGAGGTTGGAGATATTGACAAAGGAATTGCTGAAGCCGATCACATTGTAGATCGTACAGTGAGGAACCATTATGGGCAACATTGTCCTTTAGAGCCTCACATCTCAATTGCTTACTTAGACGAACATGATCGGTTAGTAGTACGGTCAGCAACTCAGGTTCCATTCCACGCAAGAAGAATAATAGCCCAAGTGTTGGGTCTACCAATTGCTAGAGTCAGGGTAATAAAACCACGGATTGGTGGAGGGTTTGGTGCAAAGCAGGAAATAATTACAGAGATAATTGCTGCTTCCTTTACTCTCCAATTAAAAAGACCAGTAAAATTAGAGTATACAAGGAAGGAAGAGTTTATTTCTGCACGGACCCGTCACCCAATGACAACGAGATTGAAAGCTGGAGTTAAGAAAGATGGGACAATAACTGCTATAGATATGAAAGTCCTAAGCAACACTGGTGCATACGGAACTCATGGTTTAACCGTATTAAGTAATACTGGGAGTAAAACCTTACCATTGTACCATTGTGACAATATCCGCTTTGTTGGCGACACTGTTTACACAAATCTTCCTGTTGCAGGAGCATACAGGGGATATGGTGGTACACAAGCTGCACTAGCCATGGAAATCGTGATGGATGAACTGGCGAGAAAAATCGATATGGATCCTGCAGAATTTAGATTGATAAATCATATCAAACCTGGTGAGACTTCCCCAATTTTCAAAGCTCTTGGAGAAGGCACTGAAGGACATGAACAAACAATAGACTCCTGTGGCCTTTCAGATTGTATAAAACAAGGAGCGGATGCCATTGGATGGTGGTCTAGGGAAGATCATAAGAAAAAATTCAATACTGAAACGAAAAAGAGAGGTTTTGGTTTAATATGCATCATGCAAGGTTCAGCAATACCATATATTGACATGGCAGGGGCTTATGCGAAAATGAATGATGATGGATCATTCAATCTCCTAGTGGGAGCAACTGATATTGGAACTGGGAGTGACACAATTTTAGCTCAAATATTCGCGGAAGTCTTAAACCTTAATGTTGGGACTGATGTTATTGTATTTTCCTCTGATACCGATATTACACCTTTCGATAAAGGAGCTTACGCCTCATCTACAACTTATCTCTCTGGAATGGCGGTAAAAAACTTAGCTGAAAAAATAAAGAAACAGCTTCTAGATTATGCTGCAGTTCTAATGAATCTTCCTGCCAACGAACTTGAACTAAGAGAAAAGGCTGTATTTCACCCTAAAACCAAGAAATCCTTGAGTTTTACTGAAATAGGCACAAAAGCTCTTTATACTGAGAATCAGCAACAGATAGGGCAGGTCGCATCAGAATTGGCCCGGAAATCACCTCCTCCATTCTGTGCTCACTTTGCTGAGGTGGAGGTAGACATAGAAACTGGGAGAGTTAAAATCCTGAGATATGTTGCAGCAGTGGATTGTGGAACTCCAATAAATCCTAAATTAGTCATTGGCCAAACGGAAGGTGCATTAGTAAACGGATTGGGTTATGCATTAAGCGAAAGTTATCATTTCAATGCCCAAGGAAGGATGATGAACCCATCATTCAGGAATTACAAGATAATGACAACCATTGATCTACCAGAAATAAAAACCATTATTGTCAAAACTTACGAACCATCAGGCCCATTCGGTGCAAAATCAATAGCTGAACCCAACATAAGTGGACCTATGCCTTGCCTTTCAAATGCCATTTATGACGCGATTGGTATTCGTATCACTGAACCTCCATATACCCCTGACAGAGTGTTGAAAGCAATCCAAGATCATAAATAAAGCTGTAGTCATTAATTAGTTTTGAGTTGAATAGAAATTTTTATGTTATTATCTGAAGTAAGGAGAAAAATAGCAATTTAGATTGAAGATAAATGCTAATGCATATGATTAAAAATCTTGAACATCGTCTAATTCTTGAAAGCTACTACCAATTACTAAGCCTGAAGATTTTCAAGAGGCGATATTTGAAATGCCCTACGAATTTACACCTTTTGGGGTCGTAATGGGGGCAGTAACTATTTTAGCTTTTGGAATTGCAGTTTATCCACTTATATTTCGTCCAAAATCACGCTTGATAGCTCATTTTGTCTTACTTATCAGTAGTAGTGTGATCTGGTGCCTTGGATACACTCTAGAGATCTTCGCTACTGACCAGGTAACAAAATTGTTATGGGTTAGATTTGAATATATCGGAATAATGTTAATATCTCCCCTCTTTCTATTTTTTGTCTTAGTGTTCACACAACGCACTAAAATTGCTTCTAAACCGATTATGGGATTACTATTCTTCCCTCCACTTCTTCATTGGTTACTTCTTGCAACGAATGAATTTCACGGTCTATTTTATAATTCCATTACCCTAAATACGGAAGGACCACTTATAACATTAAACCTGGAATATGGACTTGCATTCTACAGTCACACTATCTATTCTTATCTCTTATTGGTATTTGCATTTTTCTTGCTTATTCGAACCTATCTAGATATCAAAGCTACTCTAGAGGGAAATACTCTTTTTCAAAAACAAATTTTAATTGTAGGTATTGGGACAATTTTTCCCATTATAGGAAATATTATCCGGATCTTAAAAATCCCCCCCTTTACATTTATAGATCTTACCTCTGTTGCTTTTGTGATCTGTTATATTCTGTATTTCTATGCACTATTTGAAATCGGGTTTTTGGATATTGTACCGTTCGCCCATCAGTATATTATTCGAAATTTAGCAGATATTGGGATAATAGCCACGACTACAGATAATTTAATTGTAGATATCAACAAACCTGCTTGTCAATATATATTTGAAGCAGATTGCCCAAATATTATTGGAAGTAATCTCTTTTCAATACTGTATTCTTTAAACAGGTTGAAACCATATCACGAAGGTATACACCGAATTGAGAACACATTACACGAAATGTCAGGTGAAATAATAGACTTTGAAATGGAATTCCTTGATTCCCCAGATCCTCGCGCCCAATCTTTTAAAATTACCCTCCAAGCATTACGAGATAAAGGGGAGATAATTGGTTACATCTACATCGTCCACAATATTTCCTTAGAGAAAGAAATGGAAATGTTACTCCGAAAAAATATCGATTTCAAAACCTCACTTTTAAGTGTCATCTCACATGATTTAAAAAATCAATTAACGATAATCCAAGGTTTTACTGATATCTTAAGAAAAGAACTAGCTCCCATTCAGAACTTTGATGAATTGGTAGAATCGTTAGATGGGATCGAAGCTAAAGCAGTGCAAATGCAGGAAATTATTACTGATGTGAGAAGTTACTTAAAGACAATGGGATCCTTTGAAGAGGCTCAGTTAACATTTATTAACATCAAAGAGATAATTAGTGAGGTCATTTCAGTCTTAGAACAAGCATCAACTGAAAAAAATCTAACAATCAACGTTACCTGGCCTTCAGAACCCAATATTTATACATTCGCGGATATGCGCCTTCGTAGCGTCTTTAACAATATGATAGATAATGCGATTAAATGGAGTCCTCCAAATGATGTAATTGAAATTGTTGTGGCCAAAGAGAACCAGTTTTGGGTTTGTAGCATTAGTGATCATGGCCCGGGAGTCCCAGATGGCATTAAAGAGGAGATATTCAAACCATTTGTCAGTATTGGACCAGAAGGCAAAATAGGTAGTGGTTTGGGTTTATCTATTAGCCGAGAAATACTACAATCTTACAAAAGCAAGATCTGGATAGAGGATGTCGAACCTCAAGGAGCAAGATTTGCATTCAAATTACTAATTGTGGAAAAAAAAGCGGTATTTGAGGATTAAAGATCACACATTGTTAATTAAAAATCGAGATAATAAAACCCCAGTCATAGCTTGACGATAGTTTTTATTAGATCTAACGTCATCTATAGGAACACATTCCGTTTGAATTAGGTCGTGAGCTTCATCAATCAATTTTTGTGTAAGTATCTTGTTTTTGAGTAGATTCTCTGTCTTTTTTCCACGAACAACGGTAGGGGAAACAGCCCCGAGTGCTATTCGGATTTCTTCTATTTCATTTCCTTTATTTGGTTGTAGCATTTCAACTCCAACTGATACAACATTACATGATAAAGCTTGACGTTGACGAAGTGTAAGATAATCACCTACAAAATTTGGAAGTTTAGGTACACTAATTTTTGTCACGATTCCCGAAGAATCCAATCCAATGAAACCTGGTCCTGTTATAAATTCTTCAATTGGTACTGTTGTGGTTTGATCCTGTGTTTGAATCTCTATTATTGCATTCCGACAATAAAGAATGGGGAGTGAATCCGCAGCAGGGCTTGCATGACACATATTACCAGCAATTGTCCCCGTATTTCGGATCTGGGGTGATCCGATATATGATACCGCTTTAGCTAGAGCAGGAATATGTGATTGTATAAGTGGATGATTAGATATTTCAGAATGAGTCATTAAGGGGCCTATCTCAATTGTATCAGGTGTTTCTCTAACAAAATGAAGTGCTTGGATTTTATTAAGGTCTAGAAGCGATGGTTGTTCTCCCCAATCAACTCGATTATTCCGAATACTCACGAGAACATCAGTTCCTCCAGCAAGAGGATGTATATTTGCTCCAAAGGTGGCTTTTAATTCTAACGCTTCTTCTAAACTCACGGGTGAATGAACATTAAATTTGTACATAGTTTCTTTACCTGTCCTTATTCTGAACATCAATTATTTCGGCTGCTATAGAAATTGCAATTTCTTCTGGAGTTTGACTCCTTATTGGGACTCCAATAGGTGCATGCACCCTTTCTAAAAGGCTGGGATCAATCCCTTGTGATTCTAAGCGATTAAAGATCTCTTTAACCTTTCTTTTACTCCCAATCATCCCTAGATATTTCCAAGTTTGTAATTCCTGTTGGCGTGTTGATAAAAGGTATTTCAAAATTCGTTCATCTAATTCATGAGAATAAGTGATAATAATAATGTAACTGTCTTCTTCAAATTCAATTGAATCAATGATCTGAGGAAGTGTGCCTACCATCGTTTCAGAGACCTTAGAATCTTTAAAACTTTCATTAAGGTATTCTTTTCTATCATCAATGACAACAGTCCAAAAGCCCAAGGATGCTAACAATGGAACTAAACGTTGACTAATATGCCCAGCCCCAAAAATATACGATTTAGAACCAACACCTAATATATCAATGAAGACTTTCATTCTACCCCCACAAAGCATACCTGTGGCTTTTTCACCTTCTTCCATTAATTCATACTCTTTCAATTGAGGAGTTCTCTTCTGAATTAGCATCTGTGCTTCTTTAAGAGCTAATTTCTCAATGGTGCCACCTCCAATTGTCCCCCAGAGGCGGTTCCCTAAAGAGTCTACTAACATCTTAGCTCCTATACGTTGGGGTGCAGAACCACTGATCTCAACAACGGTGACCAGTGCAAAGGTTTCTCCTTGCTGAATCTGCTTATCGATGTTTTTAACAAATTCACTTTGCATTCTAATCACTTAGCTTTTGATGAGTGTCCTTGATCGCATCAAAGATCTTCTGATACCCAGTACAACGACAAATTACTCCACTCAATCCCTCACGAAGCTCTTGTTCAGTCAGATGAGGTTTTTCTCTTAGTAGTACTGTACTCGCTAAAATCATTCCAGGGGTACACGCTCCACATTGTGTTGCTCCATGTATAACAAACGAGTCTTGGAGTGATAAAACGAGTGAATCTGTAGATTCTATCGTTTCTACTTCACTATGCTGTGGAAGTTGAACCATTAAGATCAGACAGGAATTTACAACCTTTCCGTTGAGAATAACACTACAAGCACCACATTCACCCTGGTCACACCCTTTTTTTGTCCCCTTCATCCCCAAATCATCACGTAAGAAGTCTAGAAGTCGTCTATCAGGAGAGGTTTCCTCTTTGTAGAGCATACCATTTACAATAATTTCGATTTTCATTTTAGCTCCTCCTGAATCTTACTCTGAATAGCTTGCCAAACTCGTTCTGGGGTGGCAGGAATTTCGGATATTCTCACACCAATTGCATTGAATATTGCATTTGTTATTGCAGGCGCTATCCCCATCAGCGGTTGCTCTCCGATACCCTTCGCTCCATAAGGCCCTTCTTGAAAAGGTTCTTCTATAATTATCGAGTGAATTTTGGGAGTATCTTTTGTAGTTGGAACAAGAAATGTTCCTAAGTTATTTGATTGTACCTCTCCCTCAGGAGTAAAGATTATCTCTTCAAATCGTCCATAACCCATTCCTTGTAACGATCCACCTTCTATCTGACCTTCAAGGGTTTGCGGGTTGATAGCTCTTCCTACATCATGAGCTGCCCAGATATTTTTGGCATGAACAGTTCCGGTTTGTACATCAACCTCGACTTCAGCAATGTTTGTGCACCATGCATAAGTAACATACGGATTTCCTTGACCTTTTTTATTATTGAAGTCAGTTGGTGGCGCTACATCCCACCCTGCGAATGCAACTTGTCCTCGTTCTTGATACATTATTTTAATGGAATCTTCTACCACCATTTTCTTATCTGTGGAGAGAGAAACAATGTGATTTCCTTTAATTTGGAGATCTGAGGGAATAGTTTCCATGTGAGGAGAAATAATCTCAAACATCAGTACCCGAATCTGTTCACAAGCATGTTGTAAGGCACGCCCTGAAAAGGTTGTTGATCGAGAAGCAACAGTAGGACCAGAATCAGGCACACGACTAGTATCTACAGGAGCCATTCGAATCTTCGAATATTCAACACCTAATTCTTCTGCAACTATCTGAGATAAAACCGTTATCATTCCTTGACCAATCTCAGTAGTCCCAACTGCAAAGAGGACACTACCATCAGGTTCAAGTTGGACATATGAGCCAGTTCGTGACAAAGCCTTCCCCGCGGAGCCCAAACCAACTCCATAGAATATTGTGGAAATCCCAATCCCTTCCCAGAGATATTTTCCTTTCTTAGATTCCTCTATTACCTGTTTAAATTCAGGAGCGGGTTTCCATTTCTTACTCCAATTACTCTTTTCTTTGGCTTGTCTATAAGTTTGTAGCATTCCCACAGAATGCTCTATCTTTTGTCCAAATGAGAGGGTGTCACCACGTTGAATCAGGTTTCTCTCCCGAAACAATGATGGATCAATACCTAATTGAGCTGCTGCCCTATCCATCTGTTCCTCACAGGCGAATAGTACTTGAGGTGACCCGAATCCCCGGAAAGCACCAAATGGAACCAGATTAGTGGCAATACCGTACGACTGAACATCAACATTCTTACACCGGTAAGGGCCTACTGCATGAAGACAACCACGGTAAAGCACTGCAGGTGTAAGGGTTGCATAAGCCCCACAGTTCATTAGATGTTCTACTTGAACTGCTTTTAATAATCCATCTTTAGTCACACCAGTTTTCACGCGAATAATGGCAGGATGACGTTTACTAGTATTTTCAATGTCTTCCTCTCTCGTAAGAAGGTACTTAACAGGTTTTTTCGTTAAGTAAGCTCCCAGAGCAGCTAAGCTTGCAAGTTGATTTGGTTGATCTTCTTTTCCACCAAATGCTCCCCCAGTGGTCGTTTGGACAATTGTGACTTTTGACCAGGGATATCCAAGTATGTCAGATACAGCTCGTTGAACATAGAATGGACACTGCATCGATCCATATACAGTAATCTCATCATGACCTAAGGGAACAGCAATACATCCTTGGGGTTCAATATATGCGTGTTCTTGCGCAGGTGTTCGATATTCTCCTTCAACAATGATATCTGATTCCTGAAACCCTTTATTCACGTCTCCCCGTTTTTGTTGCCAATAAGATATGATATTATTGTCTCCAAATATATGAATATTTGAATGGTCTTTTGCTTCATCAGGATCAAATACTGCAGGTAGCTTTTCATATTCCACATGAACAGCTGAAACAGCTGCGTTAGCATCTCTAAGATTTTTGGCAACAACGATTGCTACTGGTTCTCCCACATGTCGAACAACCTTTTCAGCAAGAAGAGGCCAATCATCAAGAATGACATGGACAATATTCTTTCCAGGAATATCTTTGGCTGTTCCAATTGTAGCTCCTAACTGTTTTACTCTTTCATAATCAATTTCAATCTTCTTGATTCGAGCATGAGCATGTGGACTACGAACGACTGCAAGGAATTGTTCATCAGAAAAACTTAAGTCATAAATGTATTGTGCCTCCCCCTTAACCTTGAAACGAGCATCCTTACGTGGAAGTGGTTTTCCTACTACCAATTTACTGACTCCGTTTTAAAAATTATCTACAAAAACTGTGTGAATCACTTTTTTTGGACTATTTTTTGCATCCTTTTGTGTTAAGAAAAATTTATTCTAAGAAATTTTTATCTAGATAGGATAAACTTGTGGATTCTCAAGCTATTTTAACTCTTTTAATCAACTCTCTTTTGCCATGATTATTTGCAAAAAAGGAGAAAAAGGATCTAAGAAATCTGGAGATATTTATAATGCGTATGAAAGATGAAACAGCAATCGTAACTGGCTCAACAAGTGGTATTGGAAAAAAAATAGCAGAGTTATTCCTAAAAGAAGGATGTAGAGTAACAATATGCTCCAGAAATGAATCAAATGTAAACAAAACCGTATCAGAATTTCAAGAAGCATTTGGTAACTCAGTAGTGGGTCAAGTGTGTGATGTTTCTGATGTAACATCGATGAAGCAAGTAGTGGAAAAAACTATTGATTCTTTCGGCTCCATTCGAATTCTTGTAGCAAATGCTGGGGTAAGTCTAACTTATGGGCCATTTGAAAATATGATTCACCGTCCTGAAGAAATAATTTCTGATACTCAAAAAATGCTTGCAACTAATCTAATCGGGGTAATAAACTCAATATCTATAATACTGCCACATATGATTAATCAGGGATATGGGAGAATTATAGTAGTAGGAGGTGGACATGGAGATCGACCTGGACCTCATATGACTCTTTATTCCGCCTCAAAGGGTGGTGTATTTGCATTTTCCAGGTGTCTAGCCACAGAATTCAAAGAGAGAGAAGATGATATTAAAATCAATATTTTTCAACCGGGGATGATTGAAACGAATTTAGCCAAAAATGTTAAAGTTGTAAAAGGGTGGAAAACCGAAGAACTCTTCCAACGTGATAGTTCCTTAGCACTAAAATTTATTGGTACAAATATAGAGGAAAGCTGTCGGAATGTTATCCCCTATGCAATACCTACATGTAAAACTAATGGAAAGGTGTTCAGGGGATTCTCCATACTAAGGATGATACGTGGAGGTAGAAAGTATCGGAAAGCTTCAAAAGAATATGAAAAACTCTAGAGGAAGCATTTTCTGATTGGACTAAAAATTGCCTTCCAAAATATAAATTTTCAAATATCTGCTGATTTATCTATTAATTCTCTTGGAATTTGCTTGATGTATGCCACAAGGGAGGACATTCCGAAGTCTTGAACTTCTTTCTCGGTGTGCAAAGATATAACTGATGAATAAACGTTTAAGGCTCTGTTTAATTGGGCATGAGAAATTAATACAGCTTCAGGGTACCGAACAGTTATGTAAACCATGAGGATTAAGTTAAAGAATAATTTTAACCGAAAAAGATCCCAGAATTGAAATATAACGGGAGGCCATGGGGAAAACCATGCACCAATTAATATTATTGGGTTAATTATCCATAGACATCCCACTACAATCCACAATCTTTTAGCGAGAACAATTCTTTGATCCATAATAAGAGGTTTTATAGTTGAATAGATGTAGATAAAAACAGCCATCACAAGTAACGTGTTATAAATGCCAAGTTGGAAGAGGAAATATCTCATACTTGGATCAGGGAGAAGAACACCTAATCCAACTATTAGGACCAAACAAAAGTCAATTAGGATCACTATACCAAGGATTTTTTTCCCATTTTAATCTTAAGCAATGTAGTAAAAGGGCAAAGATAGTCACCTGCTCGCAAAGTGCATAATGAATATCCAGTACAACATTGGTTATATCAAGTAATCAAAGATGATAATTTACAATGAAGCTCATGAAAAAGAAAAAAACCCAGCAAACAATACGTAATCAAAAATCCTTGCTTTGTAATAATATTTGATGAGAAAATAGATTGGTATAAACAAACCAAAAATTACAAAAAAAAAGCCCAATCAATAATATTTGGATCCATTTACTCAAAACCTCAGTATTTGTTGTAATAATTCAAACTCTTATTTTCTAGGGATCTTCTTTTTTTAAAGATTCAGATTTTGCAGAACACAGTATGATGATCAGTTATTGATTCCAAGTATCCTTATGTAGAAGCTAAATCCATCGAACAAACGCCAGACCTCTTCCAACAGGTAATATGACACTTGAAACTTTAGAATCACCTTTAATTTGTATGATGAATTCTTGCATGTCATCTGCGTGACTAATCACATTATCTGCTATTAATACAGTTCCACGTGACAAGCGATTGACAAGAAGGTTAAAGAAATAAAGGTAATCTTCTTTTTCACAGTCCAAGAAAACGTAATTGAACTTTTCTTGAGATTTTTTCAGATAATCCTTTGCATCTCCATGAATTAACTCAATGAATTGACTGACTTCTATGGATGTTATATTCTTTGATGCGAATTGAAACTTTTTTGGATCATGATCTAGTGAAATTAATCTCCCATGGTCATTTTTTACTAATGCCATCCCTTGCCAGATTGTAGAATATCCCCCCGATGTACCAATTTCAAGACCCACAAAATCAGGAAATTGTGAAGAAAAAGTCAGAAGAAATTGGAAGAGAAATTCTCCTGTTTCACGAGGAATCTGTCTAAGACGTTGTAATCGGTCTAAGCCAACCTCACGTTCTTTTCTATCTTTTTCCTCTAGTTGAAGTAATACTTTTTGAACTGGTGAGGGTAATGAATCGAATGGCTGCATTTAATTCACTCATTTCAAATCATATTGGTTTCTTTTGAAACTTTTGGCATCACAATATTATTTGGATAAATACATAAAATAAGAAACAACCTCGTTATAGGACTGAAATTCAGAGGGAATTGGGAAAGAAGAATCTATTTTCTGCTTCCTAAGTAATCCTTGCCACCAAACTTCAATAGGATAACTATATTGCGGTTGGAGGTCTATATTCACAGAATCATCTCTAATCCATTCTTGAATTAAACGAGAAAAACGAGAATGGGAATCATCTTCCAATACATGGATAAAAAAGCCAAGGATTTGATGATCTTTAGGATTGAACCGTTGGATAATTTCTTTTGTTGTTTGAAGTCCTGTTATACTTCCTCCATTGAAGGCTAATCCAAGGCCTCCTAATGAAAATCCAAATGGGGGTTGGGAAACAATAAGATCGAATTGATCTCCCTTAGCTGAATTCCAGTCCCGTCTCTGAAACTCAACTGAGTCCAAACTATTAAGATCTCGATTTAATTGAGCTAGTCTGATGGCACGAGGATTGATATCCACACCAAGAGCTATCCCTCCTCTTAATCTGGCCATTAAAGCTAATAATCCAGTTCCAGTGCCTAGATCTAACACATGATCCCCCTTCTTCACAGGTAAAGATCGGGCAAAAGTCCAACTCCCACCAGAAAATTTGGTTGAAAGCCATACATAGGTTTTAACGCTTTCAAACCTAGGAAAATCACAGAAAAGAAGGAGATTATCACTATAGACTGGTAAAAAATTCCAAATATACCGTTCATTAGAGATCTGGACAAGTCCATTCATTACTAGAACTTGGAGAAGATCCTCGTTCAATAGGGTCAGGAGATCAGAATCAAGTTCAGATTGTACTTCTTGATTTACAGTTTTTCTTCTAAAGTACTCTTTCAGGATTTCACCTAATCTTGTTAAAGTACTCGTCTCATAAGAAAACCTTGTGACAGGAAGGGACGACTTCATCATTCTGTCCTGAAATCAGGGCATAAATGCAAAGAGTAGGGAAAAGAGAAATATAATGAAAAATGTAAAAATAAAGAACGCAATAATGGGAGATTCCTGTAAAAATTCTCGAGAAAATAATCGAGCAATTTCTTTTCCCAAGCTCAATTGTCTACGTAATGATAATCTATGTCTATCAAAGATTGTGAATCCAAAGATTTTAATTGTAGGAACCATATGGATTAAACACCAGATGACTATGAATGGAAGGGCAATCAAAGCCAAGATTCCGACTATAAAAAATTTCGGGTTTGTTATCCCAACCATGAATATAGCAAGACAAATGAAAGCACTGAAGATCATAGCCCAAAACCAAGCCCACGTAGAAAAGTAGATATCTTCAGCAGTGCTCGTATCGGCTGCTCTGCGCTCAACGGTAGTTTTTATTTCCTCTCTCTTTTTAGTAGTAAATCCCTTGGTTTTTTCTTTTGTTGTGGTTTGAGCAGTCTGAATCTCTTCTTTCATACCATCAACGAAATCTTTCCCTGTGTCTTTGATCTTATCAAAGATTTTTCGTGACTTCTTCGGTTCTTCATCCTTTGCCATTCTCTTTTCACCTAGAAATACATACTATTTTCATAACATGACACCTAGAAACGAGTCTTCCGAGAGGAGACTTTGATCTTGACTGCGATGCCTTTCCCTTTTAGTACCTCGTATTTAGTTCCACTCCCGTAAACTATTGGGATTTCGGATTTTATTACAGTATCATCCCGGGTAGCATCTTGCTCTCGAAGTTTAATAGGAATCTGTTTAGTTTTCGCTTTGTCGGACTCATCAAATTCAAGCCAAAGAGTGAAATCTTGTTTTGCTGAGTAGGTCATATTCTCTTTGATATTAATGGTTCCTTGATGGGGAACTCGGTAATCATGTTTTAATGTTCCTTTTCCGCCAACCTCGAAATAAAATTCTCCTGTTCTATCTACAGGGCTAGCTTCGTGAACATCTTCTACTCGTATGGACATTAGGCTGATGATATTTTGAAATCGGTTTGATTTCGATAAATCAGGGGCCTGACCCTTTGCATATGTCTTCTTTCCTTTCACATAAACTCTACGTGACATTTTAACACTTCCGCATTCTAATATGGAATTTTTTCATTAAAAACTTTATAGTTTCCACTAAAGAGGAGTGTTTTAAAAAATTGTGTTTTTTTTCCCCAACTTCTTCATTAAGAACCTTAAAGAATTAGTCACAAGTCCATGAAACTTCTAGTCAAAACTGTGACCACTCTTCCTGCATTCTTCTTCAGAGTATGGATCATTCTGTTACAGGGTGTGGTTCAATAGTAACTGGTAAAATGGAAGGTGTTTCCACAGTTGTGACTGTTTTTTCAACGTAGCGAAATCGTGTAAAGAACAATGAATACCCTAAGAATAACATTCCAAAGAGACTTGCAATAACTAGCACTGGGATGATTCCAAACAGCTCTCCAAAAATTCCTGAAAGAATGATGGCTATTGGCCCAGATCCTTGGGCAATAGTCAAACGTACTGAATATACACGACCTAATTTTTCAGGAGGAACAATTTTTTGCCAAATTGTTTGAGAAGAGACGTTAGCAATTGGAAGACCAAAACCATTTAAAAATATTCCAAGAATAAGAAGGGGAAACAAACTTTGGGGGACAAAACTACAGACTATGAATCCAAAATACATAATGAAAATACCTAAAGCAACTCCATGAGCATTATTCTCAAATCCCTTCCACGAAGACATGATCATTGATGAACAGATCATTCCTGCTTGTAATGCTGAAAAAAGAAGAGCTAATTCCTCTGGGCCTCCTAAGTGAATATCCTTGACAAATAATGGTAATAAAACATAGAGGGGTCGCATAAAAAAGTTGGCAGCAGTAAAAACAGCCAATAAGGCAAGAAGTCCTTGTTGATTCCTGATGAAAGTAAAGCCTTCAGATAACTCAGCCAAGAATGGCGTTTTCTCTTTAATTATTGAAGGAGCTTTAACTGAAGGAATAGAAATTATAATAGTTGGAACAATTGCAATCATAAACGTAATAGCGTCTAACCACAAGACCTCTTGAAGTATAAAATAATTGAGTAATAGGGCCCCCACAAGTGGTCCTACCATCAGAATCATACCGTTAAAAAGATAATCAAGTCCATTCATTCGACTTAGTTTATCTTTGGGGATTAGTAATGGGATAATTGCTTGGACTGCAGGGCGATGGAACGCCTGGAATACACCTCTAAGAGTTATTATCGCTAAAACAAACCAAATATCTGCTATTCCAAGTATGAAAGCAAAAATCAAACCCATCGTGGCAATCGCTTGAAAAAAATCTACGGTTGCGATTATTTTTTTCCGGGACCATCTATCGACAAAAACACCTGCTATTGGCGTTAGGAGCATTGTTGGTCCAAAACCTAGAAAGGTTGACAGAGCCAAGAAGAGTTCACTCCCAGTCTCAACAGTTATCCACCAAACAATAGAAAATTGTACAACACTTGACCCCAATAAGGAAATTAACTGTCCAATCCAAAAGATAACATATCCTCTGAGATTTCTATTGAATTGAATGTTATTATCGTTCTCTAATGAAACTTTGTTATTCTCTGTCAATATTAATTCTTCCAAAAACGATTTAGCTTAATACTGAATCGTTAACTTAAAAAGCTTCTTGATATGGTAATGAATCCATAAAAATAACAAAATTAAATGCTTCAAACAATATAGATTCGAAAAAATTAACATCTATAGCTAGCTATAAATTATCACAACCTTTATTAATTATTCAGTCTTAACTGAACCGTATTAAAAATTAACATCGTGGTCAATCAGAATGAGAACCTCACAATCTGAAATATTGTCAACAAAAAAGGAAAAAATGAGAAAACTACCAAAACAGATTTCTGGGTCTGAACTTAAAAAGATAATTTTCGCTCATTGGCAAAAAATACCAGTCATAAAAGAAATACCAGGGCCAATGCCAGAAGAATTAGTTCTTCAACTAGTTAGATCAGCAATTCTTGATATATTACGTAATGGGATTGAAGAGTACGACGAAAGAAATGATCTTACTAGAATCAGACATGTTTTTTCAGTTAAAGAATTGCATAAATTAATTAAAGAGAGAATTTCTAAAAAGATTAAACTTTCTAACGTGTATTTTCATCTAAATCAATTGAAAGATCATGATTTTGTCCAAATTATTACTAGTATCAAAGAAGGACGACAAATTACCCATTATTATGGAAGAACGGCAAAGCTATTTCTGTGGATGGGAAAAGAACAAAAGAGAGAGACTGAGTTTAGCCATTTTATGGCCTTGATACAGTATTTTAATCCTGATATTACCTCTGAAACTGTTAAAGAACTTTTTATGTCCCTTTTACAAACTAAACTTGAAAATCATAACCGAGCGAAAATATGGTTGGAAAAGAACGTAGATGTATTGACAGAACTTAATGTGGATACACGAGATTTTTATAACTTTCTTAAATCAATAGATAGCTGCAATCCTAGATCAATAGAGGTATATAACAAAATCAATGAATTGCTAAACTTTCCTGCTGACTCCAATGTTTGAAAATAATTCCTATAAAAAAGATATTGAAAAGAAAACCTCATAGGAATACTTTTACCATATTCAAGTGGTCATCACAATTTTTAGAGTTGAATATGTCATAGTAATTATAAACAGTAGCCTTTTTTATTTTCGTGATTTTTATTCGTTTCAGCCGATGTGGTACTTATGCTGACTATACCAAATGAAGAAGTTCTCAGGAGCTTGGTTCAGAAAATAGAAGATGAATATGACCTTATACGCCTATTAAATCGTTATAAAAGTCAATCAGAGCTGATTAAGCTTGCTTCTAACCAGGGATTAACACAAATTGATGATGCTATTCGGGCATTATTTGTTGCTGATTTCATTGTCACAGCTTCTGAATTACCTTCAGGTGGAACAGATGAGGAACGATACCAATCAATTATTCAGTCATTCATCCAAGGTCAATCTCGCTGCACATCATCCGATTTGTTAATGAGGATTTATTATTTAGCATACAAATCAGCTACAGCGATTCGACGTCAGGATTTATTTCAAGCAGGTCGTGGATTACCTCGTAAAGCTGCTTTGACTCGTATTAAAGATAGCTATGTTACCCCTTACTTAACTATTTCAACAGAAGTTTTAGGAAAAGGATTTTGCGGATGGGAACTAGGAGTATTAGCAGCTGCATTGAAAAGGATGTATCCAAACAGTGAAATTAAGCAACTTGAGGGTACTCCTGAGTATACTGATCATAAAACACTAACAGATGTTATTTGGCGTCTATTAATAGCTTATAGCCAAGTCCAAGCTGTTGATACAAATCCTAATCCCGTTATACCAAATATAAAAGAAAGTCAGTCCCTTTTATTGTTTGATGCCCAGAGAATTGGGTTAACTTCCTTATGGAACACCACTCCTTCAAATTTCCTGAAGTTAAAAGTCGATTTACCCTCTCTGGCTAAATTTACTAGCCAACTTATCGATAATAAACATTTAGTACTAGTTAAGGGAAAGATATTAGAAACAACAGAGGGCTTCTTTATGATTCGTTCCCCCTTTACAGCTTCTAAACCTGTACTAATTCTTAAGACTACAGCGGATGAAATTAATTTCACAAGAGTCCTAACCATTCTCCATTTGCGAGGCCTTGAACATCATGGGTGGACAAAGGTTCTAAGGACTGATGAACCAATAGTAGAAATAAAAAAGATTGAATCTCCGCCTGAAACACCAGTTCTAGATGAAGATAAAGATGAAAAGATAACAGAACCTCCTCGGAAAAAAGAAGGATTCTTTACTAAAATCAAACACAAATTTTTTAGTAAAAAAGCAGAACCAGAGCCAGAAATAGAAAAGAAACCAGTTCCCAAGCAATTAAAACCTAAATTATCTATAAAAGTAAAAGAAGAGAAAAAACAGGAACAACTACCTCCTTTCATGACTCAGAGCTCGTTTATTGCTCAAGGAATCACAGTTGATGCTGTAAGTGACTTAGATCTTTTTGAAATCTTTGATACTATGAGAGAGGAGAGCTATTATATCGTAGGGACATTTGAAACTGATTTTAATAAAACAAAAACAGATTTTGTGACAAAGCCAAATTCTATTCCTCCAAGTACAATTGTAACGTTTTTAAATGCCCTAGAACAGGAAATATCGAAAGTTAACGCTAATTGCTTTAATAATAACCAAGTTTTAGTAGAGGAACTATTTTTCATGGCAAACGATGGACAGAAGATGATTATATGCTTAGATGGAAATCAGGAACGGGTTGTTGGCACGATAGCAACCACATTTTTTGAAAAAATAGTCGATTGGCAAGCAAGAGAAACAGAAGCTGAACCTCTACAACGTAGATCTTTACACATGCGAACGGCCCAATTATTAGCAGCTAGACGCCATACACCCTTTCGAGAAGCTGTAGGACGAATTTATGGAGCAAATCTCATCATAGAAAAAGCTAACTTTAGTACCCTTGATCAACCAATTTTTTCTTTGAGATAATTTATCTCTTGGTAGAATTCATAGTGATTAGGATGAGTCATCCGAAATTCCAGCAAGATACTTCGCGATTTTCTTCCGTTCATCAATATCATATTGTTTAAGGATAGCAATATCCTCCATTGCTGGACTTCCACCACCATGGACTCCAGCGACAGCTACCACTCCTCCAAGTGAGGAACAGAGAGCATCAGATATTGTCCTGAACAGCTTATATACGTTCTCTGCTGGAACATCAGCTTTTCTCTTAATATATTTTTGTAGGAAAGGCCCAATCTTCTCGTCAAAAAAGTCCTTCTCATAAGGAAGAGTAGCAGGTAAACCTCCTGCTAAATCAGCTAAAAGTTCAGCCTCATGATAAAAATTTAATCCAGCGTGTTTTCGACCGACATTACAAAACACTGGATCGGGAATCATTGTCCCAGATTCATCTTTTGTAGCCTTATGGGCTGCTGCTATGCCTGCTGCATTGACTAGTTCAGCATTACTGATCATACTAGCTAGTTTAGATTGTACATGCTTTTTGTCTTCAACTCCGTTATACTCACTTACTAGAGCTGCAAAACCCATTTTGATATCCGTGGAGGCAGCTTTGCATCCAGTATAACTATGACGGTGATAGAGTGCAAACAAAAGAGCTAACCACCCACCAAACTGGTGTTCTCCTTCATACCCCCCTAAGAAGACTCTTTCATTAGGGATAAAGGTATCATCAAAAATGATGAAATTTTCAACATCTCCGTGTTCTGCATAAGGACAGGGGGTGTAATCACGTTTCCTCACGTTTTCAACTCTAGTTACTAAATACACTTTGTCCCAATCGGCTGGTATTGCGAAAGCTACTGCATACTCATCTTCTTCTGGAGTTAAAAACCGAGTAGGAGTGACAATAATCTCTTCAGCAACAGCTGCAACTGTAATATGGTTCTTTGCACCACGTACCACAATTCCATCATCACGATGTTCAATAACACGGAGATAGAGATCAGGATCAGCTTGTTGATGGGGTCGTAAAGAACGATCGCCTTTTACGTCAGTCTGAGCACAACATCCTACAACATTGTTTTTCTGGAAGTTTTTTAGATATTTTTGCCATCTTTCATTATAAGGCCGTCCTGTCATCGCCTCAGCCCGATGTGTCACAATTGATAAGCCATTCATCGCATCTATACCCATACAACGTAGTATACATCCCCCTGCGTAACGACAAATTCGCCGTGTTAGCTCCTGCTTTTTCAGAAGATCATCAACGGTTTGATGAATGTGTGTAAATCTATTTATTCGTCCGATTCCATCAATGTGAGATTCTACACTTAATAAATCCTTAAATTCGGGATCATCAATTTTATCAAACGTAAGTGAAATGATATTAATAGCTCCATCAAGCCTTTCATCATCCCTTCCAATTTTTTCCCCATTAATGTAGATATTTGGTTTCATTTGCTTCAAGGTTTCACGATAATCCTGGGAGGTTCTTTTATGAGTTTTCTCATTTAATTCTTGTGGAGTTTCCATCTTTACCAACTCTTCAATAATTCTATTTTGAATATTAGATAATTTCTTATAGCTACTTAAGTGGTGTTGCAATATTTGGTTTTTACTGGTGTTTAAGATGAACGATATAAACAATAATTCAAATAGTCAAGAATCTCAAGATACTGTTTTATTCAGCAAAACAGAACATATTGCAACAATAACTATTAATCGCCCTAAAAAAATGAACGCGTTACGTATGAAGGAATTTGATCTCTTGATTAAATATATAGAGATCGCTGATGATGATCCTGAAGTACATGTAATTCGAATTAATTCTTCTGGGGATCGAGCGTTCACAGGAGGATTGGATTTAAACATGTTAACACAACTCAATCCAGAAGAAGTGCCTAAATTACTTCAATTTGGAAATAAAACCGTTTTGACAATGTTGCGTTCAAAAAAACCAATTGTTGTTCAAGTTCAAGGCCCAGCAGTGGCTTGGGGGACAATTTTATGCCTGGCTGCGGATTTTGTGATAGCTGGAGAGAATCCTAAAACTTTTTTCTCTCTCAATGAAATAGATCTTGGGATCGTTCCCGCAACTGGTGCGTTAACCCTAGCTTTGTTTAATTTTGGTTTAAGACAAGCTAAAAAAATTACCATGATCCCCGAGAGGATTTCAATCGATAAAGCTGAACAATTTGGGCTTGTTTCACAGCGTTGTGCCATCGATGATCTTGTACAAGTCACACTCGATTTCTGTCACAATCTGGTCGATAAAAATCAAGCAGTTCTCATACCAATTAAAGCTCTATTAAACAGATTTCTGTTATCAAATATAGCATACTATTTTGAGAAGGAAGCTGAAGCAGTTGGCCTTGCGCTTGAGGGAGATTTAATGAAATTTGAAGAATTCATAGAGAAACTCTGGACTACAAACCTGTGACCTATAAGGGAACAGATTCACCATCTTTAGGAACAATACATCGACTATCAGGAAATTTCGATTGTAAGCGCTTACAAAACCCTCGAGGATTTCTCCAAACCCAATGCATCGTAATTATAGTAGGTAACGGTTGTTTAAAAGTTTCTAGTTCGTTTAAAGCTTTTTTAGGGGAAGCTGCAAATAATCCACTTATGGGAATAGCAAGATAGTCTATTTCTTCTTGAGAAAAGCCCAAAAAGTCTACTGAATCCCCTACATGACCGAAACTCTGATTTGAGGTATGAACAATTACTCCAGTATTTTGAACTCCAGAGAATAACCCGTGACGTCCTTCTATAAATTTCAGATTCCATGTTCTTCGTTGAATTTTATCACCAGGATTCACAAGAATTATCCGTTCCTCCCATTTCTTATTATAACCAGCCACTTGTTTGTTACAAATAAGAATGGCCTCTGGATTACGTTTTAAGAATGGTTCCACTCCTCTTGTATGATCAAAATGGTTATGAGTCACAAATACAATATCCCCAGGAACATCCCCATGTTTTTTCTTACCAGGGTCAATGAGTAGAGTTGAAGAATTGTCTTGTAACATGAAACCCGCTTGACCTAGAAAAGTTATTTTCATTTTTTTTTCCTCTATTTTTGGTATATCGTGTTAAAAAACTCAGGTATCGTTTCTTCTACAGGACCAAGAATCGTTTCAGTAGCAATGTTGGAAATAGGAGTATAATCAAGATTGAATTCATAAATAGTTACTTGCGAATTTTGTCTTTTTGCTAAAAATGGAAATTCGGCCGCTGGATAGACCACTCCTGACGTTCCAGCAACGATTAGCATGTCTGTTATAGATAATTGATCAATACAGTTTTGAATAATATTACTATCCAAACTTTCTCCAAACCATACAACATCTGGTCTGCAAATTGATTCACAAGCACTACATTTGGGGATGTCGTCAACAGTCTCGAGGAGTTCAACTGTCCAAATAAACTTTGTTCTGCAGCTGAAGCATCGTGCTAGACGTATCTCCCCATGTAAATGCGTGACATTTTGTGATCCTGCTCTTTCATGAAGATCATCGACATTTTGTGTCAATATTGCAATGTCGAATCCCTTCAATTCAACCTCTGCTAACTTTACATGGGCAAGATTTGGATCTGCATTTAAAATGATATTTAACCGCCATCGGTACCACTCCCAGACGAGTTTTGGATCTTTAGCAAAAGCATGGGGAGTAGCGAGTTCAGAAGGATCATAATTTTTCCAGAGTCCGTCTTTTCCACGAAAAATTGGAATACCAGAAGCTTGAGAGAATCCTGCTCCTGAAATCACGGTAATTCTCGAATTTTTATCAATCATGTAACAGTAATTCTCCAAGGAGTATTACAAAAGCTGGATTAAGCTGGGGTGCCCAACAAAACGATGGTGTATAATGCATCAGCAGCAGAGGAAACTGCATCTGATGCATTTTCAAGGTTTTTCGCGGTATCAAGAAGAAGAAAGTGGATAGAATACCCAAAATCGTTTGAAAGCCCTAAAATTTCCTCTCTTGCACGAAAATGAACCTCATCAGCTTCGCGTTCACGATCTTCAATGATTTGGCGATTATCGAGAATGGTTCGATCATCTCGTCCAAGAGCTGAACACATCTTTCGGAAAACACGAACTGATTCTATAGTTAGTTTATTTATTGCCTTAAAATAGTTTAATATTGGATCCTCAAATTGTGACATATCTACATCTAGTTTAGCAAGCATAACCATATTTTTACTTGCTGTTTTTGTCCAATTTGCCGTCCTATCAGATAATCGAACGAGATGATGCATTTTTTCCCGAATTTCAGGTGGAAGAACTCCCCTGGCGATTTCGTTTGCGAGATCATCCTGGATATGATCTGCAGATCGTTCGAGCATACTTACACGATTATATAGCTTTTCTACTCGAGCTAGCTCGGGTGAGGACATGTGTTTGATTAATTCCTCACAAGACGTCAAAGTATCTAAAATTTTCTCGTTATGTTCATCTAAACTTTCTAAAATTATCTGATTACGGCGTTGCCGGAACCAATGGAGTAAACTACTTTCTTCATTTTCATTCAAGTGCTAACACCTTCTTTAAACCAAATTCTGGAGCAGTGAATAAACGTGCGTCTTGGGGGTCAATTTGAATGTAAGTTTTTTCTTTTTCTTTCAATTGAGTCTGGGAGTCGATAATTATCGTATCATCAGTTGCTAGTTCCACTTCATATCGAATATAACCTCCACTGAATCTTTTTCGTGAAATAGTTCCGCTAAGAGTATTATCTTGTTCCTGAGAGCAAAAATCCATGGTTTCAGGACGGAATGCTAAAACAATACTCTCACCTCGATGGAAATTTCCTTCTAAACCTTGGAGGTCAATGTATTGATGATTTCTAAACTCAATTCTATAAGATGTTTCAGTTAATTTCTTTTTGATCATTCCCTCTATAAAATTGCTTTCCCCCACAAAATTCATTGAAAACAAAGTTTGTGGACGCTCATAAAGCTGTTGAGGAGTTCCAACCTCCACAATCTGTCCAGCTCGAAGAATGACCAACCGATCAGATATTGACATGGCTTCTTCCTGATCATGGGTTATATGGATAGCAGTTAATCCTAAATCTTTTACAAGCTTACGAAGTTCGTACCTAAGGGATACTCTGACTTTATAATCCAATGCAGAGATTGGTTCATCTAAAATAAGTAGCTTTTCTTGATTGGCTAGAGCTCGTGCAACTGCAGTCTTCTGTATGGCTCCTCCACTTAATGAACGGGGACGTAACTGCTTTTGTTCAAGTAAATCTACTAATCGAAGCATTTCCTCACTTATTTTTTCTTGAGTCTGTTTAGGTACATTCCTTACAAAGGGTCCGTAAGCAGCATTCTGTTCAACTGTCATGTGAGGAAAGATTGCGATACTTTGAAAAACCATAGCAAAGTCTCTTCGTTCAATGGGAATATGTGCCACATTTTTTCCGTCAATCAAGATTGTTCCATGTGTTGGTTCAACGATTCCAGTGATACAGTTTATTAGCGTGGTCTTCCCGCATCCTGATGGGCCTAAGATACTAATGTATTCGCCTTCTTTGATTTCTAAATCGATTTTTTCAAGTGCTTTAATACGTCCAAAATATTTTGAAATCCCTTTTAATTGTACATTTGGCATCTAAGTCATCTCCAGTTTTTTAACTTCTTCCCAAGGTTCAATAAAATAGGATATATTATCAATAGGGATTTCTAATCTAACATTAGTCCCAACATCGTATTGATGTAGATCTGATGAAGGAATAATCACATGAAGTTCTTTCTTTGAGAGACCTTCAACCTTAATCGCTAGATTTGCCCATTTTCCTAAGAAAAAAGCCTGTTCAACTGTTCCTTCAAAGACATTTACTTTGGGATCGGGATTTATGTTTGCCCTTAGGGGGGTCACAAGGATTTTTTCTGCTTTAATTGCAAGTACAAGTTCTTCAGTTAAATACTTCTCTTCTTTATCAATGCTACGAATAATATCTTTTGGTTTAATAGTTATATTATGCTCTCCTGCCCGAACAACTTTCCCATTAGTTTCATTTCTTACTTTTGTGGCTGGTATTAAATTTGTTGTCCCAAAAAAGTACGCAGCGAATAATGTTGAAGGATAATTATAGATTTCTTCAGGAATATCAAATTGTACAATTTTTCCCTCATTTATGATTAATACTCTATCAGCAACAGCTATAGCTTCTTCTTGATCGTGAGTTACATGAAAGGTTGTTTTTTCAAGATCTGTAACTAATTTTCGTATCTCTGTTCGCAATCGAATACGTAATCTTGCATCTAAAGCGCGTAATGGTTCATCTAGTAAAAAAACGTCTGCATCTGCTGCGATTGCACGTGCTAAAGCTACACGTTGCATCATCCCCCCACTTAGTTCATCAGGGTATGCATTGTACCTAGTCCTTAAATTCACTAAATCGAGTATTTCATCTCCCAACGCTATTACTTCTTCCCATGGTTTATCTCCTTTCATCTTTGGAGAAAAGACCGTGTTCTCCCACACATCCATATATGGAAAAAGCGAATAATCTGATGTTTGAGGTAAATATGCAAAATTACGTTTTTCAGGTGGAATATTATTTAATAGTTCACCATTCTTGTAAATATTCCCTGAAGTTGGTTTAACTAAACCTGCGATCAATTTTAGTAATGTGGTTTTTCCTGCCCCCGTTGGTCCTAAAATCACCACATATTCGCCGCGTTCTATTTCTAAATTAAAATCTTGTATGGCGTAAAGCTTTCCGAAGCGTTTTTTCAAGTTTTGAATTTCAATATATGCTCTTACCATACAATTTTCTCCTAACCTGTACGTTTACCTTTTTTTGTTACCTTAGCTCGGAGAACGAAGATCAGTAGAGACGAAATCAGGATTAATATCACTGTTGTAAGAGCTGCAAAGAAATAATCAGGTTCTGCACCCTTTATCAGAGCAACTATGAAGACTGGAGCGGTGATGGATTCAGGAGAAACAGCTAAAGTTGCTCCTGTTTCCCCAATACTGCGGGTGAAAGACATAATGGCTCCAGCGATAATTGAAAATTTTACTACTGGAAAAGTAACATGACGAAATGTTTGGATTGGCCGTGCACCTAAGCTTCGTGCAGCATCTTCATATGCAGGATCAAGTTCAGCCAATCCTCCAATGGTGTTTCTAACAATAAAAGGAAAAGTCATGCTAATATGTGCCATAATAACAAAAAAGAATTCATTTGTAGGAAAAATGATTTGAGTAGTCCAGAATAAACCTACACTAAACCCTAATGCTGCACTAGGTACAACATAAGGAATATCGACAAGTGCGTCAAGAATACGGGAAAAAAAATGGTTTTTACGTGTGATAAGAATTGCCATGGGAACTCCTAATCCCACATTAACAAGTGTAGCAATAGCAGCTACTACTACCGATAACAAAATACTCTGTCCAAAAAGAAGCCAATCAGCAGTGAGAAGTTTTTCAGGACTTACACCTTGAAAAATGTAAAAAATCAAAAAAAAAGAGGGAATTAAGACGAAAAAAACTAGGAAACCAAAGGATAAAATTGAACGAGCTTTTGGTGCGGTACCCTCACTGACCCTCCATTCAAAACTTGGAAACACTCGTCGAAACGGTAATTTTGCTTGTTTTGCTAAAATTTTTGCGAGAAAAACTAAAAATAATGCAATACCGATCATTAATACACTAACAAAAGCCATTCCAGGTAATAGATAACCGAGGGGTTCTTCTCCTGCCGCAATTGCATCTTTATATTCACCTTTCCAATTACCGATTAACACCGTACCCGTCTGTTTGAGACTACTAATAGTAGCTAAAACAGTCATCACTCCACCAGTATCACTTAAACTTTTAGCAAGACTTAGTACCATTGCTGTTGCGACTCCAGACCTAAATAAAGGAAGTGTTACAGTCCTTGCTGCTGTAAACTTACTTGCTCCACATGTTCGAGCAGCGATTTCTAGAGTGATGTCAATTTCATCTAATATGGCCGCTAATGAACGAACGACGTATGGAAAGGTCGTAGTAAAATGGAAGAGAACTAAAATAGGTAGAGCATCTTGTATGAAATCTAAAGCTAAAAATGGTTTTACAGGGACACTAGGAGTTACTCCCCAAAAAAGAGCGACTGAGAAACCAAGACCAGCTGTTGGAACAGCTAAAGGGAGTTCAATAATGCTATTTAAGATAGATTTAAACCGAAATTCTTTTCGTACCAATATCCAAGCAATAGGGAGACCAAAGAATAAATCTATTATTGTTACCGTAACTGACACAATAATTGAGTATAGCAGTGCTTCCAAAATCTCAGATAAGATTGTTGGATTAGAGAGTACCACAGATTGGATAACGGTAAATTCCAAGACTGCATAGATTAAAACAAATATCGTTGGAAATAAGACAAGGGATATAAAAAATAAAATAATAAAAAAATACCACAAATAAGAGACGATAGGTTTTGATACGAATTCAATAAACCTAGTTTGATACTCTTTGAATTGTTGTTGAGGTGAACTGGGAATCAGTGTCATCGTTTAGCCTGCTGTTCTTTTAGAAGATTCTAGGTTTGTTCTGAAATTTAAAGAAAAACATTTCACGTCTTTTATTAATCATTTAAATCTGTTCATTTGCTATTGAATGATTAAGTCAATATAGAAGTCAATATGTACATATAGTAGTCAATATATGCACTTTTAATCAGGGTTTGATTTTTTAATTGATGTTATATGATTCTCCCTTCATTCATTAATCTCATAGAAGGTATGTTGTGTAGTAAAACATGGGAATTATTTTGTTATGGGTTAATAGTTCCTTTTTTAGATAATAAAATTTCACAAATGTTCTATTATAGGTGAAATTCATGAAAGAAATACAAGTTACCCTTCCTACTGATCGTAAAACCTTGATGGAGGAATTTCTTAAGGAATTCTCTCTCCAAGCTACCAGTTACGATTTTGGGGAATCTTTTCGCTTTGAATGTCGGATTGATGACTATCAAACAAATTATGCTTTAGAGGAATTGAAAGCCCGAGGGATCGGGGTGGCATATGGTGATATTGTTGTTAGACCTGTGTCTCTCCTCATTTCAAGTAGAAAAGAAGAAGATGTATTACCTGCAAGCGCGGGAGTGAATAGACAAGAAATACTCGCCAATCTAGGTGAGATATCTGGTCTTTCAAGTTCTTACCTTCTTATGAATATACTCGCTGCGGCTTTAGCCGCTTTTGGTCTTCTTAACAATGATGTGGTTGTTATTATTGCTAGTATGATTGTAGCTCCCCTCTTGGGTCCAATTGTCCTCACGTCACTTGGATTATTGAGTCTCGAAACGACATCTTATATCAAACGAGGATTACTCGCTGAAATATCAGGTATTTCTGTTACAGTAATAGTTGGAGCTTTGATCGGAATCGTATTCCAATCTTTGGAAAGAATCGACGCTGATAAGCTAAAGGAACTAGGTTATTCTGAAATAATGAATCGTACGGCTTTAACTGTTCCCACTATCTCTCTTGCATTGTTGGGTGGTCTTGCAGCAGGAATAATTGTCGCTCGGGGTCTTGATGTTTCAATTGTAGGGGTAGCTATCGCTGCAAGTTTATGTCCACCTGCAGCAACAATTGGTATTCTGGGAGCGTTGGGTGCTTGGAGTCTTGCTCTTAAAGCAACAAGTCTTTTACTCCTAAACATCTTGGCGATTAATCTCTCTTGTACTGGGGTTTTTTGGATATTTGGAGTCAAAAGTAGAGGGCTTTCCAAAAGACAAGCAGAAAAAGTAAGACGTATGAATATAATTTGGATTTTTGTGGTCACACTTCTCTTAATATTGATTCTTCTTTCTGCTGGAACCACTTAATGAGGAAATTTACTCCTCACTCTCTTCATTCTCTTTATCATCTAATTGTACAATACAAAGACGGCCTTCAACTACATCGATTTTTGCATTGATTTCATTCTGATTTATCATTTCATAAACTAGTTCTTCGAGCTCCTTCGGATCAATCTCGACATTCTTTGCTAAAGTTTCGATTGGAACACTACCAATCTTCCTGATCCTTATCGCTAGTTCTTCCCTTTGTTTTTTTCTCAATAGAGCATCAGAAAGCATCCCTGCCACCGCTATTACACGTTGAAGATCTCCTTTTTGATATGCATGGAATACATCATAGATAATGTTGCCAAACGACCCTAAATTACGCGATAATACTTCCTGTACTAGTTTAACACCAAATTCGCTCTGATGTTCAATGATCTCAAGTGCTACCAATCCTGCATCGAATTTTGCAAGCCCAAGCCAGATCTCATCTGGTTTAATACCTGGAGATTCATAATGACTCAGATATGTTCGAATAGCTCGTCTTTGCAAAGTCACATTGCGTGCAGAAATCATTCCAATTAATGTACGGACATGTTCTCGTTCAATTGGTGATAATGATTTTGTAATATGGTAATCAACTACTTGTTTCAGTAATTGTTCAATGAATTGAATATCTTGTTTACTTATGGAAATAATTAATGAAACCTTTTGAGCAAATGTAACAAAATCTGGAGATTCTAAATCCGTTAGTAACCAACCCAAGAGTTCTTTCGTAAAAGGCAAAGGTCTAGGTTTTAAAAAATCTACATAAATTGGGATTAATTGAATATGTTGGGTTTCTAAAGCCGCAGTAAGCTTTTTTGCAGCATAAGTAGCCATATCTGCATTCTTTGAGATAGCATCACCAATGCCCTGAACTAGTTCACTTTCAGAATCGATAGTTTCCAATTTTAGGAGAGTCTGAATTGCGTCTGTGAATGCCTCTTGACTCTCATATTGGATACTAGGTTCTCCTTTTTCATTCTCCTTCGAGGTTGAATTTAAAACGTCTTCTTCAATCACAACTGTTGTTTTTTGCTCTGAAGATGGAAACTCGTCTGATAGCTCCTGCATTAGGCCTTCGATCATTTCCTGTGTGAGAGTTAAGGATGTGTCATCAAAATCATAATTTTTAGGTATAGTATCTAATAACTCAACTGTTGGAGGGGGAGAATCGCTCTCAACACCTGGCGCAGGCTTTGTACTAACTCTTGTTTCTGTTTCATCTTCTTCAGTTTCAGAAGTAGGTTCAACTTTGTACGAAAGCTGAGTTACTAAGTCTTCAAGAGTACGTTCAGCACTGATTTCTTCTGATTCAACCGAAACGTCCTTGATAGAGAGACCCATGCTCTTTAAAATTGGTGTTAAATCCTTTTTATCTTTTATTTTGAGAAGATCCTCCATGATGACGTTGAAACCCTTAGAACGGAGAGAAGTAACCTCACTGGCTTCGTCAGGACCAACAACCAAATGATCCACTATTCCAGAGCACAACTCTGCAATTCCGAGTAATGTAGGTTTGACACCTAATAATTGAAGAATAAACTGCTCTCTAAAGGTGAATTGGCTAGGACAAACCAACGTAGATGGAGCCTTTGATTCTTTAATGGTCTTTGTGAATTCTTTATGTAACACAAGGAGAGCTAATGAGCAAGGATCTTCAGCTAACCAGAGAATTGCATCAGCTTCATCAATAACTTTTCTTATTTCATCAGTTAAGATGTCTCTCCCCAAATCTAACCCGAGAAGTTCAATAGGCTTTTTCCCTTTCTTTTTGTCTTTGCCTTCTGTACTTTCTACAAGGAGGTTTTGAAGTTCTTCAAGATCCGTTTTTTGTTCGGCTCCTCGATCCACGAAACCTGTGATCTGGAAGTAGCGTAATGGAACTTGGGAGGTCGGGGTTTTAATTGTAACAACCTCCTCAGGAAATTTCAAGGGATAAGCTTCAAGAGATTTCCCAGCATATTCATTCAATGCTTTAAAAAAATCGTAAAAGCTTTGTTTCGCCTTTTTTCTTTCACTAACCCATTGTACTAAGAACATTTCTGCATCGTTAAATGGTATTCGGGTTTGAGAAATTGACTGTGAGAAAATTTTAGCCAATGAACTTGTAGTCAAGTCATCAGGCACAATCGCACTAGCTAACTTTACTACTTCATGATGATACCATACATCTCCCACACCTTTACCTTGATTATAAGTTAATGCAAAATCAGCGGTCGTGTTGAGAATCATTGTAAATCCTATACCAGCATGGAGAAATTCCAAAACTAGGGGAGGAAGATCAACTCCTGCTGATATTACCACTAACCGCTTTTCTGTTCCCATTTTTAAGCCTCAAGGCCATTTCAAAACTAGTAAATTTCGTATTATTGCTAGATATGTACTATAATTAGCATATAAGTCGGGTTTGTTTCTCTTTTTTATTGTCTCTCCAATTCTTTAATAAGAATGTCTTTTTGTACTTTTTCTCTTATAAATCAAATCAAAAAAAAGGTTAATTCACTAAATTCTCCTTAATAACTTCATTAAATTAAATACATTTTTTTTTCCTTAAGATAAAGGTCTTTATTATTCTAAAAAAGAAGTCATACGATTTATCAGCATTTAAGAATCAACTACTGTAAAGGAATATGTATCAGAAACTAGTATATTGTTTTTTTTATCACTTATCACGAAATATAAGTCAAATTGAGTTCCTACTGAAATAAAAGGTCCTAATCGGATCAAAAATCTAGGTGGACAACATAGAATAACGTAACGTCTTAGAGCTCTGGAGACCCATTCACTCTCATTCAATCTATAATAAATTTTACAAAATTCTATACCAGAAACATCTTCAACAAATATTTGAATTGTAGAAGATGTATTCACTTTGGGATGAGGATTGTACCCTACTGATATTATTCTTGGGGGATCTTTATCATTAATCATACGAAGAAAATTAATACCTACAAATCCTCCTATTAACATAGTAATGGTGATAGCTATCACAATGATGATTTTCTTCACAGAGGCCATGTAATAGACGCTCAAATGTCAGTATACTTTTGCTATAGCTTTCTTTCACCATAATGAATTTAAATATATTGGTTTTAGCTACTTCAGAACATTTCTTTTCTTACAAAAGGGTCTTTGAAAATGATTTGGAATTTTCACATTGCCATTGAACTACTACTAGGCTTTTTAACTCTCATATTATCGGCATACGGTGCATATGTGGCTTATAAAATCATGATAAGTCAGAATGAGGAGAATTCTCAAACTCCTGAAAAGGAAAAAGAGAATTTTTATTATTTATTAAGTATGATTTCAGTAATATTGCTTGTATCCCGTTCTCTCAATGTTTTTTACTTTTATTATGTTCTAGTATCACTTGTTCCGATCATCCCTGGATCTATGTGCCCTTATGGGGTATTGGATGCATCTCTCCCCTCTATTGGTTTTTTAGATCTTATAATAAAATTTATAGTTCCTTTTGCTTATGGTGCATGGTTAATCCTTGATCATATCAATAAAAAGACACGAAAACTCGTTCTAACAGCTTTTCTATCCAAATTGTATGTGTTTGGTATGTTTCCGTTACTCTTAATTGACTCTGGTCTGGATTGGATATATTTCTGGTTTTTGGAACCTATAGAGGTCAATTGTTGTCGTAATGTTCTTAATGAAGCCTTTAGTTATAATCCCATTCAAATCCTTGGGCCAGAGACGGCATTGATTTCGTTTCTCTTCACTATGGCCCTTTTGTTGATAATCATAATACTACAGTTATTTCAAGATCACAATCCACTTTTCTTATTTGGATCCCTTCTTCTAGCGATTCTAGCTGTCCCGTTTTTCCTAATAGCAATCCAAGAATTTATTGCTCCTGTTTGGATCACAACATCTAAGGATTTGCTTAAACAACCTCTAGGTGAACCTCATCATTGTCCATTTTGTTTAGTAAAACGATGGTGGACAATGATCCCATATCTTTTGCTAATTTGGCTTGGTTTAGCCTCAGTAGGATGGGAGGCCATTATAAGGGGAGTTACTAAGAAAAACATTGAAATCAAGGAGGAAACCCAACCAATTCTACGTTATTTACGGTTAACAAGTTTGATTAGTCTCATCAGTGGTTTTATAATATTGAGTGGTCACTTTGCTTTCTTTATAGTGATCGATCTAATTTAACTGATATACCAAGAACTCTTTATGAAAGTTTTAAACAAAGAGACCAATGGAAATTTTTTGAACTAATACTGATTAGTACAAGGGATTAGGTATTTAATTCAAATAAGAAGTTCCTAGAAAATATAAGGTGAAAATTCAATGACCATGAATTTCGATTTACCTGAAGAATCCATGATGATGCGTGACGCAGTACGAGAGTTTGCTGAAAAGGAGATTCAACCAATAGCAGCGGAGCTAGATGAAAAAGAAGAATACTCACCAGAACTAACGAAAAGAATGGGGGATCTTGGATTAATGGGAATTACAATTCCCGAGAAATATGGTGGTTGTGGACTTACGTACCTTTCATACATAGTGGCAGTTGAAGAACTTGCTAGAGTTGATGGTTCCCAAGCAGCAACCGTGGCAGCTCATAATTCGCTTGGAATAGGGCCAATTTATTATTTTGGGTCGGATGAACAGAAAGAGCACTATTTACCAAAGCTTACTACAGGTGAAAAAGTGTGGGGATTTGGTTTGACTGAACCAGAAGCAGGAAGTGATGCAGGGGGTACTAAAACTAAAGCAGTGCAAGATGGTAACGAGTGGCTTATCAATGGATCCAAAATTTTTATCACTAATGGATCAACTCCGGCATCGCTTGGTTCTACAGTTCAAGCAGTCACAGGTACAAGATCAGATGGACGTGGCAAAGAATATACTTGTTTCCTGGTAGATCAGGGGACTGAGGGGTTCGAAACCAGAACAATGCATAAGAAGATTTGCTGGCGCGCATCAATCACATCAGAACTTTATTTCACAGATTGTAGGGTGCCAGAAAGTCAAATGCTTGGTTCTCGTGGAGAAGGTTTTTATCAGATGCTAGATACTCTTGATAAAGGAAGACTATCTATTGGCGCTATGGGATTAGGTTGTGCTCAAGGTGCTTTTGAACTCGCACTAGAATATGCTAAACAGAGAAAGGCTTTTGGTCGGCCTATAGCAAAATTTCAAGCAAATGCATTCAAACTAGCTGATATGGCAGTAGAAATTGAGGCTGCACGAAACCTCCTCTATAAAGCAACGTGGCTTTTTGATCAAGGTAGAGATGAATATAAAACTTTAGCTGCAATGGCAAAACTGTATTGCTCTGAGGTTTCCAAAAGAGTCGTTCACCAAGCAGTCCAGCTGCATGGTGGATACGGGTTGATGAAAGAATATCCTGTTGAACGTTTCTATCGAGACCAAAGATTACTAGAAATCGGAGAAGGAACCAGCGAAATTCAACGCCTTGTTATAGCCAGAAAGCTGGGTTGTTAGCAACATATTCTTTATAGAGGATTAATTTCCTTTAACATGATGAAAAAATCCATCACTTCCCCCCACTTAATGGATTCACTACTCGGAGGTTTTTCTAAAGAATATCGAATGTAAGCTACTTGAGCAAAATGATGGATTGCATGTAAGGAGGTTCTTTCAACCATCCAAGCAAGGGTTCCTGGTTTTTGAAGATTATCTTCCTTAAATGCTGGTTTTCTAGGAATAATTTCATCTTTAGCTGCAATATCGATTAATCCAGTAATGTGTACTTCAAGTTGTTTGTAACGATCCATTATTTCTGTAAAAGAAGCCTCTTTGAAAAGATAATCGAAAGTATCATCACCTAGTGTCTTAAGCCAGTAAACCTCTGCATTAACGATATGTCGAAGATAACTTTGAATTGTCCTTGCTCTTGTTCCTTCAGGACGCCATGTTAATTCATCCAAAGTCAAGCCTTCAAGCTGACGATATCCATAGGTTCTGATAATCTGAACTAGTTCCTTCAATCGCTGTTGATAAGTAGTGTTTTCCATAGAGATCACAGATTCTGGAATATTCTTCCAATTGGTAAAGCTTAGAATGAATCTGCATTGATCAAACAATTTATTAATATTCTACTGAGGATAAACCATGAAGGATTCCTTTCATATCCTCCTAAACTCTGATATCCCATTATTGGAATCTGAGTTTACCTCGTTTGCCTTCAAAGGAAAGGAACATTCTCGGTTCCTTTTCTTTTCTCCATTATTGAAGCCAGAATTGTATTTTTAGAGAAATTTTACGTTTTTCTTAATTATTGTGAAATTAACTTACTGAATGGATCTGTTTCAGTCATGTATCTTCACTGTTCCATCGCTTAACTTAATTTCGTTTTCAACTACCTCTAAGATTTGAGGATCGTGAGAAGCTATGATTACTGTTAAAGTACGAGTTTTTTGTAACTCTAATATTAATTGTAGGAATTCATCTGTCAGTTTTGAGTCAATATTACTAGAAGGCTCATCTGCAATCAAGATAGGGGGATTGTTGACTAAAGCTCTTGCAAGACATACACGTTGTGCTTCTCCTCCTGATAATTCTTTAACGCGAAATCTGAGCCTACTTTCTAAATCTAATTGTTTTAAAACTTTTATTGCCTGGGAATTAGCATCTTTATGTGAAATATCTTGAGAAAGTAATGGAATGCACACATTTTCAAGAGCTGTAAAGTGAGGTAAGAGATATTGATTTTGAAATATAAAACCGAACTTTTCACGACGGATCTTTGTTAAAACGATTTCTGAAAGATCATTCATTTGTTCTCCCTCGATTAGAACATGACCCCGAGATGGAGGTGTTAATAAACCTATTAAAGCCAGAAGTGTAGATTTCCCACTTCCAGAAGGTCCTGTAATACAAGTTATTTTTCCTAGTGGAATTTGAATTGAGACATTATGAATCGCATTAACTTGTTGATGTATTGCACGATAGATTTTCCAAAGATTCTGAGTCTCAATAACTGTTTCTGTATCCATTCAGAGCCCCCTAAGTACTTCATCCGGTTCAGTAACAGCGTTCTTCCAAGCTGGGACTACCGTACTGATAACTAAAGGCAGAATACCAATTCCATAAGCTACTAGCAAACTATCAAAAGTGATTCTAACTGGCAAAATAAAAGGTGGGAATAATACAGACCATCCTAACATGAAATCTGATAGGATTGGGGCTCCTAAATAAAAATCATAGATAATTGCAGCAAAAATTCCTAAAGTTGAAGCAAAAAAACCAGTCAATGTAAATTCAATCATTCTAATTTCAAGTACATCGAATGTAGTAAAACCAAGAGTCTTTAATAGACCAATTTCTTTTCGTGCTTCGAAAGAAATCGCAGAAGAGATAGTAAAGGCAAATAATAGAGAACCTATTAACATTACAGTCCAAATAATGGTAAAGTACCCTGCTCTTTCATTCGTTGTATGATGAATCAGATTTCTTAAAGTGAACTTATCGATAACTTTCACATCATCAATTGTATCACTAATTTTTTGAATTACCTCTGAAGAATCATCATTTAAGTTTGGATTAAGCCACACAGCTAAATCTGTAGAATAATTTTGATTTATATTGAAGAATTCTCGACTAAACTGGATATCTGTTAAGATCAAATCATGAGTATATATTTTTGAAGCAACAGAAAAAATCCCTATTACTTCCATCTCATATTCCTGATTATCAATGTCAGTCAATAATAAGATTGACCCAACTTGAGCGTGAGAAGCTTCAGCTACACCAGAACCAATCACACACACAGGAATCGTCTCATTTTCTTCTAAAAATCGTCCAGAACGAATTTGGAATTCTAACTCTGGTGTATCAATAGGATATTTTCCTATTTCAATACCCATCATTGTGTAGAGGTTATTGGCGGCTGATAGATATCCCCATACCCTAGGTGACACGAGATGAACTCCTTGAATTTCCTCGATCTCTTGAATCTTCAAATTTTTTACTGGAACTACTCTCCCAGCATTATATCCTTGTATTAAAACGTCAGGAGCAAATGTCAATGATGCATCAACGTCTTGATTAATTCCTTCTCGTATAAAATCAACAGCAGAGAGTATACCAACGATAATACTGATAGAAATTAAAATACTGATAGTCCTCCCTCGATAAACCTGAATATTTCGAAGTGCATACCAACAGAGGTTAATCTGTTTTTTCAATCCCATTATTAAATTCACTCCTCTTCTGTTTCCAGTATTGTTTGAAGACCCAAAAAAGGCAAGATAATACCATGATTATAATAAATAGTGAAAAGACCATTTGTTGGATTTGAAGTACCGTCAAAGTTTTAGCTGAAGGATTTTGAACATCAACCCACTGTGGAATCCTCTGGCCATTAACCTTTCCTTGAGAAATTTCTGGAGCTGTGAGTAGGATTGGAGAAAAATAGAAAGAGTAACCTCCTGGAAGGTCTGAAAGAATAGAATAAAATACTTCTAAAGCTGGATTCCGAGTAGAGACCGAGTCATGAGTTATTGAGGGTGAGAAACCCCCTAGAAAAGGTATAACACTTCCAACAAAATGATGTGAGAAAATAAAATCAGAAAGAAAGATGTGCATCAAAATGAAAACAAACATGCAACTTATTAGTGCCAAAAAGCCTTTTATCCTCATAATTCCAACTACACTTAGACCTGTTGCTTTTACCTAGTCTTGATTTTGGAATCCCAGATTTTTAATCCTTCAATCATCAAGATTTCGCCAATTCTGGCGATAACAGGTGCAAACAATAACAGTGAAATTAAGATTATCGAGAAATTTGGAGCAAAATTATAGAGAAGTGTTCCTTCTAGACTTTGTCCTGCAATTAGCATTAATCCAATTAGGTATAGGAACGTCATTGAAAGATAACCAATAAATGAAAATAAGATTAAGAGAGCGATTTTATTTCCGTCAGCAAATCCGTCTTCCTTCATATAGCGGGGAATACCTATAATAAAACCTAGTATTCCAAATGCGAAATTAACACTACCAAATGCTACAATTTGTTGAGTATAAAGGAAATCCGCACCTAAAGAACCAACAAAGCCTACAAGGAATCCTGCAAGTGGACCACAATAAGCTGCACTAATACTAATAACCACGAGCCCGAGATCAATTCCTCCTTTTACAGGGATAACTGTAATACCTAGATCTAGCCCAGTAAATGTATATTCAGGTAATTTGACTGAAGAGAAGACGAAGTAGGCTAAAATTCCAATCAAAGCCCCTCCAAACGTCCACTTTGATATTAATGTAGATTCTAATCGCAATAAATACAATAATTGTGTCTTTAAGTCTTTCTTTTCTTCCATTTCGCCACACCTCAAATTATCACAAAGGAATAAGTTCCAGGTGGTAGTGTTAGAACCATCTGGTCGCCATTCTGCTCCCATTTAGCTTCTTCATATGCCCCAGATTTAGTATAAACCCCCTGTACATCTGGAAATTGATAAAAAGTGAGTATGGTCTCCTTATTTGCTTCTACTGTTAAAATGAATGCGTCCTCTTCTTCATCAAAGTAAGCTTGGTAGATAAACAAGCCATCAAGAGTGGACTCTTTAGAAATAAATGGAGTAGTTGTATAAAAAGAATCATCTCTTGGATCCATTAAATTTGTCAATGTGGAATCTGCATGACACCACGCATATGCAAAATTTAAGATTGGATTCATAAACGGCCCAATATCACCCAAAGCACCTGTATCAAATCCATACTTATATCCATCCCATTCACCTGGGAATGGGCCATAAAACCAATTTTCTAATTTTCTGAACAACTCTAAATCATTCATCTCACGAGAACAGAAATAGGAAAATAGATTTCCAATTAAATCAAACACAGTAAATGAGTTAGGGCGATGATACGAATGGGGTGCATAAGCTTGATCATTAGGAGAATAATGCACAAATTGTTTCTTCCAATTTCGATAATAGGTGTCTGCAATCTCTGTTTTACCAAATCCGTTATAAAATGCAATTGCCCAAGAGGAGCCATAGTTTGCTACCCCTGGAATATTTTCAGATTCAAGCCCTGGTTCTAATGCTGGCCCTGGAATTTCTCCTAAGACTTCGAACTGGTGTTGTTCTGTGTACGGTTCTGCAATATAGTATCCATCAATCTGAATACCATTTGCATCAGTCATATGTTCTCTCCACCAATCAATTCCTGGTTCAATTGATTGCCTGTAATTAGTCCCATGAAGCTTGTCATATAAGGTCATTGCATAGAATGGAATACTGTTGCATTGAACAAAGACTATATATGGTTCGCATGAAATCAATCCTGTTCCCCACAATCCAAGAGGACGGCCTGATCCGTCTACTGAAGTTTTATTATCCCAAGTTGTAGTAGCGGTAAGAGAATTGTTCCAATCATCCATAAACCACTTAATTTCAGCATTATAAGAAGATTCACGGAAAATATTGTAGTAAAGAAGCTCCATCAGAGCATAATGACCAGTCCACATAATATTCGTAGGCCCTCGAAAGTCGTTACCTAAGGCCTCATAACGATCATCAGCAAATCCTGGCAAAATCCACTCAAAATCCTCCATAGCAGATGAATTCATCATAAGGATGAGCTTTTGAAATAATTTCTTGTAATAATCCGTCCTGTAACTAGGAGTACTATCCACAATTTGGGCCATTCCATATGTTGTAAAGGCAATAAAATATTGAGTAAGAATATTTGGTAGAATACTCAAATCATTAATACTTTCATTGGAAAAATCATCGACAGCATACATTTCTCGTAAGCTGTTCCATAGACCGATAACTCGACGGTCTATAACGGGATAATCACTAAGGTTAAATGTTCTTTCATCTGGAACAGTAATCTTATTTAATTTGGGAGTAGATGGCTCAACTGGGCTTAATAAAAGTACAGAACTAGAGAGAATAAGCACAATTATGAACAAAGTAACGAAAATTTTTGATTGAAGAAGATAATTAACGGCTTTAGAACTCATAATTTCACCTTTCAACTATAATTATTCACATTTTGGGAAAAGGAAGAGAATTAGATATGAGATGAGAGAAATTTGATTATCATTTTAGACTGGTTTTGTTTTTTAAATATTGTTAGCAACGAATACATCTTACTTTACTTCTTAACTATATTGTCAGACACTAATGGATTTATCCTCAAAGCGATAAAATTTTAATATATATTTTTTTGATTCGCTTTATCTTTTTCACGATCGTGAACCAAGACATAATAAACTTAGACAATTTAATGTTATAAAAACAATGTAGGTAAGAATAATGACAGAACAAGATGTATTCAATCGCCTCCGAGAGCACCTTCATAATCTACCAGTGGGTTTTCCCGAGACAGAATCAGGAGTTGAGATACGAATCCTTAAACGACTTTTCACAGAAGAAGAAGCAGAAATGGCTATTCAACTTTCACCATATGCGGCAACCGCAGAAGAAATTGCAGAGAGGATCAGACAAGACCCAGAAGATGTAAAGTCCCTCTTGGATCAGATGAGTACGAAAGGATTAATTTTTAACTCCCGAAAGGGGGGAATCTCGACTTATCGAGCAGCATGGTTCATTGTTGGAATATTTGAGTATCAGGTTAATCGTTTGACTAAAGAATTTGCTGAGGACTTTGATCAGTACTTGGATGATGGATTACGGGATGAACTTCTTTCTTATGACACACACCAGCTTCGAGTAGTGCCTGTCAACCAAGCGATTGACGCAGTTAAACGAGTGGCTTCTTATGATGACGCACGTGAGTTAATTAGACAACAAAGTAAAATTTCAATACAAAATTGCATTTGTAGACAGAAAAAAGATCTACAAGGGGCCCCATGTTCCCGGCACGAGGAGAGGGAAGTCTGTCTAGCTTTCTCAAGTGGTGCCTATTACTTCCTAGAGCATGGCTTGGGTCGAGAAATTTCCCAGGAAGAAGCACTAGAGCGTTTAGATTTTGCAGAGCAAAAAGGCCTTGTTATGAGCCCTGGTAACGCCCAAAAAACGTTTGTCATGTGCCTCTGTTGTGGTGACTGCTGTGAATATTTAGGAGTTCTGAAAACATACTCTAAACCCAGTTCATTAGTGAATAGTAATTACTACGCGCAAGTGGATATCGACTTGTGCTCAGGATGTGAAACCTGCGTAGACCGCTGTCAGATGGAGGCAATCACTATTGTAGATGATATTTCTACGATTAATCTCGATCGGTGTATCGGTTGTGGACTCTGTGTTACTAGCTGTCCAGAGGAAGCAATGTCACTTGAAGTCAAGACTGAACATGTAGTTCCTCCAGCGGATATTGGTGACCTTTATATGAAAATTGGCAAAGAAAGACTCCAGAAGCATTCCTCATAATTATATGAAAGCAAAAGGAGCAAGTGAGCGCGCAGATCTTCATTCAAATGTCAAGAAATTCTACATGAAAATCGGTACAAAGAGAATGCAACAACTCTCTTTATTGTTATTAATTTAAGTACTGTTAGTAACTAGAGGGGGATACTTAAAGGCTGTACTCAAATTCTTCTTTTATTTGTTTTTCTTTTTTTGACTCAATTGTTCTCAGAATGATAATTAGGACTATAAAAACTAAAATAATAAACAAATCATTAGTTCCAGAGTATACGTAAGTATAAGTAATGAATGTTGATCCATGTGCGAGCATGGCACTTAATAAATTTCTTTCTGATAGATTATATAAAGAATCAATAGTGAAAGAATGCACTAGCATCAAAAAGTATGAATAGAGAGTTAGCTCTATGCCCCACGCTATGTTTATTGGTTGATGCCATAACCACCAGAATGAACCAATAATTAAACTGCCAATATGCCTCCCAAATTTCATCTGCAACTCTTCAATAGCAAATCCTCTCCAACCAGGTTCTTCAAACAGGGGACTAGTAAGTAAAAAAGGAAAAAATGTTACGGGGATAATCAAGATCAACCAAAAACCAAGTAGTTCCCACTTATCAGGTTGAAGAATGTGTAAATTGGATTTAAATCCAAAAAAATAGTTAACTATATTTCCAAGAATTGTGAATGAAGGAATAGCAAGAGAAGCAATAATTAACCAGCTTATCTCTTTTTTGTTTATAGTTATCTGGATCTTGTCTAAAATCTTCGTTAAACTTACTTCTCCTCCTGATGCCTTACCAAGAATAAAGAGGGCTACTAATGGACCAATAGTCCCTAAGCTTTGTCCAATAAAAAGTAGGATCTGGATATTTGTTCCTCCATAACTTATAAGAGCTAGAGGTAACCAAAAGGCCCAAGTATACAATAATGTGAGAATAAAAAATAATGGTAATCGATTTTTAACCACAAACACTTTGAATTTACTGTCTTTATTCGTCTTCTTTCTATCTAATGTCATTAAATCCACATTCTTTATGAAAAGAAAGAAAGGGGAGAGTTAGATCAATGATTTTCTATCACTTGGCTGCCAAGCACCAAATTTGAAGATATCATAGAGAGCTGAGATCCCTGAAATAATTCCAGAAATCCCGATAATCAACCGAAGGAAAAGATCAGATCTACCCACTAGAAATAAAAGATCGGAATTAGTCATCACTTCAGGTATATTCTGAGCCAGAATTGCCAACTCAAGAGTGAAAGGATAATACCAGATTAATATTACAGCACAAATAAATCCAATAATATTTCTCCCAGCAGAAGCCAATCTTGTTACACGAATTCTACCAAATACTACTAGAAATATGCAGTATGCTAAACCAGCTAGCAATGCACCATATGTAGCTAAAGCACCAATAGGATACCAATTTTCGTTAAATAATGGTAAATTAAAAAAGGGCATTTGTTCTAATAGAAAAATAAATGCAATAACAAAGGTTATGAAAACCCCACCAAGAAAGCCTCCTAAATGCTCACCAAAAGCACTCCAAAATCCGACCTCTTTTGTGACTGGTTTTTCCCGAATAAAAGATACTGAGGAAGCTTCCATTGCCTTTTGAGATGATTTGGGTTTTTGAAACATCTCACGAAAACGATCCAATTGTTCCTGGAATAATCTTTCATCACTAAGGTATAATCCAAATGTGAACATACCAATAGCTAATATTCCTATTATAACTGCTAAAATGGACACTGCTATATCATTAGAAATCATTTGTATAGCCAAAGCCATAATAATAACGGCTGCAAATCCAACAATTGCTAATACTAGGAATTGTTCGTTTTTAACTTTAGTTTCAGGTACTTTTATAGGAGATTTCCAATCTGTTGCAAAATCACTTGGTTCTTCTTCGAGAAATTTGTCTGCTAAAGTCTTGGGGTTTTCCATCATAAGTAATGCTTGGTGAAATGCTGCTTGAATGGTAAGCCCCGAATTCTCCTCGGATAAGCGATTGGCTTGATCCCAGATATGAGCTCGTAGCTCTTTTATGATCTGATCTTTATCAGATAAAGGTTCTAAATACATTCTTACTTGATCTAAATACTCGTCAACAGTTTCATATTGTTTATTCATAGTTTATTCATCCAAATTAGTTTCAACTAAACGTTGTAAAATTCCATAATAATGAATCCAGTTTTGCCACAGGGCATTATAGGCTCTTTCACCTTTAGGGGTTAAACGGTAGTATTTTCTTGCAGGTCCAGCAGGAGATACTTGAAGTTCGGACATAACTAATTGATCTTTCTCCAAGCGTCTAAGAATCGCATAAAATGTGGCTTTTGTTCCGTCTAACTCCCCTTCAGTGAACGAAAAGAGCTCTTCGCCAATGGCATATCCATAAATTCCCGTAGATTGATGCCTCTTAATAATTGCAAGTAAAGCTAAACGAAGAGTACTGCCTGAAAGTTGGTTAATTTCTTTGGCAACCCATTTCGTTATATCATCAGTTCGGGACACGATTGTTCAACTTCTCCTAAATATCTTGCTTCTGCATATTTATTATTGCCAATATTACAAAGACAATCACATAAAATGAAGTGATAAATATTGGTAGTAGAGAGAAAGGTTGGACCCCTAGTATGAAAGAGACCACAATACTTGGAGTACCATCACTTAATGGATTAGTAAGTCCCCATGGGACAATGTCAATCAAAGAATTAGTAAAATTAAATAAAATCTGTTGTAATACATAGAAAGCAATTGGTACACCGATAACAAGAGAAGTATTTTGTTGAAAGGATCCCATCATCAAAGTGAATGTTAAGAAAAATAACATATTTAACGACAAAACCACAAAAACTGGGAGAAACATTTCTAAATTTAGGACTTCACCTGTAAAGAAAAAATATAGGACGTAAAAGATGAGAGTCGGCGCAAAGATCATCGATATGGCGGCTCCAATTGAATTTCCAATCCATTTGGCAAAAATATAGGATTTTCTCGTAATGGGTTTAGAGAGAATCCAAGATGCGGTTCCAGATTTAATTTCTCCAACAATGGACTCTTGCATTATAATGGTTATCCCAATTGAGGAAGTTAAACCAGCGAAAATACCGAAAACAAAGATAGGTTCTGTTTCTGCCATGGGTGCTTGTAACCAGATTAAAATGGCCATACCGTTCGTAAAACCACACCAAAGAAGTAACCGAACAAGAAATACCTTTTTCTTAAACCACCTAGATAGTTCAGCACGAAACAAATTATTAAATCCCTGATTCCATCTAGGAAGAGTTATTTGATTCAAATTTTCATTTTTTAACATTTTTTTTATCCCTCAATCAATTTCATGAAAACATCTTCTAACTCGTATTCTTGACGTTGAAACTCACAAATTATTAGATTTAGATTCATCAATTCACGAATAAGATTTTTTTGAGCATATTCATCATCTGATACAGTGATCTTTAATTGATAATCACTATTGCCAGTTAATTGCGTGACATTCACGTTAGAAATCCATTTCTGTAAGATTAATTGTCTCATTACCTTTGAAATATCTCCTTGGACTTTGACATTGAATATTGACTCGTCTTCTTTATTTTTCAAAATATCCTCAATGGGCCCATGAGCGATAAGCTGCCCTTTATTTAGAATAGCTACTGTATCACTCACTTTTTGCACATCATCTAAGATATGTGTAGAATAGAAGATTGTAGTATAGTCACGAAGTTTAGACATGATGTTTAAGACATCTTGACGGCCGATGGGATCCAGAGAAGCTGCAGGTTCGTCTAAAATCAGCAGATCAGGATAATTAATTGTAGCTTGTGCAATACCTAATCGTCGCTTCTCACCAGTAGAATAACCCTTAATAGGCCGATCAGCTTTATCTAAAAGAGAAACTAGTTCAAGCATTTCTGACACACGATTATTTAGCTCTTTTTTAGAGCTAGAAAAAAAGAATCGAGCAGTGAATTCTAAAACTTCTCTCGCAGATAAATGATCATAAAAAGCAGGTTCTTGAGGTAAGTAACCTATGCGAGCGCGAATCTTCATGCTTTCATCTTTAATATCGTACCCAAAAATTCTACCAGTCCCAGCAGTAGGTTGAATTAATCCTATTAACAATTTAATGGTAGTTGACTTTCCAGCTCCATTTGGGCCAAGAAAACCAAAAATAGAGTGTTTATTGACCGTTAAGTTCAAATTTTTCAGTGCTGAAACCCCATTGTATGTTTTAGTAAGGTTAAAGGTTTTGATTATTTCTGTTTGATACTTCATTGATGTTTCCACACTATTATCAATCTGATAATATTATGAGAGGTACTATTTAAAAATATTTCAATAGTGGTATTTTGAAAAGAACAAACTTTCCTTCCCCATGTGGTTAGTAACTCTAAAATTGAAATTTAATATAATTTAAGATTTTACTTGGGGTAGTTCAATATTAAAAGTCGATCCTCTCACTTTCCCTTCACTGTGAGCTGTAATCGTTCCATCATGAGCTTTAATGATTTCTCTGGAAAGATATAATCCAATTCCAGTCCCTATTGCGGTATAATCCGTAGGGATAGTTATAAATTGCTCAAAAATCGCTTTAAGATGTTCTGATGCTATTCCTGCACCATTATCTGTAATAAAGATTCGAACTTTATCGATAAACTATCCATTGGGTTCTTGAGAGGTGATATTTTACCAATTATCCCCTTTTGGTAAAGAATTGTTCTCCCTTTTAGCCGAAGAGAGGCTTTAAAGATACTTTTTTTGTGATAGTACTCCTTGTCATCCTCATCAACATTTAATAACATGGTATACTAGGATTAATTATCAAGATTAAGTTGTGAAATCCCGATGACAAATGACATAGGCAAAGAATTTATGAAAAAAACCCAGTACAAATTCATGGATCCATCAGCCCAAAGCAAAGGTCTCCTCCAACCACCCTTGGAATTAGATTACGATACCTCAAAACAAATTATTTACTTACCAAAGCCACAAGACTTAGTAATCAAGGATATCAGTCTACGAGAAGCAATTGAGTCGCGTGAGAGTATTCGTAAATATTCTGAGCAATTAATTACAATGGAAGATTTATCTTGGTTACTCTGGTGTGCTCAGGGAGTAAAGGAAGTTATGGGTACAAGAGCTACTCTTCGTACGGTTCCTTCTGCTGGAGCTCGTCACGCTTTTGAGACATATTTGTTAGTGAATAATGTTGATGGCCTTCAACAAGGACTCTATAGATTCATTTCTTTAGCCCATATTCTTGTGCCAATTAATCTGGACGATGAAATAGCAGATAAAATTACCAAGGCTGCCCTCGATCAATCTCAGGTAAAGAAATGTGGAGTAACATTACTGTTAGTAGCTGTTGTAGAGAGGATGAAATGGCGATATGGTATGAGAGGGTATCGATATTTACACCTGGATGCTGGACATGTGGGACAGAATATATACCTCGCTGCTGAAAACATTGGATGTGGTGTTTGTGCGATAGCTGCTTTTGAGGATGAAGAGTTAAACAGAATTCTGAATCTTGATGGAGAAGAACAGTTTGTAATCTATCTTTTAACTGTTGGAAAAAAAAGATGAAATAAGATTAAATCTTATCTTAACGATCGGTGGATACTGAATTAATTAGAGGAATTCTTCGTTTTCTTCTTTGAGAAGACCATAGTAGAATTCGTTTGCTAAAACTTTATCGATATGTGTTCTTACTGAATTACGGAGCTTACCTTCTTTAACAAAACCACATCTCTCAGCAATTTGTTTACTTTTTTCGTAATAAGGGCCATGTTCTCTTACCCTTACAGTGACTTTCTCAGCTTTTAAACTTTTGAAAATAAACGCTAGTGCTTTCTTGGCAGCCTCAGTCGTAAGCCCTTTTCCTTGATACTCCTTATCGATAAACCAGCCCATTTCGAAGTTCGGGATTCTCCAGTCAAGAGGTTCAATCCAAATGTGACCTAGGTATCTAGACGATACTTTTTCCCAGAAACTAAGAACGAATCGGTTACGTATAATCCAATCCGCTGCTAGTTTCCGTACATAAATTTCAATCTCATCCAGTTCATTTGATTCAGTAATTGGACCAAGAAGCTCTCCCAGATATTTCCTATTCCGTTTTAACATATCATGGAAATTTAATCCATCTCCAACTTGATATGGTCTGAGAATCAGTCTTGTTGTTTCTAATTCAGAAGGTAACTCAAGTAACGTCTTATGCACTGGATTTAGCCTCCTCATTATCTTTTATGCTTTTTTCAAGAGCAACCAATCGTTGAAGAAGGATTTTCCATTCCTCTGTTGAATATAGGTTTACCAAGTCACTATCTGTTCTCATATGATTAATAAATCTTTTAGAAGGGTTCTCTAAACTATTAAGCGATTTATTGAGATTATCAAGAGCAAAATCGATGTTCCCATTTAATGCCCAAGAACATGCAGCATTGTAGAAGTTATACCATTTCTTTTGGTTTAATTCTGCAGCTTTCTCATACCATTGAGCTGATTTTTTGAAATCCTTTCTCTGATAGTAATAATTCCCCCTGAAGCTTTCTATTCTCGCAAATGCACCAAAAAGCACATAATAATCTTGAATCTTTCTAAATCCTACTTTTTTAGCAACACGTATAGATGCCTCATTATTAGCAGAAGAATTCCAGTGTGGTTGAATATTGACTGATAAACTGTGTTCCACAAATGCGGAAGCCATAGCAGTGGCGAAACCTCTATTTCGATACCCATGAAAAGTCTCAATACCAATCCCACACTTTTCTTTACTGAAGTACTCCCCTGTACACCATCCTTGGACTTCTTTCTCTTTATCACGTATGTGGACTAAACAAAAACCAAACCCATTTGCCAAGAAATCATCAACAGAATGCCAACATTCATTGATTTCATTAATTATTGCTTTAAGATTTTTGATGTCACTTTCAAGGAGTCCTCTATCTATTCTTTTTATTTGAAAATCAGAAGGGAGAATATCTCTCCATTGAGATGTGAGTAGAGTATCTAAGACGAAAAATTTGCGTGAGACTTTGAAAGGAGTCTTATCTCTCAGTATCTTTTTGAGGACTGGTTCCCACTCCTCATCTGTGTATTCTATTATGAAGACTTCGCGATTCATACTAATCGCTATTGGTATAACTGTATTTTTTAGCAAATATTCAACAGCATTACAAAAATCATTGTTACTAGCATCTCCCCCAAAATAATAGCAGTGTGATTGATCCCATAAAAAAGCACTTCTGGGACTCTCCTTATCATCTACCCAGATCTGCATTGGACTATTTCCTGCTATTACTGCCTCAATAGTGAATCTTAGATGCTTCGTACTAGCAAAAAGAGATCGAATCTTATGAAATTTATCTAAACTTAGTTCTAGAATTTGCACTAAATATTTCCTCTGTGAATTAATTTCCAACAGTGATCAATTATTCTTTAAAGAATCTTACCCATCTCTCAATCGTTATTTTTTTCCTTTCGGTACGATCTTGAGAATAATATTCTGGAAAATGAGGATCTGCCTCAATTTCTTTCAACGTTACTCCTTCAACAATCTTTTCTCTTACAAAATCTATGCTTTTTGATAAGAAATCATTGATTTCTTCAAGATCCTTAACAGTTGCTGCTGGTCCATGACCACTTATTATAATTTCTGGTTCTAGGGCTATTAGATCCTCAATGACCTCCTGCCATTTCACTACATTGCATGTAGCATCTCCTCCGTAAGGAAACTCCTTGTTGAAGACCAAATCACCAACAATTAACGTTCTAGTTTCAGGTTCCCACAGATAAGTACTTCCGCTGGTATGGCCATCAGCTTGAATAAGCTCTAATTTCCTTTCTCCAAATAGTAGAAGCTTTTTTTCAAAACAGAGGCTCGAATGGGTGAGTTGTAGATTTTTTACCCCATATCCTCCTGCTTCCCACTCATCGCGGTCTTCTTGTGTTTCGTTCTCCCAAACTTCTTTTTCGAATTCTTCTGTGATTTTTCGAATCTCAAGACTTGAAATAATCGGTAAATCAGAAAAAACCTGGTTTCCAAAAGTGTGATCTGCGTGATGATGGGTAAGTATTAACCCTGAGACTGGTTTACCGAAATGTTGCACGATATTACTTCGCCATTCCTTTGCTAATTCCCAGTTAAACATAGAATCTATCACAAACACTTTTTCTCCTAGATCTATTGCTGCACTATTCCCATATCCCTCATCGGTCCAAATTAAATGTTCAGCGACCATTTTGAAATCCATATTCTTATTCTCCTTCATTTCTAAAACCTAATCAAACGGATTTTCCTTTTCCTTATTCCATTTAATTGCGATTTTTCGAGCTTCAACTGTATAATGAGTGACATCTTCCATTTCTATCTCGTTTGGAAATAAATGGAAGATTTGTCTTGACAAAAACTGTTTCTCATAGATTTTAAGAATGATGGCTTTAGATTTAATCTCCTCTAGTGACTCATCTTCTTTTGAGACTTCTTCACGGTTCACTTTTTCTAATTCACCCTTATTTTTTCTTCATCTACTCGGTTGTTGACGACTAGTACCTGTTCTTTGATATACCAATTCATCTCTATATCTTTCTTTCCCTATGAGAGTTTCAGGTGTATGCATATCCGACGGATAGACTTCTAGAGTTCTTTCATTTAGAAAATTCTGCAGTTTCTGGGGTAATTCTTTAATAATAGCTTCTTTAACCTCGTTAGGACTGATAGTTATTCTGTAGGCTCTCCTAAAATATCGATTAATGTTTTCAATATCTGTTTCAAGGAGATCAATAGCTCTGTCAATTCTGATTCGAAAAGGAGTATCGATGAATGTTCTAGTGTTATATTGGACTGACTGAGAAACATCCATGGTAAGGAGAACCCCTTTCTGAGTAAGCATCAGGTTATGTTCGCTATAGTCTCCATGAATATAGTACCCTTTCAGAAATAACTCAGCAAGAATGTCAATAGAGTCATAAAAAAGTTCTTCTGGATCATAATGAGATAAATTCACTTCTCTGAGGAGCGGGGCTGGAATTAAAGATCCGTTTTCTTCAGCAATGAATTCCATAATAACAATGTTGTCACTAAGTAATATCGGCTCAGGTACTGGTATATTATTGACCTTCATTTCATGAAGATTCCAGTACTCTTGTTTTGCAGCTAAAGCTGCCATATCATCTTCGAGAAGGTGTATGGTTCCACGAAGACGTTTCCTAATTGTACTGGTAAAATATCGGAAGACTTTTGCGCAGACTAGTTCTTCTTCTGTGTTTTCAGCGAGAAGAACAGTTGCCTCTTTACCACCACCAATAACTGAAAGAACTTTTCGAATTTCTCCAGTAGCCAAGAGTTGATTCTTAGCTTCAGTAATGGTAATTTCCTTTAATTGTCGTTTAGTTTTAGTTTTTCGACTTTGACGGGATTCTTCTCTACCATGAGCAGTTTTCCCATATCTACCAAATCCAAGTCTTTGATTATGATCCGTACTCAATTCTAAGCTCATCCATTGTTAATGGAAAAATGGTGTTTATTTTTGATTTTTGGAGATTTAGAGTGTCCACTGAGCGTATATACCTTCGTGAGTTTCCACTACATAGTGTAGAGACCACTCGTTAGTTCATTCTTACTAAGAAGACAATATTCTAACTAAGAAGAAGTCTCTTTAAACCAGCACTACAACTCAGTAGTTCATGCTTGTTAAAGAAGAAGCGAAACAAAACAATTGTTTGAGATCTCTGCTTTATACAGCAGTTATTGGTGTCTGCTCGCTTTTTCTAAAAACAAGTTTCTTATTTTCTTTACACTCATATCTCATACGCAAGTGACACCTCTTTCCATTGATAATTCAGACACTTTGTTTTTATTTTATAAATGTAATTGTAGAGGAGAAAATTGCTAAAATTAATGATGATGAAGATTCCTCCTCTATTTTGTATCCCGCCTGTAAACCTCCAGAATTCCATAAATTCCCACAATAACGGATAAAACTCCAGCAACTACTAGTAAAATTGCTAGTATCACAGTCATGAAGAAAAACATACCTGGTTCATTCACATTAACCAATTCTTTATCGATTAATAGCAATACTCCCATGAGAAGAAGAAATATACCAACTACGAAAGCTACTAGATAATTCTGGACATCATTGAATCCATTCTAATCGTTTCAATCCTTAAATCTTACTATCATAGAAGAGCGAATCATTCGCACTTTATTCGCTCTTGATCCGAGCAGCCCACTCTTTATACCGCTCAGCTTTCTTTAAGTCGGAAATTTCTTCAGCAATTATAGCTGCTTGGCTATACGCTTCAAAAGCATCACTGTACCTCTGTTCGATTTCATGAAGATGACCTAAATTCCAAAATGTTTGATGATGAGTTGGATCTAATTCAATCGCTTTCTCCCAGTTAAGAAGAGCATCTTCATAGTTTCCTAGATTGAAATAAGCTAATCCTAGATGGCGGAAGATCTCCGGATTATGTGGATCTTCCTTTAATGCCTCTTGGAAAAACGGTATTGCAGCGGAATTTTCCACTTGTCTGATTAGTTCTTTTCCCTTTTCAAGATTGCTCATTTTAACCCCCTATTCTTCAATAATTAAAGATTCTAAGTCACGTGGGTAATCATCAGTAATGTTTTCCATCCCGTCATCTGTTATCACAACAGTATCTGAGTGACGAAATCCACCAATCGAACGATCATAGATTCCTGGTTCAACCGTAAAAACCATGCCTGGTTTCATCAAATCATTCATACCAATATCTAAAAATGGCCGTTCATGACCTTCGAGCCCAATAGCATGTCCAGTGTGATGTTGTACAAGGTTCATAACTCCTGCTTCTTTAAACACCGCTCGAGTAGCTTTATCAACGCTTGAGAGCGGAACATCTGGCCCAAATGTATCAAAAGCAGCTTTTTGGGCTTTAAGCATAATAGCGAAATACCCCCGCTGTTTTTCGTTGGGTTCTCCCATAAACATAGTTCGCTCTAATTCCGACTTATACCCCGCAACATTTCCACTCGCACCTGTAACAAGGGTATCTCCTTTAGCAAAAATTGCATTACGAGTCATAGCATGAGGAATTGCTGAATATGGTCCAATTTGTCCTCGGTATCCAGCCCCACATGGTCTTACTCCCCAACCAACAGGAGAATACTCTGGACCGAGCGTTTCCCGCATTTCCTTAGATGCTTCATGACTAGCTCGGAAAGAAACATCTATCTCATTTTCCCCTACTGCAGTGTATTTTTGTAATAACTTATGAGCTAAATTCCCCCAGCGAGCACATTCTTTGAGGCAAGCTATTTCATCTGTATCTTTGATGATTCGAATATCCGTTATAATATCAGGATGAATAGCAATACTCATTTTTAACGCTTCTTCAAATTTAGGCCCTTGATACCCCCACATTCCTCGCGCGCCTCCTGCTTCTGCTCCAAGTTTGTCTGAGATCTTTAGATCTTTTATGAAATTCCCAAAATGAATCATTGGATGAGTAACATCCGGGTATTCAAAATAACTGACAACATTGGCTTCTGGAACCTCTTCTGATACATGTTGTTTCTCTAATTCTGGTACGAAAAAATTCAAGGTAGACCCCTTGAATACAAGCATGAAAGGACGCTCAGTTGGAATCATTACAAAACCAGTAAGGTAATAAATTGATGTAGGACTAAGAACGATAAAATTCTCAAGATTGAGCTTTTGAATAATCTCTAGGAATTTCTCCTGACGCTCTTCAAATCTATTTGGAGGAATTTTCACAATAACCATTTTAATAACCAATTTCATTATTTAATTCTTTAGAAGATGTAATTAGGTGGTTGTTTAAATCAATCATCATCAAGAAGTTCAGTCTTAATTTTAGTAAATGGGCCGTCAATTTCCTTCTGAAAAGCGAGAAACTTTACCCAGTCATCGAAGAATACTCGCTGAACCACGCCTTCAATGAAACCTGTTCGTTCCTCACCATACCCGAGCTGGATTAAATACTCCACAAACTCTAAGAAACGCCGATTGAATTCAAGATGATTTCTTTTATCCAACAACAACCAACCTCATTGGGAATTTTAAACCTAGAAATTCTTCAAGCAGTTCCCTTGAATCTGATCTATCCAATAGGAGGGGAAAGGGTCACTAGTTTTTGTTACATCACGTGGCAAAGTAATGAAAGTCTAGAAATAGACCTATCCTATTCCCCTGATGGAGGGATAACTTGGATTAGTATAGTAAATGATATTACAGCGACCTATTACCTCTGGGATACTACTACTCTCGATAATGGTAGCGAGTATCGCGTAAGAGTGGTTAGTTCGACTCCAAGAAGTCCTGGAGAAGATCATTCTGCAAATAATTTTATTATTCATAATGACCCGCTTCCCCCAGGCACTTCGATTTACAGTCAAGTTGAAAAAGCTATTTGCAGAGCAATTCCAAAAGAAAGAAAGCAACGAGTAATCAATTGAAATAATAATCTAAGTGACCTGGCTTACCTGAATATGACTTTACAAACTCATCAGACTCAAGAAACTCTCGTGCACGAATGACATCGGAGAGGGAGTCCCCTCGTATCTTTTCATTCTTTGGAACCTTACTCTCACAGATTAAGCTTACCTTATCTAGGTATTTTTGTTCTTTTAATACAGAAAAGACTAGTTTCCATGGGACTCCTGTTCCGTGATCCAAAAGGGTGTGGTGTTTTTCTCCTGCTTTTCCGACTTCCATTCCAGAGAAATGCATTGGTAGACGATTATTGGCATTAAGATCAAATGTTTGATCAAGGAGATTGAGTCGATTAAGAACTCCATCTTCAGTAGTAATTTTTCCCCCTCGGGCGAAATCATGGCTGATATCCCAGGTTATCAGGCAATTATCAATAGTACCTGCTATCTCTACAAGCGTGAAGAAGTCTGCAAATGAATTGTACTTACCTCCTACTTCAGGAGCCATCTTGGCATTATATCCCTTATGTTGTCGCCATTCCTCCCACTCAGTGAGGACTTTTTGGACATAAGCATTATTATGTTTACGTTTGAAACTTCCACTATGAAAGGTTAAATGATGAGCTCCCAACCAATCAGCAATTAAAAGTGATTTAGATAAATTTGATTTAGAATATTGCAGTTTTTTCGGTTCGTCTGTAGTGGCAGAGATGCGATAGGGGCCATGAACTGATAAGTAATATTCAATTGGTGAGATAATCTCTAGTATTGCTTTAATTTGTTTTTCAGAGGGATAAGGAACAGTACCAGGGATCCTTGCCTTCCCCAGAACACAATTTAGAAGTCCAAATTCAATGGCATTGATCCTATTCTTCTGAAATTCCTGTATTTTTTTCGAGGCTCTCTCCTGAGAAAGAAATCTAGAATAAGAGAGTGATAAACCTAAAGAGATAGCCATTGTTTGCTAGCACCTGAGAATGATTCTCATTGTTTTTGCATTCTAATTAATCCACAATCAGGACATACCCATTTAATTTTTTTATGAAAACTCCGTTTGGATGATTTCATTTTTATTGCCTTCCCTTGAGAGCGACAGCGAGGACAGTACATGGATATATCCATAAATTAGGTAATTGATGATTAATGTAAAAAAGTCTGTAGTTATTGTAAAAAAGATTTTTTCTGATTGTAAAAAATTTTTTACAGCATTTAATGACATACTGACATAGATATTTTTATATAGCGAATTTAATGACTGTTTTAACAGCCATAACTGGGATGAAAAGCGAATGGCAATAGCAATTGAAACTAAAGGATTGACGAAAGTCTTTTCGCCTAATATTTTAGCGGTTAATCAACTTAATCTTTCTATAAAAGAGGGAGAAATATTTGCTTTCTTAGGGCCAAATGGAGCAGGAAAAACAACAACTGTAAGATTATTAACTACTTTAATAGAACCTACAAGTGGAGACGCGGTCATAGCTGGAAGTTCCATTTTGAAAGAAAAAATAGAACTACGGAGGAACATTGGACTCCTTAGTGAGAGACCAAACCTCTATCTTCGACTAAGTGCAAGAAAGAATTTACTCTTTTTTGCTAAAATGTATGGTCTTACCCATCAGGAAGCCTCACGACGTATTGATGAGATGTCTAGGCAGTTTGAGCTAAAAGATAGAATTGATTCTCCTGTAGGATCCTATAGTAAAGGAATGAAGCAAAAACTTGGGATTTTACGGGCAATGATTCATTCTCCTCCCGTCATGTTTTTAGATGAACCAACATCGGGATTAGATCCTTTGGCTCAAGCAAGTGTTAGAGAAACAATAGAGAGAGCTGCAGAAGAGCTTGACACAACAATTTTTATGACAACTCACAATTTACCAGAAGCAGAAAGATTAGCTGATAAAATAGGTGTGATCAATAGAGGGGAATTATTAGTAATTGGGAGCACTTCTGAACTTCAATCAAAAGTATCAAAGACTAATAAGTTAGTAATAAAGTGTATTGAACCAGTTAGTAATTACCAATCACTTTTCCAAAACATTGAGGGAGTTCTATCAGTTCGTTGTCACAAGAATGAGAATGCATTCGATATCGAATTGACTAACTTTAACGAAGTCACCCCACATATCATTCGCTCTTTAGTAGAAAGAGATATTTCTATTCTAGAGGTTCGACCAACAAAGAAATCCCTTGAAGAGATTTATAAACAAATAATGGATAATTCTTATGGAGGTTGGTTTGAAAATGCAGCTTAAACTCATTTGGTATCTAATGAAAAAGGATTGGGAAGAAGCGTTTCGATCAAAGCAAGTTGTATTATCATCGACACTATTACCACTCTTTATGGCGGTTGGAGTTCCTTTGATACTAATGTTTTCAATGAATATGGCTCCTATGGGTTCAACAAATGTTGGACTAGACATTTTTATGGACATACTCCCTCCTGTGACTCCTGATTGGGATCAATTCACTGATCAAACTAGGATGTTGGTAATTACATCAGTTTTTGGTCAAATTTTTCTTCTGTTAGTCCCAGTTATGATTGCTTCATTTGTAAGTGCGGATACAATTGTGGGAGAAAAAGAGAGACAAACAATCGAGGGGTTGCTAGCTCTGCCTATTTCCGATTCAGATATCTTATCGGCAAAAATCGGGTCATCACTCCTTCCAATCTTAGTTCTAACATGGATCATGAGCGGTATTTATGCATTCATGGTCGATCTGATCACTTATCCTTACCTAGAGCGGATTTTACTACCAGATCTGCGTTTTATCCTCGTTATGCTCATATTTACTCCACTCCTTGGGATTGGTACAATCACTTTTATAGTAATGATTAGTTCAAGAGTGTCAAGCACCAGAGATGCTCAACAATTGAGTGGAATCTTTGTATTACCAGCAATTGTGCTTATCGCAGGGCAACTTATTATTGTATTAATCAATATCTGGCTATTATTAGTGGGGATCTTAATTCTTGGAGGATTTGATATTATTGCTTTCAAGTTGGCAATTACTATGTTTAATCGGGAGAAATTGATGAGTCTTACGTAAAAAGATAGATTTACACCTATCCTCCTAAGAATCCTTGCTTTCTTAGCAAGTACACGCCCATAATTACCGCTATAGTGGTTGCTGACATGAAGCCTAGCACTAACATAATTCCGAGAATATGACCAATGGCCTCAGCAGCATCATATCCCTCAAAATCGAATGATTCTTCCCAACTAGAACCACTATACCAGAAATATGAATAATCATATGTAGCAGTTAAATACGAGACCCGAGTGGTTGGAGAAAGACCTGTTGGATATTCAACGATATAAGAATAGCTGAACTCGATACCAGGAGGCAAGAGATTCCAAGTTTCTGAAGTAGAACCAGAAATAATGGAAAAATTCTCCATAGGATACACATCGTTAACATCTACATTGAATGCGGTTGTGTCCCCAGGATTCTTCACATAAATGGTTACTTTATAGTAATTCTCACCATCCATCAATACTTTCGTTACCTCTTTCTTTAGAACTACTAATGCTCCATATTCTATACCAGAATAAAAAATTCAATCCTACTTAGCTTCTTATAGTGCTCCATGAGTCTTGCCAACTTGTTTGTACTAAATTAGGATTTTTTTGGAGAAAGTATGTTTAAAAATATTATTAATCAAATTCTTTTCTTTGTTCCTATAAAAGTAGAGTAAATCCTATACACATGCCCGAGAGTATAAGAGTAACACTTAAGATTCCTCATTCATGTTTTCTTGTTTTTCTAAACTTGTTTCATTTTTTTTGAATTATTATTAGGATGGATTTGGCATAACTGCATACACATGGATGTGTTTTCCTTCCCTAATGATATCTTTAAATAATGACCAAGAGGAAGAAGAGCTTGGAGTATTTCTGAAAAGCAATCCTTTTCGCTCTATTGATATAGAATTTTTTAAAATTTTGTTATTAAATAGGTTTTTTGTGTTGTCGGAACCCAACTATAGTTTCACAGATCGCATCAAAGCATCCTTACGGAAGAAGGTTGCAAAAGAGGTCGATTCCTTTCAAACTTTTGATCAAGAATATAAATTATCCTCTCATCCCATCAAAAAGACATTTATCGCGATTGGTAAACTGAATAAGGTTCATAAAGGACGAATAGGGATTGCTGAGATAGCAGAAGAAGTAGAACTATCTGAGAATGATGTCGTTTTCATTATTCAAGAGTTTATTGAACAACGGCTTATAGAGGGCTATATTGAAGAGAATCAAACCCCTGAAGACTTAAGTGATGACCTACTCGTTTTACAACAAGATTATTACTGGTGTCAAATCGATCAAATGGAACATGATATCTTTGAGCTCCACTTTCAATGTACTCGTTGTCTTCGCTTTATTTGCAGTGATTGTTATCAGAAAGGAAACAGTGATACATGCCCCTATTGTTCTGGATCTCTCATACCTGTTCCACGAATATTTAAGAAAGACGATGTTCAAACAACCTATGCTCCAGATAATGTAAAAGCATCGTTAAAAGACTATTACGAGACTCAAAGGTACAATGTTTCCCGACAAGGAGTTAAGGCGGTTTCACGAAGGGTTATTGATGATTTAAAAGGGCTAAATCTGAAAGAGCGGTTATCTTATTCCATATTAAAGACTAAGACACGAACATATTTGGATTATCGAAAACATGAGAAAGCAATCTCTGAAAATGAAAAGCTTGTTATCGATACGATTTCAGCTCTGTACGAAATAGAAGAAAGAAGTCAAATTCCAGTCAAGAGAATAGCCATAATAGCAAAGCTGGAAATAAATTTAACACATGAAATTATTAGCCGATTGATCAGTCAACAATCACTCCAAGGATTTATAGAAACGAGTGGAACGTATGATACAATAGATGATGATGTGTTGATTCTTGGTTCTGATAAATATCATTGTGAGATTCACAATGAGGATTTACCCGTTTCCAAAGCCCACTATCAATGTACTAATTGCTTCAGGGCAGTCTGTGAGAACTGCTATTCTGAGATGAAGGACCAAGGGATGGCTAATTGTCTATTCTGTGGGAGTAGCATGACTTTCTTCCCTGATAGCTTTTCATAGTTTCTTTACTAGATTACACTAAGATTAATAGTAAATCTCGTTAATTGAGCTGATGACTATTCCGATGGAAAAATTACATGTAACTTTTTGGAGAGGTTCTGTTGTCTTTAGGTAATGAATATAGAAAGTATGAAAAACTGAAACAAGCTTACCCAGAAAAATTTGTATCGGAAAAAAAAATTTTTAGTAATATCCATCGGGGAGACCGAATTTTTATCTCAACTGCTTGTGCTGAACCACAATACCTGATTGGTGCTCTCGCTACATATTTAGAATCACATCCCAAGGCTTTTTTCGATGCAGAAGTGTTATCATGGTGGAACTTAGGAGTTGCTCCATATGCTGAAGCACGATACCAGCAAAATTTTCGATATAACTCTTTCTTTGTAGCAAATCCTACCAGAGATTCAGTAAACATTGGTTTATCCGATTACACCCCCATTTTTCTTTCTAACACTCCAAAATTATTTTCTAATGGCCAAGTACCCATTGATGTTGCTTTAATACAGTGCTCTCCTCCTGATGACCATGGTTATGTAAATCTAGGTGTTTCAGTAGATATTGTCAAAGCAGCAGTTGAAAATACCTCATTAATCATTGCTCAATTAAATTCATTCATGCCTCGTATTCATGGTGATGGCTTCATTGATGTTAATGAAATTGATTATTTCATAGTACACGATGAACCAATTCTTGAATATAATCCAGTACCAACAGATGAAGACTACTATCTTGAAATTGCTTCAAAAATTGGTAATTATGTCGCACGTCTAATTCAAGATGGTGATACTATTCAAGTGGGTTATGGTTCTATTCCTGATGCCGTCTTGTCGAACTTAAGTGAAAGGGATCTTGGAGTCCACACGGAGTTAGTTTCGGATGGACTCATAAAATTGATTAAGAATGGTATCATTAACAATTCTAAAAAAACACTCAATCGTGGTAAAACCATTGGATCCTTCTGTATGGGGAATAAAGATACCTATGAGTTTATACATGATAATCCTTCCATTGAACTTAGAAGGATAGACTATACCAATGATCCTTTAGTAATTGCTCGTCATGATAACATGGCAGCTATCAATAGTGCCTTACAGATTGACCTTACAGGGCAAGCTTCGGCTGAATCAATAGGAAGAACCTTTTATAGTGGAATTGGAGGACAAGCGGATTTTATGCGTGGTGCTATTCTAGCTAAAGGTGGTAAGTCGATACTAACATTACAGTCTACTGCTGGACATGGTAAAGTATCTAGAATTGTCCCATTCCTCTCAGAAGGGGCTGGTGTTACTCTTAATCGGGGGGATATTCATTATGTAGTAACAGAATATGGTATTGCATACCTGCATGGGAAAAATATTCGGGAGCGTGCTATGCAGCTCATTTCAATTGCCCATCCACGATTTAGGTCTGAACTCATAAAAAAAGCCAAGCAATTCAATCTCATTTATAAAGATCAAGCTTTTGTCCCTGGTAAGAAGGGGGAGTATCCTGAGCATCTAGAAACTTGGAGAACAACGAAGAAAGGGATGGAAATTCTCTTAAGACCAGTAAAAATAAGTGATGAGCCATTACTCAAAGACTTCTTTTATGACTTAACTGATCAATCACTGTACCGTCGATTCATATCTGTTCGAAAAGACGTTCCCCACAGTCGTTTACAGGATTTTTGCATAATAGACTTTTCAAAAGAAATGGTAATAGTCGCTGTAATTCAAGAAGAAGCACTAGAGACCGTTGTGGGCGTCTCTCAATATGGTATTGATACGAAGTCTCATACCGCTGAAGTTGCTTTTGTTGTGAGAGATGATTATCAAAATAAAGGGATTGGAAGTGAATTAGTACATTATTTGACATATCTAGCTAAGATGATTGGACTTTTAGGTTTCACAGCTGAAGTCCTTGTAGAGAATCGAGGAATGCTGCATTTATTCGAGAAGAATTTCCCTGACTTGAATAAGAGAATTGTCGATGGTGTGTATGAGCTAAAAATGCGATTTTAGGAAATAACCAATTGATTAAAATAGTAGTATAGATGTGTATTCATACTACGAAATGAGCCTTTGTCTGAAGCGATCTGCTATAATCAGCTTCAATGTGCTCCCATTAGGTAAATTTTCGCCACACTGTTGCTGGTGGGTTCTAGACTGAAGGAAAAACCATCTATACAATATTTGTTTGAACCTCGATCCATTGCGATTATAGGATGCTCAACCAATCCCAATAAAATAGGTTACAAAGTGCTAGATAACATTGTTTATAGTAAGTATCAAGGGAAGATTTATCCTGTAAATCCCAAGGGAGGAGAAATTCTAGGTATTCAATTATTTCGGTCAATAGAAGAAATTGATGGTGATGTTGACCTAGCTACAATCTGTATTCCAGCGAGATTTGTCTTTAATGCTGTTCAAGAATTAGCAACAAAGAACTGCAAATTTCTATCAATCATTACATCAGGATTTTCTGAGATTGGTGACATTGAGGAGGAAGAGAAGATTGTAAGATTTGCACACGAAAATGGCATGCGTGTTTTAGGGCCTAATATTTTTGGGATTTATTCAACAAAATCACCAGTAAACGCGACATTTGGCGCCAAGGATATTGAACCTGGTCATGTTGCGATTGTCACCCAAAGTGGTGCACTTGGTGTGGCTATGATTGGGAAGACCGAAACAGAAGGTATTGGCCTTTCAGCAATTGTTAGTGTTGGGAATAAGTCAGACATTGATGAAGCTGATCTTATTGAGTATCTGATGAATGATGAATTAACAAAAGTTGTTTTACTATATATTGAGGGCATTAAAGAAGGAGAAAAACTAATTCGTATCCTCAGAAAAGCAACAAAAATAAAACCAATTATTATCATAAAATCAGGAAGATCTAAAAGAGGTGCACTTGCAGCAGCCTCACATACAGGTTCTCTAGCTGGTGAAGATAATGTCTTCTCTGATATAATGAACCAAGTTGGAGCTTTGAGAGCTTTAAGTGTTCAAGAAGCCTTAGATTGGGCAAAGTTTCTTTCTATTCAGCTTCGTTTGCCAAAAGGGGAGAATGCGGTTATTGTAACAAACGGGGGGGGAATTGGCGTCTTAGCAACAGATGCATGCGAGATGTATAAAGTTAATCTCTATGATGATCAAGATGTACTAAAAGAAATCTTTGGACCTGTTACCCCCTCATTTGGGTCAACAAAAAATCCTGTTGACATCACAGGGGGAGCATCAAATGATTTTTATGAACAAGCTCTCCAAGCTGCAATAGATAGTGAGGATATTCACTCAATTATTTGTTTGGGTTGTGAAACAGCTATTTTTGATTGTGACCAATTGTCCGCAGTTGTTCAAAAGAAATTTATTGAGGCCAAGCCAACCAAACCCTTAGTATTTTCATTTTTTGGTGGTTCTGATTTTGAACGTGGTCTTTTTAGTCTAAAAAGTCTGGGGGTTCCTATCTTTCCTGATGTTTATCAAGCAGTGTCATGCTTAGGGGCTGTTTATTCAAATTATCGTACACTATCTTATACAGAAGAATTTGCTGAACACAAAGAACCAGAACTTAATATTGACATTTCAACAATTCAGGAAGTAATTCATGAGGTTAGGGAGAAAGGAAGACATTTCTTGTTAGTTCCAGAGGCAATGAGGGTGATGGAAGCTGCTGGAATTCCTATGCCTAAAAGCTATGTAGCAAAAAATATTAAAGAGGCTATCGAATTCGCAGAACAGATAGGATACCCTGTTGTAATGAAAATCGTTTCTAAAGACATAATTCATAAATCAGATGCAGGGGGCGTTGCTCTTAACTTAGAGAATCGAGAAGAAGTTATCGACGCATATGAAGCTATTATGAATTCTTGTCTGAGTTATAAACCTGATGCAGAGATCCAAGGCGTTGAAATTGTAACCATGATTAAAATGGATGAGGCAATCGAAACCATAATTGGGGCACGTATTGACCCAATATTTGGCCTCACAGTCATGTTTGGTCTTGGAGGGATTTATGTCGAAGTGCTAAAAGATGTTGCATTTAGAGCTGTACCACTTACATGGAGAGACGCGAATGAGATGGTTAAACAGATTCGATCCTATCCGCTCCTATTAGGCGTACGTGGTGAAGCTAGGAAGGATATTGAGGGCTGCATCGAGGTTGTAATGCGACTAAGCAAAATTATTCAAACAATTCCTGATATCTCTGACATTGAAATTAATCCCTGTTTAGCTTTTGAACAGGCAAAAGGCGTTCTCTGTGTGGATGCCCGAATTCTACTCACTCCTCCATCTATTAGGTGAATTAAATTGAAAAAAATTATTATGGCAAGTACAAGTAAAGAAGCAGGTAAAACAAGTATTATTGTAGGTTTAGCTAAAGCTTTAAATAAAAAAATTGGCTATATGAAGCCCTTTGGCGATCGCCTCCTCTATCAAAAGAAACGTCTTTGGGATTATGATTCTGCTCTAATCACAAACGTGTTAGAGTTAGATGAAACACCAGAGGATATGTCGCTTGGTTTTGCTCACTCAAAACTTCACTTCATGTATGATGAATTATCTACAAAAGAGAAGTTACAAGAAATCACAAATAATGTTAGTAGAGATAAAGACATCATTTTTATTGAAGGTGGGAGAAACTTGAGTTATGGCCGTTCAGTTCATCTTGATCCTTTAACTGTAGCGAGGAGTACAGGAGCTCAATTAATCTTGGTTTTTAGTGGCCCTGACGAATCGATCATCGATGATATAACCTTTTTCACTAAATGCGTCAATACACAAGATGTTGATTTTCTCGGTGTTATTATAAACAAAATTAAAGACATTGAAAACTTTAAGGAGCTTCATTTAGATACTTTTAACGAATTAGGCGCAAAGGTTCTTGGAATTATACCACACAAGAAAGAATTAACTCATTTTTCCATGGATTATCTAAACCGATCCTTGATGGCAAAAATTCTTGCAGGTGAAAAGGGTCTTCAAAATAAAGTCGAACGCGTTTTTGTTGGTGCAATGTCAGCTGCTCATGTCACTAAAAGGCCACTTTGGTCTTTAGAAAACAAGTTAATTATTACTCCCGGTGACCGCGCTGATATGATACTTGCTGCCTTAGAATCATCTACTGCAGGGATTGTTCTTACCAATAATATACTCCCCTCTGATCCAATTATTGAATCAAAAGCTAATATGGCAAATATCCCATTACTATTGGTTTCGACAGATACTTTTGCCACAGCGAAACACATTGATGATATGGAGATTACATTCACCAAAGATGAAACAGATAAGATCACCTTACTAGAAGAACTCGTAAAAGAGAATATAGATTTAAGTGTCTTCTTCTAAGTTGAGTAAAAGCTTGCCAAAATCTGTTTCAATTCCTTCTCTGATCGTTTGAGTCCCGTTATATCCATACCAGAACTGAGGGCCCCTATAATCTTTTCATTCTCATCCTCTATAATCATATTCCGCCATGAGATGACTCTTTCTTCCCCATTTTTTGTTAATATGATGTTCTCACCAATATCAATTTCATCAATTTCCCCTCCCATTAAGGATTCAAATAATTCTTTCTCGTAGGTTCTCATGTCCTCTGGTATGACCGTATCAAACCAGTTCTTTCCGATAATCTCCTCCTCTTCATATTTTATTGTGTCACAACCTTTTCTATTGATGAGTGTAACCCTTCCCAAGGCATCTAACGCAATAATAGTAACTCCGACAATATCCAGATACATTTGAGCTAGCTTCTCCCCTTTTTGAATTTCCTCCTCCATTTTTGTGAATAAGTTTTTAAATCGTGCTTCACTCGCTGCCAACAAGGCATTGAATCGGGTTTCACTTACAGAAGCATCTTCTGTTTTTGAAATATCTAGAAAAGCGATAACATGCCCAAGGATCTCATTCTGATTATCTCCTATAGCTTCAATTACCAATTCAACAGGAAATTCTGTCCCATCTCTTCTCTGGAACATTTTCTTGACTTTATGACCTGACACTTCTCCTTGAAGGAGAAGACTTTCAATCTTCCTTCCCATCAATTCATCTACTTTGTAACCTAACATTTTTGCAGCAGCAGGATTAACATGAGTAACCTTTTCATTGTTATTTAGACTATAAATTCCTATTCCAGTGTAATTGAGAATATTTTCTAAACGTCGAGAGCGGATTTTTCCTATCGTTGCTTGTTTTTCAAAAACATTTTTCTCCTCCATCTGTTTAGTGATGTCGCAGAATAATGTAACGAATTGTCCTTTAGATGGACTAAAAACACAAATTGAAAACCATTTTTTCAACGCTGCAGAATATTGTTCTAATGTTGTTGATCGTCTATTTAAAGCAACATCTCCAAAAATCTGAATCCAATCTTGAAGATCATTCTCTATACCAGGAAATACTTCTGATATTCGGTTTCCTACTATTATATCTCTATTAATACCCATTATCTTTTCAAATGTTTCATTAACCTCTAGAAAGATAAAATCAGATGGCTTTTCATCCTGTATTATGATTTTGTAATGTGCATATCCTATTTCCATATTGTCTATGATGTCATGATATGTTAATTCCCTCTTTTTCAGGTTTTCAATATCCTTATTTTTCTGACTTAGAAGATTTTCAAGTTCATGAATACGGTTATTTAATCCACTTATTTGGTCTGTTATTTTGTCTTGAGTAATGTTATTTGTTTTGTTAGTCATTTGTTCTTCCAAAGTTACTCATCTTCTTTTTAAGCTTGTTTGACATCTGAAAGGATAAAGAAACAGGAATTCATCAAAACAACATTTGTAGTAGTAACTAGAAGAATAGTGAATCTGCTTCTTATTAAGGGTGATCTTTTGACTTTGTGATTTTTTCCCTTTTTTACAAACTAGAATTTGTACTACTTTGTTGTTCCTAAATCTAGATAAAATGTAAGAGGGGGATAAAATAAAAATCAAATGGTAAATTTTTAGCAAGATATGTTAAAGATATTTCTCTATTTTTCTTTCTTAGTTATTTTTTGTCAATAATTGATTTCGTAGCTGTTTTCAGTATTTTTTACAGTATTATATTCAGAAGAAATTATCTTCCCTTCTTTTCCTTTTATGCTTACGAAATTTTATGAAAGTGACCTGTAAAACAATAGTAAAGCTAAAAATAAAAAAAGAAAATCCTGAAGTCTTTTCAGGGAGAGAAGAACTACTAACACGAAGCCCCTCTTTGTACAAGAAATCAAAAATTCCCCATTCGTTAGCAAATTCAGGCACATAGAGGAATCCCTGATTGATAAGAAGGATCACCCCAAGCTCTACATCCTGATTAAAGAACATTTGAGAGTTAAATCCATATGTTCTCCCACCATGCCCTTGTAAAGGTTGTAAAAAAGTTTCGCCATCAATTTCTACATTATTGAGCAAATTATTCATCCACCCATATCCATAACTGTCATATGTTCTCCCCCCGTAGAACGCTTGACTCGTATTGTGCATAAGATGTATACTCTCTTCGGATAAAATTCTGTTGTCTTTATACATACCCTTATTCATGTGGGCTATTAAATAATGGCCTAAATCAGTTGCTGTTGAGCGTAAAGCACCTGCTCCAAATTCATCTAAGTTAAAGTGAGGATAATTAAAATCATCATTTTCATCGGTTGGCAAATCAAATATGTTTCTGTCATCGGGAATCCATTCATTCGGAGAAGCTAATTCATCAGCAGAATAAGACTGATAAGTATAATGAGTTTTCGTCATATTCAACGGATTAAATATATTAGATTGTAAATACTCTTCAATCGTTTGATCAGATATCAGCTCAACTAAATAAGCTAAGAGATCATATCCTAAGTTTGAATAAGTTAAGTATCTGTCTTGTACCCCAGGAGCCCTTGTTGACCATACTTCAGAAGTGTTCTCTGATAATAGTACATCATCAAGCCAAGCTGGAAAAGTGGGTAAGGTTTCATTACTTAAACCAAGTTTTTGATCCATATCATTGAAAACATAGGATTGATAGTGTACTCCCCCTCTTTGTAGACTTGATTGATGTAAAAGCAATTGGCTAAAAGTAATTGGTTTATCGGGGTAGTTGGGGTTTCTTAACGAAAAGGGAAGGAAATCATTGACATCATCATCTAGGTCAAACAAACCTTGTTCATACATTTGAAGTAACGCCGTTGCTATGAATGTTTTGGTAATACTAGCAATTATAAACGCAGTATTCACGTTAGAGTTTTCACCATACCCTTTTGACCATATTATACTATCCTTATAAACCACACATGCTGCTAAGGTTGTAATATGCCCTTCTAGCATAAATTGAGTTATAGTATCATCTATGCTAGAATTAAAAGCTTGGTTATCATCCACCTGAAGGGAATTTGCTGATGGATTATAGTTTGGGTCATAAGAATTTAAAACGGAGGCCATTCCATTACTAAACGGAATAAATGCGAAAATTAGAATTAGTGAAGTAATTATTACCATTTTTTTCATTTTTTGAATTCATCCTAACCGATTTATCGAAAGATTGAAGCAGGCAAGAGCTTTATAAAACCTACTTTTTTGGAATTACACCTAAAATACGTAAATACATAGAGTATTACAGTAAGTTCCAAGTTATGCCGCCATTACGGCCATCAACATCATGATGCTGCCACCTGTATTATTTAGAATGTGAACTAGCATGCTGAAGCGAATGTCTTTTTTCTTCCAAACCAAATATCCCAAAGGCAATAGTGCAATGATTCGTATGGGGTTTTCCCATGGCGAGAAGAAGTGATATAGAGAAAAAAGAATCCTTTTTCCATATAGAACTATAATCGATCCTCACATACATACTAAACTCTAATCATTAATACGATTCGTCAGACCAACTCGTTAATTATAAAAAAGAATTATTCCCCCTCTGGTCTTAAATTATCCCAGAATTTCTTCGGTGGATGACGCAAATCATAGTCGACTCGTGTGTCGTGTAGAACTCGTGAACAATAAGGATCTCCTTGTGCATTGGTATGCTCCATTGTTAAAATTAAACTCTCATCACGCATTTTTGCGCCTTCGTAATCTCCATAACAACAGACAAGGTACTTAAGTTCAGAATCTCTCGCCTGTTTTTCGTAGTTATTAATACACACTTCTATCTAGTGAATTACAAAAATTATACACTAATACAATATTTTTTCATAAATACCAAATTCAGCAGCGAGTTTTAAGCCAAGAAATTTGACAGCTTCTTCATATCTCAACAAATCGTTTAAAAGATCGATTAAGAAGGATTTGCAATTCTTCTGAATACAATTATGTATTGTTTTAACAATAAGTTGTTTCAAATAATCTTCATTCATCGCATCAATATAAAAGGTAGCTGCAATATCGTTATTAAAAGAGTTTGGAAGAGCAAAACAATAACCTGCAATTTTATTATCCTTTCGAATAACTAAGTGACTTATCAAATCCTCTCGTGAATCAACTTCCACTATCCAATTCTTAGCGTTCTTTTTTGACATTTTAAAGAAATTAGATACATCTACAGAACATTCTGATAAATCCCTCTTTAGATCGAATTGTTGAACGTCTTTTTTAGGATAATCAGGTAATCCATTGCTGAGATCATAATTATAATATTTCTTGTATCCTAATTGAAAATCCTTAAGTGGTTTAAACCCCCACTTTTCAGATATTCGAATACTATTCTCCCACATAGTTGAGACTCTTACTTGAATAGATTTCACACCCTTAAATTTATAGAACTCAATTATATTCTCCATAAAGAGATCCACTACTCCATCATGTCCGCGTAAGACACTAGGGAATTGAATATAAGCAGCTGGTCTCTCATGAATCATTATAGCTGGGCCTTCATTTGTAAGCTTAGATTTAAGATATCCTACCATTTTATTTCCCTCGAAACATGATAAAACACTTTCAGGATCAAAGTTTGGATCAGAAAAGTAACTTTTAAGCCCAAGATTGAACCAGGGTTGACTTTTTCCTAATTCTATCTCAATTTTATCATGTTCTTCCTCAAAACCAGGTTCATATGTTTTAATTACATAATTTGACATTTCAAAGTCTCCCTATATGCTGATAATCAAAAATTAAATCCTCTAATTCTTTCAAGTTTGAAACAAACAGGCCTTTTCCCATCAGTACAACTAGTATACATCACTCCAGATTCTGTCCAACTGTGTTCTCCCCCAAAAAGAAGTACTAGTAGATCCTTATACAGATCATGCCATGCCCACCTACAAAAACCTTCAGGACATTGTAGTCCTTCTACAATGTATTCTTGTCCTTGTTCAAACTCCGAGCATATCCTTGAGACTTGACCTGAAGGTGGGTCTATTATTTCATGTCCAAAAACATCCATAGGACTGAATTTTTTTATAACAGTTATTTTAATTTTACTCATTTAAATCACGTTTATTAAATCAATCTACTTCTATTTTTTCTAATTTAAAACATACAGGTCTCATACCATCGGTACAACATACATACACCCTATTGGGTTCTTTCCAATTTTCAGCTCCCCCGAACACTAATATAGAGATATCTGTGTATATATCATTCCATGCCCATCCACAAAAATCCTCAGGTTTTTCTAAATCGTTCACAAAAAACTCTTGATTGTCTTCAAATGATTGACAAACTGTTACATCTTTTCCAGAAGGAGATTTCATTTCATGACCGAAAACATCTACTGGAGAAAAACGTTTAATCACGGAAATCTTGATTCTAGTCATATTCATCATCCTTTTTAATTTTTTATTTTTTTGAAAAATATGGTTCATTATTTTAAATATGTTTATATTCTGGTAAAAATAAAATGCAACTTCAACATAATTTGGCTAACAAAATATATCAATGAAATTTGGATATTTAAATGGAAATTTCCCCCGTTACAAATTAATGGTGACTATATGACTATCAAAAAAGACTATTTGGATAAAGTTCATACTGATGTACCTTTAACGAAATTTATCAACGAAAAACTTTGGAAAGATATTTTCTACAACGAAATATACAGTTCTATAATGAAAACACTTAATGAAAAACCAATAACCTTTAATGAGATTTATAAGGAGAGTATAAAGCTAATTCATAAAAAACGATCTGAAGCAAGCATTTATCGAGATTTGAGAGCTTTAATTAACCAAAATTTAATTTTAGAAGTCGGTCATCGTGTTCATCCAGACAAAATCTTTAGTAAAAGATTATATTATCGTTCAGCGGAAATTATATTATTTAAAAACGCAGATGAAATTATCTGGAATTCAGATAGCGGTGATGGTCTAGCATTGGTTATTGGAATGATAATTAGTCGCCATTATAATAATGAAAAGCCAATTGCTTCAATATTTCGAAATTACATGCTTTCTCTTGAAAAAAATTTTTCTCATTTACGAGAATCAACAGTAAGAAAATTTCTTGAGCATAGTGAGGAAGAAAATCAACTCTCCTTAAAGAAAAAACTAAAATGCATTACAAATTTTGATGCAAAAGATCTATACTTCTTTTTCAACCATCTAGGTTTAATTTTAGGAATGTTGCTAGGTGAAAAGGCTCTAATTCTTAAACAAGGTCTACAAACCTCTTTTAATCAGAAAAAAGATAAAAAGACAATTCAAGGTTTTTTAACCACTACAGAAAAAAGGCAAGATTACATTCTGTACAATCCAGTCTTAATAAAACCGATAGATGCCAAAATCTATGATAACAGGATTAGAAATAATTTTAATTTAATTGTAATTCTAAGAATGCTTTCATCAGGATCAATGACACTTAACGAAATACACTCAAACCATCACAGGATGATTTTAGAAAGAATTAGTTACAAGAATAAAACAACAAGCATACCTAAACCAAAGAGTAAGAATACAATTTATAAGTACATACAAGAGTTAATAGAATCAGGATTTATAATTGAAGCTGGAAGACGACCTATTCCAAATCAAAGTGCAACTCAAAAATTATATTCTAGATCTGCTGAATTATTTTATAGAATAGAATATAGAGCAGAATACTGGAATTCAGATAACGCAAAGAATGTCAGCTTGGTTATTGGTCAAATCTTATGCTTTGTTTTAAAAAAGAATGAATTCAATCATGAATTGTTACATCGTTGTATAATTCAATTTGTAACAGAACAAACGAAGTCACTAGAAAAGGCCTTAAAAACCGTTAAAACAACTGTAACAGTTGATTACATACGTAAACATGTTTTAGTAGGCGGACAGGAAAGTGGAACCTTTCTTTATA
>CP070695.1:633721-730842 GCA_020353515.1 Candidatus Heimdallarchaeota archaeon
CCCAAATCAGTCATAAGAGTAAATACATCGTCTGAAGATGAATTAGTCATTTTTAGAACTCCAAAGATATGAATAAGATGTTACCTATTTTTTCCTTTAATTTCTATGCGTTTGAGAGCTTGAATAATTATTCTTTGGTTAGATAATTTGATAGAAATTCAAAGTGAAATTAAGAACTCAGGGGAATGTTCATATTTTTACTCATGATCCAACCAATTGCATGGTCTAAGGAATCAAAGATGATAGTAGGTTGACAATATTGCTGGAACGTTGTTTTATTAAGCAAACCTGTAGTCAATCCAATAGTAGTTGTTCCAGCATTATTTCCTGCAATTATATCGATAGGCATATCTCCAATAAAATATCCCTTTGATGGATGAATTGAACAATTTTCAAGAGCTAGTAAGAGACCCTCAGGATCTGGTTTTGCTCGCTTAACATCATCACGTGAAATCAATCCTTTAGGATTAAAAAACTGAATAATATTATGTTTTCTTAAACTCTCTTTTAGTTGTTTTCGTGAAGCCATTGTATATATTCCAAGTTGAAATCCAGCGTCATGAAGCAGAGTTAGTGATTTTATCGTATCTGGAAATAATGGTGCCGAATGGTACACCCTTCTCGCTTTTGAAGCACATTCATAAGTGAAACCAATCGCTTTAAGTCTCGAAAGCCCAAACTTCCTACCAATTTTCCAAAACAAGTTAAAAACAAGTTTGATACCTTGTCCTGAGGGGGGCGTTTGATAATCTTTTAATAATTCACTACCAACTTGTTTTAAGGATTCTTCCGAAACCTCAATATTTCTTTGTTCAAGATTATGAACAACCAATGCATAAAAACTCCTCATCGAATCGATTAATGTTCCGTCCAAATCAAAAAATACTCCCATGCCGTCAAATGTCATGATAATTCCACTAATGCTGATTAAATGAGTTCCTATTTGTTAAAACATATATATAGACAAAATCTAGTATTTAATAAGTTGTATTGGGTTTTAGATCAACTATCAGGAGTTTTTTGGTATAATCTAATACACTTTTTGCAATATAAAACCGAGTAAATCAATTTTCCTTTCTCAAATACTTGATGACTTTTCCTGAAGCTTTTATTTGATTCAATCAAAGATAATTTATATTTGGTTTTTTTTCCTTATCATACGGTTTATAGGGCTTTTCTGCTTACATTCTCCCAAAAATATTAATTACTGCTTATTTAATTCCTAATGGTGTGTTGTATATGGCCAAGGCCTTTGAAGTTCAAGACCTTAGGATTTTGAAAGATGAAATCATTCAACTCCGAAACCAGAAATCGCAATTACTAAGTAAGATTCGAAATCTGGAACGGGAACGAAATCAAAGTCGTGCGGAAAGAGATGAACTAAATACCATAGCTTCAGAAAATTTCGCTCAAGTGAGGGAACTTAAAGATCTACGAGATAAGAATAATCGTGCGATCCAAGAGCTAAAGATGGTTCGACGCAGTGTTCTTGAGGAAATGAAAGGGCTTATTGAGAAAGTTAAGTCATTACATGCTGAAATTAAATCAATGGACATTGATGAAAAGGAAATCAGACAATCAAAAAGTATTCGGAAGCGGATTGACAAATTGGATTGGAAGATTCAAACAACTCCTTCCATGGGAATAGCAGAAGAAAGAATGTTAACAGAACAAGTTAATAGTCTGATGGAACAATTAGGGGGTATTTCTGTATCAGAAGAAAAATTAAAAGCACGAAAAGAGCTTAATCGTGAGATTGATAATCTCCGAGGATTTCTTGATCATAGCTGGAAGGATTTCTCTGAATTAGTCGAAAAATCACAAAAATCACATCAAGAATTAACCGAGCTATACGAAGGCGGAAAGAGAGCAAAAGATGAAGCTGATCGTAGGCATAAGGAATTCTTGGAAAAAGTAGAGGAAATTAGAGGACTGCGTGAAGAATTTCGAGCTGTAAACAAAGCTCTTCGGGAAAAGTCGAGTATCTTAAGAGAACAGAGTCGAATTCGTAAGGAGCGAGTTCAAATCGAAAGAGACAGAGCTACTGCTGAAATGCTTGAGGAACAAAGCGCTAAAATTCGTGAAAAATTAAGTCAGACAAAAAAGAAAACTCTTTCGATTGAAGAAATGAGAATTCTAATGACACAGAATCCTGATTTTCTTGAATCAAGTCCTGATAGAGAGGAAGAGGAGTAATAAATAATCATGTTAGCTAAGCCTATAACTAGTCAGCTGAACTACTAGTAAGCTTTAAAATTGATTAGTTTTTTTTGCTTCCCTGAACAAAACGGCTTAATTATAAGGGAGTCTTACTTCCTGTGAACGAAAAAGAATTTTTTAACTTGATTGGTAACGAAACACGTCGAAATATCTTAAGATCTATTGCACATGAGCCAAAATATCTTTTTCAGCTTTCACAGGAACTCAATAAGACACAACAATCTCTTCAAAGACATCTCAACTGTCTAATGGATAAAGGCTGGATTATTCGTGAATCCGTTGAAGGTCCTTTTGGTCCTTCAAGGAAGATATATCGAATAGCAAAGAATCTTTCCGTTAGGATCACCTTAAGTCAACATTCTTTTGATTTTGATGTTTTTGAGATTTCAATCGGAAAATCTGCTAAGAAACAATCGTTTCCCTTAAAACGCGTCGAATCTTTAAGCAAAGATTTCTCATTAAATGTATTAGAAGCATTAGAAAAAAGAGACATTGATTTCGACGAAAAAATCAGTCGAATAGATTCTGTACTCGACCAACTTGGCTCCATTGAAAACTTTCTTCTTAGTAGGAAACTTTCTATTACAGGTGAATTAAACGAAACCATTTCTATGAAACTTGAAGGTGACGCACATAGGAAGGATAGAGAATTAGCTTATACTATTTTCTCTAAATCAGCTCCCATAACCATTGATTTAATCCAAAAAGAGGTCGAAACCGAGCGTCCCGAGCTTTTAGCATCATTAAAGAGATTATATGAGAAAAATTTGCTACCAGAGAAAGGTATTCATTTGATGAACAAGTTAGAGTTAACATTGAAAGCAAACCAAGAGTGAGGTATCTGTAATGAATCAGAAATCCCCTTCAAACTCCAATGAGAACGAAGAAGAAATCATTGATATTGATTATCAGATTGAAAAAGCTGATGTTGAAACTCCTCAGAAAGCTGAGAATAATGAAGAAACAGTTTCAAGTTTAACAGAAGGATCTGCAAATAAAGAGCTATTTGAAGAATTAGAACGGATTTACAAAGAACTTGAAGAGAAAGATGAGCTCTATGACAAAGCCCAACAAAATTATATGCGAGCTTTAGCTGATTACGAGAACTTGGAAAAACGGACACGAATGGAACGAGCTGAAATCGTGAAGCAAGCTAATGAAAAGCTTTTACTGAAGCTTGTAGACCTTGCTGACAGTTTTGAAAAAGCAGAAGCAGAATTATCTGCAAATAAGTCTGAAACTCTCGACTCAATAGTTGAAGGGTTTCAAGCGGTTCACAAACAGTTTAAAGGTATCTTAAAAAATGAGGGGGTTGAAAGAATTCCAGCTATTGGGGAGAAATTTGATCCAAACTTCCATGAAGTAGTATTTGTGAAACCTGATTCAAACACTGAAGATGATATTATTCTAGAGGAAGTTCAAATTGGATATTTATTGAATTCTAAAGTATTACGTCCTACAAAAGTTGTCGTTGCTAAAACAAAGACAGAAGGTGAATAATAAAATGACAAAACCAATTGGTATAGATTTAGGAACAACATTTTCTGCTATTGCTACTATAGAAGGCGGAAAAGCGAAAATTATTCCAAATGCAGAAGGTCAGAGGATCACTCCTTCAGTAGTCACGATTACAAAGGAGGGGGAACGAGTAGTAGGGTTATTGGCTCGAAGACAGGCTGTATCGAATCCTGAACGCACTGTAAGATCCATAAAGAGAGAAATGGGTACTACCTACACGGTGACTATTGATGGAAAGATCTACAAGCCACCTGAGATTAGTGCTATGATCCTTCAGAAGCTTAAACGAGACGCTGAAGCGTACTTAGGTGAATCCATTAAACAAGCTGTTATTACAGTCCCAGCGTACTTTTCTGACTCTCAAAGACAGGCAACTAAGGATGCTGGACAAATAGCAGGATTGGAAGTATTACGGATTATCAATGAACCGACAAGTGCCTCATTGTCTTATGGAATTGATAAAGAGGAAGAACAAACTGTTTTAGTCTTTGATTTGGGAGGAGGTACATTTGATGTTTCGATTCTGGAATTGTCAGAAGGTGTTTTCGAAGTTAAAGCAACTTCAGGAAATAATCGATTAGGTGGGGATGATTTTGACCAAAGAATTATGGATTGGATGATTGAAGAGTTTAAGCAACAAACTGGATTAGATATCTCAAATGATCCGATGGCAATGCAACGCTTGAAAGATGCAGCTGAACAGGCAAAAATTGAACTCTCACAAAAAACATCTGCTGACATTAACTTACCATATATTTATGCGGATAATACTGGACCAAAACATCTAAACCTTTCACTATCACGGTCAAAATTCGAGATAATGATAGCTGATCTGATCGAAGCTGCTATGGGTCCTACTCGTCAAGCAATGGCAGATTCAAAACTACAACCTTCTCAAATTGATAAAATTTTACTAGTTGGTGGTTCAACTAGAGTACCAGCTGTTCAATCTGCACTGAAATCTTACTTCAACAAAGAATTAACCAAAGAGATTAATCCTGATGAGTGCGTTGCTTTAGGTGCTGCTGTACAGGCTGGCATCTTGATGGGAGAAATAAAAGATGTGTTGTTACTTGATGTTACTCCTTTATCACTCGGTATAGAAACGTTAGGTAGGGTATTTACAAAATTAATCGAAAGAAATACTACTATTCCCACTAAAAAGAGCCAAATATTCTCTACAGCCGCAGATAATCAACCATCCGTCGAAGTTCATGTACTACAAGGTGAGCGGAAGATGGCAACAGATAATATAACTCTTGGCCGATTTCAATTAATTGGTATTCCTCCTGCTCCCCGAGGAGTTCCACAAATAGAAGTAACTTTTGATATCGACGCAAATGGAATTGTTAATGTCTCTGCAAAAGATCTTGGAACTGGAAATGAACAAAAAATAACTATAAAGAGCGAAAGTGGGCTTACAGAGAATGATTTCGAACGGATGGTTCAAGAGGCCACACAATATGAAGAAGAAGATGCAAAACGTCTTGAAGAAGCAGAAACAAGAAACAAGGCTGATTCGTTGGTTTATCAATCAGAGAAGCTCATAAAAGATTTAGGTGAACAAGTTGACGCTGATTTACGCTCAAGAGCTGAAAAACAGATTGAAGCGGTAAAAAATGCATTAACTGCAAACAATATTCCAGAGATTAATAAAGAAAGTGAAGAATTAGAGAAAGTTACACATGAACTCGCTCAAAAATTATATGCCCAGCAAGCAGCTCAACAGGCTCAAGCACAAGCTCAACAGGCTGGTGCATCTGGTTTTCAAGGAGCACCAGGCGGAACAGATGAATCTGAAGTTGTCGATGTTGATTATGAAATAGTGGATGATGAGTAAGCGTAGAATTCAGAAATTGCTGATCAGAGTAAGGTGACTGTGCTGAGTGAGAAGAAAAAAAGAGATTATTACGAAGTTTTAGGAGTCTCAAGGGACGCTGATCTAAAGACCATAAAAAAGGAATTTCGTAAGCTGGCCAGAAAATATCATCCTGACATGAAACCCGATGATCCTGATGCTGAAGAAAAATTCAAAGAAGTAGCAGAAGCTTTTGAGGTTCTTTCAGACAACGAAAAACGTGCTACTTATGATCGCTTTGGTCATGCTGGATTATCAGGGACTCCCTTTAGAGATTTTTCAGGAATTAGTTTTGAGGATCTCTTTGGTGGCTTTGGCATTTTCGAAGATTTATTTAGTGCATTTGGAGGAGGTTCTCGTGCTAGAACATCTCGTCCTAGAGTAAGACGAGGACTAGATGTAAGGTTAAATCTGGAAATGTCTTTTGATGAAGCAATGACTGGATTAAAAAAGAAAATTAAAGTACCTAATTGGGCACAATGTCCAAGCTGTCATGGTACTAAAGTAAAAGGCGGAAAATCGCAAATAGAGTGTAATACGTGTCAGGGAACTGGAGAAATCCGTAGAATTCAACGCTCGGCATTTGGCCAGATTGTAAATATATCTACATGTCCGATATGTCACGGAGAAGGTAAAAATGTTCCCAAAGGTGCCGAATGCCAAACTTGTGATGGTATCGGCAAGGTAAAGCAATTTCGAACCGTTTCTGCTGATATTCCTCCAGGGGTTGATAGTGGGATGCGGGTTGTAATTCAAGGAGAGGGTAGACCAGGAGAATTAGGAGGACCGCCAGGCGATCTTTTCCTTGTCATTTCAGTAGATGAACATCCATTCTTCCATAGAAACGGTTCTGATATACTTATGGAATATCCTATCAGTTTTATAGAAGCAATTTTAGGTACAAAGCTTGAAGTTCCAACCATAAATGGAAAAGAAACGATTAAAATTGATCCTGGAACAGAACATGGAAAAATTATTACACTTCGTAATAAAGGTGCTCCATACCCAAATAGTTCCCAAAGAGGAGACATGCATGTTGGAATTGTTGTGAAACTTCCTAAGAAATTGAATAAAACGTCTAAAAAAGCAATCAGGGAACTTGATAAGTTAATAGATAAGCAATATGTTTTTGAGGGAAATGATGAGCTTCTAAAAATCTTATCTTCATTGAAATAAAGGCGTTTACTCATTTAAAGGATCAAGTCGTCGTAATCGTGACAGATTTCTTGATCGAAAAGTTTCAATTGGAGTTTCTACAAGAACTTTCCATTTACAAAAACAGCTACATAATTTTGAGGGATCATCATTTACTTCTTCTTTCTCAGTGATCTTGTTAATTAGGTCAAGTACAGTTTTATCACATTTTCCGCAATTGTGAGTTCCTCTTAACTTCCCTCCTGCAGTTGGTTCGCAAAGAATCTCGATGTTCGGAAATTCTTCGCGAATTGTTTTCACAATATATAACACAGACCATATCCAAGGAGGCTGATAACGGTCTTGTTTGTGTAAGTGGCTCACTAGTGTTCCATTTTGGATATTGCACGGATTAAATGAAATTACGTCAGTTCCAATATCTATTGCGTCCCGAGCTGTCTTTATTGCATCAACTATTGCTTCATTTTCAGTTAAAAATGGTGGTTTTACAAAAACATAACTTTTAAGTCGAATATTCAGTGAGCGAATTATTTGTACACTCTTCTTATATTCTTTAATAGAGAATCCTTTATTCATACAATCTTTTAGAATAGCGTTGTTAGAACTCTCAATTCCTATCCCGATTTCTAGCTGAATAGGTTCTAATATCTTTTTAGCTTCTTTAATAATTTTAACTTGATTTATGAGAAATTCTGGCCTGTTTTCAACACTTAATTTATAGATATCAGGATTTTTCTGGATTTTTTCAAGAATTTTTATTCGTAAGTTTTTTGGCACATCATTTTCGTCAAAAAAACTACCAGAGTTATACAGCTTAAACTCAATGGGTTTAACAGAATCAACTCGACTTAGAGTAAGATCTATCTCTTTAAGAATTCTTTCTTCTGGAATAGGTCGCTCATGGGAAGAATCATTTATATAACCACAAACAGAACATCCTCCAGATTCCGAAAAAGCCCAGCTACATCCTCGTGTTGGAACTACCATTACAATAACAATATCTTGCCTAGTTTCTGTAATAGAACTCCATAATTTCGGTTTAAAATCCAGGGGACGATTTTCAAGAAATTCCTGTCGGATTTCAAAAATTTTTGAAGCTAACAAGAAGTTCTTTTGTAAAGGCACACTACCTCACCTTTTGCCGAATACTTATCCCCTTTCCATATTTCATTTTGACTAAAAGTTCCCCAGAAAGACGTGAGACTCCGACTGCTAATAGATCCCCATTTTCATTAATAATCAGAACTTCATCATTCGGACGAATCTCAGAATCTGCCTTAATTATGGCTTTCGCGAAGATAGTAGAACCTTTAATCTTTTGACCATCAAAAGTAACCACATTACGAGTATGGTTTAACAAAAGTCTCCCCGCTGAAAGAGATAAAGTCAAGTACCCTGTTTCAGGACGGAATGTGAGGAGGTGCTCCCCATTAAGCTGTACTCGCAACCCAAGCTCCTTTCGACCTTTAATTCTAACATTATTTGGAATTAAAAATGACCCACACCCCTTTCCAAATTGGAAATCCGCGATTGTTCTTAGAAATGTGAGCTGAGTGGCGATTTTAGGTGTAATAGAAATGTTTAGAAATGCTTCTTTAAGAAGGATTGAAAATTCATTCAATGCATCCTTTGAGGTTAATGATTTCGTGTTTTGATTGAGAATTAGAATTGGACGATTCTTTTGTCTACAAATTGCCTCTAATATTTCTCGTTCTGCTCCTTTAACATAACCTACGAGAGGAATTGACGGTTTAATTTTTGTTAGAAAGCCTATTAGATCTAGGGTTAGGTGATTTCTTTCAATCTGACTCCATTCACCTGTTACTGGAATATCATAATGAGCTGCTGGAAAGGAATACTCTAGATTTCGGGGTACTACTCCTAAGGGGCTAGTTAGAATAATTTCTTCAATTGAATGTCGTTTCCCCTTCAAGCTTTGACGAATGACTTTTCGAAAGAGGTTATGTGACCTTGATTGTGAATATGGCTTTTTCGCTGAACAGGGGAGAAAAATAAAGCCAGTTATAAGAGTGGACGGATGATAACGAGCTTTGATTCGTTCTCGAAAACGTTTTACTTCTGGACGGTTGAAATCCGTTTCATCAGTACAATTAAGTGTATGAGAATAGAGGGGAGTTCCCTCTTCTAGGGGAAGTTGAGAGTCACTGATTCTCAATAAAGCCTTTAAAGGAGGATAAGAATTTGCATAAATCCTGGTTAAATCCCTCAACTTTGATGAGGCTAGAGCTTTTCTTGTAAGTTGGAGAACATCAATAAATGATCTATTGGTAGTTTCTTGCTCAAGGATTGGAGTTGATTGTTTCGCAGGGTTCGTCTTATTCATCTCTGGAAAAAATAAATCAAGAAGATCGACTCCAAGGTAAACTAAAATCGGGATATAGCTTGAAGGAATTGCAGGAGCATATAACATCTTATTAGGGGATATCCAAGATCTAATTTGGATTAAATATTTTATTAGAAGTGATGGGTGTGTTAATAAAGATGAAATATCTCCTAAACACACTGCAGCAATTTTGGTAGACTTTATACGAGGGAGTTTAATTTTAAGCTTTTCTGGTATTAGAGGAATGTTCAGTACAAATTTCATCTGATCATTTAACTTTGGTTCATCTATTTCATTGATTTTTTTCAAGTATTTTTCATATCGATCTAAGTGAATTGTGGGCAGATCCCAAGGAAGAAGGTGAAAGGAAATTCCTTGAATAGAAATTTTACTAATATCAATGGGAAACAAATCATCAAAACAGGTAATGTCCTCTAAAGACTTTCCTTGCATTTGTAAAGAAGGATAAGTAAAACAGGATGGGGTGAAAGAAAAATTTCTGTCTTCTTCTGTTTTAAGAAAACTAGATCTGGAACCTGGTTGAATTTCATTTATTTGACACTTAACGGAGGTTGGTAAAGAAAAGAATTGAGAATGGGAAGAATCATCAAAAAAACATGGGTTCACTATATTTGGTGTGATAAACCCCTCTTTTCCGAAAGCACGCCCTATTCGTCCCCATCCTTCGCATTTCTCAATTTCAAATGCCATAATAGCCTACCATATGTATTAAAGAAGAAGAGAATTACTTTATGAATCCTACTATACTTGTAATGCGTATAAATGCAGAGAAACAATTCCGGTAAAAAATCAATTTTATACTATGATAGACTTTTCTCATATTCCAGTCAAATTGAATTTTGGTCTCTTTAACTGCTTTATTAATACTATATTTTAATGATAGAAAGCTGGTGTTTGATGTAAAAGATTAATGATTATATAAAGTCGTTTAATTTATTTATAACAGCCCATCTACTATTGAAAACAATTAGAAAGGAAAGTATGAAGATTTATCTGTATAATCCACATAATATGGTTATTGAAGTAATTGTTGAAGACCTTAATCATCTGTTTTCCGAAATTCCCCTTTCTTATCCTAATAATAGAAAGGTGGTACTTAATACACTTAATTAAAGAGAAATCAGCTTTGAGCTCACAAACTGATAGAAATTCAATTTTGGAATATTTTCGTCCTCGTGGAAAGATAGTGTGTATTGGTGAGGACTTAACAACTGAATTAGGAATTATAAATGAATATTTAGCTACAAAAAATGATGCTCGTCTTCCTCATTTATATATAACCACAAATCCAGCCTATAAAACTGATACGTGCGATCAGGTGGTTGTTTTTGATTCCGAAACGATGATGCCTCAGATATATCGTCTCTTAAATTCATACTTTTTAATATTCATTTTCAATTCCTCTGAGGAAGGGATTTTCAAAATACTTGGGGCAATTTTAGCTTCTATCAAATTCTCTGGTTCTATTCCCTTATTTATTGATACAGGAAAAGGATTATCTCAAGACCAAAAGGAAATTTTTGGTCAAAACTATTTCAATTTTGATTGTTCGATAAAAAACGGTCGTTGGGAATTTTTAATATTCATAGACAGCATAATCTCAGGACTTACACCATCTTCAGGATTTGGAGTGTCTTTCTCAAATTTAATCCGAATTTTTGGGAATTCTAAGTGCTTGTATTATGGAATTTCCTCTTCTAAGAATTTAAATGATGCGATAGAAGAATCTATTAATCAAATCGGTGAGAAACTTGTTACTACTCTGCCTGAAAACCTTGAAAAATTGCAAGTAATATTTCTTTCAATAGCTTCTGATAAACCTCTTAGTTTGAAAATATTGAACGAGATATCCAAACAAATTGCTAAAACCTTTGGAAAGGACATCGAAATAGTTTTCTCTAATGTAATTGACTCACAAGCGTCAAGTTGTAATATCGTTATTATTTTAACTGATTCTCACCCAATAGATAGCATTATGCACAATACAACATCAACAGAGCTCCTTAATTCTGTAATTCCAAAACTTGCATCATGTGAAGCTTCAAATGAAAGAGATATCACGGACCCCATGCTTTTTAATGAGATTTCTGATGAAGACGAGCGTTTTAAGATTTTAAACAGAATTTTCTCGGATTCTGAGATATATATTTTCGATGATGGTGGGCTTCCTTTATTTGCGAGTCACCGTCCAGCTGGACAAGAAGTGTGTCTTTATACAGGCCTTTTTTCTGCAATTCAATCAATGAGTTCTGACTTAATCGGACACACACCTGACCATTTAACTGCAGGAGACAAACGATGCGTTTTTGTGTCACAGCTTGGGCCGCATAATTCTCAGTTACGAGGGGTTGCTATTTTCAACGCTGGCCTTGAAAAGAGTGCTCGTAATGATTTGACTGCATCCATGAATTTAGTTAAAAGACTTTTAGAGAAAGGAGAACCCGAATATGCTATTAATGACAAAATTCAAGTTCTTCTTGTTAACGGATTCCATAATGGATCAATTGATAGCATTTTGAAATTAGCTGATTTCCATGCAAGCTGATTAAGACTTGCTGAAATAATGTAGAAGAAAAAAGTTATCGAGATTTTGGGACTGAGTTATAAGAATCCTGTTGAAACACCCGTTCACAAACTTTCTCGACATGTGTGAATTCTTCCATAAGTTCTTGAATATGCCCAGGTTCAATGTAAATCTCTGACGTCCAGAGAACCAAGCAAATCGTGATCTTTGTGGGTTGTAAAGAAATTGATTCTTGAATTTCTTTTATTAACTGCTTTCGAAGTGTGAGTTCAGTCTCGTACATATCAACTATTTCTTGGATAGTTCTTTCTGCTTGCTCTATAATCTCGAGGTCATATGGCCATGTATCAGTTCCTTCCGTCACATGTTTTCTGGCCATTACTGAGAAATCTAAACGAAAAGTTCGTTCTATTTTTCTCATTTCGCTAACAATATCAGACAATTGATCAATATAAGAAAAAAGATCAGTAATACTTTTATTTATCAATTCTGCTAAATGGAAGGCTAATCGTTCTGGAATATCAGTAAATTTGGATAACAATGTTTTTGAAAAAGCATCAGGACGTTGAGTCAGGTTTAATCTTGAAAGAATAGTTAAAATATTATTTACCGTTCTTAATGAATGGCCTTGAACTGTATTCCATTTCTTCTGAGAAATTTGAAGTCTCTTCTTGAAGACACGAATACGCTGACTCAAATTATTTCCAAACCCAAATTATTGGTTTTAAATGTGTGGGATTCTGACTATAATCAGAAAGGTTTTTTTTTAAATCTTTTAGTTGAATAATTGTATGAGAACTATATTAAGTTAATCAAAAGGGATATTGATTACTTTTTTTAACGCGTATATATTACAGCTATACAGGTGATTTGTTTAAAGTAATAAATCCAAATCAAATAATCTCTAGGTTTAAAGGTAAAAAATAACTAGAGAAGCTGACTGTGTAATTAATGTTTCTACAACCCCCCCATCGGAGTAAAACTAATGAATATTAAACCACAAAAACTCAATATCTTACTGATGGTTGTATTAGCATTAAGTTTTCTTGTTAATTGGTCTTCTCCACTTTCCCTAAGTTCAACTTCAAATATGAGGTTAGATCATCGAAATAAGATTACCAGGCCTTCAGATATAGTTTTAAAAAATGGGGTTCCTTTCGATGCCCTCTTTACTAATGAATCATCGTCACATACTTATAAAATACGCCAAGTTTTGCAGGGACAAGAAGTTTATTTTTCTCTTAATCCTGATTATGATTTTAATGTGACACTCTATACTCCTTCAGGAACAATTTTTGAGATCGAAAGAGTAAATCATGAAACAAAGTATTTAGGGGTATGGGAAACATCAGTCAGTGGAAATTGGAGAATACAGGTGGATGATACAAGGCCAGTGAAAAATGAGAATCTTTCTTATAGCATTCAAGTAAATATGCCACTATTTGGTTTTAATGAAGTATCAGCACAAGAACTTGACAGCTCAGTTTTTCAAGCTAATTTTAGTATAGACCATGAAAATCATTATTGGAAGGTCTATTTACACGATAATCAGAATGGAACCCTTTTACTGAAGGAAACAGAACAAAGTGTTCTTTATAAATCAAGAATAACAATTTATCGTCGAGGACACCCCCAAAATCCAGTACTTCCTTCAGACACAATTGAGAAAGGGAGTTATAATTATTCGTGGAATGCTTATAGTAATGATTTTTACTATATAGTAATAGGGCATAATCCTGATGAGGCTTTTTCCCCGCTAGGGGAATATAACATTTCTTTCATTTCTGAAGATGAATTATACAACTTTGAAACTGCAGGAAGGTTGCCTCATAATCAAACTATTTCAGTCCAATCCAATCAGCCCTTTTCTCCCAGAAAACCTTATTATTTTTGGTTTTTGGTAAATTCTAGTAGAGCGAATATATTTTTAAGGGTATTTGGGGTTGGTCCTGAAAGAAATATTCTGGAAGACTCTACAATTGAGATCTATGATGAAGGTGAGCAAAATCGAATTCATAAAGATCCCTTTGAAGAAATTGATCAAATTGTTGACAAAGAGTTTAACATCTCTCTGACAAATATTGATGCTGGAAAATATTATTTGAAGATCTCCCCTGAATCGAATGCGGTAGGGACATTCTACATTCATTTTCAGTATGATTTACCAAGACCATTTGTTTGGACACCCCTGGCTATATTGCTTTGTTTCCTTGTGCTAGTCGCACTTCCTGGATATCTTATCTATCTTGATTGGAAAGGAAAGTGGTATCGGATAAATCAGTGGACCGTTCCTGCAGAGTTACAAGATACTTATAAGATTCTCAAAAATAGTTTTAGTGGGATTTTTAAAATTAAAGAGGTTCCAAACACTTCTATTTTAGTCCCAATTACAAATATTCCTTTCAAGACATTTGGATTGTTAAATTTTATCGAACCATCCGAAAAAGAAACATTAGTAGCAGTGAAACGTCTTCATCGAAAAATAGAGTGGTTCTTATATTTCTTACTTGGGATAATAATCTTTGATATCTTAAATTTTCTAAGTTTTACTTTTTTTTCAATCCATTTTCTTCCTTTTGATGTCTCTAATTCGTTAGATTTATTATTTCTTTTGATAATACCAACAATCATCCTAATAATTATTGTGCTATTTGTAAATATACCTTCTTATCTTAGTTACAGTCAAGTAGTAAGTAGGATATCTTATACTATTGAAAATTTCCAAGAATCCTCCCGTAAAGAATTTCCTACAAAGAGTTTGGATCCAGGACAGGCGTTAAAAAATATCAATTATGTTCGTGTTCTCTGGAACCAAGCCAAACATGCTTTTAAGGAAAGTAACTATGAACTTTTTGTGATTAAAGCTGATGCAGCAGTCAAAAATCTCCTATCTACTCGTTTTCAACAAGTAGTATCCAGTCCGATATATTCCAAACCTGATTTTCAGTTTCAGGTGACTAATCTCCGAAGTCGCGGATTCGATCTTCCCAGCGAAAAAAAGATAGCCCACTTCCGAAATTTAAGAAATAGAATTGTGCATTCCTCAATCACATTAAATGAAAAAGAATCTGTTGACTGTTTTGCCTTTTATTCAACTTTTATCGCAAGACTGGGTCTTCGATCAAGTTAATTTGCTGGATCTGTAATTTAAGGAAGAACTATTTCCCGTTTCTTTTAAAGACTTATAAAAACATTCTTAAAGCATACCTTAAGGCGTAGTTAATTTCCTCCAAGTCTAACAGAACATTTAGATAATTTTTTGTCATCCTCAATATAGCCATTTGCCTTGATAATGTACCCTGAGAAATGTGTTTTATCTAGGTCAAAACTAACACGAATATCATATTGAAAAGACTCCCCTTCTCCTAATGTACTGATATATTTTTCACTAGTTCCTTCTTGGATTTTTATTCCTTCAGGGATTTCTGTTACAATTTTCACGTCCTGAAGGCCTGTTTTTCCTACATTCTCAGCAGATATGGTTAGTACGTATTCTAAATCCTCCTCTATAGTTTCAGAGTTCATTGATAACTTTAAAGCAGGTACGGCATCTTTAACTACAAAAAGAATTGGTGCTGATGTTACTGGGTAATCTCCAGTCTCAGATGGAATCGAATAGACCAGAGAAAGGGGACCTACCGACCAATCCCCTGGGAGATTAGGGATTAGAGAGAAAATGATAGAATAATTTTCACCTGTACTCATTTTTAATGGAAGTTCAGGGATTGAGGATGTCAACAATCTTCCTCTTGGGCCAGTTTTCAAACTAATTTTTCCAATGGATAAATGTGCATGAGAAGTTATTGTTACAGATAAATCAAACTCGGTACCTTTTTGAATATCTTCGGGTTGACCCATGGCTTTTAACTCAACCTCACATAAGGAACACCTTTGCATGACTTTTTCAGCTTCGTCTAAAATGCTGTGAAATTCTTTTGGAAGGTCAAATTGTGGAAACACTTCTTTTTTCTCAAAGGTATCACTTGAGTGGATCAAAGTCCAAGTTTTATCAAAAGCTTCCTTGTATTTATCAGAGGAATCCTTGTTTAGTCTGTTATATAAGGCAGTTAATTGATCGAATTCCTTTTCAGAGAGAAAAATCAAGAATTTCATAAAAAAAAGTTTATTTATAGAAATAGAGGGTTTTTCAATGTGTCGTGCCATTTGTATAGCTTTATCAATATCATTTAAGACTTCTTTAGGTCGTTGACCCGTAGAGAGTTTTATAAGAAGGGTGTGATAGTATAATTCCAACGATTTCTCAAACATATCAGCATATTCAGCAGCTATTGCTGCATTCTCTAAAGAGATGATTCTCATATCAATGGTATCGAATTTTTTATAGGTTTTTTCAAATAATTTGGAAGCTAAGGAGTATTTTCCTTGATCAAATGCCATTCGTGCCTTTGAAAAATCTTTTTGAGGATCTATACCAAATATTCGTCGTAAAATGAACATAAATACACCTAAATTTCCAATAAATCGTTATTTCAAGAGAATCTTAGTGTTTTTTGAAAGTTTGGCGAGAAAAGTCGATTTGAGTCTAATAAAAAAATCCGAAAAAAACATTCAATGAAAAAATAAATAGAAATTATGTTTCTTTTTGTCTTTGAAACATCTTAAGATGGGCGAATTAAATCAATTAATTCTCTTTCTCGCTGTTTTAATATTTTAATAACCTCTTTCTTAAGATTTTCTGGATTACCTGATTCTGCTTTTCCAATTTCATAAACTCTACGAGAAAGTTCAGCATCACCTAGGATATAGTTAATCCATAAAGCAAGGTCGGAACGCACCACAGGCCCGTTAAGTTGTTTCGACTCAAAGAGACCTTGGGTTGTTTCACGAAAGATGTGAAACTGCGCAATTGTGGCTGGAATTTCGGGTAATGTAGATATTAATTCGGATATATTTGAAATTGTTGCTATTACTTTGCCATTACTGCCAAAGAATCGGAAAACAAGTTCAGGGCTACATTTTTTGAACGCATCTCTTACAAAACTAGCGGAAGATTCGGTTCCTACCACTTTAACACCTATGTGTCTTGAAAAAATTATGATTCATAAAGGTTTCCATTTTCTTTTGCTTTCAAACGGCTAATAAGGAATTCTATGTCTTTATTCTCTCTATTTAGGTTATTGTGAGGATCATAAATTCCTAATAACAGCCTTACGAAAAATTCCTAAATCAATAATTCTCTCAAATATCATTATTCATAGATCTTTAGAAACTACAAAAGCATCCCTATCGTGTAGTAGATCATTGTAAGAAGAAAGAAAGCCAGCAAATTATCTCTTTTGGACCAGATATCATCTATAATGACTCTAAAAGACCGTTTTAGGTTATAATAGACCCATAAACAGTGAATAAAACCTTAGGAAAGAAGATTTTTTATAATTTCTTTCTTTTTCTGCTGGAGTAGATTGTGTGCACTGGAAAACGATGAAGAAATAGCTGAAATAGCACAAATTGGGTATTCTGGATGTGATATCACCCCAGGCAGGTTTCGTTGAGTACAAAGACCTATTGGTAAGGGAGGGACTTTAATAGAACGATGAGAATATATCGGAAGTTTGTAAGTGGAGACTGAAGAAGTAAATTGGGGGACAAAATCATCTTTTAATGAAAAAAGAAAAGGAACTAGAGTTATGGGGGATATTCTTTCCCAAATGTCGTAATTTTCATCAGGGAGCACATTACATGAAATTGGGTAAATCTGATTTTCTGATAGTCCAAAATAAAATGAAATTATACCAACAATTCCTAATTGAGTGATAATTTTAGAGAGACGCGAGATAATTTTCTTGAAAGTGAAACCAGGTATTTTAGTAAAAGGAATCATACCATTTTTCTCTAAGTGATCAATAAAAAAAGTATGTTCATGAGGAGCAGTAAGTGTTTGCAACCCAAGGAATTTTAAACCATGAGTAAAGCCTATAAAAAATGCACAGTGAATCTGAGAGATTGGGAGGAGAAAACCAGAGAGATTTAACGAATCGAAAGAGGACATAGATGTAGCAGAAGAAATGAAAGAAATTCCATTTTGAGAGACAAAAACTACAGGAGAATCCTTTATTTGTTCTTTAGATAGATCAGAAGTAAAAGTAGAAGGAATTAATTCTGGGAATTTTGAGGAAATATTCGTTAAAAAAATATAAGCCGAAGTAAATTGCTCTAAAATTTTATAACTAGGAGAACAGACCTCTATTTCTCTGGATAACCTGTAAATGTGCTGAGGTTCAGTCTGAAGAGGAGCAAGAGGAATCAATAAGTCAAATTCTAGATCCTCCAACATTACTAAAGCTAACTCTAGAAGCAGATCAAGGATAGATCGATGCTTAATTCGTAGAATCGAAGTATCAGGAGACTGTTTTTCAACTGAAAATTTCCAATCTGCATAGAAGCGAGTTTCTTCGTTTCCTAATAAGTCAACCGCTCCTACTGAAACCTTTGGATCTCTTTCTTTGATTAACTGGACGATAGATCCGACTTCTCTTCCAATGATTAATACACGCTTTGATGAATGGGATATGGTCATGGGAAAAACCTAATTATAGAAAGAAACCTTGGAAATGTTTTAAAGGGGACTAAAATAAGTTTTTCTTTTTATTTAAATGCATTCAGGAATTGAACTTGGAGATACTTATTAAAGACAAATGTTGAAAAATATGAATGATAAAAGGTTCATTAAAAGAGTTTTTTGAGTTAATTCAAATGTTTGAAGCCAGAAGTTCCTCTCCTGACCGTAAACGATTTTTATATCTAAGAGTGATTGTAGATTATCTAAAAACAAATAGTCACAGAATTGCTCATCATGCGTTATCACGAACGACCACCCCTTTAGCCTCACGTAATGATATTAAACCTCTTCTCTCTTTAATCAATGGGGAAATCGCAGACATATTTACCTTGGATCCTAACAGCAAAAAGACTTTTGTAAAATCTATTGAATCAGATGAACTAGTTGCTCATTTCCCAGGAGATATTGCTTTGAATGAGAGTTTGGCACGAATTCAAGGAGAAAATTTAGAGGATATTCATTTTATCTTTGTTACAAATGGAATTTTAACACCCGAATTATTACAAATTGACTATACAGGTCAATATCCCTATCTAAGTAATGTTACATTTTTAGAGACAAGGTTTGATTCTGAAAGTATTCACAAAATTAGTAATCCAAGTATTTATCTTCGCAAAGTTGTGGGTCAAGTTCGACAAGTAGAAACTAATTTCATGGAATCTTCTAGTGATAATTGTGAATGTGGAGGAAAATATTGGCAGGGAACTTACAAGATTAATTATTGGGGGAAAAGCCACAGCTTAACGTACTCCGTTTGTGCGAATTGTGGAATTCAGCGTGAAAGTGCTGATAATCCCAGCTCAATCATGAATTTCTTAATAGGACTTTCTGCAGAATAAGTTTCTTTTCGACCTTGGAAAAAAATTTCTGGTTTTTCCTCGAAATGGTAATTTTTTTAATATTCTTATAATCCAATTAGGGAGTCCCTCCCTTAATGGATTTTTTCACCTTTTTTGTCGTTTTTCTTAAAGTTGAAATTCCCCGAAGAACCCGGTTTTAAGAAAAATAAGCCGACAAAAAAAGTTTTGCTGGATTACTTCTACACACCCATGACACTTGATGATACAAAAACTAACCATAGCTAAAAATTGTAGGATTCAAATAAAACATGGAGAAAATCATCAAGTTGAGAAAAGGTGGAAAGAAAAGGAGGTTTGCGGTAACCATAAAAAAGTTAAGCGAACTGAAGCCTTTTCTTTCTTGTATAAGATTATTACATACAAGATTATAAGTTTTCCCGTATAAACGAATCCTATTTTTATGAAAATAGAGCCCTTCTCACTGTTTTTTACTTCGACAGGTGGATGCATAAACATGAGGCAATGACTTGAGGGAATGTGAATCTGATATCACATGAAGAACTTTCAGGTCATGGATGAGAAAATACCTAGTGATAACCGAGGCATAAGCTGGCGAGTTACTTTGAAGGACTTTTCAAGTAGGAATGTTACTAGAGACTTAGTGTAGTTTGGCACCAATTAATTACTTACATGTCAGTTCTTAAAAAATACGCCTTGACATAACTTAGAATACACTTAAATGTCTTTTATTGATGAGTAGGAACTTGCTATTAGTTGATTTCTATATTGGAGTTTCCTTCTGGCTGGAAATTATGAATAAGATATTTTCTCCTGAAAAATATCAATTGGACTACTAAATACTGATAAGTACATAGTTTCATTGATAAAAGTAGAGATAAAAATATGTCTTTCATGTGAATCAAAGCATATAAAATGATTATTCTGGTAAAAGACGTCTTTTCCAATCTTCAACAGCTTTATTAATCTCTTCTTTAACTTTAGATAACATTTCTGGACCGATAGTTCTGCTTTGGACATGTTTTTCTAATTTGAGAACGAAACGATTCATTTCATAAGAAATTGTTCCTGAATTGACCAATGTGAACAAGTCATCTTTTGCAGCTTGAGTAATACTAATCAAATCATTGGCAGAGACTGCTTGGTTTACTTTGTGAGAGAATGAATCGAAAAAAGTCAGAATTTTACGCTGATTAGGAGCCTGAAGTCTTTCACGTTCTTTTATCTCAATAGCGACGCCTTCAATTGCATTAGAGATAATTGGCTGAAGACGACGCATCTCATGGATGATTGTGGTCTCAAGATTTTCATCAACAATAGCGGTAAGCACTACTTTAGGATTGGAATCGATTACAGTAGAGAGAAGTAGCCCTCCACTTGTTCGAACAGACATATTAACGAAATTTCCTTCTAACTCCCGTGCGATTGTGTCTCCTGTTGAAATAACAAGACTACTCAGGGCGCTGAGAGCTACCTCAACGTCTTCCGTATCGATTTTTGATCGAGTTACTATTGGTAACCCTGAAATGTCTGACAAAACACAGATCTTAGCTCCAAGCTCTACAATAGAGTCAATAAGTACAGATAACGATTCTACATCAGTACTCACAGAGAAAACCTTCTTCGAGTGTTACTGTGAATTAATCATCCTACTTAATTCAAAATTAAAAAAGGCTTGCAAAATGAAACTTAAATTTTCTTCAAGCATTGAAAGTTGTCGGATTTCGATCATTTAAAATAATCCGACAATATTAGAAGAAATTAAAGAAATAAAAGAATTTAAGTACGTAGTGATGAAACAAAGTATTTGGCAACTCATCGCGATCATTTCAGGTTTTTTGTTCTAGTTCAACAATAAAAAGGAGCATGAAAACATTAAAAGAAGGTTCACTCATGGAACTCTCCCCAAATGTTGTAAATATAAAATATGCGATTAGAGATATTGTAATCTTAGCGAAAAAGGTAGAAAAACAGGGAAAAAGGCTATATTACTTCAATATAGGTGATCCTGATAAATTTGACTTTGATACTCCTGATTTTTTAAAGCAAGCATTAGTAGATGCAATTACAAAAGATTGTGCCAACTATTATGCAGATTCAGCGGGGGACCCTAGACTACGTGAGGAAATAGTAAAAAGACGGAAAAGGCTTTGGGGAACAGACACTGACCCAAACAAGATTTTGGTCACATCAGGGGTTTCGGAAGCGATTTCATTCATTTCTGCAAGTATAAAAGCTGGAATGGAAATCTTAATCCCTTCTCCCGCTTATCCTCCTTATCTATCGTATTTTAATTACCATAATATCAAACCAGTAGAGTATTACACCGTAGAAACTGAAGGTTGGCAACCTGATATTGAGGATATTAGGAAGAAAATATCAGACAAAACCCAAGCAATCTTAATGATCAACCCAAACAATCCAACAGGAGCAGTCTACTCTCAAAGTATGGTGAAGCAGATAGCGGATCTTGCTGGTGAACATAATCTTCTACTAATCTCTGATGAAATCTATGATTTATTAACATATGAAAAAGGTTTTTTTCGTTCAGTGACTTCCTTAACAGACATCCCTGTTTTAGTACTCAATGGTATTTCTAAAACGTTACTTTCACCTGGATGGCGATTGGGATGGGCAATATTAAAAGATGAAAATGATGTATACTCTGAGTTCTGGGAGGCATTAGCAAAACAGTCACGGATTCGATTATGTGCAAATAGTCCAGTACAAGTAGCAGTAAGTAAAATCCTAAATAAAGAAATGGATTTCTTAGCTACTGTCATAGAGAAATTGAAAGATCGTGCAAACTATTTTTCCAAAAGGATAAACGAAATGAATGGATTATCAGTCGTTAAACCCAAAGGTGCCTTTTACGCATTCCCTCGAATTGATCTAGAAATTGATGACCGTCGTTTCGTAATGGATCTCCTTCAAGAGACGGGTGTTCTTTTTGTCTTCGGAAGTGGTTTTGGAGAACTTGGAAAAGGCCATTTCCGATCTGTTGTGCTTCCTGAGGTTTCAATTATGAGGGAGGCTATGGATCATGTTGAATCCTTTATAAAAACCAAATTAGATGTGATGAACTAAGAAGAAAATGAAATTAATAATCTAAAAAGAGTAGTTCGCTTTTTGAAAGTGTTATAGGAAGTATTAATCTATTGAGTGAAAGTATTACTACTGAATAATTTCCGATGAGAGTTTAGAGATATTACTGGACCTTGGAGAATTATTTATATTATAGGTCTGTAAATATTAAAAATAGTTTCCTACTCACTTTTCAAGCTGTTTTCATGTATATTTAACTTAATTACAGCGGATAGAGGCCATCATGACGAGGATCGATGAAATAAAAAAGATCGAAATTTACCCTATTATCGACGTTGAAAGTCATCTCAATGTGAAAGGATTGAAGGATGAAGATGGTCGGAACAGAACAGGATTTTTTATTACTGGCATGCGATTTATCAATATTGAACAGCCAGAGCCGCGACGTATTCGGGCTCGAATTTCTTGGAATGTAGAAAATCAAGCAATTGAAGTGGAGGAAAATGTATCTAGTATGATGAAACGAGGGATAGCTCTCTCTGTTTTTTTTCTACAAATAAAGAAAGGAGAGAATGGCTTGGAGTTTCAAGAACCAGTTATAGTAAGGGGGAATCCTGAGATCACAGAACGTATTTTTGAAGGTGCTTCAATTCGTTGCGCCTGGTCTAATAATCCACTAATGATGGAGCTTTCTTCTGTAGAAGGCCGCTTTCTATCCTCTAACTTACGAACAAAACAACAAATAGTTGAGGTTCGAATCGGTTAACAGTGAAATAATCTTCAAAATTAAGATTATTAATAATTCTCACATTATTTATATTATACATAATTTAATTAAATTTAGTAGTATTAATCCATAGAAGGTGTGATACCTGTGCCTCTAGAAGATGAGGAACTTAGAAGAATTATGAAGATACCTGATGACCAAGAATTGCCTCCGGATGCCTTGTGTGATGTTATGATTCGGGCGTTAGAGTCACATCAACTACTTATTCGTTCATCAGCAGTCAATCAGTTAGTTATAGTTGGAAAAAGCCATCCCCAAATGGCTATATCAAAAATACTTTCAGCCTTAGACCCTTCCATTGATTATTGGACTGTTAGATTTGGAGCTGTAGAAGCTCTAGGTGAAATAGCAAATAAATCAACTATACCTCCATTGCTTGAGTATTTAGAAACAGATGAAGACCCAGACTTCCGTGCTATGGTTGCCAAACAACTAGGGGAGATGAGAGATGTAGCCAAGGAGGCAGGATCAGGACTCATTAAAGCGTTGTCCGATCAGGAAAGCTCTGATATTCGAGAAAATGCTGCCCTTGCATTAGGACAGATCAAAATTCCTCATGCTGTAGAACCTTTAATTGCTGCTCTTGAAAAGGAAAAGGAAGCATATGCCCGTCGTCAGATGTGCTGGAGTCTGGGTGAATTAAGTAATTCTCAAGCAAATCCTGTGTTAATAAAGACTCTAAAGGATAAAGATAAGGAAACTCGTGGAAATGCTGCAGAGGCCTTGGGAAAAATAAGGGATAGTACTTCAGTTCTTCCTTTATTAGCAGCAGCTAAAGATAGAGATGTGGATGTTCAAGCGAAGGTGATCTGGGCTTTAAAGCAATTATCTTCGGAAACCATTGTTTCAGAAGTTGAGAATGCCGCACAGGGAGACAGTTTAGTCGCAATTCAATATTATGGTGATTATTTATTTAATGTAGACAATGATGAAGTAGCTAGGATTTGTAAGGAAATAAAAAATCCGATCATTGCAGAATATCAGAGTGAATTGGGGAAGATTAAGACCGAACTGGAACGATGCAAAGTTTTTGTGTCTGAAACTTTTGCAAAACTTGCCAATCTATCCTCAGAGGAATTGGATAATCTCCTTCAAAGAGATATTCCCGCTATCGAATCTAGGATTGGTGGAATTTCGCTTTATAAGTACCGTAAATATAAATGGATTGAGAACGATCTTTTTTTCGATTTAGACGAAGCTAACAAATTATATAAGGAATCAGGCGTCATGATATCCGAGCTTCGAGACAATGTTCAAGCTTTGCAGAAAAAGAAAGGAGTTGAAATTTCTCAAACAGAAGTAACCTAGATGTGAAAGAATCTCACACTGAAGGAATTTTGATATGTAATCTCCTGCTTTACTAGATTTTAAAGGTGGTTTACACATAATAAAGAGGAGGATTTTAATAAACGTAAACCAATTATTTGTCATTCTAACTTTTTAATCCATTCGAATAATTTTTACACGTTTTCCTATCCACGATGGGGGTAAATATACCCTTCCGCTGTTCCCGCTTTTTTTTACTTCTTTTTCTAGCATTTCTTCGCCATATACTTCGAATTTACTTTGACGGATGAGTTCACTCAATATATTCCTGCTCCTAAGATCCAATATTCAATTCCAAAGTCAAATAAGTGGATAGGTCAAATCCGACAGAGCTAAAGAATTCGACTAAGTCACCCCAATTCCATGCACAGATGGTACGAATCGTTTTGATTCCTTTTTGATTGAAATAATCAAGAGCTTGTTTCACTAGAGCTGTTCCTACTCCTTGATCCTGATATTCAGGATCAACACCAAGTAAAATAATCCAAGCGCTTAAATCATCAGTTCCGTAAATATATACAACAGTTTCAGCGATCAGATATCCCACGAGTTTCCCCTTAGAGGTAACTGCACCGAAACTCTCATCACCATGTTTTGTGATTTGTTCCATTAATTGGTTGCGAAATAAATCTGAGCGCTTTCTTCGAAGGATTTTCTCGTCAATTTCAATAATAGTATCAATATCATCTACTTTGAGAGGTCGAAAGCTTAAATCAGTGTTCAGTTCTTTAGTCGGAGTCATATTTGTCCACTCTTGCTATGATTCGTTTGATTTAAGACACAAAATAAATACTTTGTCACTTTCTGAGTGATTCGAAATAGATTAAGCTCAGATAGATAATATTAGTTTTAAGAGTACTAATCTTTTAAATTTAAATTATAGCGATAAATAAGTCTTTTCTTGCAACGTGAGGTTACTGATGCTAATAGAATGAAAAAGTTCAACGTATTAAGGATTAAAAAGTTAGTTTGGTAATTAATGGTTGTAAGATTCGTTAGCCACCCCTCTGAGGTCAAAAGTTGAATAAGTGTTGATTCAAGGGTCAATCCTACTGCGTTTATAGTGTGCATATCAATAAATGTCATATTGTCAAAGCTTGTATGCCATGGTTTGAATCGATGGACAAAATCATCTATAATATCAACAGCAGGGATATCATTTTCTATAAGAGGAAGATGATCATCTATTATTCGAGATCCAGTTTGGTTTATAAAATACTTGTTAAATCCTAATTTATCAGCTTCATTCCATATTTTAGTAACAAGTGTTCCTGCATATTGATCAGAATACTTTTCTCTTTTAAATGTGGCATTTTTTCCTGCAACCATATCTAATAAGATTGCAAATGACAGATTTTGACTTTTAAATTCTTGGGACTCAACATAGAATCTTGATCCAAGAAGCCAGTCCCAACCCAAAATTTGTCCCTGATCTTCCCCATCGAAGAAAACTAGTTGGAAATTTGAATAATTATACTCCTTGAATAATGTTTTTCCAAGTTCCAATGCTATAGCTACTCCTGAGGCACCATCATTTGCTCCAAGGACTGGTTCTTTACGTTTTGAAAGATCAGGATCTTTATCAGCCCATAAACGCGTATCATAATGAGCCATTAGTAGAAAAAATGGTTGTGTAAAATTAGGAGAAATCGGGGTACAAATAATATTAACTAAAATAACATCTTGATCATCCCATTTTTTGGAGAAATTTTGGTAGATAATAACCCAATTTTGGGTTGGAAGGAGTTCCGAAGCAATCAGGTGCCTAACTTCTTCAATACCTTCAGAACCAGGATAGCGCGAACCTAAATCAACTTGTTTCTGTATGAAATCGTAAGCAAGTGTGGCATTAAACTTAAATGTTTTAACAGAAGAGTGATAATTCGATAAAGAGAAACTAGAATGAACATTACTTAGTATTAAAAGTGGTGAGCAGGTAACAACAAACAGTATAGTCAAATCATACTTCCGTTTCATTATTTTTCGCTGATTCCCATTCTGCTACAATATCACGCGCCTCATTGGCATACTTTAAGGCTTTTTTGTTAAGAGACTCCATATTTAATTTTTTAGAACTTTCTGCTGTTTCAATTTGTTTTATACTATCATCAGCAACCTCTGTATATTCATCCATGTTTTCATTCTCTGCTGCTTCGCGAGCTATTTTTAAGGCGTCAAGGGCTTCTTGGAATTTTTGATCCTTTGCAGATATTAAGCCTTTAGCAATTAAGCCTGAAATCATTGCCTCAATCTTTTCAGATGCCAGAGATCTTTTAAGAATCTCATCAATATCATTTACATCTAAGTTAATAGTTTTCCCACTATTTCTAATTTCTCTATCACTAGATTCTAGGAGATTTGCGGTCTTTGTCGCTTCCCTAATAAATTGCCTTGTTTGATCTAATGCCTGGGTAATTTCTTGAGAAGAAGATTGAATCATGGCTCCAAATTCACGAACAATCTTTTGACCTTCTTCACTAATTTTCTCAAAAAGTGATCCAACAACACCAGAAATTGATCCTTTGGCAATACGTTCCTGATACTTGAGAATTTCTTGTAAAAGGTATTCGGGTGAAATATCAATGGATTCAAAGGAGACTGAAACTGATACATCACCTCTGGCAAAATTTAATTGTACTAATTCCTTTTTTTTGAACCATTCACGTGAAATAACTAAGTTTGCACTTACGAATTCTTTCATATGATAGGATCTTTCTAAATTTGGATCTTGATTTTGGGGAAAAAATATCATCATATTTTTCTGGAATGTAAGCAATCCTTTGACATTTTCAATATCAGTAGATGGATCCTCGTGTTTAAGAATCACACGGAATTTTCTTGTGTCCATTTCTTCCAAAGATTTATCTCCAGATTATATATTGATTCTTTACTGTTTATTGGTTATTACAACTTACTATTTGAGACAAGAAAAAGAATTTTAAATCATTTCTCTATTGAAGCACCTAAAACCAATTAAAAAACATCAAAAGAAGACATATCTTAAAGATTAAAAAATACCACGAATGATTGTAATATACAGTCATTATTGGTCATAAGAAAGCGAAGTGCATAGGTGTGAACACTAAACAGAAATCCAACACTGATTTTGATGAGATTTCATGTGGTGGGGTGCCTGTTTATTTCAAGAGGAGTCTTAAAAAGAATATAGAGCCCTTATATCTATTGGTCCAACATCGTGGCCCGTTACATTACTGGGCATTCCCCAAGGGACGTCAATCACAGGGTGAATCTTATGAGCAAACAGCCATCCGCGAAATTCGTGAGGAAACTGGCCAAACAAACTTTAAAATAATGAAAAGGCTGATAAGTGATTCGATTTATTTTCCCAAACGAGGCCCTAGAACTATCGTCAAAAAAGTAGTTTTTTTCCTGGTTAGGTTTTTTTCTAAAGAAATTAAACTCTCTACAGAACACATCAATTGGTGTTGGGCTACTTTTGAAGAAGCCCTATCATTATTAACCTTCGATGATTACCAGCGGGTATTAAAAGAATCTCACGAGCTATTAATGACTGAAATCGAGATCATATGAATCAAAAAAGTAATAAAATAATATATGTAAAAAAAAGGGGAAAGAAAAAAAAAAGAGATCTTTCTAAACCCTGCCAGATACAAATTGGACTGATTTTTTCTTCTGTTTCTCAGATTGAATAATTACCGTTCGTGCCCATTTCTGAGTCAATCTCTGGTTAAGATCTGGAACCTGAGTTTGGTCTTTCACAATCAATCCTATGATGACATCTACAGGTAAAAAGAATGCTTTTCCTATTGCGGAGATGATTATGTCCTGTAAAATGGGACGATCGCCAGTGGTTTCTGACACTACTTCGAGATTTAAGGCCATTTTACCCAAGGTTTGGCCATAATAGTGTTCCATTACTACAGTGTATACAAAGAAAATGATTGAAGAAGGACCTAGGCTAAATACCCATTGAAAGGGATTCCAGATGCCAAAAGACCAAAAGCTCCAGTCGCTGATAGTAAAGAAAATTATAGAACTCAACGCACTGGAGATTGCTCCAGTGATAAGGATATCAATTAACCAGGCCCAAAAACGAGGCCAACCTTCTGCCACAACTAGTTTATCACCAGTTGGTTCAAATATTTCCACTTCAGTTTTCTTTGTTACTTCCTCCACGGTCTTCCGATCCTCTGAAAGGAGAATCTCACCACATCTTGAACAGAATGAACTGTCAGGCTCATTTAATGAGCCACAATTAGAACATTGAAGATTGAACTTTGGGGGAGGTCTTTCAATAGCTTCAACTCGTGTGGCCGGAGCTCCTTGGTAATATCTTACACGTTCTGCTCGTGGTTTCTTGGTTCTCAGCCCACTCCAAAGAAGGATAATACCTAATAAGGTGAGTAGGCCACCAAATACTACGAGTACCCATCCAATAGCATTTAGAATAGGAATATTAGCTCCGATACTGAATGTAATATCAATACTATATGATTCACCTAGATCTGTATGCATAAGTATGAAGGAAATAGTTTCACCACTTGTCAAAGTTTCGTAAGAGGGATCCCATTTGAAAGAAGTGCCAGTAGTTCCGCCTTCGAACCAAGAAACACTTTCTACCGATGGACTAGCCCAATTGGTTGTATTAGAAACAATGTCATATTCCATTTGATAGATAGGATCTTGTCTATCTTCACCAAATTCAAAACCATAATATTCAAAGTTTGTAATCTGAAGATAAGCAATACTTGTGCCTAGAAATGAGTCAGCATCATTTTTGGAGCATAATCCTAAAAAAACATCCTCAGATGTTGTTTTTCCATGGACATCAATTTTAAACTTAACAAATTTCGCAGGATCAACTTCTATTCCTATCTGAACGTCATCAAGGGGAATGTCAAGTCGGATTGCCGAAAAATTAGCATTAAAGTCCTCAGATTGTATAGCAATTGGTGTGGTCATAAAATAACCTTCACCATCAGTAAATAATGGGACAAATAGAAGTACCGCTGAACCACCAATAAAGATAGGAAATCCAATCAATATAATGAAGATGCCTGCAATAATTTTTATTGCACTTGTCATGTTTTGTACACTCATTTATTTTGTTTTAATGTCTAATCAGGGAAAGAAACGATTACAAATAAATAATTAAGGTTGCGGTATTTTTTCTCCGAATTATGCTTATTAAAACCAGTTAAAATGACTTTTTCCAGTCCCTCCCTTGTTTAAATCCTTATTAAACTTTAATTTCTCTAACCAGTGTTTTACACGCAAATATTAATCAAACCTGAAATGATTTACCGTGCATCATACTTTTTCATTGTTTTAAGCAAAGCAGTTTCTAAGTTTATATCCAGTGAATTTGCTAAACAGATAAGGGCAAAAAAGAGATCACCACATTCCTCTTTAATAAGCTTTTCCTTAGGTTTTTTCCGTTTTACACTATTTAAACCACGAACACCATAATAAGTCTGGAGTGCATGTGATAATTCCCCTAATTCTTCAGTGATTGCAGCCAAAAGCCATCCTGGATCCCAATAACCTCCATGTGCTTTAATATACTTGTCTACTTCGTCAGTTAGTTTTTTTAGATCCATGAGAATTCACTTAGTTGAAAGTAATTGGTGGTTCAAAATTTTTGAAAACTTGCAATAAACATTAAGGTATTCGAAGAAATTTTAAGATGTGAATTTTTAATTCGAAATAATAGAGGAATAACCTATGAGCTATGTAGAAAAGGCATTTTGGGACTATTTGAAGACAACACTATTCGGTGGTGTTCGAATTCTTTTTTCTAAACGATTAATACTGTTTAGTTTGATTTTGTTTGTCACTTCAGTCATGACTACTGGAGCTGTCGTTCTACAAAGCCAAACATCAGAAACAATCAGTATTGGTGAGTTTACACTCCTTGAATTGACATTTATGATGCAAATAAGTATAGCGCTGGGATTCATTATTTCTGGTTTAGTTTCTAAGAAATTGAACACATTAATTCGTTTCATTCTTCTCTTAATAGTAGTTGTAATTACTCTAGTAGTTCTATTAATAGAAAATATCTCTGATTTGATATTTCAATATTTTCCTCTTGTTGCTTTCTTAAGCTGGGCATTTTTAGTCCCCCTAGCATCATTTGCCTTTTCAAAGGGGATGTTTGACAATAAAATCACTGGCAGCGTCTTATTTTTAGGAAAACCCACAACAGACCATAAATCCATCTTTTCTGGTGTAATGACGCTCGTCGCTATAGCATCTCTTTTATGGAATATCGTTATGGCTTATATTGGATTCACAGAAAACCGTTTGAGCTACTTAGTACTCGGAATCATAGGGATTGTCGTTGCATTCCTGATTATATTAGTGGTTCAAGGATGGATTTTCAATGACGATATTTTTAATACAACACTAGGATTCTTTTTCGTAATGACTCTCCCGAATCAAATTATGATCTTTTTAACTTCTGTGACTGGATCTGAAAGTATTATAACAAGTTTTGATTACTTTTTTGTTATATTCTCCCTTCTTTATAGTGCTCAGAATATTTCACGCCGTGTTAAAATGAAGGGTGTAGTTATTGACCCATCAGAGAAATCTAAAAAGAAGGTCAGAGAGGATCCATTTAGAATTGGCAGGTTTATTGGTTTTGTTGGCGGAGAAGGAGTGGTTTTGATTTATTTAGGTCTAGCTTTAGGATTTCACTTAATTCAGTTACAAATAATGAGTGGTGTTGCATTAGTATGGGAAGATATTTTTGGTACTTTGTCTTTCTCCGAAGGGTATCATGACATTACAATGGTTTTCATGGTTATCATTCTCATTCTTGTATGCATTGTTTACACATTACAGCGAGGTAAAGGCTACTGGGCTGCTGAAATCTATCGGTTTGACTTTCTCCCCCCTTACGAAGATCTAGTTGATTACATGGAAAGAATTAAGAGAGGAGAGATAAGTAAAACAGATATTGCATTGACTGTTGGAAAAAAGGCGGTTGAAGCAAGTGGAGTTGGTGTTTTTTCCGCTGCCAGAAAATTTAGGGACAAAATCTTTGGAGAAAAGAATAAATCTGATCAGTCGTGAATCACATACTTTCTCTCTTAATTTAACACATTAACCTACTTCTTAACTTTCAAGACTATCTGTCCTAGTACTACCCTTTGATATGATATTGTGTTTGTGAATAGACTCTTGAGAAATCACTGTAGCCTGAACTTCGAGTTTGCGATTTGAAAAGTGCTTCAAGGCAAGCTGCAAGAGATTTCGGGTGACATCCTCAACAAATAATGGATTCTCCCACATTTGATTTATGATCCATTGTTCATCCTCAGCTTTTAGAAGTGAAAATGTTGGAGCGGAAAAGCTCTCATCAAGAATCATAGTGACATCCTCCATATCAGGAATATCAGGTGTCTCACCCTGCAAACTTATTTCTGCATAAGCTCGCTGGATGTGTGTACGGTTCGCAGGATTCTGAGAGAGTGCATGAGGACAAGCAGTGCTTCCATAAGTTCCTAAAGTCAACTTGTGACTGATCTTCCCTTGATTCCACCAAGTAATTAATTTCGCACTATAATTCTCAATTGAAGGCCGTTGAGACACTGGAGTGGTTTTATTCGTGAAAAAAATGAATTTAAGAGTAATTGATCCTTTTTCATATGGATGACGTTTGTTTAATGTCATTAAAACGTGACTAGACATTTCTTCTAATGAATAATGAGTATGAACTTCACTACTCAATATCTCTGAGATTGACTCCACGAATCGGGATAGATGAGCTCCTTTTCGAGATGGGGGAAGATCTATTACAACACTTACAGTAGTTTGATAGCGATAAACTTTTGTTCCCCGAGTGATAGAAACTTGGGTTATGAAATTTGTTAGACCAACTTCATCCAAAGATAATGAAACAACAGGGGATTGGTCTTGTGTTTCCTTTTCCATTGAAAACAATCCTTGTGCAAATAAATCATAGGTAAAATCATAATACTTATGAATAGTTGGTATACTGACAATTCTAGTATCAAGTGATGGCGAATAATACTAGACCAAAAGTTTATTGATTGTGGTTTGATAGAACTCGATACTCAACTTAGCTAGATTATAAAAGCAGAATAGGTGACTCTGGAATATAAACTCAAAATTCTTAAATAAATCTCGGTATCTTAGGAATTAGAATCCCTTAAAAACCATAATTTGATGATCAAGATTATCTCCAAAATCAGTCAACAACAAAAAAGCTCATCATCCAATTAATATAGCTTTTAAGGTTTATTTCGATTCTGAATCCGGAAACTTAGTGCTGAATTAAAAATGGCTACTCCTAAAGTGATCAGTATTTATTCGCGAACCCCTAGCTGTGGGAAAAAAACAATAGCTCTAAATTTCTTTTTAGCTTATACTCAATCTAAACCTGGATTTCGAGTCCTTATTGTTGATTTTTCAAGGACTGAAAAGTTAAGATATTCACTTTTTAAATATGGAAAATCTCATTTTACTAGTACCGACTTTCTAAGCGAGATCTCTGAAGATACCCTTGTTAGTGAGTCTTTATCAATCTTTGAAGATAAGGACAAGGGTTCATTTGTGCGGGTTCTTCCTTCTTCTGGCGTTCCAATAACTCAGATTGAGATACAGGAGCGTACTAAATATCGCGTAAATTCACTTTTCTTCAAAGATACAATAGATCTTCTTGCTTTCATTCTTCCAGTCAGTTTGGATGAGAAGAGTATTACAACGGCAGCAATTCTACAAAGTGACATGGTTTGGATTATTTCGTCAGAAAAATATCCAACATTCAATCTGACAAAATCTACAATTCAAAATTTCTTATCTTTTCTTACCACACCCACTTTGGTAATCATGAACATGATGAAACCCCCAGTAGTTTTTGGGAAACTTGATAGAAAGCTAGAACTACTGGAAACGAAACTTAGACATCCTATTTTTTACACAATTCCTTGGATTTCTGAGTTATATGAATTCTCAGATCAAGGTATTTATTATTTAGAATTACCACATTCCGAAGTAAATGAAACGTTTCAAGATTTGAGTCAAAGATTCCAAGATTTCACTGAAAAAGAGGAGTTTGGAAGAAGTAACGATGGTACGGAAGCATCTCCCATTGCTTTGTTCATAACTGATCTTGAATCAGGATCAACCATGTATTATTACTTCTTTGGAAAAGCAGAGGACGAAATGAAAAATCCAGTACTCATAACAGCAGCGTTAACTAGCATTGCTCATATGGTATCAGAAACTGCAGGACGAAGAGGCGATTTACGCTATATCGATAATGGAAATATGAAAATTGTACAAAGGAAAGGAAAAAAAGTAATTGGGATTCTCTATAGTCCAGTTATGAACGATACTCTTACAGATTTACTGTTTAGGGTTATTGAACGGTTCGAAAAAGATTTCAAAGAAGCTATTATTGATTTTTCTAAGACAGGAAGTACTGGAGGATTTAGAGGGGTTACCAAAGTTGTAGAAGAAATCTTTGAACCCTTCGTTTTTGATATTGATACAGTAAATGAACAGTTACGTCAGAATATACTAACTTATGGAGCTGAAATCAATCTTCTGCGAGGAGATCCTGAAAGGCTATTCCATAATTATGTGCAGGAGAATTATTCTGATCCAAAAATCAAAGATTTGTTATTATACGAATTTACAACCTCCCACAATTCTAGACACGAGTATTTACTAGAATTAGGAATAAATCCAAGGCCTGAACGCCAAAAATTAGAAGAAGAAACAGGGAGAAAGATTTGTACTTGTACAGCGCCACCTCAGTATATTCAAATCCAACCTTTTGACACTCTAGGAATACTAGATCTCCCAGAAAAATTACGACCGACAATTAGAGCGTTGCTAACGTCTAAAGTGCTTTCTCCTGAATCATCAACAGAAATAACAAAACGTGGTCAGGATTTAGAACTTGAATGCTTAGAAGAATTACGAAAACGAGGATATGTTAAACGAGTCTCCCCTACCAATTCTGAATTACATATCTGAATTGATAGGTTAATGTCAAGTCTATCTGCGAAAAACAAACACATTTAATATCGAATGAATCATTAGAGGAATAAATTACTTGTCCTCACTAATCAAATGATATTTATGTGTTAACAGAAAACTGATTTAAAACGAATAAAACTTTGATAAAAACAAAAACTACTAGAAAAAAGGTGTTCTCAGCTAGATTAAAGCTGGGAATTAGAAAATTTGGTCATTCGGAATAAGTATAATACACTAATTTGTGTACAATCAGTTTAAAACATTTAATAAAAATGAAATCAACCAAAAATGGATAAAAAAGGTGAAATAGTTGAGTAATGAGGATCATCGCTTATGGAAAATTGTATTACTTGGAGACGGAGCTGTTGGAAAAACCTCCCTTCGGAAGACCTACTTAGGTGAGGGGTTCGAAACAGATTATTTAAGTACAATGGGAGCAGATTTTGCCCTTTATGATACAACAATAAAAAATACACATATTCGCTGGCAAATTTGGGATCTTGCAGGACAACCTGTTTTCAAGGATGTTGTTAGAGCTTATTATACGAAAGTTTTTGGCGGAATCTTAGTCTATGATATCACACGTAGACAAACCTTTGAAAATGTAGAAAAGTGGTTAAACGACATCTTAAGTAATTCTAAACGTGATAAGGATGTTCCCGTGGTACTTCTAGCAAATAAAACCGATTTACGTGAAGAAGGAACAGAAACTGTATCCACAAATGAAGGTAAAGAATTAGCTGACCGTCTAGGACTAAGTTTCATAGAAACTAGTGCCAAGACTGGTGATGGAGTTCAAGCCGCGTTTGACCAATTAGGAAAAGAAATTTTAGAGTTTACTTCTAGTTAAATTTTCCTTTCCACTTTTATATTTCACCGAAAAGACCTTCAGGGGGATATGAGGACAAAATTATTTGTGAGAGTCCAATAATTCGAAAGGACGATCTTTAGGACGGAAAAGAACGGTCCGTGAACTTTCCTTTGATGGACTTGGAAATTTTTCAAGAATTCCCATCTTTTCAAGCTTATTAAGATGATAACTGGTCGTACTTCGACTCCGACCCATTCGCTCCGCTACTTCTGAAGCAGTCATACCTTTTTCTGGTTCCTGAGCCTCAGCCAATGTTTGGTATGTACGTTTCAAGTGATCATCTAGATTATCAAAATCAGTCTGCTCTCTATTTTCTACAGCGGATTTAAGAATACTAGATCTAGTTGAGATCGAAAGATTTCTGTCTATATAGCCCTCAAGTTGTGAAATTCGATGATCTAGGTTATCAAAGTGAGTTCTCAATTCTGTAACACTTAATAAAATCTCATCTAGTTTGTCTTGTGAGGATTTCTTCTTTTCACTATTTTGTGATACCAATAATACCACACTCTTGGGCTATGTTTAATCTTCACCCGCTGTTTTTAAAGTTTAACTTACCAGAACTTTAGTTCCAAACATACACTCCTCAAATGTATCCTCATCTAAAATCAATCTGATTCTCAATAAACTAGCTAGTTGAAACTGCAATTTTTATATCCAAAATGGTTGTTTTTATCGATATTTAGGGAATTAATAGTTAGAAAGCGAATAAATCTAAATGTTTTACTATTTGAAACTAAATAATATGCCAAACCATGTTATTTTCCTTCCTCAGATTCCTCTATTAATTCAAAATAAAGAAAAAAAGGTTGTGATTGGATTTATAACAAAATCAACCAGAGTATCATTTGAAATACATTAACTTAAAAGCAAAAGGTTTTAAGTACAATCGCAATTTAGTGTATAGATCGTTATTATTTAGCCGTCCTAGACCAGGTTATTTAGGGATTCGATGAAAAATGTCACATGAAGCAGGATATTTATCACAACAGGCTCTGGAAAAGGTAATAGAATCAGTTGGTAAACATAAAGGAGTATATGGTGCTGTATTGAGTGATACAGATGGATTACCACTCCAATCTAGTCTTCCTGAAGAGGATACAGAGAGAGTAGCTGCACATGTTGCCTCTTTGGTAGGAAAAGTAAGAAGTATTTCTAGAGAAATCTCACAAGAAGAAGCCAGAAGTGTCCGGTTAGAATTAGAAGTCGGAGATGTAGAAATAATCCCTGATTATAACTCCGAGATCATTATTGTAGCACTTGTGAAACGGGAGAGTAGTACCATGACATTAACATCAAAGAAATGAAGAGGAAGATGAAAAAAAATGTCTGATGATGAATATGTTATTCCTTCAGTATTACAAAATACAATCAAGAGATTGGCAGCTCGGCGCGGAGTCAAAGGTATATTAGTTTGTGATGAAGATGGTCTCCCTCTACAAAGTAATCTACCACAGTCAGATGCGGAGAGAGTATCTGCTCATGTAGCTTCATTAGTAAAAAAGGTTCGAAGTGTTTCAGATGCTCTTGATCATGGACGATTGCAGAGTGTTTATGTTGAAATGCCGAAATCGGAAATAATTATCACACCTGATGAAGCAGCGGGGTTCACTATAGTAGTTTTGAAAGATCGGTCAGGGTAATATCTTTTTCTATATTTTCTAATCATTTTTAATACGTTGTTATATTTACACATTTCCCTATCAATTTTTGTTTAATATTATTGTTTAAATCGGGCCTGTATCGAAGATTTTTTATTTCATGTCTCATCAACTCCTATTAGAATTATTACTAATAGACCTGTATTATAGTTGATTTTCATGAGTTATGATAGTCCTAAAACAACTCCAAGGTTTTGTGGAAATTGCGGTCAGAAGTTACTTGAGGGAGCTACATTTTGTGCCTATTGTGGGACTCAAGTACCAGCGATTGATTCAACAGGTATTCCAAGTTCGAGACCATCAACTCCATCTACTTCAATACCTCCAACTGTAACAGATAGAGGAGTTCAAGCCTATCAAGCCTCTTATAGACCAGATAGAATGATAACTGAACCTCCACTTCCATTTACTCAGCATTTTCAAGGAGTTTTAATATCACCTCAGTTAGAAATGCCACGAATTGCCAAGCGACCGAATCTTAAGCAACCTTTTCTTGTGGTTCTGATTGTAGGGATTATCGCGGGAATCTCTTCATTTCTACTTTTTTCAAAAGTTACATTTTCACCTCAATTTGCAGAAGATTTCATTCAAAGTATGGGTTACTCCTCTGATCTAATAGAGGGTTTTGATATAGAGTCTCTTATGCAAACCTCTCTAATGATGGGAGCTTTTGTATCCCCTCTCGGATATATTATCAATTGGATCATTATTAACAGTATTGTACTTTGGATTCTCCATGCAATATTCTCGTCTCAAGTACCGTCTCAAGAGAGAAACTTCAAGATTATGGCAACGATTGCAGGCTGGTCTTTCCTTCCACTAGTATTTGACGAATTAATTTATCTATTATTCGTAATTCTCTTTGTACCAGCCACCACTGTTAACTCTTTTGCTGAACTCACAGCTCTCGAAACATTTGGGTCAGTAGGTGGAATGGGGATTTTTCTTTTATTTATAAGTCTGATATTTCAGATTTGGAGTGCTATACTGGTGTATTTCGCTTCTAAGTCAATTGATGCCAAGGGTTATCATGCAGCAATTATTGCAGTTCTTTATGCGATTGTTCCTTATGTTATATCTTACTTGTTTTCTTTCGTTAATCCACTCGGATTTTAGTAAACAAAAAAAACAGAAATTTCTAAGAGACAATTTTCAAGTTAATTCTTTCTGTCCTTAGGAATTTCACTTTCAAACAATTCTTCGTGATTGGTAATGAACTGACATACAAAGCCATATCATGTCACCTATTCTATCAAATGTTTTGATTTCAAAAAAAGGTGACTCTATAAATGAAGAAAATGGTATTAATAGATTAAATAGGGGTATTCCTTGACCACAAATTACTGGGGCAAGAGCTAACTGGATTTCATGAAGGAGCTGTAGATTAATTAATTCACCATTCAAACGACTTCCTCCTTCTACCATTAGCTTCTCAACTTCGAAGTCTGTTTTAAGTTTGAATAGAAGTTGGTGTAAATCTGTTAAGGGCCCCTTTCCACATTCAATGACCTGACATCCCCTTTTTTCTAGTTTTGATCTTTGATTCAGCGAACATTGAGACGTAGTAGCAATAATGGTCAGAATATCTGGTCTATGGGTTATTACTCTTGACTTCAGAGGAATTTTACCATCTGAGCTTACAACAACTCGTATAGGATGCTTATCAATTTCTGTGTCAATCAAGCTTTCATTAACAGTCAATTTTGAATCATCAGCTTTAATAGTTCCACTTCCAACCATAATAGCGTCAGAGTCGGCTCTTAATCGATGAACTCGTTTCCAATCATCAGAGTTGGACAATTGGGTATCCCCCTCGTTTGTAGCAATTTTTCCATCAAGGCTAATTGCTGCCGATAGAAATACAAAAGGACGGGTTTTGGAAGGTTTAGGCAAGTTCATTAGAAATAACTTCTCCATGGAAGAGATTAAGAGATATATCCTCTGGAAATTGACATCTGAAGAGTAAATTCAGAATAGGATCGTTTCCAAACGCAGTTCTGGTGCTTTGAAGATTAACTACTAAAAGATCAGCCCAATAATTTTCTTTGATGCACCCTGTAGATAGTTTTAATGCTTTTGAAGGATTGATTGTAATAAATTTTAGCGCATTTGAAGGATTAAATGGAATATTTTGTTCTTTCAATCGTAAAATGAGCCATCGCAATTCTTCTAAGATGTTTGGGGAATTTGACATAACATTATCTGTTCCTAGCCCAATTAAATGCGCTTTATTTAGAAAATAATCAATCGGGGGGAATCCTAATCCATAATAGGCGTTGGAACGTGGGCAAAATACAATGAATTTGGAGGTGGGGATTTCTTGGAGTTCATTTTCTTTAAGCTTCGTTAAATGGATAAGAATATCAGGATTTAAGTGATTTAAAGAGACCTGCAAATCTGAAAGCCCAAAACGTTTTAGGGATTCTTTGATCACCGAAATTTCTTCCCCGATATGCGTTGCTACCAAAACATGTGGAGAAGAAGTTTGATTTCGAATTGCTTCCATTTCTTTTTGAGAGTAGAGTAGTGGTGTTGCTAATCCCAATCCGTCACATTGAGAAAGTAATGTAGTCAAATTAGCTTCCAAATCTTGTCGTCCGAGGATATGAAGGTCAATTGGTAAATTTTCTACGGCTTCTCGAAGGACTTTAATTCCTTTTAAACCATTCTCTCTAAAATCGAAACATACCGCAGTTCCACTCTCAATCATTTCTATTATAGCAGATCTCATTGCAGCTACTCGGCTGACTCTAGGATATTGCTGAATTTGATATTTATGACCTTGAATCCCGACAGCTTCATTTAAAGAGAGACCAAAAGCTTGGTTTTTTAAAATAGAGTCACCAAGGTGAGTGTGAGAATTGATAAACTTCGGGAGAAGCAGATGATGTGGAAATGAATACTCTCCAGGGGCTTCAGAATGGGATGAATTGCTTTTAATATTAGATATTCTACCTTGTTCAATCGTAACCTTTACATTTTGTTTTAGAATTAAATCGTCTCCGATTAATGCATATTTGCAGAATATATTGTGAGGAATTGCCATAATAGAGACACATTTCCGAATAATTCAGAGATTCCTATTGAAATGTTAATTTGATCTAGCTTTTAATTTCAAATCATAACTATAAATAATGGATCAATATCATCTAAAATCCATTTCTTTCTAGAATGAAATAGAAAACAAAAGCTTGAAAAATTTACACATCAGGAATATAAAACAATACAGACATCAGAAATTGAAAATACAAGCTTTCAAATGATATTAGGAGGAAGAACTATTTTAATATTTAATCTCTGAAAAAAGAAGGATTAGTAATATATATCCATAGATAACAATGAAACTATGGTTGAATCAAACTTTTTCCATACTTTAAACGTGGAATAAATACCATAAAGATGTGTGTTATATTAGGAAAAAATAATGAAATCATGTATAAAATTACAAAAATCGTTATAAATCATAACATTTTTATAGCCCCTCAAGAAAAAAAATTATCTGCCAACTATTTTCACTTGTTGGCAATAGATCACCGAAATTACGTCGGTGTGATACAGTCTGGCTGTATCGGAAAATGAACCCGCATAGGGCGATTTTCCACTCCAATAAAAGACAAGGAGGTTAATAAATGACAATAGAAATCGAAGAGAATGTAGATCTCCAACATCGGGCTGAATTAGAGCTTTTATGCCCTTGGTGTCATACTCACACAATTACAACTATTGTAAATCATGGAACACTTCGTTTGAAGTGTAATGAATGTGGTATGGACGCTTTTGTAACCCGAATCCCCCGTAATAAAAAATTATCCGATTACGTCTCACGAAGATTAATCGCGTAAGATTTTGGGTTTAACCCATGGGAGGAATCGAAATTCTCAAGTTATATAATTGTGTATGCTCTCTACTTCTCGCTCTGGTCCCTTAAATGATTAATGAGATGGAAGTTGATGATTGAAGCTTTCGTCTCATAATTGAAATTCTACTCTATTGCTAAATTCAAACCGTGGATTTTGATTGAACTTCAGTATTCAATATCAAGGGATCAACAATCTTTATGATTCAGTCTTCGGATCAAATAAAAGGAAGGAGAGAGTCATCAGATCAAGAGGATGAGCTTCAATATTTATTCTCAAGCTCTGTCTGGTTGTTTTTTTAGACCTAAGATATTAGCGTAGCCATCCATATCCATGAAACCATGCCCGCTAACATTAAAAACTATAGTTTTTTTCTCATTCTCTTTTTTACACTTTACTGCCTCATCTATTGCACAGGCAATACTATATGCCGATTCAGGTGCCGGTAGAAAGCCTTCTGCTTGCACAAACTCTCTAGCTCTTTCAAAAACATATTTTTCATCTTCAGGATAAGCCACTGTGTCAATGTAATTATGATGCCTCAATAAACTTAAAATTGGTGCACAGCCATGATATCGAAGACCATCACCTCGGATTGGAACCATTGTTATCTGGTGACCCAAGGTATACATTTTTAACATTGGAGTCATTTCAGCGTGGTCTGCAAAATCATACTTGTATTCTCCTTGTAGATTTGGAGCTGCTTTGCTTTGTGAAGCAATGAATTTAATTTCTGTCTTCTTTGTAAGAACATCATGCATAAAAGGAAGAGCAATACCCCCAAAGTTACTACCTCCTCCAAGACATGAAATTACAATATCTGGATATTCACCAGCAAGTTCCATTTGAGTTTTTGTTTCAAGTCCAATAATGGATTGATGTAACATAACATGATTTAATACAGACCCAAGGCAATATACTGCGTTTGGGTCTTTCTTAGCATCTTCTAGCCCTTCAGAAATTGCAATTCCTAATGAACCATTATGATTGGGATCTTCTTTGTATAATTTCTTACCAAATTCTGTTCTGTTGCTAGGTGATGCATATACATCTGCGCCGTACATCTGCATAAATTTTAATCGTTGTTCTTTCCAACGATAGACAGCTCTAACCCAAAAAATCGTACAATCTAGATCATTCAAGCTTGCGGCGTATGCAAGTGCGTTACCCCATTGACCCGCTCCTGTTTCTGTCGTAAGTCGTTCAAATCCTTCTTGTTTTGCGTAATAAGCTTGAGCTAGGGCTGTGTTAACTTTATGACTGCCTGTTGGGCTATAAAACTCTGATTTATAGAATAATTTTGCAGGGGTTCCTAACTTATTTTCTAGATTTTTTGCTCTGAATAATGGTCTAGGTCTTCCTGCAGCTAAGAATAATTCACGAATTCCTTCAGGAATTGGAACCCATCGCTGATCTGACATCTCCTGCTTCAAACATTCTTGTAAAAGCATATTGGGGAGATCATCAACTCTTGAATACCCTTCAGGGGGATCCTTAGGTGGTGGAAGCGGTTCAGGTAAATCTGGGATAATATTATACCACTTATCAGGTAATTCTTCAGCTTTGAGAATGATTTCTCTATTTGTATTCATGGTTTACACCTTTAGCTTCGATGAAGAGATGCGATAAACAATTTTTTATGCTTTCTGTGATCTATTAAAGAATTCTGGCGTTCAATTCAGGATTTTTTTCATTAATCAATAGAATCATGAAAAGAAAGATTGAATTCGTGTGCCAGCTTCTCGGATATCTTCTTGATTTAAAAATCCATAAGACACACGCACATGATCTGGAGTTGCGGTTCCAAATTCTGATCCTGGAACGACAACTATCTGACATTCCTCTAAAAGACACTCTGAGAATTTTGTTCCATTCATCCCAAGTCCACTGACATCAGGATAAATGTAAAAAGCGCCAAGGGGATTATAATCTACTTTTATTCCATCTACAGAAGTGAAAGCCTTAATAGTCTCTGTTCGTCTTTTAGTAAGCTCTTCCATCATTGAATTTCGGATAGAGGAGGGAGAATCCAGAGCTATTTTGGCAGCTATTTGAGCTGGGCTATTTGCACAAGCTGTATTATATTGATGAACTAATGAAATAGAAGAAAGGATTTCAGGGGGAGCTAGAACATAACCAATCCGAAAACCAGTCATACAATAAGTCTTGGAAAAAGATGAAATGATAATCACGTTATCATAGTCAATTTCTGCTGCACAGGTGTGTTGATGACCATTATAGGTAATAGCCTCGTATGCTTCGTCAGATATTACGAGTATTCCTTTATCTGAAGCAATTTCTACAACTGCTTTGATTTGTTCACGAATCATTACACTTCCAGTAGGATTACAAGGGAAGTTCAGAACAAGAGCTTTGGTTTTAGAGTTAATAGTTTCATTCACTGCGTCTGCTTCTAGCTCAAAATTGTTATTCAAAGGAATTGGTTTTACTTTACCCCCGGCGAGTCTAATCTGAGCAGCATAATAACCGAAAGTAGGATCTTGGATAAGAATTTCATCACCAGGCTCAACATAGGCAATAAATGTATCGATCAAAGCTTCTAAGCAACCTGAGGTTACTACTACTTGGTTTGGTGAATAATCAAGATGATATTTGGCTTTATATCTTTCAACTATTGCCTCTCGTAATTCTTGAAGGCCTGCATTTGGAGAGTAACGATGAGAAACGGGATCATCAAGAGCAATTTTCAGTCGGTCGATGATTTCAGGCATAGTCGGGATATTTAGGTTTCCAAGCCCAAAAGAGAGAATCTTATGTGAGGTGGATTTAGCAATTTTGTGCTCCAATTCAAACAGTTTTCTCAATCCTGATGGGCGGATTCGTGACATACGACTGGCAGATCGTTTAGGATTACGAGACTTCTTCTCTACTGTCATTCTATTTGCCTAATCCTTTGTATTTTTATGAAAAAAAGAATCTTAATAATGAAAAGGAGATGATAATGAAAAACTTGTGTTTCATAACTGTTTGCTGAAAGACATGAATAGTTCCTTAAGTCTTTCTTTTTATTTCGTACAATTGTGATAAAATGTTATCATTTCCAAAAATAATTCTTGCCTCCCAATCCCCAGCTCGTGCAAAGGTGTTAGGGCAGATTCAAATTCCTTTCCTTGCTATCCCAAGTAAAATTGATGAAAATAGTGATGAGAATAAGACCGTAGATCCCCAAAAGTATGTATTACGAATTTCCCAGAAAAAAGTTACCAGTGTTGCCATTCAACAGCAATATGAACAAAAAAATTATGTTATTGTAGGATGTGATACAGTGGTCGTGAGTTCTTCGAACACGATCATTGGAAAACCTAAGAATCGGGAGGAAGCAGCTTTTGTATTACGAATCTTATCTGGGGATTCACATACGGTCATAACTGGTTGTACTATTGTCATTTATCCAGATAAAGTCAAATATCAGACTGTAGTTTCTACAGTAGTTAATTTTAGGACACTTGTAGACGAAGAGATAAATTATTACTTGGAAAAAGGTGAATGGAAAAATAAAGCAGGAGGTTATGCCATTCAGGGCTTAGGTGCTATATTAATAGATAAAATAGAAGGAGATTACTACAACATTGTAGGTTTACCTGTAAGTTGGATTTGGCAGACCCTTTGGAACCATTACGGAAAAAAGCTTCTTCTAATAAAGAAAGAAATAGATAAGAGGTAAAACTTTCTGATTTGATGTCAAGCTGCATTTGTTGTCTGAACATGAAACAATGACGTTCGCATATCACTAAAGTTTGCGACTTTTGTGACTAAACCAATTCCAATCAACTTTTTCAGAGCATTCCGAATGGTTCGATCAGAATATGTACATCTTTTCTCCAGATCTCCTGATGTTAAAGGTCCCTCTTGTGATAATATCTCAAAAATTCTCTTTGCACTCTGAGGCAAAGGTATTGAATCGATTATAGACGAAATAACGCCTTTATTTTCTTCATCATCTAACAGAATTTGCATCAAATTCTTTTTTCACCAATTATATCTTTTTTAAGTGGAATATGAGCAGAACCAACGTCAAATAGTAGGATTGATTTGCTTTGTTTGTGATGTTGCTTTAGTTGTTTGTGTTGTTGCTTGTGTTGGTCTTGTTGCGCGACATATTTAAACCTTTGCATCAATTTGAAAATCGTTTTTTTTAAGAGGAAATTGTAGTTCTTACCAAGAAAAGTCAAAGGAGTACTACAAAATAAGTGGAAAAAAAACAGGTAAGAGATTGCTTAAGAAATCCTCATAAAAATCGATATCATTTAAGTTAAGTGGAACAGACCAGAACTTCGGGGCTTCCACACTAGTTCGGTTGAACTTGATGGTACTTAAGACCCGAGCCCGAAAAGCATAACCCCTCGGTCTTAGGGCTGTTCATTCCCATGCCTGACCCGTTTTAACCTTGCATTCTTATTCCTCTCTCCAGAGGAATCTCAGCAAGAGGTCACCTAGTCGGAGGATCTCTCATTGCACTTATCAAGGAGCCTTACTAGGCTTAGGCATCTCGGTTCTGGGATTAAGCTCGTCATATAGCGTTACGATATAGCTGAGCCGCTATCCTCAGCCGCCTACTGTTCCATGTAGTTTGTCTTTTGCACCTTTATAAATATCGCCCCTTGTAAATAGGTGGGTTTCTCTGCGAGTTATCTACAGCTATTGTAGAAGCTTTTTTGCTTTACCGAAGTTAATTAAATAATGAGTTTAATATCCATTTAAGAAAAAGCTTAGGAAAGATTAAATAAATTCAGAGAAGAGATGGTAATAAGGTTCACTCATCAAATCTTAAGCTGACGATTATAATTTTAACAAAATTTGGTTGATTTTTCTTGGCCCTTTCCAATAATACTTCAAAGAAATCGAAAACTGGGCTTCGACAGGTATTGATTGACATCGTGAATTCTCTCGATGGTATCTACTCTGGTTTTTGTGTCGATACAGACGGCCTCTTAATCGAAGAAGTAAATCTTGAAGCCACAATGGGGAAAGAAAGTAGCCTTATCCTTTGTTCACTTGTAGCTGGCATTCAATCAAACATGGATATCATAGGTCATGAGATTGGAAGTTCCCCTTGGGTCTCTTTTACTGCTGAAAGCAGCAATTACAAATTTTTTTTACGAGCAATTGGCCAGGTTGCCTTTTTAGGCGTATTAACCGATCCATATGTGGATCTCGAGCTGTTGAAGTTAATAATTGGACCGGCTGTAGATTCGATATTACAAATAATTCAACAGTGGTCTCCACTAAAGCGCCCTCAAACACAATTTTCCTCTTTATCTATTACTAGAGAAGACTTAGATAAAATGCTATCAATGAAGAAGTGAATTACTCTGGCTAAACCTCCTGTGCGTGATTCGAAGATTCCTTGTCCTAATTGTAAAAAAGGAACCCTTTTTTGGAACCCTGAAGAGAAATTATACGTTTGTACAGAATGTGGAATTCAGGAAGCCGCATTAAAAACATGGATTAGTGCTGCAGAGCATCGTCAGAAAATAAAACAACGAAAACGTGAAAAAGAACGTCAATGGGCATTAAATATTCTAGGGGTAAAAGACCAACTAAAATCTCCCAAAAAAACAAAACAAGAACAAGAGTGGGATGAACTAATCGAAATGATTAAGAAAAAAGAGTCTAAATCTTAAAAAAAGTGGGGCTTCATTGAAGCGTTGATTCTCTTTCATTTTTTGAGAAGGAAAATAATGATTTTTCTCCAGATTAAACTTGATTTATAATTATAGAACATAATAACGTTTAATCTTCGATTAATTTGTAAAATCGAAGATAATTTGAAAAGACTTAATTAAAGCATTAAGAATCTTAAGTATGATAATGAACTCACCTCTTAAACTGAGGAGTCTTTTCAATTCAGTCTTTACAAACAAATGGTGAGCCCAAGAATCATGGAAACATTCGATAGGCGAGGAGACATTCCTATTCATTTTTTCTTAGCCCTTATTGTCTTTGATGAAGAACATGGACCTGTCTTAAACTCTTATTTGACTCATGGGTTAAAAATTCCGAAAATAATACTTCAGGGGGTTACAACTACTCTATTTACAATGGCTATTGGAGTCGGTGAACCAACAGGAGAACCTGAGACAGCAATTATTCCAATAAATGTCACAGGAATCCAAGGCCGCATATTGATTCACTCATTTGTAATTGATGATCCAGAAGCGAGAGGAAGAAATCGGATTGAAAGCTTCATGTTGTTTATTCCTCGGGCTCATCAGGATAAATTGTTACAACACTCCTTAGCCTTCTCAAACATTCTACAAGAGGCCATCCATGAAAAAAAATATTTTATAAATAACAGTAAGCAAGAAATTTATTCCTTGGATAATGTTTTTGAAAATATCAAGAAAATACTATTAACTAAAATCGATAATACCCTTCAAGATCGAATCAGTGATATTTGTACCGATAAAGAAACTGTATTAGTTTCTGATGGAACCATCAGAGCTGTACATAACATAATTTTGTCTCCAGATATAATTTCATTAGTGAATAAAATCCCTTCACTCATACAAGATTATGAGGATGAGCTTAAAACATTTGGAACCTTTTTTGATGCACTTCCCATCGAAATTCATGGAAAAACTTATAGTAATCACCAATTTTATATGGTATACATTAGAAATAACTTCATAATCGCCTTTAGTTCAGGTAAAGGGCGTCTAGGAAGTCTGTTTAGAAACTTCCGTGAAATTCTTTGGAATCTAAGCTTGCAGAGTAATCTTTCTTCACAATCTTCAATATCACGATACTCAACAACAATCAAAAATGAAAGTGAGCTATTTCCTCAAAATCAGTTTTTAGACAAGAGTTTTCAACTATTAAAGAGTTTTCAGCCAATTATTACAGATGTATCTCTTTCACGTTGTAATATGAATGTAGTAGAGACACTTCGTACAAGTTCTAATCGCATTGTAAAAAAACACGCTTTAATTTGCCAAATCTTTGAAGCTATTAACAATATTTGTTCACGCTTATTCCGAACAGATTTGGTTCAGGTAGTTTTATCTCAACATGGGACAAATGCTATTGCATTAAAGTGGGCAACCAATAGTGAGGATGATACTTCTTTATTTATGGTTGGTGACTCCACTAAGGGAGTTGGGTTATTAAAACTTGTTGGTGAACAAGTCTTAGAATACAGAGGAAAACCTGACTCGTACACTAATATCACACCTGATTTATGATGAGGAGAACGGTTCTTGGAAGTAGCAGTAGATCTACATGCTCATTCGGTCTTTGCTGGTGGAACTCAAGCTCTTGCGATAACACCAGAGAAAAAGAGTATAAACCAGAAAAAAGCTATTTCTCATTTAACAAAGACAAACCAAACAATGCCCTTAAAGGGTATCGATTTAATCGGTACAGGTGACTGTCAATTCACCTTATGGACAGAAATTCTTAAGGAAATTCTCTCTGAAGATACGGATGGAATATTTTTCCTTCAAAATAAAAGACAGACACGCTTTTTACTACAAACTGAAATGATATTTACTGCGAAAATGGGTAAATACTCAAAAGAAACACATGTTATTTTTCTTTTTCCAAATTTTCCTTTAGTAGAAGAATTTCGAGCATTACTGGACGGATGGAGGGTTAAACACCAGAAAATGGCGAGACCATTCATTCCATGCCAATCCTCTAGTCAGGTTGCAGAACGTATTCACTCCATATTAGATTTAAATCCTTGGGTGGAGGCTATTCCCTCGCATATTATGACACCGCAGGGTGTTTTTGGATCTGGTAAGGGAAATATTCGAGTTAATCATCTAGTTGACTTTTTTGATTCAGTTACATCAAGATTGAAAATTTTTGAAACTGGACTATCAGCTGATCCAGAATTTTTGAGATTAATTCCAGAATTAGATGATAAAGTGTTAATTTCAAATTCTGATGCTCATTCAAGTGCCTTACATCGAATGGGACGGGAATATACTGTATTATCTACCTCGAGAATTGCCTATAAGAGTATCATTTCAGCTTTACGTAATAATCATGTTCTATACACTGCTGAATTTCCCCCAGAAGAGGGACGGTTTTTTCTCACAGGTCACCGAGCTGGGAGGAAACGACCAGGTTTTCATGGTGAAAGTGATTACTGTTACTTTTCTCCTCAGCATGTTCCTTCAAACGATGTCTGCCCAATCTGCAATAAATCTCTCACAATAGGTGTATTCCAGAGGTGTGTTGAGATTAGCCAAGCTCAAGAAGGAAAGAGAGAACTAGGAGATGTTATTTCCCCCAGGAAATTCATTCGTATGGTACCTTTGATAGATATATTGAGTCATGTACTAGAAATAAAAACAAAGACAGCAAAATCTTTAGTCAACAAATATCGTCAGATTATTAACATTATAGGGCCTGAACGAATGTTATGGCAATTGACTTCTGAGGATGTTGAATCTATGCTGAATGGCCATATAGAAAAGCCCATACTGAAGGCAATCCTCGAAGTTAAAGCTGGGGATTTCACATTTAAACCATATGGGTTTGATGGAGTTTATGGTACTTTAGTAATTGGCCAGAGGGGAAATTATAAAAATGTTAATGTGATTCATTCTTCAAAACCAATTCAACAAACACTTTAATCTGCTGTTTATTTTTCTAACAAGTAAAGATTTCAGTTAATAAATGAGGATGATCATGGTTCAGATACCTGCAAATCAAGAACTCTGTCTTCGGTGCAAAGCAGGTAAATTTCTATGTGGTCTTCATTACTGTCCAATCATCCTCAAAACGAAAGCTTTGTTGCCTGTTAGGAGGATGTTGCCCAAATTAAAAAGTAGGAAGGAATATTATGGTCCTAGTCCTCCCAGTTTATTTGTCGGAAGGTTTGGCTATCCAAATGTTAGATTAGGTCCTATGGCGGCATTAAACTGGGAAGGAATTCATTTGATAGATGAACCTGATCTTTGGAAGACAAATATGACATTGGAAGACGTTGTGAATCTTCGAGCTCAAATGTTTCGATTTATGGCTGAACCAGTGAAAGTTACGGATGTGACATCTTCAACCAAAATCCTAGAAATCACACAGGAACAAATCCAATCTTCCTCACCAGTTGACTTGGAAGTAAAGTTCTCTAAGAAACCTAGGTTAAACTTAAATTTCAATCAATTTACCCAACCAATGGGTACTCGCATTAGAATAGACTCCATCCAATTGACTACCACACCTAAGATCGATCACCAGGTAGATCGTGTTGTAAGCGATTCTGATCTGAATGCTGTCTCAGCAGTTACAAAACTATACACAACGGAAGCTACAGTTACTCAAATTTCAAGAATACTATCTGCTGGCTTGTTAGGTTTGACTAGAAGTCGGAAATTGGTTCCAACAAGATGGAGTATCACAGCTGTTGACGATATGACTGGAAATTATCTCAGGAGGAAAATTCAAGATTATCCTGAGATCATGGATTATTTGGTTTTTCATAACTCCTATTTGGATAACGATTTCTGGGTTCTATTTATTCCTGGACGTGAATGGCATTTTGATTATCATGAGGCTTGGAAACAAAAAAGTGCTTGGAATTTAACTGGATCTGCTCCATATATCGCAACAGATACAGAAGGTCCTAAAGGACGAACATCCTATGCAACCAATACCGTCGGAGGGTACTATGCAGCAAGATTAGCAGTACTGGAGAAATTGTTTCAGCTAAGACGAAAAGCTGCAGTTATTGCTTTTAGAGAAGTGGGAAAAGGGTATGCGATTCCATTAGGCGTTTGGGCAGTTCGCGAAAACATGCGACAGGCACTTAGAAACCCAAGTAAAAAATTTCCTAGCTTAGATGCGGCATTAACATTCATTCATTCCCAACTGACGATACCTATGAAATATTATCACCAAAAAAGCCCATTACTTAAGCAAAAAACATTGGATGTATTCTTCAAGAAATAATTTCTAAAGATTAAGTATTTTTAAAGAGTACAGAAGAAATTTTTGTGAAAAAAAGAAGGGAGGATCATGAGATGGTGAAAAAATGCCCCCAACTCTTAATCCCTGATTTATACTTCATTTTATTTTTAATCACACTATTTTTTTATTAAAAGCACCCCAATTTTCCGATTGAATACATTCCATCAATTTAATCAGTTGTTGTGATTAATTTTTCACCAATTTATTCTACTGGTACTAATTTATAATATAATTAAGACACTTCTATTGACCACTAAAAATAAGAAGAATTACTTATTATTGTATAGAGAAATTTAAATATGATGACATTGAAGTAGGTACCATTGGTGTAAATTCCCGTGAGTTATTATGAATCTCTTTCTGCAGCCATCACTCGATATTATGTATTCAGCGGTCTTTTTCGAGAGGGTGATGAACAAATGACTTTTGAAATTGCTGATGCGAATTTGATTGAGGTGGGTCAGACTGTGGAGAAAGAATTCGCAGGAAGCGCTCGAGCTTTCTTTATTGAACTAGATAACTTCGATAACGAGACATATCAATGTGAAATTATCATTGGTTTTACAATTTGGCCGTATGAAGATGATGAAAACGAAGAAAAACTCATATTAGATAGTGTACGAGAGGAGCTTGAGAAAGTTGGCTTTGTAGAAGATGACGCATATTATTTGGGGGATGGACCTGATAGACGATAATATTTCTTGTGATTATCCCTCAAAATAGACTCCTTACATATCTATATGATGGTAATATTTGATCTTTTTTCCATAAATTTGTTGAAATGTCATATGAACGGTTTGAGGCGGAATCAAACCCGCTTCAGTAATGTAAGCCGAGATATTGTATCTATCAATTGTTTCAAAAGCAGGATTCAGGATTCTAATCCCTGGGGGAACATCTTCGTCCCAGATTTCAAATGGAGCTCGCATTTCGATTTCACTAAGACGGCCAATGCTTGTAGCTTGATCATATTTTAAGAGAGAAGTACAAATATACATTGGAATATGTTCTTCTTCCGCTGCTAACGCACAAAGACGGGAACCAATTTTGTTTAGGGCTACTCCTTCGACAGTTATCGCATCTGCTCCTAAAAATATCATGTGAGGATTGAAAATGTTCATTGCCCATCGCATTGCCGAGTCTACAATATGTGTTACTCGAATATTATTATTTATCAGCCTCTTGGCTGTTTTCCTGCCTTGAAAGAGAGGTCTTGTTTCTGTAGAAATAACCTCGAAATCTTTACCTTGTTTAGCAGCTTCAAGAAAGATCCCTACAGTGATAGAGGAATGGCAGTGAGTGAATACTCTTGAGCCATCTTGAATCCTTTCAGCGCCAGTTTTGAAGATTTTCAATTTAGCATCATTTATAAGGTCAATATATCTATTTCCATGATCCACAGCAGACTCATTTCCATCAATTTGGATACCTGTCATTACATATCGTAATCCGTTTCTTAATGCTGGTTCTGTAACCCTTACCCTACTGAGTTGATCAACAACGGCCTCTAAATGATTAAATAATTCTTTTTCTTTTAATGGAACAGTCTTTGCATGATTTGCAAAAGCACGAACCCCAAAAATGGCAACATTTGTAGCACCTTGAATTGATAGATTTTTAATTTTCTTCATTGTACTTTTTAGCTTGCGATACTCTGGGGTTTCTGCAAAATTGATTTTCACAAGAAATACTCTCCTAGAAAAATAACTAACAGATTGGGATACTTTTTTGACTTTACTTAATATTTCTATTATAACCTCAAAACGTAATTTTGATTCTTCTACTCTAGCCCAAGGAACACAAAAGAAAATAAGGGCAATTATATTAAAGATCTTGAAATTTATTACCTTAGATTAAGGATTTCAGAGGTACTTATTTAGAATACAGTTGAAAAAGTATCTTTCATCCAAATTATTACGACAATAAGCTAAATTATTCTTTTTTTAATATAAGATGTTCTATAGAATTATTTTTCAGAAAATTAAAAGCTGGATTTGTAAAAATTTATGAGTGTAGGTTAAAAAATTGTACACAACATACTTATTTATTTGAATTAAGAACAATGACTGATCTAAACTAATCGGTGGTTGTCAGTGTCAAGTATATTGCGAAGAATATTCAAAGGCAAGACAGTCGAGAAATATGAAATAACTATTGTAGGCCTCGACGGCGCTGGAAAAACCACAATTGTGAATCGGTTATTACGCTCTGAATTTGTTCCTACAACACGAACTCTGGGTGTTAACTACCGAACTGTGAAATATCGGCAGATTGAGTTCAACTTAGTTGATTTAGGTGGACAAGAAATTTATCGGAACCTTCTCTGGTATGATTCTTTAGAAAAGGCTTCAGCTATCGTTTTTGTGTTGGATAGTGCGGATCTTCGTCTTACAGAAGCATCGAACGCGTTTTGGGACTCAATCCAACGAAATGAGAAAGTACCTGTCCTTTTTATTGCTAATAAAATAGACCTGCCAGGTGCTAGAGCATTTGACCTCATCGTCCAGGATCTTGATTTACCACGAGCACAAAGATCTGCGAGGCCAGTGGGCCTCTTTCGAATCTCTGCAAAAACTGGAGAGAACTTCTACGACGCGTTTGATTGGGTAGCCGATGTTCTCACAGGAGAAGAATCCACATTTAAATGTAAAGTACGTGTTGTGATTTTAATAAATCTCGAGTCTCACCAGATATATACAACTAAGTTTACAAACATAGACCGCTCTATTCTGGATCAATTAAATATGGGTATTAGTGAAACTGTAAAAGAGTTATCTAAGAACCTAACTGGGATGGAAGTAATTACTGCGTCTGATCTCCAGCTCACTATTGTGAAAAACCATCCTTTAGTGATTGGGCTTATAATTGGTTACTCAGATTCTGTCGTACGGGCTAAACTCATTGCTGAAAGATTATTGAAAACAGCTTCAGCGTCAATTGAAATTGATCAATTTGATTCACGTGTTTTACTAAAATTAATGAAGAAACAGTGGCCCCTAGACATCTATAAACCAAAAATCCAATTTGAAATTGATTAGAAGTAAAAATTACTAAAGATAATCTTTTAATCCTAAAATATCTTTTTTTCCGATTTCTGATTTACCTAAAAGCTTACGTTCTAACTCTATAAACTCTTTAATGATTCTATCATTGATACTAGGATGAACAGCTTTTTTAGCTTCATGAAAATGACGGAGTTCAATTAAATCTGCGTTTAAGTCTTCACGGAGAGCAATCATTACTGCTTCGCGGCATATTGCCGCGATATCAGCACCTACATAACCTTCTAAGTCACTTGCGAGTTGAGAAAGATCTACATCAGTTCCTAACTTCATTCCATTTGTATGAATCTTTAGAATCTTTTTCCGAGATTCCATATCTGGTGGTTTCACTAGAAGTAGCCGATCAAATCTTCCTGGTCGGAGAAGGGCTGGGTCAATCATATCGGGCCGATTACTTGCCCCTAAGACCATAACATCACGAAGACTCTCTAAGCCGTCTAGCAATGATAATATTTGGTTCACTACGCTTTCCGTGACATGACTTCCACCTGCAAAAGCCCCTCGACGGGGAGCGATAGCGTCAAGCTCATCCAGAAATATAATAGAAGGGGAAGCTTGTTTAGCTTTTCTAAAAACTTCCCGAACAGCTTTCTCACTCTCACCAACCCACTTTGATAATAATTCAGGCCCTCTAATGGCTATGAAATTTGCTTGGCTTTCAGTGGCAACTGCTTTAGCTAAAAGGGTTTTTCCAGTACCAGGGGGTCCATAAAGAAGAATACCATGAGGAGGTGTGACACCATGACGTTGAAAAATCTCAGGATGAACTATAGGCCACTCTACAGCCTCAATAAGTTGTTGTTTTACTGTTTCTAGGCCACCAATGTCATCCCAATGAATATTTGGAATTTCAAGGAGTACTTCTCGCATTGCTGATGGTTCTGTTATCTTGAGTGCTTCATCAAAATTCTCTTTAGACACAACTAGTTTTGAAAGAATCTCGGGCGTAAGAGGCTTGTCAAAATCTATTCTAGGTAAGACCTTTCGGAGAGTATGCATTGCAGCCTCTTTTGTAAGAGCAGCAATATCTGCTCCAACAAATCCGTGAGTTTTTGCTGCGTATTCATTTAGATCGACATCATCTGCTAAAGGCATCCCTCTAGTGTGAACTAATAGCACCTCATAACGACCATTTTTATCAGGAACCCCAATTTCAATTTCCCTATCAAATCGGCCAGGTCTACGTAAAGCGGGATCAAGAGCATTAGGTCGATTCGTCGCTCCGATTACTATTACTTTACCACGGCTCTTTAATCCATCCATTAATGCGAGAAGTTGGGCTACAACACGTCTTTCAACCTCTCCAGTCACCTCCTCACGTTTTACAGCGATAGAATCCAACTCATCAATAAAAATAATGCTAGGTGCCTCTTTTTCCGCATTTTGGAAAATTTCACGAATACGCTGTTCGCTCTCTCCATAGAATTTTGACATAATTTCTGGTCCAGCTATTGAAACAAAATTGACACCAGATTCATTTGCAACAGCTTTTGCAAGTAAGGTTTTTCCTGTTCCAGGAGGACCATGTAATAATACACCTTTAGGGGGGTCAATCCCTAAACGCTCAAAGAGTTGGGGGTGTTTCATTGGAAGTTCTATCATCTCCCTAACTCTTTTAATTTCTTCTGACAGCCCACCAATATCCTCATAGGTCACACGTGGCATCATTCGAAGATCTTTAGGTGCTTCCTCTACAATTTTAACTTCCGTTGTATCACCTACAGTTACAATGCCATCAGGATCCGTTGCTACAACCACAACCTTAATTTCACCTAAAGAAACAGGACTCGTTGCACCAAAAAAACGAGATATAAAATCATCCATTCCTGTTCCTGTAGTACCTCCTCCAGAGGGAGGAATCTTACGAATTTGCCCTGTAATAACTAGTAAATCTCCACGGGAAACAGGATGGTTTTGTAAACGTTCACGTATGATCTCTGATCTTACTAAAAGGCGAATTCTTTCTTCTGCAGGAGCAATCGTGATGCGTTTTGCTTCCCGTTTTTTAATTTTCCTGATTCGAACTGTTTCACCTAAGCTTGTTCCCACATTACCGCGAATCAACCCATCCATTCGAATGATATTTTTCCCCCGATCTTCTCTTCTTCCAGGTATGACTAAAGCACCTGTTTTTTTTCCTCCTGCCCTCTCACTGGCGATTTCCACAATATCACCAGTTTCTAATCCATTCTCCCGCATGATAGAGTAATCAACTCTAACTAATCCTCGGCCAACATCACCTTGATTGGCTTCAACTACTTTTAAAAGTAGGTCCTTCTCATTATCATCTGTCATTTGGCAAACAATTCCCTAATGCCATTTTTCTTCAATTTATTCCTAGTTCGAAAGAATTATAATTATTTCACCTGTCATTACCTGTTGAATTAATCAATTTATGAAGGTATGCTTTTGCGGCAAGGACTTCTTTCTTAGAAACCTCCTCTGAGCTAGCTGATTTAGAAATGATCAGGTGTATTTTTTTTTCTTCCTGATACGCTTCTGGAAGTGATTTTATCCACACATCATATTTTTGACGTACTTGTGCTAAGAATGGAGCAAGTAACGATTCATCTGTGAAATGTGTGATAAATTCTGTTTCATAATAACCAATTTTTTTTTCTTTTTTTAAAACAGAGATTTTTGACTCAACCGCTTTATACATTTCCTTCATCTCACGGGGAACTCCAGGAAGACAGAAAATCCATGTGTTTGATGGACTATAGATAAAAAAGATACCAGGAGCAGTTCCCACTGGATTATTAATAGCTTGAGATCCAACAGGCAAAATTGCCATTTTTTTACGTGCTGAAGTAATCTCAGCAGTATCTACTAAGTTTTTATTAAATAGGTCTTTATAACGCTCGGTAACTATTGATAAAGCCTCCATATTAAGTTCAGTATCCACATCTAATGCCTTAGCTAAGAAATTTGAAGTCGAATCATCCCAAGTAGGGCCTAATCCTCCTGTTATCAGAATAAGTCTATAGTCACCTGAAGAAAGAAGAAGAGAAATCTCTTGTGGGACTATTACTGGATCATCAGGAATAGTCAAGATTTTTTGAACAACAAAGCCGAAATTTGTGAGTCTTTTTGCAAGGAAGTTAGCGTTTGTGTTAATAGTTTTACCTGACAACAACTCATTACCAATAGATATCAAGCAAACTCTCATTTTTAAAAGCCTCAAAAAACATAAATCTATTGATTTAACTACTGCATGGACATTTCTTTCATCAAAACACTTGAATAAAAGAGATTGTCCTTAATTCTAATATATAAAAATCCTTGAAAATCTTTTCTGTGTTCAATATGTTTAGTAGAAATACATTGGATTTTCTATGAATTATGAAGCAAAGTACCAATATTAAAGAGTTCATTCAACATTCAAAGGTTTGATTTATTTGATCTGATTTGATTAATTTAAAAAAGGGGAAAATTATCGTGAACTAAAGCTTATCATTGTAATACACATATATAACTGAAACATATAAAGAACATACTCTGTAACTAATGACGAAAAAGGACTCCACCTCACTATCAAAGGATGCTTGTTAATATGGCCTCGGAAGGAAAACTTCTGGTTTCGAAGGAAGTTCTTCATAAAATTAGAGATTTAGTGACTGAACTACGCTCAATTGACCCTACAGTGCAAGTCGTCTCCGCTTTAAATGAAGCTCAAAAATTAGTGATAGAAATTGAAAAATTAGAGATAGCTTTACCTAAAGCTGGATTTTTTAAAAAGAGGGGAATTAGAAAAACTCTTACTCAGGATAGAGAAAAGTACAATAAGCTTACCGAGGAGTTACTTAACGCTCTTTTAGTTGGATTTCGTAAGATTTACTTTGATCTAGCAAACAACATCAAAGAAATAGCTAAGTTTATCCCCCAAGAAACGGAGACTATACGGAAACTACAGATCCCGAGTTTTGATGTGAACGAAATTCTGAGGTTTAGTTCGAATGTTCTGAGAACATATAATCAGATTTCCGAGGTTCTACGAGGAAAAAATGTTTCAATCTTATTATTTAATCGTGAAATAATCGAGCTATATGGAAAATTTGTCAATTTTGATGAAGAAAAGGTTCGGGCAACTAATCAAACAACAAAAACTAGTATCCATGTGATGACAATTCCAGATTTACTTGAAGTTTATAGTATGCTGGAAGCTGAAAATGCGTATCTAAAACAACGAAGGAAGGGTACAGAGGGTAAAATTCAACTGGCAATTGTTCAAATGTCCTCTGAGCTGCAACAGCATATTGATACTGTTGCATCAATTGGTTTAGATCTTTGGAGCAAAATTGATATATTGAAAGAGGAAGTCCAAGATATTCAAACCAATGCGGACAGAACTACCTCAGTAGAAACTCTCATCTCATTAGAAAAGCGGTTAAATTCTCTAAGTAATGAATTCATCAACATGTTACGAACCTATGAGATATCCCTTAAGACAGAAACAGAGGATCAAATTGGACGCATAATACAAATTTTTGGAAAAGAAGGATTAGAATCAGCTTTTTCCCCAGTTCCAGAAACAGATATTTCATCTACTAGTATCCCAACCATAATCCAAGATATCGAAAAAATACGTTCTTGGCGCCAACAACAGATTATTGCTACAAAGAAAATCCTAAGTACGTCAGAGTTAGTTAATTCATCTAAAGCTATACGTGCGATGAAGATACCAGTTCCTCAAGATTTTGTGAAGAATGTACGTACGATTGAGAAAGAAGCAGCAAAAACAAGCGATCTACAAGAGTGGGTAGAATTAGCAAAGCGTTATTATGACTTGAAATCATCTCTAGCTGAAGAATGTCAAAACTATTTCTTTAGGCTACTTGAAAATCCACATATTCAAGAGGTCATTAACTTAAGTGAAGGGCCTCAAATTCCAACCATTCGCGATTTTGAAGCTCTCAGTCCCAGTGAATTGAGTACTAAAGCTCGTGAAATAAAAGATTGGGAGACCCGTTTGGTTGCATATTTCTCAAAGCCAGCTCAACAAAGTCTTAGACAAAATTTGTTAAATCTATATGATTCCCGTGAAAGTTTACGAGACATCTTATCTGAAGACCTAAAAACTCAAATCGATTATCAAAGAAAGCAGAAAATTGCCGAAGAAATTGATATACGCGATTTAGTTCATGAGATTGAAGGTCTACATAGACTTAATTCAAATATAAAAACTGAACTTTGGAACAAAATAGACAATGAAATACATCCTATTTACAATCAACTAACTAATCTCGAAACAATTCCCCCAAAACTAAAGGTACATGTCCCAATTCTAGCAATAGACGATTTAAAATCCTTCCGAGAAGAGGTTGGTGAGGCAGCTCAAAAAAGTACTCAGGAGCTCTTAGATGAGTACGAAAAAATTCCCCTCTGGAAATATAAGATTTCATCACGGATTCGTGAAAATTTGAAATCAATACCCTTTCCACTAATTCCTGTAGAGACACGTTTCGATTTGAGGGAAAAGCGTAACCAAATTGTGGAACTTATTGATGAATATTCAGAATTAGGAAATATAGAGGCTGTAATTAAAGAATATATCTCCTTTTTAGAAACGATTGAAGAGAATAAGAAAGAAATTCTTATCGAATTGAAAAAACAAATCGGAAATCTAGAAGGAGTCGATAGAAGATTATTTAGATTACTAAAATCTCGAAAGACCAGTTTAATTTATTCTACTGATAAAGAAATCGATGGACTTGATTATTCCGAAGCTCTAACAGAATTTTGGCAATTATCAGCTTTTATCGATCGGAAAGCATCTACATTAGCAGAACAAATGGAACGTGAAATTTCCTCTCATATTCAGGACTATTCAAAGCTTCCTATTCAGTATGCAGGTTTTTTTGATGAAACTTTGGATCTTATGAAAGAAAAGATGGATGAAATCAAAACTCATAAAGATATTGTTCGTTTAGTCAATGTTTTTGAGAGTTACAGCTTGGAAAGCTTACAGATGTCAAAAGATTCCTTAGCTAAACTTCATCAGAATCTCTATAACTGGTTAAGAGTTAGTCTTCCGAGGATAAACGAAATAACACCTCTTGATGATACTATTTTTAGCGCAGAGAAGAAAGTTGCCGATTTTGAGGCTGAAGAAGTCTCTCATGAACGATTAGCTCATAAATTAAGACAGCTGATTTTCCTCTATGATACAGAAATATTATCTGTCTTGCTGACACATGGAGTACAAGAATCACGAAGGGTTCTGAAAAATGTTAATGATTTGAAAGAAGTCGGTATCAATATCATTGAGTTTGTTGGAGGGTATATTGAAAATTTTAGTCAAATAATTGTCAAAAACCAAGAAGATGTTCAATTACGAGAAATCACAGATGTTTTTGTCGAGATTGATAATTTACAGACTGATCCCAAAGCTTGTCGCGAAATTCGTTCAATGGGAAAACGATATATTACTGAAATTCAAGATTCCGTTGAATATCTATTTAATCATTATCAAATTGATTTACGTCAGGATGAACGGGTTGATCTTGCATACCTAAGTCAGTTTCAAGAAATAGCAACAACTGATCATGTTAGTCGTTTAACTGAAGCAATTCTCAGACTAGTAGCAGTGAGAAGTTCTGTAATTGAGATCATGAAAACAATTGAAAAAAGTCGAAATGCATCCTTGCAAACTGAATTAGGGGAGTTAGAATACTATTCTAACATTCAAGAAGTGTTTAAGAGATATACTGAAGAAGCTTCAAAGAAGATATTTCCTTTATCTGAGTTAGTAAAAGCTCGTGAGGAATTTCTTGATTCTCATGATCTTAGATATATATTGGAGTTATTACCACAAATAGATGAACAAAGAAATGAGTGGAAAAAAGTATCAATCCAGCTAAATCATTGGCACCGTGCAGTTCGAATGTTTCGGCCACGATATACACCAACAGAAAGTAGAGAAGAGAATTTACGGTTTTACAAAGAAATATCGAAGAAAATTAAAGAAACATATCCTCACAACGAAGTAATTCGTTCATATTTGAGCTTAGTTATGAAATTACTTATTGAAATTAAATCTGGAATTAAATTGGATTAACATTTCCTTACAAATAAACGATAAAAAGAGCGTGTCAAAATGTCAATTGAAGGAGGACCAGAATCAGAGATCTTTGCAATTGGGATTGGTGAATGTGGCAGTAATCTCCTTGGGAGCTACCTAGCCAGATCTAAAAAAGGTGAGTTGCCTCAACGTATTAGAGAATATCTAGTACTGAACACTGATAAAGGTGATTTACTGAAAGCCCGAAAAAAATATTCTATTTCAAAGAACCGAACCCTTCTCTATTCAGATGCAGAAATTGGAGTTGGGGGTAAGTTCTCAGCTGGTTATGAATCTGTAATAAACTCTCAGGACATTATTTTAAACCAGTTACAAGGGTTAGGTTATGAAGGAATTAGTGGATTTTGTATATTTACAAGCTTTGGGGGAGGTACTGGATGTGGGGGAACACCTGCATTAATACAATTATTAAGAAAACGATTTGCTGAAGAAGAAAAACGTAAAATCTTCATATACGTCTTTGGGGTCTTACCTTTCGTTAATCAGTCATCTGAAGCAGTTAATAGCGTCTGGGCTTTGTCGAAATTACTTAGACTTCAGCTCGAGGAAGGAAATATGGGACCAGATCTGATACTTCTTCTTTCTAATAGAACCATGCTTGAAAGGGTTTTAAGCTGGCAACGTGGGGAATCTGTCGATCTTTTGAGTCGCCAAATAGGAAAAGATTTAGCTGACTTAAGTAGTGAACAGGTAAGTTCTAGTATTCCCACAGTTATCGGTCAAGATGGAACAACTTATCCAACCCAACTGGAAGAGGCTTTTGTTGAACTGGTTAATCCTCTAGCTTTGGAATCAATAGCTGAAATGTTATCACCTGGAGTACCAGAAGTTGGAAAGGAGGTTCTACCCACTACGGATATTGGTGACTTTGCGCTAAAATTAGATAGTGTCGTTGTACCTGCTATGTTTGATGATTTATCCGTTTTCCCAGAAATCGGAGGGATGGATTCTCAGCTTTCAACTGCTGTAGAATATACTCTTTCTAATTGTAGCTTAACGGATATGGGAACGAACCCAACTGCATCATCTGTTTTCTCAGTACTAAGCGGCCCCCGTAACATTGCGCGAGTAGAATATGATCCCCTTTTGAAAAAAGCATTGGCTCCTTTTCTAGCAAAAGGTGCGAGTATTTCTCCTACTTATTGTGCTTATGATGATGATAGCACACGAGCATCTCTTCTTCTTTTGTTTGGTCTGCCAAAAATTCCAGAACTTCATGATATTCTTGAAGAAGCTAAAGCACTCATTAATCTTCATAGTGGGGACTCTGAATTGAAACAACACTGGTTTAAACGTTCAAAAGGTACAACGCGAAAAGAACTTGATGAGGCCGTAAATGATCTGGAAAAATTATTCGGTTACTATATAAAACCAGAAAAAGGATAAGGTGCTAGATCAAATTGGATAGAAGAGATCCGTCAAGGTTTGATTATACCCAAAAGCGCTCAGCTTCTAACGAATCTATAGAAAGGCAACAAGACACAAAACAAGATCAAGTCGAGCGTAAAATCATTTCTTCAGATTTTTGGACATCCAGAGGAAACATGGGCGAGAAGATTAACATCTTAATTGGATTGAATCTTCAACTTATTAACATAATTTCCTCTTTAGTCCAAATACTAAGTAGAGAAAATACTCTAAGTGAAGATATGAGAATAAGTTTAGAAATGACTAAGGAATTCCTTTCCAAAATAACCATACAGCCCGATTCAGGTTTGGAAATTTTAAAAAATCTCGAAACAATTGACACTAAAGTGACTACATTAATGGAGGGACTTAATACTGGAGTGTCACCGATAGCTATTGAAAAAGAACCCCAGGATGCTCCAGAAAAGATTTTTGGTTTTTTTCAACGAAATGCGGTCTATCTTGATAAATGGGGAATAATTGATTCTATTGATAACCTACAAGCCTCTTACTCGAACTTATCTCACTTGGGTTTTCCTAATTACTATTCTTCTGCTTGTAGAGAATTACATCGTTATGAGATCCAACAAAATGCTCCTTTTTATAGCCAGTCTGAAATTATACAACTTCCTTCTTTTAAACTCAGAGACCTTATAAGTAAGCTTCTACGAGAAGCGCCCGCCGCTCGGTTACTGCAAAATCTTCGTAAAATATTTCCTGCAGAACATGATTCAGCTCTTACATCAACAGAACAAGATAAAATCCAAAAAATAGTAGAAATGTACTATAAATGTATTTCAGAATATTTCAATGAAACTCGCAGCTTGCAGGATTCCCTCCGCATCTCATCAGGCATTCTAAAGAACTATAATCTAGGGACTGGAGACTTAGAATCGAGAATACCTAATGTCTCATTTAATATTGTGAAAGAAATCAGCTTAGACCTCCAAAATGCCAAAGATGATGAATTAAGAAGGTATATATTATCAGAAACTATCATCCTGATTCATCGATTGAATGATTCACTTTTACAGACAGAAAGATTTGTTCTCTTCTTGAGGCGTCTGAAATAACTTTTTTTTTATGTTTTAAGATATAATTAAAGATTTAAATTTCAGGTGTATTTTTGTTAAGAGTGAAGGAACTTCGTGTGAGGTAAGAATATGGGAATAGAAGATGGCATTAAAAATATACAGCAGATGACTTTGGAAAATAAGCAGTCACTCAACAAAATTCAAGATTTTGTAAGCACACTTCAAGGAATTCAAGATCCTTCCCAATCAATCCAAAATCTCTCAATGGTACTATTGAATTTTGAAGAAAAACTCGAACAATCAAACGAAAAAATGAGAGGAGAAATGAACTCCATCCTTGAACTGGTTGATTCTTCACGGATAAGTACGGGTTTACAATCTTCAATTGAGAGTCTCCCCCAAATGATCTTGAGTCTTGAGGAATCCCTTGGAACTATTCTTAGTACGTTTGAGAAGACTTCTGAAGAGACAAAGAACGATTTGAAATTTATTAAGGTTAGTTATGTGGAAGATGTTGTTGGTAACATGCGTAATTTGTCTAAAGAAATTATAGATAAGGTGAATAGCTCCAACGACAGAACTACAGCCTTATATGAAGCCAGTGTTGGCCACTTTGGGGAAATAGTGGAAAAATTGAATAACATTGAAAGCAGCTTAAATGCACTAGTTGAGAATCAAGCAGATCAATTAGCAACTGTAGCAGATCTCAGGGATCGTGTTAGTGCAATTATTCAGGTAGAATTGGCATCACTGCGTGATCGTATTGCAATCTATCTAGAGACAACTATAAATGAGCTAAAAACATCAGTAACGGAACGGTTAGCCGTTCAAGATGGAACTCTTCAGAAATTAACAAAAGTAACAAAACAATTAACTCAGAATATTGCAGCCCTACCTGAAGTAATAAAACAGCAAATTGATTCAGCAGTTGAAACAAGAGTAACAGCTGAACTAGCTTCAATGAAGAAAGAAATGAAGAAAATGACTGCATTAATTATTCAAGCTACAAAACGGTCTTCATGAGTCAGCTGCTATTCGTTCAAAATTGTACGCTTCAAACATACCTCTTTCTGTCAAGAACTTGAATAGATCGAGAATTACCTCACCTTTATCGGTTCCAAAGCGTTCTAGACAATCATTAAATGAAACCATACTGTTCTTATCTAGCATGTCTTCAATTAACTGATCAAGACCTTCTTGAGGGATATCTCCTTTCATTTCTTTAATTTTAGGAAATTCTCTATAGAATGAATAAAGTTTCCCCCCACGAGGGGTTATTTCAAATAACAAAGTTGCAGGGTATTTAACGTATTCATTTAGACTAGCAAACTGATCACCATAGATTCTCGACATTTTATCTCTGAAAAAATAAGCAGAAATAAGTGTTCCAACTCCAGAAAAGGAACTTTTCTGAAAGATAGGGTCATCCAGCTCCTCTGTATAATTATCTTCAAATTTCCTAACAAACTTCAATAAATCATTACGAATATTATATTCTTCACGTTCTTTAGCGTCTTTTTCAAGAACTACAATCGCGATCGCGATTACACGCTGTCCTTGCTCTAAAATCATATCTGCACCTTCCCCAAAGTCCACCTTTGATAATGATCCTTCACCAATAGCTTCCATTCCGAAACTCCTCAGTGCCATTAGGAGGGAGCCAATCATGTCTTGATCTTGTTCAGTTGCACCAAATGATTGGCTATAAATAGTGAAGCCTTCGTCAGTTATTAAATAGACTGCTTTAAGACGAACCATCTCAAAATCACAATTTTTCCTTTATTATAGAGGATTCTGAATATGATTACAGAAGATTTTTTCTGATATATTAAGCAATTGAAATGTTCCCCATTCTAAAAGACATTTCCATCACCACAATTTATAAATTTTTAATCAATGAAATCATTTCAATAGATATATCTTACCGACTTGAAGGAAATGAGAATTTCTGCTTTCATTCTGGCTGCGGGTAAAGGAACAAGGATGTTTCCAATTACTTCTGACACTCCAAAGCCGATGTTACCCATTTTGAATAAACCTATCATCTTTCATTCGATAGAACGCCTCTTAGAGGCTCAAATTTCAGATATAGGAATTATAATTGGGAAAAATGACCAAATCATACCCTCTTATATCAATTCTACTTTTCCAGATCTCAATCCTTGTTTTATCGTACAAGAGAAAGCACTTGGAACTGCCCATGCAGTACTAGAAGTTCAAGATTATCTTACTGATAGAGATTTTTTGGTAATTGCAGGAGATTCACTATTCCCATCTTCTTTCTTGAAACAGCTAAGTAAGACACACCTTAAAGAAAAAAATGACATCACACTCACTCTCGAGAAAATGGAATTCGAATTAATGAAAGAATCCTCAACAGTTGACTTCCGTAATGGACGTGTGTTTGAGATCCGCGAGAAACCACAAACCCCAGCAGAAGTATTAAGTGAGCTTAATTCTGCAGCTCTTTATATGTTTTCAGTATCAATTTTTAAGGTGATAAAAAACATTACAAAGTCTAAACGTGGCGAATATGAATTAGCAACAGCTATTAACAAAATAATTAATCAAGGGGGTCAAGTGGGCGGTTTACTTTCAGAACGAGTGTGTCATATAAGCACTATCCGCGATTTATGGCGATTTAATCTCAAATTTCTGCAAGAAACTCTCAAGGGAGAAGATACCAAAAATTTAATTGGGAATAATGTTACTATAAAGGAGTCTGCAGCTATTAAGAATTCCATTCTGGGAGATAACTCCCTTGTTAAAGAGGGAGTAGAACTAAATAATTGTGTTGTTCTACCACATACCACAGTCGAGTATAACTACAAAAATGCACTAATTAAATCAGATTATACAGAATGTTTCAAAGATAATGAATTTCCAGTTATTTAAGGAAATTTGCGGATGGTTTTTCTAGACCAATTTTTATCTTAACTTTGTTTGACAAATATTAGTTAATTCTATTCATTACCCTATGCATGGTGCAATGATGACTTCAAATGTCACAAAACTCTCTCGCTTATCTCGAAATAAAACAACAGGAAACTTTATCATCTCAATATTACTATTAATTGGAATCACTTTTAGTCTAAATGTAATTGGAATAGTCTCATCAAATATAGACCGCTTTACACTCGTAATAGGTTTTTTTCTGAGTATTCTCTTTACTTATTTAGTGGACAGAAAATTACGGCAACCGTTTTTTTCAGAAACATCACGTTATTTAGAAGAGCTATTAAATCGTCGTTATGATGTACAACAGGCAGCAGTTCAAATCGAACTTATTGAGCCACTCCAAAAAATGGCCTCGATAAAAGAGGCATTAAGACAGATTGACGAACTTATTTTTCTTATGGAAGAGATATTGAACCTAACCTCTGATGACCTTTCAATGATTTCTCCTTCAATTCGAAAACATGACTTAAAAAAGGAACTACGGGAGATCAAGAAGATAGTGGAGGAATTTCTTGAGGAAGCAAGGAAAAAACGTAGGAATATTGAGTTTCTAGCTAATATACGGCATATTATTCTTGATTCAATTGGTAATCAGCTTTCCCGTCCTCAGAACGAAATAGAGGTTGATTATTTACTCTATAAAGTTCATAAGCATATAAAAAGCCAAATTACAGATGAGTACTTGTTAAAACAAGTTCTTGAACATATTTTATTGCAAGGTGAGATCATTGGTAAATTAAACCAGATTGACAGCGGTGACCTGATTTTAAATGTAGAGAGATCTTATGAAGGAGAATCAATAGACGATATCTCCTGGGATAACGGGGATAAAAGTGAAAAAAGTTGTGTGATATGTCGGTACCCAATAAGATCACAAGAAAATTCTGTTGAATGTCCTTCGTGTCAAAATTCTTTTCATCGAAATCATCTTCTAGAATGGTTGAAAGTCTTCAATCAATGTCCAATGTGCCATCAACGGCTTACACTATTCTCCAATCCCTCATAGACGAGTATCTTTTATACTGATTCTCAATTAAGTATTGACAAGCACAAATCTATCAATATTAAGAGATTTTTCCTTCTTCGATGAAAATAATTTCAAAAACTTTTTATTAATCAATACATTGGGAACTTTTACTGGAGTACTCGGGTAATAAACATTTAAAAATGCAAATATAGAAAAATTAGTTTTTTCTAGAATTGTTAATTCGATGGGATAGATAGGGGTTACTTTGTAAATGGATCCAGATGAAGGATTTAGCCTGGATGGAATAGATGAGTTAGATACCCAATTGAAATTGTACCAAATGGGTGTGGAGTCATTCAGTCCTTATGCATCCACGGGAAAAGTCGATATGATCATTCGTTCTGAAAATGGGGATCTAGTCCGATATGCAGACATTAAAGTTTGTACAGGTATTCGAAAGGGAGATAATGTTGTATGGGAGCTTGAAATAGGCTTTTTTATGAATAATGAAAGTTTTATAATCTTAGCTGTTCGATTACCAGACGAAAACGAGTCATTTCAGAAGCATCATATGATCCTAGAATCGAAAAAATTCTTACAAATAGTAAAAAAGCGTAGAATGAAAACTAAAGATGATAAATGGGTAATCACCCTACCTTTTTCCGATCTCCAAATATTAAATAAAACAAAAAAGGCTAAAATCTCTAAACCTTTAACTAGATCTTTGAAACCGTTTTTTGACAATTGGGATTGTCTTCTTGAGTGGCGTAGTGACCGTTAATACCAAGGAATTCTTCAAACATAAAGACCTTTACTTGGCTCTAGTCCTTCACCTTGAGATACCTGACGATTTCGTTCAGCTAATTCCATAAGAGACTTCTGAATTTTCCCTGCATCTTCAAGTAGCCTGGAAGTGTCAATCTCAAGATTTTTTATCAGATTCATAGCGTCGATCAACTTAGCAGCTCCTCCTGGGTCGGGATATGGGGTAGAAACGGAAGTAAGCAAAGTAAAACCTTTAATACGCGTAAGTAGGGCTTCATTCATGATTGCACCAGAAAGGCCCGAAATAAAACCGGTATGAGGCTTGGGAAAACCAAATTTCATAAGATCTTCATTTTCTTCATAGACTTGAGGTTCAGCTACGAGAAATACATTATCAGCTTTCTCGTCACGAGGATCAGCAACGAAGCCATCAAGACAAATAACTTGCTTGGTACCAATAGAGATTGCCCATTCTAATACGGCATTGGCAAGATAATAGTACGCTTGGGGTGGACAAGGAGATTCACCAATTAGAATTACTATTTGACGTTCTTTAGAACCATATATCCGATACGGGTATGCCAGAACACCATCGATGAATACGGAAACAGGTGGGATGAGAGGAGAGCGGATTGACCCTATCCATTCTAATTCAAGTTCTTTTATCATGTGTTTTGCAGCAATATTTCCAACCAATCCATGTCCAGGAAAACCAGCAGCAATCCATTTAGGATGAATGTCAGTTGTACATTCACACACTGTTTTACTGGGATCTGATCGAAATACTAGTTCTGATGATTCTTTTTCCATGATGTGACCTCCTAAAATTTGTATTTCTTATTTCTAAACTGTCTATGCAGTAAACTAAAAAAATCTATGTCAGTACTGAAAAGACAGTTCTTACATATTAATTCATCTTTAAAAATTCAGTTCTTAATTAAGCACATTTTAAGGATTAGTATTTGTGCGAAGCCAATATAATGGAATACTTCGTAATTTTGTCTGGAATTCGACAATTTCTACAGGTTTAGCAATATAACAGTTTGTTCCTAGTGAATAAGCCAGTGATACATCTTTTTTATTAGCTGAAGTTGAAAGAATCACAATTGGAATATATTTTGTTTCCTCATTATTTTTCAAGATCTCTAATACTTCAAAACCATTCATTCGGGGCATCTTAATGTCCAAAAGAACTAGATCTGGTCTCAAACCATTGTGAACAATCAAATTAACCGCTTCTTCCCCATCTTTTGCCCATTGGAATTCTAAATTTTGAAATGCAGCCAAAATACCACGTTTAATAAGAAAAGCGTGATCAGGGGAATCTTCAACCAGTAAGACAAGTTTTTTTCGTTCTATGTCTGTCATTCACTATATCTCACGATTTTTAATTTTTATAAATAACAACTAATTAGATAAGGGAGGAAGGTAAGATGGCATGTTTAAACCAAAATTCACAAATAGTTTCTAGCTTTTTCCGGAATTTCTTCAAATCTCTAGGTTTAAGAACCCAAGAATTTGCCCCAAGGTTAAAACATTGTCTGATAGTTGTTATTTCATATAATCTCGAAAATATGATTATTGGAACATCTTTAAATGGTGATGATTCCTCTTTAAATTGTCTTAAAACTGCTATACCATCAAAATTCGAGTTTTCTATATCCAATAAAACTATCGAGATAATTGAGGGTGTTTTCGCGTTAAGAAAGTCAAAAACTTCCTCTTCATTCTTAAACCAGAACATATCAATCGTACTAGAAAACATATCAGTAAGGATTTGTTCTATAAGAGGCGTATACTCAGTATCTTCATCTACTACTAGAACACTGTGGTTTTTAGGGGGATCCACTTATCTCAACCTAACTTACAAACATGTATGGATATAAGAGGGCTATAAATAATAAAATCGAAGTAAAACCCATTAAATTTTGCTTTCTTATTCGGTCTTTCGAAATTTATCCTGGATAATGATTCATTAGTAGTCAATTTAATTTCACAGTCGTTTGATAAAAACCTAGTTTTATACTCAATGTGAAAAAAGTTAAAGTACACATAAGAATAACCTTTATCTATAATTGAATCAGGCGATCAGACTGTGTGGAAAACACGATTAATATTGTTGTCAATCTTTTTCAGTTTGTGGGCGTTTAATCTTGGTTTTGTTATTGCTGTAGAACCTGCTGACTACGGAGATGTAGTAGATGTGAATTACTCTCTATGGCTAGATGAGGGGCATACAATAGAAAAGGAAGGGAATATTAATGTGAATTTGCGTTACATCTATCTTAGAAGGAGTCAAACTGAACCAGTTCCAACAAAAGTATACAGGGCATTACCAGCAGCCCCGAATGAAGACCTTCAACAAGTATACCTTCAAGCATTCATTGATGCAGTTATTGGAATGGAGGTTGATGAAACAAAGAATTTTATGATTGCAGCTAAAGATGCTTACGGGAATGAAGACCTTTATTATTACATCAAGATACTAGCACTTCTTTATGACGCTTCAGCACAAGATACTGAGGAAAAAGAAACCTCAGATCCTTTTAAAGATTTTTATCCCCTATTAATAGGCGGGAGTGTGATTGTAGCTGGAGGGGGATTAGCAGTGTGGTATGTATACTCATCACGAACACACAAGTCAGCACTTTCAGAGGAGAAAATGAGTTCCGCAGTACGAGCTAAATCGATCCAGAGAGACAAAGACAAAATTAAAGAACTACGAGAGCTCACAGAGGCAATGATAGGTTCAGCTGAGACTGCAAAGAAAGAAGAGGTAAAATTCCGCCGACGTCGATGATTATGCAACTCCTATGAGAAGAAAAAAACGAAAAATCATGTCGAAAAAACTATTGGAAGGATTATGGCAATCAGAAAAGGCAAAAATCATTGAATCCTTACCAAAAACAAAAAAATCCGTGACATCTCTACTCTCACATCCTGTATTTGAGCTAAACAACGGTGAAGAGTCGATCGTGGAACTCTCAGAACTAGAATTCATCAAAAGCGTTATACCAAGCGCTCTAAACGATCAACTGATGTTACCCTTTATTTTTCAGAAGAAAAAAAGCCAATACACTTTACTTGGGGGAAAACTTGAACAATGGGTTGTTGAGAAAATTCTGGGATTGACTAAATCCTCTCCATTCCTACTTGAGCTCTTCCATCCACGCTCAGATTACTTCATATATCACGTCAAACGAGTTCAATCAAAGATTCCAACATTGGTGTTTCTTACTTTTTCGATAAATACTCAGAGTTAGATATTAATAAAGTAAAACATTTTGACTATCAGAATCTTCCATTGTTGTTGTTTTAACCCCCGAAGAAAGAATTCGGATCAAATCATTTCTTGTAAGTAAAAAAATCCGAATTTTTTCTGCAAGGGATCGCGCTGGGTCAGAGAAGTAATTCGTTACAACAAGCATTTTAGATAAGAATCGACTATTTTTCATGACTTTTTCTGCGCGAATAACGATATCAACACCAACAGCTCGTTTCCAGTCCTTAATGATGACTCCAATACCTTCATTTTCATCACCATTTTGAATGACAAAATCGATTTCATTATCTCGCTGATGGAATTTCCGATCAACCATCAAATTGCGTTGACGACAATATTCGAGTGTAAGCTCTTCTAATCCAAGTAATTGATAATTATTTTTCACGATTTATCCCTTCAAATGTGATATAAGCATCCTCAGTAAAAGTTAATTCGAATGCCAGACGCTCAAGAATTCCAAAAATCGCTCTATTTGGTCGATAGGCTTTCTCTCTTAAATCTCGATCTGTAGATTGTTCATAAATCAGATTACCACTCAATAAATCTCCCAAGTGGTGACTTATGGTGCTTTTTGTTTTATTCATCAAAATTGTAAGTTCTTTATGGATAAGGTATCTTCGCTTAGCAGGGGGCAGAAAGTCGTTGTGAACCTCTCGTACTAGGATCTCACGAAGAATGGGAGATTTACTCAAAGGAAAAGTCTTCAAGGCTTTTGAATTAATTCCAAAAGTATATCGAATATCTTCAACTCTACGAGAAAACGTGAAGATTTCCTTTAAGATTCTTAAAGCCACTCCTGGGTTCCCTAGAGATAGTTTTGCTATTTTTTGACATTCATCTTCTGTTATGGGGAGATCAATTCCCCCATAACAGACTTTAAGACGTCTATTAAGGATGTCCCTGATATCTGATGAAATTAAGTGGGGCATTGATAAGAAATTTTGGTATGTCTTGTCTCCACTTTGAATACAAAGACGACGATAAATTTCAAATTCTGTGTTATCCATTATTGCGATAATTTTAGGTGAATCAGCAGGGGATTTTAGTGATAAAAGCCGGGCAAGGGTTTTATGTAAATAAAAAGCATTATCTAGAAAAATGATGTCGGACTTTAATTCCATATTCAAGCTAACTGTTTCATTAGGATCAACGGTTCGTTCTGTAAAAAAAGTGGCTGCATCTTGATAATTTGCCAAGACATTCAGCTTTTGACTGTATTCTTTGAAAATATGTGCAAAAACTGTTTTTCCACTTCCACGTGGCCCTTTTAGGAATAATAAATCATTTTCTGATTCATGGATGAAATCGATTATCTTTGCAATGAGGTTTTTAAATTGTGGATTTTCTCCATAAAATGCTTTAGGTTGTTGAAGAGGAAGTAAAGGCTCACAAGGATCACATAGAAATCCTATTCTTCTCCGTTGCTTTTCTTGTTTTTGTTGCTTGGCAGCATCCTCAAATAATTCACTGATATGATCATCACGGCTCTTCATGATAGCTTCCTCCTCGACAAAAAGATAGTTTTCGGTTCTATATGATATTTTTCTTGTTTTAAATGCTGATAAACAGTAATGATTTCCAGAGCATGAGCCATATGAGAATTCCATTTAACATAGAAAATTTTAGAGCGGGCATCATGAACGTCGTCTTTCGCTTCTAGGATTGGAATCGGAAGAGTGGATGTTAATGGTTTAATATGGTAATTCATTGTAGAAAGGTTAACAGCAAAAAGATCAGCTAGGTCTGAACTGCGTAGCCCATCTACTCCTGTAGCTGGGAAAAAAAAGCGTTCCTGTAACTGATGACCAAGAATGGCTGCAATTATGTCTCGCCGTTTTGGAGTGAGAAGGGTTGTAGTTTCTTCAGCCGTGTCTTTATCAATGGATTCTACAAGGTCTATTGCTACATTATAGCCTTCTCTACCAACAACTGCGTTAACAATCCGAGCTGTGACTTTATCAATATTTTGAATAATTATCTCTTCTAAACAGTCTGAGGCCAGCTGTAATGCCACGGTAGGTATGCCTAGACTAAAATTAGCAATTGTTTCAATGGCTTTCGCTGAAAAAAGATCCAGGGGATTTCTAGCAATACTTAATCGTTGCGTTAATAGTATGCGAATTTCAGTTTTAGAGAAAACAGGAAAAAAGAAATATTCAGGATTAAAATAAGAGAGAAAATCTCGGGCGAGGATTTTTTGGTTTGCTTCTAAGAGAACTGTTAACGCGATACTATTAACAAATCCGATAATTATAACTCCATGTTCTGCTCGGGTCTCAATATCAGTCATGAACTGTCTAATACGGGGAATAGCTGGAGTTCCTGTTATGGTATAATCCAATTCATCAATAAAAATGATAAGAGGTTTATCTACAAGTTTGATATCATTCAGGAAACTTTCATAGGTCTCTATTGTTTTGGTTGATGAACTAAATTGATCCTCTATAGGTTCTCGCCAGTCAGATAGATCAGTATAAATCGTAATATAGTCTTGAAAACCTATTTGATCCCATTCTCGATCGAAATGACGAGCAAGATGCGATTTCCCACTCCCACGTAACCCATGAGTAAGTAAATGGCGAAATGGAGAGAGAGGGTCTTGTTCAAATAAACGAATGGCATTTCCAACTTGAATGGCAAAATCTAACAGAACTTCCTCACGAGCAACGTAAAAATCAGGGTTATTAGGATCCACTTTTTGTTGGAATGGATCTTGAGGGAAGCCAAATCGCTCAAAGGGAGTTTTTTTGGCAAGTTGGCCCGAGCGACCTGCTTTCAAAGCCTCTTTGATCTTATCCGCCAATTTGGTCAAGCGAGGAACCACTCTTAGATATTCTCGATATATCAGAATACTATGAGCTCATCGAACAAAACATGTCTTTTTCGACATAATAGTTTTGAACCCTATAGAAGGATTAACGATGAGCATGGTTTTGTCAGTCCGTATCCATATCAGTTCTGTCTTATTTGATGACATGAAGGATTGAAAGTTCGATTTTTGGATTTTCCTAACACAATCGAATCAAATCGAACTATTCGAACTATCCCTTAAAAAGCTTTTCTGAAAGTATTTTAAATGTCAAGAGGACTGGTTATTCTAGAAAAGAGATATAAGTTTTTATAAAGAATGCCTTCATCGAACTATTTTTAATAATTTTCAACTCTTGATTTCAAGTGTTTTTTATATTAATTTCCCGACATTTTTGTTTCATAAGCCTTTTCACGATCTATCAATGTTAACTGTGTCTTTATAATACCATGTACCTTTTTTTAATGAAACTCCTGGTTCCTAACAAGTACCATGTAATTTGAGTAAAATTGTGCCTATTAGTGCTGTTACGTACTAATGATGTGATATTTCATTCTTGTCTCGCCGGCCTATTCAGTTAGCTTTAAGAACCATTCTATCCCTTCTAGACATGAAGGAGAGCATTTGCAAGACGAATCTCAGTTTATTGACACATTAATAAAGACGGCGTATAATTACGGAAAACGGTACATATATCGCACTCTCTCCAATATTCTTAAGGAATGGTCATTGGACGAGCTCCTTGAGGATAGTCAATTTCGTTAATTGTAACTAATACTCATTGCAAGTTTTAATCACCTTTTCTTTGAATCTCTTTTCTTTTTAATATTCTTCCCTATGATTTTTCAATATATCTTCTCGAATATTCGAAATTCGAACAGTTTATAAATTTCTCTAAATAATACTTCCTTGGTTTGAATGGTTGATAGTGAATCCGCTCGTGAATATAATTCATATTTAGGCAAGGACTTATCAACTTTACTCATTTTATCAACCTTAAGTGCCAAGAAAAGATCCAGTACTTATGAATTAATCCGAGATATCAAAACTAAGACTAATAACAAGATCTCTCTTCGAGCGGGCACTATTTATCCTCACATGGAGAAATTAGAATCGCTGGGGGTCATAAACAAATATGTAGAAGATACTCCCTCCCGTTCCGAGGGAGTTATTCGTCAAAAATCTGTCTACTCGATAACTCAGAAAGGACTTGAAATGCTAAGGGAAAAAATGCGAGATTGGAACGACCTTCAATTCATAATTAATAGTTTACTAGCAAACGAAATGTGAGCATGTTAAATGAATCCTAATAATTCACAATTTCAGGAATTTTCAACCTATTTCACTTCTGATGCTTGGCAACTAGTCAGTTCTTTCCTTAATAATCTTCAAGCGAAGATGGATCAGTTTAGTGTATCAACTGAAGAACAGACAACAATTCTTCATGGAATAGAAGAATATATTCTTGAATTCATTGAAAATTATAAAGATCGGGCAAAGATCACTTTTGTTGAAGCTCTGGAGCTTATTCAAGAAATAGGTTCTCCTTCTGAAATTCTCCACTCTATGGATCTCCCGTTTGATCAGACAATTAAACCAGAGATCATAACACCAGAAAATGATTCTTCAACGTATGCTAAAGTGAAATGTAAGGCCTGTGAGTGGCCAAATGAACCTGATTCTCGATTCTGTGACCATTGTGGCGTTAGAATTGGTGAATTAATAGAAGGCAGAAAGCAGCTTCGCCTTCCTAGAATACCTGATGAAATTATTGTATTTCCTTATATATCAGGTTTCCTACTTGCTTACCTGCTATTGATTTTTACTGGAGTTCTTACCATAATCATAACTTATTCTTCTCTTAATTACCCAAATTTAGATTATATCCCCGAATTATACCGTAAATTAAGTGATACTCCACCTGATATGATTATTCCAGCATTTATAATTGGATTGATCATAGGATATCTTATCGAGCGTTTTTATTCAGGGAAATTGACCAAGTATCGACATGATGTGCATTTGACTCAATTCCAAAGGTATTTTTCCCTCGGATTAGTTCTTACAGTTATTGCCCTCTGGTTATTCTTTATTTATGTCCCGATCCGAGTAACACGTGATGAATTAACCACGTTGTTTATTTTTCTAACAATTGTATGTGTTTTCTTTTCCATATGGATCTATAAATGGAACTCAACAAGGAAACCCTCCGACACGCCCTATCTAACTATCCTGAGGCACATAAAGGGGTTGGAAGAAGATAATTTTCGGAAAATCCTGACTTTTAATTTAGTTGGTGATGTAGGAATCTTTTTGCTTGTATTCATTTTTTGGAGCCCGATAATGCCTTGGAATGTAGTTGCAATTCCTGCATGGATTGTCCTAGTTATAAGTCTCATAATACTTCTAAATGGAGTTCTTCTAATGAATTATTATTCTTGGATGCACATAAATCGATTTATTGGCTTCACTAAACCATTTTCTTAATGATTTTTTTGATTGTTATATTTTTAGCTCGTTACAGTTGAAGTAAGGGCACTAGGTAGCGTATTTAATGTTAATAACCAAATTTCTTTTTTCGAGTGTTCGGAAATCGAATAGTTTATAAACTAATATTTGGGTTTCAATATCCAGATCAAAAACCTTCAAAAAAATAAGTTGATGAACACAATGATGAAAATAAATCTCAAACGAATAAAAAATGGTAGGAAAAGGCGTTTCAATATAATTAATAGGGAAAAATATCATTCTTCTAGGAAAAGTACTCATAAAAATACCCATTTGGGTGTTAGATCAGTTTGGTGTGGCTCCCTACAATATGATGGGATTTATATTCTTAAACGCATTCCAAAACGAAGAAATTAGGAGATATTAGGGTATGAGATATGCAAAGCTTTTAGCATTATTGCTAATACTCCTACCTTTATTTTCTATCAGAATAATTGATTCCGTGGCAGAAAATGCTTCCACCCTCGGCTACATGTTTATTGATAATCAAAGAGGAGCTGGGAAAATATTCGAGTCGAACGTCCTTCCCGAAAATGTAAGTTTTTCAAATATGTCTTTATCGGTCAAACTAAATGAAGCTCTTTCAGTGATTGAAGGAATTTTAACTGTATTTTATGTTAACAATGATCATGTCACATTTGATTCTATTCCCTTCCATCTTTATCCTTCTGGTATGCAGTATGAAAGTCGTCAGGGAGAAATCAGCATTTTAAATGTCACTACAACAGATTCTCCAAGCATTAGCCTTCTCTATGAAGTTTTTTCTGATCAACAACTGATGTGGGTGAATCTAAGTTCTCCATTGGAATATCAACAGAACACATCTTTTCGTATAGCCTTTACTACAACTCTTCCCGATGGTCAAGATAGAGCTAATTCTTATGGGCTTGATAGTGGACAATCACGTGTTTATACTTGTACTGCTTTTTATCCGATACCTTGTGTGTATGATAAGTATGATGGTTGGAATACTGATAAGTATCTTACTATGGGTGATCCCTTTTATTTTGATATGGCTTACTATGACCTTGTGATTGAAGTTCCTAACAATATGACTGTCGTCGCAACGGGGGAATTACTCAGCAGCACTACCATTGGAACATCAACTGTCTATCATTATAATCCCCATTATCCAGTACGGGAAGTGGTATTTTCAGCATCACGATATTTTCTGAAAGAATCTCAGATCATTAATGGCATGAATATCTCATGCTATTATTTACCCCATAGTAGCAGTCTATGGGAAGATGACGCCCTTAATACCACAATCAACTCGTTTCTTCTCTTTAATAACTCTTTTGGCGCTTATCCTTACAATACGTTCAATGTTGTAGAGGTCTATGGTTTTTATGGAGGCATGGAATATCCCTGTCAAGTACAAATATCTGAATCCATTGTGGATCAACATCCAGAGGATTATGAGTTCTTCCAAGAACTAATAATTGCCCATGAAGTGGCTCATCAGTGGTGGTGTCAAATAGTTGGAAATGATCAGATTGATTGGGGACACTTAGATGAGGGATTAACTTGTTGGTCCACAGATTATTATTTCGACTATTGCTATCCAAGTTGGCACTATTTCGACAATTATTGGGCCCTTGATACTGTAAGAACCTATTATGAGAACAATGGTTTACCAAATAGAATTAATCAATCAATTTACAACTTCATTGACACTAATATGAGTTATCGTTATACAGCTTACACCAAAGCACCATTAATCTTGCAAAAGCTTCGCTTAACGATCGGACATGATGATTACATTGCCGGGTTAAGGCACTTCTTTCACAATTACAGGTTTCACCTAGCCAGATTTCCAGATCTTCAAAGATCCTTCGAAATTGTGACTGGAAATTCCTTGGATTGGTTTTTCCTTCCTTGGTTTGACAATCCTTATCTTCCTAGCTATTATTACATGAATGTGGATTATAATCCTCATACACAAGCAATCACTGTTACCATTGGAGATCTTAACGAGGACAAGAATGAATATACCTATTCCCAGCAACTATATCTTCAGGTTATGGATTTTCAAAAACAAGAAATCTACCATCGTGAACAATTCTGGATAAATGGTACGACTACAGTATCCCTCGTGGTTTCTGATAAAGACGATCCTGGGGCAGTACTTTTGATGTACGAATCTGATGTTCTTGTCCAATTATGGTCGGCTGATGTAACTGCGTTAACTTTTCTTACTGATAGCTGGTTCAAATCAAACCTAATCGAACTAATAGAACTGTCAGTATTTCTTGTTGTTATTTGTGTACTATCGGGTTATATTGTTTGGGGGATCAAAAAGCGAAAGTTTCCCAATAAAAGTTGAATGAGTTGATAAAATGGACGTACAAGTGAGAAAGGAACAAAATCATTCTCTAAAACCACTTCCCCGTATACCTGCAATAGATTTTGTAAGGGGATTAGCAATTATTCTAATGGCTCTTGATCATGCTTCTACTTATTGGAATTCAGGCCGATTTTTTGGCGAATTTTGGTTTGCAGGTCGTCCAGAAGTTCTACCAGACCTTTTGCAATTTTTAGTTCGTTTTGTATCTCATTGGTGTGCCCCTACATTTGTTTTCTTAGCAGGGACATCGATTGTTTTATTTGAAACAAAACGATTGGAGCAAGGAAGGACAAACGAAGAAATAACTAAACATCTGATCATTAGAGGTTTATTACTACTCTTGATTGAATGGACTTTAATTGCTTGGTTATTTGGTGCTGCACCCTTTTATTTCGGTGTTTTAGCAGCGCTAGGAGTAGGACTCATCGTCTTCGCCTTTCTACGGAAAGTTAATACAAAGATAATTCTTGGGTTCTCATTGTTCTTGTTGTTGACTCCAATTTTTGCAGATTTCATTTGGAATCCACTTTTCGAGGAACCTGGACAACATCCATTAGGATTCTCTGCACTTTATTTCAGTTTCATCGTTGATCCTCTTTTTTCAGGTTCCCCAGAGTTCCTGACTTGGATTCAAGCAGTAGTGAAGTGGCCTCAATGGCCCTATGGTTTATATCCCCTTGAGTCATGGCTAGGCGTTATGGGATTAGGTGTTGTATTTGGTAGGTGGCTGGTGCAAAAACAACAATTACCTGATTCCAATAGGTACGTAGCGAAACGACTTTTGCAAACAGGTCTTTTTACTCTTTTAGGATTCTTTATTGTGCGAATTTTTCAGGGATTTCCAACAAGCTACTTTCCAATTTGGGCTAGTGATAGTGTCTTAATAGAGGATGCATTCGCAATCCAGAATTTTTTCTTTATGTCGAAATATCCTCCTAGTACCGTTTTTCTTCTTTGGACATTAGGTGGAATGTGTCTAGCTCTTGCCCTAGCATTTTATTATCAAGAGAATGAAATCTTTCAGTCTTGGTCCAAACCGATTACCGTTTTTGGTGCCACAGCACTCTTTTTTTATTGCGCACACTTGGTTGTATATGGTATTGTACCAAGCATTCTTGGTGTCAAAAATGCTTTTTCGATACAACTTACATTAATTGTGTGGGTTCTTGGTCTGCTTATTCTCTATCCCGTTTGTATTGAATTTCGTAAATTGAAGAAAGAATATCCTCAATCAGTCCTCAAATACTTTTGATAAAGAAATTACGAAGTGTATCTCTCTCTCTTCTTTTTTTTTCGTTTTAATACAAAATAGCTTATTAAACCAAAGGACAGAGAGATTAAAGGCCAACCAATTAATGATTCAGTTGTAGCTCCTTCACCTATTATTATAGATCTCTCGGTGCTAAGGCCATCTTCATTCGTAATAGTAAGAGAAAGTGTTCGCCCCTCATTTTCCTTGGATGAGATATTTACATAAACGAGAGTAAAAATCGTTAATCCTTCTTGAGCTTTCGTAGGATCATAATGCGTTATTGAAAGCACATTCTCGAGTTCTTCTCTTTCATCAAACACATCCCCAGACATCTGGAAAATATCTGGTTCGTTGAGTTGTAAGGGATAACCTATTAAAATGGATAAATTATTATGGTAAAAATAATTATTACCCAAATATATCTCATTAATCTTTCTATTGGTAAAAGTTCCACGTTAGAAACCTTGATACCTTTTGGTTTTCCTTTTTAAAATTTTCTGGACTGTTTCAAGACACTTGAATCCTTGTCGCAAACTAGGAGATGATGTAAATCCTAACTTATTTTTTAAATAAACAAGGAGGATCTCAGAACCCTCAAGGGTCCCTTGAGCTTTGAAGAGCTTCTGTTGTTTCTGCGTTTGACTCTGGTATCTATGGCTAGAAAGTATTTGCTCTAATTGAATCCAGGCTTTTGAATGCAAAACTAAAATGGAATCTAAAGCATATAATAATGGATCTACATTTGTTCTGTTAGCATAATGAAAAATATATTGTTTCAAAAGAGACTGGTGAAAAGTGATTGCTTGGGGGAAATCTCTCCGTAAATAGGAACTTACCCCATCTTGATAAAGATTGAGAAGATTCATTTTGAATCAATTTGCTTAAATTTTTCACTACCAAACTTCTTTTTCAATTCTTGCATTAATTCCGTTTTAAGTGAAACAGCACCAAGAGGAGCAGGGGAAGTACGAGTAGAAGGGGCTGTTTCTTTTTCTCTTTGTTTAAATGCGAGAGCAGCAAGATCTTCTACTTCCATATCATCAGAGATAGTTTCGATGGGTTTTTCTTCTGGGGGGTGAGTGGATTCGGTTATCGGGATTTGTCCTTCTGTTGGAACTTTCGTAGGAGGGGGTGGTGGAGGTACACCTGTGCTAGTTGGTCTTGGGATTGGTTGTTGTACTCGATGGGGTTCTTTGCTTGGTTTTTTCTCTGTGGTGTGTGAAAGCTCTGATAATCCTGAAAGTCCTTTAATTGACGCATTTAGAAGAAGATCTTCAAAGTCATTCAGCTTGTGTTCAATAACACCAAATCTTCTCTGACTACTAGAGATTAAGGCATCAACAACTACTAGAAATGTTGACATGAAATCAGAAAGGATTTCTGTTAAATCTGATATCTTTTCGATCTTTCTATCAGGTTGTTCTTGAATCATATATTTGAGATGTTCAATCAGAAATTCTAAACTTTCTTCATCAGGGATCAAGATAATAATGCTCCAGAAAGTCTCTATTTACGAAGGATTGCTCGGGGATTTCTCCGAAGAAGTTTTTCCTCATTGGAAAGGTCTGGTTGCCATTCATTCTTTCGCATTTTTTTCGTGCCTTTCTTAATTTTCTTGATAATATCTTCATGAAATTTTAGAGAAGATGCAAAGAGAATTAACGCTCGGACAAGAACATTATCAACAAGACGTTCATCTGAGGCTTTGAGGGTAATATCATATCTACCACCCACATCAAACTTTTTTCCATCAATCTTTCCAAATTGTATGTCCCCTATTCCATTTACTATGCGATAATCGATACCAAGACCCATCTTATGCTTTAAAATGATTGGGATAAATCCATCTTCGTCATCATAGCGGAAAACAAACCATTCTGGAACAAACCACCCGCCACGAATTTTATTTAAAGGAATTAAGTACTCATAATCGGCAATCATTAAGTTAAAACTTGGAAAATCATGTCGTGCAGAGAGTGAACGAGTGAATTCCCGACCAACCATTTCTTCTAGGGTACCCTGATAATACATTGATTTAGAAAACAGTTTGATAACTAAACGTCGTTCTAGTTTGTCTTTCTCGTCATCCCATAAACCTTTACGATAACCAACGTACCCAACGGTTTCATCTTTCCCTTTCTTTTTTTCAATCACTTCTCCAAAAAGCTCAAGGTCTCTGGTGAATTGGCGTGATTTTGCCATGTGTTCTTCCTTTTGTTTAATTCCCACAATTTCTCCGTGAATTTTGGTTTTCCAAAGGTCTACTGTGATCTTACGTTCTGTTTCAGTGATTGGGATTGCTTCTTCTTGAGGTTCTTCTTTTTCGGCCATTTTTTTCACATCATAAGCTCATTACTAATTTTTGATGAGTTGTCGTATTATTCTTTTTTAAAGCTATTTTACGAATAGAAATCTAGTGTTACTTTGTATATGTAAAGTTCTAGATCATCAATTCTTAAAAGAATTGTACGGAATATTGTTAATGAACAATGTAAATAAAATAAAAATTACCGATTCGCAAATTCTTTAATTAACGGAAGAATAAGATCAATTCATGAAAATATCTGTGAGTTAGATTTGTATTGGATGAACCATTAACCACGGCTGCTGAACCAAGAATTTACCAACAAGTTATCTTCTCAGAATGTGTAACACACCCAGGGAACACCCTAGTTGTTCTTCCAACTGGTCTGGGTAAAACAGTAATCATGGCCTATTTAGCCGCATACTATTTGAAAAAGGATCCAATAAAACAGATACTAATATTAACTCCAACAAGGCCTTTGGTTCATCAGATAAAGGAGATGTTCTTAGAATTTATCGGTAACCTCTCTCCTGATATGGTTCTCGAAGTATCAGGTGAGGTTCCTCCTTCGAAACGGGAAGAGAGATATCCAAATGCCAAAATCGTGATAGGAACTCCTCAAACCGTCGAAAATGACCTTACTTATAATCGTTTAGATTTTCAGAAGATAAATTTACTTTGTATTGATGAAGTCCATAGAGCTACTGGTGATTACGCTTATGTAGGCATCGCAAAACAAGCAAAATGTCAAATTATTGGATTTACTGCAACGCCTGGGAATAATCCAGAGAAAATTCTAGAGGTGTGCGAAAATCTCAGAATCTCGAAAGTATCAGTCACAGACACTAGTGATTTAGATGTAAGTGAATACATTTCCATACATACTCCCAAAGTCATTTGGATCGAGCTCCCCGCAGAATATGAGTTAATCCTCAAGGAATTGAAGAGTTATCAAGACGAATTAGTAAAAACTCTGAAAGAACAAATTCCAGGAACTTTAGATTATAAATATATAGGGAAAAGAGAAGCCTTAGGAATACATCAACAGGTTGTGAGGCTTACTAAAGAAGACTCCGCTTTTGGAGAGCTTTTAATTCATAGTTCTAATTTAATTCGGGTACAACATCTCAAAGAACTCGTAGAGAGCCAAGGATTTCCTCAGACTCTATATAGCATTCAAAAATGGCGACGAAAGGTTTCATCAAAAGCATTAAGGTTGTTTCTTGAAGATCAAAGAATTCTGCTTTTGGAGAAAGAATTAACTGACAAACCAATAATTCATCCTAAACTAGAACACCTAATTGATGAAATAAGGGATATATTTGGCAAAGAGGCTGCGTTGGACTCACGAATCATAATATTTAGTAATTATCGAGATACAATTAGATTCCTTAATACCGAATTATCTCAACAGGATATTGAAACAGGGATTTTCATTGGACATTCAAGCTCAGTGGATGATAAGGGATTAACACAAAAACAACAATTGGATGTTATAGAAAAATTCAAACGGGGAGATCTAAAAATTCTTCTTAGTACCTCAGTTGGTGAGGAGGGGCTAGATGTTGGAAATTGTGACCTTGTTGTGTTTTATGACTCGGTTCCTTCCGTCGTTAGAGCAATTCAGCGCCGAGGCCGAGGTAGAAAGAAACAATCTCGGGTTATTCACTTGGTTACCAAAGGTACACGCGATGAAGCGATGTATTGGGCAATTAATAGAAAAAACAAAAAAATGAACAAGTTTTTGAAAAAAGAGCTTCAATCCTTGCTTGACCAGAAAAAAATCCAAAAAAGCCACAGAACTTTGGATAAGTTTTTAGAAAACGAAGAAAAAAGAGAACAGGTTACGACTGAAATTCCAAAGCCTCAAATCATTATTGATTCCCGTGAAACATCAAGTCGGATCCCAAAATTATTGAAACAACATGGAGCTCAATTGCAATCCCAAGAATTAGAAGTTGGAGATTATATTCTTTCAAATCGTTTGATTGTGGAACGAAAAACTTATTCTGATTTCGTAGGTTCTATAATAGATGGAAGGTTGTTTCAACCCTCATCCCCAGGAAAACATTCCCAATTAGCAAGGTTGGCGCAACAAAAGTTCCCGTTAATATTGATTCAGTTAGAATCAGATGTAATAGAGCGTCAAATACATATTAACAGCCTAATGGGCGCTATAAGCTCCGTCATCCTTGATTTCCAAATTCCAATAGTATTTACTAGGAATGATTCAGAAACAGCTGCACTTATGTACCAATTGGCAAAACGTGAACAAGGAGACACTACAGTGGAAATTTCGTTACCCACTGTTTCAAAAAAGGAACAAAATGTTAGAGAAATTCAGATGTTTATGCTAGCCACGATTCCTGGGATCAATGCAGCAAAAGCAAAAAATTTACTAGAAAAATTTCAGACTATTCAAGGCATTGCTTCAGCGAATGTAGAAGAATTACTCGCGGTTCCACAGATTGGAAGGAAACTTGCAACACGAATTCAAACTGTTTTGAACTCTCCAGGGGATAGGAATCTCCCATAACTTATCTCAGAATCTTAAGTCTATTTTTCAATCATCTTGATCGAGTTTGGAATAAAAAATTTTCAGTGTCTTTTTCATGTGACCAGCAAAAGCGGTCTGATTTTCTCGAAATTGCTGAATCTCATCTTCCAATGATTTAAGGGAACCTTCAATTGCTTGAATTCGACTTTTTAGATTTTCGTTTGATTGGGAACTCTCGATTTCGGTTATTCGTGTTTCGATACGAGTCAGCAGTTTCCCTAATCTTTCTAAATCCTGTTCAAACCCTGTTAAGAGGTACTTTAAACCTCTTGATGTGACTAACTTTCCCCAAGGAGTATCTACAACCAGTTCCTCGTCATCCACGAATGGTACCCCATTATCTAAGGTTGAATAGTCAGGTATTATTGGTTTTTTATAAAAACCACCAATATTTAAATTTATGTAATCCGTTGATCTCTTATTAATACAAAGAATTAGCAAAGGTTTTTGAAGTTCTAATTAGTGGAGTTCTTTCACGAAAGCAAAGGCGAGAAAAACAATGTCATCAAAGAGTGATCTAGTGTCTCTCAATTGCGAACCTTGCTCAATTTGTAAGCGAGCAATCCCCTTAAAAATGAATAAGAACGATTATAAGCCCTCCATCTCTGGAGTGTGTCAAGTGGTTGACATACATGGTCTATCTGATTGTGACCCAGAGCATGTACGCATTCTTTATGTTGATGAACGATTTTCTGTACGAAGTATTTCTGTCATTACTACAATCGCTGATGAAAAACGCTAATCTAGGATAGATTGGTTTTACTTGGGTTGGGAGATTACTTCTGTGTAAGTAATGCTGTTTGATTGCCTCCTGTAATTGCTTTAAACCCTTCCTTGAACCAAAAAAAGAAAGGAAGGGTGATGAACAGTTCTGTTGCATAGAATGGAAGGATGATCATAGAGAGGAACGAAAAATGAATAATTTGGGCATAAGTGGATTGTTTCCAAACAATTATAAGAGCTAGAATAACAATGGCTCCCAGAATTAAGAGATAAAAAGATGTCAAGTTCAAAATTTTGAGAATTTCTATTAATAACGGGCCTACGGATTGAGCTACCTCCTCTCTGTATTGAGGATCACCTTGATATAGAAAAACGGATTTGATTACATCAAAAATGCCAAATGGCAAACAAATTAAGGTCAAGATTAAACTAGAAACCACAAATGGAGCCAATTCATGTCCAATTACCCTCCAATTTGTGAATTGATTTTCATTAATTAGTTTCCTCAGAGATTGGATGAAATAAAAGAATATAATGAAGCCAACCATATATTTGACTGACGCAGCGAGGACGTAGAACGTCATACCAATGATGGGTTGTTCCTTCTTCTCAAAAAAATAGTAACCTATGAGGAAAAAGAACCACATTAACATTGAATTAGTGAATAAGAAGGGAGTGATTAAGAGAGCAGAAAAAGGAATCAATCGATGATGCGGCCATGGAACGAGCTGAGTGATTATCCAATATCCTGGAATTATTAGGATAAGGTGTAGGGGGACAAACCAATAAGTGTAAAGGTAAGGTGAAAAAATACTTCCAAAAAAATAATAAAATAGACTATAAGTGAGTAAATCAGGGGGAAAATAATGATAACGACCAGGGATAGTTTCAGAATTCACATGGTGTTCTACAACGTCTTTTTGATAGGGATTATCACCCCTTAAAAAAGCCTGTACGGCTGAAGTGATTGCATCATCGACATCGGTGTTCCAAATGGCATATGAAAATAAAAAATAGAGAAAAATCACGATTAAGGATCCTGTGATAATGTAAAACCAGATTTCATTCTGAAGATACTTCCTAAAGAGGCGTTTGAGTCCTTGATTCTCCTCTTCGCGGTGGTACATAAACCAGAGGATCCATAAGGAAATGAATATGAGATTGTAAAGGAAGGGCCCTAAATAGATAAACACAAGTTCTGAAATATCCATTAAAAACCATCTTAGACTAAAGATTGCTATTTAATATTTTCTTAGAAAAGAATATAAGAACTCCTCGCCTCAAGCCTAAGATTGAGGTCAAATTTGTGGAAAAAACGTCAAAATTTGGTGTTAAGAGCACAGAGATCTCGTTACGTAAGGCTTTTGATAGAAAAACTCTTATTCTTCTAGGAATTGCTGCTATAGCATTACTTGTCTATCTATATCTAGGAGGAGTGAGTATTATCACCATGATTGGGATTATGTTATCAGCTAATCCTCTTATTCTTTTTTTGGGAACTATTTTCACCTTTATTGCTATTTTAATTGATACTCTTGCATGGAAAGTTCTTTTAGGGATCGCTTCAATCCATCCATCTACATCCTCTATCTATCGAATCCAACTTGCTTCATTTTCCTATGGGCTATTAATCCCCAGTGCTGGAGCCGTTGAAATGATCATGCGTATTGCATTAGGAACTCAAGAGTTCAATAACGAGTTGGAAAACCGGAAAGCTTCAAGTGGTGAAATTTTATCTAGTGTTATTGCGCATAAACTCTGTGGATTGTTAGCCTTCATTCCTATATCAGTTTTTGTTGCGTTTGCTATCTTAGCATATTTCAATGAAATCATTGAAAATATTACAGGCCAATCAATATCAGAAGAGATAGCAATAATTTTTGCAATAAGCATCTCTTTACTCTCATTAACCGTTGTTATTTTTTTCATTTTGATCGCAAAATCTCCTAAAGCGGCAAAAACAGTTACTAAATATATTTTAAAGGTATTTATGCCTGTCCCTCTTATTGGAACAATGGCAAAAAATGCTGTAGACCCATCTGAAAAAATTATTGATGATTTCAGCACACAATTCGCTTATCTTGCTGAAAAAAAGCTTTCTTCACTGGTGGCACTTGTTTTAGCCTTTTTTTCCCAAATTGCGCATTGGATGTCCATTTATTTCATTCTTATATCCTTATCTGGTATAACAATAACTCTTGATCAAGTTGCAGCTGTCAATTTTCTTGGTGGCACTATTGATTTTCTTCCTGTAGGAATCCCTGGAATGGCTGGACTAAAAGAAATCACTCTTTCAGTTTTCTTAGATATAGGCCTAGGATTGGGTTCTACATTGGCTGCATCTGGAGCTATCCTAGTACAATTGATGAAGTTCTATTTTATTATTGTTGTTGGTGTATTGGTTTATATTGCAGGTAAAACTAAGGTTGCTTCTCATGAATTAGATGAAAAATCCTTTTCTGACTAATAACATGGAAAGAACTAATTGTCATTCAAGTCTATCAAATACATAGATACCTGCAGTAATGAGTCCTTTTCTATGAAAAATGGAAGCACCAAGAATAGGATAATTAATTGTGATGAATTTACATGAATAAATCCGTCTTTTAAATTTACAGATTTCAAATGGGTAAAATTCGTAATAATGGCCTTGAAAAATGAAATTATTGACTCCGTGTAACATTCTGCGAAGAAAATTAAAAATTGGGCGAATGGAACGATTTTTAGTGGTTGGTACAATAATAATTACTCGCTCGCTAGCCACTCTTAACATATCTTTGATGACGGATGAATAATCTTTAATGTGTTCAATAACGTCAAAAGACACCACAAATTCAATCGATTGATCTGCAAAAGGAATTTTCATCGCACTAGCTTGGATAACGTTCTCTTGTTGTCCAGGATTGAGATCAATTCCTAATACATTTCTATATCTACGTTTCAACCGATTATGACAATAGAGATGGCCTCCAACATTTATATCTCCACAACCAACATCTAAGACTCTTTTAGCGCCCTTAGGAATAAGCTGTTCAACGATATCCATCTTGTTCATACAATATTGGCGATAAATGCTAGGAATCAAACTCACCAGTAATTAATTCAAGGTAAGCTTGGAGTAAATAGGGTAGGTTTAATAATTATTGGATTATATTCTCTAAAAGAAGTTTATTCGAAATTATACTAAACCTTTGAAGAGATGATATAGTTCCTTTTTACTTCTTTAATACAAATTTCTGAAATTACAGGTTGATTTTGCCTGATATTACTTTTTTTTTACGTTTTCTATAGATTATTAATATGATAAGTAGTACTGAGAGAGATAATGGTAAATCAACAAATATAATTTGGTCTAAATCTGTGTTAAGACTATCTACTTCCCATTCAGCAAAAACATATGTTGAATTCGCTTTTTTAAATGACTCGGATTCCATCCAACCGGTCATGAAGTTCCATTTCGAAATGAATAGACGAAAAACAGTTTCATTGACAGGTTCCTTTCTTTTCACTACCATTAAATTGTCTGTGAAAGAAACATCTTCATCCTCTCCAACTTTTTCCTCCCAATAAGACTTATTTTCCGTCGTTTTACGAACATAATAACTGAAATCATCTCCATCGGCCGTAATATTGTCGTTGTAGGTGCAATTTAAATGAGCCCCTAGATTTAGTTTAAGTATATCGAGTTTAATAGTAGTTCCTTTCTTCATAGTAATATTAACTATTCCTTGTGGAGTGTCTACTTCATCTATATACTCATGAGGATTTCCATTCTTTCTGAGCTTCGTAATGATATATGTCTTCGTATCTCCCACTTTCACATGCCATTCAAGTTCTTGGGTAACATTTCGTCCTCCTGATGCCAGAATTGAAGAAAAAGAGCTTGAAAAAACAAAGAATATTATAATCAAAAAGCTTCTTTCATTTTTGCAATACACTCCCATTCTCAGTTTCACTACTACCAAATGATAGATTATATAAAATTTTATAATACAGCAGGAGTCTGATTTTATATTTATAATATAGACAAAGATTAGGGAAGAAAAATATTGAAAATATTAAATAAGGAAAAAAAGACTCAATTGAATGACTTATCTCAAAGCAGCAATGATTGGAAATTAACCTTAATCAAATTAAAAGAAGGAATTGTTATTGGCTTTACCTGACTGGTTCATTTTACAATCACCACCCAATTTAGATATTGATGTCAAGCAGTGGAAAAACTTTGCATGGAATAGGGTAAAGCTCCTTGAACAGCTCCCCCAAGGTCGCTCACGAGTAGTTCGAGATCATTTTCCACCAACGGATGATGATTCACTAAACCAGATCTATAACGATTACCGTTTAGGAGCGTATCTACTTCGATTAGTAGCTGCTACCAATCGTCGTTTAGAAGCTTGGTTGATAGAGACAGAAGGGGATTTATTTGAATACTTGTATTCTGACAGGACGACTGTCAACCAAAAATGGGACATCTTCAAGTCCTTGTTTGGTTCTGAGAACGTAATGAACTATGAAGAGTTCAAATATAAAATGGATGAGAAACAGAATGAATATCTAGCTGACCTCTATCATCAATTTCATTCGGCCCGAGGAAGAGTAACAAGCGATTTTCTTACGTGTGTTCATTTCACCCAAGTTCCATGGATGGTTTCAAATCGTAGAGGTTACCTTCGCAAGGGTTGGGTAGTATCAAATGAAATCTCCTTTCGAGGAAGTCTTAAAAAAGCCTTTGAACATAAACTCCAAGAAGAAGTGGTAAAAGCCCAAGATCTATTGGGAGTAAATGAAAGTATAGATCAGGCGGTTCAGGAAATAGAACAAAATCTCGCAAAACACACACAAATCAGATCACAATTTTCCTCTGCAGAATTTGAGGGTAGAGACTTACAATCACATCCTGAAATCTTCCCACCATGTATGATCCATCTATTCTCTGAATTTGAAAAAACAGGACGTTTAATCCATGCACATCGTCTTCAAATTGGCTTTTTTCTAAAGAAAATTGGTATGACAGTTGATGATCAACTACATTATTGGTTTGAAAAGTCGGTAGACAATTTAAATGTAACGTATGAAGAGTTTCTGAGAACTTCTGGGTATCAGATACGACATCTTTATGGATTAGAAGGTGGGAAAAAGGATTATGCTGTTCCAAAGTGTTCGACGATAGCAACAAGTTATTTCTGTCCATTTGTCCACTTAGCTCCAGCAATTTTATTCAAGTTTCTTAGCAATAATTACCTTACTCGCTATAAGTCTCTTACTCCACCTGAAAATCGGCTAGAAAGAATTGTTTCTCAAAGCGGGAGTAATCCAACGGCAGCATGTACAGAATATTTTCCTATCATCTTCAAGAAATCTTTGTATCGAAAAATAGTTCATCCTTTGCAATGGGCTAGGTATGCAAGTAAGTTTGAGGGATTGATTGTTGAACAGAGGGAGTCTGATTCATCGATAAGCGAAGAGGTGGAAACAAATCAGTGAATCGAGTTCAACAGCGAACGGCTCTTCGTGATTATTATTCTACACACTTCAATTTCGATGACCTTGCAGCATTTATTAACTTCTCAGACTTTTCAACTCGTGAATTTGGTTTTGCTACACTAGAAGGAAAGTTTTTTCGGAATATTTCCTTTGAGACCCCCAAAGCGTTGATTGATTTTTTAGTGGATCGGACTCCATATCACGTGTATATCGGAGCCGTGTATAATGATCCCCCTACGCGGGAGAATCCTATTCATACACTGGAGTGGTTTGGGCATGAACTTGTATTTGACATTGACTTAAACGAGTACGATGCGGTACGACAACATGTTTGTAATTGTCAAGGAGCTGACCAAGTCTGTATCCGCTGTTGGCAACTTGTAAATCTTGCAGTTCATATCATAGATGAAACATTACGTCTTGATTTCGGTATGAAAGACATTACTTGGGTCTTTTCAGGACGTCGGGGTGTTCATGGTTGGATTGCTGATGATGTAGGTTTTACCATAAATCAAGAACAACGAATGTCGCTAATTGATTATCTATCAGTTATTCACGGAGAAGCAGAAAAAGCCCGAATTCAAGACAGAACGAAGTTGAAGTATGATTTTCGATACAGGATTGAACATACTGTTTTCAAATATTTTCTCAAGAATGTGCGTCGAAAAGACCTAATAGATTTGGGTTTTAGTTCCTCTATTGCAACTAATGTCATGAAGCAATTAGAGCACCAAGAAGGACAGATCGATGAGAGCTTATTGAGAAATTTCAATCTTCGGATTGCTAAGATTAATAAGTACGATGAAATTTTACGACGATGGGTACCACGGATTGACCACAAAGTAACTATCGATTTACGGCGACTACTCCGGTTACCTACCTCCATCCATGGAAAAACTGGAAAAATAGCCCAAATCTTGCATCCTAGTGATATTTTCTCTTTCAACCCAGATGAGGAGTCCTCAATTTTTACCTAAAAGTTTGCAGCATTAATTTAGGATATATTTTAGAGAGTGAAAAAACGTTTAGAACAATCTTACTTAATTTGTTCAAATTTCTTCCTTTTTATTCCTAGAGTGTCCCCTAATAAATTCATTAGATAATGAACTTGTCCCCGATGATAGGCTTCATGAGTATAAAATGCCTCTAATAAGTCAGTAAACATCATTTCTTCACCCCAGGGGGCCTTGACCCTTTTGAAAAAATCTTCCTCCTTACTATCTTCGAAATAGCGATGAGTTTTCGCCTTTATGTCAATTGATAATTTTTTTATATCATTTAAAGCGAAATGGGGCAACTCTCGCATGTTTAGCTTATAGTCCCCAACCCATTGGGCCCCTACTCCGAAATCTTTCGGGGAAGCTAATGAATCAAATTTTTGATGTATGTAAGCAACTTCTGAAGCCAGCATATGCCTGAGGATTTCATCGATTGCCCATAAATTTTCTTTAGGTCGTTTAGTAAAGAGTTCATGGGATAAATCATATTTGTCTAGGTGTTGCCATATTTCATTTCGATATTTTGAAACGCGTTTGTATTGAGTTTGCCAATAATCTCTATAGCTTGAAACATTATTCATTGAACTTTCACTTACAGTTAAAGACTATAAAGTCAGCTTTTTGCAAATAATCCTAATTCGTTTCCAAAAAAATCTTTGAATTGAGCTGAAAATCCAATTCCAGGAGCAATCTCATATTTTTCTCTGATTTTTTCTCCTCCTGCTTCTATAATTTTCTCGAGCTTCTGATCTATATCCTCCACCTCAAAGACAACATTAATCCCATGGTCAGGGATCTTCTTAACTAAATAGAATCCGATACTCGCAGAATTTTGGATCTCAACAAGCCCATAATCATTAAATGATTCAAGATCTACATTCCATTCAAAAATGGTCTGATAAAACTTTTTTGCTATTTCCAAATCAAGAACAGGGATTTCCACATGATTTACACTAATTACCATGATATTTCACGAATAAGTGTTAAATCTCATAATTTTAAATAGAGTTTGTTACCAAATGGTAACTATTTAATTCACCCTACTTGAAAAACACGTTTTGACAACGATATAAATTCCTCTTCAGATAGATTCTCATTTTCAAAGAGCTCTTCTAAGTATGTATCATAACTAAACAGAGCTAACTCATATAAAACCTTATTTAAACGAAATCCTCGCTCTGTTAAATGATATTCAACAGTTAAATGATTTCCATTTGTTGTTTTAGTGATAATTTTGTGTTTTTCTAATTCTTTCAGTCGTTGAGCTAGTACCTTACTAGTAAGTTGGGGATTCTCTTTCAAAAAGTCCTTAAAACGACTTTTAGCAAACATCATATCTCGAATAATTTCAATAGACCATTTCTTCCCAATATATGAGAGGGCAACCTTGACAGGGCATTTTTTAAAAGGAATCGAATACATTTGAAATCCTCTGATTCGATGTATTAAGCTTGGTAGATATTAAATACGGAAAACAATTTTACTTTAAAGCATTTTTTTGGCTGCAATACCAATCCAACCTGGAGGATGACGTATTCTTTTAATTTGAAAAGTGTTCTGTCGAAAAAAAGATATAAAATCTCTAAGGTGGAGTGGTTTTTCATAACCGAATATCCATTGACCTGTTCTTTCCAAATACCAGCGACTCAAACGATATAGAATGTCTGGGGTCGGAACCCAGCATATTAACCATCCTCCAGGACGAACATGTTTTGCATGATTTTGGAAGGCAACTAGCTGTGCGGAATGTTTAAAATGTTCTAATAACCCATGTGAATGGACAAAATCAAACTGTTGATTTAGTGATAATTCTAATACATCCTTCTGGATTAATTTCGGAATTATGTAAGATCGAGAGTACAGACGATAAGCCAAGGCTAGTGCAAATTTCGAAGTATCTACTAAAGTAGGTTTAAGATTATATTTTTTTGAAAGACGGAGGGAATTCAAGCCAGTGGAGGATCCTATCTCTAATAATGAACCTTGAGGTATTTTCAAGCCATGTAAAAGTATCCGATAATTACGCCAAACGGTAAAGAAATAATGAGCACGAATCAAAGCAGATGAAGTACTCTTTGCATACGCTTCCCAATCTGCAGAAGAAGCAATAGGCATTTTCTTTCACATTGAATATTTAGATCATTATATACTTCGAGAAATATTCTGATAAGCATTTTGTATTGATTGTGAAAGATCTGCTGCTGTAGTACCTGGACTTTCACAATTATGACTGGTTAAAAAAGCTTCAATGAATGATTCCAAATCTATTGTGTTTAAATCGATATTATGGAGATGTTGTTCCAATTGGGGAAGGATAAAATCAGGATAAATCCAAAAATCACCACTAATTAGAATGTCTACAAGATTTGCCCCCTGAAATTCGCATATCACTTGGATCAATCCACCAGGCGATTTATGCACCCCCTCGACAATATAATTTGAAGCATGAATCTTCACCTTGTGAATTAGATTTTTACCTCGGTGTGCTACTTGGAATTTCCATTCATCAGTTAAATAGGTGGATCTTAGTTGCTGCATTAATTCAAGAGTTTCAGACTCGAGTTCAGTGGGATTTAAGTGGATGTCTAAGGTAGTTTCCAATTCCTTGGTATAAACTTCAATAATTTCATTCCGATTTGGAATGAAACCAAGTTCATCCTGAAAAGAAGTAATTCCAGCTTCTAAGGATTTATAGACTTTATCACGAAATTTTTCACTCGGTACTTTCAGTATTTGGGTCATCTCTTTCCGTGGAAAGTCTAATATAAAATTACCAACCAAGACTTGAACGCTTTCGATGAGAGTAGCTCCATTACCTGATATTTTTCGGCCATTCACTAGAATATCATTTACAGGGCGATAATTGGCATCTACTTTAAAATGACGATAAGTATTAACAACTGGTTCGAGAAGTTTCGAATATAAAGCTGTTACATTCCGTGGAATAATATTGGAGTCGATATGAGCTATAACATTATAAAAGAGTTGGTTTGAATCAAGTAAGACTGCTCCTCCCCCACAGACTCGTCTAACGACTGGAATATTATTTAATTCACAAAAGCTCAGATCTACAACTTTATTAATGGACTGATGGAGCCCACAGCTGACAATAGGGTCTTTTGGCCAATCAATAATTACCAAATCGTGCTTTTGAATGCCTTTACTTCTTGCTAAGCTAGCAGCGTGCCAGATCGTTTGAGTATTGATACTATCATTCTCCCCAAAGATAATAAGGTCCCATTCATTATTGTTTGAAGACATATTTATTCAACAAACCTAGAAACAAATATCTCATTATTAAAATAACGGAAGTTATAACGTAAGAAAGGTACCTTTTTTATTCTAATTCAACCAAGGAGATAATTTATTGAATCCTCCAAATGTTGTTTTCTTGTCAGGGGGTACAGGAACACCAAAATTATTACAAGGCGCTGTAAATGTAATTGATGCCAGAAATATAACAATTATTGGAAATACAGGAGATGACTGGAATTTTTATGGACTTCATGTATCACCTGATGTTGATAGTATATTATTGACTTTGGCAGACCTCATAGACACAGAGAAATGGTGGGGAATTAAAGATGACACTTTTAATCTAGTAGATTTTCTAAAGGAGCAATTAAAAGAAGATGTTTGGTTTAATCTAGGTGATTTTGACACTGGATTATGTCTATATAGATCTTATTTATTGAGCCAAGGAAGAAATCTAACAGAGGTCACAGAGATCATAGGAAAACGTCTTAATATTCAATCTCGTGTATTACCAATGGCTAATCAACCAGTTCAGACAAAAGTTCGTACCCAAGAGCAAACACTCCATTTACAGGAATATTGGATAAAATATAAGGGAAAAGTACAAGTAAATAATGTCTTTTTTGAAGGAGATCTACGAAATACAACAGATCATGTTCTAGAAGCCATTCAAAATGCTGATGCTATTATTATCGGTCCAAGCAATCCTATTTCATCATTAGGGCCTATTTTGGCGCTTCAACCTTTACGAGAAGCATTGCAAAAAGCTTCAGGATATCGAATAGCGATAAGCCCAATCATTGGTACAAATGCTGTTTCTGGGCCCACAGCAGCCTTTTTAAAAGCTTGGGGGCATGAAGTTTCTCCCATAGCGATTTTAGAGTTATTTCATGATGTTCTAGACGCCTTTATGATCCATAAAACAGATGCAAAATATACTGATGACATCACTGGAATGGGAATTACTCCAATTTTAGAAGATATTTACATTCATACAAAAGCTGATGCTGCACGGTTGTTTGAACGAATAATGGATAGTAAATGAATGGGAAATTCTAGAAATCCTAGTATATTAGCCGCAATGGCTGGTTTAACGAATGGTGGTTTTGCGAAACACTGTTTAATCAGAGGTGGGGCTGGGATGGTTACTATTGGAGGGTATCCAATTGGAAGAGAGATGATAAATGCCTCATTTAAAGTTGCTCAGAGAGGCCGAGATGAATTCCTTCTTCCTGTTGGGAAAGAACCTGAGAAGATATTGAGTGAAGCACATGAAATTTCAGATTTTTCTCGTCTTATCATTAACCTCAGACTTAATAGTTCAAAAGAAGCCATTCATTTTGCTAGAAATTTTGTAGATCTTCTTCAAGAAAAGCCAATAATTGAGATTAACGCGCATTGTCGACAAACCGAAATCTTCGAATTAGGTGGAGGACAAGGACTTTTGAAGCGGTTTGATGTCCTTACAGACATTATAAAAGCATTTCAGTCCAGAGATTTCTGTGTTTCGTTGAAAATTCGTGGAAATGCTATAGATCCATCTACACTTATCCCTCAAGTGAAGCAATGGCAACTCGATTTTTTACACATTGATTCCTATAGGAATGGAATTATAGGAACTGATCTAGATTTATTAAAAGTTTATTCAAAGAAAATAAACTTTCCAGTCATAGGAAATAATTCAGTTGTAGACCTTTCAAGTGCCCAAGCCGTTTTAAACACTGGAGCACAATTTTTTTCTATCGCAAGAGCTGCTAGAAGTGATCCAACAATCTTTAGAGCTCTATTGAAACATTTTTA
>CP070695.1:730942-736964 GCA_020353515.1 Candidatus Heimdallarchaeota archaeon
ACAAAAATGAATCCATGCAAGACAGCTTTTATAATTTATTTCATGACCGAAGGGATAGCGTGTTGGATTTGATAAAAGATACTGCAATTCAACTACCTTTTTCTGCTCTTAAAAAACAACTGTAAAAATTTCTACAATTTTAGCCATTTTCCCGAGATTTACTAATAGTGTTTGAAACCCTTTAAGTTATATTATTAAGAAGGTTTGTTCTAAGACTTCTTAATTTGTGAATCTTTCGGGAAAACCCTAGTTATGACACAAATTGCTATTAAAAATGGGAGGATTTCCATTCCAGAGATTTGATCAACGTTCCATACAACAGTTCCCAACCAAATATCGGAACTTAATAGACTAAAATCATCATCGGATAAAGTGAAAACACAACCAGCAAGAATAAAGTCTTTATTTGTAGTTTGAAGAAGGGAGGAAACCATACATATTTTCGTTTCTGAATCATTATAGTCTTTATAGGTCCTAAACCACTTAAGATTTCCATCGACATCTGTTTTAACAAGCACCGTTTTGATTGATTCAAAATCTTCTATGAACCCAACTCCAGAAAAGGCAAATCCTCCATCCATGGTCTGAATAACAGGTGCACCATGTATAAAAAATGGATAAGAAATAAAATATGTTTGATTCAATAGGAAGATCCCATTCACGTCTGTTTTTATCATCTTAATGCAATATAAATTAAGGGTAAAGTTAATCAAACCATAGAACGCAACTTCTGTCAAGTTATGGCACATGAGTACATAATCTCCATTCTCAGTTTGGAGAGCTGAAACCCCCAAATCTCCTGCTCCCTCATAGGTTCGATTCCACTGCATGACCCCTTTGTTATCTGTTTTCACCAACCATACAACATGCTCACCTGAACCCGATGAATTCGTTGATCCAGCAAGCGCGAAACCTCTATCGATAGTTTGGAGTAGAATATGGGCTCCATCTGTTTCTATCCCGCCATAAGTTTGATTCCATTCTACTATTCCATTGGTATCTGTTTTCACCAACCACATATCACTCCCACCAGCACCAAAAGAATTTGTCACACCAGCAAGAGCATAGCTTCCCTCAGTGGTCTGGATAAGTGATAAACATGTATCCACTCCTGCTCCTCCATAAGTTTCATTCCACTCGACAACCCCATTAACATCTGTTTTCACCAACCACATATCATTCCCACCAGCACCAGTAGAATTTGTCACACCAGCAAGAGCATAGCCTCCCTCAGTGGTTTGGACAAGTGACAAACACATATCGACCCCTGCTCCTCCATAAGTTTCATTCCACTGTACAACCCCATTGACATCAGTCTTCACTAACCACATATCGCTCCCACCAGCACCAGAAGAATTAGTCACACCAGCCATAGCATAGCCTCCATCGGTGGTCTGGATAAGTGCCAAACACGTATCTACCCCCTCCCCTCCATAAGTTTTATGCCATGGCTTCTTTTGAGTTAAATAAATCAGAAATGACTGAGTAACTAACGTAAATACACATAAACCAACGATCAACAATAAAGGGTAACTACACTTCTTTTTTTTCAACCAAGAGAAAGAACTTAGAGAACCTTTTCTATGGATAATTTTTCTATTTCCTGTTGATATCCCTTTAGATAGTTTCTTACCACAGTTCATACAGTACGAATAATTACTTCCATACTTTATTCCACAACCTGCACATATCATACCAGTTTTTTCTTGCGAACTTGGTGAGGAAGAATTTGACGATGAATGCACTGGTCTACTCACTGTCGGAGGATATGGTCTACATTTCAGACAATAGTAATCACCACTTCTGCAGCTTTCTCCACAGATTACACAAACGCCCTCCTCTTTATAGACATCCATTCTCTCTTCCTCAACCTTTTGTCCACATTCCAAACAAAGATGTCGATGTTTTGACCCTTCTTCCACTTCCTTCCCACAATCCCAACACTTTACCAATTGACATCCCACTAGATTCCTTTCAAGGATTTTCAAATTATTATACTTTTTTACTTCAACTTTGTTAGAAATTAATCTATTTTTCTGAAGTATGGGATCTGTTTTTTTTCTGAATTATCCCAAATTATGATACAAATCAATCTGACTTTGTTGGTGAAAGAATTTGAAACGATTAGCTATAAAACCTCCTGAATGTGAAAGAATCATACAACGGAAGTTGTAGTTATTTCCAATGATAGAAACAAACAATTCTTATTTGAATCTGGGTAACGTTGTAGAAGAAATCTCCAGACTTAGTGAAACAAAGAAATCCAAATCTTTCGTGTTCCTCTGTTTGAAAATATGTGAGTTTTTCGTGTTGGTTATTGTGGGTTTATGTCAGAATCCGTGTTAGAAAATTTCTTTTTATTGGGTGTAAAATCCCTTAATAATATTTGTCTAAACTTTAACTCTTATGTCAGAATCGAATTTCAAAGAATTGATGGACAATTTTGTGAAAGTTTGGGCATCTTACTACCCTTATCAAGCCTTTGGGATGGGATGGCGTGAATTTGCTGGACAAATCCCACATCCTTCCTTAGGAAGAATTCAAGCTTATAGACATTTCTTAATAACAACCCTAGAGGCGCTAGAATCAATTAATTTTAATGAATTAACTAAGACTTCAATGATCGATTTTTTAGTTCTACAAACTAAAATCTCCACAGATCTGTTTCATATTGATGATTTAAATAGTTATACTAGTAATCCATTAGCTTATGTGGATCCAGCGTTTATATTTGAATACTTAATTAAACAATATGCTCCGTTATCTCAACGGATAGAAGAATTAAATTATCACTTGGTTCAGCTAGCAGATTTTTATTCAATGGCAATTAAGAATCTTCAATGGCGGAATTGTGCTCAAGAACATGCTCAGATGACACTTAAAATGCTTCAAGGGATGATTCCGTTCCTAGAAAATATAGAAAAAGAAGTAAATGATTTAGAATCAGAAAATAACCGTATCGGAATTGCTGTATTAGAAAATTTGAGCAATAATAAATTAATTGCTATTGGGGCAATAACTCAATTTATGGATGAAATAAAAACTCGTTTACCAGAAATGAAGGCATCTTATAGATTAGGAGATGCTCTTTTCTCAAAAATGCTCAAGACAAATGAAAGAGTGGACATACCACTTGAAGAAATCTTAGAAGCAGGAGAAGCTAATTTAGAACACAATTTAGCAGAATTGCGAAAAGCTGCTAGTCTTATTGATCCAAATCGATCCATTGATGAAATAATAAAAGAAATACGCCAAGATCATCCATTAGCTGAATCATTAATGACAGAAACTTCAAAAATGTTAAAAGAATTACGTCAGTTTTTAATAGAGTCGAATTTTGTTTCTATCCCGAGCGAAGTAATGCCTCAAGTTACGGAAACGCCTAAACCCTTTAGACCGTTTGCACTTGCCATGATGGATACCCCTGGTCCACTAGAAAAAAAAGCAACAGATTCCTACTATTATATTTCACCACCAGAAAGCGAATGGACGGAACAGGAAAAAGAAGAATGGCTAGAAACGTTTAATTATCGTGGATTGTTAGATATTTCGGCACACGAAGCATTTCCAGGTCATTATCTTCATCATCTTCATAATCAAAGAAGTAAATCACTAATGAGTAAATTATTTGGTGTCTATCACTTTTGGGAAGGATATGCACTTTATGTAGAAGAAGCTTTATGGCAAATCGGTTTTCAAAAAGGAAATTATAAATACAGAATCGCACAACTTTTTGAAACGCTTCTTCGAGATGTACGCTTAATAGTTGCAATTAAATTACACACGGATGAGAGTTTTACACTAGAAGCTGCAATTCAAATGTTTATGAAAGATGCGTTCTTGGGTCGTAAGGTAGCAGAAACAGAAGCAGAGCGTGCTACATTTGATCCTGGATATCTAAATTATGCTTTAGGAAAATTATTAGTTGAAAAGCTTCTGATTGATTATAAAGAAGAAAAAGGACACAGTTTTAGCTTAAAAAGTTTTCATGATGAACTATTAAGTTATGGAGCTCCACCTATTCCAATTCTAAGGCGTTTTATGCTTCAGGACGACTCTAAACATGCAGAAATATTATAACAAAAATATGCTAAGCACATGGATTAGATAGTCAAACCATACTTGGATAGCTAGTGAGGATCGTACATTACTAGATGGGCAATATACCCTCTACGCATATGTTAGCGACATAATAGGGAGTACTGGTTATGACTCGGTGACATTCACGATTGATGCTTGTCTTCCCACGGTGGTCATCACCAATCCTACAAACACGACATATCCTCACGCTAACGTTCAATTAATCTACACTGTATCTAATGAGAGAGCTATGTATATCTATCTTAATGGAATGGTCAATACGATTGATGTTCCCAGTGGATCTGTGGTTTCAGATTTTCCTGGTGCACCAGCTATCCCCGATGGGAGTTATAATATCACCATCGTCGTAGAAGATTACGCTGGGAGCATTGACAGTAACACAATCTTCTTTACTATTGAAACTCCTACTGGCCCAGAGATCCAGTTATACGGGACTTTTGTTAATGAAACCACTCACCCCCTGGGATATCCATGTTATCAATCTTCTAAGGAAATAGTTTAGTTTATCCTAACCCGTTTTTCATTTAGGGAATCATCAGCACCTTGTAACTTTTTACTCGTAGCATACGACTATCTGGTGCTTTGAATAAAAGCCTTATGATTATTTGCCATTAGTTCCCACTTTTTCCTTTCAGAACGAAGTTTAAAAAGATCGACATCTTTAAAAATAAGCCCCTCCTCGCCTTTCGGTATTGTTCGGTCAATACGTTCCTTTTCTGGCGTATAAATCAGTGAGTCCCCAAATTCGGCAATATTTGCAAAGAAACAATAAGCATAAATGGATCGTCTGGCATCAAAATGTGCAGCTTTAAAATCAGCCGTAACTGGAGTGAATGACGGATTGAAAATCAAATCTATAGGCGGTTCAGAGTTTTTTAATTCTACTCGTAAATCCATGTCCATGAAATCACGACAAATAACTATAGCAATTCGTCCATAAACGGTATCACAAACTACGGTTTCTCTGGGCTTTTTGCCAACCTCAATTCCTTCGGTAAACCTCTTTCCATCGTACGTTATTGTGGCAGGAATGTGTTTCTCTTGAGTCCATAAAATACCTTCTGGAGAGATAACAGGACTAATATTTTGCCTTGTTTCACGATCATGATATGAACCAGGAATAATATACATATTGTATATCCTAGAGTACTCCTGTAAAGTATTTAAAAGCAAGGGATAGTTGAGATCAATTGATAACTCAGAAAATAAGAGAATGTCAATTTCTTTGGAATAGGCTAACTTAATCATATGTTCAATTTTGGAATTGATTTCCTCAACTTTATTTTCTTTAAGACCAAACATTTGGGGATGGAATTCTTCGTAATAATCACTGAGAAAGTTGTTCTCAATAGGCAATCCAATTTGTGCAATTCCGACCCTAAATTCATTTTTCTGTTTCTCGGGTTTATCTTTTAATACATCTTGATAGATAAGTTGATACTTTTTTCCAGGGACACTCGTCATTTGGTAGCTAATACCTTGAGCAGCTATTTTTATAGCATCTTGGATATATTCTTCAATTCGAGCCACCTTGAGGCGTTCCTGAAGCGACGCATTGCTCTGAATCAATTCTTGCCATTTCTCGAACTCAACTTCAAAAGTTCTCTTTTCTCCAGCAATTTTCTGAGCCAGTAAGTCGAGATTCTTTTCTGTGGCAGTAAGCTTAGCTTGATCGTAGTATTTAAGGGCTTGTTGCAACTCTCCTTCAATGGTGGCAAATTTCGCGTGCAATAATAAGGCCTCTATAATTTCGGGAAACAATTGTTGGTCTTGGGCCTTAGTAGAGAATTGTTGGATCAAGGTTTTCGCCTCCGTCCACACTTCAGGATCACCAAAAGATTTCACTTCAAAGAGGAGGAGGTCACAGTAATTAATCATGGCTAATTCTGTCCATTCAAACCAAATATCCTCTTCATTAACA
>CP070695.1:737064-820956 GCA_020353515.1 Candidatus Heimdallarchaeota archaeon
ATTGAAAGCGACATTTGGAACTCTTTTTTTTTAATAGTCAAATACTATACCTCACGGAAAATAAAAAATTGAAAATTACCTTATCCAAGGATCTTATTCTGAATGACAATCTTCTCTTTAATAAAAAAACTAGTCTTATCCAACAATTTGGTAATGTTTATATAGATGTTCCTCCATATATTATTTGAGTGAACATCATGTCATTAAAAGACCACAAGTTTATGATGTTAATGAGCCAAGAAGAAAAGGCTCATTATGAGAAAATTAGGGAGGCTCACGGTTTTACAAGCCTCGCTAAATTAATTCGAGCGTCTTTGGATATTGTACAAAGATTTCCTGAATTATTAGAGCCAACAGAGAGAGTCAATGGTAGTGGCACACAACAAGTTCTAGAGGCCATTCAAAGATTAGAACAGAAAGAATTAGCTGTTGAAAAAATGGGTGAAATCCTAAAAACCCAAGCTGAAAAAATAAACAAAATCGAGAGATTACTTGAATCATTTGCCTTAAAGAAGGGAATGACCAAAAAGGAGATTAAACGAGCCTACAAGAAAGACCTGTCAGGTGAGGCGGTATTTGAGGAGGATGAAGATTGAATTACCCCAAACCTGAATATTTTGACGAATTCGCAATGTGGTTAAGGACTCAAGGAAAATCAGAGAATACAGTTAATACATATCTTTCAGGACTAAGACAAATCCCTGAAGATGTTGAAACTTTTTTCGCCAACCCTCATTTAACAGGCCAAAGAAGCAAATTCGCGGCCTATCGGTCTTATCTTCGATTCTTAGCAAAGAAAAAGAAGGTTTTTGATAGAGGCGACTTAATTGACGCTCTTGATTCTCTCAAACCGAGAAAAAAACGAGGAAATAGTAGTAGTGTCAAGAGATGGGCTATTCCCAGAAAAGAATGGGAAGGTTTTATACGGAGAGCCCATTCCAAAGTCACCAAAATGGGACTTTGGCTTGGTTTTCACTTTGGGCTAAGACTCTCCGAGATATTACATCTACGCGTCAAGGATATAGACTTTTCGAAACAAGAGATTAACATTCAAATTCATAAAAAAACCAAGAATCAAGAAGCTTGGTGGCCTAAAGCCAACCGAGAGCGTCAAATTCCATTTACAAAATCTCAGGGTGAAACTCTCAAGCGTTGGATTGAGCAAAGACCAAAAGAACTAAAACATCCTTATTTACTTTGGACTAGAGGGAATCAACAACATAGAAAATTCAAACCTTTACATCCAAAGACCTTTCAGTATTGGATTAGGAAGATTCATCCTAAGCTAAAATGTCATGTCTTAAGATATTCATTCGCGACGCATTATTACAATCAATCCAAAGATATTAAGCTCATTAGTAATCTCTTAGGTCATGCGAATGTAGCGACGACTAGCGAATATCTAGCACTAGGTCATGAAGAAACAATGAGTAAAGGGCGCGCTCTTTTTGCTGAAGGGGAATAATTTTTTTTCTTCACTTCCCTCCCCTTTTTTCAAGTCATGAGATAAAAGGTTGACAAGAAAGTTTAAAAGAATAAAAAAAAGAGAAAACTCGTATCAATTCAGGGAGTATCCAACATGAGTGAAGAACAAGAGCAAGTCCAAGTACAGAAGAAAAGAAAATCCACTAAAACAGAAAAAGCATGGTATGTTATCATATTTGCTTCTTTTATCAGTGCAGTGATTTATTTGATTTATTTACCCATTAGAGCTGCAGGTTTTCTCTTATCATTGATTAAGGATTAATTTGATAGACATAACTCAAATTATGTTAAGTTATACGTATCAATATACGTATTTTTGATAACCTATCCAACGCTATCTATAATTTTTATATAAAAACAAGTTTAATCTAAAAGAGTCCATTAAAAGAGTTTATTGGAACTACTAGGATTGAGAAATTTGTTATTAACCGTTAAAAAGCGAAAACGCTTCTAGGCTAGTTTCGACCGTGATTTCTTCCATGATCGAATTATGACTAACGAGAGAAGAACCAACAGAGTCGTCCAACCAGATGCAGGTTTCTTTGACGTTGACTGGAGTATTGGATCTGGGGAGGTCAATGGTGATTCATCTTGATTATTGGCTGTTCCGTCTAGCGTGTAGGGTTCATCGACGATTCCATCCCCATTGGTATCTGGACTGGTCCACTCACTCCAATAGTTGTTGGCAAAGACGTTCTCTGAGCCATCATCTGTTGCTTGGACTCCTCCATCATTATTTCCTGTGAAGACATTGTATTCCACAGTATTCGCTTGCGATTTTGCAGACATGATTACTCCATAGCCTGCAGTGTTGCGGATCGTATTGTAGGAGATTGTATTGTTGGTTGAGAATCTTTCCCCCCCCTGCCATATATCGATTCCAACTCCGTACTCCCCTCCATTTTGGATGGTATTATTGAAGATTTGATTATCTGAGGCCTCATTAAGTGTCATGCCATACGTATTGCCTTCGAGTGTATTGCCAGTAATATTTGTATTTTGTGCCCATCCAAGATAAAATCCATAGAAATTATTATTGATGCTATTATGGGCAATGGTATTTTTTTCGCCTCCGAGGGAAATTGCTGCTCCATACGCAGTGTTGGAAATTATATTATCTGTGATTCTATTCTTGTTGGAGTTATCGCTCACCCTTATCGCATCCCAATTATAGTTATCTAGCGTATTATTAACGATGCTGCTGCTAGAGGAATTATAGATTAATATCCCTACAACTCCATCGGACAGGGTATTCTCTGAGATTAGAACGTTTGAGCTATAAGCGACTGTTATTCCGGTTGAGGCATATTCAATATTTTGGTCTTTTATGATTATTGAATGGCAGTTGAGCAGAATTATTTGTCCAATATCAGAGGGAACTGTTTTATCATTAACATCCTGCCAGTAGAGTATTGGTTTTCCGTTTACATTATTATTTGTTATTTCAACTTGCAAAAAATCCTCATATTGATAGCCCCAAAGTCCGAGGCCGTCGTTGACAAAATTATTATCAATAATTCTGTTATTCCCTGATTCCCAAAAGAGAAGTCCCCATCCACTGTTGTGTGAGATGGTATTGTTCACAAAGGTTCCATCAAAGCAGTTTGAATCTGCACTGTTGATACCGTCCCTTTTATTTCCATGGACAAAATTATCGGAGATGGTATTTACCGGAGATTCCAGGAGCTGAACTCCTGTCCTTGAGTTCTGCTCGACTTCATTATTGGTGATCGTGTTCTGGGCTGAGGTTTGCAGGTTTATTCCGTTCTGTGAGTTATGGGAGACAATATTGCTAGTAATAACATTTCTGGTAGAGTTCTCTAAATAAATACCATTAGCCCCATTGTTATCAATCTCATTGTTTTCTATTGTGTTAGTTTCCGACCCTGTCAGATAAATACCATTGTTCCCATTATCTGTGATTGTATTATCGTGAATAGTATTGTTTTCCGACATTTTCACGTAGATTCCATAAGAAGGATTATGATGAACAGTGTTATTGGCAATTATATTATTGTCCGACGAAAATGAAATTGCAATCCCCTCGAAGTTGTTGGTCACGATATTATGGGAAACAATGTTATTATCTGATGAGTCTAGCAGTAATCCATCTTGCGTGTGATTTTTCACAATATTTCTCGAAATGAGATTATTCTTAGATTCACGAATTGTTAATCCGTTATAACAGGTGTTATTCAATATCTCATTATCATTGGAAGAAACCAGAAGTATTCCATTAAAAGTGTTAATGACCGTGTTGTTTTCCACAATTCCGTTTTTCACGTTCCAGAGAGAAATTCCCCGATCTGCACTTGCTAGACCATTCAGGAGACAATTAGCAATACGAAAATAAAAGGTCGTGTCATGAATAGAGATCATATCTCCACTTGGAGCGGTAATATTATAGCCCTCAATCCGAATCGGATTATCCATCGTGCCTTTTCCAGGGAACGAATTGTTCAGGTCATTGTCATTCGTGATATAAATGGGACTTCTGGGTATATAGGTCTGAACCCTAGAAACCCGTGACTCACTTGAAAACTCAGTTCTCTTTGTTGAATGTGCTTCTTGTTTGCCTCCCCAGATATTCACTCCGAATAACAGGATACAAATCAGTATTATGCAGATCCTTTTTTTCACCATTTTCTTTTCCCCTGTGAAATTTTACTCTAGTAAGACGATATTCTTTATAAAGTTATCACCTCATTTGAAATTCAATTCAAAGTCCGCGTATATGCGATAAAAAATGTGTGATTTGAAGATTTTATTGATCTAATCAATGTTAAGTTAAGAATTATATAACGTTTTATAAAAAAACATTAACCTATCCAACGTTATAGTACATTATACGTATCAATATACGTATTTTTGGTAACATTTCCAACGTTAAACGACAAATTCAAGTACTTACAAAACAAAGTTTCTCGAAAGCCAGCTTTAACAATTATAATATGTGTTTGAAGACATCCTAACAGAATTCTAATAGCTGATGGATAAAAATCTATAGATAATAAAAAGATCATAATCTGCGTTTTACGAATTTTAGGATAACAATAATGAAGAACCATGAGAATGTTTTGGTGGACTTTTAATTAGAGTAAAAGAGTAAAAACAAAGCGTGAAATTTGTTTTCAATCTTGATCTGATGGTTGAAGAAAATAAACAATGGAACGACTTGTTTAACAAGCAATTAGCAGAATATAAAGATGGTAAATTGGATTCTGAAGTTTTTGAGGTACGAATTAAGAGATATAAGACCTTCTTATTACGAAAGAAGAATTTATTATCTTAGTTCCTTTTTCTTCATTTTGCTAATCTTGTATCTGTTCGATCTTAATAGTTCTAGCATCTATTTCGGAATTTGTATAATCCACATTAATCCTTTCTGGAGGGTAATATGTACGGATGATTAAATCTTCTGTTTCAATGTTTAAATTCTTGACATGAAAATCTCGCTTCAATTGTGTTTTTTTACCAAGTTTCTTGAGTATCATATCAGGGAGTAATAATAATTTAGAAAAGGAGCCCGTGAAGGATATAATCACATTCGGAGCATGAATTATCCCAGATATATTTGTTTCTGACCTTTTTGGATTTATAGCTATATCTATTGATTCCGTTGCAGTTATATCTTTCTGAATTGAAACTTTTCCTCTAATCTTTATTAAATCACCTTTTAGTTGTGTGCCTTTTATTATTGACCCCCTAAGAAAGATTTTCTTGCCTATTATATCCCCATTCACTTTACAATCTCCATTTACAACTATATCTTGAGCTGAAATAAGATTATGTCCAATAACCAAAGTAGAGTTTGCAATTATCGATCCTTGCTTTGATTCTAGATTTTTTGCTATGGTTAATTCCTCATCTGACTTGATTGAATATGCAGTTAGGTTTCCCATGGCATTAATTGTTCCAGTTATATGTACATCGTCTTTGAATTCAATATCATCATTAAATGTTTTGGAATGTATTTCAATCACTAAATCATCTTCTATTAGCAATTAAAGGGCTAGTTTATATTGAAAGATAATCTTTACGAAGTAATTCCATTATCTTGTGCTTCCTCTCTGGGTTTTTATTCCACCTTTTTGCAGCAGTAAGTGTGAATCCTGATTTTTTATATACTCTAATAGCAGCTGGGTTACTTTCATTTGGAGGTACAACAAGTAATCGGTAGTCGGTATTAGAAAAGATATGTTGAATGACTTTTTTCATTCCATCGGTACCTAATCCTTGGTTCCAATAATCTGGTAAGATTTTTATATCTGTCATAAAAGTTTTCGTACCTTTCTCCATTTACTAAATTTGAGCTCTTGTACATCCAATAGAAGGTTACAAATATGCGAAAAATCCCTTTTATTCAAACAAGTGTGTTCACAGATGATCGTTATCAATTCTCAGGCAATCAACTAGCAACATTCTGGAAATTGTCAGAAGATGAGCTGTCTCCAGATGAGATGCAAGGAATTACTAGAGAAATGAATTTTTCGGAAACAACATTCGTTCTCTCCTCCAAGGATGATAAATGTGTCCGAAAGGTTCGGATTTTCACCCCAGGTCGGGAAATCCCTTTTGCTGGTCATCCAACGCTAGGTACAGCTTTTGTGTTAAGAAATCAAGGAATCATTGGTATGAAAGACACAAGAGCTTATTTGGAATTAGGACTCGGCCCAATAGCTGTTGAATTTCAAGATAATCTCGTCAGAATGTATCAATCTAAGCCTGAATTTCTCACAAAATTCCAAGATAGAAAAGCCTTGGCAATGATTATGGGGATTTCACCTGACTCAATCATGCATAACTACCCAATACAATTTGTTTCAACTGGATTTCCATTCCTAATTGTACCTCTTACTTCCTTAGAAGCTATTCAGGCCATAAATCTAGATATTAAGCTGTTATTCAAGACATTGGAAGGGTTTCCCTCTCAAGAATTATTAGTTTTTACACCTAACACAGCTTATTCTGATTCCCATGTGCATGTGAGAATGTTTGCCCCTTCTGCAGGAGTTCCAGAAGATCCTGCCACGGGAAGTGCCGCAGGGCCATTAGGAGGATATTTAGAAGAATATCAGGTTTTATCTAATCATTCTAGAGGGACACCGTATGTTTTAGAACAAGGATATGAAATGAACAGACCAAGTAAATTGATTGTCCAATGTTCTCATGATAAAAACGAAATTACTGAAGTGATTGTTGGTGGCGAAGTAAAGATAACAGCTGAAGGACAGTTCTTCCTTTAGGATCGATCAATCACGGCTTGCAGGAGATTCAACAAGTCCTCCACATCTTCTTTGCTAACGAATCTGTCCTGTGAACGATGGAGCATAGCATTTCTCCGTAATCGTATTCTCTTTAGATCTTTGTTTTCTCTTGTCATGAGTAATTGTTCACGTAGTAATGCATTAACAATGGACGGCCAGGATTGGTCATCTGTCGGATAGGCATTTCGTTTCCAAAGGACGTGTCGAAACAAAGTTTCTGTTGATCTCCATAAGAACAGAAAGGTTGAGATATGCTCATCCGTCGACAATTCCTCCCACTTTTCAAGCTTTTTTGTGGCATAGAACACATCCAGCTTTAAAGATTCAGCTTCTTCTTCAGAGGATCCAAGTTCTTCAATGGCATCTGTTACTGAATGGCCAAGGAAGAACTGCATTTCGAGTTCTCTTCGTTTCTCTTTTGAGAGATCAAGATTATTTAACATTGATGAGTATTGTTCGAGTACCAAAGTTCGGGCAACTTCTCTTCGCGTGTAATCCCGTAATTCGTCATTAATATGTGTCTCAATAAAATCAAAGTATATTTTTGATACAAGATCCCAGTTGGCAGCTAATTTTGTCCCTATTTTGTCAGCAAGGGGGAACCTTCTAATGGAATCTAACTCGACTTGTCTAGTTTTGACCTTAAGATCCTGATCCAGTGCAGGTAAGGATAAATTGTAACTGGTTTTGCAAATCAACGTTGCTAGATTTTTTCGTGAGTGAAGAAAAAGTATCAAGGATAGTATCACAAGAGTGCTAAAGAGAGTTCCAAAAAAGACCACATTAATTGGATTAATAATCTGGTCAATATAGAGAAAATCCAAGTTTATTGATTTAAAATGCAGATAGATAATCGTTACGACATTTACTACATTAATTAATCCATAGCATATTGAAAAAAGGAACAGGGTTTCTCTAAAAGTCAACATTTTCTCATCGGAAATTGTATCGTCCCTGGTAAAGTAGGAATCGATGTATCCTCTCCGAAAGAGGGTTCTTAGCTTTGGAAGTAACTCATTTTGAATATTTTTCTGCAGTTCATTTTTTGTTTTCGTATCTAAGTCAATTCTTTTCAATAAAAAGATTTGATTGATGTTCTGTCTTAAAGATTCGGAATATCTTTCAGCAGCTCTACTAATTCTCACTATTAAATATGGACTATAGATGTAGAATATATACGCTGGAAAGATCAAGAGGATTGTGGGAAGGAGGAGAAAGAGCTCGAACTTATCTGTCATAAAGAAGAGATAAGCTCCAATTAAACCGATTTCATATAGTAATGGAAAAAGAACTCCCAAAACAAATCTATTTTCTCGTAATGTCATTCTGAATTAGCGTCTTTCATTATACTCTTTACATTTTCTCTCTGTTATTGATTGTGTTTCTATTTCAGAAAAATTTTGTTTAAAATATTTAAAAGGATACAACACAGTGTAGAAACTCCTGATTGGAAAACATTTGATTAAAACTTCTGTAATCCAGTTTCAATCATAATTTCTTACTAATCTCATCGGTAAGAAGAAAAAGAAGTAGACCAACTGGTATAAAGTAGATGAGTAATCTAATTATTTTGTACTATTTTGGGCGATAGATTTCCCCTTATTTCCCTCATTCTTTAAGTGATGTTTGGTTTAAATGGTCTTAAGATTATTTAACAATATTGTACTATACTTTGGAAGATTTTTTTGTGATTCAGCGGGTTAAATCAGGAAAAAATCAATGAAATAGTTTTTGTCAAACTGAAAATGAGTGAAAGTCGACTGGACTCAGAAATTTTTATCCCAGCTACTTTTGGTCAACCTCAATATGATTGAGCTACCAAGCGTTATCGTGAAACGTAGATGGAGTGCGATGCCAAGAGTAGAGTAAAGTTTATAAACTAGGGGATTTTCCGTAATACCAGTGAGGTGAAATAAAACCTCACATTCGTTAACATTGAGAAAAGGTGAAAATAAAAATGGGGTTTGCAAGAGCACGCGTCGAGAAGCTCATTAGAACTGCAGGCGCACACCGTGTGTCCGCGGAAGCGATTGATCGCCTAAATGAAGTTCTCACGAATTATGGCACTAACATTGCCAAATATGCTGTCGAGATTGCTCGTCACTCTGGTCGTAAGACAGTAAAAGAGTCCGACATTAAATTGGCAGCAACAAAGTAAGGTACCATTAGTCATCATTTACGGTACCCTTTCTTTTTCCCCCTTTTTTTTGAATATCAATGTTTCTAATCTTTTCATTATTGTTTGAGTTGGTTCCCTATATGTTGTTTAAGGTTCAATTAAAGGGAGTAAACCAACCTATTTTTTTCATTTCTTATACTAAAATTAAATTTCGAGCTTTTCATTTGCTTTTAATGAGAAATTTTGAGAATTAGAGGTATTAAATACTGAATTAAGACTTTTGGGAAGAAGAGGCTTTTTTCCTCTTATCTTTAATCTTATTTCTTCTTCGCTTTTTATTCGCGCTTCTAAGACATCTACCATGATATGCCTTACCATACGTGATTTAAAGTAAGAAATACGCGGAAAAAACGACCGTGGTAGAGTAAGGTTTATAAAGGGGCAAAATTTCTGCTAATGTGTGTGAGTTGGGATAAAACTCACGAGAAAAGGTGAAACAAAAAATGGGGTTTGCGCGCGCAAGAATTGAAAAACTCATTAGAAACGCTGGTGCACATCGAGTAAGTGCTGGAGCAATCGAGCGCTTGAACGAAATATTAACTGACTATAGCACTACCGTAGCAAAATATGCAGTTGAAATTGCTCAACATTCTGGTCGTAAGACGGTAAAAGAGTCCGACATTAAACTCGCAGCTACAAAATAAGGCACTAAAACGTCTTACGTTAAATTGAGGACTTTCTCCTCTTTTTCCCCCTTTTTTCTATAGTTCTGGCAACAAGTAAATCATTCTTTTACTGTTTCATGGCTTTTCCTTGATCAGCAACTTTTTGGATTGCTTTATTCACTTCTTCTGGATTCCCAAGATAATAATGTTTGATTGGTTTCAAGTTGTTATCAAGTTCATAAACAAGAGGAATTCCTGTTGGGATGTTAAGTTTCAAAATTTCATCATTTGGTATATCATCTAAGTATTTTATTAAAGCACGAAGGCTATTTCCATGCGCAGAAATTAACACTTTATTCCCAGATTTGATTGTAGGGAGAATCTTATCATGCCAATAGGGGAGAACTCGTGTAACAGTATCTTTAAGACATTCAGTCACAGGTATTTCGTTTTCCGCCAAACTGTGGTATTTTGGATCATTACCTGGATAACGTTCATCAGATTTCGAAAGTGCTGGAGGAGGAATATCGTAACTTCTTCTCCAAATTAAAACTTGTTTTTCACCGTGCTTTATCGCGGTTTCAGCTTTATTTAGTCCTTGAAGTGCACCATAATGTCTTTCATTTAATTTCCAGGAGCGATAAACTGGAATCCACATCAGATCCATCTTATCTAAGACTATCCATAAGGTTCGGATAGCTCTCTTTAGAACTGATGTATAGGCTATGTCAAAAGTATACCTTTCATCTTTAAGGGCTTGAGCTGCTTCATTAGCTTCTTCAATCCCCTTCTTTGATAAATCTACGTCAGTCCAACCAGAAAAAAGGCCATCTTTATTCCATTCGGACTCGCCGTGGCGAAGAAATACTATTTTATACATTCTATCACCTGATTTCAACAAGTTTAAACTTAAAGTGTTTGTGAAAAGGAGTATTTTGCTTGAATTTTATAATATCTATCCGATTTTTAAGAGTGACACTTTAAAAATGTGTTAAAAGTGAAAAATCAGAATTTAAGGGGACTTCTTAGTTAATCCAATATCGAATTGCTTTCATTCCCTTTCGTTCTTTTTTCGCAAAACCAGCTTTCACTAACTGATTAAGATATATTTCTTCTGTTGTTTTTTTTCTATGAGTTATTCGGGCGATATGGCCTGCAGTTACAGGTTCTTCAAAGCGCTTTAGGACAGTATAAGTTCGTCTAAGTTGTCTTGGAACAGGAGCAAACTTTTCATGAGTTTTTATTTCCAAAGCAATTTCTCTTGAAATTCCTGCTTGTCTGGAGTCCAGTATTAAATTTATAGCCTCTTTTACGGTAATAATCTTCTCTTTACTCTTCCAAGAGGTTTCAATACCAGTAAGTATATCATTGATTTGCATGTGACTGTTTTTGATGACTTCTAGCGCGCTAGGAGTGATTTGGAAATCCATTGCTTTTAATTTGTCTAATAAATCAGTTTCAGACATCAGAGCGCCTCAAATCTAAAAGAAATATTAAAAAACAGGCAAATATATATTCTTCTCTCTCAAAAGCTTTTCGCTTTAATCACTATCTGAAGACTAGCTGAAAAAACAATAAGGCATTTGTCAAATCTTCAAATATAACTTTTACTGAGAGTTTTTCAATCAGTAAAAAAGGGAAAACAAATATTATTTTAAGATTGTCTAGTTAGTACTCCATGAACTTCTTTAAAAACATTCAATTGAATTTATTAATAACTAAACAAAAATAGAGAGGGGGAGAGGTCCCTTGAACGAATATATGACAAGATTTTTAAGTTAAAGAACTAGAAATCCTTTAGAAATGAAGAAGTTCAAAGATATTCAGAAAACATGCATTTTCCAAGACAACAAAATCTGTACATATTGGTCTAAAACAACACAGTGTCATTTTGTTGCGTGTCCTCTCTTCTCTTATAAACTCCCAAATCAAACCAAAAAGGGGATTCAAAAGAGGATGACGGATTCCATTTCGTTTGATATCAATGATTTTGATATTACTAGTACTACAACAATTGATTTGATTAAAGAATCTCGGGAAAATGAATTAAGACATCCAAAACAAGACATAAAGAAAATAAGAGAATCTAGCGTTATGAGGAAACCAGTACAACGCATGAGGTGTATCGTTTGTGGAGAATTCATAACTGATGATAAATTTTCGACTATTCGGGATCCCAACGGTATGATCATCTATATCCATTCTAAGGGGAAATGTCAAGCTAGAAAAGAGCAAGTTCTTACTGTTAGGGAAAAATGGCTGAAAACACATACTTCTGATACATAGTAGTCTTAAGGACTTTAATTTCTGATTAAAATCCTAAAAAAAGGAGATCACTACTTCTAGTCGTTCCTCTCCGCCTTAACAATTCATCTACAGCCCCATGCAATGAAAACTGTATTCAATGTGAAAAGTTCTCTCATCGGATTTGTGTTGGTTGCCCCCAAGTTAAAGAATATAGAGTTAGGTTACAAATCAAAGCTAGGAGGTAAAAAAAAGAAGGATTAGTATAAAAAACCTAATCCTTGAATTCTTCTTTTATTTTGTATCTTTCAACGAGTTTTGCCATTTCTTCGCCAAGCTTTGTTAAGTCTTGAGCCGAAGTGGTCATCTGATTCATAGCGGCAGTTTGTTCTTCTGTTGCAGCAGCTACTTCTTCACTCGACGCACTGAATTCTTCTGATTGAGCAGCAAATCCTTGTAACGTTTCTTGAAGGCCAGTTACACTTCCTCCAATATTAGAAACAATATCCTCTGTTAAATTACTGATTTCAGACGAATTATTCTTAGTTTCCTCTGCTAAACGACGGACATTATCTGCAACGACTGCAAATCCTCTACCATATTCACCTGCACGAGCTGCCTCTATAGCTGCATTCAAAGCTAATATGTTTGTCTGCCCTGCTATGTCTTCAATGACCTGCAAAGTACTTTCAATGTCACGAAGAGACTTATCAATAACCTCAGACATTCTTGTTAAGTCTTCAATGGCTTTTGTAGATAATTCCGATTGATTTGCTGCTCCACGACTAATTTGTTGAATGGTTGCCGCGATTTCTTCACTGAGCGCATTTACTTCCTCCGAAGTAGAAGCTAATTCCTCGGCAGATGAAGCAACTTCTTCCGCAGATGTTTGTGAGCTGTAAATAAAACCATTCAGATTATCTACCATTATTGAAAACGATTTACTAAGTTTTCCAAGCTCATCACTTCTGTCAAAGTCAAGACCTTCAGTTCCACGAGATAAATCACCATTGGCAATTGTTTCCGTAACTTTTGACATTTTATCAATCGGTCTAGCTAATGACATGGCTATGACAACAGAGCCTACAACTGCTAAACTCCCTAAGATAACTGCTAATAAAACAGATGTTATCACGTGATTATTAATTTCATTATCAATATGAGCAGCCTCTTCAACGAAAAATAAGGAATAATCCCAATTATTTGATTCTTCGAAGTAAGCAAAATAGGTAACTCCACCAATATTGATTCTCCGATAACCATTTGGTAATTCATTATTTGCGAGACTATCAAAAATCGGCTTGTTTGCGGAATTTGTGGATGAAATAACCCCATTGAGTTCGGTTCCCACAAGAGAGGCATCAAGATGTGCAAAAATCATACCATCCGTAGTAACACTGAATACTGAACGGCCCTGTCTTTCCATCTCTAATAATATTTCTTCTTGAGTGTGTTCTTCATGTTCACCAGTAGCTTCTTCAAGTGAATGGAATAAAACAGTTTCAGCAAAAATGTCATTCATCGATCCTACTTCAAATCCCGCTTTAATCATTCCTATGAAGGTTCCATTAGGGAGAACTACTTCTTGGCAAATATCCATTAAGTACTGTCCTGTACTGTCGTCATACCCGTACTCAACAAATTGACCAGTTGTCGTAGCTCGAGCTGCGATCCACCAATCTTCATCTTCCTGAAGAAAGTCACCTGGTACTGAATGTGTACTAGCAAAGACATAACCACGAGCATCTGTGATGAAAATCTCAGCAAAATGGTGATACGTAGCAAAATCATCAAGATATAATGACAATTCTGAATCAATGTCATTCTCTGGATTCCATGGTACCGATGTTTTGTTATTTTTCATATTTTCATCGTTATCATAGTTTGCCCCTTCATAACTGTTCCAAAGTTCTAACATATCTTTCTCTGTCGCAGTTTCCGCAACTCTAAATACTCCTGGACTTTCTGCTAGTGTAGTAGCAATTTCCGCTGCTTCTATCAAAATGTCATCACTAATGTGTAATAAATCGCCCGCTCTATCTTCGAGATCATGTTCCATTGTTGCATATAGTTCAGTTTGAAGGGTATTAGTACTTATAACTGTAACTATTGCTAAAGGAACCATAGATACAACTAGTGCTAGTAATGCTATTTTATACGCAATCTTATCTAGTTTAATAATATTAGGTAGTTTCATTCACCAAACCTCTTGAATTGTATTCATTTAATTCGTTCTTTATTTAGTATATTTTCCTCATATTTTTATTCGATATATTATAGTATTATATTGCATTAATTATATATAAAAATAATCAAATGAATTTAGTGATCAAAATCAAGAAAAAGCTTCAATGTGAATTTAAATCAATAAAAACATTATTCTATTCGGTGATGAAATTCTACTTGACCAATGATTTTAAAACTTAATTATCAATCCATAGATACTTTGAGCTCTTCATAAACCGATCCACGAATTAAAATCTCGCTAATAGAACACAAAGGAGTTGTAAAAATCAGTATCATGGACAAGATATGGGAATAGAGAAAGAACATCTCGAATGAATCTTTGAATCCTTCTTCATAACCAAAAGGGTTGGAGAGGGCTCAGGCCTGGGATTGCTAATAACTAGAGGAATAATTGAACAACATAAAGATAACATTACAATTACTAGGACTTTTGGTAAAGAAACTGAAGCTCTAATAACCTTACCACGGAAAATTGTCTATTTCTATTATCAATGGGATTAGTAATAATAGCTAGAATTAATTAGAATAGATTTTTTCGTTTTCTGTTTGACTCTGAGATGTAATCTGGAAAAGCATTTTAAGAAAGAAAAGAAAAAACTCCTTTTAATTGAAAAAAAGGAAAAAACAACAATGTCAATCAAAAGCGAGGATTTTGTACAGTTAAAAATTCCAAACTCTCCTACGCTTTCTCCAGATGGTAAGAAGTTGGCATTTTTGATCAAGGAAGTAGATCAAAAGAAAAATCAATATAGAAGTCCAATCTATTTAAAAACTGAAGGAGAAAATGAATATAAGCGATTTACTGCAGGAACTCATGTGGACACTACTCCTCAATTTTCCCCGTCAGGGGAGTATTTAGGTTTTCTTTCATCTCGGGCTGAAAAAGGGATACAAGTCTTCATAATGCCTGTAACTGGGGGAGAAGCTTTTCAGGTGACAAATTTTCCACATGGGGTAATGGCTTTTAATTGGAGTCACGATAGTAAATCAATTCATGTTATTTCTCGTGTTAACGAACTCGAAATTGAACTAATTTTGAATCCAGAAAAAGAAATTCCTCCCTCTTTTGTCTTAGAACCAGCCAAATATGATGCATATTTTTCTAAAAAAGAGAAGTTAAAAACATTAAAAACTGATCCTCGAGTTATTACTGAAGGTTATTGTAGGGAAGGAACGTCATACTTAGATGGACGTTTTACTCAACCTTTCGTTGTCGATATTTCAGATTTTAACAGTTATTCGGAAAAAGAAGAACCAATGAAAGCCATTCATTTAGGAGAGCATGGATTTCATTTTGGTTTAGGAACATTCAGCTTTGATGATTCAAAATTGTTCTTATCAAAGTATCAAGAAGATCCAACCATTTCCCTAACTCAAGAGATCGTGCAAGTATCTATTTCTGATCCTGCAAACAAAATTACACTGGGTACAACTTTTAGGTGGGTAGAGAATCTTCAAATATCACCAAATGGGAAATATCTTTCCTTTCACTCAATTAGAGAAGAAATGATCTATGATGATACCCAAATTTTCCTCTTTGATTTGGAAAAAGCCGAACCGGATAGATTTATTTGCGTTACAGATAAATATGAACGTTCAGTAACACAATCTCTTTGGTTTGATGATGATTCTCTCGTTTTTTTAAGTCCAAATAATGGAAAAATAAACATCCATAAATTAGATGTTAACACAAAGGAAGTCAAAATTTTAGTTCAGGGGGATAGAAACATAAATTCATTTTCTATTTCTAAAAACACCAATCATATTGCTTACGAAGTATCTCATGTCTCATTTCCTAGTGATATTTTTTGGTGTAATGGTGACGGTTCTCAAGAAGAGCGGATAACTCAAGCAAATAAAGAATATTTAGAAACACATACTCCTGCGAAAACAGAAGAGTTTTCTTATGAGCGAGAGGGAGTTATATTTCAAGGTTGGTTGTTAACCCCACCTGATTATGATCCCAATGAAAAATTACCTGTTGTTCTTGAAATACATGGTGGGCCAGCTGTTATGTGGACTCCACATGAAAAAACCTTGTGGCATGAATGGAATTCAATTATATCGCAAGGATATGCAGTTGTATTCTGCAATCCTAGAGGCTCTGATGGATATGGTATTGATTTCCGAGCTGCTGTGTTTAAAAATTGGGGGAAAACTGCTGCCAATGATATATTGAAAGCATTAGACATAGCTTTAGCAAAATACCCCTTTCTTGACCCAAATAGACTAGCTGTTACTGGTGGGAGTTATGGAGGGTATATGACCTCATGGCTTGTTACTCAGACCAATCGTTTTAAAGCAGCAATCAGCCAACGAGGTGTTTATGAGTTTGTGGCTTTTAGTACAACAACAGACATTCCTATTTGGTTTGAGAAACAGTATGAAGGAGAAATAATTGATCGCTTAACAGATATTTGGAAAGACTCTCCTGTAGCTCATGTTAGAAACATACAAACACCTCTTCTGATTATCCATTCTGAAAATGACTATCGTGCACCTATTATTAATGCTGAGCAATTATTTTGGCTAGCTAAGCGCTACAGAAAAATTATAGAATTTGTTCGATATCCCAGAGACGGTCATGAGCTTTCCCGAAGTGGTGAACCTCGTCACATCATTGATCGGATAAATCGGATAGTCAAATGGATTCAAAAATATAACAAGTAAAAGGATTATACTCTGATGGCTGTGAAATTCTGGCGACGTCCTCATTCTGGCCGTTCTGCTGTGCATGCATGCAACGGAATGGTGGTGTCATCTCAACCGCTTGCATCCCAGACTGGAGTTCGGATTCTTGAAGCTGGTGGGAATGCTTGTGATGCTATTGTAGCAATGGCAGCGGTTTTGAATGTCGTTGAACCCTTTTCAACAGGTATTGGAGGGGATGCCTTTGCTCTATTATACCTACCCAGTGAAAAGACCCTTAAATCAATCAATGGATCAGGTTTTGCCCCAAAGGGGTTGTCTTACGATTATCTTGTAAATGAATTAAAATTAGATCAAATACCAAAAATGGGAGTATTACCAATTACGGTGCCTGGGGCAGTTGGTGCATGGGGGCTGATTCATGAAACATATGGAAGACTTCAATGGGAAGATATTCTACAGCCAGCTATACAATATGCTCAAGATGGATTCCCAGTTAGCCCTGTTATCGCTCAAGTTTGGAAAGAATTAGTTCCCAAACTCCTCAGTCATCAAGGGGCTAAAAAAACTTATTTAATTAATGATCAGAGAGCGCCATTAATAGGAGAAATTTTCAAACAAAAAAATCTCGGTTCGACATTAAGAATCATTTCCAAACAAGGAGCTGACGCATTTTACAGAGGAGATCTTTCAAACCAAATAGTTGAATTTCTACAACAAGAAGGTGGATTTATTCAAACATCAGACCTTAAAAATTATAAAGCTGAATGGACAACACCGGTCTCACGAGAGATTTACAATAATATAGTGTGGGAACATGGGCCGAATGGCCAAGGTTTAGTAACTCTTCTTATTCTTAGCATTGTCGAAGAATTAGATATAGCTAGGTATCCACATAATTCAGCAGATTACTTACACTATCTGGTCGAAGCCAAAAAATTAGCTTTTGCTGATGCTTTTGCCAACATAGCTGATCCTGATCATATGACAATTCCTCTTTCTAAATTTCTATCCGAAGAATATGCTCAAACTCATGCTTCCCAAATCAATCCTCGGCAAGCAATGATGTCAATTCCCACTCCTCTCCAATTAGGTGACGATACAGTCTATCTTACTGCAGCCGATAAGGATGGTATGGCCGTTTCGTTTATTAATTCACTCTTTTATGGTTTTGGTTCTGGTGTAGTCGATCCAAATACAGGGATTGCTTTTCAAAATCGTGGTGCAGGCTTTTCACTAATTAAAGGCCACCCAAACCAATACATGCCAAATAAACGACCATTTCACACTATTATCCCGGGAATGATAACCTCCCCTGAAAATGAATTACTATATTCTTTCGGAGTGATGGGAGGTCATCACCAACCTCAAGGTCAAGCACAGGTATTCCTGAATCTTATTTTACAAGAGATGGATCCACAAGATGCTATTAGTTGTCCACGATTTCATCACGATCAGTTTACAAACACAGTTGCGTTTGAAGAGCCTATTGGGATAGGAGTGCGAAGTGAACTTCGGAAACGGGGGCATTCGATTCTAGATTCTGTTGGAACAAACTTTGGTGGGGGACAAATCATCCAGCGTAACTTATCCACAGGTTGTTATATTGGTGGATCTGACCCACGGAAAGATGGACAAGTACAGGGCTTTTAATATTCCAGTTATGCTTGATTAGACCTCCTCATTTCTAATATTTTAGTACGAATCCCATAAAAGAGCTTATATTTGTAAGATTAACGAAAGGTTTTATATTATCGGTCAATTATGTGAGATCAATAATTGTTTGAAGTTTTGAAAAAAGTGGTTTCTATGAGTACAGATTCTGTTCTAACTAAATTGTTAGAACAAGCTAGAAATGAGCTATATTCTTGGGCAACAAACGATCTGACATGTCAGTTGGCAAAAGAAGTCATGAGCATTGGACTAGCAAAGATAAAATTATTTTATCAAGAGCTAGGCCTTGATCCGAGAGTAATCATCGTTTTTGGTCCAGATGGTAGTGTTACAAGAAATAAAGCTAGATTCAATGAAGGAGTCGGCTATGGATGTGTTGTAGCTACAAAGGATTATATTTTTCCTAGCTTACTTCATCCAAACGGTTGTGGATTTGGTTTATTTCAAATCACAGACATGCCATCGTTACATGAGTTAATGAAAAGACTTAACAACCTGAAAAAGGATGGAGTCCCTATTGGGGAGCAACGAGGGAAGTGGGACGTTTGGAAATCAAATCATTTTATTGATATCCTCAGATTAGATAAAATAAGTCAAAATTATTTCCAGTATGAAGAATGGCTATCTCATGGTAGTTATGTGCTTATTCATTCTTCTCAACAAATTGAAACTAACCGATTAAGTCATTGGGATTCTGAGAAGTTCACAACAGTAGATACACCTTTTGGAACTATCGAAGGTCTTTGTGATGAGGCGTTAATAGAATATCTAAGTTTTTTCCAAAAAGTAGAAGAATATAGTAAAAGAAAACGTATAGCTATTGCAAATGAACTGTTTGGGGAAGATAATGTAAGGTGTATAACTAATCCTACTCATCAGGGTTATTATAAAGAGAATAAATATAATGTTATGAGACTTGGGCTCTATAACTCTTTGAATAAAACTGGAGAGAGGAATGTACCTCTTTTTCCCTTAGCTTTCAACGGTTATTCATTCATTTATCTTTATGAGGGCCAACCAAATCTCAAAAAAAAATACTGGACTAATAATCAGCACCAACGAGCCAAGAATATGGCCCATGATGATTTCCTAAAACAAGCCAATATTCTTCCCCATGGTGGGGGCTATAAATTAATGTATCCCTTTTCTAGAGTGCGGCCCGTCGTTTTTGATAAGAATAATTATTTTGAATTACTTGATGCACCTATGGAAAGTCGGATGATCATCCAGAATATCGAAGCATTAGAGTATGGTTATCGTGGACCGACTGAAATCTTACCCCTCGTTGACCGTCTTGAGTTAGGAAAAAGAGTTGCTCGATTCGTTCCAGTACAAGTAATCAAGTTTTGAATTATATGAAATATACTTCTTTCTCATCAATGTGTGAGAATTTTAAGGAAATTTTTAACCAAATCATGAGGTTCCTTTCAGCAGCCTTTTTAATAGTTTGAACCGAAAATCACTTGCAATGGAAGAGAAGGCTCCTGAATCAGAAATAAGGAAAAAACTTCTAGAAGATCGTGATGATCTGTCTTTTCCAGGTCGCCAATCTCTTATAGAGAATATTCAACGTAGCTTTGCCATAAAGGGGGATGTCTGGATCCATCATGGGTATAATGTTCCTGAAGAAGATCCCCTTGTCATCGATGATGAAATAAAAAACATTCAATACCAAGATAAAATTATAGTTCCTGCAATTTTACATACTCTCGTCGATAAGGTCGGAGGAATGAGAACAACGAGTATTGCAGCGATTTGCGGAATGAAAACACCAGAGCTATTATTGCTTCAAGACCCAGCCACTATGAATTTAGCAGTGATCTATAAAGAAAAGTTATGGATTACTGAAATCCTCTTAAAAGAAATTGATTTTCTCTATCCCTTACCCACTGAACGAACACAGGCTCTCACAGATACAGATCGAACAATGGTTGAGGTAACTCAAGAAGACATCTCATTAGAGATAAATGGGCACCGAGCAAAAGGTGGCATTATTCAAGAGAAAATCTTCATCCCACTAGATTCATATTATCATCCTATCCTAGGAGGAAGGGATCCCGCAGGACGGTTTAAATCCTCACTTCCAAGGCTCCCTGATTCTGGAGAACTCATCCTGATGATTTCTGACGCAATAACGAGCTCAGCAAAGATGTATCTAGGTACAGTGAATGTACGGCTTGACGAGGGACGATTTGCACTAGAATATCCGCAAGAGGTTAACGTGGCAGGCTTAAAAATATATAGAAGATATTTAGATGTTATTGAAATTCGATCACCATCAAATCCACCACACACAGAGCTTCAACGGGTTAGTTTTCGGGTTTACCGAACTGAAATATCTCGTCATTTAAAGAGTCTCATCAAAATACTCCATGTTGATTGATTATTCTTTCCCTTCTTGATATTCGGTTACTAGTTTCTTTGCCTCTTCAATCCAGATACGTGTAAGCTGAAGCGTTTCTAAATCTCTTTGTTTTTTCGCTAAAGACTGTTTCCTTGTATCATATTCTGCCCGATTAATTCTTTCTAATAGGAAATCACGCTCAAGTTGTTCAATTTCAGCAGCAACTATTCCATCCATAGATTGAAAAAATTCTATCATTGCTATATTAATGGCATTAATCAACTCTAAACCAGGATCCGAGGCGAAATAAACGTAATGAGGTGTTGGAAAGGGGTCAACACTTCGTTCACAAAAATAATTTGTCAACAATAGTTTCAAGTGTTTTTCTACTGCTGGTCGTGAAATATTTAATTTGGAGGCTAGCTCTTGTGGGTTCAAAGGGGTTTCACTGATCAAATCAAGTATTTTCCGTCTCGTGGGATCAGCTAGAATCTTATGAAGAGATTCTATACGTTTTTCAAGCTCCTCACTCACTTATTGGGCCTCACGAAGAATTCACACATGATCACTGTCTTTTACTGAGAAATCTGAGTATGATTTTTAAAATACTCTGGATTAAAGTGAATTTACTAATGTTGGATTAGCTTTTAACTATGATTTAACTCATGGGTTTAATCAAATAACTTTATGGTTTTTTCTTTAAACCTGATTTTTTAGAACACTATTTAACTAGTTATTAATCTGTATTATCCAGAACTTTATTATTGTTATAAACCTTGTGAAAAGGTGAGTATGATGTCAAATAAAGAAATTGAAGACCTTAAAACCTTGATAAAAGCGTTAGATATACGTTTTAGAAATGAGGAGCTTTCACAAGAAGAATATGATGATTTAAAAGCAAAATACGAAGCTAAATTGAATGAAGAGATTAGTCTTGTTAAGGAAAAGAGTTTTTTGAAGAATATGTCTTATATTAGTATTTCTGGATCTGGAAAGGTTACCGACTCATATATAAAAATTTCTGGGGCAGGTAGGGTCGATGGTTGGAAGGGTGGATCTATTGCAATTTCAGGGTCAGGAAAAATATCTGATGAAGAAATTAAAGTTAGTGGTTCTGCTTCCCTTCCTGGAAATTTACAGACCCATACTTTAAAGGCTTCTGGTTCAGTTAAGGCTGATGGTCCGATTGAAACTACAATTTTCAAATGTTCAGGATCATGCAATATCAAAGGGGATTTAATTGCACACGAAACGTTTGTCATCTCTGGTTCAGGTAAAATTACTGCTGATGTTAAAGCAGGGGATATTTCATCAAGTGGGGTCTTAGGAGTCTCTGGTGAAATTCAATGTGTTAATGCTGAGCTGAATGGAGGGTACAAAATTGGTGGAAACGTGAATTGTCAAGAATCATTTATTTCTGAAATAAATGCGAAGTGTAGTATTAACGGAGATTTAATTTGTGGTGGAGATGTCCATATTGAGCAATCAACTCATCGTGGTCAGCTCCAAGTAGACCAAATTCTTGCGGAAGGAGATATCTACCTTGAAGGGGTTTCAGCTCGTTATGTTCGTGGTAAGACAGTCAAACTTGGTCCTGATTGCCAAGTTGAGAATGTCGAGGAAAAAGGCTAATCTACTATCAAATATTTGGGGTGGTTGGGAAAAAAATTGAGCTTGATTCCCCCATTTTCTTCCTTTTTATCTGATCAAACTACTCCTTCCGTCCTATGGTGTTATACGGGTGGTGGCCATTTTTATAAGGAAATCTTTGACCAGCTTAGAAAAGCAAATCGTGAATCTATACCTATATGTATTATTTTCTCAAATGCTGGGGCTCTTGTAGCGAATAGGTATGGTTTTTTCTGGAAAATAATACAATCTGATTGTAGAAAGAAATACATCCACTTCATGTTTGAGGATCTTGTTGCTCAATATAATATCAAGGATATGCTTCAGGAAACCGATTTTTCCTATTCAATTCTTTCAAAAGATCCTACATTTTCTGTGGCAATGTCTCTTGCCAATAGTGAGATTAGATGCATTATAGCATGTCCTTTAACTGCTAATTCAGCTTCAAAGTTAGTCTTGGGTATTACTGATTCTATGATCTCCAATCTATTATCCACTGGGTTGAAATCTGGAAAAAGAATAGGAATTTTACCAACTGATGCTACGCAACAGCGAATAAAGACAAAATTACCAATAAAACAGATTAATTTCGCTTCATCTAATCAAATTGACATTGCTGTCTGTAAATTCAATGCGCTGAAAGAAACCCCTGGAAATAAAGTCCAATTCATCCCTCAGTATTGCGTAGGCTGTCAGGCTTGCGTTAAAAAATACCCAAATATTTTTTCATATGGGGATGAGATTGATGTACAAATTAGGGACGTCGATTTCCAAAATATTCAGAAATTAAGTACAGAATTAACTGTATTTCAGTCACCTGATGAAATACTTCCCTTCATAAAGCACTAACGTCAATATAACTGAATTACTTTCTTTTAGTTATCTTGCTGTTTGGGCTGCTTTATATGCTTCAATATATTGTTTAATTGACCGTCCTAATTCTGAGAAAGCTTCTGTGACGTTAAGTCCAGATTTAGCTGAAGTGTTAAGATAAGAAATTTTGAATGGAACCCCAGATACCTCTCTTTGAGAGGTTTCTACAAATTTTGTTAATTCTTCTTGGTCTATAGCATTGGGCAAATCAGACTTATTTCCTAGGATTATATACGGAATTTGCCGTCCTACATTCGTAAAAAGCTCCCGTTTCCAATTTCCAAGGGTATATAAGCTCTCTGGCCGAGTTCGATCAAAGACTAAGATGGCTCCGTGTGATCCTTTGTAATAAAGAGCTCTTACTGCTTCAAATCTTTGTTGCCCTGCTAGATCCCAGATTTGAAACTTGTATTGCATTCCATCAATTTCAAGATTCTGAACTGCGAAATCTGCACCGATAGTCAGTATATATCCACTTTGAAACCCCTTTCCTAGAAATCTCTCTCGTAAAGAGGTTTTCCCCACTCCACCATCTCCTAACAAGCAAATTTTGTACAATGGCACCGTGAAATCCTCAGATTCTGTTATACTTCGTGATCTCTTCTTTGATTACTCGTATTAAAGATCCTCTTTTAATCATATTGGGAAGTACTTTCATTTATCCTTTAAAATCTGATCAAACTAGAAGCCACAATTGTTTAATCACTTTAAAACTTATTATGAAGTCTAAACTTTGTACGTAAAATAATCTGGTTCTACTATATATTTTATATTCAAAACAATATAGCCTCTTATTTATTTTTATGATTGTCTAAGAAAATCTTCCGGAAGTAGTTAAGGAGAACAGTAATGAAAACGATCTTCGGTGTGGCACTTCAAAGAAAAAGTAAACTATGGGGAGAATTTTTTTATCATATGATTTTTCAACTGGAAGAGTTTTTCTGTTAAACTAACCTTATAAATATGGGGATTTAGTAATCGTTTGAATGTTGGATCTAAACCAAGTAATTGTTCCTTACAATATTTTTGAGCAGTTTTCCAATCACCAAAGTTTTCTTCTATCACGATTTTATTGGTTTTCATAAGTAAATGATGTGAATGTTTAACTTTTATATCATCTGGGAGACGAAATTTCTTTTGATGTTCAATAGGATGGTGGATCCAGTCACCTGTCGTAGGTATTTCTTCATCATGTAGTCCTATGATATCTGCAAGAAATTTCCTATTACTATCATGGATTCTCCAGACCTTCTTGATACCTGGATTTATAGTTTTTGTTATATTTTCACTTACTTTGATTCTAGGCTCTCTATCTAAAGCAACTAGCTTGTACACTCCTCCCAAAGCACTTTGTTGGCCACCTGTTATTAATTTTGTACCAACACCATAAGTTAATCGAGAAATAGTTTCTTTATGAAGATTTTCTTCTTTATTGTTACCTCCTCTTTCTAAAATTTGATAGACAATAGAATTAATCGTGAATTCGTCTAATTCATTGGAAAGTACAATACTGATGTTGGGAAACCCTGCTTTCTTAAACTCGCGATAAACCTCAACTGATAAGTATGCTAGATCTCCAGAGTCAATTCTTACTCCTACTATTTCTTTTCCTTTCTCTCGTAGTAATTTTGCCACTTCGATAGCATGAGGGAGGCCTGATTTTAACACATCATATGTGTCAATTAAGAGTAAGCATTTATCAGGAAATACTTCAGCATATGCCTTGAAAGATTCTAATTCTGAATCAAACGTTTGAACCCATGAATGAGCTTGGGTACCGATTATTGGACAATTCCAAATTTTCCCCCCCTGAACAAATGATGTTCCTATACAACCCCCAACAAGAGCTGCACGTACTCCAATATAAGCGCTGTCTCCTTGTGCTCTTCTCAATCCAAATTCTACAATCTTTCCTCCTTTTGCAACATTGACTATTCGTGCAGCTTTAGTCGCTATTAAGGTTGAATAATTGATAATATTAAGGAGACCTGTCTCAACTAATTGTGTTTCGATGATAGGACCTGTTACAGAGATTATTGGTGTGTAAGGGAATATTACTGAACCTTCTTTCACCCCCTCAACTTTGCCCGTAAATTTAAGGTTCAATAAGTACTCTAAAAAATCTTCTGAAAACAAGTCTTGCTCTCTTAGGTAACTAATGTCATTTTCAGTAAATTTGAAGTTCATAAGATATTCTAGCGCAAGTTGAATCCCACATGCAATCGTATAACCCCCATTAAAAGGATTCGATCTAAAAAAGAGATCAAAAGTTGCTACGTGGTTTTTCATATTCATATCGAAATACCCTTGACTCATAGTCAGCTGGTACAAATCTGTAAAGAGAGCACGATCCTTTTTATAGAGCATTTATCGTCAACGCCTTGGAAAATAGGAAATGAACTTTTTTGATATGTATTTTCTAATTTTCCTCAATCTTTAGATATTTGTCTAATTTTCCAAAACTCCTGTTGTTAATGAAAAATTTTTTTTCGGATAGAAATAAGTTCTTAAGACAACTAAATTAATAAGATTAGACTTACAACCCATGAAGTGGCGAATTAGAATGCAAATTGAAGAAGTTCCCCTAGCAGGATTTGTGAAAATTACCAATAAAGACGCTCTTCTCGTATTAGATATGCAAAACGACTTTTTACCAGGTGGAGCTTTACCTGTTATTGATGGTGATAAGATAATTGATGGAATTAACAATCTTGCGGATAAGTTTCATCAAAATGAGTATCCCATTATATTTACACAAGATTGGCATCCTAAAGATCATCAGTCTTTTGCTAGTGCTCATGGTAAGAATCCTTATGATCTATTCGAAGCTCCAGGAATAGGGCCAATTTTATGGCCAGATCATTGTGTCCAAGGGACTCATGGTGCAAATTTTGCTCCTAGGATACAAACTGTAAAAGCCACTTTGATTCTGAGAAAAGGGTTCCATAAAACTATTGATTCTTATTCCGCGTTTTTGGAGAATGACAAAAATACAGAAACGGGCCTTAGAACATATCTAGAAGCGATTGGCATTGAAAGAGTGTTCGTATGTGGATTAGCTATGGATTATTGTGTCTATTACTCCGCAATTGATGCCAAAAATTATGGATTCGATGTTGTTTACGTATTAGATCTGACAAAACCTGTCAATTCTCCTGAAAATAGTGTGTCAAACGCTTTACAAAGAATGGTAGACCAAAAAATAATATTTGTTACTTCAGATCAGGTTTTAGAGTAAATTTGAACTATTGTTGTTTTTATTCCATAGGATGGGTAGGTTGTGAACCGAAATGATCACGAACTAGTCTGATTAACAGTATAATTGCAATCGAGATTGAAATTCCCAATGTGCCAAACTCTCCAGTCCCCAGTTCAATGTAAAAGTAATTTGCTAATAGTAAAATTCCCCATGAGATTGATAAGACAATCCATACTAAGAGTATAAAAGAATTAAACTGGATTTGAAATGTTTTCATAAGTTTTTGAATTTCAATACTGTTTGATAGATATGTTGAGTATTCTTGATCCAATTGATTATATTTATAGGCGATATACCATATTTCATAGAATGACCACGTTAATATAACACCAAGAGCTAGTAGGTACGGATTTTGGAGATAAAAGAGAAGTCCACATGAGAAAAGAGCAGTTATCAAGAGGCGTAATTCTATTTTAAATTTTACAATCCCATAAACTGCTATTAATCCAAGAAGAATTATTAGAATAACAGAGAACATGTAAATTCCAAGGTAACGTGCAAAATAAGAAGATAGATAAGAGAAGAAAAGAAGAGAGATAGCTAGAAGAAGAGGGATTAATGAAAAAACAACAAAACAAAATATCATAAAAAGACGAATACTCCATAATATATATCGTATTTTCATTTTGTAATTCTCATTTTAATTGCTTCATATTTGGGCCCATGTGGAAACCAGTGGATCTGTTTCAATCCTAATTTGGCTATTTTATTTAACATATAACCTCGATCAAGAGATACGAGAGCGTCTGCTATTCGAGAAGCTTCTGAAGATTCAGATTCTACCTCAAAATCAGTTTCTAGGCGAGGAATAATTAACGTAATCTCGTGCCCCCTCTGGACTAATTCGTGGAGAAAATCCATGATGATACGATTATAAAGTGGACTGATAAAAAAAATCTGAGAGAAAGAATTCAAAGATGGTAAGAGTCTTTTAGTTAAGCGGGGGTATAATGTGTCTTTAAATAGAGGATTAGAACACTCAACATCGATAAGGAATTCATTTATCCTGAGAAGCTGCCGTTTTCCTGGTGCTGCAGGGATTTCTTTAATAAATTCACCAATACCGAAAAATGCTATTTTATTTCGTTGAGAGATAAGATACTCTGAAGTGGATAGTGCACTCATCACTCCTTCCTCAAGTACACGTATTGTAGAGTCAGTGTGGTCAAAAAGTACAAACACCTGTGCTGATTGATCTAATGCGAACTCATTTGTTGCTAGCTTGTTAAACTTCGCTGTGACTCGCCAGTTGATTGTTCGAAATTCATCAGCTTCTTGATGGTCTCGAACTCCTTGAAAATCAAAGTCACGGCCTTTATAGATGAGGCTAGGGATATGTCCTGTTTCTGGTAATAGTCTTTGTCGTGACATTGGTAAGAATTTCAATTTGATCAACGGTGGAACAACATCAAATGAGCTGAAAACTGGATATTCAATTGTGTGAGAATGAAAATTAAAGAAATCGGCTCCACGGACAAGGACTGGTCCTATTTTATAACGTCCCCGTTTATGACCTTGAATTGCATATGAAAATGTGATACTTTCTTCTTCATTAAGCTCTGAAATCCAGTGATTAGATCCTTCATTCACTGTACATTCATTAGGTATTAAATCAACTATTTCTAGGACAGGAATCCGTTTTCCTTTATTTTCAATTCTTATATTAACATAGATAAGCTCTCCCTTTGTCTCTATCTTATTCCGAGAGATACTACGTTCTATTATGAGATGATGAACGTCAATTTCTTCTGAAGTGAGACAAAAGAAGAAAACAATAAGAATAGGAAGAATTGCTCCTACTAATGTCCAAACTTGTAAGATAATAGCTAAAACTAGGAGAGATAAAGCCAAATTGAGTAGATTTAACAGCTTATAACTTCTTTTCAGATACAACCCACCATACTCTACATTTCATTGTTGGATCAATTTTATTCACGCCTGGGTGCTTTGACTTCTTCTAGAATCTTTTCAACAATCACTTCAGATGAAGTCCCTGATAACCAAGAACTGATCTCGAGTATTATTCTATGAGCTAATGTAATAGATGCAAGCTCTTTAACATCTTGTGGGATGACATAATCCCGACCATTTAATGCCGCGTTGGCTCGTGATATAGCCATTAGGTCTAACGATCCTCGAGGCGATGATCCAACCTTAACTGACTCTAATTCACGGGTTCGTGTGACAATCTCGACAATATATTCTTTAATTTCCTCGGAAACATGAACTTCCTCAATTGAACGCTGCATCTCATAAAAAGTAGGTCGGTCAGTTATCTTGGAAACATCAAAACTTTTTTTCTTCCGATTAATTCGATTTGATAATATTACTTTTTCCGCTTCTTTTGAAGGATAACCAATTCGGATCATTGCGAGAAATCGGTCAATTTGAGCTTCAGGTAATGCAAATGTTCCTTCGAGTTCCAACGGATTTTGTGTTGCAACAACTAAAAATGGTTTATTTTTAGATAAAGGATATGTAATCCCTCCAACAGTTACTTGATACTCACCCATTGCCTCTAGTAAGGCACTTTGAGTTTTAGGTGTGGCTCGATTAATTTCATCAGTAAGAATGATGTCCGAAAAAATGGGTCCTGGTTTAAACTCAAAATCATTCGTTTTCTGATTGTAAATCTCTGAACCAGTTAGATCCTGAGGTAATAAATCAGGAGTAAATTGGATCCGATTAAAATCACAACCTAGTGCTGTTGCAAATGATCTGCAAATCATAGTTTTCGCTAAACCAGGGTAATCTTCAAAGAGAATATGTCCATCAGCTAGAAATGCTAGGATTACTTTCCGAAGAACATCATTTTTACCAATAATGTGTCGAGAAACTTCAGTTAAGATTTCATTACATATTTTTGAGGTTTCATCTATCTGCATAGCTGGAATCACTCCATTTCAGAAATCAATGTGATGCCTAGTAGTTGTTGGACTTCATCTATGGTTTGGAAATAGCGTTTAGAAAGTCCTTTTCTTTGGGATCGTTCAGAAAGACCAATAAGATTCAATTGAAGATCGAACCATTCGTCAGGATCGGATAGGAGGAGTTCTAGGTTTTCACTAAGATTTTTACTATCACTACTTTCTGTCGTATTATCACTGAGTTCCATATAGTCTTTAATCAATTGAGATAATAAAAAAGCAATTTTTTTCTGTTGTCTTGGATAGAAACTTGACGTAAGTCGAAAAAAATCATTAAAAGATTCACTGTGAGGTCGTGGGGGATTTTTATATTCTATTCTCGATTTCTCGAAGTTATAAGTCTTTTGTTTCATTCGTTTTAGTCTGTACGAGTTTATCGCCCAAATTGTAAGAAAAATTACTAAAATAAGCAAAATAATATACATAAAAAGATATAGTCCATCCATCTTAATCCTCTATTTCTTCATCTACTTTATTTTCATGAGTCGAATCGGAAGAAAAAATGATTTTCATAGTCAACGACTTGGCTAAATCGACTTGTTGATCCGAAATAGCATGATCTGAGAATTTAACCTCTTCAAACACATTCGTTAAGTTTTCTATCAAAGGAGGAGAGGTCAAAGTCTTTTTGACCACATCTTGACTAAATTCTGTAGGAGTAAAATTAAGTGAACTATCTGCTCCACGTTCTTCAAGAGCTGTAGATGCTTGGTAATAGCACTCTAAGACAGTTCTCATCTTAAATTGGTTTTCTTGTTCATCTTCTAGAATGGTTTCAGTCTCCTCGAAGTCAATCCCCACATCTTTAGACCTTCGTTTAATTATTAACATGAACAATAGGGGTGCAAAAAACAAAAAAATAAGAAAAAAGATACTCAAAGATTGGAAAAAATCACTGAAATCTACTAGATTAACTGGTGGAGAAATTGGCTGGGTTGATTCTGTTTTTTGTTGAGTCTCAAGTGTTTCAGTATAAGGAGTGGTATCGGTGGGAATGGTGGTTGCATTATAACTTGGTATAATAGGTTCTTCTTCTCCTTCTTCTTCCTGAATGGTTGCTCCAATTATAGCAGCAATAATCAAAAAACCTATTACAAGCACTCCGATTGACTGAATGAGGAAAAACCAAGGATGATTATGCTTTTTACGGTAATTTAAATAGATATAAATTCCAGAGAATACAGGAAGAATAACCCCTAAAACCTCAAATAAAATGAAATTTAATGTCAAAAAGGGTGGATTCTTAATGATTCCTGACATTTGCCCCAATGACACTTGAGTGAAAGTCACAGTCAGTAAAAGAAGACAAAGAATAAGAAATTCTTTACGAAGTACGAAGTCGAAATCCTTAGTATTCACTTTGAATCCTACTGCTGTGTGTTTGATTGTGATAATTGATTTTTTACTTATTACCTTTTTCTCTTGATGCAAATTCTCACGATTTTAATGGATTTCCTATTTGTAGTTTTATCCAAATTTTTTTAAATAGAGTATTCGTTATTATTAGAGGGAAGAAATTCTAAAACACGATTTTGTGAACCTCTGTACAAATAGAACATAGATGAATATTAATTGCTGTTTTCGAATCGAACTTAGCTTTAATCTGTTCTCTCTTGATGAGTAGAAGAATAGACTTATAAATTTGGAGAAAGGTGAATTAGGAAAGGAAAAGAGGCAGGATAAATGTTCATTTACTGGATTGATAAACAACGTTTAGCTGGATCTAGTGAACCTAATTTAGAAGATTTTCCTTTTCTTAAAACCCTTGAATGGGGGGGGATGGTTAATCTTCAAGAAAAATCATCAACAGAGGAGTTAGCATCCCTTTTAGCGATACCATATTTGCATTTGCCGATCGAGGATTTCTCAACACCTACTGAAACTGATTTGGAAACAATACTTGAATTCTTCCTTGAATGTCAGAATGAAAATCCCAATTTACCAGTATTAATTCACTGTACAGCAGGACATGGAAGAACTGGTACAGTAATTGCTGCACTCTTAGTTGTTATTGACCGTATTATGCCTGAAGAAGCCATCAAATTTGTGAGAGGAGTGAACCCTCTTGCAATTGAAACCAAGGATCAAGAAGAATTTATCAAAAGCCTCTAAATACCTTTTCTAGCTCTTTACGAAAGCTACTTTCTTCTAAAGGATGATTTCTTCGCTACATTATAAGAAAGATAAATATCCTATGTCGGATCCACAGTCTATAGAAAAATAGAAAATAAAACAGTAACGAAATAAGACCATAAGGAATAACGGATTATGACTCGCTCCTCAAGTATCCTTGGTACAGTATTAGCAATTATAGGATTTCTATTACCATCATTTATTCTTATATGGACTGGTAATGAATCAGTTGTGATGATCTTAGCAGCAGGGTATTTTTTTCTATGGGGTTATTATGACATAGATTTAGGGTGGTTTGGATCTGCTAGTGATTCTGGGCTCCATTTATTTAACTTGAATTGGTATCTCGATCCTTCGAACATTTCTCAAGGATCGGAGCTCATTGATGCATATTTAAATAGTCTTAGTACGGCTATTTACCCTGGAAATTTTGGAGATAAAGGATTGGATATCTCTGGGATAACTTTTGGGTTATCACTCCTTATTATTGTAATAGCTATTTTCTTAGGTTTAGTTAGGAAGGAACATCCTAAAATATCTGGATTATTATATGTCATTGGAGCAGCGGTTGGTCTTTCATCGTTATTATTAATATGGAATAATGCTACTAATCTAACGTTTATTGGTGGTGGGGTTGAAGATAATTTTCTCCCAGTACCTCTAGGAAGTCTTCTTGTTTTAATAGCTGGGATATGGAATCTTGTGAAATCATAAATTCATTGTCAAATTAAATCACCGAGAGTGAGAAAATGAAAATACAAACGTCTGATGCAGATGAAGTATTTAATAAATGGTTGACGAAAGTTGATTCAAAAAAATTGAAAAAATCATTCGGAATTGAAAAAGAAGCAATTACAGCAGCTGAAAGCGTAAAAAATGTTGAGAAATCAGCTTTTCTTTTTTTCTATTCAGAGATTCAAAAGAAAAAGAGTCTTGGAGCAAAAGAACAAAAGCCTGAAAAAATTAATGCGTCAAAATTAGCAGACATCACCTTCTATTCATTTTCATCTGAAGGTGTTAAAACAGACACTTGGAAGGAAAAAAAGGATTTTGTACCACTGATTAAAAATCTCAAAGAATTAAGATGTAAGAGATGTGACGGAAAAGGAACAGAAAAATGTGGACATTGTAATAATTCTCGACTAATCACTTGTGATGAGTGCAAAGGAAAAGAAATTAAGTGTGATAAATGTAAAGGGTCAGGGAATCACACAATTACTTTGGAAGTTAAAGAAATAAACAAAAAGGGGGAAGAAAAAACAAGCAAAATCGAGAAAGCAACCAGATGTCCTTCCTGCTTTGGATCGGGAAAATTTAATTGTCATAAATGTGGAGGAACTGGAAAAATTGTGTGTTACGAATGTAAGGGTAATCCAAAAACTTGTCGTGAATGTAATGGACATGGACTATTCTATGAATTCTATAAAAGTCCAGTACCACTAATCATTACTCCTAGTAAGCAATTTTATTCATTTATGGTGAAAAAAGACGAATGGATGTTGAAAGACAAGTATTATAATCAGAAATTGGAATCTGCTGAGTCTTATCCCTTTCAAGACCCAAGAGACTTGAATGAGAAGGAATTAAAAGAGTTATTCGGGGTAATTTCTCTAGATAAGGAGCTGAGAAAATGTATCGAGGATACAAAAAAGGCCTTTGAGGAGATGGAAAAAGAATATAAGAAGGGAAAATCCTTTGAACGACCTTTAAGGCCAATTTTATTAGTATTTCTTCTTCGAATGTATATCGAGACTCCAAAAAGGAAAAAATTTGATATTTATGCTTTAGGGACAAAAAATAAGTATATAATTATGACAAATCAATTTTAAGTAATTGGGGATACTAATCTGAACCATTGGATGGAGTGACGACCCCTTTTAAAAATTTCGTTATCACTGATTCAACCTCTAGTACCTCTGCAATCGGAACTCGTTCATTGGCACAATGAATAGCTTTTGGATCACCAGGTCCATATATAACAAAAGGGATAGGATGAGGAGCTTGAGTAACCAGGACTGCTGCGTCAGTTCCGTAATTTAATCCGATTGGATTTTTATTCTCACTCTCTTCCATAAATAGCCTAACAAATTCATTTTCCGGAGAATTAGACACAGGTTGCATAATCTGACTTATTTCTGTAGTAAAACTCGCAAGACTTGTTTTACTATAATACTGGATAATTTCAGAGATCTTATTCGCATAAATTTCTGGATCTATAGGAGGAACAAGGCGGTAATCACAGTGAACTTTCGCATTCTCTGGTACTACATTTGCAGATTTTCCTCCTTTGAATTTTCCTATATTTAGTGTACTTTGGCCAAGTATAGGGTCGATGTCTTTTGGTAAATGCTTATGTAGAAGAGGAAATAATTGTGTGAGTTCCTCTATTGCGTTTATTCCTTTTTCAGGTGTTGAACCGTGTGCAGCTTTACCAAACGATTCTATTTTGAACCAGAGGACTCCTTTTTCTGCGATTCCTACATTCATTGCTGTTGGTTCAGTCACAATGAGAAAATCAGCTTTATCCAGAATTCCTAATTTCATCACTGCTTTTGCTCCACCAAGTCCTACCTCTTCATCAGAAGTCCCGATAAATGTTATCTTGTAATCTAAATTATCCAAGTTATCTGTTGATTCATTTAGGGATTTCAAAGCCCCGAGGCAAGCTGACACGCCACCTTTCATATCAGCTGAACCCCGACCGTAAATATAACCCTGATATTCTTCCGCTCCGAGGGGATCATACTCCCAGTTTTTTAAATCGCCAACAGGCACGGTATCTAGGTGTCCACACATTACTATTGACTTAGGTGCATTTCCAAGTGTTAGGATAATATTGGCTTGATTTTTTTTATACCATTGAGTTTCAAATGGGATTCTATTGGTTTTTGCCCAATTTTGAATCCAATTAATAATAAGACGTGTATTCCCGGGAGGATTTTCAGAATTCAATCCAATTAATGATCTTAAAATTGCCAAACAGTTCGACAATAGTTATCTTCCCAAATAGGAGTTGCCTTCGGTTGTTGATTTGAGATTTTCATACTGGTTTCGTTCAATTTCAGCAAAAATTGCTCCTTTGTAACCACAAATATGACAATTGTAATAAGGTGGAGACAAAAACCCGAGAAAACTGTTAAGGTGAACTTCAAGATTATCCCCTAAACAGATCGGACACACTTTGATAACATCTTTAGCTGATCCTCGACGAATATATCTTCGGATATCTCTGAGATTTTTTAAGAATTGGCGCATTCTAATCATCAAATGTAAAGAGGAGTATTTTTATCTACTTTTTGTGTACGATTTTTAAAACATGTTTCTTAAAAACGTTAAAATTGGTAACTTTTTTATTTCCCTTTCTAAACATAGTATGTAACAAAAAAGTATTTAGATTAATGTTTCCTCTAAAAATTAGGTAATTACCTGTTGATCGGAATGTCAAGGCCTCTTACATACAACTTTTTAGCGAAGATTTTACTATTAGGTGAATTTCGTGTTGGCAAGTCGTCAATGGTTCTTCGTTATGTTGAGGATAGATTTCCAGGAGATTATATGGCAACAATAGGTGCCAATTTTCTAGTCAAAACAGTGAATCTTCCCTTCGAAGGCATGGAATTTAAAGTTGGGCTTCAAATTTGGGATATCGGAGGGCATGCTCGATCATCTCAAGTTGGACGAGTATTTTTTCAAGGGGTTTCTGGAGCCCTTTTGGTTTATGATATGACCCGAAAAGAGACTCTAGGAAAATTACCCTTATGGATTGATCAATTGAAGAAATTTTCACCTGACGTAAGTATGTATCTAGTAGGCAATAAAAATGACTTAGTCGACGAAAGACAAGTCACACCGGATGAGGGGAAAGAAGCTAAAAATAGCATGCAAATGGTCAATTTTTTTGAGACAAGCGCAAAAACTGGAGATTATATACAAGAAACCTTTGAAGATTTAGCGAGACTTCTTGTAGAGACGAATCGTGATAAAATCACTCCTCCCGAGTAGATTAGATAACATACTTCATGCTATCATCATCAGGTCTTCAAGAGACCCGACATTTTTCAGTTGAGCCCTATACATATTCACCTCTTCAGAAGAGATTTCTTTATTGCTCATTAAAAAGTCTAGAATATCAAAAAAAATGTCTTTAGCATAGGGGAAATTTGTAGTTACTTCTGGAAGGGAGGTGAATGCAAAAGTCAATTTATCGGATATTGTTGCATCATCGACCTTTAAGGCATTTCTAATTGTATGAACATAGATTTGATCGTCAGAAATGCTTTGAGCGATTTTCCTTCTTTTCTTTGCTTCTTGTGAGGCGTCATGGGAAAGCACTGGAACGAAAAGTTTCTTAAAAAAACGAATAAAACGGTTCATTGTACTTTGCTCTGTAAATTTCTATACTAGAACTTAAGCTCAAAATATGTAGTCTGGGTATTCTTAACCAGTGTAGATAGAGCTTTTTATCAAATCCTTTTTAAATTATTTTTGCTTGTCTAATTATACTAGTTTATATGAATTTAAATTTATTATTATACGGATAACTCATGCCAATAATACCTTTGGTAATTTCACGATAGAGGTCTAAAACTTGACAGAATCACATCAGAGCCATTCTGAAGCGATCGCTGGCGTTCGAATTAAAAGATTTTTAACTATGGCCGTGATGAAACTATCCCAGGAACTACTAGATCGCTCTCGATCTAATTCAGATGAGACAAAAAAATTAATAGAAAATATGATTGATGATTTAGTTAAATCAAATTTCACTCTATCATCTTCCGATAATACACTAACTCAAGCAAAACTGTTTTTGGCCTCCTTAGGTTTTTCCCCTTGTGAAATTGAGTGGGCAGAAGACGTTCGATTAGGAAAAGTACTTTTAGGAAAGGGACGTATTTGGAGAGCTTCGACAGATGAAGATATGGAGTTAATTAAACTACTCTTATCAGCTGTTGTAAAAGGACTCGGCTTTTCATTTATTAATTCTAATGTACAGGTCTCTTTCATAGAAGATGAACTTCTCCCTCCCCGTTTTGCTTATGAAATTCAATTTCGAGCTGTTGAGGATGTTTTCGCTGAATCAATTCAACCAACAAAGGAAAAAACGGAGGTTCTTCTGTCTGCTGGATCTCTACTAAGTCCTATTCTTGGTAGAGGGGTTTCTATTCAAGATGCAACACGATTTTTATTGGAAGGAACACAATCAGTAGTAGAAGAATATCAACCTGATCTATTAGAACGTAAAGATATAGAAGATTATCCCCTAAAGTTGGTCGAAGTTTTTTTCCTTAAACTTCAAGAAAATGACCAATTTGAAGATCAGGCTCATCAAATAGGAGTTTTGATGGTAAAAGGTATTAAACAAGCCTTTCCACATCTAAAAAGACACGAAATAATCAAAGGAATTGGTTTACTGCCTCCAGATGAGATTGATGAGCTCCTCTTTTACGGAGACGTGGAAATTTGCGGTAAAGACCATCGTGGTAAGAATATTGGCTTCTGTAGCTTTTTAGGACATATTTGGGGTGGGTTTACCTCCGAGGTTCTCGGTAAGAAATTCCGAATGACAGAGGAGCCTCTTTGTGCTACTGGAACAGGAACTAAATGCATTTTTACTCTAGAAGAAGTTAGGTCATAATCACAAATTTTTAATTCATAGACTTGAAAATTAAATGGCCATATTGAAAGCTTTTAAAGGAGGTAGAGATACACATTTTTAGCAAATGTGAAACTCGCTTTTCCATTATATTCTCATCCTAAAAACGACCAAACGTTTGTTAAAATGAGTAAAAAAAATTAATAAATTTCTAAGTAAAGGTGAGTCTTATATGGTCAGTTTTTGTGAGAAATGTGGGTCACTCCTAATTCCTAAACGTCATGAAGACAACAGTGTTACTTTAGTTTGTCGTGTATGTAAAATAGAGGCTAAAAATAAGTTCAAGGATTCTTCTTATTCCATTTCAAGCAAAATTAGGCATGATGAAAAAGATCTGGTAACAATTGTTGAGGAAGATTTTGATATCCGACCAATAACAAAAATTAATTGTCCCAAATGCAATAATCACGAAGCTCGTTATTGGGAAGCAGAAAATAGGCGAAAAACAGAGGAATGGGAGACTACAATGTACTTCAAATGTACCAAATGTAGATGGGTCTGGTCAGAATAACCAATTTTGTAAGGAAATCTGTTTTAGATTAGAATACTTGATATATTAATTTTGAACTGTAAATTCCCAGCCACAATGAAAGTCACGTTCCATTGGGTCAGGAGGACACGCAATAACATTGGTTTTGATATTTGGATCTATTGTTTCAGCAAAACCGCTATATTCCACGATTCCTACCTCCTTGCATGGAAATAGGGGTAATTTTTTTCTTTCTCGGGCTGATTGAACACGGCAGGTTTTCATTTTAAGAATTAATTTGTTGGAAGATACTCGTTTTATCTCTTGTACGTTGATAGATGCATAGAGACGTAATCTCAGTGCCTTCTCAAGACCATCAAGTCCTGAATTTGGAGCAATATTAAATTCATTCATTATTCGCCTTGCTTCGACTACAGTGAAACGCTTCCATCCTTCTTTATCTATTTGAATTGCTTCTTCAAGCCCATGACGTTCTTCAGCAGCCAAGAACCAGCATCCGTCATGAGCTAACCAGTTCTTAGCATACATTTTGATGATTTTGATTAAATCTTGCTTTTCTAGGTCTTCAAGGTTCAATTTGAGTCTCTCCATGTGTTTGGGTTGATTTTGTATTAAGAAATTCTGTAGTTATTTCTTTGAGTTCATCTAAGGTAAACCCTTCGTTCCGTAGTACTAGATCAAATTTCTTTTTATCTCGGAAAGAAATCCCATAAATTTGTTCTAAGCGTTCTCCATCCGTCCTGTCCCGTGATGTAATCCTTTGGATCAGTTCTTCTTCATTCATACCATATTCTGATCTATTTATATCATGAGAAATGCGATTAGCTATCACTCTTGCTGCAACTTCTAACCAAATGGTGATACCATGAGTTCCAATTGCATAAGGAGCCATCCGTCCAATGAAAATCCCTCCTTCCAATAATGCAGTTTTTAATGCGTGTTTTTCAATTTCTATGTCTACTTTTTTAGCAAAATCTTCGTTTTGTGTTTTTTGTATATGTTTCATAAATTCATCTAGGTTTTTTTCTTCCCATCCTGATTCTACAGCAATTTTACGGACAAAATCACCAGAACCAATGATTTTCAAGGAAATATTGTGATATTTTTCAAAATAGAGCTGAACAAAAATTGCAACAGTGTCTTTTCCTGTTCCTGAGAATCCTCCAATAGCTATAATTGGTGTTGTTCGTTTTTTTATTTTAGTTGAGAATTTATTTAAAAGCATCTCCTCGTAATCACGAAGGTGGGGAATTAATGTGCCCATTTTTTCAATCAGCTTTCACACAAATCGTTTGTTGTGACCCAGAGTCTTGATCTGGATATTTTCACATTTTATTTTCAAACCTTGTGAAATATAGATAGAGGGAAGATGTGTTTGAATTAATACGTTTAAATGGGAAGAAGGATAGTAAAGAATTGACATGTTATATTCCGCTGCTTAACAATTTTTAGGATGCCTAAGGCTTTGAATGAGGTTTCTCGAAGCATAAAATCAAATGAAAAAAGGATAAACACCTATAGATCAATCAATACTAAGTTAGGTACAACTTTAATTGATATTTTGGCTTCTATTTCAGTGAGTACAAGTTTTGATTCTGTATTTGAGTTAATTGCGAGTCTAATTTTTGAAGAGATCTCTTTTATTTCAAAGGTAAACTTTTATCTAGTAGATCATGAAATTGAGATCATACAATGTCTAGGGGAGGTAGATACTAGTTTAAAATTCAAACCTGGTAATGAGGCTAGTTATGGTTCAGAAATCATTCAAGATTTTCACCGTGGTATACTAGGAATCGCTGTACAAACAGGAAAGCCCACTTGTTCATATTCAATTACCTCTAGCAAATCTCAAGTCGATATACTTGACAACCATGAAATCAGTATTCCTATAAAATTTGAAAATGAGATTATTGGAATATTACATGTAGAAAGGATGAATGTACAAAGATTCACTAATGAAGATCAAGATAAATTAGTCTTCATTGCTAAAGCACTAGGAGGTTTTATCAAATCAAAGCTCCTTACGAGTCAGCTTCAGCGGTCTAAGACAAGTCTTTTGGAGGCAAATATTGCTTTAAAGGAATCAAATGAATTTCAGGAAGAGATTTTTAGATCAATAGATGAAGGATTGATCCTTGAGGATGAAAAATTTAAAATCCTTTATTTAAATCCAAAAGCTGAAGAAATATTAGGATATACCACTGAAGAACTGAGAAATAAGAGTTATGCAACAATAGTAAGTGATGATTCCATCTTTAAAGTTCATACAGAAACAAAGAAACAAAGAGATGGAATCCGAAGTTCGTATCGTGCAGAATTACTAAAAAAAGATGAGACAAAACTTCCTGTATTAATTCAAGCAGCACCGTTTTACCAGGAGGGAACATTTAAAGGAATCATGCTTGCATTTACGAATTTGAGTCCAATAATAAAAATCGAAGAGGAGATTCTAGAGCTAAAAGAGTATCATCAAACAATGTTGGATAATTTGCCCGTGGGTATAATCGGTATCAATACAGATAAACGAATTGATTATATTAACAAGTATCTTCACCAATTATTCGGTGATTTGATAATAGGAAAACATATGAATCACATATTTTCAAAATATTTCAAAGGCCCTGGTTCAACATCAATACTACAACTCATGGAGGAGAGTTTCGATGAGAAAAGTGGTTTTCGATCAAATGAGATACCGTTAACACTGAAGAACAAAAAGATCATTGCTAATATTTCATTCACACCTTTATTTGGATATAATGAAGAATTCCTAGGAGCAGCTTTAGTAATTGAAGATGATACAACTATTTATACTCTCATTGATAGATTAAAAGAGACATATAGAGCATTAGAGGACAGACAAGCAAATCTTTTGCGGGAAACTCAACAGAAGGTTGAATTTCAACATGAACTCATTAAGAGAACCAAGGCATTACGGCAAAAAAACACAGAAATGGAAAGCTTTGTTTATTCTATTAGTCATGATTTGAAAACTCCAATTGTATCCATCCAAGGCTATATTAATGCTATGCTAGAAGATCTAGGAAATTCATTTAGTTCAGAAATTGATTTCTATATCAATAGGATTAAAAAGAATACAGAATATGCGAAAAGATTAATTTTGGATATATTAGAATATAGTAAGCTAGGACAGGATAAAATTGCTATTCAAGAAGTATTTTCCTTAGAAATCCTACAAAGTGCAATTTATGCGATAGAATCACAAGCCAAGTTCAAGAACTTTGAAATTTATATTCGTCCAGCCCCTTACCCCAAAATCAGGTGTCAACCAGAAAGGATTCATCAAGTTTTTGTTAATCTGGCTGATAATGCGTTGAAGTATAAAGATAAATCGAAAGATCGGGCCTTTCTTGATATCTTCCTTGAAGAAGAAGATAAATTTTGGGTTTTTGTGTTTCAAGACAACGGAGTAGGAATTTCTGACAATCAACGGGAAAAAATTTTCACAATGTTTGAAAGAGGTCATGAATATTCCTCTGATATTATCGAGGGCAGTGGTATTGGACTTGCTTTTTCGAAAAAAATTGTTGAAATCCATAATGGACGAATTACGGTGGATAGTCAGGTGGGAATAGGATCCACTTTTCGAGTCTGGCTTCCAAAAAGACCTAGTTTCCAAAATGACAGATTATTTTAAAAAGTTAAATTGACCATTCGATTTACGAATTGAAAATAGTTTTTTTCAGTATTTTACTTTAAACAGCTCCGAAATGATAAAGTATATAAGAAAATTATAAGCAATTAGGAATGTTTTATTGGAATTGAGGGTAATATTTTGGAAAATAGTATAAATTTTTCAACTTTTGTTGAGGAGCACCTAAAAGATAAATCAACAACTGAACAGGAAGCTCTAGCATTAGCCATAGGGTTCAATCCTCAATTAGATATGAAATTCAGACTAAAACATTTAAAACAAGCAGCAAAAAACCAAGATCTAATAATAAAAAGAGCTGCATTAACTGGATTAGGATTTTCAAGTCTTTTAGAGCCCAAAAAAGGAGAGGAACAGAAAAAAGAATTGAAAAATCACTTAAACGATCCTTTAACAACAACAAAGATAACTACAGCAATTGCTTTGGGAATAAGCAGTTATTTTTCTAATAATAAAAAATTCCAAAAGAAATCTTACGATGAATTCAGAAAAAAAATACAAAAAGCTGATTTTATAATAAAACAAGGATATGCAATTGGTTTAGGATTACTTGCTAAATATCCTGAAACACAAAAAGAGAGTCTAAAAGTTATTCTCGAAGCTTACAACCAAATAGAAATGGGGATGGGGAACCCAGACTATTATCTCATTGGACTTACATTAACAGCTATTAATACCAAAAGAGCTGAAGAAGGATTTGACTTTATTTTTGAAACAATCATTCCACATCTGTCAAACAAGGAAAGTCGAAGAATAGCAATGATGTGTACTGCATTTCTCCTACCATTAATTCCTGATCCAGGAACTAGAGTTAAAAAACTGGAAAAGATAATACAGAAAGGAATTGAATTCCATTCGAAATTTGGAACAGATTCAGCCTTGATTTTAACCTATATATCACTTCAGGATAAAAAACTACAGGAAAACTTTCTCATTCGATTATTAGGTTTTAAAGATCTAGATCCTGATTATGAGCAGATTTTTGCTATTCTCAAAGAGAATAAAAACACGATAGATATAATCCAAGCTCTTTTGAAGTGCAATACATTAGACATTAAAGCTGCGGGAATAACAGCCAGCTTCTTCCTTGAATCAGAAGATCAGTTTGATATGGAATCGTTCATTCAAGAAGGACTTCAACAACGGGGTTCAGGATATTTTGATCGGTTTCTTGTCCTGTTAAGGACGTTCTCTTTTATTCTCAGGAATAAGGAATATGATCGGGGAAAAGAATTTGAACCATTTTTCCACTCAAACGACCATCGAGTGAAAAAATTCTCTGCTCTTTCCTATGCCTGTCTTAAAGCGATGAACCCTGAAGAACGTAAGAAAGGACTGCATGAAATTTATTCTCGATTAAAAACTGAATTAAATGAGCATGTTCGCTGGGGATTTCTTGTAGGTATTTCCATGTATGAAAGTGTTGGGAGAAATATCCTTGATGATGAATTGATTCTTGGGCTCCTATTATTAAGCCTTGGTTTTATTGATGTGGGCACTCTTTTATTACTTTCTCAAGCAATGATTTCACAGTTCTATCAATAAGAAACTAGATACGTTGGCGCCATCTATAGAAATTCACCATATATCTGAAAGCATGAACCATTCTAGCTGGAGTAGGGAAAATAGGATAATCTTGAGATTCAAGGAACTTTATAGAGGGTGAATTTTGTGCTGTTAATAGCGTAGTAATCAGAATTGGCTTATTGTAACTTTCCGATAATTCAAGTATATCTTCAAACAGTTTAACTTCAATATTACTAATAAAATCAAGTTGATCCATTTGTTCCTCTTGAATAAAGGGCGATTTTTTCGCAAGATTTGCTAAATAAGCAATTCCTCCGACACCCAAAAGAAATATTGCTTCAACCAAGGGCATTTCATCGAAAACTATCTTAATAATCTCTTTAACGTCGTTCAAGTTTAAGGAAGCGACTGTGTCAATAGGATTTCCTTTCGACCAGTACTCTGGAAGAAGCTTATCAATACGTTCATAAGCATTATTACTTAATGGCTCTAAATTTATTCCCTGTCTTGAACATGCGTCAGCTGCCATTACCCCCCACCCCCCACCTCTTGTTACAATAACAATCCTTCCTCGAGGGAATTTCATCTTAGCCCAACGGCTGAAAACAAGAACAAGATCGAACATTTCATCAAGAGAATCTACTATAATTGCTCCCGCATGTTCTAAGATATCACGAAAGACGTGATCATCGCCAGTTATAGCTCCAGTATGAGAAAGTGCAGCTCGACTCCCAGCACTTGTACCCCCAGCTTTTAGAATAATAACTGGTTTTTCTTTTGATATCTCCTTTACTAATTTTACAAAGCGCCTTGGATCTTGAATTCCTTCTATATAAAGACCAATAACCTTGGTCTTAGAATCTTGCTTTCCAAAATATTCTAAATAATCTGACATTGTTAAATCGGCCATATTACCAGCAGAGACGTATACGTTGAGTCCAATACCTCGTCTTGAAGCAACAGTTAATCCGATCGTGCCAATATTCCCTGATTGGGATACAAAGGCCATACCACCACTTTTCAAGCTTGTTACAGGCCACATAACAGCTGTTAAATTCACTCGGGTTGAAACAACTCCCATTCCATTCGGTCCAATCAATCGAATTCCATTTTCTCGAGCAAAAGCGGTAATTTTCTCTTCTAATATGCGTCCTTCTTCTCCAGATTCTTTAAAACCAGCTGTGATAATAACCACATGATGGACACCTCTTTGCTTCGCTTGTTCAAGGATTGATAAGACATATCTTGCAGGAATGATAATAATCACTAGATCAAGTTGTACATCTTTGGGGATTTCAAGAATGGAAGTATAAGCTTTATATCCTAGAATTTCCTCCTTCTTAGGATGGACAGGAAAAAATTCTCCTGTAAAATCATTTTGAACAATATTATGGGCAACAATGAATCCCCAACTAGAAAGCTTGTCACTCGCACCAACCAAAGCAACTGCTCTTGGATTAAAAAAACGGTCCAGATTAAGAGACATTGAACATCATCCACGTAATTATTGAGCGATATATGCCCGAGTCTGTTACTGATTCTTGCAGGAAACCATCCTGAAGGACAAGGTTACAGCATAATAAAGATTCTTTAAAGAAAAAGGTTTTTATGGTTATGAAATACTTACTTTTCAATGAGTGGAAGGTAATGCGAATTTTAAAATCTAAAGAGTTAGAAGAAAGTTGGATAAACCTAATCTATCCTCCTAAGCAATTGGAAGGTGCTATTCTTGATCTTACTGTAAAACGGATTTATTTATTCAAAAAGCAAGGTGCATTAGATTTTGGAGGAAGTGAATATCAATCTGTTGACCTAGAACCTTTATCACCAAAATTTGAAGATGATCCCAAGTATGGATGGTGGTCACTTTCAACAGGGACATATATTGTAGAGTATAATGAAAGTCTTCCTAGAAATGAATGCCTAGCTATTGTTTCTCCTCACAAGCGTCTTCTTTCCACAGGATGTTTCCATCCTTCTTTTGTTATTAATCCATCAGGGAAATCTCAGCCAATCCAAGGATTATTAAGCGTTAATAGTCAAGGTGTACGTATTAAAGAGAATGCTCGAATTTCTACAGTACTCACTCTTAAAATAGATTAGATAGTCTCCATAGTATGATGGTGATTCCAAGAAAAGTACCCAATTGCATGATCATGTTTATAGGTCATCCAATTCATCAATTTCTGGAATTTTAGCCCGTGCAATTCTGTCAAAAAATTCTAACTCATTGAAATAACGGGATACATTAATGGTACTACCTTCAAGCTTGAAATAGATTTTTTGATCTTGAAAGAATTCATCATTGAGAATGACTAGATTAGAATCACCCAAGCACAAATCTTTCTGATTTTTGGGCTCAATTTTCCCTTGAGACCAGGTTAAAGGTTCCGAATCAAGAATCTCGAATTGTTCGTTTGGAATAACTTCAAATCCTAAGAGAAGATCCTTTATAATCCACAATGGAATAGCATAATGTCTTTTTTCCCAATAGCCAAGAAGGGCTAATTCGATTTGGTCAAACTTGGAATCAACTAGATTAGGTTTTCGAAGTATGAAGCTAATTTCGCACCTTTGCAAAAATGAATTCAAAAATGCCAAGAAAAAGGTTTTTTTTCGTGTTTCATATATTTCCTGTGGAAGTTCTAGAAGATTGGTGATTGATGCCCCAAAATCACCAACCTCGAACTCCAGAAACCATACTTTAGCTTGATACCCCAATCCTAGATAATCATGAATTGAGAGTTGTTTCATCTTTTTCGGTTTCATCTTGGTTCACTTTCATACTTCACTCTCAGAGTCCTCTTTTAAGAACCCTAAAATTTGAATGGTGAGAAGTGGAATTAACAGACTAAACAGAGGAATAATAATGGATTTAAGGCTTAATGGTAAAGTTGCACTTGTAGGGGCTTCGAGTACAGGATTAGGAAAGGCAGTTGCCTTAGCATTAGCAGAAGAGGGTACTGATGTTATTATTTGTTCAAGAGACTCTGATAAACTAAGATTAGTATCAGAAGAGATTCAAAAGAAAGGAACAAAATGTCTTGCCATTCCAACAGACCTCACCAAATATTCACAAGTACAGAACTTAGTAACAAGGAGTATCGAGTATTTCGGAAAGATAGATATTTTAGTCACTAATTGTGGTGGGCCTCCTTCTGGGGAATTCTTAGATTTTTCAGTAGATGATTGGAAACAAGCGATTAACCTGAATCTTATGAGTACGATTTATTTATGCAAAGAGATCCTTCCTTACATGGTAAAACAAAATGATGGCCGAGTCATCATGATTACAAGTGTATCAGTTAAGCAGCCTATTAAGGGGCTTATTTTATCAAATGTTACTCGGGCAGGGGTTGCAGGTCTAGCAAAGAGTCTGAGTAACGAATATGGGAAAAATAACATACTAGTGAATATTGTTTGTCCAGGATATACACGCACAGAGCGGGTTGAGCAGCTTGCAGTATCTCTGTCAGCTAAACAAGGATTAAAACCAGTAGAAATGATCCAAAATTGGGCACAATTAAATTCTCTTGGTCGGTTAGCAACGCCTGAAGAGTTCGCAAATGTGGTTGTATTCCTAGCATCTGAAAAAGCCAGTCATTTAACAGGAACAGCCATTCAGATCGATGGAGGTCTTGTTAAATCCCTTTTATAAAAGAAAAGAGAAAAATGGGATTATTTGAATTGGGCTTTTCTTTTTTCTAGAAAAGCAGATACTCCTTCATTCATATCTTCATGAGAGAAACAGAGTGAAAAAATATTCGATTCCATTTGGATGGCATCTAGCCAGCTCATCTCTGAGCCTCGATCGATTGCTTCCTTTGCTTGGGCTAAGGCAAAACCTGGTCCTTTTGCTAGCCTCTTAGCTAGTTCACTTACAGCGGAATCAAGTTCTTCTGGCTTAACAACTTTGTTTACAAGGCCGATGGATAAAGCTCTCTCAGGGCTGATATTATCTCCTAGAAAAATTATTTCTTTTGCCACAGTTTTTCCCACTAAGCGGGGAAGACGTTGTGTTCCACCTGCACCTGGGATTATACCCAACTTTATTTCAGGTTGCCCAAACAGGGCCTTAGTTGAAGCAATTCGTAAATCACACGCCATTGCTAATTCATTACCACCTCCGAGGCAAAACCCATTGATAGATGCAATTACAGGTATTGGGAGGAGTTCAATTTCGTTCAAGACACGTTGTAAAACTAATGAAAATGCTTTCGTTTCGGCGGTAGTTCTTCCTTTAAACTCGGTAATGTCAGCACCAGCAATAAAAGCTCTTCCTTTTCCTTTGAAAACTAGTACTCGGACTTTTTCTTCTTTTATCCTTGATATTGCCTTTTCTAATTCATTAACAGTCTCATTATTTAGTGCATTAAGGGCTTTTTCACGAATAAAAGTGATTGTAGCAATTCCTTCTGAAACTTCGTATGTCAGATTTTTGAACATAATTTTTCCCTACAACTGGATTTAAGTAGTGAGAAGCGTTTTAGAACTAATATTCAAATATTTTTGCATTAAGAACTTGATTTCATCACAAATTTAATTAATTTCAGAATTTTATCGAAAAACAAACAAAATTTAAGTGGGTCTTGGTAAGAAAGATGGCTATCTATGAATTCGAAGGAAAACAACCTGAAATAGCAAAAACTGCATATATATTTCCATCTGCAGACATTATAGGAGATGTAAGTATTGGAGACAATTGTTTCATTGGTCCTAATGCTGTTTTGCGTGGAGATTGGGGTTATATAAGGATTGGAAGTGGCTCTAATATTCAGGATACTTGTGTAATTCACTCGGTTCCTGATGGAGGGACGATAATCGGTGAAAACTGTCATATAGGACATGGAGCAATCGTACACCAGGCAGAATTAGGAAAACACGTGCTTGTAGGAAAAAATGCAGTAATAATGAATTGGGCGAATATTGGAGATGAGTGTATAATCGGTAGTGGCTGTGTTGTTCCTCAAAATAGAGTGATTGAATCCAATAGTTTGGTTCTTGGTGTTCCAGGAAAAGTCGTTGGTAAAATTTCAGAGGATCAAAAAAACTATAGTTTAGGTGCAACCAAACTTTACCAAACCTTACCTAAACGCTATCATGCAAGTCTAAAGCTCCTTAATAATGGTTATTAATATAATGTTTGATAGAGAATAGGAAAGACACTTATTCCTACAATTATCTTCGATAATCGATAATATATAAAAATGGAAAAAGAGATCAGATTTGCAGTCATTTTTATAAAGAGCAAAAGTTATTTTTAAAAGTCAATTTAAGTGGTTAAAGATGGTGATTACAAAGACCAAAATAGTGTGCACGATTGGACCAGCATCAGAGGATCCTTCTGTATTTAAAAAATTAGTTGAAGCAGGGATGGATGTATGTCGCCTCAATTTCAGTCATGGGTCTTATTCAGATCACAAAGAACGATATAAACTTATCAGAGAGGCTAGTGACGATCTTGCTGTCTTAGTTGATTTATGCGGACCAAAAATACGTACTGGAGAGGTAAAAAAAGGAACTGTTATCAAAACAGGTCAAAAATTTGAGATTTCTGAAGATATCAGTCTGGAAGGGGATTCCAAGGCATGTACAACTAATTATCCACCTCTTATAAAAGATGCAAAAGTCGGAAATCATCTAGCAATCGATGATGGGTTACTACTGCTAAAAATTACTAAAAAGACAAAATCTGAGCTAGTTTGCAAAGTATTAAATGGTGGTCCACTAAAATCTAGAAAAGGAATAAATGCACCAGATGTACCCTTATCATTATATTTTCCTCTTGAAAAAGACTTACAAGACGTACGTTACGTCTTAAGAAAATTAGACATTGATTTTTTAGCTGCATCTTTTGTTCGTAGAAAAGAAGACATTCTGAGAGTTAGAGAGATATTGGATGAAGTACATTCACCTATCGGAATTATCAGTAAAATAGAACATCGCGATGCCCTTAAGAATTTTGATGAAATTCTAAAGGTGTCCGATGGTATTATGGTTGCAAGAGGAGATCTAGGGATAGAAATCCCAACAGAACAAGTACCCATTGTTCAAAAGGAACTGATATCAAAGTGTAATCATATTGGGAAACCAGTGATTGTAGCCACCCAGATGTTAGAATCAATGATCAATAATCCGCGACCGACCCGAGCAGAAGCATCAGATGTGAGTAATGCAATCATAGATGGATCTGATGCAGTTATGTTATCTGGGGAGACTGCAGTTGGAAAATTTCCTGTAGAAGCTGTCCAATATCTAGAAAAAATAGCTAAAGCAGCAGAAGATCATGGATTACTGCGCCCAGTTGGTTATGGTATCGAACAACCTTCTATAACTGAAGTGTTTGGGAGAGGAGTTTATATGATTAGTCAAGAAGATCATTTGAATGTTAAAGCAATCCTTACAAATACAAGAAGGGGATCTACAGCAAAGCTTGTCGCAAAATATAGGCCAAAAACACCTATTATAGCTGGTACTCCCTATCCATCAACCAAACGCCAATTAAATTTAGTTTGGGGTGTATGCCCAATACAAGTTGAAGTAACCAATTCCTCGAATGAATTAAAATACCTTCTAGCAAAGGAGGCTCATGAAAGAGGTCTACTTCAGCCTGAAGACCAGGTACTTATAATTGGTGGCAGTCTCTTAGGTTTTCCTGCTTCAACAAATCTCATTCAAACGATGAAAGTTGATGATATCCTTCTTTTCGGTCAACAACTCAGACAACCAATGATGTAGTGAGATAGATTTTTCAAAATAACCACCTGAAGGTTAGATGAGGATGACCAAGCGAATTCCACTCCGATCATCAAAAAAATTGAAAGAGATTGCTACACGCTATTATCGAGACTTGGATAGCGCAGCCAAGGATCCTAATCAGAAAATGGCTTGGTGTTCCAGTGTTGGGCCTGCAGAAATACTACTAGCGATGGGATTCAAAGTCTACTACCCTGAAAATCATACAGCTATGATCGGCGCTAGTCGTCTGGCAAATGAATATATACCAGTTTCAATAGCGCAGGGGTATTCACCGGAAATTTGTAGTTATCTAACCTCAGATATTGGTGCTTTTCTAAAGAAAGAGACTCCTCTAACTAAAGCGTATGGAATAAGTGAAGTTCCTAATCCTGATGTTCTTGTTTTTAATACAAATCAATGTAGAGATGTTCAAGATTGGTTTAAATGGTATGCTTTGAAGCTCGATGTTCCAATCGTGGGTATACATTCTCCCTCATTTATTGACGAACTTTCAAGAAGTCATATTGACTCTGTAGTAGAGCAGATGAAAGATATGATTATTAAATTAGAACAAATTACAAATCAAAGCATGGATAAAAGCGAACTGGCAAAACGGGTTAGAATTTCTTTTGAATGTAGTCAAACATGGCAACAAGTCTTAGAAACAGCTGCTACTATACCTTCCCCTCTAACTTTCTTTGATGGTTGTATCCATATGCTCCCTGCAGTTGTTTTAAGGGGAGAACAGATTGCTGTAGATTACTATGAATTGTTGAGAGAAGAACTTGATGAAAGAATTGATGAAGGTATTGCAGCGGTTCCAGATGAGAAATACAGGATTTACTGGGAGGGTATGCCAATTTGGGGCAAATTGCGAGATTTATCAGAACAATTTTCAGAACTAAAAACTTGTGTTGTGGCTTCAACTTATTGTAGTTCATGGATATTTACTGACTTTGGGGCTTCCTCTAACGATCCACTAGTGGGAATGGCTAAGGCTTATACAGAGTTATTTATAAACAGGTCAGAATCTAGCAAGGAGGAATATTTAAAGAAAAAATTAGAAGAATTCAAGATAGATGGAATTATTTTTCATAATGCACGCACATGTCCAAATAATTCCAACACTAGTTACGGGATGCCCAAGCGTATTGAAGATCAAACCAATATACCAAATTTAGTAATTGATGCTGATCTCAATGACCTGAATGTCTATAGCGAAGAACAAACCAAAACTAATATTGAAGCTTTTATAGAACAGTTATCTGGGATATAAAAAGGTCCACTATCAAATTGTTGTCTGGATTTGTTTTAGATCATAAGCAATGGAGAAAAAATTTTGTCTATATTTGCTGGAATAGATGTTGGGTCATCATTCACCAAAGTAGTTCTGATAGATCAGACAAAGAAAATTTTGGGAACAGATATTCGTTTCTCTGGGACAAGTTTACGATTAGCCGCTGAAAAAGGACTTAAGGCAGCTCTAGAAAATAATACTTCATTTTCTGAGATCAAAAGAACTGTCTCAACTGGTTATGGAAGAAAAAACGTTAGTTTAGATAATCTAAAAATTACTACAATTACAGAGATTAGTTGTAATGCCAAAGCGGCACAATTTTATTATCCTAATAGAGCTCTTTCAATTGTCGATATTGGTGGTCAAGATACTAAAATTATTAAAACACGAGAAGACGGGAGGCGTGCAAGTTTCAAAATGAATAGAAAATGTGCAGCTGGAACTGGGACATTTCTGGAAGAATTAGCTTTAAAATTAAGAGTCCAACCAGATGAATTGGATAAGTTAGCAAGGCAGTCAACGCATGCAAAATCAATTAGTAGTTATTGTACAGTATTTGCCGCAACTGAGATCCTCAGTCGCATCAGAGAGGGGGCTTCTATTGAAGATATGGTTCGAGGTGCGTTTAATTCTGTTGTAAAACGAATTCTTGAGATTGATGTGTTAGATAATGAAGTTATATTAACTGGAGGGGTAGTAGCTCACAATCCTACAATTATTGAAATTTTTGAAGAGGAAGTAGGCAGATCTGTTTCTGTACCACCTTCTCCTCAGTTATTTGTAGCTTTAGGTGCAGCTTTATACGCCCTAGAAGAGGATACATCTATCTAGAGATTCTATTATTTACGATTGGAATAATTTCTATTGTGTACAATGTTCCGCGAAAGGTAGACATATAAAAACGAACATCATCCTGTGTTTTAGATACATTCTATAATGTTAAAAAGCTCAGAGATAGGTGAAAAATAAAAATGACATATAAACCAGATAGTGGGCAACGAATTGATGACCCTATGCGAGTAATGGTATCTACTACTGATGAGATTCCTGGATTTGAAGTTGAACAGTATTTAGGAATTACTTTTGGTATTACCGTGAGGTCACGAGGCCTTGGTGGCAGATGTGTCGGGGGCTGCGAGGCTTGTTTTGGAGGAGAAGTGACCGCATACACGCAGAGTGCTGTTGAAGCTAGGAATGACGCGATATATCGGCTATGTGCCGAAGTTGCAGAGCGAGGTGGTAATGGAGTAGTTGGTGTAAAATTTGATTCATCTCGTTCTGGACAAGATTCCTCGATGACCGATATAGTAGCCTATGGAACAGCTGTTCGTGTACGACCAAAGGTGTAAAGGATTATCTGGAAGTGAGAACCTATCCTTTCAAATAATGTATTTCTGAAATCATTACCTAGAAATCATCGGATACATTTTTTGAAACGATTTCTTCAACTTATGCTACCATTTAACTTCTCTCACCATCCATTATGTAATAATTATCGACAAGAAGTATTTAAGATTGGCTCCTGGTTTCTCTGTAGAGGATGTTTTTGCGTTTACAGCTCAATGCTTATCTCACTTCTCATTACTGTATTTGTTAATCCTTTTAGTACTTTTTCAATTATTGAGGTCTTTCTCATTGTTCTGATTGTTAGTAGTCCCACTTGGATAGGATTTTTATTTAATTTTAGAAACCGTCTGATGAAAGATCTTCTTAGAATTTCATTAGGTATCGGGTGGGGGATCGCTCTAGGTGAACTCTTGTTACAGACTTCTTGGAGTGACAAAATTGCGATATTTTTACTTATGATTACTTTTTGGTTTATTTTTAGAAAAATACGTAGAATTAAAACAAGTAGAAAAACTCTAACATTGTGTAAGAATTGTGTTGAACTGAATAATAGTGCATGTCCAGGTTATAAAATGCAATTTGAAGCAGAGCGGCAATATAGTCGTGAAGTGAGCGATTTCTTACAACAAAAGCTTAACTGGAACGATATTCGGAAAGGATTACAAAAATCTCACATTTCTGAAATTGAGGGGTCAGTATAAAGAGAATTAATCGAATTTGATGATTCCTTTTTAAAGAACAAATCCTGTTTCAGTGTTCTATCAGAAAGTAGTACAAAAAAACATTAATAATTGATCCTCTTTTAGTGTAAAATCAATTGGATTTTAATTTTCATTCTTTGATATTGGATCCAATGGAATGGATAACTGAGTTGAGGATTGAAATTTGACAAACAATGATTATAAAGTAGCTATAATAGGGGCAGGCCCATCAGGTGGTATTTTAGGTTCCTTTCTTGTTAAGAAGAATGTAGAAGTGATTTTAGTAGATATTTGGAAAGCTCACATGGAAGCAATCCAAAATTATGGCTTACAAGTAATTGGAGCCGCAACAATCACTACTCAATTTGATCCAGAACACTTGAAATTGTCTATTTCCGATTTAAAAGACACCGATGTGAATCTAATAATTATTTCAGTTAAGACTCCATATTTAGAACGAGTAGTCCAAGATCTTAAACCAGTCATTTCAGATGATACTTTAGTAATAAGCCATCAAAATGGATTTGGGACTGAAATCGTGCTTGCAAAGGCATTTGGAGAAGAGAGAGCTTTTCGCAACGTGATAAATTACGCTGGAAATGTCCTAAGACCTGGGATTATTGATATGACCTTTTTTAATCCTCCTAACTATGTTGGTTCTTATTCACCCAAGAGGCAAGACAAAGCGCGTGAAATCGCTGACTTAATCTCTTCACCAGATTTTGCTGCAAAATTTGTGGAGGATATTCAGCCTGAAGTATGGAAAAAAGTAATCTTAAATGCAGCTCTCGCACCAGTGTGTGCAATCACTGGTCAAACGATGAGAGAGGCCATGGATTTCGCAGATACAAATAAAATAGCTAGTGAAATTATTAAAGAGGGGATTACTGTTACTAAAGCTCTAGGAATCTCTTTTGGAGATAATTTTCATGATATTTGTATGGGATATTTATCCAAGGGAGGCCATCATAAACCGAGTATGCTAATAGATATTGAGAATCGAAGTCCAACAGAAATCGCATTTATTAATGGGAAAATTGTGGAAGTTGGTAAACAATACGATATCCCTACTCCATATAATGAAGCAACAGTCACTTATGTGCGGGGATTAGAATCAAAATATTGATTGAAGTCAAACATAAAGAAACGGTTTTCAATGATTGATCCAATATATTTGAAAGCCCTGAAATCCCTGATTTACCGTTTAGAATCTTCAAATATTATATGGGGGGTTACAGGAAGTTTAAGCATGGCATTACAAGGGGTTCCTGTTGTACCTAATGATATTGATATTCAAACAGATGAAAAAGGAGCATATGAAATTCAGAAACTCTTCAAAGACCATATAATAAAACCAATAAATTTTTCTGGTAATTCAATGATAAAATCTCATTTTGGAAGCATTAGGGTCTGTGACATACTGATAGAGATCATGGGAGGAGTCCAAAAGTTACTTCCAAATGGGTCTTGGGAACCAGCAGTTGATATACAGCCTCACCGTCAATTTATCAAGTTGAAAGGTATGCACATACCAGTATTATCTTTGAAATATGAAGAATCCGCCTATAGGAAATTGGGGCGAATTGAAAGAGCAGATCTTCTGAAAAAATATTTAGAAAATAAGAAAGGTTAATCAAATTACATATATTCGAATATTGGGGTTTTATTCTTGATCCTACAGAGAAAAGTGGTGTGTCTATCCTTTTCTAAGGATCCTTATTGACTCTCTAGCATATCTCGTCCAATTGGAATTAGAGCTGATCTTTAATGATTTTACTTAAGTTGTAAAATTTAATTTCATCAGGCAATTAATCTTCGAGGAATATAACCGCTAAGCTTCCTATTACGAGGAATACGAGAAGCAAAAGCATCCATTCCACATTCAGAACACTTTAAGCGAAGCATAAGATGATTAACAATTGCAGAAAGGCTATGAATGTGACACCAGGGGCAAACTAACTCCATTTCTGCTCGTGATTGAACCTCTGAATCCTCTACCATTTCAATAGTCATAGGCATAACCTCCTTTCTTTTTTTAATTGGTTAATATCAACGAAAAATTTTTCTAGTTCTGGAATATTCAAGATATTGAAATTCAACAGATTAACTATGAGATATATTCGTAAATTCGTTCCTCTTTAAGTAATTTGGAGACTTCTGAAACACCTTGGAATTTTTTTAAATGTAAAATGAAATTATTTAAGTCTTGTAAGTTCTTAGAAAGAACCTCAAGCATAAACAAATTTTGGTCACTGGCTCGATAGAGAGAGAGAAGTCTACTGTTACTTGTCCCTGCTTTTGACGGTAAATCCTCTATTTGGATATAATTATCATAACTAGGTTCTAGTCGAAATGTAATAATCGCTTGAATTTCATATCCAAGATTTTCGGGGAATGTAACAACTCTGAAACCATTGATTATCCCTTTCTTCTGCAGTCGTTTAATACGATTCCTAACTGTACCTTCAGTTTTTTGAATAGACTTAGCAATATCAGTAAATTTAGTTCTACCGTTTTGATCCAGAATTTCTAGAATTTTCCTATCAATTTCATCATGATACATAGAGTTTCCTCCACATTTCTTTCACGATTTTGTCTCTATGGTTAACAGTAAAATTAGATTGAACTTTCTTAAGTTATTATGTTAATTACGATTAACGAAATATTGTATTCAAGAAGAACAACTCAAATTGAGTTGAGATAAAATAATTCAAATCACGTAAGAATATAATATTCAGATCAACACTTCAAATGATATTATATAGAAATTTGATATTAATAGTGTTGGTTCATTCTAACTATCAGATCGAATAAGATGATGAAGCTGAATTACTTTTACAATAGGAAAACATTACTATGAGGATATTAATTGTTGACGATAATACAACTTTCTTGGAGACAATGAGTAGGATTTTACTTTTAGATCAACACGAAATTTCTACTGCAACTTCAGCGGAGGAAGCTTTAAAGTTGATTGTGAAAGAAAATTTCGATCTACTTTTAACGGATTTAAAGATGGGAGAATTATCAGGTATTGATTTAATTAAAGAGATCAGAGGAAAAGGTATCAATTTAATAAGTATAGTAATAACTGGATATGGAAGTATTGATTCAGCTGTAGAGGCTATGAAAACTGGTGCTTATGATTATATCTTGAAACCATTTGAATTTTCACCTTTAAGAGAAAAAATAGAAGAAGTACAGGAAGAAGTGAGACTAAGGAACAGATTTTCCTTTTCTCCATTTGTGAATCAGCAAAGCTTACCCGATTTTACAATAGAGAGTACCATCGATGAGTATGAACATCCTTTCTTAGTCATTTCTAATGAAGATCCCCAAAAGATTACTAATGAATATAAAATTGAAAATGCGTTAAAAATATTTCTAGGTTTCATTAAAGGAGACAATATAATTCCTCCAACAAAGCTACACCTTTTGAAACATCAAATTGAAGAATTTATCATAACAAGAGGGAAAGGAACCATTATTTTTAAGGGGATAGAAGAACTTTACCGAGTTCACAATTGGAGTCACTTTAAAGGATTCATAGATGAATTAAATCAGCAAATAATGGCATCAAATTTCTCTCTTATTTTCTTGATTGATGAAAATGATCATGCAGTATATCATCCATTGATTCATGATACTCTCTCATTACTTTCAAGTCACACATTTAATAGTATAATTAATCTAATTTCACATCCTTTAAGGAAAGATATCATAAATCTATTGAAACCTCATTCTAAGTTAAATTTTAATAAAATAATCGAAGAATTACAAATCAAAAGTTCCTCCTCCTTTGCCTTTCACATGAAGAAATTGGTTGAGGAGAATATTTTAGAAAAAGAAGATAATCTATATTGTCTAACACAACGAGGGAATTACTTGGCTGAAATCATATTCATCTTAGAAAAAATTGGATTTGTCGATCCAGGATCGAAAATAAGAATTTTTAATCATATTAGAAAAACAACAAAGGTCGAAACCTCTAAAGAATCATAATTTAAACCTAGACCTCTTCTTTTAGATAAAATCATTATTGTTTGTCCATATTATATTATTGAGTTGGACAGATGTAATTTTTATTAGACTCATAAAATTGCAAATTTAATGAATCTGAGTTGACTGATTATAGAAAAAATTGGAGGAGTATAACCTGATAAGAGATTATCAGCATACAAAATTGATAGATTCTCTTGATTATCCTTTTTATATCATTGATGTTTCTGACTACACCCTTAAACTATGTAACTCGACAGCTAAAACGATTTTTGGTGATTATAAATCCACAGACACATGTTATTCTCTCACCCATGGGAGAAAAACACCATGTACAGGCGAAGAACACCCTTGTCCTCTAAAATTAGTGAAAAAAAAGAAAAAACCAGTTACAATTGAACATGTACACCTGGATACTGAGGGAAAAATGAGAGTTTATGAAATTCATTGTCATCCAATATTTGACGAAAATGGAACAATTAAACAAGCAATTGAATATACACTGGACATTACTGAACGAAAAAAAGTTGAAAGGTCTTTACAGAGATCAAAGGAAAATTTAAATCAAACAAATCAGTTACTTGAACAAATTTTAAACACCACAGATATATTGATCGCCTTTATGGATCCACAGTTCAACTTTGTTAAGGTAAATCGTGCATATGCTCGAGCTGATGATCAAGAACCTGAATTTTTCCCTGGTCGAAATCATTTCGATTTGTACCCTAATAAAGAAAATGAAAAGATCTTCAATCGGGTAGTTAAGCAAAAGGAACCATATTTTACCATTGCAAAAGCTTTTAGCTATGAAGAACATCCTGAAAGAGGAGTTTCTTATTGGGACTGGAGTTTGATCCCAATCTTTGATCTTAATAATATAGTAATGGGATTAGTTTTGACCTTACAAGATGTTACTGATCGTGTAAGAATGGAAAAAGCATTAAAACAGTCAGAAAAGAAATTCAAGAGTATAACAGAACTAGCACACGAAATTATTATGAGGATTAAACCTGATGGAAAATGTACTTATATTAATAGATCAGGAGTAGAATTCTTTGGAAAACTCAAGAAAGAGATATTACAAGATAATATTTTAAATTTTGTACACGCTAATGACCTAAGGAAGATGAAATTATTTTTAAAACGAGTTACGAGGGATATAGACCACATTGAGGAAACAATAATCAACTTTATAGTGCCTATAGGAGTAAGAGTAATTGAATGGAACGCTTCTCCGATTATTGATGATTCTAGGAATGTGGTTGAAGTTCAGCTGAGTGGTAGAGACATTACAGAACTTCAAGAAGAATTAATTGAAATTAATAAGCTAGCAGCAGTAGGACAGCTCGCTGCAGGAGTTGCTCATGAAATAAATTCACCTTTAGCAAACATTACACTCAAAGCTGAATATTTATTGAATGTTATTAACCAAGAAGCTTCAACTCTCGAAAAAAGCTTATTAGACAGGGAACTTGTAAGTATAAAGAATGAAGTAAAAATGTGCTCTAAGATTGTAACAGAACTTCTACAATTTTCAAGGAAAATATACCTTACTCCAACTAATTTTAAAGTTAAACCTCTCATATCAAAGCTTCTTAGTTCTCCATCCATAAACTTTAGAATAATCGAAAAGAAAATAAGTGTTAATCTACAAATCAAAGAAGATCTTGAAGCTATTGGTGATAAAGCTTTACTATCTCAAGTATTTCAAAATATAATCAACAATTCAATAGATGCAATGGAGAATATCAAGGTCAAACCTCGAATTACTATCGCAGTTGTCAAGAAAGGGAATATACTTGAAATTAAAATGACAGATAATGGGATTGGTATTAAAAAAATAAATTTAACCAGAGTATTTGAACCCTTCTTTTCAACCAAACCGTTAGGAAAAGGTACAGGCCTGGGATTATCCATCTGTAGGGGGATAATAGAAAAACATAAAGGAAAAATCAAAATTAAGAGTACCTATGGACATGGAACCGAAATTCTAATAACAATACCAAATTGTTGATCCTCGGCAGGCTACACCACTCAGACATTAGAATAATGTCCGTATAGTAGTATCTTATACATACGTCATTGATAAATAATCCAATTATCCATTATTGACATATTTTGAGCGTGTATAAATTATTCGATAATTGTCACAGTCCGCTTTAAAACATTCAGCACATCCTTCCATTTCCCCTGGGACTACAGGTTCAACACGTACTTCTTGATCTAATGATTCATACAATTCAACATATTCGTTTACACGATTTTCTTCAATGGTAAACTTTTTCTCCCATCCTTCTTCCTCCAATCGCGATTTTTTCATTTTTTTCTGGTTTTTCAAGATTACATTAATCTTCCTACACAGTTGGTTGATTAAAAGAGATCATCATCCAAATCTTCATTACTTTCTGGCATTTTCCCAAATTTCTGCATGAATTGTTGAAGTAACTCACTCTCTTTCTTTGTGTACATAGGATCTTCTTCAAAACCAAAGAATTGGGCTTTTTCATTAGTGTTCAGCTGCTCTGTCAATGCTTGACAAAGATGGGGAGTTCCTTGAATGAAAATTATGTGCTTATCTTCATCAAGAAGCTGAAAAGCACCTTCAATATCTGGAACTTTCTGAATATTTTCAAGTGTAAATTCTTGCCATTTTTCTGGTGGTAGATGTATTGGTGAAAAGTGCAAACGACTATCACATCTGAGACATCGTTTCGCTTCCTCCATCGCTAAACTTTCATTCAGGCCTAGTTCTATTTCGTTAAAACTAGTAGTACGGTCATTGAGGGGTAAACATGGCATCTGAACCCTGGAATTGTCAAAGAAATCCTCATCTTGACCTAACCAAGGATTTGAAGTATCTTGCTCAGTTAATTCTTCTTCAATATTACCGTTGCCTCCCAAATATTTATCGATGGATATTGCGGCGTTACGTCCCATTTCAATAGCTTCTACAACTGATAAGGGCCCCTTTATCACTTCTCCCCCTGCAAAAATTCCTGCAACATTTGTAGAAAGATCTCCATCATTCACATTGATTAATCCTGATGGCGTTATTTGAACTGATATTTCTTCTCCTAAAATAAATAAATCAGGACTTTGACCTATTGCCATAATTACCATGTCAGTTTCAACAGTCTTTAGTTTTGAATCATCAAAAGTTGGATTGAATCTCCCTTTCTCATCAAAAACATTTGTACACTGAACTAGTTCCGCTTTTTCTACTTTATCCGTACCAATAATTTTATTGGGGCCCCATGAACAATGAATAGTAATATTTTCATCTAATACTTCTTGAATCTCCCATTCATGAGCAGGCATCTCTTCTCGTGATTCAAGACACGCTACTTGGACTTCACTAGCACCTAACCTGAGTGCAATTAATGCAACATCCATTGCAACCCCACCACCTCCAATAACTAGAACTTTTTCTTCAACTTGTACTTCCTTTCCTTTTGTTACATCCTTTAAGAATTCTAATCCCCAAAGAACTCCTTTAAGTTCTACTCCTTCGATTTTAATTTTCTTAGCTTGTTGTGCTCCAATAGATATAAAAATTGCTTCATATTCTCTTTGTAGATCATTAATAGTTAATTCAAGTCCCACTGAAACATTAGTTTTGAATTTAACTCCCGCATCACTTATATGTTTAAGATCCTTGTCAAATATTTCTCGTGGTAATCGATATTCTGGAATCCCTTGCCTTAGCATTCCTCCTAATTCTGAGCTTTCATCAAAAACAACAGTAGAGTGGCCATTTCTAGCTAAATAATAGGCTGTTGTGAGTCCTGTAGGGCCTGAACCAATTATAGCTACTTTTTTTCCAGTAGCTGGGGCTATCGTAACCTTTGATTGCCATATTCCTGTATCATGCTCTAAAGCAAAACGCTTTAGTGCACAAATTGCAATTGGGTCATTCAACTGACCCCGACGGCATTCTGTTTCACAAACATGAAAACAAACCCTTCCAAGGACAGAGGGAAGAGGAGTTTTCTCTCGAATCACTGCAGCAGCTTCTCCAAACTTACCTTCTGCAATCAATCTAATATAGCGGGGAACATCAGTTCCTAATGGACAGGTGTTACGGCAAGGAACAAGTGCATTTTCACGTTCAGCCCATAAAATATCTTTGTCAGAAAGAGCTCCTGTAGGACATACTTCAACACATGCTCCACAAAATTTACATCCTGATTCTTTAAGTGTTTGTTTGATACTGCCTACGATCGTTTCACCATTTGAAAAAACAAATCCAAGGGCATTAACACCCCGAATATCCTGACAAACTCTGGCACAACGAGTACATCCTATACACAATTCAAAATTTCGTGTGAATAGGGGTTCGTTATCAAGAATTTGAATTCCTTGAGGTTTATAGCGTGGAGTATCGTCTCTTATCCCCACATATTCTGCTACTCTTTGTAATTCACACCTCCCAAACTCTGGACAACATCGTTCCTCCACAGGAACATTTGTGGAGCATGGTTCACGACTGCACCCTTCCTTTTGAGCACAAGTTAAGCAAGCATGTGGGTGGTTGGCAAGTATTTTCATCATTCTTTCTTGTCTAAAATCGTGAATTTCTGGTAAATCAGTCTTAATAGTCATATTCTCTTGAATCATTGTGTTACATGATGTTACGAGTTCTTCAATACCTTCTATTTTGACTACACACAGTTGACATCCTTCATGTGTTTGCGATGCCAATGAATTATCATTATTATATTGAGTATCGCCCTGATATATTGATTCTACTGATTTTAAGTCTTGAGATGGTGGCAAATCAGGATGAGAACAAAGCCTAGGAATATAGATATCAGCTGCCTGTGCAGCCTCTAGGATTGTTATTCCTTTCTTCGTTTCAATTTTTGTATCATTGATAGTAATTGATGTTATTTCCATCTTTAGATTCTCCCAAGAGATGATATATCCACGGGATTAAATTTAAATCAAATTTTCCTAATTTACGAGGAATTTTGACTTACCAAGAGTGGGTTAAGGCCCCTGGTTCACAGGTTTGAACACAAGGTAGTGCTATTGGTTCACCAGTTGGTTTACATGGAGCACAAGAATATTTGATCTTCTTACGATGTTCCTCAGTAACCTTGGCAACAAGTTCTTCTGCTAAAGGATCCAGTTCATTTTCTACAACTTCGAGAACACCCTCGGGGCAAACCTCAACGCATTTACTACAACCATCACACAGATCTGTGTCTACAGTGATGTAGTATTCTCCTGAACCATCTTTATATCCGTAATTAGCTTTCATTTCTCGATCTTTCCATAATTTAGCTTGAATAAAAACAAAAACATTAACCAGCTTTCTTACGAGCTTTTTCTACTAATGCTTTCCCGAACAACGCACCCCCAATCGCACCCGCGAGTTGTGGATCAACCTTTGGTTCAGGAGCAGTAATCTTTAATTCTTTTTCAATACGAGAAACAACACCAATATTTTTAGCAATACCCCCAGTTATTGCAAAATCATTTTCTACTCCAAGGCGTTCTAAAAGAGTTACAACTCTATGAGCCATTGCGCCACAATAGGCAGCTAACACTCTCTCTTTGGTCCATCCTTTTCGAAGTAACGCTACTGCTTCAGATTTGGCAAAAACAACACATGTACTGCTTACTGGCTCTGGTTCATCATCTACTATAGACATTTTTCCAACATCATTGATATGTACTTGCAATAAATCGGCAAAAACTTCCATTCCTCTTCCTGTTCCTGCTGCACATTTATCATTCATGAGGAATGCAGTAACTTTACCACGATGATCACAGCGAATTGCTTTGCAATCTTGCCCACCCATATCGAGAACTGTTCTGATTGAGGGTCCATACATGAAATTAGCTCCTCTTGCATGACAAGCGATTTCAGTAATGGCTCGCTTTGCAAACGGAACATTTACACGTCCATAACCAGTTCCCACAGCGTACTCTATTTTATCTAAATCAAGTCCAGTTTCTTCAAGTGCCCAATTCATAGATCTATTGGCACTATCTGGACTATCACTTCCAGTTCTCATGTTTGCATAGCAATAGAGCTTTCCGTCAACCATGACCACTGATTGCGTACTGACTGATCCAACATCAACCCCAGCTGATATAATATCACCATCTCTCCAATCTAAATCTGGGTTTGTCCAGCGTGATTCAGTCCATCTCCAATATTCAGTACTTTCTGAGTTTGACATTGTCTTATCCTCCTAATCTATCCTGTGCAGTAAGCGCTGCACCATAAGCACTCACGAATTCAGGTGCAATGGGATCTTTTGGTACAAAGATCTCACAATCAAGGTTTCGTTTCATTGAATCGACAAAACCAATATTATTCGCGACACCCCCAACAAGAGCCACATCCTGTTCAATACCAACTCTACGAGCCATACTTGTAATTCTATCTGCTATTGCATCATGTACAGCACGTACAATGTCTTCCTTCGGGGTTTTTTGATGTATCAATGATACTACCTCTGACTCAGCAAAAATAGTGCATTGTGCATTCATTGGGACTGGTTTTGTGGACTTTAATGAAAGATCTCCCATTTCTTCGATATCTAGTTCCAAAGCTCTTGCCATCGCTTCAGTAAATGCCCCAGCTCCAGCTGCACATTTCTCATTGATACCGAAATCAACAACTTTTCCTTCTTCATTAAGCCGGATAGCTCTACCCTCTTCTGCACCAACATCGATCACAGTTCGAACAGATGGGAAGATTGTTGATATCCCCTTTGCATTTGCACTAATTTCAGTTACGGTATCATTTGCGTGGGTAGCTGCATCCATTCCTGCACCTGTAGCTGTTAAATGTTCAATATCATCTTTTGTGATTCCAGCTTCTGTTAATGCTTTATTTAATGCTTGCTCCTCGGACGCTTTCTGATCAAATCCACTCGGGGCTGAAGAAATTGCTAAAATTTCTCCATTTTTTAAAATAATCGCTTTTGTGTTTTTGGCTCCAAAATCCATACCTATTGCTACCATATGATTTCACCTTGGTTTTATTACTCCGCTACTAACTCTATTCCAAGAGACTCCATAAAAGCGTCAATTCGTGTCATTGTCTTAGTTAAATCAAATTCTCTTTCGTCTCCCATGTTACCCTCAAATGGCATTACAGGAAACCCAGCTTTTTGAATTGCTAAACGATTTTCTGCAATTCCAAGGCTTAATCCTTCACATCCTCTATTAAAGTGTAGAAGAACTCCATTTAGCTTCCATTCACGAGCGATTCTAATCATCATTTCTGATTTTAATTGCGGATGATAGAAATGCTGCCACTCTGGCTTACTCAGGTTCCATTCAGCAAGAGCCCTAAGAGCTTCGTCTCGATTAGTAATCTCAATTTCAGGAATAGCCCTTGGTCCCCATGTCCCATCTTCTTGATCTTCCCAAAGTCCAATTAGAGAAAATGTGTAAAGACTACCAACTGAAACAACACCATATTTCTCAAGATAGCGAAAAACCTTTAAAAACGCCCAAGGAGGTTGTGTATCAGTCATAATACGACATTGTTCATTACCAACAGCAGCTACTCCTCGTTCCACACGATCTTTCACTTCTGGATAAAGATCTTTCTCATAAAAGTCAGCAGTCCATTGGGCTGATTTTCTTAATGTACCAAAAACATAGAGAGAATACATGGTCTTTTCGTCTAATGGTGCTGGAATTGATTTATTTAGAGCACAAATTGCTGCCCAATAATGACAACTCCGAAACTCATTCTGTACTGCTTTGATGAGGAGTTCATCATCATATTCTCGGCCTGTTACGTTTTCAAGCCATTTAATACCGTCGTGCATTTGGCCAACAATATAATTGAGTCTACTATCAGTCAGTTCTTCGTAGGGACCTACTGAAACATCAATACTATACATTGGAATCCCTCCTTCTAGATCACTAGCTACTTGATACCATTTTGAATGCGAACAACAAATATGATCCTGCCAGATAAAATCTGGCTTCGGGAATTCCTCGGAAAATTGGGGCCATGCATATTTGTTAAGAATGATCGAACCCCAATAATTCCGCATATATGAGCAAAGATCACGGGCAAATCCCTTCGTTTCAATGGCTTCTTGACATTCTAACGCGAAATCTTTGTTTGCTGCAATGGTTGCTCCATATGGTTCACCAGTCAAAGACCATACATCGTCACCCAAACCTGAAGGAATGGCATCAAAAGACCACGCGCCTCCTGCCCATCGTATTCCTCCTTTTTCATGAGCTTCTGCAAAATCTTTGTAATAATTCTCTCGAAGAGATTTGGCTTTTCCCCAACACTTTAGTCGTTCTGTAGGGTATTTAGTTGAACTCATTATTATTCCTCCTAAAATAAGTCCTCCTCTCTGATAATTTCAAGAAAAGCCTCCACCCGCGTCTTAAATTGACCAATTGGTACTGTGACATCTAATTCAAGGAACAAAGTTGAAAGACCATTTTTTTCTAAGGTCTCTTTTATGATTGGAATGTCCAGCTCATGTGGATCACAAAATTTCTGTTGGATCAAAATAGCTCCTTGAACATCATAATCTTTAGCCATTTTTACAATATGATCAAGCCTCGTTCGCTGGGGCCAATCCTTGCTAGGACATGAAACCCTTTTTACATATCGTTCAGCTATTGCCGTTAACGGATCACCTGTTGGATTTACTTCTTCTTGAAAGTATCGGGTTCCAGTACAGTGATCATCAGTCACAAATGTCGCTCCTAGATTTTCAACCATTGATATAAATTCAGTATCATCATCTTCTGAACCTAAGATCATAAGTCGTTCACCTGAATCCCCAATGTTTCTGGAAGGAAGATTTTGTAGAAGTGATTTCAGTGCCTTGTTATGATCACGTTTTTCTGTAGTCTGACTTGATACAACCATATACATCGCCTCAAGTCCAGTCAATGGTGGATTACTACCCTTTCTTAGTTCATATACTTGGTTCATAAGACGTCTATTAGTATTCATGATCTCAATTCCACGTTTGAGATCTTCTTCAGTAATAGTTCGACCTATCCATTCTTCAACAGATGCTTTGAACTTAACAAGCTCTTCTCTTAAATAGGGGATGGCATGGGGACTTTGAACGTTCATTGGATGAGGTAAATAATAACTGTAATCTGTAGGGATATGAATATCCCAGCTTGTATAAGCCTGTCTAATATGTAGACAGCTTTGAGCGATCATAATTCCATTTAGATAATCAAAACGTCCTTTTAGTCCCTGTGCTAGGCAATCTCGGCAAAATGGACAAAACATTGCAAAAATGTGCGGCTCCGTCACATCTTGTGGTTCATGACTACCTAAAATGCGAACTGGAAGTATGTCAGCGGCGTATAGTATCTCTTCGGGGACATAGGTACAAAAATAGCCCATCACTTTTCCCCCAGTACGCTCTTTCCATTCTAAAGCATAATCATGTCGATTCTTGTACCAATCCCTGAATTGATCAAATAATTCTTTTTCTTCTTTGTGTACGAGTTCCATCAAATTGAACACCTTTTATTATACCAATAGGTTGCTCTTATTCTTATAATTTCTTCATCAGTGTAATAAAATTGCTCTTGGTCATTTCCAAGGTTCTAAAAAACTCTAATAGATCACTAGAAGTCCACTTAACAGATGTATAAACAGTTTTGACTTCTTGTGATTTAAATTCTTCAAGTAACTTTTCTCCGAGTTTTTTCCCTACCCCTTTTGCTGTGTGTGAGGGATCCACGCCCAGAATTTCGATCCATCCTCCATTTTCAATGCCAAACAACCAAGGATGCACTGTTCCAATCATAAATCCAACAACTTGGCCTTGGATTTCCGCAACGAGACAAATACTGTTATTTTTCAAATAATGTTCTATTTCTGATCTCCACATATCGGGTCTATTGAATCCAGATATTTTCTTATCAAGATCAGTGATTTCAGAAATGTCTTCCTCTCTCATATCTCGGATATTGATTATTTCTTCAAAACTCATCTTGACCATCCTTATTATCATAGTACGTTACTGTTTCTTTTCCAGTCTTGAAACACGAATAATTTTTACTCGTTTCCCTATCCAGCTCTTCGGTAAATACACACGACCCGTATTTCCACTTTGTTTCACTTCTCGATCAAGCATTTCAAATCCAATGACTTTAAATTCTGAAGGTTGGTCTTCAACTGCTTCAGTCATAATGTTCACTGTATTTTCTCCCACTTCGAGTTTTTTAACAGGTGTTTCTGGGATTATTGGAGCCTCCTAAATTCGAAATAGTTTGTAAGTGCTAGGGCCCTACATTGTTATAAATATTATAAATGTATTGTAAGTGCTGGGCCAAATTTAGTGGAGAGAGGTAGATATAATATGTATTTCAATTAGACTAGACTTTGTATGAATTCAGAAAAATTTTTTCGCAAAGAATGACTCTCCATTCGTTTCATGTGGCCACGATTCGTCGAATCGATGGCCAGATAAGGATTTTCCTCAATGGGCTATGGATATGGATTTTAAATGGATAGGTGTTGACTGCGGCAGTGCAGACCATCCGATGAATACAATAATACGTGATTGGCATCCCAAATTATTCCTCGAAGCTGAAGAGAAATTGAAAGAAAATACACCGTAAAATCATGGGATGACATGTTTCCTCCTGATAAATTTTATCAAATTATGCACATCGTCTTATTTCCCAAAGGAGTGATTCATGCTGAGAATTTATGGATCCCCGATGACCCCCTACTGAAAAATAAGCGAATATGGATTGGTTGTTTCCCTCTTCGAGGAATTGAACTAGAGTCATCCATGTGTCGGATTGTTGCTTTTCCTGATGCTCCGTTGGATTAGATACCTTTATTTTCCCCTTTTTTTAATTCTAATTAAATCATATTGAAATCAGTTCCTCTCCTTTTTATTTTGAGAAATATTTTTATCTTATCTCTCTGGAATCATTGATTAATCTTATTTTACATAGAAAACCATTTTGGAAAGTAAGACCAGAAATGGTTGGCAAATAAGGAACTGGAAGAAAGAATGACAAAATCCAACTTGAATAATGAAGAGAAGAAAACCAAAGAAAAAAGAAAACAAAAGGGATCGCTTGTAGTATCAAAAGATGAGTTCTTTCGATTACGGCCAGTTATGAGCCCATATGTTACTCAGAGAAAAAAGACAGAAGAGGATTTGTTACTAGAACTAGATCTTCGGGAGCTAAAAAAACGAAGCTTTCTTAAAAGGTTGTTTCCGACGCCAGATACTAAAAAGGTACAGCTAGATAAATTGGGGATGGAAGTTTTCCTTTTATGTGATGGCAAACATAAGGTTAAAGATATCATCAAGATATTTCAAGAAAAATATCGTTTAACACCTACTGAAACTGAAATTTCCATAAAGAAATACTTAATGAGTCTTACGAAACGCCATCTCGTCGGATTTGTAATACCAGAAAAAATTGCTCAAAGAAATCTGTCCTCTGGAGAGGTTATTGAAAATATAATACTAGAATCAGAATGATATTTAGAATTTTTAATTAGCTTCAATTGCTAATTTTGTCATTTTTTCTATTAGTTCTCGGATTCCTATTTCAATTTTTCTCTTCGTAAAGAAAATAATGCAATAAATGTCATTTTTCTTCAGATTTAACCATAAATAGGTTTCTAAGTGTGTATTTCTAAGATTAAATGGTATTTTCTTCTCTAATGTGTGTTTATTCTTCCAAGTAACTTTTTTTTTCTTATAAATTAATTTCGTGAAATTTTCAGGATTATAATTTGAGGGGATTCCAGGAAGATGCTTTTTATAATAAGCTTTATACCAGTCAGGGATCTCTTCGATATCTGTAACTTTTTGATCAGCGAGACCAATACGATAAGCTAGAAAATTTAATTCATCATTATAAAGATGAATAAAAGTTAAACCAATTAAAAAATCTTTTTTTTTCAGATTCATACTGAGATAGGGGGAATGAATTTGGAGATTAGGTGCTGTCCATACAGAAAACTGACTTTCAGGATGACAATTAATCTGGGAAATTATATTCATTATGCGAGGTTTTTCAATAGATTTTTCCTTTGTGGCAAATTGAGATGGGCAAATAATTAATCTTTGAGTTTGATCACAGATCCATACTACAATATATCCTTGAATTCTTTCGTTTTCCAATTCCCAATAGATGTACTTTGCTTTATGATCATTTACTTTTCTTTCGCCTTCAGTCCTTATTTTAATTTCTTTCTTTGATTTTTTTAAGGATTCAAAAAAATTTTTGATAACTTTAATCAAATCTGGAGGATTTTTGTCATATTTAGCCCAGCTGACCTCTAGTTTTTTCTCCTTAGCATCACGAAATCCAAAATAGCCTGTATTTTTGCTTTGTCTTTTTTTTCTTTTTTTTTCAAAAATCATTTGCCATCCAATTGGAACACTGATTAAGAAATATTGCCAACCAAATGCTTGAGTTTTCATCTTAATTCCATTGAGAAAATCAAAGGTATTTATAATAGTTACCTCAAAAATCATGATAGTGACACATTGATTTACTATTCTAAGTTATCATGCTTTTCATTTCCTTTACTATAATCGAAGTTGTCATCTCACAAAAAAAACTACACTAAAAGGGAAAAGCAGGATCTATTAACTCTATTGGCTTTTTTTCTCATTATATCTTTGCATTTTATATCATGTTATTATAAAAAATAGGAAAAAGAACCTAATATTATCTAGGAAAGAAAGAGAAGTTATAATCATACAGATTCATTTTCAGAGAATAATTATTAAAGAAATTAAAAAAGCATTAACACTTAAATTAGGAAGTATTCATCTCGGCCACATTCAAATTTGAAGGAAAAATATATGTCTAAATCGGAAATCCAGTGTCCTTGTGGTCAATATATAGAAGATTATAGTAAATATTTACTTCTTCACTTAAAAAAGGAGATGGGAGAGATTGATATCTTGTGTCCCAATGAATTCTGTTATTTGAGAGAACTTGGATTTTTAAAATTCCACATTGACACTACAGGAAAAATTAAGTTTGATGTTGGTAGATTTTATGCTCCTTATTCAACCTGGAATGCAACAAGGATTACCGAAGAGACAACAGTAAAAATACTTAAACAACACCTTGTAGACATAACTGAAAAACTTGTTGATTGGGCTAAGATAAGAAAAGGTGTTTTTAAAACAAAAGAAGAAATAAAAGAGAAACCAGAGGTTTCAACATGAGTCTTGACCTACCTGATCCTCATTTTTCCCTTTATGAAGTTATTCATCTATCATTTGCAAATATTAGACGGAGGTTTTTACGCTCTGTAATTACTGCATTTGGTATTATCTTGGGAATCGCTTTTATGTCAGCACTTTTAACTAATTCTCTGATATTAGGATTAATGCAAGCCGAAACTGGGGTGGAAGCTTATCAATTCTGGTTGGTTGGTATATCTCTAATTGTTTGTTTCGGTGGGATAACAAATTCCATGTTGATGGCTGTGAATGAAAGAGTGAAAGAAATTGGAGTCTACAAGTGTATAGGTGGATTAGATGGTCATATTGTACGATTGTTTATTATAGAAGCTTTATTTTTAGGAGCACTTGGCGGATCAATAGGAGCTATTGCAGGTTTAGGAATAGGACTAATAATCAATCTAAACCGTTTTTCACTAGATGAATTAACAGCTCAAATAACGGCCAATTCACTTATTTTTATATTATTATTTGGTGTTTGCTTTTTCATTGCGCTTTTTCTTTCTGCTCTTGCAACATTCATACCAGCGAGAAGAGCAGCGAATTTATCTCCAGCAGAAGCTCTAAGATATGAAAATTAATTTGTTGATGGTTCATGAGTCTTGAGGAATATGTTGTAGAAATTGCGGATGTTTTCAAGGAATATCAGTTAGGAAAAGTTACCGTATCAGCATTACAAGGCATTTCATTCAAGATTTATCGTGAGGAATACATTTCTATAATGGGTCCTTCAGGAAGTGGAAAGAGTACATTATTCAATGTGATAGGAGGCCTTGATACCGTCACTAGTGGTGAAATCTACATAGATCAAGTAGATATTGCTGAGCTTGATGCCTACGAGTTGGCCTGGCTTAGAAACCGTAAAATCGGTTATATATTTCAGACATTCAATTTGTTATTAACCTTCACTGCTCAGGAGAATGTAGAAACCCCAATGATCTTTGCTGGAGTCCCTAGAGAAGAAAGGAGGAAAAAATCTAAAGAGAAACTTGAAATGGTAGGACTTGGGGATAGACTGAAAAATAAACCTGGACAGTTATCTGGAGGACAACAACAACGTGTTGCCATTGCTCGAGCATTAGCCAACGATCCTGCCATAGTTCTGGCAGACGAACCAACAGCGAATCTAGATCTAGTTACTGGATTGGAAATAATCGAACTGTTAAGGAGATTGAACACTGAGCAGGGTACAACCATAATTACAGCAACTCACGATCTTAAAATGATTAATATAAGTGATCGAATTATATGGATTCGTGATGGACGTGTAGATCGGATTGAGGATCATACTGACGTACATGTAGCTACCACATCTTGATAGGTGGAAAAGATGTCAGAGGACATTACTGTAAAATTAGATGATGTGTGGAAGACATACATTATGGGAAACGAAGAGGTACAAGCCTTGAGAGGGATTAACCTTGATATTCTTCAAGGTGAGTTTCATGTTATTATGGGGCCTTCTGGATCAGGAAAGACTACATTTCTTAATATGGTTGGTGCCCTTGACTTTCCGACAATGGGAGAAGTATACTTTGAAGGTGTTCCTCTTTCTAGTCTTACTAAAAAACAATTGGCTTCCATACGTTCCTACAAGATAGGTTTTATCTTTCAAACCTTTAATCTTGTTCCAGTAATAACTGCTCGGGAAAACGTTTCATTACCTTTAGTTTTTCAAAGATATCCTCGCGAGGAGAGAAGAAAGAGAGCAGAAGAGATATTAAAAAGAGTTGGATTAGCAGATCGAATGGATCACACCCCAGATGAACTTTCAGGGGGTCAACAGCAGCGAGTGGCCATCGCTCGGGCTTTAGCAGGTAAACCAAGTTTAATTCTGGCTGATGAACCAACAGGTAACTTAGATTTAAAAACTGGGTTTCAAATTGTCGAATTATTACGGGAATTAAGCCAAGAGACTGGTGTGACAGTTATTAACTCAACTCATGATCTTAAACTAATCGATATTGCAGATAGAATCTCTTGGTTAAGAGATGGTGAAATAACACGAACCCAACAAAAGCTAGATGTATCAATTACAAGTGTTGACGTGACAATCTGATTTACAAAATAATTTTAAAAACATATTGAACATAAATGAGATTATAAATAAAAGTGGCTTAGGGGCCTGAAAAATGGAAAATAATGAGATTATTGCAGTTGTACTAATAACTCTTGCATTAATTATGGCAATATTGAGCACACCAATAAGAACAGCATTCAATGATCTTTTTGAGGGAATAGGCATTGGTATGATAATGTATTGGTTACCTGGGGACATATTATTATTATTTATAGAAGTTGGACTCCTCGTTCTAATAATAGCAACAGCAATTTATGGACAGAGAGTTTCAAAAGTCTGATTAACCTCTTTTTCTAAAAATAATGAATTATTCTCTTTTATTTGGCATATCAGGAATCTGACCACGTTGCCTTAATGAGAATAGCCTCCTCCTTTTCAAAATCAATTGGGATACCTTCTGTTGCTTCGTCCGTTGTTACTTTGAATTTAGCTCTTTTTTCTATTATATCGAGAGATTTAATTTCAATTGTCCAAAAACCATTTCCTATTCTCATAAATATAACTTTACACGCTAAAAATCTCGGAACTGGATTATAGGCAATGAAATTAAGCTTAAGAGGAGGAAATATACTTAAAGCTTGAAAATCAAATAGATCTAAATTTAAAAGCATGATTTCTGGTTTATTACATTTTGCCAAGGCTTCAAACATTAAATATAACCAAATTACCTCTCCTGAACCATAAATCTCCCTGCCAATTACACCTGTACGAGAACCCTTTGGAGCTATTTCTTGAGATTCTGAAAAATGAGGAGGTGTTTCAAGCATCTCAAGATCTTCAAAAGGAATGAATTTACAGGGAGTTTCCCAGCGGGCTGGATATATAAATTCTTGATTTAAAACATTTGAGAAGTAGTAGAAGCTATTTATTCTAATAAGATTAAAAAATTTCAGCATTCCATGAATGGGGAATTTTATTTTAGTTGAATTTATAATAACCTTGAGGAAAATTAACCATGGATATATGGATTCTAAGTTTTCTTTCATTGCTGGGTATCTAATACCAACACATGCCATTACTAAACCTTTAGTGCGACGTTTTCCTTTCCAATTAAACGAATTATCGTCATACCAGTAGAACATTCGTAGTTCATTAAGAATATTAAAATATGCACTTTCTATATGTAATTCATTGCCAGTAATTCGATATAATTCTGTTAATCCTGCTATACCATAAGCAATTTCAAGAGGTTCCCAAAACAATTCATCTGGGGAGAATTTCATGAGTTTCTTTGCTGCATTTTTAGCTTCTAGAAGGAATCGATCCTCTTTAAATAAATAAAAAGCCTGAATCATAATATACAAATAAATCCCCAAACAAGCAAAGTTTTTGGCTTTCATCTTCCAAAGAATATCTTTTTTGCCTCTTGCTTTAATTAAGGCATTTTTTCTTTTATGATCTGAATCAAGTTCATCTTTAAGCGGTTTTAATGAAAAGGGGTCATAAAAAGCAGTGATCTCATAATTATGTCCTTGTACAAATCTTATCACTTCATTAATCATTTTCTTAAGACTAGAGATATAATTTAAATGAACAGGAACCAATGGAATTAATCGAATAAACCAAGCAAATCTAGTAATAGGTTCAAAAAAATACCAAGAATCACCAATCGAGTACTTTGTTGGCTTCATTATTCTAATCCCATGAAAATCATCATACTGAATATTATTATACAGGAAATTTGTTTTTGGATCAATAAAACTTTGGAGAGACTTACTAGTACGCTTAACATGATCCATTTGAGAGTCATTTTTGTGAAGTTGCAAGTAAAGTATCCATGGAGGTAGAAGATCAAAAAATGTCATTGTTTCAAATGTATTTATTTTTCCTATTGTTTCTCGACGATTAAATTCTGATTTATCAGCTACATAAGCGTGATATTTTGGTGAATTTGGATCCACCCAACAGAGTTCTTCTTTCATAAGATCAGTAATGCAACCTTTACTAAATTTCCACCATGAGAGGTTATTAGAAGGAAATGGTGTGTAACCTGAAATCAATGTGAAGCATCTAGAGACAAGAGCTGCTACTGCTTCCCATTTACTTGGTTTCTCATAGCGATAATTTTGAGATAAAAAAAAATCAAAAATCATTTCAAAATTTGCTGGAATTTCTATACGTTTTGGAAGCTGTATTCTATTAAGTAGTCCAAACGAACCATCAACTTTAGTACCACATTCGTATATTGAAAATCTTTCAAAAGTTTCTGGAGACATCCAATTCATTTTAGAAAAATCTAAAAAGAAATAGGTTTCAATTCTTGAATCAGGATTCCAAACATAAGCTGCTGGCATATCATTGGATTTCCATTCATCTGTGGGTGGTGTATGTCGAGTTGGTTGATTAATTGTAACAGCTTCAGTACTATTATATTTGGGTAAAAGCTTCATTCTAATTTCAGGTGCAGTGTTATCAAACTGAATCTTTTCGTTGAAAACTACTTTTATTCGAATATGAAACCATGGATACGTTTTTTCATTGACAACAATATCCATGAATACTTCAATATTTTTTATTACAGATTTATTCTCTAAAAATATATGAAAAGAATTATCTGTCCGTATTAATTCAGTCATTTTTGATGGATTTACATTAAATTGGTTTTCAAGTGAAATCAAAGGCAACAATAAATTCTGTTTCCATTTAGAAGACTTACATGCTGATAAGATTATGTAAATTGTACCTTCCTTGTGTGAGAACGAGATCTTTTGATTATTCATTATAAAATTAATATCTTCTGTGATCTTTTTTTCCTCCGTTTCTTGGAATTTACAGAGTAGAAAATTTGTTTTTAACTTCAATTCTTTATGTAAGCATATGATAAGGAATAAAATTCATTGATTCTTGCCTATTATTTCATGATAAAATTACTTTCGTGTTTCTATTCTGAAGTGGGCATTTTATATGGGTTCTCCTATCTACACAAAATTTAAAATATTGTCTAATGCATCTGTTTTATCTGTTAATCTCCAAAATAATTCGGATAATTCAGGCTTGTGATTTATATGAGTGACAAAATTATTGAAAAGGAATCGCAAACAGGACCTAGAACAGGTTTGACTATTAGATCTTTAATTATTGCTTTAGTGATTCTATTCTTCTGGGGATTATTAAGTATATTTAGTGGAAATTTTGGTCAGGCTCCCCAAATATTCATAGAAGAAATGTCCATTCTCTTTCCGTTCTTTATTTTGGTTTTTGGTCTTCAAGCTCTTGAAAGAATTAGGATAAGGGGAATTAAATTAAGTAGACAAGAGCTTACCTTTATTTGGGCAATGTTAATTGTTGGTATTCCTATTACAAGTAGTGGTTTTATTGCTGGAAGATTGTTACTTAATGCAATGTATTCTCACCAAAGTGATGAACCTTTCGCACCTTTATCTGGATGGGCTCCAGCATTCTGGGCTCCTTCTGAAGAAGAAATCCTCAGAGCCTATGCGGGTGGAGTTCTTCCTGATTTTACGGAATGGCTAATCCCATTAGCATTCTGGGGAATTACATGCATTGCTTGGGCTTTTATGTGTTTATTTTTGATCCAAATATTTAGAAAACCTTGGGTTGATGTTGAAAGACTGGCTTTTCCATTAGCTCAACCTGTCCAAGAACTCTTAGAATCTCCTTTAGCCGTACCAGAGGAGAAAAAGAGAAGATATTTTTGGCTTGCACTTGGGTCACTACTTGGTATTAGTTATTCTTCACTTGAATTCTTACGTGTTGCTTTCCCTGATTGGGGTGATTTTCTTGCGGATGTAGATATATTTGGATGGATACTAGGAAGAGCTTGGTCTATAACAATTGATTTTGGGGAAGTATTCGGTTTAAGTGCGATTTTACCAAATGCACAACTTGTCGCTCGTCCAGAACCCGTTATGATTGCTGCATTTCTATTAGTTTCATTGAATGTCTTGCTTTCTGGCATAATTTTTTGGCTTTTTTTCTGGGTTTTATTACCTGTAGGTATGACTGAATTGGGAATAATAGATGCCCCTGCTTCAGTTGCAGCCTCTCCTCCTTATATTGACTTAGGATTTGGGCGCGTTGGGGGAATTTCACTCTTTGCTTTTGGAGAATTTGGAATGCTTTTTGGCGTTGTTATTTGGGCTGTCATTCTACAACGTCGATATCTTTGGAGATCAATAAAAGCGATATGGGATCCCGCTATAATAGATGAAAGTGGTGAACCTATATCGTATAGAACTGCTTGGATTGGTTTTCTACTTTGTGGGGTCATTTTTTTCTCAAGCTTACTTTTAAGTGGCTCTCCCCTTGTGATGGCGATATACACCGTCATATTCTTAGTAATAGGATATATTGCTGGTGCCCGTCTTAGAGCAGAAACCGCTGGAATGGGAATTGGTCACCCAGGGTATATTCATCTGCATGGGATGCATTCTGTTCGGCTTTTTGTTGGTGAAGAAAACGCTGGAACAGGTGGTTTTTATGTAACCTCAATGTGGATGCAGTTTTTTCAGAGAGATGCTGCTCCAACCACCCCAGCCATTTCTTCACTTGAGGCGTACAATATCGCTAGAATCACTAATACGCGTACAAGAGACATTTTTGTTGCCCATAGCATCGGTATCCTAGGAATAATATTGTTGTGTCTTATTTCTTGGCCAATTTTTGCTTATTCGTATGGATTAGCAAACGAATGGTCAGCTGAAGCAGGACACAATCAAGATTATAGCGAATCAACTATGGAGCTAGCTGCAGGCGGATTTTGGGATCATAGAAGTTATGAAATTGATATCTGGGGTCAAGCCATTTTAGGAATGGTTTTTGCTATAGGTCTCAATATACTTCGATTAAGTAGACCTTGGTTACCATTGAATCCGATTGCTGCACCTATCATTTTAAGCCTAAGAGGGCCTTATTGGTGGTTACCTATGTTGTTTGCTTATCTTATTAAATTCCTCGTTGTCCGGATTGGTGGAACAAAAGCTTATACTACTTATCTCCTTCCAGCTGCGGTAGGATACCTTATTGGAACTGCAGGTGTTTGGGGTTATGCCCTAATAGTAGTAATGATTCCTCTACTCTTTCCATTTGTAGCAGGAGCCTTTTTTGATTTAATAGTTCTTGCTATTTGGGTATTATCTATCTTAGCAACAATTCTATATTTAATTCTAAGTTTAATAAAGAGATGATGGTGGCCCTAATGACAAAGTCGAAACTTGTCATCATCTTTTTTTTTTTCCTTATGTTTAATGTTATAGTTCACGTTTTCACGAATGATTTCTGCAGTAATATTATAAGTTGGGAAGAAAATAAGACAATTACTAGAGAGAACATTACAGGGAGAATAGATGACCTAATAGATTTCCTAGACTTAAGTAATCAAATAAATGAAACCTATTTTGGGAACATTGAAGGCCATATAAAGACACTTTCAGAATTCGGAAGTCGTGTAACTGGCTATCCTGGGTATGAGCAAACGGTTGATTATATTCTTGATTTTTTTCAAAATCAAAATCTATCGAATGTCGAAACAATGTCATATCCACTATTAGTACCACTTGAAAAGAATACTCACATAGAGATAAAAGGGGAAAATTATACAGCATATGCTCTTACTCCTAATTCTGTTCACTCATGCAAAACACCTCCGCATGGAGTATCTGGAAAACTAATTTATGGTGGATCAGGTAGATATTCTGATCTTGATGGAAAGAACATCGATGGATCAATCGTTGTCATGGAATTTAATACGAACGATAATTGGCTTAATATAGCTGGTTTAGGAGCCAGAGGAGTCATTTTCCTAGCCCCTAATGATACTAATCGTTTTGAAGCTGAATCAAAATCAATAGATATTCCTCTTAATTTTCCCCGTTTTTACATTCGCAACTATACGACTATAGAAGCTGTTAAAGGATTCGCACAACAGTATAATCAAACTGTAACTCTTTATTCTGATATCGAAATGACTATGATTGAAGCCAAAAATGTGATGGGAATATTATCTGGTAAAAGTGATGATCAAATCATTATTTCTGCTTATTTTGATTCTTCATCAGTAGTTCCTTCTATATCACCTGGAGCTGATGAAGCATGCGGGATCGCCACTCTCTTAGAATTAATACGTGTTATAAATGATAATAAATTTATACCTCAAAAAACAATCATGTTTTTAGCTCTCTCTGGTCATAATCAAGCTGCAGCAGGAGCAAGAGAATTTGTCTATCAAAATTATGAGTCATTAAATCGGGAATCAGGAATTAAGCTTTTTCTTACATTAGATCTTTCTGCTTCCAATTATAAGATTGGTATAAATCCATACGGTTATTTGTATCGATTTAAACTACAATTTACTACAGCGACAAATTTAGAAGGAAGGATAAAGGATGTTGGAGAAAAATATTTGGTTGAATACGCTTCACATATTCGTGAAGCCTCTACCTACAATTTTGAAGTGAAATCATATGTCAGAAAACAACGATTCGAGGATATTGCTCCGATTACCTTTGTGGGGGATCAGGAGCCCTTCGTTGCAAGTAATGTCATTGGATTATCTTTTTTTACTAGCGAATCTCATCGATTAAGGTTTAATACTCCCTTTGACCTTCCTAAATATTTACATATGGATCACCTAAAGTCACAAGTAGTTTATTCTATTTGTGCTGTAGCTCAGCTTATCTTAGAGGCGAACTTAGATCAAGTATTAGACTTAGAGCATAAAGATTTCTCAATAAGGCATACAACTCACGTTGGATACGGGATTATTCAAGGCCATTGTAAAGAACGTAATGAAACAACCGCTTGGTTTTCTGACGTTCCAGATGTTGTTATCCGTGTTTCATCTTGGGATCCAAGTCGTGGACTTTATGGGGAATACACCTATCTCACTAAAACTGATAATGATGGATTCTTTGAAATTCATGGAATTTCCTCCTCTCAGCCTGATATTAACTTAGAATTCATTGCTGAGGCGTATGAATTTGATTCTGAAGGTAATTTAATCAAAGCAACCAATTTAGGATCATATGGGCAAACTTTTGAGCGGTCGAATAAGCTCAGAAGTAAAACAATTACAATTAATCCTACTGTGTTTAAGTGTGGCACAATTTCATTATTTGAAGTAACACATCCCTATACTCAAGCTCTCTCTGCTGGTTCACTTACCTATCAAGTACTAGATCCAGAAACAAGAAATCTTTACTTTTCATTTGGATATATTGGGGCCAAATCAGTTAGTTTAGTTTTTCTTAATCCCAATACACCCTCAGTAATGGTTGGAGAATTACCAGATGCAGTGTTAGGGGTTTATATTACGAATTCAAGTGATGAAAAACCGAGAGGAGAGGGCTATAAGGTTCAAATGGGCGAACATCAGAATCTAGGGATTTCATCATTTATGACCTCTTTAGATCTTCAAGCAGCAACGAAAACTTACGTGGATTTATACACAAGCTATAATATTTATGATTCATTGGTTGATGATACTTTTGGAAGAGCAATTAGTCTTATGGATACTGCTCTTCTTCAGAAAAATGATCTAGAATACTCAAAGGCAATTGTTACTATCAAGGAAGTTCAAACTTGGTCTTTGGACGCTTTCAAACAAGCTAGACGAGTTATTGAGGATGGAACATCGACCACAATATTTTTTGCCATCCTGCTTCTTCCTTTCTCATTCGCACTTGCTTCCCTACTTTTTACTTTTGAAAGTGGTATTAAACGAATTATGGTGACTAGTATAATATATGGAACAACCTTAGCATTTTTCTATATCATTCACCCTGGTCTTCATTTATCATCTAATATTTTTATGATAATAATAGGAATAATTGCTATTATTTTTGTATTTCCAGCCTTCTACATGATTTATCAAGAAGGGTATGATTATTTAAAGAGTTTAAGAGTCAAGATAATTGGAGCGCATTTTGCTGATACTAGTCGAACTTCAACTATTTTGATTGCGATGAGTACTGGTATCGCTAGAATGAAAAAACGAAAAGGAAGGACAGTAATTGCCCTCTCTGGCATCGTACTCATTACATTTTCCTTAACACTTTTTACATCTGCGAGTACACAGGTTGCTGTGTCCACTAGAGGAGTGGAACTAGAAACACCTTATAATGGTGTCTATTTTAGAGTGAAGGATTGGGTAGAGCCGCTATCTGAGGATTTATATGATTTCCTAAACGTGAAATATGGTGAAACAATAACTATCTCTTCCCGCTGGTGGTTATACCCTCCATCACAGGAAGCAAATGGATTTTTGAAAGTAACAAACATAAATGGAATAAATAGTTGGGAAGGAGAGGCAGTATTAGGTTTAACCGCAGATGAACCTTCCTTTCACCCAATTATTTCATCCATGTTAATTGAGGGTGCTTGGTTTAATAGCTCTAACGGTATGGAGTGTATTCTCTCTGAATTTTCTGCTAATGCTCTAGATGTTCAAGTTAATGACTCTATTATTTGGTCTGGATCTAAATTCAATGTTACTGGTATAATAAAAGAAGAATCGTTTGATGAGATTCAAGATTTTGATGGAGAAGAAATTACTCCAAAAAATAATCGTGCACCTTCTCCAAGTGTTCATTTACCTACTCGATTGATATTTATTCTTCCAGCAGAAACAGCCAAAGACTTTGGTGCATCTTTATACTCAATTTCCATCTTGGCGAATGAGGAAGTAGCTATTGATATCGCTGACTCTGTTTCCTCGACTTATGGACGTTATCTGGAAGTTAAGGTTGGTAATAATGGTATAGTGTCAACTCATAAAAGAGTTATACAAGATCTTGGAAGAGGATTAGTTGAAATGGGAATACCTCTTACTATAGCGATTTTATTGATGGTTAACACCAGCATAAGTACTGTGTATGAATCAAAAAAAGAAATTGCGATTTTCACATCTTTAGGGTTGGCACCTTTCCATATCGCTGGATTATTCTTGGCTGAATTTCTGGTTTATGCTGTTATAGGTTCTGTGGTTGGTTACTTGGGTGGAATAACCATAGCAGTTATACTTTCGGCTATAGGAATGTTTCCTGAATCACTAGCTATTAATTATTCATCTGGATCTGTAATTAATGCTTTAGGTTTTGGAATTGTTGGGATCCTACTTAGCACAATATATCCCCTTCGAATTTCTGCGAAAATGTCTGTACCTTCAGTTCGAAGAGCTTGGGAACTCGCAACCTCTCCTCAAGAGGATGGTGTTCATTGGTCAATCCCATTACCATTTGTTGCTGCAACTGAACATGAAGCAGAAGGTATTATTCAATTTTTACACGAATTTTTTATTATCTATGAGTCTGAAAGTGTTGGCGGCGCATTTTTTGCTCAGAATATTAGAGTGATTGAGAAAAAAGAACCTAGGCGAGAAAAACACCTCAAGGCTACAGTTAACTTGGCTCCGTTTGACATGGGTTTGAAACAGAATGTAGATATTTACACTTATTTAGACGAAATCAAATATCGATATATATTTGAGATTGAATTAGAGCGATTAGAAGGAATATTATCAGCATGGGAAACCTCTGTAAGACGTTTTGTTGACAGTATTAGGAAACAGCTCCTAATCTGGAGAAGTCTTTCAAAAGAAGAGAAAGCAACTAAATCAAAGGAATTTCAGATTGGAATACAAGAGGAAGAATGAGGTTAATGAATGTCTGACGAAAATGAGTCGATTCTTTCAACAGAGCACGATTTACCACAAGAATCCTTTCAAAGTGGATTGACTTGGCGTGTTGGTTTAGCTATTGTCTATAGTGCCCTTATAATACAACCATCGGCTATCTATTTATATTTTGTGACAAATCAATGGTTTATTGGAGCAGTTCTTAATACAACAATCGTTTTATTCGCAGTTCTTGCAAAAATGGCTGATAATCCACTCTCAAAGCAGGAGGTATTTATTATGATAAATGTCACAAGTACTGCTTTGGGTATGGAAATGATAGTTGCTTTAGTCTTCAATTATTATCTGAAACATCATCCGTCTACTGTAGCGACATTGATTGACGGTGTATCTCTCACAACACTTATTCCTAATTGGTATGCCCCAGACTATTTTGGTCCAATTCAAACACTATTTAATCCTCTTTTTATTCTACCTCTGGGCTTGCTTATTCTGAATGCATTATTTGGAAAAGCAACTGATATTTCATTAGGGATTGTATTCAATTACCTTTACACTAAGGTAGAAGTACTACCGTTTCCTACAGCTGAAGTCGAAGCTGAACGATCTAAATCTTTAACATGGGAGGACAAAAGAAAATTACAGATATTTTCTCTTAGTGCAATTATTGCAAGTTTTTTTGGAATAATTCTTTATGCTTTTCCTCTTGTGATAGGTATTCCGTTGATTCCCCTACCTTGGTTTGATTTTAATGCATCAATTGAGGGTTTTCTCCCAGGGGCTTCTTTTGGTATTGCTACAGATGTGATTGCATTTGCTACAGGTTTTATTTTACCTATGAATGTTGTTGTGTGCATCCTAATTGGTTCAATTGTTGTAAATATAATAGTCAACCCATTTCTAGTAGCGAATAATATGCTTCCAAGATGGGAAAAGGGCATGACACTCCTTGATACATTTAATACATCTCAATTGGACTTTTGGCTAGGGTGGACGGTTGGTTTATTGATTAGCGCATCCCTCATCCCTGTACTTCGTAACCCACGGATTTTTATAAAAACAATCAAGGATTTGAGGAAGCTAAGTCAAGGGAAAGGAGACGAATTGGAAGGTGGAGCTCCTAAATTGAGTATATTATTGGCTTTTTTCTTGCTTGGGACGTTGGGTTCGGTTGTGGTAACATTCTTACTTATACCTGACCTCCCTATTAGATTAATAATAGTTTTAATTATTCTAACAGTTGGTTGGAGTTTTATCTCATCTCTAACAATGGCGTATGCATTTGGCATTACCGCAAATCTTCCATTAATTCCATACATTAAGGAATCAGCTTTTGTTGCTGTAGGAGCTCCTATTGGAGGGGAAATCTGGTTTGCACCATTAGTTATCTCTCAGGGAGGGGCTGGATGGGTTGCAACTTTTAAAACAGCAGACTTAACTTTTACAAAAAGAGGAAGTTTGATAAGAGCACATGTTTTGGCCTCGTTTGTGGCATGGGGAGCAGGGATTTTTTGGGTTTCTGCTTTATTGTCTATTGCTCGTGTTCCCTCGATAATATTCCCAGTACCATTTTGGGATCTTGACGTTGGTAGGATTATAACATTTGTTTCAGAACCAACTGTGGTTATAAATCCTTTAATATTAGGAATTTCCCTCGTTATCACTTTAATTCTTTATATTATTGAATGGGGAACACCAATACCTATTTCAGTGATTTCATTAGCTGTTGGTACAACAACAGCTATTCCTTATGCAATTACTACATTTCTGGGGGCACTTTTCGCAAAAATCCTCAAGAGGAGAATGATAAACTGGGATACTGATCGTGCTATCATTGTTGCAGGTTTAGGAGCTGGACTTGGTATTGTTATTTCATTATCAACCTTTTTAGCTTTAATTCTGAACACAATAGCTTTGCCATATTAGAAAACAACTTCTTTCTCAATTCTTTTTGTAATTTTTCTAATATGAGTAGATATTATTTCAAAAGCTTCTATCATGCAATCTAGAATCTGATGATATTTTCCTTTCGAAATAATATGCCCAAGATATTTCTCAAGATTAATATTCCA
>CP070695.1:821056-903368 GCA_020353515.1 Candidatus Heimdallarchaeota archaeon
ATAGGATGAGAGAGGAGGTTTGTATCATCATAACTTATACGAAAATCATAACCCGCCATTACACTGTCATCAGAATCGTTCAATTTGTTATTTGCAAAATCAAATACGAATCGAGCAGCCAAGATGTCCATTTGTGTCCCAAATTGTTCCCAATCTGAAATCAATAATAAACTACCCCCATTCTCTACCCAAAATTCAATTGCATCGAGTTCTGCTGTGGTATAAGCATTCTGAGAAGCTACAATAACCAGTACATTTGCACCATCCAACACTGAAGAGTCAATGACTGTACCAGGATTGATTGTTTCCACAAAATGTCCCATATCCAGTAGCATGTCGGCAAACTCAGAATATCCACCTATCGCACCGAAAGCAGGATTGGATCCGATACTATAGCTGGGATTGTGAGCCTCATCAAAAAGAATGACTTGACTTTCAGATTTAACCTTTATAGATGCTATATCGAAGTTATTTGAAATCCATGTTTCGTTTATAACAGGAACAGAATAAACGGTTATATTGTAAGTTCCCTCTACAGTTGGCATCCAAGGGAGACTGAGTGTCTCAGATGCTCCTGCAGGAATGATAGAATACTCCGTATTAGTTTCCAAAAAATTATTGATCCAAACTTGAAGTTCCACATTTCTTTCATCATTTGAACCTAAATTTTTGACTGTAACATTGAATACTGTCTTTTCATTAGGGGAAAGCAATATTGGTGCCTCTAAATGTACGGAAATATCATGAACTGAAGATTGGCGACTTGGCCAAGACAGGATATTATCAAAAATTTTCTTATTGTCCTCCTTGTTAATTGCCAAATCAAAATCATCAGCTAACACTAGCATATGACCAAAACCATCATCAACAGCAGCTCCGTAAATACGAGACCCCGTTTCGTCCCAAATGATTGGGTGTACTGAACCATTAACTTCCAAAGAATATAACACACTTTCCAAATAAATCGATGTAATCCCTTCCATTAAATGATGAAAAGAATCGAAGACAGTGGTCGAACCGCTATCAGTAGCTACTGATTTTATAAAAGAGATCCCATAAGCAGCAGCAACTTGACCGGCACCTGACATATGGAATCTGTCACCAATTGCGATTAACACGCCACCATTTTGAATATAGTCTTGAGCTGCAGTGATTTCACTTTCAGACCAAGTTGCTCCACCCTCTCCAACAAATATAAATGGATAATTTTCTAGCAAGGGTGTGGTTATGGGTGAATTGATTACATCAATAAAATAACCTAAATTCTCGTAATAATTTCTTACCTTTGAGAGAGAAGACTCTCCATATGTAGAAATAAACCCGATAATATTATTCAACACAATTAATTGCTTAGAAACATGATTATCAAAGATTAGAGTTTCATTTATGACTGGTCGCACAAATGCAGTTAGGTTATAATAACTTTCATCTATTGCAGTCCAATTATAAGAGAAAGAAGCGTAGGTTTTACTACTAATCTTTGGAAAGACAATACTCTTGACAAGAGAACCATTGATCCAGAACTTTGCATATACATTTGTCTCGTTTTCTTGACCAGCATTATAAACTGATATGTTGAAAGAAGCAGATGATCCTGGTTTTAATACTGAAGGCGAATCTAAATAGATTTTAAGATTATGCTTAAATGGAGGTTGTACAGCTTTGTAAGCGTTTAAGCGTCCATAGCCATAATACTGATCCCACCCAAGTTCTCCTAGATCATCACCTTTATCTCTTAGATGCTCTCTGATCTGTTCTGCAGACCAACTTGGAAATTCAGAAAGAATTAATGCTGCCACTCCAGAAACATGAGGGCAGGCCATTGAAGTTCCACTTTTACTATCGTAGCTTCCCATAGTCACTGGGATTGTAGAATAAATATCCACTCCTGGAGCAGAAATCTCTAATGTTGATCCATAATTACTAAAAAATGCTAAATCATCACTTTTATCAGTTGCACTTACTGAAATAGCTTCTGGATAAGCAGCAGGGTAAGATAGAGTTGAAGATCCAGCATTTCCAGCTGCTGCAATGATTACCACATCATTGGCTGTTGCATAGGTCAAAGCGTCTTTCAAAATCGTTGAAGGACTACTTCCTCCCCAACTATTTGAAAGGATATCGGCACCTTGATCAACGGCATGGATAATGGCATCTGCTGCATCATAATCGCTACCAGTACCGCTATCATCAAGAAATTTTTCAGCCATTATCTGTACGTTGGCAACTCCTGCAATACCCATAGCATTATTAATTGATGCAGCTATAATACCTGCACAATGTGTTCCATGAGAATGATCATCCATTGGATCGCTATCATTATTTACCCAATCATACCCAAGAGGTACATATTGGGCGCTTAAATCTGGATGAGTATAGTCAATTCCAGTATCAATTACAGCAACTAAAACTATTGAAGGATCTCCCATCTGAATATCCCATGCCAAATCCGCTTGAATTTTTTGGGGGGCCCACTGAGTGGACCAGTTTGGATCATCTGGAACTAGTTCGATTGAATAAATTTGATTTGGTTCTATATAACGAACTTCCTCTAATGAAAGCCATTGATCAAAAAGTTGCTCTAATGAAGTGATAGGAACACTTACGACTAATGCATTTAACTTTTCAATAGTTTTTTCTATTTTTGAGGAAAATTGAATATTTTCATAAGCATTTTCATTAATACTAACAGTAGGATTAAAACCAATCACCAATTCTATTTTTCCATCGTCCACTTTAATCTTTGAATCAGCAGAGGTGTTAGTTTTTATAGTCTCTTTACGTAATGTATGCAATCCTGAGCTTTCACTTATTTCACCCCAAGTTGTGAAATGAGTTCCTTCTTTTGGAGAAATACTACCTTTATTGTCATCATTTTGATAAGAGATCTTTTCACTTATAAGACTGGAATCAGGAAGCAATCTTGGAGAAGTAGTGTCAGTTGAAATTAAATCATGTTGAAAATCCAGCGAAGATACCAATGGAATTAGTATCATAAATAATCCTAATAATAGGACACTCCTGATCAGTCTGATATGTAGTTTTTTCAAATTATTAACCATCACTACTTCTATTGAATTTTCTTATTCAGAAATTATATTTTTACCTCTATTGACACTGTATCGATTTATATTAACAAAAGACCATTTAAAAAGCTTTCTGAATAATCTATCAGCAAAATAAGGAGGTACCCGAGGACTAGAAGGATTTTAGTCCCACATTCTTGGGATTACTTTCATAATTTCACCGACAAAACCATAGAATCAGGGAGAAATAGAGTGGAGAGAAATTAACCTGTTAAAAAATGATACAAATCAAATGGAGAAGATTTTGAGAGGTTTTGCCGATTTATTCGAGAAGAAGAAATTCAATCCGACAGAAAAGATCGTTTAAGTTAAAAGTCTATTGATTAGGTTTAAATTGGTTATTACCGTACATCTACTACTTATTCACATATGTACGACATATCCTTTATTGGTTTCAGTAAGACTTACCTTAATAGGTTTATTAAGAAACCTGACCTTTTTGTCTCCTTTTTCTTCAACTCTCATCTGACGCGTCACGATATCACAAATAATCAGCACTCCCACTTGCAAATTTGATTTCATCAGGCATTGATATGATAAATCTCTGTTTTGTGAGAGGAAAAAGTAAGAGATTGTTTTTTCCTCTTAGACCAGCTGTATAATCCCAAAAAAGGTTTTATCAAGGTGGAAGGTTGAGTATTGATTTATGGAAGAACCATGTTTGAATCCAAATGATGATTTGTTGATAATTTTGAGCTTTTATTTAGAAATAAATATAAACAAGAAGTAATATTTTTCACATTAAGGAAAAATACCCCCTCAGAATGCTTCTTCCAACAATTCCAATAAATTCTGTTTATATAAGGTTCGGTTCAATCTAGCAGGGTGTTCCTGTGGAGAATAAGCGGCCATAATCGGGAATTCAGTATGTTTAGGGTTGAGGGGTATGTTATGGTCGCTACCCCTCTTCATTAAGTTCAACTACAAGACCTTTCTACTTGATTTTCAGAAAAAGGATTAGTTTTGAGATCTCTCTCCTTTTTTGAGAAACACTAGTCTGTTTATATATTATCTTGCAACATGCAGTTATTTAAAGGTTATGTCGAATTTTTTTACTTCGATCTCAGATTGATCCTGAAAAAACTGAATGAATTAAATATTCATTTATAATATATTTTAGAAATGTTCATACAACTGAAATACGAAACCAACAAGATATTCACCAGATTGGAATCGTGGGAATAGAATTTACAATTATTTCAGAGCGAGTTGAAATTAGTAGACTTTTTTCCCCCTATTAAATTAACTTGAGAACTCACTTTACTGTCTATTAGCAAATAATAGAAGTATTTGGTGATTAAGAGAAATTAGCCTATTAAAGAATGATACAGGGCAAATGGAGTAAATATTGAGAAATTTTGATATAAAAAGAAAGAAATCAATCCGACATAAAAGATTGTTTGAATTAAACAGTTAAAAATTATCGTGAATTCTTGAAAACTCATTTTATTGCTTCAAAAATGGTAGTTGGACGTCCTACAGGACTTTTCCTCTCCGAATATTGAGCTACCAATCCTTTTAAAATCAATCGTTCCAAGCTATCATAAATCGTGCTACGGGGAACACCAGTGAATTGGACTAGTTCAGGGCGGGAGAGAGGACCATAAGCTTTCAGAATCTCAAACAGAACGCGATCTAAGTCATGTAATTGTGCTGATCGCGCTTTAGCTAATATAGAATGCGGTTTTTTCGACACTGAATGCATTAGAAATTTTAGGAGAAGAGAGTCGTGTCTAATGTCTAAAGAGGCCAAATTTTCCAGAGACTCTTTCTGAAGCAATGTAATAATTTCAGACATGGGTGTTGTTTCAGGGAGTCCAAGAAGTTCACGGATGGTAATGATTTCAATATAAAGTTGATTTAATTGGGGGAAATTCGTAGATGTGAGGTTTAATGCTTTACGAATCTCCTCTAATTTTTGAAAGAAGTAGTAATGTTGCTTAATTGGGTACAATGATGAAAGTTCTAATTCTTCTTGCATTTTCTTTAGAGAATTCCATGTTGTAATTACTAAATCATCCGAAATATTGTCTTTTAAGCTTAACAGTCTCTGTAAATCTTTTATTTCTTCTTGTTCGTGCAATCTGCCATTATAGCTCATGATTTCCCATCTGCTGAAAATTTAAACTCGAACTTAGTATATACACGAATAGAAAATTATATTGAAGGATTTTCATCTTTTAAAGGAATAGTTCTTTGATATATTTTATATAATATGAAAGAATCAAAATATATAAGATATCCTAGATAAATCTTGAACCAGAAAGTTCCACTACCTTTTTTAGATTCAGTTATATCAAATATTATACAACATTGATATTTTGGTTTGTATCTCAATATTATCGATTATAATTAATAAAAAATTATATAATAGGCTTTCTGGATAATTCTTCAGTATATAGATAGAATACTCGTATATTAAACAGATTATAGTTCTTCATTCTTGGGATTGCTTTCACTATATTACCGACAAAACTAAATAATTATGAAGAAAAAGGATGAAGAAAAATTAGCCTGTTTTAAACTAGTTCAAACCGAATGGAAAAGGATATGAGAGATTTTGCCGAATCATTCAAGAATTAAAAATATATTCCGACAAAATTATTATACTGAACATTCCAAAGAACAAGTTTGACCTAGTTTGTTACCATTTCTTTCATACTTCAACTAAATCAGATTTCCTTTAGAGTAACTCCTATCCTTTTAAGTACTTCATCTACATCCATAGCTTTAATAATAAGGGGAGGTAAAAACTTGTTGGTAACTTTGTGATTACCACAGTAATCACACCAAACGCCATTCTTGATCATCGTCAGAGTGAAAAGTAATGAGGTGAACTCATCCTCAAATTCTATGCCCCACATTAATCCACGTCCTCGAACATCCACGATTTTCTCGGAAAACTTCTCTTGAAGTTCTATAAGCCCTTCACCGAATTGTGTTCCCCTTTTTTGCACATGTTCCAGAAATTTGGGTTGAGATACAATGTCTAACATTTTTCTTGTAACATAGCAACCTAGCTCGGAGCCTCCTGTTGTAGAAATATGTAAGAAGGGATCATCTTCGAAGATGTCATCGAATTGAGGCTTATAACTAGTAGTTGAAAGTGGATAAACTCCTGCACTCATTCCTTTTGCAAGTACAATTATATCTGGTATGATTTTTTCGCTTGGGTATACACCACCAAAAATTCCCCACATCCAACCTGTTCGCCCTAATCCAGTTTGAACCTCATCAACAATCATCACGACCCCCAAATCATCGCATATTTCCCTAAGTTCTTTAAAATATCCTTCAGGAGGGATGAGAATGCCACCGGTAGCAGGGATCGTTTCAAACAACACACAAGCTGTTTCTTCATCGATCGTTTTTCTGAGGCTTTCGATGTCTGCAAAAGGAACCTGTTGAAAATCTGGTAAATTCCAGAGAAACGGATCTTTGAAATTAGAAGCACATGCACCGAGAGCAAAGCCAGTAACTCCATGATAAGCTCTGTTGGCTGATATAATTTTCTTCCTCTTGGTGAAAGCTCGAGAAAGCTTAATAGCCAAATCAATTGCTTCCCCACCTCCAACTGAAAACATCGTTTTGCAGATATCCCCTGGAAGTAAATCAGCCATCTGCTTGGCAAGTAGTGCTCGTTGTTCACTCAGGAGATGATGATCTCCTATGTCAAGGCCTGCTTCCAAGCCTTCAATTAACGCCTTGTTGATTTCTGTGTGATGATGTCCTAAATTAAATACTCCACCGCTAGTGTGACAATCGATTAATTCTAGAGGAGGTTCTCCTTCTGTAGAACCCTCCAACATCTTTATTATTAATTCTTTTCTCTTTCCTTGTACCACTCCTAATCCAAGACTATCAAAAAAACCTGCTTTATACTTTGATACATAATTAGCATACATCTGCACTAGATCTTTTTGACCAATAGTACCAATAATTTTTTTTCTAGAAGACACAATTAAAACCTACAGTGATTTAATGAAATTCTTCTTAAAATAGAGTTTATAGCTTTTTCATCAAAAATAAGGAGGAATGTTGCTAATCTCGCCATAGAAAAAACATGGAGAGAGTAGACAACACACCCCCAATTACACCTCCCCAGAAAGCTCCTCCGTACCAGAATTCTAGATCTTCAATAATCATTTCTATAGCTACAATGAATCCACCTAAGAGGCAAATAACCACTGTTACCAGAGATAAAATGATTCCGATAAAGTAAACTTGTTTTCCTGGAGGATTTTCTTGGTTAATAAGCCCTAGTAAAGAAATAACAGAGCAATAAAACAATCCTCCTGAGGCGAGAAGAAATAGAGGTAAGATTAAAATGGAATCGGGGAAGTTTTCTAATGCTGATGGAAATCCAATCCATCCCCAGCCATATCCTGTTCCCCAAACATACCAGTACCAGCCAGCAAAATCGTCGATTAGTATAAAAACTCCTCCTAATAGACTACAAATCAACCCCCCACCATATAGAACTATCTTATTTTCTAACAACTTAATGAGGCTCATACTACTTTTGGTAGTATGTTATTCTTTAAAATTTTTCTAATCTTTCATTGTCAAGAACATTAAAACAGAAGATCTATTCTCGTGATTCTAATTTCTTGGAGTAGAAAACCTTTTTACAGATCAAAATTATGATAAAATTATGCCCAAGTACATACTTGCTACAAAATTTGATTTTGATGAAGAGGATTTAGCGAAACGGAAGGAACAGGGAAAGAAATGGCTTGAAATGGTAAAGGAAAAAGTTCCAAGTATTAAATGGATCTCGCATTATGCCATTTTAGGTCCTTATGATTTCTTAGATATTTTTGAAGCAAAAAATGAAACTGAAGCTGCGAAAGTATCTTTACTTTCTCGTGCTGCCGGAGCAACGTTTGCAGAAAGCTGGACCGCTATTCCCTATGCGGACTTCCTCAATTTACTTGAAGATTTGAAATAAATCAAATCTTTTTTGGTTAAATCTGTTCATTAAAAAGATTATTTAGGTGTGTAAAGTAGTCCAAAAATTATTCCTCCTGTTATACTAGTGAGAATGACTACTTTCCAGAGAAGAAGAGCTGCATCACGATTTTTTCTCTTTACTAAGTTACCCGCTAATACTAGTTCTATAACTCCCAATAGAAAAGGAATGAAATTTGGAATAAGGATACCCTCATTCATTAATATCAGATTAACTATAGCAAGCCCAACCACTCTAACACATATAATGGTAGAGGTGAAGTAAGAAGCTTTCTCCCACCCTAAAAGGACAGCTGTAGTCATCTCCCCATTTTTTTGGTCTACTTCTAAATCTGTTAAAATGGTAGGTAAATGTATTCCAAAAACAAGTAGGACACAAAGAATTATGCCATAGAATAATAATTTAGTATTGACTATGGTGTCAAATCCCAATAATCCTATATAGAATGGAATAAAAACGCCAATTATTAAGGTTGTGACAATCAAATCAATAAATGGCTTTGCTTTGAATCTTAAAGGAGGTACTGAATAAATAAAAGAGCCTACTACGGCTAAAAAATATGCTCCAAAGGCCAGTGGGAGTTTAGGAAAGGTTAAAGCTTCAGGGATGAAAAATATATTAAGAGGAATAACTGAGAGCCACAATATGCCTACCCATAGATAGATCATTCTGGGTGAAAGAAGATTAGAGGACACAAGAGGATTACGGAGTGAGAAACGGCGGGGATTTAATGAATCAGAATCTTTGTCAAAAAAACCATTAAGACTGAAATGACCGCATGCAAAGGCATATATGGATAACCAAGCAACTGAAAGTGAAATCAAGGGTAGGAGATAGAAAAGGCTTAACATATAAGCGACTCCCGCAAAAATAAACCCCCATTCGGGGCGAGAAAGGATGAAAAGCTCTCGAATGATCTGTAAATGTTCTTTCAAAGACTAACACATCACAGAGCAGTTAGAATTGTTTCATCATCTGATAACCAGTATCTGTGGTTTGAACCACCTCATAACCTACTGATTCATAAAGATACTTAGCAATTTTATTCTGTTTGAAAACATGGAGAGCTATTTTATTCAAACCAGATAATTTAACCTCTTTTTCTAATAATAATAGAGCCTGTTTTGCAAATCCTTTTCGCCTAAATTCTTCAAAAATGACAAGATCAGCGATGAGAAAAGCATCTTTCATAAATGATTCGGGAGAAGGCCAAAACCAGATATACCCGACTCTCTCACTAAAATTTGTAGTTATAAAAGAAAAGAATCGATTAGGAGTTTTGAATCCTTGAGGAAGAGACCTACCATAAGCCAGTTCAGCTTGTTTCAATCCGTCCTCGAAATTAAATTTAAAAAGTTCAGAAAGTTCCTTAGCGACGACTTTTACTCGTTGAGAATATATTTTCTGGAAATCATCCTCATTCATTTTTTCAAAATGGATTATATTAACCAGCCCGTTCAGTCTTTCCTGTTAATCACAGGTTAATGTTAGTTACGTAACTTATCTAATGTACTTTTAGCTTGAGGAGATTTAATTTGGGTCCATAGCTTTTCAAGCTTTTCAGCACAGGGATAATCACGGCAATCTGCACATGTATTTATACTTCTCTCCATCGCACAATTTCGCACAAAACATGTCGAGCAAAATTCAATAAGTTCACCATCCGAGTGACAACCGTCACAATTAATTTGGTCAGGTTCTACATTAAAACCATGGCTTGACCAACTTTTTGCTGTCTTTATGCGAAGCTCGTGATCATCTTTTCGTTTTGCGATGTATGCAGGACAATTAACGCAATCCAAACCACAAAATGCAATAGGTTGTTCCATTTTCAATCCTCTAAACTCATTATAATTTTGATACTAAAATATCAATGGAATGTATAACCCCTTTCGATTTTTCGTGTTTAATAGTTTGTGATTAAGGCAAGAATTATGAGGTGATCTGCTTTAAATTCAATATCCTCTACTATTAATACAAAAATACTTTAATATTGAGAGAAGAACAAGATAGAAGATCACGAGCAATTTACACAGCGAGCGACTACTTCTTCATTTTTTATCTTGACTTTGACCCGACCACATTCGTTACAGACCAGAGCTTGACACTTTTTACAATTGGACATGTGATCAGGACAGAAATTTTTGCTACAACCATCGCAAATCTTGGCAGTACTCTTGCCTTCAATTTGACCACACTCAGGACAGGTGAACAGATAATCAGATTCACATTCTTTACAGACAGGTTTTTGCTCAGTATGTCCCATTTTGTATGGAAATTTTTCACTAAAGCCTTTTCCACAGACAACACAATTCCAAGAGTGATCGTTACATAGGATTCCACCTGTTGATTCGTCAACAACCCCACAAGCAGTGCACAATGGCTTCTTGCAGACAATACATTCTTGTGAATGATCAATACAAGCTTTCTTTCCACAATCTGAACAGAACGTAATATGTTCGCTGCAGAACGTTTTTAAACATTCTAAACAGACAAAAATAGGAGGAGATATTTCTGCTTCTAACAAAGCCTGATAGTAATTTTCAGTACTGATCTGTTGTCCACATCCATCACATGTGATGTCTGCATTCCCATTGTATAAGTTTAAATTTATTATAAGCTTCTTTTCCAGGCCCTCTTCTGTAGTTTCATTTTTTATTGTAGTTGGCACTAAAAGTCTAGGAATCCAGTAAATAGCTTTTTCAGAGATGGAAACATCGGCTTTTCCTGGACGAAGAAAATCTTGAGGAACCCCTCTTGACTTTAACTTTGCAATTGCTTGATGGAATTCTTCATAAGCTGCTTCTTGCTCCTTCATTAAGTCTTGTCGTTGACTTTCTATCTCTTTAATTTGGTCACGGAAATCTCGAATTTTTTCTTCGTGTCTTGTAATTTTAGTTTCACTAGATTCGATTGAGCGCTCAGTTGCTTTACTTGATTTCCCTTCAGCATCACGAGCACGTTTCTCTGCTTGGAGATTTTCCAACCTTATCATTGTTTCATCTAATTTTCGGCTCTCTTTTTCCCTTCTTTCTTCTACACGACCAATTTGTGTTGATATCTTTGATAATTCTTTTCTTACTTTTCTTCCAGCTAATTTCTCAACTTCATTCTTTTCAAACTCTCGTAATTGATGATGATATATCGCCTCTGCTTCTCTAAAGGGATTCTGGGTAAAATACCAAATAATATTATCTGGTAATTTTGTAATTATTTCCTTATCAAGTTTATAAAACTGCACACCATCCATAGGTTGGATTGATAGATCATTTGGCGGCAAAGATGATGCGTGAATTCCCTCAATCGTAGTTGCATTCCACTCTATCTTTCTACTTAAATCAAATGATCGAATCATCTCTTCAGTGATTTCTACAGGAAACTCAAGTGACCCCTCTTTGATTCCCCGCTTAATGTTAATTTTAGTTGTGCTATAATAGAGAGGTGAATAGAAATTCGTTGCTTTTCCAAACTGCACAGAAAAACCATCTATATTGGGATCCCCACTGACGCTCAATCTATCGAAAATAATGATATCGCGTTGTTTTCCCTTTATAGGGATTTTAGGATTAAGAAATCGTTCAGTAATTTTCCCCGTTGCTGGTTTCTTTTTACTGAATTCAAATTCTATTTCTGGTGCTTCTTCTACTACCTCAGCTTTAACAACCTTTTTTGACTTTTCTTTCTTCTTGGGTTTTGGTGGTCTAAGTGTTAAAACTCTAATCTCGTTGTCTGTCAAAGGACCCTTGTGGAGACTTAGTAACCATCGAGTCTTTAGTCTATTCACTCCATATTTCGGATTATACATGATAAAATTGCCTGGTTTTAATGCCCGTATTTGTCCCATAAGTTTAGAGAATTCTTGTGGTGTTCCACCTGCTCCTTCAAAAACTGGTTTTAATGCTCCTTCGACTTTCGCAATATCCTGATTCGTAGCTAACCTTCCCAAAACCCAGGTTGCAATATTGGAAAGACCACGATAATCTAGATCTCCAGGATTTTGTGTGGCTAACACACAACCTAAACCTGCTGCTCGTGCTTGTTTCAGAATTATTAATAATGCGGTTTTGGAAGGTGGACTTAATGAACCAGCTGGCATGAACCCGTACAGTTCGTCAAAATACAAGATAGCTCGTAATCGACTGGTTCCTCCCTTTGACCACACCCACCGTTGTACCTCTCCTAGTATTTCAGCAACAAAATTACTCTTCTCATCAGCATCGGTGATCTTCCGAAGGTCAAACACAATTATCGGAGTTTTGTTCTTTTTCTTTGCTAATCCTATTAACTTCTCGAAATCTAAATCTACTCCAGGTACCGCCCTAACCATAAGCGCATTGATGTTCCTCGCCAATTCTGATCGTTTAGTATTAGAAATAAATTTATCAACTTCTAATGAACCGACCTTTTCAAATGGTGGGTTTTGAATACCCTCTATGAGTTGATCCAGTTCCACATTCTTTTGCTTACCTTTCTCCCAAGAGTTTCTGATAAGGTTACTAAGAAAAATTACTCTATTATCGGTTGAAGAGCTCGTCCCAATACCACAACGAGAGAGTAATAATTGAATTTTCAGATCTAATGCGCTTAAAAGAGCATCAGGAGATTCGACCATCAATTCATCATAGTTAGGAGGTTTTTCAAAGCTGGGAGTCAAGGATATTTGGACACCCGCGGAATTTTTGGGAGTAATAAGAATGACTGCCACCTTATCAGAGAAATCTTTCTCAACTTCTACATATTCATCCCCATACGAATCTTCCAGTTTATCCTGATAAAGCTCAATCCATTCTTCAGCTATTTGTCCTGGGTCTCCACCCCCACGATCTTCCGCTTCTACTTCAGCATGAACTAGTAATTTATCTTTAGTGAACTCACCAAGGCCAATACCTAATGCTCCAATATCCCCCTTGGGATCAACTGCAATAATAGGAATGTCCGCTCTGATTGCTTCTTCTACAATTGACTTACATACAACAGTTTTCCCAGAACCACTTGCCCCAAGAATAGCTGCATGAGTTAAAAAGGTAGTACTTGGTATTTTAAACTGCTCCTCCCCGATTCTTCCTAGATAAAACTCTGGATCTGACATATCAACACCATTTATCACATTGAAAAGATAAAATATTGATTAGTTTAATTTAAGAATTAGTAATCCGAAATTACATAAAGTAAGCTGCTAAATAAACTTTATCAACTTGAGTTTATTGATCATATGATATATTAAAAAATTGCTCTTAATTAATGCTAGAGTAATTAAAAGATACTCAAGTCCCTCAATAATGCGTTAAAGTATTAGTTATCAAACCAACAGACTCTTCTGCGGACGTAAATCACACAAGGATAGGTCAGACTATAATGGTAAACGTTGGAATCCTAGGTACGATGAATTGTGGCAAGACATCGGTCTTCGTTTCATTCATGAATTCCTTAGCATCATCTGATGAGAAGATCATTGCTGGTGCTCCAGGTGGCCCAGAAATGTACACAACGCAGACAGTTGATTTCATCAGATTTACTTCTAAGGGGTTTATACATGTTTTATATGGAACTGGGGGACACCAGACCCCTATCACTGATTATTATCGTGTTTACGTTCTAAGAAATGCTAATCGATTTCTTTGTATGTTTGATCTAAGCGAAGATCTTGAAGAACAATTCAAATTTTATCGTGGATTCGAAATTCCAACCAAAGCAATTGTTGTTTATCTGAATAAGTATGATCTAGCTCCTGAAAACTTAAAAAACTACCAAGAAAAAGTTAGTTCATTCTTCATTGATGAACAGAAAAAACTCGTCAGAGATATATTCCCGACAGTTGCATTAAGAACTGTCGATGAGGAACACGAAGAATATAAACAAAATTGTCTAAAAGGGATATTAAGTTTGTGTGATTTTGATCGAGATGCTTCCGCTTTCGATGTCTGGGAAGGACAATAAAAACCTAGAAACTACAGAGGATCAGATGTTATGACTTCTGAAGAAGAAGATCCTTTTACTAAGCTTGTCGAAACACTCACAGTTTTGGAGAATTATAATCGAGCTCTCTGTCTTATAGCAGTATATTTAGGCCAAAGGGCTGACCAGAATACAGTTCAAGGAATTACAGATATTTTTTCAGCACTTTTAGGGAAGGAGGCGACTGCAACACCTGCAAAAGTAAGAGGTTTGATAACCTCTCTAGTTAATGTTGGCATTCTTGAACGTGAAAGAGTTAAAATGATTAGCTCAACTAAGGTTTCTTTCCATTCCATTAGTCCATTGGGTCTTATTGCTTTATTATACGTTCTCATCATGTATCTAATTAAAGATCCAATGCACGGGGTAGAATGGGAAAACTTAATGTTTGTGGGATATATTTCTAGTGATCGGGAGGAAAATCTTGTTCGTTTCTTAAACAATTCAATCATAGAGAGTAATAGAACAACAGAGAGATTCTGGACATCCCTAAAAAGTGGAAAAGAACCGAAAAAAATTAGGATGAGTAAACCACTAGATCTTGATATCATTAAAACCTTCAGTGGTAAAGGCGGGATTAATACGTTCAAAATTTTAGAAGAACTCATGTGGGATCACCTGAATCTAAATACTGGACTTTCCCAAAATGAGATAGCAAGTCATTTTGAAGGTTCAATAACAAGTAATCTTAATAGATTGGCTCCATTTGCCTTGGTGGAACAACTAGAAAAAACAAAATATTATAGATTATCATCTTTAGGCGTTCTTATTTTGCCAGTTTTTGCCTTAATGATTAAAGCATTATCAGTTGATCAGTCTATATTCCAATCAATGTTAACAAAAAAAGTAACCTCAGAAGATCATCCGTGGATTGTATTGATACGTCAAGCACGTCTTTTTTTCAAGAATTTATATCAGATACCGTAATCGTGGAACTAAACATCTGAATTTAATCAAAGAATTGATTTAAGCTAAAAGAAAAAAAATCCTCGACTTCAACAAATTTAATTAATTGTCGGGTAAAAGACTTTTTCTGTCGCAAAGATTATCCCATCTATACTGATAAAGTAATCTAGGCTGTGATACAACATGATTGTTGTCTTAGATGAACATGACTCACCATTTCATCTTCCCCTTGTGGATTTTCATACCCACATAGGCAGAGTTAAGATTGAAACTACAAAAGGGGCTTCTCAAAGAGTAAATCGTCCTCAGGATATTATCAACCTTTATGAAAAACTGCAGTATGAGATACATAGGCGTATTTCTCAAGACCAATCAAAATATTATGTTACTCTACCTAAAACAGAAGAACTTTCACAACCTTTACTCCCTGTTGTGCAGAGACTACTAGAATTAAATAGCACAAAAGGTAGAGGATGGATCGTAGATCACATAGTCTGCTTTCCTTTCAACGATATTTTTCATAAAAAGACATCACCAAAATTTATTAAAAGTAATAAGTATGTACGTCATCAAACTCAATCTTTCGACTTTTCTTTTCGGTTTATTCCATTTTGTAGAGTAGATGTAACTGATGAAGGAGCCTCCGATGAGGTTAAGAACTCTGTTGCCTTAGGAATGAGAGGATTGAAACTCCATCCAATGTCACAAGGTTGGATTGAGAATATAGTGTCAAACAATTGTAAAGAAGTTTTGCAAACAGCTGGAGATCTCTCAATACCCATTATTTTCGATGTTCCTAATAAGGGAGTAGCCGTAGACATCACTAAAATCGCAGATGAAGCTCGTGAAGAGGTTGAATATCCGATTAATGTTATCCTAGGTCATTCTGCTTTTGATTATAACTCGGAAGAAATCTTTGAATGCTTGGGAAAAGATGGAATGTTTGCTGAGACATCAGGAATGAGAGGAAAAGATGTTGAGATCTACTTCAACAATGTTGTAAAGGTAGATGGATGGGAAGAGAAGTTACTATTTGGAACAGATTCAAATTACTTTGGTGTCTTACAAGCAGCCGATTTTATTACTTTTCTTCTATCTTGGAAATTCAAAGAGCTTGTTGAAAGCAATGGCTCAGATATTAACCCATTAACGGCAGCTGCAAAAATACTCGGTGGAAATGCTTTAAGAATTATCCTTCCTTCTTGGATTCAGAATAAGCAGGATCCTTCAAAATCACGCCGTTCGCGCTCTAAAGGATATTTAACTGATTTATCATTATTGAAATCAAATCTGAAAAAAATTTTGGCAGAAGAGAATACAACAGGAACCATCGATCTCGCTAAACCAGAAAACAAAGAGTATTCAGTTCAAGTCCTGTCTATCGGACAATTAGACCGAAAATTCTCTTATATTCTTGAAACTAAGGACAGTTATCAAAAAATTAAACTCAGTCCAATATCTAATCTTAATAGAATCAGTGATTTATCTATAAAAACTTTAAATCCAGTCGAATTGGTTTCTAAATCGTGGAGAAGAATACCACGTTTAAAAGAACAAACCTTTCTTGAATTATTAAATGGGGGAAATGTATGAGGACTAAAGACTATTCGCTTAAAACGAAATTATATTTTACGCATGGAATTGAGATAGAAAATCACTTAGTTTCCCGAAAAACAGGTGAAGTCATTGTTGGGGATGAACTTCTCAACGCGTGGGAACAGATGTTTTTGGGTGCAGCAAAATTTATCGAGAAATTGAAGAAAGACAAACATGCACCCAAGGAGATCTTGAAAAAAATCGAAAAAGTGGAAGTTAAAGAGGAGATCAAAAGAGAAAGACGGTTAAAATTCGTTTTTGTCAACTATAAGCTTGGAAAAAAAACCATTCGAGTTAATGTGTTTGGTCCAGATCCCAATATTGGTCAAATTACTTGGTTACTCGAGCTGGTGACTCCTCCTTGTGAGTATTTAGAAGAATTGGATTGGTGGATTGATACATTATACGCTGCAGGACTTCAAGGACTACCCTCTGATATTGCGTTACTTCCAATTGGATTAAATCCAACAGAAAAAAGAGTGAGAAGTGGATTGACATGTGGAGAACATCATCATATAGGGATGCCAAAACAGATACGAATTCCCATCTACAATATGCTTAGAAATTATGTACCTCACTTAATCGCTCTTAGCACAACATCTCCTTTTTTGGATAGAAAACCAAGTGGAAAAGTCCTAATTCGAAAAAGTAATGGAAAAGAACAAATTATTGGAAGATGTGTTCATTCGTTCAGATTACTTAAAAATAGTGGTCAAATGGGGCCAAATATACCTACTTATCTACCAGCTTTAGATAACAAGTCTACTAGGATGGATTTCGCCAAATCAGTCAGAAAAGCTCCACCAGATGACCGAATGGTGGACCTATACCCCTTTACGGATTATTCTACGATAGAAGTACGATTTTTTGATGCACAACCTTGGCCAGAAATTCGATTAGGTATAGTACTTCTAATTCAAGCAATGGCACAGAAAACAAAAAATTTGGTCGAAAATGATGAAGAGATTCCTAAAGTTGCATCTCAATGTCTTTACGAAAACCGAAGGAAATCCGTTCAATTTGGTTTACTCGCTCAATTTACCACTGATGATAGATTGGTAGAAGATTTCTCCAAATTCTATAATTATGATATTACGACTGGGAAAAAAGCTTCAAAACTGATGCATTCTATAAAATCTTTGTTAGTTTATGTTCAGCACGAACTCGAGGGATTTAATTCAGAGCTGATTAATTACTTACTAATACCTATCCTTGGTTCAGATAATTATGATTCTCCTCTAACTGTAGCAGAATACTTGCTTTCTTTGTATAAAACATCTGGTGAAAGTATTTCATTCTTACCAAATTTGTATTATGACCAAGAAAATAGTTACCCATTAGTTGTTGATGGAGATTATAGTTCTCTTCAACCTGTTGAAATTGAAGATAGAACAGAAATTAAAGCCACTGAATCAGCCCTTCATCAGTCATTACGGAAGGATTTGGCTAAGCGGAAGGTCACAATTCCGAAAGCTGCTAAGAAACCACCTAAAAAGAAGAAGGTTCCACGGAAAAAACCAGAGAAAAAGAAAGTCGAAAAACCAGTTGTAGCTCCATCAATTAAGGTCGAGAAACCACCAGTTCTAGTTAAAAAGACACGAAGAGCTGTAAAAGTGAAAAAACCTGTTCCTATTGGGAAACCAATTGAAGTGGTAGAAGAAGAAATTAAAATTTCAGCCTTCGAAGAAAGTGAGGATCTTGAAGTATTTTCACCAACTATAGAGGTTGAAGCTAAATACCAGAAAATTGAATCTAGAATAGCAAATGTCATGAGAACTCGACGTAAAGAAATAGAAGTAAAAAGACGAGAATTTTTCATAGATCATCTAAGAAAAGAACGTGTGGCTTTTAAACCCTCTCCGAAAAAGGTTTCGGCTATCTTTCCAGCATTGGTTTCTGGACCTGAAGTATTTGGGTATATTGAGCTTAGTTTTCGTGATATTAAACGAGTTATGTATAAATTTCGAAATAATCCCATAACTCTAATATTTAGTGCTAAAGAAAAAGAAAAACCAGTGGAATCTAAGATAAACACCAGTATTGATATAGCAAGTCTTGAAGAAAGAGGAATGACTAGAATTCCATGTTCAATAAACCTTGGTGAATTATATGGGCAGATCACAGTGAGTGTAGAGGCTATTACTGCAACAAATGAAAGTCTTTTACCAATAAATTTCTCTTTCAAAGTAGTCCGAAAGGATGAAATAGCAATAAATCCAAAAGAATTCTATGTTACAGGGAATTATGGTCTTGTAGAGTGTATTTTCCAAGCAGTTAATGAATCAAAAGATTCAGAGAAAGGAGAACTCGAAGTTAATCTTGTAACTCAATCCTTATCGGATCCAGTTCCAATTTACTATACGAAATTTAATTTAAAACCAAAAGAAAATCTAGAATTAGCAAGAAGTATAGATCTATTGATTAATTATCAACATAGTCCCTTCTACATTGTGTCTCAAATCACAATCGGAAGAATGAAGAAGAATAGATCATTTAAGACAATAGGACCGATAAAACCACTGAAAGAGATTTGTGTTGATTGGAATTTCACAGTAGACCCAACAAAACGAACTAATCTCTGGGAAGGAGTTGAACCAAAGAAACAATATGAAGTAAATTTTGTTTTCCTGTTTATTAAATCAATGCCATATGCTACTATTACAATTCATGTGAATACCCTCCCTGGGGGACAAACGAAACGATTAGCAAATTTTCGGATTAAAAGAGATCTTGATGCTGGAGACGAATTTGTTATCCCAAATATCAAGTTTAAAACACCAAAAGATTGTGGTTACCTCTTTTTTGATGTTGAAATACGAAATGAAATGGGATTAATTCCAATAGATCTCATTTCTGATCCAATTGGAGTCCAAAGTAAAGGTGAACAGGCGGCTACATATGAAGAAAGACTTGATTTAACTTTATAATTAAAAATTCGGATTTTTTCGAAATAAAATTAGCTTAAAAAAGATTAAGAATACTGATGTAGAAGAATGTTAGTTAAGAATTATACGAATTATTCACTAATTAAATTTGAAGAGGCATAATAATGGTTAAACTTAATGTTGTAAATGTTGGGAAAATCGAAGGTCGTGCATATTTACACCCGTCTGATATCAGTAGCGTTGGTGTTGAAGAGTTTGATTTCGTTAAAATTTCAACAGAATGGGAAGATTGGGGAGCAGTTCAAATCCTATCATCTGATGAAGTCGCCAAGGGAACTATTGCTGTTGATGATAGTGTATTAAATTCAGCGAATATTTCAGATGGTGATTCTGTTGAAGTGGAGTCTGCAAAAATTGCAGCTGGTATTAAATCAATTAAACTCGGTATTGAACCACTAGCAGGACAAGAAGTCGAGGAGGCAATCCTATGGATCGCAACAGAATTTGAAGAATTATCAACCGTGCTTCGTAATCGCCCAGTTTTCAATGGATTGCAGATTGCATGGGAAGATTGTCCGATTGGTAGTATAACAGTTCGATTCATGGGTTCTGAACCACCTATTCAAGAAGGTGAGATTGGAATTGTGGATCCAACAGGCAGAGAAGTCGAAATCAATATCATTCCGTTCACTGAGATGAGTTTTAATGCAGTTCTTGTTTTAGACGTGAGTGGGAGTATGCAAAAGAAAGATATGAAAGTTCAAAACATTAGCGGCGCTCTTGAGGGGTTGAAGAAAGGTTTAGAAGAAACTGAGGAATTAGGTTCTTTCCTTGGGAGATTTGAGGAAGGGAAAAAGGTCAGTCGAGTGGATGCTGCTAGTTTTGCAATCATGCTGTTTATGAGCTTAAAAATCGCGAAAGGATGGGGTGAACAGGTTCAGCTTATTACATTCTCAGGAGATGTGGAAAAATTCTCTCTAGGTGACTCTCAAGTCATCTCCTGCGTTGGAGAAACCAAAAAAGCTGGTATTGAAAGTATTATTGGTCATGTCGTTCAGAAAACCGCAGAAAGTTCGGGCCTAACCTTCTTGAGTGGTGCTCTCGATGAAGCGTACAAAAGCATAGAGAATTTCGAAGTGAATCCAACAATAAACAAGCGAAATCCCACGATGATAATAGTCTTAACTGATGGTAATCCCAATAAAGGTAATGGCCTCGGAGTAAATCCAATTCCTATAGTCCGAAATAAAATTGAGGAAATTCCTGAAGCGGTTCTCTACGCAATTGGTCTAGGAGAAGCTGATAGATTGATGCTACGTCGTGTAGGTGAGATTGGTCGGGGTGGATCATTGATGGCAGATGATTTAGAGATGCTCGTGGACTTCTATGATTCACTGGCTCAGAATTTCCAAATGGTCGTAAAGATGAAGAAACAGGCTGAATAAACATTATTAATCGACCTCTTTTTTCTTCTTTTAGACATAGATTTCTATATACATAGAACAAAGTGAGCCAAGTGCTCAATACTAAGGTACTTTCATTCCTTTCAGAGTTCATAGAATATTGTAATGAACTTGGTGAAGAAGCCCTTATTATTGTTGAAGGGAAAAATGATAGTAAAACACTTCGTTTATTAGGTTTAACAGGGAATATCATCGAAAAGGGGCAGAAATCTAACAATAATTTAGTGGACATTGTTTTTAATGCCCCCATTATTGTAATTTTGACCGACTTCGACCGTAAAGGACGACATTTACGTAAAGTAATTAGAAAAGAGATTCAAAGCAGGAAAAATCATGGTAAAATCGATAATTATGCCAGACAACTACTATATAAATTGTGTAGAGCTTATAGAATCAATGAAATAGAGGATCTTGATCGCTTTGTTACAAATGTTCAGAGGTAATTCTAAAAGTTATTTTAGAGCACGATTATAATGAACACAAAGAATTAAAACCATTCATCATCACTTTTGGAATATTATTCATGACAATTTATTCTGTTAAGAATTCTTACTACATCGTTGAGGTATCTTAAATGCAAGCTATCATGAAAACAAAACAAGAAAAAGGCTTTGAAATTAAGGAAACAAAGGAACCTGAAGTTTTACATGGAACAGATGTAAAATTTAAAATAGACGTTGCTTCTATCTGTGGAACCGACCATCATATGTGGGTATATGACGCATGGGCCCAAAAGAGACTCCCACCAGCTATTCCATTTATTGCTGGGCATGAAGTCGGAGGTACAGTCGTTGAAATCGGTCCTGATGTAATAAACATTGAAGTGGGAGACAAAATTTCAATGGAATGTCATGAGGCTTGTGGAACTTGCTATCAATGCCGATCTGACCGAATGCATATTTGTAGAAATACAAAAATATTTGGAGTCGATAAGAATGGTATTTTTGGGGAGTATGCTGTAATTCCCGAATTGAATGCGTGGAAAAATGATCCTGATTTGGATCCCGCCCTTGCGTCACTCCAAGATCCCCTTGGTAACGCAGTCCATACCGTTCTACCCAAAGGATTAACTGCAGATGAAGGGATAGCTGGGAAAAATGTGTTCATCGCAGGATGTGGACCTATAGGATTAATGTCTATTCCAGTTGTTAAGATGTTTGGGGCAGCTCAAGTATTTGCGAGTGGTGGGGGAAGAAATATGCAGAGACTTGAAATGGCTAAGCAATTAGGAGCTGATATGGTGCTCAACGCTCGGGAAGAAGGAGATAAAATTCCCAGAATAGTAAGGGATGCAACTGATGGAAATGGAGTGGATGTTTTACTTGAGATGTCTGGTAATGTCCACGCTCTTCGTCAAGGATTAGAAGCATTAACTTATGGAGGTCGGGTTTCATTATTAGGCTTCTTTCCTGGTCCCATCGAATTCGATATTAATACATTGATGGTAAGTAAAGGAGCTAGCGTTTATGGAATTGCTGGTAGACGCATGTTCCAAACTTGGCAAGTTATGAGAGGTATTTTAAAGTCTAACGAATTTCAGAAACAGTTAAAGAAATTAATAACCCACCGGGTACAAATGACTGAATGGGAGAAAGGAATGATCGAGATAGACGAGAAAAGAGCTATCAAAGTTGTAATGGATCCGTTTAAATGATCAAAGGTTTACTTCCCCAAAAACCTTTGTAATAACCCTTTTTTCTTGAAGTGTTTGTGCCATTGGCGAAGTATTTCATCACTACAATCGTAAGGGCCTGTTAACGCATAAAATTCTATTCCTGTATTCACAGAGAGTTTTCTTAAGTATTCACGATCAAGCTGCGATTCAGTAATTATAAAAGTCTTTATTTTGTTACCTAAATTAAAGAAAGTTAAGCGATAACCCTCTTTTATCTTCTGCATCTCACAATAATGATTTCTGCTAGATGGAACTTGAAAACGAACTTTATGATTACTAGGCACCACAAAGACACATCTATCCATTAATCTAAAAAAACTTGTTCTTCTGAACACACATTTATTTAGGGAAAATCCATTTCGAGATTAGAATTCAACATTCGCAAACAATAAAAAACAACTATTTTATTCATACAGCAATAGAATAAATAGCTCCTTTAAAAGAATAATAGTTTCCGAGGGATTAATTTGGTATATGGGTGATTTTATTGTCAGAAGTTCAGAAGGCGTTAACAAAAGCAAAAGAAAATGAACAAGAAGGTAGCTTTGATAAAGCTGCTCGTAATTACTATAATGCCGGTAAGCTGACAAACGATATCAGACTCTATAATAGAGCCTTTTTTACTGCAAGGAAATCAGGCCGTTCTGATCTAATGTTTGAAACCGCAAAAAGTTATCATGAAATGTTAGATCAAGAAGAGGAACAAGCGAAAATTAAGGAATTGTTACCTACTTTCTTAGAAATTTCGGGGCGTGAACGTGATCGATTGGCTAAAGAAGCTCCTGAGGAAATGGTTGGAGTCTTAGATTGGACTGTTTCTCTCTTTCAACTTGTTGGTAAGCCAGAAGCAGCCTACGATTTTTCAATACAAACAGGAGATGCTTATTTCTCCTTTGGGCAGCAATTATTGGCTTCTACTTCTCTTCTAGGGAAGGAAGAAAAATGGCAAAGAGGTTTAGATTTATTTGATAAAGCGATTGAAGCTTATCAAAGAATAAAAACAGATACACAATCACTAGAGAAAATTCTCGAAGTTAAGCTTGACAGAATAGGAAAATTAATTGATATTGGTCGTCACGCAGAAGGTATCGAAGGGACAACAAGTTTGATGGATTACTATAATTCTCAATCAGATATTGTCCCGTATTCCCGAGAAGTTCTTTCTTCAAAAGTAGCTGAAATTTTCTCTGAAAAAAGTCTTAATGCTGCTCAGGAAAAGAAGTTTGACATTGCAGAAGTATTGAGGAAGACAACGAAAGCAGGATTTGAGAACGCAAGAAAATTTACCGAGATTTCTCCATTCTTTTGGCAACTTGCATTGATCTACGATGATCAAAATCAAAAAGATCTCTTTTTTTCTCTTGTAGACAACACTTTTGACGTAGCTCTGAAGTATGAGGATAATTCGATTCAACAAGCGATTCTGAAGTATCTAGATGAACGATTCAAGAATATATGCGAAAATATCATCAGCTCCCGTCTTCTCATGGTTAAGAAAGGTTCTATTGAATTCCAAACTAATGAGGGGATACAATATATCCTAAAAAGTATAGATTTAGCAAAAATAATCAGTAATGATGAAATCATTGAAGAAACTCTTAGATTCCTTTATAATTATGGTCAGAGAATGTACGAAAAGAAATTAACAAAACGATCTCTTCCCTACTTTGAATTCTGTGCTCAGAATTGGTGGACTTTACATGAGGGATCTAGTCAGACACATGAGATTATTAACTATTTAGAATCAAAATTTGGATCTTTGATAACCGAAGGTAAGTTTAAAGATGCCTCAAGGCACCTTGGAAGCATCATATCAATCAAAATATTTATTGGAGACTCTGAAAGTGCTGGTACTTCTGCTTTCTCATTTGCAAAGACAGCAGGCGAACAAGGAAAACAAAAAATAGAGTTGGAGTTTTTAGAACATGCATACGATGGTTTTGTTGCAGCAAAAGCAACACCTAAATTACAAGAAATGCTAACTTACGTAAACCATCAAATGGAACCATTATTCAACCTTGATTCGAAATCACAAAAACCTAGAGAGAAATTCATTGAATTAGGTGACGTAATCTCTGCATCAATCTCTGAAGAAACTCAAGGGGGATTTCTTCAAGCAACTACTTTCAAAGCTCTTAATACTGGACTAATTGACTTGGGAATTAGAACTGTTGATGATGCCTTTGAAATACTAAAGAAATACGATGCTAAAGAAGCTGCAGAGATATACTTTAAGGTTGGTTCCATCTTAGGAGAGAATAATATAGAGAAATCACTTGAATTTATTGATAAATCTACTCAATTTGCAGTCGAGAATGGATCATTAGGAGAGGTTGTTGACCGAAATCTAACTTATCTTGAGGAACAAACTCTCGCAATACCAGTTTTATCTCTGAAACTGCTTCTTACAGAGAAGTTAGAATTACTAACTGGAGTTGCAAAGAAACCTGAAAGATATAATGATTTTCTTTTTAACTTAACAAAACATCTTGCTGAGAAGGCTACTCAACCAGATTTCTTTAATGAAACCAAGAATTTTCTTTCAAAATCATTTTATGGGTATCATAATCAAGATCCTAATCACTCAAAGCTAGCTGATATAATTACTTGGACGAATAATCATATTCTCGATGAATATACAGAAACACAACATGCCCAAATGTATGAGCTAGCTATTGTGAATTTAGCTTTTCACGAAACATTAAAACAAGCTCAAGAATACCTCAACTTTTATTGGCAACTTTTTAATAAATTTGTTTCTAAAGAAGATTTTTCCCATGGTATTGCTTACTTTAAGCAAACTCATGAAACCTTAATACGCATGAATGAACCAACTAAGTCTATCACTGAATTTACAGGGCAAGTTGTTGCAAGTCTTGATCGTGGAATTAAACCAAAAATAGCAGATGAAAAATTTGATGAAGCTTGGCCTCTTATTGAAGGACTCTTCTCAATTCTTTCTGAAGCAGGGGTATCCTCCCAAGCAGTGAGCTTGTATCAAACAAATAGCCAACTTTTTGCTCCCCATCGTTTAGATCTAGCCTTAACAATGTGGAATCAAGCTATTGACACTGCTAAAACAATAAATGATACCGAGGCCATAAATGCAATAGTAAAGACCATTGTTGATGAAACTATCCCTGTATATGTTGAAAAAGGAATCCCTGGTGCTGTCAATCAATTATATTCAGCAGCAGCCTCAGGTTATCATGCGCTAGGAAATACAGCTGCTATGTTGGATACAATGTTAAACGTTACTAGATATAATCTATCTATTAGTGATTTCGAAGCAGTTCACCAATTAGGCGTAAAAGGGTTTGAATTAGCAACTAAATCGAAGAATGACGAATTTTTATTCGAATTCTCCAATATGTTCTTTGCTATAGGAAGTGGTTTATTAGCAGAAGATCCTGAAATAGGTATTCAGTTAATAAAAACTGCTTCAGATTATCTGAGAGGCTATGGTCCTTCAGGCCAAGACCATTATCTTATTAAAATGGCAGAAATCTTTGAACCATTGCATAATTCTCCTTTAACACAAAAAGTAGCTCAAAGTGAGCGTACAAAGATTCTTCAGTACTTTCAGGAAACAGGAAAAAGAGTTGAAGAAGGAAAATTTCTTGTTACGACTGCAAAATTAAGTTTTCAAGCTGGAAATGTCAATGAAGGATTAGACTTAATTTCCCAAGCGACTGGAATTTTAAAAGAACTTGAGGATGAAGATGGTTTAAGTGAGATTGTAAGTGTCTGTTTAAAAGCTGCTACAAACTATCGTGTAGGAACAGATGAGTACATAGCTCTATCCCGTCATGCAGCCAGTGTCCAAGAGACAGCTACAGTCGAAATTTCAGATGAGAAAACCCAAGAAGCATTTGGAGACCTTTTTGAAGGATTATTAGATGATATGACAAGCTTAATGGATCCTGTAGAACGAGAAAGAAGAAAGAAAGAAAAAGAAAGAAAAAAGAGATAACTAAGTTGGTATGAAAGACACAAACATTTTATCACAATTTTTTTTAATCTAAAAACATCTGAAATAATTTACATTAGACATTGTTTCGTTGTGATTTAGATGGAGTTAGGTACTTCGACGTACAAACCAGCCAGATTTCAAAAATTTAATTGGTCAATCGCCCGATTTGGCGATTCTATAATGGGAAATGTTCTTTCTATTTTCGTGATCCTTTATTATTTAGAAGAGGTATTAACTCAGCCCTCAAATTTTGATGCCCTTTTAGTTACAATGATTACATTTTCAGCAAAATTGTCTGAAGGTTTAATGAATGTACCAGTTGCACGTATATCTGATAACATCAGGACTAGATGGGGTAGAAGACGTCCATTTCTTCTTTTAGCGCCAGTGTGGAGCTTTTTCTTCATTCTTGTTTTTTGGTGTCCTTTTACGGAAGATCAGGTTCCATTAATTCTATTATGGTTATTAATTAGTTATGGTGGATTTCGATGGAGTAATGCTGCCGTTATAAATCCTCATCTAGCATTATTACCTGAAATTGCTCCAGAAAAACATCAGCGAACAGATTATCAAGCTTATAAAACGATTTTTCAATTATCAGGCACAATAATCGGAGTATTAATCTTTCCTATCCTCAGGGGTATTGTTGCGACTATCATGGGAATTGATAATCGTACAACTGCAGTGATAGCAACAATCCCGCTTGGAATCATTGCATTTTTAGGAATGATGATAAGTTTTTTTGGTATCAGAGAAAATGAAAATGCTAGTTTAACCCATTTCGGTATGATTGAATCTTTCAAAACGACATTTAAAAATAATTCATTTTTCCCAAGTTACTTAGCAACTGCGGCAACTGTCATGTTAGCAGAAGCTATGCTTCTTGCAGCTATTCCAATGATTGGAGTAAACGCTATTGGTTTACAACCAGATGACATAATGGTTTCTCTTTTATCTGGTTTATTTGTTATTACTGCGATTGGCGTCGTTCCTCTTATTGTTTATATTTCAAAACGAGTTGGGAAAGCACGATTATTTTACTATTGTTTTCTTTTCTTCGGAGTGTTCTCATGGTTAACTATATTAATCGGTCAAATTCCTATTATAACTCCTATAAATACTATTCAATTCACTCCAATAGAGGGGGGGTATGAACTAGTCACTAGTCCCGATTGGCGAAATTTTGTTATAATCCAGACACTTTTGACGGTATTTTTAGTTGGAATCCCTGTTGGTGGAGTGATTCTTCTTCAATATTCTGTTTTCGCAGATGTAATCGATGTAGATGAAGAAATGACTGGTCAAAGAAGAGAGTCAATGTATTTTGCTTCCCAAGGAGTTGTAGACTGGTTTTTTGCTGCGTGCGGAGACCTAATGCTTGGGATTCTACTTTTTCTGTTCGGTAGAGAATACTATTCTTCTACTATCGCGACAGAAGCAGGAATATTTGGTACTGGGCCCCTAGGTTTGTTATTGACTGGCCCAGTAGCGGGTACGATCTTAATTTTAGGCGCTTTTATGTTCCGTCGTTATCCTCTGATGGAAGGAAAAGAGAAAAAATAGAGATTCTTTCAGTATGAGTCAATTCATGTAGGGAATTAACTCTGAGAAGTTCAAAGTTCAAAAGAATTCGAGAACAGCTTCAATTTTGTAATATTTCGGGGGGAGTTTGGATTGATGCTGGTTGTGGGAAGGGTACATATACTCTTCCATTGGCAACTCTTGTTTCTCGAGTAATTGCTATCGACAACAACCGATCTGATATTTCCTTTCTTCGAGCTCAACTCCCCCAAAAAACCAATATTATTGTTTCTGAAAAAGATTTCACTAAAGATGTTCTTTCTCAAGACTTTGTTGATGGTGTATTATTCGGTTTTTCTTTACATTATCAACCTAACTCTATCCCAGCATTAAGAAATGCCTTCAATCATCTGAAACCTAATGGTAGTATCATAATTTTTGAGTATACTCGTGATAAACCTTTACCTTGGGTTCCCTTCCCTATTCCTGAAATAAAATTAACTGAATCACTAAAAAAAATTGGATTCAGAGAAATTGAGACAATAATACAGAAAAGACGTTTTTATGTTATTCATGGTAAAAAAGTAATGAAAAAATAGTCATTATCAATTATGATCTCATTGGCATTACTGTGGCTTTTCCATCTACTACAAGCTCATTATGCTGATTTGTGCAATAAGTTCTCAAAACCACTCTTTCTTTCTCATCGTCTTTATTGATCACTTCTACTGTTACTAGTATAGTATCCCCTATCCTTATAGGTTTAATAAAAGTTAATTCCTGCTTTAAATAGATACTTCCTGGTCCTGGGAGTTCATTGGCGAGTACTGCGGAGATTAAAGCTGCAGAAAGCATACCATGTGCTATTCGTCCCTGGAAAAACGTTTTCTTAGCGTATTCTTCATCTAAATGAATCGGATTTCTGTCTCCGCTTATTTCTGCAAATTTTTTTATATCAATGTCCCTTATAGTACGTTTAATTGAAGCTTTTTGTCCAACTTTTATTTCAGAATAACTAAATACAACCAATTTATCACCTTTGTTTAGAATTCTTGCATGGTTGCCTACTAAATTGAACTTAGATAATTTTCAATAGAAAAACAAGGCCAATAAATCTCTATTTATATCAAATAGGTAGGGCCCTCTCCACTAGTATAAACGATTTCTCTTAGTACTTTTCCATATGTTCCAGATTTATAACCGATAATAATGAAGGGATGCATAATGGTTGATATTCCAAAACGAATTGAAAGATTAGAGGAGCTTGCAGAGAATCTCACATGGGTATGGAACCCAAAAGCCCGTGAACTATTTAAACGTCTTGATCATCCTCTATGGGTTTATACTTACCATAATCCTGTTCGTATGCTGCAAATCATACCAAATAAAAGGTTAGATGCAGCTGCTCAGAACCCAGCTTTCCTTAAACATTATGATGGCGTCATGCATAATTTTGATCGTGATCTAGATTCAAAGGACACATGGTTCTCAAATAACTACCCTCATTTTTCTGGGGAAATAGCTTATGTTAGCACTGAATATGGATTACATCAATCCCTCCCAATTTATTCAGGTGGTTTAGGAATCCTTAGCGGAGATCATGTTAAGGAAAGTAGTGATTTAGGAGTTCCACTCGTAGGAGTAGGATTCGTGTATCCCCAAGGGTATTTTACTCAGTTATTGCCAAGAAATGGGTGGCAAGAAGCGCAATATAATTACTTGAAATTTAATCAAATACCAATTAATCCTATTATCAAAAATGAAGCTGAACAATTACATATAGAACTAAAGTTCCCTAAGCCAATTTTTTTGAGAGTCTGGAACCTCAAGGTTGGAAGAACCCCACTTTATCTTATGGACACTGATATTGATAAAAATGAACCATGGAACCGAGGTCTTTCAGCACGACTTTATGGAGGAGACCAAGAAATGAGGATACGTCAGGAAATTGTTCTTGGTTTCGGGTCTGTAAGGATTCTTTCACAACTTGGGCATAATCCAGAAGTATATCACTGTAATGAGGGTCATACTGCGTTTGTCGGCCTTGAACTTCTTCGAAGGGAGATGATTGAGAATGGAAAGAGCTTTGAAGAAGCAACTAAAATTGTACGAAATAAGATTATTTTCACGACTCATACTCCAGTAAAAGCTGGACACGATCAATTTCCTTTTGAATTAGTATCAAAGTACTTCCAAGATTATTGGGAAAATTTGGGGATCAATCGTGATAAATTTTTAGCTCTTGGAGCATTCGATTGGGGAGATGGCCAAGGTCCAAGGTTTAATATGACGGCACTTGGTATTAGGTTAAGCCGGTATCAAAATGCTGTCTCAAAGCTCAATTGTGAAATAAGTAACAAAATGTGGAATGGCCTTTTTTCTACACCTGAATTTGAGAACCGATTACCGATCCAGTTCGTCACCAACGGGGTTCATATTCCCACATGGATTAGCAGATCATTTCAAGCTTTATATAAAAAGTATTTAGGTAAAAATTGGATTGATAGACACGATGATCCTGACATATTCGAGAAAATTGACAATATCCCAAATAGGGAACTTTGGGCTGCCCGAGAAGAAGCAAGGGATCGGATGTTTGTATTTTTACGTGAAAGAGCCCGTATTAAAAGAATAGATGAGAATAAAGATTCCCGTCAGACCTTAGTTGCTGGAGCTCTTCTTGATCCTCATGCTTTGACAATTGGGTTTGCAAGAAGATTTGCAACTTATAAACGAGCATTTTTAATCTTTCATGATATTGAAAGACTCCGTAAAAGTCTATTGGACCGTTATACCCCTATTCAAATTATTTTCGCAGGAAAGGCTCACCCTGCTGATGATCCCGGGAAGAATGTTCTTCAACAGATTTACCAAAAGGCGGTAGATCCATCAATAGGGGGTCGAGTAGCTTTCATCGAAGATTATGATATGCAGGTAGGAAGGTACTTAGTCCAAGGCTGTGATGTGTGGCTTAATACACCCCGAAAACCTTTTGAAGCATCAGGTACTTCAGGTATGAAAGCTGCTATCAATGGGTGCCTTAACTTCTCTATTCTAGACGGGTGGTGGCCCGAAGGATATGATGGAAGTAATGGCTGGACTATTGGAGGCCAAGAGCAAAATAATATTGAAGATCAAAACCAGTATGATGTTAATTCGTTTTATAGAATTCTAGAGGAAGAAATACGACCGTTATTTTATGATAAAGATAGTGAAGGAATACCAACGGGGTGGTGTGAAGTCGTTCGAAATTCAATTAAAAGTATAACACCCGCTTTCTCTGCCCGAAGAATGCTTAAAGAATATGTAAAAGGATATATTCCATGAAGAATGTCGTTCTCTTTTAACCAGTTAGCATCTTTTGAGCATTCTCTTGCCAAGTTTTGATCTGCTTGTCACTTTTTCGGCCGATCATTGTTGCAATCTCCTGACTGTGTTTACTTAATAAATCCCCAATTGTTTTGATGTTGGTTGCAACTAATTTATCAAAAGCTGCCTTTCCAATTCCCTTCACTTCTGAAACAGAAGTTAATGTATTTATAGTCGGTGCTGCAACAGTTGGTTTCACAGGTTCCGCTACTGGTTCTGGTATTGGTTCTGGTGGTTTTTCAACAGGTTTTATTTTTCCCTTGACTTTGATTGGAGGTTTAGGTACTGGTTTAGGTTTTTCCTTTTTAGGCTTAGTTTTTGGTTGTACTTTAAGAGAAGGCGCCTTTTGAAATAACTTTCCAGTTTCAATGCAAAGCCAAAGATGTTGTTGTTTAGATGGATCATCAGGAAGGTAATGATACCCAATATCATAAATAGCCCCAGGACACGATTCTTTGTGCAACGCTTTAGCCACTCGTTTTGTTTTTGGAATGTATTTCTTCACCCAATGCTTACCAATAATATAAGTGTCACCTGGTTTTCCTAGTGTGTGTTTCCACAACATTAATAATACCACTTTTCGATTAAACTGTTTGAAGACGAGTTTTCAAAAAAACTATAACAGTTTCTCTTAATCTAGGAACAAGACTCTTAAGAACTTAAATCGTGTGAAAATCTTACTAATAAGTTATCTAATGAATGTGGTGATTATAAATGCAAAGTAACGAGCAAAGAAAGAGAATTGGAGTATTCTGTAGTGGGGGTGATGCTCCAGGTATGAATGCTTGTTTGCGAGCTGTAGTACGAAGAGGTATTGCGAAAAAACTTAATATAATTGCAATCCACAGAGGATTTCAGGGTATTTTCGATGAAGCATTTGAGAAAATGACTCCCCGTTCTGTTGGAAATATTCTCCAACTAGGCGGAACTATCATAAAAACCGCAAGATGTAAGAAGTTTTATTCAATAGAGGGGGTATTAGAGGCAGTGACTATATTAAAAAAACACAGATTGGATGGATTAATAGCAATAGGGGGAGATGGAACATTTCGTGGTTTATTAGAATTAAAAAAACTTTGGGATGGCCAAGTCATAGGGATTCCAGGAACAATCGATAATGATATTTTTGGCACAGATTATACTATTGGTTATGACACTGCAATCGATACTGTTATTCAAATGCTTGATCGAATCAGAGATACAGCAGAGTCACATGAACGTGCATTTGTTGTTGAAGTTATGGGACGTCATACAGGTTTTATCGCTCTCAAGGTGGGGATAGGATGTGGAGCTGAGGAGGTATTGATCCCAGAACATACTATTGATTTAGAAACTGTAGCTAGGCGTGTAAAGGTAGCTCAGAAACGAGGGAAAAAAAGTATTATCATCATAGTAGCGGAAGGGGTAAGTAAAGGTAACATTTTTGATTTTTGTAATCGTTTAACTACCCAAAAAGGATTGGAATTTCAAACACACATATCTATTTTAGGCCACGTACAACGTGGAGGGTCACCAAGCGCTCTTGACCGATGGCTGGCAACACGACTTGGTGCATTCGCCGTCGACTGTGTTTTAAAAGGGGATACAGGAATTATGGTGGGTGAACAGAATCTCCAATTAGTAAAAATTCCCCTTGAGGATACACAAAAGAAAAAACCCATTGATTCCTATGCTTATGAAATAATTCACGATCTTGCGATTTAATGGTTAAAGAACAGTAAAAAGAGGTCACTTTACATGTGTGATACTTTCGTTGCACTCGGATCAGCTACTATTGATGGTAAGGTGATTTTTGGAAAAAATAGTGACAGACCATATCTAGAAAAACAAACAATTGTGTATTTCCCAAGAAAACAATATACAGATGAAACTGTTCTTAAATGTACTCACATCTCCATCCCACAAGTCGAGGAAACACATGCAGTTTTACTTTCAAAACCTAGTTGGATGTGGGGGGCAGAGATGGGAGCTAATGAAAAGAATGTCGTAATTGGCAATGAAGCCATATTCGACACAAAAGAACCTTTAGGACCCCCTTCATTAATTGGAATGGACTTAGTTCGTCTCGCTCTCGAGCGATCTTCAACCACTATTCAGGCTGTCCACATTATTTGCGAATTGCTAGAGACATACAATCAAGGAGGAGCATGCGCGGAAGATGATCCGACGTTAATGTACCATAATTCCTTTCTCATAGCAGATTCTAATGAAGCCTGGGTTCTAGAAACCGCAGGGAAGTGGTGGATTGCTCAACAGATTAAAGACGGATTTAGAAATATCTCAAATTCTTTGTCAATTCGATCAGAATATACTCTTGCCAAAGAAGGGATTGTAGATTATGTCCTTGATAAAGACTATTGTGACAACCGTGGAGAGTTTAATTTTGCAAAATGCTTTACTAAAGGTTTTTATCAAACCCCTTCAAGATATTCACGGGAAGGTTGGGGAAATTATCTTTTACAATTAAATTCTGGAAACATTGGTCCAAAAATTATGATGGAGATCCTCCGTGATCATTATGGGGGTATCTGTATGCATGGGGCCTTCCGAACGACCGCTTCTCAGGTTTCTTATCTTTCGAGAAAGAATACTATTCATTGGATGACAGGATCACCACACCCATGTGTTAGTTTCTTTAAACCATTTGTTGTTCCAAGGCAAAATCAACCTATAGAAATTGACATCTTTTCACAAAGAGATAATCTCAATCTATTAGAAAAACAGGCTATAATTCAGGAACTACATTCTTTCGAGCAAGAATTAATCCAATCTATTCAAAATATAATCCAGACCGATAATTGGTTAATGAAAGATATTCAGACTCTCACCCAGGAAGCTCTAAAGCGTGAGTATTCATTAATTTCGGCGTGATGGGTGATTATTGCTTCTATTTGTTTGGATCAACTAAATTTCTCTTTTAACCGAGACAATATAAATGGTGAGGACCATCAAACTCGTTTCTTAATGTGTTTACTTGAAAATTCATTGTAAAAACTTCTTAATTCACTTGACTTAATAGCTACTTTGAAGAGGTTTATTCAGAAATTTTTTTTATGAAAGGCTTTTTTCTGATTATTATAAAAAAAAAATAGATTCCCATATCATTATTCAAATGCATTTTTGGAGATACCATTGGAACACGTTAAAAGGCAAAATTTGTCGTCTTTTTATTCGGCTTTCAATCTCCTAGAAAAAACAGCGAAAAGAACGGTAAATTCGATAAATGAAAATCCTCCTTGCCTTGTAGAATTTTGTAAAACACTTGAAGAAGCGAAAGAGAAAGACAAGAGGATACATCTCGTGGGGATGGGTAGATCAGGAAAAGTAGGTATGTTATTAGGGGAATTATTAAAAAATGTAGGTTATAAAGTCTCATATTTAGGTAAAAGTCTTGCCAAACCAGTCCGAAGAGATGATGTAGTTATTGGTATCACTGGTTCAGGATGGACTAGCTTCACGATAAATACCTTACAGGAATCAATTAGTAGAGGCGCAAAAATTTTAGTTTTCACTGGTGACCAGCATTCTCTTGCAGCAAGATTAGCAGATTCAATTATTCTTATCCCACGGGGATATGTGAAGGAAAAGTTCGCTCCTGTTTCTCATGCTGCCTTAACACCTGTTTCTCACGCACCTCTTACCCCACTTGGCACAGTATTTGAAATGACATCTATGTGTATTGGTATTGGTGTAATTTTAGGACTCCGAGACGACTCATCTGTTAAAGGGTTTAATGAAAGTGTAAATGAAGTTTTAAGAGCAGCAGAAATGACTTTAGACAATATTAAGAGAAACGAACAACCTTTACTGCAGTTTGTCACTCTCCTTGAAAGTTATTCCAGCCAATCAGGTAAAATGCTATTTGTCTATGGTAGTGGCCTAGATTCAATTATCGCAAGTATTTCCTCTATTAGATTAAGTCATCTAAGAATTAATTGTAAATCAAATTATGATTGGAGATTCAGAGGGAAAAAAGACTTACTTATTGGAATCTCGGGTTCAGGTGTATCCACAAGTACTTTAGAACGTGTTGAAAGTGCGAAATCCGCCCATATGCGCATAGTTGGGTTAACATCTTTTTCAGAATCAGAATTAGCTAGAAAATCAGATATTTTTCTCCCTATTGAGGGAAGAACAGAAAAGATAAGTGCTGATTTACATCAAATATCGAATCTTAGCTTCTTAATTCCTTCATTTGAATACGCGGCCGCAATTACTTTAGATTCATGTGTTGCTCAATTAGCAATGGATCTAGGCATTAGTGAGAGAGAAATGAAAGAAGAGCATGCGAATATTGAATGATTTCAGAGTCCAAGCTTAAAAAATCCACCTGCGATTAGTGGAAAAATGGACACCTCACAGTCGTGACTTAAGCTAGTATCTAATCCCTCCAGAGCAAGTATATTTCGTCCATCAATAAGAATTGTAAATCCTTTTTTTAATTCTTCATTTTCTAAAAAGAAAGAACTTCCTTTTTTACCAGATTTCGATTGAAAAAAGTCGAAAATCTGCCTCAATTCTATAGGTTCCTTAATAACAATATTATGAGTTTCTCCAAATTCCAATTGTAAAATGGCAAAAAAAATGAGCCTTATTGTAATCATTGGTCTTTACTCGTCAAAATTACATTTTTAAGATGTAGAGTTGCTTGTTGTGGATTAGCTGACCTTGTAATTGCTGAACCTACAATGATGATATCAGCACCACATTCGATAGCTTTCGGAATGGTTTCCGCTTTCAGTCCACCCGCTACTGCAATTGGAATCTTGATAATCTCTCTTAATCTTTTTAATGTGGGAAAAGGAATTTTATCAAAATCTGATCGCAGTTGTTGATCTATACCTATGTGTAATCCAATAATATCCACACCAAGCTTTTCCAAATCAATGGCTCGGTTAATAGGATCCTTTATCCCAATTAAATCGGCGAAAATTTTGACTCCAAATTTTTTTCCTGCCCCAACAGCATCTTTAATGGTACTATCTGGAGCTATACCTAAAATACATACAATATCAGCACCAGCTAACGCAGCCATCTCTGTTTCTAAATAGCTCGCATCCATTGTCTTAAGGTCAGCAACAATTGTTTTGTGAGGAAAGAGCTGACGTAATTTACTAACTGATTCTATACCAGTTGCTTTAATTAAAGGGGTGCCCGCTTCAATCCAGTCCACGCCTCCCAAAGCACTTTTCTGAGCTATTTTAAGGGCTTCATCCAGATCGCGAAGATCTAAAGCAATTTGAAGTTTTGTATGAGTTTTAATAGGTTGAATATTAAGCTCTCCTAATTTTCGATCTGAAGGGATTCCTAAATCTCCCCAGCCTCTGATATTATAATATTCTTTTAAAAGACCATTAATATTAAGGGTGTGACCCTTAGCTGGTCCTTCAGGTAACGATTCTTTTTGAAATCTTGAAGGGAGGACATCATTTTCTTTTGTCAATCCTTCTCGAATATTAAACAAGCGTTCTAAATTGTAAATTCTTTCTCCAATTTTCCTGAACTCATCCTCATCAATATAAAAACCAGTAGCGGTAGTTAAAAGCTTCGCATAAATTTCGACTTCGCACTTAAACGTTGAGAATACAGCCATTGCAGTGAATTTACACCATTCAGCAGAATCGAGAGCAGCAAATACATCCTGCAAATTTTTGACTAGATTCGCTTTTTCCTCTTCTGCAAAGGGGTCGACAAAATGGGGTAAGCTTAATACTTCTTGAATAACAGTGTAAGCTTTTAAATGGGTTCCCCCACTATTGGAGGTGACGTAGCTAAGTGCCATGCCCTTTATTCCTCTTGGATCATAAGCAGGTAATTCCAAGCCTTTAACATGGCATGCAAACTTTGTTGTTTCCTTACCAATTTGATTAGCGGCATTTCTTACTCCGTTTGCCAATAAGTCACCTTCATTCCTTCGATAAGCAATATTTTCTATTAATGAAAGAAGCGCTTGACCATCACCAAATGGTATAGCGTTAGGAATGATTTTTTTTTCACTACATTCCATAAACCATCCAATAACGTTTCCAGTAGAAATAGTATCTAATCCTAGCTTGTTACAAAGCGAATTAGCTTTAAATATAGTCTCAAGATCGCTTATACCGCAATTAGGACCTAGAGCCCATAATGATTCATATTCAGGACCTTGTGTTTCTATCTCCTTGTATTTCATGATCCTCCCGCAAGCAATAGGACAGCCTCGGCAAGGTTCTTTCTTCACTAAGTATTCCCTAAGTGTTTCACCTGCAATTTGACGTACATCATCAAAAATACCAGTACTGAAGTTTTTAACAGGAAGTACACCGTGCTTATTTACAATGTTAACAAGAATAGGAGTTCCATAAAGTCCCATTCCAGTTCCTGTCACAGGGTGCCCCTTTAAGATCTCTAAAAACTTTTTATTAACCTTCCGAAACGCGTGTTGGTTAACAGGGACGACTTTTCCATTTCCTCGAACTACAACAGCTTTAAGCTTTTTTGAACCCCAAACAGCTCCAATACCTCCTCTCCCTGCAGTTCTTGTTCCATTGATTACGCAGGCAAAATGAACTAGATTTTCCCCTGCAGGACCTATAGCTGCAACAGAATGACCACTGTGACGCTTTTTTAGTAATCCTTCTGTTTCATCGATAGTTTTCCCCCATAGATTCGTGGCATCTTGAATTAAAACGTTCTTTGCATTTATTAAAAGATAAACAGGGGTATCAGACGCATCCTCGATAATAATACCATCATAACCTGCTCGTTTTATCTCAATCCCTAGTCTTCCCCCACAATGAGTATCATTAAGGGTTCGTTCTGTGAGTGGACTCTTGAAAACCATACACCACCTCGAAGTAGTAGGAGATGTTGTTCCTGTCATTGGCCCTGTCATAATGACAACTTTATTATCTGCGCTTAACGGATTAATCCCTGATTTAAGCTCGTCATACAAAATTTTAACGCCATACCCTCTTCCTCCAAGGTATTCTTGAGCGATATCAAGGTTTATTGGTTCTCTTTTGATCTCTTTTGTCTTTAAATTAACTCTCAGAATATGATTAGCGTAGGTCACAATCTTAACCAGCTCTCAGGGCGATTTTACTCTTCACGATTTCTGATAACAGCTGCTTATGATGGTTTTACATTTTTTTCCACAACAATAATTCCTTTAATTCCCTCTAAAAATACGTGTTTAAATCTTGAATCTATGAGGCTTATTTATGTACTCGAATTTTAACGAAAATTTGGCAAAACTAATCATTCAATATTCTGTTAATGTAAAGAAAAATGACCTTGTGTTAATTCAGGCTTCAATTAACGCTGAGAACCTTGTCCGAGAGATATTTAAGGAAAGTATCCGAGTAGGCGCAAATATTTTAAGAATGAAATTCAGGTTTGATGGTCAGGACGAGATATTTTACAAATATGCTTCTGATGCTCAATTACAATACGTTGACGAGCTTGAAATTGAGTTATGGAAGAAAGCTAATGTACTAATAGCAATCGATTCTGACTATAATACCCGGGAATTAACTAATGTCGCAGCAGATAAGAAAGTGATGCTAAGAGAGGCAAGGAAGGAAATCACAAAAATATATCTTGAACGAGCAGCTAAAAAGGAATTAAGATGGAATTTATCTCCTTATCCTTGTAATGCACATGCTCAAGAGGCACAAATGGGAGGAATGGAATACTTAGAATTTGTATATAAAGCACTGAATCTTCATCAAGAAGATCCTGTTAGTTTCTGGAAGGGCGTGGAAAAGAAACAGCAGAAAATAGTAGATATATTAAACAAGGGTTCAGAAATGCAGATAATAGGTGAAGATACAGACTTAACTTTAGCGATTGAAAATCGAAAATGGGAGAATTGTTGTGGCCACGAGAATCTTCCGGATGGAGAAGTTTTTACGGGCCCACATGAAGATGGGGTTAATGGAACAATTCGGTTTACCTATCCAGGGATATATGAAGGCCAAGAGATCGAGGATATTCATTTAACGTTCAAGGAGGGAAAAGTAACAGATTTCAACGCAGTAAAAGGAAAAGAGCTTTTAGAAAAAATGTTAACTATTTCTAACGCGAATATTATTGGAGAACTAGCTGTAGGCACAAATTTTGCAATAAATAAATTTACTAAGAACATGCTGTTCGACGAAAAAATGGGTGGTACCGTTCATCTTGCCCTAGGCTCTGGCTATCCTGAAACTGGTTCAAAAAATCAATCATCCATTCATTGGGACATTCTGAAAGAAATGAAGAGTGATGAATCAATAATATTTTTAGATGAAGAGATGATTTATAAAGCTGGAAAATGGTTAATCCCAAAATAATATCTATTACTAAAGATGAATAACGTCACCACTTTGTAACGATTCAAGGGCAGCACGTGCGACTCGAAGAGCAGAAATACCATCAGAAATAGGAATAGGTACTTCTTCATCATTTAATATCGCTTTGGCAAATGCACCAACTTGATCAACAAAAAATGGTAATTGATCAAATTCTTCTAAAGTTGGTTCAAGTCCGTCTAATTCAGTATTTTTAACAGCAGGCTGTTTTGATGGATCAATCTGGATGGTTCCGTCCTCACCATAAACAAACATCTTTGTATTATTTCCAACTTGGTCTCTGAGGTCTGCCTCGGCCCAGGAAGCTTCTATTGTAATCAATACCCCTGATTGAGATTGGAGAGTAATGACAACAGTATCCCATGTATCAATCTCAGGATAAACAGAATTTGATCCAATTGCATAAACAGTTTTTATCGGATCATTTGGACCTAGAAACCATTGAACTAGATCAATATCGTGTATTGCTAGATCTACAGCTATCCCCCCACTTTTATCAATGTTCCAAAACCAATCTGCTACTGGTGGTCCTCTTCCCCTTCGGTGCGCATGAATGGAAACTATGGAACCAATCTCACCTTTATCTATTACCCTTTTTGTAGTAGAATAGTGAGACATAAACCGACATATCATTGCAACCATTAGTTTGACATTATTTTTCTTTAATTCATGTTCAACTGCTTTTAACTCTTCTGGATGTAATAATATGGGTTTCTCACAAAGAATATGTTTTCCTGCATTTGCTGCAGCGACAATGTATTCTTTATGAACGAAAGTTGGCACACAGATTGATACTGCTTGTAATTGAGGATCATTGAGAGCTTCAAGATAATCCTCGTAAATATTGGTTACCCCAAAAAATAATGCTGCTCCTTGAAGTGATACTGGATTTCGTGTAGCAAACGAGTGCAATTCTGTCCATGAGCAAGCAGAATAAGCAGCAGCATGAACTTGCCCGATCCCTCCCAATCCAATTACCCCTATTTTTAAGGGATTGTCGACTTTTGGAATACCTGAAATTAGTTCATACACTTTTGGAGAAGTCCTTGTAGAAAGCATTGTACCAATGATTCGTTCCTTAATTCCGAGTTTAGTATTCAATATTTCTTCCATTTCTCTTAAAAATTTTCCAGCAATCAAAGATAACTCAATATAAGACAATTGATGCCAATTAGGTAAACCAATTACATTTTCAGTAATTTTATCTGTAATAGGACAGCGGGAATCAGTATAGAACACTTCTTGTTCAAAAAAAGGACAAGTAAATGGGCATTTACGGTTTCCATAACCCATTCTCTCCTTAAAGAGAGTAGAAGTGTAAAGACCAGCAGGATAAATTAACTGTGTTATCTGAAAGTCACGATTAAGACGATCAGCCAATTCTTTTCCCGTCATCCCAACTATTGATGGATCTATTTGTAGAGCATAAGCATGGAATACATGTTTTCCATTCTCTGGCATTTGAGGTAAGGCTACCCCTGGAATATCTTTTAATAATGAATTTAAATATAATGAGTTCTTAATTCGTCCATCATTCATCTGATCAAGTTTTTTTAGTTGTTCTAAGCCAATTGCTGCCTGTATGGTTGTCATACGATAATTATAACCTAATCTCTCATATGTGTACCAAGATGGTTCCCCATGATGTCTAACTAATCGGCATTGCTCAGCAAATTCGGGGTCATCAGTAACTATAATACCTCCCTCACCAGTCATCATATTTTTGGATTCAAAGAGACTAAAACATCCTGCCTTTCCAAATGTCCCTATTTTTTTCCCATCATATTCTGCTCCATGAGCTTGACATGCATCCTCAATCAAAACTAAGTTATGTTTTTCAGCAAACTCAAGAAGAGATGTTAAGTCCATTGGATAACCAAATAAATGTACAGGGATAATTGCTTTTGTTTGGTCAGTTACCTTATTCTTTAAGTCAGTAGGATCCATACAAAAGGTATTAGGGTCAATGTCAACAAATACTGGAATAGCATTTTGATGTAGAACAGCTGTGGCTGTAGCAACAAATGTATAAGGTGGAATTAAGACTTCATCTCCAGCTCCAATTCCAGCAGCAGCTAAAGACACATGTAAAGCAGCCGTTCCTGAACTAACAGCAATAGCGTACTTAGCACCCATGTAATTAGCAAATGCTGTTTCAAACTCCTCTATTTCAGTACCACTCATGAAAGTTAAACGTTTATCACGCATAACACGCTTTACAGCCAAGATCTCTTCCCGTTCAACTTTTCGATCCATTGGGAATAGATCTCGGGGTTTAATTTTACGGGTCATAAGATTCTACAACTCTTTTCAGGTAATTACGGTTGAATCAGGTTTTGTCCAAAATGACTTTTTTAATTTAGAATAGAAAAATAGTGAGAAACCAAAAAATTTTTTGTCTGAAAATATCCTCATCTTATCTGAAAAAAAAAGACGAAAGTTTATATATCATAATAAGGTGGAATTATATAAGCCCAACTTCTGGAATGAAAGAGTAATTGTGCGAATGGAACAATTTAAGTCTCTAAAGTCTATCGAGATCGAAAATTAGAACATGTAGGATGATTTTGCTTTTTTGTAAGGATTTGGGTTCTATTCGTCGTTAGAAGTGTAAAAAATGTCTTATAGTTTTGATTCAGAAGAGACGCATGACGTCAAGATCGAAGATGTCAAGCCTCTCGAAAAAAGATTGAATGTAGTTTTTCAAGTCACCAATGTTGGTGAAGAACGAGAAATAAATAAAAAATCAGGGGAAACACATAGAGTATGTGATTTCACCGTTGCAGACGAGACCGCATCTATCACATTGACATTATGGAATGAAGATATTGATGCCATCTCGGTTGGAAAGGTTTACAAGCTCAGTAACGGATTTGCAAATGTTTTTCAAAATTCTCTTCGATTATCAAAAGGAAAATTCGGAGAAATCGGTGAGGACACAACAGTTTTTGATGATGTCAACCAAGACAATAATAGATCTTCTGAACATGTAGAAGATCCCCGGAGGAGATCCTATAGACAACGTGGTGGTTATGGTGATAGAGGAGGTTATGGAGGAAGATCCTCTGGTTATGGTGATCGCGATCGTCGTAGAAGTTCAGATCGGGATCGGAGCTCACGATCTCGTTGGTGAACTAAAAGTATCTTAGCTCCCTTTTAAGCCGTCACTCGTATTATTCTTTTTTAATACGAGTGTTTATTTTCAATTCTAGAAGCCAAAATTAGTATTTTTCATGGAATTGCTCTGCAGCAATTATTGCTCTTTTACTGTCTACCTCTACTCTTTTCTGTGCCCAAAAGAGATCAATTCCTCCCGCTATAAGAGCAAAGATAAAGAAAAGCCATACTAAAGGATTAAATATTTCATCTATTAAATCAACGATCATTTTCGACATGAGAATAATCAAGGAATATCCAAATGAAATGAAAATATAGCTCATCGTGTCAATATAAAGCCAATTTTTGATCCATTCTACCCCAGCAAACTCAATGTACGCTCCTACAAAACAAGCAATAAACATGAGTCCCAAGCTATTTGAGGCAAGAAAAGCTAAGAAGGTGAAGATTACTCGGGCAAATAAAAAATATTGATCTTTCCGGGTTTCGCCAAATTTCCATTCAAAAAAGAAAGTGGGTAGGATGAATAGTATTCCTGGAAGAAAAGCAAGCTCGGGAAGAACCATCACTTCTTTACCAATATTATAAGTAAAGATAGAGACCATGCCCCACGCGAAGCCCACATACGCCGAATAACCGTAATCTGGATCCCAAGGATGATATTTCCACTTTCCAGAGCTTACACCCCAGTAATCAGTAATATAACCTACAGTTAGACCAAAAAAGAAGAAAAACCATTCATCCCACCCTGGTTGTGCAATTACTCCATAACAAACCATATATATTATCCCTAATACTAAACAAATCCAATCATTCTGAGTTTTATTATTCAACCATAATACAAAAGGAACTCCCCCAATAAAGAAAATTAAGTTAAATAAGGGAATATAGGGAGCAAGTTGAGCGATTAGAACCATTAATAGATCACATCAAAGAATAATTTTGACAGTATTAGACTTTCCATTCATTTGGATGACAAATTACCTGTTTCAAAATCACTTCTAAGTCTTTTTCGTGTCTTGAGTTCGAGGTTATCTGAGAGAAAAACATACCCTAAACAAATTTAAACTTACAAATTAAGAAAAGAGAAACCATGTTTTCTACGTAATTCCTTCTTTCAGAGAGTAGTCAATTTAAGTAAATAATAAAAAGATTACCTCAAAAAGAGTATTGATGATTTTTGCATTGTAGTGATAGAAATGGCGCGAGTAATCAACGAAAAGGAATTTGCAGACATTATTAAAGCAAATACACAATCAAATTCATCCCGACCTTTAGTGGTAGATTGTTTTACTGATTGGTGTCCTCCATGTAAAGCAAGTGCTCCTATCTTTGAAAAATTCAGTCAGAAGTATACTGAAGCCGATTTCATAAAAATTAATGTAGATAAAAATCAGGGAGTAGCTGTTAAATTACGAATCCAGGGAGTCCCGACTTTTGCAATAATCATTGGAAATAGATTAGTTTCGAAGATAGTGGGAGCAGATATGAGAAAATTAGAGAAAGAAATCCAAAAAGCTATCAATGGAAAAGAATAACTCTCTTCTTCCTTGAGGGGTAACTGGGATTAAGCTAAATTCCGAAAGGAGCCAATTGTACAATCAAACATAATTTCAAGTCTTCATGGATTTGAACAAGGAGGAGATAAAAAGGATTAATTTAGTTTTTTTCATTAATCGTTTTGATTTTTTTATTACATAGAAAAAAGACTTATGATTCAGTTATAAATAGTGGATTAGGAAGCAACTTTGATCTATTAGTAAATCATTATTTGAGGGCTATTTATTTGGTTAAAGATTACTATGAAATACTTGGAGTCCCAAAAAACGCTTCAAAAAAAGATATTAAAAAAGCATACAGAAAACTAGCTTTGAAATATCATCCCGATCGTGCAAAAGAAAGTGGTATGAACCCAAAAGTAGCCGAAGAAAAGTTTAAAGAAATAGGAGAAGCATATTCAGTTCTTTCAGACACAGAAAAAAGGCAACAATATGATCAATTTGGACCCGAGGGATTTGCTCAGTTTGCTCGTGGAGGAGCGGGAGGATTCAGAATGGATATTGACCCATTTGAGATTTTTTCACAGTTTTTTGGTAGAGGCGGACCTAATGACTTTTTTTCAGCATTTGGAACTGGAGGTTCTCCGTTCTCAGGAAGAAGTGGTTTTAGAACCGCGATGAGACCACAAAGAGGTCAAGATCTCAAAATTGCCTTAAAACTTAAAATTTCAGAATTGGAGGGAAGAACTACCTCTTTAAAGAAAACTATCAGTCTGAATCGCAAATATCAAGATGGTTCTACAAAAAAAGAGAAGATTAGGATTCCAATTCCTCCCAATATTAAAAATAGAAAGATTTTGAGAATAACTGGTAAGGGAAACCAAGGTAAAATGGGGGGGAGTGCTGGAGATTTACTAGTAGAAGTTTCTTTGATAGATGACGTTTTAGAGATACCTGTTTCGGTCTTTTTAGCAATTCGTGGTTCAGATCTGACCATCAAAACACCTGCAGGTGAACAATTATCAGGTTATATACCTAAAAACACGAAAGAAAATACAATACTTACATTCATCAATAACGACAATGAAAATAAGAAAATAAGGGTGAAATACCAGTATCCGAGGAGTTTAACAAAAGAACAGGAAGACCTATTATCAAAATTACATGAGCTCACAAAATGATCAATGATTTGTTATTTGTAAATCCTTTTTCTCCTTCATCTGAGCCCTGATGATAGTTTTCCTCCCAATTCTTCTGAGAACATTTTCAATCCCTTCTTCCATTAACTGTTTCATCGAGTATTGAAATGTAGGTTTGATATTATAACCGTACTTTTGATCTATAAATAATATCAGGTATTTAACAGTAAAAGAACCTAAATCCATATCAATTGTTCGTGATAGAATCCCTGCAGCAAGTCCAGATTTATCTTGTGTGCTTTGATCACATAATTCCTTGATTTTTTGCCATTGACCGAATGTTTCACCAATAATAGCCAATGACGTGACAAGTTTAGAAGAATTCACTTCATCACCAATCTCTTTGATTTTTCTGTATTTACTAAATGATAATGTTTATAATTTCTTGTAGTGGAAATCATATAAATATTAATCATCAATAATTGATTTCCAAATATTTTTAATTTATCTTAAAATACTAATTCCAACATCGTTTAATAATAATGTATCTTATATAAACAAAACACAAATATCAATAGGAGCAAAGAAACTTGGTTCGACTTGTGTTTAAGAATAGATCATTTACTGAAGGTAGAGAGGAAGCTGGTGACGCTGTACTAATCTTAGACGAGGCGACTCAATCAGGAAAATTGGAATACTCTCCTGATGCTGGTTTAATCTTACGTAGAACAGCACGTCGGCAAGCTGAGAGTATTTGTAGATCGGGATTTCAACTTGCAACAGGAAAAAGAATAGGAGCAGGATTCACTCTAACAGAAGATGAAGACAAAATTGATGACCGTCTACTCCAAGAAGGACACAAGTACCGTTAATCCCGATTAAAGTATAGGCAGACCTAGATGCCAGCTAGCACTTCGAAAATTGTTATGTGTGGAGACTACGGGGTTGGTAAAACAACTTTTGTTAAGTTGTTTTTAGGAGGTGAAATAGGAGGAGGGTATAAACCAACAATTGGTGTGGATATTGGTCGCAAAATTTTCGATATCGATCGTAATAGGATTACCTTCCAAATTTGGGATCTTTCTGGACAAGAATCATTTCATTCAATTAGAAAACAATTTTATAGCAGAACTGATGGAGCAATTCTAATTTTTGATGTTTCCCGACGTACAACTTATCAAAACATTACTCGATGGACAGAAGAGTTGTTAGAAGAGACAGGAAAGATACCTATTGTGCTAGTAGGTAATAAGATCGATTTACGTGATGAGTTAACCGAATTTGTGACAACTGAAGAGGGTGAATTATTATCTAAAGTCATTTCTAGTCAAACTGGTATCAAAACTCCATTTGTAGAAGCAAGTGCAATCAAACAACAAAAAAATCTCGAACCTTTTACAATGCTTGGAAAAACCATTCTGGAGCAAAAGGAGTCATAATTTTTTCTTTTTTTGACTGATCTATCAATACCATCTGATAATGACAAAAAAGTCATCTTTTATTATTACGATTAGAGTTCTAAACAATTTTAACAGGAAAATATATTTGAATTACAGCTTAAGTTTTTGATTAACGAAAAAAAAATTGTGTGATTAGCATTTCTCGAATTTTGATTCTTGCAGACATTCATGGGAATATTCAAGCTGTATCTAAATTACTTTCAATAATCAAGAAAGAACAGTGGTTAATAGATTTAATTCTAATAGCGGGGGATCTCCCAGAAACTACACCTATCAGTTTAATGCTACAATATATCCTTTCTCATGGTAATTTATCTAAAAGTAAGTATACAAAATGGGTTTATAAAGAAGGAGGGAGAAGAATATTTGTAAACAAGCAAATCAAGTCAGTTAAAGCCATTCTAGCTCTTTTAGCTTCACTAAAAGCTCCCATCGTTTATGTACCAGGTAATGTGGATAGTTATGAAGCTCAAAAAGTACTTAAATCTTGGACAGCTTCAGAGGTTCATTTCTTAAATGCAAAAGTCCTCAAACTTGGATCCCTACAAATTTGGGGATTTGGAGGTACTGTATTTCCTCCTAAGAGACATAAAGAACCATTATGTGATATGGAATTTTCTCCAAATGATTTTTCATCCCAATTGAATCCATTATTCAAAATAAGTACAGACACATCTTCCCGTACCTTTAATATCCTCCTTACACATGAACCTCCTGCTTTTTGCTATAAGACTGATGAGAGAACGATTAGTGGCGGATCTGATGAACTAACTAAGTTAATACAATATTTAAAACCGAATTTAGTGATATTTGGGCATTATCATGAATTTCCACTAATAAAAACACAAAAAGATATGATTTTTATTAATCCTGGACCATTAACACGATATTATTTCGCTTTAGTTGAAATTAAAGAGAATCTAGTTACAAAAAGTATCAAGAAAATGAACTCTGTCGCATGGGACTTCAAGAATATGATTTATTCAACTCGATTCCAACAATATAAAGAACTCAGATTTACAGAGTTCTAAAAAAAGATAGATAGGGGTTAGGTTAAATCCGAACAGTTGTTTCCAACCGAATACCTTTCTTATCTATCGTCATAGGAACAGAAATTGGTAACAGGGTACTCTTCCAAGATTTCTGAACTGAGAAATTAATTGATATTTTTCCCCCACCAACTCTACCAAACGAGATATCAAATACGAAATCAGCTAAATGAGAAGCGAGAACTTCAATAGAGGAGCCATGCAGATTCTTTACCATAAGAATAAAGTGAATCCCTGATCCTCGTTGCCTTACAATGTGTTTCAGCGTTTCAATGGCAATAGATACGCTTTCCATGGAATTACTACGGATCATTGAGGAAATTGTGTGTATACATGTACTCACATTATCATACTCAATAATTGTAGGTACAAAAACTCTTGAAAAATAACGTAACGAATCTTGAGCGTAATCGGAACCAAAATCCACACCAGGTAAAGATTGTAGACCAATGACAGCTCCTTCAGCAGCAATTCTAGCGGTAAAGGCGTCCATAAATTGCCACTTTTCACCAGCTACCACAAAAGGTTGAATATTAAAATCATAGATTCCCATTTCTTCAATTATTTCGTGTGGTCTCCCATCGTATGATAAATAGACCACTTTTTCTGTTGCTTTTGATTTTAATGTTGAAAAAAGGATTTGCTGGGCAAATAATTCAAATTTTGTACCTGGTTCTCCCAATACTAGAATTACACTTTTATCAGGGAGTCCAGGATTATCCTCTCCTCCTAAGAATAGGTCTAAAGATTTGACACCTGTACGAAGTATCTTATTCGTTTCCAAAGTCTTCACATCTCCAATTGATCAATACCTTTTTTACTGTCAGTTCTATCCTCTACACGCTTTAAATCTCTATTTAATACAATAGCTGCTTATTTAGCTGAATTCACACAGTTTTCTTCTAATTTTATGTGGTAAATTTCAAATGTACAAATTAATCATTTCTTTTATTACCCTAGTATTTTAAATAATTCTAGGTTACTGTGAATATTTGAGAGATTCAACTGAATATAATTTATAATTTTCTCACATTAAAATGATAACGAAATATATTTGTAAGAATTAAGAAACTACATTTGTGCGGTTACTTATGTACGACGTTGATCCTCTAGCCCTTCCTTTTGAATTCAAAGGATTTGGCCCCAAAAGTGAAATTGGGTGTCTACTCCTCCATTCGTTCACAGCAAGTCCAAGTGAAGTTCGACCTTTAGGAGTCTTCTTGAGAAATTGTGGGTATTCAGGTATTGCTCCATTATTACCTGGACATGGGAGTGTGCCAGAGGAGTTAAGACAAACCACATGGTTAGATTGGTATTCTAACGCGAGAGAAGGACTTTTCTACTTAATCCAGAATTATACTAAAATTGTTGTTATTGGGGTTGCATTAGGATCAGTACTGGCAACAATGTTAGCAGCTTCTCCAGAAAGAGATCAAATTGGTGGAGTAATTCTTATATCCCCCAGTCAGCATCCTCCTTCTACATTGGTCAAAACAGTATTACCATTTCTGAAATATATCAAGAAAAGTTTCACTACAATTTCTGATGAAGAAGCTGGAATAATTAAGGTTCTAGATGAAGAAAGAGGACAATTTTACTATTCTAAAAGACCAACTGAATCTTTAATTGAACTTTATAGAGTCATTGGGTTCACAAATCGTCGTTTATCTCTCATTACTCAACCTACATTAATAATTCATAATGAAAATGATAGTTTATCCCCTGATTTTATTCTTGATAATCTTATAAATTGTCCCTATAAAGAAAGGTGGACTCATGAGAAGAGAGCTCGTTGGTTCTTTTACTCAGAGGAAGCTCAATCGGCTTTTGAAAAAATAGACAATTTTATAGAGACACATTGTTTCAAAGAACTAAACACTGAATAATTAATCATGTGGCTACGCTGAATTTGGTAATTATCTGAACCTTTTTGGCACAATCCGATATAGTAAGCTCGCAATAGGAGCACCTATTCGGATGGTGATCCAAAAAGGAAGAATTGGAAAGAATCGAGGTATCCATGCCCCCCATACCTTACCAGGATTAAATATACCATAGGGATCGATCTCCTTCTCAAGCAATTTCATTTTACTCAATTGTTTTTGGAATATTAAGCTTGAATAAGGACTAAACCAAATGCCACTACTATATGGCTTCCCTTTCCAATGACGAGCGATTTGAATTATATCAAAGGTCCTTATCCAATGAAAAGTATACGGTAAAGAACCGAATATAGGTACAGATTTTTGTCTTATATCTGCAGGAAACCAAACAAATAATATGCAAAAGCCATCAGAAGCTGATACAAGTTCAATCGCATATAATTTCCTTTCATAACGTTTTGTTAAAGCCTCAATGATCTCATGTAAATGAATAGTAGGAACTAGGACTTCTGCAACTATCAAAGAAGGACCTTCGCGTTTTAATCTAATTGTTTGAAAACGTTCATCCCAAAATCTCTTACTCAAGTCATCTGATAATTCAGAAAGCTCGAACTTTTGGGTAACCTCATCAAAATCTCCATTATGCCAGTTTTTCTCCAGAAAACTCATGGAAATAATCCCACCAGCATATTCTTGGGATTGCCAAGCAGAAATATTGCCTGAACTCTTCCACAGTAGATTTTGATGATCATCAAATCGTAAGAAGAAAGGTTGGAGATCTTGATAAGCTGAGATTGCTTTAAGTAACTGGTCTTGATGAAAGGATGAAACAGCTCTATGAACCATATCAGAGAGGTTCCTAACTTTTAATGTAACCTTCCAAAGGATTCCTAACTTTCCACAACTACCAATAAAGACATCTGGATTCACTTGGACTTCTTTTCCCTGTGTTCCAAGAATTACTGTACTCACAACACTATTATTTACACTACCGAATTTAGTTGATCCAACTCCATATCCCCCTTGGGCTACCCAGCCACCAACAGTTGACGATGGACCTGAGGAAGGATATGATTTTAAAGTCAAATTTATAGTTTCTAAATGTTTACGAAGATTCTCCCAAGTAATACCACATTCTACTTCAACAGTATGATTTTCCTCATCTATTGCAATGACTTTATCGAAATTTGTAAGCAAAACAATTATCCCATTTTTTATAGGCACTGTTCCTCCATATCCAGAAGTTCCTGCTCCACGAGGGATTAGGGGAATTCGGTACTGTTCACAAAGATCAATAATTGATCGTAATTCGCTGATGTCTTTTGGTTGTAACACTGCGAGACAGTTTAAATTGAATAAAAGACGTATAATCTTAGGAATATCGCCAATGTCTCTACTATAAAGTAGTCGCTCATATTTTTTTCTGAAAACAATCATTCCTGCATCTTGGAAGGTATTGAGCTTAATATGAATCTGTTTCCGTTGTTTTTTCAGCGTTAGAAAGTAAATTAGCAATATACTAAAGCTTAGAATTACTAAAGCTACCCCAACAAACTGATATTCCTGATTTGGATGTAATTCTGGCAGAGCGAAGAAATATATCGATATGGTAACCAAAAAGAAGACAAACCACATGAAAAGTCTATCGTAAGTACGCAATGAGCCTTCACTCCTCTGAGAGCAAATATAAATACCATATGACTAATTCAGAATCAATATACTTATTTTCGATTCTTTTAGAAAGAGACTTAAAAAAACATTTGATAACCACTTAATTTGAGTTGATTATGCAATAAATTGTCAGTAATTTTTGTAGATAATTAGTTGAGGAAAGGTATGAGGAAAGACGTGATAAAATACGTTATGTTTGATTTCGATGGAACCATTGTTGATTCAATGCCATTCCTTGAAAATAACGCAGTTTATCTCTTAACAAATCAATATGATTTTTCTGAAGAAGAAGCTCAAAAAATATACCGGGAAACAACGGGACTCCCCTTTCTTCAACAAATGGAAATAATTGCTCCTGGAGAGGATAATAGTCAAATAATTAATAAATTTGAAAAAATGAAAATTGAACGAATTTATGAACAAAAACTCTTTGCTGATTCGTATAAGGTACTCGAAGAATTGAAAGAGCTGGAATATTTGTTAGGAATATCAAGTGGTACAATTGAGGCCATAATAGTCAAGTATCTGTATAAGCAAGGGTTAACCATTGTTGATGACATACTTGGCTGGCGTCCTGGCTTTGAGAAAGGCAAAGATCATTTTAATTTTGTAAAATCGAAATATAAGTTATCTAGCTCTAATATCGCATTTATTGGTGATTCCCTGAATGATGCTCGGAGAGCTAAAGCAGAGAACATATTTTTTATTGGAAAAGAAGGAATGTTCCAAACCAAGCATTTTCAAAAGATTATTAGAGAAACCCCAGTTATTTCATCTTTGAAGGAAGTAAAAGAAATCCTCGAAACATGTGAGAATGAGAAATGAATCTTAATTCCAAATATGTAACTGGACTTCTTGTTATCGTTGTAGCAAGTATTGGACTGTTTTCCCCTATAGGGATGATCTTTGGGTCTCTAATCCTAGATGATAGTGCTTTATTTGCCTTCCCTTATCTTGTATTAGGAGTTGTCACAATAGTGGTCGGGATCTTATTTCTCATCCTTCTATTCTCTCCTGAGCGAATTAGAGGATTTAAAGCTGAATATGAAGCCTCCCCTGATTTGACACATTTTACTGTGGTTAAAACTTTTCCGAAAAGGGGACCTGAATTACCAGAAATTCCCGAAGTCGGATATTGTAGTGCTTGTGGGAAAAAAGTCTTCAAACCATTTCAATGCTCTACATGTGGTCAAATTCTTTGTGGAAAGCATTATCTCCCAGGAAGTCATACATGTATAGAGGAGAGTTAAATGACTCAAAAACCTGACTGGGAACAAGATTTCACCAAAAAAACCATTCTAGATAGACTCCATCTCTCTGTTCAAGAAATCTCTGAATTAGGAATTGGCTGGATAATCACTAGTGTTGTTATTCTCTTTCTATATGGGCTGATTGGTGAGATTCTTCAGACTGGAAGAATTCCTGATACAATATTGATTTTTCTGTTTATCTGGGGGATTAGTTTTTTTGCTCATGAATTGTCTCATAAATTTATTGCAATCAGATATGGTGCAAGAGCTTACTACAAACTTAGTAAAGAGGCCCTTATATTTACATTAGTAAGCGTTATAATTGGTTTCCCGATTTTAGCAACAGGGGCTGTTTTTTGGTGGGGAGAGGCCACTGCTTCTCCAGGTATTCGGGGTAGAGTGTCTGCATCAGGACCAATAATAAACTTTGTACTTGCAGGGATATTTCTTTTTCTAGAGGGAATAGGAATATTAATTGAAATTCCTATACTCATACTAATCGGGGCTGTAGGTGTTTGGTTAAATGTTTTTATTGGAGTGTTTAATCTCCTCCCCATTGGGGTTCTAGATGGAGCAAAAGTACTCGCCTGGGATCCCAAAATATGGATATCATTAATTGGGAGTTTACTAGTAATTGGTTTTTTTGGAGAAGGATTTATCCCCTTCCTTGGTTCTTTCTTATAAGACGAGAATTTAAAATCTACTGTTACTGAATTGGCGGAAATAAATCTCCCAGACATGATGATAGCATGAAAGTAATGATGGCATTTAGATTGATGCTATCCATCCCCGCCATTTTACAATTCAAAAAAAAAAAAGAAAGAGAGGGAAAGAATCGTTTAAGTTGTTGTAGCCATAGTAATTTCGATATCATCAATGATAGTCTGAGCTTGTGAAATCCAGTTATTTGCGACTGATTCAGGGATATGTTTAGAGTTTTGTGCTTGAATATGATTTATAAATGCCTGCATGATATTTCCACATGCTTTGAGCATATTGTTGGCTCGTCGATTTCTGCCTTCAAGAATGTACTCTAGTGCTTGCTCTTTTTTCTTAGTTGCACTCTCCATTTTCGAAAGTAGACTTTTCTTAATCCCTTTGTGGATGGTTGAATCACTGATCGAATCTATCAGCTCTTGAAGTTCAAGATTGATATATCTGGCCATACTCTCCTTTGTGACTCGGACATTAAGTCCTCCTATATCACTATCACTTGCACTTGAATCAGTTTGGCTTATAGCTATAGCTATGAATTGATAGAGTGCAGTCTCCATGCTTTGCCAATCGTTTGGAACCTCAATGCAGAGTTCAACACCACCATAGGATCCAGGATTCAATGTAATATATGTCTCATCGAGGCTTGACCAATCTGGTTGAATTACTGTGGGATTGGCACGATAAGCTCCGTTGAAATCGATGTAAACCAAAGAAAGGTCAAAAGTTTCTAGAACATTTCCAAGATTTGTCACTTCAATAGAATAAACTCCAGTTCCACCAGGATCAGTGACATCTGTGCTGGGTACTACTTGAATATCGACCTCATAAAAGGGTAATATGTGGACTTTAGCTGAATCACTATCAGTTGCTTCTAGATCGTATAATGGTGCCTGTTGGCTGGTAGCTGTGACGGTGAACGGATAATCGCCAGGTGACGTAGACCAGTGTCTATAAGGTTCGATAGAAAGCTGAACACTGGCTGATCCATAGGCAGTTACTGCGACTTCTGATGATAATATACACGTCCATGTACTTGGTAGCCCTGAATGCAAAAGGCTAAACGTATCTCCAACGTTTCCTCTGTTGATAACAACTATATCATAGATACCGGTGTCTCCAGGAATGATTTCCTGATAGGTGGGAGTAACGATTAAATCAACGCCAAATTTCTTGACAAATACATCGACATCAACAACTCCAACGGTACCAGGGTGAACACCTAAGTATAGTCCATCTGTAAGCCAACTCATATCAAGCGTGTAGAGTGTGATCGTTGGGTCTCCAGTAAGCCAGTCTATCCAACTGTTGAAATCTAATTTCAGTTTAAATGCTAGCTTAAATATACTGAAATAGTACCTGAAGTCTGATAACTCTATTCTTGCATAATCGGTTGTAGTATCGTAATCATCTGCATGCACGGTAAAAGGTATTTTCTGATTCGGCGCTGTCCATGTGAGGGTGGCTCCGTTAGTAGCATCTCCACTAGTACTAAACTTGGCTGTGATCTTGTCAGAACAAAGTTGTGGTTCAACAACTAGCTTCAACGCCATTATCCATACATCCAACAGTGTATATTCGAATGATGGTATGGGGAAGTAATTTCCAGGGCCCAAAGGAGTGGTAAAACTCCTACGCCAATTAAGGTTTGGTCCAAAATACCAAGAATTTTCTTCCCAGCCTACAATAGGTAACCATATACCTGCTGCAACTTCAATATTCGTTTGGAATACTAAATAGAATTCATCAAAGTCTGGTTTGTCAAGAGGGGTCAGTGTCGCGTAACATTCGTAGTCGTGTTCAACAGTCATCTGTTCTGGGTATTCAAGTGTGATTCTAACTGGAAGTCTTATCCCAGCACCAATATTTAGATTGATATAAACTCTGCAATAACCTTTCATAACCACAATGTCCGCAGAAACATCGAGAATTTTCCAACGAAATGCAACTAATTGATAGGTAAATCCTAACAGAACATCCTGTTCCAGTAATGCGTCTTGAGTTGCTGGAATCCAATCGGTAGATTCCTCTGTTGAAGTAGGTGTTTCCACCAATAATGATTGATCTGCTGTATCCTCTCCAAGTTGTAGAGTTGAAGTCTCCATGACCATTGTTTCTTTGATTACGTCCATGGTGCCATTATGATAATCAATAATTAGCATTGTAGTTCCATTTTCATAATCAATGTATTCTGTTGAAGCTATGGATTCTGTTGATGGAGTTCCATCATTTAAGAAAGTGGCTTGTGACATAAGTATCTTTGCTGCCTGTTCGGGTGTGTCAAAGGCGGATGATTGGTCTATGGGGTTAGTATTTACCTGAGACGCCATGTTCATGAGTGAAAAAGCGACAACAAAAAGCAAAATGATCGAAACAAAGATTTTCTTGGTGTTTCTGTCTAACCCAATTTTTTTCATGTCTTTAGTTCCTCCATCTTATTTCCTGAATAGCCAGCTACTACATTATTTTTTCATAGCTGGTATTCTAATGTTTAAAAACAGTGTATATCTTGAGGATAAGTATGATAATTCCCGTATTGATGTCTACTCTGTTCCTCACTTAAAAATAGGAATATAATTGAAAATAATTCAGATTGATTATCTTGAATTAAAAATTTCGTGGTTTAGACGATCCCCTTATATCTCTGGTTTATTTGTTTTTAAACAAGGGTATACGGTGTTTTGTTTTAATTTAAAAATTTATCTAGGCATACTAATGCACCTATTTTATGACAATGAAACTAGCTTCTTGTTTTAGGAATTCCTGATTTAAAATCATTAAAAAACCGTTTTGTCGAGCTTGTTCATATTTTTCGTATTATTCGGCAAAAATCAACATTCGTTTTGCAATAAGTGTGGGGGAGATAATTGTGGGGCAGGTCGGGCTCTTCGATCTAATCCCTCATACTCTGGTTCCTGTGATTTGTCACGAATGAGAAGTACAATCAAAACACGTACTACCAAAAATTTCGACTGTAAATGTCATCTACCAAGTATCAATATCAATAAAAGTCCCCTGTAAGGTGAATAGATAAGAACAGAATCCAGGTGAATAGAAACTAACATCTATAGTGCCTTTTCAGGGCGACCGGTCTTCTCTAGTTGGATAATTATGAGTCGCAATATGAGTTGTAACTTCCTCCTCGGCTCTAGCAGCTCCACCTGTTGTGTGAAGGGTGGGATCGTTATCGACCCAAATATCCCAGTAACCATAATCCCAATGTTTCCATTGATTAACCAGAGGAAAAGAATAAGCAAAATGATGTTGGACTGAATAAAAGCCAGATTCCAGCTGACCCAGGACATTAGTGGTTACTAAAGGTAAAATAAACCACCCAAATGGACGTGAATGATTTTCATCAAGGGTTTTTCCTCCAATTGTAACATTAATGGGATAAATGATGTGCTCACACAATTCTACTATGAATTTCCTATCAGTATCTGGATCCTCAAGCCACAAAATACTAATTTTATCTCCTTGATGAAATGTCACATTAGCAAGGTCCCAATACCATGATTGCGTGTTATTTTAGAACAAACTGAAAAAAAAAAATGAGTTGCTACTGAATTGGAGGGAATATATCTCCCAGACGCGATGATAACATGAAAGTAATAACACTATTTAGATTGATGCTATCTATCCCTGCAGGTGGCTCTCTATGCTCCTCGAAGAATTTCCTCTGGAATTTTATAAACTCCTTTACAAATAAATGCCCAGTTTCTGTACTAAACAAAAATATGGTAAAAATATTTGAATCCTCTTTGATTGAAGGATTTTGAAAATACTGAAGTTGACTGTTAACTAAGTGATCATAAACGGTCTTCAAGATTTCACGGAACGCGATAAGAATATTTTGCATACGAAAGATTGCTTTTTCTTTTTCTTCACCTGATAATTGATCAATAGTCTCATCTGTAATCAAAGTATCTAAGCTAATAATTTCGGGGTTCAAGGCCCAATATTTTACCTGTAAATTTCCTTTTGCCTCAGTTTTGGAAACATACACCAAGTTTGCTTCCAGCAATTTTTCTAAGTTTCGAGTAATGGTTGACAGATTCTTTTTTGTAATTTTGGCTAATTGTCCTGCCGTCAACTCGGAATAAAAGACTAAATACATTGAAATTTGGCTAATTGTTGGATTATCAAATAATTCGAGTATTTTTGAGATATGTGAAGTGGACATGTTATCACTCCTTGGATTATTACTCGATTTGAATGAATGCAAAAGGTATATAAATAGCTAGCGCTTGCATTTATGCAAGCACTTGCGAGAGTATAACTGATAAAAATTTGTATGTTTTAATCATTTAAAAGGAATGAAGAAGAGATGGAACAGGAATATCAGACAAAAATGGTTGAAATTGCACAAACTCAAGAGTTTTCTAAGAGAATTGTCATTATTGGTATCTTAGTAGGTTTAATGATGAATTGGTTAACGCTATATTTGAATGTTGTTCTTGGCCTCATGTCTGTTGGTATTTCCGCTTTTGTTGTCCTCCTATTTACTAAAATTCTTCTTAGAGAAAAAGCAACCTCACAAAACCTATCTTTAGTGTCAATAGCTTATGGGGCTACAAGCTCAGCAGAAGCTAGTATAGGCTTGCTATTTCTCATATGGTTATATAACAACGCCTCCTCATTCGGATTTGAAAATTTTAATCCTCCAGGTTGGCTTTTACCTAGTTCAACAGTCATCTCAAATAGAATTGTGTTAACAAATGAATGGATTGTCCCTTTACTTGTCCATTATTTCCTCATGCTTATCCCTGGAATTTCTGGATTAATTCTTGGAATCTATTTAGCTCCAAAATTCATAAATAATGAGGAAGAATATCCTTTCCCAGGTATCATTCAACGTGTGAAAACAGTTGAAGTGTTAGTAACTAATCAAACCTCAAAGATAAATTTATTCAAACGATTCGGTTTTTTGGGCTTTTTCGTAGCTTTAATCACTCTATTTTACCCTGTAATAGATTTTTCAAATACTAATACTGGTTTAGTATTCGGTATAATGCTTGGAACGATCGGAGTTACAATGTTTTCTGTAGGATTCGTGATTAATAACCCTAAAATATCAGTACCAGCAGGAATATCATCTCTTGTGCTATACACAGTTGTAACTCCACTCATAATTAATATCGCTGACTTCAAAGATCAAATAATACAAGGTAACTTTACTAATGACTTTTTTGGTCTATATTCATATCTATTACAGCATAAATACCTATCCTTCCTGATTGGATTCATTATCTCTGCATCAATCATTTCTCCTTTCGTATTTTCTCAGATTAAAAAAATAATAATAAAATTAAGGAAGAAAAATCAAACATTTGGAGTTACACCATCCTCAGACATATCTTCAGAAAATAAAGCGGAATTTGAAGAGAATGAACAAACTAAAGGAGTAAATGAAGGAAGTAATCCAGCACAAATAACCAAAAATTCATCATATTTTCAGAATATCACTAGTTCAATTGGCAAGAGAGAGCTGATAATTTTCATATCTTATATCACGGTGTTGATTATATCAACATTATTCATTGTTACACTCAATATTCTTCCTTCTACGGATTTCATCTTAGTTCTCCTACTCCTTATGTGGATTATGATTTTAGGATCGTTTATTCAGGGTTATATCACAGTATCAACCATTGCTAAAGCATCAGCTGCTGCAACTATACCTTTTATATTTGACAATATACCGCTTTTCCTTGTTGGGGCCAGGGGTTTGACTCCATATATTGCTACTCCGAAAGCTGAAGTAGGAGAAACAATTGGTATGGTTTCTACTTTGAAATTTGGCCAACAAATGAAAATAAGTCAGAAAAACACTGTATTGGCTTTTCTAGCTGGTTATATTGTTGCTGTTTTAGCTACTCCGTTTTTTACATTATTTCTATGGAAAGCATTAGGAATTGGAAATGTGAATTTTCCCGCTCCTGCCTTTCCGATTTTTCTTGCTTTGATTGGGCCATTTGCAGCTGGAGCACTTGATGTTTTCTTAAAAATCTCTGAAATGATATTCGGAGGAATCTTAGCATTGTTTTTCCCTACAATTGGATTATCAGTTGCAATAGGAATGTTTTTTCCTCCCCATATGGCGATATGTCTCAGTTTAGGCGGAATAACGGCATTTATCGCAGAGAAAAGGAAAGGAAAGGAATGGATGAAAGATAAAGGACAAATAATAGCTACTGCTATTTCTGTAGGAGCAACTTTAACAGTACCAATCTTAATTCTCTTAAATTTATTAACATAATTGAAGATTATTCAAGAAATAGAAAAAAAGGTGTTAAAAATGACCAAAAACCCTAAAAATCGAGTTTTATTAGAGTTAAATCCTGAAATGAGGGCAAAAATTGATGTGTTAATTGAAAAAGGACTGTATCCAAACAGCTCAGATTTCCTTAACAAAGCTATAAAATCCCAACTTAAGCTCCATGATGCGACTTTTCAAGAGTTAGACATAGAAAGGGATTTAGTAATTGGATTAGCCAATTATTCAGCCAAGGAATTAGAAACAATTACTGCTAAAGGAAAAAAACTTGAGATCAAAGTCTTGGGCGGACTCAAATTTTCTGAAGATGTCACACCAGCATTAGTGGACCAATCAATTGCAAAGATAAATCTTGCAGGGATTCTCAAAGCACCTGAAAAGGTAAAAACTGTTCTAAATGAAAAAAGGTATACTCTCTTGGGTCATAAGTATTCAGAATTCAAAAGGTTTGAATAGTCAAGATGATAAATAAGAGGGATTACTTGGAAGTATATCACAGATGGTTCTTTTACGCAATCATTGAGGACCAAGGATATCGTTTACTAATCTCTTGAAGTAAGCGATTAACCTTTCGTTCTTCAAAGGTCTCTCGATAGCATAAACATATTACTAATCCACCACGAGTTCTTTTAAATCTTTGATACATTGTTTTCACTGTATTGACGACATCATAAACTATCATTAGATTTGCTTGAGGGATATCAATATCACGTTCCCCTACAGCAGTCATGACTAACACAGCTTTTGCTTCTTCTCTCTTGAATTTGTTTAGCACCTCTATTTTGTTTCTGACTTGCCCAGTAATTAGGAATGAGGCAATTCCCCTCTTCTCTGTTTCCTCTTGTAAACAACTAGCAGTGTCTAAAAATGAGCATAAGACGACAGTTTTAGAATTAGGTGGTTGTTTTTTAATAAGATCATGTACCGCCTTGATCTTCGTCGTTTTTTCAGGTAAAGCCTTAATAAGTTCCTTAGTTACTCCAAATTTCTTCAGTCTATACAGAAATCTCCTAAATTTTTTTGGTTGCATTGCTGTACAGTATTTACGTATTAATAATAACCCATGATATTTTTGATTATCCCCTGATTCAGACTCCAACATACCAGACACTAGAGCTAATTGTGATGAAGGAATCGCCTCAAGGAGTGTTGGTTTCTCTTCCAAGGTTTCATCTATAATTTTTTGACGTAAATTTTTTATCGCTTGATCTATCAGGTCCAAAATAGTCTTCAATTCAGGACTCACATCAATCTGTAGTCGTTGAATGAAAGTGTTCTGGATATAATCTTGTATATCCGTCTGTGCTAAGAGTGAGTCCATTCGAATAATATGAAGTCCAGGAATACTATTATTCAGAGTGACAATCTCTTGCTGAATTTCTATTGTTTCTTTCCTAAAATCAAAGAATATGTGATCATCACGGATTGTGCCAGTCATTCCAACAATCCAAGCTTTTGATTGTACAAAATAGGGGATAAGGGTGTTATAAGGATAAATTAATAAACGAGAATCTCCGTGTCGTCGAACTATTTTATCTATTTCATTAATAATTACTACGTCGAATATAGGTTTTGTTATGAATTTCTTGAAGGCATTTGAGAATGTTTGTGGAGTGGATGCGACTATTCGAGCGTTTTCAAGAATTTTTTTTCTGAGGAAACTTGGTGTTCTACTTGAAAAAGCTTGAAAATCAGATTCTCGAAATCCCCCATATTCTTCCTTGAAGTAATGAATTGTTTCAGAAAAGCTCAGAGTTGAATGTAATAGAAGAAGTACTCTTTGTTTAGGAAGAAGATCCTTGATAAGCAAATAAGTGAGAACACGTTTTCCCAATCCAGTGTCAACTTCGGCTATTGTGTGGTATCCTCGAAGCCAATTTTCTTTAAGTATAGAAAGAATCTTTTCTTGATATTGTCTTTGTTGAATTACACTTCTTTCTGTCGAATGATGGTTTACCAAGGCAAATTAATTAAGAACCAATGTTATTATAAACATACAAGCTTGTGTAAAAATTTTTGACACCTTTTTAAAACTGAAGTTCATTTATGAAAATATGTAATTATAGGTTAAAATTAGATTTAAATGTGTGATAATTATGTCGAAAGACTTATATGACCAGCTAGGGCTCACATCAGAAGAGACCCGAGTTTATAGCATTATCATTTCTAATTTAGTGAGAACAATTGATGAAGTAGTAATTTTGGCAAGGGATCTAAACCCTGAAGTTATTAAAACCGCTCTCGACGGATTAGAAAAGAAAAAATTTTTACGAGTAATTCCTGGGAAGGTGCCTCAGTATATCGCCTTAGCTCCAGCAATAGCTGTTACTAGTGAAATTGACAGGCAAATAGAAAACGAATTGAATCAAAGTCAAGAGGAAATCATGAATCGGTGGGAAGTAGGACAAAAAGAACTGCTAGATATGATCAATGATTTCCAAAAGGGTCCAGAACTGTTCACAAGAACTGAAAGAGAGATTCACTCCCATATTAATACCTATATGGAACAGATAAAGACTAAAAGTATGGAGATCCTACAACAGATCAAAAAACAGATCTCTGTTCAAAATCAAAAAAATTCTAAAAGTCTAGAGGAATTGAGGTCAGATTTCTCTTCTAATTTAGAAGCAGAAGTTCAAAAAAACATCTCACAGCTTGAATCACAACTTCAAGCAATCAAAGATGCTCAAACAGAAGAAAGAGCACAACTTCTTGAGAAAATTTCAAAAATTTACTCTGAAAGAATTGATAGTTTCAACATTCTATTCTCTCAAGTGAAACAATCAGTTCAAACACATCAACAACAGCTTTCAAATTCAACTGAGAATTTAAATTCGACCCTCACGAGTGTTAATGAACAAACAAAGCGGAATATCAAGAATAGTAAGGCCACTAGCCAAGAAGATCTCGATTCAATTGAAGAAGAGGTAACTAAGAGAGTTATTGATAAATTAACAATCATTAATCAAAGTATTGAATCAGTGCAATCAAATCTCATAGAAGTAAGTGAGGAATCATTGAAGTCCATTCAAGGAATGGTTGGAATTTTCAGGGAAAAAACTTCTCAAAGTTCAGCCTCTGTAGTGGAAATCACAAATAAAACAGCAGAAAATCTATGGCAACACATTCAAAAGATGCTTCAATCGTTTGCCCAAACTATCAGTAGTTTAGATGAGGTTAAAGAAAAACTAACCTCACAAGAAACAATTAACAAATTAAATGTCGCAACTTCTAGCGTAAAGGATGGATTATTTAAAGGATTAGAAAACCTCGACGAGGTTTATACAGGTGGAGTAACACTTATCAATACAGAAATGACTAAACAGTTGTTATCCTTTCAAGAAAGAATGCAAAACGATATTTCACAATTATTTACACAGCTAGAAAGTTCTATCCAAGAAAAATATGCTATTGGTATAGAAAAAATCACTGATTTACCCTTGGAAATCTCCTCTCTTTTAGATACTAATAGAAATATGATTATTCAAGAAACTTCAGAATTACATAATAAAGTTTTAGGAGATTTTAAGCAGCAAATTCAACCCACGATTAACAATCTATCAGAATATTTTACAGAAATGATAAGGAAGATATCAGATTCAGAAAAGGTCTTCATTGAGGATTCAGAGATAGATTTAGTAGATATATCAACTGCTATCGATGAACTAAACCTGAAAATGAAGGAAACAGTTTCAAATCGTGGGAAGCTCTCAGAAGCATTACAATACCTCCGAAATGTAGCAAATGAGGAATTCTCGTCTTTTGGATCTTCTGCCAATATGATGCTAGGCCAAATGCAATCAACGATAACTGAAAATGTTGCAGCACGAACAGAAGAGATTTCTCAGAATTTTGAAGTGATTAATCAAGTTACTGGGGAATTAAATAAGATTTCAAACAATTCTCAAGCAGAAATCTCAAAAATTCTTGAACAATTGGAAACTAGCATAGATGCTGGGAATCAAACAATTTCTGAAGCTTTTGATCAGGATATTGCTAATCTCGCGATGGATGTTGAAGAAATTAACAAAGCAGCGATAAAAGAGCAAGAGGATCTAATAATTGCATCAAATGACCGATTAAGTTCTCTAAGTGATAGAATTGGAAAATCAACCCTAGAACTCAGTCGTAATATTCCCACTCAATTAGAGGAATACCAAGCACGCCATACTGACGATTTTAATAATTTCGATAGAGCAGTAAAGGCGGAATTGAATAAAATTAAAGCTCGCTTAACGGAGATTAATTCTGAGGTCACCGAAAGATTAGGTAAAAGAGTAAGCCTAGGAAAAGGAGGATTTCAAGATATAGAGAAAATTGTTACATCTGCGATGAAGGATTTTGAAAGTGCTCAAAAACGAACAGAAAGACTCATCGACGACCAAATCCATAATTTCAACGCATCTAGTGAGTCTTTTGCAGAAACAATAAACACTAGCTTGAATACTCAAAATTTAGAAATCCAACGATTAATGGACGCCATCAGTGAAGATCTCTCAAAATCTGTGAACTCCTCGTATGAATTAGCACTGAAAAATATCTCCGTGTTTTCAAATAAAATAAGGGAGAGATTTAACTCACGAAAAGATGATCTTGCTGATCACCTTTCCCTGCTCCTATCCACGATTTCAGCATCACTTGGAGAAAGTCTTAAGGGTAGTCTTGTGAATGAATTTGAAAAAATGGATTCTACATTACAACAAATAAAACAAACAGCTCAAGCACCACAGGAGTTAGAGACAATACTTGGCGCTGAAGTAAATAATTTTATCGGAAACCTACAACTCGCATTTCGATCAGCGAGTGAATCAGGAGCAGCTCGGATTGCTGAAGTAATTAACGAATCAGTCACTACAGAGATAGAGAGAACCTATGACATTTTAAAGGAACAATTTGACCTATCAAATCTCAAAGATATAATTACAAGTCAGTTGAAATCAACTTCTCATAAAGGAACAAACGTTCTATCCCAGATTAGCGATGAATTAAATGAAAAATCAAATGTATTGCTTGTATCAATAAATGAGAACCTTCAAAACTTGAAAACAAGTCTAGCTGAAACTCAGAACCAAATCAATGAATTTTTAGGGTCTCAAATTCAGACTTTAAATTCAACTCAAGAAGAAAAATTTCGCAAAGTTCCAGCTCACTTGGAGGAAAATAAGACAGATCTAATCTCCACTTTAGAAGGAGCTCAACAAAAATTTCAAAATTCTATCACAACTGCCAATCAGAGCATTAATGACTCAATTAAGGAATTATCTTCTATGATTACATCTGGTACGACTGAGAAACTGCAGGATATTCGAACCCTTCCTAATTTTTTAGATAAGACAACAAAGGAATTGCTAGATGATATTGAATTTCAGTACAACAGTTCACAAGAAAGTATTGAGGATGTAAGGGCTTCAAGCTTAGATCACCTAAAGAATATAGAACAATTGACTGCAAAACAGAGAATAGAATTTACTGACCAAATCAAAAATATAAACATTGAACTAGAACACGAGTTAAGTGAACTGGAATCAATGGTAGCCGAATTAGATAAAAACTTCCCAGATATAAAGACTCAAACAGAAAAAGAAATTCAACAAGCAATAAAATCATTCAGTTCTGATATTCGAGATATTTCTACAAAAATTGAAACAGAATTAAGCTCTGGTAAAATACAACTTAGTCAAAAAATGGATCGTCTTTATAAAGAATTTCTCGCATCCGTCGATTCATTCGCGTCGACAGGTGAAAATTTTGTTAATTCTTTAAATACTCGCCATAATACGTTGTTAAATCAAGTCAACAACTTTTTAGATGACAGTATTGCAAATAGTATTAATACGATGGAAATTGAGAGAAAAACTGTTATCGATCGCCAGCAAGCACATTTCACAGAAGTTGATCAAAGTGTAACTAGTTTTTCAGCTAATTTTGGCAAAGTAATCACTAATAGCTTAGAAGGCATCTCGAATGACATACAAGAAAGCGCTTCAGGAATTATTTCTACGATTACTGAACTGGGTGGGGCATATTACGAACCCATTGATACCATGCTTACAGATTCATATTCATTCTTCGAATCAGAAGGACAGAAGATCATGAATGTTCTTGAACATGAAGTTCTGAATCTCGTCTCAGAGACTGACAAAAAGGCAACTCAAACACAGGATACTATATCAAGCGATTTAGCTCAATTAATTGGAACTATTCCTGATAAAATAGGAGCTGGGCTCACAAAAAGTAAAGATCTAATGTCAGCAATCTCAGAGGTACAAAAATTAGCAATGGAAGTTCCAATAACTAGTGTTGAGGATACTTATCTTCAAACTCAAACTGAAACAAAAGTAATAGCTACATTAGAAGCCATGCTAAGTCGTACAAAGTCTACGATACAAATTATGGTACCGAAGTTATCGATGATTCCGTGGGATCTTTTAGAACAAGCAGGAACACGACGACGAATACAAATCCTCACTCAGGTTGATTCGCAAGAAGTTGCTAATAAAATATCTCAAGAACTGGGTAATGTCCAATTAAAACATTATGAAAATGTTGAGGTATATGCTTTTGCAAGAGATGGCAATGAGGAAGCTGCCATCGGTTCAGGTGATAGCAGTGGTATTCAATTGATCATTACAACGGATAGTCGCCTTATTGGAATACTAAAAGAAATAATTCAAGATTTATGGCCGCGAGGTAAATCAATTTAACTTTTTTCATCATTAATATCTCTTCACAGCGATTTAAAATGTTAGAGATTTCATTGAATGATATCAATAAATTGGGATTGTACAAACAGCATTTATCAGAGGATAAGCGGACTCAAGATCTTATAGAGGTTGTACAGGAAATAGCTGGACTTCACGCAACCATTCCAAGGACTCCATATTTGAGTTTGTTTGCCAGGATCAATAACTTTACGAAAGAGCTTCTAGATGAGGAGCTCTATATAAAAAAACGTCTAGGAAAGATCAGATGTGTTCGCAGAACTCTTTATATTTTCCCTCAAGAAATGATCCCAGCTTTTCATATGGCAACCACCAAAATGGTAGAAAAACTAACCAGAAAATCATTAGAATATCAGGGGATATCATTCAACACATATCAAAATATTTCAGAATCAATTCTTAGAATTTTAAAAGAAAAAAACGAAGAAATGACTGCGTCGGAAATTAAAAAAGCTCTAAAAACTAAATTGAATCTCTCAAACATTTTATATCTGATGTGTGACCAAAGGCTTCTTATACGAGGTAAACCTCGTAAATACTTTCTTTTTTACGCATATTTCCCTAGGATGGATTTTTCATTGAGTGAACATGAAGCAATAACTCAACTTGTAAGATACTATCTTCAAACCTTCGGCCCTGTTTCAGAAGAAGATGTAGTCTGGTGGACTGGTTTAGGAAAAACACAGATAAAAAAAGCAATAAAAGGGATTCAAGATGAAATAGTACAGGTTAGGGTCACTGATTTAGAGAAGAATCTTCTTATGTCAGAATCTAATATTAAAATGTTCACTAAGATTACTCTGGAAAAGAAAGTTGTAAATCTTCTACCAACTTTAGATTCGTATATCATGGGTTACAAAGAACGTGAAAGGTATTTTATCCCAAATAATCATTATAATCATGTTTTTGATCGTACTGGTAATGCTACATCGATAATTTTAATGGATGGGCAAATAATTGGCGTTTGGGATGTAATAAATAACAAAAAACCCTTAATAAAACTTTTCCTCTTTAAAGAAGTTAATGATAATGTAATAGGGAAAATTTACCAAAAAGCAAAGCAAATTGGAACTTTCATCTCTGATAAAGAAGTTACGATAAAGGAATGTAATTCTATGATTCCTTTAACTGAGAGAACTGCAGGATCATTTATGTCACCACTTAGAGATAGCTAGATAGAGTTTATGAACTGAAAACTTAAGATGCAGATTATCTATATTTTCTGATAAGTTAGATATTCAAGCAGAGAGTTAAGATTCAGGCTGGAAATTACAATGATCCAAATTCGACGCGCTAGTATAAATGATGTACCTACGTTAGTCCGATTTAGAAGTTTATTATTCAAAGAGATGGGATTATTGAGGGGAGAGCAGGAAGAAAAATCTTTTGAAAGAGCGTGTGAGCTGTTTTTTACTCAGTTTATTCCCCAGAACGAATTTCTATCTTGGATAGCTGAAGATGATAAGAAAGTAGTAGCTGTAAGTGGTCTTGTATTTTTTCAAAAACCTCCATCTCCTGGAAATAATTCTGGAAAAGAAGCGTATATCATGAATATGTATACACTTAAAGAATGGCGGAAGAAGGGTATAGCATCAAAATTATTAAAAAAAATTACAGCCTTTTTAAACCAGATGAGGATCATTTCTATTAGCCTACACACTACAGAAGTTGGGAGAACTGTATATGAGAAATTTGGTTTTTCTCTCGTAGATACTGAGATGAAACTCTTAATCGAACAAAACCAATGAATTAAAAAGCTCCATGTTCGGTTCTTCTAATGATTTCATCCTGGAGTTCAGGGATTAAGTCAACAAAATAATCACTATACCCAGCAACACGTACGATTAGATCACGATACTTCTCTGGATTTTCCTGGGCCTTTCTTAAGGTATCTGCAGTTACTACATTAAATTGAATATGATGACTATCTAATCTGAAATGAGCACGGATTAAGTGCATCAATTTATCGATACCCTCGTCAGACGATAGAAGCTGAGGGGTGAACTTCTGGTTTAAGAGGGTTCCACCTGTCCTTAAATGATCGATTTTTGAAACAGATTTAATAACTCCAGTTGGCCCATTTCTGTCTGCACCTTGAACGGGTGAAATACCTTCTGATAGGGGTTCTCTATTTCTCTTACCATCGGGCATTGCGCCAGTCATTTGGCCAAAATACACATGGACAGTTGTGGGAAGAAGATTAATTCTATGAGATCCTCCTTTCATATTAGGTCGTCCATCTACAGCTGCAAAATAGCTCTCGAATACTCTTACAGTAATGGAATCTGCATAGTCATCATCATTACCATATTTTGGGGTTTCATTCATGAAACGGTGTCTTAATTCGTCAAAACCCTCAAAATCAGCTTTCAGCGCTTTTAGAAGCTGTTCCATATTGGTGTGATCATTATCAAATATATTGTATTTTATTGAGGTTAAAGAGTCAGTTATACTTCCTAAACCAACACCTTGTATGTAGGATGTGTTATACCTAGCACCTCCTCCGTTGTAATCCTTTCCATTGGGTATACAATCCTCAATTAATAGGGAAAGGAAAGGACACGGCATGTATTTAGAATAGATCCTTTCTATGATATTATTCCCTCTGATTTTAACATCAATGAAGTAGTTTAGTTGTTTCTCATAAGCATTATATAACCCATCAAAGCTATTGAAAGCAATAGGATACCCAGTTTTTATTCCAATTTGTTTTCCAGTTCTGGGATCGATACCATTGTTAAGAGTTATCTCCAAAACTTTTGGCATATTAAAATATCCAGTTAAAATATAGGCTTCTGTTCCGAAAGCACCAGTCTCCACACATCCACTAGCTCCCCCTTTCCTTGCATCTTTCAATGATTTTCCTTGACGCACCATTTCCTGAATGATAGCTTCACAGTTAAAGATTGAGGGTTGGCCATAACCAGTTTTGATAATTTTTATAGCTCGTTTAATTAAGCGATTGGGATTTTTCTTACTTAATTGGACCATGGAACTGGGTTGTAATAACCTCATTTCTTCGATGATATCTAGTAATAAATAGGATAGTTCGTTTGTTGCATCTGATCCATCTTCCTTAACTCCCCCAATATTAATCAGGGTGAAATCAGTATAGGTATTGCTCTCTTGAGCTGTCACTCCGACCTTTGGAGGAGCTGGTTGATTATTAAACTTAACCCAGAAAGCTTGAAGCAGCTCTATTGCTTCCTCTTTAGTTAATGTTCCCTCCTCAAGCTCTTTTTTGTAAAAAGGATATAAGTGTTGATCTAGTCTTCCGGGATTAAATGAATCCCAAGTGTTTAGCTCAATTGTGACACCAAGATGAACAAACCAATAGTATTGCAACGCCTCCCATAGAGTTCCAGGTGTTTGAGCTGGTACTTTTCGGCAAATTTCAGACATTTTTATCAATTCTTTTGAACAATTACTATCTGAAACCTCATGAGCCAGTCTTTCTAATGCCTCAGAGTATCGATGAGCATATGTAATCAGGGCATCCGCAGCAATATCCATTGCTTTCAATTCTTCTCTTTTATCATAGGCTTCAGGGTCATTATAGAAATCCAAATTTTTGATAGAATGTTTGATGTCTTCTTTAAGATCTAGGAACCCTTTATTATAAATTATATCGCCTAAAACTGTATGACCAGGAGCTCTTTGCTCTTGAAATTCAGTAAAAACACCCGCTTCATACGCATCTTTCCATTCATCGGAAACAGAACTGAAAATTATATCTCTAATAGACCTGCCGTTTTCCCAAAATGGAATGATGGTGTTTTTATAGATATCTCGTGTTTCAACGCTGACCAGAAAGGAAATTTTTTCCCTTGAGTTTAAAATCTCAAGATCTTTTAAGCTGTGGACACATAATTCTGGATAAGTAGGTGCAGCCTTTGGTTTTGACCCTTTTTCCCCTACAATCAGCTCCCCATCGTTAATACACAATTTTTTATTCTCTAAAAGATACTTGAAAGCCAAAGCACGCTTCACGGGGATTGAAACTCGATCAGCAATATCACTTTGATAGAATTGTGTAAGTAATACTGCCCTTTCAGCATCTAACCACGGTTTTGCCTCCAAGCTTTGTTGTCGTAATTTCTGTATTCGTTCATTCATTGATTATCCTCCAAGCTTGGTTTTAAATCCAAGTTCTCTGAATATGTCCAATAACTGATCCAACCTTTCTGTTGATGGAGGGTTAAGGTTCAATAATTTATTTTCACGTTTTAATTTTATGTACTTGCTGTACCCAATTTTGTGAAACGGAAGAAGATTAATTTCCTTAATGGTTTCAAGTTTTGTTATCCATTCTGCTAATTGACTAATATTCTCCTCTGTTTCTGTAATTCCCGTAATAACTGGGAAACGGATTATTATGTACTTTCCCTCTTCATCAAGTTTCTTTAGATTTGATAGGACTGGTAAAACTGATACACCAGTATATTTCTGATGTTTAGCATCATCAATCATCTTGAGATCGTATAAAAAAAGATCCACTTTATCTTTTATTCTCTTGATAATCTCCCAAGAGGCGTACCCGCAAGTATCAAGCGTTGTTGATAGTTCTCGGGTCAGACATGCGATTAACAGGTGATCCAAAAAATCAGGTTGCATTAATGGCTCCCCACCAGAAAAAGTTACTCCACCACCAGATTGATCATAAAAAATCAGATCTTTCTCTATTTCAGTGATAACCTCTTCAACACTTACCTCTCGTCCGATGATTTCTTTTTGAGTATTTTGTTCTTCCCAAATTCTTTCAGGTTTTGGATTTTGACCCTCTGGATTGTGACACCACCAACAGTTTAAGGGACAACCCTTTAGAAAAACAGTTGTTCGGATACCAGGGCCATCATGAAGTGCATATTTCTTAATATCAAAAATAACTCCTCTACTTTGCGTTTCCATCACTTCATGCAATTATAAGAGAGTAAGAGCTTGTTTCGGACTTCAATAAAAATTCTGATATAACTTATTCTTTACGAATTCACTTTTTAATCAGATCATAATATAAAGTATAATAAGAGTTTGGATGAATATTTATGTCAATATTTTCGACTCCAATTATACACAAAGTATTGATCAAATCAGACCGAAAAAAAGTCTTTGACAATATGACAACTGCAAAGGGGTTAGATGGATGGTTTACAACTGGAGCTTATGTTGACCGTAGACCAGAAGGGGGAAAGATTATCTTTAAATGGGTAGATTGGGGACCTGATAAAGTAAATACCCAAGCAATTTGTCCTATAGTCGAAGTAAAGGTTCCTGAACGATTTGTATTTAAATGGTGGGAAGATCATTATACAACAGTTGAATTTGACTTTACTGAAGCGGAAGAGGGAACTGTAGTGAGTGTTAAGGAATACGGTTACACTGACACCTTAGAAGGGCATCGTCGTTGTCTTGAATGTGCTGTTGGTTGGGGAGAAGCATTAACTCTCCTAAAATTCTTCTGTGAGTATGGGTTAAGATATTAACATTGATTTGCAAGATCAGGGAGTAAGAACTTTAGAGAAAATATCAAGACCCATTACCTTTCTTTCATCATTTCATCTATTTGGGTAATATACTTTTGTAAATCATCACTAGGTTGAGGAGCTATTTCTTGTCTTTTCCTAAATCTTAGCCCAATATTCCAACCAAGGACAGCCATAAGAACGAAAAAGAATATAATAATATTTGTATAAAAAAGAAATAGCAATATCACACTAAATATGCCTACAGCTAATATAAACAATATCGGGTGTTCTTGTTTTTTCGACATTTAGTTTTTTTCCTATATAAGAAGAATCACTTGGATTAATAATAGTTTTAGATTGAGGATTTTTTTTATTCTCATTATTTATGGTCAAGAAAAGAGCATTATCAGTAGTAAAAAATGTTGAGTTGAATTAATGAAGAAATCTGAAAGCTTTATTTCTATATTTGACCCAGATAGTACTTCTGATGAATTGTGGGAGAAGTATTATCTCTTTTATTTACGAATTTTTAAAGAAATGTTTCCTGATGACCCCCCACCATCAAAAGAGTGTCTGAAAAAAGAGATGGAAAATCCTCATCCAGATAATAAAGATTATCGTTGGATTCTTTCAGAGGAGAAGAGTAACAACATCATTGGTTATGGGAGAGTTACAGTTTATAATAAATCATCACCTGCTTACCAAGCGAATAAACACATAGCATTTGGAACTTTATTTGTCGATAAATCGCACCGTCGGCTTGGATTTGGTGAAGATTTACTAAAAATTCTAGTGAAGAAAGTAAAAGATGAGAAAAAAACAATATTTCAAGGGGGAACTCTATTAGAATCTGGGAAAGCATTTTGTGAACAGTTTGGAGGAATAATTGCATTAACAGAAGAAGAAAGCCGATTAAAGTTGGAAGAAGTAGACTGGGAGATGTTAGATGAATGGATAGACGAGGGAACGCGTCGTGCAGAGGGAGTGACAATTAAAAGGTTTGAAGTTGTTCCAGAGAAAGATCTAGAGGACTATTGCTTGATATTTACTGAAACATTAAACCAGGTTCCGAAGGGGGAGCTTGAATGGGAAGCTAATGAGACTCCAGAAATCCGAAGAAGTCGAGAAAAACGGAATAAGTTGATAAATCTAACTTGGACCACATTTATTTCTAGAGAAGATGATGGTACAATAAGTGGGTTAACAGAGACATTCTATCAACCAGATCAGGCATCACTCCTCTTCCAAGGATTAACAGGTGTTAAAAAACAGTACAGGGGAAGAGGATTAGGAAAATGGTTGAAAGCAGAGATGCTAAAGTATGCTAAGAAAACCTTTCCAAAGCTGAAGTTTGTTGTCACAGATTTTGCGGTCACCAATGCTCCTATGATTGCTATCAACAAAAGATTAGGCTTTAAAAAACACAAATTCTGGAAGGAATACAAGTTTAATGTGGATGAATTAACAGATTCCTTGAAACTTCAATGATTATAGTTGACCTGGATCACCCAAAAGATACTTGATTCATCTACTTCCTCAACCGTTGAATTTAGCTTCAATTCTGAAGATAATCTAGTAAAATCTTCAGGTGTATATGTTGATGCTATAAAGCCATCCTTGCATACGATAATCCCATTTTTGCTCTTTTCCATATCAATCTCCCCTATCAATCCCTCTTCAGATTGTTTAATAAACCAATCAAGTCGTTTTTCCCAAATTTTTTCAGAATAACTTGAGAAGAGAACCTTTCCTCCAGTTTTGGTTACTCTGATACTCTCTTGGATTAGTTTGTAGGGATCGACTTTAAAGGCTGAAATTCCATTTTGAATGGCGATGACAACTTGAAACATTTGATCTTCAAAATCGAGAGAGACTGCATTCATTTTATGCAATTTAATATTTGAAAAATCGGTTAAGTACTCTTGAGCGTACAAAAGACTCTCCTCTGAAGTGTCAATGCCAGAAACAAATTGTGCTTCCTCTGCTAATCTAGCTAATACTCTTCCATACCCACAACCAAGCTCAAGAACATGATCTGTAGACTTGATATTCTCTAGGATAAATTTTATCTCCGCTTCTAAATATTGTTGGATTCGGGGAGGCGCAATTTCATAACATCGTTTCAAACGTAACGCAGAAAGTTTTGTGGAGTAATATTCCTCTTTACTCATAATGAGAAATCCTCTATAGAGTAATCTCCAGACCTAAATACACTAGACAGAATGATTGAACGCTTCTAGATTTAATAAAAACTTCTGAAAATCATTTTATGGTCTTAATAACTTCGTCGACATCTTTAATGATTTGTTTTACCGATGTAGTAACATTACCAGTATTGGTATTGATATTCATTGTAAGAGTTTCAGCAGCAGTATCAATCCCAGTTTCAATCTCCTCGAATTTAATATCAAGATTACGACGTTGATCATCTATTGTTGCACGTCGAGTCCGATTAGCATCAACAGTTAAATCAAGACTTTGTTGTTGATCGTCAAAGAATCGGGTAAATTTCTCGTGAAGATTATCTCGATATTCATTAAGTGTATCTAAGTTTTTATTCAGTTCTTGAGTAGTTGTTGCACGGAATTTCGCAATAGAACTCTTGTGTTCGTCCTCTAATCCTTCAATGAGTTCTTTGGTGCTTTCTTCACTAGCTTTTACATTTTCATCCAGTTTATGATGAGTTTCTCCAACAATTGATTGAATCGCAGTCATACCATCTTGTTCAATAGCAGTTATTTGTTTCCTAAGGTCATCAAATGCCGCACTACTCGTCCTTGATACTTCTGATTTCTTTTCTTCGATATATTCACGGTTAGATTCAACATGATCATTAGCAGCGGGAGAAATACTACTTATTGTCGTAATTAATTCACTTTGTTTTGTACGAAGAGTGTTTCTAATATCAGTGAGTGTTGTTTCGATATTTTTCTCCTGTCCAGATTGAAGAGTTCGGAATGATTCATTGACTGTTGTCTTTAGCTGATCAAGAGTTCCACTGTTCTTCTCAATAGTTTCACTAACCCGATTTTGAGTATTATCAAAAAAATTCATTAGTGAAATATCCAAATCATTTCCTGTTTTATTGAGCTTTTCAGTTGTAATCTGTTTATAATTGTCAAGTGAGGAAGAAATCGCTCTGAATCGATCGTCCACAGCATTTACTAAACTAGAATAGACATTTTCCCGATCCTTTTCATATTCATCAGAGACTTGAGAGAAAATCCCTGTCAATTGTTCTTCTAGTTGTTTCCCAATACCACCAATTTTGTTCAAATTGCTTACAAGAAGTCCATCAAGACTTTCTTTCATTTCATCACGAGCACTGGTTAACCTAGAAACGAGGGCATCAATTTGATTGAGGATTGAATCTTGAAATTTGGAGAAAGAGAGAGTTATGTTATCAATTTCATTGTAGAGGTTGGTTTTGAGTTGATTTTCTAATTCTGACATTAATTTTTCTTGAGATAATTCATTTGATTCCAAAGCTTTCTTAAAAGATGTTCCAGTGGTATCTTTAATTGAGGATATAGCATTTAAATGCTCTTGTTGCATTGTTTCCCAATCTACTTTGGATTCAGCTATTTGATTCTCAATTCTAGTTTTCACATCAGCTTTGGCCTTTAAAATTAATTTTTGAATGGCTTTTTGCATCTCTTCATTAGTAGTTTTCTGACCTGCAAGACTCTCTTCTAGATTGTTCATCACACCGTCAATACTTGCAAGTAAATCCTCTTTTGCCATCTCCAATCGGCCCACGGAATCACTAACGGTTCCAGCAAAGATAGCATCAACATTTGCTTCCTTAGAATCACTGAGATCTCTAATTTTTGTTTGAAAATTAGACAGTGATTCGAGAAATGAGGTAGCAATACTGTCAGTCATCTCACGCTGATTAGCGCTTTCACTTTCTACTGTACTGACAATATCCCGCTGAATCTGCGTTAATTTATTAGAAATAGAAGTTTCAAAATCAGATATTTGACTTCGTTGCCCCGAATAAATATCGCTTAACCCAGTGTTAACTTTTCCAGCCATTTGAGAGTAGATAGAAGATACATCTCCCTCTTGTTTGGTTGATAGGTCAACTATTGCTTTTAGAAGATTCTGAACACCAGAGCTCACTTCTCCCAATAATCCATCTAACCTACTATTTAGTGCATCTTTTTCAGAAACAAGAGTTTTTTTCTTATAATCTTCTAATTCTTTTGCTAAATCATCGATACTACTCATTAACGAGTTTATTTCAGAAAGAGTGCTAGATTTAGTCTGATTTAATGAGCTAGTGAAACTTTCTAACGCTTTTTTACTTTCATTTTGAAAATCATGGATTCGTTGTTGAATTTGAGTATTTTCACTTTCAAGTTTTGCTTTATTATCTTTAATTCGACTGATTTTATCATCCTGTTCAGTACTCATGAATTCTCACCCTTTTATGTGTTAGTTTCTGGTGAGGGTACAGATTTGACTGTTGTACCCGCCAGTAGTGATTTAAAAAACGATGCTTCTGCATCAGAAGTATAAGTTTTTATTGCTTTATTCACTGCGTCTGTGGCTGAATTAATATCATCTGCTCCTTCGAACAGCTTGAAAGCGTGATAGTAAGATGCACGTGCCAATTCAAATTGCTGCTGTTTATCGTATTTTTCCGCATTCTGAAGATAGACCATTGCTGCACGCTGAGAGATATCTTTTCGTTTCCGCTCGTTTTTAACAAAACGATAAGCTTCCAAAGCTTTTCGATAAAGTGCAGTGGAATAAGGAAGCTTTTCTTGGTTGTAAAACTCACGGGCAGTTTCCTCGAAGAACACACCACTTCCCTCTACATCTTTCGCCATGCGCAAGAAATTACCCGTAAGAATAGCTAAACGATATGCCTCAAAGAACTTTTGAGTTTCGAAAGCACTTTGATAGAGAGATTTTGTACGATTTGGAATAGATTTATCTTCTAACTTCTGTTCTGTTGAGTATGATGCCTGTTCCAACCGTTCCAGAACCTTGGGGTTCATTTCAAACCCCATCATCATATCTGCCTCAAGTACCTGTAATAATAGTCCAGCTTCAGCTTTCAAATCTATGACAGAAAGACCTGAACCTAGTGATGAAAAAGCAGCATAACTTCCAAACTGATAGAAATCCCCAATTTTAATAATCAAACCTTTTGCAACTAGAGAATCTCTAGTACTTTTTGGAATCTTAGCTGATTCAAATGCTTCTTGGGGAATAGCATTACGAGAAGAACCCAACATTAACTGAAGAACCTTATTTTCTTCTTCATCAATTCTATAAACTTCTTGAAGAAAAGCACGAAGGGCAAACGTACGAATAAAAGGTTGTGCCATCTCCTTTATGGATCTTTCACTTTCGTCTAAGCCTTCTTGTTTAATTTTATCTTCGACCCAACGAACAACATCCACAATAAAAACAAGGCTAAATGGTGAACGATCACTCTGCTTTACGAGCTCCTCGCGAAGTTGGCTACTACTTCGTAGAATCCCATGAGCAATTTTTGTAAGAAGAAGTTTTGAATCTGAAAAATCTAATTTATCTAACGCAAAATGCTCACTAATTTGGACAAGTTCTTTGATTTCATCTAAATTATATTCTTGACAAGTTCCAATAAATAATAATTGTGGAAATCTGCTTTGTAGAACCTTGAGAAGAGCACATAATCCATCAATGACATATTTTTGTCCGGAATCTAAAATCCGATCAAGGGAGTCCAGAGCAATAACAATTGAGGATTTAGGAGGGCGATGGGTTAAGTTGTTAGAGTAACCGCTAATAATGTCAGACATTTTTGATTTTAGTGTAAAAGATTTTATCTCCTCTTCCTTTGCTTTCTTAAGAAATCCCTTCTTTTCTTCAGTTAAATGAGGAGAGAGGGCTTGATAAATATCACGGAAGAGATTTCGAGTCATTTTTCCACCCATTCCGATTGGTATGGAAACGAATACCATCATCTCATTTTTAACAATCTCACCAAAAACATTCAGTAAACTAGTTTTACCAATGCCTGGAGATCCAGAAATGAGAATAAAATTCTCTTTAAGCTTTTCCTTCTTGAAATCAGCTAATATTGATTCAAAGCGTTTCTCGTGGCTTCGTCGTCCCACAACTAAATGGGGCTCACAAGGTTTCAAAAAATTGTCATAGGAACTCATATGGAATAAACCTCAATTGCAGTAACTAGTTTTTACTATCGTTATAAAAAATTTCACAAAAAAATTCAATAAAGAATTATATAAGAGATTAATATATAGATATTGGGAAAAAAAGGAATACCGGACACGATCATACGCTCATTAATGTCTTTTTATCCAATTTGTATAGTTTTTGTGTATCTGGAGAATTTGCAATGAATAAAGGACTTGATAACTCTTATAATCATCCTGGCCTTGAAGAAGAGATTTATGAATGGTGGGAAAAAGAGGGGTTTTTCCGACCTGAAAAACAAATCGAATTAGGATTAATAGAAAGAGAAAAAAGCCCAAGATTTTGCATAACAATTCCTTTACCCAATGTTACCGGACAATTGCATCTTGGGCATGCAGTCACTATATCTCTCGAAGATTTAATGACGCGTTTCGAGCGGATGAAACAAAAAGAAGCATTATTTATTCCTGGTACAGATCATGCAGGAATCGCTACTCAAAATGTAGTGGAAAGAGAACTACTAAAACAAGGAATTAATCGAAAAGATCTTGGTCGTGAACAGTTTATAGACAAAGTCTGGGAGTGGAAGGATAAATACCATGCTCGAATTACAGAACAATCAAAACGAATGGGTATGAGCAGTGATTGGAATAGAGAAAGATTCACTTTAGATTCCATGTGTACACGAGCAGTTCGGGAAGCATTCTATCGTTTATATACCAAAGGGTTAATCTATCGCGGGGAATATATGATTAATTGGTGCCCTCGATGTGAATCAGCTATTTCTGATCTTGAAACGGAATCGGAAGAAAAAGCGAGTCACTTATGGTATATTAAGTACCCAATTATGGATGAAGATTGGAAGAAACCTCGGAATAAGTGGGGAAGTGGAAAGTGGGCTGAAGGAGTATCAGATTTCATTGTAGTAGCAACAACACGACCAGAAACTCTTTTAGGGGATACAGCTGTCGCAATAGCGGCAAATCACAAAGAATATGGTAAATTTGTAAATACATGGGCTATCCTGCCTGTAAACGCCCGTGAAATACCAATAATTGTAGATGAATATGTGGATCCTGAATTTGGAACAGGTGCCTTGAAAATTACTCCAGGACATGATCCTAACGACTTTGAGATAGGCCAACGACACAATTTAGAAGTGATTACTATATTAGATGAAAGTGTTCATCTATTACCTGACTACTCAGGCCCTTATGCTGGTATGACTCGTGAGGAGGGTCGTGAAGCAATAATAAAAGATCTAAAGAAAGAAGGATTACTTGAAAAGATTGAACCATACCTCCATCAAGAGCCTCATTGTCAACGTTGTCATACTGTTATTGAACCAAGAGTTTCACTTCAATGGTTCGTAAAAACAAAACCATTAGCAGAGGCCGCGATGGAAAAAGTACGTCAGAAAGAAACAATAATTATTCCTGAACGAGAAGAAAAAAGATTCTTCCAATGGATGGAAAATATTCACGATTGGTGTATAAGTAGACAGCTCTGGTGGGGACATCGAATACCTATTTGGTATTGTGATAATTGTAATAAAGAGATTTGTCCTCTTCCAGATGTTGAGAAGCTTGATAACTGCCCAAAGTGTGGAAGTGGGAATTTAACACAAGAAAATGATGTGTTAGATACATGGTTTTCAAGTGGATTATGGCCATTCTCCACCCTTGGGTGGCCTAATACTGATAATCCTGATTACAAACGATTTTTCCCAACTGATACTCGAGAAACTGGATATGATATCCTTTTCTTTTGGGTAGCGCGAGAAATGATGCTAGGTATTGAGTTAACAGGGATGGTACCTTATAGAACTGTTTATCTCCATGGTCTTATTAGAGATGAAAGAGGAAGGAAAATCAGTAAATCCATGGAAGATGTTGATAAATATGATCCATTACATATCATCTCTGAGCATGGTGCTGATTCATTACGTTATGTTCTAATATCAAACAGTATCCCAGGTTTAGATACTAACTTAGATCCCCGCCAACTCGATGCAGCTCATCATTTCCTAAATAAAGTTTGGCAATCCACACGCTTCGTCCTTAATAATATCCACGAAGCTGAAACATTACCACGGCTAGATGAGATTAAATATGAAGACCTTCGGATCCCCGATAGATGGATTCTTTCTCGATTAAATTATCTTGTAAAAACAATAACTGAATGTATGGAAAATTATGATTATCTAAAGGCGTCCCGAGAAATCAAGAATTTCTATTGGAATGAATTTTGTGATTGGTATATTGAAATCACTAAGATTCGACTTTATGGTGAGGAAGAAAAAGATAAAATCGTTCCCAAAGTAATTTTACTTCACATTCTAGACACTGCATTCAAATTACTCCATCCTATTGTTCCATTCGTTACTGAAAAATTGTGGCGAGCTCTACCTAACGGTATTAAGAGTGAACCAGCCTTAATTGTTGCGAAATGGCCTGAATATAACAAGAGTCTTATTGATGAAAAACTGGAGGAAGAGTTCCAATTCACTATAGATCTGATTCACGAAATAAGACGAATTAGGGCCGTTTTTAACGTTGGTTTGACACGAAAAATCCCCTTGCAGATTCAAGCTGATGATAGTATTACATTATTTGAAAATACGAAAGAAGAAATTATAGCATTAGCCAAGATTGATCCGGAAAAATTAACCGTATCATCTGAATTAGAACAACCAAAACGAGCTGCTCGGGTTGTTATACACGAGATAACAGCATACATACCATTAGAAGAGATCATTAACTTAGAAGAAGAGAAAGAAAAGGTTAAAAAACGATTGAATAACGTGAAACAGAAGATTCATCAAATAAATGCGAAATTAAGTGGCCCCTTTTCTCAAAAAGCCCCCAAAGACATTATAGAAAAGGAAAAAGAGAAATTAAATGAATTGGACAGTAAAAAATCCCAGCTAGAAGAGCAATTGGAGATTTTAACATAAAATTAATTTTATTTTAACTATACTGATCTTTAAGTTCAGGAATAACCTCTCTTGCTATTTTCTCGAATACAGGAAGCTGTTCTTTATGATAAGGATAGAGGAAGATGATCTCATTAATTCCTACATCTACAAATCGCTTAACCATCTCTCTAAAGTTTTTTTCTGATTTGAGGATGGTCATCAGCCCTCCTTTCCAAGAAACATCAGTTTCCCATTCAAGATAAGATCGTCGGAGAGAGTTTGGATCACGACCGATTTCCTCACAGTATCTATCTAGGAGTTTATTACGTTTACGAGTCAGCTCCGCGAATTCATCTGTATTACTACCAGCAGAAGACCAAGTGTCTGCATAATGGGCTGGATACTTGAGCATAGCATCCCCAAAAGCTGCAATCGTAATAGGTGTTCTGGGTTTCTGAATGGGACGAGGATTCATGACCGCCTCCTTGAGTTTGTAAAAGCAGCCTTCGTACGTTGTAATCTCATTGCATAATAATTGTTCCACAATCTCTACATATTCACGGAAACGAGCCACTCTTTCTCTCGGGGGCCAATTAGGAATACCAGTCATTGCATGACCAGGATCACTTGGTAATCCTGTACCAAGACCCAATTCTAACCTACCATTCGAAATATGATCTACCGTAAGGGCTTAACGGGCTAAGAAGGCTGGATTCCGCCAGGTAATTGGTGAGACTCCGATCCCAATCCTGATATGGGTAGTTTTTACAGCTAGAGCTGCGATAAGCGTCCAGCTTTCGAACCACGGACCTTGAGGATTTCCCATATTTTATATCTTGTCGCAAAATTGTTGTTTGAAGACGTTTGAAAGAAATGTCATCTATTGTAGATGAAAGAATATTTACATTTAAACTAATCTTAGGCACATTATCTACAAAATATAATATAAATTGAGGAACTAAAAAAATCATTAGAAGGAGGATAATGAATAATGGAATGTACTTTATGTAAGGACAAATATAAAACATAAAGTATAATCTGTATGATTAGTCTATCTATTGATGTGAAGAAATGAATTACAGAGAAATTGCTCCTTCTACCTTTTCAGAACAAATTTTCTCCTTTTTTCTACAGTTATTTTCTCATTATGAGAATGGTGATATTGAGGATTATAAGGAATTGTGGACATTTTTCAATAAATTATATCAGGGAGGGTATAACAATTCGATTGGATTCCCTGATTTATTACCTATACAACTAAC
>CP070695.1:903468-908495 GCA_020353515.1 Candidatus Heimdallarchaeota archaeon
AACATTAGAGGGAGCTTACCTCTTGTCACTTTATCTCCCTGAATTAAGGATGGAAGATCTCACAAAAAAGATGTTCTCCAACTTGAAACAATTACTTTTCATAAAAGATAATGAGGTTGATATCAAACCTAGTTAAAGCAAAAATTCCAGGTTAAATAATATTATTTTACCTTAAAATACTTTTATTTCAACATATCTCTCAAAAAAATGTATGAGAAGCTTATATCCTTCCTTATATTCATCAGATGTTGTTAATCCAGCCTTTTACGACATTACCACTTTTGATTCTTCTTTTTAAAGAAAAATTTATCTCGATATATATCGGAGAACCCTCCTCAGATTTCTCCCATTCTGAGTATCCCATCCTTATTTATAAAGTAAAATCCAAAGGTCACATTTACTATTTTTTTCGCGGGTGTAACAGAATTGGTGAAAAAATGGCGTTTAAATCAGGATAGAGATGTTGTTTATCAGCTCAGCGAGCTATATGGGACTTCTTCAGAAGAGTTATCCCCAGTCAAGGGTGGCCTTGTAAATGTAATATATGAATTCAAAAAGAATGGGAAATGGTACATACTTCGAGTAAGTACACATAAGACTCGGCAGGAAATTCAATCAGAGCTAGAATGGATTTTATTTCTTCATGAGAACGGCGTTTCTGTTTCCAAACCAGTTCCATCTATACAAAATAACCTTATAGAAACCGTTCAATATCAAAAAAGGGAGTTTTATTGTGTCTCCTATAAGAAAGCTATCGGTAAATCATTACTTAAAGATGCTGAGTCTCTTGATCTCTCTCTTTGGAATGAGGATCTTTGGATAAATTTAGGTAGAACAATGGGAAAACTCCATGAAATCACTAAAAAATATACTCCAAAGTCCTCCCTTACTAAATACAAGCATATAGATGACAACCCCATCTTCAATGAGGACGGTTTTTCGGGACAACCAAGACTTAAGACGAAATTATCTGATTTATCTAAGAAAATCCTTTCTCTTCCACGTCCAAAAAACGCTTTTGGCCTCGTTCATAATGATATAAACCTATGGAATTTTGTACTATCGAAAGATGCACTTATTCTATTCGATTTCGATGATTGTGGGTATAACTGGTACATTCATGATATAACTACAACAATCCACTTGATTTCAACGTATATACTATCTTCTGGACAATATTCATCCTTTCATCAATTTATTCGTGCATTTTGGCGTGGTTATAATGCAGAATGTTCTTTGAATTCCTATTGGATAAGTTTAATTCCATTATTTCTTCGTTTTCGTTTATTTCATGATTATTTTTTGTTCAATCGTATGTATATGCAAGAAGAGTTTGATCCTGAAGACATGGGTTTTTTTTCTCATATAATAAACGATTTAGAAAAGCGAATTTATACTGACAGACCTTTCATAGATTTACCTGTCGAAATATGGTTACAATTGGCGGATTCTACTTGATTCTGAAGTTTATGAGAAGAGAGGATGAATTCAAAATAAAATCTTTTTATTTTGAATTCTTCGGGCTAATCCAGCCTTTTACGATGTTAAATTTAAGGGGAAGAGTCTACTTTGGTTGAACTGAGTTATTCAAATTTCCTTCTAGATCCTAATCTGATGAGGACAAGTAGTCCCAGACCAACTACCAAGATTTCTAAACCTGGAGTGGTAGCAGATGTTGTTGATGTTGTATTAGTTCCCATTGTTGAAGAGGTGTCTTCTATAGGCTCGTCTGCAACGAATTCAACAATCTGAAAGCTTCTGCTAGTATCATGATCAGTGATATAGACATATTTGCCATCATACAAACAATTTGTGGGTCTTGATTCATTATAAAGAGCTAATTCGTGCGGTTTAGTTGGGTCAGAAACATCAACAAAGCTGACCCCCCGTTCCATTTTTGCAATAGCTAGAAAGTTATTGTCTCCTGATACCGCTCTTGATCTCGGAGGATCAATCACATCAGTTTCACCGAGAGAACTAATCACTCTAGGATTGAATGGATCTGAAACATTTAGGATTATAACCCCAAAAAAATAGTTTGACACATACAAGATATCTTCGTGAATATCTAGATCAAATACACCACGATCCATATTTAATGAAGCTATTTGATATGGAGCCGATCGATTTCCAATATTTAGAACTTTTATACCAATATCATTGTTTGTGTAGAATAATACATCACCTGTAATAGCCAATCCAGCATTACCATCCCCAGTATTATACTCTCCAATTAAAATGGGATTTGTTGGATCTTGAACATTGAAAACCATCAGATCTAAGACATTACTAAGAACATAAAGATAATTATCTACGAGTGCCAGTTTTATCATTAAGTCATCAAAGTTCTCCCAATCTAAATCTGGGAAGTATCTACCAATGATATCAGGATTTTCAGGACTGCTAACATTTGCGATAAGAAACTCATGAGATGCCATATTAATGATATAAGCTAATTCATCTCTTACAACAGCTACTGGACTAAATCCTTCCATATTGATTTCACTAATTCTTTCAGGGCTGGACGGATTACTGATGTCAATAATTACCAGCGCGTCGTTTGTTGTTACATAAGCATAATCGCTTTCAACAAATACTTCATGGGTCACGCCAATTTGTATCTCACCAATTAGATGAGGGGAGTATACTGTTTGTTGTGACTTATTCTGTAATTCTAGTGATTTTGCTGTTGAGGAAATATCGCCTATTTGATTCATATAAGCAAATATCAGAAGTGAAAATACTAATAGACATTTGAATAAACAAAGTTGGTTTTTCATGTTCATACCTCACTTTTAATTAGTGTTTTTCCATGGAAAGTTAGTTAATTCACTCAACATTCCTTTTTTTCCGTTTTCCGAGAATAAGCGCAGTAGTAAGTCCAATTAGAGTAAAAATATGACTAAAACCAGAAATGTGGTTATTCTCGTCCTCTTCCCAAAGTTGAATAATCTCAAGACCGTCTTCAACTTCGGAAACGTAAGCTATGTTCTCTTGGACAAAAACATTGCGCGCAATGCCTCCATCATTAAATTGTGCGACTTCTACAAGATTTTCAGGGTCAGTGATGTCTAGGATCTCTAACCCGTCCTCAACATCCGCTACAAAGGCGTAATTCCCACTAATAACGATGTCTCCAGCATCACCCCCATCGTAGTGTTCATCAAGGAAAATTGGCGTGGATGGGTCACTAAAGTCATAGACCAGCACACCCTCACCCAAAGTGCAGATATAGCCAATATCAGCGACCGTTTCAAGGGCATAGGGAATCCAATCGAATTGTCCTATCTCTGCTATATTAGATGGATCCGTAACATCAAGACAAAGTGTTATATCCTGTTCATAATCTGTGATGAAGGCAACATTCCCTACGACGTTTATGTGATAGAGCGGATTACCATTAACAAACGCTCCGACCTTGGTAGGCTGTGTAATATCAGATATATCAAGGATTTGAAGCCCATCATATTCCGTAGCCATATAGACTAGATTATCTACTACTTCTATATGATATGTGTCTCTGCCTCCAAAATATTCGCCAACAAGCTCTAAGTTAGTTGGATCACTGATATCAAGGATTTTTAAACCAGCATGCTGAAATCCCACAATAGCATAGTCACCCCTGACTAAAAAGGTTTTTGCGCCCTTAACAGTGGGATTAATGTTGTTATTACACTCATAAGATCCAAGGAGGGAAGGATTCGTAGGATTAGACACATCATAAACTAGAAACCCTTCTAACCAGTCTGTGAGATAAACTATGTCTCCCACAGCCTGGACATCATTTGCATAACCCTCTACAGGAATATGCCCGATCTCTTTGAGCGTAAATTCTTGGTTAGTAGCGTGAGCATTATTAATGACACTAAAATTCGCTAAAAGAGTAACAATAAGACTGAAATTTACTAATAATTTGGTTTTTATCATCTTAGTTCACCTAAACTCATTTTTTCTATTTTTGATTCCCTATCTCTGAAATCATAGTCAGATTCAAAAGAAAAGACTGTATTTTCAATAATGAAAGTATTTTTTATTCTTCAATCCCCTCACTTTGTACCTTACCTAAGGATAATACGGGCGGGTGCTGCTTCCATTGCTGAAATGAGTATCTTTTACTTCGTTAACTTGTTAGATGAGCTAGGAGTCTCTAGAGGTTGATTTTACGACATCTTCCTACCTAGTTGGAATAAAATCCAAGGTAAACTCCTCGCTCAGTTTTAATAACCGCTCAATTATGGTTAGAAAAGCGTTTAACTCTTCTTCCTTAAAATGGTTCATTATTATTTTCATAGTAACAACCGTCCAAAAAAAGATTGGCACGAAAAAGGAAGAACTTTCCAAAGTATCCTACTTATATTTATTAAATATAATTAATCTAGCTATGGACGACATTCGTATAAGAAACACATTGATGGGAAAATTTCATACACTCCAAAATCAGGTACAAATAGCAACGCACTGTTCTAAAAATTCTAATAGCTTCTCAAGCCTGTTCTAATCCGTAGTATCATAAAAGACAGGAACTCAAGAGGTGAACGGGTATAAAGAATTGAAAATACGTGAAAATATCCTGAAAAATCGTCATTTCGCAGTTACTACTGGAATTGGTTTGGTTATAGTCGGTCTGTTGGTTGTCCAGCTAATCTTTCTGACAAATCTGCAGAGTGAGTTTGTTGTATTTGAAGGATCAATGTTTGCCTCTGACGCAGGAATATCGCATGGTGGGTTTGAATGGACTGCTTCCTATAACGCTCGTTGGTTAATATCAAGAAAATCTTCTGACGGAATAATGAATATAACCTTGAGTGAAGGCTTAGGTTCACACTTTTCTAACGGAGTGACTTCAGTTGAAATTCCTATAACCGATTTCTTTTTCAACGGATCTAGCATTGGTTTTTTGATTCAAAATATGGAAGTTTTTCTAGATTTTGTTGAATATGATACAATTTGGGATGGAATGTACAATAATCAGTTCATTGCAGTCCAATCCTTAAATTCTTCAGAGATTTGTGGTTCAATTGATCCAC
>CP070695.1:908595-911007 GCA_020353515.1 Candidatus Heimdallarchaeota archaeon
AAAAGGTGATTCTTGGTTATTGGGAATCCGAACTTCCAGAGGTAAAGGAAAGGGAGTTGAATCCCCATCTAAAAGAACAATTAATAACCGACATTGTGGGTCCGAGGAGGGCAGGGAAGACCTTCCTAATGTTCTCAATTATCAAGAATTTGCCAAAGAAATCAACGATTTATATAAATTTCGAGAACAGAAGGCTTCTACCCTTAAAGGAGGAGTATTTCAATGATATTGTGGAATATATCTATGCCGAACAACTGCTTAAGAAAAATAAAAAAGTATATTTATTTCTTGATGAGGTTCAAAGAATAGCTGGTTGGGAAAGGTTTGTAAGAAGTATATATGACGAGTTCAAAGGAAAGCTAAAGATATTTGTGAGTGGGTCATCAGCAAATCTATTGAGTCAAGATTATGCAAAGTTGCTAACAGGGAGACATCTTTCAACTATCGTTCTTCCGTTAAGTTTCAGGGAGTTTTTAACGTTCAAAGATTTGAAATTAGAGGATAAAATATTTACGGAAAAACAAGAATCCTTGATAAAAAAATATTTGAAAGAATACATGACATATGGCGGATTTCCTGAGGTTGTACTGGGATCTCAAAAGGACAGCATGCTTTCACAGCTCTTCTCAGATATCGTGTCAAGAGATATCCTATCCAGAGCAGAGATTCGGAATGAAAATGTAATGGAGGAACTATCGAACTATTGCGCTGCTAATGTATCAAATCTATTTTCCTTTGGAAAAATGACACGATATTTTAAAAGCCGAGGCATAAAAGTTTCAACCCCGACTTTAATTGAGTATTTCAGGCATATGAAGAATGCATTCTTGTTCTTCGATAATACGATTTTTTCGTACAAGATCAAGGAACAGATGCAGTACCCCAGAAAGATTTACGCAATCGATTGCGGTTTTGCCAGCATTGCTGGAGGTGAGAACCTGGGGAGAATATGTGAGAATACTGTGGCAGTGGAATTGTTAAGAAGGAGGGCAGATACTTTTTATTGGAAGTCCCGGTCACAGGAAGAGGTGGATTTTATTGTCAGGGAGAAAAAGAAAATCTCGGCAATTCAGGTTTGTTATGATCCCGAGGACGAAGACACGAAAAAAAGGGAGATCAAAGCATTGTTAAAATGCATGAATGAATTTGGCTTAAAAGAAGCGCATGTCATCACATTTGATCATGAGGATAGAGAGAATGTCGATAATAAAAAAATTTACTATGTTCCCCTTTGGAAATATCTACTTGAGCGGTCTAAAATATAGTTTTGTACCTTTACCTCCTTATTCCTTATATCTACCTATAATGGTACATTTCAGGCCTCTATTACATAGATTAGGAGGGAGTAACTCATCAGCCATAAGATCTGAAGCCGACTTCATCATTGTTCTTGACCATCACCCCCACTAATTGTGAACCCCGTTACATTGACCCATGAGGCGGAGATTGTGATGACGGTGCGGGATTATGATTGGAAGTTGTAAACATAAAAATTAATACGAAAGATATAAATATTTTGTATCACATATTGTATACAAAGTGATTAATATGCCATCGAAAGTTGCTCATGTCAGATTGCCTGAGGCTGAATACAAATTCATTGATGAGGCTATAGATAATGGATACTTCTCAAGCAGAACTGACTTTATAAAAAGCGCTGTTCGTCTACAAATACATGAGACTTCGAAAAGAGTCTTAGCAGACCTAAAAAAGAAGAAGAGGAGGAAGAAAATCTCGCACGCAGAACTTTTAAAGTCTGCCAAAAAGTCAAGGAAAGCCGTCTACAGGGAGATATGGAGTTGATAAAAGGTTACCTCGATACAAATATCTTCCTGATTTTTTTAGAGGAAGATATCAGCAACTCTGAGCTGGTGATCGAAGCTGCCAATAATGGATTATTCATTCCAGTGGTTTCGTTTCATACCTTCAAGGAAGTGATGCATAATCTCAAATCGAGGTATTCTAAAGACACGGCTTCTTGGATGCGTACCTTGATTTGGACAATGCAAGGGCTTCATATTGTTAGAAGGGAAGAAATCGATACAATAGAAGATAAATATCGTGAACTAGTGGGTGATGAGAATGATCTACCTCATGTCAATGCATATTTTGCTTCAAGATGTGATTACTTTATAACCACAAATCGAAGATTAGCGCAAATGAAGATAAAAAATAAAATAAATTTTATCTCTCCAAAGCGTTTTTTAATTGAATTAGGCTTAGAACCTTTGGATAAAAAAGATGAGATTTAGATGATAATTTTAAACCGAAGAAACGCATTGCGAATTAGCTGATTTCTACCCCATAACCACAGTAAGTATTAGAGTGATAGTGGAAGTTCCACCATCGTCATCTGTAACCATTAATGTGATGGTATATGTCCCAGAAGAAGAATATTGGTGAATCACAGTA
>CP070695.1:911107-915141 GCA_020353515.1 Candidatus Heimdallarchaeota archaeon
AATCTTGCATTTATCCAATGTATTGGTTCTCGGGATGCACAAATTGGTCATGAATATTGTTCATTTGCATGTTGCATGTACTCCTTAAAAGAGGCTATGTTTGTTAAAGAACAGAATCCGAAGATTGATGTCACCATCTTTTATATGGACATGCGTGCATTCGGCAAGGGCTATCATGAATATTATGAGCAAGCCAAACGGATGGGAATAAACTTTATCAGGTGCCGTGTACCATCGGTCCAGGCGATAAATGATGACGATAATCTTGAACTTACTTTAGTGAAAGAAAACGGTGAGCTAGCAAAAGAAGAATTTGAAATGGTAGTTTTGGGTGTGGGATTGGAGGCACCGAAAAATGTAAATGAACTATCGGAAATCTTCAAAATTGATCTTAATGAATATAATTTTTCAGCCGCTAATGAATTTACCCCCGTTGTAAGCTCACGAGCTGGCATATATGTTTGTGGGGGTTTAACTAGCCCTAAAGATATCCCTGAGACGGTAACAGAAGCAAGTGCAGCTGCTGCATTGGCCTCACAGAATCTTAGCGAGTCAAAATTTGATGATATATCAAAAATAGATAATGCTTCACAAGGTTCTGGGTTAGATGTTGAAGAGGAGCTTAGGATAGGTGTTTTATTTTGCACTTGTGGTAATGATATCGATTCAAAAGTTGATTTCGCCGAACTTAAAGAATTCGCAAAAAGTTTGCCTGGAGTTATTTTTGTTGACACCATAGATTTTCTTTGTTTAAAACCACAAGAAATTAAAAATAAATTGGAAGTTTTTGAAGATAAGATAAATAGACTTATTATTACTGCTTGCACACCATATAAATTCGAAACACAATTCAAAATTGTTGCCCACCAGGCCGGAATAAGCCCCGATAATTTAGAACTAATAGATTTCCGTGAACGTCTGGCCTGGATTTGTACTGAAAACAAGACTAAAACAACCGCCTTAGCAAAAAGCCAGCTTGCAATTGCTCATGAGAAGATGTTCTCATCCGAGTCAAAATCGAGCATTGAATCATTCGTACCAGTAACCAAGCGCGCGTTGGTGGTTGGTGGAGGTTTAACCGGGATGACCTCTGCAATGACTATTGCTGATAAGGGTTATCCGGTTGATCTTGTGGAAAAGAACGATTCATTAGGTGGGAATTTACTAGATATCTTTAGTACCTTAACTCAAGAGGACGCTCAAGGATTCTTAAATAACTTAATCAAAGATGTTGAGAGCAGCCAAAACATTAATATCCATTTGAATTCGAAAGTCCAGGAATTAACTGGATATGTGGGTAATTTCCAAGCCACTATTGCTAGTAATAATAATAAACCTGAGTCAAAAGAAAAAGAGTACGGTGCTATTATCCTGGCTACTGGTGCTGAGCAGTACCAACCAAAGGAATATTTATACGGTGAGGATCCACGGGTATTAACTCAACTGGAGCTCGAGCGTATATTGGCTGGGAAAAAATTGGATAATAAAGATAAAATGCAGACATTGGGAAAAATTTCTGAGTTTCACACCATCGTCATGATACAATGCGTAGGTTCACGAAATTCTGAGCATCCATATTGTTCGAGGGTGTGCTGTGCGAAGGCAATTAAGAACGCTTTGAAGTTCAAGAAAAAGTACCCGGCTACCAAAGTATATGTGGTTTATCAAGATATCATGACCTATGGACTAATGGAAAAATATTATTTAGAGGCACGGAGGGAAGGTATAGAATTCATTAGGTATGAACCCGAACAACCTCCTGAGGTTATAAAAGATAGAAAAGGGAACAAGTTAATTGTAAAACTCCATGATATTTTACTCAACCAGACACTTGATCTCAAACCGGATTTATTAGTGTTAAGTACTGGTATTGTACCGAATATTGATAACTTAGGTATGTTTAATAACCTTAATTTAGATTATACGAGAAATGGATTTTTAAAAGAAGCCAATGTCAAGTTTCGTCCCGTGGATATGTTAACAGATGGTATATTTATTGCCGGGCTGGTTCATTCACCAAGGTTAATCAATGAATCTATAACCCAAGCTCAAGCAGCTGGTGGGCGGGTGCTTACAATATTTAATAAACCGGTTTTACCAATTCGCTGGGATATTTCAGAAGTAATTACTAGGAAATGCTCAGGTTGTGAGGCATGTATTTCCGCCTGTCCATATTCGGCGCGCGTGCTTGATGCAGAAGAAAAAATCGCAAAGGTACTTGAACCATTATGCCAGGGGTGTGGTACATGCGCCATTGTGTGTCCGAATAGTGCTGCCATCATGCGGGGGGCACGCAAAGGGCAGGTCTATTCGATGATAGATGCTGCTATATATACATAGTAATTATTGATAAATGACCGACCGTTTTGGTAGGTTATTGATATTAAACACTAGCAGTGGGCAGATCGCTTCGTTTAATTATGGATTAAAATCACTTGCAGTGGGCGGTTTATTAAGGTTTGATTAGAGGAATAAATAAATATGTTGAGACTATTTCGAGGTAAGGATGGCAAGAACTTTTGAGACTCTTGATGTATGGAAACCCAAATTTGACACTAAGCTCCGCTAAAACAATCGAAAAATAGAGTTTGACAGTAATCAAAAAAGGGGTAAAATAACCCCGATTTATCATATAATTGCTTGATTTTGTACCAAAATTACCTCAGAAATTGGATTGAAATTAGAAAAAATATACCGCTTAGAGCTATTTTTATAAAATTCTACGGTAACTGTCAAATTCATTAGCGAATATTTAATGAATTTTGGGGAAATATGCTTTAATTCTTTATGCTCAAACCGGATTAATGATATAATCAATTGAGCAAGAAAACCGATTAATAGCGCACCGTAAATACTATAATCTGACCATACCCGAAGAGGCCTTATCTCGATCTCATTTTTCAAGGAGTTAAATATCTTCTCAATAGAGTCTTTCAACCGGTATGTCTCAAGAGCTTTCTTAAGTGTCAAATCCTTATTCGAAACAATGCAGAAAAACCCTTCGCGACCTGTTATTGAGGCTTTTTTCAATAGCTCTTTAGCTTGTTCTTCACTCATCATTGTGAGTTTGGTTTGATAGGAATATTCACAATCAATGAGAGGATTGTTAATTTTGTATCTTTTTGGAAGTCCTCGGTTACTGTCAATGCTTTGTTGAATTAATTCAGCTTCTTTGAATAATTTATCTACCTTCCGAAGCTTTGTCTCAATCTGATCACGATATAATTTCTCAGAAAAATATAGATAATTAATTCTACTGGGAAATATCTTCTTTTGTCCATAGATACCATATCTATCATCTACTAATTCCGCTTTAGATTTATCAAAATTTTTAATCCATGTAATCTCATCACTTTTATTGAGTTGCCTTGAGGTCACAAATTTCAGTTTGGAACTCTCGATGCTCTCCAGATTCTCTTTCCGATTAGCACCTTGGTCCATTACTATAATCGAGTCCTCTTTAAGATGGTCTTTGACTTGTTCAAATGTATCTACAAAATGGACTTGATCATGGATATTTCCTTCTCGAACTGTCATTCCAATTGGAACATTTATCGGTTTAGATAATTCACTTAGACCAACGGTTATCTGTTTCTTGTCAGGTCGATGGTCTCGGCTATATCCTCGTTTCCCAAGTGGACATTTATTACCAAATAGAACAAAGCTGGTCCAATCCATGTTTATATTAGTATGTTCAAAGTCGTAGATATTGAATAATATATCTTGGATATCCGCCATAATTTGTTCTCGGTTTTCACCCATAATTTCAAGTGTTCTATAAAGTGTTCTTTGTTCAAATGGTTCAAGATGAAATGCTTTTAGAACTTCATCTCGATTGATCCAATCTGATGCCTTGGTTATGCTTAGATTCTCTGTTAATTTGTAACTAAGGAGAGCTTTGATCAACGAATTCAGATCTATACCTTTTTTTTTATGTATTCCTAGTACTTTAGAAAGCCCAAGATACTCATAGTATTTTTGAACTGTAAGTATAGTTCCAATCGGAAAAGATATATTCTTGTTCGTCTCTAACA
>CP070695.1:915241-1012126 GCA_020353515.1 Candidatus Heimdallarchaeota archaeon
TTACAGGTTATTGAAGATATCGCAGATCAAACCAATATTTTAGCTTTAAATGCAGCTATCGAAGCAGCACGAGCTGGGGAATATGGCCGAGGTTTTGCAGTAGTTTCCGATAATGTACGTCGTTTAGCAGAAGAAACGAAGAGCAATGCAAGTGATATTAGTGAATTAACAGATAAAATTGTGACAAATATTAGTGGTAGTGTTATTAAGATTCAAGAGTCGTTGCAAGGATTCACAGCTCAATCAGAAGAGTTCAGTGCGTCTAGTGAAGAAGTAGCTGCTGCTACTGAGCAACAATCAGCTGGTATGCATCAATTGGCCAATGCTGCTCAAGATCTTGCTGGAATGAGCGAAAAACTCACGAAACAAGTCTCTCTGTTTAAGATGGCTTGAACAAATACAAGAAAGTCGTGAGAGAATGAAAATAAAGGAGAAAACTCAAACGCGTGATCAAAATTCAAATGATAATATGATCTCGAAATCGAAGAATAAATACCGATTACTGGTTGAAAGGGCAAATGATGGAATGGTCATTGTTCAAGACCGTCTAATAAAATATATCAATCCAAGCTTAGCTAAAATGACTGGTTATCTCCGTGAAGAATTACTAAACACACCATTCACTGATTATATCCATCCTGACTGTATTGAAGTAGTTTCACGATACACACAGAGGATGAAAGGATTAAATGTACCAAATATTTATGAGACAAAGATAATAACCAATCGGGGTAATATTTTAGATGTCGAGATTAATGCGACCCTTTTCACATATCAAGATAGACCAGCTGATTTGGTTATTATCAGAGATATCACTGAACGCAAGCGTACAGAAAATCTCATACGTTTAGCAAAACTTGAAGAAGAAAGGTACCATGGAATGTTGAGTCATTTTCTCAATAATGACCTTCAAAAAATTGTCAATGAATTGGAATTCTTGTCATTATCATACAAGTCTAGTCATATAATCGATGAAGAGTCGATTCACAAGATTATTGACATTGTTCATCGTTCTTCTAAAACAATCGAGATTGTAAGTAAGATCTTTGATGTTCTTAAATCCCCTTTTGCTCAACAAGAACAGAAAAAGAGTTTAAATCTTCAAAAGATATTAGATTTCACATTATATGGATTACAATCAAGTATTACTTCACCAAGCGAGATCACGATTCGGCGAGAAACATTAGATTTCAATATACTCGTGGATGACTACCTCGAAGATGTGTTTTATCATGTATTACTCTATCTTCTGAGCTCTAATCAGAAAAATTGGCCTATTGTGATTGAAGGGTCGCACAATCCTTCTTATTATTGTATTTCGGTTCGAGACTTCTGTTCACAGCCAATTCCAAAAGAAATTATCTTTAGTCTCTCTGAGATTCCAATCGACGAGTTGAACTCTCAAGGACACTATTTAGGTATTTCTCTTGTCTCGATAATCATGCAGTATTATGGAGGATTCCTCAAAATCCGCCCACTTGACCAGAAAGGGAATGAATTTCAACTTTACTTCCCTTTAAGATTAATCCAACCTTAATGATATATACACTACATCAACTATTGGTAGGAGATGTGTCATGACTAAGAAAATTATGACAGATGAAATACAGAGAAAAATCATAGATGATTTTGCTATAATAATATCGGAAGAAATAACTCTCAAAAAGATGGTCATAAAAGGATTTTTATGGCGCGCCTTAAGAGAATGGCAAAACAGGCATGAGGTTACAATACTAGATACCGAAAAAGGGGGAGGAAGTACTCCCGAAGAAAGGATTCAACAGGCTTCCGAGATACTTCAAATCTGCTTGAAAGATATGAAAGGTTTAGTTGAAAACGAAATACAAGCTCTTGAAATAGGTATCAATAATGCATTAAAGCATTATATCACAAATTACTCTGATAGATAAATAAAGTTGTATCTCATGAAGATTGAAATCATATTGATTTGATATTAAAAGATAAAACGAAGAGGAATCTAATTGGGAAGAAAAACACTCAATTTTCAAACACAAATAATAAGTAAATGAACAAATAGAAAATAAGATACAATACCTCTTGTATTGAAAAAGATTGTTATTTAGAGTAACTCAGTCAGCTTTGTACTTTTTTGAGTTTTAATAAAAATAAAAACGTTATTAATCTTAGATTTAAAAAGGATTTCTACAGTTAAACAACAAAATACGAGAAAATTAAGGTTGATAAATTTATTTTCACTTATAAAGAAGAACGGGCAAAATGGAATAGCTTATCGGTCAATTCGGGATTTTTTCGTTTTATAATCGAAATTATCAGATTTAGCTCATCTGGTTTTAAATCTTCTCGGAATCTACGGATTTCTTCTCTGGAAATGTTTTCTTTTCGGCAAACGGTAGTAAGTTCATCAGTTTTTTCAAGTAAGTTGTAAATATAATCCTCTAGGATTTTATTTTGCTTTTCTCTAGGGATGATCAGAAGCGTATTAAGAAGATTATCTATCGAGGGAACTTCTTTGATTTTTGATGTGATTCTACGGTTATCCACATCAACAAGAGTCAGGTTTCTGTATTTATTTAGAAAATTAGCATGAGACGAACATACAATTAAGTCCTTATTGGAGGGATCAACATAACTATAGGCATAATCGACCTTCAGACGTCTATTAGGAATTATTGATGGGATTGCAGATGTAACCTTCTGAACAATATCTTTAACATCCCCTACGATTAAAATCGGTTCCTCTAATAATAAGGAATAGATCATTTTTCCAGTCCCTTTTGTAAAGAATTGACTTAAAAATTCGATATTTCCTTCTGTTTGAACCTCTTCATGCTTTAGGACACGTTCAAAAGAGGTAATGTTTTTAAGAATGATTTCCTTTATAGTAGGTTTTAATTCTTCAAAAATATTGGTATCTATTAAGCCCTCTTCTTTACAATATTCACAGTAATGATCATTTACCATTTTTTGTACTTTAAGTAGAATGGGATACCAAGAATCAGTATTGATACCTTTTTTGATTGCTAAAACCGAGAGAATTTCTCCAGAACCAGTAAAAAGTAAATTAGATTGATCAGTTTGAAAAGAATTTAACTCTCCAATTTTAAGGTCGTCCATTATCCCGCGAATTGCAACTAAAAACCCCCCGAATAATACTGAATCGATTTCACTCGACCCCCCAAAATCATAAGAACATATAGGGATCCCCGAGGCTTTTTCAATGATCCAAACTCCAATTAACTCATTTAATTGCATTTGTCTGGATGCCAACGAATTTCCATCTCCAGCGTTACAATAGCCAGCTCTATCTGATCCACAAAAGAAGAAAAAAATCTCTTTTTTATATATATTCAAATGGGAATAAATAGAACTAACTAAAAATAATAATATTCTCAAAAGTCAGATTATAGGAAATTTTTAATAACCTAAATTTAAATTAATTTGGTTAATTGGCTCTTTATTCCTCATTACCAACGAAATATTAGTGATTATATCTTCAGCAAAAACTCCTTCCCGTTCAACAACTTTGAACGCTGAATGTGGGCTCATCACAATATTATCTAAATCCTCGAATGGATGATTTTGAAAGACATTTGTTGGATTTTTGCGGTCTTTGGGGTAATTATACCAGACGTCTAAAGCTGCAATTACATTCTTATTTTCTTTCAAATGTTCGAAAAGAGCCCGTTCATCTAATATCGAACCTCGTGAAATATTGCAGATCACGACTGTGTCTTTCATCAATTGGAATTCCTTTTTTCCAATCATTCCCTCTGTTTCTTGTGTCAATGGTAATGCAATGAGAAGAAAATCAGATTCTTTGAGGACATGAGAAAGATCTTCAGAACCTCCTAAAAAATCATATTGATCTTCAGGATCAGTTCTTCTGGGGTCTCTTTTAATAGCAAAAACTTTCATATCGAATCCTTTTTTGAGGATTTTCCCGACCTTCTTACCTATTGCTCCATAACCAATTATTCCCAACGTTTTCCCTGTAATCCAATAAGAATTTACATCATTATAACGAGAAGACCAATCTCCTTTTCTCATCCCTGAATCACGATAAGAAATTCTTTTGGCAGCAGATAATAACAGGGAAACAGCATGTTCAGCTATTGCTAGAGAGTTGGAATGTGAATTCGAAACTGTAATATGTGGATATTTACGTAAAATTTCAAAATCTAACGTTTCCGAACCTGTCCAGGGGACCTGTATGTGTCTTAATTTCTCAGCTTTTTCCATAAATTTGGATGATAATTTGTAAGCAACAAGAACCTCTACGTCTGGAGCTAATGACGTTAGTATTTCATCATTGATTTCAGTAGGAAAGATAAGATCGATTTCATCAGGTAGTTTATTATGATAATAAGCTTTCAACTCTGGAGGTACTCGAAGCCCGAATAATACTTTCATTTAATCACGACTCATTAGGTTTTTTTTCCAAGATATTTCTTTGATCGCCAGAACTTTTCTGGATCCTCTTTCTTCCCATATCTCCACCAAGGAAACTTTGCCATTAAATCATCCATCCAAACCCACATTCGATCTAAAAATCGAAAATGCTTAATAAAGAACCGAGCCACCTCATGACTAATTCCTGGGGGTTTTGTAAAGGGACAAACACGAATGCAATTTGAGCAATCAGCCGAATTCTTAACCCAATAGTCGTAACATGTATCCACATTAGCATACCACTTATATGTACCGTTATTATTTGAAATAGTATCCCATGGGCTTTCCCATGTAGGGTCGGTCTCATAAGATATTGATTGAGAGGGACAGGATTTCGCACATTTTTTACAGATTCTACAAAATTGAGTTACACCAAAGTCCACTGGTTTGTCTGGCAATAATGGCAAATCAGTGAAAACTTTACAAATTCGTACCCTCTGCCCATATTTGGGGGTTATCAAAAGGCCATTGCGACCGAATTGTCCCAGACCTGCCTTGACAGCTAATGGAACGGATAAACCAGTGTCATTACCAGCTGGGATCGCACGATATCCTAATTTTCGCAGCATCTCAGCCATACAAGCTATTGCGAAAGCCATTCGGGAGTACCCGTTACCAGTCGTAATACTTGCTGGCAAAGTTGGTGAAGTTTTCAAAGCCTGATAGTCCATCTCTATCAACATAACAATCGCATATTTCACTTCTTCTGGAAAATCTAATGGTTCGTTCCTGCGATTATGGGTAAAAATGAATGGAAGGTCGGGATCAAGTTCAGTAATCCCCACTTTGCATGCTCCAAATATTTGCCCAACTCGTTTGACCAGTTCGGTAGTAGTTTTGATGTCAGATGCTTCAAATTTTGGGAGAATGTTGAAAAGCTGTGTTGGAAGAACCTTCTTGTCAGAATCCCCACCCACGCTGTTCCAGTTGAAGGCCCCGGAAAAATGATCATATATTGTCCATGAAGCCTCTTGAGCTGCATATCCAATGCGGCTATAACCCTTCTTCCCTACTTTATTTGGTGCTCGTTCCGTAATTGGCCGCATGTGAGCGATATACGAATCATCCCAGACTACTCTTCCAAAAATAGTGTCTCGATCAGAAAACCTCTTGTATTTCCCTTTATCTATAGCAAAAGGAATTTTCCCCTTCTTAAACGATTTTTCAAGGTGTAATCGTTGACTGTTTTCGATCATTGCCGTTCACATAATGGATTCAACGAAAATGTGCTTATATCAATCTTTGAATAAGTCACAATAAAAATTCTTGTATAATAAACAGAGGGAGTCGATCTAAGGGGCTGAGATCTCTAAATTTTGATCTTCTTTTCCTTTGGAGGAACTAGAGACTAATTCAGCAAAACACTTCATTGTTTCTCTAGTATTGAATATTTCTAAAGTGTTTTCATAAGTTATTTTGGAAAATAGGGGAAGATCATTTTGATTCTGGCGGTGTTAAGAAATATAAGAGAGAATCGTACAAATGCCTTAAAAGCAAATCATCCTAATAATCTACCATTAAACCTGGGGATTATCACAGGCTAGGGGTTATTATTTGTGAGAAAATATTTTCGGCAATTCTTAAAGCAAATCCAAGCAACACAAAAACAAGCAATAAGGGAAGCTGAGAAGAATCCATCATTTTCTTTTCAAGAGTTCACTTACCAAGATATTCCTCCTAAAATGGTGGCAATAGATGGATCTAATCGATGGATTTGGTATAACCCTGATGTTGATGCAAGAATTGCTATCATTCGAGCTGCGGTAGTTGTGTATGAATATAATGCTGAATCAAACTCCTTGAAATTAGTTGATCAAGACAATAGGGACGTCCCAGTTTTAATTACGCCAAACAATCTTGAAATGTTAAACTATGACCAAGAAGTGAAGACTCTCCATCAGGAAATCAAAAATGTTTTAGGAAGACGACCTACAGCTCAAGGAATTTTAAGTCATTTAAGAGAGCTTGAAGAATATAAATTAGCTGAAGAATGGGCTTTAGATTACTCAGATACTATGATCGTCATGGACGGAGCGTTGACAATAGCTCAAATTAAACCGATCGAAGATGCTGCTGGAAACTTAAGAGAAGCCTGTGTAGAGAACAATAACATTCTCATTGGTGTATCAAAACGAAACACAACGAGACGGCTCAGCTCTGACCTTACTGATGAAGCACTAGTTAAACGTTTAACTAAAGACGATCCACGCATGTTATATACCGAAATCCGTGAAATTCCTAAAGGAAAACAGGTTTATCCTCCATTAGGAAAGACATTTTTAGCCAAACTTCATTCTAAACCTATTAAAAGCTTCAGAGTAGATGTTGTGTTACAGAAGCAACAAAAAATTGAAACAATACTTTCTCATTTAGCTTATTATTCAAAGGTTGATAGTTTTCCAGGGTATCCATTTCCTCTCGTTGACGCTCATAATATTGCAGCTCTATTACGGCGTGTTCCAGATATGTATAATCATGATTTAATTGAAGTTGCTACTACCCTTGGTATCGAAGATGAGTTACTTCAATATCTTTTAACCCATGAACGATTAGAAAGAGACCCCTTCCATCGACACTTAGATGATATCACTCGTTGAATGAAAAAAGGAGAATAGAAATATGGAAGAAACAGATAACTCAAACGAAATCCTTGGAGAAGTGATTTCAGGAGCTGTTAGTTCAGCTATTCAAGTCAAACTTAGTACAGATAGCGAAGAAGTTAAAATTGGATATCCTGCCATTGTAGAAGGAAATAAGTACGATTTCTTCTGTATAATTGCTGATATTTCTTTTCCCACGACTAATGCAGTTACCATGTTAGCTAATGCTGAAAAACTAAGGAACACTATTCCAATGACCACTATTGAAACTGCACGCGGACGAACCTTCTATAGTGTAGCAGAATTGCAATGTGTTCAAATGGTAGACAAAGAAACAAATAAAACGTATTCATTTGAAACTCTTCCACCATATTTTTCACCCAGTCGATTAGCCAATAAAGATGATGTGGATAGGGTTTACATGACCGATCAACCAGAACATTCACAGACAATAGGGACGTTACGTGGGGTTGAAGGATTTGAGATACCAATCGATTTTCAGGAATTAGTCAAGGTTCCCTTCGGTATTTTTGGCAGAACTCACTCTGGGAAGACTTACCTCAATAAAATTATTTTAGGAAATATTATTCAATTAGGTGTCTCACAGATATTAGTTTTTGATATGCAATCTGAATATGGTTGGCGAAGTCGTACGGATGGTTCTGCTGGCCTAAAATTTTTCTTTGAAGATAGAATCACACTATTAGGACTCGATCCTCAGACAAGTAAAGATTTAGATGAAGAACTACTAATAGGGGAAGATGAGATCACACCACAAGATTTAGTGGTAGCATTTCAAGATTTATCTTCTACGATGGTGGACGCAATATATGAGGTCAGTCGCATCAAATCCAATCGTGAAACGTTGATAGAGGCGATCAATAATGCTGCCATAGCGGATCCTAATCCTTTACGTTCAGGCAGAGGCACATTAAATGCATTAAGTCGTCGGATGTCTCGTTTAGAACGATTAAGCTTCATCACTCAACCTGGAAAAGGGTCACTTCACAAAATCTTGACTTATCTCAAATCAGGTCAATCAATCGTTATTGATTTTGGGAAATATGGTGCTGACTTGTTCTCTTATCTATTTGTTGCGAATATTCTTTCAAGACGGTTGTATAAAGCATATTCAGAAATGGTTGATATGACTGAATATCCTCATTTGATTGTATTACTTGAGGAAGCTCATAAGTTTCTAGATCCAGCTATTGCGAGAAATACAATATTTGATCGGTTAGCACGTGAGATGAGAAAGTTCAAGCTAGTTTTAGCAATGGTAGATCAACGTCCATCCAAAATAGACCCTGAAATATTATCACAGCTAGCAAATCGGTTCATCCTTTCGCTGAATGATCCAAAAGACATTATTGGTGCATTATCAGGTCCTGTTGATCCTGCAGCGTGGCGGGCTATTGTGAAAGCCATGCCTCCACGAACAGTCTTAATGTTTGGGGATGCTATTAAAGCTCCAACAGCGATGGACATCCTACTGTACAGTGATCAAACCATGACCAAAAAATGGAACGTTAAACATTCAGGTTCTCACTTAATGCAAAAACTTCAAGAGATGTCTGGTGAAGACAAGAGTAATCTTTTTAAACCAAAATAGCCAGCTGATCAAAGATGGCAAGAATCCTTTTTGCTTCGGATGTTCATATTGGTATTCGTTATCCATATCTGGTTAATCTACGAACAGGGATAAGTCAACGAACAATGGATTTTATAGATGCATTAGCCCGTGTCGTCGATTATGCAATTCAGGAACAGATTGATATATTTGTTATTTGTGGAGACCTATATGATCGTGTAACAATTGGTCCAACCCTTTTACGGCAAGTAAGGGAAAAAATTTGGCAACCCCTTATTGAAAACAGGATTCCTATTGTTCTAGTGGGAGGAAATCATGATTCACCTCAAATCCTTGAGAAAGGATCACCTTTCGGAGAAATCTCAATAATTCCTAATAGTTATGCAGTTAGATATCCTCAATCGCAGAAGGTAAAGGCACGTAACACGGGTGAGGAGATTGGGTTTGTTCTTCTTCCATATATGACCGCCACTCAAGCTGTAGCATATGCAGAGGAACAAATTGAGGAGGAGATTGAGCGCGGCCAACATTTGCTACGTAGTCAACAATTATTTCGTGATTGGATTAATCACGAAGTCAATCAACTTGACACCAAGGTCAAATTCATAGTTGGTCATTTTTTTGTAGAAGGATCAAGAATTGGGATTCTTCCTTATCCTGATCAATTACCTCATGAATTTAAATTCAAGAGGGATATGCTTCCACTAGAAGATATCGATCTTGCTGTTTTCGGCCATGTTCATACTAATCAGGTATTGTTAAATGGAAAACTCCTAGTTCCAGGATCATTAGAACGAGTGGACTTTGGGGAAACAACAGAGGACAAGGGATTCTATGTATATGATACTGAAACGAAAAAATTAGAATTTTTGTCAAATAATCCACGTGCATTGGTAAGAAAATTCATTGAAGTTCCATCAGAGACTCAGAATCCAACAGAGTTTATTCTTGAACGTCTTCCTAAAAAAATAGAGGGCGCAATTGTACGTCTTGAAATTCATATTACTCCTTCACTACAAAAACAAGTAATTGTTCCCCGTATTTACCAAACTCTTGAAAAAGTGACTTTCCACTATGATATTAATTGGACAACTTCTGAAACAATCAAGGAAATTGTACTATCAGAACTAATCCTAGATCCCTTAGTTTTATTTACAGAATTTGTGTCTGAACAATATAGTGACTATCCATTTCAGAAAGAACTTCGTGATAAAGGTTTAGAAATCCTGAATACAGCTATTTCAAGAGTGGAGGAATCTAAATGAGTATTCAGGCACGAATAGGATTGGGATTCGATCTCCAAGAAATGGCACTATATCGATTTATGAATTATCAAACCCCTGTTAAATTTGATTTTAAAGCACCGTATATTGTAATTGCAGGGCCGACTGGATCAGGTAAAACTACAATCCTAGACGCTTTAACCTTCGCACTTTTTGGGAAGAGTTCACGTTTGGATTTAATGAGTGTGAAGATAGAGGATATTTGCAGGAAAAATGGGAACGTTCATTGTAAGTTTAAAACTGGAGACAACATGATTAGAATAAAACGCGGACGAGATAAAAAGGGAAAAAGTTATCTTGAACTTTTTATTAATGACAAACGCGTTCCAGGAAAAATCCCTGAACTAAATGAAAAAATTCGGTCAACGATTCTTGGAATGAATTACCAATCTTTTGTGAATTCGACAATCATTCGTCAGGATGAAATGAAGGCTCTTGGTTCAAAATCCTCAACGGAAAGACTAAGAACTTTGCAGAACTTATTTCGATTAGACATCTTTGAAAAAGCGATTAACGACACACAGAAGAGATTACAAGAAGTGTTAAATGAGAAGAACCAGAAAGAGGGAGGACTCAATGTTAAGAAAGAAGAGATAGAAAAGGGAGAACTAATAGAAACTGAGTTGACAGAACTTAAACCTCAATTAGTTTCTCAAAAAGAGGAACATACTGCTCTCCTTAAAGTTGTTGAAAAACTTAAGGAATCTAAGGAAGATAGACAGAAAGAATTAGAAAGATTTCAAACATTACTAACTACTAAAGAAAACGCAGAGGCGCGATTAAAGACACAATTGAAAGATTTTTCAGAAGCAAATAGAGAGTTTGAAAAGTATCAAAAGCTTCAAAGTCAAATGACGAAATTAGAAAGCCAAACTCGGGAGATAAAGAATTTAGAAGACGAAATGAAAGCGTTAGAAAATGTCAAAAAAGATTATTCCTTAATAAAAAGTCATTTAGATACTCTAATGAAGAAAAAGAAAGAGAAAGAAGACTCTTTAGGAAAAGATTTGGAAAATAAGCTTGAACGTCTTAAGAAAGAACAGAATAGAACAAAAAAACTGAGTACGACAATTGATCATGAAACTGCTTTCAAACTCCTCAACCAAGAAGGCCGGTTATTAGAACGAATCCAACGTATATCATTAGAACAATCTTGGAATATACCTAAAAAAATCCTTCAAGAACTTCATGATGAACAGGTTCAAGCTAGAAAGGAATTAAAAGAACTACAAACCGAAAAGAAAGGAATTAACAAAGATTCGTTTGTCCTTTCAGAAATTTTCCAAAGGATTTCAGAGCTTGAAGAAGAAGTCCAAGAACTTGAACTGCGATTAAAACAAGAACAGGAAGCTGATGAGAAAGAACTGCTTACTGAAAAGAAAAAATTAGAGGAACTAAATTATACACCTGAAAGAAACCAAGAACTAATTGTATTGAAAGATAAACACAGATCTATTTTAAAAGTTCAAGAAGAATATGAGAAAACAAAACAAGAGGTTAAGGACACAGTAGATCCAACTTCCAAAGTAAGCACTATTGAAAAGCAAGTGAGGGAGACAGAAAGAGAAATTAATAAAATAAAAATTCAACTCAAAGGTTACTTATCATTTAAAAAAGAGTATGAAAAGATAACTGAGGAATTGGAAGCTAAAAGAAAAAAAGAACGATCTCTTGAGAATACAATATCTGTATTGGTAGAGCGAATAAAAAATCAGACCCACCAAATTGAGGAATTGAAAAAACTCAAACCTGAAATCGAGTTACTAGAAAAAGAGATCAAAACACTAGTTAAAGAAGAAGAGATTCTTGAAAAATTAAAGAGGGAAGTATTTCACACCAAAGGGGCGCCTTTTTATGCCATCAATAAAGTGTTACCCAGATTAGGGAGGCGAGCTTCTTTCATTCTAACTGAACTCACCAATGATAGATTTTCTCATATCCAATTACAAAAAGTTGACTCGGGAAGACATGGAATGGGATTTGAAATTCTAATAAAAGTTCCAGAGGGTACACGTGATGTAGCAACGTTTTCAGGAGGCGAAAGGACGCAGATTAATGCTGCATTGCGGTTAGCGATCAGTGAAGAAATCTCAGAACTCGGACAAGTTGGGGAAACTGTGAAAGCGAGTAAAAAAACTTTATTTATAGATGAAGGAGATTTAGGCTCACTGGACACTTTGGAAGCACAACAAGCATTTGTAACCAAATTGTTTAAGTTAACAAAGCGATTCAAAATCATTTTGATAACTCATCTTCAAGAGATTGCAGATCAATTTCCCCATTCTATCAATATTACAAGGGATAGTTACGGTCGATCTATCAAGGCTGAAGAAGCAAGTTCCTAGTGAGTTTGGATGGAGATTGAAGAATTTCTTTTCAATATGGAGAATCATTCCTCCTATCGTCAACAGATGATATTCAAGACTGCTATTCCAGCTAAATCAGCCAAATATGGAAATCTTGATTTTAAACTAGAACCAGAGTTAACCGATTGGTTAGAACAAAAACAATTGAAGTTATATTCTCATCAAGCTGAAGCTTTAAATGCTATCCACAAAGGGAAAAATGTAGTGATTACCACACCCACAGCTTCGGGAAAAACACTAATTTTCTCTCTTTCTGTGGCAAATGCAATTGCACGTAAACGAGCAGTGACCGCACTATTCTTATATCCGACAAAAGCTCTCGCAAATGATCAATTGAAGAAGTTAGAAGAATTAAATGAAGTATTAAATGGACGACTAAGACCCTATATTTACGATGGTGATACACCTTCTAGACAACGACCCCAGATTCGGAATTTTGCTCATGCAGTAATTTCCAATCCATATGCATTCCACCAATACCTTGATTGGCATCAGAAATGGGATAGGTTCTTCAGGAATTTGAGGTTTATCGTAATAGACGAAGCACACCAGTATAGAGGAGTCTTTGGCTCCAATGTTTCTCAATTGATACGTCGACTTAATCGTATAATTAATCACTATGGAGCCTTACCCCAATACATTCTTTCTTCTGCGACCATTAATAATCCTACAGACTTCATTACAAAACTTATTGGGAAACCTGTCGAAGTAATTAAGGACGATGGAGCGGAATACGGGATAAAACATCTTATCTTATGGAACCCCCCTTATATTAACCGATATAAGTTGAAAAAGCGTTCTCCACATCAAGAAACACGTGATTTATTAGTTCAATATCTTAAAGCTGATTATCAAACCCTTTGTTTCACACTATCCCGTCGAATGGCTGAACTTGTTTCAATGTGGGTAAAACAAGATCTGAAACATCATAAACTGGATTATGAACAGGTGATGTCCTATCGTGCAGGTTACCGTCCCTTAGAACGTCGTGAAATTGAAAATAAATTACGTAATCGTGAAATTCAGGCTGTTGTATCCACAAATGCTCTTGAAGTAGGGATAGATATTGGAAATTTGGACGCTGTTTTATTATCAGGTTTCCCTGGAACTATAATTTCCACATGGCAGCAAATGGGCCGTGTTGGGAGAACACTACGACCTTCATTAGCAACTTTAGTTCTGTTTGAAGATCCCCTGCAACAATTTCTTGGAAAACATCCTGATTACTTCCTCGAAAAAAACCCTGAGAATGCAATCATTGACCTACATAACCCCTATATACTGAAAGGGCATATTCTTTGTGCTGCAGCAGAACTTCCTTTGACCTTAAACGAAATTCAACAGATCTGGGGAGATCAAGGGAAAATCATCGCTCAAGAATTAAGACAGGAAGAATTGGTCAAGATTGTCCCTGCAGGATTAACGAGCAGTTCCCCTAAAAGACCTGCATCCGTGATAAGTCTTAATACCGCATTTACAGATATTATTGAAGTTTTGATTCAAGGATCTCTTTTGGAAACCATGAGTATTCCTCAAGCTTATCGTGAAGCTCATGATGGAGCCATTCTCATCCACCAAGGGGAGACCTACTTGGTTGAAAAACTAGATCTCAAAAGAAAGAAGGCAATTGCGTCACCAATTGAAGTTGATTACTATACAGATGCATTGAGTACTTCAGAAGTTACAGTATTAGAAACACTCTTATCGAAGGATATTGGATTTCCTCTTTTCTTTGGAGAAGTAAAAGTCACAGAAGAGTATCATTCCTTCCGAAAAAAGACGTATGATGAAGTTCTTGAGATTTTACCGCTAAATTTACCCTCTCTTACATTCATAACAAAAGCTCTTTGGATTGAAATTCCCGATGAAATTGTCAATCGTATCCAACACGATGCACTTGATTTTCCTGGTGGAATTCATGCAATGGAGCACGCCACTATTGCATTGTCTCCAATGTATGCAATGTGTGACCGATGGGATATTGGTGGGACTTCTTATCCCTGTTTTCCTGTTGACGGAAAAGCAAAGGTGTTTATTTATGATGGGTTTCCTGGAGGAATTGGGATTTCTGAACAACTTTTCAAAAAGTGTGATAGTCTTCTCAAAAACGTCTTGGATCACGTTAAGGAATGTGAATGTAAAGAAGGCTGTCCTAGCTGCGTGCAATCACCTAAATGCGGTAATGAAAACTTCCCATTGGATAAGAGTGTCGCTATTCTTATGTTAGAAGAATTATTAAAAAAATAGCAATATTTGTCAATATTTTTCTAATCCATTATAATATTAGTTGATAGTACTTACTCAAGGAACCATCAACTTTGATTGTTTATGCTGTCTTTGTTATCTCGAATGAAGGACGAATCCTCCTATCTGAGAATTTCCATTCCTTAGAGGGAATAACTGATGACGTTTTACTTGGAGAAGTAATTACAGCAATACAAGACTTATCTAGCGAGACAAAAAAAGCAAATACAGAGATTTCATCTGTTAAGATTAAGGGCCTATCTTATCATATTAGATCCTTTGGTCTTTTTCGGATAGTTTTAGTAACAGGAATTCCTAAGAATCCAGAAGAAATCATGCAGGTCTTAGGATTTCGATTCATCAATGAATATGGAAATGTTTTACTGCAAACAGATTATAATTTATCCATCTTTGATCAGTTTAAAGAAACTATCAAGGAATTTTTTCCAGATGAGAAAATTATTGATAAAATTACATTAATCAAACCCAGAATGAAATTGGGGGTGGGAGAAATTTTTAACTTACCTACTCATCTCCAAAAAACAGCACTGGCATTGATTTCATTACAACAAGCTTCAATTGATGATATTATTCAAGAGAGTGGCGATACTCTTACTAATGTAGAATGGAACTTGACCAGTCTAGAAAGTATGGGATTTATTGGGAAAAAGCAAGTCAATGGTAAAATTATTTATTTCTCTTCAATTAAATGAATCTTAATGATCTAGTTGATGATTATTTCCCCAAAAAATGCATACTATCAAGATATTATTAAATTAAAAAAAAGTTTGATTTTTAAGGGGATTGTAATCACAATGTCACAGTTGGGTGATCAATGTGTCATTGAGAAGTTTAGCAATTTTGTCCCATAAAGGCGGTGTTGGCAAATCTAGTATAGCTGTGAACATTGCTGTTCATTTAGCTAAAATAGGCAAGAGGGTTTGCTTATTAGACAATGATTTTCATGGTCCAAGCATCATGACTTTTTTTCAAAGGGATCCAGAGGTTAACTGGCTGAATGAATATTTGCTTGGTAAAGAAACCATGGATGATTGTTTACAAAATGTGTCTCCTACCCTTGGGTTATCAGGAAAATTATGGGTAGGGTATGCGGATCCTACTCCTGAATCAATTCAGAATCTTATCAGAATCGATCAGAAAACATCAATCAAAATGCTTCAAAACCTGATCAAGCTGAAGAAAGGGTTTAAAGAGAAGCCTTATGAGATTGAATACTTAATTGTTGACTGTTCTCCTGGAACAGGATATTCCACTGTCAACGTCATGCTTGCCACTGATTCAAGCCTTTTTATTGTGAAGTTAAGTAATGCGGATCTTTTTGGTACTTCTCAAATGATCGCTGGCCTCTATAAACAGCTAAAAAACAGATCTTTAGTCTTAGCGAACCTTATTCCTAAAGAAGCAATTCAGAGTGACACAAGAAAGCAAGACATCCAGAAATTAATTGAAAAAAGATTCACCGTAGACATTGGAGATAAAATAGTAGAGTTTCTAGGATGGATTCCGACAGATTTTGAACTCCAAAACATCGAATTCCAAGAGGCTGTTAAACATCTACAAGGACAGGAGTCATCACGTATAATCTACACTTTGGAACAACCAGAACATGTTTTTTCAACGACTCTAATTGATCTGATCCCCACATTATTTGGAGAGGTGGGATAGTACGATCATATACGCGGTATATGTATTAACGGAAGATGGTAAAACACTCATTTCAGAGCATTTTCAATCGACTGAAGATATTCCAAATGAAGTTTTACTTGGGGGACTATTTACCGCGCTCCAAAGCATGGCTAAAGATATGGCTAAACAAGACACCGAGATGAAAAGTGTCGAGATAGAAGGGCTCTCCTATCATATCAGATCGTTTGGTTTAATTCGTATCGTGTTAGTAACGAATGTACCAAAGACTCCCGAAGATATTATTCAAACCTTGGGATTACGCTTTATAAATGAATATGGAGATATCTTAACGCAAGCAGAATTTAATTCCAGTGTTTTCAGTCCTTTTAAAGATACTATACAGGATATTATGAAACAATTAGTAGGTTATGACGAATCAAAATCAATAAAACCTAGTAAACGATTGAATACTGGGGAAATCTTCTCGTTACCACACCACTTACAGGCAACAGCTTTAGCATTAGTAACATTAGAAGAGGGAACAGTTTCTGATATTGCTCTAGAAAGTGGCGAAGAAACAGAGATTATTGAAAAGAACCTCGCAACTCTGAAAGAGAAGGGATTCATTGGTACAAAAATGCGAAAGAAAAAAACCGTCTATTTCTGTACAATTTAAGCCATTTATCTGATTTAAAAAGGGCTTAGCTCAATATTTGAATTCCTTTATTGTAATTTCATAGACATTTGAAAAGCTATAAAAAGAAGAAAACTTAACGTATTTGAGAGGGTTTATGCAATTAGCTTTGGTGGGAATTAATAAGAGATTAATAAGGGCGGAGTAGACATAAAATGAGCCTAAAGACACTTTCAGGTATATTAAACGATTTTTTTCTAAACGTTAGGAGTTCGGATTCATGAGAAAAGTCAGAAGAGGATTATTAATACTCTTGCTATTAATTTATAATATTAATTATTTTCAGGGGTTTCTATCCCAAAGTCTCAACGACCAAGAGCTTAATGAGGAGTTACAACCCCTTAAACGAACAATACCTAGACTGACTTCACAAGACTCAAACCAAATAACATCGGAAGAACTCAAAAATATTGTTGAAGAAAGCTTAAAAGGGTTTGTTGGAGGTTTCTTAGAAAATAAAGGTCAAAAAAATGAAGCTGTATATTATTACGCTGAAAGTTCACAGATGGGTGTTGGATTTAGTATAAGTGAGATAAGATTCATTATTTCAATTACAGATGATCTAGAAAAAGATAATCCTCAAGAAGAACTTTTAACTGGGAAAAAACCAACCTATACCTCTTTCACTTTAGAGCTTCTGGGGAGTAATGAAGTGATTCCTATTGCACAAGATCCAACAGGAAGTTTTAGTAATTTCTTTTATGGATCAGATGAAATAAGATGGGCTATCAGTAGTCCATATTATGACAAAATAGTATATTATAACATCTACGAGAAAATTGACTTAGTTTATATGCTGAAGAAGGGCCAACTAAAATATGAGTTCTTTGTTCACCCAGGGGGAAATGTTAAAGATATCAGACTTCATTGGACTGGTCCTATCTCGCTGGAGCTGCTTAACGCTGGAATTAATATAAAAGTGCACTGTGATGACATGACCGATTCCTTGTCAGAAGTCAGTTTTATTGATACAAAACCGATATTTTTCCAGTCTTTTGAACGCAAGAATCCCATCTTAGGATCATTTGAATTTTTGGGACCGACCACCTATGGATTCTCATTACCTTGGTATGATTTAACAGAAATCTTAATCATTGATCCAACATTAAGCTATTCCACGTATGTGAGTGGAAACAATCATGATATAGGAAAAGGAATAACTATTGATGGAGCGGGCAATGCATATGTCACGGGATATACTTTTTCTTCTAATTTTCCAACAAAAAATGCGTATGATGCTACTGGGGGTGGTAATCCGTATGATAGGGATGTATTTGTGTTCAAGCTAAACAGCACGGGGAATGGTTTAATCTATTCCACTTATGTGAGTGGAAATAATGATGATTATGGGATAGGAATCGCTATTGATGGGATGGGTAATGCATATGTCGGGGGTGATACTCTCTCAACTGATTTCCCAACAGTAAATCCGTATAATGCTACTGGGGGTGGTAATCAGAGTTATAGGGACGTATTTGTATTCAAGTTAAATAGTACAGGAAACGGTCTGGATTATTCTACCTATGTGGTTGGAAATAATGATGATTTTTTTAAGAAAATAGCTATTGATAGTTTAGGTAATGCGTATGTCACGGGGCATACATTCTCTACCAATTTTCCCGCAATTAATGCGTATAATGCTACTGGTGACGGTAACCCGAGTTATAGGGACGCATTTGTGTTCAAGCTAAACAGCACGGGGAATGGTTTATTGTATTCCACGTATGTAGGTGGTAGTAACAATGATTGGGTCAATGGAATCGCTATTGATGAGGTGGGTACTGCATATGTCACAGGAACCACTTATTCTACCGATTTTCCAACTGTAAATGCTTATAATGCTACTGGGGATGGCAAGGTAGGAACCGCTGATGCTTTTGTGTTTAAGTTAAACAACACAGGGACTAGTTTATTTTATTCCACCTATGTGAGTGGGAGTAATTATGATACTGGTGTTGGAATCGCTATTGATGGGGTGGGTAATGCATATATCACGGGGGAAACTACTTCTACTGATTTTCCAACAATGAATGCTTATAATGCAAGCCATAGTGGTGCATTTAATGATATTATTGTATTCAAATTAAACGGCACGGGGAACGGTTTGGTGTACTCTACGTATGTGGGTGGAAATAACGATGACCGTGGTCTGGATATAACTATTGATAGTTCTGGTAATGCATATATCACGGGATACAGTTATTCTACGGATTTCCCAACAGTCAATGCTTATAATGATACTGGTGATGGTAGCACATCCTACTCTGATGTTATAGTATTCGAGTTGAACAGTACTGGTAATGGTTTAACGTATGCAACCTATGTTAGTGGAAGTAATAGTGATTGGGGCCACAGTATAGCTATTGATAGTTCGGGTAGTGTGTATATCACTGGTCAGACTTATTCTACCGATTTTCCAACCGTAAATGCCTATAATTCGACTGGTGACAGGAATATAACTACCTTGGATGTGATTGTGATGAAACTAAAATTTTATCATGATCCTATCTACATTGACAATAATGCAGATTTTACAACTCTAGGCTTTCCAGGAGATGGTACTCTTAGTAACCCCTATCGTATTGAAGGTTATAAGTTTGTCAACTCAACCACAACCCTGATCCACATTAAAGACACGACCTCTTACTTAACAATTCGAGATAATTGGTTGGATGGTATTAGTGGAACCAATGATGGCATCTTTCTAGAGAATGTTATTAATGGAGTAATCGAATACAACACGATTCTTAATTCTTATTGTGGTATTAACCTCTACTCCAGCTCCAATAACAATATTTCCCACAATACTGTCTTCAACAACTCATTGGTTGGTGTATCTATTAATTCAAGTAGTAATTTTAATACTCTGTTCAACAATTTTGTCTACAATAATTCTAATCATGGGATCATTGTGTTCTATTCCTCACACAGTAATATTTTAGCAAATAATACCATCACTAAAATCACTCTATATCATGGCATTTCAGTTGGTTATACGAGTTATGATAATACTCTTGCGAATAATACCATTTATAATATCCCCAACGTTGGTATTTACCTAGAATCAGCCAGTTTCAACATTATAACAGGAAACATCATCCATCAGAATGGTAAACATGGAATTGCCCTCTATCCATCGAGTAACAATAATACAGTCTATAGAAACACAATCTACAATCATACAATATGGTCCACCCCCTGTGGCATTTATCTTCAAGCTGCTAACTATAATACCATTTTCTGTAATAACATCAGTGATAATGGATATGGAATCTTCTTTAATACAAATTCTGACGAGAATATAGCCTACTTGAATAATTTTGAAGGTAATACCAACTGGGAAGCATATGACATTGGTGCGGGGACTATTTTCCACCACAATGGGATTGGAAATTATTGGGGAAGTGCTTACGCTGGGTCTGATGACGACAATGATGGCTTAGGGGATTTACCATTTAGTTCAGGGATATTTGGCAATCAAGATCCTTATCCATTGATGTTTAAGGTAGAGTGTATTGAAGGTAATCGGACTGTGAACATTGAAATCTACCAAGATATGACCATTGTACTGATGGGAGATTTGACTGTTGCATCTTCTGGAAATTTAACTCTTCAGAATGTTATGGTTACGACGAGGGGAAGTTCTTATCCACAGAACATTAATGATGTCGATTCAGGTAATATTATTCTAATGGAAAATTGTACATTTTACTATATTAATATCACACTTTCAACTAATTTAACGATTTCATCACCGAATTATTTAACCTTTCATAATGTTACTCTTTGGATGAAATGTTCTTTCGTTGGCCAATTCCGAATTGAGGTTGAGAATGGAGGAGAACTAACCATTGAAACAAGCTCTACAATAACTGCTTTCAATCCTACTTACGCTTGGTACCTCAAAGCCAATCCTGGTAGCACTCTTAGATTAACAAACAGTACATTCTGTTATGCAGGATACGATTGGGGTACTCCTTCTGGGATTTGGGTTAACACTAATGGAACACAGATTCTCAACTGTACCATTCGAAATAACTTCATTGGATTATATTTTTTTCAAGCTACCAGTTCTCTGTGTGCCAAAAATCTCATATACGATAATACATACGATGGCATCTGGTTTTATTCCTCCAGTTATAATACCATTGTTAACAATACCATCTATGATAACAACCGAATTGGTATTAACCTTGTTTTGTCTAGTAACAGTAATAATATTAAAAACAATAAAATCTACAATAATTTTGGTTACGGAATTGACCTAGAGACCTCCAGCACTGATAACAATGTGAGTTGGAATAAGTTCATTGGTAATAATGTTGGGGGGGCTCAAGTTAAAGATTACCCTACAGGTAATAGTTTCACATACAACTACTGGGATGACTGGACTAGTCCCGATACTAATCATGATGGAATTGTTGATAATGTCTACTACATTGATGGTGCTGCTGGTAATACAGATCCCTACCCCTTAATATATCCCTACACACCTCACGCAATAATTTTCATTGATAATGAAACCGATTTTGTCACTTTAGGTTTTCCAGGCCTGGGAACAATCTCCAATCCGTATATCATTGAGGAATACTTCATTAGTGATATCGCGACAAGTCTAATACATATTGAAAACGTAACAGCTTATTTCATCATTCGCAGTAATCTGTTGATCGGAAAAACTGGAGGGAATTGTGTCAATATTGTCAACACTACACATGGATTGATTATTGATAACATAATTCAGAACACTAATGTCGGTATAAACGTGTTTGAATCTTCCGACAATACTATTTCTAACAACATTGTGACTAATAATAATTTCGGAGTAATATTAACTAATAGTTCCTCTTTAAATACAATATACAACAATATGATTTTCAATAACTCTGTATATGGCGTAATAGTTTCATTTTCCAGTGATAACAATAATGTTTCTAGTAATCTCCTCTACAACAACACATATTCAGGTATTTCTCTACTGTACTGTATTTATAATAAAATCTTTAATAATACTATCTTCAATCAATTCGAGGCCTCTCCATTAGGGAACAGCATTACATTAAGCCTCTATGCAAACAATAATACAATTTCGAACAATACAATTTATAATAACTCGAATGACGGTATCTGGGCGAATTCTACATCTTTCAATATTATCATTTACAATTCAATATTCAATAATACTAATTGTGGAATCTATCTCGCTTATTCTAATAATATCAATCTCACTAGCAATTTTATCTTTAATAACTCCAATGACGGTATATATTCTGGAACAAGTAGTTACTGTAATATTTCTCAGAATAAAGTCTATACTAATAGCTTTGATGGTATTAGGTTGCAAAATACAGCCTATACTACTGTAAACAACAATACAATTATAGGTAACTCAGAATATGGTATAAATCTAGATTCTGCTACACATGATAATATCATAATTTGGAACGACTTCATTAACAATAATCCCATAGGAGGAGAGTCTCAGGCATATGACGTAGGATCGCTCAACAATTTCACCTATAACTATTGGAATGACTGGACAACCCCAGATATCGATTCAAATGGTATTGTAGATGATCCTTATCTCATTGATGGAGGCAACTTCGATCCATTTCCGTTAACTCTTTCCTTCTCTCAACCCCACCAACTTTTAATTCCGCTTATCATCTCTCCAATTGGAGGAACAATACTTAATGGAATAGTAACTATTAGATGGAATGAAGCAACTGATTCCTTAGATCATCAAGTTACATATACTATATATTATTCTGAGGACGCAGGTACCACCTGGGTGCTAATAAGATCAGTTACAGTAACTTCTATTAGTTGGGATACTCGAATTCGTAGAAATGGTACCGATTATCTGATTAGAGTAAATGCTACTTGTTCTGAAGGTTTAATGACTTTTGATGTCTTAGACACAACGTTAACCATTCAAAATCCACCTATTGAAGAACCAATTGTCATTATAAGGAACGCGGACTTTGAATCCTTGGGGTTCCAGGGAGCCGGAACAGAGGACAATCCGTATGTAATAGAAGGATACTACTTTGCTGATGATTCTATGGTCTTAATTGATATTCAACATACTGATGTCCACTTCATTGTCCGTAACAATTATCTGAATGGTATCAGTGGTGAATTCACTGGTGCCAATTTCTTCAATGTTACTTATGGAGTTATTGAGGATAATATCATCTATAACTGCCATGATGCAATATTTATTGATGACTCCCAAAACTGTGGAGTTTTCAATAACCTTATTTATTCTAATTCTGAAAATGGGATTTTCTTACACGCCTCTAATTACATCAATATTTTAGCTAACACAATTCGTTTCAATGGAGCTAATGGGATTTTTCTACTCAACTCTAACGATAGCACGATTTCGGATAACATTATTTATGGGAACGGGGACACAGGTACAGGAAGCGGGATCGGTGCGAGTCTCCAAGCTTCCAATCGAGGGAATGGCATCTTCCTCGATCCTGCAGACAACAATAAAATTACAAATAATACTATTCATAGTAATCTCGAAGATGGAATTTATTTATTCGAGTCAGATGAGACTCTTATCTCCAATAATACTATCAATGATAATGGGGGTAATGGAATCACTCTCGAAGATTCAGATGAGAATACCATTTCGGATAATATTATTTATGGAAACGGGGACACGGGAACTGGAAAGGGGATCGGTGCGAGTCTTCAAGCTTCCAATCGAGGGAATGGTATCTTCCTCGATCCAGCAGACGACAATATCATTAGTAATAACGAAATTTATGAGAATGAGGTAAATGGGATCTATATCTTGGAAACAAAAACCACCCAGATTTTTAGCAACTGGATCTTTGGAAACGGATGGAACGGTATTTTTCTAGAATTGTCAAATCTAAATAAAATTTTTGACAATTTCATTGGTGGACTTGCTTTTATTAGTATGAACGGAATAGGTGCATCAGTTGGTACAATAGTAAAGCAAGAAGCCTCTAATCGTGGGAATGGAATCTTTCTTGAGGTTTCCAGTGAAAACAACATTTCTAAAAATGATATCTCGAACAATACAAACTATGGAGTGATTCTTGATGAGGATTCCAGCGATAATATGATCCAATGGAATGATTTCTTTGGTAATAACCCTAATGGGACTTCCCAGGCGTTTGATGATGGATTAAATAACGAATTCTCCTACAATTACTGGGATGATCATGATAATTCAGATACGAATGGTGATGGCGTAGCTGATAGTCATTACAAAATTAATGGGGATGCGAAAAACTTTGATCAGTCTCCAATGGCCACACCTGATGGAGAATTGATACCATCTCCTCCTTCGCCTCCAGATCCGTTATTGTTACTCCTATTTTTCCTCCTAATCCTTAGTTTTGGTGGAATGGCTCTTTCTTATGTCTATCGTAAGCGTTTGAGATTATGGATCAAAAAAAGGACTCGGAAACGTACTATACAAGAGTATGAATCCCTGATCGAAAAAGCGGAAGAACTTGCTCGAGCTTGGGAAAGAGACATTAAGGATTAAATAGTTTTCACGAAAAGTTCGAATTGAAGTGGGATTCATCCCTCTTTTTCACCAATTTCTTTTCTTGGTATAAAAACAGAATCATGATATTCATTTTTCCTTATTCAAAAAAAATCACTTTTAATTAGTTAATGAATCAGACATTTTCCAGAATAGGAAAATTATTAATTGGTATCGTTGTTAAGTATATGAAGTTTGAGGTTCTTTTTTTTGCCTACTCAAAAAATACATGACCAGACAGATGTACAATCACAAGTTTCCACGCTTAAGGCTGCGAAGGATCTTCTTTTCTTAGGTAAGTTCATTGATGCTTTACAAAATATAGACCAATTAGAAAAAATAGATTCTAAAGAAGATTCTTTAAAGATAGAGAGCCAGATTTATAAAAGTCTTATCTTGACTCGTCTTGGGAATAATGTTGAGGGATTGAAACTTGCTGAAAAGGCATTGAAAGAGACTGTTCGAATTAAAAATCAATCTTTAGAGATCGCTGCTTATATTTCAAAGATTACTGCTCTTCTAGACACCGGAGACTTTGATAACAGCCTAGAAGCAATAGAAGAAGCTGAAAGATTACAGATATCAATCAATAAAATAGGAGAACATGATTTCATAGCAAGAAATGCAACCTTAAATTATCTAAAAGGTAAAGCCTTTAGAAAAAAGGGCGATCTAAATCGAGCTATCAAACATTTAGAGCACAGTTTGACTATTCAACAAGATTTAGGAAATAAATTCGAGATTGCTGATGCTCAAAATGATCTGGGAATCATTCACGCGACAAAGGGAAATTTAGATATGGCTCTCATTTCCCTTGACCAAAGTCTCATGGTATTTCAGGAATTAGATTTAAGACAACAAATTATTAAGTCTACGAATAATCTTGGTATGATTTATGGTATAAAGAGAGATCATAACAGGGCTTTAGATTATTATCAGAGGAGCTTAGCTCTAAGTGAAGAGATTGAAAATAAGCATTTTACTGCAGCTCTGTCCCTGAATATTGGTTTAATTCATCGTCAAAAAGGAGATCTTACCTCTGCATTAGAATTCTTTGAGAAAGCAAAAATTGTGTTTGAAGAACTTGAACACGAAAGAGAATTAGCAACCTGTTTCAATAATATTGGAGCTGCTTATAATATTTTAGGGGAATTTAACCAAGCATTAAGCTTTTTACAAGAAGGATTAAAGTTAGCAGAAAAATTTGGAGATAAGAGGGAAATCTCGACGAGTCTTCAGAATATTGCCAATGTACACGAAATACGGGGTGATTTTGATACAGCAATAACTTATTACAAGAAAAGTTTAGAAATTTCTGAAGAAATAGGGAGTAATTATGATATCGCAGATTTACTCTATAATCTGATTGTTGTATCCATTTCTGCTGGATTTAGTGAAAATGCGAACTTCTATTTAGAAAAATTGTCTGACATCAACAATGAAGAGAAAGACGATTTAATTAATCAAAAATACCGATTATCAAAAGCGATTGTATTGAGAACAAGTGAAAGGTTAATTAAAAGAGCTGAAGCTCAACAATTATTCCAAGATCTCGCTCAGGAAGAAATTCTCGATATAGAGCTTACCATTTCAGCCTTACTAAACTTGTGTGAGCTATTGATCTTGGAATTAAAGACCTCTGGAAGCGAAGAAGTGTTAAAAGAGGTTAAAATAATATTAGAACGACTTTTCGAGATGGCTGAAGAGCAACATTCTTATTTATGGCTTACTGAAATCTATTTGCTTCAAGCAAAAACATCCCTCCTTGAGCTGAACATCAGTAAAGCTCAAGATTTAATAAACCAAGCAATGGTTATTGCGGAAATGAAAGGATTAAATCAGCTCGAGAAAACGATCTCTTTGGAACATGACTTGATTTTTTCTCAACTTAATAAATGGAATAAAATTATTGAACAGAAACCTTCTGTGAGCGAGGTTCTAGAGTTAACCCAGTTTGAACAGTTTCTTGAACGAATGGTCTTTAAAAAAATCTATTGTAGAGAAGAAGAAATTCAAGAATATGCAGAGAAAGCCCAAATGTTAGTAGAAAAGTGGGAGAGAGGAGTAAGCGTTAAGGATGTGTAATTCCACCCATCAGATGTATATGACAATTTAATGGCTATTTCTTTTCCCAAATTATTTTCATTACACAAAATAAATCTAATCTGATTAATAAAGCAATATTTAAATTATTCAGCTTCCATCATATACAGGATTAATAATTAGTAAAACAGAGTTATCAATGCAATCAAGTGTTTAAACCAGTTTATTTGGCTAATAAAAGCTTGGTTTAGGTGAAATAGCACGATTGTTTATGCAATTTATGTTATATCTGATGATGGTCGGACTATTTTATCAGAAAGTTTCCAGTCCAGTGAAGATTTTCCAGATGCCATCTTACTCGGGGGACTGCTTACTGCTCTTCAAAATCTGACTATTGAGATGACTCAAGCCGATTCTGAGATGCAGAGTATTGAAATTGAAGGTCTCTCATATCACATCAGATCATTTGGTTTTTTTCGACTCGTTCTTGTGACTGATGTTCCTAAAACTCCAGAGGACATCATTCAAATGGTAGGTTTCCGTTTTATTAAACAGTATGGCGAAGTACTAATGGACTGGGACTCTAATCTAAGCATCTTTGCTCCTTTTCAAGACACCATTCGTGAAATTATTCAGACTGAGACGAGTACCGATGAATCCAAATCAATTATGCCCAGTAAGAGGCTATCTACAGGGGAAATTTTCCAACTTCCCTCTCGTCTTCAAAAGACTGCTTTGGCACTGGTTTCTTTAGAACAGGGTACAGTAAACGAAATTTCGGAGGAAAGTGGCGAAAAAAAGCATGTAGTGAGAAGAAATCTGAACTCTCTACATGAAATGGGATTTATTGGAAAAAAACAAAAGAAGAGAGCAATAACATATTTTTGTTCAATTTAAACTCATTGTTGACTGAATCCAGACATTTTTATCCGTATTTTTCAGTAAATGATCTATGACTAAATTTGACCTCCACACATACTGCAAAATTTAGCTCCAGGAATAATAACTACTCCACAATTGTGGCAAAATTTTCTTACTTCAGGTGTTCTCTCAGAAGTTGAAGGATAATATCTTGTGGGGTAAGTTTCCATCACTGAATAAGGCGAGGTTCTATAGCTAGTTCTCTTTCGAATGAGAATTGCAGCACCACTAATGATTGCAACAGCTAAAACTCCGAAGATAAGAAGAAAGATAGGATCTATATTTATTGATGTACTGACCAAAAAGAAAACTATTTCAATGTCATAATTCCCTTGAGTATCACGGACGAAGATTAGAAGAACGAATAGTTGATTATTTATCTCCAGCTGATACCCCTCAAAATCAGGTATCGGGATTGGGTTAGTAGGGACGGTAAATGTCCCAATGTTTTCACTTGAATTTGTAGATGACTGGGGAATTTCAAAATGATCTAAAACTGTTCGATCAGCATACCAAAAATAAAGGTGAATAAATTGCAGATGCATTATAAATTCATCACTATTGTCATCTTGTCCGATTAACCTTAGTTCAATAGTATCCCCAGGATTCCAAGTAGGTATATCTGATACAAGTTCAATCTCACGATAATAACTTAGTGGATTCCCCCCAATCGTGCTTCTTACGTCAAGTGATGGAACAGGATCTGGGATAAAGAAGCTCCCTCTCTCGATTTTCAATAAAATCGAATCATTTGATCTTATTTTACTCCAGACTTGGATGTCGAAGGAATAATAACCAGTAGAGTAATTTTCAGGAATAGACCAAGAAAGAGTCTGCTGGGTACCAGAGTTATTTAATAATTCGGTTTCTAAGATAATTTCTTTCATTGCCTTAAGAGGTGGAATTATCACCTCTAGCGTATCTTCAAACTGACTAGAAATTAACAAGATAGATTGAACTGAACTAGATTCTGAATGAGTTAATGTAAAATTTATTCCTTGATCGATAATCGAATCGTATGAGTCTTCCTCCGCCCAAGATGGGATAAGGACATTTGAAGAAGCAGAGAAATCTATTTGGATGTCTTTTACCTCAGGGAGAATAACTATATCAAAAATATCGAATTCTTTTAGAATCATTGTTCCGTTCTTGATTGAAACAGAGATTCGTTGATTTTGATTTTCTCCTAAATCAACTACCAAACGATGATGTTGTAATGTTGTATTGTAGAGAAATGAGTTTTCGAGAGGTGAACTACCATTAGAAAAAGAGAGTACAATAGAAAGGGGTGATTGATCAGAATAGTAAGCTGATATTTCTAACTGGTGACTTGGGGTTATTTGTGAATTGACAACCAATCCAGTTTCAGGTTTTAACCAATTAAATACGTTTTTTGTAAAATTTTGACCATCATTTGTTGAAAGAAATGAAGAAGAAAACCAATATTCGCTTCCCAAAATTAATACCTTGCCTTTACTGACAGGTTCATAGGCTGCTGCCACTAAATTAGATTGGTTATCGATCCATGCCTGGTACTTAAGATTGGAGGCATCTTGATCCACTTTAAAGGCTGTTCCCTGTTTAAAAGGCATGAGATCGACTTTTTCAAAAAATGGATTCCCTATCTCCCATATTATTTCTTTCTCAGGATCAAGAGGAATTGGATCACGATTTCTACCATCATCTACGTAATCTACAAGATCTAGCCGATCAAAAAAATCTAAAGGAATTCCAAGTGTTTTTACTACTCGAGAATAGGGATCTGGATTGAAGTATGGGAATACAGAGGTGATAAGAAGAATTGATCCGTTTTGATTGTGAAATTTAGAAATATAATTTAATTCCCTCTCAGAAATAGGATATTCTAAATCAGTAAGAACCAAAATATCGTTTTGAGACATATTTTGCCAGGTCAAGGCTGTTTCATATTGATTCATGTCAAACTTTAAATTCGAAACCATGAATTCATCCAATTCCCGATAGTTGAAAAATGCTGAATCATCTTTGCCAGTATAAAATGTATCCCAGTATAATTTAGATTTGGGATTAGTTATCGTAAGACTGATTGGAATTGAGTAAGTAGTGTCAAGAAATGTATAATCAAGACTTCCTTGGTAATTTCCTGGAATACTATCTAATGGGATCGAGATATTCAAATATTTCTCAAAATAACCAGCGGTGGATTGCACATGATTTGTACTATTAAAAATGATAAATTTTTTAATTGAATCTGAAATGTTCCAACTGATAGTACCTCCTATTCCAGTTAGAAAGGACAACTTGATCTGGGTTTGATCTCCTGGAAATGTGATTCGTTCAGCAAATTCAATAGGTTTATCACTCCTCGCTTTAGGTAGAGAAGATATTAAATCAAAACCTCCAATCTGTTCTGATTGTTCTAAAATAGTAGAAGCCATTCCAACATTGATTAATCCACTTCCTTGGGTATACTGAGATTCTTGTAAATCAACAGCTGTTTCCTGAAGAGCTGCACGAATCGCGGAAGGAGTTATTTGGGGATATTGATGTTTTAATAGCGCAACTGCTCCACTGACGACAGGTGTTGCCATACTTGTACCTGAAAGCGAGATATAATCCCCTAATTCAACACCTACGATTGATTCGTACGCGAGTTCTAATACACCTTCAGGGGCTAAAGGAGCATATATTTGGGTACCTGGAGCAACAACGTCAGGATCAACTTTGTAATCATACGATGGACCACGACTCGAATATGACGCGACATTGGAACTTCCATTTGTAGCACCCACTGTAATAACCTTTTTTGATGAAGCTGGGGAGCCAATGGAAGCCAATTTATCATCAGAGCCTTCATTACCTGCTGCAACAACCACTACAATTCCAGCATCCACGGCTTTATCGACTGCAAGGGTTAATTCATCTCCTGATCCCCAAGGAGAGGATCTTCCAAAACCAATGGAAATTGAGATAACATCAACTTCTTGATGGATTGCTTCATCAATTGCTGCAAGCATTACATCTTGGGTAGACTGACCAGCCATATCTGCAGCTTTTAAATTGAGTAAATTTGCATTATAGGCTATTCCTTTATATAATCCAGCCCCAGCAGCTATCCCAGCCACATGGGTACCATGTCCATGAAAATCTTGAGGGTCTTCTTCATTTTCAATAAAGGACTCTTCATATACAATTCGTCCTGAAAAGTCATGATTTGGAAGATTTGAGCTAATACCAGAATCTATAATAGCAATTGTTACATTTGTACCATCAATCCCGTGATTCCATAATCTAGTAGCATTAATAATCTCTGAGGGGGGAATATAACCAGATATTTGCTGTTCACTCTTGATTTGGGATTGAAATTGTTCTATAGAAGGAAGTACTTTGATTTCACGAGAAATGTGTAAGCGAGAAAATAATTTGGGGTGTATTTTTTTGATTTGATGAAGTATTTTACTCGAGTAGGTGACGTAACCTACTGGAAAATTACGATAATAGTGTATTTTGGATGGGTTGAATTGAGTTAAATCTCGAGTAATAGTGTTTTTCTCAGATGGATGATAAGAAAACAACAACTTAATTGATGAGGAATCTTGAACAATATTCTGGGGAAATATCTGAAAATCTTGGATACCAGTCTCATTTGAGGTTTGATGAGGCATAATATCGAAGGGTAGAATTACTGTAATACATAATAGACTAATTAAAACGAGTTGTAAGTTTCTCAAGGAAATCATTATTATCAAGCCTTATGAAAATCAATCGTAACGCGATATATAATGTTATTTTTACGTCAACAAGAAGATATAAGAAAGGGGTTAATTTGATAATTACTTAGGGTTTAATCCGTATTAGTCAATATTCTTAGCTTCTCTATAACATAATTACTCTGTAAAAAGAAATGGTTGTTTAAAAATAATTATATTTGGAGCATTCTATCATGATTGACGAAAAAGACTTCTTAGATCTTTATATTCCAGGACCAGTTAATGTGTCAAAAGCCTGTAGAGAGAAATTAGCTTTACCTATGATTGCCCATCGCAGTGAGACTATGGGAGAATTACACCAAGATATTGCTTCTTATCTGCAAAAAATGCTTTTTACAGATAATCAAATCATATTATCTACGTCTTCCTCCACAGGATTAATGGAAGCCGCCATTCGAAACTGCGTACATGAAAAAGGTGTGTTAAATGTCCTTAATGGAGCATTTGCCGAACGTTGGCACGCTATAGCGCAGATGAATGGAAAAAAAGCTGATACTTTGAATGTAGATTGGGGTAAAGCTGTTTCACCTCAAGAATTGAATGAAAAATTAGATGAAAAAGAATACGATGCTGTTTGTATTACACAGAATGAAACCTCTACAGGTGTAACAACTCCAATTAAAGATTTATATAAGATCATTAAAGACCATGATTGTTTATTACTTGTAGACGCTGTTTCATCTGCAGGAGGTGTCGAAACACGTGTTGACGATTGGGAAATTGATGTTTACCTTTTTGGATTACAGAAATGTATGGCTCTCCCTCCTGGTCTAGCTGTTGCCTCAGTGTCAGATACAGCGCTGAAGATGGCTGAGACAGTACCAAATAGAGGATGGTATTTCGATTTCCTTTATCTTAAAAAGTACCATGACAGGAATGGTATGCAGCCTGCGACTCCTGTAACTCCCATATACTACGCGCTTCAATATCAACTTCATAAAATAGTAGATATAGAAGGAATTGAGAATCGTTGGGCAAGACATTCGGAAATGGGAGAATATACCCGAAACTGGGTAAAAAACAAAAAACTTACATTATTCGCTGATAAAGCTGTTGCATCAAACACTGTAACATGTGTGAATAGTCTTGGTGTAAATGTAACACAATTGAAAGCGGATCTTATGAAACAAGGATATTTGTTTGCTACAGGTTATGGAAAATTCAAAGAAAAGAATTTCCGAATAGCACATATGGGGGACCGAAACTTGAATGAATTGAAAACATATTTACAAACAATTGACGAGTTAATTTCCTAATCATTCGGAAGAAAACCGCTAGATTACAACAAAAGGTGAAAACTTAAAATAGTACACTAATTATATCGTGTAGATACTGTTATCCTAACACAAGTGTTTAAGAAGATTAACTCATTTTTTACCCAGTTAGGTTTAGTGAGGGCTATAATTTGGCCGAGATGTATGACGCAATTATCTTGGGGAAAGTAAATCCGTTTCGATCTACTTCAGTTGGTGATCCTTGGCAAGCCGAAGTGATTGATGTCCCAGAGATAAATCGTAAGGCTAGTCGTGTTGTCCTTGAAACTCTAGATGAAGTAAGATCCACAGGACGATCTGGGATGTGCATGATCTTAGGGGATGCTGGAGTTGGTAAGACCCATATTTTAGCGCGTTTAAGAAGAATTGCTAAGGAAAGTGACTATTTATTCATCAGTATCCGACCTTTAGGAGATTTACAAAGAATTTATGGTCATATATTGCAAGAAATCATGATAAGTTTGCGTAAAAAGGGAGTAGAAGAAGAATATAGTCCTCTTGAACGATTTATTGGTGAAATTGTATCGAGAGCTCTCAGTGATGGCCTTCCAGACAATCCTATGGCAAGTAGTTTAGCTGACTCATTTAGTCAGGATCCAATGAAAATTTTCACATTTAAACCTGAGAAATTCTATTCTACTAATTTAAGGAAAATGGCTATTAATTATCTTGCCAATATTCATCCTGATGTAGATATTCAATTTCTTGAAGTGTTATTCCACACACTGAATCCTACTATAAGATCCACAGCATTTAAATGGTTATCTGGGATTGAAGTATCAGAAGAAGATCTAAAACGCTTAGAAGTTCCTAATTCTATTAATACAGAAAGTCGTGCTCTATCCATACTTCAAACTATTTCAGCACTTGCTAGAAAACCAATTTTATTAAGCTTTGACCAATTAGAATCGATTTACATCCGTTTTAAGAGAGATAATGGTATTCAACTCTTATTTGATTCATTAACCAACCTATACAATCAGTGCCCACATCTTCTTGTCTTAGCAATGGTACAGTCCGTTGTTTGGAAAGAATCTATTCAAAATGACATTCCAGAATATTCACGACAAAGAATTGACTACATTACAACACTTGAACGGTTAGATTCTAAAACAGCAGGATTACTTGCAATAGCAAGACTTGATACTCTTTTTCGTGACTCAGGTATCTCACCTCCATTTCCAACGTATCCATTCTCTGAGGAATACATAACAATTGCAAATAAAAATACTAATGGAAATCCACGTCTTTTTCTACGTCATCTAAGAGATAGATTAAATGAATTTAAAGATCGAGGACATATACGAAAACTAACGATTTCTGATATTGAATCAGAAGCGAAAGAAGAAGCTGTAGCTGTGGCTGGAGTCCCACCAATGACTCCTGATAAAATCGTCACTCCAACTGAACTCCCAGAAATCACTACTAAAGAAGAAAGTACTAAACCAATTATCGATCTGAAACCTGAAGAGATTGATGCGCTTTCAGAATTATTTTCAGATCTTGAAAAACCCATGACACAACCAACGTCTAGCGTGACAGCTACGCCCACGTTTATTGAACCTTCAGAGACTGTCCCAATTTCCCCAGTAGTTTCTACTTCTAGCGAGATTATAGGCTTTTTAGAAAAAAAATGGGCTCAATACGCCCGTGAGTTTGAACACGAGATTTTCGCATTCCCACATCCTGTTCGCCGTGATTTTCTAAAAGGAGTTTTATATGATATTCTGAACACTTCTATTGACCGTCATCAACCCGTGTATGGATTAACAATTCTTAATGTCAGGATTGATCGACAGCTCATTGAAAAGGATACGAAAGGACTGGATCTTGTCTTTACTTATCAAACTCCTAGAGGTCCGACATCTGTAGGGATTGAGATAAATAATTCCGAACATTCTGCTACTGTCTTCCAAAGTCTCAGGCGATTGAAAAAATTGGTTCGGGGTAACATCCGCTATGCATTCATTCTTCGTGATGAAGAGCTATCCTTACAACGAACAGCAACAAAAACTCTTGATCTCGCTGAATCTCTAACCGAACATGGAGGACTATATTATATCGACTTTATGTCAAACCAAGCGCTTTTGGCAACCAAAAAATTAATAGAAATGGCTTCAGCTGGAGATCTGGCTGTTGGAACTCATATTGTAACCAGAAATGAAGTATTAACATTTGTTTTCGAAGAATGTCTCAATCGGATAATAATTTTTCAAACCATTTTTGGACATCTTAGTACTATTGAAAGTGGCCCTCGTGCAGTAGCTACTGAACGAATTTCAGAATCCTCAGAAGCTATTGAAGCTATTATTTCTATTTTGAAATTTAATCCAGCTATGACAACTGATCGACTCTGTTTGTTGTTGAATCGAAATGAAAATGAAATAGTCCCCGTCCTGAAAATGCTTGCCATTCGTGGAATGATTTCATTTGATGGGAAGAATATCCATTTACTCTAACGAAATTACTTATTCTCAAGAAAATTTACGCAAAATTTAGGGGCCATGGTTTTAAAGTCCATTGTTGCCGAGGACCACTTCCCTGTAAATAGACATACCCCTTTTCTGATATTATTTCTAGACAGGAGAGGATTTCTTCAATTTCATCCCTTCCAAGTGATGTTACCTTTGCTAGTTCCTCAATGCTTTGTGACTCATCAATGAGAGCCTCGATCGTTGATAAGAATTGTTGAATGTATTTAACCCGGAAGTTTTTTGAGGGTGGATCAGAATCTTCTTTTTTCCTAATAATTCTCCAATTTCCTGTGTTAGATACAATTTTCCCATAATGAGTTAAATAGGACAACATCCGAGCCACTTCAGAAGCATCTGATGTACAGGAACCAATGGCTTTCGCAATTTGCCAAGAAGAAAGTGCATCTTCTTTTTCTAAAGCTTCTATGACACTTAAGAAATATTTGAAAGGAAATTTTGTCTGATCAAGAATCACTTGTTTTCAAACCTAACTGTTTTCTTTGTTTTCAGGTATTGAAGGTCTGTAACCCTCCAGATCCAGTGTAACAAAAGAATAGCCTAAAGAATGTAGCTTTTCCACAATCTGATTTATAGTGTCTTTCTCTAAAAGAGTGGTAAAATCTTTTGAATCAATTTCTATACGTACAATTGTGTTGTGATCACGAAGTCTTAATTGCCGAGAAAAACCTAATTCACGTAAGAACTTTTCCCCTTCCTCCACTCTGGTTAGTTTTTCTAATGTTATCTTCTCTCCATATGGAATACGAGAAGCAAGACACGCCATTGCTGGTTTATTAGCTATAGGCAGGTTATTATGCATTGCAATTTGTCTAACTTCCTCCTTGGTTATATTTCCTTGTAATAATGGACTATGTATGCCCAATTGTTTTAGAGCTTTCAATCCAGGTCTATGACCAATTATATCTGATGCATTGGTACCATCAACAACAATGTCGAATCCTTTTTGACTGCAGTACTCCAATAAACGAGAAAAAATAAATAATTTACAGTGAAAACAACGATCTGGAGGATTATCCCAAAGGTGTTTCTTAATATTAACTTTTAGTATGTCATGAGGGATTTTCAAATACTCACTAATGGCTTGCGCTTCTTCAATCTCATAGTCAGATATCCATTCTGAAATTACAGTAATCAACAATATATCTTTGCATACCTTTTGAGTGAGATGGGCAACTACAGTAGAATCAACTCCTCCTGAAAAGGCAATAATAACTGATTTACCCTTCAAAGAAACCATACTATCATGGATTTTCTTTTTTAAATCCTTGTCCATGAATATTTCACTACTCAATTAGTATTAACCTTTGAAACACCGGAAACTACCTGTGCAATATGCGTTTGAGCACCAACTTGTTGAAGTGCTCGACTTACACTTTCTTCATGACCAGGACAGAAAGCAATCATACACCCACCATTGCCTGATCCTGTAATTTTGCAACCTAAGGCACCAGCTTTCAAGGCTGCTTCAATCATTTTGTCAATTTTTGGAGTACTTATCCTTATGTAATCTCGAAGCGACGTATGGTGTTGATTCATTAAATAACCAATATATTTTTCATCCCTAACATTAGAAGGCTTTTTTAACTCTGAATGAGCTTTTTTCGTTATTTCAAAGTTCATAACAGCAGCTATGAGTGCATTGAGGGAGAATTCATCTAATAAACCTTCAACTGGCTTTATCTCTTTAACATCCTCAATTGTTAATTCTCGTACCTTTGATACTCCCATATATTTCAATCCCCGCTTTACTCCATTCTTAATGGTAGCCAAAGTCGTCAAAGTATCTTTCCTTTCTAAAGAATTTCCTATTACTATTCCAGGAAATCTCGATAAGAGAGGAGTACATTTGATTGGGTCAAATTCTTCAAAATTTATGTAACCATGAGCAATGACCATATGATCCTGCATACCTCCTGGTTCATTAAATTCCAAAACTTCAGCTCGATGGGCAAATTTGGTGATTTCCATTGGGGTTAAAGGATTATTAAAAAGCTCAGCAAGAAAGGAGATCCAAATTACGCATAATGCGCTTGAAGAGGATAAACCCGCCTGCATTGGGATATCGCTTGTAATTCTAGCTGAAGCACCTTCATCATCAGGGATGATGCCATTTTCTTGCAGAACTTTCACTCCAGATCGCAAATAATCTCGAGATGACTGATATGTGACATTAATTGCAGAAAAAACTTGTCTATCTTGAATATCTGGTAAATCGATATTAAATTTAGTTGAATTTGCTTTCCTCCCCTTTATGGTCATATACAAATCTACTGCAGCAGGAATTACTGGAAGTCCAAGATAATCCTGATGTTCTCCAAATAATACAATCCTTCCAGGAGCCTTAATGGTCAAATCCATCTAAATTCTCACAGTATTAGGAACTTTAAATCTTATTTAAAATTATAGGTTTCCTATAAATTCAAAGTACCCCTCATCCCTCTATCTCACAAAATTTGAATAAAGTCGGCTGGATCCGAGAGAAGATGAATAAAGTCGGCTTATTTACCGAATTAATCCTGTTTTATTTTAAAAATCTAAGTCAGTATTTAATTTGTAGTACTTAGGTTCTTATCCTAGGAAGAATATTTATTTAAACTGGAAATCCATATTTCTATGTACCATATATAGGAATATAAGGAAGGATTCTTTGTCATTGAAAAACTATTTTGAGATTGCAACATGACCAATGACTTCATTAACCAACCATTAAACGATCTAGTTTCAAAGGTATTTGAGAGCTTGGGATTTGTCACCCTCCATCCAATGCAGGTATTAAAACATCCTCTGGCTGATTCTCGCTTATCCTTTGTATTAAAGCGTGTCAATTCAAAATCAGAGTATATTGGAGTTATTGTTAGGGATTGGAAGCGAGTGGTGGGAGTAGGCCAAATTCATAAAGCAGAAGAACTTATTCAAGCATGTCCTGAACTATCTCAAGTATTAATTGTGTCTTCAATGGGATTTTCTTTCAGTGCTTCACGCCTCGCAGAGAAAGTAGGTTTAGGTTTGATCTCAAGGGGAGAATTAGTATCTCTTTTACAAAGAGGTATTGAAGCTTTATGAAAATGTTGATACACTAATATTGACCGATAAGATTATCTATAAACGAAAATGGTCTGATTTTTACAGAGATTGTTATTCTACTTATTACTGAAAGAAATCAAAAAAAATTTCATTTAAAATCATGAATTCAACTGTACCTATTTATGTCGGCATCGAGGGGGAATTACTGTTTTAGGCCGTTGTGTTTTCTTTTTTATTTCGTCAAATTATTGTTATTCATGTATTCACTCAATTTATCTTATTTAGGTATTATGGGTAATTAAATACTCTAATTACTTGTTTATCCTAAATATAATTTATACAGGGATTGAATCATGTATCCTAAATCACTAATTAATCTAGTGGCCACAGTGTTTGAAACTATAGGTTTTGTTACACATCATCCTATGCAGATGCTTAAACATCCCCTAGCGGATTCAATGTTATCTTACGTACTAACACGACCAGATTCAAGATCAGAGTATATCGGAGTGATAGTTCGGGATTGGAAGCGAATTGTGGGTTTAGGCCAAATTCATAAGACAATGGAACTTCTCCAAGTCTGCCCTAAACTTAATCAGGTGATTATCGTCTCTTCTATGGGATTCTCGTCTGAAGCTAAGCATATTGCTGAAAAAAGAGAGAATATTAACCTTATTTCGAAAAGAGAATTGATTTCTTTAATGCTAAAGCAACTTGAAATTTTATAAGTCAGTTTTTGAGATGGGGGGTGATATTTCTTCAATTACTTCTTGGGTTTCTTGAATATGTTTACTTGAATGAACAAACGAAAGTGCTCCAATACCATGCATCCCACTGATGTGTCTATTCAATAATGCTAATTGGAGTAGGGCCTCCCGTTTTTTATCAGTCAATTGAACTATTTCATTTGGATTTAGATTTTCAATATACTTTTTTAATACATGGAGAGTAAGGAAGGATTTAAAACCAGTAGCTACAAAACCAAGCTCTCGTTCAGTAAAGAATGTATTCATTTTAGTCATAAAAGTTGTACCATTTTGATTCGTACGATCATAATCACGATTAGACTTTTTCAGAATTTCTAAAGTCTTTAGTCCAGCAGCCATACTAAGTGGATGTGCTGAAAAAGTACCTCCTCCAGTCCAAACTCGATATTTCGACTGAGGGTTCGCTTGTTCCATAATCTCCTCTCTTCCTCCTACAACTCCTATTGATAAACCGCCACCTACAATTTTACCCATCGTAGTAAGATCTGGAATGACTTTTAGTTCATTTTGAAACAATCCGTAAGAAAATCTATATCCAGTGATTATTTCATCAAATATCAATAGGATATTAAGTTTTTCAGTTATTTCTCTAAGCATCTTTAAGAACTCTAGTTTGACAGGAAATCCTCCTCCACCACCTAGAACAGGTTCTATGATTACTCCTGCTAATTGGTTGGCTTTTTCTTTAATAAATTCCTCGACTGCTTCATTATTCACATCAAATGAAATAATTCCAGCCTTATCTTCTGGAAGAATCCCAGGGCCTTCTTTCCCAAGAAATGGTGCCTTAACGTTATATAAAAGGGTATCTGCATACCCATGCCAACCCATTCTCGCCTTTGCTATCAAAGATCTACCCGTAAACGCTCGAGCTAAACGAGTGGCATACATGGTAGCCTCTGTTCCACTAGAACTGAATCGTACTTCTTCGATGCTTGGATTATCATTAACGAGAGTGTCTGCTAGCTCAACTTGTTCTGTGGTTACAGTACCAAAATGCCAGCCATGCTTCAATTTATCAATGATAGTCTGATATACATCAGGGTGGTTATGACCAAGAAGCATTGAGTAATGTCCTTGCCAATAGTCAATATATTCGTGATCGTCTACATCCATTAAATAAGCATCGTGGCCTGATTTAATAAATACTGGAAAACCACCAATTGATGGAAGGCCTAAATTCCGAATATTATGAGAAACTCCCCCTGGAATCCTTTTTATGGATTTATGCCACAATTCACGAGATTGAGGCCTTGTTTGGATAAAATTATTAAGTTCTTCTTTATAAAAATTCATAAAGAACCCTCAAAAATCGGGAGAAAGATACAAATTTTTGAACTTTTACCTTGATAAAAAGAAAGAGAGAAGAAAAAAAAGAAATGCTCTATAATAGCTTGAAAAACTCTTTTTGTTCAAGTTCCCTAACCTTAGGAAGTAAATTGTAGAACACAATCTGTTCGAGGTCATCTCGAAATGTCCCAAAATCCTCATCATCCATGAAAGGATCTTGTAATTTGGATCGAACTTTTAATGCTGGTTCTTCTCCTCTTAAATTCCAAAATATTCGTAATCGATTTTCTGTTAGATAATAAATAGGATCAGAGAACTCAACGTTTTTACTAACAACGTCAGTAGGCCATCTAGTAAAAATCAAGTACACTCCAATAAATAACAGTAAAGGAATTATGACAAACCGAGTTATTTCATGTGATAATAAAAGTCTATCAGAAGAACTAGTGAAAGAAATCACTGCTATTAATAACGAGATAACTAAGATTAAAAAACCAAATAAAACTGCAAACCAATCATTAAATGCACCTTTAGGTTTGAAACTGTGCCAAAAATTAGGAATTTCAAATCGTGGTTTTTGATCTCTTGTCACCGCATTTTTCTGCTTCAACTTGTTATGAGTCAGTGTTTCAGCGTAATAATGAAAGTTGTCGTATCTAACTTTTTCCAATTGCCATTTATTTTCTTTTTTACGAATATAAATGAAGAAAGGTGCCCAATCCATTGCATGGGTAGCATTGGTGAATGCTGGAGGTTCCCATTTCCAGAAAAACAGTGCAACAACCGCTCCTACAAAAAACAGAATACTAATCCAAGAAATCTTAAGCATGTACTCTAAATTAAGGGTAGTTGAAACGCCATCAACAAACTCTTGACCTACTGGAAGTTCATGCCATGTTTCTGCACCTGGGTTTAGTTCTTTATCTTGAGAGCCTTTACTAATATAGATCTCCCCTAAAAGCGCCCAAAACACAATTCCAAATATTATAAAGAGCTGTCCATTACTAAAGTAGTACCTTCCTTTCGTTAATCCTTTGATTGCCGAATATAATTCTCTAGCTCCTAATAGAAAGAAAATAGCACCAATGAGTACAACGGATATTATAGCAGACTGAAATGAGAGGTAAGAGTATACGAGAGTCCCCATCAGCCCAAGTACGAATAAGGGGAGAACTGTCAGCCAGAGAGAAATGAAAAATCGTTGTTTGGTCCAAACATAGATCCACTGAATGCATCGTTGATCACTTTGCTCGGTACTTTCTAGGACTCTAAAATATGAACCTCCCCAAGCTTTAGATTTGCGCTCTCCTCGTAATTCAATACCTGATAATTGCATTTCAGGCTTAAACTGTTCAACTAGCGAAATATCTCTTTCTGTAACATCCACGGCATCTAAGGGCATCATAAAGCCTTTTCTACGCAATCCAGCTATTTCAATTTGTCTTTTCAGCGATTTAGTCTGCCATTTCTCTTCAACAGTTTCTTCAACTGCAGTTTTCAAATCTACAAGCTTACCCTGTAAGACAATTTCTGTCATATTTCCACCGACAATATAAATTGAATAATCAATACACGTTTTATAATAGATACATGTATTGACTATAGCTTTAAAAATTTGTTTTTTTTAAATTAGTGATATTGAACTTTTACATTCAAGATTTTCCTTAAGATTTTATCCGTCCTGAAGGTGAGAAATCACTCTAGATACAATCATCCTCGATGAGTAATGAAATCAAACTTCTTATCTTGGATTTTAGGTTAAAAATTTAGTAATAGTAGATGGTAATTACAATGGATTTGTTAATACAAGACGTAATGATTATTCCTGAACCTGATACAACACGGATTTTCCGAGCAAACATTGTCATCGAGGACAATATCATAAGTACCATTGCACCTAATGCCAAAATACCTGATCCCGAGTTTATATTAAAAGGAAAATCTCTTGTTGCCCTTCCCCCTCCAATCAACAGTCATACTCACCTTCCAATGACCTTATTACGAGGATATTCTGATAATAAAACATTAATGGATTGGCTCCAGACCATCTGGGAAATAGAAGGAAAATTCGACGCGAAATGGATTGAATTAGGAACCCGATTAGCCTGTCTTGAAATGATGAAAGCTGGAACTGGGGGGGCTGCAGATTTTTATTTCCATGAAAGCAAGATAGGTAATGTATTAGAGGAAGCAGGGATTAGAGGATGGCTTGGTGCTGGAATCTTACCAAGTGCATTTGTTGATCAGGGAGGGTATGAATTTCAATTAGATGAGTTAAAAAGAGCAATTGAATTGGCAAAAGGATCTTCTCTCCTCAAAGCATCGATTGCTCCTCACAGTCAAATCACTGTTCCTGAAGAAATTATTCTAAAAGCTGCAGATCTAGCTGAATCTTATCAAATCCCTCTTATGATCCATGCTTCCGAAACACGGAAAGAAGTCATGGATTCAGAGGATAAATATGGGGTCCCTCCTGTAGAGAGACTTGATCAGATCGGATTTTTTAGAGAGGGAACGAAGGAGATCATTGCACATTGTACTTGGATTACCCAAAGAGAAGTTGAAATATTAGGAAAACATCAAGCTACCGTGGGTTGGTGTCCTGTATCTGCTCAGAAATTAGCTTATGGAGGAGTGACTCCCGTACCTGAACTACGCACTGCAGGCGCTCACGTTGCTCTTGGTACAGATGGTACTGCTTCCAATAACACCTTAGACTTATGGCGCGAGATGCGAGAAGCTTCTAATGTCATTTCAGCCTCACGATGGGATCCAGCACTATATTCAGCTGAACAGGTGCTGGAAGATACATGCTGGTCTTTCAGACGAAATTTTCATTCAGAATCCTTAATTAAAGTGGGTAATCAAGCAGATCTTGTTATTTTGAACTTTCAGGCTCCTCATCTTCAACCATTGCACAATATCATTTCAAACATAGTTTACGCAGCCAATGGAAGTGATGTCCATTCCTTAATAGTGAATGGTAAATTATTAATGAATAATCGTCAAATTTCAACTCTGAATGAGACAAAAATCTTAGAGGAAACGGAAGATAAAATCGAAGAGCTTCTTTAGTTTCGAAAGAATCAACAATCAATAATAAAGAGTTATTAACATGCAACAGTGATTTGAGGAGTTGATCAGAAATGTACAATATGCTCGAGATCAGGTTTGTGGATATTCATGGAACACTGAAAGCAATGAATATCCCAATTGATGTCGATAAAATTAGTAATGCAACTACCGATCCAGTCTTCTCGGAAGGAATTAATATTGATGGGAGTTCCGTTGCAGGTTTCACTGCTTTAGAGAATTCAGATTTGCACTTACTACCTGTTTCAGATAGCTTATTTGAATTACCTTACACAGATGAACCTAAATTAGCAGTCATGTGTGAAATTCACCAGGATAGTACCATTTTTGCTGGGGATACCCGCTCACAACTACGAAAAGTGATTGAGAAACACTTAACGAACAAAGGATTATCCCTTAAAGTTGGGCCAGAACCTGAATTTTACCTATTCAAAGATAATGCCCCTGTAGATCAAGGCCAATATGCAGATATTTTTCCAAATGCTGTTGTTGAAGGGATGGTTAAGCGATTCTCTCAATACTTGACAAAAGCCCTAATAGAACCAAAAGTTCACCATCATGAAGTTGGACCAGGTCAGTATGAAATTGAAATCGGTTATGAAGATGCTCTTCGCATAGCTGACATCATTGTTACTTATAAAGCAACCATTAGAGCACTAGCTGCAAAATCAGGCCATACAGCCACATTTATGCCTAAACCATATGCTCAATTAGCAGGAAATGGGATGCATTGTCATCTTTCATTATGGGAAGGTTCGAAAAACCTTTTTTCAGATTCAACAAAAAATACGATATCAGCTACAGCAGAACATTTTATGGCTGGGATCCTAGAACATGCTCTTGCAATGACAGTGTTGGTAGCACCCACTGTTAATTCCTATAAAAGATTGGTTCCAGGATATGAAGCTCCTGTTTATGTTGCATGGGGACCCCTTAATCGTAGTACGTTAATCCGTGTTCCAATGATCAATAATCCTAAACTTGCACGATTCGAATATCGTTGTCCTGATCCCAGCTGTAATCCTTATCTTGCTCTTATTTCCATTGTTACTGCAGGAATGGATGGAATCAAACGTGAACTCGAACTTCCCCCACCAGTTAAAAGGAACATATACAAATTATCAGAAAAGGAAAGAAAAGAATTAAATATCAAAACTCTTCCAGGGAACCTTTTTGAGGCTCTTTCTTATCTTGAGAAAGACAAACTTATCTGTGATGCTCTTGGAGAGCATATCTGTGAGAAATTTTTTCAATTAAAGAAAGAAGAATGGCTTCAATATTCAACACAAGTCACTGATTGGGATTGGAAAAACTATCTTCAAATCTAAATTAACAGTCTAAATAGTGAGATATCTCCCATGGGGTAATTTCTTGTTTTTCAAAACTATATTCGTTAGAAAACTCCATCCACTCACTCATTCGGGCTTCATAATATTCCTGATGAAGAGCTGATCCAAGTATCTTCTTTGCAAGGGTACTGGCTTTAAATTTCATTAAAGCATCTTTAAGAGATCTTGGTAATAATTCCACTCCTTTCTCTTCAAGTTGTTTTAAACTTAGAGTATCTGCATCAAAATTTGCTTCTTCAGGGGGTTCGAGGTTCCTTCTGACTCCCTCCAAACCCGCTTTAAGGAGAAATGCCAAGGTAAAGTAAATATTTGTAGCTGCATCGGCTGCTCGATATTCCAGACGACCAGCTTCGTAACCAGGTACACGAATAAGAGCAGTACGATTAGCTATCCCCCAAGTCTTATAGACTGGAGCTTCTTTACCAGGAACTAAACGCCTATAGGAATTGATAATAGGATTTGTTATTGCAGTGATTTCACCTGCAAAATGTAGTTGACCTGCAATAAAATGAAGAGCAAACTCTGATAATTCATTTCCACTCCCTTTGAACATTTCTTCACTTGATGTATTGACAATTTGATGGATATGCATTCCGTTTCCTGCTTCAGTAATGAAGGGTTTGGGCATAAAAGAGATTATCCATTCGCTTTGATTTAGTGCTACCATTTTAGCAATTTGTTTGAAGTACTGTACACTATCAGCTGCTCGAACAGCAGGTAATGAATCAAATTCGATTTCATGTTGACCTGGTCCAACTTCTGAATGAAATGTCTTATATGGGATGTCTACTTGTTCTAGTGTTTGTACAATCATTTTCCTTAGGAAATACCCTTTATCTCGAGGAGGGAGAACCATATAAGTTGCAGAATCCGCAGGTTTAAAATCAGAAGTCAATATGTAAAATTCCATTTCTGGTCTCGCAAAGTACGTTGCTTGAAACTCATCATATAATTCCTTGCTAGCCTCGGCTAATATACCACGAGGATCAGCAGCTATACGCTCATGAGTTTCATCAGTACTTCGTAAATCACAGAATACGCAAGCTGTATTTTCCTGCCAAGGTACCAATGTTACAGTTGAAGGATCAGGAACAATAATCATATCTGATTGTTTTGTTCGTAAAAATCCAATACTACTTCCATCGACTCCAACTTGATCAACTTTAGAAAAAGAACGTTTAGAAATTTCAACTCCTTTCAGATGACCATCGGCTCCCGTGAATTGAAGTAGAAGATATTTCGCTCCTATTTGATCCATCTTCTGAATAACAGCTTTTCTAATATCAAACATTATACTAATCTCTTAGGTATCAACTTCTTCCTTTTCTAGTAAAAGGCGGGTTATCTTTGTAGCAGAACCACCTACAAGACCTCCAAGAAAACCGAATAATCCACAAATGACGCTTGATAGAAAGATGATCATTAAGGAACCTGGGGGTAGAGACGCTCCTAATACATCTCCTATCGCAGCTAGAAAATAATCTAACGTTTCTAACAATCCTGGTACTGTTAAGATCATTGTTAAAATTGACATAAAGCGGCCAACTAGTGTTCCTAAACCAGTAAACAAGCTAGCTCGGGCGGATCCAATAATAATACCTCCTATTACTCCCAATATTAATGGACTTAACCAAAAAGGTAAGAATGAAGCAATAGAGATATCTAAGATAAACACACCAATTAGACCAACTACAAATGCGACTGAACGTCGATTGTCTAGAATTGTATATAGATATTTAAAGGAGGTTTCACTCATTTTTTTCCCTTCATTTTGGTTTTAGAATTACCTTAGCTTCCCGATTGGCTATCGGGAATTGTTCCACTGAATTATATTCGATCAACATCAGATGGTATTGCCCTTCCATCCACAAATTAAGTGCCTGGTCAGCATAATGAGGATTGGATGGATTTCCACTGACACCTGCGGGAATTACACTCCAACTATTAGAAATATTGTTAAAATCGACAACCATTCGTTCACTGGGGCCTACTCGTGGTGCACGACCTCCAGCAAGCAAAGGAGTATAACTAGAACCGTCGTGGGGGTAGTTCCCAGCACTAAAAGCTGGAATACCACCTAAATGATTGAAATGCATTCTATGATACTCACCCCATTTCCATTCTGAAACATCTGAACCCAATATTTCTTCTAGGTCCTCAATTGCTTTCAAGAATCCTTTGACGATTATATCGTCTCGTTTTTCCACTAATGGAGTTGTGACATTGTCGAACCATTTAGATTCTGGAAAGTTGCGAACTAAGAATTCTAACGTGTTATCCTGAGGTTTAGTGACATCTATTTCAGCTTCATCATAATCATCTTGCCAAACAAATTCCCTGAATCGCGATAATGTTGCATCGAAGATTGTTGGCCCCACCAGCTCTTTTTTCATTAGGTAACGATCATCACTATTATTCCAGGTTTTTAATTTGGCTAAAGCAATAGTTGCGGTGTCTGAAAGAGTTTCTCCAGATTGGTCAAAAGCATCTAGAAAGTAGGGAGTAAAAGCCTCAGCACTAATGTCAAAGATTCCCCAATCTCCACATTGCAGTTTTTTCATAAAATCAACATCAATTGTCCCAGGTTGAGCTTCATTTAGGAAACGATTAATGCATCTGGCGCGATACCCTGGGTCTTGGGTACTACTAATATAGTATGGATAGTCGGGTCCAGTTGATTTTTGGTTTGCCGAAGCAAGATAGTTCTGGGGAGGATTTAGATCATAAGGAAGTTCATTAAAAGGAATATAATCCCAGTCTTTGTCAAGATTGGAATCCGACCCATTTTGAATAAATCGTCCTTGGTAAGCTTGAGTAAAGTTTCTTTTTATTATTCTACCTGTGGGTCTCAAAGCAATATTTCCTTCAGTATCTGCAAAAACTACATTGATTGTGGGACTGGAAAACCATTGCATTGATTCGTTAAATGTCTTCCAATTTGTAGCTGTATTTACACCATACATTGCTTTAATCTCATAAGTAGGACTTTCAGTAGTAATCCAACGCATGGCAATGAGCTTTCTTCCCATCTCCTCTGCCATTACTACTCCGTCTTCGGTATATCGAATCGTTTCAGTGTGATTATTAAGGCCCTTTACTGGAATAGTTATGATTCTTTCTTCTGGAGACTTCCATTTGTTTTCAGATCCACTCCAGTATTGAGAGGAGGAGTCATCCCAGATATATTCGTACCAATCAAGTGCATCACTTGATACATAGGTTATCCCCCACGCTACATGTGTATTGAATCCAACGATAACTATTGGAGTGCCTGTTAAAGTATATCCGTATATATTCATCTTAGGTTTAGACACAACTAGATGCGCTTCATACCATATATGTGGAAGTGTTATTTCTAAGTGCATATCATTTGCCAGCATGGGCATACCTGTTACGGTTTTTGAACCATTTACAGCCCAATTATTTGAACCTACTCCAGATTCCTTAAGAAATCGTACACTATCGGGAATACGATTTAGGATCTTATTAATCGCTGAAACACGAGCTTCAATATCATCATCTGTACTATGAATAGGCTCTAGATTCATCTTCATTTCATTAGAAGGAAGAGAATAGTTTCCGTATTTTGGAATGACTGGGACTTGATAGTATGACTGATTAAGTGGGAAAATCTCATCCATAGCGGTCAAATTACCATTGAATAATTTATCTCGCAATATGGTAGCTTGTAAATCATATGTAGAATAAGTTCCACTGAGACCCATTAAAAGATTGTAAACAAAAGTCTTAAGGGGGGTCCATGGTGAGGGTTTAAACCCTAATAGTTGAAATTCTATTGGTAATGTCTTTGTATTTGTTCGATGATTGATTTCGTAATTGGCTCCCTCACAATAACTATCCAGAATGTTTAACATTTCATCTAAGGTATTATCATTCTTGAATGTATCTAACATTTCTTGAGCTGTTTTTTCTATCCCAATTGTTTGATAAAAAATGTCATCTTCAAGAGAGGAATTACCTAATATCTCTGCTGTTCGTCCCATACCAGTTCGAGCAATCATTTCCATTTGAAACATCCTGTCAGTTGCATGGCAATACCCTAATGCAAAAGCAGCATCCTTGTGAGTTTCTGCATAAATATGGGGGATTCCCCAATTGTCTCTGATAATGGTAACAGTATTATCAATACCTTCAAGTGTAATTGTGTCAGAAACATAATCTGATCCTTTTGATGCACCAAAAATCCCTCCAGGAGACACAATCGGTCCGAGAGCGAACATTCCCATTATTGGGGTCGAAAGAATTAGTACTAAGAGCAAAACCCCTCCAATTGAAATTGTAAGAAGTGCTCCCTGTTTATATAAATCACGAGGAAGTGACATTTTAATCACAGAGTCTTAATTAGATATTACAGGGTCTTTATTGTATATTTGAAAGGTTTGAGATGATGGCCAATTGAGGAATAAAAGAGTTTTTGAAGTATCACTAAACCCTTTCAATAGTATAGAAGATTAAATGCTTTATACTAGCAAGATGGATTATCTACCCTTTATATGCAAAAAAGACGGACTAAAAGACAAATGATGCCTGAAGATTTGCCTGATGATCATAATTTAGGATTATTTTTCGGGATTATAGAACATAACAAATTAAATCCAACAATTCTTTGGTCAGGGTCTACATGGCATTCAGAAGTTCAAACTTGGAATTTACTCTTGAAGATTCTTGCAACTAAAGATCCAGTGGATCTTGAGGAAGTAGACTGGAATTTTTTACCTTTAATATGGGATGAAGTAGAAATTTTTGCATTGACTAAAGCTTTTCGAATTCGTGGAATTGGTTCAGCATACTTGGTTGTTTTCCATCAATCGGCAGAGAAATTAACCCAATTTATTCTCATGAAGGAGGAAGAGATATCAGAAACATTTAATGAAATATTAACGTCTTCTACTTTTTTTTCGATCCAACGCTTAACAAATGAACAACTAAAACAAATTCGTATCAAATGTCAACTATATTACGAAGTTCTGTCACAGCTTTAAACTCTAGTTAGCTATTTGTCTCTTCTTACGATGATTTGGTGCAAATATTTAACTCATTGATTTAATAAATCTTGCATCCCAGCAATAGCTGTTTTTATTGATTCTACATGACCTGCTTTTTTATTCATGATCAAATCCCCAGTGTCAAAATCACCAATAGCTGCCATTATTGCTCCCGTTTTCCATCCTCTGATGCTTCCCAAAATGAAGAGAGTTGAGACTTCCATCTCTGTAATAAGAGTCTGTCCCCGTTTCCATGTCTCCCATCTTTCAATAATATCTTTCTTTGCAGGTATCATTTCAGGTTCTTCACTCCAAAAGGCATCTTTTGAATGAACAATACCTTCATGAAAACGATCTTGAAGATTGAGATCATATGCCCCCTGTCGTAAAGCGAAAATAACATCGGGATGAGCAACTGCAGGAAACTCTGGAGGTAGGTACTGCTTAGTAGTCCCTTCATCACGAATTGCACCAATAGCGGAGACAATATCTCCTAGTTTAACTTGGGGATTCAATATACCAGAAGTCCCCACACGAATGACAGTCGTGATTTGACATCTTCCGAATTCCTCCAATCCAACAGCAGTAGAAGGCCCCCCAATCCCCATGCTTGCTACAATAACTGGGTTTTCATCGATGTATGCTAGGAATGTTCGATATTCACGGTTGAATGTAAGCTCTTGGGGATCTTGCAAGTGTTGAGCGATGGCTTCTGTTCGTGCTGGGTCACCAACTATGAACATATGCCGAGCTCCCTTTAAATCTTCTTTTGATAAGTTAATATGATAATGTTTCATAACCAAACCTCAAATTTCTAAGTGCTAGAGAGGTTCCCAAACAAATCCAGATTTCATTTTTCCATCAATTTCTCTAACAGGTTTCCACACAGCTCTAAGTTTCATTCCTAACTCAATATCATCTGTGTCAATATCTAACTGGCCCGTATATCGTACTTCTCCAAGATCAACTATACCTAATAGGAGCGAGGATTTCTGAATACCTGATGGAGGAGCCTTCAAAATTGTATAAGTAACTAGAGAACCAATAGAGGGCAGCTCCACCTCTTGAAAATCCTGATGTTTGCACTCAAGACATCGTCCATGTTTTGGATAATGAACTTTGCCACAATTCAGACATTTATATCCTTTTGGTGTTCTTTCAGCCATTAAAATCACCTTTAAACTATCGAGAGGATAGTGACAACAACATTATTACCAAATCCACCAAAATTAACTGCATATGCATGTGTAGGATTATTAGGAATTTGTCGTTCTCCTGCTTCACCTCTAAGTTGCCATACTAATTCACAGAGTTGAGCAACTCCAGTTGCACCAACAGGATGACCACGGGCTTTCAAACCCCCTGAAGGATTGACTGGAAATCGGCCATTAATTTCTGTTTCACCCTCACGAATCGCAAGATGAGCTGTTCCTCGTTCGTAAAATCCTGCTGACTCCAATTCGGCAATTTCTAATATTTCAAAAGCATTGTGCACTTCTGCGAAGTCTATGTCCTCTTTCTTCAATTTAGCCATCGTAAATGCCTGGTCAGAAGCATCGCTAACAGCTCTAAGAAAAGTTGGATCTTCACGTTCATGAACAGCCATAGTATCCATACCTTGTCCTGTTCCACTGAATTTAATTTGTTGGTTTTCTGAAAATTCTTTTGCCTTATCAAGTGAACACATTATAATAGAAGCTGCTCCATCAGTAACAGGACACATATCATATAGATGCAAGGGATCTGCTATCATAGGATTGTTCAATTTAGCTTCACGAGATGTCAATATGCCTTCCAGGGTAATCTTTTGCTGTATATGAGCATAAGGATTCATTAAACCATTATTATGATTTTTAATAGCAATTCTAGCAAGATCTTCTGATGTGACCCCATATTTTTTGAAGTAAATTCGAGCAAGCATTGCACCGAGAGAAGGAAATGTAATACCGTAAATATATTCGGCCTCTGGGTGTGACATGGTAGCAATGAAGTCAGTAACTACTGGTCCTGGAGCCACACGCATTTTTTCCCCACCAGTGACCATAACACAGTCGTGAATTCCTGAAGCAATGGCCATATACCCTATACGAGCTGCTGTTCCCCCTGATGCTGGACCATTCTCAATAGAAGCACCAACAGCTGGGAATAGATTCAGGTAGTCGATTAAAGCGGAACCTAATGCGGTTTGGTTATTAATTCGTCCAGCTCCCATGTTGGCAACAAATACTGCATCAATTTCATCTGTTCCTGCATCGTTAATTGCGTCTAGTGAAGATTCCGCCATCAATTCAACGAGGGACCCATCATAACGTCCCCACTGACTCCCCATACCTACTCCAATAATGACAACATCACGCATTTAACCATTCTTCCTTCTTTTTGCGTGTGATTTGAAATATGACATCTTCAGGGAGAATTATATATTTTTTACACATTTCTATCAAATCCTCAGGTACAGGACGTTCTCCAAAGAGACGTTCTGGGATAACATAACTTTCCCAATTTTCTTTTGTTAGACAATATGAGGGGACCCCACCTAGTTCATGTTCTACTTCGAGACGTGGCTCGAGCCGTAGTTCTTCCATCCATCGTCGGAACCCAATCGGAGACTCTGCTACAATGTAAACTTCTTCATTTCCCAAAAGAAAATGATTTTCCATCTTAGCCACAAATAAATGAGCGCCAACACGAAGACCTCTTTTGAATGTCATTGTGTGAAGGCTCATTCCAATTTTAGGATTAACAGTCAAACGGCTGTTGACAAGGCCTAATACCTCACCAGTATTCCCATCTTGCCCAAGAATAACATATTCATCATGAACTCTGTAATTAGTATAAGCTAATAGTTCCCCTAATATCCGAGCACCTACAATATCATAATATTGATAGTCTGTGAGTCTTACAATATCATAGAATAATGGAATAACTTGTTTTACCTCATCCCGTGAGATTTGGCGAACTACCATCTTGGTACCGTCAACTAAATTGATATACTTTGGTGGATAAGGTGTATTTTCTGGGTTTATCTTATTTTGTGGAGGACGTAACATTTCTTCATCTATTGACATCGTTCTCATCTCTCTTAGTATTTTTAACGGTATTTTAGTCGAAAAAATTCAGGAAACAAAACTTTTTCTAGCATTTATATCAGAGTTGTTCTTAATAAGTAATTTTGCTAAGTTTGACTCAGACTCTGAAGATTGGATGAAATAGGTTATTATTCCTCTTAAACGAGAAAATTACACCCTCTTATCTCAGGATGAAAGATAGAATGGATCTACTAATTAAAAATGCTTATACACGAGATGGAAAATTAGTAAACATCTTAGTTGAATACGGAATGATAAGAGAGATTACAGGTAAAAAATTGAAAGAAGCTGACCAGACTATTGATGCCAAGGGTTCCTTAGTGACCGAAAGTCTCATTAGCCCTCACAATCATTTAGATAAGGTTTTAATTGGTGATATTATTGAACCCAATGAATCAGGGACACTTTGGGAAGCTATTCAAAAAACATGGGAAGTTAAAAGGAATTATACAGCGGAGGAAATTTATCAACGAGCGAGTCAGGTTATTGATCATCAAATAAAATACGGGGTAACGCACTTCCGAACACATGTAGATGTTGATTCTATTGGAAAGCTTACACCCCTTAAAGGCCTCCTTGCAGTAAAAGAAGCCTATAGGAATATTATTGAGCTTCAAGTTGTTGCTTTTCCTCAAGAAGGAATTTTGAAAGATGAAGGGACTGAGGATTTATTGTATTCTGCCATGGAAACTGGTGCGAACCTAATTGGTGGTATGCCTCATAATGAGTTCACTCCTCAAGATTCCCGACACCATATTGACATTTTGTTTGATATTGCAAAACAATTTAATGTCGATATTGATTCTCATACAGACGAAACTGATGATCCCAACTCTCGAACCCTACAGTACCTTGCATCTAGCACAATTAAACGAGATTATCGTGAAAGGGTTTCTGTAGATCATATTTGTTCTCTAGCTGCTCAGAATGACTATTATGCAAGTCGTATTATTGAATTAGTCAAGTTAGCAGAGATTAACGTTATAACAAATCCAGGAACAAATATGGTTTTGCAAGGTAGATTAGATAATTATCCAAAACGAGTTGGAATTACAAGAGTGAAACAATTAGTTGAGGCAGGAGTAAATGTCACTGCAGGCCAAGATTGCATAAATGATCCGTATTATCCCTTTGGGAAAGGAGATATGCTCGAGGTGGCCTTACTACTTGGTCATGCCGCCAAACTGACTACTAATAATGAAATCAACAGCTTATATGACATGATTACTTATAATGCCGCTAAAACGATGGGGATTTCTGACCATAGGTTAGTTGAGGATACACCAGCTAATCTTGTCATTTTACATGGTGTGAAGACTGTAAACGAGGCAATACGAAAAACACCTCCCGCACGTACAACCATTAGAAAAGGGAAAATTATATCAAAAACTTCTCTCACAGAAGAGCAATATTATGAGGTAGAAAAGCCTAAAACAAAGAATTAATTATAGATACTATCGTTATTCCGATCCAAAGGACAATTAAACTAAGTTCTGGAAGAATTCCAACTCTTTTATAGGTCAGATCGGGCATTCTTAAGAAAACCAATTGTCGAATTTTATCCGCAATAGGATGAAGATAATAGCTCTTCCCCCAATCAGGTTGGCTTTTACGTGAAGCGATATTCCGTAAAGTATACCAATCCCATAAATCAGGTAAATTTGCGAAAAGCATTCCTAGCCAATACTCCCAAATACAGAGTCCGATAATTACAAATCCAATCAAATACACGAAAATATGCCAGGTAAGCCAAAAATTATCATGAATCCTTTCTGGAGGGTGGTAAGTAAATCTAGCTAGGGCATCTAAAAGAAAATGAGAGGAAAAAGCGATAACAACTACTAGAATCGCAGAAAACCAATTGGAGGGTGGAATTATTGCATAAATCGTGAATTGAACAATAATCCCTGCTATAAGATGTGTAGGAAGTTGCATTTTCGGACTACCACGGATTTTACGATTTGTGTGAGGATCTTTGATATAAGAACCATACTAAACTAATAATCCAAAAAACTAGAACTAATATTAATAATCCAAATTTAAGAGTAGCAAAAAAAGAAGCAAGGAAGGGGGAGAATGTAGGAAAGTTTGAGGGAGAAGACAGCATTAAAATGAGATTTAAATTCTCGATAGCGTCAAAGAGGGCAGCTATAAAGGGTACTATTGTCATGTATAAGCCAACTAGTTGTATTTGCCCAGATAACAACTTTCGTACAATTAATAATGTAATTCCTGCAAGAAATGTCGAATAAGCCAGGAGGAACCCATAATCTATGTAGGTTACTGTTAATTCTTGAGTAATTAGTTCTTCTGTCCATGTTCCGAATATTTGTTCTATTTGTTCCATTGTCCAAGCAAATTCTAATTCCATTACTCCGTATGGGCTAGCAGCCTTCAATGCAGCCTCCACAGGACGCATTAATAGAAAAATGATTACTGAAGCGATAGCAGCCAATCCAGTCAGAATGATAACAATTTTTTGAGAGGGAGAGGTTTCTAGCTTTCGTATAAGAGGATTATTCATATTGTTCAACTCAATGATTATCACACTTAGGCTTAACAATCTATTTTTTTGGTGGATTGATATATCTTTTCTAAATATTCACTCATTTCATGAACCGCGGCATTAAGATCACCATTATTGTGAATAACTATATCTGGTAAAGGTATGTCAATCTTTTCATGCATACGGTTAATTCTCTCATGCAAAAGACTTGTATTTTCCCTCCCTCGTACTTTTAAACGAGTTTCAGCCACCTTATTCTCTACTTCAATCAAAATTATTTTAGATTGAGGGTATTTCTTCCGAGCTTCATAGAGAATACTACGAGAAACATTCACAAGAACTATTTCTCCTCGTTGAAGAGGCTCTTCAAGTGTCATTCGTGGGCATCCATACCAATTGTTATAGACATACCAAGATAAAGCAAATTCATTCTTTGCTTTTTTCTGTAGAAATTGTGTCTCGGATATATAGAGGGAATTTTCAGTTTCATCTGATGGTCTCGTAATATATCTCTGTACTATATTAACTGGAATCTGTTTTTCAAAGAGATTATTTGAAGCTAGTCGCATTATTGTATCTTTTCCACTACCTGATTTCCCTACTACAAAAACCAGCAAATCACTAGCAAGCTGAGATTTTATATTATCTGATTCCACTTTAGTAGACCACGAAACTTGATTTATGATTATTATAACATGATCTTGTTTTCTCATATCAAATTTGGCATCTCTTAAAAACTATCAAAATCTCGTCCAATGTAATTTTGACAAAGGATTAATATTACAAAATTTACCCAAGAGACACATAAAATGTAAAGGTTCTAGAATAATACTCAGTATAAGGGTTGAAGGATGTTAACAGAGGAAGGAATTCTTCATGGCCAAATTTATTTTTAAAATTGTGTTGATTGGGGATGGGGCCGTAGGAAAGACATCCATCCGACGTAGATATATGGGTGAAGGGTTTCGAACAGACTTTCTAGCTACTATGGGAGCAGATTTTGCATATCTTAAGACCAATATTGATGGGAATGAAATTGAGTGGCAAATTTGGGATCTCGCGGGCCAACCAGCTTTTAGAAACGTTATGAAAGCTTATTTTAAGGGTACAATGGGTGCATTAGCAGTTTATGATGTTTCTCAACCTGATACATTAGAAAATATCGATTCCTGGACACAAGAGGCTCAATTTCATGCGAATACTTTTTCGGAACTTCCCATTGTGATAGTTGGGAATAAAATAGATTTACGAGAAGAGATTCCCAATTGCACGAAGACAATCAATGGTTTTGTAAAAGCAAAATCTTTAAATGCAGAATTCATTGAAACATCAGCTAAAACGGGAGAGAATATTGAAGATGCTTTTGCTAAACTTGCTCATCAAATTATGAAAAAAACAAATGAATTAATCTAAGAATAATTTATGGGTGACAAACCTAAAGAAAAAAACCTAACTCCCTCCTTGATCTAAATCTTCTCTATTCTATAATCTAGTGAGAGCCCATATCCCACCAGCATCGCCAAGGAGAAATACTAATAGTCCTTGAATGGTGAGAAGTCCACATAGAATAATAACAACTGGAGCCCAGCTGATTAATTGCAATATTCTATCAATTGTAAACTCTGTGAACCATGTAATAACGAACAATATTGCGACAATGATCACGATTAGTAAGATTACAAGCCATAGGGGGATATTAATAGCACCAAGTTCAATGTTTGAAAATCCACCACTAAGATCTGCGTAGAATAATAAAATTCCCGCTAACGCTCCAAAGGCGATTGTGGCAACAATTGCTGCTATTGGGGTATCTTTTAATGGTTCTGCTAGCATTGAGGAGCCAGCTAGAAAAATTAATAACACTGTTAACCAGTGAACCATCTCTACTGATACATCTGGATTTCCAAAGGGAAGTAAATCATCCAAGACCCACTCATAAATCGCCCAGAGATTCACTAATCCTATTACGATACTTGTAGCTAAGGCTAAGTACTTCAGGATTGTAGATTCGTCATCTTTTGACTTTATTAGCTTGTTGATTCCGTAAGCAAGACCAATAATGCCTGCAACAATAACGATAATGGGTAATAATAAATCTAAAATCTCTTCGAACATTTTTTCCACATCTTTGATTAAATTGTGCTCTAGATTCTGTTTTTCCACTATAAATAATTAAGATTTGTATTGACTTCCATATCAAGAAAAATGAGTACTACTCCCTATTCTCTTGTTTCTTTTCATAAAAATGCAAAATACCGAATAAAAGTGAAAAATATGGTCTAAATTCCACCTGAGATAATTTTATTCATCACAATCTGAAAATATTCTTGAATTAGACTTTGATCATGGTTAATATGAATTTGAAAAAGCTTGGCTAAGGTCACACATTTTAGAACGTTATGCAATAAAGAGAAATTCGGATCTGCAATTTCCCCCAGACGTCTAATACCAGCAAAGAAATGCCTTGAAATGTCATTATCATCTCTGGCTGGAATTTTGTGAATACATAATTGGATATACGAATCATATAGTTGATCAACAAGTTTTTCAAATTGTTGTGTATCAAAAACTTCGAGAATAGAAGAAATGGTAGTAATGAATAGAATGTCTTCTGTTGCAAGCCCCTCTCTGAGGAATACGTGAGTTTTTTCATGAAAACGTAGCAGGACTAATTTTGGGTTAATTTGTAAGAAAATAGCTGCCTCTTCCAACACAACTTCATTGGGGGTAGGATCCGTTCCTTTTAAACTTAAATCGTATAAAAAGTCTGAAAGATGCAGAAAAACATGTTCAGCTCCTTGGATTTCTATTTGAAGTCGATGAGTACGATCTGTAATGAGGTTCGGACGAATGAAGAACTGTTGACACACTAGTTGTTTGATAACTTCATCCCTTTGAATTGGGTCTTTCTGCATGATCAACCTTCTTTTACACCATTACATCTGAGGAGTTGGAATTATTTTCAGATGAATAATAGATATCAGGATTGAAAACATTACTAGTGAATTTCTCCGAGAAAACTTCAATCAATTAAAAGAGTTATTTATTGCAATCGGTTTGTAATTGATCTTGTATTGAATCTATATAAGCGTTTCATTGATTTTTCTGACAATTCAAGGTATTTTGCATAAAATTGATCAATCTCGGTACGAACCTTAGAATATCTCAACATTGAAGCTCGGTTTTCTTCGAGGATCAACTGATTCATAAGTTTCTTAATATGATTTTCTTCAGCTATTGCTTCAACTGGGATTCTAACTTCTCGTAACCAGTATACATTTGTATCTAAAACCCCAAATCCCATATTAGTAATACCTTGGGCCTCCATCTGAGCCCATACTAAGCTACTATTAAGATAAGTAAAGATTAATGGTAATATTTCTGGTTGTTTGACTAGTATTCCATAGAAACGTTGATCAGGCATCAATCCAGCTTGGTTGTAAAAGCATCCTGATTTATCATGATAGCTCTTTGTCCAGAGTAATGAAGGTGTAGGATATCTTCCTATTGAATACCAATAATCTCGTTGTTCAACACTACGAACTGAGGAGAATCCTAGAGTTTTTTCTCCAACTTTCTTTCCTTGCTTTATTGTTATCGTAGTATTTTCCCCCCATTTAATGTATGTCCACGCCTTAGACCCTTGTAGTTGAGTAGGGGAATCATGACAATAAAAAAGCCATAATTGGGGGATAAATGAAGGAGGAATAATGAATCCTTTAATGTGGTTAGGACTCTTAATTAAGGGTTCAAGATATTTCTCTTCGATTAATCCCTCAAATCCAGAACGATTTCTCACATAAACTTTTCCATCAGTTCGTTTTTTCTCTAAACGTTGGAGGTGGAAGAAATCATTGGCACCAGTCTTGATTCCAAACCGTACATCTGCTAAGTTAGCGAGAGGAACACCTTTTTTTCCAAAATCTTGGATTATTTTTCTTTCCGAATGAGACATCCGTAGAAACGTCCCTGCCCACTTATGCGTTCTTTTAAGGAGTTCTTTTGGAATTTGTTCTGTTCGATAAAAATCATCTTCATAAGTATTTCTTGAAATGAGTCCTTTTTTCAATGAGGAGAGAGGAATCTGAGGAAAGTTTACTTGTGATTGAGTAAAGGTACCACTTGACAACTTAGCTTCATATGAGGTTTTTTCCGCTATAAGAATGATTGAGTTTATCCCAAGATGCTGCCACAGCCGTTTCCCACTCCGATGGATAATATCAAAATTAATAATATGTTGGTTGGGATCTAATAAAAACATCTGCAGAGTTCGACCATAATTCACCTCAAGCCAAGCATTACTAGTTAAGAAAGCTAGTACTCCTCCCTTTTCTAGAAGAGATAATCCCATAAGACAAAAATAAATGTAGAGATCACTTTTCCGATCAAAATGGATGGAATTACCCGATAGATCTTTTATCTGGCTTTGAATAAGATCTTTATATTCAGGAGCTTGTCCAATTCCAATATCTTCATGCCTGACCCATGGTGGATTCCCTAGAATGAGATCATATTTCTTTTCATAAATTTCCTTATGATTAAAGAAATCTCCTTCCATGATATTATTGATGTCCCATCTAATTGGGAACTTTTTTCCTTTTACAGAGCTTTTGAAAGAAAAATTTGAGAATTCATGAATTCTGAAAAAGATTAAACGAATTTTGGTTATCAAAACTGCAATTTCATCAGAGTCAATTGCGACAATCTCAACTATGGGGAAGTTTCTATTTGTTGCAATTGATCCAGAGGACGCTAAACGAGTTAATAGACGAGATACACTCAAGAGAAATGTTCCTGTGCCACAAGCTGGATCTAAAACTCTTGATAAAGACTGATTTGATAATTGGGTTAGATCTATTACCTTAGGCTCCTCTTTTCCTAATCCCCAATCCTGGTACACCCATTTGAAAAGGTTGTCAGATGAGATACCAGGTAATTTATTTGCGAGAAGACGATATACAGCTAAATAAGATATGAAATCAGCATGGGCTATGGAAGTATAATACTTTCCTTCTTTTTTCTTCTTAGAGGAAGATATAAACACATTTTCTGTTACATCTGATAAAACTGATGGATTAATGGCAACTTCCTGTATAAAACCCGTAGGTTCGGTAAGAGAAAAAATATACCTTTCTTGAAGGTCTTGGATCATTTTCATATCTAATGAAAAAGTACTCAGACCAAATTTGTTGAAAAGTACCTCTATTATAGATATCTCCTCATTAATGACCACCTGTTGTGAGTCAAACTCCTTTAACTTTCTAAAACACTCCTGTAATGAAATTTGTTTGAGATTATAGATATCACATTTTAAACAATCTAGGAAATTATCAATCAACGATAATTCAGAAAAAAATAAGAGAAGTGAAATATATAAAATTAGTTGGACTCTTAATTCAACATTAGAGGTTGTAATTTTCTCTTTCATAAATTTTAAAAAATCAGCTTCCAACGCAGGAACATCAAACATTTCCTGTAATAATTCTAAAGAAACTTTGTTTGATCTTCGAATTAATTCTTGAAAATATATAGGTATTCGTCCTCGGGGAAGGTGAATAATTTTTAATGAACTAAATGAGACTTCAGAATTAGAATCGAAGTAGAAAAGTGAAATTCCTTTTAAAGAAGGATGAAGAACAAGTATTTGTTTGTATTCAGTCCTTAAGAGATCTAATTGTGCTATGGTCCCAACACACACTTTAACTATAGAATTAACTTTATACTCACCCTTTATTAGGAAGATGAGGAGATTTTTAGTTTTACCTAAGGTAAATATATCATTTACGGCCTCACAACTGATACCAGGCAGTTCACTTGGAGGTTTAATACATAAAAAATGGAGAAAAGGAAGCCATGCTTCTGGCTCCATATCTGGATTTTTACAATAGTTATACCAAAGCCTTTCCAGTTTGAATTGTTTATCCAAATCTCATTTCTACCTATAAATAAATCTTCTTATCTTTTACGCATATTTACGACAATTAGGACAATACCTATGATTAAGAATGCTAAAACAATAAGAACTTGGAGGATTTCCCACCATACTACCCCAGAGAAAAATGTTCCTACAGCTTCACCAAAATTTTCACCCCAGTTCCCCATAAACTCTCCAAAATCTGATCCAATCTGTCCCATAGTCTCACCAAAACCGCCAAAAAAAGTACCAATAAAGTTACCAAAGTCACTGAAGATAACTGGCATGAAAATTGCAACTGCTATAATTATACTTAAGACAATAAAAACTACACCCACTATTATTCCAGGTGCAGGTTCTGCTTCTTCACCAAAACACAGGTTATCGCCTCTTGCTACTACTCGTTTCGTTGGAACAAACTCAACCTGTTCCCCCTTGGGAATTGTCAATGCAGAACCACATTGACGACAGAATTTTGCGTTTGGTTCATTTGTATGTCCACATTTCATACAATCCATTTTTTAACCTCCTTCTTTTCCTTTTCTGGCGGCCTGTATTATCATGGCCAATCCTAGGACGAAGAATCCTAATACAAGCAGATATTCAATTCGAAAAATAGGAACCAATTGATCTAGATCAAAAAATATTACTGCTAAAAAGAGTCCAATGCAGATGAAAATTATTCCACCAATCCAGGGATTTTCTTCACGCTGTTCACCAAAACAAAGAAAATCTTCATCTCTTTTTCGAGCATAATGTGGGGTTCGTGTTGGAGGAGGAACGTCCACAGGTGCTTTTGTAGGCAGTAATTGTTGACCACACTTAGGACAGAATGCAGCATCATCTTCTACTTGAGCTCCACAATTATCACAATACATAAAGCTTAATCCTCTCATTTCTTAGTTTTTTTAGTTATAGAACAATATTTTTTCCGGATATTTTAAAAGGTTTGATACGCGGAAGGTTAAATTGTTGAATAATGTTTCTTAGGAGACGTGCTATTAGTTAATGCCTTTTCCGTACAAGATAAGTATTAGTAATGGATCAAATGAGCTAACGGAGTATCTTAATGTTGTCCATGAAGCCCAACAGACTTTTGATGATACAATTGTCTCTATATTTGAAAAATTTCTACAAGGCTTTGAACCATATATGAAGGAAGTTGCAAATCGTGAATTGGACATTAACTATAGTAATCCAATGCTCTATACTCGCAAAAATGAATATGTTTTGTACATGCTTCTCATAGAATATTCTAATCAGATAATGAAAGCTGCTTTTGATGCAGCTCCCAAGAAAATAGTTCTGCTCCCACGCTGTTTAACTGGGCCTAATTTTGATCTCCTAAGGATTAAACGAACTAAAATTGGATGGCATCGTATTTTAGGTTGTAATAACGGGAATGGTTTAGCATGGGAGCTTACTGAGCTCGGAAACCAGCATAATTTTGAAGTTTTTATCACAATGGGTAATCGCTTTAAGGAACCAAATTTTCTACGAGTTTTTCGTAATCTTCGAAAGAAATATGGACATTTTGGTCTCCTTGCAGTGGCTTGTCTACCAGAACTAGCATTAGGTAGAACATATATCATGGAAGTGGGAATTCCAACCATTGCTGTTCCAATATTTTTTTCTGGTTGTGCTAAGTGGCATGGACCAACCCAAGCACTGCCAACAAAATTCCCATTTAAGTATCTCTTGGAATTATTAAATATTAATTTAAACTCGACAGAAGAATAAAGGCATGGAAATTACCAAGTAAAGAAGGTTTTTTGAATAAAGGTTATTCTCTTTTAGGTTCAGTACGATATTTCGGTAGCATTATGTATACGGTTGCTCCAACAATCTTATCGTCTTCTATCCTATTTTCAGCCCATATTTTCCCATTATACCACTGAACAGCTTTGCGAGTTATCAAATGACCTAATCCTTTCTCAGATTTCGGTGATTTTTCCTTTGATATCGAAAATAAAGTTTTAACTTGATCTTCAGGTATTCCAGGGCCATCATCTTCAATGATGATTTGCCAACTATCTTCAATCGGCATATCTTTTATTGTAATAGAAAAGTAGACTTCGGGACGATTACGATGATGTTTTACAGCATTATGGAAGATATTAAGAAATAGATCATCAAGAAATTCATTTCCGAGTATTTCAAATTTCTCGACGTCTGGGTCTAGATGGATCTTGTAATCAATTGAATTTTGGGGAAAACTATGTCTAACACCTTTAACATTATTTTCAATGATTACAACTAAATCCAACGGAGTAAGAAGAGATTCTTGAAACCTATCTATGGCTTTATATCGTCTAACTCTCTTAACTAAAGAATCAATATTCATTAAGTTATTGAAAATCATATTTTGAGATTCTTTGTCAGTAATTCCATAATCTAACAGCATTTTGGACCCATGTACATACCCCTTGATATCATGAGTGATTATATCCATTAAGAAAGCTGATTCTGCTTTTGCTTCTCGGATTAGTTGGGTATATACTTTTTTCCGACCTAATTCTCTCACTCCAACAAGAATAGCGGCAATAGAAAAAGCTCGTCCAATATAAAATAACAATTTCAAAGTATCATCATCAAATGGCCAAAGGAAAAGTAAGACAGCATATAAAAAGAAGTGAAGGGATATCCAAAAGGAAGCAATATTTTGAGTAGCTCTTAGATCCACAAACATTAAGTATGCTATTAGAATAGAGACGGGAACTATTGTTTCAACGCCGAACCACAACATCATACTTGTATTTGTGGGTTCTCCTAGTAATACAGGAGTTATTGGTAATGAAGTTGGGATAACAAAGCCAAAAAGGAAAGTTCCAATTGTAAAAAAACACCCAAAACCAAAAGAAATAAGTTTTGCACGCTTAACATCTGGATCAAATAAGATAAGGGTTCCATATAACATAAAACCCATTGTAATAGCGCCAGAAAGATTAATATGAATAAAAAGCATGAAAATGGACGGTTCTAGAACAGAATACATCAGAGCTCCGATTAAACCCCCAACTCCGCACGCCATCATACCAATCCCCCATTCCAGTCTAGGACGTTCACTAGTTGCATACCAATCATATAAAAGTGTGAAAGCAGCGATAAACGCAATGAATGCGCTTGTAGCTGCACTTAAAGCGATTGGGTCTATATCCATAGGTTCAGAAACCTTCCGAATATTTTTAAAGATGACAACTTCGCTTTTGAATTTTTTATTATCCTGAAGTACTTAAATTTCACTAGAGATTCTATAATGATTAACATTTCAAGTATGAAAACGTGCTAACACAATCAAAGTCATAAAATTAGTGTACATCACAGCTCTCTTGAATCTCTAAAAAGGTTCTTATACAAAATGAGTAATTTTGAATCAATTCGTGAAATAAGATGAATAACAAAATCACCCTGCTTTCTCAAGAATTATCTACTCTTGTGAATCAATTGAATGATAACCTTGAGAAAGTTATGGTTGTTCTTTTTGGTAGGTGCTCTGCTTTTTTCGATGGAAGGATTAAATCACATTTTACTGATGGGGATAGAGTTCTCATGATCAAAAAAGATCTAACCATCCTTTTACATGGATCCTCTGGAGTTAAACCTGTACAATGGCAATTAGCAGGAGCAGGAAAGGTCACATTCAATGTAAAATCAGACATTCAACTTCAAATGGAAACCTATCGTCCCAAAACTGATGAGAGCTTTTTTATTAATTTCTCTGAAGTATATTTAGCTCTTTGCTACAATATTTTTGAGTTTGATGAGGCTGCATCTATAATTGGTCACGAAAGGGATTTTGTTGAATATTTAATTAAAAATCCAGAGATTATCGAGCAAAATTTACAGATTATTGACTCTGAAAAAGAAATTGATTTCGGATTCATTGATATTTGGGCAAAGGACCTTTCTAATAACTGTGTTATTATTGAAGTAAAAAGGACTATGGCTACCCCTGCTGATGCTCACCAACTCAAACGGTATGTAGATTTCTTCCAAAAGAAGGGTGAGGAAGTTAGGGGGATCTTGGTTGCTACAGGGTTTCCAAAAAAAGTCAAAAATTACTTAAAAAGTTTTAATTTAGAGTCGTGTATAGTGCCTTGGCAAGATATTTTTCCTACAATTACACGGCCTTCTTCTGTTTCCCAAACAAAGAGATTAGATGATTTCTTTTAAGAAAAATTCTCTTAAAAATTTTTGAGGTGAATTGAATTGGTTAAAAGTATAGTGATAGATTGTCATGCTGACACATTATTAAAAAAATATCTTGAAGAAATGATGCCACTTTTGTTTGCCGAAAGGGGAATGAAATTTCATGCATCTAAAGATCTTTTAACACAAGGCGGAGTCGATATCCAAGTTTTTGCCATTTTTGTGCCACCAAAACTAGAAAAAATTGGTATAGAGGTATCATTAGAAATGATCACCCTCGCAAAAGAAATGGAAAAGGATGGGTTTATCCTTATTAAGTCTAAAAAAGATTTAAAAACAATTGAAAACAGTAAGAATGGAATTGGTATGGTTTTAAGTCTTGAAGGAACAGTCGCACTTGAAAGAAATCTTCAACTTCTCCCAATTTTTTACGAATTAGGTATTCGCAATATTGGATTAAGCTGGAGCCGGAAAAATCTTTTCTGTGAAGGAACAGGTCTAACACAAGATAGCGATGAGGGAGAAGGAATATCTGTTCATGGTAAAGAACTACTTGAACAGATGGAATCTCTTGGTATCATCATTGATGTTTCACATCTAAATAAGAAGGGATTTGCTGATGTAGTGAAAGTAACTAGTGATCCTTTCATCGCCTCCCATTCAAATGCTTATCAGCTATGTCCAGTCAATCGAAATTTAACAGATGAACAATTGATGGAAATTGCTAGCGCAGAGGGAGTTGTAGGTATTAATTTCTATCCACGATTTTTATCTCAAAATGATCCACAATCAGTTTCAATTAAAGATGTTATTCAGCACATAAAATATATTACTAACCTTTTAGGAGTTGATCACGTTGGATTGGGATCAGATTTTGATGGTATTGGAATTACTCCAAAAGGGTTAGAGACTGCCAGTAAAATAAAGAACATACCTCCCCTGTTAGAAGAAGAAGGTTTTAGCAATCAAGATATAGAGAAAATAATGGGTACTAATTTTAAACGGGTATTCAACAGGGTTTGGAAGTAAAAAGAACATCTAGAAATAAACTAGAATTCTAATCAAAATCGAAAATACTTCGGCCTTTATTGAATAATTCGATATGACCACATCTCCTGCAGGTACACATAACCACTTTAAACGAGGTAAATCCCCATTTACTGTCTAGTCTGCCTGTATCCTTAGCGAAGTCTTGGCTTCCACATAAACTACAACGTATCACTAAATGTTCACCTGTGTTACGATGTCCGAATCCAATGGACTCTTGCCCTCTAGAAGGTGTTGCACGATGTTCAACAATATTTGATGTATTTATTGATGTTCCACAAAATCGACAAAATTTTGCCTGACCCCCATTTTCTTGCCCACATGTCTCACAATAAACCATTTTAGTCACTCTTAAACAGAATTTAATCTCCTATGAAAAAATCTCCATTTGTTAAATTCAATTCAAAAGAAATTAAGGGTTTAAATAAGATTATGGATTTCGGAAGTTACAAAATTGTATTTATCTGTCTGTTCGCTGAACTGAAAACTCTAATGAATTGAAGATCTTTTTTTGCTTTTAATGACGTATATTACCATTGATTTACAATTCTATCAACGATTCAAAGGGCTTGAACCTCATCCGAGGCTTCTTCGAAAAAGAAGAAGCATATAAAGATGCTAAAAAGGCCTATAAGTGTTCCACCAAGAAAATTTGGGCTAACTATATCATTAGCTGCAGCTAAGAATGCACCCATCATTGTGCCAATCAATAAGCCAAAATATTGAGACCCAATGTATAATCCCATTATTTGGCCTCTTCCAGATTCGAGAGAATTTTCAGATATGAAAACTGGCGCTATAACAAACAAAATGGCATAAAATGGCAAACAGTATAATATGAAAATGATAAGCGGATCCCTTAGTAGAAAAATAGATAGAGGGAATAGAGTGTATAGAAAGGTGGCAAGTAATACGAAAGGTTTTCTTTTGAACATATTTGCAGATTTTCCGACAAAATAAGTTACAAAAACACCAAATAGGGTTGCAATACTATTGGCTAATGCAATAAAACTAATGTTTTGGTTCAATTCATCTTGGATAAATATGGAGAAAAAATTCACGTATATAGAAGAAGATGAATTGATAAGAGCAATAAGAACTAAGAGTATTAGAATAGGTTTCATTGGTGGTTTTATTTCTGATGTAGAGGTTTGTCCTACATTTGAATGAGATATATTAGTTTGCGACCGATTTGTATAGGTTGTTTCTTTGAGTTTAAAAGCAGATACGAAAGTGAATAATGAAATGAACATTGCAATAGGAAACATTGCGCGAAAAGTTTCAATTGAATTTCCAGAAGCATTCAAAGCAAAAGCTAAAGATGCAAACACACTACCTACAAGAAAACCAACACTAGCCATCATTCCAAGTCGTCCAAATTTTGCTGCTCGTTCATTCTCTTCGTAAAATGACATGAGTCTATTAAAAGCTGGAGTGAACCCAGAAATTATGACATTAAATCCAATATAGAGAATGAAGAACAATAATTTATCCTGAATAAAAAAATAACATAAAAATGACACCGATAAAGTTCCAAGAGAGATTAACACTAGATTTTTCGATCCAAATTTATCACTAAGACGGCCAAAGAATCCTGTGGAGAAAATTAAGAAGAAGTATGGAATGGCAATAATTAAACCACTTCCTATGAAATCCCTCTCAGAAAGGCCGAAGAAAAAATACCAGCTGATAAATGGTGCTGTAAGCGCCATTGGGAAGTGATAGAGTGCATATAAAACTTCTTCAATTTTAAATGACATTCACTATGCTCCATATGGCAACAAAGACTTATTATTTAGATAGGTTTCGTTTAAACCAGAGTGATCAACAAATCAATCTAGAATAGATGTGTATACCTCAAATTTAATTAAAAAATTTCAAGACCCAATGTAGATCTCACAACCAAACCATTTCCCTACCCAGAAGAAGAAATTCTAGTAAGCAATAACCAATGTTTTGTGAGTTGATTAAGAGGACTCCGTTATATGTAATACCCTTGATTCAATTTCATCAAATTCTATGTCTCCAGGGAATAACATTCGCGCTTCTTCAAGTAATCTCCTAGCCTCCCGAATCAGTTTAGCTTTTGCACTTACTTCAATCCAGACTATCCAGTCGATCTTTTCCATATGCAGCGGATATAATACGTTGAATTGTTTATAAAGGTTCTCTGCTTTTATGTAATAGCCAAAATCTTCTTCTCCCAATTTGAGATAGTTATCTGCTAACTTTCGAATTACCTCAATGTGTCTAGGAGGCGTACTCCGTGTTTCTGGTGTATTTAACCTCTCCTCGAGCAGTTTAACTTGTCCTTGTAAACTTGTTGTTGTTCGTCCTCTAACCACTGGCTTCCCAATTTCTGTCGTATCTTCTCGTTCGTCCAATCCCTTTTGAAATGAGAGTTCAGATTCTGTACGAACTTGTTTTACTTTTGATTTTCCGAACAATTTTCTGAGAAAACCCATTAGTGACACCTTTATCCATATAATCAGTCTTTAGAAAATGATTTGGAAAAATTTATTCGCGATTAAATTAATATTACTAATCCACACCCCGTTTTTTAAACTTATGTGATTTTTATAATAGAAGTTAATCAATGCGCTATGTAAGTTTGTTCCAAATTTGAATCGAGAACTGTTGATTTTAGAATGAAAAACAAGATAATGAGATTATTTGGTGTTCCAATATTAATAGTATTCATGAATTCAGGCTTTATTCTCTTTGCAGGAGAAGTATATACTTATCTCCACACCCTGTTTCCAATAATTCTACTTAATGTGTTGATCAGTATAGATATTGTTATACGACCCACCTCAACAATAAAAGATGAATATAACCGATCAATCCTCATAATTTCATTTTTATCCTTACCAATTATACTCTTCTTACCTTATTTTGAATATAAGGTTATCCTATATCAAATTCTTACTCCTTCAATATTCAACTGGACGATAATTGCGGGAAGTATATTATTACTTTTAGGTGGTACATTGCTATTAATTAGTCGAATGCAGCTTGGAAAATACGGAGGCCCAAGAATCGTAATTGAAAAAGAGCATCAGCTAATAACTAATGGAGTTTATAAATATATCCGTCATCCAATGTATTTAGGGTTTTTATTCATATTTTTTGGTTATTCTCTATCATTGGGAAGCCTTTTCATGACATTAGTGATTTGTTTCGTCTTCCTCCTTATATTTAAAAATCGAATCGATATTGAAGAAAGACTGTTACTTTCAGAATTTGGGGAAGAATATGCAAATTATATGAAACGGACTAAAAGACTGTTACCTTTTCTTTATTAAGCAGAACATTTTCAGGATCTTGATATTTCATCAGATCACTTGACTTTCCAGTCTCTAATACCTCAGAAACAACGGAAAAAACCTTTCTTGGCAATTTTAGTCCTCTCCTTATCAATTCATTTTTCATCTCAGAAAGATCAGAGGACAAGAGTTCAATTACTTTAGCTGCTTTTGTGAAAGGTAATACTGATCTCCAATGTTTCTCGTCCACCCATTGATAATAATAAGCTAAGTTATGGAGGATAGTACTTACTAAGAAATTTTTTTGAGGAACCCCTGGTGGAATATATCGGGGGACTCGATCTGGAATACCTACCTTTCGGCAATATTTGTGGCTCAATTTACACACATTAATGACATCCTTATAGCTAGGGTTTGGATTCCCATACTTATTGTCGTTACTATAAAGATCTTGATACAAAGAAACTAAATCTGGAAAGTATTTTTGAATAACATCAAAAAATTCTTGTTTATTTCTTCCAGGTTTGAGTGTCAAACCACCTGGTAGGACGAATTCGGCTTGAGCTTCTTTTGATTTTTGAACTATTTGCTTAATATTCTCCTCTGAATCACCGATTCCAGGTAAGATAGGCATAAACACTATACCACCATGCAAGTTATTCTTCCTGACAGTTTTTAATGCCTGAAACCTTTGGGTTGATGATTGAGACCTAGGTTCGAATATTTTCTTTGTTTTCTCATCATTTAGTGATATTGAAAATGAAACATTAGCATAACTCAATCGATTAATTTCGGTAAGTAAATCTAAATCCCGTAATACCAAAGTACTTTTGGTGAGAACCATTACTGGTACGCCAAAATCACGATTTTTCTCAAGTATTTTTCTGGTAATCTTGAATTTCTTCTCAGCTGGCTGATACACATCACAAACACCTCCACCAACAGCTATCGGAAAGATTGGTTTTCTTAATTGCTTTATCTTTGTTTTTTTGGCTGCTTGTGGAAGAAATCCCTCCAAATTATCCTTTCTTTTTCTAAACTCGGGATTCAATCCATTTTTAGTTAACTCTTTTTCATATTTTATTGATGCATCCTCTTTAACCCTGATATGAGTACCAAAATTCTTGATACGATACCATTCCGCTTTTCCGTCACAATATGTGCAATTGTGTTCACATCCACGATAAGGATTGACACTCCCAGATACCCAAAACCATGGGTCTGGATGAGAGTAGCGATTTAAAATTTTTGAACGACTCTCAACGGCTTGGTATCTAATTTCCAAAAATAAACACCGTAGATTAATAATTAGTCAAGGAGAAATAATCTAGGGGAATAAGGTCATAATATGCAATTTATGCGTTAATTTGTTTTCTTCTAAATAAAATGATATTATTCTTCACTGACCTATAATTACAAGAAAACTCTCCAATCCTAGTGTTTCCCAATCACTTGTCTGAAAACGAAGGAAATAATATTTTTGGGGATGAAGAGTGTGTGAATGGAAAGAAATGTAATTAGAAATTATAATTTGTCAGGTTATGACAAAAGAGGTTATAAATTGATGAACCGTAAGAAAACGGACTGAGATGTAATAAGATAAAGACTTTCTCTTAGATCCTGTAGATTTGGTCTTTTTTCAACTAGATGGTATTTACGCAGTTGTCTCAATCCATATTGAATTGTTCTTTCAGAATAAGGAAGTTCTTTCACTATATCCTTAACAGAAAGAGGAGATTTCTTCTCATCAAGTAATTGGAAAATAGCTTTTGCGCTGGGGGAAATCCTTATCTTTGCCTTTATTGCTGTATTGTCACCAGTAACGATATGTGACATTTTTATAGCCTATTCCCGTAGTGTAATCACTTGAACTAATACATGCAAACTATTTATAAATCCACCTGCAAGTGCAATTGAATTGGAACACTGATGTGTTTTAATCTTTTTTCTTATTATCACTAGAACTTCGACGAAATGATTCTAAAATAATCTGGACTTCTTTTATGTATTGTTCTTTTTTTATTAGAATGTCAGAAAGCTCTTCCAACTCTGCTTTTAAAAAAATTAATTCCACTAAATTTTCGCTTGTATTTATCCCTGTTGCACGAATCCATTGCTTCAGTTTTTTGAATTCTGGAAATTGAGGAAAATTTAACCATGATCGAAAAATATGCAGCAGTTTTTTCTGTTCTCTATCGGTTATCTTTAGATCCAGACATACTGAAAGCCAATTCTCTTCTGAATACTCAATATTATCTGATAAAAAGAGTAATAATCCAAATAATTTTACCCAGACATCCCGAGAAGGGATCTTTGAAAATTTTTTCAATATTTTCTCTGATTTAACACTATCAACATTTGATTTTGACAAAGGAAAATTAGGAAACAAAGCAGATAATACTTTAGCATCCCATAATAAGCGCAGACCCTTGGTAGGGTCTGGTAATAATAGTAACTTAAAGAACTCTTTCTGAAGCATAGTATAGCTAAAAAATCTCGCTTTTTTCCCAATTGAAAGTGTAGCAGCTAATAAATTGGGATGGATCTTTAACTCAAATTGAGATACAAATCGTGCAAGTCGAATAATACGTGTCCCATCTTCTGATATACGTGTATAAGCATCTCCTATTGTCTGTATGATTCCCTGCTTGAGATCTCTAAAACCATCATGCTTGTCGATAAATCGTCGATTTCTAGGATCATAAGCAATAGCGTTGAAACTGAAATCACGCCGAGGTAAATCTTCTTCCAATGAATCTACAAAAACGATTTCTGGAGGACCAGATGAAGAATAAATCTCACGTCGGAAGGTACTTATATCAAAAACTGCATTTTTGTCAACAATTGCTAAAATCGTGCCGAATTCGCCCCCTATAGGCCTCGTTTTTATCCCCTTGGCGTTGAGAAATTTTTCAACTTCTTCAGGGCGAGCATCGGTTATAATATCGAAATCTATTGTTGGAGACCCAAGTAAACAATCACGGATTGCTCCTCCCACGATGTACACTTCTTTATGTTGTGCCCATAAGATTTCAAAGACAAGTCGAAGTTCTGTAGGTATGGAATTACTAAGAATAGAAGTGTAATCGCTTAACTTTCTCATGGGTTCGGGGTTTTTCGACATGATAATATCACAAAGTAGGCTATTTAGATTTCATGATACGTGGGTAACGAAATATAAATCGAAGGATAAAAGTCAGCTAAAGAATTCCTTAAGGAAATTCTTTGATCTTTTGCCTGATTAAGAGTTTTATAGATTCCTAATTGCAAAAGCTTTCGTCCTTCTAAATATAATTTAAAGAAGTTTAATTTCGAATCTCTAACAATAATTAACTGTAAGTCCTCATTGGGAATGATTCCACTAGTATTAATGAATGGGGAGCGAAAAAGAAGTTTGCGACCTGAATATATTTGATCGACTGTTAATATCATTATTGGTTGTTCATAAAGAGCATTAATAAAACTATAAACTCCGTAAATCCAACCAATTAAGGATGCAACAAAAATGGTGATTTCGAGAATTGAACCATAGAACATTGATTGACCTAATGAGATTATTAAAAGAATTAATAGCACACTAGAAAAACTTAATATCCCTGTCGAATAGATTAATCTTCTTAAACAAGGAGTCTCTCTTGGTAAAACGATTACTACTTTCTTTTCACGAATATTACGTAAGCGAAAAGCGATAATATTCACCTATCCATCTAAAAACAAGTACAATATAAAGAATATAATGCTATCAATGTTTTTCCATCTTTAATTATTCCCTGATTGATATATGAACGGATTTCATCAAATGAAAGGATTATTACTTTTGAGATCTCATCTGAGGAGATTGGGTTTCCAGTTTGTGAAATAATCCCAGTCCCTTTGTAAATGTACAGTACCTCAGATGAATATCCAATAGCGGGAACATATTTCAGAATGAATTCAAGGTTATTAACTTTGAACCCTGTTTCTTCGATGAACTCTCGTCGAATACACTCTTCAGGATCTTCCCCTGAATTGATTTTTCCTGCTGGTATTTCGAGAGTTTCTTCGTGAACTGAGTATCGAAACTGTTTAACAAAAATTATCCGTCCATCTTCTAAGAGAGGTACTAAAGCAGCTGCATCAGGATGTTCCACCCGAATACGTTCTGTTACTCTCCCCGACGGAAGTTCCACCTCATCAAGATTGACTGAAAAGGAACGTGCAGAAATTGTGGCAACAGTTCTTAATTTTCGCTCATTAATCATCGTGTTTCACTGAATTAGCAATAATTTGTTTGCTAACATAAATTATTTCTTCCAACAAAGTATTAAAACTTTTCCTTTCACTTTCAACACTTTCAGGGACCCCTTAATAAACTATATAAGGCAGAAAATGGAGAGAACCTTTGTGAGGACGATCATGACGAAAAGACAGATACTGATGGTGGGATAATGCATACATCGATACCAATGTCTTCAAGTCTACACGAGTTATTATCGAACAAATACTTTAAGTGATAAATAACAATCTCTAAAGTTAGTGAACGGATAATGACATAATAAAATGAAAATTTAAAGCGAGAACAGCCAAACATCAGAGTCATTGCAGTTTATTTGGATGGTCAGTGGAATACTAGCAAGTGGTTTCGGAGTAATTAACTTCTTTGCAATGGCGATAATGTCAACAGGTGGGGAAGCTTATAGACAGACAGCTGAAATAGCTGCATTCTCAGGTATTTTCTGGCTATCTTTTGGAGTGGTAGCTGTCCTTGTTGGATTCGGTCTATTGAAATTAAAATATTATGCTTGGGTAGTCTTTGAAATTCAAACAGGTTTAGCAGCGTTGATTTTCTTATTTTATATCTTTTCAGGAGGATTATTCCTTGTGGCATCACTTGGATGCTTATTCTTAATGGTTGTTGCATTTACTCTTCGAGATCAATTTAGAACACGAAACTAATATTGTTTGCCAACATAGACATAGCAAGAGGCTGGTTTTCCACAGATAAAACATTTTTCACCTTTCTTAGAGATAACACCTGCGTCTATCTCGCGCATGTCTCTTCCTCTAACTGTCGCTGCCAATTGGTCCTTTATTTCCACCGCACAGGCTTCACCGTCAAGATCAATTGAACACCACGGAATTTTACACATTTTCTTGTCATTAATTCTTTCTTCTAGCTCATCCAAAGTATTAGCATCTGAAATACTTTCATCAAATTTTGTTTGAGCTTTATTCCGAATATTCTCAGTAATAGCTTTTCCAATATCCGCCACAATGCTAACTAATTTATCAAACGAGACAATTATTCTTTCTCTAGTATCTCGGCGGAAGATTGTAATGTCTTTTTTCTTGAACTCTTTATTACCTATTTCAAAACGTAGTGGCACCCCTTTCATTTCCCAGAAGTAATATTTGTCTCCAGGCCTGCTATCACTCATATCTATCTTTACTCGATAATCCTTTTTTCTCAAAACATCTGCGATCTCAATACAATATTCTTCCAGGTGTCTAATATCCTCTTTTTTGGGAATGGGGACAATAACAATCTGCTTCGGAGCAACATCAAATGGGAAAATCAACCCATTGTTATCTCCATGAACTGCTATCATGCCACCAAATATTCGAGATATTGCTGGACCATAACACGTTTGATAGGCTATTTTTTCCTCACCATTTTGGTCAGTATAAGTAATATTAAATGCTTTCGCAAAATTAGATCCTAGAAGATGAGTGGAAGGCAATTGCAGAAATTTACCATCAGGCATTAAGGTATCAGCAGCATAGGTATGAACTGCTCCAGCGAATTTGTCCCATTCTGGCCGTTGGAAGTAGATAATCGGGATTCCAAAAATATCTGTCATCACATTGTATGCTATTTGCATATCTTCTCGAGTTTGCGCTATTGCTTCTTCCATCGTCTGGAACACGTTATGAGACTCAATCCACCAAAATTCACGTGATCTTAGGAAGGGCCTTGTTGATTTCCCTTCATAACGAAAAACACTTCCGCTTTGATATAGCTTTAGTGGTAGATCTCTCCAACTTCTTATCCACAGGGAGTATAATGGATACATTGCTGTTTCTGACGTTGGTCTAAGAATTAATTTTTCCTCAAGTGTATCATTACCTGCTCTGTCTATCCAAAACACTTCAGGATTAAATCCTTCAACGTGATCCTTTTCAATCTGGAAATTAGACTCAGGAATCACCATTGGAAATATTGTTGGTTCGTGTCCAAATTTATCCAATTCCTTTTCATAAAAATCAAACATCCTTTTCATTGCTATAGTCGACCACTGTCTACAAACAATAAAACCCTTAACATTATACCGTATATCTGCAAGCTCAGCTCGCTTTACGATTTCAGTAAACCACTCAGAGAAATTCTCCTCTTTATCTATGTTGAATGTCTCGACTTCTGAAACAGCTGATGTATTAGTATTCATAGATTCCTTTTTTGACATTGATTATCAACCTGTGTACCTTTCATAAGTGAAAAACATTGGATTATATTTTACAAGAGATTTAGAATTAAATAAAGAACTTTTAAGAAGAGTTTGACTGATATCTTGACAAAAGGGTAATTTAATGCATAATATTCTAGTTTTAAAGCTAAGGAAGACGATCCATCCTATTGTAACTCTCCGTCTCACCTCTTTTAAGTCTCTCTTTTAAGGTTCTCAGTATGGTTTCTCAATACAGCTCCTTTCAATGAATCTGTGAAAATAATTAATAATTCATCACTTATATTAATTTATCAGATTTACAATGCCCCTTCATGAATCACTTTCGGGTGTTCGTATTCTGGACTTAACTAGCAACCTTCCTGGACCTTTTGCGACTCAAATCTTAGGGGATTTTGGAGCTGACGTCATTAAAGTAGAATCACCACAAGGTGACATAGTAAGGTACTATCCGCCTTTCATTGAAACAGAATCTGTTATTTTTCTATTACTCAATCGAAATAAACGATCTCTCTCTGTAAACCTAAAAACAAAGGAAGGATTGAAACTATTCTATGACCTAGTTAAAACAAGCGATGTTGTAATCGAGGGATTTCGTCCTGGAACCACGAAACGAATGAAAATAGATTTTAACACACTTAAATCCTTTAAACATAATCTAATATATTGTTCACTGATTGGCTACGATTCAAAAGACACTAGATCTGGACACGATTTGAATTATGTTGGAGAATCAGGAATCCTTGATATAACTGGGCCAAAAGAAACACCAACACCAATAGGGGTTCCTATAGCTGATATTGGGGGTGGTTCTCTACCCACAGTCATCTCAATTTTAGCAGCACTAGTGAATCGTAAAACAAAACCCCAATATCTTTGTGTGAAAATGACAGAACAATTAATACCCTGGTTAGCAGTAGTAGCTTCTACTTACTTAGCTGGATTAGGAGAACCTCAAAGAGAAGATCATACTCTTTCAGGTTACAACCCTTTTTATCGACTATATAGAACAAAAGATGAAAATGATCGCTATGTATCATTCGCACCATTAGAAACAAAATTTTGGCATAATTTTTGTACTGCGATTGAGCGAGAAGATCTGAAAGGAAAGCAATTTGATTTTGAAACTTGTGAAGAAGAACTCCCAAAAATCTTCGCTCAAAGAACCCAATCGGAATGGACTAAATGGTTTGCTGACAATGACGTCCCAGGGGCGCCTATATTATCAGTAGGAGAAACTTTACGTGATAAATCACGATTGCAAAAGTTGAACCATTTAAAAGCTGGAAATGTAGATGTAATTGCTTCACCCTTCCTTGATAAGGATAAAGAAGCCATTATGCGTCCTCCCCCTCTTTTGGGCCAACATACCAAAGAGATTTTAGAGGAAATTGGTTATTCAGATGACCTCAACACCCTTAAGGAGCAGGGTATAATAGTTACTTCAGAAGAAGGAATTTAATCCAATTTACCTTAAATCGATTACATATCAATACCAGATACTAATTTCCCTTCTTTAGAAATGTAAGCATATGCCATTCGGGTAGTAGAAAAGAAATACCCTATTCTACCAAGTCTATCAACAGTAATAATGCCACCATACCCATTAATATCAGAAATTTTTTCAATCACGGCTTTCGCAGCATCTTGTGGTGGGTATCCTTGTTCAATAAGATCAGTAGCGAGTTTTGCGGCATTTAGTTTCATAAATGATTCGCCGTGACCTGTAGACGAAACTGCTGCAACTTCAGAAGCGTAACCACCACTACCAATAATGGGACTATCTCCTAACCGTCCAACCATTTTGTAAGGAGACCCTCCAGTAGAAGTTGCAGAGGCTAAATGTCCTTTCTCATCTAATGCAACAGCCCCAACTGTGCCTGATGTGTTTGGGGAGAAAATATCCTCCCCCTTATTCCCTTTCTCCCATCTCTTCTGTTCTCTTGGTATGATCAAATCTTTTGGATCAGTATTGATTTTCATTTTTTCCGCAAATTTATCAGCTCCCTGACCAACTAACATTATAGGTGAGTTGTCTTCCTCTAATAACATTCGTGCAAGAATGATTGGGTTACGACAGTTAGATACCGCCCCGATAGCTCCTGCATTCAATGTATTACCATCCATTATTAAAGCATCCAACTCAACATAGCCTTCCTCATTTAAAAATGAACCTACGCCAGCATCAAAGATTGGATCTTCTTCCATGCACACCACTGCCCTTTCAACGGCATCAAGGGCACTTCCATGTTCAACAAGAATTTGATATCCAGCTTTTACCGCTTTAGTGACCCCATTAAGATGTCTGAGTTTCAGTGAGTCAGGAATACTCCAAGCACCCCCATGGACGATGATTACAGGTTTGATTGATTCATGTGAAGAATGATTAGACGTCATTTGATCTCTAATGATAGTAATGAATGATTATTATAGAAATTACTGTTTAATTGAGTCTTTAATACTTCAGTGGAAAACCGTTGAGAAGAGATTTCTTTGCTTCCGGAATTGAACAAGTTGATAAACAATAAGTAGAAGGAAAAATCCTACTTCAAATCCACTTAGAACTAGAAATAGAATTGGGTCTGATGATACACTCCTCGGAGGACGATGAAATTCATCCTCTAATGGAATAGTGTTTAAAAAAAACAGAGCTTGCAAGGAGATATGCAAAAAAACAAGAAGAATGAATCCAAACTGTCCTGACGGTGCTGATTTTCTCGTCCACATAATTTGGTCTCTTAAGCCAAGATTTGGATTTGACCCCTGAAGAATAAGGAATGCCCAAATCCTTTGGAAAAGTAATGTTCCAATCAAGAATACAAATACGAGGAGTACTAACATCAAAATGAGATTTGCTATTAGAGCTAGTTCATAATTCACACCAGTTGATATCAAAGAAGAAATGAAAAAGAAAAATAAGAAAAGTAAAAGAACAAATAAATAAAAACAAATAATTATACTAACAACTCCCAAAATAACGCTTCTGATAACATTTTTGATCATATTATTTGGCATTGCATCATTGGAAATATAATATGAGATCGGGCCTACAGTAGCAAGACCCACAAAGAATAGTAATGGATTTATTTGTAGGAAAGTAGTATCGTAAATAAAAATAATTTCTTCTTCTGGGTTAAGTAATCCAAGTAACCCATTAAGTAATTCTCGCCAAATAATGTCGGCAGGTATTAAACCTCGAATAACCATGTCAACTTCGAATATATAATTTAAAGTTACGATAGCTAGCAAAATAAGAAATGATGTTTGAATCTGAACTTTTCTTTCTCTTAGAAACGACCATAAAGATGTTTGATCTGAAAGATCCATATATTCTCGATCAAGATGAGGGGGAAGAGGAGGTGAATAGAAGGATGAAAAAGGTTTGAATGGTTTTTCGATGTATATTTTTGCCATTGGTCTTCCAGAAATTGTAGCAATGATATTTTTCTGACTTGATCTATAAGAGGGAAGGATTGTACTGACGAGCGTGACCATAAAAGAAAAAATCATCCATAATATCACCCGATCGAGAGGGAATTGGATAGAAACTGGGATACTCCGCGAAATATACCAAGCAAGAAGAATAGCACCTAATAATCCATCAATTAAGCCGATGATGACAGCTGAGAGACCTAACGCTGTGGATTCTGACATAAATATTCCGAAAATACTCCTCTTATGTAACCCTAAACTACGCATAATCCCCATTTCACGCTCCATTCGTAATGTGGAGATGAGAATACAAACAAATTGAGCCATAGCAGCTAAGATTAACGATTGAACAAAAAGTACTTGAAAAATTGCGGTCTGAAACACGAGACTATCTTCTATCAATTCCTTATAGAATGTAATTGCAATAACTTCTTTTAATTCAGGGTAGGCATTTTCTAAGGATACTTGCGCATATTCTGCCTCTCCCTGAACATCACAAACGAACCATTTCGCGAGCTCAGAGCTAAAAAATTCTTGAAAACGTTCAGATGTAATATATAGATACTCTCCATTATTTAAAAAGACATTGCCTTTAATGATCGCGCTTAGAGTAATATTCGCTGTCGTGTTGGTGGAGGTACTTATCGTGATATTAGATCCCAAAGGAATCTGAGGTTGGAGACGTTGATAGAGACGATGCGAAATTAACCCATGTGTGATATTTATTGTTTTAATCAATTCTCCTGATGTTGTGTTAAAGATCTGTTCTGTAGTTGTGTTCAATAGATTATACGTATCTACCCCCTCAAATCGGGTTTCGACAACATGTTCAGCAAAATAAGAGTACTTACTTGGATCAACTCCAAATACATACCCATTTCTCCCTTCAATCTCAGTGCGAGCTTCTTGAATGTAAGAGGATTTTTTAATGTCATGACGCCGATCTAGTTCTTGTGTAAAATTCGTTGCAAGAGGAAAAGTATCTCGAGTTTCAGCGAACAGGTCAATATTGCCCCATTGGCTTTCAAAATAATCAGGGACGCTAGCTATAACAGCTGCGGAGGTCAATCCTGTCACAATAATGAAGGCAAGGGCTAATGCTGTAGTCAAAATTGTAAAAAGCGATTTTTGGAACTCACGTGCTATATTCCTCATCGAAATTATTCGTGTGATGATACCAAAGTAAAATAAGAGTTTCATTCCGATTTTAGGTAAGAACACAAGAATTCCAATTTCCAGTAATACAGTTCCCACGAAAATCAAAATTACGACAAGAAAGTGAACGGAAAGAATCGAAAAATCTAAAAAACGAGTCGGACCAACAAAAAATTGTAAGAAGAAACCTGTAATAGAAAGAAGAATACCAGATACAACACTATACCTCCAATTACTCAAAATATCAGTTGATTTTGCAGTTCGCATTTTTGAGTGTATATTTTGTACTACAGGAATGTTTAATGCCAAAAAAATTGGATAAAGTCCAGAGATTAGAGATACAATGATTCCTGAAAGAAAAGCTGCTGTAAGGGACGAAGGATGAATTGATATAACTTGAATTTCCACACCAACGTAAAAAGAGTCGATTATACCAATTAGAAATGTTGAAAAACCAATACCCCCTAAAATCCCGAAAATACTCCCTATTATGGCGTAAAAGAGAATTTCTAAAGCAATCAGTATAATAAGCTGACCAGAATTAATCCCTACAGCACGAAGAATCCCAAATTCCTTAGATCGATCTTTAATTGCAATAGCAAGGACATTAGTGATAAAAAGAAATTCAACAAGAAAGGAAGCCAAAATTACTAAATTCATTGCGGTTTGGTAAGCAAGTATTCCTTGAGCCTCAATTTCGGTTATTGCTTTCTCTATTATTACAATACTAGAGAAACCAACTAAATCTTGGATGTTTTCTTTCGCTTGCTTAATTTTGATCAAATTATCAACAGAGACATCAATTTCATAACTCAAAACTAAATTTCTTTGATCTTTTGGTATGATATTATATAATACTTCAATATCAACTAAAATAAAAGAATGCAACAATTTATTTCCAAAATACGGTTCATCACTAATGATTCCCCCCACAGTAATCTCTGAAATATTCAAATTAGGATAGTCAGAAATGGGAATGGGAGTTCCGATTTCAGCATTAACAGCATCCTGAAGTTTCTCTGAAATCATTACAGTATACCCAGAAACTTCACGTTCCCCTTCGATAACTTTCAAATGGGTGAAATCAGGATGCGATTTAGGATTAATTCCATATACTAAGACTTTATCACTAACTTCTACATCTAGAAAAGCATTCGCTAAAATATAGTAAACTGGACTTGCTTTTGAGACTCCAGGCACCCTTTGAACACTCTTTGCCAAAGATTGAAGCTCATCAAGTGTAATCCATTCTTTAGGATTGACTGTAATATCTGTGAAATTCTGATTTCGATGATCAAATATAAAATCGTCGTAGAGTGTGTCAACACTAATTACTATTCCTGTTTCAAGTGCAACTGTGAGTAAGATACCAAATATAAGAAGGAAAGAGCGATATTTGGAGCGAGTAGCATTTCGTATTGCCAAACCAAACATTAATTTCGTTTGTTCCCTACTAGCGCGAACTGTTTCTACAATGGCCTTTTTCAAAGACCATTGCCTCAATTTCACGCTCCTTGTGTGGATTTTTTTCTGAATTTCTATTTTCTGAACTTTTAAGGATGCTCTTACTCTTCGTGTAAGGACTACTTCTATTATTTCGCCTTTTAGGGCCAAAAACCTAGAGATTATTTCCCTATTACGGACTGCTTTCAAGAGAGGCTCTAGCATGGAGGAGAACTCACACCCTAGCGGTGTCTTTTTCTGAACTTAATCCTTCTGTTTTAAAAGTGTACTATAAGTGCATTTAAGACAACTAATTCACGATATTCTTCAGTTTATTTAAATTCAGATAATAAATTTTCCTACCACAACTCCGTAAAAATGAGTGTAGTCCCAAATTATTAATTATAATTGCTATTCATGCTTTTTCCTTCGATTATTATTTTGACATCACCCTGAAAAATGCTTATCTATTCATATTATTCTCCAAATAATGGAGGAAAACATACATTTTGTCAGATTTAAACAGTCCACTAGGAATAGAAAAGATCGTGATCTCACCTAAGAGATTTATATATGTTAAACTCTGGGGACCTTCTCATCATGCTCAATGGGGAATGACACGGTCTTCAATAGAACTTCAGGAGACAAGAATCTCTGATGATAAACAACCGTCTTATGGTAAGCCTATTCGACTCCCTTGTGATGGTTCTACAGCTCTAATTGCTGATTTAATTTCAAACTACATTATTGAAGGCAGACAGCTAAATAACCAGTTTAAAAATCAACAGAACCAAAAATCTCGTCCTTCACCGATACCGAAATCGTCAAAACCTGACCTATCGCCTCTTGAAATCGAAGATCTAGTACTTAAGGAGTTTAAAAACCAAAAATTATCCAAAACAAGAATTTTGACAAAATTATCCGAAAAAGGGGTTGAAATCGATAGTAAAAAATTATTGCAGGCCCTTGAATCATTAGCACATCAGGAGAAGATTTCAAAAGAATCAGCTGTTCACACTTCTTCTGGTACAAAATATTATCTTTGGGGGTTTCCATAGATTGCTGGAGAATTGAGCTTTGCAGCGATCAGGATTTGCAGAAATGCCTCTACATCCTGGTAAGACTCCTCGATGGTTATTTCAACGAATGGAAAAACTGACAAAAGAAATTTGTCAAATTATTCTTGATGAATACGGTTCGCGTGAATTATTATACCGTTTAAGTAATCCCTTTTTTTTCCAAGCATTGGCCTGTGTTATAGGATTTGACTGGCATTCTTCAGGAACAACCACCACAACCTGCGGGGCCCTTAAAACAGCGTTAAACACTATTACAGATACTTCAAGCCAGATTTTTGTTGCAGGAGGAAAGGGTCGTGTTTCAAAACAAACCCCGAAAGAACTGTTAAGCCTTAATAACCACTTAGAGACAAATTTTTCGGAAGAAGACATCTTGAATTTCATTCGTGCCAGTAAATTATCAGCAAAAGTAGATAATACAGTTATTCAGGATACATTTCAACTCTATCATCATTGTTTTTTTATAGATTCCGTTGGTAACTATACAGTAATCCAACAAGGGATGAATACCAAATGGGCTAGACGGTATCATTGGACGTCTGAAAAGAATAAAGGGGGAATGAAAGAAGGATCGTTTAGTGAAAATCCGCGGGATTTGATTGCCTGTGACTATGTTATTAATGATACACTAGATCTTACGGCGAAAGAAAGTGAACAAACCCGACATTGCATTTTAGATTTGATTAATGATAATCCTATTCATTTGAAAAAGTATTTTCGTGGAAGGAAGGGTGCAACATTACCTTTAGATTTTTTTCTGGAACTAAGAAATGATATACAAAATTCTCCCTTATTACCAATGCCCGCTCGTCATCACATACTTCCAATAGATCTTGGAGATTCAGAATTCCAAGTATTACTATCTGCCTATGAGCAGCAACCAAATCAATTTGATGATTTAATTGAAATCCAAGGGATAGGACCAAAAAAACTACGGGCACTCACATTGGTCTCTGAATTAGTTTTTGGTACCCAAGTAAGCTGGAAAGATCCTGTAAAATACTCCTTCGCTCATGGAGGAAAGGATAGAATTCCTTTTCCTGTTGACCGCAATGTTTATGATTCAACCATTGATACATTGAGATCCGCTATTGATAATGCCAAATTATCCAATAAAAAACAACTCAAAGCTTTAAAGAAGCTAGCTCTTTTTTCTACACAACTAAAATGTCAGTGATTAGTAGAAAAAAATCTACTAACTAAGATTTCTATTATGTAGGTATCCTAGCACTATAAATATTAGACAATTAAAAGCAAATTAGAGTCAACTTTGCATTGTGATCGAGGTGCGATAGAGATTGCTCGAAGACACAAGGAATGAACTGAGAACAATTTTAGAAAATGTCTTCCAACAAAACTCACAGATCCAATTGATCTCCTTAATAACTCCTGAAGGACTTCCAATTTTAACATTTAACCGTGACACAGAGGAAGGAGTCTCCGAGCTTACAGATTCAGGTATTTTAAATAGATATGCTGCTCTTGCAGGAGCAAGTGCCTCCCTTGGGGACAGAACTCTCTCAACTTTTTCACCAGAAAAAGTTCGCTTAATACACGTACAAGGGAATACCAGAGATATCGCAATCGCAATTTCACCTCATTTGATATCTTTAGTAGTAACGGATCCCTCTGGAAGTCCAAATCTTATTGCAGAAAAGTTAAATACTGAACTAAAAGCGAAATTATAATCAATGGACATGAATTATTAATGGATTCTCTTCAATGGTTTGAGATAACTAAAGAGGCTCTGACTCTGGCGGAATCTGATCTTGATGTTTCTCAACTTGATTCAATAGTCTTAATTCAGCTAGATCCAGAAATTCAAACATTTTCGACTACTGAACCACAAATAGATATCAAAACCTCAACTCTACTTGGACAAACATGGCATTACATCGTCGATCTTTTAACAGACGAGTTACTGATAGAATCTTGGAACTCTCTTTCCATCAAAAGTCGCAATAAAGCAATTTCAATCCATTCACTTGGACACAATGTAGTACTTGTAGTCATATCTGATGCTGCAATTGATACAATAGATATCATCAAGGTAATTCTGAAGTATATTTTTCAAATAGGTTATCAAGACAAGTATGAAACTGTTGGGCTTGTGTCAACAGATGGTTTCCCAGTCTGGGTTACTTCGATCGAAGAAATAGATGATTTTCTCTTCGCAATTTCTATTACATCACTTCTCTCCCTTGTTGAACGAATAGATATGGAAGTTTCTGCTGGTGGAGTAGGTGCTTGTATCCTTCAAGGAACCGAAAATTTGCTTCTGAATGTCGCGTTTAATCCCTCCCAGGACTTGGTACTAGCAGTGACTCAAAAGGGGTCAAATATTGAGGATGTTGCTCTTGACTTAGAATTAAGTTCTCTCTATCAAAAGACTGCTGATCCTGTATTATTCAGTGCGATAGTTCCTGAAATCACTGATGAAGATCGAGAACGAATGTTGGAAGAAATCCGTCAAGCATTTGAAGGTGAAACAACAGAAGAAGAAATCCAAACCCTAAATGTGTTTGATACTGAAATGCTTAGTTCTCTCGAAAATGAAATCAAGACAGTTGCGAAAAAATATGGTGCTAAAGAAATCTCTATTGGCTATTTACGTAAACGGATGAAATTACCTGCAGAGGTCCTTTCCATGGCACTACAGTATCTTATTGGAGAGGGAACGATAGAAGGACGAATTGGAACAGAAAGAAAAACTGGAAGTGAGATCTTGGTAGTTGATATTGTTTCAGAAAGAAGTGAACAAGATCAAAAAACATTAGATTTAGTCAAAGATCAAATTAGTGAGATCTTCAATCCTATAAACACTCATCTTTCTCAACTCCCAGAAGCCCATCTACCTGAAACAGCGGTTCAAGAAGAATTAATCACTGAAACACTAGGCGAATTCCAGATTATGCTAACTTTATCAGATACAGATCCTTTATTTTTGTTAACAAATGATTTACGGATTGCAGGAACACAAATAGAAGGTTCAGTTAAATCACTGGTTCTTACCAAAAAACAGCTTTCAGAAACAGAACCAGATGATGTTCTTCGAGCCGAGCTCGAACGACGAGTAACAAATTTGGATGAGAAAATATCTGAACAAAAATTAACGATCATAGGTAAAGCTAAAAGATTTTATGAAGATCTCCTCAATTCTTATCGTCTTATATTCAGATTACTTCCCCCACCAAACAAGTTCAGAAGATCAAGGGGGAAAAAAATTGCAAACATCATCTTTACGTGCCCTGGTCACAACTGCGAAAAATATGTTCGAATTCGGGATAACATATCGACATGGGTAAAATTATATGTTTTTGCGAATCTGTTGGGAATTCAAAAGGATGATTTTTCTGTGAAATTTCCACCTAATATCGTTAAGTTAAGATCTTCCATCGAAGATCGTCTTAATAGGCTTTCTTCTTTGATAAGTGATTCAGAAATGACTATTAACTTGGAATTAGCAGATTATTTATTTATTGAAAACTTAGATGATCTTTTAATAACCAATACTCAGAGAGATAAGGCTATTAATATACTTAAACGAGTAAAGATTGAACAAAACCTTGAAGAAAAGGATTTTTACTCACTTTTTACTCAATGTAATTCATGTAACAAATGGTATTGCACAGAACATATGTCTACAACAAATAAATGCCAAAATTGTTAAGGTTAAAATAGAGGCCTAATGGCATGAAATTAGTGGTAGGTATAGACATAGGTTCGTTAACGGCGAAGATTATAGTATTATCGGTTTCAGAACAAAAAGACGATAATTTTAATCAGAAGTATTCTTTTATAAGACGTGTAGGATACAATCCAGCAGCAGTGGCTAATGATTTAATAAGTAAAGCAATGAATGCTTTAAAAGTAAACAATTTTGATTATACTATTTCTACTGGGTATGGTAGAAAATTAGCTAGAACCAATGAAAATATTACAGAGATTACCTGTCATGCCAAAGGTGCTTTCTCTATTAATTCTAAGATTCGAACTATAGTTGATATTGGAGGGCAGGATTCGAAGGTTATACAAATCAACAACAGTGGACAAGTCCAAGATTTTGAAATGAATGATAAATGTAGCGCGGGAACTGGTCGTTTTTTGGAAGTTATGGCTAACGCCCTTGAGGTTGAAATATCGGAATTTGGTAATCAAGCTCTTATCTCAACGGATCCCGCATCTATCTCAAGTATCTGCACTGTTTTTGCTGAATCCGAGGTTATTTCTAGAATAAATCAAGGAACCAACAGATTGGATATCATTGCTGGCATACATAGAACTATTGCTATAAAAATTGCAGCTCTAGCTGCTCGAGTTGGGATAAATCCTATGGTAGCTTTAACAGGTGGGGTTGCTCTAAACCCAGGAGTGAAGAAAATGCTTGAAGATCAATTGAATGTTGTAATTGAGGTTCCAGAGCATCCACAAATGGTAGGTGCACTAGGAGCTGCATTAATAGCTGCTGAACGCCTCCAATGATCTAGAGGAAATAAGAATGGCTAGCATCTTCAAAAATTTGACTATATCGGATGTTAAAGAGACTTTTTCTCAGATTCGACCCTATGTGATTTCAACACCACTGATACGATCTTATCAGTTAGAACAAATAATCGATAAAGAAATATACCTGAAACTAGAATATCTACAACCCACACGATCTTTTAAAATCCGAGGAGCTTGTGCTAAAGCTTTATCATTAGAAAAAGAGGTCTTATCTCAGGGTTTAGTGACTGCATCTGGTGGTAACCATGGTTTGGGTGTCTGTTATGCAGGAAAAGAACTTAATGCACCTGTTGTAGTATTTCTTCCCAAAAGCACAGCCAAAGAGAAAGTTGAAAAAATCAGGAAATGGGGAGGAAAAACCGTCCTATACGGAGAGGCATGGGATGAAGCTAATAGTAAAGCTCAAGAATATGCACGAGGGAAAGAGCAAACCTATGTTCATCCCTTCGATGACCTTACAGTTGTTAGAGGCCAAGGAACTATCGCATTAGAACTTCTGGATCAGAATCCATATTTGGATGCTATCATTGCATCTGTAGGAGGAGGAGGATTGATTAGTGGGTTGGGAGTGGTAGCAAGTCAGATGAAACCCGAAATAAAAATATTTGGTGTAGAAACGATCGGTTGTGATGCCGTAACACAGAGTTTTAGGGTCGGCTATCCTGTTACATTGTCCGCAATAACTAGTATTGCAGACACACTTGGGGCGAAAAAAACCACTGAGGCCACTTTAGCCAGAATAAAAGCAGTTGTCAACGATATGCAGACTGTTACAGATAAAGAAGCATTAGATGCGTTAAAATTGCTGCTAGATAAAGAAAAGATTCTTGTAGAACCTGCTACTTCGTGTTCTATCGCAGCATTATTACTAAACAAGTTTAATTTATCAGAAGTCAAGAAAATAGGGATTATTTTATGTGGTGCAAATGTTTCTCTAAGACAATTAAAGGAATGGAAAGTTATTTAGTTGACATTAGTTAACCGTCCCTACCATTTTATCGAAATGAATCTTAGGAAGAAAGTATGATGAACGTATTGGAACTTTTAAAAACCCGTAGAAGTATTCGAAAATATAAATCAACGCCAGTTGAACCTGAAAAACTTGATAAATGCCTGGAGGCAGCTCAGTGGGCGCCATCCGCCTCGAATAAGCAGCCTTGGGAATTTTTGATCGTAACTGATGAAAAAAAGAGGAAAAGATTAGCTGAAATTCATCCTTATGGAAAGTTTGTTGCAGAAAGTCCAGTTGTTTTTATTCCTCTAACTAATCCCGAAGTTCATCCTAAATATCATCATGCCGATACAGCATTGGCTACATTGCAATTTATGATTGCTGCTCATTCCCTACAACTAGGTACGTGTTGGGCTGGAGTTATTAATTCAGATATAGAACCTAATATCAAGGATTTGTTAAAAATCCCAAATCATTTAAAGGTTCTCGCTCTCGTGGCTGTTGGTTATGCTAATGAAACTCGTACTTCCAAGCGAAAACCCCTTGAGAGTCTAGTTCATAAAGAATCGTATGGTTTAAAATGAAAGCAAAAAATATGTATTTTGAGCCCCTAATGTTCGAAAGGCATATGTCTGATTCATGATGACTGAACAGTTCCGAAAAATGGGGTTCACCAATGTTCTATTGTCCTTAAAAAATAGTAATTCTTAGTAAATCGGTTGGGAATTGTCTATCTAAGTGATAGTTGTAATGCTAGATTCTCTTGGGTAAAACGTCCAAATGCAACTAAATCCGCTTGACCTTGTTTTATTGCTTGTTCTGCAGAGTCAATATCAAAATCACCACTGCAAACAATCGGGATATGAGGAAGATCATCTTTTACTTTTTGAATAAACCGTTCTATACCTACTTCCTCATCTTTTACCTCGCTATATAAGTAATCAATGCAGAGTAATTCGATTCCCGCTCTTTCGATGTATTTAACAACTGTGGAAAGCTCATCATCAGGTAAACCGCGAAAAGGAGCTGAGATGTAATATGCAAGCATGATTTCTTGTGGAAGAGTAGCACGAATCGCTTTAGCAACCTCTAGAGGGAATTGGATTCGATTTATGAATGATCCACCATATTCATCAGTTCGTTTGTTGTATTCTGGTGATATGAATTGACCAAGTAAGTCTGGTTTTTCTTGTATCATACTTGAAGATATTTCAACTATATCAAAACCAGCACGAGCAGCACGAATTGCAGCTTCAGCAAACTCATTTCGAATTTGTGAAATCTGTCCCAACGTCAAGGAACGAGGTGGATCACGATCAGATATAGGAATTGCAGAAGGCGCAAGTGGCTGCACACCACATATTGCCTTCTTCGTTGCTCCTCCTGCATGAGTTAAACGAATTCCGATCAAAGACCCATTTTTATGAACCTGCTCAACAACCTGTGCTAAACGAGATATGACATAATCATCATGAATTCCAATTTGATGAGGATGACTTTTCCCTTGGAGAGAGATGTAAGCTGGCTCTATATAGACTAATCCAGCACCATCTTGAGCAGCTTTTCTATAGTAAGATATCGCTTCGTAAGAAATCTGCCCATTCACAATTTCTCCAGTTTTAATTCCACTAATCGAAGAAGAAGGCATTACTACACGATTACGAGCTTTCAATCTCCCTAACTGATAAGTACGAGTTAAGATCGATTCTTTAGGTACACGATTTCTAATAAAAAGTATCAATAAAGTTGCAATGGTATAAAGAGTGGCAGTGAACATAAATACATATAGGAAACCATAATTATCTACTATAAAACCCCCTATTGAAGCAGAAACAGACCAAAACATTCCCCAAGCCAAAGTTTCTAGAGAATTCCATTTGGCACGGGAAGCAGAGGGAACTATATCCATAACAATCGATCGACTCACAGGCCCAGCTGCATTCATTAATGCATTACGACTAATATAAAAAAATACAAGAAAAAGAACTGATAAGGAATACGTTATGGTATGATTCAGGTAAAGTACAAGATTAATCATTAATCCAACCAAGCAGATAATTGCGAGTCCTTGAGTGAAAAACATCGATCCAATACGACCAAGAATTCGAATCATTCGCTGAGCAAGCAAACCTGCTAAACCTGTAACAATACTTGTAATACACATAATAGTATAAGTAAAAAAAGGGGGTAGACCGTAACCTATTTCTGAACTCGCAAAGAGAATAGGGAAAAAGGCTACTGTCGCTCCAGCTCCAAAACCAATTATAATTCCACTAATAACGATTACACTAGGGGTAATTACCTCATAAAAAAACGGTATTCCAAAGATTGTCACAACAGGAGTCCCCCTTACTACTTCAACTCCTTCTTTTGGGAGGGTGGTTGAAGTGGGGGAATCTTGAATTCTTGTCACGAGAGCTTTATTGTCAGAAGCAAAAACAATTGCTAAGTATGCAAATAATGAAGTAAAAGCTGCCATAAGGATAAGATTTTGAAGTAATTTGAGATCCCAAGTGTCACCAAGAAATAGTGTGGATCCAGCTGCTATAGCAGGACCTATAGCGGATGCGACGAGATTAGCAAAGAACATCTTTGCAAACACTTGACTCCGTCGTCCTGGTTCTATAGAGTCTGCAATTAATGCTTGTCCTGCTGGACCAGATAATCCCCACCCTATTCCTCCAAGTATCTCACTAACAATAAGTGCTGTCAGAGCTGTTTGGGGATTCCCTACCAAAGTTGTGGCATAGATAAGTGTCACTTGTGCTAGAACACCAAAAATCACAGAAATTCGTATTAAAAGATCCCTTCGGTATCTATCTGCGAAAATCCCAGACGGTATAACGAAAATAGTGGAAGCAATTCCTTGTATTGTGAAAAGATTACCGAGAATTATATTAGTTTGTCCTAATCCATTAGGGGTATTATTTGTAACGAAAATTGAAAATGCTACCTGAATGATACCCATTCCAAGAGCAAAACTTATTGTTTGGATATAAGCCAGCCTAACATTCCAATTCATTTTTCTTTTCACTTTTTTTTCCGAACATTCAATCATAAGGATAAGTATATTACTTCGATAGATTTTCATTATAAGTAGTAAATAGCTGAAATTAACCCCTAAAAGCTAATTTAATGCTGGAATTACGGCGAATAATGATATCAAAATTAATATGGAGATATTATTCTTGACTAAGGCAACTTTTGAAACTAAATTTGGAAATATTGTAATAGATTTTTTTGATGAGGTGACAAACACCGTTAAAAACTTTGTATCCCTTACTGATTTAGGATTTTATGATGGATTGACATTTCATCGTTGCATCCCTGATTTTGTAGTTCAAGGAGGATGCCCTCAAGGGACTGGTACTGGGGGCCCTGGGTATTCTATTCCTTGTGAAACCGAAAAGAATACCGAAGAAAAGCATAAACATCATCGCGGAGCTCTTTCAATGGCTCATGCTGGCAAAGACACTGGAGGATCCCAATTTTTCTTAGTGAGAGCCCCTCAACCTCACCTCGACGGAAAACACACAGTATTCGGTAAGATAACAGAAGGATTAGAAATCATTGATAAATTAAGTAACGGAGACAAAATGATTCAGGTGAAAATCACCGAAAAAAGCACGCTAATCGAAAATCATAATTTGAGAAAGATTTAGAAGCAGTTTTTATCTAATTAAAGTAATAGTTCAAAACAAATAATATTAAATGTGAGTTATTGTTTAATTCTTAGTTTAAAAAAGAGGCTTCAATCTAGTATCTACATTAAATAGAGGTCTTTGCAATTCCTGTCTGTAAGAATTGTCTTAATTATGTTATGAATTTAGACGAAGACAACCCCTGTCCTCATTGTGGGAATATAGAAACCCTGACTGATAGGACAGATGATGATTTCAAACCAGTCATTCCTGAGGATCTTCAATTTGACTTCAAGAAAGAGGCAGGAGACGAATCAAACATATTTATTGCACCTACTCCACAGGAAATCTATGGGAACAATGACACTTCTACAAATGAAAACTTACCTGAACCTCCTCAACCTGTCCAATCCAAAACTCAACCAGAAGACTTACCAGAACCTCCTCAACCTGTTCCAACAGATACTCAACCAGAAAGTTCTCCAACCCCAATTTCACAAAATATTCCTTTAGAATCACTTTTCCCTCCCATAGAAGGTGTAACTCTAGATCCAGCATCCCTTAAGGTATATTTTCAGCTGTCTATTGAATTTCAGATCATTTTGAATAAAGCTACAAATTATCGTCAAGGAGTTTACCGGTGGAACCTTTTATTACCTGATAGATTGCAAGAATATGGGTTGACAGAAGAAGCATGGCAAAGGATCTCAGCACAGGGAGATGCGGATGAAAAGATTCAAGAACAATTAAGTATAATACTTAAATCAATTTTTGGATGAAATAGATTGAAATCCTTTAGAGAATGTGCTTTAAAGGGTTATTCTTGGATAGCTGTGATATCTATTCCTTTTGTTTCGGGGATAAGTCGAGGGACAAACAACATAGCAAGATAAGCAAATGTACAAGCAAGCATTGCAACCGCTAAAGCTTGAGCATGTCCCAATGGATTTTCCAATACCGACACAGTGGGCTCCAACGTTTCTGCAACTATACCGACAAAAAATGCTCCCCAGGCTAATCCACGTGCTACTGAGAAAATAAGGGAAGTAGCTGTTGCACGGATTCTTGTGGGATAGACCTCACTAGACCAAACACCAAATACTCCGTGCATTCCAAATGAAATAGTTAGAACGAGACAGCCTATTACGATTAAAGGAGTAAAAACCACAATAAAATTGGAAACAAAGAAAATAGAGGCTCCAATGAGCCCAATTATAGAACAACCAATAAATGCATTTCTCCTACCAATTCGATCACTCAACCATCCAGTAGTAAATAAAGCAAATGCAGCAATAATCATCACACCTAACATGACAACCATTGCCAGTGTGCCTGCAGTGTCAACATCACCACCAGCATTTTGCAATTCATAAGTGAATAAATACTCGAAATAGGTAGGTGCCCAGTCAGCGAGCGTATGATAGGCAAATTCCGAAAGCCAGAACAATAATACAAGTAAAATAGTCAATTTCAACCATTTTCCTTGTAAAATGTCAAAAATCCTTACTTTTTCTGGTTTTACTTCGTCCTCGAGTTGTACTGATTTTTTGTAATCAGTCCAAACTTGAGATTCATCTAGTGCAAATTCTAAATAAATTAAGAAAGGAATAGGAAAGAGTGCAGAAAGGAAACAGATTCTCCATCCATCTAGAATTAAGGGGCCCAAAGTAATGGGATCCATATTCCCAAAAATAAGCGTAACTATTACTGCTCCGATATAACCAACAACAAATGTTGCATGAACCAATCCACCAGCAGCTCCTCGTTTTTCTGAGGAAAATGTCTCTGATAGTAAAGAAAATGAAATACCCCAAGAAACACCAAGCCCAGAGAGTAACCTTAATATAGCAAAAATTTCAAATGTTGGTGCAATTGCGGATAGTGACGTGAAAATAGAGTCCCAGAGTACAGAGAGTAAAAGGATATTTTTTCTGCCAAATCGATCAGCTAATTCGCCAAATAGTGCAGCTCCTGGGACAGTCATGACATATTGCGCAGAGAAAACGAATCCAATCGCTATTTTATCAACACCATAAGCAACACTTATAGTTGTCGCCAGCAAACTTACTAATACTAACGCAAATCCATCATGGGCCCATCCGATTACTCCTGCAATTAATACAGGAACTTTACTACTGGTATCATTCATTTCTGCCATATCTTATCACTCTGAAAGGATAATAACAAGGATTTTCTTTTGGTGGAGAAGAATAGTGGCCTGATAAAGTAGAAAGTTAAAAAATCTTTTGCTCAACCACTACTTATTTAATTAGAATAGAAAGGATCGATATGAAGAAAAAAACAGAATAGAGCAATAATTTAAGAATGAAAATGTTATCTTCGCTTGATTCCTGCTTACTTTGCAATCTTGTTCTCACCTTGGATTTCCTTCTTAATTTCAGACTTTTTTCAGAAAATCCTCTCCTTTCTTTCATTTTCTGTCTTTGGAGCTTCATGGGAGATAATAAGGCATCCTTGTTATGACCTATGAGAGTATTATTCCGTTTGGTAACCTTTCGTTTCCAAACAATTCGAACTCCACAAACAGGACAAATTGTAGAGCTTTTTACAGGGCTAATTACGCGGACAGTAGCACAACGCGGACAGTGGATCATGAAAGATTTTCTTTTCTTTATCTTGACTCTAGTTTTTTTATTCAATTTAGATATAGGGTTTGTTTCTAATGATAAGAGTGAAGATTCCTTTATTTTGTTTATGATATGATTTTGAATATTATGTAGTTCACCATTACACATTGGACACTTATTTTTTATTCTCAACCATGAAGTGAGATGTCTAATATGGAATACAGAGGCACAACTAGGGCACAAAAAACAACTTTCTTCAACCCACACTCCTCTCCTACAAATGCAGCATATACCTATTTCGCATGAGTTGGTCCAATTGGTATTTAACTGAATTGTTCCTCCAATTACCAACACTAATGCTACTATGGTCAGGATTTGAAAGAATAACAAGTAGTTCTGTGCTATTGATATAGTTTACATTTAATAATCCAGCGATATCCGACCTTACTTGAATGAACTCGGGTTCTCGACAATCTTACTTCTTCTTACGAAGTTTCTCAGACAACAATCGCTGCATAATCCCTTTTCTTAACAGGGTGGTTTCATCAAGTATCTGCTGTGTTGATGCTATCTTAGCATCTACTGCTGATAATATTTTCACGATATCTCTTTGTTCGGATATAGAGGGAAGGGGAACTTGGATAGTATTGAAGTCTGACCTATTGATTCCTCCCACGACCCCATGAAACCGTTTTTTAATTTGATTTTGACAGAGCGAAGAAAATAACAGATAGAATAGGAATTGATTACCGATAATATCAGTGTTTTTACTTCTAACAATAAACACATGTTCATTGACAGCAATTTTCTCAAACGGTAATTCTTTTACGAGGGCGACTTTGCCTGTGGTTGCCCCATCTTTAACCATCAAGATATCATTCATTTGAACTTTTCCCTGTGTTAAATGCTTATCATATAAGTCTTCTGGAATAAATTTGATATTCTCCCAATTAATGTATCCAGACTCATTGATATGTTCCCCTCCAATACTAACTACTGTTCCCTCTCTCAAAGCTCCACCTTTTGCCCTTTTTCCTGTTTCTAATTCCACTAAATCGCCTAATTTAACGAATTTCCACATATCTGGTTGAATATTATCATTCCCATTCAACTCAGTAGAAATAATACTACCTAGATCTGGGTACTCCTTCTCTAGTGTTTTCAACTTTGAAATTTTTGACAGAACTTGATTTATATTAATGGACTTTTCCTCTATTGTATTTTCAACATACAAAGGGATGTTGAGATTATAATCGAAACCAGTTATTTCTTGAGAATCGACAATCCTTGAGAATCTATTTTCTGATTTACATTTCCTAAATGCTGTCACAATCTTTTCGATGTCTTTAGGTCTTAAGATATTTTGGGATCTTTCTTCTTTATAACAGTTGTACCCATCTATAAACAGGATCTGCCCTTTCTGGGCAGGTTTTTTATTCTTATTAATTAAAATAATTGCTGCTGGAATGGAGGTACCATAAAAAAGATTTGGAGGTAAACCAATAATTGCCTCTATTAAATCATCATCAATCAATGCTTGTCGAATCTTTTTTTCAGCCCCACCTCTAAATAGTACCCCATGGGGTAATATTACACCCATTCGACCTGTGTCACGAAGTGTAGCTAACATATGTTGTAAGAAAGCTAAATCTCCATAATTTTTTGATGGGATTCCGAACTTGAATCGATCATACGAATCATTTTGAGCTGCTTCAGCACCCCAATTGGATAAAGAAAACGGTGGATTCGCGATAACAATGTCAAAAAGCAGTAACTTCTCTCCTTTGATCAATTTAGGGTCTCGAATTGTATCTCCCCTCTCAATCCTAGAATTCCAGATCCCATGAAGATACATATTCATTCGACAAATAATCCAAGTGTAAAGATTTTTTTCTTGACCAAAAAGTAGTAGTGTTCTCCAATCCCCATTTTTATTCTTAATATACTCAATACATTGAATCAGCATACTACCTGACCCTACTGTAGGATCCGCTATTCTCATTCCTTCTTTGGGCTGGAGTAAATCTACTAGGAGTTTCGAAACCATATTTGGAGTATAAAATTCCCCTCCTTTCCTCCCAGCGGTTTCGGCAAAATGAGCCATTAAGAACTCATAAGCTCTCCCTAATAAATCAGGGTCATCAAAATCAGTATTACGAAATCTATAAACACTGAAATGATTGATCAATTGATCTAATGTCTCTTTTGCTAAACGATCTCCGATATTAAACCCAATTCCACTTAAAATCCCTTTTAAGGATGGATTGTGTT
>CP070695.1:1012226-1029060 GCA_020353515.1 Candidatus Heimdallarchaeota archaeon
TTTGGTCTAATCTATGGTCATATTTCATAATTAAGTTGATTCCTTCCTCTCTAGTTATTTTGTTCTGTCTTACCCACCTGCTTGCAATATCTGTTGCCCTTGCAAATCCAAATTTAGGATACTTCATCCAAAGATGAACAATATAAGAAATTGAATCAATCTGACCGTGATCCTCAATATTTCCTTCCCTCCTCCATTCATGATGTAAATCTTTAAATCCATATTTTTTAGCAATTTGGTAATTTCTCTCATCGTCCCAAGGTACGAAATAGCTCAAAAAAATCGGTTCTGGATTAACTCTTTCTAACTCCTCTTGCGTAGGGAGAGCAATTGCATTCAATTCTTTATCCGATATACCCCTATCGAGCCAGAAATCCGTAATTTTATTTCCAAGTCTTTCAGCAGCAGCACTGTGCCCTGCGAGGATATATTTTATCACACTATAATCATCTTCCGTGGTAGTTCCGTATGTATATGCTGCATTCTCGCCAAAAACAACTAAAGGGATATTCAAAGCTACAGAAAATTTAAAGGGAACCGTGTATATTGCTGCTTCAATAAATCGCAGAGGTTCACCCAATTCTTCAAATCCAATTCTAGTTACCCTTCTAAATAAGTCAGTGCTTATATTGAACACAATGAGGTCGCAATTAAAACTCTCCATTAGATTATTCAAATTGCTTTTACCTGCTTCTGTATGTGTGAACGGATCTGTCACGCAAATTAGCAATGGGTTCATTCCCATCTGTTCTTTCATTATGTATGTCAAAAAAGTACTATCTTTTCCACCGCTGACAGCAATGACACAGTCGTAAAATCCATCTGTTCTTCTATATTTATTGCATAATGATTTTAACTCTTCAAACCTTGCAGTCCAGTCAACTCCCTTTTGTTTTTCATAATTTCGACAAGCTTGACAAATCCCATCTTCATCAAAGATAGTATGTGGTCTAGTTTCAGGCATTAAACATCTTATGCAATATTTCATGAGATTTCACTTATTATTTCATTTGTATCTTTTTAACTTGAAATTTTGGAGATTTCAAGATTTACCTATTCAAAAAACATCGAAAAAAGAGAGTTTTAATAATACTTTGCTAGAAGTTGCATTACATCTTTTCAAGGAGAAACATTGAATCAACATTATCATTGTCTAAATATTTGTATTTTTTTTCTTTGATAAGTCGTAAATCACTGAAAATATCAAGATATATCTTACTAAAGTTATTTTTCCATAATAAATCAGTATTTCCTCTGTAATTGACTACTGTACAATCCTCAGAAAAGTACTCGAATCCCCAAATGAATTTTTTTGTGCTTCTATATATTTCCTTTATTGCAAGTTCAAGATCCGATGGTGCAATGTGAATAAGAACCCCCGAAGTGAATACCAGACCAAAAAAGCCATCTTTAAACGGAATGTCAAATGCTGATCCTTGAATGATATTAATTTGTTTTGTTCTCGATTTTGAGAATTCCACAGCATATTCTTGAATTTCGATACCATAAAGGTTTGAAAAACCCATTTTTTGTAAGCAAAGCAATTGGTTCCCAATATTTGATCCGACTTCAAGGATACGAACAGACTGGTCAAGATTTCTAATGAATTCATAATTCATATCTGTTCTAGTCAATCCATAGTTCTTTTGGTAGAGAGCTTCCATTTCTTCAAGTGAAAGGGCATTTCTGTCAGTATACTCTCGTCCGAATTCTCCAGTCCATTTCTCCATTTGTTGTGTTTTTTTATTCATTTCTATTTTTCCTCATAATTGTTAGAATGATAAATAGCTAAAGTAATTCTCTGTGATTTGTATTTATATTTAAGCAAAGTATGTTTTCATGCTTTACAAGCTTATAAGCGAGTTGTTCTTTGATTTAGCATGAGAAAGTTATAAGGGGCTAATCAAACCTGTGATGAGTTAATCTTGCTATTGAGATTACTTATTTAATTAAATTATAAATATTTCACTGGAGTCCTCATTTCTAATAAGGTTTTGATGAAATAATTTTTTACTCTGATTTATCCTTTGTCTTTTTGAATGTTTGAACTCGAAACTGGATTTCGTTATTTTGCTATTATGGAAAAAGTAAATTTAACAAAAGAAGAGATAGAATATGAAGAAAGGTGTAATAATACAAGCAAGAACCAGGTCAACGAGATTCCCCAAAAAAATACTGAAATCATTGCCATATAAATCCTCTTTGACAGTCTTAGATCAGATAATTAGAAGAGTTAAGCTGTCAGAATGTATTGATGAAATAATTATTGCAACTACAATTAATCCTGAAGATAATGAAATAGTTGATGCGGCAAAAAGAAATAATGTTCATGTATTTCGAGGATCCGAAGAGGATGTTCTCGCTAGATATTACCATGCAGCTGTTTCAAGAGAACTAGATCTTGTCGTGAGAATCACAAGTGATTGTCCTTGTATGGATTGGAATATTATTGACACGATGATAAAAAAGTTTGAAATTGGAACTTATGACTATTTATCAAACACGCTTCAACGAACTTTCCCCCGTGGACTTGATGTTGAGATTTTTAGCTTTAACGCTCTGACAGAGGCCTTTAAAAAAGCTGAAGACCAAGACTTCCGAGAACATGTCTCTCCATATATTTATAAAACAAATGATTTTAGAACTGGGAATTTCGAAGCTTCTCCTTCATGTTTTGCCCCTAATATAAGAATTACTTTAGATACTCTAGCAGATTACGCGCTTATCTGTTCTGTATATGATTACCTTTATGAAAACAATCCAAATTTTATTTGTAGCGATATTGTCAAACTTTTCAAAGAAAAGAGCTGGCTATACTTCATAAATCAAGACGTAGTTCATAAAAAAATTCTCATGTCCTTAGCGGAGGAAGTAAAGGAGGCAATTAGGATATTAGAATTGCAGGATTTAGCTAAAGCAAAAGAATTCCTTGATGTGAGTTTTCGTAAACATTCCAACAAATGATAGAAAGTGATTATCCAATTTTTCTAAAATCTTTTTCTCTTGCATTCTTCATCTTCATAAATACTTAATATTCATTCAATGAAGCATTAATAATACGTATAAGCAACTGTTATCAATTTAAGTTATGATTATTAAAAACAAAGTTTTCATAACAAGAAAATCCATAAACTAAAAATCCTAGCTAATGAAATTGAATAAAGGATATTTATTTAACTGTTACCTCAATGGAAATAGCTGTTATGTCTACTGATGATATAAATGATCATGAAGTTAAACAGAGGGCCATAGCTCAGAAAAAAAAGCAAACTTCTGGATTTTTTAAATCAATGACTATTTCTTGGGGGCTAATAAAATTGAGGGGGTTAATTTTCAACAAGATTTTCACTAATTATTTAGATCAGAATGAATTTGGACGATTCAATTTTTTAATACAGACAGCAACCTTCTTAGGAAGCTTTGGAACTTCAGGATTAAGTGGCGCAATATTTCGTTTCACTTCTGTTTATACAGAGGAGAAAAATAGGAGAAAGATTAGTAATTTGATTATTACAAGCCTGATTTTAGCAACTGGTTTCTATATCATAATAACTGGAGTGTACTTAGTTCTTGTAAGCATGGAATTTTTCAGTTTCAAAAATTTTAATACTATAGTTGTTGTACTTGTTGGGTCTTTTGGTTTTTTTTATCTTCTCCAAAACCTATCTAATGCTTATATTCAGGCACAGCGACGATTTTTATCTTATGTTATTGTCAATGTAGCTGTAGTTTATTCAAATCTTATTATTGCTGTATTATTTGTTTTTTTTTCAGAACCAGGAGCTAATGAACTAGTTCTTTCCTATGTATTAAGTCATGGCTTTTTCATCTCAATATATTTCTTGAAAATAATATTTGATAATGGTCTTGGATCCTTTTCTAAAGAAGAATTAACCAATGTAGTTAAGTATTCAGCCCCTACTCTAATTATCTCCCCATTCTATAACTTATTCAATTATCTACAATATTTTCTTCTCACATTTTTCGCTGGAGAACAAGCAGTAGCTTTATTTGTAATTTGTCTCTCAGTTATTGGATTTCTTAATATAATTGTGAATCCCATTTCATCTGCATTTAGTAGCCTACAATACAGTTTATTCGATTCTAATGAACATGATTACTTAAAATCATTAATTAATAAAATGACTAGAGTTTATATGGCTCTTTTGGTTCCGATAATAGTTTTATTTTGGTACAACGCTCCTTTTCTTATTGAAATCCTGTCTAATTCTGAATTTGTAAATTCAGAGACTGTTTTGGGGACTTTAATTCTAGGGTTTAGTTTTCTTTTCAAAGCTTTACTTCATTTTACTTGTCAAGGACCATATTTTTTCAAAAAGACACCTGAAATTTCTTTACTGTATCTTCGAGCTGTAATTATTGCAGGAATATCTAGTTTGATTATTGTACCAATATTTGGTCTCCTTGGAATGTGTACTTCCTTTTTATTACATGATTTCTTCAGGTGGTTTTTCGTATTTCCCTTTTCTCAGAAAGTTTTTCGAATTAAATATTCCTTAGTTAGAATTCTCAGCATAGGTATTCCTACGATGTTTTTTTTAACTGTAAGTCTGGTGTCTGAAATTATCTTTGGTTTACCATCACTACTTGCATCAATTTGTGGATTATTATCCTATTTAATTATTCTCTTCAGCCTAAAAATAACAGGGGTTAATGAAACAAAACAACTAATGAGACAACTTCTCAAAAGGTAACCAATTACCCCCAGCTTATGTACCTCTGTTATAACACGATAACTACGGTCTAACCGTTGAGTGTTTTACTCACTTCCTTTTGTGAGAATCTCACGGAGGAAGAAATTTGCTTCAGGCACATAATTTGTCTATCTGATCAACCACTCTTTTAGTCGCTTTCCCATCAACTTGATAAAGATAATTTTCTATATAGCGTTCTCTATTTGCTACAAGTTCTGAATCATCATTAAGTAAGCGTTCAACAGCTGATTTTAATTTTTCCCTACTATAAACACCAATAGCTACACCTTCCTCAACATAATTTACAATATCAGGTTGACCGCTCAAATTTAAAATTAGTACAGGCTTATTTAATGCTATAGCTTCCATTGCAGTAGTAGAATTTTTTGTAATAAGTAAATCAGAACAATAAAGCAGTTCAAATGTATCAGCATTTTTTGGTACAAACAATGCTTCCAAGTGATATTTATTGAGGTATTCTTCTATCATTTTCGTATACACAATCCCTTCCCCTGGATGTTGTTTGATAATCAAGAGTGTATCTTTCAATTGGTAAAAGGTTCCAAAAACTGCATCGAAATTTTTTCTATTTTCACCAAGGTCCTTTGTATAAGGTTCTAGCTGGCATTGTGTTGCCCATAATATGATTTTTTCACGAGGACTGGTCTTGAACTTTTTACCGAGTTTTTCTTTGGAATAAAGATTATTTCCATGTATAAATATATCATATCTTGGGGATCCTGTTACAACTACTTGCTTGGGCTCATAGACGCTTTTATTAACAAGAAGATCCCTGAAATAATACCCATATACACAAGTTATGTCAGGTAACAATACAGATCCTTTGTATCGTTTATTTATCATATATGCATAATGAGTTGGGTGGATAATCCCATGTTGGAGAGCAATTGTTGGGATTTTTTCCTTTTTGCCTGCATAGACAAAAGTTCGCTCAAAAAATCCATATTCATTCAGTAGCAGTACCAAATTGGGTGTCTCTTTTTCAAACAATTGCTTAGCCATTTCTATTTGCCTAATTGAACGAGGAAAGGCCCTGGAAAAATAAAATTCAAGTTCAGTTTCGATTGCTTTGTGCAATTTCTTTTTTTCAAAAAAAGTTAATTGTTTAAAGATTTTATCTTCTTTTATGACATTCCAAACTTTTTTAAAATGCCTAGCAGCTTCTATTTCCTCCCTCCAGCTTTTTATAGACCAATATCTGTCAAATGGGAAATGACTAATATTAGATTTCAACTTCTCAATGAATACTCTTGAACTTCTAATTGGTACTCTTCCTTTAAGAGGATAAGTTCCTATTAATTCATATTGGCCTGTGATTTGGTTTATAATTGAATCAAAAAAAGCATCAGTCTTTCTTAGCTGTTTCTTCTTATAATCTTGGATATATTTCCACTGAATATCTTGATTTATGATTAATACTTTTCTGATTTCAGGTTTATTCTTAGAACTCTTTTTTCCAATCAGTTTTATGATAGTATTTATTAAAAAGACCTTTAAATAATAAAATAATAGCTCAAAAATTCTAAATAATGGTATTAAGTGTAATTGTGATCGACTGACTAATGTTTTTTTAGTAAATATTCTTTCTAAGAAAATCTGAAAATGGTTGTCTATAAACCACCATAACGTCAAATCCTTGTATATCGTTAGTTCAAGTAAATTTTTACCGCAACTTAGTTTTGTAGTTATAAGTGTGGTAAAGAATTTATCACGATTATCCATTGATGATCACTTAGAGTTTTTTAACTAATTATAATAGGAGCTTAATTAGCAAATCCATCAAATTCATCATCTTTATTTAAATCAAATTTCAAACAGAACTTTTCAATCTTTTCTGAGTAAGCCGAAAATTCTTATATCAAGGCATTATGAAAAGGAAACTTCTAATAATTCAAAAAATCTTAATTTTCATGAAAAAAGATATACTTCAGCTATTTTCACTTTCTTTAATAGATTTTCAGGTAAAAAAAAAGAAATTGGAGGGAAATCTATGCTTAAAAGTATCCAATAATTAATTTTGGAATAAGGAGTTATTCATTCTTTTATATTACTTCAAGGATTTAGTATGGATACCACATTCCCCGCCACATTTACTAGTTCCAATCCATCTTCCTTCTCGCTCTAATCCTGTGTCATTTACAAGAGAAGTACATGGTTCACATCCTAGGCTTCTATATCCTCTGGCATAGAAAGGATGGACAGGGATTTCATTAATAGCCATATATCGCCAGATGTCCAGTTCGGTCCATTCTAAAATTGGATTGATTTTAGTAAGTCCATTTTTCTTCTCAATTATCTTATAATCCTTCCTAGTTCTTCCTTCCGTGTTTCTCAATCCACAAATCCATGCATCAAGGTTCATAACCGCCTGTTTAGTAGGTTCGACTTTTAATATGCGACAACATTCATCGGGATTAGTCTTCGGAAGGTTTATATCAACAGTTTCAGTAGAAATATATTCTTCAAGATTTAAATGGTATTTCGCGATCATTTCATCTTTATAATCAAAAGTTTCTTGAGGTTTGAACGGTGTCATAACTGTAAAGATCTTTATGGTGGGATCCACTTGCAGAGCTAGATGGACAACAACCATGCTATCCTTACCAAAGCTGCATGCAACAGCTAGTTCATCACCAAACTGTTCGATAGCATCTGAAATGATTTTTTTGGCATCTTCAACCTTTTTGGGTAGAATATTGTAGATATTTTCGTCGTTCTTTAATTCATGTTCAGCTGTAATGTTGTTAGAAAGAGCCATATGATTCTTATCTCCGAGTTCTATGGATAATAATTGTAACAACCAAGAAGTCCAAACTTGCATATTATTCTTAAAACTTTCCATTTATGGTTATTTACTTACCAAATTCAGTAGTTCAATCTTTCATCTTTACCTTTTTTGGTAAGCGGTTTAGATAAATTTATAAGAAAAAGATATCTACTTCAATTCAGTGGTTTGATTGAAATATTCTCTTATTTGTCCTTCTTGTGGACAAAAATTCAGTGACAACTATCTACAAGTCTGTGATCATGACGCGGGTCTTGTTCGAACTGTATATAAGAATCAAAAATTAAGATTAAAACCAGTTAAGGGTATTTGGAAGTTTCAGGAGTGGTTACCAACTCATCACTCTTTATCCACGAATGGAGAGCTCAAGGTTTTCAAGAGTGATGGATTGAGTCGTGAATTAGGTCTTGAAAATCTTTTCTTAGCCTTCAATGGATACTATCCAGAGAGACAGGCTTCTTTAAAAACAGGAACTTTCAAAGAATTAGAAGCCCCTCCTACTATAGCCCGAGCATTAGATAAAAACATTCAAAGTCTTTGTATTGCATCTGCAGGAAACACTGCAAGGTCATTTGCTTACTTAGCAGCATTGACAAATTTCAACATTGTTATTATTATTCCTTCAGAGGCTAAAGATCAAATATGGATTCCTACCAATCGTGATTCGACAAATGTACGTCTGATTGCATTAAATGGAAATACAGACTATTTTGATGCTATTTCATTTGCTAATAAATTCTCTACCCTCTCTAAAATTACTAATGAAGGAGGAGCACGGAATGTTGCACGTCGAGATGGAATGGGAATCGTAATGTTAGAAGCAGCAGTCCATCTTAACCGCCTTCCTGATCATTATATACAAGCTGTTGGGAGTGGCACAGGGGGAATTGCTGCTTATGAATCCTCATTAAGATTAGTTAAAGATGGCCGATTCGGCTCTAAACTGCCACAATTGCAATTGATTCAGAATTTGCCTTTCACTCCTATGGTGGATGCATGGAAACAAAACAGTCGACACCTTTTTCTTGATCAAATAGACGAAAAAGAAATCATGAACAACATCGATGAGATTTCTGCAAAAGTACTCTCGAATAGACACCCTCCATATTCAATTCCTGGAGGGGTCTACGATTGTTTGAAAGCGACAAATGGTGACATGCACGGTGTTACCAATCAGGAAGCTTTTTCGGCTGGAAAACTCTTTGAAGACACAGAAGGTATTGATATAGTACCTGCTGCCGCAGTTGGAGTTGCAGGACTGATAAAACTAGCTGAAGAAGGAAAAATTGGTGCCAAAGAAATCATTTTAATGAACGTTACAGGGGGAGGTCTAAAAAGGCTTCATGAAGATTTGCCAATTCAATATATTACCCCCGAAATAATTGGTAAAGAGCCAGAAGAAACTTATTCAGAAAATCAGGAGATTTCAGTCGTATCAACGTGATCAAACTCTTCTTTACCGCATTATTCGATACGATTTAATACAGATCATATCATTACTATCCTCGGGTGAAGTGTCTTGGCGTTTGAACAAATGTTTATTACAACTTTACGGCGCGCAGGAGTCGATGTTGTTCTAACAAATCCGTGTGCCAGAATTAAGGAAGTTTTAAAGCTTCTAGAACAGGAATCAGCTTTTGATGTTATTCAATTACCCCGAGAAGATCTAGGGATTGGAATAGCTGGAGGCGCTTTTTTAGCAGGAAAGAAACCTATTCTCCTTATTCAAAGCACTGGATTAGGGAATTTATTGAATTCTTTAGCTTCCTTAACATTAACTTACCAATTCCCTCTTCCAATTTTCTGTAGCTGGCGTGGAGTGATAGATGAACCTATTGAAGCACAGAAACGTTTTGGTGGAGCAATAATTGGCATTTTTAAAGCAGTAAATGTTTCTGTTCATCTTATCAAGAATCAGGACGAAATTTCAATAATAGAAGAAAAGTTAAAAGGTTCATACAAAGAAAAGAGTGTTCATTTATTCCTTCTTTCTCCAAGACTTTGGACAGAAGGATTGATTGTAAAGCACACCATTAAACCGCGAAAATCTACCATTTCTGGAGAAATTAAATTCGATAAGTCATCATCCTCACCCTTTCTCACACGATACCAGACAATCCAGGAAATTACTAAGCAAATTTCTAATGATGTGGCTCTTATTTCAAATATTGGATTTCCTTCAAAAGAACTCTACAACATTAAGGATAGGCCAGGGAATTTCTATATGACAGGGAGTTTTGGACAAGTATCAGCTATTGGACTTGGAATATCACGATATACGTCGAAACAAGTTATAGTGCTTGATGGTGATGGTTCAATCTTAATGAATCTATCAATCCTTCCCATGGTGGCTTACTATGGAACAAAAAATCTGACAATAATATGTCTCGATAATGGTACATATGGTTCGACTGGTGATCAACCAACTTTAACCTGGGCTGGAGTTAATCTTGAAGTTGTTGCTAATAGTTTTGGTATGACAAAGACTTGTACCGTCTATTCTGAAAAAGAGATAAAGAAAGCATTGAGGGAGAGAAATAAATATCAATTTATCCTTATTAAAATCAAACCTGGTAATGCAAAAGTAGGTTCTATCCAAATTGCCAACCAAGAGATAGGTCGTCGTTTTTCAAATTGGTTATTAGGTAAGATTTCAACTAACTAAAAAGAAAGGACAGCCTGACTATTCACTGATTTTTGCGATTGCTTCAACAAGTGCTTTCTGCAATTGATCACGGCTAAAATGTAACCCAATAACTGGTATACGAACAACGCGATTAAGTGTATTTGCAGCAATTGGTCCACAAATCAGGGCAACGCATCCATCGTTTTCTGCTCGGATTCCCTGAATAATTTCTTCCTCAATGGTTGCTGCAGGATATTCCGCCACCATAAAAGAACGATCTCCTATAGAGATAATTGGTTCAATTTCTTGCAAGGCATATCTTGCTGTAATTATACCTACAGCTGGTGTTTCATGAGGACGAATCTCTAATTTTTTTAATGTTGTAACGATATTCTCTAACGTTGATACTCGTATATCAAAAGCTTTTACTGAAGAAATCTTATATAAAGTTCCTTCTGGGATGTTTGCTTCTTTTGCAAACTCCTTTAATGTCAAATTAAAGTGATCTATTGCCTCTTTTATCAACTTATCTTGAGTATTAGGAGATAAAATAAAGTTGATAAGAAATTCTTCCCAATAAGGTCGCGAACCAAGCTGTCGTTCCACCAGAATCATCTCTCTAGTTTTTTTCCTTTGTTTCAGGTGTTGGAGTACTTCCTGTATTTAATCATTTATCTGTTTAGGTTTTACAGGTGTTAGAGCATTTTTTAATTTTCTTGATGTGATTACTAATTGGTATTTGAATAGAAATTTTCGTGTCTTTTTTTGACGTCGAGAAAGATTAAACTGTGATCCACGGGAGAAAAAACCCGCGATGAGGCGTACAGCAGATCTAATACCATACTTTTGGCTTATAATGAACCGAAATCCTCTTAAAATGACAATAATTGGATTGTAACCCATCGCACGCATTCCCCGCCCCCAATCATAGAAATCTACTGTTCCCTGCCCTTTACGAGAGACATGAAATTTAATAGCTGAGAAACTTCGGACTTCAAGACCTACTCTTAAACATTCAATCTGACATTGTGATTCCCATCCATAGGAGACTGGATATCTTTCCCCATACCATTTCCAAAAGCGTACATCAAAGATCCTTCCTGACCCCCGAGCGTGATCAGGATTCATTGGTGCGTGAGGGGGATGACCCGAGGCTATGGCTAATCTTGGATTCTTCTTAAATTCTATTAGTAATTTCTCAATATAAGTTGGTTCTAATTGAGTGTCAGCTCCAATCACCAATATATAATCATAATATTCTTTACACGCCTTCTCAAATCCTTTGTTAAAAGTTTCAGCAATTTTTGGTTTTCCTACTAGGCTCTCACCGCCTATCCTCTCAGGACGCTCTACAATTCCCAGTTGAAACCTTATAGGCTTGAATTTCCTGAGTAGTGCCACTGTGTTGTCTTTAGAGCCATCGTCAACTACAACAACATACGAAGGTGGATGTGTTTGTCTATCTAATGATTTTAAAGTTGCTAGAATGTGTTCTTCTTCATTTCGGGCTGGAATCACCACATTAACAATTTTTCTTGACTTTTCTTTCACTGATTGATTGATATTCACCTTTTTCATTAATGAAACCCTATAAAGACTATTCGAATGCTTGTACAAAGGATTACAACGAAAAATGTTATTAAAGCTTAGGAAAGCATATCTTAATGTATTTATTGTTAATATGATCTTCCTTAACACCAATATTCCACTAAATATGATTACTTAGGAAACTGGTGGTTTTCTTACATATTGAAAGTCTTAGCTCTTAGGGTTCTAGCGTGGGATGTTACAGCCCGACTTCCCCAACGAATTGATTTTATTAAAGGTAGAATCTCTAAATCTGTTGATTACTCAGAAATTTATATTTCACCGATTCATACCTTTGGATATTACTTAGGATATATTATAAGCTTTATATTAACTATTCCACGACTTTTAAGAAGAAATTATGATATACTTCTGATAGAAAATGCTTACTTGGTTGTTTTCGGAATAATTTCACGACTCTCTGGGAAAAAAGTAATTGCAGAATATGTGGATTATTATCCAGATATGCTTCATCGAATTTATCATACAAGAAAATTTCGGTATTTTGTGGCATTCATGCTTTGTAGCATGTTTTCAAAACTAGCAAATTTCGTGATTGTTGAAACACAATTAAGTAAACAAATCGTTATCTCTCTTGGAATTCCCTCCAAAAAAATACGCGTGATAAGTCAATCTCCAGACTTATCAGTAATAAAACGTCAAGATAGGCACGAAATTCGTCGAAAATATGGTATCACGGATGATGAGTTTGTAATCGGATATCTAGGAAAATTTCCTGATCATTATGGGTTGGAACTCATTCCTGCAGCTACTGCAAGTGCTCAAAAACAGACAAAAAGAAACCTAGTTCTACTTATGGTGGGTGATGGAGAATTTCTATCTAAAATCGAGGAAATGACAAACGAGAATGGTTATAGAGCTATTTTTCCAGGGAGGGTTCCTTTTCAGGAGGTTTCCAAATATTATTCTTCTTTTGATGTTCTCATCTATACACCAAATACAGCCTCTGGAATTAAATTAGCTGAAGCCCTTGTATTAGGAGTTCCTGTCATCGTTGGAGCTGGTTATGCCACTGAATTTATAAAAGATGGATATAATGGTTTTGTTGCTGAACCACGAGCAGTTGAAGCGTATGCTAAAAAAATAATAGAAGTTGAAAGTCGGACAGAAGAAGACCTACAAAATCTATCTGAAAGGATAAGACACTATGCACATAAGCGTTTTGTGCTTTCTCATAACCAATATCTTATCATGTTTAACGAAGTAATCAAGAATTAAACTTCATCTTGGACTGTTCTGACACATTTTTTCCTAATCTTTGTGTGATCAATAGGAGGAAAATTAGTCCCAAGGTGACACCAAACCACAGAGTGGTCATTCGTATCAGAATCACCAGAGCTCCAGCCGTTGACAGACTAATAACTAAAAGGTTCACTAAAAATAACTCCATACTTCCCTCCATTACTCCCAATCCACCAGGTAGGAATGATACAGCTCCAAGTAGAGAGGAGGTTGCATAAATAAAAATCGAAGTTTCAAATGTAATAGAAATTCCTAAACTTTGAGCTAATAAGAAAAAACCTATACCCTCACATGTCCACCCTATGATTCCTAATAATAAAGCTCCGAGAAACACATCGTAATGAAAAGTGACTACAACATCTGATCGAAATTTATCTATTTTCTTTCCAACTCCAAACCAAGGCTTTAAGTGGAAAATCCAACTGAAAATATTGTATAATGGATCGAATAAAAAGATTAGAACTCCAAGGAGAATACCAAGGAGAATTATTACAAGAATTGGTAAGAAATCAACTGATTGTCGAAACTCTAAGACGAAAACTCCTAATAGTGCTAGGATAGTCACCGCTAACAAGTCAATTAATCGTTCTGAAAATGTTGATGCAAGGCCTTTTGAGAGTTCAACAGAGCTTGTTTTTTGAAGAAAAAATGCCCTAATAGCTTCACCAACTTTTGCGGGAGTTATTGAAAGACTTAGACCAGCGAAAAATATCAGAAAGTTATCTTTGAATGGGATGTTAAGTTCTAGACTCCGTGTAAATAGAAGCCATTTAAAAAATCGACAGAAATAATTTCCCAAACTCAGAAACACAGCTAGCATAACCACTAGCGGATCAACATTGAATATTTGTTTAATCAGATCCTCCCAATCACCAAATATCATTATGAGAAGGTAAACAAATATTGCTAGTATTATGGCAAAAATGAAAGAACGAAAACTTAAAACTTGGGATAATGTTTCCTGTTTTGATGTCTCCATGGAAAAAACCAAGAATTTACCTGAAGATATGTGTTTATACAAGTTAAAAGACTAATAAATGGTTTAAATTAGGATCTTTTGAGAGTTTCTCTGTTATCCGCTTTATTTCACGGGCGTTCTTTTTATGACAAACAAATACACAATCTTCAGTATTAACAACAACAATGTCTGAAATCCCAAGCGCAATAACTGGTTTCTCTCCAAAGAAAACGTTATTTTTGACATCCAGGCCTAAAAAGTCCCCCTGTATTACGTTTCCATCGGAGTCGGATTCTAAAATGCGATCTAGAGAATCCCAAGTACCTATATCATCCCAATGGAAATCCCCTTTAACTACCACTAGATCAGAGGTCTTCTCCATAACTCCATAATCAATAGATACTTTAGGGAGGGGATTGAAAGCATTAAGGGCTTCTGTTTCATCAAACGCAGTGGTTTTTATTTTTTCAAGAGCTTGATATAAAGAAGGCATGTACTGCCGGATATTACTATATAAAATCGAAGGTTTGACAATAAACATACCAGAATTCCATAGATATCCAAGGTCAATATAATTTTGTGCCTGAGCCTCATTGGGTTTTTCTGTGAAACTCTCAACCTCAAATGTAGGAATTAAAATCTTTTCAATTCTCTTTCCTGGATTAATATATCCAAAACGTGTCTCAATACGACTCGGTTTTATTCCAATTGTAGCAATTTTTCCCTTTTCGGCCAGTTTAATGGCGGTTGCTAAAACCTCTTTAAAATGATTAATGTCTGGAATATGATAATCTGCTCCCATAAAAAGTGTAACTTCATCATTTTCCTCGTGAAGGAAGTGAGCACATACAAATCCCATTCCAGCAGCAGAATCTCGGCCAATTGGTTCTACAACCATTTTAACTTGAGGTAGCTGCTTTTGGATAATGGATTTTATTTCTTTTCTAGTTGATACAACAATTTTCTCTTCTCCAACAATTTCGCTAGCAATTTCAAATATTCGTTGAATCAAAGACAGTTTTCCATCAAGAGAGATAAATTGTTTGGGTAGGTTAATGCGGGATATAGGCCATAAACGTTCACCTCCTCCACCAGCTAAGATAACGATGAAAACCATTAGTATTGCCTCAATCATCGAGAATGAATAAGCATTTGTCAATGGATATTATTAGGTTATCAAGGCATTCATGTGATAAATCTTCATCGTTCTTTATGAAAGATGTTTCTTGATTAGTTGGGTGAGCTCTTTTGTACTAAATGGTTTTGTGAGATATTCATCAGCTCCAGCCTTTAATCCGAGCTCTATATCATGCCTCAATACTTTTGCTGAAAAAATGATAATTGGAATATGTTTAAATCTATTATCTTGCTTCAATTGTTGGCAAACTTCAAGTCCAGATAACCCTGGCATTCTAATATCTAAAAGTATGAGATCAGGGAGCTTTTCTACTAGATCTAAAGCTTCTTTACCATTTGTTGCTCTCCAGGTTATGTAGTTTTCATGTTCTAGAATGGTACTTAACATCTCGAGAGTATCTTCTTCATCATCTACAATGAGGATTCTCTTCTTCTCTGTGGACATTGTAAAACCTGGATGGAAGGAATTCTCTAAACCACTCATGAATTATAAGTAACTTATATAAGAACTTTATAGTCTTTGTACAAAAAAGATCAGATTATAAAAATTAGCACAAAAGGTCGTAAAGTGTCCCACGTTCGCATGCAATCCTTTGTAACTCCTGGATACTTGATTGAAATGTTTTAGGGGTAGTAAATTGTCCGAATGACCCTCCTGCTGATCGAGTTATATTTTCCTCAAATAAAGTTCCTCCAAAATCGTTACAACCAGTTGTTAGTGTAATTTCAGCCAATGGAAAACCTAATTTCACCCAAGACGTTTGAATATTTTTGAAAGCCTCTCCTAAATATAATCGGGAAACCGCATAAAACTTTACATAGTCTAAACTGGTTAATTTGTAGATATGAGAGGAGAACTTCCTTTTCAGTTGAGTATTTTCTGCTATAAACGGAAGCGGAATAAATTCCGTAAAGCCTCGCGTTTTTTCTTGGATCTTTCGTAGAAGTGAGAGATGATGTATCCAATGAAGATGATTTTCGATATGACCGAATAGAATGGTTGCTGTTGTTGGAATCCTTAATTGATGACATAGTTCAATAATATGAATCCAATCAGCACTGCTTATTTTTTGGGGGCAGATTCTTTTGCGAATGTTATCATCAAGAATCTCGGCAGCCGTTCCAGGTATAGAGTCTAATCCATTTCGTTTGAATTCCCGCAAAACATCTTCAACATCTTCTTCTAGGGAACTAGCTGCATGTGTAATCTCTTGAGGGGAAAATGCATGAATGTGAAGGGTAGGATCGATTTCTTTGAGATTCTGAAGGATTTCAAGATAGGTTTCAAAGGTTATTTTTGGATGGATTCCTCCCTGAACACAGACCTCTGTAATCTGATAAGGCTGTGTTTCCTCGATCTTTTTCCGTAGAGTATCAAATGATACATCAAAATACCCTTTTTCAGAATTAGGGGAAACAGAGTACGCACAAAATAGACAGTTATTGGTACAGACATTAGTAAAGTTAATGTTACGATTTACAACATATGTGATAACTGATCCTGTCTGACGTTCCCTAATTATGTCAGCTACTTGCCCTAATAGAGGAATTTCGCGCCCCTGAGCCGTAAATAGAGTCTTTAAATCTTCACTTGTTGGCCATTGGTCGTTTAATGCCCGTTTAAGGATATGTCGAAGCTCCTTCTTGGCTACACGAAGGTCAATCTCCTCCAGCTCAGTTTGATGCACCGTTTTCAATAACCATCCTTGTTTGAGAATTTTTAAGCTTAACTACTCTATAAA
>CP070695.1:1029160-1077483 GCA_020353515.1 Candidatus Heimdallarchaeota archaeon
TGTATTATTGAAGTAACCACCATAATCAGAATCTCCTGCTACCCATAAAAGACGGGCTCCATCACCAGTAAACCAATTATTAATAATATTCAGTTCTGAAGCGGAATAAGATATAGTAGAGTATGGAATCAATAAGACATTCGTGTCCGTAGGGATCGAAAATCCTCCCTCTATCATATGGAATGTTGATCCAGCTGTGGTAAGATTTCCTTCTAGATTTGTCATATAGAGTCCAATAGCGGGAGTATGACTATTATCATATGCTACAACAAGGTTTGATGGGAGATTCGATTGAGCGATTGAAGAAACGATGGATGAAAATGTTTGATTGTCTATTTGTATGTCTGGTGTTTGTTGGTGCTTTAGTATCATATCCCCGTTATTCAACCCAAACAAGAAACAAATTATCATTATTATTGAGAAGATTCTTTTCCATTCCAATATTTCCGCCTCAAATATTTTAATGAACTTCATAAGCCCGTTCAGTAATATCTCAGCTGATTTTACTTCTTTTTACTATTCAAAAATATCGAGGTATCTTGATAATCATAAAAACTCATATAGTTTTCTAATCAAAAAAATGGTTAATTTTTCTATCTCGCCTTCGAGAGTTTTTCAGGTTTCAGATTGGTGTTAGCCAATCCCTAAAAAAAGTTAAATTTATGTATTTTAGCCTTAGAAGAAAGAAAAATGTATGGAATGGATATAAAATAGTAGAAAGAATCCCAGTAATCAGGAGGTTTTGGGTGACTTAACCAGATCGGATTTTGTCCCTTCACTATCTGAAACTGGGAATTCTTGTTGAGGAGTTTGAGGAAGCAATCGCTTCCTTTCAGAACGAACCTTCCACGCTGTGATTTCGCTGAAAAACATAAAACCAAAGGCAATCAAAAGCTGAAGTTGAGTATAAATGACATCATACCACATATGAGCCATTAATGCAATAATAACCACTCCTAAGAGGATCCTTGTCAGATTTCGATACACTCTCAAAATAAGGCCTTCAGGTTTCCTAGTCGTAAGACCATACCATTGGACAATTACAATAAAAAACAGTTGAAGACCTATAAGAAGAAGAGTATGCCACCTGTTAAGTGTCCAACCCCCCATAGTGATGGATGAATAATGAAACATCCAGGAGACCCAAAATCCTTTAAATTCAAAAATTGGTATTTGATACACTCCTACATAGTAATAACTCGTCATTATGACCAAAAACGCAAGAATCATTTCATAAAATGAGATGAAAAGCATCCAGATAGTCAGAAACAAGGCTTTAATAAGAATTCCAGTTCCCTCAAGTACTCTTGAAAAAGCTGATGGTTTTCTCTCTTGTTGAAATTCCATCTTTTCTACCTTTTTTGGAGTAGCTTCAATCTCTTCTTCTTGTTGGTGAAGTGATTCCTGGGACGGAGAAACAATAGTTCCCGTTTTGGCTGATGGAGTTTGTTCTTCTGGAACCGAAGAGATTGGAAAATAGTTACTTTTTTGATTCTCAGAAATTGGACTCCCAAAGCTAATTAAGGCCTTACTGAGCCATAATCGAAATGATTTACCACCATATGTATTTAAAAGAATTTCAGATGCAATTATTGCACCAATAATAATTAAGCTACCTAAGAAAAAACCTGTAGGATCAATCTGGTTAACGTAAGCAAGAATAAGAATTGTTTTGAAAGCTAATAATCTAACCAACCATGAAATAATTTCAGAGTCGTCAGTGGCTGATTTTGGATCTTCAAAAGTAGATGTTGTTCTAGAATATCTTAAAACTACTAATGTTCCTATAATTATTACTAGAGACAGAAAAGTAAAGAGATATGCACCACCATAAATGACAGCTGCAGTGTTCCATGGAAACACAAAAGTAAATACAAGCATACCAGCCAAAATCGCTACAAATCCTTTCTCTTGGTTAGTAGCGGTATCACTAAATTTGATCCAAGATGAAGGGATTAAATCTTTGATTTTACTCTCCTGAGGATTGGCTAAAAATGATCCAAGAGAAACTAGCCAGGGTCCAAGTTTTTCCACCCATAACTCAGATTTCAACTGACGCTCTACAAAACATGCCAAAAATAACCATATTGGTACAAGGAATAAATAACTCAAGTGTAACAAGATAGAGGATTTGAAAAATAATAAGAGAAAAGTCACCCTAGAAGTCCAAACTAAAACAGTGTCATCTAGGCTTCTATCCATCTTATTTTCTCTACTTAACTTAGCTTTCCATTTATTAACCAGAATTCCTTCCCACAGGACAAAAATAATAGCCCAAAATGTTACAATAAAACAAAAATTAAGCGAGGATATATAGTAGTCGTATGAACCAAACCACCAGTCAGGGGGAATTCCAGTATAACCAGCAATAAAAAGAGCAATATTAACCCATATAATGAAAACGAGAAAGAGAATACGATAGAGAGAGAACCATCTAGACCCTTGACTGTAATAGTAAGAAATATCTCTAAAATCCCTCATTTTTTGTCTCTTAGGAATGTACACTTGAGTTTGGGATTCTGTTTCCCCAGCATTCTGCTTTACTGCAGATGGCTTGGGTGAAGGAGTACCTTTAGGTGTAAATGGTTGGGGCTGATCCTCACGATCCAGCTCTAAATATTGTTCACATATTTCGCTAGGCGACCCACATTCCTCAATTGCTTTTATGACATCGCTGTACTGGACTCGATCCCCAATTGCTAACTCCCCACTCCGAAGATAAACGAAGTCATTAATTTCATTCAACAACGAGTCAATTTCATTCGGATGCAATCGAGTATGCTGCCGAAGATACTCTTCAATCCCATCAACATATGTTCGAATTAGGTGCCTGGCATCAACATCAAATGATTTCACATTCATCTCCTCTTTTGGTTATTTATCTCCTGATACCATCTTTTTATAAAATCATGATAAGAAAAATAGGTGCCAATCATCTCTTCGATCATTACTTCTCCAATCTCAGTGATTGTGTAGATCTTCCTAGGTACCCCAGGGGAATTTATATCATCTGCAGTATGTGATGTGATCATTCCATCGTCTTCCATTCTTTTCAACAATGGGTAAATTGTTCCTGCTTTCAATTCAATTCCAATACCAGTTTCTCGTATTAATTTTATGAGTCCATAGCCATGTGCATCTTGCGTTCGAAGACGAATCAGCATAAGGATCATTAATTGAAGCAAACCACGACGAATGTCGCGTTCCCAATGTTTAACTATGGTTGATTTCTTCCGTGGTTCCGTTGTATCCCTACGCTTGTCCGTACTCATTGTGTTTCAATCCTAGACCGTCAATCGCTAGATTACAGCTTGATTTGTCGATTTATCTTGGAATAAATCAAGTGGGGAAGATATATGCGCACCTATTTATATCGCGTGCCAACATATATAGCGCACCTAACTGCCTTTTTATAGCTAACTATTGGTACTCTAAAAATCCAAGTGGAACCGAGAAGGCATCAAAAATCGAAAAATGGATCATGCTGTCAGAACAAAAATAGATTATTGATTCGCGTTTTGTTGATGATGCAAAGAGATGTCTAAAATGGTAAAAAGTTTTTACTAATGCCTTGTAAATCCCACGTGAGATAATATTTCACCTAGTTGTTGTGGAAAGCAACTATAATTTCTTAAGTTGTTGCGGTCATTAATCAACTTGTTCTAGGAAATCGATCAAGTAGTTGCGTTATTTTGCAAGGAATACCTTAACTGCTGTTTCAGTCAACAGTTATTACAGAAACAATTCAACAAGAATCGCAAAAAATAATAAAAAAGGATTGTGTGGAAAACATGAATGTTCCGATACAAAGAAAAATGCTGTTATTGACAGGAATGATTTTTCTTGGTTTATTTTCAACAGCATACTTAGTGAATTCATTTACTGGAAATTTATTCCTTCCAGAAGCTGAAATTAATTTTGATGGTGATGAAAACGCTGAAGCAGCAGCTAAAGAGATGGATCCTGAAAATGGTTATAAGATCCCAGGGTTTTATGATGAAGAATTTGAATATAAAGAAGCAACGATGACGGAAGAGGAAGTTCTTGCCATCGCAGAAGCTCTGGAAGAAGTCCAAGAATTCAGAGCTGATCATGACAATGTCTCTGTTTGGGCTTGGTATGATGGGTATGATTATTGGTATGTAGACTATTTTGTTAATTACTGGGATAAGTACTATATTGAGGATAACGTTGTAAGTACTGGTGAGATTGCCTATGAGGCTGAACCAGTGACTGATTATTCTTATTATCCCGAATGGAATTATCTTACAGTAATAATTCAAGACTCAACAGGCAACGTTTTTGAAATCATTCAACCTGTGGAACCCTCCTTAACCGAAGAGGAAGTATACGATATTGCGGTAAATTCTGAAGAAGGTATTGCTTTTCTTGAGGATTATCCAGATGCAGAAGTTTATATCTGGTTTGATTCTTTTCAATATTGGTACGTGGAATTCTATCCACTTTACGAAGAACTTGAATATAAGGATACAGGGCTTACCGATCCTGATGAAGCTGGATATGGGTATTTTTGGGATTATTTATCTCTGGTGGTTGATGATCTCACAGGAGAGATTGTCGAAGTATATCGACCAGTTGAACCTTCTTTAACAGAGGAAGAAGTACTTGAGATCGCCTTCAGTATCCCTGAAATTCAAGAATTAGCAGAAGAATATAATGATCTTGAAGCCTGGGCCTACTTCGATGGCTTTGAATATTGGTATGTTGACATTTACTCCTATGAACACTGGGAAGTCTGGGCTTATGTTACTATTGACGATTCTACCGCAGAAGTTATTGATTTTTATGTTCCGAAATTACCCGACATGACCAAAGACGCGATTATCGCCATTGCAATGGAGGTTTCAGATGTTCAGAATTTTCTGAACAAATATGATAATTCTTCTATTGATGCCTACTTCTACAGCAGTTGGTTTTACGATGAAACTTTTGATGAATCCGGGGAAAAAGTATCTGAATCTGAACCTGGTTATACAGGGGAAACCGCAGCTTATTGGTATGTCTATGTCTATTCTGGAATTTACCTAGATGCTTGGGGTTACCTACTAATCAGTGATGACACTGGGGAAATCTTTGAGTCTGAATTTATCATGCCTGAATTACCAACAATAACCTACGATGAAGCTATCACCATTACTCAAGGCCATGAATTAACCATTGCCTTTCTTGAAGATCATTCTGATGATTACGGAATGTACGCCTATCATTTCAGTGATTACTATTATGATTATGACGAAAAAGGGGATTATGGTTATAGTGGTGAAGGTAGTGGTGTCTGGTACATTGTGTACTACAGCCCTACAGAGTATGATTGGTGGTATTTAGAGGGGAGTAAAGAATCACCATCTTACACTGAAGTCGGGTTCAGGATTGACAGTGAAACAGGGGAAATCCTAGACACATGGAATTATGATTGGGAAGAAGAAATTGTTCCCCCCTAAACCTAAACAGATTCTATCTTTTTTTCTCTTTCTCTTTTTATGATATTGTCATAAGATCCATACTCCAGTTTTGCGACATTTATTCTTATGGTAAAGATTTAATTCTCCGTTAATGAAAAAAAATCATCTTTCTTCCTGGGAGAGAAAACGAAAGCTTAATAATATGATTACTTCAGTTATTTCCATGGTGACATATCCTGTACGAGAGATCTACTCTTATCATATTAACACTCTTAGCATCTAGTCTATTTCTCCTCCAGCAGGGTATAGCCTCGAAGACGGACACCGAATTTGACATTGGAAATGTTACCTTAACATACACAATATTTGCAAACCAATCATATAGATGTACTTTTTTTATCCAAGTTCTTGGAAATGCGGATACAGTCGAAGGGAATGTCCCAGGGGTACTTATTGCAACAGGTAATGTAACTAATGTTCTCCTTAGTTTTGAAGATAATGAAATCAACCCTCAGATTACCTCAATTAGTGGAAATACTCAAATTTCCTTTTCTATTCAATCCTCCCTTCAACCTAGAAGTGAATATGAGTTATCTGGATCTTATGCAGGCCTTACGTCGGAAGCTGAAGTTGCTTCTTTAGGATTGGATTGGGGGACACGAGCAAGTCTCCTACAAACGTATGTCTACTTAGAACGAGGATTAGTTCTATTAGAAGTCGATCCAACACCTCAACGAATTTCAGTAGTCGCTGGAGGAAAATTACAACTCTCTTGGAATGATGTAAATAAACAGAAATTCCTAGCAACAGTTGATTTCAGCTCTGAATCCACTACCAAGTTGATGACAGCTAATATCAATACTTGGACAATAACAAGCTCCAAACCTTTAGTTGTGACGATTCAATCGTTTATCAATTATGACCTTCATTGTTTTGTGGTTACTCCTTCATGGATTAGCGCAAATATGACCCAATTTACTATCGATCCAACAGGTACGAGAGCAGTTTCTTTTACATTATCAGATACTCTTCCCCCTCGAGGTACAACAGGAACCATCCAAATTAACGCTCGTGAGATACTCACGAAGATAGAAATCCCAGTAGAAATTCCTACAAGTTCTGGTTCTGATCCTTTTCTCACAAGTCTCATTGCTGCTATCATTGGATCCGCAATCTTTCTTGCATCAGTTCTTCTTTATCAAAACAGAGAGGTTATTGTTGAGAAAGTATCTGAGCTCAGAGCTTCCCTAAATAGACCTACTTCTCAACAGACACCCATTAGTGATCCACTTCAAGAAACAGTGTTAGATTCACAGCAAATTATAGCATTCAAGGAAGCAACACTAGCAAAGCCTCCTTGGAGTGAAGTGAAAGAAAAATGGCAAAATTTCCTTAACGAGAATGAAATTAATGTCTTGAAACTTCTCTATGGAGGCTCAAAAAATCAACAAACGATAGCAGATGAATTAAGTCTCTCCAAATCTACAATGTCACGAATGTTAGCTCGACTCGAACAAAAAAGATTAATTCTTAGGAAAAAAGAAGGGATGAGTAACATAGTTACTATTAATTGGGAAACCATATGAGGAGTAAAGGAAAATTTAGCTCTTACTCTTAATCGCTGTATTGAAGAAGTTTAAGAGTATTACAGGTGTTCACTATTAACATCCATTTGTTAGTCAGTCGTGAGGACATTGCAGGAATGAATATCTCCCAGTTCATTCACTCTGATCTCCAAGAAAAGATCTCATTCACCGATGAGATTTCTATCTTTTCAGATCAGTCAATTGTAGAATTCATTCCTTCAACTGATGTAATAATTTTTCTATCTCGCCATTCAGCGCAAAGTTTACGGCCGAGTCTCACCGTTCATCCGATTGGGAATTTTGGAACGGCTGAATTTGGTGGTAGGGATGATACCCTTGTAGAATGTCATTCTTTTCTTCTGAAAAGACTTTTATTGAATATCAAGGAGCTAAAGGCTTCAGGAGAATATAAATTACTCTTTGATTATGAAACCAGCCTCGAAGTTACTCACCATGGTCCTTTTTCTAAACCCCCAGTAGTTTTTATTGAAGTGGGATCCTCAGAACCTCAATGGAGTGATCTTGAAGCATGTCGTCTAATTGCTGATGCAGTAAATAAGACACAGTTTGATAATCTAGCTCACGATTGTGAATGGGTTTCAGTTATCGGCTTTGGAGGGAATCATTATACAACTAAATTTACTCGGTATATGCTTGAATCAGAGTTTGCATTTGGTCATATATGTGCTAAATATGCCATTCCACAACTTACTCCAGAACTGATTCACCAAATGATCACATTAACTTCTCCACCTCCAGAACTAGTCCTGTTTGATAAAAAAGGGATGAAACAAAAACAACAGATTAGGACATGGTTATCTGAATATGAAATAAAAGTTCAACAAATATGAGAAGATAAAAAAGAAGAATGGAGGGATGAAAAGATCACTCAAGATTTTGGTTTTCTTTTCACTTTTTTCACGAGTAGAAGGGGGAGAAGCGATAGAATCGCCACGATTCCTGTCATGCCAGGACTTCGCCCTATAACGACTGTGGGAGCAGAGGAGGAAGGTAAAGTTGTGGTAGGTGTCGGGTGAACAGCAGTGGTCTCTGGTTCACTTGAGGAGATTATTGGGACATCATTTTCGATAGAAAATGTGCCATCAGAGATATCTTCTATTGATACTCCAGCTGAACAAATAGCTACAACCCTGATTCTATAGGAAGAACCATCCGAAATACTATTGGTATTCCAAGAATAGGAGGTGTCTGTTAAACCTAAACCTAATTGAATCCATCCACCACCATCAGAGTAATATACTGTAAAGGTGACTGGATGCCTGTAGGAATCTTCTGGCCATGACCATCGGATGGTAATTATCCCATCAACAGTCTCTCCACCATTGGGGTATAACACCCCTAGGAAAAACAAGAGACAACTATCAGATGGATTCGGATACGTGAGGGGATTGAAGTCTTCACTGCCAGTAGTCCCATCCAGTCCGTATGGGAAATCTACAATTCCATCATTATTTGTATCTGGACTCGTCCAATCACTCCAATAATTAATATCAAAGATATTGTCAGTTCCATTGTCTAATGCTTGTATTCCTCCAAGATTATTCTCAATGAAATCATTAAACCGCACATAATTGAAGCTAGTTGCACCATCAAACACAATTGCATAATTCGTATTATTTTCGAAAGAATTATGTTCAATTGAGTTTTCGGTTCCACCCAGAAGCCAAATTCCATTGATTTTTGTTTCAAGAATAGTGTTATTTACAATTAGATTATTGTGTGCAGCTCCATCAAAAACAATACCATAATCACTACCTTTACCCAGTCTGTTATCAGTCACAATGTTATCATATGCCGACCAAAGTTGAATATCGCCCTGATTATTGAACATTGTATTATTAGTTATAGTGGTTTCATTTGTATGCTGGTCAACAAGAATGCCCCACCTACTATTGTATACAGTATTGTGCTGGATCGTTAAAAATGAACTGAAAGCAGTTGATATTCCAACACTAGCGTTATGTAGATCGTGACCAGTTATAGTGATCCCAGTACAATTGAACAGAAAAATCTGACCAGCGCCAATTGGAACGGTTCCACCATTCATGCCCACCCAGAAAACAAAAGGTTTCCCGTTTACCAAGTTATCCTCTACTAAAGTTTGAATATATCTTCCAAAAGAGGACCCCGCCCAAAAGATTCCATTATTTGTTAAAATGTTATCCTTGATATAATGATTAGGTGAATCCCAAAGAAGAATTCCATATAGGCGATCATGGTTAAAAATGTAATTATGAATCAATCTGTTATTTGTAGACTCTCCAATGTAAATTCCACTTCTTTCATTTTCGTAAATGGTATTATTTAGAATTATGTTTGAACTCGAGCCCTGCCACAATGCGATCCCGTGATTTAGGTTACTGTAGACGATGTTGTGTGCTACCGTGTTATTATCGGACGGTGTGGGGCCCTCTATCAAAATACCGTTGAACCCATTACCATAAACTGTATTATTGGTGATTGTATTATTGTGGTTAGCAGATTGGAGTCGAATACCAGCCCAATTATTGTTATAACAAGTATTATTGACAATGGTGTTATAATTACTTGAGGTAAGTAACCTAATACCATCCTGATTATTACTGTAGATTATGTTATATGAGAGAGTATTGTTCTCTGATGCTTGATCGATCCAAATCCCACTTTCTTCAAAGTGGTCATGTATAACATTGTTTGTAATTATATTCTTGCCAGAATAATCAAGATTGAGTCCACTATATCTATTAATAAACATTGAATTATTGACAATGATGTTATTATAGGAATTCCAAAATGCAATCCCTCGATCACAGTTGTAAATCGTGTTATTTGCTATAGTACCATTACTAACAGTAAAAAACTGAATTCCACTACCAGCGCTAGACCGCCCATTAAGAAGATTAGCACCAATTACAAAATGGTCCGTAATCCCACTGATTTCAATCAAGTGTCCACTTGTAGCATTAATATATAGTCCCTCAATCCGATAGGGATTGTTTAAGGTTCCTGTTCCACTAAATCCCATGGTTGAAAATTGAATGCTAGAAGTAATGAAGATTGGGTCATGGGGAGTATATGTTTTACTCACTATCCCCATATCGGTAATCCATTGAGTTAATTCAGTCGTATTGGTGGGAACGATGATTTCACCACCAATAATTTTGTTTAGAACGGTGACATTAACTTCTTGAATGATATCAGAACCAATTACTTCTTTGGTATAGTTTAGAGGAGATATACCTACAGCACCTTCTGCTAATCCTAGTTCTTTAACATCAGCACTCCAAGTTGAATCATAAACATCCTTAATCGCACTATAGACGGCTAAATCGACTCTTTTTATCATAGAGGAGAGGATACGGCCAGGATAAAGATAATCTTGGTCTGCATCAACACCAATAGCGTAAAATCCTTCGCCTTGCTCGTTGGTAGATTCAAAGACACCATCTCCACTCGTTCCTGCAGCAGTGAAAATAATATCTACGCCCTGAGCCCACATAGTTTCCGCAATAGCTTTACCTGTTACAGGATCACCCCAAGATCCAACAAAATCCTCAAAGACTTCAATATAGCTATTATTCTTCTCATATAAAACGCCAGCCTTGAATCCAGCCCAGAATTTACGAATTAGCGCGATATCCATTCCCCCCACAAAACCAACTCTTCCAGTTTGGGTCATTAGACCCGCCAAGGCCCCCACAAGGAATGATCCTTCATACTCCTTGAACATAAATGAGCTAACATTCCCTTGATTAACAGGATAATCAATAATGGCGATCGCTTGAGTGGGGTAAGATTTCGCAGTTTCATTCACGGCAGTTCCTTGTGCAAATCCAATGGCGATTATTAGATCATAACTCCCCGAAGCAGCATAGCTGTCCAAATACCCTTGGAATTGACTTGTGTCAGTAGGTTCTACATAGGTAAATGTACACAATCCTTCGGACTCTGCTTTTTGAAGTCCAGTATACGCCATCGCATTGAAACCTCTATCATCAATCCCACCAGTTGAGAAAACACAAGCAATTTGTATTGGAGCAGCAATTCTTGTAGTTTTAGCTCTAGTCGGTGATGGAACAAATGTTTCTCCATTAGATTTTTTAGGAGATGATGCTCCTAGTTCTATGATCTCATTATTCGAGAATGTTGTTTGAGTTAATTGGTTTTCTTGTTTTGAAATCCAAGTATTTAATCCAAATAAGATACTAAGAATAAATATTAAGAAGAAGAATCTTTTAGATTTCATTATTTCCACTTTTATCTATTTAAATCTCTTTGAAAAGCGTTATCGTTTTAAAAAAGGCGAAAGATCATATGTCACGAATGAATTCTTATACTTTTCTTGGAAAAAAAGTAAATTTCTCCTTTTCTAATCTCGAAATTTTCAGGTTGTTAAAAATAAAATCTCAAGATTACTATTAGATTTGATTTTTTTTCTCCTAGGAAGAATTTTACATGTATCTTGAAACCAATCAGAATTCTGAAACGATGGATCGTTTACACGAAATTGAACGAATCCTTCAAGAACTCCAATCAAGGATTCCTGACCTAGAAGGACTTGCAGTCGTTTCAAAGGAAGGGTTATCTATTGCAAGTATGTTATTCACGACTGTTGATGAAGATCGAATTGGTGCAATGACCGCCGCGAGTCTCTCTTTATCTGATCGAATCGTACTCGAATTAGAGCGAGGAATTATGGATCAGGTAATAATCACAGGAACAAATGGTCTAGTTATCATTCGTGATGCTGGAGAACATGCTGTGTTAGTAGGAATTGCCAAACCAAACGCAAAATTGGGCTTAGTGTTGTTGGATATCAAACGGGCAGCAGAAAAGCTCGCTGGCATAATTTGAAATGATGGTGTGTGTTGACGATGAGATTATTCAATTCCATACGATCTAATCCAAGTAAACCTTTGAAGTTAGTTATTCTGGGAGAAGGGGGAGTTGGAAAAACGACAATTGCTAAAACTTTTGTTAATAACTCCTTTTACTCTGAAGCAAAACAGACTATCGCAGTTGAATTTCATTCCAAGATTTTCTCCATTGGCGTAGGTCAAGACGCAAAAATTCAATTGTGGGATTTAGGAGGGCAAGAACAATTTAAAAACATGAAAACGGTCTTTAAAAGATTCTGTGAAGGAGCTGATGGTGCCCTTCTATGTTTTGATCTGACTGATATAGGATCTCTTTTTGCACTTCCTGAATGGATCGATTTTCTTGATAAAGATGTACCTCGGTTTTTGATTGGCACAAAATATGATATTGCAACTATTGAAGAACGAAATGTCTTTCTCAACAACTTCGTTCAAAGGTTTAATTGCGAATTTTCCTTTAAATGCACTTCAAAAGATGTAGAAACTGTGGAAAATATTTTTAAGCAGGTAATTATATTTATCAAAGACTTCAAAGAAGTTCAATTGAATAAATCACCAGAATCACTGACACAACGACCTAAATGGATGGATTTTATCCCCTCGTACCATGAATCTAGTTAGATCGAAAAACTGTTTCTTATATACAAGTTTCTTTCCTATTTTCCCTATTTTTCAATGTCCTACTCAATTTTGATTATTCTATTAATAGGGAAAAAATCATAATCCTTTCACCAGATTCAGAAATACGAGTCCAATGTCATATTCATCAATGGTAGAAATTCTAAAAAAGGCTGAAACTGGTCCGATTTGCCTCGAGAATGACTTTGATCGTAAAATTTTGATATTAAAACTTAAAGAAGTAATAAAGGAGTATGATATCAAATTTGACCCAGATAGCTTGATACCAAATGACAATTCACTTGCTGATGATGTTTTTAATGCTGCTTTTGAACTTTATTTAGAAACAGGTACTCTTTGTGTGAGTACTCACCGTCAAATTAAATTTGAGGAAGCGGAGATCAAAGAGGCTTTGAAAAATGCACCCAAACACATCATTTTTGGTGAGGGGGTTGATAAAAGAGAAATGACTCCAAGACGGATAGAGGACTCTAATCCCCCCCTTTGTTTAACTTCTGGTGGGGGGGAAATATCTGAGGATATTTATATTCAGGTAGTTCAAAGTTATGCTCAAGAACCATTAGCTGACACAGTAAGTGGAGGGTGTCCACTACACACAATATTTGGGGTGATTCCAAAAGCAGGTGCTCCTGCAGAGGTGTTAGCTTCAATGTACAATGTTATCTATTCAAAAGAGGGGGCTAAACGAGCTGGTCGTTCAGGAATTGGATTCCACAACCTGTTGGGAACAGCACTCTCATCCGCAGCTTACGTTTCCGCGAGTCAATCAGAACTCGGGGTCAGACCTGTAGATGGAAACCTTATCGCCTCACTTGCAGAACTTAAAACAGATTACAGCCAACTCACTAAAGCACTATATTACTCTGAGAGGAAAAATATTATCCCTGGAGCTGTGTATGTACCTTTGATGGGAGGATATGGTGGTGGTCCTGAAGGAACTGCTATTGTTACACTCGCCCACCATTTGCAGGGGCTCCTTGTCCATCACGTTGCTTATTCAGACTTTCCAGTCACTCATCTCAAATATTCTTGTAGTACAGCACAGGAGTCCTTGTGGTGTGCGGGTATTGTAGGTCAAGCTCTTAGCCGAAATACACATCTCTTGACTGCAGCAGAAGCAATCACGGCAGCTGGCCCTTGTACAGGGATGTGTTTATACGAGATTGCAGCAAGTTCAATCGTTGGAACCGTTTCTGGGATCCATATCAATAACGCCTCAGCGGCGAAAAGCCAATATCTTGATCGTGAAACAGGAATGGAGGCAAGAATTGGGTGTGAAGTTGGTCATGCAGCAACAGGAATGAAAAGAACTGATGCAAACGAGTTAGTTAAACAACTTCTTCAGAAGTATAATCAGAATCTTGAAAATCCTCCACTTGGTAAGAAATTCCAAGAATGTTATGATATTAACACAGTAAAACCGTCTAAAGAGTATGTTGACGTTTACATGAAAGTTAAGAAGGAATTACAAGAACTTGGACTTCAATTTTAATGATAACCAGATTTAACCGACGAAATAAAAAGTATTGGGCTCGTGTGCTATTTAGAGGAACGACATTTAAGGAAAAAACATAAAGAAGAGTATGAAAACTATCTAAAAAGCACTCCTAGATGGATTGGTATTCCGAAGTCAGAAAAGTAATCATGTCTTACATGAACTCTGTCAAACTTTTCTTTCGTGATTCTAAAGCTAATAGTTTTTCTTTCCTCCATAAACCTCCGCCATAACCATGTAAAGTTCCATTACTTGCGATCACACGATGACAAGGAACAACTATCGCAACTGGATTATTGCCATTCGCTCTTCCAACTGCACGAGATGCAGAGGGGTTACCAATCACCCGAGCAATATCAATATAAGATCTAGTCTCTCCGTAAGGTATCTTTTGCAATTCCTTCCATACAGAGATCTCAAAAGTAGTTCCCCTTAAATCAAGGGAAATGGAGAAATTTTGTAATTTTCTTTCAAAATAATCCTTAAGCTCGCTCTCAAGCTTATCAAGCGTCGAATGGGTTCCTTCGGTACAGTCCATTTTGTACCACTTATTGTATCGGGAGTTTATATCGATTAAACTATGCTTGTCACGGAATTCTAGAAGACAACACCCTTTAGAGGTTGTTCCAGCGATTAGAGTTCCTAAAGGGCTATCCATATATCGATAGACTATCGTAGGATTAGACATGTCGAGAATCTCGTGGAGAATGACCAAACTCCTTAAAGAAAGCTGTTCTAAACCCACTATAGGATTTAAACCCGCAATGAGATGGGAGCTCATTTGAATTCACTCCCTGTTGTATTAATTCTTTAGCATAAGCCAGGCGTAGTTTTCGGTGGAAAGCCATGGGAGTTAAGCGGTAGTGATTCTTGAAATGCCGTCTAATGGTAGAAATCTCTACTCCTGTAATTTGAACCAAGGTTTTCTCATTAATTCTTTCGGAGACATTCCTTTTCATATATGATAGAACCTTATCTAACCAATTAGGCATAATATTGGGAAATAAATCTGGTTTACACCGTTTACAGCTTCGATATCCTGTATCAATTGCTTCCTCTCGCGTTAAAAAAAATACCATATTTTCTTCGAGAGATAATCTTGCCTTACAAGACGGAAGACAAAAGATTTTCATCGTACGTGCCCCCACATAAAATTGACCATCGTATGAAGCATCACGTCTTATTCGTGCCTTTACCATTTCTTCATACGAGAGATTTCTCATGATTAGAGGTCATTTCTTGGTAATTTTAAACATTGTGCCGATTTTCGAGCAAGTAATTCAGTATCAATTTGTATTGATGTGGAAAGAACCATCAGTAAATGAATGGAATCCCAAGATCCTCAAGCGCCTTACGAATGTTGTGATAAAGATCCAAATATTCTGTGGTAGGTTTACATCGTTTCACGTCATAACATTCTCGGAAATTTTTTCCTAAGGGAGCATCTTCTATATTTTCTTCATATGTCTTGAGAAGAGTAAGAACAAGCTCATTAACATCACTTCTTGATAGGTTCGCATTAGATACCCCATACCCCACCTCGCCAGCTAATCGGGCTTCCAAGGGTGTCGCATAGTTCTTGTGTCTATTCTTTGCAACCGCCATAATCCAAAGATTTGAACCAGAAACAACTGAAGCGAGAGCGTGGGTTGCTGCTTCTCTTAATACCATAGGTGTACATGGTCCAGCAGCAGCATAACTAGCAGATAAAGAGATTAAATTACTTTTACGAGCTACAGCTTGATGGGTTACTGACAACACCCAAAGTAACTCTCGCGTTGTGTTACATGTGTGTTTTAAGTGAAAGGGAAAGTACACCATAAAGTGTGCTTGGTTGACAAGGAGTCCCATTAAATGATACGCTACACCAACGATCGCAGTTCCTTCTGGTCCACCAGCATACCCCCCAAGGATTGGTCCTGCCAATGCCCCAACAAAACACCCATAAGTATGGAAATGAACCATTTTATTCAAAAGGGAGTTATCAATTTTGAGTTCTGTGATACTGGCGACAAAACGACCATCAGTCAAGCGTTCCCCGAATTCAGGGTTACTAGCAGCAATTTGAGCGGCATCAGATTCCGCAGTTCCCACACTCTTCAGAAAGATCCCAGGACGGCCAACTCGTCGGGCAGCCTCCCGGAACATCATAGTATGAGCAACGGCGCCTTTTATTTCCGAAGGATATCCTGATCTGATAGGCATTCCTTCAATTTCGTCAAGAATCGGAGCACAGACACCATCAGCTAGAGGTTCTTGTAGATAAGCCATGCTCATAGGAAGGAAAAGATCCTCATCACAGGTAATATCAGGTGTAAACATGCAGAAAGGAGGTTTATGATCTTCAATCCGCCGATACGTGAGCTCTCTAGAGTCACGTCCGAAACCAAGGGTAAATTTACCTGGGAAGTTTCCTAGAGCCTCCTTAACTTCTTCCTCTGAGAACATAATTCTCCGATGAGTGTCATTACAGAGTGTTCCGATTTTTAGGTAGAGATCAATGCCTGCCTCCCAAAGACTATCAGCTAGGGATGGATCTTCTGGAACTGGTGTAGCGGGATCAAAAGCGATATCATATTCCTTGATCACTCTCCTAAGCTCAGGGACAAGAAGTTTGAGATCATAATCCTTTTCTAGACAAACAGGACCATTCTGAGCTCTATCCAGCACTTCATTGATTCGCCATGGAGGAGTGACCATCTAATTCACCATTTTTAACAAATCATTTCAAATCTCCAAGAAACTTAGATGCAATGAGGGTGAACATCTGAGATAATGGTAGTAACTCATCCAGTAATACAAACTCATTTTTTTGGTGTGCCACTTCCTGAGGTGGACCCAGATGTAAACAGGGAATATTTGCCTCTCCCGAGAAGATGTTAGCATCAGTTATCCCTGATGTGTATTCATAAAGAGGTGGATGTCCCATTATCTGTCTGTAGATGGTATCAAATATCCGAATAATAGGCTCATCGCGATCCAACACGAATGCTTCATATTGAGGAGGTTTTATCTTTACCTCTACTTCAGCGGTGAGATCTAAGGATTCAACTAACCTTTCCATATCTTCTATAGCTGTCTCAACTGTTTCCCCAGGAACAAGTAATCGATTTACTTCCATCCGAGCAGAAGCAGGAACCACTACTGAATATACATCTTTATAACCACCTTCAATTTTCAATGTAGAATAATTTCCTCTTCCAAAATCAGGGTGATTCTTGAAATCCAGTTTGTGTAAGTTAGCAAGTATTATCCCTAGTTCCTCAATCGCATTTAGACCCAGATGCGGACGAAAACCATGAGCTGCTTTCCCTTTTACTATGATATCATATAGAATTTTTCCAGTAATCCCGAGGGGAATTGGTTTAACACCATCTCCAGGGTAAGGTTCAGGTATAACAATGGCATCAACTTTAGCATAATCTGTTAGAAGCATTGCCTTCGCCCCCTTACCATAAGCTTCTTCATCAATCACTCCTGAAAAAGATAATTCACCATTGAAGGAATAATTAGATTCAATGAACGCTCGCAGCATATTCAAACTACACGCAATGCCGGCTTTCATGTCACATGCTCCCAGACCGAATATTTTCCCATCTTTAATCACTGGTGTAAAAGGATCAGTGTCCCATCCATCTACAACAGGAACTGTATCCATGTGTCCATTGAAGTTAAGCCTTTTACCAGGTTTATTGCCAGCTAATCGTGCATAAATATTAGACCTACCTGGTTCTACTAAATCTAATTCACCTTTCAAACCAAGAGCTTCTACTTCGTTCTTGAGATAGTCTGCTAGCTCCCCCTCATTCCCTACAATGGAATCAATGCGAATCATATCCTCCAAAAGTCGTCGTGTGTACGCTAAGTCAAGCTTGGAGAGTAATTCTTCAGTCATAGTGAATCCCGATGTAAAAGGAAAAAATGCCCTTAAAAATCTGCTTAGTGTACTCAGTATGTATATTGTACACGAATCTTTATTAGTATTAATTTCACGGTAGATAACTGGTTGATAGGCTATTCCTGACCTATTCTTAATTTATCTTAAAGTTATATGAATGTGATGCAATTTTCAGGACGAATGAATCTAATGACAACTGAGAATCTAAATAAAAATGGAGCTAATGAACCTGTAACTTGTACTTGGGATACTAATTCTGAATGTGATGTTTGTCCAATTCATAGAGCACTTGATTGTAAATGGGAGAGAAAACATCTAATCAGATTTTATCTTAACGGTTTGCCGTTTTTCATACCTACAGCAATTGGAATGATATTAACTATCATTTGGACTGGAAATTGGACTGGATTCATCATTTATGCCGCTTTTTGGATGTTCTTTTTCGGATTTTTCGAGATTTATGTATTATGTCGTCACTGTCCTTATTATTCCGAAGAAGGAAGAATTCTGCATTGTCTAGCGAACCATGGTTTATTAAAAATATGGAAATACAACCCTGGAACAATGAATAGATGGGAAAAAGCAGGATTGCTCATCGGACTCATATTGTTTCTAGGAATTCCAGTCGTTACTTTCATCTTTGGAACATTAACTCTTTATGAAGCAGAAACTGGAATTTTCTTTGTAATAATATTAAGTGGTATAACATTCCTTACTTTTGGAGGAACTCTAATTTTTGGGAAGAATTTAGTAACTAAAATTTGTCCACATTGTGTTAACTTTTCATGTCCCTTGAATCGTGTACCAAAAGAGGTAAGAGATGCCTACTTAAAGAGAAATCCTGTAATGAAACAAGCTTGGGAAAAGACAGGTTATAGATTAGGGTAGATCTCCTCCTAATTCCGCTTTGTTTGATGATATGATTTAAACCAACGTTAATGAATGTTTTTCATGTAAAAAATTTAACGATTCGTTTTCATTTCTAGGATACTCAACAGGAAAATTCCTATGAAAATCCTTTCATGCCAATGTTAAACGATATTATACGTATCGATATACGTATTTTCATCAACATTTTTCATCCCCCTTTACAAAAGAAGGTCAGAATTTTTCACTTAATCCATGTTGTATTGATAATTATATCGTTTTAAATAAAATTTTTAACTTACCCGATGTTTGATATTCATCTCCCTCAGTGTTTTCATTGATGTTAGATAAGTCTCCTAGAACGATAATTGGCATGTTCAATTCAATAGCACATAAGTATGATCTCATGAACGACCTAATGACTGTTTTTAGTCATAGACGAACAAGAAAATTAGCAGCACAGTTATCCAACTTTGAATCTAGTAAGAAAGCCTTAGATCTTGCTACTGGAACAGGAGATTTTACTTTTTCATTGTTTAAAGAAGCTCAGGGAACTATCATAGGAGCCGACATGTCTGATAAAATGTTGTCAATAGCATTAAATAGATCGCAGGATTTGGGTACTAATAAACACATCTCTTTTACACTTGTAGATATTGATCATCTACCGTTCCCAGATGAGAGTTTTGATGTCTGTACGATAGGTTATGGGATTCGAAACGTTCCCGATCCGCTAAATACAATGAAAGAAGTAGCCCGTGTTACAAAGAATGGTGGAAGGTTTATAATTGTTGAAGCCACTCCTCCAACTAATTATCAGGTGAAATTTCTTGTGCTTTTCTATTTTAGAAAATTAGTCCCGTTACTAGCCAAGGTTTTATCTGCAAATACTAATGCCTATACATATTTTGCAGAGAGTATATCCCAATTTCCTAAAGCATTAGAATTTTCTAAGATTATTAAACAAGCAGGATGGAAGAAAGTTTTTTGGTATCCACTCTATCATGAAACTGTCACAATTTTTTTAGCTGATAAATAGGTATTATTTTAAAAAAGGTGAATATAACTGAATGAACATAATTTTACTTTTTCATTTGTTGAAAAACAAGTTAGAACGAAAACATTTGGAGTTTTGACAACTTTAAATAAGGATGGAACACCACATACGACAGGTATCCTTTATGAAGTCTCCCCACCGTCCTCTAAATTCGCATTATACTGCTTAACATCAAAAAAGTATAAGAAAGCCCGAAATATTGAGCAAAATCCAAATATTTCCCTTCTTATTCCCTTTCCACACTTTTATATCCGTTTTGCACCCTCTTCTACGGTTACGATTCAAGGGAAAGCAGATTTTATCCCGACAAACGATATGGAAACACAAAATGTCTTTAGAAAGAAACGTATTCTTAGATTAATCATTAGTGAAATCAAGCAAAGAGAACAAGAATCCTTGACTTTCATTAGGATTAAACCTCAAAATAAGGTTTTATGTTATGGCTTAGGCTTTAATATATTCAAATTAAGAAAAGGCCATGCACAAGGTGGTTACTCTGTAATTATTCCACAAGATAGATTATTCAAGGATAATTAGTCTTGGAAAACGGTAATCTTTATTAACTACAATAATTATCTGCTGTTTCATGTCATATACTCTTGAGGAATTGTATAAAATCCAGAAAAAGGATATGAAAAACGCATGTGAAATTTTGGGAGCGGCATTTCAAGATGATCCTGCATGGATTCATGTAATTCCTGATAAAAATCAGAGGAAAAAGAAGTTACCCACCGTTTTTGAGTATGTTATACGTTATTCATTGCAATACGGAGACATCTATGCTCCTACAGAAACTCTTGAAGGAATTGCCGCATGGACACCCCATACAACTGTGGACCCATCACTATGGAGAATTCTCAGAAGTGGAGCTTTTCTAGCCGCAGCAAAAATGGGAAGTGAGATTGGTAGAAAAATTCAGAACCTCTTCGATGTAATTGATAAAGATCGCAGAGAGCATATGAAAGATAGATCTTATTTATATCTTCAAATCATCGGTGTTTTACCAGAATTCCAAGGACAAGGGTTTGGAGGAAGATTACTGAAACCAATGTTTGCAAAGGCGGATATAGAACGCATTCCGATCTATTTAGAGACAGAAACTAAAAAGAATGCTCAGATGTACTCAAAATATGGTTTTGTAACCTTAAAAGAGGGACGTGCTCCTAATGCTGATTTCAATTTTTGGGAGATGGTAAGAGAACCACAAAATAATAAATGATGTTGTAAAAGGACTGGAAATAATCTTGTGGAGCTAGAATTATGAACGTAATAGAGATTACCGAATTAGAGCAATTGCTTTTAGGCTTGTACTTGATGGCACACGGTTCAATACATATAATGTTTTTATTCTATCATTATGATGAAAAAGATAATGCATACTTAGGTTGGTCACGACAATCCTGGTTATTAGACAAAGTAATAGCCCAAAAATATACTAGTTATATTGGAAAAATTACTTGGATTCTTATTGTGATTTTATTCGGGGTGAGTGGATTATTATTAGCATTATCTGGTCTCGGCTTATTCGTCATTAATGAGTACTTATCTCTATTGATAATCGTTTCTTCAGCTATTGCAACATTAGCCTTTATAGTGTTCTACGATGGATTGTCTCCAACACCTTTTCATTGGATCCTTGGAGTAGTAATTAATTTAGTTTTAATTGCTTTCACAATCTTCTTTCCAAATAATGGAACGCTAGTATTGGGTACACTAATACTCATATTTCTTTATGGAATGCTAATTCATTCAAGAATTATATCTTTTTTTAAGTTACAAGACAAGTGAAACATTTAAATAACCTTAATCAAAATAACAACCATTGAATGGGGTAATCCCAGATAACAAAAGGATAAAAACTGTTAGAAGACAGATAAAAATCCGACAAAACATTTAAAACTTTCTCTGATCTAGATTTTTGAAATAGCTACACATTTGAAAAAGAACCAAAAAAAGAAATGGAGCAAACTCATATTGAGTCCAGTCTGTAAGAATTGTAGGAATTATGTAATGGGTTTTCCATGTCCTCATTGTGGGGGTGAACAAGCACTCACAGATCGTGAATCTGATGAAATAAAACCAATTATTCCTTTAGATCTTCAAGAATCGTTTAAAGAACCCCCACCACCAATAGATGATTCAGACTCGAGTAGTCCCCCTTATCAACCTCCTGCGCCTCAACATGAATATTCTCCTCCCCCTCCACAAAGCCCCCCTACTCCCCCTCCACCAGTTACTCCTCCTCAGACGAAACTATCCTATACACCCCCACCTGCTACAACTCCAGAACCAGTACCTTACAAACCTCCCCCTAAAGAAGTACCACCACAACCTCCCCCTCCTAGTGTGGAACAGGAAATACAACCAGTCTCCCCACCAACTCCCCCTAAGGTATCTTTTACGGTTTCAAAAGATGATTCTGGATTAACTGTTCCTCTTGATGAAGTCAAAGCACAATTCAAACAAATAGAGTCTCACTTCAAAAAAATCTACAATCATCAAAAGAATTCTGATTCTCAAGCAAAGAAATTTCAAGTGAACTTTAAAGATATCGGTATGAGGCTTAATAAAATCGAGAAAAGCTTAAAGATTCTCTTGGACACTAATAAAAAGCTTGAATCAATCCATAAGGACACCTCTAAGGATCTTAAAAAGGTTAAACTATAAGATTTCTTCCATAAATTGAGGATAAATGGAACAAATAAAGACCAGTTATCAGTTTATCAATCAAAAAATAATAATAGTAGAGTAGACTAAATACTCTACAATCCATTCCTGATATCTACTTAAGTAAGAAGTCTAAAGCTTTCTCTTTAATTTTCTCCAAGGTTGTAGATTCAATAGTTCCTTCGGCATATTCGATAAGCACGCTGAGTTTTCCAGCACAAGTAACTGCACCCAAATTAAAAGTAACAGTAACTAGTGGAAATCCAGCACCAGGATTAAAGATCAAACGATCTAACTCTAAGGAGCCGTACATTCTTGGAAAGTCTAAACGTGTGAGATTTGACACTGCTGTGCCTAAAGAAGGTGTGTCTAAAGAATCAATATTTCCTCTTTTAAGAGCAGAAGAGACTACATCTTTTTGTTTGCTGAATGTGGAAAGTTTTCCATGCCTTGGAGAGTCTGAGGGAATAAAACTTCCTAGAATTTTGAAACTGAGAGATTCCATAATAGCTGGTTCAAGATAACACCAATTTAACGGTTCTTTGAATAGATTCTTGTTTGTATAGAGCTGTTCCGCTTTCTGATGGACTTTGCGTGCATTCTCCCAGAAACTAATTTTTTGATTGTATTTATATTTAAGAGTTACTCCACCAGCAAAATATCCCATAGCTTCCCCAGCAGGGCTTGGAAGGCGGTCTCTCATATTTCCAGCAATGATAATGCTTGAAAGATAAGGTTTATCACCTTGAATGAGGTATTGAGCACCAACAAACGCGGTTGTTAATGCTGTATTGACAGAAACACCCTCTTTTCTACAACGATCAACCAATGCCGAAGTTTCAGCCTCAGAAAGTTCAACAGGTAACATTTCGTGTTTATAATTCTTCCAATAAGCTTCATTGAGAGCTTTATAATCTTCGTGATCAAAGAAAATTGGGTTTTTCGTCCACTTTCTGTTCATTCGATTGATAAAAAACTTGACAATAGGATTAATGGAAACATTTTTGGGTAAATTGTCTTTGTCAATAGGTACTGGGTCAGGTAGTACTTCCACTTCTCGAGTTGGATCGCCAAGATGAACCATTAAATCTCTTGCAAGATATGCTAATGACATCCCATCACATATAATATGATGGCATAAAACTATCAATTCAGATATCTGCGTAGATTGTACTAATATAAATCGGATAGGGGGACGTTCCTCAAAATCAAAAGGAACCTTACAAGCCTCATGAAAAACTTCTATCCAATGTTCATCCGATTTTCGGGTAACGATTTCAATTGATATGTCTTTAATCCCTTCAGAGGTAAACCATGGAATGTGATCTTCATCCTCTTGAATCCGAATCCTGAGGTTTAGATGTCTCTGTTGGACTTTATTAACAGCGTCTTTTAGCGAACTTTCTGATATAATTCCTTTTATCCGAGCTACCATTGTAACGATCGCATATGGGGATCGTGTAAACATCCGTTCTAAAGGACTAACCTTTCTTTCATATTTTTTGACTTTTATTGTTTCTGACATTTGGTACAAGACCTTCGTTACACATCTGTAAACCTGAATCTCTTTTTCTTACGATTCTACTAGGTCAATGAACATAATTAATTTTGGCTTTATAAATATTTTCATAAAAACACAAAAATTCAGAAAAGTATTTAAGCTAATATGAGAATATTTATGACGTACCATGAACACTATTGATATAAAGAGAGAATTTATTAGATTTATGGAGGAGAAACATGCTGGGCTTCTTTTCCCTAAAAATTATTTTGGTTGTATGATGGCAGTATTGATAGAACAGGAGCCTATCACACAAGACAACATCAAGAAGCTTACAAATTACTCTAAAACAACAATTTCTCAGATGTTAAAACTCCTCCAAGTGAATTTTCCATTAATTCAAATTAAAAAGCCAAAAATCAGGAAAAAATACTATTCAATTAATCTATCTACTGGAGAGTTCATGATTACATTTCTAAGGATGTTAATTGAGGCATATAGAGATAAAGTTGACTTTATTCTTCCATTGATTGAGGAGATTAAACCATATACCAAGAAACATCAAAAATTTCAAAATTTCAGTGAATTCCTTGAAAATTTCTTCAAAAACTCCTCACTCTATATCAAACTACTTACAGATTCATCTGAAGAGTTTAGTATTCTGGTAAAATCTGAAAAAATTGAAATCGATGAATTAATATCGACGGATCTCATTAATTCCCCTGAGAACCAGACATATATTCAGAGTCTATTTACCCCCCCCAAATTACCAACATCTATCTTTATTCAACGAATTGGAGATAAAGAGCTATCTAGGATCTATGTCCAGATCAAAAATAAGTTTTACCAAAAATTTAGACAAAATTTAACCTCAGCGAGATCACGAACAGCAATTGCTAGAGCAGTAATTGGAACTGAATTATTATTAGAAAAAAGACCTCTGACTCAGAAGGAGCTTGAACGTGCGACTGGTTTTCAAAGAAGTACCATCTCAGATACTCTGAAATTGTTATTGAATTTGAAAATGGTTCAACTGATCAAAAAACCTGGTGATCGCAAAAAATACTATATGATCGTCCAATCCTGGGATGCCAGAACGATTAATAGAATGAGGGCAAATATCGGTTACGCGATTGAGATGCAAGAAGGAATAAGTGATTTTATCGAAATAACAAAACAGATTGACACAGGGGAGGAAATCAACTCCCTACTTACGTTTCTTCATCATATTCATCATTCTTATAAACAATTTGAGCAATACTTCAAACTGCTTGAGGTAAAATATCTTAATATACGACTGAAAGAATATTTAGCCCGTGAAACAATCCCTCTAACTTCTTGACTTCATTTAGTGTTTGCCACAAAGGATAATGTTTTACGTTACCAGTCAATATTCTGGAATTATTCTGATAATGGTCAGAAATACTTAATTCAAAGGGTAAAAAAAATGGAAGTTCAACGACTTTACCTATATAATCCTGATAAGAGAAGGAGTTTAGATGTTCAAGGCTCTGTTAAGACATCTTTACTATTATTAGATCGTATGTTGGTCTATTTGGCTGACCATAAGCCTGATATTCTTGATGAATACATTTCTGGTTTAGAATTGAAATACAAGTCCGCTGTTATGAGTAGCTTTAACATTACTGACTCGCTTGATCTTTCTAATACTAGTACAGAGATGAAAATTCTAATGGATTTCCCAGATCTCCTAAAAACTTGTGCGGATTTCCTCCTTACAATGCTTGATGTTCCTCAAGATTATGCTTGGGAACCCCAAGAACTCGATTTGTTGACAGTAAACGTGACTAAAGCAAGTTACCATCATTTCTATTATCGAGCTAAACTCTTGACTGATCTGATGGACAGAGATGAAGCAATTCAACTATTGAAAGAGTTTATTGATTTTGCAATTGCGAAATATGCCCAGGTACCAACATACGAGGATCTAACTTCGATGTATGAAGATAACATCCGTGAATCTTATGAGAATGAGTCAGCAGACTGGATAGCTATACCCGTTAGCGAAGGCAGGTACATTTCTAGAGGAGACAAATGTGGCCCCTATGTGGTGTTAAAGGAATTCAATGATCCAGAACTGGCTTACATCGTCGCCTGTTATGGAGATTATGCTCTGATAAAGAAAAGGAATGAGAATTTCGTACTTACAAGAACCCATACTCAGATGAATGGTCCCTATTGCGATACCTGTATTCACGATACCAGGATCGTGGACAAAATAGAACATCCTCCAAAAGAAGTGTTTGAAAATCTTTAATTTTAGATCAAAATTTCTACTATTTAATTGAGGTTATAATCTTCTCCTCCTCCTGACTTGATCCTTTCCCAGTTAAACGTAGAGCGGTTACAATATACTCTTGCATCTGTGATTGATGAATTTGCTCTATTAGAGGTGCATTTTGTTCAGTTAATTCAATCCATTTGTGAAGTTCCGATTCAATTACTTGTTCTTGAATTTCAATTCTTAATTGATGATTCTTAAGGCATTTTTCTCGTGATATTGTTTTGGCTTGCTTTAATAAAGCCATCGCTTGGTTGAGATTACCATTGATTAATTCTAATTGGCTTTGGATTACTACGACTTCAATCTCTAGAGTGAACGACTTTTGTTTTCGGGCGATCTCGTTCAGTTGCGCTAGTAATCGCTGGATTTCCTTGAATACTTCTCCATGACCAGTACTTGATAATTCCCAGATTAAGATCTCTAACAGGTTAAGCATGGCAAATACGGTCAGATCATGTGAAATACTTTCTTCTTCTGTGATTTGTTTAAAAACCTCTTACGCTTTAGTCTTCATTGTACTTAACCGTGATTTCTTGAAAACTCAATAATTGATGAACTTAGGATCCTTTAATTGATAAATTATTCTATTTGTTGCAGGATTTCTATAATAAACGATGCTTTTCCCTCCGTATAAGCATCTCTATCTGCACTAAATCGTTGAGCTAGCAATTTTTTCAATTCAGCGTACTTTTTGGCTTTGTCTGGATGTTGTAGTAGAAAATCACGAAAAAATAGATGATTTTTCCACTCCTGACTGGAAATCTCAAGCATGTGGAGATGGAAAACCCTTGGACTTCCTTTAACAAAATAGTGTCTATTTGGAATACCAAATTCTCCTTTATATTCGTACCCTAGATTTTTGAGAGGTTTCACACACTTAAAAGCTTTCTTAAAGTCGTGTACTGCTACTGCAATATCAATGATTGGCTTCGCCATCATGCCAGGGATAGCTGTACTACCAATATGCTGAATATTCAGGATTTGTTCACCAATTGCAATCTCTAGTTGTAGTTTTTCTTTGGAATAAACCTGTACCCATTTTGGTGAATAAGGAGAAAGTTTCACAATTCCACGTTTGAGACCAATCATATAACTTCTTGATGTTAATATCGATTGAAAAAGGATAGTCCTATTTTGGGAAATTTAGCTTCATCCTCTCAACCACTTGTATTTCCATGAGTACATTTCCCCATCCTCCACATTTTAGTCCAATATCGATACAACTGGCTCGATTAAAACGTATTTCATTAGGATCAACTCCGGCATAGAATAATTCTTGTGCAGTATAGAGTAGATGATCTATAGATCCTAAAGCATAGATACATATTCTTTTAGGACAATATTTTGTGAGGAGGTTACCCGCACCATCAAAGTAGAATTTATCACCTACTTTGTGTTGACTATTACACCCTCGAGCTTCGATTACTTCTATAATGATCGTTTTATTCAATAAATCAGGAGTTTTAGACAAAATATCTTGATTTCTTACATTAGATATAAATACCTGCATTTCCTCTTTACTATACCCAAAATGATTTCTAAGATTTTTAAACATCTCATCACTTATATTTTCCATTGATTGACCTCCGTAATTCATTTTTACAATTTAAAAGCAAATAATCAATCTTTATACTTCATTTATACTAATTTTCGATAAGAATTAACTAACTTTAAGTGAAAGAAGATTTTTGCTTTGGGTCAAGATGACAGTAGATTTTATCCAAGAGCTGAAAGATTTTCTTGTCAAAGCGAATCTTTCAACTTATTGTATTAACACATACCTTGCACTTTTAGATTCAAGTGATTTAACAGCTAAAGAAATCGCTAAAAGTTCTGGAGTGCCTATTGGCCGAGTTTACGAGATTTTAGAGGAATTAGATACGAAGGGAATGGTTACAATTCACGATTCTTGGCCAAAATCGTTTAGTGCGTTACCATTGAATAGAGCATTGTATAATTTGGTTAATTATCAAACAAAGGAGAGTAAACGAAAAGCAACTTTCTTATTTGACCAAGCAAAAATACTCGAAGCAAAATTGTACAGTTCCGATATTCCTATCAAGACAGAACCTTCAAAAATCTTCTATTCAACCATATTAGGGACAAAAGACATCATTCCCTTGTACATTCAATATTTTAATGAATCTCAAGAGGAAATATTAATTAATGAGTTTATCAATGATACAACTCTGAAAGTCCTTTCTTTGGCTGAAACCTTCTTTCAAAGTCTCAATAACGCGTTAAAGCGTGGAGTTCAAGTTAAAGTCTTATGGAGTTTAGAATATGACAGAGTACCCCTAACAGAAGACCAAAGAAAGAAAGAGATAACACTTTTTAACAAAATAAAAAACCAAATTGAAGAGTTCGGACTCCCTACACAAAATGAGAATTTCGATATGAAATTTATACATAGTAGAGTCCCAACTTATTATGATATCATAGATAAAAAAAGAGTTCTTATAAAACTCCAGAATCCATCAAGGCCTTGGCAAATATTTGCTAGCCTAAACATTGTCGATCCATTACTGGCTAGAGAATTAAGAAAGCAATACTACGCTGTATGGCAATTCGATTCAACCTAAACCAATTGGAACAATTTGAGGTTTGGTATACATAATGGAGACAGTCATTCATCATATTGATACTATTATCTACACTAAATTTGATATTCTTACCGATTTTGGTGGATCATTTACATTAAACATCCCCTTATTCTGTCAACAGTGTGGCCAATGTTGTAGAGAGATTTCATTCCCAGATCCGAATAGTTTAGATGACGTGATAAAGTCCCTTAACATGGATATTCAGCTATTAGGAAAACAAAATGGAGAACAAAAATATTACTCAAAGACATTAACAGAAATATGTCAAATTAAGCCTTGCATCTTTCTACAGGATGATTTATGTCTTATCTATTCTCTAAGGCCTTTACTATGTAGAGAATGGTATCCTCGGGTTAAATCGAAATGCCCAGCTTATCTTCTTCACAATAAAATAAGCCAGACTCTTCTTAACAATCGCAAATATCGCGTTGGCACGCGTGAAATGGTCTTGATTGGAGATATGAATCTAAATTTATCCTATCCATCAGTCAGAAAACTAGAAGAAATCGATGAACATACTTTGATTCATTATTATTCTCCTCCAGAGGATGAAATACGCCCGATATGGGAATTATTTCTTACTTTCAATCCTACAAATCACGAAAGATTAATTTTTAAAACTATTAATCCAGTTATGAGATTACTAGATTAGGTTTCTTGGGTTCATCAACAAAAAAGAACGCCACACCACCAATGAATCGTAGAACTACAACGATCAAGAGCATTGTATAAATTGCTGACCATTTTCCAACAAAACTGATCAATATTTCTGTGACTATTCCCATGGAAATCGAGCCAATAAAGGTAACTATCCCCATAATTAATTGATAGGCACCGACATAGTGACCCTTGGCTTCTTCAGAAGCAGAATCTATGATATACGCGTTAATTGTAACGAAATAAAGTCCATATCCAAATCCACCAATTATGTTGCTTATTGTTAGTTCTATCCAATTCCTAGCAAAGAATAAGACAACAGGAACTAGGAACATCACCCTTCTCCCCCAGAATCCAATTCTCTTCCCACGTTTATCAATTAGATAACCCCCAATCACCAAGGAGCAGACCTGACAGATCATAAATGCCGCCCACATAAAAGAATATTCCGTAGGAGACGCATATCTCTCTCTAACAAAGATAAAAATCGGCCAGCCTGACGACATTGCGAAATCCATTAATGCGCATACAAGTACAAAGCGCCTAAAAGCAGGGTTTTCTTTAAGTGGTCTGAAAGTATTAACAAGGCTCTTTTTCAGGTTGAATTTTAAATTAGAATGGTTCTCCAAGTTTTTGGGAGCAGTCTCTTTCATAAAAAGCGCTAGAATCCCCGCAACAAAGAAACCAAAAGCACCAATACGAAAAATAATGTTATATTGTTGTGCATAATCAACACTGATGAAAGGAACTACCCACCCACTTACTAGAAATACACACATCGTGAAAATCACACTTATAGTTGTGATTCTTCCAATATATGACCCTCTTTTACTTTCTTTTGAAGTATCACCCAACATTGCCATCCATGACGGAGTGAAAATACTAAATGCGAAGGAATATATTATCATTGCCCCAAGAAATATTATCGGATCTGTTATAAGCGGATAGATAAAACTCATCAATGCGGTAACAAACAGTCCTAAAACAAGGAATGGCTTTCTTCCAAATCGATCACTTAATCGACCAAAAGGAGATTGAACTGCTAACTGTATTAAATTCCGTATGCTAGTAATGATAGAAAGCAAAAATGGGGTCGCTTGAATAAAAACAGCATATAACTGAGCATAAGCTCCTCCAATAAAATTTCCAATTGCCTTACCTATAGCTATACTATAAATGAGGAATTTTTTGTTCTCGGATACCGTTTCTTTGTCAGCAAGATATTCTAATGAGACGCTCATTGAATTTTCAGTCAATTTTTTCCCTGAATGAGAACCTACATAATCAATAGAAATATATATTCTGAGACATAAAGCTTTATAAATTTCATAATCTAACTGTAAATCAAAATTTTAGGTAAAAGAAGTGGGAATGATATTCTCAAGAAATGTTAAAAGCATTCTAACATTCGAAAAACAAGGTTTATGTGAAATATCGTTAAATGATCGTTCTACAATACAGGCAGTAATAGTAATAACGATCCTAGCTATTTTAGAGACAATTTTTGGACTTATTTACGCACTTTCAAACTTAGAAACAATATCTGATAAGTTAATGATACATGGAATTATTTCCACTTTCTCAATTTTTGGGACAATTTTTAGAGATCTATATACCTACTTATATATTGAAGAGTTACACATTGAGATAGTTATTAGTTTGATTATTTCAAGTTTCTTAATGTTCTACATATTTGCAGTTCTATTTACATACACATTAACACTTTTTATTAATAAATTAGGAGGGAAAATCATGCCAATAAACTGTTTCAGGATTATTGGTTTATCTTTTGCATTTGAAATAATTCTTTTGATCTTGATTGAACCACTTCGTTTATATACAGTTGGAACTCCAATACCATGGGCTATATTAAGCTTTATTCCATTAATACTCCAAATATTGGTCATTACTTTTGGAATCACAGCAATATCAGAATTATCTTGGTGGAAAGTAAGTATTAGTACAATAATCATCTACTTTATTACAATCATACTGGCATTCGTTATAGGGCCTATATTAATCAAAGGTCTCATAAATGACCTGTTTGACTATAAACCAGGTCTTTTGACCTTTATAAATACTGGTTGATAACTTATTGGTTTCTTCGAACGAATGCGGGGGATTATAAAAGATAATTTTCCAAATGCCTTGAATCCAAGAGGAGAAGAGTCGAACACTCTATCAATATTTTCCCTAAAAACTGATACTTAGTACTAATAGAAATAAATATTCATTTTTTCGATAATATTCAATTCTGATCTATAAAATGTGGGTTCAGGTGATTAACGAAAGTAATGAGAGAAGAAAGAACTAAAATGAAGTTATCTTATTTCACATTTAAGAGGAATTATAATGACCGTGAAAGTTGGTATAAATGGTTTTGGACGCATTGGTCGTCTAGTATTACGTGCATTATTACAGATGCAAAAAGAAGTTAAAAAAAAGGTTGATATCATAGCTATCAATGATATTGCTGATAATGAACCCCTAGCTCACATGTTTGAGTTTGATTCGGTTCATGGACGATTTCAGGGGACTGTAGAGGTTTCAGGGCAAGATAGCCTTATATTTGACGGGGATCATTTTTGGACATGTAAGGAAAGGGATCCTATACAGATTCCATGGAAAAAACTAGACACGGACATTGTGGTTGAGTGTACAGGCAAATTTCGGTTCAGAGATGGTATGCAAAAACATATTGATGCAGGAGCGAAGAAAGTACTACTTTCAGCACCCGCAAAACCAGCAAACGATGTTGACATTACAATTGTACGTGGAGTCAACAATCAAGATTATGATCCAGAAAAACACACACTAATTAGTAACGCCAGTTGTACAACAAATTGTTTGGCCCCAGTAGTAAAGGTTCTTGATGACAGCTTCGGTTTTGAACAGGGGATAATGACGACAATTCACTCATATACAAACAACCAAAGACTTCTCGATTCAATCCACAAAGATTATCGGCGAATGCGAGCTGCCGCCGTCAATCATTTTCCTACTAGCACAGGGGCATCAGAAGCAACTGGATTAGTCCTTCCACATCTTAAAGGAAAAATTGACGGATTAGCTATCCGAGTACCTACAGCCAATGTCTCGATAGTTGATTTGACTTCTCGCCTCCATCAGAACGTCAGTATTGAGGAAATCACTGATGCTTTCAGAGAAGCAGCTAAAGGTGATTTGAAAGGAATACTCGATGTTGAATGGAGAAGTTTAGTAAGTACAGACTTTATTGGGAACCCCAATTCTGCAATAATAGATTTACCCTTCCTTCATCTTGTAGATCATAATATGTGCAAGATACTCGCCTGGTATGACAATGAGTGGGGATATGCTATGCGTTGTGCGGAAATGATTCATGAGATTTATGAAAAAGGGGTCAATTAATATTAGTACAATCCTATGGTCTTAGGTTGAACAATTTTAGTGATGGCATTTGATTCCCAAGGAAAAGAAATTTATCTCCGAAGTGGACGAATTATCAGGGCAAACACTGCAAAGAGCCGATAAAGTGGGATATGGAAGAAATGGGTATGTTGAGCAGAAAAATCATATAATAAAGTTATCTATTTCTAATTTAAAACTTGAATATATCCCAGAAAGTATAGAAAATTTAGAAGAACTAAAAATTCTTTATATGGGAGGAAATTATTTAACTAAAATTCCTGATTCAATTTTAACATTGAGGAATTTGGAAGTTTTAGAAGCTTGGGAAAATAGGATTGAATTAATCCCTAAAGATATCGGAATCTTGAATAAAGTTTGGCGATTACATCTTGCAGGGAACAAAATTACTGAACTCCCTGAAAGCATTGGTGATCTGCCAATGAAGAAACTGTATCTTAAACATAACAATGTTTGTTATGTTCCAGAGAGTATTGGGAACTGGATACGCCTCGATGTTTTCGGCCTCCCTCTCAATAATCTTTCCTCACTACCAGAAACCATTAATGGTTGGAAAAATGTACGCGTAATCTCACTCTGGCAAAATAAGCTGAAAGCGTTGCCAGATGTTCAACTCAACGTAAAAGAGTTACGTTTGAATAACAATTTTTTTACGGAAGTACCTCCACGGGTATACGAGATTCAACAATTAAGGAAACTTTGGTTGAACAGTAACCAATTGACGGAGATACCAGAAATCCCGAAAGGACAGCTTAAAAATTTATGGTTCCTAAATTTACAGAATAACTTCCTTTCTTCATTACCCCGATCACTTCAGCAATTACCTAATCTTCGTGATTTAAGACTCTCTGGAAACCTGTTTGAGTCATATCCAGACTGGTTGGATTCCCTGGAAGGATGTAAAGTAGATAAATCGGCTCACAAACAACAGATTCAACAACCAGATTATATAGGGGTCAAGAAATATGTGAAATATCTCGAAGATCATCACTTACCAATAGAACATTTAGTGGAAATTAAGCATTTTCAAAGATACCTTGAGAATGAGAAGGGGTTCTCCAGAATTGTTAAAGCAAAGGCAGATGATGTTAAAGATTTCATTTCACAGACAGAAATCACACCTTTTGCCCTGAGATCTCTGTTTTTATATTTTTCTTGGCTTCAGGATTTTCCTTTACATCGAATTATTAAGGAAGAATTAGAAAATTACGCACAAATAATGAATATCAATCTTCAAGATGTCAACCGACTTTCACAGGAATCTCAGACTGTGACCTCATTATTAACACTGGATGAAGAAGAGAAGAAACCTTCTCGCATTCTTTCTCAACCCCAAAGAGTTGAACCACGAATTGAGGGAGATGAATGGGAAGCTTTCATTGCTGAATTAGACAAAATCTCTTTTGAAGCTGTAAAAATTCTCATTAAGTCTTCAAAACCCAAAATAGCACTTGAAAAATTCGCAAGAAGTCAAAATAGGCTTCCAGAGACTCTTCTTGAGGCTATTAATGAGTTGGCATTAGAGTTTATTGGTGACCTCATTGTTGATCAAGAGACCTATCAGATTACAGAAGATAATTATAAGGAAAAATTGCTTGAAATCTCATTTTCAAGTGAAAAACCAGAGTAAATTCCAATTATTATGATTTAATCTTATAATTTTATCCTCAATGAAGGAAAATTACCCTTTAATCGTAGAAATTGGTTTCGAGGAAATATAGGCTAAGTAATTGTTTAATGTCTATCCTTTTTGTAAAATTGAGGAAGCTACATTTAACATTGCTTGTTTCGAAATTGTGGAGAATCAAAAAAAGAGTTGGGATAAATTTTCTTCCGTTGTACATGAATTATCATTCCTGCAGGTAAAAAAAAGGGAGGTGGATGTAAATCTCAACTCCTTGTTGGATTTGGTGGGATCTCATCGTTTTTGCTTTTTTCGTATAGTGATTATCACACCTATAGTAATGAGAAGATAGATGAAGCTTGGATAACTCGTATGAAATTCTGGAGTACATAAGGCCCACTGCCGATAGGCCAGTAATCCTCTGTATTAATGGTAGGATAACTTGTTAATGAAGGTATTCGTATCCTGGCCGCTTGAATTCGTATAAAAGGTGAATAGGAGGTTGAAAATGTAATACGGATCGTAAATTCATCGATAATCTCTACTGATTCAAGTGGCATAGTAAAATACGGAGTTATACCTTGTTCTTCTTTTGGAATTTCTGGATCATATCACTTAAGTTTAGTTGGATCGAGAATCATTTCAAATGCAGCAACTATTGCAACCCATTGTTTTGCTAAAGATGGAATAACCTCGTTTGTCACAGGATCTATTTCCACAAGTGTATCAAATGGAAGTAACAGTAATGAATGTGTATCATACATTGGGTGAAAGGTTGGTTCAAACTTCCCATCCATCCCATTAATTATCGTAATAGACTTAGGTGGTTGTTGAAGTTGCACACTCCCAGATATTAGATTTGTGGTATCTTGGGAGACCATAGAAACTGGAAATGTATTAATGGAAATAGCTAAAAGAAGAAATATTTGTATGGTAATTATGAACAAAGATTTGGAATTCATAGATGTATCCTTGCCAATTTTTCTCTATAATTTGTAATTAAAACAGATATTATTTATGAAATTACTTGTTTTAAATCTTTCTACTCATTTCCACTGTTTTAATATGGTTTCAGCCTGTACTAACTTTAGAACAGTTTTTTCCACCCATTTTTTGTATAGCTTTAATGATTTCAGACTTATGAACTAGCGAAAAAAAAGGTATTTTCATTCCTTTCAAACTAAGCTAATAAGAGACACTAGTTTAATACCAAAATACAAAATTTACTTATACAGAAATCGTTTACAGAAGAAATATTTCATTAATCTTGATATATAAATCTAACATCTTATGTACATGATATTAACCTTTTTAAATGCCTTCTCATTTAAAATTTACCGAAATTTGACAATTAATGAGTGTTTTCGCACTCTGGACAGTGTTTGGAGTTATTCTGATATTGAAGAAGGTGTGTAATAATATTATAAACAGTCAACCATATCATCCTCTTATTGAAATAATATTCTCTTCCTGACTCTGAATATCTCAAGAATTAGAGTTGATGAAATAAGAAGACCTCAACGAGTTGTATGGAAAGCATTTTTCGATGTCAACGATTTTGACTATTGTTGCAGAAAATTTAAGGGTTAATACAAAGGAAATAAGAGACTATCAGCTCGTTATCCCAAAAAGGTTCGAAAATATATTTCCTGTAGAAATCACGACAGTTTTAGCAGCTTATCAAGGGAGCCCTACCCCTAACATTGGAGATTATTTTTCTTTTCAGGTTTCCTCCGAAAGTTCCTTAGTTCAGAGAGAATTATATGTTCAAATTGATGAAATTACTCCATTTGAATCAATATCAAAATATGCTAATAAAGAGGAAATCGAATCGATCCTCCAAATATCTCTAATAGAAATTGATTATTGGATAGTAGCAACAGTCCTTGGATACTATTCTCCAAAAAGAAAGAAAATTTTAATGTCAGAAAATCCCCTCGTTGGGAAGGTAGGGAAGATTCCTGATTCAGAATCCATATTAATTTTTCTAAACCAATATATGGAATGTCTATTTTACAGTTTCCCCCTTAAACTAATAAATTACTTAGTCCATAACTCGACTCAAGGAAGTAAGTTCTGTCAAAGAGGGAATACCAAGATTTTAGAGAATATACTTCCTAAAATTATGAAAAAGATTAATAACCACTTTTTAGACGTTCAGAGCAAAAATTTTCTTAATATGTTTCCATCACAAACCAATTTCACCATTACACAAGAAACTACAAATGTTAATGATATTAAGCACGAATATATAAATTGGCTTGCATCTAATAAACCAATGGTGGATTTCTTTACTGATATATTGAAATTCACTGAAAAAAAACTCAGTTTGATTGTGAAATATCGAGGTAAAGTGGAAGTAAATCCAAGACCTCTTAATAATCAGATCAAGGAAATAATCCATATAGAACTAAAGAAATATGAAACGAGGATACAACCAAAAAGGAAATTGAATAAAAAGCAACTAATTTTTGCAGAGTTTGAAATAGGTTTCACACCGAAGAAACAAGTCAAAATATCCATAATAAAACCTGAAGTGAAACCTCAAGAACGAATATACAGTAGGAAGCCTGCCTCCGTTGAAACCAAAGAGATTATCTCCAAAACTCATGAAAATCAAGGAAATATTAGTGAACTTGAAACCAAGATGAAGGTCGCTGCTCACTCTCTGGATTTTAAACAAGCATCCCGAATTCGTGAGAAACTCGAAGATTTAAAGGGAGTATGTTGCGTTAAAGTAGTAGAAGAACCGCAATCTGATTTTAAAACAGCTATCGTTGAAGAAATTCCTAGAATCCCTAAATTCGTCCCATTTGAGCAATATTGGCCTACTTTAGATACAATGAATGAGGATCAAAAGAGTTGGTACGATCATTGGGTGTCAGAAATCGAAAATGGACATTATTATCCAACCGATTTGTCTTATATTTTTCTTTATATATATCAAATACTTGATTATGAAGATAAAGAAAAAGGTTATCGTTTACTACGAGAGATTTGGATCCATTACCGAAGAGAACATCCTAAATTGGACCATTATTTAATTGATTGGATTACAGATTATATCCTTCTACATGATTGCCATTATGATCAAAGAACCATAAATAAAGAACTAATAAAATTTCATTCAGAATATACGGTAGAATGTCTCGACTCAATTCTGACATTATTCCCACCCCGTTTTAAAGAAATACCAATTGATTGGATTAATGTTCTGGCAAATAACAGTATTAAAAGCAGTACTTTTTATTTATCGAAACCAAAAGTCATGAACCAAATTATCCCTGAAGTACTTGACGCAATTGACCGACATTATCACGAGACTGAAAACATAGGCTTATTAGAGAAATTTAAGCCTGATAAAGTGGCACGATTCGTTTTTGATAAAGCACTCAAGGATGAAAGTTATCTTACGAAGACTATTGAAATTTTACCCTACACAAAGTCACCTCCTTTTCTTGTTTTCATCGTAGAGGTTGTAAGGACAACAGAGAGTAAACTCCGTAAGTATTATCGTTTTCCAGCTCTTCCTCATATCAGTATGTTAGAAAGAGAAATTGAGAAAGTAATTGAAACTATATTTACCAAATTTATTAGCGAGTTAAGTTTAACTGAACATGAGACAGAATTATCCTTCATTGATGCCGCGCAAAATTATGTCAATAGGATCGAGGATGAAGTTAAACCAGTTCCTCTTTACCAATTTCAACCTAACTATCAAGATATGACAAAAGCTCAATTACAATGGTACTTTTATTGGCGTAACCAGGTTAGGAATGGCAACTTTATCTCTGCTCAAATTGGGTACATTATATTATATATCTATGAAATCATTAATGATATTGGAATCCAAGATCCTCAAGAGGGTTATAAACGATTATTAGCTCTGTGGGAATATTACCGTATTGATAATCCTGAGTTGGATGAATATTTCCCTGAATGGATCGTGGAATATGCAATTCTAAATGACATACCTGTTGATAACATTGAGGAACTCTATCATACGATTTTAAGTAGATTAGATGGAAGAGAACAGAGAGATCTTCGATATGAATTAACAGAGCTTCTACTCTTTCAGTTTCAACAGGAAGCTTTTAGCAAAATTCCAATCAGAATGATTTATGAGCTTGTGGGTTACTCGAATTTTCTTCCCTATACCCGATTAAATGATTCAGTTCGGTCTACAATAGATCAGCATGTGGGGTCTATACTAAATGAAGTGAATAATTATTATCTGCATAAATACCAAAAAGGGTTGTTAGAATTCTTTAGTCCCACTAAAAAACGAAGAATCCCCTTTGTTCTCGCCCGATATTTTGGTGAGACTGATATATTAGAGATAAAAGGTTTTTCTCGACAATTCTTAAATTTTTTAGATAATACAATAAGATTCATTCAAAATCGTTTCCGTGATATTGAGTTTGATACAACTAAAACCCGATTAAAGGCTGTTATTCCAGATCCTGAAGTTGAAGTCTTGATTGATTATTATTTCATAGATAACTTAAATGCCACAAACATCATGCCTAAATATTCTAAAATTGTTTTACAGGTTCAAAGTGGCGATTTAGGTGTGGATCAATCTAAAATAAAGGCATTAACCGAAGAATCCGATGAAATTCAATCCCTCTTAAGAACTACCGACACATTTGAGTTCGAGCAGGAAGAACCTATACTTGATTTAGAAGCGGTTCAAGAAGAAATTGAAGAGCCAACTAATCAAGATATTGCTCAGAAAACGGAAATAAGCGGATTAGATGAGTGGGATCTGTTTCGATCAAGATTGACTGATCTTCAACTAAAGGTTTTAAGGATATTATTGCGTAGTAAAACCCCAAAAGAGCAATTAGATCAGATTGCTAAGCAAACTAGCACTTTACCAGAAGCAATAATAGAATCCATTAATGAAATCGCACTTGAGATAATAGATGATATTATAATTGATTCTGAACTTCTTAACGTTATTGAAGAGTATCTAGATAGATTGAAGTCGATTATCACGAAATAATTGCCTGAAGGACGCATTACAACAATGTCGAAGAAAAGAATACCACAACGTGTTTCAGCGACAATACTAAAATCCTTGAGTGCTGGGGTAGTGCCCCGGATAGGTCTTGAACATATCGCAGTAGGTCGAAAAGAAGAAATTGAATCATTATTAGAAGATTTGGAAAATATTGAAGTGGGTAGTGCAGCTTTTCGGTTTTTTATTGGACGATATGGATCTGGTAAGAGTTTCTTGATTCAACTGTTAAGAAATTATGCCATGGATCGGGATTTCGTTGTTGCTGATGTAGATTTATCCCCAGCACGACGATTCATTGGCGGGGGAAATAAAGGCGTTGCTACATATCGTGAACTCATTACAAATATGTCCACAAAGACTCGTCCTAGTGGGGGCGCATTAACAGCTATTTTAGAGAAATGGATCTCCAAGATTCAATCCATGGTGATCATTGAAAAAGGGATTAAACCTCAAGACCCTATTTTTGTGGATCAAGTGGAAACAGAGATAATAAATGCAGTAAATAACATTAAGGATTTAGTCCATGGTTTTGATTTTGCTACCGTTATCTCAACCTACTGGCGAGGGCATAAATTAGGGGAGGAAGAGACAAAAGAAAATGCACTTCGATGGTTACGAGGGGAATACACAACTAAAACTGAGGCACGAAATGCCATAAGTGTTAGTGTCATTGTTGATGACGATTCTTGGTATGATTATATCAAGTTACTAGCACGGTTTATCACAGAAATTGGATATAAGGGACTTTTGATCTTTTTTGATGAGGCTGTCAACTTATATAAGATCACCCATACCCAATCAAGAACCAACAACTACGAGAAACTCTTGACAATGTATAATGACACCATGCAAGGAAAAGCTGAGTATCTCGGAATTTTTGTGGGGGGAACTCCCCAATTTTTGGAAGATCGCCGAAGAGGTCTCTATAGCTATGAAGCACTTCACTCAAGACTTGTAGAAAGCCGATTTACAAAGAATGGGCTCCGTGATATTTCAGGCCCTGTCATTAAACTTGAACGATTATCCTTAGAAGAAATTTTTGTACTATTAACTCGAGTTATGAATGTTCATGCTCTCCACTATAAGTATGAAACTTTTTTAACAAATAATGAGCTTCAAGAATTCATTAAAATAATAGTAAGCCGTATTGGGGCCGATAAACTCCTTACTCCCCGAGAATTTGTGCGGGAATTTATTATTTTATTAAATATCTTACGGAGGAATCCGGAACAATCCTTCTTAGGCCTTATTCATGGTGAAGACTTCAAACCACAAGCCCCAAGTCAAGTAGAGGAATCAGTCAAAGGTACAGAATATGAGGAATTTACCTTATGAGTGACACTATTTTCAACCGATTTCCTGCATTCATTCAAGAATGGATATATTCACATGGATGGGAGGAATTACGTGAAATTCAGGTTGCTTCTGCTCAAGCGATATTTGAGACAAAAGATCATGTGTTATTGGCAACAGGTACAGCCAGTGGGAAGACAGAGGCAGCTTTTTTTCCTGCATTAACACTAATTTATGAAGATCCTCCTGCAAGTATTGGTATCCTTTACATCTCACCTTTGAAGGCTTTAATTAATGACCAATTTAACCGTATTGAGGAATTGTTAGAGGAAGCGGAGATTTCAGCTTGGCCGTGGCATGGTGATATCCCTCGAAATTTAAAAAGAAAGCTAATTGAAAATCCTAGTGGTGTTCTCCAAATTACACCTGAATCTATGGAAAGTTTGTTAATAAATAGGCAACAAGAATTACGTAGGATGTTTGGTGATCTTCGATTTGTGATCATAGATGAAGTACATGTATTTATGAATGCTGAAAGAGGAACTCAAATCTTATGTCAATTAGAACGCTTGGGGAATATCATTGGCTATCATCCCCGACGTATAGGTCTTTCAGCGACTCTGAGCGACTATAGCTCTGCAGAAAAGTGGTTAAGTTCGGGAACCAATATTCCAGTGAATACTCCGAAGGTACAGGGATTAATCAAAAGAATAAGATTAGCTGTTGAGAATTTCATAGATCCTAATCCCAATCCAGCTGGAATAATGCAGTATGGTGAGAGTGGTGAGTTGGTTGCTCCTGCTACAGAACCTTCTTCAGAACCATACCCCTCGAATATGTATTTATTTGATCAAACGTTAAATCGTCAGTGTTTAATCTTTACTAATACCCGAGAACGAGCAGAAAGCACAATTAATGCTCTTCGGGCAATTGCTGACCAAAAACGATTTCCGAATCGGTATTATGTTCATCATGGAAGTATTTCAGCTTCTCTTAGAGAAGAAGCAGAATCAATTATGAAAACAGGGGACATTCCTTCAGTTACAGCATGTTCAGTTACATTGGAATTAGGAATTGATATTGGATCTCTGGAAAGAATTATTCAAATTGGATCCCCACGAACGGTTTCCAGTTTTTTACAGCGTTTAGGACGATCAGGTAGAAAGGAAGCTGATGTCTCTGAAATTCTTTTCATCCATTCGGAAGAAGAACCATCAGATAATAAGCCATTACCTTACCTAATACCTTGGGAATTGATCCAATCTGTTGCAATCATCAATTTATATTTAGAAGAACGCTGGATTGAACCAATACGAGAATTGAAGTCGCCCTTCAGTTTATTATATCATCAAACAATGTCCTCTTTAGCTTCTGCGGGCGAGCTCTCTCCTCAATCTCTCGCTCAACGAGTTCTTTCCTTAACGCCATTTCAACACGTCTCTCAAGACAATTATCGGACTCTTATTCGTCACCTCATTGAATTAAATCACATTGAACAAATTGAAGATACAGGGGGAGGTTTAATCGTTGGTTTAGATGGTGAACGAGTTGTTAGAAATTATCGATTTTATGCTGTATTTCCTGATGTCGTAGAGTGGACAGTGAAAGATACTGAAGGATTTGATGAAATAGGCAAAGTTGGACAATTATTTCTCCCTGGAGATCGGTTTCCACTTGCAGGATATACTTGGGAAGTTAAAGAAATCTATCCCGATCAAAAAATGATAATTGTTTCGAAAGTAGGCGGTCGTACAAGGTATTTCTGGCCTGGAGGGATTGCTCCTGTGCATACTAAAGTCCTTCAACATATGCGAAAAATCCTCTTTGAAGATAAAATTTATCCTTATCTGCAAGCTGGTGCTGCTGAACGTATTCAACAGGTTAGAACACTAGCCCGAGAGGTAAGGATGGATAAACGAGCACTTTTTCAACTCGCAGGTCACAAATTTGTACTTATTCCTTGGTCTGGGTCAATTTCGTTTCGAACAATTAGAAGAATATTGGAAATACATTCTGAAGAACTGGGGATCAGGAGCTTGAATGAACAGTCTCCATATTTCTTCTTATTTGAAGCTGAAGACAAAGAAAGAGAGAGTCTTGAATCAGAGATTAAAAAATTGTGTAAGAGAATTGAATCACCTTCCGAGCTTGTCAAAGAGGATGAAATCTTTGTTTGGCGGAAATTTGACCAATATATCCCAACAGATCTCCAACAACAGACATTAATGGATGATTACTTGGACTTGGAAGAAGTTAAAGAAATTATCAAGAACTGGTGAGGGATCTGGCCTCGGATCAATTCTATCGTCTTGCTCCATGGATTCAAGAGTGGATTTATCGGCGGCAATGGGAGGTATTTAGACCAATTCAAGAAGAGGCTTGTAAAGTTATATTCGATACTCCCCACCATCTGTTGTTAGCGACTGGAACTGCCAGTGGGAAGACCGAAGCAGCATTATTTCCTATCTTGACTCTATTGGATCAAAATCCTTCTGCAAGTGTTGGGGTATTGTATATTGGACCATTAAAAGCTCTTATTAATGATCAGTTCCAGCGAGTAGAGGATCTCCTTCAAGAGGCGGATATAAAAGTCTGGCGATGGCACGGAGACGTCTCACAGAGTCATAAAGCCAAATTAGTTAAAAATCCAAACGGATTACTACAAATCACTCCAGAATCATTAGAAAGTTTATTAATCAATCGTACAACTGATTTACGAAGACTCTTTGGGGATCTACGATTCGTCATTATTGATGAAGTGCATGCGTTCATGCCTCAATTATCGGATCGAGGAAGACAGGTTCTTTGTCAACTTGAGCGGCTTCAAGAGTTTGTAAACCGAATTCCACGACGAATTGGTCTTTCAGCAACACTTGGTGATTATTCATATGCGGAATATTGGCTTGCTTCAGGCACTAATCAATCTGTTATTACTCCGATTACAAATGAACCCTCGAAAAAACTTAGGCTAAGTATTGAACATTTTACTGAAACAACATGGTATCGAGCAAAAATGAGAGGACAACCCCCACCACGTGGCCTTGATCTCCCATCACATAGATGGATCTTTGATTTAGTTTTAGGAAGAAAATGTATAATTTTTCAGAATGATAGAGAAAGAACTGAACTTGTGACTCATGGATTAAGAGAAATCGCTAAATCAAAAGGATTACCTGATGTATACCACACGCATCATTCATGTATAGCAGGTTTGCTTAGAGAGGATGCAGAGGAGTTCTTGAAAGAAAAGAATGGAGTCCCCCATGTTGTTGCAGCAACTATGACTCTAGAGTTAGGCATTGATATTTCTGATGTGGAAAGGATTATCCATGTAGATAGCCCTCATGCTGTTTCCACATTCGTACAACGTTTAGGAAGATCTGGTAGAGTAAATAACGCATCAGAGATGTTATTTGCAATTTCTGAGAACCCCAAGACAGATCGAACACCTCTTGCATATCAACTCCCCTATCGGTTATTACAGGCTATCGCTGTTGTCGAGCTCTATCTCGATGAACGATGGGTCGAACCTGCAATTCCCCTCAAAAAGCCATTTTCAATCTTATTCCATCAAACAATGTCTATCTTAGCCTCTGCTGGTGAACTTTCTCCTCAGGCGTTAGCTCAAAGAGTGTTATCACTTTCTCCTTTCAAGAATATTACCCAGGCTGAATTTCGCGTATTATTAAACCATCTTCTCAAAAATGATTACATCGAACAAATTCAAGATGGGGGTTTGGTGCTTGGACTCGCTGGAGAAAAAATAGTCCGAAATTACCGTTTTTATGCAGTATTTCGAGACTATGCTGTTGACTATTCAGTGAAAGAGGGGACACGAGAGATTGGCCATATTGAACAACTCCTTGAACCAGGTGATCAATTATTAATAGGCGGATATCCTTATCGAATAACCCAAGCTTACCCCAAACAAAAGCTCATGCTAGCTGAAAAGATAACTGACAAACCATTGTACGTATGGCCAGGGAGAATAGCACCTGTTCATACGAGAGTAGTTCAACGCATGCGACGTTCTCTCTTTGAAGAAAAAAATTATTCATTTCTCCAAAGAGGCGCACAGCTCCGACTTAAGGAAGGCCAATTATTCGCCAAAGAGCAGCAGTTAGATAAAAAGGTCTTATTACAAGAGTCAAAAAGCAGGTATAGCCTGCTCCCATGGATGGGGTCTACACCTTTCAGAACTCTTCTTCGTATATTAAAATTTCTTGGTCCAAACACCTTAGGGATCAATTGGGTACAACCTGAGCCTGTAACAACAACAGATCCTCATCTTCCAGTCCATGTGGTTCAATTTGAAACTGGTAATTATAATAACGTCAATTCGCTTTATAAAGATCTATACAATCTAGTAGAAAGCGTTTCAGAGAAAGAATTACATCAATTATATGATCAGTCTGAAAAATTTATTTATGAGAGATACCATCATCTATTACCAATAGACTTGCAGCGAGAGGTTTTAGTTCATAATTACCTGGATCTTGAGGAGGTTAAGAGTGTCATTCGTACGTGGGAGGATTATTCTGTTTACTGGCAAGAAAATTGAGGTATATGTCTATTTCAGTGTGATGATATGAAAATAAATGAAGTTATCAAGAAATTATTAGCTTCAAAGGATCCAGCAATTCAATTAAAGGTGTATTTACGACTACTGGAACATGATTATGAGAGTCACGAAGTTCAGAAAGTAGTATCTGTCATCAAAGAGTCACCTGTGGTTTCAGGATTACTAAGCGCCCTTTCAGCTCAAGAAAAGGTATATAATACAAAAGAGATCGGAGAGGGACGTGTTTATAAGAAGTGGGAAGGAATTCATTGGGTATTGGCGGACTTGGCAGATATTGGTTATCCCCCAGGAGATCAAACATTACTAGCAAGCATTAAACTTGAGTTGAACTGGTTATTAAGTAAGAAACGCTGGGCAAGTAAGAAGACACTTAATGGACGAAAGAGATTTTGTGCTTCTCAAGAAGGGAATGGATTATTTTCAATTACATCACTCGGACTAGCAGAACATGTCTTGGAGGAATGTTCAATTCTAGCTAATCGTTTAATTACCTATCAATGGCAGGACGGAGGATGGAATTGTGATGTGCGACCTGAAGCAAAAAACTCATCCTATCATGAAAGTGCAATTCCCCTAAGAGCATTGAACGTCTTTGAGAGAAGAACTAGCGATCCGAAGGCAAAAAAAGCAGTCGACCAAGCATCAGAATTGTTTCTCAAGAGAAGATTCTATAAAAAATTGAATACCAACAAAATTATTGATAGGAATTGGACAAAATTATCGTATCCTTCATATTGGATGTATAACTTCTTCTTTGGATTGAAAGTGATCGCTGAATGTGGAAAAATAGAAGATTCTCGGTGTGAAGATGCTTTACAGTTACTCGAATCCAAACAACTCCCTGAGGGAGGATTTCCAGCAGAACAGAAGAATTTCTTTACTAATAAAAGGTCTCGCTATTCTCCAGTTGACTGGGGAGAATTAAATAGACGGAAAATGAATGAATGGGTCACAATTGACGCGTTCTATATTTTGAAAGAAGCAAACAAAATCGATCTTGAAGTATAGAACTCATCAAGAACTTAGTATAATTTATGTCAAGCGTTTTAGTTTGTCTAATACTACAAAGTAAGCTTTCTTTTCTAATTCTTCAAGTAGTATACTTTTTCCATTTAAAAAGAAGTCAATAATATAGGGATGGGCAGCTTGAGGAATGTTTAATTTCTTAAATTCGCTCCTATCCAACTCGTAAACATCTTCAGGATGTGTTTCAAGAAATGCAGCAGCTTTGTTTAACTGATATGTTTCACCTTTTTCTTGAATAATATTTAAACTTACGTAAGCTGCTCTCATTAAGATTTCAGCAAGTCGGAGATTATTTTCAATCCGTCCAGGAGGAATATATCGTCTTGAAGTGTAAGGCAGCTCAAATTCATGATTAAATTTGTATGCTTTTATCTCTGGATAGATGAGATTGAATTTTTTTAATTGAAAATGATCTAATGTTCCATATTTGTTATTATTGCCGTACAGTTGGCGATATTTAGATAACAAATGAGGATATTGTTTTTGGATTGTACGGAAAAACCCCTCTTTATTTCTTCCAGGTTTTAAGGTTAAGGACCAAACATATACAAACTCTGCCCCAACTTTTTTTGCTTCTTGGAATATAGAATTCATGTTTTCGTCTGTATCCCCAATAAATGGTAATGGGGGATAAAAATATACCCCTGAATGAATCCTTTCTTCCCTTAGTTTCTGAATTGCTTTGAAGCGTTCGGAGGTTGTACTTGCACGGGGTTCAAAGATTTCTTGAGCATTTTCATCCGCTAATGTAATACTGAAATTTACTGCTGCGTATGTTCTCTCATTTATCTTTTTAAATAAGTCTAGGTCTCTTAAAACAAGTGTATTTTTTGTTAATATTTGTACAGGAACATTATACATATATGCAAGATGTAATAATGTACGAGTCATTTTCACCTGTTTCTCTGCAGGCTGATAGACATCACATACACCTCCTCCAATAAATAGAATGAATTTTGGTTTAGGGCCTTTTTTCTCTAATTTTAAATGATCTTCTAGAGTAGAGCCTGATACCATACCTTGCTTTTTTAAAAATCGTTCAAGCAAGTGAGGGGCATTCTTCTTGACACGAATACGATTACCAAAGTCTTCATGCATGTGATATACTTCAGATTTACCATCACAATACTGACAATCGTGATAACAGCCCTGATAAGGATTAAGATAGTGTTCAGACCAAGAAAAAAGTGAGGGCGAGCTATTCCGCATTAGAGTCTTGGCATAATACTCTTCTATAATCATATGAATTAACCTGGTGAGGTCGGTGGGGTGAGGTTTAACGATCCAAATTTCATTAAAATTTTCAATAAAAATTTTTATTCCAAATTAATAAAATCCAAGCCTCTGAAAATTCCTCAATAATATTATACAAGAAATTTAGTCTGAATTAGGAATAATCTGGCCTAATCTCTACTATGAATAGAATTCAAGATTACTCAAAATACGACGATATTTTTTCTCAATTTTTTGGACTTAAAAGAATAGCCTGAGATACTTTTTTAGAGATATTTAATATTAATAGCTTATTAAACAGTATTTTTAGATCATCTCTAGAAATTCGAATTAAACCAAAATCATTATTAAAAAAGAAAACTTGGTTATTTAACATGATAATAAAAGCTATTGCTTTTGATATTGATGGAACTTTATTAAATACTAAATTGCTCGTAGAAAGATCTAGATTAAATGCTATAAAAGCAATGATTGAAGCAGGTCTTCACATATCAGATGTTTCAGAAGCTTATATGAAATTATTGAATATTATCCAGAAATATGGACCAAATTATAA
>CP070695.1:1077583-1152496 GCA_020353515.1 Candidatus Heimdallarchaeota archaeon
TGCAATATACCCTCTTTTACAGTTAATCGATACGTATGCCACATTGAACTATTGAATGTTCCTCCATCTGCCCACGTGAACTTTTGCAGGTTGTCATAATCGACTTTCACAAAATTAGAACCAACTGACACAATAAACATATGAGTTCCATCTTGAATATAAAATCCCATTGGCCCTAGTGTTCCCACGAGATTAGCAATTAAGCGCGCACGTGCTTCTACAGTCACCCCATTAGATTGACTCACAGAGTTTTCAAGGATGTAGCACAAACTTTCATCTGTAGTGTCCTCCATTCTTAAATAATCCTCTGGCATCTTTTGAGAAGGTATCCCTAGCTTTGTATTCTCTTCTGGGTTTTTCCATTCTCCGTGGGTTGGTTCAGGATAAACATACTTCCGAAGGAGCATCCAATAGAAATAACCAGCATTATTTTCCCGTTCTCGGGTACATACAATGACATTGTCCAAAGTTGTCAGAGCTGGGCCTGTGGCATTTGTATGCTGGTTTAAATCAAGATTACGTACCGTAACATGTGAAGTGTTGTATAATAATTGCCAACGGTAATCTATGCCAATGGTTTCGTTGGGGATCCCGTACACTGTGTTGTCTGTTCCCCCATAATAGATTCTTGCAGCTTGTTTATTAGTAGCAGTGTACTGAAAATGTTGAATAACAGCATCATTATAATCATGATAAGTTGTTGGACTATCGGTCAAGCCTATGTGCATGTTTCCCAACCCAGCAATATTCGTCCTCTGTCCGTATGTTTCTAGGGCAAATTGATCATAAATCGTACCCAAATCATAATAAGCATATCCACTCAAAGATGTACACTCCCAATACATACGTCCCTCGGTAGGATTGATTGTAACGGTAGTGCCAAGATAATTCCAGTTATCTGTATCGAAATCATCAAAGAATAGAAATGTCTCAGTCCCATCACTAGTGGTAGAAACCTCTGAGTTGCCATAATAAAGATAGATAATCTGAGTTGAAGAATTGAGGTCAGCTTTGATTTCTACCCAAATGGTGGCATTCTCACCAAGATGAATCTCCTCAATCCAGTAATCCAGTTCTGTTTTCCCATCACTTGATGTAAAGCGTAGATCATCGAAATCCGTTTGACATTGACCATCAAGAAAGACATTTCCCTCAGAATCTGTTCCTGATCCATAATGAACAGTAAACCTTACCTGATAGTCTGTACTAGCTCCAGCTGCAGGGTGAATCATGTGTTCTTTTCGGTAGACCCAGTCCTGTAGTGGTTCAGGAAAGATGATTTTCGCTGAAATTGAGAGTTTTGGGTCATCATCAGTTCCGGGATAATGTTGTGAATCTTCCCACTTAATGGTTTCATATCCAGAGGAGATAGGATTGTCTTCGGAGGGAGATAATTCAAAAGTAATCCAATTGTCTGTGCCGTTTTCATACCAATATTGAATCAGGGGAAGTACATCTAGCGAGACATCAGAGTAATCAACATCAACATCGATTAAACTCGCGTTCGCGGTAGATTCATAGATCAGAGTCATATCTGCAATTGAGATATTTGCCATTGGCGTTGTTAAACTTGTATCTAGGTTTTTGAGCTTTATATCAATATCATCGGATGTGTCCCAATAATCATTTGATTGATAATCAAGCCATAAATAAGCCTCTGTAAAATTAAGACTGGATTTAATTCGAAAATCAGTTAAATTCCAAGAGAGATAACTAATATATTCGTTGATTGAAGAAAAATATCTTGTGACTTGAATAATGTTCTCATTGGAAGGATCAGCGGTTGTACCATTATAGAATGCTCGAAAATCATATTCATCACCAGGGATAGCTGTGAAATCCCATGTCTTAGCACCCATACCACCTTGAGAATAATTTTCTGGTAGATCAATAATGTCCTTTGGAGTGAAAGAAGTTAAAAATAGAACTATAATAAGTAAAACAAACGATGTCAGAGAAATTCTATTCCTCATTGTTCACCCTCATACATGGATCCAAACCTAGTTGTAGTTTTAACATTTTCCAAAGATGATAATCTGCTTTTGATTGCAGATTGTTATTTATCATTTTAACATAATAAAAAGAGAGATATTACTGTTTAAATTTATGAGGAGTAGTGCTAAATGAGGATTGTTGTATTTCAACTCCTCTTAAAAAAATAAAGGTTTTTTCACATTGTGATTAAGTCCCACTTCTCTGCAATCTCATTGATAGTCCAAAGATCCTTTGTTTGCTTTTCGACTCCATTTGTTACTCGAATTTGATATTCAAATAAAGCTTGGCCATGAATTCCGATAATACGACCAGTAATATCTCTAGCTTTATCACTAGCGAGAAAAAGGACGACTGGAGTAATCGTTTCTGGTGTCATATCTTCTCTTACTACTGGGCTTTTCATTCGAGTAATAGCCATTGGAGCAATGCAATTTACCGTAATATTGTAACGATTGAGCTCAATGGCAGCATTTAACGTGAATCCAACAATTCCTGCTTTGGCTGCACCATAATTAGTTTGGCCAAAATTGCCTTTGAGTCCAGTAAATGACGTTGTATTAATTATACTACCCCCCGTCCCTTGTTCCCTCATAATGCTTGCAGCTGCCTGAGTACAGGAAAATGTTCCTTTCAGATGTACATTTATAACAGAATCCCACATATCTTCCTCCATCTTCAACAATGTCTTGTCTCGAAGAATACCTGCATTATTGACCAAGACATCAATTCGTCCATAATTATCCAAGGCAGAATTAATGATGTTTTGACCTCCATTCATTGAGGCTACATCATCATAGTTCGCTATAGCTTCCCCTCCTTCTGTCGTTATCTTTTTTACCACTTGATCTGCTATAGAAGTTGAAACACCCGAACCATTGAGTGAAGTACCCAAATCATTTACCACTACTTTTGCACCTTCTCGTGAGAATCTTAGTGCGTGGGCACGACCAATTCCCCTACCTGCACCTGTGATTACCACCACTCGACCATTTAAAAGTCCCAATATTACTCCACCTTGTAGTCTTCAATCAAAATTTCCAGAGAACGACAATTTTGATTTAAAAACATCATCCTTTAACAAGTTTTTGTTTCCTATCTAGAGTCCTAGATGTTATCAGGTTATTTATTGTTAATCGGGTAATTAAATCCTTAGAAAACATTCTTATTGTTACCAAAGAAGTGGTTGAACAGATAATTACATAGGTTGGTAGTTCTATGGCCACTCTTCACTTTGAAGCTTTTTTCCCATTTATTACAACAATAATTTCCCTCCTGTTTTTTCTTAGTGTCACTGAACAATACTTTAGAAAACGGAAACCTCACCAGCTTGTCTGGGCAATCTCTATGTTATTATTCACAATTACCGCTGGTTTTGAAGGACTAAGTTTATTGTTGGGGTATTGGGATCCTTTGATATACAAAACGTATTATGTTCTAGCTGCTGTCCAAGTCGCGATTATGGGTGGTGGTGCATTATACTTATTTGCCAGTAGGAACATTATAAACGAAAAAAATTCAGGAAAAGCGTTTATATTATTCGGGAGTGTATGGACTTTCTTTTCTTTTCTTTTCTTTTCCTGTTCCGAGCAGTAATTTTCCTGTGGATATTTGTTCCAGCTCTTATAATAACCCTAGGAGGGGTATTATATTGGTTTCAAATTCGATTCCGAGATTCAGAGAAGGCATTTAAGATTTCTGGATTATATTTCAGTCATATTTTCATTTTATTCACATTATATATTTTCGTGTTCATGTCAATCACCGCCCTACAAGCTGCTCTTGATGTAGGGTTTTTACTCAATAGTGGAGGCCAGGAAGTTGCTGGCCATGGATGGATCAACGATCTACCAGGCTTACGAGCCACAATACGATTATTTTCTCCTCTGAATACCATTCCTGGAAGCATTGCTCTCATCGGAGGAGCGTTTTATTCTTATATTACATGGCAATGGGCTATTTACAAGAAGTCTGGAAGCATTAGTCCTACGAAAGGTGTTTTTAACATCTATATTGGTGTTGGAGCTCTCGCTTTGAGCATTGCAGGAACATTATCAGGTTTTGGTTTTGGAGTACTCTATCTAGGGGAAGCAGTCTCTGTCGCATTAATGTATTTTGGGTTTTTAGAATCTGACAAGATTACAATGAAAAAATTAGTAAACATCTTGACACTGGGCTGGCTTAGACATCCTAAACCTCAAGAGATACCAATGGAGTCAATCTAAAGGAATTTAATAAACCCCTTCCACCATCCTTACTCTATATAGAGTAACGATTACCATCTCTTTCTATCATAAACTCTCTGAAGAACTTATTTTTATATATACCCGTCGTAAGACGGGAGAATCTTATTATCCTAGGAGTGTCTAAATCTAATTGAAATATGTATAAACCGAAAAAATTTGGTGATTCATATGTTTGATAAACAAGATTATCTAGATGAGATAACAACATTACTAGAGATAATACCAGAGCATGAAAAAGGGATAATTAATGAGTATATAAAAAACGAATTGTATACTGTTTTAAAAATATTGGGATTCATTGATGAGAGCTTAGAAAGAGATCCAAGTCTTTTTTCCTTATACATACGAGACGTAAAAAAAGCAATTCAAGAACCAGATTGTGAAATATTTAATTTCCTCCCTCCACGAGAAAAAAAGATAGTTTTAAAATACATGCAAAAAGAAAAATGTTCATTCTTGTTAGCTATAAAATTGTGGTATACAAATTATCTTGGATATCCCTCGGATATCTTAAAGAGTGGATCTTACGAATTTCAAAAATTCTTAGAAGAGCTTAAAAAAGGGTATATCGAATGGATCAAAGGTCAGAAGTGGATTCACAACCCAGAACGACTTATTAATTCTATAAAAATGGAATTTTCTCGAATTAGTAAGAAACCCTAAGACTCGGTCTGATCTAGATGAGCTTCAATAAGTGCAAGTGTCTCGCGGAGTAAAGAAAGGACGGGGGCTGCTGTCTCTGATTCTAAAAGCTGTGCGATTTCTTTTTTTAATTGTAGATCCCCTTTCAACATTCCTAAGGCCACCACCGCTCCTCCTCGGACTGTTGGGGAAGAATCCTCTTGAGCAAGTCTTAGAAGGGGGTCTTTAGCTTGATATATCTTTAATCGACCTAAAGTTCGAGCACAGCGATCTCGAATCTCATCCGAATCCGATGAGTGAAGAAAATTCATCATCTTCTTTATAACGTCTTCTGGAGGCCTAATTCCAATGTAACCAAATGCAGAGATAGTATTACTTCGAACAGATTGACTGGAATCATCCAAAAGAGGCTCGAGCAAGGGGATGGCAACTTCTCCCTCTAGGAAAGCCAAGGCTATGGCTGCTTCTTTTCGTATTTCTTCATTAGAGTCTAGCAATGCCTCTTCCAGTTTGATGTGTAAATTCATTGGAAAGTCTTCGATTTGAATCTCCATTTGTCCTAATCGCTTGATACAAGCTACTCTTTCTTGGGGATCCTGGGAATCGAATTCTTTGAGGATTTTGTTTAGTGTGTGATTCGGATCATCAGTAACCTTGAAATTCAAGTTCATCACCACCTAAAATGAAGACCTTTCTCCTTCCCTCCGTTAAAAAATCCTTTCCTATGTGCAATTCTTTCAGTGAATTGTCATTCTCATTGATGCCAGAATAATTAGCTTTATTATCTTAGATTTCAGTTTCATTTGATTGTTCTTTCTAAGTTTATTGAAGAAGAAGGAGTAAAATCAAATTGGGTAAAGAAGAGCCTTTCCAGTCAGAACTATTAGCTGAAGATATTCTTTTCTTCCCTGGACACGCAAATACTGTTGCACTGAAACTAGAACAGAAAGCGATTATCATAGATGTCGGAAGGAATATCCATGAGGCGAGAAAAATTCGTAATACAGTGGAAACCAATTTTAAAACAACGGTTGATACAGTAATTCTCACACATTTCCATAGTGATCACACCCACAGTTTGCCTTTGTATTCTGACTGTGAGATCATTGCTTCTCGGCTAGTGGAAAAATTCCTTATTGGAGCTAAACGTAAAAACCTAAAAGTTCCTAAGGCTGCTTTTGAACGCGAATACATTGTGGAGGATGGGTCCTTCAAAGTAACAGTTAAGCAAACAGGAGGGCATACCCCTGATTCTTGTTATGTATTTTCACCAAAGCACAAGCTCCTCATGGCAGGAGATAATCTACGAACCGATTTTTTGTGGGGTGGAAGACAAAGTAATCCTGAGGAATGGATTTCAGCGTTACAGGAATATATAACATTTGATGTTGATTACATCATCCCAGGTCATGGGAAAATAATGACTAAAGAGGAAGTTAGTGCGATCGCACAGTATACTATTGAACTTCAGGATTTCATCCGCCAACTTCTTAAAGAGGGGACGAAAGAAAATGAGATTGTTGCACGTGTAAACACAGAAAAACCTCCAAGGAAAACTCCAGTCTATATCCATGAGAGTACATTAATTAAATGGTATAAATTCTGGAAAAAATTCTGATGCCTTATCACAATGACTTAAAAATGTAATTCTCATATTATGGTATTTTTTTCAGGAGGGTAAATTTCCCATCAATAACTCTGAGCACATACGTCCGTTTCTTTAGTCCCCAGAGGATTTGATGTCCTTCTTGTGCTAACTTGGCATGACGGGAATCCTTCTGAGGATTTTGTTCGATAAACCAAATGTCTGAGTACGTCACATTCCGTAAACCTGACTTAGTTCGATGAATAGGATAAAAAAGTCCTTCAATTTCAACACCATGCTGCTTAGTAAAAATAGCTTCAGAGATCCTTAGTGATGCTTCTCTCAGTTTCTCAATATCCATTGGCTTACCTTCTGGTTCTATTTTTAGTCTTTTTTGATCCAGTCAACACAAGGAGTAAAAAGAAAAGTTGAGCTTTGATATAACTTTTCTCAAAATAAGAGATTAGTGTATTGAATATAAAAGGTATGCTTAGAATCAGGAGTGAGGTGTATTGTGTGTTGGTTCACCCACCAGACAAGCTACAAACCACTCTTGACTACTTGAATTACTCAGGGATTGTCTTCTGTCGGGATAATAAGCAAGTTTACTCAAAGAAAAAGTCTGATAAGACTCAAAATATATCTAATGCTCCTATAGTGGAGAAATCAGTCAGATAGATCGAAAAAAACCAAAAAATGTCTTCTTTACACTACTACTATCACTAATGACGAATACAAGACCCTTGGGAGGAAAAATTATCTCCACCTGTAAACCATTCTTCACAGAGATTACAATCATATAACAATACTGGCGGTTAATCTCTTGAAACCTTTCCCTCTCTAGATTGACCGTTGTTCTATAAACTGTTCTATCATTTCTAAAATCTTATCTTTGACTTCTTTAGGAATATCTGGAGTGATAATTTCAAATAGAAGTCGTTCGTCTTCTAGTGTCTCAACTTGAAGCATACCGCATCACACTGAAATGAATTTACGAATAACGTACCAACCCCATGCATACACATATTAAAATATGAGTGATAACGAGGGAATACGCGTCGAGTAAAAATGATATATCTATTGGAATAAATCCAAAAAAATATCCTAGATGGATCTATTACCACTTCTTTATACGATGAATTTTTGAGCTTCGGGGTCACAATATGAGTACGGAGGAAAAAAGAATTGTTAGAGGATTTTCTATCTCGAATCTAACATCATATCGTTAGTGGAGTTTGATATGATAGAAATACCGACGACTTTCCCCTTTTATAATTCGTAATAAGAGTTTCTCACTGTGTTTAATTATCCTCTCGTAAAGGTTATATTGATTGGACTTGAACTTAGGTTCTAGTTCTTTAGCAACTGAGATTTTTTTTTCGAGTAAAAGGAGCTCATTTTCTGTATAATCCCAGGTTTTAAACTTTAAACCTTGGTTTTTTAGAGCTAGAGCTACAGCTGTCATCTGGGGGTGTAGATCATCCCTTTCAAGACTATATTCCGTGTGAAAAATACCCATCTGTCCATCTGGCTTTAAAAATTTCACTAATTTACAAAATACAGTATGTAAGTCATCTATAAAGTCCCCATAAAGGGAATCAATAGCAATAACACAACTAAATGACTCTAAAGGAAATGATAAGTCATTGATATCGGCCTCAGTAAAGTTTAATCGATTAATCTTTCTCTTAGTTCGATTCTGAGCACGAATAATTGCATCTGTCGCAAAATCAACTCCAGTTATGTTTGACTGTGTTATATCAGAAATATTTTCAGTAATTTTCCCTAAACCACATCCTAAATCTAACACATGATCATTTTCAGTTAATCGCAATTGGACAAGTAACCTATCAAATTGTGGCTCATCCATTCTATTCATTTGAGTTAGATCTCTTCCATACACCTTAGTACAAAAGAGAGAAAATACAGCACTGTCATCTAAGCTTACTAGGAATTTCCCCATCTCCTTTCCTTTCGATTCAGGAGACAATTAATTTTACATCCTGTCTTGGGATTTTAAATTTGAGAAATCTTAGAAAGACCTAATAGGTATTATTTTTTCTTTCTAGAACGTAAGATCGCGATTAGTGGTAAGATAATTAGCACTGAGCTCAGTATAAGTCCTGAAGTACCGTTAGGGATGCTAGAGCTTGATGTTTCTATACTACTACTCAATGTGTTAGTTTGGGTGCTTTGATGGCCAATCATAAGCTTTTGGTATCCTGTGTACTCGTTACCAACCATGATATTCAAACTCCCATCAGTAATGGTGTGAGGAAGGTCAAATTCAATGGTTGTACTATATTTGTATTCAGGAACAATCGCAATTGTGTGCACAGGTACCCCATTCCGAGTCAACATGTTGTAATTTTCATCTGTTACTTCGACTACCGAAAGTGTACTAAGAAATGGACTTAAATTTTCGATATCTACCTCTAATGTGACAACATCTCCCGCATCAAATCCAGAAAAGACAGTAGATTTGACCGTGACTTCTAATCTAGGAGTAATTTCCATCCAATAGTCAAAAGCTGGGCTAATGTCTTCCCACAGGCTATCGAAGTTCTTTGCTGATTCTTCAGGGGCAAAATGCTCATACATGCCAGTCCAGTTCCAAACCTGATGCGTATCATTCTCCTCAAGAAGGAAATAGCATTCATTTTCTCGCAGAGCACTTTCGTTATGGTAGATTTCGAATGTCATGGGAACCTCGCATCCTGCTTCCTCATACATCCAAAGTGACCACTCTCCAGCAGTAGAGGTGGTGATATGAGTATTAACAGAATTCCCTCTCCAAGGGAGAAATCGATTGGGAAGGATCACCCTCAAATAGGTATATAGTTCAGAGTATAGAACAGGTTCGAGATAGTAATTATTTGCAGAAACTGGGAAATACGTTTCATTTATCCCACTATGGAGAGAGATAGCTGCTGCAAATTTGTGCTGCAGGACAAAATCACGTAATGCTGCTGTTTCTGGTTCACTGAAAGGAGCCGTACCTGGATAAGTTTCTGATGTGGTATCAGAATCCCAACCTGAGGTAAAGGAAGAGTCATTCCAGTAACTATCATAATTCCTATTCAGATCAGTAAATCCTACAACGTCTTCGTTAACAAGGCCATCCTCATCATTGTCTTTTCCCTCTGTAATAGTCTTTACTGGCCAGGCTGTGAAACCTGAATCAAATAAATCCCAGGTTGGAGAAGGTTTCTCATAGTATTCAATACCATATATTTTACCATCCCCGTTGAGATCATCAAGAGGATCTTCATCCAATAGTCCATCCCCGTCGTCATCATGCCGTCGTGCATTCTTTCGGATCCATTCATTCCCCCCATCAACCACGATATCATTACCATCTGGATTCAGGGTCGGAATGATATAAATCTCCTCTGAATCAACATAATGTGTAATCTTTTCATCTTCACCATACTCATTTAATAACCGAAGAATAAATCTCAATGTTGCCTCAATTGTAATTTGCTCTCGAGCATGGTGCTGGGTGACGAAGAACACTCCAGCTTTTTGAACGGTATTCGCTTCATTGGTAATCCTAACTAATTGGATGTCGTTTCCCAATACACTTTGACCGATCACAGACACATCAACCAACTCGGGCACGGAAGCTTCGAAATTGGCGATTTCTTCTATTATCTCGGTACTATTATGGAATTGATCGGGATATAGTAATGATAAATCATCCCATGTACGGTCTACTGACTGAATCGCTTTGACGTGAAAAGCTAGAGGTTCCGCTTGGGAGGGCTGAGGAACTAATAGTGTAAATCCTAAGAAAATTATACAAAGAATTATTCTTCGATTCAAAGTCAAAGATACACCTCAGATCGAAGGAATTAAGATCGTGATTTAAGTACTCGATGATAGATGCATTCCATTGTAGGTCTTTTGCAATAATGCGTCAATTAATACCCAGAAATGAGATATTTTCAAGGAAAAAGATAATCAAAGAAAAAGAATAGATCACAAAAACTATAATAACTTGAGAATTTACTTTTTTCTTTTGTTGTGAAACATGAATGGATGCTGAAGTTAAGTGTGAGAATTGCAGGGAAAAAATTGGTTCAGGCCTAGGATCTAGCTTAATACCTTTAATATCCTTATCAAGCTTCAAGAAAAATGGAAGTCAGCGTGCACGGTAGTCGAATTTTCGAATTTCCATTGGGTCAGCTCTAGTATGTAACACTTCTAGTTCATTTTCGGTGGGAGGAAGGGTATTGGGAACTGGATCAGGGATGATTAAGGAGAAACCAGTATTTTCTATTACTTCTTCAAGGCTTGATGTTTCATGAATGGATCGTAAACGCATTCTTCCATCATCAGTCTGGAAGTCGAGAACAGCTAGATCGGTGAATATTGTTGTTATTCCTTGATACACATCCAAGGCCATCTCTTTACGCCAGCGAGGTGAGGCACCACGAGCTGTGATAAAATCTACTTTCTCAACAAATGTCCGTGTATCATGTCGTGGTACATACGCAAGAACTCTATGGCATGCATTACAGATATCTCCAACCGCTGCTCCTCCTGGTAATCTAACTTTGGGATTATTAAGATCTTTACCAATGATACTATTGTTAATATTCCCATATTGATCAATTTGACCTGGTCGAAGAATTCCGAAATCCAAGGTCGCTTTTGGACCTCCCCAATAGTTGTACATGGAAATTAATTTTGAGAAACCACGTGCTTTCGGAATAGATAATTCGAATAGTTCAACATCAGTCATTATTGAAAATAAATCAACGTCTAAATCAGGGCTAATCCAATAGCCTCCATAGATAAAATCTAAATTCGGTGCATGGGTCATTCTAGCTAGTTGAATAGCAACTACTGCTAATGGGATCGCTATTCCAGTGTAACATGACTCATTATCCTTAATTTCCCTCGCTAGCGATACGGTAATTTGGTCGATCACCTCATATTCCGAGCTCATTGTGATCCCTCCTGTTTCAAAACATTCTCCTCCAAATAAGTCTGAAATCCGTCTGGATTCCGTGATATACCTGAATAAGTCATCAGATGGCCCATATCTGATGCATAAAAGGGAGGAAATCCAGAAGGCCAAGCCCCGTTAGGGACAACAGAGATATAATCAACATCAAGATAAGAAAACATCAATCGGTCAGTAATTTCTCTTGCTTCTTCTCTCGTAATCATTTTTTCAACTGTAACAAATAATTGGTCAGAACATAAAGCAGGAAGCGTGGAGAATGCATCTAAAATATGATTTTTAGGATAATACACGTTACCATTTGAATCAGCTGCATATGCATGAATAATCGCAATATCTGGAAAAATAGAAGGTACTTGAACATATTTTTTCCCCTGAAATGTCACTTCTTCGAAATCAGGCCGTATTTTGACAAGATCGGATCCTAGGATAGTCCTAATAAGAACGAAAGGTAATCCTATTGCTCCTCCTTGGAAAGCACGAATCATACTGCATTCACTCCATTCATGAAAAGTGAGAGTCTTTTCTTGCTCTAAGACTCGCCGAAAATTCCCAGCCATTCCAATCATTGGTAAACCGACATAGGAGGAGTGTAACTCCGAGATAGCACCAACACCGACTAGAAGATCGATATCAAGATCACCAATTAATGTGATGACATGTAAGTCCTTTTTTTCTTGACGAATTATCTCCCTGATAGCTTCCATTGGTTTAAGAAGCATTGCACCCCCGCCTATGGCAATTTTCTTCTTGGGTTGAATTACTTCTGACACAATTTTATCCAAATCAATAAGTTGAGTCACAATAACATCTTCCTTTCTTCGAGAGGTAATTTTTCCAAATGTAAGAATTTATTTTAATATAGTTCTATGTAAAGGAGGGTGGTTTGAATAATGCCTCGGTGGATGTATTTAATTAATCCCGAAGCAGGGGAGAGTAAACACGAAATAGCTAGAGAATACCAAAAAGAAAATCATGGTACAATTGGAAAATACCTCTTTTATGCAGATGACAAGGGAAAGTTAATAGATCTTGGAAAAAAATAATGTCAAAGTATAAATTATACATTGCAAAAGTACCGTTAACTAGACAACCACGTCCTGGCCAACCTGGTAAAGGACTTGTTATATGTTTTTACGATACGAATCCTAAATTGGTACAAGAACTAGAACAATATGCTGATGAAAAAATAACGTATGGTCATTGGAAAACCGATGCAGATACGATAACAGAGCATCTATAATTGAACTTCAAGTGTACTAATGTTGTCACAGGTTGGAGAAAGATGATCCGATTAATTCCCATCACACAACCAAAATTCGCTTTTCCAGAGAAATATTACCCTGAACACGAGTGAATTTTACAAGATGAGATCCAAGAGATAGATGGTTAAGTGACATGGTGTAAAAACTTCTGTAAGAATCTTATTTTAAAAGCTCTAACTCTTAAAGTTAAAAGGAAAGAAAGATTTACCTCAGGTTGAATCTCTAAAAGAAGCATTGAAGACAACACCAAAAATATTCCAACGATAATCCAGGGAGAATAGGTAAACATTCCAAATAAAAACTCAAATCCAAAGGGTACAATTATCTGTAACAAGAGATAGAAGGTTGTTTTAACCGATCCTAATTGTGATAAAGCCCAATTATGAAGTCCAAAAGTGATGATAGTTGAAAAAATACCTAAAAAGATCAGGAAAGGCAATGTGTACCCTAAAGATGAAAATGAGGGAGGTTTTGTTAAAATGGATAAAATAAATAGCGGGATGAAAGTGTAAACCAGTGTTGCGTACAAAAAACTCAAAGGATCATGTTGACCAGTTTTAAATTTGATTTCACCAATAAGCAGACTAGATAAGACAATGTTTAATCCCCAAACAAAAGCTGATATCAATAAAAAGACTACTCCAATTCCATTGGTACTAGATAAATTTGTAATGTCACCATTGAAACTAATTAGAAAAATCCCTACTGATGCCACCGTTGCTACGATCATGATTCTTTTTGAAAGAGATGTATTTTCGATTCTCCAAGACATAAATGGAACAAATATAACATAACTAGTTGAGATAAGAGTAGCTAGCCCAGCAGTAGTCAAATCCTGGCCCATGGTCGAGGCGAGATATCCTGCTGCAATTAAGAATCCTATTAACATAATTTTCCTATTTTTCAATAAAGATAATCCATTTTGATTCTTAATGATTGGTAATAACAGGGAACTGGCGAGTACTGCTATTCCAAATCTCAGGGTCATAATATCTAAGGGAGTTGAAACCTCTAGTATTATTTCAACAACGATAGGACTGATCCCCCACAATAGACTACTAATTAACATTGCGACTTGTGCATTCTTCTCTTTTTGCATGGTTAGAATATTAGCCTCCCTGTACATGAATGATCTACCTCGATTAGGAGGTAGTTGTTTTAAGTCGAGAAATCAAACTATGTTATAATAAGTAAAAACACGGTGAGAATTTATGCTTTATAATGCACTAGTCAAAGTTATTCATGATTGTCCATTTTCGAGACTTTCAAACAAATTTCCTATGGTTGAAGTGTTACATTGGTGTAATTCTCATTATGATGTATTAGAATTACGAGGAACTAAGGATAAGGTAACTCATGCCATTTCAGAAGTGCATACGAATCTGGGATCCATCATTAAGAAATCCTTAGATCAAAACCACGTCCAAATGGTCATTAAGCAGTGTGAGTGTGATTACGAACCCTTTTCCGTTATTTTAGATACCCATAAATGTATTCAACTTCCTCCAGTGAAGTATCTCGCAGGTGAAGAGGTGGTTAAACTTCTAATCACCTTAGATGATCTCAAATTAGTTACAGATGAGTTGAAGGAGAAAGATCCCGAGGCTAAAATCGAAATCCTTAATTTGGCTCCAGTTAAAGAAATAGATAATCCTAAATTTCACCTGTTATATCTAGATGAATTAAGAACGGATTTGACAGTAAAACAATTACATGCATTGACCAAAGCGTTTAACCAAGGTTATTATGAGCTTCCCCGAAATGTTTCAATCGATTCCCTTTCAGAAGAAATGGCGATAAAACCACGAACCTTTCAGGAGCATTTACGAAAGGCAGAAAGAAAAATAATGAAGAAAATTGTCCCTGTTCTCAATTTTAAGTGAGTCTTTCATTATTAGTATCAAAGTTCGGAATCTTTTATTCGCCACAGGAAGAATGATAGCATCTGCGTCCCTTCTGCGATTAGCTTTGTGACTGATTTCCCAGTCCCATGACCAGCCTCAGATTCAGTCAATAATAATATGGGATTTGTAGTTTGGGGAAGATTTTGCATCAGAGCAGTCATCTTTAATGCGTGAGTTGGATCAACTCGACTATCATTAATTGCTGTCTTAAACAGAACAGATGGATAAGAAACATCCTCTTCGACATTCTGATATGGAGAATATGCCTTCAGCCACTTGAAATCCTCCAACTTCTCTGGGTCACCATATTCGGGAATCCACGTTTTTCCAATAGAGAAGTGGTGGTACCGGAGCATATCCAGCAAGGGAACTGCACAATAAACCGCTGTAAACAAGTCTGGTCGTTGAATTGTTGCAGCTCCAACCAATAATCCTCCATTACTTCCCCCTAAAATGGCTAAGGTCTTGGGGGAACAATATTTTTTCTGGATTAGGTGTTCTGCTGCAGCAATGAAGTCATCAAAGACATTTTGTTTTTTATATAAGATCCCTGCTTTATGCCAAGCGTCACCATGCTCCCCTCCACCACGGATGTTTGCTACAGCGACGACTCCACCTCGTTCCACCCAGTGAATGAGATTAGGAGAGAAGAAGGGGGTCATACTAACATTGAAACCTCCATACCCATACAGAAGTGCTGGATTATCACCCGATAGAGCGAGTTGGGAAGGATGGATTAGGAACATATGAACTCGTGTCCCATCCTGCGATTGATACCATTCTTCTGTGGTCTCGTATTTAGATTGGTTTAGGTTCAAGTCCATTTTGAAAAATTCTACTAATTTCCCTGAGGGTATATTGAATTGATAAGTGGTTGGAGCTTGAAAAAAAGACATACAGTTGAAAAAGACATCAGAGTACTCCACCCCCCCGCTGAATCCTCCACCCATATCCATTGGATCGACGCTTCCAGCCTCTGGGAGGGAGATTTCTACTACGAATGTCCCATCAGGTTCATGCAAAGTCACTTTACTTTTCACATCATGGAGCCACAAAGCAATGATTTTATCGGAGACCAATTGTACATCTTGAAGGATATCCGTTTGGGGTTCAAGGATTGTTTCCCAGTTTGTCATCTGTAAATTCTCCTTCTCTGCCCTATATAACCCAAAGTTAGGGGACTTATGGTTGCTGTAGATATACACGTAATTTTGACTAATAAAGGGAGTTAATAACCACTGGCTTTCAGTCACAATAGGAACCTGTTTCGGTGGGCTGGTGGTTAAATCAATGAAATACAAATCTGATGCTATGAAACGAAATGCTCTTACAATCATGAATGAGTCATCGGGGGATAACACTGGAAACGGATACTCTTGAGGATTGTCTGGATTTTCAAAAATGACTGGATCAAGATTAGGGTCAGTCCCTAGTTTATGCAAACGTACATGGGAACCAAAAACCTCTTCTCCTGGAGGAACATTTCCTGGTTTCGGAAACCGTGTGTAATAAAACGCCGAGTCGTCTTTCGTCCATCGAACCGATGACCATTTTGCTCGTTCGATTTTCTCATTTAAGAGATCCCCAGAAGGTACATTCATTAGGTGGAGAATCGCCCATTCTGATCCTCCTTCAGAAAGTCCATATGCAAGCGTTTTACCTTCATTGCTAGGGAAAAAATAGTCTAATGAGGTTGTACCAGCAGGATCGATTTCGTTGACATCTACAAGGACTCGTTCCTTATCAGTGTCTCTTGCTCGGAAATATAACACCGGTTGCTCTTTATTTGCCAGTTTTTTGAGATAAAACAGGCCACTGTGGCTTTCCTTGACTTTCAGTACTTCATCTCGGTACTGCAGCTGAGACAACCGATTTTTGATTGTCTTCTTCTCAGGAAATTTATTCAAAACCTCTTCTGTGAGTTTATTCTGTGCTTTAATCCACGTAATAACAGGATCGCTTTCTATATCTTCTAACCATCGAAAGGGATCTTCAATAGGAATTCCATGTAATCGATCTATTACAATTTTCTTATTCGACGGAGGATAGCTTTTACGAATCTGTTCATCTGATATAACCCAACTCATTATTTTGCCACCTGACTTATTTTCTTCGCCTAATCGATGTTTATGAGTATCCGCTTCTTAGTTTTTTTCCTTCACTAAAAGTTTAAAAGACTATGGTCTCAAGATCAAAAAATAATGGCGACGACAGAAGGACCATGATCGTGGTATCTTCAATGAAGCTAATCGATTTGATTATTGGTTCTTATGGTCTTAATGTGGCTATCAATCTTATTTTCTTGATTCTTGACAATCGATTTGATATTTTATTGGTGACAGGCCCCCTATCACTCATCCCCCTGATTTTCACGTTGAACCAAAGGAGGAAAGAGTGATTTTTCTTCCTATCTATTTCTGGTTTAGATTTTCTTGGGAATTTTCTTGTTAATTTGCGCTTATGTTTATTGCTTCAAGTTGTATGGATTGAAAATCACTATGATAACAAGTGGGTTAATTACTTCGTTTTTCTTAGTTTTATTTCTGTCAGGAGCGTATTCTAGTGTCCCTTTAAGATCTGATCTACCGATAGCACAAGCCACTGGTGCTTTTACAGACATGATAGGTATTTTTCAAAGCTTCCTCGTGACCTTTGAGTTAGGTCGGTATGCTCTCAATAAAACGAATGGTAAAGCTCTCAGCAATGAAGATATCGTATATGTAAGTCTATTGGTCAGTTTCTTTGGATTATGCTTCCAACTATTGTTAGATGCCTCTGCTGCAGGGCTTGGTTTTTATTATTATACAGATCATCCAGCGATCAATATTTTTGGATATCCAATCTATTTTCTCTTGTCATTTACAGTATATGGATTGTGGGGTGCATTTTTTTTAATTTTGGAGAAAAACTATGTAAAGTGAAATTGGTGATCGTAATGAAAGTACTTGACTTGTTAAAGTATCATCAGAAGGGAAATGGAGTAATACTAAAAATAGCTGATCGATTATTAGTCGCGGTTGGGAAAGAAAGTTATTGGGATAAAACAACAGAACCATACACAATCACATATACCAATACGGGAGGCCATGTGGAAGGTGGTGAGACAATTGAAGAAGCAACTAAACGAGAAGTCCGAGAAGAACTAGGTTGTGAGGTAACTTTGTTTACTTCAGAAACCACCTATTATTGTGGGTTAGAAAACCCGAACTTGAAAAAAAAACCTATTGACGACAAGTTAGCACCCGTTCTAGTTTATAATTCCTCTGAAATCCAGATGTCAGTCTGTGTGTATCTTGCTGAAATTATTTCAGACCCTTTTCCTCAACGGGAAGTCCCAGCTATCATGTATATGCCATTAACTTTGCTTGAAGGAGGGCAACTTAAGACTCTGTTGAAGAAGGGGTGTTCAATCAAAGAACAGAAGAAAAATTCCATACCAAGAGATGCAATCATGCAACCCTTTGACTCCATAAGCATTATAGCAGAGAATCTAGATTATTTCAGGAAACTGTCTTTTTTCCAGCGACTATAATCGACAATCTTTTCAAGGTCTTATTATAACTAAAAAATAGATGTTCTAATAGATAAAATCAAATATTTTCAAGTTCTGATGACATTACTTTTTTCATATCCTTCTTGATGATCTTATCGTACACCACATTCTTCATGATTTTATATGGGAATGTAAGATTATTACATACTTAAAGAATCTGGGTTTAATCTCATGATATCGGACACTTTGATCTTCCTTGGTGCAAGTGGGGTTTTACTTTCAGTTGAAGCCCTTAATATCAAAAGACATTATACTTCTGTGAATTCTAAGGTCATCGAGAACCAATACTCCTTCCTTTTGCCCATCTCAATCATTAACATAACACTAATTGCACTTAGTTTATTGCTTGGTCTGTACGCAGATTTCTTCTACTCCATTGCTATCTTAATTGGGATGAGTATTGGATTAATAGGAGACTTGAATAATAGATCCATTCATTCATCCATTAAGGGGTTCGTCCTAGGTTCAAGTATATTCATTGTCTCTTATCTCTGTTTTTCAATCGGTCTACTTTATACTAGTGGTGGTTTTCATTTCCCTCTGGATCTAGTAGTAATCGGTTTCGCCTGTTTGAGTTATTGCTTTTTGGTTATGTCGTCGTGGGATTCTGATTTTTTTCAACATCTCGGAAAATTTCGCTTAATAACTAATTTTTATCCAATATTGCTCTTATTTTTACTCTCTCGTGCAATTATCAATCTTTTTCAAAGCTCTTTGCCCTTCCAAAGTGTTTTTCTTCTGACCATCGCAATTTTACTTATTTTTATAACAGATATGGAATTTTCCATTGATAAATTCTTTAAATCCCGCGAGAGTTTGGTGGGTCCAGTCCTCTATCCTGTAGGCCAACTTACTCTTGCACTATCAACTTTATTGATAGCTTTATGACTTGAATCAGTCCCTTTCCCATTTTCCTACCAGACTTCTAGCTTAATAAATGCATCTTTACAATGTATTATTGAGCTCTGATGCAATTAAAAATAACGGATTTTTGTTCTCATTGGCCAAAATTAGCCTTGATGTTAGCACCTATAATTACAGTTATCTTATTCTTGTCAAGGAATGATATTGGCAGTTATACTTGGTTTTTCTGGTTACATATCCCCATTCTCATGTTACACCAGATTGAGGAATACATTTTTCCTGGAGGATTTACGGAATTCGCAAATGAAATAACAGGAGAGAAAATCTCATTTACAGACACAAAGACTTTCTATGTGAATGTAGTACTGGGATGGGGGGTTTTTACACTGGCAGCAATTGTTGGAATGAATCTTATTTGGCTTCCTGTGGCATTGTTGATCTTTATGGGTGGGAATGCTGCTGGTCATGTGGGGGGAACGATCCTTTTACGTAAATATGCCCCAGGATTCTTTGTAAGTCTGTTAATAAATATTCCGTTCTCTTTTTTTATCATCTTCACGCTATTGAATACAGGACTGCTTTCCCTGTTTGATCTTTCCCTTTCTATTGGAACTGCAGTCGTATTGGTTTTTATTATGTTTCTATTTTTATTAAAAACGTGAAGTATTTTAGATTAACATTTTTCTTAAGGATTCCCATCTTTCCGATATGGATCGGTTTATTCGTTTCTTTTGTCACAGGTCCCTCAATGATGCCATATTCTTCGGAAGTTATTGTTTATGGTTTAGAGGGAATTGATAGCGATCAGGATGGAAAAATAGATTTTATTACAGTTCTGATTACAAATAGTGGTCTTGTAACTGAAAACATCATCGTAATCGATCTCTCAACGATGAACAAGTCTTGGACACATCCAGATGTAGAATATCCAATACAGGTAGAATCATTGGCTCAGATCAACTTGAACACACACAAAAATTTAAAGTAGGAGAAGAACTGTAGTTAGTTGTGCAAAATATAAAAATCCTTATGATGTGTATTCTAATTCCTTATCTGACTTTTAATATAATTTCGATCCATAGTAATTCTAATGTAGTTTATTCAATAGTAGACAATGGTAAGTTGTCTACTGAACCATATCCTGAAGGAGCCGATATAATTAATCGAACGCTGGAAGATCAGGATAGTTATGCTGTGAGTTATCAATTAACCAGATTAGATAGCATACAAGTTTATTTTATGATTGATAGATCTTCTATAGATTTAAGATTATTTTTTCATGACGAGGAGTATGAAGTGAGGTTTGATGGACTTTCCCCACAATCTTCCGCTTATAATAAGACATTTGCGTTTACTAGAAATGGACGGGCTCAAGTTGGTTTTACTAATCCAGGAGTAACTGCTGGTGGCGACAGTATCCATTTAACAGGATATGTTCGATTAATTAAAAACGGAGCACAAGAAGCAAACCAAGTCATAACTGTACCTGAGTATACACCTACTATTGAAGGTTGGGTAGTAGTGATTGTTGCTGCAATTATAGTTTTAGTACGTAAAAGGCGTAATAATCAAAAATAGTCAAAAAAATCTCAATCATTTTTCTTCTGAAATCGAAAGAAAACCCTTTGGGTCTAAGCTGGTTGCTAACATGACTCTGTTAATATCTACATGCTCTGTCCACTCTTTGTGTTGAAACCAATAAGTGTTAATTTCTTCTATTAATGACCAATACTCTTCTAAAACAGACATCTTTTTAGCTGCTTGTAATCCAATTGCTAATCCAAGTTCTCTAAATGCTAAACCATGAGAAAGTCGATAGTTTGCAAGACCCTTTTGTGCTGCATTAATGAGAGCCCTTTTTTTATCAGGTTCCACATCCATCTGTTCTAGTCGATAGGTATCAAACAATAGTCCACCAATACCCAAAGGATCAGTGGTAACAAGATTAATTTGTAGTAATATTCTTTCTAGTTCATTTAACACTGATTCTAAATTGACATTGGCAACTGTTTGCAATTCTAAGAATGTGACATAACCATCTATTGGATCGTATTGCCCCATCGAGGGAACGAGAGGATAAGATAGGTCAATACTCATTTTCCAGAATATCCTATTATTCATGATGAAGCGTGTTGAAGCCTTTGTAAGATCTATGGCCCAAACGAGGTATTTTTCTTCTTTCACTACTTGAAACACCCTTACTAGAGTATGAATCCACTTTGTGAGATAATGGAAATATTGCCCATCACGGTTCCATTCCAAGTTTGGGTCAAAAGGTTCTTGGGGTTTTCTCTCGGGTAAACGTTTTCCTATTCTCAATCCATTCTTTGTGGGATGATCATTGCTTCCCAACCACCCTGATCTCTCATCATCTTCTCGGTGCATGCCTAATGTAGAGTGAACTTGTTTAACTAGCTGGATAGCCAAGTCTTTGAACCTGTTTTCTTTGGTCCTCTTGAAAAATCCTAAAAAATTACAAGTTGCGAAGGCATCAGTCCAAAGATATCTTCTTTGAGGTTTATTTGTAGTTAATCCAGTATCCTCTGCAAATTTCTGCATTAATGCTATTGCAGTGTTTGACATAAAAGAAAAAACATTTCTTCAATTATAAGAATTTTATGACCGAATAATTTTCTCTTTCTTACTTATACTAAATAGTATGATACGAGGATTACACATGGCATCTAATGATAACTATGTTCTCATCATTGGATCTAGTAATATGGATCTCAATATTTATTCGAAGAGATTTCCTATCCCTGGAGAAACTGTTACAGGGGGGATCTTTACCCAGTCTTTTGGAGGAAAAGGCGCAAATCAGGCTGTTGCTTCTAGTAGATCCGGAAGTAAAACTGTCTTCATTGGAAGGGTAGGCCAAGATCCATTTGGATCCCAAATGCTTGAAAACTTAACGAATGAAGGTATTGATACCACAAGAGTGATAGTCGATCCAGAACATGCTTCTGGTGTTGCTGTTATCCTGATAGACTCAAATGGGCAAAATATGATCAGTGTTGCTCCTGGGGCGAACGCGGAGATTACACCCGAAGATATTCAAAATATTAAGGATATTATAGAAAACGCCACCGTCATAGTAGTCCAAATGGAAATACCAATGGATGTTATTCGTGACATATTCAACATTACATCTAAGAAAAATGTGATTACAATCCTAAATCCCGCGCCTTTCAAAGAAATCCCGTTAAAGCTTTTAAAGCAAATTGATATTATTACCCCAAACGAGAACGAGCTTTCTCAACTGCATTCATCTCTTGGTTTGAAAGAACTACAGAAAAATGATCAGGATTACATATTAAACCTAATAAACGATCTTCATGGTCAAGGAGTAAATACAATCATAGTTACGCTGGGTAACAAAGGCTGTTTTGTATCTAATAAAGACAAGGAGGAACAAATTCATGTTCCTGCTATCAAAGTGTCCGCGATAGACACTGTTGGAGCGGGTGATTGTTTTAACGGTGTTTTGGCAAGTAGATTATGTGAAGGTTATGAATTGTTAATAGCGACACGATATGCGAATGTTGCAGCTTCTATTGCGGTAACCAAGACAGGAGCTCAAAGTTCAATGCCTTTCTTTGCAGAAATTGAAAAAAGATTCAACCAATATTATATTATTTAAAGAGCCAGAAAAAAGGCTTTTTTATGAATTTCGATCCACGTAGATTCATTAGCATTCGTACCATTGGTCTACTAGGAGTATTATGCCCCATAATAGCATATACTGGTATTATAATTGCAATTTTTTTGAATTTGGACTGGTTTAGCTGGACAGATAGTGCGTTGTCTGATTTAGGGCATTATGAAAACTTAGGAATTCGGGCATTTGTTTTTAATGGTGGATTATTTATTAGTGGTGTTCTTGCGCTCATTTTTTGCCTGGCTTTTTATTATCAAGAGAAAGAGCAATTTAAAGATGATAAAATTGGGAATTTTCTTATAGTTATTGGCGTGATTGCATTATTCATTGCCGTTCTGGCATTAATTGGCATTGGCATTTTTTCCGAAGATTTCAACCCTATCCATAGGTTTGTGTCAGAGGTCTTTTTCACCTGTATTCCGTTTGCCATGTGGTTTTTCGGAGGTGCATTTTATCGAAAGGCGGAATTGAAAGTCATGGGTTTATTAGCACTTCTTGTTGGCACCATTGCAGGTATTACATGGATTTCTTACTTTATTTTCCATTTTGTTTCGGGAGTGGCTATCCCTGAAGCCGTCTCATCAATAGCTGTGAGTATCTGGATTGTTATACGTGGTGTACAGTATTATCAGTCTAGTTAGCTTGCATTCTTATGATGTTACTTAGAAATGTTGAATCGTTAGGGGTAACTGCTTCTTATATGCTGGAAATTTACTCTCTTCTTCTTTACAATTCTTTGATCTATCAGCTTACAGGGAGAAAAATACAAAGAGTACAAGATAGAAGTCAAAGCTTGGGGCAGTATCCATAACACGAATTTTTTCTTGTGTTGTCTTTATTTAGTACTAACATTCGTACGTTTTTAAGCAAGCTTGGGAGCTCTGTACTAATGTTAGTACATTAAAAAACGATAGAAAAACTTAAATAACTGAATTTACGTGGTAGAGATTTGTTATTACTCGTCTAAAGAAGTTAGAACCTAAAATCGAAAATTCGCAAGGCAAAAATAATGAAGAAATCCAGATTACTGTTATTACTAGCAATATTGTCACTTATCTCAATACAAACACAATCATCGTTTCTTAATCCTGTAGGAACAGACTATCAACTAGGAAAAGCTCTTTCAAATCCTGGTGTCACTGCTGAAGTCCAACAAATACCAGATGTTTTACGAATGGGAGATTTAAATCTTTATGACCTCCCAATAGATTTGGATCCCCTAAATAGAGCTTGGGTAGGTCCTCATTCAATAATGTACGAACCACTAATAGAATATAATGCCGAGAAAAATATAGTAGTGCCTGTTCTTGCCTATCAATGGGTTGTTACAAATGACAGTAAGCATTGGACGTTTGATCTTCGGGACAACATTTTATTTCATGATGGGTCAGCGTTTAATGCACAAGCGGTGAAAATTTCCTTTGAGAGGGCTCATATCAAAGCCAAAGGGCCGGCACCTTATTCTTATGCAGCAATGCCCTTGGAATCTGTTGAAATCGTTAATGAGTTCCAAATTATCTTTCATTTCTATGAGTCATATTCTCCTTTCATTCATCGGGAGGCTCAAACTTTTTTTGTCTTATCTCCTAATAGCTTTGAAGGCGAAAACCTGACATCACCAATAGGAACTGGGCCATATAAAATCAGTTTGGAACAATCAAACTCAACTTTTCTTCATTATAACCGTTTTGATCTATATCACAGTGGTGTAGCACCCTTTAAAGAAATCCATTATACAATCTATCCACAAGCTGAGGGTGATAGATTCGATGAAGATATTAATGAACATAAAATAGATTATGCGGCTATGGGGGTATACATAGATTCCTCAGCAGATCCGTATTGGAATACTTCGTATACTGAAGGAGCACCAGTTTCAAATGTATTTCATTTCAATATTAGCAATCCCTACCTAGCAGATAAGAACGTTCGAAAAGCCTTAAATTATGCGATAGACAAAAAAACATATGTTGATGGATCGCCCAGTTCACACCCATTGCGCTCCTTGCTTCCTCCAGGTTATCTTGATCATGATCCCACGATTGAAGGATATCTGTATAATCCTGAGCTGGCGAATACGCTACTAGATGAAGCAGGATTCACTAGAGGAGAAGACAATGTCCGATTCAGTCTCAGAATAATTGGAGCGGATTTCTGGGAAGGGATTCTAAATTTTGTGGCAACATCTCTAGAACAAATAGGAATTAGATGTGAGGTTGAACCAATTGAAGGAGAGAACTTTTTAACACGATGGGAACAGGGGGATTATGATCTAGCTCTTTTTGTAACGCTTGATTATGATTCTAGTATCATATATTCATTACTTCATACGAATGGAGCTTATAATACTGGGGGATTTGAAAATGAAACTATTAATTACTTGACAACGCTAGCTCAAGAAACTCCTGTGCGACAAGAACGGAAATACTACTATAAATTAGTACAAGAAGAAGCACAAGAGGAATGTCCATATCTCTTAATGGAATATTATCCTATGCATTATTTCCGTGCACAGCATCTAACACCTTATTTTCATCTATCTGGAAAAGCACGATTGATATTTAATTGTACTAATGGAGACAGTCAGTTAATGATCAATTCTCTTAATTTTAAGATAGATAATAAAAAACCCACTGATTTGAAACTCCTAACAGATATTACAGTGGCAGATCAAGCGATTTATTTTCCAATTACTGATGCTATCATTGCAAATCCGAATGTACAACCGTTAGAGGTCACAATGAAAATGAGTCATCAGTTATCGAGCTTCCTACCAACCCAAAACGCGACAGGGAAATTTTACCAAATCGAGACTGATAATGAGGATCTTTCTTATCGGTTTCGCAGTTACTATGACCCCGAAGAATTGGAAAAAAAATCATACGATCAACTTGCCTTATTTGAGTATGATGAAACTCAAGAAATCTGGAGGGAATTAGTCACCCTTTCGTCGAATACGAGCCTTTCTTATGTGGAGATCGAACTCAAAGGGGGAAAGAGATTGTTACGCCTAGATGAATCAATAGAAGAATTAGTACAATTAACCTACAAATTATTCCCATTTATATCGATTTTCACCATTCCTATGATTGTTATTATAGTTTTGACCATTGCTAAGAATCAGAAAGTGGCTAAATATGTGAAAAACAAGTATTGATGACCAATGAAAACTAAAGAAAAACTGGAAGAAAAGGAAGAAGCCCAGGAAGTAACAGTGGAACTCATTGAAAAAGAGACACAATTAACAAAACGAGAAATGACGGCGAAAATCAAGCCTGGGAAGTCATTGGATACTGATATACTCCAAGGAAAATCACTCCAAGTATATTGGCATCTTTTAGAAAACGGAGCGGCAAGTATCCGAGAAATACATAAAGCACTTGGGTTTTCTTCACCTGGGGTTGCCTATTACCAAATAAAAAAGTTGATGGCAACCGGGATTATAGCCAAAGACGAAGAAACAGACCAGTATTTCTTACACGAAAAAACGAAAGTAGGAGTACTGAACCTTTATACCAACGTTGGCAATCTCCTTATTCCTCGGTTCTCCATTTATTTAGCGGTTTGTCTCGTAGGGTTCATAATTTGTCTTATCTCGGCGTTAGTTTGGGGAGATCAATTTAATGTTCATCCCGGAACAGTTTTTCTCTTAATTTTCTTAACTATTGGAACAATCGCCTGTATCTATGAATCCAGGAAAACTTGGAAATTAAAACCAAATTAAGAAATCTATTGGAAATGAAACAAAAAACAGAAAAATCTATGAAAGAAAATACAAGAAATCATAACAGGAAAGAATGAAAAATGCAATCCTCATCTTTTGTAAATAATTTGGGAACTAGAATTCGAAATACGATACCATCGTCCCGTCTTGTCCCTATCGATTTTACTAGAGGCTTAATTATGATTCTAATGGCCCTTGACCATGCCTCTATAATAAATCCGTATCATGTGGGGGGTGAAGGATTCCTCGGGAATCGACCGAAGTATCCAGATGTCATAACCTTTCTTACCAGATTTTTGACACATTGGTGTGCACCAGCTTTTCTATTCTTAGCGGGAACGGCTATCACCTTAAGTACAATCAGACGCCAGGAAAAAGGGGAAACACAAATGACAATAAGTCAACATCTTGTTATTCGTGGGATAATCCTCTTAATAATAGAATGGACATTAATATCAACACTATTCAGCTTCTTTGGTGCTGTACAGTTCTATTTTGGGATTCTTGCGTGTATAGGGGTAGGGATGATTTTCTTTGCGTTTACTCACCGATTACCTAATTCTGTTCTTATAATCTTTTCAGCAGGGATAATCCTATTGTCACCATTTATGATGATGTCTCCAATCATTGATTTTGAAACCGAGACCAATGAAATCGTGCGATTTCTTGCAGTCGCACTATTTTTACCTATGCAATTTGAAGGAAGATTGTACGGGATTTATCCATTGATACCCTGGCTAGGCGTCATGGGATTAGGGGTAGTTTTTGGCCGCTGGTTAGTTCAACAGCAAGAAGATTCAAGTTCAAATAGGAAAATAGCCGAACAACTAGGGATTGTGGGTGGATTATGCCTGGTAGCTTTCTTTGTATTACGATTTGCTAGTTTAATAGGCATCCCTACGTGGCCAGCAAATTACCTCCCTCCAGAGAGTCTTGCCATTGACAAGTTTTTCCTCATTGCCAAATATCCTCCAAGTATCGTCTTTCTCCTCTGGACATTGGGTGGTACGTTATTATTTTTGGCAACAGGCTTTCTCTTTCAAGAAAATCCGCGCTTTCGATCATTAATGACGCCAGTACTACTTTTTGGAGCAACAGCTCTGTTTTTCTATTGTGTTCACATGACATTGTTTATGGGCGGGGCAATACTCGTTTGGACTCTGATTCCTTATGACCCAGGAGTTTTCGACGCGTTAATTGTTTCCTTAATATGGTGGATAGTTGTGTTACTGGTTTTAATCCCCGCCTGTTTTTGGTTTCGAGACATGAAAAGTCGATATCCTACATCCGTGCTGAAATACATCTGAAAACCGGTGAAACATGATGAATCTGATAGATCCGCACACTGAGTTATAATTCTTCTTAGTTTCCCGCAAACGAAGACGTTAAGTCTTTTTTCCCTCCTTTTTCCTTTTCTTTGCTATTCAAACGCTGAAGTATGGAGTGTTTCTCTCATGGATATTCCTGAGGTTTTGGTGTTTCTCCCGTTTTTCCACAGATAAAATAATGTTCATCAGGCGAAGTATTATTCGTAATTAGATGTAAGAATGGACATTCCAATTTAAAATTTAGCTGATAGAGGGCATCCATTTGAATAGGAGCTCCCTTAAAAAAGTAAGAACACTTCTCAGGGCAGTCTGGTAGATACTCTTTCATCACTAAACAAAAGAAAACTGTAGTTTCTTTCTGTTTATCTGCCACCTGATTTTGGCAATCACGAGTAGTCGTTTCAGCCATGTTGAGTCCTCCAACCGAAGGTATTCAACATGGTACAGATTGTTCATCCATTACCCACTTACACATGCGTCTGAGAGGTTCGATAGCGTCTTGAGGAGTCGCAAAACTGCCGTTCGGAGCGAATCCTAATGATACAATGCGTTGCACCCCATTTAGGATCAACTCATCACGAATCTGCTGTTTGAGCTGCTCTGGATATATTCCTACTGTCTGGGTATATGCGTTTACTGACTGGATTGCGGTTTGCACATCATCAATCGGGACGAGATTCACTACTCTGCCACATAGTTGATCTGAAAAGTCCACTGGTTCATCCATCTGACTAACTATCACAGCTCCCTCATTTTCGTGTCCACCAAACACACGATAGAACATATCATCCATTCGAAGGCCATCAATGTTACTTTTGAGATCCACATCGAACTCTTTTGCAGGTGTGGAGACATGACTGGGGAGATTCACTAATGAGTAGTACAAATATGCCCCTAGCTCATTTAATCTGTCAATACCAGCACTATCTGTTCCTGATTGCACATAAATAACACGACTATTCACACAGGCCTCCTGATTGAATGCTCCGATATCGATAGCTGCTCGTTGTGCGACCGTACGTAAGATTTCCTCCGTTTGAAATGCGTCTGCTCCGATAATTGACATACTTAATTTAGGATCTAACGTGATCAAATCGATCCCTGGCTGTAGATACTTTGTGATATGCTTGATAGATGCATAACCTCCCCATGCGATGATCTTTTCGATGTTCTCAGGTTTATAAAATGCTGTTTCGAACTCTGTGTCTCCACCTTTCCAATAAGCAATTACTACACTCTTGGTGATTGGGTGATTAGGTTCCATGTCAATCATAGTCCGCGCTAGTGCTGTAGCTGTCAAGGGATCATTTGAGGGGAGCTTGATGATCGTATCACATCTAGTACAACAGCTGCGTGCAATTGTTCCTGCTGCGACCAATGGAACATTCCCTGCGATCACATGCACAGTCCGAGCACCAAATGCTCGTACCGATATAGTCTGGCCATTACTCATGGTTGTTGGTACCCAGTTTTCAAGATACTTAATTCCGATCCGTTGGTTCAACATTTCTCTGAGACTTTCTTTTGATAACAGCATTGGAAGTGCCTGATATGTCCCGTAAAGTACAGTTTTGGTAAGTCCTGAGGCTTCACAATTCAATGTGAACGCGTCCTGGAGGTATTCGTTTTCCTTGAGGACTAGTCGTTGTCCTAGATCATCCATGAAGTTTAAGATCTCCTCTATACTAAGATTATACAGTGCTTTCTGTTGGGAGGGGTTCTTAAGAACGATCTTGTTCAGATACCTCTTTGCATCTGGAGTTTTGAATGTTGCTGATCCATGTCGTCCTCCAAACGTCAGACTATAATTATCTATGACTTGTCCACGCGCAATGATCGGGATCTCATAATCCACTAGTTCAATGGTTGTCGTTTCCTTATTCATGACGGTTTGCATATGTGATCACAGCTTTATATGAAGAAGAAGGTTCACTTTCCTCCTCATCCATTAAGAAATCAATGAAGTCATCGTAAGCCCCTTGAACGCCTGCGCAAGATATTTTATCGTCCCCACCTTGTAACTCACTGTAACGGGCAATATCTGACTCTAACCAAGCTGCTTTTACACCACATTCACATTGGTCATAATGAATAGTGACTCTGTCGCCCGTTATAAAGCCGCCCCAGTAATTTTCCGCAAGTAAGTCAAAGAAGGCGAAACGTCCAGTTTGAATACCTTTTCGCTGAGCTACTTCTCCTGTTTCGGGATTTAGAATAAATGGAATATGCCATGGGAAAAAATGATAATTTCCACATTCACACGATGGTAAACCACCACCATTCATTTCTGTCATTCCATACCCCTTAGGTATAGACTTTATTCCATAAAATTCGAGTGTTTTCTGGTACCAACCCTCTGGAGGAGTATATCCTTTCATACCTCCGCCAGTTACAAAACCAGATCCAGGTGCAAACACATTTCGTTCACCTTTATCATGTCCTTCAATAGCACTTTTGATGAAGTCTGCTTGCAGACCCATAAAGAAGATCTTCTTTCCTTTATATGACAAGAATTTTTCCATAAAAGTTTCTTTAAGCTTTGGCATCTGTATTTGAGCTTTGATCAGTTCCCCCTTATTGTGTACTAAAGAACGTATTAATTGTATCTTTCCAAGCTCTCCTTTTGCCTTGGCTGCCTTAACCCGTCCAGCAAGAGACATAAAATCAGCTGATAATCTACCTGGATATGCATAATGATAATCTTCCTCTGAACCAGCGAATTTAGGACCAAAAGTACCGAAAACTTTTGTGGCAATCTGACGTCCAGTTTGATATCCTGGGACAAAGACAGGCATTCGTTCCTTGTGAAAATCAATGCTGGTAATCTTTTCCATAAAAATGTAGAAAGCATTAACATAATTTTCCATGTCAATCTTTGATCTTGGGATGATTGATAGTTTTCCTGTTGTTCCTGAAGAGTGGACTGGTTCCAGTTGTGTTTTCTCTTCTAACTGATCTAACCATTCATCGATAGTTTTTGGGTCATCTAGCTTAACATCTCCGATATCAAGGGTTGTGAACTTATCTAACCACTTAGTAAGTTGAGAATATTTCTTTTTTTCAATCAAGGAAAGAGGATATGATTTATATGCTGTATGATGGAAAAGAATAGGAGCAAGATCGTTTAGAGTACTGATTTGACTGATTCCTTGACGATTAGCTAAGTCTCTAACAGCCGCGATTTCGTTATAGGCTTTAATGAATTGTTCTTGGGCTGCTTTAAGCTGTAGTTCTTCAGTTATTGTTTGATCGAGGTTTAAACATTCATCAGGTGATCGTAAATCACGTCTAGGCCACTCACGGGGATGTGTATCCCACTCGGAGGCCTTTTCCTCTTGACGAATTGTAGCTATTGTCATTTTTTTTCTTCCTTTATATATTAGAAATTTCGAAAGTCGCATTTGATTGCGGATTTCTTTTTTATACATGAAATTCCACTATGGCAAACTATATATAGACTCTAGATATTAAGTCTAGATGAGGTTGAATATGTGTCTTCACCCGAACAATTAGTTAAATGGACCACGGAGTACAAAAAAGGCTTTGCAAAGCCGTTTATTTTATTATCATTAGCTAAAAAGACTAATTATCCATACAGTTTAACTCGTGAGATTAATTCCTTGACCAAGGGCCAGATTGCTATTACGGGATCTAATATCTATCCTATTCTCAAAGATTTAGTGGATGAAGGCTTGATCAATAAAGAAAAGGTTCCGAAACCGAGTAAACGCAGTGATACGGCGAAAAAGCAATATCGTTCAGAATACTCGTTAACAAAAGAAGGTGAGGAGCTCATAGTTGATCTCAAACAATCGCTAAAGGAATTTGTCGATATTATAACAGATTTTATTGAAGAATAAAGGATTAATAAAATGATGAGCAATAATACAGATTCAATAAACATATCAAAGTATATTGGGGAAGTAAGCAATCTACTTCCTTATAGTCATTCTGAAAAACAGCCCGTTTTAGATGATTTACAAGAGGACTTGCAAGAAGCCCTAAGTTCTGATCCAACAATTGACCTTTTCAGTACTTTTGGTTCACCTCATGAAGTCGCAAAAAATCTCAGTAAAAGTCACGATTGGAATACTAAACCAGCTGGGTGGTTAATACGGATTTTAGCATATTTCATTGACTTCATTTTGTTACTAATATTCGCATTTAGTAGCTTTATTATCGGATTTGCGGTAGTGCTAGACTGGTTGACGAATATTATCAATACTGAAAGGCTAGAGTTAACTGAATTTCTTTTTCTGTTTAGTGTGATAATAATCATTGGAATGCTACCTGTAATTATCCTATTTTTGTATTTTGTAATATTAGAAAAGCTGTGGGCTACCACAATTGGGAAGTGGATTTTTGGACTGAGAACTGTTGATATTACAGGGATTAAACCTTCATGGAAGCAGGTATTGATTCGTAACTTTACCAAATTTCAAGGTGAATTCCTACCTTTTGATATTATTATAGGCATGATGATGGAAAAAGAAAAGGGGACGCCAGGTAAATATCAACGAGCTAGCGATATTCTTGCGGACACTATGGTTGTAAAAAGGTTATAGTTCCCTTCCTTTTCTTTATTTTAGGAGATATCTCTCAATTCAAGCCCAACATCCAATTTTTTTGCGAGCGCATATCCAATAACCTCAAACAACACAATAGCGAAAATAAAAGTCACAGCGCAATATAGGAGGTAAAAAAAGATATTATCAAAATAAAACAACAGAAAGACCAAGAACAATCCTAAAATCGTCCCATATACCGTAGCAATAATTAGAGATGCTCTTCTGTACTTTTTTAGACGTAACTTTGCATTGCACATGTTACATTTCAGATGCCATGGGGTTGGTGCTTTTAAAAAGGTGATAAAATCCATTTCTATTGAGCAATTTGGACAGATTAATCTATTCATAAGGAGATGTGCTTCACTTATGTTTAAAAATCTAGCTTATGTACTATCAAGCATATAAACAGTTGAATTTTGAGTATTGCTGCTGTTTCTTGTCTCATTTTAATGGATTTCACCTGAAAAATCGTGAATAGTACTCCCGAATTCTGCTGTTCTCTAAGTGGGTTATTGTGAGACGAAAAAAAACTGATAAGTTACTTTTTTGGCCAAATGTTACTACTGAAATCATTTCCTTTTATAAATTCGATATAGAACCATGAAACTTGATATGGAAAAGATCAGTAAAATAAAGAAAATTAAGATACTGAAAATATTGATTCCCCCATTAGTTTTAATTGAGACAGGTTCAGTTTTCACGAGCCACACATCACTTTGCCCTCCACAATCACGCGTAAAACCAGCTAGTACAAAACAACCATCATCAGTTCGAAGGAGGGCTGAAGCTCCATCGTTTCCAGTCCTTCCATAAGTTTGGTTCCATTCCAAGGTGCCCTCGGAGTCAGTTTTTAATAAAAACATGTCAGAATCAACGCTATAGCTGTTCATTGTACCAGCAATGACAAATCCCTCATCCGCGGTTTGGAGGAGTGATCTTGCCTCATCATCCACATTTCCACCATAAGTCTGATTCCATTGCATGATACCATTCGTATCCGTTTTTACAAGCCACATATCAGAAAAAGGGGTTGTATTGGTATAGTATGTATAACCCACAAGAGCAAACCCTTTATCCTTTGTTTGAATAAGTGCGTAAGCGTGGTCATGCCAGGTTCCACCATAACTCTGATTCCATTGGATGATTCCATTCGTATCTGTTTTCACAAGCCTCATGTCACGTTGGGTTTCCTCAGTCCAGATGTTCCCCGCGAGAGCATACCCCCCATCCGCGGTTTGGACAAGAGCATAAGCGTATGAAAATATTCCATATGTATGATTCCATATTACATTCCCCTTGGCATCAGTCTTCAGAAGACACATTTCACTTTGCCATGTACCTGAAACATCGGTAGATCCAGCTAATACAAAACCTCCATCCGTAGTTTGGATGAGAGTATGAATCTCATCATTTCCGGTTCCACCATAAGTCTGATCCCACTGGATTTCTCCCTCAGCATCAACTTGCACAAACAACATGTCTGGATGGTCACCATCATTGCCAAAAGAGTATGTGGAACCAGCAAACGCATAACCCCCATCCTGCGTCTGGATAAGGGCATTTACATAATCATCATTTGTCCCGCCATAAGTCTGATCCCACTGCACTACGCCATTGGCATTAGTCTTCACAAGCCATATATCCCTCTCTCCTGAACCAATTGAAGTAGTAGAACCAGCGAATGCATAACCACCATCCTGTGTCTGGATGAGGGTATCAGCCTTCTCACTTCCATCTCCTCCATAAGTCTGGTTCCATTCAATACTTGGAAATGCATCATCAGGCATAATCATTATAGCTTGGGTTGCAAGGACTTGGATATTATCAAACCAAAACTCAGCTGTTCCTGCTTCTATAGGATCTGGGATCGGATTGGGTGGATGAGTAAATGGATTTGAGAACTCTGCTCCAAGCTCAATCGTAATATCTGAGTTCTTCTGGAAAAGGTAATAAACCGCAAGAAATGGAAGAGTTCTATTGTATGTAGTCCATTCATCAGGATATGGCTGTTCCCCCTCCGCTCGGTATAAATAATCTTGAAAAGGACTGTCCTCTGGCTTATGAAACCTCACATACGTGGAAGTAGAATCGGGATTAATGGTACCCGTGAAACGAGCTTTCATCTGCCAAGTAATCGTAACTCTTGTCGGTAAACAAGATTCATAGGTAAGAAAGCTTGTTCCTCTCACACTTGTACGGTAAATCTGATCAGTGCTGTTATCAGTAAGAGTTATTTTAACTGATCGTGACCCCTCAACATATTCAGTGGTGTCATATTCCCACGATCCCTGGGGGTCATTAGGAAGAGTTGAAGTTGGACTGGGTACAGTAACTGAGCTGAAATTCCAATTAGAATCATCCTCAAAATTTGGGTCAGGTACAACCTGAATAATCTCCTCCATATTATTATTACTTTGAATATTTACAGTATTTACGTGAATTTCGTTGTCTTTAATGAAATCAGACAAAACAAGGTTAAGGGGAATCATTGTAACAAGAATAATTATAAAAATGAAAGAAATACTCTTTTTCATTTACACTTCCTCCATTATAACAATACACTTCTCTTGATACGGTTTGGATAGCGTTCTTGACGAGAAAAGTCCTTTTAAAAATATTGTTACTTTTTTTCTAAGAATAATTTAATTATCATATACATTACGCGATTTTGAGTATTTATACCTCCCCTCCATAATCTTCACCAGAGACTATATACTAATATCATTTAACAGATGATTTATTTCTGAGGATACATCAGTGTTTCGGGATCAGGTTCGTCTTGTGGCATTAGATGGTCTTTTTAAAGAATGTCTCTTTTTAATCACGTCTAACGATAACGCTGCTGTTTATTGTCTCAAGTTTAAACTCTGGAATGAACCCTGCCCCAAAATGTGTGATCAGTATGTCCCAAGTGAGCCAGGCAATATTGAAGAGGCAAAACAGGCAAATTACGATATTGAATGTCTGGATTTCACTCGAAAACTCGTGGAGGGTGAACCCGAGTTTTACTGCTCTCTCTATAACTTGACAAAACCTCTCTGTAAAGAGTGTCTCTTTCATCGTTATGCAGAGGATCCTTCTATAAACAAAGAGTGAGTTTTTGCCACAAAGACTAATTTTTTAATTATTGTCTTACCTGTACTCAGAGGTGGGTTGCAGAATAATGAAAATCCTCCTCTAGTTGGTGTGTTTTTCTTTAAAGAAGCTGGAACTCCATCATTTCTTACTATACTAGGATTCATTGTAGAGTAGAAACAGTTTGAGGATCAAGATGTGATCTCATGATTCAAGTTGCGAGAGCTGATCCTATAAGAGATTCCCAAGATATTGCGACACTAATTCAAATATGTCGAACAGAGAAAAAAACTGTGTTAAATGAGTATACAGCTGACGAGGAGAGAGAGTACATTACAAATCTTCCTCCTAGAGATGCAGTGTTTGTCGCACGCGTCATTGATGGCCCGTTTGCTGGATTTGCTTCTATTAATAAGCGTTATCGTCACAGTGAGCGTCTTAAGCATTGTGGAGAGACTGGTACTTGGATAATGCCTGCTTTTCGAAGACAGGGAATTGGGAAGGTCTTATGGGAAAAAGGAATATTTCCTTGGTGTCAAAAACATGGATTTAAACATTTAGGATTTTCCATATTGGCTGATAATAGAGAAGGAATATACTTCTATGAAAGTCTTGGATTTCGGGTTTGTGGTTACCACCGAAAATTGGTCTATGGTTATGAGGGAACTTTCATAGATGCTATAGAAATGGAATTATGGCTTCAAAAATGAATTGTAATAGGAGAATCTCGTATTAATCTTAAAATTATTGAAATAATAGGATAATATGGTAATTTCCCATCCGTAAAATGCAGAATCATAGAGTTATCACATGCATTGTGAATTCCTAGTTTATTCTAAATCTGAGGGGAGAATGGGTTGAGTCAACAGTTGGGAGAAATCTCTTGGTGATGGTTTCTCTCCGAATTTCCGTCTTATCAATGCCTCTCCATAACTATATGTAAATATGTAGGGCGCCCACAACGGATTTCGAATAAACTTCATCCATTGGTGAAGTCGTTCTTTTGTATATGGAATATTTAGCTCACGACTACAATAATCAAAAATTTCATCGTCAGTCCATCCATCTACATGAGCGTAAATGGCTAGGTTACCCGATAGCTTGAATAACTCATTCATACATTTTACTCGCTTTACTAGCACCTCTAGTGTAGTATTGGAAGGATTTGGACGAAAATTCTCAATTTCGATCTCCATTCTACGTTGTTCATTAGGAAAAATCACATCTAGCCCAGTATTCGCAATTCCTTCTGAAATGACTGCTTCTGGTGTGAGAATTAATAAAATTGCATGTTCAAATCGGTTTTTATCAGCGTAAAGAAGTTTTTCCTTAACACTATGTTCGGTGTGATGCCCTGGATACCCTTCATGAGCTGCAAAACCAAGGATTTGATCCCATTCTAACGGTAAATCAGTATTAACATCAATTCGCGATTTATATTTCCCAAGATACCAATTGTATGCAGACCATGGTTCATTCGTGACTATTTTGACTTCAACTCTTTCATTAATAGGCAGTAATTCGGAAAAGGTGGTTGAGGTTTTTTCTCGTGTAATAGATAAGGCTTTGAGCATAACAGTTTCAGCATTTTCAATGGAAATGGTTTTCAGTTTTCTCTCCGCTTCGATTCTCTCGATAAGACTTCCTTTCCCTCCGTACAACTCATCCAATTGTTCAACAGCTTCGATGAATAGTGAATCGTTAATTTTTTGGGGTTTGATATCAAATAGTCGTTGTACTTTCTCTAGATACGGAAACTCTTCTCCTGAGAGGATTTCTATTGTTGTTCTCATCGCGAATAACATTTTGCTAATAAATACTTGTCTTTTTTCATCAAATCCCTGTTCTGGTAGCGTTTTGATGAGCTTATTGACACCCTCAAGAAGATTCTGGGGAGATTTTTTTTCCTCCTGTTGTATTACTGATGATAATTCCTCAGGCCCATAATATGAATCGACAAAACCGTCCAAATGCTTATTAATTCGTAAACCAAGAAGTAAATATTCCCGACTGAATTTAATAGTATCCATCTTTATTCACCAAAGATACGTTCTTTTTAGCAAGACAAGAATAGGGAAATAGCAATCTCGAAAACCATTTCACAACAGATACCTTCATAGTTTAACAATTTTTTCTTGTCAATTTTTCGTATTAAAAAAGTGATGCCATAAATCATACGTGGATAGCTGATGACAGTTCTCGAGAAAAACAATTCTGAATTATGGAATCGGTATCAATCTGCTCTAGAGAATTACCAGGAATTTCATGATAGAGAAGAGGTATTAACCGAATTTCGAACAATTGTAATCTCAAAAAATCCCCCTATTGATCTTCTTACAAAAGTAGCCAGTCATTTTCTAAAATTCAAACAGGTCGAGGATGCAAAAAAGACATTTGGACGAATCTTGCAGATAGATGACACACATCGAGAGACATGGAAACAATTATCCTCTCTTTACTTTAAACTCAAAGATCCGAGAAAGGGAGAGTTCTGTCTTCAAAAGTATTATTCATTGGCAGGTGGTAATCCCCAACATCTTCAGAAAGCAACTCAATTACGATTAGCTAGTTCTGGTAGATTAAAATCGTTACCAACTAACCAAGAACTCGGCCTACAAACAGGTAAACTGATACAATCCTCGTCACCTAGAAGTATCATGAACCTTGCAGATTTTGAGAAATATTTTGAAATTTCAAGACGAACCCTCCCACTTACGATCAAGAAAATACTTCAATTTGCCCAACATCAAGTTGTGGATTACCGCATTTTCAATGAACAATCTGGAGCACTGGGTTCATCGCGGTTAGAAATCTTGCAGGATCAAAAATTAATCGAATTCCTGAGAAATAAAAAGATTAATAGGTTATATCAATTTCAAGAAGAGGCCATCAAAGCAATTCTCGATTCTCATGATGTGTGTATCACTGCACCAACTGGAAATGGTAAAACTGAGGGTTTTCTACTCCCTGCGATACTTAAGATTAGGAAGAACAAAGGATATGGAGTTCAACTTCTTCTGGTCTATCCAATGAAGGCCTTAGCGAAGGACCAATTACGAAAAATAGAAAATTATGCTAAGATTCTGAACCTAACCGTGAAAGTATTCGATGGTGATACCTCTCATTATCAACGGAAGAAAATCTATGCAGATCCTCCTGAAATACTAATCACTAATCCTGATATCTTACATTATCATTTGGGGATTGGAAAAAATGCTAGTCGTTTTCAGGATCTGTTAGCGGGCCTTAAGATTGTCATCTTGGATGAGATTCACACTTATTCGGGAACCTTCGGGAGTAATATGTTTTTCATTGTGAAGCGACTTGAAAGGGTGGTTAACCATAAGCTACAATTTATTGGGGCTTCTGCGACTGTTGCCAATGCTAGTAAATTTGTTTCCCGACTTTTAGACAGGCCAATCAAAGTTATTGAATGCAAGAATGGGAAACGAGGGAAACTGCACTTCTTAATTTTGGCTCCGTTTAGTGGAATGTCTACATTAGACAGTATGATAAACTTAGTAAATAGCATTATGGGTCTTGGAAAGATTCTTGTCTTTCAAGATTCACATAGAAGTGTAGAACTACTCTATCAAAAACTCGGTGGAAAAGTTCGGAAAGTGGGGATTCACAGAGCAGGATTGGAGAGAAAAATTCGTGAGCAGGTCGAAACGGATTTCCGAGATGGTGTCCTTGATTTACTGGTAGCCACCCCGACTCTCGAACTAGGGATCGATATAGGAGATTTAGATATCGTTGTCACCCCTCCTATTGCGGTGAATAGAGCCATGCAACGAATTGGTCGGGCTGGACGGAAGGGCCAGGAATCCCTTGCGATCATTCTATTAAATTCAGAAGATCCTATTAGCCATTATTATCTCCAGTATCCAGAACGCTATTATCAGGATATTGAGGATGTCTTTTTCGATCCTGAGAACCCTAATGTAACGGAACATCAACTGTTATGTGCCTCTCTGGACAGTCCTCTTGATTTAAGTCAAGGTGATTTTCCTCGGTATGTAACTACCCTGCGACAGCTGGTCAATGAGAGCTTCCTTAACCAGGTCAATGCCTCTGTTTTAATGCCTACTGAAGCAGGAATGGCAAAAGCACGAAAGTATTCCATTCGTGGACAGACTCATGAAATTCAGATTAAGTGTGGTGGACGAAGGATTGGTAAGCGTGCAATGCCTCTTGCCATGCTTGAATTATACCCTGGTGCCTTGTATTATGCTGCAGGAACTCGGTATCGAGTAGCTAGTTTTCATTTCAATGGCATGAGAGGAACTGCTCACTTAGTTAAACCCAAAAGCAGTTGGGGGACAACCTTTCCTCTCTCTGGATTTAAACCTGAGATTGTAGATATTCATAGAAATTATCATGCTTTTGGACTCGAAGTTGCGTATATAGAGGCTAAAGTTCTCCAGACCGTCTGGGGGTATACGCTTGAATCCCCAAATGGAACATCCCAGCATCGCCTCCGTGATCCCCTTTATTATTCGTCTCGCTCTAAAGGAATACTCTTTCGATCACCCATACTTCCGCTAGATACATTGGATCTAGATCGTAACACTCAAGTTGCCTCGCGTCATACTCTAGTTCATGTGATTTTACATGCCAGTCTTCCGTTTATTGGAGGACAATTACATGAAATTAGTGGGTTGGTACTCCTCCCTCAGGGATACATCTTATTGTTTGATAATGCAGCTGGTTCTGGGGTTTGTGCTATGCTTTGTGATCATTTACAGGAATTATTTTCCCGAGCATATGATATTCTAGGATGTGATTGTAAAGCTCCTGAGGGGTGTCCTAGATGCACTTTTCTCCCTCGTTGTAGTCATAATAATACGAAGCTCGATAAATTAGGAGCTCGTTCCTTGTTAAAAAGTATTCTGGATGAAGTAAAAGTTCCCTTGGGTGATGATTACAATCACTTTGCCCAAACCCTTCACTGATTTCAAGTATAAATACTGTTATCCAATATCAAATGATGAGTCATAAAATGTTGAACCGAAGTATCTTGACTGCTATCATTGGATTTCTTGTTGGTTGTTTGTTTTATTATATGGCAGATGCCAGTGTAGTCATCGTCTTAATCATGGGTTGTTCGGGGTACTTTGTTGGCCTCATTTTAGACAACGCAGACATCAAACATCAACTCGATACTTTCCATTTTTCCAATCTATCAACTCAAGAGATCTTTCAATCAGCTGATATTCCAGAGGCTCTCATATTTTATTCACCAAAAGAGAACCTTACTACTGTTTCAATTGATTTTCAAGTAGACACGAAACCCCAAACATTTCGCCTTTCTGTCTTAAAAAATCTTCAAGAACATCAATTTCGGATATTAGAAGATTCTAGCAAAACAATGTTTAGTCTTACCCTCGATTATCCAGAATGCAATTATCCCAAGATATTGTCTTCCCCCAATCAAAAAGAGAAATTCCATTATGATATCAAGGAACATAGCTTGGACTTCCAAAATGCGATTCAAAAGATTATCCCAGGGTTAGTTCTTTCTAAAATTTCTCATACTAGTCCATTTGGAGATGTACAAATTCAGACTTTTCTTGAAACATCTCCAAACCCTTCACAATTTCCACCTCCGGCTTCCCCTTCATTTGACAGACTGACCAGATATGATAGAGGAATTAGTCATACTAGTCTAAATGGTGCCTCTGAGGAGAATCAAGAAATTAATGAGTCCCAAATCATGGAGGATTTGTTACCAGGGTTATCTTCTGAAATAAAAATTCCTGATCTTTCTCCAGAAGAAGTTCAGCATCTAAAAGGTTCTAATCAGCGCCAATTGGAAGTGTTCTTGAATGACAATATTGAAGTTATAAAGGAGGAGTCCTTGGAAGAAAGGCTAGCTAGCAACGAGTCTGAAACGACTGATAATATTGAAATTGATTTCTCGAAAGTTGATCAACCTGTGAATGATAGTACAAAAGAAGATTTCAATCAGGTTATCGCTAATCGAATTGAAGAAAGAACCAGAATAACCCTTAACAAAGAGACACCTGATCTAGAACTCCAAAAAGAACGGGAAGAAATCAAAAAAAATATTTCTGAAGAAATTAACACAGAAAGATCGCCTTTTTGATACTATGTAGAGACGGGGTAGGAAAAATGATCATTTTACTGAGAAGGTATTGCAAAATAAACATCTTGGTCTGTTGTCAGTGAAAAAAACGAATCGAGTACAATTATGACAACGAATAGTTATTTGAGAATCTTTTAGATCTGCTTTATTTGAGAGATTTTCTTGTAACTCTGGAAATATTAGGAAGAAAAAGGCTCGTTTTTTTGTGGGAGGCAAATGAAGTCGTGCCAGATGAAATAACGCATGATATTTTTTATCTAATTTAAGTAGGCATTCGATAACCATTTTGTTAATGAAATTGTCAGTGGTAGGAATTAGCTCTTGGAGATAGGTTAAGGATTTGTAATAGTTCTTCGTCTCAAAATAAAGCCATGCAAGTTTTCGTTGCACTTGCTGTCGTACACTCGGAGCGTTTCGATAAAGGTAATGGAGCTTGCTTGCTGCTTCATTCCAGCGACCTGTTTGGATAAGCTCGTCAATCTTGTTGAAAATTTCCGCTTTTCTTTTTTCTGTTTCAGAACATACTCTTGTTTTAATTGGACGAGGCATCGAGCTAATCTCGGTCTTTTCGTGATCTTTTCCATAGAGGAACAGAGGAAAAACGGATTCGGTACCGCTTATTCATCATACGGAGTATATCTTTCCGAACTTCTGGTACTAAAGATTGTTGCTTTGCACTAAGACGCTTTCTTAAGGCTCCCTCTTTTGAAATTGTAATGATTCCCAGCCCTGTTTCCTCAGCCCATGACACTTGTTGTCGTTTTGTTTCTGAGGGGAGTGAGTCGAATGCCTCATCAGGACATACTAAATAACAGTAATCGCAAAAATTACAATACATTGCGGGATGTTTTACATGTAATTCTGTTTCTGCTTCAAAAAAATAAATTGAACTATCAAGCTGATTAATTGCTGCTAGATCAATCCTTAATTGATCTTGTTTAATCATTTTTTGGAGATCTAAATGCTTTGAAGTGATCGTTAACTCAGGATAGGTCTGAAACTTAAGCTTGTCTACTATTACATCATTAAGATGATTGACTAATTCTGCCTCGGATTGCATACTGACTCAATAATTATTTGGTTTTGATCTATTTATATTCGAAAAAAACGATCACAAAGCTGGACTGGACTTTTCGGATTTTTAAGCCTCACAAGGAATACCTAGATAGATGATAACAATTATTCATTGGTGAGATAATTTTGACGAGCGATCCTGAAATTCCAGTCTTTAATTCTCCCTTTTTGGATGAAGTATTTTTCAACAGCCCTTTATGTCAAATTTGTGAGTATGCGAGTTTATTTGGCGGAGTTTGTTCACTTCTTCTGAATCGACGGATTCCTGTGAATTTTACTGTGAAACAATCGCAAATTGTGAGCTGTTCCGCGCATCGTAATTGGTTGCAAACTTTGGATGGTGAGGATTCTTCATTTTGGGAGGAACTGGGTGAAAACCAAACTCATCATGATCCAGGATAGGTTATATGATGACAACCATGGAAGTATCTCCTCCCTCTGACAAACTAAAATTTGATCCATCCTTACAAGAACAACTTCTTCTTCCAAAGGTTCACGATCATAATTTACTAGTAATTTACTCATCAGAGGAAGCTTTAATTCGGATTCAATCTCTTATCATCCTTTTTTATCTAACCCAATCTGATCCCCAACCATCAAGAATACTTATTTTAACTAAGAAGAATCAGCAACAGAAGTTTCAAACGATACTAAAAGCTCATTTAACTCAACTTTCAACCATTCTCAACGGAACTATCCTCCCTTATGCCCGAAAGTTCGATTATAATAGGTTTCGAGTAATCTTTTCTACAGCAAGAACGACAAAGAACGATTTGATAGAGGGTTTCTTTCCACATGATCATTTTTCTCTCATTATCGTGAATCATGCTGAAGGAGGCTCATCATCCAGTTCTCTAAGATATCTTGTCAATCATTTGACCAACTTTCGAGTTGTTGGGTTTACTCAGGTGACTAATTCAGACCGATTAAGAAGTGTTTGTAAAAATCTACACTTTCAGGAGGTAGTTCAGTTAGAAGAACCTGTTACACACCTGGAAAAATCACATATCCAACACTACTCTATTCCATTACCTCAAGAGTATTTTTTCATACTGGAAATCTTAGATCAGATCAAGTCTCATGAATTGGATGAACTGGAAAAACTTGGATTTGATGTTTCATCTAGAAGTGCTTATCGTGAGATTACAGCAATTCATGAAAGTCTTAAAAAAGACAATAATCCGAAAGCACTCATCCGTGTAAGTAATTTACTCAGGATTATGGTTCTACAGAAGATTGTGATTTCCCAGGGCTTTCTAGCAGTTCAAAATTATTTTAAAGCTCTTCAATCTCGTGTTGAACAGGAACAAGACTTTCCAGGAAAGCGGACCATTTTTGAGTTCCTAACTGACATGAAAATTCTGAAGCTTCGCGAATTCATCAGCATACATAAGGATCTGCAACATCCAAAGGTGCAAATGCTTCTCAAACTTATCTCCCAATATAAAACAGGAATTTCTATAGTTAGTCATAACTACCATAATTCTGCTTTTTTAAAGGATTATTTAGGTCAGCAAGGGTTTTCAGTTATCCAAATAGAGGAACCCATCAGTTCTTTGACTGATCTTAACCTTCAACGCGCCCTTTTACCATTTACTGAAAAGAAAGTGAGTATCTGTATAACTAATACTGTTCATGAACTAATAGCTCGTAATGCTCTGGTAATTATCGCTTACGATGTTAATGCAGGCATTGTTGAGTCCCTTAATAGTATAGATGTTGATATCCCCAGAGTCTTCTTATTAGCAAAGCAAACAAATGAGGAGGCACGGTTTTTTTACTTAAAAAGATTAGGATCACGACCTCTTCATCAGATTGAGAAATTAGATTCCATAAATGAGAGTTTACCTTCTAATTCGAGAAGTCAAACGAGAAACAAGGATGATGGTGACTCCCCCAAGATAGAGAAACATGATTCCCCTTCATTAGTTTTCAACTCTTCTTTATTCGAGGTTGGGATTCCATATCTCTTTTCCAAAAAGAATTACACTATCCAGTCTAGTAATGAAATTTCCTTTCCTGGCTTCATTCTTGGTAAAAAAGTCTGTTTTCTGATTCTCCTTCCAGATAGTGTTGATTTTTTTCTATCTGCAAAACCTTCTCAACTCTTTAGCATGCTAATAAATGAATTTACCCAGATTCATTTAATTTTCTTCTCTCACAGCTTTACTAATCTCAGTTTTGACTACCAATGTGAACTCCTTCATACAGCAAATCGACATAATGTATGGATTTCATTTTTAACCAAGGAGGAAGATCTTTCAAAGTTGGTTAAACGAGTACTTACCAATTCTATCTATGAAGGTTTATCATAACCGTAATGTCTTCTCTTTCGACCAATGCATGCGAAGGATGTTCTCTCTAAGGTTCAGACGAAGGAAGAATATTCTAAAATGAAGAAAATACTGACCTGATTATCAAGTATGCCCAGAATTCTTTTTCATAACACTTATTAGAACCAGTTTTTTCAATAGTTCATACATTTCAATAGAGGGTAGCTTTCAATGAATAAAAGGAAATATTCTTTTTTGTTATTAATTGGATTTTTCATTGTTTCAATATATTCTAGAAATCATAATATGAACATTTCAATTATTCAAGAACCAAAACCCTACGAAAAGAAGAATGTAATTGTATCCTTTCAATTAGAACCTCATAATCCGATTTTAATCGATGGAAATGCTGATTTTATCGAGAAAGCAGCATTAGAAGGCTGGGATCTAGGTGGTACACAAGATGGGACCGCTTCCAAACCGTACATAATTTCTGATCTTTCTATTACGGGTTCTTCAGATCAGGATCTTATTAGTATTTCTAATAGCGATGTGTACTTTAAAATCCTAAATAATACTATTTCAGGGGGAGATAACGGAATCAGTTTATACAATACTAGCAATTGCAATATTGAATCATCATTTCCGAGAGAGGTCCCCTTTTGGTACGGATGAGTTTTCAGACTTTTATTCTTCTCATATTACTCTACCTCCTAGTACCAAGTACTGCGTCCATGAGAAGTGATGTTGAGGGGGATCTTTCTCTCTTAGATCACCCCTCTATAACTAAAAATCCAAGAATACCAGTTTGTTCCTCAACTATCAGTCAAAATCAGCCTCATTCACCTATTAAGATAGTCAATAACTCCGATTTTGGGAATCAAGCAGCTGAGGATCAGTCCAGACGCAAATGGAGATCTTACTGTTGATATTGCTTATTCTATTGCTGGGGGCGCAAATAACTTGGATCAATCCCCCTCTACTACACGAAATCATCTTGTACTGGGTGTTTTACTCAATCCTAGGATAGGAGAAATCCTATCGGGCGAGGTAACAGTTCAATGGATCGCGATTGATTTACTTGAACATAATATCACGTATTCTGTCTCTTACTCTCCTGATAGAGGAAAAAACTGGATTTTACTAGAAACAGGATTGAGAAATCCCTTCTATACATGGGATACAACGACTGTAGATGATGGTGCTCAATATCTTATTCAAATAATAGCGTATTGTAGTGAAGGAGCGAGGTGTGTCTTTTCTTCTGATATTCCCTTTACTATTGACAACTTACGTCATATCCATCATTTCTCCATATCTACACCTGGAAATGGAGATGTTATTAGAGGAACAATTAATATTTTATGGACGGGAGAGGATGTTTTTGGTCATTTGGTGACTTTTAACGTCTCATTATCATCTAATAAAGGCGTAACTTGGATCGACATAGGAACAACCACGGAATTGTCGTGGCTTTGGGATAGTACTACCGTACCAGACGGGGATCGGTATGTGATTCAGGTCACGGCTCTCTGTAGTGAGGGGTCATGGTGTACGCCCTCTAGAGTTGCTTTTTCCATAGCAAATTGGCCTGACTGGAAGCTATCTAACACTCTCACCTCTCCATCTCTCACTAGCTTTGATCAAGCTGCTCCCCTTCTTAACACAATACCACTTATCCAGCTTCTAGAGTTCGGTAGTGTTTTGTTCTTCGTTCTCACTCTTGTGATTGTAGTCCGATGTCAGCAATCAAAGTAACGAAGAGATAATCTTCACTGTAACTTAAACACTCGGTTCATTTTTGCGAAAAAGAGGTCATAAGCATTGTATAATGTTTGAAGATTACGATAAACATGGGTGGGGGGTAACAGTGGTCTCATTTTGATGGCTCGATAGTCTAAGATTAAGCTGGCGGCAAAATCCGACTCGGATCTGATCCCTCGTCCAATAGCTTGTGATATTCCCCGTGTGACTGGTAACATGGACAATAGTTTAGCCATACGGTACCCCCATCTTTTAAGATAAAGAGATCTGAGCAGCTGGTTAGAAGCGTCTGGTCGGGGATATGGAAGACCTGCGATAATAATCAAGGATAAGAGGCTTCGTTTTGTTTTAGAATCTAGGATTTCTATTCCTTCAGATAACCTACCTCCAATCACACCAAAAATGCACTCATGGTTCTTCTGTCTTAATTCATCTAAGAAGAAAGGTGTGGTACCTGGGTTTTCAATATAAACGTCTGGTAAAGAGATGTGAGCTAATAATTTCTGTTTAAATTCATGAGAAGTAGTAAAAACGATGGTATGGAAGGGATTACTCGAATGCAATCGTTCAATGACTGCTGCCATGGTTTCATACGTCCTGACGCTTCGCTCCGAGAACTTAGAGGTGAAATTTCTTTGATAGAGGATCCCATTCAGACTGAACTGGAAATCTGAAGGAATTTGTAGAGTAGCGTAATTCACATCGAAAAGCGCTTTGTATAAGGCAAGGGGGGTAAAAGTTCCTGACATTAGGAGTACCCTGTCGAAAAAATTGTTTATAAAATTAAATGCCTGATGGGGATAGGGATTTAGCTGAATTAATTTGTTTTTTTTCTCTGATACCCAGATATCCCCTCTAGATATTAGAAAATCTTTAACCTTTAACAGTGTCGCTTTCTCAACCAGTGTCAAGTTGTACTCGTGATCTAGGAAAGCATCCAAAGAAGCTGCAGACAGGTTCCTCGGTCTCTCCACTCTCCCGTTCTGTGATAATATTAGCTCTTGTAAGCTATCGATTACTTTCAATGGGATTATAGCTTGAGCTTTGTTTAGTTCGTGTAATGTGATTTCTGCTTCAAAGTCTGCTGTAAAATTATGTCCTTCGTCAATTATTGCCATTTGGTGAGGAAATGAGCTTTGTGAGATTAACTGGGAAAACATGTCTTGAAGGTTTTTACTCCTCAGGTAAGTCTGAGTAGTAACTACAATGTTTGAATAGGGAATGCATCGTTTTATAATGTGATATGGACAACCAAACTCTCTGAAAGCCTCTTTGAATGTATCTATGGTGATGGAACCTTCATGGGCAGTAATTGGTATTTGTTCTACAATCGCAGGAAAATCTTCTTCTGGAACCGACTTTGCTTGTTCTAGGAAAGGACATCGAATCTGTTGACAGATGTTGTGATAGAATTGAGGGATCTCGTCTCGTTTTATACACAGATCCGCTTTCAAGATAAGAGGTAGGACGGTTAAGTAACCATATTTCTTACTATTCGCAATTTTAAAAATTTCCTCCAGAAAAACTCGGAATACTTGGGTCTTTGTTCGTACAAATATAAACAACTGATAATTTTTTGACCTCACCAAGGGAAGAGCATGAATTAACGCCATAATCGTCTTCCCAAATCCAACTGGGGCGTGAATCATTGCCTTAGGATTTTTTTCGACAAATCGAAGGAATTTTGTTTGATAAGTGCGCAGTTCTTTGTGGGGAAAGAGCTGAAGTGCTGGGGGAAGATTCGTGTCAATCATTGACTATTTCTCTGGTTGTCTACTTCGAGTAATCCTGAACTCCTTCACCAGTAATTGCAAACTCAATTTTACCGTCAGGAAGTTCAGGGCTTTTCGTTAAGGTTGCAGTACGTTTAATTGCTTTTCCCTTTCTGATCATCAGTCTTGATGTAACAGTATGACCAACAACGTTGCCTCCTACGGGCTTATTAGGGTCACCGAAGAACATAGCATCAGGTTTCGCCGAGACTTGATTAGTTACGATCCCCACGCAATTCAGAATTTCAGCCTGCTTGGAAATGAATGAAAGGTGTTTTCCTATTAACTGTTGTCTTTCAGCTAATGTTCCACGTCCAGCAAATTCACTTCGGAAGTGAGCCATAAGAGAATCAACGATAATCAATCCAACATTGGGGACCATTGTCAAAGCTTCTTCTGTTAGAGCCATTTGGTGTTCACTATTGTAGGCTCGTCCAACAGTGATTCGTGACAGCACTGTATCAGGATCCATACCAGCTGCTTCTGCTATTTGGACAATCCGATTGAATCTGAAAGTACCTTCGGTATCAATCCACACCACATCTTGATCTAGGAATTTCACACAATTTATTGCTAGTTGGTGAGCTATTTGGGTTTTTCCACAGCCATTTTCCCCTGCTAGTTCAGTGATACTACCTGTTTCAAAACCTCCACCGAGTAGGCTGTCAAAAGCTTGAGATCCCGTAGTTAATTTGACTCGTGTCTTTGCTGAGGCTTCATACTCTGATCCTTTTTTCAATCCAAGATCAAATCGAGCTCTTGCCTCTCGAATTAACAGAGCCGCTGTTTTCTCTGCAATGCCCGAAATCTCAGTTAATTGAGCTTTCGTTGCTAATGCGATTGATTCCTTACTTCCATACCCTGCTTCCTCCAAACGTTGGCGTGTGGTAGGGCCAATTCCAGAAATTGTTTTTAAGAAAGGTTTTTCTGAGTCAGTTGTTTTCTTTTGACTCTTTTTTGGTTTTTCTGTCTCACTGATTGCTTTAGGAGGAATTCCTTTTTCTTTAGATTCTACTTTTGCCATGATAATTCACTTTATCCTATTTTCAACTAATTGAACAAATAATCTGAGATAGATTTCCTCCCTCCCTTTTATATTCAGAATCGCCCCCTCACAATTTCTAGTATTTAAGGGTCATCAATCATCAGGAGTGAGATTATTAATAGTACTAGAGGCCGTCAGTATGTCTCGAGTTTTAGGAAACTACTCTTATAAATTATTTCTCATGAGCGTTTTTCTTGTCTTAATATTATCTGCCTTTTCTCCAACAACAGCTGCCCCAATAGCTACCTCTACTACCATTTTATCTGATGTGGGAGCTGTTGGGCCTGGTGGGACAATTCAATTCACTGTCTGGGTTTATGCAGATTTTGATCCTGTCCCCACAGGTCCCATCAGAATCACTCATCTTAACGATACTGATGAATATATTGATACTACGATCCTAGCTGGTAAGGTAATAGTTAACTGGACGGTAAATAGTTATTCAGAAGGCGTACATGTCTTTCAAGCAGCATTTCAAGGATTTTTAGATTATTCTTCTTCCTCAGGTATTTGTTCTGTCAATTTCGACGATTTTTCTCCTGGTAGTTCTAAGACCACTATTATTTCTCTCTCTAGTAATTCCACTGTTGTGTACAAGAACTCTTCTATTCAATTTTCAGTTGATTTAGAAATTATTGGAGAGTTACATCCTCACTTTAGGGGAGGATATATTTACGTTAAGAATACCAATCTCAGTGGATCTCCAACCATCTATTCTCATGGGCCTCTTCCTCTCCATATTTCTGCAGTGTATTCTTTTTCTTTTGATTACCAAATACCTACTTTTTCCTCCATTGGGGTTAATTCATTTATAACAGAATACACTGGGAGTTCAGAATCCCAAACAAAGCCCTGTACGTCATCTCTTCATAATATTACAGTATTGAGTACTGGTTATTTGTTAGTTCAGAATTTGGATCATAGTTCCCTCCAGCGTGAAGAAAGAACTCTAGAACTCAATACTACGGTACTTGGGGATAATCCAGTAGGATTGGAGTTAAAAACTTACTATATCCTTAATGAAGAAGAAATTATCATTCAAGATCAGATCCTCGAATCCCGGAACACTGTATCTCATTTCTCACCTAATAGTTCGGTACCGACTGGCATTTTATCAATTATCACAGAGCTAATTGATCCAAGTACAGAATTACAATATGCTAATGCAACGGAAAATGTATCAATTATCGATCGAGCACGAATTGACCATTCTGAGAACGCTACTGAATATAGACATAATGAAACCATCCGTTTTGATGTTTATGTTACCGAAGAGGACGTTTGGACGCATCCTGTTGTATCTGAAGTCGAACTAATTGATGTTACCGATAACAATCGTTCTGTCATTAATAAAACCACAAATCAGGATGGATTTGTGATAATTGAATATACTATTCCTGGAAATTCCACGGTTGGAAATCATGATTTCAGTTTAAAGACCCATGACTCAGGTTCATTCATTGCTGACATTTCCGAAACATTCCCCATCGTTATTAAGGGTTTGACGGAATTTGATTTGACTTATGAGAGTGGAGGAGTGGAAAGGAATTCCATCACCATCATTGAGGTAACAGTTCTCTCAGGAGGTAATCCAATTAGCGAAGGATTCGTTACATTGGAATTCGCTAGTAATAGCACGGTTATTGAAACCCAAGCGTGTGAACCTGGACTTGAATTTCATTACTTTATCAAAACGTCGCATCCGCGTGGTGATATGGATTATCAAGTTCATTTCTTTGGTTCAACCAATTATGATGAACATTTAGAATCATTTGTTCTCTCAATATTTTCTAATCCAATATTCAATACTACGGGTCAAAATGCAACAAATGTCATTAAAGGGCATACAGTACGGATTTGGGGCCAATTAGTTGATGAATCCTCACAAATCCTTGCTAATGAAGAGGTACAACTGACAGACACCTCGACTGGTATCTTTTTAGGAACTAGCATTACAGACGCGCAAGGTATTTTTGTCTATGATTACTATATCTCAGACTCTACCCAGATTGGATTACATTTCGTCGAAATAGCTTATACTGGGAATCCTCTAGAATTCTACCATTCAGCAGTCAACACTCCCGTCTTGAGCTTCACTGTGAGACCACCACTATCTATTTTGATTGATACTGAGGTGGTTGCAGAGTATTGGACAATTATTGTTTTGGAAGGTGGATTAAACGATGAAATATTGTTAGAATGGCAAAAGGAGGGGGAATCTGATTGGGAAAATCTTGGGGTAATTATTCTTAATTCCACTGGTCAGGGTTCTTATAACTGGACCACACCTTATTATAAGGGCGCTTTCACTATTCGGGCAATAGGCCCGAATGGTACTAAATATGATGTTTCATCAATGTTCGCAATCCCGAAGATAGTTGTAGAAGGTGATGAAATCGGTAATGTTAATGATCCCTATCCTTTTACAGTTAATTCTTCAGAACAATACCAAATTTGGATAGGAGACCAGCTGTGGCAAGACTGGAGGGCAGGTGGCGTACATGAATACGAGTATACCTTTACAAACCGTGGAATTAAAGAACTCCTCATAATTAGCAACAATTCTTACGTCTATTATCAAGAATACCGACATTCTCTTCTGGTTTTTGAGGATGTATTTATTACACTGTCAGCCCCTCTTGAAGCTCTAGTAAATATCACTGTGAATTTAGATGGTACAGTTATCGGGGAGGTTTCTGGTCCGATACAGGCAATGGATGTCATCTTAGAGGTAAATGGGACTGAAGTGCAGGTTGACTCGACTGATGGTGCTGGAAATTACTATTTCTCACTCATTTTCGATGTTCCTGGTCATTATAACCTTATGACGAAAACTCCCCTAAGTGCAACCGATTTTTATATTGCTAGTTTCAGCGATGTTTCGATTATATCGATTAGGTCGAATCCTGCTGATATACAAATATTAAATCCTTTAAATCGAACTTACAGAGCCATTGTTGAAATCTCCCTTACTGGGAACGCGGAGAGTTATTGGTATCGTATTGCCCCCATCGATTCAAAGAATCTTTCTTGGTCGGCTCCTATCTTTCGAGAGTTAGTGGAGGGGAATTATACATGTCATTTCTATGGTCAGAACGCTTTTGGAGTCATAACGTATGCCTATTCAAACTTCGGTGTAGATACAACGGCTCCCTCCCTAGTTCTGGTGAATCCTGAAAATATTACTTATACTACTGATGAAATCCTATTATCTTATCTATCAGATGAAGATGAAGTATTGATTTTTCTAGATGGAGTTGAATTAGAGGATATTAGCTCGGGTTCATTACTTTTTGATCTAGCTGAGGGAGACCATAACTTGACAATCATGACTACTGATGAAGTTGGAAATAATATCAAACGTGTAGCATTGTTTAGTGTTGACACCATTCCTCCGAGTTTAGAAATCTTTTCCCCATACAATCAGAGTTATATTTCTGAAATCGAAATTAGGTTAGGGTCAAACGGTAGTACCGTACTCTATTACATCTCCTCTGTTTATTCCTATAATCAAACGTATTCAGAACCATTCTGGCTTAATTTGTCGATAGGAAATTACCAGCTCGTAGTACATGCTTTTGATGACGCTGGTAATGTCCATACTGAGTCTGTATTTTTCTCTATTGTTCAAACGATTGATTTATTGGTCGGTCCTAACTACGAGGTTCTTGATGGTGCTGGAACTTACTTAATCTATACAGAGATTCTGAATCATCCGAATTTTGATTGCGTAGGGGTTAATCTCAATGGTAGCTTTGAGGGATGTCTAGAGTGGAGTTATCTTTACCTCGATTATCGTTTAACTATACAATTTGAAACTCCCGGAATATGGGAGGTCACGCTATTTGCAAACACTACCTTACAGGAATATGATTTTCATTATTTTGAAATTGAATGGAATCCTCCACCTCCATCATTTGAAACAATCTCTATTTCACATACATCCTCTTCATTCGATGTTCGTGTGCACATTGATTCAGGATCTTTATCCTTGGAAAATATTAAGGTTTTATACAATGGATCTTTTTATGATCTAACTGAATCTTATGGTAATCGTTGGGAAGGTAGTTTACCCTTCATTCCCCACAACACAACAATAGTATTTTCTGCTTGGTACCCATGGAGTCTCACGACTCCTGCAGCTCAACAAGAGTATGATATTCACTGGTACGCTCCTGTAATTTCGGTAGAATATGTCCCCTCACGGACGGATTTCACCTTACAGCTTCAGATCATGAAACAAAATGCTACAATAGATACCTCCTCAGTTACATTGATTATTAGTAATGGATCCTTTCAGATCACTGTGAATGAAACTTCTTTTTATGAGGATTTGACACGAAGTTACCAGGAATGGGAATTTATTTCTCCAACTCTTTTTCCGAGTTTGTGGCATTTTTCTGTAAATGTTACAGATATTTATGGAGTAACTCGGATTTTCACAGGGCTCTTTAATGCTACTGATACTCCTCCAGTCTTTGGAAATAAATCAATGGTTCTCGAAAATAGTCATAAACAAGGGGAAATGTGGTGTCTTGAAATCGGTGTCACTGATGATTATGAGATTGATGGAGTTTTTTTGTTTGTTGATGGGATCAAACTAGTCCCTAGTACCCAGAATGATACTCACTTTACTTTTGATATCTGGTTAGATGAAGGTATTCACAATCTTCAAGTAGTAGCGGTTGATGATATTGGCCAAGAAAACACATTGATTCTACCGTCTATTGAAGTGACTTTATATCATTCATCTGTTTCAAGAAGTAGTCCTGAAGATATTATTACTTCAGAGGGCTCTTCTCATAGTAATCTTGCAGAAGATAACAAAAGAAATGGTGATCTTGATGAGATCAGTCTAGCTGGGAGCATTTTTGCAGGATTAATCATTGTAGGAAATGTGATTAATCGGAAGAGGCGTGGTTGATGAAAAATAGTACTCATTATCTCTTTGCAGTTGGCTTACTTAATCTCTACGTACTAATCTTCATTCGAGATCCACTTCTTGCTTGGGTGTTTTTTATTTTATCTTTCCCCCTAAGCGGAGTTAGCCTTCTTCCCAACCTTTTAGACAGCTACACAGCTGCTGATTTGAAATTTGAAGGAGTACAGCTACATCGTGTCCGTCATCCATTAACTCATTCCCCATGGACCTTAGGTTATTTTCTCCCACTTTATTATATAGGAGAACAGTTTTCAAATCAATTTTTTATCTTCATGGTCTTTGTATTAGTCCTAGGGTGGCTTTCTCATCTTTTGTTAGATACCCTTAATCCTGAAGGTATTCCATTAGGGAAACAACCTATATTTTTACCACATCCCGTCAAACACTATTCATTTCAACGGAAACGTACCAATACTAGAGTTTTAAGGTTAGCTCGTATTCCGTTTAATGACCTCAAAAGGAATGCAACGTTTTCACGATGTGGCTTGTTGTTTTTAGCCCTAAATATGGCAGATTTAATCTATAATCATCTTCAAGTCATTACAGAGGTGATATTTTTTGTATAAGTCGCGTATATTTTTCGGACTGATATTCCTACTAAGTTTATCATCTTTCTATAACATTTTAATTGTAGAAGCCACTATGAATTCCCAACCTGTGAAACTTACCTCTGAAATCCACGACTTAAAGATTTCTCAAGTTATTACAGAAGTAGAAACAACTTTTCAACGAAACATCATTCTGTCACAGGGTTGGGATAGGGTATTACTAAATTTGAGCGTCCAAAACTTTGGTGACCATCTTGATACTGTCTTTCTAAAAGTTACAGCAAATGGCGCTCCTATCCAAGCCACCTTCCGTGCTTTTGAAGAGGTTGGATTAGTACAAGCAATTTCCTTTCAGTTTGAGGTTCCTCAAACACTTGTGATGACGTTGAATTATACTAAGCAAACTCAGATCCAATTAGAAATTATAATTCTATTGGATTATGGAGTGACTCTCGATGAACCTTTCATTGATTTTTTGATTCAAGGAGCTCAACTGATAGCTCTAAATCTAGCACATCCAATGGAAAGGCACCAAATACCTTTATTTAATACAAATCATCACTACCAGATTCAACCAGTGAAATATTCCTTTTTAAAGAAAGATCTTTTCTCTTCAGCGTTATTATTCGTTCAAATACCTGTTGAAATGCAACTAAAATTAACTGTATCTGTATCATTACACGGAACCAAGATTAACTCTTTGACAATAGACGATCAGACTTTTTATCCGAGTGAAAATGACTTTACAATCAACTTCAATTATACTAAGGCTCCCACATCTATAGGTCAGGATTTATTCTTAACGATGATAATCTCTCCTGACTATGAGGGTTTAGATGGATTAACACAGATCGTACTATCGACTTCTGTTATTGGGGTACTTCAACCACTTTCAAGTTTCCCGATAGGTAATGTGTTAGGATCACATCCCATTCCAGGGATTATTATGCTTCCTATTCTATTAATCAGTTTATTTGGCATACCATACTATTTAGTGTATCAGGAGCACGCATCTGACCGTGATGAAAATATCCTTGATCCACACAAAAAGACCAATTTGTGAATAATTTGAATACTAATGTACTCAAAATTAAACCAATAGTCTTTGTCGGAAAATATCAAGATATAATTGAGAATCTTCTGGGTGAAAATATTCTGTTTCTGAAACCTAAAGTAATTTGGATCGAATACCGAACAATTCCAATCTTTAAAATTATGAGAAGCTTACGTGATCATCCTCAATTGTCTAGTCAGTCTTATTTTCTGGAGATATCCTCTCTCGAGGCTTTGAACCATCTATTGAGATCAAGAGCATTGCTTAGGATCTCTCAACATGGCTTTTCAACTTTAATTATCGATGTACCTGAATATTGTTCAATTCCTATTGATTTCTATGTTCGATTTCAAGAACTAATGAGAAAGACTAACATAATTCTGATCATGGAAAGTGAATTGACGCTTTCGAGATCGCAGATAAATTTAATAAGAGTAGAGTGAGAGATGACATCATTCCAATTGGTTCCCCTTCACGAGATAGCGTCAAGATGGAATAAACAGATTGCTTTTCCTCTTGACATTGATTTGATTGATGAAATAATCGGAGGACTCATTCCTTCTCAGCTTCACATCGTTGTAGGTGATTCAGGTGTAGGAAAAACTTGGTTTTGTTTAAAGGCAATATTTCAGATATTAACTAAGAATCCCCAAGCTCATGTAGTATACAATGATTTTAGAGGAAACTTCCGAATTAATAATTTGCGAAAAATGCTCTCTAATCCATGTGAACAACTTGATCAGATTACGATCTTCCAACCAACAAGTTTACTTGAGCAGATCATCTTTGTCCGAAATTTACTAGAAATTTCTGATTGTTCTTTTGATTTAATTGTCTTAGATTCTGTTTTTGGTTCTCCATTAACATGTCTAGAATATTTCTATAAGAAATCAAAATTCTGGAATAAGAAGATTTTTGCACATCTACTCGATTTACAAACTGTTGCTCGTCAGATGAAGATACCTATCCTACTAACTAATCATCTGATTTCAACTAGGGAGAATTTCGAACTAGGTTCATCTTTGAATCAATATGGTGGAGATTTAGTCGAACAATTTGTCCCCATTATGTTTTCCCTCAAAAAAATTGCTCAAAAACTGTTTATAGAACTCAGAATTTTCCAAGAAATAATTGATCATTCTGATTTATTCCCTCCTATAAATGAGAGTTAATATTTTAAAACCATAAAGTGATCTATTTACAAATAAGGATGAGTGGCAGGAATGCTGCAAAAAATCCATCAAATGTTCAATAGATCTTCTACAAGGATAATTTCCTCGTTTTTTTTCTTTTTTCTTTCATTACAAATTTTCAGTTTTTTTTGGGTTGCTGGAAGTCCGGATAATTACCAAAAAGTTGAAATAAATGCGGAAGCGGATGCCTATGTAAGTTCTAATTATCCTTCTAGTAATTTAGGAGATTTATTAACTTTAGGAGTCACGAATGCTGTCAATGAAACAATGATTTCATATATACGATTCGATATATCGGAAATTGCTGTTCCTATTGAATCTGCAGTATTGAGATTAACAACTTATACTGCAGAATGGAGTGGGGACGCTCCTCAGAAAGTTACTGTTTATGGGTGCGACAATAATACTTGGTATGAGAATACGATCACATTTTGGAATATACCTACTTGTGTTGGTCAAATCTTAGATTCTCATAGTGTAAACACAGCCCAACAATCTCTCAATCGATGGGATGTCGCTTCCTGGGTTCGGGTTCGAACACATTTGAATGAAGGAAAGGTGACCTTTTTCCTGAAAATGGAACCAATCACGAATGACTATTTTTCGTTTTTTTCTAAAGAGGGAGTTAAAAATAAAGCAGTACAAGACCTTTGGGGTTCTGTTTCACCTCCTCTTCTCATCATAAATGATGACAGTTCCCTTTTTACTACTTTAGCTGATAATCCTACTTTTTCCCTGGTCATACTGCTTTGCATTACAGGAGGGGTATTTTTCTTTATTATCTTCTTATTCCTAAGGACGTCTCCTTCTCCCAGTCCAGTGTTACCAAGAAAGAAATCTTCTAAACCTCCGCCATCAATTGAGGCGAGGAATGCCATTATTTTTACTTCACTAGCTAAGAAACTCTTTGAAACATCAATTGAAAAACCAATATCACCTGTGAAACCTGAACCAATGGATCTTGATACAGAAATTGTCCTGACTCCTAAAGAAAGAAGGAGTTTTTTTTGTCAGATCGATGGTCAAAAACATCCTGCAACTGATTCTGCCTATGAGTGCGAAGAATGTTCTCGTAATGTGTGCGGGAGCTGTCATGAGAGCAGTAAAGTTGTTGGTATTGGTGGTTGCCCCTTTTGTCAGGGAAGATTAATCCGAATACAATAAAATGACGGCTATTAGAGCGAGATCAAGATGTAAGCGAGGGTTAAAATAACACTATAGGGGATATACAGTGCGATCAATCGTAATTTGGATATTGGATAATCCCCCAACTTTGCATGTTCTTCTTTAAATGGTTTAAAGCCTCTACCCACTAATACATGATCTTTCTGATCCTTGCTTAGGACAATCTTTACTTCTGGGAATTCTCTGAATGTATGACGATAGAATAAAACGTTTTCAAGCTTATTGATGATCCCTTGAAATTCTTCTTTTTTATTTAACAGCTTAGTAGTTGTGCTTTTACTGATTTTTGGAATTTTATCTGGCTCTGAACCACTAAAGGAATCTTTTTCTAATATTTCGATTAGTCGTGCATCTTCATTAGGTAAATCTTTGAGTTCAGAGTCTCCAATGATCTCATTATTTCTCTCCTTAAAGACATGGACATTCTTCCAATGATTAAATTCATATAATCTACCAGTGAATTTTCCAAGAGAACCCTCACCTTGGCAAATAGAACACGTAATATCCCCAGAACCACCACAGGAACTACAACTGACTCTTCCACTAAAACACGAACAGGAATCTTGAACAGTCTTTCTTTCATCCCCATCCCATTCTGTCCGTTCTATATAGCCCCAACCAGAACATCTTGAACATGTGACTGTACCACTCCCAGAACAACTGGAACAGGATACTTTCCCCAGTCCTTCACATGTAGAACATGTTTCTTTTTTTAGGGTTCCACTAAGAGGAAATTCTTGGTGGTAATTGACAAAAGTCTTGGGATAATTGACTGGAAAAGGTTCTTTTTCTGAAAAAAAGGCTAAACTACTGGCTTGAGAGTAAGGTAAAGACCTTTCAGTATTGGATGTCTGAAAATATTCTGCCTCGGACTCTACTTCAACAAGAATAGAGCGTTCGGTTTCAGAACTGAAACTCGCAATGTGAGGTACTCTCCGTAAAAAACCTTTTAATCCTCTTTTCTGAGCAATCCACCAACCAGTAAGAATATCTTGTTCTGTAAGAGGCTCATAATTTGGCTGCAAAGAATCAGATTGTATCAGAGAGTAATATTCCTCCACCCAAGAAGGCGAATGCCGATAACGCGTAGTGAAAAGGAGGATGAAAACCAAATAAACGATAAATGAAATCACAGAGAATAATATGAAAGAATCTGGAGAACTGGAAAAGATAAGGAACAAATATCCTTGTGATACAATCCATATTGGGAGTAATAAAATCCAGAGATATTGATTTCTTCCCATTGTTGTTCCCTAGAACTATAATCATTTAATGATGATTTTTATCATTTTAAGTTTTATCAGAGGATTTTCTAGCAAAAAAGTGAGATATACTTAAAATAATAAGAGATTTCTATCTTCATGAGTGTTGAATTTGGAAAGGTGTTGGACTTGTGGGAAAACGATTAAAGAAGGATCACCACATCTTCACTTCTGTTCTACACAATGTCAAAGAGCTTATTCAATGGATCAAAAAGATTTCGATAAGAAGCAGAGTTTAAAAAGAATAAAAGGAGCCAAAAAAGGATTATGGACGATTCCGTGTCCATATTGTAATGTAACATTAGACTTGACAACAGAATTTAATTTTTGTTCAGAATGTGGACAAGAAATACATGAAAGATTGTTTTTTCTTAGGAAACCAGATTCTAGTAAAGAAACGTACACCTTTAGTTACAAAGATAAGCGGGGTTTCATCACAGGATTCACAGCCCAAAGATCTGGAAAATTACCTAATTGTAAAATTCTTGACAATGATGGATCAGTAATAGGAGAAATCAGGGGCAATCTTCTTTTTACTAGAGGGAGAACCTCTGAATTATCTGAAACAGCCAAAATACTCACAGACAAGATTGAAACTACTTTTGGTTTATTCACAGCAGAGAGACAGTCTGAGGAAAGTATTTCAGTAATAGACTCACACGGAACCAGTTGTTTTAATATTCATGCTTTAGAAGAAGCATCATTACAGGGACAACAACGCTGGAAGAGAGTTTCCAGAGGCTTGGGATTTGACCTTCACGAATTGAGAGATTTCCGCGTTTTATCAAATGGGAAATTAGATCCCTGTTTTATCTTTTTAGCGTCGATATCAATTCTTGAAGGAATGTTTAGACTAGTAAAACGGGTTCGTCGCGATTCAGAGGGCGACTGATTTTTCATTTTTAAAATTTGAAGGTACAATGATCTTATGGATTGAATCTAAACCTAATTTTAATTTATCCTTCTAATCTTTACAGATCCACTTAAATTCACAGGTTTTACAGGGTGGATTTTTTGGAGGATCAAAATTTTCCTCTCTAATAGCTATCTGAAAATTCTTTAGAAAAATATCTAAGTTGTTAAAATCACTTGAATTTAATTCCCGAAATATTAGATTCATTCTATAGTAATCAATGTATAAAAAACTCTGAGGAATAAATTCCATTGGTTTTAAAATACGAGCATATAGAGCGGCCTGTAGAGTCACTAAACGTTGTGTATGGGGAAAATCACTTCGAAATGTTTGGATGAGTATCAACGCAGAATTGTTAGAATATCTAAAAACAGCAGATGGCCGTCCTTGTAAATTTAGACTGGGAGCTTGGATAAATTCGTTAACCATAATGGGTAAAAAGTTCTCTTCTGTTTCCCACAAATTGAGAATTAACCATAGTAATAATGTAAAAACCTTCTCATCTAGTTCTCGAAAGGTTGGCTCTTCATTTCTAGCAAATTTTTCTAGATGATTACGGAATTTTGAACTTAATAGGTACTCTAATTCAAAACGTGTCCTTGGACGGGTCTTTGCATCCCATAAGCTTAGAGCGGAAAAGAAACCAGAGGTAAATGTGTCTATTCTTTCTTGAACTGAAGAATTATTTGTGGAGATTAAACTTAAATGATGCATCCACCGATAAGAAAAGGATCGTGGGCAGAATAGATACTCTTTTACAAGAGAGGGAGAGATATATCTCAAAAGAATGCCTCTATATCGGAACAGGACATTCAATTTGAATTATTCGATGGTGGAAGGATTGTAATAACCCTCGCGAAAGGAGAAACATTGTTTTTCGTAATCTGTCTTCTGGAGTCAGCGCAAATGCAGTTGATCTATCTGAATCAGGAGTGACTATGCGTACCCCCAGGCCAAGTAATCTTCCTTCAACTGTGTATATAACAAAGAATAGTTGAAATTCAACGGGAGAGGTATTTCTACTAAATTCTTGTCTAATAAATCGTTGAGTTTGAATGGGAATTATACTTTCCAAGTATTCAATTCGATCTTTCCATTGTTCACATATGATGAAAAACTCCTCGTAGTAGTAGTTCATGAAATCAGCACTTAGAACGCTATCATATGTTCCGCATGTCAAGAAGAAGAATAGATTCTCATATAGAAGCGATTCAGGATCCTGCACAAAATTCGACAACATGGTACCATCTCTGAGATAGATAGGTGTTAACCAGTTATATACTCAAAATCGTGTGGTTTCATCCTCAAGATACCAAAGTTCTTCAGCTATGACGACACCCGTTTATTATTCTCAAAACCTTCTGTTAACTTAACATTAAGTTCTATCTCTTCTAGGTTCTATCTCTTCTTTCTGAGTCTTTCCAATAAAAAAGAACCCATATATTACAACACATACAATACTGATGGTTACGCCCCCCAATGTGAAACCATAGATGAAAGGCATTAGAGGTTTGTCATTTCGGAAAATTCTAACCCACCGGATCGGTTGTACCGATGCTGAAGCGTCAAGGACGATGATTCGAATGTTGAGTGGATTGCTTGGATTTCTAAAACGATAAATCAAACTAAATGCAGCAGGGGCATATTCTGTGAGTCCTTCTGGATCATCAAGTTCTCTCACTACTTCTGATCCATTATAAACTACCTCTATTTCGTTATTAAAAAAACTTGTATGGAACCTGTAACATATGTAGTGTGTATATCTGTTTGAGACTCTATGGTAGTATTGTCTAGTACAGCAACCCAGAATGCATATTCGCTATTGAATGGAGGTATTTATACCTGATATTCTTCGCTCGTGAGAAGTTTTTCTGAAGCTAACCAAGGTTCTACGTATCCAACCCAATCGGTGGCATAACTAGCTCCAAGAAAAGTACCAGAAAAAATGATTGCTATTACCAAGATTATTAAGAATTTTTTCTGTTTAGTTAGGTTTTCAGGCATCATTACATATTCAACAAAACAATCTATTTCCTTTCTAGAGATAAATTGTTCATATACTTTGGTTATATATTTTATAGACCTTATCTCGATAGGAAAAAGTTGTCTGTTGTTGAGGTCAACGGTTCTCCCAAATCGTCTTCTATGATCAATCGAGTAACAGGATCTTTTTTCAGAAACTTCTTCCAATATTTTGTTTTGATTGAAGTGTTCAAGGTCTCCTTTGCATCCTTTTTCAATAGTTGTTCGTTCAAAATAACACTTTTCTGAATAAAATATCGATCCATTAATCCAGGGAGTTTCTTCGGAAGGTATAAAGCCATCTTTTCAATCGTTGTATAAAGTGCTTTCTCCGCATCACGTTTCATCCATTCTTGAGAGGTAGACTCATCATGTTTGACATTCAGGAATTTAGTAACCGAAATACTATTTGGTTTGTATTTCAGAGGGCAATTTATGGTTGTTGATGCGCCTCCAAACCATATTCGGCGTTCAGTGTAACGATTATCATCAGAAAGCATGATCTGAAGGGGAATTTTCTTTAATTGGGGAGGAATCACTGATATTCGGATCTCTAGAGGATAAACTCCCTTTTTCCTTCGTTTTACTGAGAAGTCATAGTGAAATTCTGGTTGTGGGGTATTTTTGAGCCACACGTCGTAAAAAGTTCGTATCTGTAAGAAGTATTCTTGAGGCCAAGTGTCATGGATAGCTTTGGAGTGAAGTGCATGTTCAAACCATAACTGACGGGGTTTATGGAGCCGAAAAAATGTTTGCCAGAGGTTTTTTTGATCATCCTCAAGGATATTAGCAATTAGAAAACTTGGACATGCTCGTAGATTTTTTACAGCATTCTTCCCTTGCCATCTCGTTCGCCAAAGAAACGGAAATAGTAGAATGTTTAATAAGATTTTAGGAGGAAAATTTCTCTTCTTATGTAACCTTGTTACTAGAACATTCGAAAGACTTACGGGCCCATCCTCTAACACAACAGCTTTAATAGGAAGGTCTTTTATAAGCTGACAAGCCAACATTGAACCTGCCCCATTGCTCCAGATCCCAATATTCCTTTTATTAATCTCTGGTCTGGTACAGAAATATTCGTAAGTTTTTCTTGTTATTTTCTGACATTTCTGTGGGCACACACTTCTTCTATTGAATTCTAATTCTTGGTTATCATTAACACGCCAGTGGTAAACTGGAAGTAATACATTATAGCCAGCTTGGTGTAATAAACCAGCAGTTTTTAAGCTATATTCTTGATCTTCTCTGTCGTACCAATTTGGTATCATTAAAATGCCTGCTTCGTTTGAAGTAACCTCACTTGGGAAAAACCATGCGGTTAAAGAGTCTGTGTCTGAAGGAATGTCTACTAACTCTGCGGTTAATCCAATGTCACTTGGAGATATCAAAACAGGATCTTCACTTGTAATTTCGTGGGCAATAACCCCTAGAATCAAACGTGGAAGTAGCTCGAAAAAGCGAATTATCATTATTGCAAGAATGAGTAGAATAAGAGCGATTACAATGAGTTCACCATTTGTCATACGATCAGTTCACCTTCAAAATGTCGTATCTGACTTCTTCTGTCCCTTTATTGAAGAAAAAAATCCTATCAAAAAGTACTTGATTTCTTGCATCATACTTTACTAATGAATTTTACTAAATATCAATGAATCAAAATGTTAATTCTGAGGTTCTATTTCGTTCATAAGTTTTTTTTCGCAGTTTTCCAATGTTTTTGCCGTATTTGCTAAGAATTTAAAATGTTCTGCTAGTAGATTGTTTATTTCTTTGAAGATCTGACCATGTTCTACTTTAAACTCTTTAATAAGATTGAGTTTGTGCTTTTTTTGGTTGAATGGACTCTCATGTTTAAGCTGGAACTCCCTTTGTATTGCCTTTTTCTGTGATGTAAATTTTTCTAAGTAAACGAGCTCGATTGGTTGTTTTCGGGTAATTCGGGCACCTTTTGTTGAAGTTAATCCAGAATGTTGGATTAATCGGGTCATTAAATGATTGGTATATCCTGTATAGATTTTTCGGTTTGATCCATGACTAGGATCCCCAACAAATAGCATATAGACCCAATAAGGCAACTATTTCACCGGGATCTTTCAGTAAATATCAGAAAACTACTAGTGAATAAAAAACCCTCCCATTGCTCTGCAAAAAACTAGTAAGTATCTTAAATAGTTCATTCTTCTTGGAGTAGCAGATAGCTATGACATCAATAGAGAAAGAACCAGATCCAACAGAGTCCCCCTCTTTGTTTCTTCGAATTCTCCCTTATTTGGAAAAAATTTGGAACATTGTTATCCAGTTCCGCTTTATATTGGTCATTGGATTACTCGCTTTTTGGGTAAAGGTCGCATTCATTCATAGCACTGACATGTGGGACGAGGGGTGGTTCACGGCTATTGCAAGTCGAATGGCTTTTGGTCCTTCTCCCTCTAGTCCTTTTCTCCCTCTTTATTATCCTGCAGAAGGGGGGGACACCAAATTCTTTGATAAACCACCCTTTGCTTTTTGGGCTGGTGCTTTTCTGATGATTATCTTTGGTCGAACAACCTTTGCTGCCAAAGGAATTGTGATTCTTGGTGGAGCAGGATTAGCGTTGATCGTGTATTTTCTCTACAGTCATCAATTAGAAAACAAAAGTGCAGCAGTTATTGCAGGTCTCCTGGTCGCGCTAGCCCATTTCTTAACTTTCTACTCAAGAACAGCCTACATTGACTCTTTTGTTACCTTTATGGCTGCACTGGTCATGCTTGCTGCTATTAGAGCTGTGGATGCGATCTTTGTCGAAAATAATCTGAAAAAGGGATACATTCTTCTTTTTCTTACTTTTATCCTCAATATCTTCAACATTCTAACTAAAGCTTGGCAAGGCATTCTTACTTATCCAGCTATTGCAGTGTATCTGTTTTTTCGATATTCAGAGCGTCACATTAACCTTGACGACCTTCGGGCTATCTGGAATGATATTTCTCAGCATTTTACTTTTTCTCGTAAGGACATGAAGTCTTTCCAATTAATAATATTTAAAAATACAGAGAGGCTGACCAAGTTTTATCTAACTTTAAAAAGGCTCAGAATTGTTACTCAGAATTTTTTGAAATTCAAGATATTGCGAGTCTTGCTGCTACCTATCATAATCTTGGAGAGATTTATTTACTTCGTCAAGACTACAATTGAACAAGGAATTCCTTTCCCTTGGATTGTTGCTGTTGTAGCAGGTGTAAGCGCTTTCTTGGGAGCATTCCTTACTACTCAATTATTTGCTTCTAGCATAATTTTAGCAGTTGGTGCGTCCATGGGATGTTATATTGTCTTTTTACGATGTTCCAACGAACAAGAAAAACAATTACGATTCGATGGGTCAATTACCGCTGTTGTTGCAGGGTACATTGCAGGATTTGCTGGAAGTTTAGTTGTGACAATATTTTACAGTCGATTTGAGGAACCCCTGACCGTTATTGCTCAAGCTCTCGGTGAAGAAGATGTTTTTGGTTCAGGATTCTTTTCAAGTCTTTTTTCATCTGATTTGTTTTCAAACAAAGTTTTAGCATTACTCTCTCTCGAAGTAATCGCCGCGATTTTCGGACTTATTTTGACTTTTACAGTGGTGTTTTTTACTTCAGGTATTCTTCTTGACCTTTTTAATCGTACGTCCAAATTTCTGAAAGTTGTTTATCACGGAATCGATTTGATTCCTCTAGTTCTTCTAGGTGGATGGGTAGGCTATTGGTTTGTAGCAATTCTTCTCATGGGTCATTTCCTTGATCGTAATGCTCTTCTAATCACAGAACTTGGATGGGTGGTTGTTGTATTCCTCATCCCCTTGATAATCTTCTATCCAGTAATTAAGAATCTTATAGCGAAACGTCTTGAATTAAAAACTTATATACGTTCAAGAGATGAAATATTAACTTTTTCAAATCACTTATTCTTTCTAAGCTTGGCAATTATTCTCATCATTATCAGTTTCTATTATTTTGTTTGGTGGGTTCAATATCTTGATTTCAATATTGCTAATGAGACTTTTCCTTGGATTGTCCGTACACCAGGTGAATTAGCAAGAGATCCTGAGAAACCTGATCCTGTAACGTATACTTTCCTTTTTTTCACATATTATATCAGTTGGAGATATTCACACGCAACAACAGCAGGTGATTTACCCCGTAGCCTCGGTAGCGCCATCAATGATTACGCATTAATAGTAATGCTTCCTTTTTTCCTAGTTGGTCTTGTTGCCTTTTTCTTTACTCATAAAAGGAATCCTGCTCTCGGATCTGCACTTGTTGCTTGGTTAATCACTGTTCCATTTGTGTTCTTTCCCGCTCAGTTTCAGCTTAATTATTACTATATTCCATTGGCAGTCCCATATCTAGCTATCGCTGCAAAAGGAATTGAATATATCTATTCCAGTGAGCAATGGCGGATTACAGTAGTCGATAAGGTAGAATGCTTCCTTGCTTCTACTGTTTTCTACATCTTATTTACGCAGAGATATCTAAGCTCCGTTATTGTAACAGTCATTAATGGTTTGTTTTCCCTTCTATCGGGATCTTTTGTCCTTTCTTCTTTTTTAAATGATCTTTATAGCTTAGAACTTGGATTTTTACTCTTTATCTCTGCTATTTATTTGATCCCTTTTACTTTTCTCGCTTTTCGCGTTTTAAAGACCTTTCCTGGTATTATTGCAACTGGTTTCGCTTATATATTTTTTCTTGATTCATGGATTAAGAGTAATGGATTTAAAATATTGTATAACATTTTATTCCATGATTTATTAGAAACGATCCTTTCTATGGATTTCACATGGATTATTGATGTGGTAGAACATGGAGCACCAGTCGCTACGTTATTAGGACTGGTTTTACTGATTATAGGGTTATATTGGTTACGACCAAACGTGAAACCGCAGGTTTTTATCCTTCTTGGATTAACGTTATCAGCCATGCTTATTAATACCTCTAGACTAGCACATGTGAATCAGATCTTTGACCTTCGGTTTCAAGAATCAGCTATTTACATTAAAAATCATGGAGGGGATTACAACTACAGTACCTGGGTTGTTCCTGACGCAGGATCACAGTTTGCTATGCGTTATTATCTTGGATTCGAAGTTGAAGATAGGAGTTATTATAATCGTGCTAATCATATCCCTTTTTCGAAAAATTCTTCTGATTATATGGATCAATATTATGAGTCACATAATCACATTAAATTCTGGGTGATTATCAATACTTCAGAGCACCATAATACTCCCCCCTATGCTATTAACTACTCTGCTGCTTACCGATGGTTTACCGCGCATGAATACCTTGTGTGTGTCGATGACGTTGTGGGCCTTACTCCTTGGTACAAAATGCATCTGTTTGTAAATCGTACATGGATCACAGAGAATAATTATGATGTTTACAAATTGTACGGATAAACGTTCCCAATTCGAAATCTTGAAATTCATCATCTGTTTCATAATCTCAGAAGGTGTTGAACGCTTATGGTAAACAAGATAACCGCAAAACACATCTTAGTGGAAAAGAAGTCACTTGCAGAAGATATTATTGAACAGTTAAATACAGGGGCAAGATTTGAAGATCTTGCGAAGAAATTCTCTACTTGTCCGAGTCGAAAGAAAGGTGGATCACTTGGTGAATTCGGCCGAGGAAAAATGGTCAAGGAATTTGAAAAGGCAGCTTTTGCTCTCCAAAAAAATCAGATTACCCAAATTCCGGTAAAGACCAAATTTGGTTATCATGTCATTAAGCGAGTACGGTAAAATTATTTTCTTTTTCGGCTTCTCTTGCGTAGAACTTATACAAATCTTTTTATCTAAATGAAATTTATTATTAATTAGGACATAGTGAAGATTGATGGTACTTGATTCGGAAATTCGGATTTCTCTCCAACGGATAGAGAATGCTCTGCAGCAGCAGATGGAACTTTCGGATTTCCGAAACTTCATGTTGGCAAAATCCTACCTAGAAGAAGGACAAATTCACACTTCGATGCAATTTTTAAAACGAATAGAACATTCAGGCCCTAATGCAAATCGAGTGATTATTCAGAGTTTGTTTATTCGTGCACTCATTCTGGTGTATGACCTGCAATTTACTGATGCTCTCGCTCTGTTGGTCAGGATTCGTAACATGAATGTTACGGATGAAAAGGTAATAGACGATATTAATTCCCTAATTCGTGACATTAAGATCCAACAGCAAGCGAGCGTCATGTACGAAACCGCAGAGGGAAGGAAAGAAGTTGAAGCTTTTCGCCAGACAACGCTCAAATACTTACAGCATTATTTAAACACATCTAAAGAGCTAGTTCGTAAATAGTTACTAATCAATTAATACTTAAGAATATGTCAGGCTTTGGGTGGTTTAACAGTTATTATCAGTGTGTTTGGAAATCTCTTAAGAACTTCAAAATGATTGTCGTTAGTGTTTCTGTTAGCTCTTTTTCTGTTCCACTAGCATCCACCCATTCGATTTTCCCCCCGATATCCATTTTAGCGAGTTTGAGGTAATTTTGTCGTACCTCCTCTTGATACTCTGCTTTTTCTAATTGGTCTTTTGTGTCTTTTTTGTCACGGATGCGTAGACGTTTTTGTCCAAGTGGAACAGGTACATCTAAGATAATCCATAGATCGGGTTTTTGGGCAAAAGAATTTCGTTGAAGTACGTATTCAGGGGTGAAAGTTTTCAAAGCACCTTGGTAGGCAGCACTCGATAAATAATACCGATCAACCAAGACAATATGGTTCTTTTCTAAAGCAGGAAGGATGTTTGTTTCTAGATCCCACTTCCGATCTTTCAGATACCACTCCAGTTCAGTTTCTGGTGTAACTTCCTCACGATGTCTTTTGACCTTATTTTGGATCAATTGTCCCCATTTTGAGTTATGGTTAGGCTCATGGGTCACAGTAACTTCATAGCTATGTTCTTTTAACGACTCCGCGACCTTGAGGATTTGGGTAGTTTTACCTGATCCGTCAATACCCTCAAATACGATCATTACGCCACGAGATAGTTCTTTCACGGAAAATCGTCTCATAACTGTGTAGATATTAGGTACTGCTCCTTCCATTCATCATTATCTTTAAACTTATGCTTAAGTTTGTGAGCTTAAATAGAAATAATGAGTAGCATTATAGATGTGTTGTTATGTTTCAGGAACCCTCTCTTGCAGGTCAACTGAATCCTATTCTCGAGTATCTTAATTACCATGGACATTTATTTCTTAGAATAGCTTCTGATGATGAGCCTGATAACAAAGAAGGAGTAAATATTTCTCCAACCTCAAAATCACTTTAGTTATTCTTCAATCTAGTGAGCTTTTTGTTATTTTTTCAATAAGCTTGTATTACAACAATATCACTTTTCTATTTTAACCAAGAATTTTTTGAATTATTTGTGAGGAAATCGATGTCTCATCAATTGATTACCCAAGAAGAACTAGCGCTTACAATCGAGTACTTGAATTACAATGGTCCTATCGCTTCAGATTTACCTCTCGAATTTGATACAGAAAGAAAACAGGGACTTTCAAAAGTAGTCGCATCCTCTGCCTTCTAACTCGTGAAACAAGCGATTTCCTAGCTTCCTCACATTTTTTTCTTTTTTGATTTCTGTTTACCAGGGCGCTTTGTATAAAGGATGGGTTTGTGGTTCATTGTTTAGTGTTTCTTCAATCTCTTGGAGAGTATCTTTTGAAAGTTTAGTTGTCGATGCTCTAACATTCGACTCAACATGTTCTGGTTTCGTTGCCCCTGTAATTGCACAGCTGATTTCTTCTCTCCGCAGGATCCATGCTAGTGCTAGTTGTCCCATTGTTATTTCTAGAGAATCTGCAACCTCTTGCAATCCTTTTACCTTTACGATATTTTCAGGGTTCAATTCTCGTCTTAACCACTGAGTTGTTGCCCCACGACTGCCTTCTGGGATTTCCTCATTATATTTTCCTGTTAGTATTCCTTGCGCTAGCGGTGACCAGCAGACTATTCCCATACCATTTCGTTGGCATGTATCTATGATGTCTAGCTCAATGAATCTATCAAGCATATTATAGCGTGGTTGTTCTACTAGTGGTGGGTGGAGGCCTAGGGTTTTAGCTATTCCTACTGCTCTTTCTAGCTGTACTGCGGGCCATACTGAGGTTCCCCAATAATGAACATACCCTTGTTCTACTAGTTCAGACATTGCGCGAACTGTCTCTTCGAGGGGAGTAGTTCGATCAAAGCGGTGACAGAAGTAAATATCTAGGTAATCTGTCTGGAGACGATTTAATGAATTCTCGATCGATTCTCGGATGTGTTTTCTATTTAATCCTCGATCGTTGATTCCATTGCTCATTGGCCAGAACACCTTGCTACTGATTACCAGATCTTGTCTGTCATAGTTTCCTTCTTTTAATACTTCTCCGACAATCCTCTCAGCGTTTCCACGAGCATATACATCAGCAATGTCGATAAAATTTATTCCTAATTCAACAGCCTTGGTGATACACGCCTTACTCTGATCTTTTTCAACGGAACCACCATATGTAAGCCAAGCTCCTAGAGAGATCTCACTTATTTTTAGTCCTGTTTTTCCAACTTTCCGATATTCCATAAGGTTCACATTCTTATGCTGATTAATAACTCTACTCTGCAAAAATAATTTAATAATTTGTCTATCACCTCGATTTTTTATCTTTCGAGATACGAATTCATAAGTAAGGGAGCAATTGAAACAAGTTTTAAAAGAAAATTTCCTTACTATATGATTTCAGATTTTAAAAAAAAACAAAGTTGAGATTAAAAAAAAGAGAGGGGTAGGTTGGAAGAAGTCTACCTTCCTACCAGATTACTTGTGATGTTTTCGGTAATAGAGTGCAATAACTGCAATTGTGCCAATAATGAGCAAGCTTTCAAACCCTGGGGTGGCACCAATGGTTGGTGGATTTGATTCTTCTGTAGTTTCTGTTGTTTCAGGATCTGAGTCAATCCTTTCGTCCACGATCCATTCTGCACCAATGTCATCGACCAAAACAAAAACAACCTTGTATTGTCCGACTTCTTTATATTCGTAATAAAGAAATTCCCTTTCCCAAATTCCGTACTCATCAATCCAGACCATTTCAGAGAAGAGGATTTCCAGAGATCCATCAGGTGTTTTGATACTGGCATTGATTTGAACATCCATACTGTGGCTGAAATATGATGTAACAATGAATTTTATTGTCTCTTGATCACCAACATTAACACTTCGGTCACAGTCGATTTTTAGTTCAAATCGTTCTTTTTCTCCTGGTTCATGTACTTTCCAGTAACAATCAATTGGCCATTCATCATTGTTTTCATCGATCACCACGAAGAATACTTTATATTCCCCTGGTTCGAAAAAAGTATAGTCAATAGAAATATCCCAGTTGGAATAAGAATCAATCCAGATGCTATCATCATCAAAGAGGAGATCAGTACCCCAAGGTGTATGGATTTCAATTAGAACATCGATGTACATCCCATGGTCGAAATAATTTTTTGCATGGAATCCCATCGTACGTGTGTCACCTACTATTGCATCCATATCTTGTTCAATCTTAGTTCCAATAAAGTCAGATTCGATGTACCAGGGGCACTCTCGCGACCATCCTATTCCATATTCATCGACTATGCTGAATATAACTGTATAACTGCCTGGTTCGGTAAATTGAAACTCAAGAGCGTAGTCCCAAAATCCGAATGCGCCGACATATACAAAGTCTTCGGAATAAAGGTTCTCTATTGGACCACTGGGAAACATAATATCAATACTGATATTGACTTCCATTCCGTGGTTGAAATAGGATTTTGAATGGAATGCCATTTTCTGCCAATCGGTTACCCCAGCGCTGTTTTCTTGTTCTATCCAGAGGTCGAAAAAGTCCGTTTTAATTTCCCACGGGCATGTAACTGCCCATTCGACTCCGAATTCATCAATTACAATGAAATAAACAACATATACACCTGTTTGTGTGAAAGTATAATCAAACCATTCTTCCCAATAACCATCTGCGGTCATCCAAATAAATGGCTCAGAAAATAGGGTTATATTTTCACCAATAGGCGTTTCCATGATGATACTAATGTTGACATCCATTGAGATATCATAATAGGAACAGATAAAGAAACCCATTTTTCGGTTTTCAGTAATTCCTGCTTGATATTCTTGATCGATCCAAATATCAATACCTTCATTCTCTACATACCAAGGACAATAAATGTCCCATTTGACACCATATTCATCGAAAACCATGAAATTAACATAGTGAGTTCCTGACATGTGAAATTTGTAAGGTAGTGAGATATGCCATGTATCGTAAGCTCCAATGTAAATGGAGAATTCTTCAAACAGAGTTTCATTATATCCCATTGGAGGAGTGATTACTATTCTGATATCTACATATTGCCAAGAACCGAAGTATGAGTCAAGATAAAAGTCCATCCATTTCTCTTGATCCACAAAAGCTGTTGAGTCTTGTTCGATCGACAGTTCAAAATACCCAATTTCCCACAAACAATCGACGATCCACTCTGTTCCAGTATCAAAGTCCGTTAGTATGAAAATGACAGTATAAGAACCTGATTCCATAAACCCGTACGGTATATTGTAGTTCCATGTTCCATACTCATCAATAGGATAATCATACTCTTTATATAGGATTTCAGTACCACTAGGTGTTTCCATAATAATGGAAATGTTTACATGCGTTTGTACCCCGAAAAATGATTCTGCAAGGAAATTTATGGATTGAATGTCACCAACATAGGCATGAGATTCTTGCATGATAGACAGATCATAACGAGGACGAGGTGATCCTATTGTTATATTGTCAAGCATCCAGCCACGTTGATTGTTTTCAATTTCATCAACTGTATCAAACGAAAATCGTATTTTAACGTCTTCACTGCTGCTATAGTCGGTAATATTGAATCCCCAGTATTGCCAGTCATAACTGACTGGCACCATACCTAATTGATCCCATGAAAAACCACCGTCTCCTGAGATATAGATTAATTTTCTGTCTACATCTTCCCCATCCTCAGTTTCGGCCCAACTCCAGAATCCAAGTTCAATTGGTGTCGTAAGTTTTGTGAGATTGATGCTATCAGAGGTTAGTTCTCCAGAGTTACTATCTCCAGTGTTAAAGTTCCCTGTGGTATTCATACCGTACCAAGCATAATGGGAACCACTTGGTATGTCAGATACAGGCCAAGTAGAAAAATCATTATCTTCAATATGCCACAGACCAGTTGCTACCCAGCCAAGAGCAGCAAAGTTTGTATTCTCAAAATCTTCATAATAGTCATCACCCAACTCAGCTACGGCAGGATTAGGATTTAACGGGATATTGAAGATCACAAGAGTGAACATGGCCAGTAATACAATACTTAATAATTTAGAATTAGTTTTCAGTTATAATCACCTTAATTAGAGTTCAGTCTAAGTATCTATACTTAATGCAATGATGATTCTTTTTAAATAACCCTGAATCAAAGATCAGCAAAAAATCAGACCGTCTAATTACTCTCCTGATTTCATCCTAGCTCTTTTGTAATCTTCCTAGGAGAGTATTTGTCGGACTAGTTTCTGTGAAAAATCATTTTGATATATGTAAATCATCATAGAAATTATTTTGAAGTTAGGAGTCAGAAGGATTAAACAGCGTAAAAGTTCATGGAGTAACTGGTTTTGAAGAATAAATTACTACCACCATTAATATTTGTTTTTTTAATTTCCTTAATTGGCTTTGGAATACATCAGTATACCCCTGTTAACTCGTTGGCTGAGCAACAAGTTTCTGGTCATCATGGTCATAATCCGATTCATAACATCATGTGGGTACAATCGGGGGTAAATTATATTGATCCTTATCCAAATTGGTTTATCGTAAGTTTTTCTCTTTGGTATCAAGATGGGGAAAAAGCTCTGGGCGCCCCTGATAATGAGTTTGCATCAATATATCAAGATTATGGGAATGGGTATCTAACATTAGATTTTGGGAGTTCTCAAGAAATTATCGATGGTACAGGCCCAGATTTTACCATTTTAGCACAGAGGGGAAAATACCTTGTTAGAATTGGGAATGATTTGAGTACTCCGTTTGAAATCGTCGAGAATGAAACTGGTGGTGTAACTTTCAGTGGTAACAACAGTTTCGATTTGTCAGGAACAACTCATACCACTATTCGATATGTACAAGTTGAAGTGACTTCAGAGGCAAGTGTGGAATTAGATGCAGTTGAAGCATTGAATTATAATCAACTAACTCCTGAGACAACCTCTCCTCAAATTCTTTCATTTACTGGTCCTGAAGATTTATGGGTTTGGGCAGATCAATCTTCTGTTCAATTATCTTGGGAAGCAGATG
>CP070695.1:1152596-1158135 GCA_020353515.1 Candidatus Heimdallarchaeota archaeon
CCAGAGAAATTAATATTAGTGGAAGAGGGGAGCCTTTCATTCATGAAGATGTTCTGCAAATGATAGAATATGCCCAAACAAATGGATTTAATATTTCTGTAACTACGAATGGATCATTGTTGAACAAGGAAAAGGCTAGGTTTCTTGTGGACATAGGTGTTAATGCTCTCTACTTTAGCATCAATGCCGGTTCCAGTGAAACCTATATGAAAATAACCGGAAGAAGGCAATCAGGGCTTTTTGTAAAGGTCAAGGATAATGTAAAAACTCTGGCACTTCTACAAAAAGAGAAAAAGCGGAATTACCCCAGACTCATGCTGAGTTTCGTTATCTCGTCACAAAATTATTTTGAAATAAAATCTATGATTCATTTTGCTGTTGAATCAGGAGTGAACAGAGTTAATTTTGTTCCTGTTTCGAGCTATTTTGACAGTTATTCCTTCCTTGATCTTTCTCCTGAGGATAAAAAGTTGCTCCAAAAAGATATCTATCAAGCGAAACTTTTGGCTGATCAACATGACCTGATGCATAATATTAATGAATTGATCCAGTGGGTAAACATGAAAAAGTCTGGAAACATAAATGATGTTTACCTTAAAATGTCTTGTTATGTTGGGTGGTTTTTGTCCTTGGTTCTCGCCAACGGAGAAGTAATACCATGCTGTCACTGCATGAAGACCATGGGTAATATACACGAACGGAGTTTTCGGGAAATATGGAATTCGCCAGTATATCGGAAATTCAGAAAAGAAAGCAAGAACTTTGCTTTAAGAAGTAAATCACTATCTAATTGTCAGTGTTCTAAATGTAATCTTATTCCAACCAATCTCATCTTCCATAAAATATTACACCCTTTAAGACCAATACCCATGGGGGGAGAAGAATTAATGGGAAGATTAAAAGGTAAGGTTGGAACGTTTTTGTCTGAATAGCCTCTCGCTGTATGGAAACAAGTATGCTATAGAAAAAAAATTGTGGACTCAAAGCGCATTAAGTTTGAACGGTATTGTTGCCAGAGTTGTTGAAAGATCGTAGTCGAAAACCGGCTGGATTTATTATTTGGATGTCTTTCTGCCAGAAGCAAATAACATACAAGGTTTGTCTATCAATTATATTTCCATGGCTGTCTTATGTTTTATTAAGGCTATGATTATATAGGCTGAAGAGAAACATAATAAAAATTGAAATGGATAGTAATATGAAGATATTACTGATATCTCCCCCTTTCAATAGGCTTAAGGGAATTGGACACTTTCATTTTCCTCTTGGATTAGGATATCTTGCCGCAGCAGTTGCAGATAAAGGAGTTGAAGTTAGAATATATGATTCTGAACTTCCCCAAAAAGGAGAAGATGTAAAGCCATTATCCAATGTTTTCTTATTGGATGCTCACCGAAACTTTACCCAGTCCCTTAAGGAAAGTAATCATCCAGTGTGGAGGGAAGTGTATGATACATTAAATTATTACCAACCAGATATCGTTGGAATGACTGTATTTACTCCTCTCTATGGTTCAGCCAGAAAGATTACATCACTTTGTAAGGATTTTAATAATAAATGTATAGTGATATGGGGTGGCCCACATCCAACGTTACTGGCAGAGGAAGTTATGCAAAAGGAGAAAGGTGTGGATTTTGTCGTGAGAGGGGAAGGGGAAGTCACATTTAGAGAATTAGTCAGACACTTAACAAGAGGTAAACAAGCTTTTCATGAAATCGATGGTTTATCTTATAGAGCTAAGGGGGAGATCAAACATAATAAGACGAGAGATTTAATACAAGATCTGGACGAGTTGCCGTTCCCGAGAAGAGATTTACTGCTAAATGACATTTCAGACAATCGTATCTTTAACAACATAATGGGGAGTCGTGGTTGCCCTTATAATTGTGCATACTGTTCATCTACGCAATTTTGGAATCGAAGAGTTAGATTTAGATCAGTTACAAACATAATTGGTGAAATGAAACACCTTAAGCGAGACTTTCATGTGACTGAATTGGAATTTTGGGATGATTCTTTTACTTTGAACCGTGAATGGACAACTGAGTTATGCAATAATATGATATCTCAAAAACTAAACTTGTCGTGGTGGTGCAATACGAGACCTGATCTTATAGATGAAGAAAAGCTTAAGATTATGAAAAAGGCCGGGTGTACTGCTATTAACATCGGGATTGAGACTGGTAGTGAAAAGACTTTGTCTTATCTTAATAGAAATCTATCTTTAGAGGATATTTCTAACTCATCAAAATTGCTTCGTAAGATGCATATAGACTGGTATGCTTACTTTATGCTCGGCTTCCCTTATGAAACTGTTGAAGATATTGAACATACTAGAGGATTGATGCGATCTTTATCGGCATCGCATATTACATTAAGTATTTTCAATCCTTATCCAAAAACCCGGTTATTCGAGATCAGTAGAAAGTTGGGCTTTATACCTGATGACTTTAATTGGAGTCAATTTTCTCATCAAAGTCCTAATAATCATTTTATTAAAAACGTAAGCAAGGACGAATTTAGAAAAATTGTAAGGGAGGCAGCAGAGGAATGTGACAGAATCAATAAGTCTTTCATCAAAAAAGTCCGACGGATTATTACTAAAAGGCACTACTATTACAGAAATCCTCTTGTATTCTTTAAAAAAATAAAGAAATTAATGTATTGTTCACCGTTTCATGTCTCATTTTAAGAAGAAGCAAAGGTTGAAACTAAATAATTTAGATATGCTCCCTAAATTCTGCAGATTGTAAAGGTGATTTCAGGTGGTATCTTTAATCAGGTTGGGAGTTTAATTGTTACGTTATCCATACTAATATTCGTCAAACAAGAAAAATTTAGATCTCAAGTCAATCAATGTCAAAATGAAGATTGCTTTTGTTTACCCTGACATACAACCGCGGTTCCGTTTCTGGAGAGGCTATTATTATTGCGGTATAGGATCGTTATCAGCTTATTTAAAGCAGTACGGGCATGATACATTACTGATACATATGATCCGAAATCCAAGCAAGGAGAAATTCATTAACTGTCTTCGTGAAGAGAAGCCGGATCTAATTGGATTTTCCTGTACTTCCCATGCGTTTCCTGTAGTCGAAAAGCTGGCAGGCTGGATTAAAGAGGAAAATAAGCGATTACTCGTCATTTGCGGAGGGATTCACCCTACCGTATCACCGGATGAAACGATAGATACGGAAGGAATAGACATGATATGTCGTGGTGAGGGTGAAGAGCCTCTACTTGAGTTGTGCAATAAACTGGATAAGGGTGAAAATATTCACAATATTTTAAATATCTGGAGCAAATTTGAAGGAGAAGTACACAGAAATCCTCTCAGGCCCCCTTATCAGGATTTAGACCGATTACCGTTTCCTGACAGAAAAATTTTTCACTACAGGGATCTTTTTATTGAAAGTCAAGGTTATGCCACTGTAATGGTCTCCAGGGGCTGTCCTTACGAGTGCAGCTATTGCTGCAACCATGTCCTTAAGGAACTTTACGGTAAAGGTACAAAATATACCCGATTTAGAAGTGTCGATAACGCTATTTCAGAAATTAAACATATAGTAAAGGAATTCCCTTTTATAAGAGGGATACATTTCGATGATGATATCCTTATCTTGAATAAAAGGTGGGGGGAGGCATTTATGGCCAGATATAGAGATGAAGTGGGTTTACCTTTTAGTTGTAATGGGAGGCCCAATCTGCTCGATAAGGAAACGGTCGAACTTATGAGCAAGGCAGGATGTCAGGAAGTCTCTATCGGGCTTGAGAGTGGAAATGATTACATAAGAAATGAAGTTCTCAAACGAAAATTAAGCCGTAAACAGATAATCGATGCATTTGGTTTGTGCAAGAAATTCGGAATTCATATCAAATCTTTCAATATGGTCGGGATCCCCCATGAGGATACAAGGGCTGTTCTTGACACAATAAAGCTGAATGCTGAAGTCGACGTAAATGCGATTCAAGCCACTATCTTCCAGCCATATAAGGGAACAACGCTATTTGATCTATGTGCAAAGAGGCAATTTTTAGCCGCAGGGGGTCTGTCTATGGATTTCTTCTCGGAAGCGCCCTTGATTCTGGACTCCATAAAACTTCAGCAGATATTGATGTTCCGGAATTATTTTAAAATTTTTGTGGCTTTTTATAAATTACTCGGCAAGTTACCCGGATGTATTTCACCTTTGTTTATTAATTCAGCAGATAGGATTCTGTCATCATTTTATACTGCGGTAGTATTAAACAAAATTTATGTTCCTATGAATTTCTTTTTCAGACTGTTTCAGTTAAGAAAGATACGGTTAAGGAAAAAGAGTTTTTAAACCTGATAGGTGGAGGTTATATGCCTGTGACGGTCGAGAAGTTAATACTTGTTGATATAAAAGAGTCTTACATAATCTAAATGGTCAAATATATTTAAGGATTTACTATAACCAAATTTAAAAAACCTTCAGAATTATTGTTGGAAGGGTTTTGATGAAGATTGGTATTGACTGCAGATTCCTCAATAGAGCCATAGAACAAAAACCTGGAGGAAACACGGGACATGGAGTATATATTTATAATCTAGTCAAGAATCTTTCAGCGATCGATAATCAGAATGAATATAACTTGTATCTTTTAAATGACTGCGATTATAAGCTGGAGAAGAGCAACTTTAACAATAAAAGGATGTCCAAACTGCATAATAACGGGTATCTCAGATCCGTGCTGACATTCCCAGTTGAACTTTGGAGGAATCCCGTAGATATATTCCATGGCTTGTACTCGATTCCCATGCTAAAACTGAAAAGGACCGTCTTGACGATGTTTGAGTTTTCATGGCTTCTTTTCCCGCAATACTACTCGAAGAGGGTAACCATTCCAGCAGGTGCTATGATAAAAATGGCAGTCAGCAGAGCCAACATGGTTATAACCGGTTCTAAATTCATGAAGGAAGAGGTTTTGAACTATTTTAAAATCCCTGAAGAACGCGTCGAGGCAATACCTTTGGGTGTAGATGAAGTGTTTTTTGAACATATGAATGAAGCAGATATACGTGATATGAGGAAACGGTTTAAAATTGAGGCAGACTATATTTTAGCAGTCGGTGATCTTTGGCCTAAGAAAAACGTGGAACGCCTTATAGCTGCTTTTTGTATATTAAGAAAATCGAAAAACTTTGACCTTGAGCTGGTCTTAACAGGCGGGAACTTATGGAAATCCGAACAACTGTTTCAAAAAATTCATTCTTCCGGCTTTAAAGACAAAATCATCACGACCGGCTATGTCTCACTAAGAGATTTAAAACTACTTTATCAAGGGGCACAACTATTCGTTTTCCCTTCCCTATACGAAGGATTTGGACTGCCCGTATTAGAGGCGATGGCATCTAAAACCCCTGTTGTGGTCTCGAATGTATCTTCAATTCCCGAGGTTGCAGGCGATGCAGGAGTATATTTTGATCCATACAATGCCGAAAATATTGCATCAACCATGTTGAAAGTAATTGACAACTCTGAATTAAAAGAAGGATTGATAAAAAGAGGACGTG
>CP070695.1:1158235-1170559 GCA_020353515.1 Candidatus Heimdallarchaeota archaeon
GATGCTCATCTTACTAAAAAAAAATGTCATGAGAAAGCTTCTAAAGCCAGCGTACAAATTATTTGTTCCCACAGCTGCTAAACAAAAAGTTGTAACACATTTTAACGAGTTTTATGATGGTTTATCTAGAATGAAATATAACAATTACCTTATTGGCTTCACTTTAACTATCGCTGTTTGGATCATAACATTCTTAGGAGTGTACTTTTTGGCATTATCCTTGCACATTTCAGTTTCCTTGATCTTCATAATCTCTATGGCACCAATAGCCTCATTTCTATCCGTTCTTCCAATATCGGTAGGAGGCTTAGGAACGAGGGAGGCAGTCTATGTATTTTTCCTCTCCTCATTGAGTATAGAGTCAGAATATGCTGTTGCGTTGTCTCTTATGGTTTTTATATTCTTAAACTTATTTTATGTGCCAATAGGTATAGTAACCTATCTTCTTTCAAAAGAGGAATAGAGAGATTCTTAATCACTTTCCCATCATTATCTATTGGTTAAACCTTCACATTAATTGAGAAAGGAATCAAATACCGTTTTTCGATCTTGTCCTTTTCTTAACTCCACGAATCACTTTCGCAGGAACTCCACCTACGATGGTATAGGGCTTTACAGATTTATTTACAAGAGAACAAGCACCAACTATAGCTCCATCACCAATGGTTGTTCCAGGGAGTATTACAGCGTTTGCTCCAATGAATACATTATTGCCTATTTTAGTTTTTGAAACATTAGAAAGACCCCATCTCCCCTCACGATTATGTGCTAGAATCACAGCTCCATAAGCTATAGTAACATGATTGCCAATTTCAATAAATTGAGGGGCTGAATGGTCGATGCATGCGCCTCTTGATATATATACATTGTAACCAATTTTTGCTCCCCTCCATCTATGAAAAGTAGTGACTAGGGGATAGGGTGCTATTCTGGCCAATATAATTAAAATATAATTAAAAAAATACCAAAGCATATATTTTTCAGTACCAAATGCACCGGTGTATCCACGTGCTTTTGCAAAATGTGAAATCTCATCAACAGTCTTGACTTTATTATTGTTTATTTTTTTCATTATCTCTGTCCATAAATCCTTTTTGCGAATAAATAGATTTCCTTGGCCGTATTCTTATTTTCACTTCATTATTTTTGGGGATTTAAACATTGTTCTAATCTCATCCCGCTAGTAGATGCTTTCCACCGGATGCATAGCCTTTAATTTCCTTAGGATTTCTTATAATTCTTTTCAAGGCTTGAGCAAAGAATTTTGGCCTATAATAAAATCTCTTAATTGCTTTTGAATACAACTCCTGTAGCTCTTTGGTAGATAATTTTTCTGTTCTATAAATAGTCGAGCTATGCAAATTCATAGCATCCCACGCATAATTAGATTCTATCAATCCTTTTTCCAATACTTTTTGGTATAATTCTGTACCTGGGAATGGTGTAGTTATCGAGAAAAAAGCAAAATCGGGGCTGAGTTCGACCGCAAAATCGATAGTTTGATTTACAGTATTTAGATCGTCACCCGGCAGTCCTATCATAAAATCGCACATAACCTTGATTCCATGCTTTTTTACGATCTTCATTGCTTTTCTGGCCTGCTCGATCGTTATATTCTTGTTGATATTATCTAATATCCTTTGATTTCCACTCTCAATGCCAAATGAAATTCCAAAGCACCCAGAGCGTTTCATTTTCCTTACTAAACTATCAGAAATAGTATTTACTCTCGAATAACAAGTCCAGGCTATGTGAATATCCTTTTGGATAAGTATGTCACAAATTCTCTCCATTCTTTTCTTGTTTATAGTCAAAGTATCATCTAAAAAATCTATATGTTTAGTTCCAAATATCTCTATCAAATGTTCTATCTCTTCTATTATATTATCAGGGCTTCTCATTCTAAATTTGCCCCAAAAGTGGGATGACGAGCAAAAAACACACTTGTTTGGGCAGCCCCTCGAGGCAATCATTCTACCGAACTTTCGTCCAGAAACTCCGACATTGAAGAACGGCCCTGGTTGATATAACTCCATTGGCAGTAAATGATATGCAGGAAAAGGAATTTCATCGATGTTCTGAATCGGCATTCTTTCTTTGTTTTCAACAATTATTTTGCCATCTCGGAAGGTTATTCCATCAACCTTGCTTAATTCATCCTCATGTTTAATGATCTCTGCCAATGTAATCTCTCCCTCTCCCCTTACGATAATATCCACAGCGTTGCACTCATTTAAAGTTCTCTTTGCCATAAAGGTCACATGAGGGCCACCGAGCACAATGGTTATACCTGATTCCGCCTTAATTTTATGGCTGATCTCGTACACCAGGGGTATCGTAGTGGTCACAGAGGTAATTCCCACGAATCTAGCGCGGGATGAAATCGCTCGGTCAGCAGTATCTTGAATAGATAACATTTCAGCATTTGCATCCAAAATCTCAACATTTATACCTTCTTTTTCCAATGTAGAGGCAAGATATGCTAGGCCAACAGGTGGTTGAACAGATATGCTTTTTTTGGATTTGTAGAGTTCTTTGTTATACGGAGGGTTAATCAAGATAATATCCATTTTAATGCCCATCCATTGATAAATGTGGTGAAAATAGATAACGAATAACCTTAAAAACATTTTGATTTTGGTAAGTCAAATAGCTTATGAGAAGTTTATCCTTATCCATGTCCCCATTAAAAAGGAGGCTGGCATTATCCATACATGTTACGGCAGATTTTTTCTAATCATAGGGCCAAAAAGCTTAGTAACCCAAAAAGGCATTTTTTTCCATTTCCGTATAGATTTTTCATATTTTGGATTTGAAGGGTCTAATTTAGGTATTTCTGATATTCTATTGAGATAGTATATATAAAACAATTGTTTTGGGACCGTAGCCCATTTCATTTTGAAGTTGTATGTTCCTGAACCTTCCATGCTTCTGCCAAAATCGAAGTATTTATAATCGTTTTCACAACAGTATTTAATTGTCTCCCAATATAAAATGTTGTTTGGGCTCATGTTTAGATAACGTTTATCTGAAGCCGCCCATCCAGAGATCACGGTCTCTTTAAACGAAAGTAATATCATGCTGGCAATTATTTTATTCTCGTGATGCACTGTTGCCATTTGGACTTTGTCTGGGAACTCACCCAGTAAATTTTTAAAAAAGGCATACTTATGCACAGGCGTACCTACTTCCCACATGTTCAATGCATAAAGGTGATAAAAATCTTCTAGATACCTCCTATCTATTGTAACAGACAAACCAGATTTAATAGCCTTTCTTGTGCTATTCCTCACCTTTTTATCTAGCTTCTTCCAGACCACATCAGGATTCTCATCCAGCTCCACCTCCATCGTAAAAAAATATTTATGTTGAGGCAAATCTATATCAGGTAGGTAAGGAAATCTCAATTCTAAATAATCTAATTTCTTTTCTTCTGTAAGTTTCTTTGCTTTTAGAAGAAGCGACTCTTTTGCATTTTTATCGGCTGTATAAATGCCCCCAAAAGGTCCAAACGGTATTGATATCAATCTTTTTCCAAAAAATACACTTTTCATTATAAAAAGGGGTAAAACTCCTTTAACAACTGCCTTATCGTAGGCAACTAGATAGAATGGCTTAAGTCTATAGGTTTTTTGAACAACGTTTCTCCAACCGATTTGACAAAAGAAATTTGATGACTTCAAAGCTAGTATGTAATTACCCCACAAATCCTCCTCATTTCTTTCAAGGGTTCGTACTTCCAATAAGGTCACCTCATCTTCTCCCAAATGTCTCTACATGTGCCTAACTCACCATCAATGTTTTTAAGAATGAATCTAATGCGTTTTTCCACTGTTTTGCCTTTTATTGCCCAGTAAAAAGGTCTTTTAGCGGAAAATTTACCAGGAAATTTTTCATCTGAAAGGTCTATTGGATGAAAATAGAACACAGCATCACCCCTTTTAAGGCTTTGATACAATCCTAGCTTGATGTACCTTGCACCTCCAAACCTGAGGAATGGTCCACCTCCTGTGGGGAACTTAATTCCAGCTATTTTAAAATAGGGCCAAGGTATCTCAATGATATCTCTTTCTTCTCCTGGCCTCAATCCTCCTTTAACAGGATAATATGGTACAGAAGTAACATTTTTGAGCTTTTCATCACATTTGTTGTACAAGGAGTTCACTGAAACTGACGAGTCATACTTAAATCCAAGTTTTTCTATGGAGTCAACCATCCAACCAGCAATATAGGCGCTAGGTGCCCTAAAACCAATAATCCTCTCTTTGCTCATCAGCTCTAACTTCTTTTTTGCCACCGTAATTTGCCTCTCAAAATTATCTACCCCCCTGATTGCTTTCTTTGTTTTTGGGTCGATTGCACACTCGTGATGAAGCCCATGACAACCTATTTCGTGACCTCCATCTACGATCTTTTCAACCATCCCAGGGTAGTTATCTACAATATCTGCAACTATAAAGAAAGTAGCTTGAATTTTAAAATCATCTAGTAACTTAAGAACTCTTTCGCAAGGCTTGCTCAGATAGTCATATCTATCATCCCATTTTTTAAAGAAGTCGTTAACATCCCTGTATGTTGAGTATGGTGATCCTGTTACATAAGGTAAATGATACCAATCCTCGATGTCCACAGATAATGCAAGCATGTATGATCAACACTCTTTACTGATCTGTTCTCATCTCCTGCTAAGTTCCATCTCAAATAACATGGCGAAAAATATTGATTGAACACCCATTACGATTAACAATAAGGTTAAAAGCATGGAACCTACAGAAACATAACCTAGAGATATTCTTGAGTATACGACATCTATCCCTGAAATCAAACCGCATAATGAGAGGACAATTCCTGCACCATAAAGCAAGGCAAGTGGATGGAAACTGCTGTTCCAATGCTTCGAGCGCAATCTTCTGAATAAACCAACGATTGTGGGGTGAAAAGATTTTGTTGCTTTGGACATTTCTCCTGTTTTTCTTTCGGTCCCGTACCTTGTAGAAAGCATATCAAACAACAATCCAAAGAGTAGAAATTGAAGTCCTGTTACCAGCATTAAGGAGGTAAAGATCATTGTGCCATCTGAGACACTTATCCCACTAAATCTATAGTATAGGGTTACAATACCCTCGATTAATCCTAATATAAACAGAACCAGGCCTATAAGAAAGAATAGAATTAATGGATGGAATTTCAAACCTCCGTATTTCTTCCTTATTCTGTAAAAGAAGCATTTAGTGAGCAGCCAAGACATTTTAAATGTATAACTTCTTATTTTTATGCCGGACTTTTCTTTTCCATAAAGAGGAGGCATCGTCACATCCAATACACGAAAATTGTAGATGTTCAATTTAACCAAAATATCGTTGCAATAACCGTATCGTTTATGAATTTTATCCAGGTAAATTGTCTCTAGAACCTTTCTTGAAGCCGCTGTATAGCCGTTTTGGGGGTCAATTACATCCCAATAACCTGATGCGATTTTTGTTAGCAATGTAAGTATTGCGTTACCCCGTCTTCTTGCCTTCGGCATCCTCCCGATTTTTTTTGAAAACAACCTATTGCCTTTGGCATAATCAGCCTTATCCTCCACAATGGGATCTAAAAGAAGTGGCATGTGGCTCGGATCCATCTGGGCATCCCCCGCCATAATAACACATATATCAGCATTTTCCTTCAGTGCAATTTTGTAACCTGTTGCAATAGCTCCGCCAACACCTTGATTCCTTCGATGCCTCACAACTACTAACTTATCTCCGAATTTACTTTTGAAAGAATATGCAACTCCACCGGTCCTATCCACACTAGCATCGTCTACCACGATAATTTTATCCACGAAGGAGGGAACTTTTGAGATAGTTTTCCCAATAAGCTTCTCCTCGTTATATGCCGGGATGACTACTGCTATTGTATGGTCTCGATACATATCTTCACCATAATAGAGCAGAAGCATATATTAGGTGATTTAATTAAAACTTATGGTGATAAAATCTTTAATCGATATGGTGGTTTTCTAATAAAGATGTGGTGATAAAATGGAATAAGTTAGTTTTAAAACTCTATTTACATCGGAGATTTCTTTAATATAATGAGATTTTTCCAATGCAGTATCATACACCTAAATATTTATAAATACTTAATGTGTTGGTTTTCAACGTGATGTAGTTATGTCCTCCTCTTCAGTTCAAAATTTTGATGATCAAGAGAGTAAAACTGATAATGAAATTATTGAACCATCTGAAAAATCTCATATAAAACTCTTTGAGAAGTTATATAATATTCTTTTTAAAAAATATCCAATCCTCATAATATTAATAATTGGGATAATACTAAGGATAATCGCATTCACTCGTATGCAAATATTAAAGGATGGGGCAGTGTACTCTGATATTGCATTGGGTATACTTAAACATGGAACCTTTATTTCAGCTGAAAATAACGTTCCAACTTGGGGAGAATCTTTAGTATATCCACCGTATTTAGCCTTCTTTTATAAATTTCTTGGTTTTAGTGTACTATCAACTCAACTCGCTAGTTTAATAGCTGGTATTATGGCAATTCTCGTGGTTTATCTCATCACAGCAAATATATTTGATAAACGGAAAGGGTTAATTACCGCTGCCATAATTGCTTTTACTCCTTGGATGATTATTGCAACAGCAGCGAACCTTACAGGCAATTTTGTTGTAATATTCCTATCTTTAACACTATGGGCTATAATAAAATCCTCTGAGAATACTAAATACCTCGCAGTAGCAGGCGTTTTTGCTACATTGACATTTTTAACAAAAACCAATATTGGCTTGAAATTCATTGTTGTGGGATTGGTTTTTTTTGTAATTTGGCAGGTCTATTACCATAAAAAGAAAATATTAAAAGACCCGTACATGATTTTCTTTATAGCAATCATATTAATGAGTGCTTTTATACGACAATATCTGGTGGAGCTCAGGCCCGATCCTCTTTCCGAGGACCAGTATGTGACTTACCTTTTCACATCACAGGGGCTTGTACAATTGGTCATTCAGTTACCATTACATTTACTTTTACCTGCAACTTATTTTCTTTTCTTTATACCCGAAACTTACAGGGGGATTTCTGAATGGCGGAATAGGAATAATAATTTATTGATTTTTGTATTGTTAGGTGGTACTGGAATCCTCCTCATCCATGCTGTTGCACGTACCCTCATGCGTGGAGCAACGCCCTCATTTGGGTTAATGATGTCAGCGTTACCCGATGCTAGCGAGAGATATTTTACAGCATTTATCGTGCCAACAGTTTGGCTATTTTTAGGATACCTAAAACCTTATAATAAAAATCAGCTTTCAAAAAAATGCAATAGGACGGGAATATTCCGCAGATTTACTGAGTTTGGTAGGTTCTTGATCAAAAGAAAGAAAATTTGTTTTCTATTTGCTCTTCTCATCGGGGGATTAATATTAATTTTAGTTGATTTATGGTGGGGGGTTGTGCTATGCATTGGGTCCTTTTCGATCTTTTTTTTGAGAAATGTACAATGGAGGGTTGCATTGATTGTAATCGCTTTTTTAATAGCAAGTTTTGGCAGTGTAATAGACTCCACCCAATCGATGTCATATTACATCATGGATGATATGCATAATTATATCAGGGAAGGAGATACCATTGCAATAGATAATGTAAGTAATTTCCTTCCAATGGCCGCAAATCTATATTTCTCCGATATTGAAGATGTCGATTTTGTAGAGTACGATCCACAGCTACCACAATCAAAATATATCATTACGCAGGAAAATAAAACTTATGAGAATTACACGTTATTTAAAATATATAATGACACCTTTCCACCCAATCTCAGAGCTCAGATTTATACCGAGTTACGAAGAACAACCATTGATAAGGATTTTGTGTGGGAGGATGATCCCCCTATAAATGTGTGGTTAAGAAATTGATATGTGTTTATTGTAAATAAAATGGAGTGAATGCCAATATTAGACTGTCTATTACCATTCTCCATCCACAGAGACAATAGGGAGCTTTATATTTTATAACCCCTTGGAGATATTAGCTATGGAGATGAATGACCGTATTTCTTCCTAATTTATAAATAGGCGATGACATATTAAGTGTCTGACAATCAATGAATATTCTATTTCTTGCCTTGGATGTGAACATCAAGAACAAAACGGGTGACGCAGTTCATGTACAGGAACTTGCATTATCACTCGCGAAACTGGGGAATGAAGTCAGTTTGGTGGCTCCATATACTGATGATAACTCAGAAGAGTTGATATCGCTATTAAACCATAAGAACATTCATCTGTTTTTCAACAAACCTGGCCGATATTTCCGTAATTTGTCGACAATATTGTTCTGTAGAAAAATTGCTAAAAGCCATGATTCAAAGATCATTTATGAACGTAGGTTCTCGCCCAAAACAGGTTTTGCTTTGAACAAAATATTGAAAATTCCTTTTATCGTCGAAATTAATGGTTTGAAAGATAAGGAGATGGAACTGCAAAACATGCCGGAGAAGTCGAATATAATACCTCGAAAGATGAAAAAATGGATATGGAGAAACTTTTTTAAATCAGTAGGACGAATCGTAACTGTTTCGTACGGCTTGAAGAAGGCTCTCTCCGAAGAATACGGTCTGCATTCAGAAAAAATAATCGTTATTTTCAATGGAGCCAATATCGAGTTGTTCAAACCAATGGACAGAAATAAATGTTTGGAGGAACTAGGTTTAAATACAAAATTTAGATATATAGGCTTTATTGGTAGCCTTGCACCATGGCAAGGTGTCGATCAGTTAATTAAGATAGCGCCTATGATTTTAGAAAAAATTCCAGAGGCAAGGTTTTTAATCGTAGGAGATGGGATTTTGAGGCGTGAGTTGGAGGGATTAGCAGATAAATTGGACATCAGAGATAGAATAATTTTTACAGGTTTTGTTCCGTATGAGATCGTTCCAAAATATATAAACACATTTGAGGTTTGTGTTGCACCTTTCAGTGGGATAGAAAGGAATGTTAAGTACAGTTTTTCTGCTATAAAACTCTATGAATATATGGCATGCGGAAAACCTATCGTAACAACAAATGTTTGTGGAATCAAGGATGAAATAAAAAAACTAGGGTTGGGCAAAGTTGTTAGAGCAGATGACTTAGAGGGCCTCACATCATCTATAGTGGAGCTTTTAGAGGATCAGCAACTAAAAACCATGCTTGGAGAAAAGGGAAGGAACTGGGTATCTAAAGAGCACAGTTGGAAGAATGTTGCCGAGAGGGTGGTAAAAGTTTGTGAAGATGTCCTGTCTGATATCAGTCTTGTATAAAACGAAAAATAGTTGTTTTTCGGATGCGTTAGCATAATAATTTCTAATGAAGATTTTAGCTTCTAAAGCTAAGCTATTCAATTTTTTCTCAAGTTCAAAATTTTCAAGAAAATCATCATAAAATCATCTTAAGCCCCTAATACCAAAATGATTTAATACGAGTACGGAAATCTATTGACGGAAGTTAAGCAATGTTTTCACTAGAAGAACTGTCTAAAAAGATATCTGATGGTTCAGCCAAAGTGGGCGTAATCGGTCTAGGATACGTTGGTCTACCCCTTGCTATCTTGATGTCTAAAAGATTCAAGGTTGTAGGATTTGAAAAATCTAAGGAAATTATTGAGCAACTCAAGAATGGGAAATCACCTTTCACTGATGTGACTGAGTCACTTTTAACTGAACGATTGGGAAATACCCTTCTTTTGTCCGATAATGAGAAGGATCTAGGAGATTGTGATTTTTTAATTATTTGTGTTCCTACCCCTCTTGATTATGAAAAGAAACCAGATCTTTCCTATATAAAAACAGCTTGCAGATCTATACAAACCTTCTTAAAGAAAGGGCAGTTTGTAATTCTTGAAAGCACATCTTATCCTGGGACCACAGAGGAAATAATGATTCCTTTGTTTGAAAAAAGTGGTCTGAAAGCAGGAGAAGATTTTGGGGTAGCGTACTCACCAGAAAGGGTCGATCCGGGTAATAAGAAGTTTAAGGTAGAAAACATACCGAAGGTCGTAGGAGGGATCAACGAAACATGTACTGAGATCGCAGCAAAACTGTATGAAAGTGTATTAGAAGCCAAAGTTATCAGGACTAGAGATTGTAAAACTGCGGAAGCAGCTAAGATCGCGGAGAACATCTTCAGAGATGTAAACATAGCATTAGCAAACGAGTTGGCTCTCATATTCGAAAGGATGGGAATAAATGCATGGGAGGTCATTGATATTGCATGTACAAAACCATTTGGATTCATGCCATTTTATCCTGGCGCTGGTGTTGGCGGACATTGTATACCTCTGGATCCTTTATACCTTTCCTATCAAGCTAAAAAGTATGAATTTATTCCTCGTTTTATCGAATTGAGTGGAGAAATCAACGATTTTATGCCAATACACACGATAAACTTGTTAATAGAAGGATTAAAACGTGTAAATAAGAAAATAACTAAATCAACTATTACAATATTTGGTATCGCATATAAACGCGATGTAAAGGATACTAGGGAATCCCCTTCTCGAATTATAATTGAGCAGATAATCAGCTCAGGAGGCAATGCAAAAATATTCGACCCATTTGCCAAGGAGATTGAAACAAAATATGGAAAATATAAATCTGAGAAAGATGCAGAGCAAGCTGTAAAAAATTCAGATGCAATAGTAATCGTTGTGGATCATACGATTTTTACAGAAGAATTTCTGTCGAATCTCATAAAAACTATGGATGAACCCGTTATCGTTGATTGCAAAAATGTATTAAAAGAAGGATTAAAAGGAATTTGCGAGGATGGAATTTATCTAGGAATAGGTAAACCCAATCATTCTGAATAATTTTTTAATAAAGGGGTCAATAAGGAATTTGATTGGGATACCAAATAAATGACCAATATTCACCAAAATCTTCGTGAATAATGCTATCTTCGATTCAAAGATATCCTTTTGGTGCATCAATAATTACAAACTTGTCAATCATATCATCGTAAACCTTTTTATCATTCGATGTATAATCTATTTTTTGTATTTTTCGACCTACCACAGTATTTGATATTTTTGCTGGAATTATATATTTCCTTGGTAAAAATTCCATTGAGAAAGGGTACTCCTTTATAAAAAGAGCATTTGGGGGTTTTCTTTCTAAAATAATCTTATCATTTTCTCGTTTTAAAGAATAAATCGGGTTTATAATTGGATTTTGCAAACTTTTTTCTTGATGAAGACTCAGATATTTATATTTTTCAAATAGTTGATTGTCATTGGTACCTACCATTGTGACTGCTTGTGAGTTTTTAATAATCTGCTCTTGATATTCTTTTGTTAAGTCCAGTTCAGCTTTTTGGATGAAATCATTTAACAAAGAGTTTTCTGGGATTGTATAGGTGCTCAACTTTTGAAATAATTTCTTCAATGTTAAAGGCTCTATAGGGAAACCCGGGCTTATGTTCTCAACAAGTGCATTGTGTAGATGGGGTATTAGTAGGACACCATCCAATTTAATCACACGTTCTAATTCATTTGCCAATCTTGCGCGATTAGCCACGTAATGGAAGGAATCCAGCATTATAATCGAGGAAAATATCTCATCCCTGAAAGGCAGTGGATTATTTAAATCTTGGCAAATAAACTCCGCATTCCTCGCAAAATATCTTTTTGCAATCTGTAGAAGTGTATAGTCCCGATCCACACAGATTAATTTTCTTGGGGACACCTTCTTTGATACCACATGTGCTCCATGTCCTGCGCCACATCCCAAATCAAGAATTATATCGTTTTTCTTTCTTAAAAGCGGAATTAACGGGTAAATCGTCCAAAAACTGTCTGTAGAGAAACGATGTTTTAAATAATCTCCCCATGTATTCGGTTTAAGCCGATTCATTAAATAAAAAAAGGAGATATCTTTACTGAAATATTCATTGTATCTCTTTTTCTTTTGATATCTTATGAGGGATAGAAGGGGATGTAGGGATTTCTTAAATATACCTATACTTTTGAGCATGTAAACGAAATAAAGCAAAGCTTTATCAAGCTTTTTTTCTTCCAATGGTAAAGCAATTGCAGCGTCTTCCCTTCCTGTGCTAAGTAACTCCATTAGATATTTTGTGTTCAATATATGCTTGTCAGGAACCGGTTTTTCATACATTAAAATCCTATCTAGGATTGGATAATTACAGCATTTACATCCTATTATTCCAGATATAATTCTATCTTTATTCCTTCTGAATATTTTTTCAACTTTAAAATTTGATTTACAATCTGGGCAAACCATAATATCTAAAGTATCAAGTTTCATCTATTCTT
>CP070695.1:1170659-1271536 GCA_020353515.1 Candidatus Heimdallarchaeota archaeon
GGGGCATGTGATATAAAATCTTTATTAAGTGAGTTTCTCCAAGTTTTTGAATTAAAGGAGTTTTCTGTCGGAATGTCATCAAATTTCGTATTTTTCTGAAATCCTTAAACTGTACTTGTGCTCCATCGCCTTTAAATCGCATTTGGAAGTGATTAATCCCTTTAGGATCAAGTTGAATATTGAAGTTTTCCACAGGAAAGCGAAACTCATAACCTCCCCCATGTGGGGCAAAATTAAGACTACTTAGTGCATTGTATAATCCCATATCTTTAACTCTCTGTCCATGTTCCCATGTATTTAAAAATTCAGCTCTCAGATTTGGGTTGATTTTTGCGGCAATCAAACCTTCTTCTGGATTAAAGGCGATAGGAACGGTGCCATCATGTATCTGAGTCCCAGTCAAATGAAGTTTACCGTTTTTTCTTAAACCCTGATGAGTAATTTTTTCTAATAATCTCCATTCTTGTTGATCAGTGAATATATCGTTCATCGTGACATCTCTATTATTAGCATTAACCTGATTCGTATATTCGTAATTTTTAAGGTATAGCTCTCTAGCTTCCCCTTCTAAGAAGATAACATCATCATGAGGAGTCTGAACTATGTGATAACCTTCAATTTGGTTTAGCCAAAGGTGAGGATAATAAAGAAAATCAATACCAACATGTCCAGAGCAATGTACAACAACAAAACGTCTCCCTGTATCCTCTCCTGAGATGGGATCTTTGACATAATAAATTGCTGAAAAATGGTTTCCTTTTCCCAATTGATTGAGTTGATCCTTGCCTAGTCTTTTCTGAGTAGTACTGACTAATCTGATTAATTTATCATCTGGCAGGGGATCTATTAATTCATAAAGACTATATCCACAACCATTGGGCATTGAATTGTTTGTGGCAAGTAGTCCATCAAAATCCATATCAAGAATAGCACCATAAGCAAATCCACGTTTGGTTCGAGTACTATTGAAGCTACAGGTACCATCAGGCGCAAAAATGACAAATGGGTTAGCAGTCTCAATATCAGCACCTAATTCATTTACTCCATACAAGACTTTAGCAAAACCAATATTCATGATCTTAAGGGCTATGTGAGCTACTCGATTACCTACTGCTACTGAAAATAATCTTTCTTCCGCTAAAGCTAACCATTTTTCGAATTTTGTGTCTAATCCAGTATACTTAAAATCTTGGATTGCTTCAGAAGATGTGACTTCGGACGCAATATTATAGCTCAATACCATCTTTCACACTAATCCACAACGAGAGAAGAACATAGCATTTAATATTCTCAATCATAACTATATAGACTTGTAGAAGTATTTTTTTAAATTAGCTTCTGCTATTATCGTAATGTCTGATGGTGTTTTGTTTTAACAAAAATTCAAAGAAAGGACAAAAATCCTTTTTCAATGAAATCAATAATTCTTCAAAGTATAATTAACTCTGAGAAGATTTTCACGAATAATTAGAAGTACGCCGTATTCCTGAATTTAGAATAATTGTTTTTTTTATAGCATAACGACTTTTCATCAAAAGTAGCTTGTAAATTGATTAGCTGCAAATCACTCTGTAATTAATTTTTATCTTATTTTATGTAAAATTCTGGCTGGTTTGACGATATTTAGGAAAGGTTACTAATTAGGAAAATAAGGGTGACGATAACATTCAGCAATCATATTTTCGCGATAAGATTTAGGCGGATTTTCTGATTTCCACTCAAAGTCTTCTTTATCTTCAGAAAGTCTATAGGTACGTTTTCGCTTTCAATTCTATTAATTATCTATGAGTTGGGCGATATTGTACCCCCTGTCATTGCATGGATAGGAATTGTGGCTAGTGTTATTGTTGGTATCTATTATGGAATTAAACTAGTAAGACCTAATTATGAAGGGATCCTAGCTCTAGGTGGACTGTTGGCGATTCTATTTGAAATTCTTATTGGATGTTGGCTATTATTATTTGGTTTCATCTCATAGTGGGATGATTGTTGGTATTTTATAATACACGAACCTCGTTGGAAATTAGACATTTCTTATGGAAAAATTACATAAAATTCGTTTTACGAACCCAAATTAGATCGTCTTTTTCTTACTCTAATAATCTATGCGATCCATTCCGTGTTCGCTTTATGAAAAATTTTTTATATTTGAACATTCTTGTCTATATGGATTTTTGGACTTGTGGCTTGACTCAAGCCAGATGGAGTAAACATAAAAATACTCTAATTTAGAGAATTTGATTGGGCAGGTAGCTCAGCCTGGCTAGAGTGTTATAAAAAAAAAGAGAAAAAGTAGAATTAATGGATTTCTTTAGCCTATAATTCGACTTACTGTTTCTTCGGAGATCGACGCACGGAACAGTGATCGGAGTGAGAGATATGTTGCTATGACAATTCCGAGACACACATTCGCAACTGATATACCAATGCTGATGGGAGAGAGCTCAAAAATTAGGATCACACCAAATATCGCTGCCCAATCATACACTAGATTTATCATAAGAATACTGCAAATGAAGCCAAAAACTATACCACCAATCCCAGTGATAACCAGTTCTAGCAGGATAGTAGTAAATATCTCCTTGTTTGAAACTCCTAGTGCTCTAAAATTGATGAAATCGTATTTTCGTTCAGAAATCGATATAGAAACTATCGTAACAGCAATAGAGGCTCCAACTAATAAACCAGCAAATAACGCGAGCCAGATTAATACCATTGTCAAATTGTTAACTAATTCAATAGTCTCTATTAGATCATTCTTGTTAACAACCCTATGTACTTCAGACTCTAATTCTAACTTTGATGAAAGCTGGTTTGGATCAGAAGCCTTGATATAGAGAGCATTTGAATCATTGTTCTCTAATTGAGCTAACATGCGTGCAGTGCTAATCGTAGAGTATATCCCTGATCCAGAGAGTTCATTTAAGATATTTCCAATTATTAAGGTATGTTCTTTATCAAAAACTTTAATTTTAATATTATCTCCTGTTTTAACCTTATATTTAAGGGCCAGATCTTTGGTTATTGCAAGCTCTCCTTCTGCTGGGAATATATCATTATCAAAACGCCGCATATCAGAATTAGGCACTAACCCAGTTAAACTATATATTCGTGACAAGTCCTGTGAAAATCGAATAGGAACGAGTACAACAGGTTCATTTTCGTTTATCTGGCCTGTATTTTCTTGAAGCAAAGTGGTAATTTGGCTTTCATTTTGATAATTGCGAAAAATTACCTGAATATCCCAGTTTTGATGAAAGTTCATTTGCTTATCAAAACCAGAATAATAATTTAACGTAACATTTGACCCAAAGAATGATATAAACGTTGCCAGAAAAATACCTGCAAGAATAAAGAAAGATTTTCGCTTATCTTGAAAAATGGAACGAATTGAGAATTTTGATAAAGGAGAGAGAGAACGGAATTTAGTTGTGATCCTTTCAAATAAGCTTACTTTACCAGGATCAAACTTAGCTTTCGGTTTCATTGCGTCTAAGGGCCGCATATTGAAGATTTTCCTGATTGCGAACAGGGAACCTATAGTAGTCAAGATACAAGTAAGAAGAAAATAGCTTACGGCAGGAAGTAATGAAACTGGAGATATTGCAACAACAGTTGGTAATTTCTTAATCCCCGATAACTCAAAAATCATGTAATCACTTAAACCAATTCCAACAATAGCACCACATACGGAACCAATAATCCCACCAATAACACTGATGATTAACGAATAGATCACCGTACTGACTATTAATTCCCGATTTGTGAATCCTAAAGATTTGAAAAGACCCAAGGTTGGAAGTTCTTCTTCTATAATACGTTTCAAAACAATAAACAGTAAGATAGCAGCGATCCCAGTAAACATTATGGCCATTATAACACCCATACCCAGCAGCTCTAGACCTATTACTTCGATGTACCAATTTCTTCCCTCAGTTTTTAGCACAGTATCTTCCCCTAATACTGTATATAGTTCCCCTAAAAACAGATTCTTTTTGGATGGATCATCAAAATGAAATACCAGTTGATTGGCTTGTACTTCATTATCTGTGATACTCAATAAATCCGTATACCGCATCCAAATAACTGAACCTGACCAAAAGTCAAAAAATTCTGCTGCTGCCGCTCCAGGTGCTACCATATACTCTGGTGAATCAACATGCGCTATTGTACTCACCATGAAAGGTTCTACACCTTCAATATCAGTTGAAATTATGAGAGATCCACCCACTTGCCAATCATTGAGTTCAGCCGTAAATTGGTCGACTACTGATACATTTGGCGATCCAGATTCATAGAGTGTTTCAATAGCACCTGAATGATAATATAACGTATTTACAGCTGAAGGACGAGAGCCATTTACTCCGTAAAGGCGAGTAGTAACCCAAGAGTCTCCTGCACTACTAACTTTTACTTCAACAAACGATCGAACTTCGAAATCAGGATCTAAGCCTGAATTTGTTTTAGCTTCATTCACCAGTTGTGATAATTTTCCCGCATCCATAGGGGTAACAGTTACAAGAAGATGATGGTAATTTTGGTTTCCCCAAGAAGCATTTGTAGCTTCATACCATGTAAGATAAATATTGCTATACATGATAGAGGCTATACCACCTATGATAATGACAATGAATATTGGAATAGATCTAATTTTCTTTCGTTTTAAATCTCTCCAAGCTTTTAGAAAGAATAACTTCATTTTAAACACCTATTAAGTTATACTTTTTCAATAGCTGGAGCTGCTGTGAGTGTTTCCCAAAATTCTTCTTCTTTGGCTGGATCATATACAGAAGTTCCGAATATTTTACCATCACGTAAATAAATGACTTTATCAGCTAGATATGAGATACCGACGTTGTGTGTTATTAATATCATTGTAACATGGTGATCTTTGTTGATTTGTTTAAGTAATTTCAATATTTTGCCTGTTGTTTCACTGTCGATGTTTCCCGTTGGTTCATCAGCTAATAATATCTTGGGTTTCTTAGCTAATGCCCTTGCAATGGCTACTCGCTGCTGTTCACCACCACTAAGCTGAGCTGGAAATTTGTTACTCTTATCCCCTAAACCAACTACATCCAATAACTCTTTTGTTATTTTACTTGCTTCATCTGAGGAATTAGTGAGTTTAGCTGCTAGCTCCACATTCTCGAATGCAGTAAGAGAGGCAACAAGGTTATAGAACTGGAAAATAAACCCTACATTCCCTCTACGATATTGTGTAAGCTTTTTTTCAGAAAGAGAAGCCAATTCTAACCCATTAAAGTGGATTTTCCCTTTAGATGGACGATCCAGGGCTCCAATAAGGTTCAGAAAAGTCGTTTTTCCTGAACCTGAAGGGCCTAAAATCACAATGAAATCTCCTTCTTCAATGGAAATAGTGATCTCTTGAAGAGCGGGTACGGTTAACTCGCCCATAACATAATCTTTTGACAAATCTTCTATTTGTATTGACATGGTTTTACACCAGGTAGCCATTTTGTTAATAATTCTTATATTTAATAGGAAAACAAGGGTTATATACCTATAAAACCTAGGTGGTTGAGTAGGTAAAGAACTGTACCTGAAGAATCCATAATTTCATTTTATGGGTAGTATTTTCGTGAATATAAGCATATTCAGGGTAAACACCTGTATACCCTCAACCTTTGAACTGACTGGAAAAATACATATGATGATAAAAAACGTCACAAGGAGAAATGAAAGTGCTTCAAGTTATAAGTATAAGCCCCATCAAAGTCCCATGAGGGATAGATTCTGGTTTAGCATCACTCCCGATTGGATAGATATCCCATCCAAGTTTTGCAGCCAATCGATAACAATCAATCCCAACTGCTTCCATACTAGGCCTTGCTTTTAATGTAAACCTGCATTTCTGTCCCAGTAAGACAGCACAATCATCTTTCCAACAATATGTAGACTTACATGAGCCTGCTCCAAAACCGACTGATAAATAATAACCATCGTAAAAAGCAGTACTTTCAATTTTATTGACAATCTCGAAGGTCTTTTGATATGCTCCCACTCGTTCTTTAACGGTTTCTTTGTTTCTTACAATAACTTTGGGAGGAACTTCGCATTTAAAGGTAATTGCCCATTTGTATTGAGCCACATACCTTCGTGTATCCTCTGGTTTAATGCTGTGAGGGGGACAATTAGCACAAACACCATATCCGAAGCATTTTGGAATAATACATTTCAAGACAACACGGTCATCAACAGGAATATGACTGGTTTGGATATACTTGGCATCACTGGCGCCAAGTTCCTTGGCAAGTGAACAATATTTTTCTAGATCCTTTAAAACCTCTTCATCTGAAATATCCAAGCGGATTTTCTCCACATCTGCCATGTTTTCACCTCACTTTTCTTAACTCCAGCTTTCTAAAACGAAGATAATAACTATTACTCACTAAATCAACAATTAAAAAGAAAGGGAGTCGGTCTCTCCTTAAAAGAAATTCACCAACTTCTTCTTCCATATACACCCCTATGCCATAAAAGGCATAAAATATCATAAAACCGAGATAGATGATGAACAAGGCCGCATTCGCATGATACTGGTCTCTCACAGCAGGGTATTTCAACTCTAATCTTCCAGGCAACTTATCCATTGGAGCACGAGAACGTGAGAGTTTATCAGAAAACTTAATCTACGTTTCCTAATGGAAGAAGTTATCAAAGATATCGAAACCAAAAGACAAATTACGAAAGTAGCGGCTTTAACTTTGAGATGATTTTTTATCTTTTAAAAAAGAAGAGAAGGGTCACTCTTAGTGACCGCTTTTCCTAATTTCATATTACGATGGATTGGAACCACTGTTAAACTGAATATCTAGGATGGCTTCAATAGAGCCCATTCCTATGGCAGTAGTGACCATGATCCCTTCAGGGTTCATATTGAAATTCGTGGAGACCTCAATACTGTCAAAATTGCTGTTCACCTCTACATCGGAGTTGAATTCAAAGCTGTCAGTAATTATGTTCATTTCTGTAGTAGTTAGAACAACACTAGAAGGAGTACTTAATTCAAAATCTGTAGTGATCTGAAGGCCATCTTCAGAGGTACTAAGTTTAATACTAATGATAACTTCCATCTCTTCATCGAAACTACTCTCCAAGCCGAAATTCATGGCAACTTCAAGGTTATTGGTTCCTAAACTGATGTCTGCAGTGACTTCGATACCTTCAGGGCTAAATTTGATATTTGTGTTTACATCGATCTCACTATCAGAACCCAGCTTAATATCTGTTGTGAAATCGAAATTCTCTGGGCTTAATGTTACTCTTAAAGTAACTTCAACGTCAACATCGCTAATAGGCTCAGGAATACAGAGTGTTTTGATGTATACCTCAAGTGCATTTAAGGAGTTATACGTCCCCAACCAAATGTCTTCGTATTGTGGATTGGGAAATAAATCAAGACTGCCTGTCACTCTACCATAAGCAGCTTGTCCTTGATCTGTGGTTAGTTCACCCTCACTATCAAACCATTCCTCGAGCATATAGGGGTTATCCATATCAGTGTTTGGATCCCAATCGATGTTTATTGCTGCTTGAGCTCCTTCGAAATTAGGATCGAATTCATACACCCAGCTGATCCAAACTTTTTTAGAGGGATTTTCATTATCTAAATTAGCTATTCGAACATACCACTGGCCTGGTTGGTCAAGTACAGTTCGTTCTGCCTCATAAGACCAAGTAGGAATATCACCGATCGCTTTATCCCACCCTGGTATGGGAGTACTGTCTCCAGGATTGAGGGGGTCATCAAAGATCCAGCCTAGTTGAACCTGTGCATCCTCATGCCAATCAGGTAACGTTCCTGGACCTATTGTTACAGGTTCAATCTCCTCAACACAAAGTGTTTTGATGTACACTTCTACTGCATTCTTAGAACCACCATAGACTCCTAACCAGACGTCTTCATATTGGGGATTAGGGTATAAGTCGAGACTATGCGTTACTCGAGCATGAGTTGCTTGTAAATAATCCGTGGTTAGTTCACCATCACTATCGAACCATTCCTCTAGATACTGAACATTTTCATGGCCAGAGTCAGGATACCATTCAATGTTAGTAGCTGAACGAATTCCTTCAATGTAAGTATCGAATTCATACACCCAGCTGATCCAGAATTTCTTAGATGGATGATCATTGACTAGATTAGGAATACGGATGTACCACTGTGCAGGGTGATCATATACAGTGCCGTCAGGATCATAAGTCCAAGTAGGAATTTCACCTATCGCTATATCCCACCCTGTTAAGGGAGTACTGTCTCCAGGATTGAGGGGGTCATCAAAGATCCAACCTAGTTGAACCTGTGCATCCTCATGCCAGTCTGGTAATGTTCCTGGGCCTATTCCTTCGGGAATAATTTCTTCAACGCAGAGTGTTATGATGTATACTTCTAGGGCATTCTTAGTCCCACCATAAACTCCAAGCCAGACATCTTCATATTGGGGGTTGGGGTACATATCAAGATACAAAGTGACTCGAGCATAAGCCGCCTGTAAATGATCTGTGGTGGGATCACCATTAACATCAAACCATTCTTCGAGATACTGAGGATCTCCACTATCAGTGGCAGGATACCAATTAATGTTAGTTGCAGAACGATCTCCTTCGTAGTAAGAATCGAACTCATAGATCCAGCTGATCCAGAATTTCTTAGATGGATGATCATTGACTAGATTAGGAATACGGATGTACCACTGCGCAGGGTGATCATATACAGTACCGTCAGGATCATAAGTCCAAACAGGAATATCTCCAACCGCTGTATTCCATTCAGGTAGGGGTTCACTGCCTCCAGGATTGAGGGGGTCATCAAAGATCCAACCCAGTTGAACCTGTGCATCCATGTACCAATTAGGCAATGTTCCTGGGCCTATTCCTCCAGCGACACTACCAACTTTAGCATTTATGCTAGGCATAGATGGGAGAATTTTACTTCCCATAAGCATAGGCGCTAAAGAAACAAGTGATATCACGACAAAAAATTGAAATAATTTTGCTTCTCTCATATTTCTTCCTCCTTTCAAAAGTGTGAAAGGACTGTAAAATCAACCAAATGGTTCTTAAAAAAGTTTCTTTGCTTATAAATCAAATATATGTACTATCTTACACCTTTTTTTCGAGTATTCATAGTTTGGATGAACCTTCCTAATGCTAATATTCTACTATTTGTGATTTAGAGAGTTTTTACATTCTTTTACAATTCGACAAGATTATTTACTAAACGATATCTTGCAAGATTTCCGTTGTACCTGCTGAATTCAATGTAATTTCAATATGAATTGTAACTCCTAAATGAATTAGCCTAAATTTACCAATCAAAACCCAATTACCTATAAATAAGCCTATTTGGGAATTGAGGTTCTTAGTTCAGCATCAAGAGAAAGAATAACCTATTTGAATGTTCAATCTACAAGCTTTCCCCTTTTTTTTTACTACTCTTAATATTGATGAATAGCTATTTGCTTGCTTTTTCTTAAAATTCTGTTGGTTACGCCACATCGATAGGATTTGGAACAGATTGGATTACTTGTTGGTTTATTGGAAATTCCAAAGATGGTTTTCGGGGAGGTATGCGGAAATTAGTGAAACTAATGACCATTACTACTAAGTAAGTTGCATAGAATATCAATGCCGATGTATTATACACAAAAATGAAGAGTAACAAGAAGAAAAAGATCGCTAAACATGCTTCGAAGATTTTAATGCTCGTATCAGTAGTTGGGATGTTCTTACTAACACGTTGGACACGATAGAATGCCCTTTTTCTTCCAAAAATAGCGCCAGTAAAGGCCACCACACCTGGTACAAGGCAAACAATGCTATTCAATGGCAATAATAGATAATATAGAAGATCACTTACCTCACCATATTTGATAACCATATAAACTAAGAAGAACGTATTTGTGCTTCCTAATAAGGAAAAGAGAGTTAATGTTATTCCAATCCACGATTCAAATGAGATTTCAAAATAGAAAACGAAAAACATAAGGAATGGTAAAAGAAGTAGGAGATAAGGTAATAATGGTCCTAGAACTACTTTAATCACAATTTGTAGATTAGTAAAGAGTTGTATCCGATTTTCGGAATCATGAGCCATTTTTTTGATTATTTGGCATTGACCATGAGATAATCGCGCCCATTTCTTTTTTCCATCCTTTAGGCTATAAATAATTCCTTCATCAAATACAACAGCTTTACTTTCAAACCATACACGCCATTTACCGACAGCAGTGGCATAATAACCCATACAACCATCTTCTTGGGTTGTATCCCAACAAAATTGTTCTGCAACTTCCCGACGAAGAGAAACTCCACTACCTAAAAAACCAACTGGGATACCTACAACAGATTCAATAAAATTCCGAATAAAATAACAATGATTTGTTATTCGCACCCAGCGAGCGAAAATGTCTTTATGACGACGATGTACAACTACACGAGGTAAAACGAGTCCGATTTCTTTACGGGAATAGTGTGGTACAATATTCCGAAGATAGTGGGGATCTAGATAAGAATCACCATCTATAACTACAAATATATCCCCATGACTAATTTGAGTAGCAATATTCAGTGATCCCGCCTTAAATTGAGTTGAGGTATCTGTAGGGGTACCAAAACGATCTACAAAAACCAATGAAACCCTCATTAAGGTTCTACGTCTAAATTCGGAGACAACTTTTTTCAGAGCTTCAATGATTTCTTTATCATCACTCTGATCTAGAATTACGATTTCGATCTTATTTTTTGGATAACTTTGACAATAAATACTTTCAAGAATCAAACGTATCATATCAGGACGTTCATTATAGATAGGTAATTGAATGGTTACCATAGGAAAATAATCTGTGGGTAAATTGAAGTTGAATGGCCCATTTTTTAAACAGATTAATAAAAAACGAAAAAAAATGTAAAGAAAATTGAGGGCCCAAATATTGAGTAAGAATATAACTGTTAAATAGACTCCTACAATGAATTCTTTCAACATATCATCCTCTCTTATTGTGTCCTGACTGTGTAATTATACGCTGTCTTTAAGAATTGCACCTTCGAGGTATCTTTATATTTTTTCAATTCACGAATTCATCTCCGAATCAACAGGAAAAAAGAAAAGGAGAGAATGGCTCCCTTCAAAGAAACCTAGACCAAGTAATCTCTGGTTGGGACTCGTTGAGTAAGAACGAATATATAAAAACCAACAGTCAGAATGGTACCAATGACAGCTTCAGGGAGAATCTCAAGAAGAGTGCGTTTATCCAAGATGATACTGAATGGATCGAAATAACCGAAGGGTGTTAAGAATCGCATCCAAGAGAGATCACTTCCTGGTAGAAAAGCAATGAAGATTATTAGAACAAAAAAGACCCATCCAATTATTAGTGTTTTGAGAGCGTGTTTGGAAGGAACTAGAAGCGCCAGTGCCAGGAAAAACACAAAGATCACACAATAACCCCATACAGAGATAAGATAGCTTACTAAGGTGGGCATAATCCCGTGTTTAGAAATACGACCAAGAAGACCTTCCATAATGAAAAGAGTGGAGACCTGAGCAAGGCTTATGAGTAAGAAATAGACGAGAGCTGCCATAGTTCTGCTTATGAAAATACGCGTTCCAGTCTTTGGAAGAACCCATGTAATCTCAGCATATCCATTTTTGTAATCTCGTGTCAAAATATCATAAATGAAAACTAGAAAGAGCGGCGCAATAATCATCCAAGTGAAACTATAGATCTCAAAGGCCAGAAATGTTTCCAAGGGTCTTTCAATAATAGTATCTGAAATTTTGTTCCCAAAAAGTAATGCTTCCATAAACGGCATGTTGAAACTCTGTAATACTTCACCAAGTTCTTCTTCCATATACATCCCAATGACATAGAAGGCATAAAATATCATAAACCCTAGATAAATGATGAAGAGAGCCGCACTGGCATGGAATTGATCTCTAACAGCGGGATATTTCCATCCTAGCCTTCCGAGTAACTTATCCATTGGAGCACGAATACTAGATATTTTATCAGAAAACTTTACTTGGATTCCTTCTTCTGATTCTTCCACAATTGTTTGTTGTTGGACTCCTGTTTCCAAAAAATCCTTTCTATAAAATAAAACAATTGAAGCAACAACTAAGATTGAGACAAGCACAATTACTAATAGAAGAAACTCCCCATTCCAACTACCTGACAGGCTGTTATTGACAACTTCTGCTTGCGAAAATAAGCTTAATTGACGTAGAGAATCAAGATCACTTATTTGGTTGGCTGTTAACTCCGCAACAATTGAAAAAACGATATACAATCCACCAATGGCATATCCAGTGACTTTAGAGAAATTAATAGAACACCCGAAAGCAGTGAGAAAAGTTATAGCTATTACGAGCATTACTGCTAAAGAAAAACAGATTGTAATGTTTGGAGCAGCATCCCAAGCGTTATTAATGTAGAGAAGAGCCAGAGAAACTATATAACTGGGAAGAGTAAGCAAACCAATCAAAAGGACAACAGTTACTGAATTTTCTAAGAATGAAATGGTTAGTGATTTTGGAGTAGAGAAAAGGATTTCTTTACCGTCACTTTCTTTAATAGGTAATAAGCTAGTCCCAAGAAATACACCAGCAACAGGTAGATACAACGAAAGACTAAAACCACAAAAGAAAATCAGCCACAGAGAAAAACCAGGATTATCGGTAGGAAAGTCACCCAGAAATGTCATGAGTTGGATGAATTCTACCAAGGTTTCTTCTCCAGGATAAAACATGGCAATGCCAGTTATTAAGAAAACATAGAGAAAAATCGCTAGCCCAACAACAGTTCTATGACGGTAGCTATGAAGATAAAAACGCTGAAGTGTTCTCGAAATGCTCATTTCGCACCCTCTTCTTGTCCTTTGTAAAATTGCAAGAAGTAGTCCTCAAGACTCGCGGGAGGAAACACAATCTCCTCTGGTTTCATCGGAATGAGAACCTCTAGATAACTATCGATAGAATCTGACTGAGGAACAAGAATTCGTGCCCGATTTTCTTCCAATTCGAGAAGTTTATCACCAAAAGTTTGAAGTTGGTCATTATTTGGTGCACGAAGGGTCACCTCCAAAACTCGGGAAACTTCCTTGTTAAGACTGTCAACATCAACCACACTAATCAGATGACCGTCCCTAACAATCCCAACACGATCACAAATACGTTGAACCTCAGCTAAGTTATGACTGCTGAAAAATATTGTTTTTCCACGACTTTTTGCGTCTAGAATGAGATCGTAGGTCTCCTGTTGAAGGAGAGGATCAAGCCCAGATGTTGGTTCGTCTAGGATCAATACATCAGGGTCATGCATGAAGGCAGCAATAATACTGACTTTTTGTTTGTTCCCTTTAGATAACTCCCCAATCTTTTTCTTTGCGGGCAGATCGAATCGTTTGATAAGCTCTTCTCGTCTGGTACTTGGCGTACCCCGCATACTCTCAATATATGTCAAGAAATCGTTAGCTGTATAACCAGTGGGGAGAATTCCAGCTTCTGCAATATAACCGATGTTTTCACGTAACTTCGGATTTTTACGTTCCACCTTGCTGCCATTAATCCAGATTTCACCTGTGGTAGGTAATAGAATATTCATCATACATCGAATGGTAGTGGTTTTTCCAGCTCCGTTTGGTCCAAGAAAGCCAAAGATTTCTCCACTATAGATTTCCAGGCTTAAATTCTCGATACCTCGTTGTTTTCCATAAAATTTAGTTAGATTTTGGATTTTAATTTTGGTTTCCATTTTTTTCACAATTCTGCAATTTGCGTGATTACTGCAAATTTCATTCGGTTTCTGGGCAGAATAGATCTAGTTTTAGTTTATAAATTTTCCTAATTTGGAAAAATTGTGAAATAACGAAAATCTTATATTATTTTATTATGTCCTTTAAATGATTATAGTGGCAACTAACCAACCGAATTCCCCTGAAAAGACACTCCAAGAATTCAAAAATAGTATTGTACAGCTATTTGAGGAAATCTGGACTCTTAGGGGGACTAATCCTATTGCGGGAAGATTATATGCTATAGTCTTATTATCAACCAAACCCTTCACTCAAAGAGAACTGGTAATTGAATCTGGTTTTTCTCGTAGTCAAGTCTCTAAAACACTAAAAAATCTCGAGACCGCGCTTTTTGTAACAAAGAGTAGGCAGAAGGGATCTAGGGAGAAGATTTACTCTGTGGGTTCGGGATCATTTCTTAAGATATTTTCCCAAAGAATGAAAATAGCCTCTGAAGTGCTCAGAACACAAATGGAAAATTTAGAAAAACATGAGAAAGCATGGTTGGAATTACCCAAGGAGATTCAAGACACTCCTGAGGCAAGGCGCGTTTTAGAGGTTGGGGAAACTTTCTACAACTACTATGACTTCTATCTTAGTTCAATGGAAAAAGTTATCAAAGATATTGAAACCAAAATCAAGCAATTAGAAGATCAATTGAGATGATGCAGTTAACATCAGAGCTATTGAAGAAAACTAGTGAGATGATCAATAGACCTAATCAGTGGTAGTTTTTTCCCATTAAACACAAATCGGGGAGTTCTCATTGAGCCCTTAAACATTAGCTTTATTCGCTGTGTTACATGCTGTGAGATATCTACAACTTCAATCGTTATGCCTGTATTTTCATGAAGTTTTTCAGCAATCATCAATGCCTCCCAATCTGCATCAGAATAATATCTATCATGGTAATATGTCCCTTTTTTAAATTCAAGAAAGGGTCTCCATGCCCGAGAACACCCATGTGTTCCTCCACGTCTATCTACTACTCCATCTGTATCTATACCACTCGACTGTACGTAAAGGACAATTTTTCCACTAGTTTTCAAAATGTGTCACTTCTCTGACTGCGAAATTTCCTCTCTTAAATAAACTTGTGACTTCTGCAAATTTTGCGGCTTAATAATCTTAATCTGAAAACATTGAAACTTTATAAAGCTAGTAATATTCTGAAAAAAGGCGTAAGATACAAAATTGATGTATCATATTAACGAATGAATTACTTTCAACAAAATAATGATTCAAAATAAGGTAAGGTTCAAAAAATACAACGTAAAATACTGTTAATAACACTGTGAACTCTTTTTCAAAATATACGAAGTGTCAGGATGATCTCTTGTTGATGGTGAAATTATCTCAGCGATTCTTCTCTCCTATTCTACTAATTTTCCTCTTTATTCTTTACATCAATCAATCTGGATCTATACTGAATGTTAATAGCACAAAACTCGCATCAAGTAATTCTGATAACATCCTCCTTTCGGATTTCACCTCAAATACTACTTTAAAAAGCTATAAGGATTTAGAAAAGGTGAGTGAGGATGGTACCTATGTTTTTCATTCAGAAGAAGCTTTTGATGGGTATAATTTCTTTCAGTTTCGAAATTTTTCGAAGAAAGAATATAATTTTCGAATAACTGATATGGAGGGAAAGATAATCCGAGAATTTCCTGGAAATAATACCTTCAGTTATGGGCACATGATTAATTCCACAACCATATTACTATATACAACGGGAGGTACATACTTCTGGAACATTGAAACAGGTGATTATCACAGATTTCCACTTGGTAGTCATCATGATATTTCCTATAATCCTAGAACGAAAACTTTTATGACGATGAAAGAATCAAAAGTCTACCAAGGACAATATGCTTATCGTTATGATATTATTCGGGAAGTGAATATGGTTGGAGAGATAATTTGGGAATTAAATACTAGTTCTTTTGTCCCTTTTGAATGGTGGTCTGGAGAGTATGATGGAGCAGTAAGAGATATAACACACTCAAATTCTTTATTTTGGGACATAGAAGAAGATATGATCTATCTGTTATGTCGAAACTTAAATACATTTTTCAAGATCAACCATTCATCAGGAGAAATTGTTTGGGGGTTAGGAGAGTTCGGGAATTTTGCACTACTCGATGATAAGGGGAATCGTCGTCAAAATCTTTTTTCTCATGCTCATGCACTGGAGAAAGTGGATAATGATACCTTTATTCTATTTGATAATGACTATCTAAACCAAACAGATCCTCAAAATTGCCGATCACAACTACTTGAAATAACCATTAATGAAACTAGCATGATAGCTAAAACGTCTTGGTTTTGGAGAGCATCACCTAGATATTATAGTGCTTATTGGGGTGATGCAGATAGATTACCAAACGGAAATCGGTTTGGCACATTTGGTACTAAGAGTCATATTGATACAGACATTGGTCCAAGATTGGTAGAGGTTAATGAATCTGGACATATAGTATGGGAGATGTACTATAAAGGAAGTACATTAGGTATCTATAAAGCTGAAAGATTCAAATTGAACCCAATTCTAAACTCCCCTGAGGACGTAATTATTCAAAAAAATGAGATTTATAGGTTATCATGGCAGACGTGGTACAATGCTCGCACTAGACTGAAAATGAATGGTTCATATACTTTATATCAGAATGAACAAGTTATTGATGCTGGAGATATAATTTTTAACCAATTTTGGCTTCCTACAACCCTAACATTTGAATTAGACTCGTTCAAATTAGGAGAATATAATTTTACTTTAGTTGTATTTGATGAAGGAGGACATTTTGTTAAAGATTCAGTTAATGTTACAGTAAAATATCTCATTTATCGTGAAGGCCCGAACCAAATTGAACTTGGACAAGAAAATGTAAAAATTCGTTGGATTGGTGCAAACATACCTTCAATCACAGGAAAAATCTTTGTAAATAACACTCTAACAAAAACTTTTGCTTGGAATGGGTCAGAAGAAATTTTCGATCTAGATTCTTTGCAACCAGGTAAACATAATATTTCTTTTCAGCTATTTGATTTAGAGAAATTAGATTTTTATGATCAATTTTGGATAACAGTTCATTCACCATCACCTCCAAAAATCACTGATGCGCCTGAGGATTTCTGGGTATGGTCAAATCAAACCAATGTTACTTTAATGTGGAAAGCTCGTGATATTTCTCCTAAAACTTATTCGATATATGTTGATGATCTATTATATGAAACAGATGCTTGGAACGGTTCTGATATTATTTTTAACTATAATTTACCCTCGGAAGGCGAAGTTTCCATCACATTATTCTTGTATGACGTCCTAGGTAACAGTGTTGAAGATATCGTCATCATTGAAGTTCGTACTTTACCAACAACTAAAGCAAATTTCTCAGTTATTGGTCTCCTTCTAGGATTAGGAATAATTCTGAAGAAAAAAAGAAGTAAATTTAACTGATCAAGATCTTCATGATGATCAATCTGTGGAGACTGATTCCTTTACAAGTAAAGTTTCTTTGACACGTAGGAAAAATGGGATTGAGAGAATAAAAAATAAACTCCCAAGTGGGAAAATCCATGCAATTCCTAGAGCAGTTGCAGATGCTACAAGACCCGCAGCCGTCGCTCCCACAATTTGAGATATTGTATAGATAAAATTCAAAAGTCCATAGAAAGTTCCTCTTTTTTCGTCTGGTAGTAAATCCTGTGACCATGCTTGTAATGGGGTAGCTAAACCAAGTAATCCTACAATTATAAAGGGGAAACACAAATACAGAAGAGGGAGATTAACATCATCACCGCTTTTGACGAATAAAACAAGGCTGATTCCGATAGCAACTATAAAGATTGCTATTGGAACGAATTTCTTGCGACCATATTGATCAGAGAATCGACCAAGAAAATAAGTAACAATAAACATTATGGGAAAGCTAATCAGAACAGTAAAAACTAATTCTAAGGTGGACAAACCTAATGAAAAAATAAAGATGAATAGGAAAGGCATAATTGCGGCAATTCCTGATTGGAAGATCGTATAGGCGAGTGTAATTTTAAAAAATTCTTTCTGCTTTTTTAATTCAAGAAAGTTAAAGATATTGGATAATTCTTCGATAAAACCTTTTTTTGGTGGCAGGTTATCTAATGAGGGTTCTTTAGCGAGAAAGAATCCTATAATTGAGCAGATTATGATAGCTAGACCACCTATCATCATCACAAATAAGTGTCCCTCTTTCGTGATAATGGTACCTGATGGATCCTTTGGATTCTCAATTGCAAAGATCTCATTGGCGACAAGAAACCCAGCAATTGCCAATAACAAACCCATATAACCAATAATACTAATTATTCCATTTGCACGTCCTCTATATTCAGGTTCCACTATATCAGGGATTAATGCTCTCTCTGAAACATAGTAAGCATTTGAAAACATTCCAATAAGGAATGCATCAATCACTACTGCTACTAGAAAATTTTGAGAAAATGCAAATAGAATCATGAATATTCCAGAGAATAACCCACCAATAAGAAAAAAGGGTTTTCTTCTTCCGAATCTTGTCCGTGAATTGTCTGATAAAATTCCAAATGTAAGATTCATTATCAGACCAACTGCAGCGGATAAAGACACCATTATTGACACAGAAATCGCTGGTTCCCATAAGACGTGGGAAAGATAAGTATTCATGAAGTTCTGTTCAAAAAATCCAAAGATATTTTCACCAGCAAACAATATACCAATTATCACAGACTGAATAACTACTATTTTTGGTAGTCTTGGTTTATCTGGAACATATTCTTCCATTCTTTTCCCAACAATAATTCTTTTTTTAGAAAATTAATGTTTCATTTGTCCTATTCAGTCAGCTTAAATTTCTTTCATAAGACTTTTAGAAAATAATACCAAACAAGCGTATAATGAAACTAGGTTTAGCTGTACAATCTCTATATAATTCCTTGAAGAAAGTTCCCACACCCAAGAGTATTACAAGCAATGAAATTGTCAGAAAGGCAATTGAATTTGACAAACCACCAAGAATTCCTTATTGTATGTTTTTTCATCCTACGAGAGGTGATATTTTTGATATTGGGTTTATTGGGAAATGGTTAAGACCCAATAAGCCGAAATTCAAAAATGGTTTTTATTTCGATGAATGGGGTGTCAAATGGCAGGTCACAGGACGGTGGTGGGACACTGCAGTTGAACATCCGTTGGCTGATTTACGTGTTTTACAGGACTATCAATTTCCTAGAATAGTTCCAAGAGGGATGTACCCAGTATTCAGAACTCTTGCTAGATTAGCTCGACGTAAAGGAAAGTATATTGTTGTTCCAAACTTAGTTGATATGTATGAAAGAATGAGAGCATTAATGGGCTTCGAAGAGTTGATGGTGGCTCCATATAAGCAGCCAAACTTATTGGAAGAGCTTTTAGATCATTTGGCTAATATGACAATTGAGATTATTGAAAAGTATGGTAAAACAGATTTATTCGATGCTTTCATGACTTGGGAAGATTGGGGACTTCAAACAAGTCTTCAGATGAAAATAGAGACCTTTCGCCAATTCTATAAGCCTAGATATAAACGTATCATAGATACTACTCATTCTAACGACATGCACTTCATCTGGCACTGTTGTGGGTATATTATGGATTTGATTCCGGAAATGATTGATTTAGGTGTTGATGTAATCCAAATAGATCAACCTCGATTAATGGGACATCAAGAGCTAATTGATCAGCTTGGTAGGAAAATGTGCATGTGGAATTGTGTAGATATTCAGTGGAGTAATAGATCGGAAAGAACTGAAGAAGAAATTTGTACCGAAATCAAAGAAATGATTCAGACCTATAACGTACCTAAATATTCAGGGGGATTCATCTTTCGTAATTATCCTGATCCAGAAGATATTTCCATATCAAAAGACCGTCAAATTTTAATCAATCGAACTTTCTTAGATTTCATTAATGGGAAGTGAAGACTCAAGGTAGATAAATTTGGACTTAGAAGACAAGCATATTTATTTTGTAATGTCACCCCACATAAATTACTACCATTCCTATCGGGGAGATTCAATAGGAACGGATGGATTCGGCCTTGATTTGAGAATAATGCAGAGGATTTTAGATACAATTCATGATTGCGAAGCAGAAGGATTTTGTGATGGAAATGTAAGGATTTCTTGGGATTATAGTGACTTATATTGGTCCATTCAACTCCAACGAAAATTTCAACCTGAAATTCTAGATCAAGTTATAAATAGAGTCAAGCAGAGAAAAGATGAAGTAATTATCGGGAGCTGGGGGAATAATGCACTTTCAATTTTGGATACTGAAGGATTTCTTCAACAATGTCAGTGGAACATGGAAAATTCCATGGGAATCGGTCTGAATCAATTATTTGCTGGCCGTATTGCACCTTATATACGTGTACAAGAAACAATGTTTACACAAGGCATGATTGAGCTATTAAATCAAGTTGATATCCAAGGTATTCTCAATTATTACGCTGTAATTCCATTTGATACCGCACGTCCCCTCATTAACCCCCGCTTAGACTGGAACCAACGTTATGGGCTAGTAAATTTCAAGTCAACAGTTTCAGATCAAAGTTTTCTAATGATTCCAATGTATGGTTTCGGAGATATAATTGACCATTTATCAATTGAGAAGTGGTTTAAGTTCATTCGTGGAAGACAAAAGTCAGGTGACATCGAAGGACATGCTTTAGTTGTATTAAATCATGATATGGATAGTCCTGCATGGAAAGGAACTACTGTACCTCGTTTTATGAACTGGATGCCAAATACAGGAGGAATATGGGAAATAATCAAAACAGTAGACAAGTTGGAATATGTAAAATTAGTAAATTTATTAGATATTGTCCCCAAACTTAAGGTTCACGGATCTTGCACTATTAAACAAGATATAGCTGACGGTTGTTGGTGTGGGTATTATAATTGGGCGCAAAAGTATAGTAATACTCAATATTGGACAATAGGGCAACGTGCACGTTGGTTAAAATGTAGTACTGATACTTTAGTATCCCATAAGATTTCACAATCAAGTATCGCAGATATTAATAAATTTTTACGAAATACCGATGATTCGGTCAATAGTTATGTGAAAAATACTGTTCTCTTCTCTTCAACGACACATTTTGGTATGTCAATGCCTTTTCAGCACCCTCATCGTCAAAAAACAGCTCTTAAATATGCTATCGAGGCATATAAGTTAGCAGAAAAGGCTTTAGGCTTAGCTTTGGATGGTGCGCTGCAATCAGAGTGGAAAACTGCTAATGAAGGCATCGATATGTATATTCTCCCCATTCAGGTACGAGGGATAACAGAAAAAGAAAGAAAGTCTGTTGAGTCGTCCATACTAATCAGAACAGATGTACCAAAGGAGTTCGGAAATAAAATCTCCATAAATTCTCCAGAAGTTCCTTTATATCTTGAATATTCAGATAACCAAAAATCACATCCCTTAGAAGCAATTATACCTCCTTCTGTTTTTAAGGAAATAGGATATACTAAACTCAACTTAGAGTTCGGCGAAAAAAAACTATCTAGTTTACCGAGTGATGATGAACTAAGGGCATCTCCTAGAGTTCTGAAGAATAGATTTGTGACGATAGTATTCAATGATCAAGGAAAGATTCAATCTTTCATCTTTAATGGGATGGAATTCAGTTCAAAGAATTTTCTAGATTCAGCAATTGTCTTTGGTAAACCGAAAAATCCAACGAGATATAACTCATCTTTTGATGAAATTGAAGTCATACAGGATGGAACTAATAACTTCTCAGCTTCGGTAAAGATAAACAGTTTGTTTCAAATGTTTGACGGAGTAGAAGTCAAAGCAGAAAAAATTCTAAAAGTCTATACGAATATTCCTCATGTATTTCTCAAAGTTCGGATGATGATTCCTAATATTAAAGGAACCTCTTCAAGTGATAGTAATATATATGGAGTAAAAACTAAATATGATGATCGTTGGCAAGAAATTATCCCGTGTGAAATTCGATCAAGCATTATTGGTAAAAATGGGGGCTATTTGAAGATTTGGAAGCATAACTTTCTTGGCCACACTACATATTTTGACTTAGATATGGTTGAGGTCGATCCGAAAAACGCAGATATTGATTGTTTAGTATCAAATATCTCGGATGGATGGATGGCGGTTTCAAATGGAGAACAAGGCTTACTAGTTGCCTTCAACTCACTGAAGGCTGCCAACTTCGCTTTCACACCAATAAAAATCCGCAACAAAGGATTTGGTGATCTAAAAAATGTTCAAAAAGGACAACAAGTTCGGATTAATCCATTTGGTACGTATTTTGGAAAGATGCTGCATCATTGGACGCATGGGACTGGCCATGCTCAACAGATCATCCCCAGCTATTCAAGTACATTCAAATCGACAGCTCCAACATTCTCTGGAAAAACTCTAGAGTTTGAACTCATGATAACACCTTATCATGGTGACAAACCCTCAAAAGAACTTCAATCATCAGCAAATCATTTTTCTTTTTCTCCTCTGATTATATTCAAAGATCCGAGTACAGGGAATGTTTACGATAATTATTCTCAGTTTACTCAAGAAATTGAGAGTATTATGGAAGAATATGGCCTTGAAGAGATCTTGGATAAGTCTTATCTTGAATGGGTTGATATTGTTAATCAAGAGGAAGATAAACTTGAAGATAAAGAACGAGATGACACTAATATAAGGTTCAGGCATCTTCTAATATTTCTGATAGATGGGATTAGAAGTAAAATTTAAAATATCAGACTAACGAAAAAAACCCTGAATTAGATTACATTTGATGAGATTTAATGAGTAGTGATAATGTTTGTCTTGATTGCATTGGAAAGGATGGCAATGATTGCTGTATTGATGTTTACATCATCCTCAATCCAGAGGAAATTCATCTTTTCAAGAAACATAAAGAAGGATTTATTGAAGTCAAAGATGGAGGATTATTCTACACAACCAAAGGATGTCCCTATTTCGAGGAAAATCATTGTCAAATTCAATTAAAGAAACCTCTATATTGCAAATATTACCCAGTCTTTATTACTGGAAAGCCTTTTATCCATGATGAATGCTCAATTAACAGTAACTACAAGCTAACGGCCTCTCTGAGAAAAGAAGTAGTCGAATTACAGCAAATTTATCCAATATATAAGCGAGATTGGTATTGGGAAGAAGTTAAAAGGGAGCTACAACTCCAATAGACTGTCCTACTTACTTGTATAGATCTCTTTATACTTCATCCGTATAGCTTTCTTGTCTATCTTCCCTACACTTGTTTTTAATATATTTGTAACATAAAGAATCTCATCAGGTAATTGCCATTTAACAAATTTTTCAGCGAGGTATTTTCTGATTTCATCTTGGGTTACCTTTGTTTTGAATTCATCTCTTAAGACCACTAACGCTAAAGGTCGCTCTTCCCATTTGGGGTGCGGACATCCAACAACTGCAGCTTCAAGAATTGGAGGATACGAGATTAAGGCGTTCTCCATATCTACAGAAGATATCCATTCCCCTCCACTCTTAATTAAGTCTTTAAGCCTGTCTGTAATTTTTAAATACCCCTCTGGACTGATAGTTCCAACGTCACCACTTCTGAAGTATCCCTCATCAGAGAATTGAGCCTCAGATTCAGGAGCATTATAGTAACTTCCAGAAACCCAAGGCCCACGAAGAAGAACTTCTCCTGCTGATTCACCATCGTGGGGAAGTTCCCTCCCATTTTCATCCACTATTTTAATATCAAGTCCTACTACAATATACCCTTGCTTTCTCTTGAAATCCCATTTATCTTCCTCTGAGAATCCTTTTTCTAAAATTGGGATTACTCGATTCAAGGTTACAATTGCATGAGCTTCAGTCGAACCGTATGAATGAATGATTTCAGCACCAGTTAAATCCATATAATCCTTCATCATTGCAACAGGAGGTTCTGAAGCTCCTGAAATAATCCGCACTCCGGTTAAATCAGGTTTTGGCTCCATTTTCCTGATATATTCTAACATTGGCATCAATATAGCGGGAGCTCCATTAGCCATTGTTACCTTTTCCTCAACTAGAAGCGTCGTAAGGTCTTCTAGATTCTTTAAACTGTACCTACCAGGAAAAACTAGTTTAGCTCCAACTATAGTGGCAGCGTAAGGAGTTCCCCATCCAAGAACATGAAACATTGGTACGAGTTGAAAAACCGTGTCTTTTATCGAAATCGAAGCATTAGCGGCATACATCAAGGCTTGGAGATAAACATCGCGATGGGAATAATAGACTCCTTTCGGTCTTCCTGTTGTCCCACTAGTGTAACAAGCAGAATAAGCGGAGGTTTCTTCGATGATAGGCCAATCGTAATCAGGAGACGCTTCCCCTAACATCTCTTCGTAGCTGTAAATCGGTTCTAGGGAGGTTGAAATATCACTCAATGGTTTATCAGTGATGATTACATATCCTTTGACGGTCTTACAAAAAGGTGCAATCGCTTCAGCTACATGAAGCAAATTTTCGTCTACAAAGATGAATTTTGCCTCCGCATGGTTTACTACATAACTCAATTCTTGTTGAGAGAGGCGTAAATTCAACAGAAGCATAACAGCTCCAGTACCAGGTAAACCATAATAAATTTCAAAGTGACGGTAAGTATTCCACTCAAGAACACCAATTTTCTCACCCACCTCTATTCTTAAAGACACTAGAGAGTTTGCCAACCTTTTAATACGCTCATATGCTTCCTTATATGTGTAACGAAATAAACTTCCATCATGTTTCCTGCTGACAATTTCCTGCTTTCCAAAGCTCCGTGCTGCATGTTTAAGAAGAGTTGTTACATTTAATTGATAATTGGTCTGTGATGTAGCTGAAAATCCCTTAACGATCTCCATTGTACTTTCTCCTTTCTTATTAATAAGTGAATGAATCTCCATCTATTTAGGTTTTAACTTCAAATGATTAGAAATATAAAATTAAAGCTGAAAATCTGAATAGGATTAGACTCACAGAATTACTTAATGTGAAAAGACATGGGAATTATCACATCAACAACAGAAATCATGGCTTATATTTTATTCTTTATAGTTATCTCTATATTAAGTTTCAGAAGGGATTTTCACTCTGTCGCTCAAGTCTTAAGCGGGAGTTTATTTGGAGTGACTCTTGAGTACATGAATATCCAAGTTATGCAAACATATATTTATTCCTCTCAATTCCTTCTCCAACTTGGGTCTCCTCCTGATAATATTCCAATATGTATCGGATTGTGCTGGGGACTAATAATTTATGCGTGTATGAATGTCTCAAACAAAATAATTGAGATTCCAGAATGGTTGAAACCTCTATTGGATGGCCTTTTGGCATTAACTATTGATCTATCTATGGATACAATAGCTATCCGCCTAGACGGAGGCTTTTGGACTTGGTTAGAAATCCCTATGGAGAATCTCCCGACTTTGAATAGTTTTTTCGGAGTAAATTATGGGAACTTTGTAGGATGGTTCTTTGTTGTGTTAATTTTTTCGACAATGTTAAGGATTGAAGAAAAATGGATAGCAAAGAAATTCAGTAGATCAGTAATTTTAGTATTATATTTTCTCATTATTCCATTCTTTTCATACATCCCCTTATTTCTATCATTTCATACACTCCCTCTCCCAGTGTTTATTATTTTTAATATTCTAGGTTTCAATGGTGAATCTACAAATTTAATGGAACTAGCGATACTTGTATATATAATGACCTTGGTCAGTATAATATTTTTCATAGCTTTAATCCGTTCAAAACCTAAATTAGAAAAAGATGCCGATTTATTGTCATTGACTATTTTTATGTTCTTTCATTTAAGCTACTTGGGTTTTTATTTACTAGATGGATTATTTGAAGAAACACCTTTGATTCTTCTTATAGCAAGTCTTATGTTTACTATTGATGCAATGATTCACTACAGTATTCTCGACAAGAAAAGGTTAAGCCTCCAAATTGAAAAACTGAAAAAGGCATTATAAAGTTAATAATTCACTACTAAAACATATGAAATAACTAAATATCTTACTTAATAGTTATATAAAGAAACTAAACATAATTTAGCGGGTTTAAAAATACTTAATAACACTCAGTTTACAAGTCGAAGTGATGGACGGATCATAATATTAGACACACACGAATTCTTCCAATCATGAATGGAACAATAAAACTGATTGATATTAATGAAAATCACTCTTAAATGAGTTATCTACCTGAATATCAAGAGGTTATATGAATGAAATTTTCAATGAGAGAAAAAAGAAAGAAAGTTGATTCATTGAAAAAGGATTTCATAGGTAGAGATGTTTCAGAGATCATTCTACTTTCTTTTGATGAATTTGGAGAAGATTTAGCTATGACTACTGCTTTTGGTTATAGTGGTGTCGTATTGATGAGCTTTATCAAAGAAACGGTGCCTGATCTTCCAATATATTTCATTGACACACGTCTTCACTTTCAAGAGACTATTGATCTCATGAATAAGATAAAAAACGAATGGAAACTAAATATTCATCATTTGTATCCTAATTTTAGCGATGAGGAGTTAGATCGCATAATTGGTAAAAAGGCATATAGCACAAATCCGGATATATGTTGCCATTATAGAAAAGTTATGCCCCTTCTTAAAATTCTTGAGACTAAGAGTGCGTGGTTAAGCGCTATAAGAAGAGATCAATTCAGAACACGTGCAAGAATAGAAGTTATTGAGATAGATGGTCGTGGGATGATTAAGATCAATCCAATGTGGGATTGGACAAAAAATAAGGTCTGGTTCTATGTGAAAACCCATAATCTTCCGTACAATCCTCTTCATGACAAGAATTTTCCAAGTATTGGTTGCAAACCTTGCACATCACAGATAAAAGAGGGAGAGGATGAGAGAAAGGGGCGATGGAAGGGATTAGAGAAAAAAGAATGTGGTATCCACATATCAGAGAGTAGTGAACAATTTATACGAGAAATGGCTACAACAATTGACTTTACTTCCTTCCCAACAACAATGAAGTCTAATAACAGTGAAAAATCCAACATAAGCAGAGGGAAAACGGCAAATAAAAAGTGAAATTAATAATTAAATTTCACTAGGATCATGAAATGTCAATAGGGTGTCTCCACGTAATCCTAGACGTAATGTTTCTACAGGAATTATTTCAGCAGGAGCGATATTACCCAAATTGACATTTGGACCGAATTTTTTTATGAACCAGACCTGTTGTGCCTTCTGTGGAGCCTCCCAAATAATTCTTTGATAGTCGATTGCATCAACAATCTCATCTACGAGACCAGTCCGAATTTCAGAGCTTCTCCGATAGAGACCTGATGTTCCTGTTTCTCTTCCTTCAGCGATCACCTTCCAAGCTCCAGCATCAAGCTCCATAATCATTCCTAACACCCACTCTTTGGGTGCAACAATTGTGGCAGCATCTTTACTCCCAAACTCTGATAAAACAGTAAAATCTTTGGAGAACTCTTTAATAAAATCTAGCTTCTCAGATATGGTTAATGTAATTGTACCATCAGAAATTTCCATATATTTTATTCCCAATTCTTTCATCCATTTCTTAAACTCATCAATCTTTCCTTCAGCGTACGCTACCTCAAAGAGAGTCCCACCGAATGTAACAGGGATCTTATGCTTATGATATAATTCAATTTTTTCTTCGAGATGAGGAACAATTACTCCTAATCCCCATCCGACTTTAACTATATCAATATAATAAGCACAGGTACTAAGCATATCTTCTTGTGTTGTGAGTCCAAACCCCTTATCTAAAACATGAGTTAATCCGATTTCTCTTGGTTTTTTAGCCCTTTCAGGAAGATTGAGTATTTTTTTCATGATTCACCAACTTCTATCTTACCTTTTGCGACCAAAATCAGGTTATCAAGTTGTTTTAATGAACGTTCTTCACAACCGTCCCTCCATACAGATATCCCTTTGAGGGTTTTCCTACATTCCATAACCATTTCTTGGACACGTACTTTCGCAGCACCACCAAGTCCTTGTCTTGTTTCTATAATAGCTATTGGGTCGAGTATTGAGTCAAGTTGTGGTTGTGTCAGATCAAGTTTTTTCTGAAGAACTTGGTTCGCAGCTCCATCAACAATCTCGGGAGTCAATATAAAACGTTTTTCGTTCTTCTGGATAGCTTCTCGTACTAGAATACCAACAATTTGATGAGCAGAACGATAATCAACTTTTCTTTCTTGCATAATGAGGTCAGCAAGATCTGTTGCCTGGGAGAACCCTTCTATGGCTTGTCGTGACATATTATCAGTATTAAACTTAATTTCTGCAACAAGAGAAGCCATAAGATCTATTCCCTTTGAAGCTTGTTCAAGAATTCTGGGTAATTTACCATAAACAAATATTCGAGAATCTGGATTCCCTGATGAAGTCTTTGCTACTCCTGCAATACTCGAAACAACCCCTATCATATCTCCTGTTAGTCCACGAATATATGTAAGTGGATAAGGATTTTTCTTTTGAGGCATGATGACACTTGCTCTACAAAATCGATCTGGAAGATCAATAAAATCAAATTCTGTTGTACTCCAAATTTGTAGCTCTTCGGATAAACGATTTACATTTATTAAGAGAGCTAAGAGATTCGATACAGTTTCAATTGGAATATCTGGTTGCCACATTGCATCCCTTGTATGCTGCGTTATTTCATCAAACCCAAGCAATTCTTTAAGACGTAAGCGGTTAAGAGGGAGTCGCGATCCGTTTACACTTCCTGATCCAGCTGGACAGGAGTTGATCCTCTTATAAGTTGCTCTAAATCTATCCAAATCCCTTAATGCAGGATACACGAATGTTAACAAGTAGTGTCCTAAAGATGTTGGTTGCGCATGTTGTAAGTATGTAAAATCAGGCATTATGGTATCTAAATGATTCTGAGCTTGATTCAAAAATTCATCTATTAACCGAATAAAGATTCTAATAAACTTTAAGACCAATTTTCTCAGATAAAGTAAGTATCCAATGTTAATTGCTTCACGGCGAGGACGCCCTGCATGCATCCAACCTGCAATGTGACCAATTTTTTCTTCCAGTAATCCAGCACGGACGTTATAAATGTCTCCTAACTCTACTCGTAGAGGAATATCGTTAATGTTAGTTTCCTGAAATTCAAGTAAAGCTTCAAGGAGAGTTTTTCCTTCGCTAAAAGGGATGATTCCTTCCTCTATCAACATCAATACATGAGCGATATCAGCTAATCCTATTTCATGGAAAAATATCATCTCTTCCTCACATTCAAAAGTGTAAGCGGATTTAATTAACTCCTTTGCTGCAGATGTTTTAAGTCGTCCTCCCTTTCCATAATATTCTGCAGATTCTCTGCTGTTTTTTGACATTCTAAATCAGCTCATTCGATATTACCCAATTTTCTTACCTAATACACTAGGAACATGAAAATCTTTTACACCATATTGTTCATAATAACGGATTGTAATTCTACCGTATTGTATTTTTGATTTTTGAGCAGCTAGTTCTTCTTTTGTAATTTCACCAAGAAGCCATTTTAACGCTAGATAAGGTAAAACTAAATCATCTTGATAAGCAAAAGTAGATACTCGTGGGTTTATTTCGATGAGATGTTCTCCTTTGAATTGAACATTGATACAATAATCTAGTCCCAGCTCTTTCATTGCATGTTCAGAGTATGATTCTAGATCTGGACGATTCAAGGTTTTAAAGATCATTGCTAAACCTGATCGTGCTTTTTCACGAGTTTTCACAGTCGCTAGTAGAGTCTCACCATCTGAAACTAAAGTATCGACTGTACATTCGGGGCCTTCTAAGTATTCCATAAGTAAAAACTGAGGCAGATCAATATCTTGAAACATTTCAACGAATTCATTCATGGACATAAATCGATTGAAAGGAAGTTGGTTCATTAATATATCAACTTTATTAATTTCTGGATCTATTATCCTAAATCCACGACTTCCTTTCGAAATGTGTGGTTTGAAACAAACTCTCTTATTTGGGAAGCCCAATAACTTAGCACATTCTTGAAATTCATCGAGATCTTTTGGATAATAGTATTCTGGTGTTTTTAATCCTCGAGATTTTAAGAATTCAAACAACTCATATTTATTATTGCATATTTCAATTGGTTCAGGTTTAGAAACCATTACATTAACGTCAAGGTTCTCAAATTTCTTTTTATTTCGAGATATAGGACCAACTTCGGACGAAGATTGAGGAAACAAAATATTGGGTTGCTCTTCTTCAATAATAGTCAGTAAGGATTGGATATAATCCTCATCATTTGCTGGTGGAACAATATAAGGGGAATCAACCATATTGAAACCAGTTGCATAAGGATTCATGTCGATACCAATAATCGTGATTTCCCTCTCTCCGTTATTTTTCAGGCGCCGTATCAAGGCTGGTGCGCCAGGACATCCTACTGATGTGAGTAGTATCTTCAATGGTCTTTTCAAAGTCATCAATACCCTGAAATATTCCTATTATTAGGATAAATGTTATAATTGATCAAATTTAGACTAACTCAAAAGATTTCCTTTAAGTCTTTGAATTGATAAAAGCTCATCACATTTCTTTGATAGCTAAGCTCAATTTCTCAAGTCCTTTCTCCAGTTCTTCGGTTTCTCCTCCAAAACCAAGACGGAAAAAATGATCCATTTTGAAACAATAACCTGGGACTGTGAAAGTTCGGTATTTCTCCACCAAAAGACGACAGAGCCTCTCTGAAGACTCATTAAATCGAGGAAAACAAGTAACACTACCCTTAGGAGGTATAAAACTGAGACGATCCTCATCCTCCATCCAATCAAAAACAATATTATAATTCTCCTTAATCCTCTGCATGATAGTTTTTAAGTGTCGATCTTTCTTTCGTAAAATTTGAAGTGCGATGGCCTCATTTAAAGCTGAATTACAGATTGTTGTCTGTTCCCTAACTTTCAGGATGCCATCAATTATTGTTTTCTCTAGAGAAGCACTCCATCCGACGCGTATTCCAGGAAGACCGTAAACTTTGGACATTGTCGATACACTAATCACATTAGAACTTAAATTGGCTGCAGGTGGCAAAACTTTCCCAAAGGTTAATTCACGATATGTTTCATCCAGTAATAAGTAAATATTTCGATCTTCAACAATATCAATAATTTGTTTCAACTCTTCTATAGTTATGATTGATCCAGTTGGATTATTAGGGTGGGTTAAACATATAAGCTTTGTATTTGGTTTTATCATGTCCTCAAGCTTCTGAAAATTTGGTTTAAATCGCTCTTCAAAATCTAAAAAGAACAAATCCATTGATCGTTCCAAAGATTGTGGAATATACCAAAAAGAGGGATAATTTGGACATTCTACTATAATATGGTCTTTCTTACTTGTTAAAGAAGCCATAATGGAAAAAATTGATTCCGCTGCTCCTGTTGTTACAGCAATATTATCCCAACCTAATTTCTCATAAAAACTTGCAATCTGTGTTCTTAACTCAGGGTTTCCTAAATGATGAGTATATCGTAATTCAACCTCATTTAAATTCAAGTCTAATTCCCCAAGCTTTAGAAATTTAACTCCACTTTCTCCAATATCATAATCAACATCAAATTGGTATTTATCAAACCATTCTTCTAGAAGCATTCGTTTAAATGTCATTGTACCTACCTCAGAAGAAATAACTGTGAAATATGTTGTTATTTGGAAATTAAGGTTTGTATCTAAAGTTTTAGGGTAGAACCTATATCTAGAAAAAAAAGGAGTAAAAACTGCCTGAGAATCCAAACTAGATCTATTGCGTTAAGGATAAAGCTTTTAACCTCAAATAAAAGAAGCAAATATAGATGGAGAACCCAGGAATCTCCTTACGAAAACTAGGTGTGACACTATGAAACTTTCAATTGCCTCTATTATGTGGTGTATGGGCAATGGTATTATTGTCACACATCCCTATTTTAAATAAAAACCCAAGTCTCAACTTTTCCTGGGAGTTTGAGACAAAAGACGGAGGTTTGCTCATAAATGTTCTGTGAAACCTGTGGTACAGTGTTAAACGTAAATGGTTTATGTGTAAATTGTGACAAGAAACAAGACAAAAACATGAACACTGAAGGTCAGATAGAAGTAAAATTAGATATGACAGGATGAATTAATAGCATGAAGAATGATTCACGATTTTGTTCTGTATGTGATAAGCTCCTATTAAAACGAGATCGATCTGGATTCGTTTTAGTAATACGCTGTGATCAATGTAAGAAATTAATACATGAACGATGTTATTTGAATCATCATTTAGAATGTCATAATCTAATTGGCATTGTAATAGAATCTGAGGTTAAAAAAGAGCTTAATTCTTTTACTGACGATATAGGTAATATTGGTTGATTATCATCCCAAGCTATTTTCCTCAAAAATAGACTTAAGATTGATCAAAAACATGTAAGCATGTGTCAGTAATTCATATTCTATTTTCGCTATGTGCCATTATAGTCGCTTATTTCATTCTAACGTACAGTATTACTTTTCTATTGGCGAATGTTCCAAGAAGATCAGTGAATGATGTACCTGATTGGGGAATAGTTAATGATATTCGAATTCCTACAGTTGAAGGGAAGAAATTAGAATGTTGGGTAGTTTACCCTAAAGAAAATGCCAATAAGAACAATCCTGCTATAATATTAATACACGGGTGGGGAAGAAACAGGGGACGAATGGTTTCGAGGGCTAGGAACTATGGTAGGCATGGATACACAACTATTTTGTTCTCAGTAAGGGATCATGGCAATTCTGACAAAGAGCTTACTGGAATGAGTATTTTAAAATTCAGTCAAGATTTAAATTCCTGTGTAAATTGGTGGGGAAAACCTGTGATAGTAAATGGCCATTCAATCGGTGCTGGGGCCTCAATAATTGTAGCAGCGCAAAATTCCTTAGTGAAAGGGGTAATAGCAGAATCTCCTCCATACGCTTTTCTTCATAGCCTTAAATATGTATATAAACCTATCTTGAAGTGGACTACTCCTTTTTTTTTACCAGGTATTAAACTAATTGCTTTTGTTAAGTTTAGAAATCATTCCAAACAGGAATTTTCCCCGCTTGATGCTGCCTCACTTATAACAGTCCCAACTCTGTTGATACATGGAAAAGAGGATGAAATTTTGCCATATGAGCTTACATATCATTTACAAAAAGAAATCTCACAGAGTCAGATGTGGACTCCTAATGGAATCGATCATTACAACATTGAAGAACATCCTGAATACAATAATCGAGTTATTAGTTTCATTGAATCTAACTTTGGTTCAAAAAAACATTAATTAATTTTCTGAATAAAGAAAGTAGGAAGAATATATGCCCCCTCTAAAAATCAATTGGATTATTCCAGGAAAATTGGCTGGTAGTGCGTTTCCCCTCTCAAATGAGGTTCTTTCCTTACCTAAACTGAATTTAATGCTAATTGTAAATCTCACATCTCATGGTTTACCAAATACATTGAAGGAGCAATTGAAAGATAAAGGGGTGGAAATCAGCCGTTTTCCAATTCCTGACTTTAGTATTCCAACACCAAATGTTATTCATCAATATCTTCAAACCGTATGTGAAACGCTGCGTCAAGATCAAGCAGTTCTAACGCATTGTATTGCTGGATGTGGAAGAACTGGAACAATGACTGGATTATTTCTAGTAACTCATGATTACTCACCAGAAAAGGCGCTAGAGATCATTCATGAATCTTTAGGTGAAGGATGTCCCGATACTAAACAACAAGCAAGTCTACTTCATCAGTACAGAAGAAAATGCCCAAATTACTCCCAGTGTAAAGGCAAGTTTTAAAATCAGTGTTCCTAATGGTTATTTTAATTCCTAATTCTCAATTTGATTCCATTCGTTATATATTTGATTCAAATCAACAAATGAGAAATGTAATCGAGGCCATTCCTAGGTTGACAACAGGAAAACTCTGGGTAGATAACCTGGACAATCCTTCAATGGCACTTTATTCAATACCTGGCATTAATTTCTTAGCAGGAACCCCTGATCCGCAAAATATAGATGATTTACTAGGTAAAATACCTTCCAAAGAGAATATTTTTATCCCTACTACAAAGTGGATAGAAATTTTAAAACAGTATTTTGGGATCAAGCTTGGAACCTTTAATAGATATGCTCTTTCTGCGACTTCTTTAAGACTAAAAAATATCCGTAATCTAAAAGAAAAACTTCCTAGAGGATTCTATTTTCTAGATGTTGATACATCAATTCTAAATCAAATCAAAGACTCAATTGGGTTTTTTATTCATTTGTTTTTTGGAGACCCTGAGTCTTTCATGATTTCTGGGAGAGGATATTGTATTAAGCATGATGATACCGTAATAAGTATTGCTTCATCGTTAGTGCCTTATACAAAGAGCCTTGAAATCCAGGTAGACACAATAGATTCTCCAAAGTATCGTCGAAAAGGATTTGCCACACGAGTAGCTGCTGAAATGATTGAATATTGCTTAGAAAATGGGATTGAACCCCATTGGGATGCTGATACTATTATCTCAAGAGATTTTGCCCTTAAACTTGGGTATACCAACCCCCAATCTTATTCTTGTTATTATTGGGTATAAATCTAATATTCTGGATATATATAGGATTGAAATAATAGAGACATTTCACATCCTTTCTATTATACTTTTTTGAAAGGAAGAATATAAAAAGCCCAAAATTTAAATGTCTTAGATTAATTTTTAGCTTCCCCTGTATCATCGGATGGTTTAATTGATCCGTAAATGATCATTTTAAATTGAGATACTGTTTGGAGGATTGAAGAATGAGGAAAAGGAGATTATTCAACTTATTAAGTATAATTATGTTATTAGCCATTGTTATGGCTAGCAATGTTTTTTCTACACCCAGAAATATAATGCAAGCCACTACTGATAATTGGTCTACAGATTGGCGTCCTTTCGGTGCATATGTTGAAAATCTAAGATTTGTAGTGTTCACTGAGGGTGAAATCCCCCTTGCGATGTTAGCTCTTCAAAATGGTGATATTGACTGTTATGATGATCGAGTTCCCCCTGAGAATGTTAGTGATCTTGAAAGTAATCCAAATATAAATGTGACATATACACCCAGTTTAAGATTTCGGGCTCTCACCTTGAATTGTGAAAAGTTTCCATTGAACATTACGGCCTTCCGTCGTGCAATGGCCTTCGGATTTGATAAATATCGTGCTAACGAAGAGATCCTCGCGGGGAATGGGCAACTACAAGATAGTTATATACCAAGCTGTGCAGAAGAATGGGAAGTTGAAAGTTTACTGGAAAATCATTTTTATGAGGCAGATTATGTCTCTGGTAATGCATCTCTTGAAAATGCTGGTTTTACAGACTTAGATGGCGATGGATGGCGTGAATACGATGCTGACCGTTCTGGTACTTGGACACCTAGTGACATTGACGACAATGATCCAGCCTTAGTAATGGAAATGTATGCAACAGCAGGATATGATCCAGCTATTATTGCATGTGAAATTCTGAGAGATGGTCTTGCAGCAATGGGTGTTCGTTCCACCTTTGTTGAAATGGAATTTAGTGAAATTCTTGACCGTCTGCTTGTAGGCGATGCTTGGGTTGCCTGTTGGACTGAAGGTCGAAGTATTATAAATACACCAAGAGATCTATATGATTCCTTTAGAACTGGGGGAATCTGGAACCAAGACCCTTTTAATTATTATCATTTTAGTAATGATACTATCGATGTAATGCTAGACTCAATGTTTGATTCATCTAGCCCTGAAGAAATAAAACAATATGCTCGTAATGCTGGTTTATTACTAGCTTTTGAGCAACCTCAAATCGTTGTGTACAACGATGTCAATATAGGGGCTTACCGCACCGACAGATTTGATGGATGGTTTGAATTCGCTGGTGTAGGAACCGCGGGTAGTTATCAACAAACTAATCCATACTGTGCTACAAAAGTACACCTAAAAGAATCCTTGGGTGGTCCTTATGGTGGTATTCTCTGGCATTGTTTATCCGACAGAATGAACACTTGGAATCCTTACTTACAAAATACACGTTATGAAGCTACAGTCTTTCAATACATCTATGAATCTCTATGGAATGTTGATCCTTATACATGGGATCTAATTCCAGGATTAGCTTATGATTGGGATTCCGAGCAAACAGTAGCGGGGGGAGACCTTCAAGATGGTCAAAAGTATACTTTTTACCTCTACGAGAATGTATTCTGGCATGATGGAGAAATGTTAACCGCAGAAGATGTCAACCACTCCATATACATGTGGAGAGATAGTCCATATCATAATCCAGAAATGTGGGACATCTATAGAGTAGAAATGCCTGATGGCCCTGATGGCCATACCATTGAACTTTATGTCAATAACAAGAATTATTTCGAGTTTGCTGATACTACTAATTTCTATATCACACCAGAACACATCTGGAATACTGTTGAAAACGTCACAGCTTATAATCCATGGCCAGGAGATGAAACCATTGTTGGAACTGGTCCCTACAAAGTACGCCCTAATGGCTGGGTACCTGGTGAGTATATCGATATGATTCGGAACGAAGATTGGCGCTGGGATATTCGAGATTGCACAGGATCATCTGTCGAAACGAGTACTTTTTCAGAAACTACAGCTGGACTGGAAACTACTGAGACTCCCTGTGAAATAAACCCTCCTATAGTTATCATTAGTGGAATAGAGGATGATGGTTCTTATTCTGGAAGAATTACTATTGAAGTATCAGCTATTGATGAAAGTGACATCATAAGAACAGAAATAACTATCAAAGATGGCGAAATTGATAAGACTGAAGAAATTGATCTAGATTTAACTGCTGGTACTTGGATTGGTGAATATGAGCTTGACACCAGAGAATTTCCTGATGATACTTATAGGATTATCATTAAAGTTTATGATGCATGCAATAATGTCCGAACTATCAGACTTGATATCACCTTTCACAATGGTATTACTGAGGTGAATACTGAGACAAGCATTGAATTCACCGGTGAAATACCAGCAATTTCACCTGGATTTGAACACATCACAATAATATTAGGTCTTGGAATGATGACACTAGTTCTATGGCGTCGGAGAAAATATATTTACTGAAATTCTAGCCTGATTCCATTATCTCAAAGAAATCATAAATTATAAATAGGAGTTCTACGGTTATTACAAGAGCTATTCAAGTCCGAATTTCTATTTTAAAGGGATCTAATTTTTAAAAGGGATTAGGAAGGTAATTCATTGAGAAAAGTTAAGTTGTTATATCTAATATGTACAATTATCTCTATAAGTATTTTATTTACTGGAAATGTTCTCTCATCCCCAATAGGTATTATGCAGGTGAAATGGTCTGGAAATTGGCGTCCTTATGGAGGCTATGCAGATGAACTGTTATTCGTGGTTTTCTCAGAGGGCGAGAGAGCACAAAAAATGTTAGCACTACAGAGTGGTGAGATCGACGCAGACGATGAACGAGTTCTCTCAGATTATATTGCTGCTCTTGTTCGAGATCCTAACATCGATGTTACTTTTTCTCCTGGTTTAAGATATCGAGTAATTACCTTAAACTGTGAGAAATTCCCCACTAACATCACAGGATACCGACGAGCGATAGCTTTTGGTTATGACAAGTACAGAGCGAACATGGAAGCTATCGGAGGCATTGGTTTGGAATTGGACAGCTATGTCCCATGGTCGGCAACTGAATGGGAAGTCGAAAGCCAGATCGGAGGCGAATTCTATGCCCCAGATTATGCTGCGGGTAACGCGTCTCTTGAGAAAGCTGGTTTTAGAGACTTAGACGGCGATGGTTGGCGTGAATACGATAAGAACGATAACAACATGTGGGATGCAGGTATTGATATAGACGATGACGATCCTCTCCTTGCTATCGAGATGGGCGCCACCTCAGGTTATGATCCTGCCATTATCGCTGTTACAATCGCTGTTGAAGGCCTCGCAGTGATGGGTATGCGCGCTACAGTTGTTGAAAAGGACTTTGGCCTCCTTCTAGATGAGCTTATACTCGGACAAGCTTCCTGTGCTTGCTGGACTGAAGGTATCCCCACTATTAATACGATCAAACAGATTTACGACCGATTCCACAGAAACGGAGCAGATTGGGCCTATTATCATTTTGTAAACCAAACTATTGAAGAGCAACTTGATTTAATGGTGAGTTCTACAACCAAAGAAGATGTAAAAATGTACGGCCTCGAAGCCAGTAAGATGCTCCTATTTGAACAACCCCAAATTGTCGTTTATAACGATGCCATTGTAGAGGCTCGTCGTAATGACGTTTGGGAAGGCTTCTTTGAGTTTAAAGGTGCTGGTTTTGTTAATGGAGATAATAAATGGGCTGGTGTTAAAGTCCGCCAACAAACTGGTGACTTAGGTGGAACATTCCGCTATGCCTGTTCAGATAACCTCAATACACTAAATGTCATGATGCGACAAACAGGCTACGAAGATCTAGTTTTCCAGTATGTCTATGAGGGCCTTTATAATGTCGAGCCAGAGAATTGGGATATCATCCCTGGGCTAGCATATGACTGGAATATTGAAGCAACCATCGCAGACGCTCCTGCTGGTATCCAAGATGGTGAGAAGTACACATTCTACCTGTACGAAAACGAAACTTGGCATGACGGAAATGCATTCACCGCTGAAGATGTCAAGTTCACCTATGAACAAGTTTGGCATGAAGGCCTGCAATACAATATAGAAGCTGATTCCGTGTACAGGATTGACCTGCCCAATGGTGCGGATGGACACATTGTCGAAATGTATATCAACCAGACAGGGTACTTCATGTTCCCAGAAATTGCTGGCTGCTTTGCTATTGTCCCAGAACACATCTGGAGTACAGCTGGAAATATCTCATCCTTTGTACCAACTAATGCACAAATGGTCGGGACTGGGCCTTATAAGTGGAATCAACGTGTCCCTGGTGAATACATCAGCCTTCTCCGCCATCAGAACTGGCGCTGGGATATTCGCGATGCATCCATTGAAACACCAACAGAAACATCAGAACCTCAAAAAATTACTGTGACTGTACCAGCTTCCTGTCCAGAATGTCCCTCGCCAGCAACAGTAGTAGTTACAGACGAGATAACTAAGACTGTTGTTAAAACTATCTATCCAGAGGACACTTCTGAAACCACAGAATCCTCAGAAGAACCAAAAGAAACACCGAGTATCACACCAGGTTTTGAGTTTTATTCTGTCTTTACTATGTCTGTGATAATTGGTGTTTTGACAATCTACCGTAAACGAAGAAGAAGATAAAATATTATCTACTTCCCTCCTTTTTTTTCGTTATCTCAATCAAATGACTCGTCTATCTAAGCTCTTCTAACAACTCATCAATTAACTCTAATCCAGCCAATAGATAATTCTTCTCCGATCCAATCCCAATACGGATATAGTGATCTAGTCCGAAACAATCCCCAGCTACAATAAATACACTTTTTTCTTCTCTGAGTTTAGTGGTTAATTCTGTTGAATTGATGTTCATGTTATATTTCAAAAAAGCAATCCCCCCAGCTTGAGGGGGGATGAATTGGAAGATATCTGAGTGTTTTGCTACCCATTTGGTCAAGACTATTAAATTCCCACGAAGCATCTTTCGATTACGTTCTAAGACTTTTTGTCTTCTCTCTGGTTGTAACACTAATGTGGCGATTCGATTGCTTAATATTCCACTAGCAATTGAGGTATAATCATGGTAACTCCACATCTTCTCGATGGTCTTTTTCGGACCAATTAACCATCCAATCCTTAATCCAGGTAAGGCATAAGCTTTAGAGAGACCGCAGCTAATTATTGTCTTATCATAAAGACCCCAAAAACTTGAAGTTTCATCACCCTCCAATTCAGCACCTTGATAAATCTCATCAGAATAGATCCATGCATCTGCTTTCTTCGCTAGATGAACAATCTCCTGCATTATCTCTTCTTCTAAGACTGCTCCTGTTGGATTATTGGGATTACAGACAGTAATCATTTTTGTTCGAGGTGAGAGTAAACCCTCCAGTTCTTCAATTTCTGGTTGCCAGTTAAGATGTTCTTTTAGATGAAAAGGCTTAACTGTAACTCCGAAAGACTGAGCAATCCCCCAAATCTGCAAATAGTTTGGTAACATAAGAATAAGCTCATCCTTGGGTTCCAAAGTGCTCCAGGTGCCAATAAAGTTTCCCTCTGATGACCCGTTTGTCACCAATACATTATCTAAGTTTGTTCCTGGATAAAGAAGACTGATTGCCTCTCGTAATTCAATAGATCCATTTGTCTGACCGTAACCAAGTCGAATAGAAAATAAATCCTTTAGTTCATCGTCAGTAAGGAGTTCAGAAAGCATGTAAGGATGAACTCCGCTTTCAGTTAAGTTATATCGCACTCTATTTTCCCAAACTGATTGTCTCCTCTCCAGCTCGAAAGTTTCAATTTTCATTTGATTTTCCTCAAAAAAGGAGATTAGTCCGTTTTAATGTGAACCTGATAAGCTTTTTAAGCCTTCAGGATATAATTACATAAATTTGGTATGAAGGAAATTATTTCTTAGGAGGTTGATTGAATGGCTATAAAAAGGAAATATGGAATATCCTTGATAGTATTTCTGCAATTATTAGTACTGATAACCCCAATGCCTTTTAGCGCTAAACCAATAGGTTCTGATGTCTTATTTCAACTACCAAATGATACCCCTGCACCTGATTTCACCTTAACTGATTTTGTAACGAATGTATCATTTTCATTATCCGATTTTCAGGGGAAAGTAGTTATCCTCGACCTTTTTGCTACATGGTGTCCTCCGTGTGTTGATGCTATTCCGAAAATAAGAGAAATTTCCCTCTCTTATTCTGTTAATGATCTTGTAATTATTTCAATTGATATCGATTCAGGTGAAGATGAACAATTAGTTGAGGATTTTATTGAGGAGCATCAAATGGATTGGTGGGTCGCTTTTGACAATAGCAGTATAGTAAGTAATAATTATGGTTCCGGATATATTCCAACTTTGTACGTAATTGATCAAAATCAAATTGTTACTTATTCTGAAATAGGTTTCGACTTTGAGGAGGTTCTGAATACTTTAGATCAGCTAGGAATAGAACCTACACTTCCTATCTCACCAAATGGCTCTTTAGGTGATCTACCCTTTTTTGGAATTGTTCCTACAATCTTTATTGTTGGAATAGGGTTTATGGTTGTTTTTATTATAGGTGCAGTCATATATGGTAGATATCAACAGAGAAAACAGAGAGAAGCATACCAAGTTCGTTACGGTTTCAACCAACACCAGAAAATCCAGACATCCACTCTTGATGAAAGAGCTGCATCTAGGATTTGTCCTAATTGTAACCGTTCTTCAGCTTTGAAAGCCAAATTTTGTTTGTACTGTGGCTCAGATTTGAGAGAAGATTCCTCCTGGTAGTCTTTTTATGTCACAATATTCCTTCATATACTGCTTTTGAGATTTGAATATCTTGTACTGCAACACCAGTTAAATCAGCAACAGTAATTTCATCATCAGTTTGACGTTGGAGGGTTTTACTGGATATCATTGTGCCTAACTCCACCATGTCATCTTTTGTAATCTTTCCATTTTTCATTGCGTGGAAACATTCCCCACGAAATGCAGCTTGAGGAATACTATCAACTATAACATGGTTAGCAATACGTAAGATTTCTGGATCTAATTCTTGTTTTTCTGGTGTGTCCGACCCAATTGCCGTAATATGTGTTCCTTTTCGAACCTGTTCCGCTTTTATAAGAGGTACTTTGGATGGAGTGCAGGTAACAATCAGGTTACATGTACTTGTAATATCTTCTTGATCCAAAGTTGTTTCTATGTTAAATCCAGAATCTATCATATCTTGTTGATACTTGACCAATCCTGTTTCTTTTCTTCCCCACACAATTGCGTCTCGACATGTTATTATTGTTTTTAAATATTCTAGTTGCATCTTTCCCTGAATTCCATAACCTAAAATACCTATACGATTTACTTTTTGAGGACTCATATATTTTGCTACAACTGCTCCTGCTGCTGCTGTTCTCACATTTGTTAAATGACCTTCATCGAGTAAGACGCATAATACCTCACCTGTCTTTTGACTGAACAAAATATTAAGTCCATTAATAGAAGGGAGGCCTTTTTGGGGATTTTCATAAAATCCTTGGGCAATTTTAACGACATAGTAATCGCCTTGTTTGATATAACCATATTTAATGTGACAGTCTCCAGGAGGTTCCTCAAAGATCATCTCACCCACAGGGGGAACGACAACTTTCCCTTGTGAATAAGCTACGAACCCTTCTTCAATTAGTTTGAGAGGATCAATACTTCTTAGAATCTCTTTTATTTTTGATAATCTAATAATCTTAGTCACAATAATCATTCTTCCTCAAAGTTAATCAGTTAATCCTGCATATTTACATGTGATCTCAACCGCTCGTACCAAAGCTTGGGCAGCTAGGGTTGCTCTCTCTGTGATCAAGTTTCCTTCTTCATCTAATGTCCCCAATCCAGGTGTTAAAAACATATTTCCACTATAAATAGTAGCACCAAGGCCCACACCCATTTCATCGAGTGCTACAATTATAGGATTAGTATTCGCAAACATATCTTCCATATTAAAGATTGGAATGCCAAATTTACCCTCTTCCCAAGTTTGTTCGTAATTCAGTTCAGTACCTCCCATTGTATAGCTTTTCGTGAAGATTAATTTGTCTCTAAACCTATTTGGTTCAAATGATTTGAAAGCTTCCACAAGAATCTCATGGTACTGATCAATTGGTTTTGTAATTTTTTCAGAGTTTTCGTGAAGCATTTTTAAAACTGCTATCAAACCTACAACGGCATCTCTACCAGGGTCCATCATTGAATAACGAGCTTTTCCGTGTGATGACACCTCACCATATTTTTGTCCCCCTACCCCTAATCCTTTACGAACAGGAACCATCACCTCCTCCTTTCCAACGATAAGACCGCAAATTGGAGCTCTTGCTGCTTTATCCATACTCCACATCATGATATCCCCATTAACATCATTTGGCCCAAGACCTATCACTGGAACTCCTCCCCCACCATCTAGAGCATAAGGAACCTCAAATTCCTGAGAAAGTCTCCCAATTCCCTTTTTAAGTAATGGAACGCCATTTTGATCCTTTTCTCCATACCCATAACCTGGAGTATCATAACCAAGAGTAACAAAACCAGTTAATGATGTGATATGTTTTTCTGCTATCGTTTTTATTTTTTCAATCGATTTCTCGGCGTTTGTCTCAGTCATTAATGGAACAACGTTGTATTTAATTCCATGGACTTCATATTTTGTCCCAACAGGTTTCACAAGTAGTGAATCGAGATTTGGTAGACATTTTGCTTCCACAGCAAGTTCTCCACCTGTAACTGACTTATCAACAAATAGATTCTTGTATTGTGGTGGAAACGGTCTTCCATAACCAGCAGTATATTCCGTATCTTCCCCATAAAGGGTAAGGAATCTACACCGATAAGTATCACCTATTCGTAATATTGGTGGAGCCATTAACGTCTCTAATGTTACTCTTATAGCTGCTTCACATGTATTCGTTACCGCGGAATCATAGTCATCTCCAAAGATATCTTTAATCAGATTTCGTAATTCATCTTGAACCTTCCTCATGGGAATAACTTCTTTGTTTGCCTTAACGATCGCATCGAGTACGTAATTAGGCAATAGTCCTGGACAGGAAGAACTACCTGGGTATAATCCAAAAGATCCATCATTCAGTGTATCCAATCCAAATTCTTGCGCTGCTTTGCGTGCGTCATTCCGAATTCGTGGGAAGTTCTCATATATCTCTTGGTACCATTGGAATTTAAATCTAGATCCCATATATCTCTCCTACTTCATATTTACAATGAATCTCTATTCTATTGTGGATATTATGTATTTGTTATCAAATTCAACAGTTCAAATAAGAATGATTATATGATATCATTGCTTCAATCGGTTGACAGTGAAAAAAAATGTCATCTCCTGAAGACCAGAATGACAAGGAATTGTCAGTTCTTCAAAAAGACGCCTTGAAGGAACTTGGAAAGATTGGTGCGGATCAGGCTGCTAAGGCTCTCACAGAATTTCTTGAACAATCAATCTATATGAAGGCTACGTCGTTGGAAATGGGAAATATAGAATCAGTTCCAACTTTATTAAGAAATCAATACCACTCTAACACACAGATCGCGATCTTCTCTGCAAGTAACACTACTGAAATAGCCTACACCGTTGTAATCCTATTTGACAAAGAAATTGTGACAAAAATACTTAGCCAAAAATCACCACCAACAGATGATATTGAAGCAGTAATGGAATTTAGTACAATGTTCATGGATATGCTAAGAGAGATTGGTTCAATAATTCTAATCAAGTATATTCTAACTTTGAACGAAATTTTAAATCTTAATGGGGCTCTTCCATCACAACCGATATTACGAATAGGAAAACTAGATTCTTTGTTAAATTATGAATTGAATACTTTCAAGAAAGAATCGGATGTACTAATTATTGAATGTGACATTCAATTAGAAGCAGAATTCTACTATAATTATCTAAAAACTTACCTAATTTTAATCCCTCATCATGAGACTTATACTCGCTTTTTAAGAAGAACTAATCAAGAAAATCGCTGATAAAAAACCAAATCCCTTCAAGGAGGAAATAGTGATTCGTCAGCTCTTTAATAAAGAGAAAACAGGTTCATATGATAGTCGAACACATTATGTTGGGATTGGTGAAGTTAAACTTGGATGTTCAAACGATCAGTTAAAAATTACATCACTAGGGTCCTGTATTGGTGTGGTTTTATACCCCGAAGATGAAGATCCTGTAAAATGTGCTGTTATGGGCCATATAATGCTCCCACGATCTCAAGGGAGGGAACCAAAAAAGTATACTTTTGGGCCTACAAGATTTGCCGATATTGCCATACCATTGATGGTTAAAAAACTTGAGAAAGCCATTGGGAAACATCGTCGTAAAGCTATTGTAGCAAAAATTATTGGAGGAGCGGAAATGTTTGGGTATACTAAAATAACTTTGAAAATTGGGGAGGAGAACGCAAAAGTAACAAAAGCATTACTAAAAGATGAAAAAATCCCTCTGATCAAGGAATTCACTGGAGGAGATACTGGAATGTCGGTCAAATTCCGAGTTAGTGACTATTTATTAACTGTCAAGCCAACAGGGGGAAGAATAATAATTATATAATGAAATAGAAATTTATTTCTTCTGTCTAAGCTCCTCCTCTTCTTTCAGAGCGCGTCGAAGAACCTTACCGACTTGGGTCATTGGTAATTCATTGCGAAACTCAATATAAGTCTCATCGTGAGGCTGCTTATATTTTACCAACTTTTCTTGGCAATATTCCAAGACCTCCGCTTTAGTAAGCTTTTCATCTGTTTTGGGAATAATAAAGACTTTGACAGTTTCTCCAACTTTAGGATGAGGAACTCCAATGACAGCTGCATTCGAAATTTTGGGATGAGCAATAAGTACTTCTTCGATTTCCCTGGGATACGCCTTGAAACCTCCCACATCAATCATATCCTTCTTCCGATCTGTTACATAGAAGTAGAAATCTTCATCATATTTACCAATATCTCCCGTTAAAAAGTAATTTTTTCCATCAATTTCTCTAAAAACTGCTTTAGTTTCTTCAGGTTTTTTGTAATACCCCTTCATCACTTGAGGACCATGAATTGCAATTTCTCCTTCTTCATTGGGGCCTAATCTTTTCGTACCCGTTTCAAGATCGACAATTATAGCATCTGTATCAGGATAAGGTATTCCTACTGATCCTTCTTTCTTCAAAGGTTTGTCACGACCAGGTGCTGCAGCCATGGGATTTGAGTGAGTAACTGGAGACGTCTCTGTTAAACCATAACCCTCTGATAAGTTCGCTCCTGTGACCTTTTCGTACTCTTGCAATACTGCCAGTGGTAGAGGAGCTGCTCCACTTGTGCTTACTATTAAGGAACTTAAATCGTACTCCACAAGCCTGGGATGACGCAATAACGCAATATATAATGTAGGGACGGTATTAAAAATCTGGATTTTATATTTATCCAAGAGATATAAGATTTGATTGAAATTATCTTCACGAGGATCGAGCATCAATACACCTAGAGCCCCATACTGAACACCCAAATTCATGGCAGTTGTTGCTCCGTAACTATGATAAAAAGGGAGTGACCCAATACCAACTGTTGTTCCTCGTTCGGGTCGAGGGTTCATCCAGACGGAACACTGTTCTACATTGGCCACAAGATTTCTATGGGTCAACATCGCTCCCTTTGGAGTTCCTGTTGTACCCCCTGTGAACATTATGACAGCTACGTCCTCAGGTTTAGTATTAACTTTTGGTCTATCTGATACGCTATAATTATCATAAATTTCATGCATATAATAGTCTTGGGGCTCTTTCTTGCTAATTTTTCCAACCAAACCACCTAAGAACCTTTTTATTCCTGATAAGTATGGTTTTATAGAAGCTACAACAACAAATTCTAAACCAGTATTTCCTTGATCTCGAACTGTTTTACAAGTCTCATAAGGTTGAGCAGCTGAAGTTATCATATCTGCACAAACAATTCCTTTTGCCTCACTTTGTTGTAATTGTCCAGTCAATTCACTCGCGGGATATTGAAAATTTAACGAAACGACGGTAGCACCAGCTTTTAAGATGCCATAATAAGCTATTACAAACTCCACCATATTAGGTAAGAAAACTGCAACCTTATCTCCTGGTTTAACTCCTCGAACGACCAAGAAAGCGGAAAATTTGTCTGAGAGTTCTCCAAGTTCACGAAAAGTCACTTTTACAACTTTTTTAAAGTTAGTTGTATCAAGAATAAGGGCAGTATTCTCTGGGAAATCTTCAACTGTTCTATCTAAATTTGTGAAAAGAGGAATTTCGGGATAATCAATTGTTTTTGGAATTCCTTCCGGCCACAAAGGAATTTCGTTTGGATTTACCAATTTAATTCACCATAGATTCAGAATTTGTTCAAGAACTCAGTTGACTTCTATAAAAAGTTTCAACGCTTTATCTTTCTTTTCTTCAAGATATTGATATGCTTTGTCATAATCATTAAATCTGAAATGTTTTGTCATTAATGGTTCAAGTGCAACTTCCCCAGAATGAACTAATTCGATAGCTTTGAGATATTCTTTAGTTTGATACATGAGTAGACCAATAAGTCGTAATTCGTGGTCTTGTACCGTTGCTAAATCTACAACAGGTTTATGGCTAAAAACTCCAACGATAATTATGTCTGTGCCTTTCCTAGCATTCTCAATAGCGTCATCAATTGTTTGATTACTCCCAACACATTCTACAATTAAATCAGCCTTGTCAGGACCAAAAGCTTTCACTATCTCTTCAGATAAATTCTTCTTGATGGGATTTATAGTATAATCAATTCCAACTTTTTTGGCGATTTCCAGACGATATTCACTCACATCAGTTATTAATACCGATTTAGCCCCCAGAGCCTTTGCTGTCTGCGCTGTTAGATTACCAATGGTTCCTGCTCCTAATACAACTACATTTAACCCTCTTAAATTATCTGTTTTCGAGAAAACAGCACAAGCTACAGCCATTGGCTCAATCATTGCTCCTTGTTCATAGGACATATCGTAAGGCAGTTTAACAACACGATTTGCTTCTGTAACAAAGAACTCGGATGCCATCCCAGTAGTTTGAAAGCCCATGACTTTTAATTTGTCACAGATATGGTAATTACCGTGTGTACATGAATAACATTTTCCGCATACAACTTGGGGCTGAATAGTCACTTTATCCCCAATTTTAAGGTTGGCTATTTTTCTTCCTACTTTTTCAATTATACCTGAAACCTCATGTCCTTGAGTAACTGGATATGCAGTAAGCGGATGTTTTCCATGATAAACGTGAATATCACTTCCACAAATCCCTATACGCATTATTTTAATCATTACTTCATTTTCTTTTAATTCTGGGATTGGAATTTCGCGGAATTCAATTTTTCTTGGTTCAACCAAAATTTGTTGTTTCATTGGTTTCACACTATGATAATTTCTTTTTATTTAGAGATAGTTAATCTTAACATTTATTTAATATCATCTTTATACAGAATGAAGAACAGATAATGGTTCTTACAATATTATAAGAAACCATCCTTGTGGTAAGAGACCATTTTCGATCCTGCTTTAATCCATTCTTCAGAGGCCTCCCTAAAAATCTCCTTAGCTCGTTTATTTGCTTCATTAATTATTGCATATTCATCAATATTAAGAAATTGGTCATCAGCTAGGATTAGATTACCAGAGATTATTACATTATCGACCTCTTTTCCTGTTGATGAGTATATCAAATTTGGGATTAAATTTCTAAATGGTTCATCGATAATAGGCGTCATATTTAATTTTTCAAGATCAATCGTGATTATATCTGCGCGTTTTCCTACCTCAAGACATCCAATATTGTCTTTGAGATCGAGAGCCACAGCTCCTCCTATGGTTGATAATTGTAAGGATTGCCAAGGTGGTAACGCTGTTGGATCATTATTATTAATTTTAGTTAAAATACTAGCCATTCTTATTTCTTGGAACATATTATAGTGACCTGGTCCAGGAGCTTGGTCTGTTCCGAGAGCTGCTATCCCTCCAAGCTTCACATAATGACCGATAGGAGGAACGATGCCATCTATTACCGCAATAGATGTTGGACATCCAACCATCTTGACCCTCTTTTTTACCATCAATGAACGTTCAGCTTTTGATGTGTCATGAATATGAGCAGCAACAAGATTATCCTCAAGTAAACCATTCTTTTCCAGTATTTTCACAGTCGTATAGTCCGCACCAAAGCGACCTTGAATTTGGAGTCTCTCTCTTTCACCCTGTGCGACATGCATATGTATATTGCAATTTCGGTCTTTTGCCTGTTGTTTGATGTCTGTAAGTAAGTCTAAAGAACAAAAGTCTAAAGCCTGGGGCCCATACATAACACTTACTAACTCTGTACCCTTAAATTCCTGAAAAAGATTGTTTGCTTTTTTTAGAGCGGCTGATCCTTTCGATCCATCAAATTCATAAAGATCTCTTGGCTTCAAATGGGCTCGATCAGAGCTAACCTCGTTGATCGTTTCAATTGCGACAACCCGGACTTTTAATGGCAAATAAACTTCTTGCACTAAAGATGAAACATTTCCTGCATATTCAGCAAAAGTAGTCGTTCCTGATCTCAAACCTTCCAAGACTGCGAGTTTTGAACCTAAGATATTATCTTCCTTCTTTAGATATCTTGCTAATGGTCCAATACCTTTATTCATCCATTCAATTTCAGGTAAATCCTGAGCACCTCCTCTTAAGAGAGTAAATCCTGTATGTGCATGAGAATTGATTAATCCAGGCATTGTGATGTGATTAGTTCCATCAATGATTCGGTCAGCTTTTTTATGATTCAAGTCACTAGATTTACCAATAAAACTAATTAAGCCATCTTCAATTCCCAAACTTCCATTGGGAATTATTCCTAACCCTTTTCCTTTGAACGTTATTAACCAAGTATTTATTATTGCTATATCCAAGATTCCAACCCTATCTTAAATGGAATCTAATGAATATTTATGAGTATTTTTCGAGTTGAAACCTCTCGGTCAGGCTGAACAAACACCCATCCTTTTATTTTAAACCCACTTTCCAACAATAATTTGCTAGAGCGATACAGGTTGCCATACGATCAAATGCCATTTCATCATCCATATTCGCACGTTTTTGGAGGAAAAGACCTTCTAGTAGGGCACACAATCCTAGGTGAAAGGAAAATACAGATTCATAATCCTCATAGATATCATTGATTGATAGCTCAATTGTTGAAAGGTGCCTTTCATACCCTTCAATAAAGGATTGAACCTCCTTTCGGAATGTGTGTAAATTTCCATTCCTGTCGAAGTTATCGATTGCCGAATGGAGGAAGAAAGTGCCAACATCTTCCATTCTATCTGCTGATTGTTCTTTTTCTACATATTCAGGATCGATTAACCAAGTTTGAATCTTCTTATTACCATTACCATCTCTCTCAATCGAGAATAATACATTCCCAGGATGAAAATCCCCGAAACCAGTCGTTCCCCCCGAATGTCCGTTTGATGAAAGAACCTTCGCTAATAAATTACTAGCTAGATCAATAAAATTCTTTTTCCTTTCTTCAGGTATAATCAATTCATTAAGCGTTTTTTTCAAAAGGAAAACATATCTTTCTTTTTCGATTGGCTTTAAAATATCTGAATGAAACTTAGACAGGGCTTCTCCAGTTAGAAATAGCTTTACCTCAGAATTTAATTCTGATTCATAAAATGATTCCCCTTTTATTCCTTCAAAAATCAATATATGTCCATGCTCGAAAATAACACGGGGAGTTAAAACCCCAGTGTCCTTTAATTTACTCGCTAAATGATTTGTCAGCATTTTATTCTGCAAAGCCTCCTCTGGAGATGAAAATTTCTTTATCGCAATTTTTAAAGATAAACTTCCCAGTTCACTATTAAACTCGGCTGTTACTAATTGTAATCCTTTAGATCCAACTTTATGAATTGATGAAATTCCATTAAGGACTACAAAGCGAGATTTTTCCCCAAACTCTTTTAATTGAAGTTCATCAAAATAATCTTTCAAATTTTCAACAATCTCAGCTAAAATTTGCTTAATACGTTGTTTACGTCGTATATGCTCTGCTGCAGAATTATTTTCCATTATGGCCTCAAAATTATCATCGCAATAGGGTTTCAAAAAGGTGTGCAAATAAACATCAGTAGCATAAATTTTGATAAAACTCTAGATCAAACTTCACCTTTTCTGCGCAAATGTAAGCACTATTCCTTTAAACATATTATCAAATAGTTTGATCTGTATTAAATGAACATGAAACTGGTGTTCATCTTATGTCCTTGACACGTGAGGAACTTCATGATTTACTCCTAGCAGGTAAAGTGGTTCATTTAGCAATGGATCAAATAGCAAAATATGTGAAACCTAAGGTTTCAATTGGTTCACTTTATGATACAATTGTTAAAATTATCACTACAACAAAAGGAGTCGACGTAGCATTCCCTCCTAATATTTCCATTAACGAAACTGCTGCTCACGATTCAGCTGGACCGATAGAAAAACGCGTCATTCCTAAGAAAGCCTTAGTAAAGATAGATATCGGCGCGAATGTTAATGGAATGTTGTCTGACACAGCTAAGACTTTTTCTACTGACGGGAAACATTTTCGCTTAATAAAATCAGCCAAGGACGCTTTGAATAACGCTATTGATATTATAAAGCCTAACCTTCGTGTTAGTGAAATAGGAGCAGTAATTCAAGAAACAATAGAAGATTATGGGTTTAAACCAATTGCGAATTTAACTGGCCATGAAATGAAAAAGGGAACTCTTCATGCAGGTCTATCAATTCCTAGTGTCAAATCTGTTCCCTTTGCACAAAGATCAAAACTTAAAAAAGGTATGGTACTTGCTATTGAACCCTTTAGTACACCAGGAGGAGCAGGATATGTAGAAGAAGGATCTACTCCTCCATTAATCTATTCATCCAAAGGAAATCCGAAAACAGATATTGGAAAGATTCTCGTTAAGAGGTATCAAAGACTCCCCTTTTCTCTACGCTCAGCTACCCTTTACTTAAAGAAAAAAAATATTTCGACTGACAATCTTAGGGAAATTATAAACAAAGACAATTTCTATGGGTATCACCCATTAGTTGAAAAAACTCGTGGATTAGTAGCACAAGCGGAACACACGGTTTTAGTTACAAGTAATGGGGCAAGAATTATTACTTAAGAAGAATTATTTGTCTGATATTTGTATTAAATTACTTTTTTTTCCCATTTGGGCTTCAATATTTAGTAATGCAAGACTACTAAAATAACGAATACTTGGATCCTTTTCTAATTCGTAGTTAATAAGATTTATTAGCTCAGGAACGGCTGATATTCCTCCACGATAACCGAGGGCTTCAGCTGCTAATTCACGAACAGTATAAATACGATCAGTCTTGATAGCTCTTATCAATGTTGGTGTTATCAAAAAATCATGGCCCTCAAAGTGACCCAAAGCATGTGCACAGGTACTCCTTACAGCATTAGAATTATCTTTCTGGAGTAAGGAAATTAAAGTATCAATAATTTCATATGTATACTCTTTATTTGTGACGAGATCTGGTGAATCAATAATTGCTGTGAGTAATTCAACCGCTCGTTGGCGCCATTCATTCTCTAAATCTGGTTTTAAATAGCTTAATGCTAGAGGAACATCCTCAATATCTGCCCAAGAAGTCAATATTTCTAAAAAGAGGGGTGTGATCTTGTTATGAGTCTTATTATGTAAGAGTGAGCGAATTTGAGCTATATGATTTGTTGGATCCAAAATAGATATAGCCCAGGCTGCTTGTCGCTGCACAAAAGCATCCTCATCGTTTATTAACCTATCTAAGAGGAATAGAAAGGTTGAATCTTCTTTTAAATGTCCAAAAAATGAACAAATTGCTGCACGAAGTGAGAAAGATGGTGAAATTGCTAAAATTTCTTGAATATAGGGGAGATCATCATCTAAAAATTTTTGGTCGTCTTTTAAGATATGCACAAACTCTTCTAAAGCCTCAATCACTAATTCACGTAACGGAGTTCTATCTTTTCTGAAAATTGTTAATAAACAATTAGCTGCATGTGGTATAGAACTCATTCGAGCGAGTAATGCTACCATTCCACTTCGAATACTTGATCCCTGTTCAATCGATCCAGCAGCAGAACAAATTCTTTGAATAAGCTCCGGAGGTGTTGGTTGAATCTGTTCTATAGACCACGCAGAGATAGATCGGACATATGAATCCTGATCTTCTAGTCCTTTGAGAAGAGCTGCTAACGCTTGTTGAGATTTTAAATTACCTAATGCTTCGGCAGAAGCTTCTCGTACAAAGAAGCTAACATCTGTCTCTAATGCCTCTGCTAGCTCAGGAAGAGCTTCAAAGGAGGAGATTGCTCCAAGAGCAGTAGCTGCGGATGCACGAACAGTGGCAATTCCATCATATTTTAATTTTTCAATTAATAAAGAAGATAATTCAATGACTCCCCAATTACCTATAATTTCAACAGCTTTTCTTCGTAACTCAGGATTATGATCCGTTTCCACAATCAATTCTAATAAATCAATTACTTCAGCATTGTGAGTTTTTCCTAAAGCATCTAATCCAATTTTTCGGAGGATAGGGCGTTCATAAGAAGTTTCGACTAGGTCAATCAGATAATGTAAGAGCTCATCAGGAAGACTCTGAGACTTATATGCAAGATGTAAAATTCCTCGTAAGACTGAAGCTCTGATTTCATCGTTGAAACGATATTTATGTGTAGCTTCCATTAATGTTTTTTCAGCAATGTCTTCAGAACAGTACCCGATTAATTCAAGACAATAGTTCAAGTGATGTTGTTCGTCTATCAATTTCTTAAGTCGAAGAGCAGTCTTAGTCGCAGCTGTACCCTCTGCTACTTTATGAAGAGTTGAAGAGAGAGTAATGAAAAGCTTATTAAGTGTTGCTTCATCTATTTCAGTTTCAAACCAATCCAACATCGCATCAAGTACATCAAAATGACCTTCGAGACTCATTGCAATAATTTCGCGAACATCTGGAGCTGGTGATTTAACCAACGACATTAGCTTCTGTGTTATAAGAGGTGAATTCCGTTGGGCAAGATGCGAGGCAACTAAGGCTTTTATTTGAATATCTGGATCCTCTTCAATAACCTCTAGGAGTACTTCATGAATCATATCAATATCAGGTGGTTCCACTAAGATAACCTATTCAGAAATTCTTATTATTCAAAATTATGATGTTTAAACATTGATATAATAAAACATTTTAGTTAAGGTAAACAAAAATGCAATATTTGAGAAAATTCGTCTTTTTAAGATGGACTATGTCAAGATAGGTTATCCTCATCTTTCAGACTGGGTTCCATAATGATGATCTGAAAGGAATAGAAAATTGTATTCTACTTAGTTTTAATTAGAAACTCATAGAGGATATCATTAAATTGCTCTGAATGTTCATGAGCTATACCATGATCACTTTCAAGCTCAATTATTTTTGCTTTAGGTAAATGCTCTTTTAAGACTCTATATGTGATAGAAGGATTAACAGTATCTTTATTACCATGGATCATTAAGATGGGAACATCAATTTGCTCAAGTTGTTGAATGTATTGATTTGAACCTTTATACTGCCGTTTTATGGAGATGTATGTCTTTATTTTCTGGACTCTCTTTACAATTCTCCATAAGATTGAGATTAGTAGACTTCTATTCTCACCACTTCGCTTTTCTTTGGCTAAAAAATTCCAAGACCGAGTTATCTTACCCAGAAAAGGCCTGGGACTCACCAGAACGATACTTTGAACATTTTCAGGATATTTTATAGCATATTTCAATGCTAAGGTACCCCCTATACTATAGCCAACAAAAACTGGTTTTTGCTTAAGTTGGAGCTCATTTGTTATGAGCTCATGCATATCAAGAAGATGATCTTCAGTATGATGTTTTTCAACCTTTTTTCCAATACTAGATCTACCGTAACCTCTTAGATCTGGTGCAATAAGGTGAAATTGGGAAAATTGATTATTATTGAGTTGAGATCCCCAATGGGTTTGGGAGCTCCCTAAATATCCATGGACAAAGACGATTGGGTAACCTTCCCCATTCCGATAATAATATAGTTGGTAACCATCTCGAGTATAATAGGGCATCTTTCTGGGCTCCAAAGGCTGTAAAACAGTTCTGAATGGGACAGGGAGATATTTGAGGTTTCAATATTAAATTGCATTAGAAGGTGGATTGAACCATTTGTAATTACTTTATAAGTCTGGAAGGTTAGTTATCTCAAATTTATTGGGAGTTCGAAGTTCATATTTCCCAAGAAACACTTGAACTGATATATTATGCGAATAAATAAAGTAAATCTGCGAAATTTCCGTAGTATCCCACATCTAAAGCTGGAAAATCTTCAAAATTTGAATTGTTTCATCGGTGCTCATAATTCTGGAAAAACTAACATTTTAGACGGGATCTCAGTATTTTGGGATCTGTTCATTCGGGCAAAATTTCAACAAAACCAATTGAAAAAAGAAAGTTTAGGCCAATTAGAACAACAGGCTCCTCCAATTCTCTCATATATTAGTGAAACAAATACTATTCGGGCAATATTTGAATTAGAGATTGATAAAAGTCTCGAATCATGGTCTGAGAATAACTATCTTCGTGAAATCTTCACTAGGACTGCTTTTCTTCATACTCAAAAACAATCATATGATTTTTTCAACGAATTTCTTGAAAATTTAGAAACGGAGACAAATCTTTCAAGAATCTCTGCTTTTACGTTTGATATGACCCTTTCACAAGAGCAACTAATGTTCATTGCACAAGAATGCTTTTTAAGACTCAAAGATGGCCAAATTTTACCTTTTAAACCTAATAGCCTTTCAATTATCCAACAAGCAATTGGAACAGCTTTTCTTAGACGTTTCGATGAAACAACTGAACACAAGTTCCTAAACGAAAATATTGCCCGAATAATTAAGAACAAGGACTATAAAGCAATTACAGCAATTGAGAGTTTTTTAAAAGATATTATTGGACAGGAATTTATTTTTGAATTGAGACAGAATCAAACAGTTGAAGTCACAATTGAACAGGCATTTACGAGCCCTCTTTGGAGATTATCTAATGGCACCATAAGAATCATTTCATTAGCCTATCTTTTAACAGCAAGTCCAATTAATCAGATTATTATCATTGATGATCCGGGGTTATATCTACATCCAAAGAGCGAACGTAGATTAGCCAGAAAGCTTGAAAATTTCTCAATTGACCACCAAATTCTCTTTTCAACTCATTCAACACGGTTTCTCATTGGTCATGCATACTTAGTAGAGCTTATTAAAGGGTGGACCAAAGTTCGACCAATTCGGGGAGAGAAATCGATGAAAAAGGTAGTTAAGTTACTCGGTATTAGGCCTTCTGACTCCTTAGGTGCTGATGTCGTAGTATTTGTTGAGGGGAAAACAGATGCTAGAGTTTTTCGAGTATTTGAGGATCTGCTAATAGAAGACCGAATGTCTCGAAATTGGGTTTCTTATATTGGAGTTGGAGGCTGGACTAATATGAAATTTGTGCTTTCTATGGAGTTATTGAAGAGCAAATTCGTCCGAAGTCGAGCAATAGCGATTACTGATGGAGACATTGATAATTCTGATACTTATCTCAAAATAAAAAAGAATTGGGTATCAGTTTTTCAGAAAAATACCTTTCTTTCATTGAATGAAGAATGTATTGAATCATTATTCCTTAATAATCCGATTGTATTTCAACGGGTATTTTCAAAGAAAAATGAATCCTCAATCTCTATAAGTGAAGTTCAAGAAATTATTAAAAGAAATAGAGAAAAAGGAATCTCAGATAAAACTATCACACGTAATATCACCGAGAGATTTATGAGTGGGAAACGCTACACGTCTTCTGTTGCTGAACGCCTCGCAAGAAGTTTTAAGAAAAATGAAATCCCTGAATATTTGGCTGCATTCTTTAACAAGTTCATTCTAAATTAATCCAAATAATACTTTAAATCGACAAAGTACTTAAGCAAATATTAGTATTAAAGGAAGGAATAACCTGACTAGTTGAGATTCTAATGGGTAAGATTTTACTTTTTGGATTACCTAAATCTGGGAAATCTTCAATTTATCGAGAATCCTATCAAACAATAACTAGTGCAGAAGATAATCCATATAAGGAAAGGATTCTGAAGGTCAAATCCCTTGAAAAGCTTCTACAGATTGAATTCTATGAAGAAAACACTTTTGAATCTTTTTCCAAGGAAGAGATCGAAAAAATCTTTTCAGATGTTGAAGTTATTTTATGGGTTATTGATGTTTCTGATCAACGAACCATCTCCACTTCACTCTTTCATTGGAACAAAGTGTTAGAATATCTGAAAACGCATTCTGCTTTTGCTGTAAAATTTGTTTGCTTTCACAAAACTGACCTACTTACTTTAGAAGATAAAGATACGCTTTTTAACACTTTGAGGAGTAATTTTCAGGCAGACCTTGAAGACCAAGTAAATTTTTACAATACAACTTTAAAGGATGATTCAGTTTTAGCCATGATGGCTCAGATAATGAAGATGATCCATGAGTCGTCTTTTGAGATAAAACAAGCTAATAATAAAATAACTGAATTTTTACAAACAAACGAGGATTTTTATGGTGTTACAATCCTCTCATCAGATGGATTACCCATTATCGAAGTGGGAGAAAAGGTTGAATTTGTTATCCTACCAGCAAATTTATGGCTAGGTACTAATGAGCGATTAAAAGAAGCTTTTGGGATAAATACCCTAACGTGCACGATTCATCTTGATGATCAGATTTTACTTTTCTTTGATATTGGTTCAGAACTACTTATGACCACAGTAGCTAAAAAAGAAGCGCCTTTACAATTCTCTTTTATTCGAAGTGACTTATTGTCCCAATCCCTCCGTGAAATTCTTATCAGTTCTTAATATCCTTCATGTTTCTATTTCAGCTTCTCCTCCTGACCGAAATCCCGATACAAAGAGAACTCTTCAAGTATTTCTTTATCTCTAGATGTCTTTTTATCAGCTAGAATGCGTGCCAAAAGTTCACCAATGCCAGGGCCAATCATGTAACCTTGGCCACACATTCCTACTGCATTGAAATAACCCTCGATTTCCTTAATTGAACCTACAATAGGGTTTCCATCAGGAGTCATTGGATAGATTCCACGCCACGTTCGACGTACTTTGATATTCTTAAGTCTTGGAAGCAAATTTATCATTCTTTTTGCAATTTGCGGTAGAAAAACGCTAGTCTCTCTCCTATCTGTCCCAATAATTGGAGGTTCAGGTGTAAGACAAAAAATGATCTTTCCTTCTTTATTTTGATAAAAATAGAAATTTTTAGATCCTTCTGATGGTCGGATATCAACAACCATTGGTGAAAAAAAACGTTTAACGGATTCTGTTATACCAGCTTCATGAGATTCGGGTATTACTTGGACATCGCTTCCAACCATTTGAGCGACATCTCGAGCTTGGGCCCCAGCGGCATTAATTACATTTGAGGCTTTATATGTCTCCTTAGACGTTTTTATAGCTATGACTCGGTTGTTTACCGTTTTTATATCAATTACTTTTTCCTTAAACTTGAATTTTACCCCTAAATTACGTGCTTGACGATAGAAGGCATTTATAGCTAATAATGGAGACGCATTGCCATCCTCTGGCGAAAAAGTTCCTCCTAGGAGCTCCGTTCGATTTATTCCTGGAACTATTTCTTGGATCTTTTCAGCATCAACATAGTCAATATTCAAGCCACTCTGCTTCTGGTGAAGCACAGTGTCTTTTAGTACCTGTTCATGAGCTTCATTATAAGCTAAGAAAGAATAACCTCCTTGAATCCACTCAATATCGTCACCAAAGTTTTCCTCCCATGTCGAAAAGATTTCAATTGATCGTTGACAAGTCCAAATCTTCCCTTTCTGGGAATGGGTCGCTCTAATTCCTCCTATCGCATGTTTGTTATCACCACAACCCACCGAAGGAGCACTATCAATTACTAACGTTTTGATGTTGTAGTTACCCATAGCTAATGCTGTTGGAACTCCTATACTGCCTGCACCAATGATAATGCAGTCGTATTCTACCACTGTTTACTTCACATCCTCTGTATGAGCGAAAATTCCTAATGGAACCTCAATAAATAAAGGCCGTCGGGTACCTTGAGTGATTTGCTCAAAAGGAACTCCTTCCTCACTAAAAATCCTGTTAATCATTGCTGTACACGTTTTACCTCCGCATGCTCCCATTTGCACATGTGTAAGAGCTTTTAGCTGGTTGACATCAGTTATTCCTTGTTGAATCCATTTTCGTATCTCTCCTGCTGAAACCCGTTCACAACGACAAACAATTGCTTCATCTGCTAATGGGGGTTTGTGATAAATCGACAAAGGTCCACTTATCTCATTGGCTTGGATTTTTATACCAATTGCACATTTCGCAATTTGTTTGGGTAGTTTAACCGTAACCAATTGAGTTCTTGGATACTGCTTTAATTTTCTAGTCAGTTCAATAAAAAATACTCCTAGTTCTCCTGTATCACTCACCACTATTATTTTATCCCCATTTTTAAGGCTCTTCTCAGCCATTTCATGCGGAAAAGTTACATATGGAAATTCTTTATCTTTTCTATAATCCACTAATGAAATAGCGAGTCCTGGACAGACCGCAACACATCTTCCGCAACCTGTACAGTCTTCTTCCCCTTTGAAATAAGGTAAGCTAGTTAATAGATCATTTTCAGTAAAAATTTGATGTTGAGGACAGACTGATATGCAGGGATTACACGGGATTTCTTGATCACAGTGGAAAATAGGAAAAATACCCTCCTCTTGTGTTGGGATTTCTCTCATTTTAGGTGGTGGTGGTGGTGCCTTCAAAATCTGTGCTTTTTTTTCAAGTTCTTCTATTTTTACATCTGTTTCAATTCCATATGAATGTAGGATCTTAATAGCTTCCATTCGACCAGTAAAGATGGCTGCAGATGCCTCTGCGATTTCTTGCGCATCTCCAGCCATCCAAACTTTGATTCCATATCCTAAAGCCTTGTCATAGAATTCATTTACAGGATCTAATCCGACCGCGATTAAAATGGTATCACAAAGGAATGATTTTTCCGTACCTTTGATCAAGTTCCAATCAGAATCCAATTTACCTACTGTAATTGATTCTACTCTATCAGTACCGTTAGCAGAAAGAATTGTATGACTAGTGTAGATGGGAACCCCTAAACGTTTGAGCTTATTTTCATGGACTTTATACCCACCACATTGAGGTAACGCTTCAACTAACCCGATAACTTCCATCCCTGCCTGTAAAGCATGGTATCCTGCAATCAATCCAACATTCCCTCCACCAACAATGAATATCTTGTCAGCAGCCTTGACAAGATCACGATTTACTAATGTTTGAAACGCTCCAGCCCCATAAACCCCTGGAAGAGTATCACCTGGAAATACGAGCATTTTTTCTCTAGCGCCAGTAGCAATAAACAGATTGTCTGGTATTACCAAAATATATTCATTTTCTTTCACAATTCCGACCAATTTATCACTGAAAATTGCAACAACAGTGCTTGATAGCCATATATCTACTGTTGGTAATGATTCTACTGCTTTACCGAGAATTTCTGCAATATCAATTCCCCTCTTTCCTGCATATACATCTTCTGTTGAACCAAAGAATTTATGAGTTTGAAGAACTAGTTTTCCTCCAACACGATCCTTATCATCAACCAAGATGACTTTTAGTCCTTTTTCCCCTAGAATTTTTGTTGCAGATAAACCGGCAGGTCCTGCGCCAATTACTAGAATATCAGTTTTTACAACTGAGGTCACACCGAATGTAGTTGGTGAATCATCCATTAGAAGTTCTGGTAGTCCTTGACAGCTATTTATTTCCATCCCCGCTTTTAGTAGAGTCATGCAAGATTTCACAGGTCTCCCATTAACAAGTACCGTACACTGCGCACACTGGTTATTAGCACAGAAGATACCTTGAGGGCTGTTATCTTTAGGGTGATGCCCGAAAATTTTCACACCATTCATGAATAATACTGATGAAATAACCATACCCTCTATCCCCTTCATAGTTTTCCCCTCCCAAAAGAAAGTGATTTCTTTTAACTCTGGAATAGAGAGAATAGGATGCTCCGTAATTAGGTTTAGCATTTAGTTTCCTCATTTTATACTTGAAGTAATAGCAATAGACTTTAGCGTATCTAACCCATTTTAACGGGTATTTAAGGTTCACTCGACCTTAATCTGGATTTTCTCAAGTATAAACCATGTTTTTGGGAAATTAATTTATAAAAGTTTTAAACTTATTCTCACATTTTACGGAAATTACTATATAATAACTGTTTTCTAACATAATTACGTGAAAATACTGAATATAATAACAATAGATTTTGAATTAAAGACCAAACTGCAAAAATTAAATGGATTGGTAAAATATGGAGGCAATTTCATCTTAGATTCATCTAGATAGAACTTAAAAGTCAAATTAAGAAGGTATGATATTTGAAAGCATTCTTAATTACCCATTTTATGCCATCCTTTATAGTCAGGCTTTTTGCGAAGCCTTATGTTGCTGGGGATAGTCTAGAGAAAGGTATTGATAAAGCACGACATCTATGGATCCAAAGGGGGATAGCTTCTACTATTGATTTACTGGGTGAGGAAATTACAACAAAAGAAGAGGTTGAAGAAATCCTCGATATCTACCTAGATGTCGTCGACGCCATTAAAAAAGAGGAATTTTCGTCATTCGCCACTGTTAGCATCAAACCTACATCCTTAGGAGTTGATATTTCGAAAGAATATTGCATTGACAATATTAAACGAATCCTAACATCAGCGCTAGAATCGAATATCGGTGTTACTATTGATATGGAATCATCAAGATACACTGATGTTACATTGGAAATATTTCACCAGCTTAAACCTGATTTTCCAAATTTTGGGACTGTGCTCCAAACACGGCTATTTCGGACAGAAAAAGACATTTCTGAATTGAATGGGTTGAATGCGCATATTCGTCTTTGTATTGGGATTTATATAGAAGACAAAAGCATTGCGTACACAAAGAAGAGCGAAATGAAGACTAAATTAGTCGAATACACCAAACTCTTGCTAGACCACAATCATTACGTCGAAGTAGCTACCCATGATGAGAAAACAATAGTTGAATGTCTTGAAATAATTGAAGATCATGGAGGGAGTCAAGTAGCTGAATTTCAAATGCTCTTAGGTGTACCACGAGACAAAATCCAAGAAGAATTACTAGAAAAAGGCTATATAATGCGGTATTACGTACCATTTGCGACAGAATGGAAGTATGCAACCAACTACCTTAGAAGAAGGTTGATTGAGAATCCTCGGTTAGCAATCTACACTTTGAGGAATTTATTTGGTCGTGTGCTTCAACCGTTTAGAAGAAAAACAAAGTAATTTTATCTGAAAAATGGAGTTTTGGAACAATGAGTCCAACAGTAGCTTCAGAGAATGCGTTAAAAATTTTAAGAGTTTTCCCTGACGAATTCAAGTGGTATTTGATCCCCTTATTTGCAATTGTAGTTTATATGTATGCTGTTGAAATTGAAAAACGAAATTGGAGTCGTGTTCTCGCAGGTCTTGCGTTCTTTAGTATGGATCTATTTAATGAAACATGGAACGCGTTGATTTTGTACTTTACAGACTATTCTGCTTTCTGGACCTGTGCTGGAGAAACTGGATTTCTAATTTTTGTTGGATTAAACATTGAAATATCTCTAATGTTTGCTATGGCAGGTATTGCATTCACTAAAATGCTCCCAGAAGACAAGAATATGAAATTTGATCTTAATATGATTAAAATTCCAGTAAAAATTCCTAATCGCTGGGTATTTGCAGTTGGCAATTCAGTATTTTGCGTTTTTGTAGAAGTCATCCTGAACAAAGCAGGAGCATTAGTATGGGAATATCCTTTTTGGAATGCGACTCTTATTGGTGTCATTCCTATTATTATCTTTGGCTATCTCCACTTTATGATTGTCTCTTTCTGGGTTTACGATATGGAAGAAATAAAAAATAAAATTATTGTGGTTGCATCCATTTTGATATTTGATCTAATTGCTATAGGACTTTTTGCAGTTGTATTAGGTTGGATCTAATTTATTCTTATTCTATAATTTTGTAAAAGGAAAATTCACTGGGATTCTTCTTTTATTTTGGATGAAAAATAGCATTAAAAGTAAGAATTTCATTATGATAAGCCTTTAAATGATGACTTGTGCTTATACTAAAAGATTGAAAAATATTTACTGAAGATTATACCCTTTATGAGCTGTCCACTGTAAGAAAGAGCACTACAGGCGATTGATGTGAAAACCAAGCAAAATGACAAAGAAATGCGACAATTTCTAGAGGAAATCATGGCCTTTGCGAATAAGACTGGGATCGCCTTTATTACAGGAAATATTTATGGTGGCCTAGCTGGTTTTTGGGACTATGGGCCTATAGGAGTGGAAATAAAAAATCGAATCAAAGATGCATGGTGGACGGATTTTGTTCGTAATCGTGATGATATTGTGGGTTATGAAGGGGCAATAGTTACTCACCCGAAAGTGTGGGAGGCTTCAGGCCATTTAACAAGTTTTAATGATCCATTAATCTTCTGTCAGGGAAAATGCAAGAAAAAACACAGGTTGGATCATTTAGTAGAGGATCACATGGAAATTCGTACAGAAGACTTAGATATCGACGAATTAGGAAATATTATCAAAGAGAAAGAGATTAAATGTCCAGAATGTGGGGGAAATTTCGGAGAACCTATCACATTCAATTTAATGTTTGAAACATATGTAGGTCCAGTACGGGACTCCTCTTCTCTTGCCTATTTACGACCAGAAAACGCCCAACTTATCTTCTCTGGATTTAAGAATGTCATTGATTCAACTCGTGTGAAAATGCCATTTGGGATAGCTCATTCAGGAATAGTATTTCGAAATGAGATATCTCCCCGTAATTTTCTTTTTAGAGTAAGAGAATATGAACTTATGGAATTTGAATATTTTACAAATCCTGATAAAACCAACGAATGCCCATATTTTGATGATATAGCAGAATATGAAATTAATATTCTATCTCAACTTGAACAAAATCAAGATTATGAGGGAGACTATCGAATCATAACTGCAGGAGAAGCATGGGAAAAAAGAATATTTAAGAATAAATGGCAGGCTTATTGGCTTACTATCTTTATTCGCTGGTTTATTGAATCGTTAGGGATTCGAGGGGAGAAATTACGATTGCGACAACATTTGGAAACTGAATTAAGTCATTATGCCTTGGATACTTGGGATCTGGAATATAAATATCCTTTTGGTTGGAAGGAACTCATGGGGTGTGCAAATCGAACCCAATTTGACTTAACTCAACATGAAAAATACTCGAAATCCAAAATGCAATTCATGGAACAAACTGAAAGTGGAGTGATTCGTTATATTCCTTATGTCGTAGCGGAGCCTTCTGTTGGTCTAGGACGAATCTTACTCACTGTTATAGCAGAAGGTTATACTGAAGAAGTTGTTAAAGGGAGAAAACGTATCGTCTTGAAAATTCATCCCCGAATAGCTCCCTATGATGTTTCGGTCTTTCCTTTGCAGAAAGATGAGAAAATTTTCACTAAAGCGCAAGAGATTTTTGAATATCTACGAAGTGAAGGGTTTACAGCCTTCTACGACGATAGTGGTTCAATAGGAAAACGATATAGAAGACATGATGAGATTGGAACACCCTTCTGCATCACAATCGATTATGAAACATTAGATGACAATCAGGTAACAATAAGAAATAGAGACACAATGGAACAAATGAGAATTCCAGTAAGAAAGCTCTCTGAAGAATTACGACAGCAAAAAGCGAATTATCAAATAAAATAAGTGCAAAATACATTGCTATTAGAGTTATGGTTGAAAGTATGAATTTATTAGAAGAAATAAAATCACCTTTTTTTGGAACCACGATTGATGATTTGGATGAAGCGAATTTAATTGTCCTTGGAATTCCTTGGGATGCTTCATCTTCTTATAGGAAGGGTTCTGTAGCAGCACCTAAAATAATCCGTCAAGCAACCTCGGGGGAATTGTATAACCCTTATACTGAAAATAATGTTAATATAAGAGACAAATGGCTGATATTTGATGCTGGAGATGTTGAAATCTCTTCAAATGATGCGATGAACTCTCGAAAAGAAGTCTTGACCACGTTAACACAAATGTATGATGCAAAAGAGAATCCACGATTTCTTTTTCTTGGAGGAGATCATCTAATAACTTATTTTAGCTTTTATTCCCTGACGGAATTAGGATTTTTTCCTGGAAGCAAAAGTGGAATTATTTATTTAGATGCTCATCCAGATTTATATTATCAATACAAGGGGAATATTTATTCCCACGCGTGTGTATTACGTAGGATTATTGACCAAACTAAAATTTATCCAAAAAACATCATTCAAATTGGAATTCGTGCTAGTACAAAAGAACAGAGAGAATTTGCCATCAACGCAGGAATAAAAACAATATACAAAAACGAATTTCTCAAAGAGGAACCTAGAGAAGTAGCTAATATAATCGAAGAGAATTTTGTAGGCACAGTTGACCATATCTACTTATCTATTGACCTAGATATTCTCGATCCTGCATATGCTCCAGGTTTAGGGAATCCAGAACCTGGGGGATTAACCACTCGAGAATTAGTGGGTTTTATTCAAGAATTGGCAAATTTACCTATTCTTACTTTTGATGTTGTAGAGCTATCCCCTGCATATGATCAATCCAATATTACTGCTTTTGCTGCAGCAAAAGTGATTAAGGAAACCCTCGGAATATTAAATTAGAAAATTAATGCGATTTATTAAAATGAAGAGATAAACTCTCCATATTTCAGTTGCTTTTCTCACACAATAATAGTTAAAAATTCAACTTAACTATTGTAAATCAAACTCATTATCCGGTTTAACGGTTAATGATTGATGGTGGTTATTTTTTGAAAGTCTATCTTGACAATAATGCTTCAACGCGCGTTGATCCATCTGTTATTGAATCCATGATGCCTTTTTTTACAGAAATAACAAGTCCACCCAGTTCTGATTATGGCCATTCTTTCGGAGTTGAAGCAAAGCAGGCTCTTGATTCAGCACGAGAGATCATTGCCACCAAAATCAATGTCGATCCATCAGAAATTGTGTTCACTTCAGGCCAGGCCGAATCAAATAATTTTGCTATCAAAGGTATAGCTTTCATGAATATCAAAAGTGATTCAAAAACTATTATAGCTTCAAGTGTATCTCATTCGACTATATTAGACAGTTTAAAATCTTTAAAAAAATTGGGTTTCAATACTAAACTGATAGATGTTGACTCAGAAGGTTTTATTGACCGTGATCAGTTACGAAAACTTCTAAGTGAAGTAGATGATCTCCCTCTTTTAGTTTCAATTCCACATGGGAATGTTGAAATTGGTACGGTTGAAGATATTGAGGAAATTGCCTCCATTTGCCATGAATACAATGTCCCAATTCATATTGAAGCAAGTTATAGTTTCTGTAAAATACCATTTGATGCCTCGATTGTTGATATGGCTACGATCACAAGTCACCTAATTCATGGTCCTAAAGGAGTTGGAGCCCTTTATCTCAAAAAAGGGATAAAAACTCAAAGAATTATCGATGGGGGCTTGCAAGAAAATAAAAAGAGAGGTGGGACTGAAAATCTTCCAGGGATTGTTGGTTTCGCAAAAGCAGTAGAGCTTTATACACCAGAAATCAATGAAAAAGTAAAAGAATTACGTAATTATCTGTGGCAAACATTTGAGAATAAAATCAGTGACTTCAAGATAACTGGGCCCCTAAATAAAGACAAACGATTGCCTAATCATTATTCAGTTGTAATAAATTATGTTGAGGGAGAATCGATTTTGTTACATTTAGATATGTTGGATTTTATGATCGCAACAGGATCTGCCTGTTCATCGAAACAACTGAAAGCAAGTCACGTCCTTTCAGCTATTGGATTACCAACTGAGATTAGTCATGGTAGTGTTAGAATAGGATTAAGCAAGTATAACACTGAGGAAGAAATTGATCAATTTGTTGGGCACTTGGCTGGTATTGTTGAAAGATTAAGAGCAATTAGCCCAATGAATGCTGATTTTATGAGGGAATGGCAAGAAATGAAAGATAAAGGAGCAATAGAAGATCACCATCACGATTTTGATGATCTGGAGGATGACTAAAATGGCTCATATATACTCTGAAGAAGTTATGAAGTTATTTACAGACCCTAAAAACATGGGAGAGATTGAGAACCCCAGTGGACTTGGGAAAGTAGGAAACCCCGTCTGTGGCGATGTAATGTGGATTTATATCAAGGTCAATAATGAGACTGATGTGATTCAAGATATCAAGGTTAAAACCTTCGGATGTGTCGCAGCGATTGCTACAAGTTCAAAAACGACAGAACTAGCAAAGAATAAAACGATCAAAGAGGCGTATCAGATCACAAAAAAGCAGGTTGCTGATGATTTAGGAGGCCTTCCTAAACAGAAAATGCACTGTTCAAATTTAGCTGTTGATGCTCTTCAAAGAGCAATAGTAGATTACCTTAAGAAGAATGGACGATCAATTGAAGAATTAGAAGGATAAAAGTTAATAAGATGAAAAAAGATAATTCAGACTTCGTTGTCGATATTACTGGCTTAACTTGCCCAATTCCATTGATAAAAGCTCGAAGAGCAATAAAAAACGCCACTGAAGGTCAAACAATAAAATTTATTGGAACAAGCGAGGAGGAAGTTTCACGAAAAGAAATTCTTATTGCAGTAACAAATCTTAAACAACCTTTAATAGAAAATATTGACTATACTGAAGAGGACAGATGGCATATTTTGATTAAAAAAAATTAGATAGATCTGAATCGATAAAATAATTCTTTTAGATTACCCTATAGCTAAAAAAGAAGAATGGAACCCCCTGTCTATTGACATTAAACACTAAAGGGGAGGATTTGAAGAAAACCCGTTAAGGGATTCCCTAATAGAATGTCGATGATGAATAGTGTGATCAAAGTAGACGCAGGGATTAACAAATTATCCAGATCGGAGGGTGATAACGCTTCCACAACCATTGCAACCACTCCGAGGATTACAATAACAATTACAATCATTCTTGCATCCACGTTATCTCCTGGATTAGCAAGAATCACAGAATTCGTTCCAAAATCAATCCCACCAATAATTCCAAGAAGAACATAGAAAATCAAACAACCGACAACACTAAACAGCAATACTCCAATAGAACCCTCAATAGTTTTTTCTCTGCCAAGGGTTTTGAATTTTCGTTTTCCCCATCTCTTTCCTATGTATGGAGCGATACCATCACCCCAACCCACAATGGCCATCATCAACATACCTGCATAGGTTCCATATAGAATAGTACCTGCTACCATCATGACGATAGTGAAATATAGCGGTCCTTTAAGTAACTCTCGGGGATCTCCAGTTCTTGTCATCGTTTTAACATCTTTGTCATCTGGAGAACCTCTAGTACCTTTAAGAAGGAAGGTTAGAAAGAACAATAACGGTACAACGATGTTTAACATATATGTAAGCTTATCCGAGGTATCCATAAATAACCAAATCCAAATAAAGGAACCAGCAGCGATATGGATTACTTTTCTAGATAGATCAGAAGACAATGTACCACTATTAACCAATCTTTCCATGAGTAAAATTATTCCTTGGATATAAATCATAGCAACGATTGCTCCGAGGATAAAATTCCATACAAGCGGTAAATCTGGTAAAAGAGTAATATATCCCATTTCATTTTTCTCCTAGAGCATTCGACTAACGATGTAGAAAGAAATGATGCTCTTAAATCCTTCTACCATCATTTTTACGGACTAGTTCTTCGGTCGAACACTACTAGAGTTAAGTTTGATCTTTTTCTTAAAAATTTTTTTCATCCTCATTTGTTCCACCCGAGTGCATTAATTTGATCAGAGAGGATCAAAAAACTACATCTATAGAGCCAATATTCAGGAAGATAAAACATACATCATGTCTTTGCCAATCTCGAGTTGATTTCTCCTCTCTTTCGACACATGTTTCCTCTCTGAGGGGTCACTTTTTGGAGACTATGGAATCATTGGTTTTTCTATTCCTTCCCGCTCAACCCACTATTTGAGTCTATCTTTTTTGATATATACCCTCCTTCCTTTTCCATTGAAGAATACTTTGAAAATACCCTTGACTAGGAATATAAAGGCTTCTTATTGCTATTTTTAACAGAATGACCTTAAGGGACTAGTTCTTGAAAATTAATGACAAATAACAAAGAATTATATTCCAATGAGATGTATAAAAGAGTTTACAGGAGATTTCGTTGCTATAAGGACTAATTAACTAATCTTTTGAAGCATTTTCATTTCATCGATAAATTTTTTCGTTTCTAGAACAGTTAAATCGTACCAATCTTTGTACGCATCGGCTACTGCGAATGGGTATCGATCTCGGATATTTAAGCAGATTATTTTATCAACATGGGGTTCTAAATGACTAATCGAGCTTACTGGTGCCGTTGGAACCGCAATTAATACTTCCTCCGCTCCAAGCTTCTTCAACCATTTCGCCCCAGCTAGCATAGAAAAACCAGAAGCGATCCCATCATCCGTTATTAATACATTCTTACCATATACTTTGGGAGAAGGTGGTAGTTGAAAGCTACGTCTTCGTTTTTCTACTTCATGTTTTGTTCTCTCTATTTGGGTTTCTAACTGATAACTGGTCACAGAGATACGACTAACCAGTTGCTCATTCAAAAAAATTTGGCCGTCGGGAGTAATAGCTCCCATACCAGCCTCTGTACTTCCTGGAATCTGAATTTTGCGTACTATTAACAGATCAAATGGTTTCAGCGGAGAAACTAATGGAAACTCAAGCAACCCTAGCCCAACTGGAACACCACCATTTGGGATGATATAAAGGACGTCAAAATCCTCTAAAGCGACAAATGATCCAAGTAAAAAACCCGCACGTCTTCTAGAATCAAAGATATAATATTTATTATGTAGATTCTTGTCCTCAATTATCATTTCTTTCATTCCATGAGAATAATCCTTTCTTGGGGGCGTCCCTTACCTTTAGAGACTTTCTTGATTTGAATTTGGTTATTTTCTTCCAGAACTGTTAAAGTGGTATTCAGGTTCTTCCCACTTATTTGAAGAAGCTCAGCTAATTCTTGTTTTGAGATGTTCCTTTTTTCAGAAATAATATTTGTTATTCTTGTTTCAATGGACTTATTCACCCGCTGTTCTTTGAGAAGCTCGCGAGCATCATGAAAAGCACGTTTACGAATTTGATTCTTGATGTTTTCAACAACGTTAAAGTCTAAAAAAGAACTGAGAATCCATTCACTACCCTGCGGATTATATTCAATGGATATAAACCTTTTCCGATCAAGGAGGATGTTTCCAGAATGAAAGATTTGATTATCAACACTGACATACTGTTGGGTCGAAGAATCAACAGCAAAGGTCTTAATACTTTCGTCCAAATCTGAAACAATTTCTAGATCAGTTTCATATAAATAAATTCCAATCCATACATTTTTACGAACTAATTGATTAAAAATTTTAATATATTGAGACAGTATACGCTTAGGAATCAAATTAACAAGAATTTCTGATTGAGCTGATGATAGGTGTTCCGAAAGGAATGCCGAGGCTAGAGTAGTATCATGAAAGTAATAGAAGCTTATTTGACGTTTACAGGAACCTTTAATAAATTGATTTAGATATGCAGTCTGAGCTTTATCCAATTCAGTCCGAATTGAACGAATTTCTTCATTTCTTCTTTCAATTTGACTCTCTGCGACCTGTGATAAAGTATAGGCTGGATTTTGGACGGAAAAAAGCTTTGGGTATTCATCTTGAAAGGTTTCAATCAAATTATATTTTTCTAACTGCTTTAAAGCTGCATAAACACCTTTGGATGGAATATTGAGGGTTTCAGAAATGTTCTTCGCCGATAATCTTCCAACATTGTTGAGAAGATAATTATAAATTTTATTACTACTTGAATCAAATCCGTAAGCTTCTAAATTTACAGTCATCATTGGTTAAAAAACCCAAGCATCTTTTATTTCATATCTGACTTAACTTTTTCACTGTCTGAAAAACTTGTCAGAAAATGGTTATATATCCCAGCTCAAATGAAACACCTGTATTTCAAACAACAAAGGTGAAAAGTGAATGGCAGAATGTCGTGAATGTAAATTTTGGAATCCAATCGAGGGAGAAGAAGATATGGGAGACTGTTTTGGCCACAGAGTCCCTGGTAATACCCCAAGTGACGCATGCCCAACTAACAGCTTTCAACCACGCAATTAAAGAAAAATTGATCGGATAGAATGTAGTATGGAATTAAAACCAAAAAAAATTCTTATACCCCTGATCTTAGGACTTGTGATTTGGATAATAGCCTTCTTTGTTATTGGTTGGACTCAAATAAGTGAAGACCCAGCGATACAAGCCCTCTATATTCCAATGGTTATTCTATTTGGATTAGGAACTATAATTCTAGTGATTGTCTTCTTATTCTGGTACTTGCCTTATCTAGGTATCGATCTCGAACAAGCATGGCTCGAAGAAAGCTTATTCTTCGGAATAATAATTATGTGTATGCAATTTATCTTAGACATCATAGTTTTCACATTAATGCAAGTAGATCTGTTGATATACTTCTTTGGGCTATTCCTAGGGAACCCTGACGGATCCACGGTTATAATCATGTATCCATTGATTCTTGTTTGGGCCATTCTTGGTGGATTTGTTACCATGAGGATAAAAACTTAATTTTCTCTCCCCTTTTTTTGAAAAACATAAGAACAAATGTGATTTGCTATTAAGAATTTATACTACGTCTAACCAACCTAGAAAGCGATCAGTATAATCACGATTGAGTTGAACAAATTCTTCATCAAAAATAGGATGAAAACCTTCATATTCCTCCATATCGATACTAATTCTTTGCAATTCATCTTTCCAATTCATTAATTTCGCATTGATGTTAGATAAGGCTTTTTGAATTGGTTTAGGATCGCCTCTTCCATCACAAATAGCATATAAAAGGATATTTTCGGTAGACCAACTGATCTTTTCAAGACACGCCATGTACTTCTCCATTTTCAGCAGTGTGGGGATATCTTTGAACGTCGAAGCTGTGAACTGTTGAATTGCTGATAGAAATCCACCCACAAGAATAGGACTGGTTTTCAATTCGTCTGACTCGAAATATTGTCTTCTAAGAAGTGGTAAGCCATTGTTGATTAAGCCTGCTTCATATATTAAGATTTTTGACATTTGTCGAGCGCTCAGATAGCATCTATTTCTAGATTAAATAAGTATCTGTATCTTCTTCCGTAATCAAATAACACTTTCTAAATAGCGAATCATAATTTATTTTTTGATAACTTCCCCTATAAAACGATATTCACGGGGCCAATACAAAATTGCTTGAGAACGATCATAAGAATCTTGTTGATAAGCTGCTACAATTTCCCCTATGAACCAAGTGTGAGAACTACCCTGTAATTCGACTTTATGAACCACTTTACATTCCAAATTTACTGGACATTCTTCAATGAGATATGAAGAGATTTTTTTAGCTGTTTTAGGTGTCAGATTTGCCGCCTCAAATTTATTGACCTCCCATCCTGATTTTGATCCACAGATCTTGATTGCTTCAAGAAGTTCGATTGTGGGGATGTTAATCGAATAATCATCTGTCTCTTTGAGCAGTTCGTAAGTGTATCGGGTAGGTACGATTCCAACCATGACCATTGGTGGATTTTCTTGTCTGTCCCCAAAAGAGAAAAAACTCACGGCTGCAACTGTTATTATATTGTCTTTTACACACACTAGTACAATTGGAAATCCTGGAAATGCCATTATTCCCTGCTGGATAGTAATTTCCTTTTTTGTCATTTGTCACCGAATCCTTTACACCAAGCTGTATAACTCAGAATATTTTTCCTTTAGATATTTAATGAAATATTTTACTGTGAGTGGTTCCCCTGTTATATTCTCAAGTAAATCTAAAGAATCAAACAGAGCTCCTTTTTGATGAATATTATGGGCTAGCCATTCTCTAATTAACGAGAAATTTCCGTTTTGTAACGACTCTCTCCAAGTCGGACGATCTATTGTTAATGCTGTTGTAATTTGAGAAGCCATAATGTCTCCTATTCCATACCCATAGAAATACCCCCAATATCGCGAAAACCAATGTAAATCTTGCATCACTCCTAATGTGTCCGAAGGAACTTCAACACCAAGATATTCGGCATATTTTTCATTCCAGATGTGAGGAAGATCCATTACTTCAATTAAACCTGCAAATAGATCATATTCAATCTCAAAACGAATTATAATATGAAGACAATAGGTCAATTCATCCGCACCCAGCCTACTAACTCCTGGTTTCACTGAATTGATAGTAAAATAGAATTCATTGAGAGAGATATCATCAAACACTCCATTCGTTAATTTTTGGAAGTGGGGGTAGTAAAATGTCCAAAACTCTCTTGACATTCCAATAATATTCTGTAGAAAACGACTTTGACTCTCCCCAAAGCTAGGAGAACTTCTAAGGTTAATCGGTTGGCCCCTCCACTCTCTTTTTCGTTGTAAAGCATCTAATGCATGTCCACATTCATGTATAGCTGCAGACACAACTGGCATAATCTGATCCTGATACTTGACAGTTATCCTAATATCATCAGGCCCACAACCGATTGTTAATGGATGCTCAACCTCATCAATACTTCCCGTGTTTAAGTTATATTCCAGAAACCTCGCAATATCTTTTACGAGCTCTTTTTGATTCGTTATGGGAACTAGGCGAGAAAGAATGCTGGTATCGGGTTGTACTGGTGAATCACAACATTTTTTTATGAAAGGAACTAAAAATGATTTCGTCTCATCAAATATCTTAGATAGCTTTTTTACTGAGAAACCATAATCCCGATTGTTGATTAATGCTTCATAAGGGTCATCAAGTCCTTTGGATCTGGCTAATAACTCAGCACGTTTCATATTTAGATCAAAAAGCTTTTTTAGATCAGGTACCACGCTCTGAAAACTGTTTTTGGCTTTAGCTCTCTTCCATACTTCTAAAGTTTTATTAGATTGAGATGCTAAAGCTCCTACTAGCTCCGAAGGGAGAACCGTCTTGTTTTCATACTCTCTCCTCAAAAGTTCTATATTTCTCTTTTGAACATCATTGAGCTCTTGGTCTGCCTCACTTTGTTTAATTAAAGATCCAAACTCAGGGTTTGTCCAACGCTTGTGAATAAATTGCTGTAACCAATTGAATTGTTTTGTTCGAAAATTTAATGCGTTTTTGGGCATGTAAGTGTTTAAATCCCAATATAATACACCTCTGAGAGTACCGAGTAGGTAGATTTCACCATATTTTTCAAGTAAAACTTCATAGCTGGTTTTCATTAAATCCCAACCATTCTCATTTATGATTTGAACCTTTTTTTAATTTTTGAAAAATAGTTCATTTAGATGCTTTCTCTAACCATAACTCAAAAAGATTTTCTGCTAAGTTTTGAAAAGTATCTACATCTTCAACAATATCAATCCAGTTCCTCGGGATTCCCCTTATTCCCAAAAATGCGCCCGCAATCGCGCCTGACATACAAGCGATTGTATCAGTATCTCCTCCACAGTATATAGAGGCGAAAAGGACTTCATAAAAATTAGAAGAATTGCTTAGAAAGTTATAAATTGCTATAGGGACTGAATCTGGGGCTGTTACATTTACACCGAGCTCCCTAATTATCCTATCAGGGGAAGGAGGAGAATTTAGATAAGTTTCGATTTTATCTAGCTTCTTCTGGTATACTGGGGAAAATTTATGAGGAATTTTTTTCAGTTTTTCAATAAAATCGTGGGGTTCAAAATCTCTAGGGTCACAATTAACGGCCAACGCCACCGCACAAGCTTGTAGAATGGCCCCTTGTCTCCCTAATCTGTGTGTATGAGTTATCATGGAGATCTGATCCGTCATTTCTATCAATTTCTCTTGGTCTTGGTGATAAAGTAAACCGATTGGGCAAATTCTCATTGCAGCACCGTTTCCTAATGATCCCTCACCGTAGAAAGCTTCTTTTGCAGGTTTGTCCCAAGGATCTCCATCTTTAATCTGCATTAAAACTGATATTGTACCAGTTCCATACCCTCTAGTATGGTCAAAATTCCGTACAAATGTTTTTGCCATATCTGGCCCGTTAAACTCCCCTTTATTGGCACAGATGGATTCTAAAACTCCTTTCATCATTTCACTGTCATCCGTATATCTGCCTCCAACAAGATCAAAATCTTCTATACGGACGGATTTATGATATGATCCTTCATATCTCGCTCCCCATGAATCTCCAACAACACTTCCTAAGATAGATCCCAGAAATCTGTCTTTCATCATCTTCATCAGCTAAACCTAGCAAGAATAGCGTTTTTCAGAGTGTTTAATACTTCTTCTTTCCTTGGATCTTTTTGATGAAACTGATCCAAAATATACTCGATGCTTTGTTTATCTAGTTCATAAATCTTAGCGACCAACGAATCAATTGTGGCTTGACATTGGATACGGTCTTGAAATGACCTACATATATGTCCTTTTGCGAACTGTTTGTGAAGAGGCGTAAAATCAGGTAACAGAGTAGCAACATTGCTTACAATTTCTTGATAGACCTTATGATGTCTCGACAACCTTGGTACAGGCATATCATAAATAAAAAACATGTTTAAATTCGTTGTCACTTTCAATCGGAGAAGATAGTCAAAAATAAAACTGTTGAATACACCACATAAGTAGAGTAAATCAGATGAGTCTATTAATCGTGTCTGATTCACTAAATCAAAAATTTTGGTTACAATTAAGGAATTCCCACAACAAACCATTGGAGGGATAATCGTTGCAATCATTGTCCGACGATTAGTGCTTGCTGCCACTGCTCGAAATCCTAACCTATATTCTTCATAATCATGATATCTTGAGCCAAACTTAGAAAGTACCTTCCCTTTTTCGATCCAATACCTCGCTGGTTTGAATTTATGTGTAAATTGTTCTATCATTTTTCCTTCAAAAACTTTCAAACCTTGTTGTTTTGTGTTAAATAATTTACTATCAAGAGTTATATCGAGTTCTCTCGTAAACTGTACTCTCCACGACCCAGAAACCTTGGATCTTATAAGAGGGTGTTGATACATTCTTTTAGCAATTTCAACATCTTTATTGGTCTTAAATTCCAAAACTGACCATGAAGATGGTGATAGATGTTTAATACTTTCCCAATATATTGAAACTATAGAATTAGGGGTAGATTTAAGTACAGCTGGGTCATGTAACATAAATGCAGCATTAAATGACTTAGTTCTGCCTGATTTTTGAAAAATTAACATATCAAATTTGAAAGACTTGTGAATTGAGGGGAAGATTCCCCGACGATTTTCAAAACAATAAATTTCCTTTACCGTATTTTTCTCAAACAATAATCTTCTTAATCCCTTTGTTCCAGCATCAGTATGAAATCCAGAAGGAATAATTACTCCGCAATATCCATTAGGTCTCATTAATCGAAATATCCTTTCAAGAAACAGTTTATAAAGATTAAGATCACCACTGACTGTTTTTACTCCAGTTACCCCTCTTATTTGATCAGACTGAAACTGATAGTCCTCTCCCTTAAAATAATTTCCTGTAAGACGAATTGAATGTTTATATGTCTCCCATTGTTCCTTAATATTATCCTGTTCAAGTAATTTAGCAATTATTTCCCTCGCTTCTTTCTTGTCCACACCATACTTGGTTAAGCGGGGATCATACTGAGCAAAGAATTCCTTACTCAATGGTTTATAGATGTTCCACGGAGGATTACCCAAACACAGATCAAAGCCTCCGTTTGAGATAATCTCAGGAAACTCTCTATTCCAGTGAAAAGGTTTAAGATCTTTCTCCATCAATTGGTTATGAGAATTTCCTTTGATTGAACCAATTAGTGAATTTCCACATTTTAAGTGGGCACTTAGATCTTGAGGGGCTTCAAAGGATTCAGAATTATCGGAAGATAGAGCAGCGATTAATCTGTCTTTTGTGTTCTCAACAGCTACAGGAGAAATATCTACTCCAAATAGATTTTGTGTAATAATCCATTTTTTTATCTGAAATTTGTCCCAGTCGCATAATCCTTTGTTTATCATGAAATCATATATTATTATTAACGTTGATAGTGCTTCTAGCAAGAAGTGACCTGTTCCAACCGCCGGATCAAGGATTTTAAGGCTTTTGGTAATGTTTAGCGCATAGAGGAGCTGTTGTTGGTTTAAATCGTTCAAAAAATCTTCTAGATTTCTCTTATATTTTACAGGAGACCCATCTAACTCGTTTACTCTGTCTAAAATATAAGGAAAAATTGTATTCCGACAAAGATAAGTAGTTATTCCCTTTGGGGAGTAGACAATACCCAGATCTTTAGTACTAAGAGTAGAAATCATCACATGCATTACGCCATTTCGCCAGTATTGACTATCAATATTTATAATATTCTATTTTTCTAAAATTGAAAGGATACTTCCTTTTTTATGAACTAAATAGCCGTGACTTGATCTCTAAATAAAAAAATAGCCTGAATTGAGAAAGTGCGAACTTATGAGAGTGTATCGAAAAGCTAGGGACATATACAAATTTGAAGATTCATTCTTCAGCTCAACTGGAGATGTAACTTTTCCAAATCTGCATAATGTCCGTGTTTTCGTACAAAAAATTAATCAAAAGCGTGATTTGATAAATTTTCCAGAAATGGCAGCTAGAGGGAGCGAAATTAATGGTATTGCTCTCGAAAATGAGATTTTTCGCCATTTATTTGACATCTATCAAGACCAAAACAATATTGATTTAGCTGCCGACCTACCGAGATGGTTGAGTGAAGAAATTGGAGCAGAAGAACTAGAAAGTACACTGAAATTCTTGTTGGAAGAATTTCCTCCTCCAACAATTTATAACGGTGAAACCAATATTGATTCCTATCTAGAACAAGAAACCGATGGAACTCCCAATCGATACATTGCTATCTCTTGTATGATTGATTTATGGCTAAGTAATGAAAACCCTGCATTCTCCTCCAATTTAGAACTATTTAACGACTCAGATTTGGAAAAAAAATCTAAATACTCTGAAATTATCACAAAAATCACAGAATTTTTTGATGTTCAGCCACCATTTGGTCCCGATAACCAAAATTTCATTGAAATGTTGCAATCTTTGGCGATAAAAGAACCCTATTCTATCAAAGGTCAACTAGAATATATAAATGAAACATGGGGTTCTCTAATAACCCCATTTCGGTTTAAGATCTTGTTGGCACTTGATTTTTTCAAGGAAGAGGAAAAATTACGAGGATTAGGTCCTGGAGAAGCTCAAATTTATGAATACGATTATTTAGAGGAGAATTATACACCAGACAAAGACTGGATGCCTAAAGCTGTAATGATAGCTAAAAACATTTACGTATGGCTAGATCAACTCTCAAAAAAGTACAAGGCCAATCTTCACAGAATAGATCATATTCCCGATGAAGAATTGACTCAATTATCGAATTGGGGTTTTAATGCACTATGGCTTATTGGTATTTGGGAGAGAAGTTCAGCGTCTAAAACAATTAAACGATGGTGCGGTAATCCAGAAGCAGAGGCGTCTGCGTATTCTTTATATGATTATGTCATCGCTCAAGATCTAGGAGGTCAACCTGCTTTTGAGAATTTAAAAGAAAGAGCGTGGAAGCGAGGGATACGTTTAGCGTCAGATATGGTACCAAACCATACAGGAATTGACTCGAAGTGGATGATAGAACACCCTGACTGGTATATTTCACTTCCATATAGTCCTTTTCCAGTGTATTCTTACAGTGGAGAAAGTCTTTCTAGAAATCCACGAATCGGAATAAAGTTAGAGGATCATTATTTTTCCCGAACAGATGCAGCTGTCACATTCAAATGGGAAGATTATGAGACAAAGGAAGTTCGATATATGTATCACGGAAATGACGGAACTTCGATGGCATGGAACGATACTGCCCAGTTGAACTTCCTTAAACCAGAAGTACGTGAAGCTGTGATTCAAACAATTCTACATGTTGCACGAATGTTTTCTATTATACGATTCGACGCAGCTATGACCCTTACAAAGAAACACTATCAAAGATTATGGTTTCCAGCACCTGGGAGTGGAGGTGATATCCCCTCACGAGCGGAACATGGCTTAAGCAAGCAACAGTTTGACAAGGCAATGCCTAAAGAGTTTTGGCGTGAGGTAGTTGATCGAATAAATCAGGAAGCTCCTGATACATTACTAATCGCAGAGGCATTTTGGCTTCTTGAAGGGTTTTTTGTACGAACATTAGGTATGCATCGAGTCTACAATTCAGCATTCATGAATATGCTCAGGGATGAAGATAATGCAAAATATCGCTCTGTAATCAAAAATACGCTTGAGTACGACCCTGAAATTTTGAAGCGGTTTGTTAACTTTATGAATAACCCTGATGAAAAAACGGCTGCTGATCAATTTGGAAAGGGGAAAAAGTATTTTGGTATATGTCTCTTACTTGTTACTATGCCTGGTCTCCCCATGTTCGGCCATGGGCAGATTGAAGGATTTAAAGAAAAATATGGAATGGAATATCGTCGGGCATACTGGGATGAAAAAGTTGACGAGGGGTTCGTTCAATACCACAATCAAATAATTTTGCCACTGTTGAAGAAAAGATATCTATTTGCAGAGGTTGAAAATTTCCTTCTATATGATTATTACACATCACAGGGTTTTGTAAATGAGGATGTCTATGCTTATTCGAATAGTGAGGGTAATGAAAAAGCTTTGGTTGTATACCACAATAGATTTTCTAGTACTAGTGGATGGATAAAAACTTCAGCTGCGTTTGCAATCAAAAAGAAAGATCAAACGCAACTAATTCAGAAAACTTTAGGAAATAGCTTAACTTTACATAATGATGAAGATTATTATTGTATTTTCCGTGATCATATCAGAGGATTAGAATATATTCGACGCAGTAAGGAAATATATGATAAGGGACTGTATTTAGAGTTAGAAGCATATCAATCAGCCGTATTTCTTGACTTTCGTGAAGTTCAGGATAGTGAATATCAACATTATGCCCTCCTCCATGATTTTCTCTCTGGAAAAGGGGTTGATAACATTGATGAGACGCTTCAGGAGCTTGTCTACCATTCTCTTCACAAAGTTTTCAAAGAATTGGTGAATAAACCTATATTTGAAGCAATCATCAAAGCTCAGGAATCTAGTTACCAAGAGGAAAAAGATAAGATTCTTGATGAAGTAAACTCAAAGTTTTCAGAATTTTTGAAAGAAGTAGCTAAATTTTCAAAAAGTGAAACTGTAGGATCGGACATCGTAGAAGAGATAACTAATAAACTTAACAATCTCTTCCATCTTAAAGAGTCAGTTAACCGCTTAACTCTTTCCCCCGAAATTTCAGACAAATTTCTTGGATATTTCAACGAAAATTACCCAGAAGATTGGAAGATCATCCTATCTTGGTTATTTATCCACCTGCTTGGAAAGATAAAAAGTCCTACTCATTACGAATTACAGAGTAGAAGCTGGATTGATGAATGGGGACTTGGGAGAATAATTGAATGGACATTAAAGGGATTCGAAGAGACCCAACCAAGTGCTTCAGAAGCTCTAATCTTAATTAAGATCCTCACCTCCCACCAAAAATGGTACAACCGTAGAAAAGAAACAGACTACCAACCTGTACAAATTATGAGAAAGCTGATGACTGATTTAGAGGTTCAATCTTATATCCAAACTAATAGGTACCATAATATCCTCTGGTTCAATCAAGAGGCCTTTGAAAATTTGATTAAATGGTTATTTATAATCTCTACCATAGAAATTTTCTCTACTACTAAGGAAAAAAATATTGCAAAAGAACTTGAGAGAATTTTCACGATTATTGACCAGTGGTTGTTTGCTGCAGAACGTTCAAATTACCAAGTAGAAAATTTATTTGATCTTCTAAGAGGGAATGAATAAAGGACTATTTTATAGAAGATCAACTTTTCTTAAGTACATCCATATTGGGACAATCAAAATTAAACTAAGGACTAAAATAATCCAAAAGGCAAAAGGATTGTTCGCCAAAGGCAAAAAACTGAAATCAGACCCTAAATTCATTCCATAAAGAGAAGCTATCAGAGTAGGAACCATTAGGATCAAACTTATTGATGCTAGCACCTTCAAGAGATCGTTTTGATTATTAGAAATGACAGAAGCAAATGCATCAAGGCTAGATTCAATTAGATCCCTATAAATTCGAAGAAGTTCAGCTTGTTGCTGTAAATCAATGGCTAAATCATCAAGATCATTAAGTAAATCACTCCGTTCTGCGAATTGGGGTGCTTTTTTCAAACCGTGAAACGCACGTAAATTACCCCGTAAGGCAGCATCGAGATATGTCGCATCTCTTGATAATTGGAATACTTTTTCAATTGAAGAACTCCTAATGGATTGAAATATCACTCCTTCAATTTTTTCAAGGTCTTGATCAATAATATCAACTCTAAGCTCAAATGACTTAACAACAGATTCGAGATAATCAAGTAAAACTAGTATTGTGGGAGTGGATCGCTTTCTACGAGACCCGATCGGTTTTCTAATTCGCTTTGTTTTAAGTTTAGCGCTTTGAACAGTTATAAGATGATTTTCTGTTAAAAAAACGACTGCAGGATGGGTAGTAGGTTTAGTTTTCTCTAAAGCAGGGACACGTAAAACAAGTTTGATAAATGGTGGATCATGTTCTGATTCCAGCTCCAAACGTGGTCGTTCATCTTCATCAAGCGCGTCCTCAAGATCCTCCCAAGGGATATGAAAGGTTTGCTGGATTGTACGCAGCTCATCTTTATTTGGATTGCTACAAATAAGCCAAGTGGGGATTTTAGGGGTGATACCAGGAACAAATTCTGTGTAAGTTAGTCCAGTCTCTAAATCTTTAATTTCTAACATGATATCAACTCGCTTTAATTTTGATCATATCATCACCACAAAGATGAAGATCCTGCGTTTTCATTGGGAGTAATAGCGCTAACAATCATTGAGTGCTCTGAAAACACCTCTTTTAAGTTTGGTTATTTTCTATTACATTAGGAGTCTAGGATGAAATTCCTTTAAAGTTTTTTTAATTCGGTCAATTTCATCATTAGCTAATTCAAAATCAGCCGATCCTATATTTCCCTCCAGTTGCGCTAGATTTTTTACGCCAGGAATAGCTATTACAGATGAGTTTCTAATTACCCAATTAAGAGCAACTTGAGCCATGGTAACCTGATGATCCTCTGCTATTTCTTTAACAAGAGACAACAGTTGTTCTCCACGCTTAAAGTTTTTACTTCGAAATAATCTATTACGGCGACGGGTACCACCAGGAGTATTACCTGCTGTATATTTTCCAGTCAACCAACCCTGTCCTAGAGGGCTATAGGCCATAACGGTAATTTTTTCACGTTGGGTATATGGAAGAAGATCATTTTCCACCTGATTTCTTGCCAAACTATAATTTACTTGATTTACTTGGATTCTATGACGATACATCTTCTTCTGAGCTTTCCTTAATCGTCCAAGATTGAAATTGCTGATTCCAATAAACCGAATTAGCCCCTCATCGACCATCCGTTCCATGTGATTCAGAACTCTACCGATAAGCCAAGGAGCAGGCCAATGAATTAAGTATATATCAATATAATCTGTTTGTAGCCTTTTAAGACTCTTATTCAATGCTTTTACTACTGAGGAAGGTCTAATTGCGATGGGAAGAAATTTAGTGGTAATAATTATTCTTTCACGATCATACCCTTTGATAGCTTCACCGATAATTTCTTCTGATTTCCCGCGCCCATACGCTTCTGCAGTATCTATTACATTAATCCCCAATTCTAATGCTTTGTGAACAATTGAGATAGCATCTTTTCTTGTAAAATCAGTACCATATCCCCAACCTTTAGATCCAAATTGCCATGTTCCTAAACCAATTTGGGAGATTTTTACATTTGTGTTTCCAATAACAGTATATTTCATTATGATTCATCAGAAGACTTTTGTGAAAAATTCATAAGTTTATGGACTCAGTTAATCGAAATGAGAGCTTAAACTCAGATAATTAACAATGTTCATTCTAGGATTTTTTCCATGAGTGACATCAATTGCAGTAAACATTGAAATAACTGGTATATACTATTGTAAAACACAATATTTTACGAGGAAATTGAAATGAAGCTAAATATTGAGCAATTGGAAGCATGGACGAACGCTTTTGGCCCCTCGGGCTTTGAGCTCGAAGTCGCCAAACTAATTAAAGAATATGTTACTCAATTCGCAGATAATGTGTCTCAAGATAAGACTGGTTCACTTATTTTCCGAAAAGGTGATCAAGGGCCCAAAATTATGCTTGCAGGCCATATGGATGAGATTGGTTTTATTATTACAGGGATCGATAAGCAAGGGTATCTCACTTTCAATCAACTTGGTGGATGGTGGGATCAAACTCTCCTGACTCAGAGAGTTATTATCAAAGTGCGAGATGGCACTAAAATCACAGGCATCATTGTTGCTAAACCACCTCACATCCTTGACCCTGAAGAGAGAAAGAAAGTCGTAGTTAAAACAAAAATGTTTATTGATGTTGGATGTAAAAGTCAAAAAGAGGTTGAAGCCCTTGGAATTAAAATCGGGGATCCTGCAGTTCCTGACAGTAAATTCGAGCTCCTAAAACGTACACAAATAACAAAGAAAAAAGATGAAGAAAAAAAGAAAGAAGTAACTCTTGCGATAGCTAAAGGATTTGATGACCGAATTGGTGCCTTTATAGCTGCAGAGGTTATACGTCGTTTGAAAGAAGAGAATATTGATCATCCAAACCAAATTTACGGAGTCGCAACAGTTCAAGAAGAAATTGGATTAAGGGGTGCTCGTACATCAGCACATGTCATCCAACCCGATGTTGGTTTTGCATTGGAAGTAGATATCGCTGGAGACGTACCAGGGGTTGAGAAAACTAAAGCTCCTTCAGAAATGTCGAAGGGGGTTTCAATTTTAACAGGAGACGCAAGTATGATACCTAATCCCCGATTAAAACATTTCGTATTGGATGTGGCAAAGGAAAAAGGAATTACTCATCAACTTTCCATAGTTTTAGGCGGAGGTACTGATGCGGGAGCCATACACATTACTGGAGCTGGCTGCCCTTCCCTTGTGATTGGTGTACCAACAAGGCATATCCATTCGCACAATGGAATATTAGATCTTGGAGATGTTGAACAAGCGGTTGAACTCTTAGTCGAAGTCGTTAGAAGACTTGATCAAAAAACTGTGGATTCCTTCACTCAAATATAATGTTGAAAGGATGAAATAATCATCCTTGTTTTCTTCTTTTCCATCTAATTGCGATAGTTAAGAGGGTAGTCAAGATCAAAGAAACTGACCAACTAGAAGTGATAGACGGAGCTGCCTTAGTTCCGATAGTTTCTGTAGTAGTTTCAGGTGCTTGAGTACTTGTTGGTACAGCAGTACTTGTAGGTGCAGTGGAAGGAACTGGGCTTTCTGAGATACTGATGAATGAAATTTCTAATTGACTTAATCCTTTAACGAGTTTTGACTCTATCTTCCCTGATGATGGATTCCCTCCTTGAGAGTTTGTAAAAATTAGAGAATCAAGTATTCCTGACAGAGCATTATATGTGAGGTTAAATACGCGTTCTTCTCTTTCGTCCTGTGAGGTGTCACAAGTAAGTATATATCCATGGAGGAATGTACCAGGAGAGGCTGCTTTCCCAGTATTGTGGAGCGTGGGATCATCTTCCATAATAAAGCAGTAGTCATTTTCAGGAACTGTACCAAAAAACTGGAACGTATAACTGAAATAACGTTCTGCAGCACGAATCCCTGATTCCAATTCTCCAAATCCATCAGTTGTTACGAGTGGAAGGATAAACCATCCTAAGCGTCTTGATTTTCTCAGGTTATAAGATGTACCTCCTATCGATACCTCAATGTCATAAGTAACAGGCCCATTTATTTCGACTAATTCATCTTTATTCGGATCAGCAATCCATGTAATATTAATTATATCGTCTTTAGCTAAAGTTATATCCGCTTGGTCCCAATGCCACACATTAGAACCATCTTCAGCAACCAATTGGTCAATTTTAAAGCTAATAGTTGTACCATTCCGGATTCGGGAATCCCATTGCATATTTTTGTTCGTTGGCCAGCTAGGAAGATCTGGGGGGACATATGCTCGCCATGGAGAGACATCATATCCCTCTGATTCCAACCAATCTAGTGCTAATTGGCGATCATAACTGTCCCATGCAGCTGTTTCACTTGTTTCTAACCTGGATCCATCTGTTGCTACTATTGATTGTTTATAAGTGAGTAATTCAGCCTCAGATACAGCAGCCCAAGATACATGAGAAAATGGTGAATAAGCGGGTTTTCCTAAACCACCGAGAAGGTCGTTTATGATCTCCTCTCTTGGAATGATGTGCGAGATCGCATGCCGTACACCTTTCCTATTAAAGGGTCTATCAGTACTCCCAAGTTCGGTTGAAGTGGTAAATTTTGGGTTCATATAGAGAGATTGCCAACCAGATTCAGTACTATATGTTACAGTGATTTTTTCATGATCTTGGAGATGATTAAGAATGGGTGTCATAGTGAATATTGGATCAATAATGTTGACGCTTCCCTCTTGACAGTTACTAACGATACTGTTCATATCACCTTCAACCATAGTATATTCATCAGGCATATCATCTAGTAAACCATCTGCAGCGAGGTAGTGTCGAAGAGTACCATCTTCAACCCAATCTTCTGTTGCATCATCCCATCTGATACCATCAAATTTCTTTAATGTTACGACCTTACTTGTGGGATCACGATTGTAGAAGACCAAAGATCCACAGCCTATAGGCCCCTTGTAACCACCTTGATCTTGTGGATTAGCAGTGTTCATAGAGTGTGCAATCCAATCTCTGGGTTGAACCTCCCACAAACTTACATCAAAATCACCAGTAGCATCGAAACCATGTGTTCCTGGATCTCCCAAAATATGTTCAGGTTTAATAGATGTCGCTAGATTACTAAAAAGGAAAGGGGCATAAATCTGTGCAAGATTAAATTCAATAGTTTCATAGAATCCATCAACATCTTCATCTGTCACTATAAAGGAAAAATTTCCATGGTTATTTGTCTTATCATCTAAACCAAATGCCGTCTTAAGCGTTGAGTATGATGATGATCCTAAATCTGGTTGAAGTTCTGCTTGGAATCCGAATGCAACATCCCAGGCATCTACTTTATGGCCATCATGCCAATATACATCATCTCTAATGGTGATTGTGTATTTAGTTCCAGTTAAATCGTAGGTTCCCATAGCTACAGCAATCCTGGGATATTGCTCAAGATACCCAGAGGTGCCATATATATCGTGATAATGTTCCTTCATCCAGGCTTTGCGATCTACATTCGTAGGAATATTCACTTCTCTGGATGGTGTGTTTCCTACGAGGGCATCTTGTACAGGGGCTGCAACATATTGATCGTAAAGAGAATTTCCGAGAAAGTCATAAAATCTAGTGCCAGAACCAGAAGCACCGAGAACAATTTTCCCAGCGGTACCAGCATAATCACTTTCAAGCCAATGGTTTTCAGCTGAGGCAATGGGATAACCCGTAGGATCATAACCATATAGACCTGTTGATACTGCATGGATATTACATTGATGGTAGGTTAATATGTGGGGCATAACATCATAGAAAATTTTTTGCCAATCAACAATTAGTTGCTTAGCCTTGGAGAAATCTAATTCAACATCAAGTGCATCAATTAAATCTGAAGCCTCACTAGCTCGGTAATCATTGAACTCGGTGCTTCGATTACTCCACATCATCATATTGTACCCCAAAGGAGGTACCGCATCATTATGATATATTGCGAGTAAATTATTCCCAGGATGACTCGTTGGAGAACTTATTGTCATACCCAGGAGTGCCAAATCATATCCATCCTCTAAAAAGGTGTTAGCCTCATCATAATAACAACGAGGGCCCATCATACCCCAATTAACTAAATCAAGATCACAAGAGATTCCAATACTTTCTAATTCTCTTTCCATCCTATGAGCAAGTTGCATACGATAAATATTGTTTATAGGCGCAATCATGTGAATATGAAACAATGGATCTGGCTCAGTATCAATTTTTATTGACACAGAATCACCTAAGATCGATATATTAAAAAATAGTAAGGTTGTTATTAATATTACAGCAGTTCTAACCTTTAAATTTAAAAAAACTCTTATATTCATCACGAATTCTCACCTCTCAGTGAATCGAAAAACAACAACTTCATCTAACAACTTCAAGACAATTAAAATGTTTCTAGCATAATAACAAAAAGAGAAAATTCCAAATGATAAAGTGAGTTGGAGTAAAACAAATGGGCCTTAATCACGATGATATTGCTTATATTACTTCTTTCACAAGACCCGAGCGTGAAAAAGGCTATACCAGAACATTCTACTCCTATCCAGCCAAATTTCTAGCGAAACTACCGAGGGGTATAATCGAACGATTCACTACAAAAGGAAATCTCATTCTGGATCCGTTTGTTGGTGGAGGGACAACTGGATTAGAAGCTATGTTATTAGAACGTCAGTTTCTTGGTTATGATTTAAATCCCTTCGCTATTTTGGTGTCAAATGTCAAAACAACCTACTTAAATCCAGATACTTTAAATTTTCACTTGGATTCGATTCTTACAAACCTTAAGAACATAGACGAACCAAAGATTGATCTTCTAGATGAAGATGACAAATTTTGTTTGGGACCGACAATATCGCATGAAATCTATTCATTAGATGAAAGTATTTCAGACAATTCACAAAGCTCCTCCTTTAAACAATTTTTCAAATTAGTCCTTATCCATGCAGTTAAAATTGTTGGAAGAAGAGATTTTGAAGAGAGAGGAAACTGGAAATTTGCCTCCATTATTCCTATCTTTGAGCGTAAAGCAAAAAAGATGATACGAGAAATGTCCACTCTCCCCAAAATGGTAAAATTCAAACCTGTTTTTAAATTAGCATCCAACCATCAGGTGGAACTAGAAAATGATTCAGTTGATTTAATAGTTACCTCCCCTCCCTATAAAGACAAAGATGTTGAGTATCAACAAATTCAAATTCAACGAAGGACTTTACAGCGATCCAAACGCTCTAATATAATATCAGCTATCTTAGGGACGGATCCGCTCCCCAAGAAGCTTTTATGTGGTGGTTCTGGGACTAAATACTGGCAAAACAGTTTAAAATCATTACAAGAATGTTATCGAGTCCTTAAACCACAGAAATTTGCTTTCTTTTGGACTGGATTCAAAAATTCATCTGATTTTGAAGAGTTCAAAAGCCAATTAGTTTCAGTTGGTTTCAACCTGATTACTGCCATTCAAGTAAAATTGAGTGATGATCGTGCCGCTTCTAGCCGATCTACACATCATGGCAAAGTTACAGGGATGATGAGCCATGATTACCTTTTTACTGTTGAGAAAATATGATAAGGACTATGTTTTAACCATAGTAAGACGGAGGATGCTGTTCTTCCTTTTTAACTGGATGTCCTAGTTGGATCTCTCCATGCATACTTTCAAAACGTTTTACATGCTCAATCATCCACAATGCCATCCTTTTAAATACTGCAGGGCTCATTTTTACATTAACTACAAAATTGTGTTCAATAGTATCTAAAATAATCTGTCCTGGCCGATCACTTTCACGGGGTATTAGTTGATCTTGGAAAAAGCTGATATTCCCCTCATTAGGATTTACTCCCCCAAAAAATCCTGAAATCGCGAAGCTCGGTACATCCTCAAATTTCACTTTAATTATTGGCTGTTTTTGCATTTTTCTTCCCTTTTATCTATAATAGAAAGCATTCATAAGCTTCATTAAACTCTTTTCCGTTAATATTTTTTAATAGGTTAATAAAGGTACAACCATTATGCTATAATACCAGAGACACTGGTATCAATATAAAACTGGAATATTTCGGTTTTAAGGACAAGTTTTGCACGAATTGAATACTGATTGAACATAAAAGCGTAAGAAAAAGAACGACAACCCTTTACAAATATATGAGGTTGTACAGTAATGTCCACAATTCCTGATCCTCTAATTGGCTTGATCCTGATAATCCTAGCAGTATCTGTCATACTTAGTTTGACAATTTATTCTTTAATTCAAGTAGTATTCTTGGGGAGGAAACGTTATGTTATCGGACCTAAACTATCCAAAGGACAGGATACTGTCTTAAGTGGCGCAGATCTCTCACGTGACATGACTGTAACTCAAGCAACAATGACTGGAGTGGGAGCTATGATTGGAGCAGGTATTTTTGTCCTTACAGGGATTGCTGCAGGGATTGCTGGACCAGGATTATTAGTTGCCTTTGCTTTCAACGGAGTGATTGCAACTTTGATTGCTATGGTATATGCAGAATTGGGATCCGCAATACCAGAAGCAGGTGGGGGATATATTTGGGCCCGAGCTGGATTAGGAGAGCGACAAGGCTTCTTAACTGGTTGGATGAGTTGGTTCGCAGCTGCAGTTGCAGGGTCTCTTTATGCACTTGGTTTTGCGGCATATTTTGTAGCACTACTTGGAAATCTTGGGGTGAATATTCCTTCAGAAAATATCTTCTTTATCGAAAAGATTATTGCAGTAATTGCTATAATACTATTTCTAGTCATTAATCAATTTGGATCTTCTGTCATGGGAAAAGCAGAGATTTGGATTTCAGGTATCAAAGTAATAGTCCTTGTTTTCTTCATCTTAACTGGTTTGATAATTATAACATCAAATCCTTCTTTAGCATCATCAAATTTCAGTAATTTTTTTCCTAGAGGCTTTTTCTCGATTTTCACTGCGATGGGGTTCACTTTCATTGCCTTCGAGGGATATGAAGTTGTATGTCAAGCTGGGGAGGAGATTTATGATCCAAAAACTAGTGTTCCGAAATCAGTTATTTTATCTGTATTAATCGTGATACCTATATATCTATTGGTAGGAGTAGTCTCTCTTGGAGCATTTACTGTAGAAGGTCAGGCTACTTGGCAATTTTTAAGCGAAAATAAAGAATTAGGACTTCTTTTTGCTGCTCAACAGATGCTCCCAGGCTTAGGCTTAGTGGTTATTCTTTTTGGAGGAATATTGTCAACTCTATCAGCTTTAAATGCTGTTCTCTTTTCATCGACTCGGGTCGCTTTTGCTTTAGCTAGACATGGATCCTTACCCCCACAGTTGGCAGCAGTTTCAGCTAAAACGCATACTCCAGTCAATTCTATATATATGACGGGATTAGTTGTTATCTTAATGGCTGTTTTAATTCCTATTGAAGCTGTAGCAACATCCGCTGATTTGATGTTTATGATGCTATTCGGACAGGTAATGATAGCTGCGATTTTAATACGCAGAAAAGTTAGGGTTTCTAAAGAAAAACTAGATTATGGATACAAAACTCCATTATTCCCGCTAATCCCTGTGTTGGGAGGATTAGCTTTATTCTTAATCTTTTCTTTTACAATATTTTTACATTTGGAGGCTTTAGTAACAACGTTAATCTGGCTAGTGCTTGGGGAAATCGTTTATGAAGGATATGCTCGCAGGAGGATCTCACTCAGAGTCCCCTCGAAATTAGCAAAGCATGCTCGTCCTCGAGCTAACTATATCCCAGAAGCGTTCTTTACTACTGTTTTAAACAATATACTAGTTCCTGTACGAGGAAGATCATTTGAGTGGGATACCATCCGAATAGCAATTCATATTGCTCATGAATTTGGTCCAAAAGTAACTCTTTACCACTTTGGATTCAAGACTAAAGATTCTTTTAGTGATTATACAGATGAATTCAAACGGTTTCGTATTCCTTATGAAGTAAAAATTGTTGCCCCTTCTCATAAAAATATTTCTTCTCGTGATATCATTCAACACATGATCGAAGTAGCTAGTACAGGAGAATATCAATTAGCTATACTACCCTCTCGACGCAAACGAAAATTCGGGCAAATCAGTGTTTCTCATAATGCACTCCGTAAAATGCCCATTCCTGGACTTCAAGTTTTTCCAGGTAAGAAGGAGATTATTGAAAAGAAATTAACATTTGAGCATGTAGGCGCTTTAACTCCAGGCAGCAAGCGTGACCCTTTCTTAATACAGCTTGGTATTGCTATGGTCTCGTCAACAAGAATCGCTGATCTAGTTGCGTATCACTGGACTCATGTACCCAAGTTAATTACGCCTAAAGTGATGTCTGAAGCCCCTGGAGTACAGGAGAATATTTCTATTTTCTTACATACTATTGGAGAAGCTCTCCGGATGGGAATTCCTATTGAGCAAAGACATGTTTTAGGCCATGATTTCGTCAAATCGATTGCAGAAGTTGTCAAGAAAGATCAATTAGAACTTTTAATTCTTGGGTATGGTAAACCCCGTTTAGGGCGGAGACCATCTGAAAAATTGGTTCAAAATATCGATTGTACTGCCGTCGTATTTCATGGTAGGCCATTTTACCAAATAAGAGAAGGATCGACACCCTCTTTCTAGCGCGTTAATGAAATCATGACCTTAACTTATCAACGATTAAATCTGAGATCTGCCGGAGGTATTCTTGGTCAGTCTCATCAAAAGCTCCAACCTCATCGGAATCTACGTCGATCTGACCTATTATATCCTTCTCATCTTCAATTAAAACTACGATTTCAGATCGGGTTTCTAGAGAACAAGCTAAGTAGTTCTCCTCTTTTGTAACATCTTCTATAATTTTGTCAGTTTTATCTGCAACAGCAGAACCACAAACTCCTTTACCGACTGGAATATGAGTATGTTCTGTAGGTTTACCAACATAGTAATCCAATACAAGCTGGTTTTTCTCGTTGTCGAGTAGATAAATACCCACCCAGTTAAAGTATGGAATAGTTGAAAGTTGGTCAACCACGCTATTGTACATCATTTTTACTGTAAGATCTTCGATTTGAAATAATTTTTGCTCGATAAATTGAAGAATTGAACGAAATTGCTTTTCTTTTTCGATTTTTTCCATGTTTTCAACGTTACCTAGAGGGAAATACAAACTCAATCCAATATTGGAATTTAGTTCTGATCAAAAACCAATTTAATGTCTTCAAATGATTCTATGTAAGGAAAGGTTCTTGAGGATAAAGAATTTTCTCCTATAAATAATAATATTGTGGAGCTAGTAGAATCATGTCTGAATATTCACGTGTAGCACTCTATTTACAGGATAAACATGACATTCCCAAGTCAATAGAATTTGCAAAATATGCAGAGAATAAAGGATTTGAAGCTGTTTGGCAAGCTGAGTCTAGATTAGCTCGTGTGGCTACTATCCCACTTTCTGCAATGGCTGCAGTTACAAAGAAGATTAAATTAGGCACAGGAGTGGTTAATAATCTGACACGTAACGTTGCATTAATGGCAGCGACATTTAGCACGATGGATCAAATGGCACCTGGGAGGTTTATATGCGGAATTGGCGCTTGGTGGGAACCCCTAGCAAGTAAGGTAGGTACACCTCGTAAAAAACCATTAAAACTGATGAGAGAGTACACAACAGTTATGAAGAAACTCCTTAACATGGAAACTGTTACTTTTGACGGTGAATTTGTGCATGTGGATGGGATACGATTAGATATCGTTCATGGTGATCCAAATAAACCACGAGAAGTACCAATATTAATTGGTGCAACAGGTATGAAAATGATGGAACTTACTGGGGAGCTTTGTGCACGTAAATTAGCTGATGGTGCCCTACTCAATTATATGGTTTCTCCTGATTACAACCATACTGCTCTAAAGCACTTAAAGATTGGAGCAAAAAAAGGTGGAGGTTCACTGGAAGACATTGATAGACCTCAGCTGATAGTCTGTTCAATGGATCTCGATCGTGAAAAAGCATTAAATGAAGCCCGCGAACTTCTAACTCAGTACATGGGCCAACAACCACATTTGATGAAGGCTAGTAAGATGCCTCAAGATATCCTTGATAAAATCCATGAGGAACTCACCTGGCCAGCAACCCGAGAACAGATCAATAAAGCAATGAAACATATCCCAGATGAGATTGTCCAGAAGATAACCGCAAGCGGAAAGCCAAATGAATGTCTAGAACAGGTAAACCAATGGATTGAGAGTGGCTGCACATGTCCCGTCCTTTATCAACTCTCAGATGACGTAAAACTGATGATTGACACATTTTCTCCGAATCATTAAAACTTCTTCCAATCTCCACTTTTAAATTATTATCAGATGTTTCAGAAATTATTGTTATAGAAATTCAAGAACCATTACAAGGATAGCTGTGACCACTCCTGCAATTATCATTCTAATTCCATTTAAAATAATATTTTCCTTTGAAATCTTACCCAGATAAGCCCCTAAAATAAATAAAGATAATCCAGTGAATAAAACGGATGAAATATATGCGAATTGAATTGGCCATTTAAGAAAATATGCTCCGAAGAATGGGAGAAATGAAAAAGATGCTGCCACAAAAGGACTAAGACCATCCACAATAGCTACAAAATACGATGAAATCGTTGCTGCTTGATTCACAACAGTATGATCAAATTCCTCAAGCATTACTGATTCAATTTCAGCTAATTCTTCTTTCTTTACCGCGCTTTCTGTCAAATAGGCACCGAAACCCCCTGAAACAGCCATTGCAATACTTGCTCCAAGACCAGCCAAGATTAATGTTCTGGGATCATCTACATTTGCAAGAAAACTGCCTATGATAATACCTAGTGCTGTAAGAGCTCCATCAAAGCTATTCATAACCATATAACGCTTTGCGATTCCCTCCGTCTCTCCCATTTGGAGGAGATTTATTATTTGTTTAAACGATTTCATTCAGGCAAACCAAAAGAATTTTTCAGCTGTTAATCATGGTTAAAGGGAACTAATTAATACTTTTCATGCGAAAAAAAATTGTTTTAAGCTTGACTACAAGAAGTCTTATGATTCCTCTTCCTCAGGTTTCTCCTCGGTACTTTCCTTTGTTTCTTCACTTTTCTTTTTGCGGTGAACAAGTAAAGTTTCAATCCGCACTTCAGTGCTTTCTTTTACAGTAAAGACGATATTAGCGATTTTGAAAACTTCTTTTTCTTTAGGTAATCGGCCTAACTTTTCCTGAATAAAACCCCCAATAGTTACAGAGATGTCTGATTGAAAGTTTGTCTTGAAATATTTGTTAAAGTCATCTAATGAGGTTTGACCACTTACTTTTGACTCCCCTTCATTCTCTTCCGATGGCGTGATTTCGGCAGGTTCGTAGTCATATTCGTCTTGGATGTCACCAACTAAAAGCTCTAAAATGTCTTCCAATGTTATTAGTCCTACCACTTCCCCAAATTCATCTACAACAATGGCTGAATGTCGTTTGGTGTTTTGTAATTTCTCTAGTAATAAGTCTGCTCTCATTGTTTCTGGAACATAGTCCGCCTCCCTTAACAATTGGGAAATATCAATCTGATCCTTCTTGTCACTTATTTCATCAGCATTTAGAAACAGTTCCAAATAATTTAAAAGATCTTTGGCGTATAAAAACCCAACAATTATCTCTCGTGATTCATCAAAGACAGGAAACCTGGAATGTCCTGTATTATTTACACACTTTATGATCTCTTCAAAATCATCAGTGATAGTGATTGCCTTCATTTCGTATCGTGGAGTCATTAACATTCTTATTTGAGTGTCAGGTAGATCAAAAGTCCGTTTTAAGATAGCACTTTCGCGTTCATCGAGAATACCAGCCTCAGAAGATTGGGAAATAAGCAATTTCAGCTCAGCCTCAGAATGAACTGTTCTATGACCAACTATTGGCTTTATACCAAAAAGTGCTAAGACTAACCAGCCTGTTTGATTAAATACCCATATTACTGGTTTGAATAACAAAGCAAACCAATGCAGGGGTTTTGCAACCCATAAACTTGTTCGTTCTGGATATTGAAGAGCTACGCTTTTGGGCGCTAATTCACCAAGTACGACATGCATGTAGGTAGTAATGGCGAGTGCTAACAAACCACCTAGTGTAAGCCCACCTAAAATTGCTACTGCTTTAAAATCTTCAGGAAAAATCTCCTCTATCACTGGTTCTATAGAAGCTCCAGCTAAAAATCCAAGGGCAAGACTTGCCATCGTAATTCCAAGTTGAGTTGCACTAATTACCTCATCTTGATTTTGAATGGCTAGTTGAACCGCTTTTGCTCTTCGACCACCCGTTTTACGTACCAGTTCCTCAATTCTTGAAGGCCGAACACTTACAAGAGCAAATTCGGCTGCCACGAAGAAACCATTCAGTAGTACGAGAATGAATGCGAGAATGAGCGCGAAAATAAATCCAACAAGATCGAATGAAGCCATATTATTTCGGTTTGCTCCGATTAAGACCCAATACTTACCTATAATAGCCTTAATAGTCCAACAAGTAATGAGGATTGAGGTCAATTCGACTTGGGCTAATTAGTCAAAATCACATATCTGCGTTTTTTAAGATTTTTTCTCAGATTGAATTCCTCGAAATTTATGGAAAACAATGCTCATTTAATTTACTTAATTCTTTTTTGCTAAATATTCTCTAGAGAGATCCTTATAGAAAAAGAGAAAAAAAAGAAGAATCAAAGATTCTAAACATGTTCAACCACAGTAGCGATACCAACACCACCACCCCCGCATAGTGTCTGGATCCCGTAGTGTTTGTTCTCATTTACTAAATAATGAGCCATATCACAGAAATAATGTGTTCCTGACGAACCAATTGCATGACCTGTGGATATTGCTCCCCCGTAAGGATTTACTCGCGGATCATCAAATGGATAATTAAAATGCTTAGCAAACGCAAGACACGGGGAAGCAAATGCTTCATTTGGTTCAATACAATCCATATCTTTCATCTCAAGACCTGCTCTTTGTAAAGCACGCTCTTGTGCAGGAATAGGCCCTGTTAACATTAACATGGGATCATCACCAGCGACAGCTGTCGAAAGAATGCGTACCATAGGTTTTAATCCAAGTTTATCTGCTTTCTCGCGAGACATAAGCATAACTGCTGAAGCACCATCTGTAATTTGGGATGAGTTTCCTGCAGTCACTCTGCCATTATCAGGTCGAAAAACAGGAGATAGTGCTTGGATTTGAGCCCATGCTGTATTAGGATCATCAATAGCTATTGTACGGACTGTTTGATCCTCTGTTACTGTTTTTGTTTCAAACGATCCCTCTGGATTTTCAATAGTAACCTCAAAAGGTACAACGCGCTTCTCATACGCTTCTTTATCCCTCATTGCTCGTGTTGCCTTTTGATGGGACCATAAACCGAACCTATCCATATCCTCTCTGGTTAAATCATACTTTTCTGCAACCAGCTCCGCAGACTCTCCTTGTACAAAGCTCATTCGTTCTTGAAGTTCAGCCATACGGGTGTCAGCCATGTGACAATAGATGTTGTCAACAGGGTACATAAATCCAACCTGGAAATCAATTCCCATGGGGTAGTGTGTCAGATTTTCGACACCTGCAGCTATCATAATATCCCCATCACCCACTCTAATTGCGTTCGCACATGTGTTAACGGCTTGTAAACCTGCATTGCAATACCTGTTGACCGTTGCACCAGCTACTATATCTGGAATGTTCTTTGCCATCAATTGTGCAATCCGAGCAAGATTACCTCCTTGCTCACCAATTTGAGTTAAAATACCGACATGTACATCCTCTATTTCATGAGGATCAAATGAGCTTGATTGATTTGATACCCGATCAACCAACATTTCTAAAATACCTGCTAACATATCTTGTGAAGACATGTTTCTGTAATATCCCCCATATTTCGCCATTTGAGCCCTAGAAGATTTCCCCATTGGTAATCGAATTGCATCAACAACAACACATTCTCTTAGTTCCTTGTTTCCCATTAAAAAAACCTCAACTTTCCAATGTTACTCAAATTTTAAGTCAATTTTATTTATATTTTTCCCCTATAACCCGAAAGTAACTAAAAAACAACTATTTTGAAGACATATTGGATTTTGAAAGAAGAATTACAATTCTAAAATTTTAGAAAAAAGAAAATATCTACATCCTAGTAATATAATTTACATACATATAGAACCACAGTGATTAGAGATGTTCTCAATAGACTTTGAAACCGCTTTTAACAAGATTAAACAATTGAAAATGACTGTTCTTCCCGATTTCTTTCTCGATGTCATTATAGATCCACATATGCCTTACGAACAGTTAATCCAAGAGATTCAAACTGTGTACTCCAGAGGGGGAGGGAATCTTCTTGGACCAGAAGCCCGTTTTATCGCAGGGGGAAATGGAGGGAATGTAGCTAAAACTTTGGCAGGTTTGGGGATTTCTACCACCTTTATATGCGAAACATCTCAACTAGGTAAACAGCTTATTGAATTCTTTATGCATCCGCTTGGAGTAAAAACTCTTATAACAACAACTGGTGATATGGCGAGTTCAATAATTTTAGAAATTCCCCATGGGACAGATAAACATAATGTGATGTTCTCAACCTCTGGAAGTGTTACCGATTTTTCTTCAAAGAAGCTAACACCTGAACAATGGAATGTACTTAAAGAGAGCCATTCTATCGCGATATGCAATGCACAGAATTATCAAATGGAAGATCTTGTTGAAGCTATTCTTCGAGAAGTCCCACCTTCCATTGCAGTTTCAGTTGATTTTTCAGACTTGACACCACATCTTCAACGGATTGAGGGATTTAGACACCGCATCTTAGAGCATCCTACAAGATCTCCATCATTCATTACTGGTAATGAAACTGAAGTTCAATTATTAGCGAAAGAACACAACAAGACCCCAGAGGAAGCAATCAAGATATTGTCATCATCTTACTCAGAAATTATATTTGGATTACATATGGCAACTAAAGCGGAAATATGGAAAAATGGTGAACAACTGTCCATTGAACCATGTTTCAAGATTTCTGTTCTTAATGCAACGGGCGCAGGAGATAGTTGGCATGCAGGCTTCATGACTGGATGGAAATTAGGACTATCCATTTCAGAATCAACAATATTTGCCAATGCAGTTGCTGCATATCAAATCTCAACGGGAAAAATTGGTTCATTAAAAGAGATTATCAGTTTTAAAACATCTACACCCTGTTATAATCTGTCAACTTAGTATTAAAACGAGAAAAGAAGAAAAATACAAGTTTTAAATTATAAAATTCTTTCTACAAACAATATATGAAAAATAATATTTCACCCATATGATGAATACATATGCTTAAGTAGTTTGGTTTATTACGCTCTCACTGTTGGATTAACGAAGTGTAACGCAATTAAGTGAAAAAAACAACAGTTCTTTGGTTATCGAGGTTTATCAATGGCACTTAATGGAAATGTTGTATTAATTGTTGGTACTGGTACTATCGGCGAACCGTTAACTGGATTATTAGCGGCATTATCTAAGGAACTAGGAATCGACGAATTAATATTTTATAAACACACACCTAGACTAACAGATCGTCCCATGATACGAGGATTGCTTTCAAAAGGCGCCCATATGTGCTGTCAGATAGAAAAATTCAATAAATTCCGTGAAATGGGAGTAGAACCGACCTACACCTTTGAGGATGCCCTTGCAAAGGCAACTGTTGTTGCAGATTGTTCAACTGAAGGGATGGGTGTTCGAAATCGTTTTTTATTCTATGAAAATGTCAAAGAGGAAGTCAGAGCCTTCTTAGCCCAAGGATCAGAACATGGTTTTGGTATTCCCTACGGCGTCGGACTCAATGATCGTGTCCTCCATAGAAGGAATTCACAATTTTTACAAGTTGTCAGCTGTAATACTCATGCAGCATCACGAGTACTTAAGGATTTAGCATTTGATGGGAAAGAAAATAGTATTTTAAGTGAAGCACGATTTGTTTTTATGAGAAGGGCCACTGATGTTTCTCAAACTGGTAAATTCATAGCAGGACCATCTGTTGGAAAACACAAGGATCATACATTTGGTACTCACCACGCGAAGGACGTCTATCGTTTATATTCAACATTAGGTCATCATCTCAATGTCTTTTCGAGTGCTATCAAATTAAATACTCAATATATGCATACAGCATTTTTTAATCTGGTTTTAGACAAAGAGAAAGCTCTCTCCCTAGATGAGGTTAAGCAAAAATTCAGTGATGATCCGTACGTTGCTGTAACTAATAAAACCGATGCTAATGTTATATTCTCCTTTGGCAGAGAATATGGCCACTTTGGTAGAATCCTGAACCAAATTGTAGTTGTCATTCCTAGTTTAATGGTTCGGCAAAGTGAGCTCTTTACTGATAAAGTAGAAATAGTAGGGTATGCGTATACTCCCCAAGATGGAAATTCCCTCTTAAGCTCAACTTCTGCAATTGCCTTCTTTTTAGATCCCGACAATGTGACCCTAGGTGAGCCTCTCCCTTGGCTTCGACCATATATGTTCTCTGAAGTCTAAAATAATGATCTATATTTTTAATCATCATCTCTACTAATGGGAGCATACTAAATTACTTATAAGAGAGGATACTGGTTTCGAACACCCAAGGCATGGAATAAGAATATCCAATATAGGGCTTCGCAATATATGCGACCGTTAGCGATCTGGGTAATGTATTGGGCGCTAAAAAAACGACTTAAAACAAAACATCTTTGTATGACCAGTACTTGGATTCAATTTTATAACGTCTATGTCAATATGTAGCCTTACCATTGTGAAGATATACCTGTGGAATCAATAATTTTAATTTAAATATTATAGCCCACTAGATTCTTTAAATCGATGTTAATCTCGTGCTATTTCTGGTTTGAAGCAATTAGTTCTTCGTTAATTACAAATATTTAATTGGAAACTCTTCTAATATGTGGTTAATCATTCGAAATAAAAAGTATTAATTCGGATAATTTATCTAGAAAATTTGGTTACATAAATAAAGCCCCATGAAGACCATATACATGCAAAAAAAATAGTAATAAAATTGCTACTAGAGGTTTCCATCGTTTTTCATATCATATGAAAATACAGCTAAAATAATATGACATCCTATATACTTCTATATTTACAATATGATGTATTATCTTATCTCCCTTATAAAATAAAATTCGAAAAATAAGGTTCAAAAGAATAACCTTAAACACTACACGATCTCTTGCAGATTCTCCTGAAACTAGTGGATAAATACACCCAACAGCAATTAACTGCTGATGGGGACTGAAAAATGAATATCTTGAGAAAAAGTCAACCAGTAATAGGTTCCTTGACCATTCTTCTTGTGATTATACTTGGCTGCATACCAATACCTCTAGTACCGTCACTTTTACCGAAGGAAACTCTAGAAGAAGGTGGGACTGGTATTGACCCTCTCAAAGAGTCAATGGTCGAAGTACCGAGATTAATGGAAATAATTAACAGCTATTCTAATCTTGGTTCTGCTCCTAACTTAACAGAAATTCCTTTGGACAATTGTACAGTACCAACTTTCACCATTGGAGCTCAAGAAGGACAAGGAGGAGGGAATGTTAACATCAATGACTCATTCAACTTGGTGGACACGCTAGCGGATAGTACGCAAAATAGTATTGATGGAGTAGGATATCCAACCGAGAAGAATACCACTATAACAATCTCAACACCACCAGTTTATTCACGACAAGATCTCGTATTTAACATCTCAGGTATCACAGCAGAGTATGATTGGCGACTTAGAGAGGCATTAAAGCCAGATTTTACTACAGACTTTACAATACTTTCAACCAATGGATTTAAAGCTTATGCCATGGCGTTTGAAATTGAGGAAGACTATGCCGCGTTAGACACAATACGTATCTATCATAGTTACAGTTCAAGTCCTACAGGCGAGATTTATATTGTGAATGAAACAACTAGTGGACAAACAGAACCCAATAATACCGCAAGAATTTCCTCGATTCAATCTCTTATTCATCAGAGTGGATGGTATGATTATAATTTCTCCTCTGATTC
>CP070695.1:1271636-1483215 GCA_020353515.1 Candidatus Heimdallarchaeota archaeon
TAAACTGCTCTTAGTAGCTGGAATTATCATAATAAGTATTAGCTTGCCAATTATGGGAATCATGGGAGGTGGAGAATCAGAAAAAGAAATAATAGCTGTGTTCTTTGGTTCAAGTATGGATAAAAAAGTGAGTCAAGAGGTTGTGGCATCAACAGGAATATCAGCACGTTATTACAACATTTCTAAGATACAAGAGGACCCATCATTTAAATTTGATAATGAGAGTATTGCAGCGATTTGGTGGATCAACGAATTACCTTTATCAATAGATTTAACCTTTGCAGGTGAAATAAATGAATGGGAACAAGCAGGAAAAGGGTTATTTGTACTGAATCGTTATTTTAATAAAACACCACTCCAAGTATTGAAAAATTTCGGCATAAAAGCTTATGCACCAGTAGTATATCCTATTAATGGGTCTTTCGTAAAACAAGAGTTGAATATAGTAGAAAACGAATCAATATTAACTTCAAATATCACTACTTTTGAAGTCAACTGTAGCACAGCATGGGTAGAGGTTGATAATCAAATACAGATGCTGATGGAAGTTAAAAAACCTGAAATGGAACCTTTTTTGAATGATTTGACATCAGGTATTTGGTTTGTAGACAGCCGTGTCATTGTAGGTAGTTTTTCGATCGAAATACCAATAGAAATTCCAGACTCCCAATTTAATTTACATGAGATAGATCAAGCCACATCAACAGAGATGATTGATATCTTAGGTCAACTTGTACAATTAACAATAAGGAGTTTACCCTCCGATAATGGTATTCAAATTCAGTTTGGAGATGTGAATCAATTAACAACAATGGGTCTCGTTGTAATCGCGAGTGTTTTATCCATTCTCGTTTTGATAAAGGTAGGAGTGATATCAAAAATACGTGAAATCGTGGTGGGAGGTTTATTGAGTTTATTCTTATTTTTCGCCCATATTGCTTATTCACCACAAAGACGACGAATCAATGAAACCGAACTCTTAGAAAATGAATTACGAGGCCAGATTGTACATTTCTTAACAGTGAAGGGGGAACAAGGGGCGCACTTACGGGAGATTCAAAGAGAAATAGGATGTGGGATTTCTTCCTTATTATGGCATTTACAAGCATTAGATGATTTTAATTTGATAACCCATGAGAAGATTGGAAAATATCATATTTTTTACCTTGTTGGGGCGAAGTCTGTTCAAATTTCAGAGATAGCCTTGGCTCTCAAAAGTGATGTGGCAAAAGAATTGTGTCGTGTGCTGATAAGGAAAGGAAAACCTTTATCATTATCAAAAATCTCACAAGAAATTGATGTTCATCACTCAAGTATTCAACATCACATTAAAAGATTAGAAGAATTAGGAATTATAATTTCGTTGAAGGAAAAGAAACGATCTAAGTATATAGTTGGCCCAAAACGTTTATCTTGGTTAAAGAGTCATTTGGAGGTGGCTTGAACGAAGGATAAAGGCCTACACAGACGGAAAACATGGCTTCTGGGAATTTGTTTAGTGACAATAGCCATGGGAAGTACAATATCAGGTGTGGGAATAACAGGGTATCAGTTCAGCCAACTGGATCCATTTTTTGAGAAGAAATTGTTTGGTTTAGTATTTGATTACAATCCTAACGCACCAATAGATCAGAATCTGTGCCTAAAAACAGATCTAATGAATCAGACACAGTATAAGAATGATGATCCAGATGGAGAGGAAGATAATATCATTGCTTTAGTAGGACATAACTCTCAAGAGATCAAATCTGCCTTTTTAGCATTACAACAGGTGAAACGGACACAAGATATCATAATTGATACTATTGAGTGGCAAACCATAGTCCCATTTGCGAAATATTTACACCAGTTTACTCTCCCCTCTGGGGAAGAGGTCATCTTAGGACAAGACTTCCTTGGAATGGCACTGAAGCTTAATGGAAGCGGTTTTAATCCTACAGATTATCAACTCGGATACGCTAATGTCCCGTTGGATTTTTTAGAGTTTATAGTACCAGAAAGTGGAGATTCTTCTCTTAATTTATCAGTAGAGACATCTATCACGATCCAAGAAACCACAAATGAGCTCCAAATTAATCTAATTTATTCCAACGTGACTTTTTTATTCCAAACAGATAATATTGATTTAGAAAATATTTTTGCCTTAGAATTTGCAGACCATTTAATAATAGTCCAGTTTGATAGGATCGAATTTTCCAACATTTTTAGAAAATATTCTCACCATGGGACTTCTGGCGTGGAGACTCTATCCGAAATTAGAATAGGAAACACTTTGAATCTGATAATTAATGAGGAGCTTCCACAAGATCAAAATTGGACCAACGCTTTTGATTATGAAATTCAAGAGGATTTTAGAGGTTTAATACCAATACAAGAGACATTCTCATTGTATCAAGGTTCAGATATTAAGAATCGTCTACAACAGTTCTCTGATATTTCATTCTCTATTATCACAGCACAAAATATTGGTGTACTGAACGGAACTCAGGCTGTAGACAATTTTAGAGTATTGATTGATGATCAGAACAGAACTTCAAGAGAGATTGACCGTAATAGTTATCCTGTAAAAGAAGAGATTACAGTGCTTCATGATGAGCAGCTGCTATTTTCAACCCAAGTTAAAGGACGAAATTTTGCACAGCAGGATGATATTCTCTCTTTAGTTCCAATAGAAACACAAGTAATTGCATTAGATCAGCAAAGTGGGTTTGCAGAGAATCTTTTATTCCTACAAGAAACCTCTTTACTAAAAGAACTGGTTGCTGAATGTGTTAAACGATTTATAAGCAATCCAACAGTATCTACATTAGGAACCAATGAAATTATTAACAAGGGAGGATTGGATCTTATGTCAGCACTATATTATCAAGATTTTCAACTTAAAGGATGGACTGGGTCGGGTTTTAAGATAAATTTAATTCAATACGCAGTCAAGACTCGTTCATCATCTTCTATCAATACAAAATTAAGTCAACTCACACTTAGTCCAACTGTGTCAGAATTATTAGGGTTTCTAATTCTAGGAGTTATTATTATACGAAGAATGAGAACAAAAAGAAAGCGTAAAAATCTCTAAAAAAAGATTAATTTCACATTCTCAAATCAAAATGAAGCAATTACGATCATTACAAACAAATAAGGCTGGAATTAACATTATACACTAATTAATCTCAGGATTTCGTGAATACAAAGGTTTAAAGGGAATTAAAAATCATTTTTTACTTTTTTTGGCGGATTTTTGTTTCGCACATTTTTTTAAAGGATGATAAATGCATAGTTCTTAGGCTAATTTCTCGACTTTTGAGGTAACTCAGAAACTTGACTTATGAGTTTCATAGTCGAGAATTCAATTAAATTCATTTAAAAGTTATTTAGGTGAAATCTAAAAATGAAAAAACAAAAAATATTGATTATACAGTTGGCATTGTCTACAATTGCTATCTTAACTAGTTCGATAATTTTTTCAGCTGCTAATACAACGTCTCCTACTGAATTCATTCTCTCTCATGACTTTAGTGAAGATTATTTCTCTGAAACAATCGATGTTCCACTTAAACCATACTTCCCTGATGATAACGCCTCTGTCTTTATATCTTATGTTAATTCATCAGGTATTGAATTGTTGTACTCTGGATTAGAAAAAGTAGAAATGGATCTTTATCTCAGTGATGTTTTTTCCACTACAGCTATGGAAGCCATAAAAAATGCTGGTTTTAGTGACCAACCGATTGCAAATGTAAATGCGACATCACCCTTTCAATTTCTAATTGAACATTGGACAACAACAGAAGATGGTTCAACTTTTTCAGAGAAATTCGTTACAAATGATTTTGTTGGAATTATTGCATACTCCACTACTCCAGAAGATAAAATCTTGGATCCTGAAGACACTATCTACGTTGGATACACACTTGCTCTCAATCAATTAACTGAAGCTCTTAACACAGTAATCACAGACCCCTCCCATGGTTATGATCCTATTCCTCGCTATGATGTTGAAACTACCTTTGATGTTGTGAACACAAACGAAATTCATTTTGGAATCAAATATACCAATATGGTGACATTTTGGCAAAAAGTAGACGAAAGTGCTTTTGATCCACTTAAAGATGTTCCAAGCATATTATTAAGAGATGAAATAGAAAAATTAAAAGCAATGACTGCTGGATTTCACGCAGCAACAGTATTTGACTACCTAGCTTTTGACTACGAAGTAACGTGGTCCGAGGACACAAGTGGGGAACTTCCAGAAGTTACAACCGACGTTATCACCCATTACAATATTGGGGAAGTAAGTTGGTTATTCACAATGGACTCTGGAACACCAATTGACCCAGAGTACTCTGACTCGTTCAAGGAATCATTGATTTATGAAATCGATCTTCCTGGTAGTGGAATATCCGTCCCTTATCTAGGAACAATTCCTGATAAACTATCTCATACATTTGATATCGAAGCTTATCCATTTGATGATGCACAAGCACGTATAAATGATTCGAATGGTTTTGGTTTTGCAGTAATGACACAGACTAATTCTTATGGATTATCATTTGAAGAAACCATCTGGGATGATGGAAGTCTCACGATTTCAGCAGGAGACGATTTTCAAACTTCTTTTGTTGGAAAAAACACCTATAAATTGAAAGGTGTTGAAGAGCTAGGTTTCAATCCTGATACGGATCGTGAAGTCACTCTTCTTGCTGAGAAGCAAGCAGATATGAGTCATGTAACTACTCCCTTGGTGAAAGGATATTTAGATATTTCTCACGGACTCTATCACGACTTTATAAAGTGGATACTGGACGTTGGATTTGGTTATACACAAACCTATGAATACAGGGTTGGCCAAGCAAATTACTTGACTCTCACTCAATTCGGTGATTGGGTAGGCGGAGAAATCATCCACGATCCCACCTATTCCGCTGTTGCCGCTATGGCTGCTGAACCTCCAGAATCGAGCTCTACACCAGAAGAATCTAGTGAAGAACACGAAGAATCTAGTGATGGTGTTCCTGGATTCGAGATTCTCTCAGTATTGCTAGGAATTCTTCCTGTCTATGCGTTGTACCGTAAACGACGCCGATAATCTCCCCTCTCTCTTTTTTTCCTTTTTAATTAAATAATCTTCTTCAGAGTTTTCTTTTTTGATGCTAATACTCTTGTTGAATCGATCTTAAGGATCATAAATGGGATTATATAAAGTATAGATTTCGAACCTAGTCTGAAATTAGGCAATAAACATTCGACTAGGTGGAAAATTAATAATTTCTTTAAACTATAGAATATCTTAAAATTTATAAAAATGAACATAAGTATAATTTTTAATGTACTATTTAAAAAGGAATGAACACACTTCAATTCCGACAAAGGACCAATTAATAATAAGGTATCTCAAGTAGGATGAACAATCATGGCTTTAATAGATCCATTATTAGATCCAGTTAACCTTTTTGTCTCTTTACTTCTGACATTCTCTCCCATAATCATTCTATTCGTACCATATCTCTTCACGCGGCGAAAGGATGAAAATTTTTTCGCTGTCATCTTTAATCGTGCTTATCTCGGGTTTATTGTGTTTTATTTGGCATACTTCATTATTCCCAGCATTTTGAACGCTATAGTACCAAATCCAACTCAGTATATGGATCAAGAATATTATCCAGTTACAGGAACAAATGAATACAGTAGCATTTGGGATTCATCTGCTGTTGATGAGGAAACACTAAATGACTTTCTAACATTAATTGGTTTGCCAGGAATACCTTTATTAGTTAAATACATGTTCCAACATTTTGTAAATTCAATTGTTAATTATTTATATTATCCAATCATAATTCTAGCGTTTGTTTTTGGCATTTCACCAGTTATTTCAATGATTATTTTGTTATACCAAACATGGGGTGAGAGTCGAAATGAAAAAAAGCCACTGAAACGGCTAATAAAACAAAATCAGGCTGAAATAAAACTTCTTCAAAACAAACGAAAATTAGCTAGCGAAACTGAGATTCCAGAGATAACCCATGAAATAAATACACTTGAAAATGATGTCAATAATTTGCAACAGCAGCTAACAGAAGGACGGAGTGTCACTGAAAGATTACAAGAAATACAATTTGAAATGGAAGTTTCACCTTTTCAGGAAATTACAAAACGGGTGAAGGAAAAGGAGTGGGGGAATGAAAGAGAATTACTGAAAGTACTCATTGCAATCCTACCCATTACCTTATTTCTTCTGATGACAATCCTTCAACTACTAGGAGAAACTGAAAATCCAAGTTTACTACAAGGAACAGCGATGGGACATTTTCTAGAAATATTCTTTGCTTATATTGCTTCAATAGTATTCAGTGTTTATCTTATAAAAGCAAGTCGGTTATCAAGAAAAGGTAAGTTCTTAGGAAATCAACTCTATGTTGCAATGGTTCAGAGCTTATCGACTGTAGGTGCATTTATGTCAGGACTCGCAGTTATTCTCTTTCTGGTTCAATATTTTGACCAAATCTTTGTAGTTTCTTATTTCGTTGCATATTTTATTATGGTTTCAATATTTTTTGTACTTTTTTTGGATATTTTTGAACCTTTCTCGATTTATTTGTTGATCAAACTCATTGAGACATTTAAAAATTTCAAATTGGCAGTTGAACGGATCAACTCTGCTAATATAGCGAAATCAGCTGTATTGGGGATAATTATTGGTTTCCTTTTAGCTATAGGTTTTCTTGTTTATCGTGTCATAGTTTCAGGATTGTTTCCTCGAAATATTGATACAGTACAATATAGTACTTTCTTTTGGTTTACTTTGAATTACGTAAGTTTTCTTTTAAGTGCAGCATTAATTCTATTTATAAGAAGATGGAATTGGAGTATTTTTACAACCACGTTGATTGCATATTTGTCAATATCCTCAGTCAGCCTCTTACTCTTTTTGTGGTATGATGAAGCTCTTTATAGATTAATACCATTTCTAAATTTAGATAATCCAATTTTCATCATTGACGCTGTTCCTTTAATACCGCCGTTTATCACACTTACGTCAGGGCTCGCTGGAGGAGGAGAACGGCTCCAATGGTACACAAATATCTGGAAGGAAGGTGTCTATGGTGATATACATTTTATTATTCCAGAATTACATCGGATTCCAGTAATTTGGAAAGGAGAGGGCGGCATTTTCCTTGGTCTTTTGTCCATTCCTTATAATCTCCTTCATCCTCTAGCAATAATATTGACATATGGCAGCATTCTATTTTTGGTAAGACGGAAGTTTCATATTAGAACACAGAAAAGTGATTTAGAAGGAGAAGAAAAAATTCAATACAGGTCAGTCTATTCTGATATAGGAAGACTTCCCAGTTTAAATGAACTAGAAAGGAAATCAGACATAATTTCAATCGGAGCAACTCCAGTTGATGATCCAGAAATAAACCAAAAATTAGAAGAAGCATGGGTAGAGATTGAAAGAGGGCATCAGTTACGTGATGCAATAACTGGAAAAGTAGAACCTCTTAATGAGTTAACGAGGAAAAGTGGATTAAGTACTGTGGAGATTCATCAAATCTTAGATAATCTGACCTTTGATATCGATATCCCATTCAACCAAGTTTTGACTGTCTTGCATAGAGAATTTTCGTATTCATTTGAAGAGGTAACAATAGACTCCCTTCATGTTATGATGCTGGATGGACGGGCAGTATTATCACATACTTTTGCAACCGAATCACAGGTTGAACCAGCGTTGGTAGCTGGTCTTTTTTCCGCAATTACTTCTTTCGCGAAAGAAGCGGTACGAAGTGAACAGTTATTAAAGACAATAGATCATGGTGATGTTGTTCTAACCATTGAATATGCAAAATGGGTCTTTGCTGCGATTTTTGCAGATAGTACATCTACTGAATTACGAAGAAAACTAGGAGATTTTTTGACAAGCTTTGAGGCAAGACATGCAAAAACCCTCCCAATATGGTTAGGAGATCTTGACATATTTAAGAGCGATGTTAAAATCATTGATGACGTTTTCTCTGCTTTATAACCCCAGATTCAAGACATTCCTTGAAATTAAACCTTATATCGCTTCACCAATTATGAAAAGATATTCTCCAGAGTCTAATTGGGCAATTGAACAAAGAATTGTTGTAAAATCCGTTTTCAAAACGATTTTTAGCCCATTTAAAGGATTTATAGCTTTTTGATGAAGCAAAAATCCCTTTTGAGTCATCAAAGCAGCCCACTGTAATAATTCTGATTCCGAATATGTCAATATTCTGATTGATTTGGAGTTTATTCCAATTCCTGATTCAAAGATTAAATCCCGTTCTAAAATGTCAGATATAAGAGTTTTTGGAAGAGAATTTTCCTGTAACTCGCTAATTAACTCAGTAAACCATCTGGTATCCTCTTCAGTTACATCTTGTAATCTTTCCTCAGAAATATAATCAGCTATATCAGCTTCAGGAACAGTAGAAGCTTGATCTTCAGCTATGGTTTCTTCAAGCTTGGCTTCATCAGGAGGAAGTAGAGAGATGAAATGTGGTAATTCACGATTTTGGTCAGCAAGTACGAGAATCCCATCACGAAGATATGAAATAATAACCTCTGTAATCTTTCGATAACTATAATCTGAATCTAAAAGACATTGATTAACGATCTCCAATGCAAAGAGGCCCTCGGATAAGGCAAGTTGATCAATTTGCTTATTAATAATCTCGTACAATATCGGATGAGATATTTCTTCTTTATAGGATCGATTCATCTGTAAGGGAGAAATTAAGGATAATCCTAGAAAACAATCAAGAAGCTTAATTGTTGGAGCGAATTCATCAATCAATCCAACAAATTCTTCGAGATTTTGCTGAAATTCCGTTTCGAATTGATAAGAGAAATTTCTAATTCGTCTCTTAAAATTGTTTAAGTACTTGGGAGTTCGATTGAGGATGACGGCAGTGACAGAACTGGCTCCTTCTACAGTAATGATTTCAAAAGCCCTGTCTCCTATCTCTTCCTTAAATATGCGCAGTATTGACCGTTCTTTCACAAGATCCGTCTTAAGCTCGCTAAAAAGACCTGAAATTGCGCTTAAGAACCCTGAAACTAGTTGAGGGTCTATTTTTAACATCGTAATGCCTAGTTCAAAAATACAAATTCCAGTTTTTTTATGGACTACTAGAATGTGATTACAGGTTAGTAAATTTGTCAAATCTTTATAGTTAAATGGTTCTATCTCTATCCCAGAAGGTGTGTCTTCATCCTGTTCAATCACGGAGGATTCTAACTTAGGTATATGTAATTCATCAGAGATTACAGGTCTACCAATTTTTGCAACCCCTCTATACCGAGGGATAGAACTAGGCATTAAATCTTCTTGAGGGTCTATATGTTTTGATAAACGAGGACGAATATGGATTTTTATTGGCCCTTGACTTCCTAATCCTACAATTAACGCTTCCCCCCGCGCGAGATGAGGTAAATTTGACACTACTTCAGAACTTATTCCTTCCATCAATCGAATCTTGTTAATGTCTTTATCAGATCTTATCCTTAACGCAATTAATGTGTTCATATTAGCAATGATGTTATCTGGAAAATCTGCAGGTCTTTGAGATATCAGAATTTCATAAATTCCAAATTTTCGACCTTCTCGAGAAATTCGTGATAAGATTTCATTTGTAGTAGAGAAGCGGTGTGCTTCTTCGACAACCAGAACGACTTCCTGCTCTCTTGCTATTTCTCCCTGAATTTTCATGTCGAATATTAGAGTTAAGACTTCGTTAACAAATAAATTTCGTTTTTTCTCGTCAGTAAACTCATCTAAACGGATAATGGATATTTGGCCTGGACGAACAAGAGCATTCAAGTCAAATTCTTCTTCAAATAGGTTCAAGTTTTGTAAAGAATAGATCTTTGATACAAGAGTTTCTCGAGTTGAGGTATGAAAATCAGACTTTTGAATTAATGAGACTAATTCATCTAGCAAGATTGGTTTTTTAATTAAATTTGATAAGGAGTTCTCTTGCGCAGCTGTTAAATCAATCAATCTACGAATTCGTTGTAAATCAAATTTGCTCCCGAGTCCTAAAGAGTCTTTTTCAAAAATGAGTATATTATCTTTGAACTCACGAGGGGAATATTCTTCGTAATTTAACTGTTCAATTTCTCCACCATCATTTGGTTGAGCTAAACCCCAATATTCGTTATGAATGTCAAATAATAAGACTGATGCTGACTTAAATTTCATAATAATTTCTTCTAGCATCACCCCCACGCTGTAAGATTTTCCTGCACCTGTGCTTGCAACACACAGAACATGTCGTTCTATAAACTTGGGTGATATAAGAAAGGGATCTGTATGATCCTGATATGTTACGACATCTCCTAAATAAATTCCTTGATCCCCCCTATATGAGATAATCTTAGAAACTAGTCCTTTAGGTGGGTGTTCGATTTGTGCTTGTGATGAAATGGGGAACCTACATGGGGAGAGTGAAAAATCTTCAGAGTTTATTTCTCCTAGAATTGTTGCGGTTCCTCTTATTTCTTCTCCCCTGGTTTGAATGAGGTGCGCTACTTGCGCTAAATACTGTTTTTCAGGTGTTTTTTCTGAATCTGTAATCAAAACAAAATCTTGTTCATGAATGGTTGCTTTACTTTCATCTATATAGAAAGAAATTTCCCCTGTTGAAGATTTTATTACTTCCATTGCACGTTACAACCATTTCAAGTTGAACTCAATCTACTGAGCGCTCTATATTAAGGTACTATTTGAATTAATGGACTAAGGGCACTCATTCTAGTCAGATAATGAGTTTCTTGTACCAAATGCTTTTTACCTTCTTCATTAGATATAGAATTTTGATTAGTATAAAAATTACGTTATTGTATATAACTCAATTAATAATATTGAATCTCTGGGAAAGAATACCTATGATGTTTTTTTTGGCTAATAGCATGAAATTAATTTGATGATTGATTACATAATTATGATAAACTTCGCAAAAACTTAATATTTCATTCTTAACAGGATAAGTATTAAATCACCTAATTCACTTTTAGGTGGAGAGTAAGCTATCATGGCAAGTACCCCTCAAAATAATGAGTATGATATGGTAATAGTTGGTGCTGGACCAGCAGGTATGGCTTCTGCGATCTATGGTTCACGTATGGGTTGGAAAACATTAGTACTCGAAAAAGAGGCGGTAGGGGGCCTGGCAGCGGTCACTCCAATAATAGAAAACTATCCTGGGTTCTCTGAAATCACTGGTCTTGAGTTTGCAGAGAAATTACGAAAACAGGCGGAAAAATTTGGTGCTGAGATTCAAGAACTAGTAGAAGTAACTGACATAAAAACAGACCAAGTTCCATTTGAAGTAGTATCTACTTCGGGTGTCTACAAAGCAAAAGTGGTCATATTTGCTACTGGTACTTCTCATCGTCATTTGAATGTCCCAGGTGAAAAAGAATTTGAAGCGAAGGGTGTATCTTACTGTGCAACATGTGATGGGCCTTTATATAAATCTAAAAAGGTAGCTGTAGTTGGAGGGGGGAATTCTGCAGTCACAGAAGCTCTGTATCTGGATAATGTTGTCCGAGAAGTGTATTTAATTCACCGTCGAGACCAATTACGAGCAGAACAATCATTACAGAAGGAAATTCTTAATAATTCTAAAGTCAACTTCATTTGGGATTCTGTGGTTTCTGAAATCCATGGAAGCGAGGCGGGTGGAGTCAAGAAATTAACTCTGAAAAATGTAAAAACAGGAGAAGAAGATTCTCTTCGTGTAAAAGCAATATTTATAGCTATTGGTATTATTCCTAATAATGAATTAGCAAAAAAAGTTGGCATTGAGTTGGCTGACGAAGGGTTGATCAAGGTCGATGATAAACAGCGAACCAATATTCCTCGAATTTATGCCTGTGGCGACATTACTCCTGGCCAAGGACAGATTTCGGTAGCTGTAGGTGAGGGTACAACTGCTGCGATTTCCGCTTTTCTTGATATGAGAGGTGGGGATTGGTATGGAGAAGAAGATAGCACTGGTTGATTTAGGTCTTGAATCAGAAAGAAGTTTCAAGCACGGTTGCAATTGATAGAATTTCAGCTCACTTCAGTGCCTCACATGCTCTAATTTCTGAAAATTACGAAGAAGGACTTCACGGTCATAATTATCAAGTTGAAATTGAGATTGAAGGGAATTTAGGTACCGATAATGTTATCATTGACTTTATTTTTTTAGAAAACCTCCTCTCCCAAACCCTTTCAAATTGGGATCATTTTGTATTATTACCATCAAATAATAAAAACATGAAAATTCGTGAAAATAAGAATAATATCGAAATCAAATACGGAAGACGATTTTACTCTATTCCTAGGACTGAGGTCAAGTTTTTGGAATGCTCAAATGTTACCACAGAAGCCTTAGCCCAATTATTAGGTGAGAAGATGAGGAGTTTTTTAAAAAAAGAGAGTTTTTGGAAAAGGATACAGACGATAAAGATCACAATTTGGGAAACATCCGTCTATCGCGCTAGTTATTCTGTTAGATCCAATTTTTAAGAAAAGTAGCAATATCCATTTTTGGAAATCCAGGTATTTGTTGTCCTTCGGAAGTTAAATTGTAGCGAAGTCCAGAATGTTGAGAATGAAAAGCTGTTATGAGATCAATAGCAATATGGAATTTCTCTAATTTCTTCTTCTTTCTCTTTTTAAGAGGAGATTTAAGTATACTATATTCACCAATTTGAGTTCCAAAATCAAAACCAATAAGTCCAATAAGAGGAGATTGAAAGTGGAATGCTAAAAAAATTGCTCGATCTCCATCAGTAAACCCCCCAAAATTGAAAAGAAATTGTCCAGGTTCACACTGAGCTGTTCCCCATACATCAGTTTTAAAGATAAAATCAGAGTTTTTCTGGAAGAAAGAGGAAATCTGTTGTTGATTGTCCCCATGGGCATGAATTAATGCTAAAGTACCTTTCTGAATGGCCCAACTGATTGCATCTAAATCACCATCGAGATCAGTTACCACTAAGGAGGGAACGACATTATTTTCCTTAAATAATGTTGTTGCTCCATCAACAGTAATTATCTTAAAATCTCTTAAAATCTTCTTCAAATAAGGGCCAATGAAAACTCTTGAAAAGTCTTTTTTCAAGGATGGCCCTGCTCCAGCGATAATCACAGGTTGTTCTTGAAATATTTTTAATTTTGAAAGGATATCTTTTTTCTTATCAGAGTTAAATTTGATTAAATATTTCTCTAATAGTTTTACTGATTGAATATCTGCCTCCGTGTCAAAGTCTAACTTTTCCATAATCTGATAGTAGCTTTCCTTCCAATCTGGCCAATTCATTCTGAATATCTCTGGTAATAGACTATTATATTTACAATGAAGTAGGGTTCTGACCACAAATAAAATATTTAAGGATTCTTGAAACCGCTCCTTTTGGTTTGTTTTACAAACTTGACGCTTATTACATGCGAGACTCTGCCGAAAGTTAAGTTAGGTTCCGTTTCGGTCTGTACTGTTGTGCGCGAGCCAACGGGAACATCGAGAAGCTGAGTATTGCTCGGCCAGAGGGCCTAGGTTACACCCGGTCTCATTCCGAACCCGGAAACAGAGTCTCCTTCGTCTTAGGCCCTGGAATTTACTCTTTTAATATTTTATTTTTGTTGCTTAACTACTTTTCTTATTAATTTTTATTATTACATCTTGATTCCAGTAATACAGGGATAATTAATATATTATTAATTAAAATAAACTATTTTCAATCTTTATCTTAGTGAAAGTTAAAATAAAGTAAATACAAGCATTCGATATGATGGCTATATTCTTTGTATTGCACAAATCTCGTGATTTTTCCTCCACATATTCCCAAAAAGAAATTTTACTCCATTGGAGGCGTTAAATGGTATTCTCTTCAATAGCCCAGAGCTACTTTGACGAATTCCCATTCCGCCGGGGTACTCCACGGAAACCATCTTCAGGCTTTTTTTTCTTATCTCACGCTCATTCAGACCATACATCAGGTCTCCGATCAAGCTTATCTGATCCTGATGCTACAATAGTCTGCTCCAAAGAAACAGCAGCCGTCATCAAGGTACTATATGGAATTCCTAGAGAAAAATGTCTTGAAATCAAATCTAGTCAGTCTCTAGACTTCGACAATTTCATAGTTCATGCAATCGATGCCAATCATTGTGTTGGTAGTCTCTCTTTTGTGATTGAATCAAAAGATGGTTTGAGAGAGGTTTATACTGGTGATTTTAGGTTAGGGGTTCCGATTTTTGATGAACTTAGGTTAATTCAAGAAACAGATCATCTCTGGGTTGATTATACTTATGGAATTGATCCAATATTTCGGTTTCCTTCAAGAGAAGAAATAATTTCAGAAATAATTACATTAATCCTATCTGAGGGGAATTTTCCAGAAAGGGATGTATGGATTTCTTCATATCAAATTGGTAAAGAAAAGCTTCTTAAAACCATCAGTGACGCGCTAAAAGTTAAAATTTGGGCATCAGATCTCAAAGTGAAAACCTATAAAGAAATTGGAGGAGAATGGGACATTTTTACGAATGATAGAGATTCAGGAGTTTTTGTTGGTAGCCGTCGAATGGTAGAAAGGTTACATGGAATAGATAAACAATATCATGATAAGATGACTGAAGCCCTAAGAATCTCTCCCACTGGGTGGGCCTCACGCTTACACCAAAAGCATTTAGATGTGAATTTTTTTCCTTACTCAGATCACTGTTCATATTCTGAGGTTCATAAATTCATTAAGCTAGTTAATGCAAAAAGAATCAAAAAAATCTGAAGAAATAAAAAACTTTCAAAAAAGGCAAAAAAGCCATTCTAAATTCTCTCATATCGATAATCTAACATGAAAGGGATCTCCTTTGAGCATAAAAAATCTTCGAGATATACGTGGAATTGGCCCATCAGTGGAAGACAAGCTGAAGGCATATTTTAAAAGCGAAAATGACGCTCTCACCGCATTACGTGAATCTCGAATAGCAGAAATATCATCTATCGAGGGAATTGGGGAAAGATTTGCTCTGAGTATGTGTCGTAACCTCCATTTTCAAGAAACTGGGGAGCAGATTCAAAATTTCTTGAAAACAGAGGATGCGATCTTACTTTATAATCGAGTAATAGATATCATCTCAAAATTTGCTAATACTGCATACTCAAGGTCAAAACTATATTTATTCTTTCCATTACCAATTACAGCTTTAAATAAAATAAAAACGAGGCAAAAAACGACCCAACGTGCACAAAAATTGGTATCATTAATAAAAAACTCTCCTCATTCCTTCGAAGATTATGACAAACTGCTCAGGAACCTTTCACCTCTAAAGGAACAAATATCTCAGTTAGATACAGCTTCACGTGTAATAGCAACTGCAGATAGGCAAATCCATGAAGAGCTTATAGCTAACGAGATAGCAAATTATTGTGAAATCCTTTTTATCGAAGAAATTGAACAAATTTCAGGTTTCATTGGGAGCTATGATGAAGTTATTTGGATTGGATCAGATATTTTACTTGAAGAAGGAGTTACTAATGCAATTACCATTTCCGAGACTCAACGAAAAGATTTAATTAGAATAATCCCAGAAAAAACCCTCGTCTTCTTTGCAAATAATAAGAAAATCCTCGAATCAATATCTGGAATAGCTAGATTACTTAAAACAATTTCTCCATCGGAATTGACTGTATTCATTAGGGAATTAGATCTAGATATACTTATCGAGATGGGTAATGAGCTTTCAAACCTAGAAGAGTCAGGTGAACCAACACAACTTTTTAACGAAGAATATGCCCGTCTTTTAAACGCAGAACAGAGCTTTGATAACAGCTTAAGTGAAGTTCTTCTACTATTAAATGAAGAACTAGAAAAAACACTTCAGGACACCACTGTTCACTTAGAAGGAGAAAAAATTCTCGCTCTCTTAAAAGGTATGGGAGAGGAGGAACATAGATACTCCAGGGATAGTGGAAAAGCAGAACTACGTGAATATCTGGATGATGAACTATATTTAGCAGTTGAAGAGATCGTAACTAAAGCAGAGGAAAACCTTATTCAAAAATTAGCTTTGAGAAGTGATGAAACAGATTACATCACAGGAATTTTCCCAAGAGAACTTCAATATCCAGTCGATCCTGTTGATGACGTAGTTAATCGCGTAAAAACCTATTTACGACAATCAAGAGCAGTTAAATCTTTTGAACTTAAAGTAGCATTAGCTAAATCTCTTGAGCGATTTGAAATCATTGCTAAAACTGCATTGAATTATATATTTGAGTTAGATTTTCTTTTAATGATTGGAAAGTTTGCCCTTAGTTATAATCTGGTTCTCCCACAACTTGTTGAAGATCAGGGTACTGGAATCCTTGTGGAAGAAAGCCGAAATCTATTTTTAATACAACAAGAGCAACGGGGGATGTTGAAAGTTGAATCCGTCTCATATGCAGTAGGAGAAATTGGACAGATTGCTGGTAGTGTAGATGGTGAACGGATTATCCTTCTTTCAGGTGCAAATAGCGGAGGAAAGACAACACTGATAGTTTCTATTGCAGTATTGGTCATTCTAGGCCAAATGGGGCTGCCAATTCCGTGTAAACAAGCTATATTCGGGGGTTTTAACGAATTACATTATTATCGAAAGGCCTCAGGACAAATGGATGCTGGAGCTTTTGAAACTACATTACGGACATTATCTCAAATGATAATGAGTCCAAATTCACGATTGGTGTTAGCTGATGAAATGGAAAGCATGTCGGAGCCAGGCGCATCCGCTCGGGTGATAGCAGCCTTTTTAGACCTATTAGGTCGCTCACCAAATTCAGTTGGAGTATTCGTAACCCACTTAGCCCAATTAATAGCAAAATATACTAAGGGAAAACTGCGTATCGATGGGATTGAGGCACAAGGTCTATCTAAGGATTTAGAACTCATTGTAAATCGGACACCTGTATACTATCAATATGCGAAATCAACACCAGAATTAATTGTGAGAAGATTACAACAAATCTCGAAAGGCGATGAAAAAGAAATCTATTCTTACATACTAGAAGCCTTTGAATCTTAAGATCTGAAAACTGGTATATAATGGTGTGAAAACCATCCAGTAGGATGTTTAAAATGACAAATCGTGAGGGAAAAAGAAGAATTCAAAATTTCGAAAAAGAATAGAATTCAGATAAAAGAGAACCGTCGAAATGGTGTTTAATTCTTTGTTGTGTATACCGCCCATTGGTCTACCAGCTCTCATAATACTATATATCAAAAAGTTTGGAAAAACGCGTGAACATAAATATCCTTACTAGAAGATGCAAAGGTTCTTAGGCAGTATGACTTTGCAACGATCATTATCGATCGTTGATCTTACTCCGTGCACTAGTTTAATATCGTTTTTATAAGGACACATGGATTGAATTTTAATATTTAATTCTTTAAAATGAAAACTAAGAATGGGCCGGGACGGATTTGAACCATCGACATCCAGTGTGTGAGACTGGCATCATACCGGGCTAGATCACCGGCCCATGGTATTTTCAGATTAGAAAATTCTTTTTTTGGACGAATAAAAGAATAATTTCGAGTTTTAATAAGAATTTTGAGTTTTATTATCAGATAAAGGTAGAAAAGGTATTTATCTTAGGGGTTCAATTTTCAAGATTAACTGGTTCTCTGCAATTCCCACGACTACGATCGGTTCATCCTCATCAATTTGGATGTCTGATTGGGCTTTCCAAATAGCTCCCCCTATCTTTACTCGTCCCTCTGTTTTCGGGGAGACCATGGAAATTGTTTTTCCATTTTGTCCAATTAAATGCGTTTTATCTCCAGCCACAGGTGTTTTCTGTTGTGAACTCCTAACTCTAAACCAAATTAGCATGATGAAAACACCTAATACACCAATACTATAAGCTAACCCACGAATGGGATCCTGCCAAAGTACCACACCTCCAATGATTCCCAAAAGACCAATACCAATTACAATTGGTAAAAAGGGGACGATAAAGCTCAAATCACCCCCCTGTGAACTAAAGAAAGCGATAATGAAAATCAATACGATTATTATTAGGGGCCATGTAAAAACTTGGGTTTCATTTGACTGAGATACAAAATCGCTGCTTAGTGTTAGGATTATTGCGAGGATTATAATTATTGGAAGCCAGTTGAGTAGTTCAACAGCACCTCCACTCGCCAACCATTGTACAAACACAAGTACGACAGAAATTATGAAAATAATGAAGCCAAGATTATAAAGGACAGGAATTTCAAGTAGTGACCCAAGAAACATTAAGAAAATACCGATAGGTATTCCTGAAAGGGGAACTTGTTGAGGATCTACAGCCATCTTTATTCGATATATTCAATGCCTCAAATGAGCTTTTAGGCTTTTCCTTAGAGGAACAGTTTTCATGGATTCTACTCAGGAAATTAGTCTGATCCAGTACAACATCTACATACATCAATTTTCGGTAACTTTCTGTTTTCTGAAAGCAAAAATACAAAATTTCTTTCTTCAAAGGGAGGTTGATGTTTCCCTTCAAATAACATTCATGGAGACCAATTAAAGTATGTTAGAGATCACAGTATTCGGCGCAGCAGAATCGGTGGGAAAGTCTTGTATCATGATTTCCGATCGTGACCATAAAATTCTTTTAGATGCTGGAATACAACTCCACCCTCGTAGGACTGGATTACTTTCAACACCTCCTGAAGGAGTGGATGTGTATAGCGACGAGATCGACTCAGTATTGCTCTCTCATGCCCATATTGATCATTCTGCCTACATTCCTGCTCTGTACAGGGCGGGATATCAAGGATTGGTACACTGTACAACTCCAACCAAGGATATTACAGAAATATTGTGGAAGGATCATTTGAAAATTGAAGGCCCACATCATTATGGTATCTCTCACTTACACTCAGCTCTTGCGAAAACTAAGACACATGAGTATCAACGGAAATTCTCGATAACTGATGGGATCACAGCTGAGTTTTTTGATGCTAGCCATATCTTAGGGAGCGCTACAATTCTCCTTGATTGGAAGGGGACATTGATTCTATATACTGGGGACTTCAATAATGCAAAAACCCCTTATCATGATCCTATTGTGTATCCCGACCCAGATGAACCCATAGATATATTATTGACTGAAACAACGAATGCTAATCGAAAAATAAGCAGTAGTAGAAAACTTGTTGCATCGAACTTGACAAAGGCATTGTTAAAATGTTATTCCCGTGGTGGAAAGGCAATTATCCCTTCTTTTGCATTAGGTAGAAGTCAGGAAATCCAAGCATACCTCACTAGTGATTTTGATTCCTTTCTTTATAAGTTTCCCCTCTATATAGATGGAATGATCCTTGATATGAACATGATTTATCAAAAATATTTGAATGAGAAATGGGTTTCACCACGTATTCTTATGGAACTGAAAGAAAAAGGTTATCGGACTCCATTCGAGCATGAAGGACTTAAAACAATTGATGAAGTCTCCTATACGGGAAAGAGGGGGAAGAAAAGAGAAAAGTTGATAACCCAAGAACAACGGAGTATAATTTTGACGACATCAGGAATGCTTGAGGGTGGCCCTGTTTATGACTACCTCCGACATGGAGGAAGTAGTTCTCTAAATGGGTTATATATCGTTGGATATCAAGTCAAAGGAACTCTTGGGGCAGATATTATATCTGGGAAGAAAGAATTAACCCTGAATAATGGATTTGGGCAATTGTTTGATGTATCATTAGCTTTGGAGGTAAAACGGTTTGAATTTTCGGGTCATGCTTCGCTAGATGGATTAATTCAAATGGTACGCTACAGCTCACCCTCTTTAGTTTATGCTTTACATGGAGAACCTGAAGCTCAACAAGCTTATTCCCGAGCGCTTGAGGGATTTAACCAGAAAATCTCAATATTATCTCCTAAAGAAGTACTTTACAACTACCCATGATGGATTACTTATTAAATCAGAAAAAGAGGGAGTCTCTAATGCAACAAAAAGAAGCAGTGTTATCTGGAATTGTTTATAATCAAATAATGCGCCTCCTTGCAAAAAATCCGAAAATTGAAGTTGTAGGTCTCTGTTTCGGAATTCGTTGTCATGAAAAAATCGAACTCAAATCATTTGTATCATTAGTAAATTTAGATAATTCTTCAACTAGTTTTTCATTAGATTATGAAGCAATGTATCAAGAGATCCAATGCCATGAAGAAAGGGACGAAATCCTTGTTGGGATATTTCACAGTCATCCTAAAGGAACAAAAGTATATCCATCACAAAAAGATCTTTATTATATGCGTTATTGGCCCCACCCGTACTTATGGTTGATTGGTGGTTGTGGAGAAGAAGAGACTGACTCCTTGCTATCGATTTTTTCCCTCCTAAACGAAAAGATTGTTGAGATTCCTTATTCAATATTAAATGCCTAATATATGAATTTAAAGGATTAAGAATAAACCCCAGGTATGGGGGTCTGACATTTTGAACACTTCCCGTCTGATAAGTCTCGTATCTCTGGATAAAAACCTGTTCTTTGGATTAAAAGAACGTTACATTTGTGACAATATGTGTCATTCCCCATATGACTCCTTACATTTCCTAGATAAATGTAGTTCAATCCAACATCTTTTGCTACCTTGTAGGCAGCTTCTAAAGTTTTAATCGGTGTTAGAGGTAAATTTCGTAGTTTATGATCAGGATGAAATCGCGAAAAGTGTACAGGCACATTCGGATCCAGTTTGTTCGAGATCCATTCGCACATCTCTTTTATCATCTCCATGGAGTCATTTTTTGTCGGAATAACTAAATTAGTTATCTCTAAATGAACACCCAACTTATGAAAAATCTCACAAGTCTTAAGTACTGGTTTCCAGGATGGTGAACTGCAGATTTCCTTGTAAAATTCAGATGAAAATCCCTTCACATCGATATTAGCTGCATCGATGAGATGACCTAATTTTTCAGCTAGTCCCTTTGTGATATATCCATTATCTACGACTACCATCTTCAAATTATGTCTATGTGCGATTTCTGCAATATCTCGTACGTATTCAAATGCTATCATTGGTTCATTGTAAGTCGAGGCAATCGAATACAGCTTCCTAGTTAGTGCTACTTGTACTAGATCCTCTGGCATCATCTCTCTCAAAGAGGAGATCTTATGATTCGTAGAAATTGAGTAATTTTGACAATGGAGACAACCCATGTTGCATCCATGGGAACCAAACGATAAAATCCCCGTTCCAGGCAGAAAATGATAAAGTGGTTTCTTTTCAATCGGATCAATCGCTAACGATGATATTAAGCCATATGTACGAGGAATTATCTTCCCATTTTTACTAATTCGTGCCCCACACCAACCAATTTCGTTATCCGAAAGTTGACAATGTCTGGGACATGCTAAACATTGTAATTTTCCTGATTTCAGTAGTCTATAAAATTCCCATTCTTTCTCCTGCGTTAATACTTTCGACAAAAGGAATATTTCACCCTTGGCTTTCTACTGAATCGAGATAACATCGGTAGATTCATCATAATTTAGTAGATTCTTTTCAGCCATTCGTCCAAGAGTACGAGTTATTATTACTGGAGAAATCAGTCCTTCAAGCGTTTTCTTTAATTGTTCTTTCGATGTTTTTCCAAGTTTCATCACTGCTGCAAGAATGTCAACTTCAGGAATATCTTCTGCTGATTCCTCAAGTAGGAACGAAATAACAGCATTATTTGCTTTTAAGGTTTCTAATTCTTTTCTTAGCTCCTCATTCTCAACTTGTTTTGCCTCAATTTCTGTTTTTAGTTTTATTTCCATCTCTTGATTTTCTTTTGTCAGAGAGGCAATTCTCTCTCTTTTTTGGGTAATTTCAGATTTCATGTTGTTTATTTCCTCATTGATTGTTTGAAGAGCTTCTGCAATGCTGTTACTCTCTGTTTGAATTTCTTCTGACCGATTTTTTTTCATTTGAAGTTCTTCTGCGGTACTCGTCTGCTTACGGACTAATTCTTCTTTTAAATTTGACTGAGAATTTATTTCTTCTTGAAGAGAAGAAATTTTAGCTTCTTGTTCTGTAATCTGAGTATCGACTGCTTCTTTTTCTTTAATAAGAGTTTCAAGATAATCTTTTGATTCTTTTAAGTCTTGAACTCTTGTGAATACTAGTTGTTTTGTATCGTCTCCCAAGCGACTCAGAGCTTCTTCACTTCTAATAAATTTCTCTCTTAAAGTATCTGTATCCATAGTCAGACCTCCTTGTCAAACAGATCAATCTTTACCAAGAGCGTGACGCCATCTTCTGATTCGTTGAATTCTAGAACCTTTCGTGCCTCTAACAACTTTAAAACTGAATTTAAGGTGGTTGGATCCATACCTAATGCTGATCGAATTTCAGTCAGTTTTGAATGGGGACTGGGTTTCTTTGCCAAGAATTTAATTAATCCAACTTCTGGACTTTGAATATATTCTTTTGAACAAAGAATTCGGATTGCCTGAAACCTATTTGCTAGTAAAGATTTTTCAGCTTCTAATCGTTCATACTCTTGTGTGATTGCTTTCATACGGGTTTCAAATTTAGGTTTCAATTCATCATGAATATTCTCTAATGAAGCAAGCTCTACTTCAAGCGAACGAAGAGTCGTTGTATGATTCGTTTTTTCAGAGTCAAGAATACCAAATTTATTTTTATCTGCCAATAAATCTGATTGGTTTTGAGATACTTGAGTATTTATCAAATCAATATTACTTTGAATTGAAGAAATTTCATTCTCAATTTGGCCAATTTCACTACGGAAAGTCTGAAGATCATTTATTAAATCAGAGATCTCTCGTGTATAATCATTAGACATTCGACGTCGTTCATTTATATAATTTCTAAGGGATTCAATATCACTAATAAGAGATTTTAAATCTTCTCGTATTAGTTGAACTCGACTCTGAAACTTATTTACTAATTCCTCTAAACTAAGCGCCAATTTTCTAATTTCTTCTGCAGATTTAGGGGTACTCATAATGGTATCTCCGTTTTTCTTTCTATTCAGAGATCTTTACGTTACTATCCTCTTGATTAAATGTTAAGTGTTAATTTACTATCATTTTAGAATGAAACAGTCTTTTATCGTCTTATATAAAGATGACTTCAAGCTATATTTCACCTTTCCCTTTTCGAAGTTATTCTGTCCTTAATAAATAGCTAGAAAAAAGACTAATGAGGGGCCATTCTGTTGAGGATATTGATTGTATAACACATTAACCTCTCTAAACTCATAAAAAACACAGCTGTATTAATAGGGGTTACTTAAGAAATTAATTTTGTCATCTTTCATACTATAGATGTACTTTCAATTATAATTTTCTTATTAGATTTTTAGCATTTAATTTCAAGCGTTGTGAATTTAAATCTTTTCGCAATATTTCACCTTATTTTAGCCGAAAATCTTTCTTCCTAAGGATTAAAAACTTCTAAATGTTTTTATTCACATAAAGCGAAAACTTTATGTGATTTTTCTTACATTGCTATATACGAATTATTCAAGTGAAATTAGGAGTAAATTATAATGTCTGATCCCACTGGTGACAATTATGATGATGAGGAACGTCATCCACGCCGACGTCCTCGAGAAAATCCATTTGATGACTTTTTTCGGAACTTTATGAATCAATTTGGTGGATTCAACTTCGAAAACATCTGGGATCAAATGGATTACTTTCTTGAAGATATTTTCCGTCGTTTCAATGTGCGAGATTTGATGGACGAAAGTGATAGTTCTAAATTCCCAGGATTTGTTTGGGGATTTAGAATGACTAAAGGACCTGATGGTCGTCCTCATGTTGAACGCTTTGGAAACAATCCTCGAAAAGTATCAGGTAGTGGTCCTGGGTTACAACCATCTTATGAAAGAGAACCATTAGTTGATATAATTGATGATATAGATTTCTTACGTGTCATCGCTGAAATTCCAGGTGTTTCGAAAAAAGATATTGATCTCTCTGCAACAGAAAATAGTCTATTGATTCAAGCTGAATCAATTGATAAGAAACGAAGATATTACAAAGAACTGGATCTTCCGTGTATTATTTTTCCAGAATCAGCTTCTGCTAAGTTTAAAAACGGTGTTCTTGAAGTTGAATTAAAGAAGAATACTGTTTTAAACAAAACGGGAAAGAAAGTGCAAGTTGATTAATTCTAATCTGAAATAGTTTGGAGACCCGACTTTTTAATGAAATCTGCAGAAATTCGGTTAAAGGTCAAAGAAGCGCATTACCGTGATGTTGGCCGAGGTATGGCGAGGATCTCAAAAGCACATATGAAAGAATTAAAGATTTCTTCCGGTGATGTCCTGTTAATTGAGGGAGCTTTGGGAAAAAAAACAACTGCAATCGCCTGGCCTGCTTATAGTAGTGAAGAAAAAGATTTGATGATTTCAATTGATGCAACAACCCGATCAAATGCAGGAGTTCGATTGGATGAGTTAGTAACTATTCGAAAGGCATCTACGGCTGCAGCAGAAAAGATTGTTTTTGCTCCCACTACAGGAAATATCTTGAAGGGCATTGAAGGATATCTTCACCGCGAACTTCAGGGGAGAGCCTTTTCTCTTGATGATAAAATTCGTTTAGAGTACATGGGTAATCTTTTTGAATATAATGTCTTGAGTATCTCACCAAAGCAGGATTCTGTTTTCATAGATCAAGGTACTGTCATTAAAATTACTTCTACCTCTACCATCTCTGAAGGGGTATCCGCTGATTATAAACTCATACCAAAAATAGCTTATGAGGATATTGGAGGATTAGATGATACGATTCAGAAATTAAGAGAAATGGTTGAGCTCCCCATGCGATATCCTGAATTGTTTCAGCGTTTGGGAGTAGAACCACCAAAAGGGGTTCTTCTTTACGGCCCTCCTGGTACTGGAAAAACTTTATTGGCAAAAGCAGTTGCAAATGAAACTGAATCTCATTTTATTGATGTATCTGGCCCCGAGGTTATGTCAGTTTACCACGGGGGAAGTGAGAAAAGGATCCGTGAGATTTTCCAAGAAGCGGAAGAAAAATCTCCTAGTATCTTGTTTATCGATGAAATTGATAGTATCTCTCCTAAACGTGATGAGAAGTCCTCTGGTGAGATGGAACGACGAGTAGTTGCACAAATGCTCGCTTTGATGGATGGCCTAGAAAGTCGTGGTGAAATAATCGTAATTGGAGCTACAAATCGTCCTAATGCAATTGATCCAGCTCTACGTCGTCCTGGCCGATTTGATCGTGAAATTGAAATCGGAATTCCTGATAAAAATGGTCGGTTGTCAATATTAGAAATCCATACACGATCTATGCCTCTTGCTGACACAGTTAATCTAGAAGACCTTGCAACCCGAACTCATGGTTTCGTAGGAGCAGATTTGTTATCATTAACCAAAGAAGCTGGAATGCATGCAATTAGGCGAGTTTTTCCAAAAATTGTATGGGGGGAAGAAATCTCTATGGATATAATTAATCAAATATTGGTATTACCTGAAGATTTTGATATTGCTTTGACAGAAGTCAAACCTAGTGCCCTCAGAGAAGTCTTTGTAGAAGTACCTACCGTAACATGGGATGAAGTTGGAGGGTTAGATGAGATAAAACGTGAATTGAAAGAAATTATTGAATGGCCTTCAAAATACCCTATGATATTCAATTATTTAGAAGCAGAAATACCACGGGGAATTCTGTTGACAGGCCCTCCGGGAACAGGTAAGACGCTATTGGTTCGAGCTATTGCAAGTGAGTCTTCGAAAAATTTTATTTATGTGAAAGGTTCGGAAATTCATTCAAAATGGGTAGGAGAGAGCGAAAAAGCAATTCAAGAAACATTTCGTAAAGCTAGAATTAGTGCTCCATGTATAGTATTTTTTGACGAGATTGATGCTTTACTTCCATCACGAACGTCTAATGTTTCCGATTCTGGTGTCACTGATAGGATTGTGACTACTTTCTTGACTGAAATGGATGGTTTGGAAGAATTAATCAATGTTATAGTTATCGCAGCTTCCAATCGTCCAGATATTCTTGATACAGCCTTATTAAGACCAGGTAGATTTGAACGAGTCATTGAACTCCCATTACCAGATGAAAAAGCCCGTGAAGAAATACTAAGGGTCCATATAAAGAATAAGCCCATATCCTCTCGTGTTTTACTATCTGACATAGCAAACAGAACAAATGGGTTCAGCGGTGCTGATCTTAAAGGAATTATAAATCGTGCAACTTTCCTATCTATTAACCAGTTTCTTGAAAAAAATAAAGAGGCTTTTGATAAAATACCTCCTTTAGAAAGAACCGAATTTATTAAAGATCAACAGCTTGAAATAAAATTATCCCATATAAACGAGGCTCTTGAGTATTATAAATCTTGACACTCTAAATATTAGTTAATCAATCACTGGAAGTTTTACTTTGCAACTCGAAAATCTAACTGGAGAAATTGAAGATTGGCTTGAAAGAGTGGAAGAAGAAGAAAATCTCAAATTTATAAGGCAGATGGAATCTAAACCTCTTGAGGGGACTGTTGCAATCGAAATGCTAGGGTATTACGGATCTGTAGACCGAATGATTACAAAAGAAATTCAAAAATTGAGTCAAAATACAAGAAAACTTGCTGGTTTTTTTTCAAGTTACTTTAATGAAATGGTGCAAATGTATTCCGGTGAAATTTTACTCCCTATCACCATTCTTCAAACACAAATTGGTTCAAAAGACTTCATTTTAACCACAAGCAATTTTGCAATACCTGATGTGATTAGTTATAGGCTGGCTGAGGAATTATATAGATTTTATAAGAAACAAAGAGTTTCAAAGATATATCTAGTAGATGGTGCATATAATTACAAACGTAACATTAAACAGAAACCACAAGTTCATAAAATTACTTCGTCAGAGTTTCAAATCAGGGTTACAAATGAAAAATTAGCCAATTTTACTCTTATGGGTCAGATAGCCAGTTCATTCCTAACTTATTGGAGTTATAATGGAGACATTCCCATTGAGATTTTAGTTGTAGATGCTTTTTCCGATTATGACCCAATTTCTTCACTTGAGTTGCTAAAGGTTTTAACCAAACAATGGGAGATAGAAGCGGATTTTAATGAATTAGAAAAGAGATCACAAGAATTTATACATTTATACAAACAATCCAAAAAAGAAATCCATGCAGAGGAGCAAAAAGTGGACTTTGATCCACGTTTCTTTGTCTGAGAGATGAAAAAAGATGAGTAGAGATCCCTTAAATGAAATTGACTTGATACTGAAGATCCTTTCCTACCAAATTGAGAATAAGAATGTTCTCGCGATGAACGAGATTGATGATATTCTTCATTTATTGGCAAATCGTACACGAAGACGAATGCTGGCAGAATTAGCACTCGGTGAGGGATTTGTGAATGAACTAGTAAAACGCTTGGATGATCACCCACAATCAATCATTAGACATTTAGAAGTTTTGAAGAAACATAACTTGGTCGTTGGAAAACAACGTCCAGGTTCAGGAAGAGGGAGACCGAGACTATATTACACATTATTTCCAGAGGTTGCAGAGTTATTCCGAAAACCAAGTCAAAAAGTTTCAGAGTTAGAGGGAATTCATGATTGTAGTAGCTTTCCTCGCTTGAATACCATTAAAATACGTCTCAATGAAAAAATATCTCACTCTGAACAAAGAAAAATAATTTCTGAAGTTGAGAGTATTAAGAAAGAGCATGAAATAGCACTTCAAGTGTGTAACGAGATTCTCGAGAAAGTGAAGGAAAGAGTTAAAAAAATAGAAGTAAAGTGAAAAGAAAGGTTGATAGAAACTGTCTCAGGGCCATACCCAGAGTTATCAAAGAACGCTTTTCCTTTTTAAGAATGAAAATGAAGCCAATTCTATTTTATCAGAGTTTCTACAATATTGCTTAGAAATAAAATATACAGATCTAACTGGATTGATCATATTAGCTGATAAACTAAACCAGTCAGAAATTCCTCAAAGCCTAAATAATTTTTTGCCATTACTTAATGGTGTCAAAAGGATAAATTCTCGTGAAATTTCTACTATATTAGGCCAAACTGTGGATTTCCTTTTTATAGACCTACGTGAAGATTTTGTTCCTAATAAGATAAATATCCTATTGGAAGCTGTTCGTGGAGGTGGTGTGATTTTTATTCTTGGTCTTCCTTATTCTGAATGGATTTACTCAGTCAATCAGAAGCAGGATTCCATTGAGAAAGGATCTTCTACAGAGATAAAAAGAAGAAAATCTATCTTCTTAAGTTGGTTTTATGAGAATCTTAAGAATAATACGCAATGTAATACCAAAAAAGTTTGTTCTACTGAAGTCATTGCCAGCTTCAAGCCAATGCCATATAACATTAATCTAGCAGCTCATATCAAGGATATTCTTGTTACGATTGAACAAAAAAAGGTGATTAACGGCCTTAATGACATTTTTTTTGATTCTACAAATTCTAATAGCTGTACCACTTTGTTAGCTAATAGGGGAAGAGGAAAATCGGCTTCTATAGGACTATTTATTTCTCAAGTTCTTTCAAAAATAAGTAAACGTACATTCACAGCAACAATCTCTTCTCCCCATCCAACAAATGTTCAAGTACTATTTGATTTTCTTTCAAGAGGTTTAATCTCAGAAAACATTAAGTTTCGTAAAATCAAACAAGAGGGTTTGGTTTCTGGAATATACACTTCATCTAATTCTAATTCAAAAATTACATATATTTGGCCGAGCGAAATAAAAACTAATTTAAAAACTGATTTATTTGTTGTTGATGAAGCAGCAGCAATACCTATAGAAATTTTGAAGAAAATTACAAAAATAAGCGCCAAAAAAATATTTTTATCAACAATTCATGGGTATGAAGGAGCAGGAAGAGGTTTCCAACACAAATTTCTTCATTACTTAAGAAAGCAGAAACAGATCAATTATATAGAGTACAATTTAACTCAACCAATAAGATATATGAAAGGAGATTCTATAGAGAAGCTGCTAAATCATACCTTTCTTTTGGATGTTGAACTAGAACCGTTAAAAGTTGATTCTCGATCCATCGAGAGAAATACATTAAAATTGCAAGTGCATAAGGATCCAAAATACTTGTTTTCAAAGGATGGACTACCCCACCTCAAACAACTCTTCAGTCTACTAATTTATGCACATTATCGAAATCAACCAAACGATTTAATAGTGCTAGCTGATTCAGGAAAACACTTTCTAGCTGGTGTTTATGGAAAAGATAATCAAAAAAACGAATTATTATTGGTGTCCAGTCAATTAGCTGAAGAGGGGATGATGAAAAGTGAAGAGATTCAAGAAATTACTTCTGGTAAATTTATAAAAGGAAACCTCATCTCAACTATTTCCATACGTCATTTTTCAGAGAAATTAGCTAAATTACGTGGCTTAAGAGTTGTTAGAATAGCTGTTCATCCAAGTTTAATCGATAAAGGATTTGGACGTTTAGCTATAGAGCTGCAAGATCAAATCTTTTCATCTTATGAATGGATTGGTGTTAGTTATGGTGCAACAGTTAAACTAATGAAATTCTGGAGGAAATTTAATTTCGTTTCAGTCCATATTCGCCCGATCAAAACATTGGAAACGGGTGAATGGAATATTATTGTGATACGACCATTAGGGCCTTCCGCTAAGGACATTATTAGTCAAGCTTCTGCTGATTTTCTTTTACAGTTTATAGCTTTACTCAAACAATCAATACATTCAATGAAACCAGAATTAGTCGTCCAAATTCTCAAGAGTTGCAATCCTATTCCTGATTATAAGCCTAAAATTACCTCTAGTGGTACTATCAGGTTAAAGAATTATTTAAAAGGGCATTTGAACTTTTTACTTGCAGTAGATGTAATATATGAGTTAACTGTAAAATATTTTGTATCACCACAGACAATCAAACTCAGTCCAAGTCAAGAAGCATTATTAATTACTCGTATCCTTCAAGGAAGGACATGGGGTCAAACATTAAGCAAAACAGGGTTAAAATGGAAAACAGCTAATAGTTTACTAGAGAAAGCTGTTGCTAAAATCGCACAAGAGTATTTTTAATGCGAATATTTGAATCTAAATCCGATTTCTACCGATCAAGAATAGTATCTAAGGAGAAGAGATTTGAGTCATTTTTTCCTGATAAAGCAGTTTCTACTCTTTCAGAAATTGTGAGACCGTTGTTAAAAGCGTATACACGATGTTTATCAATTTGAATAGCACAACAAACCAAATTCAACGAACATTTACCTTGATGATGATAATCATCACCATTGAATGATAGACTCCCTTCATCACAATGACAGAGTTTGTTTAAAATAGATGTTGAGTCATTTATATTGACAGGTTTTGAAAGTTGATTGAAGAATGATTGCCATGTGGTCATATAAAACAACACTTTCTATATTTTCAAGATTTTGACTAAGTAAGTGGACAAATAGAAATGTATCAAGTTGGTTTTAATAGAAAGATATTATACAGATGGTAACCATTATGAGATCTGTCCGATAAAAAGCTCAAATTGTAAAATTAATCCTTTTGTCGGATTGCTACAAATTTAACTAAATTTAGGTTTATTTATCTAAAAATAGACTTTAACGAGTTTTTTGAATCATATCTCAAGAATAAGCCTTTTCTATGAGAATTACTTAAGATTTAGAAAATAAGAAAATATTCGACTAATGAGATAAATGGCGTAATTAGTAGTGGTTTTTTTTTGAGAACTTCAGTTGAAGTGATCAGGTAATAGAAAGAAGAAGATAATCAATATTAAAAAGCAGTTTCTTACTCATTATAGGTTTAATGAATACCGAAAACGAAATCTATTTACAAGGATCCAAAATAAAAAATGTGAAGACAATGTACCATTAAGCTACGATCTTAACTCCTTGGGTGATAGTTATGAACGGAGAAAGTCTTTTTTTGATAATTATCGTATTGATTGTTATAATCATTATTATTATCACCACGAGGAAAGGTTCTGCAAAACACGTTCAAAGAGCATACGAATTAGAACAACAAGGAAAATATATTGATGCCCTTGATTATTTTGCACGTGATTCATTAGAACAAGCAGCAAATTTAGTATTAAGAACTCCTGAAGCTTCGCAAGTTCTGGTTTTACGTCGCCTAGAAAAGAAATATTCTCCTAAACAAATTGAAAAGATATTTCTCCAGTTAGCTCGAACTAATATGGAGAGTAATGATCCACATGCTGCTGCTTCAGCCTTTGTATTAGCGAGAAAACCATTCGCTGCTGCCAAAGTATATATTGATTCAGGAACTTTAGAGGATATTCCTGCTGCGATACAGATCGTTGATCGAAATATTTCACTTATTCATAATCGAGATCAAGCCATTCGTAATTTAGCAAGACATGCGTATAATATTCAAAAATATGTAAAAGCAGCAGAGCTTTTACGTACAATTGGAGCAGATGAGGAAGCCAATGCAGTATTAATTGCAGCTGCTACAGAAATGAAAAAACAAGGACGAATTGATGAAGCTGAACACTTTCTGACAACTATACGTAGGCCAACCATTGCTATAGAGCATTATTTACAGGAAGTTAAAAATAACCTCAAGCAAGGCAACATTGAGAAAATGAGAAGAGCCCTATCTGTTGCTAAAGATATTGTTGAAAAACTACCATCAGAGGAAAAAGATTCCATTAAAGATGATTTTAACTCCTTAATAAATACAATAACAGAGTATGATCGTCTTTTAAAAATACTAGATTCAGCACGAGATATATTACGAAAAAAGAATACCAATCAAGCAATAGCTCTCTATGATGAGCTATTAGAAAGTCTTGGAGAAGAGGCTCCAACTCCTATTTTGGCAGAAGCCGCTTTAGCAAATGAAGAGAAAGATCCGCAATATGCTTCAAAATTATTTCACAGGGCTGCTCTGCAAGCGCAATCCCCTCGGGCTGCAGAATCGTTCAAATTACGAGCCAAAAAATTAGAAATTATAACAGAAGGCCACTTCCCCCAAGCGGAAAGAACAGTAGTTGATTTTGACACAGAGGTTGAAGAATTTTGTAGTGTGTGTCGAATGAGGATTTCTGAACCATCAAATCTCGTACGCTGTCCTGATTGTGGATCTCCAGCTCATTATTCACATCTTGCTGAGTGGTTGAAGATAAGAGGACATTGTCCTATCTGTAAGAAAAGAATAAAGATCCAGAGGCCAAAAAATGTCACATTCTAGAAATCAGGTTTTTTAAGAATTTTTATTTTCAGATGAAGAATAAAACTTTCTAGCATACATTAAGCGTTGAAATGCAGAAATGTTAGACATTATTCCAATGATTAACACAATTAACCCTAGAATACCAAAATGAAAAAACCACCATTCCCCTATGCCTATGAAATTCTCAATGATTAATATTTCAGCTAAACATCCTATTGATAATACAGTTATTTTCTCTTTACGTTCAAAAATTCCTGTGGTGGAATCCATGCTTAAACCACCACGTTTTTCTGCAGTTGATCTAATATAACTAGCTAATATCATACCTTCAAAACAGAAAAAGACCCATTCTGGATAGACATATCCCCCGATCAAAATTCCAAGTAAAAAGAAAAATTCCGAAACACGATCTAATGTGCGATCAAGTAGGGCCCCAAAATGCCCTGCTATGCCTTTTGCTCGGGCTAAACTCCCATCTAACATGTCAAGGAGAGATGAACATCCGAGTAAAAGTGTTCCTATCAACAACCCTAAACTTGATCCTATAGTAGGGCCTGACGCATATGCAGCACAACTGAGGATGCTTGCACTAACACTCATGATGGAAATCATATTCGGAGTAATCCCTGTTTTTGCAAGAAATCTCCCAAATGGTGCAAAAAAAGATTCATATCGTTTTCTCAATTTCTTGGGAGGTTTAGACGTCTCCAACCTATTAACACATTCCGAAATCAAAAATTGAAGGTAATCTATACAACTTTCTTTAATGTGATAAATTTTTTGAAAATACAATGACATTTTACAATTAACCACATACAGTCACAATAATATACATTAATCCTCATATCTTATCTTTATATTACGAGGCACGATTTCAATTGAATTGGAGAGTTTTCTCTTAAATTATCTAGCATAGGAAGAAATTTTGTGGAAGTCATTGAGAAACAACTGAGAAAAATCATTGGAGAACAACGAAAAACCAGTTCCGTGGGCCTACTTTACAGTGGAGGATTGGATTCATCAATAATTGCCAAAATCATGGTTTCATTGATGGAATCACCCTCTATTAATCTGCTTTCTGTTGGATTAAGTGATTGTTATGATATGAAGAATGCTACCTTGGGATCTACAGAACTAGGGATAAATTTACATAAATATGTCCTCACAGAAAAGAGGGTACTGAAAGCAATCCGAAGTTTAAAACAATTGAATGTTATTCCTCATCCTGTTGCCCTTTCAATCGCAATTCCAATATTCTTAGGAATGCAAAAATTAGTAAATGACTATGAGGTAAAAACTATCTTTCTTGGTCAAGGAGCTGATGAGCTTTTTGGGGGTTATCAGAAATATGTAGAGCTGTACAAGAACAAAGGAGTGGAGGAAACAGAAAAAGCAATGATCAATGACTTGCTATCTTTACAAAATGATCAAATCATTAGAGAACGAAAAATAGCAAATCATTTTGGCGTACATCTCATATATCCATTCCTAGATTCATGTATAATAAAGCGGGCGCAATATTATCCTGTCACCACTCACATTGTACAAACACACCAGGGGAAGTTCATTAGAAAAGCTTTACTACGAAAATTAGCACACAAAATAGGTTTATCGAAGAATGTAACTGAACAACCCAAAAAAGCTATTCAGTATGGATCAGGAACAGTGAAATTACTTAGAAGGATTGCCAAATCAAATAATCAAAATGTCTCAGAGTGGTTTGAAAGTAGTTTTTAACCTGAAAATAAGAGTTTACTAGATAACCAAGTTAAAATTACTTATTTGAACGTGATAATATAGTGGCAGAGCTTTTCGGATCTATTTGTACAATCAAATCATTAACTGGATTTATTACATGATATGAACCTTTTTTTAAATCAGATATACAATCTGAAATCTCATTATCCGTATAGCGAATCGAGAAGTGAATAGGTATCAATACTTTTAGATTAGATAATTTATTTGCTTCAAATATTAAAGATTTGATATCTGAATGCGAATCTAGATGATACCCTTCTTCTTGTGTAAGATAAGTGGATTCATGAATCAAAATATGACAATCTGAAAAAAATTTGAAAAGTTCTAAATCCACATGAGTATCGCCTGAATAGCACATAATAGTTTTATTTTCAAAAAAAATGTCAGAACGTGAAATTTTTCGACCCCCTACCCTGATCGAGCTTTTACTTTTTTCTATTTGCTTCAGTGTTCTATTAAAAGGTATACCTAATTCTTTTGCTTTTTCAACCTTCAATTTTGTTATCTTAAATTCGAATTTATAAGCAAAAGATCCAAAAAGAAGATGATTATTCTTTTGAGCTGATAAAGTGTATCCAGAATCGAGTTCAATTTCCTCACCGTTCTTTATAATTTTAATTTGTACAACGGCTCTTACTGTTTCCCCCACTTCTATTGTGAGTAATCGATAGAAAAATTCGTCGTCTGGTAATATTGAATCCATATTCGTGTCATTAAAACTCTTCTTCATACGTATCTGAAAAGGGACGGTAGAATCTTTAGGAATAATAATTATTAATGGTTTATCTGTCCTTTTTTCTTTTTCTAACAACATTATACGATGTATTATATGAGCTAATCCTCCCCAATGATCGAAATGAAGATGAGATAAAATAATATGTGTAATTTTTCCAAAAGTTGGTTTTCCTAAAGCGATAAGTTGGGAATTTGCCTTTGACCTCGATTTTTCTATCCAAGACTGTTGGAATTTATGAAAAGCTTGAACTATTTCTGAAGGGCATTCAAACAAAAAACGATTGTCTACTAGGAATGAAACTGTTGCTACCTCGGCTGTTGGTACTGTACCTCTTGAGCCAATCAAACCGATGATCATTCACTATCTACTCCACATAAACAACTTCTTAGCAGAAAAACAAAAATGTGGCATAAATTTGAATATATTAATTAAAAAAACTATCTGGTTCTTCGGCGTTCTTTACGCTTTCTTTTTCTCAGACGTTTCTTTTTCCATTTCTTTCTCATAGTTGTTCACTCATTTGATTATTGGATCCTGTTAAGAATTTCCTCTAACCAAGCTTTGAATTTTCCTTTTGGAGTTACCCCTGTGCGTTGATTGAATTTGTTTCCAGCGTTAAACACCATGAAAGTAGGAACAGAGAAAATTCGGTATTTTGTTGCTGCTTGTGGATTGTGATCAGTGTTGATCTTCACAAAAAGAATCCGATTAACAAATTCGTGACTTAATTCCTCGTAAATAGGACCCATAACTTGACAAGGTTTACACCATGCATCTGCAGAAAAATCTACTAGGACTGGAATAGGAGACGATTGAATAATTTCATCAATATTCGCATCATTGACTATCGTGATACCATCACGATTGACCTTGTCAAAAAATAAAGCTCTTTTTTGCAGAGATGATGCCTTCTTTCTAAGGATTTCTTGGATTTCAGGATCAGAATCGGTCATTTAATAATTTCATTCTCCTAGTGTGTCACGAATGGCCCAAACTAATTGGGTCACTCCAATTTATCCGAGAGGAGGAAGCCTTAAAAATATTTCATCATCCCTAATTTGAGGAAGAAGTCTTCTCATGATGTTCATAAAAATAGAGTGTTAATCGGTTCTATATTGCCGAAGTAAAAACTTTGATAAAGGGATTATACTCATTCAAAATAACCATTAATAGACTGGATTCACGTGATCGTTTGAACTAAGAAGTAAAGGTCTTGGTAAATACCAAAGGGGTTCCATTTTCAAATATAATCTACTTAACAGTTTGAAACATTCTAGAAGTTTTCACGAAGAATTAGGTATCTATAAATCTCAAAATAAACCTGGATGATAGCACATACGTTAATTTTAATAGCGGAGGAATCCTTATTACAAAAATATTAATTGGAATACCAGTATATAATGAACAAGCTTACCTCTCTAAATGTATAAGTTCTCTTTACGAATTTATTAATATGGAATGCCAAGATTATGAAATTTCCGTTTTATTGGTGGATGATGGAAGTACGGATCAATCTCAAGAAATATATGAGAAATCCTTAGCTGAAATATATCCTCTTGATTATACTCGTCACAGCAGCGGTCCTCTTGGTTATGGTAGAACTATATTAACTCTATTTCAGAGAGCGAAAATTGATTATGACATTTTGATCACTTTCGACGCGGATCTTCAGCATGCTCCATTTAGTATAAAGGATATAATTGAAAATTTTGAAGATAATTCTCAAATCACCCTAGTATCAACTAGCCGTTATCTTTCATACCGCTTTTGGAAACAGAACACGAAAGTACCAATAGATAGATACATTACCAATATGTTAATGACAAAAACAATTAACGAATGCTTTAATCTTGATCTTACTGACTGTTTTTGTGGATTAAAAGGTTATAAGACAGAGATTCTTCCAACGAATCTTGATGAAACAGGATATGCTTTTCCCCTTGTTTTTTGGCATTATGTCTTCCAAAATAGATTGAAGATCAAAGAAATTGAAACTCCTATAATATATAGATTAGACCGACGTGCTCGGGGTGAATGGAAACAAAGGCTAGAAGAATATTATATGAAACTAGAAACACTTGTTTCATCAACAGAGCTTAAACGTATAATTAAGCAAGATTATCAAAAAGCACTAGAACAAATGAATGATCTGATAAATCACTTTGAAAACTCTCCAATATGCACTTATCAAGATTTTATCAAAAGAAATCAGACAGATCATCAATAATTTATCTTTCAGTTGTTGAACCTCTCAAAAAAAAATAGAAGTGGAATATCTCTTTAATGAATTGCTTAATATTGAAATAGTAATAAAATGAAAAAGCCGCTGGTGGGATTTTCCTATAGAATTCCTCTGAATCCTATAACTTGAACCCACGGCCAACAGATCTCTCGGGCTTCTCTCGCAATAGATATGGCCTTACGAGTCTGTCGCTCTACCAACTAAGCCACAGCGGCTAATTTTGTGCAAGATGTATAAATTAGAATAGTATTTAGTCAATAAAGATTCATACAAGTTAGTAGTATTAATTTTTCTTCGTTTGCTCATATTTAAAACTATTTTATATTAGCCTTTACATGTTCTACTTTGAGCGATACTCAAAGTAGGTGTGCTTTATTAGACTTTTCTCTATTTACAATGACCTTTTCAGTATTTTGATGTTTAAATTGGAAATAACAGAACTTTTATAAAAATCATGACGTGTAAATTCTAAATTTGAACAAAATTAAACTTTTATAGATTAAATAATGCCTTAACTGATTCAAAATACATTAAAATCGTTTTTTAAAAATTTTACAATGAAAGTAGCTTTTGAAGAATCATCGAGAAGGTTAAAAAGCCTATTCAAAAAAGTCTAAAAATGAATTAAAGCAGAAATGTAGGCATTTTTCCATTATCTCACTTGGGATTTTTGCTTAATTTTAATTTAAGTCTATTATTCAAAAGAAGGAATCATAAATGGCTGCGATTGAAGTAGGCCGGGTAATTGTAAAGACCGCTGGTCGCGAAGCGCTGAGGAAAGCCGTTATTGTAGATCTTGTTGATCAAAATTTTGCTTTGATATCTGGAGCAGGAATATCTCCAGTGAAAAGACGACGATGTAATATCAAACATCTTCGTCCTCTTGATCTCAGCGTCCCAATAAAACGTGGAGCGAAAGATGAAGACATCGCTAAAGCAATTGATAAAGCAAATATCGTGAATGAGATAAAAACTCCATTAAAGCTCACACTTTGATAGATCAATTCGATGGTTGTGTCGAATAAGTGAGGGTGAAATGTTACAAACTAATCTTAAAGTCTACGATAAGGTTCTAAATTATTTTACTGATTATAAGCTAGGAAAATCTCCGCAAGACAGAAGCCTTGTGGAGCTTTTGAATCTGGGGATAATTAACCTTGACAAACCAGCAAATCCTACTTCACATGAAGTTACAGCATGGGTAAAGCGTATTTTAGGAATTAATAAAGCTGGACATGGCGGTACATTGGATCCTGCTGTTACAGGATCTTTGCCAATCGCGTTAGGTCGTGCAACCCGTGCTTTACAGGTTCTTCTTCCAGCAGGGAAAGAATATATATGCATTATGAAGTCTCACGCCCCTGTCTCCTCTAAAAAGGTTCTTTCCGTACTTGAGAATTTTCAGGGGAAAATTTATCAAACACCTCCTCTTAGAAGTAATGTTAAACGAAGACTTCGTGTTAGGAAAATATACAATTTGGAGTTGCAGGAGCATTCTAACTCCCAGTTTTCTTTACTTCGCATAGAGTGTGAGGCTGGAACTTATATCCGTAAGTTAGTTCATGATATTGGACTATTATTAGGTACAGGAGCCAATATGCAGGAGCTACGTCGCGTTAGGACTGGTCCGTTTTATGAAAACACTTGTGTAACGCTTCAAGAGTTATCTGATGCTTGGTTTTATTACAAAAAGGAAGGAAACGAGACTTTTATTCGAAAAATAATCCACCCTATTGAAATCATTTGTCAAAACCTTCCCAAGATATTTATACGTGATTCTGCTGTTGATGCGATATGCCATGGTGCAGCGTTGACTATTCCGGGTGTTATTCGAGTTACTGAAGGTATTGAGAAGGATTCATTAATAGCAATTCTTACGATGAAAGGAGAACTTGTCGCTTTTGCCAAGGGGGAATTATCTACCAAAGAAATCCTAGATCAATCCAATGGTATCTGTGCTTACACAGATACAGTATTCATGGAGAAAAAAACTTATCCATCTATGTGGAAATCTTCATGAGGATTAAATTAAACCCTACGGCCTCGACGTCCCCCACGTGCTCTGGTACTGTCATGCGGGATAGGTGTAACTTCCTCAATCCTTGTAATCTGTAATCCTGAACGGGCTATCGCTCGGATCGCAGCTTGAGCACCTGGACCTGGGTTGCGAGCGCCGGAGCCTCCTGGTGCACGAACTCTGACAACTATCTTTTGAATTCCTCTTTCTTTCGCAACACGTGCAATAGCATGCCCAACTTTCATTGCTGCATAAGGAGATGATTGGTTGCGATCAGCCCTGACTACTTGGCCCCCTGATGACTTAGCTATTGTTTCTGCACCAGTCATATCGGTGAGAGTAATTAGTGTGTTATTATATGAGCTTAATATGTGAGCAACAGCCATGATTGGGGCTTGATTTTTTTTAGACATTTTTTTCACATTATACAGGGGTTTTAATCTTCTTTAGGTTCTTACGTAGAAGCGTTAGGAGAACCAGATGGAGGTACAGACAGAGCAGGATGGGCAGCATCAGTGTATGGGGAACTAGGTGCAAACTCAACAAATTCCTCTTCTCCCCGTGAGACATGGTAACTTGGTGATGTTACTTTCTTTCCATGTATCGCAATATGGCCATGGGTGATCATTTGTCTGGCTTGCCAAGGGGTTTTTGCTAGCCCAAGTTGGTGCACAATTGACTGAAGTCTTCTTTTAAGAAATTGATCAATTGAGAGAGATAAGATCTCATCTGTTAATCCATCTTCTGTGGGCATAATTCCCATTTTATATAGTTTCTTTATTAGAATAAGTCGCTCAGCTTCCCGTAAATGCTCAGGGAGTGCTAATGACGCTCGTGCTCTTGCTCGGAATTTCCTGAGAACAGTTTGAGCTTTCCAAATTTCTTTCTTATTTCTAAGCCCAAAATTCCCTAAATAATTCATCTCCTCCTCAATTCGGGATTTATTAAAGGGGTGGCGGGGCCCTTCTAGTTTTTTACGCAATCTACGAGGATCACCCATATGCTATACCTCATTTCTTGGCAAATTTCTTTTTTGACACACCTATAGTTGCTCCACCACGACCAGATGTTTTTGTACGCTGTCCCCGAACAGGAAGACCAAGATAATGACGAATTCCTCTGTATGAGCGGGTTTTCTTTTCTCGTTCAATATCAATCCGAAGTGTATCAATTAAATCATTACTAATAATGTGTATATCCTCACCCGATACAAGATCCTTTTGCCGATTTAGCATCCAACTTGGTATCCCAAATGCTGAACAGTTCGTTAAAACATCCTCAATTAACTGGATTTCCTCATCTGTTAAAAATCCACATCGCATATCGGGATCAAGATCCGCTTTCTCACAGATTTGGGACGCTAGTCGGTGTCCTACCCCTTTAATTTGGGCAAGTGCATAGCCCACCAACCAATCACCACGACAGTCTGCGCCTGCAATTCTTAATTGATGGTTGTACTCCATGCTGAGTTCCTACTTAGGGTTCTTATTTAAGCAATTAATGATAGTAATACTTGCGAGTATATACATTCTACTCTTCTATTAAAGGAGTTTCGAGGGAATATATTATCTTTTGTAGTTCAGATCCTAAATCAGTAGTTTTCACGATATAAGTGTTAAGCTAATATCTAACAGAAAATAAAACGCCGAGGGAGAGATTTGAACTCTCGAGCTCAGAGAGCACATGCTACCTAGAGAAGCGAAAGATTTTCTTTCATCATGCTTTCCAGGCATGCTTCCTACCGGACTAGAATACCTCGGCTACTCTTTATTTTTCTTTTTTGAAGAGAGGGTGTTAAAACCTATTTATAGTCTTATTAAGGCGTGGCTACTCATTTCTCTATAAATATTTATGTTTTCTTTTCTAAGTTTTCTACAGCCAATTGAATCGCGTTTTTTTAAAGAAAAAGGAAAAATATTAATTAAATAATTGAATACAGTACTACATCACTATTATGAGCAATTTCATTTTGAGACAGAAAAAATCTAAGTCAACCTACAATTCTGTATAAAGATAAACATAGGATTATCGTGTAGAGTACGAATTGAGTTATTTGATTGGTTAAATGTAATAAGAAAAGCTTATTTTTGAAGTGAAATTTAACTCAGGGATGTTTCTTAGATTTCACTAGACTTTTTAAGTCAACTTTTGATATTATAATAATAATGGGTTTTATAGTATTGATGATTAGGAGATTATTTTGTTGAGAAAAACAGTTGTAAGATCATCAAGAGTGCTTCTCACCCTCGCTGGTATAGGTTTCTTGGGTATGATCGTTGCACTTCTTTTTTTTACAGGAGTCGCAAATTCAATTGATCAAACTGCTGATCCTGTAACATGGAGTAGAACGCTATTCGGATTTGATTATCGTGTAATAACAGCTTATAGCTTTTTTCTTGTTTTGATTGGCTTTCTTCCTGTCCTTGTTGTTATGGATGCCAGTGCAAAGAAGAGTGTTAAAAAAATCTATATTCATTTACTTTTAATATTTGGTATTGGATTATTAATGCTGATCTATTCTGCTTTAGTTTATGGTACCTTTCTGACTCCAATCGATCCCCTTCAGACCTGGTTTGAGTATTTCATTCTTGCAGCTTTACTTATCGTCTTTGGGTTAATGCCACTTTTGTTTAGTATCCAAGACCATGAACGAGTGTGGAATTTTAAGCTTCTCTTTGCTCTATTTATTCTAATTGGGATTGTCCTTGAAATCATTGGTATTGTTGTCTATAGCCAGATTATTGTAATTTCTGATATTGGATGGGATATCCTTTTCTTATTTGGAATTTTGATACTATTTCTAGGTGTTGTACCACTTTTATTAACTGCTGGTCCAACTTTTCGTGAAAACCTTTATCGATTACGTATTATTTGGATCTTAGGTACGTTAATAGGGATTGTGATAATTCTGGTATCTTATTTGACATACGCTGGGATCCTTGATCTTCCTGATATTGACTGGTTTGTAATTCTAGCCTTTGGAGGCCTTTTTACATTATTGGCTATTCTTCCATTAACGAGTGTAGTACAACTGACTGAGACTATCCGTAAATTACGATTTATATGGTTAATTGCCCTTTTCCTTGGAATAATATCAGTAATAATTTCTGCGATCCTAATCTTACCAGAGTCACCTGAAATTGAAGCAGCCGTCGGAACACTCCTCGGAACCTCACTCTTCGGGGCTACTTGGGATATTTTCTATATGTACGGAACTCTAATTATAATTCTTTCCCTCACATTCATATGTTCAATTGTATTCTTTGAAACCGAAGAAGTAAGTGGTCCAGCAGGATTAGTAGAAAGTCTTGACAGATTGCCTGGCATTGAAACCACGCCAAGCGAGATGGTAGCCTATTTGGAGATTCTAAGCAAATCCCAAACAAATATGGTTAATCAATTTAAAGAAGCAGTCAGGGCAGATAAATTCCGCCCTCGGGTATATGAATTAATAATTAAGTTATATCAAGATCGAAATCGCGCGATAAAATCAAGAATATCACGATTCCAAAAGGCGGGAGCAGCAGTTTCTGCTGAAGAAGAAGTAGAAGCCTTGTTCGATGTTGCTCTGGGTGAACCCTCAGAGGCTCCAGGTGAACCACCTCTTCCTCCTATCACGGAAGCCGTGACCCCCCCGACTCCTCCATCAGCACCTCCAACTCCCCCACCCACCCCACCGTCCACCCCACCACTTCCTCCATCTACTGCTCCACCACTTCCTCCCTCTACAGGCACCCCACCTGCCCCCTCTTTAGGAGCCCCCCCTCCCCCTTCTCCTAGAGTTACACCAGGCCAACCATCAGAGTCACCACTTGATTTGATTGCTGATGCTAGGTCAACAAGCATTGCTGAATTACGTGGAGAAATGCTAAAAGAATTACGAAGACTTCGTGAGATCTTCAAGGAAGAATAAATCCTCGGAGACCTAGTAACAAATAAGATTCAATTATTTGGAGTAACTACACTCCTTTAACGTAGCTTAGCTATCTACTCTAATCCTATTTTTGGCGTGTATACACTACTTAGACTTGTTTCCAGTATATTACCTCTTTATTTATCTCCAGAATTTCTATAAAAAACGCGTATGCCTTATTACGAGTCGCTATCTTAATCTTTCCCGATTTTGACGTTGTTCCTACAAAAAAAGGATCCTTTTTCTTATCTAATTGGTCTTGAGTGTAGAATTGAATTGTAGTGTTACTTATGCGCTTAGGAAAACTAATATACAGAGTTTTTTTTCTAAAAGAAATCATTTTTTCCTTCACAATACTGAATCCAGAGAGGTGGGAATCCCTATCTGATTTATCGACATCTAACCTAACATGAAATGTCCGTTCTAACATTCGGATGTTCTCTCCCCCCTTTCCTAGAATTGCTGGAATGTCTTTTTGAGCACATTGGATCTCAAATCTTTTCCCGTAACGATCTTTTGGTATTAAGACAATAGGTTGAGCTGTAAATTTCTCAATAGCATTCGTTAGGTTTTGAATAGTCCGTGCATCAATTAAAATTTGGTCATAATTCTCGGTTTCAAGTGGAATTACCACTGTCTGTTCTCCAAAAGTGTACATTTCATAGACCGGTTCCCCAGTCTCAAAATCTTTTACTTCCACCACTGGTCGCGCTAGATCACTTTCAACCAACCCAGCTGGAACCTTAACTGTCATTTTTACATCTAAAACTCTTGTTATTTTTCCTGCTTCAATGTAAATGATAGTATCAAGAACACTAGGGATCACACCCAATTCTAATCTCCCAATAAAGCGTTGAATGGCATCTATTGCTGTGCTAGAGTGAATTACTCCCACTAAACCGATACCAGCCAATCGAAGGTCTGTATAAAGCTTAAAATCTTCTGTGTCTCTAATTTCATCAAAAATAGTATAATCTGGACGTGAAAGAAGGAGTATGTCATGAATTTCCGTATGAGACCCGAAATTCTTGGAATACTGAGTAATTTCAGCTTTCAAATCTAAGTCCCGTGGTGATTCAATTGTTTTTACAATCTTAGATTTTCCTTCATAAAAAAGAGCTAGGGCTCTAGTGAACGTGGTTTTCCCAGTTCCTGGGCTGCCTGCAACTAAAATCCCTTCCGCTTTTTCTTGTAGTCGTTGATAAAGGTTGGGGGATAGGTGATAATCATCAATTGTAAGTTTGACAAGGGGTTTTACTGCAGTAATTTCCCATCCATCTGAAAATGGAGGACGACAAATAACAATCCGAATATTTCCATACTGAACAATTGTTGAACCTTTACGGTCGATCTCAATAAAAGAATCTTCAAATTGTTGTGCCTTTTCAATGATTTCTTCATTTAATTGTTTAAGAAATCCCTTTGTACAAATTTTATCAGATGTTTGATCAAAGCTAACATTACCAGGAGACCCTCGTTTTCTAAAAACAGGAACTCCTTGTTTAAGATGGATACTCATAGTTCTTTCATCAAAATAATCCTCAATTTGAAGTCTTTTTTCCAGAGTCTTTCCTTTTTCTGGAATATGAATGACTTCTAAACCAATTGATTTTGCAGCTAAATATTGAATCTTGTCTGATGTGACAAGAATACCTCCTTCTTTCCATGCAAAATCCCGAATGATCGCATCAATTTCACCACTTCGAGCCCTTTTTATTTCAGAAAGATGTGGCCTTCGTCCTCCGTAATCTATCAGAATACCCTTCATATCACAAACACGACGGATATCTGTGAGTTCATTTAATCCCTCAATCCCTATTCTTCTCCCATTATTCGCCTGATGTTCGAGTTCAGCTATTATCGAAGCATGGATTGTTATCTTGGAGATATCTTCGCTTTTTTTAGTTTCAAGAAGGTCTTTCAAACCTCCATTGATGATAGTTGAGGTGTCAGGAACATAAAAATTATCTTCTGAATTAATCGAGTATCTTCCCTCCATCAATTTTCCTCCTTATTTTCTTGATTAACTTGTGGTAATTCATCCCGATATTCGTATTCCAACTCATTACGTTCTAATTCTAATTGTGAGGCCTGGTAATAGGTGACATCCCCAAGACGGTCAACTACTGAGAGTAATAACGTTTTTCTGTCGATTTTAGACTGATTAACAAGTTGGTCTAAAAAATCAAGATCAAGATCTTCGCCTTCTGGAAGAGGAAAAATGACCTTTTTGCTTATCGATTCTCCTGGCTTTCCTCCTCGAGAATAAATTCGAAATGGTGCTGTAATTTGAGTTCCAATTCGGACAACATAACCCCTATTCCTCAGATCCTTATAAACTAAATAACGACTCCAGAAAGTTTTGTTAATTTTAGTGAAATGAGTAACTAATTCAGACGATGTAATCTTTTGATTCGTGGTTGAATTCATAACAATAATTCTTTTTCGATCCATGAGGAGTAAAACTTCTTCTGGTTCTAAAACAAGAGAATCTTTTGAAGTCCATTGTCCAAAATAACCATTATCGAAGATCTCTTGGGCAAGGTGATCATTAACCATTAGGGATGAGCCTTGCATATCAAAATACAATATTGGCACTGAAATTTCTTTATCCGTAGAATCTAGGTCATGAGACATGATCTGTAATAACCAACCAGTTTGGTAAATATTTTGGTGAATGTGCTTTTTAGCTCTCTTTTCAGTTTTTACATGATCAGAGACTTCTTGTTTAGCCTTAGTTTCATCCCCTATTAAAGGTAAATATTGTCAAATATGCAATTCTCATGAGAATATGGATAATAAACTGATTAAGACTTAAGTTGTTTTAACTAAGGCTGATCTAAATAGTCGTAACCATTTTTTGTTAAGCAAAATGAATCCGAATATCTTTGAAAAGACTATAGAGGATTTCATTACCTATTTAATTATCCTCAAACTAAATTGTATTCCCCTCCTTAGAATTTCAATATTTTTTGATACCATTGTTGGTTGAGTCAAAGAGTACGGAGGATTTAAATCACTTGTCGAAAACTTCTTAAAATGACGTGTACTAAACATCAGAGATTATTCTGTTTATTAAAGCACATTTACTCTTAAAAAATCATCAGGATGTCGATAGGAGGCTGTAAGCATGGGTCATAGGAAAAAACACGCGCCACATCGAGGTTCTCTAGGATATAGAAGGAAAATCGCTAGAAGGCATACAGCACGATGGAGAACTTGGCCAGAATCATCAGATTCAACTCCAAGATTGTTAGGTTACGCTGGATATAAAGCTGGAATGACGCATCTAGCAATGGTTAATACAGATAGAAGATCTCCATTTTTCAAACAAGAACAATTCGTACCTGTGACTGTTATTGAAACACCTCCACTAGCCATATTTGGCATAAGAACTTATATTATTGATCAATTGACTCAAAAGCTTCGGATTGAGACCCAAATCTGGGGAGAAAACATCGAAAAAGATCTTGAACGCCGAATAAAAATTCCAAAAGAAAACCAGAACAAAGACCAGAAAATTGATGAAATCAGGGAAAATCTAGACCGTGTGAAAGAAATTCGAGTATTGGCTCATACTTTACCCAAAGAAGCTGGTTTTCCCCAAAAAAATCCCGATATTTTAGAAATCAAAGTTGGGGGGTCAGTTAATGAAGCATTCAATTATGCAGTTAAGATTTTAGATCAAAAAATCTCTGTTGAAGACGTTTATAAACCTAGTGACATTGTAGATGTCTGTGCAACTACAAAAGGGAAAGGATTTGCAGGACCAGTAAAAAGACATGGTATTAAGATCCTTCCTCGTAAAACCCGAAAAGGTCGAAGAGTCGTCGGATGTATTGGGCCTTGGCATCCTGCACGAGTGATGTGGACTGTTCCCCGAGCTGGTCAGCTAGGTTATTTTGCCCGTACAGAATACAATAAACAAATTCTCAAAATTGGAGAAGATGGCGAAGAAGTTACTCCTGTTAGCGGATTTAAAAGATATGGAAAAGTAGGAAAACATTGTATTGTTCGTGGAAGTGTTCCAGGGTCAGTTAAACGTTTGGTGCGACTAAGAGATCCAATTAGACTGAAACCCAAAGAAATCGAGGATCTCCAAATAACATATATCAGTACTACAGCGAAGAATTGAAAGTAACTAGGCGAGAAAGATGTATTCCTCTAAAATTCCTCTATATGATTTGAAAGGAAAGGAGATCAAAAAAATCGAGGTTGGCTCAGTATTTCGAGCTCCTTTTCGTCCTGATGTAATTAAACGCTGTGTATTAGCTAGTCGGCGAAATCGCCAAATTCCATATGGTGTTGATCCTCGTGCCGGAAAAAAAACATCCGCAGAGAGTTGGGGTACTGGACGTGGAGCTGCTCGAATCCCAAGAGTGAAGGGATCACGCTCACACTCTGCAAGTCGTGGAGCCTTTATTCCCTTTGCAGTAGGAGGTCGCCGTACACACCCTCCTAATGGAATGCAAAATTTCTCTGAAAAAATAAACAAAAAAGAAAAAGTTCTAGCTAAAAAGTCCGCAATTGCATGTACGGCAAATCCAGTCTTAGTTGAGTCACGAGGTCACATCATTGAGGATATTAAGTCGTTACCTTTGATTATAAGTGATGATCTTGAATCAATAGAGAAAACTAATGAAATACAGACCGTTTTCAATAATTTAGGGTTATCATATGATTTAGCCAAAGCTAAAAGGCGTAATTCTCAAATTAGGCCAGGTAAAGGGAAAAGACGAGGAAGAAAATACAAAAAGGGAAAATCAGTCTTAGTAGTCATAGTACACGATTATGGAATAGGTGCAGCAGCAAGAAATTTGCCTGGCGTTGATGTCGTTGTGGTTGATCAACTAAATATTGAACATCTCGCTCCTGGAACTCATCCTGGACGATTAACGCTCTGGACAAAATCCGCAATTGATTTCCTTCGCGAATCAGAATAAACTCAAGCTTTAAAATTACTTTCGATAATAGAGGTGAAACCAAGCTGAAATTTAGACAACCTCAGGATATTATCAAATACCCATTAATCACAGAGGCGGCTTTCAATAAAATGGACAGCATTTATGAAAATGCACTAGTTTTCATTGTTGATCGTCGGGCTACTAAACACGAAATTAAGCAAGCTTTCGAGGCACTTTATAAAGTTAAAATCGTTAAGGTTAACACCCTCATAACCCCTCAAGGTAAGAAAAAAGCTTTCATAAAGCTTTCACCAGATCACAGCGCCTTGGATCTGGCAACTGAAGTTGGAATCATCTAAATAGGTGTAAAAAATGGGAAAGCGTATTCTAGTTCAACGCCGAGGCCGTGGTTCACCAACATTCCGAGCTTTATCACATCGGAAGCGAGGAAAAGCAAGATATCTATCCCTTACTGAAAAAGAGCGTAATGATAAAATAGAATTCACAATAATTGATTTTATCCATGAGCGTGGTAGGGGTGTTCCATTAATGCTCATTAGATATGAGGATGGAAGTGAATGTTTTCTTCCTGCTCCTGAAGGTGTCTTTGTAGGACAAAAACGAGAACAAGGTGTAAATGCCGCGTTAGAAGTTGGAAATGTCCTCCCTATCAATAAAATCCCAGAAGGGGTATGGGTTTGCAATGTAGAAATGCGCCCTGGTGATGGAGGAGCTTTATGTCGGGCTTCTGGAACTCATGGATTGGTAAGAGGCCAAACAAAAGAAGGTTCTTCAATTCAATTGCCCTCTCGGAGAATGAAACGAATTGATAACAAAGCTCGTGCGATGATTGGTGTTATTTCTGCAGGTGGTCGTCCAGATCGTCCCTTTATCAAAGCAGGATTAAAAAGGGCTTATATGCGGGCCAAAGGGCATAAATCTTTCCCAGTAGTTCGGGGGGTAGCCATGAACATAGCATCCCATCCTTTTGGAGGTGGAGCACATCAGGGTCCAGGTCAACCAACTACAGTTTCACGTAATGCTCCACCAGGCAGAAAAGTAGGATTAATTGCAGCACGTCGCACAGGACTAAGACGTGGTCGTATTCGAGATTGATAGGAGAGCTCTTTCATTTTTTAGAAAGTTTCTTCTTTACTTTTTTCAACCTTACAAAAGCCTCTCGTTCTCGCTCTGCTAAAGTTAATTGGATCCAACTCACTGTCGCCTCGATTCGGGGTATTATAATATAATTTAAAGCGTTTACACGGCGTTTTGTTTCAATTATCTCTCTAGCAAGTCTAGTTAAAGTTGATTGAATCTCGGCTAGACTCACAATGGCTTGAAGAGCATTCTCGAAGATTTTCAATGAAGAATCAAATCTAGCTGTGGTCTCACTCATAGAGTAGTGAATTAAATCCTCTTTATAGAATGTCTCTTGACGTATTTGGAAGACTGGAACGGAAATTCCCATCAATCTTCGACTCATACTCTCTAAGTTAAACTTACGAGGATAACCAAAAGCCACATTTTTGATTGTGACTTCACCCATTTGTAGTTGTAACTGAATAAATTGGTCTTGAGACTCTGTTATCGTCTCTTGGACTTTTTCTCGCTTTTGTTTGTATAACATAACCGTTGAGAATAATTCACCAGTCAAAGCTTCTAATTTTTCACTTAATAATTCGTACCCCTTATTTGCGAGTTCTAATCTCTGCTTTAACTCCAATAACTGCATTCTTGTAGGTGTGATCCCTGGGATTATGTTCTCTGTACTCATGAAAGAACCTCTAAACAAATAGATGATTCATTTAGGAGGAATTATAAATAGTTTTGAATTTATTAGTGCGGGGGGTGAGATTTGAACTCACGAACGCCTATGCGAGCAGATCTTGAGTCTAAGTCATATGATTATCGACTGGATGTCCAATAAACACATTCTGGCCCCGTTGACCTGGCTGGGGTACCCCCGCGGGAATTTAAGGGAGTATTAGCTTGTTTATTCTATATCTCTTAGATTTATATTAATCATTTTATAATTTTAGAGTCATAAATCGTCTCAAGGTACTATAATGGTAGATGTTACGAATTGCTGTAATATCTAAGATACTGCTTCCGAGGAATGATTGTATCCAAAATATACAGAATTTAGGTGTAATGATGACCAAAAAAAACCAAAAAACCATTTTGTACAGAATTTTTGCTTTAAAAACTTCAAGCGGGATTTTTGATTGTCTAGCAGATTAATTTTAAAAGATATAAAACCTTACTATGTTTGAAATATTGGAGAAAATAAAAATTATGTTAAATCTTCCTTTTTTCCTCTTAAATAGCTTGAACTTCATAATTAGTTCAATTCCAACTTCTAATACTATCTTATCGGAGTTACCTTTTTTGCTTGTCCTGTTTGGGTCACTTATCATCCTAGCTTTATTATTTAGATATTTTAGTCAAAAAAAATCCTTGTAATAGTTATTTGTAATTCAACTGGTCTTCAAGTTTGCTGAAAGTGATCATAATAGCTTCCTCTAGTCGAAGGGAGCGAGTTCCATAGTTTTGTAAAATATTAAAGCAGTGATCGAACAAATCACTTACTTTTTTACCTTCTGCTTTAACCATCTCTGGGATCCCTTGGTAAGGTCCCCCAAAAGCTATCAGATAACTATCATTTCTCCCCATATCTGCGGAAAATGATGAGATTGGTTGACAAGATCTTGAAGTAGCAATTTTAAACCCTGATCGGTTGACAAGTGATTTACCAAGAGTTGTGGTTGAGGTGTGAACCGAGAATCCCCAATAAAGATTTTCTGGCGCCTTAGGAAGAACAATTGCTTTGAACCCGTCTTTAGTCTTTCGTATTTTTGTTGTAACACGTAGTGTCTTGTTTAATAATGATTTACTTGGGGGAGAAATAACTTCAAGGAGCTGTGTCCCCCCCACGTCCGCTACTACACGATTTTGATTTAGAAAAATGGCTGCTTCTCTAATTTCGTCTGATTTTAGCTCTCGAGAGCGAATGTGGTGTGGCGTTGCTAGTGGGGAGAGAATACCAACTGCAGAAGTATCACGGGAGAGGGGAAACAATCTTTTTCGAAGGTACTGGGGACATTCAACATATTGAAGAATTCGTGTAATTATTCGCCTTTCACGACCTGCTCGTGTGGGTTTAAGAAAAGGGTCATGATAAACAAGTATATCTTGAACTCGGAAGATTGCGGCAATTCGTGCTATTTGAAAGATTTTTTCGGTTTTTGTACGGATATCTGTGCAGTCCAGAACAGCAGAATCAGGGATAGCGATTGTAATTTGCAATTGAATTTTTCACTTCTAGAGTCTAAACACTATGAAAGTCAAATGGGATGTAATTATCCAATAATTCGAAACATGGGATTAAAAATTCTAAGATAGGTTATTTTCATAATAATAATCTACATATGCTCTAATAACGTCTTTTTGATTAATAATCCCGAGAAGCTTGCCATCTGCGCTTACTACAGGAAGTTGATCGAATTGTTTTGAGCTCATTTTCCTCGCTACCTCACTAATTGTACTCCCCTTATAACATACTTCAACGTTTCGTTCCATTATCTCGCTTACTGTCATATTTGAAGGTAAAGTTAAAGTTTTTGAGCCAATAATTAGCACAGATTCACTATCCCAAGAGGAACTATCATTTTCAGCCCCGTGTCCCGTTCGGCTTTTACTTTGGGAGTCAAAAATTTCCATCACCTTAAGAAAATCATGTTGCGTGATTAATCCCACCATTTGGGTCTCATCGATCACAGGAATTCCTTTTTGATGACTCAAACGAAAAATAGATGCTGCTGCTGGAAGAGGTGTTTTTTCCCAGATTACAGTAATATTTGGGGAGAAATAACTTTCTACATCGGATTGGATTCTAGCTGGAACCACGACTTTTTTAACCAGATCATTTCGCGATACTAAGCCAAGAAGTGATTTATCATCTTCATCTACGATGGGGATTCTTTGAAAAACTTCTCGGATAAAAATCCGAGCCGCATTTATTGCTTTATCATTAGGCTTTAGTGTGACAACATCACGAACCATCAATAAAGAAAGCTGGGTTTCATCTGGATTTCGAAAAAGATCAGAGCGAGACACAATACCAGCAAGTTCGTCTGAACCTTTCTTTAAAACAGGATAAACACTAAGTCCTGTTTCCCGTATCTTATCTAATAAAATATCTCTATTCCCAGGAATGGTTATGGTAACAAGGTCCTCTCTCTTTGTCATAATTCTGGAAATTGGAAAGTCTTTAACCAATTGTTGTCACCTATTAAATAATTTTTTTGTTTCTCAGAAAATCAGTATTTTTCAATTCCCCGATGAAGAAATGACTGGATGATCATATAAAAGCAAAAATTATTATCAAGCGTTAAGTGTAAGTAAGTTCAATACCAAAATTATAGCTACAAATGCAACGGCCAACACTACAGTCCAATATGGCCCCATCTTTAAACCTGGGGAGTCTGATTCAGAATAGAACCGGATTAATCCTGCACCTGTAGCAGGCATTGGAGAATCCTCTCGACGCTTAGATTTTCTAACACTCAATATTGATACACCTTTTTTAGGTAAACATTGTACCTCGTGTGAATTAATAGTTTTTGATTAAAGGCCCAAGTTGTATACTGGTAAAATATCATCCCAGTAAAACCATGAGATTCATCAGTAATTTCAATACTAACCTAGACATATCCTTGGACGTAATAAATATATTGTCTCTGATACCAAACTTCATTTATCACTTATGAAGTTTTACATGATGACGTCAAGTTTATTCATTGTTATCAGATTTTTTTCAGATTTGTCAAAAAAGTCTCCCTTGATTTGTTTAAGATTAAGAAAAAGACATAAATTCGAAATATTAGCTCCAAATACCTACTATTTTTGCCTTAATCGTGATCAATCGCCACCACATCCAATCTAACCAATCAGCGAATTGATCAATGATCGGTACTGGTCCAATTTTCTCAATCACAAATGCAAAGAAGATTGTACCAAAAAAACCAATAATTTTAGACGAGACATCATGGGCCCAATAAAAGGCTTCTTGCGGATCCATGTGAAATTGAGTGATGAGAATATAGACACACCATAGATGGAAAGTAATTCTTAAAGCATTTCCAATAAAGAGAGCAATAAAGAAAGCAAGGCTAGCGCGTATCTTCGCAATCCATGGTGCCTCAGTTACCATAATGATAGCGATAAGTAATCCTCCAGCTTGCATTCCTGTACAAGCCTTAACAATCCAATAATCTCCATCAGGAAGAGGATCTGCATATGGAATCCGAATCCCTGGTGTCTGAACCGTTGCTTCCAGAAACGGAAAGGATCCACCTCTCAATGATTCAGGGATTATTGTACTAGGGTCAGTTGTAGGGATTAGGTAATTTTCTATTCTTAAAATATTCAATAGTACATGGATTATGTCACGAGTTGGAATTTCTATAAATACCCAATCAGGCAAAGTGTATATTAAGAAGGTAATAACTGAAGCAATCAACAAAGTCATTATCATAAGTTTGTCATTATGAAATCGTTTCGTGGTAGTCTCGCGGTGTGGTTTGGTTATTGCCCCATCTGGAGATTTAGCTTCATGAGGGTAACCAACAGCGGCCGATGTGTGTGTTTTGCTTGTCATATAGCTCGATCTCTATTTAATTAGACTGAATGAACTGAAATAGCTTCATTTAAAATCTTTATTCTTCGAAGAGAAATATTGATTTCATCCTTGATTCTAGATAGCAGATTTACTCCAACCTCCAGTCGTTTTCCCCTTTTTACACATGAATACATTAAATAGCCCGTGGTTAAAGAAAAAACGAAATCTAATTTATTTCAAGATGATTGAAATTTCTTAGGATCCTTGAGGCAGTACCAGCCATATTTCACAGCACAGATCTCTTTCTCTACTAAATCTCGTAAAACTTGTTTTATTTGTTCTTTGGGAAGTTTAACGTCTGATGTAAGAAGATTTGACTGCGCTTTGTAATGAGGTCGTTGTAAAAGTGCTTTGATTACTTGTTCTTCCGATGGAGTAAGATCAATATTTTTAGGGATTTTATATTGGATAGTTTCTTTCACTTGGTCAAGTGTTGACCCTCGTTTATGTTCAAGAATATGTTTGTCTTTTAGAATGTACCAACCGTATGAAACCCTTAAAATACCCTTATCAACCAGATTTCTTAAAACTTCTTTTAGAACGCTTTGTTTCAAGCCCGTTGGTCGTGTGAGGAGGTTTGATTGTGCTTTAAGGTTTGGTCTTGACTTAATTGCTTTGATAGTGGCAATTTCTTCGGGTGTTAACCCTTCCCCAACTCGAGAAATCCGCGGTGATTTCTTTTTCTTCTTTTTTCTCTCACCATCACTAAAAGTTTTCTTAAAAAAAGGCAAATGGCTTTTTTTGATTATGTACCATCCAACTTGTGTTCGAAGTAGTCCCTTTGATATAAGACTCCTTAAATGCATTTCTGCTTCATCAATGGGGATATTAATATCTTTAGCTAGAATTTCTGGTTTTGTTCGATGTTTAATACGCATATATGTTCGTTCAAGAATTTCCATTTCTGTTTCTGTTGGTAGGTCTTCCTCCCAATTATCACGTCTAAACAATGAAGTTGTTTGTTTTAAATAGGGTTGAATTGTATGGGAATAGGATTTTTGAGGGGGTATTGGATGAAATATGTCAGCTTCTGCATCGTCATCTGAGTCTTCATCCTCTTCGGTAGAATCTTCATATTCAATAATATCAGAGTCTAAATCAGACGAAGAACTTGTAGAAAATGGAACTTCTGTTTCAACAGATACTTCTCCTACTTGAGTATCTTTTTTTTCAATCAAATTATCTGAGAATTCTAATTCAGGAGACAACTGATCTTTTAACAGAGTAGTATTTTTTTTCTCTGAAACAATGTTTCTTGATGTTATAACGGGAAGATCAGGGGATTGTGTACTTATACGAGGCATTTTTTTAGAGATTTGTTGATTGTATGATTCTCGATCATTTGAATGGATCGAATTAGAGCTGAAAACGAGCGTTTTTTGAGTTGTACTAATTGAATATTCCTGGTTATCTATGAGTGTTAATATCTGGCCAGTCAATGTATCAAATGGTGAGCCGATACCTTCAGCTTCAATAATGAGAGAATCAGCAGCTTTTGTGGTAAGAAAATATTTGACCCTAATTTTCCTTAAACTCAATTGATTTAAGTTAAAAAATTCCTGAATTTCTCGATTCATTACAGTTGATTCATCACCATGAATTTCAAGAGTATAATCTTGTTCTGAGCGGTTTTCTTCAATATAGAAAACAAGACTTGGAAAGTCAGGAATTCTAGGAGTAGCGTGCACACTGTTATCAATGAATTCGATTTCACGGAATCGTCCACGCGCTTTCAAGAAATTTACAAAATCATTTAAAACGGTATTTTGACGATACACAAAAACACACAAATCCCATTAAATGTGGAATAAAGCCCAATTGAGAAACGGTAATAGAGATAATCCGACTAGAAGCTCTTTTGTATCGTCTTGAAAAACTTTTTGGTGATTATAAGAAAAATCTCGGTCTTTCAGAGCATTTCAAAATATATATTTGATTGAAATTTAATTAGAGAATTGGATACAGCATAAAATTCTCAATTTAGGAAGGAAACACGATTATTGAGTAATTATGAAAGTTTTACTTAAAAAAAGCTGATTTCTGGATCTTTCGTTGAAACAAAAAAATAAAAGAAATATATTCAGCCTCTATTCAATAATTTATCACGAATTTCTTCCAATGTCAAATCCTTGAGCTCTTTTCGAAGATCTTCTGGAAGGGAAAAAAAAACACTTCTCATTTCACTGAAATTCGATTGATCAGGATGTTGGAGGATTTCTTCCCATAAGGCAACATAATCATGGATTGGAATCCCTAAAGGAGTAGGAGAAATCAACCTGTATTCTTTGAAAGGATGCTTTTCTTCTCTTCGTGTGCTAATTTGTTTTTGGGGGGAAATATTTAGCATTGGTGATTGAATTTGTTCAACCAAGCCAAAATGAAATAACTCACCTAGAACTGCAATCACTGTTGGCATATCAGCATCAATATTTTGCAAAGATTTGGTAATTTGGGGGATTGTTAATTGCTCAATGGTAAGTAACTGCAATATTGGAACTGTAATCGGATTATCCAAGAGTTTAGCTAGCTTATTGCGAAACTGCATCAATCGAAAGAGAAATCAATTTAGAATCTTAAATTTACTCTAATCAGTCACATTGGTTTTCTTGCATTTTAAAAAGACAATTTAAATACAAGAACATTAGACCAGTTATCTGATGTAAGTATTGGCCCATATGTTTTTTCATAGATCGAGCAAATAGCAGGTAGTAATAGAGGAGTTAAAATGGTAGAACCCAATGGAAGCGACATAATTGTCGAATGTATTGATTTGAAGAAGTCCTATATTCTAGGGGAAGTGAAAGTGGACGCTTTAAGGGGAATTAACATGAAAATTGAACGTGGAGAAATGGTCGCTATCCAAGGCCCATCAGGCTGTGGAAAAACGACTTTATTGAATATTATTGGATCACTAGATTATCCTACTTCTGGAAAAGTACTACTTGAAGGAAAAGAAATCTCAACTGCAAGTGAACGTGAACTCACAGAAATCCGTAGGAAGAGTGTGGGCTTTATTTTTCAATTTTACAACCTTTTACCAGTTTTGACTGCATTAGAGAATGTTGAACTACCAATGTTAATTGCAGGAAAAGCCAAAGAACAAAGACATGAAAGAGCAATGGACTTGCTAGAGAAAGTGGGATTACTTGAAAGAAAAGATCATAAGCCAGATGAGCTAAGCGGTGGGGAACGTCAACGAGTAGCAATAGCTCGTGCACTCGCTAATCATCCTTTAATCTTATTGGCTGATGAACCCACTGGAGATTTAGATACGGAAACTGGATTAGCAATAATTAAGTTATTGAAAGAAATAAATAGAACAGAAAATCAAACCTTAATCTTAGTCACTCACGATGGTAATATTGCTAATCAATCAGAGAGAATATTCCACATCATTGACGGATTAATTTCATCTGTACAAGAAGTCATTTGACAGAATAATAAGACATTTTGAGCTAAATGAGTAAAGCACGGAGGGAATCATTGCCGGTTCTTTTAGATTCCTCATCCAATATCTTTATCAGCTCTTTAAATCGGTTTCTTATGGTCACAGGCGTGATTTTTGCTACATTAGCGATCTCCTGTTGGGTTCTACGTTCTCCAGTTTGTATTGTAGAAATATAGAGAGCCGCTGCAGCAAGGCTCATTGGATTTTTACCCACAGTTGCACCTCTACTTCGTGCAATATTCAAAATTTCTACTGCCTGCCTACGCGCTTTCATCGTAACACGCAAACTGATGCCTAGACGATGAACTAAAGCAGAATAATCGCTTGGAAACACCTTCAAATCCAGTTTTTGAAGTATTATTCGAATACAACGTCCAAGTTCTTTTGATGAAATATTAGAGACCGAAGCAATGTCTTTTAATGTTTGAGGTAATTTTTTTCTACGACAAGCTAGATAGAGACTCGCTGAAATCATTCCATCAATTGAGCGGCCCCGAATAAGATTCCGTTTCAATGCTTTTCGGTAGATCATTGCCCCCATTTCTGCAACATCTTCGGGGAGCTCTAGCTGACTTTTGATTCGTTTTAACTCTTTCAACGCAAAACGTAAATTACGGATCTCTGATTTTCGTGTTCGATTATCAATTCGGGACAATCGTCGATATTTGGTTTGAGAAGAAAAAGGAAGAGTCTTCCCTGAAATATCTTTTCTAATGTTTCCAATTTGGGTTCGTAAACCCATTTCAGCTTTTAAGGGAGTAATTGGACTACCTGTGCGAGATCGTTCAGCGAGTTCACTGGAATCATATGCCCGCCATTCAGGGCCCATATCGATTTGCATGTCGAGTACCAGACCACAAGAAGCACATATGGATGTCCCTTTGGTAAAGTCCATGACTATATCAACACTACCGCATTCGGGACACTTGGGTTCTTGAGATGCAACAGGCGGCAAAAAAAGGCCCTCCTAAATTTTGAGAACTGAATTAGTTCTCATCTCCACCTATACCCTCTATGCTGATTTAAAAGGTTTTGCACATTTCTTTTTGAATTGTTCTAGTAATCCTATATCCTAAATAATCCATTATGATTATATTTTTTGATAGTAAAAGTTACTAGAAAAACAATTCAACATTTAAATTAATTACTTTAAACTTTTTAGGAGTACTGTGCCTTCTAACAACGTTTTAAGGAGCTTTACTCTGAAAGTCTTTATAAAGACGCTCTCACCTTATAAAGTACCTTTATAAAGTGAGGGGAAAGTAATATCTTTTGTGTAATTAATCTCCATACCTTTTATTTAGGAGAATTGGTGGGTTTTAGATTAGGTTATTTTGGTGAAGTTTATGTCTGACGATCCAGAAAGAGATGACTTATTTGCTGAGGTTCAAAATGTTGTAGCTTCAGTTGATTTAAGATGTAAAATAAAATTAGAAAAAGCTGCAAGTCGTCTGCCTGGAGATGTGCAAGTTTCATACATCCCAGAACAATTCCCTGGAGTTGTAGTCAAGATCAAAAAACCCAAGGTTTCAATCTTAGTTTTTTCCTCAGGGAAGTTAGTTGTTACAGGAGCAAAATCAGTCCCTATGATTGAGGAAGCAGTTGAAGTAATTTCTGAGTTACTCAGACAAGCAGGACATAATGTTAAACATGAAGCTACTATAACAGTACAGAATATTGTTGCCTCAGGAACATTAGGGAAAAGAATCAATTTAGAGCTCGCTGCATTATTGCTAGAGCATTCAATGTACGAACCTGAGCAATTTCCAGGATTAATATATCGAATGCAAGACCCAAAAGTTGTTCTTCTCCTTTTTCAGTCAGGAAAGCTTGTGTGTACTGGTGCGAAAAAAGAAGAATATGTATATCAGTCAATTCATAAAATATTTGGGATTCTTGAAGAGATAGATGCATTTGAAGTAAGCGGGGTTCAATTTTAGATCAAATCTTTGCGAATGAAGTCAAATCCCTCTTGTATTGCAATAGGGACGTGTCGTAGAAGATTTGAGAGGTTAAAATCCTTTTTCACAAGTTCCCCTGCCCTACCGTTGATGTATGTTCCGATACAGGCAGCATAGAAAGCTATTTCTGTTTGTGTAAGAAATCCAGCAATTAGACCAGCCAAAACATCACCTGTTCCTCCCCTTGTCATTTGAGCTGTCCCTGTTTTATTGATTTTAATTCGGTTAGTATTATCAGTAACGATATCCCAATGGCCTTTGATTACCCACACATTTGGAAATTGGGTCGAAACCTCCTTAACCAACTGACATCGTTTATGAAATTCATGAGCACCTGCAGGGATAGGGATATCTGTAATTGCAGCAAATTCTCCAGCATGGGGCGTTAATATCGTTTTAGATGAAACTTCCGCCATGTCTAGAAGTTTGAGTGCATCTGCATCTATCACAATTGGTTTTTTTAATTGGTTAACTAAGGATAAAACCTTTGAGACTGCTATTTTAGTATCTGGATGTTGTCCTAGTCCTGGTCCTAGAACAGTAACGTCATTTTGTTCAATTAACTCTTTTGAGAGTGATTCTTCAGTTAAGTGTGGAGACGGATAGTCATAGACAATAAATTCAGGTGAATAGGATCGAATAACATTACTAATTTTCTGTGGGGCTAAGATTGATACCAAATCCACTCCTGATTGGATAGCTCCCATTCCAGAAAGTGCAGGAGCGCCAGAATATGTCTCACTTCCTCCAATGACCAAAATTCTCCCATTATCTCCCTTTTTCGACCAAAAACTACGGGATTTAAGAGCTAATAAATCACCTGGTCCAATAATCTTTTCAGCTTCAGGTGGAACCCCTATTGGGATAATTCGTAGTTTTCCTGAATTCTTTGCATTCAATCCTCGCTTTTGTTTGTGAAATATTCCTGTATGTTGTGGAGTTAAGAATATATTCGCAGTATCCCCCGTATCTGGATCAATCCCAGTAGGGGTATCTGCACTAATTACAATAGCGCCCTTTTCCTGCCATCTCTTAATTGATTGTAGTAATGTAGTTAATGGCTCTCTTAAAATACCTTTTATTCCTGTACCAAGTATACAATCTACAATCAAAGTATTTGAATCTATATCCAGAGATTTTACATCCTCAATTTGTTTAAGTTCAAAAATTTTAATAGATTCAGACATGTTTTGCAATATTTTCCAATTTTGAAGTGTTGACCGCTTTGTAATGTCTTTATGCGACCCTATTAAATATAGACGGATTGGTAGATTCTTGCGTGAAAGATGTCGAGCTGCCACCATTCCATCCCCTCCATTTCCGCCTTTTCCAGCAAGGATTACAATGTCAGATGGTTTATTCATAGAACTAAAAATTTCCCAAACAAGTTCTGCTAGTCCTCCCCCAGCATTTTCCATTAAAATAATACGGTTTACTCCAAGATATTCTGAGTTTACATCTGTAATACTCATTTCAAGAGTAGAGATCTTCTCTGAATTCACCTTTAATCACCAGAGAGAATATAAAGTAGGAACATAGAGATTGATTAGACTATTACTAGATCTTTCTGAAAAATTTTCCCACCAATAAATATTCAAAGTCCTCAAAACTTTTCAAACCATTGACGGATAGATGTGATTTGGACTATCTATTTTTTTTCCTATTGAGCATTAATATTATTTCAGGGCTTCTTCTTCTTCCATATCCAATCAATATGTTTCTTCTCGCGATTTCATCACGTAAATGGAAGGATCCTCAAATTATGGAGTACTATAAAGAATCTGAGCTTCCTAATGTTACAATTCAGCTGCCTGTTTTTAATGAGTCTAGAATTATTCGACGTACTCTTTCTAACCTTACTAGACTATTATATCCAAAGGATAAACTACATATTCAGGTTCTTGATGATTCTACCGATCAAACAGTGTCGATTCTTGATACTGAAGTTCTATCTCTTAAAAACCAAGGAATAAATATCGAAGTAATTCGTAGAAGGAGTAGAGAGGGGTATAAAGCTGGAGCTCTGGTAAATGGATTAAAACATGGAGTTTCTGAATTTATTGTGATTTTTGATGCCGATTTTCAGCCCAACACCCAATTTTTGATGGATTCAATTCACCACTTCAAAAACAATGATCAATTAGGTGCCATTCAAACCCGCTGGGTTCATTCCAATCTTAATTTTTCTTTATTTACTCGATCCATGGCAATTGGGCTTGATGGTCATTTTCTTGTTGAAAAACCAGGTCGTAAAAGAAGGAATGCCTTCATCACCTTTAATGGCACTGGTGGAATATGGAGACGTTCAGCAATAGAAGACTGTGGGGGATGGTCTTCAGCAACGCTTGCAGAAGATTTGGATCTAGCATATCGTGCTCAGATGAAGGGTTATGAGATTATTTATTTAAAGGATGTTACCAACTCGCAAGAAGTTCCTCCCACGATTCGCTGTTGGATCATCCAACAAAGTAGATGGTCAAAAGGATTCTCACAGAATATAAGGAAGAATTATATTTCATTTTGGAAGAAATCAAAAGGAAAATCACGTATTCAGGGGACAATTCACCAAACTCAATATTTGGTACCGCTTTTGATCTTAATTATAACAATAACAAGCTCCTTATTGTTATTCTTTCCTGAATATGATGGAACCTTATTGACTATTTTCAGTGTTTTCTATTCTGTTGCTGCGATCTTAGGTCTCTTGGCTTATATGGTTTCAGTAATTAGAGCAAAAAGGCCACTTAGAGATATTTTATTAATTCCATTTTTCCTTTTTTGGGGAGCTGGATTAATAGTCAGAATGGGATTAGGTACATTAAGCGGACTAATTAGGAAGGGAGGAGAATTTGAAAGAACTCCCAAGTTTAATTTATTCAATGATCAGAAGAAAAGCTCAATTAACATTAGGGAGAAAATTCCTTTGGATAAAGTACTTTTGGCTGAATTGGCTTATATTGTGATCATTGGTATAGGCTTACTTAAAGGAATAGAATTAGGAGGATTGTTTCTGTCTCAAGTGGTCTTCTACTCATTTCTTCTTCTTAGTCTATTGAATCTGGTGCTCTCTGAACTGTTACATGCTCTGGCTAGGTGAATATTAACTTCTTATAATTCCCACACAATCATGTTTCTCTGGTAAGCGGTGCTCAGCACAGAAGTAGCTATTACAATAACTACAGGTAAAACCCATCAGTTCTTTTTTCCCACAATATTCGCATGAACCTCTCATAACGGTTTTTTTGACTGTTTTAGGAGGAGGAATTATAGTTGGGCGGAAAGATGGCGATTGTGGAGTGTAATACTGATTATAAGGAGAAGTTCGAACTTGGCCTCTCATTGGCTGTATAATAAGGATATAGGCAATTATTAAAGAAATTAAAGTCGTAGTTCCACCTAAGAAGAGTAAATAAGTAACACTGGTTGAAAAAACTGATGAAAAAAGAGACATAATAATAATTAGGATTATTGAGAAAACTCCAAGAATTAGAGCTAGTTGTTCTTGTTGAGTAAGCTTATACAATGAATATCCCCCTGAAGGGATGAAATAGCCATAAAATGACTGTTATTCCCATGATTACTCCAAAGACCCCACTATGCCAACGATAGACTTTAGCACCATCTAGAATGGAAAAGGGGATAAGATTGAATAAAGCCAGATCAATAGAAACCCTACTCACGAATAATAAAACATTTGTAAAATTTAATGGCATTAAAGCTGAAAAAAACAGAAATAACCCACCTAACAAGATATTTAATAATGGTCCAGCCATAGCAATCCGTGCTTCAGTGTCAGGACGATATGTTCCAGAACTTAATACGACACCTGGTGCAATAATTTTCACTGGAAATACTGGAACTATTGAAAACAAAGAAAAAATGGCCATATTTGGATCAAGTCGAAAGTTCGAGGTTAACCCATTACCTTGAGCTACAAATTTATGTGCTAATTCATGAAGAAACCAAAGTGGAATGATGAATAACGCTAGAATTAGTAGTTCCAAAAGTGTGTCGAAATCGTAAATTGCTATAGAAAGTTCAACTACCACAAATATTAATGTCCCAATTAATAAATCACGCTTCTCAATTTGTGTAAATGAAAACATCCTAAAAAGCAGCCTCTCTCCTTACTTATCACTAATTTGATTGACCAATTTTTCCCATGTACCAAGTTCCTGCTTCAATAATTCTTCAATAGCAATTCTTAAAAAATGAGACCGAGATTCATATTGTTCAATACGTACAAAATTATCTATAAGGATCAGTATCTGATCTGGGATTTTAATACTGATAGGTTTCTGACGCGTCATTAGTGCATCCTCTCGTTACTTCAGTATAAGGCTACTTATTTCACTTTATATCTTTGTTTTTTCATTTTTTAAATGCTTTCTCAGACCTAATAACTTTTTTGTTTTTTCAATGCTGCAATTTTAATCGTTTTACCTTTATAAAAAAATAAAGGGAAAGATATTACCAGTTATAAAAAAGAAACAATTTTATATCTTGGTTATCTTGCTTAATTTTTAGAGTAAGGTGTCCTAAAGTGAAAAGTGTTCTAATAGTGCCTACTGGTATTCTCGTAGGAGAGAAAGTCCAAGAAACGGTTAAAATTATTGATTCTATATGGTTTGATGAAAATTTCACAGTAACGAATGATAATCTAGGAGACTACATTAAAAAAGAAGGGAGTAGACTTGTAGAATTGCTTGATCAAACGGAAGAGGAGATTATTTCTGACAATCCCCATATTACTGATTTCTTACGTCAAGAAGGTTTTGAAAACGCCAGATTCGCTATAGCTGAGGAATTAACTCCATTTAGGAGGTTAATAAATGATTATATTAACAAGAATATGCAGATAAAACCTTCTATTTCGCTATCAAGCATCATTCGAGAGAAAGCAATGCAGAGAACACGAGTACTCTTAAGGGAAAAAGTCGAAGCGAGGGATGTTTACCTCGCGCAGGCAATCAAGAGTATAGATGATGTGAATTCCATTCTTAACTTAATTTATGCGCGATTGTCTGAATGGTATGGTATTCACTTTCCAGAATTACAGGATTTAGTACGAGATAATCCTCAATACATCACATTGATTTCAAAAACAGGAGGAGCTATCCGAACAAACCTTAATGAGGATTCACTGTCTCATTTATCTGATAAAAGACGTGAACTCATTTTACAAGCAACAAAACAATCTCTTGGTACAGAGATCTCAACCTATGACATGAATCCAATCTCGCAACTGGCACGGTTTGGTGTTGAAATTCTAAAAACTAAAGATGATCTAGAAAAATATATTGATGAAAGTATGAAGGAAGTTGCCCCAAACATTCAATGTCTCGTAGGAAGCCTTCTAGGCGCACGTTTAATAGCTCTTGCAGGGAGCCTTGAAAACCTAGCTAAATGTTCGTCTGGAACAGTGCAAGTTTTAGGGGCGGAGAAAGCACTATTCCGACATCTAAGATCAGGTGAAGATCCACCAAAGCATGGCGTTATTTTCCAATCTTCTTACATTCATTCATCTAAGAAACATCAGCGAGGAAAGATAGCACGAGCGCTAGCTGGCAAGTTATCCATTGCTGCAAGAGTAGATTTTTTTAGCGGTGAATTCATGGGCACCACTCTTGTGAAAGAATTAGAGAAAAAAATAGAAGATATTAAAACAGCGTTTCCTGAACCTTCAGAAGAGCAACTCGCACAAAAACGTATTAAAAAGAAGCGAAAGCGCAAATCCTCTTTTAAAAAAGGAAAAAGGGACTTTAAAGGTAAAAAAAGGCAAAAAAGAAATTAATTACCCTTAAGAGTGGAAAAAGATGGAACTAGCAAAAACCAATATTGAAGGACTTTTCCAAGTAAAAGTGAATGATAAATCTCGATTAGTAACACACAACAAAGTCCCAGGTAAATCCGTATATGGAGAAATGTTACTTTCTATCAGTGGGGAAGAATATCGTGTATGGGATCCTTATCGGTCAAAATTTGCAGCTGCGTTTTTATCGGGGATGAAAGAGCTCCCACAGATTCAAGATAAACGAATTTTGTATCTAGGAGTATCAACAGGAACAACTGCTTCTCATTTCTCTGATATCTTGGTTAATGGGGTAATTTTTGGAATTGAATTTTCTCCCAAGGTAATGCGACGATTCTTTCGTTTAGCAGAACAAAGAGATAATCTAATTCCGATACTTGCAGATGCAAGAAGACCAGAGGAATATTCTCCTTTTGTCTTTGAGGTAGATATGATCTATCAAGATGTTGCTCAACCAGAACAAGCTACTATATTCGGACGTAACTCTCAGGAATTTTTGAGGTCAGGAGGATATGGCTTCTTAGCAGTCAAATCACAGAGTATTGATGTTGTTCTCAAGCCAGGTGAGGTGTTTTCCAAACAGATGGAAGTGTTAGAACAAGAATTTGGGTTAGAAATTCAAGAATTTGGGTCTATTGATGCTTTTGAGAAGAAACACGCAGTAATAATTGTGAAAAAGCCATAGGAATATAAAAGAGCAATTAAGGATTTATCCATAATCTCTCCAAGTGTGTCCACAGCGTTTACAGCGGTAAAATGTTGTTGAGGCTTCATCGGCACTCCGTGTTTGTAATTGCCAGTAAAAAGCTTCATTATTATTGCATTTATCACAAAGAGTTGCTGCAGTTGGCATTGTTTCAAGGCCATGAGGTTCTTCAATAATAACAGTTTTTTCCATTTCAGAATGATGAATCTTCTGCGAAATTTCGAAAGCTTTTGAATTCGAATCTGAACTAATAGTTTTTCCACAAGCAGGGCATCTCATCTGAATTTTTCCGTTTGGTTGTCTTTCAGGAACTAGAAGAGCGCCACAATCACAAAATTGCATTATCATCATCAAGTCTTTGCTGAAGGAACGTATTAAGCGAAATTATGGCTTTCTTTTAAAGTAGTTGGATGATTAACCAAGTTTATTAAAGAATAATACAATTTAATGTTTCAGAAGTAATAGGATCACTTAAAATATCCAATGAAGAAGCCCCTAATAATGCAATGATTTCAATAGGAAAGTCATGTTGCTGTTATAATTGCAGGTCGACTCAAGAAACTCAGTAGCTTGTGATTCAATCATTGATTTGATCTATTAATAGATCTTTTAAGTTTAACATCTAGTTTAATAGAAGTGAAAGAAGGAGATGAAATGAGAAGGAAGTCTTCAATACCTTATGGTGAAACTACTATTCTATCTCTCCAAAATATTGCAGCTGAGACAAAATTCCAGTTAATTGCCAAGGTCAAGAATATTAATCAAACCAAAATCACAATTACTGATGATCACGAAGATTTAGAACTTAATATTGAAGGAGAAGAATTACCAGATTTAGAAACTGGAGAAGTCGTCATTGTTTTTGGTAAAAAAACAGATTCAGGAATTCTTAAAGAACGTATCATTAGATCAAATCTTGATTGGGGGCTTTATCAAAAAACACGAGAATTAGAGTCAAAATGATTACCAAAGATTTGTGAGTCCTTTTTTTAAACCCAATAGGTAGATTCCAAATTGATTGTAATATGCCTAATCTTCAAAGCTTAGGCAATTAGAAGTGAATATTTTTCGAATATTCGTCAGTAATAATGGTATTGCCAAAATTTTCTTCAATTGGGGTTTCAGTAATTATCCCAAGTAATTGGAGGCATTTGAGTTGTCCATGATTGGTGCTGCTAAAAGATCATATCAAAAGGAGATTATTTCCTTCGTTAATAAGAGAGTCGCCGTCATTTTAAAAAATCAGAAAAAATATGTGGGAGAACTTAAGGGAGTTAATCCTGAAACTCTTACATGTGTATTGATTAAAGCAAAACGTGAAGATGAAGCAACAGAGCTACATCGAATCTGTATAAATGGTGATCAAATATCTGAAATTTATCTAGAAGAAGCCCCCTTCGATCTTCTGGGATTAAAGGATGAACTAGAACAGATTTTTCGTCGTCCTGGTGATGTAAAGGTCTACGATGAAGCTGGGCTTATAGTGGTACTTGAACGAGTTCGAGTTTCAGAGAGTGGTGTGGAAGGCACAGGACCCGTTGCTGATCGTGTTCGTGCCATATTTGACCGCTATGCATTAACTCAAAGTTCTGAGGAATAAGGGGTTATATATGATCATAAAAGCTGAAAGGATGCGAACTGAACTTGATTCAGACAATGACCTTTGGCTTATTGATTTCCGCGATGAAGATCAAGGAGTAAGAGGAAGAATCGAGATTCCATCTAAAATAGTCTCGATGGAAGATGTGAAAAGTTTTGAAATCGAAATCCTCCCCCGTGATTCTGTAAAGAAAGACCCATTAGATTACTCTGGCGCAATGATCGTGTATAACGCAACAAATTTTCGAACTAAACCTCTAGGTACAGAAAAAGTGTACTCATTTTCCGCAGGAGGATTAATGCTTCGATTATTTTCTACAAAAGCAATAAAGGATTTCAAGACAGTCCTCAAAGGATTCATAATTATTATACGATAAGACATGATTATTCGAAGTAATCTCCGCAAATTAAACCGAAACACAAAATAAAAAACTATATACCAACAAAAATCAGCGAAGCGGGGGTTTCCCAGCCAGGTCAAAGGAGCTAGGTTGAGGTCCTAGTCGCATAGGCGTTCGTGAGTTCAAATCTCACCCCCCGCATTAATCCAAAACAAATCTTTTGTTTCTTACTGAAATTTCAATATTTTTTTTTATTTTATCTCATTTTCATTCATTCCCATAAGAAGGGGGGCGAAGCTTAGAGTTTCACAACAATCTTATCCTAGATTTCAATAATAGGATTGAGCTAAATTGTTATGTAATGTTGAGCTAAATTGTAATGTATGTAAGTCATTCCTAGTTTTGCGGAAATTTGAATCACAGTTCTTTTTAATCAGAGTTACATGTGTTTTTGATTGGACTCTAAATGGTATCTGTAGTTCTTGCAGGGATTGATCAATTGAAAATTAGGTCAGATTTGGGTTGAGGTTTGTAGTTGAAATTTAATCTTGATTCAATTTTATACCGATTATATGAAAGGAGATTATGGGCAGAAATAAAGGATGGAATTGAACAAGGAGTCCATCCCCGTCATGTTGCATTGATTATGGATGGGAATCGGCGTTATGCTCGTTCTAAAAATTTACCGAGTAGCTTAGGTCATCATTTGGGGCGGGAAAAACTGAAAGATATCCTTCGTTGGTTCTATGATTTACAAATCGATTTTGTCACATTATATGCTTTTTCAACTGAGAATTTTGAACGGGATGAAGAAGAAGTAAAAGAGTTAATGCAACTCTTTGAAAAGAGCTTCCGTGAAATCGTAGATCATCCTGAAATCAAAAAGCGAAATGTGAAGATCAAAGTTATTGGCCGAACTCATCTTCTCCCACCACGTGTTCAAGAGGCTATAAAAGACGCAGAAGAAATCACAAATACTAATGCCAAGGGACCGACTTTAATCATTGCAGTTGGTTATGGGGGTCGCGCAGAGATGATAGATGCAATTAAATCAATTGCAAAAAAAGTTGAAAGGGGAAATATGACGATAGACGATATAAATGAAGTTGTAGTTGAACGTCATCTATATACAAATGGGATTCCTGATCCAGATCTCATTATTCGAACATCAGGGGAGGAACGTCTTTCTGGATTCTTAACTTGGCAATCAGCTTATAGTGAGTTATATTTTGCCGATGTTTATTTCCCAAGTTTTCGAAAAATTGATCTATGGCGAGCTATTCGAACATATCAATCTCGACGACGTCGATTTGGGAAATGAAAATTTTAGGTATACATACGTCTAGAGGTTAATTTGTCTTTTTCTGTTTCTTCCATTGGTGCCAATTGTCGTTTAATTTCTTCTTCGATTACTCGAGCATTTCTTATTAGTGCATTGGTTTTAACTTCTACCTGCAGCAGGGTGTTAAGCTTTTCAACTGCAGCCACAGCTCCCAAAGGATCAGGGCGATCTCTTTCCGCATAAGCAAGAAGACCAATTGCAGGGAACATGTTCATATCGAGATACCCTAGCATGATAGCGAGAGGACCGGCCACAAATAATCCAGGATCTAGTAAATTCGTGTTAACTTCTTCTGTAAACCCATCAGGTAAACGTGAATAAGAATTAAAGGCACGACTTGGGATGTACTGCAGATTACTGTCTGAAGTTTTCAGATGTATATCGACTCCCCCAATAAAGAAAGCCATCTCGAGGTTTTTATGGCCTAGGATCCATTCAGACAGTTTTTCGGAAAATTCGATCTGCACATGGCGATATGGTTGGAGATGAGGAATAAAAACGGCAAAATTCAGATCTTGTTTTCCATAGATTTCAAATGGTAGTCTAAGTTGATTTTCTTGAACTGAAATGAAGGGTGGTGCCCCACTTGACATTATGGTAGCAATCCTTTCCATATTCAGTTCTTGTATGAGATGGGAAACCGTAATGTATCCGATCTCTCCTAGGCCATGCCATCCGCTTATGAAAACCTGACATTTATTTAGAATTTCAGGCTGTTCAACGAAAATTTTAAATTTCATGAACATATGCTCCTCGTGCTTTTGTTACTCTAGTCGATCTTCTCTTGCAATATATCTAGCCCTACTTTGAATTTTTTTCATATGTTCAAAAGTTTTCCTGCCTTTCCTGTATACGCTGAAATATCCTAGCTGAAATACTTCAAATAAAGCTTTATACTCATGTGAAATTGCCTTCAAGGTACTATAAAAAGTGAGTAAATCATCAGCTTTCTTTTCTATTTCAATTGAAATTTGACCTAATCCAAAATCAATTAACCATGGTGTACTTTTCATTCTAATTATGACATTGAAAACTGTTAAATCTCCATGGATTATATCATGTTTATGAAGAAGACCAACTTGCTGTCCAACTCCCTCAAATATCGATTTTAGTATAGTAAGAGAAGTTGAATTCATTAAAGAAAAGAGAATTTCTCCCTGGATTTCTTCAATTAGTAATGTATAATTACCTGAATCAATACCGAAAAGAACAGGTACACGAGCACCAATCTTCCATGCTTCAGTCATAATGCGAGCTTCTGCTCTTAATCGATGTAAACGGATAGTTTGATCTATTTGTGGCAAACGGTAAGGCTTTGGAAGCCGATGTTTTAGAATAATTGGAGTTTCGAGGAATAATCCACGATAAATTACAGCTTCAGCCCCTTTAGCTAAGACTTTTTTTTGTACAATCTTCAATGAATCCAATTCACTTCCACTTGGTCGGTTCGCCAACGTGGCTTCACGTGGCTGTGATTAACGGAAATAAAGTTGTTTTTTTTGTACATATTCACTCCAGCTAAAGCAATCATGGCACCGTTATCTCCTGCAAGATTTTTTGGGACTACATAGTATTTGGTAGATTGTTCAGAGGCCACTCCTTGAACCATTTCTTGGAGTCTCGTGTTTGCTGCAACCCCGCCAGTCAACAAAACAGATGGTTTTTTGGTACATGATAAAGCTCGTTCCGTTGCCTCTGTAAGAGCAGCAAAGGTATATTCCTGAAAAGAATAACAAATATCCGCGACCTCATGCTTCGAAATAAGCTTTTGAGCAGCTGTTACCACACCCGAAAAAGAAAAAGACATTCCTTTAATTGCATAAGGAAGAGGAAGGACATTCTTTCCATTCTTTGCCTCTTGTTCAATGTGTGGTCCTCCAGGATGTGGGAGGCCTAAACTCCTCCCAAGCGTATCTAGTGCATTCCCAATAGCGATATCCAGTGTTTCTCCAAGGATACGATATCGTCCGTTTAAGAAAGCAATAAGTTGGGTATTTCCTCCACTAACATATAGAACCATTGGATCATAAGCTGGTGTGACCATTCGTCCAAGTTCCACATGAGCAATACAGTGGTTTACACCAATTAAAGGCTTTTTAAGTAATAAAGAAATAGCTCGGGCAATAGTAGCAGTCATTCTGAGACAGGGACCAAGTCCTGGGCCTTGAGAAAAAGCAACTGCATCAATTTTTTTCATTCCAAATGGGGTTTCATAAACCATCTGTTCTAACAATATTGGAAAGTTCTTAGAGAGAAATTCAGATGCTTCCCTAGGGTGAATGCCCCCATGTTCAGGAAGGTAAGTGGCTGTTTTATTAAAAATGATTTTTTTACCCTGGGTTACAGCTACACCTGCTGTATGAGCTGTTCCTTCAAAACCCAAAATTATAGGTTCATGAATTACCATACTAATATCAAAGAGGTTTCAATTAGAATCAGAACTCTGTATAACCACATAACCCACAAGAGATCCGATCTTTATGTTTTGCCATAAATGAACCTTTACATCTAGGACAAAATGTATTCTTTCTTTTTAATGTCCCTTTTTTATAGTCCACATCATAATGGGAATGAACGGGTTTTCTTCTGGGGGTCATGGTTCTCAACTTTTATTTGTGTTTTCTCCCTCTATAATCTTATTTCTTTTCAAGCGATATTTTGGTTCAAAAATCATAACATCATCGGCATTATCATAACAATGAACAATCACACGTGACCTAGGTTCACCAAAGTGCCCCTGGATGCTCTGAATGACAACATTTTCAAGATCCAGGTTTAATAGTGCTGCAATTTTGGCTCTAACAGATTCTCGAGATGGAGTTATCTCACCCAAGTGAGTAAGGAGAACATCAACTTCCTTTCGACCGATTAACGGGTTATACTTTTCTTGAATAATGGTTGTCTCCATTAATGAATTCCTCATGAATTTCAAACTTACTTAGTAGTTCTTCTGCTAATTTCTTTAGGGAAGGAGTGATTAAAGCACAAACTATTCCTTCATCAGTAGTTATAGGAGGTTGTCCATATACTACTATACTTCTAAGAGGTAGTAAGATAATGGCAGCAATTACTAATAGATCCTCTTCGCCATCAATCCTGACAGCAACACGGCATTTACCTGAAGTATATGATTGTATTTGTTTAATCGTGTTCTCAAGAATCCTCCATGCTTTATATGAGATCCATTCAGGCGGATTGAAAGCTTTCAGATCTTGATATAAATCCAGATTGAGATTAATTTTCTTTTTTCTGAGTGTTTTCCCATCATAAATTACAATATTAGGGAGGAAACCGACATCAAACAATGTTTTGGTGCAATAATCTCCTATAGATACTGTGATGATAGGTTTATTTGTATTAATATATTTTTTGGCGCTTCTTGCAGCAATTTGGGCTGGCCCAGTAAAAAGTTTCCCAATCGGATCACGTAATGATGCTCTGAGAGTTTTTGGAAGTTTATAGCCCAAAAAAAAGCCCCTAGCGCACCTTTATAGCATATTTCCCTGGTCGAGTCACGTTAAGTTTGTGAGCTATTTTGCTCTCATCTACATTTCTGATAATAACCATCCCAACAAATGACCTAGAAAGATGGTTATGAGTCTTACAAATGGGACAGACTTCCTCTCCATGTACAATACTATTACACTTTTTACATGCTTTCAGCTTTACCATCTAAGTATTCTCCTTCACTGTAGAATCTTCCAACCAGCTTTTCAAGCCCAGTCCTTCCCCTTTCATTGTAACTGCTATTTTCATACTCACATGATCAACAGTAGCCGTGATAATTTTCCCACGAACAAGATCCCCAGGTCTGATTGTACGACCAGATTCTCTTCCAACCAAAACACCTGAAGATCGGGAAGACATTTGGAAATATTCATCAGCAATTTGACTAATATGAGCCAAAGCGTCAGTGCAGCCTATTCTCATGAAAAATCCAAATTTTGTTGTTTCAACTACTTCTCCTTCGGATACTTCATCATCTAAAGGTCTAAAGGTAATAGCTTCATATTCAACGTCATGAAAAGTTGCTCCGTCACCTGGCACGATCCGACCTGGTGAAACTTCGATGATAGATAAAATTGCGACAATCATTCCGACATCAGCACCAATAGTGGTCTCATTTTTTGCCCGAGAAATGTCAAGTATGACCTCTGCTATTGATTCCCCAAAGCGATTTGGGGGGACACGAATTGTTTCACGGATTCGAGTTAAGTAATACATTGTTCTGGTGCCTCAGTACGTTTCCCTAGTACTGCAACTACTAAAAAATAGGTCATCCTCGGGTTTATTCGTTAGACTATTGAGTCTTTCCACAGAAAAAAATTGAGAAAAAATGTGAGAATTAAAGATAAGAAAATCATCAACGTTGTATTAGGAGAACTAAGCATCAGAGAGAGCCATTAGAATTAAGCCAAAAGAGTTTACCATTAATAGACTCAGAAATATAATGTTAGATTGAAACTAAAGTTCAATAAATGAGTGGGGAACTTAAATCAAATAAAAAAAGAAAGAGGAACTAAGCTCCTCTTTATCGTGGAGATTAGCTCGTAATAGTTGTCATCTTTCTGTTACTCTTCCTATAAGCCCATATGAACAGAATGAAGAGTACACCAGCAACTATCATCATAATAAAGCTAAGGTCATTTTTTACTGTCGCTTCTACTAGAAGTGGAGCTAGAATTAAACTGACTAGATTGACAACCTTAATCATAGGATTGATCGCTGGGCCTGCAGTATCTTTCAATGGGTCTCCAACCGTATCGCCAACCACTCCAGCTTTATGACGTTCAGAACCTTTGCCTGTATTCTTCTCAAGGTCTCGGGGCTCATCTTCGACAGCTTTCTTAGCATTATCCCATGCACCACCTGCATTGGCCATAAAAACTGCTAATAACTGTCCAGAGGCAATAATTCCAGCTTGAAACCCACCTAAAACTTCAACCCCTGATCCAATAGTTGCTCTTGTCGCTGGAGAAAGCCCAGTTACATCTGCTCCCGTTGTTATTAATACACCGAAGAAGATTGCCACCATGATTGGAACAGAAACGGCAATTACCGCCAAACTCACCAATTCCTTCTGTGCTGCTGATGTAGAAATAGAAACGGCTCGTTCGTAATCAGGTTTTTTAGTTCCTTCCATTACACCTGGAATTTTGAACTGTCGTCGAACTTCTTCGATAATATCCCCTGCTGCTCGACTAACAGCTCGAATGTTAAAAGCACCGAATATCCAAGGTAGAGCTGCACCAAGTAATAAACCAACAAAAACAGCAGGAATATTAACACGTAGCCCATATTGAAGTGGATTGACAAGATCAGTATATCCAGCAGCTACTAAATTATCCACAACAACTTGGATATCTGTAACAAAAGATGCAAATAAGCTAACTGCAGCAATAACAGCTGAAGCAATTGCAATTCCTTTTGTAATTGCCTTTGTAGTATTTCCTACAGCATCCAATTCTTCCAGTACACTTGTAGATTCTTTATCCATTGAAGTCAATTCAGCTATGCCTTGAGCGTTGTCGCTAATTGGCCCAAACGAGTCCATTGCTACATTATTGCCCGTATGAGAGAGCATTCCAATTCCAATAAGTGATATTCCATAAAGCATGTATTGGAGAATGTCTGGTTTGCTTACATGTAAAACAGGGATTCCTATATTTAGAGATTCAAAAATCGTATTCCCAGGAAGAATAAGGAATGTCCCAACAGCGATTACAAATGAAATACAGATTGTTACAACAGCCCAAACACTAGATTCGTAACCGAGAGCTAATCCTGATAGGATAGTGGTTGCAGGACCGCCATGCATTGAATCAACTACTTCTTGGACAGGTCCTCGTTCCTTTGATGTGAATCTTGCCGTAATAGGATTGAATGATACAGCTAGCATAACTCCTGTTGCTGTAAGGAATGCTAACCTCCAATCACCTACATAGAATATCGCAAAAATGAACGATGTTATTATTGTTATTGCACTAGAAAGTTCATATGATTGAAACATGGCTTTTTCTGCATCAGGTGTCTTCCAGAGGGCAACAGCGAAGGTACCAACAATTGAGCTGATTACGCCAATTCCTCTTACAATGAGGGGGTACATAATCCATACGATAGCTTCAGAAAGAGATAAATCTGCATCTAGGGCTATTCCGTAAAGAAATAAACCGAGAATGAGTGATGAGACAATTGTTACCTCATAGGACTCAAAAATATCTGCTGCCATTCCAGCACAGTCTCCAACATTGTCACCTACAAGATCAGCAATCACAGCAGCGTTTCTTGGATCATCTTCAGGTATATCCTTTTCGACCTTACCAACTAAATCAGCACCTACATCAGCAGCCTTAGTATAGATACCACCACCTACTCTCATGAAAAGAGCAAGAATTGTACCCCCAAATCCAAATCCAAGAAGTGCGTCAGGAGCAGCAGTTCCAAGAATTATAAAGATCAAAGTTCCTCCTAAAAGGCCAAAACCATCAGTTAGCATTCCTGTAACAGTTCCAGCATGATAAGCGATCGAAAGTGATTTGTTATATCGTCTATCAACATCTAATAATTTTCCATTCTCATCCTTGGCTCCTTGAGCAGCTGCAGCAACCCGTAGATTGCCATGAACAGCAATTCGCATTCCAAATTGGCCAACCATCAGAGAGAAACTTGCTCCCATGAGGAAAGCTATTGTCCGTCCAATGGCCAATATTAACGTCCTTGTTGTCTCATCATATGCGGCTAATTCATAATTAGCAGCTTCGGATGTGTGTATTAAGTAAACACTCAAAAATAGCGCACCTGTTAGTAAAACTACAATCGGTAGAATGGTCTTTAATTGTTTACTAAGGTATGCATCAGCACCTTCCTTGATGGCACTCCAAACTTCTTTCATTTCCTCTGTTCCAGTGTCTTGCTTCATTACATCTTGTCGTAACAACCAAGAATAGATGAAGCTCACAATGGCTACAATGACGACACCAATGAGGATAGATTTTTCAAATAGGCCTAACTCCATGAATGTAGTAAACATGTTCCTGCAAATCCTTTATAGAAATCTATTCAAAACCAAAATTTTAACAGTAAATTGTATAAATTTTTATGTTGATGAACTATTGGTTCCTAATAGATATCTAATCATTTTTTAAGTAAATAGTTGTTTGTGAACAGGAAGATACGTGGTGTTCTGATCAAACAACTTGATGTGAAATTCATTTTTAAAAATTTTAAATAATTTTTTCCTTCTTTTGGATTCAAAAATCTCAGACTACGCTTTTTGGAACCAATTTTAACATGTCTATATTGTAATTGCAAATCAGACATTACTAGTACTGTAGAAGTAGTTTCAAAAGATATGTTCTTAGGAATGTTATTATTGAATTCAATTTTTTTTCTATTTAAAGATTAGAAAAAACATCTATGTTTCAAATCAAATATTTTGGGTGAAAATTATGACAGAAAAGACACTTTTGATGATTAAACCTGATGCTGTCCAAAGATCCTTAATTGGCCGAATTATTTCACGAATCGAGGAGAAAGGCCTCAAGATAATCGGCCTAAAAATGGTTCAATTAACAGAACCTAGTATAGACCAACTCTATGACATTCATGTTAGTAAAAGTTTTTATCCGATCTTAAAATCCTTTATCAACTCTGGACCTGTTATTGCAGTTGCAATTCAAGGGAATAATGCTGTCAAGGTTGTACGTAAACTGGCTGGAATAACAAACTCCCCTGACGCGGATCCAGGTACAATCCGCGGAGATTTTGGACTTGATTTAACTAAAAACATTGTTCATGCTTCTGACGCAGTCGATCGGGCCCAATACGAATTAAATGTCTTTTTTGAAATTAATGAACTTGTGGAATATGAGCTTATTAATGAAACCTGGATAAAATAAATATATGAAACATAGAAATAATTTAAAAGTACGTTGAATATTTTTAAAAGGAGGAATTTCTTATTCAGCGACGTAATCCCTATAAAAGAATGCGAATAGCAAGTATAACCCGTTCACAGCTTATAAAAGATGATGAAGAACGTTGGAGGTTGGTCACCCCAAACGGGGAAAATATCTTTCGATTATGGATTGCAGGAATAATTACTGAGATATTTACTGGAGACAACAACTATGTGGGATTACAAGTAGAGGATGGAACAGGAGCAATAGTTGTAAAAACGTGGGATGAACGACTTGATCAATTTCAAAAATGGGATAATATCGAAGTTTTAGGTCAAATACAGATTTCTGAGAGAGATGAAAATATTGATGTCTTTATATCGCCTGATATATTTCAATCTATTTCCGATGATAACTGGTTCTTAGTACATCGTTTAAAAATCATTCAACAGCTTCAACGCGGTGCCTCGATTGAAGTCGAGTCTGCAAAGATAGGAGGTTTAGAACTCGGTATCGCCTCTGTTGAAGATCTAAAAACTAAATTGAGGAAGGCTGTGAAAAACCTTGACAAGGGGAATGGTGTTACATATGATCAACTGGTTAAGATATTTCCTAATGTTGATGAGATTCAGATTGATGAAGCTATAACAGAGCTTTTAGAATCAGGAGAATTTTTCGAACCGAAAGCAGGGGTATATTCTTCAGCTATTGATTCCTAATAGTAGAAATGTCATTAGTTGCGTTATTTTCCAACCTAGAAACAAGTCTTTAAGGTCTATTCCACTGAAATACATAGTATCTTATTTGTTGGTCTGATAAAACTGTTGCAATGACATACCTTTTTCTAACAGAGGTTGCTAATCGCCCAGCACGAACTAAGTGAATAGGTTCAATACGAGATGCCTTTGGAACTACTGAAATTAAAAATGGGGAATGGTCAATTCCTGGTCCGCGACGATAAACTGCAAAATCGGTTCCAAATTTCAATCCAGGTCGTACAATATAACGTTTATTACGAAGATCCAGAAAAACTGCATAGAGATCCTCAAACTTCGGAAAACGTTTTTTACAAATATCTATAAACTTCTCTTTTGATAAAACTGATCCGTCTCCATGATGAATAACAATTTTGTCTTTTTCTTGAAGAAAGGCGGCTTCTAAGAGTGAAAGTTCTAAAGGGCGATCGAATCTTGGAGATTTTGGTTTCCTAATTCCAACTGGTTTTCCAAAATAACCCAATTGATAGATGTAACTCCCTTGTTCGGGATCCCAAATGATGACATGTTTGTCAATTATTTGAGCGGGAATAGGAGTTTCCATGTGATATTGCTTCCAAGGGAAAATCAGGTCTTATATTTGGTTATCTTTTCGTCTTTGATTCATTTTCGGAGCAATTAGTCTGGCAGCTAAGATTAAGTCAAGAATGACAAAAATAATAAGTAGCGTGATGGCAGCGTTGAAATTAGTTAATGAAAAATCTTCTGGAGGTTCTTTAACCACAATCTCAACTCGATTACTGATGGTAGTGAATTTAGTAGGATTAATTTCCGAGTCATAGTATTCAATCTGCGCCGAATAAAGGTAGTATGTGCCTAATGCTTTTGTAGTAACCAAGTAACTAAACTGACGGGTTTCATTAACCCCAATTTGACCATAAGAAAGTCCTGTCAATCCTCTTATTTCAAAAATCCATGGTTGATTAAGCTTGTCAATGAAGGTAACATTATAAGCTGTTTTGTTTCCAATGTTTTCTATAGTTACAGTGACAACAATACTATCACCAATGGCAACTTCGCTGCGATCAGATAGCTTTGTGACAAATAATTTAGGATATGATGCTTCTTTTGCCTTTAAATCTAATATTGGCGTGTTTATGGGTTTAATTGATTGACTGAAGGTTAATAAAACTGCATTCAAGCTTATAACTGTTAGAAGAAAGAACCAAACCCATTTTGTCTTATGGTACATCAGTAAACTTCCAGCAGACTGTTAATTCACCCCTGTAAATTGTCTTGTTAAAGATTCTTGTTTCAGTTCTCCTTTTGTCCTAGTTGCGAATGGAAATTTGTGTTCACCCACACACACAACATTCTTGTTTTATTTTTTTTCCTCACTTTTACATGTCGCTTTCCTTATTTGAAAAACGATTTTTATTCTTTGGGGGAAAAGGAGGAGTTGGAAAGACCACCATGGCAGCAGCTACCGCCATACGAGCAGCTGACCTAGGGCTCCGCACATTATTAGTTTCTACAGACCCTGCTCATTCTGTTTCAGATAGTTTAGACCAACAAATCGGAGGGGAGACCTATACTCAAGTACAAAATGTAAATAATTTATGGGCGATTGAGCTGAATACTGAAGAAGCCATGCGCACATATTCTGACATGATTAGTCACCAAGATCCATCAGGAACTATTTCGGAATTTATTGGAGGAGATGATCCTGCTTCCTTATCACCCCCAGGAGCAGATGAAACAGTTGCTTTTATACAGCTCCTAGAGTTCATTCAAAATCCTGAGTATGATATAGTTGTTTTCGATACCGCACCAACTGGACACACACTTAAGTTACTTCAATTACCAGAAATGACCCAAAGTTGGCTGTATCGGTTAATTAAGATGCGCCGTCGTCTAGGAGGAATGTTGACTGGTTTTAAGACTTTATTTGGGGGTAGCTCTGGCCCAGATGAACAAGAAGCTTTTGAAAAACTCGAGGAGTTACGAGATCAAGTGGAGATCGCACGAGTCCATTTAGCTAATGCAAAAGAAACAGAATTTGTTGCTGTTACGATCCCCACAATTATGGCAATTTGGGAAACAGAACGGTTAATTCGGGCATTATTCGAAGTGGCGTTCCCAATCTCCCAGATTTATATTAATCAGGTTCAACCAGAGAATCCTGACTGTACATATTGTAGAGCAAGATATGAAAGTCAACGGGAGAATTTAGTGAAAATTAAAGACCTGTATTCAGAATTTGATCTTGTTGAAATTCAGATGTTTGAATACGAAATCAGAGGCACAGAACGACTTCGTGAACTAAGTCATATATTGTACCGAGAAGAAAATAGGTGAAAGGGGGAAATTTGAGAATTTATTGGTCTTCTTCAGCCCAACCTTTCTTAATTCTAGCGAAAGCTTCTTTGAGTTCCATGTTCATTTGAGCTTTTAAGCTCATAGGAGAAGCTCGGGGAGCAGGGGCACCAGGTCCTGGCCCAGGTGGTTGGCCGAAGCCAGGCTGTGGAGCAGGTGGTTGGCTGAAACCAGGTTGTGGAGATACTCCAGGAAGAGGAGGAAGTCCTGATGGTACAGAAGGAGGAGCTGTTAGGGACGGTGAACTGGTTTGGGGAGCTGCTGCTGTTACTGGCGCTGGAGGCGCTGGGAGGCCCGAGGGAACTCCGTGAACAGCTGGCGTTGGAGGAGGTGTACTCTGTGATGTAGGAACTGGAGGACTAACACTTGGTGTTGAGAGCGTTGGAGGTGGGCTGGAGGCTATTCCTCCTCCTCCTCCCCTTTGAAGCTGATCTACTTTATTCGATAATTCAGTAAAACTATTCGCTAATTCATCAACGATCTCTGCGAGCTGTGAAACAAATCCAAAGAATCTTTTTGTTACTTCAATCAATGTTGTTACATTCTGGGACTCATCATCACCAAAAAAATCGTCTATGTTTTTCATGGACACTAAAAGCACCTAATAATTGAATAAATCATATATCAAATCTTATAGGGGGAGTTTAGATTACTTGGTAAATTGATATTTTCATTCATATTTTAGGATTTTGATGTTATAAATAGTTCCGTTCAGTCTCTAAATCAAATTTATATTCTCTTCCAAATTTTAAAACCTAAAACTAATTTCGACTAATTCAATGGATAACGATTGCAATAAGAAGATTTTAAATAGAAATGAGTTGAAAAACAGAATTTTTTGTCCACTACTCATCTGAGTTTTTTGAATATAATTTTCTAATATAATCAGTAATTACACAAACATCTTTTGTAGGCTTCACATCATGAGTTCTAATGATATGTGTACCATTCAATATTGCTATTGTTGTCGCTGCTAATGACCCCCATAATCTTTCCTCGGGAGTAGCGTTTAAAATTTTTCCAATGAAGGATTTCCGAGATATTCCAACAAGAATACAGTGCCTTAGTTCACGAAGCTTGGATAATTCTTTAATCAGGCGGTAATCATCTTCTATCTGCCTCTGAGGAACCCATCCCCCTAAACCTGGGTCTATAGTTATCCTTGATTCTTCTATACCTGCATTAACACCTAGATGAATACTTTTTTTGAGTTCATCGATTACTTCAGTGATAAAAAAAACATCTCCAGGAGCTTGATGACAAGCCATGACTATTGCTGAAGCAGAGTGCTCATAAATAATATCTACGAGCTTGGGGTCAGATTTAAATCCTGAGATATCATTGATGATCATAGCGCCTTGAGAGAGAGCATACTCGGCTGTTTGTGCTGATTGTGTATCAACTGAGACAGGAATTTCAGCCCCCATATCCTTGTAAATGTTAAAAAAGGAAGATAGACGTTCAATTTCAGTTAGTGTGGAGATAAATTCTCTCTTGTCGTACAAGAAGGTTGGTGCGCTGGATATAGCGCCCACATCTATAAAATCCGCGCCTGTATCAATTACTCTTTCAATATGGGATTGAATCTCTTCTTCAGACTTTTTGACGCTCCCCTTAAAAAACGAAGTAGGTGAAAGATTCATAACAGCCATGATACGGGTTCCAACATTATCACCAACTTCAATTGAACCTAATTTACCCACAATTCGCATATTATTAACCCACAATTTCACATTATTTTTGTCCTTGTTGACCCATTTTAGATTTCCGATTGTGCCAAAGCGGTCCTATATATATACAGAGTTGTGGGGAAATTTTCATCAGGTCATTACTTTCTTTGATCGCTTCAGGTTCTTCAAAAGTAATTTCTTCACATCCTCGTGCTATCACAATTGGAACTCGTTGGTCTGTTTCCCCCATTAGAATCTCTGCGCCACAAACGAGATTATCCGCGATTGCCCGTGTAGTGATATGCATCGGACGGCCATATAGATCTAAGGTACCAATATCATCGATTAAAGGTCTAAATCCAGATACTGCAAGAGCAAAACCAGATGTTCCTCGTCTTAAGGGGTGGGTCTTTGAATCAGCAATGATAACACCAATTTGCTTAGCAGTTCTCCTAGTAATATCTCTACGTACTTTTTCCGCAGTCTTAATAGGATCTCTTGGTAATACAATCAGGAAATCCTCTCCTCCTGCATTACTTTGATCAACACCAGCATTAGCCTGGAGAATGTTGTCTCGTAGAGTAAGAACAGCACCTGGTACAGCGCCAAGAACTTCATCAGCTTCTTGGAAAATAATTTCAACAAATCGTGGATCGAGTCCTGCTATTTCGGCAGTTTCTTTTGCTTCTTGTCGAATGTGAGGAATATTATCAAAAGAAATTTGACACCTTTCAATGATTGAAACAACTTTGCTTGCTATGATAATGATGTCTTTATCTAGTAATTTGATCTCATTAGAATTCAGAGCCTCAAGTATGATATCAACGATGTTTTTATCTGCTGCATTGATAAGTGGGGTTTTTACTCCATGGAATTCGATTTTCATGCCATTCAATTCCAACATCTGTCGTTTAGGATAATTTCTAATTCTTTTTTTCGATTTGATATACTTGACTTAGGAAGCAGAACAGGCAATCTTTTAAGTTTAGGTTTGATGTGTTTCAAACAATCAAAATTCGGAACTTCGGAATTAGAAATTTCCTACAACTTTTAAACACGAATTATCAAACGAATGTTAATACTATTTAGTCAAATGAAAAAAACTCAACACGTTCAAATCAAATTTATATCAAGGAGAAATCGAAAGTGGTAATGGAAGATCGAGCAAAATTTGGCATTCCTTTGCTGGATGACGCTTTAGGTGGTGGCGTGCCTCGTGGATCTGTCATATTAGTCGAAGATGAAGTAGGTATCAACACTGAACATATCTTAGTTCAATTTCTATCTGAGGGTTTAAGAACTGGTGAATATGGTTATGTTTTGTCAACTGAACATCTTTTTTCACATTATTCTCCACTGTTTGTTCCTTATAACATCTCAGAAGTAACTTTTGAAACTAAACGATTAGTTTTTTTGGATGCTTTTACTAATCCTTTCGGATACGCGGAAGGAAGACCTGGTGCAACAGGAGAAAATGTCATCCGAGATATTACTCAACCACGTCTTGTAACAGATCAGATCCGCCGTTCATTACTACACGTTCGCTCCCAACCGATTCGAGGTGTTCTTGACTCTTTAACCACTATTTTGTTGGTTTCTGACACATTAAAAGCACCCATGGCTTTCTTACAACATAAAATTGCTACTGATAAAGAAATGGGAGTAGTCAGTATCCTAACCTTACATCGTGATGTTCATAAGGCAAGAATAATTCAAGCAGTTGAACATTATTGTGATGGAGTTATTAGGTTAGAAAAAAGGGCACTAGATGAGAAGGAGGCAGCTCAAGATGAAATTCTGCAGATTTTAAAAGTTCCAGGAATGTCTCTAGCAGAATTGGAAAATACTGAATTCATTTTCCACCCCACACCCGGTCATATCGAATTGACCCCCTCAAAATAAACTAATTTTTGAAAGGGATTTCATGTCTGCCAAAAAAAAGCTTTGTGATGTCGAAGGATGCTCAAGCGTTACTAAGAAGACCGTTTCAAGGGAAAAATCAGGAGCCGCGCTCAAAAAAGCTGGTCTTACTCTTAGTATTCGAGACAAAGTAACAAAAGTACATCTCTGTGCTGATCATTACCGTAAAATCAAAAAACAATTGAAAAAGGATCGTGAGATTGAAAGATTACGATGGGGTTAACTCCTTTCTTAAAACGAGAACTGAAGCTGCGTTAGGTATATCCTTTTTCGCTCCAAGAAAATTACAGGAATTTTATTTCCATAGCGTCTTCAGGGCAAGCTGCAATACAATCCAAACAATTTGTACAAAGTGGATTTCTCACTTTTTCTGGTGGATCTGCAAGGATCCTGACACCCATTGGACAAACGTCCTCACAAATTCCACAGTGGGTACATTTTGATATATTTCGTCCAATTCCTACTAAAGAATATTTTCCAAGATGCCCCATAATGATTCCCACAGGACAAAACCAGCGACACCAACCTCGTGGGACATAGATAACAAGAATGAAGGCAAAAATAAAAATAAAGAGTCGTAACCAAAAAATGACGTTAATTAACACAAATTTTTCCCAAATTATGAAGTTTTCAATTCCACCCCACCAAAATAACAATGGAATAGCTGTGAATAAGAATACTGAAGGACTTAATACGGCCCACGGCTGCTCTACAAATACATCAAAAGAGGCTTCGATGGTTGCCCTTTCTCCTAACGCAACATTAACTCCTATAAAGGTCGAAAGAAGTAAGGTAGCTCCAGTAATAAATTCACCGATTTGTCTGAGATTAAGGTTTGTATCCTGTGTGGGTTCGTATTTTCTGACCCATGAGGTTAGGTACCCTAAAAGATCTTGAAACATTCCAAATGGACAGCCCCAAGCACAAAAAAGTCTCCCAAAAATGGAACCTATAAGAAAAAAGGCTGCAAGGGGGACTAAAGGTACAATAGCCGTTGTCAACATACGCTGTAAGAGAAAGAAAGCGCCTTCAGAACTTGAAAATATCGATCGCGGCATATTTATTGGTAAAACCAACCAAGTTGCACCAAAAAGGAAAAAAGTAAGATTCATCAAAATAAACATGACAAATTGGACAAAAGTACGAAATATTCGGAGTTTTGTTAGATTTGTCTTTTTCTTCTTGTGCCAAGCCATTAAATAATGCACCTCACTTAAGGAATAGGAATTCCAGCTTTTGCGCTTTCAGTAATTTCTTTGATTATATCTTGAATTAGTTCAAATTGATTGGTTGAAATGGCAATGGTTAATAAGATTATACCGACACTTAGAGCAATTAGAGCTTTGGCATTGCTTTTCATAACGAAAATTCCTTTGTATTTATAGCTAATAGGAAGCAGAATTAAGTTTAGACGTAAAGCTGTGCACTTATGTTCTCTTCTTAAATCTTCAGCAAAAAATGAGAGAAGGTCAATGAAAAAAAAAGATAACGAAAATCTTCTTAAAAGCCCCAATCTCTACTTTTGCTGAAACCATGAGCGATGATTCGGGCATCACCAAATTTCTTCAACATGGAGGGACTTCGGAGAGCTTTTAAAAATAATCGAAACTTTTGAAAGCTATTTAAAGTTGTAATATCCCAACCATCAACCCAAGAACCAAATGTTTCGATATCTTTAGCTGAAAATTTATTGTACAATATTTCATGTGCATGTTGAATGATTGGATCCATATAAGGGAATATTCGAAGCTTCTCCTGATATTCACTCATTTTTTGATCATCAAATTGATCATTTTCAAGAGCTTCGACTGCAGTTTGGCCAGCAAGCATACCTGAATGTATTCCGATAGCAATCCCTCCATAAAAGATTGTATTTGTAAGCCCAGCCGCATCTCCAGCAGCCATATAATGTTCACAATAATTCTTTCGTATCGGACCACTTGCTGGAATGATTCCAGCTATTTTAGCAAGTATATCTTTCTCATGATAATTATTAAACCCTAAGTGTCTAAGAAATTGATTCAAGACTTTTATAGGTTTCGACGCTAGATTTACTACAACTCCAATATTAGTATGGTTTTTCTTTGGGAATACCCAGCCATAATGCATATCTTTAAACTGTTGAAAATCAAAATAGAAATCTAGAGCGTCTGTTAACACTCCAGGAATTTTATATTCCACACCTTGTACATATTCAGTAGGAGGTTGCAATCCCATCATTTTAACACTATGAGCAGAGGGCCCGTCACACCCAATAACAATTTTCGCCTCATGACTCCCATTTGTAGTATTAACTGTCAATCCCCCCTCTTTTCGGTTGATAGAGATAACTTGAGTTCCTAAATGCACTTCTACTCCTAAATCTTGAGCTTGCTTCGCCATAAGTTGATCAAAAAGAGGACGATTAATTGTTACAGTTTGGAGTTTTGCTGTAGCAACACCTTGCTTTCCAAAGAAGAAGCGCTGAGCATTAATCACCCTTTCGATAAAGGATTCACGCTGTTGAAGACGTAAAATTTCATCATCAAGCTGGGTATCTATTTTTGGCATATTTTTTAGGGAAAGAAGTTTATTAGCTGAAATACCTTCTCCACAAGCTAGTGGGTGACCTATTATGGGATGTTCTTCGATTATGAGCGTTGTTAAGCCCTTTTTTGCTATTGTAGTTGCTGCTGATAAGCCTGTAGGGCCTCCACCAATAATAAGAACATCATAAACAATCATATTTCTCAGACTCCTACTTCTTATAAAGTTGAGACCATACAACACTAACCTAATCAGAACATTATAATCTAGCACTTGCATATTGAGTTATTTTAATTAATAAAAAATCAATTAATAAAAATAGAATTATTGGACTCTGGGTTTATTTTTGCCACAAACACCTATTAGAATTGGAAAATGTTCAATTAAGATTCAGGGGAAGATTCTTGTTCAATTAGAGAATGAAAAACTTCCAAAAATCAGATCCCTTGCAAAAGTGAAAAGAAATAGCCAATTCAAGAAGATTGGAGAAGTTATCGAGGTTATTGGGTCAACTCGAAAGCCTTGGATTGTTATTTCGGCCCCCCAAAGCTCGTACAAGATGGTTCAGCTTGAAGAATATATTTTTACACAGGAAAGATCGCAGAAAAAGAAAGGGAAAGAAAAGAAGAAAGCTAGAAAATCAAAAAAAAAAAGAAGCTGATATATAAAATTAATCATAATTATCCTTAAAATAATAGAGATTCGTGAAAGTGACGGTTTAATCGTCCTTCTTGAGACACCATTTAAGGAGAGCTATTCATTGGCAAGATCACAAAAAAAATCCGTAAGGAAACCTAGTGGTGGGCGTTATCATGTTGCAGTTAAAAAGAAAAAACGTGACTTAGCACGACCCGCAGCCCAAACGATACTAGGTGAACCCCGTAAGAAAATTGTACGTACACGGGGTGGGAACCGTAAAATTAGGCTTCAAAGTTGCCTTTATGCAAATATATCCTCTCTTAAAAAAAGAACTACAGAAAAAGTAGAAATTGAGGATGTCCTTGAGAATCCAGCCAATCGTGATTTTGCCCGGAGAAAGATTATTACAAAAGGTGCGATAATCAAGACAAAAAAGGGAAATGCAAGAGTAACGAGTCGTCCAGGACAAAATGGGACTGTTGACGCAGTTTTAATCACTTGATAGACAAGAATACATCTCTGTTTTCTTCCTACCAGCTCTAGAAACTATCTCAACTCATTTTTATTGCTTAGAGGAATTGTTTGCAATATGAATCATAAAGACTCAAATGAGTCAAGTAGAAAGAAAATAGAATCAAAGAATGTAAAAAAAGCTATTGCTTGGTTATTAGAAGCAACTAAACGAACTTTTAAAGGTCATACAAAATCCACATGGGTTTGGATAACCTTTTTTATAATAATATTCATTATTAGTGTTGTTATTTTGTTTCTTCAATATCAAGATGACACTTGGTTATTTGATAAAGTTGTACGCTGGTTTTTAATACCCATTATTGAGTTGGAAGCTTGGGGTTGGTTATTTTTCCTTATTTTTATGGGTATTCAAGGAATATTAGTACCAATTCCATCAGAACTAGTTCTTCTATCCAGTGGACTTGTCTGGGGATTAGAAGGGGGTTCTATCCTAGGGATCATTGGTTCTTTGATTGCTGGTGTATTGACTTATTACATTGCAGTTCTCGGTGGACGACCAATGATGGAACGATTTCTAGGTCAAGAAAATCTTGATGTCCTTGACTTTTATATCGAGAAATACGGAGCAGTAACTATTCTTATAGCGAGGGCATTTCCTTTTATGGCTTTTGATCCAATTTCTTATGCTTCTGGATTTTTGAAGATCAAGTTTAGAACTTACTTCATTGCTACATTAATTGGATCAATTATCAGATGCGTTTTCTATGCTTGGTTGGGATCGACTTTGTATGAAGGTAACCCAAGAGATTTAATAAATGATCCTAAAGCGGTACAAAGCTTCATTGATGTTGGATCAGCTCGATTTAATTTGATGCTTATAATTATAGTTATCGTCTTGGGTTTTGCTTACCTATTTTACCAATTTCTTTTAATGCCTTACCTTAAAAAGAAGCGCTTTGAAGAAAAAAACCTGAATTCTCCCCTATAATAGAAAGTTGTATGAATTTCAACATTTAACAGAGCTTAAATATCCTTAACAAGGTTCCTTTATTAGTCAAAGAATGAATAAACCAGTATGTATATACCATATTTCTCAACAAGACAAACTTCAATAGGAAAGGTTCATGAATAAGCAATAAGAAATTATAAGTGTGGATTAGATATTTTCATACACGGTAATTTAATGGGTAAATTAATAGGTTAAATGATAAATAAAGAGTCTGCTGCGGAGATTACGTGATGGAAAAAAGCGATATACATGAATCTATACGTCAAAGTTCTCTTAAAAGACTCGAAGTAGATGATCACGAATTAGAAGAATGGTTAACATTAGCTGATTTTCCTGAAGATACACGAGTGAACCTGACCCCTCGTGGTCGTAGGTTTATATTTCAAAAAGATATTGTTTTAAAGAGTCTTGAACCAGTAGTTAGTCGTGCACAATGGTCACGCTATCGTTCTAATCCCGAAATGTCAATTCCTCTTTCTACAATACGGCTTTTAGTCGAAAATAAACGCGAATTATTCATGACATCGTTTACAGTAACAACGATTGGCACTAAGAAAAATCTCCTTCCTATTAAGTTGCCTATTAAAACTAAGAGTAATTCTCTTACTAAACTCTTAGCATTACTTGCTTTATCAAAAAACGTTTTTCTAACTGGTACTTATCAAACAAAAGATAAAAAACAGGTGGAAAGACTTATAGAGACCTTTGATTCAATATTTGATGTTCATCTCTGTCCTGAAGGTGAGATTACTCAGAATCAAAGAGGATTTTATGTTAAAATCCCGGTGCAAATATGTTCTGCTATAGTTAAAGCATTCACTGGAGATTTTCAAGCGAGTAACCAAGATATAATTCGTTCTATTATAAAATGTCAAGATGAAAAAGATATAGTTGATTTTGTTATCACCTGGCTTAAATTTTCAAGAAATTATAGCGATCAAGAACATATCTATAAATTTCGGGTTAATGACGAGACTCGAGAGTTAATCAAACTTATTGAAAAGATTGGCGTCAAATATAATGATGGGATGATCAGAGGGAAGATCAAAGATAGTAGCAATATTCAGAGTAATATTCCTGTTTATCTAATCCCTAATAATGAAGATAATAGAGTTATTTTAAGTGCTCATTCTTCTCGAGGGGAACGACTTCAAGCGAAAATTCAAAACCAAGAAGCGTGGATTGAAGAGCTAAAAGTTATCAAAGAAGATCTTGAGAACAAACTAGAACGAGTAACAGCAAGTAGTAATGAAAGTTTAACTTGGTCCCGTGCTGTAGACGAGCGAGACAGAGAGAATCTTACAGAAAAATTAGAGGAATTCGATCGGATTCTTCAAAAGACTCGTCGTGAAACTGCGGAATTAAAACGGATTTTAAATGAAAGTGATATGATTACTTCTGATGAATCAATAACCATTGACGATATGACAGATCCAAACGTAATTGATGGTCTTGATCGTTTACGAAAGGAAGTTGATCGGTTAAAAGAACAATTATCTGAAATCAGTCGTTCACCAGGTCCTACTAAGGAATTAAGCTATAAGGTAACCCAAGAAATTACTATGAAATCTGAGCCCAGATCTCTCCTATCCATCGATTCTGAGCCTCAAGCATTATTAAAAACCTTTTTAGCTCATCCTGATAATTGGATTTTATTCATATTGAGTACTAAACAGGCTCTTTCTCATGAACAGATCCGAAATATCTTGGGAATTCCTTTAGAAAAACGAATGGATCTACATAAGCGACTCAATGATTTTGTAGACAGGAAAATTCTGAAAGTTGAAATTTCACCTGATGGAGAAGAACTCTATAGAATAGATAGATGGCAACAATCTGATCTCATAAGTGGTTATATTACAACACTTTTAGGGAATAAGGAGATTGTCCCCTTAGAAATACGGCAACTAATTCGGAATGTTTTACGTTAATCTGGTTTAAAGTTCGTCAATGACTTTCAAAGCTTTTAGTAGTTGTTCTTTGTCATCTTTACTTTTTTCGGTTAAGCCAATAGCTGGTGATCTTTCTTGGAACTTTTCAATTTCTGGGATTTGTACTTCTTTTTGGAAAGGTTGAGGTTGTATAGAAGGTTTAATAACTGAGCTAGTGCTTTCTTCAGATTGAGGAAAAGGAGAAGTACTTAACGGGGGAATTCTTTCAAGTTTTTCTTTAATATTAAGAATTTCCAATTGTAAGCTTTCGATTTTCTTATTTTGTTCTTGGATTTGGTCTCTAAGCAGTTTTGCAACCTTGGTAAGAGTCTGTATCTTTTTAGCATTTGTTTCAATAGATAATTCTGTAGCCATTTTGAATCACATACAAAAAAAACTTAATTGAATTGATTCGATATAATAATTGACATCAAAGTTATAAGGATTTAACTAAATATTTTTTTTGATTTAATGAAGAATAATTTGAAGTTAATCATTTAAGAGCTCATTATACGGTTTACGTGATAAGACATGACTCATTATCCACATAATTCACTGTTTCCAGAAACAGATTATTTTGTTCTGAGTACAGTATATGATGCGGAAACAAATGGTGCTGGAATCAAATTATTTGATGTTGAAAGGAAAAAAGTGATATATACCACCGATACATACGGTCATGAGCCGTATTGCTATAGCTATGAACCTCTCGAAAAGATACAAGCCTTAAATTTTCCTCCTGAAACGGTAAAAAGAATTGAGACTATAAAAAAGAGAAATCTACTAAAAGAAAGTGAAGATCCTCTCACTAAAATTATTACTCCCACTCCAAGTGAGGTTCCTAAAGTTAGAGACATTGTTGGGGAAACTTGGGAATCTAGAATCAAGTATCATCGGAATTGGATTTATGATATTCAAATTGTCCCTGGACGAAGGTACTGGTGGGATCCTGATCAAAATAAATTTATCCCTTCTCAAAGCAAAAGCCATGGTTTAGATATTCCAAAATCAGTGAATAACCAATTATCAAAATATTCTGGTCTCCTTGAGGTTTTCCGTGATGATTTTATCCAAGAAATTCCTGATATGCCAATAGTTGCTTGTGACATCGAAACAGAGTCAATAGAGGGACAAATTCCTCAAGCAGCTGATCCAAAATATCCAATAATTTGTATTTGTTTCGCTGATAATCAAGGAAAAGAAATTGCTTTAGTATTAAATCGGAAAGAGAGAAATAAAGGGATTAAACCCATCGACACATCACCTCATCTCCAAGTTGAGAGGTTTGATGCTGAGGAGGATCTCTTAAAACGAAGTTTCGAAATTTTAAAGCAATATACGATTATCACAACCTTTAATGGAGATAATTTTGATTTTCCATACCTTCATGAACGCGCAAAAAAGCTGGCAAAAGATCTAAAAATTAGGATCTACAGCCCTATTAAATGGAATCGTCGAGATAAAAGCTGTGATTTCAAGTTTGGTTTGCATCTAGATCTCTACAGATTCTATCATAATGTTGCTATTCGGACATATGCGTTTGGAAATCGATATCAAGAAGAAACTTTGGATGCTATCGCTCAAGGAATATTAGGGATTGGAAAAGTAGCACTTGAAAAAGCAATTTTTGATTTATCTGAATGGGATCTGGTTTATTACTGCTCGAGAGACGCAAAAATTACTTTAGATCTACTCTTATTTGAAAATAAAACCCCATTAAATCTGATATTCATTTTATCCAGAATCTCTAGAACACCAATTGATAATCTAGTCCGCACCAGTGTATCAAACTGGGTAAAAAGCCTATTTTTCTATGAACATAGGCGACGCGGTTGTCTCATTCCAAATCAAGAGGATATTCAAATAATAAAAGGCACACAGGCTAGTTCCAAAGCAATAATTAAAGGAAAGAAATACAAAGGTGCAACAGTGATTGATCCCGTCCCTGGTATTCATTTTAATGTAGCTGTTCTCGATTTCGCCTCCTTATACCCATCCATAATATCAACCTTTAATCTGAGTTATGAGACGCTTCTATGTAGTCACGAAGAATGTCAAAAGAATAAGGTCCCTCAAACGGGATACTGGGTATGTGAACATAATCGCGGGATAGTAGCGGATGTTATCGGTTTTATAAAGGATGTCAGGGTTCAATGGTTAAAACCAGAAGCAAAAAAAGAGAGTTCGCAAAAAGAGTTTTATCAAATCTTAGAGAGAAGTCTGAAAGTCCTCATTAATGCCTCCTATGGAGTTCTTGGGAGCGATAGATTTCAATTTTATTGTCTCCCTGTTGCTGATGCTACAACCGCATATGGTCGTGATGCTATCGAAAAAGCTATCCAAAAATCCCAAGCTCTAGACATCAGTGTATTATATGGAGATACTGACAGTCTCTTTCTTCATAATCCTACTAAAGAACAGATAAATGAGATTATCAAATGGAGTAAGGAAGAACTTGGCGTAGGGTTAGAAATGGAGAAAATTTATCGCTATTTAGTATTTTCAGAGCGAAAAAAGAATTATTTTGGAGTATACCCTGACTCTAGTGTTGAAGTAAAGGGATTAATGGGAAAAAAGAGAAATACCCCTTCTTTTTTACAAAAAGGATTCAGGGAGGTTTTAGCTATTCTAGCTCAAGTTACAACTAAAGAAGAGTTTGATGAAGCGAAAAAACAAGTCATTAATCTGATCCGTGGTATCTATCAGAAATTAGAGAAAAAACAGTATTCAGCAGCAGAATTAGCAATTACTACCCAACTTACCCAGCCCTTACATCGTTATAAAGTCCAAGCTCAGCATGTTAAGGCAGCAAATCAATTAAATGAATATTACAAAAAAAAGAACATCGATCTAGTGAAAGCTGGTCAATTGATTCGCTTTATTAAAACCAGGACAACGGATCGTGTCACTCCTCTTCTTTTGATGACGGATATTTCCAAAGTCGACGTGAAAGCATACAAATCAATGATAGACTCGACCTTTGATCAATTATTTGGGGCACTAGATATTGAAGTAGAGGAGATTGCGACAGGTCAGGTAAATCTAATGGAATTCTTTAGCTAGTCGTAATACTTTCCAAGTTTAAAGATAGAGAATCCTTCAGTTTGATTCAAGTGGGGAAAAAGACGCTGAGCAAGAGGGAACTCGGGGCTAGGCGTACCAATGAAGATTTTCTGTTTTTGTAAGTAAAATTCAGGATGATCTCTTAAGAATCGTTGAATAACTGATTCATTTTCAATAGGATGAAGAGAGCAGGTAGCATATACCAAGGAAGCACTTGGGCTATTTTTGAGCTTGATAGAAATGTTTGATAGTAGAGAGTACTGTAAATTGCTCAACCATTTGGTTTGGTGACGATCTACACGCCATTTGGCGTCGGGTCGGGATGCAAAGGTTCCTGATCCAGAACAGGGAGCATCAACAAGGATTTTATCAAATTTAAGTTGTAAATTCAATCTCAATCGTAGATCATAGAGTAATGGTGAGATACTGTTTAGCATAAAGAGTTTAACCTTAGTTACTAATTCAGATAACCTTCTAAAGTGATTATCGATAGCAATAATTCTTCCAGAATCCTCTTGTAACGCTGCAATGTGAAAAGTTTTTCCACCAGGAGCAGCACAAGCATCCAACACTGTTTCTCCTTTTTGTGGATCCAATATGTGAGATACTAATGCTGATCCTTTGTTTTGCATGTAATAATATCCTTTGGCGAAGGAACTAAGTCGTGGAATTGGTATCTTCCAAGAAGTGACTTTCACAACATCAAAGAGATGCGAATCTTGTTCGATTTCTACTTCTTCTTCTCTTAATTTGTCGATAATTTCTACTTTCTCATAATTCAATAAATTCAGTCTTAAATAAACAGGTTGGATAATGTTATTTGACTTTAAGAGTTTTAGAGTGGTTTCTAATCCATAGTAGGAGATCCAGTCACGCACAAGCCATGTCGGGTGAGAATATTCTACTGATATCCTTTCTTCTGGATCTTCTATTGTCAAGAGGAATGAATCAAAATTCCAATTTTTTAGATTCTCAAAGTAATTTTCAAGCAAAGACAATAATTTTGAGTCTTGAATTGAACTAAGAGTGAATTCTTGGATTTCTTCCTGAAAATGAGGACTTTTAAAATCCGATGATATAGTTAAACAATATGTAACAACACGTAAAAGGTTTCTTAGGTTTAATGAGATTTTATTTGAGAGAAAGCGCTGAAAGTGGATGTGGATGACTCGGTTGAGTACGTTTTGATATCGTACGGTTTCAAACACCAATGCGTGGATAAGAGAATAAATATCTGGAGTAATATTGTCAAAGAATTCCGGGAGAATTTTCATAGCATTTCTTAGGGATACTTGCTTTTCTTCATAATACGAAATTATGGTAGCTGCTGCATCTATAATGGTTAGACGATTTTTTGGATCACTTGAAAGGATCAACTAATCTCATCTATCCTCTACAATTATTTTTCCTTCTGAGCAATTTTCCGTCATGTAGTATTCCCTCAAAGGTTGTCCCCTCAGAAAAATCGACAACTTCTGAAGAATCGATGAATGTGATTTCGAAAGTCTTTGTATTCATGATTTGAGCCAACGTTCCTTCCTCTTCGAAATTCACTAATTGATATTGTTGAGCTTCTTTTTCCAAATCTTTCAGATCAGCAGTCAAAAACGATTTTACTGGAATTCTTTCTTTGTCTTTTTTGCTGAAATCCCAATATTCCACCTTTGAGTTATATTTTATAATTTGAATCGGTTGGTGGTTATATAATAGTATATCTCCTGAATCGAATCGCGGCATAGTAATTAGTACAACTGGTTTACGAGGATATTCTTTGGATTTAGATTTATCAAACCCCGCAAATTCTGTGGTCACACTAATGATCCCGCCGTGTTTTTTAGCAAATTCTCGACCTATTGAATTTGCAGCTGGTTTTGATTGAAAAAGGGCATCAATCCCGGATTTTAAGAAATTAATCTTAGAAAGCGGATTTTTTCTATGAATTTGGGGATGAGATTGACTTATACTTTCAATTTCATCACTCCACGATTCAAGTTGGTGAGTGGTTACTTCTTTTGAAGAACGAATTTGAATTTTTGACATATAGGATCCTGTAAGGCGAGTACGACACTCTGTGCATTCTCCCCATTCAATAAGTATTGTAAAATCTTCTGAAATTGTCATCAGAGGGACAAAAACGTCAGGACTTGCACTAATGTCCACTAAACCAGTAATTATAGACTTATAGCTCACTTCATCTAAATGAATGTTCAATTCTCGAATAGAAAATTCTTTTGGTCGGTAATAAAAGCTCCATTCTTGGGAAAAAAGGATAGAAAGTCTAGCATTTGCATCAGGTTTTCCTAAATCGGCCAAATAGAAATTAGACCAGTTTCCTTTTATAGATAGTAATTCACATCTCTCACAGACGGTAATGTACATCTCTCTCTTTTGTTGTAAAATAGGATGACTTTCTAAATAGCACTTTTGACATAAATGACCAAAGAAAATTTCAGATGAACCGCATGAAATGCAAATAGATGCCAACTTACCCAATGAAGAGTCCTCTAATGCTTAAATAGGGGGGATAGAGAATATTAACAAATGTGGGATTTTCTTACCTTCCGATGTAGTAAACCAGATGATGGCATCTTCATTAATGAGATTTTCCTTGATACCAAGTTCGAGTACTGAACCTACAGCATTGACATTCGCATAATTTCGTAATAAACGTAGAGCATCATCTGCTGAAATCTCCTGTCCACGGTAAAAATCAATTGGAATTCTCATTCGTGCCTTTTCGTTAAATAATTCTTGACCTAACAGGGATTCATCACATAAAGCGAGAATTTCGGTTCTATTTTTCCGATGAATCTTGAAAAACACTCGAGTAGATGATGAAGTGTACTGAGAAGAGTTATTTAACCGCGACACGGGCACCACATGCTTCACAGACTTTTATTAATATACGTCCCTCTTTAATAAGCTTTGTATCTGGTTTTCCACATTCTTCACATAGAACAAAATCTTTCACATAAGCTTCTAACTCTCGATTTATCAATGCACTAGAGAACTTACCCTGTAAGCATAATCGGCCTCTCTCTTCAGTTGAAGATGTAGCAAATTCTCTTGCTAAGTGTTTAGATAGATGATCAGATTCATTTTCTCTATTTAAGACCTTTAAAATCCGATTCCAATCAGTTATCCACGTTTTATTTCCTTCTTTAAATACATCAGCTTTGGGAATTTGAAATCGTGATTTCTCAAACACATGAGCTGGAAGATTTTTTCGGGCACGTTTAAGCGCTGCGATGTAATCCTTTTCTGCTGTCATAAAGTTTCAGATTCCTTGGAGATTAAATTGTTAGAGTCACTCAGAGATGAATTTCCATACATTTTCTCTTGACAGGAGCGGATCCAACTACCTTTTTAATCCTCTCCCTATGAAGTCTTAATACGCTGGTTGACATGAAACGCCGAAAAGAACACCGGAAAGTGTTTGAATTAATTAAAAATTGTGATTTAGTCCTAGAAGTAGTTGATGGTAGGTTTCCTTTGCTTAGTCGGGTGTCAGTACTTGAAAAAAATCTTCAAAAAACAGGTATTCCTCTTATTATTGTTCTAAATAAGTGCGACTTAGTTCCTCATCATATTTGTGAATATACAAAAAAGATTTTTAGCCAAGAGTATCCAACGGTTTACATCTCTGCTCGAAAGCGTCAGGGTACAAAAATTCTGCGACAAGAGATAGCGAAACACGCTTTGAAGAAGAAAGAAATCCTTATTTCAGCTGTAGGAATCCCTAATACAGGAAAAAGTAGTCTTTTGAATATTCTAAGGGGTAAACACGTTGCTCCTACAGGACTGAAACCTGGTGTTACAAGACATCTACAAATCATACGCATCTCACAGAAAATCCTGATGTATGACACTCCAGGAGTTATCCCTTTTGATCACCCCAACGAAGAACTCCAAGTCTTTATGGGAGCTGTTTCTATTGATAATTTAGAAGATCCAGTAAAAACATCATTTTATTTTCTTGATCGAATTCGAAACCATTATACAGAGGGTTTTATTCAACGATTTAATATTCCCTCTCTTACAATGGACAATGAAGCAATACTCACTCATATTGCACAGGAGCGGCGAATGATTCTAAAAGGCGCTCAACCAAATATTACAGAAGCAGCAAAGGTTTTAATGCGTGAGCTAACTGGGGGGATTTTTCCATATTGGGAAGAATTAAGCGAGAGTATTAAACAGGACAACTAAAGAACTCTGAACTTTTCTTACGTAAGAACGAAACAATTTTGAGAAAATTGTATTAAACGTTTTAAATAATTAAAAGGTGCCTTTTCGGTGTGAAATCATGACAGACGAATCCTATTCTTCGATAATAACATATTCCACTGTTTCAGCAATCGCAGGGCCGTTGGTTTTTGTCAGAGACATTAAAGGAATTTCTTACGGTGAAATCGTTAATGTCATTGCTCCCAATGAGGAGAAACGTACGGGCCAGGTTTTAGAAGTCTCTGAAGATATCGCAGTGGTTCAAGTTTTTGAAGGAACCCAGGGACTCGATACCACGAAAACATCCGTTAGGTTTCTTGGTGAAACTATTAAGATTGCAGTATCCCAAGACATGCTTGGCCGAATCTTTTCTGGAAGTGGAAAAATTATCGATGCTGGTCCTCAAATTTTCGCTGAAGAACATCTAGATATAACAGGAGCACCCATTAATCCTTACGCGCGAGAATTCCCACGGGAATTCATCCAGACGGGGATTTCATCTATTGATGGATTAAATACACTTATTCGGGGGCAAAAATTGCCTATTTTTTCTGGGAGTGGTCTGCCCCATAACAATATTGCTGCCCAAATAGCCAGGCAAGCAAAAGTGTTAGGTAAAGAAGAAGAATTTGCTGTAATCTTTGCTGCAATGGGAATAACAACAGAAGAGGCGCGTTTCTTTCGCTCTGATTTCGAAACTACTGGTGCCTTGGAACGAGTTATATTATTCTTGAATCTTGCAGATTCCCCAGCAGCTGAAAGGTTGATAACACCTCGTATTGCTCTTTCCGTTGCTGAGTATTTAGCTTTTGAATATGATTATCATTGTTTAGTTATTCTTACAGATATGACCAATTATGCAGAGGCTCTTCGAGAAATTTCAGCAGCACGAGAAGAAGTTCCTGGACGTCGAGGATATCCAGGATACCTTTATACAGATCTAGCTACCATCTATGAGCGTGCTGGCAGAATAAAAGGTAAAAAAGGGACGATTACTCAACTTCCAATTTTATCTATGCCATCTGATGACATCACTCACCCTATTCCTGATCTTTCTGGTTATATTACAGAGGGACAGTTGATTATTGATAGGGATCTGAATCGTAGGGGTATTTATCCACCTATTGATCCAATGCCTAGTCTTAGTCGCTTGATGCGTGAGGGAATAGGTCGAAATAGAACACATGTTACCCATAAACCTGTAGCAGATCAGATGTTTGCTGGATATTCCATGGGAAGGAATTTACGTGATCTTGTGGCTGTAGTGGGTGAAGAAAGTTTAACTAGTGTTGATAAGAAATATCTAGATTTTGCTGATCGGTTTGAAAAGGAATTTTTACAACAAGGATACTATGAAGCAAGAGAGATTTTTTACACACTAGAATTAGCATGGGAACTATTATCGGATCTCCCAGAAGATGAATTGAAGCGTATTCCTCCAAAAATGTTACAAAAGTATCATCCACAGTACCGTGGAGATAAAAAGCTCTCTATTGATGATCCAGAGCCATGAGATACACATTTGATGTTTCTTTCAGTTACATTGTTAATATTAAAAGGGATAATAACGTTGAATGGAAAATACCAAAATTAAATCTTTGCTTGATCTCATTATATTAACCAAAATGAATTAAACGATAAAGCTAGAATATGAATTGGTATATTTTTTAGAAAAAAGAGAAAAATATTTGGCATAATTTAATAATTAACTAATAAAGTTTATACATGTCTCTTGTTAGATAAAAGGATGACATCGGTTATGGTTAGTTGGAAGGTTAACTTTGCTTTAGGCGGAGTTGACGAGCAAATCGATCTGTTTGACACTGAAACACTCGTTGACTGGGATCCTGAATTCAAGGGTGAATTGATCGCTGGGTTTTTCAAGACAGATTATACTTGGATCCAAGGACTTAAAGGAGTAACCCGGGATAGTCTGACCGTTCAGCCTATAAATTGTTTTGTAGTTGTTGGCCGTAAGTGGAGAGATGCTAGAACGAAAAGTATCCCGTTAGGAGTACTTTTTGAGTTTACAGAAGGTGATTTAAGGCTCCGAGGTGTAGGGCCCAAAAGTCTGTCTGATAAAGCAGGTGGGGATAGTAATATTTTATTGAATCTTGTCTCTGATCTGTTTGATAAACCTGATTTATGGAAAAGCAAAATAATAATTTCAGCTAAACCTAAAAGCGAATGGAAAATTATTAGTGACATCATTGGAGAAGAACCATGGCTTTTAATTGAACAAGGCCGAAAAGTAATGAAAACAGATCCAAGGAAAGCCATGGAGAATTTCACAAAAGCTTACAAGATATTCGACATTTTAGCAGATATAAATGGAAAATTTCATGCCGTATTCGCTCAAGCTGAGCTTTCACTTGATTCCATGAACTTTGATCTCACTAAAAATCGTTTGGAGGCACTCTGGGAATTTACTAGTCAATTAGGGGATCCAATGCTAGAAGAAAATATCCTATCATCTGAAGGGATTCTTCTATACGAAAATAGTCTTTTTGAACAAGCCATTACGAAATTTGAACAAGCACTTGAACGTGCTAAACGAGCTAATATTCACAGAGCTGTTGTTAACGCATATTGTAATATCGGAGAGTGTTACTTCCGCGTGGGGAAATTTGATGAAGCAATGAAGAATTTCGATAAATCTCGCTCATTAGCTGAATCAAGACAGGATCGAAATTCTCTTGCAATTTCACAGGTTAATATGGCTAAGGTATTAGGCCAATACATAAGACAGGGAGATAGCTCAAGTGTTGCTCAAGCGGCGTATTATCTCGAAGAAGCGATCCAACATTTTGAGGGACTTGAGGATATGAAAGGACTAGTAATTGCAAATGGTATGTTTGGTGAGATTGAAGCTTTACAGGGAGGATTTGAAAAAGCGCTAATGCATTTTGAATTTGCTGCTGAAAAAGCTCAAGCGATAAATGAACATCAATTTCATGAATTTTACCGACAGAAAGCACAAGAAATGAAAGATCGACTTTATGAGCTTTAAACATCTATTATTGCCACTTCTCTCCCCAGTTTTAGCAAAATCTGTTTTTATCCGAGAATTTCAGCAATTTTTTTGGCAGATTGTTTCATATCGAGAAATATCAATCCCAGTTTAACTGACCGACTTGCTGAAGTTGTCAATACAGCTTTAGAACCAGCTTGTACAGAAATCAAGTATCCACTATCCCCCTCCACTAAAATACGAGTCATTTCACCCTTTCCTATCTCCATCACAGCTCTTTCACCTAAGCTTAAAATTGCAGCAGTCATAGCTGCAACTCGTACGTCATCTAGCCCTGATGGTAATGCTGGTGGCCAGGATGAAATTGGTAATCCCTCCAATGACACCACTGCAGCAAAATCTATGGCTGGTAACTTACTCACGAAAGCTTCGAGTACTTCCGCTATTTCTTTATGCACCTGGGTATCTGTTTCACTATCGGGAATGTACATTTGGTATACTCCTGTTACTTGTCATTCCTGTACCGTTTCTTTTAAATTTTGTCTTGATGGAAAGATAATTGTGGTTTTACGTAGTTTCTGTAAAGAATTTATCTATTTTAATCCTTACTTTTAACGACTTATGTGAACTTATGTGATTTTTATTGTTATTATATATAAGAATATCTTATTCCCTAAATTTTAACTTGATCCAATATTTGACATTCACTTATTATGAAAGTAGATCAAAGTTAAAAAAAACATGAAGAAAAAAATAGGTTCCTAACACGTAGATAATATGTCATACACATCAAAATTACATTTTAGATAGAGTTGGTATTAATAAAGCTTAGATTCTCTATGCTGTGACTTTGTGATAACATGTTGGAAATAGTAAGTGTTTTCGTCGGGAAATAATCTAGAAACTGGATAAGAAATACACACACACAAAGTTCAAGTCTATAAACAAAGATCGTTTGTAGCAGAATATGAGTTTATGAGTTTCTTAGTATTGTAAGAAGTGATCTTATATTAAATCCTAGCTATTTGAGATTCTTTCGTTCCATAAAGCTGAATCATGATGATTTCACGAGCTAATGATTGAAATGCTCTCTTCACGCCGAGACCCGTGGTTGCTACAGTTTCATATATAGGGTAAGCTTGGATTTGTAATTTCTGGATTAATTCTGATCTGGGTAATGCGTCTTCGACATCACGTTTGTTTAGGGTAATCACAAGAGGTATTGATGTTCCTATCTGATCACCTAAATGCGTTTTCAATTCATTAAACGATTCCACATTCTCTTGATATTGAGATGCACTAGAATCAACAACAAAAATAAGACCATCTACTCCTTGAAGCACAATTTTTCGCTGGTGTTTGTGACGCTCTTGCCCTGCAGTGGTGTAAACATCAAACACAACTCCAGTAGTAGCTTGCATTGGAACAAAATCAAAAAATAATGTTCGTCCTGTTGGATCAGCTAATTGCGTGAACTTACCTTTCTCTAGGCCCTCTACTTTGTTATATAACCAAGCTAATGTTGATGTTTTTCCGCCTAAAGATGGTCCGTAGAAAACAATTTTAAATCGGTGACGACCTTCTGCGTCCTTTCTCAAGTAGTACGTCTCCTCCTTAGGAGGATTAGAATTTTTCAAGTTCTCGTAGTGCTGCTTCTAATTCATCTTTCTCAAGACTAGTACGTACCTCAGGAGCCGCAGATGCCACCCCTCCTATCGGCCGTGTTGGTTTTCCTGCTAAAAATTCGTCCAGAATGCTACTGAGCTCTTCATTAGCTTTTCTCATGAGTAGACGAATCATTCCAATATTGACTTCAGCATCAGAAATAATTGTCAGAATCCCACGACCACAAGTACTTGCAAAGATTTTACCAGTATCAAATTCAGAGGTAACGATATCTAATCCACCAATTGTCAGATTTAGTCCCTGTTCAGCTGAAGCCATGAACACAGCTGAAGCAATAGCCCCTATCCCATCCACATCAACACTGACATAGCTGAATTTTGAAACATGCGCAATAGTGAGACCAGTTCTATCAACAAGAATCACTTTTTTGATACCTGGTTCGCTTTTAATGATTTTACTGAGTACAGTGTCAAATCTTCTGGGGTCTATCATTTAATGTCACCCTAGTTGTCCACAATTCAAAATCATTATTGATTATTAATAAATTTAGCTCATTGCATAAAGAGGATCAGATCATGAAAAGGTAACATCTCGAGAAGCAAATGATCATTTTTTTCTGTTTATTGATAATTAGAACAGAATCATCATGAGTAATAATAGAAGATTTCCTATAAGAACATCGGTAACGAATCCTAGCAACAAAATAAATACAAATGGAAGGGAAGGTTGAACCCAGATAGAGGTTTTATTTTTGGATTGAATTGAAGAAATAATTTCCTGTTTTCTCGTAAAATCCGCCTCTGGAGTATCAAGACGTGCTCGAAACTCTACACACCAACCAGTTTCCTCACTGTATTTTTCTAAAAAATCAAAATGCCACGGTTTCTCTGCAAGTTTTTTTTCAAGATTTAGAGTTTGGTGGGGATAACCAATAAAGCGAATGAAAATTCTTGTCCAAACAGATTCGTTTGAAAGAGCATATAGAGTTGGATGCAAACGCTGATAAACAAGATTATAGCAAAATATCAATATTGGGGCAGGGAAAGCAATTAAATAGGCATTGAAGAATACATTAAGGATTTTTGGAGTAATCTTTACAAGAATTTCGTATGATGGATTTTGGAAAATAAAAAATGGGGGAGAGATTGGAGAAGCTACCCCAATTGCAATATAAGCTATCCTATCAGCCTCCCCTCCTAAACCTGAGAAAGTTAGAAACATGGCCAAAGTGATTGCAAAAATGATATTAAAAAATACGGGTACAAAGTAATTAATGGGTGGTTCATTTTCCAAAATTCGTAAGATTATTTGTATTATGTGGATTATAATTCCTCCTCCTATCATAGTCAACCAAATCCAATCAGCTACTTCACGAGTCTTGAGATCTTGCCAAGATCCAATTATCAACAAAAAAAAGGTAAGAATAAGAAGAATCAAATTTAACTCTGATCCAATCATTCCAAGTCAAACCTTTTCCTAATTATTTTGAAGTTATTATTTATATTGATCCTTTCTAATAGAATTATTGGACTACTTTAGGATTTTATCACTTACTACTAAAGAAGTAATCCTCTAGGAATGGCATAATTTTATTAATCTAAACTCTTTTGAGCGCCTTATTGTAAAGCGCCTTTTTCAATAGCCACTGTGGCTTAGTTTTTGGTTAGATGGCATAATTAAATAGCGTCTACCAGATAGAGTAGCCGGGTTATAGCGCCTCCTTGGTATTTTTCGTTCCAATTTCAGGAGAAAAACGGATAGGAGGATGTCGTGGGTTCAAATCCCACCAGTGGCTTTTTTACTTATTAGATAGAATATCCACATAATAACTTAACAGTTTCGATCGTAACTGTAGAAGGGACAATTATTTGGATTATAGGAGTCTTTACGAATTATGGCAAGCGGAAAAAGCCAGCTTATCGCTTCTAGAAATACCAGCTGATTTTTATATCTCTATGGACGGGAAGTTAACCAAGCTCTATCAAAAAACACAAGATCTTGAGTGGGAAGAGCTAGCAGATGAAATAATCGAACGGATGGAGTTTCTTAGAAAAGATATCGCACAATTAAGATTAACTAAAATACTGAATTCGGTCATTTACAATATACCCATTGAATTAGATCATACAACGTGGGGAGAACGACGATTAATCAAAGAATTAAGAAATTCTATCGAAATGCTTGGCATGGAGAAACCAAACATTTTAGATACTCAGGAAAATCATGCAATCACGAATCTTCAGAACGATTCAGATGAAGAATCTAGTCAAATTGAGGAGAATAGAGATGCTATTCCCCTATCCCCAAGTAATCTGACAATAAGGATTCTCGATAATGTTGAAGCCTTTATTGGGCTGGATATGAAGCGATATGGCCCCTTAGTAAGGCATGATGTCGTACATCTGCCCGTAGAGAACGCTAAAGCGCTAATAAGCAAAGGAATGGCAAGATTGATAGAAACAGAGATAGAAGAAAATAGGTGAGAATTAGTGAGAAGACGTTATATACCCCAACCTCGTTCAAAATTCTTGAAAATTACCTGTGAATGTGGTAATGTTCAAGAGGTCTTTTCTCATGCCACATCTCGTGTTACTTGTCGTGTATGTGGAAAAACACTAGCAGAACCTAGTGGTGGAATATCAAAATTATATGGGGAAGTAATAGAAGTATTAGACTGAAAAGGCGATAGTAAATGGAAACTGGCTTCCCAAGTGTTGGAGAATTGGTAATTGGTACATGTACCAAGCTTACTCCCCATGGTGCTTATTTTGAGATTTTTGATTACGAAAAGCTTGGATTAGAAGCTGGATTCGTACATATCTCAGAATTGAGCCGAACTTGGGTAAGAAATATTCGTAGTCACATTCGGGAAGGCCAAAGAGCAGTAGCGAAAATTCTTCGTGTTGATACCAGTCGGGGGGAGATAGATATGTCCATTCGTCGCGTATCGGAGCCGCAGCGAAGAACAAAACTCACTGAATTCAAACAGGAAAATCGAGCAAGAGGATTAGTTTCAGTTGCCTGCGAGAAAGTTGAAGGTTCTCTAGATGGTGTTGAAGAATCCATCTTAGGAAAATTTGGATCTATCTATGAAGGTTTAATACAAGCAAGAGAAAAAGGAGAGAGTATTCTCATAGAAATTGGAATTCCTGAAGTAGTTGCTCAAGAAATTTATCAACTTGCAATGAAAGAATTACAACCTCCAACTGTACGATTAACTGGCCTATTAAACATAACATGTTATGAACCTGAAGGTGTGATTATTTTAAAGAATTTTTTCAAATCTTTTAATAAAAGCTTCAATAAGAAGTATAAAGGTTCAGAACTTAATATAAAAGTCATATCTCCACCAGATTATCGGTTTGTAGTCGAAAGTGGGGATTGGAGAACTGCAGAAGGTATTTGGAAGGATGTGCAAAAGGAAGCCGAAAAATTTTTTGCTTCTTATGATGCTGAGTATTCATTTGAAAGACAATAATACTGTCGGAGATACGAATGCGCCTGTTGAGAAAATGTACATGTAGCTATACTATTGACGAATCAAAGGAAATATGTGATAAATGCGGGGAAAGATTTCATAGTGCGTATCCACCAAAATTTTCTCCTTATGATAAATATGCTGATTATAGACGAAAAATGAAAGAACTTGCTAAACAGCGGGGATCATTTTGACTGAACAATCATCTGTAATCATCCGAAAATTCGAATTAAAAGATTTAGATCAAGTAATGGAGATTAATAAACAGACATTACCAGAAAATTATCCAGAAAGTTTTTTTCGGACAATCTATGCAGAATTGCCCTCTGCATTTTTAATTGCAGAATTAAACGGAGAGTTGATTGGCTATACAATGGCTCGGATTGAGAGAGGATTAAGTCATTATTCTATTTTTCATCGCTCAAAAAAGGGACATACTGTAAGTATCGCAATAAAGCCAGAATATAGAAGAAAAGGGTTTGCGTCGGAATTATTGAAGAAATCTATGGAAGCCATGATCAAACAAGGCGCAAATGAACTTTATTTAGAAGTTCGGGTCTCAAATACTGCAGCTGTATGTCTCTATAAATCACTAGGTTATGAAATCTTAAAGGAAATTCGTCATTATTATCGGGACTTTGAATCTGCATATTTAATGGTTCAAAAAGTTCCTAAAACCTCATTAAATACTTCGTGAGATTTTTATCTTTTAGAGATGGGTTATTATAGAATAATAGCCTACCTCGTTAGGGTGAGGTATAGTAGAGCCAAAAAAATAATCTATCTCCTTCAGTTAAGAAGTAATCTTAGGAATAGTGAAGATTAAGCGCGGGGTAAACCAACTAATCGTAAAGAAGATTCTACTCTCTATAACAACATCAGTGCCAAGGATTTCACAGTCAGAAAACCTTGAATAGCCAAGTTACATGTCAGAAAACGCCCTAACATAAAGCTTTAAAAAGATTGAAAACGTGACTAATGCAAATACAAGTGGAATATCTGATTCAGAGTGCCTGTTATGGTTGAGCTGAAAGCTCCTTTTTGAAATCAGCAATATATCAAAATATGGTGATTTAATTCATGAAAGAAAACTTTATTAAAGCTAGTAACGCCCTTACACGATTAAATACTAGCGTATCAACCAATGCTCGAAGTGCTGCTGATATTACGATTAAAATTTATACAAGATTCGAAGAAATCCGATATGTAAGTGAAACCATACCTGATTTTATTCTTCATCCTGACCAATCAATGTCCAATCTCAAATCGAGCGGTGAAATTAGGGTTGCACAGCTACTTGCATCCATTCTCTGTGAACGAATAGCAGAGCAATCAATACGATTAGCAGAGGATCTTGATTTTGGTGAAGAGGGCCTAGACATTCGTGAAGAGATTCGTGAAATTAGAGAACAAATAACCAGATTGAATGAAGTTATCCAAGTTCAGAAGAAATTAGCTGATGGAGCTCCTGTTTCAACAGAAAACATTAAGAACTTGCAGAAAAAGTACGACGTACGAATTAAACAACTAGAACAAGAATTACTTAGAAAAGAAGGTCGTGCGTTGACTGTAACAGCTTTAGATGCTACAAAGAAACCCAAACTATTTGGAAAGGGAAAATTTGAGCAAACACTTGATGATTTAATTCTTGAATATGGAAAAAATCTTCGTGCAAGTTCTGGTGGTTATATTTCACTCGCAAACCTCTATACAGCATTAAAAAATCAAGTTCCTGATGTAAAATTTTCTACAAAAGACCTCGAAAAATCCTGTAAACGGTTAAAAAAACAGGCACTTATAGAAGGAGTCTCGAAAAGAGCAGGAGTAAAAATCATAGAATTTGTCCCTGTTGCTCTAGGGAGTGACGCGAGAAAAGTTTTCGATTTAGCAGTTAATAAGGGATATGTAACCTTGGAGGATGTTATATTGGGAACAAAATGGGATCAACAGCGTGTTGTTAGAGTTCTTGAGAGTCTAGTTGAGCAAAAAATAGCACGAAAAGTCTCGTCTCTTGATACAGGGGATCAATATTATTTTCCTGGATTATATGGAGATAATGATTGGTAGGTGAAAACTGATGGCAGAAGTAGAGAAGTATGGTGGACTATTCCGCAGAATAGGCGATGCAGTGCATATTGGCACAAAAAAATTTAAAGGAAAAGCAATCTTGAGTTCAGATTTTGGATCAGAAATAGAAAGTTCTTTGATAAGTCGAATAAAATCAGAAGATTATGACAGTTTTAGGAAACATGATGGATTTATTGTGAAAGATCCGGAGAACGCAATATTATTACAGTCAGGATCACTAGTGGGGGTTGCAGGAAGTGGCATCTATCAACTCGAGAAGAGTGCTAAACGACCTGGAAGCGAAATTATCTGGGTAACAAAGCGTGAGTTCATCGTCAAATGGGGATCACCTGGGGTATATACTTCTGATAATATTATAATAGGCTGTTATGGAATATCTCGTATGAGAGTTGTTAATCCCCGTAATTTTATTATGAATGTAGTTTCACATAAACAGTATTATTCAGGGAACGAACTAAAAAATTGGGTTAAACAAACAATTATTGCTGCAGTAAAACATGTTATGTCTCGCTATACCGTACCCGAATTACTTAAGGAACGTCGAAGCTTAGAAATCCAAACCAGATCAGAACTTGGACCTGAAACCTCTCGATGGGGGCTAGAACTAGTTGGATTGGACATTGGGGGTTTTAAAGTTCCTGATGAATATCAGGCTCTATTATCTTATGAAATCGAAAAGCAAGTTCTGGAACAACAACAGGAGTTAGCAGAGCAAAGAAAAGAGCTTGATGTTGTTGCGGAGAAAGTGAAGAAATACGAACAAATGCTTGAACAAGCAGATGAAATGTTTCTAAATGGGAAAATATCAGAGGAAAAGTATAAAGAACTAACAGATAAATACTCCAAGAAATTAGCTCAAATCAAAGCTCAAATGCAATAATTTCAGAAACGAGTTAAATCTTTTTTATTGATGTTCTTCCAGATCTCCACCACATTCGGGGCAGAATACCATACCTACAGAGATCATTTCTTTGAAACAGTCTACACAGACGTTTACATCACATGATGGACACAAATATTTTGTTGTTTCTTCATGTGTGACTTCGCAGACACCACAGAGAAATTCTTCTTTCTGTTTAGCTATATGTAAAGTCATTTTTTGAATATTAATCCAGCCCTGAATCTTTCCATGAAGGATATGATTCTCCAATAAGGCTACAGTCTCTCTATCAGACCGATTTAATTTTTGAATGATTTCTTGTAAGGGAATTTCTGCTTTAGGGGTCTGTTCAAGGTATTCAAGGAGAGTAGAGTCCAAATCAGGTTTTTTTGAATTGAAAATCTCGTATTCAGTCCATCCTAGTTTCAATGGACCTTTTTTACAGAAATGACACTCTTCTGTATCAAGTAAATTAAACGAATGAGTATAATTAACCATACAGTCAGGACAATGCCTCGGGAGGTCAATAATAAAGGCAGAAATGTTTCCACAAAAAGGACATACATGTGTACTTCCTGTAGAACGGCAATTTGAGCACATAATTCGTCTACAGTTTTGACATTCGAAATAAAGATTAGGATCTGTATAAGAAGAAGTATCTACCTGACAAAAAATGTCAAAATGTTTCATTCCTTTAACTAAAAAAGGATCAGCAGTTTCTCCAGCTGTAAGTCGAAGTCCAAAAAGTCTTCCCAACTTGTGAAGACGATTTAAGAGCTTCAATGGGTCTAGATTCAGTGATGAAGCGAGGTTCTCAACCGCAATTCCTGTTTCAAACCAGTCTTTTAATGAGGGAGCTTGGAACTCCACTTCATTCAAAGTTCCCTTTAAGCTTCGATTTAAAAGCTGTAGTATATTTAAAAACTCAATCCTGTCTACATCAAGTCGATGAAGCCAGAATTCAATAGGAATATCTCGAAAGACGAATATATCTTTCAATACTTGGCTTATTATGTCCATAGTGGGATATAAGTACTCATAATTGGCAGAAAAAATAATTTTCAGGTCTTCACGATTATTTTCTAGTAACTGAAGACAATTTTCTTTTGTTAGTCGTGTTAATTTGCTAATGTGCTTAAGTGAAACTTCTGATTCCAACAGAAAACTTGTATCTATATAGCGATTAAGTCTTTTGATATTTCTTTGTAAACCTGATGAAGAAGAGAAGTCTAAACTTGTAAAGTTGTGCAATCGCTGAGTTATGGGATCTATGTATCCAACAAAATGACCATCTTGGGCTAGAACCTCTAAGATACCTTCAAAGTGATCCTCGGTCCAATACAATTTGTTTAAGAGAAATTTTAAGTTTAATGAGGTGACTGTACTTAGAATCTGTTTTAATTCAGCTTTGGCTCCTTGGAGTGTGTAGAATTTACGATGAATCTGATCAAAAAAACCATCAGTATTTTGAACATTGACTTTGATCAGGGTTTCTAGTAACTCACCAGGTAAGTTTGTTCTATCAATGACATCACAGATGTCTACATAACCCTTTGCTAATTTACGAGTAATATATTGCTGAATAAATATTAGAGGAATGAATTCCTTGTCATCAAAACTAACAAAGCCATTTAATTCCTTTGAACCGATTTTTTTTCGCAGGAATGAAGCAACTTCACTTGGATTTTCTTTTGGAGCCATTTCACGCAATTTAATAGGAGTTTGTGCCATTTGAGCTTCTGTTAACCATTTTTGTCTCTTTCTCCCAAACATTAGTCTCACTCAAATCTCTTGCTGGAAGAATACAATAGCAAGGAATATTAGTCCTCTTATTGAAAATTAGAAATATATTTTTATAAAATCTTTACTCTCTTACAGGATAGAAAAAAAGTGAGAATAACTTAAGGAATCATTACATTGGCTCTGAATAAGATTAAGTGTTCAAACTGCGGATATATTCCACGAGATCTCCCCGTTTCTGGGAGTTGGTATTGCCCTAAGTGTGGAAAACGCACGGTTATTCCCCAACACCGTCCACGACCTACTCGGAAATATTACAAAAAACCTACAACCACTCCCAAATCACGAGACCGAATAAGCACAAGCCTTTATGATAAATTGACTTATGATAAACCCACAGATCATGGTTTCAAAGAACCTTATATTAACCCGAAAATCAATCCAATAATCCCGAAAAGGAGAGACAAAATCCGACTGTTCTTCAAAAAGTAATTTGTTTTCTTCTTTCAATCTCGAAATTTTATTTCTAGCCTGATTTCCTCATCATCAGCTATAGAACTTAGAGTGATCCTATCACCATCAGAAATGATCTTTTGGACAGATTCATCTTCAGGTAGAAGGAAATTTCCTCGGAACCCAATATATTCTTTTTTATATTCTTGGCGAATGATATCAATAACAGATTTAAAAAGTAACTCACGATCTACAGTTATAGTTCGTTCAACGTGCTTTACGGTATTGGATTGACCACATACCAAGCAATTTGGATCAGGAACCAGATCAAACGTATTTAAAGTTCCTGTTAAAGCTGAATAAACTGTAAAATGCGGGATACGAAATCTATGAGCTTCAATTAAATTATTCAGTGTGACTGTTTCTTTGAGGAATTCTTTTTTCTCTAAAAAGAGAGCTTTCACGATTTCTTGTGATTGTATACCACTTGTCACCGCATTGACAGTGATTAAACTAGGTACATGAAAAAGAATCAATTGTAAAAGCTCTTTCTTTTTAAAATCTCCAAAATTATGTTTTTTGGCACAAGTATTGGCTAATTTTGTGAGCTCAACAATATCTTCAGGTGAGGTTTCGACAGGCTCCCTTTCATACTTTGCGTTAAATTCATAAAGAGCTTTCCAAGCACAGTGTTCTCTCACACGAGGAACTCCTACTAAAGTACAAGGAGCTGTTAAAACTCGAGTCTCATCTGGTGGTGGAGGTGTTTCGCATGCTAAACATGCTGTTTTGCTTGTTTTTATGTATTGGATTTGACCAAAATACCCATCAGTTGCTGAATCAATCAATGGAATCTTCAATTCTATTGCCATTGCGTTGAGATATTGTCGTGCCAGAAAGTTATCGACACAGCCAGCAATTATGTCTACTTCTTGGAAAATTTTCTGGGGAATATTTTGTAATTTATCTGCGTATTCTTTAATCATGATGTCAGGATTAAATTGTTCTTTTATCCTTTTTTTGGCAATTTTTGCCTTTTTCTGACCAACATCTTCCTCCCTGAATAACATCTGCCGATTTAAATTTGAAAATTCAACAGTGTCATCATCGACTAGAATCAGACTACCAATACCTAAAAGAGCTAGATTTTTGGCTAGTTCACTGCCTGTTCCTCCCACGCCTGCAATTAAAATTGTACTTTTTTCAATGATATGTTGATCCCAAAGAGCTAGTCGTTCCTGCCGATCATATTTAGAAGAAGAAGGAAGATCTCGTGTCATAGCATGAAATTTTCCTTTGAAATTAATGGGGGAGGGTATTATCCTCCTTTAATTTGATCTGGAACTATCATAAGAATTGCATTTTGTTCTATTCCATAGGAAGCGAGGTTATTTGAAGGATTCATTCTTCTTCCTTTGAATAATAAAGCGATTGGGACAACCTCTGGGATATTAAAGGCATCACGAGCCGCTGTGATAGCCTGGAAAACAGTTCCATTAATATTAATATATTTCTCCCGAATATTCTGATCTGGAGGAAGCTGTGGATCTTTAAAACGAACCTTAATCATTTTCTCAATGCCATCGTCAGGACCTTTACCTGTAGAACTAGAATCCCAAACAACATCCTTTTTACTCATTTTTTCACCTTCTGTTTGACTTAAGTATAAAACTTTCGTTCAATTTCTGAGAGTGTAGTAAGAATATCAATTCTTCCTTTAGCATAATCTTCTAAAGATCCTCGAATAAGCGGATATTTTGTAAGAATTTCATTTTCAAGACCTATGGGGAGATTCTTCTTTCTTTTAATAGTAAAGATTATTACTTCGCCATCTTGGGCATAAAACCTTACAGTAATCTCTTTCTTCGACGCTGATGCGTCATAATTAGAAAGAATTTGACGTATGAGAGGATCACGTTCTTCTTGAGTAGCAGGAACCTCTGCTATGGAAACGGGCTCTCCCATAACTTGGGGCATTCTTTCAGCAGTTTTTTGATGAATCTCTTCTAAAACATCTAAAATTGTACTAGAACCAGGTGACCAGTTTCTCATATTATCTAAATCATTGATTTCACAATCTAAAACTTCTCGGAGCTTAGCAGGGCCATCAATATAGGGTCGGTCAGGTAAATCATCTAACACAATTAAAAGAGGGAATGCATATTCATTGACTTGCATCTTGATTCGTATTTTCCCTACTTCATCCCCAATAAATTCCCCTGGAAAGTTTTCAAGTAATTTTTGTGATTCTTGATAGATGAGATAGTAACTCTCCGCTTCTTCCGCTTCATCCAGTGCTTTAGCTTCTGTTGGTGTAATAGCTGTTCGTTTTAAGTAATTTGAAAGATCACAGTATTCACACTTTACAGGATGTTGGAATGTTGGGCGTACTTGAAGTGGAGCTCCACAACCGCTACATTGGGAAACATCGGTTTGGGTATCAGCCATTTTTTTTCGATCACCCTTATTAGAAGAATATGTGTGCAGGATAAGTCAGTCTCTTGACCTTAAAAAGGTAACGATTCGTCGCCCACAATATCCCTTAAGTGGGTTCTACTGGGCGAGAGGAGGGTTCCAGAAAATATTCGTAACAATCTGGACAATGTTACACCTTCTAATCCATTTTCTTCCGTCGCTCTCGCTCTCATTGGTGATTAGGAGCCTCTCTGATTGATAGATGGTGGCCCCGTTGTCAACAAAAAGGCGCTTCCATTACTTAAAGCAAAGGATTTCGACAAGTGCAAAGAGTTGAGAGTTCATCAGACATTGCATAATACTTATTAAAATAGTTTGCATTGGATCCACAAGAACAACATCTGAGTGAGAGAGAGGAATTCACTTCACTACAGTCTAGACAGATTTTAACAAATAGAGATTTCCAACCCACGTATGTAGATGTAGTAATTATATGAAAAAGGGGTAATGTTAAACTCCAAATCTATACCTAAAGTTATAATTCAAGTTAAGAATATTGGAAATGTAGATAACGAGGGAAATAAGTATTAATTGCTGTTTTCAAATTTCGTATTTTTAAATGTAAATTATTATATTGATATGTATTTCATGAGTATAAAGGTGAGAAAACCTTGCAGGATCTTCACTCAAGACGATTACGAGAAGAATTTAAGAGAATGCTAAAGACATATCCTCCGAAAACAAGTCATATCAAGTGGGTTATTGTTAACAATGATCTACATCATTATAAAGCTACAATTAAGGGAAAAAAAGACACTCCTTATGACGGGGGTGAGTTCGAGATCACTATCGATCTCCCTCCTGAATATCCCTTTAAACCACCGATTTGCAACTTTATAACCCCTATCTATCACCCCAATATTGCAATTGGTAAAACACAATGGAAATGGGGCTCCAATGTCTGTTTAAGTCTTGTTAATTGGAATAATCTAGGAAAACCTGGTGGATGGAAGGAAACAATCACCTTACCTAGTGTATTTGAACATATTGAAATGATGCTGGATGTGTATCAGGCAACTGGAGATGTTGATTTTCCAGAATATCTTGTTGATCCCAATGATCCTTTTAATCCTGAAGCTGGAGAGGCTATGAGACAAAATTTTGATAATTTCTGGGACACAGCTGAAGAATGGACTAAAAAGCACGCACTTCTTATCGAATAGGCATTGTGAGTGCACTATGTCTGAAATTGAAGATCTATCTATCCCTTCATCCCCTAAAGTCAAATCAGTTACTCTTATGGGAGCACTACTTGATGAAATGACCAAATATTCGAAGGAGGCTATGCCTAAGGAAGCCATTGGCCTTCTAGGCGGAAAAGAACTCCGGACTGATGAACTAATATTATCTAGTATTCTCTTTGTTACGGAGGGTGACGAAGTTTCTGTTTCCTTTTCTGATGAGGATTTTAAAGCTTTTGAAGACATCTTAGAGAATGATTGTTATTGTTTGGGATGGTGGCATTCTCACCCTGGATACGGCTTGTTTTTATCTCAAACGGATATTAAGACTCATATATACTCTTTTCAGCTACATAATGAACTTTCTGTTGCGTTAGTAGTTGAACCTACAAAGATCGATATGAATGGCCGCGCATCTTTCCAATTTTATCAAGTTATTCGTGAAAAAGGGAGTAATTCCTTCAAATATCAGGAAATTGCAAGTTATATTCAACCTTAAAGAAAAATGTATAGTTTAAACCATTTTGGGGGGGGGAAAATAGGTTTATTTCCAAATTAATTTGAATTGATGTTTCATACATTTTTGAAAAGGCCACTATAATGAATAGGAATTAATAACAATAAATATCCGAAGAAAAACAATTTAAATTGCTTAGCAAATTGTAAAATATGAGTTCGATGATGTCAGCCTTGGATCTTTTCAGACTTCCTCTCAAATATTCCACTCGTATTTTTCTCCAAAATGGATATGGGATAATAGATTATATCGTGTTGTTTTTGGGTCCAGGGACTGTTTTATTCTTTACTTTCTACCTATTATGGTCTGGACGACGAAAAAATCAAAAAATTATGGATTTAGCGAGAGAGGCTTTACTCGAAGTCTTTGCAGAGGAATTTGATGATCTCGTTATGGAAGAGAAGAGTTCAAATGGAGGTTTACTCATTCCAAAGTATAAGAAATCACAAACCTTATCATTCAAGGATTTTCGAGTGGTTTTTGCTTTGGAAGAAAGACATCTTATGCTTTCAGTCATCATTTCTTGGTTTGCAGGGGTAAATGATTACATTGCCTTGGAAGCTAACGCTAAGAAAGGAAAAATCCCTACAAAAATTCAGATTATTCCGAAAAATGAAGAAGGCCAAATCAAGAAACATCAAGAACTCTTATTTAAACTCGAGGAAATTGAACTCGGTATAAAACAATTAGATGAGTTTTTCTTATTGAAAGCAACTTCTCAACGAGCGGGGACATATTTTCTCGGGGATAAGAATCTATTGAGATTGCTTCACAATATACGAAAAGTTGTCGTCCGAATATCAATCAATTCTGCTGAAGATCCCTCCATTCGTATCTATGCAAGGATCAACGAAGATCTAAGTCTTGAAAAGGTGCAAGAATTCTTCCTTGCATTATGTGAGCGCGTAAATGAGGTCTCTGAGAAAGTAGTCATGAAGAAGAAACGGCCTTAGAACGTTCTATTCTTGAACCTGTTACAAGAGCTCGATTTTCTCAGTCACTCTCTGACGAAGCCACTCAAGTCCTTCCTCTACATTGAACCCAGTTTTAGCAGATGTTGGTACAATGGCATATGAATGCGTGGTGACTTTGTGGAGGTTTAGTCCTCGGGCAACTTCCCCCGCAGATGCTGCGGAAGGTAAATCTTGTTTATTTGCAAGAACTAGAATAGGAATGTTTTCAACTTTGTCATTGTCAAGAACATATTTCCATAATTCTATCTTTGCTTCATCTATTCGTGATCTATCAGCACTATCGACTACATATACGATTCCCATACTACCTGACATGTAACTTTCCCATAAAGACTCACGAAATGCTTCTTGGCCTCCAATGTCCCACGAAATAAAACGAACGTTTCCTGAACTAAATTCATCAACATTCATGCCCAATGTTCGAAAAGTACTACTATCAAATTCCCCAGAAGTAATTCTTTTGACAAGAGTAGTTTTTCCAGCTTGGTCAAGACCAAGCCAAGCAATCTTGACAGTCAATTTTTCTTTAGCAAATTTTGCTCGTAACTTTGAAAGGAAACTCATTTAGGGCACCTATCTTTATTTCCGCATCATTTTACTCCGGAATCTATCACTCATCCACTGCCATGGTTCATCAACACCATCACCAGTTAAAGCTGAGCAAGGGTAAACTGCAAAGGTTCTGGGTCTTGTAGCCATTTCTGTTTCGAGCTTTAGTGTATGGATAATATTCTCTAAGGACATTGCTTCTGTTAAATCTTGTTTATTTGCCAAAAAAAGAAATGCAGAGTCTTCTGGTGCCCATTGGATAACGTTTTTTAACCATACTCCCGCATTCTCCACTTTAGACCTGTCTGCAGAGTCAAAAACGAAAACAATGCCAGATGCCTCTGAAACGAATGGCTCCCACAAGCTTGTAGGATATGTGGGTTGTCCTCCGAGATCTACTGCCATTACTTCAATATCTCCAATTTTTAGAGTCTCAATATTCATTCCCATGGTGGGAACGGTCTCTAGATTGTCGTCGCCCTTAAGACGCTTAACTAATGTAGTTTTTCCTGCATTGGCTAAGCCTACAAATGCGATTTGATTCTCAATTTCACGACCAAACAATTTCGTCGGCATTCTATTTCCCTTTCAAATGTTATATGGATTTAAAGCACTTAGAAGGCAAAATTCAAACTTTTCCAGACTAAATAATCGTCTTGAAAGTCTATCTAATATATTCTCCTCTGTAGGTTTTCTAACAATCACTTTTTAGAACAGATTATATGATAATACATTTTCTATGATATTTTATATGGGTTTTTAATTACTGTTTCTTAAACCTCACGTGTGAAAATTGGTTGCATAGACACCAACCTTGGAATAGCTCTTAAAAAAGTTGGTTTTTTCGCAGTATGCTTTTTGATATATGTTATAACTTCTTCTAAAGTTTGAAATTGTTGTATTTTCTCTTTTCTATAACGAATAGTAATTTTTTCTTGATTTATTTCCTTTTCACCAATTACGAAAATCAATGGAGTCCAAAGTTTTTCTGCAGCACGAATTTTCTTAGCTAGCGAGAGATCACGGTCATCAATTTCTACTCGAATGTTAATTTGTTCCAGTTTGTCAGCTATCTCTTCAGAATAGGGAACGAATTCCCCAGTGACTGGTAAAATCCTGACTTGAGTGGGGGATAACCATAGTGGTATTTGAGGTTTGAGTCCTTTTTTCATTTGTCTGAGTTGTTCCTCCAGGATACCATAAATTACACGTTCAGTAGATCCTGATAAAGAGCAATGTAATAAAAGAGGATAGACTACTTCTCCTTTGTCATTAGTAAATTTTATGTCAAATCGCTCGGAGTTTTCTACATCTATTTGGACTGTAGATAAGGCTGCAGCTTTTTTCTGAGAATCTACAATATTAAATTCAAATTTTAATATGAAATAAGCATATCTTGAATCGAATAACTCAATTAAAATCGGTTTTTCTATCTTATTTATCATTGATACGATCCAATCTTTGTTCTCCTCATAGAAACTGGTTGTCATTCGAAATGCCGTTTCAAAATTAACCTCAATATCATTCATGTATTGAAGAGCAAGTAGAAATTGAGATTCAAATTCTCTCTTAGCCATTGGCATATCTATAGCTACAGTGTGCAAATCAGGCATTGTGAAAGCACGGAGACGACGGATACCAGCTAATTCACCTCGTTGTTCACGTCTGAAAGAGGCCGATAATTCAAATATTTTCAAAGGAAGCTGACGATAGCTAATTATTGAGTCAGATAATGCGAGAAATTGGCCAAAACAGGCTGAAAATCTAAGGAAATAATCTTTCTGACCAGATTTTACAATATATTGGCGAGCTGGAAAACGTGCTAAATATTTCTTCAGCGAGGGATGCTCATATGAATACATAAGTGGAGTTTGAACAACCATTGCGCCATATTTAATTGCCATCTCAAGAACATGACTTTCAATTAAACGTTTGACAATATATCCTCTGGGAAGAATGCGAAAATTGCCAGCATCACTACCTTCTTCGTAATCAACTAATTCTAATTGCTTCATGAGCTCAACATGCTTTGGAGGAGAACTTACACTCCTGTCCTTAGCTGTTTCATAATTAACAAATATTTGAAGGTCTTTCAAATCTCCATAGTTATAGTTCTCAAACGGAATTAAATCACCAGTTTGAGTGAGAATATAGAATTGGGATTTTACTTCATCTTCGGCTGTAATCGCAGCTGTTACTTCAATTGATTCTGAAATCCTGTCTCCACTGATAATCTCTTTAGAGCGTTCTGCAAGAGCATGGCCCTTACACTTTAGAGAAAATCCCTTATAATAACCAAAAGGAGCACGGAGGATGTAAAAATTAGGAGAATCATCCTTCAATTGGCTATGTAATGCCTGGAGAATGTTTAAGGCATCAGTTGGTTTGGCTGGTGCCATTTTTACTAAATGTACCCAAGGATAAAGTATAATATTCGTTTCTTTGACATCATGGAGGGCTCGTTGAAGTTCTAATACAGTTTTTTCAATTAAAAACGATGTATTTTCGATATCGCTGATCTCCACACCAATAAAAACTATCATTACAGATTCTTTTGTAGTATACTCGCCTAAAATCTGATCTGATATCGGTTCTGGATTACTCACAGCTTTTTCATTAATTTTCCAACTAAAACCATCTGAGTGGATTAATAATAACTGCATCCTATTCACGGGGTTTAATTCAACGTTTTTTAAGACATTGGAATCAAAATTTTCAACAACAAAAGTACTTTTTCTATGAGAAAAGATTTTGTTAATTGATTAAGATAGAAAATTCTCAACAAAGAAAGAGACGGATGAGTCAGGGATACCTAATTTCAGAAAGGTTGCCCATGCTTCTGCTTTATCATATCCTTCTGAAATGGTTCGTTCGGTCATGAATTCATAATATTCATGGGGAAATACTACCCATTCCGTCGCTTCTTCAACGTAGTAATCTGGAGTGACCTTGGACCAAGGTTTATGGAGAAGAGCAGCAATTTTTATTTCTTTAGGATTTTTTAAATTGAGATAATCTAGGGCGCATTGAATACTTTCCCCACTATCTACTAGATCATCTACCAATAAAATTTTCTTTTGTTGGATTTCAACCGTTACATCTTGCGCTACTACTGGTCGTGTATGAGTTTCTGCTATTGCTGTATAGAATTTAATCTGCATACTAGCTAATATTGATGTGTTTCCTCCCTCTTTGAATGGTATTACTGCTTCAAACATATCGCTCAATAATCTAGCTGGAATTGTCCCTCCTCTACTTATACCTAGTATAATATCAGGCTCAAATTCATCTTTTTTAATTAGATGAAAAAGTTTACGTGCTAAAAGGTCTATTTCTTGCCAGCTGACTATTTTAAATTTAACCATCTCGCCATATCAACACTTTAAACTTTACTACAGTAATATTACTACTAAATAGGAACACAATAAATAAAGACCTACTTATGTAAACCTTCCCTATTATAGATGGAGAGTCATTTAAATCCCCCAAGATAAACCATATATCATCAAAAATCTTAATGGATTCTTATTATTGGTATTTACTGGATCTATTGAGTCTAAAATAACACATTTGGACATAGGAATGATTTTAAGTAGAAATAGAATCAAATACGACATAAAAGCCTCACAAATATTTGATAATCTGTATATATGGGGTTATCGTCATCTATACTCTGCTGTTTGGCATGCAATAAAGGCAAAAAAGAATAATCGGATGATATCAAAAACTCTCTCTATTGAAGTTCTTCTTTATGCAGCTGCCCAAAGACAGATAAAAAAAGCATTTGCTCTCTTGGGAGTAAAAGAAACCACAAAAGATATTGCAGGAATAGTATTAGGTGAAACATCTCAACAATTAATTGATGCCAGCTATCAACTTCAAGAGGAACTAAATTTGAAAGCAAACATCAAACTTTTGGGTGATTTTACATCTAAAAACGAACTTTTTATCAAACTGTTAAGAAATGATGGATACAAAACAACTGATTTTACGTTTAGTGATATTGAAAAAGCCGTTCTTCAAAAAATAGCACTTTTAGCGTTAGAGTAATTTTGATCAATAGCCTCTTGACTCTTCTTTCATCAAATACGCTAAACTAAATTCTAAATTTGGTTCCATAACAGAAACTCCTGTTAGATCTCTTATGATTTCAATTCGAATCTCAAAATCTGGTGAAGTTAAGTTCACTACTCCCCAATTAATCTCTTCAGCAATTTTTTCGATAACTTGAAGCGTCCTAAGGGTAGTTTGTCGTTTTCGAACATGAATCTTCCATGTATTAGTCGGAGTGATTCTTAATTTTGCGAGGGACACTGCATTTTCGACAATCTTAGGGAGATTAGTCTTTATTAATCGTTCCAAAGGTACTATTTTTAAACAGGCTACTAAGGGGCCTTTTTCTTGAGTATATTGCTTTATTTCTTTGATGACGCGAAATGGGTCGGTTTCATCAATTAATCGCAAAATTGCTAATCCAGGAACCCGAGATTTTAAAGGGCGAGTTTTATATCCAAGAACATCAGAAATTACATAATAGGCTTCAGAAAGAGCGTCACGTTCAAAAGACCGCTGTGAGCTGATCAAGAAGCTCATCACAAGGTGACCTCGCTAGTAGCAGTACTATTCTTCTTTTAACAACCAAGCAGAAGAGATTATATCTGTTGTACCACACTTCGGACAACTGGGTTTTGTTAAATAGATTCCATCTTCGTCTTCAACAGTTATAAATTTCGCTTTTTGAAAACGATGTTCACATTCTTTATTTTGACAAATATAGACATCAGGTTTTTCAACCAAATATGTCAACTCCTTTCTTCAATGAAATATTGGTTAATTGCTTAAATTTGTTTGTGCCCAAATTCGAGAATGTCGGTGATCTGTCTAACACCTTTTGTTAATGTGAATCGCTGAGTATCCCAATCAGCGATTATAAGACGTCTCCAAGAAGCAAATTGAAGTTGAGAAAAAACAATTTCTTCGGATTCGTTCATGTTTTTTGCAATCTGTGCAAGTTCACCATTCGATTTCTTTACAGCGATAAGAATTTCATAATATTGTTTGATTGCATTAAGCACAATAAGACCTAAAACATGCTCAAGTTTTTCTCCAGTCTTAGCTGAAGTTCCTATGACGGATATATTTCTTTTATCCTTTCCTAGGACTGCATCTGCTACTTCTTGGGGGCTTTTTGCCCCCTTAATATCTTGCTTATTTGCGCAGAGTACAATAGGAACACCAGGTAGAATGTCATAAACCTCTGTTAGGAGTTTTTTAGCTTCATCAAACGAGGCGACGTTCACTGAATCAACAATGAAAAGTATGCCATCTGCTCCTTTGCTTAATATCTTTCGAATTATCTCGAATCGTTGAAGCCCAGGAGTTCCAAATAAGAAGATTTCAACCCCATAGATTTGTGTTCGACAATGATCCAAAGCCACAGTAGTTCCACCATAATCAATAGAAATCGCAGAACCACTACATATCTTTTGGACAGTTGTTGATTTTCCACTATTATAAGGGCCTAACAGGACTATCTTCAACACTCTGACCTCTTTGATCGAACAAACCTTTTGTTCTCAAGAGTAATAGTTTTGATTATAACATTATCCTAGCTGAAACTGGCATTTATTAGGCTCACAATCCTATTTGAACAGTCTAATCATCGTAAAGCGCTGATTTTAAAGATAGGATAAGCCTTCTTCAATACCTTCATTATCTTCCTCCTATTTCCTTAGCTTATAAATATTAGCTTTTATTTCCACTTTTGCTTCCCTAAATCAGTAAGTATTTTATTAGTCGGAATTATCAAAGATTTACTTCTTAATAGGTTGGTTAGATTAAAAAAAACCAATTTTAAGGTTAGCATTTCAATTAACTGAATTTGTTATGGCTTCTAAATTATTCGTATGCACTAATATTCAGTTTGAATGTGTGATTTTACAATCATCGTCATGGAAATACTGATCTTCCTTTTTAAACAATTGAGGATTCATTTTGAGAACCCTGTAAAAAAAACAAAAAAATAAAAACTGAACTTAAAGTGGCAACCTCTTGAGAACTCTGAAAGGAGTTGGAAGAGTTATGGCTCAAACGCTTTATCGAAATCTGTGGGTCTCAAAAGAAGTACGAACATTAATTCTAGGAACATTAATATTTTCTATATGCGCCTTATTAGAGCTCCTATTTCTCTTCTTCCCAGTTGTATTGGAGGAATCATTTCTAGAATTCTTATTCTGGGAGTTTGAATTATTTGGAGGAACTTTTACACCTCTTCTAACAGTCTTTCATTTGATAGTGTGGGGCATAATGTTTTTTTCCACTCTCATGGTTTATACAATGATTCGTGAATACGCAGGAGGAAGAACAGGGCTACTTGAAATTGCTGGGATCATTGTGATTTTTGCATTTTCAAGTTTGATAATATACGAAGTATGGTTCGCCTTGTTTCTTGTAGGAGTCTCAGGATTAATCTTAGGGTATCTATATCTTAGTTTAGCTGAACAATAGCTAAATATCTCCGCTGACTTAGCTGTTGTTTAATAACAATTGATGTTGAAGTTTCAAATTCTTGATAAATGGTTAATCGGAAAGAAGACATTTGAACCTCACTTTTCTATGAATAAGTGAAAAATTCGAGTTTCAAATAGTTGATAAATGCTAGGAAAAAGTTTCAAAAAGATGATAAATGAGTGGGATGGTTTCAATTAAGCAAAATTTTTGAGAAGCAGGCAAAATAAAAAAATTAGCAATTTGACACTTTTTCTCTATTGAAAATATTCAGATCAAAAAAAAGGGATTTTAATAATGATTGAACGCAAAGTTAGTTACCAAGGGAATTTTTATAATCCTAAGCAAGAAACAGCTATTGCATTAGGTCTTGCAGCATAGGTAAGCCTAGTCTTTGGTTTGATCTTTTTTATTGGAAATACTAATCCAACTCCTATTGAGACATGGACTATTGATATAGTCATCAATTATCTTCTTATCTATGGCTCAATTCTTATTTTACCAGTTCTAATTCTATTATTTGTTAGAAAACATGGCTTTAAAACCATCAGCGTACAATTGAAGGGACTTGATTCAAATTTAGTAGCTACATCATTTTTAATCCTTTTATACCTCTTCTTTCCTAGATTTTCTCTTTGTTTATTCGTGCTAACGCCAGCCATTTTAGGTGTCTGGTATTTTAAAGAAAGATTAGTTAATTCCACTAAGACGAGAAGGATCTTGAATCTTTTTATGAGTTATCAAGTAAAGTCGATAATATTTCTCATCTCAATTTTTGGTATTACTGCTTATTTCATCTTTGGTGGGACTATTGACACTGGTGAAACAGCCCTAAGTATAAGCGCTTTTATTGGTATTTGTGCAACAATCATTCAAGCTGGATCAGAGGAAGTTGTTTTTCATGGGTATTTTCAATTTAGAGCCATTGATTGGTTAAATGAGAAAAAAGGGATTCTATTAACATCAGCAATTTTCTCTGTCATTCATTTTCCAATGTTACTTGCTGTTGGCATGGACATTCCAAGTATATTGTTTTTCTTTGTAATGGTGTTCATTACAGATATTCCTGTTGGATACTTAACTCATAAAACACATAATCTGACTGGTGCAATTCTTTTACATACTGTGGCAAACGTTTTTTAGATTCATTTTACTGTGAAAATTGTCGACATCCCAGATGGTAAATCAGACGTTGGTACCAGATGGTTGCTACCATAAAAACGATTTTTATTCTTAATGGAATTATTTCGACATTTTCTGTATTTTGAAACTCATTCATCATTTATTCAAAACTTCCACAATTGAATCTAGAGGGAAAGTGGGTTCATTTTCCATTGGATATTCAATAAAACCTCTCAGACTGGGACGGTTTCCACATTAAATTCAGCTTAGTATTTTATCATCATCGAGGTTTTGATCCCAGCTACTATAAAGCAATTCTCGGAGGGAATGATAACGATCTATATGCTTTTTAATATTTAAAAGTTTTTTCGCTTTTTTCAAAGAACCACTGATATTTTCTGAAAAGATAAGAAGAGGAACATTGTATCTCGAGTGAATAAAACAGATAGCAGCCCTAACACGGTAAACATAATTGTGTGCAGCTCTGAAAATTCCTCCCTGATTGCTTTGGTCAAAATAGGAGAGAAATAACCCAACTTCAGCAGCACCTTGTATTCCAAAAAGTCGCTTAACTTCAGAGGAAATCGTAAACCAAGCATCTTTTTCTTGGAGTTTTATAGGACTAATGAATCGAATATTGATATATCGAATACGTTCATCCATTTGTTTTATTCCTCCTCGTCAAATCTATTCAATTCGGATGTAAGTCTTGAAGAAATCCTAAATACACCTGGAGCGATATAATCAGGACTAGTTTTTAGTAAATTTCTTTCAAGAAGAAGTCTGGGAATAGTACTAATAGAATTAAGAGATAATATTGAATTCTTTAATAGCATTTCACCCAACGATGCAAGTTCTCGCGGAGATCGCATTTGATCTGGTCTCGTACTTCCAGATGAGAAGAGAATCGGAACATTCTTACGAATGGCAATTTTCACTGCGGAACGAATCTGTCTTAAAGCAGGTATCTGTTGTCGTTCAGGAAGAGAGTATAATTCACAGAGTTGAATCTCTAAACATTTTTCAAATTTAACCATAAGCTTTGCAATGGATCGGGTCATCAGTTTTCCAGTCTGGAATACTGGGAATTTTAAAATATCAACACGGTTATCCTGTGCCGCCCATGCAGTAAGATCAGGGCTTAAACATGTTACTGCAATTATCGGGATTTCTCGTCTTTTGTGGCTAAGTAATGAAGTCATTTGTGTTTTAGATTCGTTGTTTAATCCAATATCCAACCGTTCGTGGATATTTATTAGAGAAGCAAAGGTAGATTGGGTCATTTGTACCTTTTTTTCTTTTGTTGGGTTGCTAATCCATATTTCTGTGAAACCCAGCTGGAAAGCAGTGCGGAGAAATGTCGAAAATTGGGATTCTTGGCTAGGAAGAAGCGAATCCACGAAATTCCGAGGCATTATCTTCACTTCTAGAAATTTCTACAGCACTTTTTGCTTTCTACTTTAAAATGTAATTTGTCGTTTACTGAAAGGAGGGGAAATGTTTTCAAAGGAAAAAAGTAGGAAAAATTGATCAACGATCATATGAAGGCCTGATGTGTTCTGCTCCCTTTCCTCGTCGGCGTAATCCCCGACTTTTCTGACCAGCTGAAGTTTTTCCACGAGTTACTCGAGCACGATTACTTCTATTACAAATCCAATTGATTTTCGGATCTGTTATGATTTCTGGGGCATGAGGATCAACTAAGATCACTTCAAACCATCGATGTCGTCCATCATTTAATACAGGGTAGCTATTCAACACCTCAAGATTTGGAAAACGACGCCAACACCGTTCTTCTGCAATCCATTGTCTAGATTTCTTGGGAGTGATACGCTTAACGCCCATTCGTTTTGAACGTCTTCCACTTTTGGGCCGTGATTTCCTACGTCCCCCTCGGGGAACACGAACTCTCGCCACAATATAACCCTTTTTACGACGATATCCGAGCGAACGAGCTCTGTCAATCCTTGTGGGGTTTTCAATTCGAATGATAGCTGGTTCTCGCCTCCATCTAACCAAACGTGAGATACGCAACTGTTTAAAATCTTGATTTCTTTCTTTCCAGAATTTAGACATATATTTATAAGCACTCGTCAAGATTACCTCCTTTAGGTTCTGCGGATATGAGTTTATCACTCACTCAGCAACATTCCAGCACGGAGATACTTGAGGAAGATGTTTTCAACTAGGTATAAAATGATTGTCAAAAGCTGTTTAATTCCTATTCTTGAAAAAAAAGATAAAGGAAACGTGTACAATCCTTTTGATTCGTGATTAATTCCTAAAATAGGATTTTTCCACGATGAAATCAGGCGTGTGACCTTTTAAAGCCTTTTTAATCTGGTCAACAATAACGTGCCCAACTCGTTTTTGGGCTTCAGTAGTAGAGGCTCCAATGTGAGGGGAAACATAGATATTTTCAAGCTCAAACAGCTTGTTATTTCGTACAGGTTCGTCAGTAAACACATCGAGTGCTGCTCCTGCGATTTTGTTATCCTTTAGGGCAACATAAAGGGCGTTTTCATCAACAATACCTCCTCGAGCACAGTTAATCAGGTAAGCTGTAGATTTCATGAGTTCCAATTCTCGTCGACTAATCAAACCTTGAGTCTCTGCTTTTAATTTAGTATGAATTGTGACAAAATCCGATACTTGAAGTAGATAATCGAGATCATCAGTTCTTTCGACTCCCATTCTTTCTGTGACTTCAGAAGGAGTGTTTGGGGAGTAAATCAGACATTTCATACCAAATACTTTTGCTCTTGTGATTACTTCAGAACCAATTTTACCACATCCAATGCATCCAAGAATTTTGTCATGTAATTCTGTCCGCCTTAACCATTTTTTCGGATTCATATTGGACTTGGTTTCATTTGTTACATTGACTAGACGACAACTAAGTGCAAGCATGTATGTTAACGTTAGTTCTGCAACCGAAATTACAGAAGATCGTGGCGCGTTCACAACTAAGATGCCTCGTTCTGTAGCTGCTTGGACATCAATGTTATCGACACCAATTCCTGCACGGCCAATTACTTTTAACTGGGTTCCTTTCTCGATGACCTCCCGAGGCAGCTTTGTGGCACTACGGACAATAACCGCATGGTATTTCCCTATTTCTGTTAACAATTCCGCGGGGGAGTAGTGCTGGTTCGTTACCTCAAACTCTTTTTGTAATTCTGCTAAAGCAGCAGGGTCTAATGGATCATTTACTAAAACTTTCAAGTTTTGTTCAGAATCAAAAATTGTAGTTCACCTCAATCTCTAATAATAATACTGTTCTAGCTCGCTTGAACTAGAAATCTCACGCAATTAATCTGGAGGTGAAATCGTTATTAAGAACAGATTATCCTACGAATTCTCGAAATAGTTTTTGAGAACAAAAAGTTCAAAAAATAATAGAGGTTAATTAGTTTGCTGAATCAACAGATAATGACCAATTAGGTTTAAACGAACTTCTCTTTTTCTTTAGCGCGTCGTATTGAAAGTTCTAACGCGCTTTTCAAGATTTTTAAAAAGGAAATTCCTTTAGCTGTAATTATGTAGTGTCGATACCGCCCATCATGAAGAACTTGTGGGGTTACATGGAAATCAAGGTAGTTAAGTTTTATCAGTTTTTTTAATTCATCAGAGAGAGTTGAGGTAGGGATATCTAGGGCTCGAGCCAGCGTAGTAAGGTTTGTATCCTCTGAATACTGGAAGGCGATTTCTATCAATGTTAGGATAGTTCTTCCTTTTAATTTTGTTTTTAATTCTCTACGATAATCATCTGGAAACCATGTAACCAAACTTGTGGGCATCGTTGGCTCTTCTAAAAGTGAAGTTACGACTGTTTCAGACATAATCGCGGTTTGTATGCTTTCCAGCCCAATAATCAGCTTATGATATATTGGTTTTAGAAATTCAATTTTATCTGATTGGAAAAATTCGATGAAACTTGGAGTTCTAAACTTTGTATTAATAAGGTAGTATCCTGCAGCTATGGCGCACAAAGAAAATATAAAAGCAAATATTATTTGAGTTGGAAAAAAATTTGGATCTTCTACCTTATTTTCAGTATTAACAATACTAAACATTCCATCGGAGATGTCTTCAGTTGTTAAAATTCCATAACAACTAGCAATGATTTTGAGTAGGCAAGTAGATTCATTAATTACATTACTACTTGTATTCCACATGAAATTGTTTTCAATAAGGTTAAAAGCTATTTGATTCCATAAATTACCACCATCAAATGAATAATACACTGAATAAGTAATTGAATGGTTGAATGAATCGAAAGACTGTAACCATTGAATATTGACTAGTCCATTGAGAGTTTCTCCACCATTAGGAAACTTTATTATTGGTTTTGAGAACCAATGAATTCGAGATGGATAGGGAAAAGCCAAAGGATAGTAATCTTGATTATCTGAAGAACCATCAATAGAATATGGTTCATCAACGAAATTATCACTATTTATATCTGGCTCTATCCAGTCATTCCAGAAATTTTTTATGAAAGTATTATCTGATCCACTGTCACTAGCCTGAGATATCTCATTATCGTTATTAATAAAATTATTCTGGTCAATTATATTAAAACTCGACGAAGAATGAATTATTATACCAAAGTCAGAACTATTTAAGATAATATTACCAGTGATGAGATTACTACTAGAGTTTGTTATAGAAATTCCGTATAAATTTTGGTTGATAACATTTTCAGTAATACTATTATAATTTGCTTCCTCGAATAAGAATATACCAGCTTGTTTGTTTTTGAAGATGGTATTATTTATAATAAAATTTTGATCCCATGAAGTTTCTATAGAGATTCCATTTATTCCATTATTAGATACATTATTGGATTTGATGGTATTGTTTCTCGATGGTAAGTAATTTCCTAGATCAAATACTAAGGTAATACCAGATCCAGTGTTGTTGCAGACAATATTATTTGTAATGGTATTATCATTCGCTCCCTCAACAGTAATTCCATCTTGGAGATTATTGAAAACAAAATTCTCTGAAATCTTATTTTCATATGAGTACCTAACCGAAATTCCCCAGTTCTTATTTCTAAAGAAAGTGTTGCTAGTTATGGTATTATTATAACAATAATTTTCTATGCAAATCCCGTGACTATTATTGGAAGCTATGTTATTAACAATTAAATTATTATGAGCTGAACTCCATAAAAAGATTCCGTGCCAATTTGAACTGATTAATGTATTATTGATGATCTCATTATCATAAGCTTCATAACTGATTAAGATTGCACTCCACTTGATAGAATTAAAAACCGTATTGTTAATAACTTGGTTTTTATAAGCTGATCTTGAAATTCCAATGCCAGCTGCATTATCGTATAACTTATTATTGATGATCGTGAGATCATTAGAAGAATATCTGACAAAGATTCCGTAGCCATCATTATTGTAAATAGTATTTTTCGATATAATCCCATGAGTGACATTATCGAGATAAATACCACCCAAGGATTCATTCAAACCATTTAATATATTGTTAGTAATGATGAACCAATCTATTGTATTTTTAATTTCAATTAAGTAACCCATTCTACTGGTGATATTTAATCCCTCAATTACGAACGGGTTATTCAAGGTTCCTGATCCATTAAATCCTAGGGAGTTAAAATCACTATTCTCATCAATGATAATTGGGCTAGATGGTTTATATTGGTTTGAGATTAGTGGTTTATAGAATGAAGTGTGTCTTTGGAAAATAGGGTTATCGTTATTAGAAATATGTTCTTGATGGGTCAATCCCTTTTTGATGATATGCGAATCTGAATAATGAATGTCCACTTGTTCGAATGTATGCTGTGATTTAGAGACCTTTTCACAAGAAAAATTAAAGGTTATGGTAAGCACAATCAGGCCTACAGAAATGAGTTTCCAAACCACTTTGACCATCATCCATACTTTTTCAATTCTCTTTTCAATTTATCTTATAACAAATCAGGTTGAATAGGGATATAAGATTATTCAGTTTTTTATAAAATTTTTTATTTCTTAAATTCTTTATTTGTACCTCAAAGTATGAATTTAAAAGATCTTACTTTTCGCAGTTCTTTATATCCTGTCTCACAATAATCCGTCAATTAAGTTAATGTATCTCTTCTTATGTTCTATATCAATTCTAAGAGCCGGAATTTAGAAATTTAGAGTATACACAGTAGGTTCCACACTTGATGGGTTGATGGTTTTGATTTGGTATATAAGAACTAAACTTCGTGCTATTCCAGATAAATATTCAAAAAACGGAAGTTTAATACTAGTCATTGTAAATATCCCTAATCACCATTATAGTCATTTGTGATATGTCGAATCTAATCTATAGAGACCTGAAGATTATCAAATGCCATTTTAGCATCGAGATGATAGGAAAAATGATGAAAATTCTTATAGCGGATTCAATCGCAGCTTCAGCAATAGCAGAATTACAAAAAGAGTTTGAGGTAACGAACCAGCACTACTCCCCCGCGGAATTGTTAACAGAAATAGACAAATATCACGCAATCATCGTCCGTAGTGCCACAAAGCTGCCTCGGGAGGTCATTGAGAAAGGAACCCAGCTGAAAGTGATTGGTCGAGCTGGAATTGGTGTCGATAACATTGATGTCCAAGCAGCTACAGAGAAAGGGATATATGTTGTAAACTCCCCGCGTGCTTCTACAATATCTGTTGCGGAAATGACAATAGCATTTATTCTCGCTCTGAGTAGAAAAATTATCCAAGCTTCCAGTCGAACTAAAAGAGGTGAATGGCCAAAAAATCAGCTTATGGGGATGGAATTATTTGACAAAACATTGGGTTTTGTTGGTTGTGGGCGTATAGGAGCCGAGGTTGTGAAAAGAGCGAAAGCTTTTGGGATGAAATGTCTGGTTTATGACCCGTATCTTCCTGGTGAAGTTTTTCAGAAGATAGGAGCGGAAAAAACAGAAGATCTTAACCGAGTATTGCAGGATTCTGATTTTGTCACTATCCACGCCTTGTTAACTGATGAAACTCGTGGTATGATTAGTAAGGAGGAATTGGATCAAATGAAGCCATCTGCATTCATCATAAATTGTGCACGGGGAGGCATTATCGATGAAGAAGCCCTCTATAACGCGCTAAAGGAAAATAAGATAGCAGGCGCGGCTCTCGATGTCTTTGCTGTAGAACCAATGAAAAATAATAAATTGTTTGAGCTCGAAAATGTATATGTCTCTCCTCACATAAGCGCCTCAACAAAGGAAGCACAAGAAAGAGCAGGGCAAATAACAGCTCAACAGGTTAAATTAGTACTGAATGGTCAAAAACCTGAATTCTCTGTTAATGCTAACCAGTTGGAATGAAATTCGGAAGCATATCTATGGTTGACAGATCCACTAAAGAACCGAAAAAGAAATCACGGAAGAAATCCTCTTTAGAGACATTTGCGATAAATCAGAACATATCGGTTGATGAAATCCGAGAAAAATTTCCAGCGTTATACTCTGAGCTTACCAATAAGAAGATGAGTATGAGGATAGATGAAGTTGAGGATGAATCAGAATCTCATTCATCAAGAGAGGATGAGAGACAATCTTTCGATCCTTTTAGTAATTATGAACCCAATATTTTTGATTTTCTCGCAAGGGCACGAACCAATAAGGAAGGTCTAGATGTCGTTGACTTTTTATCTAAACAAGGTCAAATTTCAGCGAAAACCGCAAAAGAGCTAACCGAAAAAATCAAAACTTTAGGTATACGATGTTTTGGCCCTGAACGGCCTGCTGATTACTACTACAGAAAATCTGAAGAAATTAGAACAAAGAAAATTATTCAAAAAAGGTATCCCTCTCATAAAGATGATGAATGAGACACTACTTTTAAGCAGCAGCTACTATCTTAACTACATCACCAAATTGGAGCTCGTGTTTTTCAGAAATCCGACGATTCGTACGAGCATCAATACCATGAATAAAGTTCTTAAAGAGATCCTGATGGATTAATCCAGCAAATTCTTTAATTGTTGTCCCTTTTTTAACAAGAAATACATCAGGGAGAACTTTCCCTTCATTATCACTAAAATGACTCACATCGGCCACAGGATAAATTGGTTGCAGCTGTAAAACAGTAAAAACAGCTTTATTTAATGTTTCAAAAATACCAGTAGTTCTGTACGGCTTTAAAATCTCTGTTTGTATTTGAGTTACAATGGATTCCTCTTTTGAGGAAAGATTCCCAATGAGATTCAAACGGCCACTGGCTGAGACATATTCTACTTTCTCTTGTTTAACAAGATTTCGGAGTACAATATCAGTGAGCGCCGAGGTAGGTACAATTATTTCTCCGAATTCATGTTTTAAACGTTCATAATTATCCTTTGAAGTAGGACGATCAATTTTGTTTGCTGCAATGATTATTGGTTTTCCAATTTTGCGTATTTCGTGACATAGCTTTAATAAATCGTCTTCGGTCCAATTTTTTACTATAGAAGGGTCTAAATTGGCTGCATTTATAGCTTTCATTATACTAATTCTTGAAATTTTCAATCCTGTCATTTTTTCGGTAATAAAATCGACAATGTTCCTTTTCTCTGTGTCTGCTTTCCGTACAGCGCGTTCCCAATCCTTTTTTAAGATTCCACGCATCCATGCAGCAATTTCATTCTCTAGAAACACTATATCTTTCGTTGGATCGTGAGTTCCAGGATCAACGGTTTCCCCTTCCTCATTCAGAGATCCTGAGATATCAACCACATGAATAAGAATATCAGCTTGAGCAAGATCGGATAAGAACTGATTTCCCATTCCTTTTCCTTCATGAGCTCCTGGAACCAATCCAGCTACATCAATTATCTTGATAGGTATTTTCCGAACTCTATCAATACATTCTGAATTTCGTGGATTACAAGTTACATTAAGTTCTTGACAGATACATGGTGTGGTGACATACCCCACTCCTTGGTTTGCTTGAATTGTGGTAAAAGGATAATCAGCAGTCTTTGCTGATGTACCACAGAGAGCATTTAGAAAAGTAGTTTTACCCGATGATGGTTTTCCAACAATGCCTATTAGAATAGACATATTCCAAACTCCAATAATCCGAATATTTCTTATTTCAAGTATTGAAAATCTGTTTAACCTTAAAACTTGACACAGTGAATTATCATTTTAATATTTCTAATTATATTAAAAAATATCTTTCTATCATCTTTTGTCTAAACATGAAACTTTTTATTCTTTCAATAAAAGTTAAATTCAAGTAGTATTATCCGACCGTAGCTACATTTGTGTTTGAAATGAAAAGAATAGAATTTCCCGCTGAGCTGGCGATTTTTGCTGATCGCATTAGTGATCATTGGATCAATTTAATAACAACTGCTATTGTAAAAATTCAGGAGAAAGATTCTATTCCGAAGCTCGATGACTGGTATTTTGTTATTCGTAATCTTCTTGAAAAAGAAGAAAAACCTCCAAGCATACTTTGGGCTTTATGCTCGAAAATAGCCTGGATTCAGGCCGATATAGAATTTTTCATTAATAAATCCGATTTCCTAATCAAAGAAGCTGATACTCAATCTGATTCCCTATTACTTTCGTATACTGGAGCAGGAATAACAGAGTTTGTCAATTCTGATCATGGCATCACAATTATTGGGAAGGGGTTTTCTCAATTAGAAGCTTCTAAAGATTGGCCTGCATTATTTGACGTTGTTACGCCATATATGCTTTTACTAAGTAATTTAAATAGAATAACTACTCTTAAAGATGTCTACTCCACAATTAAGCGAATTTTTGAGGATGTTCTCGACTCTAATTCGAATTATCAACACCTTTTTCTCCCCGCACAATCTTTTGCATTCAAAAAAAGCATCGAAGAAGCCCAAATTGATCTTTCAGACTCTATCAAAATAGTGGAGCAATCGCAACATCATCTGAATACAGGCCTCTTATACACTTTAGTGTCGCATAAAGAAGAAGGAGATGTTTTTAAGCGCCATTTAGAAGCCGCTATTCGAGAATATCAGCTAATCAATGCTAATAACCGCTTGATCATAGCCTATACAAATTTTGCATCTTATTATGCATCTAAGGCAAAACATGATGAGGCTTCTGAATATTTATCTAAAGCTTTTTCCTTAACAGCATTACTGAGTAAAAAATTCGATGGTGGACTGTCTGTCTATCCATTAATTCAAAAAGCCTGGTTACTTGTTGAACAAGGTCAATTGCAAGAGGCAAAAAAAAGTTTTAAACTCGTTCTTGAGAAAGCTAAAACCTTTTGCTGCTCTCTTTACCAGATTAAAGTAGAATTTGGGCTTGCTTATGTTTTATTCCTTGAGTCACAGGATGATCTCGCGTTAACTCACGCAAAAACAGCTCTTTCAATTGTTGAGGAATCAGAATCAAAAGATCCCCAATTCCAAAATGATTTTCATCTGAAATATGCTGAATTGCTTATTGATCTGAATAAAGTGGATGAAATACCTAGTATTTTCGAGACTATAGATTCTAATAATCTGAGGAGCTGTTCAAAAGCTTATTATCATTATATCAAAGGGAAATACGAGTTCCACATTCATAATATTGGTATTGCAAAGACTTCTCTGGAAGATGCAATGAAGTTTATAGATGATTGTCCTGATTTTCGATCAACTCTTCTTTACACTCAAGCTGAAATTTATCTGAATGAGTATAGGCTTTCTGAGGATCCTAAAGTACTTCTGGAAGCACAAAATATGATAAATGAAAGTTTAGAGAAGCTCAAAGGGGTTCCTGAGCGTACTAAAGGCCAATGTCTTTTAGCAATCATGCTTTCAGCTCAAGGACGGAATGAAGAAGCTGAAGAACTTCTTGAGACCCTTACAACTGATTCCTCGAAGTCTATCCCACGATTTCGAATCTTAGCAGAGAAGTTGTTGGATAATATTCATAAAAGCCGTGTTGGAAGTACACCTCTTTCTCCCATTACAAATATTAGAGATGCACTCAGATATCTTCGGGACGCAAAAACATTAATTGACTCTCAATCCCGATGATCCAAAGGTTTTAGATTCTTCCTCTCCCTCTATAAAGGTAATGATCCCTAACGGCAATAATATGCAAGATAGTAGTCTATTGGTTCCATGTCAAAGTTTTTTTTCCAGCTCTGATAAGACCCTCCATCATTTGCAATATCAGTCATGATTGGCGTTAATTCTCGACCCCCAATTGAGAGAATAGCTTGTATTGCTGCCCAATGAACCGGAAATGATTTAAAACGAATTGTTTTGCCTAAATTCTTTTTCAAGATATTGAATCCTTCTTGGATTTCTTTGTAATTGACACATTTGTCTACCAGCTTTGTACCACGCTTAGGAATGAGAGGTGTTACTGACATTGTTAATTTTATAGGATAAAAATCAGCTAAGTTGTTAACAAGATTCACTATTTCTTGCGATTCTGAGACAATTCCAGAGGTCAAACCAAGAATAAAATAGAGTCTTATCTCTTGGATATTATATAGATCAGCTTTATGGAGAAACTCAGAGATTTGGGAGTTGCTTATTTTTTTCCCAATTTTGAATCGGACATCTTCTAATGCTGTCTCTGGAGCAATACTAAGACTTCTTAATCCAGTTTGTTTGATTGAATCGAGAACATCAATTCCTGAATCAATTCTGATACTTGGAAGGGTGAACTTCAGTTTTTTCTTAATAAAATAATCCAGTAACCCCTTAAGTTGACTATAATCAGCGACGCTTGAACCAATGAGAGAAAAAAATTCTGTTTTTGTATCTAGAGTTCCTCTATCTATCAAATTCTTCAGCATTGGAAGAGATCTTTCCCTTTGTGGACGAAAGTACTTTCCAATTAAACAAAAGTGACATCCATGAGTACATCCTCTTGAAATTTGAAGAAAATAACCGTCTAATACCCCTTTTTTCAGAGGCTTTATAGGCCGAACTTGAGCTGTAGGATAGTTAACCTCGTCAAGATTTGATGTTATTCCTGGCGACAGTTGATAAAATGTGTCAGGAGTATAAAAACCTGGAACTGATAGAATAGAATCCGATAATATACCATTTTTACTTGAGATAACCGCCTCAAGAAAAATTTCCGCGACTGATTCAAATTCACCAGAGAAAAAAACATCAAATATATCAAATAACGGTTCAGGATTAGCAGTAACCGTGGGTCCTCCAGCTAATAGTAAAGGATGATCTTCCATCCGATCTTCTGCAAATACAGGGATGCCAGATCGGAGTAACATCTTGATGGCATTAATGTAATCTAGCTCAAATTGAAAAGTAAAAGCTAGAAGATCAAATTGCGAGAGGATCTTTCCAGTTTCTATTGATTTTGGAGGCCCAGGAAGGGTTTCTGAGAAGAAAACTCGTTCTACAAAGATATTTTGATGCTGATTAAGGAGATGATACAACAGTTTAATTGTTAATCCTGACATTCCTACGGAATATGAGTTTGGGTACACTAATCCAATACGCCACTGTACATCCCGAGTCGGTTTTTCTATCACATTTATTTCTTTGAGACGACTCTTTCTCATACTCCTTCGTACCTTAAATTACTTAAGAGATTTTTGAACAAGTCCTTTCTGGGGGTCATAATAAAGTAAAGTGTTGGGAGGAACGTCTTGATTGAGTAAAGTATGAGCTCCAATTTGTGAATTTTCTCCTATAGTGATTCCAGGCATTAAAGACACGTTGATTCCAGTTTTGACATTATCCCCCATAAAAATACCAAGTTTCTGTTTTCCAGAAGAGATTCGTTCACCTTTGATTGTCATAAAAATGCTTTTCTTATCAATTCTTAGATTCGCTACTTTGGTTCCAGCACCAAAATTACAATCTCTTCCAATAACTGAGTCTCCTACGTAGGAAAGATGACCGATTATTGTATTTTCAAGTATGATACTATTCTTAATCTCAACAGCATTTCCTATACGAACATTTTCCCCCAAGTATGTACCTGATCGGAGAAAGCAATTAGGTCCTACGGTGACATTTTCCTCAATAACAACTGGGCCTTGAATGAATGTACCTGGGCGTAGTATCACATTTTCTGCGATTTTGCATACCCCTTCTACTGTTACAGATGAAGGAGGAGTAATTTTAGGGAAATCTTGTATTTTCATTCCAATCTCATTTGCAGTTAACAGATCCCAAGGATACCCAATATCAATCCAGTGATCTTTGATGTAGTATAGAGCAAAAATATAGCCATTCTGAATAAGCTGATTTATACTATCTGTAAGTTCGATCTCTCCCCGACTTGATTTTGGAGTATGGGTTAAATAATCAAAAACTGTTGAAGGTAAAACCATCATTCCTGCATTAATGTAAGAGCTTGGAGGTTGGGGATGTTTCTCAAGGATCTTAACTAAATAATCTTTTTTAATTTCAAGACACCCATATTTTTCAGGGTTTATTACCTTTTTTGCTGAAAAAATTCCCTTTCTTTGATCATTTGTTTGTCCTAATTGTATAATTTCGTTGATTACCTGTTGACTCGTAAAAATATCACCATACATCATGAAAAACGAGTCAGAATCAATATATTGTTCACAGAGTTTCACTGCGTGGCCAGTTCCCTGCTGCTCCTCTTGGGTAACCCAATCAATTGTGAAGGGGTAGTTTATTTGATTAATTGTATCCTTAACTAAATCCGCTTCATGACCAATAACAATGACTACGTGATCTATTTTTCTCGATAATGCGCCCAGAATATGACAGATTAAAGGGGAACCTGCTATCGGCATTAAAGGTTTAGGAATACTTTTTGTAACTGGATGAAGACGGGTAGCTTTACCAGCCGTGAGGATTATTGCGTCCATTCAATTTCCCTCAATAATGTCCTGTAACGAAGTTTCTAGTCAAAAAATCTAGGAAATAAAACCCAAATTAAAAATTTTTACCTTTTTACAGCTTTGTTAGTATAGAAATTAGAAACTTTCATAATGGTACTCAAATGATTTATTTGGATTTATTTTATATCTTGACAGAGATAAAGAATTCTTCCATCAATCCAATAAGTTCCTCTTTCTTAATCATTCAGATAAATCTTGTTAATCAGTCGGATGCGACCGATTATGGTGAAGAAAGCTTTTGATTACAAGAAATTAGGGTTTAAAGCGGGGATAGAAATTCATGCTCAGCTTTCTACCAAAAAAAAATTGTTTTGTCACTGTCCAGCAAGTTTAACAAATGAAGAGGCACAGGCTGTTGTACAACGTAGGTTTCGTCCTGTTCTAGGTGAGATGGGAAAATATGATCCAGCACTACTTATTGAATTTGAAAAAGGCCATACGATCTTCTACGAAGTCTTCGATAGTATTTGTACTTATGAATTAGATGAAACACCACCTTTTCCTATCAATACTGAAGCTCTTTATGATGGTATCAAATTAGCAAGGATGGTGAATTGTCAGATTGTTACCGAAACAAATGTATGTAGGAAAAATTATTTAGATGGATCTGTTACCTCTGGATTCCAAAGAACAGCTCTTATTGGTTATGATGGATATATTTCGCTGAAGAAAGAATTTTCTAGCCTTGAAGGAAAGAAATTACCAATTACTTGGATCTATATTGAAGAAGATGCTGCTCGTAAAGATAATGAGCGAAGTGGGGACAAGGAAATCTTTTTTAAGTTAGATCGGCTTGGAATACCATTAATTGAGATCGTAACCGATCATAATTTATATTCTCCAACAGAAGTGGTTTCTGCAGCAAGATCACTAGGAATGTTAATCAAATCATCAGGTTTAGCACGGAAAGGTTTGGGTACTATACGTCAAGATATTAATGTTAGTATATCAAAAGGAGATAGAGTTGAGCTAAAGGGGATTCAATTACTTAAATTGATCCCAGATGCTATTGATCTTGAAATCCAAAGGCAATTGGGATTAATATCTATTCAAGAGGAACTACAAAAACGAAACATCCATCCCAAGGATATTCCCCTTCAAATTTTGAATATTACAGAGATTTTTTTTAAAACTTCCTCAAAGATAGTTCAATCAGCCCTTAAAAGAAAAGAAGAAGTATTTCTATTCCCTATTACAGGATTCAAGGGACTGTTGGGTCGGGAATTACAACCAAATAAGCGCTTTGGAACAGAACTCTCTGAACGCGTTAAATCATTCACTGATCTAAAAGGGATCATTCATTCTGATGAAGATTTAACCAGATATAATTTCTCTGTGAGTGAAATTCATGAATTATCAGAATTTTGTCGTGAAGATAACTTAGCATATGTCATCGCAATTGGAAAGAAAGATAAGGCACATAAAGCTCTTAATTTTGTCCACGAAAGAATAATTGCCGCTTTTCAAGGAGTTCATCCAGAAACCCGACATGTAGATGAAGAAGGAATTTCTACTTTTACTAGAGATTTACATGGTAGAAGTAGGTTATATCCTGATACCGATCTCCTCCCTATTGTAGTTGACTCAGATCGAGTAAAGGAGATTGACAAGAATCTACCGCCAAATCTATGGGATAAAATACAGCAATTAAGCAAAGAATATTCTATTTCTCGTAAATTAGCTGAGAATTTGATCTATGATAATAAAGATCAAATTTTTGTAGAGTTAATGCAAAAAGGAGCTCCAATCAAAGTGGTTGTGACTACATTAACACAAACATTAACTACAATTTCAAGAGAGGGAGTTGATATAGACAATATAACAAAATTCCATTTAATAGATATATTTGAGGCATTAAAGTCGAAACAAATAGCCAAGGAAGCAATTCCTGAGATTTTAGTCCAATTAGGGACTGACCCAACTAAATCTACAGCAAAAATAATTTCAAAATTTGGGTATCTATCTCTTAAGGAATTAGACGAATTAATTATTACTGTTCTACAACGCACCCAAAATCTAATTAAGGAGCGAAAGATGGATGCTTTCTCTCCTCTAATGGGAATAATAATGAAAGAAGTCCGAGGGAAAATTGATGGGAAAATAATTAGCGAAAGATTGCGAAAATACTTGGAGGAACAGATTTCACAAAACGTAAGAGGAGAAAATTGAATGCCCGACAAACAATATGCTGGATATAAAAAATCAACATTATTTTGGTTGAAAAATCATAATTTGGAAGTTTGGGACGAGATCGAGATAATAAAAGATAATTCAGTAATAAGAGGGGTAATCCTTCCTCGGAGTGAACTAGCTGATCCAAGATTTATTAGTTTAAAGCTACCTACTGGTTATAATATTGGATTAAATCCAGAGGAAGTTCAATCAGTCAGAAAAATTAACCATATTAGGGGTGAATATCGAATCCCTAAACCTGATATTATCCAAAGACCTAATCTACCTTTTATCCCAATTTTAGGTTGTGGAGGCACAATTGCTTCCCGTTTAGACTATCAGACGGGAGGAACCATACCCGCACTGACTCCAGAGGAGCTTTTTTCCTCGTTTCCTGAAATTGCGGATTTGGCTAGAATTGAAACCCAGCTTCTCTTTGATATTTTCTCAGAAAATGTCAATTTCACGCATTATGAGAAAATATTAAGAGCTATTGAGGCCACTATCAAAAATAAGGAACCTCAAGGGATTGTTCTTACTCACGGTACAGATACAATGGCTTATACTGCAGCCGCCCTGTCTTTTGCTATTACTAATTCTCCAGTCCCTATTGTTATAACAGGGTCACAACGATCTTCTGACCGTCCCTCGTCTGATGCATTCTTCAATCTATATCATTCTGTATTATATGCAACATCACCACAAGCTAAGAAAGAAGTTGTAGTCATTATGCACGAAGAATCATCAGACACTTCAACTGCTATCCATAAGGGTACACGTCTTCGTAAAATGCATAGTAGCCGAAGAGATACTTTTAAAACGATCGGAGGAAATCCAATAGGACGTATTGTGGATAGTAAAATACAATATTTTGATGATGATAATAAATACGCAGAACAAATTGAATCGAATGAAGATAAAGAATTTATCATCAGTAAGAAGTTTGAAAAAAGGATTGGACTGATTTATCATTACCCAGGTATTCAACCTGGATTAATAGAGCATTTTATAGAAACAGGATATAAAGGACTAGTGTTTGCGGGAACAGGACTTGGTCATGTTTCAACCGAACTGGTTCCAATGATAAAAAAAGCTATTGAAAACGAAATAATTGTTGTAATGACGACACAATGTTTACATGGGTTTACAGGACTGTCCGTTTATGAAAGCGGAAGGCAGCTCCAAGCAATCGGAGTAATTCCTGTAAATATCCTTCCAGAAACAGCATATATCAAACTCTCTTCTCTTCTAGGAAATTATAAGAAAACCAATAAGATCAAAGAACTTATGAAAACCGATCTAAAGGGAGAATTTTTATACCGAGAGAAGTTTCGTGAGTTCACCTAATTGGATTCTAAATTTTTAGGATTATCTTATCTGCTGATTACGAAAAGTTTTTTATTCAGAAAATGAAGTGGTATAATTGGAATCTTACGGTGTTTTCGTGCCAACGAGAACTTTACCAATTATCTTGTAAAAACAAGGTTCTCTTCCCTCTCCCAATCTACTTTTGGCTAAAACATAAGGAGATATTAAGAGTTGAACAACACCGAGTTTCGGACATCTACTTCTGTTGCCTCCGAGATATCTCGGTTGCTACGTGAAATCGAAAATCATCGTGCTGTTGCCTCGGATTTTTATGAGGAATTAAAAGCACATGTTTCCTACTTGAAGACCACCATTGATGGATCTGAGAGTGTGGATGAAAGAAAACGTCGATTCAAAAGAATTGGTGTTCTTCTTGAAGAATTAAAAGAGCAATATTGGGATCTTGTGGATTTATTAACAGACTTGAGTGGAATTGAAATCTTGGAAAGCAATTTACCAGCACAAGGGACTCAATTGTCTCAGGATCTTGTTAAAAGCCTTAATCAGATGGAATCAACAGTTCGGAACACATATAAGTCACTCCATTCGAACGAACTCGGTACCGTCGGCAATGATCTCCATTCGATTGCTAAAAATAAGAAATTTTCTGAACTAAATGAGGTGTTGACGGAATTAATTACTGAAATTAGTCAAAGATCAAGTCAACTTGAAGATTTACGACAAAAAAGAATATTATAAGGTATTTTTGCTTGTTACAAGCAAAAATACAGCCTTTTTTCCCTTTAAACCCTATCTCATACTTTCTTCATTCGATTACTGGTTCACCACATGTTGGGCAGGTAAATGCACCTGGTGGGATACTAGTACCACATTTCTTGCAGGTCCATACTTCCTTGGTTTTTGATGCAGCCCATGCTTTTCTTGTTGGTTTGGCTTTCGCTGCTTTAGGTTTTTCTTTTGTCACATTGCCCGTGGCGTATGCAGCTATGCAACAGGCTAGAGTACATGCTGCAGTTCCTAAGATGAAAGGAGCAAGAGCGGTTGAATCTTGTAATGCGTCAATATTAAGAACAGCTAAGAACCCTGCTCCAAGAATTGTTCCAAAAAAACCTGCCACAACACCCCAGAAACCATGTTTAGCTCTAACTCCAGCAATCATACCTGAGATTATCCACGCTACCCATACCGCTATAAATGAAACTAATGTATCAGCAGAAAGGAACATTCCTTCAAACATGCTTTCGATGATGGGATTCAGTTCTAAAGATGTTAAAGAGGCAGCATTTCTAGGATCAAAGAATAATTGAGAAATCTCTAGAGCTGATAAACCTACAGTAATCACAAGAATAGTATTGAATATAGGATTAGTTGTTTTAGTAGTACTTCTCGTAGCTGTCATCAAAATTCATCCTTTTTATTATAATAAAAATATTTACGATTTAAGATTTTTAGTGTTAATTAATTGATTCTCTCTTTCAGAATTACATATAATTTTTATATGTCAGATGTTGCATCCCAAGAGACTCACATTTAACAAAGATTACGATCATTAATAAATATACCTAGATTGCCTTGATACTTGATAATAAAGTTTATTTTAGATAATATCTCGATTTTTGAGAAAGGAGTCGAATGTAAGGCATGAAAAGGATGTCTAGCTTAGATATTTATGCTATTACTAAGGAATTACAAGGATTAGTAGGATATCGTGTTGATAACATCTATCGTGACATAACAGATACATTCTACCTTTTCAAATTCAAAGGTAAAGGCCATTTAAAGAACCCATTTCTCTTAATTGAACCGGGAATACGGATCCATTTGACCGAGATGCAACATTCAGTTTCAAAACCTCCTTCTGACAAAATTTTAGCAATGAGGCAGCATCTAAAGGGAACTGATTTACTAAGTATTCAACAAATCGATTTTGATCGTTTGGTAGTATTAACCCTGAAAGGAAAACAAGAATATAGGATTTATATTGAAATTTTTGGTAACCGACCAAATTTCATTGTTGTAGGCGACCAAAATCGTGTAATATTAGCAACTTGGTACAGAAAAATGCGTCATCGAGATGTACTCCCAGGAAAGGAGTTTGAATTTCCACCTAGTAGAGGGAAATCAATATTAGATATATCTTACGAAGAAATACAACAAATAATTGAAGAAAATAATTCGGAAGATGAGCAGATTGTGAGAATGTTAGCTAAGAAAACGGGAGGAGGGGGTCCCCTAATGGAGGAAATCTTAGCTAGGTCAGATATAATTAAAACAACAAAAACCCAAGAAATAAGTGACAAAGAAGTCAATCAAATCTTTAATTCCATTAAGGAAATAAAAAAGGATCTAGAAAATCCAAAACCAACATTAATTGTTGACTCAGATGATACACCGTTATCATTTCAACCTATTGAGTTTAAATCAATAACAGGAATATCTAAAAAATACAACAACTTTTCTTCAGCAGTAGATTCTTATTATTCCAATATTACTCCAAAAAGGTCTGTTGATCTAAAACAACACGATCGGGAAAAGAAGAAACTTCTCAAAGTTTTAGATTCACAGAAGAAAGCAATTATTGATTTTGAAACTAAGAAAAAGAAGTATAAGGACTTAGGAGACAAGATTTTTCTCCATTTAAATGAGATTGAAGAACTATTAACTACAATTGTGGCTGCTAGAAGAAATAACATTTCATGGTCAGAAATTCAGATAAAATTAGTGCAAGCGAAAAACGAAGGTAGGCCTTCGGCAAGGATATTCGATAAAATCATCCCTGATCGAGGACTAATTCACTTAACACTCGAAACAGAATCGATTGAGGTAGACTTCAGAAAATCAGCAACTGAAATAGCAAATGAATATTATGAGCGGGCAAAAAAAGCAACCAGGAAAATTTTGCCCGCTAAGGAAGCCATACTTGAAACTGAGAAAAGAATTAGTGTTCTTGAAAAAGATATTTCCGAACAACAGTTTGCTGAGAGTTTTACTCTAAAAAGAAGAAAGAGAAAATGGTATGAAAAATACCACTGGACAAAAACTGTTAATGGATTTTTAATTATTGGTGGTAAGGATATCCGAAGTAACGAGGAAATAGCTAAACGTCGAATGAAAAAAGATGACCTCTTCTTTCATGCAGAGTTACGTGGGGCACCTTATACCATTTTGATTCGCGATTCTAGTAGTGAAAACGTCACAGATAGTGATATTGCCTCAGCTGGGCTCTTGGCAGCTGCTTTTTCAAGTGGTTGGAAAGCTGGATATGGTGCTGTGGATGTCTATCATGTACCTGCAGAGAGTGCCAGTTTTACCGCGCCTAGTGGTGAGTATATCCCTAAGGGTGGAATAATGGTTCGAGGAACGCGTAATTATCTTAGAGGTGTTAAAATGGCCCTAGCAATTGGAGTTAAAATAGGGGAATCCAATGCTTTGGTAATATATGGTTCAGAAGAAGATGTTGAATCAGAGAGTCCGATTTCCATAATTATTAAACCTGGGGCGGTATCAAAAGGAAAGATCGCCAAACAGATCCAAAAAATCCTAATTGAAAAAACAGAAAATCTTGAAGATAAAGCCAAAATACGTGGCATTGATTTTAATGATTTAGTCAGAGCCATTCCACACGATTCAGTTATCACTGAAGTGAGGTATAGTGATTTGGGTGAGAAAAGAGATTAGATTGCTTGATATTAAAGTCTCAACTTAAAAAATATCTGGGTCAGAGGATTGATCTTCTTCTGGTTGAGATCCTATACATGTTGGACATAATGTATAACCATTTGCACTTTTAAGGCAATCTGAATAATTACTACAATCATCACAAAATCCTTCAAACTCAATCAATACTCTTTCATTGTCATCAACAGACTTTTGAATAGTTTCCAACAACAAACGCTCTCTATGAATTCGAAGTAATCCTGGGGCAAATTTAAGGATATCATTAGTTGAAACGATACCTAAGGGCTGGGAATAATCATTACCTTCAACAACTAAAATTCGTTCTATATTCTCTTGTGCCATCATTAACATTGTATTCTCTAAGGTTTCATCCGCCGAAACAAAAGAAACAGGTTTACTCATGACGTCATCTACTAGAACAATACCAGGATCTAACGCACGACCCACAACTCGTTGAATAATATCTCCCTTTGTTATGATTCCTTCTATTTGGTTGTTTTTAATAATGATTGAACCAACCTGATTTTCAACCATTAATTTGGCCGCTTCAGTTACAGGTTGATTACTTGGCATTGATATAATCCCTTTAGTTTTCTTTGATACTTCGCCTACTGACTGTGATTTTAGCAGGTTACCTATTAAAACCTCTCTTTCGTTATCAATCAACCCTTAAATCACCTGTGGATTCAGATTTTTGTTTAGATGTATTCTTCTATTTCATGAACAAGTAGTAATCTAAGCTCTATGGTCTTAACAACTAAAAAAACCTTTGCATAAGTACTTCTTTTTTTCTAAAAGATAGATTAGAAAATCGCTTCCATTTTGCCCTATCTCAGATCTTCGATAGGTATTACTGGATTTTTGTTCTCCTTAACGAACCAATTGCGCCTTAATGAATAGAATAACTTATTTAGATTAGTGTAGTAGGACGAGGCCCCTTTTCAAATAATAAACGTTTATTTAATTCAACCAATTCAACCCAAGAATGACAATACTCGGAAATATCTGAGTTGTATTGGTCTTTTAGTTGATTAACAATTTGTAAATATCTAAGAACCCATCCTTCGGATAATGTTAATCCGATAGTCCGACGATGGCAAACGGGACAATTTGAGAGAGGAACACGTCGGAAGGTTGTATTACATGTATTACACCGTACTGGCTGTAGAAAGAAACGTGTCATAGAGGTTGTTATCTTTGGTAGGAAATCATTTACCAATATATCGTCAACAAACTCTCCTTCCTTCACCCCCCGAATACGACTGAGAACTCGTAATTCTGTCTCTATTTTAGAAACAATTTTACTTTCACGAAAGAGATTTTCGAAATTATAACGAGAAACATTGTCAATGTTGTGGGAAATTGGTAAAGGAGGCTTAAGAAATGACATTTTATAGGATAATAACTCCTCTTTTAAGGGATTTTCGATTAGATTGTTAAAAAATGAAAGATTCATTAATATTGAATCATAACTGGCATAAACAGATGTTTCTTCCCATTCATCAGATAGATTGATGATAGCAGGCACATCCATTGTTCCTCCACGTAATGTAGGAACAAACTCCATTGAAAAATTAAGTAAGACATCTAGAAGGAGTGTTATTGAATCAATATCTCCATTACAATTTCGTGTTTTGAGTATATGCCACAAGGGATGAGCATAAATGACATTATTTTCAGTATACCCGATAATTCTTCCAATGACTGCAACCATTGAAAATGGAGACAATCCAACGATTAAAAAGCCGGTAATGTCATTCAAAGAATTGATTCTATAATAAGGAGGTAGTTCATATAAAAATGTTAATTCATCATCAATAAACTTAGATAAATCGACAAGAAATTCGCCCGCTGTTTTACTTACTATTACATCAAAAGGATTGATTTCTATGAGTTGATCATCTTGTATCAAGTCATTACCAAATACATCATGAGTATAACCAAGTCTTAGGAGATCCTCGACCGAGCTATGAACTTCACTAGGTGTGAAATAGGTAAGAGGTGCATTAGTTTGGTCAAAACGGCTCGTTCCATCTTTGTAAACAAAAAGATTGTGTTTTGCTCGTAATATTCCTTTGATGATGTGTTCTGGTATTCGATTCTTACTGTTTAGAAAAGATACTCCCTTAATTTTTGTTAAATCATCTATTCCTGTTTTTTGAACACCAGATTTTATTATTCCTGCAACATTAATCGGTTTAATTCTTGCAGGAAAGGCATATTGACCACACTCTCTACAGTTTCTTGTGTCAGATATATGTCCAGTCTTACATACAAATTGCTGTTTTGTTTCTTCTAAACATTTTGGACAAAAGGTAACGTATGTAGATTCCCCGCATGTTGTACAAAATCTTTCTGATATTTGAATATCGACATTAGCTCCCTTTTTTACCTTCAAAAGATTTCTTTGGGTGCCCCCATGAGAACCGATGGGAAAAAGAATATGCGAAGGCGGATTAATATGTCGAGGTTCTGATTTTTCGACTCTTATTATTTTTAGTCCAATTCTTCTATGACATAGTGATCTTATAGGGATTTTAGTAAGCTCTTGAACTACTTTCTCAATTCCTACAGCTGAATCCTCTGATAAAATCTGTGTAATTTCCTCCTCTTTTCCTCTCAATGAATGGATAAAGGGCTGAAATCGTTCTGATTGAATATTACTACCGTGAATTATAAAAGGGGCACCTAACTGTCTAAGTATTACCTTTAAATCATCATCATCGGGGAGTAAGTCTTCGTTAGTGCTATCTATTTTTTGAATTAATCGTATGAGATCACTAATAGCAATTTCATTCCAGTTAAAAGAATAAAATGGGTGGATTGGGACTTCAGTTATCCTGCTTAAGTTAAGAGCAATTTCTGGTGATGGTTGAAAACGTGTTGGCTCACTCAATAATTTCTCTAGCTCAATAGGAGAAATCCGTATAATATTTGCTAAATATTCAATCGATCTGAATTTTGAGGAAATCATACGCTTAACTTCTTGACTCCACCATTCCTCAGTCCAAGCAGACAATTCAATAGTTTCTGTAGCTGGAATATCATCTGGAGAAAGTAAAATGTCTCCCATTTCCCAGATCTGAGTTACATCACTTTCTACTTCAATGATTCTGGTTAAGGATTCAATCCTCTCACTAGAACCATCTTTAAATTCAACTAGAGGACCTGTTAGGGTTGAAACTGGGAAAACTGTAAGGGGTCGTTCCATGAAATCAATTTTAATGCTCGTGCCTGGAGACATCATTTCTGAAAGATACATTGTCACTGGATGAACTCCCGCGGCACCTTGGCCCGTGTTACGTGAATAGCCATATCTTAATCTAAATCCTCCAGGTTTTCCTGATCTTGAGAGTAAAGGCTGTGTCCCACGAACCTCGTTTCTTCCAAATTCATGTTTTTTCCTTCTTATCCCTTCAAAAGGGGGTACAAGCCATTCCCACTCAGGAATACCTGAAGCTAGACGAAGATGAGCGATTGAGTTGATATTATCAATTATTTTATCAAAAGCAACACACATACCCATTCGCAATCTATTTGTCATATTTGGTAAATTTCGATATTTCTTAACTTCAATTCGTTCATACGCTTCCCCAGAAATCTCAACACCGATATTTTGTACTAAAAAGTTGATTAAGTCTTTTCGTAAATCCCAAGAACGATCATTCATTTTAAAGTAAATTTCTATTTCTTCAACATATCTATTTATCAGTTCTGGGGACGGATTATACCGATTAAGATGTAAAACATGTCGTATATAATCAGCAATTAGAACTACTAGTCCAACAGTCTCTCCAGTTACATAACGTACTGTATTGGAAAAATATATGGTTAAGTGGTTTGATTTAGAACCAATTGAAATCTTTGGAATGCTTTCATGAGGAACTGAGATCAATCCTTGACTTAAAATCACTAAAGAGCTGTGTAGCGCCATTAGTATAAGATTCTCACGAGTATCTTTTACAAATCGTCCATTAACAATCTGTTTGGCAATATCTGCAGCTAAAAGAAGAGGACTTTCATGCCAAGAGAGATTTGAAGGGAGATATTCTTCTAATTTCGGAATATTTAGAATTGCTCCTATCTTCGCTTTTGAAGTAAAAGTAAGTTTGGATTCTATTTTGGATTGAGGGTCGAGCTTTCGGGCTCTTGCTTGTGTTGCTAATTGAACTTGAGTTTTAAGGACGTTTTTTATATTTTGAAGATATTCTAGAAACTCTTTTTCTATCATTTCCTCTCACGATAAAATATGAACACCATTCATCAAGGTTACATTAAGTATGCCCAGATTATCTAGGTTGTTTTCCCCCTCAAAGTAATATATGCCAGTATAGTCTGAACTGGAAGAGGGAATAAGATAGTGAGTAGTATTAAAGATATAGATTGAAGAAGCATCTACGTTTTCGAGCTGTTTTCCTCTTGATTGTTGAATGATAACTTTATTACCCTGAATTTCAACACGTCCAATAAAAACAATAGAAAAGGCTTCATCAATGGTGAACGTAGACGAGACAGCACTCATCCTCAAATGCAGTTCTGCTTGAATCTGACTAGAATAAACAGTTCCGAAGCTGTCTGATACATTCCCATAAGGAGCTAATTGTGCGCTAAGATTGAAGTTGTGATTAGATAATTGGAATTCTGAAGTAACCCCTCTCGCAGAGTAGAGTGTTTCGATTCCATTTAAAAAATCATTTATTCTAGTGATGGCTGTACTGGGAGTCAATGTTGTACCATTCTCAGAGTATTCAGTTAAAATTAGTTCCAAGTAATTCTGAATTTCACGTTTTGAGTCCAAGTATGGTTCTCGTAAGGTTTCCCGATCAAATTCGATTCTTTCGGCTCCAAGATTCATCAAAGCAGAGGTCATCATTACAACATAAACAGCTATTAACATCGTTGCTAAGATGAACATCTGACCTCTATGTTTTTTCGAGTATTTGAATCCTGGAATTCCCATCTAGAATTTCTCCCATAAATATAGTTGTACCAGATATTGCGTAGTATATTGCCCAAACGTGGCTGAAGTAAACGAACCTAAATGGTAATTCGCCACAACTCCTTTTCCTCCTTGTTGGAGTGCAACAAGGGCTGTTGAAGACCCAATAACGCTAAAAAAATCTTCATTAATTGTACCATTAACTATTTCATGAGCAATTAGGGCATAGTCAATATTTTTAGACACTATAGTAGTAATATATTCATTCAGTAGATTTTTGTAACTTAAAAATTCCTGTTCATATCTAGTGTCTCCATAAAGATATATAACAGGTCTTAATAATCCTGCTTCATCTGAAGCTGCAAGAATATCTGTTGCTGTTTGATCCAAACCAGTAAGATTTGAATAAGACGATAAGGTCTGATTTGTTGCCCCTATCAATAGAAGAGCAAGAACAAGCATTAATGCTACTGAAACAAGTGTTTCTGCAATCTGTAGTTGTCCTCTATGTTTATTCATTTGTTCTATTTGCTCCATAAGGTTAATTGACAGCTCATTAACGTACCTCTGACAATAATGGGATAGAATTTTGATAACATTGATTTTGTTCTGGTACCAGGAATTTCTTCTCCAAATACCTGGTTAAATATCCCACCAGTCGAAACACGATCAAGAATCACAGGATATGATCCTATTTTTACTTGATACTGGTTATCAGTTATAGCAATACTGAGAAAGGCAACCAAACCTTCATTCGGAATTGAAACTGTCTCATTGCCATACGAGGCTGTTTCTAAATTTATAGTTTTTTTCGAGTAGCCCGATGTGGTATTTTGATATATGATAGAGAGAAAATGCGAATCAGGACTTATTGGTAAATTATCTGATGCTAAAAAACTAGTAGAATTGATACCTCCTCCCCAAATAGTTGTACTTGAAGATGGACCAATGAAAACTACTTCAGAAGTTGGATCATTGAAACTCCAGTTCATACACCAAAGAGGACCTTTTTCTACAATGATAAATACTATATGTTCTCCCCCTGGGACATTTTCAGTGGGATTTGATAGCTGGAGAGAAGTTTCTCCGTTGGAATTAGTTAATGTTGCTCCTTCAGGAATCACATTGCCATTAGTCAGATCAATGGTAAAGAAATTAACTAAAGCATCTGCAATAGATATATTATAAAGATTTTTTACATTTACTTGAGCGAAATTTGTAGAAGAAGCATTTACTTCTGCATTTAATAAAGGATAGAATCCTAATCGGAAATTAAAATCCCTATCTAAACCGATTGTCTCCTTAAGAGTGTCATAATCAAACATTGTGTATCCTGATACACCAGATGAATCCTTAAACGTTAATCGCGCTATTTTTGCACTATCTAAAACAAGATATGACTGTGCATTACTATCCGCTAGGCCAAAAGATGCTGGAAGTGATTGATGATAGCCCCAATCAAGATCTCCATCCTCAAAAAGTAATTGACGACCTAAGATATCTAACTCCTCATAGGTTATGATTTCCCTTGAACTGGTATTTATACCTGTTTGTACATTAATAACAAGTAAAATTAACTGCGATAACATAAGTAAGAAGAGAAAAAGACTCACAACAAAGTCGACAGCTCTAATCTGTCCACGGCGTCGTTTTTTAAGTCTTGGAAAGTTCATCTTGTTACCCATTTATCGATGTAAATAATCCATTTAAACTCGCTAAGATATGACATCCTCGGTAGAAGAACCAACATTCGCGACCTCAAGTTGAATAACTATCTCTTGGATACGATCTTTTAATTCTAACATTGTTGTTTCCAATTCTGTCAATTGTAATCCCTTCTCTAAGAGAGAGGTGGCTTGTGAAATTAGTTCATCAGCTTTCTGGGTTTTATCTGTCTTCATTGTTGAGGTTAGCTCTGTTAAATTATTCATTTTTTTCATAATTTCGGAGATATTGTTTTCAATTTCAGAGATTCTTTTTTCCAGAGGGGCTAGATCAACTTCAACAGGACCAGCTTGAGGAGCAGATACAGATTTTAAGGCTGGAGATTTGGGTGTTGCTCCACCTGTTCCCATCCCCTGAACCATCAAAAACTCCATATTGGTTAGTTTATCTTCTAGAGCTGAAACTTTATCTAGTAATTCTGTGAGCATTTTTTCTTCTTTTCCCATGAAAATCGACCTCGAATTACATATTATACCAGACCAAATAGTGAGAAAATCTGTGAGATAATATCTGCTATTAGGATCTTAAAGATCACGTAGCAAATTATTAAAAGAATACAGGAATATTTTAGTCCAAGATTTGCATTTCCTTGCCCCATCTTACCTGCTATGAGACCTGCAAATATTGCTTCAACAACCATTAAATGGAAGAAGATTAATTGCATTCCTGCAACATTAAATGGCAATGCTGCTGTTAATGGTTGTTCTTCTGATACTGCTTCTACCATGTTAAGAGCTAAGGTTTGGAAGAAGGAAATGAGTAAAATGATCATCACTAACGAGAAGACGATATATGAAACAAAAATTATCCAAGTGAATGGTTTCATCGACCCAAGACGTTCCCTTTTTAATCCAAGAACTTCTGATACGTGTCTATGAGCAGAATCGAATACATCCTCAATGGCTCCTCCTGAACGTTCAGCCTCTAAGATTAATAGTGATGTTCTTCTCATCAGGGGAGTATCTGTAATTTCCGTTAAACTTCGAAGTGTTTTACTAAAAGGGATTCCCCAACTGATCTTGGCTGCCATTTTTTTCAATTCAGGAGTAAGAGCTCCGTAATTGTGCTTACTTGCTGACATGATTGCCCTTGGCAATGGAAGACCAGTCTTTTGAGCGTCAGAAACCTCACGTAACAAGGATGGGATATTTTCATCAATGTTGTCACGCCATTTTTGGTCGGAATGATATGCCCAAGCTGGAATAACAATTAAGACAAGAATAGCTACAACAGTTATGTCAATAACATCAAAGAAATTGACAATTGGATCTCTGATAACCTCACTTACTTTGTCAAGATAACTGTTATCCATTGGATCTCCCTCTTCTTTTATGGGAGGTTCTACTGGAAAAATGTGATTTAAAACTGGGATATAAAAGTAGAAAAAGGCTGTTCCAGATGCTATTATGAAGAAAAGTATCGATATAATCCAGATCCACCGTTCACGTTTTTTTGTTAATTTTCCCATTGCTTGTAACCTCTTTTTCTACTAAACCTCTCGTGAAATCGTAGAGATCAACAAAATCATTACAACTAGCAAAATAGGCATTATTAAGTAAGTTAATAGCAACATTATGACAGTTAAAATTTCTATCTCTGGTGAAATAACAGCAAGAATTGCGATAATAACAACAAAAAACAAAGGAGCAACCACTCCTAAAATCATAAATATTTCCGCTAATATTCCTAACTGCTCAATGAACTCCTTAGTTTCCTCTTCCTTCATTTTCATTAAAGCTTTTGCTTCAGCAGAGAGATAAAAGGTTAAATCTCCTCCACTTGTGACCGTTGCTGACATTCCATCTAAAAATTTAGAAAATCGTTCGGAAGGGGATCTTTCACTTGCAGTACGTAACGCCTTTAGAATGTCATATCCAAAGATTTCGATATCCCTTGTAATTCGCTTACTCTCTTTAGAGATTTCTGGAGCAACTGAGGCTTCTCCTGCGAGTGAATAAAACAATCTGTTTGGAGGGACTCCTGAACTCGACATAGCGGAAAGATATGAAGCAGTAGAAGGTAATCCTGACTCTATCAATATTTTACGATCAGCGGCCTTCATCTGTGGCCAATAGAGGAATGGTAGATATGCAACAATGCTTATTATTACCCCAATGACTATTCCAAGTAAGATGGACGGAAAAAGCTGATTTTGAATATTTGCAGCTTGAAGCAATAGTATACTGGTTGTTATAATGATAAAAGACAAAATTCCCACAAGAATCGAACTAAAAATGGCACTTCCTAGATAAGCACGAACAGAAATATCCATACCTGCTTTTTTTAGACTTGTATTTAGTCTTTCAAAGCGTCCTTTTTCAATCCAGGGTTCAAGAAATCTGCCAAATCTGAGATAACCGACTCTTCTAATGACCTTACTCACAAGTAAACACTCCAAATGATCTTAAATTGCTTTTAACTCTCTTTTTGCACGATCAACTGTTTCAAGAGCACTCTGGTAATAACTGTTAATTACTTCAGACACCTGAGAAAAATGGGCTAACTTCTTTTTAACCATCCACCTTAAGATGGTTTTTCTGCGCTCAAGTTCATCGAAAACTTGGGCCTCAGTCAAACCTTGAGCTTCTTGAATACCTTCTAAGGCGTAGGATCGGCCATAGTTGATAAATGCATCCTCACGAGCATTCCATCCAAAAACTTTGTTCGTTATCAATTCTGTCGTTACAGGATCTATTCCTACGATTTCAGTGCATTCGATCACTCGTCGTACTTGTTTGTCACCACGACGGACCTTTCGAAGGACGAGAAGGATATTTAAGGTTTGAATTAAAGTTCTTGGAATATTCATTGGTTCATTCTCTAGACGTCTAATAGTTCCAGTTACGCTATCACCGTGAATTGTCCCCATTCCAGTGTGACCAGTAGCCATTGCTTGAAAGAGATTATACGCTTCTGCTCCTCGTACTTCTCCAACAAAAAGGTAATCTGGTCTTTGGCGAAGTGCTGCACGTAGAAGGTCATACATTGAGACTTCTCCTCGACGAGTTCCATCAGCTTCACGCCCTCCATAACCTTCTCGTGCCACAGCAGGAATCCAGTTTTCATGGGGAATATGAAGTTCTGCTGTGTCTTCAATCGAAACGATTTTCATTCCAGGTCTGATATACATAGCGAGACTATTGAGGAGCGATGTTTTTCCTGCTGCTGTACCTCCTGCAATAACAATGGAATTTCTATTTTCTAAGATATACCATAAGAACGCAGCCAAATCCTCATCAATGGTGTTAAAAATTACCATATCTGTTATTGTTAATGGATCAGATCGAAATTTTCTGATAGTAAAAGTACTCCCTCGCTGGGTTACCTCACGACCATAGGTAAGCTGAAGTCGGCTGCCATCTGGTAATGCAGCATCTAGTAAAGGTCTCGCTACACTGATATGGCGTCCAGCTCGTTGAGCTAATTTGATGATAAATGCATCCAAGTTGTCCTCCTCCTCAAATTTAACATTTGTTTGGATACTTTCAAATTTCCGGTGCCAAATATAAACAGGAATTCCTACTCCATCACAAGATATATCTTCGACATTGTGGTCCTTTAGCATTGCATCAATCGGACCGAATCCGACGAAATCACGAGTAATATGATAATTAATCTTATCGAAGGTTTTCTCATCTAATTTTAGTCCATAATCTTTAGCAATTCTAATTACCTTAGATCTAAGGTAATCACGTGCAACCTCAGGATTTTTAAGGACATTGAAATCTACATCCAATTCTTCTTCGAGAATATTTTTAATCATATCTAAGATTTCTTTCTCTTTAGTGCTTAAAGGAACTTCAACAACAGTATATTTAGTCTGTTTGGTTTCAGGGTCGGTTGCAACCAACGCATAACTGAAGGGGGGGATTAATGGATATGTCTCTCGAATTAGACTACTTGATTCTGCCATTTATTTGTAGCTCCTACTTTTTTTCTCTTCTAGATCCAAGAGTGATGTTTTTTTTTAGATTATTTTTTCCTAGGTAAATATTTCCTACTGATAATATTTTTTTGATTTGGATAAAGGTAATCATAACTTTTAGTTTAATCTACTCAAGAAATGGTTATTACGATATTATTTCCGTTTTTTTCTATATGTAAGGCCAATAGAGTATTTACACTTTCAAATATTGAATCTGATGTTTCAATAATGTATTTTGGGGCCACTGTAAAGATTTTTATCTGATCAACGTCTCCATTCGAGGAAAAACCGTGTAAAATGATCTGATTGTCAGAGGAGTTATAGATCTCAATAGAATACGGAGACATTTCCCCTATGACAGCTGGTAGTTCTAGTTGTTGTTCGATCAACTGACTACCGTCTGTTGAAAGAAGTAGTGATTGCTGAATTTGTTTTTGAATTAAATCAAGAATTCGTGTCATTTCCACATCTGCAATATTCTCCCGAAATTGGTCGCTTAATGTTAAGAACATGAGATTTGTGATAATAACCATGTTCAAACCAAGAATAAAGATAACAATAAATGTGATATATTGAGATGCCATATATTATTCCACGATTTTTGTATTATTTAAGATGTTGAGAGACCTACTTCATATACTAATGTTTGAACCACAATATTGAAGTATTGAAGATTAAGCCCTTGTATGGTTTGTGTACTCCAAATGGATGTAGTTAATGTTCCTGATGGTTGAGCATTATCCCAAACTAATTCTAAAGCTCCAATTGAGCTGTCTTCTGGTAAAGTATATGGAGTAGAATAGCTATTATAAGAATGAATTGTAATATGTTGATATTGGCTTCGAATAGCTTCAAAATCCGCCGAAAGCAGGATCAAAAAGACCTCAAAGCGTATTTCGGGATCTGGTTGGGTTGAAATAGTTAAATAAATAGATATTCGATAGTTCAATGTTACATGGTGTCTTCTATCATCGAGATGGCTTAAAGTAAGGTTAGTTAGATCGAGATAATCAGTTGAGGAAAAAGTACCTGAAACAAAAATTGGATCACGAATTTTATAGGGGTCTGGTCCTGTTAAATATTTCGTGGTTCCACGAGGAATGACAGCTCTCGGACTGTTATAGGTCCAATCTAGCACTCCGATCGTTAGAAATCCAGTGATATCATCAGTTAAATCTTCAAATAGGTTATATACGAGGTTTTCATCTTGATCAAGCAACCTTAATCGATAAGAATATCGTGCAGGATCAAATTCAACCCGGCCAGCAGGTTTATTAAAGAGAACAGTCCGAAAACCTCCAGGAGCACCACTTTCACTTATCAAGGATTTTATTGTTGTATCCAACTCTAAGAAACTATTACTAGTTGTTGCTATCGCTTCTTCACTCTGAGCCTGTTGTATATATGGGACAACTTGAACGAAAGTGATCATGACTCCTGTAATGATTAGACCGAATATGATAACTGTCGCTAGAACAGGAGAAACACCACGTGTTGTCCGAAAAATTGGGTTAGTTTTTAGTTTCAGGTTAGTGATAATAGCTTTATTCAAGTTCGATCCCTTTCTATCGTTTTAAATGCATAATCACTATAAACAAGTCATTCTTCACGGATATATTATCAAAGATGTAATGATTTAAGGATTTTTGTATTCCCCAGAAAATTACTACACATTCTAAATTAACTCTTCTAAAGGGCAAAAAAATTCTTGTAAAGAATTAAGGGGAAGCCATAAAGAATTTACTCCAAAGAATAGAAAAGTCTTTCATAAAATTTCCTATTTTGTTTTATTCCTCAAAAGCAGAAAAGATTTAAGGAGTTCATAGGTTCAAAAAAATGACTTTTCTCAATAATCCTATGAGAGAATCTCCCTCTAAAACTGGTATGATAATGGCACCGAAGAAAAAAACTGAAACTATTGAAGCAACAAAAACAACAAAAGTTGATAAAACGACTAAAGCTGTGACATCCATTACGGATTTACCTGGAATAGGCCCCTCCACAGCTGCAAAATTAGTAGAGGCTGGTTTCTCAACCTTAGAATCCATTGCAACTGTTTCAGTTGGTGAGTTGACCTCAATCGCAAGTATGGGTGAGAAAACGGTAAAAAAGATAATCGAAGCAGCACGAGAAGCACTTGATATCGATTTTGAAACTGCCAAAACTGTGTTGGCTCGTCGTAAGGATTTGGCTAAAGTTACGACTGGTAGTCAAAAACTAGATGAACTATTTGGTGGTGGAATTGAAACTGGATCCGTAACGGAGCTTTTTGGCGAGTTTCGGACAGGAAAAACCCAAATTGCCCACCAACTCTGTGTGACCGTTCAGTTGCCCCGTGAAAAAGGTGGATTACGAGAAAGTGACAATTATCCAAAGGTAGTGTATATCGATAGCGAAAGCACGTTTCGTCCAGAAAGAATACTCTCAATGGCAAGTCGTTGGCAGGATGAATTAGATGAAGATTTGTTGTTAGAAAACATTTTACACGGACGTGCTCACAATTCCGATCACCAAATGGTATTAGTAGAAAAAATGATTAAGGATTATTTGCCTACTGAGAATGTTAAATTATTAGTAGTTGATTCTTTAATTTCACATTTTCGTGCTGAATATGTTGGAAGAGGGACTTTAGCAACACGGCAACAAAAGCTTAACCAACACATCCACACCATTCTCCGAGCTGCAGAAATTGGGAATCTAGCTGTCATTGTCACAAATCAAGTCCATGCCAAACCTGACCAATTTTTCGGAGATCCCACCCATCCAGTAGGAGGACATATCGTTGCTCATGCAGCGCAAACGCGGGTATACCTTCGTAAATCAAAAGGTGAACGTAGAATAGCCCGAATAGTTGATAGTCCTCTCCTTCCTGAAAACGAAGCAGTCTTTGGATTAGCGGAAAATGGGATTATAGATGTAACATAATCAAATTTTTATATTTAAATTGTAAAAAAAAGACGATAGATCAAATATAGTATGTATCCACATACATGCAGGATACAACAAAAGAGCATCTCAGATATTATCCGATATATTATGAGGAAGGCGAAACATGGATATTTAATGAAACATATGAATTATATGGGCACAATAATAGTGATCCTGACGCAGGGTATATTATGATAGGGAGCACTCCTCACAATTGGTATTTACATCCTGACACAGAGAATAGAGTGACAACCTATATTGATATTTACGATGGATTCTAAGATGAGAACTATATCCCTGACTTTTTTTTCTAAACAATTTTGTACCAAGAGATATGATAAATATGAGAAAATAGAAAGGAGAAATATTATGTAATCACTTCAAGAAAAGAGTAACAATAGGTCAAGAATCTTTCTGGAGATCTGTTTAATTTTTGTCATAATTCTACTTTTTTTTAGTACTCCCCTACAAGTTGGTTCAACACAAAATAGAGTTTTATTGATTGATGAAGAGGGGATATTTAGCTTATCAAACACTTCAGATCGGTATATCTTATTCAAGGAGACAATATATGCAAATGAAAGACATATTGGTACCACTTGGAACCTAACTATTGAGATTTCGAGTAATTCTAGTACTGGAGTGAAGTTCTCATTTGAGAGTCAAGCTACAGACTGGTTTGAAGGCATTAAGGAATTCCAAGTGGACCCCAACAAGGCTCGTTCGGAGGTATATATTGCGCATTGCACATCTGATGAAACACCAGGCTTTAATTTCCTATATTCTTTACTTAGTCCTGAAAAAAATGCTAGTGGAATATATAAAATCGAGAGAATTCATCCTGGGTATCTTTTGGATGAGGGGTCGGATCAATCATGTGTTTGGGATATTTCTGCGTGGTTAAAGCGAACTATTTCTACTTCATACTCATCTATTGGATCTAGTCAAGCTGTACCAAGTTTAACTTTCATTCTTTGTCTTATTACACTAGTCTATGTAGACTTAATTACTGGTAAAAAAAAGGCGTAAAAATGCTGGTAGATAAAGAATTCTCCTATTCTGAATGCAAACTTCTACAAAAATGTTCGTTTCATTCATTAAATGATCCAAGCATGTGAACTGCTGAAATACGTGATGATCGAATTTCTGAATGGCGAGTTTACTGGTTAGATCAGAGGGATTGAAAAATTGTTTGAATATTGTTGTCACTACCTTAGTATAAATACGAAGAAGATTTTTATTGTTCTTCTTTGCTCTTTTCTACTCTGTAGAAGCTCCCCCAACATAAATTTTGCGTTAGGTCACTCCCCAGAGCCTACATCAGAAACTTATCCAGTCATTGATCCAGATTACTACACCGTTAATGTCAGATCAGGAGAAAAAAGGAGTTATAATATCACTCGATTCATTAAGCTGCAGTCTAATGGAACATATATTCGAGAGGGTAAGATAAATGTATTGGAATTTGACCAAGTTAAAGAAGGACAGACCTTAGTCGTAAAAGTTACGAAATCGTCAAATGAGATCATCCAATATGAGATCTCAATCCAATTCGATAATAATACTCTTTTAACTGGTCCTAAATCTACAATCTATAGAAGTAACGGCATGAAGAATGATTTTCGTTTCATAACGACTACCAACCAGACGCTAATTGAACAATGGGTCGAGAAAGATTCAAATACTCAATATAACATCACATCAGATTTTTTCTCTATTAAATTTAGTAATAAATTCAATACCTATGAATATGCTTTTGACTTACGGACTGGTTGGCTAAACCAACTTCATTATCAGCATTTGAATACCACACATCTCATTGAGGAGTATCAAATAATTGCTTTTGAAAAGTCAGGATCTTTCTTTTCACCAAGTTTTAGTTATTTAGAAATCCTTGTTTTTGGAGTTGTTTTACTGATTTTTATCTTATTAAAAGGTAAAAGACATAAGAATAGGATTCTAAAAACTTGATATAATGAATAACTATATTAAATAATCTCGTATAAAGAACTCATTTAATTGGATATAAAAATGTTAGATGTCATCATTTTCAAAAGTATGTTCCAAATGTCGCTTTTTCAGGGTATTTAAAAATAAAAGAATGGGTTTTTCTCTAGTTCTTACCCTGAGAGGAGAGATTGAGCCTTCAAAAATCAACAATTGTATATTTGGAGACAGAGCGACTTAGTAATGACTTAAAAAAATATACCAATGGATTATTTGACGACATTCTTAGAAAATCAGTCTAGTTTTCAATAATCCTTTGTGATTAAGTAAGTCCTTTAATGATAATAAAAAAGAGAGATTTACGTTATTTTCTTGCTCGAATTTCTTCATCAGTTCTTTATTAGGCAATCTATTGATGAAAACAAATATTGAGGCAACTTTCGCTCCATGGTTACGAATCATGTTCAATAATGGTATTTTACTTCCACCTGAAGTTATAACATCATCAACCAATAATATCCTTTTATTAGAAATATTTCCTTCAATTAATTTTTGTGTTCCATGTTTTTTACGTTCTAAACGAGCCAAAAAATACTTTTTCTTCAATTTAAGAGCTAAAGACACCCCTAAAGGAATACCTGCTAATGGTGGGGCTATAATACCATCGAAAAAACCAATATTTTCTGAAGTTCGGATATAATCCGCTGCAATATTAGTAATTTCTTGAAATTCTGCTGGATAATTAGGTAAAATTCTCAAATCAATATAAAAAGAAGACCTTGATCCATTTTTTAATTCAAAATCACCAAATCTTAGCACATTAATCTTTTCTAAAGTAGAAATCACCTGCTTTGTTAACGCTAATGATAATCGGGGCATGAAAATACTACCACTAATGAATTGAAAAACCACTTTTTAAAAAGTTTTAAAGTTGAAAGAGTTTTCTTGAATTATGAGTTTCTTAAAGCTTTTATCAGCTTCTAAGGAAGAATCAAGAAGTAATGTTTGTATCGGATTAGATTTAGCCGTATATGGAAGCCGAAAAGAAAAAACTCTTCAAATTGATGAGGAAAAAACGGAAGTAATCCTTAATCTTATTGACAGTCTCTATCCTTATTGTTGCTCCTTCAAGGTAAATCGCCAATATATTCTAGATCTATCAGTGGCTCAAATACAGAATATAACTGCAAAAGCTCATGAATATAACCGTCCTATTATTGTTGATCATAAAATTTCTGATATAGGACCTTCAAATGAGCAAATGCTGTATCACTGTAAACAAGAAGGATTTGATGCGTTTACAGCTAGTCCTTTTCCTGGGAATGTAAAAGAAATCTGCACCTTATCTCATTCATTTGGATTATCCTCACTAATCCTAGTTTTAATGTCCAATCCTGAAGCAGAATGGATGAAAAGAACCACTTTAAATGGAATCCCACTCTACAAATACTTAGCTCGCTTAACAAATAAATATGCTCAAGGTGCCGTTGTTGGAGCCGCTGGACATGTTGGGATGAAAGAATTAAAAATTATCGCAGAGGAAATTTCTGGCAAAGTAATTTTATCTCCAGGTGTAGGAGCACAAGGAGGGGAAGTAAAGAATTTATTAACAGCATTCAAAGATGATGTCATATTCAACATAGGACGAGGAATTATTTATCATAAGAATCCAGTAGAAGAAATAAAAAAGTACAACAAATCTATTGAATCAATCTATCAATCACTGGGTCTTTAAATTGCTTTTAAAAAATGCCTCGATATGGTATCGTGAGCAAATTATTCATGGTCACGTTCTTGTGGATGAATTAACTGGTTTAATTAAACGCATCTCTCTTTCAAACACAAGTTCTGCAGATTCTGTAATTAATTTGAAAGGAAAGCTAATCATTCCAAGTCTCGTTGACATTCATTGTCATTTAAGGGATTTTGAAGAGAGTCATAAGGAAACATATGAAACTGGGGCTCTAGCAGCAGCTGCAGGGGGATTTACGACAATTTTTGACATGCCCAATAAAATAAATCCTATTAATTCTTCTAAAAGTCTTAATATGGCTGTAGAAAGAGCTGATAGAATCCAGTCTTGTGAGATCATCCCTTATGTTCTTTTGAATAAAGGAACAGAGGCCTCACTAATTTCTAATTACCCTTATTCGAAAGCTTATCTTGGAATTACGACTGGAAATTTTAGAACTGATGTTTCAGAAGTTGCAGCTTTTTTAATCCAATCATCAGGAGTACTAGCTGTACATTGTGAAGATAATGAAAGAATCAATAACAATCTAAAGAAGTTTCAAGCTACTCTAGAGAATCATGGAAAAATCCGAGATCCTCAATCTGAGGTACTAGCAATCAAAAATCTGCTAGAAACAACAAAAGATATAGTAACAAAAGGAAAATTACACATTGCTCATGTTACACTTCTAGAATCAATAGGAATTTTACACTCAAAAAATATTTCCTTTGAAGTAACTCCACACCATTTATTTCTGAACAATGATGATTTATATCAACTTGGTGTAAAGGGGAAAATGAATCCTCCATTAAGGTCAAAATTAGAGCAAAAAAAATTGCTAGAGGCTTTCCTTGCAAATCAAATACCAATAATTAGTACTGATCATGCTCCTCACACAAAGCAAGAGAAGGAAGATCTGGAATTAGCTGGAGTCCCTGGTTTGGAAACGTGTCTCCCTCTTCTATTTCATTATTGTAAACCTTTAGATATGCGAAAATTAAAGCTTATCATAAATGCTTTGGCAATTAATCCACGGGTTCTAATGAATTTATCTGAAAAAGGGATTATTGTTGCAAATGAGCCAGCTAATCTGACAGTTATAGATCGAAAAAAGACTAAGGTGGTTCGAGGAGAAGATCTTAGAACTAAGTGTAAATGGAGTCCATGGGAAGGATATGAACTATTGGGATGGCCAGTACTTACCATTCGAGAAGGTAAAATTGCGTTTAATGACCTTTAGATTCTCTATAAAGTATAATATTACCTGAAAGAGTACTTTGAACCATCAGCTCGTCTACCGAATTTTCCAAAATCTTCGACTTTCGCTAGTATGTTCCCGCGAAATACTGGACCATCTTGACAAATGCTAAGGCCTAAATCATCTAAAAAACATGATCCACAAATTCCGAAACCACATCGAATATAACGATCTGCTAAGCAAATTTGAGTGTTTTCTGCTAGATCATGATCCTGAGCAATTGTTAAAATTTTTCTAAGCATTAATTCTGGACCACAGGAATAAATTTCCCAGCCCGTTGGATCCTGCATGAGATCGTAAAAAGATATTTCCATTTTTTCGGACACTAATCCATCAAATCCATAGGATCCATCTTCTGTGCAAAATTCAGTAATAATAGGCAGTTTTTCAAATTCTTCTCTAAAAAGTAACTCGGTTTTAGTCTTAGCTCCTTGTACTAATACAATTTTGGGTGATTTAGAAGAAGTCCTAGTCATTTGGTGAATCAAAAAGCGTAAGGGCGCTATTCCTATCCCCCCAGCAACAATAAATGCATTTCTTGAAAATTTAAGATCAAATCCATTTCCAAATGGACCTCTTAGGCCTATCAAAGTATTAACTTCCTTCTTGATGATATCATTTGTTGTAGGCCCGACTCCACGAATCGTAAAGGACATTATACTATTTTGATAATGACTAACTGCTATAGGAATCTCATCATTACCAGGCAGCCAGAGCATGAAATACTGGCCTGGAATTACTTTCAATAAATTCCCTTCAGGTATTGAAAAACCGATTGATACAGTGCTTTCATTCTCAAAACATTTTCTAAGAATTGGTAAGCAATAAGGAAGGTCATAGCAATTAGCCATGTGCCATCCCCTTTAACTCTTCTATAGTTAGATCTTCTCGAACAAGATAAGAATCTAGTCCATTTAATAATTCTGTAATGAGAACCTTTGGTGATGAATAATTATGAAACGCAGAACCTATTTGAACGGCACTTGCTCCTGCTAATAGATATTCAACAACATCCTCCCATTTAGAAATCCCCCCTAATCCTATTAATGGAATTTTTGGTCCAATAGATTCAAAAAGATCGTAAATCGCTCTTAATCCAATAGGTTTGATAGCTCTGCCCGAAAGTCCACCTCTAATATTTCCTAATATTGGTTTTTTTGCTTCAATATCTATAAGTAAAGCCTTAATAGTATTAATAGCAACAAGAGCATCAGCTCCCCCTGATAAAGCTGCTTCTCCTATTTTTGTTATGTCGGAGATATTGGGAGTTAATTTAACCCAAATTGGAATATTAAAAGTAGTCTTAACCTCTTTAACTATCTCTTCAACAACTTCGGGGTCTGTACCAACAGCCATCCCAAACCTTTTCGCATGAGGACAGCTTAAATTTAATTCAAAAGCTACAGGACTGGTCCTCATTCTAACTTTTCTAAGGCAGTCTATTACAGAAATAAATTCATCGGGGGAGGACCCAAAAACTGATACAATTAGACTCACATCGGATTCAATATTTTGTAGTTCCTTACTGAATTTAGAACAACCAGGATTGGCTAATCCTATCGCATTGATAACTGAATGGATTTCTGGAAGATAAAGGACTGATGGATTCGGGTGTCCTTCACGTGGTTCAATACCTATTGATTTAGTTGTTACTGCCCCAAAACCTTCATGGAATGATCGGTTGAGGGTGGAGTAGGTTGATCCCAAAATACCTGAAGCTAAAATTAGCGGGTTTTTGATTTCAACATTCCCAATGGTGGTTTTTAGTTCTTTCATCATCATTATCAGAGCATTAATGAGATATGCTCGTGAATATTAAAAATTACATCACAATATGCGCATCGGAGGCTTATTGGGTGATGATCATCCAATACTGTAAATTCAGATTCAACATCCTCTTGTTGGCTAGTTATACAATTCAACCCTGGACATTTTAATACTCCAGAAATTTTTTTGGGGATCTTGATTTTTTCTTTTTCAATTATTTTGTAGTCCTTGATATATGCGATATTACTACCAGATATCAACAATCCCAATTTTTTAATATTTAAATCCTCTCTGTTCATATTACGTATCTTTAATATGTCTTTTCGCCCAAATTTACGTGAAGGAAGATTAATCGCTACAAACACAGAGTGAGGAAAGTTTTCATCAATATTCAATGCTTTTAATGCATAAAAGGCTCTTCCTGGAGGTGTAATGTGGTCAATAACTATTCCATTATCGATTTTTGCCACAATAAGCTCTTTTTCTGTCTTTTCTTCTAAATTATTCAACAAAATTACCTCCCAATAGCTGATCTAAAATTGCCATTCGTATGTAGACGCCATTTTTGGCTTGAGTGAAATATTTCGCTTGAGGAAACCGGTCTATTTCATATGGGATTTCATCCACCCTAGGTAAGGGATGTAATATCAATGATGTATCCTTAACTGATTTGAGTAAGGATGTGTGTAGCTGATAGGAGCCTTTAACTTTCTGATAAAGCATTGGATCAGGAAATCTTTCTTTCTGTAATCTTGTTACATAGAGAACGTCAATATCACTAATTACTTCTGAAATATTCTCTGTTTCGATTATTTCTAAATTCGTTTCTTTAAGATCCAATCGTAAGTCTTCTTGTAAACGTAAAGAAGGGTGGGAGATGAGATTAATTGTATTTCTGCCAAATTTACTTAAAGCTAAAAGGAGTGATGAAATTGTCCTACTATAACGTAAATCTCCCATAAGAGCAACATTCAATCCAGAGAGTCGGCCGAAATATTCACGAATTGTAAAAATATCAAGAAGCGCCTGGGTAGGATGTTCTTGACTACCTGATCCTCCCGAGATGACTGGCACTTCAAATTTTTGAGCAATCTCAGCTGCTAGCTTCGCTGATCCTCGTAGTGGATGACGAATTACGATTCCATCTGCATAATTCGCCAGCATTGTTATTGTATCTGAAAGCGATTCTCCTTTCTCAAGAGAAGTTCCTGTACTACTTGAAAAACCAGTAATACTACCTCCAAGTCTTAACATAGCAGTTTCGAAAGACAAGCGAGTTCGTGTGCTTGGTTCCCAAAAAGCTAAGGCTAGTATTCTTCCTTTGAGTCGAGTGTGGTAATGAGATGGATTTTGTTTAATCAATTTCGCATAATCTAGGATTTCAACGATTTCTTGCTCTTTTAAATCTCGGATTGCAATCAAATGAGAAGTTTTTGAAATCTGAATGCCAACCATTATTGTTTCTCCTTATTATAGGTTATTATCTAAATAGATATTGAATTATAAGGATTTAACCATTGATTTCTTTTCTTCGAATGTAACCTACCTAAAAAAAGATGTTCATTAGTGTGTAAAGAAATTTTCTAGTCAAAAACAAGCGCATGTGTACATTTATTAGAAAAAAGAGATTATCTCTTTCATATTCTTAGTCTGGCAAACAATATCTGATGCTTCAGCTACACGTTCAGAGCTTGGTTCAATTGTGATAGATAACCCTGCAACCTTAAACATATCAATATCAGCCGTTGAATCTCCAATCGCTATTGAATTTTCAGGGAGCATCTTAAATTGTTTAAGAAAATTCCTTAGAACTTTTCCTTTCTCCTCCCATCCTATATTTATTTTAACTTCTCCTGAAATTCGATTATTATACCGTACAAGTTCGTTTCCAACCCAATAATCAAACTCAAGTTGAACAGCAATTTTCTTTACAATATCTTGGAGGCCCATCGATAATATTATTAATATGCAGCCCTTACTTCTTAAGAAAGAGACGAGCTCCGTAATACCTTCCCTTAACTCGATACTAGCGATTGCCTTTTGATATTCGTCCTCTGTACGGCCTATCCAAGCTTCAGCATCAGCTTTACAGAATTCATAGTATGAGATCTCTCCTTTAAGGAAGCGATGTAAAATTGGTTTTCCATGAATTTCCCATGTTCCAAAAAATTCATGAACAGCTTGCCATGATGATCTAAAATCTGTAGTTGTTAGAGTTCCATCTAAATCGAAAGCTACCAATGTATAATCTGATAATTGAAATCGTTCATTGTATTTTTTCATGAAAGGAGGCTAGTGATAGCAATCAAAAATGATTTTCGATTGTGATGAGAAAGTTTAATTAAGATAAGCCAGATGTTTGTTATCAAAGTACTGCTCCAGACTCAAGTCGTACAATGGAGATTTATCATACCTCCTCTTAATCAAAGGACGAAAGGAAAATGCGTGTAATAGTTAGTGGCATCAGTGGTTCTGGCAGATCCGACGCGGTTGCTGATCTGGAGAATTATATTCAGAAGAACTACCCTAAGAAAAAAATAGTTGTAATGAACACCAATCGAATGATGTGGAAAACCGCGCAAGAGTTAAGAATGGATGTTAAACGTGAAAAAATGTTAGATCTATCCCCACCCACTTTTCAAGCCTTAAGATCTACTGTTTTCGAACGTATTATTCGTGAGGTAGAAGAACACGAAGAAAAACATGATGAACTCGCAATTATAATTAATACTCATGCTACTTTTAGATGGAGAGAGCATCTATTAGCTGGTTGGGATTTCTTCTATTTAACAAAATTAAAGCCCGATCTGTTTATTACAATCATTAATATTATTAACGATATTTATGAAACACTTGAAGCAAATTCACTTTGGAAAGGGATGAATAATCGGCTTCAATTAGGAATATGGCAAGAGGAAGAAGCCTTCACAACAAAACTCATGGCTGAAACTTTAAAAAAGCCATTTTACATTGTTGCTCGTCGTCAACCACCTGAAACTCTTTATCGGCTAATTTTTGAGCATGAGGTAAGCGAAAAGGTTTATTTATCCTATCCAATGACACATCTCAAAGATGATTCAAAAAAAAACGAAATTGACCAACTGGCAGCAAAACTTAGAAAGTTAGGATTCGTGGTGTTTGATCCTGGTACAATGGAATTGGAAAAAATTCACGTTGATATACCTGAAGACATACGTGTGTTTGATTTTTACCAAACAGTTTATCGCGATTTTCAACTTATCGATCAGGGAACGATGGTAATTGTGTATTATCCTGAAATTGTACACTCAAGTGGTGTCGTCAATGAACAAGCCTATGGATTTCGTAACAATAAGTACGTTTTTGCTGTGTTTCCTGCAGAAAACTTTAGTCCTTTCACATCATTTTTTGCTGATAAAACATTTATGTCTGTGGAAGCCCTCATACAATTTTTACAAGAAGAATTACTTCCTTCTCGTCAATTAATAAAAGATCAAGAAAAATAGAAGGAATTTTCTGAAAGGCTACTTTTTTCTAAAGCATAGAATGCTTAACATTACCAAATTCAACAACACCAATCCAAATCCTGGTGTTTTTTTTACTTGAGTTTTTGATGATTCGTCTTCAGGAGGTATTGGGGGCATCCATGGATTGTCAAATCCTGTGGTATCTATATTTAATGAAGCAAGGTCTTCTTCACTTAATTTAGTCATTAACCCTGAATCCACTAAGGCGGTGTACCACAGATTGGCTGTATTTATCGCTGCAAGATCAAGTCGTGCATTTATCATCTCACCAAGAATAGCCCACATGTCTTTGATTGTATCCTTTGTTCTTACCCCACTTGGTGCTAATATTTTGTCCGTTTCTAAAATGAAGGAAACATTTCCAAGACCTGTTTCAATAGAATGAAGTGTTTGATTGATTGGCGAATCTACATATACAGCAGGCTTATGAGTGAAGTTTACATCGGAAAGATACCCTGTTGTTTCATGATCTAATAATGGATATTCAATAAAAGAATGGATTCCACCTTGTCCTGTAAGTTGTCCATCATAATTAACTGTCGCGTGAAGTGGCATTGTAGCATCAGCAACATAATGGGCCAACCAACCCATATGGATTATAGTAAAATGCCAAATTGTGGAGTTTGATGGATCATTAGCAATAAGAGACATGTAATCCGTTACTTTTCTCGTGAAATTAAGGACTGCCCATTCAACTACCCCTTTCTGATACTTTTTACTTGTGCTAGAGACATTTATACTTATAAATTCGATGTCTTCAGCCGTGAATTGGGCATCTATTAAATGTGCGTTCTCTGGAAGAGATACATTATAGATAGTGCCGTCTAGTTCCTTTGTATCATGATCATCGAAATGTCGGGGGGCTTCTTCATTATATAGGTCCATTCGATAATATTTCAGGTGTTCACGATATTGATCTGGTCCATCAGCATGAATAAAAAGGAAATCAGAAGAATCTGTGAAGAATTCCTTCCAAGGAGAAGGGAGAGAAAGAATGGCTTGTTCAGTAATTGTGCCCTGACTCAGATCATCCCATTGTATCTTAGCTTGAGCTGTACTAGTTTGGCGTTCTATAATCATAGGAGTTACTGTAATAAGCACAAATAAGAAAATTAGAAAGATTCTCTTCTGTTGAGATTTTACTATTTTCATTTAATCGCACACTCAGTGATTAACTCAAACTTCATGAACTGAATAAAACCAAATAAGTAGAAAAATATTTTGTTGAATTAACTGGATTTTGTTTTCAAAATGCGTATTCACAATGTGATACTTGTTGTTTATTAGCTTTAACAACTAGCAAAATTAATAAAGATGAATAATGTTGGTTTTAATGGCCCTCTATGTGTATATATAGGATTATATATACGATCTATCTAAAGGGTTCGATCAAAAGATAAAACCAAGCTGAAGAAGAAACTTTATCTGTTTCCTGAAATAGCAGAAAAGGATCCATTCATTAAATGGTGAAATAAATTGAAAAGAGGATATGAAAGAATATTTTTAATTTTAGTTTTTACACTTTGTTTGGTCGCTGCTGCTTCTATTAATGTAGCAGCCGATAAAGTGTCAAACCCAGAAATTTTGATCCACAACGGGTCAGGAGCTTACCATAGAACAGGTAATATTACTGACACAGCAGAAGATTGGGGTTATGAAGTAACTGAAGTCAAGAGTGTGAACGACTCCATTCTTAAAGGTGTAGACATTCTAATCCTGAATGCCAATGATCTCCTTTATACCAATGAATCAGGTTGGATCAAAGACTGGTGGGACGATGGATATTCCAAAACAGTCTGGGTCGCTGGTGATAGTGACTATGGTGGTTACTTCAAGTATGGCCCCTTAAACGAACTTCTTGTTAATCTAGGTGGCCATATGATTCTCCAAGATGATGCCATTAGTGATCCTGAGAGTAATGATGAGGCAGCATATCGTGTTATATCAAATGTTACCAATTCTGAGTATAATGACAATCTGACTAAGGGTGTCAGCCTAGTTGTCACACACAGTCCTTGCCCTGTTGCCCCCTATGATGGTGGAGTCAATGGCAAAGGAGATTTTGTCACTTGGGATTCATTAGCAACCGCTGATTGGCTTCTGAATAGTTCTCCCGCAGCACAAATTCTCGATCAGGACTTTGACGACGATAATATATGGGAAGGCTACCCACCATTATCTAATGGGTCTGTGACCACTCTTGGAATCGAGTGGGGCTTAGGATCCGAAAAATTGTCCAAATTAATTGTTTCAGGTGAAGCAATCTATTCTGATGGGGAAGCAATGTTTGCAGATAAATCAGAAAATGCAAAGATTGACATTGACACCATTAAGTTCGTAAAAGCCCTCCTAGAATGGGGAACTCCTGAGGCAGCTCCAGGAGCCGTTCCTGGGTTTACTGTCGTGCCTTTCTTCCTTGCTTTAGGAATTGTTGTAGTCATTGTCAAAAAACGCCGGTAAACAACTTTCCCTCTCTCTTTTTTTTTAAGATGAAAGATAATTGAATTATGTTCAAGATAATATAGTTCACTTAAGGTTCTCTTTCTGAATTTCAGTTGTGAAGAAATAGACAGATTAATAAAGATTCTTCCTGTACAACTCTACTAAGGGTTCAATCAGTTGAATTCATTCGTCAGAGAAGAAATTCTTGATTAAAGAGTAGATAAATCAAATAAAGCTTCAAATAATGGAGGCTTATGTAAATGGTCGAAGTTCGTTTAGAAAATGTGACAAAGAAATTTGGTGATGTTGTCGCGGTAGATGATGTGTCTTTTGAGGTACGTGAAGGCGAAATTTTAACCTTACTTGGTCCATCGGGGTGTGGAAAATCATCCACCTTACGTACTGTCGCAGGGTTTTATTATCCTGATTCAGGAACCATATACTTTGGTGAGAAAGATGTCACAAATCTTCCTCCACAGGATAGAAATACTGCCATGGTTTTTCAAAATTATGCTTTATGGCCTCATATGTCTGTACGTAATAACGTCACCTATGGGTTAAAATTAAGAGACGTTTCCAAAGAAAACCAGAATAAACGCGCAAAAGAAGCGCTAAAAATGGTACAAATGGAAAAATTCATCGATAGAATGCCAAATAAACTATCAGGGGGTCAACAACAGAGAGTTGCTGTAGCTCGATGTTTAGTGGTTAACCCAGATGTATTGTTGATGGATGAACCTTTATCAAATCTTGATGCTAAATTACGAATTGAAACACGCAGAGATATTCGAGATTTAGTGAAAGATTTAACATTAACTGCTATTTATGTAACTCATGACCAAGAAGAGGCTTTAAGCATCTCTGATTACATTATCGTCATGGATGAGGGCAGAATAAGACAAAGAGGAAGACCCCGAGAAATATGGGAACGTCCATCAAACTGTTTTGTAGGTACATTTATAGGTGAGGCAAATTTATTGAGCTTTACAGTTCAATCCGTTACAAACGGTACAGGCATACTGAACATTACTGATACTGATCGTGTTTTAAAAACAAAATACGGTGTCGAATTGGAAGAAGGAGGGGAAGCAAGAATAGTATTACGACCAAATAGATTCAAAATTGAATTAGAGGAAGATAAGAGTGCCAATCAGATTCCTGCGAATGTTAGAGCATTGATGTATCTTGGAACATATGAAAGGATTACAGCAAGATTGGACAATGGTAGCGATGTAATTATCTATAATGATGAAGGTATTCCTTTGGAAGTAGGCCAAGATATCTTCTTAAGGGTGAAACCTGAAGATGTTTTTGCATTTGGCCCAAAAGCATATTAAATTAGTAGTTACAATATATTTAAGGAGATGAAAAAATGAAACAAAGTCAAAAAAGAGTTATTTTAATTATAAGCGCAATCTTCGCAGCTTATTTACTCGGAGCTGTTGGTAATATCAGCTCTGTGATTGGAACGGTTAAAAAACCACAAGCGACATTATTTGCCGTTACAAGACACGACTTCACAATTTATGACAAGTATGAAACCCGTTTTAAGGAACTTTATCCAGAATGTGGGGATATCCAATGGTTAGAGCTTGCTGATGTGGCTGCTTGGAGATCAGCAATCCAAAGCCCCAATTACAATATTGATATCTTATGGGGTGGTGGTCCGACATTCTTCAACGTTTTGGCTGATGAGGATTTAATCCTACCGATTCAAGATGCAACTCTTACATCATATCTTGATGATAATGTTCCTGAGGAAATGGCTGGCGCTGAAATGAGCCGAAAAGAGGGTGGTGAATATCTATGGGTAGCTGCCGCAATTTCGTCATTTGGTTTTACCGTAAATCATAAGAACTTGGAAACTTATGGCTTGGAAGTTCCTAGAAGCTGGGAGGAGCTTGCCTCTCCTGAATACTTCCTGGGGACGACACAACATGCTATAGGTATGGGTGATGCTCCAGAAACAACCTCCAATACTAGAATATATCAGATTATCCTGCAGAAGTTCGGTTGGGAAGCAGGATGGGATATTCTAACACGAATGCACGGAAATTCGAAGATTTTTGAAGCTGGTTCGGGAGCAACTAGAGACTCCGTAGTCACAGGTGAACAAGCAGTTGCGATGACCATTGATTTTTATGGATATCAAGCACAAGTTCAGAATAAGGACTGCGAATATATTCTTCCTGAAAATGAGACCTATATAAACGCAGATCCTATTGCGGTGGCATCATCTACTGCAAATCGGGATTTAACTGAAAAATTTGTTGAATTCGTAATGTCAGATCAAGGTCAAGCTATGTGGCTAGATGATACGATTAATCGTATTCCCATTCTATATGATGCGTTCGAATATGCTGAAACTAACTTCGACAACGAACGTCCAGATCTAGAATCAGTATTTCTTAACCTCAACACTTCTGCTCAGACTATTGACTTTAGTGAGGATATTGCCCTTTCAATTTTTGATGCAATGCGATTCCACTGCCATGGCGCATATACAAAGTCCCAAGAGTATTTATACGATACTTGGGGCGACCTCGTAGACCAGTATCGGAAAGGAAGGATTTCTGAAGCGGAATTCCGTTCACTTTCTCGTGAAATGAGTGATCCGCCAGTAACATTAAAGGAAATGCAACAAAAAGAGTCAGATTATGTTGCTGATCCAAATCTTAGAGACAAAATTATCAATGATTTCAAGAGTGCAGCGCTCGAACGATATGCTGCTGTCAAAGAAAAGATCGTAGAAGAGGTTAATGACTTTGATGATAAAGGGTCATACTTTGATGAGTATGAAGTTGAAATAACAAGCCCAACAGAAGATTCTACTGTAAGTGGTACTACTACAATTAAAGCAAATGCTGTAGAATACGGTGACTGGTCCTTTGTTTACGGAATTTCTAGTATGGCTTTTTATGTAAACGATGAGCTTCTTGAGAATGTGACTTCAAAACCATTTGAAGCTTCTTGGGATACAACTGGAGCAGCATCAGGGTCACACATCGTCAGAGTAGTTGCCAAAGAGTACACAGGAAGACTCACAACTGATGTAATCCAAGTAAATATTGGTACCTCTTCTTCATTCCCTCTCTTGAATATCACTGCTCCTGCAGATGATAAAGTCTTTGACAATGCGACATCTATCTCAATTGATGTAACTGCAGAACAGGCTGGTGATTTTCAAATAGATAGTGTTGTAATAGAAATTGTTGGTTCAAGTGGCCAGGCTTTATACAAGAAGGTCACAACAGGATTTAGTGATATCAGCGTTTCGTGGGACATTACCAAAAGCCTCAGTGGTAATTACACAATTTTCGCAGTTGCATTTTATGAAAACGGTAATGCGCAATATAAATCTGTAAAAATACTTATTCAGAGACCAATAGAGGATAAGAAGGATGAAGCCGGACCTGGTTTCGACTTTATAAGTGTAACACTAGGAATTGCCGCATTACTTGGGATATCTATATTCCTAAATCGAAGAAAGAGAAGATAATTCTCCTTTTTCATCTTTTTTTCCAGAAAAAAGAAAGCAAATAAAAAACAAGGAGACTGTTCAAGTGGGATTTTCATTAGAATCGATTTCTAAAAACATCCAAAAACTAAGATTTGAACTGGGTAGAGGCCCTTCATTATTCATAACGTTTATATTCATATTTTTTGGTTTTTTCCTCATCATTCCGATTTTTACAATAATGTTTTGGTCTTTTACAAGCTCTGGGGATGTTCTTTCTGATCTAGCAGGATTTTTTAGTTATGTTTTAGGTCAAAATCCCACAGATTATCTCTTCAAACCCTTTTTTGACATTTTTTTGGACGAAAGTATTTGGGGGGGTAGTTTTAGTACTAGAGTAGCTTTTGAAGACAAATCAGCCATTTCAGCTTTATGGTTATGGAGTTTTTTGGGAATTATCATATTTCTATTTGTTTACTATCGCTATATTCGACCAAGGGCACAAACTCAAGATAGCTTCCTCGGAAAATATCTTGGATGGCTCATATGGGGCTCACTCATTATCGCATTGGCTGGGTTCATTTATTATTTTTGGACTGAACTTAAAATGGTATTTGATGAACCGATTCCAGGTGGAGGAACAAAAATAATCATTCAGGGCCCCAATATGGGAGCTTTACTCAATAGTCTTATAATAGCGCTTGCTACAACCGTTTTATCAACTATATTTGGTATTTTTTTTGCTTTTATTATGGCACGATATACCTTCCCAGCTAAAGATTTCTTCAGACCATTTCTCCTTCTCCCACTAATAATTCCACCATTTGTATCAATCATTGGATTTCATCGAATCATGGGTGAAACTGGCATCCTTAACGTTCTTCTATACGATCTGTTTAACACACGAATAGTGTTAGGCGGATCAGTTGGAATTGTGTTTGTACAATTCCTACATTTTTATACTCTCGTTTATTTGAACGTTTACAGTTCATTAGTAAATATTGATCCAAGTCTTGAAGAATCTGCGGAAAATTTGGGTGCGAAAGGATTTAAACTAACCCGCTCTATCACACTTCCTTTAGCAATGCCAGGTTTAGCTGCTGGTTCAATTTTAGCATTTATTTTAGCTATTGAAGATCTTGGAACACCATTGATTTTTAGTACATTACAGACTGGTGATAAATTTGAATATATGCCAACTTTAATTTTTCATAACCTCATAAATTTAACCCCAAGAGCAGATTTGGGATATACAGTCATTGGAAAATATGCAGCTTTATCAGCGATCCTAGTTGTTGTTGCTGTTCTTGGATTTATTATTATCAGACGATTCGTTTCCTTAAGACATTTTGCAATGATCTCTAAAGGAAGAGTAGGAGAACCAAGAACATCACCAGCCAGTAAAACATTAGCAATAATCATTATCGTTGTTTTGGCAGTATTTTTACCTATTGCACTAATACCTCACATTGGAACAATGATCTATGGTCTGGGAGAGGACGGGTTCCTAATTTTCTTATTCCTTAGCGCTATCATTGTTGTTAACATTGCCATTTTCTACTATCTAATAAAGAATCGCCATGGATCTGAACGAATTCCTGGTATTCTTCTTCTTTTAGTCGGAATAATCGTCTTTATTTTAAGTGGGATAGTATCTGGACTGAGTTATGTTGCAGAGACTCAACCTGGATTTAGAACATTTCTTGCGTATTTCGGTATTGGGGAGGTTCCAAGTCAAGCAGAGGCTTTTAGAGAGGGGATATTGACGTCTCTCTGGAATATGTTTCTGTATTCTTTCATTGCAACTCTTATAATCGTTACTCTTGCCACGGTAACAGCGTATCTCCTAGCAAGGAAGAATTTTCCGGGCAAAGAGCTCCTTGATACCATTGTGACACTTCCCCTAGCCATTCCAGGGATCATCATTGGTTTTGGCTATTTTATAATGTTCTACAATCAACCTATTCCACTTCTTGAAGATTGGTTTAATCCTGCTTTCAATCCAGTACCCCTCTTAATAATAGGTTATACTGTAAGGAAATTTACATTCACAATTCGAGCAGCATTTGCTGGTATGCAACAAGTTGATGTCCAATTAGAAGAAGCTTCTTTCAATCTTGGAGCAAGTCGCCTTAAAACACTTAGAAGTGTAACAGTACCTATGATAGCAATCAGTGTTTTCGCTGGAGGATTAATTTCTCTGGTCTATTGCATGTCTGAAGTCTCAACGACAATAATCCTCTTAGATTACACTTTTGATAAAAGCAAATTTGGCACAGCTACATGGAAAATCTGGGATATTTATGGTGATCCCCTTCCTCAGTTTGGGTATCCAATGGCAGCGGTTCTAGGTATTATCTTAATGTTTATTCAAGCAGCTTCAATATTTATTACGAATGTAATACTGAAAAGTCGGTCTGAAGCATTAACAGGTATCTAGCTTGGAACTACGTATAAGATAAGGGCTATTGCAATCTTAGAGAAACTCAAATATGCATAGCTCTGACTGTTAACCAACCAACTATAGCAATTTATTTGTGAGGAAAATAAAATGAATAAGTCTCAATTTAGATTACTAATGGTTTTATCAATTTTCTTACTATTTGTCAATCCTTTTTCATTATCAAATGGAAAATATTCTAATCCTAATAAGATAGATGCAGAAAGCAATCCTCCTACGGTGATGATTATTAATCCAGCTCAAACAACTGTGGGAGATACTGTTACAATTCATTTTGATGCAACTGATGAAAGTAGGATTGTTGATTTTGAAGTACAGATCGATAGTGTTGCAGTAAATCGTGACAATATAATTCGAAAAGACAATTACTTCATATATTATTGGGATACGGATGCTGAGACTGCTGGGTCACATAATCTGAAAACCCGAGTAAAAGATGAGTTTGATAATTGGGGAGAAGCAGACATGACAGTTACTGTTGATAAAACGTATGAATCGGGTGTCATAAAAATTTTGAATTGGAATATCGATGGGAATCGTCAAGATGACAAACGATGGATTCCAGTTGCAAAAGCAGAAAATGCTGATATCATGTTTCTAGATGAGATCGGCCCTTGGACTGATACTCCAAGTATGTTCACCAACTCTTTAAATGAATTAAATGATTTCTTTTCAGACGAGGAACCTTACGCTGCAGAGTATGAATCGAGTGGGAGGATTGTAGAAGGTCATTCTATTTGGAGTCGTTTTCCTATTGTTGATATAGAAAATTTTGAACATGGAGTTTTTGACAATGGTACAGATTATGAGCTATATAGGGACGCTCTTCACGCTATCATCGAAATAGGGGAAACTTATGTTCATTTTGTTGGTGTCCATCTGAAGTGCTGTGATAATTTTGATATAGTCCGAGAAAATGATATGGAAGCTCTAATCAACTTTATTGACTCTCTAGGCCCCGTTCCAGTGATATTCTTAGGGGATTTTAACACTTTTTCCCCTTATGATGTTGGTGATGTCGCTCCAAATCCTGGAACCAATTTAGGTGCCAACTTAGGAATTGGTCCAATAACATTTCTATTAAATCAGTCTCACCCTCTGGCTCCCAAAAATCATACTTGGATCGATGTATTTCGTGAATTAGATCCTCATAATCCTGGATTCACTTGGTATGATGATCAATATAAAAGCAGAATCGACCATATTTTTGTAAATGAATTTTTCTTTGATAAATTGATCAATACAACTGTTTTTGATACCCCCGCCGAACAAGGTGTCTTCCTTAGCTCAGATCACCGTTCTCTAGACGTTTTCATAAACATGGATGCATCAACAACTGACCTACGCCCCCCAACGAGGGTTCACAAGGTTACAGGGACATTGGTTGATGCTACAGGAGTTGATTTAACATGGGCTCCAAACAATGAATCAGACTTTTCACATTACAACGTTTATCGAAATGAATCATTAATGTCTCAAGAGCTTACGAATCAATATGAAGATGAGAACTTAATATCATATACATACTATTATTACCATGTTTCAGCTACTGATACCACTAATAACGAGGGATTCAAATCGTTCCCAATAATAGTGAACACAGCTTATGGAATCTGTAAAAAGCCAAATGCTCCTATAGTTCAAGGATCTGGAGCTAAGGGGAAAATTACTTTAACTTGGGAAGTGAATGATACTGGTGGGCTCCCTATCTTAGCCTATGCCATCAAACGACGGTATTATGACCCAGCAATTAAAATGGAAGCTGATTTTCCAAGAGGACGGGTACTTGGTAATGAAACAACTTTCATAGATCCAATGGTAGTCAGTGGAAGGACATATAGATATCTCGTTATAGCTATAAACGAATTGGGAGAAAGCGAAGTTTCTAATATAGTGGAGGTCACAGTAGAAGAAGCTCCACCAACAACTACAGAAAAAACTATTGATCAAGAAGCTACACCCTTCAGTATAAGTTCTTTATTCCTTGGATTAGTCTTTATTGTACTAGTAGCTGGGAATTTTCGACGAAGACATCATAAAAACTAGTTTTATCTCTGAATAGCAATATTATTTAAAAAGAGGGAGAAATTCTTTTTTACATTAGAAATTAGTAATGCTAGTGAAGACAACACTTTTGAGATAATTTCTTAAAATTGTCTGTGTGATGAGAACGACGGTCTCCCGAGATCTGTGAATCAAATTAATTTGATTCTTAGGATTAATGACGAGAGTTGCACTTACTGACATATAAGAATTTATGGGTCTAATCATGCCATTAACAATATTAGAATTCTTTCGAGAGCTCACTCCATTTGATTTCAGGATACTCTCTGTTATTGAGGTATTAATGGCAAGACATGAAATAGTGCCCACGGAGGAGATTGCAGCCTATTTGCATTATACAGAGAAGAAAGTACAAAAGGCTTTGAATAGACTCCTTAATTATAAACTCATTTTCCTTGCCCAACGCCATTATCAGGGAGCCGCATTAACATTCTCTGGATATGACGCTTTAGCATTAAAAGCCTTAGTTGAAAAAGGAACTATTGATCAAATTGGCCCAGAGGTTGGGGCGGGGAAAGAAAGTGATATCCGTTTAGCTGTAGATGATGAGGGAAATGAATTCATAGTAAAGACGCATAGATTGGGCAAATTGGATTTTCGAGCAACTAAACGGGCTCGAGCTTTTATTGCAGAGAAGAGTCATACTTCTCCCCTTTATGAGAGTCGTTTGTCAGCAGAGCGAGAGTTTAAAGCTCTTAGTGAACTTTTCAAAGCAGGAGTGAGTGTTCCAAATCCAATAGCTCAAAATCGACATGTTGTTGCAATGCATATCATAATTGGCCAGGATTTATATAGAATTAAAAAGAATGAATTTCAATCAGACGAAGAAATATTAACATTGTTTAACAACATAATACTTGAAATGCAGAAAGCAGTGAAACAAGGTTACATTCATGGTGATTTAAGCGAGTATAATATTCGTTTGAATGAAGAAAATTACCCAGTCTTTTTTGATTGGCCCCAATATATTGAAACTGAGTCTGAACAGGCTGAGAGAATATTGACTAGAGATTTGAGTAATATTCTTAACTATTTCAAGAAAAAATTCCAAATGACAGTCAAGACAAATCTATCAGAGTTATTACTGAAATATTTTGATAACTGGGAGTTCCAATCGGTTTTGTGATTATGCCAGAATCATCTGTTATTTTTGGATTAGATATACTAGCTCGATCTAATAGGCCTAGTAAGGGGTCTATCTTTTCACTTGTTGTTTTAACACGAGAACGTATAGATAAATATCTTAAAATCAATAGAAGAACATTATTTAATAAGATTGAAGATTTAAAGCCTGATTACATCGCCATGGATAACATCTTTGAGTTATCACCTAGCGCAAAAGGCATTACACGATTTCTCCAGAAAATTCCCCCACAAACAATGCTAGTTCAAGTTACAGGATCTCCACGGAGCGGGATGGAGAAGATCACTACACTTATTCGAAAGCATAGGTTGAAGAAAGAACTAAGTTTTCCTTTTGGTTCTCAGAAAATGAATTCTCTAGAAACAGCAGAGGTTTGTGCCCGCTTATGTCAAAAACATATTGGATATGAGATACTGGCTTTTGAAGAAGAGATTAGAATCCGTGTGTCTAAGAAGAAAAGTCATGGACGAGGTGGTTGGTCAGCTCCACGTTATGAGCGGATCAGTCGTGCTGCTGTCACACAAGCGGGGAATGAAGTCGAATCGATTTTACGTAGAAAAAGTACTACGTGGGACGTGTTTGAATATCCTCAACGAAGAGTTTACATTGTTCAACTTGAAAAAAATTTGATTTCCGAAATTCAAACTCTGATTAAACCGCTGACAACTGAGCTTGTACGAGTGACATTAGAACGAATATCGAAATCAAACCTTGATTTTCAACCCCTTGATGTTGACATTGCACCAACAAGCCTCTCTCTTAGAAATATCATATTAGGAGTTGATCCTGGCACAACTACTGGAATAGCTGTCATAGATTTGATGAAAGGGAATTTATTATACTTAAATTCTAAACGGGAGTGTGGTATCTCAACAATTATTAGAACTGCGTCAAAATTTGGAAAGATATGTTGTGTTGCGGCTGATGTGATCCCCATCCCTGCAGCAGTTGAAAAAATCGCAAAAATTACTGGTGCTAAATTGATAGCTCCTACTGTTCTGGTATCAGCGGCTGCTAAAAGAGAATATTTGTATGATTACAGAGATAAAACAGTTAATTATAGTCACCTGAATTCACATGAGAGGGATGCACTTTTTGGAGCAATTAAGGCGTTTAATTCGCTGAAAGAGCAGCTTACTAAGATAAATCAGACAGTTAGAGGTTCTCATCCAGAATTAGTGCCAAAACTTCCTGAAATTCAAAGACTTGTAATATCAGGAAACAGTATTTCCAACGCAATTGAGATGATTCAAGGGAAAGTTAGGGTTCAAAAAAGTCTTGTTCCAGAAGAAGAACCAGATCAGCTGACTTTATCATTAAAACACGAGAATGAAATACTACAAACAAAAATTGAGGCAATTTATGAAGAAATGGATAAACTAGACCAAGAAGCCGCGTTCTGGCGAAAGCAAGCCCGCGAAAAAACGGTCAGGATAAAAGAATGGAAGGATAAATATGAGCAAGAACGATTAAAACGCTCCAATCAGATGCAAAAAAGAATTAGCGAGGCTGTAGAGCGGGAAGTAGGTCGAATACAGGAAGAAAATCAAGAAATTCGGCGAATATTACGTCAAAACCAACAAGAAATGGAAAAACTCAAACAAATTCGAAACTTCTGGGTACAGGGACGGGAAATACCATTAAAAGTTATGAATTCGTTTACTGATTCTGCTATAAGAGAAACAGAAGAAAATTATGGTCTAAATGAGGGAGATCTAGTTTTAGTTCTTGATCCAAGCGGTGGAGGGGCTCAAACAGCTCAAAAAATGATTGATATTGGCATTAAAGGCATAATTGTTCCGGAAAAAGCCGCCAAATTCTCAGACCAGGCGATTAATCAATTTCGAGATAATTGTGTTCCATGTCTTTACCTACCTCTCAAAGATTTTTCTGAGAGAACAAGGATCTTAGATCCATCAAAACTTGAATTATGGGTTTATGATGGTCTCTACTTAACTGATATCGGGATCAAGGAAGAAATTAGAAAGAAAGAACTGAAACTTCGTGAAATTCTCCGCCAAAAAAGAATTGCTATAAGTAAAAAGGTTAAACGATCATCTAAACCACAATTAAGTAATGAATTCGATATTGATAAAATTCTAAATGATTTCAAAGACGATTATAAGGCACAATATTTTCCAGATCTTGATGACAGAACCAAATCTTCAGCAGAAGAAGAATGACAACTCATTATCATGATCTTAATAAAGAAAAATTTTTAGAATTAATATTTAAAACGACTGAATTAAAGGAATTTTTATCATTTATGCTTCAAAGAGGAAATATAACGATGTCACAGCCATTGCAAACGTTAGAAAAATCTGTGGGGAAAGTAATTACGGTCCAACTAAAAAGTAATCAGCAATACACTGGACGTCTCCGAATCACAGACCAATATATGAACCTGATTTTGGAAGACTGTTCTGAAGTTGAAGATGGGAAAATTAGCAAGCGTTATGGACAAGCGTTTCTTAGAGGAAATAATATTCTTTTCATAAAAATAGAATAAATAATTAATAGTCCTCAATATAGAAGGATTGACAAATCAGAACTAGAGTGAAAATCACTCTACCTCATATAGATGTGTGAATTTTTATGAGTAGGGCATTGATTCCAATTGGTGTGCCAGTTATAGATGAATTCATAACTGGTATTCCACGGGATACTCTTATTCTGATATTAGGCGATCCTGGATCAGGGTTCATCACATTTATGCATCAGCTGTTAGTTACACGTGCGAGAAGTGGTGTTCCTGCTATTTACACTTCACTAGATAAACCAGAAAGTGAAATTCGGCATGATTTGGCTACTTTTGGATGGAAACTCGATAAACTAACTTGGCAATTCAATGATCTAAGTCCATTTACACGAAAACGAGAGGCGCGAACTCTTCAGTGGGAAGGAGACGCTGTGAATATCGTCTCTCATAATTTATTTCGAAAAATATTAGAATTCAAGGAAGCCCGGGGAATTACTGCTTTTGATTCCGTGGTTAATACAGTAACTTACATGCTCATTCAGTCTTCTTTAAAGTCAGTTTTGCGTTTTCTAAATGAATACTCTACGGCGATAAAAGGTACAAATGGTTGGCACTTCCTCACAATGGTACGAGGTGTTCATGGGATTGATGTTGAAAATATCTTTTCTCATTATAGTGATGTGGTTTTAGAGTTTGCATTGACTCTTAATACAGAGACAAGATTATATGAGAGGGTGTTAGGAATTAAAAAATTGTTAGGTGTTGATTCTCGAGTATTTCCTATTGAATTTGATAGACATGGGATAAGACCAATAACTACCTCGAAGATTCAATGATCTGAGCTCTAATTATATTTTGACGAAGATCGATCATATCCTCTAAGATTTTCTCAGGTGTTTTTCTAAATTCAAGGAATAAAGATGTGACACTTGTAGCAAATGCAGCTGCATCAAGTTCATTTTGAAATGCCATTAAATGGGTAATGAAACAAAAAAGGAATATATCTCCTGCTCCTGTTTCATCAACAATTATACCTTCTGTGTAAGCAGGGACATCAAATATACAAATATCTTTCTGGCTTTTATATCCCAATATTGCACCGTTTCTTCCTCGAGTAAGAATTACAGAGGTGATTGGTGTTTCCAAAATCTTTTTTACAACTTCTATAGGAAGGATGCCAAGGCCTAAATATTTAGATTCAATTTCAGATATCTGAAGACAGTCAACAATTTCCAGAATCCTAGAATCCCACCAATTGCGAAATTCTATCTTCCCTTCTGATGTGAGGTAACGAAAACAGCCTTGAGGATCAAAAGCAATGTAAGAACACTTTTTTCTCAAGAAACTAAAGAGTTTAATGTCATTAAATTCATGAAAAGTGGATCCAATAATCACCACTGGCGATTCTTTAAATTCCCAATTAAAATCTGTTGGATTAAACTGTACTGGGGGATCTTTTAAAGATAACATTCTTTCTTTTTTGTCACTTGGATATTCTAAGCGAAACTGAGGGCATTTGGGTTGTATTTTCAGATTATTCAAATTCATTTGATATTTTGGGTAATTTTTCAATAAAGAAATCGCTTTGGGGCAAGTATAAGCGTAGATTAATGGTGGATAAATCCAAGAGTACATTTTTGAAAGAATTGCCCCTATAATTCCCGCAAAAGATGGAGGCCCTCCTATTGTTTGATTAGTTTGATTGTTAACTCGAGATCGGTTTTGGTCATTATGAATCACAGTATCTAATACCATTTGGCCAAGAGCTATGGTAGGTCTCCTATTTCTCACTTAAGTCAACTCACATAAATTAAGTAGAAAATACAGTAAGGTTTAAATTTTTGCTAAATGTTAAATCTATTATTCGAGAATGGGTATTGAATTAACCAGAAACCCTGTTCTATAAACCATATGGAATAATATGCTGTCTTAAGACTTTATGGGTTTCTTTGAAGGTGGAAACATGGCTTTTGCGCTTACAGTTGAACAAAAGAAGAAATTAATTAAATTATTACAAGAAATAGTTCGGTATGCAGATCTGGAAGCATTGGCGTTAGTCACCCGAACTGGGATGAGCGTTGCATTTTTCTCAGAGAAGGATGCCGATCCTGATTTATTCTCCGCGTTATCTGCAGCGGTACTGAGCACGGGTGGGATGGTTGTAGATAGAATGGATCATGGACATTTATGGGAAGTATTGGTTCGTGGTGAGAAGGGTTACACCGTATTAAGTTCAGCCGAGGATTTTATCTTAATAGGAGCTTCTAACGAAGCCCACTCTTTAGGATTAGCGATTAGAGTACTCCGTAGATATTCGCGAAAAATACCAGAAATCTTCAAAGAAGAAGAAAAAGATATTTCAAGTCTGGTATCTGAACTTAAGGATTTACTAAGTTAGGCCCTAAAACTGGCTAATTAAAGGAATAATTTCTTTTGGTATCCCTTTTTCTCTTACTTTTTTCTTTGGACCTCTTATTTATAGCAGTTGTAAGTTCATTAGATGGGTTCCTGCTGCTTATACTACTCATTCCTTGGACGCTTCTTATCTACATGGTTTTATGCTTCAAAGGTATACGCTTTTCAACAAATGATGAGCTTCAACAGCTAGCAGGTAGACTTTATTGGATTAGTCAAGGGATTTTTCAAAGTACAGTAATCGCTGTTATGAATATCATTCTAGGGATAATTATTGTCCCCGATTTGAGTTTAGCACAGTTTGAAAACAATTTTGGGATGTTTACCTCAGTTCTTGTTTTTTTGTTGTTACCTTTCCCTAGTTTTCTCATCTTGAATATGAAAAAAATGGATCAAGAACAATTATATAGCCTAATTTATCAGGAAATGGTTCAAAGGGGTGAGGCACCCGAATTCGTTGAATTAACATCTGAACTTCTCACAATGAAAGAACGTTATACAGAGGAATACATAAATAGATTAACAAAAGTTCGAGATTATGTTTATCAATACATTCACCAAACTTTTCCTCAAATATCTCCCTATTTTCTTCAAGAACAGAACCACCATCTGAATCTAGAAAACTTAGCTTTTTTTATTACTAGGAATATAACTTCACTAGAGAAAGAGTTTTAGGCCAATTTTACAGTATATTCATGCTATTTGAAAGGGTTTTACTAAGGAAAAATAATCCATAAAGGTATCTAGTAAAGGAAAAACACATTTTATTTTCTAATGTAACGAAGAAGTGTAAAATGATATAGCTACATTATCAATGAATATTCTCATAAAAAATTAATTAATGCATTCTGAAAGCGTTAGTACAGAATTTTTTTGTTAAAAAATGAGGTTTCCTCTTTGGGTAAGAAACGTAAGTCTGGTGGGCGAAGCAAGGGCAAAAAAGGGACTCTTTCAAAGGTTCAATGTTCATCCTGCCGTCGAATGATACCACGTGATAAAGCTAAACGAAAAACAAGTTATAAAGCTCTTGTTGATTTTACAATCGGAAAAGAACTACGGCAACAAGGTGCTCATGTCCCTCGTGTTCCATATGTAAGGTATTATTGTGTGTCATGTGCAATTCACAGACATCACGTGAAAATTCGCGCAGAAGACGAACGAAAAAGCCGCTAAAAAATTAAGATAGCTGTGAGGTGGATCCGTGGCTCAGCCTGGATAGAGCGTCTGGCTTCGGAAGGTAAAACCTGTTCTTTCATTGAAAGTAATAATACCTGAAGTAACCAGAATGTCGTGGGTTCAAATCCCTCCGGATCCGCTATACTCTAGGTAGAATCCATTTGGAGTAATCATCACTAGCAAAAAATGGGTTGAGCTAATAGGAACTTGTTCCTACTAGATACTCTTACTCTAGTGATTACAATCTATCATAGTAATCTTCTGGTTTGGGGGGAAGAGGGTGATGAAAACCTTTACGCTTACGGGTTGCAATAACAAATTGTCGGGCTAATCCTCCACCTTCTTCTTCAGGTTTTGTTGGGTCTCCTGGTACTTTCTCCCAATGGTCAAATACCATTTGACTGAAAGCAAATCCAGAGGTTTCGGATCGCAATTCCGTTGTGATCCCAAATGATTCAGTAACAGGAACCTCCGCAATAATAATATTTAGTGGGGTGCCTTCTCTTTTCTGAGTATCAATCACACGGCCCCTTCTTCTGGTGAGAACCTTATAGACATTCCCTAAGTATTGTTCAGGGACTTGAACTTGAACCTTATAGATAGGTTCCAAGAGGATAGGTTCCGCCATTAACATGGCTCCAAAACAAGCTCTACGAGAGACTGGCATGACTTGTCCTGCGCCACGATGGACTGGATCTTCGTGGAGCTTCACATCTTCGAGCATGAATCGTAATCCATAAAAAGGCTCACCACATAAAGGCCCCTCCTTAGCTGCCCAACGAAAACCCTGGATAATGTAATCTTTCACTTCTCTGAGATATTGAACTCCCTTGGTAGCATCGATAAAGAAATTTGGATCATCTTCTTCAGGACCCATTCCCCAAACCTTTCGTCCAGCTTTTGCTTCCCATCCTGCTTTGTCTCTAAGAAGCTGAGCCATTTCTTTGCGATCTGTATATTGGTGAATTTCTCCATTTTCAATTAGTTCGATAGCACCAGAATCTAGGGGTCCCGCACGAACCCATAATCGGTTATGTTTATTGGGTGACTTTGCTAAGGACTGTTGATATGATTCCCCTTGAACTGACTCCCGAAAAACAACAATAGGTTCACTTTGCATTACTTCAATGTGTTGAAGGTCTTGAAGGTCCTTCACCGCAATTTCAAGATGGAGTTCTCCAGTTCCAGAAAGTAAATACTCCCCTGTTTCTTCGTTGATTTTTGTCTTTAAGGAAGGATCGACCAACTCCATAAGCTGCATCCCTTCTGCCAGTTTTGGTAGCTCGCTTGGAGTTTTTGCTTCTATAGCAATGGTGACAACTGGTTCTACAGCGTAGGAAAGGGCATGGAATGGCATTACTGTTTCTAGACTAGTTATTGTGCTACTAGCTGTAGCTCCGCGTAATCCCTGTAAAGCAACAATATTTCCTGCAGGAATTTCTTCAACCTTTTCTGTCTTTGCTCCCATGAGCATTGAAACCTGCTGTATATTGGTCGTAAATCGCCGTTCTTTGCCTCCTGGTTTATAACCTGGAAGTAATGCTGTAATTTTTTGACCAGCTTTTACTTTACCTGAAAAGATCCTACCCATGGCAATTATTCGCTTTGCCTTACCTGGAATCATTTTAGACAATGCAATCATTACCGGTGCATCTTCGTTGCATTCTAACAGTCCCTTCCCTTCTTCTGTCTCAAAATCTCCCGTCCAGAAGCTTTTAAAGCGATATTCCTGTGCTGCTAGAGGTGATGGACAAAACTGAACCACCATATCCAATACAGCCTTTTCTACAGGTAGCCACTTTTCTAATAGAGCTTTTGCAATCCTTTTTGGTGGTTCTAGCCAGACAGTCTCATCTAATCGTAATTCTAATTGCTTTGCTACCTTTTTAAGAGAATCTAAATCATTATCTTCAGCTTTTTGATATATTTCATAAGTTGGTTTTAAAACACCATTTACAAAATTATTTTTCATCCAAAGGTTTTTGATCAATTTATCAATTGGTTGTCCTGTTTTTTCATGCCAAATTTCAGCTAAAGCGGGAATCGTTAATCCAAAACGATGAATTGCCGAACCAAAAGCGACAGTACCTTGCCGAGGATCTACACGCCAAATTTTTTTGTATTCAGGAGGCGCATAAGTCTCAATTAAAACATTAAAGTCACTAATTATCGTCTTAAACTTTTCATAAGCATCTTCAGGTGACATTCGCATTTCAGTAATTAATCGGTCAACTTTGTTGATAATCAAAACAGGACGAACTCGTTCTGCTAACGCTTGTTGGGTAACAACTTCAGTTTGAACCATGACTCCCTCAACAGCGTCAACAAGCACCAGAGCGCCATCAACCACTCGTAAAGCTGAAGTAACTTCTCCAGAAAAATCAACGTGTCCAGGGGTATCTTGAAGATTTATAAGGAAAGTTTTTTGATCAAATTCATGGATAAGGGATATTCCAGTGGTTTTAATGGTAATCCCGCGTTCTTGTTCATCATCCCGCGTATCAGTAGCTCGTGCTTCTCCAGCAATTTTTTCTGCCAGAAGACCGCAGGCCGCAAGAAGAGAATCAGTGAGTGTGCTTTTCCCATGATCTATATGAGCGATCACGCCGAGATTACGTACTAAATCTCGATTGTAAAGTAATTTTTGGGCTTCTTCAACTGTGAATTTCGGCATTTATATTGTCTCCAAAAAATCAGACTAAATGATATTATTTCCATTTTAGTTTATGGAAATGCTACCTTTCCTCAGATAATAAGTAATTTACCTCTTAAAAGTGGTTATATCTTTATTTAGAGTGTTTCAAGAATTACATATTTGAACTTCGATTATTACGATTATTAACATGACATTTTCTACAATAGTCAATTGACTTTCACTTATATCCACTTTTTTTCAGGAGTCTTTTTTCAAAGAAGAAATTATCAACCATTATAGAATGACTATCAATTGAATCGTTTTGATCCTTCCAAACAATTTGCTTATGATTCATTCATTAAAGTCGCTCCTGAGGATGTAATTTTCAAGACCGATCAATTAACTGCCTTCAATATCCCAAAAAAATTGTGAAATGTAATGATTGAAAAGGACAAAGTCAATGCTATCCTTCGTGAATTTCAAGACATTTTAAAGAAGTACCGTCCCAACACCTCGGAATTACAGTTAATAAATTCAAAAATTTCGCAAATGACGGCAAGAAATATTGAAAAACAATTTGGAAAAACAACTTCCTCGCCACGACGAAAGCCCCCTGCCCCTAAACCAGTTAAGAAAAAATGGCATAAGATAAAAATCGATTAATTCCTTGTTGTGATAAATTCTGTATACTTCTATTTAGAACACAATTTTTTTTAAACTACCAAAATGGGAGTCCACACTATCTTCTAAATTATTTGCTGGATTGTTATGGCTAAAATTAGAGTTAAAATTATGTTACATCTCTATGCCATCCCCATTCTCCTTACTTTCTTTCATCTTTGCTACCGTATTAAAATCTGGGGAAAAAAATATGTTCCTGCAAGGGGTTGGAATAATAAAGGAATCATTATTATGGCAAATCACCGATCTCTTCTGGATCCTTTTTTAATCGGTTTAACAGCTTTTCCTAGATTTTACAAGCCCTTTTTTTATCCTGCAGATGCTAAATTGTGGAAACTCTCCCTATTCCGACCAATCCTGCATGGTATGAATTGTTTTCCAGTTTTTAAAGGTTCGAAAAAAATGGATATAATAAAATATCACATTGCAGTAGTAAAAAACGGAGGATCGGTTTGTTACTTCCCTGAAGGAGCTCGAACTAAGGATGGCAAACTACAACCTGGGAAGTTAGGAGCAGGTCTAATAGCTCATTCTACTCGTGCTTTGGTCATTCCGTGCGCTGTTCAGAATACTGATATTGCTATGCCAGTAGGAAAACCATTAACATTGGGAGGGGGCCCAAGAAAAATTACATTAAAAGTGAAATTTGGGCCTCCGCTTGATTTAAGGAAGTTCTATAAACTTCCAAGCTCTAAAGAAACATCCCAACAGATTAGTGATTACATAATGGGGAAGATTGCAGAGTTAATGGAAACGATTTAATCAGGAGAATTTTAAATTGGTTCGTTTTGTGACAAAAGAGAAATTAAGCTATTTATACGATGAACTGGAAAATTCTGGGATTGATATCCTATATCTTACTGATTGGGAAGAAAACCGAAATGTGAATGTAAAATATCTTTCAGGTATTCCTGAGGATGCTAACTTATTCATCGATGTTCAGAATCAACAAACAGTACTCATTCCGCGAGATTTTCAGTTAGCTGAAGAGTATGCAGAAGCGGATCAGTTAATAAATACAGCAGAATTTGAGGGTGGAGTGGATCCTGCGACATCTGAAACTCTCAAGCAAATTTCAAGCTCTCACCCTAAAATTGGCGTTCTTAAGGAAATTCCATATCATCGTGTTAAAACCATTCTTGATCAAGTACCAGATGCCGAAATAGTGTTTAATCCGAAGAAGATTGATACCTTACTAAACAGCCTTCGAGCAACCAAGTCTTCTTACGAGATTGCCTTATTAAAAAAATCAATAAAGATTAGTAACCAACTTGTAGATGAAATAGAGGATCTCCTAACCACTGAAAACGAAATTAAGAGTGAAATTGACCTAGCGATTTTTGTAGAAACCCAGATGCGTAGGTTGGGTGCTCAAGGAATCGGATTTGAGACTATGGTGGCAAGTAGTGCCCGATCGTGGCAGATCCATACCTATCCACGTGTGGATCCAGAATTACCACTTTGTCGTCCTGGTTTAGCACTGATTGATTTTGGTGTTGATGCAGAAGGGTATACTTCCGACGTTACACTACCATTTGTCATGGGGATCATGAATAAGAAAATGAAAACGATAGTAGAAACAGTGCAACAGGCTCACGATGAGGCAATTGACGCCCTTAAAGACAATCATTTTCTCCATGATGTAGCAGAAGTCGCATTCAATATAATTGAAGCAGCAGGTTTCAAAATGCCCCATGGATTAGGCCATGGTATAGGATTAACAGTTCATGATTCCCCATTTATTAGACGAAAGTCTACTAATGAACTTTCACTGAAAAATTGGGTCGATATAGAATTAGAAGAAGGTATGGTCTTTACAGTTGAACCAGGGATCTATGAAAAGGATGTAGGTGGATTTCGTCTCGAAAATGATATTATTATAACAACAAAAGGCGCCGAGGTTGTTACAAATTCTCATCCAATTTTTATCGGTTTATCTTAAAGAATGAAACTTTTTCGTATATTTGTTATTTAAAGAAAAGGCTTGCTTCTTTCATGATTAATTGACTGTTATTAACTTGGAGTAATGAAATCTCCAAGATATTGTCTTTGATTCTTATCACAGAATACAATAGAAAGGTTCCAATCTGAAACAAACGTAACCCCACTTAATACGATTTTAAAATCATAATTTTGAATTTGATTTAACATTTTTATTTGATTAGGAGAAAAAGAAAACTGAAAAGGTGACCATGTATTTATCCCTGTTCGTGACTTTACTTCAATAACATATCCCTTTAGCCAGGGTAAATTGTTTTTTGCTTTTAAAAATCGAGTTAATCCTTCTTTTTCAGAAAAATACTGGTAAATAATTTCTTCAGGTTTGAATTCATTTTCTCTATGATAAGGAGCTATCCCAAGAAAATCCATTGTTTGTTGGTTTTTTCGTATGAAATCGACATATCTCCCCACAATTGACGCTTTATCTAGATATTTCAGTACTGTTGAAGGACGAACAATTAAAATTGGGAAGCGTTGAGTAAGTATATAGCGTGTAAATTCTTCTGCGATTAAACCTCTAAGGACTGTATTTTCTCCCGTTAAAAGATTGTAAAGCATGAATTAAACCTCAAATATTTTCTTTTCGTATGATAACCGTTCCAGTAAGGAGATTCACCCTTTTAGAATCAGAAATCTCTAAAACTAGCTGTCCATTAGAAGAAATATCAGCTACTTTTCCCTGATAATCCATCTCAGGACTTTGAACAACTACATTCATTCCAATGATATTATCCCTATTTTTCCATTCTTCGAGAATCGATTGAGATCCGTCGAGTTTCAAACGTTCGAAGGAATTTTCAATTTGATGAATGATTTCAAACAACAACCTACTGAGATTGATTTTTCTTCTCAATTCCTCATAGATAGTTGTGATTTGTTCTTGAAGCAACTTGGAATACTGATCTATTGTATTGTTAACGTTCAAACCTATTCCAATAACTAGATAATTTAATTTAAATTGTGTAATCTTTCCCTCGACCAATATACCACCGATCTTTTTTAGATTCTGTTTAAATAATATGTCATTTGGCCACTTAAGTAGAGGTTTTATATCAAAAGTTTCTAATGCCTTGGCAATTCCTACAGCTGAAAGAATGGGAACGAGTCCTAATTGTGATAGTTCAATTTGAGGTTGAATAGCTAATGAAGACCACAATCCTCCTTGAGGCGACTCCCAATTCTTTCCTCCTTGTCCTTTACCAGCAGATTGTCTCTCTGCTGTAATAACAAACCCGATTTCATTTCTCTCTTCAATGATTTTTTTGGCAATAACGTTGGTTGAGCTCACCTCAGAGTACATGTAGACTTTTGAGCAGAAATCAGAACGTATTATAGTCTGTTTAATTAAATCTGCCAATTTTAATCTAATCCAAAGTTAAACATATTGAATAAAAACCTTAGATTATTACAGCAAGAATCTTTGGAGAGCTTATTCTGTGAAGAAACCCTTGCTTTTGTATATAATAAAAGTAGCTACTCCGATTAGTGTCAACGCTAAAGTCATAGCAGAAAAATATCTTTGTGTCGGATCTAAATTAGAAAAATCTGGTGGAAAAAGTGGTTCTATGAGAAAAAAGATGAAAAAACCACAGATAAAAATTATAAATAGAATAAGTGAAGAAGTTGTCACACTTTTCAAGGTAGGTGTAGTTGAGTCGTTCCAATCCTCTGCAAGTGAACAAGCTATTGTAGCAAGGATAACACTCGAACCAAAAATGGTTCCAATGATAGCTAAGAAATATTGTTCGAAATCAATTGTAAGTAAGGTCAAAGTAAAGAAAGTTGGGGGAAATTGAGCGAGTAATCCCCAACCAAGTGCAGCGGCGATTAGCCCTAATCCCTCTAATCGTGACCAAGAGAATTGAACAATTGCTGTCATCAATGATAACCTTATCTGCGTTTAAAAGTTATTTTACTTTCACGTTGTGTTTTGGTTAATTGTTGTAAGAGTTGACGTAATTGATCATCAGTAATTTTGTCTGTTACTCGTCTGGTTTGAGCAAGTTGAATTAGTTGGTTTTCTAAAGTCATTGCATATTCGGGTTTAGCAAGTTTGATGTTTGCAAGTCTTTCTCTTGCCTCATTTGTCAAAATCCCTTTTAGTATGGCTTGTCTTTGATTCTCGATTTGACGTTGTTGTTCTTCTAATCGTTGCTGAGCAATTTGTTCATTTTGCATTTCTGCGAGGCGTTTTTTACGGAGAGCTGCCAATTCAGGATCTTCTTCCGCCATTGATAGTAAACCTCATTCTTACATATACTTAAATTTAAACTCTCTTCAATTAATATTCTGATAGTTCAGGAAGCTCTTGTTTGACTTTATAAGCCATGCTGTCTACAAAACTTCGACCAGTTGGAGTCACTATCCTTCCATTAGTAGATAATGAAACATAACCTCCCTTTTCTAGTTGATGAATTGCATGACGAATAACGGCACCAGAACCTTTAAATGTTTTCTCCGGTTTACTTCCTCGATTTTTTCTACCTCCATACATCTTTCTTATGTGTATCACTCCTATAGGTCCATGTAAATAGATTTTTCTCAAAATCGAGGCTACACGAATGAACCACCAGTCTTTTCTCTGTTCTGGCGCATTTTCTTGAGCAACACCCAGTTTGACAAAGTCAGCCCATTCTGGTGGTTTAAAGACCTTATCATTTGACCTTAGTTCCTCGGAAATTGCTTCAATTAATAACTTACTAGGTACCATTTGCGCTGTTACCATTGCTTTTTCTCCTTTGGTGTTGCTTTTAACTATCATATTTTAAATATTTTTAATCCATTGAATATAGTTCTGCCTTAATTCTTCCTTTAAATCAACTAGAAAGGGCTTCGTTAATCCTTTTAGTGTTTTTTATTTGATAGGATCAGCAAGACTTGAGAAGAAAAAACACAAAAGATATTATAATTTTACCTCTTTCTTGAAAATTTCAACTTTTAATGGAGTTTTTCGCCCAATAAGAGTAATTCAAACGTCGAGGAAGATAGTGTGCCTTATAAATATAAATATATCTTTGTTTACGCCTTGATATGTGTTATATTCAGTCTTAATCATGTGATAGCGATAGGAGCTGCAGAACCCTTTATTGATGATCCAATTGTTGTCCTATTTGATGAAGGCCACGGACAATATTTTGATCGTTCATTATATAGTCAAGCCATTTCTGATTTACAAGTCAGCAAATCAATGAAGGTAGTTTTTAACACTGGAAAGATTAATAGTACTAGTTTAGAAGGAATAGATATTTTTGTTGCTACAAATCCTCAACTAGAATATACAAGAGAGGAAAGTAAATTTGTGAGTAGATTCCTTAACGAAGGTAAGGGCTTACTTCTTTTAGCTAACCCGCTAAATGAAGATAATGAGACCTTGAATGGCAGGGGAGATATTATTAACGATTTTATAGGGTATCTTGAGAGCGGATTTCTTTTGGGGAAATTCTGGGAATTTTACAAAGTTGTTGAAGATATCAGGCCAGCTGATATTGTTGTCAATGAATTTACTAATGCAGGAGAACCCTATTATCTACATCTCGATGTTAATAGTTCTAGTCACGAAATTCTATCAATAGATAAAAATATAACTTCTATTGTCACACATACCTGTTCGATTGAGGATGCAGCCTTTCCAGTATTAACAGCTTCGACTGAGGCCTCAACTAGATCAATCTCAGGAGAACCTGGTTCTACTACCTTAATTGATGGCAAATTATTATTAATGGGAACTACTGGGCCTGAAATAGAAACAGGTGCACAAGTCATTGTAGGAGGATCAAGTATTATGTTTAGTGATTTAGAAGGGCCTTTCGAAAATTATTCATGGTATGAAAGCGAAAACAACTCATACTTTTGGTGGAATATCTTTGATTGGCTAGCTGCAACAAGCCCTGAAACCCCTACTCATCCACCTCTCCCTCCAGAAGTATTACTTCAAATTTTTCTGCTAATAGTTGGTGTTTCCTCTCTCTTTTTACTGGGAGGAACGTTATCTTATTCTATAGGATCAGGACGAAAAATTTCACTTGTAAAATCGGGCCAAGCTGAAATTCCAATTCGAAAAACTGTTGATATTGATACAGAGCCCAGTACTGTACAATCCGGCCCAACTTCTAAGGAATCAAGACGTGATCGACGTCTTAAACAAATCAAGAAACATCAGCGACAAAGAAAAAGGTAGGAGGTTATTCCTTGGGTCGAAAACGAAAAAGAATTGTCCGTACAAAGCCTATACCAACTCTTCCAATTGTATTTGATTGTCCTTTGTGTGGTACAGGAAAATCAATCAACATTGAAGTTAATAGGAAAATTAAAACAGCTGTAATTCGATGTGGAAAGTGTAAAGTGCAAGTAACACGACCAATACGTCCCATAGAAGAACGGGTTGATGTCTTTGGTGACTGGCTAGATGACCTTTTAGCAGAAGAAAATGAATCCGAATGAATAGAAAAGTAATGAAAACTTAGTTGTAGTGATGACAATAACCTACCTGATACCTGTTTCAGGCCGTCCAAATGCTGGAAAAACCTCTTTAATTAATTATCTGAGCCATTCGAAAAGACCTGTTGGAAAACAGGCTGGAACTACATTACGAATTGCTTCAATACCACTTATTAAGAATTTATATTTGATAGATCTTCCTGGATATGGAAGGATAACTAAGCGTTCAAAAAAGGTTGAAGACAAAATAAAAAACGAAATTATCTCTTTTTTAGAAGATCCCTCAAATCAACTATTATTTCCCATACACATAATAGATATTTCAACATTCCATCTTATGGTTAGAAGTTTGGAGAAGAAAGGAATCATCCCCATCGATATCGAAATGATTCAATTCATATCTGAGATATCAAATCATCACCCTATTGTTGTTTTAAGCAAAATCGATAAAGTGAAGAACGATTTAGTGAAACAAAATTTATTATTATTGCAGTCATATGATATTCCTGAGTCTGAAATTTTCCTCTTATCTCTAAAAACAAAAAGTGGATGTCGGACATTACGAAATAGAATTAAGGAGCTAGTAGTTCAGAAATTAGGATCTCCTTACGAACATTTTTAGTATTTTTATGAATATAAAAAGGGTCTATATAAATTAATAAATGAAAACAATCGAAAAGGATAGCACAACTGTCATGAAGCAAAGAAAGTTGAGGTTATACTTCCTCAATTTGCCGATGTTTTTACATTGAAAAAATAACGAGGAGCTAAATTTGAGTAATATAGAAGAATTAATCAAGAAAATTTCCCAAAAAGCTGGATTATCTAGAGCTGAAATTAAGAAGAGAATTGAAGAGAAGCAAAAGGAACTAGGTTTCTTTGTAAATGACATTGCTGCAGCACATATTATTGCAAAAGATCTTAATGTTTCCCTCGGGCGTCCTGAATTAAAGAAACGACCTAAACTTACCATAGAGAGTCTTAAAAAGATGGAACCTGGATTATCAGGGGTGGGTCTTACTGCAATAATTTTACGAGTCTTTCATCCGATTGAGTACTTAAGGGAGGGTACTAAGGGCATCCTAGCTCCTATATTATTACATGATGGAACCGATAGTATCCGTACAATTCTCTGGGGTACAATGGCTCGTCGCATTACAGAAAAACAGATAGAAAGGGGGTCTGTCATTAAAATTAAGCAGGGATATACGAAATTAGGGAGAACTCAAGAGTTAGAGCTTCATATTGGAGATCGCGGGCTAATTGAATTAGATACAGAAACCGAAACTAAAGATTTTCCAAATCCTGAAGATGAGATCTTAGATTTAGATGCTTTAGATGAAGAAATGCAAGAAATTGATGTTAAAGCTACCGTTCTCCGAGTTGGAAAACTAACTACTTTTAATCGGTCTGATGGAACAGAAGGTCGTGTGTCTAACTTGTTTCTTAAAGGATTAAGAACAACACGACGTATTGTGTTCTGGGATAACCAAGCCGAATTAGCATTTAATTTTACACGAGGAGATGAAATCTTAATTCAAGCTGCTAACGTAAAACTAGACCGAGACGGGAAACCTGAATTACACACAACACGAACAACCTACATCACAAAAATTGGGCATAAAACACTACCTAGTATTGATGAGGAACAAGCACCAGAGATAGTTCAATATGAGGCTATTGAGAAAAAACTGGCTGAAATAGAAGTTAGTGATGGAATGGTTACAATTACTGCCCGAAAAGGTCCTGTGAGTAAATTAAGTAGTTTTACACGTAGTGATGGGACAACAGGATCTGTAAAAAGAGCAACAATCTTTGATGAGACAAGTGTAACAACATTAGTACTTTGGAATGAAGCAATTTCATCATTTGATGATTTAGGTGATGAACCTTTTCAGATAAAGAATTTACGGGTCAATTTGTCAAGATATAAAACAATTGAGCTTCACACGACAGCTCGAACAGAATTTAGCTCCCTTGATGCTTCTCAAATTCCAGAGGATCCACCTCTTGAGAGTATTTCAGAAATAAAACCACAACAAGGATTAGTATGCATACAAGGAGTTATTCAGAATGTTCAAGAAGAAAGAGAATTTACTCGTTCAGATGGAAGTACTGGTCGAGTAGCTTCAATGTCAATACGGGATACAACTGGAGAAACACGAATAGTAGCTTGGGATGATAATGTTGAGAAATTAAATTCAATCCGAGAAAAAGAGATGAAATTTGTCAAGATTTTCTTTGGTGGAATTCGACAAAGGGATGCTGATGCAGTAGAAATCCATTTATCTCCACAGAGTCATTTACGGCCATCATCACGAATTCCTGTTGCATTACGAGGTGTGGAAATTGTTGAAGAAGAACAGGTTACTCCCCAGTCAATACCAGATTATCAAAAAATCCAGCTTTCTGAATTATCAGAAACTGAAGATGGATTAATGATAGAAGTCTTTGGTAAAGTCATCCGACTCTTTCAACAGAGCCCTTATTATCATTCATGTCCTCAATGCCGAAAGAAAGTAGTAGAAACCGACGCAGGATGGATGTGCCAAGAACATCAAATTGTCCAACCGCAAATTCGATTCAGGCTTTCTGGTACGCTTGATGATGGAACAAGCACAATTAGAACGGTTTTCTTTGGGCTCTCTGGAGAAATTTTAACAGGAATGGGAGGTAACGACATTCAGAAATTAATTGACAATGGTTTAACTGACGATGAGATTTTTCCAATAGTCCAACAAGAAGCAGAAGGAAAAACAGTTCTGATTCAAGGCCGGGTACAATTACAAACTCAGGAAGTTCAAGGAGAAACGATACAACGTCAAGAACTGTTTGCTAATCGTGTTCGATTCCCTTCCCCTAAGATAATCGCTGAGGAATTAGTCAGTGAAATTCAAGAATCGTAAGATTCATTTTTCTTCTTCATTCTGAACAGTTACTTTCCCGAATTGGGATTTGAACCCACTAGCATTGATCCTATCATTGATAGTGCAATGAAAAAGAATTCAGGTAATTACATTTATAAGAAGAATTTTAAGTAATAAAACTAGCATATGCGGATATTACTTCTTTCTATGCCAAATTCTATATGGGCCTGGCATCTGTATCAAGTTTTACCCAATATAGGGATAGCTTCTATAGCTGGAAATATTGATGAAGATTTCGAAGTCGACGTGGCTGATCTTGTCCTAGTTCGAGCAAATTTTAGAAGTTTCTTAGAGAATAGAATAACAAAACATGCACCAGACATCATCGGACTAAGTGCAATGAGTTTTTCTGCCAAAACAGCATTGTACATCGCAAAATTCATAAAACACCTAGATCCGAAGATTCAGATAGTAATAGGGGGTTATCATGCAACAACAATGGGAGAAGAAATCACACAATCTGAGAGTCTAAATCTAGATTTCATCATTCGAGGGGAGGGAGAGAGTACCTTTAATGAGCTTCTCGCAGCAATTGAGTATAACAAAGATTTAAATGAAATTAAAGGGTTATCTTTTAAAAAAAAGGAGAAATTTGTTCATAATCCCCGAAGAAAGTTAGAAGATTTAACTACACTCAAGCTACCTAGACGATCGGCTAGGATACTTACAAAGGGTTTTCATAGTATGGGTTTGAAGGCCGATGTTGTTGAAAGTTCAAGGGGGTGTGTAAATAACTGCGATTTTTGTTCTATGACTTATATGTATGGACGAAATTTCCGTAAATATACTATTGAACGGGTTTTGGATGATATAGAGGAATGCAAAAAAGGTGGTGTAAAAGCGATCATGTTCGCAGATGACAATATAACTTTGGATTCCAAGCATTTAGCTCTACTTTGCGAAGGAATAATTGAAAGAAATCTAAATAAAATCCATTATATTGTACAAGCAAGTGTAAAAGGGTTATACGATAAACCAGAGCTGCTTAAAAAGATTGTAGAGGCTAATTTCAAGCTAATTTTCCTTGGTATCGAAAATCCAAATCCGAAAATCCTTCGCTCGATTGGGAAGAACGTTAGAAATCAAGCCGAAAAATCTAAGAGCATCATATCTTACCTCAGGAGTCAGAAAGTTTTAGCAGCAGGGGGATTTATACTGGGAAGCCCTGACGATACTAAGGAAGATTTCCTTAATGTAGTAAAATTTGTTAAAAAAATAAAAATAGATATGCCCATTTTCCAGTTTCTTACCCCTTTTCCGAAAACAACGATTAGAGAACGGCTATTGGAAACAAACTTGGTTTTTAACACTGATGACTATAGTAATTACGATACTCTCACACCAAATGTTAAAACACATCATTTAACGAGAGAGGAAATAATAATACTCCGCGAAAGAATGTGGGACGAGTTTCTAACTCCCGATTGGTTCGTAACTAATGGAATTAATATTGCGCGATTATATCCATGGCATTCTCTTAAGACAGTGTTACGTAGTGGACCCCGTCTTTTAAAAAAGACTCTTAATAGGATGACTCGTGCCAAAAGCGAGTATGAGATAGCGGATGAAATTTTGCAAGAGGAAAAAGATTTCCGTGATCTCAAAAGATTCACATGGTGACGTTAAAAAATAGCATTATCCATCAATTCTTCAACAATTAAAAGAAAAAGCTTAGAATAGGACTGGTGGGATTTGAACCCACGACCTCCTGATGTTCTGATAACCAATCTCTAATTGGTTAATCCCAAATCAGGAATCATAAAACCATGCTAGACTACAGTCCTGAATCGTTCTTTATGGTTCATTTTACCTATAAAGGTGTTTTGCGCCTAGAAATATAACTTTTCTTAGTGATTAGTGAGGAAGAAAGAAACCAAAATAAATCTCATCGCAAGTTCTTATCAAGGTTTGAGTGAACTAATAATTGAACACAATTCAGTTTCAGTGGCATTTGTTTTCAGACTAGTTCCTGAATAGTGAGTATTACAACTTTTATACCCCATTTCCTTCAAGATTTTTGTAACTTGCGTTAGAGGGGGGACTGGGGCTCTTACTTTCTTAGCCAGTCTTGGAATATCGAATGACCAAGGAATATCCAGCAAGGTTTCTTCTATCATCAATGAAAAACATTTCTTCAATCTTTTTTCAGTTCCCATTTTTTCTAAATGCTCATCATCGAACATGGATGATAAATAGGCTGATTGTTGGATCTTTCCTAGGTATAACGGACCGACCACCATGCCATTGGAAGCACCACAAATAGAGCATGAGTTTTCTTTTTCACCTAGATTGTTAGTGAACCTAGTATTACATTTTTTACAAAGGTAGATGAAGCCAGTTCTATTTATGACACCATCTACCCCTCGATTACGAATAAAAAAACATCTCACGAAATGTCTGTGATAAAAAGTAACAATAGGGAGAAGAGATTGTCCTAGAGTTAATCCAACATGTTGAATCCCCGTTATCAGAGCACGAGATGCGATCTCATGGATATTCCCTATACGGGTTTCTAGTTGGCTTACACCATATTTTGCATAAAGTGCCCGCGGATATAGTCCAACGAGGCTAGCTAGGTCTGTTGCGGTAAAAGCAAGAAGTCCGTGAAGCCTAATCAAGTGAATACTATTATGAACGAAAGGAATGGGTGTTCCAAAGGGATCTATATCTATGAAATCAAAAACAATGTCTTTAACATTAAGAGTTTGGAGAAAAAGATTGCATTCCATATTATAAAGCAGAATCTTTTTTGCAATTGCTTTTGGAAGCCTGTTAACATTTTTCTGTGCTATATCAACAGCATTAGAGTTAATATCATTACAATAAATGCTAGAGGTTGGTGCCTCCAACGCATAGCGAGCACTACGTATTCCTGATCCACATAAAGGTTCACAAACTCTCAATTCGCTCTTTGAATTGATGTTTCCATACGCTCTTAATGCTAAAACTGAAAGATCGCGATTAATTTCTTGATGAAAATTGAAGAATACTTCATCTGACCGTCGTGGGATATGTTCCTCAATGCTTGATTCTGGAACAAGAAAAGTTCCCAGGCCTTCCTGGATCTCGATAAGTTTCATAACTTACTCTACCAACGATTTACTCGCTTTCAACGAGATGAAGACGGTTGTATCGCTTTGAACTCTTATTTTTGTTGCTAATTGCAATGATATATATTTCAGCACTTTTTTTGCGGGATGTTGGGGGTTTGTAAGCCTTCACTTCCTGATAAGATCCTTTGATCTTTTCTAAAAGCTCCTGATACTGTTCACCTTGAAAAACCTTGGTTACAAATATTTTCGCTAGAAAATAATTTGATATTCCTAAAGCGGTTTCCGCTAACCAAATTTGGCGTGCATGATCAGTTGTCCAGTGTCCTGAAACATCAGGTGAACAATCAGCAAGGATAATGATATCATTATCATCTGCTCCATGCTTTTCAAGACTCTGTTGAATTTGTAGAATTGTACTTGGCTTTGTGATGTCACCCTTAATTATATCAGTAATATTTGGAATTGGTTTAATTCGAGCAATATCCACTAAGAAAATCCGTGCTTTACCATGTGATCTGTCACGTGCTATCTGTGAGAAACCTCCAGGCGCTCCACATAAATCAATGACCGTTTGCTCACCTTGAAATATTTTGAATTTTTTATCAATCTGAAGAAGTTTATAGGCAGCTCTGCTTCTATAACCTTCCGATTTAGCTTTTTTAGTGTATATGTCACGCTTTTTCGGCAGAGCTAACACCATTTTAATATCGTTGGAGAACTTAAGGAAGAGTAAGCGCCTGAATTCTTACTTTCTTCGTTTTGGACGAAATTTTCTTGGTTTTCCTTTTTTTTCTGTCTTTTTTGGAGGAATCTGTTTAAGAGTTCTCCTTTTTTTTGCTTCTTTTGCTAATGCTTTCTTCTGTTTTTCTAACGCTGGCCGAATATGCAACTTTATTTCGTTACTAAGATCTTTCAAAGTTTGTAATTTAGGTTTTTTTTTCTCAATTAGAATAAGGCCCTTCCTTTCCCACCATTGACGGGGATAGGCAGCATATTTCTGGACTTCGTAATCATACTCCAGTTTTTCTGCAGCTAAGCGGATTTCTGTAACCGTAGGATTCTCTAATGCTAAATCTAATGATAATCGCCGCCCTTCCTTTCGTGTGAGGGTTTTATCAAGATATTCTGGAAAAATAAAATAATGGGTATTATCTCGTCTCAATGAGGATTCAATCTCCATTATATGAAGGGAACTTTTGTTTTTAACGTCTCAGCCTGCAGCAAGAGGAAGATATATTTTTTATGGACATCCTTTTAAAAAATTTCTTGTAAAAAGGATACTTAAATTATAGAAATCCTTTAATAGATTCCCCTAAAAATTCATACTCAACATAAAATCAAGTAGAGATTACATCTTAAGGAGTGAGAGTATATATACCAAGCTAAGGGGGATATTGACGATGAGAAGTCATCTTAATAAACAACTTCAATGTCTGTTAAGACCAATCACCATTTTATTAGTTGACTGCTGAACGTGAGATAAATGTAGGTGATTAGATTATTGTACTTGGATTTTAAAGCTTCTATTAAAATACAAAGGCTATCAGGATGAGTAATCTTAAGAATGCTAGATTTATATTTAATAATCCAAGAAGAGTCTCCATTCTCTTCATTCTTTTCTCTCTAATCTTCTTTTCTTCAATCTTTTTGTTTTATAGTTTACTTTCAGATGATGATTATATTAGAAACAACCAAAATATCTGGGGAGAACCTCGGATTACTTTTTTTTGGCAAGGATGTAACACAACATTTGTTATGTCTTGGGATGACGCACACTCATCCGATATCAACTTAGCTCCAATTGATGAAAAACTAGGTATTTCTCATACAATATTCTCACCGTCCTATAGAAGTTATCCAAACAGATCATTTTGGCGGTTTGCATTTTTACTTGATGAATTATTTCAAGGTTATGATGTACAATCACATTGCGGGAGACATGTTCCTCTCTCTGGAAAAAGTCCCGAAGAACAAGAATATTTGATACGATGGGGAAAAACAGGGATAGAGGAATTATTTTGTTATACTCCAATTGTATTTGCATATCCCTATGGGGTCACTGGAGGCGTGGAATATGTCGAAAAATATTTCGATTTGGGACGAACCAATAAGGGAGGTGGAGTATTATGGCCACCTGATAATTGGTATGAAGCAGGAACAACTATTGCGCCTCACGGGATTCATGATGATAATATCCATAGACTAATAGATATTATGAAGAAGATTTATCGTACAACAGGTTATCAGGTGTTTAAAGGTTATGGACATACTAACACTCTTGGAAAAAATAACAGCGTAACGAATTTTATTAACTACCGAGAAATATTTAGCCAAATTGCTAATTGGCCTGATGTGTGGTATACATCATGGGGAGAATTGGTTGCTTATGAGAAAGAGAAAAAGAATGTAACTCTGTCTGAAGTAACTTACAGTGAGGATAAAATAGAATTCTATGTATCTGTACCCTCTTTTAATACAAATATTTACAAAGTCCCACTAACAGTCGCAATATTAATCCCAAAATCGTGGAAGAATCCATTTCCTCAAATCAATGGAAAATATACATCTAGGTTCTCTTTGAAGCATTATGCTGATTCAACAGAGTTATATTTAGATGTACTACCACTCAAAGATCCTCGAAAGGTTGTTATTTGGAGAAATGTCTCTGAGATTGATTCAAATCCTCCTGAAATTTCAAATTTCGTGGTTGAAACAAAAGAGGTAACTCAAAATTGGGATTTAAATAATCCAGAAACTCTGAAATTCACATTCATGCGTTTTGATGTAACAGATGAATTATCAAACGTTTACAATGTTAATGCAAGTGTTCATCTTAAGAATGGAGATGAAATTATCTTTTCCAACATGAAAAATCCCATATTTTGGAAAAATTCGACGTATGGGCGAGTTGTGTGGGATTCAACAATCTTTAACATAGATGTACATCAAGTCGAAGAAAGAGATATTGAGTACGTCATTATTACTGTCCAAGACGATTTTGGAAATACACGTCAATGTATGATTTTTCCCACTGGATCTCAAATAGAGAATGTATTCTCTGGTGGCCAATATTTATTACGGATGCCAGACAAAAAGCGTTCATCAGTAAATCAGTTATCACCAGCGTAATCAAATGCAGTTTCACCTTCTAGAATTACAATAAACTAATGAATTATCAAAGGGTTTTTATTTTCATCTTCTCGCTAGAGTGTTGTTATTGACACCTCAGGCCATAGCTCTTTCATGAATTTACGACAACGAGGGACTATTTTTCGGAACCTTGGTGAAAAGCCATAGTAATAAGAATAACTACATTAAAATTTTATCCGTGATAGAAAACGGACAGAACACAACACCCAAAAAAAGAAGACGAAAAGGAATCCAAGAGAATACGTATTAATTTTCACGTACTATTCTAGATAATGCATAATGAATATATATGCAAGAATTTATGAGCTTGGTTAAATGAAAGATAGAAATTGGAGTGGAAAATAATACCTCGTCCTAGAAATCCAAGAACAATTCGATGCGACCCCGCACATCCTTATTTCAAACCACGCGGTATTCCGTTAAAGGATATTGCAGGTGTAGTAGATATAACTCTTGAAGAACTAGAGACAATTCGGTTATCTGATCTGGAAGGTCTTTCACAAACAGAAGTTGGAGAAAAAATGAATATCTCACAATCTTCAGTGTCAAGACACCTAGAAGAAGCTCATCGAAAGATAGCTAAGGCCTTAGTGCTTGGCCTTGCGATTCGTATCGCTAATCCAGTGGATTTTTTCCATTGTGTTCAATGTGGACACACTTGGCAGATTCTTAAGGATATAACTGGTGTAAAGCAATGTGAAAACTGTGAATCTACTGACTTTCATACTCACATTCACTCCGATTCTGGTTATCATATACAATCTTTGATAAATAATAAATGAAGGTAAATAAAACAAAAGAATAACCAGGTATTTGTTGCATTGATTCATCCTCATTTTTAAAAATTCAGCAATCATCACCGAAACGGAACTCCTGGTAGCATTAGAGTATTAAGATGAAATATTACAGAAAAATCAGAAGTTAATCAAGGTCTTCGAGGGGTTGGTTGGGTCGCTAATATCAATGATTGCTATATAACTTTGGTCTTGATAAGCTAAATAACAATAATTTCCACTCACGTACACATCCCAAGCATTACTAGTTGCATTTCGGTGGATAGGGGTTCCAGGATTGATTGGATCACTGATGTTGATGATCGTTAGACCAGTCCAGTCAGCAATATAGGCATAATCGCCACTGATATGCACATCCATTGCACTTCCAAGTGTCTCCCTGGAGATGGGGACACCAATCCCTGCTAAACCTAGTTGAATACTTCCACTGCCCCAGCCACTCGCAGTGGTTGCGGAGGCATTGAGATAATTAGTGTTATCAAACTCTTCGATGAAAGAGAGTGAACCATTATTACTACTATCAGAGCCTACTTGTGATTGTAGGTTGGGAAGAGGAAACTGCAATGGTTTCATACTCCTAGAAAAAAGATCACAATTCTTGTATGAAGAATTGTATTCTAATTGATGGTTGAGATCTACTCTTTCTACATTCTCACGACGCCTGGAGATCCCTGTAAGACCATTCTTAGAAGTTTCAACCCATTCTTGAGGCAGTTCTTTCATTACTTGCCCGAAAAGACAACTAAGGATCAATAGAAAGTATATCAACCACTTTCTTTGCCAGGGATTTCTCCCTAACCCTAGAATCAATTGTAGTACCCTATCAATTTTGATTATCAAAGAATAATTTTAATCGAATTAGTTAAGGTTTCTCTTGGCACCAATATATAGGTATTTTTCGATTGACGCAGAAAAAAGAGAAAAAAATGGGAGGAATGATAATTTGTTTGCTTACGGTCTGTTTTGATAATATCCATCATAAATGTAAGTAGCATTATCATCGACTGATGTACCTATCCATCGTTGAGGAGTCATGTAAGGTTGAAGAGGAGGAGGATAATTTTCATTTAACTCCATGATAAAATTATATGTATAGTTATATAACTCCCACAAAGAGACTCTATCGTCAGATGATCTTTGTATTATTAGCTATTGGGGTAAGAGTACGAAAAAAATTCAAAGAATTGGTGAAATAACAAACGCCTTTGTACTTGGAAGATTTGAGGAAAATATTACTTCTAAAGACGAATTAGTTAATTTTATCATGTCTAAACTTAATCAGGGAGAAAGTGCTTTAAATGGAACAAAATTAGAATCAGTTGACAGATATGTTATCGATGGACATGTATCATCTTTAGAACCCCTTGAAGACCTTACTCCAACCACTTTTTACAAAGATTGGTTTATCGAGATTATGAGAAGATATGAGAGCGATCTTAAATCTAACTTTTAGTTTCAATTATTATTAAGAATCAAATGGAATAACACTATTAATCCATCTACAATTCTAATGAGTGAGAACCTTTTTTCCATAATATAAAATCAATAAAATTTGATTTATTGAAAGTGGAGAAAGAGAAAAAAATTTCAAAAGACTCTAATTAGTCTTAGTATAGAGGTAGATCGAATTTTTAATGGAGACATTTCAATAATGGCTAAGGAGCAGCAGGAAAAGCAGCCTATTCGGAGTCCAATTACAGTCATTTTAGGACATGTTGATTCCGGTAAAACCAGCTTATTAGATAAAGTTCGTGGGACAGCTGTTCAAGCTCGTGAATCTGGGGGAATCACTCAACATATTGGTGCAAGTTTTTTCCCTGTTGAGACTATTAACAGCTTATGTGGAGAACTAATTGGAAAAGGCAAGAAGATGCTTCAAATTCCAGGTATACTCATTATTGACACTCCTGGCCATTCTTCTTTCTACAATCTCAGGGTGAGGGGCAGTAGCGCTGCAAATTTTGCTATTTTAGTCATTGATGTTCGTAGAGGCATTCAACCCCAAACTGTCGAATCCTTAAGGATTCTAGTCCAACAAAAAGTACCATTTCTAATAGCAGCAAATAAAATTGATCGTCTTCCAGGTTGGAAAAGCTTTCCTGACACTACTTTATTGAAATCATTATCAAGACAATCTAGTGGAACATTAGAGGCTCTACAATCTGTTATCTACGATGTCATGTCTGAGCTAAGTCATTATAATCTTGAAACAGATCGTTTTGACCGAATCAAAAATTTTGCAAAGAAAATTGCCATTATTCCTACCTCTGCCATTACTGGTGAGGGTATCCCTGAAATGTTTCTCGTTTTAGCAAGTCTTACAGAACAATACTTGAAAAAACAGCTAGAGTTGCACTTAGATAAAGGAAAGGGTGTAGTTCTGGAAGTAAAAAAGGAAGTAGGAATGGGTACAACTCTGGATGTAATCCTCTTCGATGGTACGATTAAGCAAAATTCTCAGATTGTATTAGCTGGCACTAATGGGCCTATTACAACTAATGTTCGCGCGGTCTTATTGCCTAAGGAATTAGACGAGATTCGTGATCCTCGAAAAAGATTTGACAGTGTTGAGCAAGCAACAGCCGCAGTTGGCGTTAAATTAGTAGCTCCAAACATTGATGAAGCCATTGCAGGATCATCAATTTATGTAGTCGATAAAAACGATGTTAATGAAGCAATAGTAAAAATTGAAGAGGAATTAGCCAGTATTCTCGTTGAAACTGACGATGCGGGTGTTATTGTCAAAGCAGACACTTTAGGTTCCTTAGAAGCCCTGGTAAATTTCTTACGAGACTCTAACATTCAAATTCGTTTTGCAGCTGTAGGTGATGTAACAAAGAAAGACGTTTACCAGGCTTCATTATCCAGAGAGAAAAATGAATATTATGGCATTATTCTAGGGTTTCGAGTAAAAGCTCTTTCTGATGCTCAAGATGAGGCAAATAAATCACAGATTCCAATTATTCAGGATGATATTATTTACCGTTTAGCCGAAGAGTACGAGACATATCAATATGAAGTTCAACAACGTCTTGAAGAAGAAGCATTGAAAGATATTGTCCGACCAAGTAAGATTAAGGTACTACCTTATGTATTTAGACAAAGTAAACCATGTATTATTGGAGTTGAAGTGTTAGCAGGAATCTTAACACCTCAACTTAATCTCATTGACCGTGAGAATAAAAAAATTGGTTTCTTATTGCAAATTCAAGAAAGTGGAAAGAATATTTCTCAAGCAAAGGTAACTGATCAAGTAGCAGTCGCCATTCGAGGCCCAACAGCAGGAAGACAAATTAAGGAAGGAGATGAATTGTGGATAGATGTCCCTGAACCTGATGCGAGGAAAATCATGGAAGAGAAAATCCTAAGTGGCACAGAAATGGATGCTCTAGCCGAACTGGTTGAAATTAAACGGCGAACTGTGAATAAATACTGGGCATTGTGATATTATTCGAATCAGTAGATTAGTTTTTCCTAGGGCACCCTTTATCACAAATATACAGATTATTACTATTCTTTTTGCGAGAAGAAAACTCCAGAAGATCCTCTGGAGAATCATAAGAACTATTAAGAATAGAAAGAGATTCGACACGATATGACACGTATCACCTAAAGAACATCTGGGTACAGATCACCACGGTTTTTCTAATAGGTCGATAATTAAAAAGACTTGAGACCTTAAAATGGTAAGATTTCAACTCAATTTAGCTGATGGTAAACAGAGCTACAAGAAAGAAATCGATGATGATGCCATGACTCGTCACCTCATCGGAAAAGGTGTTGGGGATGAGCTCGAGGGGAACTTCATCGGTTTTGATGGCTATTTGTTCAAAATTACAGGTGGCTCTGATCACTCTGGATTTCCGATGGTACCTGGGGTCGAAGGAGCAATGCCAAAACGTATTCTCATTGGTCATAGAGGTGTAGGGTACAAACCAACCAGAAAAGGGAAAAGACGTCGAAAACGTGTTCGAGGGCGATTAATCAGTGAGGATATTTATCAGATAAATCTAAAAATACTTACACGAGAGAAAGACAGTAAAGCTATAGAAGAATTATTATGAATCAGTTCCGAGGATTCCTATGCCGAGAAAGAAGAAAAGATCTACAGCAAAGAAGAAGAAAGCCACACCAGAACAGCCCAAGCAAGCTGAGATCTCGATAGGGATGATAGGGCATGTAGATCACGGAAAGTCAACATTAACCGAAGCTTTAACTGGTAAGTTCCCTGACACACATAGTGAAGAAATTCGTCGAGGAATCTCTATACGATTAGGATATGCTGAAACGGAATTCCGTGAATGTCCAGAGTGCGAAAACCCAACAAAATATACAACCCAGAAAAAATGTCCAATTTGTGGGAAGAAAACAGTTCTCCTACGTCGTGTTGCGTTTGTTGATGCTCCTGGCCATGAAGTTTTAATGGCTACCATGTTATCAGGAGCAAGTATAATGGATGGGGCACTTTTAGTCGTCGCAGCCAATGAAAGAGTTCCCATGCCTCAGACTCGTGAACATCTCGCAGCTATGGAGATTATTGGGATGGAGAAGGTTATTGTTTGTCAAAATAAAATCGAATTGGTCTCAGAAAAGGCCGCTCTTCAAAATTATAAAGATTTAAAGAAATTTATTTCGACATCTAATACAAAAGATTCTCCCATTATACCCATAAGTGCTATTCACCATACTAATATCGACATGCTTATCCAAAATATTGAGGAAAATTTCCCAACACCAAAAAGAGATGAAAGCCTTGTGCCACGAATGCTAGTTGCACGGTCTTTTGATGTAAATAAACCAGGTCAATCCCCTACTAAATTAAAAGGAGGGGTTGTAGGTGGAAGTATTATCCAAGGGGAATTTTCTGTTGATGATGAAATCGAAATACGACCAGGGAATCGAAAAGGTAACAAATGGCAAGTTATTCGAACGAAAATAGTTAGTCTACGGTCTGGATTTGGTGACCTTCAGAAGGCATTACCAGGAGGCCTCATCGGAATTGGTACAAACATTGATCCTGCATTAGCGAAAAGTGATTCTTTAGTAGGACAAGTAGTTGGATATCCCGAAGAACTCCCACCAATTTGGGATGTACTAGAACTTGAGAGTCACCTATTAGAACGTGTTGTTGGAAGTGAGGTTCAGACTAAAGTACAAGACATTGAGATGAATGAAAATCTTATGTTAAGTGTAGCCACCGCCAAAACCGTAGGAAAAGTGACAAAGACGGGGAAAAAAGCCATTCATATTGATCTTCGACTTCCTGTATGTGCAGATTTAGGTACTCGTATCGCTATTAGTCGTCAAATCGATCGTAGATGGAGGTTAATAGGATGGGGGGTTATTAAAGGTGGGAAAGAACAACGACTCAATTAAATTTCCCAACTTCAGATGGAGAAAGTCAATTAATTTTCCTTGATACGAATTTTCTAATGGCACTTTGTCAAAATCCTAATTTCAACTTATCATACGAGTTAGATCGCGTTATTCCAGGGAAGCGGAGATTAATTGTACTAGATCCAATTTTTTCTGAGCTTGAGAAACTGAATCTAAAAGGAAATCCTAAGGATCGAATTGAAGCTCGCGTAGCAATTGAGTTTGTCCATAAATATTGTCAACGATGGCCCTCTGAGTACAGCCACCGGAATATTGACTTTGTACTACTACATTACGGGAAAGAAAAAGACGGGATTATAGCAACAAATGATCGCAAATTAAAAAGGATGGCCCGTAAAAACGGAATAAAACTTCTTTATATCCGTAATCAGAGATTTCTTGAATTACAATGAAAAAAATTTAAATTCATC
>CP070695.1:1483315-1489111 GCA_020353515.1 Candidatus Heimdallarchaeota archaeon
AGGAATCCAGTCTTCAGGAAATGGGTTTTCTTTCCGATATTTATTCAGAATGTTTCGTACTTCTTCCTTTTTTCCAATTAATTGGATAATAGTCTTTTTCATTGCTTCAGTCTGATAAAATTCATGAGTGCGTATAATTTGAATATCTCGTCCGAACTTCGGAAGAGGAACCCCAAAGGGTTTCCAGAAATAATCAACCCATGAAGGATATTGGTTAGTTGGATCTGGAACATCAATTAATCGCCAGTCAATATACTGTTTTGCTTCATCAGGATCTGCAAAGCTATTAAGTTGCGGTTCTTTTCCCTTCCAAGGATCTGCAGTATAAAGAATGAGAGAGTGAGTGGCATCGTACCCTCGAGTTTTAAGTTCGTTAACAACTGCGTTTGTAAGTACTATCTCCCCCCGAATTCTACCCACATGTTGCTGGCCTGAAACTGAAATACCACAATTACAGTTGAAGTCTTGAACTTCAGGCCAATTCGATACCAAATTAATTGTTAATTTGTCTATCCAGTGTGAATGGACTCTTTTTTCGTTATTTGCCATCTAACAGTTTCACGTCGTTCAGGGCTAGTCAAAACGAAATTTGAAGAAGGATTTAAAAAAGGCATTTTTAGTAGTTAAACTTGGTTTTCTTTGCTTTTTCATTAGATTATCACATGAAAATCCTTTGTAACTGTGTAATTGATACCTGAATAGATGTGAGAATAAAAATGAGATGTTTAGTTTTAGCAGGAGGTAGTGGGAAGGAAATGCTTCCATTATCTAAATATCATCCCAAGACTATGTTAACCCTCCATGGAATGCATTTCCTGGAGTATGTACTAGATGGGCTTATTCATATTGGACTTGATGAATTTGTGATAGTCGTGGGGTATCTAGGAGAGAAAATTCTCTCTGTTGTTGAAGATTATAGACAAAGAGACATTAATATTCAAGTCATAGATCAAGAAAATCGGCCAGGTATAGAGGGTGCGATTACCTCGGCATCTGAGGAGTTTTCTAAAAAAGACCCATTTTTATTAGTTTATGGAGATATTTTTGCTCCACCCGTGTTCTATCAACATTTAATGAATTCTTACATAAATACAGCTGCAGATGGAGCCATAGCTGTCACATTAGTTGGAAAATCTTCGGAGTTCGGCATAGCCTCCATTGATGATCGAGGATTTATTACAAAGATTTTACCAGAAACTCCAGCTAAAGAAACTGATGCTAATTATATTTTTGCTGGGGCATCGATTTTACCAGGAGAGTTTTTCACCATTCTTGAAGAGGAAGGTAAACTCACTGCTGCTTTAGCAAGACTTCTACAGGAACAACGCAGAATATGTGCATCAGTATGGCAAAATGAATGGGTAGATGTCGGATATCCTTGGGATTTACTTGCAGCAAATAAAGATGCTTTTAAGGTATTGGAAAACTCACGGATCCATAAAACAGCAAAAATATCTCCCTCTGCGCATATTTCAGGTCTTGCTTTGATAGAAGAGAATGTTGTTATTGATCATAATGCACAAATCGTTGGCCCTTGTTTCATTGGGAAAAACAGCTATATTGGCACAAACAGTCTTATCAGAGACCATTCTTGTATTGAACATGATTGCGTAATTGGTTATTCCGTTGAGGTGAAAAATTCAGTAATTCAACATGGTACGAAGATAGGGCGCCTTTCATACGTTGGAGATAGCGTTGTTGGCGAAAAAGCCCGTCTTGGTGCTGGTGTCACCACAATGAATGTATTACAGGAAGTAAAATCGGAGAAAACAGTTAAAATAATTAAAGGAAGGGTGTACAATAAACTGGGAGCTGTTATTGGTCCTCATTCTGTTATTGGATCGAATACTGTAATGTTACCTGGTGTTGTAATTAATTCTGATAAAATAATACCCCCTGGAACCGTTATTCGAGAAGATGTTAAATAATTAATGGAAAAAAAGAAGAGAAGGGAATAGTTAAAGTTCTATTCGTTTATCTGGGACATATGATAAAATTTTCCTAATCTCTGATTCCTTTTTATTAACTCTGAAAACATTGGCGATCCGATAGATATGTGGGTCTGTTTCAGGTTTAATAAAAATATCTCCACTTAGGAAAAGCATTTTTTCAAAGATATCTGGTGTAGTTTTTTCAATATGTGCATGTTGGGCGTTTCCAAAACGCTTTTCGTCTCCTAAAATACCACGATGGTGGTATATTTCGGTTGGGGAAATCAACCAATAGTCAATACGACTGTAAATGTAAATGATGATAAGGTGGACGAAAACGAGAACTGTGAAAAAGAAATAGAATTCCATAGAAGCACTAATGTCAGGCCAGTCAAAACCAAAATCCAGTCCAGGGATCTGTGTTCGCAGAAGTAAGTAGATTAGAACGATAATAATCACACCAAAAGCAATCAGTGCAGTTTTTCCTAAACCAAAGTCAAATGCAACGATGATAAAATTAAATGCAAACACTGCGAAAAAGAAGGTTCCAAGAGCACTCATCATAGCTGCGTCTAAAGTAATACCAAGACCACTTAATAATTCTAAATCGTTTAGAAGGTAGATAAGAAATATAATAAAGGAAACAATCATACTAGGATAAAAGAATAACGTTTCAGGATAGCTTCTTACTTTAATATATTCTTTTTTCTTTTTAGGTTTCTCTACTTTAGGTTTTTCTGTCTCCATCAATTGTAAAATCTCCGTTACTAATTCTTAGATTATAAATCATATCCCCCCTTTTTAGCTTTTGTATTTTCTGTTCAGAAGACTTTCTCAAATAGGATAGCTAGGAACATAACCCTTTATGAATGCTAATTACCACTCTCCACTAAAAACTTGGAGAACGGACGAGATATTAGTAGTTGGAGAGAATATCTTAATGAACATCGCCGATCCCCTCTTCTGTTATTGCAAACACCGTTTCACTTTCAGGAAGAAGAGGACTATCAACGATTCGAGCAATACGTCGTTCTCCCTTCGATTTACGAAGATAAATACGAGTGTGAGATACATGTGCTAAAATGTGGCCACCTACCGGCATCGTAGGGTCACCAAAAAACATATCTGGTTGAGAATGAACTTGATTTGTTACAATTACAGCCACATTAGAAACTTCTGCTAGTTTAAGAAGCGAGTGGAGATGTTGATTTAATTTTTGTTGCCTAGCAGCGAGAGTTCCCCTACCAACGAATTCAGCACGAAAATGAGCAATGAGAGAATCTACGATGACTAGTTTAACATTTTTAGATGGGGCATCTTTGATTATATTTTCAACAAGAACCATTTGGTGGTCACTATTATATGCACGGCCATGGAAGATATGTTTTAATACCATTTGAACATCAAGATCACTTCCAAAGCGGGTTGTCATTGATACAATTCTTTCAGGCCGAAAAGTACCTTCTGTATCTATATATATACATGAAATGGGGTTATTATCATCATTATTAAATCCTCCCAAGGCAGGAGGTAACTGACATGTTACACAAAGCTGATGAGCAAGTTGTGTTTTCCCAGTTCGAAATTCTCCATACAATTCTGTTATAGAACCCGTCTCAATACCCCCGTTTAACAAATCATCTAATGTATCTGCTCCTGTTGTAGCTCGCAACATATTTCTTCGTGTTTCGAGAATGACATCTGCTGTTACAAACCCATAACCCAATTTATCTCTCGCTGCTTGGATAATTTTCCCAGCAGTTTTCTCTCCTAGACCTCCTAGTGCCATTAATTCTCCAATGCTAACTGTTGCTATCGATTCGAGAGTAGAGAAACCTGCTTCCTGAAGTTTCCTGGACAAAGCAGATCCCACACCTGGGAGAGTAATAATGCCAGTTATTGGAGATTTTGAATCTTCTAACGTTATTTTTTCTGGTGAATTAGTTTTTAGGTGCATTTTTCTCACAGAGTCAAATCTTTCTTCGCTGTTCTCTTAAGAAACAAGAACTGATTCTAAGTTAAAAACCAATGGCTAACACACTATTTGCTAAAAGAAAAACTTCTTCAATTAGAGTATCATGTCTTAAATACCTTATTAAAATCTCACTATAAGAAATAGTTGTCATGTGGTCTGATAAAAACGTTAAAATTTAAAGAATATAATTTTACGATCTGTTTCATTTCTTCTTACAATTTTTTCTTAGTTTAGTCGGGAAATACGTAAAAATAATCAGAAAAATCACTTTAAATTCACCTAGGATATTAATTAAGAGAAATGATGATGATAAAGCCTTTTTTGAAGCTTTTAGGTCATTTTCACTAAACTGTCTAATAGTATTTCAAAACGATTATCAGCAATTTTAGTAGTGATAAAAGATCCAATTCACGAGTTAAAATTAGTGATATTCGGTTTCTATTGATTAATCAATGTTTAATATGAAATTCCTATAATTGAAAAAATTTAACCAGATCACATTTTATATTATGTTAAATTAATAAAAAATTATGAGTTATTTCTAAAAAAAAGTACTGAGGGACGATCCTAGTTTTGAATTTAGAGTTGGTTAATATATTAAACTGTGAACATTCTGCTCCTAATTAAAAACCTGAAAAATACCCGAATTCAGAGAAATAAGAATTCACAATGAAGTTTGAAGATGTGACAAAATGCAAGGATTCATTTCAAATTCAAGAATTTTTAGATTTTTTGTCTCATATAATTCTGAAAGACATTCTTCTGAAAAAAAACAAGAAATTTCCTTGTAATAATTAGGTAAAAATTATGTTTCGGTCATTTCCTCTATTTGACGGTGAAATTTTCGTTTGAATCATCCAAAATTTGATATTACAGAATTCTTTGCTAAAAAACCAAATATCATCAAAGATGACAGTGTTTTTGAGCCCTCTTTTATCCCAGAAAATCTTGTCCACAGAGATACTGAGATTTCTCTTTTGGCTAATCATTTTAAATCAATTGTCTCTAGGAGTACTAAACTCTCGGGTAAGCAAGTAATAATACAAGGGCCAGTGGGTATAGGAAAAACTGTTGTAGCAAAACATTTTGGCCACACTCTCGAAAAATATTGTCAATCTAGTTCTGATCTAAATATTACGAAAATTATGTATTTTCATCTGAATTGTAGACGTCAAAGATCATGGTACCTAATTTTAACATCAATTCTAAGGCTTTTAGTGCCCGCTTTCCCTGTTCGTGGATTTAGTGTTGACGAATTACTTACATATTTGAGTCACATCATTACAGAAAGAAATCAGGGTCTATTAATTTGTCTAGATGAAATTGACTACCTACTTTCCGAACCCAAGGGGATTGATGTGCTTTACTCATTGATACGTCATCATGAGGGGATTGATCAAAATAGACAAGCTCAAATCTCTTTAATTTGTGTCACTCGTAATCCACATTTTCAGAAAATGTTAGACTCTGCGTTAATATCGTCATTCTCACAACGAGTAATTGTCTTTGAACCGTATTCAACAGAGGAATTATTTGATATTCTATTCCAACGTGCGAATAAAGGATTATTTGAGAATGCATATACTGAGGAAATCATCAGAATGATTGCTTCCCTTGCATATAAAAATGGTGACGCACGATATGCAATTGAGCTTTTATGGCGATCAGCTAAAGTCGCAGAACAAGAAGAATCTTCAATCATTAATTTTGAGCATGTTCGAAAAGCACAAGTTAGTGTTTTTCCGATTAATCAATCTATCATCACAGATTTACCTTCCCAGTTAAAAACAGTACTTTTTGCTTTAGCCTCCCTATTAAACTCCCAAAAAAATACAGGTCATGTTACGTCTGGTGATTTAAGAAAAAAATACAATGAAATTTGCATAAGAT
>CP070695.1:1489211-1498254 GCA_020353515.1 Candidatus Heimdallarchaeota archaeon
TAATAGATCCCAGTTTCAGGTACCGTTGTGTCAATATTAAGAACCTCGAAGAAAGCAGAAGGGGTGAAGCCCTCATACACCGTCTGTAACGTATGCTCATCATAAATTATGTTAAGGCGCGGTTGTAAATAGCGACCTCATCGAGTAACCCATCAAGAGGCTCATTCCACCAGCTTAAATGTACGCCGTTCCAACAGAAAAGTGTTCCACTTTCATCATGGATATCTAAAAACTCCCCATTAAGATACAATCGCATGGTACTACCATCATAAGTTCAAGCGACATGATACCTTCATCTTTCTTTTTAAAGTAACAAATAGATCTCATAAGAATTTCGGAATCTCATGATATGGTATTCTTATTGAATAAGATATTGGTCTCGAATGTCTTTAATTGCTGTGCCAGGTTTCACGTTTTTAGGACAAACACGATTACAAACAAAATGTTTTTCACAAGCAGGGACCGCATCAACGTCTGATACTCTTGTAACTACTAAGGATCGTTGATCTTCATTGAATCGTGTGTCAGCAATAAAGCGATATGCCTTTGCAAGTGCAGCTGGACCAAGATAATGAGGATTTTCAGCGTTCACAGGACAAGTCCAGCAGACTCCACAAAGTATGCAATACACAAGATTTTCGATTGATCTCGCATCTTTAGGTGCCTGTAAACTCTCAGGGGCTAAATCTTTCCATTCTCTGGTGAAATATGGTTTAACCTCTTGATAGAACTTCCAAAAGGGTCTCATGTCCACTATTAGATCTTTAATGACCGCCATATTTGGTAGTGGTTCGATTAAAATCTCATTTTCCTCATCCCAATAAGGTACATCCCCAAAGATAAGTTTGGGTAATCGTAAAGGTTTACGTGCTGTCTTAACACTTGCTACCTGTGTCTTGCATGCTAATTGAGGAACTTTGTCAACTGTCAGTCCACAGCTCCCGCAAATCGCTCCACGACAACTATACCGAAAAGCTAGTCCAAGATCGAAGTGATCTTGAATATAAAACAATGCGTCTAAAACACTCATTCCCTTTTTAATAGGGACCTCATACCTTACATAATGAGGTGTGTTATCATCTGAATTTTTACGATAAATTAAAAATTTCTGCTTTTTTATCATTCTTTAACCACCTAATATTTCCTAGCTTTTACCTCGAATGATCCTAATTTAACGGGCTTCGTTTGCATCTCTAGCTGCCCTTCTGCATTTCGAATGACCATAGAATGAACCAAAAATTCTTTATCATTACGTTCAGGGTAATCTGTACGGAAGTGAGCTCCACGACTTTCTTTACGCCATAATGCTGCGAATGCAGTCACTTCCGCTATATCTAACAGGTTTCGTAATTCAAGTGTCCTGATAAGACCAGAATTAAACTTTCGTCCTTCGGTACTTGAGGCGTTAGGTACGTGCACAAAGTTGAAATCATCTCTTAGTTGTTTGAGATCATTTATTGCTTGTCGAAGTTCATCCTCTTTCCGAAAGACAAATACGTTCTTACTCATCGTCTCTCCCATGTTCTGACGTATCTCTATCGGTTTCTTACCAGTATTGCCTTGCCATTGGCTAAAAAGAACTTTAATTTCTTGTATTTTTACTTTTTCTGCCGAAGTTAACTCATTAAGAGATAAGGGCGTAGGTAAACCTCTTTCAAGAAGTTTTCGACCAACATATCGACCAAATACAGCTGTTTCAAGTAAACTATTCCCTCCTAGTCTGTTAGCTCCATGAACCGAGATGCAGGCATTTTCTCCTACTACCCAAAGTCCTTTAAGATGCGTTTCACAAAAATTACCATCATTCTTTGTACCGATCCCCCCCATACTGTAATGATGCCCCGCGTGCACAGGAATTGGAGCCTCGATAGCATCTACATTAGCAAAATCAATCGCAATATCCCGAATACCAGGAAGACGCTCCTTTATTCGGTCAGCTCCTAGGTGTCTTAAATCTAGATGGACAAAAGCATCATCAAAACCTCGTCCCTCGCTTATTTCAGTAGTAATTGCCCGTGCGACAATATCACGCGGGGCAAGCTCTTTAGCTTTCGGAGCAATTTCAAGCATAAACCTCTCATTCTTATTGTTAAATAGTAAACCACCTTCTCCACGAGCACCTTCTGACATAAGAATATTACTCCCATATAAACAGGTGGGGTGGAACTGCACAAATTCACAATCTTGCATAGGAACCCCTGCTCTAAATGCCGCGCCAACTCCATCACCCGTACATATAAGCGCATTTGTACTAGCTTTGTAAATCCAGCCAAAACCACCAGTTGCTAGGATAACATATGGAGCACGAAAAACAACAAGCTCTCCCGAAGCTATATCCAAGGCCACAAGACCTGAAACACAATTTTGAACGGTAATTAGATCTACCAAGAAAAACTCGTCAAAAAACTTCACATCTTGCCTGATACATTGCTCATATAGGGTGTGGAGTAGAATATGACCAGTTCGATCCGTTGCATAGCAAGTTCTGGGAAAACCAGCTCCCCCAAAGGGCCTCTGGGCGATTTTCCCATTTTCAAATCGTGAAAAAGGGGCTCCCATACTCTCAAATTCAATGACTATTTTTGGAGCTTCGTTAGCCATGAAAATAACAGCATCTTGATCTGCAAGGTAGTCACTCCCCTTTATTGTATCAAAAGCATGCTTTTCAGGGGTATCATCTTTACCCTCTGGGTGATTTCCAAGAGCAGCGTTTATCCCACCTTGCGCTGCTCCCGAATGACTTCGAATCGGTACAATTTTACTAATCAAAGCGACATTCCATTTTTTGGAGAGTTCTAAACCTGATCTCATACCTGAAAGTCCTCCTCCTACAATAACCGCATTGAATTCCTTTACTATCATGAAATCTATCACCATTCACTAAAAAAATAACTTAAGCTCTGCCATTCACCTTACACAATATCCAATGGAAGTTAGCATTAAGTAAGATCAAGGTTTAGGATCTGAATTTCGTAGTTTGCTGAAAAATTTATCTATTGGATTTTTTGATGAAAAGTTGACGATAATTGGAACGACAAATACCAGTTCAAAGGCGGGAGTTGATCCACCATTAGTATCATTAGAAGTTGTAGGAGTAGGAGCTGGTGTAGAGGGGGTAGTATTTATTATTATATTATCAAAACCAGTATCTCCTTTGAATGACCCAATGAAGAGCTTCTCTAAAGTAGTAGTTACATTATTTGTCGCTTGGAGGGTTAGTTCGGAATCAAAGTAAACACGTATTTGCCCATTTGTAAATAACATAACTAACCAAAAATTGGTTATAAAGATGAGCCGTTTCCGTAAATTTTTTGAATTAAATTTTTTTTTGTGATCTCACACCAAAAAGAATCAGGAGACCTCGAAATGGAAAACATAATTTTAAAATCAGAGGAAAAACTTCCTCGGTCCGAAATTGTTAATTTTTTAACGGATATTGCTCAAAAAATCGACTCAGGCGTGGTTAAGCTCATAAAAGGCGAAGAGAGTATAGAATTATTAATACCTGAGATTTTAACTCTTGAAATAAAGGTCGAAGAGAAAATTAAGCCTAATAAACCTCGTAAAATGCTACTAGAAATTGAACTTGAATGGGCTGAAGGTGAAAAGGAGGAATCTATTCGATTAGCATAAGCGGAACCTAAACAGACGCTTTCAATTCGCTATAGTCAATTAAAATCATGATAAGATATTCTTTTCTTAAATCAAAATAATCATGGGAAAAGCTATGGCCACTAAAAGTGAAACAATGGATTCTAGATTACCAGAACGGATTTTAAAACCTTTTAAAGAGTTTTCAAATACAGAACAGCTTAGTGGAATAATTTTAATACTCTGTACCTTGTTTGCCCTATTTCTAACTAATTTCATTTTATATGAAGCTTATAATGACTTTTGGAGCACAAAAATGACGGTTAAAGTTGGTGAAATTGGTCTGGAGAAAAGTATTTCCCTATGGATTAATGATGGTATCATGGCCATCTTTTTCTTCGTTATTGGATTAGAAATCAAACGTGAAATCCTCACAGGTGAACTAAATTCCTTACGAAAGGCATCACTTCCTATAATAGCCGCCTTAGGAGGAATGGGTATCCCCGCATTAATCTATATAATGTTTAACTTTAATTCCCCTGAAAGTCTTTCAGGGTGGGGAATCCCCATGGCTACGGATATTGCATTCACATTGGGCATTCTAGCATTAATGGGGAAGCGGGCGCCGTTCCCGCTAAAAGTTTTTATTACAGGAGTTGCAATCATTGATGATATTGGGGCAGTTTTGGTAATTGCGATTTTTTATAGCTCCAATATTGACCCAACAGTTCTCCTTATAGCATTAGGTATTTTTCTCGTGTTGATATTCTTTAATAGACTCAATATTCAAAACCCTAGTGTTTATATTATCTTGGGTGTCGCTCTATGGTTTTTTGTTCTTCAATCTGGAATTCATGCAACGATAGCAGGTGTCTTACTTGCTTTTACCATTCCTGCCCGAAATAAAGTGGATGCTGATCGCTTTGTTGTAAAAGCTCAGCTTCTTCTGGAAGAATTTCAAACCTCGGGAAAATGCGGTTCGGGAGTTTTACTTAATCAGAAGCAACAGTCAGCAATAAAAGCAATGGAAAATGCGTGTCAAAATGTAGAACCTCCACTCCAAAGATATGAGCGTCTTTTGCATTATTGGGTTGCTTTTGCAGTAATTCCTATTTTTATTCTCGCAAACTCCGGTGTTTTATTAGGGGATATTCCTTTAACGATCCACCCGATTGAATTAGGTATTTTCTTTGGTTTAGTTGTTGGAAAACCCCTAGGGATTAGTTTAGCAACTTGGATTGCGGTGAAGTCAGAAATTACCTCATTACCCTCAGGCCTTACGTGGATGCATATCATAGGAGTATCTTTTCTAGCAGGGATAGGCTTTACTATGGCCCTATTTATTGGAAGTCTAGCATTATCCGACCCAGTACTTTTAACTATGCAAAAATTCACAGTCTTAGTTGCATCGCTTGTAGCTGCATTTCTAGGAGTAATGATCTTAGCGAGAACAGTACCTATTGAATTAGATATAGAAGAATTTGAATGCTGAAGAATAAGGGAATCAGAAGACGAAGCTCTAAGGCTAATAGGGAAAAAATGATTTTTCAGAATTTTGGTCTATTTGAAAATTTTCTACTCATAAAGAGGTTTTCTTCTCCTTCGGAGGAAATGAATTATTAACGCATGTATTTCATTCTAAGAGCCGTTTTTCATCTGAAAGTTCTTTAATTTCAGTGATCACTTGACTACATTCCATACATCCAAGATATTTCCCCTTAGGATTTCTCAATGCATAATATTCGATTAAAACCTTTTCGATTTCATTATTAATTTTTAAATCAATCCAGAATCGAGCTTTATCTCGTATATTTTCCTTCATTTCTTGAATAATCTGTTCTACTTTGTTTAAACTTTTATTAGGATGACATTTTCTAACATCACGGCCTAATACTTTTTCAGATCTCTTAAATAAACGTGTTTCGTGCTTATTCCAAACTAGAACCTTATCATCCTTGTCTAAAATAGAGAATTCAATTGGAATTGTTTCTAACATTGCTTCTAAAATATCAGAGGGAATTTTTCCTTTCATATCCTAAAAACACCTTTTTAATTCAATATAACCTATAATTATTTTAAATTCTATAATATTAATTTCATATAAAAGAATTTTCTACCTATTAAATACTCAATAACTAACTATCAATTGAAAAAGTAATTTTTTTTCCTCAGGATGTGCAGAATGATAAAAATGAGTACCATAAAGGATCTGACTTCTCAGATGATGGAATTATCAGATGGACGTCGTTTAGGATACGCTGAATATGGATTTAAATTGAAAATCCGTTATTTATATTCGTGATAACGACTTGTTCCTCGACAAATTTGATACTCCCAGTTCTTGATAAAAGAGTATTTCACTAAATTATCTGGTGATTTATTTAGTAACGTTCTTATTCTACTTACCAATCGATTCCCTTAGTATAAGCATCAAGTTTTGAGAGGAATTGAAATTAAGTCTAGAAGTATTAGGATTATCACTTGTGCCTTAATTTTTATATTACTCTTAACCTTTCAAGCTGCTTCTTCTGAATACCCCGAATTAGTCATCGAAATTGGAGATATATATGAATTCCAGATCACAGATCTCGAACTTCTGTTAGAGATCAATGGAACAGACTATATGGATGAAGCTAATGATCTCAACCTTCGTAATATGTTTGGCCTCACCAGCAATGCAACACAGGGAGACATATTCAAAATAGATGTGAAAGCTATTCAGAAAGAAAACACGAGTGACTTTTTCAGCTCGCTTTTCGGGCCAGTTTATTCTGTTAATGTTTCTCAATCAGTCTGCAATGACACTAGAGAACTAAGTACAAAGACCGATCTTTGGGTACTCCACTATTTTGCGTTGGCATTGGTGTCAAGTCTTGGCTTCGATATTGCAACTCCTGAATCTATTGGTTTTTCCGCCCTAGGGCCACCAATTAGTGGCGAAGAACCTCTTGGACCTCCAGTATTTGTTGGTACCAACCGCACATTCTTCTCGAAAATGGTAAATGAGTCAATAGGAGACTATCCAGTAACGAACACTTCAGTATCAGATAATATAACCAGTATATGGTACATAGATACTGATGCGACTATTATTGGGAACATTTTTTCTATGTTTTATCGGTTTAATGGGACGAAAGAAACAACTACATCAGATGGATATTGGAAACACACTTCGATCATTGTTTTTGATATTCTAGCCGATTTAACACATAACAAAGTAACTAGATTTCACTATTCGCTTTTTGCAAACACAACTTTTGGAGACGCGAAAAGGCTTGCTATAACTAGATATGGTTTTGAAGAACTAACCGAGGAACCTTTTATGAACACCTTGACTACCCCTACAACACCACTTACATCCACACCAACCACCATAATTACTCAACCAATAAACACGAACAGTTCAAGAATAATTACTGAACCAAGTGACAGCATGACTACTACTCTACCAAATCTTGTCAGTTCAAGTAGTAATACTAATCAGTCTATCACACCATTAGGCTTATTTTTTGTCCTTGTAACGTTACCACTACTAGTAATCTGGAGGAAAACTCAGAAAGAAGAAGAATAAATTATCAGACTTTTTAAATGTCACCAAGAATCTGATTCTTTTCCAAAACTTGTTCTGCAAGTATAAGAGCATCATCTGATTGATTTAATCAAAGTAATATTTCATATTTAAGTATTATATAAATATTGGAGCGATTTAAACTGGATGAGCTTTATAATTATTGAACGTAATTTGAAGATAAATCAAAAACAGACGCTTTTATAACTTGTACTAATTTCATACTAATTTTAAGGTTCAAATGATTGGATAGATAACATTCTAACTGTATAACGATTGAATAACAGAACCTTGATTGTTCTTTTCATTTCATGATAGATGAATGAACATTGTAGAACGACTTTTTAAGTTTGTAAAGGTACCACTTTCTGTGCAATTGTCTTTGTTTCCTCAGATGTAATAATGGAATTATTGTTTGATCAGAAGTTGCTTGTATACTCCTCATTTGTTGAAGGATGGTTCCCAAAGATCCAGATTTAGATATTTGTGACTCAATTGTGATGATCGTCTGATCTACTAAGTTAAAACGTTATCGTACTAGCGCTGTCAATTTAGTAAAGGCGTTCTCCACATTTTCACCTGTTAGTGCAGAAGTAATGAAATGGTCTTCAACATTAGAATGCTGTATTAAAAAATCCGTTATATCTTGCCGTGATACTGTTATGGATTCTTTTAGATCTACTTTATTTCCGATTAAAATTAAAGGAATTTCCCCTGCATTGTTTTGAATATCCTCTATCCATGATACATGAAGATTCTCTAGACTTTTCGGTACCGTTAAGTCGAATACTATGAAGGCTCCTTGTGCACCACAGAAAAATCTTTGTCGAAACTGGCGAAACGATGTCTGGCCTGCGACATCCCAGATTTGTAAATTCACTTCAGAATTGTCAATAAAAAGCTCTTTGATATAGATGTTCACACCTATTGTTGGTTTATAATCATCGGTAAAAATGCCTGTTACAAATCGATTGATTAGCGAGGTCTTCCCGACCCCTATATCTCCTGCTAACACAATTTTATAGTTCATTACGATCTTAACAAATTTTATCACCCTTTATAAATTTCAACCCATTTTTTCTGTGCTTCTTCGATATAACATAAAATATATGACATTTTCTGTAAGTTTTTACGTAAGAATGAGTTAATTTTTGGTCACTATCGATCACGAGATCATGATTTAAGGTCTAAAAATCATTTTAAGGAAACAGATTTTTAGGAAATACTATGGATGAAATTGACTTACTTATCCAGCAGAAATTATTAGCAAATTCTCGATTGACGTACAGGGAGTTAGCAGATATAACTGACATATCAGTGAGCGCAATCCATAAACGCATAAAAAAAATGGAGGAGGATGAGATTATCACCGCTTATAATGCAAGACCAAGTATCTTAGCATTGAATTATTTACCTGTTTTGATTTTTGGAACCTCGAGTGTAAAATCGATAGATGCCCTTTGTAAAGAGCTAGGGCAACATGAAAGCATTTTTTCCATTACGATTGCGAGTGGCAAATTTCTCTATATCTCTGCCCACCTAAAGAATATATCAGAGCTTCAAAAATATGGTAGTTATGTCTCAAGAGTAGCACAAATTAGTGACCCAACTATAGGAATTTTTGGCACACCGTATGAATCGTTCCCAGAATCTCTAACTAATATAGACTATAAAATACTAAAATCTCTTAACAGAGATGCAAGGAAGCCGATTATAGATATTGCAGAAGAGGTAGGACTCTCTGCTAAAACTGTTAAAAAACGCTTAGATCGTATAATTGAGGCTAATTTGGCTTCATTTTCGATTGAATTTACTCCACTATACAAGGATAGCTTTGTCACAATGTTTCACTTAGAATTGAATATGGGGAGTGACATGAATTCA
>CP070695.1:1498354-1508023 GCA_020353515.1 Candidatus Heimdallarchaeota archaeon
TTCAGTGGAACCTTTTTTACTTCTTACTTCTTCAATTATTTTCTCTATTTCGCTATCAATAGAATTATCATCTACAATCCCGTCTTTTACTTCTTGTAGAATTCGTTCAATATCAGTATCTCCCTCTTTCTCGCCAGTAATTTCATCTAATGTTGAATCTGCTGCAGAGGGGGGTACAAACTTCTTAAATTGTTTTAAAATCATCCTTCGACCATATTGAGAACGTAACTTCTTCTGATCAAAGATTTGTGCTGCGATTTGGCTGAATTTTTCAAGTTGTTTGGATTGCTGAAAGGTTTGGGGTAGTATTTTGACTGACATTTTTTTGATATTCAGTAAAAATTCTAACAGCACATCCAATTCCAAACTCCTTGCAAGTTGATGCCTACTTTCCTCCACAGCTTTCTTACTGCCTTTAAAATCAAGTTTTGATAACTTCTCGTTGTATTCTTCTTGGTAGGTTTGCTCTGCTTCTTTGGAGGTTTCATATTCTTTCTGAATTTTTGAGATTAATATGTCGAGTCTCTCTTGAAAATCTTCTAAACTAACTACATCTCCTTGATCACTGAATTTACGAATCAATTTGTCAAATGGCAGATTAAATTCCACCTTAGATATCAGCATAGCTGAACAGTTAATTAACTAGTGATTTTGTCAATTAAGGAAATATTTATTTAGATACTGAGAAAATATGTCGAAAAATAGTAATATTAACTGAGAACATGATTATAAAGAGATGAATAAAATGGCTGAAGAATTTGAAGACACAGAATTTGATTTCAAAGATATGACATGTGGGCAATGCGCATATTTAACAGACAAAGCATCAATAAAAGGTTATGCTGAAATAACTGAAAAAGAAGCAGGACTTTGTCGTCTACTAGTATTACACAATAACTTCGCAATAATGCTTCGTGATGAGATAGCGTGCCCTGATTTTATCCCACGAGAATGAGTTTAAAACTAGAAATTTCAATCATAAGTAGAAAACAAATTCTCGATACAGTTAATTGCAAATACTCAATGAACCTTTTTTATTACAAGTTTACATTAAATAATCAATGTTATTTATGTGTCTAGGAGACATAGATACTGTTATTTTGGCTTTTTCACATTTTTTTTTCAAGAATTCTATGTTATTAGAAAATTTCCATTCTGTAGAGTTAGAAGCAAAATTACTTATTATATTGATCTTCGAACCTCTTTGAAAGTATATTAATTTAGTTTATATGTGATTACAGTTAAGCTAATTTTAAAAGAGTACTATGAGATTAGTTAAATAACTAAAGGAGGGTTACTCCTTTTGATACTATCAAGAAGGACACGAACAAAAAAACCATCTAGGCACAAACATCGAACTGTTTACTTGATAGTAGTTCTTTTTATCTCTTTTACTATAGTTTCTGAAGTTATTCTAAATAACCAAGATGAAATAAAGGATTTCTCTTCTGATATGGTTTCCATTACCCCCCTTAAAGATAAATCCAAGGATGTTAGTTCGAGACTTCCTATTCATCCTCCATCCCTTGATATTCATTCTTCAAAAAATCCTCATATTCTCTTTATTTTGGCAGATCCTTCTTCTCTTGATCCTAGTTATGATAAACCATTCATTGATTTTATCAAAAAAACTCTAGGATTCAATGTAACCTTACATGATGATAATAATAGTTACGCTTATACAGGGTATGACGCTATCGTAATCTCTGATTCAATCGCTGTAGATCAAGTCCGTTCTCTTGCCAATGAATCAATTCCAATTTTAATTATGGAATCATTTACTTTTTCAGATTTTCGCCTCGCCTCTGGACGTGGGTCTGGATGGGGAAATGATATTTACATCATCAATTCAAGTCATTATATTACTCAAAATGAAACAATTGACACCTCTGTTTCAGTTTATAGTGCAGAGAATAATATAGAGTTTATGAAAGGATATGGTTCAGAACCATTATGGAGTGAGATAGATGATCTTTCTCAAAGAGTAGGGCATAAGGATAATGAAAGAACAATAATAGCATTAGATAAGGGAAAGAAAGATTGGGACAATATGTCAGCTGCACAACGTAGGACTTATTGGGGAGCTACTAAAGGAAATCTTCTTAACCAAAAAGGCTGGGAATTATGGAACAGAACACTTAGATGGGTCTTGTACGATGATATAAATGGTAGTGCAACGATCAGTGTTAATGTAAAAGACCTAGATAATCGAGATGTACCTAATGCAGAAGTCAATCTCACCCGATCTTTTGATGCAAATAAAAAATACAGTCAAAATACCACTGTATCAGGTCAAACTACATTTACAAACATTCCTTATGGTATTTACAATCTTACAGTAGAATTTGAAGACTCAATCAATAACACACTCGTTTTTCTTAACCTCAATGGGCAGCAGACTTTCAATTTAACTACAAATTTCGATTATACAGTAAGGATAAATGAATATATCGATAATGATCCACCGGTTCTTTCCAATATTGCCTTCTTTTCTTCAAACAAAACTTTTCATGCAGAGGTTGTTGATGCAAGTACTTTACTCTTGGTCAACCTGAGTTTGACAGCAAGCAATACATCCTTCATGAGAAATAAAAACTACACAATGGTCACAACGGATGGGATTCTTTATTATAATGAGACCGCAGCCAAAGATTTAGCAGCAGTAAACGTAACATATAATATAACAGCCATAGACATTGCGGGTAACATCCGAATTTCTGAAAATTATAGTTTTCTTTTGGGAGACATTACCCCCCCTATAATCCATGAATATAACGTAACAGATTACAAAAATGGTACTTTACAATTCTTTGCTAATATTTCGGATAGTCAAAGTGATGTACAGGATCCTGTTATCTTAAAGATTAATGATAGCTTTGTAGAGATGCATTTAAATGCTTCAGGATACTGGATATACCGCACTCAAGCTTATTATGACATAACTTTGAATTATACTTTATGGTCAGTAAATGATAGTGTCGGGAATTGGGAAGAAGACATTGAAGCAAAGTTTGCCTTCACACCTAAATTCGGTTTGGCTACTCCAAAAGATGCTATTGCGCCTCACATATGGGGTGTAACCGACACTTTCGCCACTCATGAAAATGGTTATGTCACGTTCACCAGTTCAGTTGATGATTGGAATGAATTTCAGAGCGGAGCTGATATAAACTCCGTAAAATTGAATCTTACGATAAATGGAGTGGAAAGCTCTTATATTATGACCCCTATTGGTGCAACCACATATTATTATGAATTTACTTTTAATGTCGAAGATACCGTCTATTATAGGATCAACGCCTCCGATCTAGCTGGAAACATTAATCCAGGGGATGAACATGGGCCATTCATCATAGATGATAATGCGATACCAGTTGTGTCCTATACGGCTGAAGAATGGGGGAATGGAACGGTTGATTTTTATGCTGAAGTCGTTGATTGGCCGAATAATGAGACTACAGCTGTTGTATCATTCACACAGAACTGGTTTGACACCCCATGGCCCAATATAACCATGACAGAAATCTCAGAATCACAGTTCCATACTCGTTTTTATGATGACCGATTTCAACTGGAAGACATATGGTATTATGTTACTGCAAACGACTCGTCTGATAATTTCTATGAACCTACGTTGGATCAATCTAAGAATATCACTATAACGGATCGGATTCCACCAACCATCTTCTATACAATTGAAGAATCAACTTATATCGATGGTAAAATCACAATCACCGCTTATGCAACTGATGCGTTTGTTTTCTCAAATTTTGTTAACGACACATTTCGCATCAACATGACCTCTAGTTCAACATCTATTGAGACAACGATGGAATATGATCCTATCTACCGTAATTGGTTCAAAACTCATAGTTTTCCATATGAAGAAGAGGTAGATATTAGTATCGGGGTTCAAGATGAAGCAGGAAATTTCGGGAAAGTCAATAAAACGATCATTATTGATGATTTAGCCCCTCCAAATATTATAGATTATGACGCTACAGTTTACCAAAACGGTACTGTTATTATTTGGGCTGAAGTTGTTGAGGGAGAGTATGGTAGTGGTTTGCCAGAAACGAACTCATCTGTCTTTGTCGAATATATCGATATCTTCTCTAGAATTCTAGTTAATGAAACAATGATTTGGAATGGCTCTGGAAACATTTTTGCTTATACTATTCAGGGATTCGAACCAGGTCAGTCTTTTACATACAAAATTTCAGCTTTTGATAAGAAAGCGAATCCCAATGAAACCGAATGGGAACCAGTCTCGATTTATGATTTAACTCCACCTGTTTGTGACCGTTATAATTATCAAAAAACGGCAGAGAACCACTATTCTATACAATTCGAATTTTGGGCCCATATATATGATGATTTTGGGAGCATCTCTGAAGTAAATCTTACCATTCAGTTCTATAATAGCTCTCACTCGTGGAATAACCAGAGTAAAATGCATTATAATGGATCTTATTATATTCTTTCAATCCCAATGATACGCGATTGTTCATTTAATTACAGCATCTTAATCTCTGATGGAACGTTCGCCATTGAGGTCAGGAACAGTAGTTTAAGAACACTAACCTTTCAACCAACGGAACTACTCGATTCTGGAAGTATATTTCCACAAAATAATATTGGAGAAGTTTTGTTTTGGTGTGAAATTTATGATCCTTTTGATGATCACGAAGTATTATTATCTGTATTTGATGATATCAATCAATCCTGGATTTTGAAAGACACACCCATGATTTCAAATGAAACCAATCATTATTATAGTGTAGCTATTCCCTATACTCATTCTTACTCTTATACCATCCGCGTGATTGATGTTGGATCTCGCAATGGATATTATGAACCAAGTGAAGGCTCTGGTTCGGGTTTTATGGATGATCACTGGAGACCAGTAATTCATTCGAGTGGTGTAGATGAAATTAACGGATCTATTATTGTCTGGGCAAATGTCACAGATTGGGGCACAGGTGTAACTGAAGTTCTTTTGTTTATTAATTTTGAATCTGAAAGTAATGGTGGAGCATCAATCCAATATGAGGAAATTCCAATGGAGATCAACGGCAGTGACCTTTATATCGCAGAACTAACTATAAAGGAATCTGGTACGTTTTATTGGTTTATTGAAGCTTCCGATGAGGAAGGTAGCTCAAGAACGGATGAGAATAACTTCCCTGTTTTCTCCCCAATCCCTCCAGGCATTCCTCTGGAAATAGTTATTTTGATTATCTTCGTTATTATACTTATACTCAGTGTTCTTCTTTATGGCACCAATACTATTCGAAAAACAAGAAGTATGAAATTCAAGAAACTTAAGCAGATAGAAACTAAATTATCCATCATTTCAAATGTTTTCACAATATTAGTGAGCACAGAAGTAGGCGTTCCTATTTATACTCTAACAAATGTCATGTACCAAAAAGATGGATTATTAGATGATGCTTTGAGTGGTCTTTCTGTAGGAATTGATACATTTCTCCAATCATTCCAATCAGATTTTCTGCAGCAAGTCCAACAACAAGATTCAGAAATTTCGGAGACAAGAGATGGAATAAGTATTCGCATGAGCGTGATTGAGCAACATGAAGTCCAAGTATTGATTGCAGCAACATCAACATTTCGAGTATTTGTTTTCCTTCGAGAACAACCATCTAGATTCACAAGAGATGCGTTTTATCTCGCAATCGAGGATCTTGAAAAGAATGTTCATATCAGGGATCTTGGAATTGTTGATGAGAGAGAATACGGCCCTCTAGTTGAACTCATCCTCCAAAAATACTTCCCTCTCACTTTACTCGAGCCATTTGTTATTGATACTGTTAAACTACAGAGGCTTGATGAAGGATTAAAGAGAGGACGGACTGATATACCAATTTCTAGTTCTGCAATCAGTTCACTTAAACGTTTGGTTGTTACTCACACGTTATCCAAGGGAAAAGAATCCAATTTTGATAAGTTCTTTAATGAGGCTGTCAAAAATGGGTCACTTTTAGAATCTAGAATGCTTCTATACAATGATGCTAAAGAAATTATGACAAAACTCCTTAAAATTCCCCCACAGCAAATCTATGAAGCTCTTTGGATTGGAAGTGCTCCTGATGTAAGGGTTATCATACCCCAAAGAGTTTGAGTCACTTCTAGAGATAATTTCAATACACAAAATTTTATATTTATATGTACTACAATGACATGCGTAACTTGATTTCTTCAAGCTTGCTTGTCTGAGGATCCTGTAGACAAGTTTTGGGAGATACTGTTAATTGAGGATAAAGTACAGATCTATATCTGTAATTTTTGTTCTTCTTTTTCTTAATATCAGTTCTTCCTTTATAGTTTTTCCAAAACATGAGCATCAATCATTACAAATTACAGCTGTTCCACCTCTGAGGGGATTTCGAGGAAATATACAGGAAAACCCAAATGAAAATCAAGAAAAAGATATTGAAACAATTGAACAGAATTATGATGACAGTTCCTCCTTTTATTCTACAAGTTTTAGTCCAATAACCAAGATTCAATCTGAATCGACTGAAGATGCTGTTGATAATGACTATTCTGATGTTGATAATTCTGCTGATAAAGGTTCAAATACAAACTTCAATAATCAACAAGTAGGTCCAGATGGTAATTACGATGTTTTTACTGAATCGAACTCACCACAACAAAAGGAGATTGATCTGAAAATCAATTATTGGTCAGGTTGGCAGGATAACTGGACAAAATCAGGAAATTCTCCTTATTTAGATGAGGCTGATGATGTTAATTATGTTCATGGTAATCAAAGTGGTATAGGATCAAATCATGGTGATTTAACAGGGGAATTTGAATTTGAAAATACATCCATTACTTCTACGATCAATTCAGTAAAATTACGGGTGTACGGATCAGCTGGAACTGGCCAACCGAGTCAATACTATTTTGATGTTTATTTATGGGATGGGAATACGTGGAATCAGGAAATTAGTTTTAAGAATATAGGGAGTCTTACGTGGAGAGAACATGACGTTACTTCTAATCTGAATACCTGGAATAAAATTAATGATGCCAGAATATATCTTGAAGTAAAAGATTTAAAAGGAAATAGATTTGGTGGGCAAGTTTGTGATGCTGCTCTCCTTCGTATTTCTTATCAAGTAGATAATTATGTTATTGATCTGGAAGAACAATGGACGTCCGCAAATTACACAAAAGATAGTGAAGAACTAGCAATATATACAGGAATTCTTGGGTCTGAAGATTTGCGAGTTGATGTTTGGACTGGGGCTTCTTGGGCGACTGTTATCAATCCACTAGTAGCCAATCAATGGAATAATGCTAGTGTATCTAGTTATTTAGCTAGTTCTACTTTTACTATTCGATTTAAGGGAACTCTTGAATCTGATGATAGTATCCAAGATACCTATAATATTGATGTAGTATTTCTTCATACTTGGATGAGTAATCTCCCTCCCTCTGTTTCTAATATTACATTTTCTCCAGATCCATTACTTAGCAATGATACTTTAAATCTGAGTTACAATTATACTGATCCAAATGATGATTCAGAATCAGGAACAGAAATACTATGGTATAGAAATGGATTACTGGAAGGCGTGTATAATGATTCAAAGAATATACCAAGTTCAGCATTAGTGAAAAATGATGTATGGAATGTTACTATCAGACCCAGTGATGGGACGCTCTATGGCGATTTGAATTGGAGATCTATAACTGTACAAAATACTCCACCATCAATTTCGGATTCTGTTGTAAATCCCATCAATCCTGTTACAACATCAGAATTAACAGCAAGCTACACATTCATTGATTATGATGGAGATGATGAGAATATTACATTCAGAGAGATTCGATGGTTCAATAATAGTCAGTTGATTCCTACATTGAATGATTTATTGACCGTTTCTGCAGATAATACAAAAAAGGGGGAAGAATGGTATTTTCAAATAAGGGGCCACGATGGAGATAATCATTCAAGCTGGGTGACATCATCAAGTGTCATTATTAATAACTCAATACCAGTAGCATCAAGCTTAACGATTCTACCTGCATCTCCAAATACGAATAATTCTTTAACCGCATCTTATTCATTTACTGATGCTGATGATGATTCTGAAAGCAATTCTATTATATATTGGTATCGGAATGGTATTCACAATGAAACATTTGATAATCAGACCAATGTGCCATCAACAGAAACCAAAAGAGGTGAATCATGGTATTTTATTGTTCAACCATCAGATGGCATATCTTATGGTAATATAAAAACATCTCCCTCAGTTTTAATTCAAAACTCTGCTCCCATTTCTGGAAATTTAACCATCACTCCAAGTATTCCTTACACATCTGATAATTTAACATTAAATTATGACTATTTTGATTTAGATGGTGATGAGCAGGACAATAGCTCTCGTCAAATCTGTTGGTATAAAGATGGGAATCTACAAGGGTATCTGAATGACTCCTTAACCGTAATAAGTGACTATATTTCAAAAGATGAAACCTGGCATTGTAAACTTCGTGTATTTGATGGAACGGATTTTGGTTCATGGGTGGATTTACCTGTAAATGTAACAATAATCAATTCTGCTCCTGTAGTAACAGGAATTGAAGTTACACCACTAGTACCAACTTCTCAAGACAGTCTCACGTTGGATTATTCGTTTATTGATGCTGATCTTGACTCTGAAGGTGATTCTCTTATAATCTGGTATAAAAATGGAGTACTGCAAGACGTGCTTAATGGTTCTTCAACGGTTGATCCCTCTTACACCTCAAAAAATGAAATTTGGCATGTTAAAGTTAAACCTTATGATGGGACAGATTATGGTGATTGGGTTACGTTAGCTGAAAATGTTACCATCCGAAATACTCCTCCAGTAGCATCAAATGTTGAAATATTGGAATCCTCACCAGTTGAGAATGATTCGGATTTACATGCGTTCTACACCTATTTTGATTATGATGGTGATGGACAAGACAATAGTTCCCGTGAAATTTATTGGTATTGGTATAATGGGACAAGTTTTGAGTTGCAACCATTACTAAACAATTCAATGGTTGTAGGTGATGGAAACACAACGATAGGTGATATCTGGTATTTTACTATTCGGTGCAGTGATGGAATAAATCTAAGTTCTGAAGAAATATCTCCTTCTGTCACTATTGCTGCGACTCCAAACACACCTCCAGAAGCCAGGTATTTAAACATCACTCCTTCAATCGCAACTACTCTCTCTGATTTGTATATAAATTGGACGTTTTATGACGAGGATCCTGGTGATGAAGAATCTGGAACGATTTATTATTGGTATATTGACGGGATACACTTTAGTAGCTATGATAGTTTGCAAACTTTACCCGCGTCAGCCACATCTAAGGGGGATGAAATTCACGTAAAGGTGAAACCTCGTGATGGCAAAGATTTTGGCGTGATTATTGGTGTCCCTGTTAATATAACTATTGGAAATACTCCACCATCAGCTAGTAATCTTGTTATTAATCCTGGTAATCCAACGACTTCAAATGACCTTCATTTAGATTACAGTTGGAGTGACATTGATAGTATTGACGAAGATATTGGAACAAAGATTATTTGGTATTTGAATGGTACATTAGAAGATAGTTTGAATGATTCTGATACAGTTCCTAGCAGTTTAA
>CP070695.1:1508123-1515141 GCA_020353515.1 Candidatus Heimdallarchaeota archaeon
AAATTAACGTCTAATCTTCTATATTGCATCATGAGGTTGTCCATTTTGAATGAAGATTCTTCCTCATTATTAGAGATTTATCGCACAGCTGCAATCGGCCATCCTAGTGAGCTTAGTAAGGATTTATGGGGAGAAATCCCTACTTCTTTTCGAACGTTGAGAAAAATTACTAAGCATCAAACAGAAACCTTGGATTTTACAGAATTTAGTGAAAACATAGAAGTTTTACGGCATCTTGTTACAGAGAGGCATCGTAAAATGGGTACTTTGACCGAACAGGTAAGAGATGCACTCAATCACTTGGATCAAGGGTTCTTAGATGTTGGCCACCAACCCCTTTTATTTGGAGGCCCTTTATTTCTGATCAACAAAATATCTTTAGCAGAGTGGGTGGGAAATTTACTAAATGTAGGTGCTTTTTTCTTCATTGGTGATCATGATTCGATTCAGAATGAGTTGACAATCGCTAGATTTCCTCAAGCAAATTCTCAAACAGGACTGGTGATCACACCCTCATCTTGGGGGGTTCCAGAGGGAACTCCAATGCATAAAGTCCCTGTTCCCAAAGCAGCATGGTTTCAAGAAATTAAACCTAAAATACAAGACAACTTGCGTTCTCTAATGAAAAGTGCAAAAATTCGTCTTGAATATCGTCAATTACTACTGGAACGGTTTTATTCTTGGTTTGATCTGATTTATGATCAAGCTACAACAGTAGAAGATTTTTCAACCTGGACACAGAAGATTTGGAGTCAACTTTTCAATATTAGAAATAATCTAGGCATTTTTCTCGGCCCTACAAGCGAAAAACGCTATAGGCAACTCATATTGCCTGCTTTTGAATTTCTCCTTACAGAAAATAACCGTTATCGTTATGTTGAGGCGTTAAATTCAGTTTATGATATCCTTGTGTCTAAAAATATCCAACCAGGCCTTCCTCATAGAGAAGAGGATTATGTTCCCTTCTTTTTAGAATGTTTGACATGTAAAACAAAAACACGAGTTGAATTAAAAGTTGAAACACCAGGAACAATAAAAGGGAAATGTCCTATATGTACAGAAGAATTCTCATTTTCATATGATACAAATCATCCTGATCTAAGTGAGATTGGTGATGATATAACTCCCAGATCTGATACAAGAGCAGTTGTAAATAATATTACTTTTCCTTTATTGGTTCATATAGGAGGTGCTGGTGAGACACAATATTATTCTACAGTAATTCCTGCAATGAAAAGGTTGAAAGTTTCTCCTCCCGTTCTTATTCGCTCAAATAGAATCTATTATAATACTCCATGGGCTGAAAAATCAGCTCGTGATAATGACAATCCAATGTTAACTAATGAAGTTTATTCTATCTTCAATGAGTTTAATACTGGCATAGAAACCGAAAGTGTTCGAGCTGCATTAGAAAAAATGAGAAACTTAATTCAATCTAAATACGAGAAGGAAATTACCCAGTTAAATAAGCAACAAGCAGAGCTAATCACCCAACCCCAAAATCACAATCTAAGAAAGCAAATCAAGAGAACAGAAATTATGTTATCACATAATTTTGGGAGGTATGTTTCAGGGAAGGATGCTCAAGAGGTTACATGGAACTGGCTAGATCTAGCTGTTCTCACAGGTATCCATAGTATTTGTGATACTTTTAGGCGACAGCTCAAAGAAGAGGCATTCCCAGGATATACATGGTATATTACAGCTGGGAAGTTCAGTTAGAAGTCGATCTTTTGATGTTAGGTCTCTTTTTGAAGTAATTTTCCTAGTCTTTCCATACCCTCTGAAATTATTTGAGGAGTGGTAAAGGAGAAGCTTAATCTCATTCCATTCGTTTTAATTCGATTTCCATGAAGCTCTGAGTCCAACTGACTAATTGAATACCCCCTAATTGGGTAAAAAGCCTGGCCTGGTACATAAAGAACATCATTTGGAATAGCAACGTTTTGGAGGAATTTTGAAGAATCAAAATCTCCATCCTCCATTTGGAACCAAAAGAAAAAGCCACCTGTAGGATTAGTACGGAGGCCTTGTGATGGGAAATAATCATCAATAGTTTTTTGCATCATGTCACGACGTTCCTTGTAAACTACAAGATTGGCACCCAAAACTTGATCAATATACTTAGAATAATAGATCTCAAGGATTTTTTGATTTAGAGTAGATGTACAAAGATCAAGATATCCTTTGTCTTTAATCATTGGAATCATAATTTCTTCAGGGAGAATAGAATAACCAAGGCGAAGAACAGCAGCCTCTTTACTACTGGTACGTAAATAAGCTACCCATTTATTTTCTGTATCATACTTTTTAATTGGAGGTGGAATTTTGGAAAATTGGATTTCTCGATATGCTGAATCTTCGATCAGAAGTATCTCATGCTGTGTTATTAATTCAAAGAGTTTTTTCCGTCTTTTTTCAGGTAAAGTTGTTCCTTTAGGATTATCAGAATCAGAGACAACATAAATGGCTTTAGGAGTTCGATTCAGGTCTCTCTGACTTATTTCAATTGCTCTCTCTACATATTCAGGAATAAGTCCATCCATGTCTGTGGGTACTGTTAAAACGTCCCCTCCTAGCTTCGTAACTGGCACAACAAATCCTAGATATGAGGGACGAGCCATAATAACAACATCCTTCGGCCTTAACAAGACATCTAGAAGACCATAAAGCATTTGCTGAGACCCAGTGGAAATAAGAACGTCATCTTTTCCTTTGGGAAGAGTCACTCCATCCTTTTCCTCTACTCTCTTGCCTAGAGTTTCTTTCAAAGAAGCTATTCCACTTGTAGGCCCATAGTTTAAGATATCTATACCATCGATTTCTAATTCGTCTGCGATTTGGTACAGAATCTTTTTGAAGGTTTCAATAGGGAGACTACCAGGTTTTCCACCACCAAAGTAAAATTTTACTTTTGTGAGAAGAAGACGTCGGATCTCACTTTCAGGAACGAATTCAGTCCATTCTGCTAGTTGTTCATAGTAGGGGGGACTCATACAAGTTTCTTCCATGTTCTACTTTAGACTCAAAAGAAAAACTAGAGTATGAGTGATAAATTATGATGTAATTTATAACACTAACCCAGCTTCTTCACATGGGTGAAATTACTAAAATCTTTATTATTCATATTTTTGACAGAATTGCGATCTAGGTTAATCAAATCACTTTATGGCTTAAGTTAAGCATTTGAGAGCTTGAAACAGGAATCAAATGAAATATATTACATTATATCAACTGTATCGATACCAAACATGTACAAGCAGTTTCTCATGACCTCACGGAAGCATTCAACTAATAAAAGCCTTGAATTTTGAATTTCTTCCTCTGATTCTCCAATTACTTGGTATTTCTCGTAGAACAAATTGAAAGAAGAAGCCAATTCATGAGCATATTCAGCCATTACGTGTGGAGAATATGATTGAGAGGCTTGTTCTAAAGAATCAGGATAATCTTTAAGGAGTCTAATTAGTGCTATTTCTTCTGGTTTGTCAAGTAAACTAAAATTCACATCCAAGGATGGTTTTTTCTTAATTTTTTGAAGAATTCTATTTGCTCTTACAAAAGAATATTGCAAATACGGACCCGTTTTGCCATATAATGAAACAGACTCTTTGGGGTTAAAAACAAAATCCTTTGAAGCTACAAATTTAAGTAAAAAATACTTTAGTGCAGCCATAGCTATCTTTTCTGCAGTATTATCAATCTCTGAATCCGAAATTTTCTTTCTCGAGAGAATTTCCGATTTAGCCATCTTAGTTAGTTCGTCTATTATCTCATCAGCGTCAACTACTGTTCCTTCTCTAGATTTCATTTTGCCTTCAGGTAAGAATATCATACCATGACTTAGATGGTAGCATCCATCTGCAAATTCATATTTTAAAATCTTTAATATTTTGAATAAGACACTCAGATGATAATTTTGCTCACTCCCAATGACATAAATTGATTTGAAATAATTAAAATCTTCATGTTTCTTCTTAGCAAGGTAAATGTCTTGTGTTACATAAACAGAAGTGCCATTAGCTCGTAGCAACACTTTTGTCCCAAGTGGTTCTCCAAGATCAACCACAATATTTCCTACTTTATCCTTATAGAATAAATTGGCTTCTAGTCCATGTAATATGATATCTTTCCCCTTCTCCCACAAATCGCTTTCACGATAGGTCTTATTAAAACTGATCCCGAACCTAGTGAACGTTTCAATGAAACCATTTGTAGCCCAATCAGTCATTTTTTCCCATAAAGCGATTGTTTCGGGATCTTTAGCTTCCCATAGCTTTAATAGCTCTTGAGCTTCCTCCTCTAGTTTAGGATTTTCTGTTGCTTTCTTAGAAAATAAGACATAAAACTCCCCAACAAAATGATCTGTTTTTTTATCAGGATTGCGATTCTTTCCCCATTTTTTATATGCTAGCATTGATTTGCAAATATGAACACCACGATCGTTGAGTAAATTAGCTCTTATCACAGAATATCCTTGACTCTCGATTATTCGAGAAGTCGATTCACCAAGTGCCATGTTTCTAAGATGACCTAAATGCAATTGTTTGTTTGTGTTTGGAGAGGGAAATTCGATCAGCACTGTTTTTTGCTTATCTGGTTTAAATCCATACTGATTCCTCTCATTCCAAATTTTTTTTAAGGTCTTCTCGGCTAATTTTGAACTATCAAAGAAAAAATTAAGAAATGCCCCCATTGCTTTAATTTCTCTAACTATGGAATCATCAGGAATCTTTATCGTCATTTCTAGATCTTTAGCGATTAGTTGGGGGGACTTATTAAGTTTTTTACTTAATTTAAAACAAGGAAAAGCAATATCACCAAGGTTTGTGTTGGGAGGAATATCTAATAACTCTGAAATCTCGTTTTCAGATAGGCCCAAAGCTTGTTGTAAAAGTTGAATAACTGTAGATTCATATTGCATTTATGTTTTTCACCAAGGATTTATTCTTCATTTATTCCTCTAAATCTTCTTAATTTCAGCGAGATTCGTGTAGGCATCTTTCTTTCATTTCCTTAAATAGTCTTCAATTAGTTTTCCAAAAGCTAAGACCAACTCAGATTTACAATAAAATTAGTTAAAAAATTATACAAAAAAATGGGAGAAAGTAAGAGATTTTAAGATATAAACAATAAGATTATATTCTTATCGTATCTAACTATTTCAAGGTTTTGTGTTTATCTAATGGATTCTTTTAAAGAAGTTATAAGCACTTATCTCCATTTAATTGAAGTTACAACTATTCATGAGATGTGAATCATTCAAAATGCCCTTTCGTGAAAAACTACCTTCAATTCTGATTTATATAACCACTATTGCTGTTCTAATTGGTATTGTTTTATTTATTGGACTTCAAAGATTTATTCAGTATTTTACTGAATTAGATTTTCTAGGCATCTTTTCACTATTTTTACTTTTATTATTACTCTATGTTGCAGATATGTTAATCAGGATCTATCGGTGGCAAATTCTATTAGCAGTTCAAGGTATCAAACTCCCTATAAAAGCGCTTACTTTACCTGTAGTCTCAGCATTAACGATTAATCTGTTTACCATTGCTCGTGCTGGTGAAACGATTCGTATGTATGCATTAAAAAGAAATTATGAAACAAAATACTCAGATACACTCTCATCTATCGTTATTGAGCAAGTTTTGAGTATAGTAGGTCTGCTTTTTGTAATAACTGGGAGCTTGTTATTGATTGGGAGCTCTTTACTCCAGATCGAGAATTCAGAGATAATTCTACAATTAGTTGTCATTATATTTCTTATTTCAGTTATCGGTTTAATAATTCTGAGTGTGATGATGCTTAAACCCGAAGTATTTGAGAAATTCCTTCGTCTATTTCCTTTATTCATTGAAAAGCGCTTAATTTCTGCTTATCAAGCCTTTCAAACTGGAATTAAAGGACTTCGTGAGAAACCTTTCCATCTTGCTCTTGGGATAACAACTTCTGCTTCAATATGGATAATCGAAGGGATTATGATATATGTAATAGCAATCACCGTATTTCCGATCCTCACACCTATAGATTTTCCTTGGGTGATCGCTGCATCATGTGCAGGGAATATAACTTTCATTATTCCAATTCTCCCTGGAGCAATCGGGCAATATGAATTTGTATTAGCTTTAGTACTCGTAAATTCCCCAAATTACCCCGACCAAGATGCTGTTCTCATAGCTGTATTGGATAGACTAGCAAAATCAATTATGCTAGGCGTTTTTGGTGGTTATGCTACCCTCAGACTTGGAGGAAAAGAAGTTATACGATTGAGAAAAGATATTATCTCTGATTCGAAAAAAACGAATGAAAGTATATAGGAAAAGGATATTCATACATGAACAATTTAAATTAGGAGGCCTCAACTATAACTCACGTACAGGAGATTCATGTTCCTAGAAGAGTGGCGTTTGGGCCTAACGCTGTTCAAAGAATCTCTAGTGTCTGTAAAGATGTTGGAATCAAAAAAATCAAGATTTTCAGTGGGAGTACTCATACAAAGACAATTGCATCAGATATTATCATCCCCCAAATAGAAGAAGATTTAGAATTTTCCTATTCAATCTTTCCTAATGATGTAGATTTGGAGTATCTTCATTCAGAAGCATCGGCTATTCGGGATACACGAACCAGTCTTATGGCTGTTGGAGGAGGGAAGATCATAGACTTTGTAAAAGTAATAGCCAGTCTTTCTCAAACAGAATATATGGCTGTGCCTACCAATGCTAGTCACGATGGGTTCTCTAGTCCTTATGTCAACTTCATTTTAAGAGAAAAAATTATCAAAGAAGAAAAGAACCACAACTTTCCTTCGATCGCACCTGTCTCTCCGATTGCTATTGTTGGAGACACGACATTAATTAGTCAGGCCCCTAAAGAGTCTTTACAAGCAGGAGTGGGTGATATTCTTGCAAAATGGGTTGCTGTTAGTGACTGGAAACTCGCTCATCGCTTAAAAGGAGAAACTTTTGATATTTATGCTGCAACTTTCTCTGAGATGACTGCAAATATGGTA
>CP070695.1:1515241-1524183 GCA_020353515.1 Candidatus Heimdallarchaeota archaeon
ATAGATCCTCATCAGGATGCATGGAGTAGATTATCAGGAGGGGATGGGGCTCCTGGGTGGACCTTTGAGAAAATAGGTCTTGATTATACTAAATTTGATGCCTCTGAAGGGGCCATAGTAATGCAATATCGCTTTGATCCAAGTCAACCAAAGTCATATGAATCGATGTCATGGTCAAACAATCTAATTCGTTTTGTAAATGGTACAATGTGGACCATTTTTTTTGGAGGGGAAGATTTCGCTTCAAGTTGCAAAATCAATACCACGAATGCTCAAGAATACCTTCAAGAACATTTTATTGGAGCATTCGGAGAATTAGCTCGATATGTGAAGGACAATCCTTACGTTATCGGTTTTTCAACCTTAAATGAGCCAGGTAAAGGATGGATTGGTCAATTAGTCGATGGCTCTGATATGGATGTCTCTGAAATAATAGGCTATACTTTTACTCCATTTGACTCAATGCTTCTTGCTGCTGGATATTCACGCGAAATTCCTTTACGGGCTATCAAAAGACTAGGAATTAGAGAAATAGGACGAGACTATTTAAATCCGAAGCAAGTTTCATGTTGGACTGAAAGTTCTAAAGATCTTTGGAAAGAAGAAGGTGTATGGGGACTAGATGATGGTAATAATCCAGTAATTCTACGCAATGATTACTTCAAAATAAAAAATGGGAAAGAAATTGAGTTCTATAAAGAATACCTGACACCATTTGTGTCTAAATTCACCCAAGGGATTAGAGAAATAATTCCCGATTCATACATTTTTTTTGGCCTTCCTTTAGACATTATTGTTAAAGGAGAAAGAATAGATATCGATTTACCTCCGGATGTATTCTTAGAGGGTCATTGGTATGATGTTGCATCAATAGGAATGAAGCGATTTATGAAAAAGGCAAATTTTGACATAAAGACTGGAAAGACTGTCATCGGAGAGGGTAATGTACAAAACATGTTTGTTCAACAAATGCAAGCGATAAAAGAGACTGCTATCAAGACTTTTGGACATGATATGGTTCTTTTAGGCGAGATAGGTATGTGTTTTGATTTACAGAATAAAAAAGCATATGATATTTGGAGTAAAAATCCAAAAAAGGCTTGGGATACACTAATTTCAGCTTTTTCGATGTATTATAATGCATTGGATGCTAATCTTGTGCATTCAATCCATTGGAACTATACACCAGATAACAACAATAAATTTGGAGATTTATGGAATTTAGAAGACTTTTCAATATTTAGCGAAGATCAAAAAATTGATTCAAGTGACATCAATAGCGGAGGTCGTGCTATTGAAGGTTTTTGCAGACCTCATCTTGTTCATGTAGCTGGAAATCCTCAAGAAATGAGTTTTGATAATAAAAAAAAGACCTTCAAGCTCAGGTATAATGCAAATTCTTCAATAAAAGCACCCACAGTTATGTATGTACCTGAAATTCATTATCCAAACGGTTTTACAATAGAAACGAGTGGGGAATGGGAAAGATCACCTAGTAATACCCAAATAGTATTACTCCACGCAATAGTAGATGGATCACAAACAGTTATCATTAAACCCAGATGAGATCATGTTAAATTCGTATACCGAAAGACCCAAAACATCATAGAAGATAATGTGTCGTAAAAGGCTGGATTAAGTAAATGGAATATTTTGTCATCAAAATTATCATTAGCTCAATTATATGTAAAAATAGTTAATTTGTTAAATTTAAAAATGGAATGATTTGATGAAGACAGCATTAAGCGAAGAAAAAGTAAAAGTATTCAATATTGTGAGAGATTATTTCATAAAAAGACGAATAGGATATTTAAAAGTGCCAACAGGGTGGGGAAAAACATTTCTAACTCTATTCCTCATCAACTACTATTATAACGAGGGTAAGAAATTATTATTTTTAGTTTCGAGAAATAATCCGTTATTAAAGCAAACGGAAAGAAAAATCTCGAATTTAAATTTCAACTTTAAGAATAAAATGACAATTTCCTCCGATTATGAACACACCTTTGAGTTATTATCAAAGCTATTGCAGACCAATGAAGGTTCGATAATATTCGCTTCCTTACAGTCCTTATTGTCCAAAGAAGAATATTTCACATCGGTAACAAAGAATATTGAATTTGTGTTCATTGATGAGGTTCATAATTTCATCCAGAACAAAGGAAATGAGTTTATTGATTCGCTAAATAAAAATGCAAAGATTTTAGGATTAACAGCAACACCATATCAAGGAGTTCTTGGAAATCTTAAGGTAGTAAGTGAAATCTCACAAGATATGCGTGAAATTTTTTCTAAATCTCTACCACAATGCATTGTTGAAGGCCAACTAGCAGAAATTAAATACACTATTATTAATACCAGATCCTCTATTTTTGAATTATATAGTTTAAAGGAGGATTTTTCTGCAATTAAAAAAAATGACTTATACATGGATATAAGTTCCTATGAGAAAGCTTTAATGGCATTCCAAAGGAGTTTGATGATAAAACAAGTTTTTGAAAAATATATTAGCCCTCAAGAGTCAAAAACTCTTATATTCTGTTCCCCTGTTCACAAAGTAGCTATTGATGATTATTCAAAGAAAGAAGTTGCAATTCATGCAAAAATTACCTCTGCTGTATTGAATAATGAAATGAATGAATATAGTTTGAACAATGTGGTTTTTGATAACTATAATGAAAAGGGTGAATTAAAAGACGTTGGATATATCTCTTCAGATTTATCGAAGGATGAAAAGGAGGATCTGCTGAAAGCGTTCAAAAATTTGACTACTCCCCCCTATACTCTTTGTACTGTAGGAATGTTAATAGAAGGTTATGATTTTCCAGAATTGGATAATTTAATACTGTTACGACCTACTAAAAGCATCCGATTATATGAACAACAGATTGGTCGTGTGTTGCGGGTTCCTCAGATTAATCCCCAAAAAATCGCAAAAATAATTGAGATTCGTGATGATTATTACTCGTTAATCGATGAATTCGGAGATATTGTCTTTAATGAAGGTTATATAGATAATATTACACAACTTGACCCTTATGTGAGATTGGAATCAATTATTCTAGAAGAAGATTTAGACATCGGTCAGATCTCAGATAAAATATTCATCTCCGAATTAACCTTCAATTCGTCGAAGAAAGTATTTGAGGAAACTTCAAGAACTATTCCTTTCTTAAAGATGAGAATCGAGTATACCAATCGACTTCTAAGAATTATAGATGAAGTCAAAGAAGGAGAATTGAATAAGCAACGATACCAAATGTTTAAATTTACCTCAAAGTATAATATTTCAACATCTAAAGATATAGAGCTAATAAAACAGCTATTACTAAAAATAGATTTATTTTCTCAAATAGCGGAAAAAGACACCTCACTTAGTAAGAATTGTAGGAAAAGTAAGCTTTCTCTTTTGAATGATCTTAAAAATTTCATTGTCTTAAAAGTACTAACTCAAATAAAATATAATGATGATCTTTCAACTCAAGAAAAGGAGGGTATGATAGAAGAACTGGATTTAAAGAGCGATTCCACAGATATTGATAAGTTACGAAAAAAGGTATTAGTTCAGTGTTGTGGAAAGACCGTTGTGGCAATAAAAGCAAGCTTGAATAGAATCAGAAAATTCTCAAATAGGAAGAAAATATTTGGTCAAGACACAAAACCTTTATTACATAAGGAGACGAAACGTACAAAATTACTCACTGAATTATTTTGTGCCTATTGTTTTATAAAGGATGATGCTGCAATTGCTCGTAATATCGAAATACTAGAGGCAAGAGGTTTATTAAGATCAATGGTAATGTGAATTGAGACTGAAGAATATTCTTAACGTCGCAAAAGGCTGGATTAGCACTATAAATTTAGGTAGTAGAAAACTATGTCAGAATACTCATTTGAAAGTTACAAACCTGGATATGAAGTTGCTCAGAAAGAAATTGGATTTACAGTGACGAAAGATTGGGTCTGGCCTTCTGCACATACATATCAGGAGCTGAAAGATGAACTAGGAGAGAATTTTGATGACGAATCAATAATTTACTGTCTATTTGATGATGAGATAGTTGGATATACATGGTTCGACCTCCTTCCCTCAGAAGACCCAAATGTTGTTAGAGCTTGGTTAGAGTTCCCTAAATTATATCCTCGTCATGAACAAGCTTTTCCATCCTTAATAGAGCATGCTTTGGAAATTATGCGAAGAAAAGGAATCACAAATGTGAGAATACGCGGTTCATCGGTTGTTAAGAATAGTTTTAATTTGATTGAAAAATCGGGATTCAAAGAAGTTGCTACAATGGGTAGGGGGATAAAGCTATACTATGTTTATGATCTTGCCAAAGGTCCATTGGATGTTAATGTTTCACACGTGAAAGAATGTACTTCTCCTGAAGAATTTGACAAATGTGCTGAGCTTGCGACCAATTGGTATCAAAAACCGAAGGAGTGGGTTAAGGACTTCCTCAATGAACACTACCCACCCGAGAATCTTATTGCCCACTTATATGTGGAAGACAACGGGGAAATCAAAGCTGCCTGCAACATAGCTCCAAATAATGTTGTAAAGGAAATTTCAGCCTTTCATTATATCTACTCGCCCAATGAGCTCTATTTGAAACCACTAGTAGCAAAAGCCGTGTCAATATGTGCTAATCAGGGGTATAAAACCCTTGTAGTCGACTTAATTAACAAACATCGCCAGTTTGAAGCCTTTTATTTTAATCTGGGTTTCGACAAGGGGGCGGAAATGGGATTCTACGAAATTAACCTTTAACTAAAAACAAAATCTTGGGAAGCTATTGATTCATTCTTTGATCCTATACCCCAAATACACAATTCCGAGTCTTTAAGATTGTTGAATTCGTTGCAGAGGAGCTTTGGCAGACACTCTTTCGACAGTGGGAACTGATACAACATCTGCAACCAATCCAAGTATAGATATCTTGGTATTTGGTCTGGGACTACTTATACTCATCAGATTAGGATCTAGGAGGAAATTTGAATAAATCAACTGATATGAGGTTTTTATCAAGTATTCTCTTGTTTCAATCTCTTAACAAATCCATGCTTTTTAGAAACCTCTTTAAAGCCATATGCAGAATAAAGGTTAATTGCAGGCTCATTTCTCACACCAACTTCAATATAGCCATTTCGTTTGTCTAACTTAATTAAGTTAGAAAAGCACCTATCCATAAGGATCTTGCTTAATCCTCTTCCTCGATATTCTGGCAGTATTCCCACTGGGCCAAATTCCATATACTCCCCATAATCTCGGGCTCCAATAAACCCAATAATATCCCCATTATGCTCTAAACCAATAGAAGATTCGGTTTCCGCTCCTAAATTAAAGAAATCCCAGTATGATTGCTCCTCTCTATCTAAACTATTGATAAAATCATCCAAAGAATTCTCGAAAACTCGATTATAGCAGTTCAGCAATTCTTCTTGAGACTTATCACCTAATCTCGTAATAGTTATTTCTGGAGGTAGCTGAATATTTTTTATATCCGATTCAGAAAGAGTATGTTCCATACAATAGCAGATGTGTGTTTTCTCCATTTTTACAGACTCATATAGAATTTGAAGTTCCTGAAATTGTTCTTCTCTCTGTTTGACAACATCAACAAATACTCGAACGTTGGAGATGCCTTTATTCCGAGTAAATTGAAAAGCTTTGTACAGTAACTCTTGAACAATTGTTTTTTTATTCTCACCCGACATTACCAAGGGATGCCATTCATATAAAATCATTAATGAAGGATTAACTTTTATTAGCCCTAACCAGCCAGATATTTCATCATTCACATAAGCTAATAGATGATATTTGGCATTAGCTAATAGATTATCCACATATTTGTGAAGTACATCTTTAGAAGGTATTGATTCGGGATTCCTCTTACTTCTGAGGATCAAAAATTCCATTAAGTCATTTCTATTAATGTCTTCGCTTTTATTGGCTATAACTTCTATCAAATAACCACCTGAATACAATTAATGAGTGGTTATCGCCTGGAATATTTATTTTTCAAGTATTAGATTGTGGTAGGTCGAATTGGTTTATCTCTTTACATTACAGGAAACTTTGATACTTGAATTCTAAAAGCTAAAACACCAAGATTTGACAATATATTTAAGCATTTTCATCTTCATGGACTAATCCAAAATGATGCAAACGGTTGGATTAGCACTAAAAATCCCTCTCATTCATATCTAAGAGCTGAAATAACAGAAGTTTTTGAGGCACGATAGCTAGGCTATAAAGCAGCGATTATTATAGTTAAAAGACTTGTTGCAATTGCCAAGATTATTTAGAAGTCATAAAAGGCTGGATTACCTCCTCTGTACGATGATATAGATAAGATAAACGACTTTATCAGGTTCTTATAGCTTGGCTTGATCTGCAAGGTAAAGGAAGAAATAATGGAATTAAACTTATAAGAAGACTGAATTGGATCAATCGTATGAATCCCAAAGTGGCCCAAGAACTTTCTGATAAATTCTGTTTAAAATGGGATGTAGATTCATCAACACTGTCTTTCTTGAGAGGTTTTGAAAACCAAGTATATTCATTTAAAAAAGATGGTCTCAACTATATTTTAAGAGTAGGGCATTCTAATCATATGAGTCATGATCTTGTCCAAGCCGAGATGGATTGGATAGCTTTTCTACATAACCATGGTATTCCAGTCCCCAAACCTCTAGTGTCGCTAGATGGAAAATTAGTTGAAAAATTTGTTGTTGAAAATGATTATTTCAATGTTATTGCGTTAGAAAAAATACCAGGTAATCACTTGGATTTTCAACAACCTCGTGCATGGAGTGAAGAGATAATATATCAGTGGGGAAAAATCATTGGAAAAATGCATGCGTTATCAAAAGAATATATTACTAAGAATAATCGAAGATATGATTTTAATCCAACTGCTACTTTAGTTGAAGAGATGATTCCAAATGAACCCAATGATATTAAAAGCAAGATAATTGAGATATTCCAATCACTAAAATCTTTACCTAAGACCAAGGATAGTTATGGGTTAGTTCATTCTGATCTACACCCAGGAAACTTTTTAATACGTAACAAAGCAATAACAGGAATTTTAGATTTTGATAGAACCTGTTATAAATGGTTTATTTCAGAAATTGCTGTTGCATTATACTATCCACTATACCATTCACCGTTAAATGCCGATAAAAATCAGCAAGAAGACTTTTTACTTAATTTTATACCGAAATTTTGGGAAGGGTACAAATCTGAGAATTTTCTAGATTCTCAATGGTTATCAACTCTAAACACCTTTGTAAAAGTTCGGGATGCAATCTTATTTCTTTATTTCCCAAGAAGTCAGGCCCAAGCATTGGATCATATAAAATCACGTTTAATGAATGAAGAATCATATGTTAATCTTCAAGACTTTACATCTGCATTCAAATGATGTTCTAGAAGATTGGAATGAGAAGACATAGATTTGATTCAATGTCTTCAAAGGCTGGATTGAGAAGATAATTTCGTCAATGGCATACAAAGGAATCAAAAAATTTCAGAGCATTTGGGGTCAGATCGATATCGAGATCGTAATAAGTGACAATATAAAGGCGTGACGATTCTTCACAATACCAGGCACCAATTACACCTGGAAATGATTGATCTTGTTGAAACCACTCGAATTCTTGATATATCATTTCATGGTTACCTCTCATTGATGAAGTCAAAGGCCTTAATTTTGTGAAAGTAAGTTCAGCATTTCTCCGTTTAAAGCTTACCCAATAGTCTGTAACCACACTAGTCAAATTAGGGGCTGTAGTAACAGTATCCCATTGGATAGCATATTTCAATTTTGGCCAATAGGGTATGTGTATTTCAACCCTCCCAGAAACATTTGAAACTGGACCTACTATATCAGCTCTTTCATTTACATACATTCCGGGAGTACAATACTGACAAGAGAATCCATAGTTTGAATAAGTCCAATGACTATCATCTACAGCACTGAGTAAATGATGGAGTAAGCCATCATGAGGTTGGAGACAGTTCACCATATCAGCAGTGATTACAATAACCATGTCATACTTGGGAATAACATAAATTCTTTGGCCCCCACCTCCAACAGCAGCGTAAACTTCACTTTTGGGATAAGTCCACCACTGAAAACCGTAGCCACAATTCTCATTAAATTCAATAGCTGTTTGGGTGGAATTTACTCTCCAATCAGCAGGGAAAAGCTGTTTGTTATTCCAAGTACCATTGTTAAGATATAAGCAACCAATTTTAGCTATATCTCTTGTTGTCAAATGTAATCCAGTACCTCCCCAATACACCCCATCAGGAGATCGAAGCCAATACACCTCATTTATTTTAAGTGGGGAAAATAAGTACTCACGAGCAAATTCAAGAGTTGATTTTCCTGTTGTCTTTTGGATAATAGCTGATAGGAGGAGAGAGGCTCCATCACAATATATCCAAGTTTCTCCTGGGTCAGTAGCCATTGGTTTGTCAAGTACATATTGGACAAAATCCCCACTAGCATACATTTTTTGAGCGTCATGAGGATCATCATAAGCTGGGTCAGTAGAAAATGGTTGATACCAGTCCAAGCCTGGACGCATTGTTAAAAGATGTTCAATGGTTATGTTTTTTTTGCGTCCATCCAAATTTGCAATGGTTCGATCTGTGAAGAAGTCAACTACTTTTTTATTAACATTTTCAATATATCCTTCCTTTATGGCGATACCAATAAGACTTGAAACAACACTTTTTGTACACGAAGCAATATAATGGAGTTCATCACGATTAGGAAGAATTTGATCAAAATATTCTTCTGGATTCAGATATTCTTCAATAACCATCTTTCCATTTTTAATAGCTATCAAGGAATCAAGGGTACAACCTTGGCTTTTGATCCATCTGATAATTTGATCTACTTTTGTTGCATCCATCCCCTCTTCCT
>CP070695.1:1524283-1634099 GCA_020353515.1 Candidatus Heimdallarchaeota archaeon
CCCAGTGCGTTTTGGCTGCAATAAAAGATACTGTTGGTGTTGTCATAGATGATGTTATCAAGGCAGCTCATGGGTTATCTGGTGGCGGCAGCTTAATGGGAATTGGAACATGTGGTGCTTTAGCTGGTGGTCTTGTCGCATTTAGCTGCAAATACGGTCGTGACTGTAAACAATTTGGTAAGGGTCAATTTATGAAAGGTATCCTCAAAGGAAGGTTACTGGTCAAACGTTTTGAGAATGAATATGGAGGATTTAGTTGTAACGATATTCAAAAAAAATTTGCTGGGCGTACATATGACATGTGGAATGCTGATGAAGAAAAAGAATTCAAGGAGAAGTTTAGTAGAGAATTTTGTCCACGAGTGTGTGGTAATGTTGCTAAATGGGTGATTGAGCTTATTTAAAGCCCAGTATCTTAATTAATTAAAAAAGAGAGAAAAAACCTTTACTAAAGATAAAATGAGGTGAATATATCGATAATTGGAATACCTTCAAATAGTGGAGATATCTCAAATCCTCTTGCTAATACCTTTGAACGTTGTAACTTTTTTATTATAGTGGAATCAAAACGGCCAGAAGTGATAAGAACGTTCCTGAATTGCGCTCAAACCGCTGCAAGAGGAGCTGGGATTCAGACAGCTCAATCGTTAGTTGATCAACACGTAAAAGCAGTAATTACGCTACAAATCGGATTGGATGCTTTTTATATTCTTCAGGAAAAGGGAATAAGAATCTATATAGGTATTATGGGAACTATCAAGGAAAATATTGAAACATTTAATCAAAGACGGTTGATAGAGCTAAAAATGGTTGCAGGGTCACAAGTAACTAGTCAACTATTAGTTGATTGTATTTATTAACCCTAATTAGAGGAACAGGTATCATATTATTGAATTTGAGATATGCATTCTGTTTTAACTAAGATAAACAATCATATGAGGATACCATAAATCTAGAAAAATAAGGATTGAATATGAAAATTTCAATAATAGGGCTCAATGCATGTGGTAAAACATCAATTTACCTTACCACTTTAGGAGGAATGGCTCCGAACGAGGTCAAAGATTTAGATTCGACTGTACTATACGAAGTATGGAATCATTATTACTTAGGGCTTCAGATTTCTCTGTGGGATTTCGGAGGTCAAGAAAAATATAGGAGTAGTTGTCTAGAAACTCCGAAACTTTTAGTAAATTCTACAATATTAATCTGTGTTCTTGACCTCCATTGTCCTCAGGATTTTAATAAAGCAAGAAGCTATTTTGAAGATGTATATTTCTCCATAAAACAAAATGGAGGAGATCCACGTCTATATATCTTCTATCATAAGTATGATACAAAGGATTATCCAAAAAAACAGCTTGAGAAAAATCTAGCCTTAGCTAAAGCATTATTCAACTCTTCTGTCCTCAAACCTAAGTCTTATTTGACGTCTATTTATAGACAGGAGGAATTAAATGAAATATTGAGGCAGATTTTAATTGCAGACTTCAAACAATTGAAAAAAAACTTTGAACAGGTTAGAAAACGTCTCTTAAATCTACCTTCTGATATTATTATTTGTGATATGAATGGAAATGTTATAACGCATAATATTAAGTGGTTTACTACGGGTATGCAACTTGAGGAGGATTTAAGGGACTATGTTTTTGGGTGTAATATGCTGAGTCACTACTTCTTTTCAACGAAATCAACAAGTTTTTCTGCAAAATCGCATGAGAAGAAGTTGGATTTATATGTTTTAAATCATGTTTTAACTGTACTCATAATTACGTATGAAGATACACCAGTTGATCCCTCTGAAGGTATTAAGGATTTATTAAAGGAAGTGCAGATCTTTGCAGATGTGATTCCTCTTCTTGTGGCACAGACTTGAGTTTTAATCTAAAAAGGGCTATTTAAATTTCATTGATTTTTATCATTAATGACGTACGATTTGAAAAGAGGAGTGCAGCATCACAATTAAAATAGTCTGGAATTCCAACGGACAGATAGCAAATTTTTCTTCTAGACATCAGGATCCCCTCCCTTTAACCCCCTAAAGAAATTTTTAGAGTTCAATTCACCAAAACCAAGTCTTAATTAGAGTAAAAAAACCCAAACAAATAGTAGCGACTCCTATTAGTGGACTCAATTTTTCAATGGTCAGATGCTTTACTGTGAGTACAGCAAACGGTACTGAAGCCATTGCTCCTATTAAGAGGAATAACGTGAGATTGACATCTATGAGGGATCTTCCTACAAGAAAATAGATTGTGAAGGCTGAAATGCTAACCACAGCCTCAGAAAAGGATGTTGAAGCTACTGCTTCCTTGGGATTACGATTTACAATAACTTGTCCTGAAGAAACAAGTGGACCATATCCTCCACCACTCAAACCTTTATTAAATGCTGCAATAAAACCTATTCCCCAGATTCTATTCCAAGTGAATTTCCACCTGAACTTCAAAATAACAAGAAAACCTATGATTATGACAAGAATGCCTATATAAGTTTTAACAATTGTTTTGGAAATATTTAAAGCGATTAGAGCTGCTGCTGCACCTCCAATGACTCCACATCCAGCTAAAATTAATGAAGTTTTAAAATCTGAAGAAAGACTGAATGATCTTGAACCACTTTTTAGATTTACATGTGCTTCAAAATTCGCGTTACCTACAAAATGATGAAGAATCGCTGAAGAAAAACCAGTCAAAATCTCAGTGAACAATACCGCTGGGACTACTAGTTCATTCTCAAAACCAAAAATGAGAAGTATTGGAACAAGAATCGTTCCATACCCTCCGCCTAAAGCTGAGTCTATATATTCACATACTAATGCTGTTATTATAAGAAACAAACCTAGATTGATAATTTCAACAGAAATATCCATGATTTCTATGCCTTCTTTATTTTGATAGACAAGTATGTGGAAATGTCACGTTCAGTAGTATAATCATTAATTTGGAGAAAATCAGTATTTAATTAACAATTATGAGTTTTAATTAACTATTATTATAAATTTTTCTATTATAGGAAAACTTGTACAAAAGTTACTAACTAGGGCTGGACAGTATAAACTTTTATAAATCAGAACATTCTGGTAATAGGCACCATTCAAAGGGTTAATACCACTTTATTCTAATTTATTACTCCTAATAGTGTAAATAATTATACATTGATAGTAAAAAAGATTCTGAAATATTACACATTTTTTAATTCCAAAAGTTACTTAAAACCACACAAGCTACAATATGAACACAAAATGCTCCTCTTGACGATTGTTAAGGAATACCCTTAAAAAAAAATTCTGAGAGGAAGGATTAATGAGTTTTCTGGTAAAGGAAACTCTTAATGGCCGTTTAGATAACACCAATATTGACAATAAGAACTTAATCTTATTGAAAAAAGAAACCCAGCATTATCTAATTATCCCTATTAAAAACAATAGCTTGTTTTTATTTTGAATACATTAAAAAAGATAGAAGTGGATTATAATGAGTACATTCTCAAGATATGTTGTCCCAGATTTAGAATTTCGTAAGAAAATAGTAAAATTGTCTCAGGATAATGTCAATTTCTGTTACCAATGTTCCAATTGCACTGGGATATGTCCCATAAACATGGTGTCCTCGTTTAACCCAAGAGAAATCATTCATTGGGGACAGCTTGGACTAAAGCTATTACCAATTGATTTCGAGAAATTGTGGCGTTGTACAACTTGTGGGGCATGTGAATATGTTTGTCCCAAAGAGGTAAAAATTACTGAAATTATTGCAGCAAATCGCTCTTATGGGATAGAAAGTGGAGAAAAAGTTCCTGCTTCCTATACAACAACGTTAGAATCTTTCTTTTCTTATGGAAATCCATTCAGTTTAGGAGCTGACACTCGTATTGATTGGGCTAAGGGTTTAGATGTTCCTATTGCAAAGAAAGGAACTGATGTTCTTTATTTTGTCGGTTGTACCGCCTCTTATGATCCTCGATCTCAAAAAGTAGCTCAAGCTCTTTCTTCAATTTTCAAACATACTAAGCTAAATTTTGGTATTGTAGGGAATGAAGAAAGAGAGTGTGGAAATTGTGTTTACTTTTTAGGCGAGACAGAGTTGAGTGATCATGAAAGGGAGAGGAATGAAAAATCTATTCAAGAAGTTCACCCCTCTGTTATTGTTACAACCTCTCCTCATTCATTTAATTTCATGAAGAAGACCTATGATCTTCCAAAAGGTACGGAAGTTTATCACTACACACAGTATCTGGATCAGCTCATAAAGGATGGAACTTTAGAGTTTACCAAACCGTTATCTGATACAAATGTAACTTTCCATGATCCTTGTTATTTAGGAAGACATAATGATATTTATGATGAACCACGCAGAGTCTTAGAGGCAATTCCAGGAATTCGATTAGCTGAGATGCCCAATAATCGACAATTGTCCATCTGTTGCGGTGGAGGTGGTGGAAATGCTTGGGCAGAAACTGAAGTTGAAGAACGACTCTCAATTCCTAGGTTAGACGAAGCAATTAATGTTGGTGCCTCAGTTTTAGCTACAGCTTGCTATTTCTGTCTACAAATGTTTGAAGATGCCACAAAAGTGACAAATCGTGTAGAAGACATAAAAGTTAAAGATATAGCTGAATTGGTTGCCGAGGCTTTGTAATTGGAAATGAAAAGAGATGATTAAAATGGAAACTGGAAGAATAGGAGTTTTTATTTGCCATTGTGGAACAAATATCGCAGGAAAACTATCAGTTGAAGAATTAAAAAATTTCGCGAAAACTCTTCCACATGTAATTGCAGTTAGTGATACCACGTACACATGCAGTGAGGTAGGACAGGCCTCGATTCAAGATACTATAAAGGAACATAATCTCACACATGTTGTTGTTGCAGCTTGTTCTCCAAGTATGCACGAAAAAACTTTTCGTGCAACCATTGAAAAGAGTGGCTTGAATCCTTACATGTTAGCTATTGCCAACATTCGGGAAATGAACACTTGGGTGACTGAGGATTCAGGAAAAAGCTTGGAGAAGGCTAAAAAACTAGTAGCAGCAGCTGTGAGGAGAGTTATTACTCATGAACCGTTAGTGGAAGATCAACTCGCAGTTACACCCCGCGTGGTTGTTGTTGGAGGGGGTATTGCTGGAATAGAGGCATCTCTCCAATTGGCAAACGCTGATAAAGAGGTTGTCTTGGTTGAACGAGAACCCTCCATAGGTGGCCAAATGGCTCGTTTTGATAAGACTTTTCCTACACTAGATTGTGCATCATGTATTCTTACCCCAAAAATGGTTGAGGTTGGTCAACATCCAAACATAACTCTAATGACATATAGTGAAGTCGAGGATTTTTCAGGTGTACCAGGTCAATACAATGTAAAAATCAGAAAGAAAGGTAAATCTATTGATGAAGAGCTTTGTACAGGTTGTGGAATTTGTGAGGAGAAATGTCCAATAAAGAAAATACCAAGCGAATTCTATATGGGATTAGGAAATAGAAAAGCTGTTTATCGACCATTCCCACAAGCTGTCCCTCAATACCCTGTTATTGACCGAGAGAATTGTACCTACTATCTAAGAGGGAAATGTAAGATTTGTGAAAAGGAGTGCCCAACTGGAGCTATTGTCTTTGATCAAGAGGACACAATTATAGAAGTTGAAGCAGGAGCCGTCATCTTAGCTACTGGTTACGAACCGTATAATCCTTCACCTATTCCCCAATATCATTATGGAGAGTATGAGAATATTTTTAGAGCTATAGAAGTCGAAACAATGCTTAATGCATCTGGCCCGACTGGTGGTGCATTTCTACTTCGTAAGGAAGGAAAATTCACAGATGAATCGCCAAAGACAGTAGGAATCATTCATTGCGTTGGTTCAAGAGATGATAACTATAATTCTTATTGTTCGCGAGTATGCTGTATGTATTCTTTGAAATATGCTCATTTGATTAAAGAACGAATAGATGCTACAATATTCCAATTCTATATTGATATTAGAGCGTTTGGTAAGGGTTATGAAGAATTCTATGACCGCTTACAAAAGGAAGGAGTCATTTTCATCAGAGGTAAACCTGGGCAAATCCTAAAAGATGGAGATAAACTTGTTGTACAAGTAGAAGATTCTCTGTCCCAGAAGGCTCTACATGTCCCAGTAGATGCGGTCATTCTAAGTAGTGCGTTAGCAGCCCGATCTGATGCGAAGCAAGTAGCAACCATGTTCGGTATAGGATGTGGGGCAGAGGACTTTTTCAGAGAACTTCATCCCAAGCTCGCACCAGTTGATACACAAGTAGATGGGATCTTCTTGGCTGGAGCATGTCAGGGACCAAAAGATATTCCTGATGCTGTTGCACAAGGGGCTGCTGCGGCAGCAGGCGCATTAAGACTAATATCTCGTGGATACGTCGCTATTGAACCGACAATTGCTTCAATAGACGAGGATCTCTGTTCCAATTGTAAGATGTGTATATCAATATGTCCTTATGATGCTATTGCTGAAGATACAGAGAAGAAAGTCGCAGTTCTAACTGCATCTAAATGTAAAGGGTGTGGTCTATGTCCTTCCATCTGTCCCTCAGGTGCTATCCATCATGCATTCTATTCCGACGAAGCAATTTTGGAAGAAATTAAAGGGATAATTGAAACAGCTCAATTGAAAGGGTGATGCAAGATGAGTTCAGAAGAAACAAACGGTTTTAATCCAACAATAATAGGTTTTTACTGTCGGTGGTGTACACATGCTGCCGCAGATCTAGCTGGGACATCTCGTATTCCAGTTTCAGCAAACGTTATTGGAATTCGTGTCCCTTGTTCAGGCCGTGTTGATCCTAGCTTCATTTTTGACGCGTTTACCAAGGGTGCGGATGGAGTTCTCATTGGTGGGTGTCACCTTGGTGATTGTCATTATGACGAAGGGAACTATAGTGCCTTCAAGCGAACTAAGATACTACAAAAAGTGATACAAGAATTTGGTATTGAACCAGAAAGGGTTCGCATTGAATGGATATCTGCGTCAGAAGCAAACAAATATCAACAAACGCTTAAAGAATTTACTGAAACGATTAGAGAATTAGGACCCCTAAATTGGGATAAACATTTACAGGAACGGGAGTATGAAATATCAGTGTGACGGTGATTGTGATGAGTGAAGAGAAAGCAAAAATAGCCTTTTATTGGGCAGCCTCGTGTGGAGGTTGTGAGATCGCAATCCTAGACTTGGACGCAGTTGTGCTCGATGTAGCGGCGAAAGCGGACATTCTTTTTTGGCCTGTTGCTGTAGACACAAAATATCACGATGTAGAAGCAATGCCAGATAATCATATTGATGTAACATTTTTCAATGGAGGCATAAGAAATTCTGAAGCAGTGCATGTAGCTAAACTTCTGCGAAAGAAATCGAAATTTCTGGTAGCATTTGGAACCTGTGCACACTGCGGTGGAGCACCAGCTCTTGCAAACTTTAAGAGTAAGGAAGCCATTTTTGATCGTGTTTATAACACCACACCAAGTACTTCTAATCCTGAAGGGGTTTATCCTCAAACTTCTCATAATGTAGAAGAAGGAGAAGTTACCATTCCTGAATTCCTTGAAGCAGTTTATCCTCTTGATCATGTAGTTTCAGTGGATTATTATCTACCTGGATGTCCTCCTCCTAAAAAATGGATAGTAGCTGGAGTGACTGCGTTCTTAACAGGCGAGCTTCCTCCAAAAGGCTCAGTTATTGCAGAAGAATTTGCTCTATGTAAAGAATGTCCAAGAGAAAAACCAGAAAAGCATTCAGTGAAAGAATTCAAGAGAGTCTGGGAAGTTATGGATATAGATTTTGAGAAGTGTTTATTAGATCAAGGGATTATTTGTTTAGGACCTGCAACTAGAGCAGGTTGTGAAGCTCGGTGTATAACAACAAACTACCCTTGTCGAGGATGTTTTGGACCTGCTCCAAAAATTATTGATATGGGTGCCAAAATGATCAGTGTTCTAGGTTCTATTATTGATGAGAAAGATGAAACAAAAATGGAACAGATTGTCGAAGAAATTCCAGATATTGCTGGAACTTTATATGAATTTACTGCAGGAAAATCAGTTTTATTAAGGAGGAAAAAGTGAAATGACAAATAACTATAAAAGTGTTGTAATAGATCCGATTACACGTCTGGAGGGTCATGGAAAAATTCACATCTTTCTAGATGACGCTGGTAATGTTGCTAATGCTTACTTTCAGGTGCCTGAACTTAGAGGATTTGAAACTTTTTGTGAGGGAAGGTTAGTTGAGGAGATGCCACGAATAACCACACGTATTTGCGGCGTTTGCCCAGGAGCGCATCACATGGCCTCATCTAAAGCTTTAGACAATGTCTTTAATGTCGATCCTCCTGAACCAGCGAAAAAACTCCGAGAACTCTATTATAGTGCACATATGATTCATTCACACATTGCTCATTTTTATGCTCTTGGCGGGCCTGATTTTGTCGTTGGACCATCTGCTCCCCCAGCAAAAAGAAATATCCTTGGTGTTGTAGACGCAGTGGGACTTGAAATAGGCACTGAAGTGATCAAACATCGCTCTTATGCACAACAGATTCAAGCAATGATAGCTGCTAATGCGGTTCTTCCGTGTGCTGGTGTTCCAGGTGGGATGCTAAAACCAATGTCAGAGGAAGAACGTATTCAAATAGAAGAATGGGCTAAATCTACCGTCGAATTTTCTAAGTTTACAATTAAAATCTTCAATGATGTGGTTTTGGGGAATGAAGACAATAAAGCATTGGTACTCGATCCTGGTTACTATATGAAAAGTTACTATATGGGTCTTGTTGATTCAAATAATCATGTGAACTTCTATGACGGGCAGATCAGAGTTGTTGATCCGAATGGAAATGAATATGCCAAATTTAACACGGATGAATATCTTGATCATGTTGAAGAACGACCACTTCCATATTCCTATCTTAAGGCTGTGTACCTTAAAAATGTAGGTTGGAAAGGACTAGTCGAAGGTGATGATTCAGGTATATATCGTGTTGCACCATTAGCTAGACTGAATGCTGCAGACGGGATGGCGACCCCATTAGCCAACGAAGAGTACAAAAAAATGATGGAAGTATTAGGAAAACCAGCCCATCAAACTCTAGCAAATCATTGGGCCAGAGTAATCGAACAGTTATATGCAAGTGAGCGTCTTCTTGAATTAGTTCAAGATCCTCAAATAACATCCTCAGACATTCGTGCAGAACCAAATGAACCTGATGAGGGTGTTGGTGTAGTAGAAGCTCCAAGAGGCACCTTGATACATCACTATAAAACTGATAAAAAAGGAGTTCTCATTAAAGACGGAATCAATCTTATGGTAGCAACTTGCCATAACAATGCTCCTATCTGCATCTCAATTAAAAAGGCAGCACAACAGTTTGTCAAGGGTCCTGAGGTACAAGAAGGAATGCTAAACATGGTAGAAATGGCATTCAGAGCATACGATCCATGTTTCGCCTGTGCAACTCATTCATTACCAGGTAAGATGCCTCTAGAAGTATTTCTATATGACACGAATAAGAAGGTTGTCTGGAGAAAAGCACAAAATATTGGTCGAATTTAACTCGCTCCCTTCTTTCCATATCTCTTTTTTTCTTTTTTATTCTTCTTTTAAGAAATAGTTTATGTCTTCAAGAATCATTTTTTTTATGATTGGGATTTTAGCCATAGTCTCTTCTGAGACTTGATCGGATATATTTTCTTGTATAGGAATTTCAATACCAATTATTCGTATCACTTTCGGCATTAGTTCTGGCAAGGATTTTTTACCGATTTCTAGGGCTGTTGGAAAATTGATGTCATGAGGAGAAGCTAAGAATGTTGCTTTATTAAGATCCTCTGACTTTAATCTTAAAATTCGTTTTGTTGGAGAAGTAGTTTCAACACTATCGACAATAAGTACCTTATCATACCCCAACATAGTTTCTAGAACTTGTAAGCCACCTGTTGAGAGCTGTTTATAGTCAATGTCAGCAGGGCCTATTTTAGCGACTTCTCGAACAGCTGTTATCCCTATAATATCGTCTCCAGCCAATTCATTACCAATACCTAGTACCAGAATCTTAATTTCAGTAACCTCTTCCATGGGCTTTCTTATTTTTTAAAAATAATCGAGTCACTGAATAATCAAATTGATGAATAAAGCTTAGGAGTAGAATATACTTTGTAAAAATCAGGAGGATTTCCCGGAATACTTCTACATATTTCTTCTAGAATGTTTTTCGAGATTCTACTAAAGAAAGGCCAGAATATTAGCCAATAGATTATTCCAATTAGACCTTTCGGGACTATCCGAAAAATTTGATGTAATTCAAGCTTTCTACTATTAATTCGTCTTAAACGGTATCTCAAAATAACATAACCAGGTAAAATAACGTCAGTATGTATTGTTAGTTCTTTCTCAGGAACTATATTTTGATTATACACCAAATTCTTATTCATAATTCGCTTAAAATTCCTCTTTGTAAAAATCGTACCCAGAAAAGTACCAAATTTCCATAAATAAAAAATAATTCGTAGGTTACGGGTTTTTTTAATATAAAACAATTTTTGCCATATATTGTGTGAATTTCCACCCAAAACTGCCTTACGATGATCTTGAAATACTAATCCTCCAGACCAAGGAGGATCTCCAGGAATATGCCATTCAGGTGGTAAGTCACTAAATTTAGAAAGACTTCCATATGTGAGATACTGTTTGGGATTTAATGCTAATTGAATTGCTTGTCTATGACTTATTAACTTTTGTGGAATCAATTCTCGTATACTAAAATCATGACATATTACCTCATTTTTCATTCCATCTATTAGTGGACGAGCTAATGACGATTGAATTCCTGTAATCAACCTGATCCAGTAAGAACTTAAGTTTGGAGTAAAGAATGGGATAGGAAAAATGAGTCGCTTTGGTAACCGCATAATTTCGGCATAACTTTCCATGAATTGTCTATAGGTAATAATATCTGGGCCCCCAATATCATAAACTTGACCAATGGTTTCAGGTACTTCTATACAGTCCGTTAAATACTTTAAAACATTACGAATAGCTATTGGTTGATTTTTGGTTCTAAGCCATCTAGGTGTAATCATAATTGGGAGTCTATTGACAAGATATCTCATCATTTCAAAAGCTGCACTTCCACTCCCAATAATAATTGCTGCACGTAATGTGGTAACAGGTATTGAACACGAATCCAATATTTTAGAGACTTCAATGCGAGACTTTAGGTGTTTACTTAATTTTTCGTCTTCAATCCCTAAGCCACCTAAATAAATTATTCTCTCAATTTTTGCATCTTCAGCTGAAATTACTGTGTTTTGTGCTGCTATACGATCTGCTTCGATAAAGTCTTTTCTCTTACTCTCCATAGAATGGATTAAATAATAAACTATACTTATTCCTCTCATTGCTTCTTTTAAGGATTTAATATCAAAAACATCAAGATTGATTGTTTCTAAATTCCTATGTTGACTCCACAACCTCATCTTAAGCTTTTGTCTTGACCTAAATCCCACCCGTACGGTATATCCTTTTTTTAAGAGTCTAGGAACAAGTCTAGAACCTATATAACCAGTAGCTCCAAGTACAAGAATTTTTTTTTGATCCAAACTAAATCTCCTTACTTCAAGATAATATCAATAATCCTGGCGCGCTTTCCAGAAATCACCATAAAAGAAAAATCCAGTCAGTTGAGAAATGCCAAATATTGTGAAAATAATTAAGCTTATCAGCTGTAAAACGAAAATTTGATTACTAAAAGCATTAACCAGAGGTATGAAGTTTAATAGGAACCAAATCCATGAGAAAATGGGAGCGGATATGAACATAAGAGATCGTTTCCATTTTGAAACAGCTAGAAAGGAATTTAAATCAAACTTGATTCCGAATGTAGGAAATTTCACTATGGGTGTCCAAGATAAGATCTTCGATTTATGAAATGTTGATTTGAAAATAAAATAATTCAGAAAGTTTATTCCCAGAAGAGAACCAAATATCCAATGAATGAGAGTATGAGAAAGTATGAAGTTCATGAAACTAACTAAAATGAACAGAATGACACCTAACTCAAAATTCAAAGAGAGAGAAAAAGTAAAAAAATAAAAAGCTTGTAGAATAAAAATACCAATTGATAGTAGTATAGACCCTACTTTGATGGAGAATTTTGGAACATTCCAACCATCAAAAAAGATTTCATCAATTTTTCCTAAGATCTCTCTTTCTTCAGAGGTAATTTGGGATTTTCGAGCGAATTTAACCGCAGTTCGATATTTCTTCCAATGATTTTTCCGATTTATTGTTCCTGTTTCTAAAAATACTTTTAATTCTTTGATATTCTCACTCAAATCATAATTTTTCATAAGAACCCCTACTTTGAAATTTGAGTTTTATATTTCTCATAGGCGAGTCTAACTGCTAGTAAAACTATCAGAATTAAAGCACAAATAGCTGCAAATAACGAAACTTCCATAACATTTTCAATTTGCTTGATAAAGATTCCAATAAACGCCCAAATTGGCACTAATGTATAAGCTATATCTTTTCGCTGCAAAATTATTACTATGGTAATAATAGTAGCAACAGTGAGTACTATCAATGTCCAAATTGTCTCACTAATTCCAAGGCCGTCCCAATTAATCGATACTAAAAATGCTGTTACATTTGCGACAGTTGCAACAGTTATCCAGCCAAGATAAACACTAAAAGGAGTATGAACAGCTAATTTTAGATTTAAAGGGACTGGATTTAATCCTATCTCAAGACGCCAGTAAATTAAGATCAAAGACGCCAATAAAACCAACATCGTAACGAGTGAGAATAATACTTGCTCATAATGCCAGAGAAAGATCCATAACGAATTTGCTAGAGAACTAATTATGAATAGACCAGAAATTTGCTTATGAAATTCCGCATTTCTTTGTTTAGGTAAAACTTGAAAGACAACGAAGATAAATAGTAGAATATATATTGCCCCCCAAATTGCAAAAACATACCCAGAAGGCACGAAAAGATTTGGGTATGAGTCAGATAATTCACCAGTTGTTATTCCATTTAATGGGAGTGCATTAGCTAAAAAATTAACAAATAACGTTAAAGCCAATCCTATGATATTTCCAACAATTAATAATTCTTTATTAGTAATATTAACCATAATTTAAATCACCTAAATCTCTATTTTTCTAGATATTTTGTTAAATTTGTTTTTCCTATAGTTAAGTTTGGATTAGTACTCAATATTTGTTTTGCTATCTCAACTAAGATTTTCTTAACTCCATGAGTTTTTTCGATTTCTGAACCAGGATAAATCCGAATAACAATTCCATCAGAACTTTTATTAATTAAAGTGAAGAATCTGTACTTATCTTTGCTTTCAATGCTCAAAGAATCTACCAATATCGCGTTTTTATCTTCTGAAATAAACTGAGTAGTTGTTTTAATGATTCCAGTGTCGTGGTTAACAAAAATTGGTTTTAGATTAGCAAAAATGTTATCAATAGTAATCTTACCGTTCAAAACAATGTGTGGCATTTTCAATCTCCTTTGATTTTTCTAGAGTTCAATTTTACAATCTTTAAATAACTTCTGAATCGTATTTCACTCTTTTGGCTTGCAATTAGTGTTAACCCAAAGATTATTAGTACATTTGTTACTAGAAAGAATACCATTTCTTCTATAGGTAAAATTCCACCAATTAAAATACCAGTGGAGGTGTTTAGTGAAATTGTCCAAATATTTGCAGATATTGCCAATGCATCTATTATAGATAAGTAAGCTGTCGATATCAATAAGAAAAAAACCAAAGGAACTTTCTTCTCCCATAGAATATCAGCGCCAAACAGCAATTGAAGCATTATTGGAGGAAGTGCCCAAATTAATATTAGATTCAAGTAAACTAGAGCACTAATTTGAGAAGTGTATGTAATTATAGCGATTAACCATATTAGAAATATAAAAACAGTGGATAATACACGAATATCTTTTCTCTCTCTTTCATCTTTAGAGTTAAGATACAAAGTCTTGCTAAATGTGAAAGTAAAAACTCCTACAAGCAATGTTTGTACAACAAAAAATATATACTCTTCTATCGGGACATACCCGATAACGATCCCTAGTACTTTGTTTATATCGTAATACCAGATTTTATTAGCGACGAGAAAATTATCCCATGGTGTTGTGTATATCAGAGCAATAATTGCTAAAATGATAATCGCGGTAAAGTATCTGGTAGTTTTAACTAGATTTTTAGATTTCTCAGCAGTTACATGTAAATAATGCCTATATACAAGGTATGCAACATTGATTATCAAAGGAACTAAGATAAAAAATAAGATAAATGATAAGTACGTCATTTTAATCATCATTCAGACTTAACAAATTAGTTGAAGTTACCATAATCCTGTCTTTTGATAGTAGTTGACCCATTTTGATATCTCTTGATCAAGTCTGAAGTAACTTTAGCACTTGCAATTACACCTGGTAGACCTGCTCCTGGATGCGTTCCAGCTCCAACTAGATATAAGCCTTCTATATCCTCAGATTTATTGTGAGGTCTAAACCAAGCGGATTGGGTAAAGATTGGTTCAATAGAGAATCCACTACCTTTATAACTGTTATAATCACGCTCAAAATCTAAAGGAGTTAACATTCTTTCGACTACGAGATTGTCAAGGAGACCAGGTAAATAATTCTCGTCTAGAAATTTTAATATCTTCTGTTTGAAAGGCTCTGCCTTTTCCTCCCAGTTAATACCTGAATCTTGGTGTGGAACTGGAACCAATATATAGAATGCTTCATGCCCTTCAGGGGCAAGATCAGGGTCAGTTCTCGTAGGTACATGTAGGTAGCTTGAAAAGTCTTCAGTGAGAATTTTTCTCTTGAATATATCTTCTAAAAGTCCTTTATATCTTGAACCTAAGATTATCGTATGATGTTTCATTTCAGGATACTGTTTTTTGGTACCAAAATATATAACAACTAAGCTCATGCTGTATTTTGCCTTTTTATAACGTTTATCACTATTTTTCTTACGCCACTTTTTGTCGATAAGTTTTGTATAAGTGAAAGCAGGATCAGCATTTGATATGACTATACTACTAGAATACAATTTTCCAGCTTCAGTTCTAACACCCACAACCTTCTTCTTTTCAACAACAATTTCTGTAACCTCTTCTTTGGTGAGGATTTCTCCACCCATTTCCTTAAATAACTTGCACAATGCATGTACAAGAGTTGTAGTCCCACCTTTTGCGAACCATATTCCATACTCTTTCTCCAAGAATTGTATCAAGCTATAAATTGATGGGACAGAAAAGGGGTTTCCTCCTATCAGTAAAGGATGAAAACTAAATACAATGCGTAATTTTTCATTTTTGATATATTTTGACACGAAATTGTAATTAGATCTATAAGACTGTAAGCGAAATAATGAGGGAGCCACTTTCATCATTGACCAAAAGCTATCAAAAGGTTTGAATGATAATTCTTTGAATCCTTTCTCAAAGATTGGTTCAACAGCTTTTACCATCCTTTTATACCCATCAGTATCTTGAGGACTAAGCTGTGCAATTTGTGGAATATTCTCATCAGGATGCGCATAATCAAAGAATGTACCATCATCAAAATAAATTCGATAATAAGGTTCAACGGGTAGAAATTCAACATAATCTTCAATTTTTTTATTATAAAGAGAAAATAACTCCTCGAACATAAATGGAGCAGTTATAACTGTAGGACCTGCATCAAATGAGAATCCATTTTCTTTGAACACTCTTGCTCGTCCCCCTATCTGCTCTATTTTCTCAAGTATAGTTACTTGATACTTTCCAGTAGCTTGTAATCGAATCCCAGCAGATAAGCCACCAAAACCAGAACCAATAATAATTACCTTTGTACCTTGAGTTCCATTCTTTTTTTCGTCATTTATCATTTGAAACACATCTTCAGCGTTTTTGTTTTCATTAAACTAAGTTAAACCAAGATTAACTATTTAAAGGATCATTACCAAAATATATTTAAATACTTGTTCATGAAGTTAATTTAAATTCATGAAATTAATAAATTACAAATTTGGTGAACAAGATATGTACTCGACAAAAACAGTTGAGAATTGGGGTTTAGTTCCAGAAAATATTGCTTCAAAATACAATATTGTTAAACATTCGTTAGAGGATAGTTACAATGAATGTTTAGAATGGATGGCTGTTCATAGTAAATCATTTTATTTTGCTAGTAGATTTTTGCCCCAGGAACAACGAAAATCCGTTGCAGCTCTGTATGCGTTCTGCAGATTAGCAGACGATATCGTTGATGAAGCACCTGAAGGGACTACAATTGAAGAAATAAATGTAGAGCTTGACAAATTGAAAACAACTGCTTCTCAATTAGTTTCAGGTTATACCTCTACACTGCCCATACTTCAAGCCTTTAGAGATACAATTCGTAAACATAATATTCCTCTTAAATATATCCATGAGCTAATTGAAGGGGTCCGTATGGATCTTACAAAGAAAGAATATCAAACTGATGAGGAATTAGATCTGTATATGTATCGAGTGGCAAGTACAGTCGGCCTTATGATGACCCACATTTTCATGGAGAATCCCGCTCCACACACTCTTGCTCGTGCCGCTGATTTAGGAAAAGCAATGCAATTAACCAATATTCTTAGAGATGTTAAGGAAGATTATGAGCGAGGTAGGATTTATTTACCTAAATTTACATGTGATACATATAATGTTACCGAAGCTGATTTCCAAAAAGACGAAGTCAGAGAAAATTTAAAATCATTGATCAGATATGAGTCTACCAGAGCCAAGGGTTATTATAAACAAGCTGATCTTGGAATAGAAGAATTACCCCCAGCAGCAGCCTATACCGTCAAAGTTGCTTCGCGTGTTTATGGTGAAATACTGAATGAAATTCGTCGTCGTGATTACCAGATATTAAAGCAGAGAGCTGTTGTATCAAAATTTCGTAAGATTTTATTAGCATCTAAAGTCCGACTTGAATATTTAAGGAAAATAAAGCCTACTACCAATTGATTATGAAGAAGGAAGTTGTATTTCATGGAGTCCTCAAAGGATCTTATCCTAAAATACCTCAAAGCAAATCGGGGGAAAGAGATTCCCGTCTCTGAGATCTCAGAAACAAACAATTTAAAACCAAATACAATTTCTAATGCGATCAAAGAGTTGAATTACAAAGGAGAAATAGTCATAGAACGACGCCAGTTAAATCGAGGAAGGTATACTGTAATTTGGTTAAGTGGTGATTCAATTCACTATCCTTATGTTCATGAGAAAGAAAGAATTAATCTCCGTCTTCACAATTATTTTAGAGACAATGATTATAGAGAGATTTCATTCCGTGAATTAACCCAATATTTTGGAAATAATATTGCGGAATCGCGGATAACAGAACTCGATGTGAAAAATGCAATTCAGAAATTGATTGAGAAAAATAAGATAGAATCACGAACCGACTTACTATTCGAAGGAGATCTGTTGATTATTAAACCCGAGGATAAATTCTCAATTAAAGGAGCAAAGGTGACTCCTGAGGAACTCATTCCGTATCCTTGTGATAGAGCACAGATACACGAATTAATTGAATATCTGAAATCTTCTGAATATGATTTTTCAATTTTTTTAAAGAAAATATCTCAATTTGTGAAGAATTATCAAACATTTATTACATGTCTCATTACTCCATTAATGATTGAGGTGGGAGATTTATGGGCTCAAACGAAGATTTCTACTGCCGAGGAGCATGTTATTTCAAATAGAATTGAAAAAATAATTATTGATAGAATTAATCGTGCCAGGGTCTCAAATGGAAGGGGGACAATTATTCTTGCTCCTGTAGAGGGCGAAGAGCATGTCATTAGCTTACTGAGTTTAGAATTAATCTTCTCTGAACTTGGTTATCATACAATTAACATTGGTCGTCCTCTCCCTATTCGTTCAATGATTCAGTATGTTAAAGAGCTCAATAAAAAACCTCAATGGCTTTTTATGTCAATCACACTCCGTGCATACATCGGTACGCTACAACATAACTTGGAATCAATCAGAAATGTCTTTAATGATGATATTAATATTGCTATAGGTGGCCAAGGTTTGATAGAAAAGAATCGTAATGAGTTCCCTAAGGCAGATGTGATAGTAATCAATGAGCAGGATTTTCAAAAATTTATCGAATTCATGTCAAGATAAAGAATTTGAAACCTAGATGATATTAAAAGTGAGAAAAATGATCAATAGTGAAATTAAAGAGTTTTTAGATCACGCAAAAATCCCCCTACGCTTATCGATATTGACTGAATCAGGTTGGCCAATCATCCTTTCACTCTGGTTTACTTATACAAATGATGGTAAGTTTCTTCTTGCTACTCCAGAAAAGGCAAAAGTGGTGAAATTGTTAAGAAAAAACCCGAAATGCGCCTTTGAGATTTCAAATGAAGAGGCTCCCTATTGTGGAATTAGAGGACAAGCCAAAGCACGAATCTTGGAATCAAAAGGAATCGATGTATTAGAAACATTACTACAGCGTTATATTGTAGATGGGAAAAATTCGCCTTTAGGTAAAAAATTGTTGTCAAGGAACATCCAAGAAGTTGCCATAGAAGTGTCTCCAATGAATATCTTTTCTTGGAACTTTAAAAATCGTATGAAGGATTCCAGAGCCATTAAACCTCAATTAACATGTCTATAAATATATTCTTTCTCTGTTGGTAGAAACACCACTTAGAAGGAGCTGAAAAGGTATAAGCCGATTAAATCCCAAAAAGTTAATTCACACTTTTTTACCTCCTACGACTCCCAAGTCTCCCCTTGTACCTCGTTGCTATACATTAACACAATCAGATCGAACAGGAGAATTATATTTAACCATTGGACCCGAATTTAACCGAAAACAATTAAAAGGATGGCAAACACGAATAAAACACGTTCTTCTCTTAAAGAAAATCCATGTCTTCAATGCGGATTTCAGATTCGAGAGAGGGTAACAGTATGTGATAGATGTGGATTAAACCAGCCAACTTAAAAATTATAATAGAATAATTAAAAATTTCAAATCTACTAAGGTGATAGATGATAAATCTTGGGAGATAAATAGATAATTTGGTTATCATAATGGATTTTGATCATAAAAAGGGAAATAATAAAAGATTGATTATTATTGGAGCGGGTCTAGGTGGTCTTGCATCAGCTATTCGTATGCAGGCAGCAGGTTATGATGTACTTTTATTAGAGAAAACAAACCAAATTGGTGGAAAGGCATCTGTTTTTAAAATCAATAATCACATCTTTGACGCGGGACCAACTGCTATTACAGTTCCTCACTTAATTCAGGAGCTATTCGATTTAAATAATGAAAATATGAACGATTATTTAGAATTAATTCCAATTGAACCATATTTTCGAATTTACTTTCACGATAGGTCTTATTTTAACTATTCAACTGTGGAAGAAAATTTGGCTCAAATAGCGAAAATAAGTCCAGATGATGTTCAAGGCTATAAAAAGATGATGAAGTCGATTGAACCAATTTTTCAAAAAGGATTTTTAGAGCTTTCTGATAAGCCTTTCAAGTCATTCTTCTCAATGTTGAAAATTGGGCCTCCATTATTAAAGTTAGGTGCTTATAGATCAGTCTATTCTTATGTTTCAAAATATATTAAAGATGAAAAATTACGAATGGTTTTCACTTATCATCCCTTACTGATAGGGGGAAACCCCTTTAAAATCACATCAATTTATATGCTTATTCAGGCTGTTGAAAAAGAATGGGGAGTTTGGTTTGTAAAAGGTGGAACAAATTCCTTAGTTCGTGAGTTTGGTAATTTATTCACGAGATTAGGAGGAAAAATTATCTTAAATTGTGAAGTGGGAGAAATAATTGTATCAGATAAGTCAGTTGTTGAAGGAGTAACTACTACGGATGGGAAATATTATGAATCATCTATTATTATTTCTAATGCTCCTGTTGCGACAACTTATATGAATATGATCAAGGAAAAATATCGAAAGAAAAATTCCAATAAACGATATACAAATGCTACTTATGGAATGAGCGTATTTATGATCTATTTTGGAACAGATTGTAAGTATCCAAATCTTTATATCCATAATATCTTATTAGGTCCTCGTTATAAAGGATTACTTAATGATATTTTTAATAAAAAACAATTAAGCGAGAAAGGAGACTTTTCAGCATATTTATATATCCCTACACGAATTGATCCCTCCCTTGCTCCAAGAGAAGGAGAATCTTGTTATATCTTAGTTCCAGTACCAAACCAAGATTCTGGTATAGATTGGCATATTAAAAAGAAGCAGTTTCGTGACCACATCATTGGCTTTCTCGAAAAAAATTACATGCCAGGTTTACAAAAGCACATAAAGGCTGAAAAGATAATGACTCCAGAAGATTTTGAAAGTTTACATTCAGATTACAAAGGGGCAGTTTTTTCATTAGCTCCAACTTTTCTCCAGTCAGCTTATTTCAGGCCCCATAGCAAATCCGAGGATATCAAGGGATTATATCTAGTTGGAGCTGGAACGCATCCAGGTGGAGGTATTCCAGGAGTAATTTCAAGTGCAAAATTAACTTCTAATCTAATACTTTAAAATTCTATGAAGTCAAAAAAGATTAATTCCTATGAAGGCTCCAATAGAATTCTAATCTAATTCTTAGTGCAATTAATATTTTTCTAAATTTTGAAACAATAGCTCTCTGTGATAGTACTTGATAATTTAATCTTTTTATTTCATTTAATATTTCTTTATATATGCGTGAAGCAACTTTGACGGTATAGGCTGCCGCTGGGGGTAATTCTTCTATGCCAAGATCTGCTATACGATAAAAAGCCCTTGCCCGCTCCGATTCATAACGTATAAGTGCTTTAAGATTTTCTTTTACAATCTTTTTCTTAAGATCTTTCTTTGAAACTCTATAAATCTTTCTTGTCTCTTCGGGGAGATATATTCTTCCTTTATTGAAATCTTCCTTAATATCTCTAAGAATATTGGTTAATTGCATTGCTTTTCCTAAATCAGCGGCACGAGCGAGAGTGTGTGGAGCGGGGTTTTCCAAAAAGATATGAGTCATCATAAGGCCGACTGTACTTGCCACTCGATACATATACAGATCTAATTCCTCATCAGTTTGATATTCTTTCTTAGTGAGATCCATACGGACTCCTTCAATAAGCTCATGGATATAATTGATTGGAATATTATGTCTTTGAATTGTATCTCCAAAAGCTTGAAGTATTGGATCCGTTGTAACAAAATTTTCAGCTAATCTTTCTACAACTGTTTTCAGATCATAAAGCAAATCAGTAATTTCTTTGATACAAGTCCCTTCAGGGGCCTCATCAACGATATCATCTGCTAACCTGCAGAACGCATACAGAGCTGCGACGGATTTTCGTTGTTCGTGTGGTAAAAACCTACTAGCAAAATAGAATGACTTGCTATGAACTGCCATCCATTGTAAACACTTCTTATAGCTTGCTTCAAGAGAATGACTTGTTACATGAAGTTTTATATCTGTCTTTTGTGGAAAAATATACCAATTTTTTCCAAGCTTTGTGGAATACTTCATATTTTGGTGCTCCATCTAGCGCTAATTGTTACTATTTACGTGTGTTTCACGGGATCAGTCTTCGTGGAATATAATCGGCAAGTTTCTTGTTACGAGGAATACGAGAGACGAAAGCATCCATACGACATTCAGAACACCTCAAACGAAGCATATTATGATTAACAATGGCAGAAAGCGTATGGGTGTGACACCAAGGGCATAATAATTCGATTTCTGCTCGTGATTGAAGCTCTAAATCTTCCTCCAGTTCAATGGTCATAAAATTAACCTCCTTTTACAATTTTACATCACTCACAATTGAGGGAAAATTTCTCTAGTTTTGTGTATTCTGTATTAAGTGATTAACTAAGAAATATGTTCGAAAATTCGCTCCATTTTAATTAATTTAGAGACTTTTGAAACACCATTGAGTTGTTTAAGTTTTTTAATGAAGTAATTTAAGTCTTGAAGGGTTTCAGAAAGAACTTCAAGCATAAAAATTCTTTCATCATTGGCTCGATAGAGAGAAAGAAGTCTACTGTTGCTTTGTTCTGCTTGGGCTGGTAATAGCTCCATTTGGATAAAATTCTCATAGCTCGGTTCAAGTTGAAATGTAATTATCGCTTGGATTCCGTATCCGAGATTTTCGGGAGATGTTATAACTTTAAAACCCTGGATAACTCCTTTTGCTTGCAATCGTCTGACGCGGTTTCTAACTGTGCCCTCGGTTCTTTGAATAGACCTTGCAATTTCTGTGAACTTGGTTCTACCATTGTGATCTAAAATTTCTAGAATTTTCCTATCAATTTCATCATAATTCATGGAGTTTCCTCAACATAACTTTTAAGATCTTAATTTTAAGATTAGAATTTTTAGGAGATTAAGGTCTCTTAAGTTATTATGTTAATTCAAATAAACAAAATGTAGCTTTCAAGGGAGTTAACTTAAATCAAATTGAGTTGCAGAAAATCATAAGGATTATAAATTAAAAAACGAAAATCAAAAGAAATAAAATCTATCAAAACTGACTACAACAAAAATTTTCACTTGGAATTTTAGGAATCGTATGAAAGACTCTCAAGCAATTAAACCTCAATTGATCTATCCCTAATGAAAAATTCTTTTCTTTTCAAAGACTCGCGGAATTTAGTTTTTCATAATTCTACTACCTTTTTTAACGCGATTAGGGTTAGTTATCAGTAAGTAGATAACTTATAATTTAAGATATTAAGAAAAAAAATAATGAGTAATCAAGTAAAGAAAACCACTACAGAAGAGGAAAATCTTGAATTGGATACTGATTTGAAGATTTTCTTGAAACAGTGGTTTTCAGGCTTTTTAAAAGGAATAAAGGAACTTGATGACGATAACCTGCTCAAGATTTTAGCACTAACAGGCCGAGCCTGTGTTAAAATCCATTCTAGTGGATCGTTCTGGGAAATATGGGAGGCTACCCGTAATATCGATGATTTTATCTCAAAAATCAATGAATTTCATGGTGAAGAGATCTATAAAAGAGTTGATAATAGAATATTTGTGACTTACACTAGTTGTCGCTGCCCGCTCGTTAAATTTGATATTGTTAATTCTCCTGTTATTTGTTATTGTTTCAATCGGTTAGGAGAAAATTTTGAGACAATCTTGAAAGAATCAGTTAAAGTATTCACAGAGAACACAATTCTTAGGGGAGGTAAGTGTTGTAAGTTTATAATTTTCATTGGATCCTAAAATAAACTACTAGGATCACTGCTACTAATCTTTCCAACAATCTTTTAGAATCTTTAAGGCACACGTATAGCCCGCCATTATTGCTCCAGAAAAACCACCACTTCCAGTCCAGGCTGATGCACAATACAAATTGTTAATCGGAGGTTTTCGAATCTCATGTTTCATTGGTCCAACTTGATCGGGGATTTGAGCAAATCCATAAACTGTACCTTCGGGATTTAATGTGTAACGTACCATAGTTTTTGGAGTACCGACCTCACTATAAATAATTATATCCTTTATACCAGGAATTATTGTTTCTAACCTATCAATAAGAGTCTGTGCTACTTCTTCCTTTTTATTATTATATTCTGTTTCATTTAAGTGAATCCAATGATCCAGGTAATCAATGGTACAAATTACCCCAGTATAAATCCCTTCTTCATTGATCTGAGAATCTATCATGCTATAATCGACAAAAGTGAATCCTTTCTTTGAGTAATCATTCATTCTCTCTTGTGGATAGAAATCCTTCAATTTAGTGAGATCTTCAGAAAGTACAAATATTGAATAGGCATTATGTCCTAAACTTGCGGTAGGCTTAGAGAAACCAAGATATAAAGAAAGAATTGAACATGCTAGCTTAAGGGAATTGACTTTCTTTTGGTACTCCGTATTTTGGAGTGATGGAACTAGATCATTGACAACGTTTGGTAGAGCTGCATTAGCTAATACCACTTTTGCATATACAGAAAATTCTTCGCGATCTTCATCATCTTTTTGCTTTGTACGGATATATTTAACTCCTTTAGCCCTCTTATTTTCGGTGATAATTTCAGTAACCAAGTGTTTTAGAATAACAGTGCCATTATTATTAGAAATAACGCTAGCTAAATAGTCAGAAAGTGATTGAGATCCGCCTTTGATGAAATGTCCACCACCAGTAAAGTAACTGATCTGAGGAGCAGAAAAGAAAATCATAGATAAGCTGTAAGGATCATCATGATAATACCCCAAATTTCCAGTTAAAACGAATTTTAGATCTTCATTGTCAGTGATTGTATCAAGGTACTCTCCGATACTAGTCTGACTGATAGAAGCTAGTTTTTCTAAGTTTCCTTCCACAAGAAAACTGTATGTTTGTTTGATATCTTTAAAGAAAGTTTCAATGGCTTCTATCTCATCAGGGAATGCTTTCGAGAGAACATTTATGGCTTCAGGAATATTATGAGGTATAGTTAGATCGAATCTACCATTTGTTATCTTAAAAAACTCAGGAACCCGAATAAATTCCACATTGGAATTCACTTCTAACTCTTCAAAGATCCGTTTTTTAGGGTCGAATGCACTGTCAAGGCCATCCATCTCATGTAATCCGACTTCAAAACCAGTTTTTCGGCCTCTAATCTTTCTATGAAAGACTGTTGCACACCCACCCACTTTATTATGTTGTTCAATTAAGAGAACCTTTTTTCCCTCTTTAGCTAGTTGTGCTCCTGCAGTTAATCCTGCCAGTCCTGAACCTATGATTATCACATCGTGTTCCTGCATTCCTATCAATCCCAGTCAAGCATTGTCATTTTGGTAAATGAGAAGTTAGATATATCAATATTAATATCTTCTGTAAGTCCTTATTGAAAAACAGATTTTCTGACATAGTGAAAGAAAATAAAGTAAAGGAAAAAGTTCAAAAAATAATACTCATCTGTCTGGATTTAATGAATGAAATCGAATATCAAATTATAGATGTTTATGAAAGTAATAATCTTAAGGGAGGAGTTTTACAAAATTTACCTGCTTATTTGACTGTATCATTCAATATAGAAAGAGAGACGAATTACAATTTCATTGCAGAGTCTCCTAAAGGAGAAATCACAGGTAACATATCGGGGAAGGCTCAACCTGGATTTTATCATCACTGGCGAATTCCAATTCTCGAACAACCAGGAGATTGGAAAGTTGAGATCCATTTACACTTTGATAAACCAGTGGGGATGATTCGTGAAAGTATTTCTATTCATGTTCCTTCAAATATCTTTGAGTATCAGTTAGATGAGGAGGCCTCTTGGGATAATGATTATTTAAAGGATTTAAATGTCCCAACTCAAGATGAAATTCAATATGTTGATGTAACCTCTAGGTTCGCTGAACTGGACGCTCACTGGTTGCAAGTAGAGCCAGAGTTAAATATTTGGCGATATATTCACCAAGATGTTGAAAGTAAGTTAAAAGAAGAACGATTTTTTCCAATTCTACTTATACATGGATTCCATTCACATTATTCCACTTGGAATTGGATAGTGCGGTACCTTTGGGCGGATGGTTTTAGGAATATCTTTGCAATGGCTTTATATGATGATACTCTAGGAGTAGAAACGAATACTCATCATCTTGAGAATGTAATTTACGAAATTTTACACCTAACAAATCATGAAGCCTTATATATCATTGGACATTCACTAGGAGGTTTAATGGGAAGATTCTTTGTAAAAACATTTGATCCCAGAAAGGTCAAACTGCTAGTGACTATTGGTTCTCCCCATTTATGTGGTCTATCTCGATTGCCAAGATTAGTCGCTTTTAATATTATTAATCGAAGAGCTCAAATTACTAAACGTGACCTAGAATTACATCCTTCAAGTACACTTAAGAAAACCCAGAAGATTTTTACAGAAGCAGACTTGTATCTTTTGTCAATGGTCAATATTTGTGGTACAAAAGTTCGAGGAGGAGATACTGGATTCAAATTTAAGGATAATCTTGTACCAGATATGATTAATCTTGGTGTGAATTATATCCACACATCATTGCATAAGAATGAAGACACTTATCGCATTATACGTAATCTAGTCTTTGGTAAATCAATTATTTATAAAATTCGTCTGCTTTATATTACCCCCACAATTGATTCTCCAAAGAAATCTCAAATCTGTCTGAATTTTAGACCGAGAGGTCAGAAAGATTATCAACAATACCCATTCAATGATTTCATTCAATTAGGGAAGAATGAGCCCTATATTCCACAAATTCCTATGATTGTCTTTACATACTTAAGAAGTGAAAAGAATATCAAGCGTGAAAGGCTAGAAATCCAAATCTGTGATCAGAAGAAAAGAGTATTAGTTGAGGATGAAGTGATATTTGCTCTAGGGGCTAAGGAGGAAGTTAGTGACCACTTTAATCTTGATACAGGAACAGGATATATGATTCAATTTGCTGTATATTCCTACCGGCTTCACTATGGATTCAATTCTTTGAATCAACGCTGATAATATGATTCAATAAATTCTTCGATCAGTCTAGGGGGGACGCGAGTAAGCTTATGAAGGAATTTATTGAATTCTTTTTGTTTTTTTGAGGAAACAGTGATATCTTCAATTTTAGTGTTAAATTTTAACTCAAGAAGTTTGATATAATGAGTTTCGGTTTTTAAAAATAGATTCCTTAATGAGTGCATAACATTATTACTTATCTCCCTTGCATTAAGAAAAAAATCAGTTTTTGATTCAGACCACCCCCCTTTCCGAGAATACTGTTGAAAATCTAAAGGTTCACCAAAAGAAATTGAAATATAGGATCCAAATTTTGGAATTATTGTGCCTGGTCTCAGGGCTTCAGCTGATCCATGAATATACACTGGCATCACCGGGATTTTACCATTAGTAGTAAGAACAATTCTACCAATTCCGGCTCGTCCTTCTTCAGCTAAACTAAAAAAGTCATGGTACGGAGTTCTATGAATACGTCTGCCTTGTGGTGTTATTAAAACAGCGAAACCTTCCAGTACGGATTTGGATGCGTAATCAAGGGTTGGTTTAGGATTTTCACGAAAAATTGGGATTGCTCCTAAAGTTAATAGGATTCTACCTGGCAAAGTTCCCAACAGAATCTTCCCGGAAGCAATAAATCCAAGAAATTTCCTTGGCCCGAAAGGAGTAAGAATAGCACTAATGACCATAAAACCATCTAGATGAGACTGATGGTTAATACAGAAGATAATACCCCTTCCTTCAGGAAATTTTTCAAGGTTTTTTGCCCCATTTACTTCAAACTGAAATAGAAATCGAATAATCCTCGGTAAAATTGGAGTTAGCAGAAGGTAAAAAGCTCTCCTTCGAAAAGACCACCGTTTAGTATAATGGGACTTGTTTGACAAAGCTAAGATCAACCTTGTTTTCAAAAATAATAGAGAAAAGCCTAATTAGATATTGATTCATCGCGGAGAGCTCTTTTGAGTACTTTACCAACAGTCGTGAGAGGTAATTCCTCACGGAACTCCCATAATGTGGGTTTTTCATATTTAGACAAATTCTCTATAGCAAAAAACTTAATATCTTCTGTTACCTCGTAAGTTGGTTTAACTCCCTCTTTTAACTTAACAAAAGCCTTGACAATCTGGCTTCCAGGACGATTTGGATCATCTAAACCAATAATTGTTGCTAATTCAATATCAGGATGTTTAGAAAGAACATCTTCAACATGGACACTAAACACTTTGTAACCACTGATGATCAACATATCCTTAATTCTATCAACAATTTGAATATACCCATCGTCGTCCATGACACCAATATCTCCAGTATGGAACCACCCATCGTCTATTGCCTTTTCTGTAGCTTCTTGATCATTAAAATATCCACGAGTAATTGTTGATCCTTTAATTAATATTTCACCTGGTTCTCCAGTATCTATTTCATCTCCAGTTTCAATATCAACTAATTTGACATACGTATCGGGAAGAGGTAATCCTATTTTTCCTACCTTTTTCTTTCCAAAGAAGGGATTAGAGATATTTGTTGTTGTTTCAGTTAATCCATATAGTTCCATCACTTTATTCTCTGCTTGCATATGCTTTTCAAAATCTCGGATCATTTCTGCAGGAAAAGGTGCTGCCGCCGAAATATAAACCGTAACATTCTCTAAAACGTCCTTTGGAATGTCTTTGGATTTTGGGTTATTCATTACCATCCCGTAAAGAGTGGGGACATTTCCTAATATTGTGGGTTTTTTTTCAATCATAGATTTAATAAAATGGTCAGAATCTCGCGGATTCGGGATCAGAATCTGACTAGATGCTACCCAAACCGCTTGGGTCACCACAATTAATCCACCAATATGGAAGGCGGGGAAAGCTGATAGAGCCACTTCTTTATCGTCCAATGAACACCAGTGCGTAAATTGAGTATGCATGGCAATGATATTACTGTGGGTCAATTCTGCTCCCTTTGGAGTTCCTGTGGTCCCTCCTGTATACTGTAATAAAGCTAAATCATTTTTTACATCAATTTCAACTATTTTTACATCAGTACTCGTATTTTCCATAATATCTGAGAATTTAATAACTTTTCTTCCAGGCCACTCGTCCACTTTTCCTTTTGGAATTTTTCCAACTAATTTCCCCATAAAAACAGCAATTTTGCCTAGACCCATATACTCTGAAATATTTGTAGCAATGATGATCTCAAGAGCAGGAATTATATCTAATATCTTCTTCAATCGTTTATCGTAAAGAACATCCATAGTAACGATAACTTTACTCCTACTATTATTGAGTTGATAAACGCATTCACTTTCACTTAGGAGAGGATTCAGACCTGAGGATACAGCACCAATAAGAAGGGTACCAAAGTGAGCAATAAGGTACTGGGGACAATTCGGTAAACAAATGGTTACTACATCGCCTTTTTCCACGCCATTTTGTTGTAAAAACGAAGCAAACTTTGTCACATGATCTAAAAGTTCCCTATAGGTGATCTCCCTGTTTATCATCCAACACGCAGGTTTTTCAGGAAATTTAGCCATTGCACGAGTATAAAGAACACCAAGACTTTCCGTTGGATATTCTAAAGACTTTTTCACATGAGGATCCCATGATTTCATCCAAAGATCAGGAGTAATCTTAGGCATATTTCTCACAACAATCTTCTAGATTCAACCATAGTTGAAAACTGAGATTGCCAGAAAGTTTTGAAAAGGTCGAATATGAATATTTCGCAATAGAACAAATATTGCCTATTCAAAGTTTAAGTTGTTTTTTGCAGCTTTTTTGAAGGTTTTAAGATGAAAGTTGCCCTCATTGAGAGAAAAGGAAAAATTATCTGAACTATTTCTACAGCTACTTTATTAGTAATTTCTATATCATACCTTGAGCTACTTTTTTATAAAATTCAATATTTTCAGAGATTATCTGCCTTACTGGCAAGTGATACGGACATTTATCCTCACATTCCTCACAATGGTCGCATTTACTCCAGCTTTTCACCGAAGGTGGCATCCAGCGATTAAGAAATTCCTCACGGGGCCATAACCGCCACATTCCTTTTGTAATCATCAACATTTGAACATGTACTCCTTGTGGACAAGGCTGACACTCCCCACACTGTCTACACAGTGTCTTGTCTAGTTGTGAATGAGTAGTTTTCATCACTTCTTGGTCTCGAGGTGTAAGCGTCCATGAACCCTTAACAATTTCCACAATCTCTTCGATTTCTGAGATTTTTTCGATTCCTGCCACAGGTAAAACACTATCATATTGTAATAAGTATTTTATCGCTATATTTGCATTTTTTATGCTGCCACCTGCAAATGGTTTCATCGCTACGAATCCCACATCATGTTTTTGGGCTAATGAGATCAATTCATCAGCAGGTTCATTTCTGATAAAGTTAAAAGGAAATAATACTATTGAGAATTCCCCGGAAGTGATCGCTGTTCGGGCAATTTCTAACGAATGAGTGCTAATGCCGATATGATTTATTTTTCCTTCTTCCAAGGCTTGTTGTGCAGCTTCCATTGCTCCTCCAGTTTTGAATATTTGCTTAAATGCTGTAGGTGTACTCACATTATGAAACTGCCAGATATCTATATAGTCAGTTTGTAAATTGGTCAGGCTTTTTTCTAAACATTCATTGGCCATCTCTTTATCTCGCCATCCTGTTTTAGTAGCAATGACTATGTCATCACGATAATCAGGAATAGCTTTTCCTATCCGCTCCTCACTGGTTCCATAAGCAATTGATGTATCAATATAACTAATTCCTAAATCGAAACAGCGTTGAAGGACCTTTATGGCTGTTTCTTCAGGTGGCCGTTGAATGGGAATACCACCAATGCCAATTCTTGAAACGCTGAGGTTTGTTTTTCCTAATCTTATGGTTTTCATTACCTATTCCTTCTATGTGCTATTTATGGGATAGGGGTTATATTTTCCTTTATAAACACGTTAATTGTTCTTTCTTTGCCCCTCTATCAATTTCGAGTTGTTTGAAATAACTACTCTTAAAAAAATCTTCATGAGTAGTAATTGGGAAGTTGGAACGATAATTTGTGATTTCGGTTAAGATTTCAACCGCTTGTTTGTAATCTTGTTGGATATTTCGCTTCATTGCAGGGGAGAACATAAGGGACTCAAGAATCCCAAAATACTCTTTCACACGAAGGTTCCATTCACCACGGCTCCTACGATCCAACCTATAGATAATTGGGGTTTCAATCTCTTTGAATTTGAGTCCCATTTTTGAGACGCAACTCCAAAAGACTAAAGGAAACGCGTATCCTGCATGGTCAAGATTATTTGGAAGGGATTTCACTCTATATCCTTTTAATCCACAGAAGGCGTCAGTTAGTTCTAAGTTAAAACATTCATTGATTGTTCTTGTAATTAACATGTTGAGAACATAACGGTCTACTGGAACTCTTGTATTCTGAGGCCAAAAGCGATAGGAGAGATAACGGCTTGTGGAAACTAGATCGATATCCGAATTAGAATGAAGGCAATACAAGATCTCTTTGATGCTAAAAAGAGCGTGTTGTAGATCAGCATCAAATGTAATTAAAACATCATAGTTTGATTTTGCGTATTGAAACAGAGTCTGAATTGAACTTCCATAACCCCGAGGTCCATCCTCATGTCTAAGACATTGGAAGGGGTATTGCCTTGCTAACTCCTGATAGATTTTTCGAGATTTGTCTGTGCTCCCATCATCAACTAGTAATACTGTTATTTTATATTCTGAGCATTTTGTAGTTAGAAATTCATAAAGAGAACGAATACACTCAGAAATGTATGCCTGTTCATTATAAAGGGGGATTCCTATTAATACTCTCATTGATATGATTTTCTCCAGTTCAGATCACTTTTCTAGTCAGGAAGCGTATAAAGAACCGCAAAATCTTCGATTGTTTCTTGTAGTTGTGCTAGATGAATTGCATTCATTGAATACCCAAAAAATAAGGTACTGATTCTTAAAGGAAGATTCTCCCAACCCCTTTTGAGGCAATCTTTGGCAACCTCAATAAGCAATCGTTTCCAGGCTTGGGGATGTTCAAGACGGGTAGCTGATGTTAACCCAATGATTTCAAGACCCTTATCTTTCCCCCTCGTTAGTTTTCTGCGATATGGAAGACCTACAGAGACTATCTGGCCATCTTTAAGGATCAGCTTGTTATGATCATCCTTTAGAAAAGTATTTTCAAGGTAGTATTTAGCCTCCTCAACACTCGGAAAAACATCCCGTACATAATTATCCGCATGACAGACTTCAATTATTTGGTCAAGATCAACTGTTGTACCTAATCTACATGCATAAGAGGTCATCTCATTAGTCATCTCCCAATTAGAAACATCTACTAGATTAAAATCTCTACTATAGACATAGAGGTGTTCTTTTTCAACGAATCTTTTCCTTTGAAAAAAGGCAATACGTTCATCAGTTGTCGGGGTACCAAATACAACTTCGCCCGCAATAACTTGGGGATGAATAGTGTCCTGTAACCACGTTATTAGTTCATCAAAGATTTTTTCTTGGACGTCAAGAGGACACTCCGGTAAAGCCCACGGATAACTGATGATAAATGTCCCTGGTCGTGCTGGCCATTTACTAGTTTGAACATAAGCTATGAGTTTCTTATCTTCTGTCAAGACATAACGGGCACTTAAAGGATCCCTTTTCTCTCCTTTAAAGCGTCTTTTGATCTCTTCTGCATCTGCAGGAAGTCCTGACACTTCCGTATAGATTTTTGCTTGTTGTTCTTCTAATCCTTGACCAGGTTCATAATATCGATAAATTAATTTCAACGTTAACCATTCTCCATCAATTGTTTGATTTGATGTTTTCCCAGTTAGTGACATTAATTAACAGGTACTGTCAATGATTGTAATCACACTTATTTAATTTACCATTGTGGCTAACCTTTAAATACTCTCAAATGTTTCTCTAACTTAAAGAAAAGGAATATAAGTCGACGAAGAACCCCCTATTATTTTCATGGATGCCATAGAATGAAAAAAGAAAGCAAATCGAGCAAAGAAACCTCAGAATATTCTTTTTATCTTACATATAAACCTCAAAATGTGAAGTTAGTATCAAAAGAGGAATTAGATTTAATCAAAGAACATTATCTGATTATTTCTGCTTTACGGAATACCGTTATGAGTGTAAAGGATATTCATAATCTCTTTCAAGATCAACAAACAGGAGACTATACTTATACCTTAAAAACAATTTATCGCCATTTGGAAAAACTAGAAACTGCAGGGATAGTAACAGCTGCAGGTTATCGGGAAAAAAGGGGGACACGATCATGTGAAAAGGTGTATTGTAGAACAGCGAAAATATTCTGTCCTGAAATTGAGGAGGAAGACATAGAATGGTGGGAATTAGAAAATGGTGAACATTATGCCCAAATATTTCGAGTCACATTAGCTGAGCTATTACAAACATCAGAACCAGATAAAGAATCATTTAATAAGCTATTCAAAGAATTAAATTTATTGCAGATCAGAACAAGAAAAGAATTATTTGAAAAAGCAAGAAGCAACGAAGAGCTTGCGGACTCTCTTGGCCAACTTGATATTAACAAATTAAATTCCATCGTTGATTTAGCAAGTATCCTTAAAGTCCTTATACAAGATCCAGATGTGCTTAGTGAAATGAGAAACCTCTTAAACGTGAAAGAATAGTAGATGGTTCATTATAAGCATTTAAGAATCACTGATATTTGTTTCAAACCAAATGCCTGTCAATAAACTCTTTCTTGAAACTGTCCTGAAAAGATTTCAATATTTAAAACAGAAGACAGAAAAGGCGATTAATCAACTAAACAATGATGAAGATTTTTTTTTCCTGCTTGATCACCACTCAAATAGCATTGCCATCCTAATCAGACATCTTGCAGGGAATATGGAGGCTAGATGGTCAAATCCTTTCATATCTGATGGTGAAGAATCACGAAATCGTCCTGAAGAATTCAATCGATCCGCCATCATAACAAAAAAGGAGTTAATGCAAATTTGGGATAACGGCTGGCAATGTTTATTCAATACACTAAACAATCTAACACCAGCAGATCTAGTAAAGGATATTTACATTAGAGGCAAAAGATATTCGCTTTTAGAAGCAATCCAATGGCAATTATCTCATTATTCAACACATATTGGGCAGATATTGTTTCTTGTCAAGCATATTAAAGGTGATTCTTGGCTTCCCCTTGATAATTTACCTACTTGGGCTCAAAAGAAATCTTAGTAATCCTGTGTCGTGAAATGTGCTTTATTTCAACAACACCTAATCATGCAATTGGGCTACTTGAACTTACTTACACGAAATATCCTTTCTCTAGATTAGTATCTATTTTTGATAAGACTTTATTGATTTGGGAGACTTTCTTCCTTGAGAGTGGGCCAAATTCCATCGCCTTGACGTTTTCTTCGACTTGGATCATATTCCTGAAACCTGGAATAGGGATTAACATATCATTTTGAGCCCATATCCAACCTAAGGCTGCTTGTGCGAGAGTTCGGCCATCATCAATAAGAATTTCATGGATTTCCTCTAAAAGTGTTCGGACTTTCGCTATCCTTCCCTGATCAAATATTATTGAATGTAATAGATGATTATTTGGTAATTTTGAATCATCTTTGTATTTACCTGTCAAAATCCCTGAACCAAGTGGGCCTTTTATTAATCCTGCAAGATTAAATCCGTTTATTATTTCTTCGATCATCCTAAAATTATGAAAAGTAAGGTTATGTTTAAACTGAACGATAGTACAGTGTTTTCCCTTTGCAAAAATTCTTGCACGATTAGGATCATCAGTACTCCAACCATAATAATGTATCTTCCCCTCTTCAGCTAAATCCTCGAGAGTTGTTAATACTTCAGGAGTTCGTTTGGGATCCATTCGATTCAAATGCAGCTGATAGAGATCAATGTAATCAGTCTGTAATCGCTTTAAACTATCTTCACAAGACTTTTGTATAAATTTTGGAGTTATTTTCTGCTCAATTACTTGACAGGGTACTGAAGAAGAGTGAGACGTTTCTTTCCAAGCAAGTCCAAACTTCGTGGCGATAATTACTTCTTCTCTTCTTCCTTTGAGTGCCTCTCCTAATACTGTTTCACTGTGGCCACATCCATAAATGTTTGATGTATCAAATAAGGTCACTCCTAAATCTAAGCTTCTACGAATGGCTCGAATGGACTCTTTTTTATCAACATCTCCATAACCAAGGGTACGACCGTATTCATCTTTGAACGGCCCACCTATAGCTGCACAACCCAACCCCATTGCACTGACTTGGATTCCACTTCTGCCTAATGTCCTTTTCATCCTTTTATCTCACGTTTCGTTATAGCAAATCAAATATATTAAAGGCCTGAAGATAATTTGGGAAATATATGAAAAAAGATAAATCGTCGCGTGGAGCTGTATATAAGAATGATTGGAAATATCTTCTTGCAGGATGGTTTGTCATGACTGTAGTGTTGTTTCTAATATATAAATCATCCAACACTACTCCTGGACCAAATGATTTCTTTACACTCTTAGGGATATGTCTCTCGAGCTTGTTTGGAATACTCCTTATGTATGAATACTATATTTATCGTCATAGGGATTAATATCTAACCACTACTGTTCTTTTTTTTTTAAAAGGAGGAAAGAAAACCTAGGGTCTTCGTTTCCGGGATACTATGAAAAAGAGAACAAGACTGAAAACTAAGACTTCTAACTCAAAGCTTGGTGTACCATCAGTAGTAGTTGCTGACGTAGTAGTACCAGTGGGAGTAACATCGATAGTATCACTAATAGTAATGTTATCAATGGCTGAATCACCGATCCAAGAACCAACCACGAATTGTTCACATGTTGTCGTACCATTGTGAGTAATACTAATGATAGGGGGAGCGGATGAACCAGTAGCATCAAAAAAGACATTAAATCTTCCGTTTAGAGAACGAGTAATATCAATATGATGAGAACCAGTAATGGATGAGGTGAAAACTTTGGTTTGTAGGGGATCACCAACCCCACTCCGAAAGAAATTAATGGAATTATCACCAAGAGGGCCCTTACTTCCAGACTGAAGGATTAACCTATACCCAGGCGTAGGAAGAGCTATTGTTACACCTGTGAGGTTCCTTGGGAAATCATTAATCAAGAAAAATATGTTGACATAGGATTCATGGTCTTCACCAGGTTCGACCATCCAATCAAAACTCCACGTTCCATAAGCTACAGTACTGTTCCGATAAGCACTACTCCAAAAATTACCAAAGGAGTCGGAGGGTGAGTTCATTTTGAGAACCCCATCAACAACAGCTGGATCGTTAGTAGTGTTTGGTTGAAAACCATTAACATCATCATAAGAATACCCTACGAGTGTCCATTCATCAAACGGAGGATTTTCCCAATCCTCTTTCCAAACCACCTTAGCAGTTACCTGCGTGAGGGGAAGCAGAAATAATACTCCTAAGGGAAGGATAAAATTTAAGCGGAAAATAGTAAACTTGTTAACCGACATAATTCCTCAACCTCTTTCCAAATGATAATTGTGTGTTTACAAGAGAGAAAGGAGTTTATAGCCATATATAAATGTAATTACATTTAATCGGTATCTTTGGGAGAAATTTTTTTTCGACATTCAATCATAGAATATCATGAACTATGGAGTATGTCCCCTGAAATTTGGAGAGAGTTGATTACCAGTATCGAAGTGTTTTTATTTAGAAGATATGAGTTCTTGAGGAATACCATTGTATATTAACACACACTTCCATCTAGATGATCCTTGGTTAAAAGGAGACCAAAGACGGCAAGAAGCAATCCGAGATATTGATAGGAATCATATTGTGACGTTAGCTCAATCCTGTAGTATTGAGTCATATGAGAAAATCCTATCTTATTCCAATCAATCAAAATATATTTTCCCTTCTTTCGGTATTCTTCCTTGGTATGCCCACGAGTACATTGATCGGATGGAAGAAGTAGCTGAGCTTTGTGAGGAAGCATTGATGTTAGGCGAGGTTGGACTAGATGAAAGAAATGCAGAGGACAAAACCTGCATTCCTCATCAACGTCCATTATTCAAAATCTTTTTAGAAGCAGCAGAAAAGAAGAATCTGTTAATGAATCTCCACTTTCGTGGAACTGAAGAAGAAGGACTCAATCTGTTAAAGACATATGATGTCAAGAAGGCAATCTTTCATGCATATTCGGGTTCTTTAGAATTAATGAACCAAATCACAGATCAAGGATATTACTATTCAGTGGGCCTTTCAAGTCTATTCCTGAATCGGATGAAAAGAAGGGATCTTTTTGTTGAGAGAGTTAAGAATATTCCCGACGATTTACTGGTAGTAGAAATAGATGAACTTCCAACAATTGAATGGTTCAAAATGGATTTTGAGGTAAGTTCCACCTTGTTTCCGAAGATAATCAAAGCTATTGCAGACATTAGAAATAGTACTCCAGAAGAAATTAAATCACAATGCCATGAAAATGTCACGAAACTTATAGGAAATGATTCTAGGTTGATGAATATCGCTAAAATCTTAAAAAAGCATTAGGATGGAAGAAGTGATGGACGAGGTCTTGGAAAAAATTCGGACTATTCGACAGAGTTGGAGAGATCCTAAAAAGTTAAATCAGTTACTGGATGAATGGGAAAGAGATTTTGGGGATGAATATAGTCAGATGTCAGAGGAGCTAGTAGCAGAACATACAAGCACCAGCTGGGAGAAAATTGCTTCCCAAAAAGGGCTTTCATCATTAGATGACTTGATCAGTGTTCTTTGGGAACAATGGACTGAAGGAGAATTTACTATTGAACGGACGAAAACAGCAGTACAAATCTATTGTACAAAATGTCCAATCGCAGATGCTTACCGGTCTATTAACAAAGAAAAGTATGGCATACAATTTCATTGTAGCGAGGATCCTTTCATTGTTAAAGGGTATAATCCAAAAATAACATTCAAGCGTACAAAAACGTTAATGAATGGGGATGAGTATTGTGATCATTTTTACTCGTTAGAGTAAAATATGCTTTACATCTAGTTATCAATACTTCTCTGAGACAATTGTGATATATTATATGTGCTAAAACAGACCGAACCGTTTTTTCTTCTTTTTTTCCTTCTTTTTATTCTTGAATTTTTCAAGAAATTTGTTGGGGTCTCCCAATAATTTCTGCATTTCCTGTTGTTTCTTAAGGAGTGGATTCTCATCAAGATGCTCCATGTTATATTCTAATCTCTCCGATATTTCCTCTGATGAAAAAGGGGTTCCTGTGTCATCCACGATCTCCAATCTGTGCAGAATATCTTTCAATTTTTCGGGTGGCCCAGTTGGAACCATAATAATCCCTTTGGGGGTATTTACCATGATTTCACTATTTACAATGATAGGTACGCTACAATTAGGACACGCTGTTTGGTAATATCCTCCATCTACCAATGTTTGAACCATATCTGGATATAACCATGTTGTGATACTTTCTGGTAACCCAAAATTAAACACATGCTCACACTGACATCTGATCGCAATCGAACTGAGTATTGTCATAAGAAATCAGCTTACACACATGTCTTCTAGCTTTATGAAGTACTCTTTGATAAATTGATCTCAATATAATTATATTATCACTATAAAGTAATGGCTTTGTGATCAATCATTGACCATTTGAGCTATTCAATTTGGAAACGAGAAAAGGTGATTGAAACGATTGCAAAAATAAAGAAAAATTAGAAAGAAAAGAAAATTAATGAATCAAATACTTTTGAAGAACCTTCTGGGTAAGTACACATTCGTCATTTTCAGTTACCTCACAGAAAGGTTTATAAGAACAGAAATCAAAAGGTTAACAATAATGTGTTAAAGAATGAAGCTGACTACTGACAACATTGTCCAAAAAATCATGTACCAGACGAATTTCTCGAGAGAGGAAGTGTTACTTCAGATTAAAAACCTTGCAAAATCGCTAAAATATAGGAAGGAAGAGGGAAAAGTTGTTGTGGACGAGGATCCGACAATCCCCAAGCTCCTCGCCCAAGAATGGAACGTGGATTTAGGTGATCCTTCTGATTACCTGTATACGGAACTCATCTTTGATAATTGGCCGTTGTTTGCCCGAATCATCCCGTTGACGACGGTAACAAAGGACAAAATTGTCAAAATACTCAAGACAATTGGGCCCGAACTAGAAGCACAACTCCAACGGAAATCACGTAAGACTTACGGTTTAGAAAAGCACCATCCCTTTGGGAAAATTTTACTGTGGCAAAAAATCGTGGGGGATGATGTCTTTGTGAGGGATGGGATCTTATTTTACCTGAGACCTTATGTCGGAAGTTACGACGATGACGCCATTGATGATTCCCTTGTAAGTTATACATTTGAAGACATAATCACTCAAGCAGAACTGTATCGGACATTCACCGACTATAAGGTTGTTAAAACAGCTGATCCCCAAAAAACTTACATCCCATACTCACTGTTCGAGAAAATATACATTACACCCCCTGAATGGATGGACCCAGATGAACGAAATCGTCATGGGTGTGTAAAGTTCCCTTACATCACTCTTGAAGCAGGGACGCCAGGAGTGGATACCCTTTTCTTTGTTAATTCAGCCACGAAGGAGATCGTCGGGATAGAAGCCCTACAAGACCATCCTACAATTCGGACGATTTGCATTGTAGATGGACATAACACCCTTGAAAAATTAGATTTCCCGCCAGACCTATCCCTCCCAAATCTTGAGCACCTGGAAATCCTTTATACCTCGCTCAGACACTCTCTAGATATCTCTTTCATACAAAATTGCCCTAATTTAAGTACAATTATGTTAGAAATTTTGCCATATTCGCTTTCTCAATCTTCCACGCATGAGCTCATCATACCTCCATTAGTGAACCATCAAAATTTAGAACAAATTAGTATAAGTGGGGGTTTCAAATCGATTATACTGACCCCTCCTTGGCATTGCCCAAATCTCCAAGAACTGTATCTTACTCATAATTCCCTTAAAACAATAGACCTACGACCTCTTGAGAACTGTCCTAGTCTCCAAGTATTCATGCTAGATGATTTTCAAGCAAAAACCTTTAACTTAGAGCCATTCCGACACTGTCCTGATCTGGAAAAACTCAGTCTTTATGATAGCCAGATTGAAGAACTAGATCTTTCCCCCCTAAAACACTGTTTAAATTTACGCAGATTATTTCTATCACATAACCACTTGAAGAACATAGATTTTTCTCCTCTTAAAACCCATCCCTCTCTAGAGAAAGTGTATTTATCAGGGAACCAATTAGAAACCTTTGATCTTTCTCCTTTAATAGATTGCCCAAATCTTAGACTTGTGGATTTAACGAAAAACCCATTAACTAATCAGCCCTCACTTATGCTTACACATTTCTATCAGAAGGATTTAGAAATTATTCTATAAAAGAGAGCGATTGCTCTCCAGTTTTTCCATTTACAACAGTACCGAGCCCTTAGGATTGTATTTCAATTTGTGATTACTATGTGAATATATTGTAACCATTCATTGAACATAATTAATACTATCTCCCCTCTCCTGCCTTCGTCACTCGGTCATGGTCATTTTATAGTTAAAAGCGCTCCCACTTGGCCAATACTTTTATAAACTCACGCGCCCATTTGGTCATTGGACAGCTTAGTCCTTAATTATGTCACCGCTTCCCTGTATGGGTGAGAAACAACTATTACGTTGATTCTTTCGCATCTCGGACAATCTTTCACTCAGGGGATTAAGCTGTTCACGCGCGTCTTTTCATCTCTTGATGATGAAAGACGATAGTTACATTTCACGATAGATAGGAAGAATAGAAAATGACTGAAGTACATCAAACATTAGATGCACGGAATTTGTCTTGTCCTATGCCTGTTTTAAAATCGAAAAAGGCATTGAAAGCCTTGGAAATTAACCAAGTGCTAGAAATTTTAGCTACTGATCCTGGGAGTATGGCGGACATTCCAGCCTGGACTCGTACCACAGGTCAGGAACTCATTGCCGCGGAAGAGCGCGGGCCCAAAGATTATCGGTTTCTCGTTAAAAGACTGAATTAAAAATAAAATGGTGATATTATGACAGAATCTATTTCCCAAAGTGTTACTCTTCCAAGTGAAGAGAGACCCAAACGTATGGCAATTATTGCCTCTAAAGGTACTCTTGATGCAGCTTATCCTCCTGTGATTCTAGCATCAACAGCAGCAGCCATGGATATGGAAGTTGCAATTTTTTTCACATTCTATGGTTTTGACCTAATCCACAAGAAGCGTAGTAAAAAACTGAAAGTTAGCCCCATTGCTAATCCTGCAGCTCCAATGCCTGTCCCAAATATCGTTGGAATGATTCCTGGGATGACTGGGATGGCTACTTGGATGATGAAGCGTTGGATGAAGAATGCCAACGTAGCCAAGTTTGAAGAATTACGAGAAGCGTGCATTGAAAGTGGAGTCAGAATGATTGCGTGTCAAATGACTATGGATGTCATGGGCATCAAAGAATCCGACATTATTGATGGTGTCGAGACTGGTGGTGCCGCAGCATTCTTGGAATTCGCCAAAGACGCTGACATAACATTATTTATGTAAATCTCCCCCCTCTCTTTTTATTCGTGAAGGAATTTGTATGTCTAAACTCGTGATAGTATGCGATTCTGGAGCAACCGAGAAGCTTCAAACAGCTGCGTTGGTCGCTTCTGGTGCGATAACAAGTGATTACGAGGTGTTCATCTTCTTCATGCATGATGCTGTTTATGCCTTGAAAAAAGATGCTCCCCCTGAACCTGATGTTGCTAGTGTGTTTCCAGAAGTGTCAGATAAGATTAATCAAGCACGACAAGAGGGTAAACTGATTCATTGGAAGGAATTGTTGGAAGATCTCAAGGATCTCGGTGACCTTCGAATTACCGCTTGTGTACAAATCACTGAAATATTGGGGTTGGAGAAAGAAGATCTTTTACCTTTCGTGGATGATGTTGCTGGGGTAAATACCTTAGCAGAGGAAGCCATGAAAGCTGATCAAGTTATTACGATTTAAAGGTGAAAAATATGAATCAAGAAATTATTGCTGATCAAGTAATTGATGCTCGTGGAAGTTACTGTCCTGGTCCTTTAATGGAATTGATCAAAGCGATCAAGAAAGGCGAGGTCGGCAAAATCTACGAAGTATGGAGTAAAGATGCTGGTTCCATTCGGGACATTCCCAAATGGGTAACTAAAGCCAAACATGAGATGGTTGGAATTTTTGAAGAAAACGGCCATACTCGCTTTGTTGTCAAAAAAGTACGATGAATGCCCTTACTGTGTTACAGGAGATTTTAATATGAGTTTAACTGATAAGAAACCCCACATAGTCATTCTCGGTGGTGGTACTGGAGGCGTCATCGTTGCTAATCTTTTAGGTCGAAAAGCCAAAAAGCTGGCTAAAATTACCCTTGTGTCTAAGAAAGAGAATGTTTTTTATGAGCCAGATCTGATTTATCGGATTTTCGATAAAAAAGAAACGAAGAAACAATATAGACCATTGCGTAACGTTGTCAACAAAAATGTTTCAATTCTTACTGAAGAAGTGGTTCATTTAGATCCAAAGAATCAAGTCGTCCAATTCAAAAGTGGCAATGACATTTCTTATGATTGGTTAGTTATCGCTACGGGTGCTCATTATGATTATGACAGTGTTCCTGGTTATGCTGGTGAAGCTCATCACTTTTACAGCGAGGAAGCAGCCCTAAAATTACGAGATGCCTTAGAAAATTTCAAAGGTGGAGATATAGTCACTGGTGTTGCAGATTTACCTTACAAATGTCCTATTGCACCGATTGAAGTCACATTCATGTTATATCACTATTTCAAACGTCGAAAAATGCTAGAACAAGTCAATCTCCATTACCTAAGCCCACTTGGAGGAGCTTTTTCAATCGAGCAAGCTTCTGAAAAATTCGAGAAACAATTCGAGAAAAAAGGGATTGAACTTCATGAATTCTTCAACACTGAGGAAATTTTTTCAGAGAAGAAGGTTGTATCTTCTCTAGAAGGTGAAGAAGTTAATTATGATCTGTTAATACTCGTTCCTCCACACAAGGGAGCAACCTACATTGATGATCGTGAATTGGCAAATGCCGAGGGTTGGATTCTTGTCGACCAAGAACGGATGCAATCAACAGCTTATCCAAATGTTTTTGCTGTAGGTGACACTACAGAGTTACCAATATCTAAAGCTGGTTCTACTGCTCATTATCAGGCAAAAATTGCCGCTAAGAACATCCTAAGATTGATTAAAGAAGGAAAGCTGAATGCTAAATATAATGGACATGCTCAGTGTTTTGTGATGATGGGATTAACTTCAGCCATGGTGTTAGATTTCACGTACACCCGTCCTCCTCTCCGTATAGGATACATTCCAAATAGATTATTTTACTACATCAAAAAATATTTCAGCCGTTTCTTTTTCCGTGGAGTTCTCAGTGGTAGAGTTTAAATATCAATACTATGTCAAATAGCAAGGTTAGATTCTTAATGTTGGATGAAAAAGACAAAGAGATTATTGATCACTTTCAGAAAAATCCTCGAGACTCATTCACTCAAGCTGCTAAAGAACTTGGTATGGCCAAGGGGACAGTGAAGAGACGATATGACAATCTAGTTGAAAAAAGACTGATTTCTGAAGGGATTGGATTAAACCTCTCCCAATTGAAATTCAGTCATGCTTTGTCTTTTATTGAAATCACAGATCCAGATACTGAGAAAGCAATCCTTGATTATTTCTATGAGTGTCCCCTTGTTACAGCCATTTTTTCCCTCTCTGGTTTCGAGTACAATATTGTAGTCTGTCTTGTTGCCGATACCCGAGAAAAAATCACCACATTTATCGACACATTCCCCCTCAGTCATCTTCCAGGAGTTAAACGTAGGAATAGCTTTTTTGTCAAGGAGTCAGAAGGTTTTTCAGAGAAACCTTTTTGGCTTTTCTTTCCCAATGGTTCTAAAAAAATATTCAAACAATACGATTGTCAAGACAAGTGTGGTGCTTGTGGGGTTATCGAACGGATCACTGAAAAAGCCGAACCTTAACTTTTTTCCCATATTTCCTTTTTAAAACAAGAGGAAAATCCCTTTATTTACACTTGGTTAATGATTTTTTTTTATTTGAGAATTCTGAACAAGAAGGATGATTGTGTGCATGAATCTTGTATTATAACATTCTTCTGAAATCTTGTTAATAGTGTCATGAATAGACTTCCATCCACCGCCCTTGTCTTTAAAAGTATCAAGAATAAATTACTTTGTACTTAGAGTTTCACTAAAATCATAACAATTGTTTAAAAAGTCGTATATACACTTTAATAGTTAGAAATTAGAACGTTAGCAAAACACCTTGCGCTAAGTATCGGATTTTCTGTTTAATAAGAAGTGTTGTGAGGACAAAATTAAAGTGTGAGGATAAATGACAGAGTCAAACGAAGTCCTAGAAGAATTTAGAGAACTTTTTGAGATTATTAAGCTGTGTTATCAATGTGGAACATGTGCAGGTGGCTGTCCTGTCTTTAGACAATACACAGAGTTTAATCCTCGGAGAATCATGGAAAAAATACTCTTAGGCGAGTACAACGAACAGTTAATTGATGAACAACAGATTTGGTACTGTTCGATGTGTTATACTTGTAGTACTCGGTGTCCACAAGGGATAGATATCGGCCATGTCATTACAGAAATAAAAAATCTCGCTGTCAAATTAAAAAACACTCCTCCTGGCATCGTCGCTGAGATGGAGGCAATTCTAGAAACAGGAAGTACAGCCGCTATTTCTCAATCCATTTTAAAACGGCGAGAAAAATTAGCATTACCTGAGTTACCTAAAGCTAATCTAGATGAAATTCAGAAGCTTCTCGAGGTAACAGGCGTCGTTGAAAGCCTTAACCAATTGAAGGAGGTTTCTACTTAATGGAAAAATTTGCTTTTTTCGTTGGTTGCACAATTCCGTATAGGATCCCCTTTGTTGAGACCACTCTTCGGAGGACACTCCCCGAATTTGACATAGAACTTGTCGATTTACCTTTTGCTTGCTGCCCAGATCCTGGTGGGGCACAAGGTTTTGATAGTATAGCATGGCATACCTTAGCAGCACGTAATCTATGTCTTGCAGAGGAACAGGATCTTAATATTATTACAGCATGCAGCGGATGTTTCGAAACACTAAAAGTGGTTAATACTCATTTGAAAAAGGATTCAGCACTAAAAGGACGGGTAAATGAGTATCTAAAGGAAGTTAATCGCGAGTTTAAAGGGTCAATAGAGGTGAAACATTTTGCTGAAGTCCTTTACGACGACGTAGGCATTGATAAAATCGCAGCCAAAGTCACCAATCCTCTTACGGAATTAAAACTAGCAACTCACACTGGTTGCCACTTTCTTAAACCCCCAGAAATCTTACAAACAGATAATCCCGAGAGACCAACTAAACTAGATGAATTGGTAGAAGCTTTAGGTGCCCAGTCTGTTCCTTATTTGAATAAACTCGCGTGTTGTGGCGCTGGAACACGGGGTGTGAATGAAGATACAGCCTATGCTATGGCCCATGAAAAAATAGTGGGAGCTGAACGAGCAAAAGTAGATGCCCTTGTTACAGTGTGTCCAACCTGTTTTCAACAATATGATGTTGGCCAAAGGTTAATGGCTAAGCAGTTTGAAAAAACCAATCTTCCAGTATTTGTGTATCCTGAATTGCTAGGATTGAGTATGGGTATGGATTTCAGTACTGGTTTTAAAATGCATTCTATTAAAGTTACCCCAATCCTAGAAATGATAACAGGCTGAGATTAGCCAGACAATTGATAAATTTCATGGGTTTCGTACCCAATTTCCTTTTTTTCACTAGATCAGGAATCTTTCTGGAAAAATTAGATTAGTTGGCCTTCAATGTCAAAAAGAACTGTGTTTGAAATAGGATTAATGCATGATGGATTCTCTGTTATCCGAAGACAATTTTTTGAGTCTGCAGATTTATATCGAAACCCCATTCTTGTTGGTGAACTTCTATCAGCCATCCAACGTTTCTCCACGACATCTTATTCTAAAATCCCTGAAGTGTTTCAAATAGAGGGATTCACTACCAGTCTGTACCGATTCGAATGTGGAGGAGAAGAGAATTCTTATCTTCTTTATGCAATTTATCAAGCAAACACAGAATATATACGAAAAACACTTATGAGACTAGCGATAGAATTAAAAACTTACGATACTATTCTCCTACATTGGAACATAGACACTGAAAGCTTAAGAAATCTCTATCCGATTTTTGATGAACTATTTCTCCCATTCAACAGGTGAGAAATCTCCTAAGTTACATTTATAGTAAACTAAACGAACAAAAGTCGCATTATCTTATCAAATAATCATTGAAATTATCATTCTCAAAATATATCCTGAAGGGGAGGCTCCTTAAAGTTTTGTGCAAATGCACAAAATATATATAATAGTTTTGTGCAATAGCTCATAGGTGATATAATGCCTAGAGGAGATAAAACTGGACCAAGAGGTCTTGGAACGAAAACTGGCCGAGGTTTAGGATATTGTAGTGGATATTCTTCTCCTGGATATACCAAAGGTCCAGGTATGGGCATGGCTTGGGGAGGAGGTCGGGGTCATGGACGGATAAGAGGAGGAGGTTGGGGGCGCGATCCTAATTTCATGCCACATCCCATTCAATATACAGGAGTTGTTCCTCCATATCCAATAAGCCCTGATAGACTTGACCCAGAGGAAGAGTCAAAATATCTAGAACAGACACTGACCAATCTAAAAAATGAGATTAAATATATAGAGAATAGATTAGAAGAATTGGCTAGCGAAGAGAAAGAATAGTTACTTCTTCATAGCTAATTCTTACTCCTTTTTACTGATTACGTCGTAAAAGTAGGCTTTGACGACCTATTATGAAAGATTTTCTAAGCAGCATCACGGAATATTTCGTGGTAGAGGGCTTTACCAATCTGGAAGGTTCGAATATTATTCTCGCTATTTCGCATATTATTGAAAACTTGGATGTACTGATCCTCTGTTAGGTCAATGGCCTTTTTCTTTTTCAGATGTTCAGAGAGGAATCCTAGAGAAAGAATGTTGACAGCTCCAGTCACTTTGTTCTCATCAGCTCGTTTAGTAATGGGAACTCGATGAAACGGGGTCTTGATAATTTTTTCAGCTGTTTCATCAATTGAGTCAGAATCGATAAAACAGGTTGTTGTATCACTCACACATTCTGTAGCTCGTTCGAATCCTTTTTGGTCAATTGCAACAAAAAAATCGGCGTCTGCATCACAATATGGATAAGCAATTGGTTCAGTGCTTAGGACAACATCACAAAAGATGGGTCCACCACGAACTGAAGGGGTATAATCAACAGAGAGCGTAGCGTGGTATTTGGCAACCATAGCAACTCGGACCAATGCGCTTCCTAAAAATTTAATACCCTGCCCACCACGTCCACTGAATCGGAATTTTACCTTCATGATTTTATCCCTTATTAATTTTCTGGATTTTTAAAAGGGATAATTCTCCCTCCCTACTTAAATATTTTGGGGATTGAACTAGACACGAATAGTTATTTGTAGGATACAAAGTGAAATTGAGAGGGAGTTCAGGAAAGATGATCGTAGATCTTTTGCTCTTTAATAAGAACTTCGATATCTTCGATTCCTGAGAACTTCCTTAATTCACTAACGAAGTAATCTAGGTCTTGTTTACTCTTACTGAGAACTTCGAGAATGAATGAACTTTCTCCATTGGATCTATACAGAGACATTAACTTACAATCCTCCGTTTTACAGAGAAAAGGAAGTTGATCGATTTGGGCGTAGGATTCGTAACTAGGTTCTAAATGGAACTTTATAATGGCTTGGCCATTAAAGCCAAGATTCTCTGGGTCAGTAACAACACGAAAACCTTGAATTATTCCCTCCTCTCGTAATCGACGAACTCTATTACGAACAGTTCCTTCAGTTCGTTTTATTTTCTTTGCAATAGTAGTAAATTTGGTTCTTCCATCCCGATTGAGGATTTCGAGTATTTCTCGATCAATTTCATCATAAATCATCTTTTATCACCGTATTTAATTTGTAATTAACAATAGTTAATTAACAATATTTAAGTTTTTCGTAATTTTCCTCCTTTCGCATTTTTACGATTTTCGTAAATAGTGGTGGCCTAATACATTAGAAAAACAAGGAGGACACAACAATTCCGAAAAATAACCAAAGAAAAGCAAACCCCATAAACATTGAGGCAATTTTAAAGATCCTGAATGTTCGTTGTTCAGATGGTCTCTTAAAATTGATTCCAGTATGGTAGAGAATATAAAAACAGAAAATTAACAAAGGAAGCATTGGAAGGAAGTGAATTCCAAGAATAAAACCTGTGAATACAACAGTGATTCCGCTCAGGACAGCAGAAATAGTGATTACTCTGATAGTTTGGTTTTTATTCGTTACTACGGGCCACATGGGGATCTTAGCATTCCTATAATCTTCTAGATTCTTTGGGATTAATGCGAGAGTCAGAATGTGTAAGGGGATCCAGGCAAGGACAAAAAAACCAATCAATAGTGCTATCATATCAATTGTTCCTGTCACTGCAGTTCGACCAGCTATTGCAGGTAAGCCTCCTGCAATTCCTCCAAAAACGATTGAAAATCTTGTTCGTCGTTTTAACAAGAGTGAATAAACTATAACATCAAAGAAAAATCCCATAAAAACAATAAGCATGGTAATGAAATTGAATAAAGCGCCAGAGAGAATGATCCCTACTATAACGAAAAGAATTCCATGTTTCAATGCTGTAGATGGATGAATTTTCCCACTAGGAAGTGGACGATCCTTTGTTCGCTCCATAAGGGCGTCGATATCTTGATCAATGTACATATTAAGCAAAGTGGAACCAGAGACAGCAAAAAAAAGAGACGTTGTAATCCAGATTAAATCCCAGATTTGAAGACCACCAGGTGTGCTCCATGCACTGATTAAATAAGTAAATATTGTAGTATAAACCAGTAAAAAGGTTTGTTTACTCTTGATTAACTCACTATAAGTAGATAAAGTTAAAGGCGGATATTTTGTAATTTCCATTTTTCCATATATATAAGGAAAAGATGGCTTTTCTTGAGATATTTCTTTCATTTTGTCACATCAAGGTCTTTCGATGTATTTTTCTTCATCCCAAATTTAGTTTGATAGCATCATGAGGACAAATATCTATGCAACGATTGCAGTAGTAGCATTCTCCCTTTTTACTGTCTCTTGCAGCTTCTTGAGTCGGGCAAATCTTTTCACAAAGTCCACAATCTGTACAATCTTCCGTACGTCGATATTTACTTCTAGTTACCTGACCACAGAGACATGAACCTGCCCCAAAGGGACATAAGAACCTGCACCAGGGACGATACAGAAAAATACTAGCTACACAAACTACAATCAAAACAATGAAAGAGATAATTATCGTAGTTACAGAGGGAGTCTTAAGTACCGAAAATCCTGGGAAAGGATTAAAAATAGGGAGAATTTGGATACTCAAAAGAGCTAAGAGGATTACAATACCCAAAAATATCCAGCGTATTTTTTTAGAGAAAGACGAGACGACTTTAATTTGATATTTAGCTTCATTTTGTTCTTTCAAATCTGATTTAAAATTGACTGTTGAGATTAGTTCTTGCAAGACACCTAAAGGGCATGCAAATCCACAGAAAATCCTCCCAACGAAAAGTGATGAAGCTAATAACACAATTAGTATTATGATTGCTGGAAGGAGATAGCTTGACTCACTTCTCAGACTTATTGTTGTCAAAAATTGTTGAATAGGCATTACTGCATTGGGTACTCCGCCTATTATAATACCACCCCATATTATTGTGACTACATAGATTCCGTTTCTTATCTTTCGATCCATCAATTCAGCATCAATTAAGATAATGCAGAACAGAAATGTCACAATCCAAGAAATGAGCATTGGTACGCCGTAGATAGCTTCAAAGGGAAGGGATTCATTTTGAACAACCAAATTATCACCATTGTTACAATTTCTATTTAATTAACTAAGGAGTCATGCTGATAAGAAAAAAAAGTAGGGAACCAAAAAGAGGTTTTAGTATCACACAGTTAAACTCTCTTTGGTAACAACAAACCGGTTCCATATGCTTGGAACTAATGGTACAAACACTAACAGGGTTGAGAGCATCGGCGCCATAAAGAACATAGAAAATTTCCCAAAACTTAGCGAGGATGCAAAAGCAACGGGATATCCAGTGAAAATTGCTAAAATACCTGATCCAAGAGCAACAATTCTTACCCAATCTTTATCAGGACGACGAAGGATTCCAATAGTGGTTATACCCCAACCAATAGCAGCAGCCCAACTCACACGTTGTAAAGCTCGGAAAATTGCGTGTATAGTTGGTTCTGTAGCAACACTAGCGGGAAAAAGTTTCATACGGTTGGTACTAGCTACTCCATTTAAAAAACACATGACATAAGCGATTCCTGTTAATAAAGCGAATATTACAGTGATCCACGGAATACCTTCAACATAGTGTGTCAAAGCTAAAAAAATAACCAAATTTGGTAGGAAAATTATTCCCCAAATTGGGATTAATCCCATTTGCATTGCAGGGATCGTTGGCCAGAAACCAGCCAATAAACAAAGAACATTACCGACTATTGCTACTGATACTGACCACTCTTCTTCAGTATAAAATCCATAAGCACTTACCGCAAATAATAACCCGCCTATGATACTTAAGTCAGAAATAATTGGAAGGATCTCCTCGATAATGACTTTACATCCTTCTTCTGCTATAGGACTATTAGCCTCCCACCATATGTATGGTTCATATGTTAAAACAAAAATCACCATACCACCTAGCATACCTATCACAGCTCCAATTAAAGAAAGTACAAATCCTAAAAGTTGATTCCTTTCCATAAGTAATTTTCTCCAAACTACGATTCTCGTAATACAAAACTAATATAACAACTCTTAGTGGTGTATTAATATATTTCACTCAGTTTTTCACAACAATCAGTTGTAAACTATATAAAGGTCTGATTTCATTATTTACCTAGGTGGATACAATTAGCGATTTTGAAGAAATAACTCCTCAGGAACTTGAAATGCTAGGTTTGTCAAATTATGAATCGCGGGCTTATCTTACTTTACTCTCAACTGGAATTAGAACGGCAAAAGAAATAGCAAATGAATCAAAAATCCCATTTGGAAGAGTATATGACGTTTTAAGTTCCTTAGAGGACAAAGGTCTTGCTGATAAACAAGAATCTAGACCAAAAAAATTTGTAGCAAAAGAACCTAAAATCGCTTTAAATAACCTCTTGAATTTGAAAACGGCAGAACTTCAAACTTTAACGATAAAGGCAGCTGTGATTGAAGAGAAATTAAGTAATTTACATACTACAAAGCCAGAAGATACCCTATTTTGGAGTGTAGCGCTTGGTGAAAAAGCAATCAGCCGCTATATTGAAAAAATTAGTGAGACTGAAAAGGAATTACAAACAATACTTAACATCAGAGTTGCTGCACGTATTCCTCAGAAGGAGATAATTGAAAATTTAATTACCACGCTCAAATTATTAACTGAAAATGGGGTCTCTGTTCAAATCCTGCTAAGTGGTGTCACTCCAGGCAGCCTAGAAGAGACTTTTTTGGCTTCAGTAGCACACTTTTTCGTGCTTTTGGACAGAGCTGAAGTAAAACGTACACAACTGACACCAACAGCATTTGATATTATTGATGATGAGAAAATCCTATTGAAGGTCATGAATCCAGTAAACCCTGATGAGTTTTTTGCTTGGATTTTCGTTTGGCAGAAGAAATTAGCTATAAATTTAAAACCAAAATTTCAAGAGCTCTGGAAAGATGCTACAGATTTGAAGATTGAAATTAGTTGAAAAATCCTAGCTATGCTCTTAGATTATAAAAAAAGGAGAAATGACTACTCCCAAATACAACCATAAAAAGGCAAACGCCATGTAAATTGATGCCAGTTTGAAAATTTTAAAAGTCAAATGGTCGGAAGGGTGTTTAAGGTTCACCAGCGATTTATAAACAATGAAAGCACTGAATCCGAGAAGGGGAAGCATTGGAATAAGATGTATTTGTAGAGTTACACCAGTTAGGATAATTAAGAGGGCACTTAACAAAGCAGAGAGTGTAATGACTCGAATGGTCTCGATTTTGCTGCTAGTAACAGGCCACATTGGTACATTGGCATTCTTATATCCTTCCAGGTTTTTAGGGATGAGAGCAAGTGTGAGGATATGTAACGGGATCCAGCATAACACAAATGCCCCCATCAAAATCGCAGCGATGTCAATATAGCCAATAACCGCAACTCGACCAGCCACGGCTGGGAGGCCTCCTGCTATACCTCCAAAAATAATTGATAGTCGTGTTCTTCGCTTTAACAACAGCGAATAAACCACAACATCAAAGAAGAAGCCTAAAAAGACAATAAACATCGTAATTAGGTTGGTGAATATTCCTACTGCTAAAATTCCTGCAACCGTAAAGAGGACACCGTGCTTTAATACTGTGGAGGGGGGGATTCTCTTACTCGGTAAGGGACGATCTTTTGTTCTTTCCATAAGTGCATCAATATCGCGATCAATATACATGTTTAGTAAGGTTGAGCCTGAAACAGCGAAGAAAAGTCCAACTAAAAACAAAATGAAATGATACAATTCAAAATTTGTATTCCAAGAACTGATTAGATAAGCAAAAATCGCTGTGTAAAGAAGGAGGAAAGTTTGTTTGCTTTTAATCAATTCACTGTATAAGGATAAAGATAGAGGGGGATAAATATATGTCGTTACATCTTCATAAACTTGGGTACTCTGAGAGTCCAGTGGTGACTTGGTTCTTGACATTTAGATTCACTTGTTTTAAGTTAGGATTTTTTTACGTATAAAAAGAGAAAGGGGTAGTTTGTTAAAATAACCCGCTAATAACAGGGATTTCAACTTTCCACTTTGTAGGTAGACCTATTCCTAACATAAAAAGTACTCCAACAATAAGCAATAGGAAAGGAAGTACTTTGAAAATATCAGCTAAAGGCAAAATAGCCCTCATTCCTTCTACTGTTGCGAATGCTAGTAGTACTCCACCGAAGGATATTAATAACCCGCCGACGCCAAAGAACGCGCTAGTCCATTCAGTTTCCTTAGAACCAAATGCTGTGTAGAGGGGGAGAAATGAAATAATCAACCCAGATGGAATGTGAGACGCCATCACCGCCATGGATGCCATATCTGGCAGAAAGACTTCAAGTTTCATTAAAGTTAATACTGCGATTACAATGAGAACGTAGATGGTATAAATTAGTCCGTACTTAGTATCAGGCCATACAGCAAACACAAGGCCGATTGCCAGGCATGCGGGTATAAATGCTGCGACTGGGGGAACAAGTGCAAATCCTAAGGTATCTTCCCAGCCAAGAAGAATAATTAATACTCCAGAAATAAACAGTACTAAAAAACTTACCCCCCATGCTAGATGGTAGGGTTTTTTTGTTGCCATATACTCTTTAAAAAGTAATAAGGCTAAAACTACGGCTACAACGCCAATTACTAGAAGCACTAATGCTCCTATCATATCAGTTTCTAATAATGAAGCCATTTTATTCCACTCATTCTGAATTTACTAGAAATCGTGTAACAAATAATCACTTAGTTGAGAGTTAGTAACAATTGTTTATCCAAAAAAAAACCCCATATTAAAATTAATAATGTTTGCTAAGGTTTTTCGCATTAAGTATCTTTTTCAACAGCAGGTTATAATGAGGTAATTAGGTTACTCTCGGGTCATAAGGCATTTATACTAAAATAACTAAAGCGAAAGCAGAAAAAAAACCATGTCTTAGAGTTTAACTTTGGGAACCATTGTTATTTTTCAACGATGTTTTGAGAAAAAATGATTCTCTATTCGAAAATAAGGAGTCAAAATTATGGCACAAGATTTAGAGGAAGAATGTTCAGCATTACTTGCAATTAAAATTCTTGGTCGGAAGTGGATTCCTTGGATATTGTGTGAGCTCTTATCGCACAGAGAATCCTATTTTTCTGATCTCCTGAAAAGAATTGAAGGAAATTATGGGGAAAAAATATCCGCACGAGTTCTTTCCGAGTCATTAACTATGCTAGAAGAGAACAATCTCCTCGAACGTACCGTCGTTAGTGAAACTATGCCTGTTAGAGTGAAATATTCTCTAACAGAAAAAGGAGCAGATTTGGAAGTTATTTTTGGTATTCTAAAAGGTTGGGGGATCAGATGGGGTTCGATTAAGCAAAAGAAATGTAAATCCTTTAGCTGTATTCACAACTGTGTTCCTATGATAAATATCAATAAAGCAAAAGAACTGTTGGAAATAGGAGAACCATTACCAGTTGAAGAAATCGAGGATACCACTTAAAATGAAATCACTGAAGAAAGGATACAAAAGAACACCTTTCTTTGACAAGGTGAAATTAAATGAATAAATTTCCCTTTAAAAAGGATTCCATCTATTTTCAGTACAATGTAAAGGATATCGATCGTGCTAAGAAGTTTTATTCCGAGATATTTGGATTTGAGATCACCTGGGATGGTGGGTCGGAAGTAGGATGGTGTGAACTAGCTCTTCCTGTTCATGGGGTAAAACTCGGATTGAATTTAAAACGGGAAGGTGAAATAACCCCAGGTTCGGGAACTCTCACCTTTGATGTAACTGATCTGGATGCTGCTAAGTCGTATTTAGAAGAACAAGATGTGAAAACAGCTGATATTACTGATATTCCAGATATGGTTTCTTATTTTGATATATTTGATTCTGAAGGAAATCGAATTCAGATTGTGGCTGAACCGAGAGTTAAAAGCTAGATCCAGTTTTAGCTAATTAATCTTGCCAACTAAGAAGACGCTGTTCACCTTCAAGCTCACGTATAGTAGTGACATCTTGTGTTACTTCTAACGTTCCCCGATAATTTTTATCCTTATCCCGAACTGCAAAATAACGAATATGGATAAATCTATCATTTGATTTAATCCAAAATTCCGCACTATCTTTCTGTCCACTTTTAAAGGCATCTAAAATACGATTTACAATATGAACACTCTTTTTCGGATGACAATTCTGGACTTTCCTGCCTATCACCCCAGGACTACGGGGAAAAGTTCTCTCTGGAGTATCAGAATAAAAGCGAACTGTATCATTTTCATCAATGTAAGATATTTCAATAGGGAGATGGGTTAATAGTAGTGATACTTGTGAAAGATTTAATTGTCCCGTCCTTAATTGTAAAAGGTCATGTCCCGTAATATCAGTTTTATGGATTGTTTCAGGTGTAATAGGCACCCATTCCGAACCTGGAGTTACCCAAGCGTATCCTATCTCCTCCTCTCCATTTCTGACTCCTGCCCATTCTTTTGACCCTAATAAATCAAGGGCTGTTGGAAAAAGAATTGTTTCTTCTTTAAAGATTAAATCTTCAATTTGGGTTATTAATTCTTTAATATTAAGCTCTTCTTGTCGAAATAACTCTCGTACTTCATCATGTTTTGCCCACATAACTTGAGATGGACCTGTGAAACCAGCATGTTCTAACTTTGGAAAAAGTTGATTCTCCAATCGTGTGTAATGGATCTCGATTTCTTGGAGTTTCTTAATTGTTTCTGGATTAGAGGTTTGACGGATCTCGGAAATCAGAGTTCTTGCCACTTGATTTTCTTGCATGTACGTATGAATAGGATGACCTGGGAGGGTTTCAGGACGCGTGTGTTGATCTAGTGAATATTCAAAAATCCCAACATGAAGATCACATAATTTAGTAATCTGTTCTGCTGTCAATGATCCTTCATCAATAAGTGCCTGTTCCATAGCTGCAATTTCCGATGCATCAACATCACCTAATAGCTCATTGAATCGCTTTTGAAGATCATCTAATTCTCCTCCTTCATGTAACTCCAAAATCAGGGCTTTAAGCATCTCTTGTCTTCTTGCACGTTCACTCTGCCAACCGCTTTTAGCTTGCTCTGAAATTTCAACTTGGACTTTTTCCGTGGTATTTTTTTCAATACTTGTTGCGATGGCTTGAACTAACTGTGAAATAGTGCTTCCACTCATTTGTGAGACGTCAGTTAAGGTTGCTCGTCTTCCCACAGTCTTCCGAAGGAAAGGATTCCTTAATCGTTTTAATTTAGGATTTAACTTCATTAAAGTATCTATGACAAATGGGTACTCTTCAATTAGATCATTAATTTTGGTAGACTCAGTTATTTTAATGATTGACATCTACTCATCACCCTTCAAGGTTTTAACCATGCATATTGCCGATTCAGGACATACTGTGGTAAATTCAGAAGACTGCTTGACCCTACTATTAACCTCATTTCTTGGAATAACAATATAATTCAGTTTTAAGAAGAATTTTTCAGCAGTTTCAGTTAGTAGATAAATTTCCTTCAATCCCTTTTCAGTGGAGAATTTTTGAATTGTCTCAACTAGTTTTCGACCCAATCCATGACTCTGAAAAGAAGGATGAACGGCAACTGAGCGAATAAGACCTACATCCTCATAAACTTCGACACCAGCACAACCTTGAAGCTGATTTCTTTCCCAAGCAACGAAAAAATTGTGAAAATTATCAGCAACACCGTCTATAGGAAGATCCACTAATTTTAGCAATGAGTACACGCTTTCTAGATCTTTTTCGCTAGCTTTAGTTATTTCTACCATACATTCATGTCCTAAATATTCTCTGGGTTCCCAATTTTGGACAGATACAGTTTTAGTTTGAAATTTTATATATATTAATCGTAAAACAAACTACTTAACTATTGTTAATGGTTTGTTATATGATGTCATGTCCTCAATGTAATGGAATAGAAACGACTTTTAACCATAAAAGTGCGCTAAAAGAGCTTAAAAACTATCACAAAAAAGGACCTAACAAATCTACCCGTTTTTTAATCAACTATCTTGTATCTAAAGGAATCGAAGACAAAACACTGTTAGACATTGGTGGTGGAGTTGGAGCTATCCAACACGAGCTCATAAAGAATGGATTGGCTAGCGTTGTAAGTGTTGAGGCCTCCAAAGCATACTCTGAAGCATCGAAAGACGAGGCGAAGCATCAAGGACACGCTGATAAAATTAACTACTTCCACGGTGATTTTGTAGATTTATCTCCAGAAATTCCGATGACCGATGTAGTGACTCTTGACCGAGTCATCTGTTGCTATGTTAATATGGAAAAGTTAGTTAATAGCAGCTTAAACCATGCCAGAGATTATTATGCAGTGATTTACCCTCATGATAAATGGTGGATGAAACTAGGTATAACCGTAGGGAATTTCCTACAATGGTTAAAGCGGAGTAAATATCGTGGATTCATTCATTCAAAGAAGGAATTTCATAGGGTTGTAGAAGCGCATAACTTTAAGAGGTGTTTTTTTCAAAAGACGATGTTTTGGCGGATTGAGATATTTCAACGGATGCAGAAAATTAATGACCAACCGAATTCTTAAGGAGTGACGACATTTGGCATTTGAAATTTTAGGAAGTGTAATTTTTAGTTTTGTAACCTCATTACGTGAAGTTTTAGAGGCAGCTTTGATCATTGGAATAATTGCGAGCTATTTAACGATAATAGATAGGAAGGATTTGTTTCGTGATATTCTCTACGGTGTTTTTGCAGCTGTTATTTTCAGTCTTGGGATGGCTTGGGTGTTTCTAACTTTCTTCACAGATTTGGCTGAATACCAAAAACTATTCGAAGGAATTGCTATGTTTCTGGCCGCGGTAGTTCTCTCATGGATGATTGTATGGATGACACGCCAATCCAAAAAAATTCGTTCAGATATCCAAGAAAAAGTTGACAAAATAATAACAAATCAAGAAAAAGCTGGTATTGCATTTTTAGTTTTCATTTCAGTAGCAAGAGAAGGAGCTGAATTAGTTTTATTCTTATATGCTAGTTATATTGGCAGTGTGGGTGAAGTGGGGGCCGTTACAGCTTTCTCTGCAATTAGCCTCGGATTCCTAACTGGTCTGTTACTTGCTGCAATAATGGCAATAGTGCTTTTTACAACGACACGAAGATTAGACATCAAGAAATTCTTTCAAGTAACTAGTGTAATACTTATTATTTTTGCCGCGGGGTTGTTGGCACATGGTATTCATGAAATTTATGAATTTTTAGAGATATCAGGCTCATCGTTAATTAATAATGTAATCTGGATTGAAGTTTGGAACATTAACAACACTGTACTTGGTGATGTACTGCAATTCCTATTTGGGTGGAGTTATGATCCACTTAATCCTGCGAGATTTGAAAAAAGTGTTGTTGGTGGAATCATCGTTGGATTATTCGGCTGGAATGATAACCCAGCTCTTATTGAAGTTCTAGCATATGGGTTATATTATGTATTCATAGCTATTGCTATCAAACGATTTACAAATTTCTCGGAAATGAGGGAAAAAGCACCTCAGCCAATTACCGATTAAAGAAGTGTCAATCTCTAGGAAAAGTAACTATTCTCCTATGAGTTCATCTGTGACCAATAAAGCAATGGTTAGTAGGATTATAGCGTGAATGAAAAGAAGTAACGTATTGTTTAGGACATAAGCTGGATCCTCAAAAAGGACTATGTTCGTTGTTACTTGGGTCGCTATTAAAATGGAGGGGAGAATCAAAGGAAAAAATAAAATCGGGATTGCTAATGTTTTAGACCTTGCATAAACTGTTAGAAAGGAAACAATACAACCTGCAACACAGAGATCAATCGTACCAATAGTTAACACAATACATAACAAAAGAAAATCAGCTTGAATGTTTAATCTTAGAAATACAATAGCAAGGATTAATGTGATAAGCTCGATTAGGGCTAAAATAACAATCAGATAGGCAAGTTTAGCCAAGAAAATTACCTGGGGTTTTATTGGTAAAGAAAGTAGTGAATAAATAGAATTCTTTCTGAGCTCACGAGAGAAGACTGATGTTAAACCTAACATGACTGTAAAAGTAATAATAAACCATAAACATGCTGCAGAAATGGCTTGTTTAGTCTCTAAGGAAATACTTCCTAAAAGATTAAAGAGAGTGGAAAAAATGAGGATGGATGCGAAGGAGAAAAGGCCCATTGAAAAAAGAGTTTCTCTTTTTCTAAACTCTAGCAGAATATCTTTTCTTGCTAAAAGGTAAATTTCACTAATCAAGGACATTTCCAACCTCCCAAATTAATTTTGTTTATTTAGAAAAAAATCAAACTCAGAGGGTTCTAGAACTTTTTCAATTCTTCCTTTTTCAAGATAATAGACTTTTGAACAAACTTGTGATATAGAATGGAAATCATGAGAACATATGATGACTGTTGTGCCAACTTTTCTATTTGAGATAATGTTTTTTATAAACTGTCTATTTTCAACATCTAATCCAGTAAATGGTTCATCTAGCAATACTAATCGGGGAAGGTTTGGTAAAGTGATTTTTAAGAGCTGAAGCTTCTTAGCCATGCCTGTTGAAAGTTCATGAGTCGGTCGGTCTATAAAAAACTTTAATTTATACTGCTTAACCGCATTGTTAATAATATTTCCAGGATTCTTTGTTTTTCCATTTATCTTGAGATAAAACTCAAGATTTTCACGTCCTGTTAGATCCTCATAGAAAAATGAGTGACTCAACAGTGTTCCGATCTCCTTTTTTAGAATGTGTTGATTATCTTTGACTACATTCCCAAATAGCTCTACTTTACCAGTCGTTGGCTTAATTAAAAGAGAGATTATCTTCAAAAGGGTGCTTTTTCCCACACCATTATTTCCCAATAAGCCAATTGTTTCCCCTTCCTTTATTGTCAGATCTATATTCTTTAACGCCTTAATAAACCCGTAAACCTTTGAAACATTACTAAGCTTCACGATAGGATTCAGAACTGACATTTTAATATCCTTGTTACAATTAGTCAAAGAGAATTGACAAGTGAGTTTCAATATTAATCCTTTAAGCTATATAATTCCTTCTCTAATTTCTTTAATCTGTTATTCGTATAAAAAATGTAAATGAAAATTATTATCCAAACCGTTATAGATACGAAAAACATCAGACTCAATTCAGAACTAAGTAATTCATCAAAAAAATCTGCCATACCATTAATCACCTCTGATTTGTTAGCAAATGTGTTAGGCTTCCTCCATCATGGTTTTTCTTACTTCTTTCAACTTTAAATCAATTTTATTAACTCGATATGCCATATAGATCAGTATTAATGTTAAGATTCCAATTAAAAGAAAGTTTAGCATTAGATAAATTCCTACTCCTGGTCCGAGGGTCGTTTGTTGAGGAGCTGGATGTAAAGCACCAACAACGTAGTTTGATAAAGGAACGGATGGAGAAGTCGCAATTCCGAATATCGCTGAAAGAGTGGCTTTTCTTTCGTGGTTTTCTTCCTCTATCATTTCTCTGAAAATCAATAATCCGACATAAGCTAGCCACATAATTAATGTTACAGTCTGTCGGGCTTCCCATTGCCACCAATAACCCCATTCTGCTTTAGACCAGATTATACCCACAATAATGGTGATTGCTCCAACAACAACTCCTGTTTGGGCACTCGAAAGTAGAAAAAAATCGAACTTCAAGTCTTTTCTCCATAAGTACATAATACCACTAATAAGTACAATGCCAAAACAGAAATATGTTGAAAAGGCAAACGGAACCATGTAGAAAATCGGGTGTCCGCTTACTGTGAAACCTTGAAAATGTTTAGTAGTTATAAACACGAAATAATAGTTCAGAATGGAAAAACAGATTAAAAATGCCAAAACTATCCAATTAAGATTCTCTTGAATTTTTTCATTTATCAAAGTGAGTTCCTCATGTTTCATCTACATATTTTGATGGACATTTTGTACTAATCATTGAGGCCCGAAGTTTCCATATATTAGTTGTTGAAACAAGTTTACCTTCAATTAGTACAGTTTTTCCAGATTCAAATCCTGCAGGCTTCTCAACATTAGTTGCATTGACAAAAATAGTCAAAGATGCGTTATTTACATCATCAGGATCAGTTACAAAGAATCCTGTGGTATTAGCCTGCTGAACAACACCTATTAGTTGAATATTACGGTTTATAAATGAATCTGGTCGTGATTCATCCATCAATTCTTTCACAGTAAACACTGGTACAGATGAACTTGTCAGCAGAATCAAGAAAGCTCCACCACAGATTATGATTATCACTGCAGCAATTCCAATATTTCTGGGTTTAATCATATATAACACCATCCACTTCGATTTTTTCTTCTGATATAAGATCTTTCTCTATTTCTCTTTTTCTTAATGAGGAAGCTTTTCTAAGAAGGATTAATCTCCCAATGGTTAATGGAATGATAGCAAAATGGAGGAGAAGGCAGCCAGCCCAGACAATATTCACGTATGGAATTATTTTTATCTGAAGAATAGTACCTATAAGACTTCCTGAGATCGGGTTTTCTAAAATACCAGCAGTAACAATGTATATGTCAGCAAATAGATCACTAATTATTGTAACTTCATGATTCCAATTTTTTGGGTCTGTCCAGCGTTTATGAATGAGTACTCGGCTCACTCCAAAACCTATTGTTCGTGTTCCTGTGGATATCTGAAAAAACGTTTGGTATTCCATGAGATACAGACCAGATTCGTGAACAACTTCATCCATGTCTAAAATTGAGATTGTTAATGAAGTTCCTTCAATGGTTTCAGATTGACCATCGTAAAGAAGAACTTCGTATGTACTCGTCATATTAATACTCAATATCGCTCCTAAAATGATCACTAAGAAAGAGAAATGCAACATTATCTGAGAAGTCTTACGAATAAGGTTTTTTTCTTCTTTCAGTGCCACATTTATAAATTCTGCAATTAAACCAGCTAAGCCAAGAATTATAAGAGGAAGGACTAAGTCTGCTTTTTCACTAGTAGTCCAGAAGTTACTAAGGAAAGATAAAATGGGATTTCCTTGTCCTAGAAATGAGGAAAGAACGCCTTCTTTATATAAGAAACCACTTATTGCAAATACAATCCCTGTAATTATTCCACCAATTGCTAATCCAGTCTTCCGTTTAATGCTGAGTCTTGGGTAAAATGTACAGAAAAATTGTGCTATCAGCATAATTCCTCCAAAAACAGTTAAAACTGTATTATAGAACAATTTCCCCACACTAATGCTTGGTCCGAATCCTTCTGAGCTAAAGGTGATTAAATAACCAAGAATATTATAGATAACGGGTGCTATCAAACCTAGAATTATGGCATAAGTACCTAAAATGCCAGAAATGAATGAAATTTTCAATGCAGTTACACGGGACTTTGATGCCTGAAAATCTTCCTTATTTAGCGAAAGGGGTACATGAAAGATTTCCCTATTCTTAAAACCATAGATATGCGGAAGCAAAAAATTAACAACTAGCACAATAAAAAGGAAAAACATCCTTTCATTAGGAATAACTGATAATATTATTTGCATAATGAAGCTATTTTCAGGAATGAAAATCCTGAGAATATCGGCAAGCGTACTATCCAAGGGAAATGTATGTACACTAGATATGATACCACTTCTAGTTACATACGTGGCAAATAGTGTACCAATATAACTCATACTTACAATGTAATTACCAAAGTATTCTCTTTTATTAAAGAATCTTTTTCCATGAAAATAAAAGGTAATAAAGAGCCATGGTACTAGAGACGCTGTTTCAACGGGATCCCATGCCCAGAAACCACCCCAACCCAGAGTAATATAAGCCCAGTATCCTCCAATTATTATTCCAGAGCTTAAAACAAGCCAAGCCAGTGAAATAATAAATTCAAAGAAATTATCTAGTTTCTCTTTTCCCTCAAAGTTGGGAACCTTCCCATCTTCAAGAACTGAAATTCTTGCTATTCCAATGACCATGGGAATTATGCATAAAGCGTAACCAATGAAAATGATTGAAGGATGAATAACATTCCAGATGTTCATTAAAACGGGATTTAATCCTATACCATCAGAGGTTGCCCCTAAATTCAACTTGAATGGTTCATGTAGTATTGATAATGCCACTAAAAAGGCTACTTGGAGAGCAAAAATTACAAATGAGCGCCAAAAGATGGGTTCATGAGCGAAATCCCTGAAAAGCGCCCTGAAGACAATGTAAAGAATTACAGCTAGAAAAGCCCAGAAGAAAAATGAACCTGCTTGTCCTGACCAAATAGCAGATAATCTCAAGAAAAAATCCATGTCATTATTAACGTAACGACTCACATATATGAAATTATAATCAGCAGTTATGATAGAATAACTAAAATAAATAAATGAGACGAGAAATGCAGAACTACCGATAAATAGACTAATCTCAGAGTAAATTTCCCACTTTTCAATATACTTTCCAGATATTACAAGAAATATGTCGAAAAGTAACGCTATTAAGCTTATTAATAACAATAACATTCCTACATCCATACCAAATATTCCCAGATCTAAATAAAACATCATTCATTCACCTAAGTATTACGTCTTGTTCCTCTTTTTCTTTTCACGTTATGTGTTCTTTTCATACTCTTCAAAGTTTTACGAGCGCTTCTTCCTTTATATTCCACATAAGTGTAGAGGCCTAAAGGAACTAAAATCAATACAACAAAGAGTATTCCAATGACAAATGACATTGGTATCGTTTCAAGATGACCTAGTATTTCCATATAGTTCGCAGGACTATATGCAAAATTTCCCCAATTATCTATGGCTTCAAAGTAGTAGGCATAGATACCAGGTTCAGGAAGTCCTTCTGGGAAGGTTACAGTCCAAAGATAATCACCAATCTTCTCTAAAGCGATGGATTTCTGAACTTCACCTGGGAGATGATAATACATCCTAACAAATTCAACCTCCCCTTGCAAAGGTACATCTTGAGCGATGACATTGATTGAAAAATTGCTGTTAACTGGAACTTCACTCGCAGGATCGATTCCAATTTCCAAAATGTATGGTGCCCACTCATCTCTCTGCCACAGGAAAAAATAGGATCCACGTACAATCTCGTTACCTAAAGTGTCGTTTACTATGATTTGAAAATTGATCGTGGTTTCATGTGGTTGGGCATCAAAGCTGAAATTAAACATATTTCCAACATGAGAAAGAGGGATCATATTTCCCAGTTGATAATCCCCGTTATTTATTGAATAATTAATCATAACTCTAGATATGCCGTCAGAGTCAAATGCTGCAACTAAAATTGTCACTGGATCCCCTATGAAGTCTATATCTTTCGATCGGGGCGTTGATGGAGACCAAACGGCGTTGAGTACGCCTGGTTTACTATATAACCACAGATTTGCCAAGGAAAAAACAGCTAAGGATTGAGTAATAGAATACTTATTATTCCAAGCAGGATCCCCAGGAGTACCATCATTATTGGTCAACTGGTAATATCCTATATGATCATTGTCATAGAGTTTATTGTTGAGAAATTCAATTGTATCTAAAATAAGATTGTAGAATAGACTGTTATTTGTAAGTTTGTAGGCCTCATCAAGGGCTTGAATGCAATAAAACTGTCGTTCTGTATATTTCTTTGTGTCTCTTGATTCAGGATTGTTATATGAATAAGTAGCGAAAAATCCCCCATAACGATTGTCCCAAAAGTTAAGTAATACTGCTTTTAGTAAGATAAAGAAATCATCATAGTATTTTTGTTTTAAGATCTCATCCGTTGTAGCACTATAGAGATGCGCTAAGAATTGAAGAACAAGTGCGTTTATAAAAACATCAGCTGTGCCTGAATCTACAACCTCATTCTGTTTACTCAATCCAGTATAAAACAATCCAGTAGAGGAATTTCGACATGTGGTATTAAAGAAATTATAAATCTTCTGAGCATTTAATAGATAGCTTTCATCTCCCTTCAGAGTATAAAGATCGAGTAAAGCACGCCCCATTAAAACATTATGGTCGACTCTTTTTGACTCAGGTTCATATGGATCGTTTGAATCAGTATTTAAGGAGGCAATTAATCCAGAGTGAGACAATAAATAAACGTAATAACCATTTTGATCATCAATATTCTTCCACGCATATTTATCAAGGAAGTTAAACGTGTCTATTGCTATTTCGTGATAAGTATCATTACCAGTGACACCATAAAGAGAAAGAAGAGCCTGAATTGCTATTGCTTGAACTCCGGGTTTTTTCAACCGATTTAATCGTCGAATATAGAACCCATCAAATTGCTTATCATATAAAGTATTAACCAAGTAATTTCCTGTTTTCTCAGCAACTTTTTGAGCAAAATTCCGTTCTGTTTCGTTTATTACAGCATCGGAAAGCTTCAATAATGCTAAAATTGCTTGAGCGTTATCATAAGTTCGAGTATCGTTATTTAAACTTGATTCACTCCATACTTCATCACGAGAGATGGAAAAACCACCAGAAACGTTGTTGTATAGATAATCGATAAGAGCATTAGCAATTTCAATAGAATAATAGAGGAAATTTGGAAAGTATGCCTCTGGGTCGTCTTCTACTTGAACATTTGCTTTAAGAGGGATTAGAGATCTGGTGTAGAGCTCATCAAGCGAGGAGGATAATTTTTTGCTGTCCCTCTCCACAACGCTTGATTGTCTTCCAGTGACATCCATGAAATTAGGTAGAATTACAGCTAACACTATAATAGGCAAAAATAGATTTTTTGCCCATCTCTTTGTCTTTGCGTTTATTTTTCCTTTTGCCATTATTCATTAATCCGTTTCTTTTATTTCTGCTATTACCTGATGAGAAAGCGGGATATTAACAATCAAAGCATTCACAATTCGATAAAAAGCAATTTAGATCAATTGCTTTAGATGTAACCAAATTATTCAACGATACCTATCTCAGCTCCCGACCAATGGAAAAAAAACAAAAGAAACAGCAGATAGATACCTGCTGTTCTTGTTTTAGAGATTCGGATGAAACAGAAACCAAATTCTGCTAGTTCGGCTTAGCGTCTTTTACGTAAAAGAACAACCACACCGAGAATGCTTAGGACAGCTAGGAGGCCAATCGCGGGAGTACCAGCACCATCAGGTGCCTCACTTGATTCAGTAGTTTCACTAGTTTCTTCTGCGAGTAGAGCTTCTGCAGCTATTTGGGCCCAGTCCAGTTTGGATAAAGCCAGCGCGAGTTTTTGTTTGGCAAGATCGGGGTTGTGGAACCCACCACTTGGATCATCTGCTACAAATTCTGCTAAGGCCTCAGCTTCCTCGATTAAAGCATCGATATGGGCGATCTCGTCCTTATCAACACCTGAAACAGCTCTAGCTTCATCTGCTTTAGCTTTGACAGCCGTCAATTTAGTGTCGAATGAAGATAGTAGATCAGCGACCTCTGTTTGGACATCTTCCAAGTAATCAGTTCTATCTGACACATCAGGCATGGTAGTCTGATTAAAGTAAAAGTCCCAGTGACATCGAGCGCAGGCATCGGGAACAGAGATTGCAAAACTGTGATTTAGTGAGAAGCTAGCATTTTGCCAACTTGTTCCAAATCTACCAGCTCGCTCTCCTGCAGGTGTAAAGTAGTAACCATGACAATCTGTACAATCTGTACTGTTGGTAATCGTTGTTGGGGTGGTAGTGTCGGTAATCATTTCATAAGGTGTTCCGTGACATTCTCCACATAATTCTGGGATACTGTCTCCTCTTAAATTGGCTTTATTGTCCTTGTATGTTACTGTTTTTGATACAGCGTGAGGATCGTGGCATGTAAAGCACTGAATGTTGAAAAGTGAACTGTCATTCACAGGAGTCTCTGAAAGATCTGTGTAAAGTCCTTGTCCTGCCATACAGTGTAGACAACGGCTTGCTGCATGATCACTAGCAAGTAGATCGTCAAGTGATTCTGCGTGAGCACTCGCAGCCATGTCTGTAAAGGTAACACCTGCTGGCATATGACATGTCATACCACATGGGTCATTAGCTGGAAAGAATGGAGGATAACCTGTTGGCCATTTTGTTCCAGGAGTCTTATGACATTCTGCACAAGCTACTCCGAAGTCCCAAACGGTTCCGTTTCCGGACGGGATGACGGAGGTATCGTTTTCCCATCTTGTTACATGACAGCAACCTTCTGAATCGTTTAAGATATAATCATACGAATAGTAGTCGCCGTTCCAATGTACCAAATGGGTTTCATTGTACGGAGTCAATAGCCGAGAGTGGAGGGTCTCGTTCCAACCAAGATATTCTTCTTCATGGCATTCCATACAATCCTCAGGATGCCATGGGTCTGAGATACCGCTATGGTCGTACTTGTTGAATGTGTATTTTGGATTCAAAACACCAGCTCCTAAACCAGCTGCCGCAGCGGTTCCGACGAACACAATTGCAAACCAGTAAAGTAGTACAACTCTACGACCGTTCCACTTGCTCTGGCGTATTAACACTTCTTTTTCTTCAGTCATTATTATACCGCCATAACAAATATTCTTTGTAGTTACATCAAGTAACTGGTTTCTCATCAGGGTTTGTTGTTATTCTATTCCCATAGAACTTCTTCTGTTTGAAATTTCGATCAAGAGTTAGAATGATCACTGAAATTCCAAGTCTTGTAATTCTTGGCTTCCATCAATAAGAACGTTTTCTAAGGTTTTAATAATCAAGTATCATTGATGTAAGCTAGTAACTTCGATGTAATCATCTATGAACTCAATTTCATAGAAGATACATCAGAAAAATCTAAGTATAACTTTTATAGTTTTCGTTATTAAAAAATTTTAAAACTTGTAAAACTGTAATAATTTGTAACTTAGGATGAGCTCTCCCATTGGCAATCAATTTCCTTAAATCAATGATTATCAAGATTACAGATCGCAAAGCTGTTTAATGATTGAAAAGTAGTGCGAATTACTTTTATTCCTGCTTAACGCCCTTTTTATGGGAAATGAAGAATAAAATACTTGTAATATTAAATACTAACAAAACAACTACCCAATCAAATCCTGATGTTGATTCGGATTTAGTTGTTTGCTGTGTTGTTGTGACTTCTGTAATTGTTGTTTGAAAGGAAGGAACAGTAAAAATAAATTTAGCTGAAGCCCAATTTCCATTACTATCTTCTGAGTAAACTAATAGAACATGTAAACCAGTTTGATTTGGGATTATGACATCATAAGGAAAATCTAGTGTTACATTCGTCTGGTCCTTTTCCCAATGGTATAGGACTTGGTTTACACTGCTGTCTGCATCAATAACATTTAGATCGATAACAGTCCCTTCAGTTACGCTAGAATTATTGAGAGGAGAAATAAGCGTTACTGAAGGAGGGGTTACATCAATATGACCACAACATTCCTCCTCTTGATTAATATCCTTGAATTTCGAATTTAAATCATGATCAATATGATATAGAGGAGTAATTACTTTAGCTGCAAATGTACCTCCGATATAAGCCGAAATAGTAATTATGCCAATTAGTAATAATGAACGACTTAGTTTTTGATTCAACTAACAATCTCCTCTGCTTCGAATAGTCTACCATTGCATTTACGAGTCTAACAGAAGGTTAAGACAAATATACAATATAGTGTCTCTGTCTTTTTCTATACTAAACTCCACGCCTTCTTTTTCTCCAAGAAATTAGCGTCAATGAACTGAAAAGTGCCAAGATAACTGGTAATACTAGAAAACCTGAAGACCGTCGGGGTTGAACATAAGACGTTTCAGACGGTGCTGGTGGTTCACTAACAGCACTTGGATCACTTGTTACAGTGTAATGGAATTTAGCCGAAGTCCAATTACCTGCACCATTTTCTACATTAATATAAAGCACATGTTCCCCAATTTCATCAGGTAGAACCACATCATAAGGAGAGGAAAGGGTTGAATTACTTTGATCGTCATCCCAGCGGTAAAGGGCTTGATTTATACCACTTTCCTCATCAATGATGATTAGATCAATATTCGTCCCTCCTAGCATAACGGAGTTATTTCTTGGGGAATTAGCTTTAATAAATGGAGGAGGAATACCAACAGTAATATGAAAATTGACTGAATCCTCATTTCGTTCGCTATCTCTCGCAAAAACATAGAGAATGTGAAGTCCTTTTTCATCAGGTAAAATCACATTATAAGGGAAGTCTAGCTCTGTATCAACTTCATTATCCCAATGGTATCGGACTATAGTTGGTAAGAAATCATCCATGGGATTATCATCAGTAATACTTAGATCGATCGTTGTTCCCCCAAGATTGACGGAATGATTGTAAAAATGGTTCCAAGCTCTGGTTGAATTGAGTGTTATTTTAGGAGGAGTCACATCAGTATGCCCACAACACGCATCTTGATTTATATCCCTAAAGCCTACTTCTGTAACATTATGAGGAAGAACGATTTTCTCATTTTTTGTCATCTCTGAACTAAACCCAGAAATAGAAGTCATATTAAATAAGAAACTTCCGCCTACAAAAGCAGAAATACTTACAATGATTAATAAGAGTATTGTACGAACAAATTTTCTACTCAATTTTACGTCTCCTCATATTTGGTATTGATCCAATTCATTTTTTCACGTTTCTGAAACGATTTTAAAACAGAGCTTTACTTTTTGGTAAGTAGCTTACTTTCTGCTTACTTGATTATTCTTATCTTAGGAAATATTCATAATCTATAAATTATAGAAAATTAGACAAACTCTATAAAATTTACACATGAAACACATATTATTCTGACTGTTTCTCTCATCATGACTTCAGTAAATGGTCTTCTGAAGATTCGATGTGTAAGAATAGGAATGTAGAGAAAATGAGTAAAATAATCAGTAAACTGAAAGAATTTCCAAGAACAATAGCAATTCTCTATATATTAATTGGTGCTGCAGCTGCTATAGGGATTGTTAGTGGAATTGGAAGTACCTGTACCACCTTTTTTCCCATATGGTGGGAACTCGGAAGCCCTGAAGAGGGGTACCCATTCGCAATCATAGGGGACACTCAAATAGCTTTCATCCTCGCCTACATAGTGACTTGGCTTGTAGCTTTAGTCTGGGGAGCGCTATTCTGGGCACTTGGTGTGAAAAAAACATGGTTCTACAAGGTGGCCATTATTACAAGTGCTGCGGGATTCTTGAGTGGATTTATTCCAGTAGCGATTTTGTTTTACGAGTGGTATATGAGTTTCGGACTTAATGGGATGTTATTTACACCCTCCTGGTTCCGAACAATCATTAATTTAGTTATATTAGTCATGCTTCTAATTCCTGTTGTTAAACGAGGTATTACAGGTTATATAGAAGAAACAGGTGTTTCTGCTGGCGGCAGTGTTGGATCACAAGTTACTCAATTTTCTTTGGTGTTATTCGGTTTCAGTGTAGTAATGATGGTTCAACCTCTCATTATGCCCACGCACATCATTGGTGGAGTAAATGTTGGTTCTTCTATGAGTTACCTCCTAGCCTCAGGCACACTCCAATTCTTTTTTGGATTTACTTGTATTTTCCTAGGGGTGGTCATACTTATAGCAGGACAGGTGCTAAATATCATCTATTCCTCAAAACCAACACCTTTGAGAGCTTAGGCCAACGCAAAAGAATGATTACATATTGAGCAGGAAATCATTGAGGTTACAATCTATGAACACTATAGAAAAAGAAGAAGGAATTCTCCCTTGGTTCAAATATAAAATTCATTATGGTCTAACCTTTAAAGGAATGATAACTTTCACAATCGTGTGGGAGTTCTGTATTATTCTCTTTTTATCAACCTTTTCTGAACCAATAAAGCTTGTACTTGGGCAACCATTGTTTCCCATAACGTTAGATCCCGACCCTATCGAGAAAGCTGGCCGTCTTATTATGGTTTATCACGGAATCGCGGTTCCATTCATAGCAACCTGTGCTTATTTTGTATTGGAATACATGGATGTACGAGAGAAGTTTAAATCCCGCGTAAAATATCCACTATTTTTTGGGAGTATTTTAGCTTCTGCAAATGCACTATTATTCGCTTATGTTTTCCCAGAAGGCTGGATTTTACACGGATTGTACTTAGTGGGATTATCTCTTTGTTTTTATGGTGGAGTCATGCTTCTTATCGGTGTTTTTCCAACGAAGAGTTTTCCAGAACGAGGCCCAGAAAACAGCCGTAATGTTCTTGTTGGACAACTTGCATTAACACTGCTTGCTATTTGTATTTTGATTAGTGTTATACTTGGAGCAGCAGTTGGCGCCTTTTTTGGCCAATCTGGTTTGACAGTAATGCTGGCAGAGTATTTCCTTAGGCATGATCTCTATCCGTATTTTGTTGAAGAGCTTTTCATAGACGCCATTAAAGCTCATTTACATGTTATGCTGGCATTAATTGATGTCATAATCCTACTAGTTGTCTATCGATATACTGTTCCTGACCAAAAGGGAAAGTGGTATCTTATTTCTATGATCCTTGCTATTCCAGGAATGCTCATTCTTTCATTGGGAGCTTGGTTTGTAACACTTAACTCCATAGTCACTTGGCCCTTTGATATGCATTATCTCATTTATGCTGGTGCAGCGATTCTCGTAACTGTTGGCATAATATTGGCGTTTACGGGTTGGAATAAAGCAAGTAAAGAAGTTCTTGGCGATTCTTATGACTCTGCGTCCTGGTTTACTCGTGTTAAAGCTGTTTTCAAAGTTCCTGTGAAATTCGCCTTATATTTCCAATTTATCTGGGTGAATATCGTAATGACTATTGGAGGTATATTCCTTGCCCTTAGTCTTCGAGGTGAAACTGATCCTGAGGGTGCTTCTCCACTCACAAATGTGTTAGGTCTGGTTTCATTTCGAGATGGTCCTCTAGCAATTGAAACTACAGTCGCTCGTGGTCATTGGCACGTTCTAGCTACATTATCGGCAATTATTTTACTTCTCCTAGTTATAGATGTACTAGATATTCAAGGTATTTGGCGTAAGGTAATAGCTTGGCTGTTATTTGCTGGAAGTGTTATTGCATTTGGATTGGCAACAATTTTTTTGTATTTCCCACATTTAGACCAAACATGGGCGACAAATTTGACTAAATATGTAGACGTACAGGAATTCTGGAATGAAACAGCATTTTGGTTACCGCTTGTCATTGACTTTGGAATCATGCTATTCGTCGTAGCAATTACAATATTCTGTTTCCATCAGCTCATTGAGATTCTCAAAGGAAGAAAAGATGTTAAAGAATTCCCAGAATAATTGACTTAACTCTGTAAGCTTTGAATCGTGGAATGGCTAAAGATTATGAAAGAAGTGGAAATTTCCCTCCAACCACAGGAATATGAAAGCGTGACGTCCTATACATATCCCCCTCTCTCTTTTTCAACCTATAGTGAACTAATTAAAAGTAAACAAACCTTTCTCCTTCTCTATACTTCAGTTTTTGCTTATCTGATCAGCGCCTGGGGAACAGGAATCTTCCTATTTCATTTTATTTGGTTCACTATAGGTCTCTTCTTCGCAATTACAGGGTCAACCCTTCTGAATATGTATATCGATCGTGATATTGATGCGCTCATGGACAGAACAAAAGATCGTCCATTACCAAGCCGAAGAATTCCCCCTTCAACTGTTTTAAAGCATGGTGCTCTTTTCACAGTAGCAGGTATTTTAGCAGTAGGAATATTCACCAACCTAGTTACAATGTTTGTTGTCTTCTTGGGTTTCTTTTTTGATGTCGTGGTTTACTCGCTGTTGTTAAAGCGACGTACAAGATTGTCAATTATTTTTGGAGGCGTTGCAGGAGGACTCCCAGCCATCGCTGGTCGGGCAGCAGTTATAGGGTATGTTGACATCGCTAGTATTTTGATGGGGGCATTTGTGTTATGCTGGATCCCGTTACATATCCTCACACTTGCTCTTATTCCTAAAAATTTAGAAGGATATAAGAATGCTAATGTACCAATGTGGCCTGTTGTCAGTAGTCCAACCCAGACAATATATATTGTGACCTTATCAGCAATTTTTAGTGCCTTGACTGTTGTTCTAACTGGAATAGTATTACAAATTAATATACTCGCACTCCTTCCATTATTTCTTTTTTGTGCATTTATTCTCTTTCAAGCATTCGTAAATCTTAGAGAACCCTCTCATGAGAGAACATTTCAGATTTTTAAGCTTGCCTCAATTTTCATGGCTTTCGCGTTCCTTTGGTTGTTCGTGGGAGTAATTATAACTTCATTTCTTCCTTGAAAAACATTCGACATAATAGTTTCAAAATGGAAAATAAATTTCAGTAAATGATGATTGATGACTAATAATGACAATCTAGATTCCCAAAGTGACCCAGAACCATTATCACAAATCATTATTCTGGGTATCTTGGTACTAGTGACCATATTAGCACCAGCGCTCTTACACACAAATCAATACGAATTTTTAATCGAGCGATTCGAATTAAATCTGTTAAAAGCTTCGTATTTTGACACAGCCCTTTATACTTCCTATTTGATTGCTGGTATTCTAACTGCAATAATAGCAAATCAAATTGGTAAACGAAAGATATTCATCTTACTGGGGAGTTCGGGATCTTCAGTATTTTATCTTGCGATGACTACAACCTTGAACTTTCCCTTACTACTGATTTTTCGTTTTCTACAGGGGAGTTTTACAGTATTATGTTGGCAAATACTGATGACTATAGTGTTAGATTTGTCAACAGCCCAGAATCGGGGAAGAAACTTGGGAATTTTTGGGATGTTTCTAGCATTGGCAATGGGAAGTGGTCCTGTCCTAGGAGGGATACTTGCAGGTTTAGGAGTTCTTGTACCATATTATGCAGCATCATTATTGAGCTTTTTTGTCTTTTTATTAGCATTGGTATTCCTTAAAGAACCACGACAACTAATACCTAAACCATCATTCTTAAAAAATGTAGGAATTGTCTTTAGAAAGCCTCGCTTGATTATTCCAGCCATCTTTAACTTTGTTGATCGATTCCACATTGGTTTCATATTGTTTATACTACCACTCTTTTTACCCATTGTCTTACAAGTTGAACCTGAGCTCCGAGGTATGGTTCTAGGTCTTTTTGCTCTTCCTTTCATTATTTTACAGTATCCTGTGGGGAAGTGGTCTGACAAGATCGGCCGTTATAAACCTTTAATCATTGGAAGTATTACTGTAGGAGTCATGCTAACGATAATGGGTTACTTAGGATCCTTTGGCTTATTTGCCGTAATTATCGGTTTTATCATCTTGGGTATAGGTAACGGGTTTACTGGACCAACTGCAATGGCTCTCGTTGGAGATACAGTTGAAGCGGATGATAATGCAGTTGGAATGGGTTTCTTTAACTTGTTAGGAAACATTGGAATCGTAATGGGCCCATTTATCGGAGGTTTTTTAGCGTATTCAGAAACACAGACTGCCTTTGTGACCGCATTCGTAGTAGCAGGATTAATTGAATTTATTTCTCTCACTGGAGTCATTCTTTTAATTTTGTTCGTTTTTAAAAGAAATAAAGGATAAATTCCTGATTTTTTACGAACTCGGGTGAAGATCCGAAAATATATCTAACAATGTTATCTGTAGTGAAAATTTATAAAGAGAATTTACGATTATCTTATTAAATAATTTAAATAATTGAAAAAATGTGTAATCTCAAAAAATCTCTGTGAACTTGTAAGATAAGATTTAGAAAGTGTTTGTTTTGGGAATACAAGAAGAAAGTGGGTATTACTTATCAACTCGAGATAAAATTCTGCAGTATTTATTGCAGCACCGTCCATCAGAAAACGCAAGTACGATAAAAGAAATCGCAGATGAATTGGATATCAGTATAAATGCTACCAGACAATATTTGATTGTACTAGAGAAGGAAGGGTTCGTTGCTAAATCCCAAAAAAAGGGATCTAGTGGTCGTCCTGCAATGGGCTACACCATTACTGAAGAAGCATTGAGCGCCTTCCCGAAGACTTATGCAGATTTTTCGGTGAAATTGATTACTGAACTCAAAGATCATATTGGTGTACAAGAAACAAATGAAATCCTGAAAAAGGTCGGAAAACGAATCGCTGATGAAGTACGTGATGAAGTAGAGGCTGAAATAAAACCAGATAAAGATCTAGATCCTTTACGGAATAGATTAGAAGCAGTAACTAAGATATATCTGAAATATGGAAAATATCCTGAACTTGTTGAAGATGAAGATTCCTTTGCATTAAAAAACTTGAATTGTTTAATCTATGAAATTGCAAAGGCTGATCCATTGGTTTGTACTGTTGATGAGACTATTGTGAGCGAACTTGTTGGAAAGAAAGCAATAAAGGAAAAATGTTTGAGGCAAGGCGACGAGTGTTGCCTTTATAGGATTAAGAAATCCCAAAAATCCAAAAGTTGAACTTACAATTTCAAAATTTCTCCAGTTTTTCTTAATACACTAAATAACGATTTTTTTTCTCCGATCTTTTTTCTATTGCGAAGTTTGTATTTCATTTCTTATTCTATCAAGTTTCCTTTCAGAATTTACTCTAATTTCCGATTTCTTTTTTTAACTTTTTTTGGAAAAAAATGAAAAAAATGTAAAAAGATATATTTATTAATTAAATTAAATAATTTCTGATTTAGATGAAATCACAACTAAAATGAACTTTCACGGTTGAAAAAACGATTTTGTCTCAATAATTTGCGTTTTACTCTCTATATGAGGTTGAAAAGATGAAGATCATGAAAAAGACCTTGAAAATCAGTCTTTTTATTGTTGTTTTCAGTCTAATCAGTTTAACTGTTTTAACTGTTGTAGGAGAGGTTGCTGATGATCAAGTAGGTTTTGTCTCACCAAAAATAAAAGGTGGAATAGATTTAAATGATGGAGAAATCACATCATTTTGGACAAACATCACCGACTATCAGAATGTCACTGAATTTGGAGAACATGGTTATGTAAAATTTGCTAACAATGAAACTCACTTATATACGCTCATTGTCAGCTCAACAGAAAATGTTTGGATTTCAATCGAATTTGAACCAGATCCCTCTCTTTGCATGAAAAATTTAAACGATGGTTGGTCATTTTACATTGATGAGGAGGAAGAAACAGTACTAGCGAAAGATATTATGTTTATCGGTACTGTTATTCCAGAAGATGACGTAAAAAACGACTTACAAATCGAAAGTGTTTTTTCCGAAGGATTAGTCTACATTGAAGTAGTTAGATCTTTTGATACTTCAGACCCAGATGGTTTTGATATTGCCTTCGAGAATGGTAGTACAAATTTACTCCAATTTGCGTCTAAGAAGAAACATTTCGGGGATCATAACAAATACTATCTTTATGTCCTTGTTAGTGACAAAACAGAGGGAAATCCTATAATTCCTGATATTCCAGAAATAGTAGATCTCAATCAGGTGAAATTTCTATTATTAGGTGTCACCCCTGTTGGTGTTTTTGGTTTTATAGGTATTCATATGATTCGGAGAGTTCTTTACAGTCCTATAAAGCATGATCATGATAGGATTGTTTCAAGTTCATGGAAACCTCCAACCCTTGTTGAACGGTTCAAAGATACCTTCCTTTCCAAGGAATAATCAGACAATTTTTTTCTAAATGCAAATGGTGTTAAAAATGGTAACAGTTCACAAAGTTGATAGTAAAAAACCAGTTGAAAAAGCAACTGATGTTGATGGATCTATTACTGTCGTGCGATATAATAATCTACAAAGGTTTCATCATTGGGTTCATGTTATTGTGATGATTCTTTTCTTCCTCACTGGGTTTGAGTTATTCATTAAAGTCTATTTCTTAGGAGATTATTTCTTTACTCGATCGCTTCATCTAGTTTTAGGAATTTTCGCTGGATTCTGGGATATAATCTTCTTTGGTGCGATCACTATTGGATATAGAAAGGTAAATGAGATTGTTCCCTATCCTCGGGATTTTCTTGATATTGCTATAATCGTTCTTTGTGCGATAGGAATTCTTCCTGACGAAAAGTATCCAAAGTATGATTTTTATTTGCGGGAGAAAAAGAAATATGTAATGAAATACCATCCCCTTCAAAAACTTCTGACCGTTAGTAATGTTTTTATGATCTTTCTTATGGGAGTGACTGGTATAGCTCTAGCGGAAGAACTCGTTCCAGGATCTACAGGAATATTAAGTATTTTAGGATTGTTGGTATTTCCTTTTCAAATTTTTGAATTGGATATTCGCTTCATCCACTTTGGAATATATGTCTACTTCCTCTTTACCACATTGGTTCATTTCTATTTTGCAGTAATTCCCCAAAATCGTCACCGGTTAAAAGGCATGGTGACTGGTAAGGAAAAGATCCGAGTCTCGTAAAGGGTTCAAATAGTATTATTGAAACTACCAGACCATATTTTTCCTTCTACCTTTTTTTTCTTTTCTAGTATTATTCTATCCAATACTAAATTCAAAAGTAGTCGCTAACCAGTTTCTTCTTTAATTAATTGGATTTTGTTTTGGAATTTTGAATAATTTCAAACCTAATGAATTTTACTATTTTTGTAATTTTAGCAATAAAAATATGTTAAAAGAATTTAATATGTTTAAAACGAAGATAAATTAATAAATACCTTTTAATACACCTTTAGAATACTCTCTACACGATAAGAGTGTATCCAACGTACGAAAGTGACGTACTTCCCAAACAACAGTCCAACTTCCTGTTTTCATTTATCTTTGCGATTAGTTTTCTTGTCCTGATACAACTTTTCTCGATATTCACACTTATCTATAATTTGATAATCTTCCCATTTACCGTAATTCATGAATTAAGTCACTTTTTCGCGCTTGGCTGCTTCTTTCCAGGGAAAGAAGCCCAAATTGAGTTCCATTTGTTTGATAATGGGGTTACCTGTGCTAATGTCAAGTTTGAGAGCCTACCCCTCTCTTTAGGATCTGTAGTATCTTTTCTTGTTGGTCCATTTTCAGTTGTGGCATTTTCTGCAATAGGCATAATCGCGCTTAAAAAATTCCCTACATCAAATTTCAGGAAGATTGGTTCTCAATTCTTTAAATTCGTTTTGTTATGTGATATTCCAAATCTGTTTCCGATTCATCCTCCTATGGTTAACGCTGTCACTGATGGATATGCGGCAAGCGTGTACCTATTCCAAATGGGATATACCCCCTTCGTTTCAACGGATTTGTCAATATTTCTATATTCGATAGCTGCAATAATTTCATTTGCAGCATTTTTCTATCTTGGAGCTGCAGTCTATTTTCTTTTACAGCAAGTAAAAGGATTTGTTTTAAAAGATAATAAGAGTCTCCACCCTCAAGTGGCTTGAATACTCTCAGATTTTAGCTTTCTCAGACTTATTTATTCTATATACACAAAGCATATCTCCCTCGGACAGACACTGAACCTTATCTGCTTTTTCCCCAACGAGTTCACTGACCAAAGTTTCATCAACAACACATGCTGCGGGAAAGTTCTGAACAATATCATAAATTAAACAATTATGATTTTTTATTATGAAGGATTCTTCATCTTCAATAATTTTAGGAAAACTTCCGTAATCATGGAAAACTTCACTTATTGCGTCTATTTTATCTTTTAAAGAATGAGAATTCGTATTTTTCTCATTTAATTTTGAAGTGAGTTTTATTTTCATCTCTTCGGCTTTTTCTTTACCCATTTCAATCAGAAGATTTCGTGCTTCTTCCTCTCCATAATTTTTTAACACACGTTTTAACAGTCGAATGGAAAAATCCGCATAGGCTTTGGGAAAAATGGTTAAAGCGTTCTTATGCAGGAAATAGGTCATTGCTGGGCGACCTGTTTTTCCCTTCTTTTTTTTTCTAATTACTAGGTTATCTTTCTCTAATTCTATCAAGTATTGGCGTATCGCGTTGGGACTTAAATCAAAAGTCTTTGCCATATCTTTTATCGAACATCCCTTAGACTCGTCTTGAATATTACTATTTACAAGTAAGAAGCTAAGTATTTCTAACCGAGTAGATGAAAGTTGTTCACTAGCTACTTGAAGCATATATTTTTCGCCTAATAGAGCATAATGTAGACTATTTTATTCTTTATGAAGTATGTATTTTTTAACTTTTTTAAATGTTTTTACATAAAATTATAATAAACTTTCATTAAAAAGAATTCATGCTAAGATTAAATTAAATAAATACAAAAGGTATTTCAAATATTAAAAAGTGTGGTATCAAGTATTAAGAATTTTTATTCCTTTTTTTTAATAAAAATAGACGTCATTATTCTTATTTCAACGATGACAATCCTTGAAGGAGCTCAAGAATTAGACAGCAATGTGTCTCCGACCTTCCCATTATCCAAAAAAGGATTAAATATAGTAATACAATTTTCGTTCGTATTGGTATTGATAGGGAGAATCCCACTAATGGAAAATGATCAAGCGTTTATTCCAATCCCTCAAACTTATCTCGACATCATTGAAAAAGATAAGGATCATAAATGCCCCCCACCAATGGATCACTTCTGCGTCAAAGTCACTTCCGCAGCCAAACTTCCTTCACGTTTTGGGAATTTTATTGCAATCGGATTTCATCAAACAAGTGATGATAAAGAGCATGCAGCGTTTGTTAAAGGAGATGTAGTTAATAAGGAAAATGTGTTAGTCCGATTACATTCTGAGTGCTTGACTGGTGATACAATCGGGAGTTTAAGATGTGATTGCCGTGATCAATTAGAAGGCGCCCTGAGAAAAATCGAGGATGAAGGTGAGGGTATTGTTCTATATCTACGTCAAGAAGGTCGTGGTATTGGATTAACAAACAAATTAAAAGCTTACGCGCTTCAGGATCAGGGTATGGACACCGTTGATGCGAATTTAGCATTAGGATTTGAGGATGACCTCCGTGATTACCATTTGGCAGGGCATATACTCAAAAGTCTTAGAGTTAAATCTGTTAGACTTCTTACAAATAATCCCAAAAAACTCCTTGAGCTTCAAAAATGGCAGATTAATACTACTGAACGTGTTAAGCATATTTTCCCTGAAAATCCTTTCAACATTCAATATCTTGAGACGAAGAAGAAGCGAAGTGGGCATCTTTTAGATCCAGAAATGACTGCTGATGAATTACTTCATCAAAAACATTAAACTCCGATCAATTTTAGAAAAAATTGATATTTAATCTATTTTATTAATACCTACTAGAGAAGTAAGGAATTTTTACCTCTTAAAGCGACTCTTTAACCTTTTCCAAAGAGATTCTTTTTTCTTTCTTGGTGAAATGTTTCCCATTGCTTGACTACGGACAATATTTAGGTTGAGTAAATCACCTTCGAACTCCTGAAAAGTATCTTCTTTGACAATATCTCCAACTTTAGAGCCATATTTCTCAAGAAAAATGATCATTGCTTGATTTAACCGATCTTCAACCATCTCAGTACCTAGGGGATTTGCAAAAACCATTATGATTTCTTTTTCTTTATCAATTTTGAAATCTAACCTAATATCATTAAAGATCACTGATTTCAATTCATCTTGTCCAAAGGATTCTTCTGCAAAAGAATACATAGCTGCTAAGAATCCTGTTTGTAAAGCATGATCAGGGTGTAATTTGCAATAATCTCCGCCATAACACTTAGCAAAGAGTGGAACTCCAGAGGTTTGAAGAATAAACACATCATCAGCCATATTTTAAACTCCTTAGGATCATTCGATATTGAATGCTGCGAATATTTCTTTTTTCCAAAGTATCCTTTAAATTATTTATCTTATATATAAAAGATTACCATTCAATAAAAGAATCGTTATAAATTGAATGTTATAGGTATCGTTACTAGTATAAGGATTCCAAATACGAACAATCTTAGTAATAACTGAATACCTACTGTTTTGATCGGCTTCTTTGAGACTTTTAACAATTCTTTCTTCCATGCTTGATGTACACTAAGAAAAGTTGGTTCAATGACCGCAATTAGGGAGATCGGATGGAGCCATTGAACTAGTATTAAAGGAATGAAAGATACAAGGAAGAAACTCCAAACTACCAAAGGACTATTTGTTGGAACTTTCCCTCGTAAACTCTCGACATATAAAATCATCAATGATGTAACACCGATATTGATCCAACTAATGGTAAAAGCTTTGAATGAGATTTCAATAGGAATATGAATTGTTGAAACAATAAAAATGAATGGGGTCATCATCGTAAAAGCAATTGAACCAAAAATTAGTTCATAAGGAGAGAGTTGTCGTGATTGAAGAGCAAATACGAACCAACCACTTGTTAATAATCCCAAAATAGCTAAAACAAGTAATATTTCCCATACTGGTTTCCAGATTATTATCAGAAAGACTATTATGAAGATAGAGAGTAATGGAATCCAAGATATTCCTGTTGATTTTCTTTTAATTGTTTCAATTATTGAATTAGAGCTGAGTATTACTAGTATAGAAAAAGTGAGAGATAATAGTAATCCTTCTAGGTGAAATTTTCCTGTTAACGACAATCCTACTCCTAATAGAACTGAAATTAGCCAGATTCCAGTCAAACCATGTTCTCGGGGAAGTTTGTATCCAAGCTTGGATAACCTACTCGAATTTCTCTCCCGGTTTTTAGATTGATTCTTCAATTTATTCCCAATCTGAAAGTATGAAGGTAGCATCCCAACCGGTTTCACGCTGCTCTATTTTCCCTTTTTGAGACAACAATAAAAGAACATTAAGATAATTGCCAATCAGTTCTTCTGTGAGATCAGGAATAGATTTTTTTATTTCTATAGGAGTTTTATGTCCATTCAGGAGAGCTTCTAGGATTTCAGCAGCGTCTGAGATCAATTTAAACCTATATGGTTTCTCTGCTGGTTTTTCTCCTCTAGGATAAAGAGTCCATTCACCTTCTTTATTACTGACTCGTCCAAAAGTATGCAAATAAGTTAGGAAACCTAATGAATAATATGTATCACTTATGCAAAGATCTGTGCCTGGAGATATCTCATATGGAGAAGACTCCTCGTTAAGGTATTCCATTTTATCAACTACTTGCATAAATGTCTTAAAAGGAAAGCTGTCAAAAGGTGGATTATCAAAATACGATTTAGAAATCATTTCTGACCCTCTATATTATTCAAAGAGTAATGTTCCAATTAAACTCGAATTGGATTGGCATTAAAGATGATTATTGAAACTTTTTCAGATCATATGAAAGAAATCTGATACTACTTCGATAATTTAGAGAATCAAAAAGACCATTGCTAATGCTAATGGAATAAAAAAGGAAAGAATGGGACTAAGTTTCACAAGATAAGCAATATAGATAAGATTTGGTGACTCTGAGAATCGATTTTCAATGTAGTTAACCTTCTCATACCCCTTATCTTTATAATAGCCAATAAAAGCTTCTTCGACCTCTTCCATGAATTTTTCCTCTTCTTTTTTGGTAAAAAATTCATAAATCACTTCTCTTTCTCCTCTTATTACTAAAAATAATGAAATAAAAAAAGAAACTAGAAAAAGAAAAACTGCTATCTCTGTGAAACTTAAATTAAATTTCATTTGAAAGTCAGACGCAAAAAAATCTGCTGCTGAAGGTATATTAGAAAGATCAGCTAGTGGATCTTCATAATATTCATCATGTATAATTTCGGTCGAATTTAGAATATACATTATTGTCATGTACACCAAAAATGGATTAAAAGTGGCTGCAATCTGCATGAGGAATTTGATTATCGGTTCAGCCCAAGCAAATATAGTTAGAAAGGACTGAATTGATTTAATCATATCCTCTATAATATCTGCCAGAAAAGGCGGTATCAATGCCATTATATCAGGCATCACAAATTCAAATAACCAAGGAAAAGTGATTGGAGCTGTAATAGCAATAGAGATGCCAACTGATAGAAGCAGTGACCGAAGTGAGAAATAAGAAAATCGTACTCGAAATTGCTTTTCTTTAATGTCTATTATTGTTTTTTTAGGAAAATGTTCCAAATTAATGTCTTCTAAAGGTTCAGTTCCATTTAATTGTTCTTCATCCCACTCTAATCCTCTTTTATAATTGGAGATTGTAGATTTAAGTTGTTGTTTCTTAACTTTCTCTTTTACCCAGTTGAAGGCTTGTTGTAGTTGTTCCTCATCAGAGGGAGTAGTATCAAGAGTCATTATACATCAATTCTGAATTGCATGAGATTGAATATTTACATTTAAAAATTCCATCTTCTAGTTCATCCTATATTGATAATCGTATGAAAAGTGATCATTAAAAGTGTCATGCGCAAAAAATAGATGAATTATGATCATTTTTTTACCTGATTTCTGTCTGGTAATAGAATTTGTATGCAAGAAAAGCGAGTACCATATAAGCCATCGTTTTTGGTATCATTAGCATACCAATCAGTGGGAATGTTTGAACTGAGAGAATTACTGGGATGTAAAAGGCAAAAGAGATGACAATACAGTATCCGAAATTTTTGTATCTAGGATCGTGATATTTAAATCCATCACGAAGCATTAAAAACGCAGTTGCTAATCCAATTATTGTCAATGGTACATTGCGTATCAAAGCCCAGTCGTATGGTGCAATAAGGTTTCCCCATTCATTTTGTGGGAATATCATAATAATAAAACGAGTAAAACCAATCAGCATTAATCCATAATAGAATAAATCCTTGTCTTTGGGAAATTGTATTCGCCAAATATCTAGTAGTATCATATAGAAAAACGTTATCGTTATTGATGTTGATAGAGCTCCCAATCCTACAAGTGTAGAATTCGTTTCTAATCCTCCACTAATATAAGCTAGGATTCTAAATCCAACGTGACCAGTATCTCCTAAGGCTAGTAGAAAAAAAGCTAATAGAAATCTCTGAACTATACTTCTTTCTTCAGGTACAATTTTTCCTATTTTTATTGTCATTAAGACAACAACTATCCAGATGAACGTTAAGTAGAACAGATTGAATATGATTTCCATAACCGTTTGTATGTCACTATCCATTTTATCTGTCACTATCCAATTTCTAAATTTTGCATGACATATTAGTTTACAGGTTCTGCTTCAGGTTCAGAGCAAACTCTTCCGCATGTTTCAAGTCTTCAGCATTAGGTCTACCCTTATTCATTCCCCCAATTAGTTTGAGAAAACTATTCGTGTTAAAACCTTTACAGTTAAATTCATCAACAACAATGTAACCCTTAGATTGTAATTTTTCTCTAAGCGCCGAGTGAGCTTTGGCGGTTTCTCTGGTCATTCCACTAGTTGAGAAAATGAATGCTTTCTTGTTAGTGATTTGTGGTAGTTTATCAGCAAGGTTAAGTAGAGTTTTATGATGTTTTTCATCATATATTCCTGAACCAAAGCCAATTAGACTATAATCTTGAAGCTCTTCAAGATTTATTTGCCGTGGTGTTTTTATTTGTGCATCAAGAACTTTTGCGAAGACATTAGCGATTTTCTCAGTATTTTTGTGATGAAATGAAAACAAAACCAATAAATTTTTCATAAATGAAACACCTCATTTTTCTATTTTTATCCTTTTAGTCTTAAAAAGCATTCTTCCATGAAAGCGTATGTTGGGCAAACTCTTAATCTCACATAAAGAAGTGTTCCTGCCAGAATTCCTATAAATCCAACTAAGGAGATTAAAGCGAATGGAGAGAAATTGCATAAGAACGAAATAGGGATTCTTTCTTATCAGTTATAACTTACAAAGCTTCAAGAAGCTTTATTTCATTCTTTTAACGAGAAATCGGAAACCTTGAGAGCCGTGTTCCTCAGAGACTAACAGTTCCTGGCCAGTAACACGAGCCCAGGCTGGAATGTCACGCCGACTCCCTGGATCAGTGGTTAGAATTTCTAATACCTGACCTACGTTTAAAGTTTTCAAGATTTTCTTAGATTTTAAGACAGGTTGAGGACAGCTTAAACCACGGGCATCTACAGTATGATGGACTTCACCTCTATATTTTTTATCTAAAGGAGGTATTTCTTCGATTTTTTTAGATCCTTCATCGAAAGAACCAAGTTTAATCTCTTCAATGGGAAGTTCTGCTTCAGTTGTTTTGATTAGAGGGTATCCTTTTTTGTGCCACTGTTTTATACCCCCCTTTAGACTTTTTACATCTTGAAAGTCGGCCTCAATCATAATTTCGACTGCTACCAAAGACATTCCACCACCCTGACAAATTGTGACAATTTCTTTGTCTTTAAATTCTTGAAGATCCTCGAAATGAGATGAAAGTTCCATTAGGCGGATCCACTTTGAATTCGGGATATGTCCATATTTTTCATATTTGTATTCTCCATCACCATAAAATTCTACTAAATCTCGTAGATCAAGTAATATAGGTAGGCTATTAGAATTTAACCGATCGTATACTTCATCAACAGTAATTTCAGAAATCTCTGGTAAATACCACCCCCGTTTTATAATGGACCACAGCCATAATCTCAAAAGTTTGAGGAACATCCTACGCTTACTTATTTTCATTTCTAATACCCAAAGAATTCAAATTAAGTCTGGATAAGTTCCATCTATATATGTTCCACAGGTGACTACTGTTCATTTTGTAGCTTTAGCAAAAATACGTAATAATGAATGAAAAGATGAGATAAGAAAATTAAGACATATTCCAAGTTTATAAATCACATAACAATAGTTAAGAGCAGAGAGTGATTATCCTCATTTGAGTAAATAACTGCTAATAAGTAATTTAAAGTGACTAAAAATGGCCGATAAAGTTATTCAAGGCGAAACAAAGTTAAAAATTGGAGATATAGCTCCAGAATTTGCGCTTCCAGCTCAAGATGGGAAAAAAATCCGCTTATCAGATTATAAAGGCAAGAAGAATGTAATGCTTGCGTTTTATCCACAGGATTTCACACCTGTCTGTTCTCATCAGCTCCCCTCATACAGTAAGCAAGTTGAAAAATTCGAAAAACTCAATACTCAGGTACTAGCGATCGGAGTGGCCTCAATTCCAGTCCATATTGCTTGGATTGATAGTCTTGGAGGCCTGGATTATCCTCTTCTTGCTGATTGGGTTCCGTATGCCGAAGTAAGTAAGAAATACGACGCTTTCATCCCCCGAATTGGTTTTGGGAAGCGAGCTATCTTTATTATCGATAAACAAGGAATCATTCGTTATATTGATATTCCCCACGAATTGAATCAAGGTCCCCCAGACGAAGATAAAATTTTCAAGGCTCTTGAAGAGCTACAGGATTAGTTTTTTCCTTTCTTCCTTTTTTATCTCAAAGAGGGTTGCTAGTCAGAACTTAGTATCGATCTTGCTATTTTTTGCCCTAATTCCTCTCCTTTTTTCAAATCTTCCTCAGATGGACCACCAATAAAATCGAACGCTTTTAGGACTGACCATTTTAACTTTTCAGCAATTTTCTCAAAATCCCTTTTTGCGCCGTCATTCCATCCGTAAGAGCCGAAAAAGGCTGTTTTTTTATTGTAAACTCTTTTTCGCAAGGCTATATCCAGAATATATGCAATTGGAGGAAATAGATTAACCTCATAGGTTGGAGCTCCAATGATAACTCCTTTATATCTCCAAAGATAGGGTAGAATGAAAGAGACATGTGTTCGTGCAGCATCGAAGATTTTTAGAGGTATTCCAGTTTTTCCAATTCCTTGGGCAATAGCATTCATCATTTTATTTGTATTACCATACATAGAGGCATAAATGAGTGTGATCCCTGCTTCACCACCAGTGGGGTCATCTGCATACTCAGCCCACCGTTTATAGAGTTCGACTATACGATCAGGGTTTCTCCTCCATATCAGGCCATGACTAGGTGCGATCATTGAGATTTCTAATCCTTCTAATGAATTAATAGCCTTAATTACGAATCTGGAAAACTTAGCTACAATGTTTGTATAATAACGTAAAGCTTCTTCTTCATAGAAGTTTTGGTCAACACCTACGTCATCATCAAAAATTTTTCCACTTAATGCTCCGTAACTTCCGAATGCATCGCAAGAGAATAATATCTGAGAGTTCTTCTCATAAGTAACCATTGTTTCTGGCCAATGTACAAATGGGGCATCATAGAACACCAGTTCATGATTTCCTAAGTTAATTTCGTCACCATTGGAGACTACATTCCATTTAATATTCTTTGTATCCTCCAGCTGATAGAAATCTGCAATCATCTTTCTAGCTTTTTCAGTACCCACAAATATAGCATTAGGAGCTAATTTTGACATTATTTTGATTAATCCAGTATGATCAGGTTCTACATGGTTGATGATGATATAATCAATTTGGGAAGGTTCTACAACTTCTTCAACTTGGCTTAGGTAATCATCCGTTTTTATCCCTTTAGCCAAATCTATTAATGCGATCTTCTCTCCTTTAATGATATAGCTATTATATGAGACTCCAACATCATTTATTGGCCATAGGCCTTCAAAAAGATCTGTTGTCCGATCATTCACTCCAATCCAAAAAATTGTCTCATTTAGCTTAATCGCTGGCAAAATAAATATACTCCTTATCTATAATAATATTCTTTACACAAACATAAGAGAATTTGTGTTTAATGGATTTTTAGTAAGCTTTTGATCAATTAATCTATTTTTGAAAAATCTTCCTTACCTACTCCACAATCAGGACAAGTCCAGTCATCTGGAAGTTCTAAAAATGGTAACCCTTCTTCTTCTTCATCATAAACATAACCACAAATGTCACATTCCCATTTAGCCATAATAATCACCTTTGATTAACAATCGATTTATTTTTCCGAGTTTAACCGTCTTTTATATTAAATAGGAGGATTTAGAAAAGCCTCGTTGGGTGACCTCATTATTCAAGTTCTTTTAATAATAATTTCGGTTGAATGTCTAAGAGATTTAATTATTTTCCAGAACATCTTTTTGACCTTAATTTATTCGATGTATAACAAATAGATTATGGAAATTAAAACGGAACAGTTTTTTACTTATAGAGAATTCCATTAAAACACTGAAAAACGCTTGTCTTTTATCTTCTGTTACGGCAAATAGTATGAGTAGTTTGATAATGTCATTAGATTCGATTAAAATCCCTGATGAAATTAAAACTGTTGAAGGTACTAAAGAACAATCCAGTGAGATCTTTCTTTTCGCAATCTCTACATGTATGTGGTGTAAAAAAGGTAAACGATGGCTGAACAAGCATGGATATCGCTACTCGTATCTTGATATCGATAAGATTCCCGTAAAGAAAAAGAATCAGTTGAAAAAAGATATCGAAAAAGTCTTTGGAGTTAAACCAAGATTTCCTTTTCTTATTGTTAATAAGATGCAATATGATTCAGGATATAATCCAGATATATGGGAGGACTTAATTTAATGACCATGAAATCCATTGCGGATGTTCAGAAATATGTGATGAAAATTTCTGAGCGTAATGGCTGGAATTTAAATTCTGACGAAGAAACCCTGAATGACTTGATCGAAGGATTAATGGAAAACTTTAATCGGTTAGGATACTATAATTGCCCATGTCGGGATAGTCAAGAAGACCGTCAACTTGATAGAGATATTATTTGTCCTTGTAGATATGCTGAACCAGATCTTGCAGAATTTGGTTATTGTTACTGCACACTTTATTCTAAAGCTGATTATGATCAAACCCAACCCATGAAAATGATTCCTGAAAGACGGCCTCCAGTTCTATAACTTTTACTCAACTTAGCTCTGGTAGAACTTCTTTTATCTTGGTTTCATGATCAGAAACGGATTTTTCTTCAGTAAAAATGGTTTTAATTGTTGGGATAGCCTTTTTAACGCCTAATATAATTGCAGCTTTGATTTTATCATTGTGAATAAAGAGTTTAACATATTCCTCTTCATTGATGTATTTTCTTACACCATAACCTAATTCGGATTCTTTACCTGTATAACCAAAAGAACTCAAAAACAAATCAGTTACTTTTAGAGTGGAAGAGATTTTCGAACCCTTATATCTAGTGTCCATATTAATCATATTGTGAGCCGCGATTCTTGCTTGCTGAATACTGGGCGGAATTAGACCATAAACAATTCCATTATGCTCTGCACAATCTCCTGCAGCGAAAATATCTTCTTGGGATGTTTCTAAGTAATCATTAACAATAATTCCCCTGTTAATTTCTAAAAAATCTCGTCCTAAATCTACTCTAGGTTTAATACCTGTACATACCATTACTATATCAGTTGATATCTCCACGCCGTCTTTGGTAATGACTGCTTGTACTTCTTCTTCTCCAATAACTCTCTGAACTTCCTTGTTCACATGGATCGTGATACCACGTTTTTCTAGTATCCTTTTGAGGATGTTTCCTCCTTCCTCATCCAATTGTCTTGGCAGGAGATGAGGAAAGAATTCGATTACAGTTGTATTTTGGCCCTGATTGGTAGCTGCATTGGCAATTTCAAGACCAAGAACTCCTCCTCCAATAATTATTGCTTTTTTACTTATTTTGAATCGCTTACGAATTTCTAATGCATCGTTGAGACTTCTTACCGAGTAAAAGTGTTTCAAATGCCTTCCTTCAATAGGAGGACACCAACAATCTCCCCCAGTAGCAATTAACAATCGATCGAAAGGATAAGCTGCTTTGTTTGATAATACTTCATTCATTTCAAAATTAATTTTCTCTACTTTCTCTTGAATATGTAAATCTACATCTAATTTCTTGTACCAATCAAGATTATAAGCAATGGTGTCTTCAATAGTCATTTCATTCTTTTCAATAAACGCTGGAATTTTTGGACGGTTATAAAATCCTGGAAAGGGTTCGTCAGTAAATTGGAGTACAGTCGAATTGGAGGGTTTCTCCTTCGACAATACTTGAATAGCAGAAACTCCAGCTACTCCATTGCCTATAACTACGTATTTCATTATAATCGTGATTTGATAGAGAATAAATTCCCCTTAATAAGTATATAGCCAGATAATCTAAGTGAAAAAAATAGGGGGTTCTCTAATAATGACCTAAAAATCCTTATTAGAGAGGTTGATCGTTTCTCCAGAAGCCATGAATATTGCAGAACGAGAACGCAATTAATGTTCCAGGCTTGTTTGTTTTAATAGAAAAGAATCCCTTAGGTTCAGTTTGGCCAGCTTCACCGTGGGAGTTAAATTCAATCTTCCCGATTTCGACAGGAAATTTTTCCCCTTCAGGATGGAAAAGGAGTTGGATCCATCGAATGTGATGTTCGACGGTGTTAGGATGTTCAATTTCCTTTCCCACACTGACTTCAACCAATACTGGATCTCTACTCTTCACTTCAATGACTGGAGCGTGTTTTTCCTTCTTCCAATCAGCTGATTGAAAAAGTTCGTTATAATCTACCATATTACACACCTTTAAAGCATTTTGAATTTGTTTTGTATCTACAAGTTTTTGAAGGATCTATTCTTCGTTTCTTACGGTATGTTGATCAAAAAGCATATCATTCTTGAAAGCAGCTTGTCTCTCCACTAATTCGGAGGCGCTAGCCTCTTCTTCGATCTGTTCTGTAACAAACCACTGTAGTAGTTCTCTGGGATTATAGTCTTTCAACTCTTCTGCCAGAGTCACTAACTCATGTATTTTCCCTGTTATATACTGTTCGTGTGCATAGCCAGTTTCTAAAATTTCTTTAACTGATTCCCAATCAGATTTGGGTTCAGGAATCGCAGGAATTTTAGCGGTTCCGCCTACATCAATGATATAATTAATAAATTTGTAAGCATGGGAAAGTTCTTCATTGTATTGGGTAAAATACCAGCTAGACAGTTTGTTATATGAATGTTCTTTCAACCAAATACTCGCACTCAAATAGATGTAAGCAGAATTCAGTTCTTCTCCAATTTGGGCATTTAAAGCTTCATTAAATTTTTCACTAATCAGAGCCATATTTTTTCGCCTCTCGTTATTTCTTCGACGTTTTTCTTCTATAAATTCTTGACTTACTCAAGACTTAATATAGAATTAGGTGATGAATTCGAATATTCCTATTTTATCAAACTCTTATTGTTCTAAGTCCATTTTATACAATTTTCCTAGAAAATATAATGAGTACTGGTTCGATAAAAATTAACCAAGAAATAGAAAAAGAGGCCTTCGAATCGAATGCTGATAGATAACAAAGTTCGATCTTTGAATTTTTAAATAAAAACCTTTCAAAATCTTAAAGGAAACGTGTTGCAAGTGACTATGGATGATTATGACATTTTGACTGCTCTACAAAATGCCTCTGACATATCCTATGTAGAATTAGGTCAGAAATTTAATGTTTCAGACGTTGCTATCAGGAAAAGGGTAAAGAAGCTCCGAAAACAAGCGATAATGATGATTTAACATCACCAAATTAGAAGGATTGCATGGCGTTACCAGAGTATGTCCTGCTACAGTCATTCAAAGAATTAAATGATTAATATCTCATTATTTGGATCATAAATAAATTAGGTCAAATAAAAATTGAATTACAATAATAATTCAGGAGTTTTTAGTCAATAGTTTTATTTCCTTTGGGTAATAAGATTTTGATAAAAACAAAGAACAATTTAAGAATTAATAGAGGAAAAATTGATCTAACCCATCTATAGAGGAGACTTAATTATGAACACTCAAGAACGTGTTGAATTTTATAAAAATCAGATCAAATTAGAGGAAAAGATAGTAGAATCAGCTGAAACGTCAGTTAGAGATGTATCAAATGTTATGGTCAAAGAACTGATTCTGGGGATTGCCATGGATTCTAATAAACATTCTTCTTTATTGAATGCACTCATTGCTTTAAACACAGGGACAACTCCTTTGATTTCAGAAGAAATAACAGATCACCTTAAAGCGAATATTGAAAAGCATATTGAGTTGGAACAGCAAGCCATAGACACCTATAAGGCGTTTTGGAAAGAATTGGATGATGAGAAAGAAAAAGTGGTTGTTAAGGCGATCTTAAACGACGAAATTCGTCATCATCAGCTCCTAAAACGACTTCATGAAATGATAGTTGAAAAGGAAGCACTCACCGAGCAAGATATTTGGGATTGGACTTGGAAAGATTCTCTCTTCCACGGATCACCTGGCGGATAAATCTGATAATCTCATTTACATATTTACATCTCAAAATTGCATTAACACCGAGATGAGGTTTAATGATCGATTTTAGTTTAACCGAGGAACAGAAAAAACTTCAGTTAAAGGCTCGAGAATTTGCGATAAATGAGATAATTCCCATCTCAAGAAAATATGATCAATCAGGGGAATTTCCTCAAGATGTTCTCCAAAAAGCCTTCGATCAAGGATTAATGAATACAATTTTTCCCAAAAAAATAGGAGGACCTGGATTAGGGATATTAGACACTTGTTTGATAGTAGAGGAAACAGCTGCAGCAGATCCAGGGATCACTACAAGTCTATTTGATAATTGTCTTGGTGCTGAACCCATTCTAATTGGAGGTACCAAAGAGCAGATTAATCGTTTTCTTAAACCGTTAACTGAAGAATTAAAATTTATTGCTTTTGCCACCAGTGAACCAGGAATGGGATCTGATGTCGCGGGTTTAACTGCGACCGCTCGCGTGGAAGGCGACGAGCTTATCTTAAATGGTCGGAAAATGTGGGTCACGAACGGAGGAGTAGCTTCTCTACTAAGCACATTCTGTCGTTTAGAAGGAACAAAGAGACATGAAGGCATTACTGGGATTGTTGTTCCGATGAATACCGAAGGAGTGAAGGTTGGAAAACCAATTCCAAAAATGGGTCATAGAGCTTCAAATACCGTAATGGTTCGATTTGATGAAGCACGAGTTCCTTTAGAGAATATACTTGGAGAGCTAGGAAAAGGATTTCCTATAGCAATACAAACCTTCGCGCACACTCGTCCTACAATTGGTGCATTTGCGTGTGGGATGGCTAGAGCAAGTATGGAGTACGCTATTGCATATGCAAAACGTAGAAAAGCTTTTGACTCTAAGATAGCCAATTTTCAAGCAATTCAATTCATGATTGCAGATATGAAAATTAATGTGGATGCTGCACGTTTATTAACATGGAAGGCAGCTTGGGAGGCAGATCAAGGACGAGATAACACTATTTCAGCGAGTATAGCTAAAGCTTTCGCCACAGATTCTGGGATGAAGACTGCATCTGATGCTCTCCAAATTTTCGGAGGATATGGTTATACGACTAATTATTTAGTAGAGAAGCTATTTAGAGATGCAAAACTCTACCAGATATACGAGGGAACTAGTCAGATCCAACGAATGGTTATCGGAAGGTATATGCTCTCACGATATACCCCTATATTCGATAAAACATTAACCTGATGGAGAGTAACATTAATGAATTTCATTCAAAAACGTCTTCTGATTTTTGTAGCCCTCTTGACAATATTCAGTTTTATTGGGCCAATTGAAACAAGTTTTTCTGTTAATGAGATCACTATTAGAAATCAAAAAACTTTGACACCCAATATTGATGGGATTATCGGTACAGATGAATATATTTCAGAGATTTCTCTCAGTGGTGGAGACTATAAACTTTATTGGCAAATTGAAGGGGATACCATATTCTTGGGTATGGTTGGGAAGACAACAGGTTGGGTTGCTATTGGGTTTGATCCCACACTGGCTATGCAGGATGCTGATATGATTTTTGGATGGGTTTTAAGTAATAGCTCAGTAATTATCATAGATGCTTTTTCAACTGGTCCAAACGGTCCTCACCCAGCTGATACAGATTTGGGAGGAAATTCTGATATTTCGGCGTATAATGGAACAGAAGAATCAGGGAACACCATCATCGAATTTTCACGTCTTTTAACGACTGGAGACCAATACGATAATGATATTCCAAGCTCTGGAACTTATAATATTATTTGGGCATTGGGAAATACTGATGATTTTGGACTAAAACATATACAGAGAGGATCCGCAACAATTAATCTTGGTGAAACTGAGGAATCTACGAAAACCGAGTCTTCATCTTCTCAAAGTGAATCCACTACTGGATTTGCATTGACAACGATTTTATTCTTTATCTCCATGCTATTAATCTTACGGAAGACTAATGACTACTGAAATTATGATTCGTGCTCTCAAGATATGCGTGAAACTTTGATTAACAAAAATTGAAATAAGGGATAATGACTTCTGAAAAGTTAAATATTCATGGAGAGAATTGAAAAGTGAATGAAACAATACAAAATTTAGCAAAAGCATTTATTGGTGAGAGTCAAGCAAGAAATCGCTATTCTTTTTACTCTAAAATAGCAAAAAAAGAGGGTTATGAACAGATAGCTGATATTTTCCTTATCACAGCCGATAATGAAAGAGAACACGCAAAATGGTTATTTAGGATGATTAATCAGTTAAAAGAAAACCTTTCCGAGGATATCGATGAACTTAATGTTGATGGTACTGTTCCTCTTACTTTAGATAATACTCTTAAAAATTTAGAAGCGGCAATTTCTGGGGAGCGTTACGAAAGGGAAACAATGTATCCAGAGTTTGCAGCTACAGCTGAACGAGAAGGCTTTTACGATATTGCAACCAGACTAAGAGCCATAGGCAAAGCCGAAGAACATCATGAAGAAAGATATACGAAGTTACTCAAAGAAATTGAGGGTGAAACAGTATTTAAAAAGGTTGGAAAGGTTCAATGGGTATGTAAAAAATGTGGTTATGTTCACGAAGGAGAAACTCCACCAACTTCCTGTCCTAGTTGTGATCATCCAAGAAACTATTTTGAAATGATGTGTGAACAATATTAGATGATCTATAGAAAGAATCGTCTTTCTTATTATTTCTTTTTTTAAAGAAAACTCTTAAAATAGATTAAATGTGAACTAGAATGGCTTTGGTATTTGAACAATTAAATCCTCATGCCTGTTTGTCTTATTTAGTGAAAAAAGAAGGATCAGATGAGTCCATCTTAATTGATCCTATCTTAGACCATGTCAAAGAATATCTAATAATATTAGAAGATCAAGGTTTGAAATTAACACATATCATTGACACACATACCCATGCAGATCATATCTCTGGGGCAGCAGCTCTTAAAGACCGAACGGATTGCAAGATAATCATGCATGAAAACGCACCTGCTAGGTGCGTAGATATTCGTGTTAAGGAAGGAGACGAACTAGATCTTCTAGGAACGCCAACCAAAGTTATTCACACACCTGGCCATACTCAAGATTCAATTTCTTTAGTATTTGAAGAATCCAATAGGATTTTCACTGGTGATGCCTTATTTTTAGACGATGGTGGAGCTGGTAGAGATGATTTACCTGGTGGGGATCCTAGTAAACATTATGATAGTATTCAAAAGTTTTTACGTCTACCTGACCATCTTGTTGTTTTTCCTGCTCATGAGTATCGTGGGCGTAAACCATCCACTCTTGCTAAACAAAAGATAAACAATCCACACCTCAAACTACAAACTCGGGAAGAATTTATTCAGTATCTTGAAGATCTAAAGCTTGGTCCTGCAGATTGGATGCATGACGTTCTCAAATCAAATTATGCTTGTGCTCGTGATCCAAGTGGCATTTGGATACCTGTTGACTCGCCTGCATGTGAAGTAAAGGGTACCTTAGAAATAGGTGTTAATGAACAGGTTGTTTCTTCGATATCAGTCCAAGAGCTTAGGAATCGATTAGATGCTAGACAAACTCCTTTAATGATTGATGTACGAGAAGAAAATGAACTAAAAGGACCACTTGGTCATTTACAGGATATTAAACACATACCATTAGGTCTTTTAATCTCCAATCTTGAAAGACTCTCCAATCTTAAGGATCAAGAGATTATCTTAGTATGTCGTAGTGGAGCGAGAGCACATACCGCTGCACAAATTATGCAGAAAAAAGAATTCAGTAAAGTATTTGTTTTGGAGGGTGGTATGAAAGCCTGGAGAGATATGGCACCAAGTTAATCCCATCGAAAGGGCGAATAATCTATGAATGACCGAAAAAAGTACCCCACTCAAGAGGTTGAACCAGAGAATTTCTTAGATAATGACGAGGTTATGAGACTCTTAGAAACATGTGAGAATTATGAATTCAAACAAGAGGATTATCTTAAATTGTTAAATTGTGTTCATTGTAATGCATGTGGAACTTCAGAGGAGAGATGTCAGCTAAATTCTAAATTTTTAAAAGATGGAAATGAAATTGAGGGCCTTGCTGAAATGATTTCCAGTTTTGAAAAGTATGGTACTCCATATTCTACAGATAAAATGCGTATTAGAAGGCCTGAAGGCATTCCTGAAGAGAGTAAGACTCTTTATTACATGGGTTGTTTGTCAACAATCAGAGTCCCACGCTATACTGATAATTCATTGAAATATCTACTAAAACAGAATGTCGATTTTACAATACTAGATAAAGAAATGTGCTGTGGATACCCGCTATATGTCTCTGGTGCTTTTGAGGAATATGAAAAATGCAAAAAAGAGAATGTAGAAATATTCAAATCCTACGAGAAGATCATTTGCGCTTGTCCTGCATGTTATCATGTGTTCAAAGCCCAATATCAGGAAAATGTTGATGCAGAGATTTCATTTGTCGTAGATTATTTAAGACCAGCAGATACAAAGAAAACAGGTCAGGTTGCTGTTCAACATCTCTGCCAATTAATGAATCGTGGATATCCTGAAGTAACAAAGTTTGTAAATGATGTTCTCCAAGAATCGGGGTATGAGATTCTTGATGTTCCTCATTGGTGTTGTGGAGGTGGGATTGGATATATGCACAGACTTGATATTATTGATAAAATAGTACAAAAAAGAATGGGTGATTTCAACGAAGGAGATTATAGTACCACATATTGTGTTTCGTGCTGGTGGATTCTCTCCAGGTTTGGTAGAAAATATAAGATCAAACCAAAACCTAAAGACATTTTTGAGTTATTGTTATAATTTCCTGGTAATGGGTTAACAACAATGGAAATTCCAATTCTAGTATTTACTTTAGTTGTTGGAATTTTTACTGGAGTTATACTTCAGAGAGGACGAGTATGTACTAATTCAGCGTTTAGAAATTTGCTATTTGCACGAAATACTGAACTTATGATGATTGTTGTATTAACTGTAACAGTTGAGCTTATTGGTTATCAAATCCTAGAAATTTTCTCGCTTCCTGGGTTCACCTTTGAATCGAATCCAATTCCTCTTTCAATAATTTTGTTACCGATTGGTGGTTTCTTATTTGGATTAGGTACGGTATTCGCCGGAGGATGTGCCGGAGGGATTTGCTATCGGATTGGTGAAGGCTCGTTCAAAGCACTCTTAGCATTTCTAGGGTTTGCCACTGGGATAGGAATTCTTTCTATTGGACCTTTAAGTGAAATAACAATTAATTTTCGTGCTTCCACATCTTGGTTAATAGATGGTAGAGTTCCTTCTTTGGAGATGATTTTTCCTCGTTGGATCTGGACCATAGTTGCATTAGTTTTAGCTCTTAGCGGAATAATGTATTATTATAAGAAGGAAACAAAACAATTGACGCATTTACTACCACACTGGACACCTCTAGTTTCTGGAATATTATTAGGTTTTTTAGGAGTAGCCTCACGGTATTTATCAACATTAAGTGGGCGAGCTTTTGGTTTTTCGACAACTGATGGCATAGGTGAAATTTTTCAGGTTATTGCTTCTTTTCTTGGTTTTTTCTCTCCCATACAAATTGGTTGGGCTGGATTATTCATTCTCGGTCTTATTTTTGGAGCTGCTGTATCTTCGATTCAGATTCATGAATTCAAACTAAAATTTCCTAATCAATTGGATATTATACAGTTCTTTGGAGGGGGTCTCTTAATGGGATTTGGTGCCATGCTAGCACTAGGTTGTAATTTCGGCCATGTCTTTGGTGGTATTCCTGAATTAGGACTTTCTTCATTCTTAGCCTTAATTTTTATGATTACTGGTAATTGGGTTGGTTCCTATATCTACTATTCTGTAATGGCCAAAGAACTACCTGAATCAACCCCAATAAACTTATCAGTAGAGTAGAAGTTTAATTATTGAGAATTAACAATGAGCAAAGATTCAGAATCAACTCACATGTCTTCAAATCTAACCGATTTGATTGTAATTATTCCAGCCAGAAATGAAGAAGAAGCATTATCTGAGTTAATTCCAAAGGTTATTTCTTCAATCACGAAAAAAGTAATTGTCATTGATAATAGATCAACTGATCGAACAGCAGAAGTTGCTCAAAATGCAGGAGCGATTGTGGTACACCAAAAACGATTGGGATATGGTTCTGCATGTCTTTCAGGGATGAAATTCATCGAAACAAATTATAAAACACCAAAATTTGTCTGTTTTTTCGATGGAGATGGTCAGAGTTCTGTCGAAGACATCATTGGAGTAGCCTATCCTGTATTATCAGGTAAAAGTCAATACTGTCAAGGTACTCGCATGATTTACGAGTCTTCAATTCGAGCACTAACTTCAATGGCTCGAATTGCGAATCGATTCTTTTCTAAGATATTAACACTACTTTGGCACCAAACAATTAGTGATCTTGGGCCCTTAAGAGTTATGACTTGGAAAGAACTGTGCGCGCTTAATATGAAATCTTCTGGGTATGGGTGGACGATTGAGATGTCATCAAAAATATTGAAATCTAGAAAAACTCACTGTGAAATTCCAGTACAATATAAACACAGAAAAACAGGAACAAGCAAGATTTCAGGTAACTTTTTCACTGCTATTCGAGCTGCTTTTGTAATGAGTCTCACACTACTGCAAGTGATGATATTCTGGAGGCCTAAATTTGAAATCTGTTAATGAAATAGGTGTCATTGTATTTACCAAAGTACCAAAAGTTAGTTTTGTTAAAACACGTTTATATCATCCACAGCTTGATCGAAATTATGTTTCTAAACTTCAAACAGCCATGTTAAAAGATACATTATTGATGCTGGGGAAGATTCCTATCAATTTTGTACCAATACTGTCATTTTTCCCTAAAGAGGATATCCAAACATTAGAACGACTTATCATCAAGCCCTTGAAGCCTTTAATATCTAAATCTCTTGAAAAATACCATGTTGTTCCTCAGAAAGGCGAAACTATAGTTGACCGATTTACGAATGTATTTTCTTATGCTTTTAACGAATTGAACCTTGGATCAGTAATTATTATTGGATCCGACACCCCACATTTACAACCAAATTTGATAATGCAAAGCTTTAAGCTTTTGAGACAAAATATTAATGCTGCAGTCTTGGGGCCATCACAAAATGGAGGTTTTTACTTACTAGGTCATAATAGGCCGTTTATAGAAAATATCGGAGACATTTTTCAAAAACAATCCTCTTTACATGAACTCGGGAGTTGTATGGACTTATTAAATTCGAAAGGTCATCTGGTACATATAATACCAGAAGTAACTGATATTGACACTTTCGAAAATCTGAAAAGTGTCCGAATAATTATTAATATTTTATCACTTACGTCTTCCGAATCAATAAATTCATATTATCCTCGATTTACATATCAATTACTTAACTCACTTGAAGAATCATTTTGGGTTAGCCATTAACCATTTTTAACACGCCCAACAGCTGTTTCATTTTGGAGGATTATAACATGACAATTCACCTAGGAATGCTAATTTGGCTGGTAGGTGGTTCCTTCTTTCTCTTATGTGCTTTATATTACATTTTTGAGCTTATGCCCGCATATTTTAGGCACCGACGGAGTTACCTCAATCCAAATGTTCCTTCAGATGAAGAAATCCTGTCTCTTCTACGAATGAAAAACCAAAAGTTTCCTCGAATCAAATTTCAGATTACCACACGGGGAAAAGAAGTTGAAGTGGTACAACGAAGTATTGATAGCATTGTTCTACTTGCAGATGTCAGTCCTTTATTTGAACAGTATATTGAATTGCTAATTGTAACAGAGGAATCACTAGAAAGGGATATTTTCTCAGATTACTTCAAATCAAAGGGAATCACCTTTCCTGCAGAAGTTATTTGTGTTCCAAAAGAGTATCAAACCCGTAATGAAACTATGTTTAAAGCTAGGAGTCTGCATTATTCTCTTGAATATCGAAAAGCTAATGGAAATGATTCTAAGCATAATTCTCCCTCATACATCTATTATTTCGATTCAGAGTCTACTATTACTGAAACAGACTTTCGGAGAGTTATACATTCCTTAATATCGTCTCCTGAAAAGAGGATTTTTGAAGGAGCAATAATCTATCCTCATAAATATTTTGATGCAAACATCATCAGTCGCCAAATGGAATCAGTAAGACCTTTCAATTGTCACCACTGTGCGGAAGTTATGAAAAAACCTCCCCCACTTCATTTGCATGGTTCAAACTTATTAGTTGAAGAAAAATTAGTTGATTCTATTGGGTGGGACTTTGGAAAAGTCTATAACCAACCATTACTTGCTGAAGATATCGTTTTTGGTTTGAAAGTATATGCAAAATATGGCTCACAACCGTTTGGGTGGCATGGTGGGAGAATTTATGAACAACCACCTCTCTCTGTTCGTGCTTCATTTCATGCACGTTTGAGATGGGTTACTGGCACATGGCAAGCTCTCTCTTTCATGAAAATTCAACCAGAATATCAAAATCTCCCATGGCGAACAAGAACATGGATTCAATTTAGAATGCGTATCAGACTTCTCGCTCACTCTCTAAGTTTTCTTACTGTATTCTTCTTATTATTTAGCCTACTATTGTTTCTATTCCCTTCGATATTCGCTGTGTTTGATACTGATCTGGCTTCACCAGAATTTAGAACACTCCAATATGTGGTTTCTAGATTTTTTTTACTACCAGCAACATTCTTTTGGCTATTTACTATTTTGAATGGGGCTTCGAAGAATATTGAGCCATTGAATCTCTCAAGAAAACATCAGTTACTAGAAGCCTGTAAAATGCTAGTTGTAACACCTATCGCTGGTGTTATTGATTCGTTTTGTGCTTTCTATGCATCCTTTAGGTGGATTTTAGGAAAACCATATAACTCTTGGAATGTGACGTTAAAATAGGATAGTGATGAAATTATAGAAGATCACAAGGTTAGTGGACCATTAGGGATAATTTATACAGTTAAACAGCATTCCTCTGAAATAATTCTAATTCTTACAGGCTTTGTGCTATTACTTTCCTTAGAAATACTTATACTCACTACTAATCTAAATCGTTCGATTTTTTTCTTTGAAATGATTTTTTTCTTACCTTTTCTCAGTTACCTCTTAGCAATTTTACTGTTTAAGAACGAAAATTCAGAATTTTCTAGAAATAAGTTAATCATCGTTATTGGATTTGCATTCATTTTTCAGGTAATCATTCTATCCACCAGTATCTCGTTGTCAGATGATATTTATCGGTTTTACTATGAAGGAAAAGCGATCATAAATGGGGTAAATCCATATGTTACTCCAATTGAAGAGTTTCCTGAAAATCTCAAGGACCAATATTTTGATAAAGTGAATAATCTACATGTAACATCTCCATATCCTCTTGTAGCGACGTTTCTATTTGCCTGTCTCTATTTAATTTATCCAAATCCCTTTATTTATCGAATTTTTTTCTCCTTTGGTTTTCTTGTTTCAATACTAGCCTGTTATAAACTGATTTCACCACGAACCAAGGAGAAATTAATCATCTATGCTTGGAATCCACTTCTTCATATTGAGACAGCAAATGGATCACATTTTGAAGCATTAGTTGTATTAATTGTAATAATAGCTCTCTTATGTTTAGACTCAAAACATTATGCAATTTCTGGATTCTTTCTCATCTTAGGCTTTTTGTTGAAATACTATCCAATTCTCCTCGTGTTTCCATTTTGGAAACAATTGGGTAGGAGAGGATTAGCTGTTATATTCACTGGGGTATTTTTATACGCTTTATTCGTTGTTTTAAACTCATTTTTGATTCATGGGTTATTGGTTTTCGCAAATGAGTGGTACTTCAATGCAAGTATTTTCTGGTTAGTATATGAGTTACTAGAGAATTTCTTCTTATCAAAGATTCTAGTTGGAATTGTTTTCTTAATCCTTCTTTTTATTATCGTGGTTAGAACTCAAATTGATAATAACACGTCTTATAAGTACGCTATTTTTACAATTGGTTCATTTTTACTACTTCAACCAGTCTTTCATCCATGGTATATTTTCTGGTTATTCCCCTTTTTGATTATTGATAATAGAATGAATTTTAGCTGGATTATCTTATCTGGAACCTTGATTCTATCCTATCACGTGTATATCTTATATGATACTATTGGAATCTGGGTCGAATCAAATCCTTTTAGAATGATTGAGTATATCCCTTTTTTTGGTATTCTTATTTTTGAAATTTGGGCTCTTAGGAGGAAAAACCAAGAATATTCTCCTTCTAAATTCAGTACATTGTCTAAAAAAGTTAAAATCTACTATAGAAAATTCGCAGGAATTAATAATGACAGGTATGAAACATCTTAGAATTAGTGTAATAAAGAAAAATGGGAAGTGTCCACATTTAGTTGGAGATACTTGGGAAGTTCCTTATGCGTTAATGAAACCCGAAGGCTTGTGTGATGATGCTCACTATGTTTTAATTCCATATCTGAGTATGGCAGCTGGAGGAGGGACATCATGGGAGAAAGATGGAAAGTGGAGGATTCATTGTCCATCCAAAACAGGGATAATCTTTGAAATTGAAAGATTAAAAAAGGATCATAAATGGCCCGAGGATTTCTCTTGGGCAAAAAAGAAAAAAATTGAAGAGATAAGTTAATCCCATTTAACTAAAGAAGGAAGTATGCAAATTTGTTGGGTATTTTTTCTTTTAACCAATAATCAATACCATACCAACGGCCTGCACCAACCAAAGCACAGGTAACGCATCCGATGAATAGTAACGCATAAGTCCAAGGCCAATCTACTCCTAAAGCACCAAGGCCTAGAATAATTGTAGAACCAGCACCAATAATTGATCCAAGGCGTGTAAATAAACCAAATGTAAGTGTGACAGATATCAATAGTTCAGCTATCATCCATCCTAATGCAAAAATAATCCAATTTGGGAAAATAAATTCTACAATTAATGCATCTATAGGAGTGGAGATGTGATTAGGATCGTCAATAAAATATCGAATTGTACCCTCGAAACCATAATCAAACCCTGATGTGGTAAAAACTTCTTTAGTGAAATTACTTAACCATGTTGTGAAAAAGGCTAGTCCAAGAGTTATACGCAAAAGAACGAGATAGCCTCCAGAAATTTTCTGCTCATGCATTTCTTTTATTACTTCTCTTGCCAACGTTTACCATCCTATAATTTTGTAATGAAAACCAAATCAATGTTATAATTGATTATTCCTATTTTCTTATTAAATGTGTAATCATTCTTAAATCGTATAATCTGTCCTAGGATTATATTAACATTTTAATCCATAAGGGAAGATTTTTCTTAGATAGCTTATCATCCACTCCAAAATATAATCCTGGGTGAGTGCAAAAGAATAAAAATAGTGAAATAGCTGCCATGGCCCAAGGGATGATTAGATCGATTATTCCTAAACCTAATCCAGCTAGTCCAATTAAGAAACCGTTTAAGCTTGCAATAAGGGCTCCTCCTCTAGCTAAAGTACCTGAAAGCAAACTTATAGAAGAAATTATTTCAAGAGAAATGATTACTAAGAATATTAAAAACCAATTTGTGATGGCAATTTCCATAATTTGATTTGGATATAATGCAGGTCCTTGAGCCATTTGAGTTATTCTTTCCTCGAAATTACCGAGATCAGGTGTTAATAAACGGCGTATAACAGTTCCTAACCAGATTAAACCGACAAAGATTCGCAAGGAGACAATTAATTTTTTCTGGTCTTCGATGCTAGTTTTAATAATAACCATAGGTTAGAAAGTCCTATGCTTTTAAAAGGTTACATCTTCGAAATTCGCTTATATTGTAATCTTTCGGAAAAGAAGTCTTTTATTATTTATGAATTGTTTGAGTTTTGACCAATTTATCATGTTTTGGAGATATCAATGAAACTACATTATGATTTTTCTGTAAAAGATGTTTCTGATGCTTATGACGGACCTGTTGGATTACTCTGGGAGGTTCTTATGGGAGACCATATTCATGTAGGTGGAGAAGCTGAAACAAAACGCCTGGCAGATAAACTTGGTGTTAATCAGAGTACCTATTTGCTAGATGTCTGTTCAGCACTTGGTGGTCCAGCACGATATTTAGCAAAAAACTATAGAGCTAAAATTGTTGGTCTTGATATTACAGAAACAATGCTTAAAAAAGCTCAGGAACGTACTGAAGAGGAAAACTTATCGAATCTAATTGAGTATCGTAGAGGAAATGCCCTTGATATTCCTGAGAGAAGCAATATCTTTGATGTTGTCTGGGGACAAGATGCATGGTGTTATATTACCTCTAAGGAGAGGTTGATTGAAGAAGTTGTACGGGTATGTAAACCAGGTGGGAAAATTGGATTTACGGATTGGATTCTTGGATCTACCCCTATGAGTTCTCAAGAAGAAGCTGATTTTCTATTTGAGTTTATGATTTTTCCGAATATGGAAACGATAGAAGGATATAAGACTTTACTAGAGAAAAATAATTGTAAAATCATTGAAATTGAGGATCTCCAAGAAGATTTTACAAAACACCTGCATATATATTTAGAAAAAGTCCGAAGCATAAAGGAAGATATAATCAAAGAGTTTGGAGAAGAAATATACCAGGCTGCTGAATCTGGGGTGAAAGCTTGGGTACAAGCTGCAGATAATAAAAAAGTTAGCAGAGGTTTATGGGTAGCTGAAAAATTATAAAGCATATATACCAACTTGGTGTTTTTATGGTTGATGAACGTAGTTCTGTGTACCTCCACGGAGGAATGTCTTCTGAAGCTAACATCCAGAGGGACTATTATGAAAAAGGGTTAATATATACAGTCCAGATTGAATTGACATTGAGGTGTTCTCAGGGATGTTCCTATTGCTATGCCAATTCTAGGCCAGATAGTCCCAGTGGTTTTCCTATTGATGACATCAAGAGAATTTTAGATGATGCCTCGGAGATTAAGGTCCGATGTATTGATTGGTTAGGCGGGGATCCCTTAGTTCGATCTGATTGGTATGATATTATGCAATATTCATATCATAAAGGCTTAATTAATAATATTTGGACTTCTGGTTTACCTTTGAAAAACAAAGAAATAGCCAAAAAAGCAGTTGAAGTGACTCAAAATGGGGGATTTATATCTGTTCATTTAGATTCTCTCAACCCTGAAATTTACAAACAAGTGCATAAAGCACGTATTGAGGAGAATATCTCTGCTATTCTTCAAGGAGTGGACAATATCCTATCTTTAGGCAAATCTCCAGATGAAATATGGAATTGTATAACTCTTACAAAACCTGTAGCAAGTACGGATGTTTTTAAGACCATGGAATGGTTTTGGAATAAAAAACAAATTCGTACAGTTCTAACTCTCTTTAATCCAGTTGCTGACTCTGATTCTAGGGGTTTTGAACCTTCGATTGAATTGATTCAGAAGGCTTACAAAGGAAGAGATGAATTAATGTACCAAGATGATACTAGCTTTTCTACAATGGACGTCAATAAGTTCTATTGTGGATCAATGATCTGTATTACGAGCGATGGTAATTATACTCCATGTTCTGTCATTCGGACAACAGAATTTGGGAATTATAAGTCACTAAGTCTTAAAGATATCCTTAAAGAAAACCCTGGGGATATTCTAATGATGAAATTAAGAAATCCCGAAAATCTTCCAGCCCCGTGTTCTGATTGCGAGCAAAATGAGGTCTGTTTTGGGTGTCGGTCTTCAGCATTTTATTACTCTGGAGACATGTTTGGTTGTGACCCGAAATGTGCTAAATGTCACCCGAACCTATAGTAAAGATGGTTGTTTTATACATAAGAAAAAACCTAGGTCTCCCAAGAACTTAAATTCGCGAAGAATTAGAAAATTCGCAGCCAAAAGGCCTTTGGTGAACATATCCCAAGAAAATCGTCCTTTTTTTGGGTGCTTTATTTTCAAATATCGTTCGAACCAGCCCAAGGACCTGTCATTAATTTCATTAATAAATAATAAACCTTTAGGTTTTAATACTCTGTTAATTTCTCTTAACGCGAATTGCCAACCTTCAACATGGTGGAGAACAGTGAAAATAAAGACTGCATCAAATCTATTTGAAGGAAGTTTAGTTTTCTTTACATCTCCTAAAAATAGATGAACTGGTAAATTTTTCTTTTTTACTTTAGCAGCTGAATGTAAGACCATTCTAGGATTTTTATCAAAAACATAGTACTCTTTAGGTCGGAAATTTTTATAAATTTGTTCTATTCCATATCCAGCACCACATCCCACCTCTAAGATACTTTTCCCACTCAAATCGATATTAATAGACTTTATAAAAGATTTAAAGACTTTTAATTCAAAAAAAGTAAGCATTAACTTCTTGAAAGGACTAACCATTAATTTTTCTTCTAAATAATGTAGATTAAAACTTTTTTTTTGGTTTTTGTTAAATTTTTTTTTATTAATGCCTTCAAAGTTCAATTTGGGTTATTCTCCTGATAGAGAACAAAAAAATAGTTTGATCTATGTGGTTTAGGTTTCATTTTAATTCTTACTTGAGTGAAATAATGAGATTACGATTAAATGATCGAAAATGTGTAAAGATTAAAAGTGTTCCAAGAATCATGATTTTTCTAAAGAATACTAAAATTAACAGGTTTTTTTAAAATCGAAGTTATTATTCAAAGGTGTAATAAATGGCTACTAATTTAGAGAGCGTTAATACGGAAAAAGAAGTATCAACAAACCAAAAATTATTTGGTTTAGTAAGGCTAGCTAGGCCCCAATTTCTCTTGGCTTATCTGATTGTTGGAGTGGGCGGATTGGTTGTTGGAGCTCAGCAAGGATTTAACATTGATTTATTTATCGCTATATATTCTATAGTAATTGTTCTCATTTCAGCAGTTGGTGTACATTATCGTGATGAAGCAGGGGATTGGGCTGCAGGGTATGATATCGAATATGGTGGAATGGGAGTCATTCGAGAAGGGACATTGAATGAAAATACTGTTCGACTCTTGGGTCGAATCATCAGTGTTATTACTATAATATTGGCGATCATACAAGCCTCTTATCTCTTTTTATCAAAAGGTCAACCAGCGTTACTTATTATTGGTGTACCCATATTTTTTATGATAGTCTTTGTTAATTACTTAACTGAGGAGATCCCTCTTGGACATGAAATCATCACAGCGGGTTCTTACCTTGCAACTTTTTATTGGATATACTTAGCTCAACAATGGAACATCATAACATCCGTGTTGTTTTTCTCCGTTTTTGTGTACTTGATTGTTTTCGCTCTAATCCCTTATCAAGACATTGGAGATATAGAAGTAGATACTAAAACTGGTAAGAAAACATTGACTCGAAAACTAGGAATTGATGGTGTTGGTCAACTGTCAATAATTATAGGCTTAATCTCATTAGTGTTCCTATATCTTTCAATATTAAATAAGTAGAACTCATCGAAATTGTTTATTCATTTTATGAGGACAAGACTATGAATAAGGAAATAAAATACGAAATTTGTCGTGTATGCGGATATGTCCGTCCTGTTGGCAAAGGAGGAAGGTGCCCTGCTTGTGGTGTTCGTGATACAGCTTTTGTTCCGTTTCAGCATAAAGCCTCCTTTAATCGACGAACTTTTCTTAAGCTAGATGTACATCCTGTTGCAGTTCATTTTACAATAAGTTACACTGCTGTATCAGCTTTCCTATTCTTTCTAATGCTATTTACAGACGAATTGCTAGGGGTTTCTATTCAAGGTATTTTCGATCTTCAAATTACCTTTCTTCCATTATTAATTGCATTTGGGGGAATTACTGGCCTTATTGATGGGAAGATTAGATTCAGAAAAATCAAAACACCATACCTCTTAAGAAAAATAGTACTGGGGTGCGTTCTCTTGGCGATTTCTATAATTCTATTACTTTTTCATATTATTAGTCAAGGGGAAGTTACTTTTCTTTTAATTGAAGGTATTTTAATATCAGTTGCTTTCATAATCGCAAGTTATCTCGGATGGATCGGTGCTGAGTTAATCTGTCCGATTGTACCAATGGGAAAAATAGAATCTTAGTTAAAACGTCATTTTTTTCAGAGATCTGGCTTTAAGAGGTGGACATATATGAGTGAAAGTATAATTAACGTATATGGAGCGAATTGGTGTTCGGATTGTCGTCGCACAAAAAAATACTTAGGTGAGCAGCGTATTCATTACAGATGGTTCGACATAGAGCTTGAAACACCTGAAGGAAAAGCTAGCTATGATTTCGTATTATCCTCAAATGAAAAAGTTTCTGGAAAGCCAAAACGAAAAATTCCTGTGGTTGAAATCATTGAAGGAAATTCAAAAGACATTTTGATTGAGCCCAGTAATTATGAATTAGCAGAAAGATTGGACTTGGCAACGAAAGCAACTAAAGACTTTTATCATGCAATAATCATTGGTGCTGGACCTGCTGGGTTAACTGCAGCTATTTATCTCGCGCGGGATGGGTATGATGTTCTGGTTATTGAACAATCCACCGTTGGTGGTCAGGCTTTCATCACAAATAAATTAGATAATTTCCCTGGATTTCCTGAGGGGATCACTGGATCTGAGTTTGCAACTAATGTCAGGAGACAAGCAGAACGATTTGGAGTTGAGATCCTTGTTCCTGAAAAAGTTATCAATATTACTCCTTGTCATGAAAACGGTTCTTTCGAAAAATGTACATATAAGATTGTGCGAACTAAAAGTGGGAAAGAATTCACATGTCTTGTGGCGTTAATAGCAACAGGTAGTAAGTACCGCAAGTTATCAAATATTCCTGGATATGATAATCTTCTCGGAATAAATATACATTATTGTGCAACGTGTGATGGATTTTTCTATAAAGATAAACGAATTTTTGTTATCGGGGGAGGAAATTCTGCTTTTGAGGAGTCTTTATTTCTTAAGAGTAGATTTGTAAAAGAGGTCACGATATTAATTCGCAGGAATGAACCTAGTGCAACAAAGTTATTACAGGAAAAGATTCAAGATGCAGAAGGAATTAATGTCTGGTTGAATAGTGAGATAGTTGAACTCATTGGTGAGAATAAACTAAAATCGGTTGTTGTACAACATACAGACCGAGGAGAAGTGAAAGAATATCATCCAGATGGAATTTTTGTTTTTATCGGTCTTTCTCCAAACACTGAATTCGTCGCAAAAGGATTAGAGCTTGATGAATCGAATTTTATTATTACTGATGGTCAGCTTCAATCCTCTGTTCATGGGATATTCGCAGCTGGAGACTGTCGCAAAGGGTCATTAAAACAAGCTGTTGCTTCTGCTGGTGAGGGTGCTACAGCTGCATTAATGATGAGAAATTATTTGGATGAGAACTGACGTAAAAACATTCCTCAACTTTCATGTTATGTTTTGAGGAATTTCCCCAGAACGTTTGAGTGCTTGTTTTAATAATAAGGGGCCAAGGATTTCTGCAATTAGAACATTAACAGCAACAATATCTAAAATTAATATTGCTACTTCTTCCATACCAACTGCCATGAGTCGAGTAAAAGCTAGCGCTGCTAGTCCTAGAGCCACGCCTGCTTGAGAAAGTAAGGCGAGAGGGATATTATTTGTTACTTTCGCTGGCATTTTCGCGATATAAGCAGGACCATAAGAGCCAACTGTTTTTCCGATTGTTCTCAAGAAAAAATAGAGTAATATTACTACTAAGATAGGTGAGACTAATAATCCTAAATCCATTTCATAACCTACCAATATAAAGAATAAAGCTATTATCGGTACTGCTAATTGTTCTACCCCTCTAACACATTCTTTGTTTTCACATCTAGCCATTATTGTTAGTGTTAAACCAAAAACGATGCAGCTTAAAATGACAGAAAGATGCAATAGCCCAGATAGTGCAATACAAATTAAAACAGATGGAAAAACGAACTCTGCTGATTGATATGCTTCCACTCCTTCAATATGAAAAGGTTTCATAAATAAAGCAAGGATAATTCCTAATATGACAGAACCCCCAATTTCAATTATCAAGGGTATCGATATCTCAATTAATGATAGGGTTACTCCAGAATATACAGACTCAGCAAAAGAAAGAGCAACACTGAAGAAAATAATGGTTAATATATCATCAAAAGCGATAAGAAATAGAATAGTTTGACTCAAAGAGCCATAGGATTTGTACTCACGAATCACTTCCGCTGTGGA
>CP070695.1:1634199-1738049 GCA_020353515.1 Candidatus Heimdallarchaeota archaeon
CAAAAATGACTTCAAAAATGAAGCCAGCTTTTAAAATTCAAATCCGTGTTTGACGAAGTAGTAAATTTAGCCTCTTCTGATCCTCAGGGTTATTACGATTCGCAATTATAAAAAATTCTCCCAAGACTATTGCGGTCATTTTTTCGACTAAATAAATTCCTATTCTTGCTTAATTAGCTTATACCCGACCCAAATTAACCCTAGTGCATAAACGATAATACCCAAGGTTCGTACGATGTAGGGAAAAAAACCTGGAATAAACATAACGACTCCAATTACAAGAAGAAGAATAGCCCATTTAGGAAAAGAATCAGTCTTATACGTTGAATAACCAAAAATAAGAAATCCTATAACATAAATACTACCTGCCAATAGTAACATAGTGAAAAAGATTGGATTCGAATAAATAGGTCCATTAGATAAATCAATTAGATTAGGATCACTTTCTGCAAGAACTGGCCAAATAAAGGTTTCATAATAGATACCAGCATTATATAATACTTGTCCAACAAAAGTTATCAAGAAACCGATCATTCCCAATTCTGTTAAATCATTATATTGTTTGAAGAATATCCCTAAAATTCCAATTAATGCTAAAACAAATCCAATAACTCCTAGGCCATTTACAATCAGCCAATCAGGATCAAGAACCAATAAATGATAATTTGTGGGAACTTCATTAATCGGTAACAAAATTGCATATAAAAACCAAAAAAAGATCAAAAATACAGCCGATCCTATATTTGCTATTCCAGTGATTCGAAAGAAATTTTTATCCAATGCTTTCATTTTTTCTTTATTTTCCATTTTTTCCACCATTTTAGTTTTAAAAGAAATTTCTACCAATAGTGCTAAAAATTTTGGTTTTATGTTAATGATAAACTGTTAGACTATTGTTTTGCAATTGCTTATGCTCAAAACTAATTGTCATTAAAAAAATATCTAACAGAAGTGATAAAATTTACAAATGAATTCCCCTAGATTAGACTAATAGGACAAGTCTTGTTTAACATTTTTTGAGTTCAATCTAAGTTTGAAGACATTCGAACAGAATTCTAATAGCTGATGGAAAAAAATCTATAGATAATAAAAAGAACTTAAAAAGTAAAATGAAGTAGAAAGCCAGCTTTTGCAATTATAATGTGCGTTTGAAGACGTTTGAAAGAAATATCATCTATTGTAGTGAAAGAAAATGACAACAAAGAAAATTTGCTAAATTATTTCCTACTAAACGTACTAAAAAGCTGTTTGAAAAATAAAACCTACAGAAGCCAGCTTTACCAATTATAATCCGTGTTTTTCGACATAAGTTAAGGTCAAAGTAGACCTTTTACATTGAGATATATATCTTCAAAAATGATTGAGATCAAAAAGGTTATTAAAGATCTTATTCTACTTATGTCTATATTTGCTATACACAAATTAAATGAATTTTTTCTTAATCATTTTGATTAAAAACACTTAAACAAACAGGAGATTGATGTTTTGCTCATTATGAAAAATATTAACAATAATCCTAGGATAACTGGAGCCATTGTTGCCATTCTACTTGTTTTTTCATCCTGCTTATATTTAAATTTGTCTTTTAAAGGAATTAACAATGTAACACCCAGCACATCTGATGATTCATCCTCTCTCGAAGCTTTAGATGAAGAGTATATAGACACTGATTATATAGTTCCTATAGAAACCCCCATTCTTCCCTTCAGCGGTTTTATTGAGAATCTAGGGCAACTTAAGGACAGATTATTAACGCACTATTTCTCAACGGGAGGAATGACGGTAGGTTTTGCCCCCTCGGAATTACGATTTGTGATAAACTCTCCTGAAACCTTGTCTCCTGTTTGTTTCACATTGACATTCCCTGGGGCTCGAAAGGTATCTCCGAGTGGATTTGAAAAGCAAGCTCACTATATCAACTACTTCTATGGAAACTTTCACCAAACAAATGTACCAACTTACAAAGAAGTCTGGTATTATGACCTTTACCCAGGAATTGATCTGAGGTACTATATGTCTCTTGAGGGTTTGAAGTATGAATTCATTGTCAAACCAGGGGCAGATCCCGACTTAATAACTTTGGAAACAAGTCCCTCAACTCGATTTGTTGTCGAACATCAGACTGTCTCTTTTCAAACACCTCTACACAAAAATGTCCTTCAGGATACACAGCTTTATGTCTTCCAGCAAGATGGAAAGGCAATTACGGCTCACTTTGAAGCAAGAGGATCTGACCAAAATCGTTATGGATTTTCACTCTCTCCTTATGATGATTCACAAACATTAGTTATTGATCCGTTAATGCTGTCATTCAGTACTTTCTTAGGAGGAGGTGGGTACGATTATGCGTATGATGTAGCAGTAGATACCTACAACAACACCTATATTATTGGCCAAACTGATTCTGTTGCTTTTCCTGTTATTCCTAGTGCCCTAAATACATCATTTAATGGTGGTTCTTCTGACCTATTTATCACGAAATTAAATCCTGTGGGAAGTAGCTTAATCTTTAGTACTTATCTTGGAGGAAGCGGGGAGGATTCAGGTTTCAGTATTGTAGTTGATACTTACAACAACACCTACTTTACTGGAAAGACTTCCTCACAGGATTATCCAATAACACCAAATGCAATAAACGATAGTTTTAGTGGAGAATATGATATATTCATTACAAAACTCAATGGTACAGGAAATAAATTAGTATATTCCACTTATTTAGGAGGAGATGATGATGATTCTGCTCGCGAGATAATGGTGGATGCTTTTAACAACACCTATATCACTGGAGAGACTGAATCATTAGATTTTCCAGCTACATCTGGTGCTTTTGATGAAACTTATAATGGTGGAACAAGTGATGCCTATATAGCAAAAGTAAGTGCTGCGGGAGATAATCTCGTGTTTAGTACTTACATGGGAGGCGAAGGCAATGACTATGGCTATGGAATAGCAATAGATGCTTTTAACAACACTTATATTACAGGAGAGACCTGGTCATCAAATTTTCCGACTTTTAATGCCTATGATAACAGTAAATGGGGAGATACTGATGTATTTATAACAAAAATAAACGCTACCGGGGAAGCTCTAATTTATAGTACTTTTCTTGGTGGAAATGTAGTCGATTATGGTTATGGAATTGCTGTAGATAGTAATAACAATACGTACATAACTGGTAAGACCCTATCATCAAATTTCCCTATTAAAAACGAATATAGTACTTATAGTGGAAATTTCGATTCTTTTGTGACGAAGTTAAACGCAGCGGGAGATGATCTCGAATATAGCACCTATCTCGGTGGAAGTGGAGAAGATTCTGGTCATGCGATCGCGGTTGACTCTTTAAACAACGCATATGTTACTGGAAGAACTTCATCTGATGATTTTGATACTACGATCAATGCCTATAATGGGACTTATAGTGGAAGTTACGATGCTTTTGTGACAAAAATAGTCGCTGCAGGTAATGATCTGGCATTCAGTACTTATTTAGGAGGGAGTGGAGAAGACTCTGGTCATGCGATAGCAGTTGACACCAACTATGACACTTATGTTGCTGGATATACTAGATCATCCGATTATCCCACTTATAGCGCTTATAATGCCTCATTTGGTGGTAGTTTTGACGGTTTTGTGACAAAATTTACTGTTGATGATACAAATCCAAGTATAACCTTGATTTCTCCAACAGAGGGAACTATTAATAATTCAGGAATGGTAATCAATGTGACCATAAAAGACGTTCATCTCACTAATGTAATATTTAATTGGGATGGGGATTACAACCAGACTTGGAATGAAGGCTATCTGTTCCGATTACCTGGAGGGGATGGACAACACGACTTGTACATTTATGCTTATGATAGAGCAGGGAATTGGGCTACCGAAATGTTTTCTTTTGTAACAGACGACACACCACCAAAAATACTCATTGTCTCACCTGGGCCATGGATCTATCCCTCTATCACAGTAGATATTTCTGGTGATGCTAGCCACTATTGGTATTACATTAAGGATGTGGATTCTGTTAATCAGACTTGGACTATGGCAGAAACACGTACTTTTACATCGAATGGTACCTACACACTATACGCGTATGGTAATGACAGCATTGGTAATATTGCTTGGACAAGTGTGCGATTTACTATTGACACATCGTTTGCTTTAGTTGTGATTGAATCTCCCATAAATACAACTACTCCAATGAATACAACTTCGGTAAAACTTTCTGGTGATGCTGAGTCTTATTGGTATTACATTTCAGGATTTCAAAATGAGAGTCAAAAACAGACTTATTTACCCCCAGATCCAGTGGATTATAATCTAGCTGATGGAACTTACACTTTACATGCTTATGGCAATAATTCTGTTGGTAATGTAACCCACGTAGCCGTAACATTTACTATCGACACCATCCCTCCTGTACTTACAATAATCTCTCCAACAAATTCAACGTTCACGACTGGTTCTGTCACTGTAGACCTCTTTGGAGATGCTGAACATTATTGGTACTCTATAAAATCATTATTTGATAATCAATCATGGACCTCCGCTACCCAACATAATTTGGTTAATGGTACGTACATTCTGCATGTGTATGGTAATGATACAGCTGGGAATGAAGCACATAAGAGTGTTATTTTTACTATTGATACCACAAGAGCTACAGTTTTTATTGATTCTCCTTTGAGTATTACCTATACAACTAACACTGTTACTGTGTCTTTATCTGGTGATGCTTTATTTTACCTTTACAGGATTCCGGGGGTTATTGATGCCGATACAGTTTGGACTGCTCCAGTAACATACACTCTAGGAGATGGGACTTATACGGTGTATGCTTATGGCTTTAAAACAATGGGGAAAGCTACATATGTAAATGTTTCATTCACGATAGATACAACTCCTCCTATAGTAAATATTGATTCTCCTCAAAGTACAGTTTATACAACGGATACAATCACAATAGCTCTTTCTACCCTCTCTAACGCAGAGCATTATTGGTATTATATTGAAGGTATTGATAGTGAGAATCAGACTTGGTCCACTACTACCACACGTAGTAGTCTACCAGATGGTACATATACCATACACGTCTATGGTAACGATACTGTTGGTAATGTAGCATATACGAATGTAACATTTATCATTGAGATTCCTATCCCAACCTCAATACCAAGTGGAACTAGTATAACTTTAGAAACTAGTACGACAGGAACATCGACCACATCATCGGAACCAGGACACTTTCCTAACATTCTGACCGTTCTCTTATTCTTAATAACCTCAGTTGTATTCATTCAAAAACGAAAGAAGAATAAAATGTAGTCAGAACGAAATCTAATCTAAAAAATAAAGTTTATTCCTGAGTTCCTGTTAATTTCTTTAGTTTAGTTAAATTTGAATAATTGACTCGTTCACATTTCATATCTTTAACATCTTTAGCCAATTTTAATGCTGATTCAATAGTAGTCCGCGCTTTATCCCATCTTTCTAGGTCTAAATATAGGCTTCCTGCAACAGTTTTCCACTTGCATAGATTTTGTTTATTATTATGTTCCTCGGCGCTAGTGATTGCTTTCTCAAGATATTCTACTGCTTCTCTTAATTGGCCTTTTGTGCTTGTAGTTTCTTGAATTGTTGTTCCTATTTTTCCGTATAGTTCTCCTTCAGCTTCTTTATTCATGTCTTTAACATATTCAAGACAATTATTATACTCATTGAGAGCTTCTTTGAATTTTTCTTCTCTGAAATAGATATCTCCTAGTTTTACACGCCACTTTGCCTTACGATTTCGTGTTTCTGCCATTTTAAATGCTTTCTCAATGTTTGTTATTGCAAGATCCATACGTCCAACTTCTTGATAAGCCTCCACAATATCTCCATACAAAGATTCCTCGAGTTCCTTATCTCCGATTTTCGAGGCGAGATTAACTGCTTTCTTAAATGTATCAATTGATTTTTGCTCATCACTTTTAATATAACATTTTCCAAGGTTAATTAATTGTTTAAGTTGGAATTGATTGTCTTTCTGACCTCGTGCGATTTTCAAGGCTGTCTCAAAGGATTCAGTAGCTTTAACTGGTTTATTTTTTGCAAAGTAAGCTTCACCTAGATTTGAATGAGCAACTCCTTTCAATTTTGTTAAAGAGAGGTTTTCAGCGATTTTTATAGCCTCACTACTATTTTTGATAGTTTTATTATGTTCATTTAAAGATAGGTACTCTGTACCGAGATTAGTCAAGATTTCTGCCTTTGTTTCTTGATCTAATTCTGAAAGCTTACTTAAGGCTTGTTCATTGTGATCTATTGCCAGGTTCATATTCCCCTGTTTCTCATAGGTATATGCTAGCTTGGTTAGCCATTGTGCTTCCTCTTTTCTGATACCTAAGGATGAAATAATTTTTAATGCATCCTGATAGTAACTAATTGCCTTAGTTTGATCACCTTCCATGAAAGCAACATTCCCAAGAGACCCAGTCCACATACTCTCATACATTTTAAGATTATTTTCTCGTGCTTTATCTAAAGCTTCTTTATAATACTTTTTGGCCGAGTTAATATCTCCAGTGTCATAATATACATTACCAAGGTTACCTAATTGTTTCTCTACTTCAATATTCCCCGTTATTTCATCTTTAATGGATTTAGCTCTCTCTAATGCTACTTTATAAGATTTTAATGCCTGTTCAGGTTTTCCTAAAGCAATTTCTGCCTTTGCTTGCTGTTCAAGACAATGTAATTGGCTTTCATTATCCCCTATTCTTTCAGATATCTTTTGCGCTTCATTAAAATGCGTGAGAGCTTTATCATATTTAGCTAAATCATATTGGGTTCTTCCAAGTGCTATTAGTACTTCAATATTGTCTCTTTCATCTTCTGTTTCCTTTACTACTTTGAGAGCTTTATTGAATTCTGAACTAGCATTTGTTGTATCCCCTGTTTCTTCATAAATCTTCCCTAAACCTAGATGGTACATTGCTTGTTTTTCTTGATGCTTTCTATTGTGAGCTAATTTAATTGCTTCTTTAAAATGTTCGATTGCTATTTCTTTTTGACTTATTTTCGCTTCAGCTTCAGCTAATTTTCCATACCATTCCATGGCATGATCTTTGTCAATTTCTTTAGCAATAGTGACCGCTTTAGTTAAATGTTTGATAGCCTTTGTATACTGCTTCATCTCATAGTAAGCTTTCCCAACCTTACCTAATTGAAGTTCAAAAGCCCTCTTATCATCAGATGACTTCAATACCCTCGCTGATTTTTCATAGTTATCTTTTGCTTTTTCTAAATCCCCACTAGTGAAGAAAATATCTGCTAATAACCCTAAATAACTTGCTTCTTCTTCTCTTTCTCTAGTTGTTTCAACAATCTTTATTGCTTTTTCAAGATTATCTATAGCTTTAGATAATTCATCTTCCACAAAATAAGTATTTCCTAAGAGAGCATAACTCATCCCTTCAAGATTCTTCGCTGAAACTTCATTCGCTAACACTCTTGCTTTTTCAAAAAATGAAATAGCTTTGTTGAAGTCTCCTTGTTTATGTGAACATTGCCCAAGGAAATTTAACCATTTTGCTTCATTTCGCTTATCATTCAACTTCTTACTCAATGATATAGCCTTTTCGAACCAATTCACTGCTTCTGATATTTCATCACCTTCAAGGTGGTGAATTCCTAATTGACCATAACATTTTAATTCTGCAGTTAACTCCCCACTTGCAGTAGCTAGCACTGTAGCTTGCTGATAGGATTCTCTAGAATCTTTTAACTTCCCTGCAAGCTTTTGTACTTTTCCCAATTGCATTAAGATGTTTAATTCATTTTTCTTGTCTCCTAATGCATTATAGATTTTATTTGATTTCTTAAAATTCTTAATTGAATCAGATATGTTTTCTAATTTTATGTTAACTTCAGCTAATTTTCCGAGTATTCTTGCTTCAGTAGGTTTATCATTAATCTCGTGCGCTAGCTCTACTGCTTCCTCGAAATATTTTGAGGCCCTTTCTGCATGAATTTCCTGAATGTCGAAAATAGCGTCCAATGCTTCATCTTTTTTTGATTTAATCTCGGTAACTGTGTGAGGATCACTCATGTTTCATCAACTCCTAGAGCTAAGTAAGCGTTTCCTAAGCTTTCTAACTCCTGTATTTGGAGTTTCTTATCCCCAGTCTTTTTGAATATCTCTAATGCTTCCTTATGGTTGTTAATCGCTTTCTTAAAATTACCAGCCTCATAATAAATACGGCCAATAGCTCCAAGTCTTTTTCCCTCTTCGTGTACGTTTTTTACCTTTCGAGCTTTCTTTAAAGCTTTCGTCTCATCTTTCACAGCCGAAGGAACCATTAGATGACGAGTAACAATCCAATATCCAGCAACGCAAGCACTTAGGACTATAAATCCTCCCATAATAAGAGCTGGCCAAGGATTTGCTGCTGGTTGAGCGAGATAAGGTGGGATGGGTTGATGTGGAGTTGGTACCCCTGTCTGTTCTTCAGCACCAGGAATATCAGGATTCGCATACACGATCACAGTAATAGAATCTTCAACATCTTGGGTTATTACAATTTTAAATTCGTACGTGCCAACAGGTAGATCATCGATGTTTACTTGATAGAGTATAGGTTCCCCAGGTTCAAACACACCTGTATCAATGATCGTTTTGGTGGTTCCGTTGTCTTGAAATATTGTGTAAAAACCACTTTCATTGCTATAAACTGTCCAGTTTAAATTTAGCACTTGACCAGTCTTTTCATATTCATACTGTATTTGAGAGGGCAATTTTGTTTTTATCTCGACATCATATACAAATACGAGCACGGTATCAATAATTGTATTCCCTGAAAGATCAGTAGCAACAAGAGTATAGTTATAAACTGTATATTCCTCTATACCGAGAACACTGAAGTTACAAGTGATCGGTACAGCCGAATCCCAAGAATCAAACACGATTTCTGTGCCATTGAAATATAGAAAGTAATTGGAGGGATAACTGTCAATCAGAGTCCATGATATTACTTGATCCGAAGCTCCAAAACTTAAGTAAAGATCATCTGGACTATTTACTAGCTGTGGTAAATCCATTTCAATGACTGAAACCTTGACAATATCTATGATTTGATTACCTGTGCTTTCTGTTAATACTATTCGATAAGAATGTTGACCAATAGGTAGACTATAATTTAACTTATGGATAATTGGAGAGCCAGATATCCAGAGGTCACTTTCTTTTAGAACATCATCCTTGAATATTGCGTAACTTTGTGCTTGGGTGTCTGTAGCAACCCATGAGATGGAACTGGAGGTATTTCCCTCTTCAATAATGGGATCTGCAGGCCTGACGAAAGTTTGAAGGGTTAAAGTTTGGCTATCAACCTTATTTTGTAAATATTGAACTTCTTGACTTGTTTCATCAATGTAAATCCAATTATCGACATTTGTTATTTCATTGAATTGTAATTGTGTCTCATTGCATGAAATAATATATAATCCATAAGAGGGAGATATATCAGCGATTGAGTTATTATTTACCCCTAAATACCCACATTTCTCGATGAAAATCCCTATAGATTCAGAATTTGACGAAATTAGATTTGAAATATCGTTCTTTTCAATATCTACACTCTCACTTTTTTGTAGGCTTATACCAGTATTTACACCATAGGAAGAGAGCTGCTGGATGGTATTAGTTTTTATATATGCACCCGTACAATGATCTAAAAATACTCCACCCACCTCACTGAATGAGGCATCAATCGTAATAATATTATTTTGACTAATTTTGGAGTGCGGACTATCTTCTAATGATATTCCAAACGCAACTTGGCTAGTAGAGATTATATTAGAAATTGAAGTGTTATTAACCACTGTTGTAGAACTATCTTCCCCATAAACCCCGTAAGAAGATTTTGAGCTGATTTCATTAATGATAGAATCATTGATATTATTTTCAGTTGAAGATTCTAAAAAGATCCCATATCCATATCCATTGGAGTTTAGATTTTTTATTCGAGTTTTTAAAATCTCGACTTCATTACTATCATAAATTCTGACTCCGTAAACATCTCGGGGATTTACAAAACCTGTAGACGTGGACGCGATTTTCTCAATAGTATTATTCTTAATGGTTGTGTTCTGAGAATTAACCAAGTGGATACCTGAAACAGAATTAGAAGTTGATGTGATGTTGTAAATCGTATTTTTAAAGATCTCTGTATGTGGACTGTTATTTAACAACAGACCGTAAGTATAAGAAGAATCAGCAAAGTTTGCAATTTGACAATTCCCGATGTATGAATATGGACTGTCTATTACTTCAAGAGGCGAGGACCAAATTTCAAAATCATGTATCTCACTTGCAGGAGCATTAATAATTGTAATAGATTTTATTGGATGTTTAATATCATCGTTAAGAAAATCAATGGAATTAAGAATTAAGGCTTGACCATTTCCATCTAAAGTGAGAGTCGAACCATCAACATCTTGATGAATTTTAACCTTAACTTCTTGGTCCTGGACTATATAGGTGTTAACTTGATTAACTTCCGTAATTGTAAGAAACACCATATGTAGTGGATTAAGAGTTGGTAATGCAGCCACTAATAGAAAAAATAGAAATATTTTATTTTTCATGGTTTCACACTCCTAAATTAGTGCCTGTCTCCTTTTAATAATCCAGAATGCGATAAAGGCAGCACTCGCTAGAACAACAGCTGCGGCAAAACCTAGACCTATGATCGGTAGCCAATCTATCTCTGTCTTTACAACACGGAAACGAATGGTATTTTCAAGTAAAACGGTTCCAATGACTCTGTCGGGGGAGGTTGGATAACTATAATCTGGAGCTAGTCCAAATATCTGGATTTCATATTCCCCTTCATCAAAATTCTTCGCACTATGGGTCCAACGAGAGTAACCTTGATATTTCATGGTGAAGTTACCTTGCCATTCATCTGTCGAACTTTCATTGGTCGTGGTAGTAATTGGAATAGTGGATGTAGTGGTGGCTGGTGTAGTAGCTGGTGTACTAGTTGGGATGCTAGTGGGAGTAGTACTCTGATTCGTGATCTCACTTTCTGTTACTTCACGATAACGGAAAGATACATGAGTTAGTGATGTTAAATTTAACAGTTCAAAGGATATAGCTCCAGCTGAATATGTACCATTGTGCATTGGTGATTTCATTTGGAGTGGGGAAGTTAGACGAAGAACAGCTGCCAAGAAATCTTCTTCAGGTGTATATCTGAGGGGATCAGTCCCAATCCATAACTCTAAGGGGTCACTATAACCATCAAGATCTGTATCAGCCGTGTAAGGTAGCGTTCCATAAACCAGGATCTCGTCACCGTCCATGATACCATCGAAATCGGAGTCAGGATTTCTATAATCCAAGAATCCTCCATGTTCATAACCATCTAACACACCATTATTGTTAACATCAGTTCCATAGTAACTATAGGTGTAATATTCATCACCGTCAGAAATGAGATCGTGATCAAAGTCTCGTTCGTACCCATCTAATATTCCATTGTTGTTAACGTCCGGATTATATGGATTATATCTAGGATCACCATCAGTGGCGTAAATTTCTAAACCATCAGGCCACCCGTCACCATCAGTATCAGGATCGAGTGCATTGGTGAAATAAACAGGATCGTAATCATTGATATCAGATCCGATGCCAGCAGGGGTGAAACGGGTAATTTCTCTTTGATCTGTTATTCCATCACCATCCGTATCATTTTTCCTTGGATCAGTGTAGTGACGATAGATTTCGTCCCAGTCAGAAAGAGTGTCATTGTCAGAGTCTACCAAATCAGGTCTTAAATTGTTGTCTACTTCAAATTTATCTCCTAATTTATCATCATCACTATCAGGATCAACAGGGGAAGTGAGTAAAGGAAAGATTGTTTGGTATGCAACAAATGGATATACTAAGATTTCAATTTCCCCAATTACTAGTTCCTTGCCATCAATTAATCCATCATCGTCGGTGTCGTTATCAAGTGCATCTAATGGGATGTTCTCAAAATTCGGGATCTCGCCGTAAGCTAGGTATAACTCCCAGGTGTCGAAAATAGAATCATTGTCACTGTCAATTGACCTAGGATTTGTTCCGAATTGAATTTCATCGTAATCGGTCCAGAGATATGTTGGATCACCATTTTCGTCAGGACTTAAAATGGAATCATAGTCAGAATCGATATTATTTGGATCAGTTTCATATTTAAAGATTTCTGGTCCATCACGGATGCCATCTCCATCACTATCGGGATTCATTGGGTCTGTACCAAATTCAATTATTTCATCTCGGTCAGTGATGTCGTCGTTGTCTGAGTCCTCATCCATAGGATCAGTACCATAAGTATAAATTTCAGTAGCGTCTTTTAATCCATCACCGTCACTATCAGCACTATGGGGATTCGAATGACTAAAGAATAGTTCCCAATAGTCATCCACACCATCATAATCAGTATCAGGCATATGTGGATTAGTATTAAATATGAAAAATTCGTCCCCATCAAGTATGAGATCATTATCTGAATCTGGGTTGGCTGGGTCTAATCCTAATGCTATTTCAATGCCATCTGGAAGTGTATCTCCGTCTGTATCAGGATTGTAGAAATTAGTCGTCATATTTCTCTCGAAGAGTAAAGTGCCTTCTAATCCATCTATTAATCCGTCGTCATCCGTATCTGCATCTAAAGGATCACTAGCAGGATCGAGGCTCAATTCATAACCATCAGAGTTTAAGAAACCACCAATTACTGGTTCTCGTCCCTGACCTGTGTCTCCATCACTATCAGGATTACATGGATTTGTTTGAAAAACTTTGGATACTGGTTCACCATCTTCAATAAGGGTTGCAGCGATACCTTTAACTTCTACACCGTCTCTCATATCGCGAGTATATACCTTAGATTCAGATGTACCTGCTATAGATCCATCATAATACTGATAGAAAGAATCATCGTCAGTATCGTTATCTAATGGGTGTGTATAACCTTCATTGAAGAGTAACATGGGTTTATCCGCTCCTGCTGGGTAATTGTTTGGATTACCCCACCATGCACCAAATTCTCCTTCTTGACCATCAAGTAGTCCGTCATTATCTGTATCAGGATTCAAAGGATCCGTACGATTATCGTAGATTTGATCTCCGATCTTAACAGCTGTAACTGAAGGGGTAATTGGCCAGGTATTGTTTTGTTGTGAGGTATTAATTTGTGAGGGGATGATCCAGTCAGTTGTAACCTCAAAGAAATCAGTTAAACCATCCATATCTGTATCGCGTGAATTAGGGTTGGTACCATAGAGTAACACTTCTTCTCCATCTGATAATCCGTCCATGTCAGTATCAAAGATATTTGGATCAGCTTTAGGAGGTGAATGGACGCCATACCACTCAATAAAATCACTCAGTCCATCTCCATCAGTATCATACTTACCAGGATCTGTACCACTCACTTTTAATTCGTACTTATCGCTTAATCCATCACCATCAGTATCAGCTTTGTAAGGATCTAGTGAGGCACTTTCATTTTCTTGAGCGTCTGATAATCCATCGTTGTCAGAGTCATACCCTAGCGCATCTTCTTTAAGCTCTGGACTGTCCGGTGGAGGTAAAAGTTTTAATGGGAATCCAGGTGGTCGAAATTCAAACCCAATTTCAAAGTCCCAGAAAAGGAAGGTGAGGGTGAGCTTTGCCCAAAAAACTATATCGAGTGTTATCGTAAAAGGCCCAAGATTACCAGGAGTTAGATCTTGGTGGAATATCAGATAAATATCTAATCCGATCTTGAAAACAATCCCGACGATCCTCAGATCTAAACCAATCGTAATATACGCTCCTATTCCAAGAGTCAAGGTCAACGAACCTTGAGCAGGTTCTCCATTATGGGCAGCTTTCTGATAAATTTCGAACGCAGCAGATAACCATATCGTTAGCGTTAACACATCTAGACCAATATACTTCATTGCTTTGTTGACTGTACCAGCGGCAGCTGCACCTCCCCCTGTGCAATACAGGATAATTTCAATAAGTGTAATATCTTTTGAGACTTTAAAACCTATACTGAAATGCCACTCAAGTATTTTCATAAACCCCTCGGGGTCGAAACCACCAGATGCAAACGAGAACAACTGGATTGAAAATCCAATCGACCCCCATACTTCAAGATCTATACCTAGAGGGGCAAGAACCGCCCCAAACACCCCTCCACCGCCTGAAGATACTGTTGAAGCAGTCAATGAAGCTGAAAATACTGGAGCGAATGAAATGAAGGTTATAATCTTCGTAAAGAATGCTGGGATATCTAGTTTGAAGTCATTTATACCTGTGAAAATAATGTCTTCAATCCATTCTCTGAAAGCCTCATTATCCCAGTAGATGTTCAACCCAATTGACAGGTTGAATGAGAGCTTAATTCCAATAACGTCGCCTCCTGGAAGAGGGATGTCACCTCCAAGATTTAATAATGGTTTGGCTGAAATTTTGTCTGCAATCTTTCCAGTAAAATCACTTATCAGGTCTGCAAGGAATGATGCGAGTAAGGTTTTAAATTCTTTAAAGATAAAATCTATGCCACCTGACATGAGATCTTTAATCATAAATAGATAATATATTCCTTTTTCAGCTAAATTTACAAGATAAGGTGCAACTTCTTTCTCTTCTAATGCATCTCTAACGATTTCTTGAAGTTGTGCACAAGTCTGTGTTGCATTGAATGCTGCGTCTCCACCGAGAATATTATTACCTACTAATCCTGTAAAGAGACTTTGAATCACTTCCATCATAGCCGTACCATCTAATCCAATGTAATCAAAGAGTAAAGCACCAGCTTGCATTGCTGCTGCTCGTAAAAATGAGGTGATGGAATTTCCCTTAGCAGAAAGAAGTACTTGTGCTACAAATAAGATACCATTAGCAAAAACTTTAACCCCTGTCTTCAAACCTGATTTTATTCCCTCTGTGGTATTTAATCCATCAATCCAAATTTCAAATAGACCCAGTACTGCATCTCTTCCGATTAGAACTATTTTCGTTTGGATTTCTTTAAGTTCAAGAGTTTTATTCTCCCCCATGCTTTCCATAGCTCCTTCAGATAATTTACTAGCATCATCTACCAACAGTAGTTGAGCTGCTGTATTTTGCTTACCTAGTGCAATTATCCCAAAAATAGTCTCAAGAACTATGAAAAAGACCCTTTCTTTTGTGTCTGATACAGTCTCATTGACAGCAGTAATGTTTAAGAATTGTTTACTTACGGATTTTATATCGGATGCAAATGGTTCTGGCATACTTGGTATGCAAATAGCTCCTAACCATGCTAGAGCGTCAATAAGTGTTTCTGCCTCTGTTGAATCGGTCGGGAGAGAATTCTTGCTCATGCTGCTGGAAATTAATTGTTTCAATTGATTGCGATCTGTTAGTTGATCTACAGAAGCAGTTGTAATAATAGATATCAAATCTTTCGAAAATAAAGAAACACGTTGATCATTCGCACTTAATGTGACCCCTAACATCGGTAGAGCAGCATCAACTACCTTGAAAAGCATTTTCTGATTTGCATTCGCTGTGTCATTTTCACTCCCTATAGTCCAGTACTCCATTGCTTTTCCAGGAAGAGTGAAAGCATCAAAGAATGCCATCGCAGTGCGATAAAATTCGCTTATTGTTGAAATAGCACTTTCTTCTCGTGATGTCAAGTTCTGTTTAGTCATTTTTTGGAATAGATATTCAACAAAATCAGGTATTGTTTCCATGAGATCATCAAAATCACCAGTGGTAAACGCTTTAACTAAAGGAGAAAGAAATCCCATCATTTTTCCTATTTCTTTTAATAATGGACTTTTTGTATCATTAAGAACCGATGCCCACCATGAATAGGTGCTAGCATTTAGAACTTTGTCTATAGCGAAACCCACAATAGTATTCAGAAGATTAAACTTTTTTCCGTCTTCTTCTGCCTTTTCTTTTTCACTGATTATTTTTTCTGCAAGTTCAACCCCATTAAGTAATGTTCCTTTCAAAATTTTAAGCATCGTGTTTACTGCTGTATTATTAACGTCCCCAATAACTGTAAAAATCGTTTCCACTATTGATCCAGCGAAATCTGTGATATCTGTTGGATCCCCACGAATTAAGTATAGAGCATCTACAACAAGAGGTAGAAACGGTTTAATTTTCTCTGGTATTGGTGCATTATCAGTAATCAGTGTAATAAGTTTTTTAATAGTCCCTTTGACATCTCCTTCTCCCTCATCACTTGAAGAGAACATCAAAGCAATATCTTTAATGGTATTGCATATATCAATTGCAGTTTCAGGATCTAATCCAAGTGCACTTCCACCAAACTTAATTAATACGGATAGAATAGCATCAATTACCTCTGCCGTTGGTCCCTCTATCCCAGAGAAAAATGGAAGATCAGAAATTTTAAATTCAGCTTCATTATCATTTTCATTAAATATCCGGACTTGTGTTTCAGGAACAGGGGTAGAATCATTATCAAATCGTCTAATTGATTGATCAGGCATAACTTGATATGCATCAGCCCAACTTTCCATTTTTTCATCCCAAGCTCGGGCTTTTGCCACATGATCCTCTTCTCCAAGGGGATTAACCATTTTTTCAGGAACCATTATCCCATTTAGAATGCGATTGATATTTTCAGCAAAATATTTAACTCCCAAGATTCGGAAATCTTCAGCGGCTCTTTGGTACCCCAAACCAGGATCATCAGCCATGATATCCCCGATTTCCCAAAGGTTATAGAAGTAAGATTGTTCCGCGCCAAGAACAGGACTACCTTCGATGCGAACTTTCGTTTCATTGACTGGTACTAAAGGTCGCAATTGATCGGTTGAGCCAGAACCAAAAACATGAAAAGTTAACGGTTTTTCAATTGTTTTTGCAATCGTTTCCCATTTTATGGTGTTATCTCCTAGGAAGACACCATCAAGCTTACCATTGATGAAGTATAATTTTATCCAAAAACTATTCTCAAGCATTGCAAGTCTAAGATCATTCCAATTTCCTACAGGAATTAGGTGGATATTGTGATATATTATACCAGCTGAGGTGAAAACATTTAATGCTGTATTTACTAAGATACTATGATTATTGTCATAGATAACCGCAATTTTTCTTGGTAAATCAAATCCAGGATATTCTTCATCAAAAGGAGGTGTGTCATGGATATTATTCATTTCAGCTCTTTTTGCAGCTACACTTGCTACACTTATGAGTATGACAACTATGATGAACGTTGCGTAAACAATATTCCGATAATGTTTGAAATTCTTAGTGTAAATCATGATTGAGACCTCCTTCGCTTCTTAACATGCTGTCTTCGTTTTCTGACATTTGAGATAAAGGCGAATGTAATAAATATACTTAGAAAAACAGAAATGGCTAATTCAAGAGTTGGAGTTTTATTTCCAGTATTGACGTTTTCTTGTCCTAGTTCAGATACTACTGCATCTTTAAGATCAGATGCCGCAGCTTCTCCATTTTGTGTTGACAAAATCCTGTTTGATGGATCAGCAACAGCAATCGTATTGTCTCTCAATATTGTTACAAATGCAACCTTCATTGTGGAATCTACCTTCCAATCTATGACATTCATTATTTCATTGGGGAGCGAGTGTGATTCAACAATAGTTCCTTCAGAAGTGAAAATTACTAATGAGTTATGGACGATTATGACGATTTCACTTTCAGGAGTATCATCGATATTAGCAAAATGATGATCTATTGAGTCATTATAGAAGTTATAGAGTTCATTTACGATGGTCATTGAGCTACCATCATCTCTTAATACACGTGAACCGTTATTACGTGTGATTATCATTATATCAGTTACGGAACCTTGATCAGCGACATCTAGGGAAACAATCTCATCCTGATCAGTAATATCATGAGAGAGCTCTGAGATATCTCCATTCGATAGCCAAGTATATCGCAGCAATTGACCCGCATCAGAAAGAAGAACTACTGTTGCTAATTTTGTTACAATATCACTACTTGGGATAGATTTTACAGTTATCCACCTAGTTCCCAAGGTTGGCGCAGGGAAAACGCCTCCAAGCACACTAGTTGAAGGGAGTTCTATTAAGCTTGCAGTCCCAAGATAATCCAAAGCAATGATGTGGGTCTTCTTACCAATATTATCTGCATCAAGACGTTCCGTTTTTAAATATGTGAAATAAGAAGGACTTGTATAAGTCCAAAGGAAATCTTTGGTAATTGGATCTAAAAGGGATAATGTTCCACTATTCCCCGAGATTGTTTGTAATAATAAGACATCAGAATCTCCATCAAGAGACAACGAAGCTTCAATGAATCCACTTGTGGTGATTTGTGCCCAGATTTGAGTTGTTGTTCTTTCAAGTATATAGAGGTCGCTGGTATCAGTTTTAAAGGCTAGTCCGAATTTAAATGGTTCAATTTCAAGTCCAACAGCACTGATACTTGAGAATGGTGATACTTGAACTCTCCATATCTCTCCACGTTCAAAACTTCTCAAGATAAGAGTTCCATTCGTGAAAGCTGTCAATAGTCTTTCAGTGCCATCATTTGTTACTATGACAGGAAATACAAAATATTCTCCTGAAGCTAGATTTGAATAGAGAACTTTCATGTTTGTATCCACAATATAAGTTTGGGGTGTAATGATATTAGACGCTTTTGACATCATTCCAGCTACTTTGAAAATTGGGCTAGTTCCATTGTTACATGTTGTAGCAATTAATGTCTGTTCATTCTCTCTGTTTGCTATATCTGCTGCTACTGATTGAGTGTCGAGATCTGTCCAGAGTACGTCAGCTCCACTCAAAGATAATGCAAATAATCCTGAATCAGCAGTAAACGCGAGTATTACCTCTTCCCCCCCAAATGAATCGATTTCAAATTTAGTTAGGGTATCTGTAAAGTATCTATGCCATACTGTTGTTTCTGTAGCCACATCGATAACAAAAACAGCACTTGAATATCCATAAGAAGGAAAAAGATCAGTTGAAGAGGTGAAGGTCGGTATTGATAAAATTATGTCTCCAATCGTATCTTCATTCACATCTCGAGCATAGATTGAAAAACGACTTAGATCTAATCCTACAGGTATAGGCATGGTAACATTCAGAATTAAATCCAAGGTAGAAAGATCATATACTTCTAAATAGCTTTTATCCGTATTTATATTATCAAAATTGGCAATAGCTAGATCTAGGTTGAAATCACCATCGAAATCACCGATAACAGATCGTGATCTTGTATCGAGTTGTGATAAATGAGTTAGATTAAAAGACTGTAAAAAAGATCCATTATTGTTGATTATATTGATTTGTTTATAGATAGATAAATTCCCTGAACAAACAGAAATTTTAGTTGTACTTCCAAGAGTTGCCGTAGCAATATCGAAATACCCCTCATTTTGAGTGTTATTATCTGGAGTAACGTTTTCCCATATTATATCTCCAGAAACAGGCTCAATGGCACGAATGTCAGTTGTAGTTGCCACGATGAGGTCAGGCAATAAATCTCCATCTACATCTGTGAAAAGATGACCACTTATTGTATCAACAAAGGCTACATCTATCCAATAGCGTTCACTACCACCTAAGTTCAGTCCACAAATCCCTGTAGTTGTGACTCCGACAATAACTGGGTTACCTAAAGAGTTATTAAAGAAATATATCTTTTCAACTCCACTAGGAGCTGTATAATTCCAAAGAGATCTGTCATCCTCAATATCCCATGCAGAAATACCATCTCCATCTGAGACAACAAGGTCTAATTCCCCTCCATTAATATTTACTAGCAGAACATCAGTAGTAGATGATATATCTGGAACATTGCTTACATAATATTCCTCGGTGACAGCATAGAGATCATTTATTGGTTGTTCAAGGTTTGTGACCTCAAAACTAAAAACATCTCCTCCTCGTACAGAGAAAATTAGTTCTGGCCACCCATTACCATTTCCATCAAATATTGAAACTGCTCCAACTTCACGAGATTTTGCAGTATCAGAAACAAAGAATTCCGCAAAAGTGCTATTTATGAGTTCTGGGTGTAGTGAAACATATGAGGGTGGTTGATATTGCCACTTTTGAGTATATGAATTATCATTTGTAACTTCAAGTAGAGAAACCCGATAATCATGACCAAGGAATAATTCGTTACGCATGTCATTATCTGAATCCCCTACTGCAATTGCTGTTACATCCATTATATCAGTGAATTTAAACCAATGACCTCTTTCAATCTGGCCTACCCATAACTGTGTCACGAAATTATGGTCTATTCCTTCATGGTTGTAAATATTCCCTGAATATTTGTCATCACCGATAGGTATTAAGAACCTCGAGACGAATTGATAAATAATACCTCCTGTACCATCATCTGTGACACGAGGTCTATAATTCTGACGATTTATTACCACAGTGTCATTTTCTGTTGTAAATCCTAAAGGTGTTTGTATGAGATAAGGATCATCGCTGCTCAGAACATAAGAATCTGACCATGTAGTTCCGAAATCACTGGAAAAGATTGAGACAATTTCTGTTTTTCCCCCAGTTATTCGTTCATACAACACTGCAATTCTGTTTGAGTAACCAACCATTGTCGCTGCACTCGGGAATCTAGCATTACCAACACCACTTGTTATCGGAAAAACGCCTTGATTATGGTAGGTGCTATTTAATACTGTGAAATACAACTGTTGAGCTGCATAGAAGGTATTTTTCGAGTAACCTGCGAAAACAATCCCAAGACGATCGTTAATATCTATTAGATCTACAGAATGGATGAAGTATTCCCCTAATCCAAGATTCGCTGAATTATCTGATAATACATTGTTGAAGATCACTTTTAATGTTAAATCTCCTTGTAGAATTGAAGTATTGGTTTGTGTATAGCAATAGAAAATGTAGTCATGTGTTCCATTGTTTATCTGTAATGTCCCTAAACCTCGTATTTGTGTATCAGGATCAGCTGGAGATGTTATTCTATCAATTAAGCGAATATCCGAGATTGGATTTCCATTTCGGTCAAAATTACGAGATAGGACACACTTATCGTAATCAGTTGCATTTTTGTATGCAATCACCCATGAAACAAGAATATTTCCATTTTGCAGTTGAATGATCGTTGGTTCGTATTCTACTCCATCTACAAATCCATCACTATTATCATAATTCCTCACCTTAGGAGTACCATTAGTAGTAAGATCATTACTAACCCAATCCGCAGGTGCATCTGTATCTACGGGTATAACTGCCGTTTGAATAACGTTTGATTGGTTTTTTCGTTCAAGAATTGAAATTATGGGGGTGAGTTGGGGTGTCGAATCGATTTCAACAGCGTTATAATACAATGAAAGGGTGTCACTCCCATCTGGAACAGTAAATTTCAAGCTAGTATTCTCATAATCGGGGGCAAATCCATATCGATCAGTAAAGACTGATGAATTTTGTGCAATAACGAAGTACTCTCGTGAAGGAATAACACCAGTACCAAATGATATGTCAAGTGTGCTATTAATCTGTAAATACCAGTTTGTTAAGTTAACATCGAAAATATTGGGATTATAGAGTTCCACCCAATGATAGCTATAATTTGCTGGGTTATCATCAATGTCTTCGTAAAATACCTCGGTGATCAATAATCCTTGGGGAGGGGTGAAAAGCTGTTGGGATTTCGCAGATCCCACATCAGATGCATTAAGAGTAACAGAGTAATAAAGGCGTCCATCCCCATTTGTGGTATTCACTAGTTGCTCATTACCAGAAAATGGGTCATGAAATTCTTCTTCAATTCCATAAACGACAAAGAAGTCACCATTATCAATTTGCACTACATCGTGGGCGTGTGGAGCTAGCCCTACAGGAGATTGGTATGTGTCAAAAGTTGGTAACAATCCATGGGGATTTCCATAATTAGGATCAGAGGATATGATTTCAATACGGGTGAAACTCAAACTAGTTGATTCTTGTGCTTCCCAAATATCAACTCCATGACCATGTCCAATAATCAACTCTAAATTTCCATCAAAGTCACTATCACTCGTACCAAGAGTATTAACATGTGTACTAATTGATGGAAAGTCGTATATATGATGAACATTGCCAAAATCTGATTGGAGAGCTAAGAGAAAACCTGTGTTTGTTTTAACAAACGTCTTCTCTTTCTCCCATTCACAGACATATTGACGAACATGGTAATCCGCAATGTCATTCCAGACACCATTCAAATCCATCATAATTTCTGCATAATCCTCAACTCCTCCCGAATTACTAGGTTGTCCTCCACCCCAGTTGGTATATGGCCCATAAGGCTCACCGGTAATCCATACCCAGTTCCCTGGACTTGGTTCATATAAACCAATATGTGCTCTCCATCCTGCCAAGCTTTGAACAAAATCATTCTCTTCCTGACTAGTTATGGTCACTAAATGGCCTCCTAAGCTTTCACAGGCAGCTTTAGCTTCACCCCAAGTCTTCGATTCCGTGAATAATTTGTATTCATTGCCCTTGAAGAAAACTCCACCATGAGTAATAAGAGTGTTACTTCGATTACTCCCACCTATCCATAATTCGGTTGTGTTATCTTGATTGATATCTGCGAAAAGCATTGTTTGAATATCAAGAGTAGGATGGAAGATCGGATTTCCTGGTTGATCAAAAAAACCTGTTCCACTAATAGATTGAAAACTTTCCAACCAACCGATTTCAGGATCCCATCGTAGTAAGAATAATTGTCTGCCAGCACCAAGTGCAATCATGCTTCCACGCCCATCGAAATCGGGGGTGATAGCTAAAGCTGAAAATTGAGTTATATCATAATCAATTACCATATTTCTATAATCAATCTCAAAAATTAGTTTGAATTCATCGTTAAAACCTGTTGCTTCAAAAATATATACTAGAAGGCCTGCTGTGATAATAAATTCTTCATTTCCATTGCCATTATAATCAAAACCTGCAGTGAGAAGATTACCATGGTCAAAGATTGTTCTTCGAAATGTACCAGATACTCCAACAAGCTCCTGAAATGCATAGGGAGAGTAATTAGTAATTTCGGTGTGATTTAGGTCGTGAGTCTTGAAAGCACGTTTATATGTGTTCTCAATTAAATGTTCGAAGACATATACATTATTATCATAATCACACACAATTATTTCAGCATCTGTATCACCGTCCAGGTTACTACTTGTAGTTAATGTTATTGTCCAGTCTTTGATCTCCTTCAAGTTAGACCAGGATTTCACCATTGCATAACCGTAATTAATAGCATTTGGAGGGGATTGCTTTAAATTTAATTCTAATTTCATCACCTCTGGATTTGTCCCAATAACATACGAATTTTGTTGATCTGTTTCCGCATGTAGTTCTCTCAAGTTCTCTTTGGTTGGAAACCCATTCCAGACCCAGATAGATTCTGCGGAACTCTCGTTGGAATTTGAAGGGACAATGACTCCTGCAGTATAATTGTTAAATCGTAAAGATCCATCAGTAGTTGGATTTTTCATTACATAGGCATTTCTAGCCCATATAGGATCTATTGGAGTGCCATGATTCTCAAAAAAGTCCATACCATAGCGAAAAGTTCCAGAACCTCTCCCATACGAGTAAGCAATGTCGTAATCACCATCATGATCGTAGTCCCATGCGTTAGGCGAGAAAATGGGATTTGAAATAGCTCTTTCATTCAGCTCTCGAAAGTATTCAAAATCGAACTTAAACTGAGGACTTGTTGTGGTTCCAATATTCCATAAGAGAGCTAAACGACCGTTAGAGAGAATAATATCCTGTAACCTATCGTTATCAACATCTACTATGGCAGCAGAAGGATAAGTGGTGGATTCGGCAAGATAGCTATACAAATGACCATCTACATCGCTAAGAGTGGTTGGATTCTGATATTTGTTTGTTATCCAATTAAAGATTACAGGTAATAATCTTGAATCATATGAACTTGGTTTTTTATAAGTTGAATACCAAGGAAAGATAATAAGCTCATCTTTACTATCACCCTGATAAAGATCACCAAAAGCAAATGTATCAATACCAAAAGAGAAAGGTATTACATCTTCCAGAACATAAGGGGTGTATGCTGTACCATCCAGAGCTCCTGTTTCTGAATTGATTATATGGGGAGGACCTCCATCATAAGTAATAATGAGCTCGGATCCAGGCCCTCCAGAGCAATCAGATCGGCTTATATGGTGTAAGCCTAGACCTGTATACAAACCACCAGTGAATTCTTTTGTTTCTCCCTGGATATACCTCCAGGATGGAATCAGGGGTTTTTTAGGCGTTCCCTGAATACTCCAAATAGTTTCACCAAGATTGAAATAAGCATCAGTGTAAGAATCCCAGTTTTGAAAGAAACCCGGTGATACAATCCCATAAGCAATTGCAGGAATCTCGATCAAAACAGCCTTTCGTGTTCGATATTTCCTATAATAGGTGATGTTAAATATCCCCCTCTGAAAAACAAGCAATCTTCCATCAGATCCACCAAACACTATCTTATTGACAGTTTCAGCTTCATCATAAGAGAATGATAGTGGGTCTATTGTTACAGAGGCTGCAATTGTTAGAGGTCGGGCAACATAAGGAAATACTATTGCATCGACTCTTCTTTCCTTTGTTTCACCTGTTGTAACTAATGTAAGACGAATATACTGTGCAGACATTATCTTTTTCTTTGCAAAAAGCTGATCAACATCAATAGCTAATCCTTTTCCAGCACTCATCGCAAGAATATCTTCGTTATCCACCTGATGCCAATTAACAAGGTTATTCCCAACAGATATATTCCATTCCTCGGGTTGTACAACAATTTCAGAATCATCAAAGATGATATATAAATCTGGATCAGGATTGCCGTTGGACGCTAATTCCTCCCCTACTCCTAAGTTCCAGGTTCCAGTGGCATTCCTGTGGGTATTATTTACGCTAAAGACGGAAAATTTATTTTCTCCTGCCTCCCATTCACACACATAAGCGAAATTTGTGTTGTAAATATCATTCCATTTACCATCTTGATAACGCATATGGCCATAATTTTCATATCCACCCAAATTATTAGGCTCGTATGTATTCCAATTTGTATAGTCGACACCAACAACACAGGATTCCCCTGTAATCCATTGATTCCAATTCCCTTCTTGTTGTGCATCTGAAAAACCAAGCCAAACATATCTTGGTCCTGCTAAGCTATGGATAAATGCGTTCTCTCCAGCACTAGTTATAGTAACCAAATGTCCACCACGGGCTTCGCAATCTACTTTTGCATCCTCCCAATTTTTCGCCTCAGTGATCAACAGGTATTCATGCTCATCATATACAACTCCTCCATGATTACTGAGGGGTGCACCTGTAACAGCAGAATTACTAAAAATATCTAGAGCGTTTTGTGTTTTCCCATCCCAAGGCTCTGGATATCTACTCCCATTGATATGCTGAGTATAGACTTGCCAATTCATACCTGCTTCACGAACCATCCAATCCGCAAAATTATCAAATGGATATGCCCCCTGTGTCTGCCAATCCTCAAAATCTTGGATTAACTGTTCCAAATAAAAATCTCGTTCCGCAGAATAACGTAAAGCCCATGCTCCTTGGCCATAAGCGAGAACAACGGCATCAGTGGGATGTTGAACCACAGCATCCGAAAGATCCACCTTATCCAATTCTCCAATTGCTATTTGGCCTATTGGGTTCCATATTGGTTGATATAATCCACTATTATTCCATATAAGTCGATAATTATTATCGTTAGGGAAAGGAAATTCGATACCATGAGGAGCCATCACCACACCATCATTTTCAAAAATGTAAATAGACCCAGAAAGGGTTCCTACGATAATATCTGGTAATCCGTTATTATTAAAGTCCCCTACACCAAGAGATTGGATTTTTTCATCTACTTCTGTTGAATTCCATCGTTCAGTGAGTTCTATCCAATGTTCTACGTCAAATGGATAACCTGAGTGATCTGTATATTCAAAGATATGGATTCTCTTATCCCAGGCACCTACAATGAGATCCTGAATCCCATCAAGATCTAAGTCATAAAATTCAACCGATGTGGCTTGAAAATAATTTTCTGATTTCCAGACAAAATCAAACCGATTTTCGAGATTGGCTATCGGATCATATATATGTGCTTGTTCAAATAGATAAACGCGCCCATCCGCGCACGCAGCTGCAATCTCTATCAGATTATTGTTATCAGAATCACCAAACGCTACATCATAAATATCACGAGTAATAATTCCTGATCCTGCCTCCCACACTTTGATGTATTGCCTCTCATCACTATTCCAACGATAAATATGCAATTCAGTATCAAGAAGATACCCTCCTCCAACCACTAGAAATTCCCCATCGTCTGAAACTTTCGCTACATGTACAGCAGCTCTTGATAACCAAGGTGTCCACACTTGTTGGTAACTATTTTCATTGTCTCGAAGTTTTCCTAAAACATCATACTCAGGAGAGGGGATTACTTCCTCTTGAGGATTTATCCCAAGATCCTCAAACACTTTCTGAAATGGGTTATCATTAGGGGTAGAAGGAGAAACTTCCCTTTCTAATACTGGAATATTTTGATGATTTTCACTTTGGTCAGAGATGTTTCCTGTAAAAATTTGGTTAATTTGAAGACTCGTACATATAAATATCGTTATTAGCAATGTAGGTAAAGTTTTTCTTCCGATTTTAACTAATTGGCTGTTCATAGCGATTTTCAACTCATAGGGTTTAATTTTAGTAGTGTAGAATAAACAATTCATTTTTAATTAAGTTAACAGAAGTAAATTTGTCTAATCTTAGCTATTCACAAAATAAGAATATCGTCCTCTTCGAATTTAATTAATGTTTGCTTATTTCGATTAGGAAAAGTAATATGATATCTATAATTTTCTCACTGGAAAAATCTCCTCGTAATTAATGTAGAGGTTTTGAATATATGAAGAAAAGAAAAAAAATATGTCCCAGGTAGTTATTCCCTGGGTTTTTTCGATTATCCTTCTGGTTTTCTTCTGAATCGTTTTCTGAACCCTTTTCCTACTTTCTCAAGGGTACCTGTTTTCTTAGCCGCATATAATCCTGCTGCTGTACCACCACCAAGGACTAATCCGCCCGCAGCAAGCAGGATTAAACCTCCCAAGAGATCTGGTGCTTTTTTAGTAGGTGTGATCTTTGAAAACGGGGGAACACTCTCTTGGGGGATCAGCACATCTTCTGGCCCAATAGTAATGTTTAGGAAATAGCTTGTACTCAAACCTGTGTTCATTGATACACGGAAATAAATATCAGTCCCATTGTAAAGTTCTCTATATGAAGAGTTCATTGGAAAAGGACCAGCTTGCTCAGGATATCCTGCATCATTGGTACTAAAGTCAATAATACTACCATTCAAGCTTATCAGCTCAAGATCTAAATTTTCTGTACCAAATTGAGATATTTCTACAATTATTGCTAATCCTGCCGGTACATTGACCACAAAGTAATCATCATCTTTGATCCGTATCCGTGGTGTCTCCGTGTGGCTAATGGTGTCTCTTGTAGGTCCTTCAACTACTGTTATTCGAGTGGCATCACCGAATACATCATTATCTTCATGGGCATCATCGGTTTCTAAAATATCAATCGTTAAATTGTATGAATTGGGAGTTTCACCACCCCAGATTATACAAAATATGAAATATTTCCCGCTAACAGTGGCATTAAAGGAGATTGTTTCATTTAACACAGTGTCACTTTTCTCTACTTGTGGATAATCTGTACCATTATAATCAGAATATAACTCCACATCAATATCATTGGTAAGAATTTCACCTTTTTCTTCAGGGTTTGGATATTCTTCTGGGAAATAATCCAAAGAAATATCGATTGTATCGCCTTCATGAAGGTATAAATAATAATAATCGTAAAGGTCATCACGAAGGATAAGATCCGTGTAAATACCTTCAGCGATTGGTGCAGCAGTGGCAAAATCATTATTTGGCAACTCAAATGCATCATCAAAGAGATCTATGTTAATGGTTAGGTTATAATCTGCAAATCCATACCCAGGAGGTCCCACTCCAAGGATTAGAAGTAGATACATGTCTGCTTTAACGACATTATAAACAACAGTTTCAGAACTGGAGCCTGATGACGTTGAATCATCAAGAATTACACCATCTTGGCTGGCTAAAAATAGGTTCAAATCAGCAAGAGACCCATCAAAGTCAATCCTCACCGTAAGCCAATCACCTGGAAGTAAATATATGCCAAACCAATCCATGTTTCCTTCCAGTGAGATAAGACCAGCATCAGGATCGTTTTCTGTGGGACTATAGACTTTAGACTGGGTTGGTAGGATATAAGCAGTTAAGGGGCCATCATTTACTTCAGCCCAGTCATCCTTTTCTCGAATTGAAATTGTAAGGTTGTAGTAGAGAGGATAAGGATTATTAGAAGATACATGAATATAGAAAACAGAATCAGATAATGCTCGATATGGTCCAAATCGCAAACCGTTTAGAATCGGTTGTGGATCATCAAGAATTGAACTTGCTGATTGATTTTCATAAACAGTAAGGCTTAAATCTAATTTACTACCGTCAGGTAATTTTACTGGAACCCAATTGATATCCACAAGTAAACGCTTGTATTTTTCTACATTTACAGTGTACCAATCATGATTGTTATTTGAAATAACCATTCCAGGCAATTTTCCAAAGTTTTTAATCTCTGTTGCAGTATTGTTTACGTGATTTGGCCCACTCTCAACTTCATACGCGTCTTCTAATGTAATATCTAAGGTATAATAATTCGCAATCCCTGCATTATTCCTTATTTCTAGATAATACCAATCTGTGTATTTCACTGTTGTAATAAATGTTTCATAGTTCACTGTTGGGTTGCTTTCAAATTGAGAGTCGAAAAGCGTTTTATTTGAAAAATAGAGATGCATATCAGGTCCATTATTCTCATCTTGGCCAGAATCTAAGTAAGAGGTAACAGTAATATTTACCCACGAGCCTTGATACAGTAAAATCCAATAGGTATCATTATTTCCGTACAATGTGTCTGTATTCTGTGAAAAACGAAGTTTTTCATAATGGCCAGGGACAATTTCATCATCGCTTCCCCCTGGATAATTTGGAGGAGTAAGATCGTCAAAATGGTCATTTGGGGCAAAGTATTCCCATTTATCTTCATATACTACAGACATATTGTAAGTGGTTGAATACAGAATCACGTCTCCTATTGCTGGAGTCGAACAAGTTATATTAAATATAAGAGTCTCGGAGGTTCTTATTAAAATAGGACTAATAATTTCTTCATATCCAGAGTAATTGCTATATCCCAACAATGTTCCATTCTGAGCCCAAAGGTATATATCTAAATCAGCATAGGGATATTCTAAATCAACAAAGTTGTTAGGCCCTGCAACACCAGTATCTTCCCAAATATTAGTTTGGTTAAATGTAATTGAAATAGAGAAATAAAACCCTGGTTTGACATCAAAGGAGTAATAATCTGGATTTGAAGAGCTGACATTTAGTAAATCGGGATTAGCGATTGATTCACCACCTAAAGGATACGCCCATGCCCAACGAGAATTATTAGTTAATGGTCCTAAACCATCGGGATCTTCCCATATGTTGTCAAGATGAGTCGGAGGGGACGCTGCAGCTGGTTGGGGGACAATAGGGATTTGCATTATCTGAATCATAATGACTAGAAATAGAATTTGTGTTACTAGTAATCCTATCCAAGAGTGTCTAAAGATTGTATTTGGCTTCATTGGTTGAACCTCCTTTTTTTCACAACATAAGTACATGGTAGTGTCACTAATGCTCCTACAGCCATGACTAGAGCGATATATGTCTTAAGAGTCATCCTAGTTTTATCCAAATATGTGGATACAATGATAGTAGGTGTTTCTTTGATTAAAGAGGAACTTTTACTGATAATAATTCTCCCTGTGATCTGTCCTCCTTGACCTCCTTGTTGCTCGACAAGATAATCTTCCTTTCCATAAAGAATATACACCCAATGATCAGCTGTACCCAATGCAACATCATTGATTCCATCACCATTGAAGTCACCTACAATTGTACATAGGATGAGGTTTGTTGGTACAAATGAAGCCCATATGACCTGAGTTGGAGAGGTTGGTATCCCGCTTAATGCCATGATGTTATCGTAATTCAACGTTAGTACATCTAGGTATGTATCGTTATTAAGATCTGCCACTTGATATTCTTCTACATAGAATATGGAACGATCTTCAAAAGTCCAATTCAGATGGAACCCATCAGAATCTAGAGTAAAGCAATAGCTACCATTTGCAAACGACCGTACCACAATGTCATCATTACCATCGCCCGAAAAGTCACCGATCGCCATATGTGACAGTCTAAAGGGTATTTGATCAAGGAAGATTTTATCGAATTCTGTGGCTAGATTGCTTGTCCAATCATCATTTTGATAAGCTACAATTGTTCCATTCCGAACAATAACTACGATTTCTGGACGTGAATGTCCTGTAAAATTACCTACTCTGAAATCTTGAACGGGAATTATAATACCATTTCTTAGATTGCCATTTGTTCCATCTAATATCCAGATAGAATGCTCGTAAAGGGCAACTGCAAAGTCAAGAGTTCCATCATTAGTAAAATCAGCAACTTCAAATTGCGTAAATGGAGCGAATAATTGGTGATACTGCCATATAATCTTCCCATGACCAAGTGTTTGGTCTAAAGTTGTATTATAAAGGACAAATCGACCAATATGGGCACTAAAGCGATAACCCATACTGATGGCCAACTCCTCATCACCATCATTATTTGTATCCACAAAAGCCATTTCATTGACAATCACGGGACCTAAGTATGCATCATTCGACCATATTGTTGGACGACCAATCTCCCCATCTATTATGCTTAATAGACCCGATTTCAACGCCACTGCTACATCAGGAATTGTATCACCATTAATATCTTTAACCGCAATACGCATAATTGATGAGGTAAATCGCCATTTCCAGATAATTTCCCCTGTTGACCCCTCGATAGCCATTAAATATCTACTTCTATCCCCGAAGACAATGTCGTCAACTCCATCTGCATTGAAATCTCCAACAGCTAAATCGATCACATTACCTCGTGTCTTGAAAGAAGAACTATCCATTTGTACTGCAACAGAAATTGCCCTTGTTGGTTTATGTCGGACAAATGTCTTCATGTATATTCGCCCCTTACCGTCAAGTACTGCTGCTTCGCCAAAATCGCCGAAATTACCTGCTGCTACAGATTTTATTGGCCTCTGCCAATTTGCGAATGGGGTTCCATAAGTTCCATCGATAACTGAGACTGCATCGGTATGTTTAGGACCAGTATATTCTGTGCAAAATACTAGATCATCAGCTTCACCATCTCGATCAAAATCACCTTGAGAAATGTCATTCGCATGTGTATCCCAAAGATGATACTCCCAGAGAATGTCTGCAGGATTCAATCCAGACATGGCAATCAGTTTTGTCAAAGGCTGCTGATGGTAGGAGAAGTCATCCATAACGAAGAATGACGAGATACCATTAAGTCCATCAATGCTAACTCTGTAAATTCTACCCAGAGAGTCTTCTAACTCTTTAAACTGTAAAAATCGGCCAGGTTCAATGAATACTTGGTCAAGTAGGTTCCCTTGATAGTCATATGCACTCCAGTTATAACTGTAACCTGTAGCTGTGGAAAAGTATGCGGAGACTCGTGCAGCACGGTCTTTAATGATTATATAACTATCTATCTCGACAGCAGTTACTGCCATATCACCTGAATGAGGGATGTAAGTCGAACTGCTGCCATAATCCCCTACAGTCCATCCTTGCCAAGCGCCACCTGCATTTGAAAAGATAAGGCCTGTGTAATGGTTGTCTACTGTATTTCCGCTTGAAAGATCCTCAAAATCAATAGTATCAGTCGGAAGTCGGGTTTCTGAATTAAAATCAATCTGGAACATCACATCTTGAAATCCATCTTTGTTAAAGTCATATTTCAAAGTGTTGTCTCGATTCCCAATAGCACCGTCGAATGTATTGTTCCACAGTTCTGAATAGTTTCCTGTAGTTGTTTCATAAGCAAAAAGAATGCCTGATTCTACGATTAAGACCTCTTCAAAATCATCGCCATTCACATCAATTAATGTTGCTGTTAAACCATACTTTGAACTATTACGTGTGAATTGGTGAACGGTACTCCAAGAAACCCCATTATAATTTAATAATATAACTGATCCATTATCCTCATTAAATTTGCGTCCAGATACAACAAGGGTGTTATTCCCAGCAGATACGTGTTCTGCTAACCAGGAATTATCCGTAAGAGAGAACAATTCCGTAGGCGCAATACCACTAGCCCCGTTTATCCAATAAACAGTTTCATTAAATGGTACAATAATATCTGAAACATTGTCATTGTTAAGATCAGAAAATGTCATCTCAGTGAAACCATCAATATCAATACCATCGAATTCTACTGACCAGATTTCACTTCCAAAAGCTCCATTGAGTGCATAGAGTGAAGTGGTAGTAGCATCGTTATCGTGAATAAGGAACACTAAATCTTTAATTGGGTCAGAATTGATAAATGCAGATTTGAGAGTTAAGATAATGGAGTTTTTTGAGAATCCTTCACTAGAGAGATTGAAGGCCCAGAACTCCCCACCTGTTGACCCATTTAATGCTCGAACTATAGGATACCAAGTGCTTCCTGTTGAATCCATTGTTGCGACAAACAAATCGTCAACTCCATCAGATCCAAGATCAGTTGTATCCATTAATTTATCAGGTGAGGGGTTTACATTGTCAAGAATAGTATTATATTTTGCTTCCATCCATACTGGATCCCAATCAAAGAATAGGTAGTTGGTTCGGGGAACTTTTGTATTCCGGATCTCAAAGCTGTAAACGTTTCCCTCGACACAAGAAACTATAATTTCATCAAATCCATTTCCATTTGAATCATATAGTTCAATATCTGTTGTTTCCGTTGCTAGGCCATCACTATGCCATGGTTGATAATAGAGTAATGCTCTCTCTGGCCCACCTGTTCGGGAAACTTCTACGAGAAATGCTTGATTGCCAGAGGCAATAGCAATTTCTCTTCGTGCATCTGCATCTGAATCGCCAGTGCTAATTGCTCGTGCTTCCATAAAATCAAACAAAGTGAAATTGGATGTAGGATTCATCCCAAAGAAGATGTTATTATAGTACCCTCTATCAGGATATTTTGTACTCGAGTGGAAATCACTACCTCCAAAATTGGTTGCCATAGTCAACAACATACCACCCTCTTGATCATCATATCCTGAGCCAGTATTGGGATCATCCTCAGGATCATCTGTTCCGATAGCGTCGCTCCCATAAGCAACAATACTACCACCATATACTACAACAGACTCTTCCTCTGTCACGATGGGGTCATAGTTTACAACAGGAGGAGGATTATAGGTCGTTTGGTAAACCAGGACACTTCCACCTCCGCCATCGTCAACGGTTGTTAATACTCCCACAGGAGTCCCTTCGTAACTAAGAGTACCTCCTCCAGTAGTCAAACCACCACCAACAGTCGTAACAAGGCCAGAATGAGCTGTAACGTCTCCAGAGCTTAAATATGTATATGTATCAGTATCACTTGATGTGTATCCTGTACCCAGTGTGACCGTTGAAGATAAACGTTGAGCTGTAGTAAGTCGAACCAAAGAGAAGAAGTTATATTGTGCCATGAACGAATATGCAAATCCTCCAGTACAGTGAGCAGTGATCGCTGGTCCAACTGAGATCAGGGACTTAACAATCACATTATGGTCTTCTTTTAATACCAAGAGACTAAATCCATATTGTGGATATACAATGTATTCTGCAAATGGGGGCGTTGTTGTAACGGGTTCTGGATCACGCCATGTGTTTCCATCATCTTTTGAATATGTTACCTGTAGATTTCCTGAAGGTTGATACCCCTCAGCTTCAAATATGATCATTAATGCATGGTCAGGTGTCACCGTTTGAGTGATAGATGGATGTAGTTCATCTGTACCATCTATAGTTGCTCGAGAGTACGGAAAAGTGCCATCCCATATTGGTGTGGAGTTTGATTTTGCGATCCATAAATCATAATCTACTTTTCCTTCAACAAAACTCAATCCACTAAAGACAATAACAACATCGCCGCTTACAGAGCGAATGGTATCATGAGAGAGGGCCCTGTATCCTACTTTTCCAGGCCAAGTTATGTTATTCTGTACCGCAGACTTTCCAATATTTGGAATCCTATCACCATAGAAAGGAGCATAATTGAAGCTTCCTTGCCAATAAATCCCACCATTTGTATTATTTATATAGGAAATTGCTACTCCCAAGCCGTCAGTATTGTTATGGAAATCCCAGACACTCGGATTATAGAGAAGGTGGCCTAAGCTGAAAATAGCTGCTGCTCTAAACGCGTCAATGTCTTCAAAAATTGCATTTTCCCATTGAAGAGTTCCTGCGTTATCTTTAAGTTCAAGCAGCCATATTCCTTCGTAATCAGGTGCTATACCAAAGTCGAGGTGACCAGTGAACGCTAAGAAAACACGGCCATTGGGTGTTTGATACACTGAAGGGTGATATTCATAATAAGAATAAGTCATTGGGAATGTTCCCCAACCTGCAATGGGGGGTCGGTAACGAATTAGAATGTTATCAGTAGTTACTCTTCCATGTTGAATCCACGTATCACCATAATCAGGACTAGTAGCAAAGTACAGTGCTTGGCCTGCTTTGAAAATTTGGAGCCATTGAGACCGTCCAAAGGTGTCACTCATGTCATATTGAAGCTCAATGAAATCTGTGTTACGAAGAGCTAGCTGGACTTTTGCTTCAATGTCAAACATTTGCTTAAGTTTTATGGTTGGGAAATTCACATAACTAGTAAGTATTGACCTTTCTACGTAATTATTATCCCGTGAGGATCCTGGAGCATTTTCATAAATAACCACACCTTTGAATGTACCCACAATAATCTCTTTGTACTGGTCGTAGTCTTGGTTGTCAACCATTACATCAAAAACTGGATTTTCTTCCATTAAACGATTGGGAGCCCACCAAGTATACGCGTATGTGCCAATTTGATTCTCTAAAATAGCAACAAAACCATTATAAGAACCCCACCAAGTTTTATTCACCCCACCGATAATAATCTCATTTAACTTATCATCGTCAGTGTCAGCAATAGTTATTGCTTCAATTGAAAGAGTTCTGACAGCTGGGGATGACATTGGGTTACCAGGGATGAAGTATCTTCCACGAACAGGCCAGGGGTTAACAAGGAAGTTCTCATCGAAACTATCATAACCATTCGATTCGAATACAAATAGAAAGCTACCCGCTGCAAGAACAAATTCTCCATATCCGTTATAGTCAAGATCTCCTCCATAAGCTGCAGCTGTAAATTGCGTTATTCCTAAATAATTGAACAACAATCCCCATGGGGATTGTCGAAGATCTGCTTGCCAAATTAATTTGTACTCATCATCAATACTGACGAAACCATCATTATTTTGCTCCCAAACAAAGATTGAAAGACCTGCAGTGGCAACCATTTCAAGGAAGCCATCATTATCCATATCAAGACCAACAACTAATTCTTCGATATGATCCCAAATTGTTCGATAGAATGTCCCACTTACTCCTTCTAGTTCCTGCCAAGCATACGGAGAGGTCGTTGAGAGTTCTTTATGGGTAATATCCTGAGAACGATAGGCTCGTTTATATGTGTTATTGGTTAAATGCTCAAACACATACAGATTATTGTCAAAATCACCCACAATAACTTCTCCCCGACCGTCCTGATCCATATCACCTGTTTTAATGGTCAGTGTCCAACGCTCTAATTCAGGTTTGGTGTTCCAAGTTTCAAATACATGATATCCATAATTTTCAAGCTTGTTTCCATATGAATCTGTCCCTGATTTCAAGTTGATTTCTAAGCGGGAAATGATTGGATTTGTACCAATTACAAAGGCATTATGATTATTATATTCAGCCTCTAGACGGATAAGCTCTTTTGTATAATTATTGAAAGTAGTCATATGAGTTACTTTTCCAGAACGCGGATCAATAGCAAAAGTAGGAGATGTCAAGTTGTTAAAACGAAGACCACCCCAAGAGTTTGTAAATAACCACTTATTTTCTTTCCATTCAGGGGCCCATCGTTTTCCAACATTTTCAAAATATGTTGCTCCTGGACGAGTTGAGATCCCTAATGAGAGATCTAAATCACCATCTTGATCAAAATCAAATAGTTCAGGGGATGTATAGAGCTTATCTGTAGTTTGGAGATTCAACTCTTGGAAATATTCTTGATCTAATCTGAACATGGCATTTTCAATGTTTTCTAGTAAATAAATACGGCCATTGGTTAGTACAAGATCTAAATCACCATCACCATCGATATCTCCAGTTGCTACTTCTGGAATAGTACGGGATTTCTCTAAAGCTCGTGACAGTAATCCTGTGATCTCTACCTCAGCTAGTTCTAATTTACCTTCATACGCTCCAATTCCCCCGCCTGGATTAAACAGATAGAAATCTAAACCTGCTATTGCTTTTTGTTTGGTTTCATCAGCAGGATCATAAAGGAAATCTTCATGAGCCCAGCCTAAATACATGGTCTCGGGAAAGTTCGGCAAGAAAGGTTGGGGGATATGATCTGCGAAAGTTGGAATGATCGACATTCCAGTATAGAACGGATTATAGTTCACTTGAGCGAACATAAGGAGGCTTAGGGCCTCAGAGCGTTCGTTAAGTAAGGACGGAAAGATATATAGTTTACCATTAGATGTTCCAACAACAATATCATTTGAAGGGATATTGAGATCAATAATTCCCTCAAGTTCTGGATAATATGCGCTAAAGATGCCTTCAAAGAAGGTTTTAAAGAGAGACACATGATCCATACCGGCGAATTCGCCATCTCCTGCTAGGAGGTGTGGTGGGTTATTAATTGGTGTCTCCAAAATTGAACTGCTTGATTCATTATATAACCAAGTTGGGATCTTTCCGGGATTTTTTACTTCAACAATATCCCAGATATTTGTACCTTGAGTATAAGTGTCATTTTTATAAGAATTCCAGAGTAAATCGTACCCTTTGGTAGCTGAATTGTATTCAAACATTACTATCTTACCATCAGAAGTACCTAGGACAATTTTCTTCCCCTCGGACTCACCAGTTGTATAAGCCTTATAATAATCTAAATCTAAACTCCCTATCGTGATGGATGTTGCTGTATCCATAGGTCTATATAGAACTGGGGCATAACCACCCTTGATTTTAAAGATACCACCATTTGTTACATTTATTCGCATATACCGGAAATATGCCCAGTGTTCTTTAGAAAGAATAGGGTCAATATCAATCCATAAGTCATCATCATCAGGAGACGGGGATCCTAGGGCTAACGAAATATCCTTGTCAGGAATTAGTGCCCATAGGCCATCACCCCGTGATACTTCAAATGAAATTTTGCTTAATTGTGGTGCTGTACTCTCATGGAATCGTAATAATACATCATACCCAAGACCTTCTCCTGGGATCGCCCACAAACCATCGCCCATAACTTCGCCATCATTTCCCCAGTCAACAATGGCACTTGCTATTGAATCTCGGGCATTAAATGTTGTATAGTTTTCTGCTGGGTCATGATTTATATCATATATTCCCGCAATTGGGTTATCATCCACCACACCATCGCCATTCATATCAATATATACCCCATCCTCACCCCAGGGATCTAATTTTCTATGAATAGCCATAGAAGTATTTTTTGGCCATTGGGGTTCCCAAACATATTTGCCAAAAGGCTCAGTGATAATTGTATTAGTCCCCTCATAATAAACATGTAAATTGGAAATATTTTCGGCTGTTAGGAATATACCAGTAGGGGTCTTAGTTCCATTGACAAACACATTGTAGAGTTGATTATCAATATATACTCCTGATGTAAGATTGTTATTTGAGGAAGACATCCAATCAATATAATGGTTTAAATAATGGCCTAATCCTTCAAGTCCCCCAAGTTCCCAAGAGTCAAGGGGTTCCCATAATTGATGAGTCAAGTAACGGCCTGTTAATCCAACAGTTTTATCCCAATTAACAACAAAGACATTTTGTCCCACAGAAATGTATACAATCTCATCTGCTTTATCATCATCGAGTTGGTCAACGATTATACGTAAAATTGGTTTCCATGAAGTATTTCCACTATCCCAATGATAACGATACGAATTATCCTGGGTAAGTGGCCACGGTTCCCCATTGATTGTTAGAATTGTACCATTGTTCTCATATATATATACACGGCCAAGTTCTGTACCAACTATGATTTCTGGGAGAGCATTGTAATTGGTGTCTCCCGTAGCGACAGAAAATATTTTCTCACCAACATCTATAGTTACTTTTTCTGTATATTCGATCCAGTGTTGTTTTGAGAAAGGATATCCTGAATGGTTTGTATACTCATATACATGGATCTTCTCATCCCAGGATCCTGCAATGATGTCAGGTTGGTAATCTTTATCGACATCAGCTATTTTGACTCCCCATACTTGTTGTAGTTTTGGACTGGTCCAAACATGGACAAATTGATTCTCCATATTATCAAATGGATCATAGATGTGTTCTTGTTCAAAGACATACACATGACCATCTGCACTTCCGCAGACGATTTCCATGAAGTCGTTATGATCTGTGTCTCCAAAATCTATTGAAAGCACATCTCCTTGAATGATTTGATCTCCTGAATCCCAAACTTTATCATATTCTCTAGTATACCCATTCCAGCGATAGAGATGAATCTCGTTATCATATAAATACCCTCCACCTACCGCCAGAAATTCCTTTGTGGGATCAACTGCGATACATCTTACTGCTGCTTTCGTTAACCAAGGTTCCCACACATTCTGATAATCTAGCTCGTTGTTCATAAGAAATTTAGTTATATCATAGTCTTCAGGAAGATAGGGTTCGTCAACTCCTGGTTCGTCGTCACTATAAAATGAATTTAGGGTCTCTGATGTTTCATCTGTAATCGAGCTCCTTAAAGGAGACATTGCTAAGATTGGGGAATTTGGGGTTTGAAGAATGCCTGATGCAGACATTGGGCCGATTAGAAATATACTTAGGAATAAAATTGCCATAAGTTTTGTAAGAGTTTTTGCCATCTTATGTCCACCTATCATGTTAGATCCCTCCTTCTTTTCGTCGCCAGAATAAGAATTTCTGAAGATCTACAATCTCAATTAAAAATAGTAGTATTGATACACTACCAAAGCCAATCAAACCCCCGATAAGGAATGGTTCTACTCGTAAAGGCTCCATTTGGACGAAAAATCGAATTATTTTCAGTATTTCAGAGTTATCAGTTTTGGTTCCAATTACCTCAAGGGTATAAGCCCCTTTAGGTAAGGTTAATAATAAACTTTGCCATTGGTATTGTCTGTGGTTGTAGCTCATTTCTGTTTCTTCGTGAGAGACTGGTCCATTGGTGAAACGATACCTAACACTAGATAGAGTAGTGAAATTGGTAGCAGTAATTGAAATTGACTCTGTTTCATAAGTTGAGGTAATGGGTGAGGTAACAACTAGATCACCGCGATAATCATCTAATAATTCATAGATATCTGACGCGTTGGTGTAACCAGTTGCATTTGTTCCCAGGAGGATTTCTAATCCATCTGAGAACGTGTCGTTGTCTGTATCCCAGTTTGAGGCATTGGTTCCGTACTCTAACCATTCTTCTCCATCAATTAAGCCATCACGATCACTGTCAGGATTGAAAGGACCACCACCAGCGATTAGTACTGTAGGTGTTAAAGTACCGTCAGGGTGCCCAAAAAACTCATATCCATCAGGGATATAATCATGGTCTGAATCGAACAATAAACCATCTTCTGTACCATTTACAAGGCTATCTGTGACCATAGGATCAGTACCTGCTTTATTATAAGGTAGTTCAGGATCTAATTCAGCACCATCTGGCAGAAAATCATCATCTGTATCTCGATCTGTAGCATTTGTAGGATACACAGGATAGTACAATACTCCTGTGACCGAATCCCAGTATCCTGATAATTTAATAGAGAATCTAATCCCATCTGATTCAATGGCAGCTAGTGTTCCTACAGAAGTTGTTTCATTACAGTCTAATAATCCATCTGCATCAGTGTCGTTTTTAAGTGGATCTGTTAAATGGAAGAATAATTCATCATAATCGCTTAATGTGTCATTATCACTGTCCACATTGTCAGGTCTTGTGAAATAGACATCTATCTCTTCTGAATCGCTTAAGAAGTCAAAATCAGAGTCTGCTAGTACAGGAGAAGTGTTATAAGGGCGTACAGTGTAAAATCCAATATATGGGTATATCAAACTGGTGAAATTTGCTATCATTAATTCTAGCCCATCTAGGAGAGTATCACCATCAGTGTCATTGCTTAAGGGATCTAATGGCATTGGTTTGAAATTAGGGATCAATCCTGAACCTAAGTACAATTCCCAACCATCAGTTAATCCATCAAGATCTGTATCCCCATATGTTGGATTGGTTCCATAGTAGTATAATTCATCACCATCAGACAGACGGAACGTGTAATCAATCTTTCCTCCTTCGTATACGACAAAATAAGTTATAGAATCAAGATCTGTATCCCATGCGAGGGGATCTGTCTTAATTCCATTATATGTTCCATAGACCTCGTCTCCATCACGAAGGTAATCACCATCCCAAACACCATTTCCATTTTCATCATATACTATGTCCCATTCTTCAAGGCCATCATAGCGACCATTTCCGTTGATATCGTTCCATTCTTCTGAATCTGTGTCTGGATCATGAGCTTTTGTCCTATAGATGAAAATTTCCTCGTATTCATCTAATCGGTCATTATCTGTATCTTCGTCCATTGGATCAGTGAAGTAAACCATGAGTTCCATCCAATCACTTATTCGGTCACCATCACTATCAACAGAGAAAGGATTAGTATGGTACCAATATAATTCTTCGCCATCTAACAGACCATCAAAGTCAGTGTCAGGGTTGAAAGGTTGAGTTCCGTATTTAAAGTATTCATCGCCGTCAGTTACTAGATCATGATCAGTATCAGGGTGTCTAGGATCAGAACCCAACAATAATTCTTGCATATCGCCTAATCCATCTCCATCCGTGTCTGGATTTGCATAATGTGTATGGTTTGATGTTGATCCTCTAGTACCTTCTAGTCCATCAATCAATCCATCATTATCAGTATCAGCGTCACAGGGGTCACTTGGTGGATCTAATGATAATTCATAACCATCTGAATTAAGAATCTCACTCACTGGTGGTTCATCATGTGGTTGATCAGGAGCACCTGTTCGATCATAATCACCAATACCTGTATCGCCGTCCGTATCAGGATTACATGGATTTGTGTAAGTGACATTAAGTACAGGTTCTCCTTCAATCATATAAACGATAGGCATACCTTTGACTTCCCACCAATCGGTAGTTAGGATATACGTCCCATCTGCTATTTTAACATACGCACGGGCTTTACTCGGAGCAATCATTCCATCATATAGTTGTTCAAACGTATCATCATCGGTATCGTCATCTAAGGGGTGTGTATAACCACCATTAAAGATTAGTGGCGGAGTATCTGTTCCTGCTTCTGCTGTTTCATTATAGAGATCGCCTAGTCCATAATAAGGGCCAAACTCCCCTTCCTCACCATCTAGCAGCCCGTCACCGTCTGTATCGGGGTTGAGTGGATCAGTTCTATCGAAGTATTTGACTCCACCAATCATGACAAACTCTACTGTGGGTGTTACACCTTTAATATCATAAGCATGGTTTACTTCATAGTTATCATCAATCCCGTCGTTATCGGTGTCAGTGTCTAATGGATCTGTTTGGATGATAATGGCTTCTTCATAGTCCGTTAAACCATCCCAATCACTGTCAGGTTGACGTGGATTGGTCTTAGTATTGTGATATTCAACGAAATCATCAAGGCCATCCGCATCCGTATCGGGTAAGATGGGATCCGTTTTCGAGGTCTGTGTTTCAAATTTATCTGTGAGTCCATCTCCGTCTGTGTCCTCTGAATTCGGATTAAGACCAGGAGTGTTTTCCTCGTAGGCATTACCTAATCCATCACCATCATCATCGAGCCCCATCGCTCCATTCTCTTCTTGTTCTGCTTTACTGGTTGGAGTAAGCTCTAAAGGAGATGGATCAAGAGGTTTCCACTCGAATTCGATTTCCCAGTCAGCAAATAAGAATGTGAGTGTGACGCTGAACCGGAGGATGATCTCCAAGAAAATCTGAAGCGGAGTCGGGGCCACAAGATCTTGGAAAAATGTCAAGATTATTTCCAAGGAGAAATCAAATGCTATTCCTACTATGAATAAATTAATACCGAGGTGAACAGCTAGACCTATAGTAATTTTAAGAGTAAATGAACCTTCCTCTGGCCCCGTTGCGGAGGCTGCGCGTTTTACAACTTCAAGAAATATGCCAAAGGAAACTGTTACAGTAATTGCATCTAAACCGATGTATTCTCCTATTGCATTAAGGGCTCCAGCCGTGCCCCCTGTTAAAAAGTCTAATAAAGTGAAAGTTCTCGAGATAGTGATAGTGAAGGAGAATCCCCACTCGATAACCTTAAAGAAGTTATCAGTGTCAAATACTCCGCCTTTGATCGCAAATAATTCCATCTCGAACCACCCTTTTCCCGAGAATTCTAGTTCAAGTCCGAGAGATTCCAGGAGGAATGCCATCATTGGATTTTCTTCGGTACCAAAGCCTCCAATCTCGAATCCTGCTTTGAAGGTCGGAATTAATTCAAAAAATGAAAATATCTTTTCAAAGAACTCGCCAATTCCTCCTGAAAATGGATTCAAACCTCCAAAAACAATATCTAACATCCAATCTGAGAAAGCTGATTGATCAAAACCAAAATGAGGATATAATCCTAATTCTATACCGATACTAAAGAGACTAAAATCACCCAAACCTACTGGTAATGATCCAGACCATTCTGGAGGAAGAAGATCAGTAGCACTGAGAGCATTGGTGATAGCATCTAATAGCATCGTGATCAATTGTTCAATTTGCCCTCCTATCCAATCCATTAATTGCCCAAAAAGCCAGCGTATTCCATCCGTGAATATATCCTTAGCATTAAAGATAAAACCTAAAATTGCTTCGACTGCATCTTTTAATTCGCCTAAACCAGAAAGAGCTCCACCTGTAGCAGAACTAACGAGTGCATCTAATCCATCCACCTGGTCGAGCTGACTTAGAAGGTTACTGATCATTGCGTGGGCTGTGGGTAATTCTGAACTGTCTATGCCAAAGAATTTTGGGAAAATAAATTTTAAGATATCATTGACAAATGAGATGTCAATTCCAGCAAATTCTTTAATAAGGCTCATGCCAATATTCTGAATGAGAGCTTGAAGTATACCTTGGATGCTGTTATCTTTCGCTGCCATGATTATGTTATAGAAACCTACACCCATTTCTGCAAAAGTTCGGATTTTTTCTAAGATATCAGTATTGAGATTAAGTCCTTCTGCCCCTGTTATAAGAAAATTAATTGTATTATCGATTAATGCGACGGGATCTTTAAATTGTTGTTTGAATTTTTCGATTGTGCTACTGATATATTGCTTCAATTCATCTTTGTCACTAATTACTGCAATAATGGCTATAATATTATTTACGGCTTTTTTGATCTTTTGTTCCTTGTTGTCATCAATATCACCAATCATATATTCTGTTACGTCAATTAAGAAATCAACAGTATTATTAAGATTTGGAAGTTGATCTTTGTTGGTAAAGTCGCCATTGATGGCTCCAGCTATCATTGTGCTTCCTGAGACAATCATTTCTTGAATCTTAGCATCTTTAGTAGAATCAGTATGAAATTTGAATCCTGTTTGAGATTTAAAAGTGTTAATTGCACTATCTAAGTTTGAAACGAAGTCATTAACGTTTTGGAGTGCATTTTCCTTCGCTTGGGAGATAATAGTGTTAATTTGTTGGATTAAGTTTTGAATCTGATCAGCTGCATACGAAATTTCAGTAAATTTAGAATCTAGTAATTCTAATAAGTTTTTAAAAACACCTGCTAAATTATCATCAGTATATCCAATCGCAGACATTAATAAATTCATTAATATTCCTATGATACTACTCCAAGTCTCTGCATCTTCAGGACTTGTGACGGAAGCTCCTGATCCTCCTCCTAGAGTATCAATTACAAATCCAATGAGTTGTGGTAGATATTCCTGAATGGTTTTCTTAAGATCAAATTTAGATAAAAAGTCCATTATAGCTTTGAAGAAGGTCTTTAAACCAGTAATATATTCGCCTACATCCACACCGATAAGTTCAAAGAATTTATCTATTAAGACATCTAAATATCGTTCACTAATTACAGAAAGAAAAACATCAAGGAATTTTCCTCCTTCATTTTTCATTTCATCAATTATCTCTACAGAAAGCGCAAGAATTTCTTTAATAATATCCTTAAACCATGACCAACTCTCAGGAATCACAAGATCAAGTAAACGGCCGATAATATCACTAATTGCTGACCAATCGCCCCTAAGTAGAGGGATAGCGTCGATAAGTAAGTCAATATAAGGTTTTAATTCCTCTGAAAAAGGAATCAAATCTTCTAGGATTTCAAATAGTGTGTGAAGAGCTGATTCAACAGAGATGTCTCCTCCTCCGAAAAAGCCAAGTAAGGCTTCAATTGCTTTAAATGCAGTTTCTATCATTTCCATTGCGTCTTCGGAAATATTAATTTCATCCCCAACCATCTCTATGAATACTTCTAATAATATATCAAGAATTCCCCCAATAGGGCCTTGAAGACCTGATTCAATAGGAAGCAATCCAATCAACATGTCTCCTATACCCAAGGATTCATCAGTTGACTTCTTAATATACATAGCAGGCTTATTCTCATCTGGAAGAGCGCGCATCTCGTCCAGTGTGAGTTTAGGTGTTATTTCCCGAGGAAATCTTTCTTTCATTTCATCATATCGTTCTTGTTTAAGTTTTAAATCCTCCTCGCCCATAGGATCAACAGGTTGTAAATTTCGTTCCACAACTGCATCTATATTCTCAGCGAACCACTTTAGACTTAGTTTACGGATATTAATACCCGCTTTACTATAATCTGAATAATGTTCATTCTTTGTTTCTAAAATATCTGCTACAGACCAGATACACCAAAGATACACTAATTGTGCGTCTAGAACATCCGATCCTTCTATCCACACATTTGTTTGACTTACAGGTAAATAGCGATACAAATAATGTGCATTTCCCGTCCCAATGACGTGGTCTAATTCTGGATGTGCTGCAAGAAAGGCTGAAAAATCTTTCCAAGTAACAGTGTCTCCAATAATTATACCTTCTATTGAACTGTCAAAGATGTAGATAAGAATATTATACTGTGTCAACGAAAGAGATCTAATCTCCGCTAAACTAGTAACAGGTATTAGATCAATAGAGGTATAGACAATTCGTAAAGAATTATACAATGAAACAGCTGTACCTGCAATTATTCGATCTTGTCCTCCATACAGTACTCCTATCCGCTTATCGGGGGAATATGTATAGATTAATCTCTTCGATTGTTCTTCAATAGCTTTATTCACCTCAGCTCGATAAGCTATAGTAGATACTGAATTACCAGATATAATTAATATTATCATAATTCCCAAAGAGAACTGTAGTACTCTTCGGGGAGTGATTTTTGCTTTTTTTAAATACGCACGTAAGACATCCAGTTCATACATTTTGATTAGGCCTTCCTCGGGGGTATTTTTTTTTTACGAATAGATTCTCTAGAGTTATTTTTAAATTCGGGTTGTGATATGCAGATAAGTCTCAATAGATTATAAATGGCTATGAAATAATTATCGCAATTTTTGTATTACTGTTTCTTATGAAATTTTTTTTGCCAAATTGGTCATTTGTAAGTCTCTTTGATGAATTGCGAGTTAATATCGAATTTAATGAGTTTTTTGATTTGCTTTCAAGATATTGTAGAGAATCAGCTACTAGTCTGTATTTTTTAAAATTCATGTTTTTATAATTAACTGAATTCATATCAAGAATTCCCTGAATTTTAACTAATAAATAGCCATCATGCGCTTAATCACCAAGTTAAATCATTGTGGTCTTAAAATAAGCAAAGATCCGAGCATGATTACTTAAGTAAATACGCTTAATTACCTTTGTTTCCAGCGAGTAACCTTGTCATCCCACTCAAAATAGTTTCATAATTTAAAGAGACGAATGCAAGTAGAAATGTGCAGTAAAAGAAACTTTTAAAATCCTCTGGTGGGATGTAGAAGCATCATATTCATCCTCTTGAGTGTGAATCATCTCCGATGAAAGGTTCTCTCAGAAAAACCCTTAGCACTAGAAAGCGACAGATAGGACTGATTTTTGGATTAGCTAAAAGAAATGCAACTCGCTCTAAGTATCGAAGTTCTCTCTTAATTCTTGGCATAGTCTTGACTATCGCACTAGAAACTGGCATTGTTATCTCAATAGATACTTTATATGATAATTTTGTCTTTAACAATCGCAATCAAAATTATACCGATATATCAGTCATTCCTAAGGAATGGGTTGGTTTATCCACCTTACGATCAATTACTAAAGACGTTTCTTCAGTAGCTGGAGTTACCAAGGCAAGTCCTGTTTACTCTCTCCCCGCTAGTCGACTTGTGAAAGAACAATTTCCCGAATCAAATGTTTTAATTTATGGAATCGATCCCAAAACTCATCCTGATTTTTCTACAATAAATATCACAGAAGGAAAGCGGGAACTACATGATAATACTATTATTATATCTCATAAGCTCTTCATTGATTCTGGTTTCCGAGTTGGTGATTCAGTTGACTTAAAAGATTTTGAGACAGACATAGTTTTAGATCCAAGCACATTTAAGTCCAGCAGGTTTACAATAGGAGGAGTACTGAATGATCCTTCTTTCTTGGGGAATAATCTTGGCTATCTCTTCATTTTGATTAATATTAGGACATTATTTAATATTATCCCACAAGCAGAGCGGCCAAATATCCTGAGAGCCAAGATCGATGTTTATGTAGAAAATCTCTTAGATCTCAAAATAATACAAGAGAAAGTCAAAGATAAAGTCGGGGTCAGATCGTATGTCTGGACTGAAAAAGATATCTCTGATATTCGATCATCTGGTATTCGTGCATATCAAACTGCGATGAATCTAGTTATCCTCGCCTCTTTTGTAGTAGAGTTCTTATTTATTACAAATATCTTGGCAATAGCAATTCGGGACCGATCAAAAGAATTTGGTGTTTTACGAGCTGTAGGGAGTAGTTCCAAGCAAATTGTGTTATTAATCTCGGTGGAAATTTTACTTTACTCCATAGTTGGAAGTTTCTTAGGTATTATCGGAGGTATTGGATTTGCAAACATAATTGTAGGTCTTATGCAATCTTTCTACCCCACATTAAAATTTCAAGCGCTCTCCCTGCATCCTTCTTCTCTTCTTGCAACTTTAGCATCTGGAATTGCTGTTGCTTTAATTTCTGGTTTGTACCCCATCTTCATTGCATTATCCACACCAGTTATTCGGAATATTCACTCTCAGATGCGTAGTGGAAAATCCTCTTTCGTTTTATTAGAAAATTGGAAACATACTATAATTATGGGTTTCCTTCTTGCACTCACGGGATTCATACTGCAATTTTTTGTAGGCCCTACTCGTTTTCTTGATTTTGAAATACTATCATTACATTTTTTCGTAATCTTGTTAATCTTCATTGGAACAGTATTAATAGAAATTGGTATTCTCATCTTCTTACCGAAAGTCGCTTTTGCCTTTTTGTCCCCCATTTTTGGAGAACTGGTACGTACAATTTCGATGCGTAATATTGCCAGAGAATTTAGGAAATCCCTTTTCACAATTATGACTGCTGCATTGGCATTAACATTCATCATTGTTATCGGATTAGTGTCAGCTGCAGTTATCACTGGTTTTCCTGCGTTTTTTCAAGAGCAATGGGGAAATATTGACTTAGTTGCAGAGGCTCGTGATGATCAGCTTCCTGATATCAATCTTACTACATCACTTGAACAGAGTACTCCAATAATTAAATCATCTTTCATTCAGGAAGAGCGTACAGAAATTCAGGGGATTTATAGTTACGTCTATGGTGTTGATCCTTCACAATATGCGTTTTTTGCTGAAGAAGTCATCGAGAGTGTAAATAATGATACCTCCACCTCTTTTCTTTCCCACAATCAAACATTGGGAAACACTACATATGGTTTAGTATCAAGACATCTTTTTGAGAGGCTCCTTTCCCCTGTGGGTTCAAATGTTTCCGTTAGGATTGGTGACAATAGTACTGTAAATATAACAATAGGTGCTGTTATCAAACCAAATGTATTTTTAGGGAATGGTGAGTATTTATACATTTCTGCTGATAAATTCAGTAAATTTTACAACTCAACCCGAGCTAAATGGTTTGTGTGTGCTGTCGAAGGAAATGTACGGTCTGCTCAAACATTGATTGAAGCAGAATTTCCTATTTTTAAAGAAGTCATTGGGATCGATTTCTATGTAAAAACAATAGAAAGGACATTGATGTTTCAATCAGCGATCTTTCAACTGTTATTTGTTGAATCATTCATTTTAGCTGCAATTGCTCAGTTTATTTGTATTCTAGTTTCTACTCTTCGTATGGAACGAGAGATGGGTATTATGCGAGCAATGGGATTGTCAAAACGTGGAGTCATTGATGTTTTCATGTCTGAATCGGTTGCTTTAGGCTTAGCAGCCATTGTTGTTGGCTTATTTGATGGATTGATAGGATCTATATTACTAACGTGGTATATTAATCTCTCTTTCCCCATAGAAATTGAATTTCCACTTGATAGGATAAACACTTGGATTCTTTTTTCTTTTATTATTACTTTGGCAAGCACTATTTTACCTTCTTATCGTTCTAGCAGAAAAAGCATAGTTTCCACAATCTCAAGGAGACCTTTTCGTAAAGATTTTGTCGAAGAATCAATTATTGTAAAAGCATTTCACCCCTTATGGCAGACATCAGCAGTAAAATCAATATTTGCTATTTACAAATCCCAAAAACAGTCACTAATCGCACATGAAGAAATGAAAGCAGCGTTACCATTCCCCTCCACATCAATTCGGCAGTTCATTAAGCATAACCGGTTCCGAGTTCAATTAGCATTTCTAACTCTTGTGTCAATTATCACTCTTAGTATTTTGATAAATAACTATTTACTTGTCAGAGGTTTGATCCCATTTGATTTTCTTTGGCGTTTCTACTTTTCTATTTTACCAATAAAGGATTTTTATGCTGATTATTATTCCCCAGCTTTCCTTTTCATAAATCCTCTTCTTCTTATAATTAGCTTAACCGTTATCACTCCCATAACCTATTATCTTGTTCATGAATCTCCTAGAGCTAATCCCATCGGACTCCTCACTAGCAGCTTCGCTTTCGGAACCGTGGGGCTTATTTGTTGTCTTATCGCTCCATTCTTTTTAATAATTTTTCTTATTTTAATCGTAGGACCTATATTATTATTCTTTGCTGGAATTTCTTATATGAGCTATAGTGGTTATTTCATCTTCATTGTTATTTTGACGCTAATGGTAATTGGATTAGAATTATTCTTGTTTCAGAAATTATGGGCTATTCTTATTTTTAATGGTTTAGGTTCTGAACTCACTTTCGGCCAAAAAATCTTCTGGTTAGAAAAAATAATATCAAAAGGGCAAGTTAAATTCATTGGATTGATCTTAATTCATTTCTTGCTCCAATCTATATTGTTTTTTATTTTTGAATCCCTCCCTCAAGCGATTCTAGCGGAAGAATATGTTCATTTTCCTTTTAGTATTCCTTATATCTTTTCATTATTTCCAGTCGATCCTTTAGCTTTCTTGATCCTTACAACTTTTGAGGTTGGGTTTTTCTTACTGTTTATAATTTATCAAATTGTCCAGTTTCAAAATCAGATCAATATTCTCTATCCAAGTATTCTTGCTGAACGTGTTACTAAGAAAAAAACAATTTTTACGATAAGAGAAAAGGATTTTCAACACTTTCCTTCTACTTATGGACTAAAAAGACAAGACTAAAACTCGAGTATGATCCTTCTTCAAAGGTACTATAATTAAATTAATCATATCAATTTATTCTTTTGATTCAATTTTCTTGATGATTTCCTCAATTCTCTTCTGAAAATCTTCAATTGTGGGAATAAAATATTGTGCTCGTTCAGGTAATTCGACAAGCTTATCAGCTATAACAAATATGTCAACATTAAGCTGGGATTGGATTGTTGGCGTCAAAGGATGCTTTCTTTCCTCAAGTACTACAATCATTTCTTGTAGACGAGTACCAATGTTTATTAAAATCGCTGCAGCTTCTTTTGTTATAGATTTCTGTTGCATGAATTGTCCAGCTGGGAAAAAGACACGCCAGAGAACATTTCCCATCCTGGGACGAAGAATTTCATCCATCTTGTGAATACTCTCATCAAGAAGTTGATGTATATATTTTAACTCCTCTAAAATTGCATTTTCTCCCAAAAAGAATTCACCTATTGTTGGGATTAAAGGTGTATTAATTGGACTTTTCAGCAGCTTGCTTTAGTACTTCTGCGGGATCAGTCTCGAGGTCAAGCGGGGGGCGTGGGAACCAGCATGATACATAATGCCCCTTGCTAATTTCTTCTAAAGGTGGTTCCTGGTCAACACATTTCTTTTGCGCATATTTACATCGAGAGGCGAAAAGACATCCTGGAGGTGGATTAATCGGACTACCAGGTTCTCCAGGAAGAATTTCACGCTTACGCATACGTGTTGGATCTGGAGTAGGAACAGCAGAGATTAGAGCAGCACTATATGGGTGCACTGCTCCATGTATGATTTGTTTGATGGAGCCCTTCTCCATGACCTTTCCAAGATACATAATGGCAAGCTTATCACCAATATAGCTTGCTACGGATAAATCGTGAGTGATATATAGATAAGCTATGTGAAATTTACGTCGAATATCTTGTAATAATGTCAAGATTTCAGAACGGATTGAGACATCAAGCATTGAAACTGGTTCGTCAGCCACAATGAATCTTGGATCAACAACGATAGCTCGAGCAATGGCTACGCGTTGACGTTGGCCACCACTAAGTTCATGAGGGTAACGAAAAGTGAACTCTTCAGCGGGAACAAGTTGAACAGCCTCAAAAGCTTTAACAACGCGATCCTCTTCTTCACTTGGGGAGTCCGCGAGATTATTTAAACGTATAGGTTCAGCAACAGTATCATAGAGGCTCAATCGGGGATTTAGTGACGAATAAGGATCTTGAAAGATTGTTTGAATCGTTGCTCTAAGCCTACGGAGTTTCCTACGACTAATTTCGGAAAGATCCATTCCTTCGATGGTAACAATTCCATTAGTGGGTTTCAGTAAACCAATAAGTAATTTTCCTACGGTAGTTTTACCACAACCAGATTCTCCTGCAAGGCAGAACATTTCTTCCTTATATATGTTTAGATCTATTCCATCAACAGCTTTAAGCCAAAGTTCTCCTCCTACCATTGAAGAAAAGAAACCAGTGCTTACTGGAAACCATTTCCTTAGTTCACGACATGAGACTAGTGGTTCACCATTTGTTGCCATTTTCAAACCTTCCTGCTGTAACTTTCACTTTGTATTCTTCCTGAAGCGAGATGACATGCCACTCGGTGACCCGACTTTAACTCCTCTATTGGAGGATCATCAGTCCGACAAATTTCCTGAGTATATTCACATCTTGGATGGAAACGGCATCCAAGAGGAGGTTTTAGTAGATTTGGTGGCTGACCAGGAATCGATGCTAATGTTTGATTATGAGATTTTTCAATTGAGGGAATTGAGGCAATCAATCCTTGGGAATATGGATGCAATGGATTTGTAAATATCTCTATTACTGTTCCTGACTCGACAATTTTTCCTGCGTACATAATAATGACCTTCTTACAGGTTTCAGCAACAACAGAGAGATCGTGAGTGATAAGTAGGAGTGTAATATTTAATTCCTTAGTAAGTAATTGTAGAAGCTCCATGATTTGAGCCTGTACTGTGACATCCAGTGCTGTAGTTGGTTCATCAGCGATAACGAATTCTGGATTACAAGCCAATGCCATTACAATCATAGATCGTTGTTTCATTCCCCCGCTGAATTCGAAAGGGTAGTGTTCTACTCGACCAGGGTCTAAGCCTACCATTTTGAATAGTTCACGAGCTCTTGCCAAAGCTTCTTTTTTTGTTGCATTTGGATCATGTAGCATAATCGCTTCAGTTATTTGATCCTTAATCTTTATGATAGGATTAAGGGCATTCATCGCACCTTGAAAGATCATAGACATTTTCTTCCAGCGGAATTCACGCATTTCCTCTTCATGATATTCTGCAACATCTTCACCATTAAAATAAATGCTGCCTTTGACAATTTGACCAGGGAAAGGTAGCATACGGAGAAGAGCGAAAGCAACAGTGCTTTTACCACATCCTGATTCACCTACAAGGCCAACTGAGTCACCTTTTTCGATATCAAAGGAGACCTCTTCAACTGCTCTACAGTCTCCGCGTCTCATGCAATAATATACAGAAAGATCCTTAACTTTTAATGACAAAATTCTCACCTATAATCTTCGTTGTCGGGGATTCATAGCATTGTCAACAGCGTATCCAATAAATACAAAACCCATTGATAACAACGCAATGCAGAAACCAGGTGGTAAGATGAACCACCAAGCATTATTGATAAATCCACCAGCATTATATCCTGCTTGAAGCATACGTCCCCAAGAAACTAGATTTTGTGGAGTAAGTGCAAGGAAACTCAACCCAGCTTCCGAAATAATGGAAGATGAAACACCTGTGGCGAGCTGGACAAAAACTAATGTTAATACATTAGGTAGTACATGTTTAAAAATGAGATAAACATCTCCAGCACCAGCAGCCTTAGCTGCTTCAACGTATGCCTTTTCTTTCTCAACTAGAACCTGTGACCGTATAACTCGAGAGGGCCCAGGCCAAGCGAAGAGTGCGATGATGAAAGTTGTAATTTCTAAGCTTGGTGTAAAGAGCGCAGCTAGGATCATCATAATAGGTAACCCTGGCATAATCAAAAAGAAGTCGACGATACGCATAAGGATCTCATCAATCGAACCACCAAAATATCCTGCCATCAATCCTACAATTAGACCTACAAAGATACCAAAAAAGGTTGCCACGAGCCCAATGAACAATGAAATCTGTGCTCCCCATAAAAGTTGGGCCATAACATCTTGACCCATATCAGATGTTCCAAGCCAGCCATAAAAATTTGAGTAAACGTGGATTTGTAGATTATCAAACCAGAATTCTGCTTTAACTGTTTCACTTCGATTTCCCAATGGATTAAACGGATTGGTAAATGGATTCGAGAATTCTAGTCCAACTTCTACATTTACCTCTGAATGTTGGGCAAAAACGAAATAGTATGAAAGAAATGACATATTACGGGTATATCTTGTCCATTCTTCAGCAAAATGGGGTTTAAGTTCAATTCGTGAGAGATAATCAGGGTAAGGAGAATTTTCTGGTGTATGGAACCTCACATAGGGCATTAGTTTGTGTCTATCAAGGGTACCATTTACACGGGATTTATAATTAAAAGAAACTGTCACCCATATTGGATGGGTATAATTATAATTGAAGCTTTGAAGTGCTGCTATACTAGTCCTAAAATAAGTATCAGTACTATTATCTATGAGAGTCAGTTTGAGAGATCTTGAACCATCAGTGAAATCAGTCGTATCAAATTCATAGAATCCATGTTCTTCGTCGGGTAATCCTGTTAGGGGATCTGTAACGCTGAAATTCCAAGCTGAATCATCCTCAAAGGAATAATCTGGGAGATAATTTTTGTAGGGTGGAGAATCTGGATCAGTAAATTGTGTCCATGCAGGAGCAGCATAATCAGGGCCAACACGTGCCAATTGACCTGGGTATTTAGGATAAACGATTGGAGCGACCAATGCCATGACAAGGAAAAGTAGTACCAAAATCAATCCGACGATTCCATGTTTCACCTCATAATACTGTTTCCAAACCCCTAATGAACGATCTTTAAAACTTTTTCGATGAACAAAACTTGTAGGCCATTCCAATCTCCGTATTATATCTACAGTAGATTTGATGGTGGAAGCAAGTCCTCCAATGATAGCTAAAATCGCTAGGATGCCGAGAAATAATTGAAAAGCTAATTCTAACACATCTGTTGTAGCTTCACCAAAGATAGTAATTCCAATATCTATTAGAATTAATCCAAAGTTCTCTAGTATAATTACAAGTAGAAGCCAACCAATTATATAAAGAGAAACCACAATGGAGCCCTCAAAAGCCTCACTCCATTTTAATTTGTTTACTGTATCAACGGCAGACTTGATAGTAGAAGTTGTTACTCCAATAAGTATTAAGAGGGCAGCAATTAATAATAATATGTCTTTATAGAAACCGATAACATCAGCAATAACCCCCAAAATAGTTGATACTATTACCCATCCACAAATATAGATCGTGGCAATTATAGAGGCTTTAAAAGCTTCAGGCCATTCTATTGAGCGTGCTGTCGCTACAGCGACCTTTATGGTCGAAGCAAGCCCTCCAATTGTAAATATGACTATTCCAACAATGAAAAATACCATGAATGGAATCGAGCTATTTGGATCGTCCAGGACAGATAATCCACCACCCAATATAATACCAATAGCAATCATGATACCTCCGATAATTCCCCATCCGCATAAAAAAATAAAAGCAGTAATAGCAGCCCTAAAAGCTGTAGGCCATTCTAATTTTGATACTGACATATATAAGCACCCTAGAGTATGAAAAGTTCTTTATCCTAAGCAGCTACTTTAAACAAATCAATTGTTGCTGTAGGTGTTGTTGCGTTCTATTAGTTAACTTTATTAATATGTCGATTACTGAAGGATTTAATGATAGATTTTTCCGTTCTATCAACTGCTCATCTTTGTTAACAAGACTAGTGTGTAACAAAAAATCAGATGGAAATGACCTTAAGATCCTCATAAACAAGAGATTAGGATCTCTTGGGTATTAAGAATCAAACCTTAAAAAAGCACAAGTATAAGGGATGGATCATAAATTTTCATGCTTCAACAGATTTATTAATGCGCTATTGAACAGAGATAGGTAGACCCATATCATGAAGTAGTAGGTTGTTGATAACTGTTCATAAGAAAAAGTGGGTCATTAGGTTTGCGAAATGAGGAAGCTTGTTCTAGGAACTTGGATTATTATAGTTATAATATCATCTGGATTATTGATTTCCTCAATGATATATGAAATGGATGAGTATCAAGGAATCGTACATTTTGAATTTTATATTGATGAAGTAAATATTTTAACGAATGATCTCGGTGAAATGACCAAAATTCAAATTCTGTCATCTCTTTGGAATCCTTCACGCATTTCTTCTTTCGAACTAAATATGATAGAAGTAATGGTCTTTCTAAATGGGGAAGAATCAATCTCTATACAGAGAAAATGGTTTTATAGGACAATTAATCCCAAAGTGAACACATCAATTAAATGGCTACATGATATAGATAACGTGAACCCTTTCATCGACGCTAATGCAACTGGAGATTGGAATTGGTATTTCTATATACAGATAAATATCGAATCAGAGATGGTTGAAAGTGTAAGACTGCAATTATTCGATAGATCTCAACCATTCCAAGGTGTTGGGTTTATATAAGCTTTATCGGATAGAAAGGTTGTTTTTGAGGAAGGAGAACTAAGTTAGCGCTTTGGTTTTGGAAGAAGTCTCTCGGATAACCACAGGAAGAGCAGAGATATTAGTGATAAGGCACTAATCGCAAAACCAAACCACAATAACATTAAACCAATGAAGGGGATGAGAAACCATAGTACGAACAACCCAACTATAGCAATGATTATTCCAATAAGGGTGAACCGTATTAGAGTTGATCGTGTGGTGATAAGTGCTCGAAGCTCAAATTCTCCGCTCAAAATAATCTCACCCAAGGGTGAATTTACATATAACAACAGCTTTATTAATACATTGTTGAAATCGTGTTATCAAAACTTGTTTCCATTAGTCTTAAGTGAAGGTGGTATAATGGGCTTACGTCTGTACTTGGTTAAACGCTTACTTGTTGCTGTTGTTTTATTTGTAACTGTCTTAATCTTTAACTTCTTCCTCTTCCGTCTTCCCATTTTTGTCCTTGGAATGGATCCAATGTCTTTATATACCACTCCTGACATGGAAGCCGAGACTGTCGCAAGATTAAGAGAGATTTACGGAATTCCTTCTAGAGACGCTGGTTTTTGGGCGTGGTTTGACCATTTCATACTTTATGTAAAAAACATGCTTACTCTTGAATTTGGCCAAAGCTTTGTTTCCTTTAATCCTGTCATTAATGATATCATGTCACGAATGCCAAACACAATCATGCTTATGGGAGTATCTACAGTTTTAATGATTGTTGTTGGAGTTATCACTGGTATAATAGCCGCTAGCCGATATGGGAGCAAAATTGATACAGGTCTTATAACGATAGGGCTTTCACTGTATAGTTTTCCAATATTCTTCATAGGCATGTTATTACTCTTAGTTTTTGGTTTCTATATTCCTCTTTTTCCTATAGGTCATTCAATCAGTTGGCCTTTACCGCCAGATCCAATCAGCTATGCCATAGATTATGGTTGGCATATGTTTTTACCCACTGTAACGCTCACTCTAGGATTTTTCGGTGGATACATGTTACTCATGCGTAATACTCTAGTTGAAGTCTTAGTAGAAGATTATATTCTTACTGCAAGAGCGAAGGGGCTTCAAGAACGGACAGTGATATTTAAACACGGCTTACGTAATGCTTTCTTACCTCTTATTACAGTAATAGCAATAAGTTTTGCATTCATTGTTAGTGGAGCGGTTTTGACAGAAACTGTCTTTGCTTGGTTTGGGATGGGTCGTCTTCTTTACCAATCTCTCTTAAGCTATGACTGGCCAGTTTCTCAAGCTATCTTCTGGATGATTGCAGTAAGTGTTATTTCTGCAAATATCATTGCTGACCTTTTATATGGAGTTTTGGATCCACGTATAAAATACGGTTGAAATATTGAAAATTTAATCACTAACCATGTGGGATCTCGGTGAGAAGTATTGATTCCGAAAGAAAGAAACAGATAGCCACAATCATAATTTCATCTATTGGATCAAGTATATTGGCTAGTACAATTTTTCATCTTTTGTATACTCAACTCATCTCAATGACTGTTTTAATAGCAGGAATTTACTTAATCATTCCAGCAGTTTTTATCGGTATAATTAACGTAGACATCAAAGAATCGATGATCGCGATGGTTCTATCAGCAGTGGGCACCATTTTCCTGACTGCATTTACTCGTTCAATACCTGCTTTTATGGGAATCTTAGCTCAAGGTGATTTATTCATTTTTCAACAAATCGCCGAAACAGTCCCTCTACTCTTTCTTATGCTACCTATAATGATGGTTGGCACAATAATTGGAGTCGTTATAAACGAATTCGTCTTAACACAATATGAATCCGCTTAAAATTCAAAAGAGTGTTTCACTATTAAATAAGCAAGTGAAAGAAAATCAGCGCTTGTAAGTTGGGGTTTGAAAATTTCAGATATGCAAGTTGATGAAGTTATTTACCGCCGCTGGGTAATTATAATACCAATTTTAATGATTATTATTGGAATTATATTATTCCATTATGTAGGATCTGTTAATAAAGCGATTGGTCTGGTAGGTGGCTTAATAACTTTGATTGGGGTTTTAACTCTTGGAGCTCTTTTTTCTATGATGTTAGGAATTGAACTGGGATCACGAGCGTTAGAAAAACAGGTTCAGGACAACCCCTCGTTCCGTGAGAGAATTGAAGCCTCTAAGCAATCTAGTGAAGAAGACCGAAATACCGAAAAATAATCAGTATTTGATCATTTTACTCCCCCTATTTTTGAGAGCTAATCAATCTTGAATTTACACAGGAGTATATTTCTACAAAAGTTTTGGTGTCAATTTTCACCTAGCACTAAATTATTTTTAGGATCATAGAGAATTTCTCTTAATCCTGAGGTCAGTTGATTGAAATGATAAAAAAACAACCAATTCATTCCTCTTTGTTTTCTTGACAGAGTACTTCATCAATCGTAGCTTATAAAAACTACCTTTTATAGAAAGCAATGAATGAGATATGGATTCAGCAATGCGATTAGATTGCTAATTTGCTGAAAATATACTCATTACAGATACAAAATAGAAATAGGAAGATCTTCAAATGAAAAAATCAAAACTACTAAGTTTAGTAGGTGCAATTGCTCTTCTGACGATTATCTCTGTCAGTAATGTCGGAGCAGTGACATCTCAAATCAAAACCACAGATAAATGGGCCACTGACTGGCGTCCTTATGGAACCTATGCAGATGAACTGTTATTTGTGGTTTTCACAGAAGGCGAGACCGCCCTAAAAATGTTAGCACTACAGAGCGGTGAAATCGTCGTAGACGATGAACGAATTCAATCAGATTACCTCGCTGCTCTTGTTCGAGATCCTAATATTGAGGTTACTTTTGCCCCAGGTTTAAGATATCGAGTAATTACCTTAAACTGTGAGAAATTCCCCACTAACATCACAGGATACCGACGAGCGGTAGCTTTTGCTTATGACAAGTATAGAGCAAACATGGAAGCTATCGGAGGCGTTGGTTTACAATTAGACAGCTACATGCCATGGACTGCTACAGAATGGGAAGTCGAAAGCCAAATCGGGGGTGAATTCTATGACGCAGATTATGCTGCAGGTAATAGGTCGCTTGAGAAAGCTGGTTTTAGAGACTTAGATGGCGATGGTTGGCGTGAATACGATAAGAACAATAACAACGTGTGGGATGCAGGTGTGGATATAGACGATAACGATCCTCTCCTTGCTATCGAGATGGGCGCCACCTCAGGTTATGATCCAGCTATTATCGCTGTTACAATCGCTGTTGAAGGCCTTGCACAGATGGGTATGCGCGCTACAGTCGTTGAAAAGGACTTTGGACTCCTTCTAGACGAGCTCTTACTCGGGCAAGCCTCCTGTGCTTGCTGGACTGAAGGTATCCCCAATATCAATACGATCAAACAAATGTACGACCGATTCCACAGAAGCGGAGCAGATTGGGACTATTATCGGTTCACAAACGAAACTATCGAGGAACAACTTGAACTTATGGTGAATTCTACGACCACAGAAGATGTCAAGAAATACGGCCTCGAAGCCAGTAAACTGCTACTCTTTGAACAACCTCAGATTGTCGTCTATAACGACGCTATTGTTGAGGCCCGTCGTAATGACGTATGGGAAGGCTTCTTTGAACAAAAAGGTGCTGGATACTGCAATGGAGATAACCCTTGGGTTGGTGTTAAAGTCCGCCTACAAACTGGTGAACTGGGTGGAACACTCCGCTATGCATGTTCAGACAATCTCAACACTTTGAATGTCATGATGTTACAAACAGGTTACGAAGCTTTGGTTTACCAATATATCTGGGAAGGCTTATATAATGTCGAGCCAGAGACATGGGACATCATCCCTGGGTTAGCTTATGACTGGGAAGTTGAAACCACCACTGCAGACGCTGCTACTGGTATCCAAGACGGTGAGAAGTACACCTTCTACCTGTACGAAAACGAAACCTGGCATGATGGAGAAGACTTCACCGCTGAAGACGTCAAGTTCACCTACGAGAACGTATGGAATTGGAGCTTGAACTACAATGTAGAAGCCGATTTTGTCTACAGAATTGATATGCCTGATGGTGCTGATGGACACGTTGTCGAAATGTATGTTAACCAGACAGGGTATTTCATGTGGGCTGAAGTTGCAGGCGCTACTATTGTCCCAGAGCATATCTGGAGCTCAGAGGCAGCACAAGAAAATGTTTCAGCATTTGTACCAACATCTGATGAAATGATCGGTACTGGCCCCTATAAGTGGAATCAACGTGTACCTGGTGAATACATCAGTCTCCTCCGCCATGGTGACTGGCGCTGGGATATTCGTGATGTACCTGAACCAGAAGAACCAACCACAGAACCAACAGAACCAACAGAAGCAACAAAGACAAAAACAAAGACTAAAACAGATGAACCTGGGCCTGGATTTGAGCTTATTCCAGCATTCGCTGTATTTGTAACTGCTGCACTTTTCATCAGAAAGAGAAGAAAGTAATCACTTTCCTCTAATTCTCTCTTTTTTTTTTTATTCAACTAGGGGAGTCTGGTCTTGTTTTTGGATTTACATTGGTCTTCAATAGTTGACCACGTAGCGACATCTAAAAATAATCTCTCCCCACTAGTAGATGGGTGGGTGCTCTTTATTTGGGCAACTTTAAAGCCTTTAAGAAATCGTTGACCCATTCAGTGAATGTGACCGTTTCTTTTAGAATACGATTAACAGTAATCTCATATTCTTCTGCTGCTGTTTCAGTTGGTATGATTAAAAAGGAGTCCTTATTTTCTATGGCTTGTAATCTCACCATAGGCTTGTCTACTTTAGAAGCATCATCTGCAGTCGCTAATTCGAGTTCTAGAAGAAATAAGAAATCCTTTGCTTTTACATCTTTAAACCCATATTTCTCCATATATTGTTCTGGTGATAAATCAAGAATTATACGACTCCATTCTGTTATCCAGTATTCATCCGTGAACCAATATTCTAAAAATTCTTTTTGACGGGCACGAATTTCACTCAAAACAACCATATAGCGAATCATTCCCTCTCTGACTCTCTTCATCAAATTAAGCCCAGGATAATCATAAAGCTCATTTAGTTTTGCCCTTTCTTCGCTTAAAAGAACCATAATTTTAACAATTTCTTCTAATTCGTGTTCTGTATCAATGGGGACATAATTCGAGACTTTTTCTAACCACTTAATTGTGTTGGACACTTCTTGTTCACTTACTTCTTTTCCCTTTGCTGCTTCTAATGTTCGTTGAACTATACTTTTATTACGAATAAGAAGCTCCTGTTCTTTTGTTGGTTTTTTTCCACGTCTTCCTAGTATTTTCTCAATATTGACAGTTATAAAGCGATCTTTTTGAAATTCCACTTTTCAATTCACCCTATCTATTAATGTAAGTTTGAAGGTATACCAAATTAAGTAATTTTATAGTTTTTACTGTTTTACTCATTTGTTACGAATCTGCATAAAATATTTTTTATAGATGCTGGGTTCAATGGAAAATTCTAATAACAGTAACAAAAAGATATGACCATCTATTATTGCTTAATAGATTATCTGCATGAGAGTTGAAAGATTAACATGACCCGAGTCATAGCAATAACTGGGGCAGCAGGGTATCTTGGTCAGCACTTAATTCAGTATTTAAATCGAGTATGCTCTGATATCGAGCTTTTTGTCGCGATAGATATACAAAAAATAGCATACTTCCCTGAAATTCCTCTTATCTCCTATAAAATTGATGTTAGAGACAACTTTTTTTCAGTTCTTGAAGACCATGGAGTTACAGATCTGATTCATATGGCATGGATCCTTAATCCAATTCATAATGTGAAGAAAGCATACAAGATAGACGTCGAGGGGACAAAAAATGTATTGAAAGAAGGGAGTAAAGCAAATGTCGATTATTTTCTTCACACATCCTCAACATTGGCGTATGGTGCTCATCCAGATAATCCCTATCCATTATCAGAGTCGGATCCGCTCAGAGGAAACCAAAAATTCCATTATTCGCACCATAAAGTCTTAGCAGAACAAGTTGTTGATGAATTTAGGACAAAAAACAACAATAATATGAAAATTGGTAAGATTCGACCCTCTGCTATATTATCCTATGACAGCGAGAATTTTGTTGCGAACATCCTTAGAGGAGGATGGCGGACATTCTTTTTAATGCCTTATCCAAATGAAGATACTCCAATTCAGTTTCTTCATTTGAAGGATGCGCTTGAAGGCTTTAGGTTCATGTTGGATCAAAGGTTAGAGGGAGTATATAATGTATGTCCAAATACAGATGTATTGGTCGGTCAAATTCCAAGAATCTTAAACGGACGTGGAGTAAAGGTTCCCTTACGTTTATTAAAGGGACTTCTCTGGATTCAATGGAAACTCCGTCTCTCACAAGCCCCTCCAGCTTATTTAGACTTTGTGGCTTATCCATTTGTGGCATCAAACCAAAAAGTAAAAAATCTGGGATATTCGCCAAAATATTCAACTGAAGAGGTTCTTCTATCCTTTAAAGGAAAATAAATGCATCGAAAGGAAATTTATTCCAGTCCTTGAAAAAAATGAATTGTACGAGAAAATAACTCTCCCTTGTACAAATCTTCATTCATAATTGGATGTGAGGCTCCTTCTACATACCATAATTTCTTTGTTGAAGACTTAATGGAATCATAAATTATCTTCGCACTTTTGTATGACACTGCTTCATCAGCTGTGCCTTGGATAATGAAAGCAGGGCACGTTACCTTGTGTAGTGATTTTTTTACTTGCTTCAATCCTTCTAAAATTACCAACCCTAGTGATGTTGGAATCCAGTCATATCCTATCCAACCCTTTGCTTTTAGCTCAACTGGTGCAGGACTAGTATATTTTTCAGGGATAACCTTTTTAATTAATGGATCCTTGTTAATTATCGGTAAAAAGGATAATAAACGGTTTTTCACACTTATTGCAGCCGCCCAAGTCGTAATTGCAGTAACCTCCTTTTGTTCCGAAGCCAATAGCAAAGTTAAGATTCCTCCCATGGAATGACCAACAACGAAGATATTAACACAATTTTGGTGGAGTTGTTTGAATCCTTCTCGGGCATCGGTCATCCAGTCAGTAAATGACACGTCAAAAAGATCTTCTGGCCGTGTCCCGAACCCTTTTAACGCGGGAAGTAGTATAGTAGCTCCCGTTTCGGAATGAAGAAGGTGTGCGAATTCTTTCAGGTCCCATGTTGTGCCTCCGCCAGCACCGTGTAATAATAAATATCCAGTGTTTGATCCCTCTATAAAAAGAGGTTCAGCTCCGTCCAAATATTGTGCTGACACGTTTTAACCAACTCAGTCAGTTATTGTATCTTTTCTAAAATCCAATCTCCAACAGGTTGATGCCTATGAATTGCTGGGTAAATCTTAATCGCGTGTTTTGCTGATTCTATGAAATCTGGAATTGCTTTGATGACTTTTTTAATTGCAGAAGTGAAAGGATAGACCATATGATCACACGGAAATTCTTTTTGAGAGAAATTTTGAAGGGTTTTATATTCAAATTCTTCAAAAAGGGCACTATTCCGAGGTACAACCTTATCATAAGTACCAACAGCATTTAACCACAATAAGTTCGGATTTAATGGAGGCAGAGTGTTTAAGGATTGTAATAAATGACTAGTGTGAGTTAATTGAAAGAAACCAAGTCCTAAATCAGCTGCTAGAGGTTTATGATCCTCTGAAAGGAACTTTCTGAGAACATTCACAGTTTCTTCAATTCGTGAAATATCACCAGCCTCCACACCATGATTAGGAACAGTAAGTAAGGCAATTGCTCTAATCATTGATTCAATTTGTTTGAGAGGATATGGATGATCTACGTATGGACTCGTAAAATATCGAGAGATGATTCCCCCCATAGAATGAGAAATAATTAACACTGTCTCCCCTCGTTTTTTGTAGATGAAATCAACAGCTGTTAGGACATCTTCATGAGCTAAGGTTTTAATATTACCAGTAACAGCATTGCTCAAATTTAGAGTCCAACAGTCCATCTGCAGCGTCTTGTAATAATTGCCAAGCGAATCATCATAAGCAAACCAAACCTGGGCATTAGATCCAAACCCATGAATAAATAAAACAGGGGAACCTTTAGAATCAGGTGTTTTACGGTGAAGTTTGGCTAAACCTTGCTGTGTTTCAATTTCATAAATCACTTGGGAAATTGTAATAATGAATCCCTCGATGCTTTGTTATTCATATATATGACATAATATCAATGAGTTTCAATATAAATTTTGCTCATGAATGATCATATACTGGGCAATGATAATGTTTTTAGTATTCTAAAAAGAAAATACGGTTTTTTAGAATTGTAGATAGGATTTTATCCAGATTGGGCTAAAAATTTCATGGTTTTTCGTGAAATAATAAACTCAGAGTGGCAAGTAGTGCATTTAAAAAGATTTGGAAGAGGTCCTACTTCAACTTTATGCATAATACCATTTTCACAATCAGGACAGGCTATTACATCAGGAAACAAGTATATCATGTTATTCTTTGTTTAACCCATATATTAATATTCTGATATAAGCAAAAGTTCAAACAGATAGTGGAATTGAGATCAAGTAGACCTCTTAAGAAGTATTTTGACAAGACGTAAAGGTTCAGGTAATTTATACACAATAAATGGCAAGACTATATCGACAGCAGTTTGTAAGGATATTTTATGTCCCACTGAGAGGAATATTCCCTGTTTATTTGTAATTTTTTTAATGAAATAGGCAATAAGGTAGTCTTCATCAAATACTGGGAAAAAATCAAAATTAGGTTCCCCAAGATCGTGAGGTTGAGAAAAATCAGTGATACCATATAAGGAGCTTTTAGTGATCCCAATTGTAGGAATATCAAGGTCCACTCCGAGTTCACATGCAAGGCCATAATGTCTGGGATGTTGCTTTCCAGCTCCCTCAACCATTAGAACGTCGAAATTACTAAATTTCCTAATAATTTGAAGAAGGGGTTGTTTGTTTCGTAAGCTTAGGAATGAACTAATATAGGGAGAGGAGGTCGTAGTTAATTTTCCTACTTGAGAGTCAAGCTGTGATCTTGATTTGAGATCGAAAAGAATCCCTCCTGCTCTTATCTTTTGTTGTATTTGGAGAACACTGACAGCTAATAACGTTTCGGGGTTTTTTACGTAATCTTTCTCCTTAACAAGAGATGCTCGCTTGATTTGAAGAAGCTTCAACTGCTCAAGAGTAGGGTGTTGCATTCCAAAACCTCCCACATCTTTGGCACGAATACCTACCTTACCTAATAATTGTAATGACTTCTATTAGGATCTATGGATTAATAAAGCTTCGGAGGCCAGAAACAAAAATGAGAAAGAAAAAAGGGGAAAGGAAGGAGCTTACCATGAACAGTGATCTAAGATGGCGTCGTTAGGGCAAACACCGTCGCACGCGGCGCATTCTGAGCAATCACCGATATTTGGAACAGTAACCTTCCCATCTACTATTTCATAAACATCCTCGGGACAGACGTCTACACATTCGCCTGCTCCGGTACACAAATCGAGGTCTATATCGACCCAAAGATCTCCATCTTCAAAACGTGTTTTTGCCATTTCTTATATCTCCAATAGTCTTTATAAGATATTAAATGGATTTATCAGGACTAAAAACTGGCTAAAAACCATACAATAAATAACTTTTCTTCTTGAGAGAGAAGTAAGTTATTAAGGTGAAAATGTTTAATTTAGTAATTCATTCTTTAAAAGGGGTTTAAGTTAAAGAAAAGATTAATTAACTTACCATGAACAATGATTTAAAATTGCGTCGTTGGGACAAACCCCATCACACGCGGCACATTCTATACACGTCCCAATGTTCTCTGCGTTAGCTTTCCCTTCTATAATCTCATAACAATCTTCAGGACAGACGTCAACACATTCCCCCTCTGCTGTACATAAGTCGAGATCTATCTCAACCCATAAATCACCATCAATATACTTCTCTGCTACCATATCAATTCCTACTTTGTGTTTTAAGATGTTTCGTGGATTTTTAGGGCGAATTTCTCTTCCTCTGCCTTATAATATAAGCTTTTCTTCAGGAATTTCTTAACCTGAAAATATTTTTAGTTATTTAACTCTGAATATTAAGTTGGACTAGATTATTTTTTTAAATACACTTTAAATTGAAAACTAATTTAACTCAAATTTCAGAATGAATCGCAAAGGTTTAGAATGAGGAAAAAAAATGACAGCTTCTCATCTTGACGATTTTAAACAATATTTAGCAATTGAAACGGCGGGTGGACCTACTTGGCACCCCAATAATCAAGAAATCGCATTCGTGTATGATAATCCAGGCTTGATGCAAATCTTTACAGTTCCAATACAGTCTGAACACACATTCTGGCCTAAGAGAATGATATATAACGAGAATCGTTGTACTGATCCTCGATATTTACAGGATGGGACAATTGTCTTTTTAAAGGATAATAAAGGGGACGAAAATTTCCAAATAGGATTCATTACCCGAGATCTCGATGTTGAATGGATTACGAATGATCTCTCTGCGAAACACTTGGTAACACTAACTACTACTAATTCGATCTATTATTCCGCTAATATTACAGATAAAAAAATTTTTTCTATTTATCGCCATAGGATTCCTCTTCAAACTAATAATCCTGAACGAATATACCAACCTGATGAAGGGTTAGTTAAAGCGGAGGTAGTTTCACCTGATGAGAAATTCCTTGTTTTTGCAAGGATTCATGGGAATAATTATCAAGAATTGTATCTCTTAGAAATAGAAACGGGGAAAATTGATCCACTATCACGGAAAATTTCTGGTGATTTTAAAACGAGGTGGACCGCCGTTCGATGGCTTGATCAAAACCATATATTAGTTCTTACCGATCATGAAAGTGAATTTCAAAGAATTGCGATAATTTCTTTTGATGGGAAATTTCATACTATCAACGAGATAGAGACGAATTTACAATATGAATCCCCATCTAACACCTTCACATTTTGCGAAAATTCACCTTATACCTATTTCAGTTTTAATCAGGATGGGTATAGTATTATTGTGCGAGCGATTTTCGATTCAAATGGTTGTTCAAAATATGAAACACTAGGATTACCACATAAGGCAGTTCTTGTAACTGCTGATGAAAGGACGTTTAAACAGGGATTAAGTCTTTCACCCGATGGGAACCTTTTGGCACTCACTCTTAGTTCTCCAACCTCGCCAATAAATATCTGGATTTTAGATTTACAATCTAGAAAACTCTGGAAAGCAACTGATGCAAGTACTGTAGGTTTAAATCCTAATAATTTTGTTGACACATCATTGAGAATCTTTTCAAGCTTTGATAGGTTGGAAGTTCCCTATTTTCGTTACTTACCCAAGGGAAAAGTCCCCAATGACAGATGGCCAGCGATTATCATCATTCATGGAGGCCCTGAAGCTCAAATTCGCCCCAATTTTTCGCCAGTAATACAATATTTTCTATCTGCTGGTTTTGCAGTAGTAACACCGAACATTCGTGGGAGTACTGGATACGGTCGTACATATCTTGATCTTGATAATATAGAGAAGCGATTGGACTCGATTCGGGATATTCAATACTTAGTGAACGATATTCATGAAAATGATTCTCTTATCGATTCTAATCGTCTTGCTATCTTTGGTGGTAGTTATGGTGGTTTCGCAGTTTTATCAGTAATGACTGAATATCCTTCACTATGGAAAGCTGGTGTCGATATATTTGGTATAGCAAATTTTGTGACTTTTCTTCAAAACACTGCCCCATGGAGACGAAAACTTCGAGAAATTGAATATGGGAGTCTTGATGGTGATATGGACACGTTAAATCGAATTAGTCCTATTCATAAAGTAGATCAAATAACAGCTCCATTATTTATTATTGCAGGTGACAATGATGAACGTGTACCTTTATCTGAATCGATTCAAATGTATGAAAGTTTGAAAGAGAGAGGTTTATCCGTTAAACTGCTACGCTTTGCTGATGAGGGTCATGGGATAACTAAATTGAAGAATAAAATTCAGGCATATTCAGAAATCATTTCATGGTTAAAAGAGCATGTTTGAGGATATTATTTTATAACTTCACACAAGAGATAGAATAAAAGAGGTGATTATATTTTATCTTGGATTAGTCCTTATGTTAAATTTCTTGAAAAAAGGAAGAAATAACGAATTATTTTTCGGTGATTAGGATTTTAATCAGTGCTTGGATCGTTACTGGTTGTTTTCTGGCATTAATTATCCTCATAATGACAGAGAAGGTGAATCGTGCCATTTTGGCTATTTCAGGGGCTTTAATTACTTATTTTGTCCTAACATTCATTGAACAAAGAGATTTTTCCTTAATTGTGGATCTCCTGTTTGGAACACAAGATGAAGACTATGTCAACCTCCATTCCTTATTGTTAATTGTTGGAATCATGTTTATTGTTCATATTTCTGATGAAATCGGAACATTTCAGTTTCTAGCTGTGATTGCGATCAAGATGAGTAAGGGAAGACCAATCTCCTTAATGATTATACTGTGTATTGTTTCAGCTGTTTTTTCATCAATTCTAAACAACATTCTAACAGTCATGATTTTAATCCCACTTACTATCACCATATCACGAGTATTAAACGTGTCACCTACTCCCTATATATTAACACAAGCGATCATGGTGAATATTGGAGGCACTTTTTTTCCGATTTCTTCGATTCCCAACATTTTAATTACCCAAGAAGTTGGTATTTCATTCTTAGATTACTTCTTGGAAATAGGTATTTTTTCAATTGTTACATTTGCTTTTACAATCTTATTGTTTGTGTTTTTTTATAAGAATGAATTGTCGATTCCAAAAGACAAAGCAATCAATATCCTTCTATATGATTTTGATATTTGGAATGTTGTACAAAGTCGTCGTCTTTTGTTAGCATCCTTAGCTGCTTTAATTGTTTTAATGATTTCATTTTTTATGATACCCGGAAATCTTCTCCCTCCTGATGCAATCGCTTTGAGTATAGCAATGGCACTAACAATTTTTAGTCGCTTAGACGCAAGAGAGATTATCAGAAAGTTTGATTTTGAATTAATTTTTTATCTCCTAGGTGTATTTGTCATTGTTGGAGGATTGGAGGTTGTGGAGGTATTAACGTTTATTGAAAGCTTGCTTCAAAATTTTGGAGCTGGGGATGAATTTTTACAGTTAATCTTGATCATGTGGATTGCAGCTTTTTCTAGTGCTTTAATTGATAATGTACCAATTACTAAAGCTTTTATTCCAATAGTGATGGGAATTTCTGGCAGTAATCCTTCCTTGACAAAGAGATATTTTTTCGGTCTTGCCATTGGTGCGAACTGGGGAGATAATTTGACACCATTAGGAGACAATATTCTTGTTTTAAATATTGCAAGAGAAAATAATCGTCCAATCAGCATCTTGACTTTTTGGAAACTCGGATTAGTAGCTACACTATACCAACTACTTATAGCAACCCTTTATTTCACTTTACTATACCATTTTATTCCAGGATTAGCGTTTATTATTATAATTGGTTTATTAATAGCATTAATATTCATGTTACAGAAAGTAGGACCTTTTAAAATCCAGACAGCCATTAGTAAAACAATCTTTCAATTTAAACACTTCATATTAACTTGAAGGGAAGAGTAATGATTGAAGAAACTATAGAACGTATTAAAAATAAATTACCTGAAGTAGAACAAATTATCATGTTCTATAATGATGGGACAGTATTTCATTCGACATTTGAGAAGATTAATATTCCCAAATTAGGAGAAAATATATCTGAAACGTTAGCTAACATGCGGAGAATATATGAAATCTGTAATTACACCTTGGAGGATTATACAAGGCTTGTTTTTGATACAGACGGTATTAATGTAGTTATTCTAAAACTTGGAGAGAACAGTAATGTAGCCCTCTTTTTTAGGAAGATACGAAGAAAAGGAGAGTTAAGAATTCATACTATACGACGTTACTTGGCGAAGGTGGAGGATCTTCTAGACATTGATCAGGATGAATTGGTTCTTCAAGAATTGGAAACCAAAGAAGATGAGCTAGATGAATTAAAATTACAGATGGGCTCCCAACAATACAAGTTAATAACGCTGCAAGACTATCGAAATGAGACCATAGAAGAGGAAAAGAAAAAAGAGATATCTAAAGAGATCGATAAAGTGGAAAAAGAAATTTTGAGAGTTAAGGAGAAAATCGACAAAAAAATTACCGAAATAAACGATTTAAAGGAAGAGCTGGAACCCGAAGATCCTTAAAGAAGTTTACAGAGGGAAGAAGATGACAAAGTTAAATTGTTGATCACGGTTAGCGCTCTAGGTATGTTAATTCGAAAACAAAAGAATCATTGAGCCTACTTCCTCAGATTAATTCCGACTGAATTCTTTCATAATAATCCAATGATTCTGGATTAGATAAAGCGTCTTTATTGGTCACAGGTTTTCCATGGATAATATTTGTGACTGCTATTTCTACTTTTTTCATTGAGAATGTATAAGGAATGTCTGGTGTTTCTAAAATTAAAGCAGGAACATGACGAGGTGATGCTTTCTCTCGCAATACTTTCTTTATTTCTTTCTTTAATTCTTCTGTTAATGAATAACCTTCAGCTACTTTTACAAAGAGAATAATCCTTTGATCTCCTTTCCAGCTCTGACCGATAGCAAGACTATCCTCAATCTCAGGTAACGTTTCAACAGTATTGTAAATCTCGGATGTTCCAATACGAACTCCAGAAGGTTTTAAAACAGTATCCGACCTTCCAAAGACTGTCAGCCCCCCTGTATCGCTGTGAATAATAATATAATCTCCATGGCGCCACACAATTTTTCCCTTTGGTTGAAAAAAGGAGAAATAAGCTTGTTCATATTTCTTATTGGTACTATCATCCCAGAAATAGAGGGGGCCACTAGGGAATGGATATTCCACTACTAGTTCTGCTTGCTGATCACGAACCGCTTTTGCCTCATCATCATAAGCTTCAATTTTCATTCCTAATGCACGGCATTGAATCGGTCTTTCGGCATAAAGAGGTAGAATAGGACACCCCCCTGCAAAAATTGCATTGAGATCAGATCCTCCTGTAATTGAATTGAAATGAAAATCTTTCTTTACGTCTTTATAGAGCCATTCCATTGTTTCTGATGATATAGATGAAGCAGTTTGAGAAATTACTCGTAAAGAAGACAAATCGAACTCTTCTCCTGGTTGAGCACCAATTCCATTAAGGTAATGAAGATAACTAGCACTTGTACCAAAAATTGTCAGTTTTTCATCTTGAATTAATTTCCACATTGCTCCCCAATCGGGATAAAGTGGGTTTCCATCATATAGGAGAATAGTTGCTCCAACAGCTAGGGAACAGTTGAGCCAATTCCACATCATCCACGAGGGTGAGGTGTTGTACATGATGCGATCGGTCTTTTTCACGTCTGTATGCAGGATTAAATCCCTCAGCTGTGTTAGTAGAACCCCTCCAGTACTCTGAACCATACATTTCGGCTTTCCTGTCGTCCCTGAAGAAAACATAATGTATCCTGGATGAGAAAAAGGTAATTGTGCAAATTTTATTTCTTTCGGATGTGCTTCTGAGGAAAGAAAATCATTATAATCTATAGAGCGAGAAATATTATCGATGTTGGGTGAATCTTTGATGTAGGGAGTTACGATCACTCTTTCTATCGAAGGAAGCCCCTTAATAACGTGTTCAACATTAATGAGACTAGAAAAAACCTTTCCTTTGTAGAAGTAGCCATCAGCAGCAATCAGAATTTTCGGTTTAATTTGACCAAAGCGATCTAAGACAGCTGTTGGTCCCAGCTCTGCTCCACATGAAGCCCATGATGCTCCAAGACTTGTAGCCGCTAGCATAGCAATTACTGTTTCTATCAGGTTTGGGATGTATCCAGCTACACAATCTCCATGACTAACATCTAACTCTTGTAATGATTTAGTAAATCGGGTTACTTGAGAGAAAAGCTCAGGATAAGTCATTCGCTTTATTCTTTGGTTTTCTCCGTGGAATATGTAGGCTAAGCGATTTTTTTCTTTATGATGACGTAATAAGTTCTCTGCGAAATTTAATTCTGCTCCTGGAAACCATTTAACTGAAAAGAAGTCATCAATATTGTCAACAACAGTGTCATACTTCTTTGAAGCAATGATTCCTCCATAATCCCACATAGTTGCCCAAAAATCAGACAATTTTTCAATAGACCAGGCATAGAGTTGATGATAAGTTGTCAAATCAAGATTATATTTGCTATTCACATACTCCATAAATTTAGTCATGTTTGCTTGCTTGATTTGCTCCTCAGAGGGTGTCCAAAGTACTTTTGGAAAAGGTTCCACCTCCTAGATTTCTAATAATGTACTGGTTATTAAAATCTGATCATCTATAAATGAAAAAAAAGTGGAGAGAGTGGTTTACATACTTCTTTTTAATATCTTAATCCATTCGTAAACGGGTTCACATAATTTTTTGATACGTTCTTTTTCGGGGGTCATGGAAGATGGATGCCAGCTTGGATCAGGTTCAAACCAGAAGTCAATAAGGTTACCCACCCGTTTTTCTTTACCAGTAAACTTAATTATGACTGGCATGTCTGTTTCAACGTGCCATGGTTCCTCTATTTTTAGAATATTCGCTATTGCTGTCCTGCTTTCTCCAACAAGGACATATGCAAGAACAAAAGGCAATTTCTTTAACGCACTCTTGGCAGCAAACCCACAGATCGTGAAAGTATGAAGAATACCTGTGTGAGGCATCTCTACCCACTCTGTTTTTTTAAGTTTACAATCGAGCTTCCAGCAGTTTACTCGGGGGGGAAAGGTTATGTCTCCACATTTTGGACATTTTGTCCCTAGTAATTTTCCTTCGAGTAAGGCTTTAGCGTATGGACTTAAAGCACCCAATCGGAAAGTGTAAAGCATGTCATAGTAGATTTGTTGTTCAATCCAGTCTGCACCCTCGGCTACTCCTGTTCGAACATTCTGCCAAACCCATCCTTTTTCTGGGATCAATTTATTGAGTTTAGACCACTTTTCCCACTCAAATTCTTTATTATTTGGTGTTGGATGTAAATTCTTTTTCATCTATAATCACCTCACACTCTCTTCAGAATGAAATTGCTTATCGATGTTCCTGTCCCTGCATGAGAATTGACCAAACCGACCTCAGCATCTTTAACTTCATTCTCTGTTGTCCTGTGTTCTCTTGGAATTAAACCAGTAAGCTGGTAGTAGCATTCGATTGCAGACATTAATCCTGTGGCACCTACTGGATGTCCGTACCCAATAAGTCCACCACCAGGATTCGTGGGAATTTCCCCATCCATCATCGGCATTCTGTCACGAATGAATTGTTTTGGAGTAATAGACTGACACCATCCAAGAGCATTGTATATTTGGAATTCCGAGGTGGAAAAAGCATCATGTACTTCTGCTACATCGAGAGATTTGTAGGAATCTTTCCATTCGATACCAGCCATTTTGAAGGCAACTTCCGCGGAATGACGACACGCAGCGAATTCCCCTAGTCCAGGGTAACCTTCTCCGTATCGTTCTGTCCATCCTGGAAAGGCATAACGATCACCTGCACGAATGGTACAGGAAGATAGACCAGCACCAATAATTTCGACATATTGATCAGGAGCATATTGTTTAGCTATCTGTTCATTACACACTAAGACCGTTGCAGCACCTTCAGACATAAAACAACAATCCCATTTTTTTAGTGGGTATGAGATTAATCGGCTATCCATGACATCATCGACTGTTAATTTTTCTCCGACTTTCCGAAAATGCTGAGCTTTCTCCCCTGTGGCTACGGCATTATTCTTATTTTTAACTGCTATTTCAGCAAAATCTTCTTCTGTTAGTCCATATTGTTCCATAAAAACCCGTGCTAATCCTGCATAGTAATTAGTGTAATTTGCTCCAAGCATTGCCTCATATCTTGTGTCGGATGCTATAGCAATGAATTCCGATCCTTTGCTTTGAGAAACAGAACCCATTAGTTCGTAACCGATCACAGGAACAATATCTGCGAGTCCAGCTCGTACAAGAGCATATGCTGCGTATAAGGCGGATCCACCTGTATTACCACCGTTATCAATTCGAAAATGCGGGACACCGACCAAACCCAGATGATCGTGCAGTATCCAGTAAGCTGTCAACTGGTGACTGAAATGGACTGAAAAATGAGAATAAACGACCATACCTTTTTCCCTAACATCCTTTAGATGAAACTCGGGAACATCTGTATAGAGTTGCCGGATACAATTTGCCACCATCTCCTCAATTTGAAGGTTTAATGGATAATCAAAGGGTGTGGTGGTTCCTCCAGCAATAAACACTCTTTGTTGTTCTGGCATCTTTTAATCACTTTTTATTTTGCTTAAGTTTTTGGAGATATTTTCCAGTCAACAAATGAAAAATTACAAGTAAGCTAGAAATCTCTCCTTAAAAAATCCTCCTTATCTGGCACATTTTTTCCGAGATATATCTATAATGTGACTAAAATTAAAGAAAATAGAGGGGAGAAAATGGCTTTAATCAACACTTCTATATTTATGGTTGCACTAATAACTTGTTTTTTTATGTGATAGTTTAACGTTTCTAAAGGTTGAAAAGATCAAAATGCAATACATTCTTGCTATAGATAGTGGATCAACTGGAATAAGAGCAGTTTTACTTAATAAAAAGGGAGAAATCATTGCTCGTGAGTATGAAAAAACAACAGCGCTATATCCCAAAGCAGGGTGGATTGAACATGATCCATTCGATCTTTGGCAGTCATTAAAAACTGTTGTCAATAAAATCTTTGAGAGACCTGATATATCTCCAAAAGATATTGCAGCAATTGGGATCACTAATCAGCGCGCGAGCTTCACACTTTGGGATCGAAGCACTGGAAGACCAGTGATCAACTTCATCAATTGGGCTGATATTCGTGCAGCAGAAACCTGTGATCAGATGAATAAAAATAAGAAATGGCGACTTCTGAAGAAGTTCGCTTGGGTCGCTAGTAGGATCACACGAAACACGATGCTAACGGCAACTTCTATGCTCAACTATACCACTGATCATGTTACTGTACGATTACGCTGGGTTTTAGATAACATTGAAGGTTTACACGAACGATGTAAAGCAGGAGAAATAGCCTTTGGAACAATTGATTCGTGGTTTATTTATAAATTAACCGGTGGGAGAGTCCACGCTTCTGATTATAGTAACGCAGCAACAGGACTCTTGAATCCATTTCAGCTAAAGTGGAATAAACCAATTTTAAGTATTTTTAATATTCCAATGGAAATTCTCCCTGAATTAAAGGATACTAATGGAGATTTTGGGACTACTGATCCTACTTTATTTCTGGATGCTGAAATTCCTATTCGTGCTGCATGTGGTGACCAACAGGCCGCACTCTTTGGTCAATGCTGTTTTAACAAAGGAGATGTAAAAATTTCACAAGGCTCTGGAAGCTTTGTTGATATGAATGTGGGGTATACGGGGAAGCTCTCGAAACGAGGTTTATTTCCACTTATCGCATGGGTAATCGATGGAAAAGGTACATATATGCTCGAGGGATTTGTTGCAACTGCAGGTACATTAATAGACTGGCTTGGGCAAGGAATTGGATTAAGTGATACACCTAAAATCTTAAATGAGTATGCTGCAAATTGTGAAGATACAGAAGGAGTTATTTTTATACCTACCCCTTCAGGAATTCGATTTCCTTACTTCTCTCCTAATGCACGAGGAACAATTTTAGGCCTTTCACTAACAATACATCGAAGTCATGTAGCAAGGGCTGTTTTCGAAGGTATTGCCCTTCGACTTGTAGATATTCTTGAAGGTTTAGAGAAGGATACTAAAATACCAATTCGGTCACTTAGAGCAGATGGTGGGGTTTCAAAATCAGATATTATGCTACAAAGTCTTGCAGATTTCGCTAATCTAGATGTAATACGTGCACCCGAACCAGATATGACTGCGACTGGTGCAGCATATCTTGCTGGATTAAGTGTTGGTTTTTGGTTAGATAAGAAACAGTTACAAGAGATCTATGAAAACATGAAACCTCAATCCTTTTCACCTAAGATGGAACCCCAAAAACGAAAAGCCAAAAGAATACGTTGGAAGAAAGCATTGGAAGCAATATTATCCATTGATTGATTAATAATGGCAGAACATTGGTACAAAGACCTAATGCAAGAGCTTCGTTTAATTACTATTTCTATTCAAGAATCTCAGGCTATTCAACTAAAGCGAATATCTCGGGAGGAGACCACAGATATAGATGGAAAAAAATTCCAAGAAAATACTCATGATATTATAGCAAACTTGTTTTCTCAGATTAAACAAGAATTGGGTTCCTCTTCTACGAGGAAAATAGAAAGAGAGATTGTATTTCGTGCATCAATGAACTATATTAGCAAGCAAATTCTTTCTAAATATCTCCAAAGTGTTCAAAATAAATCTAAAATCCTATATTCCCTCCCAAAAACAGATTATGATTATCTAAATCCTTCACAAGAGGTACAAGATAAGTTCGTAGAATTATTTAAGGAATACAAACTAAAAAAATTAAGCTTCGATCAATTAGGAGAAATTTACAAAGAAGTTTTGAAATTATGTGATCAACAGAATCCCTTGGGGGCATTTTATACACCAAGAGAGACAGTTGAATATATGGTCTCAAGACTTGATCTAAAAAGTGATTCAAAAGTTTTTGATCCTGCCTGTGGGAATGGGAACTTTTTAGAATCTTGTACCACGAACCTCAAGAAGAGGAATTTAGATGTAGGTTACGATGAATTGAAGGCCAATCAAAAGGCGATAGAACAAGTTTGGGGTAATGATATTGATCCATATGCAGTACTCCTTTCAATTGTCCGTATATTTTCCTTAAACGTTGAAAATCAATCATTAGAAAATTTAAACATAACTAATCTTGATGCTCTTGAAATTGAGAGTTGGAATATTTTTAAACATGGAGAAGAAATAGATTGTATTATTGGAAATCCTCCATATGGCATTTCCCCATCTTTAGAGCGTAGAGAAATGTATAAAACGATCTATCGTGACGAAGCAAATGTATATGGGTATAAGCTAGGAGGAAACGATCTTTTTGGGTTTTTTTTAGCAAGTGCGATAAAAATTGTTAAGAATGGAGGGAGGATTTGTTTTATTGGAACTGATACTTTTTTGTCTTTGAGAACGCATAGGAATCTCAGACAGTTAATATTAAACACATGTAAAATTGATGAAATTCTACTTGCCCCGATAAACTTATTTCGACCTATGACTACGTCACGTACTTGTATCATTACTCTAACCAAACAATTATGTAAAAATGGATACAATCACTCTTCAAATCCCACTACTCATCAGAATAAACGTTATTGCAATTGTACTGCTTGTTATAGCAGAAGAAAAAGTCGAATTAGACTAATTAATCGTCTTTACAATCAATCTGAATATTTCAATCCCTCAGATAACAAAGTTCAGATTATTAATCAGGAAGAATACGATTATATCAATGGGAATCCATTTTGGATAAATGTTCCTCCAAAAATCATTCAAATAATGAGATTAGCTAATCTACCAGCGCCAGATAATATTCAAGAAGGCTGGAAATACGTAGAATTAAGAAAATATATTGGTGGTGGTGAAGGGATATCTACAGGTGATAATTCTTCTCATCTTGTTATAATAGAAAATTCAAGGCTTTGGAAAAAACTAATGAAAAAGCGAAGTAAGAAACTTGACAGATTTCGGGTTTTGGACGAAGAAAAGATTTTTGATTCTTCCTCTCTAGATGAGAAGACCCTAGAACAGTATCGATACCATGGGATTGAAGGAGATCAATTTTTAGTTCCGTTTGAAAGGGGTTCCTACATTCCATATTGGGGAAGTGAGGGTTGGTACATTGATTGGAGCGTATCTTCTGTATTAAAAATAAAAAAACGTGCTAAAGAGTCAAAAGGAAGAAGAGCGGTTTTTAGAAATCCGCATCTCTATTTTCATTCTGGAATAATAACTGACGCACATCATGGAATTTTAAAAGCAACACTCACTGAAAAAACTATTCCAGCTGGAAATACAAATTTGTTTTTTGGTTTAGGTGTGGAGATCGAATTTCTCCTAGGGTATTTAAATTCGAAACTAGCGAGTTATTTGTTAGGGAAAATTATCAATACCTCTCTTGGGGGAATGAGTGGTCACGTAACACCCGAAAATATAAAACGATTGCCTTTATTATTACCAACAGAGAAAAATTCAAAAATCTTTGATGAATTGAAAGGACAAGTTATCCACCTAACAAGAAAAATCATTTCAAAACTAAAATTTGATTTAAACACGGACTATTCAAAAGAAAAGTCTCAGATCGACAATTTAATCCTCAAATGGTTTAATCTAGGTGAAACAGAAATAGTAGCTATCGATAATTATGTGAATCAAGTCAAGGTAGAAAAATTACTTTATTAATGCTATCTTTGAGAATAATATCAGAGAGTAACTTGGAAAGAAGAAAATTATGGCATTAACAACACGATTTAAGGATTATTTTGACTTATTTCGTTTTTCTCTTGGAATTTTATGTGCTATTGCTGTGCTAATAGCTGGTTTTATTGTTCATGTTATACAAGGAGGGGTTCCAGATTTCGTTTCTTTCCTAATGAATAATGGAATAATTTCAATTGATGGATTAGTTCTTGGAATGATTGCAACATTATTATTGGCTTCTGCAATAGAGGCGATTAATGATGTTTACGATGTTGAAACTGATATTGCCAATAAACGATTTGATAGGCCAATAGCACGAGGAGCTTTTACACCTGAATATGTGCGTAATTTATGTATTACGTTCTTTCTCCTTTCAATTGTGATAACTGTGGTCTTAGTACTATTCTATCGTGTTACAGCGGCTTTAATATTCTTTATCTTATTCTTTATAATCATTGGAGTAGGATATAACTATGTAAAACGTAGTGGCTTCATAGGCAATATGTGGGTCTCAATAGGTTATGTTGCACCCCTATTCATTGGTTTCTTCTTATTAGGTCCCCAAAACGATCATATAATCGCGATCTGTCTTCTCATTCTAGCTGTATCTTTTCTCCTAGCAACAGGGAGAGAAATTGTAAAAGACATTCAGGATTATGAGGGGGATCTTCAAACAAACTACTATTCGCTCGCAGTTCGGATTGGCCCGAAAGGAGCAGCTTATATTGCTATGGTTTTCTTTGCTGTTACAGTAGTTTGTGCTATAATTGTGGGAGTCCTAGTATACAATAACTTAGTATTTTGGTTATTTCTCCTCGTTTTAGCAATTATATTAGGATTGACTTCGTTCACAATAATTACAGAACCTCCTGCAACAGGTGGGAAAAAGGCCCGGAAGTATACTCGGTGGTCTTTATGGTGGGCGCTGGGAGCTTTCTTTATTGGAGTATTTTTTATACCCTAAGTGTTATACTAGGTGGTAAATTTGTCAGATGAATTAGATGAAGAATCCAAGGACTGGAGTATTCAAGATAACGATTTGCTATATCCTTTTGCAGTAATTCTATTCATGATGTCTTTTTTTGATTTAACAGGATTATTGACATCAATCACTGTAGTTAGTACACCAATATCTATGATCATTACGGAGATCTTCAACTTGACACAAACAAGTTATGAATCTGTAAAAATAATTCTAAGACTTGGAATAAATTTGATAGCCCAGACTGGATTTATTATAAGTTTTCTCTTTCTACACAAAAAAGAAAAACTTGAACCTGAAGAGAAAGACATGCCAGTCGGTAATCATATTTTTACTACTTATCTCGTTTATTCATTATTAATGGTATTTGCATTATCAACCTTGATTATTGACTTCATTCTAGAAACCCTAGGTCTACCAACAGTAAGCCCATACAGTGGAATTGCACCGAATTTGGAATTACTTGGAATTCCGATTTACTATATTCTATTTTTTGCTGTACTCGTAGTAGGAGCTGCGGTAGGTGAAGAACTGGTCTTTCGAAGAGCATTTATCCCCTATTTGGAGCGTCGTGGTCTTGGAACCTTCTGGGTTCTCCTTTTCTCAAGTCTCCTATTTTCTTTAATGCACACTCCTGCAGATCTTCTATCTGGATCCATTCGTTTTGCTATAGTACATTTTCTTAACACATTTGCAGGGGGATTCGCCTTAGGCTTTTTATACATGAGAACAAGAAAGATCATTTTTCCTATTATATTACATGGTTTGGTTAACGGTGTAGCGGCTATAGGTCAAATCGGAGACGTCAGATGGAATGAACTCAACGAATATACATTACTTGGTTTGGGGGGATTGTGGTTATTGACAGCTCTAATTATTGGAGGGGGAACAGTCGTACTGGTTGTGATCCAAATTATACGCTATAGAAACTCTCCTGAACCACCAGTTTGGCTTTTAATTCTAAGTGATTTTAACCTTCGCTCATCTCGATTACTCCCAGTGAGCTTAATAGCTGCAGGATTTATCGGAATAACGGCTGGGCTACCCATTCTTTTTGACTTCTTCTTTCAGTTATTTGGACTGCAAAATTCTGAACTGGCCATTATAAGATATGTATTTGAAACTGTATATCTCATTTTACTAATAATCCTCCTTGCATATTTTATTTTTAGAAGATCTGGCCCCCTGAAAAAACCAGATTGGGTTTCAGATACTAAATTTCCTGAAAAGGTAGGTCCAAGTTATCCTACTCCCACAATTGGTCTTCAAATAAATCTCTGTGGTTCATGTGGACGAGAAATTATTCCTCAAACGAAGTTCTGTGTTTATTGTGGAGAGATGATTGTAAATACTTGTGTTTCCTGTGGAAATGAAATCGTCCCGAACACTGAATTCTGTGTATATTGTGGTACGAAAGTCTAAAACAATTTGCTAAAGAGTCTTGTATCCAATAGTTCTTAGGAATTCTTTCCGTTTTGCAATCTCATCATCTGTTTCTATCCCTTTAGGTGAGAAACCATCAATGACTCCAAGAATTCCACGGCCTTGCTCTGATCCTGCGATTATAACTTCCACAGGATTAGCAGTAGCACAAAAAATCGACACAACTTCTGAAACTGACTGAACCCGCTTTAGTACATTGATTGGAAAAGCATTCTTCAAATAAATGATAAATGTATGACCAGCCCCTATTTTAAAAGCCATATCTGCAGCAATCTTCTCAAGTTCTGGATCATTTCCAGAGTGTCGGACAAGACACGGGCCAGAAGCCTCACAAAAGGCAAGACCAAATTTTATTCCAGCTGAAGCCTCAATAAGAGCCTCATACAAGTCTTCTACAGTCTTTATAAAATGACTTTGTCCTAAAATAATATTCATCTCTTCTGGTATCTCTATTTTTATAGTTTCTAATTTTACCATCGGTTTCACCTTAAGAGCTAATATGTTAGGATCATAAGATTGGAAAAATATAATTGTTTTTTGGTTATATCATTACAGACTGGTTATTTTCGATTGGCCTGCCATAAACTTCACTGATGCGAACAATATTTAATCGCTAGTAATTCTGGATGAGCCAAGTCTAATTCATTAGTTTCTACAAAAAAAGTAATATAAGGAGATTCCCATGAAATTTTACGAAGTTATTGAATCCAGAAGAAGCATTAGAGCTTATCTTCCTGATAAACCAGTAACAGATGAACAATTGAAGAGAATTTTACGAGCTGCAAGACTAGCACCCACCGCTGCTAATAAACAACCTTATAAAATTGTTATTATTAAGAATCCGAAGGAATATCTTGATTTCATTAAGCAAAAAAATGTTCTTCAAGCACCTCTAGTCATCGCAATCTTTGTAAACGAAGATGCAGCGTGGGTAAGGAAGTATGATGAAAAAAATTTCGCATGGGTTGATGGGAGTATTGTATTTGAACATTTGATTCTTGCAGCAACAGCTGAAGGATTGGCCACAGTATGGATAGCGAATACTGATCCATTAGCAATGGAAGAAACTTGTAAAATCCCTCATAATTTCCGTTTTCTTGCATTAACTCCCCTCGGATATGCCGCCGAGAAACCTAAGGACACAATTAGAAAATCAGAAGATGAATTGATTACCTATTTAGAATAATTGGTTTGTGTTCAAAGAAATTAGTGGATTCATGAATTAGAACATAATGTTCTAAACTAAAAACAATTGTTTCTAATATTTAGAACTTATCGTTCTGCTATTGGAACAGTGTGTTCCAATCTATAGCTTTTTGATACTATTCTTTCACCATGTTACTTAGTTAAGAAGTGATTCTTAAAGATATTAGGGTAGCTATGGTGATCTATGTAACTAAAGCCAGATTTAAGATAAGCTTTCAGAGGAAATTTCTTGTAATTCTCTTTCTTTCCTTCATCACAGTTTGTGATGTAGTTACAACTGGGTACATTGTTTCTATTCCAAGTATTGGAGGAAATATACAGGTAAATCCTCGTGTCACTCATTTTTGGCAGGATTGTAATACAACATTTACCATGTCTTGGGATGATGTACGATTTTCTGATGTTAACCTGGCCCCCATTGACGAAAAATATGATATTTCTCACACGCTTTTCGCTCCATCATATAGAAGTTATCCAAACGTCTCGTTTTGGCGTTATGCATTTTTGATTGATGAATTATTTCAGGGATATGACATCCAATCACATTGTGGAAAACATATACATCTCACAGAATTTACTAAGGAGAAACAAGAGTTTTATGTAAAATGGGGAAAAACAGGGATTGAAGAATTATTTGGTTTTACCCCAATTGTATTTGCTTATCCATTTGGGGACTTAGGTGGAAAAAATTTCGTCAAAAAATATTTTGATTTAGGACGAACGATAAAAAATTCAGATACATCCTGGCCACCAGTGATGTGGCATTTAGAAGGAACAACCATTTCGTCTGACGGTATTGATGATCAAAATTTAAATCAAATAGTTTCTATCATGAAAGATATTTATCATAAACCTGGTTATCATGTTTTTAAGGGTTATGGACATACGAATACCCCTGGTAAAGATTATGGCGTCACAGATTTTGCGAAATATGCTGATACAATCGCACAGATTGCTCATTGGCCAAATGTTTGGTACACGACCTGGGGAGAATTAACCGCATACGAAATTGAGAAAAGCTACTTAGAAATTTCTAAAGTGAGATCCTCACCGAATAAAATCGAATTTGATGTAACTACACCAAATCTTGGTACTACTGTTTACAAAATACCAATCACTATCGCACTATTACTACCTAATTCTTGGGACAGTTTCTTTCCTCAAATCAACGGAAAATATTCTTCTCAATTCTCACTGAAGCACTATGCTGACTCGATAGAGTTATTATTGGATGTGATACCTCAAAAAGAACCTCAGAGGGTAATTATTTGGCGAGAAGCACCAGAGATTGATCAAACTCCTCCAGAAATCACTAATTTTGATTTCAATACGAAATTTGCATCTAAAAACAGTAATAAAACTCTAAAATTCACATTAATGCGCTTTGATGTAACAGATGATCAATCTGACATTTATCAAGTTAATGCAAGTATCCACCTTAAGAATGGGAAAAAATTAACCTTTTCTAAGATGGAGAACCCTCTTTTTTGGAAAAATTCCACATTTGGTCGTGTTGTGTGGGATTCAACAATTTTAAATAGTGATAAACAACAAATTGATGTGGAAGATATTTCTTATACACATATCTTTGTTCAAGACAGCTTTGGTAACATCCGACATAGTACAATCTTCTCCTGTGGTTGGCAAAAAGACCTTGTAATCCAGGGAGGCCAGAGTCTACTACACATGCCAAATAAAGAGGATTCTTCCTTAATTAGGTTGACAGTGGCATAAATTCTATATCTCTTGATGGATGATTATGTGTTGGAGAAGTAATTACTTTTATATCGAATAAAAAGTATTAAGAACCCCAAACTTAAAATTAAAAGCCCAAAAATTGCAAACGATGGCAGAATATCTGGAATAGGTGAAATTTTTGTTACAGATGTTTCTAGAAGACTATTAGAAGAAACTAGGTAGGGGGGAAAAGATTGATAGGGTTGTAGACTTTTGTATGTTACCCAAATTAAGCTTGAAATCCCTGTTATACGAAATGCTAATGCCCCTGCACTTTCACGAGTTACCGCCCATTGTTCTTTTTCATAGATTAGTGTTGATATAATTATTCCTAAAATGAAGACTATCGTGACCTCAACCAAAAGCATTTGGTATAAATTCTCAGTCATTGAGGGAATTGAGGGAAAAATCAAGGTCATTGCACCTAGTTTAATGAGATTAACAGCTCCGACCATTGAAAACACCTTTCCGATGAATTCTTTTGGAAAGAAAAACCAAATAAACGCAATTTCTACAGCAGAAATAAGAAAAAGGTCTAATAAACCAATTTGTTGAATATAGTAAGGTACCATCATTTGTATCACAAAATTTTGCTTGAAATACTTGATATAAAATGTAATTTTAGTCTGTACAATCCTTAATAGGTGTTATACAATACACTATAACTTAAATCGACTCTGTTCATCTCATCTCTCAGATAAATACAGAGAAGAGATTTTAGATATTCTAGAGAATTAATGTGTTTGTAGCAATAGATTGGGTTTTTATTAAGAGGTTTTGGAACAAAGGTCTTGACTCACATAACAAAGGTTCAAATTTTACTTAGCTACAAAATCACTGTTTTGGTGATGAAGAACCTATAAACAGTAGGTCATCAAATGCTTTTTCAAGTAGAATCAGTCAATACACAGACCGTAAGTACAATAGGTGAAAAGCCAAGTGAATGAGAAACCGACACCCATCGTCAAACAATCAGGTTTTCTTCCTTTTAAATATCCAGACTTTGGCAAACTACTCACTGGACAGCTGGTGTCTAATATTGGCTCCCAATTCTCTTATATTGCGATTTTATTTCTTGTTTATGATATGACTGGCGAAATTTACGCAATGGCGTTATTATCAATGGCTCAAGCGATTCCAATGATTTTGATTGGGCCTTGGGCTGGAGTAGTTATTGATAAGGTCGATCGGAAGTATGCAATGGTTTTCGCTGATCTAGGTCAAGCTTGTGCTATTGTAATCATCCCATTCACAGCAAGCCTTCCAGATAACGTTCGCTTATGGTGGATAGTTGGAATAGCCTTTTGTAATGCAACTTTCGCAAGGTTCTTCTATCCTGCACGAGGTGCTTCAATCCCCAAGTTAGTTGAGGACAATAAGGATCTTCTTGCAGCAAATTCATTAAGTGCTGGTGCATACCAAACCTCTGCTCTTATAGGCCCTTTGTTTGCAGGGATCGTTATTGGTTGGTTAGGATACGACATTCCGTTCTTCATCGATTCTCTTTCATTTCTCTTCTCAGCAATTTGTATCTTGCTAATAAGTAAACCATTGAAAGCTCTAAACGCATCAACGCAGAAACCACTGCAAGATCTAATAACAGGGGGAAAATACATTCTTAATTTCCTCCCACTGCTCTATTTATTAATAGTTTTTTCAGTATTGATGTTTGCAGGAGGAGCATCAATGATCTTGATTGTTCCCTATTTAGAAACGGAATTCCATCTTGGTGAAGGGACCCGTGAGTTTATTTTTGGATTAATGACTTCTTTTTCAGCAATGATTGGATTATCAATTGCCTTTGTTTTGTCAAGGAGAACCCAGATATCTAAACCTGTAACTTTGATATCTGTAACAACAGTTTTAGCAGGCATCATCTTAATTATTTTCGGTGCTGCTCCAAACCTCTGGATAGTTGGGATGGCATGGATCGGATTCGGGGCGATAGAGGTATTCATAGGAATTCCTTTACAGACTATTGCCCAAGAAACTGTCCCAGATGTGTTACGTGGGAAGATCTTTTCTTTCATCAACCTTTCAATCACAGTCTCCCAGATCATTGGAATGGGCATCGTTAGTGTCATCGCAAGTACTGTTATTGGAATTAGAGGGAGCTTGATATTAAGTGGAATAACCTTATGTATTTTCTTTGTTATTGGAATAGTAATATTGAAAAGGAAGCGATTAGAGTTTCTTGTTGACCAACGAAGGGAGCAATTACAACAACTACCCCTCACATGATGAAATCTATTCTTCTTGGGAGCTCTTAGCTGGTGATGTTGTTATTTTAGCATATTCTTTTACTTTGGCCTCTTCACTTGTGCCTTTGAGGACCAAAACATATTCCAAACAACCCCGTGCACGTTCTCGTCTTTGAATCATATCATCTAGGTTGCTAGTAATATCAAGGTGAATAACAACATCAGCTTCCCCTAAATTCAGACCACGACCACCAACAGGGGTGAATATCAAGACATTTACATCCTCTTGTTGGAATTGTTCAAGGATAATACGTCTGGTGTCTTCAGGAGTTTGCCCAGACAAATATTTTACCCCTGGAAAGCCTAATGCCTTATTTAGGAGCATATTTGTTTGTTCCCCTAAAGCTAGATAGCGGGTAAATAATAGAACTTTTGCTCCACGAATAATATGTTCATGAATCAGTTCGATAGCAGTATCTACTTTTGGATTAATTAATCCACGAGTGGTCGTTTCTTCAGGCTTATCAAAGCGAGGTAGTTCGGAACGGTGCGAAATTAGAGAAGAACTAGCTTCAATGACATTTTGAAACGCTTCTTGATTTTCATCAATTTTAATATATCTTAAGAACTCACCTGGTGTCGAATCAAGGAGAAGGAGCCTTGCATGCGTGAGCTTGAAGAGGAGTGAGAAGGCATTTACCAGTTGTTCACGAGCATCATTGTCAGCTACTTTATATTTACCAATACGGATAGGATACGAAGCCTGTTTGTCTTTTAATCGATCTAAGGCTCCTCCATAAGATAATTTAATGATATCTAAGCGACTTAACTGAGGATCAAGGAGTTCTTGAACTGTGGTTATTGGTTTGGTTAAAAGGGTTGAAATTAACTTATCTATGTGTTTATAATCCTCCCGATCTATCTCTCGAAACTGTGTAATAGTTTCATAAGGAGATAGTTCAGGACGCTGCATAAGGTGTGTTCCCTCTCCTAGGATCTTTATTATTGCTTGAGCTCGATATTGATCTCGTGTTCCTGTCATACCTAAGACGGGAAAACTACCAACTTTAGGGCGTACCTGAAACAGCTCTTCAAAAAACTTACTTAATCGAAATCCAGTCATAGATCGTGCCAAAAGGTCCGTTGCTTCATCAATGACACATAATTGAACAGATTTGAAGATATCTACACCTCGACGTGATTTAATTTCGAACCGATCGTTCATCAAAGCAGTTATTGGAGAAAAAATCACGTCAGATACACTATACATTTTCTCTTTCTGTGCTAAACTTAATCCTTTTCCCCCAGTTTTTGGATCGAAGAGATACCCTAATTTATCGACAAAGCCAAAACTCTTTGCCATTTCTAAAGCTTGGCGACAACGTAAAGCTGCTGCTTCTCGGGCTGAAGTAAAAATGAACTTTGCTTTCGGATTCATCTTTTTCAAGGATAAGAAGAGTAATAGGGCAATAATGGTCTTCCCTGTGCCATAAGGATAATTTAACAGTGAGGAATTTGGTAATTGAGTTATAATTTCTTGAGTAGCGGTAAGCTGATACTCACGTTGTTCAATGGTGAGACCACCCAGATGTTTTTTAAGATCTAGATCCATTTCCATATTACCAGACTCTGTCTGTTTATGGGATGAACGTACTTTTTAAGAGCTACATTTCTAAAACTGTAATCCAATAATCTAAATGAGATGTACACAATGGAAGAATTAATTGCTACCTTAAGATCACGTCGCTTAGGAATATTATTTATCTTGAAAATGATTCCCCTAGACATTTGGGATTGGAAACCGCATCCCTCCATGAGAAGTACAGCTCAACTTGGCAATCATTTGGCCTGTAGTCCGTTAGCTATTCTGGAACTCCTCCGTGGGAGTATACCAGATGAAGAAACATATAATAATTTAGAAAAAAATAACATGCCTCTCAATGCTCAAGGATTAACAAACTTATATGAACAGAGTTTGGACAAATTAATTTCTTATCTCCAAGAGCATTTAGAGGATGCGGGAGAAGAAAACATTAGGTTCTTTTATCAAGACCACAATACTTCGATATATAAGGAGATATTCGAGGAGATTGGGCATGAATGGTTTCATTTAGGCCAATTGTTTGCTTACCTTAAACAGAATGGTGTTGCTGTAGATATGGGGGCTTATTATGGATATAAAGATCCTGACCCTGATATTCCACCGAATGTATAATTTTATAAGAGAGAATAAATTTTATCTAGAGTAAGCTCAAATAAAACTAGAGGGAAAAGAATTTTAATCGAATTTTGAGTCACCCAAGAGCAGCCGTTGAAGTATGCCACAATATACTGTAGATAATGAGGTATTAGGGAAAAACCCTGAATGTCAGAGAGAAAATGATCCTCATGAATACTCATTGTAACTTGAACTGACACAGGATTAATAATTTTCATTTCCAGAGTAACTAGTTCCGTTTCAAACCAAGAAAGAAGCGTCGTAAAAAAGTTTGAGAGAAAATAGAAATTTCCCCAGATGATTGGATTAACATGGCCGATTACGTCTGTCTTAATAGAAGAGGACAAAAAAAATTTCACTTGAGAGGTAAATGGGGAGTGAGAAAGGCCGCCAGTTAAGATCTTCACTAGGGAGATGGGATGAATTGAGGGTGATATCGCATTTAATTGTAAAAAGTCAGACGCAATAAGAGTAGCAATTTTTTGACGATGAGACGCCCGTAATAATTTTCTAAGTAACACAGGAGCCAAGTGCTCATTGTCTGCTAATACATGTGCACCAAGATCAATAGTCAAGGAAGCTGTTCGCAGTTCGTGGATTAATTCTTCGACCCAGAGCTTATCAGTGTTAAAACTTGTTTTTCTGAATTGCTGAAGGATATAACGACCAAGGGTCTCATTAGAATGAATTTCCAAATCGAATTTCTGAATTGAAGGTAGTGAAATTGTTGAGGAAACAACTGAGGGATGAACCCCTAACATTTCAGCAAAAACCTGAGTGAAAAATAAAACGACATCGTCAATAGGAGATAATATGATGAAAGAATTGAAAGGTTTGATACTAATAGAACCTGATTCGTTGCGCTGTTTAATCACGATCTTCATACTCTCCTCAATGAATACTAGAAATAGATTCATTTTCCAAAGAAGAGCGATCTAGTTTCATTAATCCACTAGTTTCAAGTATATTATCAATAATAATTGAAAAATCTCTATAGATATTAGGTTCAATTAGTTCCTGTTCAAGAAATTCATGGTAATGATCAACAAAATTAAAGTAAATTCGCCTCATAATTGTAGATATCTTTCGTTTGGAGATATTTTTCCCTGACGTGACTAAGGCAAGAACGATTTCTTTTTTTGATTCGTAAAAAATAATATGATGTTCCATACGAATTTCGTTGATTTTTTCTCCAATCATGTTCTTCGCAAAACTGGAGACAGCTACCAAAAAGCCACTATATAAGTCGATATTTTGGGATTCATCACCATAAGAGCGTGAAAGCAAACACAATCCAGATTCGTGGATGATGAAAATACTTCGAATCATGATTGGTTTCTTCCATGAGTTGAGGCCGAATTGAATAAAACATCATATGAAAATAACCCATTTCCACCATAGATTTTTAGAATAGCTTCTTGATCGTTAATAACTTCAAAGTAAAACTGTTTATCCGTGATTTCATACAGAGCAGCAAGGAATGTTTTTATCATTACCCTTAAAAGATTTATTTTTTGCGAGAAAAAACAATACAGCCCATCCTCATAAAGCTCATAATCTCGTAGGAGAACAGTCGAAAGGAGAGTTACAAGGAGAGCTGCATTTATGTATGGGTCTTCATTTCGAATTATAGTTTTCATTACCATTAAATGGTCTTCCTTAGGAGAAAGACTTCTCTTCTTATATAATTAGGGGTTCGGTGGTGTTGTAGTTGGATCAGCCACCCCTGAAACTGTTCCTAAAAGAAGAATGGTCAAGAAAACTATCAAAGGAATCATTTTTAATATGGATCCTTTGCATGGTCTATGATTTTCTAATCGATTTCGGAGTTTATTTAACAATGTTATTCACCTCTAATACTTGTGAAAAGAAAACATCATAAAAATTATTCTTTAGAAATCTTAATGAAGTAAATTGAAAGAAAAAATTGCACAAATAGTTGCTTTTTTTGCTTTGAGTTTTATCTGTATAATCACGGGAAGTCAAGTTATGAAGCTCCAAGAGGAAGAAAAATCCGATTTGATTAGTTTAAATTTACCATCGAACTTTATTAAAGATTTTATTCAATATTGGGAGAATATTAAAAGAACTGTAAGACCAGATGGAAAAACCAACGTTTCTTGGAAAAAATGGAATGAAATATCTCAAAAAGCATTAGAAACTTTGACTATGCCCTTTTTTAACAAATGGAAACATCTAGGAATATTCTCTTGGATTGAAGCTTATATAGATTCTTTTTTTTCAATTACCCTTAACTTCAAAGGGGGGGCAATACTACTTCCTAAACAACTTATTCTTTATGAAGCAATGAAACCCAGCAATTCGTTACTTTCGAATTTGAAGGAGGAACCATCAAGCGAGGGCTTAGAAAGGATACTGGATTCATTATTTGGAGATTTAGACATTCGATTAATAATGAGTGACCTTCAGATCTTAAAAAAGCTGGCTCAACCTAAGTTTTCAAAATCATTAGACAGATTCCCTAAATTAAAAGAACTGGCATATGGAATACGTCGTGATGTAAGAACTGTCTCTAACAGATTAGACTATTTAATTCAAACCCGGATTTTATGTCTGATCTACTTGGTTGATATGGCCCGAATTGGATATCAAACAATATTATTGCGTCATAGTATAAAAAGATCACAAATTTTAAAGGAAATTCATCCTTATATTGTAATGGACTTCCCTTTATCATCTGATAGCTTCTTAACAATAATTCATTTTCCATTTCGTGACGTACAGGTATATAAAAACCTTATCACATTTTTTAATCCTAATGAAATGAATATAATGAATAAACAATATCGTGGATGGAATTTTTCAGGCTTAACTAAAGATCCTAATAAGAGATGGAGGTTATTACCTCCAATCTTGCAGGATGGAGGAAATTGGAAAAAGGAGTTAATAACAGCAGAGTCAGGTATTGAGTTTAATTTGGATCCTTATTATGATCCTTTTCCTTTATCTTATCGTCAAGGACAACTTCTTGGGTTGATTCATAAACTCTCCACAATGGAGGAGGAATATCTCGCAAAACAATTGAAAGTTGGCCGTGCTTATGTGTCCAAGGATGCTAAGACACTATTGAGAAATCGGGTTATTTTTCGTTTTCCAATCTTTTTCAACCTAGGTTTTGGTACATGGATTTATTTTTGTATCAGAAATTTAATATCTAATAAATCAGGAGGACTATTGAATGTCCTTGAACACCTGAAATTTTTTCCGTATGTAAATGTGTATTATAATCTAGATGAAGGTGCATTGATCGGTAGAACGAGGATACCCCCTTCTTGGACAGATAGATTTATATTTAGTTTATCGTCCCTCCCTAGTGTTTTTCCAGAAGCTTCAATTTCATACTACATTGGACCTAAATCTTACGCTCCTTGGGGTTTTGACATTCTTGGGACTTTCGATTGGGATAATTACCCCAAGTAGTCAAAGTATCACAAGATTAAGCCAAGATTTCTTGGTTTAATCAGATTTTTCTGAAGAAACAATTCTCAAGAAACAAATGATTTAAAGCTCCGATGATTCCGATAGTCTAACTATTTTTTTGACGCTTTATCGCTTCAAACATTCTCTAAATTCTCAGTAGAAGGTACCATACTTGATTGACAACCAGACAATCGGAGTTCTGTTTGCTCTCCTAGCTGCAGTCTGTTGGGGGCTAGGAGCATCTCTCTATAAGATTGTCATAAAAACAGAACATTCCCTTTTCCTGACGATAGCCATCCGAGGGGCCATTGCTGTTCCGTTCATTGCAGTTGTAACTTTCTTTGTTAATGGATTTGCGTCTTTGGGGATATTATTTTCTCCCGAGGTGCTCCCAATTCTACTTATTTCAAGTGCATTTGTAAGTATCGGCGATCTTTCTTTTTTTGGGTCACTTCAACGAATGGATGTTTCAAAAGCCATGCCTATTGCCTCAATTTACCCTTTATTTACCGCTATATTACTGATTATTTTTGGACTGGAGACAATCACCTCAATTGTACTAATAGGAATAATAATATTGATTTTAGGACTTGGATTTTTATCCCAACAAGAAAAGGAAAATTCAGCAGATTCTAAATCAGAAGAAAAATTAAAGGTAGGATTAGCACTAGCGGTGATAGCTGCCATATTTTGGAGCTTTGGTATCTATACATTGCGATTACTCTTAGATTTTCCAGAAGTAGATGTTTATTCATTAGCAACAGTTCGCTTTGGCTTATTAACCAGCATTTTTATAATAATATGGGGTATAAATACGACTTATAATTATAAAATCGGAAAGGACGATCCAGCCTCGCTCGAGCACATTACTAAGAAAGTAGGCCTTGTGTTTGGTATAGGGGGAATACTATCCTGGGGAATTGGAGCTATCAGCTTTTTTTCATCAATTGAGTTGATTGGTGCTGCACGAGCCACCCCGATATCATCGATCAATCCCTTAATATCAGTCATTATCGGGATTGCTGTTTTAAAAGAAAAACTCAAGCCTCTACAAGCAATAGGAATTTTATTGATGATATTTGGATCGATTTTTGTTTCCCTCCAGCAAAGCTAGAAACTTAATCAAAAAAAAGGGACTCCCAACCTTTTGTGTGAAGGAGTGGGTGATGTGGTTGTATATAATTCTACTATGATTGAAGACATCTTTGTTCGTCGCTTGACCTAAGCGCTAATCGCTTTTAACTTATCAGGGGACCCCTCACTACAGCAAGTAGTATCCCTCAGATAGAAAGCTGCTCTTTAGATCTGAAGAATGTCAGTCCACATCTACCCACATTTCTCAACTAGTGAGCATATGAGTAATGAGCGAATTCTCTAAGCTACCAGCCTTATTTTACCACTTCTTCTATTATCATACTTTCTTTTTCTTTTTTTCTTCAATTTCCTTTTCTTTTTCTGCTTCTTAAGCATTTTCTTTCTTGTTTCTTGAGTGAGCAAAGATCTCCTAAAATCGCGAGATAGGGTATAGTTAGGTCTCGATAACCCATCTTTCCTACTTTTAGAAATCACAACATCACCATGCAATTTTCCATAAATCGATTTTTAGAATATTCGACGTTATAAAAAATCTACATTTACATTAATAATGTATTATAAAAATCTTTCGGAATGAATAATAATTACAGAAAAAAGGTGTCATTGATTTGTTTTACTATCATTGATACATCATAATAATTCCTGAACAGGCTTCTTTCTAAGGTAAAAAGCAAAGTTTGGAGGGTAAATTGTCCAAAGGATTTCAAGTTTGTTCCTCTTTCACTTCTGGGGGTTTTAGTTCATCAAAGAGGGAACGATTCTGGGCATGAAGGACGAAATATAAGTCAAGAATCCCCGTTTCAGGGTAGGGAGATAATCCCAGCTCGTGACAAAGCTGTTGTAGTCGTACTAAGTTAGTATCAGGAAGGAAATCTTCTAAATTTTTGTGCTTACCACTGGGAGGAATCACTGTCGCCTGTAGAGCTTGCTGCAATCCCTCAGTAGATTCTGCTTGTTGGAGGTGTCGAAGATCAAGGAAGAGGTTGTGCACTAAAGCGTGAGCAGAATCAAAGAGTTGTCTAAAATCTTGCCACTCAAGAGTCTCAATAGCATAAATATCCTGAAACTCGGCAACGCGCGCCCATGGGATAGAGTTACCACGGAGTAGTCGAACGTAATTGAGAAAACCACCCACCAAATTTTTGATTCTGGTATTTGTCTCTTGGCGGCTCTGATAGGAAGCTCCAGTATCAAAAAAGTTCTCCAAACGCGTTAATTGTTCTTCAATGATCGTTGTTTCCTCAGGGGTTAGTGGAGTAGGCAGAAGACTGAGATTCTCGAATTGTTTTCGATAATACTTTCGTCCAGCTTCAGTGATGACCCAATATGTCGCACCTCCTTCCATTGTTGTTCCACACAACCCGAGGGTCTTAAATTGATCTAGTGCGAGGGCCTTCTGATTATTTTCCCCGACTAATCCCATTATTTCATCCTGTTGGCGGGGTTGAAACATCAGAAGCTTCAAGAATCTCATCAAGAGCTCGTATCGTGGAGGAGGTAACCCCAGTGTTTCAGCACCCCGTTGTCTAGTTTCAAGTAACTTAATGGGAGTAAGATCAACCGGGTAAGAGGGATCTAACTTTAAATGGTAGGCTAGATTCTGTGGGCAATCCTCTCGAAAAAGAAGTCCTTCCCCTTCTACAATCCCTATGAACTGTTGTTGTGTGTGGATTGGTGATCTGGAAGTAAATGCAATTTCGTGGGAGGTTAGGACAAGTTCTCGATCCTGGGCATTAGCTAACTTGAGATAAATCCGATTCCTAATTTCCTCAAAGGTGTCCATATTCATAGCTAATGCTTGCAAACTCTGACTCCCGAGAATCAGGAGGTTATCTTGAGCAATTGTATTACAAGCTTCGACTGTACTAGACGGAACAAGTTCTCGTTGACGCCTATAGGCGGTTTTACGACTCAAGAATTCTGCTGCATGGGTGAGAACAACACAACCGCGCGTCATGATCTGAGAGAGGTAATGAAGAAGAAATCCAATGGTCGCACGCCGAATTAGGGGTGGTTGAGCACCAAATTGGAAGAATGTAATGGTTTGATCACACACTAAGGTACCACTGTAATGGCCCTGGAAAGAAGCATAATTAACCTCGGGAAATGAGCGGAACTGTTCCAAAATCCCTGCTAAGGCTTCAATAGCCATCATATCAGCGAACATCATATCGATCCCTTCAGTGTTCACTTGGACTTCATCTCCTGAGCTTCCCCCAATACTCAAGGACACCTCTTTGAGGGTGAAGGAGGAGTGATTCTCTGCAGTTTTTTTGATCTGAGCCTCTAATGGCACAGAGTACCGTGCTGTAAGGTACTCGGAGGTGTTTAAGGAACTGAGAAGGATCTGACTGATGAGATGTGATTTCCATGCTGCGCGGGCTTTCGCATTCTCCTTATCCCCCGTTGAAGGAATAGGAAGGATCACATCACAAAGGTTCAGATGGATATTGGTGCCCAAGCGAAACATCTGAAGTGGTAACGCTTGTGGAGGATGGGCTTGGAGATGCTGAATAAGACCATTTAGTTCGCTATGGGCATCGATCACAAAAATCTGTTGATTGCTGGTCGTCAGCGAGGCCGTGAGCTGCTGGAGGACGGATAAAACCTCATGGTTGGAAGACCCACAGACAAGGACGCTGCCTGTCTGTAGATTGGGGAACCCCACAGGGATTACTGGGTTATCTACTCGCGTACCTAAACGATGGACGACAGGAAGATTGGGAACGGAAAATTGGTGAATGTGACGGGAAGGAACGCGATCTAATGTGAGAAAGAGATCAACAAGCTGGGAGTGGAAGCCCTTACGTCCCTTGAAGAGAGTAATCCCTTTCGGAATGCGTTCTTTATGAACATATGCTCCTTCAATCTTATTTCCAGTGACTAAGCTAACCTTACATCCACTTCCTTCAAGCATGGTATGGGTCATTGACCGACGCTGGACGAATTGTTTACGAGCATGAGTGATGAGAGCAGGGAGGAGACTTTCAGATTTGATAACAAAGCAAACCTTGACTACAACAAGGAGGAGTAAAGCGGTATGAGAATCCTCCTTATCTTTGGTTTTCGATTTAACAGGACGAGCAGAGAATATTTCACGAACTACAGTCACACCTTCTTGATTGTTTACTAAAGATAACGTTCGTGCAGCATTCTTGAGATCTTTCTGTGGTTGAAGTGCAAAGATGGAGACCAGCTCTGCTATTGCCCCCCAAGGGCCATCCATCTTGCTATCATCTAAAATTTGTCGGACAAAAAGAGTTGACTCATCCTCTAGCACTTTTGTTGCGAATTTCATTTTCCTACTTAATCCAGAGTGAGGGGTATGAGTCATCATAAGACGAAGCATAGGTAAACACGACTATTGAATCTAGCATAGATTCTTTTTCCCCCTTTTATAGTCGAAAAGAGAAGATCAATCTTCATACTCATCCATGTCAAAAAACTCCACATCACTAACGGTCGGAGTGAGCTCCTTCTTGGGTCTAAGTGGGACAACAAAAATGTCTGACAGACGTAATTTACCCCGTTGGGCCACCAGAGTCGCGCCAAAGAGCCCTACCAAGTACAACAAAAACATCACGGTGCCCATGATCACTGCTAGGAAGAAATCCTGCTTTCGCCAAAAGGAGTCGAGGGTAAAAATTACATGTACCAGAACAGCGTTAAAGAGATAGATAGGACGGAGGTTCAAGTTCAACATGATTGTGTGAATGACAAAATACCAATCACTAACGCTTGGCATCATGACTCCGAAAATTCCCACAAAGAAGTAGAAGTGGAGAAGAGCGCCAGCAACAGTGGTGAACGTGTTATTCATTAAGGCTAGTGGTGCGATCAGCAGATATCCTACCAACATCACCCACCCAAAGCGACTGGGAGCTAAGGCGACCCGTTTCGCGTACTCGATACGATTGAAGGATGCAACCATCATACTGTTCTCGTCAGGACGGCCGAGGCCTGTTGCAAGACTGGAGCGGATTCGACCAGCATCATACAACCTGTCGAGATCCTCTTCATTGTCGTGTTTCTCTTCCAGCTCGTGGTAGATTTCTTTAGCAGACTGAACGTGGAGAAATACATGTAGAGCCCGAAAGGGGAACCACAATACATTGACTATTTTTTGGAGAAAAGGGAGCATAAACATAACAATTTGGAGGAGGAGGTACATCACAAGTTGTTTGAGAAAAAAGAAGATGATATCAGGACCATTCAAGACCTCTCCGGAATACCATTCAAAAAATCCAAGAAAACCGAACACGATCAGATCAATGAGTGTACTCATGAGTCAATAGTGATTAGTGTTTTTCCTTTAAATACTCGAAATTTCCTGATAATAAATTGGAGCTTCATCTAGAACTAAAATATGATTTTCGGGAGTTATCACAAAAAAAGCATGAAATCTATAATAAAACAAAAAAATTAAATACCCCATAGTTACAGCTTATTTATCATGTTTTGTCTAAGTTAGTGTTTTTCGGGAGTTGTGATCCTTATTCAACTGAACGAGATGAAAGAAATTTCGAGGTTTGAACCTCTCTTTACTGACATTTTACCAGACGATATCAATGAGCAACATGCTCGTATTCTTGTATTGATGTTTCGTCTTGGTGGTTTTACAACTCTTAATCTACTTACCGATTTCCTTCCTTTTCTTTCCCAACCTACTGTCAGTATCCGAGTAGCTGAGCTCGTCAATAAGGGTTATCTTCGAAAAAATCCCGAATTAATGCCTATGGCTCTAGTTCTTATGCTGACTACTGACACACTCGAATCCCAACTCGAACGCAAATTCGAGGTACAACAGAATGCTTTTCGCTTTCTTCTGAAGACTCTCAAAATTAGTGATAAATTTTCGCTTAAAGAAATGTTCATTCAAGCAATACAAGCATTATATCCCAAAAGAAGAAAGTTTGAAGAAAATTTGGCTAAAGAAGACGTTTTACCTAGACTAGTTGCTTTCATTTATCTCTACAAAATAATACCAAGAAATGACCTGTATGAACTAGTCTATGGGAAGAAGTATCCTATTAAAATTGCTAAGAAGTATGATTCTATAATTTCAGCTCATCCTGAAATTTTCCATGTCGTATATAAAAAACATCAATATAAAGAAACGCTTATTCGGCCACAGCTTCCTTTGGATTCATTCGTTAAAAATCGACTAACATATCTAGAGTCACTTTACTCTTACTACAAGAAGCTATTAGAAGAATTAGGCAATTTTTTAACGGGGGAATATGAAGCGATCATTCCCCATCAATTATTATATTTTCCTTCTGAGATCAAGTTCAAGATTGAGGTCTGTTTAAAACATTATAAAACGATCAGGGTTATTGACAACGCCATATATGTTAATAAAGAGGGGATTACTGGTGTATTAAGTCTGGTAATAGATCGTCAAAACTTTACGCCAGACCATAAGGTTTTAATGTTTGCCAATACTGAGATTCAGCTTCCTGATAACGTTAATCAATCTCAGATTCAATTTTTTCCTTTGAAAACTGATATTCCCCGTGACTACAAGTCACGAGATTTCATTCTCTTTGAGGAACATGGTTGTTTAGTTTTCCCGTCGCAGCCAAATGCAATTCCTTATTATAACATTGCCCCACGATTCACAACAAGTCTATTAAATATTTTTCAAAAATGAGGATAAAAAAATGCTATCTGACTTTCTCAGGCTTATTAAGGGTTTTATTTTAATTATTGGGCCAACTGAAGCAGGAAAAACCAGTATTCTACGCCGATTAGTGACTGGTGAATTCCATGATCCTCAACCTACTCTTGGTTTTCGTGAAGAAAACGTTGCTAAAGTAAGAGTAATTGAGATTGGAGGACAACCAAGCTTCAGAAAGTACTGGAGAGTAGCTCTTGAACAAAATCCAGTGCGGATCATCTTTGTAATTGATGTGACCAAAGAAAATGATTATAACGAATATCTGACTTTTCAGGAGACCTATCCAGCATTTAGATCTCTCTCATTATTAACTATCAATAAGGTGGATCTAATTACTACCAATCCTGATTATTTGTCTGAGATTCCCGAGGATCACATTTATTGTAGTGCAAAAACAGGCGAAGGGATGTTAGACATTTTAGAAGCGATTGCTAGTTTTAAAAAAATGGCTGAGGCTGAAATTCCTTTGAGTCAACAAAATGAGATAAGCAGTAAGGAGAGTGCAGCTAATAGTAATGAAAAAGAGGACGTTGATTCGATTATAAAGGAGTTTCAAGGAAAATTCTAGCTTAATCCCTTCAAATTAGACTAGAATTATCTGCATTAGGAAGGTAAGAAAGGGAAACATTCCGCAACAATTGTGGAAGCGGTTGCATGATCCTTTGGATCTATAACCACGCTTTTTGCCAGTAATTCTTCAAATTTAGTTACGAATTTTACAGAAAAAGTGTTTAGAGCTGTTGTTAACGATCTTGATGTTTTTGCTGTAAGTAATACGAACGAAAAATTCTTATGGCGTTCTATGATCAGAATAGCTTCATCTAGATGGATCTCGCGGACATTTGCTTGTTTTAATGATTCAGTTAAAATTGTGCTAATTCCTTCTTTCATTTCAGTAAAGACTATCTCTGATGTGGGATCGTCTTCCCTACTAATCCACTGATGAGAGAAAAGAGGAACTCCCTTTTCATTAAAGACCCCTAATCTTGAGGTCTTGTAAGGAAGGATGAATAACATTCCTGGTTGATAGAGTAGTGTACCAGCCATTAATAATATTCCTATTGCAAATGATAATTCATTAATGCCTAATCCTGCTTGAATTAACTGTGTGGCAGTGTTAAAAACAGGAATCGCCCCAGCAAGGATGGTTCCCACCAAAATTACGAGAGCAAATCTTTGTAAATTCTCTGGACTATTTATATAAAGTTTTAATGCATAATAAATCCATAAGAAAGCCCACAGGAACTGAAGCATTACTGAAGCAAAATATGTGTATGGTGAGATATCTTTTGGACCTTGTCCTGGTGCTAATGCCGCGATGATGACCGTAGTAGATATTAAACCTAGTATTCCTGTCTTAATTGGATCAATTGATGTTCTATTGATCGAATCAACTAATATTATGAGAAATAGCGCTGTTGGAAGGAGACTAAACAAGCCAATTAAGCCTAGGAAATGAGATAACATGACTGGAGAAGAGAAAATTACAATATTTATTCCAAAAAAATCTAGGAAATCGGAGAGGATTGGGAGGTTTGAAAATATTCCAACCTCGGTATCAAGCGTATTAATTCCTGGTACAACTAGGTCAAACTTAATACATGTTGATACAACCGTAAGGATTAACCATACTGCAATTCCACACCAATTAAGGGCTATGTACAGGAATTGCTTATATTTCACCTGTAGAAACCGATAAAACGAAAGGATTGTCGCGGTGATTAATACTAAAATAGTAAAACTGCTGATGATTATTTCTAATGGTATTTCTGCCATTATTTAATTACCCTACAAATGTATTATTTTTACTTCTTAAATATTTATGACACATAACTGAATTATTTAGATGTTCTCCCAATCCCTGTACTAAGGGGTCTATCTGCTTTTCATAAATAGTTTTATTAATTGTTTTTCCATTCTGTTTAATACTTCGTTTGTGAAATTAGAAATGTCAGTATTTTCTCCAATTACTGACTTGAAAATATCACAAATTTCGTTTTTCTTGACTATAATTATGTGGTCAAGCTTTTTTGGGTAAAAAAAGAGTAATGCTGCTGGAACAAATCCCCCAATCTTGGATACTCTTAAATCTTCAACACTATCATCTCTAACATTCATCCAATATGAGATAAAGTTCCATTCCCTCACTGGCTCTTTAAGTTGTTGAATCTCTTTCACTCTTGTAATTGGTATTGGGCCATACATGGTTTCAGTTTTTCCTTGTTGGTACTGGACAGCACTGTATTCCAACATTGATTGGATTTGATGGAGAGAGAATGGGCAGTTGTCATTCGTATACTTACTAATCAGCCCTTGATCTGTGAAAGAACCGAAACCAAGTCCTATCTTAAGATCTTTAAGGTTTTTCAAGTTTACAGTACTTTTTGTTGAATATCTCCGCTTGCGATAAAGGATTGGACCAATTAAAATGATTATAATTGTACAGAACAGAAGGAGTGTTAACGCAAATCTTATTTCTGGTGTTAGTTCATTTTGGACTTTGACTAGAACCTCCGGGCTTTCACTAGTTAATCCTACAGAACATCGAGCTTCGACTTTGATATAATAATCTCCCCATTTGCTATTTCTTGTGTCCCAATCGTAGTAAGTTGTCTGAATATCATTTTTCAGGGCTCTCCAGTCTAAACCATGTTGACAATAGAAGACAGTGTATAGAACAGTATGTCCTTGTGAGTCAATCGCTTCAGTCCATTTAATCCGTATTATTCCAAGGAGGATTTCGTCACCAGTTGGATAGATAATGGTTGGAGGAGTTAACTGGTGTTCCTGTAAAGTTTCTTGAACGTTCAATAAACAAGATCCGTTTGAGTATTTTTTCGTGTCAGAATTGTGACATTCTCTAAACACGAAATTTAGAAGCATTAGATGAGCTGGAAAAAGCAACAAGCCTAGAAATATATAGATTACTCGATTTTTCACATTTTATCCAATCTACGGTTCAAAATAATGAGAGAAATTGGATATCCTCTTCAATACGCGCTATTTTCTCTGGTATTAAGTCGGAAACCTGGGAGATGTTGTTGGTTGCAGATTTAAAAGAGTTCATAATAAGTTTTTTCTTCAACAGAATCGAAGAGTCAAGTTGTTCTGGATAATAAAGTAAAAAAATCCCTAAGACTCCCCCGTCTTTTAGATAGGTTTCTAAAGCCTTGAAATCATACAATCTATCTTTTATTCGGAAACCATAAGAAACATAATGCATTTCTTCTTGTGAAGAATTTCTCATGGGAAAAGGTCCAATTATGCTTCCTATATCTCCATGTAAAACAGAAACTGCACTATATTCTAACATTGAATGAAGCTGAGGTTCATTAAAAGGACAATACTCACTTCTTCCGAGGATTCTTGTTCCCTTATTGGTTAAAGAACCTAAACATAGCCCTATCTTTACATTTCTGGTTTCTAATCGTGATTCTAAAGTTTTCCCTCTTGGTAATACGAAAAACTTTTTCCAAATAATTACTCCTGAAGTAAGAACAAGAATAGTCAGTGGTAGAAGAATATAAGCAATGGATATATAAGAAATTGAAGGATCAGTGAGAAGAGGAAGCCAGAAATCAGCAAAAAAAATCATAACCATGATTATAGAAATACAAAAAACGATAAAAATCCCTATTATGATCTGAGGAATTTTCTCTTTCTCCATTTTTTTCCCTTTTTTCATAGTAAGGTATTAAAAATCATTATCAAAATTATACATTAGTCTATAATGCGTTTTGAGAAAGCCTGATTGGTTTATTAAACTTGAAAAGTTATGATTTCACCTTTTATAATTCTATCTCATATTCAGCTCTCAAAATTTCATCTAGAATTCCTTTATCCAAAATTTTTAGAAGAAGCATGTTTGTGTCTCACTTGGTTTTGATAATGAATTCATCCCATAAATGTCCCCGTTGTGGTAATAGAAGAATAGCTGGTCCACATCGATTACACGCGCATGGTCATCTGTCCATAGACTTACCTGGATCTAAAACAGCTACTCTTGAATGTCTTACTTGTTCCGAATGTGGGTATACGGAGTTTTATGCTGATAAAAAAGGATTAGAGAATATCAACCAGGTTGGTCGATTCTTGGAGGAGTCTTCTCCTAAGTCACATTTTTCTTCTGAACGATGGTGCCTCTCGTGTGGCTCTTTAGTCTTTGAGAAGTCTCAGTATTGCCATAAATGTGGCGCACGAGCGGATTAATCTAATTAAATTGAATCATCATCAATCTTGTTAGATGATGGGTCTTCAAGAATAACACGAATTTCCTTACCTGCCATAAGAGAAGAAGTTACTTTTTTGCGAGCGCTATCTAAAATGCGCCAAAAAGTACCTCTACTAATTTTCATTCTCTCAGCCGCATCTTCCTGTGTTAGGTTCTCTTCATCTGATAATCTCAAAGCTTCTAATTCAGCAGGTGTTAGGTGAAGGGTTGTTTGCTCCCCGATCTTGGAATAATCCGCATCAATTGCGGGTTGTACTCTCGGGCGGCCACCTCGAAATCCCCTTCCTCTTCCCCTCCGTCTTCCATGTCTTGGCTTAGGCATATTATCACTTACACTTTAAGAGGATAATTTACTTCCAATGGAAGCTAATCGTTGTCCTAATAACTCTGCATCTTTCGTTGCAATTGGATCTTCTCTAACAGATCGAAATTTGACTTTTGGTTTTCCTTCCTCAATAGTATCATACATCATTGTTCCCATTGGAAAAGGAGCATTAAACCATGGATGTCCAAGTCCACCAACAATTATCATTCCATGCCCTAAAGCAAAGGTTATTAGTGAATTAATAACACTTTCTTGCCCCCCAACTCTTAATCCTGATACTGCAATAGCAGAAAAAATCTTTCCAGCCCAAAGTGGCTCAGGCATCTTATTATCTCGAGATCGATCAATTACATTCTTCAAAATCCCAGGTGGTCCAGTCCAATAAGAAGGGGAGGCTATGAGTAGTCCTTGATGACCAAGGATTAATTCTTCCAATTTAGGATAATCGTCCTGTTTATCTAAGGGACATGGTTTTGTGGTACAAACCTCACATCCATTACATTGTATGAAATTATACTCTGTAAGATTAACTAAGGTAGTTTGAGCACCTGCCTCTTTAGCACTATTTAAAGCTGTTTTAAGTAGAAAGTAAGAGTTAGATTTTTCAACAGATTTTTTTGGGCTTCCATTAATTCCTAGAAGTTTGAATGGCATCTCTAGATCTCCTTTCACGATATTTGAATATAATCGTCAAGCTGTGCCGTAACTATTGAAGGCTTTTAAGAAAAATAGTGCACTAGCATA
>CP070695.1:1738149-1797334 GCA_020353515.1 Candidatus Heimdallarchaeota archaeon
TTGGATGGTTAAAGTATTATAAACTTCTTCTCTAAAGAAAAAAGCTGCGTATATATGTGGATCTTTCTCAATGAATGTATTAGTCAATTCATCACGAATAAAATCATCTTTTGAGATTATTAATAATGGGTATTCTTTCATTAGTTGAGGGAAAGGATAAAAAGGTTGATCGATAATTTTATGTTCAACAAGTTGATCGATTCTCTCTTTGATCGTATTTCTATGTTTCTGTAACTCTATTGAGAGTTTACTAAGATTGAAATTAACTCCTTTTCCTGAACAAAGTAATCTTAATAACTTGAGATTTGTGACATTTTCCAACATATCATTCATCAATTTCTGGTAACCGATACTCTCCTAAACTTATTAAATTTTTGCTAGGTTACATAATAATAGTTTAATAATTATGATTCAATTATATTAATGATCTAAAGATAGATTGATCATTTTGTAAAATTAAAGCTATTAGCTATTCATTACAGATTTTTTTGAGAATTAAGTAAAATTTGTCAAGGAGGATTTCTTTTGTTATCGAATATGATACTTAAGTCAAGTATATAGTATTTTTAATGTCATTAATTTTAATATTTTTATACAATAATGTTGTATATTATACAACAAGATTTTAGCCTGGAATATACCCTACAAATACCATTTAGTCCTTTTTTTTCCAGAAATCTTTTTAATTCTGTACATAGGATTTATTAGTTCAACTTAGTTATGTGTACACGACCAGAAATGTGCAATACAAGCGTCATTGAATTGGTTCTACTATCTTATGGGTTTTCTCCATTTTATTTTATGAAAAATTGAATTTAAGTTTCAAACAAAAGAGAATGAATAAAGAATTTACAAGAAGGTAGCGTTTATGACAAAAGAAAAATATAATGTTGAAGAACTGCTTAAAAAAGCTGACCTTCCGAACCGTCAGGCTGAAGCATGGCATCCTTTTTATCGAGGAAAAATTGAAATTGTTTCAAAAGTTAAAATTGATAATTTCGATGATTTTGCCGTCTGGTACACTCCAGGAGTGGCAAGACCTTGTAGAATTATCGAAGAAGAAATAAAAGTAACAAAAAAGTTTAGACCATTTGCAGCATATAACCTGACAAATAAATGGAACAATGTTGCTGTTGTATCGGATGGAAGTAGGGTTCTAGGATTAGGTGATATAGGCCCTGAAGCTGCTATGCCTGTGATGGAAGGAAAAGCATTATTATTTAAATATTTGGGAGGAGTGGACGCTTTTCCAGTTTGTTTAGATTGTCATAATGCTGATGAAATAATTACAGCAGTAAAATGGTTACAGCCTACTTTTGGGGGAATTAATTTAGAGGATATTTCTCAACCAAAATGCTTCAAAGTTCTTGATACTCTCCGCCGCTCTAAGGACGTTCGAATACCTGTATGGCACGATGATCAACAAGGTACTGCAACCATAATTATTGCAGCTATGTTTAACGCATTGAAGTATGTGAATAAAAAATTAGACGAAACCCTTTTCTCTATGGTTGGAGCGGGAGCAGCAAACATGGCAACTGCTAGAGTTATGGAAGCTGCAGGTATTCCTAAAAAGAATATCATTATGATGGATTCTAAAGGGATTTTACATCCTGGAAGACGTGACATCGAACGAAAAAAACACAAGTTTAAATTAAAGTGGGATATGTGCATTAATTCTAATGGTGAGGAAAGAGACGGAGATATACCTACTGGAATGAAGGATACTGACATTGTAATCGCAGCCAGTAAACCGGGTCCTAGAACAATAGAACCAAAGTGGATCCAAACAATGACAAATGATCCAATTGTGTTTGCTTGTGCAAATCCTATACCAGAGATATGGCCTTGGGAAGCAAAGGAGTCAGGCGCGATTATAGTAGCTACTGGACGATCTGATTTTCCAAATCAAGTAAATAATAGTTTAGGATTTCCTGGAATCTTTCGTGGAACACTAGACGTTATGGGGATCACTATTACGGATGGTATGTGCATTGCTGCAGCAGAAGAATTAGCAAAAACAGCTGAAAAGAAAGAATTATCAGCTGACTACATCATACCTAGCATGGATGAGTGGGAGGTTTTTCCCCGAGAAGCTGTAGCTGTTGGACAACAAGCAATCAAAGAAGGGGGTGCAAGACTTAAACTAACTCGCCAAGAAGCATTTGAAAGAGCTGAAACACTGATTAGGCGAGCTAGAAAGCAAACACATTCATTAATGGATTTAGGATTTATATTGAAACCCCCACAAGTTAGCTAATACTAGAAAACGATTAATCTGGTGATAATGTTGGTCATGGTAAGAGAACAAAAAGCAGATGAAAATGAAGTAGATGATCGTTGGCGATTAATTGAACGCACAATGCGAAAACATGGTTACCAACCTTCAGGTTTAATTGAAATACTACATAAATTACAAGAAATATATGGTTATTTAGAAAGGGAATCTTTAAAGAAGATTGCAACCTCTCTAAAAGTTCCATTAAGTAATATATATGGTGTAGCGTCTTTTTATCACTATTTTTCTCTGAAACCACGTGGAGAACATCAGTGTGTCGTGTGTCTTGGAACAGCTTGTTATATTAAAGGTTCTCAAGCTATAGTATCAGAACTAGAAAAAATTTTGGAAATTAAAGCTGGAAAGACCACTCCAGATAAAAAAGTTTCATTGCTATCTGCACGATGTCTGGGTTCTTGTGGTCTTGCTCCAGCGGGAGTATTTGATGGAGAAGTTATAGCAAATTTAAGCAATGATAAGGCTAAAAAAAAGATAAAAGAGTGGTTTGAATGACACATCCAGATATTTTTAAGATTGCAGACAATCGAAAAAAATCTGAGAAAAATTATACAGAAAAAATACATGTATGCTATGCAGCGGGTTGTCTTTCTGCTAGAAGTGATGCTGTAAAAGAATCTATAATCAAGGCAATCGAAAATAAGAAAGGGGTATATCTAGTTAAGGAAGTTGGATGTCTTGGTCTATGTGCTAAAGGTCCCTTAGTTTCTTTCCAATCAAAAGGAGAAATTTACCATACTGTAACTCCTGAAAACGCGAAAGAAATTATAGACAATTTGAATACAGACAAATTAAAACACAGAAAATTTTCGTCAGAATTTCCTTTTCTAAGACGCCAGAAAAAAATTGTGCTTGAAAATATGGGAATTATAGATCCAGAAGATATAGAAGATTACATTAGACACGGGGGTTACAAAGCGCTGGATAAAGTTCTTTATACAATGACCCCATCTGGAGTTATTCGAGAGGTTATAAAAAGTAATCTTCGTGGGAGAGGAGGAGCTGGATATCCCACTGGTCTTAAATGGACAACAGTTTCAAAAGCTGGTGGTGCTAAGAAATTTATTATTTGTAATGCAGATGAAGGGGATCCTGGGGCTTTTATGGATCGAAGTATTTTGGAAGGGGATCCTCATAAAGTTATTGAAGGTATTATCATTGCCGGTTTTGCTGTAGGTGCGACACAAGGGTACATTTATATTAGATCAGAATACCCATTAGCTGCTCATCGGTTAGAAATTGCACTTAAACAAGCTAGAAAATATGGGCTTTTAGGGAAAGAAATTCTGCATTCAACATTTTCCTTCGATATAAATTTACGTATGGGTGCTGGGGCTTTTGTTTGTGGTGAAGAAACAGGCTTAATTGCCTCTGTAGAAGGCCGACGTGGTACTCCAAGACCTAGACCTCCTTATCCTGCACAGGAAGGATTGTGGAGATATTCTACCTTAATAAATAATGTCGAAACCTTTGCTAATATATCTCCTATTATTCTTAATGGGGGAGAATGGTACGCTTCAATTGGAACAGAGTCAAGTAAAGGCACAAAAGTATTTGCTCTAGCTGGCCGAATTAATAATACTGGTTTAATTGAAGTTCCCATGGGTATAACACTTCGTGAAATCGTTTATGACATTGGTGGTGGAATACCAGATGGTAAAAAGTTTAAAGCAATACAAACGGGAGGACCATCTGGTGGATGCATTCCTGAGCAGTTTCTTGATATGACTGTTGACTATGAGTCTTTAAAAGAGGTTGGCGCGATAATGGGATCTGGAGGGATGATTATCATTGATGAAACATCCTGCATGGTCGATGTTGCTCGATTCTTCTTGGAATTTTGTATGAGTGAATCATGTGGTAAGTGTATTTCCTGTAGAGTCGGTACAGCACAAATGTATCACATACTGATGAAAATATGCTTGGGTCGAGGAACCAACTCGGACTTAAAGCAGCTAGAAGAACTCTGTGATTATATTACTAATTCAAGTTTATGCGGTCTAGGTCAAACAGCTCCTAATCCTGTAAGAAGTACATTACGTTATTTTAAGGATGAATATAATGCTCACATAATGGAAAAGAAGTGTCCAGCTGGTGTTTGTGAAATAAAAAAAGAAATGGAGAATACCGAATGAGACAAAAAGTAGAAATAAAGACTTTAATAATTGATGGACATCATGTAGCAGGCCGTGAAAACGAAACAATACTTGAACTTGCTTTGGAAAATAGAATTTATATTCCAACTTTGTGTCATATTGAAGGACTTTCATCGATTGGCGCCTGTCGTCTCTGTCTTGTCGAGATTAAAGGAAATTCCAAGTTAATACCTGCTTGTATGACTAAAATCGAAGAAGGAATGGAAGTAATAACTAATTCTGAGCATATTCAGAAATATCGTATAAAAACATTAGAACTTCTATTTTCAGAACGTAATCATATCTGTTCTGTTTGTGTATCTAATCGTCACTGTGAACTTCAGGATTTAGCTCAAAAATTGGGGATGTCCAATGTCTCATACCATTACCGTCATCCTCGACTATATGTTGATTCTTCACACGAAAGATACGTACTAGATCATAACCGTTGCATTTTATGCGCCAGATGCGTACGTGCTTGTGATGAGATAGAGGGAGCACATACTTTAGATATAATGAGGCGTGGTATTGAATCTCGAATCATTGTTGATTTCAACCAAAGATGGGGAGATTCTGAAACTTGCACAGGATGTGGTAAATGTGTACATGTGTGTCCCACAGGCGCTTTATCTGATAAAGGAAGTTCTGTTTCTGAAATGCAAAAAAGAAGGGAATTTTTACCTTATTTACAAGTAATGCGTGAATCACATAATAGAGGGTTCTGATTAATGTCAAAAAAAATACGACTCGCAACAGCATGGTTAGATGGATGTTCAGGATGTCACATGTCCTTATTGGATATGGATGAATCAATAGTTGATCTAGCACCGAAGATAGATCTTATTTATAGTCCTATGGTAGACTATAAATTTGACGAGATACCTAACAAAATTGATATTACATTAGTAGAAGGTGCTATCGGAAATGAGCATGATTTGAAGGAACTCAGAACATTACGTTCAAAATCAAAGCTCTTAATAGCGGTAGGTGATTGTGCGGTTACAGGAAATATTCCCAGCATGCGAAATTACTTCAAATCTCAAACAGTACTGAACCGAGCGTATGTGGAAAATACAGATCACAATCCCCAAATTCCTGAACAAAATGTACCTAAATTAATTGAAGTTTTACCTCTACACCATGAGGTTAACGTGGATTTATTTATTCAAGGATGCCCCCCTCCTTCAAATATCATACAATATGTTTTGACAGAACTTATTGGAGGACGAATTCCAAACCTTAAATGTAAACAGACATTTGGATAGGAGGAACGTTTGTGACAAAAACAATAACAATTGACCCAGTAACAAGAATTGAAGGGCATGGAAAAGTTACTATTTATTTAGATGATAATGGTACTGTAAATGATGCACGATTTCATGTTACACAAATCCGAGGATTTGAAAAATTTTGTGAGGGTCGTCCTTTTCATGAAATGCCTTCGATTACTGCAAGAATTTGTGGTATATGCCCTGTTAGTCATCTTATAGCATCTAGTAAGGCATGTGATGACATTTTAGCCGTGAAAATACCTGAAACAGGAGCAAAACTCAGACGATTACTGAATCTTGCTCAGTTTGTACAATCTCATGCATTGAGCTTTTTCTACCTTTCAAGTCCTGATTTATTTCTAGGAATGAAAACTAAGAAAGAAATGAGGAATATATTTGGTATTCTAGAAGCTTACCCCGCTTTAGCTAAAGATGGGATTAAATTACGAAAGTTTGGGCAGCAGATAATTGAAAAAATCGCCGGAAAAAGAATTCATCCACCATGGGTAGTTCCAGGAGGGGTTACTGATCCTCTAACACTAGAAAAGCGAGATGAAATTCTTAACACGATTCCAGAAGCTAAAGATATAATTAGAAAAACTCTAGATCGGTACAAAAAAGAAAATATCAAACTTTTAGAGGAAAATGAATCATATGGTGACTTTTCTACAAATTATTTAGGCTTAACAAGTAAAAATCTTGGTCTGGAGCTATATGATGGATTTCTGTCAATTATTGATTCGAATCGAAAATTCATAATTGATCGTATAAATCCTAGATCTTATAAGGATCACATTGGAGAAGCAGTTGAACCTTGGTCTTATCTAAAATTTCCTTATTATAAAGGTGAGGGGTACCCAAAAGGGATATACAGAGTTGGCCCATTAGCTCGACTCAATTTAGTCACTCATTGTGGAACTCCAGAAGCGGATATTGAGTTAGAAGAGTTTAAATCAATGAATAAAAAACCAATAGAAGGTAACTTTCATACTCATTATGCACGGTTAATAGAAATTTTATTTGGCATCGAAAAAATTGAAGACATATTGAATGATCCAGAGGTCACAAGTAATCGGATTCGGGCGTATGCAGGAGTCAATAAACTAGAGGGTATAGGTGTATCTGAGGCACCGAGAGGAACTTTAATCCATCATTATAAAGTGAATGAAGAAGGCAACATCACTTGGGTGAATTTGATCATTGCAACGGCTCATAACAATTTAGCAATGAATAAAGCCATATTACAAGTTGCCCAGAGATATATAAAAGGTTTAGAAGTACCCAAGAACATTTTAAATCGCGTTGAAGCAGTTATTAGAACTTTTGACCCATGTTTAAGTTGCTCAACTCATGCTATTAGTAAAATGCCCCTTCAAATTCAATTAGTTAGTTCCCGAGGCAAAATTATTCACGAAATGAGAAGAATTTGATAGAAATCTGGCTAAGAAATTTAATTCTAATCTATTAAAACAAGGTAATATCCAAACGAATTTTAAAAAGAAATAGTAAATTGACAAGTATTAGCTCCTCGTAAAATTGTCTGTTCTATGGTTACTGTTACTGGTTGCCCGAGAATTGCCTCAAAATTCTCCATTAACCAATTTGGAGAGCATTCACAGATGAGAGGGGACTCTACTAACCCAGATCTTACAAGAGGGCATTTACACTTAGAATAGGAAACTGATAAAGTGTTATTATCCAATTTCGTATAGATTTTCTCACCCACAACCTCATTGATCTTTACAATAAAGTTATCAAGATTTTTAGTGGTTTCCCAAATTTCCCAAAACGTTTCACCAGAATGTACATGAGCACAAGCTCGACCAGTCATTTCCAGCACATTGGGCCATGTCTCACCATTTATCCTTTCTACGCCTGCCATAAGACCTGAAAACCACTCTTTTAAGAACTTCTTTAGCTCATCATTCCACTCAAAGTGGTCGTCTTTGGCCAATGATAACCCACCTGTTGATTAAACCTCTAGGGTCATTCTCTACAAACACAAGGAAGAGTTAGACAATCTGCTAAGATAGGTTCTGCTCCGTTGATATCAAGGTCATCTCTACTGATTTTACCACCAATAGCTTTACTCAAGAGTTCTAGAAAATTATCCGTTTCATAAGGACCAGATTTTAGAAGTTCTGAGAACAAAAACATTTCGATCTTTCGAAGTTCATTTGCTACGTCACAAACAGAGTAACATCCACTCTCAATTTGCGTTCGACTCATTCTTAGTAGATTTACCATCCCTGATGGAACAGAATTACCTTGACGATATAATCTACTCATGGTTGAGGCGAGTACGGCCCATTTCCAACCAAATCTCGAAAGCATCTCTTCTATTTCAGCTTTTGTTTTGTTAATATCCCTACTTTTATTGTTCATCTTAACTGATAATTGGCTCATTGTATTTCCACTCTAGATACAATCAAATTATATTTTAAAAGTTTTTCCATTTTTTAAGTTTTTATTATATTTATAATGAGAAATTGCTTTTATTTTAATTGCTTGAAACGAAGCCAAAAAATATATCCTAGGATGACTGAATTATTTTTAGTAGGGACATAAATAAATAGAAGAAATTGAGTGACAATAGAAGAAAGATCTATTAATTTTGAAATAACACTTATTATTACACAATTAGGATTCCTTCATGGAGGATAGTTAAGAGCAAGTGTCAATTAACTATGTTCTGACTACCCCCTGATATAAATGCTAAAATATTTTCAGTGGTTGTATCAAGAATTCTTTCTAGTGCTTCTTGACTATAAAAAGCGATATGTGGGGTAAAAACAACATTATCTTTACTTAATAAGATCTGGTCTTTTACAAGATTCGCCAAATTTTCCAAGTTTTCAGGATCATAAACAAGTCGTGTCTCCTCTAGCAATAATTCTTCTCCCTCTAGAACATCGAGGCCTACACCTGACAAGATTTTTTCATCTATCGCTTCTATAATTGCCTCTGTATCTACTACACCTCCACGAGCAGTGTTAATAAGAATGGCCCCTTTCTTTATCATTCTCACATTTTCTTTGTTTATAAGATGATGAGTGGATTTGTTATATGGCACATGTAAAGTAATAATATCGGATTTTTCTAGAATATCTTTGAATGGAACATATTCAAATCCGAGTACTTCAGCTAGAAAGCTATCTTGTTTAATATCGTAAGCTAAGACTTTCATTCCAAATGCTTTAGCAACTCTGATAACATGAAGTCCAATGTGACCAGCACCAACAACTCCAATTGTTTTTCCTTTCAGATCAAACCCTTTTAATCCCTTAATTGAAAAATCATTTCTTAGTGTTCGTAAATAGCTCTTGTGAATATTTCGTGTCAACGAAAGTATTAGTCCGAAAGTGTGTTCTGCAATAGTATTTTCACCATAATAAGGCACATTGGATACGGTAATTTCCCTTTTATTACAATCAATCACATCAATGTGATCAAATCCAGTACTTCGGGTAGCAATCAATTTCAAATTTGGACACAAATCAAGAACTTCTTTGGTGATCTTAGAGTAGATAAAAACTGATATAACATCGTATTTTTGTATTTTATCAACATTTTCAATATTCAAAGGTTCTTTAATGAATTTTAGATCGTGTTTTTTCATCTTCTCTTGTAAATAGTCTTTTTCCCATTCCTTTATCTCAAAAAATGCGATTCTCACAGTTTTTACCAACTTAATACCTAAAAAAAGGGTTTATCCTACTTTAAGGAATTAACTCCTCCAAGTGCGATGAAAGCTTTCATAGCTGCCGCACTCGCCTGAGCTAATGAATATTGAGTATCTTTTGGCCCACTGGCGTTTCCTGCGATAAAAATTCTTTCCTGTCCCAACGCAGAAACATCATCTTCCCTTGAAACAGCGAAAAATCCTGTTTTTTCATCTTTTGTAATCCCAAGAATCTTTCCTAATTCATCACTTCCCTCTGTTGGTTCCGCCCCTATGGAAAGTACAGCGATATCTGTTTCGTGAAGGACAAATTCTTGTGTAATTGTGTTTTCTACTTGAATTTTAACATTATGGGTATCTAGCTCCTCAAAGACCATTGAAGGCTTTCCCCTGAGAAATTTTACCCCTAATTCTCGGGCTTCTTGATAAAGACTCTCGTAGCTTGAGAATGTCCTCATATCCATATACATTATTGTAACATCAATTTTCTTATCTATTTCCTTAACCATTTTAGCAAGATGAACTGTGTAAGTACAACAAAATGAAGAACAATATTCATTCGTCTTTTTATCTCTTGAACCAACACAAGTAATAAATGTAACGCTTTTAGGAAGGGTTTCATCTGACGGACGTTTCAGATTTTGACCATTTCTGAGCATTTGCACCAGCTCAAGTGAATCTATGACATTTTGAATTTTTCCTTGGCCGTAGTTTGGAATTCTCGAACCATCAAATGGAGCATAACCTATTGCAACTACTATCGCTTCAACTTTGAATGAAGTCCCATTAGGCTCTAAAATAACTTCAAAACCATCCTCTACTTTTGTTACGGACTTCATTTGAGTTTTTGTGAATATTTTAACATTTTGAAGAGATTTAAGGGTTTGGAGGTACTTTTTGAGGTAAGTCCGTGCGTCAACACCATCAGGAAAAGTTGATCCTAACTTTTTAAAAGTTCCACCAAGTTTTTCTGCACGCTCTACAATTATTGTTTCAATTCCTATCTGGCCGAGATTTAAAGCTGCTTTTATTCCGCTTAATCCGCCACCAATGACCAAAGCTCTTTTTGACATTCTTCTTCACCCATTGGTACTTCCAGTTTTAATTGGCCCTAGCTCTCGTATCTGTTGAGTGAATTCTGTCATTATCTGGGCAAATCTTTTACCTTCAGATGCAGAAATCCATTCAAGACGAAGGCGATCAGCTTCCCATCCGAGTATTTGTAGGGCTTTAATGGTGTTATTAATACGTTCTTCAGCCCGAATGTTTCCCTCCAAATAATGGCAATCACCAGGGTGGCAGCCTGCAACGAGGACTCCATCGGCTCCTTTAATAAAGGCCTTAAGTATGAATGCAGAATCCACACGACCAGAACACATTACCCGTACAATTCGGATATTACTTGGATACTTAAGACGTGAAACACCAGCTAAATCAGCACCAGCATAACTGCACCAATTACAAGCAAATATAATAATTGTAGGCTCAAAAATACTTGATACTGGTTTTATTTCGACTTGAGTCATTTTGATATCTCCTTATTTTATGGTACTTCGATGGAGGGATGATCTACATCTATTTGTTCTGTTTTAAGTAGGATAGATTCAACTTGGGTTTCTATTGTCTTACTGGGGAAGTGTTTAATAGTAATAGCACTTACTGGGCAGGTCACCACACAACTACCACACCCTTTACAGACAGCTGGGTTAACGAACGCCTTTATTGTCTGGATTGTCTCAGTTTCTAATTTTATGGTCTTTTCTTCTAACTCAATCGCTTTATATGGACAAATTTCTTCGCATCTACCACAACCTCTGCAAAGCATTTGGTCTACTTCAGCAATTGCTCCTTCTGAGAGGAGATATCCTGGTGCAAGTAATGCCATTACTCGGACTGCTGCACCACTACCTTGGAATATACTTTCTGAAGTGAATTTTGGATAATGACATGTCCCTGCAAGAAATACACCATCCGTGGCGAAATCTATTGGACGTAATTTCACATGTGCTTCAAGGAAAAAGTTGTCAGCTCCTCGAGGAACCTTAAACATTTGACTTAAATGTTTATTGGGCTTGGGAACTAGTGGAACACTAAGGATGATTAAATCTGGATTTATTCTCAAATTTCTGCCCAACATCTCGTCGAAAACATCTACATTACCATCAGGTTGGACATTAGGCATCTGGTCATCGGTGTAGCGTATGAAAATTGTACCAAGTTGTCTTGTTTTTAGATACAATTCCTCTAAATCACCATAAGTTCGTATATCCTTGTAGAGAATGAATACATTTGCATTGGGATTGCGTTTTTTGATGAGAATACTATTTTTGATGGCGCTCGTGCAACAAATCCGTGAACAATAAGTTCGTGGTGGATCGTTCTCACGCGATCCAACACATTGAATCATGACAACGGTCTGTGGATCCAACTCATCAAACTTTTCTTCAAACTCCCTTTGAGTGATAACATTAGGATTTAACCCATAATTATAATATCCCTTAGGAATAAATGGTTCCGCACCTGTCGCGAGAATTACTCCTCCGAACTCAATATGTTGTCCATTTACCGTTCCCTTGAAGTTTCCTACAGACCCACTCAGATCCTCAAGTTGGCTACCTGTAAAGACTGTAATATTTTTCTGTTGCCTTATTTGTTCTTCCAGCTCTTTTACTATTTCTCTTCCCTGTAGACCATTGTGTAGTTCGGGAATTTTCAACAGCTCCCCTCCAAGCTGATCTTCTTTTTCGACTAAATAAACAGGATACCCAGCTTTAGCTAGATCTAGGGCACTTGTCATCCCAGCGCAACCCCCACCAATAACCAAAGCCTTCTGGACAATTGGAATTTTATCTTTCAATAGAGGCTCAAGACGACAAGTTCGATTAATGGCTCCACGAATCAAATCTCTTGCTTTCTCATTTGCTTTTTCCTGTTCGTGGGGATGTACCCAGGACACATGTTCTCTCAAATTTACCAATTCGAAAAGAAATTCATTAAGACCTGCTTCTTGAAGAGTACTTCTGAACAATGGTTCGTGAGTACGTGGGGTGCAAGATGCTACAATAACACGATTTAACTTATGTTCCTTAATCGCTTCTTTAATCACATCTTGTGTGTCTGCTGCACAAGCATACAATTGATCAGTTGAAAATACAACACTGGAAAAGGTCTTGGCATACTCTGCAACCCCTTTACAATCAATGACTGATGCAATGTTATGTCCACAATGGCAAATCAGTACGCCAATGCGAGGATCATCACTTGGATCAACTTTAATTGGGCGTGGAAGCTTAACTTCTTCAATCTGAGTACCTCTCACATTTTTAAGTAAGATAGAAGCCTTAGCAGCAGCGCCACTTGCTTGAGCGACAGTATCGGGAATATCTTTTGGACCAGAAGCAACACCACAAACAAAGACACCTGGTTGATTGGTTTCCAATGGTTTAACTGGATTTGTTTTAACAAACCCGTATTGATCTAGAGTAAGATTGAGGCAGTTTGTGAGAAAGTTTGAATGAGAAGAAGGATCTAAACCAGTGGAAAGTATTACCATATCCATCTCTTCGGAAGTAACTGTTGGAGAACCCTCGAAATCTTCATATTTTATGATTAAATTGCGATTTTCAGGATTTTCTCTAAGCTCACTCACCCGTGATTTGATAAAATGAATGTTAAACTCGTTGATAGCCCTCTGGTAAAATTCTTCGAATCCTTTCCCAAACGCTCTGATATCCATATAGAATACGTAAGCTTCCACTGTTGGGTCATTTTCCTTCGCCATTATTGCTTCCTTAACTGCATACATACAACATGCCGCAGAACAGTAATCCTTGTTAATCACTGGATTTCTAGAGCCAACACACTGTAAGAAAGCTATTTTTTTCGGATGTTTTTGGTCTGAAGGTCGAATCACTTCTCCTTCTGTTGGTCCTGAAGCGTTTAGAAGTCTTTCAAATTGTAAAGTGGTTACAACATTTGGAAATTCTCCAAAATGAAGACTACTTATTTCCTCAGCTGCAAAGGGATCGAAACCTGTGGTTACAATAACAGCACCAATTTTAATTTCTAGTTCCTCGTCTTTCTGATTATAATCTATGGCTTCTGGACCACAATTTTTTTGACAAACCCCACATTTTCCCTTTTGAATGAATCGACATGCTTCAGCATGGATATAAGCCACTTTGGGAACCGCTTGAGGGAACGGAATAGAAATAGTTTTTCGGCCAGGTTTATCTCTCCCTTTCTTGTCCTTTCTTGTTAATCCTGCATTGAAATCATCATAAACCCAATAAGGACATTTTTCTTCGCATACTCCACATCCTGTACATTTTATTTCGTCAACATATCGAGCTTTTTTTAGATATTTTAGGGTAAAATTTCCTGCTTTACCTGAAAGACTCTGTGGTTCGCAATAAGAAAGAAGGTTAATATTTGGATGACGTTGAACATCTACTAATTTGGGGCCTAATATACACATTGCACAATCAAGAGTTGGAAATGTTTTATCAAGCTGAACCATTCTACCTCCAATAGATGGATTACTTTCTATCAGGTAAACCAAAAAACCCTGATCAGCCAAATCTAATGATGCTTGAATCCCTGCGATTCCCCCGCCAATAACTGCAACGGAGCCTAATGTTTCTATCATTTTTTTCCAACTTTTAATGGTCATTTTTTCACTGATAGCTCGTCGATTATCATTCCTAGTTCTTTTACTTGTAATTGATATTGGTGTTGAGGTTTTTTATCTTCTAACACACAATTCAGGTGTGCATAACATTTATTGCATCCTACAACAAGTGTTCCTTCATTTCCGACAGCTTGAGTCGCTTCTTCCAATTTCTTCAACATAATCGCCCTAGATTGATCATCACATCTAAGCCAAGCTGATACCCCGCAACAGCTCGTGTTCTCCCTATTATTGAGTAATTCTGTCATAGATGTTCCAGATTTCTTTAGTACGTTTCTAGGGCTTTCATACTCCCTCATAAAACGACCTAAACGGCAAGGATCATGATAGGTTAAGTTAATGCTACTATCATCTTTATATTCGAGTTTTTCTTGATGTTCTTCTATAAATTGAGAAATATGCTGAACTTTAATGGAATCCAGCTCGTAGAGCTGTTTAAAAGTATAATAACATTCTGCGCATGATACTATTAATGTTTTTATTTCTGCACTCTTGATTACTTGCGTATTATAATCTCGTACTTTATCAAATGAGTCGTTGTCACCAGTCCAATAAGCATCATGACCACAACATTTTAGTGAGAGTATATTCGGTTTAATTCCCACTTTGTTAATCACATTGATTGCACTTTGCCCAATATCATGAAATTTAACCGTTTTTAAATCTAAAAACCGATCAAAAAGATCTATACAGCCTGGAAAATAAGCAATGTCAGATTCAGAACTAGAATCCCCTTCAAAACTAAAATTCATACCTGATTCAGTCATTTGTGCCATAAAGATCTGTAAGAGATTGAATATGTTGTGGTGTGCGAAATTTTCTTCACCTAGAATGATATTAGCCCTACTTTCGCGTATAAATGCTGGGAAGTCAATCTCCTGGGGACACCCTTCAAAACACTGGCTGCAAGTTAAGCAAATCGTTAAATCGTCGTTGTTTAATGAATGTCCTAACAATGCGGAGTGAATAATTCCCCTAGGATTGTATTTTGAGACTTTTCGAAGAGGACAAACACTGGTGCATAAACCACACTGAAAACAATCCTTGATAATTGACAACGTTCCTTCATCGGAAATTTCGACACTTGTTGGAATTATGTCTGAATTTATCATGTTTCTCTATGCTCCGTTATGAATTGAAAGGCTTCTATAGCCGCTGCACCACCCTCGGAAAGGCTTTGTTGGACGTTTTTGACCCCATCACAAACTGAACCACATGCAAAAATACCAGGTATGGAAGTAAATACGGGTTTTTCAGTGATTTTCACGAAGCCATTAGAAGTAAGTTGTACACCAAAGTCTGATGCAATTTTATTATAATCAGGAGCTGGAACTCCTCCAACAGCTAAAATAACTATATCAGCTGGTAGTAAATCTTGATTATTTGCTAATGTATCCTCAAATGTTGTGATAAGTTTGTCTTCAGAACGTTCTATAGCAGATGGCCGCCCTCGGATGAAGAGGACTCCTGAGCTCCTGGCCTCATTATACAAGTATTCATGACTGCCTATGGTTCGGATATCCATATACATGACAACAACATCGACATCAGGAAACTCTCTTTTAATATGCAAGGCTTGATTAATGGAGTAACTACAACAATAAGCAGAACAGTCAGGATTTGCCCCATCTCGTAAAATTCGCGATCCAACGCAAAGCGTAAATACAACTCGCTCGGTTTCTTGGTTAATTGGTAATTTTTTTTCTCTAAATGCATTTTCGAGGTCAAAGATAGTCATAACTCCTTCTAGAATTCCGTATCCATATTCTTCAAGAATTTCTGCATTAAAAATTTCGAACCCTGAAGCCATAATCACGGTACTAGCATCAAGATCTTTCTTCACTCCATCATGTTCTATCTCGACATTAAAAGGAGATTTGTTTTTGATTACTTTTGTTATTCTCGTATTATTCATTATGATAACGTTTGGATGAGACACTAACTCATCTACATATGATTTTATGATATTAGACTTGTAAGCAAAATCTGAAACACCCCGTTGAAACATCCTAGAATTTTCACCAATTCTATTCGAAGGATTAATGAGACTAACTGCAACTCCCAATGTAGCCAAATCCTTTGCTGCACGAAGAGCTGCTATCTCACCTCCTATTATTACACATTTATCACTCATTTTACAAGTCTCCTCATGTTTCAACTTGTTTAAGCAGATTTTTTGGAGAAACGTAATTTGATCCTAATCCTAGAGATTTATAATCTAGTCCCATTCCTAAACCGAGTACTTGACTCATGTATAATACAGGGATGGAAAATTTTCCGCCTTTTACTCTTTTAATAGCTTGTTTTTGCTGTCCATCAAGAGCAAGAGCACACATCTGGCAAGCAACAACTATAAAATCGGCACCAACGTCTCGAGCATTGACGATAATATTTCCTGTTAACGTCTCTACTGTTGGTTTTGCTACAAGTAACTGAGTTGCCCCACAACATTTCGTTTTCATAGGAAAGTAAAGGGCTTTAGCTCCTACAGCTTCTATCAATTCTTCCATAAATGTAGGATTGTCTGGATCCTCGAACTGGATGATATCCCCTGGTCGTGTACAAAAACACCCGTAATAAGCAACACCTTTTTTCCCCTCTAATGGATTTCCCTTAACAATGTTTTCCTTTATAGATTCAATGCCAATCATATCACGGAGTAACTGGAGGAAGTGCATTGATTTTACGCTATTGGGAGTATAGGGAGTATCTAATAGAGAGTTTATTTCATTGGCAAGGGTATTATCTTGGGCCATTTTTTGATTGGTAGAAATTAATTGAAACGAACAAGCAGGACATACAGCTGCCAGTACCTCTATTTTCTGTTTTTCCGCAATTGCTAGATTTCTTGCAACAATCCCCTCAGCAGCTAATGGATTAACAGCCACGACTTCCATCGCCCCACAACAATTCCAGTCGTTTAATTCTTCAAGCTCTACGCCTAATTTTTCCGCGACTCTATGTACGGATCTATCATATTCCTTAGCGACTTTATGAAGAGAACAACCTGGATAATATCCGACTCTCATGGACATCACTTCATTTGTGCTTGCTCTTTGTTTTTTTGAATATTTTCCTCACTTCTTTCCTTGCAGGTGAAACCCAGGGAGGGAAAAATTCAATTTTAAATTTCCTTAGCATACCTAGGATCATTGAAACATATCGAAAACCCACTAATGGACCAAACGGTAATCCTCTTCCATACATTAGATATCGTCCAATATATTCTGGCTCCCATGTTCGTCCCCACAACCAGATACTCTCAGTAAACCGCTTATCAAAAGAATGTTTTAATTTTCCTTGTTTTGATAGCTTAATCCGACGTGTTTTATCTTTCTCTTTTGGAAAAAAGAAAAAGCGTTTCTCACTACTACGAACAGCGATACGACGTAAAGCTTCAATAACTTCCGTAAATCTAACATTCTGGGGACATCTATCAGTACATTCAAAACAACCTACACACTGCCAGATCGCTTTGGACTCGAGTACTTCCTTCCTCAACCCAAGTAATACCTCACGAATAATTTTTCGAGGATTTAACTCCAAACCTGGAACTTCAGCTACTGGACATGTCAAAGTACAAGATGAACACTGAAAACAGTTCCGTAAGTGTTCTCCACCTGGTTCGGTAACGACTTCATTCTTAAAATCTGGATCTGCAGTGGTTAAATCAATGATATTGGCAATAGATGTTGAAACCATTATACTCACTATGCAAAAACCTATCAAAGTTAATTGTAGTCTTCTTTTATTGCTATCTTGCTCCAACCCGACTATCATGAACCCTTTTTTTAATCTTTCTCGTTGATTTACGAAATTACTGAATAAGTCTTCTTTTACAATTGTTAAGAGATAGCTTCCTTGAGAATCCCTTGTCATAATTACTTAGTAAATATATGTTCAAAGAATGCAGGAAATAACGGTTAAGTACTTATCCAATAGATAAAATAGTAATTGTACTAATAAATATGTGACCTTTTTCACTAATCTGATCGTTTTTAGGGGAAGTAATCCCAAGCTGCTTAATTCTGACGGAGTAATGCTTCCTTCAGGAAAACCAACTACTGTAATGTTTTCATGTAAAAAAACAATTCAGGTGATATATCAATCACCCATTGCTTCATGTACCAATTCTATGAGATCATAAACTTCTATTTCTTCCTCGAGCTGCTGAGTTTTAAGAGCGTCAGTTAACATACTTGTACAGAAAGGACATGCTGTAATTAATATTTTCTTTGTACCATTGCTGCTATCTAATGATTCCTTGGCCTCTAAGACCCTTCTCTCTGAAATTCGTGTTTTTACCCACTCTGGTGTTTCTCTAAACATACCACCTCCTCCACCACCACAGCAATAACTGAATTGACCATGATTTGGCATTTCTTTAATCGTCACTCCAGGAAGACGCTCAATAATTTTTCGTGGGGCTTCATATACGTCATTGTATCTACCAAGGTAACAGGGATCATGATATGTGATCTCATAATTCAGTTCTTTTGTGAATTTTATCTTTCCCTCTTCTATAAGCTCCATCAATAACTCAGTATAGTGGATAACTTCGAATTCTCCGCCATATTCGGGATACTCGTTCTTAATGGCATTATAGGTATGAGGTGAGGAAGCTACGATTCTTTTGACTTTATTTTTCTTAAACATACTGATATTATCTTCAGCAAGCATCTGGAATAACGCTTCTTCTCCTAATCGCCTCATTTCGTTACCATCATTCTTTTCAGCATCTCCAAATGTCCCGAAATCAATCCCAGCTTTTGTGAATACCTCAAATGTAGCCCGAGCGACCTTCTGGTTTCTGGGATCAAAAGCTAGAGTGTCTCCAGGGAGCCAAAGAAGCTTTGATTCTGAATCCTTTATACTGGGTAATGTCCCCTCCTTCAACCATTTCACACGGTCTCGTTTAGGTTGATCCCAAATGTTCCCATAGTTGTATGCACTTTCAAGCATTGTTGTGAATGTTCCAGGTATTTCGCCTTCTTCAATCAAAGTAGCGCGCATTCCAACAATCATATCTACGTGTCCTATAAGATGAGGACAAGCATTTACACAAGCGTAGCAAGTAACACAGGCCCATAAAACATCACTAGTTACTCCTGAATCCTCCCCGATTATTGGCGCATTTTTATTGGAGTTGATTAATCCATATTGTTTTCTTCCCCAATTTTTTACATCCTGTATGACCTTGAGTGGTGATAGTGGTTCACCTGAATCTTGAGCTGGACAGTAATTATGACAAAAATGACATTTCATACATGCAGAAGCTTCAAACAACTGATAGAATGTGAAATCTTCAATCGATTTAATCCCTTCAGGATCGAATTGTAACTGCCCTGCTGGTGATTTCATGTCTTTAAGGACGATATTCCCAAGTCCTACTCCAATATGGAAGAATTTTCCATATGCTATATAGGCTGCGCCTATAAACACCACAACTAGGTGGGAGAGATAGAAAAAGAGGTGTAAGGCGAATATTTGTCCATTACTCAGTGAGAGGCCTTGAAGAACAAGTGCGAGGGGATAACCAATGAAAGAGAACCACTCAAAATCGATATTTGTGTACAAGATATCATTAATAGAAAATGGGAGATTATTCAGGCCATAAAGAATTCTCATTGCTTCAACGAAGAATCCTGAAATGCTGACCCAAAGGAGTATTAATAATAGAATTAGATCTTCATAACCAGCACGAGCATAATAATCACGATCCATAATGTATCGTCGAATCAATGCTAAAATAACGCCTAAGAATAAAAGTACCCCAGAAACATCAGCAAAAAACGAATGTGCAGTATAAAAGGAGCCGACCAGTAGTTCTTCATGAAATAAATATTCGTGAACTGTTGATATAATGGTTGCAATAGCAGCTCCAAGGAAACCAAGCATAATCATTGTGTGAGCTATGAAACTAGGCCATTGTCTTGTTTTACGCCTAGTGATACCAGCTCCAATGCCATAATAAATTCTTCTAGGGAGGGATCGCGAGAAAATATTCTTGAAAACTCTGATAATCAACCCTAAAAAAAACGGAATGAATTTTTGACCCTCTGTATCATACTTCCCATGGAACCAAACCCGCATCCCGCGATAAATTCCGAGTAATACTATTAGAACAGCTAATCCAGCACTTATGTAAATCAAAAAACCAAGTTGATGTCCATATAATTCTATATGACGAGGCCAATAAGCTTCTCGTCCAGGCTCCTGCAATAATGTAAGAATTGTTTGAATCATTAATTTCACCAATACAGTCTACAAACGATTTTTCGATGGAATTTCATATCTGCATATAAGAATACTACAAAAATGTTATTTCAACCTTTTCTTAGCCAGTCTGAAGTGTGAGGTACTTTATCCACTCAGCTTGGTCTCATTACGAAAGTAAGATCAATTTTACTACTTTCTTTTTTGAAGTTGTCGCGTTCATAATACAACTGTAAGGTGAATACCATTTCTGAATTAAAAAGGATCAAATAACCTAAATAATCTAAATGGTTAAAATTCAAAATGATTCAGAAAAAAAAGGGTTTACCTCCAAGATGGAGGTCAAACTTTCTTAAGCAATTCAGGAAGTACTTCGTGTAGATCAGCTATAATAGCGTAATGAGCGACATCGAGAATAGGGGCTTCCTCATCAGTATTGACGGCAATTATTGTCTTGGAGTTTCGCATCCCAACTATATGTTGTATAGCACCCGAAATCCCGCAGGCGATATAGATATCGGGAGTTATGGTTTTTCCCGTTTGGCCGACTTCATGGTCATATGGTACCCAATCAGCATCAACTGCTGCACGACTTGCTCCTACTTCACCACCCAGGGTCTTGGCTGCTTCAAAGATGACGGCATATTTTTCTTTATTACCAACACCTCTGCCACCTGCAACAATCAACTTTGCTTTTGTAATATCCACTGAAACTTTAGCGATCTTCTCCTCAATGAAAGCTTCCCGCTTATCATTATCACTAATAGCTGGACTAAAATCACTAATATCACCAGTTAACGATTCATCCAACTCTACTTCAGGATTATTTCCTCCTAAAATGGTTATGAAATTTAATTGGGTTTTCGACGCTGACATGGTCCCAAAGAGCTTTTCCTCAAATAATGGATGGATACCTATCAAATTATCTCCATCAACAGAAATGTCTGTTACAGAAGCAAATAAAGCGGATCCCAATCGGGCAGCCAAACGGGGGATGACCTCCTGACCATAGAGACTAGCACCAGCTATGACAATAGATGGGTTAACTTCATTAATTAACGCTTCTAAGGTACGAGTGTGGTAAAGGATGTTTACTCCTGCAAACAAAGCATCATCAACTTTGTATATCTTCTTTACTCCATACTTAGTGGCCTCTATAGCCAAATCAGAAATATTCTGGCCCAGAATCACTCCTTCGATATCAGCTCCTAAATGATCACTTAGTTTTTTTGCAACAGTAAGGCATTCTTTTGTTATTCCCATTATTTTTCCTTTAGAAATCTCTATCACTACAAGTATATTTGTCATTCCTGTTCACCTCTTATTTGTATGCTCCTAGGTTTAACCCTTTCTCTTTTAGAGTTGCAAGTAACTGGTCAACTAATGTTGATGCATCATCATCCTTGAAAACCACGCATTCTTCAGTACGGGGTGGGGGTGCCTCTACCTTGACAAAATCAACATTGGTGTCAAGAGTACCTGCCTCTAGGTCAGCTATTTCCCACACAGGAACCTTAGTCCGACTAGCCTGCATTATTCGCCTTACACTTGTATAGCGGGGTTCTTCAAAATCTCCACTAGAGGCAATACTCAAAACAGTAGGTAATTGAAGTTCGATCGTTCTAGTTCCTCCTTCAATAACTTTTTCGACTTTAACCTTACCACCATCAATTGTAATCCGTTCAACCCACGAAGCAGTAGGAAGGTCGAGGAACTCGGAAACCATGGGAGCCATTGTGGCTGTACCATAATCATAGCTTTGCATTCCAAACAGTACCAAATCATATGTTCCAATCTTTTTAACCGCGGCAGCTAAAACTTTTGCAACAGCAAAAAAATTGGTTACACGGGCTTCGGAATTTTCGATTCGAATAGCTTCAGTGCACCCCATAGCGATAGCCTCTTTGACAACCTTATCGGCCATATCAGAACCTAAACACACTGCTGTTACTTTTCCTTCGCCTTTTTCTTCAACAATCTTAAGAGCAGCCTCTATAGCATGCTTATCATAATTGTTTGTCATAACGTCAGCTTTATCATCCCGATCCCCTGGGAATATCTCATCTGGGGACAGGGGAGCATTTCGATCTATCGTTGCTTTTACAAATACTATTATGTTCATGTTAACTATACATCCTCAGTATTTTCTCTTTGTTGAGCTCGTTTTAATGTACGGTGAGCAATAATAGTGATCAGTATCTCCTACATTGAGTTGGTGAGAAGAGACACTGAAAAACTCGGAGAAATAATAGTATTTAATCGCTTTTCATTCCTCTATTTTGCAACTTTTTGAAAGCTAGTAGAAATTATAGATCAAATTTCTTTAGGGCAGTATCTTTTATTTCATAAGATAACCACTAAAAAACGATTTTGCAATTCAAAGATCATGAATTTCACTATTAAAGGTAGGGGACCCATTCAGAAATTTCAATATTAAGTTTAAAGAAAGAATTCTGCTTAGCATTTTTATCTGTGATGATTGAATAAATGATTTTACTTTTAAATTTCATTTCTGCACTGATCACTTTGTAATAATCCATTAAAGGAAAAAGAAATATTCTTCCAACACAAGCTTAATCTTGATAAAGGAGTCGCTCAAGATGTCATATGAACTTGATAGTAATGCTAAGTATTTCAAAGAACATGATTGGATTAGAGTGGAGGAAGATGGTACATGTTTAATTGGAATAACCGATTACGCCCAAAAGGCGCTAAAAGATATTGTCTTTGTGGAACTTCCAGAAGTTGGTGACACTGTAACATTTGGAGAGGTGTATGGTTCCGTCGAGAGTGTAAAAGCTGTTTCTGATATTTACAGTCCTATCTCTGGAGAGATTGTTGAGGTTAATGAAGATGTGGAGGACTCTCCTGAGATGCTTAATGAGGATCCATATGGTACATGGTTATTGCGTATTAAGCCATCTAGTCTTGATGAAGAATTAGCGAAACTCATGACCCCAGAGGAATATGAGGATCTTTGTGCTCAAGAAGGATGATTTCCTTCTTCTATTTTCTTTCTCAAAGTTTTTTTTTCACAATTATTTCACTTTTTGAATACATTTCTTTCTTTCTGTTATAGATTCTAAGATTTCCTCTTAATTTCGTCATTCAGTCAGTTAAACATAAGAAGATGGGTTAATTTTTTTAGAATAAGTGGATTATCTGTGTTCTGTCGAATAGTAATTACAGGTGTTGTTCAAGGGATTGGCTTTCGACCTTTCGTATATAATGTTGCCTTGAAGCATAACTTAAAGGGTTATGTGCTGAATCGTGGGGATGCAGGTGTTGAAATTCAAGTTAAAGGAAGGAAAAATCAAATAGAATCATTCCTTAAAGATTTGAAAAGCAAAAAGCCATCACTTGCTTATTATGAAACCTTTGAAATTGAATATAATCCACCGTCTCTTGATCAATACCAATACGACACTTTTCAAATTGCACCTAGCTCTTTCACACGTGGTTCCGAGGGATCTTATATCCCACCAGACCTTCCAATTTGCGAAAAATGCATCTTAGAAATGCGATCAGCAGATCCAAGACGTAAGAATTATCCATTTACTTCATGTGTTGATTGTGGTCCTCGCTATACAGTTATAACATCTCTTCCTTATGATAGACCAAGGACTACCATGGAAGAGTTTCCATTATGTCCTGAATGCTTAGTAGAATACACTAATCCAGTAGATCGCCGATTTCACGCTCAAACAACCTGCTGTTGGAAGTGTGGGCCACATTATTACCTGCTAGATAAATCTGGTGGAATTGTTCTTAGTAAAAAGGATTTTCAAGAGGAATGGCTAGATATTGTAAAAATATTAAATGAAAACAACATCATCGCAATAAAAGGTATAGGTGGTACTCATCTTGCTTGCCGTACTGGAATTGATGACCCCATTCTAAAATTACGTAAATGGAAAGGCGCCCGTGGGGACAAACCATTTGCTGTTATGTCACCAAATCTATCTAAAGTTGAAACGTTCGCTAAAATCACCCCAGCTGAAGCAGAATTACTTCAGTCTCTTTCAAGACCAATAATACTACTTGAGAAGAAGAAAGATTTTTCTTTATCTCCGTATGTATCACCTGGTTTACACAATGTTGGTGTCCTTTTACCATATACAGGAATCCAATTAATGCTTACGGAAAATGTTATTGATCCTGCTCTTGTCATGACCTCAGGTAATCCCAGCAATATCCCAATTTTAATTAAAAATAAGAATATACTCAACAAGCTTGCATCAGTCGTGGATTATTTTCTTCTTCACGAAAGAGAAATATATCAACGTGCTGATGACAGTGTCCTACGACTTCATATGAGTAAAGAATCAAAATATCAGTTACTCCTAAGAAGAAGTCGTGGGTATGTTCCTGAACCCATTCAATTACCATGGTCGTCTTCAAAGCGTTCAGTACTCGCCTTAGGAGCAGAAATGTATAATGTTGGTGCTTTAGGAATTGGTACCCGTTGTTTTCCAACCCAACACATTGGACATATGACCACGATTGAAAATGTTGATTTCTTTAATACCACCATTGAACATATGAAAGGATTAATGGGCATCAAATCCTTTGATGCCATTGGTAGCGACCTTCATCCGCAATTTCTCACAACAAAAAGGGGAGAACAGTTATCATCAGAATTTGATATTCCTTTTTTCCAATTTCAGCACCACTTCTCACATTTGGGTGCCTTAGCTTTAGATGCTGGAGTCAATCCTGAAGAAAACATCATTTGTGTTGCTTTAGATGGTACTGGTTATGGAGAAGATGGAACAATTTGGGGGGGAGAGATATTATTTGGTAATTACATGGATTACAAACGTTTAGCTCATCTAGAAAAACAGGTACTCTTAGGTGGAGACCAAGCTATCTCTTACCCACATAGAATCCTCCTAAGTATTCTTCTTACTAATAACTCTCTTGATGACATAACGGCTGGTTTTCAAAAAATTCCATGGTTATCATGGATCACTGAAAGAAACGATTACCCATTAGTTAGTAGTCAGATAGAAAAAATCATTACAAACAGATCAATAAAAAGAATCCATATGACATCTAGTTGTGGACGACTTTTAGATACTATTAGTATTCTATTAGGTGCTGCAATGAATCGTACTTATGAGGGTGAACCAGCGATTAAATTAGAGTCATTTGCTGAAAAAGCAGTAAATAAAACAGATGAATTTGACTTAGAGCTTAAAACACAATCGAAAACGAACGGAATGATTGAGATTCAAACCTCACCTTTAATCCAAGATATGTGGGAGCTTATTCAACGTAGAGTAAATCGTGAGAAATTAGCTTTGTCAGCTGAAAAGGCCATCGCAAGAAAATTTGCGGAGGTGGCCGTGAATCTTGCTGATAAACATGGAGCTACCAAAATTGGGATGTCTGGAGGAGTGTGTTATAATCGCGTAATTTTTACTGAATTCTATAAACATATTTTTAAATATGGTAATTCTAATTCGTCTATCGCACATGAAAAAATACCTTGTGGCGATGGTGGAATAGCAATCGGTCAGGTGCCATTGATTTTAGCCAAAATCCTATAAAAGAGAATCAAAGACATTATTTCTCATATATTTTTTGTCGGAAGATGTCCTCTTACGAATACCTTTAAAACTGCTAGCTTTGTAATAACCCTAGAAAAGAATACCCGTTCTTTATCTCGTTTCTACAACACTCAATGAGAGAAGTGAGGAAAATGACTGCTCCAGATGAACAGAAAGAAAAGGATTACCAAGATTATTTAGCTGATTTACATCATTCATTAAATCTCCTTAAAGACCAATCATTACAAGATCGCGACGAGTTATATAAACAATTGGCAACAGTTGAGGACGCATTGGAGACGGTTTTAAACTGGATAAAGCTGGAGAAGAATGGATTAAGGAATTTTGAGACCATTCTAGAATGGGCAGAAATTTTAGCCAAAGAAACCACAATTAGTAAAGATGAAATCCGCTATCGATTACGTGTTGTTTTACAACCTCAAGTCGAATCGTTTACCCAAAATCTCACTACATGCGAAATAAGTGCTTTAAAAATGCTTGATGCTGTTAACAAAGATTTAGAACAACTCCCAACTTTACTAAAAGATTTTCAGCAGATGAATTTCAAGCTCTTAAGTATTTTAGGTTATGAACCAGAAAGTAAGACTTCTCATTTAGATTTAGCTCTAGCTAACCTCTATCAGGGACGCTATAAAGAATATGAGAAAGAAATGCTCTCATTGAAGGAAAATTTAACTCCTCTTGACACAAAAGAAGAAGAAGAATAATCTGCATAGAAAATCATTAAGAACCTCTTGTATAATCTTGTTATTAAAGAAGGTAGTGAACTTTGTCACGTAAGAACCCCAAATTGATCTTCATTCAAAGTGTCGCCCAACAAGAGCGCCGTTTAAGCCAAGAAATATCGTCGGAAGCTAAATCCTCAATCAAAACTCTTCAGCAATTCCCTAAACCCTACTATACAATAGCTGATGTGGAAGATCTAGTCGAAAAATTGAAACAAAAGATGCAAAATATCAATAAGACTGCTCATACGGAATTCTCAAAAATAGGACTGAAGGGAGTTGACAATATCGATTTAGCTGATATCGATACTAATGTCACATTAGTTTCAAATGAAGAATTTGAACGATTAAAGGTAGAGAATCAGGAATTAACAGAAAAATTGGGTGAGGTTAAAGCACTTGAAGCGAAAATAGATGACTTACAAATCTTATTGGACGAGAAAGAAACGGAAATAGCTCAGCTGCATGATCAATCTGGCATTGCCTCAGGAAAAGTTACATCGCAAATTGAGGATCTAAATCGCCTCCAAGGCGCTCTTGATGAAGCCCAACGTGATGCCAAGCAAGCTCTACAAGACCGTGAAAAGATGGAAACTGAATTTGAAACTGTTGGAAACGCATTGATGTCAGCACGACTTGAAATCGAGCAGCTTCAACAAGTTTTAGGAAATAAAGATCAAGAATTTGAGACACTTATTTCTGAGAAGAATATTCAACTTGAAAATCTGAAGTCAGAGGTGCAAATTTTAAGTTCTCACTCAGAAGAGAACATCAAACTGAAAGAAACCGTTATTGTTCTTCAAAACGAGATCGATAAATTAAAAGATGAACATAGAGTGCAATTAGAAGAAAATACAAGGAACAATAGCCAATTAGCTCAACAAGTTAAAGACATGGAACTTGAAACAAATCAACTTAAAGACCAAATTTCTAAATTAGAACAAGAAAATGAGGATTTACTGTTAGACTCTGGGGAAACGAGCCAAGAAGCTGTAGCTATTCGGGAAAAATTAAACGAAAAGCAACAAATTCTTGACCAGAAAGAAGAGGAAAATAGAGAACTAATGCTGAAAGTTGAGAGAAGGGAAAAAGAATCTGAACAACTTTCAGAACAGTTAAATAATCTTAAACAGGAATATAAACAAGTAAAACAAAATTTCGAGATGTTAACACTAGAAATAACAACTCAAAAACAAGAACTAAGTGAGAAAACAGTAGAAATTGAAGAATTGCAGGAAAAAGTAGACAACTCGCAAGACTTGGCAGAAACTGCTTTGACCTCCCAGCGTTTATTGAAAACAAAAGTAAAAGATTTAGAGACAGATCTAAAGGGTAAAAATGAGCGTATCCAAGGAATTGAATCTGATCGAAATGAATTACGTGAATCTCTTGCCAACATGAAAATCGAACACGAAAAGCAAAAATCCCTAATAACAGACCTTAAAACCCAACTTGGTACAAAAAGTCGTGAATTGGAAGAGGGTCAGAAAGATTTAGAATTATTAAGACAAAGACAGGAAGAGATAACCCAACAGGCAGATGATTCTCGCTCCAAACAAGCTGAGATTGCACGAGAGCGTGATAAATATGAGGGTACAATAAAAGATCTTCAAGCACAGTTGAAAGACACAAAATCAGAGAAAGAACGCCTTGATAAGAAATCTAAAGAAATCCAAGCGGAAATGACTGAGAAAGATGGTGAAATCCAATCTCTCTCAAAAACAATTAAACAGTTAGAAAATAAATCGACCAATTTAATGGCTGCTGTTGAAACTTTAAGGATTAACCTAGCCAAGAATCCTAAATATGCGATTCTGTTTGTCCTTCAAGATATCCAACAAGCAACATTGAAGGAACTTGCTAAAACTGTTGCTATTCAGAATGTTTTTGCATCTCGCCTTTTGAAAGAGCTTGAAAATGAGGGATGGATTACTTTCAATGAGACAACTGGTCAGGTGACTCTGAAGAAAGCACTTCTAGAAATAGACTAAGTAAAAACGTATTTGTACTGATTGTTTCACATTCAATCTGGGACGTTGAAATGGATTTTAAACTAATCTTCAAATTATGTCAAGAGAATTTAATAGGTCTCGATAAAGAAATTCGGCTAATCCTAGCCGCAATCAATAGTCACATCCCGACAGTCATTGAGGGGGAATCAGGGGTAGGCAAAACAGAATTGGTAAAAACTATCGCCAATGCTCTTAATCGGCCCTTTTTTCGCGTGGATGGTGATGAAAATCTTACAATTACCCATCTTCGGGGATGGTTTGATCCACCATTGGTTATGAAGACAGGATTTGGAGAGAAAAGTTTTATTCCTGGTCCCCTTGTGAATAGCATGCAACAGGGAGGGTTATTTTTCTTCAATGAGGTAAATCGCGCACCAAGTGAATCCATAAATGGTGTTCTTGCAGCTCTAGATGAACGGCAGATTGAGATTCCCCAACTTGGTCGCGTTCAAGCAACCAAAGAATTTTACTCTATTTTTGCGCGAAATCCTTCAGAATATATAGGAACAAATCCTTTGCCTGAAGCTTTCTTTGATAGATGTATTTTGGTTCGACTAAAACATAAATCTGGTGAAGAAGCAGAAAAAATCGTAAAACTTCGCACTAACTGTTCTGATAATGATCTAATAACTAAAGTCGTACTTTTTACGGACCAAACGAGAGTATCACCTTATTTTGAGGCTGGAGCGAGTGTTCGTGCTGCCATTCAACTTACTCAGCTTCTAAAGAATAGATCAATGACTCCTGAGCATGTTTACCCGGCTATCAATGCAGTTTATGCTGGTAAGGTACGACTTCATCCAGATATTACTAAAGGTATAGAGGATTGCCTTTTTGAGATTGCAGAACCAATTTTCTTCCCTCCAGATTCAAAAAAATTCTAGGGCGGGACAAGGATCCCGCCTTACATGTTCAAGATGTGAATATTCAAAGCTCCTTAGTTGAGAAAATCTATGAATATAAATTACAGAATAGGTTGAATACAGAAGAAGCCTTGAATTTCGCACAACAAGCGATAGAAACACATAATCTACGTGCTGTTGAAATTATAGCTGAAAACTTTCCTCGAACTATTGTAGACGTTTTACAAACTGAGTCTGATATGGCTAATATCATTTTAGAATCTAGTTCTCTATTTTTTCAGATTAAAGATTTTTTTACTCCTGAGGAAAAGCAATTATTATTAAAAAAAATCGTTCCGAAATTGTTTAGACACGCTGAAAGAATTTTTCAAGCTATTGATCGCTCAAAATATCCAGTTAAAATTCCATATACTCCTGGCATTTCTTGGCATTTAGAAGATACAATCGCAAATTTTCTTCTTTCAGGTGATTTTAATTTTACCTACAAACATGTTGTTTGCACTAAACGACAAAGAAAACAAAAATGTATTGTCTTGTTAATAGACAAAAGTCATTCAGTAATCTCTTCTCTTAAGCTGATAATTCTCACTTCGATTTTGTTCAGTCTATCCATGAATGCAAAAGATATTGCCTTAATTGGTTTTGATACCCAACCAGAAGTAATAAAAGGGTTTATTGAATCTCAAATTACCACACAAGACATTATAACTCGTTTAGTAAATATTAGGTCAGGAGGTAAGACAAATATCTTTTCTGCACTACATGCTGTGAAGAAAGAATTCTCTCATCAAATTGGATATAAAAAAACACTTGTAATTATTTCTGATCTCCTTGCTACAAGTGGGATGGATTTTCTACCTGTTCTAAAACAAATGGAGGATGTTCGAATTATCCTAACTCCTAGACGACGAACTCTTCAACTTACAGCTCCAATATTAGGAAAATTACAAAAATTACATAATATAAAGCTTTACTTGATGACAACTGATGAGCGATCAATTCCTGGACTTTTAGAGAAAGTCCTTTACGATTAAGAACTTAAATTGCTTTTCCTGAATTTTGGGTTTCTTTAATCACTTGTTCAACAAGTTCTTCATATTCTTTCAGGTGAAAAGTGCGATAAACGGTAAGAATCCTTTCACGGAAACTAGGATGATCACTACCTTTTTCAGCTGTTTGGAATAGTTCGTGTTCAAATACCATTTTATCTGGTTGAGCAATTAATGTGGCGATGAAACTTGAAATCTCCTCTTGTTCTAGGGTTTGACTGGCATCATAATCAAAACGTCGCCAATCAATGGTTTTCTCTTTAAGAACGCTAGGTGCAAAATCAGCCTCTGCAGTTTCTTCATCTTTTACTTTAGCAAAATATTTTGCTCTTCTTTCTAATAGAGAAGGTACAGCAGCCTCAATAAGTTGCGATCTCGCATTTATATCTAAATTTATATCATAATTCGTGACTAATTCTTCAAACTTCTCCTCTAAGAATAAACTTGGAGCAATTTCTCGAGCGACATCCTCATTGAGCTGTGTTTTAGGAAATCGTTGATATACTTTTCTCAGAAAGGTACTCGATGGTTTTTTTTCTTCAGAAAGGCTTGAAAGCCATTCTATTTCTCTCGAAAGAACTTGCATAGTTTCACTCCGTTGACCTAGGTGGATCAATGAATTGATTAAAACATCCGAACCAACCAATTCAGCCGCAAAATAATCAGATAAATATTCTGCTTGATGATTAGCGGAGGAAAGAAAATGAACAGTAATTTTCGTGACAATCGCTAATATTAGGTAAACTAATCCTAAGAATATTATCCGTTCAACAGCAATGCCTAAATTTAACGTATCAAAAAGGGCATCTAGTATACCAGTTACAATCTGAAGATAGATGAAGAGATAGACAAGGTTAAGGAATAATCTTGGAATTGAAAGAATCAGACGGATAAGGCTATCACTGTTTTTCACATGAGCAAGTTCATGGGCAATAACTGCTTCTATTTCCCTATCGCTTAAAATCTCTAAAACATTAGTATTGAGAACCAGATATGGTTTTCGAAAAAAGGGAATCGGTATAAGATCAAGAGAAAATGCATTAGGTACTGCTTTTCGATAAACATAAATCCTTGACACTTTAATTCTTGCTTCTTTCGACACCCGTGTTACTAAGTTAATAGTTTTTTCAACTAATGGAGCTTCTTCAGGAGCATATGCAGGTCCATAAAGTGGTTCTGGGTAGATCTGAATCATATTCTTATTCGAAAAGACTACATTTACTAGGACAGCTAAAAGAAGTAATTGTAAACCAGCAGTTAGTGCAACTAATATAGCTGTAAATCGAGGGTCAGACATTGGATTAATGGAAATATAGAACCCTAGAACATACCTTTGGGTTATCCACTGGATATCCAAGTATTCTGTTTTCTTTTCTTGACTAATACTAATCCAAGAAACAATTATGATTTGAACCAAAGCAAGTGCGAAGAATATTGCTGCATTAGCAATGCGAGATACTCTGGTTCTTAGTATTGAAACCATTTGGACACTTCCGAATAGTAAATCATAATTAATTCCTTTAATATTCTTTTGAACTGATTGTTCTTTATTACTTATTGATGATTGAGTGATTTGCTAGAGTTTTTTTTACCAATAACCTGCCAATTTTCCTAAACGAGGAATTCGATGGGCAAGAAATGTACGAACTTCATCCACTATCACAAGAATGCTCCCAGAGGCAATTATAATAACCCAATCGATTGCATTAAGCGCAGTAGTATTGAAAAATGGTTGGAAGAAAGAACTATAAACTATTAAGATGTGAAGCAGAATTGAACTAGCGATCGCAAGCAAGAGATATGGATTTCTAAAGAACTCTTTTCCTAGTAATGAGTGTTCTTCTTTACGGATGTTGAGAGCCATTATCATTTGAAACATTATCAACATTGTGAAAGCAACAGTTCGAGCATGAATCTGTACCTCTTCAGATGGGAGTTGACCTGTAAGAACATTAGAATACATATACAAGAAAAATAGTAACAATGTTCCAATGGCAATAATAATCCCTGAATAGATTATGAAAAAGATTGATTTATGGGTTAAAATTGGTTCTTTAGGATCACGAGGATGTCTAATCATGACGTCAGGATCAGGAGGATCAACTCCCATGGCTAACGCAGGAAGACCATCTGTTACTAGATTCACCCAAAGAATTTGAATGGCTAACAAGGGTAATATAGGTGTTTGAAAGATCAAGGAAGTGAGAAGAATACCAAAAAACATTACAGCAATTTCTCCAGCGTTACAGGAGAGTAGGTAGAGGATAAATTTTCTCATATTGTCATATATCGTCCTTCCTTCAAGGATAGCGCCAACTATAGTGGAGAAATCATCATCTGCCAAAATCATATCAGACGCTTCTTTTGAGACATCTGTTCCTGCAATTCCCATGGCTACACCAATGTCAGCTCGCTTTAAAGCGGGGGCATCATTTACTCCGTCTCCCGTCATAGCAACAATTTGATTATTTGATTTTAATGCAGAAACAATTTTTAATTTGTGTTCTGGAGATACCCGAGCATAGACATTAACGTCTCCAACTATGGATTCAAATTCCTCATCACTCATATTAGCTAATTGATTACCTTCAAGATAATGGGAAGAATCTTCAGAAGAGACTAAACCAATCTCTGTGGCAACTGCGACTGCTGTTTTTAGGTGATCACCTGTAATCATTACGGGCCGAATACCAGCTTTCTTGCAAATCTCAATAGATTTCTTTGTACCTTGTCTTGGAGGATCCATGATAGCCATAGCCCCGACATAAACCAAATTTGACTCTATTTCTTCTGAATCCTCAGATAATATCACACGTTCAATTTTATCTTTTACTGGGTCTACAGATTTATACGCCATACCAAGCATTCGATAACCAGTCTTAGCAAGGTTCTGTTCGGCTTCCTCTAATCTATATCGTGTATCCTGATCAAGTGGTTTAATCTCGCCATTAGAGTAATAATACTTACATAGGTTGATCAGTACATCTGGAGCTCCTTTTGTGTAAACAAAATGCTCCCCCTGGAGATTTTTAACTAGCACACTCATACGTTTTGAATCAGAATCAAAAGGAACTTCGAAAAGACGTTTATATTTTGAACGATCTAAAACATCCATCCTTTTTGCTACTCTTAATAATGCTATTTCAGTGGGATCACCTATATCTACATCTGTTGAGCCTCCCTCTTTAGATTCTGCTAGTTGGGCATTGTTACATTCCAGACCAATGGTAAGGATCAAGCAAATTACGTTATTCAAGGGTATCTTCTTAGTTATACGATATTCTTCGTCAACAGTTAGAATCTTTCTGACTGTCATTTTATTCCTTGTGAGTGTTCCTGTTTTATCAGAACAGATGACTGTAGTTGAACCAAGTGTTTCTACAGAAGGAAGACGTCTAATAATGGCATTTTTCCTGCTCATACGTTGAACTCCAAGAGCTAACGCAAGGGTGACCACTGCAGGTAAACCCTCGGGAACAGCAGCTACAGCTAAACCAACAGCAACAATGAACATTTCGATTGCTTCTTGATTTAACAGAATTCCAATAAAGAAAATGACCGCACAGATAGTTAAACTACCAATACCAATCCATTTTCCTAGGGTAGCCAATCGTCTCTGGAGAGGGGTTTCCTCTGTCTTTTCCTCTAATAATCCTTTAGCTATTTTTCCAAATTCAGTCTGCATACCAGTTTTGATAATTAGAGCTTGACCCCGTCCTCGTGTGACACTAGTACCACTGAATACAGAATTTTCCATATCGGCAATAGGTGCATATTGCAGCACTTGACTCATTGCCTCCTTTGCAGCTGGAAAAGACTCTCCAGTAAGCGCTGATTCATCAACACGAAGAGAATGTGATTCAAGAAGACGACCATCCGCGGGAATTTTATCTCCCTCTTCGATCAGAATAATATCTCCTGGCACTAAAAACTGAGCTTCGATTCGCTGTTTCTTACCTTCTCGAATGACAGTCGAAAAGGGAGCAGCCATGGACTTTAATGCTTCGATGGACTTTTCCGCTTTATACTCCTGAACAAAACCGAAAAAAGCGTTAAACATGACGATGGCAGAAATCGCGATAGCATCAATAAAATATTCCATTCGTTGATGCTCATCAGGGGAAAATATACCGATTGTAACTGATATAATTAAAGCTACAAGTAATATGATAACTAAAGGGTCTTTAAATTGTTCGAAAAAAAGGAAAATTGGATGTCTTTTCTTTGCTCGCTCTAATTCATTGGAACCATATTGCTTAAGTCTCTCCTCTGCTTCATCATTTGATAATCCGTTATCATCCACCCCATATTGATCTAATAAATCTTCAATGTTCTCTGAATGCCAGTAATTGCCCATAAAAAATCACTTTAAGTCTTATCGATGACTGAACTGTTTTTCTTTTGAAGTTAATTATTTTCAAGACTATGTTGTCATTGCTATTAGTGGTTAGATGTTTGATCGAATGGAATTATTAAGCTGTTTGGGTCTCTATTCGAGGGTATTTTTAGCGTTTTTTCGTGATTGTCCTTTTAGCTGCTATTATTAGCCTCAGAATTCGAATAATCATCTATTTAGAGCCAAATTGCCTTAATTGAACAAATAACGCAAAAGTTTAATATTTTTTCTGTTACAGAAACAGACAACTTTTACTAGAATGAAGTTTTTTCCTTTTCGTGAAACAGATTGCATACTCGTACTTCCAGTTAAGAGTGCTATCTAGTAATTTCTGGTTTGTATAAAGCGATGATTCTAGGATTTAGACTCCTAATAAAAGAGTAGAACATTTCAGAGATTTACGAACCTTTTTCAATTTAAATAAGTAACTAATTTTGATAGATAGTTTATATTTTAACAAATAATTGAAACCTAGAAGATAAAAATAAATCAACAAGTAAATACAAGCAAGAGTAGAACTAAGATGGCTGACAATGGAAATTGGAAGGAATATTTACTCAACATATCAATTCTCAGCCATCCCGACGAATTAGCAAACCCATTAATTCAAAGATTAATGCAAACTTATCCAAAGCAGGTTACTCTACATAATACTTCATCGAAATCAGAAAATGTCTTTATCCTCCAATTAGAACTTAAAAGCTGGCGATTAACTATCTACTTAGTGCAACCTATAGGGCAACTTATGGATAAAATGGTTTCTGATTATTACACCGCTATCGCAGGATCAATTATTCTTTTTTCAAATAATCCAGAGTCATTTGAGGCTGCAAGAGCTTTCTATGATCAACTCAAAAAGATCAATGATAAAATTCCTGTTCTTGTTACTTTTATTGAAGTGATTGATGGTGATGTACCCATTATTGACGAACCCGAGGTTCTAGACGATTCACCAAATGTGACATATTACGGAATAAGAGAAAATGACGAAGAAGCCTTTAGTAAGATCATAAAAACCTTTGTCAATAACTATTTCGGAATTCAATAAGGAAATAAGATCCTCACAAGATTTCGAGAAAATAGAATCCTATCCCAGGGATGGGATCCCTTGGTTATGACTCTTTTGTTATTTAGAACTGAAAGTAATATCTCCAGTAGAGATACTAAGGTCGAATTCATAATTTCGAATAGCTGCGTTGTAATTGGCTGAGGTATACGATTTTTCTCCTCCAGGTATAGTGACATCTCCAGTTGAAACTGAAGTAGTGATTTTAAGACCATGATCCTGATGAAGATCAGCAGTAATGCTTATACTTCCAGTAGATCCAGTAACATCAAATGTGTATGTCATCGAAATCGATAAAGGAGTAATAGGTACGATACTATCAGTAATATCCATTTCAATGGTACCTGTTGAAGCAGTGATGTCCCATGTTGTTGATGTCGAATAGTTCAGGTTTGATAGAGTGATATCATTATTTCCAGTTGAGGAGCTTATTGTAGGTGATGAATCTGAGAACTGAACGTTACCTAGTGATATTTCAATATTCCCTGTTGAGGTTTGTATATCTAAGGAAGTAATGGCTATTGTTGCATCAGTAATGGTTGTTGATATCTCACTAACCGATCCCTGAAAATCAATTTGAAGGGTGATATTATTGCACACCTTAATTGTGAGGTCATAACCATAATCTACTTCTATCCCTTCATCTTTTGAATCAAACTGGATATTCATGATTTCTGTATTTTGTTCAGCATAAGACACTTCTTCAGCATCATCTAAAGTAGTACCTGATCCTTCTCGTATTGAAACCTCATTTTCTATATATGCTAAATAATTCGCAGTGGGATTAACTTCCAGGGTGATGGTACCAACTCCAACTTTGAAATCCAAAATAACTTTGGTATGAGTACCTTGTGGAACAGTAACTGGATCTTTATCTCCAGCATATTCAAATTTTTCGAGTGGAATAGTACAACCACTTAGAGCGGCTATACACACTAGTAGAATTATCGAGAAAGTGGTTTTTTTATGCATATACAATCACCTTTGATCATATCTCTATTACAGAAATATTGTAAAATTATAGTCTAGATTTTATAAAATTATTCTAGGCAAAGACTTGAATTACGTCCCCATCTTGTAATTCACGATCAAGCCCAACCTTTTCACCATCAAACTTGGCAGAGCGTCCCCATATCCGTGTAAACCGGAAATATTGCAACATTTTTTTACTTAATACTTCAATAGCATTTTCTACAGTGCTTCCCTTCCTTAGAATAATCGGCCGCTCAGCAATATCTCCCTTAGCATTCCGTGTAAAAACTCGAATTTTCCCTAATTGATTAAAAATTATTTCATCTAATTCTTCAAATCCTTCTTTTTGAAGAACAGAAGTTGGAATAACCTGAAATTTTAGATTTGATTCCTCTACAAAGCTAAGAAGTTTTTCATAATTCTGTCTAGAACCCTCAATGTCCCCTTTTGTGGCGATAATTATCGCAGGGAGATAACTGATGGATTTATCAAGAGCATCTAAAAATTGATCTAGGGAAACTGGCGCATGAAATCGTACGATGGCATTCAAATAACCATTCCCCCGTAAAATTTCAATAACAGCATCTTTCCCTTCACCTTCAAAGAAGTAGTCATTAAAAACTTGAATGTTCCCCGATCCTACTTTTTCAATCGATACAGGAGGTTTTGTTACATTTAAACGAATTTTTCCTTTTTTAAGCTCTTCTAGTATTAGCTGTAACTGCCCTACTGGATCTTCCGAGAGATCTATTGCGATCAACACACAATCTGCATTTCGAATACCTGCTAATACTAATTTTCCTGACATTTCTCCCTTCACACTACCTTCTACAACAGCAGGAAGTTCAACGAGTTGTAACCTCGCTCCTTTTGCAGTTGTTGACCCTACTTCAGGTTTAACAGTCGTGAAGGGATAGGATCCGACTTTCGCAGCGTCCGATCGAGCCAGTTCATTGAGAACAGAGGATTTTCCAGAATTTACATTCCCAATGATTGCAATTTGGGCGTCTTCTCCTTTAGGAACGAGCCACTTCTCTCCTGATCCTTTTTTAGATTGCGTTAATTTCGCTTTTTGAGCTTTAAGCTTTTTAAGCTTGGTTTTTGCCATAGCTAGGTGTTTCTCAACCCCCTTATGTTTCACACAAACTCCCAGAAATCTTTCTAGATGAAAAATCTGATCATCGATGGAGGAGGCCTCTAAATATTTATCCCATTCAACTTGAGCCTCTCGATTCAGATTTATGGGCATAATTGATCCCTTGGGAAGTTTATCAAGCGTTTTCTGCATATATTACAGGCTTTTATTATATTTTGGAACTTCATTCATATATGATTTTTGACTCAACCTCTAAAAAAAAATTTTTATCCATCTTAACAGAATGGTTATTTACTCTTATTCAAGTTCAAAGAACATATTCTTGACTCGAGTGATAAACTGATTATCTAATTCCCCCATGTCTGAATAAGCTGACAGAAGTTCAGACAACCGCTTTTCTATAGTTGACCTGATAGGAAGTATTGACCTGAAGAGCACAGGGAATATAATTACTATCAATCCGTAATTTTCAGCTTGCCTTTCTTTAATGCGATCATCATTATGACTTCTTTCCATCATACGGAATCCAAATACCAACCCATGATATTTTTCATAATTTGGTACAGGAAGCTCAAATAATCCTCTAGAATATTCATGTCCTGCGCCAGTTGCAGTCATATAATGTGCTCCTAGTTTTATAAGAAAGTTGTCTTTTTCTTGTGATGAGACTAACTCTTCAAATGGTAGCGGTGAACTAAGAAAAGGCTCTGGACCTAAATTCCCAAATTTATAAACTGAGACTGATAATTGACTAGGATCAGCTTTTAATCTCTTAGAAAGGATCATCTCTTGTTGAACACGATGTTCTAACAAAATTTGAGTAACAATTGGTTGGATTGAATCAGTCGTTAAAAAATCATCTTTTGTCAAATAATCTTTTATCCCGAGCTTCATTGCTTGTACAGCGATCTTTTCAGATCCTAAACCTGTAATCATTATGACTGGAATTTCAGGGTTCAGGATTTTAATTTCTCGAATAACATCTATTCCTGATTTTCCTGGTAGAGAATAATCAACTAAAACCAAATCATAAGAGGGGTCTGATTTTATTTTTTCTACCCCCAGCTCTCCTGTTTCACAAACTATAATGTTTTTCAATCCAATTTTACCCAATCGCTTGAGAAAGAGGAATTGATGATCACGTGAGTCCTCTATTAGCAGTACCTTGGCATCACCTATTGGATCTACTTCTTCTGAGGACATCATTGGAACCTATAACTCTGATAATCTTGAATGGTAAAAATTCTGGATATTAAAATTATATCATCAACTGATTTTCATCAGTCATTCATATCTTTTAACTTATGGCTTATTGTTGTTTCCTATCTTAGTGTTTAATGGCATATTGACTTAATTAAAATGTCAATATAGTTAGGGGGAGGGGGGAAATAAATTCTGTTGAAGTAACCATTCATAGGATTCATCAATTGTTGCTTCCATAGTTTTTTGTGGCTGAAATCCTAAGTCTTCTTTGATTTTTTGATCTATGTATCTACGTGATAAAGCAAATTTGGTCACCCGATAACGATTTAGAGTAGTATGTCTTCCTGTTAATTTTGCATATATTTCAGAGAGAACTGCAATAGCATAAACAAGGCGGTAGTTTCTATGCTTTGGTAGTTTTGGAGGATCTAGTTTTTTGACAACATAATCTAGAAAATCCTTTAATTTACATTCAAATGATTTTAAATTGTAAACTTTCCCTTTCGCTTGTCCTCTTTTCTCATCTATTAACAGTAAAGCGGAGCAAAGATCATGAGGGTGAATAAAAGTCAAGTATCCTTTTCCATTTCGCATAATTGGGAATTTTCGTTCATAGACAGCCTTAAAGATCCCAAACATTGTTTTCATATCTCTTGGACCAATGACACTAGGGGGCCGTAAAATACTGAAATTATTCCAGCCATTTTCTTTATAAACATCCCAGACGGCTTTTTCTTGGAAATATTTACTTTTTTGATATATACTAGTAGGATTAAATTTATAGGTCTCGTCAATCGGAACACTTGGAATAAAATGCCCGTATACTCCAGTCGAACTTGTATGTATCAAGAATGGATCGGTATTTGTGGCCAGACATGCTTCTAGCAAGTTGTTCATACCCTCTACATTCACTTTATATAATTCATTCCATCCAGCCCAGTCTGTTGCTAAAGCAGCAAGGTTAAAAACCACATCGACATCTTTTAGTGCTTTTTTCAAGCTATTACGATCAGTAAGATCTGCTTTGATGGCATCTAATCCACTCCTAGATATTTCTGCAATGCTTTCAGATGATCGGGTAATTACCCGACATGTATCATTTTCATAATAAGAATTCTCTATCAGCATCTCTATCAAAAAGCTCCCTACTAGTCCAGTACCTCCAGTAATCAGACAGACCACTATGTATCACCATGAAATTAAGATTCATTTCTGATTCTTTGATAGCCAACTATCGAGATTGTCACTTTTTCCATTCAATTGCTGTTCAGTTTGAGCGATACGTCTTTTGGCAATATTATAGATTGGTTCCGAGATTTCAAATCCAATGAAACGCCTATTGTGATGAATGCAGGATAATACTACAGAACCACTTCCCATAAATGGTTCAAGAACGAGATCATTCTCCTTACTTCCCATTCGTACGCATTTATCTGTTACTGCTAAAGGTAACCTTGTTGGAGTTTTTTCACCTCCTTTCTGGTAATCCCTTTTGATAATCCAAACATCTTCAAAATAAAGCTTTCCTGGAGAGCTAGAATACTCAAGTATACGATTAAAAGTTCGTAAATTATCATTTTTCTGTGGTAGTTTTGTAAAATATAGAATGTGATAATGACTTGACACAAAACGTTTTTTCGTGAATACTCCAAACTGATATTTCCAAATTATATGATTAATCAATCGAAAACCTATATTTGATAATGAATTTAGGATATCATTCAAATGATTCCAACCTGAAAAGATGAACCCATTTGCAGTAGGTTTCATCACCCGCCATGCTGCTCGAAGCCATTGCATTGTAAATTCATAGTAATCTTCTTTCACTTCAGTGTATAATTTTCCTAGTTCTTTTTGTTTTCGATTATATTGAGAACCCACTTTATCGAAGCTGATTCCAAAAGGTGGATCGGTTAAAAGAAGATCTACCGTTTCTGGCTCTATTTGTTCCATTCCTTCGATACAATCCAAATTATAGACAGTGTTAATAGGAAGAGCCATTTTTTTCTACACATCTTACACTAATGCTAGCAAAAATAACCTCTTTCAGCTTTATGGAATAACCTTCTCCATATTTATGTAATAGTGATATCACTTTAGACCTATTATCTTTCCATTAGGAAGTAATTCCATGTTCATCGAAGAGGGTTTTGGAGGTAATCCAGGCATGGTCATAATTTTCCCTGCTATGGCGTAGAGAAATCCTGCTCCAGTAGAAAGACGAATCGATTCAATAGAGAGTTTATGTTTAGATGGCAATCCAACGACACTAGGATCATCAGTTAAACTCAACTGAGTCTTAGCAATACAGATAGGTAGTTTGTTTTGATCAAGTTCAGTCCAACGATCAATATCCTTCTCTGCTTTGGGGGACAAATTTACATGCTTTATATTGTATGCTTGCTGCGCAATTTTTTTGATTTTTTCTATAATTGAATCATCAAGGTCATAAGTAAAATTAATTGGGTTTGGATCCGTTTTTATTGTTTTCATGAGAAGGTTAGCTAATTCAATGCCTCCAACGCCTCCTTCTGAGAAAAAATTTGTAATTGATGCCCCAAGAGCACCCGCTTCAAAGGCTTCTTCTTTTATTATTTTTAATTCTTCTGGACTATCTTTTTCAAACTTATTTATAGCAACGATTACAGGTACTCCAAATGAAGCCATATTTTGGATATGATGAGCTAGATTCGCACAACCTCTTCTAAGATCCTTAAGTACTTCCTGTGAACTTGATCCTGTTTCATCAACTTCTCCCTGCTTCTTAAGAGCACGAACACTGCACACTAATATAACCGCACTGGGATTGACACAACTCGTTCTACATTTTATATTAAAGAATTTCTCCCCACCTAAATCTGAACCAAAACCAGCCTCAGTTAATACCACATCAAACAATTTTAAAGCGATCTGATCCGCAATTATACTTGAACAGCCATGAGCGATGTTTGCAAATGGTCCTGTATGAATAAAACAGGGTATTCCTTCATATGTTTGAACTAAGTTTGGTTTAATAGCTTCTCTTAGAATTAGGGTCATTGCTCCTGCAGCTTTTAAATCCTCTGCAGTTATTGGGCGTCCACTTTTAGACATTGCAACAATAATTCTTCCCAATCGTGATCGAAGATCAGAGAGATTGCTTGTTAACGCTAATATGGCCATGATTTCAGAAGCTGCGGCAATTTCAAAACCTGAATCACGAGGAATTCCATTCTGTGGCCCTCCAAGTCCGATTTTGATGTTTCTAAGCGCCCTATCATTCATATCAATGACTCTTTTCCAAAAAATTTGTTGGATGTCTAGTTCAAGTTCATTCCCCTTGAATATATGATTGTCAATCATCGCTGCCAACAAATTGTGAGCAGTAGCAACTTTATCTATGTCTCCCGTTAATCCTAAGTTAATTTCAGACATTGGGAGAACTTGAGAGAAACCTCCTCCAGTAGCACCTCCTTTAATTCCAAATAAAGGGCCCATCGACGGTTGACGGATTACACAACAAGATTTAACACCAATATGAGCCAGAGCTTGAGCGGTTCCAATTGTATGTACAGTTTTTCCCTCACCATAACGAGTAGGCGTAATTCCAGTCACTAAAACTAGTTTACCATCAGGTATATCTTTCAAGCGATCTAGAATGTTAAGGTTGATTTTAGAAACGAAATGACCATAAGGTTCGAGTTCGTCAGGAATAATCCCTATTTTTTCCGCAATCTTGCTTATTGGCTGAATTTCTGCTTTTTGAGCAATTTCAAGGCTTGAAACCATATCCCAACACCGTATTTCAATTTTGCTTTCGCTCTGATGCAAGCACAGTGTTGTCAAATAATTCCATAACTGTTATTGGACCTATTCCACCTGGAACAGGGGTAATGAAACTACATTTTTCTTTAACTTTTTTGAAATCGACATCCCCGCAGAGTTTTCCTTTTTCATCACGATTCATGCCTACATCGATTACGATTGCTTCTTCTTTTACCATGTCAGAGGTGATGATTCTTGCTTTTCCGATTGCAGCAATAAGAATATCTCCTTGTACTGTATATTTTGATAAAGGTTTGCTACGAGAGTGACATTGTGTTATAGTGGCATTTCGTTGTTCAAGAAATGTTGCTAAGGGGCGGCCCACCAAATTTGATCGACCAACGATAACAGCGTGTTTCCCCTCTATCTCTATATTGTAATAATTCAGTATCTCAATACATGCTAGAGGTGTACATGGCCAAAAGACATCCTCTACATACCCAAGACGACGACGCCCGACATTAATAAAATGTAGTCCATCAACATCTTGGTCTGGACGAATCATACTAATAATTTTTTGAGTACGAATACTTTTGGGGAGTGGTAATTGTACTATGATAGCATCGTCATTTTTTAGTTCATTCGAGATGAAGTGTATTAAATCTACCTCTGTTATTTCATTGAACTGGTGAATTTTGGTGTCTATTCCGATTTCTTCCCCTTTAAGTTTTTGATTTTTGACATAAACAGTTGAAGCAGGATCTGAACCTACTTGTATTATACTCAAAGTAGGTGGACGTAATAACTTCTCTACTCTAGTTTTTAATTTTTCTCTCAGAGCTTGTGCGATGATTGTACCATCTAATAATGTTACCATCAATGTATCCTCCGATCTATTCTTGAGAAGCGATCTTTAGGAAAGATAATTGAAGTTATGAGAACTCTGCTTCAACGACTTTAATAATCCTTTCTTTTTTGGAATCAAGCTTTTCTAACATCTCTTCTATATCACGTTTGAATTTAGTCTTGATCTCCTCATCTTTAATACTCAACATGTTGATTTTAACGTTGAATATCGCTCCCCTAATGGCAGAATCAGCAAATAATGCGGCAACACCCGCATCAGTAATTGCATTCTTATTTCCCCTCTCGGCTACAGCCAAAATTAGATCCAATGCCTCAAAGCTTAGCTTTGCTACTTCTAGGGGAACTTCTGCAGCTCCTATCGTTGCATTTTGAATAGCTTTTGACCGAACCTCAGGTTTATCTTTTGGCATCCTGTAAGCTTTTAAGATGTCATTGAAAGCATTAGTGTCTTCATCAACCATTTTATTTAGCTTTTGATGGAGTTCAGTGCCTCTTGAAACCACACCTTCCATTTCTGAATTAACTTCTGCAAATTTTTCTTTTCCAACAGTCGTCTTTCCCACTAAGACCGCTAAAGCAGCACCCAGTGCGCCTCCCAAAGCAGACACACTTCCACCTCCTGGCGCTGGTTTGTCTGAAGCAACTTCTTCAACGAATTCGGTTACTGTAAGGTCAACAAGTTTTTTTTCGGTCATTTTATCATCAACTCAATTATTTTCCCTTCAGGGATAAACTTCTCAAGATCATTAAAACCTAGGTTGTCTATGGCGCTTTTAATCAATTTATCTTCGTTGTCTTCGTCTGGTACATAATATTTTCCAGCCATAAGTATTGCTTCGAGAGGAATCAACCCAACAATTTCACTTCCAGTCACTTTTACACCTCTTTCAGCGGCTAATTCCTTAATTTTTTCAAACACTTCGTGTGGCTTTGTCAGTTCACGATAATTCATTACATTCATCGATATTTGTGTCAATTTGCGATCTGGCCTCTCAAGTGTCACTCCCATACCTTGTATTCCTTTGAATACCCCTGGTTCCCTTATTTTTTGGCCATCTTTTTCTACCCACCATCCTGATTCTCTGACAATACGGCCAATTTCTATAGCTATATCCACATCTTCAGAATCAAGGTTTACATTATAAGCAATAAGGAAATCTCTAGCTCCTATAACATATGCACCTGAACGCTCATTGAACACTGGTTCACCAAAATCAGGTTTCCAATTAGGATCCACAATTTTTTCAGATAAACCCTCATACTCTCCTTTCCTGATATTGGGCAGTCTTACTCTTTCATCACTAGTAGCAGCTTTTGCATATAAATAAGTAGGCACTTTCAACTCATTTGCTACTCTTTCAGCAACTTGACGAGCTATTTCTATGCATTCTTCATCTGTGACTCCTTTTACTGGAATGAAAGGGCAAACATCTGCTGCACCTAACCTTGGATGTTCACCTTTATGTTCCCTCATGTCAATAAGGTCTGTAGCTTTGGAAATACTATGGAATGCTGCTTCCCCTACGGAATCGGGGGTTCCTACAAAGGTAACAACGACTCTATTATAATCAACATCTGGATCTATATTTAATAATTTTATATCTGCAACAGCTTCAATCGCGTTCGTAATTGCTTTGATAACAGTAGGATCAGAAGTAGAAAAATTAGGTACACATTCAACAATTTTATCCATTTTATAACCTCAAAATTGATTATACCACTAAGAAAATTAAATAATAACCGAGTCAAAGCAACTTATCAAGTGTTTTTAAAATTCTTGGTTTAAAACTTGATATTACAGTTCTAGAGAATACTTTTCTTATAAAACTCTTTGAAATAACTCAGATCACCCCTCCTGCGATACTAAAACATTTGAATCTTCTCTTTTCTGAAAGAGCTATATTTTGGAATGTATATATGTTGAATTGATTGTATCTTTACGACTTTCTTCGTTTCTTTATGTTTTTCAATTCATTCTTTAATTCTCGTTGTCTTTTTAACAATTTATGCCGAGTCTTTATTCCTGTAACTACTTTTAGCTGTCTGTCAATTTTTGATAACTCTCTTTCAAAGAAAGTTTGTTTTATAGCTTTCATTTTCTTAATTTTTTCAAATTAAACTCACAGAGAGGGTGTTTGTGAAAACATTATCTAATTTATTCATTAATTAACGCCTTAAAAACATATTATTTTAACCTTTCCTATTTTTTGAATTAACACTTAGGAACCAGATATTATAATGACTGATCATTAGCATTTTGACTCGGAAGTTAATAATGATTTAATCTGTAATTCTTTGATTTCGAGTAATTCATTTAGCAAATAAAAAATTTTTGTCCATAGATTCAATCAATCATAAACTATCACAACACCAAGTAACATTGATTAAACATACTTTTAATTATTAATTAAGTAGTAGGACTGCTAGAATCCTAAAAAAATTGAGTGATATAATCTTAATTGTCACATCTTCATGTAAATAGGGTCTCAGCGTATCTTTTCCTAATAAAAACCATAGAATTATATAATTAGGCTTATACTTCCGATTCTTCTGCATATTTTTGATTAATTATGACACCATTTCACTTTACTTCTCATGTCTTTATTTAACATAAGAAGAGTAAAGTTTATATATAATGAACATACTTCCGCTTACCGTGAGAGTATTAGTACTCTTACAAGAACTTAAAACAGAGAAAAGGTGAAAAAACATGGTTAAAAAAACAAAAAGAAAAGCAGGTTTTGCGAGTGCTCGCGTAGAAAAAGTTATTCGTAATGCAGGAGCTTTTCGGGTTTCTGCTGACGCGGTGTATAGATTAAATGAAATCTTAACTGAATATGCGATGAATGTAGCTCGTTATGCTGTTGATATAGCGCAACACTCTGGACGGAAAACTGTTCAAGAACCTGACATAAGACTTGCAGCAACGAAATAGTGAAAGGATGACCTCTTTTCCCTCTTTTTTTATTTTTAGTACAATTTAACTCGTCAAAAGTAGAGATTTGGTGGGGAAGGAAATGTTCCCGCACCCCTTAGTAGTACATATACACTTTTTAGCAGGGGTCATTTAATTGGCGAAAAATGAGGAAATCCATTTATTCCTAGACAAAAAAAAGAATGAAAAAAGGATTTGTGAACCTGTACTGTAATTTTAGAAAAGGAATTGATAAAGAATCCAGAAAAACTTCATACTTAGTTATAACTAAGATTCCCCGCAATGAAAAAGACCGCACTCTCATAATGGATCAAGTCTTCACACTATATTCAAGCATTCGAAATATTTCTCCACGATGTGGGAATTTCGAAGCACATTACATGGAATCAGGGAACAAAAGAAGAGAAGAATGGGAGTCTATGACTCGAGTACTTACAATGTAAATGGATCTGGTTTGAATTATATACACTGTATCTTAATAAAGAAATATGCTCAGTATTAATAAAATGTGATATTATGGTCAATCTTTTTATTTATGGTTCTTTTATGAAAGGACATGTGAATCATAAACATTTAAAAGGATATTCTTTCGAAAAAGCGATTTTACCTTGTTACAGACGAAGCTGGCCAAGGTCTAAAGATACTGCGATTCTAATTAAGGATATTAAAAGTTCTGTCAAAGGAGAACTGTATTGGAATGTTACTAATCAGGATTTAAAGAGAATTGATCGTCTCCATGGAACTCCACATTACTATAAACACAATTTTGTTGAAGTTGTTCTTCTAAAAAATAAAGAACCAGTTTCTGCACTAATATATGCTCCAACCCAAGACATTATAGAACAATGGTTGTTGGCAGAGAAAAGAGAACATAAAGCGTAACAGTATAGAGAAGAACTTTCCCTAATAATATTATTTTGAATATTTCTTCTACTTTTACATCGCAAAAAATGTTTATCTCATTATTTATTTTGAAATATTAAATGAGCTTCACTATACTATTATTCCTTGTGTATGTAAATGATTTAAAGGATTAATTTTAAATTTAGAGTCGCTTATCTATCCATAAATCTGAAAGATTTGAGCAAAAGAGGCCACTCAAATGTTAAAAAGAGATTCGAAGTTTAAAATCATCCTCATAATGACAATATTACTTTATATTCCATCCTCTGTTGAATTAAGAGCAAAAAATTCTTCATTTAACCAACAGGGAGAATTTGATCCTGAAAAATTACTTCCTAGTACTACTACTCGTTTAACTCAAATCTCATCTAATGCAATACAACAACAAGAAGAGGTTATCGATTTTTTAATGGATTCTTGGGATATTAATGAAATTCTTAAAGATAATTTAGCAAGTACCGTTGAGATTATATGTCAAGCTGTAACTGCCATACCTTCAGTTCAGATTTCCTCAGAAATGACAAACAAAATCCTCTCAGATTTCAACCTTATTCTTACAACAAATCTAACAAATTCTAAAGAAACCTTAAACATAACAAATGAAGGACTTTTTTACATTGTGAGAGATGGAGATAGACAGGTTTCCACTAATATGAATCTTTGGATAGCAAAAGCACTATTGACCCTTGATCCTTCCCTTTATACTTCTTCTATTGAAATGACACAAAATATAATGCAAGCACTTGAGCTTTATCTTCGTGGACAACCGCCTGCAAGCTATTTCCAAAGTTCTATTCTGTTAGATCCAACAGAAAATCCTATACCCGGATCTATATCTCCAATCGCCCTTTTCCAAGACCAAATAATGGCTATGACAATTTATCATCAGTTATCGTATGAAATATCTGATGATCAAGTTCTTGAGTATTTTGAAAGGATTTTTCATCTTGAGAACCAAACTATGAATAATAAAGAAGGATTCTTAGATTATAATTTGTCATATACTCTAGGATTAGAGTTTGGTTTTCTTCATGCTGAAAGAGATCAAGTTCTAGAGAGATTCAATTATCAGAATAACATAAGCTTCTTTTATTTTAGAGACGGCTTATATTTATTAGAGTACTATTTCAATCAAATAAGAGACTTTAGTACTGAGGCAGATAGAGAGAGATATGATTATTACGACCCTTTTTTCGCTAGTTTGTACCTTGACCAATTAATTCGTCTTCTAGCAGACATTCAAGTCCTTTTCCGACACAAAGAGATTCTATATTACGATAGGTTATCAACTTATGATTTTGAAACGACTTTACCAATATATCCTGGCAACCGAATATATATCAGTGATCAATTCGCTTTCATTGATTTACTATCCCGAATGGCTAATTGGTATTCCTCATCTAAGTTATCCATCGATTTTCAGACATTTGGTAAGCAAATACAAAAGCTAGCTATCTTTTTGTGGGATTATCTCACAATTGAAGCTTATAGTACTTCATCAGGCGGTCGAGCTGCAAGTAATGTGAACACAATATCTGGTCATTTCTATGCGTATTATTCAGTCACTCTTGGTTTGTATCTGTTTGACAATACTTCCCAAGGATCGCTTATAAAAGCCAATATCTTTGCTCTTAACGGATTAGGAACGATTTTTCCTTTTCAACTGATGATAGAATATGAAACTCCAATAACTAAACGAGACAATCAAAGTATCCTTATTCAGATTATTCCACTAACTAAAGGAAATTCTTCTGGATTATCTATTAACAGTAAACTTCTATTAAATGTGCCTGCTGAATCAATAAACACAATCATAGCTACACCTACAATAACACCTGAAACAAATTATTCTACTCGCTATAATTTTTCAATATCAGAGGAAGGATCCATCACATTCTCTATTCATCTTTCTCATCAAAGGGTCGAGTTTTTCAATCTCCAAGCATTCTTCTTAGTTCTCCGCTCTTTAACGATGAAAGTTCTGGTTGATCCGAGCACCCCTACCCAAGGTGATAAAATCCTCATTCATTTTGAAATCCGTGATAATACAGGCCTCCTTCGCACCAATATTAAGTATTTTGCAATACTCGATTCAGAATCATGGAAAAAACCTCTGTTGTTAGCTAATCAATCTCTCTATACCCCTACTGGAGAAAATCCAATCATCATTAACTCTAGCCAAACAAAAAGTGATTTAAATTGTTACTTTTTAGTACATAAAGACGCTTATTACCCCGTAGAGACTAATGTGACAATCCATTTCCAAACCAAACTAAACTTCTTAGTTGAATGGTTAGCATGGTTAATTCTAGAAAGTGACATGGGTGCTTGGTTAGGAACAATAGCTGGTCTCTCTGCCGTACTCTGGGGACTTTACATTAAATTCATCAATCGTCTTTTAAGGAGAGTAAAGATTTGTCAATATTGCGGAGGTAGATGGAGTACAAAATACCCTGTGTGTCCCCATTGTGGTCGAGTTGTTAATCCAAAAAAAATTAAGAACGACTCTCCTCTATTTAAGGAATTAGAAGATAACCAAGAAGAAATAACCTCTGAAGCTTAGATTCAATCTTCTGAGGATTTTTCCTAAACAGTCACATATATATGTCTGACTCCTTCATCAAAGAAATCATAGAAGTCTGAAAACTTATATATTAGCTCCTATAGAAAATATTAATAGACCTCTTGGCGCCTCGGAGACTGATATACCTATAGATCTCTTTTAAGGAGAATTGAGATTTATTTAAGTCTTCTAATGAATCTTCGCATTATTTCCAATTATTTTTCTGTAAAATATCCCCCATCATGTTTTAGAGGAATAATGTAATGAATATTAATTGAGCAATACCCACATGCAAGATAACCCCATTTTTTGTTTCAGGATGTTCCTCAGCCCAGTAGCTAATTAGAAATTTCAACAAAAATCCAAATAAAAATTGTAAAGCTCATTATTGAAAGTATTAGAACGAAAAACTCTGAAGAATTAATGGTTAGAACTATCGAACTTAATAAATCATCATACCATTCCTTTATCATTGTCGAACCCAATTTTTACATTGATTTTCCAGATTTTTTATGACTATTTAAAGACACTCCATAATTTTTTTGATCTCGAAAAGCTCGATGATGACAATGAAACTTATTTAAAATACCCTTTTTATGAAAATTACATTTCAATTTGCAGAAGAATGAAAATTTTAGACTGAAAGTGAGAATATGAACCAAAAAAAGCGGAAAGAAGCGGAGAAGAAAAAACAAGAAGCCATAAAAATGCTAAAGGATGCAGAAAAATTGGAGAAAAAGGCTAAAAAAAAGATGGTTGAAGCAAAAAAGAAATTCGCAGAGGCAGAAGAGAAATGGGAGGAAGCAAAAAAAGCAAACGCTGAAAAAAAAAAGAAAATGAGTCAAAAGTGTAAAAGAATAGTTTAGATCTTTATAGGGGAAATTCTAGTAATGCTCATGGGAATATTAATTATGTCATTCATATTTGGCACACCAATAATTCCTCTATTGGCAGTTGAAGCAACTCCCAATTCAAATTGAATAAAATAGAAAAATTGCTATTTTTTTCCAGTCTTAAGTGATTTTTCAGCAGTCTTATGTTTCTTCTTAATATCATCAATCTGTTTCTTTTCTTCTAGCTTTAGTGTGCTTTAAGTAATTTAATTGGACCTGGTCCTTGGAAAGGAACTTTAATTGCAGAATGATTGAGTCAGGTGAAAATTCCTCTCTATTCAATAAGGCCACATTGCAGAGAATAGGTTATGGAGCTTCATGATAAAGATTGACTTCTTATTTGAATTACAAGATCCAGATGGAAATATAATACCTAATAATGACAATTTTCAGATTTATGTTCTTTAAAAAGAAAAAAGGTATCTTCAAAGGTTCCATTATTAGAAAGATTATTCAGAATTTATAGCTTGTGTAACTGTGGCAAATTTTACATCCAAATCTAATAAGACTTCTTTTCCCCGTATGGTTAAATCACTAATAAATCGGAATTGATCACGAGCATCAACTGGATAAGCTTTCAGTTGATAATGTGTCCCCCAGGGTTTCTCTCTGACAATAATCTCAATTGGTTTTTTTAACTGAAGAAAGGGACTTGTTATAGCCACATCAAATAATTTTCGCTTGATTAATGCTGCATCATGATTAGGATGCAAGAAGAAGTTTGTAACACAAAGCAGATCTCTACTTCCACCAGTAGAGTTGAAGATTGGAGTATCCCAGATTCTTAATTGTGGGATATGGACGATACTATCATCAGGTGTTCGAAGTTCTAGTGATCTTAAACCGATTGAGATGACCTCCCCATAAATTCCATTGATTTCGATCCAATCTCCAGGTCGATATGGCATCTCGTAAAGAGTCACAATGCCTGCAATCAGGCTACTAACATATTCCTTAAGAGCAAAACCAAGAGCAATCCCCAAAGCTCCCAGAAAGGCAATAAGATTTTCAGTTGTTGGGATTATTAATATCGGGAATATGATAATAAAAGCTCCAACAACTATTAATAGACGTAAGATTGGCATAAGAGCCAGTATATACAATCTACGTTTTCCAGTAAATTTATTAGCCAAAAAAGGAATCCATCGACGATTCAACTTCATAATGAGCCATGAGAAGATTAAGATTGCAATGATGAAAAGAATTTCAGTGCTTGTTAACGACCTAAAGAACAGTAATTCCCCATTTTCGTGAATCATCACACTTCATCTCCTAAGGATCATCTATCAGGTATCCCTCACTATTCAAGAATTCTCTTATCCTAGGGTAAGCCATGGGTGCCACCACCCAATCTTCTCCTCTATTTTCTATTAAGCCCAAGCGTTTTAATTTATTGAGATTTTGTGTCACTTCTTCCACAGATATAGGTAAGATCTGTGATAGACTTTTGATCGGGAGACCATCATGAAGCAATAATGCATGGAGTATATGGGATTCATTTCGTTTAACTCCTTCGGGTATAACTGGAAGGTCTACTTTTTCCCAAGGTAGCACCCAAATGGTTCGTCGTTTATCCCTCGGATCTATTTCTAATTCGTCCTCTTTCAAAAATAATTCTTCATCAGGATCTGTACGTAGACTGTTACGCCAGATTCTCCAAGCAATAAGTGGAATACCAGTACTGTAGCCTGCTAAATTCTTTAAGAAATTTGTATCAAATCTAACTAGCTTTTTGTCATCTAGTGGGTCGTCTGGGCTTAATACATATTTTCCTGTAGTTGTTTCCCTGAAAATAAAATTTCTTCTAGTTGATTGTTTGAATAATGATTTAAACCATATATTCAACCTTTCATAATCAAAAGGTTTAACTACGAATATCATACGAACGTACATGTCTATTTTCATGATGTATTTCAGATAATTCCAAGTCCAGCTATTTATTCCTATAATACATTGGCAAGAATTTGACCACAACCAATCGAATAATTCTCGTAGAATCGAAAGTCCATTCACATGACGTAAAATACAATGTTCAAGACTGGGTAAGACAAATGGCGTATCCCCACCTTTATTCTGGAGGGTAAACCAATTCAGATTACTGTCTAGAATCTCTTCTCTCTGAGGGGGATCAAGGATTATCCAATCTCGCTCTTTTCCCCAGCTTGTCAGTACTTCTGGGGTACCTTCAAATGGGTGACTTATTACAACAACAATATTCCCTTTGGAGGATCCAGACTTCTCCCATTCATTCAAGGTTAAGTTTAACGCATTTACAGCTCCAGCCCAATCTGGAGAGGGAACAATCCGATCTAATTTCGTTAAAGGGATTTCGGTTAATTCCTTCTGATTCAAAGATATGCCTGTAATCTCTTTTGTGGGCCTTAATTTCTGAAATATTCCTATAATTCCTTGTCTTACCGTCTCTTCAAGTGGTTTTGCGGGCCTTTTATATTGATTTAATGGTATAAATAACCAGAGTTGTGTTGAGTCAATTTCTTGACCCTTGGATGGGGTCATTGGTTTAGTTTCCTTACATAATTACCCAAAAGGAAGAAATCAACACCTGTTTAAATGAAAATTCATTATTACTTTTTCAATCGTTTTTCAGTTTCTTTTCGTTTCTTCTCAGCTTCCTTCTTCGATTTTTCCTCTTCCTTTTTGGCCTTCTTTTCCGCCTCTTTACGTTTGTGTTCAGCTTCTTTCTTGTATTTCTCCTCTTCCTTTTTGGCCTTCTTTTCAGCCTCTTTACGTTTGTGTTCAGCTTCTTTCTTTCGTTTTTTCTCTTCTTCTTCACGTTTCTTGATTGCTTCTTGTGTCTTCTTCTCTGATTCCTTTTCTTTCACTTCTGCTTCTTTTCTCTTTTTCATAGATTTTTTCTCAAACTCATCTGCTTCTTTCATTTTTTTCATGGCTTCTTGCTTTTTCTTTTCCGCTTCTTTCAGCTTTTTCTCACTCATTTTGCAAAACTCCTTTTTTCTTAATTCTAGACTTATCTATATCAAAATAATATATAACTATTGGAGTAGAATTCTTACTTATAAATTACGGTAATGCTATTTGATTTCCCCATTTTCAATATGGATTAGAAAGAAGTAAATGTATGTTTTTTTCAACCAGCATTTTCAATTAATTCATTGAATAATATATACGATTTGTACTTCTGCTTCTTGGGGAGGAAGTGGGATTTGTAGTGAAACATTGATTTTTAGGAACCTAGTTTATCACTGTATTCGGGGCAATAGGTTGATAAAAACGGATCTTAGGTTTGTATTATCGGTTTTTGATTGAGCTTTAAATATCAAATCTCTATCAGTGGTCAGTTTTGCTTCAATCTAGTACTAGGGAATTCAACTCTAATTTTCCAAATGTTGTCTTTATCGAATCTTTTCACCATGTCCTCATCCCAATAAATTTTATACCCGAATGTTCTGGAATTCTCAGGATCTTTTTTATTAAATTCTTTTGCATGCAAATTGTTTGGTATTTCTTGTATCTTAAAGTCTCATCTTTCTAAAATCTTTCAAACATGAGTATCCTTACATAAGCATACTAGAAAGGGTTTACGAACAAATGGAAAACTAAATTTAATCATCATCTATTATGTCAAATTATAATAATAAAACAGCTTTTATCTTCTTTTAAGTAAGATGAAAAAATCTGTTCTTGACCAAATACTTTAACTGATAATTGTAACGGATAAGTTGATATTAAAATTTGTATAAGGAGAGATCAAATCTAATGTCACAAATATTTCAAACAGGAAAATCAAAGCGACCGATAATTATCAAAAAAAGAAAAAAGAAGGTAGGCCTTCCTCCTGGCACTCCAGTTTTTGTTGGTCGTAAAAAAACGGAAACAACAAAGATAACAGTTATAGATTATGATGAAATGAATTTTGAAGAGAAAGAAGTTAAAACAGTAGAAGAATGTCTGCCTTTTAAGGTAAAACCGACTATAACATGGATAAATATTGATGGTTTACATGATACTTCTGTTTTGGAAAAATTTGGAGAACATTTTTATCTACATCCTTTACTATTAGAGGATATTCTCAATACAGATCAACGTCCAAAAATTGATGATTATGAAAATCACCTCTATTTAGTTTTAAAAATGCTTAATTACAATGAGGAACGAAAAAGTGTCGTCATTGAACAAGTTAGTTTAATTCTTGGAGAAAATTATGTGATATCGTTTCAAGAAAGACCCGAAGATGTATTTAATCCGATTCGTGAACGTATAAAAGGGAAAAAAGGAAAAATTCGATCCTATGGTGCCGATCACCTTTTTTACGCATTAATTGATGTTATTGTTGATAATTATTTTCTAATTTTAGAAAGATTAAGTGAGCGAATTGAATTTTTGGAAGAAGAAATAGTTACATCTCCTGGAACTGAGACTTTACAAATAATCCATTCCCTAAAAACCAATATTATTTTCATACGTAAATCTGTGTGGCCCTTAAGAGAATTAATTAGTCGACTAGAACGTGGGGGTTCAGCATTGATTCTTCCTGGAACCCAAAAGTACATTAGGGATGTTTATGACCATACTATTCAAGTGATCGATACAGTGGAGACGCTTCGAGATATTGTTTCAGGTATACTTGACATATATCTCTCCAGTATTAGCAATAAAATGAACGAAGTAATGAAAGTGCTTACCATCATCGCTACAATCGTTATTCCAATGACAGTAGTTTCTGGAATCTATGGAATGAATTTTCAGCTTATGCCTGAATTAACCTGGCCTATTGGTTACCCTATGGCTCTTTCATTGATGTTGTTGGTTGCTATAATCATGCTAAGTTATTTCTGGAAAAAAGGTTGGTTATAACTGACGTACATCATCATGGATGACATGAAACTTTCTTTTACCAAAAATTAGTAGCTAAAGAGGTTTCATTAGTTCAGAAGACTTTTGGATATTAAAGATGAGTCAAGTAATCGTTCGCTCCTTCATAATTGAAGTAGCTAACATATTAAAAGAGACTGTTTTTACAACATTAAGAAGAGTTAATTGGATTTTTTCCATGATAATTTGATTCAAAAATATATAAGATAATCATCTCCTCTAAAGAAAAGGATTTATGTTCCTTTTTGATGAGTTGATCTTATGAAGGTGAGTAACATTGATAATGCAGGCTTCGATTGAAGAACAAGCAATTTTTGCATTTGCTTTTATAATTGGGGGATTGTTTCTGGGATTAATTCTGGAAATTATAGTTTTTACTAGATTTAGAAGGATTATAGGTAAAGCAAAATGGAAAGGAGCAGAAATAATTGTAAAAGCTTTTCGTGGTATCCCTATCTTATGGTTTATGTTGCTAGGCTGCTATGGTGCTATTATATCTATCGATTTCATATTTTTATTTGGTATTGATGCCTCAGATATACTTATCAAGATATTATTCATTTTATTTACTCTTTCAATTCTTTTAATACTCGCTAGAGCTACCCGCGGTTTTGTAATCCATTATGCGGGCAAAACGGAAGGAGCTTTAGCAGCCACTTCCATCGTTACTAATTTGATGAGCTTTATTTATCTTTTACTCGGATTTCTAATCATAATTCAATCATTAGGTATTGATATTACCCCTTTATTAACTCTACTTGGGGTAGGGGGTTTAACTGTTGCGTTGGCACTTCAACCCACCCTTTCAAACTTCTTTGCTGGTGTTTATCTTCTTGCCTCAAGAGAATTTAAGATAGGAGATTACATCAAGCTTGATACTGGTGAAGAAGGATATATTACAGATATGACCTGGAGACATACCATTATTCGTCCACCAGCAAGATATGATATAATAATCCCAAACGCTAAACTATCTACAGCTACAGTAACGAATTTTGGGGTATCTGATAAGGAAACTGCGTTATCCATACCAGTTGGTGTTGGTTATGATAGTAATCTTAATTTTGTTGAGCATGTCACTATTGATGTTGCTTTGGAAACAGTAAAGCAAGTTCAAGGAGAAACACCATCAATTCAACCTTATATTCGGTATCACACCTTCTCTCCCTCAAGCATTGACTTTTTTGTTAACATTTATTCTAAAAACTTACGGGATCGAGCTAAAATAAGACATGAATTTATTAAAAACCTTTTTGAACGATACAAGAAGGAAGAAATTGATATTCCATTTCCTACATCAGTTATTATATCAAAAAAATAGAAACCAAGAATCTTGTAGATAAAAAAAAGATAGGGGTGTTGACATTCTCGATTTACCATTGAGAATTAATCTAAGATAAGACCTTTATCCTGTGAACTACATCTGGTTTATGCTTTTAAATTTTGAATTTATCCCTAATCTCATCATAATTCCTTGTTAACGCAGTCATGAAGTTTCCAGTTATGTCCAATAATTTAGTTGCACTATCAGAAGCTAGATTGACTTGATAGATTTTATCTAGTCTATTACGTGAATAAACATACCAGGTAATAGGCTCAGATAGTCTTTCATTGAATTCCTCACCTGTCTTTTCGATGGCTTCGACAGCCCACGCATGTTTTTCGTCAGAATTAGCCCCCCACATTAATGGGTACACAAATCGCCTGTCTTGATCCTTTCTGAGAATTAAATGATCTTCTGTTGTTCTTGTATTAATGATAGATTGCCCTAAAAACTTACTATTTGATACCAATATGGTATTCCCAGTAGGTAATGTCATTTTAGTATAATTCACTGTGATTTCTTTAACACGCCCTTCAGTTTTGCTATCAGGAAGAATAATGTAATCACCGATCAAAAAAGGACGTGTAGCCATAATGTAAAGCCCAGCCAAGAAATTACCCATGGTTGTTGTCGACGCGAATCCTATTGCTGTTCCCAAAAGGGCAGAGATTCCTATCAATGTGCCTTCAAACGCAGGAAAATTATTTAAATAGGCGATAACACAAAATGGTATAATGATCATTCTTCCCAGTACCCTCAATGTGTTGATGACGGTCTTGGTCATTCTTGGAGCTAATGCTTCTAGCATTGAGCCCCATATCAGTAGCAACACCATGGCAATAAATATCCAAGTAATTAATTGCACGAATAACGTGAAAAGGGTAATGTAGGTTCCAGGTTGCTTAGTTATATCATCAACGGTGGTAGCTAAAGTTTCATCAAGACCAAGATTATGAATTGAAATCATAACTAGGATGAATATTAAAAAAATAAAAGAGTAGAGAAGCTGTGTTTTATTTATCTTCATTTACCTCAACAGCTTTTCTTAAAGGATTCCAATGTTAAAAATGACACGAATTGTATAGAGAATGATTAGAAGTATAGTAGTGAGGAGGATTACCCGGTTAAACTCATTTTCCTTGATAACATAGTAAATGATCAGTGCTGTAATAGCATATACAATAACTACTCCAACAGGATAGAAAGTTCTATCCTGAAACTCTAAGACCATAGCAATAGTACCGATTGCGGGAAGTATCAAGACTATCAAGACTGCTGAAACCAAAATTTTCAACAGATAGCCAGTTTCCATCTCCTTTCGTTTTAGCATATAATATTCAATTAGAACTAGTATAAGCGTAATAAAAATTATTTCCAAAATCCAAATTAAAACTTCTTCTGGTAGAACATTTATAATTATTTCAGCCATAAGATCACCTGATAGCTTCGAAGCTAGCTTCGAAATAAACATTTATAAATTCATCGTGGGATTGATATACATCAAAACTTCAGTATTTTTATCTATAAAGGAAAAGCAAGGGGAAGATGTCTATGTCAGAAAAATCATATCTCAAAAAGGAGAAAAAGGTTCAAACGAGAAATATTAGAGCGGTAATTTTTATTTTTATTACATAGAGATGTATAATAATATTTTTTTGTACTTGAAAACGATTTAAAACCTTTTCTCTACCTCATTTAAGATTTATATTAACTGGATAAGATACAACTGGTATTATTTTCTTGGTTTTTTCTTCTCTTCTATCTTTTTCAGAGCTTTTTCTTTTTCTTGTCCAATTTTCTTTTTCATTTCTATCTTCATTGACACAATTTTTTTTCGTATTTTTTCTACTTCTTTCT
>CP070695.1:1797434-1928040 GCA_020353515.1 Candidatus Heimdallarchaeota archaeon
CTCTCCTTTGGATCGGGGTGTGGAATATACGTCCCTTATAGTGCTTATAATAAAATAGTTAACAATACCATTAGAGATGTAAATACACATGGAATCCTGATTGGTGAAATCAGTCACGGGAATGATGTAATAAACAATACCATTTCCAATGCTGGGGCGCACGGGGTGGTTGTATTTCACTATACTGGTGCCACTACTATCACAGGGAACAATATTACGGATGTAGGAGGTAGAGGTATCACGATAGAAAGTGTATGTAATGATGCTATTATTACAAATAACACAATAACAAACGCTGGGCAGCAAGGAATTTTCCTATGGAATGGTGATCGAGCAACTGTTTCTCGAAATATCGTTTATAACAGTACGGGTTACGGGATTGAACTACATACTGAAAGTAATGACGATGAAGTCATTTGGAATTCTTTTATCCAAAACAATGAGAGTGGGACTCAAGCGTATGATAACGGGACAAATAATATATTTTCCTACAATTACTGGGACGATTGGACTAGTCCAGACAATGACAACGACGGTTTCATTGATAATCCCTTTGTTATTACTGGTCCAGCCAACAACGCTGATCCCTTACCCAGAACAGATAGTACCCCAAGACCCCAGAGTATCGTAATCAATGGGCCAAACGATTTTGCTATACCGTATGGAAAACCAGGGTACAGTCTGACATGGACAGTTACCGTGACGTATCATGAGAGTTATACCGTGTACCGAAATGGAACCATCATTACCATGGGAAGCCGAGGTTTCGGCAATTGGACAGATACTATCTTAATCTCTCTTGATGGACTTGCTGCTGGACTGCACAACTTCACCTTGATCATTCTCGACAGTTATAGTATGAATGAGACTCATACAGTCTGGGTAACCGTGAAAGAGCCTGATGTCACACCTCCTACGATTAATTCACCTGATGATCTGTCTTTTGAAGAGGGGAGTATAGGTTATTCCATTACCTGGGTAGGCAGTGATGAACACCCCTGGCGAGCAGTGATTTTACTCAACAATACACCAGTTTATAACGAGTCTTGGGCAGGTGAGAACATTATAGCTCGCCTAGATCCTATTGATCTATACCCTCAAGCATTAACTGCTGGGGTACATAACTTTACTTGTATCCTCTACGATTGGGAAGGAAGACAGACAAAGGATTCGGTTTTAGTTGTCATTAATCCCCATGTCCCTGATATCATTCCACCAATTATTACTGCGCCAGACCCCCTTGAGTACGTTGAAGGAACAGTTGGTAATTATCTCACATGGAACGCCAGTGATGACCACCCCAAGGTGTACGAATGGTTCGTTAATGAGACCAAAATAGGCTATTATCCCTGGCATGGTGGAGAGTTTAACATCTCTGTAGATTATATTTCAGTTGGAACATGGAATATTACGGTCACTGTTTTTGATTTATCTGGAAACAACGCGACAGCTAGTACAGTTATCATAGTTATTCCTATCCCGCCCGATGAGACCCCACCGTCAGTTTCGAGTCCAGCACCCCTTGAAATCTATGAGAACAGCGTTAGAAGCATTGTTTGGGAAGTATCAGATGATTATCCCTATCAGTATGTTATCTATAGGAATTCAAGTACAGTTGTCAAGCAAGGTTACTGGACGACTGGAATCATTCAGTACTCACTTTCAAACCTGACAGTGAACACCTGGGAATTCAATTTAACCGTCTGGGACGAGTCAGGAAATTGGAATTCTAGTACAGTAATAGTTGTTGTTTTACCAGGGGGGGAGACTGAATCCGCTGCCCCTGTAATTGCACAAATGCCTGATATGTCTATCCAATTTGGGACATCAGGAAACTCTGCAACTTTTCGAGTATTTGATGAGCATCCAGGATACGTTGAAGTGTACCTAAACAATTTAATGATTTCCCACTTACCTTGGATTGATCCTAATCAGAAAGTCATGGTATCATTAGACGGTCTGGTAATTGGCACACATAACCTAACGTTGGTCGCGTGGGATATCTTTGGTAACTCAGCATCCAGAAGTATCACAGTTCAGATCACAGGAGACAATGACCCACCAGTTCTTTCTTCTCCAGATTCTATTTCTGTTTCGAGCTCTGAAAGTGCAAGTATTACTTGGACGACTTCTGACGAAAACTTAGCATATTACGAAATTTTTGTAGTGTATATAAATGGGACGGAGGAGGAATTACAAACAGATGCGCTCACTGGGAAGACTTCAGAGGACATCGAGTTTACTTTTACAGAATTTCCAGAAGGAGAATATACAATTCGGCTGATCGTTTACGATACAGCAGGACACCGAGTAATTGATGATGTTTTAGTAATTGTGAAGCCATCTAAAGGACAATCTTCACCAGGGTTTGAACTTTTACCATTCATGATTATCCTACTTATGTATACAATTTCGCGTAAACCAAGAAGGAAAAGAGACCAAGATCAGCTTAGGAGGAACAAACTATGAAAAAATTAAATCATTTTTACTTATTAGGCGTTCGAAGCATAAAATTTTTATTTGTGGTAGTCTTTATTAGTGTTATTACGATTCCTTCCATTACTACAGGGCATCTCACCCTCCTAGCATTACAGACATCGCCTTATGTAACAAACCAAGGAATAGATGATGTCAAAATAGATAAACTTGTTGAACAAGACCTGGATTCAAACCTCCTTTCTTCCGTTCAGTCGCAGCTGCCTGATCTTTCCTTCCTTGAGAACGATTTATTAGAAAAGAACATATCTCAGGATTGGATGGACATTATGCTGGAGCCTAAGACAACCCCGTACGATTTTGGATCTTCAACAGAAACAGAGTCATCTACTGTCGTACTGGATAAGACGGACTCCATGATTAAGACCCAAACCACTTACACGGATGATAGTGTTCTCACAAGCACGAAAATGATGGTCGGTACTCCGAAAATAAAGATAACTGAATGTGATGCAGGTGAACTGGATGATCTAGTTATACCAATCATTCGTGAGAAGAAAAGTGTGAATACGGAAAGCGAATCAAGTTCAATACGCACTGTGAAGAAAGAAGTGGATATTGGCTTTGAATCGTCTGCTATTTGGTACGAATATCACCAACTCCTCTGGCTTGAAGAAGAAAGAAGAGGTTGGCCAAATCCTTGGGCCGATTGGTATTTTCCATTATATGAATCGCTTGGTAATGAGACAGCCCGCAGAGAGAGGGATCAAAGAACATACCACTTCATGAAATTGGCTTGTTGGTATAATATTATATTCAAGTTGAATTTCAAACTTGAAGTTGAGATCTCGTATCCCGAGGAGTGTTTTATTGATCATCCATACGAGCTGAAAGTAGCCATTCGCCCGCTTGTAGGAACCTTATCATTAAGACTTGTTCCACTAACTGATTTCAAAGTATTTCATTATTTATGGGAGGAAACCTATAGAGAAGTGGATGAATACGATGAATTCATGGATTGGGTACTTGGAAACAAAGCCATACGCCTTTGTTGGGGGTGGACCCTTGTTGATATGTTATTTCTTAAGACGGATGAAGCGTTTATCGAAGGAGATTTTTGGACACCACTAGGTGATCAACCAGGTCTTCTTAGATCAAGGTACATAAATTGGAACAGTTTTGGTCATGAATTGACAACTCATCGCAATGTCTTGAGTTGGGGTCAATTTGGATGGGATCAAGGACTCTACACATTGTGGGAGAATCGTTTCACACAAGCAGGCGGGTATCATCACCTGGCGAAACCAGATACAGTCACTCCACGAAACACTTATTCCTACTTCCCTATTGCAAAAATGGCTCCTATAAACGAGAAGCCACAATTAATAGATTGGATACGACTCGATGCACTCGACGCAGTATTATTCTGCGATAGAGTAACAGCTAGACTTACTGTTTCTGCTGATTCGTGGCAGGATAGTCGGTTGATGGCTTGGGGGGAAGAACATAGTCAGGATCCATCTTGTCAGACAGCGAAAAGTGGACTAATTAGTGATCTTTCTGATGGTGTATTTTCTGATTGGCACCATGAGGATACGTTACTATATGATTTTAGGTATGGTCTTAATGGCGAGGACTATAACAGTTTGAAGTTCATACTTCCCTCTCATATGTCAGGTTCTAGCGTTCGTTTTTCTGTATCAGAGCTAGCTTACTGCCTGGAAAGTCTTACTTTCAATCCGAAAATGCATATACAAGCCCTAGGTTATCATCTCAATGAGGGTTGGGATTATTCTCACTTGATTCCTGACCCAGAAAGTTATTGGGGACCAACAAAATATGGGCTCCTACCAAAACGCAAGCTCCCCATCGACACCCTTGTTCCTTACTCTCCACCTAGCTGGACAGTAGGCTCTGTATTCTATCAATTATGGTTTTATAATCGGTGGAGCACTTATCCACTGCTTTCTTCCACATTTCACTACTCTACTGGAACTTCTGCTCCAGTACGTGATGCAAACTACGATTTTGACATGACAATCACCTCCTTAAATGAATCCAGTTTAAGTGCCCGAGACCACGCTTATTCTGTTGACCTCACTTCATTAGGTAACAATGAAGATTTCATTGAACTCCAAGTGATAAATCTCCCCTTAGGATTCACCGCTTCCTTTGACAGGTATCCTGCAGCTTATGACATCAGTCCATCAAGAAAAAACACTGCATTTCTGACAATACACGCGCCTGACTACCCCTCTGTACCGCCCAATCCCCTTAGTTTCTCCTTGGTCGCTAGAAGTCAAGGAAAATCTTTGACGAAAGATTATCCTATCTCTATCACGCGAAATGTGGTGTACACACCCCCTGTGACATATGGTTTGGATTTCAATTTTGATATGCCTGATGGAGAGGTGATTTCAGTTTCCCCAGGTGAAGTCTTTTCACTAGGATTCTCTGGTATAAATCTAGGGAATGTTCCTGACAATTTCACTGTCCAAGGGGTGTTACAGGGTGTTGAGGGTACAACCCGAGAGTGGAAATCGAATTTTTCTGTGGATCGCTTCAATACTGCTGGTCAGTCTTTTACGGGCGTTTTTAATCTTACTTACCATCCAACAGACTATTTTCCTCTACCTGGAGCCTATACTTTGGATATAAATGCCACCAGTGAAAATGATCCATCAATCCAACAATTAACTACCCACACAATCGAATTCTTACCTTTTTTCAATGTGTCATCGACATTAACCCCAAATACTAGTACATTATTAGCAAATTATGAACAAGAGTTTGTTCTTTCTGTGACAAATACAGGAAATATAATGGATAATTATTCGATTTCTGTGGATGGTTGGACAGACTTCTTATCACTTGAAGAGACTCATATCGATAACCTCTATCATGAAAACACCCACAACATTGTTGCACGGCTGTCTATCCCTGACCCAACTATTGTTCCGGTTCAGGAGTATGTATTCCGAATAATCATTCGTTCCGAGGGAGATTCACAAGTTTATTCTATGCATGAAGTAACGGTCAATGTTCTAGAACCTGATTTGACGCCTCCTGGTATCAGTCCCCAGGAGTATAACGGGTGCACTATTGTGTATCCACGAGAAGAGGAATTTTGGACCATGAACTTAGGACCCTCCTGGATACCAATTGATGCCAACCCAGATTCTTATTGGGTTTTTGTAAATGGAACCCTTAGGCGTAGTGACAGTTGGGTTAGTGGAGAAAGGATTCATGTAATAATGAAGGACAATGTTGGAGTAACTTGGGTGCCAGGGCTTTACAATGTGACTGTTGTTTTCAGCGATACAACTGGAAATGAAAAGAAGGACATGGTCTGGGTTCAAATTGACCCAACAGACTATGATCCACCGATTATTGCCCCATCAATCCAGCTTGTGTGGCATGATAATTTTCATCCAACTGCGTATGTATTGGCAACAGGTAATAATTTTGCTCTCCCTGTGAACTGGAACAACACTCTGGCGTTCAATTGGCAATTTACCGAAGCTTATCCTTTGAACGTAACCCTATTTTTAGATGGAACAGCTATCCCACAGAGCGAGTGCATTATTTGGCGTGATTCTAATAGTAGTTTAAACACATGGAACGCAACCTATATCCTATCACCTAAATCTCTAACAGAAGCGACCTGGAATTTCACACTTACTGTTTCTGACATGAGTGGGTTCAGTGTGTCATCAACTTTACTTCTCGACATCGGTAGTGCTGATACGAATGATCCTGTTCTTCTTACTTCTCCTGGATCTAGTGCTATTCAAGGACACGGTGAAACAGTCGCCTTCACGGCAACTGATCCCTATCCACTTTACTGGGAGGTTGTGGTTAATAAAAAGGCTCAACTGGCTGGTACATGGAGTGCTACCATCCCCGCTAACATATCTGTGGATGGGTTGAAATTGAAAATAGGTGAAAATCCTGTGGAATTACATATCTACGACATTGCGGGGAATTTTTACAACCATTCGTGGAATCTAACTTATATAGATGTTGATTTTCCCCAGATCAAAAGCACCCCAAGTGATATGGTAGTGTTTGAACATAACAGCTCGTGGGTCCAGCGCCCCATCTGGATCGTTGAAGACGCAAATCCAGATAAATATTCCATCTACATGAATGAAGAGCTACTGTACAACGGAACTTGGTCCACATTTAACAATACAGTGACTCTCCCTATCGACCACTTACGCAAGGGAACCTATGAATTTCGAGCTGTGTTTACCGACTCAAGTGATAATGAAAACAGTAGCTCTTTCGTTCTCACTGTTGAAGATATCATTCCTCCCGCAATCGTTCCGCTTGAGTCAATTATTTATGAACAGTTTCATACCCCAAACTGGTTTGAATACATTATCGATGAAAGTAATCCTAATTCCTACCAACTTTACCGAAATGGGATCCTTATTGACGAAGGAGCTATTCTACCTCACTTTAAAGTTGTTCTTGTCGACCTCAACTACATTCCTGAGGGTGATTATAATTTCACGTTGAGAATGACTGATGAGTCGGGGAATGTAGGAATTGGATCAGTTGATGTTACAGTACTCGATTATTCTCCCCCAGTTATTGAAGGACCACCTCTAGTGGTCATATCGGAAGGCACTCCGCTCTTGTGGACAATCAATGAATTAAATCCAAAGGCGTATTCGCTGTACCGTAACGGGGGTCTTGTGGTTTCAGGATCCCTAACCAATCAACTAGTTAATATCACCTATAATACTGGGGATCTTGATCTTGGTACTTATGAATTTATCCTTGTAGTTGAGGATCAACATGGTCTCACCCGAAGTCTGACGACTTTCGTCCATGTGGTTGACATCACCTCCCCTCAAATCTCAAGTGTTGGGGAGTATACAGCAGAATTAGGAGATTCAAACGCTTATGTGACATGGAATGTAATAGAAAAGCACCCATCTTACTACCAGATCCAAGTGGATGGGGTTACCCAACAAGAGGGGCAATGGAGTGGCGACACCATTGAACTTCCCCTTGTTGGTTGGGCTGAGGGAACCTATACTGTCAAGCTGATTGTCACAGATTCTTCTGGTAATTCTGCCTGGGATGAGGTAACAGTCACCGTGGTAGACTCTCGGAAATTGTTATCCACTGTTTCTGTTTCTGGGTCAGGTTGGTCAGCACTTTTAGTTCTCGTATCCCTGATTTGTCTCGCCAGTGTTATCTCCAGGTGCCGCTTTAAAAAAGGATAAGAAGTACAAATATATTCCCCATTTATTACAATGGCCCTTGAGTTCAAGTTTTCGAGAACCCACCATGATGGAATTCGATACTATAGCTAAGTTTCATCTTTTCACAATAATCTCGAATCTCTGATTCTACTACATCCCAATAGGTTCTATCCTTGCGAATTTCTTGGTATATAGGCAACAATGTAGGGTAATTTTCTTTAATAATATTCAGAATTCTTGGAATATTATGTGGTCTGAAATTTAAATTCTCAAACATATATCTGTGAGTATAACCAACTGTTTCTTCTATGATTGCACGATAGTCAGTGATCTCTGGGAAAAATGGAGAAACAAAAGTATATGTTGGTATTCCTGCTTCTGAAACATTTTTGATTGCCTCTAACCGATCTGAAGGTTTTGAGGCGCCCCGCTCAATTTTTCTTGCAAAAGTCGCATCCAATGTGCTTATTGAAATTCCAACTTCAATATTTTTAAATTTCTTGAACAGATCAATATCTCTAGTGACTAACTTGGATTTTGTAAGAACAGAGATAACTGCATCGGTTCCAACAAGTCTTTCTAAAATTCGACGAGTATTTTGATACTTTTTTTCGAGAGGTAAATAAGGATCTGTCACAGAACTCAGTAAAATCCTCTTTCCATGATATTTCTCTGGTTTAATCTTAGCAGCATTAAACTCCTTTATGTCTAGAAATTCCCCCCACTTATCACCTTTGTGGCCAGTAAATCTGATCATAAATTCAGCGTAACAATAAATACATCCGTGTTGGCAACCAGTATAAGGATTTATGACGTAATCGACTGAAGGAATATTACTTTTAGTGATTATACTCTTGGCTTCACGAAAATTAATTTTCAATCTTGCCTTCTCTTGTTTTGCCTTTTTATAATCCAGAGAGTATTATTAAAATATTATTCTTTAATCTCGCGAATAAAGATAAGAAATGGTTGTTTCTCAATTGGACTGACAGAGGATTAGAAGAAGCTTAAAGGATCAAAATAAAAAGTCTAGGTTTCTACTTTTTCCTTGTTTTCTTAGCTAGTCTTCTTTTTTATCATTTTTGTATCTATTCTTTAATTAAAGAAAAGAAGAATGGATTAATCAAATCAATTCTCTCTTTTTTTTAAAATAAACTAAGATCCATAAACCTGGAAGAATGAATAAAGCATAAAAAGAACTTGTATTCATATCTGATGTTTTTGTTGTCAATGTTGAAGCGTTTGTAGTATCAGAAGTATTTGATTCTGGATTATAAGGTAATGTGGCTGGAATAAGGTAATCGGTGACCAATTTTTTATGACAATCCGCGATAGCACCTTCACCATATTCAGCAATGATTGAGATGACAAATCCATATTCTCGGAGAACCAAAATCACTTTATTCGTATAGGCTCCAGCAGCATAAGTTGCTCCTTTTCCAAATTCCTCTTCAGGAAGGATCCACCACTGATAACCAAAAAAATCATGAAATTGTGGTTGAGTAGACTCTTTAATCCATTCTTCTGATATTATCTGAGTTTCATTCCAAGTACCATTATTAAAAACTAGATATCCGATACGAGCCATATCCCGTGTTGTCATTGTAATGCCATTTCCCCCATTGTGAATTCCTCCTGAACCTGTAGACCAATGACCGATATTTACACCTATAGGGTCAAAGAGATATTGATTTGCAAAATCTAATGGAGCTTTGTTTGTTGCTTTGTATAGGATAGCACTTAACAAGTGAGAAGCAGCTGAACAAAAAGTAAATTGTTGACCTGGATCAGCATTCATAGGAAGGTCTAATGCGAACTGTACCCAATCTGAACTTGAAGTCCAGACATTGAAATCATTCTCAGGGTCGCTATAAGGTGTTGATAGCTCATCATATTCAATACCTGCAGTGAAAGTTAAGAGGTGACGAATTGTGATTTCCTCCTTTCTTGGATCGGGGTTTTGCCATTCAGATGAATTAAAGTAATTTGATATAGGTACATCAACACTTTCAATAAATCCATTATCAATTGCAATCCCTATTAGGAGACCTATAATACCCTTAGTTACAGAATAAATTTTGTGTGTTTTATTTTCATCAAAATAAACCAAGTTCCATTCGTAAAGGATGTATCCATCAGTATTTGCTATCACTATTGAGTACGCTGGAATTGTTCCATTCTCGAGAGTTGATGTAAGTTGATCAAAATAAGTTGGATTTAAACCACATTCTTTAGGAGTAATATCTTTCCATTCATTGGTTGGCCAATGTTTATTCAATTCTTGAGCAGAGTTTGCTGAGGCTAGACAACAAATAATAGGAGAAAATAAAACAGTTTGGAAAAATAATCCGAAAATGAGAAATATAAAGGCTTTCTTCATGATTCCTCTTTTAAACTGGAAAATTTTCAATTTATAACATCCTACCAGTTAAACAGTTGAACGGTTATACGTTTCCACTTTCATGAATCGAAAAATACAATAAAGATAAAAACGTTTCCACTTTTTAGAAACGTGATAATTTTTGAGTTGTTGGTAATTATGAATAGAAGGGATTATTTTTTTGCTCAAAAAGATATAATTATTGGAACAATACGGTTTCTTCTGTACAAATATCGGAGATTAACAGCAAAAGAAATTCAAGTAAAGATAGGCTTAACACGACAAACAACTTACAATTATCTTAGTGATTTAGAATCACAGAAACTGGTAAAAATTGAATATGAGAGGGTGTCAAAGAAAAAAAATGTAAAGGTGGCATATTATTCTAATACTCCTCAAGGCTTTCCAAAAGATGTGGAAAACTTACCTATAACAGAAAGACCAAGACATGCACAATTCTCACATGAGGAGAGGATAAAACGAATTAATCGTATATTGGACATGAGTATAGCTGCAATTATCGAGACTAAAACAGCAATTAACAGAATGACAGAGGGGGAGTTTGATGAGTATTATACGCGCATCCCTGGAGTTGACGGCTTTATAAATTTTCTAGTTTCACTTAATGACGAAGAATTTCGAGATTTTCAGATGAAAATGAAAGAAACATTTAATCAACTTTGGGCAAAGTATGAAAGTAATGAAGTTTCTGAAATTCCTTCACAGAATGTCTTTTTGATGAGTTTCTTTATTCATCCAGAAAAATGAATGTTATAAGAATCAACTGAACTCAAGGAGGACACAAAGATCAAGATAAATAATAAATCCACCCAGGTTTCCACTCCTTCGGTTGTTTTCTTCTCCAATCTTCTTTTATAGCCTGTTTCCATGTTTTCCCATTAAGTATAACATCTAATGCAAGTTGGGGAGCTTGATGAGCGAGAATCGCAACTTTTCTTCCAAGATAGTTCTCCTTTAAATCTTCTAGAAAGCTTCTAATTCTTTTCTCGACCTCTTTATAGCTTTCTCCATTAGGAAAAGGATTATCAATGTGTTTAATCATAATTTTTCTTAGCGTGCTGATTTTAACACCAGTTAAGTCTCCGTAATTACATTCTCTCAACCGTTTGTCCTGAATAATTTGAATCAAAGAACCCCATATTATATTTACGGAGTCCACGGCCCTCCTCAGGTCAGAACAAAAGACACAATCAAATTGAACATCTTTAAGACGCTGGGACATTTTCCTTGTCTGTTTTAATCCAAGATCAGACAAAGTACAATCTCCCCATCCAGTTGCGATATTTTTCTCATTATCATTTGTGGTTCCATGTACAAAGTAGACTATTTCAACGGTCAACAGTGTTCTCTCCAAAAATTACCCACCTTTCAGTTTTTGCTGGAGTTTCAGAAAGGTTTGAAAAGATTTGACAGTCAAGTTCGTCTTAAAGCCAGGTTTCGGATTCTTTTCATAACTCAGAGAATATCCCCCAATTTCCAACAATTCTTCAAAAGCCTCTTGAGCCAATGTTAGTACTTTCGATTCATCCAACGTTATAATCTGTCCATTTTTCATAACTACGTTACCATCAATGATAACTGTATCCACATCTGATCCAAAGGCGGAGTATACTATATGAGAGGGACAATTATGGAAAGGTGTTAGATGGGGCTTCTTAAAATCTAACATGATTATATCTGCTTTCTTACCCACTTCCAAAGAACCAATTTCGTTTTCTAATCCAAGACTCTTCGCCCCTAAAATTGTAGCCATACGAATTATCTGCTGAGCGGGTAATACAGTACCTTCTCTTTTATTCTGTTTGTGCAAAAATGCAGCAGTTCTCATTTCTTCAATCATGTCAAGATTGTTATTACTCCCGCAACCATCAGTTCCAATACCAACCATAACCTCTTTTTCTAGCAACTCTGGGATTGGGGCAACCTCATTCCCATATTTCATCATAGCAGTTGGACAATGGGCTACTGAAGTGTTGGTTTGTTTCATGATTTTCATATCTGCTTTATTTACAAAAACACAATGAGCTGCCAGAACATCGTCCTTTAATATTCCTAAATTATGCAAATGCTCAATTGATGTTTCTCCATGTTTTTCTTTGGTCATTTTTGGTTCGTTTGGCGCCTCAGCGACATGAATGTGTAACCCAACGTCAATTTCATCAGCAGCTTCTCGTGTTTTTTGTAGTAAGGTTGGTGAACATGTATATATAGAATGAGGCCCTAATTTACACGTGATTCTACCATTTGAGGAGTTGTTCCACTTTTTAGCAAATGCTACACTTTCAGTTAATTCTCGTTCTCCTTTATCGGGTTCATTCAATTCTAGTATTCCTTGAGCTAGATTTGCACGCATCCCTGCTTCATTGACTGCTTTTACAACCCTATCCATATGCCAATATTGATCTGCAAAAGTTGTTGTCCCTGTTGTTATCATTTCTAAGCAACCAAGTAATGCCCCAACATAGCAATGTTCAGCAGTAATGTTCTTCTCGATTGACCATATTATTGGGAGCCAATTAATTCCTGGAACGTCATCAGCTACTCCTCGAAATAGGGTCATTGCCAAGTGCGTGTGTGTATTGATGAGTCCAGGTATTATGACCATTCCTTTCGCATCGATTTCATTATTAAAGGAATAATTTTGTATTTTGCTCATTGGTCCAATATCAATTATCTTATCAGCATCAATTACAACTCCTCCATCTGAAATGACTTCATTTTTTGAGTTAACAGTGATAATTACTCCGTTTTTTATTAATAGGTCAACCAAAATAGAACACCACGACATTGATTTGATGATACACACAAATATACAGAAGGATTAATATAATTTCAGTTGTTACACGTTACTAATTGAGAAATCTTACTCTTTCTCCATTGAATTTTATTGAATTACGTGTTTAAAATTGTTGGAAAGTGGAAATGGACAGGAGAATATCCAAAACAATAGATGTTTATAATGAACACGCACAGGACTGTATGCGTATTAATTCATCTATAGAACCAATCCAAGATCTCTTAGATTTTTTTTATAATGAATGTCCCAGGTCCAATTTCGGGTTTCTTAACAGCAACAGTATTGTTGGTGGTTCCATTCTTCATTTTTACTAGACGAAAATGGAACCAGTAGTGAGTTTCATCAGACTTGCTCAAAGTATTTCGAGAATCAAAACCAAACTCTGATAAAGAGAATATTCACTGTTTTAACCATGAGTATTGGTTCAAAGGCAAAAGAGAATCTAATATGGATTATTTTCGCTGGGATTATTTTAACTGGTGTCATTTCAGGAGGAATATATCAAATGATCTTTTCTCCAACAATAGATAACAATAACCCGATAGATGAACCGTTTTTTGATTATCCTGGTAATAATACTAACCAAAATAATAGTATTAACATTCCAGAGAGTAATACTACTATGAATTTAGATGGCAAGATTACAATAGAAGGGATTGGGACATTTACTTATGTTCCTAAAGACATCATCACAATGAGGCCCAATATTTTTCAACCAGGCCATTTCTCAATCTTTGATATTCTTGTATGGCTTGACGATTGTAATTCTTTTTACAGTAGCTGCAGGTGTTGATTTTACTCGCTTTGCACGAAGATTTGGCAGAAGAAGAACCCTCGTTCTCCAACAAATTTCATATCTCGCTTTCATCATGGTTGGGCTGCATGCATTACTGTTAGGAACTTTAACTCGTCAAATAACTGCATTACGTCTGTTAATTATTATCTCTTTTGTTTTTATTACTGTTTTACGTATCTATTTATTTTTAAATATTCGATTCTCTAGTTCTTTTTGAATTAAGCTCTTATCTTCATCATCAGTCTCTCTTAATTGATATTTATTGCCTTAAAAAGAAGGGTTATATTAGATTATTAAGAACTTAAAATTAGACTTGAATAGTGATGGAAGTGTCCTGAATGGAAAAAGTAGAAGACAACCATGATGGTACAGAAATTGCAGAGAAAAGAGATAGAATAGCCAATGAAATGGCTGAAGACGAAATCTTTGTACATACAGTGTACAACGCTTTGAAAGTACCTAATGCAAATATAACCGAGAAATTAATTTTAGCATTTTCTACCATACCAGAGACGAGATTAGATTTCTCCCTAGCAAAAGATCGTTTTATAAATATTGTCGATCTACTTGAAGCAAATGGAGAGGTTACTTCAGAAGAGATAATACTCTTAAAACAATCAATTAAGGATATTAATTCTCTCCAAGAGCTTTTATTAAAAAGAAAAGGAATAGTCAACTAGACTCAATCTAGTCCATCCTGAGTTTGTTCTTTTCATTCAAAAATCTAAGCCCTTCATCTATTTGTTGACGTAGTTTTAAAGCTTCTTTAAGATATACTTGAATTTCTAGTAAAGAATTTTCGTCTTTCGAAGGAAGACTGACTTTGAATATACATGAATTTGCTCCACTACACATGGTTTTAACAATTTTAACCTTAACTGGAACGTTTAAGGCTGACTCAAACACCTCTTCTAACCAAAAGTGGGAGCAGTTGCGTAAAAGAGACGAATCCACCAATTTTATTTGACGTAATGGACAATAACACTTTGAATATCGTACCTGAATAGAGGATTCAGGCTTTATAATAAAAACCTCTTCTTGATAATGATGATTTAATGTTTCAATAAATTGTTCGATATTTTGGCTTCTTTTCCAAGCTTTTCGAAAAAATTCTACAGCTTGGGGGTTAGCACAAGCAATCCCACAGGATTTAAGAATATCTGTGTTAACCTCTCTAGGTTGGTTCTCAAGACCTTGAAAAAGTCCTAAAAGCCATTGCTTCAAGAATTCAAGAATCCACTGCTCACTAGCATGATGTTTATCCATTTTTTCACTTCCGTGAAAGAAAAATTCCGAAAAAGTTAACATTCGTATTGCCTTTATAAATAATTAGAAAATTTTTGATAGAAATGTCCTAAAAATGGGTGTTAAAGGTTTTTTTGCCTTTTAAAGAATTTAAATGGATTGGGTACCCATCGTGGAACCTTTTTCATATAATCTAGGTATTCCTGACCAAGAATCTCTATTAATTCGTTTTCTTCGTAGGCTGCAATTAGATCAAGAAGAAAAAATGCAATTAAAAAGGGGATGAATGATATGATAGACAATGTCAAAATAATCAATCCTAAATATCCAATAATATAAGCAAAATACATCGGATGTCGCACCATAGCATAAACATCTTCATCCACTACTTTTGGATTAGTTTTATCAACCCCTACTAAAACTAATTTATGAGAACCATTAGCTAATCTTAATGCAATAAGCACGGCACCAATAAAGATAAGCAGGCGTAATTGCCATGGTATCATACGTGATAATTGAGTTGTAAGGTTGAATAAAGAGTCTATTCCCCAAACCATCAAGAATAATATGACACCAATCAATTGAAATTCGTGGGATCGTGGATGTTCTTCTCCGATTCCATGTGAATGTTCTTGTCCAGGCACTTTAAACACCAATCATTTCCCTTTCAATATCTCTATAAATTCTTTTGTGAAAGCTTCTATCTTTTCCCAATCTCTATAATCATTCACACCATTTGGATCAAAGTTAGGGGAAGCTCTTCCCGCAATCTTTAACATCCTCTTATCTAACCACCCCACAGGCGAATCAGGAGAAGCATTCATTAATCCACCAAAAGCTTCATAATCGTCTACAGTGACTCCCAGACCATCTAGTGCTTTTTTACAATATTCTTCTTTGATTTCTAGATATCTTTCTGGAATAGCCGCATAACCTGAACTTACAAAGAATACTTTCGGACCATCTAATGAATTAATATCTTTTTTTTGCTTTTTAATAAAATTTTTCACTTCTTTGGTCCATTGACCGATTCTTATACCTGATCCAATGATCAATCCAGCATACTGAGCTAAATCTGGCCATTGATCCTTTTTCACATTAATAATATCTGAATCAATGTCGTTTTCCTTTAACCATTCTACCATTTTTTCTGCAATTCCCTGAGTTGCCCCATATCTAGTACCGTACGCAACTAGTACTTTCATAACCATTCTTCCTAAGTCACACCAAACTTTAACAATAGAAGCTTCAATCATTTCAGCGAAGGAAATTCAAGAGACTTTTGTATTTGATGTATTAAATATTCTGATTTAACGGAAAAAGAATGCTATTTTTATAACTTTATTACCTTAATAATAACATCTTCGGGCATTAACTAATTATTTTGACAAGAGATCTTCAATAAGTTTTATCTTTACCCCTAGATGATCCCGAATAACTCCATAGACAAACTGATATACTTGATTATACTGTTTTAGTAATGAAGCGGTCTCAGGGCGCATCCCTGATAATTCTGATCCTTGAATCAGAGATATGGCATAATCTGTTAATCGTCTAGTGGCTGCAAACACATAAAAGAATTCAAAATCCTCAATCACCCTCCCTAATTTTTGCTGATATATGTCAAATACCTGTTGACCTAGGGTTGGTGATGCATGGGCATTTGTAAGTAGAACAGTCCATGCTAAATCAAAACGAAAATCAAGCACTGATGAAGTGCCCCAATCAATAACCACTGGGTTTAAATCTCTTTTCATGAGGATGTTGTCAGGATGATAATCTAGATGAATTAAAGACAAGGAGGAAACAGAAATCCCATTGATTTGATTTCTAAGCCATTTGAACACTTCGCTAAAATCGATCATTCCTCGTTGTAATAAAGAATCAATGTATTCATCTATTTGTGTTTCAATATAGGTGTTTAAAGATTGTGATTCTGGGGGAGGGGTGATTAAATTGAATTCTCTCCAATTTATTTTGTGTAATTGTACGTAAAGATCAATAAAAAGCTCCATCATCTCTATTTGCTTTTTTTCATTCGATTTCCGAAGAATCTCACCCATAGTTGGTCCATCAATTCGCTCCATTATCACGAAAGGTTTACCTATAATTTCCCCACTATTTTCTAATAATTCCATTTTAGGAACAGGATAATTTAAATCATATAACTTTTTCATTACACTAAATTCTTTAGCAGACTTTGTTTTAGAATTTGTTGCAGGGTATATTCGTGCAACAAGTTCTTTTTTGACCTGCTTTCCCTGATCTTGATAACCTAAATCGAATGAGAGAAGATCGTTTTCCCACCCTGAGGTGATATCCTTGAGCTGGGTGATTTCAATATTCTGATACTCTGGAAAGGTTAATTCAAAAAAATTACAAAATCTATCTTTAATATCTGATATTAGCATTATTCTTCCCGATTTTTTAATCAGAATTCCATCACCTTTAAATAACTTCCTTAGAACCGTACCAATTAGATTCAAGTCACTTGAACTGTTGCAAATTTACGAGATTTTGCTTGGAGATGTTAAAGGTGCTGTTTCATACAATAGGATTAAAAAATTGCTCTTTTTGCCTTTTTAATTCATAATATCGATTTTTATCTTTCCTGAGTAGATATCTCAGGTATATTTCAAAAAATGGCGTAAAGAGAGTGAAAAAAAACCTTTGAACTCTTGGTATATGCTTCTTCGATACTGAATTTTCAAATCCTTCCCCACAAGAAATTTCAACATACCTAGAATAATAAATCTATATATCCGATGATCGAACACAGCATGTTTTTAAACTGAAAAGATACTTTCGGAAAATCACATGGTTTGGAGAAATAAAAATGGATGTTGAAAAACGAATTCAACTATTCAAGAACCAAATTGAGCTTGAGAAACAAATAGTTCAGACAGCTGAATCTTCAGCAAAGAATATTGGAAATGAGATCGTCAGGGAGATGATTTTAGGTATCGCTATGGATTCACGCAAGCACGAGTCTTTTTTGAACACACTTATTGGTCTTCATGAAAAATTCGCACTAATTGATGAGGAATTAACCGATCAACTGAAACAGAATTTAGAACAACATATCAAGTTGGAGAAAAAAGCTATAGACTCCTATCAGAACATATGGAGTAACCTCGAGGATGAGAAGGAGAAAATTATTATTCGCTATATTTTAAACGATGAAATCAGACATCATAGACTCCTCAAACAGTTACATACAAAACTAGTGGAAAAACTTACATTCACTAGCGAAGATTACTGGGATTGGGCTTGGAAAGACACCGAGTGGGGTGGGGGTTCCTAAAGCAATATGAGAAATATCTAAACAGCCCTTTCAACCTTTTTTTCGGCTAATACATTGGAAGGGATATGCTACAAAAAAAGTGGGGAGTATGAATCCAAAAAAGGGCTCGTTCCAAACTATGGAAATATATATATTTTGAGTCATGAAAATGTTATTTGTTAGAATATCGAATCAAATTACATTAATTTTTGCAAAAAGAGGAAATATCCTGTTAAATGTTAAAATCATGTAAGAAGAGGCATTCGTTTTGATTAAAAGAGCAATAATAGCATGTATTATCCTTATTATTCTTTCTGTTGGAGTAGTTTATGTTACACTGGTATTAAATAACAAAAATAATAATCCAGCTGATGAAGTGATAATTGAAAAAAACTTTCTAAGTTATAACGGAGTCAATATCACATGGTTAGGTACCGCGGGTTTTAAACTCAAAACAAACGATCTAATTGTATATTTTGATCCATTCTCAATTCCTGTCAATGAAACTGATAAAGCTGATATAATCATTGCATCTCATGGTCATACAGACCATCTTTCATTGATAGATATAACCACAATTGCTAATGAAGACGTAACAATTCTCTATACACCGTACCCAGTAAAGGTAGATGAATTCAATGTCCTCGATGAAGATATACAACAACTAGAATTAAAGGAAATCAACTATATTAAACCAGGTGATATTATAGAACAATATGGAATTACTCTTGAATTCGTACCTGCTTATAACATTGATAAATACAATCCTTACCAACCCGACCAGTTATGGCACCCTCCTGAAGCAAATTGGACTGGAATGATTGTTGATTTTGGAGATGTGAGAATCTATCACGCAGGGGATACTGACCATATTCCTGAAATGAAACAGGTTGCTTGCGATATTGCCTTAATACCAGTTATGGGAGAGGCAATGATGACAGCAGAAGAAGCAGCTGAAGCAATAGAATCACTTCATGTATCATCTATTGTTAAATATGCTATTCCAATGCACTATACATACCCAATTACTATAAAAGATTTTGGAAATATCACAATTGGCAGCTTAGCTGAAGCAGAGGAATTTTCAGAGAAAGCAAATTGTACAGTTGTTATCTTAGAACCAATTTACTATTACAATTTGAATTGATGGTCTTTAGTAACAATTATTAACCATATTAAGTCACCAATCCTTATACCTTTAGGAAAACTTCTACTTTTGATTTTAAGCCGAGATTTTCTTGTCGGGCAAAAAATGAAGTGGTACGAGTGTCAAAAACAATTGACTATTTTATTAATCGTAAACAGGAATATTTAAAAGATTTATTTCAGTATCTACGAATCCCAAGCATTTCAAATAAAAAGGAAGGAGTGAAAAAGGCATCGATATGGCTGAGGGATTGGTTAAAGTCTTCAGCTGATTTTTACAAAGTGATAAATACTTCAGGTAATCCAGTAATCCTCGCAGAATGGGAACCAAACACATTAAAGGGGGAAAATGGATATCGAACTGTATTGATCTATGGTCATTATGATGTCCAATCTCCTGAACCATTAGATCAATGGATATCTCCCCCGTTTGAACCAGAAATCCGTGATGGCCGAATATATGCGAGAGGAGTTGGGGATAACAAGGGTCAGCATTATGCCCATCTTGTAGCAATTGAATGTACAACAAAATTCAGCCAATTAGGATTACAAGTGAAATTTATTTTGGATGGTGAGGAAGAAAGTGGTTCACCCCACCTTGATGAAGTGCTCAATAAAGAAAAAGAATTCTTCAACAATGTTGATTTGGTTTTTGTCTCCGACGGTCCTGCTGATCCTTCTTGGAAACCGACTATATCTTTCGGAGCAAGAGGAATTGTCACTGCGCGGATATATTTACATTCAGCAAACAATGATGTCCATTCAGGTAATTTTGGTGGAATTCAACCAAATCCTGCACTTGATCTAATGCGTATACTTCAAACGATGGTAGACGATAATGGTAGGTGTTTGATATCAGGATTTTATGATAGTGTTTTCACCCCCGATGAAGAATCGCTTAGAGCTGCTAAAGAATTAAATCGTACTCCTGAATTATATAAAAAATCTCTTGGTATTGACTACTTTGGAGGGGAGCAAGATATTCCCCTGGTCCACCGGGTAATGTTTCGGCCCACCTTTAATATTCGCGGTTTTCAGTCTGGAAATGTCCGAGAGTACGCCAAAACTATCATTCCAAAGGATGCTGTTGTAGAATTAGATTTTCGATTAGTTCCACATCAAAAACCTAACCAAGTCCAAGAATTGGTTCAAATCCATCTAGAGAATCTGAAAGCTCAGTCAGAGAGATGGAAAAGAATGATTGATCGATGTAAAGTGACATATGAAGCTGGTTTTGCGCCGATATATACTCCCTTAGACCTTCCTTGGACGAAAATACTAGTTAAATCGGTAAAAGAGGGATTTGGAAAACTCCCGGTTAAGATCCCTCTTTTAGGGGGAAGTTTACCCCTTTTTAATTTATATCAACACATGAAAAAACCAATGTATATCATTCCATTCGGCCAACCTGATCAAGGAAACCACGCTCCAAATGAAAATTTGATGCTGGAATGGTTTGAAAAGGGAGTAACTACTTCAATATTACTATTGAAGAATTTAGGGATGGGAAGCTAATTCATCTTTAATATTTATTCAAATAGACACTTCTTTAAAGGAACTCAAGTGTTTATTACACTCATTGAGCATAATATGATAGAATTCGTCCTTTTTATCCATAGAAAACCTTTCTAGAGTCTCTCTAAGCTCTGAAAGGTGTTTAAGAGGAGAATTAGTACGTTTACCCCAATCAAGGACAGAACAAAGGTACCTCCCTAATATTTTTCCTAGTTTATCATGAGCTAGTCTCTTCAAACTTTCTGTCGAAATTGTATCTGGATGGAAAATTGGCATATCTGTCCCATTAGCTTCAAGGCCAAAATATGCTTCAGTAAATAGACACCAAATCTCTGTTCCAGGAAAAGTATTTTGTAGAGTCTTTTCAAGTTTAACAAGCCTTTTGGCTCCAACTAGTGAACCAGCAATCGAGATAATAACAAAAATAGTTGGTGCCTGAAGTTGTGCTTGAACTAATCTGATAATTTGGGTAATGGTTGCTCCAGTCGCAATAGTATCCCCAATTAAGACGACTTTGGTAGAATGTGAAAGGCCCTCAAAATTAGTGTAAGAAACTTCTGTATCCCAAATCCCAGAAGATTTTTGAAAACGACGAATTCCAATAAAGTTTCTCTGCAGTGGTTGCTGAAAAAGTTCATAAAATGCATTATAAACATCATAAGTTAAAGATCCGCTTAAAGGAACAACGTCCACAATTTCTGAGGGATTACATGATACATTCTGAAAAGTAAAAAAGAATCGAATACAATCTTTAACAGCCTCACGTGAGTATAAAACAAGGGGTGTGCTTACTAAAAAGTGATTTGTTAGAATTTCCTTTGCTGGTTTCGATTCAATTAAGATACATCTCTCCGATAATTCAAAATCCCTTATGTGATACCCTTTAATTGTAGTATCAGTTTGTGAAGGCAATTTAATAGGGATTAACAATTCTAAAAACCTCTGGTAAATTTTTAAATAGTTATATTAAAATGTATGGGAAAATAATATATTAGCAATCATTGTTTGGATCAAATAAGAATGAGTGAATATTCAGGTAATCATTCACCTATTTGTGACTATGAAGACCTCAAAGAATTTTGCCTTAATGCTTTAGCTTATTAAAATTCTTTTACAAAACTGATCGGTGATTACTAGGAACATGAGGAAACCATTGATCTTTCAATCTGCTCAATTATCCGTTAGTTCATTAGATCGGAACGTAGTTTCAGTATTACTTGTGAACCTGATCTGGACGATCCCCTGGGGTTTAGTTCAGCCATTTATTAGCCCTTACTTCTTTGAACTGTCAAAAGGAGATTATATACTTACAGGATTACTTAATGGATTACCATATTGTTCCATGATTTTTTCCGTTTTTTTCTTTGGGTGGATCGTTGATAAGATTGGGTCGAAAAATGTGATGATGGCAGGTTTTCTTTTTTTTCTTATCCTTTTCTTTACCTTACTCGTTATAACGGATCCTTTTTTATTTTTTATTGATTATGTAATAATTACTAGCTTATTAGCGTGTTTTAATCCTGCGATTTTAAAATATGCCAGCTTAACAGATAAAGATGACATTTTTGGGTCTTTAATGGCATCGACCTCGTTGGGTTATTTTTTTGGTACGGTTGTCTCTGGTTTTCTATTTGATCCTCTAGGTATGAACACATTATTTTTTCTAGCACTTGCAGCTTGCATTTTAGGCTTAGTTATGACTATTTTTTCCCATGATTTGCGACCAATCTCTCAACAGGAGCTTAAAGGTAGTCCTCCACTTTCAGATAATGTAAATTCCCCTGGTATTACCTCCATCCTCCTCGATTCAAAAATACTCATTGTATTATTTGTAATTGCTATTCTTCATAGTTTTCAAAGCAGTTTTTCAGGTATGTTCATAACTGTTTACTTTATTCATGAACTTAATGCTCCTGCATTGTTAATTGGAGTAGTCTTTGGAATAGCAACGTTAACTGGTACAGCGGCATCACACTTCTCTGGAAAAATTGGAGAGAAAAGAGGATTCAAAGAAATATTAGTAATGTGTTACATTGGTTACTTCTTCGTGTGGGGAAGTTTTATTATATCGACGAGTAATTATATCCTCCCAGCAATCTTTTATATGTTACCAGTCTATATTGGTCTTTTTATTGCAGGCCCTGCTCTCGTTACAGATCATATTCCTGAGTCAAAACGGGGAACTTGTTTGGGGATTTTAGGAGCAAGTCATAACTTCGGTTTCGCAGCAGGAACGATCCTTGGTGGTGTATTTGCAGGATTTCAAGGGTCCTTCCGATTCAATTTTGGAGTTTCTGCATTTTTTACTCTAATCTTGATTATAATTATCCTTCTCTTTGTTAAAAATGGTAAAAGAGGAGTAAAGCCGACTTAAATAAGAGACTACAATTGCCATAATTGTCTCCAAGATACATCCTCAGTTAATATTATTGGAATCAATAGGATAATAGCTGTAATTGTATCGGTTATAGCGGTTAGAATATACCCCATTTCAATTCCTGTTGTTAAAATAGCCCATATGACTAGTGCTGCATAACCTAAGCGTATCACACTTGACCCTACTCCTATGAAAACGAGTCTTTGAACGTCTTGAGTAGCAATCAACAAGAAGTAACCAACAAAAATTAAAAAAATTCCAATTGTTTGTACCCATAATATTGGTTTTGGTTTTGTTATCTGTAATAGACTTGCTGTGAGATCAGGGAAGACTAAAAGTGTTACACCCAACAATATATCATAAACTCCACCAATTAGGAAGGCTATCTTCAAATAACGGTCATCTGAGAATCTTTTCAACCTCATTCATATTACCTCCGACAGTTTTCTGGGATAAAATCCAGAAATCATTAATAATATTTTTCACCTTCATTTCCGTATTTTTAAATATGAATATTGTATTTCTTTTATCGGCAACTAAAATGTTAGATGAAACAAGGCGTTCAAGTTTGCCACAGGGATTTAAATCCCTTTACGAAAGAGAAAGAATTGCTAAGACTATCTGTTCCGAATTAAATAATTTTATAGAACTAAAACCGACGTTACAGACAGTTATATCTTTTTTAAAAGAATTAACAGGGATTGAGGCAATTAGTATTCGATTACATGACGAGGGAGACTACCCCTACTATATCTATGAAGGTTTCCCACAAGATTTTATTCAAAGGGAAAATATTCTTTGTGCTAGAGACAGAAATGGAAGAAGAGTTAAAAATCCAGATGGAGAGGGATATCTTCTCGAATGTATGTGTGGAAACATCATTAGAGGACGATTTGATCCTAGCCAGGAATTTTTCACTGAAAAAGGAAGTTTTTGGTCAAATAACACTTCAGAATTATTACGTTCTTCTACAGTTGAAGATCGACAAAGCAATACAAGGAATTATTGTAATTCAGTAGGTTATGAATCAGTCGCCCTGATTCCTATTAAAGCGAAAGGAGAAAACCTAGGACTCATTCAACTTAATGATAAGAGAATTGGTATATTCACAGAAGATCTAATTTATTACTTGGAAATGATTGGAGAAAAAATCGGATTAGCTGTGAAAAACAGCCTAATCTTCTCCAAGCTGCAGGAGGCCTTTAATTCAACGAATTTTTTCTTTTCGATTATTGCACATGATATTATTGGCCCATTCTCAACACTCACTACCTTTTTGGAATTTTTAGACCAAAATTTTGATGAGCTAAATCAGGGAGATGTAAAAAAACATATTTCTCGAATATACCGTAGTTCAAGAAGTGTTTATGAGCTACTTGATAACCTATTTACTTGGTCATCCATCCAAAGAGAAAGTTTTGTCTTAGAACCTGAAAAGGTGGATTTAAAGTCGTCAATTGATGAAATTTTTGAGGGATTATATGATAGAGCCTCGACAAAAGAGATTACACTTCAGGAATTTGTTCCTGAGAAATTAACAATTCAAGCAAATAAAGAATCATTAAAGACTGTAATACGGAATCTCCTCTCTAATGCCATTAAATTTACAGAACCAGGTGGGATAGTTACAGTGAGTGGGTTGATGGAGGAAAATAGAGTTAAAATAACCGTTAAAGATACAGGAGTAGGAATAGATAGTGAGAATCTAGCAAATCTTTTTACATTCAATCCCCAAAAGAAAAGAAAGGGCACTAAGGGAGAACGGGGAGCAGGGCTTGGTCTTTTGATCTGTCAACAATTACTAAAGAAAATGGAGGGATCATTGAACGTTAAAAGTGATCTAGGAAGAGGATCGGAGTTTATAATTACATTATCTACCTAAATAGTGATATGATATTAACAACAGAGTTAATGCAGAATCTCTGATAGCTGGAAGTCATTCCTTCCTATGTATTCTTCTCCAACTTCTCGATTAATTGCTGCAACTGATCTTGTATATCATCACTATTGTCGCCAATATCTGAAATTCTTTCCCATTCTTCAGATGTTATACCATACATGTCTAAGCGCTGTGGAAGAACCTTATTCCATTTATAGGCTCCCATCTGAAAGCTAGGGGCACCATCCATGATGATCTGGAATTCAAGAGATAATTGAAGGTACAATTTTTGTTCAGTTGGAGTCAAATCTAATTTTTTTAAGTCTGGAAAGGAACTCAAGTATGTTGGAACATTGAAACTAATTTTTTTGGGTGAATCATCCATTGTCATTCTATGTCACACCTTAATGTATTTGATCTTAACAGAAATTTAAAAGAAAATCTAAACAAAATATCCGCTGATTAATCCAGTTTTTATTTGCGAATCCTTAAAGTGAGTTCCAAAAAAGTGATCCAATAATTAAAAATATACAAAGCTGAACTGAAAAGCTGAAGTACATGAGAGGATATTATCAAGGTCATTCTTTGAATTCAAAATCTAGGGCAAAGAAGAATCTTTTAATGATTGGAATTATAGTGATATCTCTTTTTATCAAAACAGATATTACCTCTGGATCGTTTACTTTTACTCAAGATAGATCCACGCTCTTTATTACGGAAAATATTGACGATAATTCTTTAGCGATAGCTTTAAATGAATCTCTGAGATCTCATGGAGACATAATGGACATTAGAGCTTCTGAAAACTTAAATGATCTATTTTTGAACGAAAAATTATTAGATACTTACTCTCAAATCATAATGATTCTAAATCAAGTAAGTGATCCTTTTAATGAAACTATAGTAGACAGCCTTGAGAAATTTATTAATAAAGGAGGGATATTCTGTATTATTTCGCCTCAGATATGGCGATTTCCAACAACATTTCATACTTTATCAGGATTAAATATTGATTCAGGTCAAAAAGAATGGCCACCTGGAAATAATACAGAGAATATAACATTAACGATAGTAAATGACACTTTCACACAGTCTCCCTTTCAGATTGAAAAAAACTCAACCATTGAAGTCGTGGGTAGTCTTGGTATAACAGCGTCGATTGATGATTCAATTACAATAGCCACTACTCAAGATACTCCAAGTGGTAAGGCAACGATAACGGGCTTCAGAAGACAATCAGGATTTATTATAGCTATTCCCTTATCTATCAAGTATAATTCATCATATATCCTATTTAATCAATTTCTAACATCAGTTCTGTCATCGGGAATAGAATTTTCTGAAACCTCACATCTTAATTCAATGTCAAATGGAGAAAATCCAATTATACCATTATTTAACATTTCAGAAGAAACTGTTCAAGCAGGAGCCGTAGTAGCATCTATAGCATTTCTACTAATTGGATTAGCCTATATGATTAGCAAGTGGAGTGTCCAGAATAAAGATATCGAAATCCCCAAAGATCGTGATTGGTTTTCAATAATATTACTCACACCACTTCTATTGATTGGACAAATAATCTATCCCCCCGTTGTAAGACGAATAGATGAATATGATGTTTATGAAAATCATTATCGCAGTAGAATAATAAATATTCTTGAAGAACGAGATTTCTTACATTTTCGTGAGTTAAAGAGAGAGCTAGGCATTGGAACCTCAAGTCTTCGATGGCACCTACAGGTTTTGGAAGATTTCAGAATAATTAAAAGGAAAATTGTCGGACAGTATGAGATTTTTTATCTGTTAAGAAATGAACCTAATCCAGATTTTCTAGAAATCTACTTTGCCATAATATCTGGATTAGGATTTAGAATAGCGAAAGCGTTCAAGGAAATGAATTCTTGGGATCTCAAAGCCTTAACAGAATACTTAGGATCTTCCAAGGAGTCAATCAGATATCATACTAAAAAATTCCAGAAGATTAATTTAATTAGACTAAGAAACGACCGTTTTTTCCTCAATTCAACAAAATATAAGGAATTGATTGAAGCGATTGATAGACGTGATAAAACCAACTGATGGATCAGTTGATCAATAAAAAATTATTCATGTTTCTTGAGTTATATTGAGGAGGAAGCTTTACTTTAATTGATCAACTCACCAAAAAAGTGTTCCTCAATTTAGTTAAATATAATGAACTTAATACAAATTGACCTCTAAATTATTCAATAAATAGAATTTGTGGTTAAAATGATACGAAAGAAACTTACTGTTTTTTTAATAACACTTACTCTCCTTGGAGTGTACTTTCTAACTTCAGGCACAGGTGACCCTACTTCAATCACAGATGGTCCTCCAGATGATCCTTGGTTATATCCTGGTAATGGGGAAAAAATTAACATAACAGCTGGCAATAGAACCCAGATAAGGACTACATCTGGAAATCAGATTCAAATCTGTACAAATGAGAGTGTTAAACTTCAGATCAATGAATCAGATACAAATCCTGCAGGATCATTACCAAACAAAACTCGTGCAGTTAATCGTTACATGCATATTGAACTAAACGGAACTGTAGCAATGAATGCAACATTATGTCGAAACTACACCAATAGCGAGTTAAATGGTCTAGGGAATGTGTCAACTTTTAGATGGGCTTATTATAACACCTCTAAATTTCAATGGGAATATGCTCATCAAAATTGGGTTGAAATAACATCAGAAGGAGCATCTGTACGTTGTAACACATCACATTTCAGTCTTTGGACAATTCTTGCGGCCGTTGAGGAATCTCCAATTCAAAATCCTAATCCAGGGACACCTTTTGAATGCAAAAATGGAACAGGGTTTGCTGTTCAGGCTGGTAGTAGGTATCAGATCAAAACGCAGAGTGGATTTTCTTTAGAATTGAAATTGAATCAAAGTTCAGAAATTACCGTTACAGAATACGAGGAATCTCCTAAAGTAATGACAAAAGCTCAGCATCACATTAGAACACAAGCATTTAAAATTGAATTGAACAATAGTGCTCAGATTCAAGCGAATTTCTCCTATAAAATCTCTAACAAGAATCAATATGGCATTAAAAACATGGAAAAATTGAAGTTCATGTTTTATAATGAATCTTCTAAAGACTGGGAAGCACCCAAACATCAATGGTTAGAAGGGGATACCCTTTATTGTAACACGACTCACTTTAGTCTCTGGACAATCGTAGAGGAAGAGACAACTGATAGTAGTACACCTGGATTCACTATTCTGCCATTAATCCTTTTCGGTGTAGTAATAGCTCGAAACGCGAAGAAGAGAAAATAATACTTCTCTTCCTCTCCCTTTTTTTCTTTTAATCTTTTTTTGCAGAATATTTTTTTGATTGTTAAATTCTTATAAATACTGATATTAGAAGCGAAAATACATTTAAAACAGAGTAAAATTTCGAAATAATGCCCAAAAAACCTGAATTTCATGTCTAAAAGCCTTTTAGAATATAAAGATAACATAAGATGTATTTGAGGAATAGTCTTTGTCAAAAGAGCTTGATTTGAAATTATTTGGCCAGCAAATATGGAGTCCCACTGATAAAAAGGAATATAGGAGTAAATTAGCGGGATTGGGGATCTTTATTAATGTGATTTGGGTGTTAAGTGTTTTTATACGACCTATTATAGATCCAATTCTATTTTTAACTCTAGGAGGAATTGGTTTCATTATTTCCTCTGGAACTAGACTCCAATCAAGAAAATTGAGATCTCAAACTGCAAGTGAGGTTAGTGGGGGAAGTATTATTGGTTATGTGATTTCTTGGTTTATTGTACATTTAGGATATCCCAATAAAACTTATCAAATAGTTATAAATCCCAAATTTATCTTTACAGTCAATCAAATCTTGATTTTTTTCTTGATCGGGATCTTTGTAGTTTGGTTCGCAATTCCAGCCTCAAGAACATTAGAAGAGGTAATCTTTAATTTCTCACCACTTATCTCTTACTTTATCCTTAATCTCTGGAAATTAGCAGTCATTCTCGAAATATTGACTCTTCTAGAAGAATTAAAAGTTTTAGACCCGTACGCAGATATAATTTTTTTAACTATAGGCTTCGTAGAGCTCGTATTGCAATATATTCGTCTATTTAAATTACCAATTGTTGATATTATTCTTGACCCCATGCAACTGTTAAGCAAAATAATCGATGGACCATTACAAACTCTGAAATGGAGTTTCCTAGTAATTTTATTTCTAATCATTGACATTCTCCCATTAGATTTAATCTCTATGGGCCTGATCGCTTTCTCTTTGACAATGGGATTAGCATCATTAACAACGTCAATATCGAAGATTGCATTAGATAGCGGAATCATCCAATCAAGAACTGAAAATGTTGTCGAAGAAGGAAAAGTAATAATCCCACAAGTATTCGATGAGCTCAAACAACTTGAAGCCAGTAATTTACAGGAATTTTATCGTGTATCAGAACAGATTAGTGTTAGAAAGAGAGACAAGGTAATTAATTATAATGTCGGAGATTTAGTGCTAAAATTACCTTTTACTAACACTTTAGAAGAAAAAGCGGGAATTTTCCTTGCTACTTTGAAATTTAATCGAGCATCTACTACTAAAACAAGAAAAAGGATAAGTCGAAAATCAACAGTTCAAATAAAAACGAAAACTAAGACTGTAACGTTGGGTAACAATAAAAAGAGGAAAAGTATCAACATCTCTTCATTACATAGAATACCTTATGAGGAATGGGAAGAAATCATAAAAAAGGACCAAATTGAATCGATGGATCCAGCTATAGTGACTTCTATGATGGGATATGATTCACCAGAAGAATTTGAAAAAGTGGTTGAAAAAGGAATAAGAAAAGCAATTTCTATTCAGGAGAATGTTCGAGATAGGATTCGTGGTGTTCCTGTAACTGGAAGTATGACAAAATCTAAAGTAATAAAATTAAAAAACCGTCATATCGAAGTTCCCGACGAATTTTTGGAAATGATTAAATCATCAGAAGATCAAGAAATTGAACTGATTCCTGGAAAAGAAGAATTTCTATTTTATGCGAGAATAAAGAAGAGGAAAGGCAACTAAAAATTAATCGGGTACCCTCCGATTTTTTTAGCATAGTGATAAGCCTCCAGAATTGCCTGTACATTATGACCTTCAAATAAGCTATTACTAGAGGAGAATAGATATCCTCCACCTGGGGCACCCTGTTTTAAAGATCTCTCGACATCTCTTCTGACAACCTCGAGATCTGATTGACAGAGAATTTCTGTGGTGTCCAAATTGCCTGCTAAGACAAGTTTATCGCCGTATTGGCTTTTAATATCTGCTAGATCAATGTTGGCTTTTGATTCTAACGAATGTACTCCTGCAAAACCTGCCTCGATGATCATTGATAGAAGTGGAGTAACGTGTCCGTCGCTATGCCAGATTATTGGAACCTCAGATACGTTTACAATTTTTTTATATTCAGGAAGGATCAATTTACGAAATAATTTTGGTGATATCAGAGGACGTGAATTATCTGCCACATCATCTCCAAGAATAATGAAATCCACTTCATTTTGGTTTGCTTGTTCAACCAATGAAATTGTCCATTCAGTACTCCTCTCAATTACTGCTTCTACTAATTCAGGCTGCTCATACAATGAAAGAAAGAAGTTTTCCATTCCCATACTCAAATAAGATAATCCTAAAGTACAATCGTGCCACGAAAAAAACAAAGCGAAGTCTTTTGCGTATTTTAGTCTGGTTTGCTTGATTTTTTCGTCTGGAAACCAGTCTTGAGCGTGTGAGGTAGGCACAGAATATTTCTCTAAATCCTCCTCTGATTTTATCAACCCACTATGATACTGCCCACGTTGGAAAACTCGGCCCCATTCGTCAATTCCATCTCCATACGCCTTAGAATTCTTGGGATGGAATCCAAGTGGCATGCAATCAAGACCAAGTTTTTCCCTAGCAATATAGGTATCTCCTCCTAACGCTTTAACTATTTCTGATTCAATCCACGCTTCAAAAAGTGGGACACAATCGGGTTCTTGATGTTCGAAAGCAACCATTACCCGTTCTCGTGAATTCAATACCAAGTCCATCACATCTAATATTCTGTATTAATTTTTAATTTTCTTAATATCTTGTTCTATTCAGCTTCTAAAGAATTAGATGGGAAACAACGGATGAGTGCTTTCAATAATTCTGGTCACACCATCGGTATTGATGTAGGTAGTTCTGGAATACGGTTATTACTTCTCAATACTATGGGAAATACTATAAATGACCTAATAGTAACCTATAAAGCCCTTGAAGATCAAAATCACAATATTTGGGATGATGAAAAAAGAGTAAATTTGGAGAATTTGACTAAAACTATTGAGAATCAACTTTCCCTCTTGATAGAGGGGTACCCACAGGTCAATATTTCTTCTCTCTCCATTTCTGGAATTGGCCCTTCACTTGTTTTATTATCCAAACAAGCACAACCATTATCAAATGCCTATACATATGCTTATCAGGGTGCACAAGATTATGTAAAACTACTACCTATTAATTTCCAAAAAAGAACAGGGGGTTTGCATAGTGGTGCATTACCTTATGTCCAGCTTCTACAACTTAAAGACAATGATATTTTAAAGTCGTGTTCCAAGATTACAACAATAAATGACTATCTTACTTGGAATATGACGAATTTACCATTAAAAGAGATTTTTTCTTCAGTTCCTAATGCATCGTACACAGGTTTCTATTCAATACAACAAGAAGAATGGGATATAAAACTTTTAGAAGAAATTGGACTGAATCTCAAGATATTACCAAAAATCGTTCCTTTAGGTACAATATTTCCCATCAAAAACAAATTTAAACTACTCTCAAGTGTTTTCAAAGATACAAATGTAATTACAGGAGCAATTGATGGTATCGATGCTTTTTGGGCTACTGGAGTAGAAAGAAAAGACATTATTGTCGGTTCAGCAAGTTCTACAGGAGCGTTACGAAGATTGAGAAAAACTCCAAAAAAAGAATACGTTAGCCGACTTGTTCAATGTTGTCAAATCGATAAAGGTCTATGGGTAGAGTTAATCCCATTTAATAATGTAGGTACCTCTCTTACTTGGCTTGCGGATAATTTCAGCTATTTGTTTGAAAATTATCTTACTGAAGATGCCCAATTAGATATTATAAGATTAGAGGGAGAGACAGAAGATAAACTTGAAGAAAAGATTGGAGATTTGAAATCGTATCTCTTGAAACTCCCATTATACTTCCCATATATTGAAGGGGAACCCAGAGGGCCTAATGGAAGAGGGAGAATAAGGGGAGGTTTTATATTCCAAATGGAACGACGAAAAAATAAAAAATGTGTTGACTTATACCTTTCAGTATTGATTGGTATTGTGAATATGTACAGACATAATCTTGAAGTTCTCGACCCTCCAGATGACTGTAAGGAAATTCGACTAACAGGGCTAATTGCTCAGAAGTCACGACTATTCTTAAGATTATTGGCATCATTGACAAACAAAAACATCGTTATAATGAGAACTGATCAATCGATAGCATGGGCAACTGGTATGAGGGCCCTAACTTACATTAATATTCTAGATACCATGCCAAAAGTTTCTGTACTAGACTCCATTTTACCAGAAAATAGTGAAATTCAACAATGTCTTGCACTCCTCTATAAAAAATACATGGAAGTCTATAACACACCAATGAATTATCAGATCACTCATTCGGAAAGAGAAATCTAAAAAAATGAATTATTTAATCCTTATAAATTGACTGAGGGATTGAATCAACTACCAAAAATGTGAAATATAATGAAAGCAGATATTGGTCTTATTGGACTAGCTACAATGGGTCAAAATTTAGCATTAAATATAGAAAGAAATCAATATACCATTGCAGTATACAATAGGACTACAGAAAGACTTGATGAATTTATTAATGGAAAGGGGTTCGAGAAGAATATCATCGGGTGTTATGATGTTGAGAATCTCTGTAACACCTTAAAAAAACCTCGAATTATATTGTTGATGATAAAAGCTGGTAAACCTGTTGATGATTCCATTTCAATGCTCCTTCCATTCTTAGAACCAGGAGATATAATCATTGATGGAGGAAATTCCTTTTTTAGTGATACAATACGGAGATTAAAAAAACTAGAGAATAAAGGAATTCATTATCTAGGAGCGGGTATTTCGGGAGGTGAAGAGGGAGCATTAAAAGGACCTTCGATAATGCCAGGGGGATCATTGGAAGCTTGGAAACATGTAGAAGAGATCTTTACAAAAATTACAGCGAAAATCAATGGGGATCCATGTTGTAGTTACATTGGTTCTGATGGAGCAGGTCACTATGTTAAAATGGTGCATAATGGCATAGAATACTCTGATATGCAACTGATTTCAGAGATATATTATATCTTAAAGAAATTTCTCAATTTGACTGCTTATGAATTAGCAAAAATATTCGCTGAATGGGATAAGGGGGATCTTAATTCTTACCTAATTAAAATTACCAGTAAAATTCTTTTAGAGGAAGATCCAGTCACAAAAAATCCTTTAGTTGACATGATTCTAGATTCTGCGAAACAAAAAGGGACTGGAAAATGGGCCAGTCAAGAAGCATTAGAGATGGGGGTACCTGTACCAAGTATCACAGAAGCAGTATATGCAAGGAATATTTCATCCAAAAGAGAGGAAAGGCTTGAAGCCTCCAAACTTTTGACAGGGCCCACCCCCCAATTTTCAGGAGAAAAATCTATCCTGGTTGAAGCAACACGTAAAGCACTCATTGCTGCTAAGATTTGTTCTTATGCTCAAGGATTCTCTTTACTTAAAGCAGCTTCAGATGAATACAAGTGGGAATTAAACCTCTCAAATATAGCTCAAATATGGCGTAACGGTTGTATTATACGAGCGCGATTCCTGAAACAAGTAAAGGTCGCTTTTCAACAAGATAAAGATCTTAGTAATCTTCTCTTAGATTCTTATTTCTCAGATGTTATTAAAACCAGCCAAGAAGATTGGAGATTTGTTGTTAACTTAGCTGTGGAGAATGGAATACCTATACCTGCCTTATCGTCAGCCCTATCTTATTATGATAGCTATAGGAACCCTTCATTACCTGCTAATCTGATTCAGGCTCAAAGAGATTATTTTGGAGCTCATGGCTTTGAAAGAGTTGATAAAGAGCAAGGACTAATCTATCATTATGAAAAGTGGGCTCCTCTTGACGAAGATTAACCTGAATTTTGCTACTACTTAAACAGGGTAATATCGTTTAACTTGTTCATTATTCTGACTAGTCAAGGGAAATTCCAGATTAAACTTAATAAATGAGGATTGACAAGGTGGGCCTCTTGCTACATTGAACACTATCTTCGGATTCTTCCCAAAATTAATCAAGATAAAGTAACTATAAACTGTCGTATAGGAATGATCTTGAAATGAGGAAAGCCCATGTCGGCATATTGCAGCCTTATTATGCGATCTCAAAAGAAAACGAATATCCTCAACATTAGAAGCATCTTTGAGTGTTTTTACGGATTCATTAAAACGATATACACTATGATCAATATTTAGCCTATCTTTAACTGGATCAGCTTTTATTATGGCTTCAGTAGTCTCCAAGATTAAGTGGTGATTCGTTCGAACCATGTAATCATCTGATTGCTCACTAGCTAACTCGGAGGAGGTAAGTTCAATGGCAATTAACTGATCTGGGGTGGCTATAACCATATTACACCACTGATAATCCGTCCTTCCATGAACTTCTTCTTTACAAATATCAATTGCTTCCTCCACAGCCTTAGCTTCTAGAATAATCCGTTCAGTAAGCAAATCATAGGGTGAGTCCGAAGTAGCTAATATATTTGAGTTTACAGCCACCAGGTTATGACGATTGACTCCGATTGAGAATCCAGCGGCCTTCTTACTACGAAGATTCACACCCCGCACTCCAAACGCATGGGAATGTTCAAAAGAAAGCTGATCAGAATGGTTTTTGACTCTAAAATCTTTATTTTTGAATACAACTAAAATTTGTTCATCCTTAAAGATTTTCGCGCCTGTAGTGCACCCCATTCAATCACCATCACAAAAAACATCTAGTATTAGGATAATTATGATTTTCTTAAGACTCTATCCGCTTATGACTCTTGGGAGAAAGACTTAGACACTCGAAGACAATGTCCTAAAAATAGGTTTAAAATGGAAAACGAGGAATCTATAGCAAAATCCAAAGAGAAAGGATATGAGATAGGAGCATACCTTCTATTACTTGCAACAGCTGTCATTTGGGCTTTCACCTGGCCATTAGGCCGCTGGTTAGTATCCCCTGAAGTAGGTGGAGAAACAATTCCTCCTATGATTATTGCTTCTCTTCGATATTTACTAGTAATCCCTTGTTTCTTTTTAATTCTTAAAATAAAAGAGAAAAATCTAAACATTAGTTTTATGAAGAGTCATTGGAAGATTTTTGCCTTTATGGGTATAACCTCCGTAACTGTTTATCAGGCAGGATACTTAATTGGCGAATATTATACCTCTGCTAGTGATGCTGTTGTTATAGTGAGCAGTCATCCGATGTTAGTTTTAATTTTTGCAAGCATAGTATTAAAAATGGAAAAATTAAATGGAATGAGAATTTTTGGAACATTATTGTCTTTTACAGGAATATTGTTGATCTTTGGCTTTTCTCCTAATGTTGATGTCCCTAATCGAATCTTGGGTGATATTCTGATTTTTCTTGGGGCAATATTTTATGCACAATACATAGTAGTATCACGATATTTCTTGAATAAATGTGAAAAGGAATCCTTCCAACCCTCTTCTTTGTATATCATTACTTGGGTATCATTTTTTGGATTACTTAGCACGATACCTGTATCATTAATCATATCTCCAGAGTATATTAACCCAATTCTTTACTTTCAAGTTCCTGAAAGAGTTTGGTTCGGAGTGGCATATCTTGCATTTGTTTCAACAGTTCTAGGATACTGGTTTTATCTTGAGGGAGTAAAGAGGCTGTCTGCAAGTCGGGCAGCAATATTTCAGAATCTGGTGCCGATATTTGGGGTCGGTCTTTCTGTTATTCTATTAAATGAGATTTTTGACCCATTGATTCATATTTCATCAATTCTGCTAATAATAACTGGGATAACGCTTGTAAACAGAGGAAAATGAGTGACACATTCAATCATATTATATAATTAGTTGTACTCTAAGGAGACAAGTGAGAGTATGAAAGAGACATCTTTAATAATCCCATTAAGAAAGATCCTCCCTATAACTGCCATCGGAACATTTATGTCTGCCATGGATGGAAGTATAGTTAACATTTCCTTATTTACGATTGCAGGTGCATTGAACACGAACATGGAAGGAGTCAGATGGGTAACCATAATTTATCTTCTTGTTATTTCATCTTTAATTGGAATTGGGGGATCTTTGGGAGATAATTATGGCAGGAAAAAGATCTTCCAGCTTGGAATGCTATTATTTATTTTGGGATCCTTCTTCTGTGCTTTCTCTCCTACTCTAGAAATACTGGTTCTCTCTCGGGCCCTACAAGCAATTGGAGCAGCTGGTCTTATGGCAAATGGATTAGCCTTAGTAATTACATATGTTGAGCCATCAGTAAGGGGACGCGCGATTGGTATAAATTCATTAGTTGTTGCATCCGCTCTTTCTACTGGGCCAGCTTTAGGTGGGATTTTAACGAGATATGTGGGATGGCCAAGTATATTTCTAATAAATATACCAATAGGATTTCTTGGAATACTACTTGTTCAATATTTTATTCCAGAAACTTCAGAAAAACGGTATAAACTTGATTTCGGGGGAATGGTTACTTTTATTATCACAGCTTTCTCTCTAGTTCAAGGAATTTTAACCTTGTTCAAAGGGGAACTCATTGGTGGAATACTCATTATGCTTGCCTTAGTTTGTGGTTTTATTTTCATTCGTATAGAAAGTAACCACACAACTCCGATGATATCCATTGACATTCTACGGGATAAAACAATTTTAACTGGTATCATTTCTTCTTTTCTTTGTTACATGGTTTATTATAGCGTAGTTTTTCTTTTACCATTCTATTATCAGGAGGTTCTCTTATTTGCACCAGATCAAACTGGAATCTTGATGGTCGTTCCCCCTCTCGCAATGGCGGTCATGGGCCCATTTGCAGGGTTTTTTGCCGAGAGAATTGATGCTAAACGGTCTACCTCATTTGGTGCTGTAATGCTAAGTTTTTTTGTATTATCACTTGCGTTTTTATTTACCATATTCCCCAATAATTCGAGGGAGATTGTTTTTATTCTTGTACCATTAGTGGCGTTTTCAGCAGGGTCTTTAACTACATTTACTGTTTCAAATGGAACTTCTGTGATGAATGCAGCCCCTAAAGGTGATGTTAGTGTGGTAACTGGCCTTGTTGGCTTATCGAGAAATATAGGATTTGCATTAGGTACAACAATAAGTTCTTCTTTTTTTGCCTTATTCTTCTTGATAAACAATCCAAACAATATCACTTTAGGAGTGACGTTTATTTCAAGCTATTATATTAGTTTAGGGCAAACTTTCATTCTTTTTTCAATATTTGCACTATTAGGTGCTATTATTTCTTATTTGAGAAGCTCTGACAAAATTGTCGAAAAAAACAAATCCACTACTTAATCTACGATAGAAAAGTACCCAATGCGAATTGAGAATAGGTTTAAAAAGATTTGAGGACGACATTTTCTTCAGGAGGATGATCAAATGGTAAAAGCGGTCATAATGAAAGAAGACGGAACAATTGAATTACAGGAACAGCCATATCCAAATTTGGAACCAGGAGCCGTTTTAATAAAAACTGCTTACTCGGAGGTCTGTGGAACAGATGTACATCTCCAGAAAGGTCATTTAGATGAGGTTCCTTATCCAATTATTCCCGGACACGTATCTACTGGAACCATAGAAGAATTAAATGGTGATATTTATGATATTGACGGGATTAAACTTCAAAAAGGGGATCCAATTACGTTCTTGGATGTCCATGAATCTTGCAACAACTGCTGGTACTGTCTTGTTGCAAAAGCAAGTACTCGTTGTCCAAGAAGAAAAGTTTACGGAATCACATATTCAGCAAAAGAGGGGCTTCTTGGTGGTTGGTCTGAATATATTTATCTTAAACCTGGTGTTAAAATTATTAAGCTTCCGTATAACGCTTTTATGAAGACATTCATGGCAGCAGGGTGTGGATTGCCCACTGCAATTCATGCAATACAACGATCGGAAATCAAGTTAGGGAATACAGTTGCTATCCAGGGATCAGGACCTGTCGGGTTGATGGCAGCATTATTAGCAAAATTAAGTGGAGCATTTCACGTAATCATGATTGGAGGTCCTGATCATCGCTTGAAGATCGCTAATTATTATGGGATTGACACTTCAATTAATATAATGGATTTTGATCCACAAGCTCGTGTTAGGCAAGTATTAGAACACACACACAATCGGGGGGCTGATGTGACTATAGAAGCTACAGGTGTTCCTACAGCAGTTAAAGAGGGGTTAGAAATGACTAGAGATGGGGGAACATATACTATTGTTGGCCAATATACAAATGCGGGGAATGTAGAGATTAATCCGCACTTGGACATTAATAAAAAGCATTTGACAATAAAAGGATCTTGGGGTAGCGATTTCAGCCATTTCTATTTAGCGGTTGATTTTCTTAAGCGGTATTCTACAATTTACCCCTTTAAGAATCTCATCAGTCATGAATACTCGTTAGAAGAAGCTGCTAAGGCTTTAGATGATGTTGAGCATCTCCGAGTCATGAAAGCGATTATTAAACCTTAAGAATACCACAAACCAATCGGAGGTAACTAATTTTTGAAGATCATTCTCATAAACGTTCCATTTCATCTAGGCAAGGAAAATGTAGGTATGGGAATGGGACCAGTCCGCTATTTAGAAGCGGGAATCGACCAAAATTTGAAGGATCAAGGTTATAAGGTAAAAGTTGAGAAAATACAGCTTGTTAAGCAAAATAACGATGTGATGACAACTATTGCTATGTTGAATAATTCCTTAGGAAAAGTTGTTAAAAAGGCATTAAAGGATGGTTTCTTTCCATTTATTCTTGGAGGAAACTGCAATACATGTTTAGGTACACTCGCTGGATTTGATGAACCAAAACCAGGAATAATCTGGTTTGATGCTCATGGTGATTTTAATACTCCAGAAACAACTCCTAGTGGCTTTCTTGACGGTATGGGACTAGCAATCGCAACAGGTCAGTGTTTTTATGACATAAACACTATAATTGAAAATATGCAACCGATTCAAGAATCTTGGACGTTACATATCGGGGCACGTGATTTGGATCCCGAAGAACGCGAACTTCTTGAAAGTACCGAAGTTCTTGTCGTTGATAATATCACATTGAAGAAGAAAGGAATACGAAAGGGACTTCTACCGAAGTTAACTGAACTTCGATCGCAGACTCAAGAAATTTATCTCCATATTGACATTGATATTATTGATCCCTCAGAAGCTCCAGGTGTTGATTTTCCTACATCTGAAGGCCTCCTTCTAGATGAAATAGAAACAGCTCTCAAGTTAATTGGTGAAAAACTACAGATAAAAGCTGCAGCTCTTACAGCTTACAATCCAGAAAAAGACATTGCGAATAAAACCCTTCAGACTGGATTCAAACTGATAAATACAATCCTAGAGATAGTTGAAAATCAATAAAGGTGCATTAATTTGTTAAAATGGAAAGATTTTGAGAAGGTTGATATGCGCGTTGGCACAATCATTGAAGTGACAGACTTTCCAGCAGCAAGAAAACCATCTTATAAATTTAAAATCGATTTTGGATCTCTAGGAGTAAAAAAATCATCAGCACAGATCATCTCATTGTATAAGAAAGAAGATCTTATTAATCGTCAAGTTATTGCTGTTGTAAACTTTCCTCCAAAACAAATTGCTGATTTTATGTCTGAAGTTCTCATTTTAGGAGTATTAATGGAAAAGAAAGGGGAAGTAGTTTTACTTCAACCTGAAAGAAAAGTACCGAATGGTCTCAAGATAGCCTAGTATTTTTTAGCGTGAAATAATTCTCCTTAATTACTAGCGTATCGCATGTGGTGATGTGTTGGAATTTGGTGCTAAAACAGAATATGACCCTTTGCGAAAAGTACTAATGTATCGTCCTGGAAAAGAAATCTCGCAAGTTACAAAAGACACATACCAAGAACTAACGTTTCGTGACGTTGTTTACTGGCGTCGATTCCAACAAGAGCATGATGCTTTCTGTGATCTGCTACGAGGGGAGAATATTGAGGTTATTTTGCTTAATGACCTCCTTGAAGAGCAGGACTTCTCAGTTATTGATCCAAACTTGGTCTATACTCGAGATACAGGTGCAATCACCAAAGCGGGGTTTATCCAGATGCGTATGGCTCATCAAGTACGAAGGCCTGAGCCACCTCTTGTAGCCCGATCATTGAAAAAACTTGGAATCCCTCTACTTGTGTCAATTGATGCTCCTGGACTATTAGAAGGGGGGGATTTCGTTTATCCTGATGAAGATACCTTAATGATTGGTTCCAATGGAATTAGGACAAACGAAGAAGGGATCTCTCAAGCATCAAAAGCGATTTTGGAGAAAAAAATTGTTGACACAGTAGTTTATGTTCCACTTCCCTCTTGGCGAGTACATCTAGATGGAGGCCTTATGTTTGTCGATCAGGATCTTTTTATCTATCATCCTGCTTCTGTAGAGACCTTTCCCTTACGAATAATACGTAATAATGAACCAATTGAATTTAAACCATTGATGGATTTCATTAAAGAGAATTATGATGCTGAGGGAATTCCTATTTCTGATAATGAATTATATCTATTTGGTGCTAATGTTGTATGTTTAGATCAGAGAAAAGTTGTTATTTATGAATGGAATGAACGTATTAAAGACGAATTGCAGGATCGTAATGTAGAGGTGTTATCCATTCAAGCAGGAGAACTTTCTCGTGGTGGTGGAGGGCCACATTGTATGACATTACCTATTTTACGAAAGAAATAGTAACAGGTACAAGATGAGTTGAAAATGACCAGAAGTGAAATTTCAGTATGTCTAACATTCGATTTTGATGCTGATAGTGCTCAAATCCGACAACTTGAAGAACCAGGGAGAATTTCAAAAGGGTTATTTGCAGTCCGTAGAGGCTTACCAAGAATTCTTTCTCTACTCAATAAACACGATATCAAAGCAACATTTTTTGTTTGTGGTTGGGTAGCCGAGAAATACCCTGAATTAACGAAAGAAATTGTTGAAAAACAACACGAGATCGCAGCTCACGGATACCTCCATGAATATTTTGATACTCTCTCAATCTATGACGAGAAAACCATTATTGATAACACAACAAAAATTCTAAAAGAATTCACAGACAAAATATATGGATTTCGAGCGCCTTACTTCAAACTCTCATCAAATACCTTGCAATTACACGCAGAAGCAGGATATATCTATGATTCTAGTTTAATGGCAGATGATCACCCTTATCTTCTGAGCTTTCCTGAATTGAAATATAAAATGATTGAGTTCCCAGTAGAGTGGTTTCTAGATGATTGGGTCATCTTTGAAACCCATCAACACTCCCCCGAAGTTGCCTTTAATATCTGGAAGAAACAATTTGACGCTATTCTCGAGATGGAAGATATTGCACCTGGTTACCGAATAATGAACTATACTTTTCATCCAGCCTGTATAGGTCATGCGTATCGAATTAACGTGTTAGATCGCTTGATCTCTTATATGAAGACAAAAAATACGAAATTTGTCAGAATGATGGATGTAGCAAAAGAATTATTAACAAATAAATGAGATCGAGAAAATAATAAAGGTGATAAAGCATGAAACAAGTACACAGACTCTTAACATCTGCAGCTGAACGTCATTTTGAAGAAACCCAATTACTAATAGAACAATTAGATGATCAAAGTATTATCAGTGAACCTGTTCAAACAGGACGGCCACTCGGAGAAATAGTGCTTCATATGATCCGCTCACTCGAATTCTATTCACGAGGTCTAGCTACTGATCATTGGGAGCCATTAACCTATAATTTATCTGATTATGAATCAGCCCAAGAAATAAATAATCTATACAATGACGTAGTCAAGAAAGTTCTGACTTATCTCAAAGAAATAGCTCCTGATGACTTAAATGTTATCATAAAAAACTTCAATCGATCGGCCACTAAAGAAGAAATTCTCTTGGAGATGTTAGAACATAGTATCCAACATAGAGGGCAACTACTTGTATATCTTCGCTTGGTGAATGTAGAACCTGCGAAAATACCTTACATTGTGTAAATGATTCTCCAAGCCAAATATGCTAGCTCACAAAGGAAATGAGTCGAAAGTAGTTGGAATCAACAACACAATCATTGGAAAACAAATTTCAACTAATTATTAACTCTATTCCAATCAATTTCAATAAAAAATTAACTTCTATCGAACAGAAACAATTATCTTGGTTTTCAGAAGCAACTGATATCCCCTTAGACTCATTAGATACCTTCAGACAGCTTACTGCCTTACTTATTCTCAATCGACTCAGATTCATTGCTTTATATGGTGAGGGACTCTTAGATAGTAAAACAATTTATGCTTCATATCAAACAACATCAGATCTACTTAAACAAACTTATCCTCGGATATTTATTCCTTCTATTCTCGATTCTATTGCAAATTTAAGTTCTTTGATTATTTCTTCATCATTACTTAAGTTTGATAAAACATTTCTTAACCAATCAACAAAAATAGTATCTTCTTTATATCTAGAAGTGGTAAATCAAAAATTTCGACGAAAAATGGGACAATTCTGGACCCCCGAGTATATTGCGGAGCTTATGATAGAATTAGCTTTACAAAATGATCCAAGAAATATTCTAGATCCCTGTACTGGACCAGGAACTTTTATTCATACTCTTAAACGGGTTTCACCAGATTATTATGGTAAAATTTCAGCAATTGAACTTCATCCCCTCTTGTACGAAATTGCTAGCGTAAATTTGCACACATCTTCTTATCAAATGGAATTGAAATGTGGAGATTTTCTTACATCCCATTCAAATAGCTTTGCCCTAAGTATCCATGATATCCTAGCCTTAACCTCTCCAGGAGGTTTGGATTCATACATAGAGCTGAAATCTAATGGTTTTGACTCAATAGTGTGTAATCCACCCTATTCACGTCATCATGTTTTATCATCCAAAATAAAAGCTGAAGTCGGAGGGGAGATTGAAAGTGCTTTTGGAGCTAGAAAATTCAGTAGAATATCCAGTTTATTCATGTATTTCATTCTTAAATCGCTGAAATTATTGATTAGAGATGGACGAATGGTTTTTGTAACTCCAACGATAAGTTTTGAATCAAGAAATAGCATTTATCTTAAAAAAATATTGAAAGATTGGTATAGAGTTCCGTATATTATTGTTTTTCACCATTCGATGAATATTTTCTCTGGTGTTGATACAGCTGCTTGTATCTTCGTAGTCGAAGGAAAGAGACCAAAATCAACAGATGTTACTAAGCTCTTAATAGTGAAAAAGTGGACTTCCAAAGAAAAAATCCTTAATTATCTCAAAATTGAAAGTAATGAAGCTTTTAGATGGACAGAGGGAGGTTTATACAATAAAAGGCAAATCGATCTTGACCCAGAACGTAATTGGACACGTTCAGAAGCCTTCTTGGAAAAAATGGAACACGAAAAATTAACAGAAATCTCTACTTTTTTCAAAGTTATGAGAGGAATTGCTACGGGAAGGAATAGTTTCTTTACTTTTAATGAGGACGAATTATCAGATCATCAGATTGACTCTAAATTCGTAGTCCCTACCTTAACTAAAACGCGATATGTCCAAAAATACCTCTTCTCAAAAGAGGATTTTATTTCTCTGAAAGAAGAAAAACGAAAAAGTTGGCTACTCTATATTCAGCAAGAGTTAAACATGATTAAAGACCAGAACTTACTAAATTATCTTGAATTAGGACTAAATCAAAATGTACATAGTGGAAGTTTAGTAAAAACCCGAAAATTTTGGTATCAAACTGAAAAGAGAGAGATTCCTTATTTTATTTACACATACCTAAGTCGTGGTAATCCGAGGTTCATCTTAAATGAAGCAGAAGTTCGACCCTTGAACACATTCCTGATGATTTATCCAAAAAGAGAGAAAAATCTTTCAAAGGAAATTCTAACCCTTTTCTGGGTGATCTTTAATTCAAATAGTACATTTGACTCTTTACGTAATGTGGGAAGGTGTTATGGTGGTGATACATTGAAACTAGAACCTACTGAATTGATGAAGGCATGGATTTTGAATCCTTTTACAATAACCACCAAATCGAAGAAAAAATTACTCAAATTAGCACGCAAATTAAGATCGATCAATACAAAGGATGAGGAAGTTAGAAGAAAAATTGACGCAATAATTGAAGAAGAACTGTAACCTTATTTGGTAGGGAAATTATCATCCTTGGTAAACTAAAGTGAAACTTACGATCGCAAATAATCCTAAACCTTCTTGACCCCAAAGAAAAGCGGACACCCCATAGAGATCATCTACAACAGCACTGGCTGTGGGGAAAATTGTGCAATTTCTAATGGCGGGGTTAAATCCTTCTAACGAAAATGATACTGTGGTCCGGTTAACACCATCGATCATAAAGGTAATACTTTCAGGAGAATCAGTATACAGCTCAAGTTCTAGCTCTTGGTCTGCACTTCCATTATTTGTTAATGTGAAATTAATGTCTAGTCCAGCAGCTCCTAAATTCAATGTGGAGACTTGATAGTCTAAGAATATTGGGCCAATTGTATTTCCTACCGATAACAAATCGGAGCTAAATGTTTGGGCGGATCGTTCATTTGTACTATCTTTAGGAAATACTTTAACATGGATAAAAATAGTATCTTCACCAGGTAATAATTGATCGCCTATTACTGGATCACAAATCAAGCTAATTGTTGTTATTTCTCTAGATGATAAGTAAATAGCTTGGTCAGGATCCATCGTCCATCCCTCGATTGGGGTCTCATCAAGTAACTCCATTGTGAACGCATCAGATTCTATACGAACATTACTTCGCTCTGCGTTATGAATAGTAACAGAAAATTGATCGACTAAAACATTTGAATCAGTAGTTTCAAAGTCAGAAATGCCAAGAATTTCCACTTTCATCGGTGCAGGAGTATTAATTGTACCAAACATTACCACTGCGACAGCAATCCCTGCTATCACTACCAGGCCAATCAAAAGTATTGTAGCGATGACTGGGGTCACTCCACGGGATTTTCTTTGTAACAACTGCCTCATATTCAATATAATACGCCTCTATAAAGTATCTGTTTGTATTTATATTGTAATTAGTTACATAACAGTACGGATAATTTATATCAAGTTAAAGAGACATTTTAGCACTCATAAGGGGGGATGCCTAGAACCTTATTCAGTATATTTTTGATAGCCATGATAGCTTTTGTAGCTTTCTAAAAGGTGTCGATTACAACGTTGTATCTAAATTATTTTTTTAAGGACGAGAGAAAAATTAGCACTAATGAATGAAACACTAGCAATATCAGATGAAGTGGCTAAAAAACTAGCTCAAGCTGCTCTTGATATTCGTAATAAAATCACCACTTTTTTCTCACTGGATGAAGAGAAGGATGACCTTACTCAAGTGTATCAAGATATTAAAGACATTTTAATTAACGATCTCACATTGGAAACATTTGCGGACATGTATGCTCAAACGGTAACTTATGGATTATTTACTTTAAAAGCGTATCAATTAGAAGAATTCAGTTTGGAACAGATTTTAGGAACTACTAATTCTTTTCTACAAAATTATCTAATTAAAGTTTTTCAGTTAAATGAAGACCAACAGTTACAGACGAATTTAAATAGAGAACTTGGAATCAATACACTAGTTCAAATACTTGAACAGATTGAAATAGAACCTGTAATTCATGACCTTAGAGAAAATAGGAGATTAAAAGACCCGATAATCTACTTCTATGAGAAATTCTTACATTATTACGATTCAAGCCAAAAGATAGATCGTGGTGTATTTTATACTCCAGATGCTGTTGTTTCATTTATTATCCGTTCAGTACATCTAATTTTGCAACTATTTTTTGATTGTGAAAAGGGATTGGCAGATAATTCTTATGTAATATTTGAGGGAAAAAATACTCCAAAAGTTCAGATTCTAGACCCAGCAACTGGAACTGGTACGTTTCTTAACCACATCATTGATCTAATATATACAACATACAAGGAAAAGGAAAAATGTGATAGAAGAAAATTTACCAAGCAATGGAATTCCTATGTAGAAAATACCCTCCTATCAAGATTATTCGGGTACGAATTATTGATGATACCCTATATTATCGCCAACCTTAAGCTTGGATTAAAACTAAAAGAAAAAGGATATAATTTTCAACATCAACGATTAGGAGTCTATTTAACCAATACACTAGAAGGACCCAACAGAATCAATGACACTTTAAGAAAAGTTTCTCCTGCTACTGGTTTATTATCAATTGAAAATAAAAGCGCTAATAAAATTAAAATGAATAATCCAATATCAGTAGTAATAGGTAATCCTCCGTATTCAGGACATTCCTCCAACAAGTCTATGTGGATTGATGAGCTTTTACGAGGAAAAAATAAGGATAACACCCGTAAAGTCAATTATTTCAAGGTTGATGATCAACTTTTGGGAGAGAAGAACCCGAAATGGCTTAATGATGACTATGTGAAGTTCATTCGATTTGGTCAGTGGAGAATTGAAAAAACTGGATACGGCGTCTTGGCATTTGTAGTAAATCATAGCTTTCTTGATAATCCAACATTCAGAGGGATGAGACGAGAACTGATGAAAACATTTACTGACATTTACATTCTTGACCTTCACGGAAATATGAGAAGGAAAGAGGTTAATCCTGATGGATCTAAAGATGAAAATGTCTTCGACATCCAACAAGGAGTATGTGTCTCGTTTTTTATAAAAAATCCAAATAAAAAAGGACAAACAGAGATATTTAGAGCTGATTTATGGGGATTACGAGAAGCTAAGTATAGATTTCTAGAAGCTAATGACTTTTCTACTATTGATTGGAAAACAGTCAATCCACATAGTCCTTGGTATATGTTCTATCAACTAAACACTAGACGATGGAAGGAGTATCAATATTGGTGGTCCATACCAGATATATTTTCCCAATTTTCTGTTGGTATAATGACTGGCCAAGATGCTTTTACAATTCAAGACGATCCTTTAAAAGTTCAAAAAGTCGTCGAAGACATCATTTCATTACCTGAAGCTGAAGTAAGGATGAAATTTAGTTTGAGGAGTGATAAACGACAGTGGACTTACCAAAAAGCTAAATTTGATCTTGAAAGATGTGGATTAAACCAGAAAATACCAAAAGTAGAATTAAAGAATAGAATTCAAAAGAATATCGTTGATATTCTTTATCGGCCTTTTGTTAGACGTTATACTTTTTACACAGGAATATCAAGAGGTTTTCATGAGAGACCTAGAGGGAAAGTGATGAAACATATGATTGCAGGGGAGAATTTAGGTATAATCGTATCAAGGAATTCTAGACCTGCTTCTTGGAGAGATGTTTTGATAACTAAAGATATAATAGAATTAGGTGTCATGGCAACAAGACCAGGAAATAATGCGCCGCTTTTTCCACTATTTTTATATAGAGAAACAAAGAATGGTTATGAAAGAGAAGGGAATTTCTCAACTGAATTCCAAAGATTTATTAAAGAGGAATATGAAGAAAAATATAAACCGTTAGCAGAAGATATTATATATTACATTTATGCGATACTCCATTCGAAACAATATAGAGAAAAATATGAAGATTTTCTGAAAATTGATTTTCCAAGGATTCCCTTCACAAGGAAACCAGATTTATTTGTCGAACTGAAACGAATAGGTAGGGACTTATCCAATTTGCATTTAATGAGAACAGAGGGAAAAAATGAACATAGAATCAGATTGAGAGGATCTGAAGGTCTACTGAAAGTCAAAAGATTACGTTATGACACAGATCACAAATTATATGTCAATGATGACCAATATTTTGAAGGTATACATCCAGAAGTTTATAATTTCTATATAGGAGGGTACAAAGTATGTCGAAAGTGGTTAAGAACTCGTAAGGGGAAAATATTATCAAAAAAAGATATTCAACAATTTTCGAAGATAGTTGGGATACTTCAAGAAACAATTAATTTAATGGAGAAAATAGACCAAACGATTGAAAAGTATCATGGTTGGCCTTTGGCCTTTACTTAATAACTATTCTCTTCTTAACCGAGGAAAAAAGCGTCCCACTCTTTTTTTATAGTCATTATATTCTTCTCCAAAATGGTCAACTAAAATACCTTCCTCATATTTTGATAGATCATAATAACCATATATTCCAATAAGGAGAGGTAAAATTAGAACATTTTGAAGAATCATTGCAAAACCTAAGAAATAATAGCAATAGGAAGCATAGAGAGGATGTCTAATATATTTATACATCCCTTCTTTCTCAAGTTTCTTTGGCACTCCCCATGAGAAAGCTCGTTTCCCCCGAGAAATCCTTCCCCAAGATGCAACAAATGTACCAAATAGAACTATTACTAGTCCCAAAGATTGGATCAGAGTATTTAGGATATCAAAAGGAGATAGAGGTTGATAAAGGAATATTTGACGATTTAAAAGAGCAGTTATAGGAACTACAAAATACAACACCCACAAATACCCTGTAGTTAAAAAAGTTATAATCATTGTGAAATTTGTTTCAATCTGATGAGAACGTTCTTTTCCACTTTCAGAATTCCTTAGGTACGTTACTATATCCAAAGGAAGAGTAACAACTAGATAGATAGTTAAATTGATTGCAAAGAAGATACCAATTACTTGATAATCAAACATAAATTTCCCAAATTCCTTTTCAACTTAATTACTTGTTATCGAAATTACTTCACTACTTTTTCATACCCGAATTTTTCCTGATAATAGCTTAGGGAGGAGATTATCTCTCAAATCAGATAATTTTTCATTTTCATGTAAATTATTGATCATGTATTGAAAGAATGGATCAAAGATAAGACCAAATTTTTTAATAATATCTTCAGGAGGAAGAGGAATTTCTATAGATTCAATATCTGAGCCACTAATATTGGGTTGGGCAGTGCCCTTAGCCATTCTCTTTAAAATTCGTTGATACTTCTTACTAGACAATAGAAAGAAGATAAAATATATTCCATTTTCTATTCTTTCTTTAAACATACCAACCCGTTGATTTAACCAGAGGTTCCTATTAGTTTTTGGAACAATACCCATTTTTCCTGCATTGGCTCCCGTCAATGCTATAAGAATAGCTCCAGAAGTAATTGATAACTTACTGTCAAGCTTTGTCACTATTTCTCTTGAAACATACTGAGTATCTCTAATATCAACAAAATTTTCTGAAATATTCTTTATTTTAATTACACCGATGGTTCCATGTTCTAAAAGGTCTTTACTCTTAAATGCATACCCAGCTTGTATTTCAACAATGTCACCTATGGAGCCAATTCGCCAACCTTGTGGGATTTCATGACCTAATTTGCTTGAAAATTTTACCGACCTCTCACTAAATTCGCGTAGGTTGTTATTTTCTTCTGGGGATTTAAATTCCTCAAACCAATGCTTAAATAGTGTATAACCTATTGATTTAATAGTTTTATTTATCATAAAATTAAGTTTAATTTTATCATCTAATATTGAAAGGACTTTTCCAATTCTTTTTTGTTCAGAAATTGGAGGATATGGAATAAATGACTTTAGAATTACATCTGGTGTAAAAGCTGGGTAAGCTGATGTATGGGTCTCTGCTATTGCTGCTAAAAAATCTGTGTAGTATTTATTGGTCAAATAGTAGTACAAGAATCTAGGATCAATGTTCTTAGCAGAAATCACTACGAAACCTGTAGAAGCGATTAGTTGTTCTGAACTGTCCGATATGAAAGTGTAATGTTTCAAATTAGGCCTAACCGTAGAAATTAAAATATCATTATTTCTAACAACTCTCTTTGCTCTACTCGGGGCCTGAGAAGTAGAAATCCTTTTGACTTCAACGATTCTCCCCTCTTTAACAGAGGAAATATCGATATAGTCTATTTCTTTATGAATGAAAGTTTTATCAATATGTAATTCATTAATCTTAGCTACTTGGTTGATTCTTTTAATTTTCCAGTCAACAGGGATAGTACCTACTTCAGTTTCTTTGAATTGAGTTGTAGGTTCAGAGATCAAACCCTAGGTCACCAAGATTTTCTTTTATTGTGTCAACCAATTCCTCTGATTCTTTAAACTGTTCTACAAGCTCAGTCACTAAGTGATTCATTTTTTCATTGAATGGTTCATCTGGATCATCTGGAGTTTTGGGTACTCCGATATAACGTGCAGGGGTAAGGATATATTTATTCTCACGGATTTGATCAATTTTGACCGACCGACAATACCCAAGGACATCTATATAATCACCTGAACTAGCTTTCCAAGAATTATATGTCCCAGAAATATGTTGAATTTCGTCTTCAGTAAGTTTTTTATGGACTCTATCAACTAACTCCCCAAATTCCCGAGTATCTATGAATAGTACTTCTTTTCTCCGATTCATACTCTTTCTTTGATTAATAATCCATAAACACGCAGGAATACTTGTATTATAAAAAAGTTTGTCTGGTAAAGTCACTATACAGTCAACCAGATCAGTTTCTACAATATTCTTTCGAATATTTCCCTCATTAGACATCGTTGAACTTAACGATCCATTTGTAAGAATAAAACCAGCAATTCCAGAAGGGGATAAATGATGAATGAAATGTTGTATCCATGCATAGTTTGCATTTCTGACTGGAGGAATCCCATATTCCCATCGTACATCCTGACGTAAGAGATTCCCTTTCCAATCTCTAACATTGAATGGCGGATTTGCCAAGATAAAGTCGGCTTTAAGACCCGTATGTAAATCATTCGTAAAACTGTCTCCCCATCTAATGTCACCATCTATTCCACGAATCGCAAGATTCATCTTACAAAGACTCCAGGTAGTGCGATTAGATTCCTGACCGAATATTGAGATATCATTAGCTTTCCCTCCAGAATAGCGAACAAATTCATCGCTCAAAATAAACATACCCCCAGATCCACAACATGGGTCGTATACATTCCCTTTACGTGGTTTTATCATCTCTATTAAGAGTTTCACAACACTAGGTGGAGTATAGAACTGACCACCTTTTTTTCCTTCCGCTTTTGCGAATTGGCCTAAAAAATATTCGAAGATACGACCAAGAATGTCTTTGTTTTTGTTTTCCTCTGTTTCCAATTCGATCGTATCAATCAGAACTATGAGTTCACCTAAGCGTTGTCTATCTATACCCATAAGTGAATAATTCTTAGGCAAAACTCCTTTCAATGTAGTATTATCAAGTTCAATTAATTCCATTGCTTTATCAATAATTCTTCCAATATCTGAATTATTGGTGTTTTCTTTTAGATATTCCCAACGAGCTAGTGGTGGGATTGTTAGGATTCTTTGGTAATTTTGCCTATCAGCACTAAGATCAGAAATGTATTTTAAGAAGATCAGACCTAAAACTACAGTACGATACTCTGAGGCATCAAGGTTACTTCGTAATTTTTCCGCAGAACTCCACAATTTCTCTTCAAGGTGAAGATGAGTAATAGTGGAATCGTTGTTGGCCATAGATATCGTTTCCGTTCTTTTAATATAATGAAAAAAGAAAAATGTTAAATCTTTCTTTGAAATGAGCTAATTAAAGACAAACAATCTACTAACTTAAAAAAGAAAAAAGGTATTTTTACACCCTCTTATATACGTAGAAGAAAAATGAAGTATAGAGATTAGTCAACTCCTTTTTCCTTCATCCGTTCACGCATTTTTTTAGGATCAAATCCTTCTTTTCTCATCATGGCGTGCATTTCTTCAGGATCTATTCCCCGTTCCTTCATCATAGCCCGTATCTGTTCAGGGTTAACTCCTCCTTCTTTCATCATGGCTTGTACATGATCAGGACTCATATCATGCCCCTGCATCATCTTCCCCATACCTGCATACATGACGGTGGACATAGAAGTTGGTTCCCGTATAGGAGCCTTATAAACTTCAGCTAACTCTTCTACTCCTTGATGTGCGTAATAAGTATGATATAGCTCAGCATATACTCCATTTTGGGCAAGAAGTTCCTCATGAGTACCAAGTTCAACCAATTTTCCCTTCTCAAAGACTGCTAAACGATCTACATCTCGAATAGTTGTTAATCGGTGAGCGATGACAAAAGTTGTCCTACTTTTAAATAAAGCTTTTTGTGCTTGCTGGACTAAGCTCTCAGAATAGGCATCAAGTCGTGACGTGGCTTCATCAAGTACAAGAATCTTTGGATCTGCGAGCATTGTCCGAGCAATCGTAATCATCTGTCTTTGTCCTGAACTCAAACCCTTACCACTTTCCTGCAGCATTGTTTGATAACCATTCGGTAATGCTTCGATAAAATCATCAGCTCCTATGAGTTTGCACAGTTCATAGAGCTCGCGATCACTCACCTCTGGATTCCCATAACGAATATTCTCTAGAACTGTATCTGCAAAAAGATACGGTTCTTGGGTAATTAATCCAATAGATGTATGTAAACTTTCCAGCTTTATCTCTCGTAAATCTTGATTTCCTATTAAAATCCGGCCTTCGGTTGGATCATAAAATCGTGTAAGAAGTGCAGCCAGTGTGGTCTTTCCAGCACCTGTATGGCCAACAATTGCAATTTTTTCTCCTTCTTTAACTTTGAAAGTGACAGCTTCAAGTACAGGAGTTCCCTTCACATATTCATAGGAGACATTATCTAAAGTAACACTTGTGTCCTGTAATGTGAGGGGACTTGCACTCAATGAATTTGTAACTTGTGGTTTTTGCTCTAGGACATCTGCTACCCTATCCATCGCTGCTAATGAAGACTGTAGTTGGGGGTAATACATCGCTAAGTGAAGTATGGGGCTTAAAAAGCGTTGGACAAGAATTGTACCAAGATAGATTGACCCGATAGTAATCGCGGACTCTGGTAACCATCCACCAACGATCAATGTCAAGGCAACAAGAATAGTACTGACCATCGATACAGCAGGGAACATAAAATTAAAGATGGCACCTAATTGCTTGAAATATTGGTAAGTCCGCTGATTAAGTTCATAAAGAACAGAAGAGGACCATTCCTCGCGATTAAATGATTTAGCAATTGAAACTCCAGCAAGACTTTCCGCCATTTGGCCTGATACTTCTCCATACGATTTTCGGACACGATACATGATTTTTCTTCCAAGTGTACCAAGTATTCCAGCTAAAATCGCTGCCACTGGTATAGCGAGCAATGCAATTCCAGTTATTATCCAGCTGGTAGCTAAAAGAATAAAAAAGGTTCCAAAAGTCAAGAGGAGCTGGGAGCTCGCATTAGTAACAACAGTTATTCCAGCAGCCAATTCATCCGTGTCACTCGTGACCCTACTGGTTACATTTCCACTTTGTTCTTGTTTGTGAAATGACATGTCAGCATATACCAATCGATCAAAGACGTCAATTCGGACATCATGGAGCATCTTGGCTTTTAATCGGGCAAGTATATACGTGTTAACAGCATTAATAATCCAAATTGCTAATGAAAGAATCAAAAAGACAATAAATAGGAATCCAAGGAAATTAATGTCTGGATGAAGTGTCGCAACAGCTGCATCTAAACCTTCGCTTATTATTAGTGGGGAAATAATCGATCCAATAGCGTAAGTAAGTATTAAAAACGCTGAAAAAAGAAGAAGCCCTTTAAAAGGAGTGAGGTATCCCCAAAGCATTTTAAGTAGTTGTTTAGTGGATCGAACTTTCTTATATTTAGTATCTGCAAAGAACCCATGGGGTCCACGACCTCGACGATGAGCCATTAGGAGGGACCTCCTACAACTTCAGGAAGTGCTTCAAATATCGTTTGATATTGAGGGCACGACTCTAGCATTTTATCATGTGGCCCATAAGCACAAATTTCTCCTTTATCAAATAAAACAACGAAATCCGATTCAATAAGAGTCCTTAATCGTTGTGTTACAACGATAGATGTACGATCCTCCATCAACTTATCAAGAGCCCGACGAAGAAGAAGCTCAGTCTTGGAATCAATGGCAGATACGGAATCGTCAAGTAACAAGACCTTGGGATCTGCTAAAATAGCTCGAGCAATCGCAATACGCTGTCTTTGACCTCCAGAAAGCTTTGATCCACGTTCTCCAATCCTAGTTTCAAACCCTTGGGGAAGTTTTTCAATAAATGTTAATGCTTGAGCGTTCTTCGCTGCGGAAGCAATTTCTTCATCTGAAGCATTTGGATCAGCAAATGCGATATTTTCTCTTACAGACGCAGAAAAGAGAAACACTTCCTGCTCAACCATCGTGACTCCTTGACGAATTTCACCAGCAGGGATTTCAGTTAAAGGAGTACCATTAATTTTGATTTCTCCTTCCGTTGGATCATATAAGCGAAGTAACAACTTGAGGAAGGTTGATTTCCCAGATCCTGGGCCCCCAATTATAGCTACTCTGGAACCAGAAGAAATAGTAAGATTTATGTTCTTTAACGCTGATTTTGTTGAATTTCCATAGTTAAAACTTACATCATCGAACACAATGTCACCACCCCAATCAGGAACTACTCCTTCTTGAGCTGTATCAGGTACAGGATCCTTCCATGTCATCTTCAGCCAAATACGATCCGCATTGGTTTTCCCAGCTCTAATATTGAGAATTGCCATTGGAAGCATGAAATTAATGAATTGGAGTGATAATAGCATAGAAACGGAGGAAGTGAAAGTATCAATGGTACTAGGATTTTCTGCTAAGTTGATTAGACCTAAACCGAATATAATGGCCGTTAAAGCAATCAAAACTAATGCAGGCCAAAAGAATGCAGAAAGGCGTCCTTCTTTTGTTACTATATCTGCGTAGCTAGTACTACCAGAAGCAAAACGTTTGTTCTCCTGATCCTCTTGATTAAAACTTCGAACAACTTCGATTCCTCTAAAAATTTCTTGAGAATCACGTGTTACAACAGCTAAGCGAGAGGCAAGCTCTTCACGAATTGGCCCAATTACTGATGCATATCGGACAACTAAGAGAATGTAGAGTGGAAATCCCAGTAAAGCAATTAGGAAATAAGCAGGATCGAACGCTAGAAATACAATTGTAATAAATATCATACTTAGTAAGGAACCAGATAGCATTCGCATACTTGGGTTGACTCCCATCCGCATTTGAGAGATTTCATTCATAGCCATGGATAACAGGCTACTACTGTCAATCTCATCATGAAATGTCATGGAGTGTTCCTGTACAATGTCGAAAAACTCTTGTCGAGTATCTCTTTCATATCTAAATGCGGCTACAGTCCATGAATAGTTTGTAACAAAGGTGATTACAAAACTTAGAAGGGCAGAAATGATTATTCCTAAACATGCAAAGAGGAAAGCTTGAGAAAAACCATCTGATTGAAGAATACTGAACGCTTGCCCAAGAAGAATACTGGGAAATAATATCAAGAAGGCACTTATTAAAGACATTCCTAAGCTCAACAAAACAAGACCTGGACTTCGCCAGAAAAAACTTAAATACCAATGTGTAGCAGAACGATACTTTTTGGTCGGTAACGGAGTGAATTTTCTCCGTTGTACATCGGTTGAAACTGTCTGGGGTACTTGCATAACTTTTCTTCCAGTGATAATGGATTATTTTTCTATATACCCAATAGCTAGAAAAACTATATATAGGTTTCCTAGATATATTATGTACGAACTGTGTAGCGAAATCTAGGTTTTTTTATTCACTGTTAGATAGAAAAGAGGTTTAATCAGTTTGGATTCGACAGATAAACTTGTAGAAAAGTGGATCCAAGGATTTCATCGTGGCAGTTTGCGTTTTTTCATTCTACATCTTCTTCGTCACGAAAGAGAGGACAAAAACATCACACAAACAGGTGAAAACCTCTTTAGAAAAAAAATACATGGATACCACATTGCAAAGGCAATTAAAGAAATTACAGAGGAAAAATGGGAGCCTACAACAGCTTCTATCTATCCAATACTCAATCAATTCGAAAAAGAAAGAATAATCGAAGAAATTGCAGAAGGAAATAATAAAGAGGGAAAACGATTCACTAAGAAGTATCGATTAACGGATTATGGACTAGAAGTAGCACAAAAATTAGAACAAGCACGTAAAGATTTTGCTAAAGCTTTTAGGATCCATCCTCGCCATATCCCACCTCCACAATCCCATCTACAGATGATAAAATCTAAGCTAGACCTTAGTGATGAAGAAATTTCTGAAATATTGGCAAGTGCTAGTTTAAGGGATCTTAAGATCGAAAAAAAACAGCTTGAAGAAAGTATTCTTCTGATTCAAGAGACTTTAAAAGCTGTTGAGGCTGAGATTGAGCGTAAGAAGACTTCTTAACTTTGAAGAAGAAAGAAAAAATTAAGGAGTTAATGAGATTAATAGTTTGATACTCTACGGAGAAGAAGACTCCAATAAATAAAATTGCCTCTCTTAAGAAAGGTTTTTTAAAGGTAAAACTATTTCTTTTTAATATCTCTCTGTATTGGGAAGAAAAGTAACTACTGATTGAGGAAACATGTGTGGGAGAAGAAATAGACCTCTAAAAATCATTATTTTATTTGTTGTTTTATTGTTTCATCCGAGTATTTCCTTTTCTATCGTCCAAATTAACTTATCAAACTCGCTGGTCTCTGCAACCAGATTAATTTCGCAGATTTATACGATATGTGATCCCATCAATGTTACAAACGATGATGAATTGGCTGCTGTAGCGAGTAGTGGCACAGGAACTGCTAACGACCCCTATATCATTGCAAACTGGAATATTACTGGTTCTTCAACTGATGGTATTTTTATCACAGGAACAACGAAGTATATCAGAATAAATAATTGCTGGATTGTTAATTCTACTAATTATGGAATAAATGTGGATAATATAACCATAGGAACGGCGATAATTACCAACAACACCTGTAACAGTAATCGTTATGGTATCTATCTTGAGGATTCTGGTTCTTCAAATATAACCAACAACACCTGTAACAGCAACCGTTATAATGGCATCTACCTCCGTTATTCTACTAATACGATTATAGCTAACAACACCTGTAACAGTAATCGTTATGGTATCTATCTTGAGGATTCTGGTTCTTCAAATATAACCAACAACACCTGTAACAGCAATGATAGGACTGGTACCTACCTTTACTCTTCTGGTTCTTCGACTATTACTAACAACACCTGCAACAGCAATGATAGGACTGGTATCTACCTTGAGTATTCATATTCTTCGACTATAGTTGACAACGTCTGCAATAACAATAATGAGCATGGCATCTTCATTTACGAAAATAGTTATTCAACTATAGCTAGCAACACCTGTAACAACAATAGCAGGACTGGAATCTACACTTGGGATTCTCTTTCTTTGGTTATAACCAACAACACCTGTAACAACAATAGTAATGATGGCATCTTCATTTACGAATGTAATTTTTCAACTATAGATAATAACATTTGCAGCAGTAATGATGGGACTGGTATCTACCTTTATATCATCTTCCTCTCCTCTTCTGGTTCTTCGACTATTACCAACAATACCTGTAACAGCAATGACTATTATGGCATCTATATTGACTCTCCTGGTTCTTCAACTATTACAAATAACACCTGCAACAACAATAGTGGAACTGGCATCTACCTTGAGGATTCTTCTTCTTCGACTGTAGCTAAAAACACCTGCAACAACAATATTGAGTATGGTATCTATTTTTACTCTTCTAGTTCTTTAATTGTGACCAATAACACCTGTAACAGCAATATTGAGTATGGTATCTACTTTTATTCTTCTAGTTCTTTAATTGTGACCAACAACACCTGTAACAGCAATTATGAGTATGGCATCTACCTATATCGTTCTGGTTTTTCGACTATTACCAACAACACCTGTTACAGCAATGATGGGACTGGTATCTATCTATTTCGTTCTGATTATTCGACTGCAGCCAACAACACCTGCAACAACAATGTTGAGTATGGTATTTTCCTATATCATTCTGGTTCTTCGATTGTAGTCAACAACACCTGCAACGATAATGGTGAAGATGGCATCACTTTTTGGGATCCTGATACTACTACTATTGCTACTTCAGAACCTACAACCAGTGGAACCGAGACAAGTAGCTCTAATTCATTTTTATATAGAATTGGATTATTCTTATTTATCCTTGGGTTATTAGTAGCATTAATACTTGTTAACAGACGAAAAAAGTAGGATTAGTAAAAAAGAAATTATCTTGAAGAAAATAAAACGTTCCATCAGAATAAAGTATAAATATATAAATTGCCTAATAAGTAAAAAAGGGTGAATCATAAATGTTTGAAGAAATTGAGGAATCTGAACAAGAAGAGGAAGAGAAGGAAGAAGAATTGGAGGAGGAAGATAACGAAAAAGTATTATTGGAGAGCGAATCCAAGAAAACTCCAGACGAAATCGCATCATTCTTAAGAGGATTAAGTGACCAGGTAGAAAAACGTTCGATTACCATGAAACAGGGAGGAAATCTACTCACACTCACCCTACCTGAGAATCTTGTCTTAGAAGTTGAAGTCGAAGAAGAGGGTGAAGGAGCCAAAAAGAAACAATCTTTAGAAATAGAGATTGAATGGTACGAAGAAGATATAGCCAAGGGAGCATTAGAACTGGAATAAGGATCTCTTGTTGTATTAGTTCCTTTTGATTTTTTTTCTTGATTTTATTAAGACAAGTGTGACTATAGAAAAAAATGGAATGAAAATTTCAATTGATACTTGAGCCTCTACTACCTGATCTTCTTGAATGGTTATAGGTCTGTACCCCATATACTCATTTCCTATCAAGAAAGTAAGATTTGATCCTCGTGTGAAATCTTGCTCTAGCTCAAATTTGAAAGCCTTTTCTACAGCTTCCCCCGCAGATATTTCTGAAATAGTCACGGGTGATCCTTTTCGTAAGACTGGTACAGAGATTTCCTTCATAACATTTAATTTACTAATGGAACCAATAATAGGGCTTTGACTCTTCATATTTAGTGTGACTTCTAAGATATCACTCGTATTTTTGTCTCCCACAACAGATTTAACTGATACTTCCAATCGAGGAGTAATTAGCAACCAGTAACTAAATACAGATTGTATATCAGACCAGAGATCTTCGATTGCGGATTCTTCAGGAGCAAATTTCTCATAAATCCCATCCCATCGCCATATCTTCCTTGATCTGCCATCAGATACAAGCGTTACAAGATCTTGAGAGGAAGTGTTATGATATACTTCAAAGGTAAGTGGAACTAGACAGTTTTTAACCGCATACATCCAATCACCCCACTCACCTGCACAAGTATAGCCAATAGATTGAGGATCATCTGATTCAGAGAGATAGTTTGATGGCAAAAAAGTTTTCAAATCAGTATAAATCTGATTATACAGCTCCTCTTCAGCCCAATAAGTTTCTGATGCCCACGGAAAGTATGTTCCGTTAATTCCTGAATGAAGTGAAATTGCGGTGGCAAATGTTCTAGTTTCCATGAAATCCCGAAATGTTTGTGTTTCAGGCTCCGAAAAGGGAGCAGTACCTTGGTAATCTTCACGTAAAGTATTCATTGACTTTCCGCTATCACAAGTAGAATCACGCCATCGATAATCATAATTTCTATTAAGATCGACTCCACTAAGTGGATCTTCATTGATCAACCCATCCTCATCGTTATCTATTCCCTCATAATAATATTCAGTTTCGACCCACTCGTTATCTTTATTCTGGGTATAAACAATAAATTCGGAAATAACTCCATCGTTGTTAGTGTCTTCTGGGGGATCCTCATTAAATACACCGTCATTATCATCATCAATAGATCGGAAATTTTTCCGGAACCATGGATTTCCCTGCATTGTCTCGTTTCCTACAACATAATGAAGCCCATCTGGGTTCAGTGAAGGAATGAAAAATATCTCCTGATCATTTACTTTATTGGTAATATCTATGTTGTAACCATAACTATTCACCAATACAAGCATGAATCGCAGACTAATTTCGACAGTTATCTGTTCACGAGCATGATGCTGGCCTACAAACAACACACCGGCTTTAGGAAGAGGATTCTGTTCATTCGTAATTCTAAGACAAAATATATCTCTACCCTCAATGCTTCTTCCTATTGAGTAAAGATCGACTATTTCTGAAGCAGTATCATTCATTTGTTGTAATTCTTCAAATAATTCTTCAGGAGTATGGTATTGATCAGGATATAACAATGAGAGGCTAGTCCAGTTTCTCACTTTTCTAGCAACCTTAATCTCATTTACTTCATAAATGGGCGTTTCTTTGACCGATTCAACTTGAGTAACGCTGATAGTAGACGCTAAAAGGAAAAGAAGGATGAATAGGAACGATTTCTTAGTCATAATATCATGACCTCAAATCATTAATTTTGAAGATCATTAAAAAATTTGTGATACCAGCAAAAATCAAATAATCCCTATTCCTCTCATAGATAACAATACTTCTTCATTCTTTTTTGACTCGGATAATTATTCCACCTTATCTTCAAATAAATGATAGAATTCTGAAGGAAGCTGTTGATAATTCACTTGATCAGCCACTGAGGATAAATCTACAGAATTATAGGTATTCCAGAACAAAATGGGTGCATTTGTCTTAGCTTCTTCCACATAGGCTAGGAGGGCTGCCAGTGTTTTTCCGGTATAGGTAGTCTCCAACATCACACCTTCTGTTTTCTTCACTATTTCAACAGCCTCTAATCCCTCTGGCGTCACTCTCCCATATTTTCCACCAAAAAAATGGTCAATAAGTTTAAATTTCGGTTTATATTGAAACTTTCTAAGTTTAGAATCTTTTTGTAAAATTTTAAGAGCACCTTTAATAAGACTCTTTACTTTCCTACCTGTTGCCGCCATTTTATCAGTCACACGAATCCCTATTACTTGCGTTTGTAAATTTGTTAACTGAACTCCTAATTCAATCCCCGCCATTGTCCCTGTTGTTCCTGCAGCTACATAGATCTGTTCTGGTTCAGGAAGCTTCCCCTCTTCGATCTGTTGTTTTAACTCCAGTACAGCATTCACATAACCCAATATTCCAATAGGTGTACTTCCTCCTGCAGGTAACCAATATACTCGTTTTCGTTTCAGACGATCAAGGAAATAGAAGTTTAATCCTACTCCCAAATAGTTTTTCACATACTTCAATTCGGCTCCATAGTAGAAGTCTAATTTGAGATTGTCAAGTACATGTTTCGACAGAGGTTGATTAATCAGATATAGAACGACATTCAAACCTTTTTCTTTAGCAAAAATTGCGGTTGCTAATCCGTGGTTTGTACCAATACCTCCAAGAGTCGCAATCGTTTCCTTTTCCTTCTCTAATGCATCAGCGATGAGAAATTCGAGTTTTCGTACCTTATTACCTCCATATGTTGCTGAAGTAAGGTTATCCTGCTTTATCCAAATCGAGGTACCTGTTTTCAGATGATTTTCCAATTTCTCAAGATTTTTAACAGGAGTTGGAGTATTTACCAATGATATCCATGGAATAACTCCATCTAAGTCCGAGAATTCCTCAAACAATAAAGGTTGTGACATTAAAAAGAACACCACTCAAGTTTAATAGAAAGAAACTTGTTCTAATGTTGTAGTTTCATTTCTAAAAGAATTCAAAACCTTTTTGGGAGTATAATAAAATATGTCTTACTTGAAAATTAGGAAAATAAAGAGGACAAATTGGGGGTATTTTTCCGATACTCGGCCGCAGATCGGTGTTATTCTAAATAGGAGAGTCGAAAGACATTATACAAGGAGAAAATATTTCATTAAGAGGATTAGAACTCTCTGATGTTGACGAGCTGATGAAATTCTGGAATAATCCCGAACTACAACAATTTCTTTCCAGACCACGTATCGCTTCACGGGATGAAGAAGTAGAATGGATTAAAAATACCTGGGAGAGACGTCGAAAAGGGGAAGCATTTATTTTTGGGATTTTCCTCCACGAGAAAGATCAATACATAGGAAACGTTGAACTACGAATAGATAACAAGATTGCCCAAAGAGGAGGATTAGGTATATCAATATTCAATCCCAACTATTGGAATAAGGGATATGGCACAGAAGCAGTTAAATTACTCCTCAATTTTTCATTCTCTTCGCTAAACTTACGTAGTATTGAATTAGAAGTGTTTGCTTTTAATGAGAGAGCACAAGCATGTTACAGAAAGGTGGGTTTTACCGAAATTGGAAGAAAACGACAAGCTCATTTTTTAAAGGGTAAATTTCACGACATAGTTCTGATGGATATATTAGCTACGGAATTTACTGAGGCATTAGAAAAAAAAGGGGAGTAAAATGAATAAACAACAAACTCGGAAAACAGTATTACGGAGAATAAGATCTTATCTACGAAAACATCCTGAGGAATTAAAGGGAGTACGAAACATTCAGAAAAATCGCTTAGATGGATTAATAAAACGGCTAGATGAGTTTTCACCGATTGAAACATTACGCTGGAATGTTCCAGACAGAAAACTTTTTCGAGACATCGCATTGGCTGCGGGGATTCAATTCGTCCGGGAATACCCCATGTTGTATCATACTCCCAATTCATTAAGGGCCTGTTTTGGAATGCCAACTAGGACAGATCGAAAAAAAGGACGATTTTCATCCATCTTCTATCGGAATGAGGCTGTCGAAAGGCAATTACGTCCACGGATTGAAGATATAGAAAACTTACAGAGCCAAGTAAATCAAAAACGTGACGGCCAATTCTCAAATGAAATCGAAATCTTAAATCGTTATATTAAGCGAGCCATCAATCGGAGGTATGTTGATGATATTCTTGAGATTCCTGAGAGTGACCATTCTGAAAAGAGTATTTCCAATTTACGCAGATTTTTGGAGAAACATGGATTCGAGGATTTAAAAGAGGCTACTGATGTATCAGAAGAACATCTTCAAGATCTTGATGGAATTATCTTAGCACCCGACATGATAAGCCAGTGGAAAGGAAGAGAGTGTTGGATTGAGCTCAAAGAGTATCACGAGCTGAAATTTAACTTCAAAGTAGTATTTCAAGTTTTTCGTTATCTCTATCAAAATCCCTTTGTCTTACTAATTTCTACTTCTCCACTTCCTAGCTTCACTCAACTACTTGATCAGAAGATATGGACAACAAAGACATTACAAGAATGGGCCCTTCAAAAACAAGATGAATTACAGGATCGTATATCAGGATGGAATGAAATTCGAAGTACGTATGTCGCTTTAGGTAGGAAACTAAAATTGAATCCTCGGTTTGAGACTTTATTTCTTGTCTTAACGAATGAAATAGTAATTAATGAGATTGGTTTGGCAGGAACAGAATTAAAAGGGATCGAAAAGTTTTTAGACCTAGTAAGTCATTTTAAAGGGGAAATAACTATCTGTAGCTTTGATGAATTTGTGGAAAATGATCAAATTCCTACAAACTATTGTCTACTTATGAAAATGGATTTCCCTTTTGAGTTCAAATACGATTCATCAGACAAGAATTAAACTAAAGAAAAGACGTAAGGCCCCCCAAAACTTGGCCAGATGAATAATAGACCAAAGATAATAACAAAAATTCCTGTCATAATCTCAACAATCCGAAATCTCTCTGCAAGTAATGTAGCAGCCCGAATTCTTGCCTCAGCTGTAACCAAAACTAAAATAAAGTAGGGAACGAGTAATCCAAGAGCAAAAAGGCCCATTCCTATGAATAGATAAAGGGGATTTCCAATAAGAGGAATAATTGACAATAATATAAGAAACACCGGGAACGCACAAGGTAACGCAATAAAAGTATACCCAAAACCAATCAGGAATAGGTCTAAATGGCGATATTCCTCCCGTTGGAAAGAATTAGTCACTCTTTGGGGGATAGGAATACGTGCAAAAGTTAATTCAGCTAAAATTGGAAATATAAGGAACATCCCCATTACAATTAATATCAAACCTAAAATAAAAGTGAGTTCGATGAATATCTCACTAAGGAATGATCCTAAGTTAGTCCAGATATAAGCTGAAATCAGGATAGCCAGAAAGAACGTTATTAGAATACCACTGGTTAACAAAATGACCCATTGAAAAGCCATTCTTCGATTAGGGTATTGTTCCTGTCCCGAATCATCAGTAGTTGGCTTATTCATTATACGAAAAACTGTTAGTGGCATAATAGGAAAAAGACATGGGGATAACGCTACGTACAAGCCCACTAAGAAGAACAGAGGAAGACCAATCGATTCATCAAAAGGAATCCCGAAAATTTCCATATACGAGGTCACTCTTTAGCCTGAGGTTATCCAATCTACCAAAGTGTCGTAGAAGACAACGCCCTGGTTAATTTGTTTCAGTTTCCCAGCGGAATTAATAAATGCTACGGTTGGTATTGAAGTGGCAGAGAATTTTTCTTTTCCAGCTTGGGTTGTATCACGACCTACAGTCCATGTAATTCCATTGTCGTTTTTATACTCTGTTAATTTGCTTATAGAATCATATGATGGATCAATAGAAACAGAAACAATTTCAACACTGGGGTAATTCATACGCAATGTTTTTAGCTCACCTATCTGAGTTTTACAAGGCACGCACCATGTTGCCATAAGATCAAGGATGATTGGTTTACCTGCATAATCAGACAACATAACCATTTCTCCATTTAATAATTCAAAAGAGAAATTTAACTTGTCAGAGATATTGCCTTCTGTAGGATTCGATTGTGCCAGCTGATAATTCCCTAAAGAAAAGACACCTAGAGAAATTATTGATAAAAATGCAAAAGCCAGAATAATTTTTGTAATTGGAATTGACGAGGAGGTAGAAGACATTTTCTGTTGTTTACCTTGGATTGAATCGATGGAGGAGATGATGTCCGATACTTTTTTACTCTCAGACATCTCGAGCTCTTTAGACTGCTTTTGGGGAATTTTTATAGTACGTCTTGCCATTATTCAGCCTTCATTGCATTCTATGATACCTTTCACAAAATAATTAATATTCTTCACGATTCGAAATCCAGAATCAGTAAAAGCCAATCTTTTTTATTTTGAACAGGTTTTTCTGTTTGTTGAAGGAATTACATCAACCTGTGTGCACGGTGTATACTAACTTTTTAATTTACTAGAATTCTCTCTTGAATTGGAGCTCAACCTCAATATTTACATCTTGGTGATTCAGTAATTATGAGAAAGTATTGCATAACTCATCTCACTCTAATATTAATACTCCTCATGTTAATTTTTCCAAGCAGGGATATTCTAACTGAATCTAATCTTCAAAATTCCAAAATAACTGACAATAATGATTCTTCTTTGTATAAACCTTCTCTAGAACTTCAACAAGCATCTAATCCAGAGGAAACTATCTTACCTAAAACTAACCTAACGGTAAATAGTTATCGCGATACGAATCCTCAGAATACTTTTAATGCTACAGTTTTATCGTTAAATAGAACTCATTGGTTTATTCATTGCGATTATACATTCCTTCTTTTAGATGACATATCGTGCGATTCAGTTGTGGATCGAGTGAGTTTTAATCATGGGTATAACGCAAGCAATTACTGGGAGTGGCACGGTCAACCAAGTCCATCATTCGATTTCTGGATAGATACAACTGGTTTTGATGATGATTACCAATTTGTTGTGGGTGAATATATTGCAACTGTTTCTTCTGACGTAATATATATGGCCAACATTGATCAGGAATTTAGTGCTTGGAAAATTACAATTAATGTAGGAATAATAGTTACTATATGGTATGCTGCTGATAATGGTTTATTCCTTTGTATGAAGGAAGACTATGTGGCAAACATTTGGTGGTACAATTTAACAAGAGCAGAAATCGCTCAGACACCTCACGATTATGTTGGTCCATTTCTGTTTCAAATATCTCATAGTAATAATTCAAGATTGGCTTCAAATACATTGATCTCTATTGAATTAACCTCTCCTTATGGTATTGATGTAATCTATTATCACTGGGATGACAATTCCAATTCGACAACCCTTTCAGCTTTTATCATTGTAAATTTACCTGAAGAAAATAAGTCTCATGATTTAATTATTATAGCATTTGATAATGTCGGTTACCAGAGTTTTTATCATTTAATTTATACAACAGATAATACATTACCAGGTATCTCGTTAATTAACCAGCGAAACAATTCGAAAATCAGAGGTTCAACTCATATTCAGTTACAAATCTCTTCTGGTAATGGAACTATATTCTATCGATGGGATGGAGGAAATAATGGAACAATTGATGAGGGCACTTATATATTAGTTCCAAATCCCGATTTGGAAATTTCTCATTCTCTAGATGTCTATGTGAGAGGTTCTACTGGATTATGGGCTCATTCTAGTTTTTCTTGGATTGTGGATAATAGTCCTCCCTTAATTTCCTGTAATTTTGAAAATAACTCGATTATTAAGGGAAATATCAAGATTATTGTTTTTTCTTCAGAAGATATTAACTTAACATATAGATTAATAAACACTGAAAATCGAAGTGTTTTAATAAATACTGGTCAAAACCATACGATTTCTTATTCAAATCTAATTAATGGTAGTTATCAGCTATTTATTATTGGTTCAGATGAAGCTCACAACATTGCTTCCATTACTCTAATATTTTCAGTTTATACAAGTGCATTTAATTGGAATTGGGGATTAGAAGCGAAAATACCACGAACAATCAGAATTATTGACGCCTCAAGTGACCTTTGGTTCATTCTTACCTTAACTTCAGCAATTGATCAATCCTTCAACCTTACGGTCTTATCAAAGGATTTGTATCCTGTAAAAAATGATATGATAGAATACGTGATAGAATTCAATTGTGAGAAACCAGATGATATAATTTTTATTAGTTTGACCCTCCAATTGAGTTCTAATAATAGAGTGGTCCCTGTGTATCAATGGGTACATTGGGATGTTGAATCAGAAGGATGGGTAAATATCACAACCTCATATAATGAGGTATCGAATAGTTGGGAAGCAACATATAATGGGTTTGTTCTCTATTTTGCTTTAATAAATCAAGGAATTAAAACAACCCTTACCTCAGTAACTCCTGGAGGAGGTCAGATTCCTTCGTTTGAAATTATTCCAGCTATTATGTCATTAATCATGGTTTCAACCTTTGTTTTCAATAAAAGGAGAATGAAGAAGAACTCAAAACGTCTCGGACTGAATTGAAATGAGCTACAAAGATCCGCCTTCGGACCTCCTAATTGTGAATCAGGACAAAGTTATCTTCAGTTCTGGGATGGGAAAGTTGACAAGACATCCAGAGATTTCAGCCACTCTTGCTAATGTACTAACTCTCTTCTCTCAAAGAATTCTAAAAGGAGAACATATCGATTCAATTCGTTTTGATAACCACCTGATGGTATTTTTACCTTCTCAAAATCCTAATTTTCCAGAACTTGCTGCAGTAGTACTAGTTCCAATCGAAGTAAGTGCAAAACATGTTCTTCCTGGTATGAGAATCATCCTTAATTTAATGGAAGAATATTTGCTAGGTAAAATTTACGATGCTAAGCTTCCCCAGTTAGATTGCTTCAATAGAGTCATTAACTTTCCTTCTCAGGCGATTTTCCTTTTACCAAAAACTGCTGAAGGAGTTCGCTCAGCTCTTGTGCTTTTAGCTTGTTTTGCCCACGATTTTCAGCTTGGTCTTGAGAAAATAACATCCAGGATGTTCTTGGTTCGAGACGATGATTATTTATCTCTTGAAAATATTATTGAGAAAGTTGACAATCTTGGAGTCTTGTCTTTTTTTCCTCTTCCAAGCCATTTAAAGAAACCCTTGAATAAATTCTGTGAAATTGGTCACAAAACACCCACGCGTCAGTTTTTTTCAGCTTTTCCTGACGAAAAACCATTCCAAACATTTGCTAGACTCGCTGGGTCAAATTCGAATGCGTTTAAAATGAAAACCTTCATTGAAAATGACGAAGCATTAGAAATTATGCAATCAATCGCTTCTTTAAATAAAGTATATGATGTTTATGTACGGAATGAGATTCTCCAAGCCACAGTATTGAATCCAGGTCGGGATATCGTAACGACATTATCTTCCCCTCTTTTAAAGAAGATGATGCAAATAGCAGAACAGAAAGAAGTTACCCACCCCCAAATTACAACTCAATATCGAGATTTAGATCAGGTTGACGGATTTGTTGAGCTAAAAAATGTCAACAGGGTCTATAAAATCGGAAATCAACAGATATTTGCCTTAAAGAATTTATCTTTGGATTTATCGGGTGGCCAACTTGTAGTGGTCCTAGGTCCATCGGGATCAGGTAAAACCACCCTTTTAAATGTCATAGGAGGGATTGACAAATGTGAGGGGACAATTAGAGTAGGTGATATTGAAGTCACAAAACTAAGCAAAGGAAAACTGACAAAATATCGACGGGAGAAGTGTGGGTTTATCTTTCAGTTCTTTAACCTGATACCTGTTCTAACAGCCATTGAGAATATTGAATATGCGGTAGATCTCTCTAAAAGTAGGAAGATGTCGAAGAACGAAGTAAGAACAAAGACAGAGGAATATGTTAAGAAAATTGGATTATGGGAGAAAAGGTTCCTATTCCCCTCTCAACTCTCTGGAGGAGAACAACAACAGGTAGCTGCTGCACGTGCGTTTGCTAAGGAACCAGAAATACTACTATGTGATGAACCAACAGGAGAACTTTCGGTAAAAGAAGGCAAGAAGGTATTAGCGGTCATTCAAGGAATAATTAAAGAGAGACCAAATATGTTAGTGATACTCGTCACTCATAATCAGAAGATAGCTTTAATTGGACATAAAGTTATTAGATTACGCTCTGGTAAAGTCGATTCTATTGAAACACAAATGCCAACTCCTGCAGAGAATATTACATGGTGATAGAAACTTGGCTAAAACGGCTAAAAATATATTTCGTGCTTTGAAAGCTCACAAAGTTCGTTTCTTTACAATTGCATTAGTTATTGCTATAGGAATCACATCATTTAATGGAATGATCACTGCTTTCGTGCTTATGACAAGAACGTATAACCAAGCATTCACGGACCACAATATGGCTAGTTTCACAATGTTAACAGCAAATCCAGGGGGTTCTGGTGAAGATGCTTGGATTGATTATAATAATCTTACAACCTACATGGATGAATTTATGACCCTGGACGAAGGATCTGCAGTTATTGGATATGAATTAAGGATCGTTTATGATACAATATTTGAGATCCGAGGTACTCGTCAAAATGGTCGAATTGTCGCATATACTACTGTTGATGAGAATGGAGACTATCGAGAACCTGATGTAAATGGCTTTAAAATAATGGATGGAGAACCATTTTCAGAGACAAGCCAGTACAGAAATGTTTGCCTTGTTGAGATACACCTAGCAACATATTGGAAGCTGAAACAGCACGAATTTATCGCAGTCGGAGATGATAATACACCCTTTGAAGTACAAGGAACCGTTGGTTCACCAGAGTACCTGATTAATATGGGATCCTACGCGGATATTATGCCAAGTCCCCGACGTTTTGGTGTTATTTATCTACCTTTAAGGACAGCTCAACGATTATTAAATGTTCCAGGAAAAGTAAATGAGATTTCTGTGTTACTTGGTACTGACCTCTTTACCCGCCAACGAGAAGCAATTGCGGATGATCTTCAGGACTTTCTAGAAGAGACTCATGATTTAAAGTTAAGTGATCCTATCGATAGAGACAAACAAGCCGCTTATTATGTGCTCAAATTAGATATTGAAGAGGCTAGGGAATTTGGTTATGTATTACCAGCAATCATTCTGGTGATGGCGATGGGAGGATTATATGTGCTGTTAGGGAGAATGGTTGTCGCAGAAAGAAAAGATATTGGTGTCGCTCAAGCTCTGGGTTATAGTCGGAGAACGATAATCCTTCAGTATCTAGGTATTGCCATGGTTGTAGCCATTATCGGGACTATTTTGGGAACGATACTAGGTTTAGTATTTCTAGAGTGGTTTGGCCCCCTCTATACTCAAATGCTAACAATACCTTTTGACCCGAAAGTTACAATTGAATGGCCTATCATTATAGTAGGAGTTTTATTAGGTCTTCTTACAGGATTCATTGGAGGATATATGCCCATTCGGGGAGCTATTCAACCTCTTCCTGCAGAAAGTCTTCGTTTTGATCCATCACTCCATATCACGACCGGACGCGTACCATTCATGGAACGAATATTAAATAAACTAGGAATACATCTGAGAGTCACTGGTTACAAAATTCCAATTAGAAACTTTTTCCGCAGCAAACGACGAACCTTTTCTTCTGTATTCGCAGTTATTGTGGCAGTTTCCTTAATTTCTATGGTATTTGGTATGATGGAATCAATGACTTATTCTTTATTTTTTCAATATGAAGTCGCAGAAGATTGGGACCTCAGGGTTGATTATTCAGAAATTCCAATTAATGCCTCTCAGATCGCCATGGGAATTAACGACTCAATTGATGGTGTAGTAAATGTCACGTACCATCTCATTTCAGGAGCAACAGTCACCTCAGATAATTCAGACGAGAGTAAACAGGTACAATTAATAGGGATGAATGATTCGAACGGCTACACGGGACATAAATTTGAATTTGAAGATGGAGGATGGGATCCAACGGGAATTGTACTAAGTGTTCCTGTAGCTGAAAAGTTAAAAGTATGGGAAGGGGATACTGTAAGATTGGAATTACCTCGTTTAACAAACATAACAAGTACCGCTCCGTTAAGAGCTCATTTTGATATGGTCAACTTTACATTCCGTATTACTGGAATTGTTGATGAATTTAATGGACTAGTCGCCTACATGGAACTGAATAAGTTAGTTGATGTAAGTGCGTTCCCTGGCCAACCTGCGAATGTGATTTTGATTCAAGTGGATAATCCCACCCCGAGTAAACTGGACTCAATACGTAAGGAGATTTATCAAAAGTATAGCTACAATATTCGTAATATCTTCACCAAGGAAGAGCAGAGTAGTGATTTCTTGGATCTTCTTGATTTGATTTATTTTATTATTTACATTGTAGCAGTATTTGCGGTTATACTCTCATGTTCAATCGTTTATAATACCATTTATATTAATTTACAGGAGCAGCAAAGAGAGATAGCAACTCTATTAACTATTGGGACACCAAGTAGACGCCTTGTTCGAAATGTAACAGTGGAAAATCTCATCATCACAATCATTGGGACAGTCTTAGGGTTAATTCTGGGCTGGATCATGTTATGGTTTTTTATGAGAGTCATTCTGGATCTAGAATTTTTCCGAGTGAAACTGTTTATGAGTAATGAAACAATTTTAATATCATTTGGACTGACATTCCTCGGTGTTTTAGTAGCTCAATTCTTCCCCTTAAGAAGAGCTTTGAATTTAAATCTCGCAGAAGCAACAAAGGAGAGAGTGGTCTAGGAGGTATACTCAAGTGGCATTTATTACACTAGAGAACATTCAGAAGAATTATACATTAGGGGAAACAACAATTCCAGCTTTAAGAGGAATTGATGTCAATATAGAACTTGGAGAACTCGTTATTATTTTCGGTCCATCTGGAGCTGGCAAAACAACACTTTTAAACATGATTGGTGGGTTAGATGTCCCTACATCTGGGACTGTGACTGTTGGTAAAATTGCTGTCTCTAAATTGTCTGATAAGTGGTTGACAATTTATCGTCGAAAGAAAGTTGGGGTTGTATTTCAATTTTTCAATCTAATTTCACGCCTATCCGCTTTAGAAAATGTAGAATATGCTTTAGAATTAGTAGGTGTGAAGAAAAAGTCCAATGGTGAAGTTACATTTGATTCCAAAGTGATCCGCCAAACAGCGATCGACTACCTTGATAAAGTCGGTCTTCACGATCGGATCCATCATTTTCCTGCTCAGCTAAGTGGCGGAGAACAACAACGAGTGGCCATTGCAAGAGCGCTAGCAAAAGAACCTGAAATCTTATTAGCCGATGAACCAACTGGTAATTTAGATTTTAAGATTGGTAGACAAGTCTTGGAAATTATGGAAGCTATGACTGGAAAGAAGTTGAATCGAACTGTGATTATTGTTACCCATAATGAAGCTATCTGTCCCTTAGGGGATCGTGTGATTCGTTTATCGGATGGTAGGATAGTTGAAGATTATACACAAACTTTTACCCCTGCAAAGGAATTATATTGGTAAAAACCGGAATTATTTTTTTTATTGACTTATCAGGTCTGCTTTACTTTCTCCTTTTATAGGAATTCTCCTTTGAAATATTACCAGGATTTAGCATGAGGAGAAACTGACCACTTATTATGACACAAAGAGCATATTGAATTCTTATTTCAAGCAGATAAAATGCTTTCAATCGAAGATCGTGAGAAGTTACTGCATCAATATGTTAAAAAAGCTGTGTTAGCATTGTCGACCTCATCAAATTCAGAGGTAGAGGCTTAGACTTTCTTTTAAATCTTTCCTTAAGAATTTAACGAAATACTGTGGGTGAAAAAAGAGAAAAAGAGAATGGATATTCTCTGATAATGTTCTATAGTCCCTCGGGTCGCTCATCCACGATTTTAACGACTTTTGTTCCTCCTCGCATGAAGAATAATCGCTTAAAATGTGTTCCAAACTTTCTTTTTGTGCTCGAATTGTCATCATAGACTACATTAAGACCCATTATTATTTTACCAACGGTTTGACCATTGGTAAAGCTGGGAACCAAAATGAAATAAACAACTATAGTAAAAATAATCATAAGCACAAAAACTGGAAGAAGTACTTCAGTATATGCAATATCCTCAAAGGTGGGTAATAATTGTTGCATAACAAACCAATCAATTTGGCCTAAAAAAGTAAATATTACAGCCAGAATCACTATAACTACAAGATCGATTATGAGAGCGATTAAGCGAGGGGCAATTGGGGAGGTTTCATACTTAATTCGTTCAGTTGACATATTTTATCACTTATTTCTGTTCTTTTATTATATCTATTCAGTTTGTGACTATATCAGGAATCAAATCATCTTATGCGAGGTTTGTACTCCTATTCGACAATGATTATTAAATATTCTCGTGTACACTGTGCACAACCCCTTATATGTCATTCCAGAGGATGCGTTATATGCGAACATCAACAATAACCGTGCGACTACCGTTAAAGGTTTTACACGACATTGAAAGGCTATCAGAAGTCACAAAATTACGGCCCTCCGTTCTCTGTGCGTATGTGCTGCAAGACAAGCTGCACGAATGGGCTCATGAATATGCAGAGAATATTTCTAAGGAGATCATCGGTGATCGCAAATGATTGATGTCATACTCCGTCTAAGTGCTATGGTTAGCATGTTCTTATTTGCAGCTTTATTCCTTTACGCTGCGATAAAATTTTTTAGAATTTGGAGAAAATTCAGGGAGGAATCTTTGTTTCATCTTGGTATGTTGAGTCTAGGCATGATCTTCTATTTTCTCATTGTATTTCTTATGGTTGCTTTAGCAGGGGATCCTGAAACGACCGTATTTTTACTTAAAAGAGTGATTGGTATTGCGTACTCGATATTATCTCTTGAAATGAGTCTATTTTATGTCACTGCTTTCACAAATAGACGTACCCTCTGGGAAAAATATATCCCGTATTTCTTTGGGATCACTACTGGAATTTCTTTTGCTATCTTAGGTATGAGGGAAACAGATCCGTGGTTTTCGGTTCTTCTATTAATTGCATACATCGCACCCTTATTCTTGATAACAATTCTTGTTGTTAGAATTGTACTTAGTTCTTATCATCTTTTACAAGATGACCAGCTTACCCCCGAGGACCGAGGATTCATCAAAACACTTGCAGGTACAGCTTTAATCCTCTTTATTGGTGCGATAGGAGATCTTTCATTCTTTTGGGCCGTTATTCTAATCGGGGCTGATCTTTGGACTTTTATTGTGTTACTCAGTGGAATTATAACACCTTTGATACTTGTTCTATCAATTTATCTCATTAGAGCTATATTTTTAAACATTGAAGAAGCTGATATTGTCTATTTAATGAATCTCTTGAGTTAAAGCCCTTATTTTTACACTGTTAAGAAGAGGGTCATCTCAAGAAGTCTGTTTCGAGGGACAATGTGTATCCCCATAGGAACAAAACACGCAACAATCACCTACTTCAGGTTGAAGTATCGCTTGGCAATTCCTACATTTATGAAGAACAACACACTGGTCAATAGGCATCTCCAGAGTATCAGCAAAATCACATTTCGGACAAGTAAGTATTGAACTGGTTTTCATCATATCCCCTAGATTGAGAGAGGATAAAAAAAGTATTTCTTCTAAAATCAGACTTCATGAACATGACACACTCTCAAATCGACATGGAGTTTTCATCATTTGTCATAGATTTTCTTTCCACATTCTTTATTCGTTCAAGTATTGAGGGATGAGACATAAAAAATAATTTTTCCCACCATGGGGGGTCGACATCTGATAGATTTTGGTCCGCCATCTTGATGAACAGACTTTTAGCGACAGCTGGATTCCTGATAATAGAAGAAGCAAAATCATCTGTTTCTGCTTCTTGCCTTCTTGAGTACCAGAGACTCGGGATATCTATTATAAAAGAGAATATCCAAAAACATAGGCCTATAACTGGGATACCGCTAACATCTCCAATGATTGAAGAATAACCTAAAAGATTGGTAAGAGGGGAAAAAGTCATATAGGTAAGCAAGAAGATCAAAAAAGTCGTAAAACTTCCAAGAATGATCCTTTTCCAGAAATCATGGTGTTTAAAATGACCAATCTCGTGAGCAAGGATCCATTTAATCTCATTCGGGGTATATCTATTTAGCATTGTGTCTGCAATGATAATGCGTCGAGTATTTCCAAGTCCTAAAAGAGCAGCATTTGAAGTGGTTGCCATCTCACCGATTTTCCAGATGAATGCTTTTGTGGTTTTAATACCTATCTGCTCTGTCATTTCCACTAGCTCTACTGCTAATTCAGGACGAGTGTCCTCTAATGGGTCAAATTTAAAGAAAAGCGGGAGTAAAACTATCGGGATCAGATTAGAAAAGATAATTGTGAATAGAATGAGTATTAGCGTTGCCCAAATCCACCAAGTACTTGGAAAAGTTCTCAGTAACCAATAAAATCCCTCAAACATGGGAAAACTTATCAGGAAACCAATGAAATTTCCTTTGATGTATCGAATCAACCATTTCTTATTTGTAAGTTTAGATAATCCATATTTTCTAGATAACCTTGAATGTAAGTAAAAAGACACAGGAAACTCAGCAAAATTTACAATAAGGAAACCCACAATAAAGAAGATACCTGTAAGAATGAAAGGATCATTTATGCCAATATTATTCAATAAATTACGAAAAAATACAGTTAATCGGGAAAGTAGTACACCAATAGAGAGTATGAAAGAAATAATCATCAACCGAACGCTATAACGGCGAGAAGTACGTGTATAGGCAATCGCTAGCTCACGACGTTTAGGATCAAACTCTGTTATTAGTGTGGGTTCAGTCAGAGGGATTTCATCTAAATTTTCACTATCCACCGTAGTATCTTCCCTTTTTTTGGTTCTTTAATTGAGAGGAGACCTTGATTTATCAAAAAATTAAATTATTCTAAATTAATGTTGTTAATAATAATTTGACTCATTGCATCATTTTAGGATCTTGAATTTCTTTTATGCTTTAATTGTGAAAACATTGGTTTTGTCGAATCCTCTTTACCTATGTTGCTATTTTAAAGTTTTTTTATGAATTTGTATAAATTTCATATGCAAAGCTTAAAATTTGGTGTTTTTTGATATTTATGTGTAATTATATATTATGGTTTAAATGAAAAACTGGATCCTAAGGAGACGAGGTGTAAACCATGCAAATCTTAAAAAAGAACCCATTGTTAATTCTAACTTTATTTATAATATTAGCTCCATTGGTAGTTGGAATACAATTTTTTGGAGATAATATGCCAATAACAATTATTGAATCGCTAAATGAAGATAATATAGAAACTATTCCCATATTGAATGAAAGAAACGACGATATAGAGTCAATCTATGAAAAAGAATCTAGTATTTATCTGAATAACGTCTTAGAACGCCTTAGATTAGGAGAAGAGCCAAGTACTTCAGAAAGTGTATTTCTCTCTTATTCTAATCGAATACCTGATCTACCAGAATGGGTAGAAATACAAAGGTACTTTAAACTAATCCCCTTGATACAAGTAAGTACTACTCTTGAAAATATTCCCAATCTTACAGAAATTCGTCACGTTGACGCTGTTATCCCAGTCGGAAAAGGAGTATTAGCAAAATTATCTAGTTTTACGGAGGATTATAATCCTTACATTGGTGAATTCCCCCTTTTATTAAATGAAACTGTTTCATTGGTTGAAGCTGAAAATGATAATACAACTGGTTCTGGTGTTATAATCGCTATATTGAGCACCGGAATTGATGAGACCCATCCAATGTTGGATGATCAGGATGACGATTGGTCGACAACTGATGATCTTAAGATTATTGATTCATATGATGCATGGGATGGAGGTATAACTGATGATCAAAATGGCCGAGGAACTGCTCTTGCCTCAATTGTTGCTGGAACAGGTGCCGTTGGTGGTAGATTAGAGACAGAATTATCCTTTACATATCCTTATCCTTATGAGACAGATCCAGAATATGAAACCCAAATAGTAAATACGACCATTAATATTGGGACTCAGATGGGTCTTGCGCCTGAAGCTTCTCTTTTCGATGTGAAGATTACTAATGATGCTGGTGATGCATATGACGAGGGTATAGCAATTGAAGGAATTGAATGGGCTGTTGACCATGGAGCAGATGTAATTTTGTTAGATGATCTACCTTCAGCAACTTCTGCAATTATTTCGGTGATTGAAGCAGCTACCTCTCGAGGAGCTCTGGTAGTCGTCCCAGCTGGAGACTTTGTCCCACCAGGAGGTTATGACGATGATAACATAGCACCCTACTATTCAATAAACTCTCCTGCTTCTGCACCTACTGCATTAACCGTGGGAGCAACCACGGAAACTAATTCGTTATGGGTACAATCTGAACGAGGTCCAGTCCCCGTAACGGAACATTCAAAACCTGATGTCGCTGCTCCAGGAGTTTTTATGTTAGGAGCAAGCATTGATTATTCAACTAGTGAAGGATCAAACCCTGATGGTTGGCAAGGAGAGCCAGGTGACATTGATGATACTCTCTATTTTGATGTCTTTTCCAGTACAGCGATGGCTGCTGCAGTTACAGCTGGTGTCACTGCGCGCTTAATAGAGGCTTATCCTGGAGCTTCAGCAACAGCCATCAAAATAGCTTTAAGAAAAGGAGCGACTGATCTTGGATTTAACGAAATGGCTCAAGGTAAAGGAAAAATAAGTTTGTCAGAAGCCCTTGATATCTTAGAGGCAGCTCCTAAAGAAGCAAACAATTTAGTAGGGAATGTGTATAAAAAGGAATTCACGGTTCCAATGGTAAATTATACTGATTTTTCAGGGAAAAGGATCCTCATTGATGGTTCCTGGTCTACATCCCCTCTAGCTTTTCCAGGTGGAGGACCTTACGATTGGAGTCAGCAAACAAACGGTAATCTTAGCACATTAGGCGTTACCTCAAACTGGCAACATCCTTATGATGATACTGCGAACCAGTACACTTGGTATAATGTAAGTTATCAAGGTGCGTCACAAGTACGGATCACCCTCAATAATCTAACAGTGGCTACTGGGGATAACTTTACCATTTATCGATCTTCCACTCCAAATGGGCCTCTTACTAGTGTTTATGGTCCAACGAGTAGTAATTTTACTGGGAGTTTCACTGATACGACTACTGATAATTACTTCTACTTTAGATGGGGTAGTAATGGAGATGGATATACGACTGGTCAGAGTGTTTTTGGAATTTATGGCTTTGTTGATCTATGGTTCTATGCTGATACTACCCAACCACCCGCAGGGACTTTTGAATTTGAAGAACTCGTTACTCAACTTATTGACCTCGGAGCTGTCGTTGAATATTGGTATGCCAATTCTGCAGATGCACCTCCTACCTCTATATTATTAGAATACTATGATATTTACTTCCTTGGACAACCACTCGCAGTTGCGACCACAGGTATTCCTGGTGAATATTATCAATGGATGAGTGGAAATTTAACGAATTATCTGAATGCAGGTGGTCGAGTACTATTTATTGGAGACTATGAAAATCAATATTATAATGATGCGACAGAGGCTTTGGGGGTGACGTGGCACTATGGTGGTGGTGGAGGGCCAACAACTGATATTGTGAATCATGTTCTTACAACTTATCCATTTACAATTGAAGAACTTTTAATAGACGCTCCGTATGCCTATTTTACTGGTACTGCTCCAACTCTGGTTCAAGAAGCGGGAAAAGCGACAATCAAGTATTATAACCAAAACAATGGAAAAGCTGTATTCGTTGCGGATGAGGATGTTTTCAATGATGAAATGTGGGATAATCCATTCCCAACAAACCTTAACCCAAGCCGATATAATAATTCTCAATTAGCCATGAACATTTTCTATTGGCTGAGCGATATCAGTTATCAGTCTGGAGAACGAGATGATGGAGGTGAAGAGCATTTTGAACTCATTTCTTATGAATATCGCCCAATTATGACTGATGAAGACCTCTGGGAGGTTGAGATTGTTCTCCAAAATATTGGGAATTTCACCAGTCAAGCATGGGTAGCTTTTGGATTCGATTACACACCAACATCATACACATTAGGTTTCGGAGCGATTGGTAACCCAGATGGAGTAATGGATACAGCTGGAGAAGATAATGCCAATGATACGTGGCACTTTTCTATTGGAGGAGATGGGGATATCAATTCATTACAATCTAATACCACAATAGAATTCTTTTACAATATTTCAGAAAACTATCCAGTAAGTCAGATTGCAATGCCCTATATTGAGATATCTGCCTCAGGAATGAATCGAGATACAGCGGAATGCCTTCTACTCTTAAATGGTTATCAAATTGGCCCAATATATGAAACAAACACATCTACTGGTGGAACTGGAGTTATGTATTATCCTATTCACCCTATTAGCAGATTACAACAGTATAATAACACTGTAGAAATCACTGTTCCAGATTCTATCGATTTAACTTTGGAATCCTTCAGGATTGTAGGGTACAACTTCAGTAATTCTTTAGGCACTCAACATATTGCTACATCAAATATCGCTCCTAATCAAAACGCAGCCATAACATTTCAATATACTCCCCCTGATCTAGAGGAACCTGCTTATTATGAACCTGAAATCATCTTCACACCTTATAATATGACTCATGCTCAATTCTCACCTGGATATGCATCTTCTCTCTTCAAAGAGTTGGCTTTAACCGTCGATTATGGACTCATTGATCCAGGCTATTACAACGAATTTGGCACACAAGTATACGCAATTCCTAAGACAACACGTCAAGGTGATCTTCCACTCTTGTATGACATTACCCCAGGATCTCTTAGTTCCTCTTCGAGCACTAAGATTGCACAATTCCCAGGTGACATCAGAGTCGACGGATTAACCGTGATGAGTAGCAGAATTGTTGATGATCCAAGTTTAAGGTTATCAGGAACTATAACTTCTGTAGCAGGACTTGGAAACTATTCAGAAGCCTCACTAGGGATAAGTTCCTATGTGTTGGCCAATTTAGCACCAGAGCTATTCTTACTAAATGATACATGGGCTTCCACAGCTCAACTAGATATGAAATACCTTAACCATTCCTCCATTGGTCCTATCCTTCAAGTCGACATCCCTCAAACCCAGTCACCAACCACTCTTAGTGGCACTCTCTCTTTGATTTCAAATGGAACGTCGCTATATCAAATTACGCTTCAAATAACTATTAGCAATCCTATATCTTCTTTCTTGCTTCTTGATTCTCTAGATATAACACAAGATCCTGGTGGATATCTTGAGCGAGACTATGATAAACTTTGGGATCAGCTATATGAGATGTGGCAAATAGCGGTTGAAGCGGGATATGATATAGATTCCCTCACTCAAACATGGTATCTGTATGGTCACCGAACTCATGATGACAGCGTGTCTGCCGATCCTTTCGAATTTTTAGATAAACATGTTTGTAGTGTTCCTCCAGAGGAAGATCTGCCATATGAGGGACTTATTGGTGTTGATCTAGCTGACACATTCAATCCAGGGTATTTGGATGACTACTTTACCAGGGGTGGTAATCTAATTCAGCTCGGAATAGGAGGACCAGTACCAGCTAGCGGTGATCACTTGGGACCTAATTTTATTGCTGATATTGATTATTTTGACAGAGAAGAGGAGATGACAACTCTCGTAAGTGGAACTGATTCAATTAATCCTCTCATGGACACAGTCAATCAACTTTTCTACCTTGGTGGAGGTTACATGGTAATCGATCAGGAGAGTTACGATGATCAACTAACTTACGATGTGATTACTGGTCAAAATTGGCTATTTAGCGGTCCCATTGTGGCACCTAATCGTGATATAGCTTTCATTTATCATGATGCTGTTTATCCTGATCGCTTTGGGTATGATCAAGGGCAATATACCAGTCTCGCACAAACCTATAAGGGATTAAAGGTTGTGGTTGGATCAGCTAGTATGACTCAAAGTTGGTTCCTTGAACAGACTGATTATTGGGCTTATGGGTCAATGAAATACGCAGCAGATCAAAATATCATTGCAGAAGAGTTCAGTGTTAATTTAGGCAATAATAAGTTTGTTGAAAACATCTTTAGAGTCGGTGGAAATAAAGCCCCTACAATAGAGTCAATAAACATGTCAACACCTCATGTAGGACCTGGAGATTATGTAACTGTTCGAGTAAAGGTATCTGATGATCAAGAGAATCCCTCTGAGTTGACTGTTTTATGCCCAGAGAAGATAACTCCTGGAATGAACTACATAAATTGCTCCTATGATTCCAATTCCAGCACGTTCATAGGGAGCTTTGCAGTTGTTGACACCTCCTTCATTGATTTTTGGAACATCTATGTTATTGATGATCTCTATAGGATCACAGAAGCTGTCGATGGGGTAAAAAGATTTCTAATCCCTGAAATGAACGTAAAACCTGTTGCTTGGATTCCCTTCAATGATGAAATGAACTATTATTCAATCATTGATGTGGAAAAGGGTGAATTACTCTCTTTTGCGTTTTATTACGATGATTTCGAAGATGGAGACGCTATTATATGCAATATAAGTTTGGTTTATTATTTCAATGAAGAAGAAACAGAAATAATAAGTTCAGAGCTTTTTGCTGGATTGGGTCAAGGTATATTCTTAGTAGATACTACTACTTTAAGGGATGGAACTCATATAGTTTTTGCATTTGTCACAGACACAGACGGTGGTACAGCAGAATACCAATTGGCAGGATTTAACATCGGCAGAGGAACTCTCTATAAACCAAAACCAAAACCAGCAGGCATTGATCCAGTCCCAATTCTCATTGTAGGTGGTTCAACGTTAGGTCTCGCTGCAGCAGTCGGTGGTGGATGGTATTTCTTGTTACATAGACGAGGTATGGGTATCAGAGATCTTTTCCGACGAGATTAATTTTCTTCCCCCCCTTTTTTTTCCATTTTAGAAAGTTATACATTCATGTCGGAGACATTCCCAAAGACAAAAAATGGAGTTAATCCGAATTATAACTTGTTTCTTGCCAAAAAAAGGATCTATTATGGGCTATGATTCTTTGATATTTCAGTTGAAAGCCTTATTATATTGTGCTTAAATCTTAAATATCAGATTAATATTAGATAGATTCAGAATTAGGAGCTGAATTTAACAGTAAATATTGGAATTAATTCTTATGAAACTATACAATTCCTTAACCCGGAATAAAGAAGAATTTATCACTATTGAAGATAAAAAGGTTCGCTTTTACTCATGTGGCCAGACAGTTTATGAGGATGCTCATATTGGTAATGCACGAACCTATTCTTACTGGGATACATTAGTTAGGTATCTCCGTTGGCGCGGATATGATGTTTTTTGGGTTCAAAACTTCACAGATGTGGGCCACCTGACAGATGATGCAGACAGCGGTGAAGATAAAATAATACGAACAGCCAAACGGAAATCTATCCAACCTATGGTTTTAGTGGAAACAAAAATACGGCAATTCTTCGAAGACATGGATGCTCTAAACATCCAAAGAGCGGATATTTATCCTCGTGCAACGGCAGAAATCCCTGAAATGATTGAATTCGTTAAAGATTTACTTGTAAAAGAATATGCATACGAGGTAAATGGCTCAATCTATTTTGATGTGACAAAATTTCCTTCTTATGGAGAACTTAGCCCATCATCATATTCTGAGGAATCAGCAGGTGCTCGTATTGCTGTTAATCCTGAGAAACGAGATCCTAGGGATTTTGCATTATGGATTCGAGCTCCTCCAGAACACCTTATGAAATGGCCATCCCCATGGGGTCTTGGTTATCCTGGTTGGCATCTTGAATGCAGTGTAATGTCTCAAAAATATTTGGGTACTACACTAGATATTCATGGGGGGGGAATCGATCATCTCTATTTACATCATCCAAATGAAATTGCTCAATCTGAAGCACGCACAGGTGAAAAGTTTGTAAACTATTGGTTACATGCAGCATTTCTCACTGTCGATGGTGAACGGATGGGAAAATCCAAAGGGAACTTCATCTTGGTTCGCGAGCTTCTTAACGAATTTGATCCAATGCTCATTAGGCTTTTTTTGATCAATTCCTATTATCGAAAAAGTGTAGATTTCAATCGAGATGCTCTTGTACAAACTCAGATTCTTCTCGATCGAATACGAACGACAATAGCTTCCATCGATCGGGCAACAGGCGAGAAAGAATCTGATTTAATCACAGCTATCACTGAGGTTGAGGCAGATTTTATCGCTGCAATGGATGATGACTTAAACACTGTTGGAGCACTCCAAGCGATCATGCAGTTTGTCAAAAAAGTAAATGCTGCTCTTGACAATGAAAAGTCTCTCCTAGAAGAAGCTAAAAACAAGATTATAACATTTATTGGTATCTTAGGGATTTCTCTTCAAGATGAAGCCCAGCAGGGAACAATTCCTTTATCTGCTTTGGTGGACATGTTGGTAGGTTTGAGAGATAAATTACGAGAATCCAAGCAATATGAATTCTCTGATCAGATTAGAGCTGAGTTGTTAGAATTAGGTATTCAACTTGAAGACAAACCAGATGGAACCATTTGGAAATTAAAGAGATAATCTTTGTTGTCTTGTTTAACAAAATATATCTAATTAAACGCCTTTGAAATTCTCTCTAGAGATTCTTCTAAGATAGAAAGTGGACACGCAATATTTATACGTTCAAACCCCTCTCCTCCTGCTCCAAATTTATAACCCGAATCCAATGCCAATTTCGCTTCCTCAAGTATCTTTTTTTCTAACTCCTTGGAATCGAGTTCAAATGCTCGAAAATCTAGCCAAACTAGGTAGGTTCCTTCCGGTTCAATAACAGAGACAGAGGGAAGATTTTTGTTAATGAAAGATTTCAAGAAATTCAGATTCCGCTCAAGAACTTGAATAAGAGAGCTTAACCATTCCTCTCCCTCGTCATACGCAACTTGTAAAGCTAATGCACCGAATGCATTAGGAATGGTGAGAGCAAGTGCTTCCATCTGAACTTTAAAATTTTCATGAAGTTTCTCATTAGGAATTATTACATTTGAATGTTGAAAACCTGCAAGATTAAACGTTTTACTTCCTGCGGTGCATGTGATAGACTGTTGTGCGAGTTCTTCAGAAATCGAAGCATAGACAATATGCTTGTGCTTTGGATATATTAGATCACAGTGAATTTCATCTGAAATAACTAAGACATCATTCTCGAGACAAATTTCTCCCAATTTACTTAATTCTTCTTTGGACCAAACACGACCGATTGGATTATGAGGACTACACAGTATCAAAGCCCTTGCACGTGGATCTTTGGCTTTTTCTTCAAGATCCTCATAATTCATTCGATAATAAGAATCATCTAGAATTAATTGGTTTGAAAGAACTTGACGACCATTGTTCTTTATAATTGAAGCAAAAGGATAGTAGACAGGATCTTGAATAATCACCTTATCTCCAGGATCGGTAAACCTCTGGATTATGTATGTGCAGGCCTGAACAATACCAGGAGAAAAAACCAACCAATCCTCATGCAAATCCCAATTGTGACGACGTTTAAACCAATTTATCACAGAATTGTTGTATTTTGAAGGATCTGGTCCAGTATAACCAAATATCCCATGCTTTACTCTTGTAACAAGTGCATCAATAACTGGCTGAGGGGCACGAAAATCCATATCTGCGACCCATAGTGGTAATAGATCTTCCTTACCAAATATTTTAGTTAAATAGAAAGGGTCCCATTTAATGGATCCAGTATTTGAACGATCAATAACTTCATCAAAGATACTAAAATCTATTTTTGTCATTTTCAATACCAACTTTCATTCATTAGAGATTAAGGAAATAAGATAAGTATTCAAAGGTCCAAAGATGCAAGTTTGTCTTTCGTGGGAATTCCCTCTCGATCCCATCCTCTCAATTCATAGTATTTTGCTTTGGCTTTCTCAAAATCCTCTAATTTAATTCTTTGACCCTTTGGATCCCCTTTGGGTGCTTCATCTTGATAAAAACGGGGTGGTAAAATATCATTGAAAGCAGTCATTCCTTCTCGTGTATTAAATTGGCGGATAATATTCCATACTCGTTCACCAGCCATCAGGTAACTCTCTGGGGTGTATGAAAAACCAGTTGCAGTGTTAAGTATTTCAACCATCTCATCAATATCAAATGGTAAGAAATCACATAGAACTAACGAGAAACATGCGGCTCTCTCATCTTGTGATTCTTTAACAAATTTTGGTACTCCTTCCATACTAAATCGAGTTAATGTACCAGATAGTTCCGCTCCAGGTGTCCAACAACGTTGATGACAGCCTCCACGATCAGAGGTAGCATAAGCTAATGCCATCCCAAAGGATCCTCGGGGTTCAACACCTGCAAGTTCTAAATTTTTCACCTGAATTGCAAAATCAGTACTACCATGACCTATTATTTTTGCAGCAGAAAATGACCCCCTAGCAAACAGTTCCCCAACTCCTTTTCGTTCTGCAATAAGACGTAGCATCTCATGTTGGGCCTCTACAGTGCCAAATTTTAAGCTTTGAATATCCTTCTGATCAAAAATTCCCTTTTCACTACATTCCATAGCAAACGCAATTGTCCCACCGGCAGTAATTGTGTCCATTCCTAAGTCATCACAAATCTGATTGGATTTAGCTATTGCAGCGAGATCGTCGACCCCACAACTTGCCCCTAAGAGTGCACTTGTTTCATATTCAGGACCATCAACTTCTAATCCTGCATATTTGCCTTCAGTAAAGCGGGTTGTTTTTCCACAAGCAATCAGACAGCCATAACAAGCAGTATGACCAATAACGAACTCATCACGCATCCTTTCCCCAGAAATGGCCTCTGCACCCTCAAATACCCCTGCTTGAAAGTTCCTTGTTGGTAGAAAACCTGCTTCGTTCGCCATTTTAACCCACATGACTGTACCAATCTCATGACGGCGTTTAACTCCAGGATTCTCACGTACCTTTTTCCTAAATTGCCTGGTTAATCCTCTGAATTTTTCAGGATTAGCGGCCTCAATCTTTTGATTTCCTCCCACAACAATTGCTTTGAGATTTTTTGATCCCATTACAGCTCCTGCTCCTCCTCTACCAGCCATATGGGTTCGATCAGTCATAATATTAGCAAAAGTTACTAAATTTTCTCCTGCAGGGCCAATAGAACAGACTTCAGAACCTTCATATCGTTTCTTCAATATTTCTTCTGTTTGATATGTTCCTTTACCCCAGAGATCGTCCGCAGAATGAATTTCAACCTGTTCAGAGGAAATTTCCAAATAACAAGGAGAAAGCGCTTTCCCGTGAAGAGAGACGAAATCATAACCTGCTCGTTTCAAACGGTGACCAAATTTTCCCCCGATTTGACTATCAAGATAGATTCCTGTATGAGGAGATTTTGTAACTATACACCATCGGCCAGAGGTCTGGACAGAGGTACCTGATAGAGGGCCAGTCATGAATAAGAGGATATTTTCAGGACCTAATGGTTCAACCCCAGGTTTCAGCGCATCAAAAAGAATTTTCGCCCCGAGACCTTTCCCTCCTATAAATTGTTCTGCAAGGTGCATATCAAGAGAATGTTCTGATATTTTTCCTATTGAGAGGTCAACATCCAAAGATTTACCCATATATCCCATATCTTATCCCAGCATTGACTTACTATCTATCTGGAAACCTTTCGATGAATATCCAAGATATCAGTTAATAAAGCATAACCTGTAGCCTCACGACCTGCACCAGGTCCGACTATTGTCACATCACCGAGATATTTTGTAGTGTAAGTTAAGGCATTTATTGGGCCACTTACTGCAGCGAGAGGATGATCTAAGGGGATTTTCTCTGGCCTCACATATGCATCAACAAATCCATCTTCTTTTAATTCAGCTCCCGCTATAAGTTTCCAGCGTTTTCCTTCCTTATTAGCTTCTTTAATATCCTGATAAGTGATCTTAGTAATTCCTTGACAGGGGACTTGGTCTTTAGTGATGTTCCCACCCATTACAACATTGGTTAGAATCACGATTTTTCCCAAAGCATCATAGCCTTCAACATCAGCAGTCGGATCAGCTTCAGCATAACCAAGGTCTTGTGCTTGTTTTAATGCTACCTCATAAGTCAAGCCTTTCTCCATCTCGGTTAAGATGTAATTAGTAGTCCCATTAACAATCCCAGCAATTTTAGTTATTTTCGAGCTTGCTAGATTATTTACTCCTAAATTAAGAGCTGGAGTCCCACTTAAAACAGTCCCCTCAAATCTTATCTCAACACCATTTGTTTTTGCCATTGAAAGGAGTTCTCGCGCAGCCAAGGCAATTGGCCCTTTATTAGTCATAACTATATGTTTGTGACATCCAATAGCAGTCTTAATATGCGAAATTGCTGGTTCTCCTGTGTTAATATCTGTCCAAGACACTTCTACAATAAGGTTTGCATTTGTTTCTGTAATTGTTTGAATACTATCCCATCCCTTAATCCCCTCTGGGTAATCCTCAATCTTGCCTGTAGATTTTACCAAATCTAAAAGCTTTTGAACATCTAATCCATTTTCTGCATAAACTGAACCTTTCATTTTGTCAGCTATAGCAACAACTTCAAATTCAAAACCAAACTGGTTTTTTAAATCGGTTTTCTGTTCCAAGAGTATTTCTGCAAGACCCTGGCCGACAACTCCAAAACCGATAAATGCTATTCTTGTTATCACTTAATCCACCTTTTTTAGAATGAATCCTTAATGCTTTCTATTGCCTCATTAATATTATCAACAGACGTTGCATACGAAAATCTAAGATATCCTTCTCCCACATCTCCAAAAACTGTTCCTGGAAGACAAGCTACCCCATTCTCCTCTAATAATTTATCTGCCAATTCTTTTGAAGTTTTTCCAGTATCTTTAATATTAGGAAAAACATAAAATGCACCCTGGGGCCGCAAACAGGAAAATCCTGAAATGCTATTCAAGCCATCAACGATAGCATCTCGTCTTTTGCGAAAGGCCTTCATATTCCTCTTCAGCTCCTCTTGAGGTTCTTTCATGGTTAATGCTGCGGCACCTGCTTTCTGGATGAAAGCATTTACACAAGAGACTGTCATTGAAATTAAAAGCCCCATTCGATCAATGATTCTCTCTGGTCCTATTACATAGCCCAATCTCCATCCAGTCATTGAATAAGCTTTAGAGAAGCCGTCTAAAATGACTGTTCTTTCCTTACATTCATCATGTTCAGAACAAGAGTAAAAAGTCTCATCATAGGTCATTTTAGAATAAATTTCGTCAGAAAGAAGGTAAACATTGTTCTCTTCTGCGAGTTCTGCAATGCGAATGATTTCTTCCTTCTTCATAACTGAACCTGTTGGATTTTGTGGGCTGTTTAAAACGATGACTTTTGTTTTAGGCGAAATTTTTTCTTCTACATCAGCGGGGTTTAATCGAAATTCATTTTCTTCTTTAAGGGGAAGCGAAATATTTCCTGTATTTAGATAATGGACGACAGCCCTGTAAGTAGGAAATCCAGGATTAGGGTGAATTACTTCTTCTTTGAGGGGATTATCACTTGCTGCTCGTATCATATAAAAAATTGCAGAGTTTCCTCCTGGTACAACTAAGATCTGATTTAATAAAGGACAAAATCCTCTTGTTTTTTCAATCTCGTCTTGAATGGCTTCTTTCAATTCAAGAATCCCTTGCGCTGAAACATATCCAGTGAAATTCTCATCCAGCGCTTTTTTGGCTACGTCTTTAACACATTCAGGAGTACAAAAATCTGGTTGACCTATTTCAAAGTGTAAAACTCGCTTACCTTGACGTTCAAGGGTTTGTGCTCGTGATAGAACATCAAAAATCCCTGCTCCAGTCCTTAAGCCCTCAAAATCGAGCATATTACTCACTCAACGATGATGAAGGTTTCGTGCTGCAATAAATGGTAAACCATTCTCTGTAAGAATTCGAGCAGTAGTATTAATGGCATCCTGTCTATCAAGATAGTTCGTACGTAAAGCATCCCAATCATTAGCGCTTATAATATCTTCTTTAGAACGGAAATAGTCTAGAATATCTGACGGATGATCACGGGTTCTTTCAACTTCGACGTTGCCGCCTTCATGTTTTGCACTTATGTTTTTAACACGAGCTGCTAGTTCTACTAACTCCTCACGTCGATCATATGGTTGTCGTACGATACTTTTCCAAGTCTCAATCACATGATGTTCTAAGCGAACTACATCTTCAAAACCAAACTCGTTTCTAATATAAGCACTCAACTCAATCGTCTGATTATTCACAGAATTTGCTAGATTAAATCCAATTAATGGACTACTACCATTTTCTCGAGCAAATAACTTCGCAGCAAGAAGAGTCCAAAAACAAGAATAAGGATTATCATTCCCAACAAATACAGAAATCTTGAATTCGTTGTTGATTCCTAATTTATGTAGAAAATAGCCTAAAAGAATGGTACCTAAATTAATATTGAGAACTTGCTGAACACCATAATTTGTATAATAATAGAGATATTCATCTACCCATTTAAGAGCAAAATCATTAGGTTGACCGACTCCACCAAAATAACCTGTGATAGTCCCTGGACCCCCTAAATGAACATTGACAGGATTTCCATCGGGGCCTGGAGCTGTCCCCTTAGTGTCCAAAGTTTCGACATAAGTTGCACCAATGATCTGCATAGCTGCAGTCATTGCTAACAAATCCCCATCTTCTTCTTGTTCTTTCATTCTCCTAACTCGGATGATCCGTCCAGGTAATAACTCCTGATTGGCAATAGCACGTTTAGCTCCTTCAATCAGGAAAGGAAAATATTGACATGCTGAAAGTTCCAAAGTTACAGCAAAAGCATCATCAAACTTAAATTTATTAACATCGCCCCCTAGTACTTTTCGATGATAATCCTCAATTGGAATGAATGCTTGTTGATCCCGTTGAGTGGTTAACCAATCTAAGTCTTTAACATAATCTGGTTTCTTCTTCTCTAGTTTATATAAGATAGTCTCTAAGTCCCTAGCTTCCTTAGCTTTAAGATTAATGTTATCAATCCCACCATACTTATCTATAACTTCTAAAAGATCGTTAATTAATGGATTATCCTCATTCAGCAAAAAATCATTTATTTCTTTTAGATTTTGGTCTGGTATTCGTAACTTTGCTCGTAAATTATTCATAAAATAGGCCTCCAAAGCGTAATTCAAATTTCCCCTAATAATTTTAACATTTTTCAAAGTTTTTGTGCTTCTATTTAGTAGAGAGAATACTTACGCTATGATGTCAAAGGTTGTCTCAAACAACCTTGGTTCTTTTTTTTTCTTGATTGAACCTTAAGCTAATTTCAAAAACCACTTAATGGGATTTTATCCCTTGAATGGTAATATTATTCAGTATGGAAATCATCCTGTATAAACTTCTAATTTTCAGAATAACAGGATGATATTACCCTTTTGCTAATTAATTTTGATTCTAAGTTCAGATAAGTGCAGAAAGCAATAAATACTTAAAACTTAGTAAAACATAACTACTTTGAATTTGATTTCACATATTAGTTTAACAGTCTAGAGAGAAGACTTCTCCATGATAATAGGTGGTAATAAATATGAGTTTGCGTAATTATATCATTCGGCGTGTAATTTTTAGCATTCCTTTAATTTTAGGAATTTCTATCATCCTCTTCACACTTATGTGGCTTAGTCCAATGGATTATGTTGATGTCCTAAAGCAGGGGGATCCCACTTTGACACAGGAAGAAATGGAAAACATGCGCCATCAGCTAGGACTAGATCGCCCTCCCCAAGAACAATATTTGTTCTGGTTATTTGGAAAAAACTCTGAAGACAGCGATTATTTAACAGAGTTTTCAGATTATGTTTTATTGGGATTGGGTAGAGGAATTCAAAGCACCTTCAAAATAGATTTAGATATTGGGCCGAGTGATTTTACCCCAGGCTTCGTTTTTGGTAATTTAGGACGTTCTTATTCAGGTTCCACTATTAACTCCTTGATTGGAGCATTAGCCTGGCAAACCATGAAACTCCAATTAGCCTCATTAATTATGAGTCTAATGCTAGGTATACCTCTAGGGATTTTTTCCGCAAGACGGCCTTACTCAAAAACAGACAATGTTTCTACAACATTTGCCTTATTTGGTGTCTCAATGCCAGTCTTTTGGACAGGAATCATGTGCATTTTACTCTTCTCGGACTGGAAAATATTCTTTGGAATCAAATTTCCCACAATTGGTGCATATAGTTATGACTTGACGGGAAATGAAACCTTCCTTGAGCTGATATGGGATGAACTATTTCATATGATTATCCCAACTGTCGTCTTAGGGCTAAGTGGAACCGCTTTGATTCTCAGGTTGACGAGATCAAGCATGTTGGAAGTTTTACGGCAGGATTATATTCTGACAGCCCGATCGAAAGGTCTCTCAGAGAGATTAGTAATTTACAAACATGCTTTAAGTAACGCACTACTACCTGTAGTCACTGTTGTTGGATTAAGTATAGGTTTCTTATTGGCTGGTGCTGCATTAACTGAAACGGTTTTTTCGTGGCCGGGTCTGGGAAAGGAAGCTGTTTACCGAGTAAATGTCAGAGATTACAACTTTATGATGGGGATCAATATGTTGATCGCAGTCATGGTGATTCTCGCAAACTTATTGACAGATATCACGTATGCATTTCTAGATCCAAGAATACGCTACTAGAGTTATGAAACGCTTGAGGTGAAATTATAATTATGGCTGAACATAGACTTGATGAAGCAAAATTAGAAGAACTTGAAAAGGAGAAGCAAAAGAGAAGACGCGTTGGCCGATTAATGGTTTTTTGGAGAAGATTCAGACGTCATAGGATGGGTGTTTTTGGATTATCAATCATTGTTTTCATAACTCTATTAGCTATCTTTGCGGATTTTCTCGCTGGAACTAATGGCCTTATCCCATATGGGCCCTCAGACGAACGTCTCGAAGCTCAATATGTTGCCCCATTTGGATTTGAACTGAATAAAGATAGAGATGCATCTTTAGCTGCTCAGGGTAAGGAAAAAACATTGGGAGCAGTTTATTATGATAGAGAAATTAATTTTACCAATGGGATATCTCAACAAAACCTAACACATTATCAACAACTAAGTCAAATTGATAGTATTGAATCAGCTAATGGTAACAACGAACTTTGGACGAACTCTGAAGGGGATTTTGACCATGATTCTGGTCAGATTACTCTTACCGACAATAGCTTTAGTGGAACTGCTCTTGTTGATTATCGTGTGGCAGGAAAATGTGCACTAAGGATTACTCCCTACAAGAGTGATATTTCTCAGATTAAAATGTGGATGAAGGTCGCTACTGACTATGCAGAACTCTCTTGGCCCGAGCCTGTTGATTTATATATTTTCGAGGACGGAGTAGATTTCGATACTGGGGAGGCAATAGCCACAACAAGTATCGATGGTCATAAAATCGTTTCTGGTCCTGGTGCTATAAACCCTACTGGTGTCACTTTTAATTTTGGTTATAAAGCTGTAGGAGTAACCCCCCAACGGAATTATTGGCTCGTTCTTGACACAAATCTCATTAGGATGGAGTCACCAAGCGTAGATCTCCGTTTATTCATGGATTCAGGCAGCGATCCATTGGATCCTCTTAACTTAATGGGAAGGGGAAAGAACTGGAATAATTATGAAAAATGGGAAGGTACTACAATACCAGAGGAAGGAGAGTTACCTCGTATGAATGCCTATTTTGGTACAAATAAATTCCACCTACTTGGTACAGATTCCTTAGGTAGAGACATACTCTCAGCTACTATCCATGGTGCTAGAACCTCACTTATTGTAGCTTTTGTTGCAATATCTATCCGAATCGTTATTGGTCTAGCTTTAGGTTCGATTGCAGGTTATTATGGTGGGAAAATTGATAATGCTATCATGAGACTAACTGATGTTTTCCTAGCAATTCCCTTTTTCTTTCTTATTCTTATTGCAATTACTATTTGGGAACAAGTAAGCTTAATAGTGCTTTCAATTACCCTTGGGTTGTTTGGTTGGTCACAAACTGCTCGAATTGTACGTGCTGAATTTCTCCACTTGCGAGAAATGGAGTATACCGATGCTGCTAAATCCCTAGGGGTATCTGATAGATCTATAATTTTCAAACATCTTTTACCCAATGCAATGGCCCCTGTTATCGTGACCGCATCATTAGGAGTTGCTACAGTAATATTAATTGAAGCAGGGCTCTCATTCCTTGGTTTTGGTGACCCATTAGCAATTTCTTGGGGAACAGCTATTCAATGGGGGATAGCTGGGCAGTCATTGAGGTTTGCTCCTTGGGTAGCCACAATCCCAGGGCTTGCAATATTCGTTGCAGTTGTTGGTTTTAATCTACTAGGAGATGCCTTAAGAGATGCACTCGATCCTAGGTTGAAAAATTAATCAAGAGGGTACATAATGAGTACAACATCTACAGATGGGACCATCCTTGAAATGAAAGGATTAAAGACACAATTCTTCACTGAAGACGGAGTCGTAAAAGCTGTTGACGGTGTAGACCTTAAAATAAAAAGGAAAGAGGTTTTAGGGCTTGTGGGAGAATCAGGTTGTGGGAAGACGATGACTTCGCTCTCAATACTACGCCTGATTCCTGATCCTCCAGGTAAAATCGTTGAAGGAGAAGTTTTCTTTAATGGTAAGGATCTCCTAAAATTAACTGAAGACGAAATTCGTTCAATTCGTGGTAATGAAATCTCAATGATTTTCCAAGACCCTATGACTTCACTTAACCCAGTTTTTACAGTAGAGAATCAGATTCTTGAGAATATTAAATTACACCAGAACCTAGACGATAAGGAAGCATTAGAATCTGGAATCCAGATGTTAGACTTGGTAGGAATTCCTGAAGCTTCAAAACGAATACATGATTACCCACATCTCTTTAGCGGAGGCATGAGACAACGAGTAATGATAGCAATGGCTTTATCATGCCAGCCTGATCTATTAATTGCTGATGAACCTACAACCGCTTTAGACGTTACTATTCAAGCCCAGGTTTTAGAATTAATGAAAAATCTTCAAGAGGAACTTAATATGGCTATTCTTTATATTACACATAATCTGGGTGTTATTGCAGAGATTTCTGATAATGTCGCAGTTATGTACGCAGGCAACATTGTCGAGTACGCTGCTGTTGAACCACTATTTGGAAGTCCGAGTCATCCCTATACACAAGCCTTGTTAGGTTCAATACCACGAATGGATAAGAAATTAGATCGTCTAAGTGTTATTAAAGGAACAGTACCAAACTTAATAACCCCGCCAACTGGTTGTAGATTCCATCCCCGTTGTCCTTACGCGACTGAAGTATGTAAGGAACAAAAACCTCCTTATATTGATGTTGAACCAAATCATAAAGTCTATTGCCATTATGCAGGACAATTAGAGTGAGGTAATATAAATTGGCAACTAATGGACAAGCAATTATTGAAGTGAACAATTTATACAAATTCTTTCCTGTGAAGGAAGGAATCATTCGACAGACTGTAAAAGGGAATATACATGCTGTAGATAATATTTCTTTTAAAGTTTTCAAAGGAGAGACAATGGGTTTAGTTGGAGAAAGTGGTTGTGGGAAAACAACTACTGCTAGAATGCTATTAAGGCTTGATGAACCGACTGATGGAGAAATTTGGATCAATGGGATAGAAATCTCTAAAATCAAGAAAAGGGATATGCACCTTTTTCGTAAATCGATACAAATGGTATTCCAAGACCCCTACTCTTCCCTAAATCCTCGAATGACTGTTTATGATATCATATCTGAAGGGATAAAGCTCTTTAAACTAACCAGAAGTAAGACTGAGACTGAAGAAAGAGTATTGGAATTAATGGATTTAGTAGGATTAGCTCCTTTTCACATTTATCGATATCCTCATGAATTTTCTGGAGGACAAAGACAAAGAATTGGGATTGCACGCTCCCTCTCCGTTAGTCCTGATATAATTGTGGCTGATGAACCTGTTTCAGCTCTTGACGTTTCAATACGTGCTCAAATATTAAATCTCCTTGATGATCTCCAAAATGAACTGGGTCTAACATATATTATTGTTGCCCATGACCTCTCAGTAATAAGACATGTATCTGATCGGGTTGCAGTAATGTACGTTGGTAAGCTTGTTGAAGTTGCAGAAACCAACGAATTATACGGACAGCCAATGCATCCTTATACTGAAGCACTTATGTCCGCTGTACCAATTCCAGACCCCAGTGTTCGGGACAAACGGAAACGAATAATTTTACATGGAGACGCTGCCACCCCATTTAATCCTAAACCAGGCTGTCGATTTAAAGAAAGATGTGCATATGCAAAGAAAAAGTGTGAGGAAGATCCTCCTTTAGAAGAAAAAACACCCGGTCATTTTGCTGCATGTTGGTTCCCCAAGTAATTTGTTGTTCTAAAAATAAAGGTTGAATGAAGACACTGTAACTGTCCATGCAAATGGAAAGAAGATTGATGCGATCGAATAAGTCTTCACAGGACTTTTTAAAGTTTTTAGAGGAAAACTATCAAATATTATTTGCTATAATAGCCGCTTTTCTTTTATTTCTTAGTAATATCATTTTCACACAGGATATCGGTCTTTATATGGCATTCACTATTATTACAATTCTCATAGAGGTAATGGTTGGCTCCATCTTCCTTTTATTCAACACTACCTCCTTGATTCTAGCACTGGTTCTTCAAGAAGGATTATCACCTATAGAAAAACGATGGGTACAACAAAAAACACGTAAAAATTTGGCAATAATTGTCATATGGCTTCTATTTTCAATATTCACTTTCATCATTATCGCGCCTAACTTCGGTATAATCGCAGGAATCTACCTTATTGCCTTAATTTTCATCTTTAAACTCGCAGGGACTGAAGAGAATCCTTTCCTCGAAAGAAGGTATGAGATCTGACAAAAATATGAAATTTTTAATTTTTATTAACAAAATTAATTAATTACAAATTTTTAACACATGAGTAAAAAGAGTAAATATTTCACCCTCGAACCAAAACCTACCTCATTTCAACTTCAGTTTTCGATATATTTAAGTGGGGGAAGTTAGAATAAGTTGAATAATATGCCCTTTTCACACAATGTACAAAAATCGAAATCAAACTTAATGACCCCATCAACAACTAAAGTTCTAAATATATTAAGATCAGGTAAACCAATGACTGCTACAGAGCTCAAAGAACGGTCAGGATACTCTATTCGAACTGTTTACTATTCATTAAAACCATTACTTGAACAAGGATTGGTGCATAAGAAAATAAACCTGATGAACATACAAACTACCGAATATCAAATAGCATCACTTACCAGAGCTTCAACACAAAAAGAAACAGCAATAGCTCGAATAAATACTGAAAAATTAAAAACATCAATAGCAAAAGTCCAAGAATTCAAGTAATTTTTTAAGATAAGGTTTTTTCACACTCACTAATCCCATAACAAATGGATATTTCTTATTTTGTTATCAAGTTCTTTCTGAAGAATTTTCTTTGGGAATGATATTATGAAAGATCAATCTCAACGAAACCCTGAAAAAGAGATTGTACAGAAAATCAGTATCGGATTTATTGTTGCATTAACGCTTGTAACCTTATATATCATCTTTACTCGAGAATCGATCTCCTTTGAAATCTTGGGAATGTTTTTTTTCTTTATAGGAGGAATTTTCTTCATCATTGGAGGTACAAGAGATTTTTTTGAATCGATTATAATAACAAAACTGAGAGGGAAGCAAACAAACACCATTCTTGAACCTACTAGCACAAAATATCTATATGGGTTTGGAAAACCTGGGGAAGACATAATAGCTGGGAGTATTCTTATATTTGTGTCTTTAGTATGTTGGATGATCGTTATATAATATTGATTCAAAAGAAAAGGACAATTATAATCCATCCAATTATCATGACTCCAATCCCACCGAAGCAAAGTAACAAGATATCAGTCATAGGAATCCGAAATTCATCCAGAGTGATCTCAACATTTTCCATCTGTTCCAAAAACGTTTTTAACGTTTCTATTTCACCATTATTTAAATCATTGATTATATAAAGTCGTTTATCTTCATCAAAGAAGAACGTAGAATATATATCACCGTTTTTAATTATTTCTACTTTTTTTATTGAGTTATGAGAACTATCCCAACCTTTAGTTGTAGGAGGAGAGATACCATTAAATTTCTTATCCAACCCACGTCTTTGTTCTAGTTCTCGTGAAACCATACTTGCTACGAGTGATTTTCGCACTTCAGTTCCAAAAAGAATTACTCTCTTACTTGTCCAGATGATAGTACTATCGCTTAACTTATTTTCATGATATAAAGTGAATTTACCTTCAAATACGAATAGGATGTTTTCTGTATTTGAGATTGATGGCTCCTCAAGACCATCCCACTCATGATTCGTCTCGTGTTTGGAAAATCGTAATAATTGCTTCTCAATGTCCTTTGAAAGTCGTTTTTCGAATTTTGAATCTTCACCGATGTCTGAATTAGTCACCATTCTCTGTTCGTTTCCTTCTTGATGCTATTAGCTCAAAATAATGACAGGAACAATATTTCCACTCAGTGTCTTAAGCAGCGGAAAATCTGATACGTTTAGATTACAAGAAAAAAGAGGAAAAAAGAAGAAAAAAGGGTTGTTTTTAACATGGGTAGTTAAAAACTTCATTTCTTTCGACGACGAGATATGAGAGCTGCTAAGATAACAAAGCTAGTGGTAACTATAGCAATCTCAAATCCAGGAGCAGCAGCTGGCCAATCTCCAGTCAAATCAGTGTCTAATGAGATTTCTAGCGTCTTTAATCCGTTTGTAAGGTCTGTGGCGTTATTTGCGATCACTGGGTATTTGATATAGGGGTAGGTGGAGTTTGGGGTTGTTTGTGGATGAGTTGAAGGATAATCAATAGTCTTAATGACTCCATGTTTTGCATCAATTGTAAGATCAAATGCCATATGTAATTGGTCTCCAGCATAACCCATGGGTTTTCCTGGTGGATCACCTGGCATTTCTGTTCCATTAGGCCACATTGCGGTTTGTACTGTGGTAATCCATGCGTTGACTTCATCACCATCTTCTGCATTTTCACCAATTACTTCTAATTCTGCTGTGTCTTTTTCCACATTGAGGTTCCAAACACTCTCAGACATTGAGGAGAGTGGTAATGGGTAGCTATTATGCCAGTATCCTTCCATGAGCTTTATCCCAGACACTACTCCGCCAGAATAATGCAGATACACTGGAAGAACAAGGCACATTAGTGCTTTGCTTTCGTTTTCATCAGCTTTTGTGTCTCCAACAGTAACTTCAATGGAACTCCAATTATAGAAAGGTATTCCAGTAGACGGTGTATCTTTGGTGATTTCGATCAAGGTCTTGTTAAATTCTTTCCATTCAAACTTAATTTTTTCACCCTCTGCAAGGGTCATTCCTAAGTAGGGCCATTCCCATGATGTAGTATCATTCTCATCTGCAAGGTTATCGATGGTCCACTCGAAAATCGCACCAGTCTCATTCGCTGGTCCCCAAGAGAGAGAAACATCTGCAGAAACTGTGCTAACACAAGAGAAGGCGATGGAAAGGAGAAGAATTGAAAATATATATCTTTTCTTCATTTTTCTTTATTCTCCAATATATTTTATTACGATAAAGGATCAATTGTTTGATTATAAGTATAATTTCTTATTAGATCCTCAACTAGATTTTTAGTTTTGGTTTTTCTTTTAACCTTTCCTCTTGCTGAATAACTCCCGTAAATAGTTTTTTTGATTTTCTCTTGAATTGACATGAAACTTCTATAAAGAGGATTTGCTTAAAATCCAATGAGAGAGAATTATCTTTCACGAATATCTACAATAATCCATAACTAGAATAAACAACATTTAAAAGAGATTTAGTCACAAAATATTTCGTTAGAAGAGACTAATACTAGTATGAATATGGAGCCATAGATAGCTCTAAACTAAAAAAGAAAAAAGAGGAGGGAAAGAAAAAGAAATCTTTTTCTTGTGTCTATCCTAGCGTTTTTGTTTACGAAGATAGGCTGCTACACCAACACACGCTATTAAACCAATGACGATTTCAAAACCTGGGGTTGCTCCTTCTCTTGCAAGAGCATCTCGGAAGGGTTGTACTTCGTATCCTTCAGTTTCAAACCAATCAAGGGCTAACTCTAGATCGTACGAGTCATAGTGAGTAGTTGCATCTGCTTCAGGTTTAGATCCATCAGTAGCTGTAATTGTCTTCTTAAACTCTAAGAGATCTGCTGGAGAACATGCGCCCCAATTTGTGATTGGTACAGCGGTATAACCAGGGACACCTTGACCAGCGAGTAAATATTCGACAATATCTTCACGGGGAATTGCATGAGAAATTCCGTGACGAACTCCTTTCTTCTTTAAGTGATGAACACCGTCAGCATCTTCATACTTAGGATTGAAATACAGACATTGCCAACCAGATTCAGTACTAAGGATTGCCGTGATCTTTGCGTGGTCTTGAAGCTCTGCAAGAATAGGCGCCATAGTGAATTGTGGATCGATTAAGTTCACACTGCCTTCTTTACAGTCAGCCACAATACTGTTCATATCACCTTCAACCATGGTGTATTCGTCAGGCATATCATCTAACAATCCATCTGCAGCGAGGTAGTGTTGTAGATTTGCATCGTCAACCCATTCTCCTGTTGCATCGTCCCACCTGATTCCATCGAATTTCTTTAATGTTACGACCTTACTTGTCGGATCACGATTATAGAAGACCAATGATCCACAACCAATAGGCCCTTTATAGCCACCTTCATCAGCTGAGTTTCCGGTGTTCATTGAGTGTGTGACCCAATTGGCAGGTTGAACTTGCCACAGACTCACATCGAAATCACCTGCAGCATCGAAACCGTGAGTATCTGGGTCTCCCAAGATATGTTCAGGTTTAGCAGATGTCCCTAGATCGGCAAGGACGAATGGAGCGTAGATTTGGTTGAAATTAAATTCTATTGTCTCATAGAAATCATCGTCATCTTCATCTGTCACGGTGAAAGAGTAATTACCATGTTTATTTGCTTTATCATCAGTACCAAATTCTGTTTTAAGAGTTGAGTATGATGAAGATCCTGCATCTGGTTGAAGTTCTGCTTGGAAGCCAAACGCAATATCCCAGCCATCAAGTAGATGACCATCATGCCAATAGACATCATCTCTGATTTCGATAGTATATTGGAGGCCGTCTGTTGAATAAGTTCCCATCGCGGTAGCAATTCGGGGATAACGCTCAAGATATCCACTTGTCCCATAAATGTCGTGGTAATGCTCCTGCATCCATTCTTCACGATCAACATCGGTAGGAATAATCATTTCACTGGATGGGGTGTTACCGACGAGAGCATCTTGAATGGGACCAGCAACATATTGATCGTAAACAGATTTCCCAAGGAAGTCGTAAAATCGTGTACCAGAATCAGAGGATCCAAGAACTACTTTCCCAGCGGTACCAACGTAATCATCTGTAAACCAATGATCCTCAGCAGAGGTCATTGGGTAACCAGTAGGATCATATCCATAGAGTCCTGTCGAAACAGCATGTACTTCAGATTGTACGATGACGTAAGTTTGAGGCATGGCATCATAATGGACTTTCTGCCATTCAACGAGCTGTTTTTTGGCTTCACCGAGATCTAACTCTTTATTAAGAGCATCGATCAGATCAGAGCCTTCACTTGCTAGATAATCGTTATAATCTTTGCTTCGATTGCTCCACATCGCTACGTTGTATCCAAACGGAGGAACTGCGTCTACGTGGTATATTGCAAGCATACTATTCCCAGGATGACTCGCTGGGGTTCCTACGGACATACCCATGCAGCATATATCATATCCGCCTTCCAAATAGGTTCCAGCCTCATCATAATAACACCGAGGCCCCATAGCGGACCATGCAACAAGGTCTAACTCTACATCCACTCCAATTTTAGCAAATTCGGTTTCTAGTAACTGAGCGTATTGCATCCTAACTGGGTTATTAGTAGGAGCAAGTAGGTGACAACTGAAGAAAGGTTCTAACTCATCTTGAGCTGTAACCATAATTGCTATGTTCCCTAGAAGTGCGAAAGCAAAAATTAGAGTAAGTATCTTAAAAAGTGTTTTTTTGCTTTTCATAATGATTCCTTCAAAATGAAACGAGTTGTAATAGGAAACGTTAACCTCATAACCGAGGTATTCTCGTATATCCTACATGTTCTGTGAATTATGTTTACTAATTTTTAAATCTTTTGAGGAATGCACCTTTAATTCTTCATTTAACGCCTAAGAATAAGGAGAAGAAATGAAAAAAACAATTATTTTGGCTTTGTTTAGTAATTAATTATTTTTAATCTTCTCTTTAGCTCTTTAATTTAATAAAAGTTAAGATTTCAGCTTTAACTTTTTCATATAAGCTTAATAACTCTATAGAAAAGGTTTAATCCTACCCTGTGATCTTTTTTGAAGCATTTTTTATCCTTCTATTTTTGCATTAACCTAAAGAATCATTAATTAAAATTTAGCATGTTGAAATATCATCTTTAGTCTTTGGGATGGCTTTTTGTGGAAAAACAGCCAAAAAAAAACAACCACTCCAGCAACATGAGGCCAAAAAAAAAGTTTACCCCTAAACCAAGACTTCTCAATGGTTTTATTCCAAAATATGTGATTAAGACTATTTTACATAATTTAAAACGTTCCTCAACAATTGTTATTGCCATTATCATATCAGTTTCTTTAACTACAGCGTTAATAATGTGGATTGAAACCTACCCGAGATTAGCAATCAATTCAGCCATGAAAGAACGATCGTTTGAAATTAGGGTTCAAAATCTCGTCTATGGTCTCCACCCAAATGACAGATTAGAAGAGGTTCAGGGGTATCTAGAAGATTCGGAACCACTTGTCGAAACTTCGTATCTTGTTCAACCAACAATATTTCTCTTTAACTTAAATGATCAGGATGAAAATTTTACTGTTTATGAACCCCCAGTAAATCAATCTAGCTTCTATGTTTCTGAAATCCTTGGCCAAGCCGCATATTTAATCGAAGAAGAATATATTTCTCATATTTCACCTCAATTAATCCTTTCATCTCCCCAAGATAATCTTACTCTAACCAATGGTGTTGTTATTTCGAAAAGAATGTTGCATCAAATAGAACTGGCCACAAATCAAACTTATAAAGCTGGAGACAAAATCGATTTTGCAGTGGCTACGAGAGTAATGGATCCAGAGAGCGGAGAGTTTTCAGTCAGATTTTTTAACCCAATTAAGTTTTACAATGTTACAATTAATGCAATTTTTGATCGTAAAGTCCAAAGAAATCTTTTGTATCCCTATTTCTTTCCAGAAAGTCTGGGAGATGGGATATTTATTTCCCGGAACCTTTTCAACAGGACCTCTATCAAGAATATGGAATATCGGGTCATAGGTCCGAGACTCTATGTACGGCTTAGTCGTGAGGCAATTGCTAGTATGTCAATATTTTCAGTAACACAAGAAATTGAGGCATTGGCTTTTCGTATTTCCATTACTAATACGATAATTATAGCCGAGGTTTTCCTTGATGAAATAAATCAAATTTTAACAAATTACGAGAACTCCCAGGTATTAGTTTTCTTCATCTTTGTTCCATTAATTATTGTAGCCTCTGTTTTTTTTGTAACAACTACTTCTCATTTCTTAGAAAAAAGGGAAAGTGAAATTGAGTTGTTGAGGTTAAAAGGTTCTCCTTTTAAACTCATCCTAGCTTTGTTTATTATAGAATTTATTATTCTCTCCATAATTGGTACTTCAATTGGTATTATCGTTGGTCTCATCATTACTTTAATCATTTCATCAACAGAAAATTTTCTTGTTGTTAATCCTCAAAATTTTCCCACAGATTTCATAAATATTGCGTTCTTATCATGGCCCACGTGGGTTTTCAGTGCACTGTTCATAGGATTTACGTATATTCTTATCGCTATCCAAAAAACGAGAAAAGTATTAATTGACCTCCAGGAGCAACAGCCTAAAAAAGAAAATTTTAATATCTCAAAACAGCTAACACAAAGGAATTTCGACTTAATTGTACTTGTACTTATTGTATTCATATTTTTACTAATTCTTCAATCAGATATTATCAATCGATTGACTCTCGACCCCCAGTTAATGGGATTTTACCTAGCTGGTGCTACCATTATCTGGTTTCTATTATGTAGACGTCTTACAAGTTTTAGTGGTGAATCTTTACCCCGAATATCTAAAATTACCCATTATCTATTTAAATCAAAGAGTAAAGTTATAACAATGAATCTTGTCAGAAAAAGACCTCAAGTGCTAAACATCATTACCCTAGTAGTACTGACTGTCTCGTTAGGCATATTCTCAACTTATTATGCTCAAACCATCGATTATAACACTCAAAAGAATTTAAATTATCTCGTTGGATCAGATTTCAAGGTTTTCACTGAAGAGACTTCCTTAAATTATTCTTTAGAACTAGAAAAAATTGAGGGAGTATCAGCAGTATCAGCAATTAGTCAAACATCAAACCCCCAAGTCAGTGTCGGCAGTTATTCAGTTACTCTTGCTGCAATAGACCCTAAGAACTATTTATCAGCATGTAGTTTTTCTAAGGAGTCTATAATTGCTGGTGGTTCTGCGGAGGATATTTTAAGCGAGTTGGAGATAAACAATGCTAGTGGTATGATTATTAACGATTTTCTTGCTTCTACATTGAAATTAAACATTGGTGACCCACTGAATGTGAGCGGTCTATTTGGGTCTCACAGTTCAGTTTGGAATTTCACAGTAGCTGGAATCATGAACTCTGCTCCTGGAATAGGAAAATTACATTCAGAAGCCTATACAATTCGAGGCTTTACTAAGTTTGGAGGTATTGTCCTAGTCAATCAGGATCTAATGAAGTCTTTTAGGGTCACAACTACTAGAATATTCCTGGTCAAAGTAGATAATCCCTCCGCGGAAACCCTCAACTCCATAACGAGCAGTTTAAACAAACAACCACAGGTAATTCAGGTTATAAATCAACAACATAGCAGTGAATTATTCTTTAACTTCATGAAAATTACTGGAGTCGCTGGTATTCTCACAGTAAACTTTCTAATGTCTTTATTTATTGCAATCATTGGGATTAGCCTGTTTTATAATTTTATTATCTCTAAAAGGCTGAAAGAATATGCGATTTTAAGAGCGTGTGGAGGGACTAAGAGGCAAGTGCTTTGGATATCCTTTGCAGAAGCACTTATAATCATTTTCTTTGGAATCACTCTTGGTTTCATCATTGGTTCGGGGTTTACAATCGGTTTTATGGTAGCCTCACGTAGTTATGTCCTTTCAACAGAAAATGTTTTTCGATTAGAATTTACTGCGTCACCACTCTTGATTGGATTAATTTTAGTATTAGAATTTTGTATCCTATTCTTAGCTTCGAGCTTGGCTGCTAATAAAGTTCAAAATGTTAATGTTTCCAATCTCCTTCGTAATTTGTGATTAATTCAGCTTATGTAGACCAACGACCAGCTTTTCGTAATAAACTTCCACAATTAGAGCATAAAATGCTTTTTCCAATATTTACGGTTTTACATATCGTGCATACTACTTCTTCTTGATGATTTCGTTGAAATATAATACTTTTCCTTGAAAGAGATGTTACTATTGGTTCAAGTACTATTTTCCCTTCTTTTAGAATAGCTTTAAACTGGCTTGTATTTGCATCCAGTCCCTTTACAAGTTCTCGGGGTAGTAGTATGCGCCCTTGGTCATCAGGAATGATAATTCGACTACTATCAAGATTGTCAAGTTCAATCTCTTCATGTTGGCCTGCTTTAATTCCATCCCGAATTTCTATTACGCGATGAGCATGAGGAACTACCTGTTGCGAGTGAGTTACTATTAAGAACGCCGTTCCAAGGTTTTCATTTATTTCGTGAATCAACTCAAGTAATTCTTCCCCATTTTTATAATCGAGAGAACCCGTTGGTTCATCTGCTAGGATTATCTTTGGATCATTAATTAATGCTGCAGCCAAGGCTACCCGCTGTTTTTCTCCCATTGATAGAACCATTGGCCTGCTATTTCGACGAGATTTAAGACCAACTCGTTCTAGGAGCTCCAATGCCTTTTTCTTTAGTTCTGAACTACTCCGACTACCAATTCGTCCTTGTAACATTACATTTTCGATAACTGACAATTGTGGTAGTAGATTAGATTCTGAAATCTGGCAAATAATTCCAACGAATTGATTTCGAATTTGTGTGATTAAATTATCAGATAAACGAGAAATATCAGCTCCAACTGCTGACCAGTACACAATTCCTGCAGTTGGTTTGATCAATCCAGCCATTATATTAACTAATGTAGTTTTTCCACTTCCAGATGGGCCAATGACACCCATAATTTCTCCTTCAAATAAGGAGAGACTGACACCGCGTAATGCTACTGTTTCGATTTCCGATGTTCGATAAATTTTGTAAACATTTGCCAATCCCACAAGTAAATCTTCAGGAAGGTCAGAGTCATCGCTATTATCCATATTTTGACTATTAATCATGGCTGAACATCACATAGAAAGCTATTTTTCTTTTTTTTAAGGATTTACTTCGTTCTAGTGTTTGGATCATTTCTGTGATGTAATTGAACTCTAAGGTTAAAAATAAATTGATTCTTGCATATAATCATAATACACGTCTAAACAATCACGAATTGTAAATACAATGGAGAGAAAACCTTGGTAAACCCAGTTTTAGTAGTTAAGGGGTTAAAAAAAGAGTTTTACGAGGGTACAAGTACCTTAAAGATCTTTGATAGTGTGGATTTCAAACTATACCCTAATGAAATGGTCGCAATTATGGGAGCTTCTGGATCAGGTAAAACTACTTTGTTAAACATAATCACTGGGTTGGAGCAAGCGACAGACGGGGATGTTCTTATTGAGGACAACAATATTGCTGAAGTATCTGATGAGATTGCCTCCAAAATTCGACGAGAACGTTTAGGATTAGTTTTTCAAGATTTTAACTTACTCCCACATCTGACTGCAGAAGAGAACGTGGAAATTCCTTTAATCTTTGCAGATATTCCAGAAGAAGAACGAAAAAGACTTGCGTTAAAAGCCATCCAACAAACCGACATGACTGAAAAAGCAAATTCCTATCCAAATCAGCTTTCAGGAGGAGAGAAGCAACGCATTGCCATTTCACGAGCTATTGTTAACAAACCTTCCATTTTGTTAGTTGATGAACCAACCGGAAATTTAGATTCACAAACAGGAAAAGATATTATATCACTTTTCCGAAATATCGCAGATCAAGAAGGAACATACGCAATTCTAATGACTACTCATGACCCTGAAGCAGCTCAAAAGGCTGATAAAATATTTTTACTTCAAAACGGAAAATTATCTACAATGGATAGATGAAGAAAACTTACTTGATTATTTATGACCTACAAGCTTATTTCTGTGGCAAAAGGGGCATCCGCCTTCTTTACTAAAACATGAACGACAAATAGTTTTTTTACAACTTGCAAAACCACAGTACAATCCTGTACGAGTTCCACATATCTCGCAACGCGGGGTACGAAGTTTTTGGATCCTTTGATATAGTATAGTGTGCAGTTCAGTATAATAAACAAGAAAAATGAGGATTCCGATCAAAATCAATGAACCAATGGCAATTGGATGTGTGGGGGTTAATTCGAAGATAGGATCATATTGCGCATCTTGAAGCATTTCTAAAAATTCTACGTCGTATGTAACGTCTGCTCCGTACAGAGTATTATCTGGACGAGTAATATTTAGGTCTTTATAATTTATTTTGAAAATTCGTGTTTCTCCCACCCTCATGCCTATTACTCTTTTTCTAAATATCTCTGACATTGTTTTTACTCTATTAAACGTCTCATTTATATCTGGTGGCACAGTTGTCCCAAGATAGAGCTCTAAAAATCCATCAGAGAAAAACATATCAGTCCCCCCAGGTCTTCTATAGGTAATCTTAACTTTCATCTTTACAACATCCCCCCAATCAATTACAACATAATCAGCAGTTGAGGGAGTCACGAAATTTGGTAATATTATAAATCCTATAATTAAAATCAATAAAAAACGTTTAACTAATTTAGGATGTTCTTTTTTAGATTTTAGCATTTTCTCTTCTTGTCATTTAATATTTACTATTCTTTCTCTGGAAGTATAGAAGACTAAACTAAAAAATACTACAAAATATTTGTTCATCATAGTTTTGGTAAATCGTAAGCTGCTAATGTTTGATTTACCCATTCAGTAAATGTTAACTCTTTGTTTAGTATTCTTGTTACCTGGATCTGATATTCTTTTGCTGCAGCTTCAGTAGGAATTATAATGAATTCACACAGCCGATTATTTTCTACCCTTTGCATTCTTAACATTGGTTTTTCTAATTTTGAAGTAGAATCAGCACATGCTAGTTCTAATGTTAATAGATGTAAGAAGTCGTGGGCAGTTATATCAGAGAAAGAATATATGTCCATATCATCCGTGGGAAGAAGATTAAGGAGAAGACGACTCCAATCAAATATCCAAGCCTCCTCGGTGAACCAATGAGGTAAGAATTCCTTCCGGCTAACTCTAATTTCAGATAAGACAATGAGGTACCTAATCATGCATTCTCTCACACGATTCATCAGCTCAAGGCCTAGTTTGTCATACAGGAAATTGAATTTAGAACGCTGTTTTCCTAGTAATATCATGAGTTGAATTAGCTCTTCTAGTTCTTTTTCACTTGGGATTGGTATAAACTGAGATATTTTTTCCAACCAGTTAATGGTTTCCTTAATTTGAGAATCAGACCTTTCATTCTTAGAAAGCGCCAGAAGTGCACGTTTTACATTATTTTCGTTAATTGTCTTTAGTTTTTCTTCCTCTTTAGGAAAACGACTCCTCATTTTTACGATATCACGAATTTGTGACTGGTTAAGCCCAATGAATTCCATTGATTTATTCACCCTTAATTATCCTAGTAAATGAGATGTGGTCCTTTACTCACTCAAAATACTTTGTCATTAATAAATAAATTCTTTGGTGAAAAAGAGAGTGGTATATATAAAGAGGGTGATTTAGGCAGGATCTCGAAAATAGTTAAGCCCTGTCCAAGAATGAAAGATCTAATTTCCTATTAAATCAGAGTGCAAAACGCATTTTAACTAGTTTTACCAAATGGTACTTTGCCAGTTCCTTGTAATTCTTTCGGAAAAAAGCAGGCAACCTGATGATCAGGCTTAATTTCGAGTAGTGGAGGTTCTTCTTGATGACAGATTTCTTGGGCATATTTACAGCGCATTGCAAAGCGACAACAGAGGGGAGGATCAATTGGCGTTGGTACTTCTCCTGATAAGATTTCTCTTGTTTTCTTTGTGCGAGGGTCAGGTATAGGTACTGCAGCAATTAATGCCTCTGCATATGGATGCTGAGGATTATCAAATAAAGTCCCCACTTCACCTAATTCAACAATTTGACCTAAGTACATCACTCCCACGCGATCACAAACATGTCTTACGACTGAAAGGTCGTGTGAAATGAAAATATATGTTAAATCAAAGCGTTTCTGCAATTCCTCTAAGAGATTGAGAACTTGAGCTCGAACAGAAACGTCTAAAGCTGACACTGGTTCGTCCATTATCAAGACCTCTGGTTGTACAGCTAGTGCCCGCGCTATAACTACTCTTTGTCTTTGTCCCCCAGAGAATTCATGTGGGTATCTGTATAGATGAAAATTCGCTAAACCAACAGTTTTCATTAATTGGAGAATTCTTTCCTTTTTTTCGCTTCCTTTAGCTAATTTATGTATATCCAAAGGTTCTCCAATAATATCATAGACGGTCATACGAGGATTAAGACTGGAATATGGGTCTTGAAAAATAAGTTGAATTCGACGACGCATTTTAGCAACAGGATATCTTCTCTGGAAAATATCTTTGCCATAATACCAGATAGTACCTTCTGTAGGATTTAATAACCTAAGAATCAATTTTGCCACAGTTGTTTTACCACAACCACTTTCACCAACTATTCCAAATGTCTCTCCTTTCGTTATTGTGAAATTTACGTTATCTACAGCGTGGATGTATGAACCTCCACGCGCACCAAAAATACCCATCTGAACAGGGAACTTCTTTGTTAAGTTTTTTGCTTCTAGTATGGTTTCCATGACAACCACTTTAACTGTAAAGATGACACCGGACAAAATGGCGAGGGCCAATCTCTATTCTTTCAGGAACTTCCTTACTACATATATCCATAACTTTTTTACAACGGGGATGAAATCTACATCCTGATGGGGGATTAATTAAATTTGGAATGGATCCCCGAATTACTTCTAAATGAGTAAGCTTACGATCTACTCTTGGAATAGATGATAACAAATCTTTGGTATAAGGATGGGCGGGATTTTCAAAACATTCCAAACAGGAATGTTCTTCAACAATATATCCAGCGTACATCACTGCTAATCGATCAGCAATTTCAGCTACAACTGCAAAATTATGAGTAATGTACAACACAGATGTTTGGTATTTTTGTTTAAGCTCTTCAATTAGATTAAGTACCTGGGCTTGAATGGTAACATCTAAAGCTGTTGTAGGTTCATCTGCTATTAATAATGCTGGTCTGCAAGAAAGAGCAATGGCAATCATGATTCTTTGACGCATTCCCCCAGAAAATTGATGGGGAAAATCTTTTGCCCGCTTTTCGGCATCAGGAATACCTACGACTTTCATCATGTTAATAGCTTCTTCTATCGCCTCTTCAGGATCCATATTTCTATGAACTCTCAGATTCTCCCCAATTTGGTCGGTCACTGAATATAGAGGATTTAATGAAGTCATTGGATCTTGGAAAATCATTGAGATTTTTCCACCACGAATTTTCCGCATTTCTTCATCAGACAGCTTGAGGAGGTCTCTATCCTCGAAATAAACTGCTCCACTCATGATCTTAGCTGGAGGAACAGGCAGCAATTGCAGCATTGAAAGTGCTGATACAGATTTTCCCGACCCAGATTCTCCAATTAGACCAAGGGTTTCTCCCCTATTAATATCAAGATCAATACCTTCAACAGCCTTAACAACTCCTTCTTCAGTGAAAAAATATACGCATAAACCCTTAACTCTGATTAATGAGTCATTTGGGTCTGTTCCTTTTATAATTTTATTTGATTCATCTAATGTAGGAGTATAATCCAATGATCTTCCCAGCTTTGTGTTTATGTGATGTAGTTAATTCCAAAGATACAATGTTAAATGTTTTTCTTTCTTCTTTTCTATTATTAAGACATCAAGCTCAAGTAAAAATTTTCGAATAAAAGAAATCATACTCACACATTTAATATTTGATGGAGTTATTTCAGCTATTTAGAAGAAAGTAAATTTAAAAGAAACCATTAACATTTGAATCTTTTATTTTTTATGAAAAATCCCTTTTCTTTAGGCTTTCAAAACATACTTTCTAGGAAGATTTGACTAGAAGAAAAACCTTAAAAGAGATTTTGCTTTTTATTAAGACCGTTTTTGGAACGTCTTTTTTTTTATTTACAGAAAAAAATAGAGAATTTCCAAAAATAATCAAAAAAAGGAGATTTAAACTCTGAAACACAAATTAAGATTGGTATGTTTTTCTATGATGGTCTTAGGACTAATTGTAGCGAATCTACCTGTACCTGTTGCTGCAGCAACAGAACTAGAACTAGATTTGTGGTATATGCCAGTAGAAAGGCCCTACTTCCCAGATGCTAAATCTGTAGCTGAAATCATGCAGGCAGATCTAGATGCGATTGGGATTACCACGAGTCTTAAGACCTATGAATGGGGTGAATATCTCGACCGAACCGAAGATGGTGAACACGATATGTGTTTACTTGGTTGGAGTGCTGACATAGGTGACCCAGATAATTTCCTGTATGTTCTATTATCTGGTGACTCTGCAGTCGTTGGGACAGCAATGAACGTTGCTTTCTATGATAATGATGATGTCGATGAATTATTGGATGATGCCCAACAGAGTTTCGTTAAATCTGTTCGAGAACCCTTGTACGAGGAAGCCTGCTGGCTTATTCACAAAGATTCTCCATGGGTGACCGTTGCTCACTCCCAGAACCTCGCAGGCGTTCTTGACGATGTTTCTGGATATGTAACCAATCCCACAGGACAAGGCGCAAATGTCTACGCAAACGTATCAAAAGCTGGTACTGAAACATTAATTGTTGCTCGTGGTGGTGACGCAGTCACTCTTGATCCAGCAGAATGGACCGATGGGCAATCGTGGAAAGTTGGTCGCCAAATTTACGATGGGTTATACAACCTTCCAGCAGATTCAATTGATCCCGAACCTGGATTGGCAACAGGCTATACGACATCATCTGACGGATTAGAATGGACCTTTACCCTTCGTGAAGGAGTTCAATTCCACGATGGATCCGATTTCAATGCAGATGCAGTTGTATTCAGTTTTGAACGAGCTATGTATTGGGATGACAACACATCGGAATATTACACCGAAGGTTGGGTTCCTCCAGAAGCAGGATATTATGATTACATCTATGGTGGTCTTGATCTCGAAGTGGAAGCTTTAAGCAATTATGTGGTTAAATTCACAATGGCAAAACCTTACGCACCATTCTTAGCCTCCCTATCCATGGGAGTATTTGCTATAGTAAGTCCAACCTATGTCAAAGCGCACCCTGGAACTCAAACAACAGATCGTCTTGGTCTTAATCCTGTTGGTAGTGGTCCTTATATGATGGAAGAATGGGTTGAAGATCAAACAATTACGCTAGAAGCAAACCCAGATTATTGGGGTCCTGCTCCAAAGATGGATACATTAATCTTCAAAGTTATAACAGAAGCAGCAACTCGAATAGGGGAATTAACGGCTACAACACCAACTGTTGACATTGTTGATAATGTAGCAGCTGCAGACGCTAAAACTGTTGAAGATGCAAGTGGAGTAGATCTGTTCTCGCAAGCAGGTATGAATGTCGGTTATCTAGCTATGAACGCATTGAAATGGCCATTTAATGACACAACTCAAGTAGATGACCCTGACTTCGGTGGAAAAACCACTCACGCTTCTTTAGTACGCCGTGCCTTCCACTACGCGATTAATCGCTCCAGAATTATTGAAGAAGTATATCAAGGACGTGCGATCCAAGCTAAGAATCCATTACCACCTTCATTCTGGGGTTACAACGACTCTGTTGAAGACTATGCATTTGATCCAGATCATGCCAGAGACCTTCTTCAAGATCTCGGATATGCAGTTAAAGGTGGAAGAGCAACTGGATTTGATCCTCTCACCACTCTAGTGACTACTTTTGGTGCATGCCTGATCCTTGTTGTAATATATCAGCGAAAGAAGAGATAAATTCATTCTTCATCTTTCCCCCTCTTTTTTTTTTAGACTTCTACAGACTAATTTTTTCTAATTTTTCTTATTGATAGGTTAATATAAATCTCTCTATCTGTCGAAATGTATGAATTCTAATAAAACGCTTGAAAATTAAATATAGTTTACTTGTAATTACTAAGAATATAAAAGCAACCACAAAATATTTTACAACAACATGGTTTAGACTACTATCAAAGAAAGAACTAACAATATTATTAACTGAAATGAGACTATTAATGATTTCCCAAAAAGATAAAGCAATAGGACTATTGGGATTTGGCCATAAGAAAGTATAGTGAACTAAATTAAAAAAGCGAATCAACCCAGTCTCAATGAGGATATACACACCAAGAGGAAAAGCAAGCAGCATTCCAGCAATGTACTCTAGCATAAGTCGTGGTTCCCTCCTGAAATAGTCTTTATTTTTGTAAAAACTCTTTAAACTTTCTTCGGAAATATGATAAAGCTCACCTATAATAATAAATGGTATTAAAATCTCTACAATAGCAACTATATTAATAAGACCAGGTAGTATGACTTGTAACATCAGAGGAAAGACAACCATGATAATAAAAGGAAGCGTAAAAGACCCCTCTCTAAAATATTTAATCATAATATCAATAACTGATTGCTGTCTCTCATTAAGACGTGGGGATAGAAATTTTACTTTGAAAAAATTATTTATAGAAAATAAAACTCCGAATAATAGTAGAAAATAGAACATAACTAATAATTCCGTTACATTCAAATCAATTATAATATCAATTAAGTTCTGTACTGATATTCCCTTAAAGAACTTAACTAGTGCTTCGTCTCCATACGCGATTATTAGTAATGTATAGGTACAAAATAATCCCACAAGAAAGAAGATTATCGTTACACTTTGCAGGAAGAATTGCTCTTTCCTTGGTTTTTTTGCCTTGATCAAGCCCTCCGATACTAATTTGACACCCTCCTCAACCTTCTCAGTCATGAAAATTGTTCGTTCTGGTTCGGAACTCATAATATAAACTCTCTTTATCTTTTAAATCGAGGATCAAGTGCCTCGCGTAATCCATCCCCGACCAAATTGAATGATAATACGGTGAATAATATTGCCATTCCTGGGAAAAAAACTAAATGTGGACCTGAAGCAAAATATTTTCTTCCATCACCAATCATAGAACCCCACTCTGCTGTGGGTGGTAACGCCCCCAATCCAAGAAAGCTTAATGCAGCTACTTCTAATATAGCAGTACCTATTCCTAATGTCGAGTAGATAACTAACACCCCAAGAACATTTGGCAGAATGTGTTTTGTGAGTATTCTGGGTGTTTTGGCCCCTAAAACTTTAGCAGCCTCAACATAGACTAATTCCCGTTCCACAAAAGTCTGGCCTCTCACGATCCTAGCATAATAAGGGATATATACAATTCCAACGGCCAACATAGCATTTTCCAGACTATTTCCAAGAATTACTAAGATTGCAAGGGCTAAAAGAATCGCTGGGAATGCAAGTAATATTTCTAGAATTATAGATATAATTGAATCAATAATTCCCCCAAAATAACCAGCCAATAAGCCAAAAAAGGTTCCAACTGATAATGAGACAAAAACGGCTAGGAATCCTACGGTTATTGAGATTCTAGCTCCGTAAATTATTCGTACAAAAATATCACGTCCAACATTGTCGGTTCCAAAAATGTGTTTATCAGATGGTGGTTCAAAACTGGATGCACCACCAGCAAAAATGTCATTTGGTCCGTAGGGGAAGATTGGATAATTGAAATAGGTATAGAGAAACTCATCAAGGAAAGAAATTAGAGCTAATAAAAGGAAAAAGCCTAAGATGCCCATACCAAGGAGAGCAGCCTGATTACGACGAAATCTTTTAATAATTATTCGCCAGGTCGACGCTCCAGAGACACCCTCTGAGGTAGCCAATCCTTCATTGGATATTTCTTCTGAGAAAAGTGTGTTGTTAGATTCGGATGTTTTTGATATTTCTTCTTTCATCTTTAATCCCTCTTATGATAACGCACTCTAGGATCCAAGTATGCATATATGATATCAGTAATCATATTTGCGATAACGAATATAAAAGCGACTATCATAACGAATCCCATAATGATTGGACTATCTCTCTTGGTAATACTCTCCCATACAAATTTCCCTACTCCAGGCCATGAAAAAATCGTTTCTGTTAAAACAGCACCAGCTAGTAGAGCACCTAAATTCAATCCAATAACTGTTATCGTGGGAATCATCGCATTTTTTGTTACATGTTTAATAACAACTAATCTCTCTTTAAGTCCCTTCGAACGAGCGGTTCTTACATAATCTTTTCGAAGCTCTTCAAGCATAGAAGAACGCATCATCCTTGCAATAACAGCAAGTGGGATTGTTGCTAATGCTAAAGATGGTAAGACAAGCTGACTCACAGTTGAATTGAAAAATGTCCAATTTCCAGTTGTGATACCTGCCATAAAGGAATCAATTAAATAGAAATTTGTGTATTTTGGTAGATCTGCGCTTAAAACAGGATTAATTCTTCCACTACCTATAAACCAACCAAGATTCTTTGCAAAGATATCTTGAAGCATGAGACCTAACCAATAAATTGGCATACTAACTCCAATTAAAGCAATAACCATTGTAAGATAATCCACACGGGTATGTTGTTTGTAAGCTGAGATTATCCCAATTGGGATACCAATTATCGTGGCTAGTAACATCGAAACCAAAGTCAATTCGATAGTAGCAGGAAACCGAATGCCTAGTTCATAAACGACAGGAGTAGAATGGATATATGAAATTCCTAAATCAAATTCAAAAATCAGTTTTTGGATAAAAATTAGATATTGTTCCCATGCAGGCCTGTCTAGTCCCCATTTTCGCTTTATAGCTGCAATTTTTTCGGGAGTAGGATATTTACCAGCTAATTCTTTCGCGACATCACCAGGTAGAACACGAAACAGAATAAATACAATAGTTACAATACCTAAAAGTACAGGTATTGCTCTCAACATCCGTTTTAACGCAAATTTAAGGAAGTCACGAAAATCGGACTGAATTTCCGTAAAAGATTCATTTTTATCAGACATTGCCAGTCATCTATTCCCTACATTTATGAATTATTCGAATTTTCACGTCTATTCCAAGAAAATATAAGATAAAAACTATTGAAAGCAATTCCTTTATTAATTGTAATGCCTAAAAATCTGTTCTGGTTCGAAATATAAATCTGAGGAAGGTTAATCTTTATTCAGTGGTAACTAATGGATCAATATTAGAATTAGCTTGTTTGGATTATACTGTATCAAGAATTTCAATTCATAAAGTTTTTTTGAATCAGCCACTTTCATAAAGTATAAATTTCCATTCACATCAGATATTGTTACAAAAATAAGCCGAAGATTTATTAATCCAGTGGGAAAATTACCCTCTATATCTATAAATTCAGAGTATAACCAAAGATTTAAAGGAAAAAAATCAGGGGATGTCTTCAATGCGTCCAACAGCATTCGTGATGATAAACGCGGAAATTGGAAATGAGAAAGAAGTTTTGAAATTCTTGATGGAAGAGTTAAAAGTTGATGAAGCGTATGTTGTGTATGGTGTGTACGATTTGGTTGCAAAAATATCCGCAGATTCAATGAAGGATTTAAAGGATGTCGTAATCAATCAGATTCGGCAAGCAACGGGAGTACGGTCGACTCTGACTATGGTTATTGTAAGAGAATAAGAACTCTGACCATCATTCTAGTTGTTGAATTAATCTCAGTTCCCACATCACAAAATTAATATGAACAAACCTGTAAGTTCATATGAACGTTCATGATTTTTCAAAAATATATAATTGAAAGAGGGATGGAGAATTAATGTCTAATCCCCAGGCTCCATGGTTCCAAATGAGTTCAGATCAAAGACGAGAGGAAATCATACAAAGACGTCGTAAAAACGAATCTTTTGCTCAAATAGCTGAATCACTACTTGGAAGTTCCAAAAACAAGTCGACTATTTGGAGTTGGGCAAAACGTAATTTAACTGATACAGATATCTACCCTCTTATGGTTAGACTCCCAAGCGAACCTTATGGTACCTTCAGTGATGTTGAACAATGGGTAATGTACGACATCATGTCATCTCTATTTCCCCGTCTTGATGCAATGTCACAGCACCTCTTAATTGAAATTCAAAAAATTCACACTGAACAAAAAGAGAAATTTAAGACTACTGCAGGATTTTTGGACGATCTTGAAGAGAGAATTATGGGAGCTATCGGTAAAGTCTCTAGACCTGTACCAATCTCAATATCTACATCAACCCCACCTCCAGTTCCTAGAAGAGGGATTTCAGGGGCTCCACCCCCTCCTCCACCACCTCTAGAACCGATATTACCTATACAAGAAGGGGTTACACCTGGTTCAATGGCAGAATTAAGGACTGATTTTGAAGAGATGACAATGGAAGACATTACAGCTCTCCCACAAGATTTTTTGGAGGCCTTGTCTCCTTCTGACAGAAATAGAGTTCAAGAACGTGTGAAAGAGCTGAGAAGAATCGATAAAATGACGCCGGAAGAACGCGAGGTTTATCTTAAGAAGAAATTGGAAGAAAAGGAACGAGTCGAAGCTGCTGAAGGGTTAGGTGGTTCTTTGACTGCCATGTTGGATGACTCTGATTCTCTTTTTGCACGAATGCGGCAAGCTGCTGATGACTCTCAAGTATCTGGAACAGGGACATTTGGAAAATTCACCACCGAGTATATATATTTCTATTGTTTTGCGTGTGGGAAAATGAATAGATCAGAAGAAGAAGCTATTCCCAATTGTGTTCATTGCACCGCAGATCCAGATCAACTTGTTCCAGACGAAAAAAAATCAGATTACACATATTGGGAGTGTTTGTCCTCCAAAAATCGTGAATATATCGACCCTTCATATACACGTGGAAAACAGATCATAGTAAAATCCCGCTGGAAAGTACCTGCAGGAGAAACTCTAAGTCATGATATTTGTAAACCTGAAAATACCCGCAATATAACAAGTGCAGTATTAGTCAAAACTGATCCCGATAAACAGTTTTCTCACTATTTAACCTTATTCCGTATGTACACACAACTAAACCTTCAGGGAGATTTAAAATCGTATATTCAGGATTTATCTGATGAAATTCAAAAATTACCAGATATTCCTACTAGAGAAGGTGCTATTCATCAAGCAAGTGCTATTTTGGATAAAGTAGACTTCCTTCTAGATTGGTTGGATAGTAAAGGCATAATAGAATCCATTCCAGACTCGAAAGAGATACAAATTCAAATTAATAATTTAAAACAAGACCTGAAATTATTACAAGATCCTGATTCTCCTCAAGAACTTCAAAAAGTAAGTGAAGTTGGACAAATCAGTAATAAAATTGATCAAATTTTAAACAGATTTACTTCAGTATTTTTACAATTGGAGTCAGAGTTATTATCACCCTCACGTTGGAAATGTAGTGAGTGTGAGAATATTTTTGAGATGAAAGACCGCCAAAATATTCCCGAACTCTGTAATGCTTGTGGAAAAATAATTACAAAATTGGTTCCAGTCGATTAGAACAGCTATGGTGTCGCACGATTAATCAAACGTGGATATAGACACGCTTCCCTAATGTGATCTAAGTTTAATAATCCTTGGACTTGTCGTTCTAATCCCAAACCAAATCCTGAATGAGGTACAGTCCCATATTTTCGCTGATCAATATACCAATAATATGGCTTTGAGTCCAATCCTTCTTCTTTCATTCGTTCCAATAAAATGTCAAGGTCATCTTCTCGTTGAGATCCTCCGATAATTTCACCAACATTGGGAATTAATAAATCAGCGGCATTCATGACTTCTGGGTTTTGGGGATTAAGTTTCATGTAAAATGGTTTCATTCCTTTTGGAAAATGTGTCAGGAAAGTAGGACTCCCGATTCTGTCCACTAGTGCCCTTTCAGGTCCTTCTGGAATCTCATCCCCATATTCTAAGTAGGTTTCAGACTCTCCTTTTATCCGATATTCTCGTAATAGGTCAATCGCTTGTTCGTAAGTTACTAGTTCAAATGGTTTAGATGGTATATCCAGTGACGGATTAAATTTCTCTAGTATCGGGGTTTCTTTCGCTTTAGTATATACATAGATGATCATATCTTCCATGAAGTCCAGTAATTCTTCGAATTCATACCATGGCATTTCGGCTTCAATATGGGTATATTCTGTCAAGTGTCTTCTTGTCCGTGATTTTTCCGCGCGGAATGAGGGTAATACGCAGAACACGTTTCCTAAACTGGGTAAAACGGTTTCTAGATATAGCTGACTCGATTGTGTCAGATAGGCCTCATGATCAAAGTACTTAAATGCAAATAACGTCGATCCACCCTCAACCTGCGTTTGAACAATGGTAGAGGGAGCCACCTCGACAAATTCTCTTTGAAAAAAGAACTCCCGAAATGCACGAGTTATTAGATCCCGGAATCGCATAATATTAGATGCTTGTTCCCCTCGTAGCACTAAATGTCGCTTATCAAGTAGTACTTGAGGTCCAGAGTCAGGTCGAATTTCATACTCCAATTCAGGAGAAGCATATCTAATTACAGGATCTATCTTCGTAATTTGCAGCTCAAGACCTATATATGGGGCACGGTCATCTTTCTTAACGACCCCCTCAGCTGTTACCGCGGTTTCTCGTGTTAACTTCTCGGCTTCTTTGAAAGCAACTTCACCGATTGTTTTGGATTTCACAACTGCTTGAACATACCCGCCTATGGGATCTCGAATGACTAGAAAAATCAGGCGTCCTTGCTGACGAACATGATGAAGCCATCCACGAACGTTTACGGTTTCATTGACTTTGTCCTGCAGATTTTTAACTGGGATATATTTCACTTAATGATCTCACCATGAAACGTTATGTTTCTAGCTGGATCTATCTAATTATAAAAAACAGATCATTTTTGTAAATAATAATCAAGAGGAGGAACGAACTGGTATTCTAGACCAAATAATTCCCCAAAAAATTGCTAGATATCCAATAATAAAAATTCCCCCTAGGTAAATATGTGCTTCACTCCAAACATTAGTTGGGAAATACAAACTTAGAATTATCAAGATTAGGATTCTAAATAGGTTCAATAAATAAACACCTATCATACCCACTGTCCCAAATGCTATCACATGTTCCCGTTTAAATTCCCGATTGCTTCTTGTAACGTTAACAAAGAAAATAAAACTACTTAAAAAGATTATTAACCCATAAATACCTGAACATGAATCAATAATTGATATTCGAGTGAAATTTTCAATTTGAATAGTCGTTTTATTTACCAATAATACTTCCTCTGGAGAAAAAGTGAAAAGAAATAATATAAAGAAAACCACGAATAATGTGACTAAAGAAAATCGTTTAGAATAAGATTTCATTCTATTTAGGCTTAAAGATTGAAAAACACAAAATGATATCAATAAAGTAAGCAAAAGAATCGAATCACTATATTTCAGCATTAGAAAGAGAACTTGAGTAGTTAATTCAGTTAAAATTTCGGTAAAGACTGTTTTTAGAATTATCTGATCAATCCGAAATATACAAAGAATGATAATACTTGTCAGAGGATGTATAATCTGACGTTGAGCTTCTTTGAGTAAAAAAATTGCAACAACATAGGAAATAATAATCGTTAGTAATATAGTTACCCAGTCTGTTGGGAACGGTGAAATTAGTGCATAGAAGACCAAAAAACCTACGACTGTTTCATATAGAAAGAGAGATTCATATCGATTTGAGCTGCTAATCAATATAGATTAGTCCTATTTGTTTTAAAGGAAAATCCTATTAAGAAGAAAAACACATAAATGGTATTATAACTGTTTTTCTCTCTCTTCTAAATCTTTAACTCGTTTTCTCAGATAGATTAATTCTTCTTTCTCTTCTCGTCTTTTTTGTTCTATAGCCTCTCGTTCTGCAATACCAGACTTCCCAAGATAGAATATCACTGAACCGAAAAGAAATAAGAAGGTACCTATCAAACATACAAATCCAGGTAAGACACTCCCTTGAAAGTTAGGGTTAAAATTCGATAAAAATCCAAAAAAAATCAGTAAGGGACTCATGATCATTAACATAATCCCACCAACATACATCTATCAGCTAGATCAAAATCCATTACTCATGCCTCGTATTAACCCCTAAGTGACCGAAAGTCTTAATGTATGGCTAAATACTGGAATTAAAATATAAATAGATTTGCTTTGGCGAACTCAACTATTTTCAATATTGATTATCACTTAAGTTCATAAGCTCCTTGATCTTCAATAAATTCTTAGGAAATGAAATATTTATAGTATTAAGAAACATTAATCAATAATTCGTCTAGATGATTTTATAAGAGAAAATTCCCTTTAATTTAGTTAGAATTTCTTTTATATTCCACACAATATGGTAATCAAGGGAACACAATGGTGCATTATAGTTGTAAAATTGTCATGCTGGGAGAAGGATCAGTTGGAAAGACCTCCCTCATTCGTAGGTACATTCAACACACATTTACACACGATTATATTACAACGATTGGTAGTAATTTTCTTATAAAAAAATTACAGCTTGAGGAGGGAATAAATATGACTATGCAAGTCTGGGATATTTCTGGGCAAGATACTTTTAGAACCATCCGAAAGCAGTACTATCTTTATGCTCGAGGGGGAATAATGGTTTTCGATCTTACAAGACCTTCAACCTTCCACGAATTAGAAAAATGGTATGCAGATTTTACACAAAGAGTGGGAAAAGTCCCTTTAATGCTATTTGGAAATAAATCTGATTTAAGAGATCAAATTGGTGTTCAAAGAGAAGAGGGAAAGGCATTAGCAAAAAAATTTAACGCTCCCTACTACGAAACATCTGCCCTTGATGGAACTGGTGTTGAACCTGGATTTCTCGAACTAGCTTTGAGAATTGTAGCCCATATCAAGTCACAACCAAAGAAATTTGCCTAACCATAATTTTGTAAAGTGATGTCTTCCTGATCGTACCATCTCTTTTATGAACTCCAAGAATTATTGATTCCTCTTTTTATTAGCTGAATGGACAAATTTCACTTTTCCCCAAGGTTCTACACTCGGTTCACCTGAAAAATTATTAGAAATTCTTTAAAACACTAGGTATAAATAGTATATCGAAAAGCTATATCTTGATATACTCAGAGATGATGGAGTCAAGAAATGTGTCTAGACGGGATGAACCTCTATTAATTTTCACAACTAAAGTCTCTCGGTGCGCAAACGGTTACCACTTAAAGATAAGAAAAAAGGATGTCGAGCTACTTAACTTGGCTGGACAAATGGTCAAGATCAAAGTTTATAAGGTAACTACAGGTGAAGAAGAGGAGGAAGAAATAAAAGATCCATATGACGTCTTAATTTCAACTTAGATGCATTATTAGTTTTTTTTTCTTATTAAATTGATAATTCAGCACACATCCTCTTCTAAGTGTTATTTCGGTATGTTTTTATTTAGGTCACCAATCCTCGTTTATATGATAAGGTTTAAAATCTGGGCTTAAATTTTGATGTCGGGTTTCTTTGAAAACTGATTTAAGTCAGCGAAATTTGAGTTGTTGTGATTGTCACTTAATGTGAAACCTACAGGGATAAAAGGTCTTGATGAAATCTTAGGAGGAGGTATTCCTGCAGGATGGTTCGTTGCCATGAGAGGAGGGGCTGGAGTAGGAAAAACAACATTAGGTGTGCAATTCCTATTAGAAGGTATCCTTCAGTATCATGAACCTGGATTATTGGTAACGTTCAATGAGCCGTTATTAGCTCTACATGCCATCATGCGGAATTATGGCTGGGATTTATTAAGTCTCCAACAGATGGGTGAATTAACAATTCTTGATTTCAGTTCAACTGAGATGGGGATTATGCAACAAGCGAGTCGTCTTCGGGAGGCATCATTGGATTATATCACTCAAAGGATAATTGATGCAGTACGTAATACTGGAGTTAACCGCTTGGTTATTGACCCTTTGAACACATTCTCACTTCTTTTTAGAGATCTATTTGAAGTTCGGAAAGAGCTTCATCGAGTCATTGGTATTCTCTGGGAAGAAAAGTGTACAACATTAGCTGTTTATGAATCCACGGGTGAGATCGTCCATGATACAAAATATCCTCAATTTTCAACAGAGGATTTTCTGGCTTATGGAGTTATTCATCTTCAATATATTACTGTTCACTCTGTGAGAGAACGGGGTATTGAGATTTTAAAAATGCGAGGGATGCCTCATTCTAAAAAGATCCACCCATTTGATATTACAAAAAAGGGTATTAAAATTGATGTGAAAAATCCAATAGATTTCTCAGAAATCTCTTGAGGTATAACTTCGAAAAAACTTCTTGAATGATTTGTGACACATATGAAGAAATGGCGGCTATTAAATTTCTCTGTACATCAAGCCTCCATGAATATGGCGATAGATGAAGCAATTTTCCGGAATTTTGAAGAGGAAAATACTCTTCGTTTATATGGTTGGAAACCTAGTGCTGTTTCGATTGGAAAAAATCAATGTATTGAAGAAGAGGTTGATCTAGATTCAATCCATAGACTTGGTTTTGATTGTGTCAGACGAATCTCTGGAGGGGGAGCTGTATTTCATGATGAAGTTGGGGAATTAACCTATAGTATTATTACAAACCTTCAGAATTTTAAAATACAGACAATCGAAGCAGTATATTACGAGATATCAAGAATTATTTTCCAGCCTCTTGAAAAAATCGGTCTAAACCTTGATTATGGGCAGATCCATTGTCCTTCCGTTTTTTGTGGTGGTAAGAAAATCTCTGGTAATGCTCAAGCCCGTGATGGAAATGTTGTCTTACAACATGGCACCATTCTAGTGAAATATCGTCCTGAGATTATGTACTCAGTTTTAAGAGCTCGTCCAGGAAGAACACAAAAAAGTATGGTTGAATCTGTGTACCAACACATAACCACCCTCACAAATCTCTTGAAGAAGGACATCACCCCCCAAGAATTGGCAGAATACCTACTCAATTCTTTAGCGGAAACTGATCCCCTCCAACACATCTCTGGAGAATTAACTTCAGAGGAAAAACAATTAGCTTTAGAATTAGCTTCGACTAAATATGGATCTAAAGAATGGTTGTATTCAAGGTGAACCAAAAACAACATTAGTAGAAAATTCACGATTCAAGAAATCAATTATAAAATTCTTTGGAAAACGTATTTTTCCATCTTTCTGAAATAACGAGAGCTTTTCAGCAAAAGCTGTTTCAACATAGGTTAAAACTGACTCTGCAATGACACGGGTGACACCAAGATCAGACTCTTTGTCAGTAATTATAGCACATAATACCCCCTCACGCTTAACCATTAAAATAGAATGATTTAAAGTATTTAATGATTGTAATCCCTCAGTAGGCCCCATCATTCCACTTGTAAATTGATCAAATGCATTTAAAAACCCTGGAATCATATCAAGATCAAGACCATTCGTATTTCCATTGGTGAATAGGTATGAAGCAATCGGAATTCCAGTCGGGAGGTAGAGATAGAAACCAAGTAACTTAATTTGACTATCCCCAATATTCGTGGCAGTTTTCTGTGCAAACCAAGAAAGTGCTTCATCAAGATTTGTTCCAAGTTTAATCGAAACTTTAAAGATTCGAAATGAACGATTTGGATTTTGGATGGGAAGCTGAGGTAATCTAATTTTGTCAATTAATTTTTCTAAGCCAACGTGATTTAGATCGGATTTGTTTGCTAATATTAAAAGTGGAGCTTCTATATTCCAATCTAAACACTTCCAAAGCCAGTCGACTACTTCATCGAATTTTTCTGTATCATTGGTATCAATGACAAAGATAATCCCTTGGGATAGCTGAATATAATTCTTCCAAAACAGTTGTCTGAAATGTTGATGACCACCTAAGTCAAAAAGTTGGAAAATATTTCCCTTCATTTCTATTACTTCGACATCTAGTCCTGCAGTTGGAAGTGTTTGGTGATACCTGCCAGTTTGGAGGCGGACACTTAGAGTGGTTTTCCCTGCGTTCTCTAATCCTACAATAGCTATCGGAATGCGCCTTTCGGAATGCGTATTCAACAGATTTCAGACTCTTACTTAGAGATGAGATATAGTATTTACATAGTATTTTCCCTAGTAATATATAAGATATCTCATTTACTTTTTTTTAAAATGTATTTTAGTAGAAATTTAATACCCAATAAGCCTTAAAAATAGTTCTTATGTTATAGAAAAGTCTATACTATTATTCAACAATCTCCCTATATTATCTGTAAACATTCTAACTATCCATTAATATTAACTACTTGTTAGGTAGTTTTCTACTAATTTCCTAGCAAAATCGATCAGATTCCCTTGTCTCTCGGGATTTGCATTTGGGTCAAATATTTCAATTTGTAGTGTGTTTAATTCCGTTGCCAAATGGAAGTGAATCCATTCATTAGCTTCTGTAATTAATTTAATGCCAACGAAGGTATCAATTGCATAATAACCAGTAGGAGGATGATTGAGAGTTGATGTGAAGAATTCCAACATTTTATTAACTGGAAAAGTGATTTCTGCTAATCTCTGTGGAAAAGTTTGATGTTTTCGATATAGATCCGTAGATTTAACCTGTTCACGTGCCATTTGTGTTAAGACAGTTAATGAAGCTACAATTCCATCAGATCCAGGAGCAAAAACTGGTAAAATAAATAGTCCTGTATCATTAAAACCATAAATTGCTCGATTTTCTAGTACATTCCTTGCTAAAGCTCCAGGTTCTCCGTGGCCTGAAAAAAGAATATTCTTTTCTAGATGACTATAAACCGATGGATGCACAGTACTACCCACTACAACTGTTGCATGAGGATCGGGATCATACCTAGAATGCAGATTCACTGAAGCTGTTTCCTCTGCTGTTCGAATTCGTCCTTGACTATCAACAATAATAGCGTGTCTAGCTTCAGCATCTAATGCAATTCCTAAATCTGCTCCAATCGTACCAACTATTTCCTTCAACCGAAGAAGAGATTGAGGATTTGGTAAAAATAACGGATTACGAGGACGATGTGCATTAAGAGTAATAACCTCACAGCCAAATTCACTTAGTAAATCAGGCATTATGAGCGATATTGGTCCGCACGCACAATCTATAACAACTCGGAGTTTAGCTTCCTCCATTGCCTTTTTACTATCATCAAAAAATCCTACAAGAGCACGATCATAAATCTTCATAGCATCAGTAACACTGATCCATCCAACTTCAGTAGGCTTGGCACGCCTAATTTCTCGATTCTTGGCAATCTCAACTACTTTTTCAGTTCTTTTTCTTTCATATTCAATTCCTGTTAAGTCAAAAAGCTTAATTGAAACCATTCCAGCAAGATTATGGCTCCTTGTGATCATAACTCCCGCATCTGCACCAAAGCGCCTTACTGCAAACTGCAAAACGCTTGTGGGTACTGCTCGAAGATCGATTAACTCCACTCCACTTGCCATTAAACCACCTGAAAAAGCTCGTTTCAGCATTCTAGAGTCACGACGATAGTCTCTACCCACCATTACGACAGCTTGTGGATCTAATAATGTTCCTGCAGCCCCCCCAAGTAGTGTAGCTAATTCAGGAGTTAATTCTGTGTTTGAGAAGGCCATAATTCTCCCCCATTTTACATAAGATTCCTTTTCGGTCGTCATTTTCATAATAACCTTATTTTAATAAACATATTATACTAAATTGTGGAAATATCTTTTATGATTTGCCCTTTTGTGGTCATTAATGGTTTTTTAGCCTGTATATTAGGACCTATAACTGTTCCTGGGGCTAATTTTGAATTACTTGGTATAACTACGTCATTACAAATCACAGATTCTTTAATATTCACATTGTTACCAATTTTCACATGATCCCAAACAACAGAGGAATTAATTGAAGTGTTTTCTCCAATAATTACTTCATCACCAAGCACAGTCTGGGAACCGATAATAGTGCCCTTGTTTACTTCTACTGCCGATCCTATCGCTGCTGGTGGTTCAATTCGAGCTCCTGGTGCAAGTTCCACTTTAGGATCACTCCACCAGATACTATTTTCCTCAAAAGCTGCTTTGGGAAAATAAGGAAAAGCCCAGCGTCTTAACACATCCCAATTTGTGTACAAATAAGTCTGCGGATTCCCTGCATCCATCCAATAGTAATTCCTCACATAACCAAAAATTCCATATTCACGTGCAAGATAAGGAAATACATGCTTTCCGAAGTCCATTAAGTCATGTACAGTATCTAAGATATCTAGCACCCCATGTTTAAACGCGTATATTCCTGTGTTCACTAAATTTGACTGTAGATGAATAGTTTCTTTTTTTGAAAATGTCAGAACTGCTAATCCTAATTCTTCAGGATGGGGTTTCTCAAGAAAGAGTAAGATTCGCGAATTTTGATTAAGCATTATTACACCAAAAGCACGTGGATAAGGGATGTCTTTTAGTGTAATGCTTGCAATACCCTTCTTTTTTAGGTGAAATTCCATAAAATCGCTTACAGAAAGATTTGTAATAATATCAGCCATTGAAACAATAAATTGATCTGTATCAATGTAATTAGATGCCTTTCTCACTGCATCAGCAGTATCTAAGGGATCAATTCTAGGGAGGATGATATCTAAATCATCAAAATGATCATTTTGAGAAAAATAGTCGCGAATCTGTTGATGAAGGTACCTTGTAATAATAATTATTTTTCCTGTTATTCCTGCGTTCTTAAGCAGTTCCAAGTTATAGTCAATCATTGGTTTGTTTGCAACTGGTACCATAGGTTTAGGACAATTAGTAGTCAAGGGTTGAAGTCTTGAACCTACTCCCCCTGCTAGCACAATAGCACTCCAATCGTCCATTTTTTATTAGACTCCAATTTTACTAAATTCTAGATAAATAAAACTTACTTTTGACCATTATTAGTTGGTTATGACATGTCAAACTTAAATTATTTTTCTCGAATATCGTTAGATGTTTTATTTTTAACTTATTCAAAATGAAAACAAAGACCATCTCCCTTAAAGAAAGAAACAGAAATTACATCAATCTTAATATTTTCTATAAAAAAATCGATAAATTTTCGTTTAAATTTTCTTTTGGACAAGAATTTAATTATATATTTTTGCGGAAATAAATTCGCCAGTGATGTTGGCATAGGCGTTCCTCGCAACTTGAGCAATTTGCCTTGCCTTGTTTCTTTATATAACAAACAAATTTATTGCATAACGCTAATTCATTACACAAATGACAAACTTTATCCCTCTTTTTTTCTAGGGGAGCACTAAATTTTAGTTTCTTTGAAGATATCAATTTAAATCACTTTAATTCAATTGAAAGACACAAAAGAAAGAAGTAAATTCATGGAAGTGTGTCAAGCTTCCCCCATGACCGTTCTTTTTCTCTGCTCTTACATTTTGAGAAGTCTTTTTTACTGGTTTTAAGATTTTCTACTATAAAATAATGTTCACTAAGTTAAATAAGAATATTCGATTCTAGAATGCTACTTCTTACTTTGTACATATTAACTGAAAAAAACAGTTTTAAAACATCATGATGATAAGAGAGTACAAACCTTATTGTGGTTGTAATGTATGGGAAATGAGGAATTCAGACAAAACGAATATTCAAATCAACAGAAACAATTAGAATCCACTGGTTCTGAGTCTCCATCTACAACCGATAATCAATCGAACAAAATTCAAAAGTTACAAGATCAGGTACAACAATTGCAAGATCAACTAGCGATTTATGAGACGGAATTCCAAAAAAGAGAGGAAGAGCTTAAGAAAGAATTGAAAGAAAAAACTGAAGCTTTTGATCGCCTCAATGTCGAAATGAATGATAAAACTCAATCGATGGTTGCATTGAGTAATGAAATTGAGGGGAAAAATGAGAAACTAATCAATCTTGAAGAAAGATTGAATCAAATTAAATCAGAATCTCAAAAACAAATAAATGAGAAATCTGAACAATTAATCACAATGGAACTAGAATTAAGAGAAATAAAGAATGAACTATCTGTTACGAGAGAGAAAACTCAAGAATATAAAGCAGCTCTTCAGAAAACACAAACAATGATCGATGGTCTTCAGGGTGAAAAAGAGGCCTACTTAAGTCAAATCGCGAAGATGCAAGATGTAATTCAACAGACAGAGGAAGAGATCAAGGAAATTGAAGTCAGCCATCTGGAAGTCCAAGATCAGCTAAAATTAGAAATCTCTCGAATGGAAGAACGAACAGGACAGATGAGAGAGGACTTAGTACGCGAATCGACAGGTACACTAGCAAGGGATAGACACATAAGAGTTGTTTTACAACAATCAGAATTAGGGAGAATCTTGCTCTTTTTAGTAGACTACTTTGAAAATACAAAAAAGAAATCACTTGCTTTAGACACATTATCCACCGAGGTAGGGATTCCTCCTATTATTTGCCGCACCCATCTTCGTCATCTCCATGAACTAGCAGTATGTGATTTTAATGAAGTTACAAGGGAGATAAGATTAATTAAAAGGGCAAAATAATACCCAGATGTATTAGAAAAGGGGTCTTACTTCTTATACGGTTTTAAATGGATTGAAAAAACACCATTGTTACCTACAATGACTGGAGAAGAAGTTTTCTTATCAGTTTTATCCGAAAGTAACTTTTCTACATTAATATTGTATCTACCTACTTCAATTTCTTGAACTGTAAGAAAATTCATATTTTCAGCTTTTTTAACATCATGCTGAGTTTTATTCTTTGGAGGAATATTATTTCGAATTATTCGAAAAAGACGGTGTCCACATATACATCCATGAAAGAGTTCTTGGGATTTTGTAGGAGTTCGTTGACACTGAGCACATTGATACTGATTCAAGTTAATTTTACCATCAGCTAGGCTCACTGTATTTCCCCAAGACCTAAACAAGAGCCACTGACAGATGATCGTAATCATGAGGAGCGATAACAGTCATTTTGATGTCTTTGTGTCTAGAGAATAAACCTGAACTAGGTCCACGAATTGGAATAGGATTAATAATTTTATATCCTAGGAAATGTTCGTGGTCAATTTGGCTCATTGCTTCTTCGATCAAAATAGCCTCTTCATTAGGGTTGAGGCCTCCTTCAAATACAACGACTCTATCTCGTCTGAGTTTTGAAATGATGAAATCGCATTTTTGTGTTGAGTTCATCCTTCGGGTTGTATTTTCGGTTACAAAATCTATTTTTAGTTCCATACTTGAGCCCACCTACGTACTGGCTATAGAAAGGATACTCCCATAGAGCTCATTCATCCCGCTGCCTTCTTTCGCGGAAATAGGGATTATAGCACTTTGGAAAGTCTCCTCTACAAGGCTTGTATCAGCTTCAGGCAAATCTGTCTTGTTTGCGGCTACAATCAATGGAATATTCCTTGCTTCTAAGTTTCCAAGGACAGTCCAATTAATTTGATCAAATGGGGCTCTAGCAGCATCAACCACAACGATTGCAGCATCTAGTTTGTCAAGTGATTGGATAGCTTTTATAACGCCCCTTGTTGCTTCTTTGGCACGTTCTATACTCTCCTGTCGTGACAATCCAAAGGATTGGAACTCACGATAATCGACCGATGTAGCGATACCTGGTGTATCAACCACTGTAAGATCAATGGAACCACTATGATCTGAGACCGTACAATGTTCTAATGCTACCACATCACGTGTTTCATGAGGAATTGGGCTAACATCTCCAAGAGGTGTTCCATTCCCACATTCATTAGAAATTCTGTTTGCTAGCGTAGTTTTTCCAGCATTGGGGGCCCCTAAAATGCCAATTGTTAGTTTTGATTTACGACTTCGTGCAAAGATCCGCGAAAGGATACTCATGAGTTTTTTACCTCCAGTCATATACATTAATATTCGATTACTGAGTTACATCTTGACTTCCT
>CP070695.1:1928140-1986262 GCA_020353515.1 Candidatus Heimdallarchaeota archaeon
GACATTTTGCCAGTGATAGTGATTGGGTTGTTGGTGGGGATCTACTTATTAATAATACTACTTTTCTTGATGGTATCTTTGATACGATTGGTTCTATTAATCTGGTTGTTACTGGTGACCTTGTCATTGGTGGGGGTTCGATTTGGGCAACAGGTGGATTAGATATTAATTCTGTTGGTGAAATATATATCAACCAAAGTGAGATTCGTAATAATCTAATTGTAAATTCAGATATCGAAGCGTTTGGATCTAATGTATCCATCCCTTTCGGTTATACAATTACATTTCTAGATGGTTCAGCAATGTTTCAAAGTATTTTTTTTACAGTTTATCCTATGGATAATTCAAGTCGCTTAGTTCCTGTTGAACTAACCTTCACATCGGATGATCAACAGACTGAAATTTTCTCTGGTGATGGAGAGATTATTGAGGGAATACTTGCGAAGAGCGTAATGAATGTTTCCGGTACTTTTGATGTTATTTGGGATTTAGAGGCACAATCTTACTTATTTATGGAATATTATTCTTCTCTAAGTATGATAACCTCCTTAAATTTGACGATTATTTTTGATTATGATTCTGACCTTAATACCAATGGGATCCACGATTTCAAAGAAGATTCTGATGAAGATACACTGATAGACGGGTATGAGATATATCAATACGGAACTGACCCACAAAACAATGATACGGACTCAGATCTCATACCTGATGGATGGGAAGTCACCATGAATACCAATGCGTTAGTTGATGATGCGACTGAAGATCCTGACGATGATACTTTGGAGAACTATCAAGAATTTCTGTTTGGGACTGATCCGCATAGTCAGGATACGGATAGTGATGAGATGCCTGATTCGTGGGAATATCTGATGAATTTAGATGGAAACTTCAATGATTCTGCACTGGATAAAGATTTTGATGGCATGCCCAATCTTTGGGAGTTTCAAATGGGTCTTAATGCCACATTTGACGATTCCACTCAGGATAAAGATATTGATGGGATGCCCAATCTCTGGGAATATCAGAATGATTTGAACGCGACTCGTGATGATTCAGCGGAGGATCCTGATTCAGATACCTTAACTAATCTGCAAGAATATTCTTTTGGGACTCTCGCTCATGATTCTGATACTGATGATGATCTCATGCCTGATGGCTGGGAATTCTCAATGGGCCTCAATGGCAATGTTGATGACGCGGCGTCAGACAAGGATATCGATGGTCTTCCGAATCTTTGGGAATATCAGAATGGATTAAATGCCACATTTAATGATTCTGGAGAGGATCCTGATCTTGACAATTTAACCAATTTAGAGGAGTATGCATTCAATACAGCTCCCTTCGATAACGATACCGATAATGATCTCATGCCTGATGGCTGGGAACATGAGATGAGGCTTGATGGTAATTTCAATGATGCTGCTGCTGATAAAGATGGCGATGGGATGCCGAATCTTTGGGAATATCAGATGGGTCTTAATGCTACAAGTGATGATGCTGCTGCTGATAAAGATGGTGATGGTATGACTAATCTTTGGGAATATCAGAATGGGCTTGATGCCAGCTATGATGATTCTAGTGAAGATCCTGATAACGATGGACTAAGCAACTTTCAGGAATTTTTGTTTGGTACAGACCTACATGACAATGATACCGATGATGATCTTATGCTTGATGGGTGGGAATATGAGATGGGGCTCAATGGTACCAGTAATGATGCTGCTGCTGATAAAGATGGTGATGGGATGCCCAATTTCTGGGAGTATCTGATGGGTCTTGACGCTACTAGCGATGATGCTGCTTCTGATAAGGATGGCGATGGGATGCCCAATTTCTGGGAGTATCAGATGGGTCTTGACGCTACTAGCGATGATGCTGCTGCTGATAAAGATGGTGATGGGATGCCCAATCTCTGGGAGTATCAGATGGGACTTCAGGCCGATACCGATGATGCTCAAGCTGATAAAGATAATGATGGGATGCCCAATCTGTGGGAATACCAAAATGCCTTTGACGCAACCACGGATGATTCTCAAGGGGATCCTGATCAAGATGGTCTTGTCAATTTAATAGAATATAATTTTGGGACTGATCCACGTGATCCTGACACTGATGATGATAGCATGCCTGACAAATGGGAGTACGACAATAATCTAAAGGGAAATGAAGATGATGCTGCTGAAGATCCTGATAGTGATGGGTTATCAAATCTTGAAGAATTTGAAATAGGGACTGATCCGAATGATTCTGACACTGACAATGATGGAGCTAACGATAAGGCTGATCCTCATCCTCTCGAAGCGCGACCTGATGACACTATTCGAGGTAACCCCCTTCTCTCTATTATCGGTATTGTCTCATCTTCAGTTCTCTTGGTAGTTACTCTCGCTCTCGTTGGGAATAAAATCAGATCCATAAGGAAAGCTGGGAGAGAATAATGATGTTCACTGAAGCTGAAAGAGGGAGACATAACATCTTTTCTTTCACTTTCCGTGCTATTTCTGCTTTTACCTCAGTTACTCTCAGTGTTCTCTACATTAGCCTGAACTTCTATTATTATTTAGCACCAAAAGATTTTGCGATTTACCAAGCTACTAATTTCCCTTACCAACTGACTCTTTGGATCACCCTCTTAAGTCTTGTATTAATGGTATTTTTCCTTTTAGTGACCGTTCTCAATATCAAACTCTTTACAATGGACCCTGAAGAATACCGTTCAAGTGTCAGTGAATCCTCTTGGTTGGCTTCTATCTGGGTAATTGCATTATTTCTCACGATTTTTCTATTCATAATTATCAATGATGATTCAATGTTTTGGCTCTCGTTAATTCTAGGAATCTTTATTCTCGTTGGGCTTCTCATTTTCGTCATTCAATCATTCCAAGGTATCGAAGAAAAAGCCTATGCTCTTTCTTCTGCTATATTCAAGCGTAATTATCCTATAAATACAGAACGTCCTTCCGAAACAACAATAAAGAGGCGAATACTCTTCTTAGATGGATTAGATTATGACTATCTCATAACCAAAGATCACATCATCCTACTAATTGCAGGAGCTATTTTCCTTGCCCTTCAGGGGATTTCTGCCTTTCCATTCATTGAGGAGGCGTTTAAAACATTTGTGCCGTTACTTCGCGATCTATTGGCCCAAATTCAATTAGGCTGGCTAGTAGACTTGGTGCTTGTTCCTATCTTTCACTTAATTCTAGCAATTGCTTCCTTCATTTCAATTCCCTTCACAGTTTACTTCGATCCTGAACTTCTTGAAGTTTTATCAAAGGTTGTTTCAATGTTCAGCTCTCTTTTTGTGCTATTTCTTTTTCTAACCCCAGTTACCCGAGAAACTGTTCAAGTATGGCGGGAAGAAATGGATACAGCCCAAGGCGCGGTAGAAACGTTTAAAGGAAGAATTGCGCGAAATCGATTGTATCACTTGACGAAAAGTGGAGCCTTCTATTTATATTGTTTTGGACGAGTGACCTATTCATTTTTAATGGGATTTCTCCTCATTCTACAAATGGATTCTGGATCTTCAATAAACGAATATGTTGAAATTATTCTTTTTGTTCTTGTTGCTTTCTATATGATCGAACGCGGATTTAGTAGAACTATTTTTAGAACAAAAGGATTGGAAGGTTATGATAGCAAAGATAAAGGAGGGGGCTCCCGATGGAGTGAGGATCAATGACCCAATTTAGACTCCTCATTCCCTACTTTCAACAATTGTCCCCTCACACATAACTTTCTTTCTATTATTTTGATTTCAGATGTTTTCTGAGTATATTTTTCATGTGATTGCTGTCTTTCACAAATACTGATTGGGGCTTTAATACTGGAAGAAATTACAATAAAACCATTTCGTTTGTCTAAAAACATGAGTGTATGTATTCAAAATCAGAAATTCACTGTAATTTTGGAAAGGGTGCAGGGTGAGGAAATTCTATACCCTGATCAACTCGACCGATTAATTGGGAAGCTTTTGATATTGAAAGACACTATAACACTTAAATCGTGCGATAAATTGACATTAAATTATTTAGACCTAAGGATTAATTGTTAAGAACGATTTAGTATCTATAACCGATCTTTCTAATTAAATTTCATCTTTATGGATAAGTATTCCTCCACACATTGGACAGGTGGCCATTTTCGCTGCTTTCATATCAAGAAAACATTTTTCACATACAAATCGGGAACATTGCTGACATTGATAAGCAATATCAGTAGCAGGGTGTTGTTCGTTATCCACTTGACAGAAAAACGGTGTTCCAAGCGCCTTACTAAAAGGTTTCTTTGGAGGAGTAAAAATAGTAAGAGGTTTCTTAAGCTTTACTTTTTTAGACCAAATAATTAATATTCCCAACCCAAAGATGATGATTAGTAGGATTATCATGATTAATCCTAGAATATCAGAATAATCGATCTGGCTTTCGGGTACTATAGGGGGGAAGTCAACTATCCCCCTATGAAATATTAAATAAACTTGGGCTTGTATTGGGGAATTGCCCCCTATTGGATTATTACAATCATACCATCGATCAGTTGTAGAGTTACACCACCAACTTGTGTTTACATGTCCGAGATAATCATTTTTGGCCTCAACATACTCTTCGTCAGATTCCCAAACCTCGATTCTGATTGATAACTGTGAACAATTTCCAGAAAATACGATCCAGTCCAATTGAACCTCATCGCCGTCATTGACACTTCGAAACATATAACCCGTTTTTGCGGGATTATTGTTGATGAAGACTTTTACATAAATCTCTCCTGCTCCACGATCTCGATCTTCAATTATTTTTATGCGATCTATCTCTAAAGTTATTTCTTGTTCTTCCTGACAAGAAGCCTTTTTCTGAATAGGAAAATATAATAATATTAACACTGTTATTAAAATGGTACGAGTGAATCTGATTTGGTTTGTACATAATTGATTATAAAACAAGTAGAAGTTTTTTCGAAGTAAATTCTTCAAGGTAATCCCTCTTTTTATTTTTGCAAAGGTCAAAGTGAAAGAGAGCCAATGCGATTTTTTTTTGAAAAATCTTCAGGAATTGATTATTTGATTCTAGTGTGGTTTCTTACATTTACTCCACAAAGCTTGCATTTACCTCCAAATTTGAAGCATTTTCCGCACACGATCCCTCCTCTCGGACATTTGAAGTAATGAACCATAAATCCATTTGAACGACTGCAATTATCACATCTCACCACTTGAAACACCTCTCTCGATATTTTCTAATTCAAATATTACATACCTTAAAAATTTAATCCGTTGTTGAAAGATCAGACGCTAGGACTCATTAAATCACTGATTAAAAGAGAGAAAAAAATAAGGAAAAAGAAGTTAGAGAGTATCGATCAGTTCAGGCCGATAAGAAATAACGAGTGCTTTCGCTAAGCATTGGTCTGCTAGGGGTAACAGACTATTGTATACATCAACACATTTGAATTCCTCAATATCCTCTCCTAATTCCAAAACTTCTTCTTGAATTTTGTATTTCTTCCCATTTTTACTAGATACAATCACTGAATTGTTTTTATGACTTAATTTTGATTCTTTACAAATGATTCTTTGTAATAGTAGTTTTGCCTTCGTTTCAGCGTCCTTTCTTTTTCTCTCTTTCTCATTTTCAAAAATAAGGGAACCTCGAAAAGAAAAAGCCAACTGTGGTCTATGACCGTTGATCCGGATTAATTCTTTGCATAATTTACGGTTTTTATGTAAAACTATGGTATAAACTGTGTCATTTATGATGTAGGTAAATTTTATTTTGTTTTGATTTACATTCTCTATTGTTAGTTTCTTTGGGTCGAGTTTGTTCCAGGAGCGTTTGAAAAAATAAAGATGTGAAGAATTGTTCACTCTTTATCCACCTCTTACTGGAGGGAAGACTAGGATCTCAATTGGTTTGCTATACAGGAATGGCAGGGTATCTTTTGGGGTATATACGCCTTTTTCACTCTCTGGTATGTATATAAAATTCCCTTGTTTTTGTTCTACTCTCAAAATAGTGTACGCCCGTTTTACGGGAACTGTTACCCCAGTATCTCCCACCTTGTTCAATTTTCGTATTGTTATGTAGGATTTCACGATTTTTACACCTACTCCGCGCTTCCGCGGCTGAAACTGAGATGTAAAAATCCTGCTGACTTTGTCTGACATTTCCTCTTTTTAAACCTTAGCATAATGGATATGGAAGAAAACCGCTTTGTTTAATCAAAATAAACTAAAATTCTCTAGGAAGGAAGTTCCTTTACACGTGTCAGAACTTAAGATAGTTCACTCTCAATGCGTTGGATCATAGCAGATTCGTTCTCTGGCTTATAAACTTCAAGATCCAACTCGCTTGCAATGTTTGTGATGTATTTATCTCCCGAACAAAAATAGTTTGCCTTGAGTCTCTTGCTGCTGGATATTTGGATCGCATCAACAATATAAAGGCGGTGTTTAAGGACGAAAGTCCAACTATCCATTTGCAATGAGCTTAGGGTAGGGAGGATGACTAGTTGATTGATCCTCAGTAATCGTAAAGTTTCATCGACAAATTTTGCCATCATTTTGTTAAAGGCCTCTTGATCGACCCAGTTTCGTCTCAAATATTGATCAAATACACCTAATACCTCTCCAACATTCAGAAGATTTAATGCAAGGGTAAAGTATCCTTGACTTGCTCGATCAAACAGAAAATCTGCAAAAGAGGTCCCTTCTTCTTGGATATATCGTTTCACAATTATTGAGCTATCCAGATAGATTAGCATGGGAATTTCTCATCTCTCGGATTATTCTTTCTGCAGGAATGGGCATTGTTGGTCTTTCCTGTTTGATTTGCTCTAATGAAAATGTTTGAACATCTGTGGGTTGAAGTAATTTTCTTAGATTATCTTCAAAGTTAATTAAGGTGTTGTCGTCAATTATTTTGTTCAGTTCGCTGCTTAGAGCTCTCATCGTACCACTGGAACGATATACCTGATCTTTAAACTTTTCCCAAGACTTTTTCTCGGTATAAAAGCTTACTTTTTCAGTCAATCATTTCACCTCTTTGACTCTTTAGTACTAAACTGGTATTAACGAATAAAAATTTTTCCATTCTTAATATGATTTATCATTACCATAAAAAAAAGAGATGTTGTCACAGATAGGAATCCGAGACGATCTGGCCATCTTCCATCTTTATTAAACGCATTCCTGAGGTGAGGAATTCGTCGTCGTGGGTCACACAAATAATGGTTTTTCCCTGTGTCCGATTGAGCGTCAATAAAAGGTTCATGATTTCTTGTCCTATTGTGGAATCGAGATCCCCTGTGGGTTCATCCGCTAGAATAATGACAGGATCGTTTGCCAGCGCCCGTGCAATCCCGACTCGCTGTTTCTCTCCTCCTGAAAGTTCGTGAGGTAGATGATGTTTGCGTTTCTCTAAGTTGACAAGCGTTAACAGCTCTAAAGCTCGTTGCTCACGATATTTACGTTTGACCCCGCTAATGAGCATGGGTAATTCAACATTTTCAAGGGCGCTGAGAACGGGATGAAGATTGAAAAACTGAAATACAAAGCCAAGTTGATGTCGACGAAGCCAAGACAATTCAGGATCGCTCAGGATCGCTAAGTTGGCCTGTCGAAACCGAACCGCTCCTGATGATGACCGTTCAAGCCCTGCCATGACATTCAATAGAGTGGACTTGCCACTTCCCGAAGGTCCCATCACGACAATGAACTCTCCATGCTGAATCGTGAGAGTGACATCAGTGAGGGCATCAATCGTATGGTTTCCAATGGTATAGCACTGGTTCACGTTTTCTAATTCTATTAAGATCTGTTGTGTAGTAAAACTCATGGTTAATCATCTCGTACAGGAACAATGGTAGCAACCCCATCTTGGATCTTGATTTTAACATGGTTTTGAATACCGCCTTGACGCAAGATGTCTTCTGGAATACGTAGGGTACCCTGTTCATCGACAAAAATCACTTCCTCACGCTCCGAACTTGTCTCAGTAGGATCCACCGCTCGATGTAATCCCACAATCCTACCATCTAAGATACGAAGGGCTTTATCTGTCATCTTGGCAAACCGATTGTCATGGGTAACTACGATAAAGGTCTTTCCGTGTTGTTTATTCAGTAATTTGAAGTATTCAATAATTTTAAACGTTGTTACACTATCTAACTCACCTGTTGGTTCATCAGCAAGCACAATCGTGGGATCATTAGCTAGAGCGACTGCAATCCCCGTCCGCTGGGCTTCGCCCCCAGATAGTTGAGAGGGTTTGTGGTTAAGCCGACGTTCTAACCCAACATCCTTCAACAATTGTTGTGCACGCTGTTTTTGTTGTTCATGACTCCAACGGCCAGCCAGCTTCATGGGTAACGTCACATTTTTTACAGCTGTCAGATTCCAGACCAAATTACGTTCGGGTAACTGGTACAGAAATCCCACCTTATGTCTACGGTATAGGGTCAATTGTCGATCCTTCATTTTCGTAATGACATCATCCTCCAAGATGATATCACCAGTAGAGGGCCTATCAATCCCTCCAATTAGGTTCAACAATGTACTTTTACCAGAGCCACTGGGGCCGATGATCGCAATCAACTCCCCTTCGTTGGCTGTGAGTTCAATCCCTCGGAGTGCTGGGACTTGGAGTTTACTTTGTTCCTCAACATAAAGTTTTATCACATCATTGCATTCAAGAAATGCCATTTACTTATTCCACCTTTAAAATACGACTTACATCTTTCCGAGTTGCGAAGTAGGCTGGGAGCACCGAACCAATCCCTGCAGCAATGAGGATTCCTGCGATGAGGGAAACAAACAATTTTGTTGGGTAGATGATGACCTGAGGGGGGATTGTCTGTCCTACCTGAGTGATTTGCAAAAACATCGCCACAAAAAATACACCTGTGAGGTAACCAATCACTGATCCAAATATTAAAATGGTTGCTGCTTCTACCAAAAACGATTGAGCAGTTTGAAAACGCGTCATCCCGAGTGCACGCTCCACCCCAATCTCTTTCTCGCGGTCGACGTACGTGAAGAAGGCAAACATGACCACACCTATCACTACCACGGCAATACTTATGATTAAATCAGAATTAAGAATAGAAAGCTGGAAATATCGTTCAAAGGAGGTTTTATATTCTTTATATGTTAACGCGGCTGAACTGGGCCTCTTTCCTGTGACATTGGTGATGGTTTCTACCGTCTCTTCAATATAGGTGAGGGATTCCACTTTCGCGAGATATGTACCCCTCACATTACTGAGGTAGGAGGACTTATTCAAACGGTTAAACATCCCCAAGCTCCCAATGATCCAATAGTTGGTACTAGTGTCATGCCAAGGCTGTGGATAAAAGGTGGGCCATAGCTTGAACGTTCCACCAATACGGAAGGAGAGTACTTCCGTCTTGTTGGGTGTTTTGAACTGGATCGAAAGATTTTCCCCTATCTGTGGTTTAGAGATATCTGCTTTCAGGTTCCCATCGAAAAGGAGTAGTGTCGTATTATCGGTGAGTTGGCTGATTAAAGTGGGTAAACTGCTACTCAACTTGAAACTCGGATCAGTAAATGCTGTTTCTGCGTAGGTTGCGGGATCGATAAACAAGAACTGGTAGTTTCGATAAATCATGTCTCCAGACCAATAGTTGGCAGAATAGACACCCGAAATGCGGCTTAAATGGGAGACATTCTGCTTTAACATGGTGTTAATAGTCTCATTCAAAACTGGACCTGTTGAGAGGCTTACATCTGCTCCCACTTGGTAATAGAGCTTGAGGTGCTGAGTTTCATCTAATGAAAAGATCAGGGAGGAAGCCAGAATCGAAAAGGACAATGCCAAAGTAATCAACAGTACTGCTCGATTTGCGGCCTGCTTATGGCGGACGATGTTGCGAATGGCGAACGCGTTGACTCCGCCTTCCACTTTCCACAACAGATCGGCAAGCTTTTTCATCAGGACTGGAAAGAAGCGAGCAATCAGCATGATCATGCCAAAGAATATGAGGAAAGGCGCTGGGAGACCAATTAACAACATTAGGAGAGAAATTAGATTTGAGTTTGGATTAGGTCTAGGGTAAGCATCTGGTGTACCCTGGAAGGTGTCTCCTCCTGAAACTGGACGTACCAGGGTATTAAGAATGAACCAGGCCGCGGTACCAAGGATAAACATAAGAATGTCGAGATAATAGCGTTTCCAAAGGGGATCGCGCACTTCTGTTGGAACGAGCGTTTCTATAATCTGTTGTCGGCTCATTCGAATGATTCGTACCAAATTTAGCAGTAGAGCCATCCCTATCCCTATTACAATTAAGCCCAATAACAGTTCTAATGAGGCTTTTACGGGGATGGTTTGTCCTAAGAATGTCAAGTAGTCTGTGGAACGCATGACAAAATCCGACAAGAACAAGCTGAGGAGGAAACCTACAAGGACGGCAATAATTGTGGAGATCATCATTTCCCCAAGAAGGATTCCCAAGATTTGGGGCCAGGAGCCACCCCGCGTCTTAATAATACCAATTTGTGCTTGTTTTTGCCGTCTGATCAGTCCAAAGGAATAAAACACTAGATAGAGAGCAATACTGACGACTGGAAAGCTCACCAACAGGAGTATCAGGATCAAACTAAAAATTGTGGCTTCAAATTCTTTCATCAGCCCATGGATCGGGCTGTGGACATTGGGAAAAGAGGTGACTGCAAAAAAATTCTGTTCGAGGGCCTGGAGAAAGTGTTGTAGTTGAAGGATTTCATTATTTGTGTTAAATGCATCAAACCGTGTTTTCTCCAAGAAAATTTTCCCTCTAACTTGCCCTTGCCATTTTAGATCGGAATGGTTTCCTATAAGCTCCCCAAGTTTTTGCTGTAAGAGAAGGGGGTGAGTTAAGAAGTAGTAACCGTATAAATCTGGGGTAAAATACTTCCATAGGAGTGCTGTACTGTTATCACTTGGAGAAGTGGCACTTAATTCATTTTCTGTGAAGAATACAGGAAAAGATTTCCTCTCATAGCTTACTATCCCAACAATCGTGACAGTTTTGTTTGGTTGCTCTTCCTCTTCAGGAAGGATCCAGCTTGGGATGGTGATGTTTACTTTCGTGTTAAGTGTAAGATTTTTGAACTGTTTCTCAGTCCATGGATCTGTTTCTTTCGGGCGGACAAGGATAACTTCTGAGGAATTTTCAGGTTGATGTCCCACTCCTTCCTTTTCTAGAATCAGTTCTAGTTGATTATAAAAAGTTGGAACTGACGATGTTAGAATAGATATCGGCCATTCCATTACTTCATTCCCTTTTTCATCTGGTTCTCGAAATATATCTGTTGAATTCAACCATAGACTGACCCATGGAACACTGTACCAATAACTTTCTGAAATATACCCTTCATAATTAACGTCTTTGATTGATTTGTTAACAAGTTCCTCATAAAGTGTAAAATTGGTAAATGCATTCATACCCCACTGAAGTTGTTGGGTGGTTGATCCGCTAGAGGTTGCATCTGAAAAGATATTACCATACAGGTCAACTATTATATCTCCAGAGTAATCATCGTGAGTTTTAAAGACAGTTTCCTCAAAGATTCTTTCTCGATAAGATTCCACGAGAACACCGCTTTGTGAGATCACTGTTAATGCAATGATCAACCCAACCATTGTTGGAAATACAAGCTTCCAGTTACCAATTAATAACTCGTATGTTAAGAAGATAGGATCAGTTATTTTTGCTATCATGACTTTAATGGACATCTTGACTATTCACGGCTCCTATTAAATCATACTTCAGTGTGTACTAAGTGATAAGCATCAAATCTGCTATTCTAGCATTTTAACGTATAAATCAAAAATAAAATTATCCTATAAGCCTATAGATTAGTACATGAAAAAAAAAATTAGTACGGGGTGTTTATAAGTCCGAACATGCTGTTTGGCTTATTCGAACAAGCTAGACTTTGGTGTTCGAATTTCAGAACATATTTCTAAACAATTTCTTAGTCGTTGTAAATGCCTTATCAATGCAGTTAAAATACTTTAAATTTTGATGTTCTTGTTTTCCACACATAACCGCTACATAATCCCATACCAACATTCCTCAAAAAGACAGAGGTGACCGTGAGAAACCAGTACATGGAATTGGTGAGAAAGACAAATTCGCAGTCTAAGATTGTTTTTGACTCAATATTTAGCTTCCTTATCTAAATGGATACTTTCCTCTTATAATTGTTTGAAAGAAAGTAGGGTTATCTAAACAATACAACCGCACCCAGCTATCCTCTTCTTCGTTTATTTTCAAGTAGAAATAATGTCCTGTTGATAAGCGTAAAAAAGTCAAGAAATATCTAAGATACCTTATTTGAGTTTGATCTCTGGTTCGTAAGAGTAAATACCTCTCTGAGATCCAGAAGTCATCAAATAAAGAAATAGAGAGAAGTAGTAAGGGGATTCCTACTTCTTCTGAATAGTTTGGAGAATACTTCATGTTTAATCTCGGTAGGGAGTTCTTTGATGGTTGTTACCCCATATTTCCTCCGCCAGGCGGGGAGATGGGTGGCGCTTGTCCAGCAGTGATATTAACTATGATAATAGTCAATAATACAGTTCCAAGAATAATTTTTAATAGTATCCCTCTTCTGGGCAGAACTCTGTTTAAGAGATGCTTTGGATTCAAGATTATTCTCACCTCACCTAAGTGCCTCAAGCTTTGACTACAAAAAGCACCACCGACTAACTTTTCAACAAGTTTGTCCAAGAAATAGTGAAAAGTTAGAATGCAAGTAATCTTTATTAATAGGAAGATGAGTTAATAGCTAGTTGTAACCGAGGATGATTGGAGGAAGGTTATGGCCCTCCCACGCCAAATTTTAAAACCAGGAAAGAAAGCAAAAGAGGCCGTTTCTCCTGAATTTTTTCAGGCTCTCATCGATTATTTGACGGTCGTAAAACAACATGCCCCAGGCGACTCCAAGCAAATTATCCCGATCTGTCAGAAACTATTTGTACCTTATACGAAACCGTTTTATGAAAAATGGAGTGACTTCTTGGAGTGGCATTCGGAGTATATTGAGAAGTACTGTTCCTTTCTTCTTTCCTATTCAGGAGTAAAGATTCTTCTCCCCCATAGGTTGCTAATTCTAGAAACTCTGGATCCTGACAATACCTTAATAGAACAGCTAAAAGAGGCGTCTTCCACGTCGTTTTTCTTTTTTACCTTGAATAAAATCTTTCGGGATTTGAATCTCCCTTTACTGAAGAATGACAAGAAAATCATTCATGCCTTTTTGAATCCAATAACTTACAGGGACATTAGACCCATTCCCACGAATCGTCAGATTGCTGAATTAATACATAGTAGTGAGAACACCGTCTCCAGGCGAATAGATCAACTCATCAACAAATCGATTCTCGCTCACGCTTATAGAGTCGAAATGGCAAGGTTAGGTTACTTAACTTCAGCAATAATCCACCTTGAAAATGTCAAACAGCTTCCTTCTACCCTTGAGCCTTATTGTCTTGCAGATGTCCCCCTTGATTTAGGAGAGGCGATTGGAAAAATTAAAATTTTTCAAGTTCCTCAAACTCGTAATGACATCATTTTAACAGCCAGAGCATACCTTAAACCTCTATACGAAGTCACTTTGACCAAGAGCTACATTGGGTGGAATTTAACTGGGCTTTCCATTGACCCTAATCAGCGCTGGCCTGTCCTCCCCCCTATCTTCACATACCAAAAATGGGGTGAACTTGTATACTCTGAGAAAGAGATGGGAATTGAACATGATTTAATAAGTAACGAAATTCCTCTTAGTATTTCTTTAACTCAAGCCAAAATGCTCGATTTGATTCGGAGTGACGGAACAATTCCTAATTACCATTTAAGTCGATCCCTCGGAGTCACCCAAAAATATGTCAAACAATTCTATGAATATTTCTTTTCTAATAACCTAATCAAAAGGCTGTCTTTTCTGTCGAACATAGGCTTGAATTGTAAGGTCTGGATAACATTACTAGGATCACAATCAACGGATGATTTTACTCTCGTCCCCAAAATTGTCGAACATCTGAAATTCTTCCCCTTCTGCTATCTCTTCTATAATGAGAACATCTTGGAATCTTTCGGAAGATCTCTCCTTACTGGCTTAATTTGGATTCCTCCTACATGGTTTGTTGATTTTTATGCCACTTGGATCCTGCTTGCTGATCATGGTTTTGTCCCTAAGATCAATATGAGTCAGGGAGTTATCAAATGGGGAGTTGACATTGCTAAAACTTATGAAATGCAATAGTACTTCTATTTCTTAGTTATCACTCCTCTACAGGGATTTCCTTATGCTTAAGACTGATGACGATTATTCGTCAAGATCCAGGAATGTATGGAGCAACAGCCATGCCAGCCAGTCCACTAAACATGGTGACTAAAAAAGTTAAATCCTCTAATACCAGTTCTCGTCCAACAATGGCTAAAAGCATTATTGGGACTATAGCTATAACTACCGCAGATATTCCTCGAACAGCCCCCGTAGGTAAACCAAATGTAGCTCCTAAAGTTACAGGTGGGTTTGCTTTAGCACCCTTTCCCACGGTACCACCATAAGCACCGATAAGGGCAACACAAAACCCTTTGAGGAGAGCATTTACTTCACCTGATTCAAATGGGAAAACAATGACAATGATAGTCAATATTAAGGCAGCTATTAAGAATATTATTCTCCAATCTCTATTAGGGTTAAAATCCATTGCTATTTTTCCTCCTATATTTAATCAATTCATATATCGGCTTGCCCTCACTTAAAATCACTTTAAAAATCAATACTGATTAAATTTTCACCATGTTTTCGAAAAAAGTGGTGAACAAATAGGATCTTTTAGAAAGACCTCTCCAATTAACAAGGAGCTGTGAGTGCGATTAGTCAATAAATCGTTTCCATGCTTTATACCAGATCCGAGCGATTGATTCTACTGTATCATGAAAGATGGAATTAGTTACATGAATAAAATCTTCAACAAAAGCCCCATCCCCGAAGCCCTCATTTTGAAGAATACGACTTTTTAATTCACCATACTTCTTGAAATGTTGTTCATGCAGATCAAACCAATTACTAGCTGCCGGGATCCACTTTCTAGCTACAGCATAAGACACACGGGTTGTATAGACCAATTCAGACCATTCATCCCCCTTTAATCGAGTATTGACCTTCTTATTCAGGTTGTACTGTGAGCCAGGGGTATCAATTTCAATTATGGAATTCTCTGGTAATTTTTCTTTCACAATTTTATTCAAGGTTTCTTTAGAATATTTGGTTAGAATGAGATCATCCTTACTAGGAAAATTTGATTCCCATAATCTTTCGATCCAAGTGTGCATTTTTTTAGGGAGACGTCTATCTTTTCTAGGGATTTTAAAGTCTCTTAGATCGCAATGTAATGGCATGTGAGCATCACAGATATAGTGAGAGATTATAAAGAATGTCAGGGCGATATGACGAGCAGAAAAGTTGGGAGAACTAGTTAAATCTTTAATTTTTCGATCTGACAAGTATTTCTTATTACCAGAAGCATCTATCAGTTCTATATTCCCTTTCTTTCTCTTTTTCCTCTTTTGGGCGTAAATTCCAAGCGGATAATCACTCATTTTTAACATGTCACCAATATTATGACTCAGAGCAATGACACGGTCGGGAAGATGTCCTCCTTCCGTTGTATGAGATCGGTAAGGTTTATCCAACTCACTATGGCCTTTCACATATTCCAGACATAAACGATTACCAACTAAGTGTGTTTTAAGGTCGTTATAATCCCTTTGATACCATTCCTCAATGTTTAAACCATTGTTGATATAATCGGGGTCACTATCCATTTTGTAAATATGCCCATAACTCATATCATATAGCCTGATGTCAGGTAACCAAGCTCCATCCCAGACCTCGGAAATGTATGAAAAGATCAATTCAACTAGTTTTGGTGCTTTTTTCCAGTCATCAAGTAGTTTCAACGCTCTTAAAGCCACCCAGGCGTGAGCTTGTTGTTTCAACCAGTTTCCTCCTGTTTTTTACTAAATATTACCTGAGTTTCATCATCATGGTAAATATAGACTAGGATTACTTCAAGGAGAATAGTGAAGTGAAAGTGAACGGTAATCTTAGAACATTTTATGAAGAAACAAAAGATGAACAGGAGAGGGTCATCATACACAAGACTTTTTTTACTAATTTGAGTTATAGTACCATTCACAGTCTGATTTGAAGCAGGCATTGTTAATACAAAAGAAAAAACCAGTAAAGTCAGGAAAACGAAAATAAAAGATCTCGCACAAACCAATATTATTACCTCTAAATTTGTCTAACATTTTGATTTATCCATTGGGTATAGAAAGTCCAGTTGGTACTCCGTGGTCGTTGTTAACAGTGCTTAATAATGGTTGGTTTCCTCTAAAAGGCCATAGAGATTGCTGATGTTTGTGTATCATGACATAAGTATTGGTTTGTCTAGAACCAGGGGAATTTACCCATGAACCTGTGTTCGCAATGCTGACATTCCCCTCTACATGAACAAATGGTTGATGTGTGTGCCCAAATGTCAATATACGTAATTTTTCCTGGTTTGTAGCCCATTTTATGACTTTTCTTTCAGTGGACTCAAAAAGGTCTAATGTGAGCATTTCGGCTAATTCAGGTGAATTTCTTGGTTGCTTGCTTATGAGCTCCAATATATCAGTAGTAAATCTGCTTTCTGCTGGTTTCAAAGGTTCTAAAAGATTTCTCTTGAATCCCTGTAACATTTTGATAATTTTTTGAATCCATGAGAGTCTTTGCAAGTAAAACTGCCATGCCAGTTCTGCTAATTTTCCAGCATCATCATTTGCTAAACAAAGAGGATCGTAGAAGATCTCATTCTGAATAATGTCAAATGTGTCTCCATGGAGAAACCAGTACTCAACATCCTCATTTGAGTCAGCTAATATTAATTGACGATCAAAAGAAAAATCGTAGGCAAACTTACCCTCTTTGAAATGTCTTAGATAAAAGTCATGGTTACCAACAACAAAATTAACCTCGATGTTTTCAGAGTCTTGAAGGACTTTAAGCCGATTTAGGGTGTCACTATTTTCTAGAGTCACTCCGACGGGATCTCTCCGCCACATATCTAAGAAGTCACCGCAAATGACTAACCTATCACATTTTGTTGCTCTCAAACCGTTGATGAACTCATCGAAGTCCTCTTTATTGCATGCGCTATATCCTAAATGGACATCAGATACAGCGATGATTTTTTCATCTTTCAGGTTTTCAACTGGAATTGGATCTGTACCTATTTCATTCACATCCTAGCTAAGAAGTTGTCAGAGTCACAATGGTGACTCAGAATGAGTCCTTAAGGTGAGATGAATTTGATGAGGATAGATTATCAAGACCTGGTAACCTCATTTAAATGAATCAGAGACATTTCTTCACCATAAATCAAGAAAACTTGGTGATAAATTGGTTAAATTCCAATATATAGGAGGATATTATCATTATTCTCAAACTAGTGTTCAGTAAATCAAACAGGTATCGACAATGACCAAACGCTTCAATATCGATCTGTAAGATCTCTGTTATTTTTTCACCATTCTTTTGAAGATCTTAAAGCAGAAAAAAAAGTGAAACATGGGGAGGGATGATGTTTCGCGTATTGACGAATAAAGACAAAATCCAAGACTCTAATCGCGCGGTAATTCAATATATTTTCGTAAACAACGTCTGCCATTTACTGTATGGAATACAGTTCTCCCCCTGCTCAGTCTTCTATTATTAAATCTCTATATTTACACAGATTTAATTTATCTGCAGACTTTATTTCCAGAATCAATTCCGAAAGAGAGCATTTTAAGTCCTCAGACTAGAGAATTTTTAGTCTTTTTCCTGTGTCCCTGAAATGAGGCAGATTATGACTCAGCAGGCAAAGGTCTTTGATTATACAGGAGATACTGAACAAGTCGACTCGATTAGACAAAAGATCAAAGAAATTGAACTACAAGTCTTAGAGTCACAAAGAAGCAGTGATCAATCAAGAAAAAGGAAGTTATGAAGATGGTGAGAGAGGATATTCAAGAATTGATAAAGGAATTACAAGTACAAACCTGAAGAGCTGCTCGGTATAGGTATAAAAGCCTACGAAAATGAAACTGAGTTTGTAGATGAAGCGTTTATATTTACCTCGATAATTCAGATTTTTCAATATTGACCCATTCTTGGTCTTTTAAAGGGGTTTTCTTCGGGTCCTAGGAGGAGGAACGCCGCCCGAAGCGCAAGTAGATGGAATGAGATGATTATGCTGACCGAAAAAAACCAGACGGAGGAAATAGTCCCAATAAAAAGTAGAAAAATTGAGCAGATGAGGAGTATAGTTCGAACCAACCTCCTACTTTTCATCTTGTTATCGAGATAAATTGTATCTGAGAATGCATATTCGAGAGAGACATTAGCAACATTGTACACTAGAATTACCATCCAAATCAAAAAAAAGACAAAAATTGTCAGGTATATTACTGGTCTCAGCTCGTTCGACATCGTAATAATCTGAAATTGATACTCTAATACTATTATTGTGAGGATTAATACCCCTAGAAACACATCAGTCCGTGTAAAATCCATCAGATATCCTCAATAAGTCAAAAATTCACCGGTTCTACAATAAATTAATAAATACTAAAAAGGTTTTATCTTGGATATCTTGTTAGAAATTCCGTGTGACTTGGTTTAATGAAATGACCACTAATGAGTTGGTCTTCACTGACCTGATTGGCCTACTTTTTGGTTCGCTATCTCTGATTCCAGTCTATTTTCTTGTTAAATATTATAGAAAGACCCAGATCCTCGATTATTTGCTGTTTACTGGAGTATTTGTTTGTAACGCGATCGGTAATTTTAGTAGTTTTATTCGTACATTTATTGAGTTTAATTTTATCAATCCTTATTGGATAAAATTCTTTCATTTTCTTGGATACTTCTTTGGTATTTTGGTTTATTCACCATTCCTCTTACTCTATAGTCTTCGTATAAAGTGGGATAATCCCCGTAGAGTTGCTTGGTATATGGCGACAATCTTGACTCTACTAATGATATATTGTAGTTTTGAGAATTTTTATTTTAGAAATCTCTACCTACTTATAAGCAACCATAGTGGTTTTATTGATATTCTTACAAACTTGAGTCAATTTAGTATTTTAGGATTTACCATTTTTGTTTATTTGACATCAAAACAAGAAATTGACGATAAGAGAGTAAAAATTGCACGAATGCTCTGGATTATCAGTGGCTGTTTTTTATTATTGGCTCCCTTGTTTGGCATAATTTATGTAATGTCAGGTTATGCTAACGTCTGGGAAGACTTAATGTACGTTTTCAGCTTAGTAGGAATTCTCCTTATTGCCTATGTAACTATTCGCTATCCTGAAGCAGTACTCTTTTCCCATGCACAAATAATACGGGCTTTTACTGTATATGAAAAAGTCGTTTCTTTAAAATCAGGAGATCCCATACATGAATATGGTGTGTCAGCACTCGTTGATTATCTGAAGAGGATTCCTCAAGACTTAATAAAATAATAACAAGGCATTCCTCTAGGTAAAACTCAAATAGGGCTCGTGTTGGTCTTCATGACATCATCTGAACACCCCCTCACATGAATGGCTCTGCTTTTCGTATAAATATTATTTTATAGATAAAAACATTAAATAATTGTTAAATATCCACAATTTAAATGCTTTTTTAGTTTGTTATAGAAAATAATCAGCCGTTTAGACAGGAAATTAGGATGTTCTTTCGAATTCTAAGGAAAAGTATCCTTACTCGAAAAGGTAAGGTTGCGATTTCCCTGATCGCAATCATCATGGGTATTAGTATCCCTTCCGCTATGCTTAATGTATCATTAGACATTAATGAAAAGATTGGAGTCGAATTCAGAAAATTTGGGGCAAATTTGCTTGTTGTTCCGAAGTCAGACACCATTCAGGTAGGTATAGGTGATATTAGCCTCAGTTCAGTTACAGATCAGCAATATATTAATGAAACTGACATTTATAAGATCAAAACAATAAATTGGTCAAGAAATATCTTAGGTTATGCTCCTTTCTTATATCAAGTGGTTTCTGTTAGAGCTAAAGGTAGTCTAGAGGAACAACGGGTTGTGTTAACTGGAACGTGGTTTGAAAAAAACACAACTTTAGAAGGAGGAGAAATTTTTACAACAGGAGTTAGGAGACTTAACAGTTGGTGGTGGACAATCGATGGAGAATGGATTAAAGACGAAACTAATAATTCTACTGATTCAATCTATTGTATGATCGGTACTACTGTCGCAGAAAAAATGAGTCTTAATCTGGGAGACGAGATAGAAGTCACTTACAAGGAAACAACTCAAGAAACCACTAAAAATCTTCAAGTAGTGGGAATTATTACTTCAGGTGGGGTTGAAGATAATCACATCTATATTCCTCTACCTGTTGCTCAAAATTTATCTCAACGTGAAAACTTGGTTCATTCAGTTCAAGTTTCAGCTTTATGTACTGCATGTCCAATAGAGACGATTGCAGCTGAAATTGAAGGTAAGATCACTTATATAGAAGCGAAAACTATTCTACAGATGACTAATGCTGAAATGAGTGTATTGAGTAAGATTCAACTGACAATGGCTTTCGTGACAATTATTGCTCTCTCTGCTACGGTATTAGGGATGAGTACAACCTTAACAGCCTCAGTATTAGAGAGATATACTGAGATTGGACTTATCAAAAGTATCGGGGCCGAGAATCGAAAAATCGCTGCTCTTTTTTTCGCCGAATCCTCCATCATCGGGCTTCTGGGTGGTGTTCTTGGTTTTCTATTTGGAATTATTGGTGCTCAATTTGTGGGTCTTCTTGTATTCAATTCGTTAGTGACTCCTCAGTTGATAGTTTTACCTATAATACTTGGAGTCTCGGTTGGTGTATCACTACTGGCTTCATTACTGCCAGTCAAACGAGCCATGGGAATTGAGCCAGTTTTAGTTTTGAGAGGATTGTAATGAAAGCTGGATTCATACAAACACACAATCTAACGAAGGTTTATGATGGGATTACTTGTGCTCTAGACAATGTAAATCTCACGATCGAAGAGGGAGATTGGGTGTCATTAACTGGGCCGTCTGGTTCGGGAAAAACAACTCTGTTGAACATGATTGGGTGTTTAGACAAGCCTACCGACGGGTCAGTTGTAATAGATGGAACTCTGGTGACAAACCTAAATCAAAATCAATTGACACGCTTTAGACGAGAAATGATTGGTCTGATTTTTCAACAACATTATCTCATCCCATATTTAACAGCTTTAGAGAATGTTCTGATCGCAATGTACTATCACAGCATTGTTGATGAAAATGAGGCAATCGAAGCTTTGACCAAAGTCGGATTACGAAGTCGGCTAAATCATAAATCCTCTAAATTGTCAGGAGGAGAACAACAACGTGTGTGTATCGCCCGAGCATTGATTAATGAGCCCAAAATACTCGTAGCTGATGAACCAACTGGGAATTTAGATCAAAAAAATGGTCAAGTTGTGATGGATCTTATCTCTGATTTACATAAAGAGGGCCACACTATTCTTATCGTCACTCATAACTTGGAAATCGCAAAACAAGGTAATAAAATTCTACAAATGGTTGACGGGAAGGTCTCATAACACAACCATACATAATAGTAAATTAAAGAGAGAAAAGAGGTGAAAAGTTTGTCAAATAAAAGTAATCGAAGAAAAATGAAGATGAAAGCTCGAAGAATGAAAGCTAAAAAGCTGGTCAAAAAAGAGGGAGATCATAACTGGAACATGGTATTAGCAATTGTTGTGGTGACGGTAGTTGGATTTTCTGCAATCTTATTTCTGCAAGGAAACAACGATCCGAACTCGAGTAATCCAATATCAAGACCACAAAAGGATGGAGATAATTTAGTACTGTCAGTATCGAGTTTAAATACTAAGGTTAAGTTCTTTGGGTATAAAAGTGGGGTAGTTCAAATTTCTTATTTCGCTGTCCTTGGTTCTGATGAACAAGTCCGCCTCGCTTTTGACGCGTGTGATGTATGCTTCGCAGAGAAAAAGGGGTATCGTCAAAATGGGGATGTAATGGTCTGTAATAACTGTGGAAAGCAGTTTCACATCGATGGAATTGGCACTGAGAACGTTCAAGGTGGCTGCTGGCCCAGTTATTTACCAATCACAGTAGCTGAAGGGAACGTTCGTATTAGAATCTCTGATGTTGTATCAAAGAAATACATGTTTGAATGAACTTTCCGTTCTGCAAACTGGGGAAAAAACCTTTTTTTTCTCTTGGTCTCCCTTTTTCTTTAAAAGACACAAATGTAGGTTTTCATGAAGATTTTTAAGGGGAGGAAATATAGGAGTACAGAATTCTCTCCGATGATTTACTAATATGTTAAAATCAGCTCAAACAACCAGCTGTTGAGAAAAGGCCTTTAATAGTAAAATCTGACATTATAAATGAACAACATACTCCGACAGAGCGATGGGAAGAAGAACCTCCTGAATCATCCGTTGACAAATTTATTACACCAGACTTGGAACCACCAGAGGAAGCAATACCTGAAACACCACCCATAAAACCTGTAGACGAGGATAAAAAAGCATTATTTTCCTCTATTCAATATCAGGTTCAAGACTTGTTATTTGAACAAGATGAAACTACCTTTTTTGCACGGATGATCCCCTATTCAGGTTCTATCAAGGAAATTTTGGTAAAAATAAAGCAGAATCAGATCATTATGAGTGGTTGTCTTAAACGAGAGAATATCCCAAAAACAAATCTCGAATTGAAAATTGATGGGGAACCTAAAGAGCCATCCTGGGGTGATCCTTGGCAAGATATTTTCTTAATTGGGGAAGAAAAGATCATTAGGGGGATCAAAGCATGTTCTGAAATCGCTAATCGAATGAATTCTTTAGGGACAGTATTTATCAAGTTTGAGTCACAGATTAAAGGAGAATGTTTTCAATTAACCTGCAACGAGACAGAAGAATCAATAAAACTTGCGTATTCACTAATCAAGGATCTTCAACTATTTTTTGAGGTCTCTTTGTATTAGTCAAATCAGTTCGCATAGATGAATCTTTTTGTATAGTCATCTGCTGTCATTCTGGGATCTGTTTTGGTTCTTCAGTCTGCAGTTGTGCAATAAACTCCTCTGGATGACACTTCAAACGTTCTTCGGTAATTAGATTGTGTAATTTGACATGTTGGTCTAGATTTTGGGAATCAGCCAGATGTTCAAGTCTATGTTCTAGTCCTTCTAGTAAAATGTGTTTGAGTAAATTTTCTGGAGATTCAAAGCCCCATTCGAACAGTTTAGATGCAGATTCGAAAAATTCAATTAATTCGGGAGGTAAATCAAATTCTATTTTCACGATTGTCCATTCCTTAGATTTCACTATGTAATTAACAATAGTTAACTTTCAGTATTTAAATTTACTTCTTCGATTTAAATCTAAAAGCTAACAAAAAATCTTGCTCAATTTTATTAACTTCAAGAAATCAGAGTTATTTCCATAATATGGTGAAATTTATGAAGAATAGTTTTCGTAATAACCTCTGGTATTTAGCTCATCCTTATACTGCTGATTCTGATGAAAAAATCGAACTAAACGTGAAGAAAGCAAATATCATTGCTGCAAAGCTTATATGTGCTGGTTTATTTGTCTATTCACCAATCAGTATGACCCATTGGATTCACAAAGAAGCGGTTGAAATGGGATTAATCGATAAAAGTGAATGGGATCTCTGGATGAAGTTTGATTACTTTTTCATTGAGAATCATTGCACTGGACTCATTATATCTCCTGGGTGGGAAGATTCACAAGGATGTAAAGAGGAATACAAGAGATTTCAAGAACTCAAGAAACCTATCTATCTTCTGGAGGAGATTTATCAAGAACTAAATATTAGAGAGTAAGTCCTTCTCTTGTACTATAATCAATATGGATTCTAATTTTACTAGTATCGGATTCTGGGATCAAGAAAAGCATAGGTAACATCCGTTGCTAAATTAGCAATAATCACGAATACCGCAATGAGCATATTGATCCCCATCATAAAGTTGTAATCTCTGACGTTTACTCGGTAAACAGCTTCCCTCCCCAAACCGGGCCAAGAAAAGACCGTTTCAGTTAATGCAGATCCAGCTAACAAAAACCCAATAGCTAAACCGACAACTGTGACCACAGGTAATAGTGCGTTGCTTAAAGCATGTTTGTAAATCACTAATCGTTCGGAAAGCCCTTTTGATCGAGCAGTTAGGATATAATCTTGGCGTAAGACCTCTAACATACTTGATCGAGTCAAGCGAAGAATCAATGCAGTTCCTTGTAACCCTAAAACGAGTGTTGGGAGAATCATATGAAATAGTTCATCCCAAATCAGCTCAAGGAAGGTTTCATTTCCCGTCAAGTCATAACTATACGCCCCAATTGTGGGGAATTTTATGCCAAAGAACACTTTCCAGTCTGAGAAGAGTAAGATGCACATGATTCCAGTCCAAAATACTGGCATAGAGACCCCAAATAAGGCAGCCGTCGTCGAAATGCTGTCTGTTTTTGAGTAAGGGCGTCTAGCAGATAAGATGCCTAAGGGGATCCCAAGTGTTAAGCTCAGAATTAGGGAAGCCAAACCTAATTTCATGGTTTGCCACGTTAATGCCCCTATCATGGAATTAATAGAGGAACCTGAATAAGAACGACCTAAATTGCCAAAAATAAAACCAGGGGTGAAATCACTTGGTGCTATCCCTAAGTCTACTTTAAATGTGCTTTGAAGTCCACGGCCTACCCCCAATAGGACATAATCTGAAAACTCGGCCAGATAATCGCTGTCTTCGGAGTTTTTTCCGAATAACCAAAAGATATACTGTTCCTGGGGAGGCCTATCTAGTCCTAGCTGATGGCGCATGTTTTCCATTTCTTCCATTGTCAAAGTGGGATCACCTTGTTTGAGAACATCAACATAATCCATTGGACTAAGCCACATAAGTGTGAAGAGGAGGATAGAAATTCCTAATATTAAAGGAATACTCAAAAGGGTACGCCGAATGATATAATTACGCAGACTCATCTCTTTCATCCCTTAGTAGAATGGAGAAATCAACTCTCTGAACTTGGTATCTAGCATAGAATGATAATATCAAAAATCCTCTTTCTCACAGGTTATAAGTAGTTATTGCTCTGTGCAGTCAGAAGAAATTTAGACAAAAAATGTGAACCTCCCCATTAAGTTATAAAAAGTTATTGCTCAGTGCAATTAGGAAAGATTCTCAAGAATTCAATTGGATCTAAAGGATTTAATTCGTCAAAGGAATAATACCAGTTACGAGATACACCAAAATATTCAGCTTAACCTTCCCTGATCACTACCAGATGTTGATAACTCAAAAAATTCTGGTGGTAATTCGCTTAAATATGCATAAAGAACAGATAACCCAACATCGATTCTTTTCTGACCAAACTCTCCTGACTTAATCTTCTTATAGAGGTAAGATGCTCTAATTAATTGTGACTTTGAAATCAATACACATTCTGGAAATCGTACCACGATAGAAGTAATTATTATTACAGCAACTAAGTCAGGAAAACTTCTAATTGCCGGAGTAAGTTCCAAGAGAGAAACTAAATCAATCAAATATAAGAAAGGACGGCCCATAGTGAAAATCCCTACAAAAATCCAGAGGATTTTCACAGTTTTCAATCTTACGTCGTTGATGGCAATTTTCACAGTCAAATAAGCATGAACAGCTACTATCAGTGTAAAAACGCGATAAATGCTGATAAGAAAGTCGTAACCTTGTCCCATTAGTACTATATTCCCCTGAATCACTAGTGCTACCCCTATATCAAAAGCATCAACATTGTACAAGGTTAGAAAGAGAAAGTTGATCTTATCTGGCAATTTCACAACTTCATAGAATAATATCATTATTTACAGGATCGAGTACCAAATAACGCCAATGTACAAGAGTAACCTTGGAGGTGTGTCATGTTTCACTCTAAGAGCATGAATGAATACAAAGAGATAAACAATAATATAGCTCGAAGTAACGATCTGATTCACCAATATATTGATTGGATCAATCACATAGAAAAATGAGAAGAGTTGGTTGATAGTAACTGCAACAAAAGCACCTGCAAAAATTAGATAATCAACTATGTGGGTTCGTAGATAATGTATAATAAGTAGAATGGATGGCATTAGACAAAATATGCTTATAAACAGATAGATCCATTGGATCATCTGAATTGGTGCCAAATAATCAACCTCTAGTTGCAAAAAAACTAGTGCAGTAATAATAGATTTGCTTGAATAGGAGAAAATAAGAGAAATAGTCTTTATTTCACTGATTGACCATTTTCCTCTGGATTTGGGTAATTTCTCTAGTGAAAGTGCTCTTATCTTTGTTTAAGGAGGAGTAAAAGAGTACAACACAATGTGTGGGAGTTTTAATTTCGTAAAAATGAATATTCGTAAATAATATCTCGCTAGTCGTCTGTTCTTGGTTTATTTTCTTTTCAAGATCTGAAATATCACGATAAATCCGTGTTATTTGAGGTAAATTTGCAGTAATCAAAGGATCAGTAATTTTAGTAAAAACTGGATGAAAGAATTTGGTTTCGTAAATAATGTAATTTTTTATTGTTGTTGGTCTCATAATCTTAATTAATCGGTCTAAAGTGGTAACATCAATTGTAATCATTTCCGCATACTGATTTCTGACAATTATTCTAAAATTTTCGAAATCCATACGATTGAGAACAGTCTCTTTGTATAATTCATCAGTATATACAATTTCAAATTTTAACACTATTTTTTTTAGGAATTCGTGAAGTTTTGGGTCATCTTCTACAGTAAATATGATACCATATGTTAGAACTCCCTCATATAATAAAAGCATGTATTCTCTGTATCGAATTGCAGTAACAGTTTCTCCACGAGTCTCTCTAAGAGCACTTAGTACAGCTGAAATAAGGCCTGCTTGAATGTCAATGTCTGAGTCTATTTCCAATAAATAATTACCTACAAAGGAATGGGAAAAGACTAGGATGCCTGATTTTGTAATGATATTTATTCCAAACATTTAGAACATCAAGAAAAGGCTATTGGAGTTACGGATTACGTTATCTTACCATCTGATTCTAATTTGATAATTAGCTTAAATTTCCTAGTACTAAAATATTGAGATATTCTGGGAATAAATGTCATAATGGGAATAAGTTCTGAATGTGAAGTAACAATTCTACTTCAAACTTCTTTATTCACCATATTCCCATTCATTCGTCTTGATTGAAAAAAGAAACCTCGAAATCTCTCGTTGAGGGTCATAGGCTTGATGGATAACTTTCCCAATAATAACGATATCAGCGCCTTTAAAGATCTGATGGATTTCATTATAACATTTTCTGTGTGGTGTTTGGTGGCTTTTACAGCTCAAAAATCCCTAAGATGAATGTAACGCTATGAAAAAGCACACAAATCTGAAATCAGAGTAGAGAGATAATCGGTACTTCAAAGAATTCCAATCGGCTTGCAGCAAGCTCAATGATCATTGGTCCATCACGAAAGAGGTGGAGAGCGACTAATGCGTGAATTGTGACCGTACTCTTTGCGATATTCCCCCCTTCATCAGCAATAATCGCTGTCACGTTATGTATACCTGGAGGAAGTTGACTTAGGGTGACTGATAAGGTTGAGGGAAGCCACCATTTATTAAATATATGAGAGTCGTTTTCAACTAGTAAACCATCAAGATAGATCTTATAGGAACCTTGAGTAGGGTGTTTTGTTCTAAAATTATACCAGGTTTGCCAATTGACAGTCACATTACTCCCTGTAGTTGTCCAATCAGTTGAGTTAATCGTAGGTGTGAATCGAAAGCGTTCCATACGATAAATCCCATATTTATACTTCTCTGTTGTTGGAAAATTCAGTTCCCATAAGATATCTCCAGTCTCATTTACCTCGACTAATCTCGGACCGATGTCTGTATTGGGATGTGTTTGTGTCCCAAATGTTCCCAAGCGATTGCCATTAGGAAGACGATCTGCATCACCCCAAATATCACTATAATACTCTTCAGGAGCTGCCCAAGACCATGATTCGTGAGCAGTCATGGAAGTTTCGTCTATGGTTATTTCTACAATACGAGATCGATGATTATCCCGTTTTGTTTGATTATGCATATCGTTATCAAATAAGATGAACGTATTACTGTCAATCTTTTCCACAGAGTGTGCATGAAAGAATAAATGATCTTGTGGGTTTCCTTGTAGATCATAGAGGTCAAAATCTCCATACTCTCCTAATGCCCAGAGAACTTCTTTGGTTTTATGGTCAATTTTAAAGAAAGTATTACAATTACGGGACAAGTAATATATCACATCTTCATCACAGTCATAAAAGACGGTATTCCCATGGGTAAGATCTCTTCTTTCCCCATACCTGTCTTGATATGGGCACCACCACGATGTGTTTACGAAATCACGTGTGTTAAGAGACCATCTTTGGTTACCTTTCCAATCATATTCGTGAATCCTGTCAAACCCGTATTTGTAACCATCTGGCATTTCTGTGGAATACCAACTCATGGTGAAAAAAGTATTATTATTTACATTGTACTCAAGGTCATGATGTCCGTTAAAACCCAGATCAAGAGTTGTATTGGTGATAAAATTCCAGAGTACTGCTCCATCATCATCACCCAATAATACAGTAGTTGTATTAAATAATTCTACTGGATATACATCGAGTCCACGTGGTTCTTTAGTATAATTCTTCGATACAATTACTTCTCCCTTCATATCGGTAATAAGCAGTTCTAAACTCCTCAACTGGTTATCTTGACGTTTTCTTTCAAGAACGAATATGTTATAGCCATCAAATGTGTCAGTACCAGACGTGTGATGATGATTAGTATCATTATTCTCAGAGTTTGTAGTTAAATAGTTCAAGACATAAATTGTTCCTGAAAGGACAACAAAAAAGGAAATTATCGATAGAATTAAAATAGAACGATAATGATCTGAAACAAACCTTTTTATTGAATTTTCCATTGTGAGGCGCCAGGTACGTATGTTATCTTGAAATTGGAGTATCTAGGAATAACTGTATTACACTAAGTTCTCTAAATGTGTTGTCTTATTGAGTTTTACTAAACGGAATGTATTGTCAGGATTATAATCTATTTGGGTAATTGAAGCTGTATTCACATGAAAATCCCAGAAGTGAGAAGGATCTAACTTGAATAAGTATAGTAATATATGGATAATAACGATTCTATGGGTAATTAAGGCAACATGTGTCTCAGGTTCTGAGTGATAACGTAACTGTAGTAATAAACGATGTACTCTACTTAAAATATCATAAAAAGTTTCTCCGTTTGGTATTAAGAAAGTATTTGGATTGGTGTACCAACGTTTTCTTTCCTCAACTGATTTAAATACATCCTTGTGAAACTTTCCTTGCCAATCACCAAAGTTTAGTGTAATTAAGTGTGGTTCTTCAATGAATTGGGCTGTAGGATGAAATTTTTTTATGATTTCAGCAGTGATTTTAGCTCTCTGCAATCGACTATAATAAATAGAATCCAGAGGGATAGATTTTAGGGCTAATGCAATTGCTTCAGCTTGTTGAACACCAACATTCGAGAGAGGTATGTCGTGTTGCCCACGAAATCGTGGTTCACCGATATTAAATTCGGTCTGACCATGTCTAATAATATATAGGTGCAAAAGAATCATCCTAGGTATGTAATTTTGTTCAAGTTGTTCTGTTCATTCTTGCTTAGAGTAAATGATATCAAGAATAAATGTCTTAATATAAACCTATTTCATAAATCAACCAAATATTTTCCCCAAACACGTAATACTTGATTCATACGTTCATCTCGTAACAATTCCAGCCTTTCTAATCCTTCTCCAAATGCAAGCTCTAAATCTTCGCTTCCCTCTCCAAAATAAGTGTCTAAAAGGGTTTCAGCGGATAGAAAATCTAATTTCTTCTCACTAAATTGAAGAATCTCTTCAATAATCAATTCTTTAATACCAATAGACATATCCTTGATTATAGAGTAGCTGGTCTCAAAAAATTGTTTTTGAAACCTTCTTCTGAGCAATAAATCAATCATAAATGAAGCATCAATAGCCATGAAGTAATCCCCTCCATAAACAAAGCGCACTCTTCGAATCTGGGTACTACCAAAGGAAATAAATTTTGGTTTCGTGCCCCCAAAGAGAGCAGAGATGAATTCAATGATGGCAGCGAAGTATCCTCCTATTATGATGTCATCTTGAGTGCCAAATGAGAAAGGGATACTTCCACCTCCCAGTTCAGAAATTAAACACCAGCTGGATGAAGGTAAATAATCAGTTGGTTCCGTTTGTTTTCTTAAATAGAAGTGAAGCATTAAACACTCTTCAAATGTTAGTGTTGAAAAATTACTTCCCGATTTTCCTACAATTGTATAGATTAGATCATTTTTGAGATATTCATCATTGATATCAAGAATGATATCTCGGTATTTTTTTTCGATTTGTCGTTTTCCTTTTTCATCTAAATCAGTTATAGTATTTGCATAAAGAATAGAAGCTTGTCCCACAAGTACCGCGGTCATTATTTCCTTGATATCAATAGGAATTCCTCCCTGAGCTGCGATCAAAAGGAGAGTTGTTGCGGGATCACTAATTACCAAGAGAAATTGATCCTGTAGCGAGACAATAAAGATTTCGGAAGCTTTCAGACCACTGTGCTTTTGTAAATCAAAGGTTATACTTGCAATGCCTTCACCAAATATTTCTTCTCCTAAATTACCAAGACCTACCAGAAAATTAAGTACAATTTTTTGAAATTCAGAGCTCGGATTACCAAACGTCCACTTAATTTCAGTTCCTTCAACAAATAGAGCCCAATTTTCTTTCACTAGCACAACGATTCACTAACATCTATTCTATTTCAGCTTCAACTAACTGATTCCAGAGGTTGAATATGTATATAAATTAGTCTGATCCATAATTATGCTGTACAAAAATTCACACAAATAACTTAATTTGAGCTGATACAATTGGCTGAAAAATCATTTCAATATCAAGCTTCTATTGATTTTCATACTCATCTTCCCCTTAGTCCTATAGTATCTTTTACTCCAGAAATAGCAAAACTTCCTGACATCAATGATTTCCTCAAAGCACTGAATGATGCTCATGTAACTGAGGCAGTTTTGTTATGTGGGCCTAAAAAAGAAGCAATGAGAGATGAAAACGAGAATCTAGCAAGACGAGTTCACTCACTCCAACGCCGGTTTAAACTCATGGCTTGGTTAAATCCTAAGTATGATAGTGCTGCGGATCTTCAAGATTTAGTTAAGGAAAATGATTTTCACGGATTGAAACTTCATCCTGTATTCGATAAGTACAAGCTCTCAGATCCAATTGTAAAGCCTCTGATTGAAAAAGCAATTAAACTTGAAGTACCGATTATGATCCATTCTGGGTGGGGCCCAGAGGGTAGTGTTCAGGATATCGGAAAATTAGCAGAGGAATATCCAGATGGAACATTCGTGTGTTGTCATATGAAAGAAGAATATGGTCTAAACGAACGTTTTTCCCATATAGAAATGGCAGCTCACAATACCAATGTCTATCTTGAAAGCTCTTATATTCCTCATCCCCGGCGTTTAGCTGAAGCTGTGGAGATCCTTGGCGCTGAACGTATATTATTTGGTTCTGATTATCCATGGGGAGCTCAAAACATAGCTTGGGAGAAAACAAAGGTAACAGCTGCTCAGATATCGTACGATGATAAAAAGAAGATTTTAGCAGAAAATGCAAAGGAGCTCCTTAAACTATAACCGTTCCTTCAGTTTCTTCAGGCTTCACCTAGTTTCTCAGTAGACTGCATTAATTCAGCGATGTTAGATGGTGTGAAAAATCCATCAAAATCGCCAAATCTTTGAATATATTCGATGATATGATTAGTTGTCTCAGTTGGATTAGTGAAAATCTGTAGTATTCCTTCCTCCTCGCTACCAATGATTGTTTCCGTTGTGAAATCAATTCTCCTCTGTTTTTGGACTTCTACAACTCTTCTAATATCTTTTACAAGATATGCTAAATGATGTACTCTAGAGCCGAATTTTTTACAATATTGCTCAACAACAGAATCATCAGTTATTCCCTCAGAGATTACAATAACAGGGAGAGTTTCATGAAGCTGGATGCATGTCGTAATAGCATTTGCATTAAGCACTTTGAAATTTTTGAATTCACGATAAGAGGGTATGAGGGTTACTAGTTCATCAATAAATCTTCTTCGTTCTCCTTTTTTCACTCTATAAGCTACATGATCAAGTTTTATAATCAAATTATCTATTTCTGAAACTTCAGGATCTTTTTGCCTTTGAACTAAATTATCTATCATCTTTTCTCCGACCTTGAGAATATTTCTTTAAGCCCGATAATTTATTTTGTGAGATTTCTGGAATTGGTTCTGATTGATCAAGTATTTTATCTCAAAGATGTAATTTCTTTGTAAAGAAGTATAGAGAATGTAAAACAAAATATTACAGAAACGACCAAATATAAGATTATCGAAGACTTCCACGAAGAAAATGTTGAAGATATTAAAAGAGAAAAAACGAGAAAAGGATTTTACTTCTCGTAAGATGTTTGAATTTATCTATATTTTTTGTGGTCAATCAAGAAGTTGATCAAGTTGCCATCGTTTATTCTCAATGACTTTACGAGCATTAAGAGATAAATTAGGAAAAGGAAAACATGGATAACTAGGTAGATTCTGATAGAGTGCTTTTGTTATCATAGCTCGGGCCCAAACTTCAGGCTTCTTAACATATCGTGCCTTATCAGTTTTAATGAATTTTCGTGCATTGATTAAGGTTGTTTGTTTGACTTGAAAAACTTCTTCTTTTGTACAATTCTCTAGTACTAATTCTTTGTTCATAATATGAACCACGGTAGAAATAATCGCTGCTTGATGATTTCTTGCACGAATTTTGATCCATTGCTCTTGTAACCCTGGAATAATCCGAATGAGTTTTAATTTCCAAGACCTTACATCATTTTTATTTATGTTCACATGAAGATAACGATTAATTTCCACTAGTGTTGAATCTAGAAGAGTCAACCCACGAAATGTCAGATACAATTCAATATATCCTAAGTAAGAACATACTCGATCTTCATAAGAATTAATCCTCAACTTGATAATATCTCGTTTTCTAAAGACAGCAGTTATTTCTAGGAGCCATTTGAGGGGGAAAAATTCACTTAATTGGGAAGTTATTCGCATGTTAAGTTGAAATCGTTCATCAAAATTAGTTTCTTCATGAGTAATTTGATTGTGTAAAGTAGATATTCTATTATAAGCTTTTGGTAAGCGATTATCTCTCTCTCGCATGAGAGAACCAAGAAACCAAGTCTCATGCTGTTCACGTGAAATATGAAAGCCATCGGATTGGTTTTTTCTTTCAAACTGTCTTTCAACTAGCTTGCTAGGGGTTTCCATAACCCAACTCTCCAAATTCATGAGCTTATAAAGACAACAACATTAATTAAAGTATCCCTTATAAAGATTATTATCTTTATATAATCTTTTTATAGAATATTTTAAAATTATATTAGAACCATTAATCAATCGGAAACTCTTGTATTATCTGATTAATCAGAAAGAAAAGAACTTTCTTATTAAAGAACGAGAAAATAGGTTTATTAATAACAGATAATTACAGAAGATGTCATTTAGATACTTTGTTGGGATGTAACAACATGTCTAATCAGACTTTTCTTTTCGAGTCATCCATTCTTCTTTGAGTTTATCAGCCACCATCCCTTGCCTTGGAGCTTCTGATTACCAATTCCTTCTATGTCTACATCTACTACTTCAAAAATATCTCCCACATGCCTTTTTAGAATTTTTTCAATATTTTCAGGATTGAAATCCATTAATAATTGAGATTTTTTCAGTTTCTCATACAAAATTGGATCTAACATGTTTTGGATGTCTGTATAGCAAGTTGGCTCACCTCTCTCCACTAATATCCTCTTTGTAATGTCAACTATTAGCTCCTCAACTTGATTTGCGTCAATGGATTTATAGGATATAGTATCATTTCTCCATCTCGGCTTTCTAAACCTGAAAAAGTAATCCCCTCTTTGTGAACCAAATGGTTGAAGGAAACTCTTTGCAGAGGCTCTGGGAGGGGGTTGATATACAATTTTTTCAAACTCAAAACCATTTAGTAATACTGATCTGAATAGTATGTTGCGATATTTCAAATTAGGATTATGGAATGTAACAATACAATAACTTTCTGGCTTCAACCACTGAAATATTTTCTTAAAAGCTATTTTCAACATTCGTTCATATTCTACGTCGGATTTTTTCTGACGAGGATTCGTGATAATTTCTCCTCGGGCAATGTCGTCAAAATTATCCATTAATTGGAGCCAACATCCCCACATGTAGAGTAATTCTCCATACTGAATCGAGTAACCATAGGGAGGATCAGTTATTACAAGATCTACACTATCTTCTTTGATCTCTTCTACATTATTAATCGATGACTCTATTAACAAATAATCGTTATTTTGTCCTTTTATTAATTCTTTAAAACTTGATGCTTGAGTTTTCTTCTTGAAACTTTCACTTAAGTTCTCCTTTGCCTTAACTAAACCTTGACGACCTATTACTGCTCGTTCAAAAAGATTCCATACATTTGATTCCATATTATTTGGACAGTACCAATAGCTTTGTTGTACCCAGGCGGAACTATATGGCCGTGAGGGTCGTACAGGAGTCATCTTAGAGGCTAAATGGGTCATCGAGGAAAAAGCGAACTTAAAAACCTCTTGTAGCTCAAGATCATCAATTTTCTTTATCTGGTCGTACAATTTTGCTAAAGAAATAAGATTCCTTTTACTAAAAATTTCATCAACAGAATTAAATCGTTCCTTTTTCAAAAATGGCGTCTTATCATTGTAATAAAATTTATTTACTGGATACCAATACCGGCAATCACCATCATCGTCAAAAAATTCGATTATTTCACCATCTTCAATCTTATTCAGTAATTTTAGGTCCAATTCATTAACAGGACTAATGTTTCTACCATGTTCAGGACATTCATATCGAACATCGATTGGATCTTTGTCTTTCCAAGTAAAACAAATTGCAGCTATATTTTTTCCACAATTACGACAAGTTGTTTGATATAATCTGGTAATATCAGTTTTTACTTCAGCCTTAATTCGATGAAATTCTTCAATAATCCTATTTAAGTCAGAAATATGTTTTAACGTGTTTTTAGTGATGAAAATCGATACTGGATTGATATCTATTCCAACAGCTTTCCGTCCTAATCTAATCGCCTCCCCAATCATCACACCACTGCCACAAAAAGGATCGCAGACAATTTCTTCTTTTTTAGAGAACGCTTGGATATATTCTCTAATAACATCCTCTTGTTTTCGAGCAAAAAACTTATGCATGACGTACATTGGTAGATGGCCAGAAGTTGGTAATGCGCCATTTATTGCCTCTTTTTCCGTCATTTTAACATCCCTTTAGGATATCAGGCTGAGAGTCACATCGAAGATGGATCTAATTCAGAAAAAACATCTCATCCGTACTTATGATAGTGAGCTATTTAATATTCATCCTCTTAAATTGGAGTCCTATCAGATATGAGCATTGGAGTAGTTAGTGATGAAAAAGATTGACTTCAAAAAGGAATTGAAAGAATATTACTCAAATGTGTCTCCTAAGGAATTCAGTATTGTAGATGTTCCTCCTCTGAACTTTCTTATGATAGATGGGCAGGGATATCCTGGTACTTCGCAAGAATATCAAGATGCTATGCAAACACTCTATCCTCTTTCTTATACGTTGAAATTTATGATGAAGAAGAAAGGAAAAGACTACGTGGTCATGCCAATAGAAGGATTATGGTGGGCTGAGAATATGAACGTGTTTACAGAAGCTTTCATGGAAAAAAAAGATGAATGGTTATGGACTTCCATGATCATGCAGCCTGATTTTATTACACAAGAACTTGTGGATCAAGCCATTAAAGATGTGAGAAAGAAAAAAGATCCTCCAGCCATCAGTAAGCTTCGATTCGAGAATTATCATGAAGGACTTTCTGTCCAGATATTATATTTCGGTTCCTATTCTGATGAAGGTCCGACAATCAGCCGAATGCATCAATATGCAGAAGATCAAGGATATCGGTTGCGAGGTAAGCACCACGAAATTTATCTTTCTGATCCTCGTAGAACAAAACCCGAAAAACTCAAAACTATCATTCGACAACCCATAGAGAAATAACCTATCTTCTACTCCTTTTTATGAAAATTACTGACTCATTTTCTTTATGAAAGACCCTAATTCAATAAAGAAAAATTCTTAGATGAAGGTGAAAAAACAAAGACACCTTACACTGGAGTCAAAATTATGAGCGACACGAACTCTGTTACTTCAAAGTTAAATGTATTCATGTGGTCAACGTATGATATTGCCAATACTGTCTTCAGTATGGGAATCGTATCTATGACGGTGTTGCAATACGGAACCTTGCTAGGAATGTTGAATGGTTTCGATTATAGCCTAAGTTACTTATTAGCAAGCATGGCCATTGCGATTAGCACTTTGATTGTGGCTATTACAATTCCTGTTATGGGTACCATCGCTGATAATAACGGTAAAGGAAAATCAGGGACAATTCTCTTTGGATCATTGACCATTCTTTTCACAGGGATTGTATTCCTGTTAAATAACATCTTCATTGCATTATTCTGCTTTATAACTGCAAACATCTTTTATCAATGGGGAAATTTGTTCTACGATACAATGATCCCTAGGATTTGTGAGGATAAGGATAAAGGTTGGGTTTCAGCCGTTGGAGTAGCTTTAGGTTATTTTGGTTCTTTCTTTGCGGTAATATTCAATTTTGCTGCTATAGCGTTTTTTACAGAAGCAGTTGATCTTCCAGATAACATTGGAGCTATTGCCCCTGAACAATATGAAACTGCAATTGGGGTACCTAAAAGTGAGTGGATTGGTCATCTAAACGAAATGTGGTTACTCTGTGCATTTGGCTTTCTCTTAATTGCCCTACCGTTCTTATTGACAAGAGAAAGAGTAGGAAAAAATCGTTTGGCTGAAGTAGGGTTACGTGCTTTACTTGGGTCCGCAATAAGTGAAACTGCTGAAACAGCTAAAGAAGTCTGGAACTATAAAGATATGCGTTGGTTTGTATTGGGATGGTTTTTTGCTGTCGATGTTGTTCAAACAGTCATCAATATTATGAAACCCGCTGCTGTTGAAGGATTCGGGATGGACGAAACAACTGCTACTATCCTGCTTCTTGTGGGAGTAGTGTTCGCTGTATTGTTAACCGGTATTGCAGGCCCAATTGCTGATCGGAAAGGGCCAAAATTTCTTGCCAAGATTGTAGGCGTTGTGTGGTTGGTCGCGTTGGCTATTCCTATCTTCGCTGATAGTTTTGATGAAGCCGCATCAGCAAATCTTCCAGTCTTTTTAAAAATACTTCCCAATTTTACAGTCTTTTTAATGGCAATTCTGGTAGGATTCGGAATGGGTTCGATTTGGGTGGTTCAACGAACAATGACCATTGAGCTCGCTCCACCAGAGAAGATTGGTCAATACTTTGGCTTTAGTAAACTAGCTGGAAAAGGTAGTAGTGCTTTTGGAATTCTTATATTTGGAGGAGTGATCAGTTTTTTCGCATCAGCCCAAGGGTTTGGTTCCAATGCGTTAGCATACAAAATAGGAATCTTTGTATTGCTAGTATTGTTTTTAATAGGGTTCTCATTCTTCATGTTGATCAAGGATAGGCATCAGGAATATGTAGCAGGAAAACGGGCGCCTTTTAACGAATAAGCTACCTTCCTTTCTTTTTATATTCATTAAACTAGATTCTTTGAATCACTTCATTTACAGTATATCTATAAAAGTGGAATAATTCATTAAAATTAGGGGTAAAAATGGGACAGAATAGAAAGACGAGAGGAATTTTTTTAGCAATAATTGTTATTTTTTTGAGTCTACAAACTCTTTGGATGGAAGCTATTGAAAATAAAGATTCTACTTTCCTAGATAGACGTTTAACGAAAAAAGAAACTAACTTAATCCAAATTCAACTAAATCAGACCTTTGGTGGGTCAGAAAGAGACTATGCTGTTGAAGTAATTCAAACTGCTGATGGAGGGTTCCTCATTGCTGGTTCTACAGAATCCTATGGCGAAGGAGATTCAGATATGTGGTTAGTGAAGACTGATGTGAATGGATCTGTGGAATGGAATCAAACTTATGATATCCAAGGAAGTGATTGGGCCTCTGACCTCATTCAGACTGCGGATGGGGGGTTCCTATTAATAGGAACCTCATCATACCAAAATATGTTACCTGTTATATATAGCGGATCAGTGTTGAAGGTATTTGTTAATGGAACGAAAGAATGGTGTCAGACTTATGGTTATAGCCGAACAGAATGGTACGCAGATGAACATTCTTACATTCATTCGGCAGTTCAGACGGCTGATGGTGGGTTCCTCTTCACAGGTGAGACGACCGACTATTATGTAGGTGACTCTGGGCCTAATAATATGGATATGTGGCTGGTGAAGACTGATATTAATGGCTCTCTTGAATGGAACAAGACCTATGGATCAGCGGATGATAGTGCTTCTGCAGTTATTCAGACAGCTGATGATGGGTTCCTCATTGCAGGTACGACGGTAGATTATCATTACACGGAAGGATCTGCAATATATCCCCATAATGGGGATATGTGGCTGGTGAAGATATATACTAATGGTTCTGTAGAATGGGATCAGGCTTATGGGGGATCAGAACATGACTATGCCCGTGAAGTTATTCAGACAACTGATGGGGGATTACTCCTTGCTGGTACGATGAATTTTTGGACTAATGATTCGGATATGTGGCTTGTGAAAACTGATGCAAATGGATCTATGGAATGGAATCAGACTTATGGTGGTTTGAATGATGAATCAGCTTCTGCAGTCATTCAGGTGGCTGATGGTGGATTCCTTATTGCTGGTTCCACTGAATCCTATGGAGCTGGTGACAAGGATGTATGGCTTGTAAAGACTTATGCTAATGGAACAGTCAAATGGAATCAGACTATTGGTGGATCAGAAAGAGATGGATCTTCTTCAGTAATTCAGACTACTAATGGCGATTTTCTTATTGTGGGCTATACAGAATCCTATGGAGCTGGTGATTACGACATGTGGTTGTTAAAATTCTCGGAAACAAGAGACACACCCACAGAATCAATGACTAATACACTGACAGAGGAAGAAACAAGTCCAACAAATCCCTATTCAGCTACAAGTGAGTCAACTAATTTATCAGTTCTCATTATTGGATTTGAGACTCCCTTAGTTCTAGTAGTATTTTTGCTAGGAGTGCTCACTTATAAACGAAAGAAAAAGACTCGAATATAAAAAGATCTTAATTTCTCCACCTATTCTTAATAGTGATCAATGATGAGCGATATAGATGACAGTAGAAAGCTTTAAACACAGATTAATTAATTTCTACGAAACTCAAATTGAACAAGCTGATAATATTAAGATTTTTGATTTAAATAAAATCACAAGCGGATGGGAAACAGAAGTATATTCCTTTGATATCGAGTATCAGTATAAAAAGGATAACATTCAGGAGAACCTTATTCTAAGAACCTTTCCAGGAAAAGGAGGACAGTGGAAGTCTCAATATGAATTTGACCTAATGAAGAATCTTATCAAGGCTAATTATCCAGTGCCAAGAGTTTATTTTTTAGAGTCCGAGAAAAAGATCCTAGGTTATCCATTCATTATCATGGAGAGAATGAAAGGAGGAACATTGAGTAAGGTTATCAGAGAAGCATCTGATGTAGAAAAACAGAAGCTTAAATTCCTTTATATTGAGTATTTTGTGAAGCTCCATAATCTAGACTATCAAAAAGTTGCTCCAAATGCTGCACAGATAAAATTTAACAACCAATTTGAATATATTGAGAACCCCTTACAATCCATGAGAAAAGATGCAACTCGGTACAAGGTTGAGGAATTTTTAGAAGTTGTAGAATGGCTAGAGGAAAGAGTAGAGACTGTTCCAAATGAACAATTATCTTTAGTGCATTATGATTACCACCCCAGTAATATTGTTCTCTCAGAGGAAAAGAAACTGTATGTTATTGATTGGAGTGTTTCACGTGTAACTGATTTCCGTGTAGATCTAGGATGGACTTTATTATTACATAGTACGTATGGAGCGTATGAAAATAGAGATTTTATTCTGAATATTTATCAAAAAATATGCAACCAGAGAATTAAGCAAATTGAGTATTTCGAAGTAGTAGCAGCAGCCCGTCGGCTTATTGTTATGGCGATATCATTATCCGGACAAGATGAAGTGGTTGGAACAAGGCCAGAAGTGGCCCAAATTCTGAAAGGATATACAAAACATGTGGATGGTGTGATAAGGATCTTGAAAGATAGCACAGGGATTATTCTGCATGGTCTTGAATCCATGATTAAGAAAGTATCACCCAGGTGAATTACACTCATTGATAAATTCGAAACATGTTCTGTGAAGATCCTTGTCTGGGATGGCACAGCAAATCCTAACTCTTTTGTAACCGTTTTTCTCTCAACAAACCGATGAAAATAAATTAATTACATCCTTTGATAAAATTCGAAACATTTAAATAATTACACTTTTTGATAACAAGTGATGAAAAAAATCCAAGATCTTCTCTCCACAAAAGGAACGCTAACTATTCTTTCTTACCTAAAAAGTAATCCTGGGATTACTATTGTAATGATTAATAGCTATTTTGCGAAATCTGTTCAAACTCCCCTTACTACTGCAACTATTTACCGGAGAGTTAAAGAATTAGAAGAATTAAAGCTAATTTCCCGTCTACCAACGAATTCAGAGAGATTCATTCTTACACTTTATGCGGAGGAGATCTTAAAAAAAAATAAGAGGTGGAAAAATGTGAATTTTCAAACAGTAATTCAAGATTTAGGTAGTTATTTTGATATTGGTACTCCTGTGTCCCAGGATAAATTTGTTGTTTATCCTTTGATTAAAACGGACCTGTCTTCAGTCGTATTAGGTTTACTTGAGGCAGAGGAAAAAGAACTTGCATGGATTCAAGAATCAGAAGGATCGGAAAGTGTTGAGATTCTTGAAGCTATTAATAAAAGCAAAAATCCTGTTTTAATACCTTATCTCCATCAAGTTGAGGGTGGAAAACAGGATAGAACTATTTTCGAACCTATTCTCATTCCCATTGGTAATGATGAGTCTAATCCATTAAAAATTCCTGCTAAGTGCATTGAACAGTCCCGATGGAGGTATTCTAGCTCTCGTGGTGAAACAACATCATTAAAATTCAAATCCGCGAAGACACGTATGGCCTCCCAAATGGCAAATGTCTCTGCTAAAGCTGGAGATCAATCTACCGTTTGGGAAACAGTATCCGCTGCAGTAGGTGCGTTACAGCTTGGCGAAGAAGACGCTCCTACTCATAGTTATCGTGAGATTCAGGAAAAATCCTACGAAAAAGATGCTGATCTTAAAAAACTGCAAGAAAGCCTCTCTGCTGCTGTCAATCTTGAGAATCAGGTTGGAATTGTATGTGCATATGGGGATAAGCTACTAGGTCTCGAGATTTATGGCTCTCCTACGCTTTGGAACCAGTTCAATGAGCTAGTCCTGAAAGGATTTCTTACTGATAAAGCATTCATGCAGAAACAGGAAATTACTCAAACGTTACCAGATAAGCTAGACGAGATTCTGAGAAATGAATTCAAAGATCTCAAAGTGAATAAAGAAAAAGCAACAGGTACAGGGGATCTGTTTCGGTTTAATAATAAGAAATGGCAAGGAATCAGTATAAATTATCAAGGAAATCCTGTACATCTCTATGCTACCAAGGAACAAGTCGATATTCTCAAGGGGAGAAAACTACGACTGGAATATGGTGTTCCACAGATGCAGGTTCAATCAATTCGAAACATCCCGTCCCAACAACAAGAAATAATACTCGAACAAGTTATTGACGAATCAGAATAGCGAAAGTGGGTTTAAAACAATGTTTGACTTACTAGCGTCAAAAGGAAGTAAGGAAATTTTAGAATACATTAGAGAACAGATGAAAGAAAAGCCTGATGATCGAAAATCAAGTAGTGTCGATATTAATGCCCATTTTACAGGTGATGAAGCCCCTGAAATGCTTACAACAGCAACGATCTATAGAAGATTAAAAGAATTAGAACTGGTAGGGTTTATCATTAGACAACCACCAGATTCTAACACCTTTATCCTCACTCAACAAGCCATTGACATTCTTGACCGTCAAATTCTTCAGCATCCTGAAATAACAGAGTTAAAACGATCCCATCGGTCGCTTCTCCGTCAAATAAGGCAACATAAGAATGCCAACGTAATCGAACTGCAAGAAAAAGCGCAATTGTCTCCAACAACAATTAATGTTGGGTTACAAAAACTAAGCAATCTTGGTTTGATAGAACCAATCAAAGTTGATAAGAAAAAACCAATTGGATCATTAAAGCGCCCAGGTCGTCCAAAAAAGCGACATAAACTTACAAAAAAGGGGGAGGAGATATATGAAGCACAAGCGATGCTTGAAGAAGAACAAACTAAATAGAAGGAACCATTATGACAATAGAAGAAAATGAAGATATTAAAATCGAAGTGACCCCGAGCTCACAATACGCTTTAGCTAATGGTGAGACCCATCTTTACATTCAACTGAAATTGACAGGAAAAGAGATTGAAGTTGAGGGGGCTAGAACCAACATAAATTTGGGAGTAGTTCTTGATCGTTCAGGGAGTATGCATGGTTCAAAGCTGCAAAAAGCAAAAGAAGCAGTCGAATTCATTGTCAATAATCTCTCAAATGAGGATGTATTTGCATTAACGATGTATGATCATAAAATCGATACAATCATCCCATCAGCGAAATTAATTAATCGTACCGCAATTATAAATCAACTCCGAGCCATTCGTAGTCGTGGTAGAACTAACCTACATGGGGGTGTCATTGAGGGAGCAAAACAGATTGAAACTGTAAAATACCTAGAATATAGGAACGTATTATTACTCCTTTCTGATGGTCTAGCTAATGAGGGAATAACTGATCGTAACCGCATTCGAGAATCAGTGACAGGCATTTACGAAGGGGGGATCGGGATAAGTACATTCGGAGTAGGTGATGATTTTGATGAGGATTTACTCGTGAATATTGCTGATGCTGCTGGAGGCTCCTTCTATTTCATTGAAACGCCTGATAATATTCCTAAATTCATTGAAAAAGAATTTCAAGGACTTTTAGTAACTGCAGGTTACAACATAGAGATTGAATGGCAGACTGTGGAAGATGTACGTATTCAAAGAGCACTGGGAGTTCCTTACGAAGATCGGTTATCTACTAAATCAAAAATGGGTGATCTCAGAAGCGGAAATGAGTTATTAGTAATTCTTGATGTAACAATCCCCCCAACTGAGAGTCAAGAAGTGGAAGCGGTGACTTTTAATGTCAAGTGGGTCCCTCGAAGTGGATCCACCAAGCCCATTCAAACCACTATTCCCTGTAACATAATATACACAACTGATGAAAGTCTTCTCGCTACAGAAAACGACCAAGTTTTAGAGAATGTTCATATTTTAGAAGCTGCTTATACCCAGTATGAAGCAATGGAGATGGCTGATCTAGGAGATTTTTCAGGAGCTCAAAGAACCATGCACATGTTTCAAGAAAAGCTCGACCGACAAATTTCTCAGACTGGATCTGTGAATCTGCAAAGGTTGCATGAACAACAGAGTGAGATGTTAAGAGATGTGTTGAGTGAGGAGAAATATTCCAAAGGTACTCGGAAAAAACTTCGGTCTAGCATGTATGATCTTCGAAAAAGACGATCTTCATGAGGTTTTACGATGACACGGGTTGCTATTAATCCTAGTATCCCGTACGATTAGGCCCCTCCTTTTTTTATTATTATATAGATTATAGACAACTTTTTCATAAGGGTCTACTTTTATTAGGCACTTTTTTTCAGCTTTAGTGTAACAACTAAGTACCTTACACGATGTGAGATGTAATTATGTCAGCTGATAAAGAACGATCTTTCTTGAAATATGAAATTACAGGTAGTCCTGCTTTTTCCGTGGTGAGAATCTTTCTAGATCAACCTGGTCAGCAGGTACGAGCAGAGGGTGGAGCTATGGTGTATATGGATGGTCACATCCATATGGAGACGAAATCTGCAGGTGGAATTATGCGGGGATTGAAGCGTAAATTCTCTGGTGAATCTATGTTCCAGAACTTCTTTTCCCTTCCTGATGGTGCACCTCCTGGTATGGTTGCCTTTGCACATGGAGCACCAGGTGATATTGTTCATCTCCACCTTGAAAAAGGTGAAGAATGGACATTAAGCAGAGATGCATATATTTGTGGATCAACAAGCATAGCAGTAACGTCAAAACTGGGTGGATTTAAGAGTATGTTAGGAGGGGAAGGCCTTGTACTCACAAAAATTATGGCCGAAGGTGAAGGTGACGTATGGATGGGTGGCTATGGCTATGTTGAGCGTCATGAGCTAGCCCCAGGACAAGAATTTGTTTGTGACAATGGTGTGATGATGGCTTTTCAAACCCATATGCAACATCGAGTCTCAAAAGTAGGTGGACGGAAAAGTTTTATTCTTGGTGGCGAAGGGATTGTTATTCGTTACACTGGACCTGGTATTGTTTATACCCAGAATCGCGAGATTGGCTTATTAGCTTCTTTACTTGTGCCATACTTACCTGTGACACGAGGATAGAAAAAACTATCCTACATTCCCTTTTTTCATTAATATGGGGTAATATTTACTTTTGAGATTTTAACAGGAGGAACTAGTGCCATATCTTGCCAATGACCAGCCATGCGGTTAGGGCCAACCATTTCGATGTTTTTTGCCATATCTAGGATATTATCCAAGAGGCGACACTTTTGGATTGAATATGTTATTTCCCCATTCTCTACTAAGAATGTACCCTGCCTCAAAATACCTGTATAATCTCCAGTTCCCCCGTTTGTGACATATGCATAATGGAGAAAATCTAGGTATATCCCTTTTTTCGTCTCTGCAATCATTTCTTCAACGTTACTATCCCCAGGGGTCATATAAATTGAAGGAAGCAAGGGTAAGGGTTCACTTTGATAAAGCTGACCAGGATAAACTGTCATCCCTGAAGCTGCTTGTATTCGATATCCAGTTCCGTTCGAATTTGTTTGAAATTGAGTGGCATAGAAAGAATCAAGGGGCATTGTCTTATACACACCATTTTCTATTAGGTAAATATCTTGTGTCGGTACCCCTTCATCATCATAAGCGCCTGACACAGGACTGGCAACTTGTAAGGAATCGTGACCTACAGTCATCAATGAAGATGCGATCTCTTCTCCAAATTTATCTTTGAGTAGTGGCATATTTCGTTCTTGGTATTGAGGATAAGTTAGGTATGCTAACCAACCCAAGAAAGTTGATACAGACATAGCACTTAGAATTATTTCATAAGAATTGGCTTCTATCTTTTGGCCATCAAGACTTCTAACTGCCATATCTGCTGAATGGTTTGAAAGAGAAGTAGTATCTATCTCACTAAGTTTCCATCCTGCAGAAGAATCTGATCCTTCCCGTCTGTCTTGAGCCGATTCAGCAACAGCAAGCAACTCCATATTCCAGTAGGTACCCTTTTCAGAGATATCTAATCCATTGGTATTCATGATATGTTTTGAGTATTCTACCAGATGAGTTGGCCCTGCAGCTTCTTTAATTGCTGAGTTCAGCTCCAATGTCTCTTGTAACATCTGATTGACTTGATCATTGATATCATCATATGAAAATATCATTTCAACCAGATTTTTATCATATAAGTTGTTTTCTCGTGTAGCTTTATGAGGATGCGAGAATGAATATTCATGCTTGAGTTTTCGGTACCTTGATAACGCCATGGCTTCCTCTATGGCGTCTAATATTGATTTATCAGAAAAACTACATGTTGATGAAAATCCTAATCCTTGATCCTTAGTCAAGATACGGATCCCTAGTCCAGCATCCTGAATCACTTTGCTTTCTAAGACTTTCCCCACTGCTGAACGAATAGTTAATAGCTGATTTGCTCCAAGAAATATCTCTGCTTGAGCTGTGTTTTTTTGGCTTTTTGCTTTAGTTAAGGCGTATTCCAAACGTTCTGAGTAATCTAGCATCACGATCGCCTCCTTCTCAACTCCCTGGTCCCTTTAAAGTAGCTATTCCTCGCATTGTTGGCCCACCATTTGAAACAGTTCCTCCCTGCATTGGATCTCCTTTTCCACAGCCTGACCAGAAAAGTAGTTGGTCATCCCCAGCGAGAGCATCTATGCTCTGGAGAAAAGCTGGGGTTGTTGCTGTTGCAGTACATGAATAGAGTTGACCAGTTAATTCCCCATTCTTAATTAAAAATCCTTCCTGGCTTGAGATTGCCCAATTAAAACGCTGATCATCAATGGAGGGGATGTTTGCTCCTAAAAGATAAACCCCCTCTTTTGTATCCTCAATTATCTCATCTGATTTCCAATCTCCAGTTCCCCAGTATACATTAATCTGACGAATGATTGGGTGATACTCATAGGTATTTGCTCTCATCGCACCATTGGGTTCAACACCCATAATGAATGCTGTCTCCCTCGAATGCATACGTTCAGTGAGGATACCCTCATTGATCAAGGTTGTCCTCTTACATGGGGTTCCTTCATCATCATATAACATATAAGCGAAGTTGTTTGGAATTGTTGGGTCATTATAGATTGTGACATATTCGGATCCAATTTTAGTGGGATTTCCTTCATCTTTACTCAGTCCTTTCCACCATGTACTCCCTGCCCAAGCAGCTTCCCAACCAAGAACTCGATCTGCTTCAGAAGGATGTCCAACAATTTCATGAACAAGTAGTGCCATATATGCAGGATCAAAAACAATCGGGATATTTCGGAGATTTGGGGCTGGTTTAGCGTTCGCTAGACTCATTGCTTTTTCTCCAATTGTTTGGCAAGTTTCAGTGAGATCCCCATTCTTTCCAAGAATTTCATGGCCACCAGTTCCCCCAGCATCAGGAGTGGTTCCTCCCCAAGGTTGATAATAGGCGCGTACACCAGACGATCCCTTTGCTACGGCCCCTAGATTGACATTTACTATCGGTCTTATGAATTCGATTTTCGTTCCTTCACTACTCCAGAATAATTTTCTTGCAGCAATTGTTGCATAATCTACGATGGTTCTCATGATATTATCTGAAACATGAATCTCTTTATGCCACCCTAAAATCTCTTTTATTTTCTCTTCAAGTGTTATTTCCCGAAAATCTATCTCACAGTTAACTTCGACACGATCTTCTGAGATTGGTATATCTGCTAGTTGAATTGGAGTTTTTGTTCTGTTTGATTCGATTTGGGCCATTTTTCGAGCTATTTCAACTGTTTTTAATAGATTATCTTTAGTTAAATCCTGAGTACTTGCGAACCCCCAGGCTCCATTAGATAATATCCGAACGCCTAGGCCGTTTTTTTGGTAAGTAAATGCCTTTGAAATCTCCTCATTGATTGATTTGATCACTATATTCTGAAAGAATTCCAGTCGGATATCTAAGTATTCATTCCCCTTCCCCAAATCTAGAACCTGCTGTAATAAATCTTCCAAATTTATCGCTCCTAATAATACTTGTAGCCTGAAACATATAACACATCTTTTCAAGTATTTTGCCTTGAGTCATTTCACATTTTAACTGTAATATCAGTAAAACATCCTCCTATCAAAGTATTGTGGTTAAAGAGTCCTCTTCTACCTTTTTGTAGTACAAAACAATGGTTTCTCTTCCTCACATCAATTCTATTCCTTTTGATCGTTGGTTAACCACCTTCTACTCCTCATTCAGCGTACCCCCATTCTTTTTATTTCTATACCAGTCTGCATTACAATTTATAAGGGATTTATTTCAATTCATATCAGATAATAAGTGATATTGTGTCTGATAGCCAAATATCTAGGCCGAAGAATTACTAGAGGGTTATTCAAATCCCAAAAAGGCACAATTATTAATGCAGATGTGAATGGCGCGTATAACATTCTGAAAAAAGCATTCCTGAACGCTGTTGACGCTGACAGGATAGAGGATGTTGGGTTACATCCCACACGTTGGAGACTAGCTTCGGTAACGAGCTAATTAATGACCTCATGTGGATAAAATTGAATACACACATATCAATTTTAATAACCTCAGTAAAACCTTTAATAAAGGCATCTAACGAGTATAACTAGTTGGTGTAGTTATGACATCTAATTTAGTAGACAGATTTCTTCGGTACGTTCGTATTCATACCACGAGTCAGGAAGATATTGATGAAATTCCTAGTACTAAAAGACAATTTGACTTAGCTCATTTATTGGTCACAGAATTGCAGGGACTTGGATTGATGGACGCATCTGTAGATGAGCATTGCTATGTTATCGCAACCATCCCCTCTAACATCTCGCAGGAGTTAACTGCTAAAGTACCAACTCTATGTCTTTTAGCTCATATGGATACATCTCCAGAAGAACCAGGAGAAAATGTAAACCCACAGATAATCCAAAATTATGATGGTAAAGAAATCACTTTACCTAGCAATCCAGATCTAACTATTTCACCTGAACAAACACCTAGTCTGAAAAAATTCATTGGGAGTGATATAATCACTTCTGATGGCACAACTCTGCTTGGAGGGGATGATAAAGCAGGGGTTGCGGTCATAATGACGGTTATCGATACTTTAGTTAACAATTCTTCTCTTAAACACGGCACTATTAAAATAGTCTTCACTCCAGATGAAGAGGTTGGCCACGGTGTAGATGCACTAGATGTTGAAGCTTTAGGAGCTGATATTGGATACACTATTGATGGTGATGAGATGGGAGTTTTAGAATCCGAGACATTCAACGCTGCGGGAGGAACAATTACTATTAAGGGATTTAACTTTCATCCAGGATATGCTAAGGATAAACTAATTAATGCTCTGCATACTATGGGTGATATTCTCTTACAATTCCCGAGAGATCAGGCACCAGAGACCACAGAGAAGATGGAAGGATATTATCATGTATATGAAGCTTCTGGATCTGTGAATGAAGCAAAAATTCGATTTATTTTACGTGATTTTGATTCTACTGAGCTCCATCAAAAAATGCAAAGAATGGAAGAAATAGTCAATCAGATGAAGGAACGATATCCCAAGACTAAAATCAAGTTAGATCTAAAAGAACAATATAAAAACATGAAGTATCAACTTGATAAAGTTCCACATGTCATCGAATACGCAGAAGAAGCGATCAAACGAGCTGGAGTAGATGTGATTCGAAAACCAGTGCGTGGTGGTACTGATGGAGCACGGTTAAGCTACATGGGTCTTCCTACACCAAATATCTTTGCAGGCTCTATTAATTTTCATAGTAAAAAGGAGTTCGTTCCTGTTATAGCTATGGAGAAGTCAGTTGAAACTATTTTAAATCTAATCCAAATATATGTCGAAAAATCGATCTAAGAGATTTCATTCAAAAGGATCATCACGGATATCATCAGTATGAGCGATATAAAACCAGTGTCTATTGATTTTTTCGGAACTTTCAAATTTGATAGATGTGATAGATGCGGGGAGTGCCTCACTCATTGTCCTATAATGAATTTTCCTTTAGACAAAGCAAAAGAAGAAATAAAGAATTTAATTGTGGGAAATCCAACACAAATATTGTCAGATTGTCAAAGCTGTTTTACCTGTAATTTCTACTGTGAAAAAGGATGTAATCTTACAAGTTTGATTCTTCAACGTTGGTCGGAACAGTATAAACGTGAGGGATTACGAAATCGGGGTAAGTACTTCATGACACTCTATCCAAATTACCCTAATTTTCGATCTTACACCTTAGAAAGGATGACGAAGAATGAAAGAGCCATTCTTGAGAAGTGGGGGAGTTTTAAACCTCTTAAAGGAGACACCTTAACTTATCCTGGCTGTAACATAATACTCACTCCCACACTTGTCCAATCAAGATTATTTGAGGAATGTGATATAAGAGGACGGTTGGAATATTGTTGTGGGGAGACCCTCTTTAGAACAGGTTATATAAATGAGTTAAAACAGGTTACTAAAAGATTAGATAAATGGTTTAACATTTTAAAACCCAAGAATCTTATGGTATTGTGTACTGCTGGCACTAATGTCTTTCGGAATATTCTACCGAATTATGGTTTGAACTATCAGTTCGAGTCTGCAACATCCTACATTGAATGGTTATGGAATCGTTTAGAAACAGGAAAGATCAGAATAGAAAGAAAATTAGACTACAAAGTCACAATCCAAGACTCATGTTATTCAAAGATGTTTGGGGACGATTATATGGATTTACCCAGAAAAATCTTAAAAAAAATTGGCTGCGAGGTGATAGAACTTCCCCATAACCGAGAAAATATGAAATGTTGTGGAATAGGTGCTGGTTTCAGTGTTAAATCTGCTTATCATCCGTTTAAAATGCGTAAAGCAACCATAGATAATCTCAATGCTGTTAAAAAAACTAGGGCTGATATTTTATGTGTCTATTGTTCAGGCTGCAATCAACAATATCATGTAGCTAAGAAATTATATCTAAAAGGGTTCAAGATGGAAATTTATCACATAGTAGAACTTCTCCAGTTAGCAATTGGGGAGGAACCAGAACGAATGATTAAACGAACTGCATCGAAGATGTTCTGGGGTATAATGATTAAACAAATTCCGAATTTCTGGTCAAGAAAGAGATTTTATCTTCCCCCAATTCCTGAGGATCCAGCAGAAGATGCATACTAGGTTCTCCTTAATCTTACATGTGATCTTGAAATGAGAACAATCCCTCGAAATAATTCTTTATTCAAAGAATCTGTTTGTACAAGATGTGGAGAGTGCTTCCATTATTGTCCCGAGTTAAGATTATCATTAAAAATAGCAAAACAGGAAATAGAAAATCTTATAGAAGGGAAAGTGAGTCATTACGTCCTTTTACACTGTACAACATGTTTTTCGTGTAACCTATATTGTCCAAATGATTGTAAACCTTACCAATTAATATTGGAGCGTTGGAATGACCTTTACAAACAAAGGGGAGCTCCACCCATTTATCGTTTCGTGTGTCCAACAATAGAACACAATCTTTGGCAAATGTTACAAGTATTCATGTCCAGTGAAGAATATCTTTTGATAAATCGATGGATGAATCAAATACCTAAAGATTCTATTCTTCTCATTGGTAATTATCTTCATTTACTACCATTCGTCTTTGGTAATAGTAAATTACTAGATAATTTTACACCTGTTGATCTACTCGATCATTGGGAGTGTGGAGGGTATCTATATCAAGGAGGTTATTTGGATGTGGTCAAACACATCGCTGAAAAGTGTAAACAAGATTTCAATATGTGGAAAGTAAAAGAAATTGTCCCAGCGTTGGATGCTGTTCACTGGATGTTAACTGCTGTACATCCTAACGAAATGGGTGTATTACACAATTGTGAAGTTGTGAATTTCCATGAATTACTTCTCAAGAAAATCAAAAAAAGTGAGATTATTTTTCAAAATAATCTAAAAAGAGTAGTCACGGTTCATGATAATTGCTTTTCCAAAGCTGGTGATGGGAGGTACTGGGATTCCCCTCGGCAAATTCTAAAACTATCAGGTTGTAAGATTGTAGAAATGGAACACAACAGGAAAGATTCCCTTTGTTGTGGATTTGGTTCTGGAGCATCATGGAACAATCCATTTAGAATTGTTTTTGACATTATGGCTGTATCTAAGAGAAAATTTCAAGAAGCAGAAGCAACTAAAGCCGATGCTCTGATAACATACTGTGGGGGATGCCTTTACTTGTTGTGGGCATCACGAGAACTGTTTGGTAACAAGATAGACGTCTTCCATATTATTGAGATCGTCAGAATGAGTATGGGAGAAACCATCTATTATCCTGAACCTCATGTCAGGAGGGCTTGGGATCTTATCACAATAATCAATTATCATTTGCTTATGAGCTTACTTCGAAAACCTTTTTGGATCGATAAGATATCTCTTGATGAAAAAATCCTTGAATCTAAACGTTATCTTGGATTGAGGATTCTTAGAAAGCTTTTTGATGTTCCAATCATCCGAATTCTCTACAGGAAGGGTTTCCGTATTGTTTTACCAAAGATGGTAACTCCTAGGAAATTCTAATTACCTTTCTCAAATTTATTTTGTCCCTCACTTTTTTTAGTTGGATTGATTGTTTAAAATATCTTGTTAAATTTCATTTTTAACGATTTAAGTCTTCTTCACTTAAATTGGAAAACCTTTAGAACGGAAAAGTTACTAAACAACTGAGTAGAAAGAGCGTTCATTGAAGTATCTTTATACATTTTTACAAGTATTGATAGCTCAAACCAACTAACATCTCCATGGGATTTTAGATGGCAACCCGCGAAGAAAAACAGATTAGACTGGAGTTACCCTCCACCTCGAGCGTTGAATGTGAAATAAGAGAAAGTTTAAGCCGAGAAGAATACATCTTCACTTTCTATCAAAACGAACGTGCAATTAAATCTAGTTCTGTATCTTGTGAGAAAATAAGTATAGATCAAATGGTTGATTTATTGAGTGATGCAGGAGTAGAATTCTTTAGCTTTTCAGCTATCTTCGATGTGGCGGAACTCCTAGTAGATTCAATAAAAAAAGAATTTCAGGAATCAACCACTGAGGTTGAAGAAATCGTTGATCGTCCTGAACCTATAGCGAGAGAAGATTTTGGAGAATTAGAGGTTGATGACACTGCATTAACACCTGAACCATTTGTTGAGAGGCAGGTTACTAGTGAACCAGAGTCAGAAATTGTAACAGATCCTGGTGATAAACTATTAAAAAAATTTGAGATGCCCTACTCCCAAGGAGGGTATGCGGGAGTTTATTATTGTCGAGATGGGAATTATTCCGTTGTTTTATTTCAAAATGAAACGCCAATAATTCGGAAGAAATTCCCCAAAGACAATGTAAGTGAAGATAATCTTGTTGCTTTAATTAGTGAATCTGGAATTGATTTTCTTTCATTTTCCTCTATTTATGATTCAGCTGAACAGATCCAAAATATCATCTTACATCCTGAAGAACACATTGAAACAGAAGAAGTACAAGTTAGCACACCAACGCAAGTTGTAGAGGATGTAATATCACCCATGGTAATGAAAGAGCCTGAAGACGAGATGGTGATGGTCGATTTATCCTCATTGGATGTTTCGGAGTATACAAAAGCAAAAGATTTTGATAAATTTGTTGCAGAAGTCACTGCATTTGTAAATGAGGGTCAACCCCTTCCTGTCAAAGAAGTTGAGATTGAACATTCAGGTGGAGTCATATGCATCATCTTACGCCAGATGGATTCGTGGTTTCTCCGATTCAAAACTAAACGTGGGAAGGTCTCAGACGTTGCAGAGATTAAAATCGATCAAGATGAAATTGCCCGGCTTATCAACCAAGAAATACCCCAAATTTCCTTTAGTTATCTCTATGATGCCTCAGAAAAAGTATTTTTAGCAATACAACAGTTAGCCAATCGATCAATGGGAGATGTCATTTTTAATGTGGCGGTTGGGCATTTCTTACAAGTAATTGAACAACATGAAGCGGATGGAGATTTAAAAGCCGCTGCTCAAATAACTGAAGTGCTTCTTGAAAGATTCCGCAATGAAAATAATACAAAAGGGATTTTACAATTCGGAAAAAAGCTTCTAGGTTATTTTGAAGATCAGAAAAAGGAAACAAAGGCTATAAAGCTTAGGAATGAATTAACTGAGGAATTATTAGAGGTCGACGCAGCTATTTCTCTAGAATTTGTATTAGATTCCTTAGATATCTTGGAAGCTAATAACAAACACTTAAATGCAGCTAATCTTTGTGGACTGCTTTTAGACCATTTACTAACTGAAGAAGGTACTGTTGACACTCTGAAAAAAATATTAATGCTTGGACGGAAACAGATAGATTTCTATAAGAGTACGAGACTCCCTTCAGTTATGGAGGAGAATGGTGTAAGATATGCTCATTATGCGATTAGACAATTGACTAAAATTAAAGATGATGAAATTACTCCCGAAATGAATAAGACTTTTCTAGAAGATTTAATGTATCTCCTTGATCAAGCTTTTGAGTCCCAAGAAGAACGAAAAGCACACTTTGAATTACTTGAAGCTCTTGAAAACACATTAAACACATTAAATCTACTGAAAGAAGAAACAGGTGGAAAAACAATCTATAATAAATATGTTGAAAAACTAATAGTAACATTAGAAGCCCAAGGGAAGAAAAATAAAGCACTAGATGCCACTATTGAGGCATCAAAGTTTTTATTAGACTCCGAGAATTATGTGAAAGCCTGTGATTATGGAAATCAAGCAATTAAACTGTTTTATGAATTGGATAAAATCCCTGAAGCTATTGATTTTAGTTTAGATATTGTTAGAGATCTTGTGAACATAAAAGAAACGACTGCAGCTCGAGATTATTTGAAATTCGTTGAGTCTCTTGTCAATAAGGCTTATGAGACGGATGATAAAAGTCGTGTTGAAAAACACCTAATCATTGGGGACTTATATGGGAAATTAGGCTTAAAGGATCAGGCAAAGGCCTATATTCAAGCTGCCCTCCAAACAATTGGAGAACCGAAAAAACGTGAGAAGATCGTTCTTGATTATGTTGGTGAGCTTTTAATGAGTCACGCAACCCTATCAGCCCAAGAAATGATTAATCAAGAGCTCTCTCGTCTTCTAAATGCCCAGAAAATAAAAGAAGGAATAAAGTTCTGTCAAAATTTCATTAAAGAATTACAAGAGTACAACCAATATGATATGGTTTTCGAATACATGAAATATTGTTCTAGTTTAATGATCCAAACTGAACATCCAGATTATAAAGTGTTACAAAATTTTATTAAGGATTTACAAGAAGCAAATGCTTTAGATCGAGCAGCATTAATACTAAACCAATTAATTACTCTTCAATATAACCAAAAGGATTATACTAGAGCCATCGATGGAATTAATCGATTTATTGACAATCTTGTAGAAAAAGCTGAAAGATTCGATTTAGTTGAATATTATATCGATCGAATAGCAGATACATATCGTGAGATGGGTGACTCAGAGGGAGCTGTTGATGCATTACTCTCTTTTCAGAAGCGAATGATCAACCACTCAATAGAATTAGCTCAAAAGATAACTGATACAATTCTTAAAGATTTAGAAGCCAAAGCTGATTTCAAGAAATCCATCAATATTGTTTCTTCGTTAATTGAAAAGCAATTGGAGTTAGGAAAGTACGAGGATGCTTATATTTTCAGTGTTCAAAATGCTAGGTATTATGAGCGATTAGGAGACATTGGTAAAGTAATTCAATATTTGGAAGACATTCGAGATAAATTTCTCAATTATGAACAATTTGAAGACGCTAATAGAATGACCGATCTCATTCTCAGGTTTGGGCGGAGCCATAAGAAGTACAAGCAAGCAATTACATCAATGAAAGAATATTCTAAAAGTGCATTAGATAGAGGAGATACAGCAACATCTACTAAATTTTCATTAGAAATGTCTAAACTCTTAGAAGAAGAGAACCAAGAGGAGAAAGCTCTTGAGTTTCTACAAATGATATTCACCACAATATATGATAAAGGAGATAAAGAATCCGCACTTCAAGTCTTTCAACGAATTATGGAGATTCGAGCAGAGAAAGATGAATTTAAGAAAATAGCAAAGAAGTATTTGGATCCATTGATCCACAAGTATCCTGATATTCAACTCATTGACATTACCAAACAAACATTAAAACCGTCTTTTGAGGAGTTCTTTTCTTTTGTTGAAAAAATCTATGATGATATGCTTGAATTCGATGAAATCTCAGAGGAAATAATGGAAGCTATCGTCAATTTCGTAATTTCAGTGTATAATGAAGGATGGGGAACTGAAGGAGATCGAATTGCCGATAAATATGCAAATAGATTTCTAGATATTGAGAAAGTCCCCTTTGCATCACGGTTAATGGCGACAGTATTAGAAAGGACTGAGAAACCAGTGTCAGAAGTCATTCCAGCATCTTTCAAATTCATAAAGGGACTTATCAATAATTCTTTACTGGAGGATGCAAGAGAATACACTGATCGTGTTATTACTATGGTTACTTCTGAAAAGAAGTTTGGTAGTGAGGGTAGAGTACTTGGAGCTAAAATTGCAGAGAAATTTGCAACATATGTGGCTACAGTAAACCCAGATTTGGCCTCAGAATACGCCTATCAGGCATCTACGTTTTATCGGAGTATAAATGATTTTGAAGGTGTTGTGACTGTTTATACAAATCTCGCTAACAAAATCCCCCATCCCAAACAAGCTATAAGAACTTTTAAGAGAGGGATCAAGATTTGTCAGAAGTTCAAAGCGCATAAATATGAAGCAAAATTACTTTCTCAATTAACAGAATATCTTATTTCCTCAAATAATGTCGCTGCTATTGCATCATTCCAACAAACCTTAGAAAAGTATGAAGAATTACAGGATCTTGATGAATTATTTAATGTTGTCAGTGAATTGATTGACATAGCCATCAAGTCTGATAATCTCAAGATAGCTTATACTTATCTTGATTATTTATCTCGATTAAGTACAATGATAAATAAGACAGAAGACATTGGGGGAATAATGGCTTTCTTATTACGTCACGCAGAAGAAACAAAGAATGACCAACATATAGAATTGGTTCAAAAATACATCAAGGAATTAGGAATACGACCGAAGAAGTATAAAAAAGACTATAAAGCTCTAGCAGGGGAACGAATGGCTCATATAGAAGCACATCTAGGTGAAATAAAAGCTGTTGAGTTAGATGAAGAACCTGAACCCGTCCCTGAACTTGTCAAAACAGAAGCAATCGTTCCTCCGCCGCCTGAACCCCTTACTACGGAAATTTCTCAAGAAATCATCGAAGAAGAGATCGATGAAGAATTTGTGAGTGTGATAAAAGAATTCGGTCAAGAAGAAACCCAAGTTGAACCTGGTATTCCAGAATTTCCAAGTAAGGATGAGCCTGAGATCTTGCAACCAAAGTTTGAAGAATTAATTGAGACTCCCACTCATAAAGAACCAGCCCTTTCCGATGAAGAAGTAAGTTCCTTATTTTCTTCATCTCCTCTTCTAGAATCCGAACCAGAGATTCCTAAAGAAAGCGTACCTCCTGTTCTAGAAGAAGTTCCTCAAGAAAGTCTTCCTCCTGTTCTAGAAGAAATTCCTCCTGAATCTACAGAAGACAGAAAAACTGCTTTATCTGAGAAAGAATTAGAATCTCTCTTCATGCCAAGTGTTGAAAGTCCATCTGTAGATGTAAGACCGCCAGAAGTGTCAGAAGAAGAGATCAGTGAAGAGGATGAGTGGGAAGTTGATGCTTTTGGACGATTGTGGAGAAAAGATACATTAGATTCTTCTGAAGAAGCCATAGAAGAGACAAAAATCGATATTGCTGAACCACCGAGTGATTTATCTGTCGCGACCCCAGATCTAACTCCTCTTGAAAAAATCATTCAGGAAGATGAAGATAAAGAGGTTACAGAAGATATAGCTACGGACATTTTTCAGGAAGTGTTTACAGAAGAACCGGAGACAGTACCCCAAGAACCTAAAATGGAATCAATTGCAGATGTCTTGAAACAAGAAGAAGAAACTGTTTCAACTGACATATTCGATGTCCCTCAAGTGGATTATCAAGAGATTACTCCTCCCGAAGAAACCAAAGAATCCGAAGTGAAAATACCTGACCTTGCCGATCTATTTTCTGATGCACTTTCTGAACTAGGTACAATTAGTGGAGAAGCAGGACAGACTGACGAAGAGAAAAAGAAGAAAAAAT
>CP070695.1:1986362-1989825 GCA_020353515.1 Candidatus Heimdallarchaeota archaeon
ACAAAAATTAGAAAAAACACCATATTTACTTTAATTGAAATCGCTTATCAGGATCCCACTGAAACAAACCCAACTAAAATCTCTAAAAGTCTTAATATCCCTCCCTCGACCCTTTCTAGAGAAATCAAAAAATTAATAACCCTAAATTACCTAGAAACATATTTGTCAGACGTTGTTATGTTAGATACTCGTTTGAAGAACTTCAGAGTAACAGAGAAGGGAGTAATTTTCCTTATGAATCTAAAAGATGCGCTTAATATTACAATAGCCCATCTGAATGAAAGAAATAATCAACAAAGTATTAATATGTCAATAGTGTAGGATATTAATGTTAATTTTTTTTGTTTGGATAATGTAATCAGTTTAGTTTTGACTGACCGGAATAAATTCATGAAATAATGATATAGAGTTTTTTTATGAATTAAATTCCATTATCTGGTCGAACTAAGATCCTTCCATTTTTGGAAGGGTCTAAAACATTAAATTGAGAGCAAAATTCAGGACTCCCATCAATCTATCAAACCGATTGAAGGTGGTTCATTTGAATAAATTGTTCATTAACGCTAAAATAAATAGAACTCTAAAAGTACTTTACTTCTTGGTTCTTGTGACTCTGATATTTCTGGATATTTTGGTTGTTTTCTTTTTACCACAAGTTGGTCTAGGGGCTAATGTAGCGTATAGTGTGTGTGTTGAAGGTAATCATGCTTTTGTTACAACTAACGACGGAACAGTGATTCTAGATATCAGTAATCCCGTAAATCCTAGAAAAATTGGGATTGTAGCTACTAGTGACGGTGCATTTGGTGTAACAGTAATGGACGACCTCGTATATATTGCAAGCGATAGTAATGGCTTTATTATTGCTAATATAAGTGATCCAGAGAATCCTTTGATCACAGATCAATATAATGATGGCGGAAGTGCCCATTCAGTATGTACTAATGGTTCTTATGCGTATGTAACTGAATATCCACAAGGTATGGAAATATTTGATATTTCTACCTCTGATGATATTATTAAAGTCACAGAATACGATGATGGAGGAGTATTTCGTAGTGTTGCGATAAAAAATAACTTCATCTACCTTCCAGATTCAGGTAGGGGCCTTAAAGTACTTAATGTAACAGATCCATCTTCGCCTAAATTAGTATCGACTTCTCTATTAACACATGGTGCGATTGATGTTTATATTCATAATGATTTGCTTTTCTTAGGATGTCATAGACATGGAGTCTATATTTTTGATATTTCCACTCCCCATTCACCTATTCAGCTTGGAAAATATTATAAACTTGGAGGGGAAGCTTATGGTGTTACTGGAAACACTACTCATCTTTACGTTGCTGATTTACAAAAAGGAGTATATATCCTAAATATCACAGACCCCTCGCACCCAAAAGAAATTTCAGAATATAGTAACGCAGCTCCGCACGATATTTTTCGGAATGATAAGAAATTTTTTCTTGCAGATCAAGACAAGCTATTGATCATCCTTGATGAACATTTAGAACCCTTATTTACTGGTTTTCCCCGTGATATAAGTCTACAGCTATTTTTAATTGCAGTTACTATTGTTGTTGGATCAATTCTTCCTATCTATTGGTTCAGAAAATTTCTCCAATTAGGTCAAAAGGAATCATAAAGAAACAATGGAAATCTCCAAGAAGAGTAGGTAAAGTCAGAAGATGATATTTCACATTATATACGTGGTATGTACTTTTGTTATCTAAACCAGCCTTTTTCAAAGCTAGGAAATAAAATTTGATGCCTATTTTTGATTCTTACTAGTATTTACTTCTTTAAGAATTTCCCGAGCAGTGTGGAGGTGATGAGTAATAGTCGCTTCATCATGTGAAGGAGTTGGAGATGCTAGGAGTTGCAATACACTAGTAATTCGATAATCATTCCTTTCTAAAGCATCAATTATTTCACGATCAATTGAAGGACAGAGAAAAGTAAAATGAATAATGTTCTCAAAAGACAGAACGTAACGTTTCCATAAATCAGATCCCTTAGGAAGACGATTGATTACATTAGTACGAGTTTTTTTCCAATTTGATGATATTCCTTCCCGTAGGCGGTCAAGGAATAGATCAAGATACCTCTCATTTCGAATGGTTGTTCTAACTGAATAAATAATCGCTATTGGATAGTAGGGAACATTTCTCTGAAATGAATGATATTCATGAGGGGTAGCAGACGATAGGATAAAAGGAAGTAAGAGAAAAAAACCGTGAGCTATTCCAATAATTTCATGAGTTTTTGCCTCTTCAAACCAGACAGAGAATAATCGAGCACTACGTGGATCGATGTCAGGGATATCTTTAGCCCAACTATGGATATTAGTGAAATCTATAAGAACTGGGCCGAGTTTTTCGATCTGTCTTGTTGTATTATACTCACGACTTGGTTCGTAAAACCTTTCATAAGCGTTCTTTTCAAATACTATCATTCGTTCAAGTTCAACGGGTTCTTCTCTTCCATCATGGATAATAATACTTAGTTTTTTGGAATTATTTCCCAATTTTACCACCATCAGATGTGAATTATCTTTAGATCGAACTAATTAAAGAATGAAAAATATGAAAATACTGGACTTTGTGATTGATTATTTAAGATTAGAAACCTTTTATAGTAATCTTGCTTTTTTATCTCTGCTTTTTTTTCTCATGATCGTTTAATATGTTAAGTTTTCTTTTATTGTGAACTCGGATATCTCCATATCTTTATAAATTTTCCCTGTTAAGCATTTTTCGACCAGTCTTCCTCTTCTTCTGTTAATAGTTTGAACGGAGGGTTTATCTGTTGCAGGAAGAGAAGTTAAGAAAATAAAAGGAGGAACAACTCTTGACCCCCTCCTAATCATTGTCTTTTATTAGATGGGAATTTGGCCAGCTGTGCAAGCATCCCTCTTATATGGAGATGGAAGAGAAAAGAGAATACCAGCCTGGCCATTTATTCTTGCGTCTTTTTTATTGGTGCATATGCCCTGAGTGTCTATATCTTAGTGAGAGAGAGTAAGAAAGCAAAGAAGCCACAAAACAGATTACAACGATTATTCGATTCAAATTTTTGGGGAATTATCTTGGTCATTTTTACTGGGGGATTATTTATTTTAGGACTACTTCAGGGAAATCCTCAAAGATACATAGATGCACTCCAGAAATATCTATCTGTCCGTGTTATGACTATAGATTTTCTTTTATTTACGTTGATAACTCCAATCACTATCTATATACATTCACTGAACAATTCGATTGACGCTCCACACTATATTTTCGTTTTAGGGGCAATCCCTATCCTTGGGGCCCTTTATTACATCCTTAAGGTTTCTTAACCTATTTAATAGATCCTGCTAATGTGTGAAATATGAAAAGTTTTTACTTAAGATTGACAGATCAGCCAACTAAACAAATATTAAGTTTAGTAATTATAGCTTATACAGTTTTTTTCTTAATTA
>CP070695.1:1989925-1999713 GCA_020353515.1 Candidatus Heimdallarchaeota archaeon
GGGCATTTTTTATTTACTTCATCATATAAATGGAGAAAAAGATGATTATTTTGCCATATTGGGTCTATATGTTATTAGTAGGAGACACGTCTCATGGTATGAATCGTAAAATTTATACTGGATACACTCGTCATCTTATGTCACGAATTGTTCAGCATTCAGGATTAAGTAACACAAAAGGAGCACGAATAACACGGAAACAACCAATAGAATTAGTTTATCTTGAAAAATTCCCTTCACAAAAATTAGTTATGCAACGTGAGTGGTAATTAAAACATGAAAGTCCCTATAGTCAAAAAAAATCAAAGCTCCAACTTATTGATGAGTTTAAAAGAAATTATGGATCTATTCTCACAGATTTAAATACAAAACTACAGGAACATTAACCAATCCAACGTTAAAAAATAATTTTTGCGTATTTAAGAGTCCATTCTCTCAGAAAGCTCCTATTGAAGTTGTAAAAAATGAGAAAGAAAAATTAAAAGGATTGGAGAGTAAGAAAACTCAATTAGAAGAGCAATTGGAAATTCAAACTTAAATCTTTGTTTGAACAATCCGTGGTTTAGTAAACAGGTTTCATTACTTCCTGAAATTCTTTTATTATATCTGTAATTTTGATGTTTTGTTCACATACCGTCTCGCATTCCTTGCAATCAGTACAGTCAGTTTCTTTGCCATAACGAGTTCCTACTGCATCATACACCATATTCTGCCATCCACCAGCCTTAAACATTTTACGATTATTATACAATCCAATATATACAGGAATGGCCAATTTTTCTGGACATGCTTTTTGGCATTCTCCACAAAATGTACAATTATTTGGTGATTTTTTATTTAATATTTCTTGTGCTTCTGAAATTAATTGCTGTTCTTCAACATTAAGTGGTGTGAGCTGATCAAATGTGTTCATGTTATCTAATAATTGTTCAATGGTACTCATTCCTGATAAAATCATAAAAATACCATCCAAAGATGCAACCCATCGAAAAGCCCATGCAGCAGCGCTAATATTGGGATTATATTCCTTGAATTTATTCTCAATCTCTTTCGGAACATTTGCTAATGCCCCTCCTTTCAATGGTTCCATAACAATAACTTGCTTTTTATGTTTTACAGCAGTTTCATAGCATTTTCTAATTTCAATACCGTCATTTATCCAATCAATATAATTTACAATTAATTGAACGTATTCCATTTCAGGATGATTGATAAGTATCTTATCCAATGTTTCTGCAGTATCATGGAACGAAAATCCAATATTCCTAATTTTTCCTTCCTTTTTCATCTGGTTTATAAATTCAAACCCTCCTAATTTCTCACTTGTTTCCACACTAGGAGAACCTAAAGCATGAAGCCAGTAATAATCAAAATATTCCAATGCACAACGTTCCAATTGTACATCAAATGTTTTCTGGTAATCTTCCCTTTTTTTAATTAACCAAACAGGCATTTTATCGGTAACAGTAAAAACATCACGAGGATGTCGTTTTACTAACGCTTCTCTGATGGCAGTTTCGCTTTTACCATTATGGTAAACGTAACTTGTGTCAAAATGCGTATATCCTCTTTCTATGTAGATATCCACCATTTTTTTAAATTTTTCAACATCTACCGTTCCATAATCATTCTCAATTAATGGTAATCTCATTGTACCGAAACCTAATAATTTTCTTTCCATTATTTTCACTTTTTTTTACTATTTCTACTACTCAAATATTTAATTTGACTGAACTTAATCTTTTAACGATTTCTGGACCTTGATGGGAAAAGAATAAACTGGATTTTGTATTTAATTGAGCTACCTTTTCAATATCTTCAAGTTAATTTAACTAAAAATATTGAGTACTACCAATTGGTAAATTTATAATTTTACCAGCTACGTAATTATTCCCTTTAGTTAGAAGAGTAATTGGAAATTCAAACTTAAATCTTTGTTTAACCAATCTGTTAGAAATGTCGTATAATGTGAATTATAATTTTTACAAAAAGCATATCTGGTCTTTAGATGAAAAAGAAAAAACCTGAGTTGTACGAATATTATACAATTAAATTGTTAATACTAATCTAGAAAATGAAAATTGATCATAATGATTATTTTTTGGCAAAACCATTCGATTTCATAATTTTTACTGATATACAATATAATCGCAAAAAATATATTTAGAATCAGTTTCCAATAGCAAACTATGCCTGAATTACCAATCACAAGACATGAAGCATTAGAACTTCTACAAAAATTTAACAAAGATCAATCTGATTTTATCCACTACCTTGAAACTGAAGCCATTATGAGGGAATTAGCAAAGAGATTAGGGGAAGATGTTGAATATTGGATGATGCTTGGGTTACTTCACGACGTAGACTGGGGCCTCACTAAAGAAGATGTAGTAAAACATTTAACGAAAATGCCTCAGATATTGACAGGAGCAGGATTTGATGACGATTTTATCAGTACTGTGTTATCCCATGGATATGGTTATGAGATTGTAGGAATGGGGGATAAAAAAAGAACGCGAATAATAGAACATGCACTAGCATGTGCAGAAACTGTAACTGGTCTAATTCATGCCTATGCTCTTGTAAGACAGGGTAAAATTAGTGGAATGAAAGTTAAAGGGTTGAAAAAAAAGTTTAAAGACAAAAATTTTGCAGCTAAAGTCAACAGATCGATTATACGAGAATGTGAATATCTAAGCTTAACTTTAGATGAGTTTTTTGAGTTAGCTATCAATGCAATAATTGAGATCAGAGAGGACGTAGGACTAAAATAAAATCGAATTGACAAGATAAAGGGCTTAACAACGAATACTTCTCATACAAATTCTGTTGATAAATCTGCAATAGAAATTCAACCTTCCAATAATTTTGTAATCGAGGTGGACGCTTTTTTTATATAAGTTACTCAAACCATATTAAAAATAATATCTATGTCACAAAATCTCTGATTGGTAAGAAGAATTTAGTCATTTCCTAGTCATTCATCGTCAATTAATAAACAGATGAGTTGTTTTTATATCTCGTGTTGCATAAACTATAAGTGATTTCTTTATAGGTGCCGTATAGGTCTCTATGGACGAGATTTTCAAGTTGAGGAATAATTATGAAATCTGTAAGACTAAACAATGACATCAAAATGCCAATTATAGGATTTGGTGTATATCAAATTGTAGACCAATATCAATGTGAAAAAAGTGTTAATAATGCTCTAATGACTGGTTATCGATTAATTGATACTGCTGCGGCTTATAAAAATGAAGAAGCCGTAGGAAAAGCAGTAAAAAAGAGTGGAATTCCCAGAGATGAAATTTTTATTACAACTAAACTTTGGGTTCAAGATACAGGCTATGAAAAAACAAAAAATGCTTTTGAAAAATCTATAAATAGATTAAATATAGATTATTTGGATTTATATCTCATTCATCAACCTTTTGGCGATGTTTATGGTTCCTGGAGAGCCATGGAAGAATTATATGAAGACGGAAAAATAAGAGCCATTGGCGTTAGTAATTTCTATTCTGATCGCCTAGTTGATTTTGTAATACATAATAAAATTACTCCTGCTGTGAACCAGGTTGAAACTCATCCTTTTTGCCAACAGATTGAAAGTGCTGAAATAATGAAAGAAAATAGCGTTCAAATAGAATCATGGGCTCCATTTGCAGAAGGCAAAAATAATATCTTCCAAAATGAGATTTTACAGGTGATTGGTGATAAATATGAGAAAACAATTGCTCAGGTTATTTTGCGCTGGTTAATACAAAGAGGTATAATTGTAATTCCGAAATCAGTTCATAAAAATCGGATTATTGAAAATTTTAGTGTATTTGATTTTGAATTGACCAATGAAGATATGAATCAAATCTCAACATTAGATACTAAAAAATCTTGTTTCTTCTCACATCGTGACCCAAAAATGGTCAAAAAGCTTGGAGAAATTAATCATGATGATATTTAACAATGTAAGCAACAAAAGGATAGCTTTTTACTTGCCCCCATCACATCACAAAGTGTATGTATATAACAGATGTGCAACAACCAACGATCGTTGGCATATCATTAATTAATTGTTAATTAAATAATGAATATAACCAACGCTACATGTAATTTTTATATAAAATAGTAGACTTATCCAAGTATCTTCATAATGAAAATTGAATAACTATGTTGATCAAAGATAAATTGATATGGTGTATTGTTGAACGTATACAAGACTGTAGTCCGCTCAATTTTCTTCTATAAATGCTTTTTCAGCTTCGATTTTCCAGATCTGCATTGCTATATAAGATACCTGATTGACATTATATATAAGTCGATTAATGATTAAGATCAATATTTACTATTTAATTACTTGAGTGAGACCAGATGGAAGATAATTGGTATTCAATACCTAGGGAAGAATTACTGCAAAAGCTGAAAACAAATGCAGAATATGGTCTTTCTAATGTAGAAATAATCAAAAGACAGCAAACACATGGACTTAATGAGCTACAAAGAGGGAAGAAAATCTCACCTCTCTCAATTTTCATACAACAATTCAAAAATTCACTGGTATTAATACTTCTTTTTGCGTTAGCAATCTCTACAATTATTGGTCTTTTGTCTGAAGACGATATACAAAGATTTGAATATTTTATAGATTCTATAGCAATTTCAATGATAATCCTCTTTAATGCCATATTCGGATTTATTCAGGAATATAAGGCTGAAAAATCGTTAGAAGCTCTAGAATCAATGGTGGCACATTTTACTACAGTGATTCGAGAAGGAGAAAAAGAAAGAGTAGAATCAAGGAATATAGTTCCAGGAGATATTGTTTTATTAGAGGAAGGTGAACGAATTCCTGCAGACGCTAGAATTCTTCAATCCCATTCATTACGAGTGGACGAATCAGCATTAACAGGAGAATCATTTCCTGTCAGTAAGGATGGAACAGTAAATGTTCAGTTAAATGTACCTATAGGAGATAGGATCAATTCCATTTTTAAAGGTACAATTATTACAGGTGGGAGAGTTTTAGCTGTGATAACTGAAACAGGAATGAAAACTGTTTTTGGCCAAATTGCTGAAAGTTTATTAGAAGAGAAGAAAGAGGAAACACCCCTTCAACGAAGATTGGCTATTTTAGGAAAATGGTTAGGGATTGGTAGTATAACAATTTGCATAGGTATTTTTTTCATTGGTGTTGGATTAGGACAGAATATAATAGATATGTTAATATTATCTGTAGGCCTTGCAGTTGCAGCAGTACCCGAAGGATTACCAGCGGTTGTAACAATTGCCCTTGCTTTAGGAGTTCAGCGGATGAGTAAAAAAAATGCCATCATTCGAAGATTACCCTCCGTCGAAACATTAGGATCGACAACAGTCATTTGCTCTGATAAAACAGGAACATTAACCGAAAATAAAATGATTGTTCGGAAGATTCTTTCAATTGATCAAATTTTTGAGTTGTCAGAGGAGTTAAAAGGGAATTCTGTTGTAGAACAAATATTAACAATTGGAATGGAGTGTAATAATGCAGTTCTAGATGAATCAGGAGAAGAGGGAAAAGTAGGAAGAGCCATAGGTGATCCAACAGAAATTGCTTTGTTGAAAGCGTCAAACATTTTAAAGCTGGTACGGAGTAATAAACGCGTCTATGAAATTCCTTTTAATTCAACATCGAAACGAATGAGTGTTGCACTAAAAAAATCCGAATCTGAATGTTTAATCTATACAAAAGGGGCTCCAGATGTCCTTTTGGATCTATGTGAATATTATAAAGCCAATGAAAATATCATACTATTAACCGAAGATATTAGAGATAAAATTAAGTTTGATCTACAAAATATTGCAGAAAAAGGTTACCGCTTGATTGGTATGGCATATAAAACAATTTCCAATGAGAAAGCGGATCTAAAAATTTTGTGTGATAATGTGGAGGAAATTGAAGCACGATTGATATATGTTGGTGCTGTAGCAATTATTGATCCTCCCAGAGAGGGAACAAAGAAATCTATTCAGGTTGCCAAATCAGCTGGCATCCGTCCAGTGATGATTACAGGAGACCATTCACGGACTGCTATTGCAATTGCAAATGAGATCGGATTAATATCTGATAGGGATTCCACTCAAGTAATCGAGGGAATCCAGTTGGTAAAAATGACTGATACTGATCTCCAAAACCAAGCCATGAAAGTATCCATTTTTGCTCGTGTATCACCAGATCATAAATTAAGAATCGTTTCTGCATTAAAAAGCAATAATCAAATCGTTGCCATGACGGGAGATGGTGTAAATGATGCCCCCGCGTTGAAAAAGGCGGATATTGGAATTGCAATGGGTATAACAGGTACAGATGTTTCTAAAGAAGCATCAGATATGATATTAGTAGATGATGATTTTTCAACGATAATAGACGCGGTAAAAGAAGGAAGAACCATTTATGACAATATGAGAAAACTCATTATCTATCTGCTTTCATGTAATGCAGGGGAAATAGCTGTTCTTCTTTTTGGAATAGTCCTTACTTCCATTTTCTTTAGTATTCCAATTGTACCATTATTAGCTTTACAAATATTATGGGTCAATCTAGTAACTGACGGTATACCTGCGTTAGCAATGGGTATTGATCCTCCTGATCCAGATATCATGAATAACCCACCACGTAATCCTCAGGAACCTATTTTACCCAAAAAATCAATATATTTCATAGTTTATTCCGCGATTCTCGTAGCAATTGGAACATTATTCATATTCTTCCTTGTTCTCTCCCCTTATATTGGTTCAGATACAATTCCAACTGAGGAAGAAGTTTCTCATGCCAGAACAATTGCTTTTACAGTCCTCATTGCATTCCAAATGGTAATTGCGTTAAATATACGAAAAGAACATCATTCTCTCTTTAGTAAAGAATTTTTTAAGAATCCGATCCTACTACTAGCAATTATGATTTCAATCTCTTTACATCTATTTATTATCTATTTACCAATTCTACAGCCAATATTCGAAACAACTGTTTTATTTTTAGAAGATTGGATCTTAGTAATAATGTTAAGCACAATATTTGTCGTCATTGAAGAATTTAGAAATTACATTGGTCGTAACATTCCTTCTTATCAGGATTTGAGTGGGTATTGGTAAAATTCTCAACATCCTTGCTAAAAGATTCTAATCGTCATTTACCTGAGTTTGAGTATTAATATTAGTATTTTTTAAGTAGAGGAAGTGAGCTTAAATATACTATTGTATGGGAAAATACACTCGAATTCCCAATTCAATCATCATTGCTTGAACCTATGGATTTAATTCAAACTGAAGATGGTGGGTTTATATTTTGTGGTCATGGATATGGGCTATTTATTGTTAAAATGAAAAACAATGGTATAATAGAGTGGAACAGATCGTATAATTCGAATCTGGAGGTAGACTTGCTCGAATATTCCAAGTGGATGATGGGGGCTTCATTATCGTAGGAAGTGTTGGAATAAGTGAGGATGAAGGCAAACATGATGTTTTAGTATCAATAGGTATTTATAAAGTTTAGGGGTTGTATCATGACCTGTAAAAATATTGATATAAATAAAAGGTAGAAAAAAGACCGTATAAATGAAACCAACCATAAGAACTTATAAAGAAGTTCATTCTATAATCAATCAGATAAAAGAACCGATAAAAAATTGAATTATGGTGACCGTGAATTGATTGACAGAATCAGAGTTTAGGAAGTTAGTTTTAGAGGCATTAAAAACCATAAATATTGAGATAGAAACATTAAAAAAGCAAGTAGCGGAAATACAACCGCTAGAATAAAAATACTTTTCTATTGGCTATATGATTATTAAGGGGAAAAGGGGAATCGATGTGATTGAATGCTAAATTATAACCATTTTTAAAGAAAGATTGAGAGAAAATCCTAGAGATAAGGATTCTCATTATCTTCCTCTATTAACTCGTAAGTGACTTCTTCAGCTTCCTTAAACGCCTTATCTGAAGGTGTTTTTAAAAGATTTAAATCTTTTAAACTCATAGAATTTTGTTCTAATAAAGATTGAGAGAACCTGTCATTTGATTTTTTTATTGTCATTTTGTTAGTCCTCCAATGAAATATTAGGGGATGAAAACCATTCTTTGGTACTCTTTATCAGAATCATCCCAAACTAGTATTACTTTGACCGCTAGAGGTCAGGTAAACATATTCCAAGTGAATTGATAAAATGTGTGTACAAAATTCAAGTTATTTTTGTAAAAAAATATCAAAAAATTTAGTATTATTACCATTCTAAATGAACTTGAAATGAAAAGAATTTGACTGAGATCTGGCTTTACAAAAAATCTTGGTTGGAACATTTATGGAGGTCAATCAAATGAAAAAGAAATATAATGTCAAAGACTTTCGTACAGCCGCCATGGCCTTAGTGGTTCATAGAGTTGCTCAAGCTATCCAACTCTGAGGAGTCTCGCAATAATGATGATCTAACATCGTTCATCACTAAGTTGGAAGGTTTACACGGTGTTACCAGAGTATGTCCATTAACAGTTATTCAAAGAATAAAATGATCATTAACTCATTATTTGGAAAATTCTCATTTCTTAATGGAACATACGGACCAGGACCAGTTACCTGTCCTCTTTTCTTTTAAAGGAGCTTAATATCTCCACATTGTACCTTTTATGTATCTCCACGCTATATATAAATATCTAATAAATGTATGTGAATCATTCTATTCATAAACAACACAGTGAGTCGAATTGACCAGAAAAAGTGCGATATCAGGTTTTGTCAAGCCAAGATTTGAAGCTGTACGGGAAGCTTTCGCTGAGAACTTTGAGAAGCGTAATGAGCTTGGTGCTGCCTGTTGTATTTATTACCAGGGAGAAAAAGTAGTGGATCTATGGGGTGGCATCAGGAACGAGGCTACTGGAGAACCTTGGGAAGAAGATACTATGGTGATCGTATGGTCGACTACGAAGGGATTGGCAGGTCTGGCTATGGCGCTTGCTCATTCACGGGGATTTTTTGATTATAACGAGCCGATCTCAAAGTACTGGCCCGAGTTTGCTCAACAGGGCAAGGACAAAATTACCATCAGGCAACTATTGGCACACCAGGCAGGACTCTTTGAATTCGATAAACAAGATGACAAGGATACCTTAGCAGACCTCGACCGTTTATCAGTAATTCTAGCAAGGCAGAAACCAGCGTGGGAGCCAGGAACACAGCAGGGGTACCACGCTATTACCCTTGGATACTATCAAAGTGAGATCTTGCGCCGAATCGACCCCAAAGGCCGTAGCATAGGACAATACTTTCAAGATGAAATTGCAACTCCTCTCGGACTCGACTTCTACATTCGAGTTCCCGAAGAAATTCCAAATAGTAAGCTAGCTACCCTACGACAAGCTAAAATGGGCTTATCTGCGTTTCATGGTATGCCAATTCGCTTGATTTTCGCAGCAATGAACCCACGTTCTTTTTTCCGTAGATCATTGTTAGGAAGTGATATTTCATTAGACAAAGAACATATCTACGCAAGGAACTTCGAAGTTCCTTCTGGTGGAGGTGCAGGAACAGCTCGTGCTATTGCTCATGCATACAGTGTCTTTGCGACTGGTGGAAAGGAACTTGGGTTGCGAGAGGAAACACTTCGAGAGCTAATGGCACCACCAGTTCCACCACGAAATGGATTCCAAGATCGTGTTATGAAAGTGGAGATGCCATTCTCACTCGGTTTTATGAGACCCTCTCCTAAGAACCCCTTTGGCTCTCCTAGCTCATTTGGCATGCCAGGAACAGGAGGTTCATT
>CP070695.1:1999813-2094063 GCA_020353515.1 Candidatus Heimdallarchaeota archaeon
GGGAAGAAAGTTGCGTTTTTCATTTGCTCAACTGTAAACAGGTATGCTAAGGTCTTTCCTCAACTCAAGGAAATGACTCCAGAATCAGAGCATGCTGGCATTTTTACCGCATCACGATTCAGAAAAGGTGACCGCGAATCCGAACTTAATGCATTTATTAAAAAGCTCAAATAATACACTTTTCGAGGAATTAGGAAACATGAACTGAGAGATGGGGAGAGTTCAAGTTCCCCATTCGGTCATTCAGCAGCGAGTTTTTATTCAGAATTGGTTAATTGATAGTTATTTTTTTTTTTTTTTTTTGCTTTTGTTCTCTCTGCTTATCCAAATCACATACTGTACTCAAAATGATTTCTGATGCAATATTCACTCTTTCTTCAATAGATTCGTAAGAGAAACCTTCAGAAGGAAAATCGTTCATACTTACTCTATCACTAACAATATGAAGCGCACCTGCTTTTTTTCTAAAAGCATGAGCCAATCCATAGATTGGTGCTACTTCTTTTTCAATCATGATTAATCCATCCTGTTTCAACTTAGAAAACATCTCTAACTCTTTGTACTTTGACTCTGTCGTGTAAAAAACACCAGTATGAGGCACTATTCCTTTTTCAATACAGGTATTGTAGATTTTAGCGAGAACTTCAAGACTACCTACTGCTGGGATCTTCTCTGAGAGGTAATAGTATGTTAATCCATCACCTCTGACAGAAGCAGAGGGGATCACCAAGTCACCTATCTCAAAATTTGATGCAATGGCTCCTCCTAGTCCAATAGTTAAAACATATTCTACGGGTGTATTTAACAGTGGTACCAACAAATTTTCGTGATAACCCGTAAGTCTTGTATTTCCTATCACAGCAATTCTGACTCCATTCACATTCCCAATCCTCCCCTCAAAGAATGTTCCAAAAGAATTTGATGAGTCAACAAACCCGAAAAGAGGAGGAATCCTCTTTCCAATGTAATAAATAATCGCGAATTTAGGGAAATCTAACGGATCTACACCTAACGCTCTCCTAATACCAGCTGTACTAATAATACCTTCTACTAATTTCCTCATCTCCAATACCTTAACTAAAGTTCGTCAATCTTATAAATAAATCAATATAAATAAATCGAAGAACGAAAATATTAATTTCACTACGAATGATTATAAGGATGTTATTAATCAAGAAGAGGAAATCAAAGGATGGTTTTGCAATCATTTTAAAATCAAATGTTTTTTTAGAGTCATAGGAGTATCAGAAGCATTTAAAAAGGTAATACATTAACAAAAAACCTTTGAAAGAGTATTCATGTCAGATAAACTGGCGTGATATTATGAATTATGCTGCAGCCATTGATGATAATAATGAGTTTTATTTTGACGATGAACGGAAAGACGGAATTGTCGCTCCACCCATGTTTGCTGTAGCAACAACCTAGCCTATCTTAGAGAACCTTCCTGAGTATTTTATCACAGATGGTTTTCCCTTAGAGGTAATGATGACTGCCTTTCATTACTCAGAACACCTGAAGATCCATCGTCTTATGAAATCTGGGGATGAAATAACAATTAAAGGAGAGATTGTAGCAATTATGCCACATCGCGCAGGAACACATGTAATTCTCTGTTTAGAAGCAGTAGATAATAAGAATGAACCAGTCTATACGCAATATCATGGTAGTATGCTACGTGGGGTTGAGTGTATTGGTGGAGAGAAAGGAAAAGAAAATCTACCTAAAAAGCATATAGAAAAAGAGGTTTCGCTCTACTAATCTTTATTGGTCAGGAATAGATAGTGCATACTGGCCAGATTACAAATCATCAGTTAAAGAAATTAGAAATTATCTTGATAAAATAAACAGTAGTGATATTATTGATTTCAAACGTCTTTTTCTTGGAGGTTTTTCCCAAGGGGGAGGAGTTGCAGTTCAAATGGCATTAACTGGGGATATTCCTGCATGTGGTTTTGTTGTTGTAGCTCCTGGAGGAGGAATGATTGATGAACCTGAGAAATGGCAATCTCTGATTGATGAATCTAAAAATCATGAGTTACGTGGAATGATCATTCGGGGTACAGAAGACCTAGCGATTCCTAGGGATAAGTTACATGATCTTGTTAAAATGTTGAATAACAATGGAATTCCCTGTAAGTTCCTTGAGTACCCTGGTCTTGGCCACTGGTATCCCCCTGATCTGGTTGATATAGTAACTTCTTCTAACTGGTTCTAAAATTTATTAAGTATAAAAAAATTCCTTTTACTCTCTTTCCTGTGTAATTTTCAAAAATTGAAGTATCACAATATTTATTACAATATCTTCTATGTTCTCAGTCTATTCCAAGAAGCCAGAGAATCTAGTTTTTACGAAATGTTAGAGATCTTGAACATATTCTTTCATAATCTTATTTGGTATTTCTATAGCAAATTTGCACACCATATCACCCCACAGAGCAGTCTGTAGTGGTTCTACATCTATGGATTGATCAAACATCTCATCCCAATATAATTTGAAATATCCTCCACTACAGTAACAAAAATTTCGAGATATCTCCTTTTCTGTTCCATCTTTTATTGATCCCCTTACCCATGGACAGTAACACCAATAATATCGTTTCATTGAATCTGAGTTGGCATTTAAGAATTTCTTAATTTGATACGGAATTTTAGTGATAATGATCTTATTATCGTCCCGTACTCCAGCACCCATTGTTGGGATTGTTTTTACATAGTCAAGGACTTCATCATCTACTAATTGAGCAAACATTGCTGTTCCATCGTTTCGATGCTTTTCAACTTCATTTACGAATTCTTGATGCTTTATTATCAGAAATTCATCCAAATCCTTTAATTTCTGGAATTTCTCTTTATCCTTTCCAACTAGTGGACCACCATGTAAACAGGGCCGAAGTAGCTCTATTGTTTTTTCTGTTCCTAATTTTTCTTCTAATCTATTCATTACGATTTTTGTTACGTGAGGTTTCTTCTCTGGATGAGCTCCGAGAGGAGGAATTGTTATATCCTTGAAAATTTCATTTCGGACTGTCTCTCCATGCCATTCAGCTATTCTGTCATAAAGTGTTTCCATTGCAGAAGAGGATTCTGCTATATCAATCAGCTCTTCGATATAATGGTGTTTTTCGATAAAAGGGAAATATCTCCAGAGTCCTACGATGAGATCTCTAGCTTCTTGTTTATCCTTTGATGCCAATGTGTCTGCATATTCGATCAATTTTCCAAAAGAAAATGAGGAAATCGTCTCATTTTTCTTCTCAAGAAACTGAATGAAGTTCTTTATAGCACTGATAAAGCGGGGTACTTCATTCTCATTTATATTGTTCGTTAACAAAAAAGATTTGAACTCTTCAAGTTGATAATTATTTTCTTCCATATCATTCACTTTTCCAGAGAGATAATTCATATATAATAATTCAGAAGAAAAATATTCCTATCTAGGCAATTTTCCACATTCATTAAGCTTATAAGGTGTTGGTTGCACAAGTAACGCAAGTAAAGAAAACAATATCTTGAGGTTTCAAAACGAACGTACGGATGATATTCAGGCGTTTAAACCGAAATAAAAAACTTCTGATTATTTTCTTCCCTCTTCTCATTCTAAATGTATGGTTTTTTATAGTTCTGTATACATTGTCTAAGGTTCCCTTCTCTTATCTTTCCATGAGCATTGGAACTGATTCAGTTGGATCACACGTATATTTTGTGCATGGTTACAATGGTAATGATTCCCAATTTTATGATATGATTGACTATCTTAATAGTACGAATTTTTTCGACAGAATGTCAGATAAAAATATAAATCCTCTCTTTTTCAACTATTATGAAAGATATTACAACCAAGGAATGACGAAAACAGAAATTCATAATATCGAAGGAGGTATTTCAACTTATGCAAAAGATTTCTTCAACCAACTCTGTGAGACTCATGAAAATGCGGAAATTGACATTGTAGCTCATAGCCTTGGTGGTTTAATCATCAGGGAGATGTTACGGATTCATCGGAGGGAGCTTGAGCTCTCAGGGATCACAGTTTTACGAGTTATCACGTTGGGAACTCCTCATCTTGGCACAGAACTGGTAAATCATCCCTTAACAGAACAAATTCTAAGGTTCTGTGGATTCAATAGTGAGACCTTGATAGAAGAATCACTTACTCCTGGAAGTAATTTTCTTACTCACCTTAATCAACATCCAGCAAGCTATATGGAGGATATCGAGTGGTATTTCGTTGCAGGAGTGTCTTTACATCCCTTGGTATTCTCTGTCCAAGAAATTATTTTTAACGGAGTTCCTTGTGATGGCCTTGTAGATTGTGAGAGCGCATTAGCATTAGGATTAGATTTTGAACCAGTTAATAGAATTATTTTGCAAAAAGATCATCAACAACTCATTTGTGATCCACTTAATCAGGAATCTTACGAATGTATCAATAAGTGGTTATCTATGGATTACTAATTTTTTTATTTAAATTCCGTATATCGATTTCTGAAACAATGACAAAGAACATTTTCTTCTATAAGCGGACTTCAATTATGGTATTCACAACATTTTTATTTCTTGGCATAATAATTCTTCAAAATTTCTTTAGCATCTAACAAGTAATTTAAAATCTCTGGGTTTCTTTGACTTTCAACACATAAATCATCAGCATCAATAGCCTTATTTTTTTCTTTCATCTTTCCGACAGATTTAAAAAACGATTCCAACAGTAATACTCTCTTTCAATGACTGCTATTGGTTTATTTGAGTAGTTTTTTTTAAATTTCCAAGCTAAAAGAGCTCTGTAAGGGAACTCCATGCATTTAGGTGTTCTATCGGAAAAAGGGAAATCTTTGTTGTTATACCTGATAACTTATCCTATTATGGGTTTAGAGCTATCCCCGATTTGAAAAATTTGAAAAGAGAATTTTATTTGATTATAAGGTTACCCGAAAAATTTTTCCACACAATTTGGGCATAAGGTGATCATTTCCTCACCTTCTCGTTTGATTTCATGAATATGTGTTTTACAGATGAAATTTTTACAGGTATGACAAGAGGTTTGCGCTTCTTCTGTTCGACAAAAATAACAGAGTTCACGAGTAGTGGGAGCCCTTTTAACTAACGATGGAAACAAACGTTCCTCAACAGCGTCTACTATCGTTTGGGGAACATCAAGTCTCTTTAGTTCTTCTTTTAATATTCGCCAAGTGTCAATCGTTAGATTTCTTTTAGTCCATTCTTCTAGTTGCTCTGATAGGTGTTGATATTCTTCCTTCTGTTCAACAAATTGGTCTGGATGTAAGGATATCGCAGGAGTTATGAAAAACTGTTTTCTTCCGTCAAGAATAAGGCCATTTTCGAAAATTAAGCCTGCTTTCAGCATGATATTTAGGTGGTGGTTCAAACTTGCCCGACTGAGATCAAATTTCTTGGCTAATTCACTTTTTGAGATAAAAATTTTTTGTAGGAGATATTCAAATAACTCTAATCGTCTTTCATTGTCTAACGCTTCAAAAATCTGCTTATATTTCTTTAGAGTCATCTTGATATTTCCAAAGGAGTAGAGAATGACAAATCTTACCTGATTATACTGTTCTTGAGTCCACTCATCATTTCACAAAATTAATTAAAAACTGTTCTAACTTCCATCGTTATTTCAATTAAGGTGAGTAATAATGTCAAGAATAGTTTTACGAAATGGAAATGTATTTGATTTGACAACAGGAAGCCTTAATAATGGCCAAACCATTGTTATCAAAGATGAAAAGATACATTGGGTTGATATCGGAAGGACAATTTCTCATTCAAATGATCCTCAGAGATAATCATTAAATTAACTTAATTTTCAGACCTTTCACAAATGAATAGCAGGAAGATCCCAATAAATGATTCCATCAGCAATTTTATTTGATTTAGACGGTACACTCCTTAATAGCGATGCGATCATCATCCAATCATGGAAAATAGCACATGAGCAAACTTCTGATATTGAATGGAATGAAAAAAAACTAATAAATATGATGGGCCAACCTGCTGAAGATATTCCTTATGGAATGGGCGTACCTGAAGAATTACACGAAAAATATCTCAAAATTTTTGATCAACAATTGATCAATATTAAATTACCATTATTTGATGATGTGATACCTGTTTTAGAAAAGATAAAAGAGAAATCCATTCCATTAGGCATTGTCACTGGAGCAAAAACTGGAGAAACACTTGATCTGTTGATCCAAAATAATATTAATCACTATTTTACTGAAATTATTGGTGCTGATTCAACCCAAAGAGGAAAACCATTTCCTGATCCCATCAATTTAGCGATAGAGAAACTAAATCTTGATTTGAAAAAGAAAGACATTTTATTCGTTGGAGATTCTATGAATGATTTGTTATCAGCTAAATCAGCCGGAGTAATCCCAATACTCCTTTGGAGAAAAGATGACCAAGTACCACAAAGTCTGCAACAGGAAACAAAATTTATTATCCATGGATTGACAGCACTCTTAGATCTAATTGAATAATTGCACCACCAAGGAAGGAAAAATCATACCTCATCGTATCTTTGACTTTCTGAGTCCAATATATGATATATTAATCCGCGGTGAAGCTCCTGTAGATTTAGTTCCTTTATTGAGTCTAACTGGTGATGAAGTGATTTTGGAGATAGGTGCGGGAACTGGGAGGATAATTCAATCATTATCTCACTTGTGCTCAGACTTATTTTTACTCGATCCCTCTCCTGCTATGCTTGCAAAAGCACGAAAAAAAGTTCCCTGTGCTAATCACTGTTTGGGGTATGCAGAATCATTACCATTTGAAGAAATGTTTTTTGACCGAGTTTTCGCAATTGATTCTCTTCATCATTGGAATGACCAACTAAAAGGATTAATTGAAATCTACCGAGTTTTAAAGAATGAGGGAAGTTTTATCCTCGTTGAGTTTGATCCTAATACACGTTTTGGTCATTATATCAAATCAATGGAACGTTTTCTACGAATGGGGTCAAAATTTTATTCTCCACGAGAGATTAGGAAATTATTATCAGTTACTGGCCTTACTGTTTCTAAACAATACTATATTGACGGTGCTACTTATGTAACTGTTGCTAGGAAAGCTTTCGGTTAATTTTTGGAGTCCTCTTAATATGAGCTCAACAGAAACATTTTTTTTAAAACATTCAAAATAGTAGGAAATATCCTCTTTTTATTTCAATTCCTATAGAGAGTGTCTTAGAATGCATAATGAAATTGAAACTGTCCCTTTGGGAGAAGCAATAAAGGAAGTAGAAACTGCTATTACTAGATTAGCTCTGTTACATTTATCTTTTTCGAAAATTTTGGTCGATGAATTTGGTGATGAGAGAGGTTCAGAATTAGTCATTAAATCTATAATGGAATACGGACGAAGAATTAATGAAGTAGTCAACAAAGGAGGACAGGATCTCCCCAAATGGGGAGTGTACTCTGGGGAAGTCTATCAAGATGAGGATGGACGATATCATGTTACGGGTTGTAATCTCGCAAAAATCTTTAAAGAATTTAAAGAGTTAAACTTGGGCCGCCTTTATTGTTATGTTGATGCAGCAAAAAGCATGGATTCTGATCCAACGAAAAAATTAATTCATACATCATGTGAGGCTTGTGGAGATGACCACTGTACTTTAGAATTCATCGATACAACTGAAGAAGAGAGGAACAGTTTCCTTAACCGAGACAAAAAGATGAAATATATAGATCAACGTTTAGTGGAAGGTGAATAGTCCATTCTATTCAGTTTATCTGAAGTCAAAAATGGTTTAAAGATTATTATATATGTAAAAATGTCCCCGACTTAAAAGCTATACTCTATTTATTAATCCTGAATAGGTGCTAAATGAGATTAATTAAGCCGATAAACCTTTTGGTGCTTTGATCCACTTAAAATCATTCTGTGATATACATACCATTTGAATACCCATCCCACATTCATCATCATGTTTGGAAACATAAGATATGAATTGCTCACAAATTGCCTTGGCTCGTTCTTCATTCTTACTTATATTAATTTGGAGTATTCTTGGTTTCAAACGTGTAATCTCTAAGAACTTTTTACTATGATCAGGATCAGAACTATGACAAACATTTCTTTTGTTTCTATGATAATATTCCCATTGACTATTTTTATGGGCAATTTCAGTGATATGCGTAACTTGTCCCACGATCCAGGTGAATAGAACCTTGAAGTTTAACCTTTCGTATGTATCTAACACCAGACTTTCAAAATATTCCTTTAGATGACTAATTACATCATTTACTTGCTGCTTTTTTTTGAGGTTTTTCTCAATACTTTTCACATGATCTTCAAATTTGATCTTTTGAGGAACATCACCAGTAAATGCAATTCCTAAGACATAATTCTCCAATTTTATAGAGAATAGCTTTCTTACGATACGAGATGGTCGTTGCTCAAGGATTTTTCCAGATACATATTTTTTAATAGTTAAAGTTTCTTGAGAATCGGAAGCAAGAATAATAATCCGATTACCAAGTGTATCAAATGTAGGAATAGTAATTACTATAGTAAATTCAGAAGAATGAGGATACTAAGAATAACAATTATTACTACCGTCATTTCTATCATCATATTCATATTTTTACCGCCTCCCTTACAAGGAGTATTGCTAGCTATCCCTATTACATTATTATTAATCACAATCTTTGTTATCATTATTTCTGTCTTTCTTTTTTTTGTTGGTATCTTCAGTGGAGGAGAATCCGATTGGCGGATGTAATTTTTCCTGGACTATAACTCATCATTCTCCTCTTGACAAGAAATGACCATATTTACCCTCCTCAAAAGAAGAACTATATAATTCTACTTAGCTGATGATCTTGATAACTCAATTGTAATTCGATCTTTCCAAATTTTTAATTTTTCGTGGAATTCTTTTACTGTTTCCAACTTAAGGTCTCTATTTTTTCTTCTCATTTTTCTTTTTATTTTACTGACTATCATTTCATTCTCAAAGTCTTGACTTTCTTCTCTGTCAATCTTATCTTTGATTTCACTATAATTCTTAGCAAGAGTACTCATATATGCCTCAATATCTTTCTGTATTTCATTTGAAATTTCTAGTTGGATCAATTCATTGTGAATATATTTCAAAATCTCATATACTCGAATGACCTTAATCTGAAGTCTTTCGCTCTTCTCATCTCGTTGTGCTGTTTCTACCACTAACTCAATCTCTCGTGATAATTCCCCTAATTTATGACCGAGAATAAATAAGACCTCGTACTGGTGGTTCATTTTCAGATGTCCATTATATCAAGAGACGTTACCTTTATCCCTCAACAAACGCTTTGATTATTTCTTTGATTCTCCATTGTGTTATATCTAAATTATCTTCATCAACAAAGATGACAACCGTATAGGGGAATACATTGAACATTAAACAATGAAAGTTCTTTGATAAGGCAATATGGAAATTCTCAATAGGAAAAGAGGTACGATTTGATAGGTCAAGTAGCGTCTTAATTGCTGTTGAAACCTCATTACTAAATATACTGAACCTTTCACTTACTAGATGAGTATAAAGTTGACTCATTTCAGGTCGTAAGAAGATGATCATATTATCAAAAATTCTATCTTGATAGCTGTGAATTTTTTCTAATAATTGACTCAGTTTCGTCTCATCAATATGAAGTAACGAGTTATACGCTTCAATTAATTCTTTTGAAAAATCGAAATTTGATGGTTCAACTCCCCCATTTGGTGAGTTCAGTTTTTCTAACTTTGGGTGAAACTGTTGTTCGAAATCTTCAACTACTTTGGCAATGAATTTTTCAAAGATAGGACCAGTTTGAAAAGTAAATAAAATTCCAAAAACAAACTCTCCCTCGGCAAGAATTGCATTATAGTTGCCATAATTAACGATTCTCGTCTCTTGTTGACCGAAAGTTTCACCCATGACACGCATAATCGCAGTAATCAATCCACCTCTGATATCACTATCAGTAAAGAGAGTATCTGGTCTAAATTCATATACAAATAGAGGAATCCCACTTTCTTTACTTGTTATCTCTAGACCAATCATCGAAATACTCTCATTACGGAGGGAAGTGATGTTAAATTCTATCGAGATTACCTATTTGCAACTTTCAACCTTTAAGAATTTAACCTTATCAGCTTCATTTCGTATTCTTCTTATTGAATTTTTTTTCCTTTCTTATTTCTTTGTTGTTAATGTGTTAATTAATGGTGTTGTCACTTAGGCTCCATATTTTTCAAGTGCCTATCTTTTATTCGTTTGGCTGGAGCCCCCACCCATACACCATTAGGAGGGACTTTTGTACCTTTCTTCCAACCACTCATAATTCCTAGCATCGTGTTGTCTCCAACTTCAACACCTGGTCCGACAACACAGTATGAGCCGATAGTGCAATTTTTCCCAACTTTTAATGGTTCAATTACAAATTGTCTATTTTCATTCGCATGGCCTGAGAGAACAGAATTCCACCCTATAAATGAATTATCTCCTATTTCGACTAATGGACAGTCAATCCATGTGTTTGTTGCGATATGCACATTTTTACCACACTTCAACCCATACAATCGCATGAGATAAGGAAAAAGAAATATACCCCAAACGAAGGGAAGAAAAGTGAAGACCTTTATCATTGATTTAAAGATCCCATCAGCAGTAAGGCGAATAGCAATCAACCGCCCTTTACTGGAATGATGGGGATAGTTTCCAGGCTTAATTCTATAGGGTAATGTCAGTCTTACAACAAGCTGAGAATGAATTACCCCATAAAAAATGACTGTAATACAATATGCGATAAAGAAATATAACGGGGCTAGAAGACAGTGAAGAAGCTCTGGTTCTGTATTTAAATAAAAAAAGAGAAGCCATCCTTCTGGGAAGAATGATACCAAAAGTACACCTATGGTCAGTATGAAATATATTGCAAGTCTAAATGTGTCAATAATTGATTCGAGTGACATAATAGCCGAAATTTGCTTATTCAATTAAAATTATTCTCAATATTTTTTTATAATGAAAATTCCTGTAACATTTATCTATGAATGGAATGTATTTAGAGGGGTATTATAATGGTTGAGAATTATGACGTCGTTGTAGTAGGTGCAGGACCAGCTGGTAGTGTTGCAGCCTTGAAAGCTGCTGAAGGGGGAGCTAATACTCTTCTTCTGGAGAGATATCATCTACCTCGGTATAAACTCTGTGGTGGTGGAGTAGCAAACTGGGTTATCAGGCGCTTTGATATACCAAAGGAGGTACTCCAGAGGAGATATGAAGTATTATCATTCTTCACACCTCCAAGATATGATCGTCATGATCTGGATCTAGGAACAACAAGTTACTTTGGAGTTTATAGAGATGAATTTGATTACTATCTGACCACAATGGCTGTAAAGAAAGGCGTTAAGTTACGAGAGCGAATGAAAGTTACGGGAGTAATTAAAGATAAAGGGCAGATTCAGGGAGTCATAACTTCCAAAGGAGAAAAAATCCTCTCAAGTCTGGTAATTGCATGTGATGGAGCTTCCTCAAGGATAGCAAAATTATCTGGGATGTGGGGGGATTGGGGTCATTGTTCAGAAAAAAAATGGTACGATCAGATGAGCTATTGTGTAGGTATAGAAGTACAATTAGGAAAAGAAATTATTGATAAGAGGTTCGAAAACTCGTACATGATCTTCACGGGAAAGGATATAGCACCCTTAGGGTATGCATGGCTGTTTCCCAAGCGAGAAAATGTATCAGTTGGATTAGGATCAATGGCTAAAACCCTAGAAAGGAAACCTATGGAATACATGAACCATTTCTTGAAACATAATAAAGTGGTTTCAAGTTTATTAGAAGGAGGGAAACTAATTATGTCAAAAGGAGCGTGGTTACCCGCATGGAAACCTATTGGAAGTGTCTACAAGCCAAGTTTTGGTGCAGGGTTACTTATTGCTGGGGATGCTTCAGGTATGGTTTCTTCAATCACTGGAGAGGGCATCTATTATGCGGTTAGAGGAGGAATAGAGGCGGGTGTGACTGCAGTAGAAGCTGTGAATGAAGGTGATTTCTCAGCAAATTTTCTATCAAAATATCAGGATCGCTGGCAAGCTTCAATAGGAACTGTGTTAGATTTTCAAGATCATATTTTTAAGGAAACTGTTGGAAAAATACTTAATATTGAAGATGAAAAGGAACGTGAGGAACAATATGAGAGGGGATTCATTCAGGCGTTTAGAATGCTTATTGACTTTATACAAGAATATGCTAAGAAAAAACAAAATTAATACCATATTACATAAGTTCAGGAAAAGAGATAGATGAATTACAGTACAAAAATTATTATTTTTTCCGATCTCCATATCAGTAAATTTTCTGGTTATTTCCATGAAGAAGCGTTTACAAATGGGATTATGAGTATTGCCCAGGAGATTAGGAATAATCCTGAAACTATTATATTGAATATAGGGGATATTACCGACCAAGGAACCATTGAGGATTATAATTATGCAAATGCATTGATTAAAGGAACATTTGCTACTCATGGGGTAGAATCTCCAACTATCCATTATATCCCAGGTAATCATGACTTCAGGAATATTGGAAGGGAAATTTGGCACGATTTATATGGTTTACGACATTTTTTTATTGATACTACAAAAAAAGGAGGGAAAGTTGTCATTCTTGGGATAGATTCTGTTGAACCTGATGCAAACAGTGGACGTATCGGATCCCGAGGACGCGATGAGATTTTCGCAAGACTTTCGTCCTATCCTGATACAGTAGTAAAGGTATTAACATTTCACCATCATTTATTACCGATTCCTAATACAGGCCGTGAGAGAAGCATGATTCGGGATGCTGGAGATGTTCTCCCTGTATTATGGGATGCTGGGGTTGACATTGTAATCGTGGGGCACCGTCATTTCCCCAATTGCTTCAGCATTTCCGATGGGAAGAGAAGAATGTTATTAATTAACAATGGAACCTTTTCTAGTCACAAGACAAGAGGGAAAGCGGGTCATGTGTATTTATCCCTAGATATTAGAAATGAACATATAGAAGTCCAGTTTCATGGAATTGATCGGTATTCCATTTTTCAAAAACCTACAACTTCAATGCACCCTTTGAAAGAAGGAGTCTTGGCTTCTTACTCTCTTCCCCAACCTTCTGATCATTTTCTTGCAAAAATTTGTCATTTGAGTTGCATCCATTTCACAGAAGGGAAGGATTTCCAGAAAGAAATTTTCGACAAGGGAATCAAGATGGTTCTTGAGGAAAAACCCTCAGTTGTCATTTCTTCTGGTGGATTAACCAATGATTCCTATGAAGAAGATTACAATTTGGCTAAAGGCTTTCTAGCTACTCTGAAAAAACAGAATCAACCAATTGTCCTTGTTCCTGGTACTCGTGATCTTCAACCTTTTGGTAAAAAGCTCTGGTATAGAACCATAGGATCTTTAAATCCGATATATGATGAATCTAATATTCATGTTTTTGGTATCAATACTGGATCTGAACCGAATGGGCTTATAGGGAGACATAACTTAAAATTATTAGAAAATGATTTTAAAAAATTCAAGGATAATCGAATCTTTATCATGTTAATGCATCACTCCTGTATGCCTGTTCCTCAAACAGCATTTGAACGAACAATTAAAGATGCTGGAGATGTGCTTGAATTTCTAACTCAACATAAAATCCCTATAATCCTATCGGGCTTAGGACATTCAGCTGGAGCTTTACAGGTAGAAGAGAGTGTTTTTATCAATGCAGGAACATTTTCATCAAAAAAAATCAGATCGGAGAAGAGAAATACGTTCAATATGCTTAATATTTATAGCAATAGAATTCTAACTGTAGAAGAAATTGAAGTTCAAAGTGGTAAGAGACACCATTTGGGGAGCTTCAGAATACCTATTCCTGACTTTAGATGATTATAAAAACAAACATTCTAATCTCTAACTAGATAGTTAATAACATTCTCAGAAATATCAAGGGAATATTCAACTATTCTCCGAATACTTTCTACAATATTATCTAGGGGAATTGCGATAAAAGATTCTTGCTGAAAAGCATAATCCATGATCATTTTGCTTGTATCTTTGGGTTTAGAGATTGATTCAATATTCTGATTTGCCTTGTGAATATCTTTTTCAAACAATGCTTCTATGCTTATCTGGAAAACTTGGAGAGCAGAATTAATGAATGATTCAATTTCTTCAATGATTTTCTTATCTATTACTTGGTCTTGAAGAGGAACAATATTGTCTGCAATCCTTACTGCGTGATCAGCAATTCTTTCAATGATTCGACTGATGAAAAACATGTTCGCTGCAGCTCCTGCAGTGATGCCCATTTTTTCTGCAAGAGGAGGATCGCTAAGAAGCATATTTGTCAATCTAGTAACCAACCAGTGGAGTCTATCAACATCATCATCAATAAGTTGAATATTCTCTGCAGTAGTTTTATCTGAGTCTTTTAAAGCCATAATAGCGGTCGAATGCATGTTCTTTGCTGTTCTATACATTCTTTTTATTATATTTTCAAAGGGCATTTCTTCTGGTTTTAATAAATCCTTAATCAGAATGAATTCATCTCTTTCTTCAACTACTTCACAGCCAATAATATGTTGGACAAAATCTCGGATAACTAATCTGTAAGGAGGTGAAATAGGCTTAATTGAATTTATCTCTATTTTAGTATAACCTGCAATGTAAGCTGAAATCAGATATCGATAAAAATACGTTGTGTCTGGGATTTCTTGAATATCAATTATTTTCTTTCTTTCGAGAGGTTTACCTGATAAATTAGGTGTAATGAGGAGAGTATTGTCAGGTTGAGTAACTAATCCAAGTTTCATTCCTTTGATTTTGTCTTCATTTTCCTTGGTTTCATTCTCAAGCTGCTGAACATAATATGTCTCAACTAAGGAAGTTAACCACTCTTTTGGTAAGGTAATTACGTAAGAAGAACCACCAGTCTTCTGAATTTTTCGTTCTATCATAATAATGGATCCCACACGTAAGTGTTGCGTGTCGTGTCTACCTAGGAAACCACGCTGAGATGATAATTCATATCTATATAACTTGAATGGAATATATATATATTATTTAATAATTATATTTTTGAGCATTCAGAATATATAGTCTTTAGTTATGATATTGAGAGTATATGCAGCGTTTGACATGAACTCCCATGAGAAAACAGTTGTGCTTTTTCTTTGTACCAAAATTCAGCTAGAAGTCAAATAGCAGAGGGGTATTTAAAAGAAAAAGCATCTGATAAATATGAGGTACACAGTGCAGGAACGGAACCTTCCTTAGTGAATCCACTTGCTGTAGTAGTAATGGAAGAAATTGGCATAGATATTTCTCACTATACAGCAAAGAATGCCACCCAATTTCTTTACATGAAAATGGATTTTGATGTGACAGTTTGTGATAATGCCAAGGAAAAATGCCCCTTTTTCTTGGGGGGTAGAAGATTTATTCATAAAGGATTTCAAGATCCTAATGCAGTATCAAATGCTGAAAATGATAAGTTGAAAGCATTTCGTGAAGTTCGTGATGAAATAACTTCTTGGATAGATTCTGAATTCTTATAGCAGTACTATTATTGATCTTTTGCGGATTTATTACAATTATTTCATAAACCTACAAAAAAACTAAGGAACCTTAGAAGTTTTCATAAAAAAAAACTACAATTGTTTTTATATCTTTCCGTACTGGCAGTTGCTATTGCCACATCACATATCTATAAAAAAAGCACAATATTACTAAAACCTATAATGTTTATCAATAAGATTTTAGGGACTCAAGAATTACCTATTCAAGCTCAATACTATATGAAGACATTTTTGTATTTGAGTATGATAATCTCATTTTTGGGAAGTTTATCCAATACTTTTTACGTTCTATTTAGTATTGATCATATAGGATTTGCACTTACTGCTGTTTGTACTAGTATCATGTTAGCTACTCAATTATTATTTGATTATCCATCTGGTTCTTTAGGAGATTGGATCGGCCAGCGTTGGGTCTTAGCAATCGCATTTATTTTTTATGGAATCTCCTTTGTTTTTTTAATTTCCGCGCATACAATGCTTGATTTTGCCCTAATTGCGGTAATAAATGGATTCGGTAACGCACAATCATCAGGAGCCTTTGCGACATGGGTAGATAATAATTATCGTGTGGCAGTCGGTGATGCTGATCCTGACAGAAAGATCTACGGCTTTTCTACATCTCGAGTAAATTCCCTTAACAATTTCGCACTAGCGGCATCATTTCTAATTGGAGGTACAATAGCAACCCTGATTTCGCGTCGTATAGTTTTCACCATACAATTTGGATTAACAATCATCATCATCTTTCTGATTCTTATTTATTTGAGAGACATAAAAACCGATACTCCCGTTGAATCTTCAGAGACAGGAACATCAAAAATTTCAAATTATATCAAATATCTTAAGGGTGGAATTCGATTTTTATTCTCAAGTAAGGCTGCTTTCCTCTTTCTCATTGGCAATGCAATTTTCAATGTCACATGGATGATTTGGGGTGGTTTAGTATTATTCCCATTATATTTCGGATATACAGGTACAGATGCACTCGCAGGTTTACTCCGTACATCTCTTTTTTTGGCTGGAATTCCTCTATCATTTTATATAGCAAGAGTAAACAAACGAATCTCAAATGAAAGACTTCCTATTTTCCTTTTCTTAAGTACAATTTTATTTTTCCCTTCCTTCATTATATTAACTACATTCATGCCTCCTACCAATGAATTTAATCTTCTTGGGATTACTCTTACATTTTTCTTGCTATGGACTATTGTTGGTACAGTATTTAGTATTGCTCAGACTTTAATTCAACGAATTATGATTGATCTGGTCCCCTCTGATTACCGAAATTCTGTTTATTCATTAATGCCAACGATTTTTTCTCTGATTGGTATTCCAGTTGTACCCTTAGCAGGAATTATAATCGAAAAATTCGGATTGGCTTCTGGGATTTTCACTGCAAGCATCGTATGCGTTATCGGGTCAGTATTAATCTCTTTCGGCGTGCACTTCATATATAAACCAAAAATCAAACCAATCGAGCGACCTTTGACTGATATTCAGGCAATTGCCTATGAATCTTGAAAAAGGATTCAACAATCCTTTCCAAGCTCTTATTTCTTCCATTTCAACCTTTTTTTTCGCAAATTCTTTAGTGATAATTTTCATTTACATATTCTAAAATATCTGATAAACAGGAAAATGGAGATTCCTTTAAACGGAGAATGGAAATATTTAGTAGATTCAGAGAGTGTGGGAATAAACAATACTTGGTGGAAAGTAGAATGGATTTCGGCCCATTTCAAATCTTTAAAACAGATTATTTTACCAAATAATTGGAATATAGTCCCAGAACTAGATAGATACGAAGGTATTGTTTGGTTTTTCTATTTGTTAGAATTTCATGAGAATATAAATAATTTTAAGGAATCTGATATCTTTCTTCAATTTAAAGCAGTCAATTATGATACTCGTCTTTGGATTAATGGAGTTAAATGTGGCGATCATCAAGGGAATTTTCTTCCTTTTAGTATTAAAATTGAACCCAATTTAATCAATAAGAAAAATTACATTGCAGTTCGAGTTGAGAATTTACGTAAAAGGAATAGAATTCCAACTCGGTCTCGTGACTGGTTTAACTGGGGAGGAATATATCGTGATATTTCTCTATGCATTCTTGAAAAAACTCGAATTGGCTGGGTTGGGGTAAAAACTATCATCCATGAAAGGAGTGCCACTATTGAATTGAATTATGAACTCACCACTTTGAAAAGAAGACAAATAGACATTTCTTGGAAGCTCCTTTTTTTGGGAAATATCTCAACTCAAAAGCGACAAAAAAAAGATCCGATCTTAGTTGATTCTGGAATTATTTTCAAAAATCATCATTTAAAAAGAGGATCGTTTTCTCTTACAGTAGAGGAAGCAAAAATTTGGTCAATAGATGATCCTCAGTTATATCAAGTTCAGTTGTCTCTTCAAGGTTCACATGAGCTTTATGTAACCCGTTTTGGCATTCGTGATCTTAAGATTGTTGGTCATATCTTATTTCTCAACGATAAACCAGTATCAATGCGTGGAGTGTGTCTTCATGAGGAATTAGTTCTTTATGGGAGAGCTATTCCTAGAAGAAAACGTCGAAAAGACATTATAAATATCAAAAAATTAGGATTCAATGCTCTTCGAACGGGACATTACCCGCATGATGAAATGATTTATGACATTTGTGATGAGGAAGGTTTACTTGTCTTAGAGGAGATTCCGGTATATTGGGGAATTGATTTCAGTGACAAACAGGTATTTAAGCTTGCTGTTCGAATGCTAAAGGAAATGATTCGTAGAGATTTCAATCATCCGAGTATAATTTCATGGAGTACTGGAAATGAAGTTCCTGTTTTAAATAAGGATTGCGTACAATTCATGACTGCTTTAACAAGGTACTGTAAATCACTGGATAATTCACGATTGATTACATTTGTCTTGGAGTTTTGGTCTGCTCTAATCGCACCTAAAGAAGTTATTGAAGAGGTAGATATTCTTTGCATTAATCAATACATTGGCTGGTATTATCTTAGTGTCTATAATCTGAACCTGTTCTTAGATAGCTTGCATCAACGATTTACAAATAAGATTGTGTTTATTACAGAATTTGGCGCTGGGGGAAAATTTGGATATCATGATTCTTCAAAGTTACCAAAAAAATATTCAGAAGAACGACAAGCAGCAATAATTAGTCATTCAATCAAGGTTATGAATTCAAAGACATATATTAAAGGATGGTTTATTTGGATATATCGTGATTTCCGAAGTCATATGCGATTAAATAAATTTCAGGAAGGTTATAACCGAAAAGGAATAGTTTCAGAGAAAAATGAAATGAAACTTATTGCAAAGAATTTCCCACGTTTAGCAAGCAAAAAATTCGAGAAAAATCAAATAAAACAACATAGAAAATTAGCAGCATTATTTTATGTAGCCTTTTATCCAATTATCAGGATAATGGCAATCATTATCACTCAAGTTCTTATAAAATTTTCTGATAGCGGTGATAAGTTTTATGCAAAAGAACTGATGGATTAAATAGAAGAATCAAGGTCTTAGTAGAGCCCTAAACCTTCTTCTGGTAACCAATCTTGCCAACCCACTATCCAATCAGGTATAGATGCTTCTTTTACCCGATCACACACGGGAAAATAAGCTTTCAAATCTAGAACAGGTGTTGCGTCAATAGCATCAATATTTTGAATCTTAACGAGTCCATTCTCATAATCTACATTCAAAATTTTAGCTGTTGTTAGAGCTATTGGATTTGGACGATATTCAGCACGAGTCGCAAAAACACCCGTAACAGGCGGATTATCTCCATAAGGTGGTACACAATCTAATCGATTGCGCTGTTCTTCATTGTCGACTTTATTAGCCCACCATAGTATCTGAACATGACTAAAGTGCTCTAACTGCTTGAGAGCGGGAATAAACTTCTCTAAAATTCGGATAATTACCTCATTATCAGTTCTTCTGACATAACCAATTGGGAAAATAGTGAATTTTTCTTCTAAATTGTTCAAAGTTACCTTCTCCTAATCACTATATTGATATATAATTGATTTAGTAAGTTCATTTAAGAGTTCTAAAAGTGGCAACTTTCGAGCAAATGTCTTGTCTTTTTTTGATAGGTGGATGAAATCTAAAAGGAAGTATTTTATGCCAACAGACGATCGTGATATTACGTACGGATATTCTAACATAAGTCCTAAGGATGATGTAGTTGCTGGTAGCTACGGTACTTGGATATTAACATTCACAGTTGGAACGCATGGAATAGATGATGGAGGTCATATCAAAATCGCTTGGAGGGATGTATCTAACTGGGGAAGACCTCAATTTCAGAATCCAGGAGATTTTAATTTTTGTACAGTTAATACAACTGGAAAGGCCGAATTGGATGTTCGCTTCGAGAGAAGAGGTTATATACGTCCTTGGAGGCCATGCTTGATTATTACCATTTTCGATGGATTTCTTACGGAAGGTGACACTGTTACCATCATTTATGGCGACACAGGTGAAGAAGGGGGTGGATCTAAGTCCCAGACATTTGTCGAAGATAGTTTTGAATTTCGAGTACTTGTTGATCCTTTTGGAACTGGTCAGTATACAATAGTGCCTAATCCTCCAGTTCTTAAAGTGATTGCAGGTGAACCAGAAGTTTTAAGGGTGATTGCTCCTTCAGAAACGGTAATTGGTATTTCTACATGGCTTTCAGTGAGAATAGAAGATATATGGGGGAACCCCACATCTCAATACGAAGGGACAGTTGTGATTTCTTCAAATGATTCAAATGCTCTCCTCCCACCCCCTTATACATACACACCTGAAGATGGAGGTACTCATCGCTTTGAGAATCTCACATTTCAGACTCCTGGATTAAATTATATAACTGCCCAGGATGTTAAGAATGAAGAACTCCATAGTACTAGTAATCCGATGTTAACACATGAAAATCAATTGAAAATGAGACTCTACTGGGGAGATTTACATGGCCAAACAGAAGAAACTATTGGCACTGGAACGGTTGTCCAGTATTTTCGTTTTGCTAGGGATGCCGCACTAGATTTCGTGTCCCATGTGGGTAACGATTTTCAAATTACTAAAGATCATTACAAAGATACACAAAGAATTGTCAAAGAATTTCACAAACCAGGAAAGTTCATTACGTTTTTAGGGTATGAATGGTCTGGAAATTCCCCAGCAGGAGGAGATCATAATGTCTATTTCCTAAAAGATGATCAACCTATTCATCGTAGCAGTCATACTCAAGTCCAGGATAAATCGGATGAAGAAACTGATCGATATCCTATTTCACGTTTATTAGAAACTTTTCATGGGAGAGATGATGTCATGATTATTCCACATGTTGGTGGACGTCATGCCATTTTAGATTATCATGATCCAGGATTAACTCCATTTATTGAAATTTGTTCAGTACATGGACATTTTGAATGGTTTGTTCGAGAAGCAATGGAAAAAGGGCTTAAAATTGGGTTTATAGGGGGAAGTGATGATCATACATGCCGTCCAGGAGGAGCACACCCTACTTCTATGGTTGAAGCTGTAAGAGGAGGATTGATGGGTGTTTATGCTTGTGAATTGACCCGAGATTCCTTGTGGGATGCCTTCCGTAAACGACACGTCTTCGCTACTACTGGTACAAGGATTGTTCTACGTGTGACGTGCGGTGATGCGATGATGGGAGACGAGATCACTTTAAATCAATCACCAACATTTTTTGTGGAAATTTACGGAACTACTGGCTTAGAAAGTGTAGAAATTGTACGGGATCTGGATGTCATCCACAATCATCAATTAATCCAATACGATTTGACATCTAATACAATAAAATTTGTGTGGAGTGGGGCTAGAGTAACCACAAGACGGAGAAACACCGATTGGAGTGGTGAGATTACTATTGACAAGGGAAGGATAATATCAGCAGAAGAGTTCGCTTTCGATCTTTCTTGGCAGGGTATTACTGAACTAACCGAACAAAGAGTTTGTTGGTCCTCAACAACTTCGGGGGATCTTGATGGAATTATAATGACTCTAGAAGCCCCTGATGATGCAAGGATATCTTTCGACACGGAAATCGTCCAAACTTCCTTTCAGCTAAGTCAGTTAAAAGAGTCTTTAATTCTAGAAGCAGGTGGAATTGAACAGAAGTTGGAAATATCACGCGTTTCAGGTAAAAAACCTCCAATAAGCGTGAAATTTGAATATACTGATCACAATATTAAATCAGGTAGAAGTGCTTATTATGTTAAGGTTCTTCAGATTGATGGAGAAAAGGCCTGGTCCAGTCCTATATTTATAAATTATGTATAAAAGAAAGTAGAGTTATGAATTCGTTTATCATATCATAAGTAAAGCATAGAACTCTTAAGTTGGGTTTAATCAATTCTCAAATGTGATTAATCATGCAGATTATTGAGCACTACAGTTTCGGGGATATTAAGATTAATGGAAAATCTTTCTCAAATGATGTAATTATTTTTCCAGAAGAAGTACTTCCTTCTTGGTGGCGCAAAGAGGGGCACAATCTCCATATGGAAGATTTACACGAGGTTATTAACCGAAAACCCGAATTCTTTATTGTTGGAACAGGATATAATGGAGTTATGAGAGTACCTAAGAATCTTATCGTCCAATTAGAGGAATTGGGAATAAAGATAACTGTAATGAAAAGTGTAGACGCGGTCAAAGAGTACAATAAACTTGTTAAGGAAGGTAAAAGAGTGGCTGCTGGTTTGCATTTAACCTGTTAGCATCACTTTTTCTTATAAAGAAAAGCAACGTATACATGACGTCCATCAGATCTTGTACCTTCAGAACAATTAACAATTTTAAATCCTCTTTCAACGGCACTATTAACATCCTGTTCGAAATCTAGCAAAATTTCATGTTCTAGAACTACGAATACCATAAAAAAATTCTCCTTTATTTGTTTGTGACCTCTTCACTTTGAAAATATTAATCTTGGCCTTGAATCTGAGTTATATTAACTAGACCGCCTTTTTCCTCCGATTTAATATAAGAAATATAATTACGTTCAAGGTGACTAAAAATATTTCAAAACTCGCAGTGGAAGAAGTCACCGATTCTGTGCTTGAAAATAAATGCAAGGATGAAAAAGAGGTATTTCTAAGACTAGTACTTGAGAATCCCATTTTTACGATTTTCAATCCCTCATCTTGATCTGCAATGAAAATCAAATCGTTTTGGATAAAGGATTTGTAAACTTTCCCGCTATCTTGGGATCACCACAATTGATGATTGTCAATCCTCCTGCTCCATCACCAATATAGACGATAATGTTTTCCTGAATATCGACAAACATTTGGTGAGCAGATGCCTTTGAATGCCCAGTATTGATTACAGCAGGGGATTCAGGAATGTGTGATAACAAGATAGGATTGGAGGGGGTGCTAACATTAAAAATTCGAAACCCAGAATACCCGTAAGTAACATATGCAAGATTGCAATCTTCATCAACCCAAACATCATAAGTATCCCCTCCAGTCCAAGTTTCACTTATTTTCGTGAATTCGATTTGGTCTTTTATTAAGGAACCTCCTGATTTAAAGGCAGTTATGCTTAAAATAAAAACAATTATTAAAATAAGGTTTCTAGTTCTTTTCATTATAATTTCCAAGTTACTCGGTTAGGGTTACTTGATAACCACTTACTTTAAGGGCATTAAATCCAATAAATACGATAATAAAAGTAGAAATGAAAGTTTTTTTCATTTTCGTAGCCTTCGGTCGAATAGAAATCCTATAAAAATGAAGACACCTATAAACAGATTAAAACCCTTTAACGAAGTTGAAGTACTAGTCTGGGAGCTACTTTTATTAGATAAGGAAGAAATAGAATCAAGATTTTCAATTTGAATGATTTCTAAGCCGTCCTGAAAATCAGCAACAAAAATAAGATTGTTGCTAACAGCTAGATTATAGGATTGTCCTCCATCAGTGTATTGAGCTAGCAGTTCTATTTTTTCTGGGTTGGTTATATCTAAAATCTGTACACCTGCTTCCCATGAGGAGACATAAGCAATTAACTGATTGCTTTGTTGTTCAATTACGAATCCATACGAAACACCAATATCTTTATCTCCAAGTTGGACAATATTTGAAAGATCACTAATATCAAAAATCATTATTCCATGTTCAGTTGTCGTGTATAGGAGGTTATTAAGGACAAAAAAATCCTGATAAGTTACTGTAACATGGAAATGAAATATTTCAAGGCATCCATCATCAGTGATATTAAGGATCTTAAATCCATTACGGGCTTCAGAGATGAATACCAGATTATTAAACGAATATACCCTAATAACTCGGTGATTTTCATAAAAACTTCCGATTTTAACAGGATTATGGATATCAGAACAATTGATTATTTCTAAACCAATACTTTGCGATGCTAAGAACGCAAGATCACCAGATTTATGTATATCAGTTGATCCAGCTGCAGCATTTGCTGTATAATCTCCAATGATAGTAAGATTCGTAGGGTCTGAAATATCAACAATCTCTAACCCATCTTCATAATCTGCTACATAGGCATATCCATTATCAATAATTAAAGCGTGTACAAAGATATACGTATCGGTACAGCGGCCTAATCTATATGGTGATGTCGGATCACTAATATTATATGTTGCTAATCCATAATCTGCTTGTAATACGTATAAAGTGTCACCTTTAACCTTTACATCACACGTTCGTGCATATACAATTGAGCTAATTTCTGTCAGAGTTAACTGCTCTTCATTAGCAACAACTGTATCCATTGATCCAGAAAGAATGATAAGAAAAACTATTATTGAAATCGTAACCAATTGTGCCTTATTAACAATAATCATCTTTATCACTTATTAATCTTCAAAGTTTCCTTCCCTAATAAAATTAGGCATTAATGGTATAATAACAACGACGTGCATCTCGTATATCAGGGATTTGAACGATCAAATGAGCGTTCATTAAATGACGAAGAGCGTATCGAATTGTCCTAATTGAATATCGTGTTTGTGATACAATCTGTTGTGTTGTTAACTTTTCTCGTGTACGTAAAACCTGATAGACTATTTGAGCCGAAGGGGACATAATATTCAATAAATCAATATCATTTATCATAGTAAACCCATTGCCATATCTCTAAGATTGTATTGTATTATTGCTATGAACTATAACTTTATAAAGCTATAGTTTAGCGCAAAACATATATATTGACTAGTGCAGTATCAACTTAGAAAAGATTAAGAAACTATATTGAAACCTCTATGAAGGAGTATATGATGAGTTCACAGCCGAGTCCTCTTCCGTTGCGAATATTCAGAGTTCTCCAAGATGAAACTCGTCTAGCTATCTTTATTTGTTTAATAATTTATCAGAAATTGACTGTAAAACAACTAGCTGATTTTCTTCACAAAGGGAAAACAACAATTAGCCACCATCTGCGAAAAATGGATGAAGCGGGAATTGTTAATTGGGAAGAGAGAGAAGAAGATAAGAAGAAATTAAAAACCCGTTTTTTCTTTCTCAATTACGAAATCATTGAAAAGCGAAAAGATTGGACTCAAGAAGAGATCGATTTGAATAGATTACCTGAAGAAGAAAAGCTGGTAATGAAGGCGTCATTATTCGATTCAATGAAAACAGAGGCTTTAGTTACTTCAAATATTATGGAATGGATGATTAAATATTCCGAGGCTTTGCGTGATACAACTGATCTGTCTTCTCTAGATAAACACAGTCAATCATTTATTAGGACTTTTTCGCTTACTCCTGAAACACTCCCGATCTATCAAGAGGCCATACAGAAAATTGAAGAAACACTCAAAAATAGCACTGTTCCTGTTACGCATATTAGTTCCCACGTTTTAATTCCAATTAAGGATATTTTGGAATGGAAACAAAAACAAAAAATTGAATAAAAATTTATAGCTGGAGAATCACATGAGAAAGTTTAGTATTAGTGAGATTGAAGACAGTTATCTTAATTTCTTCACTCCAGCGGTTCTTATAGCAGCAGGAATATTTCTTCTCTATTTATTTAACTGGCCACTATCTTTTCTCCATGTTATTTTGAGCGAATCAGATGTAAATATCGATTTTATTTTACTGGACGCGATTATCGCCAATCTTACAGGGATTGGAATCTGTTTTGTTACTTATTTCATATTCATTCCCCGTTTAAAAGTCCAAGACGCAAAATATGAAGATCTAAATACCAATAGTTTAGCAATAGTATGTGGGGTATTTCTTGTTATCCTCTGTTTAAGAATCATAATTACTTTTACATTTGAAACTTTGGGTAGTACCATTTATTTAGTTCGTCCTTGGTTTCTATATTCATATAATCTCCTATTAGATCCCGTTATTCGTGTATTATTCCTATCTTATCAGTTTATCATAGTTCCCATCTATGCTGAGCTACTTTATCGAAGAACAATCATTCCATTGCTAGAAGATCGTGGTTTATCTCCCCTACTTTCTGTAGTTTTCTCGAGTTTAGGATTTTGTCTGTTATTTTTACCAGAATATATCCAAACTTCAAATTATCCAGGTACATTTTATTGGTTCATATCGACGTTTTTATTTGGATTAGCTACAGGATTGATCTATATACTTACTCGCAATATTCTGCTTTCAATTCTATATGCAATAATCTATTACGCCTATCGTTTTAGTGGAGAGATTGGAAGGTCTCTCCACGATGAACTCTTATTAACAATACATTTTCTTCTTAGCATAATCATCTTAATAGGTGGATTACTTGTAATTGTATATGTCATTTGGAATTTATTCCAGAAAAAATCGACAACAATGTGGGTAAACGTTATTCAGACACCCTCAGCGCCAAAAATTACTCGTGGACTGATAGGGTACTTGGTAATTTCTGTAGTGCTAGTAAGTATTCAAATTATAGTATCTAACCTTGTCAATGAAGTTTTTTCCTCCGACATACTACTGATATTTGCAGCTAACACACTCTTTTATCTAATTGCTTTTTCTATCCCATTCTGGTTGAGTATAACCTCCGAGTATGCCCAATACTAGATTTGATAATGTCATTTTTATGAGAAAAATGTCAATAAATTTAAAATCAACTCTGATAGGGATAGATTATTGATATTTTCATAACTTACTAAATGTCAGAGAGTATTGAAATTGGATCGTAAATTGTTAATTATCCCTATTATTATTGGTGTATTAATTTCTGGAGTTTTTCTTCTTATTATTCTTTCTGATCTCTTGACAGAAGAACCAGTCGAAGAAATCAAAATACCTTCAAAAATAACACGGGGACCCTTCCTTTCAATGGTAACCCAGAATTCCATCTATGTATCGTGGTGGACTGATGAACCAGGAAATAGTACTGTTCGATACGGAACGGATCTGTTAATGGATGTATCTGTCTTTAATGGCACTGATGTTGAAAAACACGAGATTAAGCTAGATAATTTAATTTTTAATTCGTCTTATTTCTACCAAGTGCAAACTGCTAATTTTTCGAGTGAGATTTATACTTTCAAAACTGCGCCAGGATTTAGTGTACCTGTGAAATTTATATTCCATGGAGACAATCGTGGCGAATTTTATACTACTGAAATCCCGGAGAAATTTAAACAGATCCTAAAGAACATGAACGCTTCACAACCAGATCTCGTGTTTGCAGTGGGAGATCTAATAGCAAATGATGGTATATATGAAAAGGACTTCAAATTTCTACAAAAACAATGGGATACTTATTTTAAGGTAATTAATAATTACACACACGAAATTCCTTGGATATATGCAATTGGTAATCATGATGCTCCCCTAAACCATAATGAGAGCTCATTTACAGATGTAGTTGTACAACCAAAAACTCCCGACAAACTAGAACGTTATTTTTCATTTGATTATGGACCAGTTCATTTTATTATATTAGATACAGAACGAAACGGAGGAAATACCTATGAGATAGTAGGAGAACAATGGAACTGGTTAGTGGAAGACTTATCATCTCCAAGGCAAGCAATACATACACTTATTATAATGCATAAACCTCTAACTTCCCCTTATGTACCTCCTTATTGGACTAATCAACGAGGATTGTTTGCTCGTGAGGAAACAGGGGCTCTATTTCAAGAACTCTGTGAAAATTACTCTGTTACTGCGATAATATGTTCTCATGATCATATGTATCACCGTGATCAAATAGGTAGTCATAATTTAACTCAAATTGTTACTGCTGGAGCAGGAGCTCCATTATACGTTTCTTATGAAAATTTGGGTGGTTTTCATCATCATACAGAGCTTGAAATCAACTGGAAAGATATTCAAGTCAAATTAGTCAAAGATAATGGAACAGTAATGGAAGATTTCATGTTAGAAACTCCTTATGATTTAGATTTTCCCAATAAACCGAAAATCTCTGGGATTACTTTTTCTTCCCTAGATTGTAATACTGGAAATACTATTGATATTGAGGCTACAATAGAAGGAATGTCACTGGATGCGAAACTTTACTACAGTTTTGATGGTTTAAATTGGTACAATCAAACACTAACTCCATTGGGTCAAAATTATTCAGGTAGTATTGAATGTACAGAAGCCACTGAGATTGGACAATTCTACGTTGACATAAAAGATGATACAAATAATAGAACTGTTTCAGATCTCTATTCTTTCATCGTGGACGGGTCAACTCTTCCAAAAGAAATTGAAACCGCGACTAGTCAATATTTAATCCCTCAAATTCCAGTAGATTCAGGAGAGAAAACCACTTATACAAATTATGAAACAAAAATGTATGTAGATTCATTAATATTAATAGAACTCATAATAAAAAGAGGTTATTGAAAAAAAGGAAGGAAAGGATTCATTCATCTAATCCGAATCCAATTCCTGTGACTACTTTATTGGGATTATATTCTTCTAAGATCGTAGAGAATTCAGTGTCTCGGTCACCAATAAAGACACCAAGTGGTTTCTCAGTTCCATAATTATTTGAAACACATACTTTCGCGATATCATGGATCAAGGGTTTGTAGGCTTGTTCATTTTCAGCTCGAAATGCGTGAAAGCGGAGAATAAGTCGTTCTTCATCATCTCCAGGAGCTTTAAAGACAAGTGGGGCTGAAGCCATAACTAGAGTATCATCTTTAAATACTAGGACTGCTTTATTACCTTTTTCCTCGCCATCTTTTAGTACTCGATCTTTAAAGTAATCTATGATGTCTTTATCAGATCCAAACTGACCAACATATCGTCCATCTGCCTTGATCAGATCAACAAGTAAATCCACATCACCAGGAGTAGCTAATCGAGTTGAAAACTCTTTTCCAGTATATTCTGACTTATTTACTTCATTTACATCAATTTCATACCGATATCCTCTAGTTTTTTCAACCAATCCTTTTCCTTTGAAGAAATCCACAATATTCTTGTCGTCGACAGAGGCATTCATTCGGATAGCATATTTTTTTGCTAGTTCTCGTTTCTTAATATAATCCAACATTTCGTCAAATAATTTATCCTGTACTTCCTGCGGGCAGTTTGTAAGAGCCCATGGATACCCTAAATGTGTTTCCTCTACAGTTTCATAATCTCGTGCTTGAATATATGCTAGTATGTTTCCTTCCTCATCAAGAGCATATTTCACGGTTTTGGGATCAATTTTTTCACGTTCATAACGTTCAACGATTTGTTGAGCTGTCACAGGTTGAGAGCGAGGATTATTTTCATTGTAGACTTTAGCTTGAAGCTCTTCAAGGTTCTTCTTTGGTTCCCAATTACGGTAAACTACTTTCATTACTGATCACTCCGTTAGAATTAACCTAAGAAACTTTTAATGTTTCTCATTTTTCCGAGAATATGATCTCATACAGTTAAGAACTATTAATAAGTTATTATCTAGGCAAAATTGGCTGCGACATTAATTTAACTAGGATAGCAAAAATTAATTCTCAGACAAAATATCAGGAAATCGTGGGTAAAAATGGATGACAATCTACACCAAGACGCGATAACATATTCTCAACCATTATTGAAAGAAGTAACTGATGATGAAATAATTCAGCTCTTTAAAGAAAAAAATCTGTCCCATGTCATTGAATTTTTACGAACTCACAAAGGACCTATGACTGTCACAGATTTAGAAGAGGCATTCAAGAATGTTGGTGAAGAAAAGTCTGATAAGAGCATTTATCGGTATCTCAAGAAACTTGAGGAAGCAGGATTAGTTATACAGGCTGGTAAAAGAGTCTTTCCGTCTGAGAAGAAAATTAAGACTCAAACTCTTTATATACGGTCAGCTAAGGTATTTTATATTGTTAAACCCGAGGAGGAGGAAGCTTGTCCAGAAGAACTGAAGATGATTGAAGCTATTGGGATTTCGATTGGAAAACATATGAATTTAAAATTATCATCCTTGGATTGTTTAGAAAAATTCCTGAAAAGATTCAAAACACAATATTCCTCTTACCCCAGAGACATAATTAAGAATGCAGAAGAAGAAATTACTGAATTGTTAGAAGATCTGGATTTCGAGTATTCTAAGAGCTTAATCGAAACAATAAGCTTGTTAGCCCTCTTAAATGATAAAATTGAGTGGCAAAAAGACCTTATCAAATGCTTTGAATGATCATTATAATAAATTACATTATCTTCCTCCTCATTATCATTTCGGATACAAGGAAGACTCAGAATAGTATGAAACAGATTAGCTTCGGAATGAGGATTATTTGATGAAACCTAATTCATTGGAATTATGTAAGAAAGCCGCAGCAGAGAAAGCTGTTGAAGAAAACATCACAGAAAATATGGTCATAGGTGTAGGTAGTGGTTCTACCGTTATCTATGCTGTAAAAAAGATTGCAGAGATGGATAAATCTCACAATCTGAAAGTAAAATGTATTCCCACTTCTTTTCAGTCTTCTCAGTTAATTATTGAAAATGAGTTGAAATTAGCATCATTAGATCAATATCCATTACTTGATCTTACTATCGATGGTGCTGACGAAATAGATGAAGATCTGAATTTAATTAAAGGCGGTGGGGGGTGTTTAGTTCAGGAGAAAATTCTTGCTTCAAATTCTAAAGCGCTAATAATAATTGCTGATTATCGAAAAAAATCAGAATTTCTCGGAGAGAATTGGAAAACAGGTATCCCAATTGAGATCATTCCTCTAGCATATGTACCATTAATGAAAAAAATGGAAAAACTCGGTGGAAAGCCTCAACTTCGGATGGCAAAAGCTAAAGCGGGGCCTGTGATAACTGATAACGGTAATTTCATTATAGATGTTGATTTTGGCATTCTTAAGAATCCTCTCAAACTCAACAATAAATTAAACACGATTCCTGGCGTTGTAGACACAGGATTATTTATTGGAATGGTTTCTAAAGCATTTATAGGACAAAAGGACGGGAGTACATTAGTTTTAGAGGGGAAAAATCTATAATTAAAGCTATTTAGAGCTTAATTATAGAAACAGAAGGAAGCCTTAAGTTGGTAATTACATCTGATCTCAGAAATACTGTTGTTACTGATACGATACATTCTCCTAACCTAGAAGATTCTATTAAACAAGCGTTGGAACCTCTTGGTGGTCTGAAGAGTTTCATTTCAAGGGATGATTCAATCCTTGTGAAGCCAAATTTTAATACAGGAGATCCCTTTCCAGCGAGTACAGATCCAGAATTTTTAGAAATTATGTTACGATTACTCCTTAGACACACACAAAATGTAGAAATTGTCGAATCGTCAACGCTTCGGGCAAAAACAAGAGAAATAATTGAAAGCAAGGTGGGTGAGGTGTTAAAAGAGTTAGATATACCAATAATCACAGAACAAGACTTTAAATTTACGTGGGTTGATCTCAAGTCTAAGGGAGCAAAATATCTGAAATCTGTCAAACTTCCCAAACGAATTCTTGATCCACAGAAGAAATTAATCCTTTTACCTTGTTTAAAAACTCATTTTATTGCCCAATACACAGGAGCAATAAAACTAGGTGTCGGATTCATGGAAAGAAAACAACGTGTGAGGATGCATATGAGCTGGCGTGTTCCTGCTAAAGTTGCTGAATTAAACCTAGGTTTCAAACCTGAATTAGTTATCATGGATGCCCGTAAGATATTTGTTACGCAAGGACCAGCTTCTGGAAAAGAAGAATCTCCTATGAAAATACTGGCTGGAACTAATCGCGTATCCATTGATATTAAGGGGATTAAAATTATCCAATCGTATCATGAGAAAAATAAATTAGAGGGAAGAGATCCATTAGATGTTGGGACAATTAAACGAGCTTTAGAGCTAGGGATAGATGAATCCTGAATTTTAACTATTATTTGATACAAAAAATTAGATGAAATATACCAGAAATAATACTCTGGATATAAACAGTCACATTAAGCTTGTACTTGTCAAGTATACCAGCCAAAATTGTAAAAAATTTCAAGTTTCAATGGAGGCTTAAGTTTTGGAGTCTAAAGAAATTACAATGTTATTAATTTCATTATATCTTGTATTATAGTCATCTTAACGATAAATGCTTTATTCTGTCTTTATGTTTTCCACTCATGAAATTATGGGACTATCATACGCATACATCTCTTTGCAATCATGCTACTGGAACCATCGAAGACTACGTTAAAGCAGCTGTTGAGGTTAAGTTGGCTGAGGTCGGAATCAGTGATCATTTCCCTATGGATTTACTACCAGAGCACTTTCATATTTATGCAATGACATTAAACGATTTTCCGAATTATATCGATGAAATCAAGCGATTGAAATTGAAGTATAACCAAATCCAAATCAGAATTTCATCTGAAGTTGATTACTTTCCGGAGGTTTTTGATGGTTATAAGAAACTTTTAACACCATACTTAGATGATTTTGACTATATCATTGGATCTATCCATGCTATTCCATGGAAAAATCATGATGCAATACCTGTTGATGAATTACAAGCTGTCCCTCTGATAAGAGAGTTAGGAGTAGACCAGTTTTACTTAGAATATTATAATAATCTCTTAAGGATGGTGAAGACGAACTTCTACGATGTCGTTGGACATTTGGATCTTCCTAAGAAATATGGTTTAGTTCCTTATGATACTGATAGAATCTGGCAGAAAGTTCTACAGTTATTAGACCAGATTGAAAGTAACGATTTAACAGTTGAAATTAATACTTCAGGATTGAAAAAGAGAATAAAACAGGAATATCCTAGCGAGGATATTATTAAAGAATTAATTACGCGAAAGATTCCAATTACTCTGGGATCGGATGCTCATTCTCCGCAAGCTATTGGATTTAGATTTGAAGAGCTCATTACTAAAACTAAGAAATGGGGATTAACTGAAATATGTCAATATTCTAAAAGAGAGAGAAGCTTAGTCCCACTGAAGTAAATGGATGAGTTAGAAAATTTAGGAAATTTCTGGTGTTGTTGCTAATGAGACTGTTTTTTGATGATGAGGATCTAAATCTGAGCTTATTCTTATGATTACTGGCCCGTGATAGTTCAGATATCTGATCAAACCGTTTAAATCAGGATTAGAAGAATTCATATTCATCCTTATTTACTCCTTTTGGACTTTCATCAAATAGTCCGTTTTAAACTCGTACAAGGAGTGCTTTTAAGGACAGGGGGTGTTTTATCAAAGTAAAATTCAGGTTATTCGATCGAATTCTCCTCTAAATTTATGTATTCAAATTATTAATCCGACAAATTTAATGTGAAGAGCTTCTTCAGATTATTGACTTAATTGGATTGTTGATTCAATTATATTGTAGTTTGTACGTAAATATTTCGTTATTCCTGACATGAGTTGTTTGTGATCCTTATCTGACATAGGATTATTTACTTTCATGTGAGCAGAAAATACTAACATTTCAGGAGTGATTGTCCAAAAGTGAACATTGTAGAGATTTTTAATTTCTGGAAATTGGTCTCTTAACTCCTTAGTAACTATCTCAATATTTAATCCTTTAGGGGTCATTTCCAATAAAATTCTTGTACTATCCTTCAGAATTCCAAAAGCCCATATTGCAATAATCAAAGAGATGAATAAACTAACGAGCGGATCAATAAAAGTCCATCTTGTAAAATATATAACAATAGCAGCAAACACAATCCCAATTGATGATGCAGTGTCTCCAATGATATGATAGAATAGGCCTTTTATATTCAAATCTTTTTTAATACTTCCTTGCAGAATAAAAATGCTTAATAAATTGACTCCAAGACCAACAAGTGCAACAACTAACATTTCAAAGGCTAGAATTTCTAATGGATGGATAATTCTTAATATGGCTTCATAAATCAATGTAATGACTATTAAAAGAAGAAATAGACCATTAACAAATGCCGCTAAAATTTCAGCACGGTACAACCCAAAGGTTCTGTGATGACAGGGAGGTTTTCGTGCAATTATTATTGCGATTAAGCTGACTGCAATGGCAAAACTATGCGTGAACATATGTCCAGCATCACTAATTAGTGCAATACTATTTGTAATTAAACCTCCAATCACTTCAACAATCATAACGGTCGCAGTAATTAGTAAAGATAGCAATAGTCTTTTCTTTTCCACGGTTCGATACTCAAATAGATGATCAGAGAAGGGGTTATCAGTTTTGTGATGATCCATGATGAAATCTTTACCAATAGCTGAATCTAATCATTTTACACCTTTCTCATAGAGAATTAAAAAGAAAATCACCTCGAAAATCAAATCATCTCTTGGAATAATTGATTTAAGAGAAAAGATGGTTACTCCTAATTATGACAAATTTTAATCTCGATTCGATTCCAAGGATTCAGCTTTGCTTATTACCTACTCCAATTGTCCCTTTGACAAGGTTATCGACACATCTTGGTGGAGTAAAGGTATTCATAAAAAGGGATGATTTGACTGGTGTTGCTTTTGGTGGTAATAAGAATCGAAAGCTTGAATTCCTTTTAGCTGATGCTAAGAGAAAGAAAGCTGATGTAATTGTAACAGAAGGAGCTTTACAATCGAATCATTGTCTACAAACAGCAGCTTGTTCCGCAAAGTTAGGTTTTGAGTGTGAATTGGTGTTATCGGGAAATATTCCTGAATTTATCACAGGGAATCTTCTTTTAGACCAGATTCTTGATGTGAAAATACATCGAGCGAAAGATAGCTTTGAACGGAAAGAACTTATGGTACTGGTAGAAGAGGAACTAAAAGACAAAGGTAAAAGACCGTATATGATTCCAACAGGTGGTTCTACTGACATCGGTGCATTAGGTTACTTAAAATGTATAGTAGAACTTGAGAGGCAATCAAAAGATCTGGGAATTATATTTGATTATTTTGTTCATTCAACAGGTAGTGGAGGCACTCAATCAGGAGTTTTGATAGGAAAAGAGCTGTATTATCCAGAATTAGAAATTTTGGGGATTAGCGAAGGTGAGTCTAAACAGAAATTAAGAAAGAAAGTAAAAGAAATCATTGAGAATTTTAATAACATAAGGGGGTTGAATTTGGTGATTGGAGACGATAAGATCAAGATATACGAGGAGTATTTTGGAGAAGGCTATGGTATCCCCAATCAAGAAATGATTGAAACTGTGAAATTAGTGGCGAGATTAGAAGGAGTATTTTTAGATCCAGTTTATACTGGTAAAGCTATGGTCGGTTTAATCGATCTTGTGAAAACAGAAGTCATCCCTAAGGATAAAAATGTATTGTTCCTTCATTCAGGAGGAAGTACATCAATTTTTAATTATTACAATGTTTTTCAGAAGGAGTAGGTTTCTTTTTGTTTCCTTATTGTTGAAATGCACTAATAGTATCCATAGCCAATTCAGGAGTACAATTATGGGGTAACATTACCACTGGAATATCTGTACCAAGTTGTCTTAATTCATCATAGCGTTTAACAACATATTCGGGAGGCCCAACTACTGCAATACGATCAAGCATGTCCTGGGAAACGGAATTGGCTGCAGTCTCTCTATCACCAGCTAGGAATGCCTTTCTTATTCTGTTTGCTTCTGTTTCAAAACCATATCTTTTAATTATCTCAAAATAAAACGTACCCATCCCCCCAATATAATAGGCGAGATTTCTTTGGATAAGGTTTTTTGCATTTTCTGTGTCTGACGCACAAGTAAGAATGTATGGTGTGATTTCGAGCTCTTCTTTAGATCTTAGTGTTCGTTCCCTTTTTTCTAATCCTAGTTTCAAATCTTGCTTTGAACTTGGAATTTCAGTGAAGGATGTCCAAATTGGAAACCAGCCATCAGCTAGTTCTCCTGTAATTTGCACATTCTTTGATCCCATAGATGCGAGAAATATGGGAATTGTCAAAGATGGTTCAAAGCTACTTAATGAAAATCGCTTTAAGGAGTAAATCTTTCCAGAGTAATTTACCCTTTCACCTGAAAATATCAAGCGTAATATTTCTAGGTATTCCCGAGTACGTTGTAGGGGAGAAGGTTGAAAGAAGTTTATTCCATGCCAGTCTTGAATGACAATGGGCCCACTTAAGCCTAATCCTAAAATGAAACGCCCTTCTGTTAATTCATCAATGCTAGCTGCTGTTTGAGCTAATGTTGCTGGGGTTCGGGAAAAGAGATTAACGATTCCAGTACCTAAGATTAGTTCTGAAGTGTAGTGTGCCATGGTTGTTACTTGAGTAAAAGCATCATGGCCCCAACGTTCTGGAATAAACAGATGGGTGAAATTTGAGTTATCTAGTAAGGTTACCAGATCATGACATAAGGAAGGTTGTAAATAATCATACGATAAGGTGAATCCTAATTTTACTTGAGGAGACATGATGAATGCAAACTTCTGATTCCTCATATATAATCTTGAATTATTGACGTCCAAAAGCAATCTTTAGTAACGATTCAGCCTCATCAAAAAAGTTCTTTATGACAACTGCGTATTCTTGATCCTCAAGTCCGTACTTCAAGTTGAACATAGTACCAAAAGAATCTAAGGCGCTCCACAAGAAACTTGAAATTCGATCTACAAGGAGAAAGATAATAAAATTCTCATTCTGAGATAGCATTATTTTCTTATCTAAGAATTGAATCATTCTTATGTTTTCAGTATTTATCATTTCTGTAAACAAGTTTAAAATAGCATGTACCCCTCCAGATAATAATAAATCTTTCTCGCTAGATGAATCTCCTTTTGGAACTGTAAAATTATGAGAGAATAATAATAAACCCGATCTATTAATGACCAATAGCTTCTCAATGTTTTGAAATTGTAGAAAGCCTACAGGTGCCTTTACATACGCTTGAAAAATCATCACACTACCAAGAATCACGTTAATATGGGGAGCAATGTGCTTCAGGAAAACCACTAGGTTAGGATTTAATAATTCTTCTAACTGATAGGCTCCAGCAATAATAACTAAAGTGACGAGATAATAAAGAATAATTGACCACTGCATCAATGTTACTTGTCTTTTCTGTAATTCATCTTCTGTACTGTTTTTGATTCTTCTAAGTGCTCCTAATGTGACAATAATTACGTAAATGACAAAATATGACGCGGGGAAGTTCGTTGAAAAGAGGAAGTTAAGAAATAACAAGAATAAAGTATTAGTTTCTGTCGTACTTACTGGAAATACTTCTGGGATCACTATTTGATACATGACATTTAAAATGAAGGCACCTAGGAAAGCACCATAAAAAAAGCCGTGAATTGGGTTTATTCTTTCATTCTCGAAATAATCAATAAATAGCATGAAGAATCCCCCAGAGATTCCGCCGAAGAATGGGAATAACCAAACAAAAATGTTATCTTCTTGTAGATAAAAACCAACTGGATCATTAAAGTTTATCAAAAAAAACCAGAATTCAATAAGCATCAAAATAAATAAGAGTAGATAAGCACCAGCTAGCAATGATACAACAGTGATTTTTGTTTCTCTCCATCTCTTACTTAGTCTGAAAAAAATAAAAATACTAACCAATAATTCTAGTAAAAAGACACCAAAACCAAAATAACTTATTATTGTTGGTGTCATTATGAATCATTACTCATAATTGTGGAAGTCTACTGTTTCATGAACAATTGCTGTTTCAAAGTTGAATAATAAAAATGTTAGGAAATTCTTTGCTTTCCTATTTTTCTGGAAATAAAGGTGTAAAATTCTCTGATTTTGCCCGTTGGATTATCTCTTCTTGTTTACTTGTTCCCAGTTTCTGAAATTTCTTAACAGCATCAAGCACTAATGGCCATAATCGAAGATCACAGGGTAAGGAATATGTAGTAACCCCTTCTTGGGAAAGAGTATATCCTACTGCATCATCAATCCAAGTTTGTTCATCTAGAGGTTGGTACCATGTCCCATATTTCTTTGCGAAGGTCCATCTTCTTCTTGAAATTGCTTTGATAGCAATAACCCCAATATGCTTCTCTTGCGCAAGCTTTAGAACAGGTCGAAAATCGTTACTAGGGTGAGGATGAGCCATTGCAGCGACATAGACAGGGATTAAAATCGTATCAAAGTATTCCTTAGACTTCAGTGCTTTTATCATGATTCTCATGTCGCTATGACACGTGATACCAATATTTTTAATGAGATCTGTTTCTTTGGCTTCTTTAAAAGCTTCCATTGCTCCATCCTTTCCCATGATTTGCTCTAATTCTTCCATTGTCGAAACTGTATGAAATTGGTATAAATCGAAATAGGATGTGCCTAACCGCTTTAATGACCGATTTAATTCCTTCCAAGCCCCCTCTTTAGTTCTTTCCATCGTTTTTTCGGATAAAAATATTTTATTACGGATTTTCTGAATCCAGGGGTGAATTCTGACCTCTGCTTCTCCATAAGAAGGAGCCACATCAATGATATTCACGCCTTGAGCAATAGCATTCTCAATCGCTATATTAGCTCTTTCTTGAGCTGTCTTCGGATCTTGTTCCTGTAACCATCCTAATGCACATCCACCCAAAGTTAAAATCGAAGCGTTGTGACCTGTTTTGCCAAATTGTCTAAATTCCATGAAATCACCAAGAGAGCTATCTAGAAAAACATAAGATATGCTTTTCTGATAGTTTACCAAAAATGGATGTAAAGTTTATAAGAGGTAAAGCTCCTTCAGATACGATCCTAAATCCTTGGATGGGTTTGCTTACTGATGTTATCAATTTCTTTTTTCTTAATCTCTCCTTTGTTACAACTTCCAATTGGAGCTGAAATTGATGTTAAAAGATCGAGTAATGTTTCCTCACCATTTTTCTTTAATATCACACTTATTACCCCTAGCATATATGATGATCGGACTTTTGTTAAGGGAAAATGAGGTAATTGGAAGGTATTATCCTAAGAATAAGGAATATATCAAGGGTCATGACGTAAGTGTCTTAATCCAAAGTTACATAAAACAGGTGAAAGGAGTTATCGAGGATTTTGAAGAAGAATAACTAATTCCTCTTCTAACCTTAGTTTTTATCAGAAGGGCTATTAAATGGATTTTTTTGATCACACTTCGAAAGCGTACATTGAACCAATCGATGAGATTAAATTCTATCGTGCTGCTTATCCAATTCCCTCTAAACTAATTTATTCCCCCTTTTCTCGTCCTGAGTTTCCACAAAAAAGTATGAAAGGAAAAATAAAGGAACTGCCAAAGTTATATCATGGTACCCATTTATATTGTATTAATGACTCAATTTTATACTTCCAAGGCCTTCTTGGAGCTCCTGCAACGGGTATTTTTTTGGAGGAATTAATTGCATTGGGAATTAAGGAATTCATTTTTCTTGGTTTAGCGGGAGCTATTCAATCTGCTTCAATTGGTGACAGAATTATTGTAACTGAAGCAGTACGGTTGGAGGGCACAAGTCATCACTATTTACCAACTCACGCGCCAAGTTTACCATCAATTGAGATGACAAATGATTTATCGGACTTTTTTTTGTCTAGAGGAATTTCATGCACCAAAGGGAAAATATGTAGCACTGATGCTCCTTTTAGAGAAACCTTCAATTTAGTTAATCAGCTACGTCAGAAAGAAGTTATTGCTATTGAGATGGAGATAGCAGCTGCCTTTGCCATTGCATCATTTCGTAATGTGAAAGCTGCAGCCATGGTAATCATAAGTGATGAACTTAAGGGTGATCAGTGGTCAAAGTTTCAACCTGATCAATACTCAGACACCTTTCTTGCTAGTTTTAATTACCTGTTGAACTACTTTTCCCAATAAAGAAGCTGGATTGTATTCTATTCAACAACTCGTAGCGCAGAAGTGAGATCCATTTTGATTAGTTTGCGAATTGATAGTAAGGGGGTTAATGTGACAAGAACAATTCCAATCAGTATGAGGATTATAAGGCTATCAGGATAGAGGAATGATGTCAACCAGATTTCATTCATTGCTTGATCCACACGTGCTTCAAGTATATCGACTACAAAAGGTGAAAATAGGAAATAACCAGTTATTGTCCCCAGGAATCCTAAAATCATGGATTCTACCATTAAAATTAGCGATGAAGTTCGAATAGGGGTTCCAAAGGCAGCCATGGTCGCTAATTCTCGGGTTCGTTCATCAATATTCACTGTTGTAGTATTATATACCAAGAGTAGAGCTAAGATCAATACTACATATTGGATTACATCAAAAATAGATCTAAACATCTCAATAAGCTCTTCATACACTTTAACCATTTTTATGACTGATTGGATCCCATTGTATCCCTGAAGATTGAAAAAATTTTGTTGGATAGATTCTTCCGTTATTCCTTCTTTCGGTAGAATCATCACTGCATTTACTAATCCAGTTACATTGAAAATTTGGTCATTTGATATATCACAAAATGCCCAGAATCGAATTTTACTATTTTGGATGCCAATTACCTGAAATGTTGTATTCTCTTTGGAATATTGGAGTGCTGATTTTCGATAAGGATGTTCAAGTGTGATTTCGTCTCCGATTTCAACTTTCAAATCCCGTGCAGCTTCCTGAGAAATGATTATCCCAGATGTAAGAATATATGGTTCAACCTCTCTGATTGTTTCTGGACTCCATATTGGATTAGAAAAATTGAAGCAACGTAAAACTATAGTATAAGATTCGTGTTCTCCATGCAATGTTACTGGTATTTGGATCATAGGAACTGCTAATCTCACATCCGTATCCTTAGTAATGTTTGTCACAGGTGATTGTGACGTATTATATAAATTATTGAGTAACACATCGATCCGTCCTTCAGAATCCCCTTTTATGATCTTCTGTTCACTTTCTAACAAAAAATCTGCTCCATCAACAAATCCTAAGACAGCTGCAAGGACACAAATAGCAAGTGCAATTCCAGTTAAAGTTGAAACAGCTCTTCGAAGATTTCGGGAGATGTTGCGAATTGGGAATTGAATGAATATTGAACTTGGAAGACGGATCCATGTTAATAAAGGAGAAATTCCTCTACCTGAACTTACTTTGGGTCCAGTTTGAATTGCATGGATCGGTTGAATTCGAGTAGCTCGCCATATAGGCACAATAGATGCAATAAAGGGGATAAGGATCCCTAAAAGTGTTCCTTGCAGAAATAGTTCTGTTACCAGCCATTCTTTCCACACATGATAGGGTAAAAGATCCGTAATTACTTCTCCAAATCGATTTCCTAAGATTATTGCAAAAATATAACCAAATATAATCCCTCCAAGTGCGATTTCAAGACTGAACAGTAAGTATCTATATGCAATCTGACGAGGTGACACCCCCAATGCCATGTTTATTCCAATCTCACGGCGTTGAGAATTCACAACACGTGAAATGAGATTATAAGCTCCGAAAGCAGCAATGATAAGGATGAGAAAAGAAAAAATGTAATATAAACTCTGATCACCAGAGATATCTTCTTCTTGAAACTTATAGGCAGGATAATCCTCTTTTTCAATATATTCAAAAGAAATGAGGGAAAAATGATCTTGAAAGTAGTCTTTAAGATCTATGATAAGCTCCTCAAGATTGGCTTCAGGTGTTGTTAGTATCACAACCTCATTTACATATCCAAGAGGTAAACCTGTCGCTTGCTGAAGAATTCTTTGAGCTGCTTCAAGAGGAACGAACAGGGCAGCAAAAGATGATTGTGCATATACTAAATTCTCTTCGTTTACCACAAAATATTCAGGTGTCAGTGCTGTTCCAATGAATGATAGTTTAATGCCTCCTGTAATAGTAAGGAATTGTTTTTTAGGTTTCAAGTTGTGATAACTAGCAAAGTTATGTTCTACAAGACAAATATCCTCTGCTGTTTCCGTTGATTTAATGTGTCGGCCATCTGTTACGTAAATACCATTTACATCTAAATTCTGAGATCCATCAGAGACATTGATGCCAATGATGCGACCATTCACCAAAATGGTTTGATTAGAAGTAGATGCGTTAATTGTTGTCGGAAAACTTACTCGATATTCTAGTACATCAATCCAATTCTTATGTGACAGATTCTGAAGAGCAGAAGAAAGCTCAGCTTGCGGTATCCAACTTCCAGGAAGCAGCTGTATTTTTAGATCAAACATATTTAGATCTTTGTTACTTTCTTCAAAGGCTTGTTGTCTCCAAGGAGTAGAGCTGCTCAATCCTGTATATATCCCAGTACCTAAACCTATTATTATTGCAATAGCTAGCACTTGGATTTTGCGTTGTCTCAAATCCCGAAAGGACCATTTAAGAAACAGCCTAAGATTACCCATGGTTTTCACCAACGAAGATCTTCAATTGAAACTTTTCCATTTTTTGGTTGCCCATCTTCTGCGATTCTTCCTGAGTGTAACTCAATAACACGATCGGTAATCCGGGCAATCTCACGATTATGTGTGACTAAAAGAACCGTGGTACCATTATTTTGTTGTCTTAGTAAGAGCTCTAATATCTGTTTTCCTGTTCTAAAATCTAATTCTCCTGTTGGTTCATCTGCTAGAATGATAGGGGCCTCCTTCACTAGAGCACGAGCGATTGCCACCCGTTGCTGTTCACCTCCAGAAAGTTGATGAGGAAAATGACGAATTCGTTCCTCGAGACCGACAGCTTTTAGCGCCTCAATGGATTTTTGCCTACTATTCTTCATTCGTCCTAGATTTGCGACATATTGAACATTTTCTAAGGCTGATAACATTGGAAACAAGTTGAAAGTCTGAAATATGAATCCAATTTTGTTACGGCGAAATTTAAACTGTTGACGTCGATTATAGCGAGTGATTTCTGTTTCATAAAACTTAATTGAACCTTCTGTTGGCCTATCTAAAGCTCCTACTAGATTTAACAATGTTGTTTTCCCACTACCAGAGGGTCCTAATAATACTACTGTTTCACCCTGTTCTACTTGTAAGGAAACGCCATCCAAAGCTTTAACAGTAACTTCTCCCATTTTATAATGTTTAGATAGTTTCTTAATTTCTATCAAAATTAATCAATCACTCCATTTAAGTGAATATAATAACTAAATATACTGTCTTTCCTTCTATTACTAACTTTAATTAATCTTCGTATATTTTTACTACAAACGAAGTAATGTAAGGAACACTTACAAAGCTTACACATGTTTATAAGGTATTTTAGTCATATAACAAGTTAGAAGAACTATTGAGAATCAAAGGATACTGAGTTGATAAAGTGTCAATTATCGTTATTGTTGGATTTCTTGCTTTGATAAGTTCCCTCCTCTTATTCTTATCAACTATTCTTACCTTTCCCCTTTTCAGAAAAGCCCGTGATGAAATCTTTCTTCATATGAATTTAGTTTTATTTCTATTTGCAACAACGCTCTTGATAACAGGTCTTTTTGCAATATTCTTACCCGAAATGTCCGAGGCGATTGAATATCTTAGTTTAATGAAACTCCATTATTTATTAAGAATAGTAATACTCTTCATGTTACTAACAACAGTGGAATTTTCCTTTATTTACACTAATCTGTCCTCTAATCGCCTCTTTTTTCTTGAAAAATATATTCCATTAGTCCCCGCTTTATTTATCGGGTGGATCTGTGCTTCTGCAGTTACTGAAACTGATTTTCTAGACACTCTATCATTTTTCGGTCTTTATTTACTTACATTTCTGGTTGACCTGATGATAATCGTTCTTTTGATTCGATTACGTAACGTTCGTGAAAAATTTATTGATCGGAAGCCTGAACGAGCCCTTTTAACCCATGTCATAACAATGCTGGTTGCATTTTTATTTTATCAATCAGGTGACTTAATTGGATTTATAGGGTTTATGATCTCTCAAGATTTATACATATTAGCTCTCCTCTCTCAGTTTATCTTAATGCCAGTCTTTAGTTTTCTTTTACTTCTACAAAGTCGTTCCATCTGGAAAATCTTAGATGAAATTAATTATTCATTATTACTGAATGAAATCAATTAGGTTTTTAGTAGAATTTTCCTAAAGAAAAAGACTCTTATAAGATCAATCTTTTTTTGAGCTCAGGCGTTTTAGATGACCAAGACTGCAGTCTTATCAGTGCGAATTCCCAATGAGGTGAGGGAGAAACTAGAACAATACGCTGAAATTTTGAGAATCAGACCCTCTGCTATTGCTGCGTTAGTTTTAGAAGATTGTATTGAGTATTGGGTCAAACAATACAGTGAAAATGCTTTGAAAAAAATTTGGGAGAATCTCTAAGAAATTATCTTCTATAACCCCTTATTCTTGATGCCTTCATTCTAATCTTCTCATGAAGGGATCTAGAAACGAATTGATTTGATCCCAATCACGATAATCTCTTCTTTCATTTAGGACTATGTTTGGATCCTCTTCTGCTGCCATCCTCAACATTCTTTTATTCATCCACCCGAGATTACTAGTACTAGATAAATCGAATACTCCTCCAAATGCATCATAAAGCACATTTTCTCCTAGATTTAAACTATATTCTTTAAAGACATCTACCAAATATTTTTTAATAACTGCTGGACGTTCATCGGGATTGGAAGCTTCTCCTGAACATACATAGATTCCAGTTAATATTTGATTCTCATTTATGGCTTTTACATTATTTTTCAAGAATTTTTTAGCTTCTTTCGTCCATCTTGCAATTCTAATTCCACTTCCTATTAATACCCCTGAATAATCTGTGATGTTTGGTTTTACCTTTTTCTTGGCTTTCAGGTTTACTAAATCAACTGTAAAACCATTTTCTTCTAAAATTTGTTTAAATTTGATTGAAACTTCTTCTGTATTACCAAAACGTGTTCCATATACGATTAAAACTTTTTTTGACATATAATCTGACACCTTAGAGAGTATTTTTTGGTGGTGAATGAATGTAACAAAAATCTCTTGGGGAAAGGTTAATACATTTTATTATATATAATGTATCATCATAAGCTAATCCTGAAAGAACAGCAGGGAAAAAGGAGAAATCTATTGATGACCGAAACTAGTTCCAGAAATGAAAGCCCAATGTGGAAGTACATCTATGCAATTGGGGGGATTGCATCATTAATAATAGCTGTAATATTCTTTACTGCCCTTATAGAACTAATGACTGGTACATTTGAGTTCTTTCAAAATAATTTTGTAATCAGATTGATCAAACTGCATGCTGAATATAATGAGAGTGCAAATGAATTATTACAGGGAGTTAACATCTTAGATCTGAGCATCCTAGTATTTGTTTGTCTTACAGTAATTGCTTTTTACCCGACTCTTAGAAATGTTAATGAAACATTAGCTATTATTGCTATATGCCAACCATTCATAGGAATATTGCTTTTCCTAATAACTCAAGAGATCGGTCGTACCACCACATTTTCTACTGCTTTAACAATCTCCGCTATAATATTGTGGTACGATCGATCCGATACAAGTGCGTTTCTAGGAGTTATATCAGCAGGACTTATTTTAATCCCTGATATTAGCTTCATGTTCACTTATTCAGAAGTCTTGGCAATTATCATGAGTACTGGTTATTTATTATTTATTCCTTGGTGGTTTCTGAGTAGTTTGAAACTCTTCCAGCAAGCTAAGACAGCTCATCTCAGAAAGTGATTAATAATGATAGAATTACCAGAAGCAATTGTATTATCTAAACAAATTAAAGATACATTAAAAGGAAAAGTTGTAAAATCGGCAATTAGAGGGCAGTATCCCCACAAATTTGCCTTTACTGGGAAATTCTCAGATAAAGAGTTTTCGGAGCTCCTTAAAGGAAAAACAATAAAGAAGAGCTGGGCAAACGGAAATGTAATTCTGGTTCATTTAGATCCTGGTTATTTACTGAGTCTTGGGTGTGGAGGAGAACGAATACTTTATCACAAAAAAGAAAAAACCCTTCCTAAAAAGCACCAGCTCTTAGTAGAATTCGACGATCAAACGTATCTAACAGTAACAATATCAGGATGGGGGGAAGTCAGATTACTCGAATCAAAAGATCTTGATAAACACCCTCATATATTTTTTGAAAGATTGGATCCACTTTCAGAAGAATTTACTCTCTCAGCATTTGAAGAATTAGTAAATAACCTTCCAGACAAGAAGAAATGCAGTGCGAAAAAATTTTACATTACAGATCCTGGACTAAGAGGAATAGGAAATGGGGTGATTCAGGATATATTCTTCTTATCTAAAATCCATCCGAAAAGAGAGATGAAGTCATTGTCTAAGGAAGAACGAGAACTCCTGTATGAAACCACTCTTACTGAGCTCAGAAAGATGATTAATCTTGGTGGGAGAGATAGCGAAAAGGATATTTTTAACAAACTTGGTGGATATAAGAGAATTTTACATAGCAAGACAGTAAATACTCCCTGTCCTCAATGTAAAACTATAATCAAAAAACAACAATATCTTGGGGGGACTATCTACTTCTGTGTCTCATGTCAAAAGATGGATTAAAATTTGTTAGCTTAATCTTTATTATCAAAATCTCTTGAAATTATAGAAATATTAGTAGAAAAGGTATTAAAATATAAATAACAAATGCTGTTACGATTATTACACGGGGAAGCAGCCCCTTCTCCATTTTTACTGAATTAAATTCGTATAATTTTCGAGAAATTAAAACGTACCAAATTAGTAAAGCGGGTGAGGCAATGAGGTATGGTAAAAAGGTCATTTGGGGAGCAATAATTAACAAGATAAAATGCCCCATTACAAATCCATTTGCTATGATTCCAGCATAAGCAGTTGGTTTGCTAAAGATACTACTCTGAAACATAACGATAGCAATAATTAATCCTGAAAGAGAAACTAAGAAGTGACTTAAATAAATCCCAGTGCCTTGATAAACGGATCCAGGGTTATGGATTGCAAGTAATGCTTCTCCAGCAGTTAAAATAGTCGCTTTCTGGCCAATTGAAGCAGCAGCATATTGATTACTGAGAGACAGTAGAGAGAATGCTTGATTAGACGCAAAGTAAACTGCTACTCCAATAAGACCTGAAATAAGAGCAATTGTCATGTAATCCTCATTTGTGCTTCTTAGAACATAATACAGAGTAATGAAAACCAAGCTTACAAGACAGTAATTAATGATGTCGAAGAAATCAAGCAATGTGAGTCCAAGGAGTACATTATCCTGCAATAATGTGAACCATTCTTCTGCTGTTACTGGTGTCGGACTCGGCCCCCAATCAATAATTCCAAACTCTCTATACATAACAAACTCTGAACCTATATTTTTTCTAAATAGTAAAGCTGCAATGAGAGCAGCTATCCCTCCTACAGTGTAAATACTCTTTTTGGTTTGTTCTTCATCTTTTATAGCCTGTTCCATCGTGATCATACATCCATTGTTGTAAAAAACTTCAAATAAATGATAGTTAAAATTTGTCTAGGTTTCTATTATCCTTTTATCATCAAATCCATTCGATGAAGAGAATGAATCTTTGAACTTAACCCAATGCAAAAAAAGCTTGTAATTTTTGGCTGTATTTACTTCCCTCTCTTAAAACATTGAAAGAATTCCATTCTTCGGACCCAAATTTCCATTAAATAGACTTATTGTGAATAAAATGGAAATTGTCATTTATTATTCTTTAATTGCGAGCTTTGCATTTTCGTTAGGGACTATTCTTTCAAAAGTTGCTCTCTCTGAAATTAAAAATCGTGATGTAGCTTTATTCTATCAATTATTTGTCAACTTTCTTTTCATTGCTGTACTTTTTCTTGTTATTCAACTAATCACACCATTTCCTTTTAGTGATCTAACCTTCAATGATTATTTTATTTTGATCGGATCTGCCATATTTGTTTATATTGCATTATTGTTTAGCTACTTGGGGTTGGAACGAGGTAATGTATCCGTAGGGAAAGTTGTATCCTCCACAAGAGTTGGATTTAGTATAATTTTTGCTTATGTTTTACTAGTCGAATTGTATAGCCTTGATATTTATTTAATAATTTTGTTTATGTTAATTGGTGTTATTTTTGTTTCTTGGCATCAAGAATTACAACTTAAAGATTTCATTACCTTAAAAGGGGGTGGAATTATCTGGTTTATTATAGCAGCCTTTTTTATGGCTTTATCAAATTATTTCTTAAGCTCGTTGCAGAATACAATCGCAATTCAAGTAATCATGTTATTTAGACTAAGTACCTTATTTCTGATTTCCATAATTCATACCTCTTGGCTAAGATTCTATAATAGAGGGAATATGAATTTTAAGCTAAATCGAAGAACTCTTGGATACATTAGCATTTATGTGATATGCTATATTGTTGGGGATTTTTTCCTTATTACTGCTTTAGGTATATCATTGACAATTTCCGAGGCAGTTATGACTACTCAAGCTATCATCACTTTTCTTTTAATTCTAGTATTATCCCGAGTTAATTCATTAAAAGAATTAATTGCAGAGCCATTAGATCAAAAAACCCTAGTGATCCGATTTACAGGTATAATAATTGCGGTTTTAGCTACTCTTTGGCTCATCTATTCTTTAAATGGATTCCTGTAAATGGGATTAATCATTCTAATCCTATTTTTTCAAACTTTTTATGTATAAAATATTGTCTCAATTCGAAAACGAAAAAAAAGGTCAGATTAATTTCAGGGGACTTTGAAGTTCTTCTATGGGAACCTTTAAGTAGTTTTAATCTAGATTAATCATAAATTGAGTTTTTATAAAGCATAGAAGGACGGTTGGGTAATGTATGGCGAAGATCCTGAATCTCGATTAATTAAAGCTGAAGCAATTCTCCTAGAAACGTTATCCAAGCTTGTATGGATTGTCTCAATTCTTTATGGAGCCGAGCTAATCATAGCAGTCTTTGATAAAAGTTTTGATCTTTGGAATAGAGGGGATTACAACGCAATTATACTTGCTCTTATTGCATTAGCAGTCATTTTCAAAGTTCTCGGACTGGTAGACAAACATATGATGGAATATTGGAAGCGGCAGGACGTAAAAAAGAGGTAATTCATACTTTCTTTTATACTGGTGGTTCACTTAACGGATAGATATCTATAGCGTTTGCTGTTCCCGCGATAGCATATGAACCAGTCCCATTCCAATCCGACCAATAATTTCCCTGTGCTAAATCTGAATCATACCAATAATTGGATGTTCCATTATCAGATGCTTGTGAGGTTCCGTCGAAATTATTATTTATGAAAGAATTAAGACAGATCAGATTGGATTCACCACTCATCCAACCATCAAAATAGATTCCATACCAAGAATTATTTTCAATACGATTGTATTTTATTTGACAATTCGAAGAACTCATTAAAAAAATACTTGCAGACCATAAAGACGTTGTATTAACACATAAATTGTTTGATATTGTGACAAAATCTGAATTATCGTTAGTGATACAAGAATACTGGTTTTTTTCAAATTTATTAGATGAAATAATTACATAATCTGATTTAACACAATAAATTGCGTGTTCACACGCCTCTATTGTATTATTTATAATAATTGATGAGGCAGAATGTATCAAGTCTATACCAATCCATGATTGTTTTAATATTGTGTTGTTTGAAACCATAGTTTCTTTTGAGTCTCTAATTACAATACCCCCCTCTTCCCCACCATTGGAGCATATATTGTTTGATATTTTAACATAGTCTGAATTAGTAATATTGATGGAAGTATCATCATTGTTTTCACATCTATTATAGGTAATATTTGCATAATCTGATTCATTACAGTCAATTGCGTCTCTACATGCTTCTAGTGTATTATTAGTAATAAGAGATGAATCAGAATTACGCAAGGATATACCAGTGGATATAGCAATATCCTTTTCCAAGATGGTATTATTTGAAACAAAACTTGCTTTAGAATTTACAATACGAATTCCTACTCCACCTGTATCTGAGATAAAATTGTTAGAAATATTGACTCCAGGGGATGAATGGATCGTGATTCCAGCTCTAGGCCAATCACCATCGATTAATGTGTTTCCCCGAATATTTGCAGTTCCAGGGGCGACGTTTTCAATATGAATCCCTTTGTGATTTATTTCTATTGTACAATTTGTTATCACAAAGTGTTTAGTAGTGTCTTCAATGGAAAAACCAATTAGTTCCTCTGTTAAATAGTAATTAGAAAGGATATAAGGGTCAGCTTTAGTTCCTGTTCCAGAAGAGCTATACTTAAGAAAATCTGTATCTGAATAGATTTCAATGCCCGATCCATACGGTGGGTCGAAGAGAGGCCTTAAGAAGGTTGAACTTGCTATAATGAAAAACATAAAGACTATTCCTATTGTTACAATACTCCCTATAATAATTAATGATGGACGATAAGAAGGTGAGGGTTTTCTCACACCCTTCTCTTGTGATATATGATGAGTAGATGGTTGTTTTTGCATTGATTTTGTTAAATCGGCTCCACAATGATTGCAGAATCTTCCTTTTGCAGTCGTTCTTAATTCGTTACCACAATAAGGACATTGAAACATTTCAACACCTCCCTTAGAAAGAAGATTTTCTAGTTTAAAACTATTTTATACTGGTGGCTCACTTAAGGGATAGATATCTACAGCATTTGCAGTTCCTGCAATAGAATATGAACCAGTCCCATTCCAGTCCGACCAATAATTTCCCTGTGCTAAATCTGGATAATACCACAAATTGGATGTTCCGTTATCAGATGCTTGTGAGGTTCCATCGAAATTATTATTTATGAACGAGTTGAGAAAAATGGTATTGGATTGCCCCTCTATCCAACCACCAGTAATGACGACTCCATATTCTGAATTGTCCTCAAAACGATTGTAATAAATCTGACAATCGGAGGTAGAAGAAGCATAAATTCCTTGATAGGAATCTATGATTGTACAATTTTTGACAGTACAATTACTACTTACGTCTAAAGTGATACCAGAACTAAACCAAGAGGCCCATGAATACGAGGTATTAAAGCAGTAATTATTCGATATTTGTACGAAATCTGAGTGGATTATGTTAATAGCTGTATAATAATTATTTTTACAGTTATTTCCTGTTATATTTGTGAAATTCGAATCAATACATGATATTGCTTCATCACAAGCTTTCAATGTATTATTATGTATAACTATTGAATCCGAATATTCTACAAATATACCTATGTACTGTTTCGAGATCTTGTTGTTTGCTATAAAACATTCTTCTGATCCTTCAATTAGAATCCCCTCACTCCCAGCATTAAAAATAATATTGTTAGAGACATTAACTCCTGGAGATGAATAGATTGTGATTCCAGCATGGGGACCTGTTTCCCAAACCCAGCAATTTTGACGGAATATCGTGTTACCCCAAATATTTGCAGTTCCAGGCGCAACATTTTCAAGATGAATTCCCTCATAACACATATCTATTGTACAATCAGTAATTATAAAGTGTTTAGTCGTGTTTTGAATAGTAAAACCAATGAATTCGTCAATGAGATAGTAATTAGAAAGGATGTAGGGATCTTCTAAAGTTCCCTTTCCAGATGAACTATATTCAAGAAAATCAGTATCAGAATAAATCTCAATACCTGACCCAAGCGGTGGTCCGAAGAGAGAACTTAAAAAGTATGAACCTACAAATATGATAGATATAAAAACTACTCCAATTATTACAATACTCCCTACAATGATCAACCAAGGACGATAAGAAGGTGAAAGTCTTGCTACGCCCCTTTTTTGCGTTATTGGTTGAGTTACTGGTGTCTGTATATGAACCGACTTTGTTAGATTAACTCCACAATTAGTACAGAATTTTGCTGTTTCAACTTCTAATTCATTACCGCAATGAGGACATTGAATCATCAAACACCTCTTTCAAAGTGAGTAAATTTTGAGAGCTTACTATTTAAATCCTTTTCTTATTCAAAGGACACATCTTGAGACATTCTAAGCAGTGATAATAACTATGGTCATCAACGCCTATTGTATTCATAATAGTCTCAAAGTCGATATTTTTTCTTAATTCTGTATCTTGTAGTAAATGAGCCATAAGAGGATTAGTATTAGCGTTTCGAATACATAAATTGTGATCGACCTTACCATTAGTATCAATAGCTTTAACATTACATGATTCGATGCATTCAACACAATCCATAGGGCAAATTGCTGCTTGGATTCTAGGAGATGGTTCTAAATGCATTGAAGTTAGAACTCCTCCTATTAAAATTCGTGTACCATATTTAGGATGTCCTAATAGTCCACTTTTAGTTAGTCTACCTATACCAGCCTTTTCAGCCCAATAAACAAGTGGTATTAATCCCCAAAAATCCCGTTTTACGATTTTCCATGGATAACAAGAGTAAATTGGGGTCGAAACATATCCTTTATTCTCTAAAAATAGGCAAAGAGAGTTTTCAGTAGCATCGATTGAACGATACATCATATTACAATAACGCCAATAGAGTAAATTGTCATTAGACTCAGAATAAATGACTCCCATTGGTATTGGAACTCCAAAACAAATGACTGTTTTTACATTGTTTAAAAGTGCTTGAGGGGAGAATTCCTCCGGTATACGCTGTCCATTTTCCTCTATCGAAGCAAATCCAACTATTTGGATCTCTTTTTCTTTAAGGAATTCTATAACCTCATTGTTCTTTTTTCTCACAAGAATCATCTCAATAAATAGGAATGTAACTAAGATAGCGGATGAAAACAGGTATTAAATGTTAACTCCAATTAATACTCCAGAAATTTGAGTGTTGAATCAGATTTATCCAAATTTTAAACCTTTTGTTCTATCTTCTATTGGAATGCCTAAAAGAAGTAGCCAATGCCAATAGACATCTTCCATGCTTAAACCAGAAACACTAAACTCTAGAACTTCTGTTTCCTGTCTATCGAGTAGTTCATCCGTTATTTCGTCTACTTCTTTCTTAGTTTCTGCATAAAATTGGCACATTTGTCCCATTATTCGATGAGAGAATCCTAGTTCTTTGACAAATTCGTTTATGTTAACAGAAGGGTGTGGGACAACTTTGACATCATAAGCATATGGAATCTGCTTAATAATGTCCGCAGTGTTTCCATATTTCATAACTTTGCCATCAGTAGTAAGCAATAATAGCTTTTCACAAAGACGGTCCACAACACTGGGATCATGGTCAATGAGAAGAATCGTTAGTCCTCGTTGCTTATCTAATTCATATATGTACTGTATTACTGACTCTTTTTTCTTGATATCTAATGTTGCAGTAATTTCATCAAGTACCAAGATTTTTGGATTTTTCATGAGAGCGATAAGGAAACGTGTCATAGCTTTTTGACCTTCAGAGAATCCTTCGATAGGAGAGTCAAGCATTTTTGTAAGATCGACATCATCCATCAAGGCTTGTTGATTCTTCCATGAAACGCCTTGTAAATCAGAGAAAAAATCTAGAGTCTCTCGAAGGGTTAATTTCTTATGAAATGATAAATTGGGAGATACATAGGACAATAATCTTCTTGCATCAGCTGTTTGAGTTACAAGATCATATGGACCAATTCGTATAGAACCTTTATCAGGTAAATAGATTGATGCTAGAGTCCTGAGAAGAGTCGTTTTCCCACTCCCATTCGGACCAATAATTGCTAAGTTCTCTCCATCGGGTAAATGAAAGTCAATCCCTTTTAAAACATGTTTTTTATTTCCAAAAAATTTGTGCACGTCTTCTACAACAATCTCTCGGTCACTTGTTTGCGTCATATTTCGTCTCACCTCAATAAAACTCTAACGTTCCACTATAAGCTGCTTTACGAGTGACTTTTTGCATTATGAAAATGGCAAAAAATAGGAGAATGACTGAAATGAAACCATTTATTACAATTATAAGAAGAATACTTGAGGGAACTTGACCGATAATCAACATGGAGCGAAGACTATAAAGCATTCCTGTCGTAGGAATGAAGTATAATATTTCTTCAAGTGTGCCTAATCCAAATGTCCGAAGTACTTCTAAAGGGAAAAAATACCCGCTCAACATTGTTAATAAATACGATAGAAGGAAAGTTAATGGCCCACTTTTTTTAAAGATTACATTTAAGGTTGAAGCGAGAATTGTAATTCCCAACATGAAAATCCAACTTATTACAATCAGTAAAAGTGTAAATAGGAGTATTTCAGGAGAAAAAATTAATGGATGGAGTATTGTTGTTTCCCCAAGTGGGACAAATGATAGCACAAATACTATTGGTAGAACGAAGACAATTAAAGTCACTGAAGTCTTGATTGTACTTGAGGAAAACTGTCCCGCTATTAAATCGCTTAAAGTGATGTCATTTGTTATGATAAAGCCCAAAGCACCTAGGGCTGCTTCATTAGGGATGACTGAGACGCCATCTTTGTAAGCTCTGTTGAATATCACCCAATAAATTACTCCCACCACCAAAAACTCTTTTAGAAATCCTTCGTATAGAAAATTGTCAATGTCACTTGAAGCCACGACCTGTCCTAAAAACAGGAATGTTATTACGTCTACAGCAAGCCAAGCAAGGTCTGTTATGAAATTTAACTTATATTTCAAATCGATACGCAAATTTCTAATCATATTGGCTTTAAGAACTGTAAATGTTCTATTTGTCATTTTTAACGCCCTACTAAGGATTCCTATGATAACTAGAGGATAGACTGAAAAAGCCTTTTACTTATTTATGGCAGTTTCTTAATAAAACTAACTTCAGCTCTCAGGTTTATTTTTGAGAAAAAAACCCTAAGTATTAGTAGAAATCTGACACATAAGTTAGGAATGAACTATAATGGGTCGAAATAAAAATTATCATGGTTATAAAGCATTTCAGTATTTATCCCCTCGTATAGATTACAAATCGTTCAAATTACGTAAAGCAATTAAGGAAGAATGGACTTATTTAGTCCCAGTGTCAAAATCTGAGGAAGAACGGGTTGAGGAGATTCTTGAAAAGCATTTTGTGATTGATCTCCATGAACATCCTGTTATTATGCCTGAAGATTCGAGACAATCAATTGAAATGTGGAGAGAGGGTAGAGAATTCATGGCTTACGAAGCGCTTTCTTACTCTGGTTTAGATGCTGTTTTCGACAATTTGATGAATGGTAGCGCTCTAATTACTTCAAAACACGGTTGGAAATGGAGTGATACAATCCATGACTTAGGACACCGTTTATGTGATATTGCTAATCAGGATTTCGTGATTCATTGCACAAATGTCGAAGATATCATCACAGCTCATAAAACAGGGAAGCTTGCATGGGTCGCAGTACTTGAGTCTTCTTCATGCATTGAGAATGAGGTGGATCGGATAGATATCCTGTACGGACTCGGGATTAGATCAATGGGTCTGAACTACAGCGAATCTAACATGCTTGGTTCTGGTTTACAAGAATTACGAGATGGAGGACTTACAGATTTTGGGTATGATTGCATAACTCGTATGAATAAGGTTAGGATGCTCATTGATGTGAGTCATGTGAGTGATCAGACGGCATTGGATGCTATTGAGAGCAGTAAAACCCCAATTGTCGTTTCTCATGCTGGCGCCCGAGCTTTATTGCCCATTAAGCGTCTTTTCCCTGATGAGGTTCTCCAAGCTTTAGCGGAAAAGAAAGGAGTCATAGGAATTGAAGCTGCTCCAGGTTATACCGCTACCAAAACTCAGCCTATTCCCTCTATAGAGACTTATATGGAGCACCTAGAATATTGCATGGAACTCATGGGTATTGATTACGTTGGATGCGGACCTGATACTCTTTATGGTGATCATGTGGGATATTATCATCTTGTGGAAGAACGACATCGGACTGCAGGTTTAGGTCACTATACACGACCAGGTCAAAAGAGGGATTTGAATGTGAATTCTTTGCCTGATTATGTTAAAGGTATGGAAAATCCTACAGAATGTATGCCTAATATTACTAGATGGTTAGTTAAACATGGATACTCTGATCAGGAAATTGCTAAGATTATTGGTGGAAATGCCCTAAGAGTCCTTAAAAAAGTGTGGTAAAATCCGATTAGTTCTTCGATAACAAATCACTTAAAAACGAAAAAAGCGCTCTCCTACCACTCTAGAATAAGATGATAGGTTCTAAATACGCTCTGAGTGGACATCTATAGCTTTTAATGCCCTCGGAGGAACATTCCAGTGAGAGTAGCGAATTTACTAAACACTAACATTATCACGTTAACAGTAACACATTTTTTATGGGGATTCGTCAATTCTGTTTATCTGATTCAAATACAACCCCTTTTATTATCGATATATGGTACCACTCCTGAATCAGCTCAAATTTTAGGCGCTATATTAACAATTGGGAGTTTTTCTGCAGTAATTCCGCTATTATTAGGTTTTTTTGCAGATTTATATGGAAGGAAAAGACTGATTATTATTGGAGAGACGATTAGCCTTTTAGGATTAATCGGCCTTTCTATAGGAAATTCAGTGGTTTGGTTGTCGATTTTCAGTATTATTGTTTTTAACCTAGGAATTGGATTTTACGATTCGCCATTACAAGGACTCATTCATGAATCAGCACTTGAAAAAAGAGGTTTAGCTTACTCTATTGTCTATAATTCTTCTTCTATAGCTGGTATAATTGCCTCCTTTATGATTCAAAACGAGATGATAAATGGAGAATATTTTATCTATTTTCAGATTAGTTGTTTACTATTCGCACTAGCCATAATGATAAATTTCATTATACTCCGTGATACCGTCCAAAATAAAGATAAAATCTCTTTTCCATTGGTTCAGATATTTAAGAAACCATTATCCCGATTAACCGCGATTGCATTCTTTCTTGATACATTCTCGTGGGGTCTTCCTCTATCTATTGCGAATGGGATCTATATTATTCTATTTGGAGTTGATGTGGCTTTCATTGCAACATTAACATTGACGTTAAGTATAGTACTCGTCCTCTTTCAATATCCTGCCGGTTTTCTCGTTGATCGTTTTGGTAGGCTTTTTGGTCTTATAATGGGAGAAGTTACAGGAATTATATGGATAATTTTGACCCTAATTTCAATCACGCTACTTCAAGCGGAATTGTTAATCCTTGCTTATGCGATACTAGGAGTAAGTGTTGCTTTTTGGAGACCTTCCGTTGTTTTGAGTTTCATTGAAGTTGATCCTGCTGCAGTTTCAACTAACTTTGGTATTCTTTCATTCGTTCAGCGTTTAGGAGGAGTCCCCACAGCAGCTGTTGCGGGGACACTTTTTCCCTTAATTGGATTCTCTCCTTTACTTGCTGTGACATTTATCGGAACATTGATTGTTATAGTTATGTTTTTCAAAATTGACAGACTAGAGAAGAATCAGTTGGCAAAAACCATAGATATCCAATAATTTTGATGTGATTCAATGACAATACCCCAAAAAACTTCAACTCGTAATGCGTACATGCTCCTCTTGGCATCTCAGATTGTTAATATAGGATTTGGATTGCTTGCTATATTTATTACCCTTTTAGCTGATGAGATTAATTTACGCCCTCTTGAAATTGGAGTAATCATATCAATATTTATGGTTGCACGAGCAATATCAGCAGCAATAATACCAGATATTTCTGACAGGGTTGGAAGGAAAATTGTGGTGGTTATATCACTTATTTTTTATGCAGCTAGTACAGCTCTGCTAGGATTTGCTCGCTCTTTTTTTTGGTTGTTCATTCTTAGAATTGTTGAAGGAGCTTCAGCAGGAGCAGTATTTCCTACAGCTGAGGCATTACTTGTCGATTCTGTTCCGAAAAAAGATCGGGGTGCGTGGATGGGGAAATATTTCACCACATTCAATTTTGGTTTCATTATTGGCCCCGCTTTAGGAGGTGTTTTGTTTACATTCGGAGAAAGCGTCATGCAACTAGACACGTTGTCAGCTTTCTCAATCCCTTTTCTATTCACAGGCTTACTAGGTTTTCTCTCATTATTATCTGTGATGTTTTTTGTTGAGGATATTATTACAAAAGATACAGTTGATAAATTAATCACTGACGAAATTGGTGATATTCCTAGTTCAATTACCCCCCATCTTAACTCATTTTTATTTATTGGAATATTAAGCGGATTTGCAATTGGTTTGGTCATCCCAATTTTCACTTTGCACATGACTGATGCGTTTCTTTTGAATGAAGGAACAATTGGTTTCATTTTTACTATAAGTGGAAGTTCAGCACTTCTAGTAAATTACCCTGCTGGTAAGCTTAGTGATAAAATGGATCGAATGGTGATCGTAGTAGTAGGAATGATCCTTACAGGTCTCGCTTTCATTGGTGTTGGCCTCTCTCTCTCCATTTCTATTGCAATTATCTTTTTTATTTTCAGATCTTCAGCTTTTCAGGCTTATCTACCCGCTTATAGAGCTTTCCAGGCTGACAAAATACCACCAATGTTGCGGGGTAAGATTATGGGTAGGATTCAATCAGCCTTCAATGTTGGTGCAGTCTTTGGGCCTTTAATTGGGGCTGCAATTTATGAATTCTATGTTTCAGACATTCTCCAGATTCTTGAATATAGTTTTTATGGTGGTGGAGTTCCTTTTCTTGTTGCAGGGATATTCGGATTGTTTCAAGCTTTCACTGCTGTGTATATCCTGCGAAATGAGAGAAAGAAGAAAGCTTCTCTTAACTGAGTAGATCCAATTTTACTTCCTTGTACAGAAATGATTTGCATTAACCTACAGATTTATTAGGATGTCCTAAATGAAACCCAGAAACATCCAGAATTTTTAAAAATAAAACCCCTTACTTATTAGCAACATACATCATAATGGAATCTTATTTATTGAATGAGAAATTTACACCGCAGGGTATTTCAATGAAAAAAATGATTAAATACCGAAAAAGCCGAAAAGAGCGCTTTAAGGAGAAGATTTGTGCATATTCAAAGGAAAAACGTGGTATGTTTGGCTTATTTACTCTTCTTTTTTTCGCTCTTATGGGGGTATATGTTCCATTTTTAGCAGAATCAGGAGCTCTTCCCCCTCCCAATGGCTTGGAATCGTATGTTGCTTCCGATTATCTACCCCCATCGTGGATTGAATTGTTCCCAAAAAGCTTAATCCCTGGTTCAGGTAATATTGTTCCTGATACACAGTTTAAGAAAACTAATAGTTGGTTTTTCAATGTTTCAGACCCCTCAGCCATGGCATTCGATTATGATTCAGAAGATTTCATAATTGGGACTAAATCAGTCCATTTTTCTCTTGTAGATAATCATACTGCTCTCAATTACCAAGGAAATATCAGAGGAAACTTAATTTTCCCATGGCCTTTTAGTCATCCTACCAATGCATCTCTCTATTGGTACATGAAAATTATGGTAACTGGAAACTTAAGCATGTCTTCGTTTTCCCCATATGTTAGACTTCATTTACCAGAAGATTCGGCCATACCTCAGTATTCCACTGATTTTCGTGTAACTCCTCCTCAGCATTCTGAATGGATACAATATACTAGGTACCTTTCTTATATACAAGTTTTTTATCTCTTCCAGCCTAATACAACTATTAATATTGAAATTGGTGTTAACTTTCGCGATACGACCCCCTCCTCGGTTGGAACAATTCAGATATGGTTTGATCAAATAGAACTTTATGTCACTCGTCCAACTCACGGATTATTGGGTTCCAATCATCAAGGACAAGATGTCTTTGTGCAGATTTGTTACAGTATTCAGGTTTCATTTTTCGTCGCTTTTGTAGCAGGAATTACCTCTCTTATCATGGGTGTCATAATTGGAGTTATTGCTGGATATCGTGCTGGAGGAGTTTTTGATACAGTTATAATGCGAATTGTTGATTTATTCCTAGTTTATCCCGCTCTACTTATCATTTTCTTATTGATGTGGCAATATAAAGTTATACTCTCTTTTTTACCGTTCTTGATCGCATTATTTACTTGGCCTACCACTACTCGGGTCATTAGATCTAGAGTCATTGTTGAACGTGAACAACTATATATCGAATCCGCAAAAGCAGCTGGTGCTAGCGATTGGTATATTATTTTTCAGTACATATTACCTAATATCCTCGGTTTAATCTTCATTCAGTTTACTACAAATGCCGCGAATGCTGTTAATCTCGAAGCTGCATTATCTTATCTGGATTATCCCTATAAAAGACCTGTTTTTGAAGAGGAAAGAAGAGCAAAAAAATTACCATCCTGGCTTTCTTGGGGTTTTATGCTAGCTGAAGTTCATTTTGAAGCAGGATACCACAATGGAGCATGGTGGGTTATAATACCACCTGGAATCTGTATTTTTCTAATGACTATTTCCTTCATGTTCATTGGTAACGCTCTTGATAGAGTTTTCAATCCGTTAAAATTCCAAGATAGATCGTTTAAACATAATTTTTAAGAATGACCTAAAATGAAATGAGGTTTATATGGTTCTTCCAACCGTTTAATCTCATTCTCAGTTAGTTTAATGTCAAGAGCCTCAACAGCTTCTTCTACGTGTTCAATCTTTGTAGCTCCAATAATGGGGGATGTTACATAATCCTTTGAAAATAGCCAAGCAAGGGCGATCTGAGCTGGTTTCACGTCTTTCTCTTGAGCAATTTCTACCACTCGCTCAACAACATCAAAATCTTCTGGTTTAAAGAAGCGGGGCTTCATATATCGGTCTGTACGAGCCCTGATATGATCATCCGCGTTCCCATCACGCGTATACTTCCCCGATAGAAAGCCTCGCGCAAGGGGGGACCATGGTATAACACCTAGTCCTTGGTCTTTACAGAGAGGCAACATCTCACGTTCTTCCTCACGATAACATAGATTATAGTGATTCTGCATGGTTCTAAAAGGTTCTAATCCGTACTGTTCTGCTAACCACAAGCTTTTTGCAAACTGCCAAGCAAACATCGAGCTAGCACCAATATGGAGAACACTACCGTTATCTATGAGAAGGTTTAATGATCGTAATATTTCTTCAATAGGAGTATGAGGATCAAGCCGGTGTATCTGGTAGAGATCAACATAATCCATGTTTAAACGATTCAAGGAATCCTTAATTGCGCGGGTGATATGATATCGGGAAAGACCACTTTTGTTTGGTTTGGGGGTTGTGACAAAACCTTCAACGGGGAAAAAAACTTTTGTTGCTATTACCACATCATCACGGTATTCTTTAAGCAGTTCACCAGTGATTTCTTCAGAGCGTCCTCGTGAATATACATTAGCAGTATCAAAAAAGTTTATTCCTAGATCTAAGGCTTTCTCAACAATTGGCTGGGAAGCATTTATGTCCAAACACCATTTCAATATTGAAGGATCACCATAGGACATCATCCCTAAGCAGATTCTAGAAACACTTAATCCGGTCTTACCTAGTTTAACATAATCCAATCAATTTCACCATGTTTTATCAGTAATGATTATCATACATATTATTTGTATTTAATCCTTACTCAGTTTTTGATTTTAATTTATTTGCCTGTTCACGGAGGAGAGCGATACGAAACGTCAGGAAGTCTAATTGGTGGCTTCCTATTGGTGCTGGAATTATGGAAGGTAGCTTTTTCAATGTATTTGCTAATATTTCATGACCTACCAGATTTCCACCGTAACAGTCTACTCGGATCTCTTGCAAATAAACTCGATAACGCTGGGTTAATACTAAGCATGTGGAGGTGAGAAAGACAAGTATAATCAGAATTAGAAAAATTAAAGAGAATGTGTTAAACGCAAGAATTGGTAAATCATTTAAAATCAGAATTAAGGCATTTAACACAATAAAAATTCGGAAAGTTCGAAGAATTCCTTCTGTGCCTAAAATTAGATACGCAGTTCGAATATGATGTCTTGCTAGATGTCCTTCTTCGTGACTTAATACAGCTATAAGCTCCTCATCGGTCAGCTTCCAATTAAAATATTGCGAGATCAAACAAATATTCTTCTTCCACCCAAGGGTCATGACCCCTGCAGAAAGAAACAACGATGCAAGTTCAACATCAGCGAAACGAAATTCGTTAATTAAGTGATTATTTGGATGGTTTTGTCTAACATGATTAACAATTTCAGTGCTGACTGGTGTTTGAGCAGTTGCCAATAATTTTCTTTTAGAATTGAGTGATAAGATAATGAACATACCTTGATACCCTAATGAAATGATTAATGCCAATCCTAGATATTGCCATTGAGGTAAATCAATGATTGTAGATCCAAAAAATATCGCGAGTAGAATTCCAAGAAAAACAACAGAATAAACCTGGGTTATTAAATGTATAATAACCTCTCTCCAAGAAGGTTGGAAATGGACATGGGCCACTTCAATTGCATGTGATCGGAGCTCTGTATAAGACTTGTAGAAAAATAAGAGCATAGTGAGAAATAAACCAAGAGATATCACTGTTAAACTTATGTAGAAAAGTAAATCGTTGTTTATCAGGTATCCTAAGCCAATAACTAAGAGTCCAAAGACTAAAGGGTAAAATAATGCATATATTGCCAGGAGAAGGAAGTCACTTACTGGAAGGGGTACACCTCTCTTGGTATACTGTTCTACATCCATAAAATCTCGAGGATACAATCAGAAGTTTCATTTTAAAATGACCTACTCCTTTAATCTTTTTAAGTTCAACTTATCTTCTCTACTAATTAACAGAATTCTGATAATATTTTAATAGGGAAAATTTCGATTTAGAATAATAAGCAAAGGTTAACTCAAGGAGATAACCTCATAGTGAAATTAGGCTCAATGCAACCCCCAAAAGAATATAAATTCCTCCAGGAGCAAATTTTTGAGTTTTGGCCATTTAATAAGTTTAAATCTCCAATGAACGTCTTTTTACTACTGATTCTATATGTTATTTGGGGTATGACGCTTTTTCTCTATTATGACATTCCTATATACTATTTTATTGCGGGTTTTTGTGGAGTATTTGGCCTTTTTTTATGGACTATTGGAATCTTCAGTTATGCAGATAATTTAAGGAGTGTACAAGTTGAGAGAATTAATGCTGCTAATAAAAAATTCCTAACAGAGTTTCTCGAAAATTTATTTCATCCTTCCTCTTTAGTCGTAAGCGTTCTGGTATTTTCAGTTGTTATTACCTATTATTTTTCCTCTACTACATTTGGTGTTGAGAGTCTTCTTGTGAAAATTCAACAAGATATGAATCTCAATACATTACCTCCGATATTTCTGCTGTACATATTTTTACTTACATTTGATCTCTGTTATAGATTAGGGTTGTCTCTTTATGTGATCTTGACACAAATTCGTAGGAATGTCCGATTAGCTGGGTATTTAAAATCTCCTCTTTTAAGGACTTCTTTCTCCCCTGTTGATATTGCTAACCTTGAAAAAATGGATTATTATAATTACATGGCAATATGCAGTAGTTTTACTCTCCTTCCTCTCGGAATTATTGATTTATTCTTGTTATATGCCCTTATTCTATTTATTGTGGTGACTTTTTCTCTTATGTTGGTTAATATTGTTCACTTACGAATTTTATATACTCGATCTTTCCCACAAGGGTTGTTGTCCTTGCTACGTTCAGCAAAATTGGCAAGAGTGGCTACAATTTCTACTAATAGATTTCCTCATGTTGTTCCAACATTATTCGTCTTCGATGGTCGAAGTATTTTCATAGCAACTTCTATTATCAGTCAAAAAGTTAAAAACCTAAAACATAATGCTAATATTGCAATATTTATCGATTCACAGCCAGATGGAGATTTAACAAAGGGGACTGGTGTCTTAGTTGCTGGTCATGCGAAAATTTATGGATATAACATGTGGATGGGGATTATTTACTATCTAGTAAGAGGATTTAGGATGGTACGACTTCTTATGTTATTTAGACGAAAATATCCTCATTACATCTCTCATTATCTAAAAGGACAGAGAGATCTCCCGCGAGCATGGCAAGTGTATCCAATTATCAGTAGAGCAATAGTTGAAATCATTCCTGATCAACTGTACTTCTGGAAAGCTTCACGGCCTACTTTAGTTAAATTCTAAGTTGTGGTAACTTTGAAAGTAACATGTGAATTAAATGGTCATGTTTGTGAATTACCTGAATTCTTAACTGAATTCTTCATTCATTCATCAATTTTGTATTGTAGTACAATTACAGGAAGCAAAAGTCCTCATATACAACCTGCGATATTTATTAATGAACCCGGAAAATGTTCGATAGTCGTTTTGGCAAACAGTAAATCAGTATTGGTAAAGAATCTGTATCAAAATACAAAGACATCACTAACGATAGATAAGGTCCATCCTCTTAATCCTTTCTTGAATAAAGGTATCATGATAGAAGCAATATCACATATTACAGACTCTAAGGATGCGATTAAAGAAACTTTGAAAGATTTTGAAAGGAAATATTCTTTTGAAGTTGTTACAAAAATACTGGGCATTGATATTGTACGTTATTGTGTCAAAATCAGAGTATTACCTCTGAAAATTATCTATTGGGAGGGGCCAACATTTCAACGGTTTAGATGTCGAAAACGGAAATCAATCAATGCCTGACTATGACACCATCTTCCATGATGATTTGTCTCTGTGCATAAGCAGCAATGTCTTCTTCGTGAGTAATCACTACGATAGTGGTCTTTGTCTCTTCGTGGAATTTTTTAAGTAAATCCATTACTTGTTTTCCTGTACCTGAATCTAAATCTCCTGTAGGTTCATCTGCAAAGATAACTGCTGGACGATTGGTCAAAGCACGAGCTATGGCGACACGTTGCATTTGTCCACCACTTAATTGAGCTGGGAACTGCTTTGCTTGCTGATCAATGCCGACGCCACTTAAAAGAGCTTCTATTCGTCTTTTCACTCCTTTTCTCAACCCTCCAGCTAAGTCAGCTGGTAGAGCAACATTTTCTCGGGTGTTGAAGTGAGGAAGTAATGCATAACTCTGAAATATGAATCCCATCTCCCTTAAGCGTAATTCTGACTTTTCTGAGTCTCTCATTCGATGGAGATCTTTTCCCCTAAAATATACCACACCATGATCAGGGGAGTCAAGACTTGCCATACAATTTAACAATGTGGTTTTTCCTGCTCCTGAACTCCCAACTATAGCTACAAATTCTCCTTCCTTTATATCAAGATTCACTCCTCTTATCGCATAAACTGTTGTACGACCTAGATTATAATTCTTGAAAAGTCCTCTCACAGCAATGATGACATTCTCATCAATTTGCACTGATTCAGTATCTGTTCCATTGATTAATTGAGTATTAAAGCTGAAAAACGGTAGATCTGAACCAAAGTAATCTGACCATATCTTTAACATCTCTGCTTCTACAAATAGATCAATGCTTAATTCACTTATTGATGTTAATGCGCTTTTGAAATCCTTGACTGATTCTGTTGTTTCAACTCCATTAACTCCTTCATCTAGGTAATCACGAATACACAACTGACACCGTTGAATCAAGGTACCGACTTCATGGAGCTTTGATTTTCCTTCTTGAATTTCCTCTGAAATTCTAGTTATTGCTTCATTAAAGTCAAGAAAATCACTTTTCAGATCATATTGAGTCAAAGACATTCGAGGGACGTCAAACAAATTAAAAATTCGATAAATTAAATTCTCTAACGCTTGTAATGCGCTCAATTTTGCCGTTAATATACGTAGAAAAAGTTCAAACTTAGATTGGAGTTTCAAATTACTAGTTTTATAGTGTTGCTTTGAAATTTCATGTTCTAACCGCTGAAGAATGGCATTCATTTCGTCTAGGCGTTGAATAGTGGGTGTTACAAAGGTTACAAAGAAATTCGCTATAAGCATCTGATCAACTATATCCCCAATATTGATTGGAACTTCCGTCGTCTTCCCAGTGAATACTGGAAAATCAAAACCAGACAAGTAAAATCGATATTCTTGGAGTTCTTCAATATCCCAGAGAGTAATGAAGCTCTTGGTGCTTAGTTCACAAAAAATCCTGGGTAAATCAGTATTTATTTTCTTTAATTGTGTGTCGAGTTTTTTCGGTAAGCTCGAATCAATTTCCTTGATGAAATTCTTCACAATTTGAGAGGTTTCTCGTAATTCTTGATTTTCTCTCAGATAGCTCTTAAATCGTGCTTCATTGCTTTTATTATATTTAACAAATCGCTTGTAAATGGATCCTTTTTCAACTTTCTCAACTAATTTGGAGCTAAAAGTACCATTTTTCTTTTCAGCAGACACAAAAATGAAACTATTTAATTCTTGACTTGTTATAGCATCCCCACGAGCGTGTAGAATCTTCCTGAGATCTGAGGCGATGTTTACACGTAATTCATTATTGATAGACCTTAAGGGTTTGTCTATTAAAGCTGCAGTGTACACTTTCATGATTAATCCTCCGAGAAAGGTCCGTGTTCGACATGTGATATTTTCCCATCAATCATATGAACGATATAATCACATTTTTCGGCAATCCAGCGATTGTGAGTAACGAGAACGAATGTTTGACTATTAATTTTGTTAATACGTCGGAAAAGGGCCATAACTTCTGCACTAGTGGTGGAATCAAGATCACCAGTAGGTTCATCTCCTAATATTATAGCTGGGTCATTGATTAATGCTCTAGCTACAGCTACGCGCTGCTGTTGGCCTCCTGAGAGTTCTAGAGGATCATGGTAAAGTCTATCCCCCATTCCAAGGTCTCGTAAAAGCATTTTAGCTTGTTCTCTAGCAACAGCTGAATTTAGTCCTTTCAAGAGTAATGGGGTTTCCACATTCTCAACAGCAGTAAGAAATGTAAATAAATTAAAAAGCTGGAAAATGAAACCAATATTGTCTCTTCGAAATGCTGTCATTTCACCGTCGGAGAGCTTATTTGTATCAATATTATTGATAATGATTTCCCCACCAGAATTCTTATCTAGATGTCCAATCATATTTAACAATGTAGTCTTACCACATCCAGAGGGGCCCATAATGGCCAGCATTGCGCCTCTTTTGACATCGAGATCAATTCCTCTGAGGGCATGGACTTCATTTGACTTACCCTCATTGTATTTCTTATGCAATCCTCTTATCTGGAGAATGGGCTGTGTTTCATCATAAATATGGAACTTAATTCCATCAATAATTATATCTTCAACATATGACATCTGGTTGCCTCCAAATCATCCTACATATCGTAATGCTTCCGCTGCGGGAATTCTAGATGCGACCCATCCTGGGATCGCTCCCGCAAGTAAACCAATAAAAGTAATAAGAGATAAATAGAACCCAATGGTACCCCACGGGATTACTACTGGGACATTGAGCATATTAGCAAAACCTACATTAATAAAAAGTCCATTTACAACACCTATAAAGAGGCCAATGATTCCAAGGACTAGTAGTTCCAAAAGGGCTGCTAACATCACTTGTAATCTTGGGAAGCCGATTGCTCGCATCATCCCAATTTCTCTCTTCCTTTCTGCGACGTTTCTAACCGATATTACAGCCATACCGACCGCTCCTATAACTAGGCCGAAATTCACATAAATCTGCAGGAAATTTGTCATCTGTTCCATCATTTCGAGTTCTGCTTCTAGTTTGGAATAGAGGGATGTAGCGGTTACTACGATGAATTCATCATTGATTAATTTCCGATATCCCGATTTCTCGGTATTAGTAAATTCTTCGATCTTTCTCGCAATTTCCTCTATTGCTGGATCGTCAATTGCATAGTCAGTTTTAATTAGAAAAGCATCAAATTGATCAGGAGCCCTCGAAATTGGCGTCACCCCATCTGCTTCCCCAAAGAAATTTGAATATTGTGAAAATCGCTCTGGAATATAGAGATTTCCTAGTTGACTTCCGAAACCATCACTTGAGAACCCACCTGCAAAACCAGAAGATGAGAGAGGAAATCCTCCAGCTCGATTACTATCAAGTTTCCCACCAATGGTGAATGGTTGATAAATTGGGAACCCAAAATTTGAGGTGTTCATCGGTATCCAGATTTGCATCCCAATCGGTAGAATGAATGAATCTGTGAATACTATCGGATTTGTCAAATTGAGTGTTTCGATTTCATCCAAATCTTGTGAGAAAAGTTGACTCATACGACTGAAATCGAGATCAGATATTGTCTCTAAATCAAATGTTATGTTATAAACTGACATTTTGTAAGCTGGATCAAAGAAAACATCCCAAGCTTCCTTAGATAGGTCTAGAAGCTCCTCATCAGTATATTCGGCACCACCACCAAATCCCATACCAGATGAAATCATTCCAGGAGGTCTTACACCATCAGGAAATCCTGTCAGATAGAAATCATATCGCCAATCATCCTCTGAAGCATTTTTTGCGTCTCCTCGTATTTGTTCAGGTCGTAATTCACCAAAACCAATAGGAAGAAGATGAGATTGGGGATTATACTCTGGTGAAAAAGGATCCTTTGTTGCAACAAACTTAGTATAGTCAGTAGTGGTAGTAAAAGTCTTCATCCCAATTATATCAGTTATACTAGAATCTAATTCATATAATTCTTCACTATAAGAGGTGTCTTCGAGAACTGTTTCAGGTTTACTTAATGTGACGATTAGATCAATTCCGCGTGAATCGTCTTCAGATTGTCCTACTGAACTTTCAATGTTTGTTGCCACCAAAGACGCCACGGTAACGTTCAGTGTTAAAACCACTGCAAAAATCGCAAATGTGAGTGTTGAACGTGTCTTATGAGATGAAATGAGGGCAGGAGCGACTTGTGCTACTCCTTTCAGACCGCTGATCTTAATCAAAGATCCTCTGAGAAAACGCATCAGTGGCGAAAGATTCATCCCCACTAACAAAACAGATCCTACTACTATTTCAACAATGCTGATGATTAAGATATCCAATGCCTCACCAGACATGTCACTAATCCATCCTTCACCCATAGCTACGACAAACATAAAGACTGGAATCAACCAAAGGACGATAGCACTAAGGTTGAATGCTTTCGTTCGACTAATATATCGTGATAGTATAATCCCAAGCCCTGAAAACAGAAAACCAGCTCCTAGAAGGATGTTTTCCCATTCTTCAATGTTATCCCAGCCAGTAGTTTCCCAGATATATTGTAATTCTTCATTGAAGAAGCCATTATTTAAAAGAAAAATCGCTCCTATAAAAACTAGCAGAATTCCCACTATAACCAGATTTCGACTTGACTTCTCCTGAAACATAATCTTTATCCCTCGTAGGGCCTCTACTATGTTTACACGAGAAGCTCTTAGTGCAGGAAGCAATCCTGTAATTATCCCAAGAATCACCCCCACCATTACTGAGAAAATCATTACATTCTGCTGAACTATAGGTTGTACACTTGCTCTCCCAGATCCAAACAGACTAACAAGATAAAGAGCAACTGTTTGTCCAAAGAGTAATCCTCCAAAAAGGCCTAGTAAACCACCGATAATTCCTTGAAATAGCGTTTCTACTAGCATAGAGTAAAAAATACCCCTCCTTTTCTCCCCAACAGCCCTCAGTACTCCTGTTTGGAATTCTCGATCCTCGACAGACATCAATTGTACATTGGTTATAAGAAGGACACCTGTGATGATGATCAGAAGACCTAATACATTAAGAAATGCTGACATCATATTAAAAATCAAATCAATTATTCCGATATATTGTAAACGTGCCGAATCTATTGCATAAACAGAGGTTATTTTTCCCTCGATCATTTTTTCAGGTAAAACTTCTTCAAAATCGTCAAATTGTTCTTGAAGAAAATCTTCCTTGATTGGTGTTTCAAAATGGTTGGATTTGAAAGTTATAAGGTAAGCACTAATGATATCCTTTTTACGGAAAATATCATTCAGACTTACCCAATCTTGTAATCCTTCCATGGAAAAGAGGATACCTCGATACGAGGCACCTATTCCTGGCCGTCTAGAATCAAATATTCCAGCGATTGAGAGGTTAATCCTTTCAGTTGCAAATACAGGAATAAAAATGGGAAAGCCTGTAGTTGTATTGATAACGGGAAAACCAGTGGTTAAATTTATCATCATTGTGAGTGTTATGTTTGTAAATTCAGTCCTCAAATCCACAGGTAGCTCTGTACTTTTGTTAAGTCCTAAATCCTCGGCGAGATGACTCGAGAGCAGGATACTAGTATTATCTACCAGGATTTCATCAATTTCTAATATCGCATCTTCAGATTGCCAATCGTAAAAAGACCCAAATTCAGAGGGAAAATCAAGAGGAATTCCTGCCATTTCAACCACTGGTTCGAATTGAGAACCCACCATTGCTGGCCCATATGAGGTTAATTCTGACATGATGGCTAATTCGTTTTCTACAAGTGATGAAATGTTTTCTTCGTCTGCTGCTGTTAGATAACTTCCCGTAGCGTTCGTAACACGGATATCTACCTCACCTTCAGTCACTAGGAGGCTGGTAAGGAAAGCATTCTCCAACGTATCTGTAGTGATTTGAATACCTACCATTAAAGTAACACCTAATGTGATTGCAAGAATCGCACTTAGATTCTTTGTTTTTCTGCGAACCAATGCTCTCTTAGCGATTTTTAGACTAGCTCTTAATCCCATATTAACACCTATTTAACGTAAAATCATTTTTGATGAACTACTTTTGTACCTGCAACGAAATCTAACACTCTTTGTTTCCTACCCCGAGTTTTTTCTGATAATATTCCCAATAGAAAATCAAATGGTAAAAATGAGGCTAAAAAAGGGACCTTTGTCGTATTTCGAATCAATGATTGTGTCCAAGTAATATTAATTCCTGACTCATCTACAACTATCAAACCCAATAATTTCTTTCCAAGGGTTGTAGAAAATGTTCTTTCTGCAATAATGAAATAGACTAAAATAAATATTACCATTGGAATTCCTACAAACAGAAACCCAAAGGGAATTCTCATTTCATACCATCTTATTTCATCAATATGAAAGTCTACTAAGATAAGCTGAAAGATAAAGAAAATCGCGTAAACCCCAAATAATGATGCCATGTCGATAATGAATGCAATAAATCGAGTTCCCCAGCTGGCAGATCTTGTACCCCAATTTTGAGCGATACTTAGATTCTTTGCTACATCAATTGGTGAACCGAAAACGACTGATGGTGGACGCTTTTCTGTCCCCATCGCATCTTGAACATCTCTTTTCAGTTCTTCGAGTACAGGAGTCTTGAGTGTCTCTGGATATGGAAGTAAAGAACTAATTTCTCTAATATAACCATCTATAGGGTCTAATACTTGTTGTCTAGACACTTTCTTATGCATCTCCTTTACTCTTATTGGTTAATTCAAGCATTATTTCGTTAAATTCTTTTATGGATTTTTCCAGCTGCTTCAGGAATTCTTTTCCAGCCTCAGTTAGCGTGTAGAACTTTCGTTCATTTTTATCTAGTTGACTGACTATTAATTTATCCTCCTCAAGTTTTGCAAGCATTGGATAGATATTGGATCCTGCGATAGAGATTTCTCCATTTGTTAACTCCAAGATCTTTTTTGTAAGAAGGAAGGCATAACTTCTTCCAATTTCAGCAAGAGTAAAAAGAATAAGAGGTTTAGAAAATCCCTTCTTGTATTCTGTTTGCCATTTTTGAAGGAGGAGATCGTCTGACAACTATATTCAACTCTATCTATAGCTGAATATATAAGTCAATATATAGGTTACTATATCGGTGTTCGTATCTTTCCTCCTTCCCATTTTTAGGTGAATTTTTGATGCTTCTTTGAAAGCAAATCCTGCTTATAAGCAGGGGAAGGTATTCAACTTGATCTTAAAAAGTGTTCTATTACGGAAATAGTAATTATTTTGGATCAACCACAGGAATATCGATGATTAATCTGATTTACTTCGAGGATCAATTTTTTGCATTAAGCTCAAAGCAGATTGGTAGGTATATTTACACACTTTAGTCCATTGGTCTCGTAAGTGAGGGATATTGTGAAGGACTTGTACTACATTAAATTGACTCCTAATTCTGGACTATAGCCTTTTCACGGAATAAATCTATACTAATTATTTGAATGGTTTTAAGCACATAGAAACCAAATCCAAACAGTATAATTCCTATCGTGGCTATAATGCATCCTGATATTATAAACAGGAAAAAAATATGGGAAGGTTCAGTTATCCGTTCACCTAAGACTGATATACGATAAGTATTTGGAGAGAAAAATGTTAACCACGAAAATCCTGTAAGGGCGACTCCACTTACCAGAAAATAGAGTGCTACTATTCCCCATAGTATAACCATACTAAACATCTGAATTATCAACAAATAAGAAAGTATTTTCTTTAACATACTCTTTCCTTCGATTTTTTGTCTTTGAAGTAAGTACCTTTTTGAATATTCTGCTAAAAGTTTGACTATTCTGATTTACTTGTGCTGCGAGGGGCTATTTTATTTATTAAGCTCCTTAAAAGGTCAAAAGGTGATTTTTTCTCGCTTGGTCGAGTAAAAGAAGTTACCTTCTTTCCAATCCATCCTCCAATATATCCAAAACACCCTGTATATCCTCCAACAATGACACCTAAGATAATAAACATAATTATATTTGAAATTGCAAATCCTTGTATTATGATCAAACCTCCAATAGCTAGAATAGGAGATAATATCACCCCACTGAGAAATGTGGTTTCAAATCCCTCCTTTGTACTTCGGGTCAAAAAACCACTAATTAATCCAGGAATCGCCAGAAAAATCCAAAATGTGGATATTACCAAATTGACATCTTGAATCGTATTGATTTCATAATTTAGAAATAGAAACAAGTAAGTAATTAAACCTACTTGAGGTAGAATGAACGCTATCATATCTGGGAGGTATAATCGTATTTCACTTTTACTTTCTGCCATCAAATAATGCTCCAAATCTAAAATTTTCGTGCTTAAGAACTTATTTATTTTATCTTCAATATATTTTCTTTTATTCAAGTGAAACATTTTGAAATTTGATTTTTCCTGGTATTGGTTGCCACAATAATAGGGGTACTGATTCCCACATTTCTTGTGAGCTTTCAATAGACGGGGTGTCCATTCCAGTTAACACAGTTTGATATTTCGATAATAATCCCTTAGCAAGGTATGAGAAAGACTTTGCTGCAAGAAAAACTCTCTTAAGGTTTGGAAATTCATTAAAGTTTACATCAAACACCCTTTTCGCTAGTTTTTCTAAATTATTGATGTCCATATCCTTTTCTAAACAATAGACCCATGTTTCCTCTCCTGAAGGTTTAATTATTTTAAAATCACAAACTTTATCCCTCGATAAATGCTGAGAGGTAGTAACTTCAATTTTTCCTGATATGTGTGAGGAACAAAATACTGCAAATCGAAGTTCAAAAGCACGAGGTTTTGAATCCAGTTGAATTAATGATGAAAACAAAAAAGAAATGAAACTAGGATCCTCATGTGCTAATCGGGTTAATAGATCACAAATTTTTTTGTTTCCATGATAATTGTTGAGATTTTGAATTTTCAAATCTCTTGCGAATTCTAATGTTAGTGGGATCGTTAGTCCCTCGACATCGCATAATTCACTGATTTGCGATTGTTCGTAACTAGATAAAGCTGTTGTAGGCTTACCTGTTTTTTTCCACCATCTCTTCTTTGTTTTTCCTTTTTCTTTCGACCCCATAAGGCTATGATAGAGATCTTCAGTCTCAGGACGTTTACCCGGAATGGTTCTTTTAGTGATTATAGATTTATCGACCTCTTCTTTAATTAATGGCTTTCCACAAATATTACACGAGTAAAACACTTTCCCTTCGTGATCCATACCTTGTGCTACTCCAATCTCACACAGAAAGTTCTTTTTACAGCTTGTACAGAACCATATCAAATCATTAGCATCATATTCTTGGGTTCTTCCTTTTTCATGATAGCACTTACTGCATGAGGCTTGACATTTCACCTTCATTCAAATTAAACTCCAAAACTAATCAATGTCATTATATCAGTCATAGAATATCAATCTTTGTGAATAAGGGAGATTTACATCCAACAATAAGAATGAAATTGCTAATGCTAGAATACTACATTCTGAGCAAATTCTTGTTTCAAAAAATCTATGATTAACGTTTTAGGAAAACGGATTTTACCTTCTTTTCGGAATATCTTGATGCTTTTAGCAAAAGAAGCTTCTACATAAGTTAGAAATGATTCAGCAATTATCCGTGAAGTTATAGGATCGGATTCTTTATCAGTTACTATTGCACACATTACTCCTTCTCGTTTAACGGTCAATATACGGCCATGTTCGGTGGTAATTGAATTTAATCCCTCACTAGGTCCGATAACGCCACTGGCGAATTGATCAAGGGCATATAAAAAGCCAGGTACCATATCTTCATCGAAGTCTTCTCCAGTTTTTGTGAAACGATGAGAAGCAATGGGGATACCTGTAGGAAGATATAAATAGATACCAATCAGCTTTACCTTCTTCTGGGTAAGAATTGGAAGTATTTTCTGGGAGAACCACTCAATAGCTTCAATAAAATTTGTACCTTCTTTCATAGAGACCTGAAAGATTCGAAAAGATCGTTGTGGATTTTTTTTAGGAAGTTGATCTAATTTTATTTGTTGCATCAATTCATCTAATTCAATTTGAGCGATATCTGACTTATTTGCTAGTATCAAGATAGGAGCTGTGTGATTCCATTCTAGACACTTCCAAAACCATTCAACTACTTGATCAAATCTTTTGGTGTCACTCGAGTCAATAACAAAAATAATTCCATGGGATAATTGAACATAAGTTTTCCAGAACATCTCTCGAAATGAAATGTGTCCTCCTAAATCGAAAAGTTGGAAGAGACTCCCTTTCAACTCTACTGATTCTATATCTAGACCCTGAGTTGGGCTTATAGTAGGAACAAATTTTCCTGTAACTAACCTTTTTGCCAATGTTGTTTTTCCAGCATTTTCTAATCCTACTATAGCAATAGGAATCCGTTTTTCAGATAGACCTTCCAAGCTTGTCTCTTCTCCTTAAGAGGAGTATTTAAAAGTCAAAATGTTTTTCATATTATAGCTTGTTTGAGTAATAGATCGAATTTAATTTAAAAAGTATTCTAGGAAAATTATTCAGATACCTCTCCACATTTGGAATTTCATTTTCCTATTGGACACACTTTGATACAAACTCCACAGATTGAAACTCCAATGAATTCCATTTTTCTGATTCTTTCCAATCTAGTATGACATTTCTTCGCGTCAAGTACATCCTCTCTTTTTACTGGATATGCTTTGAAATCAAAGGATTTTAGTGCGTTTATTGGGCAGACATCAATACATTTCGTACATTTTCCACAATTTTGATCCTCAAACGGTTTTCCTGCGTGTAATGGGATATCTGTTAGAACTGTTGCTAGTCGAACTCGTGGGCCAAATTTTGGTGTAATCAAGAGGAGATTTTTTCCTATCCATCCAAGCCCAGCACCTCTAGCAAATGCTTTGTGTGAAGCATTTGAATAGAGTTTGCTCAGTCCAATACTTAAAGATGCGGGGATAGCAAGAGCTGAATAGCCATAGTGGAGAATTTTTTCCGAAAGGCGTAATGTTATCAGATCTAGAAGAGAATTTGTAGTTGTGTAATAATGCGCGTAAATTTCTCCTGGGTTCTTATTCGTAATTAACTTAAAAACGTCTTGTGGTAAAGCAACTGCAATTGATATGGCATAATTAAAGTTTTCCAACAGGTTTGGAGGATTTGTGTTGAGTGATTGTAATGATTTTAATTCTGCTACACCTGCTAAAGTAGCTCCCAGCGTGAGAGCATAATCGATTATATCATTTGTGAAATCTTGATTCTTCGACATCGTTTTATCCTCTAGAATTGTTTTTCCAAATATTTAGAATCATGAGATTTATTTTAACAGAGGTGTCAATATCATGAGTAAATGGAAAGAATTAGATCAAACGTTAAATAAATATCTTAGACTTGCTTCCTTTCCAATCGCAGTCAAACTTCTTGAAGATGACCAGGAATTATCAAGGATTAACTTTTTAAAACGGCCAAAAAAGAAATTAGCACTTTGTCAGATTTTCAGTTACTCTCGCTACTATGGTTGGACAATAGGGTTCACTTAAGCTAATAATATTTGCCCTCTTGCAGAGATAGCTGTTGGGTTTGAACAACCATACAAATCCTTCTTAGAGGGGGATTTTTTTGTTGGAAGGTACAATAAAACTCCTGAAGGAGCCAAGAAAACATCAGAAATGATTCCTAGAATTCCTCATGGGAAAATTACGGCTATTGTTTCAGGAGCATTACATCGAGTTGATTCTGATCCAGATTTCATCTTGATTTATGGGAATTCTGCTCAAATGTTGAGGATAATCCAGGGTGCATTATGGAATGAAGGAGGTAGAATAACAGTATCAACTTTTGGTGATGCTGTTTGTGCTGATACAATATCAAAAGCTTTTCTTACAGGAGAGATGCAGATTGCTATACCATGCTTAGGTGATCGCTGATTTGAACTTGCCAAAGATAGTGATCTGGTTGCTTCTATACCCATTGATCTGATTGATCCAGTAATAGAAGGACTAGAAGGGACTCATAAGGGTGGTTCGCGATAACCGATTCCTTTTGAGATATGTACCCCAGAAGCATTTACTCAAATGAGTGAATATTTAGAAGAAGCAAAGAAGGTACAATGATTATCAGGTAAAATTCCACAAGAGATCAGATGGTACTAATTCTTGTTCTGTTCGTTTCATCTCGTAGCCATACTCATACGAACTTAAGCACATCAATGTCCGTGATCGAGCCACACCAGGTAGATTAACGATTTTCAATATGATATGTTCTAAGGAATCAAGACTACGGGTTTTTACCTTAATTATTACATCAGAATCCCCTGTGATATGATGCATTTCAGCGATCTCTAACTCATCTACCCGAAGAAGTAAATGTTGCTCAGTGAGAGCCCAGGTCTGTCTAGCACGGTCTAAAGCAACAAGAATGAATGCTGTAATTTCTTTACCAAGTTTTTTCTCATTCGTGATGATGGTATAACCTAAAATGATCCCCTTTTCCTGAAGAGTGTTAATTCGATTTTGAATCGTCTGAGGGGAAACTTCCAGCTCCTCAGCAATCTCTCGTCGTGTCATCCGGGAATTCTTTTTCATTAATGTAATAATTTTGCGATCAATTGAATCAATATCATCTAGGTTGGTTATCAAAGTTAATTCCTCTATTAATCTCAAATGTCCATTCTATTATATAAGACTATGTATATTTGTAAATCAATTCAGAATTTCAATAGAGTTTCGTCCATCAGATAGTATATTAGACTAATCACTTTCATTAATTATCCAGAAGGAAATATTTTTTTTCAGACATAAATGAAGGTAGTTTGAAATGAAAAGTAGCGTTCTAGTAAAGTCTGATCACTCCTCTTTCTTAATTAAATATGCAGATTGGGTTAAAAAGCTTCCAGAAAGTGAAATTCGCAGATTATTAAGATTTTCCCCTAAATATTATTTTAGTGGGGGAAAACCTGGTATTCTTCCTGTTGACACCTTTCATCAGATAATGGAAGAAATTATTTCTGAAGAAAGGATCTTACTAAAGCGAAAAGACAGTAAAGTTCTTGAGAAGTACAACTATGGGGCAACAGAAGGTAATGTAGATTTACGTACAATATTAGCTAATCGTCTCAGGAAGCGAGATCATGTTTCGTGTTCTGCTGAAGATGTCTTGATAACAGCTGGTTCTCAACAAACTCTTTTCGCTATTAATGATTGTTTAATCAATCCTGGAGATATTATTCTAACAACAAGACCAACTTATCTAGGTTTTTTATTACCTGCAGAGAAATTCGGTGCAATAATTGTCACTCTTCCATCAGACGACGGTGGTTTAATGCCTGAATTCATTGATAGCGCAGTGAAGCTATGTAAACAGAAATTTAACAAGGTTCCAAAGATTTTATACACTATTCCTTATTCAGATAATCCCAAAGGGACGACACTTTCATCTAAAAGAAAACAACAGATAATTGACATTGTTTTTAGTTACAATGATCTCCTGATTGTCGAGGACGTTGCCTATAAAGAAATCCAATTTGGAAAGACTGGGAATTACATTCGCCCATTAAAAGAAAATGACCCTGAAAATCAGCGAATTGCGTACTTGTCAACCTCTACAAAAGAAGCAGCCTCGTTTCGGATGGGGTATAGTGTCCTTCCGGAGGGCTTACGCCATGCTATGGTTAAAGCAAAAGGATATTATGATTTATGTTCGTCTGAATTTGTCCAAGCGATTCTTGCACGTTATTACGAGAAATACATCGATCTAACACTTCCTTTAATCCGTCAGGGTTATGAAGAACGATGTAAAGCTATGGTTAAGGCGATAAAGGAGTATATGCCAGATGGCTCTAGTACTAATCCCACAGGAGGGTTTTTTGTTTGGTTTGAAGCAGCTAATCAGGATTTCGATTCTCATTCATTTGTTCAGAAGGCAATAGAGAAAGGAGTTGCTTATGTGCCTGGTTTTGCTTTTTATCCACAATTTGGTTATGCTGTTACTGAAGACTCCAAGTTGGTTAGACTAGAACGTCCAACAAACTCAATGAGAATTGGATATTCATTATTATCTCCCAAATTCATTACAGATGGCATAAAACTCCTAGGAAAACTAATGAAAGAAGAAACAAGAAAAGTCCCAAGTAAATTTTCCACCTTCATGGTGTAGTACCTAAAATCCCATTATGTGAGTCTTCATGGAAAATCGATCGTCTGCATATATTGCAGTATTTATTGCAGCAGTTTTATGGGGAACACCATATACAGTCGTCAAGATTGGATTATCAATACTTTCTCCTCCCTTACCTCCACTTGGTTACCTTTGGCTTCGTTTTCTAATTGCATTCCTGTTACTATTTCCTTTATTTCTTTCCACACCAATCCGAAATGACATTTTTAAGCTCCTAAAGAACAAATCCATTGTCTTTCTTGGAGTAATTAATGGTTCAACTTATGTTTTACAATTTCTAGGACAAGTGGGGACAACTGCTGCAATAGCTACACTTTTAGCAAGCACATATTTAATTTCAACCCCAATCTTCTCTTCCTATTTTCAAGGAACGAAAATTACTCTAAAATTAAAGTTTGCCGTTTTTGGAGGGATTAGTGGAGCATTAATCGTTTCTTGGAGCGTTTCATCTGATATAACAGCTTTAGAGGACACTTTAACTTTCATTATCAGCACATTCTTAGTACTTATGTCAGGACTTGTATGGGGGGGTTATGGAGTAGCGTCTAGTGAGATTAGTAAGAAAGCTATAGAAGAAGGCATTGAAGAAATGGCTAATTCGCCAGCAGTATTCGCTTCGTCCAACTTCTTTTCTTTACTAATGGTTAGTATCTTAATGCTGATATTAAATCAATCACCCAGTGTTGAATCACTAAAATTAGAGGCCTGGATAGCAGTAATATATTTAGCGGTATTTTGTACACTTTTACCATTCATTTTGTATATCTACGCGGGTAAAGTGATTGAAGCAACAGAAATGAATGTTATTCTCCTTTTAAACATCATTGTAGGATTAATTATTGCACACATAGTTTTAGCTGAGGTTTTATCGTTTTTTGGATTACTAGGGAGTTTTTTGATAATTTCTTCGATTTATCTAGCAAGTTCATCAGAGGGTAATATAACTTAATTAAGTCACAAAGTCTTTTCTTTTTCGCATCTCCTAATATAATTTAACGAAAGAAGTGATTTCAGTAGATAAAAGGTTCTTTTGACGAATCTACAAGGATTTTTACTTAGAATTATGTCCTATTAAGCATTAAATACATGATTTAGCTACCGGGTACTTATGCAAAAGTCAGTTATGAATAAGATCTGGAATATAATTACACTAGAGGGTTATCTCAAAGGATTAACTAGGACTCCTCAACGAAAAATCTTTGTAATAAAAGATCCACAGACTAATCCCTCACTAGTAATAATGGATAGTAACGAATATTTCGATAATGCGAATGGAGACTTGTTTATTGGGAGAGAATTACCAAGAAAAGACACTTTGATTGAGCTTATTCGAGAACACCAGAGCTAAAAGGGCTTTACTACATGTGATCAAGGTAATAGAACATTTTGATCTCTAATGTAGTTCATATTTCCATTTAACTTAAAAAACCATAATGAAAGGTTTAAAATTCCTCAATGAATAATCAATTAATCTTCTGAGATAGAATTGAGGAAAACATCGTGCTTGAATTCTCAAACCACATCTCATATATAGTTGGATTAGTAAGATTTTTTTGGGCTTTCAAATGATTTCAAGACTAATAATGTCCTCACACCAGTGTTTTTTTTAGATCTGATATGGAAGGAGTTAAGTGACGTATCCAATAGGGTATAGGGAGTCATATTTCAAGATATGCATAATTGGAGACGGAGGAGTAGGAAAAACTTCCTTACGTGAACGACTTTTAGGAGAGGATTTTGAAAGTACTTACTTGTTAACTATTGGCGCTGATTTTGCCACTTATGAGACCGAAATTGAGAACCAACAATTCAAATTTCAAATCTGGGATTTAGCAGGACAACAACGTTTTAATGTAGTCAGATCGATTTATTATAGGGGTTCACATGGAGCAATTTTAGTCTTTGATCAATCTCGACCAGAGTCATTTTCTAATTTAGAAGAATGGAAGAATGAAATGTATACACACGTTGGTCGGAAGATCCCATTTATTGTGTTGGGGAATAAGAGCGACTTAAAGAATAGAATAGATCAGGTAGCTTTGCAGGAATTCATCGAAAAATCTGAAAATGAGTTTTCATTCCTCAATGTTCCATTTACAATACCATATCTTAATACATCTGCGCGTACAAGTTATAATGTTGAGGAAGCTTTCACGGCTTTGGCTCACACGATAAGAGATTTCATCCTCGCAACAGAAAACCGTGTAATATGATCAAGTAATGTAGAAACTGTCGAATATATTTGACTAATATAGAATGAATTATAAAATAATGATCCCAAAATTCCAACTGGAGAAGAGTAATATGTCAAAAAACTTGAAGGAAAAGCTTATAGAGGAGTTTCCTGGTAAGATGGAAAACGAACAAGCATTTGTGATCCAATTCATAATGATTGAAGCTCAAAAAGGGAATAAACCTCCTTCTAAGGACGAAATTGATAACTGTATCCAAGAGATGATCAAAGACGGAACTTTTGAGAAAAAAGGGCCACTATTAATCTTGAAAACAACGAAACCAACAATCACACAGCTTGAAGAAGTGGAGGAGGAAGAGGAAAATTTTCCAGTTGTATCAGCGAGTTCTATTAAAGGAAATTTTACAGAAAACCAAAGGAAAATCCTCGCGGCATTTCAAGGAACATATGAGGATCGTACCGCTGTTGTTATGAACGCCACAATAACTGAATTGTCTCAAGGGAGAAAACCTCCTGATAAAGAAGCGTTGGAAAAAAGTATTGATGAATTAGTAGAAAATGGGACATTAGAACTAAAGGGGAGCTTATTAATCAAAAAATAGAAGAAGTTGAGAGAATAGAATATATCACTGGGGTATTCTTTTAATAACATAACATAAGATTCCATACTTTCAAATCAGAAATCTATGTTCAAAAAGACGAACAGTCCGTTCGTACTTTAAAACGCGATGTACTAATTTTACGGTAGACTGTTCGACTGTATAGGTATTTAAACAGGTATTTTATGTAAATAACCACATTTAAAAAGAGACATGGTGATGATTTAATGAAAATAAATGGGAAATTAAGAAAATACGGCCTTCTTTCCTCTGTTGGTGGAGGAATTGGTGCAATTCTGATTTTCATTTTAGCTCTTGGTTTCTTTAATCCACTAGATTTTCCGATAGATACTCCCTCATTTCCCGATACAGATGGTTCCTTACTAAATGGAACTGCTTCAGCTTATAAAATCAGAAATAGTCTTCAAACCGAGTTTGGCCTTTATACCCCGATTGATTTATCTTATGATCCTCAAGTTATACCTATACAAATCCAATCAAATTTAGCTAATGTCGATATGCAAGGATTGACTATTCAATCTAGAATAAATAAAGACCTAGAAAGATATGGGTTTGCCTTAGTTGATGAGGGGTATGAAGACATTTATGAAATCTATCCGCGTGAGGAATATCCTAAGTTTATAACCACAGATCTTTGTTTACATGCATATCATGTGTTATATGATATCAGTTTACGAATATTGGAAGGGACTCACTTTAGTGATGATTTTAAGACAATGTTAGGCACTTTAAGAGCTGAACAAATTTCTCTACATGGTACAGTAACTGAAAATAGCGTTCAGGAAGCAATAATTAAGAATATCGCTTATCTCACTGTCATGTTGTACTTAATCGATAATACTACAGCAGTTCCTCAATATGTTGAGGGGCTAGTAACCTCAGAACTGGCAAAAATTGATGCTGGAGTTAGAAGTGAATCAACTATTTTTGGTTATGATGAAGATTATACTCAGTATAAAGTACGAGGGCATTATACACGTAATGTTCTCCTCTCAAATTATTTCAAAGCTATGATGTATGCTGGTCGGATGGGATTTTTACTTCAAAGTCCAACTGGTGACATAGAAATGGGTATCAATCATACACGAATGGCTATGTTGCTTCTATCCTCCTTTAATGCTACTATAGGCTCTGAGACTGTTTGGGATTACTGGGATCGTGTGTATCAACCAACTGCTTTTTATGTTGGAGCTAGCGATGATTTAACCCCTACTGAATATTATATAATTTGGGAGAAGTTTTATTCCCCTAAAGGCGATCGGTTAGCAAATGATGAGTTAATTATGGAAATAATCAATGAAGCTAAAACCTTTCGTAAACCAAAGATAAATTCCATGTTTGTATTGGACGCTTTTGAATATGAGAATGTAACTCAGGGATTCAGGTTTATGGGTCAAAGATTTATACCAGACTCCTATATTTTTCAACAGCTAGTTCATGATAAAGTTGGTGGCCGCTTGTTCCCTAATGGTTTAGATGTATTCTCAGTTTTTGGCAGTCCACGAGCAGAATTTCACCTTCAATCAGAAAATGAAAGTTACTTTGATTATAATTCCCAAATTCTAAAGCTCAGAAGTGAATTTTCCAATTTAACTGATTATGATTGGACACAAAACTTGTATTGGTTATGGTTGTATTCTTTATTTCCACTGTTACACCCCGTAACAGAAGGTTATCCTGGATTTATGCTCAGTAATGCCTGGTTGGACAAAGCTTTAATGACTGTAATGGGTTCGTGGGCTGAATTGCGACATGACACGATTTTATACGCTAAACAATCTTATACGTTAGAGAGAGGAGCAATAGAACCACCACTAGGGTATGTTGAACCATATCCTGAAGTGTATGCCCGACTAGGAGCTTTAGTTCGACTTATGAATAATGGATTAGAAGATAGGGGCTTGGTTATTGAAGGGTTTAGTTTTAAGCTTGAAATAATCGCAGAACAATTTGATCGTTTAGTAGAAATCAGTATCAAAGAACTTGAAAATAGACCCCTGAACGAGAGTGATAAAACATTCATTAATAATTTTGGGGAGGAAATTGCGACTATCGCCAGTTTCAATGATCCTGAAGCTGATCCTTACGTAAGCGAAGCAGATGACCGTATGGCTATTATAGCAGACGTACACACTGATCCAAATTCAGGACAAGTATTAGAGGTAGGCACTGGCAATCCGTACGTTATTTATGTCGTTATTCAGGATCATACTGGGAAACTACGTCTAACTCGTGGAGGTACATTTTCATATTATGAATTCAAGTATCCGATGACTGATCGGTTGAATGACGAAGAATGGCATGAAATTCTTAGTTCTAATCCTCCACCATTACCTGAATGGGTTTCTAGTCTACTGATAATACATCCAAGTGAAAATAGTCTGCAATTGATTGCTATCAGAGAAGATTAAATTTCTTATTTCGCTCTTTTCCTCCCTTTTTTTCTCTTATTTTTTATATTTATTATATTGTCAAGTATTTCTATCAAGTAGCACGTTTCTTAATCTTTAAAGGATGGAAGATATCATATCCCTTCAAAACATATTGGAAAGAAAAAGCCAGTTCACATATGTAATGAAATCAAATGACCAAAGATATGGGAGTTAAAGTAATGGAAGAGCTTTCAGATGAATTATTACAAGGAAAAACAATGAAAATCTATTGGTTCTTACTTACTCATGGTGAGAGTGGTATCCGTGAGATTAAACGTCATCTCAAAATTTCTTCTCCATCCACAGTTTCTTATCACATGAACAAACTTGTTGAAGCTGGTTTGGTCTCAAAATCGTCAACAGATAAGTATAATATTGAGGAGACAGTAAAAACTGGTATTTTTGGGCTATATGTTAAAATAGGAACCCGTATGATCCCGAGAATGTTATTCTACATATCTTTCTTTACAATAGGGTGCTTCTTATATCTGTTAATAATCTTTAATAGAGGGACTATTGTTATTCATACTGAAGATTTCTTATTTTTGTTATTTGTGATTTGTGGGATCATATTTTTTTGTTATGAGGCTTATAGAATATGGATCATGAAACCCTTGTGAATAGCGTTAAATAGCTTTAAATTTCAGTTAAATGTTGCCAATTCAGAACCATATTGTTTACGAGTAATAAAGTCAACACTACCCATGGAAAAACTATTTTTTTTCGTTTAACTTTCCATAGAATAACTCCAGATATAAAGGTGAGAATCAGATCCAATATTGGATAAGCTGCTATTAATAAAGCCTCTGTCAATGATTCCACATCTATAGCTATCGGGATATTCAATATCAAAATTAGAATAATAGCCAAACATACTCCAAATAATAATAGCAATAGGAGTACTTCTACCCTTTTAACTTGAACTTCCATTGTCCTCCATTGCATCACTAGTCCTAAGAAGAAGATTGCATAACCTATAATTCGGAGTAATCCCCCAATAATTGATTCTTCAGCTTCAGTTTGAAGGATATAATTGTATAAAATACCAATTGCCCATGTGAATATTGCTGCTGCAATTAATAACCAAGCCCTTTTTGCTTGTGCTTGAATGTTAAACTTTAATACGAAAGCTACCAAAATGAGTCCAGAAATAACGAAAATTACAAACCCGCTAATAGCTAAGAGATTCCTATAATCTTCTGGATTAAAAGGTTGTACTAACCAAGCTGTAATAATAAAAACAGTGATTAATGACAGTAAAAAGTAAACTATTGAATAACGATTTAAGATTTTTATGACATACAGTTGAAAAGCCTCTTTTTGATGGTATTTAGAAAATAGTGAATATTCTTAAAAATTTTTACTCACTTTTCTTTCTTCTCTTTGATTAGTAACAGCTAACCGAGAAAAAATCCTATATTAATCACATTTTTCTCACTGATTGACACAATAAGTGAATTTTACAAAGAAAATATCAAAGGTTACAATAAGGAAATTAGTAGCATTTTTATTATATGTATCTTTAGATCAAAGTACTATTTTAATCAGAAATAATTTTTCGAAGGGGCGAAATAATGGCTTTAAGCAGGCGTGCATCGGTTGCAGAACATTGGGCTCTTTTTGTAGAAGGTACTGAAGTCAAGTGGCATTTTGGAAACCCATCAAATGAATTCCTCGAGGTTGTTTCCAATTTTTTGATGGGCTTGGGAAAATTAGGTAAGGAGCTTTTCGGCACAGAAGGTATTGCCAGTATCATCTTTGATCTTAGGGGGCATGCTGGATTAAAAGCGTCCGAAATTTTCATCGTTTCATTAGAAGAGAAGTTCTTCTTGATAATTTCGGATCCTTCAGTTACGTTATTATTAATTTCAGCGGAAGGAGGCATTCCAGAAGATATTCAAATTATTATGAAAGCTGTTTTAGTAGGTCAAGCCAGTATTCTTTACTCAAATATGGTAGCAGATGTAGACGATGAAAAACAATCCGAAATAGAAGAGCATTTCAGGAGCATCATTGCTGATATTAATGAAGAATATTTAGTAGATGAAAGTATTAATAATATTGTAGGGGTTGCAGGATCCAATTTTTCAATCCTATCATTTCAAGAATTACTTTTGCTCCATTACTACCTCCGACAAGCCGCTGAAAGAACAACAGAAATATTACCAACTCATGAGGGTTTTTCTATAATCGCTAATCTTGATGGCTTTGATATTCCATTTGCATATAATATCACAAATCAAGGGATATGGGCGGGATTCTTTGCAGCAATAGTTGGTTTTATTCATTCATTATTTGAATCTAAACCCCGCTACATCTCTTTTGGAACCACAGAAATTTATAAATTACGCTTCGTATTCGGAAAAGATTATTTTATGGCAATCGACTCTGGATTGACTTCAGATCTGTTATTAAAGAAAGATTTTCATAAAAGGCTTTTCGCTACTCCATATGCTATCTTGGTAGACATGAGTCCTGGTATTAAACGACTGTTAATTGAAGAACTTCTCCAATATCATGAGTCTCGGTTAAATTCTCTTAGTGCAGCCACCCTCTTAGATACATTTGTTGGAGATGATGATACTCTTGCAGATCTTAGTCAAGATGAGCGTATTATACGAATTTGGGGAAAGTTACTCTTAAGTTTCCAGAAGTAATATATTAATCAATTAGAAACACCTTTTTTACTAGATTTTTTGTAATAGGATAAATGATTTCAAAGGTAATTTGTTATTTTGGTGTTAAGATTGACTCATGTCAAGCAATTATTTGATTTATCAGGAAAAAAAGCATTGGTGACTGGTGGGGCATCTGGAATAGGATATACTATGGCCGAGGGATTAGCTGAAGCAGGAGCTGCTGTTGCTATTTGTGGTCGAGGAAGGCATGGTTCATTAGAAGAAGCTTCTTCGAGCCTTGAAAAAATTGGGTCTGAAATAATAGCGATTAAATGTGATGTGAGTGTTGAAGACGATATTCTAGAACTTGTGAAAACTTTGGATGATCAGAATTTTCCCATCGATACCCTTGTTAACAATGCAGGAGTCAGCTGGGGACATGACTCGGAAACAATGCCATTAGATCGCTGGAATATGGTTATTGAAACGAACTTAACTGGTTTATTTGTTGTTACACGAGAGGTAGCTAAAAAATTCATGATTCCTAAAGGGAGTGGATCAATTATCAATATTGCTAGTGTTTCTGGACTAACAGGTGGTGAGATTGGAATCGCAGCGTATTCAGCCTCAAAAGCTGGTGTTATTGGTATAACAAAACAACTAGCAATTGAATGGGCCTCTCTTGGAATTCGAGTCAATGCAATTGCCCCTAGTTGGTTTCCTTCATATATGACTCGTCATTTCACGGGAGAGGACAGTCCTTATCGCGAAGTTTTACTAGCAGATTGTCCCTTTGGACGTTTCGGAGAATCCTGGGAGCTAAAAGGACCCATAGTTTTTTTATCTAGTAGAGCAAGTTCGTACATTACTGGTACTGTAATCCCTGTTGATGGAGGATACTTGGCAAAATGAATTCTAAAAATGTTTTAGATTTATTCAAATTAACAGGAAGAGTGGCACTTGTGACTGGGGGCGCCAAAGGGGTGGGAACAGTAATAAATGAAGGTCTTCTGGAAGCTGGGGTTACTACATTGATATTTTGTGGTCGAGGAAGACATGGTTCATTAGATGATGAACGAAATCGCTTATCTGAATCATTTCCATCAACAAATATTCATGCTTACCAGTGTGATATATCAGATGAATCACAGGTTAAATCCATGATACAGAACATAAAAAAGGAGGTGGGAGGAGTTGATATTTTGATTAATAATGCTGGAGTCACTTGGAATGCTCCAACAGTAGATCAGACATTAGCAACTTGGCATCGAGTTTTAGATATCAATCTTACAGGATTATTTCTCATTACTCGAGAAGTTGCAAATGAACTCATGATTCCAAAGAGTGGAGGAACGATTATCAATATCAGTAGTATCTTAGCTTTTCAAGGAATAGCGGTTGGCAGCCAGATTGGATATACTGCTTCCAAGGCTGGTGTTTTGGGGTTAACACGACATCTGGCGATCGAATGGAGTAAATGGAATATTCGTGTGAATGCAATCGCACCCTCATTTATCGAAGGAGATACAATGGCTAAAGTATTCACTAGTGAGGATAGTCCTATGAGAGAGACCCTCCTTGAATCGGTTCCATTGAAACACTTTAATCATCCAAATGATATAAAATCCGCTACATGTTTCTTAGCTTCTGATGCTTCATCAAATATAACAGGTCAATATCTCGTTTTAGATGGTGGTTTATCAGTAAAATAGATAGGTGATCTAGAATAACGGAAATAAATAAAATTAAGGGCCTTGATCAAACAGTTAAAGCTGGTAAAGTAGCGCAAAATGAAAAGAACCTCCTTCTTGATCATTCTCCAGATTATTTTCTTGAGAATTATACTGAATCATTAAAGGTCATCCAACAACAGGGAAAACCCCTATTAGGGTACTTTACCAACCGTATTCCAGTTGAAATACTGCATGCATTGAATACTTACCCAATTCGTATGTTATCAATAGGGTCATCTACTCAAGGGGCTTCTGAACGATATATTCAATCCTTTGGATGCTCTTGGTTACGTCATATTATGGATATTGGGATTGCTAAAGGTTATCAGGCCTTAGATGGAGTCATCTTTTCTGCAGGCACTTGTGATTCTCTTCAAAATGTTTCCGACATCTGGAGAAAGGTCTTTTCTGAACAATGGGCATATAATCTAACCTTTCCAGTATTGACAGATACTAAAGCTGCAGTAGAATATCTGCAAAATGAATTTGAGACTTTGGTGCAAAAAATATCAGAAAAATTCCCTGACAATCCTCATGGTTTTACAATTACTGATAGTATAAAATTATATAACAGGAAAAGGATTAATCTTCAGAAGCTACTGAGTCTTGTTTCAGAACGAAGATTTAGATACAGTGATTTCTTTAAATTGGCACTCCTTGGGGATATCCTTCCAATTGAGACAATTAATCCATATTTAAGTATAAAAATCGAGCAGGTTGAATCATCTTCTCAACTCACCATACCTGATTCCCCCCGTCTTCTTTTATCTGGAGGGATGTTTGATAGCTTCCGCTTATTTGAGGAAATTCCTGAGTTTGACCAAATTGTAACTGATGATTTGTCTTTCGGGGCGAGAAATTTTAAGTTCTCTATACCCCAAAGTGGATTCTTACAAGGTTATGCTCAAGCCTATCTGGAACGAATTCCCGATCCTACTGCGTTTGATATGGAAAAACGTTGGAAAGGCCTTGAAGAAGCCATTCGTCATCATAACATTGAGGGTGTGATCCTATTAGGAATGAAATTTTGTGATCCCGATTCTTTCGAATTTGTCTCTATCCAGAATAATCTTAAGGATCTCGACATTCCTTATCTTACTTTAGAAACATCCCCTGATTTATCAAACATTCAACAGATACAAACACGACTTTCTGCATATATCGAGATGTTATCCTGAGAGGTGAAGATCATAATGTCTAGCAAAGACTCTGAACGGGTATATCGGCGACTTGAGAGTACTCAAAGTATTAAGAATTCCCAGGCCATGTATTATTTTCAGAGTAAAAATCCCTACATATATGATGAAGGGAAAAAGATTGCTTGGGTAACATCAGGCGCACCTGTAGAATTTCTAATTGCCATGGATATCATTCCTCTCTATCCTGAACAATATGGAGCCATAGCAGGCGCAGCCAAAGACTCTACCAGATTATGTCAAGTGGCAGAGAACCATGGATATAATACAGATCTTTGTGCTTACGCGCGAACTTCGTTTGGTAGTATATTTGCTCCTGATCCTCCCACTCCCATGCATGAAATTGATGGTACTGGAGGATTAGCACGGCCAGACATGTTGATTGCAGGCAACAATATCTGTGGGACTGTTTTGAAATGGTATCAGGATTTATCACGCTTCTTCAAGATTCCATTATTCTTATTCGATACCCCCCCTTTGACTGGGAATCGTCTACCAAAATATTATTTGGATTATGTAACAGTCCAATTGCAAAAGTATGTTGAGTTTCTAGAAATCCAAATGGAGAGGAAAGTAGACGAGGATGAGATGATTGAAACTATGCAAAATTCTCTTCAGGCTATAGATTTATGGACCCAAATTCTAGAACTTTGCAAAAATAAGCCAAGTCCATTGAACTGTGCAGATCGATTCTTATTAATGGCTCCCGTAGTAGCACAGCGGGGAACTACTGAAACTGTCTCAGTATATGAGGAGGTTTTATCAGAAGTTAAACAGCGAGTTGACGCGGGTCTTGGAGCAATCACAGTCCCCGAAAAATATCGGTTATTGTTTGATAATATACCAATATGGTTTAATCTCTATGAATTCTTTAATTCATTTGCTGCAAAAGGAGTAGTTTTCCCAGTTGATACTTACACACAAGCTTGGTCCCAACAGGGAAGAATAATTGAATCTGGGGATTTAATACGGGATGCTGCTATAATGTACTCAAATATTTACCTGAATAAGACTCTACAGCATAAAATAGACCTGATTAGCAACCTTGCCACTGACTACGAATGTGATGGGATCCTATACCATTCTATGAGAAGTTGCAAGCGATATAGTTTAGGACAACCGATTACTCGACGAGAAGTGACTGAAAAGACTGGTAAACCAGGTATCATTGTAGAGGGAGATATGTGTGATAATAGAAATTTTAGCGAAGAACAAGCTTGGACAAGAATTGAAGCCCTATTAGAATTAATCGGTTGAGACATACAAAGAGAGAGAGATTTCAAGTTTTATACTTGTTATATAAGGTCAATCCTAATTTATGGAATGCCGCGTTTACATTTACACCAGTTTTAGCTGAAGTTTCAAAATAGTTGATATCATCATTAATATTATCTAAACTTGTGATTAACTCTCCCGAAATATATTTTCTCGCTTCTTCACTGTTGATTTTATCCTTAGTTTCGTTTTGTAAATCGGATTTATTACCAAGCACAATAACCAAAATATCTGATGATCCTGAATGCTTACTGAGTTCATTCAGCCACTTATCTAGGCTAAATAAGGTATCGGGTCGAGTAATATCGTAAACTAAGAGAGCTCCAACAGTGTGTTTATAGTAGAGTGTTCTAACAGAACGGAAGGTTGGTTGACCTGCAAGATCCCAGATCTGAAATCTAATCTTCTTGGATCTAGCACCATGGTTTAATATGACTTGTTTTGAGACAAAATCAGTCCCAATTGTTGGTACATAATCTGTGTCGAATCCTCGTCCTAAATATCTATTTCTTAATGATGTTTTTCCTACTCCTCCATCTCCACATAAGGATATTTTAACCAGTAATGCCACTATTTTGTCAAACTCCTTTCATTAAGAATAATATTTGCTGTAACTTCTTAATCCTAATTCCGTGAAAGCTTTATCAACATTTACACCTGTTTTTGCGGAAGTTTCAAGAAATTGAATCTTGTTGTCAATATTCTTAAATTTGTTTGTTAATTTATCGTTTATGAATTCTTGCGCTTCTTTTTCATTAATGTTATGAGTACCGACGTCTCGTAAATCTAATTTATTGCCAAGAACGATGATTACCATACCTGTTGAACCAGAATGTTGATTGAGTTCATCTAACCAGCGTTGTAAATTGTATAAGGTCTGTGGACTAGTGATATCAAATATGAGGAGGGAACCTACTGCATGTTTGAAATAAAGCGTCCTTACTTCACTGAAAGTTGGTTGGCTCGCAAGATCCCAGATCTGGAATCGAATCTCTTTAGATTCAGAACCCACTTTTATTGCAGTTTTTTTTGTTACAAAATCTGAACCAAGGGTTGGTAAGTATTCACTCTGGAAACCCCTTCCTAAATACCTACTTCGTAAGGAAGTTTTCCCCACCTTCCCGTCTCCACATAAACAGATTTTTGTTATTAATGCCACTACTTAACAAACACCCAATATATTTTACCTATATTTTAAGCACAACAAATAATTACATCTCTTGGTATAAAATTATATTTCTTTAATGATATTGTAATCTAGGTTAGAAAATGCCTGTAAACATAACCCTGGAGATATGCCAGTTGTATTATTAATAAAGTGGCAGATAAAAGGATTACACATAACGGTACAAGATTATGGAGAAGGCCTACCTGCTGAAATAATTGCTAAAGTCTATAGCCCTTTTACCTCTAGAGTTACAAGTTATAGCGCAGGAGGTCTTGGTTTAGGATTGACGATAACTAAAAGTATTATTGATCAACATGGCGGGGAGATTATTATCGAAGCAGCAAAGAATGAGGGTACAAAAGTCAGGATATTTATTCCACCAGTTTAATATCATTTTTAGAGATTAAATTGAGGGATGATAATTTTCACATCAGGAGAACAACCAATCCAAAGAGCTTCGTAAATTTGCTCTGGAGGAATTTTAAGAAGTTTAGCTAAGATACTCCAGGCATCATTATATAAAAGCATTCTTGATTCTGATAATAATCCTTTGTCTGCAGCTTCGTTAAATAGCTTTTCAGGATGGTGTGCTGCACGTTCGGGGAACCTGTGAGCAACAACTAGACATTTAAGCGAATTAAGTCCAGCTCGAGAGATAGGAATATCAATCCGTCCTCTCTTTAATCCTTCATCAAACATTTTCAATTTAAAAGTATCTATAACGAATGGTTTCAGTAAAGGGAGAGGAAAATATTTATTGAGAATTGATTCAACCTGGGGGCCATAAAATCTCTTATCAACAATTCCAAGATCTTGGATCGAGATATTTTTTTCGAGATCCTGAATCGCACGAGAAAATATCTTTTTTGTGAATCTAGATGGTTTTTCTCTAAGAAACACAAATATTCTGAATGTTGGTGTTGCTGCAATTAAAACTTGGACTTGGTGTTGTTCAATTACACTCATACGAATTATTCCATTCTCTGTTTCCGAAACCTCTTCATCTTGTTGTACTTGCTCCATAAAATCTGCTTGAAATGACTGGAGAAACGTATCAATACTTACTGACAGGCCACTCAATGTATCATTTAATGTTTCACCTTTCTGGTACAAGACATTGGTTATATTATAAATAGGAACGCCAACTTCTGTGCTTACTAGAATTGTATATACATTAGAAATTATCAATAATCTATCTTCAAACTCTCTCAATCTTTTGAATTTTACACTTCTTTTTCTTTGAATGGAACGTACAGGTAGAAGTATACCGATAAGAATAATTATTGTGACAAGTACAATTAAGAATATTTGTGGTAGATTAAGCTCTGGCTGAAGTAGTTTAACAAGACGTTCTTCATGATCATGTGTATCAATCGAAGAATTTTTCATTCTTGAATTACCTAATCCATCCGTTGCATTTACATAACATGAGAAGTGAACATCTGGATCGAAATCATATGCAATAGTGACCCAGTACCACCAAATCACACCTGAGTTGTTAAGGTAAATCATTGGGATTTGGAAATTCTCACTAATTTCAGAACCTGCTCCCATCCTAGAAATTGTAGAAGAATTAGTGATTGAATAATGGAGAATAGCTCCTACTATTCCAGAATATTCCTCAAGTTTTGCATAAATTATCAAATTTTCTGGATTTTGTTCATTATCCTTCTCCAAAAGTATCTCAAGTACTCTTGGAGGAGCTTTGTCTTCTGCTGTAAAATTGAACTTGAAGTAATTGAAAATTCGAAAAGTTTTTCCTCCAGTGTTAAATTGCGAAAAGGTATAAATTCTTACAGATATACTTTCGTTCATCCAATCTAATAAATCTATTGTTAAATTCCAATGATTTGAATTGAGGTGAGTACCATTCAATAGAATAAAACTACTATTTGGGAAAGTAATCTCAAACTTAACCATAATGGAATCATGGAAGCTAATATCTGTAATTTCTGCAGTGAGATTATAACGGACATCCATTGATATATCTGGTTGAAATTTATAACTTTCAATTAATGGACGACTTATAATGCTAATCATGCTCAAATTCTTTGGTAAACCAGTTACTATCCCATCAAAAGGTATGAATCTCGCATACCATACTTCTCCAACTCTAGTATTATATTTCTGTATAAAGGTTTGATTTTCAAAGTCTCTCATTTCGACCCAAGAACCATTTAGCAGTTGTTTAAACCATTGGATTAGAGTATGGTCAGGATCCATATCATTATCAGAGAAAGTATAAGTGATGTTTATATGCTCATCAACAACGTAGAATTCGTTCATTCTAGTATTTGGTGTTACATTGGCCAAACTTTCATCGAAATAATAAATCAGATTCAATATCAGAGGTGGTGAATTAATTATCTTCAATGTAGATGAGTTAACAAAACGCGACCATTGAGTTCCGTCAGTATTGCGTATAA
>CP070695.1:2094163-2106361 GCA_020353515.1 Candidatus Heimdallarchaeota archaeon
CCAACGGTTAAAGTCCAAATACCATGAAAATCACCCTTGTATTGTCATAAATTAATGGATTAATGAATTTGGAATTTTCTATCTCCCTTCTACTACCCCCATTGCTTGATACTTTAAAATTAAAAATCCGTCTTATGTTTTCTTTTCCAACCTAGCAAATTAACATTCGCAAAAGGTTATTTTCCCCGTTTTTGTTTTTTTCTAAATACAGTTGAGATCTCACTATTTTACCTCACTAGGTACGGTTTGTGGCAGGATTGAAATTAGTCCTGTATTTTTAAAAACAAGAATTTCTGAATCTCGTCAATTTAATGTTTTTTTACTTAAAACCACTTTTTCTACCCAGTTTTTATATTCAAAATTCAAAGAAAGACGATTTTTATCACTTTTCGCAAGAATTCCTGAAAGATGCAGATTTTCACAGTGATAGGCAACATTCCTTTTTGGTATCTTATGTACGCTAGCTAAATCATTAATAGACCATACTTTAAACTCTAAAAATGATGATGCAATTTTTATTGCTGTTTCTGAGGTTAAACTGAAATATGTTTTGATGTATGAAGAATTCGGAGGTTTATCGATCAGATGATAGATCAAATATTGACCAAATCTTATCTCGTTAATAAATCCAAAATCTTCAAGAACTTTGATATGCCATTTGAGGTGAGCTGTCCCAGTTTTTGTTTTACGTAGGAGTTCTCGGAAATGTAAGAAATCATAATCCTCTAATAACCTTAGAATTAATAATCGAGTATGATTTTCTTGAACTTGCGAAATTGATAGACGTCGAATTGTAGGGTCTACTAGAACCTTACCAAACAGAAAGAAAAAAAAGGATAATAACTTGAAAATTGCAGTAGTATCAGAGTGAATTCTCATTTTCCCTTTTATGTCACTAAAAATTTGTTTGAATATGATAACTGATACAAATAATAGTATAAGACTCAAGAATGTAAAAGATAACAAGAGTACAAGTGGTAATAGATTACCTGGAAAATCACCTTGCCCAGCAATCTGATTGTAAGTAATAACTTTTAAATAAACTTCCCAATCACCAGTTCGATTCGAAGACCAAACAATATATGCTATTTCATCCGAAACACTGTAGCAACGAGGATGACGATTTTTGTACTCTTCTGATGTAAAAGGTTGTGCAGAAGACCAATCATGCCCAAAATTAGAAGAATGGACAATATATAAATCCAGTTCTCGTTCATACATCACGTATAAATCTTCAGTATCAATGAAAACAGCTCCCCAGCCACTATTGTCATAAGATGTTACTTGGTTTTTACTCCAACTTTGACCATCATCAAGAGAAATCCATATAAAAGTAGCCCATCGATTTCGTAATTCTTGTACAAAAAGATAGATTGCACCAGAATCACTTATATGACTATCGTGGATCTCTTCGTGAGTTACTGCATCAGAAATTGGAATAACTTGCTGTTGATCCCAAATTGTACCATTAGTAATAGTTTTTCGATAAGCTATATCCTTACTTTCACCGATTAATGTCTCATAAAATACCCAAATGTTGTTTGAAGAATCCACAATTACTCTTGGCCTAAGATCGTTAGTAGATTGATTAGTGAGTTGATAGGCTTGACTCCATGTTCGGCCATTGTCAAAAGAATTCTTATACCAAATGTCATAATCGGTATCTCGATTAGATTGCCAAAAAAGCCATAAAGTGCCATAATTATCCATCAATCCCTCAGGATTCCAATCATCAGCTAAATCATCAGCTAATTTAAAGGGGGTTACCCAGTTACCATAGATTTCGGAGGTATAGGTTGCCCAAATGGCACCATTAATTCCTGAGCTATTTCCCCAGATTACCCAAAAACGTCCAAGACGGTCTTTGAAGAGAGAAGGATTGTGATCATCACCATTGTTTTTAGTAACTTGAATCAGATTTTCCTCAGATTTAGTCAAACGCTTGGATTTCAAAGAGTCCAAATCATACAATGGGGAAAAATTAAGGTTGGAGTGATTAGTTTGAGCTTGTACCGAATAATAGAAAAGATTAGAACCTGTTAAGAGAAAAATTAAAACAAGATTAACAATTAAAAATATCCTCTTTCCACTCACAGGTAATCATCTATTGTCATCGAGAGTATTTTTAAAAACTCTACCACTTTATCATTATTAATAAGATTTCAATTCTAGGAAGAGTATGAGGTTAATAAGGTATTATTCTTTAAAAAATTCAATTATTTTTTCCTCTAGTTCATATAGATTTGAATATTTTAGATTTAATTTGAGTTTTTCTTCTTCTGACTGTTAAAACAATGATTATTGGAAGAATAATCCAAAAAAATGAATAACCAGGTGTAATTACTGGTTCAGAGGCAGAACTAGAACTGAATATTGAATTAGTTGTCGAATGATCGGAAGATAGAGAAATAGGAGTCACTGTTACTGTAGCAGATAGGTCGCTTTCACCCGCAAGGTTAACAGCTGTCACTAAGTAGTAGTAGGTAAGCCCATTGCTTACAGTTGTATCAATGAATTCTGGTGAATTGGTTATTGTTAGAAATGTATAGTGTGAGGGGGAAGTTGAACGATAAACTCGATACTCTATGATATCAGCACTACCATTGTCACTAGGTGCTTCCCAACTTAAATGTACTTGATTGTCTCCAGCTACAGCTTGAAGATTCCGAGGTGGAGAAGGAACTCTGTCAGAGGTATCTGTAGTTATTGTTTCGATGCTCTCCCAATTCAGGGCGGTTGGTGCAGGTTGTAGGAGATGTCTGTAGCGAAAATAGTATAAAACAATGTAGGTTGGAGGCCCACGCTGAAACGCGATAGAAGGACTAACGCCCAAATCAACCCACTCATCGGAAATAGGTGTAAAGACCTTAACTGTGGTTTCTGTTATCTGAATCGCTAATCTTCCTTGTGTAATAACTGGTGAGAGCGCATATTCCAATGGTAAAACTTCTATTCCATAACCGCTGGAGTTAGAATAGTACGCTCGATGAAAAGTTTCATGGACTCCATTTGATGAAGCGCCGTCTTCAATTTGTACCCGAAACAAAAATTCAAGACTAGGCCCTAGTATCATAAGATTAAGAAAACCCGAAAAAGAATAAGGATTTGAAATAGAGGTGGGATCAAAATTGATAGTTGAGTTGATTAACAATTCGTTCCAATTACTTGGTAATTCTCGGTAGATTGCAGCTCTACGATGAGTAGTATTACTAGCTGGGGGATTCCACCAACCATCATCGGGAATAAAAGTGCCCCCTAGAGCTATCAGACTATTAGTCATTGGAGATTTTGCTGTATTGGTTTCAAAATCCGTTCCTAGGGCATCTGTCCAATCAGAAATGTCATTACAGTCCTCAAACCAATCAGTTATAATTTCTTTTTCAAAAGAAATAGTCTCTATAAAATCCCAGTTTACTGTTGTCGGAGGAGGTTGAAGTAATTGTCTATTTTGAAAATAATACAACACTACATATTTTGGAGTACCTCTTTGAAAAGCCACAATGGGACTAATTCCCAAGTCGATCCATTCTTTGGAAATTGGAGTAAAGACCTCCACTGTGGTTTCTTTAATATGAATAGACAATTTACCATTAGTAATAACGGGAGAAGCGGCTAGTGTTATGGGAAGAAGCTCAATGGGTTGATCATTAGGATTAAAATACATGGCATGATGATAAGTCTCATGTTTTCCAGATGAAGCAGCCCCATCGCTAATCTCTAGTTCAAATAATTGTTCATGATTAGAATTAGTCAAAATGAGGTAAAGACCACCCTGAAATGTGTATGGATTCGATATTGATGTAGGATCAAAATTGATGGTAGAATTAATTAGTATTTCAGTCCAATTAGTCGGTAATTCTCGGTAGACTGCAGCTCTACGATGAGTAGTATTACTAGCTGGGGGATTCCACCAATCATTTTCAGGAGTAAAAACTCCTGTAGAGGCAATTAAACTATCAGTTAAATTATGCTGATAACCACGAAAAGCATTGACTTCAAAATCTGTCCCACGGGCATCTGTCCAGGCAGAAATGTCATCACAGTCTTCATACCAATCAGAAATTTGTTGGAAGGATGCTTTTTGTGAGACAGTTTTAGTACTATAAATAAATGAAACACTTTCAACCTCATTAGCTCGAATAAATCCAGTGGTAATAGCCATGTTAGCGAACGATTCAAACAAAAGTCCAGAAAATAAAAGGAGTGAAAATAGTAAGAAATAACTTAAGCATTTTTCAATTTTTATCATCTTTCTCCCTTTTCTCGTTTTTTTTTAGTTACATAAATTTTTGAATTTTCAAACAATCATATTATTGAATCAATAAGGTTATATTATTTTAGGCACACTTCTGGCCAATAAAACAAAAAAATTTTGGAATATTCCACAAATACCCAAAAGCAAACATTTTGACCACAAAGAGCCTTTTTTATATAAAACAATTAACTACTGCGACTGTTAAAGTCCAAATACCATGAAAATTACCAATGTATTGTCATAAATCAATGAATTAATGAATTTGGAATTTTTCATAGTTGCTATTAAAGAAACACCCCCCTCTGAACAACCAGGAAAAAAATCATTCGTTCAGAGAATCCGAAAATACCTTCGATCACATGTATTAAAAGAACCAAGTAATACTCTAGAAGGGAAAGCATTACAGGTCTATTGGTTTTTGCTGACACATCCTCAGGGAATAGCAGGTATAAAGGAAATTCAGAAAGAACTCGGATTTGCCTCTCTAGGAACAGCATCGTATCAGATCAGAACAAATTAGTCGCTAACGGTGTTGTATCAAAGAACAAGCAGACTGAAAAGTATTATGTGAATGAAGAGGTCAAATCAGGGATTTTGGGATTCTATATCCGAATAGGATATTGCATGATACCATGCTTGATGATTTATCTGATAATCTTTATTTTAGGACTTTTGGTTTATCTGTGGTTAGCGATCACAAAAGGGGACGAATTCATCACTAATCCAGTAAATTTTTTTTACTTATTTTTCTAAATCTTTGGAAGTATAGCTTTTGTTATTGAATCGTATAAAATATGGCGCTTAAAACCTGATTAAAGTTCTGTAATAGCTCTTGTATCACTTCCGAGCGGCTCTATTACATAGTCTTCAGGAATTTGAATTGAAAATACCAAATGATCTTTTGAGCAGACTAATAATATTAAACTTTGATTTAGATGCAGTAACAAAATCTGTCATTTTTTTGGTATGTTTCTGGTATATGACTTATGCCTGGAATTACCACTAAATGAAACTATTTAACAAACAAAAAGTCAATTTTCTTTATTAATTGGCATGTTGAGCTGGTATCAATGAATAATTTTGATGATATTATCGAATCAATCAGACATGAACTCAATAATGTAATTTCAGACCTAAATATCCCTGGAATAGCATTTACGTTAGTATCAAAGAATGAAATCCTACTACTAGAATGTCTTGGACATCTAGAGATAGAAAAAGTTCATGATGTCAATGCTGATAGTCTATTTTGTCTACAATCAACAACAAAGACCGTGACCGCTGTAGTTTTCCTCCTAGCTGTACAAAAAGGGCTAGTACAGTTAGATGATCCGGTTATCAAATATTATTCTGATTTTTCAGTAAACAGCAGGTATGGTGTTGATCAAAGAAACAAAATTACTTTTAGACACCTTCTTTCTCATACTTCTGGTCTTGCTAGAGAATCAAGAGATGGAGGAGTATTTGATCACAAGAAACCAACTTGGAGGGAACATATTCTAGGTATTAACGATTCTTGGCTAAAGTTTCCAGTAGGTACTAGTTTTTCTTATTCCAATATCGGAATGGACCTTACTACATATATTTTGGAACAGATTTTAGGAAAAACTTACCCCGAACTTATACAGGATCTTCTAGGTGATCCTTTAGGGATAAAATTTGCTTTTGGCATTGATTTTAGTTCAACTAATAATGTTTCCAGAGGCTACCTTGGAAGTTATCTTGCTGATGAACTTGATACCGCGTATGGTTGTGGTGGTATATTTATATCAATAAAAGATATGGGAACGTTCATTCAGTTTTTACTAAATAGAGGTAAGTACAATGGTAAAGAAATATTGAAAGAGGAATATTTTAGTTTACTATTGGAAACAGATAAAGCTGGTGGGTATTCTCTTGGTACCGATGTTAAGAACCAATTTGGTACAGTGTTTTACAGTCATCCTGGAGGGGGTTTTGGTTATTGCAGTGAATTATTTTGGTCACCTGATCATAATTTCGGATTATCACTACTCTATAACCAAGAATATACTGATCTAACGAAAATCAAGAAACTCCTAATGAATTTTATATCTTCTATCCTTGAAAATAAAGGTGTTAACGTTGATGGCACAAAATTCCCTCCTGAAGGAACACTTAAAGTTGAAGTCGATTCAGGTACCCTAAAAAAATATATTGGGTATTATGTTGGAGCTTTTGTAAACGTTATAGTGAATATTGATGAAAAAGGGTTATATCTTGACTATGGTGAGCAAACAGACTATTTAATTCCTCTTAATGAAAAAGTTTTTACAGCTAGTAAACCTGATGGAGTTAATTTTTTGTTAAACGACGATGATGATCCAATTGGTATGCATTACTACTCTAAAACCGAAGGCATTGCCTATCTTGATTATAAGGGGAAGATTCCAAAACCTATAGAAGTCAATAAAGAGGTCAGTAGATTCGAAGGAATTTATCAAATTGGCCTCTATTATACTGAGGCACTGTACATTGCCGTAAAATATGTTAACAATGCACTTAAGTTAAAAGGATTTACAACTGGAAATTTGTACCCTCATCCAAATCGAAAAAATGTCTTTTTCACCCATACAGGTGCTGCTGTCGTTTTTGAAAATGATTATCTATTTGTTGACAATGTTCGGGGTATTAAAATCACTCAACCTGTGGATTATTTTGCTGATTTAGTTGAAAATGATCCTAAACATAAGTTTCTAACAGATTGGATGGTTAATTCTGTTGTTAGCTTATTAAAATATCTCGAACGAGATGAAGAATCTTATAAAATTAAGGAAATTACAAAAAATTTGAAATGATGAAGTTACTAGAATATTCACCCATATTTTTATCATATACTATACTTTAAGTTATCAAATAAATACAGCCCACTCTATAGATTCTCTAATGAGAATTCTTCGGCTATGTTCCACATTTCTTGAAATTTCAATGATAACTCGGTAGCAAATTTATGTTGCCAGACGTAAATAGATGTAAAGTATTCTGCTAGGTTTGCTGGATTTTTTATCTTTATGATAACTTTTTCGCCGTCCATTATCACAAAGGGGTTGGTTATCGTTTCTGTAAACTTAACGGGCATTTCATCAAAATCAAGCCGATCTAGGAATGGGAACACCAATTCTAACATTTCTTGCATTGTTTCAACCATATTTTTTGTACCTAATAGCATTTGTATTTTCACTCCTCTTTCCTGTAAATCGGCAAATATTTCTGCTTCTTCTTGGATTTCTTGAGCATGAATTTGTGGTTGAGTTTCGAAAAACTCTCCATAATAGAGAATTTCTTTCTGAGCTTCTTTTAATCGAGTATTCCATCTATCGATTGCTTCCTTCCCAATACCAATTTTCCAAAAGAGGCTTTCACGAGGAGTTGTTCGATGATACCTTTTAAGCTCATCTTCAATGACTAAGGCATTTTCTGTAAGGGTTTCAAGTTCCTCTTTCTTCCTTTCCAATAATTTTTTCATTGCGATACTGGGATCAACGGGCGAATAAAGCTTGGGTCGAGAATATTTCTGAATATCGATTAATCCCTTGTTTTCTAACAGATCTGTCACATCGTAGATTCGACCCATAGGTACTTTCGATTTGTCCGAGAGTTCCTTTGCATCACACGCTCCTCGATGGAGTAACGTCTTATACGCTGTAAATTCATAGTTTGTTAACCCATATCTCTCTAATATATTCTCATTTTCAACGGAAGTCATTTTGAGCACCAAATAAACTGGAATTAGTTTTTTCATTACTGAAAACTATAATAAGTAATTAAACTTTACACTAGTTGAAAGTTTTAAACTTTTTGTTATTCGATAAACCCGATTAAAGAATTGATTAAAAATGGAAAAAAGTTTTAGAGACTTCAATGGATTCTAAATTAACGGAATGGATTTTAAATGTTGGAAAATAAAAGAGGATTGTTGGCCCAAATGAATTTACGGAATCGTACACTAAATTGGCGCGATATCAGTGCGACCAGAGTGATCGCCTCAACATTGGGTGTTCTTGTTGGACTGGCTGGTATAGAACATGGATTCTTTGAAATGCTTCAAGGGAATATTACACCCAGTGGTATGTGGATAGACGCCATTGGTCCTGAACAGAGGTTATGGGAGTATGCAACTGAAACAGCCATAACAATTGTACCAAATTTCTTTTGGACTGGGATCCTAGCTATGAGTATTGGTCTTTTAGTTACGATTTGGTCCGCTTTTTTCATTGAAAGGAAATACGGTGCCAGGGTTCTCTTTCTTCTCTCTGTCACCCTGTTTTTGGTTGGAGGTGGTTATGGACCAATATTTTTCACAATCTTTGCTACAATTACAGCAACCAAGATCAACAAACCATTAACATGGTGGAAAACACATCTCTCAGTAAGCGTACGGGGTTTCCTTGCTAAATTGTGGCCTTGGTCTGTCCCTGCGCTTTTGATAACCTTTTGGACTGGGGTAGAAATCGCAATCTTTGGTTATCCTCTACTGTGGTTGTTCAGCGCGGATCTTACGTATGGCTTTCAATGGATTTTTGGCATTACATCTCTTGGATTGATGTTTGTGGTCATTTTCTCAGCCCTTGCATACGATATCCAGAAAAAACCCGATTCGCAACATGCACCTACAAGCTAATTGTGTTGTCAAACAACGGCACTGTCTCGTTCCTCTCATCTTTTTTTCAGAAGTTAAAAGGAAGAATAAAAGATGAATGTTTTTCACAGCAGATAATCAAAAAGTCATCTTGATTAACTCATTCTTTTCTGGGATTACGACTTCTGTGTCAGGTAATTCTTTTTCAACAAGTGTTTTGAACTTCTTCATTTGTGCTTTCTTCCCATGTGTGGCCACTGCAACCTTGGGTGTGATGTCTAAAGCCATTTTCAGTCCTTTTTCTGGTGAACAGCTTGGGGAGGGGTAACCAGTGGGTATGAATGCTAAATCTGCTTTATAATTCTCTAAGGAGACGTAATCTGAATCACCCCCATGAAATACGCTCAAACCGTTCCATTTGACGTAGAAAACACTAATAGGAGATGGATGAATACCTTCGATGCCAATAACGGTAAAATTACCGATATTTATTGGTTTGCTAGGAATTGCACTGAATACTACTTCATTCGGAACCTTATCCTTCAATTCTTCGAAAATTTGTGGATTCACGATTATTCTTGCTCTTGTTTGTTGGTAAAATTTTATTGTACTCCCTAGATCAAAATGGTCTCGATGTATATGACTATTTAACTGAAGATCAAGGGTTGTAATCTTCTCTACATTCTTTTTCTTCAAGAATATATTATCATATTTACTTAAATCGAATGCTATTATTCTCTGTATGGCTTTCAAAAGAATTCCTGCCCAACCAAAATAGATAAAAGCAAAGGCATTTTTCTTTAACGATAATGTTATCAAATCACTTATAGGGTCAAGTCTTTTTTTTTCTGTCATTCTCTTATCCTTCCTTTAGAGAATTTTTCTTTTTAAGGAGTTGTAACTGCAATTTTAGCTGGATAAATCAAACTAGTTTGAATTGACAACCTTATTACTTTTTCAAATGAATTCTTGAGATAATTCATCTATTGAAGAAAGTTCTCCAGTCGATAAGTTAATAGACATAGCTTGACCATTTATTTGTGATTGGGAAGCCTTTGTCGCTCCTGGAATTGCTACAACAGTTTCTCCGTGATAGTTTACAAGCCATGAAAGTGCAACTTGAGAAACTGTTGCATCATGACTCTCAGCAATCCTAGCAAGTTCATCGATCAATGGTTGACTCTTTTCTAGTTTTCTACTGAAAGACCTTCTTCTCATTCGGCCTTTGCTCTTAAGCAGTTTTGGATCAGAATGAAACTTCCCCGTAAGTAGACCACTATGGAGAGGCCCCCAACAAATAATTGTAATACCTAACTCCTGTGCTGCCTCTAGAACTCCGTTCCGCTCAATTTTTCTCTTGAGAAGATTGTAGTTTACCTGATTTGAAGAAAGAGGGATTCCACGTTTCTCCAAAACTTCATGTGCTTTTCTCATTTGATTAGCTGAAAAATTACTTACTCCAACAGATCGAACTTTTCCTTCTTCTACCAAATCTGCCATATTATTTAATTGGGAATTTAATGAGGAAAAAGAATATGGCAAATGGATTTGATGAAGATCAATGGTATAAGGATGGAGATTTTCTATTCGGTTATGGATCGTTTTTTTTATGCTGCCCGCCCATCTCATCATTGGCATCCATTTTGTAGCGATAACTACTTCTTCATCTTTTATGTTCGCTACTTGGAGTCCTCTGGATAAATTTCTTTCTGAAGCGCCAAATCCATAAGCTTCTGCTGTATCAAACCAGTTAATCCCATAATCTATTGCTGTTTTGATAATGTCATTTGCATCTTGTTCAGGAATAGGAGGTCGCATGAGATTACCAGATCGGCTTCCACTAGATAGTTGCATTACCCCTTGACCAATAGGAGTAATTTGTATATCGGTTTTTCCTAGAGTCCGTAACTTCATGTAATCACCAAAGTATAATAAAAAAACGGGGTAATTTTCTGGGAGGACTCAATTGGTTAACATATTGTGAATTTACTTTTATTCCTTTTTTCCAATATTAGGGACACGAAAATGCCACATTTACCCAGCGTGTTCATGAAACTTTGTACAGATTAAGGCTTCCAATATATATATGATTGTTTCTATGTTTAGATAGTTCTAGTACTTGCATTAATAACAATTTCACTTGTATATTTGTAAGAACTTGTACTTCTCCGGATTATCTTCTTTAATTATTTCAGCAGCCTGTTTAACATCAATTTGGATTATTGGTTCTAATTCTTGTCTCAAGTCTTTTGGTTCTGGTATTTTTCTTGTTATTGCAAATAGTGTTGTCCACAGGTGATCCATAACAAGATTGACTGCTTCTTTGGTATTTATCTTGAACAAAGGGTCAAAATTCTCCCTAAAGGTGTTCTTATCATGAGTTTCACTTACAGAGAACAGCAATAATTGCCAGATGTGATCTCTGACTTTCCCTAAATCAATCTGGACTACTGGCTCTAATTGTTTCCTCAATTCATTCGGATCCTGCGTTTCCCTTGTTAAGGAATATAGTGTTGACCAAAATTGATCTTCAACTAGTGTAAATGCTTCTTTTGAGTTTATTTTGAATGCTGGGGTATATTTTTCCCTATAAGCCTTCTCATCATCCAGCTCATTGATCGAGGAACAAACTAACATCCAGAAATGCTTTTTGATCTTTTCTTGATATTCTCCCATATTATCACCGATTTATCTCTTGATTTTTATTTAGTATAAATTAGGTTTATTCAGTAAAATAACTGAACTGAAGAAACTTTTTATATCCTATCGTGGTTAAAAAGAGGGCTTCAATTATATAATTTAGAATCCCCCCAAAAGATAAGATTGGATTTACCGATTAGTAGTGTAATAATACCACTAGGGCCCCTTTAGTTAATTGGTTAAAGTTGGTTAGGTTAAGACAGTGGAAAAAAAAGAGAAGACGTAATTATAACTTTTTGTGTCTCCGGATTCTGACCACTAGAGTAGCAACAAATATTAGGATGGTAAAGATACTCGGGAAGGCTCCTGAAGCAGCTTCTGAGGACGTTGTGGTCGTTTTAGATGAAGTTTCTGGTGTAGTTTCTGGAGTATTTTCTGGTTAAATGACGTCCAAAATCCCCTAAAAAATAAGAGAGAGTTGAAGGGATTACTTACTATGGATTGGAAAAAGATCGCTAGTAAACAAAATCTGTATCTTAATTCTGCAGCATTAAGCAATTTCTTATTTTATGCCTTCTTAATTCCTGCTGCCCTGTTATATCCTGGGTATTCCCCTTTTCGCCACACGGTTTCAGCTTTAGGAAATACTACGAAAAATCCTAATGGTTGGTTTCTTTTTAGTATATGCCTTATTTTAATGGCTATC
>CP070695.1:2106461-2111354 GCA_020353515.1 Candidatus Heimdallarchaeota archaeon
CCGCGAGAAATCAGATATCCTGCACACGCCCTTTTTTTCAGTAACGAACATATTATCAAGTACCAGCCAGAATCTCCGATTTATACAATAGAAGAGAAGCTCAGGAGTGGAGAAAAATTAGAGTTTTATGGCCTTAAGATGAATAACCTTTCCTTTCAAATTTTAAAAACCTTGGTATTGGGTAATGGTATTCGAACAAATGAAAATATATTGGCACAAAAATTAAATGTTCATAGAAAAACTATCGAACGTCGCATTTCAACATTATTAAAAGAAAAAATAATTTCAAATCCTGCATGTAGATTTCCAAAGTTTTTCGTTCCCCCAAATCAAATTTTAATTTATAGTTTGGTTGAAATAAGAAAGTCAAGGGATAAAATAATAAAAGCTATCAAATTGGATCCACACATACCATTAGCTCTGGAGACCAGCATGGGACGATACAATTTGCTATTATTCAAAGTTTTCCCAAATGTCGAGGAACATTTTAAATGGGAAGAAAGATATGATAACAGATTTCCAGATTGTATCGGTGCGATGAAGAAAATCTTTTTATCTCCGCAAATGACAGCCTCAATTAACCAACAGAAGGTATCTCTAAACATTATTAGGCAGAGAAAAGAATGGTTACACGGCAGGGAGCTTATTGAATCAGTAAAGGGAACTTCCTAAGAGGTTTTAATGAGTGTTCTAGAAATAACATTGGGTACAGTTTTTAAGTAATTAATGATCAGCATGGGTATGGACATAATATTTTTTATTATTATCGAATAATTCACCGGTGTTCTTTTTAACTACTTACATGAGAACTGCAGCATATGGTAGTTGCGCAGATTCGCGGATGCGATCATGCATCGGGGTATCTTCCCGTAAGACAAATCAATATTATAATAATCGTTCACCTAGACAAGGAATATATAATTTCATTTGGGGTATTAAATTATATTTTACTATGGTATGAACTCTCGTAATTTTTCTAACTCAGGGTTCATCTTGCCCTCTGCAACGAGACAAAAATTCACATCGATCATTACCGGTTTCTCAAGAAGGTACTCATCATACAAATACCTTATAGTCTCATAATACCTCCTTGCAGTAGCGTGATTGGGGGCGGAGAATCTCAGAACCCAGTCATATTCTCCATTTACGATCCACAGATCTTGAAGTCGCACGTTCTGCTTTTCTTGCGCTCTCTCATATAACCTCTTTAACATAAGATCCGCTAATTCTTTATTCATAGGCCTCATCTTGAGTAGCATAACGTATGAAACATGATTCAATTTCCCTTCATCAATTACTGCGGTATACCCCCATACTACATGTTCTTCCTCCAACCTTTTTTTCTCACGCCATATTTTCTGCCTGTAACTTTTAAGCTCTTTTGCGATTATCCTCGAACTCTTTGTAGGGTCTTTAAGAAGTGCATGTAATGTTTCATTATTGTATATGTTTTTGTTACTTTTTGATGACTTTTTCCCCATTTTATAACCACCTGTAACATATTACTAAAACAAATCTCTATGTTGTTCTAGATATATAAGGTTATTGAAGATAATAATCATTTCATCAGATTGCATCCTTTGAAAAAGCTGGAGGCTTGCTAACGGTTAAAAAATGGAAAGGAATAAAAGATATCACGGGGAATGCAACTAAAGAGCTTATTGAGATTCAAGAGGATGGCTATCTGTTTTACTCAGCACCCGAAGGACATAAGTTAATTCTACTAGTGGTTATAAATGAGCCTCCAGCCTGGAGAATGGAAATCAAGGACTTCGGTATTGTAATAAATGGTACAAAGGAAGGGATTCTCCGCCGGGGATTTTCTGAGGGAGATAACAGAATGATCACAGATGATGATGAGCCATTACTTGAATTGTTGGGTAACGAGAAAATGGGAGCGGAGGAAATCAAGAAACTTATCAAAGAAGAGTGGAAAAAAGCAAGATTACGTGTTCAAGGAAGAGAGTAATCCCAGTTATCTGAGGAAGAACCATGACAGTGTTTATAAGAGGAGAAAATTTACTGAGCGAAAGAAATGTTTTGAATATTTGATAACAATTGGAGATTAGAAGTTACCCTTGAATCGGTGTTTGAATGTACAGCGAGAAGGTCATGGAACTGTTCAAGAATCCAAAAAATATGGGAAAAATCGAAGACCCAGATGGGGTAGTGAAAGTAGAAAATCTATTTTGCGGTGACGTGATAGAATTATACATAAAAGTCGAAAAAGACATCATAATAGATATCAAATTTAGAACCTTTGGTTGTGCGGCTGCAATTGCTACTAGTAGCATGATAACAGAGATGGTGATAGGCAAAACCCTGGATGAGGCTATGAAGATCACATGTAAGAATGTAGTAAATGAGCTGGGGGATTTGCCGCCAATCAAAATTTATTGCTCCAATTTGGTTGCGGAGGCGTTACACGCTGTGATAAAAGACTGCTGGAAAAGAAGGGTAAAGCTCACTTAATGGGAAGTTCTGAAAACACTTGAAAAGATTAAATGGCAGATGGTTCAGCCATAGCAGAAAGATAAAGAAACAGGCTTTGAGGTGAAGAAATATGAAATTGACTTTGGAACGCATTGCATTTGATGATAAAGGGAACTTAAAACTCATGCCTGATGAGAGATTATTGGCAAGAAAGAAGCTTTTGTGTTTGATATATATCAAGGGGCTTCTGCTGAAAAGGGGCTTTACTCCAGCCACGATTTTCTATACAGACCCGGGATTTATATATAGAACCGATCAAAGGATTGTATGTACTAAAATTCTGGATGAAGGTGTTGTGGAAGATGATGTGTGCATCGAAGTGCCCCTTGATGAGATTATAATATGTAGGAGGAGCCTATTCCATCTAACGCTCGTTTGCAAGGAATCAGAAAGTGATATATATTTCATTGAACTGATCCCTCGAAAATCAGCGAAGGAATTTTTAGGTGAGATGCCAAATATAAACATGAGGTGCAAGGTTGAGAGAGAAATTTTCATGCCAAAACAATCATACTGAAAGCCATATCCGAGAGAAAAAGTTGAAGGAATGGGGTGAATATGAACCTGAACAGTTTCCTGACCTGGGTAACTGTCTCAATAGTCCGAAGGCAGTGGTATTGCTTTTCATTCCCATAAAGGTCGTGTTAACCGAGGCGAAGCGATAAGAGGACTGGTATTCGTAGTTTAATGAGGAGAGTTGAGTAAATGAAATTGAAAAATAGAAACTCAAGAGGTGAAAAAAAATGGATAACTTTGAACCAAAGATAATAGGAATTTTATGTGACGAAGGCGCGTACCATGCATTAGATGAAGTAGGAGAAACCAGGATTTTGTATCCCTCAAATATAATGATAATGCGAACACAAGGTACTTCATATATTGCTACATCTACCATTATCGAGTTGTTTATTCAGGGAGTTGACGGTATATTTATAGGTGACTGTAAAGTAGATGATTTCGAGTGCTTTTTAGATGATTATTATGATGTGAAGATTTTTATCAAGATCTTAAAAAAATTAATGAAATATATGGGGTTGAACGAAGATAGACTTTACTTTAATTATTTCTCAGGATCTGATGTAGGAAGAATTGTAAGCGAAATATCCGATTTTACCGATGAAATCAAAGAAATTGGTCCGATTGCGACCTCCATGGAAAATCCAGATATATCTACGCTTGAATCTCTTTATGCAGCCAAATGTATACTTCAGAATTTTAAATTAAAAGCAGTAATAGGGAAGCGCCTTGAGTTAATTACCTCCGGGAATGAATATGATTCGAAAAAGGATCAAAGGGATATTGATGACTTGTTGAATAAAATTATTGACGATGAATATAAAAGAATAAAAATATTATTGCTCACATGGAAAAAACCACAATCTGTGAAGGATTTAGCTCTTAAATTGAAAATTCCAAAACAAATGGTGTTAGAACATATTGTTACACTCACGGACAGGGGATTTATCATTCAAGAGAAGATTGTAGATCATACAAAACTTTATAAAGCGGATATTCAAGGAATGTAATTGATAGTTTGCTCATGAATCCGTATTATGGAGAGTAACAGTGTACTCAAAGCCTAACGGTGGATGAAAATAAGTGTTTACATTTGTACTTTCCATTAAGAAATAGATGATTTTGGTAGTTTTAATTAGGTTATAAAGTGGAAAGAAACATCTAGGGATATAACTGATTTGCTGTATATTTTTGTAGTAAGTAGTCGATATGCAGGCAAATATGGATGACGTAAAATAAATTTCGGAAATCAGCCTCACAATTAGGGGTTCAAATAGACGGACTACCATGCCAAAAGCAATTGTTGACAAAATTGGGCTGAAGCATAGGGACAAAATAAGGTGGATACTATCCAAAGATGATAGAATATTATTTGCAAAGGTTAGAGAGGCGTGGTTGTGGAATTATGGATATTGATAAGCATGGGAATTTTGACCTTTATATGCGAATACATAGAGCTCCATAGGAACGGGTTATGGAATTGCATTAACACTTATTCTGATTATTTTTGGATATGGGCCCTCATTGGTAATACCATCCATTCTTCTTTCTCAAGCGTCTGCGAGTTTTTCAGCAGGAGTATTTCATCATAAATATAAAAATATAAACTTGCATCAGAAAGAAGAAGACGCTAAGATAACATTTTTTATTATAGATCTGGGGATACCTGCGATAATCCTTGCTGTTTTTATTTCACATGGGTTATCAACTCTTTCCCAGCGCTGGATGAGAAAACAAAACTTATAACCAAAGGATTCTATGTCTAATCAGGAACCCAATCTATTTCGGCGAAATTCATTGGAGCCTAGGTTGGTCAATTATGTTTCGTTCAGTCATTGGTGTAGCATTAGTTTCTTTTTGGTGGGGAGGACGTCTGTTCCATGT
>CP070695.1:2111454-2115474 GCA_020353515.1 Candidatus Heimdallarchaeota archaeon
AAAATCAACCAGTGGATCTTTAGTAGTTTTTTTCTTCATAGCACTCTTTCTAGGCATTCTTTGGACCCCAAATAATATCGCCATCATTGTTAAGTTCAACTACATCCAACTCACCTTTGAAAAATCTTTCAGAGGTGATAGCGGCAACCCTAGCGAGTTCTAACTTACGAATGATAGGTAGAATGTATCCATCCATATCGTCCATATCATTTTCAACACAATACTCAACAACAAACTCAACTTCTTCTTCAGATAAAAGAGTTCTATGCTCTTCACCTTCAATTTGATACAAAGAGTCAGGTGGAATAATTTCATAAACACGCTTCAATTCATTCTTCATGGGAAACATCCTCAAAATAACAAATCTGTAAACAATTTTGACAGGCTACAACCCCGTCATCTTCAACTAAATAAACTTTACCGCTACAACCACATAAGTCACAAAAGTCACTTTCTGGTGGATAACTCTCATGGTACATATGTTGCCTTTGAGTTTGCATAACGATTCGGGTCAGCGATACCAGTATCCAATCTATCCTTCGTAGTAACATAAAAATGCGTATCATCCTTCAACAGCACCTCATTATCAGAAAGTTCAAGATCATACTCCTTATGATCCACTACCATAGACGCATGACTTCCAAACCAACTTTCAGTAGTAATAGTTCGTCCAGTCTCATGACGTTGTTTTGTAGAAAACCTTTTTGCCATTATAATCTCCTAAGAATAAAAGCACCAATACCAGCAGCAAGGCCAGCAATCCCAAAAACACTAGTAAATACAATAACTAACTCAAACAAACCCATTGGCAATCCTATCACTAAAAGAACCAATCTGATTAAAAAACTCTGCATCCTTAAACCACCGTGGTTTACGGTCACACTTCCAAGTCATTGAAATGTTCTCTCGCTTATCGTACCAGTAATATCGCTTGTAAGCAACAACTGCATCTTCATGCTTGTATTCATCTGGCATCGCTTGTGCGAACGATGTGAGTTTACCATCAGGAATGACGTTTGTCAACTCCTGCATTTGCAAAATACCATCAAGACATGAATGACGTTTGCCATAACGATATGTATATTCTTCTGCTAAAGCAATAGCATGTTCACATGCCCAGTCAAAGTTTGCTCTGCTATCACCAACCCAACGAGTGCATGGATGATTATGATAACCACCTTTGAGTGGAGTTCCCTTCTGTGTCTTTGGCATCATGTTGTCGGTCGCTCCATGGCGACGTAACGCACTTCCCAGTTGTTGGTAAAGTTCCAATACCATTTTGACACAATGCTTGTCACAGTGCATCTGTGCAGCTTTAACAGGATCTTTGTCCAATACGAAGATGTTCATTAGAAGTCCTAGTAAAAGTAAGGGCCGAAGTTGTATCTTGATTATAATACTTCATCGGCCCCTGTCAACCAAAATCTTTAGTGGATTTCAGAAACTTTCTTGCGGGGTCCAGTCGCAATATCTTTTAATTTATTATAAGGTATACTTGGTTTCTCATGATGTTCATGATGATACTCAGCAGCATGTGGTAAAAATAATAATCTTTGCCACCAATTTGACTTTATCTTATGAGTTTTCATTGTGCCAACATGTTCATGCCATATTCTTAATCTTGAACATGCTAATAAACTTGTTACCATTGAAACATACCACATAAATGGTATTCTCCAATCAATAAAAACAGTTAAAATAATAAGCATATGAGTAAGTTCTATTGCCGCTTGATCAAGATAAGTTCCTTTTATTGTAAACTTTCTTATACCAAGGACATTCAAACCAAGTAAATCTTTAATGAACTGTAAGATTATATTCTTTCTGGTTGCATTTTTTACAACCATACCTGAAGTTATCTTACGGTCAAGTTCTGGGTCGTTAACCGTACCCAACCAACGATGATGAGACATATGAAATTTACGATAGCCTTCCCATGGAAGTCCAAGAGGAGCATAGCATAGGAAGTTACCAAACATGTAGTTAATACGATTGTTTTTACTAACCAATTTATGTGTTGCATCATGACCTAAAATCGCCAACGCATGTTGACGATTACCTATAATAAAAATTGAAAGAGGAATTAAATACCAAAAATTAAGACCTATTACGATTGCGACGACTATTAAAAGCCAATCTACTAAAACGTCTCTTAACCAAATTAATGATATCATTAGGCATTCTCCACAATAAAACTTCGCAAGGCCAATACAAGATCCATGGGATCAACAGAAAAAGAAAACAAAATAAACCAAGTAATAAAAACGTAGAAGGATTCATTATATGGATTATCTGCCGCTTTTCTCTTTCAAGGTAGTCAAATATTTCACTTGACTTAACACCCTCAAAAGAACCTTTGAAGTACAATGGATTTTGTTCCATTGCATATTTAAAGTGCAAAATGTTATGTCTCTTTGTTTCTACAACAATGTGTGCTGGTACATACCAAGCATGTGAAGAAACAAAACCTACTTTTTTAGCCTTTCCTCTTAAACACAAATACATCCCTCCTAATAAGCAGTTCCCATATACCAGTTTGGTATTTTTCATTGGAACCTCCAGAGGTTAAATTAAAATAAAACAAAACAGTCTATAAGTATATACACTGTTTTCGCCACTGGGATTCTCTATTTGTCCTCAACATAGGGATAATACTATCTTTTCTTGGTCTTAGGTTTGATAGGAAATGGATGTTTATCTACCCAATTTTTGCATGTTTGAAGTCCTTTTGCATCAAAAAAATAATCATCTTTGTCTGGAGTATGGACTACATGAAGAAAACCTTTACCAGAAAATATGTCCTTTTGCTTGGTAATCTCATACTTTTTGTATCTCATTCAATCATATCCTTTGTAATAAATGGAGTCATGTAATATTGTGGAACAGTTAATCTATATGCTTCCTCAATAGTTTGTCTTTTTCTTAACCAGTTTCTTGAATATTCAGACATTTCATAATATGGTTGTTTAATAGTTGGTTTGTTGAATGGGCGATTAACCAAGAATGGTGGTAAAAATTGCATTAAATCAACTGCATATGCTGTCTGTTCATATTCCTTCCACTGTAACGGTTGCATCTCAACCATTCTATCCTCTAGTAAAGAAGTATTTACTAAAGAAATCACTAGTAAAATAAACTTTACCATAACAACACACACAATAGTATAAGTTGTAATAATGCTAAAATAGATGCCATTATAATAGTTTTAATGGCGTGCAGATAATACAACATAGATAAGGTTGTAATGACTATGAAAGTCCCAATTACCTTGAGACTTGTAAAAAGAGCAACAGAACCATTATCTTTGTTGATTAACCAAGTTCCGACTGGATTTTTTTCATACTCTAAAATAACCTCAGAGTTTCTAACTAACCAGTAAATATCAATAGCTGAAACCAAAACTATGATTATACAGCAAATGACAAAAATTATTCTTTCTTTTAACACAGTAGAACTCCAGTTGTTAAACAATGGGAAAGTTTCTACCTTTATATACACCGTAAGTACCATGGGCGGGACTTGAACCCGCACGACCTAAACGGTCACAGGATTTTAAATCCTGAGTGTCTGCCAATTCCACCACCATGGCATCTATCTAACATTCGTAGACCATTACAAAGCAATTATCACTATTAATATCTTGTTGGTCAAGTGGTTCAATAATCCTTTTTCTTTGCAGATATTCAGAACCAATATTAACTTCACAATAAGAATGATCTACATCATTCCATGTCTTGAGTTCAAAATCACCATGACCTTTATCTTGAATCTCTTTTAGTACTTTAATGGCTTCATCAACTGTCATATTACCCTCTCCATCTTCCTTGAAAACTCTTCTGTTTCAACATAATCTTTTAGTTCATTAGTTAAATGATTCATACAATCATCAACGGTCCATTCAATTGCTTGTTTAATGATTTCCTCATTAGTTTCAAGTCCCATACCAGAACAGTCCATAACATTTTGAAGCAATACTTTTTTATAATCAAGAACCATTAGTAATCTTCCTTTTCAAACTGA
>CP070695.1:2115574-2130470 GCA_020353515.1 Candidatus Heimdallarchaeota archaeon
TCATGGTAATACGACCATGGTTGTGAACGCCAGTTTACTCGCCGTTAATACCACGTGGTATGTCCTGTTAGACGCACCGAACTATCTTCTGGCATTCAATTTATCTAGGGGAGGTCAATATTTAGATTTTCCTTATGAGGCTAATGTAACAGATATTCTAGATTTAAACTTCCAAGTTCCAGAAACAGGGGGTAATTCTAGTTATTGGATCGAGTATTTCACCTTACCAATTAATAGTAGTATTAATTTTAACTCTTTAGTGCTTTCATTTACTGAAACATGGGATATTAATAAGACAGTTTCCCAAATTACAAATGTAAATGGTACTTACGATTTACAAGCGTTTTGGAAAAGTAGTGATAAGACCAAAGTTGGAACACTGACACGAAAATTGGATGTCTTTATCAATACAACATTAACAATCAATTCCACTGATACTATTGAAGTCTTAATAGGAGAAAAAATTACTATCTGGGCGAATTATACCTCAAATCACAACTCAACACTGAGTGATTTATCACATATTAATTATGCAAAGATTTGGTGTAATGCAAGTTGGCCTGACGGCACTAGACAGAATACAACTATGAATCAACCGACTGGAACATATTATAACTCCTCATTTACATCAGATATGGAAACTCCAGGTACTTCAGGGACAATTACAATTTCTACACAGTTAAGTTGGTTCGTTAACTGGACAAGGACGGTAACTGTTCTATTTGTTCAAAATACTACATTTTCTGTAGATGTAAAAGATCTCACTTTACAATGGCGAGAGAATGCTACAATAAAATTTGATTACAATGAAACAGGAGGAAACAGGATACCTGTAGCCACTGTCACCATTGTGGATACTAATGAAATTTTTACTTACTCTACTGGAAAGGATTTATTTCAGTTAAATTCGACATCATTTCCAGGGGTTGATACATATGCAAATGTGATAATAAGGGCAAATAGCTCTGGATACCTTACACGTGAATGGTACTTTAATCTCACGATTGCCCCAGGTCGTACCAATATAACAGGAAAGATAGGTAGTAATCAAGTTTTGAATGACAGCACTATAATTACTAAGAAGTTTTCGAATAGCTCGTATGATACTGTTACTCTTAACTTACACTACTACCACAACCTCACGGGAGACCCTTTGGATATTGACATGCCAATACTAGATTCATCTATCCCTGTCACAAATATACAAAAAGAATCGAATCTTTCGTGGAGTATTACTCTCAATCCAAACGAAACTGGTGTTTTTCTAATTAATTTCACATTTTTCTTGAATAATTATAGGAGTAGTATATTTGTCTTTCATCTAAGTGTCGTTAAAGCAGGAACTATAATTGAACATATACCTTTGGAAAACATTCAAGTCTATTATACTGAGTATTATGACTTCTTCTTATTGTACAAGAACACAGAATATAATGAAAATGTAACTGGGTTAATAAAAGACTCTGGTATTACAATTAATAATTCCATGGTGGTTGATGTAAATCAAACAGATGAGGGGTATTGGTTCCGTTTCAATCCTTCTCCTTCAATGTTATCTTTAGGTCGATATTCGATCAATATCACCTTTTCCCATATTTATCTCAATCCCAGCTCTATTGAAGTGACTTTTATCGTAGTAAATATGCCTACAAAACCTCTGAATATCACTAATTTCCGCTATAACCAATCTATTTTTGTTGAGGATGTCCTTTATATTGGTGGAGAAGGGTATCAAACCATCAGAGGACAGAATATTTCTAGCCTTGATACTCTTGTTCTAAGGATGAATGGTACCCTAGTAATGAAATCTTTGTACAACTATCAAGCAAGTGAAAATTGGTTTGATATCAACTTCACAACGACATCGTTTCATTATGGTAATTACTCCCTTACTTTGGAAATAGGTAAGGTTGGTTTTCAAAATCAGACCATTAATTTCAATATAACATTGTTAGGCCGACAAATAATCCTTGAAGTTACCTTACCTGGAAAGAAGTTTGAACAAGGTGACCCCATTGAAATTACAGCTATCTTAACTTATGTACAGGAAATAGCTGGTGGTTTTGGCGCGGGATTATCACTTGCTCCCTTGGAGGCTGTCAATGTCTCTTTTTATGTCGTTCTGAAATATGAAAATGATACTAATCGGGTATTTGAAATCACAAATCAGACTAATGACCTGGGTCAAACATCATTCACAATTGACGGTAAGTATACCCTTGGGGCTGTTAAATTCACCAATATTACCGTATGGAGTGGCCCCAGTTTATCAGGTTTACCCTCAAGTTATAGCATGTCAAGGGAAGAGCTCGAAGGATATCAAATCATAAAAATAATAGATCCACTCGAAATTATTGTCTCTGTGATCATAATAGGATCAATTCTGTTACTTTCTGTTGGAACCTTGACAGCGAGTAGTATTTTCCTAAATCGAAAACGAAAACAACGGAGTCAACTCATTCGGCGAAAACGACTGAAAATTGAACAAAGTTTTGAGGATATCAAATCTATCCGCTTATTAATCGCTCGTCATGAATCTGGACTACAATTTTATTCAGAAAAAACCATTGCAGAGTTAAAAACTGACACGGATGCACTGTCTGGAATGTCTGCAGCTTTGAGTACTTTTATGGAAGAGGTTTCAGACGGAATGCGATCACGTACTGAGGAGGAAAAAGAGAAGGAGAAAATTGAAGTTATGAGTCGTGAAGGGCTGCATATGTTAATATGGCACGGTTCACGCTCGAGCTTCATAATCATTTCAGAAACAAGATTACCTGATTACTTCAAAGAACGTTTGGCAAAATTAGGTCGAGAAGTCGAATCCAAATATACTCATGATTTGGAAGACTTTTATAGGTCTGATCAGATACCTACTAATCAAATAAAGAAGATGATTCGCAAACATATTCCTCTGCACTATTTCTCAGCTTTTATCCTGAATGAGGGAGTGTTAACCCTAGAAAACATTAAATTGTCAAAGAAAGAAAAGAAAATGTTAAAGCTTATAAAAGAGATCCTTTTTCAGAAAGAGGGTGTACAGTTCTTTTTCAGTGAACAAATTATCTCACACTTGTCTAAGTACTACAACCGCAGTGAAGCAATCAAATTCTTAGACCGATCAATTGAAATTAACCTCTTAATCGAGGCCAGTCAAGAAGACATATTGAGTATCACGGAATAAGGCACATTAAGGGATTTAATGACAATGTCCAATAATTATTATCGCTTTTGGCTCTTGAACCATCAAGGATTATACATTTTTGATAAAAAACTGCATAAAAAAGTCATCTTAACAAAAGCTGAAGAAGATGCGTTGATTGCAGAGGTGTTTCAAGACCCAAAAGTAATATCAGAGGATGATACTACACTTTTTACTCGAGAATTACCCTCTTATTTCACTAGGCTTCATTATCGAAAATATAAGAAAGACTTGTATATTCTTCTGACCGATGAATTGATTGATATTACAGAAGTTGATGCAAGGCTCCAACCTTGGATCGAATTACGAAATCAACAAAGGGAACACCTTCAGGGTTTAACTCTTTCTATGTTTGATGATATTGAAGGACCTAAAGTAGTCTATAATAGTGGTACATTACTATCAGAGAATGCTTTACTATTAGCAGTTCAAGGACAAACAATTTCTGCAATGGGACGAATGGTGGAATATACAAGTGGGTTTAAGGATCCCCTTAACGTACCGAATCGTGAGGACTTGACCCACTTGAGCTACATCTTTTTACAACCAGCTCCTGACTCGAAAGATCCACGTATCGCAAAAATGGGAAGAATGACAAGCATCCATCTACTTTTCCTTTTAGGTTTTCATTTTGTCAATGAGACTCTTTTCCGGAGCTATCTGGAAGCTTTTCTTGACGAATGGGTCTATAATTGGAACTCTCAGAGAGAAAATAGTCAGTCTTATCCAAAAGAAATTTTCGATGAATTGCTAGAAGATCTTCGATCCGCGATATCAACAGCAATTGATCTTACTACCCATGAAGAACGGGAAGAAGCGAAACTTAAGGAATATGTTATGGATTTATTGAGTCAAAACAAAGTTCTGAATTATCAAGTCCGAAGATTAAGAGAAAAAATCAAAGAGCTAGAAAATCAGCTCTCCAATTAAAGACAATACAAAATATTGAGAAAACATTGAAAATGAAATATATTCGAAGTATCGAAATCATTATTTTATCAACTAGCTTAATATAATAAAAACGATAGAACATATTCATTGATTGTTAGGATGGTTATCTAATGCGAGTTTTACATGTGCAAGGTAAAAATCTGAAAGAAATTAATGCTCCTTATGAATTTTTAAATGGCGATGTCTATGTCGTCGATAATAGTGATGTCAGTGTTGGATTGAAAAAGAAGGTCTATATCTGGCTTGGATCCCAAGCTTTTGCAGATGACCGAGCGGTAGGCGCTTGGGCGGCTAAATGCTTGGATCTAGAGGATGAAGAAATTGACATTGATACTGAGGTTGAGGGCAATGAATCTGAAGAATTCAAAGGACTGCTGGATTTCGTGGTGGTCACAGGAGATACCCCTGGATTTTTAAAACATGTCGAAGTTAACAAGGAAGACATTTCCTACGCCCTCTACCGTGTTAGGGATATTGATCTTACTGATGGATCATCATCAGATGATATTGTGATTGAAAATATCCCCCTTACCCGAGAATCATTTGTCAGTGATGATGTTTTTGTCTTGGATGCCTATCACGACCTATACGTATGGGTTGGTTCTCAAGCCCAGGTTGGTGAGAAAGCTGCTGGCAATCGACTTGTGAGGAAATTTGATGTTGAACGGGAACGAAATCCTATGGTGTATACTATTAGTGAAGGGTATGAGCCAAAAGGCTTCTTTGAATTAGTGAATCAACTTGCTGATTCTGGAGAAGTACGAACAGAGGATGCTGCTGATGTTGCTAAAGGAATCACTGGTAGTATTGCTGATCTATCGAGTGAGACTGCAGAGACAGGAATTGTTACACCTGTGACACCAAGGCCTGAACCAGGACATCCTCCCGTTACGCCTCCCCCTGAATTAGAACGCCCACTTATTTCAGAACCCATCCCCAGGCCTCCAATCCCAGAACCAGAACCAGAATATACTCCCCCACCTCTGAAGACTCCGATTCCAACACCTCAACCAGAACCCAAACCTGTCGATCTAGGATTGGGCCCAACAGGAGAACCCGCACCTAAAGCTAAAGCTGTGAAGCTATATTATATAGATGGAGAATTTGGAGAATTAGGTGGAAATGAGGACGCAGTTTTAGAAATCGATGAAGGAACAAGAGTGGCAACCCTTTCTTTTGCAGAAGGAACAAGTCTTATTGCTCAACGGACAGCAGGACGACAAGCACGAGGAATCTGTAAAGCAGGTTTCCTTCTGAAAGCGGGATATCGAGTCGGGCAAAACTGTGATCTGAGAGAAGTTAAAGGTGAGCGAGGTATACACGACCGACTCTTACAAGAAGGACATAAATACAAATAAGATACCTTAAATCTTTTCCTTTTTTCCTTTTTTTGCGTTTTGAATGATTGGGAGGAGAATGAATGCACATTATCCCATTTTTTGCGTTGACATTGACTGAAGTGTTGAATTCCAATTAAATCATCATCAGAGAAAATTTATGTAATTGATGTCTATCTTACTTGTTCATCCCTTATCGGAATCTTAAGAGGGTAAAATTATGTTGACATACAAAGAAAAGGTAAGTTATGGGATTGGGCGACTTGGATCTTCCATCACGATGGATATGGCAGATTTATTTACTGGATATGTTTATTACGCCTTCTTTGGTCTAGAAGAAAACGCTTTTTTAGCATTTCTAGGTGTCGCTTTTGGTAAGATTGTTATTGCTTTTACTAGCTACTTTTCTGGATATATTTCTGATCGAACACAAACACGATGGGGGCGACGAAGACCCTTTGTTATTCTAGGAGCTCCTTTACTAGCAATTGCCTTTTTCTTTCTCTATTCTCCTCACATAATACTTCCCTTCCTAGGCTTCCAGTATGAAACAATGGTCATTTTCTCTTATTTAATTATCGTTAATTCGATCTATCAAGGAACTTATGGATTATTATTAACACCTTTTCAATCCTGGATGCCAGAAATTACCACAGAGGATGAACGTCTAGAAATCAGTGGGTATCAAAACACTGTAAATCTCATTGCATTTGTTATAGGAGCGGGTTTTGCTTTTCTATTACCTGGCTTACTTGGAGGTTCAGCTGAAGAATTAGACCTAGATAGAGCCAATGAAGTGTTTACTGGGTTAACAAATAAAGATGTGTTGACAACTATTCTTCCATTTATTATTGGAGTATTCGCCCTTCTTGTAATAATCTTTTTTATCCCCTCAATTATTGGAATTAAGGCAAAAGAGGTCTTTATCCCTCAACCAACTATTCGAGAAGAATTAAATGTTGTCTTTGACAATAAAAATTATATTTCTTGGACTCTTGCCAGAGGGTTTATCTCAGTCGCATTAAGTATGATAATGGGGATCGTATTAACGTGGATTGACAAGGCCCTTTATTTTACTGGCGTTATAGAGTATCTATTATTTGGAGTAACCCTACTTGGTGTAGTTTTTTCTGGATTCATATTTTGGGCGCGGTTTGGCAACAGACATGGAAAAACCAAGAGTTATATATATTCAGCAGTTTGGATGGCAGTCTGGATACCTTTTACTTTAATTGTAGGCCAAATTGAGATGATTTCACAAATCATTCCAATTCTTCTTCAAGCAATCATTTTTGTGATATTTGCTGGAATAGGAGTCTCAGGTTTTTATCTGCTCCCTTACGCTATTGTAGCTGATATAGTTGAAGAGGATGAACGACGGACTGGAGAATCTCGAGCTGGGATGTATTACGGATTTGAATCGATTCCTCTAAACTTTTTTCAAGTATTTGGGTTTTTAATCGTCGGATACTTGTTACAGGAGAATTTTCCTTTTAATATTCCAACCCTACCTCTATTTACAGACTGGCAGGGTCATACTTACAGTCTTGGGTTAATTATTTGGGGACCCATTGCTGCAATTTTTATTTTAATTTCTGTTATTGTCTTCTGGAAATTCGTAAACGCCGACCCATTAAAAAAAAGTTGATGAATAGCAACACTTAGACTTTAGAAAGGAAGTATTTGTTTAAAGACAGTTTTTTTATCTTTCCACTTATTAGACTCCACATCTAACAGACTTAAAATTAAAAAACTTTAGGGCTTAAATAGATCCGAAAACTGAATTATTACCTCCTATAGGAGAAAGAAGCTCATATGATTGATATTAAAGTGTTTCGTGAAAATCCCCAGATTATTCGTGACTCAGAAATTAAACGTTTTAAAGATCCCAATCGAGTAGATGAAGTCATCGCATTAGATTCGAAATGGCGGTCATTATTACAGCAAGTGAATGAGCTCCGGAAAGAAAGGAATCAACTTAGTCGCGAAATTGGCCCAATGAAGAAGAAAGGGGAAGATATCGAACCACTGAAAGAGAGAGTAAATCAAATTAAATTAGAAATTTCCTCCCTTGAAAAGTCAGTAAAAGATACATTAGAAGAAAGAGATCGATTACGTTATAGCATTGGTAATATATTATTACCAGGGGTTCCAATTGCTGAAACAGAGGAGGGGGACGTCACATTACGCGAATGGGGAACCATCTCAAAGTTTCCCTTTAAAACACGAGCACATACAGATTTAGTTGAATCTCTTGGTCTTGCTAACATTGAAAAAGCTGCTCAAGTTAGTGGAGCTAGAACATTTTTTTTAACAAATCAGATGATTTTTTTAAATTTAGCCTTGATCAGATTCGCTGTAGACTTTCTCGTTAATGAACGTGGATTTATTCCCATGTGGACTCCTCCTTTCATGCGTCGTAAATCAATGGAAGGAGCTAGTGAGCTAGGCGATTTTGAAGACGCGTTGTATAATGACCCTAAAGAAGATGTATTTTTCATTGCTACATCCGAACAACCTCTGGCCGCATTCCACATGGGTGAACTACTAGATGAGGATACACTACCCCGTAAATATTGTGGAATCTCACTATGCTATCGTCGGGAAGCTGGAAGCCATGGAAAAGATACAAAGGGAATTTTTCGGGTTCATCACTTCCATAAGGTCGAACAATTTGCCTTCACTCATCCAGAAAAATCTCAAGAAATGCATGAAAAAATGATTGGAAATGCAGAGACATTATTTCAACGGTTAGAATTACCCTATCGTATTGTTAATATCGCTTCAGGTGAGTTAAATGACAACGCAGCCAAAAAATATGATCTGGAAGCATGGTTCCCTGCTCAAAACACTTATCGCGAATTAGTTTCCTGTTCCAATGTAACAGACTATCAAGCTAGAAAACTTAATATGACCTTTGGTAAAGCTGGAGGAGATAAAGATTATCTTCACACATTAAATTCAACTGCTATTGCCACTGAACGGACTCTCTGTGCCATATTAGAGAACTATCAACAAGAAGATGGGTCAGTTCTCATTCCGAAGGCTTTACAACCACATATGAATGGAATAGAGAAAATTTCTCCACAATAGCTTTTTTTAATACTGAGAAGAGAACCTTTTTTTCTTCTGAAGGCCACCGAGCTAATTCTATATATTTGCTTATCTTTGTATCTGAATTTTTTATATAATCTAAAACAATGATGACTTTCTAAGGTGATGAAAGGATATGACCAAAAATGAAGTTGATTCTGGGACAGAAAAAGACAGTATCCACTTTCTTGATTCAATAGAATTTCCACCACCCATTGAAAACATTGAATTATCTCCAACTGAACAACGAGTTTATCTACAATTATCATTAAAATTTCAAAAAATGTTAGACGATGCTCCTAGTTTTCAGATGGGTGCTTATCGATGGAATCAAGCACTTCCTATGATTCTCCAGAGATATGCTATAACTGCTGATGTATGGGAACGAATATCAGAAATTGGAGATCAAGATGACGATATCCAAGCGCAATTGAATCAAATGATTGAAGAAATGGAGTAATCTTACCTGTAATCATAATTTTTCAATGAGATCTGTTAAATGAAAAAGCTGCTTACGTAAATGAGGGCTGTGGCCCACCATAAAGACCAGCGAGTATATTTTCGTCCTTTGATTGCAGTCTCTAAGGTAGGATTACGAATTAGTAAGATTGTAGTAAAGAGTAACAAAATTACTAATAGAATAAAACCTATTAGGAATACCCAATTATTTCTAAAACCCAAAAAAAACAATAACGACCCAAAAAATATACTTATTAGGTATATTATTCCTGAAATCCGTGCTGCCCAATGGGATCCTAGAGAAATTGCTACTGATCGTTTTCCTGTTTCTAAATCTCCTTCAATATCCATAATATCTTTCAAGACCTCTCGACCTAACGCTAAAAATAATACAAAAAAACAGATTACAAGAATATTCAGGAAGACCCACTCGTTTAAAATTCCTACAAGGAGGGTTCCCATCAAGAATGGCGCAACATATCCTGTACTCACCCAAGCATTTCCAATAATTCCATATTTCTTTACCCCCAAATTATAACCGATACCTAATCCAATGAAAAATAATGCAAATAGAATTAATAAAGGTGATAACCCATAAAATACGACCTCTATGACTGTGACTAAAAAAGCAAGAAAATAAAATCCGATTGCGAGGTTTCTTGCAACGTGTAAAGGTATTGTTCCTCGTACTAAAGGACGATCAAAACGTTGGTTTAATACATCATTAGAATAATCAAAATAGTCATTAATCACATGTGTTCCAGCTATCATAGAAAAAGGAACAAGAAGTCCAAGGAGTACACCATCTAAAGGGACTATTTCATTGTTCAGAATAAATTCAAAAAAATTCTGTGGAGAGAAATTAACCTCATTTGCTCCATTTAATCGATAGCTAAGGTAACCTGCTATCATTATAACGAGGCTGGCAAGGAAACATAGGCTAATTCGTAATAAATCAGAAATATCTTTAATTCTTGACATATAACCAGATGATTAAGCAAACTAAATATATGTTTTATCCTTGACAGGATGTTGAATATCAGCTTCGATAGCATCTTGGGCTTGATTTCTCATAGAGAGAGCCATTTGCTCAATTTTTTCAGCTTGGGCAAGAATAGGTTCAATACCAATATTTAACGAGGGAATAAGGTGATTCAAAACCTCAATCACTCTGGCAGCAGTCCGAACCTCTGGATAATGTTGACGAACTTCTCCTAAAATTACTATGACTTCGGAACGATTATACCAACCTTCATTTAGTAATACTGCACTTAATCCCTTAATTACTCCATGATCTAAAGGAGGGATATCTTTCTCTCTCAAATAATCTCTACACGATTCTGTTGTTCCTACTCCATAGACACGATAGGGCATCTCTCTTGGAGATTGAGTATAATCACTCTTAAAACCTTCAACTGAAACAATACGTTCAATACCTTTTTCTTTAGACCAATTGAATATTTTTTTACCTATTTCACGAGTAATAGGGGGATATTGAGGGACTTCAGATGCAAGGAGTGCCACTCGAATCTCTTGACTCGCGTAGATCCGTATTGGGAATTTAGGTTTAGAATAATATACCACACAAATCGCAGGGATTTGATTGCTATCACCTACAGCAACTTGATCAAGATTCCACTCATCTCGTCTCCCTGCAGATTCAAGAATAATGTTTGCTGTAATAAGAGCGAGAGCACTTATGGAGGGAAAACATTCGATTAGTGTTCCCCCTTCTAAATCCATATCGATGACATCACGTATCTCAAAATAGTTAGAATTCATCATAATCACTGAAATATGCTCTCTGTTAAAAGAGTAAAAACGTAATAATAAAGATTCCCTTTTCAGCTAAAAATTTAGCCCGAAAAAAGTACTTTTATCTCAATTTGAAGCCCAATGTATTTTTGAATTTCTTTCCCTTGGATTGAGAAATATTCAGAAAAAAAGAAAATAAAGAGAGGAGGGCTCCCTAAACAAAAGATAAACGATCTACTTCCTCTTGCATACCCTCTAGTTTTTGAGTAGGAGTAATCCGTCCTGTTTTACGAGTACCTAGAATCTTATCATAAGCCTCCTCAAAATGTCTTGCAGAGACTTTGTATCCGCTAAAATCCTCGTCTTTCTCTTTTATGCTAGGGAGATGATCTTCTATCGCGTTGAGAACAGCTTCGTGACATAGCCCAGCCAAATCTGCTCCTGAAAAATTCTCTGTTTTTTTGCTTAATGCATCCAAATCAGTATCTGCTGCTAAGGGTACCTCTCTTGTATGAATCTTGAGAATCTCTAAACGAGCGGTTTGATCAGGAAGACCAATAGTAATTATCTTGTCAAATCTGCCTGGCCGTAACAGCGCAGGGTCGATCATATCGGGCCGATTTGTCGCTGCAATAACGACGACCCCTTTAAGTTCTTCTAATCCATCAAGTTCAGTTAAGAATTGACTAATCATCCGTTCTGTTACCCCTGAATCGAAAGATTTACCTCTTACAGGTGCAATGGAATCAATTTCATCAAAGAAGATAATCGAAGGGGCTGCTTGTCGAGCTTTACGAAACACTTCACGAATCCCTTTTTCGGATTCACCAACCCATTTTGATAGCAATTCTGGACCTTTTACACTGATAAAGTTTGCTTGTGTTTCATGAGCAACTGCTTTCGCTAAAAGGGTTTTACCTGTCCCAGGAGGTCCATAGAGGAGAATCCCTTTGGGCTGTTGAGCTCCCATATGAGAGAAAAATTTGGGATGCTTTAGGGGAAGTTCAATACTTTGTCTGATTTCCTTTTTCTCTGAAATAAGTCCTCCAACATCTTTCCACCCGATATTTGGGACTTCAACAAAGACCTCCCGTAGAGCAGAAGGTTGAATTCCTAGGAGAGCTTCATTGAAGTCATTTTGTGAAACTTCAAGCTCACTCAAGATGTGAGCAGGAATCGTATCTTCCTCAAGATTCAATTTCGGAATTACTTTCCTTAATGAGTGCATTGCAGCCTCTTTAACTAATTGCTCAAGATCAGCTCCAACAAAGCCATGAGTTACTTCTGAAAGATAATCCAAGTTAACATCATCTGCTAGTGGCATTCCTCGAGTATGAATCAGTAAGATTTCCTCTCTACCATGTTTATTCGGAATACCTATCTCAATCTCACGATCAAAACGCCCTCCTCGCCGTAACGCAGGATCTAAAGCATTAACACGGTTAGTTGCACCAATTACGACAACATCACCACGATCACTCAATCCATCCATGTTTGACAAGAGTTGAGCAACCACTCGTCGCTCTACTTCTCCAGTGACTTCCGATCTTTTTGGTGCAATTGAATCTATCTCATCAATAAAGATGATACTAGGAGAATTCTCTTTTGCTTCATCAAAAAATTGACGTATCCTCTGTTCACTCTCTCCATAGAATTTTGACATGAATTCAGGTCCAGAGACAGAAATAAAGTGGGAATCTGTTTCTGTAGCTACTGCTTTCGCAAGTAAGGTTTTTCCAGTACCAGGAGGACCATGCAATAATACCCCTCTTGGGGGTGTGACTCCAAGACGTTTGAATAGTTCGGGATGTCTCATTGGAAGTTCAATCATTTCACGAACTTTTTGGATTTCCTCACCCAATCCCCCAATGTCCTCATATCTTACTCTCTGTAATGTTTCTTGCTTAATATCTTTAACTGGGGTCTGTGAGATCGCAACTCGAGTATTTTCTTGCATAAATACAGCTCCACTACTCGGGGATATTTTTGAGACAACAAGAATTATTCGTTGATTGTAAACAGGAATTTCAATGAAATCACCTTTAGTAAGAACACGACCCATTAGAATATGTTTGAGATGTCTTTCCCCCCCTTGGATTCGTAAGTTCTGAATAGGGGCGAATTCTATACGAGTAGCGTTTTTGGGTTCAATAGAAACAATCTCAATAGTGTCATCTATTCCCACTCCAGCATTACGACGTGTGCTACCATCTATACGAGCGATTCCTGTATTACGATCACCGGCATATCCTGGCCAATAAATAGCAGCTGTACGGCGTTTTCCAATTATCTGTAGAGCGTCACCAGCAGAGATGTCAAATTTTTCAGCAATTTCAGGGTCAATACGAATAATTCCCCGTCCAACATCACGTGCGGCGGCTTCTCTTACTTTACATTCAAATGTATCATTAACCATGGTAAATCCACTCCTTCTTGGTATAAATTGAAAATTTGGTTCTCAATTAGAGACTATTCAACATTAACTTTGGTTTTAGGAACCTTATCAACAAAGGGGGCGGTGATTGTCAAGATACCTGCTTTAAGGAGAGCTTTTATCTCGTTTGGACGTATGCGTTTCTTAAAATAGAAATGATGTCTGTAATGGTTTTTAAATTCAGTACCCTGAGCTGAAAACCATAATTCATCATTTGTAGCCTCTAGATTGATCTCGTCTCGTGAGATCCCAGGTATTTCCATAGTTATATTGTATTTCTCTTGATCACGTTTAACTTGAGTAATAGGAACCCGAGCCCCCTTATTAATCCAATCTCCCGAGTGCCAAAATCCCTTTTTGAAAAAAGGCTTCATTCTTGGAAATGTTTTCCAGAAAGTATGAAAGGGTGGGAAACAATGAAAATTAAAATCATTATCTTCATTACGATCATTTGTCTTATCATTCATCTTGTTTCTTTCCTTAATTATCCTTATATGCTTTAATAACCAAAATATTAGTTATGTAAATTTATTCACACTAGTTTATAACTTTTACTCACATGGCAAATATAAAATAAAATTCTAATGTTTTATATCTTCAATCGCCAAGTACTCTTTTACAATATCCTTCCTCTTAAGAATAATAATCTACATACCAATAAAGATAATTAAACCGATTTTTATGCCATCTAACATCAAATTTACCTAAGAACAAAACCAATAACAGTAACTGAGATGATTATTCATCACAAGAAACAATACAGTACACTAGGTTTGAAGTCAGGAAAGCTTGTTTGATCGCTTTTTACGATTCAATAAAGCCATAACACCAAGAACAAAAATTCCAAAGTAAAAAATAAATCCCGAACTTTCAACCTTTTGGGTTTCATCTATTGATACTGTCAAATTTGACTCTGCCCTTTTCCCATCACTGTTTTCCACAAGGATCTTTATTTCGTTTATACTCGAATTTTGGTAAGGGATTTCGTATGTGAGTTGTGTTTCTTGCCAATGGGGAAGAAAATTGAAAGATTCATTAATTAGAATATTTTTCCCTAGATAGAACAATATCTTAGCTTGTGTTGGGTATCGCGTTCTGTGAGTGTTCCAAACGCTCAATTCAACTTTGGTATTTTCCCCTTCTTCAGTCTGGTTAAGAATTTTCGTTATTTTTATTAACGGGACTTTGAAGAACCTTTCTGCTTGATAGATTTTTGTACGCATATTTGGTAGATGTCCAAATTCTATTTCCCACGCAGTTTTACCTTCGGGGGTTACTTCTGTAAGGTGAGTAGGATGAGAAAAGCTTGCTCCAAAAGCTCCGAGTGTATTTCCATTTGGAAGTCTATCAGCATCTCCCCACGGTTCACAGTAATATTCTTCTGGAGCAATCCAAGACCAAACTTCTCTTGCTATTTTTGCATTTTCATTTACTTCAATTTCTACAAGTCGAGATCGGTGGTTTAGTGGATTAGTTTGATTCAGATGGTCGTTATCAAATAATATAAATCGATTTGGCTCAATCATTTCAAGAGCGTGGCTATGCCACCATAATGTCGTTCGTTTTCTCCCATATTTATCATAGAGAGTGAAATCCCCTAGCTTACCAATGGCCTGGATAATCTCCCCGGTTTGTTTATTAATTTTATAGAATGTATCTAAATTT
>CP070695.1:2130570-2244291 GCA_020353515.1 Candidatus Heimdallarchaeota archaeon
ATCGACAAAGTAACATCGATTATTGTCAATTCTCCCAAAACGATAATCTATTCCAGATCCCAAACTCACAACTATTCCATTGGGATGTTGTTCTATAAATTGTCTACACATTTGGTCAAACTTTCTCACCCGTATCCCCAGTAATATAGGATCGAAGCTTCGTACAGTTTTTTTTACAATGTTCCAATCAAATTCAATCCGATTATAGAGATCATAAGAAAATTTGTCTTTTAATATCGAATTTTTTGCTTGATAATCGATCGCTTTTAAATACAGCGGTAACAACGCAGTTTTTGAAACTGAGGGGAATTTTGAGATTTGAATTTTTTGTTCCATACATGCTGAGGGGCTGATTCGTCTTATAAGTGTTTATTTTGCATATACATTTAATTGCTAATTTTGATTAGCTGTTAACGTTGGATTGGTTATTGTACCTCTATATATTTAGACAAACCTAATAATGTTCTAGGATCCAATCAAGTAGGAAAAATCCTTAATAAATCAATAAACCATATAAGAAGAAATCCTAAACCAATGATCCTATAAAAATTATAACCAATGTTGTTTTTTTTTCAATTGGCACTTCTTTCTTTTCTTCCTCCATAGCTTTTTTTCGACAGTTTTCAATTACATCTTTTGGAATCATCTTTAATGCAAGATATATACCAATTGAAAAACTACAAACTTGGATCACCATTTATGAAAAGGAATTATTCAAATTTTTAAAAGATCTTAAGGAAAGATTTTATTCTTTATAACCCCCCCCAAACGAGAAGTAGATAAAGTAAAAAGATTGCTTACCATCTTACAAAGTATTATAGAAGAGGGAAAACAACAAAATGAAATTCATAAAAAGACTGGTTATCCTACAGGTCAAATTTCAACTTATATTAAATCATTAATGATTATCAAACCTCGTTTAGTGGATAAAGATAATATAAAAAGGATTTATTATGTTCCTATAGATGATATAGTTAAGGAATATTGTCAGGATGCGGGATACTTCTCGGAAATAGAGATTGAAGCATTAATTTCAATGATAAAGTCAAAACGGCCTGTTATCGCTCAAAAGGATCTGTCTAAATTCAAATGGAAAAGACCAAGAAACTTACTTGAAAATCCACATCTTTTATTTCTAGAATTAATTAGGTTAGCATTTGGAGTAGAAGAAATAAAAGAAAATCCGCTTTTATATCAGTTCACATTAAGAGTAAGTTCGCGTGCTACATTAGACATAATAGGAAATATAGCTTTTCGGAAATTCCTCCAAAAAAAAGACCCGAAATTACCAAAAAATCACTTTAAAAAGGGTGAACAATTTCTAAAGGATCTTTTTGATAAGACTCTTAGAGAATATAGAGATTGGGATCTTGAAGAAGAATAAGATATAGCTCTTCGTAAAGGTTTTTGTATCCCCCTATATCATCCTATTCGTGGCTTCATAAACATCTTTTTTTGGTGAGGTTTTCGCTCCCTAGTGAGACTACCATCAGGCGTAATTTTCGATTTTTTTATTCTTGATGTTAGATTTTTCAATCTTAAAAAGATACGTTCCAAATGTCGCTTTCAATCCTTGTTTAAATATAAAAGAATAGTAAGACCACTTGATTTTACCCTGAGAGGAGAGATTCAACCTTCAGAAATCAACAAATCTATAATTGAAGACAGAATGGCTTAAAGATGGCTTAAAAAAATATACCAATCCATTATTTGACGTCGTTCCATTTTTATCATGTAAAATTTATATATTCCTACTTTATTATCAACGTTTTCATTGGATTACCGAAAAAGGAGTTGATAAAGAATGAAGAAGGTTAGTCTAAAAACGTTAATATTGATAATTGTCCTCCTCGGATTGATATTGACTCTAAGTGGTTGTGTTGATGATCAGACTGTATTTGGTGGAGATACTCTAATATCCACGCTTTTCTGAAAAAAAGGATCGAGATAATTCTCAATCATCCTGCGATCAAACCCAGATCCATCCCTCAAAAGAGGAATCAAGAGTTCATTCCCCTAGAAAAACGAACACACTCAAGTGCTAACTTTTTCATTGAATTGTTCAATTAATTTATCAATTCTGGATGTTAAGAGTTTAATAGAATTCCAGTAATTTTCATAATCATGCCACTGCCTGTCCAGTTCCTCAATGGGCTTTCCCTGTTGCTCGATCCAAGTGAAGTATTTGAGGTGATGAATTCTTTTTCGTTCAATATAGCGTAGTTCAGCCAGACTATCAGTCCTTATTCCGTGTAAAGATCGATGAAAATCTGCTGATGCATCACGTTCATTATACTCTCCATATTCAGCTCTTAGTTCCTTTACTCTCGACCCATATAATTCCATGGAATCTGTAAAGACTGTTAAAATGACGTCTTTTCGTGTCAGTTCATAATATTTTGCGAATTTGATTGCCATGAGAACATTTGCAATACTGGATATACCTAAAAGATGTAGCTGACCCACTAACTCTTCTGGGACTCCCTGATCTCGAAGATATGCATGTCCAGCTGGTTCATTGAAGAGGCGAACCAGATTCATACAATCACGATCATCTATAGCAATCACCATATCCGTATTTTTGACATTGTGAATCCAGGGAACATGCTTATCCCCGATACCTTCAATTCGATGATAGCCATAACCATTCAGCAATAAAGTAGGACATTGGGTTGACTCACCTGCAGCGATCTTACTCGATGGATAATGTTCTTTAAGAAAATCCCCACACCCAATGGTTCCTGCAGACCCCGTTGTTAAGCAGACACCTCTATAGGTGTCTCCTTTGAGTTCTTTGTCAAGAACTTCCTTCATTGCATTTCCAGTCACTTCATAATGCCATAAGTGGTTACCAAATTCATCAAATTGATTGAATATGACTATAGCATCGTCTCCCCGTTCTTTTCGTAACTCCCAACATTTATCAAAGATTTCTTTGACATTAGATTCTCCTCCAGGTGTCTTAATAATTTCTCCACTAACTGTTTGTAACCAATCAAATCTTTCACGACTCATTTCTTCGGGGAGAATAGCTATCGAATCACACGCTAAAAGGGAAGAATCAAAAGCGCCGCCTCGGCAGTAATTCCCTGTACTCGGCCATACTGCTTTCTGGGTTGTAGGATCAAACTGCCCTGTAATAAGGCGTGGTACCAAACAACCGTAAGCAGCACCAACTTTATGAGCTCCTGTTGGAAACCATTTTCCCACGAGTGCGATAATCCGTGCTTCGACTCCTGTTAGTTCAGGCGGGAGTTCGATATAATTGGCAATATCTCTAAAACCTCCACCAATTTCTTTTGGCTCATTTTTCCACGTAATTCTGAAAAGGTTTCGAGGATGAACCTCCCACAAACTTAGATTGCTTAATTCATCTTTAATAGATTTTGATACCAGCTTATTAGGATGTTTTTCTTCTTCGAATGTGGGAATGATTATATCTCGTTCTCGGGCTCGTTGAATAGCTCGTTTTAATACTCCTTCATTAATAGATAGATCTATCATCGAATTCTACTCCTTAATAACTAGATTTTTAGTAATATTTTCTTTTAGTTTTGGATTGAAAGGTTAAGCTTTAATTAGTGAAGATTTACAGGAATTACATATCTTTGCAAAAATATTTGATGAATAAGTCATCTTACAAGTTGGGCAAATCAGACCCCATGGTTGTTCTAAAGAAGCATCCCTATAATCAATCCATCCTTGTACCACTATCTCCTCATTATTTAAGTATGGGGGAAGCTCAGCGATGTCTATTCCTTTTGTATCTACTGTCTTTAATCGTTTGAATTCCGCGACAGTAAGTTGGTTCCAAGTTATGATCCAAGTTTGAACCTCTTTAACCGTAGGTGCAACAAGGGTAGTTCTTTTCACTATAAATTTAAGATCTAATATGCGAATCTTATCTACAAGGGCTTCTGTTGCAGGAAGGGAATATTGAGTTATCTTCTTCTTTAGAATTTTAGATCTGTGATTTTCTATAAGAATAAAGAAGTTTTCTTTAACAACTGGATCTATTCTGAGCGAACAATCTTTAGTTTGAATATTTGCAACAAGATCATACTCATTAATGAGGAATTTTTCAATGTTGATCTTAGTAAACTCCTCTCGTGGATAATCACGACAGCTATCGACTCGAAATCCCTCTCCTACAGCGGATGATAACACAAAGAACATCCATTTTTTCCAATCTGATTTCAGCTGTATAACTTGTAAGAGAAACTGGGTCGCAGCGACTAATAAAAATTGTGATTTGTCCATTTTTTTATCAGAATCATTAGAAGTGTCGCGAATAGGCCGTGAGAAACAAATTTCGATGATATTGTGTGGAAAAACAACAAATACACTGAAAATATCACTCATAACTACATTCCAACAAAAGTGCTTCAAACATTAATCTCTGTTCGTTGTCTTATCATTTTCAAGAAGTTGGGCTATCTTCTTGACAATTCTGTTGAGAGCTACTTTTTGCTCTGTCCCATCTTTCATTACTCGGAGAGTAACACTCTTCTCAGATAAATCTCGTTCTCCTAGGATAATAACAAAAGGGATTTGAAGACGATTAGCATAATCTAAATTTTTTGAAAGGTTTCTATTGAGTAAATCAAATTCAGCACGAATGTTATTTTGACGTAGTTGAGTTGTCAATTTCACAATAGGGTCAAAAGTTTGATTCCCAACAGGTACTAAATAGATATCAGTCACCGAGGACTTACTAGGCCATCTAGCTGCGACTGCATCATAAATTATATCTAGTCCAAAGGAAATACCAGTAGCAGGATATTGATCTTCTGATCCAATGAATTTCCCAATTATCTTGTCATACCGCCCACCACCACATAACGAAGAGTCAATAATCCCTGACTCTTTCAGAAAAGCCTCAAAAACAGTTCCAGTATAGATTTCTAGACCTCTTGCAAGACTATACAGTAACTTAACTTCATCTGCTAGATTAAATAGCTGCAAATAATGATAGAGCTGTTTTAATTCAGCAATTCCCTCTTTACCAATTTCATTGTTAATTCGGGGCTCCAATTGGTCTAATACCTCTAGATATGATCCTTCATAGTTAAAATAACTGTAAATTTCGTCTATGACAGCTAGAGGTACATTTTTTGATTTTAATTCCTCACGGACTCCATCAATGCCTATTTTTTTCAACTTATCAACAGAAAGAATTGTTGTATTCAAAAGAGGTTCAGGAACACCTGCAGCAAGTAAAATACCTGTTAATAATTTTCGATTATTTACTTCTAGATATACCTCCAATCCCATTCTCGTAAAAAGATGATGGGCTAGGGCTAAACATTCCGCATCCGCTAGAGTTGAGGCCACTCCAATAATATCAGCATCACATTGAATAAACTCTCGGTAACGCCCTTTTTTGATAGGGCCATCCCGAAAACAGGGGCCAATTTCGTATCGTTTGAATGGTTTTCTCAATCTTGGATTCATCCCTACTAGTCTTGATAATGGTACAGAGAGATCATATCTTAACCCTAGGTCACGATTTCCTTGATCTGTCAATCGGTACGTCTCTTTCAAAATTTCAGCCCCTCCTGCATATTTTGATGAGAGAATATCCCACATCTCAAGAATTGGAGTAGTTAAAGGCCTGAATCCATATAACTGAAAAACTTCCTTAATGATTTCTAATATCTTCTCACGTAACACCTGTTCCTCTGGAAGATGATCATTTGTTCCTTTTAAAAGAGAGAGTTCAACCATCCTAATCACTATATCCTAGTTTGATATAACTTAAAATAAGCATCTGCCGAATTTTGCCAAGAGAAATCTTGAAGCATCCCTCTTAGCATTATTTGTTCCCATTCATGCTCAATCTGGAAAATCTTGAGTGACTTATCAATAGCAGATATAAAATGGGATTCATCATATGTTTTGAATAGAAAACCAGTTCCCCTATTGGCATCAGTAGAATAATCGATTATACTATCTGCCAATCCTCCTGTATTAAATGCAACAGGTATCGTGCCATATCTCAAACTATACTTATCATTTAAGCCACAGGGTTCATAGCGAGAAGGCATAAGAAAAATATCTGCTCCAGCTTCGATCTGATGAGCTAGATGATCGTTATATGTTAATGCAATACCTACTTTTGATGGATACTTCTTACTCAGTTCATTGAACTGCTGTTCGAGTTTTGGATCCCCTGTACCAAGAAGCACAAACTGGATTTTGTTCTGATCCAATAATTTTGGAACCACCTTGAGTACCAGTTCCATTCCTTTTTGCCATGCTAATCTTGAAACAACACTAAGAATTGGGATTGTAGGATTTTCAGTTAGTAGGAAATGTTGTTGAAGAGCAGTTTTACATATCGCTTTTCCACTCAGATCATCAATCGAGTAGTTAGAGGGAATATAGCGATCTGTTTCAGGATTCCAAATATTATAATCAACACCGTTAAGAATACCGGAGATTTTTGACCTATTTTGTTTTAGTAATTTTTCTAATCCGACTCCGTATTCCTTTGTTTGAATTTCTTGAGCATAAGTTGGACTTACTGTAGTTATAATGTCTGAGAACAGAATTCCTGCTTTCATTAGGATGAACTTACCCCAGTACTCTAAAGAATCAAAATATGAAGAATCTATTCCTAAAATATGAAAGTGCGAACGACTAAATTTACCCTGATAAGCCAGATTATGGATTGTATAAATTCTGAAAGGGGAATTTTTCTGGAAAAAATCTGAAATCTCTGCATAAAGGCCAATCAAAGCAGTTTGCCAGTCATGCATATGGAAAATGTCATAGGATCCAGAAGATGACAGATGTTTAATTACTTCTAATGAACCACGACAGAAAAAGGTGAAACGTGCAAGATTGTCGTGATAATCGTACCCATCCTTTATGTATAATTGTGAACGTCGCCTAAAAAAGTGATAATTGTCAATAAAATATATTGTTAAATTCTGTAAATCAGTTATTAACTTGAAGACGGCACCATTATATTTGCGGGAACCTATTTTTAGATTGAAATTAATGTTCAGTTTTTTTAATGGCAACTTCAAGCGTTCTATTTCCCGATAGTATGGGATGAAAACATCGATTTGATTACATTTCTCAGCCAGTGCTCGAGGGAGAGACCCTATTACATCAGCTAAACCCCCTGTTTTAATATAGGGCACCATTTCACTTGCAAACATTGCAACTCTCATTCTCTGATCCTCAAATTCTCAAGCAAATTCTTATAGAAGGCATTTAAGGCTAATTTATGATGCACACTCACTAGAAGCGTTCATTGCTTTCTCTGTTATGACATTTGGTTTCATTCATTCACTATTAAATTTAAATATTTTCTTCGTAGTATTAAGTTAAGAAAATCATGATAAACAAGCTCATTGACATAATTTGAATCTTATCAGAAGAATTTTCGCTGTTCCATCAAAATATGAAAGATTAATAATGTAAGAGGAAAAAGTAATAGAAAAACTCTTTTTAAAAATGATTAAGAAAATGATTTAAAGATAGCATTGAATTATACCTTGAAGTTTTTCATCAAAGTGAGACTAAATGTGACAGATCATTATCTGATTTGGAAAAATAAACTTATAAACCATCTTTAAAATAGAGTAGAGTTTGTAAGGCGGGAAAGACGTGAAAGAGTCAGATTTACAAAACAAAGTAAAAGAATTAGAAAAACTAGAGAAGAAAAAAAAGTGGGATAGTGTCATTAAACTAGCTATTGAATTAGCTGAATACTATCTTGATAAGAAAGATTTCCCGTCAAGCTTACAATATTTTGAAAAGGCGATATCAGCTCAAGAAAAGGGGAAAGAGGCAGAAAAAGTCATTGTTCTTTATCGAAAGATTATAGGAGCTGCCAGGAAAGGGAGAACCAAAACAAGGAAAGAACTTTTTCGTTATGCTGCTGCTGCAACCCCATTGATCGAGGAATATATTCAAGTCTTAAAAGAAAGTAATCGCTATATTTCTAAACATGGTGCGATGACTAGATACTTTCTTGGGGAATGTCGGGAAATTGTTTCTGGTATTACTCAAAGAAATGATGAATTTGTTCAAGCAGGTCAAATTTTCCTAGAGGTTGGTCAAAAATTTTCTTCTACGAAGAAAACAGAAGAAAAATCAGACGAAGCATTTGAAAGAGCTCGTGCAATTTTTAATCTAATTAATAATAAAGAAGAGACATTTGAAGCCTTTCTTTTAGAGGCTGAAATAAACATTCAGAAATATCGTTTTGAGCGGGGATTTTTATTATTTGATGATGCACGAGGTTTATTTGATGATGATGAACATCAAGAAATGGTTGTAAATAGAGAAAAAGTAGTTTATGCCGAAATGGGATTAAAACTCGTAACTAATTACTTTTCTGATTCAGAACGGCACAAAATCGCAATGATGTTAATTTCAAAAGCCAGGGAAGCCCATTTATTAGCAAAATCCCTCGATCAAGTCCCTGAAATGCTTTTTGAAATAGGTAGGATACACATTGAGAATGGAAAGCTTGAGAATGGATTCAATTTCTTAGATGAAGCAAGAACAAATTCCCAACTGGTTAATGATGAAACCACACCAAAAAAAATTATAGATTACCTTTTTCATGAAGGAAAAAAACAAGTAGATAATCTTAGTAGACCTTTAAAGATAAAAAAATTAGAGAATCTCAGTAATCTTCCATTTACTCCATATTTTGATAAAATGGAAGAGATTTGTAAAGAATTAAATCTGGGTCAAGAAGTAGAAGAAGTTGCCTTGTATATATGGCAATTAGGATTAGATTTATTAGAGCAAAGGGATATTTCTGATGATTTCCCTTTTATTGAGAAAGCAATAACCTATTTACTTAATAATAACCGTATCAATGGAATTCATATTATTGGGGATGAATTGGAAAAACGTTTAGAACAATTAGCTGCAAAAAGGCAACTAGATAAATTTCAAAACTTAAAAACATTTTTAGTAGACTGTTACACCCGAATTGATGATAATCAATCTGCTGGTTTTCTAACTGTGAAAGTAGGACAAACTTATGCATCATGGGGGAACTACGAAAAGCAGGTTGCCAGTTTAAGGGAAGCATCATCTCTTTTCCAAAATTCTGACCACGGTTCAATAAAAAAATTCAGTGAGGTTCTTGAAGAACAGTTTACACGTCTGGAAGCATATGTTCCTGACTCGATCTTCGACGAAGTATTATTCTTACTTGGTAATACATACTTACAAGTTGGAGATGACGATAAATATGATTCTTTATTTGCTAGTACTGCTCATAATGCTTTAGAAAAGAATGAATTTACTAAAGCAATGCAGTTTCATCAACAAGATTTTGATTTTCTTGTAAGAACAAAAAATTACTCTCGCGCGTTAGCACGTGTTGAAGAGTTTTCCACAGCACTTTATTCACGAGGAAAATATCAATTAGCAAACAATCTCAGAGTAAAACAAATAAAATTGATGATTGACACGAATGCTTCTCAAGAACAGGTGTTACAAACAATAAAAAACCTAGAGGATCAGATTGAGGAAGGACTAACTCAAAAAATTGATATTACATCTGTGAACGACCTTTTTAGCAGTATTTTAAATTTATATGACTATTTAGGGGTGAAAGAAGCACTTGGAGATGCATTATTTGAAATGGCAGTTCGATTATTCGAATTTGAATATTTCGATCCAGGATTTGAATATCTGAACCGAGCTTATGAAAAGGTCAAAGAGGAGAATGCAATTGAAAAATATGGCCTCTTACTTGATTTTGCTTTTGAGAAAAAGAATTTTTATCAAGATCTTGTCGATCTAGACACTTCAGATCGGTTTTTAGATTTTCTAATTTTAGTTCTCAGAGAATTAAATCAAATCAAGGAAGCTGCTGAGTTAATAATGACTCGTGCTGTTCGGTTTGTTCTAACAGATGAAAACAAAGCCTGGGAACAGTTCGAACAGGCAAAAGAATTGATATCCCAGACAGAATCCCCAAATGAGGTTTTATACTTCTATCAAGATTTTGGATCAGCACTTTTAAAGGCTGGAAAAATTGACGAGGGAATGGAAACTCTTGCAAAGGCTGAGGGTTCTACTTCGACGAATTCTCTGGCCATTGCAGATACATGTTTAACTGTAGCAAAAGATAGATTTACAGTACAGGATTATGACACTTACTTCATTCTTGTAGATCGGGCTTTATCAATTTATACTGACTTAGAGATGTTTCAGGAATCATCATCTATTGCCCTCGCTGAAGCTCGAAAATTATGGAGTGTTGACAATCTACCTTATACAATGATATATTTAGAACGAGCGTGGGCACCTTTAGCAATGACTTATGATGAGAAGTTAGAACAGTCAATTCAACCTGTACTACAAACATCAGAAGAGTTTGTCAACGCTCTCTTTGGACAGAAAAAATACGACGAAGCAAAAAATTTTCTCGAGTTTCAAGAGCGAATTTACAAGCAATTGAATCTCACGGATAAAATTTTAGAGGTAGAAAGGAAAAAAATTGATGCACTGATTGGAAGGGGAAATATTGACGGAGCACTTTCGCAAGCTCTTGATATGGCTACAATTGGTATTGAGGAATTAAAATTCAAAGAAACTGCAGCTCTCTTAAAGGATTTATTACCACCATTTATTATCAATGCCCCAAACAAGGCAAAAGATCTCCTGAAGATATTCATCAATCTCCTCCTGACAATGGAGCCAAAGGATATGGCTCAAGAGATACTTTATGAGACCTTAGATTACTTAATTATGTTAACAATTAGATCACACACTAATAAACGTAAGGAACTGTTCGAAGAACAAGTTAACCTCTTTTTCAACGCCTTAACGGAAGTAGCAGAAGCAGAACACGTACTAGCTCAGTTTATTATCCGCTTTGGTCAGGAAATGACTAAATTAAAAGAGTATTCTTACTTATTCAATATCCTAAAACAAAATATTTCTTATCTACTCGTAGTTAATCCTGTGATAAGAATGAAAATAATCAATGAAATAAACGCTTTACTTGAATATCATGATCTTACAGCACATACTATCATAGAAGGACTCGATTTCCTTAATAATTTGACCCAAAATATTGATAATCAAAATAGAGAAACCCTTTCACGAATATTCTTTGTGATTGGTATGAAACGTAAATCTCAGAAAGAAATCTACGAACATGCTATGCACCTTGCTCTAGAACAAGCCAAAATAACCGCAAATATTCCTGCCACGTTAGATCTCTTGTATGGATTAATTGAAGAAGATCTAAAAACAGGTAATTTTTTGAATGCATCGAGAAGATTAGATGAAGCTATCGAATATTTGGATCATGCCCCGCAAACAGGTATGGGTAAAAAATTTGCTATTTTACTTGAAGATTATATAACTAAATTGAAAAAGCAAAAAAAAGAGAAGTTCACAGATCTTCTTACGGCTAAACATGAAATGATTCAACAAAAATTTATAAATTAACAAAATCATGATATTCAAAAAATACTTGAATAGTAACTAATAAAAAATAGAAGCAATTAAGTTTAATTAGCAGTACTCTGAAGGTCTATTCTAATGACTAGTCCAACTGATTATACGGCGTGGTTTTGCCAAGAAATGAAAAAACTGCTTGATCTGATTGCAGATCGCTCCCATCAGACTAATCCTACTAGTGTAGATAGTCAAATTGCAGAAATCCAACGCGGGATAGATTATGGTATCAATAATCCTGGATCAATTGATGATTTACTCCTCAAACTTGGTCGTAACTTCGTTGATTCTTTTCAGGTATACTTACGTCAAATGAAAGCAAGAACTCCCACTGGTGTTCCTCCTGGAGGCCAAGCAACATTACTTGCAGGTGTAGGTGGCACTCCTCAAACTGAATCCGAGACTAGCCAACAATTCAGTGTAGATGAGTTAAAAGGAGCACTGAAATCACGGAAAAAAGAAAAAGTAGTTAAAAAAATGAAAGGTTCTTTAGACCTTTTGAAGGAATATGAAGAAAGTTAGTTGACGAATTAATTCCCTGTTATCAATTCTTTAAGATATGATTCAAGAGTACATTATCAATTGCGTCTTCTAATTCTTTTAGTGTTCCATTATTCGTGATAGTGTAGTCAACAGGTAGCTGAATGACTTGAATTTCAGTAAGATGGTTTGACCATCTTTTCCAATCTTGATCAGATATCTTTTCTTGCATACGGGTTTCAAGTCTCATCTTACGAGTTTCAGAAGATGATTCTATCTTTATAAATTTAAATCCAAGAGGTTTAAGGTATTCCACTTCATTTATCCTTCGAATATCATCAACAACTATTGAATCAGTGGATGTCTGGATTTTTTTAGCTAAATATCTAATCCAAACATCGTCATCAAATTCTCGAAAGAATTTTCCAACCCCTTGAAGTAAATCTCGAGTAATTTCAAGTTCTAACTCTTGTGAAATCTCTCTCATCTTACCAGATATTCTCATACGAATGAAACCATATTTTTCAACAATATAGGCTGCTGCTGCGGATTTTCCGCTCCCCATGTGACCTGTTATTCCAATTAAATGTCGCATAATAATTCTACCGAGAGAATAATTACTCAAGACGTACTTTCATTCTGAGAAATTTCTTCAGTGGGTTCTGTCTCTACCTCAATCTCTTGAGGAGTGTCTTCAATTGGAGTCGAAGGTTTAACTTCTGGTTGTGTTATCTTCTCTTCAGGTTCATATGTAACTCTAGGAGCTTTACGCGATAAAATAACCTTTCGTACAACCCAAATAATTCCGAAAACGAACCCTGCGTAAAATGCAAGAGATTCTACATATTCAAAAACTCCTACAATATCTGATAGAATACCTGCAAGGTTCCAACTCAAGAGAGGTGCATCAGAATAAAGTACCATTTCAGATGCTTCACGTAATTCATAGATATCACCCAGAATATTAGTAATAATCAGTACAAAAGCCGTTGAGACCAGTAGAAAAAAGAATGATAGACGTTCTTTTACACGAGGCGTTACTAGTGTCACAGAGAGAAATTTAAATGCAGCAGTAATAATAAAAAAGAGTGGCAATAGAAGGAATGGGATAAATTTAAAGGTTGGCCACGATACTTCCAACCATTGCGATAAAGGTATAATAACACTATCATAAATCAGGTAAACTACTGAAGGAATCTGAAGTAAATCAGGAAAGGGTGACGGTAATTGTATTTGAAGCTGCTCAAGTAACATTACCAAGATACTACGAAAACTATTCCACGCCAATCCCAGCCAGGCTGAAAACATAATTAGATATTTCATGATAACAGCTATCTTGGGGGGTGAACGAGCTATTACTTGTCCTGTTCTTGCAACTTCCGCCCCTCTGGAAAGAGCAGAAAATATGGCAACAACGGCAAATCCTTCAGCAAATCCAACAATGAAAGTAGCAATTATTGTTATAATTACAAAGTCTAGTTGTATAATTCTAAGAATATTAACAGCATTTCCAACAAATGTAGCCCATACATCTACATCCGTATTAAAAAGATCCCAAATTGTCCAAGCAATGACAGGAAGAAGGTACAGAACAATGATCAAAGGGATAATCAACAAAGCATTTACGCTTGTAATAAATGCAGTAATTTTAAACCCTCTCCAAATTATCAAGAATATCACTTTTACAAGTTGATAGATCCACCAAATGGCCATTCCAAGTAAGATAAGCCCAATGATTGGTGCAACACCTGTTGTTAACAAACTAGAAAGAAATAATCCGATAATTGGAATACATAACCAAGCTAGAAACTTATAAAGTCGTTTATTTTCCTCTTCTTCGTCTACATCTTCCTCTTTTTGAAAACGGGATGATACTCTTTTACGAGCAAGGGTTGTTAAAATAGATAAGAACACAATCACTGAAACTGCGATTATTACTAAAAAGAAAAATACAAAATAGACATTTCGGGCAGTTTGATAAAATTCCTTCCCCGTTCCAATCTTTTCTGTAAGATTAGGAATATCTCTATTCAATGCTATCAGCACCCATTCCATGATAAGCACAGGGAGTAATTGAAGATAGGTTGGTTTAATTTTTAAGAGGGGATTTTCCTGATAGAGGAACACATCTAGAAGGAGATATGTGCAGGAACAAAACGATAACGCTAATGCCGCAAAAAGGAAGAAACGTGCATTATAACCAATTCGATTGGTTTCCTCGTCACGTAATCCGAATTCTGAAGCCATATCAAATAATACTATTTTGGAAAAACCAATTAACACCAAAATAAAACATAAACTCGAAAGTAAGACGGCAAGTACGTATGATGGATCATTTATTGTTGCAGTTGATAAGTCGATCTCTTGAGAAACAAACATTACACCGATAATTAATATTGCAATGATTAAGATGCCTATGATTTTGTAAAGTTGGCTTCTGAGGTATTCTTTCCATGGAATACGAGTCAATTCGGTTACAATTGAAGACATTTGCTATTACACCTTAAATAATTTGTATTTTCTTTTTTAGAGTCTTTCTTTAAATTCTTAATGCAATTTATCCATTGAAGAAAGACTTCTTTGATTATTATTAAAATGAGTAGTTTTTAATACAATATCTTTTATTTTCATTTTGAATTAAATTTCCAGTGTGGAACCCAATGAACTACGAAGAACAGAAAGCAAAATATCATTTGAAAATCATTGTCTGTGGTGCTGGGGCTGTGGGGAAAACATCAATTGTACGACGTTATGTTGAAGATAAGTTTGAATTTAATTACCTCCTTACAGTTGGTTTAGATCCATCTAACCGTAGAATTGAAGTGGATGGGATTCAAGTAAATCTAGTAATTTTTGATGTTGCTGGCCAAAAACGCTTTCAAACGTTACGGGATGTTTTTTTCAGAAAAGCCAATGGTGCCCTCTTAGTATTCGACCTCACACGACCTGAAACTCTTGATGAGCTCTACGAATGGAAGATACAAATTGATAATCGTCTTGGAAAAGATCGGATTCCAGCGATATTAGTTGGTAATAAATCTGACCTTGAGGATATTCAGATTGATTATGGTCTGCTAGAAGACAAAGTTATTCCAGATTTTAAGCCTGTAATATATCTTGAGACTTCAGCATATCAGGATAAAAACATCCGAGACACATTTTTGATTTTGACAGAGGCAATCTTGAGGCGACAGGGTATCCTGACAGAATAGATCAATATCTCCTCCTTCCCAATTTGGTTAGTTTTCACATACTTTTTGTGAAAACTCTGATAGTATTGATTTGTACAATAATCTTTTGAAAAACTTTGAACTTACTTACCTTTTTTACTAGAAATTTTAGTACTCTCATGTATTTTGCTCTTCTTATTATTGTTGCTGAATTTTTATTTGTGATATTTTTGTTCAAAATATAACTAGAGTGTTAATAATCACCTAAAAACAGTAAAATCAAAATAAAAGTCTATCTAGACATTCTATTCTCAATAACATCCTGAAATAGATGAAATTCAAGAGTATTTGTTATTTAAATCCGACAAAAATGATAATCAAATGAGTTGTGCAAAAAAATTCCGGAAGATTGGTTTCTCGATTCTGATTGCATTTCCCTCGCAATTCAGCTCGCATGCTCGACATTTCAAACACAATATGGGATCTACGAGTTTTGCTTTATTTTTATCCTTATTAAATAGAAAACAACCCTTTGGACACACTTGTACGCAGAATTCACAACCTAAACACCTTTTAACGTTGAAATGTATCACCAAATTTAATTATCCTCCAGCTAAAAATGGTACAAATATTAATCCGAGAAAAATTATAATGGCTGCTCCAGCTAATAGTGTGTAATCCTTGACAATGAAATCTGTACCCCAAAAAGGTGTGAAACCATCAAAATCAGTGCCTATTATAATACCATATAATAACAATGTGCCAAAACCAAGACTAAAGTCCAGTGGTGAGCTATTAAAGAATAAAAAGGTACATAGTGGGACCAGAAGAATTGATAGTAAAATTCCTTTTATGAATCCTGAATTGAATGGTATTTTCGGATAAAGAACACCGAATAAACTGCCGAAAAACCATATATAGATTAATAAAAATATTATGTTTGCTTGTAACCACTCAGACCATGGTTGAAGAAGGAATCCAAGTGGTTGAGCTAATATCGCCACAGCTAATATTAAAGGTATCAAGATCAAAGAAATGAAAACATTATGAGAGATAGTGTTTTCGACTCGTTTAAGAGTGTTAAATTCTACTCTTGACATCTTCTGTGTTTTTGTTTTGTCATTTTGTATATATTCCCTTAAATCACCTATCTCAATAGGGCCAAATTTTACTTCCCATTCAGCATTTTTTAATACTGAATGGTCAACCCCTGGAGCAGATAATTGAGGTAGGATCAATTCCCGATGATTAATAGCCTCAGAGAGGTCACTTTCATCTATCTGGGCAAGAATTTTCTCCGCTGTAAAATGTCCCCCAGCTGCGGAACACCAGACATTTACACCCTCTGTATTGACAACTAATAACCAAGCATTCATTTCCTGTCTCTCTAATGAAGCTACCACTTTTTTATAGGTAACAAAATAATTAGAGGTAATTAAAACAAGTGAATCTTCATCAGGCTGCCCAATAGGGTAGAGTCCAGGCTTTATACTTAAATTTAAACCTGGGAATGCAATTCCTGCAATTGCTATTGAAAAAACTTCTTTTACAACATCAAGAATACCCATTTAGACCACTTAGAATATTAATTATGTTTATTTGTTTTCTTCGAATTTATACCAAATTCAAACTTTAGCATTGTCATGTCTAGGTTTTATCTATTTTCTTCAAAATAAATAAGGTGATATGCCCTCCAAGGTATGATTTTTCTTCAAGAAGTGTCCCAGCAAGATCTGTAACTAATGCTTTCATATCATGAACAGGATGTCTTGGAATTTTTGCAATTAATGCCGCTATGAGAAAAGCAGGAGTCCTTAAAAGATTAAAGAGATAATGTTTTGCCCTACTTTTTGGTTTTGATTCAGTTACTAGTATGAGGAGACTATGGTTCTTCAAACAACAATATAATTCACTAAGAGATTTCTTAACCTGCTGCTGATCCAGTTCCGAGAGAACTAAAGTACAGATAACAATATCAAACAATTCAACTCGTAAAGGTAGGTTTGTAATTGAACAACGAATTATTTTGGGGTGAAGTCTTCTCCCATCGAATCTTCTTTTTGTTTGGTAAAGCATACTTTCAGAAATGTCCACACCAATAGGGGTAACCCATGAAGCGTCTGCTATTTCCATAAACCGGCCATTTCCGCATCCAGCATCAAGAAGAAGCTGATTTTCACGAAGATAATTCAGTTTAATATGCTTAAAGATTTTGATTCGTCGACCTAAAGTTAGAAAGTTTATTAACCACTCATATTTTCGTGGTGCTTTCTTCTCAGCTAATGTCATCAGAATTGTTGCCATTTCTAATTTCAAGATAGCAATTTGTCTTTTCTATTCATCAAACTTTTGGCGAATGAATCGATCTTAAGAAAATACTAATATAGTGATTAGAATTCTACCGACTTGATTTTGACTAAAGAATCTTCGACTCCTATCTATTTGGACGAATAATGAATTGAAGTTATTTGGAGGATCCATTTTTGAAATTTGAACCAATTGGATTCATAAGGTCGTCTGTAACGGAAGCAATTGACCATTGTTGGGGGGAAGTTGAGTCTGACATTCATTTGAATGATTATTTAACAGGTGGATTAAAAAAACTTGGTCAATTTTCTCATGTTATCATAATTTTCTACATGCACAAAACTCCCACGTTTAACTTGAAAACTGATTTAATTCGACGACCTCAAGGTAGATTAGACATGCCAAAGATTGGAATCTTTGCACAACGTGCAAAACACAGACCAAATCCTATTGGCATAACAGTTGTCCAAATTATTTCTGTTATGAAAAATATTCTGAGGGTTAAAGGATTAGATGCGATAGATGGAACACCTGTTTTAGATATCAAACCATATTTTCCCGTATTTGACCGTATTAATACCGCAAAAACGCCAAAATGGGTAGATGAATTGATGTTGGATTATTTTTAGATAGAATAAGATTTCTCTTTAATTGTATTAGAGTTTTTTAAGAACAAGAAAGATATAAATCCACATATTGAGAAAAAGATAGCAAAACAAAAAATCAACGTATATTGATTTGGATCAACTCCCCGTAGAAAACCATCGATAGATGGACCTAATGCACCGACGAAGTTCGCTACTAACATGACCCATCCAAAAGCTCTTCCTCTTTTGGCAGAATTTTTTGCAACCAGGCTATTTGTAGATGGCCAAAACAAAGCATTCATCACTCCTAATAAGATATAAAGGAGAAGAAGGACTAAATTATCATTAAAAATAAAAATACCAATTAAAATAACAGCCTGAAAAACAGCAGTAAACGATAGAACAACTTTCTCTCCATATTTGTCTCCAAAAATTCCTCCAATCACCTGCCCAGTAGATCCTATAAGAGCAGATAAACCAATATATAAAGCAGCGGTTGAAATTTCAAAATTTTTTACTTCTGATAGAAATGTTGCGAGAATGAAGTTGATCATCCCTCGTGTCAATGACATTGTGATAATGAAAATGAAAGTTAAGAGTAATATGGAGTTTTGAAAGTTATTAGCAGCTATTTCATTGTTCCCTTTGATTGGTTCTTCTTGACGTGAGATGGGAGGAACCTCAACAGAATGAGGTTCATGCCTTCCTATGAGAATCCAAAACACAATAGCGAGAAGACTTAGAGGAATAACCCAAATTAAGTAGATATTACGCCATGTTAGTATATCAATCAAAAAAAATACCGATATTGGTCCTATTGAAGATCCAACACTGCCTCCTATTCCGTGTACGGCTAATATTCTTACATAATGTGAGGAAAATGATTGAGTTTTAGGATCTTCAAATACTGTTGAAATCCACGAGAGACCAGCAGGATGATAAAGAGCAAGACTAGATCCCAATAAAACTACTCCCAGTAGCATTACTAAATAAGATTCGCCAAACAAACCGATTATAAGTGCGCCTAAGGCAGCAAAAATTAAACTAACTAACATTAACGTCCCTTTATGGTATTTATCAGCTAATCTCCCAAAGAGAGGTGAAGGTAGTCCTGCTGCTAGAGTACCTATCGTACCCAAGGATCCTAACCCAATCCAACTCAAATCCCCTAAATTTGGAAAAAGATTTTCCCCTACAAGAAGTAATATCGCAGGGAAAATAAAGAAGGGGATTTCAACACTACCATGGATTAAAATAGCAGATATAAGACTAATATTCGGAGTGATGGTCTTTGTTGCCAAATTATATGACATTCCTTGAATAAATCGAAAAACAAGTCATATGTGGGGAAAAATTATTCCTTTTATTAATTTTCACAAAAATCTGTTTGAAATAGACATGAATACTTTAAATAAGCCTAATTTAATTGATTCTCGGAACTGATTTCATTTTTCTCATAATTAACTATAGCAACTCCTATCGCACAAAAAATTCCTCCAACCAGAGTATAAAAAGAGTATTCATTTAAGAAAACCAATGCAAAGAAAAGAGAGATGAGAGGGATGAGAAATTGGATGTTTCCAGCCCTTGTGGCTCCATATTTTTGAACTAGTTGTAAATATAATGTAAAAGCGATGGCAGCGGCGCCAATGCCAATCACAACAATCCCCCAAATACTTTCAACTGTATAACTCTCTATTGAAGGGGGAGTTTCTGTTATTGTGGAAACTATTAGTAGGATAGCTCCAGCTACAAAAAGATTTAGTGTAGTCACTTCTTGTGACTGACTGTCTTGGAAATAGCGTTTTAATGACAAAGAATATCCTGCCCAGGCCACTCCAGAAAGAAATCCTAAGCAATAACCGAGGATATAATCAGTAGTAATCATCGAATTTGACTCTAATGAGGCTAGGAAGACAATTCCAATACCAAGAGTAGAGAGGACAAAACCTAAGGTTTTCTTCTTGGTGTACTTTTCGTCAAGAAAAAGTAGGGGAGCAACTAGGTAAATTATGCTAGGATTGAAGTTAAGGAGGACTGATGAACTAGCACCAAGAATAAATAGAACTGAGAAGTTCTGGCCAATGATCATAAGCACAAGCCATCCAGAACAAAATAAAATGGGTTTAAAGTGTGACTTGAGAAGAAGAATTATATTACCAATATTGTTTTGAAATCCAACTATCATCAATAAAGCAAAGAATCCGAAGATATAGCGGAGAAAACCAAAATAGAGGCCAGGAAAAGTACTCTTAGATCCTACCCATAACTTTGAAACTAATGGAGGAGTTGCCCACAATATGATGATGATCAATGCTTTGAAGAGAAAATCTAAGTCTAACTTCTTTAGATTGCGCATTATCCCTGATCTCGTCAGCGGAAGAAAGAGTAAAGGATTACATCTTTGTCTAAGTATTCGTTACGTAAGTATCCTTCTGGTATGAATTCAAAACGAGCTAGAAGCTTACGCATTGGTACATTCCAAGGCCGTGTATATAATTTGACTTTGTTCCAGTCATTTTTTCTTGCTAGATCTAAACAAGCTTCCATTAATCTCGTTCCAATCCCATTACGACGGTATCCTGGATCCACACCTAACATTTGGATTTCTGCTGGATGGGTAATTGTTTCTGTTTGAATTAAAGCATAAGCAATGAGCTTAGTACCCTCCTCTTCCACGAGGAGAATTATTTCTTCCTTTTCAATTCTTGAAATAATGAGAGAAGGCGTTGGTAACTCCATTCCCAGTTCAATTTCGTCTTTAAAGCAGATTTTCATCAATTCCATGACTCTGGAGATGTCTTCTTGCTTGGTAGTTCGCATTACTATCAACAATATATTGTATTATTAAAATGTTAAATATTTTGAGACCACTTAAATCATTAAATTCTATGAAAAAAGAAAAATAGGTTAAGAATTAGTATGATATAATAATAAAGGAATATTTCAAGATAGAGTAATTTTATAAAATAAAACTGAAGAAGGGGAAATATGGGCTAGGAAGGTTTGAGATGCGTTGTCTTAAATGCAGTACAACCAATCCTGATAGTGCAAAGTACTGTCTAGAATGTGGTACCGTATTACCTGAGCTCGTGAAACCAGATTTTTCTCCTTCAGATACCTCCAAATCTTGTCTTAAGTGTAGTACATCCAACCCCATTGATGGACGGTATTGTCTTGAATGTGGTAATCCTTTAGAAGACATAAGTCGGCCTCAACCCCGTCTTTGTCCAACCTGTGGCATTTCTATTGATTCTTCCCGTCTTTTTTGCCCAAATTGTAGTCAATCTTTAATTGAAAAACCTCTAGATGTAAAAGAGGATCAAATTTCTAAAATCGAAACTCGTACGGAATGTCCTGCCTGTGGTCAACTCACAACAGGAGATTACTGCAGAAGTTGTGGTTTTAATTTAATAACACATCAACGAAAAAAGCTTATCGATTGGTGGTACTGTGATAATGATTCAGCGATAATGGCTGAAATTGATTCTAACTCCCAAATTCTTGTATCACGTAGCTCACTTGATGAATCGTTAATCCAAGCGATTGATAATAACACCCTCCAACCCCAAGATCGGGAAAAAGCCCGCTCCTTATCTTTACAATTATTTGAAAATGGTGTAACTACCAAATTTACAGTTATAACTAATGTTCGATGCTCAGTTTGTGGCCAACGTTCATTGGCACCAATCACAAAACGGCCAAAAGAGAAAATTCATGTCTACCCCAAAAGGATCACTTTAACTATCATCGCTCTGTTTCGGAATGGAATATTCTATTTTCAAACTTACCCGCAACTGCTAATCATCGTTCTATGTGCAATTATTACAAATACAATCCTTCTTTGGTTGGGATTGAGTGGAAATATTTCTTACTTTCCTTCTGATTTTATTTTAATAACAATGTCAAGCTCTCCTTTTTTAGCTATGGGTTTATCTATATTAAGTATTCTCGCAGGAGAAACTCTCTTCTCTATTGTTACTGTTTTAATGATTTCTTTATTGGTTATTAACTTCTTTCAGTGCTGGTATAACTCCAGTCTAAAAGAGATTAGATTTAATAAAGATAATCCCCCCAATATTGTGGAAAGTTTCAAAAATAGTCTCACAATTTTTCCTCGGGCTGTAGCTGCTCAACTAGCTTGTCTAGGAATCATGCTTGCTACAATCTTTGGTGCTTATCTTGTTATCCTCTTATCAGGTCTCATTATGGTAAATACTACCATATATGGAATTATACTACTGCTGCTGTTTATTATTCTGGGAATTCTAGGTTCAATTGCCTTATTTACTATTCTATTTAGTTTCGTTAATATGTCTATCATTTTTGATGAGAAATCAGGAGTAGTCTATAATCTAAAACGTTCTTGGAGATTTGGTAGGAGATACTTTGGGGTAACATTGGGATTGTATATACTGCTATATGGCACTCTCTACCTTTTTATCAACTTTGGCTTTATTCCCAGCATCCCACTAGTGATTTTTAACATATTAATTCACCTTATCGAAGCTTTTAAGTCAATGAGCCTAGGATGGGCATATGATGAGTATAAAATGACTGTCGAATAATAAGAACGACTAGAGAGATGATTTTATTCCACACTGAAACAACACAGGTAAGAATAATACTTTTAAGAAATTAGAGTGGATAATTAAGCAATTTGAGATCACCTAAATCCTTAAATTCAACAGTGAAAGGAAAAAAGGTGAAAGACTCATGTTTATGATTTCCTTCATCGTAATAATTATAACATCAAGTTAAATAAATTACTAGGTAGAGAGAATAATATTTACATAATTGAAGATGGAAAATATTGGACTAGGAAGACATGACATGAAATGTCTGAAATGTGGTACAGCAAATCCTGATCAAGCTAAGTTTTGCTTTGAATGTGGTACCACATTACCAGAGCCATTAAAAACAGATTTAGCTAAAACAACAACGTACAAATATTGTCCTAAATGTAGCACATCCAATCCCATTACAGGGTTGTTTTGTTTTGAATGTGGAAATCCTTTAGAAGACATAAGTCGGCCTCAACCCCGTCTTTGTCCAACCTGTGGCATTTCTATTGATTCTTCTCGTCTTTTTTGCCCAAATTGTAGTCAATCTTTAATTGAAAAACCTCTAGATGTAAAAGAGGAACAAATTTCTACAATCGAGACTCGTACGGAATGTCCCGCCTGTGGTCAACTCACAACAGGAGATTACTGCAGAAGTTGTGGATTCAATTTATTAAAGCGTCAGCAGAAAAGACCTCTCGATTGGTGGTATTGTGATCGCGATTCAGCGATTATGGCTGAAATTGATCCTAACTCCCAAATTCTCGTGTCTCGCAGCTCTCTTGACGAATCATTAGCCCAAGCGATTGATAACAACATTCTCCAACATCAAGATCGGGAAAAAGCCCGCTCTTTGGCCTTACAACTATTTGAAAGCACTAATACTAAATTTGAAGTTTTATCACAAGTTCGCTGTCCTGTTTGCAGCCAAAAATCACTTGCACCAACCACTAAACGACCCCGTCAAGTAGGTATTCGTTACACCCAAGAAATTACATTAAATGTTAGTTCAATGTTACATAATGGTATGTTTTATCTTCGTACTTACCCTAAACTACTTTTGATCGCCTTGTGTGCTATCGTGGTCGATGTAGGAGTGCTCCTCCTCGGATTTGGTGTCATCTCTGCCCTTTCCACAGACTCCTTACTTTCATTTTTAGGGGTACCTATTACGGGCACCAGTATACCAATAGGTGGTTTCACTTCTACTCTCAATACTCTTTTTGTAGGTACTATAGCTTCTTTTACAGTTAATATCCTAGTTCAATGTTGGTATTATACTAGTCTAAAAGAAATTACAAATAACAAACCTCTTGAAATTGGGAAGAGCTTCAAAAATAGCCTTAGATATTTCCCTCGGGCTCTTGGAGCACAGATATTAATTCTTGCTGCGGGAATAGGATTTATAATTGGACTAGTTCTCGTTTTCATTATCTTTGCTGGAATTTTTTTCTATGACATTGGCTATCAATTTGTACTCTTACTCTTACTCTTTCTCCTAATAGGAATACTTGGAGTAGGAGTACTTGCTATGCTCCTCAATGTTCTATTAAGTTATGTCAATATGTCAATAGTTTTTGATGAAGGCGGAATAATACTTGGTCTTAAACGTTCATGGAGATTTGCTAGAAAATTTTTCTGGACAACGGTGGGAATTATTATCATCTTTTCTATTGGTTCATATATTGTTGGATACGTTCAGGCTTTTTCGTACATGTTCGCTTACCTTGCTATCCTACCTAGCTTGATTACTGCCTTGATATATACCATTTTAACACGCCTAATAGAAGCTTACAAGTCGTTAAGCATGGGGTGGGGGTATCAGGCCTTTAATTACATGATTGATTAGTGTATGTCATTTGGAGAGATGAACATTATTCCTAGTAATTCAGTAAAAAATCACAGAAATCGTCTCTTAAAGCGAACACCGTTCATCCTTCGAATCATTAGTTTAATTGCTTTATTATGTTTGATAATTCTCTTATCTTTATCATGGATCTCTAATTGGGATTCCAATATTTGGATTTTAACTCAATATTTAAGCCCATTACTTTTTTTAGGCATCTGGATCCCTTTTGCTGGATCGTTTCTAATTCTAGACCAGGAAATCTCATCACTCAAAAAAACATTCCCTAGTATAATATTTGGAAGTGTATTAGTAGTTCTTGGGGCTTTGCTGCTAAATACACGATTACTCTTTGTTATTCTTGATACCATCACAGGACTCTTTATTTTAGAAATGAATCCAATGAATGAATTTGTAGTGAATGAACTGATTGTGGGAATTATCCTCCCTCTAAACGAGGAAATCATGAAAATTATTCCAATAATAGTCGTAGCTCAATCCCCAATCGTTCTTTTTAATCCAGAAAAAAGTGACCCTAGCTCTGATTTTGAAATAAGACAATCTATTAAAACTCTTAGACAGTTCGGGTTCTATGGTATTGTTAGTGGAACCATTTTCACATTTCTAGAATTATTCTTGTATCAATGGTTATTAACTGGAGGATCGGACTCAGCAGCAGAGGCTGTTTTCTTACAACTACTATTTAGAACTCTCACACCTCTTCATGTATTAACAACTTTTCTAATGGCACTTGGAATAGGCTCATTAAAAATTCAGTTAGCAGAACATAATAACGTTAAATCAACTGTACTTGCAAGTACTGGCTACTTTTTGTTAGGATGGGGATTTCATTCCTTTTGGAATACCATCAATGTAGTTTATGAAGCATTCCGTCCAGAGGCTGAAATAGAACTTTACACTATTTTAGCATTCTATGGTGTATTCTGTGTTCTCCTTTTATTTTCAGGTATAATAATTATCTTTAGAAGAATTCCTAGAATTTGTCCGACCTGTGGATTAGAGGGCCATGACTTCCATTCTCACAAAAATCTTTTGAAAAAAATCCCTGGGATGAAAAAAGAAATTTTCCCTTTCAATAAATTTACACATATTAGTGTTGAGAAGTTGAAGAAAAACATCTCGTGTCCATTTTGCCATAATCCCCTGATTTTGGGCACCTGTTCAACTTGTGGAGCAAGCTCTTTTGTTACTTGTCCTCACTGCAATGGATTTATCTCCGAAACTACTTCTTTGTGCCCACATTGTAATAAAAAAATTCGACCTCTAATACAAATACGAGCTACGGCTCTATCAAGACCAGAAACCTTTATTTTGGGTGTTACATCCTTAGCAAGTATTGCATTCTTACTTGCGCCTTTAAGCATTCTAATCTTAAGTCAATTCGAGGGAGGATTAATAGTAAGTCCTATCTTGATATTTTACTTCTTGATGAGTATTATCACTTTATCAAATGTATTAGTTGCCCTATTATTTAATAGAACATCAGGTATGCTAGTATTATTCTCTTATTTCCTTGTGTTGGCATTACTAATTTTCGTGATCATAAATGGATTCGTGATTATTGGTTTTTTCAGAGCCTTGATAACGGGTGACTTTTTAGGTCTTGGTATCGTATGTTTAGGAGGAGGGTTCTTGTTATTCATCGTGTATCGTTTCGTTTATGTTTTTATCTTTAATTACTCTCCAATGTTTCCTGAATATCGGATTAAGCTGCAGAAGGAGGTCAGTGGTGATGCGAAGTAGTCCATTATTCCCATTCAGGAGATTAACTAAACCTCAATCAGGTGATCCTGCAGGTAAACTTAAAGCGGGATTTTTTCTACTGATTACAGGATTTACTAGTCACATCCTCTTTTTTGAGTTTCTTGTTTTAATTTTAAAACTGGATATTTCTTATACTGTGGGCCTTGTTGGTCTTGGTGTCACTGGGGTTCCCGAAATAGATATATTAACCCCTCTAATCATAATATCTTTGTCTCCGCTTTTATTAGGATTTACTAATCCAATTTTACTCTTCATTGGGGTAATTCCTTGGATTTTTGCAGGATTTCTTACTGGGACCTTTTTTGGTCCACAATATGACCGATCAATCCTTTTTGCTCCACCAATCTTCACTGGAAGTATAATAATACTATTTCTGTTTTTCCTTTTTTCTCTCGCAGGTTTAGGATCTGTTATGCCTTCAATTGGTATCTTGTTAATTTCAGCTATTATTTTATTATTGGTAGTAGTCCTAGGTCAAACAATTCTTGTTATTTCCATGATAATGGCTATTCCAGCGATCGTTGGATATTATTTTGGGAAAAAATACACATTTAATCCAGTTCCTCCTCAAGTATTATTAGCTCAACCTGATAGACAAGATCCTGACCAATCTCGTTGTCCCTTCTTAGATGCCCATAATTATTGTGCCATATCAAATAAAAAGGGTATATTCTTCCCAAATATCTGCGATAATAAATGGAATCAAGTGACTTGTCCTTATTACCTCCGAAAGATCAAATCAGATAAAATACCAATTAGGCATCAACAAGGAGATTTAATTGATGAAATTCAATAAAAAAGGAATATTAGTACTCCTGTTGATTTTTTTTGGAATTATATACTTAATAACTGGATTTGGGAGTAATAACACACCCTATCAGAGACAGAAAGAGTACGATGAAGTGAATTTGGCCGATGATCCCACTGTGAAAACACCCAATCCCTTTATTTTTGAATTTCCGTCAATTGACATCCCCAGCATTGGGGGAATTTTTGGACTTGGAAGTACTGGTGTAGGGATCATCTTGATAATTTTTGGAATAATGATATTTCTCGTTATAATGTCGTTGATTATTTCTCGAAGTAAGAAAAAAGAAGAAATTGAAGATGTAAAGGAACTTGCAACCTCCAAAGACATTGAACTGAAAATTAGACGCCTAACACTTGGAAAACGAATCGAAGAGATTATTTCTTTCCTTGAAGAGTGTTTAGATAGTCGATTTAGTCAAGGTATCACAGAAGGATTTGAACAACTTGATTTAGCCTTAAAAGAATATTCGAAGATTTCAAGACCAGGTTGGTTAACACCAAGAGAATTTACGTTTTTAAAAATTCCCTATTTCAATCATGAGGCAATGATAGCTGCAGTAGAACAATTTTATCGGATAACTTATGGATTAAAGCCTGCAACGCGAACAGAGCTTGAAGAATTCATAGAATATTTTAAATCCATGATCGTAGACAAAGCTATTCTAAAATGGAAGGCTGATTTACCTTTGGAGGGTATTAAATGAGAAAACCAAAGCGTGAATACCTAATTGGCATTCTGTGTGCTGTTGTTTTAATTCTATTAATACCCCCACTTCAACCTGCCTCTTTCACGATTGAGAATAGAAATTGGGATGGTCTTTCTAAATTCAAAGCACTAATTGAAAAAAATAATGATGTGACTGTTGGTGAAACTACAATACCTCTTCGATTACTTGGGGAGATTGAAGCTGATATAATAGTCATTGTGGGAGGAAACTTACCTTACTTCACTGAAGAGAGTAATTATCTAAGGGAATTTGTAGAAAATGGAGGTGATGTCATACTCTTTGAAGACCATGGTTATGCTCGGATATTGACATCTGCATTTGGTATTTCACTGGGGGGGACAATTATTGACCAGAATAAAGAATCTCATGATCGAAATCCCTATTTGCCTGTTGTTAACGAGTATGGCATTGGATTTCCTGAACAAAATTCTTCTGTACACACCTTAGTCTTTAATAAGGCTGTTAGAGTCTCTCATTCTAGGTCAGTTCAGGATTCAACTTTTTATCCCCTATTTGTTGTAGAAGGTCGTGTATGGGAAGATAAAAACAACGATGGAAAATTCTATCGTACAAATGAATCTGTTGTGGAAGATTGTTATCTTGGAGGAAAATTAACATTTAACAATCATGGGGGGAATTTTATTGTTATTGGGGACTCTGCTTTCCCTACAAATGATATGATCAATCAAAAAGGCAATCAAGATTGGCTTTCGGATCTCTTTTCCTATTTACTCTCTAATGGTGGAAAAAAAGTACTTTTTGATGAGAGTAGAAAACTGTGGATTCCCCCAACTGGAAAGGCGGCAGTTGGCACAATTACTGTTTTAATCATGAGTATCTTTCATTCACCATTAATTGCTATTGTCTCTGTGATTATAATAGGAGGAATTATTGGAATGAGAAGAACAGAGCAAATTAATAAAGTTGCTACTAATTTTCAGAAGTCTCTTCGTCCTCAGAAAGATGTTAAGCCAATACCAGCTTTTCTACAATCAGAAGAAGAAAATGAATTGGCCCGACTATCAAAACGAAGTGTAATATCGGATCTCTATAGAGCTATGCTAACTGATGAGATACGTCAAATTGCTCCAGATATATCTCCCTTAAGCAAGGCTAGATATGAAAATTATTTGAGATACCGATATATTGACGTGAATTTATCTAGTAATTTAATCGAAGAACTAAAAAATATCCGAAAGGAGGAAAAATAAGTGGATCCAGATGAGATCAGAGAGATCGTAAACGAAATCATTGAAGAAATTCATCAACGAGTAGTTGGCTTAGACTATGCTGTTCAGAACATACTTGCGAGTTTTTTCGCAAATGGCCATGTGTTACTTGAAGGTGTTCCTGGCATCGCGAAATCAATGATGGCATACTCGCTTGCAGAGATTTTAGGGTTGGAATTTAAACGTATTCAATTTACCCCTGACCTTATGCCTGGAGACATCACAGGAGTATCTGTTTTTAATATGAAAACCCAGGAATTCTCGTTTATCAAAGGCCCTGTATTTTCTAATATAATCTTATGCGACGAAATAAGCCGTGCGCCTCCAAAAACCCAATCAGCCATGTTAGAGGCAATGCAAGAACGACAAGTAAGTCATGAGGGTATTACATACAAACTACCTAACCCATTCCTTGTGATTGCAACACAAAATCCTATCGAACAGGCTGGTGTTTACCCCCTCCCAGAAGCACAATTAGATCGATTTCTTATTCGACAATTAATTTCTTACCCTAATAAAGCCTCTGAAATGAATATGTTACAACTGAAACAAAAACAAGATCTTCTTCCAGTTCGAAAATTAACAAATCCTGAATTGATTCTCAAAATTCAACAATTTGTACGCCAAGAAGTCATAGTTTCTGAAAAGATTATGGAATATATAGTAGATTTGATGAGGAAAACACGAGAACATTACGGACTAAATTTAGGCGGATCTCCCCGTGCATCAATTTCCTTGATGACAGTAGCTCAAGCGAAAGCTGTTATCTCTGGTCGGGATTATGTTGAACCAGATGATATTAAGCAATTATTTTTCCCAGTCATTAATCATAGGTTGATTCTTTCCCCAGAAACAGAAATGGATAAAATTCCAGTCATTCAGATTGTTGACAATATTATCAAGTCAACAGAAGTAATTCTTTAATGATTGAGGTCACAGTGTGAAGCAACCATCCCATAAACTTGAAATTACTCCTCTGGGTCAGTTTCTCTTACTTCTAGCATTCATTGCCAGCCTATTAGGCATGAACTTTGGTTTAGCTTTTTTGTGGTTACCTTCTTTTGCATTGATTTTCTATTTTCTCCCCTCTATTCGTTATTCCTTTGCAGAAGCCAATTTCACTGCTTTTCGAGTTTTTTCAGCTTCAACGGTCACATTAGGGGGTTTTCTACACTGTAGGCTACAGGTTAAGAATCTCCAAGAAAGTCCGCTTACTTTGACATTCGAAAATCGCCATTCTAATGAAATCATTCTAGTACAGGGTTGGACTCATCAAACAATTCATCTAAACCCTGGTGAAAGCCGTAGATTCTCTTTTATCTTCACTTTCGCTCATCGGGGAGATTTTGAATTCTTACCTCTCCTCTTTTATCGTGGAGATCCACTTGGCTTATATCGCGAATCATATGAAATTGAAGATCCTGTTAATATACGCGTAATTCCAGCACGACCATATATTCGATTAGACAAACAACAGAAAAAAAGAGTTAGAGATATCCTATTAGGTCATCATGCTTATCGTCGTAAAGGTCAGGGAGATGAGTTCTTTTCTTTACGTGAGTATGTACGTGGTGATGAACCACGAAAGATTTATTGGAAAGCCAGCGCAAGACAAGGAAAGCTGATCTCAAAAGAGTATACCGATCAGCTGGTTTTCAGGATACTTGTTGCCGTTGATATTAGCTGGACTATGCGTTCTAGGAAACTAGAATATGCATTAACCACTCTTTTAGAACTTGCAGAAATGGCTGCAATAACAAACGATGCCTTTGGATTTGTGTTATTTGACGAGGAAGGACCTCAAAAATTCCTGAAACCGCTAAAAAGCCCCCGATTATATGAAAAAACGGCAAGACTCACATTTAACCAAACAGCTTCACCAAATCGTGCCCGATTTGAGGCCATTCTTCCATTCATCTTTGCATTGAAAGGTACACGAGGATTATTAATCGTAATAAGTGATACTGAAGGTATTCTAGATGAGAAGATGAAAGCAATTACTATGCTAGCTAAGTTCGGTCACAGAATAATTTTTGTTGATTTACGGGGAGATCAATTCGGTGTTGTCCATGCTGAACACTCAATCAAAGATTTAAACACCCTACAGAAACTTCAACATAGAGAAATAGTAAAGGAAAGGATAAATAGGAAATATTCTCTTAGAGAACAAAAAATCCGTGAGACTCTAGATCAGATTCAGGGGACTTACCTTAAGGTTGATTCTGTGGATCAAAATTTACTTATCATGCTAAGAAAAGAATTTGGCCAGGAGGAAACCCTATTCCCCCAATGGATGGTTAATTTGCAATGAGTTCGACAACAAGCTCCCCATTAAGTCCTGAGTTAATTGGAATTTGGTCTGTACGGTCACGATCAAGATTTGAAAAAAGGATTCAATTGTTTTTTTTAAGTTCGACTGTTTTTAGCTTGTTGATAATTTTAATTGAAATTGTTCAGCAGATCAGTTTGGTTCCAATTGCAGCTTTTCTTATCTCTGGTTCCATAATACTTACTCTCGAGTTTTATACAAGTAAACACCCTGAAATCACCGTTCCCATTAGTCAGGGGGTCATAATTATAGCTGCTTCTTATCTTCACTTCTATAATCTTTCTCAACAAATTGGTTTTCTAGATAAACCGAATTTCCCTCTTTTCCCAAACCTCTTTGGTATTATTTTAGGTATCATAATATTAGTTCGCTTGATTACAGGACTTGAGTTGATAAAACTAAAAAGATGGCATCAGAATGCCCGAACACCTCTTTCACATTATCAGGAAGAAGCTTTAACAATATTTCAGACAAATCTACTATTAACATCTAGTAGTATGAAACAGGAATTTCTTGAAGAATTACCTAGAGTAAAACTAAAACGGCTTATTTCCTATATTTTCTTCAGTATCAGTATTCTCTTCCTTTTCTTGATTCCTTTATGGCTCAATATATTCTTAAATGTCATTATTTATCCATATATTCTCTTAATTCCAGGGATTTTTGTAACCTTATTTCTCGTTCTTTATTTTTCCTCTAAAACCCAAACCTAAATCAAAATATTCATATATAATGCCAGATCAGAAAGATCTAACTGCAAATATTGAAGCTGAGGGGTTCCAAGTGTTTGAAGAAAACTATAATTCTCAAAATCTAATACTTCGATATCAGTTAAAATGACCTCGATTGATCTGTGTTCCACCTTTAGAAAGCAGTGAGACAAGTGATATTCAAAAAATATCTTCAATTTTTATCAAAACGAGAGCCTTATCAAATTTCACTTATTCTAATAATCAGTTCGTATATTTTTGTTCCTTGTACAATTTCTTTTATAACAGACTCCTCCCTTAATCCACAGATTTATACCATCTCAAAATTACAACAAACAAAGCCCCGACTAGACATGCATTTGAATAATCATCATAAAAAATCATTTACTCCAATCTCACATGAAGAAAATGGATATTTAAGCACAATTTTGACAAATACTTATTCTCCTGACGAGGTATTTGATGGTTACAATCTAATCATGTTTGAACAAGAGAATAGAAAAAAAAAGGGTGATAAAATAGCTTTCCTTCTCGTAGCTGATATAAATGGAAATGTTATTGCAAGTAAAGAGATTATTAAAGGTAATTATCTTCTTGCGGATTATTCAGCTGAATTAATTAACTCTACAACAATATTGCTGCGAATAGGTTCAGACTTAACTCTCTGGAATTATGTTAAAGATTCAATTCACACTTTATTCACTTTAGGAGAGGGACATCATCATGATTTCGAATACAATCCCTTTACAAATACTATTCTAGCTTTAAAGAAAGTTTATACAACTTTTCCAAATGGAACAAAGTATCGTTTTGATGAAATAGTTGAATATAATAGAGAAGGAGATTCCGTCTGGTCTTTAGATATACGCACATTCATACCTCCATCGCATTGGTGCCCCTACCGTGATATGTTAGGCAAAATTGCAGATGTAACTCATGCAAACTCCCTTTTTTGGGATGTAGAAACTGATAGTATATTTTTAAATCTTAGAAATACAAACACATTCTATAAAATTAACCACAAAACAAAGGAAGTGATTTGGGGAATTGGAGAGTATGGGAATTTTTCTCTTTTTGATATTAATGGAAATAAAAGGTCAAATTTGTTTTTTCATGCTCATTCAATTGAAAAAATAGCCAGAAATACCTTTATTCTCTTTGATAATGATTTTCACAATCAAACTGATAGAATGAATCAACAATCTCGGATGGTGGAGATTAAAATCAATAGTGAGACCATGACAGCAAACGAAACTTGGTCTTGGATTGCTCCTGAACAATATTATTGTTCTTATTGGGGGGATGCTGACAGATTACCAAATGGTAATCGTCTTGGTACGTTTGGAACAAAAAATCACCCAAATACCCATGTTGGCGCCAGAGCCGTTGAGATTAATGAAGAGGGTGAAATCGTATGGGAACTTTATTTTGAAAATAGTGATGAATTCACCTATGGAATTTATCGCATGGATCGCCTTCTATTTTCTCCAATTTTTGCTGAAGAGGAGGAAATGATTTTCTCTGAAGAGGAGAATATTACTATACAATTCAAAACTTGGTATAATTTTCGTTCAAAATGGAAAATTAATGGCTTATTTTCAATTTTTCTTAATGAAAAGGAAATTATTACTGGAATTCACACTTTTAATAAATTCTGGCGTCCTACAAATTTAAAGGTTGAGTTAGGGCCGCTTATAAAAGGTGATCACAATCTTACATTACTATTGCAGGACGAGGGTGGACATAACACAATTCTGAGTGTTGATATTCTTGTCGGTGTCCATAACACAAATGATAGAGTGAAGACCGATTTCTTTCATTTTTACCTAGGATTATTCTGTATTACCATAATATTCCGAGTTCTTCGAAAAAAGAACGATCATTACCCCTAGACTAGATTGGGTCAAAAAATAATTTTGCTAATTTAAAAAAGAAAGAATTAAGCTATTGCGCTTCCTGAAGGTTTTCAATCTGTAGCTATTAAAAGCATTCTGATTTCAGTTATAGAAGAGTCTTATCCTTGAGATCCAAATAAGTCACAATCCTCATTGAAAGGATAATTTTCAATCTCTTTTGGATGAATAACGTACATATTGTTTCGAAAAAAAAAAGGTGTATACTGATAATGATCAAGCCTTTAACAAGCTTAGGGTGTTTCTTGCGTATCGAGGATAGAAGGGTTTATATATTTGAATACTGATCAATTACTTGAAGAAAAAGTGGGATATATTCAAAAACTAAGAATTATATTTGATATCACTTTTACATACGGAGCAGGACTATTAGTTCTATTTGGTATTATTTTTATTTTATTCCTGTTATCTTAGAATTATCCTTTATTCTTTAGATGTGCTTTCAATCGACTTCAAAAGCATTTCAATAACAAAATGCACTTTTTTACCAGAAATCCCAATTTTGGGAAAAATCGATGTACCTTGGTATAACTCTTCAAACCCAATCTCACTTTTTAAGATAGAAAGCAAAGGGAAAACCACACAATCCAAACTCTGGTCAAAATTTAGAATAATTAACACGCCCTCGTTTAAATCCCTTATTTCAATGGTGTGGCATTTGGAACAGGTAAGAGATTTTTCCATATCAAATTGTGTGCCATTTATGATACCACTTGTTTTATGGGGGTACGATGCTCCTACAAGATTAATTTCAGGAGAAAATACAAGCTTTCCAAGTTCTAGAGCTTCTGAAAAGTTGATGTCATATTCAATGAGAAGTTTCGTGTTTTGTAATCGAAACTGTTTAGAGATTTTTGTATGAATTGACCTATTTTCTAGTGATATTACTCCTCTACGCATTAGAGTAAGGCTTTGATCTGGGTTTTGAGAGATTTTATAGATTTTGTTAGCAAAATTGCCAAGATCATTATAAGTATCATTTTGGAGAGAATCCTCTAAAACTTCAGTTAATAAAAAATGATCCTGGAAAGACCATTTTTCAAAGCGATCTTGGACACTTTGCATTTTAGTTGATTGATATGGTTCTTTCTGGCGAGTTAAAACATTTAGAAAATTGTACCCATGCTTTTTCAGGTTTAAGGCAAAAATTGACCCACCGAAAAGAGAGGAAATATAACATGAGACATATTTATTTTCCAAAATTCCATCAAGTTGCCCATCTAATAACACATCTTGAATACTACCCATAAACTGGTCTAGACCTTCTTTACTCCGAAGCCTATCCAATAGATACTCAGCTAGGATGATATGCTTGTGTGTGGAATGCCGCAAAAAACGATAGTAAATCCCACCAAATAAACCATGCCAATAAGTATCATTTGACTGAGAAATGAAAATTTTCTCCCAAATTCTTTTGAACTGATCTGGGGAGAGTTCTGGAAGAGATTTCTCTGTCGATCTTACTTTAGCTCTACAATGTAACATTCTTTTATGCATAATATTCGCTTGAGAATATTTAATCAAAAAATTATGCCATATGGATCCTTTAGCAAAGGTTTTAATGTCCTTAGCTAATTTGGGTTCTATTTCGTTTTCATTTATACTTTTATACAATTTCTCTAAACGTTTTCTAAGAGGCGAGGGTAAAGCCCAGATCGCCATTTTATCATAACTACTAGTAGGGAGATAAATAAGACCCCTTGGATGATGTTCTTTGAGATAATCGCTAATAAGGATTGGTTTTATCCACGGGTTTGAAATAACTTCTTCAAAAAAACTGTTCATCCAGGGAGTACCATTGTAACCGTCAACGTAGCATATATCATAAGTTGTTCGATCACCAGCAGGCCAAACTCCCATCTTCTCCATATCAGAGATCATTACTATAATCTTCTCATGAAATTCGTCACACCCTTTCATTAAATATTGAATTGTTTCTTTAGAATCTCTCCAAGGAACTAGATAACGAATTTTCTCATTAATAGGAAAAATGGTTATTGGATCTCCTTGATCTTCAGTCATATACGCATAATATGTCTGCTGTTCAGAAAGTCCAGCCATTTGAAACAGGTAATCATCTATGAAAGTGAACTCAACTCTCATATTTTTCAGAATCGGAGGTAAATTTGGGACCCATACTCTCTCAGCTAACCAAAGACCTTTAGGGGAGATCTTGTAATTTTCCTCCCACCAATCAACCATAAGTTGAATTTGTCTTTCCTTATCTCTATCAGGGATGACCGCTAAAATGGGTTCATAAAATCCTCCACCAATAATTTCAATCTGCTTTTGATTGTGAAGAGTAACAATCTGTTCTAAATATTCTGGATGATTATCCTGAAGCCACAAAAGAAGAGAACCAGAGATATGTAGACTTGATTTAATTTCTGGGTACTTACTAATCGTTTGAAGCAAAGGCAGATAAGCCTTTTGATATGCATTCTCTATTACCCAGGGAAAATTCCCAACGGGTTGATGGGCGTGCCAAACTATAGGGAAGTATACTGTCCCTTGTTTAGGAGATAACAAAAAGAATCCTTCAGAATTAGATGTGATAGATTAGAGAATAAGATTCCTTAATTCAGCAACTTTGCCCTCTACTCTTTCAATAGTTGCAGAAGATGGTACATCAGGATTGGAATCCACTAAGAGTAATAATCCTTCTCCAAGAATGTAAACAAAGAGATTAGCAATTCCTGATACAGCTAAAAAGAATTTTGGTTTCTCTAAGTGAGCTGCGAATGCTCCACGAATTGCACGAACAGCAGCAGGTAATATTTCGGCATCCATTTCATTAACTATCACAGCTCCTGTAAATGACGAGATACAAGCCCCCCTTATAGCATCATCACTAATAACCCAGGCATGAAGACAATCTTCAACTTCCCGTTTTTGAGGAGACGACATGTACCGAGATTCTCCTGCCATGACGGTCTTGATAAATTCCTCAAATTCTTCTTTTTCAACCACAGATAACCTGACAGTCTTTTTACTAAGTTTCTCCTCAAAATTTCCGATAAAAAGGCTCATTAATGTCCTTAATTTGAATTCAATGTCAAGAATTGAGGCCGAAGCTGAAGCAATAAGTGAAAACATCCCTTCTGATCTTACAATACCTGCAATACGCATTGATGAAAAATCGATGTGAAAAATATCTCCATGGCTAATTGATTCTTCATCTAATCCTTGGGAAATTTCGTATGCTGAGCTTAAGAGTGATTGGATTCTTGGTGGAGGAAAAGCTTTTTTGTCTTTTAAGTTTCGAAAATCTTTGTTTATTAACGGTTTGCCTTGTGAGCTAAAAACGAAAAATGCCAAAAATGTTTCAAGCTCATCAAACGAGACCATCTTACTTTTCACCTAGGATTAATTGACCCATTTGTAGAAATGCTTCTTGAACCCGAGACCCAGTCTTAGCTGAAGTTTCAAAGAATTCTTCACCACCAAATCGTTCTAGAATCGCATCCTTATCAGCTGGCAATTTTCCTTCTGCAATATCTTCTTTATTGCCAAGAATAATAACCTTAGCATTAGGACTTTGCTCTTTGATGTCAGCTCGCCAACGATCCAGTTTTTCATACGTTGGGTCTATTCGTGTTAGATCAAAAACTAGGAATACACCATGCGCTTTTTTTAAGTATAAATGACGGAAATTAGTGAATCCTGACTGTCCAGCAACATCCCATATTTGGAAAGTAATATCACGATCATCTATTGATACAGTTTTTGATAGGAAGTCCACGCCCAGAGTGATCTGATATCCCTCCTGAAAGAAATTATCAACATATCGCTTGATTAAGGATGTTTTCCCGACTTCTGGCTCTCCGACTAGTAATAATTTAAAGGCAAACTTGCCTCCTTTTCCTTTCTTATTTTTAGACAAAGTTCGGCAGCTCCTATGTATGCACCGTATGTAGGAAGTACTTACTCGAGAAAAAGGCTAATATTATCTTATAAGTATTCCTTATATTAATAATATATTTCCATTATTCTTAACTTCTACTCCTGATATCCTTAAAAAGTAGTTGAAAGATATCACGTTCCGCACAAAAATATACTGTTGTTGCATTGTTTGTTGTGAAGTAAATCTTAATTAGAAATAAGCTGGACGAATGAAGATGGATGAATGGGAAATTAACTTCAACTTGCGTGCTGGTGACCGATCAGAGCATTTTCAATTTAATGTCAATCCTATCAAAAATATGACAAAAGAATTTCCTAGTTTCCCTAAAGATAAACTTTTACGAGCTCTAAAATCTCATGGGGAGAGCAAACAATACAATCTACATTCAGGAATGATATCTGATCTGAGAATTAAACGTACTGCTGAATTGCATGAGAATCAAGAAATTCATATCCTAATGCTCGTGATGGAGAAAATCGGCCCGATTTCATTAATTTTTCGCAAAAGTTTTGAGTACTTAGTCCTTGAAGGCATTGATTCCCACTATACTTATATCGGAGTCGACGCGTTACTTAATGTCTTGGTTCAGGTAATTAAGCCAGACTCTCCAACTGTAAAGGGCCTTGGAAAAATAACAACCGTCTATCATGCCTCAAACGTTGTTGAATTAACCAGAAAGGAAAGTTTTGTCTCATTTTTAGATAGTACAGAAGGTCAAATACTTGTTTTTGGTTTAAGCATCATTTTACCAACTGTTTTAATTATTATTCTTCCGATACAGTTTTTAGATTCAATGCTGGGATACATAATTTGTCTTGGCACCCTAGCTATATTATGGTGCATTTTTCCTGTTGCAAAGAGGTCGACAAGATACGCTCCACTTGCAGTGGTCTCTGCATTAGTTAGCTACCTGATAATTGAAGCTTTAATTATATTAAAGATAAGGGTTGGTGGTATAAATCCCTGGGGGATTTTCATTAATATTTCTCGTCAAAACTTGTTAACGGATCTTAAAAACCAAGAAGTTATATCTGAGCTTGGATACGAAGTATTTCTGGGAATTGAACTCCTGGAGATAATCATTCCCTTTCTTGATAGTATTTTCATACTATTAATTCCTTTTTCCGTTGGGGTGGGTCTTTCAGGACTATTCATGATATCAGAAAGAAAATGGAAGAGTGCAACAGTCCTTCGAGTATTTTTTGCAGCATTATTCATTATTTCAATAATTTCTATTCCGTTGGGGTATCATGCGCTCGGTAAAGGATCTGAGGGGACTCTGAACGCCAGTATAGGTTTGATAGAAACTGCAGAAATGTTTAATCTACAATTTATTGAAGATTTAGAGGCTAATTATGCTGAATTACTTGAACTTATTGCTTCAGCTCAACAACATTTAGAAAAGTCCAATAATTCGTTTGAACAATTTGGCCAGAATCCATTAATAGCATTTATTTTACCATCTTTAATGCCTGAAGTTGCTGGGATTCCCCTTGAAGATTTACCTGAAATATTAACATTAACAGGGGTATTAGCTGACACAGTACCATATATCCCAAACATATTGTGGGGATATAACAATCTGCAATCAGGATTCAATCAAACATTCAATATTTTGTTACACACTATTGAAAATCTCCCTCAACCAGGAGGTTTTGGATCAACTATTTCCCAAGAATATGATGTCTCAATGCTATTAGCTCTCAGAATTTTACAACGAGGTACAAATAACCTTTCTTCTGTAGAAAATCAAATTCTACATCTCATTGCTGAAGTTCAAGAAAAATTAGACTATTCAGTTTTCGCTGATATATTTGATCTGCTAGCAGAACTTGAGATTGGGCTGCCAATACTCATTACTATCGCAAATAATTCAGTTCCATGGATAAATAGTACCTACAAGCTCACTCTGGCACTTGATGATCTTTATGACCTTAATTTTGCCTCAAATACTTTGATAGAAGCAGAAAGAGACTTCAACGCTTCTTTAGACATGCAAACTCTCGATGTTGAGAGTCTACCACAAGAAGCAGTAATTCCCATTCGTGATTTAGTTAATTTCAGTATTAATTTACATTCGGTTACAAAATATTTTATGTTTTCTCTGAAGAATGCTTCAACAACATTTCGATCATTAAACAGTACTCTCTACCAAATCCAAGGAATAAACTTCTCAAATTCTTCAAATTTTTTAGATCCTCGTTGGGATGACGTTAACCAAGGTTTGCGTAATACTACTGATTCCTTAACAAGTACAAAGGCAAGTTTAGACCAAATGAGTACACTCATTGAATCCCAGGATTTAGAATTTGAAGAGTTAGCTGAGCTGAATCAGTTACTTGAAAATCTAAGAGATTTTACCCAAACTGCTTCAGAGAGAGTTGATATCGTCGACCAATATGTTTCTGCTTTGAACGGAACTCTCCAGTCAGTAAGGTACTTTTCTTTGGGTTCTTACAGTTTAAATAAGACCTTGACTGAATTTGTGAATGGTACAGGAAGTTTTGAGCCCCAAACAGCGATATTAAACTTCACATTGTCACAAATAGAAGCAAATGATACATACGAGAATTTAACCGAAGTGAGAGGCGAACTTTTGAATGAAAGCGCAGTTCTCAATTGGCAAGACTTAGTACGTGGAAATATTACTGATAACAACACTAATTCTATTTATATGAATGCAGAACGTTGTTTGAACTTGATTGATAATATAGAAGATGCAATTGAAGCAGCTCAAGATGTTTCGCCATTTTTAACAACATTTCAACAGATTCTTAATAGAATGGAAGGGCTAGATGATAATTGGGATGTCTTTGCCTTGTGAAGTCTTTTTTTATAAAAAGGAAAAAGCCGATTGTTCTTCAAGATATAGTTTAGGATCCATATCCCACACAGTTAGGTCGAACTCGCCTCGCATGGCTGCTAAATCCCGAAATACTGCGCCTGCTTGTTTTTCTTTCCAAAATTGATCTCCATATTCATCAATCATTTCATTTATCCATTCTTTTACACGAATGCTTGCAAGTAAATAAGCAGGGGTGTAAAGGTCGTAATCAGGCATAATGTGATGTAACAACCAGTAGTCTCCTGGCATTTCCCAGAAAAACCGTTTTGTTAGTTCTTGAAATCGTGTTGATGCTTGTTCAAGAGTATATTCTCGCTTCCAAAATTCTAACTTCATAAGAGAGTTTGCTGAGTAAAAAACCAAGAAAAAGAGATTAATAAAATGTCTTCGATCAATAACCTCTTGGGTAACTTCCTCAGACAACCCGAGTTCCTGTTGCAAGAATACAGGGTATTGTAATAACATTTCAATGAAAGTAGAGAATGTTTCAGCAACGCTCATTGGAATAATGTACCTCTTCCAATAAGGATCTTCAGAATTTCCAGATGTTGCATGGATAGCATGGCCAAATTCATGGAAAACACTAGTGAAATCACTAAATGGAGAAACATGCTTATAGACAACACGAACATCATTGGGGATTTGTACCCCAAAACAAAAAGCTGAAGGAGATTTATTCTCTCGATTTTCATTGTCAACTTCAATTTGAGCTAGGTCATTTTCAAATCCCCAGTTAGAAAGAAAACTCTTTGCAGCTAATATAGGATCCTTTTTTTTGAAATAGGTATTCAGTGGCGAATATATTCGTGCCCGAGCTAAATAGAAATCATCGAAATATTCGAAAGTCTCTTTATCAAGAATTTCCATGGCATAGTGGTTTGCAACTTGTAGGAATGGCTTTCTTGCTCCATCTCCTAACGCTAATATTAGATCGTATAGTTTCTCATAAGATAAAAATTCCCTTTCCAAGAAAGCTTCGAGAGGGGAGGATCCATATAGGGAATAAACTTGACGAGAGATGTTGAATCGTTTTAATATCAGAGGGGCTAGATCTGGTATCTTCTTTACAAATTCATCGAATATTAGTTGTCGGTCCTTTGAATTTATAGATTGAGCATTAAACTGTCTCCAAGATCCCCAATTTACTGCTTTTTTATGAATTTGAAACTTTTTTGTTGATATTAATGTCATCCGCTGATCATAGATTTCATTAGATAAGGGTAACTTTCTGGCTTCAGCAATTCGATAAATTGAATTTAAATAGAAGGACCTTGGTTCTTCATATGAATTCAGGAACTCAGAGGAAAGCCCTACTAACGTTTCAGATAAGGATCCCATGAGATTTCTATCATAGGGAAGACCTGCGGTCTGATTATATCGTTGTTCGAATAATTGAGTAACATATTTTTCGAATTCAGCCCCAAGATCGTCTATACTGCGAACAGTTGTGCACACTAGAATCACCTTAATACGGAATTAATTAATCAAAAAAGGAAAAGGAGGAGGATTAAGAAATTATTATCTCTTACCCACGACGTAAACCAATCCATACAACAATTGGGTAAATCATTATTGCTATTCGAGCAAATAATGAAATTATGGGGACTTGGACATTTATAATCTCGACAGTAAATCCAAGGGATAACAAAGCCTGACCAATTGCTAGAACAAGAGTTTGTTTCCACCGAGGAACACCTCTTCTATATAATGATAGTGTCAGATAGAAGAACAAAAGAACAATCATCCAGAGATTTGGAAATAGAAAAAGGTATCCAAGGATTTCGAATTCAGGATCATGTTGGGGTTGCCAATCTCCAGCAAGTTCAAGATACTCCCACTGAAACGGAGCAGCAGTATATACAATTACCCAAAGAGCAAGCATTATCGCTGGGATGATTAATAATTTCTTATATTTATCCGAGAAGAAACTCTGTGTAAAGAAACATGCTGATAGAATTGCTGATGCAGACGTTACCCAAGCGATGAAAGCGAAGAAATAAGAAAGCCAGAAAACATTAATCTCATCAAAACTATATACTAAGAAACTCTTCTTTTCAGGTGCATCAGCTGGAACTACATCAGATGCAATTAAAACCACCTGTTCTAATGCTAATGATACGAGAGCTAAACTCCCAAACAGCAGAAGTAAGCTCATGTATAGAGTTGTATTACGTTTTGTTCTACGATAAGAATTTAACAAGTATATTCCAAGCAATAAAAAAAGTATAATTGCTATAACGACGATTATAATATTTATAAGGTCAATGGGGTCTTCAAATTGACTTATCGCCAAATTTCTTGCACCTTTAAACATATTTTTAATTTTTGGTTAGATTTGTTACTTCATTCTTAAGAATTTGCTATAATCTCTTTCAGGGGTAGGTGACCCATTTTTTTAAAATTTTGGGTGTAAATTATATTTTCCTTTTAGCATTATTGAAAAATATTCATATTTTGGATTTGGACTTCCATTATGAATATTAAAGAATGAGCAAAGATAAGGAATTATACAACATAAGTTTTATCTTAAACTCTTTTCTAAAGGCCTTCCATCCAATCCAAAAATCTTGCAGACACCTGTTGTAAAAGAACTTCACGAATTAAAGGATTTCGTTGAGCACCAATCTCAGCTGCTACTTCTATAATGTCCCTGTCATAAGTACTCTGAATCTCATTTAATTTACTATCTTTCTCGTCCTCTGAGTGAGAGAATGCCTCTACCAACATTCCAACCACCCTTAAGAGTTTTTCGGTTGATTCTTTAACTATGGTATCTATATTGCCTGGATTTTTTCGTAATTGTTTTATTAATTTCTTTGAATACGAACAAGGTTGTCCATTTTTTATTTGCTTTTTTTCTATATTAACTAAAACTTCATTAGGATAATTTTTAACCAAGTCCTGACTTATCCCAATGATATCGGCGTAAACTGGATCGATGATTTCTTTTGTATAACTTACTTTTCTTAAATTAACATGCGGTACGACCATGTCCAAACTGTGAACCATTAAATCGACTAAAATATCTGATTGTCCAGTCACAAATACAGGGTGACCTCTGAATAATGCTCCTAACACACGATCTTCATTTTTCTTCACTTGAGAAAGGAAGAATTCTACACTACCACCCTCTTTTTTTTCGGACAAGATGACTCTCTTTTCAATGATTTGTATCTCTGCAGTTGCTTCTTTCTCAGACACTTGCCATTCCGAGAGAACTTGAGCTAGGTCTTTTGGAAAACTTATTTGTCCAGTGTAAACGAATTTCTGTTTTATCTTGTTTGCTAAATCTTCAGCTTTAAATTTTAAAAAAGGAACTTTGTTATAAAGAAATACTTGCTGTTCTTGAGGTACAAGATAAAATAGGGATGCTACACACACTCCTTCAGGATTTGTCTGTCGAATTTGGAACAAAAGTATAAAACCGAGTTTTCCCAATCCTGAAAAAGGAAGAATAGCCTCAGCGGTTTCTAAATCTGCAGAACTCATCATTGTTAAGGTCATTTGAGAACGACGGGCAACATGATTAGCTTCTTCTTGATTAAGTGCTCCAGAATAGAATATGGGAATTGAAAGACCTTGTTTTTGATCAAAAACGGTAAACAGGACACCTCTTTCCAACAAGGGAAATCCATCCATGAAAATAAGAGTTAATATTTCTATTTTGTAGCTAGGTTTTTCTTTAAAACGCTAACTCTGGTCGTAATTTTTAGTATACCTTAATTAATTCTTCCTTATTGTTAAAATATTAATAATGAAATCCTTCTTGAGATTATTTTTTCAACAACTCAAAAGTTTAGAGATTAAAATTCTAGGTTTTCGCACTTTTATTGCGACAATGATTGTTGGAAATTTGCTTGGATCAATTATCGGCTTTTTATATTATTTTCAGATTATAGGTCTTTTTAATTACCCTCCAATCTTATGGATATTGATCCCTGACTGTCCAATGGCCGTACTATTATTATTAGGGGTTTATCTTCAGAGAAATAACCAGAAATTTGCTAATTTTAATTTTTTTGTATTCATACAAGGTATTCGTGCAGCTGCTATCACTTTTTTCTTTATTGCATTCTTCGAGTCGTTAGATTTTCCATTTGTTTTTATTGGGCATTTTCTTCTGTTACTGCAAGCTATAGCTATTCTTCCATTATTGGTTGACATAGAACTTAATAAAGGTACATTTTTCACAGTTGGAATTACAGTAATAAATGATATTTCCGACTTCGTAGGATTTCCAGAAGTATTTCATCCAACTTTAGTACAACTTTCGACTATTCAACCTGTATTCCCCTGGTTTGGCCTTTTTATCTTCGTGTTTGACGTTTTATTAATATTGTTCGGATTAGGATTCAAATGGTTCATGAATTCCCCTGAAGTGACTTATTCCTCCTATTCAAAACTAAGATCCTAGGATAGGGACTATAGAATTAACTCTGAATATCCATCTTCTGTTTACTATTAATCACAATACTCCTATAGGTTAATCTTAGTTTTTGTATCAAAAATCGCTCATTGCTTTATATTGTTGTGAAATCACTAAACAATAATATTTATGCTGATTTTTAATGAGAGAATGAGAATGATGAAAAAAAAATATGATACTCCCCTTGCACAAGCAATTGCTGATGCTTATGCAAATGGTGAGGACGATGAAACTCTAGAACCAATTATTCTCGTAGATGAAAATCATCTACCACAAGGCCGATTAGAATCCAAGGATTCGCTTATTTTCGCAAATATTCGAGGAGAAAGAGAAGTAGAACTAACCCAAGCTCTCACAGAAGAACGATTTCCACATTTTCCTACTCTTTATCTTAATCTCACTGTATCTACTATGATAATGTACCATCCTGATTTGAATGTCAATGTGGCATTTCCCCCGACTGAAAATCTAAATAATAGTATAACCGAATTCTTGAGTAAAAATGGAAAACGAATCCTAAAATGTGTTGAAAGTGAAAAAGCGATCCATCTTACCTATTTCTTCAATGGAAAACAACATTCAAAATTCCCTAATGAAGATCAAGTAATTATTCCTTCACATGAAACAGAAGATTTAACTGAATTTCCTGAAATGAAATCAGCTGAAGTAGCCAATACTACTATCAATGCTATGACAGATGGAAATTATGATTTAATTGTCACAAATATATCGCCTTGTGACGTTATGGGACATATAGAGAGAAAAGAAGTAGTTGGAAAAGCGATTCATGAAGTTGACGAACAGTTAGGTCGTATAGTTACTTCTGCAATAACTACTGGGTATACAGTATTTGTTACAGCTGATCATGGAGTTGCAGAATCTTGGCTTTACCCCGATGGAACCATTGACACTGGACATACATCTAATCCTGTACCCTTCTTGATAATTTCTGATAAGACGAGTGAAATACAATTAAGAAGTGGGGGTTCTCTTGTTGACATTGCGCCTACAATTTTAGAAGTCATGGGCCTTGAAAAACCTAAAGAAATGCAGGGAAAAACTCTCCTGCAGAATGAAATATCATTCAAAAGTCATTATGTTCTCCTATTAATTTTAGATGGTTGGGGTTACAATCCAGATTCATATGGTAATCTATTCTTAGAATTTGGCACACCTAATATGGACCAGTTACGAAATGCGTTTCCTTTCACTACTCTTATTGCTTCTGGACCACCTCTTGGTATGCCAGAGGGAACAGTTGGTAATAGTGAAATAGGTCATCTACATATGGGGATCGGAAGACGTGTTGTAAGCGATCGAGTAAGAATATTTGATGCTATTAACAATGGAGAATTCTTCCAAAACAAAGCTTTCCAAGAAGCTATTTCAAAAGCTAGAGAGAATAATACTGCTCTGCATCTACTAGGAATTATTAGTTTCTACAGTTCTCATGGTTCAATTAAATACCTTGAAGCGCTAATGGAACTGGCTGAAAGAGAAAAACTTCCAAAAATCTATTTACATGGAATGTTAGGACGACGAGGGGAAAAGCCAGAGGCAGGGGCTCATTATGTAAATCAAATTGAGCTTAAGGCTAAAAAAATGGAAAATATCCGATTCGTTTCCGTTATTGGTCGTCATTGGGCGCTCGATCGAGAAAAGAATTGGGATAGAATCCAAAAAACTTATGATATGTTAGTCCATGGAAAAGGAAAACATATTAAGGATTTTCAGTAGATATGGAACTCAAAAAGTGCTTCATCTGGAATAAAAGCTTTGGAATACTATGATAAGAATAAAGGGTGAGATTTGGAGATGTATTTCCCGTAATCATGGCTGAAATAACTCTGCCATCTTCATAAACAGCCAAAACTGGCTTATTAAGCGATAAAGCGTAAGCAATTTCATATCCTACTCCTGTACTAGGAACAGACACTTCTGCAATGACTATGTCACACTCTTGAAGGAAGGAAATATCTTGTGCAAAAATGTCCGTATCAGTCATCGACGTTTCAATTTCGAAGACTTTAGGTGAAGCTACTTGAGGGGTGAGGATTTCATATCCATTTTCTTGTAAATAGTCATTAATAACCTGATAATTACTTTGCAGTTCACGACCCCCTCTTATTGATCCCGAAAGGTAAATTTTCAATTTATTGTCTCCTTTTCTTTTTTGAACTAAGTAAAAGGTTACAATACGCTTTTACTTTCTCATCAGTAGTCTCACGAGCTAATAAACCAATAGTTTCTAATAAATGTGCCTTTTCAACCTTTTTTATTTGATTTTTTTCACAAAACTTTGTCAATTGTTGATCCAAAATAGGATTTGAATGTAATAAAGCTGCAAGGATTTGAAAAACTGTATTATCTTTACGTCCCTTTCTCAACGCCTTAAGGGCCATTTTTTCTGATTTTTGGAATTTTCCTGACCGATATAGTGGAATGATCACAGGATACCAGTCTTTAGCCCTTTGTTTCATCCAATCTTGAATTTCGCGAATATCATTCACTCGTTCTTCCCAGTGCTTTTTAAATTGCTCATTTGGGAACCTTATTTCTGGCCAGGCTTCAATTTTGGCTACTAATTTCACATATTCATCATAACGATCGATTTGAGCTTCTCTTTCTCTAATAGCAAATTCTAGTGCTCCTAATACGAATCCAGCAGAGAATTCTTTAAGGCAAACCTCAAGATTTTCTCGAAAAATCACCTCTTGAACCTGTTCTAAGAGTTCCCTATTACTTCGTAGAGTTGATTCTGATTCTTTTGAGATTTCTTTGGGGTGTTGCTCAAGATAATCAAGAGCCCAAAATAGGAACATCGCTTCTTCTTCTGATTGTTTTGAACGAATAAACTCAGAAATATCTTGTGGGCTTCTAGTAAGAAGTAAAAGCTTTATTTGATCAAAATCTACCTTAGGTTGTGCCAAGATATTCCACTCAAAGATAGGAAATATCAAATTTTTTTTTAAAAGAAAACGAAAGAGGAAAAGAAGGGTTACCCTAGCAGCATGCGATAGACTTCTTTTGGATCGTGTTCACCTGGAGCTCGAATCTTAAATCGGATCTCAACTGTTTGTCCAGGTTGAACCTCTTTATAAACCCATTTCATAGCGCGACCGTTCTTCACTGAAGAATGCTCCTCAAAACCGACTGGTGGATCTTCTTCTGTATCCGATACCAACTCAAATCCTTGAGGTAAGAAATCACTCACTTCTACATTTTGAATTACTGCAGTACCCTCATTTTCCCCTCGAATAACGATCTCATATTCGTTTGACGCCTGACCAGACGTTGAACGAACCATCTTGCCAATTTTAAGCTTACGACGTTTATGTACAACAGTGATTGGACCTGCTTCTGCATCTGCCGATACAGGTTTGACTGGAGGAAATATATTTGCTAATACTGTCACATTTCCCATGAATTCATCTTCTGGTTGAGCAGTAGCGAAGAATGGATAGGTGACAAGAATCTCTTCGTCTTGCTTCAATGTTCCAATAGAGGAATATTCGAGACGTTCGATGGTAACTATCACATTTTCTTCAGTAATTTCTAAGGTGAAATCATCTTCAGAAACCTGTTTATCACCCTTAGTAATCGTGATATTCTCTTTAGCAGGAGCCTCAAAACCATCTGGAATCTGATCTTGAAGTTGGACATACTCAACATCAGTACTTCCAGAAGATCGTATGATATTTTCAGTTATAATCTCAGTACGTCTATAAGAAGGTATTGTATCAGGCGAGAAAGTCTTTGAGACTACAATATCCATAAAGGGTAACGCATAACCAGGAAGGGTACATTCAGCAATTATTTCTGCATCAAAAAGATACTTCACTGAGAGATCCAGTTCTCGTCCAAATTGTGGAATTACACCATCTTCTTCAACAGTTATTGTCCAAGGATCCAATGAAAAGGTTTCACCAGGATCTATAGAACGCTCTTCTTCAGGAAAGTCACTACCTAGCCATTCTAACCTCACATTTCCCTCATCGAGGGGTCCCTCATAAATTCTTACTTCTTTCAAATCCATCTCAAATTCTGAAGTATTTTCTAATTCAAATTTACAATCAAAATCACCAGGATTTTCTTCTTGCTCATCCCGAGAAATAAATTGGAATACAGAAGAAGATCCTGTGATAGTTTCTAAATTTACGTCTGAAAGGCTTTTCTCAAAAGAGTGGTATGTTACTACGGTGTCTCCAATCTTATAGGGTTCCGTTGTGTCCTCTGGTAAGTTTACCCGAATCTCACAACTTGCTTGGACTGTTGAGTTTGCAGGTAGTTCAGCAATTTCCCATCGAATGGTATCTCCATCCATACGCATTTCCCCATTCTCTGTTTTAAAATTGTCAATATTAGTATTAGGATCAAGAATATGTTTTTTCAAAACTACATTTTCCAGATTCCATTCAAAATCGTTTCCTAGTTCTATAGTAAAACGCATACCTGCTTCAGTACCTCGAGAGAAGGTAGGAGGTGAATCTGGTTTTTCTAAATCCCAGAATTCCTCTTTAATTCTCAATTGCGGTACTTCCACGCTAAAATCAAAGTGTACACCTTTTGTTTCCTGTGGAGAAAGTTCTTTGATTCCAAACGAATTACCAAAGACTATAATTTCTTGGTCTTCACTACGATCGAAGGTTACTTCGTCTACTCCTTCTAAGAATGCATCTATAGCCCAAATTCGATCATTACTCCCTGTATTTGTAACTCCGATTTCCCCTTTTCCCTGTAGAGTTTCAATAGGCTCATCGTTTTCACCTATTAGATTGTTATCCTGATCTATTCTATAAGTTAGTGTTTCCTTTAATTTTACATGTAATCCAGCTTGTTTTACCTCATGTTCCTCAAGAGCTCGAAAGTCCTCCCTTGCTCTTCTTGCATCTTCCTCAGAAAAATCAGTTTCTGGAAGTGAAGCTCCCGAACTCCGGATTTTTATGGTAATATCTTTTGCTTTATTTCGTGCTCCTCGATCTTTATCATTTTCAGCGATCTTTTCAAGAACGGGAATTGCTTCTGGGTCATTTAATTTCCCCAAAGATTCAATAGCTTCTTTTCGTACATCTTTTTCACTATCACCTTCAGCAACTTCGAGTAGTGCGCGAAGAGAAACTTTAGTACGAGTATTTCCCAATGCTTTTGCTGCTGCTACTCGTTTATTTTTGTCACTACTTTCTAAATTTTGAATTTCTGACATATTACTCACTTTAGTCTTTTTTAAAACAAAAAGCTATATTATTACTAATACTGATTTTAGACCAATAATTATCATGTGAGAATTCTTAATGACAGATTAAAAATACTAACACTTAATGGAACCAAAATCCTTGATAATATAAGGTTAGAAAATCCAGTATTAAAACCATTTTTATCAGATAATTAATGAAATTAATTACCAATGAAAACGACAAAAAAAATCTTACTACAAATAATAAGAACCTTCAGATTGGTTTGGGTAAAGCAAAATTATTTGAGTAGCTTCTTTGCTTGATCTTGCCACTTTACCAATCTTCTCCTTGAAACCCTGAGGTTTCTTTCTAATTCTTCCAAATCAACTTCTACTAAGTCTTTCAAAGTCATTATTCCAACAGTATTTAATTGGTGAGCTGTTTTTGTACCAATTCCTGTGATTGATGTAAGATTGACCTCTTCAAATGGAGGTCGACTTGGTGAAGATGGAATATCATATTCTTGTCCTGCAAAGATTGCAGCATTCTTCTTCCATTTGTTATAAGTCTTTTCACTTGTTGAATCCTTGAAAAGTGCAAAAGATGAATTTAATAAGTCTTGAACCGTTAAAATCCCTCGTTGGTTTAATTTTTGAGCAGTTTTAGTTCCTATCCCTTTGATACTAGTAACTCGTTGATATAAAGGATCTAATGCCTCTGGTTCTATGACCTCGGGGAAATCTACAGATTTACCAATGGACGCAAGAACTTTAATTAAGCGAGACATTGACATTCTTAATGTTTTTCGTAGAGTTTCCATGTCATCGAAGTTTAAAAGATCTGCTCTTGATGAGATTCCAAGTTTTGCTAGTCTTTCAATAGATTTTGGTCCAATCCCGCTAATAGAAAGTAGATCTTCTGGAATGGGAGTATATTCTTCGGGAGTAATAGAGCGTTCGACTTCCTTACTTATGAGAAACTTAGCATCTTCGAGCATATGAAGCAATTTAGTATCACTTACACGCATAACTTCAGCAAGAGATACACGATCAGGATAACCTAAGAATTCCGAGATCGAGTAGACTTGGAGTTTTACCAATCGACTGGCATAAGTTTTACCAATCCCCTTTATAGCAGTAACAGCTGTTTCACTTGGGTAAATTACCTCTTTAGTTTGAATATAAGGCTCTGGTATAATCTCTTCAGTAACTACTGGAGCTTCAATATATTCCTCAACAAGTTTCAATGGACCAGCAGCAAGCATTGGTGGTTCAATTCGTTCAATGTGTTCGACATAGAATTTCTGATCAAGTGAAAAGATATCAGTTTCTACCTGAATCCGCCATATACCATGGTGTTCATCACGAATGGTACGTGGGATTGGCCAAGTCAATTCAATTCCTTGGTCTGATCCTTTTCCATACCTGTTTAATCGCGAATTATTACGTTTATCGAGAATTTGTAAACGGTATTGATAGGGTATCTGGTCCCCAAATGTTACTTGGATATTTATCATCTCTCCAGGAACAACTGCAAAAACTTTATACATTGGATTCTTTGCTTTCCAGATGGAGATCGAAGACATAATTATACCCAATGTTCTGATTCATTCAAGCGATTTTCTTTCTTAATTGGATTTAATTTAATTCGAATCCAAATTAATAAACCTATGAGTATTAGGACTCCTATAAATGTAACGCAAGTTGCAGCTAAGAATGCAACACGATATGCAATAATCTCTGATGCACCTGATAGTAGGAGAAAGTCAATGATCGGCCCAGCAATAAGAGTACCAGCTAATCCCCAGCTAAGAAAGAAAGACGCATTAAAAACACCAAATAATCTTCCGCGATCTTTTGCTGGAATCAATCCAGAAGCAAATGCATAAGCTGACGCCATAATGACTACCTGAGAAGATCCTCTTAAAAAACTCGCGAGGAAGATGAAACTTAAATCTATTGAAGTAATAAACAATACTAGTGCGAATATTGCCATGAATGCACCTATTAAAATCGTGTTTCCATTTCCCAATCGATACCCGATTGTCCCTACCATCAGACCTAGTAGAATAATCGCGAGTGATTGGGTATTCATAATATAAGATAATAACTCACTAGACACTGCAAAACCTGGAGAGGGGAGAAATAAATACTGTGGTAGAATTGTAGCGATACTATTCCGACCAAAATTAATCAGTGTTATTGCTATGAGAAAAATGATGAAAATATGAGAAGAGGGGGTAATAACGTCTGTTGGTGATAACTTGTCTTCAATTTCAGTTTGATTCTCACATGATATCCCTCCTTCAGGGACAAATACCATTGGAAAAGCTGAAAGAAACATTATTAGTGCTGCTATAATAAATAGGCTTCCTTCATAAAATCCCCAACCCTCATATTGAAGTTTTAATCCGTCATAAAGTAATCCACCAATCCACACACCTAAAATCCGACCAATCCCTCCTATACTAGAGAGTCTCCCCTGTATAGTACTCCTTTCTTTATATGGAAATAAATCAGATATAAGAGCACTCCAACCGTTATTTGACATCGACCAAAAGATTTCAACGAGTGACAAACCAATAATGATTATCCATCCAGCAATTAATCGCTGATCCACCAATCGATGAGTAAAGAACACAATCAGTGTACCAATTCCTGCAAGAAGTTCTCCCACGATAACAAAAGTACGACGTAACTGGAGTTTATCAGATAATACTCCCCATAAAAAAGTTTGAGAACAAACATTGAGAATCATTGGGATAGTAGCAAACAGTGTCGTTTCAGTTACGCTCATCCCAAGGAAATACCTAAGGTATATCGATAAATAGGTATAAAAAAGACCCCGACGAAACATTGCCAATACTTGAAATGAAGATAACCCTAATTGAATCCGAATTGAGATAGCACTGGTTGAGTACAAATTTATTACCCTTTTATAGAATCAGAATCTAGTTGGATCAAAATATTTCGAATTTGAATCCATACTTGAGAAGGGGAGACATCCCCATCAATTATAACCCATTTCTTCTTTTGTGTGACTGATCGCATCTTGTGTCTCATTTTTCTCAATCGAGCTAAACTCTCAAACATTTCTTGTTTCTCACCACGTTCTAAGATTCTATCCCGAGCAATTTCAGGTGTGACATCGAGAAAAAAGAAATATAGACTTATTGGGAGAAAACTTGAGAAAAAGTTATAACCAAAAAACACAAGAGATCTCGGAAGATAACACACACCTAATAGGTAACGAGAAAATATAATAACCTCATTCTCGTTGTGACGATAATACTTCACCAAACTTCGAATGACATCAATAGCATAAAAAAATGCCGCTTTCAGGTGTCCTTTCTTCCCACCTTCTTCTAAAGATTTTTTTGTAATCCAGCCAAATGGATTATCTGTCGAGGGATGACTTCTTACGCGAACGTTCCATCCTTTATTGCGATAATAGCGGGCTACTTGTCTCGCTTGAGTATCCTTCCCACAACCATCACCTCCATCTATAACAATAAATAGCGGATTGGTCTTTGATTTTTTGTTACTACCCATGAAACTTCAATGAGGTTATCAAAATCAGCATTTTTTGAATATTTCTTCGTGATGATGATTTTTATCAAAAGATAATAACAGAATGGATGGAGGATAGAATGCTTAGAAGAAAAAATAGCCAGTAAATGAGTGAATTTTCCAATCTAATTTCTTAAAATAAGAAGAATTTGAAAATCACTTTTCTGAAATGTTTATCAGTATAATAAAAACTTTGAATTCTTGATTCAATCCCAAAACTATTTGAAGGTTTTCCCGTGAGCTTGAACAAAGAGATCTAGCGGTCATGTATAATAATTAATGAACAACAAACAATCACAAATAATGAGGCAAGTTAAGTGGTACGAAAAGGAAAGGGAAAACCACAACCAGGAACAGAAATCGTCAGACGAACCCGATATCCTGCAGGGAATGAAGTCATTGGTGTTGTCATTCGAAATTTAGGCGCACGAAGAATGGAAGTTCTTTGCACTGATCAGGTGAAACGAACAGCCCGAATTCCTGGACGATTTAGGCGAGGGTATAGAATTAGTGTAAATGATGTGGTTTTAGTTGAACCATGGGCAGACTTGAAGGGTGATAAAGCAGACATAACTTATCGTTATCGAAAGAATGAAATTCGTCCCCTTGCTAGAAGATACTCAAAAGAACTTAAATCTTTAGATATAGAAATCCCCAAGACAGAACCATATTCTTAACAATCCTTTTCATTTTTTTAGTGTTGGGAGGCACACTTGGAGGAAAATAATGAATCATATCAAAATTATTGCTCATAGAGGTTATCTAGTTAATGGTGAACCAGAGAACTCTATCCCTGCTTTTCAGACCGCAATCCATCATGGTGCTGATGGGTTTGAGTTTGATGTTCACTTAACATCTGATAATAGATTAATTTGCTTCCACGATGACACTCTCGAGAAACTAGGTCGTCCTGAATCGATTGAAAACCTTTCCTTAAATGAAGTTACCTCAATTGAGCTCTCTGAAGGAATTACAATCCCCTCACTCGAAGAAGTCTTTGAAACGTTTGGTAATAAGGCCTATCTAAATTTAGAGATGAAAAATCAAAAAGAAGGAGCTAAAAACTTAGTAGAAGTTATTAATCAATATGATCTGAAGCGGGAGAGTATAATTATTTCCTCATTTCATCATTCTCCCTTAAAAAAGATAAAAACTTTCGATCCAACCATTCAAACAGGTCTATTATGTCATTCAGCAAAGGATAAATTAAAAATCGCAGAAAAATTAAACTGCAACGCTTTACACCCTTTTTATGGTAGTATTCCAGATGAATGGATCAAGGTTTCTTCTTGGTTAACCTCCAAGATTCACAAATATTATGCTCATAAGAGCTTTAAGGTAGCAAAAAAAATAGGAATCTTAATTAATCCATATGGAGTTAATGAGGAGAGTTTTATTAGATCTACAATTCAGATGAAAGTTAACGCTATAATTACAGACGAAGTAGAACGAGCTTTTAAGTTGCGGAATCAGTTCTCTAAGTGAATAAAAAAAGATAATCCATTTTTAGGGTTATTTTATTGGGGAGGAAGAAAGGGTAATTGAGAACGATTTTGAGGGTTGACTTGTGACTTTGTTAATAACTGGTGGAACGGGGTTAGTAGGGCAAATATTGGTTCATTATTTAATGGAAAAAACAGCTTATGCTGAAAAACCTCATACAATACGATTATTATTTAGAAAAAGAAACGGAAATCCTCATAGGCGGCGCTTTATAAGTTGGTGTGAGAAGAAAGGTATGGATCTTGTGTATGGTGATCTGAGAAAAGATGAAGATGTAATGAGATTTACTAAAGTATCTGATCCTCAATCATCAGTATTAATTCATTCAGGAGCGATATTTAATCTTTGGCAGCCTTTCTACCTCTTATATGATGTGAATGTGAATGGAACTAAGAGAATTCTCAAAGCTTTTCATCGAAATAGGATTAGTAAGCTGATTCACATTTCATCAGTTGCCGTATATGGTACTCTGACTGGAACAAATGGGACAGGTATAACTGAGGACCAACCCCTTGACCTTAAGATGGAAAAAGGTTATGAGCTCACAAAGGCGCTAGGAGAACAACTTGTACAAGATTACCAACAAGATCATCCAGAGAAACGGGTTACGATCTTACGTCCTTCTGGAATTGTTGGAGGCACTGGAACAACGTTAGATGTTTTTTCGAGAATGTTTTTTGGTCGTTTTGTTTCCCTTCCAAGAGGTGGATTAGATAAAATCAGTCTAGTAGATGTTGAGGATGTTGCACGTGCGATCTATTATTTCTCAGATTTTGATAAGGGAAATGGGGAAGCTTTTAACCTAGTAAGTTTCGTATCAACGCTTCGTGAGGTTGTAGAAAAATTAGGTTGGGCTTTGCAGAGGGGAAAGATTTCTATTATCCCGATACCACTATTTATTTTCAAACCACTTTATCACCTTGCTCGAGGTATCCGAAAAATAAAGCCAGCTGAAGAAAAATCATTACTACTCCCAATTCTGTTCAATAAACTTGGGAAAGATATCTGGATTGATAACAGGAAGGCTAATTCAAGGGGTTTTCATGCAAAAATCGATCTTCATGAATCAATGAAAAAATTTAGCACATTTTTGGCACAAAATCCATGGTATGTTCAACAAAAATACGGAGTTACCTTATGATTAGCTTAAAAGGTAGTAAATGACCTTAGAAGATTCAGGACTATGATATTAGTGATGAAAGTTTTATATAAGATCATAATTCAAACCTTTTAGAAATGATTCACCTAGGCTGTGCTGGCTGGAGCTACCAACATTGGAGAGGTACATTCTATCCTCGGAATGTAGAAAACGAACTTACATTTTATAGCAATTATTCACTTTTAAATGAAATTAATACAACTTTTTATCGAATTCCTTCCGAATCAATGATTAATAGATGGTATCATTCAACTCCAGATGATTTCATCTTCAGTGCTAAACTCACCCGTGAGGTTACTCATGTTTCACGCCCAAGTCTTAAAACAGATAAAATTTCAATGTTCTTCTTACGTATGCAGGGACTTGAGGAAAAATTACAATCGATCTTGATCCAATTCCCTCCAAGATTTCGAAACACGAAAGAAACATACACTTTTTTATGTCAAATCCTTGAAAAGTGCTCAAACCTTTTTTCTGGACAATTAGTACTAGAGATCAGGAATAAGTCTTGGTTCACTCCTGAGGTGAAGGATCTATTAAATGATATGTCAATCACTCTAGCTGAGACAACTACGCTTAATATTCCAGAAGAATATCAGAATGAGAATGTTCCTTTGTACTATATTCGTTTATTGGGTGACAGGAAGTTAATTCCAGATGAAAAACTAGGCGAATTCTTCTTGGATAAAAACAAAGAGAGAAAAGATTGGGCATGGAAGCTTGTAGAACTGAGTAAAAGATATGATACAATATTTGTGCTTATTAACAACAGATTTTCTGGTTATGCAATCAATGATGCTATCTCTTTACGAAAAATTCTAACAAGAGAGAATATTTCAACCCAAGGCTTTGAAAAGGATGATAAATACATCAAAAGACAAATGAGTCTAAGAGAATTCTTTTAATATTGAGAGGATCATCCATAAAGGCATTGAGAAAGTCTCTTGATGTTTTCGCGCAAATGAAGATGTTATCTTTCTTATAATCACTCTTTTCCTTAATTCATGTCTTCTATTAATTTGAGTACACTGCGTATCACACTAATTTTTAAATAATAATGGCTCTATATTCAAAAACGGAGCTATTAGTAATGCAATCAAAGAGCCAGATGCAATTTCAAACTCATTGTCTTCACCAATTAGTTCGTAGCTCACTCCCAGAAGAGAAGTCAAAAGAAATTTATCGATGTCTGCGATGTGGTTGCGCTTTCACTATTCAAAAAGTCTCCTAAACCTATCTTTAGTCTGTTGGGGGAATTTGAAGAGATTTTTCCTCAATTGAACTGTGTTTATGTAACATCTACTAATGAATCAATATGTGTAATTGAACCGTGCAAATTTTCCACTCCAGCGATAGTAAGGGTAATTGCATTTTGAGGACAAGTCATAACACATCGTCCACACCCTCTACAAGAATCACCAATTACTGCTCGTTCATCTACAACTTTTATTGCATGAACAAAACAAACATCAACACATGTTCTGCATCCTATGCATTCCTCACCAACTGAAACAGTTACACCTGGCATTTTTGAAACCTTTCCTGCTATCTTCTTTGATACATGAGGTAGAATTCGCCACAAACAACAACAAGGACAACAATTACATATAGTGAGAAGTTTATTTCCAGGGCCAATTTTCAGCCAAAAAGTATCAAGTTTATTTCTACCAACTAGATGTACTAATCCCGCTTCTCGACACTTCTGTACATGGAGTAATGCCTCTTCTTTTGTCACCCTCTTCCCTAAATTTGGATCTATTTGGATTGCTGCTTCACCAAGAAATAAGCAACCGAGATCTATTGGATATTCCTTGCAGGAAGAAGCTGAACGACATATACACCAATCCATAATCCAGTGATAATTTGCTTCTTTAATGAAATGTTCAATTACCATTGATGGAATAATTGTTTCACTGTGATGTATTTCTTGATCTATTTTGATAATGCTTGCTTCATCCTTGGGTATGTATATGATCTCATCTTCATGGAATAGCATATAATCCATTATTCTACCAAGAAGAGGGATTCTTGTAATCCTTGCGAAAATGGATCTCAGGGGGAATCCTTTTTTCAGTAACCAGACGAATAACCTAGATCTAGGCATATGATTAATCAGTCCTTGAAAATCAATTAACTTAAGTATCTCTTCCAAAGCTCCAATTTACAATCTTTTCCTTATCATATAGGAATTTAGCTTCCACAACATCACATGTATTGAGTAATTTAGGAGTAAATATCTTATCCCCGTCCCACATCTTTTCATAAGGAATTTTGTTGATTGGAACCCACGATAGATTTCCCTCAGGGTTCTCGAATTCGATTTTATTAGCTACTTGGACATAATAAAGGAATACAAGCCAATTAAATGCGGGTAAATCTTCATTAATCTTATCTCGATTGATTTCATCAAAGTAAATATATCCCCTAAACTCAATCTCTTCAGGTTTTAAACTATATCCTGTTTCCTCTTCTAGTTCCCTTATTATACACTCAATGGGAGTCTCTCCAGGTTCAAGACGCCCCCCAATGCCTATATACTTCCCCTCATGGAAATCCTTATCTTTTTTATTCCGGAATAGCAGGAGAACTTCATCGTTGCAAACAATATAGGCTAATGTAGCTAATTTGTGTTTAACCATCTTATATTCCCGAGGTTTATCCAGTACTCAGCAGTTTATACCAGAATATGACAAGTTCAGTATCAATATAGTAGGTTTCTATCTTTTTCTCTCACAAAATGATTTTTTATTTTTGATTTATTTCGACCTATAACAAGAAATCTCACAATTAATAAGACATCAGACACTGGTGACGAAATGTCAAAATCTTTTCAACCCCAAGATAATGTTGGAATCAAAATTCGAAAAGGTACAGTAGAAGATGCGGATAAACTTACTGAGATTGAAAGATTATGCTTTCCTAGTGAAGTGCGTTATGGCCCTTCTGTTTTGGCTGTTCTTCTTTCGATGACACCTATCTACACTGTTTTAACAGTTCAAACTGTTGAAAAAGAAGAAATTATTGCCTTTGCTATTGGGGAACAAGATGAGACTGATGAGATGTTAGGAAGAATAATTACAATTCAGGTAGATCCATCATTTTGGAGGAAAGGTGTCGGAGAAAAATTATTATTAGAACTTGAAGCTACTCTTCATAAAGAACATGGGATCGAAAGATTTGAACTGCAAGTTCATTATAAGAATGAAAAAGCAATAAAATTTTACCAAAATAATGGCTATCATACTATCAGATTAATACATAATTATTATGAACGAAAAGAGCATGCATACTTGATGGAAAAGAGATTTCTAATTGATAAGCTCTTTTAGAGTAGATAGAATTTTTGGCATAATGATTCCAGCCATTCCACGAATTGCAACATTGGCATAAATATCCATTGGAGTTATTTCTCTATTCACGATTAATATTCGCTTTCCAGTCTGAACAGCAAGTGATGGAAGTGCAGCAGCGGGATAGACTGTCAAACTACTACCTATAATAATTAGTAGATCAGCAGCAATCACTTCTTCCCGTGCTTGTTCCATAACATCATAAGGCAACTGTTCCCCAAACAAAATTGTATTAGTTTTGATTAATCCTTCACACTGGGGACATCGGGGAGGGATTTGACCTTGGTCTAAAAAAGCTTCCACCTCGGTAAAATGGAATCTCTTATCACAGCTCAAACAACGAGAAGTTTGAGTAGTCCCATGGATTTCAAGTACTTTAGTGTTTCCTGCTCTGGAATGAAGGAAATCAACATTTTGTGTTATTATTACCTTCAGTTTCCCGTACTCCAGTTCAAGAGTGGCAAGAGCTAGGTGAGCTGGATTCGGTTGAGCAGTTATTACCATGTCTCTCAATTCTTTATGCATTGTCCAATATTTTTCCGGATGAATCAAAAAATTTGAGTAAGTAGCATACTCATTTGGATTATACTTTTCCCAAAGTCCACCTGGGCTACGAAAGTCGGGAATTCCTGATTCGACGCTAATCCCAGCACCAGTAAATGCTACTATGTAATTTGATTTCTTGATCAGTTCTGCAGCTTGCTTTATCTTATCTTCTTGATTCAAACCAAGACCTCATGGTATATATATATAAATAGCTAAGTCGACTCGCTCATTTACTTTCCCATTTATAGTAACATAATCCACTCGCGGGAGTTCATCACAATTTAAAGTAATTGTTTCCTTTCCAATGTTCCTCTGTTTGAACCTTTGCTTTTCATATATAACCAACGTAATTTCGGCCTCTTTACATTGATCTAATGAAACACTATTGCAAAAGATTATAACTGGAGCTTGAGGAATGTATGGATCCTCCTCTGTTGGAATTTGAATCCACCCTTTTTGGGGATATTTTTGGGTTATTCGTCCCCTATAATAGATTCTCAGACCTAATAGTGAATCTTTGATATTAGAAATGGTTAATAATCTGATTTTAAAGACTGCAACATTAGGAATCAGTAGATGACGAAGAGTTCCAAAAGTCACTTTATGTTTATGGATGCGTATATGAGTTTGTCCTACAGGGATATTAATAGCATCAGAGAGAGGTACATACTGAATACCGTCTCGACTTTTGGACCATAAACCTCCTCCAAGATTAACTTGAGTAAGATGATATAATTCCTTCTCTGTTATAGTTGAATTAATATCTTCTAAATAGTCAAGTGCTCTGCGAATTTGTGACCTATCTAATTGAATCCGAGAATCTTTGAGATATCTTAAATATTGAGCACTCTCGTGAGGTACACCACACATTGCCAGAATACGGATATGACTATCAGCTCCAGCGGTAAATTTGGTGAAATATCGTGCTATTATTCCCCCTGTAGAATGGGTTATCAAGGAGATCCGATGAGCATTGGTAATCTGTTTTATTTCATTAATTGTTTGGGCTAAACGCTCACAAACTACATCCAGTTCAGCTTGTTCATTATCAATAGCAAATAATTTTCGAAAACCAAAATACCATAATTCTCGTGCAAACCAATTAAAGATTGTATGAGAAGATCCATACCCATGAATCATGAGAATGGGCTCATTGAATCTTGCTTCCCCTGTAGGAATAAATTCTCCTGTTTCGTCATCCGAGAGATAAGAAAACCGAAATAAATTGAGGTGTTTGCAATGATCCATGAGGATCCAGAAATGATCAAGCTCTTTCAATCGTTCTGTTTCAGGAGTTATATCCTTAAATCGGGGAGGAGGAAATTTTTGAACCATAACTGCCACATTTTAATTCATTTAAACAGAAGCGGCGAATTCATCAAATGATTGAGAGAGAGGGAAGTCTGGATTTAAATATTATGTCTAGCGAGTTATTTCATACCCTTGAGAAAATGCTTATAATAGATCGAGGATTGTGAATGAGTATATTATTTTTGATAAGAGGAAGAAATAATTATGGCATTCTGTCCATTTTGTGGAGCTGAAGTCGAACCAGATAGTTTATATTGTTTGAATTGCGGAAAAAAAATTCCAGAAAAACAACCTCCGAAAGGAGTAGCAGCTTGGGAAACTACTCCAACACAACCGACCTATACTCCTCGCCCTGCTCAACCAGTGACGTATAAACCAATTTATCAACCGAAACCCTATCATCCTAGCATGAAAGCTCCTTGTGGTGAGAGAATCATTGCCTACTTTGTTGATTCTATCGTTGCAAGTGTTATTACTTCATTTTCTGGTCTTGGATGTGTCTACACCGCTGTCAAAGATGGCATAAGGGAAGGCCAAGGATTAGGAAAAGGCTTAATGAATTTAAGGGTTGTTGATTTTCAGACCGGTATGCCGGCGACACTCGGCCAATCTTTCATACGTAATTGTTGCCCTGGCTGCCTTGATGGTTGCTGTTGTTTCTTAGTCGCTGCGATCGATCAAGATGGACGACGTATTGGCGATCAAGCCGCGGGAACAGTTGTTATTCTTGATAAGTGATTCTATATCTAGTCACTTTTCAAAATTCAGGAAGATACCTATCGTATTCAATTTATGTGCCCTATGGGATTTTTTACACTCTAGTATTTACTTTTCTAGAAGAATCATTATAGAATGGTTCTTTCTTAGGAGAAGAGATTGAATTTTACGAAACGGATCTCATTCATCATTTCTAATAAAGCTGAAGCTAATAGAATCTAATGTAAATACATTACAACTATTTTTTAGAGTAATCAATCACAATACTAATAATGATTTAAAATTCTGGGGAGAAAGTAAGGTGAAATTATTATGACAATTGAAACTAACATCACAAAAATGCTAGGAATAAAACACCCCATCATAGCAGCACCAATGGGACCGTTTTATACCACAGATTTGACGATTGCTGTATCTGAAGCAGGGGGTTTAGGTGTACTTTCACATGTTGGGATATCAAATGTTGATCCTGTTGAGGAAATGAAGAAAAATATGCAGACGGTCGTTGAACATACCGATAAGCCCTTTGGATTCAATATACGGACATCTCGGATGGAGCCAAACGCAGAAATGCTCTGTTGGGAAATTCCAAAATTTATTATGGAGAATCAAAAAATTAGAGATCAATGTGTTTACGCTTTAACTAGTGCTGGATCTGCCAAAATTCTCCCAAATGCTCCACCATATCAAAAGCTGAAAGAAAATTCCGAAATCAAACATTTCCATGTCGCTCCAGCCTTATGGTTAGCGGAAAAATGTGTTTCTGCTGGAGTTGACGGATTAACAGTCACTGGTGGAGAAGGAGGTGGCCACCAGTCATATGAAGGTGTTAGTACCCTTGTACTTCTTCAACAAGTGCAACAAAAATTCCCTGAGACTCCTGTAATTGCCTGTGGAGGATTTGCAACAGGAGAAGGACTAGCTGCTGCATTATCACTCGGAGCTGGAGCTATTGCTATGGGATCGAGATTCATTGCCTCAAAAGAGAGCGAATTTCACGACACTTACAAGAATGTTGTTCCACCTGCGAAAGCCCAAGATACAATAATGGCAACAGGAGTTTTTGGGCCTATCAGGCTTTGGGAAAACGAGTATGCATTAGCACATAAACCAGTTGGAAGCAAAGAAGAGAAAATGGCTCAAGAATCTGCTTTCGATGTTGATGAAATAGCTAAGACCATTAGAGCTTACGAATTAGCTTATGAAGGTAATATCAACGACGGAGCTGTTCTCCTAGGACAGAGTATAGGTCTAGTTGATAGGATTGAAAGTGTATCTGATATTATGGAAGGAATAATGAAGGATGCTGAGGCTGCTGTAAGGAATGCAGCTAGTTTAATTAAATAATCCCTTCCTTCTTTCTTTTTATACTTGTTGAAAATTTAAGAATAATTGTTTGGATCTTGATATTCGATGAGAATATCCTCACAAGAAGAGCTCATCGCTAAAAAGGAAAATAAGCTGAGAGTCTGGTTTACCCAAGGTCTTTCACAAATTGATAGCATAATTGATGGATTTGATATTGGATGGGGAGGTACAGCTCGTTGGTGTACCTCACATTTAGCTAGGTACTTAGATCCTCAAAAGAATATCACAATACTGGATATTGCTTGCGGTTATGGAACATTTTTAGTCCAACTAGGTTGGCGTTTTCCTCAAGCTGAACTTATTGGATTGAACCTCGATTTTGACCCACCACACAATTTGATTGTTTCTTTATTATCTCAGAGTAATATCAAGGCTCAGCTTATCATAGCTGATGCATTGCACATACCCTTCAAGACAAAATTCGATTGTGTGACATGTTTTCTCGGATTACAGGACATTACCATCACTCGGGGACAGGAAAATCTTGTTAACGTAGTTTCTGAACTTCTTCGAATAGTTCCACCTCATGGATTTTTAGCCCTTTTAGATAATTTTCCACAAGACATTTTTGAAAATATTCTCACTCAGCAGAAATTGGAATATGATTTAGTTTTTAATAAATCTTTTAAACCTCATTGTAAGTGGTCACGTGAAATAGGTCTTAGAGCAATTGAAATGTATGCTCAAGGTTATCTACAGCAGGAATTAGATAGTGAGAATCCTCCAGTAGATAGCAATGTAGCCTTAACAAGGATAAAAAAGAAAATGTTGAACGAATTTGAGAATCAGATTGATTCTCAAGGTTATTACAATCCCTGGGGGACTATGCATCTTTTCCTGTTACAACGGTTATAATACCTTTCAAAATTATAAATTTCGATCTGAAACTGAAAATATATCAAATATAAATTTGTGTTCTTCATTGAATAAAATGACAAGAGTAGATGAACGTATTATAGAATTTAGTCGTCAAGGAAAATTCCACGAAATAGTTAAGATGTTAAATGAAGAAATCCCGAAGGTTGACTCTCAGAAAGAGAAACTTCGTTTAGAATACCAGCTAGCGGAAGCATATTATTCCATTCGGAAATTTGAAAAGGGAAAAAAAATAGTTGAGAGAATTCTTCCTGTTTTTCAGGAACATAGCAATCATTCGATGGTGGGGAACTCTGAAAATCTCTTAGGTAAGATATATCGTATACATCAACGTTATCAGGAAGCAATAGCGCATTACAAAAATGCCGAAGAAGCATTTAAACTTGCAGAGAATAATGAAGGACTATCAAAAATTTATCACAACATTGGAAATGTCTATATATTCCTTGAACGTTTTAAGGAAGCTAAAAAGTATCACCTTAAAGCCCTCCAGTTTGCTGAGCAAGAAAAAAGACCTGATGCAATAGCTAGTTCACATTTGAATATTGGTAGTATGTTTTATCAAAATGGAGAGGTTGATCAAGCTTTATTTCACTTTGAAAAAGCAAGAGAGTTATTTGAAGAAATCCAAGATATTCCAAGTCTTGCTGCTACATATCATAATCTGGGGGAAATTTATCTACTTCGACAAGACTTTAATGCAGCTATAGAGAATAGTTCTAAAGCTGAATCCTTCTATGATAAACAAAGAAATATTATCGGACAAACATTAGCATTAACAACGCTAGCTCGCTCTTTTAAAGCTTCTGGATCATTAGACAAAGCAATTAAAATCTATAATCAAGTCATTGATCTAAAACCTACAGAAGATATCTTTCTTGAGCTTGGTGAATGCTACTTAAGCCAGAATCAACTTAAAAAAGCAAAAACAATCTTTGAGAAAATATCTGAATCACCAACTTCGTCTTTACATGGCTTAGGATATTCATTTGATTATTTAGCAAGAATTGCCATCGATCAAGGAGAATTTGAAACTGCACAAGACAGATACATTAAATTATTAGAAGTCCTTGATAAATTAACTCCTAAAGATCCAGAGAGTATCGCTTCAACTCAAGGAAATTTAGGGTATATTTTCTTAAAAACGCAGAACTTTGAACACGCTCAAGAATATTTTCAACAAGCAAGTAATTATTTCAAGAAAAAGAGAAATTGGGAGGAGCTTATTACACTAGGAAGTAATTTTCGTATGGAATTTGTAATCATACAGGATTATGAGAAAGCAATTGCGGTATTAAGTGATCATGTCCTCCCAGCAATTAAAAAGTCGAAAGATAAGATGATAGAAAACCAATACCATTACGAAATAGCTTTACTATACCACTTAAACGGTGCCACAGATGAAGGATTAGCTTACTGGCAACGAAATCACCAAAAAAAGGTTCCATTCCAAAAGTATTCAGTTCCTCTCTTATCGGTTATCAAAGAAGAAAATACTAAAAAGGAGCTTGAGAAACAACACCTGAAGTTTCTAAAACGAGTGATTGAGTTAAAAAGATCTAAATAACAAATACAACCACAGAATTCACACCCTGGGTTTTTATAGTATGTACAGCCGTATCCTTGTTCAGAAAATACTTGGTCCCTATCGAATTTCTCACCATCCCTTTTGTAGTAATTTCAAAGATCATATTTATGAGATACGTGGGAATAGAGTTTGTCGAGGATGTCTGATGCAATACTCTGGAATCTCATTCTCACTGATAATAATTGTGTTAGGAAATCTTTTAGGATTCTGGACTGGTTTAACAGAACTTCAGATTGGATTGGTGTTGTATGTACTAGTTTTTCCAACCTTTTTAACCGCGTTAATTATTAAAAATCGTAAAATTAAAGATATTGCTCGTTTCTTATTAGGATCAGCTTTTTCATTAGCTTTTGTATTATTGCTGTTCACACCTGATTGGTTAATTAAGGGATGGATTTTATTAAACTTCATTCCAGGTTACATTTATCTTAACCGAAGAAGAGCAGTGAAGAATGACGAAGTTTGTAATCGTTGTGAAGAATTCAACAATATCCCCAATTGTTCTGGCTATCAAATCTATACTGATAGGGAAAAGATTTTCTTAACCCAAGCTCTTCAAGGTGGAATTAGTGATCCCTTTGCTCTACCTCCTGACAAACTTGATGAATGAATCCAGCCATTAAAACTCTTCAGATTAGGCTGCAGTACAAGAGGTCTCACTTAAGATTCCCTAGGACTTTTTAAAATTTTACTCAACATAACCTTTTAAGAAGAAGAAGTATATTTAGTTTGCTACATTATAAATTCGTAAAATCTTCTCTAGATTAGGTAGTGATAAAAATGTCAAGCCAACAGGCACTAATACAAAGACAGGCTCCCTGTGGGGACCGCTGTGTAGCTGCTCTCATCGATGGGGTTATTTCTAGTGCAATCAGCTGGGCTCTCGGTGCAGGATGTATCTACGATTTAATAAAAGATGGTATCAGAGACGGACAAAGTATTGGGAAAGGAATGATGGGATTACGAGTCGTTAATTTCAATACAGGACAACCAGCAACCATCGGAGCGTCATGTCTCCGAAATTGTTTAATGTGTTGTCCTTGTCTCTTGTTAATCACCGAAGGAAGAAGACGATTCGGTGATTATGTCGGTGGTACAATCGTAATCAAGGATATATAATTCAACAAATCCTTTTCTTTTTTTCCCCATCATTTTTCTTTTTTAAAGTCAATGATTCCTCTATTACTCCTTTAATCATCAATCCCTAACAACCCTACCAACAAAGATTAGCGTTAAAACGATTAAACTAATTATTAAACCAACAGTAAAAAGAAATGTCCCTTGGTCAGGGATAGGTTGAGACCATGCTAAAAGTGCAACCAAAAGGTTCAATCCTGAAAGACACCCGAATAACGCAGTCAATAAATTAAGCCTTTTTGTAGTTCGTTTTTCCTGTTCAAGGGCCAATAGATTCATTTTACCTTGGATATAGGTAGTAGCCCCTTCAACAGATCTTTCAACAGATCTAGCGAAGTCCAACCATGAATTCATTAGATTTAAATTGAAGTTGGGGAAGAGTCTTTGAATTAATGGTTCTGATAATAGGGGGACAATTGGACTAAGATGTCCTTGCATATTAGAAATTGCTGGTTTTAGCTTTAAGAACTGAGCTTGGATCGTTTGGGTCCGATCTAATAATTCACTTAGTTGAGTTGTTGTTATGGTTGAATTTGAGCTAGTTAGAGTACGCATTTCCGAAGTAATATTGGTTAATTCTTCAAGCATTTTTTGTAGGGCTGGTTCTATCGCAAGCCAAGAGTTTATCAAACCTTTTTGCATAACCAATGCTTCGTTTATCTTTTGAAACAAAACAACAGGAATCTGATTATCTCCAATATGGCATAAGCAGGTTTCTGGTTCTTCAGAATGTTCGTAATCAGGAGCCATAATATTGATTGTTAGATTTTCAGCATTCTCGAATCGAAGAAAATAACCTGCAAAAAAAACAGTATAATTCTTTGATTGATCGTCATCGAATAACTCCAATGGATCAATCTGATAGTTTTCTATCAACCAAGTTTTAAAATCCTCAAAAAGGGACTTAAGTTGTGTAAAAAGAGAAGCTCCCGCTCGAGAAGGAAACCCAGCAAGACCAAAGATAAGGGGGTCCCGTAGGAAAGGATCTTTATCATTAATGTCACATGGCCAATAAGTGTGTCTTATTATCATTACCCAGTCAATATGCCTTTCAAAAACAATATCTAATGTTCGAGAATTCCTCCATTCGTACAGAATACCTAATTGATTGACTGGAACCTTTTGGAGTCTAAATGCTGAGCGAATAATCTCTTCCGTTATCTTGAGAGGTACAACAATCTGAAATCCTGCCATGATTTGAGCTTGATCCTTCCAATGTGCTAACATTGCTTCCGAACCATGCTCTAAAAATATATTACATGAGGGACAACAGCTATTTGATGTGTGAACTCGTTGAGGGCAAATTTCCACTGATCCTAGAGAAGCAGCAACGTCGCAACGCATACAACAATTCAGAAAATCAGGATCATCGGTGACAAGCATGGAACCATGTTTACGAGATAGATTTTCAATCTCTTGTAGCATTCTACTCAACTTTGATTAATGAATTTCCATTGTTTTTATATTTTGAGATCAAATGTTAGCAAACATTCATGAATCCCAAAATAATGCAAAACAATTTTGTTTTATTTATGGTAGGAGGAACAAAAAAGGAAACTAAAATTTGTAAAAGAGAAAATGGAGTTGAACTCATTATCAACTTTCTAATTGCTGATACTGAATTCTATCTTGATACCACTTCAATTCCTAAATTTATCATGTCTCCATCGATTAGAAAAGGTTTATTATTCTCTAAAGGCTTAGAAGATATTTCAAGAGCCAAAGTTTCTATCTTTACATATTCCTCATGCAGTTCTAAACTTTTAGAAAGATCTAATGAATTTGTTTCGTATACAACTCTTATTTTCGCGTCTAATTCGAGATCCGCCTCTTTACGTAAGCGTTGTATTACCCTGACTAACTCTCGAGCCAAACCCTCTCGTTTTAACCCAGAGCTTATCTCTGTTACAAGGGTTAAGGTTAAAGGGTATTCATTTGAGGACTGTGAGAGATATTGTTGATCCAAAACTAGTTCATTCGAGAAATCTTTGACAAATTTAAGCTCTTTTACATTTAATTCATGCTTAAGATATTCAAGTAATTGTGTCTTAAATTTACTAGTGGTAAAAGGGTGATCTCCTGATACTATAGCCAGTGGTAATGGTTGCCTTAATTTAATTTGAGTTTCATTCCTTAATGACCTACCAATCTCAATTAAATTTTGGTACTTTGCGAAAGATTCTACTACATTCTCAAAATTACTTAGGACTTCTTTTGATGGAAGAGAACATAGGTGGACGCTTTCTGGCAGCTGCTTGTCAAGCGGACGGTGAAGAAGCTGAAAGATGTGTTCAGATAAGAAAGGCATGAAAGGGGCTAAGAGATAGCTTATAGTGAGTAAAACTTGATATAAAGTCGAATAAGCTGGATTTTTATCATTAGTTAGATCTTTTTCTTTCCAGAATCTTCTTCGTGAACCCCTGATATACCAATTAGTAAGATCGTTGAAGAATTCCTCAAGTAGAAGAGTAAATCTTCTACAATCCCAATTTGTTAAACTTTCATGATATTGATTTACTAAATACTGTAATTTAGCCAATATCCAGAGATCAAAGATATTATTAGACGATTGGGAGAGCTGTGAGGCATTAGTAATATCTAAGGCAGCAAAATTAAGGAAAAATCTAACTGCGTTCCAGAAAGGTAAAAACTTACGACGAACCTCATTAGTGACTGTGAAGCCAAAGCGAAGTAAGTTTTCAGATTTTTGAGTTGCATAATTCCACCTCATGACATCAGCGCCCATTTCCCGAAGAGCATAATCAAAATCTATTGCATTCCCAGAAGATTTGTGCATTGGTGACCCGTCTTCACTCCTAACTTCTTCATATACTACTATTACACGAAATGGAGCTCTTCCTACCAATGTAACTGACATAAATAGCTGTGAATAAAACCAAAGTCTGACTTGTTCGACCATTTCACATACCATGTCTGCAGGAAACCATTTTTTCCATTCTTCACGGTTATTACAATAATTTAGAGTGGAAAAAGGAACAATCCCCGCATCTAACCAGCAATCACCAACTTCAAGAACACGTTCGACATTATTATTGCACTTGGGACACTTGATTTTAACATCATCAATCCATGGCCGATGGAGTTCGGGTAAATTTTCAACTTTGCTAGGAGCTTCTGCCAATGTTCTTAATTCGTTAAGACTTCCAACCACAGTTAATTCTCCACAACTGCAAGGATAAAATGGCAATGGTAAACCCCAGTAACGCTTCCTAGAAATACACCAATCGGCCATATTTTCTAACCAATCATGCATTCGCTTTCCAGCATGATTTGGTACCCAGAGAACTTCTTTATTGGCTTTTTGAAGCAAGGGTCGGATCTCATCACATGATATAAACCATTCTTTTTCTAATTTATACACAAGCTCAGTTTTACATCGCCAACATACAGGATAGCGATGCCTGATGTTTTCGATTTTAAACAAAAATTCTTTTTCTGAAAGGCTTTCAAAAATGGGATGGACTACTTCGTTTGTATTCAATCCGCTTAGAGAGCCTAATCCTTCAACAAGGTGTCCTCTCTCGTCGATCGGAGCAACAACATTAAGTTTGTATTGTTTTCCTAATTCAAAGTCTTCTGCACCACATCCAGGAGCTATATGGACTATTCCTGTTCCTTCATCGGAAGATACATCTTCCCATGGGATAATTTTATATTGAACATCCTTTTGTAGTGAGAGCTCGGTGAAAGGAGCTTTGTATTTGAATTTTAAGAGTTCTTTTCCTTGAAAAGTATCTAATAATGTATATTCATCACCTAGAATGCTAGTGGCATCTTCTGCAAGATAAAATTCTTTATTTTTTATTTTGACAAGTACATAGGCCAACTCTGGATGAACAGCTAAACCAGTATTTGCTGTTAATGTCCAAGGAGTCGTAGTCCAAACTAGAAAGTAACGATTAGGGGTTCCTAGAACTGGGAGTTGCAAGAACACTGAAGGATGCTCCACAATTCTATAAGAGTCTGCCATTTCGTGAGCAGAAAGACTGGTACTACAACGAGGACACCATGGCATCACAAGACGAGATTGATAGAGCCAACTCTTCTCATTACAAGTCTTTAAAAAATACCAAATATGTTCTATATTTTGATCTGTGTGCGTATAGTAACTGTTATCCCAGTCCATTTGCTGACCAAGCTGTTTTGATTGTTGAGTGATGATATCTGCGTATTTACTTATTCGTGCTTTGCATTTGTTCATAAATGCTTCAAGGCCCATATCAAGAATATCATTCTTAGAATTAAGCCCTAAGGACTTCTCTACCTCAACTTCAACCCATAGTCCTTGGGTATCAAATCCATTTTGAAATCGCTGATTGTATCCACGCATGGCCCAATACCGTTGATAAATATCTTTTAATGTCCGACCGCGTGCAGTATGTACCCCCATAGGATTATTTGCTGTGATTGGACCATCGATAAAAGAGAACTGTGTTTTGGACATCTGGAGTTGTTTACGTAATTTTTGGAAGATTTCTCTTTCTTCCCAAAACTGAAGCATTGTTTTCTCGACATCAGACCAATTAAGTTCTGATGCTACTGGAGTAAATAGAGGTTTAGTCATCAGACCTCTTCCTCCGACTCTGTGCTTTTAACTCAACGTAAGGAAGTATTTTTACTAACTCAAAAAGAGTATGTTGAGTCCATTTGTGTGTTTTTAAATTTTCATTGCCTGGTTTTCTTTTTTTAATGAATTTCGTTATCCATCCTAATATCTCCTCTTATAACTTTTCATCTCTTCATGATTAGAAAAATCATTTTTCCTAGAATAAAGAGAAGGAGTAAGAATCAGAGAAATGGAGTCTAATATCCAGTGATAATTAAAAAGTAGGTGATTAAGGAATTTCGTGATCCCACATGGACATTTACTCCAAGAAATCCCTCTGTGTTTTGGCATTTAAACTTTTCTATGTTGGCTATTCTGACATAAAATATATCAAACTAACTATTCCCACCATTATGATCATAAATCGAGATTAACTTCAATACATTATTTCTTGTTAAACGCAAAGTATTAATTGTATCAGTGGTTAGTAGGAATTTATTTCGATTTGAGTTGAAGAACACGTGAATACAACTCATAATTTTCGCCAAGGACGTTTCTACCTTCTTACTGTAGATATTTTGAAAGGAATAGCTATCTTTCCCATGATTTTTTCACATAGTGTTGGTTGGTGGGATCAGAACTTGTCGAAAAGCTATGACAGTTTAGGGAGTTTTACGATAATCATTATTTGGTTCACAGGGTTAATGGCGTTTCCTTGTTTTCTTTTCCTCTATGGTTTCAACCAAGTTAATTCATTTCTGAGAAAAAAAAGAGATAATGTGAGCCCGAATGATATTAGATCACATGCTATAAAACGGAGTACTATATTTTTCTTATTTGCATCTCTAGCTCTAGCGATAATGTCCATAATTCAAGCTCCAGAAAAAATTTTCAATTACTTACTCACATGGCACCTATTACATCTTTTTGCATTCTCCACGCTCTTCCTTCTCATCTTATGGGAACTTACATCATATTTTGAAAAGAAATTAGGTCCCTCTTGGAGTTTTCAGCAAGTCTACACCATCCTCTTATTAGTAAGTTTCTTTTTAGTAATTACTCTTTTCATTTTTTTCCATGATTATACCGTTGCCAGAGAAAATTCAAGATTATTTCCAGTTACTCTTGAAATCCAAGTTATATTTGAAAATGTTTTACTTGATGTTTCCTCATGTGGTTTGATTCCATGGCTCTCTTTCCCATTAGCCGGTGGTATTACTGCATCACTATTCAATTTACCTTTATTCTCTAAGAGTAACATCCTACAAAAATCAAAATTATTATTATTTGTTAATTCCTTATTTCTAATCATTGGAATACTGTTTTTAAGGGTAGAGCGGTTTATTTCAGCAGGTTTGGGTTATGCTTCAACTTTTCCGCATGTGTTTATTTCGATTGGATTTATCGGTGTTATTTTTGTCATCCTCATTCTAACACTTGATCTCTTTCAAAATATTCCTCAAAAAACTAGTTTCAGATTATTTTACCCTATTATCGTCGTCAGTAAAATTTCTCTTACGGTTTATTTAGTTCATCCCGTAGTAGCTATCTTCAATCCAACATTCATCCCCTCAGAGTCGGTGTTATTACTACTAATATCTTTATACAGCCTATTCTTTATAATACTAGCTCATTTCTGGAAAAAATGGGATTTCAAATATAGTTTTGAGTGGATAGTACGGAAATACTCCTGAAAGCTAAAGATCCAGAAATCAAAGACATTCCTATAAGAGACACTGAAAAGTCAGAAGAAGAGGGATGAATCGTTAATTAGATGGAAGGTTTTAATTACATTAAATCTGATTTCAACATAAAATCCCTAAATAAAATAAGGAAAATAATCATTAAAACATTGATGACTGAAATAAGAACTAGAATCTCATTAAAGTAAGTAGATGTAGGATGATATGGGTCGTTATACAGAAATAAAGTTGGAAATTCTGAAACTGGACTGAAAAAATCAAAAAACCAATCAATAGAGTGAATTCCAGTTGTAATCATGATCTCTAGAGGTGATGGATAAAGGAAGGGGAGTAAAAAAAATGCTTCGATTAAAAGACCTAAATATCCTGCAAGAGAAATAATGTCAAAATGGAAATTACCAAGAATAAAGATCAGATATGAGGCTGTAATCACTTTTATAATCCCAATAAATACTACTGCATTTACCACTTGATTATTACGACGAATTATCAGGGTTATGAAGAGAAAAATTGCAAATAGAATTCCAAATGTAGCACAATCTGGGATAAAAACCCATAAATAGAAGGGATAATAATCATACTGCCAGTTATAAAGATATGCTGTATATAATGAGACGAGTACATTAATTGTAATCCATAGATATACAATAACGGGGTGTAATGATAAGAACTTCTTGTGTGTCTCTTCTAGCACCTCTTTTAACATTAATTTAGCACACCCAGTCCTTTCTATCTATTAAAAATATCCGTAAGACTTGTAAAAAAGTCATAACAACATCGTTTTAATTATCCTTAGAGTTTAATGACTCAACCAACTTCCTAAAAAGGTATTTAGGAATGATTATTTTGTTATTCTATGGACGCTAGTTGCCTTCTGATGAGATACCCATGACAAGAAATGATACAAAAAACTCGGAGTCAGATTCAGCAAATCAAGTTAATCAAAAGAGCGATCGTATCAAGTTGGATGCTAATGCGTTAACCCGAATGTGGATAAAAATAGAAAAAGAAATTAGGGAGGCTCATCCACACAAATCTTTGAGATCTAGAGAGGAATTCTTGAAAAGAAGACTTATAATTCGACCAGGATTCCCAAGTCCTGAAATATTAGCTCAATGGTGGCAGGAAGCTGAGAGTCAAATTAAGCTAGCTCATCCTCACGAGTCATTCAAGACCCGTCAAAAGCTAACTGAGAAATATGTTCATTCTCGACTAAGAAAATATCTAGAACATCAATATATAGAACCTCATCCGGAAGAGAAACTAATTTCTGAATGGTATCGTGAAGAATTGTTAAAATTACGAGAAGAAAGTCCTCATAAACCCTTGAAAGAACGAGAAAGAATAGCTGCTATGGTAGTAGAAGAAAAAATAAAACAATATAGAAAAACCATCCGATTAGATGAATTTTTTGACTGATTCTCAAGTGTAAAATTTGAATAAATGTGACCAATAATGCCTCCAGATATCCCGAAAGAGTTAGTATGTCGAGAATATTTACAACAACAGATATATGTTGATCCAGACACAATTATTGACCGAATGAACACAGTCAAATTTCATGCACCTGGATCAGGGAAAATAATTGATGAAATGCTCAATACATTCTGTACATTCGCTGAGAAATATCAGTTTACAGATGATCCATCACCTTATCTACTATTTATTGAAGATCTAGCAGACCAATTAGGATTTGAGAGTCAAGATGCTATCGATCATTTTAACAAACGATATCTCGATATGCAAAAGGGGAAAATTTACGATCATTCCATTTATTTTATGACAGTTCTAAGCAGTATTATTGAATCTTTCCAAAAAAAGGTAGTAAGTAGGTTATCTTTGAGGTTGAAGAGGAAACTTGCTAAGAGAGGGAATAAAAATATCAATAAAAAGCTGGAAACATTATTCCAGACCTCGAACTCAACCTTCGGATTATTAGTAAACATCGAAATTTTAAAAGAGATGGGTCGTCTCATTGGAGTAGAGATGGATCCTATTATGACTGACTCTTTTGAACAAGAATTGATTTCCGTGTTGGAAGGTTTCTGATAACATAGGGACGATCATCTATGACGGAAAGACTTTACTTGGTAGATTGTTATATTCAAGATTTCGCAGCAATAATCAAAGAAATTCTCCCTACTGGTATAATTCTAGACCGATCTGCTTTCTATCCAGAGAGTGGAGGTCAACTAGGAGACCAAGGAAAACTTAAAACAGAAAATTTAGAAATCATTGTAAAAAATACTCGACAACAACGAGGAAAACTCATACACGAAGTGGAAACCATCGAGGGATTAGAAGTAGGAATAGAAATCAAGGGGGAATTAAATTGGGTTCGTCGATACCAGATGATGCGAGCCCATACAGCACAGCATTGTATTAGCCGATTTTTTCAAATCAATTACAGTGCTGAAACAGTTAGTAACAAGCTAAAAACTTCAATCAACAGAATAGACCTCTCTCCTTTGTCAAAGCTTTCTTTGGAAGAGTTAAATGAAATCGCAGCTCAAATTAATAAGTTAATTTCTAGTAATATGCCAGTATCAATTTCTTTCCTCCCCCGAAAGGAAGCAATAAACTTTCTCAGAGATAAAGAATATCAAACGCAATATCTCGGCATGGTTCCAAAATCCGTTAAAGAATTCCGAATCATATCTATAAATAATTATGATTGGGCTGCATGTGCTGGCACACATGTCCAAAATACATCAGAAATCGGGTATATTACCTTTGAAAAGACAGTAAATAAGGGAAAACTGCGAGAGAGGATATATTACTCCGTGAGCTAGATGAAAACATGTAATAAATTACACTAATAAACTAGTTAATTATTCCCAGAAATCGCTCCAACCTTAAAATTCAGGGATATGCTTGTCCTATCTAATAAAGAATGAGTTTGGTTAAATTGCGTACTGAATCAAATGGCCATTTTAATATTGGTTTTAGCTGTCAGCTTTCTAAAGATCAAATTTTTCTAGATCCAGACCATGATTGGTTCCGAGAGAACCTCAAACCTTATTACATTGTCACAAAAGATTATCAATATCTCTTCGGCTCAACTCAACCAGGGAGACGTCCAGACAGGGCTTATTATATGGTTCCAGAGAATTATCGACTTGGTAAAGGACAGAAACCGTTTAATCGTGAACGAGGCAAGAAACTTTTTGAGGTTGTGCTCCGTTATTTACAAGAGGAGAAAGTACCAGTAATTGTACAACACGGCATTCAAGGTGAACATGGATACGAAGTTGGACTCCGTGTAATCATTAGTGTCAAAAATATGCATAGTGCTTACATCGGATGGTTTGGTAAACTGATGGTTTTCCCCCCAAAAGAAAATCAAAATATAGATTGTTGGAACTTTGTCGTTCAAGAAAATTTGCCTTTGAAATATGTAAATGAGATTAGAAAATTCTGGCCAACCTTTGATCCAAATGAACCAATGACACTTTACGATCTTACTGAAATTGATCAAAACAGACGACGAGTCTTGAGTTTAAGAGTAGATTATTTTGGTGGGGCTTACAAAAAGCCAAATTTAACTTTAGTTTGGAATAAAGCTGAATCCGATGGATATGTCTCCTATCATGCTGGAATGACTTCAGATAGAGTCATAAAAGGACTTTCAGGAACAGGTAAGACAACATTAACGGTGGGTCCTGATTTAGAACAGGACGATGCTTGCGTGGGTAAATTAATTCGAGACCCTGATACGAATAAAATTAAAAAAGTGCAATTAATTGGTCTAGAAGCGGCTTCATATGCTAAATCTCAAGATCTCGGTTCTAAAAGCCCCGAATGGCCCGGACTTATGAAATCCCGTGAAATTGACCAGAAAGGCAACAGGCCAGTTGTACTTGCTCAAAATATAGATTGTCAAAATGTTGAATATCAATTCAAGAAGATAAATGGTTATACAGTGAAAGTTCCAGTGGTCAAACCGGGAGCAGAAATTGGTTCATTGTCTTGTACTCGCTATCATAGTTCAGGAACCACAAACGGTCGTTTTATCTTCCTCTTCTCTGAATTAAATAAAGATTGGGGAAAAAATGAGACCCCGAGGTATCTAAAAACCATTGTTCTTTCGATGAAACGATTTGATCTTCTCGATCCGATGTTTCGTGTTACAGATCCCATATTAGCCACAGCTCTCGATTCATCAGTAGAATCCATTATTACGTCCGCTATAGCTGAACAGAAACCTGGAACACGTGTTCGTTCTTATTCTGCAACCGATTTCATGGCACGAGAGCACTGTCATCAGGCTTTATTAAAATTAGAAATGTATAAAGATCTCAGATTAGGTCTTGATGGGAAATTAATATTTTTGGTAACGAATGCAGGCACAATCGGCGAACACGACATTAATGGAAACCAAATTCGCGTCAAAGATGGGAAAGGAGAACCCAAACCTAAAATTGATCGACATACTGGTAGAATTTTGAAGAATGAATTAGGGGAAATTCTATATCAAGGTCAAGGTGAAAAAATCACTGTTCAAGATACTAAGAGGTTATTGGATCTCGGTGAACACCGAAAAATTACAAATTGGATTCCTCACCCTGTATATGGAGATAGTATCTTGCTGCCTGACCCGAAAGAGTTGGAATCGAAATGGGGAATGAAAGATTTTGGTGTCCGCTTTAATCGCTTAAAATATTATACTGTAGGACAGTTTATCGATTTCACACTACGAGACATCAAAGAAAGAACACAATTTCTCGAGAATTTATTTAAAGGGCAAGAGTGTGAGAAGGAATTATATGATGTAATTCATGTATGGCAAAAATATAGAATACCTGATCCTAAAACAATTGAAGATTATTATCGGAAATATTATTCTGGGTTTGGTAAATACTATTCTGATTTTTGAGGTTTATTTTGAATTCGATTATGACGGCATTTCTACATCAGGGGATACAATAATTCCCTGATTAGTTATTGAAAATGGAAATATGCCCCGTTTGTGGTTGACTCCTCTCATTTTGATGATTTCTATTCCTCGTTGTCGTTTAGCTCCTGATCGTTCGTTATAAAGTCGAATGATTCCTGCCGCAAGAAATTCTTCTACACTATACACATCTTCCCCTTGGGTTTCCGCAATTGCTAGGGAAGTGACACCAAAGCGTCGGATCACATCAAAGAATCGAAACATATTATACCGAATTTCTCGGATATCGTCAAAAAGTAAGGAAATTATTGTTAAAGGATCAATAACTAATCTTTTAGCATTAATAGAATCAATTGCTTCTTTCAACCTCTTTGTTAAAGCAGGAAGATCTAATTTATATTGTTGTAAAGCTAGTTGTCCATCACCCAAAGCACGACCATATGATAAGTCTAACAAAAGAAATTGCTTTTCTGCCTCATATTTTTGTAGGTCATAACCAAATGCTAATTGAGTCAGAAATAGCTCTTTCTTAGATTCATTGAATGAACAAAATATCCCTGGTTCGTTATATTCTTTTATCCCTTGAACAAGGAATCCAACTGAAAGACATGTTTTACCAGCACCAGGCTCACCTGATAAAATCGTGGACCAACCAACTGGTATTCCTCCACCAAGTAACTGATCGAGACCTACAATCCCAGTTTTAGTTAAAGGTAGTTCCATTAATTCACTTCCTTTACTTTCAATAAACTTATGATATTATTATGTAATCGATTTTTGTACATTATTGATATATTATTAGTTATTTCTTTTAAAAATGGTTCCCTTTCTTCTATATTGTCTGACATTCTGTGCCCTATTTACTCATTAAGGCTTTAATCTTCTTCTTTTTCATCAAAACTTCATCATCGCAAAGAGGGTGAAAATACTTATCTTTAAAACTTACTAAATTGAAGTATATCCACTCCACAATCCAAGGAATTTTGGTTGTATCCTCTCATTCTTCTTTTTACTGTAAGATTGAAGCATTTAGTATGGCAATCTGCACATCCATGACATTAGTTCCTGTAGGGCCACTCATTAAAACAGATCCACCTATTTCTTCAAAAAATTTACTCATATTATTTGTTTCTTGAAATTTCACTAAGTCTATTTCTTTTTGAAGAGTCGTTGAGATTGAAATATCATCAATCAACGCTCCTGCATAAGGTGAATTGCCATCTACTCCATCTGTTCCAGCGGAGAGAAATATTATATCGGGAGGTGATGGTAAAGATAGAAATTCTTGTAATACTTCCCCAACAAGCTCTTGATTCCTTCCACCTATACCACTTCCGTGAACTTTCACAGTAGGTTCACCACCACTGATAATAAGAAGGGGTTCTTGTGTATCATTAGCTAGACCACAATATATTCTGGCTAGTAATCGGCCCAAGCATTTAGTATCTCCTTCAACTTTATCTGTTAAAAATACCGCGTTAAATCCTAGCTGTCTTGCATCTGAAATTATAGCTTCACAGGCGATATTATTTGATCCAATAATATGCGTATGAACTCGTTGAAATATTGCATTGCCTTTTTTAGGCGTTTCAGGGATTAATTCCTCGTTTCCTTGCTCAATTACAAGTTTAACAGAGTCAGGAATGGTATTCAAAAGATTGTATTGGTTGAGGATGAACCTAGCATCCTTAAAAGTACTCGAATCAGGGTAAAAATATCCTGAAGCGATGCTTTCTATATTGTCTCCAATCACATCAGATAAAACTAAGACTATCATTTCAGCAGGAACAATTTCTGCAAACTTACCACCTTTTATAGTAGACATATGCTTCCTTACAACGTTCATTTCATGAATATTCATTCCAGAATTTATTAATTCTTTATTAAGATTGATTAAATCTTCAATCGTTATCGGAGGCATCGGTGCAGCCCATATTGCGGAACCACCTCCACTAATTAACGCAATTACAAGGTCCTCAGGCATAATATTCTTAATTAAGCCCAAAGTTTCTTTTGTGTTTGCACAATTTACTTCAGAAGGCAGTGGATGTGTAGATTCAAGACAGATTAATTTATCTAATCTCAATTGTCTTTTCACTCCTTCAGGAACACAAACTACCCCTTGATATTCTAATTCAACCAGGACTTTTTCAAGAGCCTCAGCCATTCTACCAACTGCTTTACCTGCTCCAATGACCCATATTCTTCTCTTTTTAGTTGAAAAGACTTGATCTTTTATTATTAATTCCTTCTTTTCTGAATCAAAAGTTAAATTGTCCAGAATGATTTGAAAAGGATTGACAGCCTCAACAGCAGCATTAAAGAGTTTGAGAATGATTTCTCTAGATTTCTGTCTTGTAGATGAAGAAAAATGAATAATTTCATCATAATTCTGAATTATCATTCATAATCACCATTCTACTGTCGTCCATACCCTCCTCCTCCTGGAGTATTGATAACTAGTATTTCTCCCGCTTTAAAGTTGACTATAGCTCTCCCTGCAAGCTCAATTTCATCATTATTCGTTTTTCGTTTAATATTCAGTCCTTTTGCCCCATCACCTCCTCCATGTAATCCATAAGGCGAGAGTTTTCTGCGTTCAGTCTGTAAAGAAACTACTGCATCTGTTAGACATTCTATCTCACGGATTAAGCCATGTCCACCTTCAATCTTTCCCTTTCCTCCTGAAGGAATACGGAACTCATAACGATTTACCCTTAAGGGATAAGCCAGTTCTAAAGCTTCAATAGGAGTATTTAGCGTATTTGTCATATGTGAATGAACCCCTGATATGCCACGGTAGTTCATACTACTCCCAACACCGCCACCTATCGTTTCATAATATGTGAAAGGATTTCCGTTTTGATCAATACCCCCAATCGTAACATTATTCATGGTTCCTTGAGATGCAGCAGGTATTTCTTCTAATGCCTGAGCTAAAGCTCCTAGTAAAACATCTACAATACGTTGAGAAGTCTCAACATTGCCAGAGGATACAGCTGCTGGAGATCGAGGATCAAGAAGACTTCCCTCAGGAATTTCTATCTCAATATTACGGAATAATCCGGCATTAGTCATTATCGTTGGATCTGTTAAAGCTCTAAAAACATAATAAACACAAGAGAAGACAACACTTCTAGGAGCGTTTACGTTTCCAGTCTGTTGGGAATCAGTACCTACGAACGAAACGTTTATTTTCTCATCTGTTTTGGTGATAGTAACTTCAATTTTAACTAAATCATCAGTTACCCCATTAGAATCAAGGTAATCTTCATATTGAAATTTTCCATTAGGAAAACTAGTAATCTGTCTTTTAAATGCCTTTTCTGAAATATCCATTAAGTGCTTGCAGGCATCAAAAACAAAATCTTGTCCATATTTATTTGTCAGTTCCACAAGACGTTCTTCTCCTCTTAAGAGAGATGCCCGTTGAGCTCGAAAATCTCCTAATCTTTCCTCTCGAATGCGTACGTTAGATAATATGAGCTCCATAATATCTTTCACTTCCTTCCCACGATTGTACAGCTTGACAGGAGGTATTATCAATCCCTCTTCAAACAGTTCTGACGATATTCCAGGCATTGATCCTGGTGTAGAGCCTCCAATGTCCGCATGATGAGCTCTATTATTCACAAAAAAACTAAGACTATTATCAAAGTAAACAGGCATTAAAAATGTAACATCTGGGAGATGAGTACCTCCTGTGAACGGAGAGTTAAGAATAATAATATCACCAGGATTTATCGCATCAACTGGGAATTCTTGTAAAATTGCAGTTATAGAGGAAAACATAGCACCAAGATGAACAGGTATATGTTCTGCTTGAGCTAATAGCTCGGCGTTTCGGTCAAAAATCGCGCATGAGAAGTCTAATCTTTCCTTACAATTCGGACTAAAAGACGCTCGGTGTAGAATTATGCCCATTTCTTCTGCAATGTTCTCTAATGCCTTCTGGATTGTACTCAAGGTGATAACGTCAATTTCCATTTTTTTCACCCAGAATACAATCGCTTTAACAACAAATGACTATCATTTTTCACCTCTGCAACCCATCCTATATCAACCAGTGTTGTAGAATCATTTTGTTCTATTATACTAGGGCCTTCAATGATATTATTAGCCTTTAATTTGGATTTTTGATAAATATTAGCTTCTATCCATTCATTTCTTAAGAAAACTTTACGAGTTCCAGTTTGAGCTTCTTTAGGATCAGTACTTCCCTTTGGTAAGGTAGACAGACTGAATTTTGGTAACGGAACCATTGCTGCAACACGGAGATTCACTACCTCACGAGGAGCATCAGGAGAAGCATAACCATACGCTTGCTTATGAGCTTCATCAAAAGCATGAGAAACTGCTTCTATTCTACCATAAAAGGGCACATTCAGCTCATATGACTGGCCTACCAATCGAAGATCTAGATTACGAGCGATCAGGATCTCTTTTTCTAAAAAACCATCTTCAACGCATAATTGAACTCCTTGTTCTACAAGAGACTGGAAAGCTGATTCAAGCTGGTCATTAGTCATTTCTTTCAAAGGTTTTAATATAGACATGGATAAATCATGACGAATATCAGCAGCTAAAAGGCCATAGGCAGACCAAACACCTGGGTATGGTGGAATGATAACTTTCTCTATACACAATCGCTCAGCCAGGGAACATCCATGTAAAGGGCCTGCTCCACCAAATGAGATTAGGTGAAAATCTCTACTATCATATCCTCGTTCAGTAGATACTTTTCGAAGAGCTAATGCAATATTATTCTCAAAAATTTCAATAATACCTGCTGCGCATTCTTCTACAGATGAAAAGTTTAATTTATAAGCGAGAGATGAGATTACTTCTTCTGCAAATTCAGAATATATTTTAATAGTACCACCACAGAAAAAATCAGGATTTAATAACCCTCTGACCAAATTCGCATCTGTAACGGTGGGATTTTGTCCTCCACAATCATAACAAGCTGGTCCAGGGTCAGCCCCAGCACTTTCTGGCCCTACTAAAAGGATCCCATGTTCATATCTTGCGATGGATCCTCCTCCTGCACCAATTGTCTGGACAGCAATGCTAGGTAAGTGAATAGGATGCCCTGCAATCTCATTTACGGTTGAAATATCTATTTTGCCATTTACAATACTAGCAACATCAGTAGATGTCCCTCCAATATCTAAAGTAAGGGCATTATTAATTTGAAGTTCATTACAAGAGTAATAACCTCCGAGTACTCCCCCGGCCAAACCTGAAAAAATTGTTTCAACAGAACGTTCAGCTGCATTCTTAATTTGAGTAACTCCTCCTGTGGAGAGAAGAATAAGAGGTGGAACATTGATCTCGTGTTCCTTCAATCTTAACATAAATGAGGTAAAATAATTTCTACATAAAGGAGCAATATACGCATCTAACAAAGTAGTACTCGTTCTATCATATTCGCGGAATTGCGGAAGAATTTGACTTGAACATGATACATGTATAGAAGGAAATCGTTTTTTAATCTCGTTTGTTATCTTTATTTCATGTTGAGGATTAAAGAACGAAAATAGTAAAGAAATAGCCACGGATTCGACATCTACTCGCTTTATTTTTTCAAAAGTCGCCTCCAAATCAGCCACATTCAACGGAACAAGTATTTCACCAGAAGAACTAATCCTTTCTTTAACACCAAATCGTAATTGAGAAGGGACAAGTGGAGCAATTCTTTTAGGGTATAGAGAATATAAATTCATCCTATTTTGACGTCCAATTTCTATAATATCAGAAAATCCTTCAGTAGTGATTAGAGCTGTTTTTGCACCTTTATGTTCCAAAATTGCATTTGTAGCAACTGTTGTGCCATGCACAACGACATCTAAATCGTTTAAAGTGGTTTCCAGCTTATTTAATCCATTTTTCACTCCAATAGATTGATCTTTAGGTGTACTAGAGACCTTCTCAAGTAGAACAGAATTACTCTCCGAATCTACGATAATTAAATCTGTAAAAGTACCACCTATATCAATACCAAGACATTTCATTTGTAATTACCTAAATAACTGACAAAAAGAAGCTTAGTTTTCCTGAATAAAACCTTAAAATTTACATTATTATGATTCTTTGTATTTCAACAAATTTCATAAAAGTCTACTGTGGGACTGAAAACAAAAAACAATTGACGGGTCAGCTCTTTTTTTTATTTAAGTATATCCCTATTTGAGGCTTGAATGTGGAAAAAATCAGAGTATTATGTATTGGTAATTCACATACGGCAGGATTTCCATTATTTGACCCATTATACGGAGGAGATTCCCAAAGTTCTTATGAATATTGGTTAAATATTCTCCTTTCAAATCACTTCTCGGACATTTCATTTGAGATTCATAACGAGGGGATATGTGGCCAAGTTTCAAGTGAAGTCGTACGACGTCTTAATTTTACTCTATCTAAATTTAGTTACGATCTAGTAATTTTGTGGGCAGGAGCTAATGACATTGCAATTGGATACCCAGTTAATAGAATTTGGAAGAATTTAAGGCAGGGATACAAATATTCAAAGAAAAAATCAAGAGGAACTATGCTTGTTACAATTCCTCCGATGAATTGGCCAGGAATTAATACAAAAATCCTCAAATTAAATGAAAAAATAAGGAACAATAGCAATTCAGATAGCTACTTATATGCTGATGCATATACAGCTTTAGTTCTAGAAAAAGAAGACATCCTGAACCCAATATTTGATGCTGGAGATGGAGTTCACCTCTCAATTGATGGTTATGAACACATAAGCAAAGAAATTTTCAATAAAGCCGTTCCTATCATTCAAACAATTCTAACAAAAAGATGATTAAAACTTTGGACTTTAAAACCTTGATGTTAGAAAATCTTTGAAGTATATGATATTATCATTAGAACGGATTTCTCGTCTAAAACGGTATGTAAATAAGAAAAGTCTTACAAATCCCCCTTCAGATTGGATACATCACCTAATTTCTCTCTATATTATTCGAAAGGGTGATGGAATTTGTTTATTTTCTCATCACTTCCAGTTAGGAATGATTTCACAAATCGAAAACCAATTAGTGGGTATGGGATTCACAGCAATCTCTCAAATGCTACAGGAAATTGTGGATTCGGCATCAAGTTTAGTAATGATGGATCTTGGCCCGAAAAAGGTTTTAATTGAAGAAAAAGAAGGTTTCTTAACTATTTTGATCACTACGACCAATTCAGTAGTGTTACGGGAAAAAATTGAGGCGTTAGCAGATCTTTTTGAGAAGATGTTTGAACTTCAACAACGAATAAGCCAAGAAACACAGGTCTGCGTTGAGGATTATGCCTTAACTTCAGAATTAGTATCTTTAATTTTTAACGACAAACCATCACGGGTTTTAGAGATCATCCCCGTAATTTTTAAATCTATTCGAAAGAATAGATCATTATCACCAAAAGAAAAGAAGATTCATTCATTGTTTTTGACATCAACTAGCCATCAGAAAATGAAGTCTTTATAGGGATCGGAGTCAAAGTTTTTGGATTTTTCCTGGAGAAGGTTCAAAATATACCCCATCTAACAAACCTTTTTCAATAGCCTTTTTCACTATGTTAAAAGGAACTTCATTCTCCCTAGCAATTTTCCTTAGGGTCTCCAGTTCAATAGGTTCTTCAGATATGAAAGAAAGAATTTCCGCGGCAGTTTCATCAGCCGATAATAACTCTTGAAAATCTCTTTTTAAATTATCTGCTTCTTTTTGCTGAATACTTTTTCGTTTTAATGAGGTTTGGATTAAATCATGAAATACCCGTTTAAATTCTGATGCTGATTCTAGATAACATTCGACATGATAGTATTTGTGAGAAAAAAACTTTCTCCCATCATCCAATTCAACTCGACTAGGTTCAGCTACACGAAAAATCCCTTTATCTATCTTCTTCTCACAAATTCTACAAGATCCACGAGAACTTTTTGAGGATTCAAGAAAGGGTATTTGTAACAATGCACTACGAGACTGAGGACTTTCAACATCCTCTTCTAGACGTTTTTTTAAAAATTCTGTAATTCTATCTTTACTAGCTGAATCTATTGAGGATGATGATTCCAAAATGCTAAAAATTGTATCTATCTTATCCTGAGGGGAACACTCGGGATGGTAATATCCATAAGAAGTAATTGTTTCTCCATCGGGTCTTGTAAATTGATAGGGAATTCCGATTCTATATTCTCCTTTTAAAATTTTCCCGCGACAACTCCGACAGGATGCCCTTCCGCTTTTTGCAGGTTCGATTATTGGAATTTCAGGTTTTTTGGAAGACACATATCTCACTTTCAGATTATATCATAAGTAAGATTATTAATATTTACTCTAAAAATACTCCCTTCAGATAGGTCAATAAGTAAGATATTCTTGTAAGAAAATTATCACAAGGAATTTCGATTCAAATGAAAAATAGGATGTTTTTTCTATTAATACTTGTTATTATTCTTATTCCCTCATTATTTACTATTTCAATTGGTAGAAATTATCGAAAAAAGCAAATCTTATCGCTTTCGAGCAAATGGCACTTCATTGCTTTGGGTGATAGTCGACAACAATTTGGAACATGGGATGATGATAATAATAAATACACTCATGATAATACTAATAATCCTACTAGAGCAGCACTATTTACTTCAATAGCAGAAAACAACCCAGAAATAGAATTTATTTTACACACTGGCGACATGGTAATGTCAGGTGGAGAACAAGATGATTGGAACCGTTATTTTGAAGATATTGAAAATATGACAAAAGAAAATATTACTATCTACTATGCAGTAGGTAACCATGAAAAATATACCTATGCATTAGGAGATAGTCAATGGGGGCCCAGTGACGAAGACTTCTCTACATATTTAGCGAACGTTGAATTACCTGGCAATGAACGTTATTATAGTTTTGATTTCATGAATCAAATTCATTTTGTTTTTATCAATACTGAAGAGGATTGGTCTGATGGCTTTTCTATTACTACTGATCAGAATAACTGGTTAATTAATGATTTTGAGACAAATACGCTTGATTTCATTATTGCTGTATTTCACCGGCCCTGTTACTCAATTCGTGACTCTGGTAGAGTTCATGCTGCTCAACAAGTCCGCAATGTTCTGGAACCACTCTTTTTGCAATATGGTGTCGATTTGGTCTTTTCTGGTCATGATCATTACTATTATCGTGCAGTACGAAAAGGAGTAACCTATATTACAACTGGTGGAGCTGGAGCGGATCTATATACTAATAAAGACACTTCAGAGTGGCAAGACGGTGATGTATACTTCTCAGAATATCATTATTGCAATATTACTGTAACTCAATCTAATGAGAATATTGTAACCAAGGTAGATGTGTTAATTCTCGACGAAGGTGAAGGAACTACTACTTTGGGCGATTCATTTGAAGTGACAGATCATTTGAAAGAAACAACCTCAAGTTCCCTCTCTGATACAGAGAAGACAATACCATCAACCGATTTCTCGTTTCTTCTCACAATAATTGGTGTTATTTGTATCATGAAAAAGAGGAAAAAATAAGGTTTTTCAAAACATCATGAAAGAATTATAAATCGACTGCTTTTGATGTTCTCGCTTGTTGTGAAAGAGGATTCAGAGTGAGTTTTTGCGGCTGTAATAAACTTCTCAAGATTATTTGAAATAAAAGTAATCATCTCTTCTTTTAAAATGTCAAATTTTCCATAAATTTCTGGAATTATGTATGTAAAGAAAACAAAAATTCTATCGTAGCATTTAAAGTGCCAAATAACGGAATTTTGAAGGCGTTTAGCTCCTATCAGAGATAAACTATCTCGATATTTGTTTAGAAGATACTCTTGCTTAATATATCTGGAAATAGATTCTAATAAAGGATCTGATATATCATCATGGGTATGACTCTTAGCTGTAGAGAACAAATAATCTCCATTTTCATCATAAACTAAAATGAAGGAAACAAATTCTGCTAAATCAGATTTGATTTTACTTAAAACTTTCCAGTAAATTGCTGCGTCTTCTCCTAGCGGGCCTTCAATTGCTTTTTCAAAATTCTCATCCAATCCTGCAAATTCAGGATTCTCTAGGTTTGTTTGTAGTGGAGTATAATGACTAAGCAAATTACTTGGTAATTGTTGAAATTCATTTGATGTTGCTAGTGAAAATAATGAAATTCCATTCGGGGCTTTTGCATAATCGATATACAGTGGTTTATTTTGGTCCACAGTCACACCTAACAGTATTGGTCTCACAATGTCTTTTAACTGCATTATGGCTTCTAATAATCCCGACATCAACAAAATTTTCTCGTTTTTTGGACTTATTTCTGGAATATGACGGTTATCTATGACTCCTGATTGACTAACACTAATTGATCGTGTATATACAGGAAGACCACCCTCATCCGCTAGAATCACTAATAAATTACTCCCCTTTAAGGAGGATTGACTGATAAGCGGCTGATTTTCGTTAGCAAGCTGATTGTAGGATACTTTTATCTTGTTATCCTTTTTCAAATACAATTCACACCTGATGAAATTAAACTGACAATAAACTTCCTCCTAAAGTACTTATTAAGGTGAACTAGAGAATATATTCGTAAATGATATTCGTTATTCTGATAATTGAGATGTAAAAGGTTCTTAAAAGAATCCTGTTGTTAAAAGTTCCTCCCAAGTTACTTTCTCGAATAGATACAGAAATTCTTTAAATGTTACAATCGGTTTTGATGAATAAATGTGATCATCAATGGCTAGTCGTGGACAAGCCGAGTCTACCCAAGCATCAACCCAAGTAAAGTTTTCAAGATTCTCCAAATTAATATTTTCAGCAATTAATAGTATCTTAGATTTGTTATGGTCCTGAAGTATCTTCTCAATCCTTGAGACAGTGTAAGGATGGTGTTGGCCTAATTTTGAGCTTCCTATTATTCCCCAAACGTTCGCTGTTCGAGCCTGGGTAATTATATGATTTCTTTTTCGAATCAACTTCTCTCGTTCTATTGCAGAGAATTGTTTTATTTCTCCTGTAAATGGATCGAGTTGCAGGATGGGTATTGGTGTACTCAGAAGCAATCCATATGTATGAAAGTAACCTGCATGAAGACTTATAATTCCATCTACTTGGTTAGGAAATCCTCTAATAGTATTGATATTGCATCCTAGTATCTGGCCTTCTTTTTGAACGAAACAATTAATCCCAATACTATCTAGATGAGTTTTTAACTCCTTTAAATTCCTCAAATGCTGAATAGTGGCAACTAAACCAACCTTATTCCAACCTAGCTCTGCCAGCTTTTCAGATAGCAGGAGGAAATAAGATGAAATTTCGAAATTAACATAAGATGGGATTAGTAAGATATCTAGAGACTTGCTATGAATTCTCTGATGAAATCCGAACTCATTATGTCCAAAATGGATAAGTAAATCACATTCAAACTGAATGGCCTTATTGATTGCCAGATCACAAACTCCGTAACTGGGATCACCCTCAACAATGATTTGAGACCCTAGGGGGGTTAAAATCTCAACTACTTCTTGGAGAGGAGTATCAAGCATTCCTTGAGGCATTTGAAGAAGGATTCTTTTATACTGCTTCTTTAAAATCATCTCTTTGATTTTATCTATTTCAAGCTCGTAATAACTACTCATTATGTCTCAGCTATTTAATATAAGGATGTTTTCTACTCTTTAATAACTGAAATAAATAATTTCAGCTTTCTCTCTCGAACAAGCAAAAGAATTTAATACTTCAAATCTTTGAGAAAAAGTACTTTGCTTGAGACTTTTCTTATTGATCAAGGAATTATACAAACAAGACGATTTCGCCTTCTATGTGTTCCTGACTACCTATTTTTTAGAACTCACGCTCATAGACTTTACCGAGAGTTTATTGGTATCCCTCGTTACTCTATCATAACACGAAAGGTCACTGATGAACTAGATCACCATTCAAATAAGACTTGTTCCTTAGAGAGTCTCTATATTGTCGATGGATCTTCAGCTCTAACTAATGCTCCCTTTTATTTTCCACTTGCTAAACACTTAGATTTATCTATAGTTGGAACTAATCTTGATATCAATGAACTCACAAAACTACGGTACATGACTCCATCAAATAAAAATTTTCAAAAGTATGAACCAATAACAGTTGTAAGTAGTGAGGTCATCTTCCATGCTCCGCTATTTGAGAGTGGGTTAGAATCAAATGCGGTGACACTTCCCCCATCATTTGATCTATTCCTCCAGCCAATAACAGTAACGAAAAATACAATAGCAGTGGGTTCTGTTCGAGAAATAGGTGAATTCTTTCCCATCAAATTCGATATAATGAGGATAAATTTAGGAGACTTTATTGAATATAATCAACTTTTCTCGAAACCTCCAGGGCTATCTGGGAACGCGAAATCGGCACGAAAACAAGCAGTCTTAGAAGGATTAAATATAATAATTCGAAGCTTTAACATTCCCATTATACTAATTTCGCTATATAAAATCTCCAAATTCTTCGCAACTTCATCTGACTCTATACGACATCAAATACAAGAAATTTGCGATCGTTGGAACTTTTCCGAATCAGTCTTAATTAATAATGAAAAAAGAAGGGTCTGGAAGGAAGAAGAGAGGGAAAAACTCGATTTTTTTTATGATGCGCTTGGTTACATAGTCTTATTCAATCGTTCTGTGTAAAATAAGACTATTATTACAGCTTCTCAACAAAATTAGGTCGCTCTTTCAATTATAACAGTTTTTACAAAAGGGAGAAGAAGTAAACGTGAAATTAATTGGTAATGGAATTAAATTTATATAATGTTGAAAGCTTGGATGAAAAGAAGAATTCTAAAAGAGAGCTGAAAAAAAAAAAACCAGGTGGCACTTAAATGAGTGACGATACTCTTAAAATAGAAGAAATCATTCCCACAATCGAAAAGGTCAAGAATACGATCGTTACAATGGAAAAAGAGTTGGCAAAGAAGCAACAGGAGGCAGATGAAAAAGAAAAACTCTTAGTTGAGCGAGAAGCAAGGCTGAATGAAGCTCAAATTCACCAAACACAACTAGAATTTGAATATGCAAGTCTTGAAAGCGAATTCAAGAAAATATCTGATCTTTTTTCTGAACTCTCAGATAAAGAAGAAGTCTCACTTGATGTGAAACAGCTCCTTAGCATCTATATTGCCTTGCTCGAGAAAGTATTTGAGGGAAAACCCCATGCGAAGATCCTATATCTCTTACATGGAGGTAAATCTGAAATGACTCGCCAAGAACTAACAGCAGCGACAGGTTTCACTCCAGCAATTGTTCTTCATTCATTACATGAATTAAATCGGGCAGAATTAATCAATTATGATGAAGAAGAAGCTAAGGCTTCCCTTGTAAACAGAATATACTAATTTTATTTCAATTTTGAAACAAAGAAGATGTTTTTCATCTTAGGGACGAGTGGATAATCTCGAAATGTTATACTCATTTGAAAATATTTGGCGACATTTTCCAATTATAGTTGGAATTTGCCTTGCTAGTCAATGATTTCCTGATTACACTTGAAATTGAGAAAGGGTACTCACCGAAAACTATTCGGGAATACTCCTATGACCTGAAAATGTTTGAACGCTTTAATGGAAAACCATTAGAAAAAACTACAACTATGGACTTACGGCGATTTTTGCTTTATCTTAAGCGAGATAAAGAATACGCTGCAAGAAGTCTCCACCGAAAAATATGCTCATTAAAATCATTTTTCAAATTTTTGAAGAAAGAAGGTCTTATTTCGACAAATCCAACTGAAAACATTGAATCCCCGAAAATCCCAAAGTCTTTACCAAAAACAATAACAATTGAAGAAACTATGAAGTTGTTAGCTACCCCAGACAATCTGAGAGACAAAGCAATTCTCTATTTGCTTTATGGAACAGGTATGAGAGTATCAGAATTAAGTAATCTCAATATTGAGCAAATAGATCTAAAAGATAAAATAATTCATGTAGTAGGCGGAAAAGGAGGGAAGGATAGAATAATTCCTCTTCCTAATGGAATAATAAAAATTTTGGAAGATTATATCATAACACGAGGGAGTACACAAGATTCAGCATTTATTCTGAACCGTTCAGGTAACAGATTAACTTCTAGGTCAATACAACGAATTGTCAAGAAGTATAAAAATGCAGCAAATTTGTTGGATAAAACATTAACCCCCCATACCTTACGACATGCGTTTGCTACTCATCTATTATCGAATGCTGTTGATATCCGTGTCATCCAAGAGCTCTTAGGACATGCTTCTCTTTCAACGACCCAACTCTATACACATGTCTCCTTAGAACATCTTAGGAAATCTTATGACTTAGGACATCCATTATCAAAACAACAGGTAATTGAAGGTTGAAAATGTAGGTTTTACCTATTATTGGGTCTCAATTTACTTATTATTGGGTCTCTCCTCTCTTTTTTTGGTTATAATTCTAACCATTCAAAACAAAGTTGTATGAAATGAAATAGACAAAGAACTGCTTATGGTCATAGCATTTGGTTTTTTTTAGTTATTTTCGTCTTCAAAGACCCTAGAAAGTAGTCCACTCCAAGAGGTGATACCAAACGACACCCAATACTTACGCTGGATGACTTGAATAATACTATTCATTCCTTTACTCTTTGCAACAGGTCTGCGATGATATTTCCTATAAAATGCCTGTAGTTCATTAATAGCGCGTATTAATCCTTGTTCACCTAGATAGATTCCGTACTCACTATTAACAGTGCCAAATGTCTGTCGCATCAGATCGTTCCATGAGTGGATACCATACTCAACCCAATTCTTACTAATGACTGCCTCTGCGATACCTCGCATATCGATGGTCTTCGAACTTTTCTCGAGTATCAATAATAACTAAAATCATAATCGATGGAAAATCATAGACCCAATAATAATTGAATTAACCAAGGTCATAGAAACGGTTTTCAGTCCAGTTAGTACCAAAAATAATTAAAACTTACAGAAAATCCATCAAATTTAGGTTCCACAAACGATCCAGTATGGAACTTAGGAGGCGTCCTAGTTATCAAAATCAAAACAGCTTGATTTAGAAGTCTTCATAAAACACCTTCTAAAACAACCTCTTAGTGTTATATGTTATCTATTATGGTTCATCTATCATAAAACTGAACAGATAGACATAACATATTCCATTAATCCGTTTAGTTATATTTTTCGTCATGAAAACAAATATAATATTTCAGGAGAGAATGTTTGGCAACACGATAAGAATATTCGATGGTTCAAAACCAATCTTGTCCTAATATTCGAAAAACAGCAATGGGAAGATATTACTCAAAGATTTCAAAATTTCAGGAATATTGAAACAAATCAACAGACAAACTCTTATGATACTTATCTCACTCTCAATCTTAGTAAAGATCGCTTATCATATACTGAACTAAATAATGATGAAATTATACAAATTCCATCCCTTAATTATCCGCTTCCCAAAAAATATCGTCCTTTTAATGGAGGATTGAATTTTGGTCTCATTAAAGACAATCAAATTGTGTGTTTTGCTGCAGCTCCTTACATATTGACTGAAAAATCTTTTTCTTTTGCCATAATACGAAGTGTGGAAACGAAATTCCTCAAAAGAAGGCAAGGTTTTGCCTTGAAAACAGTTGGGTTGTTATGTAAAGAATTATTCTCTCGTTTTAATGTCTCAAATATATTCTTATGGGTCGAAGAAAAAAATCTCGCAGCTCGCAATTTGTACCAGAATTTAGGGTTTTTAAAAGAATCAAAAATCTCTTTAACCTACTGTGACTTAAAGAGAGATTGAAAATTTATTTTAGAGACTCAGTATGTTGAGAGTATAATCCATCTTGAATCTTCTTAAAAACTTCAAAAATGGCTGTAGGTTATAAATCTAGGGATTATCAGCAAAAATCAGAACTTCTTTCACTTTTTTCTCCTTTGATGTAAGAGCGTATTTATAATCTTTGATAAATAAGGAAACATCTTCCTTGTAATTAAATAGAATATTTTTCAATGCTTCAATGCTTGGTATTCCAGGATCCCGGTAAGAAATCACTAGCTTAGAATCTTGAAATTTTGATATTGATTCTTCAAAGGCCTTTAATATCTGTTTTGGATCGTTCCAGTCATTTTTAATTAACTTCAATCTCTTATGCTTAGAATCACGGTCAATCAAATCCTCCCACTTATCGTAATCGCAAATTCCTTCAAGGAAATGATAATAATCTCTATAATCTACTCCAACCCCTTTTAGAGAAATATACGGGGGATCCAGATAAACTAGGTCATAACCTTCATCTGGGATAGGGACATCCTGGATAGCAAAATTGATCGCTTTATTAACCCTTGAATTATCATATATTGCCTGATTTCCTTCTTTTAATGCTCGTAGCATCAATTCTAGGAAGGGAGTATCCCATGTCTTTTTGTTCCCGAAACTGCGTTTAACATTATTCAAACGGAGATAAAGGTTTTTCCTGTGGAAAAGATTAAATGGGCGTTTTTGAATACAGGCTTGAAAAAGAACAAAAAAAGCAAGTGATTTTTCGTATTGATCTTCTAAATATGAAATGTTTTGAACTACAATGTCTAATAACTTATCTTCAGCATTAGTATAATAAATGCCTTTAAATTGGTCTTGGATAGTTGTACGATAGTTATATCCATTTTTTCTGTGAAAAAGTGATTCTATTTTTGATGGATCCAATTTTTTGGAATTGTTTTCAATCAGTGCTTTTCCGATGTACCAGTTTGATGTAAGGAGGTCATTATAGGTGATCTCTTTCCCCATAATTTTAAGCATATAACTAACCGCACCAGTCCCTCCAAAGGCATCTAATGCAGTATCAAAATCGATTTTCCGAAAGATAGGATGAAACCAATTGAGTAATTTGAGTTTACTTCCCTGATATCTAGTTTGTGGAAAAGAAACCTGCATTCTCATCTTCTCTGAAGGAGATCCTAAAAGAAATCTCCCTCCTTCTCATATTTCGACTTAAATCTTTTCTATTCGTTCAGTAAACCCGATGTTAAGTTCCTCTAACTCCTTCAAGACTGGTTCATAAATATGCTTCTGTACAGGAATTAGGACACCTTTATCGGTGATCTTACCCTCTAGAATCATACGTACGCCTATTGCACAGGGTAAACCAACTGTTCGTGACATAGAAGTGGGGCCATCTTTGATTCCAAGATCAACCATAGTGCTAATGTGTCTTTCTTTACCTTCAGGTAATTCATATTCGAACTCGTGAACCATGATCAACATATCCCGCTCACTAGGCGAATATTGTAAGTTCTTTTCCCATAGGTAACATAACGCATCAAGAGGTGAAATTTTTGTAGAGGGAACTTCTTCATTTCCAAATAATCCCATCCATTCGAATCTGTGGATGATATCATCTTCTGCAACAAGATTAAATTTTTTCATGAATTCTTGCTTTGAATCTGCATCTAATGGTTTCCCTAAGAGTTTATTTGTAAGCTGCGCATATGTAAATCCTGCAGGAAGTTCTAATTCTTCTATATCCATATAACCTGAGTCTGCAACCTTCTTAAGAGCACGACACCATCCTGTATTACGGAGAGTCCCACGAAACATTGTTTTCGTTTCAGGAATCTCATAAATGTCTATATAAGGTGTTGAATCGCGATTAGGATAAGCTTCATAATCATCTTCTAAGCCCTCGACTGGATAAGGATAGTAGTTATCAAACAGGTCTTCACCTAGAATATCTACAATTTTTCCATCTTCTTGGTATTTTGCTGGATTACGGCCAGCCAGAATCACCCCTCGAGGAGACCATGACAATTTATATTTCCATGGTGTTGTTACTGCATCAGGAGCGGGTAATCCTCCACAATAAGATTTGAAAGAGAGAATTTTTCCCCCTTTTTCATGAACATCATCAATGATTTTTTTTGCTGACATGTGGTCTATTCCTGGGTCAACACCTATCTCATTTAGAATAGTGATCCCCGCATCTTTTGCCTCCTGATCTAAAGCTTTCATTTCAGGGCTAACATATGAAGTTGTTACCATATGTTTCTTGAATTTAATACACGATTTCGCAACTTGAACATGGTAGATATAGGGAAGTAGACTGACAGCTAAATCACATTCCTTCACCAACTCATCGAGCTCTTCTTTGGAGGCTTTTGTAATATCAAACTCCTTAGCTATCCCATTAGGATGATCTCCGATATGTTTAATAGCCTTACTTTTCGTTCTACTTGCTACTATGACTTGGAAACCATTTTCCAATAGGTATTTCACAGGAGGTCCAGCAACCATTCCTGCTCCAAGAATTAAAACTTTTTTCACTTTTAGCTACTCCTTACTTATTAAGACGGTAGATAAATCTTTTTTTTTGGTTTTAGGGGTTTTACACGTCCTTAAATGTGTCAAATTCCTCAATATATTTATAGTTAGGTGTTAATTTTCCTTGGTGAGTAATCACCGCATTCTTGATGACTGGGGGCAGATCTAATTCAGCAAAGGGCTGTGAATAGTCAGCGGCCACGATCATCGGTACAAATGGCTTTAATGTCTCACTGAAACTAGTAGACGATTCTACGGGCAATTCACAAGGAAGATTATCCACTGCCATAATTGCTATTCCTGTTCCCTTTAACCCAATAGTTGCTTCATCAGTAAAGGGATTATATATAAATACTGGGTTATCAGGTTTCGTTGTCTTTAATGTGGCCTCAATACCCCCTTCTATATCGCAAGAAATATCACCGATGATTTGACATCGAACATCTTTGCCTGATTCAAACTGAGTCTTAAGAAAATTCTTAGTTATTAATCTAGGATACTTATCACTCCAGTAAATTGCATTAATTAGAATTGACAAGAAGGGGAAATATTGAGGAAAAACTCCACGATATTTAGCTTCACCATGATCATAGTAATGTTGTAAGTCAAATTCACCTTCAATTGGTTCAACCATATGTTCTTCTTTAAATACAACCTTATAAACGTGATTTGAAGAGAATTCCTTCTGCTTATAAAAATCTATCAATTCTGTTGGATCAATCTCTTTGATAGGTAGGAAATCTAACATAGATTGAGCACCAGTAGAAACGTTTCCATAACCAGCAAAACCAACCACAAGAGGAACAAGTTCTTCTGGTAGCCCTTTTTCAATTATTTCTTTACCTATCTCAGATACCGCTTTTCTTGCATCATCTAAAGTTTCATATTCCCAGGTGTGTTTTATTTTTAAAAATGGATTTTCTACATTTTTATTTGTCTTTACTCTTTGACCAAAACCCCAAAGAATCTCTATCATCCCAGCTAAGCCAGCCCAATTTCCAAAAAAGATAAGACGAAACCCCTTTTCATTTACCACCTTCTCATAATCAATGAGAGTAGCTTTTTTCTCCATGATCTTTTTCAACATGGGCATGTTATGTTTTTGCCCTTTTATTGTGTGTGAAAAAAATATATAGGTTTTGGGGGAATCTTGAGCCTCAATGACTGGAAGAGGGATTTCTTTTATTGCAAAAATTACATCTGCTTCTTCAATGCCTGAAGTCACACTGACTCCTATTTCACGATATTCTTCATCCTTGAATGCACGAATTTCAGAAGATTGTATAATAAAATCAATAGATTCTTTTTCAATTAAGTCTTTCATATCGTTGGGAACAATGGGAACTCTTTTTTCCCAGATATTTTTATTTTCCAACCTAATACCTATTCTATTTTTCATTAGGATCACACTCTACCTAGATTTTCTCGTTTTATCGTCAATTAATTTGAAAAATGCAGAACTTTCTCTTCTAAGATATTTGTTTAAAAGGATTTATTGATTATTAAATTATTCGTATGCTGCTTTCTTTCCTCGAGATTTCTCTCGCTAAGAAAGACAAAGAATCCCCCGTCAATTAAATTAAAACGAAAAAAAGTAATTTCAGCAAAAAAAATAAGAAAAATAAAGGTGTGGTATGAGATTCATTTGAAAGAATGACTTTCAAGTGGAATTTAGAAATTACCAACGAGTTCTTTCTCGATCTCGTGAACGGCTCCTATCTCTATCGCCTGAAAAACCACGGTCACCACCTCGGTTATACCCACCATAGCTCCGTCCACGTGGTCTTCTTCTTCTACGAGTATCTTCATGAACTTCTTCTGATCGGTTGTTATCCATATCAACTGAATCTAGAGTAATTACTTCATCAGTATCTTCGAGATTACCCCACTTTCCTAGCGCTAGGCGCATATGTTCTTGGAAAACATTGACATATCCGTTCTTGACAATATATGTGCTACCCTCTTCGACTTGATCAATCGTTTCATCCCAAAGGGTTAAAATAATCGTTCCAGTCGGATCCCCGATTTTGATATCTGCTAATCGATGTTCCTCATTTGTTTTTCGAGACGTTATTGTACGTGATTCACCTTTTTCAATGACTACGAATGTGACTTGAAGTTTTCGGTCAAAAGGTGACAATTCACTAATTTTCATTTCTTTTAATTCGATTTCAATTTCTTCTTGAGATTCGCTCATCTTTTTCACGTGTGTTTTCTTTTCACGATAGCTAATGCCACGCTTGATAAGCACATAAAAACAGACTTAGGTAAAATCAGATATACTGAAGCATTCTCAAGCCCTTTGATGTGAAATAAAGCGTAAATCGTGCAAATTAGGTGCAAAAAAAAGAGAATTATTAACCTTTTTATTTTTAGGGAAAAAATCTATTATCGAATGGATATCTTATCAATTAGTTGTCATTCCTAATACTTGTTAATCATGGGCAACTAATCTTAAATATAACCAAATCCAAATTAAATTTAGGGTTTTTGAGAGAAAGACGATGGTTGATTACGACGTTTTTGATAATCAAACAGTGTATTACAAAAGTTCAGAGAATATGAGTGAAATTAAAGATAACTCAATAGATGTAATTGTATCTTCTCCTCCTTATAATCGAAATAAACTGTATTCTGATGATAGAGGAGGAATATACAATGATAAAAAACCACAGGAGGAATATTTTAGATTTTTAACAACAGTGTGGAGAGAGTGTTATCGAGTATTAAATCCAAGAGGAGTTTTCTTTTTGAATATCGGAGATGCAGCTCCAGATCAAGGTATTTCGGAGAATGTAGCTCAACTTGCTGTTAAAACTGGTTTTCATCGTCTACAAACAATAATATGGATTAAATCTTTTCTCGGTAAAGGCCATTTTACACCGAGTGGGGGATCAAGGCGCTTGAATAATCTTTGGGAGAGTATTTTCGTCCTTGTTAAAGATAGAAAAAAGTATCACATTAACCCGAAGGCAATAGGAATTCCTTATGCTGATAAATCGAACATAGGAAGATATGCTAATGAGGATCTAAGAGATGCAGGGAATGTCTGGTTAGTACCCTATTCAAAAACAACAGGTGCGACAATAAAGAAAGGCCACGAAGCTCCCTTCCCAGTAGAGTTACCTTACAAATGCATTAAGCTTGCAGAGGGGGAAACGGTTCTTGATCCATTTGTTGGGATAGGGAGTACCCTAGCAGCCTCGCGATTATTGAAAAAAAAGGGATTTGGTTATGAAAAGTTCCCTCGAAAGGAACTCATTAAAAAAAGAATATTAGAAGGTTCATTTAAAGAAACACCTTCAATTCTTCTTCCTCACTTAGAACTAGCTATTAATATCTTATCACGCTACAGTAGTATCATTGAATACAGTCAGCTCCATGATGAAGAATTTTTTAAGTTTTCTCATAAAGAAAAAATTCAATTAAATATCTTAAAAGATACATTAAACCAATTAAATCTTCGAATTCCTTTTTTGGAGGAATATTTCCTTCAATGGGATCACAATCGAGAGAAATTAAAAAGCAAGAAAAGGATTGAAGTACTAACTAAGTTTCTAGATGAGTCAAAATGATATTTTTTTCTCATTATTACTATAATTGACAGTAGGAGTCAGTTTTTCTGTGGAACAGACAGTTCAAGTAAGAAATTACGCTTTCAAACAGAAATTAAAGGATATAATTCCTCCAACAAATTATTTAACTCACAATCTTTACTCATATCCCGCGAAATTTATCCCACATGTTCCTTATTATGTTATATCGAGGTTCTTGAAAAAAGATAACTGTATCGTTTTAGATCCTTTTGCAGGAAGTAGTTCTACCGCAATAGAAGCACTACATTTAGGTCATAACTCAATTTGTATTGACATTAATCCTCTCACTAATTTTCTTACAAAAGTAAAAACACAAAGAATTACTTTTAAACTCGCTCAACAAACTCCATTAAAACTAGATCCCTTTCTTGATACTAATATTGACAAATTAAGCAATGAAGAAATTGAAATTATCCACCTGAATAAAATACAACAACAAATAAGTAAATGTGATGAAAAATTCTATCCTAGGTGGAAAAATATCGATCATTGGTATCCTACGGAGTTTAAACATTATCTGGCGCAGATCTGGGGGTTTATCTATTCTATAGAAGATCGATATCCTGAAGACTTCATGAATCTATTAAAATTAACTTCCTTATATATTTCTCGTTACTTATCTTATGCTGCACGTGATGTACCTAAATTATTCAGATCTAAACGGAGAATAATACAAGTAGAAGAACTTCGTAAAAAAATAAAATCTGATCCCAATATTCCTTATGATACTTTCCGTAGAACCCTCATAAAGTACTTCAATCAAATGATGGCACTGACTAAAGTCCTTGAAAAGAAAAATATTAGCCCTGATTATGACGAAAAGATATTAAAAGATAATATACGATGTAATCAGACTAATAAGAGAAAAATTATCTGTCTAGGCGATACAGACGTCTTATCCCTCAGACTTCCCTTGGATGAAGAGTTTATTGATTTGGTTATTACTTCTCCTCCCTATATTTATGCTCAAGAGTATATAAGGTCTACAAAACTAGATCTATATTGGCTAAACTTAGTTGATGATAATCGCGTAAGGGAACTAACGAAAAAGGAATTAGGTACAAAAAAAAGCACTGATATTGAATTGATCAAAAATAAACTTAGAAATATTAATTCTTTTAATTCAACTATGAAGATCCTTGAAAAACGGGAAAAAGCAAAATATGGAATGAATGGAAAATATACTCCACTAACCTATAATTATTTCTATGACATGTTTTTGATTATTGAATCAATAAACCGCTACTTAAAGCGAAAAGGAATTTTTGGTTTGTTTATTGGAAATCCAACTGTCTTAGGGTACCAGGTTCCGTGTCATAGAATTTTTTATGAGATATTCATAGATTTGGGATTAACTATCAAGGAATTTGGTTATGACGAGATAGTCTCACCTCGTTTATTAAAGGGACGACAGAATTTATCTCCTTATGGTATGAAAGCTGAATGGTTAATAATTGGTCAAAAATAACTGATTCTGTATCTAAAGGCTTAGGGGGAAATTAAATTCTTCTCTACCGCAAAAGATAGCCTTTTTTGAAATAAAAGGGTTACAAAAAAAGAAACCATGATTAGTAATAACATGAAAGTGAAACCTGCAACAGGTGATTGAAAAATATCTAACAATGCCCCAAAAATAGTGGGAGAAGTAGAACTAACTACCAATCCTAACGAAAATACAATGGAATAAAAAAATGTTCTACTTTCTTGTGGGACAATATCGCTCATCAACGCTTGAAGAGTTCCACCACCAAGATAGAAACATATGGCGAATAATGAGAATCCAAAGAGGACTGCCCAGATCTCTGGGAAGCTTTCTGTAAGAAAAATGAGCGATATAATTGCAAAACTAGTGCCAACAGCAGAAACTAAAATTATTCTTACTCGTCCATAGGCCCCAGATTTATCACTGATATATGCTCCATAGATATCGCTCCCAGAACCCAGTAATAAAATAAAACTGGTCAGGATTCCAGCTGTAAAGGATTCAACCCCATAGAAGTCTCTTAGGAGAGTCACAGTGAAGTAACTTATTAATCGGTACACTCCTCCACGAAGAGCACTGATAGTTATTATAACCCCTAATGTAATAAAAATCCAATTTTTGTATTCTAATTTTGAAGTATTATCTATAGTATCTTCTTGTACTTCAAGATTGTTATTCTGTATCAGGGAAGTATATCTAGGTATTAATTTCTGTATGAATACCCAACTAGCCATAAGAACCAGAAGTACGAGACAGATAAGTCCGAATAAGATGAAGGTTTGCCTCCAATCACTCAAGATATATATAGCAAGCCCAAGTGTCCCAAGGGGGGCTAGGGCGGTGCCAGTGACGCCCGCTGCATGGTTAACAGCCATTGCTTTCCCTCTATTCTCCCCTGTAAAAGAATTTGCAGCAACTCCAAGACCCACTGGATGAAATGTAGTGCAACCAAGTCCTAAGAGTATATTTCCAAATAAAAGATGGATATAACTTTCAGAAATGGCAATCATGAAACTAGAAAATGCAAACAAAAAAATCCCGAGTAAGACGATAATAAAACCCAATCGAGCATTTTTGCTGATATAACCGATCATTGGGGAAGTTATAGCCATGATCAGGATAGGTAACGATCCGAGAATGCCGATTTCCAAGTAATTCATTGTGATTTCTTGTGAAATAAGTATAATCATTGCAGGAAAGGCGTAAAGTTCGACATGATGGATGAAATGCGCAAACGACATGAAAGAGAGTAGCTGAAGGCGTACTGATGACATGAATAAAAACAGACTCACAGGGTCTAAAAATTTTATTTAATAATCTAACTTTCCCTAATTTTCGACGGAAAAAGTAAGGAGAATTGGAGGCCTTCTTTTGGTAAGATGTCGGTTACTGTTAATTTTCCACCTATTTCCCTGAGTAATACATCACTAAGATAGATATCCATTAGGAATTTTGATGAATCAGGTGGATCTGGAGTCTTAAGAAATGTTCTTCCATCATCAGTAATAATAATTGATAGTTGATTATCAGAAGTTGGTTTTACATCAATAACTATTTCTTGACAAGATCGTGTTATTGAATTTTGGATAATCTGTTCAACTGCAATAGTTAAAATTCTGGGACATTCGTAGAGATATGACTGTTCAAGCTGTAGGTTGAACTTTACTCGACAGTCTTTAGAAGAAACAACAGGAGTTATTATTTTATTTATCTCTGCCATTAATTCAGGAATAGAAACATGCAAAAGTGGGGATTTAATGATTGAGTTTATTTGTCTCAATTCTGTTATTTGATTATTGAATCGGATTACTTTTTCAATTATTTTCACTAATTTCTCTATTCTTTCGTGTTGTTCAGGTAGAGAGCTTTTAATGATATCTAGCCAACCCTGTGTGAGAAGTAATTGCTCTGAACTCTCTGCTATCATCATTCTGAGTAATGCTCCTTGATCATCTGCTATTTTTTGGATTCCTAGATAGCGATCAGTGATGTCAATACATATCATAATTGAACCTGTATAACCAGATTGAGAATCAAAGAGCGGTGCTGCAGAAATTAAAAATATTCTATCACGTCCGATCTTTGATATCATTTTCACTTCAATTTGTCTTGCTGATTCTTCTCTACCTCTAATTTGAGCTTTGATTGCTTGAAATCCGTCAGTATAGGTAATCTTTGAGAAATTCTTGTTCATTAGTTCAGCTTTAGTATATCCTAATGAACGACAAATAATAGGATTTACAAAAGCAATATTCTCTTGTTTATCTAAGATAAGAAGGCCTTCGCGTAAATTTTCTACAAAAGCCCTATATCTCGCCTCTGATTCCTGTAATCGTTTTAAGAAATTATGTTGTTCGGTTATTTCTCGAATTAAGCCAAGAATGATATTGTAGCGTTGTATGTCTAGAATGGTAAAATCAAGTAAAATTATATTTTTTCCCCGTAGAAAGGCCCGAACTTCTCCTTGAAAATAGCCACTCTGCTGAAATGTTGTTAAGGGAGATTGAATATCCATAGGAAGAAGTAGATCCCAATAGACTTTACCATGAAGATCTTTAATTGATGTGTACCCATGAATCTGAGCGAAAATGTCATTACCAGTAATAATTTTTGCTGTATTACGATCTAGGACGAATACCCCAGAGGAGGAAACGTTAACGATGACTTGGTCTATGAAATCTATTATCTGCTCTTGGGGGTATAAATCGTTCCGACCCAAAGTAATTCCCTTGCTGGGTCAATTCTTGATTGAGTAGTTCAGAATATCGTACTGTTTAAAGGTAAGATTAAAACAATCCACCTTTATACTGAAATCTTGGCCATTACGCGTACAAAAGGTTATCTAGAGAATATTTCCGGATATAAACGTTCTAGAGAATCTGTCCGCAGATAATGTTGAAAATCTTCATAATTCGAAACTAATTTCCTTTCTCAATAGAAATTTACTGCAGAAATCACTTTAAAATTTAAAATATTAGAAGAGTTCGCTTATAAACAATTTTATTAACATTAATTCAAAACACTGAGAGAATAATAACTGAACACGAGTGAATGGGTTGAAAGTAGAAAATAAAATCATCTTTTGGGCAAGTATAGGTCACTTTTGTAATCATATTGGTAATTATCTAACACCTGCACTCTTAATTTATCTTCAAACAGACATCCCCCTAACACAAACGGAACGAGGTCTCCTAGGTTCCATTCCAATGATTCTATTAGTACTCCTTTCTTCTCTAGTGGGTTGGCTAGGGGATAGATATCCGAAATGGAAGAAACATATGATTTGGTTTGGAATATTAGGTATTGGATTCTTTGGAATTTTGATGTCTTATGCAAATTCATTCTTCGATCTAGCAATTGCTACAGTAGTGCTAGGTTTTGCACTTTCTACTTACCATCCACTGGCTTTCACTTTTATCAATACGATGGACAATAAAGATCGGAATATGGGAATAAATGCTGTATCAGGGAATTTTGGGAGTGCGATTACTCCTTTTATTGCAATGATCTTCGCTATTTTTTGGGGATGGAGAATGGCTTTCCTAGGTTTTTCTCTCTTCCAGATTTTGATTGGTTTCTCTTTCGCTGTTATCTTCCCGAACGATCAAAAGACTCATTCTAGCCTGAATGATTATACTCAAAAAGAACACAAAGACGAAGTTCCATTTACAGAATCCAATTTTTTCATTTTATCCATTTTACTGGTTCTGATTTCAGCAGCTCGAGCTCCTGTTTTCCGCTGTATTTCTTATTTCACAACAGTGGTCTTTAAAGATGCCTTTTTATTCACTAATATTGAATCATCAATACTTTCCGCCTTAATTTTAGGAGTTGGAGCCTTTGCAACCTTTCTAATGGGAACAATAAACAATAGGAAGGCAATTAAAGGAGTAGGGAGAGACGAACGCGTCAATTTCAGGATAAACTCGATTCTTCTCTCCAATGGTGCTGCAGCATTGCTGCTTATTTTACTAGTCATTCTCCCAATGTCAAGTACATTGCCTATATTGTTTGTATATATTTTCCTCTCATTTTTTTTCTTCCTTGGTGCTGCAATTTTACCTACCATTTTGAGTGAGGTCACAGGTCCATCTCATGGAATGGCTAGTTCAATGGGGCTCCTTTTTACTGGTGCAACATTAACAGGAGCTGTTGCTCCTACAGTTTTTGGTTTTCTTGCCGATGAACTAGGATTTGAGGCAAGCTTCCTCTTCTTAGGTAGTGTTGCTTTGTTATGTTTAATCCTGATTATTCTGTTTAAATTCGTCTATCGGGCAATTACTAAGCGGAATGATATTAACCACTCCTTAGCTGAATAATTATTGACTTGCTTAAAATCCTGTAGGAATTGAGGTTATTTTTTCAAGTTCTGCTTTAATTTCGGGTCTCAAGCCTTCAATATCTATACTCAAAAAACCTCTCACGATTAAATCAGTTGCCTCTTCTTCCGTCATCCCCCGAGCCATGAGGTAGTTAAGCTGATCCTCACCAATACGCCCAATAGAAGCCTCATGTGACATTTCAAGATCAGGTCTGTCGGCTAGAAGTTCAGGAATGGCATGGATTATCCCTCTCTTAGCTAGAATAAGTCCATTACATTCTAAATGCGCCTTAATTTCAGATGCTTGACCATCAAGGATCCCGCGAGCAATGATTGTTCCGCCTATAGTGGCAGCACGCGAAATAACTTCTGCACGAGAACGATCACCTTGAAGCACAACACGCCCTCCAACATCCATAGTAGAGCCAGGATGACCATATAAGATGCTGTTGTACCGTGCTATCGCATCAGCTTCTAAAATAGTTGTTGGGAAAAGCTGTAAGGATCTAACAGGATCCATCGCGATGTAATTACTCGTGAAATTCCCTCCTTCTCCTACAGTGGTGACTGAACGAGGTCTCACATCAAAATTTTCAGCCCAGTTATGTATCATTGTGAATGCAAGAGAAGCATTTTCTTTAACATAGAATTCAGAAACACCAATATGCATTCCTGCTTTAGCACTGGTAGCACATCCCGTAATAATGTGGATATCACTTTTTTCTTCAGCTATCACAATGTTATGAACATTTTGAGCTCCAAAGTTGCGAGAGATAAAAAGACAAGATTGTAAAGGATAAGTTATTTTTGCTCCTGCTTTTGCTCGAATAAAATAACCACGAGTACGATGCAGCTCTGTTTCCGCTGTATACTTATCGGTATCAACAGGTACATTTTTCCACCAATAGTCTTGTAACCAATCCCCATATTCCTCCCAAGCGACATCGATTGGTAGAACTTCTACTCCAGGATCCTTACTTTTGTGACAAATAGCATCAAAATCGTACTGTAAGTAGCTTCCTGATGTTCTTGAATCACTATCTGAAAATCCTGCTTTTCGTAACAGATTAATTTCTTGTCGTGAGCTAAGTTCTGAAGGATTGTCAATAGATTCGTGAATGTTAACTTCTGGAAGCTTAAACTGATTTAAGTCGATATCTACTCCATATTTTGCTTTTTTTGAAGTAGCTTGACGTGCTCGATCCTCAAGCCTATCGTCAGATATTTTTTCCATTTTCAACTCACCCACCCACAAGTTTAAGCTGAAGCTGATCATCTAAACGTTCGTGACAACGGATACACTCGGGATATCCTAAATTTCTGATATCTTCCAATAACCGGGAAGGAGTTCCAGTACAACCAATATGTCCTTGACACATTACATGGGCTTTGTCAGTATGAATGTAATCCAAGATGTGACCTGTGTGCGTAATTACAAGTCCTGCCTTCTTTTTTAACCATGGTTGCGATGGTTGTCGGGGACCCGTACCCAACAAAGCATTTGTCATTTTCCCAATTAACTTCATAGCTTGAATGTCAACGCCTGACTCTGGTTCATCAAGAAGAAGGAAATCCGGATCTTGAAGAAGTAATTGTAACAATTCTGATCGTTTAATTTCTCCTCCTGAAAAGTGAACATTTAGATCACGCTCAAGAAAATCTCGCATTTCAAGTTCTTTTGCCCTTCTCCCTATTTCTGCAGTCGTTTCGTTTTGACTTTTTACAAGGAATTCTGCTACTTTGTTTAATTTCAATCCAGGGACATTAGGGGGCCTCTGGAAAGAGATACCAATTCCCATCTTCGCTCGTTCTGTGATCGATTTACCTGTGATGTTAATTCCTTTAAATAGAATTGAACCTTGGACAACATGGTACTGGGGAAAACCCATAATGGTCTGAATCAATGTGGACTTCCCTGAACCATTTGGTCCGAAAAGAACATGGATTTCACCCTCAGGTACACTTAAGTTTAAATTCCTAAGTATGACCTTTCCAGGCTCTTCTTTTACTTCAACAGTCAGATTCTGAATTCTCAACATTAATATTCACTTCATTCAAAAATGAATGTCTTGTTCTATTCATACCGAAGTTCCATAAGTATAATCTTGACAAATATTTCGAATAATGCAGTATCATTCTAAGAATTAAAAATTCTTCAGTGAACTTCAATTTTTATCGTCGGTAAGTAAATTCCAACTAAGAACACTAGGTGAGGCTTACGAAATTTCAATACTGACTCGAAATTCGAAGAGATTGACGAGGTAGATTCTTATAGATGAAATTTATAATAGGTCAACTAAATGATTCCACCTTCTCTTGGAGGTGACATAAATTTCCTTGTTAAAAAGACTCTTTAGACGACATTCTAAAGAAGAGAAGACAACTTCTACTCCACCTAAAGAAGAGTTAATTACATTTATAGGAGAAGCTTATGGAGGAAAAACGACAATTCTGCATCGCTTAAGAACAGGGGAATTTTACAGCAGTTCAGTTCGAACGATGGGATTAAATGTCGATAGTTTTGAATACCGTAATGTCCAATTTCAAGCATTCGATTTAGGCGGCCAGGAGAGTTTCCACATGATTTGGGGTGATTATTTGAGGCTTTCCACCGCAGTAGTCTTTGTAGTCGACTGTTCTAACCCCCAAAGCTTCGGATCGAGTAAAGCAGCACTATATAATGCGATGCCAAGTATCCCTGAAAATGCCATTCTTCTCATTGCAGCAAATAAAGCAGACATTTCAGGGGTGGATCCATATGTTACTTTACTCAAGCATTTTGATCTATACGATATTCAACAGAAAGGAAATTTTCGTGCTATCAATATATTCCACATGTCTGCAAAGACTGGATCAAACTTCTACCAAGCATTCGATTGGCTTATTGAAACTTTAACAGGGGAAATAATTCTTCCAAACATCCACATTCACAATGTTTGTATTTATCAAACTGATTCTGGTCTCCTGATTGGTAGTAGTTCTGCGACTCAAGGTCAATCACATTATGATCCAGCGTTGTTAACAAGTATGTTCTCAGCTGTAAATACCTTTGCGGAGGCATCGATGGGCGCAGGAGTGAGAGAGATACTTATGAAAAGAAGTAGCACAGCTGGCACCGATGAGGTTTCAGATAACTATAAATTAGTCCGTGTTGAAGAATCAGACTTTTCAGTAATCTTGATTGTTGATGAATCCGATTCTATGAGAAAGAGTGTAAAAATAGGTAAAGATTTACTAATTTGGACCAGGATAAAGATTCCTGAGACTGTTAGGCTCATTGAGCAGATTGATGGAGAAGAAATCCAGACCTATCTATCAATGAAATTCCCAGAAGATCTTATTATGGCCAATACATAATAAAACCTAACTGAGAGAATACTTAACGAGAATTCATCCGTTTAAACCATTTCTTATTCTGCTTGTAGAGATTTTTAAATTCGTTGAATAATCGATCATATAATACCCGATTCTCTGGATTTGGATGAAATTCTCTATCAAAATGAATGATATTTTTAATTTCACGAATCTCATTTAGTTCTCCTAATGCCATCTTTGCTATAACAGCTGCTCCAATAGCTCCAGCTTCTTGAGGTTCTTTTACCCTAAGTATTCTCCTATTTAGAACGTCTGCATATATTTGACACCAAACATCAGATTTTGCCCCTCCACCAATGATACTTAGGGTTTCGACTGGGGAATATAATTTCTCCACGACTTCTAAGGCCCATTTAGCATTTAATGCAACTCCCTCGAAAATAGATCTAAGCAAATGTCTTCGATCATGATCTAATGAGACATTCACAAGTCCAGCACGAACATGGTCGTCATCTAAAGGACATCGTTCGCCAAAGAGCCAGGGCATAAACATCAAATAGGTCCCACCTTTCCCCTTAGCTCCAGGTCCACATTGAGCAACTAATTCATCAAAGATTTCATAGATTTGTTTCTTTTCCTTCTCCTGGAGTTCTTCTTTAAAGTAAAGGATACTATTTTTAACCCACTCTAAAGCAGCTCCAGCAATCTCTTGGTGGCCTAAAATTAAGTAGAATTTGTCAGGAAACGCACTACCTACACAACCCGTATAATGATTAATATCCACCTTCCGATCAGAAACATGACCAGCAACCCAACCACTTGTTCCAATCTGGCAATGTAATTCCCCATCCAGAATTGCACCAGAACCTATCGCTGCAGCTGTTACGTCACCAGCTCCACAAATAACAGGTATACCTTGCTGAAGACCAAGAATTTCTGAAGCTTCACTATTTAGATCTCCAATAATATCAGTAGGTTTACGGATTTCTGGAAGTTTATCCATATCAATTTTGTAGGTTTTACAAAGAGATTTAGACCATTCATTCCGTGGTTCTCCATTTTTCTTACGAGTATCCATTAACCACCAAACATAAGCCAAATCGCTTGTTGTTGCCATTTTACCTGTTAATCGAAAAAGAACATAATCTTTAACGTCGAGAAATTTATAAGTTCGTTTATATATCTCTGGTTTTTTATCTTTTAACCATAGAATCTTTGGAATTTGATCCTTTCCAGCTAAACCAGGACCTCCCCCTGTTATGCGAAGAAATTTTAAGAATAATCGATAAGGATTGTACCCCATTACTCGTGGCCACGGAAAAACCTTTTTAATATATTCTGCTCCTCGTGCATCCAACCAAATCATACAGTGCATTAAAGGCGTTCCATTTTGGTCTACTGGTAACAATCCCTGCATTTGTGAGCAAAAGGTTAAAGCAGCAATATCTTTGGGCTGAGAACCTGTTTTTTCCAGAAGCTTTCTCGTCGTCGATACGACGGTACGCCACCAGTCTTCTGGATTGTGCTCAGCATACCCCTGTTGAGGATATATCGTTTCAAACTGTGCTGTTGCAGAATTTATAAATTCCATTTCGTTAGAAACAAGAACAGCTTTAGTTGCTGTCGTTCCCAAATCATAAGCTAAGAATTTACCCATAATGAACAACCTAACCTCTACATATAATCTATAGCTTCGATAAGACTATTCTCAAAGACTTCTAAAATGTGATCTGAATCCTCACGAGTAATTATTAGAGGTGGCTTAATTTTACAGACGTTCCTGAAAAGTTTCCCAATATCAGAAGAAATTGGAGCAGAATGACCAAAGATTACCCCTTGATTTGTGGCTTCCTCTATGAGATCAGAACAAAGACCATTACCAGGTTCTTTGGTATCAGGATCATTAACGAGTTCAATGCCAATGAATAAGCCTGGACATCGAATATCACCAATAACGTCGTATTTCTTTTGTAATTGTCTTAATTTGGAGGTTAAATAATCTCCTTGTTCCCGGGTATTTTTTAACACATCAGCTTTCTCGATATAATTGAGAAATACTAAGCCTGAAGTGAACATGAGAGGATTAGCACCAAACGTGGAATGCTCTTCAGCAGCATTAAAACCAGTCAAATCGTCCCGGGCAATAGTTACACCCATAGGTAATCCACCTCCAACTGCTTTTGTCAAACAAGTGATATCAGGAACGACACCTTCATAATAATCCGATGCAAACCAGTAACCAATCCGAGTGAAAACCTGAGATTCGTCAAAAATTAAGTAAATGTCATTTTTTTGAGTATATTTCCTAAGTTCTTGCAGGAATTTAGTTGGAGCAGGAATGTGGCCACCTGGGGCTTGCATTGGTTCCATTAAAATCCCACAAACTTTATCTACAGAACCATACTCTATCATATGTTTTGCCAGTTCTAAACACTCTAGATGGCAGGTTTTTTCATTTTCTTGTCCCATGGGGCAACGATAGCAATAGGGGAAAGGAATTTTGGAAACTCTATCAAAACCCCAAGGACGAAAACGTGTTACTCCCGCGAATCGTGTAGAAAGTGTCATTGTAGCAAGTGAACTGCCATGATAGCCACGAGTGAAAGTGTAGAAGTGTTCAGCATCTGGTTTATTCAGCATAGCTAAACGTAATGCCGCTTCTATTGCGGCACCTCCTCCCATGGCGTTAACTGCAATTCTTTTGAGATTTCCAGGAGCAATACTTGCCATTTTATGAATAAATTTAACTCGAGGTATTGTTGGAAAACCATATCTGACATGGGTCAACCGTTTTAACTGCTCACTCACGGCAAACGCAACATCAGGATTGGCAAAACCGATATTACAAGTCCAAGCTTGTGCGGTACAATCCAAGAATTCTTTTCCTGTGTGATCCTTTAAATAGGAACCAGTACCTTTCACAAAGAGTTGATCATAAAAAGGAACCAGGCTTTTTTGATGGACTTCATTTATTTCATCATCAGTAATATCGGTGATCCAAGATAATATTTCATCATCTTTGAAAAGTCGTTCTTGATCTTCCATTTTCACCATTCAACCTATTGATTTGTTTATTCAAAGAAGAATATATTTAATTAAGAGTTTTTCTGGAAGTTCCATCACTTCCTCATAAACTATACCTTCAGCTAGAGAGTATGTAAAGAAAATAAGAGAGATTTTTTGATAGAAAAATTATTTTTAAAAATGATGAAGAGAAAGTTAGAAGAGCAAGAAGTTATTCACGTATTCGCTCTTTCATTCTAAACGGAAGATCACCATATTCTTCAGTCAATAACTTTGCAAATCTGATTTTATATTTCTCTTTAGGTAAAGGATTATCTCGCTCAAAGAATAATGTTGCTAAAACTTTGACTGTGAACTTAGCGGGATTCTGTTCATTAATATCCTTGTTATTAATTTTAACTCCATCAAGATCAATGACGAAATCTTTAAACTTCTCTTTTTCTACTGATTCACCCTTGATCTCTAGTTTGATGGGAGCAATGATAGTTGCATCACTAATTGAATTTTTCATTTGAAGTTGGAAGCCTTTCTCATTATTCTTCAACGATTTTTTTACAAAAAGTTGTCGAAGTAAATCTTCGTTTACCATGATTTATCACTCCTTATTTAAAACATGAATTATTAGGGGATAATTTGCACTTCAAAATAAAAAAAAGGAATTGCTCTTTAAATTTATTGTTTATGGATGGTAGTTTGGAAGATATATCACAGAGATAATAGCTTAATATTTGGGAATCTTTATGAGACTCCAATTAAAATAATCTACACAATTTAATTATTCTGATTAGAAGATGGAAGAAGAGAAATGAAAAAGTTAAATTTAATATTTGCATTAATTTTGTTTGCATTCTTTATTTCATATAGTTCATACTCGATTTTAACCAAACCAACTGATCTATCAATAGTAGAGACTCCAGAAACGCCACAAGCGGTTTATTCTGTCGCTGATGCCGAAGGCCCAGTTATAGGACCACCCAGTTTGGATGACCCAACTCCTGATAGCGATGAAGATGTAGAAGTAACTGCTGCCATCTCTGATATAGACGGTGTCCAAAATGCTACGTTATTTTGGCAATATACTTCCCTTAATACAACCTTGTTTAATA
>CP070695.1:2244391-2247054 GCA_020353515.1 Candidatus Heimdallarchaeota archaeon
TGATATCCATAATCACGCCTGTCCTGAATGAAAGAGAAAACATAAAGCTCTTTTTAGATCATGTGGAGAATCTGAAAGGGAATTTCGAACTGATTTTGGTTGATGGAGGAAGCACCGACGGCACATTGGATGAGATAAAGAGATTGAGGGGGGTATTCCATCATTCACTTAATGTTTTGAGTACCTCCCGTGGGAGGGGCAATCAAATGAACAAGGGTGCTGAGATTGCGAAGGGAGACATTTTGCTTTTTCTTCACGTTGACAGTCATTTAGATGGAGAATCCCTGAATATCATAGAGAAAAAAATCAAAGATGGTAGGATAATCGGTGGGGGTTTCATGCACAGCTTTTCCGATCCGGATGTTTTTTTAAAACTGAATAGTGCTTTCGGAAATCTCCGCGCTCGGGCAACGAAAATATTCTTTGGTGATTTCGGGATATTCATAAGAAGGGATGTATTTGAAAGGATAGGTGGCTATGACGATATTATTATTCTTGAGGATGTTGAGCTCTGTAAAAAGGCCAAACGATACGGGAAATTGGAGCAGATAGAAAGTTTAATCGTCACATCACCAAGACGCTATCTCAGCAAAGGAAAGATCAGGCTCACCGCCTTCTTTATCATGGCAGTCCTTTTTAACATGGTTGGGCTAAGACCGAGATTTCTGTGCAAGTATATCGTGGAAATGTAATTTTATGAACGAATTTGAGTTAACTGCCTTAGGCCCCTGGCTCCTTATCATATCGATTCCTATAAACAAACTCCTCTAGAGGTTTCCTTTCAGGTCTTTCTTTTTCCCAAATAACCTGTTTTTCAGAAAGAATCTCAGAGATCGTATCCGACTTCTTCCCTACATTGATCAATGTGATTACCTTCATTTCCTCGGGTATCCCGAGAATTTCTTTCACCTTATCCTCATTAAACCCTGCAATGGGATGAGCCACCAAATCTAGCTCTGTAGCTCTCAATTGAATGAACCCACAGGCCATACCGATATCAAACAGATAATATTCCCTCCCCTTTACATCACAGTCATCCTCTTTTTTGCCAAACACTGCAATAATCAATGATGCAGCGTGGATCCATTCATTCCCTTTCGATAATGCCTCACGCATTTTTAGGAGCATTTCCCTATCATAGACGAATACGAATTTCCAGGGCTGATTGTTAAAACAAGAGGGAGCAAGCTGAGCAGCGGTGCCCAGCTCGCGAATCATATCATCGGTAATCTCAATAGGTTCTAAAGATCTATATGCACGACGTTTTTGGATTGCTTCTTTTACATCCATTGTAATCACCCAAAGTTACATAATTGCATTATTACATATTAAACTTCTATTCACATATATTATCCCTGAGTTACCTGACCTACCGAGAATAATTAAGAGATAATTATAAAGCCATATAATCCTTATGGCTACCCATTATGGGTTCGAAAGTTAGCGAAAATAAAAATGAGATTAGGCCTAAGATTGCTAATTATATCAAAATGCATCCTGGCACATCATTTAAAACCATAAAAACGATTTTTGATCTTTCAGACGGAACCCTAAGATATCACCTGAGATACTTGGAAAAGAAAGGTAAAATTAAATCTGGTGATAATAAACGAATATACTATCCTATTGGGCATGTAGGTGAAAGCTCTTTAAATAAAACCCAACAGCGGCTAATAAATACAATTAAAAGACATCCTGGTATAACTCAAAAGGAACTATCAGCTAAAACAAAAATGAATCGTTTGACTATCCGGAATAATATCAATTTGCTCGTCGAAAGAGAAATGTTATCCATCATCAAAATTGGAAAAGAGATCCACCATTTTTATATAACTCCCCAAGAGCTTGAAAAAAAGAAAGTGTTGAGATTGATTGCCAAATTCCTACTGGGGAAAATAGACGAGGAAACCTATTGGGACTTGAGGCTTGAGCTTGCCGGTTAAATTGGGGAGGTATCCTTTTAACATCTTCAGTATTTCTCAAGTAATGACTTTATATCTTTGTAGGTTTCATCCGTCATATTTCCCTCGGCATATTTTTTTTCTAATAGGTTCCTAAGTCTCTCGGGAGGGACTTCCGATAATCCAATATTCTCCTTTTCGTTTCTGATTTTAATAATAAGAATCAATAATGCAAGAATGATAATAACCGCGATTATCAAGGCTATTTGGTAGAAATCAGCTAAGAATCCTTTCTCATCCTCTGTTCCATCGCTTGGCACTTCAGTAATCTTGCTAATTTCCATTGAGAGTTCATGAATACTATGATTATATTCAATATGTATATAGTAGTAAGTATCATCCTCGGTAACCGTGTAATTAATTAACTCTCCATCCAACTTGATTTCAATATCCTCAGGTTCGCATAAACTCTTTGGAACATCGATTTTTGTTACCCCCTGTGTTCCATTGGGCCCCGATACCTTGATCTTGAGTTTCTGTTCTTCTTTGTCAAATTCACCCTCCAATACAGATGAGTTTGTTTTTATCAGGATTGTGTAATTATCCCAAGTAATCGTCATGCCAATCCAGTCATCTGGCAAACTCTCAATCCATCCCAAATAACCCTTACTTTGAATAAATTCCAGACCGTCACCAATGCCGTTGCCATTAGTATCCCATTTTTCTGGTTCGGTTTTTGAAAAAATCACCTCAAACCCATCA
>CP070695.1:2247154-2358865 GCA_020353515.1 Candidatus Heimdallarchaeota archaeon
GAGGGTAGATTATCTACGCGTTACGGAGCAGTTCGCCAGGCGAACGAGTCGCCTCGACTTGCATGACTTAGTCTTAATCCGATAGCAGTGGGCTCCGTCAGGATCGAACGGAATTACACGGAAGTTGACGTTTCGTCAATTTCGAATGAATGTTTTTTAGGAATTATATTACGGAGGTTGAAACCCTCTTTCCTGAGGAAAGAGACTTTACAACAAGTTCAGTTGGAGTTCTACAATATATGCTGTGGAATTGGTTAGATAATATAATCGAGCATGCGATCTGATGTCTGTACGCTTTTTAGACGGCGGTCGAGTTGGTGATCATTAAAAGAGTTTTCCTGTTACCAGGACGACCTTACCCTTGCGTAGCCTGACTTTCGCCGTGCTACCCAATTGCGTTTTGTTCTGTTCCAATTGGGGGCGCCAGCTTCGCTTAACCCACGTTTCAGGGAGAACGTTTCCTAACCGCTGGCTGGTTGTGAGGGGTGTGGTTTCCCACAAGGAACCTTCACCAATCGCAGTCTCACCATAGCGTTGGTGGTTGTATGAACATTAAGGTCAGACACGACTTTCGAGAGTCTCTAGTGTGTCCACGGGGGCTAGGGCCTTCCACCTATTTAAGCCTTACTTCTCGATTCACTTCATCAACTTGATTAAATGTTGTTTACTTGTGATTCGGGGGGTATTTGAAACCCTAGTCGTTGTTCATGGTCTTTTTCGGCAAGTGTTGCTGCTTTTATTCAGCTTTTTAAAGATTCAGCTTTAGTCCCTGCTTTGCAGCTGTTTTTTCGTCAATTTTCCTTATCCCTTTGAATTTCTATTATTCCTAGGGATTTCTTCGGAAATTTTGTGTAACGTTGGTTTCGCCTGGAAAAGAATATCTGGGGTATGGCACCAAATATTCCATTCAATTTCATTTTAGCCCGACATCCTCTCTGATTTCTATTATTGCTTGGATAGCTAAATCAAGAAACTCGTCTCAAAGTATTCAATTACCTCTTCTGGTCCTGTTTTGAATATCTGGAGGAATGGTTCGTGGACTGCCTGGTCTAGTGTGTATGGAGGGGCCGCTCCTAGCATAAATGAATGAAAACGATCAATATGGTATTTTGCTAACCCGTAAATTAGTCTGGCTCCCATTGAATACCTGTATGCATATGTTTGTTACAGAGGCAATTATTGCTACTGGAGGTGAAGCACACTTCTCATTTTACATGGGTTTAATATTCATACCATTAATCCTTGTATTATTGTCTGTCCCTGCCATGTTTATAATGGATTTAACTTGGAATCACAGAAAAAAGGTCATCTTGAAAAGAGCTCGAAAAATGGGCGCAATTGAAATAGTGGATATTGAAATTAAAAGCAATACTTCTCCTAACCATGTTATCGTTGATGCTGGTCAGGAAGAAGTTTGCAAAAGAAGATCATCCCCAATCTAAAAGTTTATCAAATGATATATTATCCAAGAATCAGAAAATTCTTTTTATAACAGATTAACTATTTTAGAAAGATGATTGGTGTGTCTTCAAGAAAAAAGTCCCCTTTCTTTCCGAGAAGTAAGAAATCTTCAAAGAAAAAGGACATTTCATATGTGGAATACAAACATTATGCTGATTTAAAATCTGTAAGTGCGAAAATCCCTCCTGTGGATAACAAAACTAAGAAAGCTTTGAAAAAGATGAAATATGTAAGTAGTTTCAAGAAAAAATGACTTTTCATCAACTGGAGTAACTGTTGTTTAGCCGTGATTCGGGGTGTATTGGACGCCCTAGTTGTTGTTCATAGTCTTTTTCGGCAATTGTTTTTGTTCTGCTTTTTAAAGGTTCAGCTTTGTACAAAGCAAAGTCTGTTCTTTCTGTAATAGTAAGCCGATCACTTCGGGCTTTCATTCTTTTCGGTTTTTTCTTCTGAAATGTCGGATATTGTTGGTTAAGTTATGGAAAGCATCTATAATGGGCTATATTGGCATCTCAGATCTTTTTTGTATAATAGGCTGCTGCTGTTTTAAATATAAGTCCGTAAGATGAATAAAATCCTTTTATTTCTTCCGTAGGGTCTCGTAACCCAACATGCAACACTTCCATTCCCTGTTTTTTACTTTCTCTGATACCAGCTGCTAAAAGCTGGCTTAGAATCTCTTTATCGTTATCTTTAGCATACATAGATAAGTCAGTTGTCTTTTCTCCTGATTGTTCTTGTTGGAATCCTAATAATCTTCCTACAACCTCTTCCTTGTCGAGAATGAGACCATGAGCAATTAACTTTTGCGGAGAACCAGACGGATTCTTCGTTTCACCAATCTCCCAATCTTTATACCTGTCTACTATAGTACGAGTTTCTTCTTCTGAGGTATTGTACTGTTTCATTAGCATTTTAGTTATAGCATCTGCATGTTTTTGGTAATCAAAATTTTGAACATCCTTTGGTTCTACCAATTTCTTTACATCAATTGCATCAAAACGTTTCTGAGACTGAATAACGACATCTTTATCAAATTCAAAACCATTTCTCTTAGCTACAGAGACTGTCTCGCCCCAATATTCACTTACCATGGTTCGTATCCATGTTACTTCCTTCGTTTTGAGAACTTGGATTACTCGTTCTAAAAGGGGATCTCTGGCATCTTCATACCCTTCAGCTACAAATGGTATCCTTAAATCCCCTTTGATAACCCCATCTTCCTCATAGATCGAGGATGTAATGACGCCCACTATTCTATCTTCTTCAAAGGCATATAATTGCGTTTCGGGGTCAAAATCCTGTTGAGAATGCCTCCTCACTAGATTAGTTTTTATCTGTTCTTTATCAGGTCGCTCAATTATTCCCCATCTGTTTCTTTCATCAGCTTCTATTCTGGCATGGTCATCTAAATATTCCTTTTGATAGGTCTTAATATTATATTTCATATCTCAAATCCTCAACAGTCTTTAATAACAGTAAATGGGTCGCATTTGCACTATGGTGATTACCACTCTCAATCTGTTCAATTTTCCCTTTGACTTGTAATTAGTGATACACAGTTCATTGAAGGAAAGGTAATTATATGATCATGGTATCTCTTTGTATAAAATGTCATAATTAACTTATGAGGGAAAATAAAAGACATAAGAGGAGATTCCAAGATGGAAGAAGGAGAAGAAATCGTTTCAGCTAAACGATCAACAATATTAATTATGATCATGGGAGTAATCTTTGCACTAAGAGGAGGCATGATCTTCCCTCCGTATCATGCACACCCAGCGGTAACAATTTTTGACATTGGTGCACTAATTCTTACCGGGATCTTCCTCACAGTATTAACAATTCGGAATTACTCAAAGAAATCCATCTTATTGGTGGGATTACTTTGGTTTCTCCCCCTTTTTCGCTGGGTGTGGTACTTTGTTTCCATCTGGTACTTTTTTCAAATGTTACCCTTCTTTGGAGTCGAGTTACTGTTTCCGATGATTGTGTTTTCAAGCTGGATTGGACCATTAATTATTTGGGAACCGCTGAAAAAGAAACTCAAACCATCTCACTACTCCATTTACGTAGAAAAATTCAAACTTCAACCAGAAATCATAGTAGCTCTCCTAATTGTCATTTTGATCATATTGGCACTTCCTCTTCCACGACTATCATATAATTCGATAAGCTATGATTATCGCGGGGATGGAGACGTGATCAATGCGTATCTTCAACTGGAGTTTCAGGAGTACTTTCCAGAAATCAAAGGATTAGTTCGGGATACGTGCACGGGGTGGGCGTCATTTGATTTGGTTCCAAACTACATGGGAGTCACAGAACGGGAAGTGTATACCAATGCCATTCTATCATCAAACTACAGAGCAAAGTTCCAGATGGGGATACACGCAACAACAACTGTTATTCTGCGAGGACAGGAGATAATTCACGAAGTGGATTCTAGCGACTATCGATATGGAGCATGGAACAATTCCTTTCATGACCTTTATCTTGTCGACATGACATTTTTCACCAATGCCACATGGCAAGGAGAACAAATTTACATAATAAAAGAAAATATTGAATGGGATAACATGGTGGGGACAGATATGTTGTTTCATCAATTTGTGGCGTTCTATCCAGGAAATAACTCACTCATTACAATCCTCTCAGGATACGAAATCGAGTGTTATGATTAAAAATCGCTCACATCCGAAGTCATTATTTTACTCCATACTATTCTCCGATCCTCTCATGGGTTTTTGGAGAAAATTTTTTGTACTGCTTTTTAAAGTTTCAGCTTTTCATCCTGATTTTTTCCGTCTATTTACGAATAACAATGTTCCTAATACTCCTACGATGAGTATGAATAAGCCAATTCTGGTTAGGAGTGAATAAAGGTCGCTTAGATCTATTTGAGGCTCTGTCTCACTGGTATACTTATAGAGAGAACGGGAGGGATAGGGATCCTTTGCTTCTGCTGCTCCTGCGATTGGATAACTACCCGTCCCATTGTAATCTGACCAGTAATTTCCTTCCAGTACCTTTTGATTAAACCATTGATTGTTTGTGCCATCATCGTATGCTTGCGATTCATTCTGTCCATTCGTGAGAAAATTATTGTGGTGAATAGAATTATTATCTGAATTATCTGCTAATTCTATCCCGTAATTTCCATTCCCGATCAATGAATTCCAAGCAACAGAGTTATTATCAGAAATTGAAAAATAGATTCCATTATTTTCATTGCTGTTGCAGATGTTGTTGACCACGGTTGACGAATCCGAATAACCAAGGGTGATCCCCTCTCCATTATTAACGCAGATATTGTTGGTGACTGTCGAGGTATATAAATGCCGCAGGTTGATGCCATTTCCATTATTGGTGCATGTATTATTTGTGATAGTCGAAGAGAAAGAAAATAAAAAGGTGGTTCCGTCCCACCAATTGTCGTTACAGGTGTTGTGAGCGATCGTTGAAGACTCAGAATTCCTCACAAAGATACCACTCCTACCATTGTTAGTGCAGGTGTTGTTGGCGACAGTCGTCGAATGAGAATACCAAAGGCTAATCCCATCCTTTGCATTATGGGTGCAGGTATTGTTGGCGACAGTGCTTGTTCCTGGGGCAACACTATCCAGACAGATTCCATAATCATTTGACCTCTCTATCCAACAATTTTCTATTCGTAAATACTTCGTTGTCCCCGTGATGCTGATCCCATGTGTGGGTGAATCTGAAATATTCCAGCCAGCAATGATGTATGGATTATCAACCGTTCCTGTCCCATTATTTGCCACAGCAGCCAATTTTTTATCGTTTGTAATATTAATCGGGTCATGTGTTGTGTACTTCATTGAGATTGATTTGTTTGTTACCACTAACGAGTCCGACAGACGTATTGGGATGGGAGATAATGGGATACTCTGAGAGAGTAAGCAAAGAACTAAAAGGAATCGCATTTTGTTCCGGTTTTTTCTTTTCCTTAACATCTTCTCACATTCGATTTGTGACATAGGAGTCATAACAAAAAAAAAGCCTCAGATATAATCTGTTTTCATTTACTTATAGATTCTTATTTTCAATCCTTCTATTCTATTAAAATGCTCAACATTCGCAGTCAGAAGTGGAAAATCTTCCATAATAGCAATAGAGGCAATAGCTGTATCAGCGAATCCTATATCCAGCCCTTTATCAACTAACAAAGCTCGTATTTTTCCATATTCTTTTGCATGCTCAATAGTAAATGGTAATACAGTTAAAGCTGATATTAGTTCTTCAAGGGTCTTGGATCGTCTTTCTTGCCATTTTCTCCTATGTTTCCCGTAATATAGTTCTGAAACAGTTATCGTGGTTGTGATAACAAACTTCCCTTCTTTTATCATATTGAATGTTGTTTTTTTAGCAGTAGTTTTTCCAGCAAGAAAGTCTGAAAGGTAATCAGTATCTGCGATGATTGGTTGGTTTAATTCCATGCTTGATGAGCTTCCTTCTTAAATTCTGATAACTCTTGATCATCTAAGTCGTTTTTCAAAACCCCAAACATCTCTAGAAACTTTTCAATATTAGGTTTTGTAGTTAATCGTATTATCGTGTCACTGAATGACTCTCCATCCTTTTTTTCCTTTTTAAGAAGCTGATAAGCCTTGGAATTCAAACTTATTGTTTTATATGTCATTTTTATTCTAATATATTATTTCATCTATGAGTCTTATAATATTATTCCTTTTTCCTGATTAGCTTCAATGAATTTATGGCTAGGAGTAGTCCAAGTCCGCTCAATAGACACCATATGTGACCAGGTACCTGTAGGTATCGATGGCTGCCCTCCAGTTGATGATTCCATTAAGTACTTCCCCTCCACTGGGATGCAGAATCATTGGGGGTATTAGCTCATGGACTATAACAGGATTATCGAAGGACACAGGGTAGGGATCGTAGTTTTTTGCCACTCTTTCAATCAAGTAGGGGGTATCAAAAATTCAACACTGAAGTAAACCTGAATGACTTTCCTCGTCTCATGGTATAACCTTAAATAGAAAGATCCTAGTGATTACAAGTTCTGATTGAAATTCTTTCAAACATTTCAGAAAACTCTCAAAAAGAGCTAAGAAGCTCATCAGGAGGAAAAATTATGCCAATTTATATTGTTTTAGGAAATTATACACAAAAAGGAATTGAAGAAGTAAAAGATACCGATAACAAGCTCAAAACTACTCATGATTGGGTTAAAGAGTATCAAGGAGAAATCAAACAACTTTTTTATACATTTGGACGCTATGATTTTGTTGCGATTACAGAATTTCCTGATAATAACACCATGATGAAAGCTGTGCTTAGAATCGCGAGATCTGGAGAAGTACGAACCGAAACATTAGTCACTGTATCAGTGGAGGATTATATTTCAATTTCAAAGGGATTACCAGAATAATCATAATTGTTACTGAGGCAAAATAATGAATCGTGGCGAAAAATTCCAAGTAGGTGATCTACATTCTCTCACTCTTCTTAAGCTGATATGGGGAATTTGGACAGTCTTGACTGCATTCCCAGCATTTTTTTAGGGTTCATGTTCATCTTTATTGGGATTGTTTACTTACCATCTTTTCTTCGTTCACCAACTGAGCAGATATATATTGGATTCGTTCCTTCCCCAGCCTACTTCGCTGTATTTGCAGTCATAATAGGTGTAGGTTTATGGGTTCTTTTTCTGAGCAATATTTACATCTCATTTGGATTAGCTAGATTGCATTATTTTCGATGGAAACTTCTGGTCATTGAATCTGGCCTACTTGGGATAGTGCTGGGCCTTGTGAGTATATATTTTATAATCGGCTTCAGTTATAATTTACAGTATAGTTTTCTACAAAATCTAGTCCGAATCTTTGCAATATCACTAGGATAGTCAAGTATATTCTAATATTATCTAGGTAAAACACACGATTATTCGTTTTAATTTCTTGACTATTTTTAACATTGGAGGCCACTAAGGTCATTCTACGTCACATTCACTGGGAAGGTATCTTTTTTGTTAATAACAATTGTCCTTGCTTTCTTATCTCCGAATCTTGTTTTGTCTGGCGATTTTAATATCAAATATATACCATAGATATGTAAGGTTGGTAATGAATCAATTACTCGAAGAATATTTCGAATACAGCTTGCTACTATCCCAGGTTTTGAACCATCTCGCTTGATGACCTTGATTCCAGTAATAAATTTTCCAATGGTTTGACCAAGAAGTCCTTCGAGTAAGATAAAATAAATCACCATTAAAAAGAAGAAAATAATGCATAAGGGGTCTGTGATGAACAACCCGTATGCCCAACGATGATCTACTGGTGACATGATCCATACTCCTTTCACTAAATATGTGACAGGGAGAAATACTGAGATAAAGAATCCTAAATCTATTAGGGCAGCAATAATTCTTTGTTTGAGACTTGCAAATTCTTTATTCACTAATGTATTTTCCTTTAGGATGTTTTCTTTATTTTCATTATGATTGTCATGGTTCATTTTCATTTCCTCGATATTTTCAGAATTCTTTCCTTCATCTTAATTTGTCTCTCCCAAATTTTGCAAATATTATTACCCCAGAAACCGTTATAACGACACAGAACCCAATTATAATTCCTAAATCCATGAGAATGGTATAACTTGTGACTGATGCCCCTCTTAGGAGAATGGAAGTCAACCCATCTGTAACATAATAGCTGGGTACCAATTGTCCAAATTCCTTTGGTACTGGCATAAAAGTCCCTAAGAACATCTGTGGAAGAATAAAAGCGAAGCTGATTGTAGTTGCTGCTCCTGGAGTCTTTGCAATACTAGCTGCGATTAAGCCAAACCCTACGTTACAAAATGCTAGGAGCGAAACAAACGTAAAAGCGACTATAATTCCTATCAATCCCCCTTGAGGATTGAATCCCATTACACATGAAATTATAACTATTAGGATTACCTGTACCACTGCTATGAGCATATTTGCTATAATATTGCTTAAAACGATGTCTCCAGGTGATGTAGGTGTCAGTTGGATTCTACGTAATATTCCTTTCATGCGTTCCTCTGTGAATCCTTCTGCGACTATTAAGGTAAGAAAAATAGCTGCGAAGGCGAACATTCCTGGTGCCATGTAATCAAACTGGGTATAACGCTCTACAGATACTTGAGAAGGGGTACCTATGTGAACCGGTTGTGGTGCGGTGGTCACTTGTTCCCCATGTAGAGTTTTTTGTAATGCTTGTTGGATTGAGGGTGGAATCGCATTAATTCCTGTATATGATCCCTGATCGACAAATAATTTGACTTCTGCTATTTTCCAAGTACTTACGTTATTAGGTTGCTCCCAGAAAGATTCTATGCTGGCCTGAAAATTGTTTGGGATTATTATTAATGCGTCGATTTTTCCTTGTTTTAAATCCTGTAATGCAATCTCTTGGTCTTCATATAGACTCTCAACAAAAAGGGCATTTTCAGAAATGTTACCAATGAAATATTCAGCCCATTCAGTTCTATCATTATCCACGATGCCTATTGTAAAAGTGATTTCATTTCCCGTTCTTCCAAATGACCCAAATGCTAATCCAAAAGCCCCTGTAAGAACGATTGGAAATAATATTGCCTGAAAAAGGTGAGCAGGTACTCGCGTTAACTTTTTAAGTTCCTTTTTTACAAGAACATGAATATTTTTCACTTTCATTTGCAAATCACCCTCATTAACGGATTTTCCTCCCAGTAATTTTGATAAATACCTCTTCTAAATTTTTTGCCTTATATTCTGTCATTAAGGTCTTTGGAATATCAAGAGCGATCAGTTTCCCCTGATCAATGATTCCCACACGATCACAAAGGGATTCTGCTTCCTCAATGTAATGAGTCGTAAGAATAACTGTTTTCCCTTGGGTCCGTAGTTCCCTAATAAAGTTCCAGGTTGCATGACGAGATTGAACATCCATCGCTACTGTTGGTTCGTCAAGATATGCAATGTCAGGATTATTAATTAGAGCCATAACAAGAGAAATTCGTCTAATCATTCCTCCACTATATTTACCAGCTCTCCGTGTTGCCCCTTCCACCAAACCCACTTTATTGAGGAGCTCATCTGTCCTTTCTCCTAAAACCTCTTTAGCCATTCCATGTAGTCTCCCGAATAATTCGACATTTTCTCTCCCTGTGAGGTATGAATAGAATGCTGGTTCTTGAGGACAGACCCCAATCAGTTCTCGCACTTTATTCGCCTGTTTTTTTACATCATAACCACTTACGATAGCGGTTCCACGCGTAGGTTTTAGTTGTCCATTAAGGATGTTGATTATCGTTGTCTTTCCTGCTCCATTCGGACCTAAGAGACCGAACAATTCTCCTGGTTTGACTTCAAAGCTGATTCCATCTATAGCAATTATATCTTCAAATTTTTTCACCAAATTTTGGATTTCTATTCCATTATTTTTCAATGGTCTCTCCTTCATTCTTTCTTTCCTTAGATTTTACCTTAAAACTTGCCAAAGCCCATTTTAATAGAGGGTTAAGTGATTCACACATTTCTTCAGTTGGTTCGGTTTCTAGAGCTTTGGTTACATACCATATGCACTCCTCTCTGACCAGATTCAATGTGAACCCCTTCTCATTCAATGTTCTCAGATTTTTCAACATAGAAATTTGCTGTTCAAGTATGTCAGATTTGATTTCTGGTTGTCTCTCTTCAAGGCCATCATTGAATTCCTCTAGGGTGATGTATGCAGTTGGGATCACCTCCACCTGTATCAAAATTCGTTCGTTCTGTATATCTCCAATAAGAAAGATCTTGATCCCTTTGGAAGTGAAGAAATTGTGTAGAATTTCGTCTGAATCATTAGATGTAGATGATTTTTCCTTTAAATCTCTTAATAGATTCTTGTAGTGGTCTTTCAACGATTTAATATCTAATAGATCAATTCTTTCTTTCAAAGGTTTTCACACATTTCAATTCAGTGGTATATCGCCCAAAGGTTTATTACCATGAAATGTGTCTTTTTTGGAACATAAAAGGTTTGATAAACATGTTAGTTCGGAAATGACGCCATTAGAGGGGATATAAATAAAATAAACCGAAATATCAAGTTCGTTTTTGGACAGAAGTTTGTTTAACAAATTAGGTGCAAAACACTTTTTTGGCTGATTTTAGTCATTAGAAACTCATATTAACAAAAATAGCGCTATATCATTTTTCATAGAAAGTTCGCTTAGAGATTCTAAATCAAGTCCCAAAAATGAACCAGTGAGCTCTTTTTTAAATTTCTATTTCGCTTAATTGATGAACTCATTCACATAAAAAAACAAGATCTATAATCCTGTTTCAGCTATTAGTTTTTTTAATTCTGTTGTTCTGATGTCAGGAAATCCTCGACTAGGTTTTCCTAGAAGAGTGACCACTGATGTAATGGATGGATTTTTTTTAATTGATTGGGTGATTTCTGCTACTGAACTTAGGTTGTTCACAACAAAAGTACCAAAAAGTAATGGTCTTGTTGCAGAAATCAATTCTCCCCAAAATTCATTTGGATATTGATTAAACAGCCACTGTTTTATGCTATTAATATCGGCTTTTTTATCATCCCACTGTATTTGAGCAAGGAACTGAATGCTATCTCCTGCATTTAGGTTCCATCTTATGGTCAAATTTATAGTATTATTTCTGGCAAAATTAACCAAGACATTCCGTACATTTCTTGAGGATACTCCTGACTTGTTAGAAATTTCACTAATAGGCATTCTCGGGTTTTCAAACAAGTAGCGTAATACTTTCAGTTCCATAGTGGACAAATTTACCTTCTTTCCCCGTGGGTAAAGCAAAGGGTGCATGTCAACTTTTTGAACCTCATTAAAACTCCTAAAAAAGGCACTTGACTCAGATAATCCTTTTGGTCCTTCTGTATACGTTGAAAAAATGATATATAGATTATACTCCCCACCTGAGGCTGGTCCAATATAGTTTATATATGGATTAGTCCCCGTAGGTGTAGATAATTGATCTATAAACGCTTTCTCGTCCTCTGAACCATCCGTGTAGATCAGGCTCAATAATAGCTCTGCATCTACCATTGCTAAACTGAGCTCTACAATAAAATCTTCGATAATCCCTTGTGAAATTAATCTATCGACCCTTTTCCTAATAGCATTTGCTGTAACATTATTTTTTACAGCCATGTCTTGATATCTTGCTCTACAGTTAATTAATAGGTCTATAAGAACATTCTTATCTATTAAATCCATCTTTTAACGTCACAAATTTTGTCGATTAATGTAGAAACATGTAGTATTGCTACAGAAGCTTATACTTCTCTAGCCAAACCATTTCATATTAGTGCATCAAACACTGTTGTAGGCCGTCCCGTGTGACTTCTCTTCTCTTTATACTCCGCTGCGAATCCTTTCACTATCAAGCGTTGTAAGCTATCATAGATGGAGCTCCGTGCAATCCCCGTTAATTGAACTATTTCAGGACGAGTAAGCGGGCCATACGCGACTAGAATCTGAAATAAATCATGATCTAAGTTGTTTGTTATTTTTAGTTGTTCTTGGACTTGGAATGTTGGTGTTAAATTCACTAACAAAACTTTAAGAATCAAAGAATCAGAATCAATTCCTAGCAATGCCAGTTCTTGCAGTGACCGCCTCTTAATCATGGTTATGATATCTAGCATAGGAGTTGTTTCAGGTAATTTAAAGATTTGACGTAGAGTATCTATTTCAATATAAAGCTGATATAATTGTATAAAATCAACCTTTATTTCCTGTGATTCATCCTCTGTTAGCTTTTTTGCTTCTTTTTCCTTAGTTCCTACCCGTGATAGCAAATTAGAGGCGTGTTTCAGTTTTTCACTCGCATTCTTTAGCTTTCTTTCTTTAATTTCTGCTATTGCGTTATCGATAATTTTTTTGATGTCTTCTTTGTCCGCAGCAAAGGAAAGATTTAAAACTTCTTGAATTTCTATTAATTTTTGAAAGAAATAATAGTGTCGCCTAATGGGGTATAAGGAGGGAAGTTCTAATTCTTCCTGCATTTTTCGAAGAGCTTTCCAAGTTGTATTAACATTTTCTTCAGAATCCATCCCTTTTAGGCTTAACAGGTTTCTTAGTTCTTTCAGTTCTTTATCAGCTGATTCATCAATATCTGATGATACGATTGCGTTACGGGACATGATTTCCCATCTACTTCAGATTTAAACCGTATTATCTTCTAAAAATAATGCAACAGGACTTTCAAGGATTGATATAAATATGACTATAATAAAAATTTCTTTTAAAAGGTTTGTTTAGTAGAATGGATATGTCGAATGAAAATGTCTATTTCTTTTTGATGAAAATAGATACCTATTACATTGAATCCATTTTAATCCCTTCCAAAATTTGTTTCAATGACATTCATCAATGAGAAATAAAAGTTTGCGACTAATCTTCAACCTCATAATCGAAGACTCATTGTTCATTCAAGTAATTCAATCATTTCCTCACAGTAAGAAGTATAGGGGCGGATTTTGTCATAATTTCGAATAAACCGGAGTTTGGGGTTCATTTTTTCCATGAAAGCTTGAACTGACTGTTCCCACCCTTTTTTGCACACTTCCCGTGTATCAAATCCCCCTTTTGTACAGGCCTCCAACACAGGACACCAGTTAAATGACCTCCAAATAATTTTGGTCTCATCCTCAAAAATAATTGGGACTTTGGCTGGATCTAGGTCTAAATATTGAATTAAAAAAAGTGTATATGCTCTTCGGACATCTGTTCCTTGAGGTTCCAACATTTTTTTATTCTCCTCCAACCATTGAAGTCTTTTTTTCAGAAGCTGAGAATTTATCTCATCCCAATTATTCTTCTCTTTAGCGTTTGTAATTTTTTCAAGGATTTCCTGTATTTTGCGTGTTTTTGGTTCCATAAATGACCTATTAGAATACCACTTACATCTTTTTTTCTATCGGTTTATCCCTCTAAAATTACCCGTTTTTTACAACACTTCCCTCATATCAACTATCTTCTAAGAAGCTCGAAACATTTGACTCCTTGAATACAATTTCATCGAGATATTATTATAAGGGATAACTTTCTATTGTGAGGAATTTCAAAATGTAAGGGGTTCTAATGGGATCCAAAAGAACCCAGCTATGAACCCAAGCGAAAACATGCCTATTGTTATTCCTAGAAGTGATTTCATAATGATGGCAAAGTAGAGAATGAAGTAGGCAATTCCTCTTCCAACTGAACCAATGAAAATCAATAATTTCTTTGATACACGATCGGTGATTGCTCCTACAAAGGGAGATGAAATCACATAACCAACCACGATTATCGAGAATATAATTCCCATATCAATTCCAGCAGCTCTCAGTTCTTGGGAAGCTACATAAGGAATTAAAAACTCGAGAAAGAAGAACCCTAAGGCGTTAAAAATGGTTATATTGATCATTGAGTTGAAATCATCAGTAATCCGCCCTTCCTGTGTATTATTTTCAATGTTCACTGACGCTTTCACTTGTTTTCGCACCATTTCAGGTTGGAGAATCAATGCAGTTAAATTGATTCTCATAGAAGGAGAGGCTTGAATTCAATCAAATGTGGGATTTCTTGTTGTATCAATGATAACACATCAAAGATTTTAATATTGTAATTGCGAATAGAGTGGTTGCTTGTTATTTTTCACGGAAATTCTAAAAATGGGAACACATCAGCATTTTAGTAAAGGGTTTTAGCGTTAATAAAGGAAAGGATGAGAAAAACAATGAGAGCCATTATCAGACAAGTATACGGTTCACCTGATGTTCTTGAATTGCAGGAAATCGAAGAACCAGTCCCCAAAGATGATGAGATATTGCTGAAAGTGCATGCAGCTTCAGTTAATCGAACGGACTCTCATGGTCTAAGAGGTACACCATTTATGGCACGGATTGTCTTGGGTGGTCTAAGAAAACCAAAAACCAAAATTCTAGGGTATGATTTTGCTGGCCAAGTGGATGAGATTGGCAAAGAAGTTTCAGAGTTCCACCCTGGTGATGAGGTATTCGGGACAAACAAGGGAGCAGGTGGTTTTGCAGAGTATCTTTGCACAACTCAAGATTTATTGCTAATTAAGCCTCCCAACGTATCTTTTGAGGATGCAGCAACTGTCCCTGCAGTAGGAGTTACCGCACTACAAGGTCTTCAAAAACACGGTAAACTCCAATCTGGTCAGAATGTATTGATAAATGGTGCATCTGGTGGTGTTGGAACATATGCTGTCCAAATTGCTAAGGCTCTAGGAGCTACCGTAACTGGTGTCTGCAGTACTACTAATCTGGATATGGTTCACTCAATTGGTGCGGATATGGTGATTGATTATACACAAGAAGATTTCACGCTGAAGGAGGAGAGGTATGACCTCATTTTTGATGCTGTGGCCAAGAGTTCGTTTTCGGATTGCAAACCAATTTTGAAGTCTAATGGGAGATATGTAACAACAGCGTTTTCTCCGGGCCTTGTTTTAAAGGGGAAATTGGGAAGAAGTGATAAGAAGATGATTCCATATGTGGCAAATCCCACAAAGAGTGATTTGATCTTCTTAAAGGATCTTCTTGAAGCTGGAAAATTAAAACCAGTCATCGATCGATGTTACACTTTGGAGCAAGTTCCAGATGCAATCCGCTATCTTGAAGAAGGTCATGTCAAAGGAAAACTCATAATCAATTTATAAAACGAGGTAACATTTTTGAGTATAGATTCATCTTGGAAAGGAGTGTACAAGGCGAGTGGACTCTCCTTACTCGTAGGTGGAGCCATCGTTATCATATTCCTTCTCTTAGTATTCATATTTCAAGTACAACTTCCACTAACCGCACAATCAGTTCTTGATGCCCCCCTACAACCAGCCCTTTTATTTTCCTTAGCTGCTTTCGGAGAGTTTCTTCTGATGCCTGGAGTACTGGGACTCTACTTCTCTCTAAAGGATGTTAATAAGAATCAGGTATTTCTAGGAACTGCAGTGTTTTTAATTGCTATACCAATGTTTCTAATCTCTCGTGGACAAGTAATATCACTTGTTGCAATTAGTGGTAGTTATGCAGCAACAACAGATGCGACCATGAAAGCAGCTTACTTAGCAACGGCACACCTTGCACTTGAAGTATCAGGTGTGTTTGCTATCATGGCCTTGGCCCTGTTTGGCATCGGATCTGTCATTATAGGCTTAGTTATGTCGAAGGGAGTTTTTGGCAAACGCATAGCTTATTTGGTCATTATCGCAGGCACCTTGACTGTCCTAGGCACCTTCGGAGTCTTACTGGAGCCACTGACTATAGGAACACTATTTGGATTGATTCTATCAGGTATCTGGCAAATAATCCTTGGTGTTAAGCTCTACAAACTAGGATAACCTACCTAGCACCTTGCCTACAGATTAATATTATCTACACCTAGGTTAGTACTAAAATATTGTTTAAAGGTACTGTAATTATTGAGGGCAGAATTTTACTTCTGTTTGTGAAGCAATCCATATCTCTACTCCCATTTCTTTCATCTTTTTCATATTCTCTATAGTCTTCGCATGATTGGGAGCTTGTTCCCCAAATTCAACTAACTTATCACAAACAAAATTTGTACATTCAAAGCAGTAGGTCAAGCCTTGTTCAGTAGCACAGGTTCGGAAGTGGCATTCCGAAGTCCAACAATCATCTGCATTCCCTCTGCACTTTTCGCAAGACACAGAAGTAATGCTCGAATCTACATTTTCCTTAAAGAATTTAACTAGTCCTTTATGTAATTCATCATTCCCATGTGACGCATGATAAATATCACATGCCGTACAATTTAGGCCACAAAAACTAAGTTCCCATTCTGGGTTTGTATCTTTATTCATTACTGTTCTCCACAATTCGTCACTATTACTCACACTAGGTTAACTATTACTCATCACAATTCTATTTTCCTTTATAAAAGCAAGTTGTCGTCCGAGTGCACTAATCTTTCCTTCTTCAGTCCAAAGTTCCACATCTGTTTCCGTGAGACCATTGGTAGTAAAACGAGTTTTCGAGACAAACCCTAAAGAATTACCTGTTGGGATATTTCTAACTTGAACTGTTAGCTCAATTGTTGGTACCCATGCTAGAGGACCTGTTTTTCGTAGAATGGGAGGTGGGGTTGCATCCACAAACAGTAACACCGATAGTGCATCCATCGGACGGTTATCATAGAAACTTAAATAACCAGAAAAAACGGTATCTTTTCCTTCTACTCCCTGCAACCAGTCCAACTGATCATGGGGAACGGATAATCTAACTTGTTTGAAAAAGGACAGGGGGGAATCAGGGATCTCTATACACTCGGACGGATCAGGTAACGTAGGTTGTTTCTGAACTAGAGTCATTCCGCTAAATGCATCCTTCTGAGTGAACATTCCCATGTAAGAAATCACTTCTGTTTTTTTCTGAATTAGTGAAATTTTCGCGGTAATTGTCCTCTTACTCTTTATAATACGATCAATAATCAGTTCAGCATGACCAGGAGATGTTGGTTTGTGATAGTAAGCAGTCATTGATAAAGGAATCTGGTATTCAGAGATACTTGAAATTACCTTCCCTGCTATTGCCATCAGGTATCCCCCATTCGGAGCTACTATGTTCCAGTCACTGGAAATTTTCGTTTCAAATCGATTCTCTTCTGTACGCTTCACATGTACATCGTGGTCGAATTTAAAGTCCATAAACAGTCATCCTGATTCTATTTCCTTGATGATTTCATTCGAGGGAAGAACTCGAGCGAAACCAGCCCGTAGAACTTTTAATTCTGCTTCATGCATTTCTGGGTCATTTGTTGAAGTTACATCGCTCCCCAGAACGACTTTGAACCCTCTCTCGTATCCTTGACGTGCTGTCATCCCACAACAATAATTTGTTAAGGTTCCACAAATGATGATTGTATCTCTTCCCTGATTCCGTAGAATAGTTTCTAGAGGAGTGTCATAGAAAGCTCCATAGGAGGGTTTGTAGATCACGATTTCCCCTGCTAATGGAGAGATTTCATCCCAAATATGTCCGTCTCTGAATATGGCAGGATCCTCAATTCCAAGATCGGGGTACCGGTTTGGCATCAAGTCTCCTGTGAGTGGTCGATCTTGACGGAAATGGGTATATGTCACTGCCGTATAAATGATTGGAATTCCTTTTGTCCTACAGGCAACTATCAGTGTCTTGATTCTTTCAACTTGTCGTGTGGCTTCTGGAATCCAAAAGGGTGTCCAATGAGGTTTAACAAACTCATCTTGCATGTCCACGACAATGAGTGCGGATTTATTTGCTTTTACTGAAAACTTTGCATCCCCTTCTTCATAAGCTGTTTTTGCTAAGGCTATGATTTGCGCTTCCGTGAATTCACCCAATTTCATTAGCTATACCTCTGACAATTTCCTTCTCAAAATTCCTTTATTGACTTTTTTGCTCTAAAGTTGCTTTGGCCTTTTCTAGATCATCGACTCCTAATACTAGTCGATTATTGGTTGCTAAGTAAACGAGATTAATGTTGATATCACTATTGGTTATTTTGCGAGTGATTCTTCCCAATTCACCAGGACGATCCTTAATATTCACTACAAGCACTTCTCGTTCCTCTATCACTTCAATATTAGCTTCCTCTAGTACACGACGAGCTTTGGTTGTGTCTTCGATTAAGATATGAAGCTCTCTCTTTCCTATACATCGGCATCCAGTTATCCCATCTATATTGATGTTTGCTTTTCCAAGTATTTCTCCTGTCTCAGCTAGAGTACCAGGTCGATCTTCTCCTCTTATCGTTAAATCTTTCGTATTATTTTCCTCACTAATTTTCTAATATTTACTAATGTATCAATCGCATTCAACATCTTCTTTAGACTCTTTTTATCAATAATCCTTAGCTCTCTGACATTTTCTTTCAGGTTCAGGAAAAGTGAGAGATGAACGCTTTCTACAATTAATCTTTTATAGATAGTTTTAAAGCCACTGGTACACCATTCCTTCTGTATAAAGGGAATAAGATGATTCTAAATGTTTTCTAATTCTTATACTACCTTTACTTTTAAATTTACAGGATCTAAAAAGCAATTTTTTCAAAAGATAACTAAATGGGCAACCACCACTGATGTAGGTAAAAAATATCAGACAGAGGATAATCCGTTTACTCTTCAAAGAGGTAGAAGAATTTTCCAATTTTTCCTCACCGTAGAATCTTCCTCTCTTCTTGATGTGCTGGTTATTGGTTTTGCTAAAGGTGATCATCCCGCCTTAATTCTATGTATTCCATGTACTTGTTGGTTTGGCGAATATCCTGGTCTTAAGCCAAATAAAGCTCTCTGTCCTCCTCACAAGGGCTTACTCCCTGGCCCTGAGAGGAGAGGATGGGACCATATGATGAATTTGTTTGATTTTTTGGAGGTCACCGATTATCAAACTGAGGAAAAGCGCGGGGTTTTCAATGGGAGTGTGTCCAATTCTCAGGGGCCTACCATTACTGACAGATAATTTCTTCTGTTTTCACCTAGTATCTGCTAGTAGTTGTTCCACATCAAGAATAGGAACACGAGATGGTCAAAAGATAATGTTATTATCTTCAAGGATCGATGGAAATCAGTTCGTCAATGTGTTTTCTTTTCTTGGTTAACTCAACTCCCTTTTTAAAAGCCTCCTCCTGATTCATATGCGAGTTTAGTTTCTAAAAATGTCTCAAAGGAAGGTTTTCATAACTGATTTTCAAATGATAATATGGGGTTAATTTGCGGAAGCTCCTTGTTTTTCAACCTAATAAAAAATGGGTTTTATTGATCGTATTTATCTCAGGTATTATGCTTGGGGGAGCTATCTTTTTTTATCAGGTTGTTGAATCTTTGTTTATCATTTGGCAAGATAATCAACGGGTACCTTGTGACCAATTGCCTACTATGAGCCAAGCAGAACAAATTTATAATGAACATCTCGACACAGTTGAGCAAATTGAAAATATTAGCCCAGGTAAAGTCTTCGTGTCATTAGTAGAGCGTTCTCCTGGCAAAGGGGAAGTAGAAATCGAGTATGATACAATGAGTACTCGAAACCAGATTAAGGATCTAATTGGGGGTACTTTTTTTGGGATCCCTTATATCATGCACAATGTCTAAGGTTAGCAATCAAAGCGTAATCGGTGCGGATACAATTATTGAAACTAGTGAAATTAAACTATTGATTGTTATATTATCATGATTTTATCCAAAATGAGCTCAAGTAAAAGGAAGATAATAAGATATTGATGAAGATAAAGAAGATGACTGAGCTATTAGATGTCAAGCGATTACTTTGATACATATTTCTTTTGAAGTGAGACATTGTAACTTTTTAGATAACCAATTGTTCATAAGGAGTTCGGAGCACTAGTACTCCTAATAGTTTATGTGACGATTAATGAATTAATTGTTTGTGAGAAGATAAAACTCTTGAGTTTTCTTGGAGAATTCCTCTTATGACCGTAGATAATTTAGAAAATTTATCCAAATTAGAATTAATTGGCATGGTCAAGAAATTACAAATGTCGGATAATCGTTTTCAGTCATTAGTAGAGCATACTTCAGACGCTCTCTTCTGTTATGAATATAATCCTCCCATTTCAATTGATCTCCCAATTGAGATCCAGGTTGAGATGTTTTACAATGGAGTTCTCGTTGAATGTAACGATATTGCAGCAAAAACATATGGATATTCCCAGGCGTCTGAAGTACTTGGAAAAAGCCTTACTGAATTATTCAAGGCTGTTCCAGGAAGTTTGGATGATTTTTTCAGGTCTTTTATTGAAAGAGGATATCGAACAATTAATGCTGAGGCTTCTGAGACTTTGGAGGATGGATCTAAGCGTTATTTTCTTAATAACGGCCATGCAGTAATTGCTAATAGACACGTTGAGCGGGTTTGGGGAGCCTATCATGAAATCACAGAAATTAAAGAGGTAGAGGAAAAATTACGGGAAAGTGAACAGAAATTTAGGTTGTTCATTGAAGCATTACCCCAGCCTGTATGGATCTATCAGGATTATCAGTGTCAGTATGCTAATCCTGCTGCTGAACGAACAACAGGTTATTCAATTGAAGAACTTGCTTTCATGAAATTTTGGGATTTCCTCCACTCTGATTATAAAACCCTGGCTATGGAGGGGGCTAAGAATTTAGAGAAGAGTGGATCCCCGTCTTTGACAAGTTCTTTAGTTAAAATTATTACAAAATCTGGGGATGAGAGATGGTTAGACGCGAGGTTAGAACTGACTGAATACGAAGGGAGACGAGCGGTTCTAGTCAGCGCAATGGACATTACTGAACGTAGAGAGGCAGAGAAAGTCAGACGAGAACTTGAACATCGCCGTGATAATTTCATTTGGATGGCCAGTCATGAATTACGGACACCTTTAACCGTGATCATCGGCTATATTGACTTTCTCGAGGACCATTTAGGTCGTATTGAACCTGATCGGCAAGAGAAGATTTTTGAGGCAATTCGCAACAGTCTCACTCGACTTGAACGCTTAACAGATGATGTTTCCATCATTGCTCAACTCCAGCGTGGAGTGTTTACAACCAAGCTTTCCGACTTTGAGTTCTGTACATTTTTCTCTGAGATTACAGGAACTTATTATAATCTCTTGGGTGAACAATTTGAATTTTTTGGCTGTCAAACGGAAGATCCCATACTCATTAAAGGAGATAAGGATCGTCTTCAGCAAGTGTTTGACAATCTTATCAATAATGCGGTTAATCACACCCACCCTAAGCAACGATTGATTAAATTCAAGTTAGAGGTTCTTCCTGTCACTCTCCGGATAGAAATTGTTGATAACGGAGCTGGGATAGCCCCTGAGAATCTTGACAAGATCTTTGACCAATTTGTGTCTTTTGAAACAGAATTTTCTGCTTCTGGGACAGGTATAGGCTTATTTATATCACATAAAATTTTAGAGGCTCATAAAGGGTCAATAATGGCCCAAAGTGAGGGCCTTGGTAAGGGTTCTACTTTTATAATTACACTACCACGATTTTGACCTCTTGAGTAATCTAGCAGATAAGATAGTTTGTCTCAGTAGATTTATAATTTTCTACTTGCCATTTTATGGCTAGAACATTAAGTAAGGGAGGAGATATGGCCTTTAATGTGAATAATTGCTTTGGATGTGGTCTTTGTGTCACCAGATGTCCCGAAGATGCCATAGCAATGATTAAACGTGCTTTAGCCTGAATTCGGTTCTACATTGAATTCTCTCAATCCCCACAGATACTACTATAACGACTGGTGAACCTGGTACCCCGCGTATTACCTCCTCTCCTAGTTTCCTTACTCTTTCATTATTCCTAGGTAGTCTTGTAGTGTTCATTCGGAGGTTCAAGAAAACATAATAAGTAATAAAAAGCAAACATCCCACTTCATTCATTTTTTTTGGACTTAAAAAGGAAATCTGGTTTCTAACTTTGTCATGTGATTCTTCACCATCAATGCATAGAGAGTTGTATGGTCAATAATGATGGAAGAGACTGGCCAGTTAGTTTCTAGCTTTGTCAGGAGTTTAGAAACTCATCCTAATGGAAAAGCAATTATAGGGATTGTTGAAACAATCTTAGCTGACGATACAGGGGCCATTGACTCTGCCTACATTAAAGCCCTCAAGGAATTGAGTAATAATAATATGGCTTTACTTGTCGATTTCTGGATTTTACGTGGAATGATCCTGAAAGAAGAGGGTCAAGACCCTGAGGCGGTCCAATTATTTTTTGAGGCAACCCAATGGCTTCCTGATGATGTAAGTATCTGGCTACGGATCGCAGATATTTTTAAGGCAAAAAATGAACTTCTTAAAGCATCTTTTTTCCTTACTGAGGCTCAATCACGTTTAAAATCCCATGAATCCATTACAGATGAGTTGAGCTCGCTGTTACGCCAAATAGAGAAGCGTCTTTCTCTTCCCCCAGGAATTCCACCTCAGACGAATGAAGAAGCTGAACTTCAGGATAAGTCAAACACGATGAAACAACCTGAAGTGGATGAAGCAACTCCTCTTTCAACTGTCTCTATTCCCTCAGTTCGACCAAAAAGCTGCTTTAAGATCCCTCCTGAAGCTGAAAATGTCTGGAACCTTGCATTAGAATGTTTTGAAGAGGGTACTAAAGGAGATAATCTAATCTATCTTAATGCCTTTATTCATTACGCTCATTCGACGGTGAGAGAGGTTTTAGGTTTAGATGGGAACTTTAAAGCAGGATTAGACGCTAAAGTGGCTCAGTATGGACTGTTTAATTTCCAACGTTTTTTTAATAACCTTAATTCTCTCAGGAATGCTGTTGTTCATGATAACTACCTTCTCTCTAAAGAAGAGGCTCAAGATATCCATACTCACGTTACTGAGTTTCTAGCTTTTATGCAAAAGCAATAGGATTCGATAATTGAGACTTTTTAATTGTTGGAGGTTGTGGTCTGTATCTCTAAATCGTTGACATAGTGGTTGATGCCTGGGGCAACCGTTTTGATGGTTCTTGTGTTACTAGTTTTAATCGTGAGATGAGGAAACGATTCTTCAATCACAGTTTGAATTTGGGGCCGCCAATCGGTTGGTTTCCGTGAGCTTGATAATCCATGAGCATGTATGATCCCTCCTCGTTCTTGACGCAAACTCGCTAGTGCAATCTTAAACTGAACATTATCAATGGTAAAATATCCCATGAGTACTCGATTTGCCCAATCCTTTGGCGTGAGTTTCCTGTTATCTCCAAGTACTGCTTGGTATTGTTCCTTCACCTGATTTTCTTGGATATTCTTCTCAAGGAACATGAAAGCGTCAGGGTTGATCTCTATTCCTATGATCTTTACTGTTGGGTTGTGGACTGCTATTGGCAATGATAAGTTTCCTACACAGGCAAACATATCGATAATTTGCTCAGGTTCCTGGCAGTTTTTAATCATTCGTTGTCGTTCTGCATGATTTCCATTGGAAAATGTCAGATTCAGGGCATCAATCCAGAATTTGCACCCTAGTTCTTTATGAAGTGTGACAGTATTGGGTTCTCCTGCTAAAACTTCATTATCTGGTTGACGTGTTGTGGTAGTTGTTATTCCTACCTTGTGGGCAACTGTTTTCAGTTCTGGTAGGAATTCTAAATATTTCTCACCAATTTCCCTCTTCCATGGTAGTAGTTCTGGGTTGAGATTTAATATCCCAACTTTCCCTACCCGTTTCCAGCGTTTTGGGAGTAATGAAATAAGATGTGCTGGTAGAATTTTTTGGTCTTGAATTGTTTGCTTGATTTGTTGGAATGGAGTTCGTTTGGAAGTCAATATTTTCTAAAACCTAGATCATCTGCAATCTCTCGTATGCATCGTCTGCAGATGTACAGTCCATATTTTCGTATTATTGCTCTATGTGTCCCACATCTTCGACACGTTCGTGTTCCCTTCCCAAATTTTTTCTTTGTTTCTGACATCTTGTGCATATTTATACGACTCCGAGATTGAACTCATGTTTGAAAAACGCAATTCCTTCCTCTTTAGTGATTCTATGTCTAGAGGGGATTTTCATTTTTCGTGATCTTCGGCGATTTGTCCGATATCCTGCCCGTTCTAAGACTACTGTGGTGTCAAATCCATGAACCCCGATTTTGGGATCATATTTGATATTTGGTAATTTTAGGTGGTCATCTATTCCTAGGGATAGATTTCCATGTCTGTCAAAATTCTTTTGTGAGACTTGATCCTCAACCGCCCAAAACGCTTTTTTCAGAAATTCATCCGCGAGGTCCCCTCTTAGCGTTGTGAACACTGCTATAGGTTCGTGTTTTCTAATTCCAAATCCTCTAACTGATTCTTTTGCTCTTCCGTCGGCTGGAGCTTGATTTGTAAGAATCTCACAGAGTTCTCTCGCTTGTTCTAGTTTTGGGCCAGATGAACCCACTGCAAAGTTCACACACACTTTTAAAATTCGTGGTTTTCGCATTGGGTGTACTTTCCATTCTGCCACGTATGCTTTTTCTTCCTCTGTAAGTGGGACAGGTTCCCTTTCTTCTTCTAGTGTTGGGGGGGTCCTTTTCCTAAAGCTCATCTTCCTCGGTTCCTGTTTCTTGTGGGATTTCAATGACTGGTTCTTCGCGACCGATAACAAATAGGTGGTGATCTGTCGTCTTAATTTCCCCCTTCTCTGTCTCTAATGTAACAGTACGCGTTTTTCGTCCGCTTTGAGATTCAATTTCTCGGATTTTTCCGATAATTCCTACGTTATGTCCCCCCATAATTAACGCGGTGTTCCCTTCAGTAAAGGGGTAATGATCTTCGATTGTTTTGTCTTCCAGATTAAACATCACACTGTCTTTGACTGCAATTTCTGAGATAGGAAATTGATATTCCTCTTCAGGATTTAGTAAGAAGTTTCTACCATCGTGAAAAGTCAGTTGAATTAGGCTTTTTTTCACCATCTGTTTTTTCTGGATGCGTTGTATCTTCAGGTGTGTGTCCTCTTTTGGAATGGGATGAAGTTTAAATCGACGTTTTCCACGGTACGGGGTTAACCGAAAGTATTCATCTGTTTTTGGGATTTCTAGTATATCCATGGGGCCTAAACTAGATTTATAGTTGGTTTGAACTTTTCCATCAACTTTGATCATTTGTCGACTGAGTATTTTTTTGACTTCAGAAAGGGTTTTTGCGTATCCTAACATTTCTCTAATTACAATTCCTAGCGGGATCGAAGACTCCATTGAACTTCGTGTCGGGTAAGGTTTAATTGTAAAGGTACCATGTTTCCTAGGTATGGGATAAGCGATTGGGGCGCTTAATCGTTTTCTATGTCGCGGACTTCCTTTCTTACCCATTATTTTCTACTCCATTATTCTTCTTCAAGGGCCTCTGCTTCTGCTTCACTGATATCGTCTTCATCAATTTCAAGTTCCATTTTTGCCCGTCGTTCAAGAATCTTCTTTCGTGATTTGTCTACTTTGCCAAAACGACGAATAACCACCTTAGAGGTATCAATTTTGTACATTATTTTTGATTTATCTGCTTTTTCACGGGCAATCCCATCAATCCCCAATCGTCGTTTTTTTGTATCAACCTCAAGAACTTTCCCTTCTGTTCCTATAAAATCGCCTGCAGTGATATACACCACATCACCTGGGCGTACAGGCATCCTCTTCACCTTGTATTTTTCTCGTAAATCTTTGGAAAGTCGTGCAGATATCATTTTTGATCGCTGAAAAGAATGTGCTGTGAATAATCGTCGTCTTTGTTTTGATGGATCACGAGTTTTTTGTTTGGTACCCATTTCATTGTTCACCTTCTTTCAAGAAATTACTCGTGCTGTACTCGCAATTCGTGGCCATGCGTCGGCTGCTTCTTTTGATACGGCTCCCCTAATTTCGCTTCCTCGTGGTTCTCCTTGTTCGTTTGTTACTACCACTGCATTATCTTCAAAATAGACCCAACTTCCATCTGATCGTTTATAGGGTTTTTTCTGTCTGATTACTACTGCGTGTACTATTTGTCTTCGTAGTTTGGGTGTTCCTTTTTTTACAGAGCACACAATCATATCCCCAACTCTTGCTGCAGGTTGTCGTCTTAATCGTGTATTGTGTCCTTTCACACTAATTACTTGTATCATTCTTGCTCCAGAGTTATCAGCTACCCTAACAATAGCTCCAGTGGGCAAAGCACGAGTTATGCGCCTCGTCACAAGCCTTAACGATCTTCTTTTCTTCATTTCTTTATTCTCCTTTCCCTAAATTTTCAATTACAACGAAAGATACGGTTTTTGATAGTGGACGACATTCTCCAATTCGTATTCGGTCTCCAACCTTAGCTTCGATACAAGGAGGATTATGAGCATGCATTCGTATGGTTGAGCGCCCATATCGCTTGTATTTTCTTATTAATTCCAGATCTGGTCTTTGAACAGTTACTGTTTTATCCATTCTGTCTGAAATTACTTCCGTTTCGATAATTCGTCCACGAACGGATAATGTTCCATGGAAGGGACAGTTTTGATCATCACATGTCCTCTTAGGTGTTGGAGCAATTCCGATATGTCGTGAATACTTTTTCTTCACCATTTTCGTTTCCTCATACGTTTGATGCGATCTTCATGTCGTCCTTTCATTTGGTTACCATTTATTTCGTATGATTGGTTATTAATTGTGATTCGTAATTTTGATTGATCCTTTGGGATCCTTTTTAGCCCTGTTGTCGTCATTACTTCCCAGGTATTTTTTGTTTCGTTTCTAATTTGTCCAGAAAACACTTTCCCTGAGTATTCAATCTCACATTGTCTGTTTATCAATCTAATCCTTAATAAGTTTCTCTCTAATGATATCTCATGGCGATTTTGGGACATCTTGTTCTTCCTTATCAATTGTGAGGATTCGTGCTACTGTTCGTCTTAATTCACGAACTCGGCCAGCAGATTCAACTGATCCTGTTCGAGCTTTGCCTCTCAGTGTCAGTAACTCTGTTTTTAATTCTTGTAACTTCTTTTCTCGTTCTGAAGACGTCATATTTCGAATTTCTGCTTTACGTAATATAACCATTTTTATCACTTATCTTCATCAAAATCTTCAGATTTCAGGAGTTCTTCGTCCTCTTCTGGTTTTTCTTCTTCAACTTCAGTCTCAGTTTCCGCTTCAGGTATAGGTTCTTCTTTAACTTCCGTTTCAGGTAAAGGTTCTTCTACTTCAGGAAGTATTTCTTCTTCTTCCTCTTCTTCGATTACTTCCTCCTCCTCTGGTTTACCGAATACATTAGGAATGAGTACGGCGTCATCAGGAAGCACTGCGTCAGGTTGCATTATCTTAACATGAACTCCAATTACCCCCTGTTTTAGGGTAACTTCCATTACTGTATCTTCTACATATTTCTTAGAAGGTTCCCCACATTTAGCCACGAATCCTTCTCTGAATACTTCTGATCGTGCACGTTGGGAGGTTAGTTTTCCTTTTATTGTAATTTCGCAGCCCCGTGCCTCTGCAGACATGATACGGCGAACCAGGGCGTATCCAGCTCTACGAAAATGAAACCCCTTTTGGATCTGTGAGATCAGTCGTCCTGCCATTACTCGTGAGTTTAACCTCGGATTTTCAAGATCTTTGATCTCTAGTTGAGGAGTTTCTAATCCGTAGAGGTGTTCGAGCATTTCAGTAATTTTCCTCACGTTTCGTCCACGTCTTCCGATTACCATTCCTAGACGTACGGCATGGATTACTACACGATGCCCCATTGGTGTTTTATGAATTTCTACCTTTCCTTGTCCCGCTAGCTGTAATTCTTCATTGAGGAATTCACTTACTTGGACGTATTGTAAGTTTCTATTTAGTAATTCCTTTCTTGCTGCCATTCCCTCATTCCTCCGTTACTACTACTTCGATGTGTGTTAGTGTTTGATTACTCGGTGATGATCGTCCATGGGCTCGTGGCATGATTCCTCGAATTTTCCGTCCTCTTTGTGCTGCAATATGCGTAATTCGTAACCGACTGACTTCTAATCCTTTAAACGAGGAGTTCTGTTCTACATTTTCGAGAACTCGTAAAATTTCCCTTGCTGCCTTTTGTGGATAGCGTCCTGCTGGCCATTTTTGTAAATCACGACGGTGGGGAATTTTCTTCCGATAGCGTTTGAAAGGTACACTTCTTTCTCCAGTTATTACTTGTTCAAGATATTCCTGGGCTGTTTCCAAGTATTTCCCTTTTAATTCGTGACAGATCTCTCGAGCATGTTTTGGCGAAATTCGCATATTCCGTCCTGTTGCAATCGCGGTGCGGTCTGCATCTAACCCAAAGACGGAGATCTTGTAATTTGGCACTTTATATTCAACCATTTCAAAGATTGAGGAATGATCCTGAATCCTATTTTGTTTTTCTTTTTTTTGACCTTTACACGTAGTATTGGCTTATTTCAAACATTTAAGGTTACGATTTTTTCGTTATAAAAATCATCTCCTTCCACCGATTCATATACGCATTTCAAATCCTTTGAATTATTTCTATTGCATACTTGTTTTTTAATCGTTCCAGCTAATTTTGGCCTAGGAGCTCATTATAATCTTCTTTTAAGGTGATGTACATGTTAGTTTCAATCCAATTTTTTTTGGCACTTATTTGATTGTTTTTCCCCCTCTGAATGTCCACCCTGCCTTTTTTTAACTACTCTTTTTTTCCCTGTATTTGAAAGTAAAGGTGATAATCTTTGTCTTCCCGTCGTGGTTTTCGTTATCGTGGATTTACTCTTGATGAACTTCGTCAAAAATCTATGGATGAGTTTATTTCCCTTCTCCCTGCCCGTCAGCGTCGTTCACTGACCCGTGGGATGAGTACCCAACACATCAAACTAATGGAACGTATTCTTGCTAGCAAAGAATCAAAACGACCTGTACGCACACACTGCCGCGATTTTATCATCCTCCCTGAGCTTATTGGTGCTGTCGTTCAGGTATATAATGGCAAGGAGTTTCTTCGTGTGAATCTCCTCCCAGAAATGCTTGGACATTATTTAGGGGAGTTTGCCCCCACCTGTAAACAGGTTAAACACTCTGCTCCTGGTATTGGAGCTACAAGAGGATCACAATTTGTCCCCTTGAAGTAAAAATTCTGGGAATCGCTATTTCATCCTATTTTCTAACTGGAGTAATTTGTTGTATAGGTCTTGTGCTGCTTTCATCTGGGCTTCTTTCTTGTTTTTCCCTTGACCTTTCCCTGTTAACCCCTTATTTTGGTAGGTCCCCTGACATAAGTACCAATATTCTGGGTCATGATCAGGTCCCTCCCTTTTAAGTAATTGATAGGTGGCTTCAGGTATTTGCCGTTGCTGAAAAAATTCTTGAAGTCGATTTTTCGGATTGTATTCATTTTTCCCTTGGATAATATTTCCTATTTCATCATTAAGCAGAATATTGTCCATAAAATTTTCAAACAACTGTAATAAAAACGCTTGACATGGAGCTAATCCATTAGCGACATATAATGCTCCAAAAATGGCTTCAACCGCATCAGCGAGATCTTTTTCTTGAATTGTATACGCGGGTGCACAACGAAGGACAGGATCTATTTGCAATTTTTCTCCAAGTTTAGCTAATGTTGTATTTTGTACAATTTCGGCACGCTTTTTCGTCATATCTCCTTCTGTCATGATATTCTTGTTATACAACCATTCAAGAACAAGAAGATCAATAACTGAGTCTCCTAGTGTTTCAAGTCGCTGATTGTCACTGATACTCGGATCCACTGATTTATAAGATGGGTGAGTAAGAGCTTCGATAAGTAACGGGAGAGGTAATTGTAGATTCCATCTGAGATTGAATTTTTGAAAAGCTCCAGTGGGTTGTTTCTTTAACATTAGGAAGGGCCTCTTTTTCATATTTCATGTAGAATGATTTAAAGGAAGCTAAAAATATTAGAATTTATAACTAAGTATGACCGAGATTCTTCTCAATATATGAAGGAAAGATATATGACACCAAAAACGCTGAAGGAGTATGGTTTAGAGTTTATTAACGAAATGGCCAAGGATCGAGAGGTAGCTCAACAAGAAATTGGTGTAGTTGTTTCTGGTGCCAAAAGTTCCCTTGTCAACCAAGGTCTTCCACATTTTACTTACAAAGATTTGGAAGAATTCGTTAAAATCATCAGGAAGGAGACCTCTCGTATTGTAGATGGCGAACTGACTCGCATTACTATCAAATCTTTAGGTCGTATTCGACATGTTATCCAAAGTGATGCCACCTTTCTTCAAGAAGTAACATCTTCAGTTACCGAAGTGCAAATCCAAGAATTTGAAACCGAGATTACAAACTTAAAAGATCAAATCAGGGAGAAAAATACGCAGTTGTCTCAGCTTGAACACGAACGAGATGATATCCGTCGTGTATCTGAGGAAAATCAGGACAAAGTGAATCAATTAGAGATGGAGATAAAAAGGTTACAACTCCAAGTTCAAAACCTTCAAGAGCAGGAGGAGCTGAGCCAAAAGAGTGTTGTAGAAATTAGGTCGGAATTAGCAGCTAAAGAGGCATTGATTGAGAAATTGAAAGAGCAAGAAAAGATCCACGAGAAAGATATTGAGGAAGCATTGGCATCTGTTGCTGAAACATATCAAATACAAGAAGATTATTATGCTCGGATGTTAGAAGAGGCGGTTCAACAACGATTAAAGCAAGTCCGCCAGGATTATGATTTGGAAATCGAAGAGATGCAAACTCGATTGAAGAATGAAATTGAACGTCATGAAGCGGACTCTAAACAACATAAAACTACAGTTTCTCGTCTTGAAGAATCTCTTGCCATGGCTGAAGCAGAACAACAAACCCTGCAAGAAAAATTAGCTCAAGTGTATGATGAACGATCTCAACGTAATATGATTTTAGAATATACTCAGCGGTTACTCTCTACTCATCCATTGTATGCTTCAATCTTGATACTATTGAATCTTGGAGGCTCTCTGGATCTTCCTACACTCGCCATGTCTGTTGGTGCTCATCCAACGAGGCTTAAACAAATGTTACAAGAGGAATTGGTGTCAAGAAATTTGATCACTATTTCTTCTGACGATCCACCAATTGTGTATGCGAATATGGAATAAAGATCTTAGAACTATTCTTCAGACTCTTCATCGCCAAAAAAAAGGTTCTAACATTTATATGAAGGATATGGGCCGGCACGGGGAATCGAACCCCGACATGGAGGGCCACAACCTCCGAGACTACCATTATACTCTAAGCAGAACACTGCTTAAAATTATCCTACGCCGGCCAGGGTATATGGATATATCTAAGCATGGTTATATTAAAATCTTTAAGAATAAAGACTATTTCCATTGAAAAGGGAAGGAAATAAATCTCTTATGATTGGGAAGAGAAAAATTGAATGATTTAAAGAAGAGGGCACTATTCATTGAATTAAGACAACCAGATAATTTAAGGTGGATATAATGGATAAAAAAGATGTCAAGGAGTCTAATCTCGGATTAATTCACGTCATTACTGGTGATGGGAAAGGGAAGACGACATCTGCTTTAGGATTAGCACTTCGGGCTGCAGGACATGGATTTCATTCATTGATTATCCAATTTATGAAAAAAGGGTGGGATTATGGTGAGTTAAAAGCACTTCAGAATATTCCAGAAATCTCAATCCTTCAATTTGGGACTCCTGAGTTTGTCGATAAGGAGAATCCCAAGAAAATTGATCTAGATGAGGCTAAAGCTGCTTTAGATCGCGCTCGTATTGCTATTACTAACGAAAAGTGGAATATCTTAATTCTTGATGAAATAATTGTTGCTCTGGACTTTAAATTAATCTCTGAAAAACAGGTGATTGATGTCATCAAGCAAAAACCTAAAAATCTTGAGCTAGTTTTAACAGGCAGAGAGGCATCTAACGCGATAATTGAGCTTGCAGATTATTATACAGAAATCTGTGAACATAAACATCCATATCAACGGAAGATATTAGCCCGAAAAGGTGTTGAGTATTGACTTCGAATACAACTAATAGTGGAAAGGTTCAAATGGATGAAAAAACTGACAAGTTGGTTGAGATCAAACGAAAAAGGAAGGAATGGGAAGAAGTCTACAGTAAAACTGTAAAAAAGCATCCAGAGCGGTTACAGAAGTTTATGACAACTTCTAGTAAACCTATTAGTCAAATATATGATCCTACAGATCTTCCTGCGAACTGGGACTATCAAGACGCCTTAGGATATCCAAGCATGTTTCCTTTCACACGCGGTGTTCAACCTACAATGTATCGTGGCCGATTATGGACCATGCGTCAGTTTGCAGGATTTGGGGGTGCTGAAGAGACTAATCAGCGGTTTAAGTTCCTTTTAGAACACGGAATGACAGGCTTAAGCGTTGCTTTTCATCTTCCTACGATATATGGACGTGAATCAGAGCACCCTATGTCTCTTGGAGAGGTTGGAAAATTAGGTGTAGCTATTGATACGTTAAAAGACATGGAAATCTTATTTGACGGAATTCCTCTTGATAAGGTTACTACCTCAATGACAATTAATGCACCTGCTTCTATTCTACTTGCAATGTACATCGCAGTCGCAGAGAAACAGGGGGTAAGTTCCGATCAAATTGGTGGAACCATCCAAAATGACATCCTTAAGGAATTTATTGCTCAAAAATCGTATATCTTTCCCCCAAAACCATCAATGCGAATTATTGTGGATATTATCAAATACTGCTCTGAACATGTTCCACGCTGGAATACTATCTCTATTTCAGGATATCATATCCGAGAAGCAGGATCCACTGCGGTTCAAGAACTGGCTTTCACTTTAGCTGATGGATTAGAATATGTGAGATGGGCTGTGGAAGCTGGGATGGATGTTGATGACTTTGCACCCCGATTATCATTCTTTTTTAATTCGCATAATGACTTATTTGAAGAGATAGCTAAGTATCGGGCTGCCCGACGTATTTGGGCTCGTCACATCCGTCAATATCAACCGAAAAACCCTCGTTCCATGTGGCTACGATTTCATACTCAAACTGCAGGATGTTCCTTAACAGCTCAACAGCCCTATAATAATGTCGTACGAACTACAGTCCAAGCGTTAGCAGCGATATTAGGTGGAACACAATCCCTTCACACCAATTCATTAGATGAAGCATTAGCTTTACCTAGTGAGGAGGCAGTTGAGATTGCATTGCGGACTCAACAGATACTGGCCCATGAAAGCGGGGTAACAAATACAATTGATCCATTAGCAGGGAGCTATTTTATAGAAGCGTTAACAAATGAAATGGAAGAACAGACCGAGGAATATTTTTCCAAGGTTGAACAGTTGGGAGGAGTTATTCCCGCAATAGAAAAAGGATTTTTCCAGCAAGAAATAGCGAATGCGGCATATCAATATCAAAAGGAAATTGAAGGAAACCAGCGAGTAATAGTTGGAATTAATGATTTTAGTTCCGATGAGGAAATCGAAGTTCCACTCCTTCAAATCGGAGAAGAGATAGCTGAACGACAGATAGCACGCTTACATCAAACGAAAAAGGAACGAGACAATGAGGCAGTAGGAGAAGCGCTAGCAGAGGTACGTCAGGCTGCTGAAGGTACCGATAATTTAATGCCCCCTATTCTGAAAGCTGTGAAAGCCTATGCCTCTGTTGGTGAAATTTGTGACGTCTTACGAGAAGTCTTTGGAGAATGGAGAGGAGATCAATTGATCTGAATGAACTTCCCAGTAGGTGAATAGAGTGACACGAAAAATTAGAGTCTTATTAGCAAAACCTGGATTAGATGGCCACGATCGCGGTGTGAAAGTTGTCGCACGGGCATTGAGAGATGCGGGAATGGAAGTAATCTATACTGGATTGCATAAGAGCCCAGAACAGATAGTAGAAGCAGCTTTACAAGAAGATGTTGATGTTATTGGATTATCTAGCCTAAGTGGATCTCATATGGCTCTATTTCCGCGAATTATCGAATTACTTGAAGAGAACGACATGATCAACGATACCCTTGTAGTCGCTGGCGGGATCATCCCTGATGTTGACGTTCCTAAGTTAAATGAAATTGGAATAAATGGAATTTTTGGTCCTGGAACTGATACCACGGGCATAGTAAAATTCATCAAGTCAAATCTCAAGCGATCGTTGTGAAAGTAAACCTTCTTAGACTTCTAAAGGATAGAAAGTTATAAAGATCATAATTTTTGTCTATAAACAGTTAAGTAACCGTACCACAATTAATAAAAGGGTAAATTGGATTTGATAGTCTTGCTAAAGTTCTTCTAAGGATAAGTAAGAAGAATTACCCTTCATGGTCAATCAGGTTGTTCTAATCAAATACTATTAGCAATTAATAGTACTTTAGAGCCGCATTAGCAAAATTAAAAAAGGATATTTTCTAGAAAAAAACTACATTTCTTCTAAATATCAAAATATTAAAGGAAATCATTCTATTTTCATGAAAAACGGATAGGGCGACAAAATGGGACGAGGTTCCAACTTCAGGGGAAAACCAAGATTATTATTTCAAATTATCAGAATCAATCTTAAGAAATCACTCATTACGCTAATTGGAATGACAATTGCACTTGCAGTGATAGCTGGAAGCTTAATTTATTTAGAATCAACTGAAGTGGATTATTATTTAAAAGTTTTAGAAGATCCTTCCTATGAAAAACATTTGTCTTATCGTATTTATGATTATAAAAAGGAAAATCGGTCTGTAGAAGACATTACTAGGATTCACAGTACTCTTAATGGTAAAATTGCTAAATTTAACGGGTCTGGTATTTTTATTCAGTCATCCTATCCATTTCTGTGTAGAATGTCTAGAAGCACATTATTACTGAACACAAGTCAAAGTTATCGGTATATTGGGCTTCTCCTAGACGAATCAGTGATAGAAGATTGTATAAATGGCAGTCAAAACCCAAAAAACCAAGATGAGATGTTGGTTTTTATTCCAAGTGATGCTTCGACTGAACTAACTATAAACCAAACTATAAAACTCCCAATAATCTATAAACATAAAAGAAAAGAACTATACTATAATCTCAGTTTGAATATTTCGGGGGTCTTAACACCTACAAGTTTACGTCCTTCCTCTCCTCTATCAAACATAGTTAGTCTAAGTCAAATTCAATTCATAATGAACCTGAACCAGTATTTATCAGTCCTAAACACACTAAGAAACCTTTCTAGTAGGACTGTTTCCAATACAATGGAGTTCAATTATCAATTTAATTTTTCTATGTTGAACCACCAGAATGCCCATCGAATAGCCCATGATTTGGTCAATATGCGAAAAGCTTGTTGGGATTGGAGAATTTATCAGGACTATACTCGATATGAGATCTCTCTCCCTTCTTCATCAGGAACATTACTCTATACTCTTCGAGGAGCAGTCGATGACTTTGATGCTTTTTTTTCGAGTTTTATAATTTATTGTATACCAGCTTTTATTGTCACTTTCCTGTTTGTGCAGTTTTCACTAGGTATAATCAATGAAGGTCGAAGAAAAGCTCTGGTCATGTATAAAATGCGAGGAATTTCCAAAAGATTCATATTTACTGTGTTATGTGGTGAAACATTTATTCTCGCACTTATTGCATCGGGTTTAGGGGTAATTCTAGGAATTCCCATTCATATCTTGATCTCTACAACAAGTGATTATCTCAGTTTTGATCTTTCAAAATGGCCAAATCTTACAATTATTTCTCAAGCTACCATTATATCTGTGATTGAATTCAGCTTATGTTTGACTTTCCTGTTGAATTTTCGGACAATACTTCATCTCACTAAGGTAAATATCGTCATTTTGGAAGAGGAGGCAAGTAAAAAGAAGAAACGGAAAAGAGGCACGATTCGTCAAAACATTGATGTTTTTTTGTTATTACAAGGAATAATCGGAATTTTTATCTTGAATCTGTTTTTAAGAATCATAACTGAAGTTGATCAGGGTGATGCTGGGCTCTTAATGGCAATAATTTTTCCACTTGCTCTTTTAAGTCCGTTTTGTTTGTTGATTGGCTTTATTTTTTCATTTAATAGGTTAATGCCAATCATATTTGATAAATTAGGGGGAATATTATGGAAGAGGGATTTTAAATTATTTGCTATGGCTGTTCGTAATTTATTTGTGAACATGAAAATGACGTCTCGGACAACACTGCTAACAGCTGTAACAATCAGTTTTTTAATGATTCTATCTTCACTACCTATCTCTTTTAATCAACAAAGAATTAACACGGCATATTATAGGGCTGGAAGTGATCTTACTATTCGAACATATTCATTGAATGAAAGTGTGAAGGGAAATCTCTCAGCAGAATTAAACGAGGTTCCTGGGTTAACCACAACATTTATTTCAATTAAAAGATTTTATCTAGAGAATAAAGAGCCTGATATTGAAGTTATGGCAATCGAAGCCAATTTCGATGAGGTTGCGTTTTGGAAAGGAAACTATGCAAAACATCCTCTTAGTGATCTTGTTCACACACTTTATAGCTCTAAAGCACAATTCCCAATAATTTTAGATTCTAGGTCAATGAAAATTGAAAACTTAACTATTCATAGCAATTATATTCAAAATTTTGATTTTACAATTTCATTTAATTTTACCATCGTCGAGACTACCGATTTTTGGCCTGGATTAATTGAAAGACATAAAGATGAGCAGAGATTTCTCATCATAAAACGTTCAATGTTTAATAATTTGATTAATTATTCTACTAGTAGTACATACATACATAGTAGTACATATCTGTGGGGTAAAGTAGATCCTAGTACGGACGCGAATGAAGTTATTTTACAGGTTAAAAATATAACATCAAAATATGAACTCGATATAAGGTATTTTGCACTTACAGCTAATAAATTAGAAATAGATCCTGATTCTCTTGAAGCTACATTCCTTTGGGGCGTCACTAATTTCAATTTTCTTGTTTCTCTCTTAGCATTATTGCTCCTATTATTTTTATCTTCAATCGCACGAATGACCAACCAATTAAAAGAAATCGGATTAAGTAGAGCATTAGGTATGAAATTCCGTCAGGTTTTTTTCTTAATGGTTATTGAACCACTTCTATTAGTCTTGATAAGTGGGATACCAGGAGGACTAATCGGTTTAGGATTGTTAATGCTTTTCATCAATCTTGGTCAAGGCCCTCCATTAAGTTCTGATCCACCGTTCATTTTAACGATTGATATACCATCTATACTCCTTATCTATGGTTCAATACTAATCACAGCAATCATAGCTGGTTTAATTACTTCGTACCGAGTAACTAGAGCTGATGTATCGAAGATACTAAAAGTGGAGTGAGTGGAATGTTTTTAGAATGTAAAGACCTTATCAAAATCTATCCTTCTCCTGTTGAGGGATTGATGTTTCCAGCATTACGAGGATTGGATCTAAAGGATTCATTTAATTCTTATGAAATACGGATGGGGTGACAAAATGGGACGAGGTCACAGTATCAGGGGAAAAATAAGATTATTACTTCTAGTTCTTCGCATCAATCTCAAGAAATCATTCATTACACTTCTTGGAATGACAATTGCGCTGGCAATAATAGCTGCAAGTCTAATCTTTTTAGAGTCAAACGAAATAAATTATTATTTAGAAGTTTTAGAAGACCCTGATCTTGGAAAACCGTTTGAATTCCGGATTTATGAAGACACGAGGGGAAATTACTCTATCAAAGACATTACTATGGCTCATGGCCTTGTTAATGAGAAATTTGCTGAATATAATTTAAGAGATTTCTTTATTCAATCGAAATATCCATTCCTGTTTAGAAAAAATAGAAAAACACTATTTCGAAACACAACAGAAACCTATTATTACTTTGGACTCCCTATGAATGAGTCTATCATCAAAGATTGTGTGAATGGAAGCGACATCCCTAGGGCACAAAATGAAATTTTGGTATTTATTCCCAATCATATTCCGATTGAGTTAAATATAAATGAAACCGTTAATCTCTCACTCTCTTATAAGTACAAAAATAATGAACAGTTTCATAATCTTAGTCTGAAAATCTCAGGAATATTAACTGAAACAAGCATACGTTCTTCCTCTCAATTATGGGATATGGTGAATCTATATCATCGAAGCCAATTCATCATGAACGTTGATCAGTACTTATTAGTTCTAAACACATTAAAAACTCTTTCAGATGAGTCTATTTCAAATTCCTTTTATTTATATTACCAGTTAGATGATTCTACTGTTAATACTCAAAATGCACGCCAAATAATTTATGGATTAGTTGAATTTGGTGGAAAAGACTGGGATTTTAGTGCTCAGATTAATTCAAAGATGTTTGATATCTATTATGGATCTGCATGGAAATGGTTTAACACAATTTCAATGAGAATTGGCGAATTTAGATACTTGTTTTTCTTTTTTACCATCTTTTGTTTACCTGCTTTTATTATTACCTTCCTGTTAGTGAATTTTTCTCTTGGTATCATCAATGAAGGCAGAAGAAAAACCCTAGCTTTGTATAAAATGAGAGGGATTTCGAAAGTATTCCTTTTCACTGTTTTATGTGTTGAAACAATGACACTAGCACTTATTGCTTCGGTATTGGGGGTAATTCTGAGTATACCAGTTTATTTTTTGATTTCAGCTACGACTGGTTATTTAAGCTTTGATTTAACAAAGTGGCCAGATGTAACTATAATCTCTCGAACCACTATTATTTCGGTGATTGGATTTAGTTTGTGTTTCACTTTTCTGTTACATCTTCGGACAATAATTAAACTTACTAATGCAGGCATAGTTTTCTTGGTAGAAGAGGCCAGTAAAAAGAAAAAGCGTAAAAGGGGGGCAATTCAACAAAATATTGACGTTTTTCTACTACTTCAAGGAATACTCGGTATCTTCTTCCTCAATTTATTCATGAGAATCTTGATTGAAGCTGGTCAGCTGGAAAGTGGCTTAATTATTTTCATGTTACTAATTAGCATTCTTGTCTTTTTAAGCCCTTTATCTCTTCTGGTTGGTTTTATTCTCGCATTTAATAGATTAATGCCAGTAATTTTAGATAAATTAGGGGGAATATTATGGAAAAGAGATTATAAATTGTTCGTTATGGCAACACGAAATTTATTTGTTAATATAAAATTTACTACCCGAACAACATTGCTGATAGCTATTAGTATCAGTTTTCTAATGGTTATGTCTTCATTACCCGTCTCTATGAATCAGTATAACATTGATTCGACCTACTATAAAGCTGGGAGTGATCTCGTCATTCGGGCAGGGGATTTCTTGGGGGAAAGAGCTTTAAGGAATCTTTCAACAGGATTGAATAATCTTCCTGGTTTTACTACTACAATTGTTTCATTTACAGATTATAGAACTAGTAATAAAGAATTTATAGGAATTGAAGATAATTTTCATGAAGTAGCTTTTTGGAAAACACACTATGCAAAAAAACCTCTCAGCAGCCTTGTATCAGTACTCTATAACTCTAAAGCCCAAGTTCCAGTAATTATTGACTCCTTTTCAGCTAAACTTGAAGAATTAAATGTTAATGAAACCTATCCTCTTAAAATAGGTTCAGACGATCCCCTGAACTTAACCATTGTGGAAAAAACAGATTATTGGCCTGTATTAATTCGAAGAGTTCAAAATAAGGAGAGATTTTTCATAATGAAGCGTTCAACGTATAGCGAATTGATCAGCGATGGTGATTCCTATATCTGGTGTAAAATTGATCCGATTACCAATGAAGCTATTGAACAGGCTAAAAATATGACACAAGAAGTAGGAGTTGATATTAATGATTTTTATTTTACTGCAGAGAGAGTAAAACTCGATCCAGATTCTCTCAAATCAATTTTTCCTTGGATTATCACAAATTTTAATTTTCTTGTTATGCTTATAGGATTATTATTACTTTTGGTTTTATTTACAATGACACGTGTTACCAACCAATTAAAAGAAATCGGATTAAGCAGGGCATTAGGGATGAAATTTCGACAGGTTTTTATTCTAATGTTTCTTGAATCCTTTCTATTAATCCTGATAAGTGGGTTACCAGGAGGACTAATTGGTTTAGGATTATTAATGATTTTAATTAACTATGGTCAAGGCCCTCCATTCAGTTATGGACCCCCATTTATCTTAATGATTGATATTCCATCTTTATTATTTATTTTCGGTTCGATCATAATTATTACAATATTTTTAGGATTCATTGCGTCGTACAGAGTAACCAGAGCTGATGTATCTAAAATTCTTAAAGTGGAATGAGTATAATGTTGTTAGAATGTAGAGACTTAATCAAAATTTATCCTTCCCCTGTGGAAGGATTGATGTTTCCCGCATTACGAGGTCTGGATCTTCAGATACCACCTGCTGAATTAATATCAATAATTGGTCCTTCAGGAGCAGGAAAATCCACCCTTTTGCGACTCATTTGTACATTTGATCACCCCAGCTCAGGAGAAATCTGGTTTGATGGAAAATTGGTAAATACTTTCACAAATGCCGAATTGGAAGAGTTTCGTCTGAATAAGGTTGGTGTTATGTATCAAGCCCCTGAAGACAATCTTATCTGGGATTTGAACACAATTCAGAACGTTATGCTCCCAATGCGGTATTCAGGCAAATTTAGAGGGAATGAAAAAGCAAGGGCGGAGGAATTATTAGAAAAAGTTGGATTAAAAGGGAAGACTCATCGCAAACCGTCTCAACTTTCTGGTGGTGAGCAACAACGTGTCTCGATTGCTATTGCATTAGCAAATGAGCCCAAGCTCCTTCTTGCTGATGAACCTACTGGGGAGTTAGATAGTGTTACTACAGCAGTGATTATTGATTATTTGAAGCAACTAAATAAGGATGATGGATTAACAATTCTCGTAGTGACGCATGATAAACGCTTTGCAAAAATGACGGATAAGACATATAGAATTTTGGATGGAAGGTTAACCACATATCATATTAGATCTGAAGAATCTGTTGAGGTTGATCTCGAGGAAGAAGTCGTGATTGTTGACTCCCAAGGTACTCTGAGACTCCCTCGCGAGGTGTCTCATCAGTTTAAGGATTTAAAAGCAGTTAAGATCCAAGTCAAGAATGGAAAAATCGAATTGGTTCCTTTCAAAGATAAAATGAAGAGTAAGGAGGGGGAACAAAAATGACTGTGAAACAAGTCCTTTATGATTTGCAACAGGTTCATAGATGGTATGAAAGCAGTGTGGAGGTCGTGAAAGCGGTTGATGGGGTCGATCTTCAGATTTTTAAGGGTGATTTCATTGCAGTTTTTGGTCCTTCTGGTTCTGGTAAAACAACATTCCTTAATCTTTTAGCAGGACTTGATAAGGCCACAGGGGGGTCAATAGTGTTTAATGACGTAAACTTGAATGATTTGAGTGATTCAGCGATATGTGATCTTAGAAGACACGAAATAGGAATTATCTTTCAGTTTTATAACATGCATCCTTCCTTAACTACTCAGGAAAATGTGGAATATCCTATGTTGATCGCAGGGATTCCTGCAAGTCAAAGGAGTCAAAGAGCGACAGAATTACTGAAAGAGATCGGTCTTCTTGACAAAAAGGATAACTTTCCTGCTGAATTATCAGGGGGAGAAAAGCAACGAGTAGGAATCGCTCGTGCCTTAACAAATGAACCTCAGGTGATTATTGCTGATGAGCCAACGGGGGATCTCGATTCTGAAAATGCTGAAGAGATAATTAACTTGTTGTTATCAGTGAATAAACAGGGCACAACGATTGTAATGGTTACTCATGATGAATCCCTCTTAACAGAAGATATGAGAATTTTACACTTGATTGATGGGAAAATATTTGGATAAAACCTAATATTAGTTCTCTACATCACTATCAATATTTAGGCGCTCTCTATTACTATCATCTCTGATTTAGATGTCCTGACGTTGAATGAAATTGGATCAGGGAGATCAACAATCCTGTTAATGAAATCGATATCATATGGTAAATTTTATCAAGTCGACTCTTAAGCGCTCTTTGTGAGAGAACCCATCACAAGACTTCTTAAGGGTTGAAGGCTAGAAATATGACGACGTATTTGTGTCAAAAATGCCATCAGGAGATTGATCCTGCGGAATTAGAAACTTTGCCTGGGATTCGATGCATTATATGCGGTCATCGAATATTATTGAAAAAACGTCCCCCCATCATCAAACGGTTGAAAACTGATTAAAATAAGCCAAAGGACGATTTCCACAATTCTCTGTTATTCGATAGGTTTATATTTTGTTAAGGATAAAGATAGATCAGCTAATAAATTATTCAGCTAACTAAAAATCTGAGGTTAATAGTTCAAAATGGGTAGTATATGCAAGACCTGCGGTCTGCCAGAAGAGTTATGCGCTTGCTCTGATATCGCACGAGAAGAACAAACGTCAATTAGGGTTTATATTGAGAAACGAAAATGGGGACGCGAGGTAACGGTCATTGATGGACTGTCTAAAGATATTGATCTACGAAGCTTGTCCAAACGTCTGAAGAAGAGTTTGGCCACAGGTGGAACAACAAAAGATGGCCGAATTGAACTTCAGGGTAATTTCCTTCGTTTAATTTCACCAATTCTTATCGATGAAGGATTTCCTGAAACGTCTATTGAGATACGCGGCTGACTCTTGTAATCAAACCGATAGAGTCCAAATATTCCCTAGATTGAGGGTGTCTCCTCCTATCAAGGGTAGATACCGTACTTTCCTTCTACATTAGATTGTACTTAAGAGAACCCTTACTTCAGAAATTAACACTTAATCTTGCGGTGTTTCAATTGCTTCAACAAATCGGCGGCCGCTGACCACTTGATCGATTGAGTGAATGGAGCCATGTAATTCGGTTATAGTTTTTGAGATGAGGTTGAAATCCATATTAGAACCTTCAAGTACGACCTTGAGATTCTCTGTTTTTGCATCTATTTCAACAAGGGTACAGTTTACAGCAGCTACTCCAGCAACCTGTTCTAAAGCAGTAGCAAAAGAAACTATGGATGGATCATGGAGTTTTAACACATCCAACACAAGGCGTCTAACCCCCCCCTTTTTTATATCCTGTTTTTCAGTCATCTGTAGATTGATCTCCATAAAATCTAAATATGCTAATAAAATCTCATGTTTTGCTATCTACAAAAGATTTTTAATATCTTGGGCGATGAAATTCAATGGTGACACGATTGAATGTCTGACCTTTCTAAGTTTATTCAAAAGAAGGGAGAGAAAAAACCTCCATCAGCGTCGAAACCTCAGAAAAGGAAACCTAGAATTATCGAGCGAGAAAAAACACCTTATTCGTTAGAACAACTAAGTAAAGAACAACTAATTGAATTATTAGAACCTCTGATGGGAGAGATCCCAGGTTTTGCTGCCAACTTAGCCTGGACTCGTCAAAAAATCCTCCCTAAAAACCCTAAAATTCACCCAGAAGAGCTAGCTCAAGAATTGTCAATTCCCTTACTCGAAGCGTATGTAATCTTAGCCCAATTACAAACATATTAAGACTCTGTATCGTCAGTTTCTTGAAACATAAGCCCAGCAATTTCTTGATACGAATCAAGTTTATTTAATGCATTAGTACAGCCTTTGGATAGAGGAATATTCTGATTCTCATCAGCCATCTTTTTTGCTTCCAGTAGTTTATCTCGTGCTTCAGCAAAATGGTCTATGGCTTCTGGGCTCATATTATCATATTCAGTAACAGCACGACAGAAAAGTTGCATTGCTTGAAAATATTTGATTTGAGGTTCAAAAGTCTGTTTTAGGGCATCACTAGGTAATTTTTCAAGGACTTTTTGTAATGTTTGGTTTGCATAGGAAAATTGAAGAGCAGCTTGTTCGTTATTGTCTTGTATCATGAAGGCTTTCGCTGTAGCTTCATAGTACGAGGAATATTGGATTTGTTCTTGGAGTTCATATTCGACTTTTTTCTGAATCTTATTAAGTGAATGGTAAAGTTGAGCTGACTTCTGATAATTAGCTTTTGCACCGTCAAATTGATCTACCTCAGATTTCGCTAGTCCTTGAGTAAATATTAGTTCCGCTTGGTGTTCTAATTTTTCTAGAGTGAATAACATAATCTCCCTTTGGGTTTGATCAAGGAGGGTTTCTATGTTGGAATACCCAAGAAAGTGTGCTTTTTTTAGATTTCTTAAGGCTAGGTAAAGATCATCAATATTTTTGGAGCTTTTTCCCCGTAATCGGTACAGGTGGCCTGTTATATGGAAGATAATTCCTAGAGAATTGAAATAATGGTCATAATCATTTTTATTCTGCTCTACCACCAATTCATTGTTATATCGGTTAATTGTTTCAACATATAAGACATCTGCTTGGACTATATCATTTTCTGCTTCTGCTATCCGAGCTCGAGTTTCTTGTATTCGAGCATCAACACGTAAAACAAGGCGATCAATATCATATTGCAGTTGTGAATATAAATCGGGATATTGGGTTTGCGTTTCTAAGATTCCAGTTTGCAATTTTTGATACGAAGAGAGCGCTTTCTTGATCCTATCACTAAAAAGCATAAACTCAGAATTGTAGAACAGACGGAGATGTTGGAGAAGGCGAAGATAGAAATCTTTTTCGGGAAAATCCGTTGCTACTAATGCTTCACCTAGGTTATCACATAGACCGACTGTTTCCACAGTCTCATCTGCTGAAATGCAGTATTTTTGAGTCAGAATCTTTTTAACTTGTGCTATTATGTTCTCATCGGCCATGTGATAATCCTCTGAAATGTTTAGTGATTTTGATCGAATCTTATTTCTCATTGTTACACTTTAGATCTGTATAAATCAGGTTCGAAACATCGTTTATTTATTTGTTTTTGAAAACGACGAATATAACGTAGAAATAGTGCTCTGATAGAAAATTGGTGAGGATTATGTCTGATTGGACCTCTGAAGAGGGAATTACGGAAGAAGAGAAGTTTTACTTCTATCGCAAGGCTGGACAGATCGGGTATGAAGTTTTAAATCAAGTGAAAGATATAATCAAACCTGAGGTACCCATTATTCAGATTTGTGAAACTGCAGAGAAGTTGATATTAGAAAAAGGGGCGGATGGATTTGGTTTTCCAACAAACGTATCAATCAACAATATTGCGGCTCACTATTCCAGTCCTCATGGTGATGAGAATGTGATTCCTAATGAGGGAAGTATCAAATTAGATATCGGTGTTCATTGTAATGGATATATTGCAGATACTGCAGTGACAATTATTCTCTCTCCTGATCTTAATAATTTGAAGACTGCTGCAGAAGAGGGATTTAAAGCAGCTATGGAAATTATTCAAGCAGGAACATTGCCTTCGTTGGTAGGAAAACGAATTGAAGAAACGATTACTGGATATGGTTATCGGCCAATTCGGGAATTGACTGGTCATAAGCTTGGAAGATACGAATTACATGGCGATAAGCGGTTACCAAATATAAGTTCTCCCTATGACCCTGCAGAGGGAGCATTGGAGGTTGGAGAAGCCTACGCGTTAGAAACTTTTGCATCAACTGGGACTGGGAGTATTCATGAGGTAGTTGGCACGAAGTATATTTACATGCTGCTTCCAAGACGCATACCGTTACGTAATCCAGTGTCAAGGAAGATCTACTCAACAACCTATAAAAAATACAAAACCTTACCTTTTGCTGAACGCTGGTTATCCTCATATGATCAGTTTAACCCTGCGCGTGTTCGGTTTGCAATGCGTGAACTTCTAAATGGGGGAGGTATTATTCCTTATCCTCCTTTAGCAGATGAAAAAGGGAGTTTTGTTACCCAATATGAACACACATTTATTATTACTAAGGAAGACGGTGTGATCATTACTACTCAACCACCTTTTGATTTTGAAATGCCCGAGAGTCTTCAAGAAAAAACAGATACAGACGTTGAGGAAGAGGAATAAACTCATAAGGTAGAACAAGTCTACTAATTGCTAGATGTAATTTGTTAATGAACACTAAAATTGTCATAAAATACTTTTGTAGGTATATGTTTGTTTAATCTAATGTGGTTGAATTGCCCTCTCCATCCAAGTTCAAGAAATTTCTTATTACTCTTCGCAAAAAAGAGCTCATTGACGAAAACCAATATGTTGAGGCACTTGAAGGTTTGAAGGGTTCTTTCAAAACTGATGGAGATCAATTGATACCTCTCCTAGACATGTATGGACTTAAACAAATCGATGACGGGTTGCAACGTCTTAATCAATCGTTGACAGAGATTGATACTGAGATTAAAAAAACCATTCAAGCCTGGGAGACAAAAGCATTATCTAAGAACGAAACAAAAAAAATACTGACTGAATTTGTTTCAGAACAGAATAAACTGATAAAAAGACAAAAAAAGCTGCAATTACACATTCAAGACAAAATTTCGCGTTTGAAATCCTTGGAAAAAGGATCTAATATTGAGATGGGGAATTTTGTTATCTCACTTCTACAAACTACTGATATAGAAGAGATAAGAACCCTTCTTAATGAGTTCATGATCATCTGGTCAAAATATTCAAGGGGGGTAGAGGAACAAAGACCTCATAAACTTGATGAGGTAGAATTGGACATTTTAAGAACTTTAATGATCCCAATACCTGAAAGTGAACGAATAATCTTTAATTTAGACGAAGTTATTCAACCTCAGGATTTTCAGGACTCACTCCTCCCTCAAAAAATTCCAGAGGAAATTCCTAAGGAACATCAGGTTGAAGAGCTTGACTCTGTTAAGGAACAGAAAATACCCTCTACATGGGATCTAGTTGGACTTGTAGCATTTGACACGAACAAAACCCCTATAGGATTGTTTCGTCCACCTATTATGGTAAATAAGTCAGTATTTTTACCTATTATTAGAGAAAAACCATTGTCAATGTCTGTGTTAAAGAAAGGATATCAAGATTTCTTCAATCAGGTTGGCTTAGATCTAAACGTGACCACAACCCAACAAATTCGAAACGAAATAGCTAAGAGGTTAGAAATCCCAGAAGAACTAGCTCTGCAACCATCACTTTTTAATCAATGGATGAGCGAGCTTGGCTTTGAAGTAGTACCTGCTAAACCCCAGTTGACTAAAGCCTGGTTTGCCGAGACAGAGTCAATTGATCAATCTTCAGAGGTTCCAGTAGTAAAAAAAGCAGACTTGAAAAAAATCAGTATTCCTGCGTGGATTCCTGCGAGAGGAGAGAAAGTTGCTCAACAAATCCACCTCGGTAAGCAAGTAGTTGGGATGGCTGGATCTAATTTTGGCTTAATTGTTGGAATTATGCATGAAACGCCTTTCGGTCAAGTTCTAGTCGTTGAACGGAAAGTTCCTCCCTCCTATTTAGTGGATCTTTTTTTAAAGGGATTAGGAAAGGAATCTTTAGCTGAGCTACGATTTACTATTACACAAGAGCTTCAGATAGGAGAAGGAGAAGTTTTTTCTTCAGAAAACTTATGGCTTATGAGTAATAAGGAACGTCTCCTAATCTCCCCCCATGAGATACTAGCTTCGTATTATACAGTTCTACCTGCCGCAGCATTCAATTTTACAGACAAGATCCATGCAAAGGTTGGAGTATACTTTCATTCTGTTCCAGAAACTTTCCGATATCTGATTGGTAAACCATTAATTAAAAATGAAGATGAAACTGGGTTAATATATGGTTTTTCCGTAAATGAGGGGGAATTAGCCATCGTTTGGTCTTCTAAAGAACCTATTGAGATTATTAAACAACTGGGAAAGAAATCTTCAGAACAATATGTCAACCGTTTACGACGACGGATTTCTCTTGCTTTAGATACTTCCTACGAAAAAAGTATATGGCCAAGCAATTTAGCGCGGTATTTTCTGAACTTCATATGGATGGAAGAACAACTAACTTTAGAAAAGACGCTTACCATAATTAAGGAACGATTTTTCTTACAAGAAGTTTTATTTTCTGAAATTGAGGAAATTTCAAAAGATGGTCTGAAATGCAGAGGTTTAACTGGCTAAAAGTGGATGATGAGGATACCTTAGTAACAGTCAATGTCAAAACTCTTCGAAATGAAGATCAGTTCATTATCGATTCCGGAAAACTTATTGTAACGGTAAAGGAACCTCCTATAAAGGGAAAAGCAAATAAAAAGCTCCTTAAAATATTTCGGAAAAAATTCCGAACAGAAGTAACACTAGAATCTGGTCAATTAAGCTCTACAAAAGTTTTTCGGCTCAGAAATACGTCATCAAAACAAATATTGGAGATTCTAGGAGAATAAAAAGAATAAAGAGAGAGAGGGAGATACATTCTAGAATTTGATTTCTCCCATCATTTTCCTGCGTGCAATGAGCTCTTCAACGACTTCTGGGTTTGCTAAAGTCATGACATTACCGATATCTTTCTTTTCTGCAACAGCTTTCAAGACTCGGCGCATAATTTTCCCTGAGCGTGTCTTAGGAACCGCTTCAGCAAACATGATGATCTCGGGATAGACAGCTGGCCCTGCCACTGATCGAACGTGCTTTTGAATATCCTTTTTCAAGTCATCAGATGGCTCCACATCACTCATCAAGGTGATATATGCGAAGATAGTCGACCCCTTGACTGGATGAGGATAGGGGATAACTGCGCTTTCAGCTACTTTGGGGTGGGAATTAACAGCGGCTTCAACCTCTGCAGAACCAAGACGGTGGCCTGAAACTTTAATAACATCATCCGACCGACCGAGAATAAAGTAGTACCCCTCTTCGTCAATCAGTGCATAATCTCCAGTGAAGTAATGACCTTCAAATTGAGCGAGATAGGTATTTACAAATCGTTCATGGTCACCCCAGACTGTTCTCATGAGGCCTGGCCAAGATTTATCATACGCGAAAAAGGCTTGGGTGTTTGGTTTTGTTATTTTTTGTCCATCATCATCGAATAGAACAGGATTGACCCCAAAGAATGGGTAAGTACAACTCCCAGGTTTCATGGGGGTAACAGCACCGAGATTTACCATCATATATGAACCAGTCTCAGTTTGCCAGTAACTATCAACGATTGGACGACCATTGGGTTTTTCTTCAGTTGTTCCATTCCCTACAACTTCCCAGTACCATCGCCATTCTGGCCAATTGCATACTTCTCCAACTGTTCCCAGCATCTTTAATTTAGATAAATCCCATTTAGTTACGTGATCATCTCCAAACTTCATTAATGCTCGAATTGCAGTTGGAGCAGTATAGAAATGTGTCACACCAAACTTTTCACAGATTTCCCAAAATCTACCTTGATGTGGGTATGTAGGAACACCTTCATACATGATGGAGATAGCTCCTAACGCTAATGGTGAATAAATTATTTGTGTATGACCAGTTATCCAACCAATGTCAGCAGTGCAATACCAAACATCTCGTGTGGCTGGGGTTGCTCCTTTTAGATCAAGTAAGCATGAATAGTCCCAGACATAATAATTTGTTGATACTCCAAAAATTAAATAACCAGCTGTTGTGTGAACCACACCTTTTGGTTTTCCTGTTGTTCCACTTGTGTAAAGTATAAAAAGTGGGTCTTCTGCGTCCATTACTTCATAATCGCATTCTGAGGATTGCTCCTCCATTAGTGCTAAGAAATCTACATCCTTCTTGTATTCATAAACATCGCCCCCAGTAAGTTTGATTACTGCGACTTTTTCGATTGAATCACAGGTCTCAATAACACCCCGAAGGTTGTCTTTCATTGGTCGGTTTTTTCCTGCCCGACGAACTTCGTCCGCCACGACTAAAATCTTACATTCAGAATCGTCAATTCTATCTTTTACTGATTCAGCAGAAAATCCACCAAATACAATGGAATGAATAGCACCAATACGGGCACATGCTAACATAACGATAGCGAGAGTATCAGTCATGGGTAGCCAAATACAGACACGATCTCCTTTTTTGATCCCTAAAGATTTCAATGCATTCGCTGCTTTATTGACTTCTACTAGGAGTGATTTGTAAGTATATTTTTTTACTGTATCATCTTCGCCCATCCAGATTAATGCTACCTCATCAGCATATCCCTTCTCAACCCATCGGTCAAGACAATTGTAAGTGGCATTAAGCTTTCCTCCAACAAACCATTTGCCTACAAACTCATCCTGCTCTCCTGTAGGGGGAACCCAAACTTTTTCGTAAGGAGTTATCCAATCAATCTTCTTTGCTTCTTCAGCCCAGAACTCTTCCATATGGTTTACTGAATATTTCCATTTTTCAAAGTATGCATCCATATTAGCGATTCTGGCATCCTTCGCCAGCTCAGGAAGAGGATAATATTTTTTTGATTTTTCTTTCTCCGTTTCTGTCAGCTCAGACATATTATCGCCTAAAATTTCGTTCATTAAACATTATATAAAACTAGATTTGATTACAAAGTCAATACTGACTTAATAATCTAATTCTAAGGCTTTTATTAAAAAAATAAGAAGTTTATTTCTCTTAATGTAATTGATTTTTAACTTATCCCTTGACTCTGGTTTTAATTAACCAAGCTTTTGAGATGAAAGATCACTAAGAAAAAAAAAAGGAGAAAAATACGTCTTCAAAGACGCAATCATGTTACTCCTGCATTTCTTCGTGCTAGATATTCTGTGATCACTGCAAGACCCGCAGCCAGAAAAGCTAGAATTCCAAGAATGGGAAATGCAACCTCATATACAAGCACACCAGCGATGAAAGGACCCAAAGCTCCTGCGACACCATAAGCAGTAAAGACTAGTCCGTAATTCCTTCCTAGATTCTTTGTACCAAAGTAGTCATCTGTTGCAGAGGGAAATAATGCAAAATTTCCGCCAAAACAGAAACCTATGATACAAGCACCAATAATCAATAAGAAAAATTCTGTCTGTATTCCAAAGAAGAACATAGCTACTCCTAGAGTACCAAACATTACGATCATTGTAATGATTCTACCTAGTTTATCTGAAACAGCGCCCCATACAATCCTTCCTGCAGAGTTAAATATGGATAGAAACGATCCTGTTGTCACTGCTAGGATGCTAGCTTCTTCTGCTGAGATTCCTCCTGAAATTAATTGATCCTTTGTGAATGTTGTCACATTTCCAATAGTCATTAATCCTGCTGCTGCTGCCAAAATAAACATACCCCAAAGAAGCCAGAATTGGGGAGTTTGTACCATCTCTGTTGGTTCAAAATCTCTCTTCTCTCCTATAGCTGTAATTTGGCTAGGTTTAGGAGTGTATCCCGGTGGGATCCAGCCCTTAGGAGGATTTTGAAGTATTTGAGCAGAACCTACTACGAGAACAAGGAAAAGAATTCCAAGGATCCAAAAAGCTAAACCAATGTGGCCATTTCCAACATCTTCAATCAAGAATTCTTCAATAAAAAGAAGGAAAAAAGCCCCAAGACCAAACCCTGCGACAGCAATGCCAGTAATCAGCCCTTTTAGGTCAGGGAACCATTTAACTAATGCAGCAATCGGACATACATAAGCAAAACCTATACCTGCACCACCTATTAAACCATAAGTTAGTGCCACCCAAAGAAATCCGAGTAATTCATTTCCACCCCCAAAAAGATCGACAAAACCTGCAAGGAACCACCCAATCCCTAGAAGGATACCACCAATTGTAGCTACTTTTTTTGGTCCGGCCCGATCTTGCCATCTTCCAGCAAAAATCATGAAACCTGCAAAAGAAGCCAAACCAACGGTAAAGGGAAGTTGAGTTAGAAGTTTATCCCATCCGTATACTCCAGTTTCACTGACAAGAGCAGTTTGGAATTTAGACCACGCATAAATCGAACCTAAACATAGTTGGATTATTACAGCTGGTATGATTAAGATATTGCGGTTAATTACATTTTCTTCACTCAAACTAAAGTCACCTATATTTTCTGAGCCAAGTTTGGAAAAAAACCAAAGCTTATAATTTCTAAGATTTGATGGAAGAAAAAACCGAGAGCTATAAAAATTTAAAGGTTAGACTTCTTATAAAGTGGCTATAAGATGGTGTTTTAAGACTCTAAGTTTGAAACAAAACTTGGGATAATCATGCTAGACTAATCCCAATTTCTGAAAGTCGGAGATTAACTTCCTCCGTTCTTCCCATGCATCCCTGATGGCAGATAAATCATCTAAGATCTCATTTGTTAATCGGCTGCTGTCCGAAAGCATGCCACTTTCGATAGCATCGTCAAAACGTGTGATTTTATCATCCAAACGACTTATGATGTTGATAATAGTCTTCTCTAACGTATAGAGATAACTTAAATCAAATTCTTTGATCACATTGGAGTCAAAGAAGGTACTAATACCATATTCCGTAAGCCGAATCAGATGTCTGATATCAGAAAAGCTAGAAACTAAACGATCCAGGTCAGACCAAGTTGTAATCATTTGACTCATTAAAGCAGCTTCTTGAATCTTTTTAATATCATCTGAACAACTTGAGAGGCGTGATTCTAGATAGTTCCGTATTGCAGTTTCAGTTGATTGCCTATCTGACTGTTTTTCATAACGGTTATAACCAGGTATCTTTTTAGATATCGTCTTTCTTGCTTCGCTGCTTTCAGGATCCAATTTTGACATTAAAAAGTCCCTCGAATAATAGAATCAGGAAATCTCTTCTTCCTCATCTGCAGGGGGTTCTTCTTCTTCCTCTTCTTCAGGTGTTTCGCCTGCAGCTGCCGCAACAGGTGTTGAACTCCTATCAAAATCTACTAAAGTATCAATTTGTTGAACAACTCTTTCGAAGATTTTGCCAGTTCTTCCACCAGAGAAGAAGTGGAGAATTACACTGATAAGAATAAAAAGTAATACAACATTTAGAATTGCAATTGTTTGAAATTCAGGCTGAGTTAATTCGAGACTTTGAAGAAGCGCTGGAAAAGAAGCTCCAACTAAAGGTGTAAGAAGAATTTCAGGCGATATGATAATATAAGCCAGAATCGTAACTGCAATAATTCGAAAAATCATTGCTGGGATGAAATGTCTAAGTAATGCAGAAACATCAGGTTGAGCAGTTTTTGCAGCTAGTTTCAGATCAGTTTCAGGATCACTTTGATTTAAACTTGCTAGATATGACTGTAATCTCATCGTCGATTTGGCGTCCCGCATCACTTCTCCTTTCTTAAAGACACGTCTTTCTACCATCTCCCGTAAGTAACTCGCAGCAAGCAAACCAAACTTTTTTGATTGAACACTCTGAATAGATTGTTCTTTTCCTTTTTCTTCTTCAGACAAAGGCACAAAAGATCGAATTCTTTTCAAATGTCCTTGAATTCGTTTTTCTCGTTCTGTCATTGGTTCAATAATGTTTAAGGTATACGAAGTTTGGAATGCAATCTCTAGGAGCAGATATAACAAAAATCCAAGAGCAAAAATAGGACTAAATAGCATAGTTATGATAGTTGACGAATCAATTCTTGTATTAACAATGATTTTTTCAGTAAATATCGCGATAATTATGATAAGTTGAAACCCAAGGAATGAATATATGGCTAATTTTGTATCCCCCTCACGAAGAAACCCAACACCAGAGAGGAGAGCTACAGGGAGAAGAATTAAAATTGTTGTTGCTCCAAAGAAATTGCCAAAATCCTCTAGAAAAGTGGCGATATCTGTTACATTAGAATGAGGCAAAAAACCATTTTCAGGATTGACAATGGCAGCGAGTATTGATTGCATTTCCCCAATTGCGACTCCATCAAAATTAGTATCCCCGAGAAAAGGGATATCTTTCTTGCTTGAAGCGATTGTAGCCACTAAGGTTAAAGCAACGCCTGCAAAAGCTCTAACAAGTTCTTGTACAAGTAACATTACATACTCTACAATATTGAAGACTTGTGCGAAATCAAACATCGTAGGGTCAATACTTGTGGCTAAAATGGGGTTGTCAATGGGAATAGGAATACCAATTATTAAGAGACACGAGAAAACAAATACAATGATGTAAAGAATTCGAAAAAAATGAGCTGTTGCTTGTCCTGCGGGCATTTTTCACACAGATCCTTTTCCTGCCTGTTTTCCTTCCATATAGGTTTTAATTACATTGGGGAGCATATCATCAGGGCCAACATTAATAATTTCAACTCCTAATCCCCTTAATCTGTCCTCTACTTGTTTTCTATATCCAAGGTATTCCTCAAAAATAGCCTCTGCTATAGCTCGTTCTGTAGCTGTCAGATCACTGAGTTTTGTTTCAAAAAGTGGTCCAAAGGGTGAAATGACAGTGATGTTGTTCTTTGTGGATCGTGCTCGTTTTGCAGCTTCAGTGAAAATTTCCGAATCAGAAGATTCAAGATCTGTCAGGAAAACATAAAATGAGGCTCTAGGTACCCTTTGCATCACAAAATCTACCGCAGCTAAAGGATCTGATCGTCCTTGAGGTTCTACAAGAGCTAAAATTTCTAATAATTGGAAAAACATTGCTTTTCCTCCTCCTGGTGGAAGAAATGAGGTTGGTCGGTCTGCAAATGTTACCAGTCCAAAGAGGTCTTGGCGTTCTTCAGCCATTTTCATGACCAACATAACAGAGCGGATAGCAAAATCTAACTTTGTATTAAATGGAATTCCAGCTCCCATGCTACCACTGTGGTCTAGAAAGACGATCATACGAATATTTTTCTCTGATTCAAACTCTCTAACCATGAGTTCTCCTGTACGACTGAATGCTTTCCAGTCCAGAGATTTGAAGGGAGCACCTGGATAATACCGTGCTAAAGCATGAAAATCATCTCCCATTCCTTTCTGCTTTGTTTTATGAGCCCCAAACATCTTTCCTTGTTGTCGACGTTTACTGAGCGCCTCCATTCGTCTGATATCTTCATAAGAGGGATAACAAAGAATTTCTGTATAGAAGTGCCTAATATCCTCTTCAAAATAGAATCCCAGTCTATCATGAATGATAACCTTGACAGGACCAATTCGATAGACCCCACGTGTACTCACTTGAACGATATATGAGAATTCCTTGGTCTCTCTCCCTCCAAGCTGAGTAATAATGAAGTTTTCACCTAAAGCAATTTCAAACATGTCAGGGATTGCGTCATATACCTCTAAAAAGTCCATCCTGCGTCGTCCTGTGTTTTCGACTTTAACAGTTACATGAACATATTCTCCAGCAAAAGCTTTCTCTCGATCCACAGTACGCGTGACTCGTATGAGAGAGGCGTTAGCTGATACACGGAAAAATGGGAGGCCAATAACGCTTGCCAATAGCAATAATGTGCCTAGAAACATCCCGTAATCTACAATCGGAGAACTATTCAAAATCTCAAACGGTCTAAATATATCAGTAATTGATAGAGTTTGATTTCCATTAGACGGAGTTGATTCAGAGTCAGCTTCCCATCCTTGTTCACCAGAGAGAATGGGGAGCATTGTAGCGATGGTACCGACTCCTTTTGCGCTTAATCCTATAGAAATTAACAATATGCCTCCAATTGCAATGAAGGCTCCTCTAGATGAAAGCATTCAAATTTACACCTAATAAATGCTCTTCCTACTCTTCGTATACTTCTTCTTCGTAATACTCTTCGTAGACAGCTTCTTCTTCTATCGGGTCTACTGGGAGGACTAAATTATCACGAACATCTTCTGCGATACGAATCTGTGTAATACCTTCTAATTCAGCTTCAGGCTTTAGTATAAGACGATGGTGGACAATATGAGGTATCATTAGAAGAATGTCATCTGGAATAACGAAATCACGGGCATGTATAGCAGCTCTGGCTTTTCCTGATAGTAGAAGACTTTCACTTCCACGAGGAGAACATCCCAAGACTAAGCGGGGATCAGTTCGAGTTGAAACAGTGATATCCCGAATCATTTCCAGGATTTCGGGACAAACATACACTCTTTTAACAACATCCATCATGGCTATAATGGTTTGAGGAGAAACAACCTGATTAAGTGTTGCTGGAATTGGTTCATTCTTAAATTTAATAATACGTAATTCATCCTCAGGAGAAGAGTGGTGAACAATAACTTTGATCATAAAACGATCCAATTGAGCTTCAGGTAGGGGATACGTTCCTTCTTGTTCAACAGGGTTTGCAGTTGCCATTACAACAAATGGTTGATCGAGTTTGTGAGTCTCACCTTCGATTGACACCTGTTGTTCAGCCATAGCCTCGAGCATTGCAGATTGGGTTTTTGGGGGAGCTCGATTAATTTCGTCTGCGAGAATAACATTGCCGAAAATTGGGCCTTTCTTGAGACGAAAGGTTCCTGTTTTAGGATTGAAAATATTGGTCCCTACAATATCCGAGGGAAGCATGTCAGGAGTGAATTGAATGCGTCTATATTCAGTCCCAAGAACTTTAGAAAAGGTTTCTGCCATATATGTTTTCCCTATACCTGGGACACCCTCGAGATAGACATGCTTACCAGTTAACATAGCAATCCAAAGCATTTCGAAAATTTCCGTCCTTCCGATGTATACTTTTCTGATTTGTCCCATTATTTGCTGATATGCTCGGGCTACATCATTAACTTCCAGCATCTCATAAGTTAATTCATCACTAGTGAAATCTTTCCCTTTCAAGTCGGTTTTACTCATTTCTTTCACTTCTAATTTAATTTATCAGACCAGTTAAGGTTTTAATAGAATTAAGTTATCTCCACCCCAATGTTTTTCAAGAATAGATATTGATCTAAGAATTCTTGTTCAGAAATTGCAGCGCGACTATCAATAATCCGTTCAATTGCAGTTAACCCTTCAGTAATACCTTTATGGGTGAATCGTTCCGGAAATTCATTTGCTAAATAGGTAGCAGCGACTTCAGGAGTAAGTTCAACTTCTGGATTGTATCGCTTAATCAAATTGCGTCTCAATCGTCGATAAATAAGTTCTAAACCACGTGAATACTGTTGATATTCAAGGAACCAGCGCATTTTAACTGCAAAGAAGCTCCGGCCATAATACCGTTCAACACGAGTTAATAAGAGGGGTTTAGCTTGCGTTCTTTTGGGCATAAAACGTCTTGATAATAAAATTGCTCCAATTGGTAAGGCCCACGCAAAAAGGGGAAACATTGTGATCATATCTAGGAATTTTAGATACAAACTTAATGGAAGGGTTGGTGATAAAGGATGATTTGCGAGGTGGCCTTCATCAAATATGATTAGTTGACTTCGTCGGTCTCTCATCATTTTTTCGACTACATTCAGAGCAAATTGACGATTATCATAGGTAGGATCATAATCATTTCTATCTGTATCAATATACTTATTAATAAAAATAGATGGATCAGAACAAATAATAATATCTCCTCCCAGAGGAAATGGGAAATAGACGAATACTGGGAAACCAACATTTGGATTTGCCCATTCATAAGGATTAGTAGCATTCGGTCCTATTTTATTTACATCTCTCTTAGCAAGTTCAATATCTGATTCTAGCCATGCATGGGAACTACTGTATAAAACGGCTATTTGCAGACTAAAATCCATATCAGGCATATCAATACCCCATTCACTTTCAAACTCAGAGAAAGCATTCTTTGCTGAGGCGGGGAACTCCCCCATTGGTACCCATTTTGTAACATATTCGGGATTATACTTATCATATTCATTAGATCTATTCTCGGCAATAAATTCACTTTTGGGTTTAGGATATCGTACTTTCATTGAGATGATTGAAGCAAAATTACCAATGACACCATTACCTGACAAACCAGTTGTGAAATCGGTAACCCAAGGAGCTGGCATACGATAACTGGTTCCATTTTGAGTACCTGATATAGGAGAGCTGAATATGGGGGTGAGAGGAGTATCATTATAGCTACCTTGGTCTGCAAGGAGACTCCCATTAATTGCAATTCCCGCAATTGGAAAATTAGCAGCAGCGGTTTCATTAGCCTGAGAACTAGTATTATTAGTAGTTGTATTCATCCCAAAGGGATTATAGTCCTCTGTATCACTACCAAACCCTAAGCCCGCCATATTTAGATCCAATTGGGACATAAATCCTAAAAAGATAGAGAAAACACTCAGTATGTCATTAGCTGTTCCAAAATCGTCGGCTATAAGAACTCGGCCGCCGTTGATAGCATAGAAGAAAATAGCTAGGGCTTCAGAAAAATCATAATGGACAGCAGGGCCAAGAATGACAAGAGATCCGTTCTCAGTAGTAGTATTCAGACGATTGAGAATATTACTACTACCAACTATTGTTGAGACACTACCTCCATTCTCGTGTTCTTCAAACATTTGTTTGAACTCACTTGCCCCATTCCACCCCTCATTATAGATTGAAAAGTTAGTAGTGCTTTGAGTAAGAGAGCGTGGTAATAGTCCTAACACAAAAGCAGAAACGAGGGGATAACTAATGAAGATTGCTAGGAGGATCAATGCAGATGTCGTTCGGTTTATCTCTACCATGAGATCTCACTTAGGAATTAGTCTTTGATTGTATTTCTTTAATTTTGATTAATATTCAGCAGTTTCAGGAATTCCTGCAGATGTTGCTGTTTGGAGGAATTGATGAAGTCCTGATAATCCATCTTTGAATTCTTGTGTTGTGAGAGGGGCTTGACCATATCGTGCTTTTTCAAAGGCCATTACAATCGCGTTGATAGCACTGGGATCTATATCACCACGATTCATAAGTTTCACACCTAATTGTCGTGCTGATTCGTTAGGTGCTCGGCCAACCCCAAGGAATCCCTCAGAGGCAAGTGTCATGGTTTGCCACATAAGGACTGATGCTTCTCGGAACATCTGTTGTCGTGCGAGTTGCCGAATTTGAACAAGCCGTTGTTCGATCTCTTGTTCAAGAATCGTCTTTTTTACGCCACCTACTCCTATTGCTTCTACAATTTGTTTTCGGAAATAGAATAGTAGAAAGCCAACAACGATTAAAACGCCTAAACCAAATATAAAGATAAGTTCTAATTGAGCAAAGAAACCAATTCTGTTCATTCTTATCACAAATCTCTTTCTGTTTATATTAGATAGTAATTTTCCTGATCTATCTAGATTTCTAGAGTTATCATTTATTTTTTAACCTTTATCTCCTTTCTCATATATATTATTTCTTTAATGGATCTAATTATTATCTCGACATTATTTAATTCTTTGTAACCAAATTAAAGTTTTATCCACCTCGCATAGCTCTAATTCGTTCGTACAGCGCGGCTAATCCCACTCCACCACCAAAAGCAAGTACTGGAGACGCAAGAAGCAACACAATGTTGGTAAATGGATTTGGAGGGCTAGGATGAATAATAGTAAAGGAATCCGAAATAACCTCTTGGTTATTTCCTGTTTTATCACGAATTAGAATTCTAATAGAATATACACCTTCAGGTAGCTCTGAAGTATCAAAGACGAGGGTTGCTTGAGAATTCGTTGCTGAAATGTTACTACCAGTATCTCCGTATCGAACAGTGACTAAAACGTTATCAGTTGCATTACGAAGCTCAAACGTCAGTGTATCCAAATAAATACCTGTTTCAATATCATCGTATGAAACCGTAATCATAACTTCCTCATCTACCTCTAGAAGTAGGTCATCAGTGATTTCCATGTTTGGTGCAGTATGATCAAGGTTTACATCTAAAGAGACATTCCCTTCATTCCCCGCTAAATCGCTGAAGGTTACTAGAATCGTCCAGTCCTCATATCCACTGAAAGAATCATTGCGATGAAGAAGATCAAGGTCATCAGGATTAAGGATGATACCCCAATCATATGAAAAACTATTGTCAGTGACAGTAATGCTCTTATTCATTTCAATACTGTCCCTCTGGGAATTTACAATGAAAAGACGAGCAGAAGCATCATTAAATCCAAAATTCAAACCTGTATTAGAATTATTAGCTTCAACGGTGCCTGAAATTATGACAAGTCCATCTGAATCAACATCTAGATATCCATTTTCGTTTTCTGTGACATATATCGTCCCTGTTGGTGCAACTACATCAAAAACAACATCAATCCCGTATATATTCCAATTATGTGCTTCATCAGAGGCAAATATAAGAATAGTATAGGTAATATCTGAGACTGAGGCTTTCGGGGTGGCCCAATTGTAATAAAATGTGTATTGTCCCATAATTTGATTCATTGTATTATTGACGCCATTAATTTGAACTTTAACAGATCCATTGATTAAGCCATCTGAAACATCTTGGAGACTGGGATCTATAACAGTCACTCTAATTTCTGTTACATCATTGGGAAGGAGGAGAGCAACACCAGGTGAAGTTTCTGTCGGACTAATCATTGTAATTTGAGGTGGAGTGATATCAAACACAATCCAATTAAGGTTAATGTAGTAATATTTTGATAATTCCGTACCATTGTCTAACAGATGACAAAATTTCCAAATCCATGTGTCATTCTCCAATCCTGTAAACGAATAATCAAGAGTAAAGGAACCAGCATTAGGATCGTCAAGTACAGGTTGAGGTAGAGGAGAAATGGTATCGTTCCATGTGGTGTTTATCCATTTTCCTCCCAGTCCTCGGTCTGAGGAATCTGTAAGATTTCCCCTGATAGTAATATCACGGTTTTGTACCCCTGAAACAATGATGATCGTGTTACTCGTCAACGCTATTGTGGTGTCATTGAAGGGGAAATAAATTTCTAATTCTATTTCGTAATCCCAGTAAATGTATATTGGGGTCTGATTATAATTTACGCGATAATGAAGGAGGCCAGGATTAGTAATATTCAACCTTATGGATAATGTGTCTTTATTGTAATTATAAGGAATTTGATAAGATATATTATAAGTTCCATCAGCATTTGGGCTTGCAATAGCAGCTATCCCTATCTCATGAGTTCCATTCCAACCAATAACACGCAAATTGTTCGTCAGTTCAGTAAACGTGGATGAAAACGGATTGATAAGAGGTTCCGAATCAATGGGTAAGCCTTGATCATCAATTAGCGTTCCTGAAATAGTCACAGATCCACCTACAAAAACAAAACGAGAGGTTCCATTAAAGTTACTAAGAGTAAAATTACTAAGATCGATGGTGGTAACAACTCGAGTTTCATTAACCCCCTCGCGTCCTTCTCGTGGAGTAGGTGGGGTTGGGTCAAAGCCAAAAATCGTAACATTATCCCCCAGAGGTGTAGTAGCAGGTAAAGTAATAACTGCTGAAAATTCGCCTTGAGTATCAGTCATTACATTATTATCTAGGAGGACCCAATCTTGATTGGTGTGGTTCATATAAAGATATATTAGTTCATTTTGGACAGGATCTTGAGTATTGTCCTTATAGGTGCCTTCAATGGTAATTTGGGAGGTTCCTCGGTAGACTTCAAAAAGTCCAGATGTGATGTTAAATCCTGCATCTGGATGAGAAGGATCTGTCACGCCTCCACTCGGAATCCATACTCTAATTAAATCAATATTCTTAACTTCAAATACTGTTGACACATAAGAATAGTTTCCAGTAACATCAGTACCATTCACCCAAACACCAGCTAATTTTCCTGATGGAACAGTAGAAGGATATGGTGAGGTGAAATTATAAATTCGATCCTTTAGACTTCCAAAATCTGCTGTTACGGAAAGAGTATACATAGCTTCGGGCGTCATCCCAGTTGCATTCATCTCGATATAAAAAATAACACTACTATCGACTGAATCTTGATACCATATGGGTGAAACGTCCATTTCCCAATCTGCGGGATCTGTATTGTTGATCTGGATAGAAATGTTAAGACCATCAATGTCGGGGAATACATCCCCCCCTGGATAATTTAGTTTAAGTCTGAATTCTGTCATAAGGACTTCATTATGTTGAACCAGGGTCGCATTTGGAGGATTAGTGGTAGGAATGTAGACGTATCCAGTGAAATACTGGGGTCGGACTGTGATTCTTCTTGTGATTTCAGAATAGGAGCTATTTGAGCGGAAATCTGGTCGTACACCTTTGGAACCGACATACCATTTATCATAGGAATCATTTTCAAAATCAGCAGTTACTTTGAAATTAATATTAAGGTTCTTTGGAGTTGTGCCATAGGTAGTAGTGAAAGTTACAGCTATCCTTCCAGAACCATCAGTATAATAATATCCTGATCTTAATGGATCTACCGCTCCAGCAGTATGAATAGCAAGAGTAACCCCCTGATTCTTCATCGAAGTATAATCAAGGAAAGAGATATTTACATAAACATTACTTAGAGGAGTTGCTACTTCATCGTTAACCTGGAATGTCGTAATTATTGCATCACCAGGACGAATATAGGTATCTTGTGATTCATTCGTAAATGCAAATAAGACTGTACAGTTATTAAAGGCAGGATCAATGGTGATATCAGTCTTCTGGGTGTCACGCCAAGTTTTATTGAAATTCTGAAGAGTGTCCGCCCATCCCCAATCATTAATTGCATTTGAGTTTCCTATCCATCGTAAATTCGAATCATTTTCAAAATCAACAGTTATATCCAAGGGTACGCTTTGAATGTATTCGGTTGTTTCAAGATAAGTTGAGGTGATCTTCACAAAGATAAACCCATTCACATCTGTAAAACGATAATTACCCCAAGCAATAGTGTTATTTGAATTCAAATAGACACCAGGAATAGATGTAGCTAACTCAATTTTAACTGGTACATCGGCAAAGGTGTCAGAAGTTTGGGTCGAGAAGACTTCATATCGGACTAACGCACTTTGGCCAGGACGTATATTAGTGGTATTTGACCAGTTATATTGGATATTACCCACCCAAAAGTCTGGATTAATACTAACATCGTCATCAGTTGAAATGGATAGAGTGTCTCCAGTACCCCGCAAGAAACGATGAGGTAGACGATAAGTATCAGCGATGTAGGGATAGCTTGGTTTGTCAATACTCGTCAGATTCGCAGTAATATTGATATTTGAAACAATGTCTGAATATAAAATGGGATACTCAGCTGTAATATTAAATCCTATATATCCAGTGGAATTTGTGAGGTAATAGCCTGGGGTTCCACTGAATGCAAAACCCGATGCTATAGTCAATGTCACGCCTGCAGGATAACTATCTAATGTAGCGTTTACAGGAATGTCTCTAAGGTAATAATAAGGCTGGGTATCATAAGCATATTGTGCACGAACACGAACAGCTACAATAGCAGTTTCAACATTTGGAGGATCTATCTCCCAAGTGGGAGGTACCGCTTGAAGTTCAATGAAGTCTACATAATCCCATTCATTTAGGACTGTGAAATTGGCAGTTGTACTGGTAGTAGTTTCAAAGTTTTCAGTTAAAAATTGTGTCCTTGAAAAATCTGCTGTGACATTGAAGTAGTACTGCTCCTCTGGAGTAGAATCCGAAGTATTGACAACTAATTTTAGTTGACCATCGACATTTGTAGTGTCATTTGGAGTTCCATATACAGCGTCTCTAAGCTCAAACTGAATACCAAGTGAAGCAGGATCCGTTATTTTACTGTTGTTACCCTTGAAGTGTAATCCACTAACCGTAACAGTGACATTTGTTATACCGGTACCACCTGAGTCTGCTGTGAGCATGGTTGTTGCATTTTCTCCTTGACGAAAAGTTTCATCATTACTAGCATCATTAGTAAAATCATCAGAGGTGAATGTTGCAACCGAACTTACTTGGAACCTGTCAGTTTTATAAATATAATAATCACTTCCGATACTTGATTCAGATACATTTAAAGCAGGGTAATATTGAAATATTGTGACATTGTCATCAGATAGAATCCCCATGGAATTTAGAGTAGCTATATCAGGAATTGTAAAGGTTGTATTGATCCATCCTACTGTTGGATCATTAGAAAAAGCAGTCGCCCCTGTTGTTCCATTTGTTGTTGCTTTGTGATCAGCATAATATATACAATTTGCTGTATTATTACCGATAAAGTTTCCCTCTCCATCAGTTTTATTGATTTCAGTGAGTATTTGTTGAATGGTCCAACTAGTTTCTTCAAACAGAAAAAAGTAAACATCTTGGTCAACTACACATAGGGAAGGATATTGTCTGAGATTGAACCAATTGCTGATCCAGATTGTACTTCCAGGAAAATATTGTGGTAGAGGATTTATAATATCGTTTATGCTGCCTCGTGGAGGGTGAGTATTTCTTAAGGGTGGAATGATACCCGTTTGAGGGGTATCAATTGATGAAAGAATATTTTCTTGTAATGGTGTAAGATCGTCAGTATATAAGGAAAATTGTGAGTTAAAAGTAAGGAATTGAAAAAAGTGTTGGGATACTAGTCCAGAAAAGGCAAAAACCATAACAATTATTAGAAAGAGTGTTGTACCATTCCGAATTTCTTTCACTTTTAATCCACCAAAAGGACTTATCTTTGTTATCTTGAAAACGGTCAAATTTCCATTCATTGCGAAATTTGAAAGGCTTTAAGGTAAAGTATTAAGTAGGTTCTTTAATGTTTAACCTTCTTTATTTATGTATCCGTATAGAATCTCTAGGACGAAATAGTATTTTTTTGGTCCTGATATTTCTCTCAAGTTAATTGGGCACTTTGATTTGGTATTCTAGCATTATCAGATTATTACGGGCATTAATTCTATGTAGTTGGGTAATTTTTAGAAACAGTTTGAATTAAAGCGTTTTCCCATCAAAATTGCCTATCCAAGAGACATACAGCCTTTAACAAAACTTAGATAACTGAAAAATATGATTTAGAGGAGTTCTAAAGAATAAAGTAAATTCCTCCAGGTCTTCGGTTTTAGAAAGAATTTTTGACAAAAAACAATCATAGAAAGGTTGAAATAAAAAGGTATTTAACAAAACTTAGATGCTTATTAAATATAGAATCAGATCATTTTTCCATAATGGAGTTGGCCTTCATACCATTATTCAAAGGAAGTAAAACCAAGAAAGCGCAAGAAGAATTCGATCAAGGAATGGTTTTTTATGAGACCCAGCGATATAATGAGGCCCTAGAGAGTTTTAAAAAGGCCACGAAATTATTTACTGGTGGAGATCAGAAGAAATTAAGTCAAAGAGCTGAAGCGTACCAATTTTGCGCCAAGGGTTACATTAATATGCTAGATATGAATCTTCTAGATGCAATCAGATGTTTTGGTAAAGCAAATGTGAAGTTCTCAACAGAAGGATTTTCTGATGAAGCAAAACAAGCCAGAACTATCCAAGCTCAAACTCAAGGAGAATTTGCTAAAGTAAAAGCTAAAGAAGGGGAATTTATCGAATCCGCGCGGCTTTATGAGTCAGCAGCTGCACTCTATGAGACCACAGGACTAGAAATGGAGGCAGCTCGAGCTCGAGCCCGTTCGTTTGTTCAAAGAGCGGCAGCGATGGATTCGAACTTTGATAAGGCATATTATTTAGAGAAAGCAGTAGACGAGTTTAAGAAAGGAAGGGAAGATCCAACACGGTATGAAGCTCACGCATTATATCAACGAGCAAGAGCATTAATTAGTGCGCGAGAAAATGTTAAGGAGGTAATTGACCTCCTCGCCAAAGCTCATGAGAAATACCATAAAGTGGGAAATACAACACAAACAGAAAAAGTAAGACGATTGTTACAAGATCTAACAGAACAGGTTAAGACTCGGCCCTCTGAGTTTGGTATTTAATTAGTAAGCTACAAATTTATATTAACATGAGATTTAATTAATCTTCAGTCCAGCCGATGATGACAGCTTAGGGAACAGAAGGCAATTAATGATGAACGATGAGCGGTCTGAGGCATTTAAGCTTTTTTTAGGATTTTAAAGCCCATGACAGTAACAATTTTTCCTCTTCAAGATTTTCCTCTTATTAATCCTGGAGATGACCTCGCAGATATTTTGGTAGCCGAATTACGAAAAATATCATTAGAAAATGGCGATATCATTGTCATTGCTCATACTATTGTTTCTAAAGCGGAAGATAAAGTATACAACCTCGATGAAGTGAATCCGAGCGCTTTCGCTCTGCAAATCGGTGAACTCCAAGAAAAGGATCCTAGAAAGATAGAGGTTATTCTTCAAGAGAGCAGCGAGATTATTCGGATGAATGAGCATGTCTTAATAACTGCTACAAAACATGGTTTTATCTGTGCTAATAGTGGCGTAGATAAATCTAATACTCCTGGTGAGACTGTAGTTGGGCTCCCTGATGATCCTGATTTGTCAGCAAGACGAATAAAGGAGCGAATCCTCCAAGATTTAGGAAAAAATGTAGCGATCATTATTTCTGATACCTTTGGTCGTCCTCTCAGAGTGGGTACAGTCAATGTTGCCATTGGAGTTGTGGGAATAAATCCTGTTGACGATTTAAGAGGTCATAAAGACCTTTTTGGATACGAACTAGTTTCAACTGTTGTTGCTAAAGCGGATGAAGTGGCAGCAGCAGCAGGTTTGGTAATGGGACAAGCAGACGAGGGAACACCAGTCATCATCGTACGTGGGGTAGAATATGCGCAAGTTGATACTTCTGCCAAAATTTTGATCAGGGATCGTCACACAGATGTGTTTCGTTAACTGATTCTTCTGTCTTTTTTCGCTGTTACATGGAATTCAATTTAAATTCACCACAAAAACTGTTCAAATATAGTAATATTGAGCGCCGATAGTCTAGTTTGGCAGGACTCCAGCCTCCCAAGCTGGTGACCCGGGTTCAAATTCAATCCTCTATTGAGAATTCCTGAAAATCCCGGTCGGCGCATCCTCCAAGTCAAGAAACTGATGTTGCTATGATAGTTCATCTCCAATTTTTAGGATCTCTACAATATGATTTAAAACAACAATCCTTACCCTTTCAGATTTCTTCAGAGAGATCCTTGCGAGAAATTGTCTCAGAAATTATACAGGATCCGCAATTCAAGGAACTAAAGAGTTTTTTTTCTGAGTCACTTGAAACTAAACGTTCTCTCTTAGTTTTCATTAATCAGCAAGAGATATCAGTATTAAACGGGATGAATACAAAGGTGAAAGGTGAGGATATCATTACTTTCATACCAGTCATTCATGGAGGAGCTTTTTGACAAGATAAATGGTATTTATTGAAGTGATTGAATATGACGATAAATATGAAAGGACGGTCCTTGTTAACACTTAAAGATCTTACTACCGATGAATTTCGGTTTTTACTTGATGAGACGTTGAAATTCAAAGGAAATAGGGCTCAACATGTGAAGGATCAACCACTAAGAGGAAAAACATTAGGAATGATTTTTCAAAAACGATCTACCAGGACTCGTGTATCAACAGAAACAGCAATGGTCGAGTTAGGGGGGCATGCACTGTTTTTAGGAAAAGATGACATTCAATTAGGGGTTAATGAATCACTATTTGACACAGCGAAAGTTCTAGGTCGCATGGTATCTGGAATTCTTGCCCGTGTTTTTGATCATTCTGATGTAGAAGTGTTAGCTAAACATTCAGGAGTTCCCGTAATCAATGCGCTCTCAGATCTGTTTCATCCTCTTCAAGGACTAGCAGATGTAATGACGATCGAAGAACATCTTGGGAAATTAAAGGGGGTTAATATCGCATGGATTGGAGATGGAAATAATGTATGTCATTCTTTGATGATTTCTTCTATAAAAATGGGGATGAATATTCATATTGCAACACCGGAAGGATATGAACCAGACTCTACCGTGTTTGATTATTGTAAGAATAATGCATCATCATCAGAACAGGTTAGGTTGACTTATGATCCTATTGTAGCAGCAACAGATGCGAATGTGGTAGTAACGGACACTTTCATTTCTATGGGTCAAGAGGCTGAAAAACAAGAGAAATTAAAGAAGTTTAAGGGTTTCCAAGTTAATAACCAGTTAGTACAGCATGCTGATAAGGATTACATATTTCTACATTGTCTTCCTCGTCATGAAGAAGAGGTTACAGATGATGTAATTTATGGTGAGCATTCAGTCGTTTTCGATGAGGCTGAGAATCGATTACATACTGTGGCTGCAGTATTGAAGAATGTACTATGAGCTCCATAATACAAATCTACTTGTCTTAGGAGAAATTATTTAAATAATTGAAGTTTCTTTAAAGTCTGAAAAAAAAAGGAAGAATTGACGAGGCTATATACGTGGTTATAACCCCTATTTGTAACTTTTGCGCAAAAACTGGAGTATTATGCAAAAAATGCAAACAAAAACTTCGAAAAAAGAAAATCACACAATTAGATGTCGATGTTTCAATTGCTTTCGCAAAAGCTGAACAACGATTTCCGAAACAACTTCAAAATGTAATCTTGGATTGTGCACAGAAAGTAAATGGTTCTGTTGTGTTATTAACGCGAAATGGTAATAATATCTTGGAAAATGAAGAAATTAAACATTTCATCGAAGACGAAATCAGAAAGCCGATTGAGATTGTTGAAAGAAAGTCTGATACTAGAAAGACTTTTGCAGATTTCTTTGCACCACTGGATATTCTCGAAATTGATCAGATTTTTGCTCCTCCTGAAGGTGATATTGAGTTAAAGATCACCTTACGCGGGGATCCAGAGATGCTGAGATATCCTTTGGATCAGCTTAAACAGATCGCTGAGATGATATCAAAGAATCCTGTACGCTTAGAAATTCAAAACTAGAAAAAATTATGTCTTATCCTCCAAGCAAAAATGTTATTATTCCCCCTATCGACACTCCAAAAAATAGCAGAATACCCTGGATAATACAGAGAACTCCAACAGCTATTGATATAATGGGGGATGAGAGGACTTCTGCAATGAGAAGGTACAGGTCTTCAATTAACTTTATTGATAGATAGAGTGCAATAAAAATTACGACAAATACAATGGCAAGTAATTGAATTGATTCAGCTCCCAGTAGAACTAATAGTCCTGCTCCTAGAAGACCAATTGCTAGGGAAATGAAAGCACCGATTCTGAAATCTTTTATTGGCCGAAGAATTAAGACTAGACTAAGGATTCCTAAACACGCAATTGTAACTAGGTCAAACGCAGGGTATTCATCAATAAATTCAGGCCCAGGATCCCCCATCGTTGACCATAAGAGCAATCCTGCTCCTATTGAAAATAATGCAAGAATTCCTACTGGAAATCCAACTAAAGATAATTTATCAACAATACTAGACATATCATCCGAGCTTACACCTGCTAAGCGCACCAATAGCCACGATGCTGCCAGGAGGCCGCCTAGAATCAGAATAAGGAAACTCCAAAAGATGAGGTTATGTAACAAGTTATCTACAATATCGACAGCTGCCATTTGAATCGATTCCTAAGTAATCAGTCATTTTTTTTCTATAAAAATAACCCAGCTCAAATAGATTAATTAATCCTTTCCTTTATTATACATTGTGTATTGGCATTTAAAATCTAAGAATATGGCTAAATATCATATACCAGCTTATTTAATTCTTGATAATAATAAATTACGGAATTCTAGAGTTTTGGCCAACCCATGAAATATAGTGAAAGGAGTATATTTATTCCCATTACTCCTAATGAAAAGTATCGAATCCATGGCAAGTATTCGCTGAATTTAGGTCCTAAAAAGGCAGTTAATAACTTATCTCCATCTAAGAATGGGATTGGTAATAAATTTATCATAGCAAACATGAGATTCAACATGAAGACATATAAGATAGTATTAAGCGTCCAGTAAGGGATTAAATTTACTAGGGGAGATGGTGTAAAAAAACGAGATTTCAGGTATTCCCAGGTACGAATTCCAACAAATCCTTTGCTTGGATTATCTTCACGGGGAACAGTTTCAAGCGGGATAGGCTTTCCTCCTTTCGCAAAGTAGAAAGTGAGAGTCTGATTTGGTAAAATCGAGGAATTAGCATATTGCTGAAAATCTGCCGCTGATGAAATTGATTTTAATCCATTGGATGAATTTATTGCAATAATGGCAAATCCTGCTTTAATACCTGCTAGAGCTGCTGGATTTTCAGGAATTGTTTCTATTATTAAAGCTCCACTTGACTCTGTATGATAAAGAGGGGAAATTAATAGAGGAAATCCAAAAGGTAGAATCAGGATCAAGATGAAAATGACTGCAACAGCCATATTTGCTAATGCACCAGCTGCCATGATTCGTACTTTAGATCGTCGAGATTTTTGATTGAAGACTTTTTCATCAGGCTCAACAAAAGCTCCGAAGAGTACTAGAAATATAAAGATCCCTGTACTTTTCAAATCAACCCCCTCAACACGAGCTGCGATCCCATGGGCGAATTCATGAACCACGGCTCCAATCATTATAGCTACTAAGAAATATGGGAGACTTTGAAATGATATAGTTATTCCTGGAATAACAGGAGTTACAGCGATTGCAGAGCTTGTTCCATCACCAGTTGGTAGGAAAAACAGAGGAATATTGATAGTAAAGAAAGCCAAAGCGACTATAAGAATTCCTAATCCAGAAATCACTCCAATGTCCCAGAAAAATTTCCAAATAATTTGTCCTCTTCCAGCAAGTCGATCAATTAAATTATTCAACTTTTTTGTACGGTAGAATGCATACCCTAGACCGATTTCGGGATTTTTAACTTCAAACCAGTGAGTTCGAGCAATAGCATTTAAAGAAATCCAGCTAAATCCAACGATTATTAAAAAAATAAGTGGATCCATCTTTTTTTTTCCGTTTTACTTGGTTATGATTAAAATGAAGCACTCTGTATCCAGTCGATTCAAGCTTATGGTGCGTTTCTCAGCTTAAGGTCATATTTTTCGAATGGGGCTTAATTTTGTTTGTATAATACTTGCTAAAGGATTTTTTGTCTAAAGAAAAGATTGGTGTTTTCCATGTAACAAACCACCGATAAGCTTATAATTATCTATCGCTAAATTAATCGTTGGAAGGATCCAATGATGGCTCTAGCCCTCCCGATAAGGCCCAAAAATAGTTTTATTTAAGTCTTAAATGATGAAGATCTTGAGTTCCGAGGTTTCCTTCCTTCAATAATCAGCTTCGACTTTTTTCGTGTTCCTCCTTCCTTAATCTGGTACTACTTTCCAATGAACCATCAGTACGAACTACACGGGGTACAATGATTATTGTGAGCTTTGACTTTCCTTTTGAGGTACGTAAGCGATTAATGGTATTTGCTCCAGAACAGGTTTCTTGGGACACAATTAGAGCACCTAACTTTGCATCACTGGCTAAATTTCTATCCATTCCAGGATTTTCTATACGAGTTATTTGACATTGCGTTTTCCTTTTCGAGAAGAAAGTTTCAACTGCAATCCGACGGACTTGGAAACTTTGGATAATCTCGCTGTAATTTTTGTGGATTTTATCTAAGTAACTTGGACTAATCAATCCAACATGGACATTTTGTCCGTAGTGTGCAGCAATATCGAGAAAAAGCTTGTGTCCCATATGTAAGCGATCGAATGTTCCACCTAGTCCAACATTTTCAAATTGTCTCAAATTTTAATCTCCATGAATAAGTTCATGGCTTCCTGACTTTTATGAAAGGAAAAATTTATGAATTAAATTAACATTGTTATACCAGCCATGAAGGAAAAAATTCTGCTTTTCGAGGACCAGAGGATGTATATGAATCTTGGTGCAAATAAGCAGAGAAATCCAGAGCTATTTAATCCGATAAGATTAGAAGACGGGCTCTCGCACGAGACTGGGTGTGTCACCCAACAATGAGCGTTAGGGTTAACCCTTCTAACCGACAGGATTACTGGATCGTTAAAGCCCTTCACAAGAGAACTCGGTTGAATAAGGCCTAATGGCTGAATATGTAGCTGAGAGTTAGTGTCTAGGGCTACAGATCCTTTCATTTAGAATTTTTAATCATTCAGAGAGAACTCATAACAAAGAGAAATAGAATAATAATCGGAGTTTTAATTCTAATTAAAAAGATGTGCAGGTGTCCTGCCGATCCTGCACAAAAAAAATTGAAACTTATTCAGAAAAAGTATAGACATCTATATCTAAGGGTTTCTTTGTAACATCGTGTTGTTTAGCACCAACAATAGTTTTTATTCCTCTTTCTGATGCAACATCGAGAAGTCTTTGGGTGATTATCCCATTGAAAATTATTGCTGTTACATCTTCTGTCTCGAGAATGATGTCACGAAGTTCACTGATAGCTATGTGTTCTTTTAAAATTTCAGATTTCGATCCAAGTAAAATGGCTTCTTGTTCTGAGAGATTTTCAAGAAATTGGGCAAAATTACGTGGAATTTTTGACATCATGGAAGAACTCGGTTGAGACCTAACGATGATTGGGATTTCTTTTGGTTCTGTTTCTGACCGAGACTTGTTTGAAGATTCATCTGATTCAATGTCTTCTGGGGAGATATTCATTTCTTTCATAATTTGTTCAATTGGGATTTTAGTACGTAAGGATTTTAGAAGCTCTTTGCTAGATAGTTCTTCAACTTCTCGATTCGGGGGAGCCCTGGCAACATAATCTAAGTCAGTAAGATGAATGAGCTCTCGGAGAATAAGATCACCACCATGGTCACCATCTAAAAAGGCGGTGGTTACTTTTTTTCGAGAGAGTTCAATAACATCAGGAGGCACATTAGTTCCTTGTACAGCAATCACATTTCGAAAACCATGTTTTAAAAGATTGACAACATCAGCTCGTCCTTCAACGATAATTAAATTGTCACTATCTTGAATACCTGGACCAGCTGGTAAATCCTCTTTCCCATATTTTTGAATAATACTAATACGAGCCTCTTTTAGAACTTCATCTAAAACAGAGATGGAATCAGGAGCTACTTCATGATCCCAAGTTTTTAGAATCTGAGATGCACGAGTAATAATCTGCCTACGTTTACTTTCACGAACATCTTCTACTTTTAATAAAGAGATCTTTCCAACACAAGGTCCAACACGATCTACAGTTTCCAAAGCAGCCGCAAGCAAAGCTGTTTCGACTCGATCGAGTGATGATGGGACGATAATGGTTCCTGTAGTTTTCCGTTGTTTTTTTTGGTATTGTAATTTTACAGCAATTCTTCCTATTCTTGATGTTTTTTGCAGTTCTCGTAAATCTAATCCCTCACCAATTAATCCCTCGGTTTGACCGAACAATGCTCCAATAATATCTGAGCGCTCTGCCACACCGTTAATACTAAATTTTTCATGGATAAGATACTTTACAGTTGAAGTATCGATATCCTCTTCGTTTACCATGGTTGTTTCACCTCCAATAGTCGCTAGGTGAAACTGCATATATCATTATGATTGGTAAATTTTCTTTCATGGTGTACTACTATTTCTTAAGTGAATTAAATGTATAAGTATAATAATAATAATGGTGATATGCGGTTCCACTTGCGCAATTGTCTTTAATTTGTGTTTTAATGATTTTTAATCAGTGTCAAGTTGATTGAAATTGCCTCATGGATCAACATCACCTTTAAGTGGTGATTTTTTTTGGAATGAAATTTGATTCTATTCCTTCTACTACAAGTCCATAGAGGCTCTTTTAAATATGAATTTTTTTGTGAATAAACCTGCAGGACAAGGATTTATTCATTTTGCTTGCTATAGTAACACAAGAATTCCGAGAATTTTAAATTATGGGTACAAGGAAAAAATAAGCAGAAATTTTTATTTCTCAACCTTAACCTTTTTTAGGGCTAATTCGATATCTTTTTTTTCCAACGTTTTTTTTCCAGCATATTTAGCGAATTCCCAGGCCAATTTGGCTATTGAAACACCGTACTCTTCCAATTCCTTTTGTAGAGCTCTTATTGCTGATTTTGAAACCCTCCCCTCTCCTCCTCTTCGAATAATTCGATCAACAGATGAAACTGGGATCTCTACCATCTGAAATACCTCTAAAAAATTATATATCTGAAAATCTTTTTTTGAATTCGGTTCCTAAAGTTTAATAACCTTTAGAAATTCTTATTTTTAATTTGGTTGTATTGTGATCTTATTTACTTATCTTAGGTTTGTGCAAGAATCAGCTGCATAAGTTTATAATGCTGATTAGGATGGAGCTTGAATCAGTTAAATTCAGACTCTTTCATCGAATACTTCTTTATATTCAGTTGAAAGACCGAGAAAGGATAATGGAGTTGAAATTACATGGGAAAACGACCTGCATACTGCTATTCTCGTGTCGATAGACCACCATATACCCGTAAAAAATACATTAAAGGTGGCCCTGAACCCAAAATTCGTGCTTTTGATTTCGGATCACCAGGAAAAGAATTCCCGCTCGAAGTATCTTTGATCACTGATGAAAGGTGTCAAATTTCGCATAATGCTCTTGAAGCTGCTCGTATACATGTGAATCGTTTTTTGACACGGAAAATTGGACGAGATAACTATCATTATCGTGTTTGCGTTTATCCCCACCATAGAATCCGTGAAAATAAAATGATGACTGGTGCTGGAGCAGATCGTTTACAAGATGGCATGCGAAAAGCTTTTGGCAAAATTATCAGTGTTGCAGCTAGAGTTTTTGAGGGAGATCGGATTCTATTCGTACGTACTCACCCTGAGTATTTAGCTTTAGCTAAGGATGCATTAAGACGTGGAAAAGCTAAATTTCCTGCCCCCTGTCGGATCAAGATCACGAAAGGCCAAGAATTAGTAATGTAATAATCATTTTTTCAATCAAATTTCCACTTTTTATGTATTTGAGAGAGTTTGTGACTATTTTTGCTATTTTTGCCTCCAACAACCAAACCCTCTTGTCAAGTCACGAAAAGAAAGTTAAATCAATTGAAGTGTAATCCCTCAAGTAAAGATTATAATTCCATAATTCTAACATCGATATCACAGAAAATCATTACTAGGTTTATTAACTTAAATTTCACTGGGAAATTTTAAGACAAAATGATGAAACTGACCTAAACTGAGACGAATTCATGATCGGACACCAATTGAATTCGTTAATGATGTTCATGTACCTCACTGATTTATCCATCAATATTCAAAGATAGGCAAATGTGGTTTCCATTGCTTGAATTAAAGCAAGTAATTATTCTACGAAAGGATTTGAATATGTCTAAGGGCAAGGCTGCAGCCCAAGCTTCACATGCAGCAGTCGCTGCCGCCATTAGATCTAAACGAGAGAAACCAAATCAATTTTTACAGTGGTGGAGCACAGGACAGAAGAAAGTTGTGTTAGCTGTAGATTCTGAAGAAAAATTACTTGCACTTGAAAATAGATTGAAGTCTACCGGAGTCATTCTGGTAAAAATCGATGATGCTGGCAGAACTCAACTCCCTCCAGGGACAACAACAGCATTAGGAATTGGTCCCCATGCTCAAAAAGAAGTTGAAGAAATAACTTCAAACTTGAAGTTATTTTAACGCTTTTTCACCCGTATATATTCTAAGAGCCGACAAGTGAGTGTTAATGCGTGTTTTAAAGAAAGACATGAAGAACAATCGGGTAGTTTTAAGACCTGAAAGCGCCACAGATCTTTATATTCTTTCAAATGTTATAAGTATTGGTGATCGCGTCATCACTAAGACTAATCGAAGGGTTAGACGATCTGGAAGTGAGGGGAGGTCTGGTGATGATAGTCAACGGATCACCATGGTTATTGGGATTGAAGCAGAAGATTACGCGTTTCAAGACAGCTCTGTAAGTAATCGGTTACGAGTTAAAGGCAAAATATTCCAAGGCCCTGAACAATACGTGTCTATAGGCTCTTATCATACACTAAATCTAGAATTAACAAGCGTAATAACCATAATCAAGGCAGAATGGTCGAAATATTTTCTTGAACTGCTGAAAAAAGCTGAAGAAGCAAGTAAGAAACCAAAAATATGTCTAATCGCAGCTGATAAAGCTGAAATTTGTATTGGAATTCTTGATAATTTCAACCTCAACGTGTTAGCTCATGAAAAATCTCATATTTCTCGGAAATTATCGAAAGAAAAAGTTCGTTCAAAGCAAACCCAATCATTTTTTGACCGAATTGCGATGATCATCAGTAGACAAGTTTTATCTGAAACAAAAAAATTTGTAATAGGTGGCCCTGGTTTTATTAAGGAGCAATTAACAACTTTTTTGAAAAACAAATTTACGAAAGAAGGTATTACTATCATTGTAGCTGGATCTTTAAGTGGTGGGAATAGAGTTGGTTTATCTGAACTCCTACAGATGGAAGCAGTGGATAAACTTGCAGCAGATTTCCAAATTTTCGAAGAAAATAGTTTATTTGATGAATTTTTTAAAAGACTTAATCAAGGAAGCACTAATGTAACTTATGGATTTGTCGAAATTAAAAAAATTGTAAGTACTGGAGCAATAGAGACATTAATTTTACTGGATTCTCTACTAAAAGGGGGTTCTGGGATCAATCCAGATGAAGTCCAACACTTGCTTCGTGAGGTTGAGAAAACTCGTGGAAAAATCGTTATAATTTCATCGCATAGCGAAAATGCCAACCAAATCAAAACTTTTGGAGGGATCATTGGTCTTTTAAGATATGCCTTACATTGGGACTGATATTACTCTTTAATTACTCCCCAAAAAAATTATAACTCCCAAAAGTCGTTAAGGATCTTTTTTGATCGTTCTATAGTAAGAATCGTTTGATTGTTAGGTTCCAAGTATTCAGATGGGTTGTTATAATCTTGATCGGGATGAATGAGGGGAGAGATGTAAGATGAAAGCAATTCTGGGAGCATTTGAATGTTATACCCTCCCTCAAGGAAATTAGCAAAAGGAATTTTGAGTTCTGATGCAATATGATGAATTAACATTCCGATTGTTGAAAATCCTTCAGATGTTACACCTAATACTCCAATTGGATCTCTTTCATAACCATCAAACCCAGCTGATATTGCGAGGAAATCCGGTTTAAATTGGAAAATAATTGGATAGATTAACTGTTCAAAAACAATCTTAAGATCGGCTTCATTCGATCTATAATCCAGAGGTATTGGGATATTGTAACCCCTGCCGTCTCCCCGACCCACCTCTTCTGTGAAGCCACATCCTGGATAACCAAGCCCAGGAGCAGCATGAGTGCTGATATAGAGGATTTCTGGGGTTTCTTCAAGGATATAAGCTGTACCATTTCCAAAATGCTGGTCAAAATCTATTATCGCAATTCGTTGATACTTTTTTTGTTGGAGTGCTAATTCTGAAGCTATCGCGATGTTATTAAAGATACAGAATCCACCTGGAGATGTTCGCGTGGCATGATGACCAGGGGGTCTAACTAAAGCAAAGATCGACATATTTCTATCACTCTCCCAAACTGCTTTCTTGCCAACTGCAACTGCTTGGCGAGCTGCTTCAAAGGTATAATTATTAGCTGCAGTATCTGCATCGAAATAAAAATGTCCCATTTGGTTCTGAGATCTCTCAATTAGTTCATAATGGTCAGTTGTGTGAGTAACAAGAATGTCCTCCTTAGATGCCGATTCATCTAAGATCTCATAGCTAATATTCTCACTAGAGGGTGAGAGGATCCATTCTTCCATAACCTCTATCCGATGTGCTGATTCTGGATGAAACATCCCGCAAGAGTGTTTTTTTGCTAGTGAGTTGGATATAAACTTCAGTTCTACCACGTTATTTCTTCCTGACTTAGTATCAACTTGTCTATCGTCCTATATCGAATGATGAAATATTGATTAAAAGGAGATCTTTTTTATTATCATACTATTCATTATTAACAACTTGAAAATGTATTATTCGGAAGATGAGATTTTTATTTCATCCTGAAATCATCCCATAAGAGTGAATCTTAAAAGCTGATTTAAAGTATAACAGGTTACTCACCCTGCACTGATGCTATTATCTTTTCAGGGCAGCATCATATATTCCTATGGTACTTACAAAGCATATTTTTCAAAATATTGATAAATAATTGGTCTTAATGAGGAAAACCTTGTGTCACCAAAGAGAATTATTGTCCAACAAATATTATGTGTGAGAATCACTGATGACACTAGTAAAGCTCCTGGTTTTCAAATATCTGGTTTAAAAGATTTCGGCCAAGATGAAACAACAGCTAAAGTTGGCTTTATAATTTCAGGGATTCGTGTTGTAGCCTTCCAACAAGTTATTGGTATGGGAATTCGGACAAGAGTCAAGTGGATACCAACTGGTTTTGAGATTCGAGAAGAAATCCATCCCCTAGATGGAGTAGTTGTTGACCTTCAACGACGTAATAATGTCATTTTTGTTGATGGAAAAGATAATTCTGCTGTTGTTATGCAGGGAGAGCCAACAATCCAAGAAAATGGTTTTATTGGTCAAATCCTTCAGGTCAAATGGCAAGATAACGAGATCCATATTACTCCCCTCCAGAAACAATCGAGTTTTCATTGTGTTTTAAATCCAAAGAACAATAGAATTGACTGTTTAGTCAAATAAATATTCTAAAGACGAACGTTCCCTTTCTTCTAGCGATATGCACTAAACACAAAGTTAAACAATTATAGAATCAATTATTGTCTCGGTTCCAGAAATAATCCTCGTGGAATAACTTTTGCAGTTTGGACATTGAAAAAATGGAGCGAGTTCATTGTGTTCTTGAGAGAAGTCTTCAATTTTACCTTCAAAAGTACAACTTTCGCACTCTAGTTCTCCAGGCGTCCAAATTATTTCTAGTTCAGATTTAGCTGTCAAATCAGAATCAGCTTTAATTAAATCAAAACAAAAACGGAATTGATCTTCTTGTACTAAGGCAAATATTCCAAATTTTAAAATAACCTTTCTTATTCTCTCTACACTCCTTTCTTGTGCAATGCTCATTGTAGTCTCAAGTACTGATTGCGCGAGAGAGAATTCATGCATTTTTATTCAGGAAAGGGTCCTTGGAAGAGATTAAAAAAAATTTTTGTGATGGCTTATATGAGGTACATATTATGCCAGATGTTCGAAAAATCACGATTGACCAAAAGATTCAAGAAGCAAATGACCTAATAGCTGATAGAATACGGGAAAAACGACGAGAGTACAATATTCCGATGGTTGACATTATGGGGAGTGTTGGATCAGGAAAAACCTCAATCCTTGAGTTTTTTGCTCAAAAATACCGTTCTTCTCATAAAATATTGGTAATAAATGGTGATTTAGCAACAGATATTGATGCTCAACGTATTGGTCGACATGGAAGCACATGTCTTCAGATCAATACAGGAAGGGGATGTCACCTCTTAGCTTTCCAAATTGAGAGCGCCTTTGAAGAGATTGACTTGACGAATTATGATTTTATTTTTGTAGAAAATGTTGGGAACTTAATCTGTCCTTCTGCAACAGATGTGGGAGCAGATAAAAAAATTGCTGTAACAAGTATAACAGAAGGGCCATATGTTTTTCAGAAACATCCTATAACCTTTAAAATAAGTCAATTGGCTGTATTAAATAAGATTGATCTTGCTCCTGCAATGGAACTTGATGTTGATTCAATCATTTCTCAAGCTAATGACCTATACCCTCTACTAGAAACAATTCCAACAAGTACTAAAACTGGAACAGGAATGGATGTACTGGCTAAAAGAGTCGGTTTAGAACCGAAATGAATCGTTTTGATTGAATGTAGAAAAGAGAATGAAGGAAAGAAGAGAGCTAAAAAGTATTAGAAAAGACCTAAGAACTTCTTTCTACTCTTTTTTGGTTCAACTGGAAGGTTATTTTCATCTTCAATTGTAAATCGTGCTGAAGGAAATCCTCTTTTCGCTTCTTCCCTTTTTTGAGGCGAGATCACGGAGAAAGGAGAATCGAGATCAGATAATAACGACTCTAAATCACTTTTAGAATAATATAATCCATCGCTCTCTGTTAAAGGAGAGTGAACATCACTTAAAACGACAATAACACGTATTTTACTTCCCAAATCGGGGTTTATGGTTGCACCCCAGATTATTTCTGCCGAATTGTCAATTTCTGATGCAATTTTCATTACTGCCTCTTCGGCATCTTTCAAAGCCAGACCCTCTCCTCCTGAAACACAAATTAATCCTTTTTTCGCACTGCTAATATCTAAGTCATCTAATAATGGATTTTTAAGAGATTCAAAAACTGCCTCATCAACTTTCATCTGTTGATGGTCAGATTCTCCAAGACCTATCATCGCCATCCCTCCTTCAGTCAAAATTTTTCGAACATCAGCAAAATCAAGATTAATTAATTGGGGTTTGGTGATTAACTCTGTAATAGCTTTAACTGCTCGAAGCAGTACTTCATCTGCAATTCTAAATGCAGCCATCATGGTTATATCATCAGATATTTGGAGAAGTTTCTCGTTAGGAACAACGATGACAGTATCTGATGCTTCATATAATTTCTTTAATCCCGTCCTAGCATTTTCATATCTTTTGACGCCTTCCATTTGAAAAGGTAATGTACAAATAGATACGGTAAGAGCTCCCTTTTCTTTTGCTTGTTTCGCAATAACATGTGCTGCGCCTGTTCCTGTCCCACCTCCTAGACCACAAGTGACAAAAACCATATTTGCATGATTTATCGTGGCTTTAATATCATCCAGTGATTCACGAGCAGCAGTCTCCCCAATTTCTGGATTATTTCCCGCTCCAAATCCACGGGAAGTGTCTTTACCTATTAATAGCTTTTTATGAGCACGAGTTGATAATAAATGCTGAGCATCAGTGTTTACTGCAACACATTCAGCATCTACACCTGCATTCATTAAACGGTACACAGCGTTGTTACCTGCTCCACCTACTCCAACAACTTGAACTCGAGGTAACCTTTCTGTGAGTATATCAGCTATTTCATTTTCTACTTTTGGAGGAGCAGAGTAAAGAGATACAGGTTCATTTTTCGGCTCGCCTAAGTTCTTAAATGATCCTGATCCGTTTAAAGCATCTTTTAAAATCGATTCCATATAATGGTCCTTCCTTCTATAGCTCAATAATTTATCCGACAAAAAAGATAAAGGAGATGATGTCATTCTCATAATATGGGATGAGAGATCTTGTTTTCTATTAAAATCATAGAAATAATGATTAATTTTATTCATAGAGGGAAGACTGCTAATGATTATTCACTCTATCATACAAGTAAAAAAACTAAAATGGGTTCGGAGGGATTTGAACCCCCGATCTTGCGCGCCCCAGGCGCAGATCCTACCAAACTAGACCACGAACCCATTTTTTGCCTGTTGTTAGACCTTTATATCATTAAATCTCTAAAATGATGATATTCAGGCATTATTGGATGAGAAAACCCTTTTCATAATCTAGTTGTTCATTTATAGGTTATTTTTGGGCAGAAAACACCATAAAATCTAGAAATAAAAAGTTGTTCCACCACTAAGAGTGAATAATGTGGACTTTCTAGTTTGAAAAAGGATTTGAAAGGAATCATTGTCGCAACGAATAAACCATAAAAAATTGGAGATGATCAAATCCATTGGAATATCAATCCAAAATATTGCCAAAAAGGGATAAATCACTTAAAAGCGCTCAAAAAATGAAATCTTTGACATTATTACCTGTAGGTTATCCTTTACGCGCCAAGAGCGAAGATATCTCACCATTTTTAACCACTGATGATCCAACTTTGTTTCAACACTATGCTCGTAGTCAGTGGACTGGATTGATCGTTAAAGAGGGGGATTTTTTATTTGACTCTTTATTATTCCCTGATTATGCTTTCCGTGCCATTATTGTAAAGCCTAATGAGTCACAAATATCTAAAAATACCGAAATTGTCCTTTTTTCAGAAGAAACACCTGATCCTCCCATTACACAGTCACAAGAACTAGTACAGCTTTCAGATATTATTGGTCAAGAACAAGCAAAAGAAAAATGTCAAGTTATTGCAAAATTCTTAAAAAATCCAGATTTAGTTCAGTCCGTCTGGGCTCCTCGTAATATTCTTTTCTGGGGACCTCCTGGGAATGGAAAAACAATGATGGCAAGAGCTTTATCTCAAACTACAAGCTATACGATGTTTTTAATTAAAGCTAGTGACCTCTTAGGAGTTTATGCAGGCGATGGTGCTCGAAAAATCAAGAATTTATATGTTGAGGCTAGAAAAAAGGCCCCAGCAATAGTATTTATTGACGAACTCGATTCTATCGCTCTCAAACGGAGTTACCAAAGCATTAGAGGAGATGTTATTGAGCTTGTCAATGCTTTATTAGGTGAGATGGACGGTGTTGAAAAAAATCAGGGGGTTGTAACGATTGGCTCCACAAATCAACCTAAAATTCTTGATTCTGCTATTTTAAGTCGCTTCGAGGAGTTAATTGAGTTTAAGTTACCAAACGCTGAAGAACGTAAAAAAATCCTTGAAAAGTATGCCTCCACATCTCCTATTCAATTTAATGCAGTTCAATGGAATTTTATTGTTCAGGAAACTCAGAAATGGTCAGCAAGAGACTTGAAAGAGAAAATCATAAAGAACGCGATTCACAATGCGATTCTACAAGAAAATTCACAAATATCTCTAGCAGACATAAAAATTATCATGCGAAAAACCACAACATTAAAAGAATCATTACCTCATTACTCTTGAGCTATGGCCTAACAATGAAAGATCCTGACAAAGAAGACAAATTTTTCTTCCTTCTTTCGGGAGAGAATCCTGAACTGGCCGTTTTTGAGTTTAAAAGTATTATCTCAACCTTGGATATTCCATTAAATTTGAAAGTTAGCTCCGATAATAGAGTGATGAACTTACATATCCTACCTAAAAACGGTGTAAAAAATACTTCAGAAGTTCTATCCTATCTTATGGAACGACTCACACTGGTTCATTTTTGTTGTTCTCATTTTTTTCAAGTTGAATTCAAACAAACCCCTCCTGAATCGTTTAATGAGTTAATCTCTAACCATAAAATCACTGTAGTTCAGGATTTAACACCAAGCAAATCTTTTTCTGTTATTACAAAGAGGATTGGAGAACCTCTTGAGAGATATAAACCGCGAGCGATGTCCCTCAAACTCTCTAGATATTTAGGCGCTCAGATCATCAAACAAAATCCCACTAAACAGGTAAATCTTGATGATCCTCAAGAAAAATTCATCGCTATCTTAAGTAAACATGGCCTTTGGTTTGGTAAACTGATTTCTTATTCTCTTAGAAAAGATGTTCAACAAAGAGCAGCTCATAAGCGTCCTTTTTTCCATCCAAGTTCAATGAATCCTCTATTACAACGTACAATGGTAAATTTAGCAGCTATTAAACCTAATGAGTGGATGTTAGATCCTTTTTGCGGAACAGGTGGAGCTCTGATTGAGGCATCAAGACTTGAAATTCGCAGTGTTGGTATTGAAATAAACCCTAAAATCTTATGGGGAGCTTACCAGAACCTTAAAGTTGATAGGATTACCAAGGATTTAGCAGATTTAATATTCGGAGATGCTATTCAACTACCTTTTAGAATGAATTCCATTTCTGCTATCGTTACAGATCCTCCTTATGGCACTGCTTCTTCAACACGTGGTTTCGATCTTCAAGATTTGTTGTTGGACTTTTTTCGGGCAATTCGTTACATTTTAACTTCAAACGCACGGGTTGTTATCGCTGTACCCTCTTACTTAAAAATTGAGGACAATCTTGCTCAAATCTTAGATGCTTCCTATGTGAAATTTCTTCATTATGTCCATAGGTCTCTTACACGGAAAATTTTAGTCTTTTCCCTCCCATAATAAAGTGAAATTGATATGTTTGAAGGGATGATAAGATTAGAAACCTCAATGAAGGTAATTCAATCGATGGGCTAGCTTAAATAAGAGGATTTATACATGAAACATAGTCATTTAAAAGTCTGAATAAACCCAAGTTACATAGAACTTAGATCGAAAGTGAGTGACGTTTGTTACTTTTTTCGAACAACAAGGAATAAAGGTAATAAATGTCTATGAGTTGGCCTAATCATCTACTACCGTTCAGCTCATCGTCAAGAAATGCCGGAATGTACAAATGGAAAAAAATAAGAATGAATTAATTGACGTGGATATGGATTTCGAAACAACTCAAGAAATTCCGATTCCCTCAAGATTGGTTGACCAAGTAATTGGACAAGATCAACCAGTAGAGATAATCAAAAAAGCTGCGATCCAACGACGAAATGTTCTTTTAATAGGGGATCCAGGTACAGGAAAATCTATGCTAGGGCAAGCCTTGGCTGAACTCCTACCACGAGAGGAATTAGAAGATATTTTATGTCTCCCAAATCAAAATGATTCCCATACTCCCCGTATAATGACAGTTCCAGCAATGGAAGGACGAAAAATTGTTGATCATTATAAGCAGTTGGCTCGAAAAGCGGATCAACAACGAAGTATGTTATTACTAGGAATCCCAGCAATAATAATAATTCTAGCCATTCTTATGAGTGGGGGTGATATTAATGCAATACTTATGGGTATTTTTGTTGCATTAGTAGCTTTTTTTGTCATTGGTCAATTTAGAAGTAGAAGGGAAAATCTAGTACCAAAACTTTTAGTGGATAATTCAGAAAGCGTAAGTGCACCATTTAGTGATGCCACAGGAGCTCATGCAGGAGCTCTGTTAGGAGACGTTCGACATGATCCTTTCCAATCAGGCGGTTTAGGTACTCCTGCACACGATCGTGTTGAGGCTGGTTTAATTCACAAGTCACACAAGGGTGTTCTTTACATAGATGAAGTAGCCACACTTAACCAAAAGACCCAACAACAACTTTTAACGGCAATGCAAGAAAGACACTTAGCCATCACAGGACAATCTGAGCTTTCAAGTGGAGCTATGGTTCGGACTGAATCCGTTCCTTGTGATTTTGTTTTAGTAGCATCTGGAAATATTGATACTGTTAAGAGAATGCATCCAGCTTTAAGGTCACGTATCCGTGGGTATGGTTATGAAATCGCTGTTAACCATTCAATGCCTGATACAATGGAAAATCGACGTAAATTAGTACGGTTTACAGGACAAGAAGTTGCTAAAGATGGAAAAATACCTCACTTCACACGAAGTGCGGTATTAGCCATAATTTTAGAGGCTAAAAAACGCGCAGATCGTAAAAACAGGTTATCACTCCGATTAAGAGATCTTGGTGGATTGATAAGAGCGGCTGGCGATATTGCACGCGAAGAAGGGGTTCCATTTACAGAGGTTCGTCATGTTTTAAGCGCCAGAGGCCTTGCTCGCTCTCTTGAGAATCAGATAGCTGACCGTCAAATCGAACATAAAAAAGAATATCAGGTTATTCAAACTACAGGTGGTTTAGTTGGTCGTGTTAACGGTCTTGCAGTAATCGCTGACCAAACAGGGGGAGCTCGTGGAGGCCATATAACACCAATCGAAGCACAGGTTGTTCCTGCTCAAGGAGTAGGTGGAAAAACAATAGCTACAGGGAGTCTTCGTGTAATAGCAAGAGAATCAGTTCAAAATGTCTCTGCTCTCATCAAAAAATATACAGGAAAAGATATTTCAAAGATGGATGTTCATATCCAATTCTTAGGAGTTCATGGGATTGATGGTGATAGCGCAAGCGTCACTATTGCAACTGCGATTATGAGTGATCTACTAAATCTTCCAGTTCGGCAAGATCTGGCAATGACAGGTTCCCTTTCAGTTCGTGGTGAGGTACTTCCAGTAGGGGGAACATCTGCAAAAATTGAAGGAGCCGCTTCGGTTGGAATTAACCAGATAATAATACCTGCTGCAAACTTTGATGACGTTGTACTGGACGAAAAAATTCGAGAATCAGTTCAAGTGACTCCAGTTAAAACTATCGACGAGGTTTTAGCCATCGCGTTAATTGGTTGGGACAAAAAGAAGCACGTTTCTGCTATTACTACTTCTCAACCTAAAAGAGTTCCTTCCCCAACAAAAACTGTTGGATCACCAAGTTGATATACTCTTTTTTTGATCAGGAAGCTTTCTTTCTTGTTCAAAAAAGGTACCAATTAAGATTTTTTCCTTTTTATATTGATATTACTCAGTCTACGAAAAGCTAACTCCCAGATTCTCTTAAAAAATACTATATGAATTAATACGGGCCCTGTGAGATTTGAACTCACGACCTCTAAGGAGGAAAATCGGAAAACCGACATCTTGCTCCGGAGGCAAGCGCTCGATCTAGGAACTCACTCTAAGAGCTCTATCCAGGCTAAGCTAAGGGCCCACAAATGCGTTATTAGCGGACTCGGGGGGATTTGAACCCCCGACCCTCTGCTGGCTCTTCAAAATCAAATTAAGATTAGAATAGGAGGCAGATGCTCTATCCAAGCTAAGCCACGAGTCCACTTATGATTAGGCGAGTATGGCGGATCCGAGGGGATTTGAACCCCCGACCTGCGACTTAGAAGGCCGCCGCTCTTTCAAGGAGATATATTTTCTCATAAACTCTATCCAGGCTAAGCCACGGATCCAATAAAACCTTTAAATAAAGTCTTAGTACACCAACACTGAATTAAACAATCCTAATGCCAGAAGGATTGGTATTTACAAGCAAAATTGAAAAATTATTGCTTTTTTAAGAATTCTCTTTTTCTCTTAAAAATCCCATTTTTCATAAGATTGCTATTGTTTGCAATAATAAAAACCATTAAAATTCTTTAAAGAGAATTGAGTTACTTTGAGACGAATTGATCCAAAAATAAAACGATTACGTAAGAAAAATCAAAATTAAGAACCATGGTATGGGCTTAATCTAAATTAACGTATATTTTTGGGCATATTTTACTTTTTAGAACCTAAATACCAATCCAAATATTCTCTATTTCTTTTCCGTTTTTTATCCTGCTCTCCAAGGCCTTCCTCGTATTGTGCTTCCAATAACGCGTCTTTTTGTTGTTGTACCATGCGTTCATATTCCTGACGACGGAGAGCTAGTCCGCAAACACTGCACACATAGAATGGCGGGTTCCATTTCGATATGCCACCACATTCTGGACATGATGCCAGTGCATTCACCTCAATACTAACACTTATGTCACTAACTTCTATTAAAAGGTAATTACTTAAGTGTTGAAGATTGTTTCTCTTCTCGAAATATATCTGTTAGCTCACCTTTTCTCTAACATAAGGATTGAAATTTCTTTCCATAAGTTAATGATAGTTAATACTTTTAGAGGAATTGATTAAAAATCAAGTAATATCATCTATTATCGGGAACCATTCAGTTAGAAGGATCCATCAATTAGGTGGTAAAAATACTTGGTGGTCGAAAAAATAATATAGACCTCCAAATAGAAACCAAGTGAAATGTAATGTTTAGGTTTCTTCGTGTTAATACAGATGCAATATGGGAGAATCCTGTAGTAGTTCGTCGGTTCCAGCATTATTTAGGAGTATTCCAGGGAAAGAAATCTGCAAGATACTTGATTGTTAAAAAAACTCCTGTAAATCTCTCTGATCTAATGGATCTTTCTCTTTCAGAGATGTGGGAACATCATAAACAAACTCGAGAAAGATTCAACAAGATTGAATCGAAGATCGAAAAAGGACAAAGTACTATTCAGGAATTAGACAATCCAGAAATTTCATTTTTAGACCTAAAGGTCAGGATTGCGAAGGAAATCATCCAGAACTGTCATTTTTGTGAACGTCGATGCCACGTTGACCGAACTAAAAAGGAATTAGGCTTTTGTCGTCTTGCAGATAAAAGTATTGTAACATCTGCTTTTCTTCATGTTGGTGAAGAACCCCCATTAATTCCCTCTGGTACAATTTTTTTTATTGGATGCACATTTCGTTGCGCCTTCTGTCAGAATTGGTCCATTTCTCAAAAGTGGGGAAACATTGATAACTTGAACGAGGGATATTTTGTGACCCCTGTTTCATTAAGCAAAATTATGGAAAAACTTGCTAAAGAGGGAGCCAAGAATATCAACTGGGTTGGTGGGGATCCAACACCTAATATTCATACGATTCTTGAAGCTTTAACTCATTTTCAAGTAAATATTATTCAATTATGGAATTCAAATATGTTTGTTTCCTTAGAGGGGATGGAACTCTTGCTTGATGTGATGGATTTCTGGTTACCTGACCTGAAATTCTTTGAAAATGGATTTGCCTATGAGATGACCAAAGCGAAGAGCTACAAGGAAGTTGCAACAAGAAATATCAAAAAAGCATACAACAATGGTTTTCATGAGATGATAATTCGTCATCTTATAATGCCAGGGCGAGTAGAGGCAGATACATTACCTATTCTAGATTGGTGTGCTGGAAATGTAGAACGAGCTTTTGTTAATATTATGGCCCAATGGAGACCAGAACATAAAATCCATGGCAATCCACGATATAATACACTTGATAGACGGGTATCAAGTCAAGAAATGGATCGTGCGCGGAAATATGCGGATCAATTGGGGATCCGTTGGCGAGAGGTGCATTGATTGGAATTTTGAAATAGTATTCTTATTATTTCGATTAAAGAGGATCAAGCTAATGAGTCTCTTCATTTTGATTGTTTGGACGAATAAACTGAATAAACTTGGATATTTTGATGAAGTCATATCGAGAATAAAAGTAATTGCTTAATCGGCCTGATTCAAATTATTCTTCCAAAGGAAAAACATTAGGGGAATGATGTGGATTCACGTCTTCTTCCGCTTCCGAAAGATCACTACAAAGGTACCCATAAATATAATAAGTGGAAAGAAGCTTGGAAATGTACCCGCTTGTGGGGGCATCGTGGATGTAGTTTCAACAGTATTTGATGTTGCAAGAGTAGTTGTTGTCGATGTTTGTTCCGTCGCTTCGACAGTGATTGCTAATTCCATTGTGTCTAGAACAGAGGAGTCATTATGTAACTCTAAGGTGACATTATAATCACCAGGAGATACAGATGTTGATACTTCTATGGTTGCATTTACCTTCTCGGAATATCCTCTTTTTTTACCCTTTAGGTCAATAATATTCTCTGGCTCAAGAGACACGGTAATACCAGTAGGTGTTTCCCCAATGGTAAGGGTTGCACATCCAGCAGCTTCACCATGATTATACACCCAAAAGGGAATTAAATTACTACTACCTTGTTCACAAGAGACTAAAACCGAATCTTTTTTGAATTCGAGATTACAGGGTTTTGGAAAAACAATAATTTCATCATTTACAGTAATATTATCCAAAGCATGGCCACCTTGGGCCACAAAGCCAAAGTAATTTGATGATGTGATAGTTGTATCGATTGGATCTGAATATAATATTCCATCGACAAAAATGCAGAATTGTCCGTTTGTATCACGTGTCACGTCAATATGTTGCCAACCAGAAACACCAGGAGGAATCCATTCATCGACATTAGTCATTTTTTCACCTTCCCGTCTCCACAATCTATAAGAGGGGGGATCAATATATATCATGATGTCGTAACCATAAGTTTCACAGTCCGCAACTGACTCTCCAATTTCTAAATTATCAGCCAGAAGAAAGATGATCAAATGGTCACCAAACAGCCTATCGGTGGTGTTAACATACACATCAATACTCCATGTTCCGTAAATAACAGAACTAGGATGATATGCTAAGTGCCAAACTTTTTCTTCAATAGTTCGCAAACATTTGTCATCAGCAGAAAAAGTTCCATTTGACACAATCCAGCCATCATAATTCCCCCTATCAAAATTATCTGACCATATAAGTGTAGCAGAACATGGATATGGTTTAAAATTTGGTATAGAGAGGAATATAAGAAAAACAAGGAAAAACCATGGTGTTAAAGTTTTTTTTGGTTTCATAAATTCATTCTCCTTATGAAAAAAAATATTTCAAAAAAAAACAATTACAAATTGGTAGTGTATTTGCATATAAATATATTGTTGGGATTTTAAAAAAAGGATCTCCCTCTGAATATTCGAAATCGTTAGGCAATTGGTTTCTCTGATTTTGAGATAAACGAGTAAGTTGTCTTATGTTGGATACTCTTATTAAGGTTGCTTATGATAACAGTTTTTATGATTTGATCAAGCCAAGAAATGGTTCAGGCGCCTATATGTTTCAATTGGGGATTTGTTGGCGTGAGGTGCATTGATCCGTAACTAAAGTAAGCTATCAATCCAGAGGGATAAAAGTAGTTTGCAGGTTGTCATAAGTCGGATATTCTTCAGCAATTCCTAGTATTACATCTGGAAATAGTACCCTGATTTCATCTTTCAATTCGTCCAGTATAGCCGCGTTTGTAAGAAGACGGTTCTTTGAATGGTCAATATGAATTATTTCTTCTTGGATTTCCAATTCATCAATTAATGTCCTGTGAAGTTCATCTAAATCCGTTGATGGCGATTGAATAACACCCCGCAGCAATAATCCCTTATCTGAGCCATCAGGGATTATCACATCAGAGGGAAGCTTAGTTTTCTTAGCTATTCGATATATACGATTTGGTAATTGTATTCTATCCTTGGTAGCTAATGAACAGAAATGTACTGGGAGAGACACATGATTTGAGGCCCAATTAACTATTTTTTCACCTAGTTCATAACTTCCTTCGACAGCTGATGGATTTTTTTCATTAGATTTGAGTCCCCGAGCTATTAAATTCCGATAATTAGTTTCACTAATTTCTAGTTCATTTAGATTGATGAAATAGAATTGGTCTTTTGCTGGGAGAATATCCTCAAAGTAGGTAATAAGGTCACGATAGTAATTAAATCCTTTCGTTGGGATCACTGGAACTTCTATTCCAATGTCCAGATCGAATTGAGTAGCTAATTGAACTTGAACGAGATCCTTTTGAATATTTACAACATGAAATCTGATTTCATCAATAAAAGGACTCATAAGAGAAAGCTTTTCGAATGTAAGCTCTTTTCCTCTTGTGTATAGGTGAATGTGGAAGGACTCTGAGTATAACTGTTTTAAAATTCTACAAAATTCTAACGTTTGTGAAAAAGAATGTTGCTCTAGTGGATCTCCTCCAGTCATGCTGGCTCCTCTAGCCTCCATATTTGAGGCTTCGAGTGTTAAGTCCTCGACATTTTTTATCGGTCTCTCATTAGCAAACGGATCTCGAGAAGCCATTCGTTCTAAACTTAAAGGGCAGTAAAAACATTTACTGGAACAATCCGTTGCAACTAAAACAACAAGTTTTTCCCCTCCAATACATTGTTGGCATCCTCGCGAGAGAGATGATGTATAAAAGCTTCCCCAAGGCGTTTTTTTCAATTTATCAGTCATATAAATCCCTTCTCAGTGACTAGGAAAAACAGTTTTCCCCTGTAATGATTCACTCAGAAAATTCCCAAAATAACACTTCAAAGTGATCTCCATGAGAAATAACTTTAAAGTACCCTGGGAGATCAGCTTGGCCTAAAATTTTCTTTGTATAGAATTTAATTTTTCGAGAGGGTAATCCTTCAATTTTTAAAGTCTTCCCTTCTTTTGTAGCCTTAATATTTTCTTTTTCTTGAATTAAAGCTATAATATCATCAATTAATTCGGATTTTGGAATCTTTGAGAGATCGACTTTTACCATAAGGATTTCTCCATTTTCTGGAATTTTTTGAGTAGACACCTTTAACGTCATCGTATCAAGCCCTTCTGCTCACATCTACGTGACAACGGCAGTCTATCTCGTTATGTGCAAAGATGTTCATCCAACTGATAGTGTTGGTAGTCTTGCACTATTAAATTTGCGATCACCAATAAATGGTTTCGTAGTGATGTGTGTCCGTGTTCTAACGATTCATTCAAACAATTTAATTCTTTATTTAAATAAATGTAGCAATACAATTTCCAAATGTTGGTACTGACCTCCTTTATTTCAATTGCTAGTTGTTTGAAGTCAATATTTTCTGTTGAATACCAATTATATCTATTATTTCTTGGTGAGCGTATTTTACGTGTTATTCCTGCAGCTATTCGGTCGTATTTTTGAAAGGTTTGGATTAGTGGACAGTTTATTTCCTCATGATGTTATCTTAACAATTTCATCAATTCCAAATCCTCTAATTCTGTTTCAACATAGATCGTCAAAGATTATGATCTCATTAAAATTCAGGAATCAAAGGAACCGATCGTGCATAATTTGAAGCTTGATAATAGAAGGTTACTTTTTCAATCGCGTCTACAGAGAGATTAGTTTCTTGAAATATTTCTTGAATCGAGAAACCTGATTCTAATCTTATTAAAATGCGATCGACATCTTCAGAATTCAATCCAAAAAAGAAGTTATAGGCTGGAGGTTTTTTGAATTCCTTTGTAGTTAAATATTCTCGAAACCCAAGATGTTCAGCTAGTTGAATGACTTGAGTTCGGTAAATATTGGCCAATGGTAAAAAATCACAAGCATGATAAGTACCAAACTTTGTAAAAAATCCTAAAAGCCATTCACTTTTGTTCGTAGAGCCAATGACGGATTTATTTTCTGTCTCTCCTAGTAAGAATGCTAATAACACACTTAAGCGAATTTGACTTTTATGATAGGCAATGGTGTTCTGAATGAAGTTCTCTCGTGGTGATGATGGTTTTTTCATGGGAGGAAAATAAGTTTTCTCTTGAATTTCTGGAGCAGCCATACTTCTCAAAAGAAAATAACTCAAATTATAATTAAGAAGAGGACTAGTGTCATAAAACATTGGCCTTCTTTCATAAAAAATTTTCCTAATCTCTTTGAGGGCTCCTTCCATGTTAATAAACACAATATTCTCCTTAGGAAGGTTAATAAATCGATTTATTTCTGCTAAAGACATTCTTTCCTTTGGTGCCTTGTAAATAAATCGTCCTCTAGTCACTATAAGTTTAATATTCTCATTTCCTACTATTTCTTTAGCAATGTGAACATTGATTAATGATTCGATACAATCACTAAATATTACGACAAGTCCATTGATATCTCTTTGCTCTAGCTTGACACGAATAAAATCAATGATTTTTGCTTTAATATCAACTGGATCAATTCTAAGATTGTTATCAATTGTCATCCTTATTCTCCTTTATTAAATAATGTGAATTTTCCCCCTTATATTTATTTCAATCCCTGTCACATTCAAATTATATTCATCATTCTTTCAATATGAAGAGTAATAAGGAGGCGAATAATTTTTAGAAAAAAAATAAAAGTGATGTGCTCACTATGATAAGTAACAATGATTTCATCGAGGTTGTCAACAAATCGGATAAAACAGATACTACTAATTTTCTTTTTTATTGTAATATTAAGTTTTTTAATAATTTTTTATTTACTAAATCCACGTATTGGAAAAATGGTTATTTTTTCGCTTGTTTTTATTGTCGCTTTCCTCCTTGTTGCGAAATATCATCATGAACAACTTACTATCATCTTAGTTTCTTGCTTAATCGTGTTAACTTTAGCAATTTTTTTGTTAGAAGACTTTACTTGGAATAATGTGGTTGATCACTATATAGAATGGGAAGTTCTAGCTGTAGTTTTTGGTATGTCACTCCTAGTCGAAACAATATCCGATACAGGATTGTTTGACTGGTTAATCATAAGAATCTTGAAGATTTCTAAAGGAGAGGTTTTCCCCCTGTTCGTTCTGACCTTTATATTAACGATTTTATTATCATCTGTGCTAGCCAACGTTACAGCAATGATTCTCGTTGGTTCAATGATTATAACGACTTGTAAAGGTCTTGACTATGATCCTACTCCCTTTATACTTGGTGCTGTTCTTGCTACTGACCTTGCTGGTATGTCAACAGTAGTATCTTCTTTACCTGCAATTTTAGTAGGAGCAAAGGCGGAAATAGGTTTTATTGAATTTCTTGTAGTTTCATTACCATTTGTGGTTTTGTCTATTCCATTATGTATTTTTTACTTGAAAAAATTCTTTCCCCCAGAGAAAATTCCACTAAAGGAAAAATCAAGTATTGACACTCAAATGATTTTATCTTTAGATCCATGGGTAGTAGTAGATGATATTACGAAATTCAGGTTAGCATTCGTCTCATTAGCAATAACAATTATCGGATTTGCTCTTGCTCAACCCATGAATATACCTATTGGGGTTGTAGCTATCTCTGGTGGAATAATTGCAATTGTACTTACAAGGCCAAATGAACATGAACTAATTGGAAAACTAAATTGGAGTGCTCTACTTCTGTTTGCAGGACTCTTTATTTTAGTTGGCACATTAGAAGAGACTGAAGTGTTAATTGACATTGCTCACTGGCTTAAAGAGATAAGTGGAGGCGATCTTTTTCTTTCTGGTATTCTTATTCTTATAATTACAGGATTTTTCAGCGGCCTCCTAGACAACATTCCTGTCACAGCAGCACTTATTCCAGTAGTAGAAGATATGAATACAGCATATATTGATTCTAATCCTCGGTATCTCTGGTTTATCTTAGTTTTTTCTGGGGCGCTGGGAGGAGGTTGGACACCTTTTGGTTCCGCAGCAGGAATTTTGGCTGTCTCTTTTCTTGCTAAAAAACGACGTCCATTGGAGTTTAAAACGTTCGTCCTTTGTCTTCTACCCATATCTGTTGTCCTATTAATCCTTAGTGGGATCTATCTTTCAATCCTAGCCTTAGCAGGTTTCATTTAAAATCAATAAAGAAAGTGTTGATGTTTAACTCATAATAAATAATAACACAATTTTAGAGTTGTTGCAAGATTATTGTGAATCCACTACTATCATTTGTGAAAATTTCTGGAACACTTTGAATCTAATTTTCTCTTTTTAATTAATCAACCAGAAGAATATAAGAAACTTAACTTCGTTTTCTATATCAAATTTTTTTTGGTAAAATTCTATTCTAATGGAGGGAAAATTAGAACGTTCGATGTTTGATTGCACAACGAGAGTATGATTCTTTGAGCATCATTTTCAATTATTTTCAATGCTTGAAACAAAATTAGAGCATCAGCTTCCTCTGACATTAAATTGCAGAATTCCTTTAAAGCAAATTGACCATCCATAAATTTAATTCTGATATCTTCAGTGAAACTCTTTAATTTTTCTTCAATAATTTCCATATAAGTTTTCACTCACTCAATTTTCTTTTCAGATAGTTCTGAATAGTATAAACTGACTTCTGCATCTCTTGACATGAGCGCAAATAACCATCTAAAAAAATCTTTTCTAAATATAGATTTTCTTATAAGCACCTTAATGTTACCAAAATTTTTTGAGTGTGTCGAACAAGATATATTGGGATAGAATTCTCCATTAAGCATTTATTTATCATATTATCTATTGTTGTGCCTAAACAAGTATTAGATTGTTTTTCCTCTGGAGCAAATAAAGTAAAAGGAACTGGAATAATAATAAAATCAATTTTACGTTGATTTAGAATCTCTTCAATGCGAAAGAATGGAGCTTTTTCTTCATCAGTTAAAAATGCAACGTCAAAAAGTTCATCTTCACCATGAAATTCCCGTTTCACTTTTTCGATTAGTATAGGAAGAGTTTCAAGTTTAATTCTAGCTTCTTTTACTTCCCCATCTTTCATGAAACTGTTTTATCAAGTGAAAAATGAATTCTTCACGGTTGAATCAACAAATCTTAGAGAATTCCTAGATTTAAAAGCAAGCTCTAAATATATGTTTGAGATTCTCTTGATCATGCTTACCCAGTTTTCCCATCTTTTTCAACTTCAACAAGTGTATTAGTAATCGCTAAGTAACGTATGTTATACTAAAAATACTAAGATTAAGCAAGCTACCCCATAAAATCGAATCAAGTCAATTGAGGTCAGAAAAGGAAGAATCAGTGAGAGTATTATCGAGATAACTGAGGAGAAGTTCAAGATTGTAATTGTTTCTTTCTCCAATCAAATTTGATTCAAATGCAATGAATTTTGAGCATTCATGATTTTGTTTTGATGGTGATAACCGATTATACGAGCATGCACGGCTAATATCTAGAACTACTGATTCAAATGGTTTAGATAATAAATCTTGGCGCACTTGAGATTCAGAGAAAAGACCATTGGCTAATCCTGAAGAAATGATGGGCTCAGCTTTCATTATATAACCTAATAAGCAATCAACATGAGTGATATATCCTTCCTCGTTCCCAACTACAATTTTTTGTTCAAAAAGCTCCTCAATCGTAATTCTTCTCCCACAATGAGAACATATCAACCCACCTCCGTTGATAATGAGGTCATAAACCACAAATAGATCAATTTCACTTTCGTCGATGTCCAATTGCCTCATTACTCCAGTTATCAACCTGTTGGGGCTTTTTAGATTCAGGACGAACGGATAAACACTCATTATTTATAGTATTTTCTATCAATTTCAAAACTGAATTAATATGCCTCTTACCTTTTCATTATTTAAATTGAACTGAATAAGTTATTGGACTATTATAAGGATCTCTTGGTTAGGGTAATTGAACATTAAGTTTTCTTTAACTAGATGCATTCGCTTTCAAGTAAAAAAGTATATTTGAACTAACCACTCCAATAAATTACTTGTTCTTTTTCGAAAATGGAGATAAAATCGATCTGTTTTATGTAAAGAAAAGTTTTTCTAAAATTTATCATTTTAGTTCAATTGCCTAATAGGTTGGATTTAGATAGCTCCTCGTTTATATCCAGCAAGATTATTGGATTAAAACGATAATTTCATCAGTATAATAGAATTTAACAGGTAGGTATGATTAAAAATGGAGGATAAGATTGAGAATTCTAAGATGTTGTTGCAACAAATCTCTTCTGATCATAGTGTTCCAAAGAACATTCGAAGAGCTGCAAAAGAAGCTTTTGTAGCTATCACTGGTAAGAATACTCGAGATGATGACCCTCCAGAAGTACGTGCAAATTTAGCCATTTCAATTTTAGACGAAATCAGTCAAGATCCTAATTGTCCGCTTTTCGCCAGAACCACTATTTGGAATGTCCTTTCCCTCCTCGAAACTATTACCTCCGAAAATCTTGACTAGTTTTTATTTTTATACTTCTTCAACAGGGATATTCAGGTTCTGCACAATCTCATTCGCTTCTTTTGGGTTTGTTTTATATGTATATAGACGTTTTTTTGTTCTAAGCTTCAGTTTAACTATCTCAGAGTTTTTTAGTCGTTTAACATAGCAGATCGAAGCCAATCCTAGTGTTGTCATAAATTCTTCCTTAGATTTTAGTTCTTCCGGCAATTTTATCTTCCTCATGAAGAAATATCTTCATCAGTTCGATTTTTTATTGATTTTTTATTGTTATTCTATTAATTTTGATTATAATTTTGTTGTTTCAATTGATACTCGCTTCACAATTCCCCCACAGATTGGACATATTTCTACCGCATCTTTAATTTTTTTACCACAACTTTTACATTTCAGTTGCCATTTACGAAGATATGTAATTTTCTTTCCACTGACAACTTTTATTGGGATGTTTAAGTAGAGAGCAGCATTTTGTAAATTCAGATCATTAGAGACTAAAGCTCCTTCTAATTGGAGTGCTAAAGCTAAAACTTCAATATCTACATGCGATAGCGTAGTTTGTGGATCTATCGTTTGGATTCGTTTCTTCAGTTCTTCAATCAACTTTTTTTGAGGAGAACTTGTTCTTAAACGGTCTGAATACTTCAGAATGTCTAAATTCATCCGTGATCGGGAGTCCTTCAGCTCAGAGACGACACTATGAGTAGTAAAGAACGAAACGTTTGTGAGAGATTGAAGTTGAGGAAAATCCAATCTGATGAAAGCTGTTGCATCCAATACAAGAGTATTTGGTTCTGAGGCCATTGTTTTTATTCCCGAATCTCTGGGTTGAAGTGTTGACGCAACCGTGCCATAAAAGAGCGTGAACGAAAGAATTTAACTGTTTCTTTAGAAGAACGAAAACTAATTTCTATAGGAGGATCATATTCAAGACTTATTTGACCATCGATTACTATTTTGATGGGATTTATTCGTGTTGCACACCGAATTTTGATATCACGCGATGATCCCAGTATAATTGGTCTGACTGCAAGATTGATTGGATTGATCCAAGAGATCTCAAAAGTATCAAGAAGTGGATCCAGTACACATCCCCCACTGGAGAGACAATGTCCTGTAGAACCTATTGCCGTGGCAACAATGATTCCATCAGCTAGAGAGCTAGATATGAATTCACTGTCAACGAGGACACGAAAATCAATAGGTTTTAACAAATCCACGGAAGTAATAAGTATTTCATTGATCGCTGAACCTAAGCTATGACCATTAATTACGGCCTCAATCCGTTTATGCTCTTCAATATTGAATTTTCCAGATAAGAAATTACTAAAACTGGTGGTAACATCCTTAGGTTCGATTTCTGTCATGAATCCTTTTCTTCCTTTGTTAATAGATAAAATAGGTATATCAGGCCTAGTTCGAGCAATTCTAAGGATAGTACCATCCCCTCCTATTGAAACAATGCAATCTACATTCATATTCTCTAATGATTCCTTTTGAAATGAATGTAAGGGCTTTATTTTTGCCAAAAAATCGTATAATTCTGGATTCAAGAAAAATGATACTGAAGAACTTTCCTCAACAGAAAGAATTTTTTGAATTATATCAGTAGTTTCCTGAAAGAGTACCTGTGAGACAATACCAATTCGTGATACTCTCACCAAAGGCTATACAACTCGTTGAATGTTTTTTTTTAAAGAGACATTTCTCGGACTTGCATGATCTTACTCCGATCCATCACAATCCAATATTCTATTTCAACTGTTTTTCCAGCTGAGAATAATGAATTGAGTTTATTGTTTAATTCCTCATCGGGGGGAGGATCTGCAACAAATGTATCATATGTCTCGTTATCCATAGCATGGACAAAGCCAGTATTGGTTTCAACATTTGTAACTTGAGCAACACGTTTTTCAATTATTGGAACATTGATTCTTTTATCGACTGGTGAAATAAATTGCCTTTTTTGATTGTCAAACAGTCCGATTAGCATCATCCTCGCTTTGGCTGCCCCATGTTTTCCAGGTTTACTTTTATCAATAGAGATAACTCTGCAAGGTTCGTTTGAATCGGGATCAATGATGTAACGACCTATTTTTATACTACCAACTTTTTTAGGTTCATACGACATAATCTAAGCACCATCTCTGGTTTTGTACAGCGTTTAAGATAGGGCAAAACCCTATTTTAAAAATCCTTTGAACTTGGATACAAATTATTATATATCGGTACTATTAAGATGTAGAACATCACACCAAATAAATGTTTATCTTTTCTCGGTAGAAAACTTGTCTCTATTCAAGCTGAACTATTCGAATTGCCCAACTAGTATGAATTCAGGAGTGGTAATAAAATTGCTAATTATAAACAAATTTCTAAAGAAAATGATATTATGTCTCATAGTTTCTTTTTTTCAACTGATTACTGCCCCATTACTGTTTTTTGGTGAATGGTGATTATCTATAATTCTCTCTACTATCAAATTTGATATCATCTTTTACTACTGAGATACATACACTTAGTTGATAAGTTAAAATTTAATTCGAAGGAAATGAAAGAGATAAAGGAATAGAGTTATTATTTGGTGATTTTTATTGTTTGCGCCAAAGGGTTTAGGTTATGATAGAGGGAGTACTATTTTTAGTCCTGATGGACGTCTGTTTCAAGTTGAGTACGCTATCGAAGCTGTTAAACGCGGAACAACAGCCATTGGGGTTAAAACTGAAGAGGGGTGTTGTTTAGCAGTTCAGAAACGGTTGCACACATCTCTTGTTGAGAAAGAGATGGTAAAGAAAATCTTTGCTATCGATGATCACATTGCTGCAGCCATTGCAGGATTAACCGCTGATGCTCATGTTCTCGTGAATCAAGCACGAATTCAAGCACAGATTCACAGGATTACATATAGCGAAGCTATAACTGTAGAGGCACTAACTCGTCGGTTAGCGAATTTAAAGCAGATGTACACTCAACACGCAGGAGTACGGCCATTTGGGGTTTCATTGTTAATAGCTGGATGTGATGAAATGATAGGCCCTCAATTATATATGACTGAACCAAGTGGTAGTTATTGGGGCTATCGAGCAACTGCGATAGGCTCAAGTGCCCCCGCAATCATAGAATTTCTTGAGGGAGAATATCAAAAAATTGCTAAGACATTAGAAGACGGGAGTATAACTGCTTTAAAAGCCCTTAAGCAAGTATCTGAAGGGGATTTAGACCCCGAGATGATTGAAATCGCGGTGATCTCCAAGAAAACTCGAATTATTGAATATTTGCGCAAACAAGACATTATTACGCTTATCAAGCGTTTACAGGAGAGTTAAAGATGTTACGAGACGCGCGTAGGGTTGATTTAACAGGGAAATCAATTGTTCGCGCAAAATTTGAAGGGAATAGATTTGAAATCATCGTTAATCCTGAATTGGCTTTAAAATATAAAATGGGATTACTTGATGATACAACCAATGTTTCTGAAATTCTCGAAATGGATGAGATTTTTCATAATGCGAGTAAAGGGGAAAAGGTGACTGAGGAGATTCTCTTACATTGCTTTGAGACCACAAATATCATCAAAATCGCTGAGAAAGTGCTAATCAAGGGTGAGCTTAATCTAACAGCAGAACAAAGACAGGAATTCTTCGAAAAAAAACGTCGACAAATTGTAACCCTTCTATCCAAAACGTGTATTAATCCCAAGACACGAACACCTCATCCTCCCCTGCGTATTGAGAATGCAATGAAAGAAGCAAAAATAATGATCGACCCAACATCTCCAGCAGAAAGTCAGCTTAAGGACATAATCAAAGAGCTACGTCGAGTTTTACCAATTAGCATGGAAACGGTGAAACTTGCAGTTAAAATTCCACCAGAGTTCACAGGGAAGGCTTATGGCGAAATAAAACGTGATGCTCAAATTGAGAAAGATGAATGGCAGAATGATGGACATTGGATTGCAGTAGTAACTGTGGCAGCTGGAATACAGGGAGAATTTATGGAAAGGGTTCAAAACATGACAAAGGGTCGTGCTGAGATTAAGATTATAGAAAGAATTCGGTTATAATCTACTAATTTTTATGATAATATCAATTAATTTTGTATAAGAAGTGAACAAAATGACCATTTTAGTAACCAGAAATCAACTTGTTATTCCTGGTGATATATTAGCTCGTGGTTCTGGATTTAAAGTTGGTGGGGGAGTATACCGTAAAAATGTCAACAATGAGACCGAGATTTATGCGTCTATGATAGGTTTGGCACAAATTAGAAAAAATAGAGTGGGAGTTGTTCCATTAGAAGGTTGTTACATTCCATTAGAAGGAGATATTGTTATCGGAATGGTTACCAAGGTAGGTATCACTTCTTGGAATGTTGACATACGAGGTCCCTATGTTGGGACACTTAGAGTAAGTAATGTCATTGATCGAGATTTTGATGCTCTCAGAGAAAGCCTTGATCGTATTTTAAAGACTGGAGACATTGTAAAAGCTCAAATTGCCTTTTTTGACCGAATGCGAGATCCTGTTCTCACTTTACAAGGACGAGGTTTACGTAAAATTAACAAAGGACGGTTGATTGAAGTTGATCCTGTAAAAATTCCTAGGATTATTGGCAAAAAAGGAAGTATGATTCAACTATTAAAAAATATGACTAATGCTCAAATTCTTGTTGGACAAAATGGCCGAATAGTCATTATTGCATTCAATCTAGAGACTGAAAATCTGGTTGAACGTGCAATCCGAAAGATCGAAGCAGAGGCCCATACTAGTGGATTGACTGACAGAATTCGCGAGTTTTTGGAAAAAGAAAAAGGAAAATTATCTGAAAGAAGTGAAGAAGATGAATGAAGAAAAATCCCCTCTTTTACTTGAAGATGGACGACGTTTAGATGGCCGTGGGTTTCAGGACCTAAGACCAATAGAAATGCAGACTGGTATTCTTGGCCGAGCTGATGGAAGTTGTTATCTCAAATGGGGAAATAATAAAATAATTTGTGCAATTTATGGACCGCGAGAACTACACCCCAAACATCTTGCCCAACCAGACAGAGCAATTGTACGTGTTGAATATCGACTCGCAACCTTTTCAGTTGGTGAAAGAAAAAGTCCAGCTCCCCGTCGTAGAGAGTATGAACTTAGCAAAATATTGTCTGAATCGATTAATTCAGCTCTATTTTTGGAAAAATTTCCCACTGGTACAATAGATGTGTTCATCACCGTTTTAGATGCGGATGGCGGGACTCGATGTGCTGCATTGACAGCTGCTTCTCTAGGATTAGCAGATGCAGGTATTCCAATGAGAGGTATAATAACTGGATGTGCTGTTGGGAAAGTTGGCGGAGAAATTGCGGTTGATTTATCTGACGTTGAAGATAAAGATGGAGAAGGTGATATGCCAGTCGCAATGATATATAATACTGGAGAGATTACATTACTCCAGTGTGATGGGGTATTTACACCAGAAGAGGTCAAGGAAGGGCTTAAAGCTGCAAAAACAGCTATTGGCCAAATATATCAATTCCAACGAAGTGCTCTATTGAGTAAATATTCCCAAATTGAAGAACCTCTCGACGAACTAAGCGACGAAGAAGAATAGGTGAGAAGATTATGCGTTCAGATGACATAATAGCTAGCTTAGAAAAAAAATATTTAACTGACTTACTTTCAAAAGGGCAACGGATGGATAATCGAGGTTTTTGGGAGAGCCGTCCAATTCAGATCGTACCTAATGTTATAAAAAAGGCTGAAGGTTCAGCAATGGTGAAATGGGGTGATACAGTGGTGTTAGCTGGCGTGAAAGCTCAATTGGGATCCCCATTCCCTGATACACCAAATGATGGAGTGATTACAGTGAACCTTGAACTTTCTCCGATATCTTCTCCTTCATACGAAAGTGGTCCACCTGGGCCACTAGCCATTGAAATGGCTCGCGTTGTGGATCGCGGAATCCGTGAAAGTAAGGTAATTCCAATGAATGACCCAAAATTATGTGTGATTCCTGGAAAAACTGTATGGATATTATTTGTTGACATTTATATTCTTGATGACGGAGGTAATTTAATAGATGTATCAGCGCTTGCAGCAATGGCAGCTCTCGCGAATACACGATTAAATAAGGTTTTAATTGACGAAGAAACAGAAGAAGCCACTTTATTGGAGGAAACTGAGCCCTTACCACGAAACGGTTCTGTAGCCAGTCTGACTTATGTAAAAATCGATGATTTAATCCTATATGACCCAAATTTAATAGAAGATCGGGGGAAAATCGCCCGATTTTCTGTAGCGATCACTAATGAAGGATTTATATGTTCCATGCAGAAAGGTGAAACAGGAGTCTTTTTGGAAGAGGAAATCATAACTATTTTGGAAAAAGCTTCAGATCAAGTAAAGCCATTAATCGAAATTATTGAGAAAAACTCACAAATAACAGAACATAGAGAAATGTTTCGATTTGATTTTTAATCAAATTCAGTTGATGAAATATCATACTCTAAATGATGACGATATCAATAAATATGAACCTTAAGGAGCTCTCTTATAGGATATTAATGAATCTTGAATCTGGAAATCTCCTCTATATCCTATAGAGATGATATCCGTCTGTAAATAACACATTAAATGGAGTAACAGAGTTAAAATGGGACGAACTAAAAAAGTAGGATCCACGGGACGCTTCGGTACTAGGTACGGTGCTACCATTCGGAAAAGAATTAAAAAAATTGAAAGCGTTTCGAAAATTAAACACCAGTGTCCTTCCTGCAATTTAAATAAGGTTAACCGAGTTTCAATTGGTATTTGGGAGTGCAGTTTTTGTGGTTTTCGATTTACTGGCGGATCGTGGTCTCCAGAGACACCAGGGGGAAAAATTGCTCTTCGTACAGCAAAACGATTAGCTAGTGAACCCGAAACGTAGTTCTTCATTTTCTATCCATTTTCTTAAGAGAAAGAACGATGTTGATAACAACATCCCGAAATCCTACTCATTATTTACGTCGAATAAGTAAAATTATTGCTTTTTCCCTCCCTAACTCTCAGAGATTGACCCGAGGGTCATTGAGTCTTGATAAAGTTTTCAGATATTGTTGGAACCAGCAGATTTCTCGACTCCTTATCCTTCAAAAAAATTCAGAGAAGGATTCAATTCTAGTAAAAGCCTATTTAATAGAGGAAAAACCTAAACCAATAAAAACGGGGATTGAATTAACAAAAATAATATCTTTACAGAAACATGATAAAACACAGCGTATCATGATTGAAAATGTCGAGCTAGAGTTCTCTGATGAGGTGAATAGAGAAATAAAGGAAAAAGTAAATACCTTCTTTGCCCCAACTATTCAAGCTTCAGGATCCAGTCGTGTGCCGAAGCTTTTAACAATAAGCTTCAAAAAAAACACATCTAATTCCCTTATTGGACAAGCTGTTCAACAAAATTCGTCAAATTCGCTACCACTTTATACAATTCATATCTCTTTAGAATGTTTTAACAATGAGTAACAAATTTGAATTTCAATTTTATATTCGATATGATTCTGAGGAAGAGGCCAGAATCATCTTCACATCTCTGATGCCTGAGATTCAGGAGCAACGTTTCGAGCGATCAAAAGCCACAGTCGAATTAAAGGCACAAAAAATTGAGATTAACATCGTTGCTCAAGATATTAATGCAGCTAAAGCCACAATTAATTCTATTTTGAGATGGATTTCCAGTACTACAAAAGCCCTCTTGATATTATCAAAACAAACTTTTAACTAATATTATTCTTCGACACTCCAAGAGGAAATATTCAAATAATTCGCTAGTGACTTGTGGTTGTTAATATGGCCTTCCGTGAACTCTCTCCTGCAAAGCAAGAACAGCTCTTAAGATTCCGACAGTTAGAACAGACTATTCAAAATCTGAGAATACAACTTTCTGAGATTTCTCGTGCTCTTTCCGAAATTGAGATGACTAAAAAGGAATTAAAGAATTTAGATACTGAAAAAGAAGTTTGGAAAACTATAGGATCAGTTATGTTTCCTAAGAAAGTTGGTGAGATCCTAACAGAATTAACAGAACGAACAGAATTACTTGAACTGAAACAAAAGAGTTTTTCTTCTCAAGAAGCACAAAATGTTAAACGATTAGAAGAGTTACAAGCTCGTTTAAGTGAAGATTTAGGTGATTTGCAGCCATCAAATTGATCACATTATCATCTGGTTTAGAAACATGGATTCTTTGATAACCTACGAATTTGACGAGATTTTAGACCAATTATACTCAAAAATAAAACAGTTTCTTCATACTAAAGTTGGGGAAGATCTAGATCAAGATCTGATTGATATTAGCCTTGAGACGACAGAAAATGGAGAACTCATTGTTAATATCGATTTATATCTAGAATTATCACCTTTTTCAAACTTCAATGTGCAAGAAGTCGCTGAAGAAGCTGTTAAACATGGTATCAAAGAAGCTGACCAAATTTGTCCCTATGTTATAAAAATTCAGAATAAACAAGCTAACCAAAAGAAGTAATATGAATATGTCTCAAATCTCAACGTGTTGTGAAAATTCTTCATACACCCAGGATCCTCAATCTAAGAAGCTTTATTGCAAGAATCATTTCATCGAACTCATAGATAACAAAGTAAGAAAAGCCATAAATCGTTTTAATATGTTGGATAGAAATGACCATATAGGTCTAGGGTATTCGGGGGGAAAAGACAGCTCTGTCCTGCTTAATATCCTTGTTAAGCTCCAAAATCGATATCCTAGTTGTAATTTAACTGTATTGACAATTGATGAAGGAATCAAAGGATATAGAGATGAATGTTTGGAGCTTACACGAAAAATTGCAGAGAAATATCAAGTATATCATGTTATAAAATCCTTCAAGAACATTTTCGGGGCAACCTTAGACCAAATGGTTGAAACAAGTCTTGAAAAGAAATCTTCATTGTCTGCTTGCGCAATTTGTGGCATGCTCCGTCGTCGAGCTTTGAATATTGCAGCTAAACAGGTCAATGTAACCAAAATTGCCACAGCACATAATTTGGACGACGAAGCTCAATCTATTCTATTGAATTTATTACGAGGGGATTCTAATAGATTTATTCGTTTATCTCGCGCACCAATTTTAAAATTCAAGACTTTAATCCCCCGTATACGGCCTTTCGTATATGTTACTGAACCTGAAATTGTTCTCTATGCATATGCTAAGAATTTAGAATATCATTCATATCCGTGTCCTTATGCTTCTTCTGCAATGAGGAATAATGTCAGGACATTTTTGTCTAAAATGGAAGGAAAACGACCAAGTACTTTACGAAATATTGTGAATCTTCATGATACAATTGGTCAATACTTTCCTAAAGAGGAAAGCCTAAAGCCTCCTTTTTTATGCCAAATCTGTGGAGAAATTTCGTCCTACGAGATTTGTCCTATATGTCAGCTCCTAGATGATCTTGGAATTGAAAAGTCATTGAAATGATATCAATCTTCACCCACAGCTAGAAATTTCTGATTGTCTTCAATCCTTTTAATCATTCTTTGATTCTTTTTAATGGATTGGATGTGAATTAATCCTTTTATTTCTAATTTCATTAAAGCTCGGTTCAATTCCCTTTCTGAAAACTCTCCAACGTCATTTTCTAATAACCGAATCAAATCATCTTCTAATAAGACCCCTTCCCGACGTTCAACAATATTCATGATCGAAAAAGTTAAGGGAAAAGGTCTCCAATATGGATCTTTATTTACTACCATCTTTGTTACCTTGGGATTTGTCTTATAAGAGAGATATAATTTAAAGTAAGAGATTTGTTACATCAATGGTCAAATGATATAGATTTATTGTGTTTATTCTGTTAACTTGAGTAGTTAAGATTTCTGGAGTTTTACGATTCTTCTTCTATTTTTTTTGGTGAGAGGCTCACAATGTCTCTTTTTCGGAAATACTTCTTAGCATCTTTATCCAAACAATGGAACCGTGGGTTGAGCATCAACTGCAATTCTTCGTCTAAATTGAGACTCTTGGTTTTCATACCATTTTATCATTTCTGGCGTGCAAGATGAATGAACTCTTGAAAGAGAAGCTTCAAAATGACGCCATTCCACTAAATTAGTATCTAATCCTTCCCGAAGAGCGATCATACCTGCTTCACGACAAATAGCATCAAGATCTGCGCCTACATAGTATTCTGTCTCTTTTGCTAATCGTTTTATATCAATGTCTTCTGCTAATGGCATATTTTTCGTGTGAATTTCTAAAATTTTTCTACGACTTTCTTCGTCTGGAGGGGGAATATACACAACCCGATCAAATCTTCCTGGTCTTAAGAGTGCTGGATCAATCATATCTGGACGATTAGTTGCTGCTAGAACCACCACATCTCTTAGGGGTTCTATCCCTGCTAACTCAGTTAAAAGTTGGCTGATGACTCGTTCATTAACGCCAGAGGAATCGCCAGCTCCTCTCCGAGTAGCAACAGCATCAATTTCATCAAAGAAGATTAAAGCTGGGGAGGCTGTACGGGCTTTTCGAAAGACTTCCCTAATGGCTTTCTCACTCTCTCCAACCCATTTTGAAAGTAGTTCAGGACCTTTAACACTAATGAAGTTGACTTGACTCTCTGTTGCTAAAGCTTTAGCTAATAAGGTTTTTCCAGTCCCTGGTGCTCCAAATAGAAGAACAGCTCTAGGAGGATTAATTCCTAAGCGTTGAAAACTATCCTTTTGTCTTAATGGCCATTCAACAATCTCAATAAGTTCTTGTTTAATAGAATCCATCCCACCAATATTCTCCCATTTGACATTTGGTACCTCTATAAAAACCTCTCTAATTGCAGAAGGATGGATTTCTTTCAAAGCATCCTCAAAATGTCGATCCTCTACTTTTAAATTGTCAAGAACTGCTGGTGGGATCGTGTCTTCACTCAAATTAATTTCAGGGAGGATCTCACGAAGCTTCTTCATTGCAGCTTCACGCCCTAGAGCTGCAAGATCAGCACCCACAAATCCATGGGTTATTACTGAGAGTTTTTCTGTATCTACGTCCTCAATTCCTGGCATTCTTCTGGTGTGAATTTGAAGAATCTCTAAGCGTTCATTTTTATCTGGTACACCAATTTCAATTTCACGGTCAAAGCGGCCAGGACGACGTAAAGCAGGGTCGACAGCATTGGGTCGATTGGTTGCTCCAATAACAATTGTTTCCCCCCGACTTTCTAATCCATCCATTAAAGCTAGAATTTGAGCAACAACACGCCGTTCAACTTCACCAGTTACGTCTTCTCGTTTTGGAGCAATGGCGTCAATTTCATCAATGAATATAATACTTGGAGCGTTATCTTCTGCTTCTTTGAATATCTCTCGCAATCTAGCTTCACTTTCCCCATAAAATTTGCTCATAATCTCTGGCCCTTGGATTGGAATGAAATGGGCCTCGGATTCATTAGCAACGGCCTTTGCGATGAGAGTTTTACCTGTCCCAGGTGGTCCGTGTAACAACACTCCTTTAGGTGGATCAATTCCTAATTTCTTAAAGAGCTCTGGATGTTTCAAAGGGAGCTCAACCATTTCACGGATGCGTTGAATCGCGTCTGATAAACCACCTATGTCCTCGTAGCTAACTCCTGGCATTCCTGTCTCAACTTCGGAAACTGGTTTTTCAGATACATTAAGCTTCGTTGTATCAGTGATTAGTACTATATCTGTAGGAGTGGTTGAATTGACAACGAACGGTATTGATCTCCCTAAAATGGGGATGAGAACAGTATCATTTTTAGAAACTGGGTAACCTAATAATTTTCGTTTGACAAAGGCTTCAAATCCATAATCAAGGGAAATTTGACGGGTAGGAGCGATGTTAACAGTTTTTGCAACTTTTATTTGGGCTTTTCGGATACGAACGTTTTCTTCTAATGATACTTTGGCGTTTCTCCTGATTATTCCATCCATCCGTACTATTCCTGCCCCCTGATCCTCAATATAAGCAGGCCATGCAATAGCTCCCGTTTTCTGACGTCCTCGGATCTCAACAACATCGCCAGTCGTAATTCCGATCTCACGCATGTTGATATCGTCCATTCGGATTTTCCCACGACCAACATCACGCTGCCTGGCCTCAGCTACTTTCAATACAACTTCTTTCGCCAAAGTTCTCAACTTGTTATTCCTTTCAGTATTCTAGTGTAGTTATCTTACTTCGTGTTTAAAATTAATTCTAATCAAATCCTAATAATATTTTCCTTAAGGAAGTTCGAAAATCCTTCTCTGAAATCATCACAAAAAGAGCTTTATCCGCAGAATGTAGTGTTATACTAATAATCAATTATTGTTTGAAGTTCAATTTCGCAATTGTCTACTTCCTCCAAAGCTAAAAGACGATCCTCGTATTTTTGAAGGGTTTCTGTTCCTTCATCGGAGTCAGCTGTCTTCACAAAGAGTTTGATGGCATATAATCCAAAGAAAAGGGGTTCTTCTTCCCTTTTTAAAACATCTAAATCCAAACCTTCTCTCAATTCGGTTTGGGCGCGGGAAACAATCTCTTCACGACTAACCTCTGGAGATGTTGGGATGATTCTCAGAATTGATAAAACATTAGACATGATTGTACCTCTATAAGTTTGTTAATGATAGAAATTCAGATTTTTTCTATTAAAATAGGTAAAATGACTTTAAGGTCCCGTGAATCCACAATTAGGACATGTATATCTGTTCCCTAATTTTCGACACCGCTCACAACGAATAATCGGAATCATTCCGCAGGATGGACAAGGAAAACGAGTTGTTCCATGTTGACTAGGCATGACCGCTATTTGACAAGGATTACATCTTTGCATCCGAATGTTTTCACTCATTTAGAGAACCTCTGCGTCTATTTGCCTCGCCTAGATAAAATATAATAAACTCTTCTCTTTGGTTGAGCCCCCTTCCTAGTTTTTCTCGAGGTCTTTGATATTTTGGAGCTTAAAAATCTCTGAGAACATGAACTTTGTGAAAGCATATTAGAGTGAAAAGAATGGCAACATATGGTCATATCACTGTAGACAAAGATGGTGAACCTTCGTCAACAGAAAAGATACAGAAGATTTTAGATGGTCTCGGCGCTGTTCAAGGGGTAGAAAAAGCTCTTCTGGTGAGTGAAGAAGGTTTTCCAATAATGTGTGCACAAACAACACCGATTTCCGAGGAAATTGAGACATTAGTATCCGCAATGGTTGCTGGAATCGTTAGCACTTTTGCTGGGGCTTGTGTTCAACTCAATTTAGGAAATAGCATAGATTACATTCATGTCCAGACCCCACTCGGTTTGGGTCTAATTTCAAGTGTAGGAAGTACTATTCTCGTACTGATTACTAAACCTAAAGTCAAACTAGGATTAATGCACTATCTGATTACCTCAACGAGGACTAAAATGCTGAAAGTGCGAGATTTTTGAGTAATAGCAGTTTTTTGCAAGATAATTTTCTGAAAGAGGGGCAATACTAACGTAAATTGGTTTTTAAGAAAAACTAATTTAATTTATATTCGCTATTATATCCGATGATTCACGATAGAAGTGAATTTGGTGAGTCTCAATTGCCCCTTAAGGAGTCTGATTTAGTACTACGTCCTTTAGATTGTAAGGTTGGAGGAATGGAACCAATATGCATACTTGATCCAGATCATCCATGCTGTGAGGATGTTCCTCGCAAAGAAATCATGTTTGAAGGTGGTCAAGTAATTAAACAGGGCAACTCTGCTATTGTGTCCCTTAAACTTCACTTCAATGATCCAGTTGAAGAATTTATTTTTGACAGAATTCGAAATGAATTATGGCGGGACGCAGGGTCTCGATTAAAAGTAATCCGAGAACCTGAGGAGGGATATCAAATTTCTTTCTTTCTTAATACCGAAATGGTAGCAACTGTTGAGCAACGAGAGGCTTTAATTGAGTATTGGGAGAAATTTAGTACAAATATGCGTAGAATCTTAACAGATGGGAAAATGGTCATTAATAAATATGTCCGGAGTAAAGCGGAAGCTTCTCGTCTGAGTTAAAAGGGGAAACCAGGAAACGATTTCAGGATTTTATAGTAAACTCAGTCTTGGCTTCTTATGAAATATGTGGATGAGATTACACATGCCTTCTACTTGAATTTCTTAATTGGATTAATACATTCTTATAAGAAAAAAAGAAAAAAAAGTAAGGTACTATATTATATAGTCAAATCTAATGTTATTGTCTGATCTGTTGTTTCTCCGACGTCAAATGTGACAGTGATTGTATAGTCTCCTGCTGCTAGACCCGTGTCAAAGGTATAATCTTTGACTTTCCCTTGACCTTTGTTAATTGAGAATGCTACAAAATCAAACACGGCTGGATTAGGTCCTATTATTGTAATATTTGTCACTGATACATCTGTCGTACCCTCATTTTTTAGTGCAATTTTTGCGGTTTCGTTGGTTAAATTTGTTGTTGTTTCATCAAATACTAGCGTTCCGCCTGGATCTGAAATTAAAGGCAAAACTACAATGAATAAAACCGCACCTGCAGCTACAGCAAGTCCAATCAGTAGAATTGCAGCCAGTATAGGGCTAACTGCACGTTTTTTTCGCAGTAATTTGTGGATTTTCATGATAGTTTTATCTCCATCTTTTTTATCATTTTTTAAGTCGTCTGTTATTGACTTGTAAGAACATGAATAACATATTACTTAAACTTTTCATAATATTAACATGTTATTAATTTCGTAGCATAAGTAATGTGTTTTTAATTAAACCTACCCTCCGTATCATGTAATAATTGATATTCACTAGTTTTATTTTCCATATTCATTTACTTGGGATAGATATTCTCTATTCTGACTGTAATATAATAACATGTGGCCTTAATTTGTTCAGTGTTTGTTCAAGTGTCTCAACCAACACTCTGGTTTCTAATATCTCCATGAAATTCAGATCTCCTGGGTAACGTGGAACAATGTGCCAGTGTATGTGATCGATGCTGCCTCCAGCAATGTTTCCAATATTCAAACCAATATTAAAAGCTACTGGTTGGTGTGTGTGCTTTAAAAGTTTAATCCCTCTTTGTAACAACACAGTAAGATGAAGAAGAAGATCTGGTGGTATCTCCTCAAATGCGTTGTAGTGCTCAATTGGAGCAATTAAAAGGTGACCAGGATTATAAGGAAAACGATTGAGCAATACCATAATTTGTTCATCACGAAAAACTTCCCAAGCTTCAATACCTGTCGTTTTTTGAGCAATGGC
>CP070695.1:2358965-2578054 GCA_020353515.1 Candidatus Heimdallarchaeota archaeon
CCCACGAGCTGGATAGATTATATTCTATCTCGAATTAAATGAAGTGAATGTTAATGCCCTTTGCTAAAAAATTTGCAAAACACATGAAAATTCCAAAGGAAGGAGATAAATTAAAAGATTTTACAGTAGAATCAGTTAAAGTAGAACACACTCCGATAGGAAGCGGAAGATATGAATATCCAACTGAAATAATAGTGATAGGGAAAGGAGGAAAAAAAGGTGTCAAGGATACTTTTAGACAATTTTTTGATCAACGAATCACGTTATTTTCTGGTTATGGAAACCCGTATCAGTGTCAGGGTGGACAGATGAAGATAGAGAGCTTGGGAGCAAATAAATACAGAATTAATGCGATTGGAAGTTGTGTAAGGATTTTTTTAAAGAGAGAACTCAATGAATTTTTAGAGTATTTACTGAAAAATGATCATTTATCGGATGAAATTGATACAGCGGAAAGAGAGGTATTAATAGAAGATTACATGAAGATTTACCTTAAAAAGACGAAAAAATAATACATATTTTGTTATGATCAAGTTACCTTAATGATACTAGTATCCCCAATCAAGCAGGTAATTTGAATTGAGATATTAGCTCAGTTAATGCATCATCTAACGCACTTAAGGATTTGCGGAGGTAGCATATGTTGAGTTGCTGTAGTTTGTTCTTGTGTTGATGCAGCAACCTCCTGACTACTTACGGAGAACTCCTCGGCTTGGGAAGCGAAAGTTTGAAAGTTTTCAGAAATTTCTATTACAGATGTTCTAATATTTACTAAAGAGGTTTTAATTAAAGTAGCAATCTCAATCAAGTTATTTTTTGTTTCCTCTGCTAACCAGCGAACATTATCAGCTACTACTGCAAATCCACGGCCATATTCTCCCGCACGAGCAGCCTCATTATACTATCATGATTGTATTAATTAATTTCATTTAATCTTCTAGGTATTTAGTAAATTGGAAAACTCTTTTGCCCATTTACGGATCAATTCCCAATCTCTGAAATCATTCATTTTATAATCATCTATAACTATCCCGCCTTCAACAGATTTAGCAAGTCGTTGGATAATCTTCTTTTCTAGAAATGAATAAGTAGAGTCAGAAGAGAAATCAAAAACCCCACCAAAAGCTTCTGTTATATCTGCTTTAACACCCGTCTTTCCCATCATCCTTTCAAGGTATTTCCTACGGGCTTCGGTATAAGTTTTAGGATTAGCTGCTTCTCCAGAGCTCACAAATAACCCTAAAACTTTACTATTAAGCTTATTCTGATTTTCTTTCAAAAATTTATATGATTCCTTCGTCCAACGGCCCATTTTAATACCAGAACCCACAATAATGCCATCAAAATCTTCTAGTGAGGGAGTTTTTACACCATCCCTTAGATTATGAACTTTAGTTAGGATTTTGTGTCGCTCGAGTTCATCTGCGATCTCATGAGCAATTTCATCAGTACTTCCAAACCGACTTGCAAAAACGATTAACACTGATTTCAATTCTGTCACCATCATCTTTGGAGAACCTTTTAGATGATAGTTTGGAATAGATATCAATGAATCTTGTTCTACGAATTTAGCACAAGCAAGTGAATCCGCTCAATTAAAGTTCTTCATTGTTAAAATAGATACGACAGCCTTTTTCTTTCAATTTAATGATTTCATCGGGGATTGAATCAGTTTCTTTACTTGCTATTGATAGTTCCTTCAAATTAGTTAAATCTCCAATCTCTTTAGGAACATCAAGTAAATTATCTTCCAATAAATAGAAATAAATCAAATCCTTAAGGTTTTTGATTGATCTTGGAAGAAGCTTGATCTTATTTCCTCCAATATAAAGTACCCTTAAGGAGGACAAAGTCCCAATCTCTTCAGGTATTTCGATTAATCCATTATTAACCAAATTCAGGACTTCTAAATTTTTAAAATTCCAGAGCTCTTTTGGGATGTAATCCATATTTTGCGAATAAAAGCCTAATCCATGAATACAATTATTTTGAATAAAGACCCCAAGATCATTCCACTTGATTTGCTTAGTAAACACTGGAAATTGAATGTTTAGAGCCCTCTCTATTGCTTCTAAACGTGCTACTTCGGAACCATCATCTTTTTTTTCCCAGTTCATATAATCACCCTATTTCTGATTTTTAAGCACAAGAATGCGATCAAATTTCTTTCTTTTAGATTGACTTACCACTTTATTTAAAGGAATTTCATCGTTAACTGTAATTAGTTCTTTGAAACCAAGCTCTTCTTGAAAGACGTTAGAAACTTCCTTGGCTGTGTTTATAGAATATTTAGCTCGATGAACATCACCAAGGACAAAGATAATCAATGATTCATCCTTTAAAACTCGCTTTAACTCCTTTCCAACCTTGACCATATCCTCCAAGTAGTTTTTACTATCTTGGATTAACTCTTGTCTAAGGTTATCTTGTTTTTCTTTGTTTAAGCCACAAAAATATAATCTCACCCTGTTTTGACCAACATAGTCAAGTGTATTATAATAGGGGGGGCTGCAAATCACTACATCGATCGAATTGTCAGCTAACTCTAAATGACGGGCGTCTCCAAGCAAAACTTTAGCGTTTGTCTCTAATGGGAATCCTGTTGAATACATTCGCATGATTTTCGCAGCCATACGTGGAATAACAGCTCTATATTCTGGTTTATCTTTATCAGGACGATAATTAGGGTGTGTGGCTGAGCGTGGAGTCATGGGTATTATACAGCCTGTCCAGACGGAAAGGTAACCAGGACGATTCCCATGTAAGACCCCCATCAAACAACCAAGAAGAAACCATTCATTTTCCTCAGAAAGCTTCCTATTTAGATATACAATCTCTTTAAGAGTTTCATGATGAAAATATGCTTGAATCCAAGTAGGAATGTCAGTAATATCTATCTTGGAGACATCAATATGCTCAATATTAGTAAGATAATTTAGGTAATAATCGCATGGCTTTCGTTCGAATTTACCTTTTGCTACCATATAACCGTAAATATTTAAATCAATGCCTACAGCTCTTCGCTGTAAAAAATCAGCTTCTAGTGAAACAGTTCCAACTCCCATAAACGGATCTAATACAAGATCTCCCTTTTTTGAAAATATTTTGACTAGCCAATGTGCTAATGAAGGAGTCATTCTACCTTGGTAGGGTGACAAACTATGTAACCAGTTACCCCAGTGTTGTTTATCATAAGGTTCATTACGCCAACCAACGGTTTTTAAGAGCTTAATTGTATTTCTTTCGATCCTAGGACAATTATCAGAGTAGAATTCATCAGTGTATTGTTTGGAATCAAATTTCTTGTTAAATTCCAGTGTGAAAGACTTTTTTAACTTTCCTCTGAGAAGATCTGTCCAAATCCTTTGATACCGAGGATAGGGTTCTTTTTCAATAAAGGAATCTATTGCCATCAAGGTCTCCTGACTTTTTTCAATCTCTTACTTTTATTTAAAGGTAAGTAATCCCTCTATTCTTAAGCATGAAGTTGTTTAATGGGTTTGATAACGCGTTGGAATAATTGATCTAGCTCTTCTTCGTCTATTCCAGCAATTTTTGCCAAAGTGGAAGTGGAGGGAAGCGACCATTTACTTTCAGCCTCAGCGAGAACAACACCATCTTTAGATGTAATTCTAGAACGTACTATCGCATTTTTCTCGTCGGAACTGACAATTTCCCCTTCAACGTAAATAATTGTGTTTACTTGAACTGGATTCAGATATTTAGTAGTGATTTCACGGGTGATCCCAACACGGAAAAGATGGGACATGATAGACCAAGCTGCTACTTCATCCAGCATGCTAGCTATGATTCCCCCATGAACCCACTGATCAAATCCACAGAAATAACTAGATACGGTATATTCAGCATAACATCCTTTTTTAGAAAGATAAAAACGAAGTTGTAACCCGTGTTCATTCGTGGGGGAACATCCAAAGCAGTTGAATTCCCAAGAATTAGGGATCTCTTTTTTTTGTTCTTCCATGTTAAAAACACATCGAATCTTAATTAACTCCAGGTAGAATTAATATGTGATCTATGTTGCTTGTTTCAGTTTGGTCAATAATTACCCTAGCTACTTTTGCTACATCTTCCGCAGTTAACATTTTAGCATGATCAACTTTCTTTCCATCAAACCATGGTGTTGAAACTGACCCTGGATTTATTGTTGCTGCTTTTACTAAAGTTCCCTTGAGCTCTTCCCGTAATGAGTTCACCATAGCTTGAACAGCATGTTTAGTGGCAGCATAGATGCTTGCTCGTCCAGCTGTATTCAGACCTAAATTTGAAGAAGTGACAACGATTTGACCAGAATTCTGTTGTTTCATAATTGGCAAAACCTTTCTTAACCATAAAAATACGCCACGTACATTAGTTTTAAACTGTTCATCAAATTGAAGAACAGTCATTTCTTCCAGTAAGCCAAAATATCCGACTCCAGCATTCGCCACGAGAATATCTACTCCCTTCAATAGTTTAAATGCTTCACTAAACAATGTTTCGACCTCATCTACGTCACCCACATCACCAACACCAAAGAAGGCTTCTCCCCCCATATTATTAATAGTATCAGCTACAGATTGTAATTTTTCTTTATTACGTCCAGTTAAGAAGAATGAATGTTTACTTCGAGCCATTTCTAAAGCGATAGCTCTTCCAATACCACTGGAACCACCAGTTATAATGAACCGTAAAGTTTTATGTGAATTTTTGGTTTCAATCATTATCAAGACTCCGTAAGACTTTGTATGATTTTTGTAAACCTTTTACTACAAATGGTAGACCTATAAGAAAAGCGAGAAGGACATCAATGGTTGAAATAAGAGCACCTTCTTGGTCGTATGTTAAATCATAATCAAATTTTTCAATAAGAAACCCAAGTGAGAAATTAGAAATCTGAGGCGGTATTGACTGAACAATCACAATATCAAAATTCAATTGATAACCCCGAGTATCAAGAGGATAAAATAACGGTACTTGCCCTTCTAGATCCAATATTGGGTGAGTTAAAAAAGCAATGGATGCAAAAAGCAAGTAGCTAAGGATATTAGGGTATCTTGACTTAATATCTGGGTTTGAATTTATATAGTACCAAGCAACGAGATTTAAGAATAATAAGAAAAGTCCAGATACCAGTAACGAATGGAATGGAAATCGTGTTCCTGTCAGCGCCTTATCAATGAGGTCGGGCAGAACTGCAGTGAGAGAAAGAAGTATAATATATTCCAATGGCAGTTTAAAATCCTGAAATCGATTTAGGACCAATAAAACCAAGGAAGCACCCATTACATGGAAAAAAATGGTTGTCATTTTCATGTTATTTGCTAATTTCCTGGTTATAAAAATCTAATCATGAACTAACCAAGCCAGCATTGCATTATTTCGTTTTTCTCGTTCCACTTGAATTATATTACAATTAAGCTTCTCTAGTACATCAATAAGTCCTTCTATGGACTGAAAATATCGTTTAGACAGATTCATAAAGGATTCAGAATAATGAGTCAGATCTAAAGTTTTGACTTGTGCTTTTATCATTTTCTTCAAGAAGCTTATTCTTTCCATTTTTAAAGCCTCATCGTAATAGGGGATTTTATCTAGCGGATTTAGAAGACCAAATTTAGCTGACACAATTATTAAATCAATATGTTGGGGCCATAAGCTATTGGAAATGATTGATTTTAAGATAAGGAAAACTTCCCCAGAATAGCGAAGGATAGCTGGGATATCTTTAGCCTCGGGATCTTTTGTAGCAGAACAAGAAACAATTAGTAATTTGCGAGCTTTCCCCAATGAAGTAGTACAAAGAAGAGCTTCAAGATGACTAGTTCTCAAAATATGGTTTTGCTGTTCCCCGACTTGTTTAAGTAGTTCAAAATGTGGTCTGATTGATGTCCCTACAGGTGATTATACTTTTTTCTATTGTCTTTGAGTTTAGTGAAATTCCCAGTTATAGAGTTTTCCCCTAAATACTCTAAAAAATAATTTAAGATCTTTGACGAAATGTTGTCTAAACCTATTAGTACCTCTGCTTCTTTATTTTGACCGATGAAAAAATGTTCTACTCCATGGTAAAGTTGAGAAGGGAGCTTTATTCTATGGGAATTATTTTCTACGCCTATTATGACTCTGGATGGCAACTTTTTCTTAGGATCCCAATCTAGTTTTACAATCCTTCCTGGGTTTCCTTTTCATATCCCTTTCCTTGAATTCAATTGATTTTTGAAACCAAAAGAACAATATGAGATCATTTTACGTAAAAAAAGTTAAAAGAAAAATATCAAAGATTTTCCTTGCAGGTTTTTGACTGTAAGAAAAGATACAGTGGTTGGTATGTTCTTGGACTGGCGGTAACGCAGAACGATGACATTTTTCTTCACTTGACGTTGATTCTGATCCAAGCTTTCGGTAAATATATCGCTTTTTTGATTATTTATAGCCAAGAACATCACTACATCAAAAACTTCTTTTTTAGTTGTTGTGCTGCAACATTCTTTCTTTCTTCTTTTTTTATTTCTTGGCGCTGGTGGCATTGTCTCTAAGGTTTCTTAACAAGAAATAATTGTGAATATTTCATTTGAGAATCCTATACAACTGTTAAATGCCTCCTCACTCTCTCTTTTCTGATGTCATGACCTGTTGACGGAAAAAAATACACAAATGAGAGATAAATAATGCGAAAACGATTTGAATTAGACGAAAATGAACTACCAAAAAAGTGGTGTAACATCCTCCCAGAATTACCTAAACCATTGCCACCGCCTCTTTCACCAGCTACAAATGAACCACTGAATCCCAAGGATTTGGAAGCACTCTTTCCAAAGGAGCTAATCAATCAAGAAATTTCTAAAGAACCTGATATTGCCATTCCAAACGAAATCAGAGAAAAATTACAAAGAATACGGCCTTCACCTTTGATCAGAGCTCAAAGCCTGGAAGAATTTCTCAAAACAAAAGTTCGAATATATTACAAATACGAAGGAGAAAGGTCTCCTACAGGGTCACACAAAGTGAACACTGCTATCGCCCAAGCATTCTACAACACTAAGGAAGGAACTAGATCCCTAACCACTGAAACTGGAGCAGGCCAATGGGGAAGTGCATTGGCTTATGCCTCCCACTTATTTGATCTTAACTGTAAGGTCATGATGGTCAAAGCGAGTTATGATCAAAAACCCCATCGAAGAACAATCATGGAATTATATGGAGCAGAAGTCCACCCATCCCCCTCATTGATAACAGATTTCGGTAAACAGTTGCTAAAATTAGATCCCCAACACCCTGGCAGTTTAGGAATTGCGATCAGTGAAGCTATTTTATTAGCTCTCAAGGAAGAACAAACCAAGTACTCCTTGGGTTCTGTACTAAACCATGTATTACTCCACCAGACAATCATCGGTCTGGAGGCTATCAAACAATTTCAAATGGCCGAAAGCCAGAAATTTGGACCAGATTTTGTAGTAGGATGTGTTGGAGGCGGATCAAATTTTGCAGGTCTAGCTTATCCATTTATCCGTGAAAAGATTCGAAATGGGTATGAAATGCAAGCTATCGCTGCTGAATCCACCGCTGCATCGAAAATGTCTGATGGAGATTATCGTTATGACTTTGGTGATACCGCTAATATGACTCCATTGTTAAAAATGCACACTTTAGGGTCTGACTATATACCACCACCCATTCATGCAGGTGGATTAAGATATCATGGTGTTGCCCCTAGTTTATCAGTTTTAATCGACACTGGTTTTGTAACCCCACTGAAATTCGAGCAACAAAAAGCATTTGAAGCAGCAGAAATCTTTGCAAAGAGTGAAGGAATCATCCCCGCTCCTGAATCTTCACATGCAATAGCGGCTGTGATAGATATTGCAAAAGAGTATAGGAATGATGAGCAAACAGTTCTCTTCAATCTTTCTGGTCATGGACTACTTGATCTACTAGGATACCAGAAATACATTGCAAGAGAATTAGAATAAATCCTCTCTTCTTTTTTTTTATTTTTAACCTGTGTTTAGAAAAAAAAAGAGAAGGAGTAGTTGATATATCCTTAGTTTTCTGTAGTGTTTAGAGCAGTTTCGATGAGCACAGGTGTGTCAGCACCGATTATTAACAGTGAGTCATCATGTTCCTGAATAGCCATGATCCATAACAATGCTAATAACTCGGAAGAAGATAGATTCAATTGTTGGCCCATTGCGTAATAAGCCAATCGTTCTGCTGTTAGAGTAATATTTAAAGCCTCTGCTTGAGCCTCCATGTTGATCAAGTACGCCTCCGCATCAGCTTCAGCCAAGACAACCGTAATATTTGCCTCTGCTTGAGCCTCAATAATCTGGGTTTGTGCACGTATAATAGCTGCTTCCTGTTCATAAAGTGCGATTTGGTATTGTTGTTGTGCAATTTGTACTTGTTTCAGTGCCTCTTCAAACTCATCAGGAAGATCAATTTCTCGGAGTTGGAAGTAGACAACGTCTGCGTACATTGCATCAATGTCCTGAATAAGATACTCAAACATTATATCTCCTATGAAAGTTCTGTTATTAAAAAACTCAATTGCGTTATAGAAACTTGCGACATCTCGTAAGGTAGTTCTTGATTGTGAGACGAAATAATTCTCATAATCAAGTGCAAACGTTCCGTACAAGTGAATAAGATCATTTTTTCTTAATTTATACTGAAATGATAATTGAATGTGGATTAAGAGACCATCCTTAGTCCGTGAGTCGAGACGGTACGATTCGTAGAACTCAATTGGCTGGACTGTGGTAGGGAATTTGATAAAGCGGTTTAGGGGACCTATGTGATAAAATCCTTTTTCGTAAACTTTATTCTCAATTTCCTGAGTGAGACCATTTTGATTTAATGCATACTGGTTGTAGCCTACAGAATCAAATGCTAAGATGAAATATACAATAAAGACACTGGTAACTACTATTGCACATACGAATATCCCTCCTAGAATTTTCTTCCTTCTATCTAATGTACTAAAAGTATTATTTTTTGCATTCATTTCTCTCTGATTAGTTTAGAGCATAAATATTATTATAAAGATATACATTCCAGAATCCGAAGGTTTATAATGGTCTGTATGAGCGATTAACTAGCTTTTATTGAGAATTCATGGGCCCGTCCCCTCCTTCCCACTTGATTCAGGACTCCGAGACGACAGAGACTATAAGTTATAATGCCTGGAATTCTCTGTATTCTTCCCCTTTTTCCCTTAATTCCCATTTTTTCTGCTAAATCAGTATTTGTAAATGCATCTGGCAATCCTTTAGGTAGTATACCAATGAAATCAGATTTTGTTTGAAATTTCATAATTTTTTCTATACAAATTAGATCTCTTTGGATAGTCTTGTATCTTCTCCTCATACTCCTCCCATAATAACCAGTAAACTCTTTCAACACATGTTCTTTAGTGAACACAACATGAAATTCCATTCTTTGAGGTTTAAACTCTACTTTAAAATGAACTAACTTCTCAAACAAAGAATAAAGATTTCCTTGTTTGCTATAATGACTAACACCTACAATTTTCCCCTGGTTCATTCGAGTTACTTTTTGTGTTAGTACTATAGGATGCACGATTATTATTTTCATCTCAGTAAATTCTAATAGATCTCTAATTTTATCTGAGAATATACTTCCAAAATTTGTAAGCTGGATTTCGTAGATAATGGTTTTTGATTGGTTAAGAACATCTATTCGATATTTTTTCCCTTTAATATCTACAAGTGCTTCTTCTGTCCCTCCAACTTCCGATAAATAGTGCTCTTTGAGCTTTTTATGGATTAATGTTTGATTTCCTGAATATGATCCGGCGCTGAGAACCACTTATGCTCACTTTTTTATTCATTTACCATCAATATCGGTAAGAGATTGAAAAAGGTATATATTATGACTGGCATGTATTCGAAGATTTTCAAATCAAGATTCAATAGTGAAACAACATAATGTCTGATCGAAATTTGGGAATGTATATATGGATTGTATATGTCCTTTTATTGATTGGAATCGTTATTACTTCATTTATATTAACGAAATACGAAAAGTTTGAACGTAAGATTATTAGAACTGGGTTTGTATTTGCAGGGGCTTTTATTGGGATTATCTCCTTTTTCCTTGTTTTTATAGAGCAACCACGCTTTGGAAATGTCATTCTCAACAATATAGTGGGTATACCAATTTTCTTCAGTGGTATCATTGGTAGAATTTATGCTGCGTTTTATCTTAGATCAAAAGGGACAACGATAGCTCTAGATACAGTTTCTTCTGTAATTAAATTCGGCCCTTATCGATGGGTAAGGCATCCTCAATATGTAACGGGAATCATAAGCATTATTGGATGGTTTATGATATGGGGAGCAAGTTATTGTTTATTGATTCTTCCACTTTTAGCTCTGATAGTCATACTTCAGGCTTTTATAGAGGAGAAATTCATCCTGGAGAAAGAGTTTGATATAGAATACTCTGATTACCAAAAGCAAGTAGGAATGTTTTTTCCAAAGATAAAACGCGTCTTTTAACTAATTAAATAACATTTATCCCGAATGTTCACAATAGAAAACATTATTATTTGATGATATCTAAGATTATGAATTAGAAAAAGAATATATTTTTTGACATTATTTAAAAAAAAAATCCCCCATTTAGAGGTGTTGGCAGTGAAATCAACCATAGAACTTGTCAATCTAACTAAATATTATGGGAGACATCGTGGAATTGAAAATCTGACAATGAAAATTAATCCAGGGGTAATTTCTGGTTTTTTAGGTCCTAATGGAGCGGATAAAACAACAACCATTCGTTGCCTTCTAGGAATTCTAAAACCAACAAATGGACAAGATAAAGTCTTTGGGCATGAAATAACAAACTGGAGTTCACAGATTGCTCTGAAAGAAATGATCGGCTATTTACCTGGAGAATTTGATCTATACAAACATTTTACAGTAAAAGGGATACTCGATTATTTTGCATCATTGAGAAAAAGACCAGCCAAACTCCGAACCGCATTTTCTTATTGCAGTCAGTCTACTTTTCCCATTTCCAGATAATCGAAAAAAGGTTGTTTATGCTTTAGGTGCCCTTTCAATTATTCTAGTTACATTACCATATTTTAGCGAACCTATTTTACCTTTAAGGTTCCTTTCACCACTATATTATATGGATCTAGTTGGATTGATTGCTCAGGGATATCAATATGAACATGTAAGCTTATTAATGGTTCTTTTTGGAATTTTATTCTCTTCTATCCTTGTTATTTTTCGATCGAGTAATAGAACTACGTATGTTTAAACCTAGTATCAAGAAAATAAATCAAATTTCACTAATCGGTTTTGCCAATAGCGAGTCCCTTTAAAATCACAACTAAAAGCGATATTTTTTGAAGAATAGGATCAGCTCGAGGACTAAAAATGACAGAGTTTAACAAAAATGAAGAAAAAACTGATACTAACGTTCGAGGCTATTTAGTTTTCCTAGTTGGACAATGGATCTCAATGTTCGGATCGAATGTTGTTGGATTTAGTATCATATGGTTTTTAACGGTCACTACAGGCAGTACATTCGTGTTAGGACTAGCTACATTTTTAAATTTCGCCCCTTTTATAATAGCAACACCTGTTGCTGGCGTTTTCATAGATCGTTGGAGCCGGAAAAAGGTTATCGCGTTTGTTGATTTTATGCAAGCTTTTTTCACTGTAGTACTTATTGGTTTCTTCTTAATGGATGTTTTTAGCCCTCTAGAACTTGTAGCGATACTTTTAACCCTGAATACAATTCGAGCTTTGTTTGGAGCTTTCCATACATCCGCAGTTGATACACTCCTCCCCATAATGGTTCCAAAAAAGCATTATAGCAGAATAAATGGTATAAACTATCTTGTAAATGGTATTATTGGGGGTATTGCAGGGCCCATTATTGGAGCGTATACTTTAGAGGTCTTGCTCATTCCACTGAAAACTATTCTATGGTTAGATGTAATAACGTTTCTAGTCGCTATACTTCCAACAGTATTGATTTATTTCCCCAAAGTTAAAAAAAGAGTTCTAGATGAAAAAGAAAAAACTTCGTTTAAATCCGAATTTAGTGAGGGAATGAAATTTATTAAAGAAACACCCGGGTTATTTGCCCTTTTATTTGTGTTCGCTGGGGCAAACTTATTCATGACACCCTTTTACATCCAACTTCCTCTTTTTGTAACTGCTATTCATCTTGGTGGGGCCTCTCAACTAGCTTTTCTTTTAACCGCCCAGCAATCAGGAATGCTTATTGGTTCAATTGTCATGTCTACATGGAAAGGATTCGAGAATCATGCAAAAGGTGTGGCTTTAGCCTTGTTTATGGGATATTTTGGATTTGCTATTATGGTCTCTGCGCCTTTTGGATATTTTGCATTAATTGGTATTGGATTATTTATTGCTGGATTTACCTTACCAGCTGCTAATGTCTCTAGTGAGGCAATATGGGCCAGTACTGTTCCCCAAGAGATATTGGGCAGAGTTTATGCTGTACGACGAACGTTAGCTCAAATAACTGCTCCATTAGCAATGTTATTATCAGGAATTATAGCAGAATTCATTAATTTAAGCTTAGTTTTACTTGTATGCACTGTTTGTGGTCTTTTGGTTCTTGGATATTCATGGTTCTTCACTAAATTACCTGAAGTGGAGAAGATGATAGAGATTAATGAAAAAACCAAAATTCAACCTACTCCCAGTTAATATCAAGTAAAAAGGACTTCAGAATTAAGTTTCTACCATTCTAATCATTATTTCTGATTACGGAGATCATATTCTCTGTAAGTAAGATCATGCTCTTGGACCCATGTAATAATTGTCTTCCTCGTTGTTTTTAATGTAGTCCCTCGACCGCCAGCAGCTCTAGGATGGCCTCCACCAGAGAAATTAATGGCTAAATTATCAACACGATATTTTTCTAAATCAGCTGTAGAGACCTGAGAATTGACTCTTAATGAAATTCCTGTGAACTGCTTACCTGGGAATAATATACAAGTGATTTTCACTCCCTTCTCGAATAATCTATTTACTAACGCCGAAGTCATAATCTTTTCCTTTCCCCTTATAATAACAAGTACATCTGCTATTTCAAACTGGTCTCCAATATTGGTACTTTTCTTCCTAAGGCTTCTTAAACTTGAAATTTTTTGTAAATATACTTCATTAGAAAATATATCTAACTTTTGATGTGAAAAAGCTTGGAAGAGTGAATATACTTCTTCTGTTGACTCAGGAGTGCGACAAATATCGTTTAAAAGCCATGCTTGTTCTTGACGCGATGTATCACAAAAATTTAATGGAATTTCTTCTGGAGGAGAGGTTGTAAAGCTAGCTGTATCAGTAATGATGGTAAGATCAGATAATAACTTCAAAAAATGTGGAATTTGGTCTTTAAAATGGTTGGATAGCAAATACGCTGCACTAGGAGCATTTTCATCGAAGAGTACTAGTTCAGCGTTTTTTATTAAGAATTTGTTTGATTGGTGATGGTCACAGTAGAGATTGATTGTTGAATTATTGAACGGAGGAAGATCAACGATTGCCTGCCAGTTTAGTGCTCTTAAAAATGTACCAAACTGTGAATGATGAATTTCCTGATATTCAAGGGGGATAAAAATCGCCTCTTGAAATTCTACCACGGTTTTCAAGATCACTGCTGATATGATCCCATCTGCATCTGCACCGTGGAAAGCGATTTTTGGTTTTGGGAGGAGGGAGAGGGAGTAAATGAAGCGTAAATCTCTCTGCATCTGATCTGAAGAATCAGTAAGAATACTTTCCAGATTAAATAGAACAGTCATACTCTCATAACCTTCCTTCTTATGCAGATTTTTTGTGGCTAGTATCCAACACATCTTTAGAATATCACAATGAAATGACCCGATCTAAAGGAATATTCCTTTGTTTTAGATAATTAATGGCCAAAGTAGTATTTCCCAGAGCATCTTTATGGTGAGCATCAGACCCAATAGAATACCAGTATTCACTATCAAGATAATTGAACCATTGATCCATATAATTCCCATATCTTGTGTTTAACTCTATAATAATTTCAAATTCTTGTATTTTGTTTAAGACATAATCAATTCTTGACTCCGATACACGCGTGAAGCGTGCGTGGGCTAGCCCGACTTTGTAATCTGGATTTTTCTTCTTAAAATTAAGTACTTGTTGGAAGGATTTCTCCCAGGATGACTGAGCGAATACATATTCAAACAGAATTAAATCCCATTGGAATTCTTGAAGTTGAAATAAACTGTCTATTGATGAGAGATCTACCTCTATACCAATAAATACTTCTGTACCTAAAGAGTCCTGCCTCCGTATTTCATCAAGGGTGATGAAATATTCTTCTAAATCCAATACTGAAAGAGCGGGCTTCCATCCAGAATGGTGGTCAGTGATGCATACCTCTTGGATTCCTCGTGCAGCAGCAGCTTGAATCATGTCCCGGGGATCAAAGAAACCGTCAGAAAATGATGTATGAATGTGATAATCGATGATTCTAGACACAGGACCAAGATTTCCTCCTATAACTTTTGTTACACAAAAGGTTGATAAATAAGTAAGTATTTTATTAATTCATAGGAAATGAGTATTACATATTTGAAATTATGAGTGGTTACAATTTAAGCATCAAACAAGCTGAATGATGTCTATATCTCGTTTTAATGCTTTAGCATATTTAATTGGAGCTGTTGAAATTTACTAAACTTGCGATTCTGATTGATCCCAATAAGGGAAAAGCAACAGAGCGCATGTTTCATGCACTAAAAGGAATCTTAACAGAATGTGATGATCCGACAAAACTTCCACTGGAGATCTGGGTTGGGGATAGTTCTGAAATTTACAGAGGAGTTCATCGCTATTTAAAGAGACTTCACCAACTAAAAACTACTCTTCCCCCCGTAGTTATATTTCCTGGTCATCCTTTACAAATTTCATCTTTAGCTGACTTTATTCAGATGCCTACCCTTCTTAATGCTTATCGATTTAGAATCAAGGTCGTTGTCAAGCTAGGTAAAAAATATCATTGGTTAATGAAATGGTGTCGAAAACCCTTCAGTAAACACTGGCCCATTGATCGTAAATATGGATACATGGTTCTTAGTCCTCATTCCTCTGTTGGTAAAAAGCTTCACGCAAAAGAATTAACTGATGAACAAGCATATGAGGAAATAACAAGAAAATGGAGGGATTATTGGTCGATGATCTATCTCGAAGCAGGCTCTGGGCGGTTTGGTGCCTCAATAGCAGGAAGATTAGATTTAGTAAGACAAGTAAAGGAATTTACTAAAACAAAAGATGCCGCTTTAATTACAGGTGGAGGAATTCGCACAAAAACACAAGTGGAGGACTTGGTTAAATCAGGTTCAGATCTGGTTGTAGTATCAACTGTACTAGAACAATCAGAAAATCCTAAAGAGTTAATGGAACAGTTTCTTGAAGCAGTTAGCTAAAGTATAGGAGAATCTCCTGAAGGAGAGTGAGTTTTCTCATACTTCGGTCAGTTGAACTTTCTACCATATTCAAATAAGGTTCCTGCTTGATAGATGTCTAATTGAACTTTTGATAAAGGAGTGGCAGCTTTCAACGTCTGGTTCTTGGTGAAGTTAACGATTTCTCCAGTTTCTAAGTTAACTTTAATCATGTCACCTGTTTCAATATCCTCATTCATGATTTCTAGGGAAGTCATAAGAGGCATGCCTGAATTAATGGCATTACGTTTATAGATTGCCCCAAAAGATTCACCAACAATCATTTGGATCCCTAAAGCACGGAAGCAATCAACTGCTTGTTGTCTACTACTTCCAGCACCAAAATTCTTACCAACAACTAGAATATCACCAGATTTCGCAGTTCTAGAGAATTCTTTCCAGCCTTGAAGATTTCCAAAAGCATATTGACCCATTTCATCAATATCAGTGATGTGTAAATGTTTATTATGAAAGATCATGTCTGTATCTATATCATCTATCGCTTTTCCGCTCTCATCCTTTATTATAACAACTCTTCCTTCTAAAATGGTTGGTTTATGCATTCAAACACCTCTGACAATGTTCCTAAATTTCAGGAACCGAGATTTCACCTGCTAAAGCCGTTGCTGCAGCTGTTGCTGGAGATGCCAAATAAGTGTCTCCGCCTCCTTGTTTTCCAGCAAAGTTACGATTTCCAGTAGAAACTTGTACCTCACCTTTTCCCGTCATTCCAATTTGACCTGCGGCACATCCACCACACCCTGGGTTCGTGATAATTGCTCCAGCTTCATACAGGACAGTGATCAAGCCATTCTTTAATAATTGGCCATAAACCTCTTTAGTAGCTGGGACAATCTTTAGCATGACATTTGGATTAATCTTCTTATTTTTGAGAATTCTCGCTACTAGGGAAATATCTTCATAGCGACCATTAGTACAGCTAGCGATAACTACAGAGTCAACTGGTATTCCTGCAACTTCTGCAACAGGTTTAACATTAGCAGGGGAAGGTGGTAAAGCAATTAATGGTTCAAGATTAGAAAAATCGAAATTTAATGTTTCGGTATACTCCACATCTACATCTGACTTATAAACAGGAAAATTATTTCCACTTCGTTCTTTACAATATTTTATAACCTGATCATTGGGAGGAATGAGACCAATTATCCCACCCATTTCAGTAACCATAGATGCAAGAGTAATTCTTTCAGCTAAATCAAGGGATTCAACAGTATTTCCATAAAATTCTATAGCTTTCCCTAAAGCTCCTTTTGAACCAATCTGTTGAAGAACCCCTAGAGTTACGTCCTTCGCAAAAGCGTTTGGTTTTGGATTACCCTCAATAGTAATGTTCATTGATTCTGGCACTTCAAACCAAGTTCTACCTGTTTTAAATGTGAAAGCGATATCTTGATCACCCATCCCTTGTCCAAAAGAACCTATAGCTCCAAGAATGTTTAAGTGTGAGTCGGTACCTACAACAGTATTTCCTGGTACAGCAATCCCTTCCTCTATCATTATATGGGAACCAACTCCAGCATCAACATCATAAAGATGTTCACGAGGGAGGTTTTCACGAGCAAAAACCCGCGCAATATGTTGGTTCTCTGCATAACCAATGGTTTTAGCTGGGACAACACAGTCAAATGTGAAATAAGTCTTTCTAGGATCCGCTATCTGCGACTCATTTGGGTAATATTTCTCTAAGTTTTTCACAACGTTGGCCCCACCAAAATCTCGGGCCGTTCGAACGTCGATCTCCATCCAAACAATATTTCCTGGTGCTACATCCTCAGTTGTATGGTTTGCAATAATTTTTTCAATGATTGTTTTTCCCAATGGCTCAGACACCCTTTTGATTCTAATACATGGCGTATTCCATAAATGATATTTAATATAATCTTATAAGTAATTGAAATTACATACCAATAACAATATGATTAAAAACTAACGATTCAAACTAACATATCGAATAATGTAATTCACTTTAAATTTAATGTAAACATCTAGGAATCACCTCAATAATGAAGTAGGATATTGCAAAGATGACTCTAGGAATCAGTGAAGACGCTGATCTTCATCATAAGGCTGAATTAGAATTGACATGCCCTTGGTGCCATACTCACACCATTAAGACCACTGTCAATCATGGAACCCTTCGTTTGAAGTGCACTGAATGTAACATGAATGCTTTTGCCACTAGAATCCCCCGAAATAGGAAATTAGCTGATTATATTTCACGACGATTAATTTCTTGATTAATACTCTCTTTATTTCCTTCTGTTTTTCATAATTGTATGTATCAAGAGTGTATACTCTCATTCTGGAATAATGAAGCTAACAACAAAGAATTTAACTCCTCCTACTATTTTCTAGTTCACGAGGATTCTGAGTATGACTGGGCAAACATTAATTCAGAAAATTCTTTCACGAGCTGCAGGGAAAGAAAAGGAAGGAGTTGCAGAAAATGAGATCGTTTTTGTTTCCCCTCATATGATTCTTAGTCATGACAATTCTGCTGCTATTTCAAAGACCTTTCATCAAATTACTGGATCCGATGGGAAGGTTTGGGATCCAAATAGGATTTTTATTGATTTAGATCACGCTGTTCCTCCACCCGACTATAAGAAAGCAGAAAATCATAAAATAATCAGAGAATTTGTTAAAAAACAGGGAATAAAACATTTTTATGATTGTGGAACTGGAATTTGCCATCAAGTTCTCCCTGAAGAAGGTTTAGTCCCACCAAATGTTGTAATTCTGGGTTCTGATTCTCACACAACAACTCATGGAGCCTTTGGTGCTGCTGGTATTCCAATAGGTCGTACTGAAACAGCTTCAGTATGGGCAATTGGAGAGACTTGGTTAAAAGTTCCTGAAACGATTAAGATAACCCTTGAAAACTATTTACCAAATGATGTTTATGCAAAAGATGTTATTCTAGATATAATTGGTAAAATTTCTGCAGATGGAGCTACATACAAGTCTATTGAATTCTATGGAAAAGCAGTGGAAAGGATGTCCATAAGTGACCGTATGACTATCAGTAATATGTCAGCAGAGGCAGGAGCAAAAGCTGGAATCTTTCCCGTTGACAATGTGACCAATGATTGGAATAAACAGTTTAATATTTCTTATGATAGATTAGCAGCGGATGAAGATGCAAGTTATGAACAAGAACTGAATTTTGATCTTGCAAGTCTGACACCACGGGTAGCTCAACCACACAAAGTTGATAATGTTGTTCCTATAGAAGATCTACCAAGAATTAAAATTGACGTTGCTCTTCTTGGGACATGCACCAATGGCAGGATCGAAGATCTCCGAATTGCTTCCGAAATTTTGAAAGATAAGAAGATAAATCCTAACACTAGACTACTTATTTATCCTGCGTCAAGGAGTACCCTTAATCAGGCAATAAAAGAAGGGATAATGGAAAACTTAGTTGATGCTGAAGGACAGATAGGTGTCCCTGCTTGTGGGCCATGTCTTGGTGAATACGGAGGTACTTTAGCACCAGGAGAAAAGGCCATTTCTACAGCAAATCGTAATTTTAAAGGGAGGATGGGGACAAGGGATGCTGAAATTTACTTGGCAAACCCAGCAGTTGTTGCCAAATCAGCGATTGCAGGGTATATCACCAATGAGGAGGTTTGAAAATGAAATTTACAGGTAAAATATGGATATTCCCAGACGATGACATCAATACTGATGTCATATTCCCAGGAAAATATACTTATGAACCTCTAACTCCAGAACAGATGGCAGAACACGCTATGGAAGATTATCTCCCTAATTTTGCAAAAGAAGTTACTAAGGGTGACATTATCGTGGCAGGGAAGAACTTTGGTTGTGGTAGCAGCCGTGAACAGGCAGTCATTTGTTTAGCGAAAGCAGGTTTGAGTTGTATCATTGCAAAGTCTTTCGCACGGATTTTTTATAGAAACGCTATAAATCAAGCCCTACCCCTTGTAATCTCTTTTGACTGCTCTGATTATGTCATACGAAATAGATATGCACTAAAAGACGGTGAAATTTCCGTAGATTTTGACACAGGTGTCATCAAACTTCAAGATAAAGAATTTCTTTTTCCTAAGCTCGATAGTCAGGCATTAGAGATCTTTAAAGCTGGAGGATTGGTTGAATATACAAAAAAACGTTTACAATCTCTATGAGAAACTGCTAGGTTGAATGAATCAATGGCTGAGATTATAGACTCCGAAGAGAAATCTATAAGGAATTCGTTAGGGTTCTATGGCTTAGTATCATTCTTGATCTTTCTTCTTTACACTTTTATAGTCGCATTAGGATTTTTCATGCTTTTCTCGACTGTTCAATTTGGATTCTTTGAATCAGGTTCATTCTCCGAGTGGAATCTAACTGGTTTTTTTGAGTGGTTATTGTCGTTTGAGTGGTTTAGTAAGTTCTTAACTGATTCATTGTTCCTGTTGGTGATTTTATACATATATACTATTATCACTTGGATATATGTTTATTATAGTACTGTTAAGATCGTTTTTTGTGGAGAGAAAGAGAAAGACTGGTCATTAGGATGGTACCTAGGAGGTTGGCTAGCGTTCATCTCGATATTTTTTGTCCCTGCAATTTTGGCTGTTCAAAACCTTCCTTTTAGAGCGAAGAATGTTCACTACAAATTCCACCTAAATATTCGTTTATAACAGTGAAATCATTGCATTTTTACCTGAATGACGCATCAGATTAGGTCATCCAGTTATAAAAAGCAATATGAAAGAAAATAGTTTATTCTTTCTCTCTTTTAGGAGTAATGTCGATTAACTCATACTCTCGTGAACCAATGCCCTGCGTATGCGCAGCTGCAAGTTGGGTCTCAGCAATTATGGGTCTGGATTCTGTATCTACCCAAAAACTAAATAGACCGAGTTTCATGCTATCAGGTTCCATTGCTTCTGGTACAGGATCAATTTTCCCCTGAGGAAAATCTAATCCAGTTTCCGCTGGGGATTCAGGTAAACCAGGTGCTTTTGTTACAAGATCAACACATGCTTGATCAATAGCAATTGGATCATTTGAGTATAAAATTCCTTGGTCTGGAACTAAAAGGTTACCACCCGCACTCATACAGTCGCAATGACTTGTAATATCTATTGCGATATTGATGTATCGAAGTCTTTCTTCCCTATCACTATTTATTCCTTTCACAACTCCAGCTGCGTTGTCCATCATCCGTTCTACCTGCTCAACACTGGGAACTCGACGCTTAACTGCGAAGATGCGTTTCTCTTCTAACTCCTCAGGAGGAATCCCAAAATGACACACCGCGAAGCACATTGTACATGCAATACATTTCTCTGGGTCATGTACGATTTTCTGATTCTCATCTAAAGAAAGAGCTTGTGTTGGACAGATTCTAATACATTTTTCACATGCAGTACAATTCTCTGGTCTTTTCACATAGATATTCTCTCCACCACCCCAATGAGCTCCACCTTTTCCCTCATTACCAACGCAACCGATTCCCAATTGCTTAAGGGCACCTCCAAATCCTGCTCCATCATGGCCCTTGAAGCGTGATACAATTAGGGTTTTATCTGCTATTCGCAAACCCATAGCTAATGCTACATCTTTAATGTACTTCCCTTTATCATTATGAACTCTGAAAACCTCTGTTCCCACGATACCATCGTCCATGACAACGGGAGCATTCATAGTCCCAATATTAAATCCATTTCTATTTGCTAAAAATACAAATCCTGGGCCATTAGACATAGTTTCTTCTTTGTGCCGTTCATCCCAGAATAACCCAACTCCCTCGCAAACCCACGGAATACCACCTGCTTCACGAACTAAATCTACAACTTTCCTGATATACATCGGCCGAAGGTGTCGGGTCTGATTACGACTTCCAAAATGAGTCTTGATTGCGACTATTTCTCCTTTCTTTATCCAATCCTTTAATCCAACTGCTTCATGGTTCCATAAGTGTTCTAAACGACCTATGAGCGAATCGCCCATTCCTAACCCTTTTGTGTTTACTATAAAGACTTTTGATTTACTCATAATCTTCACAACGTAATTTAGTTTATGTTTTAAGTACAACAGCCTATGGTTTGCCGTTGTTTAATAAGAATTAAATAATGATGGTATGTAGGTAATCCTTTTGAGAGACAATAACTCTAAAATAACAATAATTAATTCAGATTAGTAACATTTGAAAGAGTAGGATCTTGTTTTTTTATTCACTGAATTTCAGGTGAATGATGATGTCAAATCTAAGAATTGAAGTAATTAAGATACTAGAAGCGGGAAAATGTAATTTTGGTCATAAACCAGGTGAGACCTTCGATTATCCAGAAGAAAAAGGGAAAATTTGTTCTGCTGCTTGGCATACACTGTATCCTTATCTTAGTGGACTCCAATACGGAGCAAGCTATCCATGGGAAGAAGATGCCAATAGTATTACCCTGTGTTGTCCTGATTATAAGAATCCTGTAGTATTCAAGATCACACGGATTGAATGAAGACCAAAATAGATGCTTCTACATTCATATAGATTTATATTAATCTAATCGCTTAACTACAAAATTCACTATTGGGAAAGTTAATTCTAGTGCCTCTTGATAAAGAGAAGTTAGATGCATTATTAGAGGAGATCAAACGTCTAGAAGAAAGACCAATTAAAAAACGACGAGTTGTAAAACATCATTCTATCCAAACAAACAATAAATCAATTTTTCCGATAAAAAAAGACTTTCTCTTGGTTACAGAAAAAAAAGTGTTTTTTATGATGAGTCATTACTACAAATTAGTGATGCTTTCTATAGATGACACTGCTACTGCATTTGAGATATGGATTAAAGGAGTATTACCCTTATTACTTGGCCGATATGGTCTTGATCGTGAAGAGTGGGAAAGAGTCAGTGATCTTGGGGACCGCGATTCACAACTCGAACAAGAACTAACTGAGGACTGGAAATTATTTTTTCAGAATACGATCCAAAAAGGTCTGATAGATAATGAAATCTTAGCTTTAATTAATGAAGGAAAAAAACGGGTCGAAAAAATGCGAAGAAAATCGTAGAAGACTTATTGTTTCTGTAGAGAGTAAAGGGCTTGTGTAAAGAGAAAATGGTGTTTTTATGAGGAAAAAAAAGAATGAGAAAAAAAATTGATAATGGGTACTAGAGTTCAACCTAGATAAAATTCATGTCTTATTGATAAGGACTAATGACCTTAATTACTTCGTCGGAATCGATACCTAATTCTTTAACCTTTGAGAAAGAGGGACAGCCTCGTTTACTCCAGCCTCGACGCTCATACGCGGCATCTTGAAGTCTAGCATAGTTTTCTTCGCGGTACTTTCGTAAAATTTTCATTTTTTCTTCGGTGGCTTTCCCTGAAGGATCTTCACCAATTTCTTCTTTAATTTGTTTGTCGTAACGTTCATATCGACTCTCATATTCTTCTTTTGTAACAGGACCCATGGCACGATAGGGGAAATTTGAGTCACTTTCTCTGAGGCCTTTTCCTTGGCGAACATTGAGAATACGCTGGAAGTTATATACTCGTTCTGACATTTTAATGAGGTCATCAGGTGTTGATTTCCTTCCAGTTACCCCACTGAAGTACTCTGCATACCAATTTACATGTTTGGGAATTTTTGCACGAGCATCTGGTAATGTTAATGGTCGTTGAGGGTTCTCAACATTATCGGGTGGCACTACATCGTTCCACGGTAATTTACATAAACCATTAAGTCCAAACCATGTCCTCCAGAATGGAAACCAGGCTAGAGCTTCAGCTTTATCTTCAAATGTAGGTAAATTACCCCTAACCGAATCTTCAAAGATTAACCAGGCTTCATCATGTTGTGGTCCTTTCAATGTTAATCCGTAACCACCCTGTTGGGCTAATGATTCTTTAGTCACATATTCTGAAAATTCAAGTCCTTTATGTTCCATTCCAATATCTTGAAGAAATTGAGGATCCGCACCGTATTTTTCTGCAAATGCTTTCTTCATTTCTACAATACCTTGGCCTACAATGACTCCAAATCCCTCACCTTGAGCCATTTGATGCACTAATTCTAATGCTGCTTCAGCATTCCCAAAATTTAGTTCAAGGCCGCCAGTTATCTCCTTGGTTAAAATTCCTGCTTCATAGCATTCCATCACAAATGCTATTCCAGTTCCTACTGATATGGTATCTAAGCCATAAGCATCACAATAGAAGTTAGCCTCCAAAACCCATTTTGGATCCCATACACCCCAATTACTACCACATCCAGCTATTGTTTCGTATTCAGGTCCATCTACATTCACTTTTTGTCCTTTGAAAGGTCCTGAGAGAACAGTATGTCCTTTGGAAATATGGCTGCATGAAATAGTGCATCCAATCCAACAACCATCTGTTCCCTTTCCAGTGTCAGTATACACATTTCTCATTATTTCTCGTGTGTAAGGGAACTGTTCACCTTTCAATTCTTTATGAGCGCCAAATCGAAAGTTTTCTACTGGAAGAAGATCAAAATCATTCATGATCTCTGGGAGATGTCCTGTACCGACCACTCTCATCTCATTTTGTTCTGGATCATTCTTGATGATTTCTAAATTGTGTTTTTTACCCGCATTTTTTGCCATATCAAGTTGTACGGGATTATTTATCTTTGAATCGACCTTAGGAGAGCGGCAGACTAAAGCTTTTAGTCGTTTATTTCTAAAAACTGTTCCAATACCTCCTCTACCAGCCTGCTTACAACTAGCCCATTGACGTTTCTTACTATACCAGGAAAAATTTAAACAACCCCATTTTGAATACTCAGCTCCTTTTCCTGCGGAAACAACACTCACACGATGTTTTTCTTTATCACTTGAATTCACAGCATACTTCTCTGTTAATTGCTGAGTAAGCAAGTGAGATTCATCTGGAATTTTCTCTGCGTCTTCAATTCTGATTGTTCCTTCATCGCTGTTGATGAAAACAACCACGTCATCTTTGGATTTACCCTGAATTTCAATTGCATCAAAACCTGAAAATTTAGTGTAGGGGCCAAAGTATCCTCCCACATTACTATCGATGACGATTCCTGTTAAGGGGGAAATTGTTGTAACGATAGATTTCCCTGATCCTGGATAGAATGTGCTTCCTCCCAAAGGGCCAGAAGCAATACAAATTACGTTTTCAGGATCATCCCATTTAGTTACACGGTCTTTAGGTAAGGAATTCCACATCAACCATAAGTCAAATCCTTTTCCTCCGATGAATTTTTCCTTCATTTCATCGGTAACAGGTTTAATCTGTATTTCATTGGTAGTTAAGTTGATATATAATGTTCTATTTGCATAACCTTTTTCAACTGGTCTTAAATCATAAGATAGTTCGTTTAAAATCGCCATTATTGTTTTCCTCCAATATAAACAGGAGAATACTAGACACTAAGAACAGAGAGGGTTCAAACATCCGATTTAAATAAAACTATATTAATTTGATTCTTGAAGGAAGCAATCCAAAATGAGTAAAACCCAGAGACATCGAAGTGAACTACAATTAATTTTTACCGAGTTTTTCCAAACAAACGACGATAAGAAGCTGACGGAGTATTTATTGTCCAATAGCAATTTACCAGGTCGTAGAGCAAATTTAGAGTTAGCAAGAGCCTTTACAATAGTTGTTAATGATAATTGGAAAGATCATAAGGATTTTCTATGGAAACTTTTGATTTCATTAATCAATATTGATCCAATTCAAGCCCCTACAAATAATCCACAGGAATTTCTCTCTTTCTGCGCTACTTGGGCACTTGGTACTATTGGAGCTAGTTCAGAAATCCAATACATCGACGCTTTATCTCATCTGAAGGAATTATCAACTGATTCACGTTGGCGTATTCGAGAAGCTGTCGCAAAAGGTATCCATGAACTCATTTCACTTCGGAGTATTGAAACCATCAAAGAAATTGACACATGGATATCAAAAGATCATTGGCTTTCAATGAGAGCTGTTGTAACAGGAGTTGCTGCACCAACGTTACTCCAGGATAATCAGATAGCGAAACAAGCATTGAATCTTCACAAAAAAGTTCTTACTCAAGTAGAAACCTGCAAAGATAGAAAATCAGAAGAATTCAAAGTTCTTAGAAAAGGATTAGCATATTCATTAAGCGTTGTTGTTCAGGCAATTCCTGAAGAAGGTTTTAAGTACCTAAAAGAGCTTGCAACGTCTCAGGATAATGATATTTCATGGATTCTCAAAGAAAATCTAAAAAAGAATCGATTGGTTAAAAATTTCCCGTCTAAAGTCAAAGAAATAACTAGATTGCTGCAATAATAGCATATTAAGGATCTTTTGATCCTCCCCCTACAGGGGGGACGCATGTTATAATGTCCCCGTCCTTTACTTTTTCATCCAGACCATTAAGAGATTCTATATCTTTTCCATTTAAAAGTACATGAAAATGACTTTTTATTTTCCCAGTTTCAGAATGAACCATGTGTGCTAGCACGGATTTTCCAATCTGTGTCTCTAATGCAACTAGAACTTCTCGGATAGAAGTTCCCTCCGCCTGAAAGACCTTTTTTCCACTCCAGCGCTCTAGAGGACCGTAAAAAGTGACTGTAATTGTCATGAGGAGATTCTCTCAAACACTTGATTGGAGAAGAGATAGGATTAAGTCATTTTCTTTACGACTTCTTCAGCTACTTCTAGTGTGGTATTAGAACCACCCATATCATAAGTTCTTACTCTCTCTTCCTTTATAACGGTAGAAATTCCTTCTTCAATATTTTTTGCTATTTTTAGAAGGGAAGGATCACCCTTAGCGCCTAACCAATCTAACATAAGTTTTACAGATAAGAATGCAGCAGTTGGATTTACCTTATACTGGCCAGCATATTTCGGTGCAGATCCATGAGTTGGTTCGAAAAGTCCATAAACATCTCCATTTGACGATGCACTAGATGCAAATCCTAATCCTCCTACTAATTGAGCAGCAAGGTCGCTTATAATGTCACCAAACATATTTGTGGTAACCATCACTCCATAATCTTGAGGATTTTTAATTAACCACATACACATTGCATCTATGTTTGTTTCCCACATTTCTACTTCGGGATAATCTTTAGCTACTTCAAAGGCGATTCGTCGAAACATACCACACGTCTGTCGGATAACATTAGCTTTATGTATCACAGTCACGGTTGGGTATCCAAATTTTTTTGCATAATCGAATGCTGTGACTAAAATTCTACGACAACCTTTTTCAGTAAATACACGGACAGAAGCAGTGGATTTTTCAGGATTAAATTTCTTAAATTTCTCTAGTGAGGCGAGCTGTTTGAATTCTTCCCCACTATCGTATTCAATTCCTATATAAAGACCTTCAGTGTTCTCTCTAAATGTTATCAGGTCAATATCATCCCTATAATTGAGTGGATTACCTGGATATGCCTTGGTAGGGCGCATATTAGAGTACAAGTCGAAAATCTGTCGTAAACGGACAATTGGCGAGCGATATGGGATTCCGAACTTCTGAACTGTCTTAACTACTTCTGGATCTGTTGTTGAACGGGAAGTAATTGCTCCAAATAGAGCAGCGTCAGTTTCTTTCATTCCCTCAACTGTCCTGTCAGGGAGAGGATCTCCTTCAGCTTTGAAAATATCAAACCCAATATCTAGTGGGATATATTCCGCATCAAAGTTAGTTGCGTCAAGGACAATTCGGGCAGCCTCTAAAACATCATTACCTATTCCATCACCAGGCATATACGCAATCTTGTATTTAGTCATAAATTCCACCTATTTTGATTCTAGTGAGATTTTTAACGGACCAAAATGTAAAAAATCGCAACGATGTACAATTTCACCTTCGATAGTTCGTCCAGGTCCTTTATCTCCTTCCCAAGAGTGTTGATAAATGTTTTGTACGACGTCAAATGGAAGCTCGTGTTTCATCGCTAATCCTGCTCCAGTAATAGGGTGTCTAAGTTTGTTTCCAACATTTGATTTCACTACTTCTCCACTCGATGTCAAAGCAAATTCGAGTGGCTTTCCTATATCATGAAGAATTGCACTCGCAACAAGAATATCATGGTTCACAGGAATTCCTTGTTTTTCTAGTATAGACGCAGATTGAAGGGCTAAGTCTGTCACGATTCTGACATGGTCAACAAAAGGTACCTTTACACCAGGAATAACAAGGGTAAATGGAAAATCCATGTTCTTCCATCCATTTCCATCATTACCCATTTTTAGAGCTTCAACACATACATCTATCACTTTCTGTCTCAATGTATTGTCTGAAATCTGCGCTAACTGGTTTGAGAAGACTTCTTGCACATAATCATCCAATGTTTTCACCAATATTCATTCTGATCTAATGATTATTCTATTGATACAAGTTAGAAGACGAAAAAGGATGAAAATATTTATCGAATAAACATTGTTGTAATTCATTTCATTCTTAAAAGGTGAGAGCTTCTTGATTAGATTTAGAGATCATCCCCATTTTTTCCGAGTTCTTCGGATTTAAAGTTCTCATGGGTACTTGAAAAATCATGAGAACTTCTCACTTCTTCAGATTCATCTTTTTCTGAAGTCTCATAACTAAAATCCTTTTTCTCTCTCAAGCGATGTCGAACTCCTGAATACAAGAAAATTATGGCTACACTCAGAAAAATAATCAATCCAAGGGGGAGGATCAAGAATTCATTCATTTCAAAATCCATCTGAAAGATTTGGGAAAGAGTCTGGTTTGCAGATGGAGGTGGAGGTCCTTCTCCTGAAGGAATGGAACCAATACCCATGGTTAACAAATACCAGAGAAGTTCGGTACCGATAAGGCAAATAACTACACAACTAGCAATAATTTTGCGATTTCTCCTATATTCATGTACAACAAAATACATCAAAAATAGAATGAAAAACCAAGTACTAACAGTCAGAAGGCCATGAATCCAGTCACCTGGATGAGACATAAATGTATCTGGTAGAAAATACCAACCGTTATTAGTATGCTTGAGAAGATAAAACATCTCTTGTGTTGTTCGTTGGGTGGGGATCATCCAAAACCATGGACTTCTTGAACTTATATCTACACGTGAGTAAGAATAAAAAGGATTCTGACCAGATCTCATTTCCATATTGACTTCAATAAGGGTTCCTAATCCTGGTACTCTTGTAAATATTGTAGCTGCCATTGAAAAAAAGAAAATGGGACATAAAGCTCCTATAATAAGAATTATTATACCAAAATTCCGAAAAATACCCCTTAAGTTTTTTTTAATTAGATCCTGATAGTTTTCTCTTAGATTACTATAGTAATCTTGCATGGTTTTTAGTAAAGAAGTATTAGCTTCAGAACAGGCTTTGTATAACTCTTTATTAGTTATTATCTGAATTCCACATATAAGAACAACCGCTCCGAGAGAAAAACTCTTGATAATTGTTTTTAATAAACTTCCTCCTAAATCTCCAAATAAAATTGTACGGTCCACAAAAATAACTAATCCAAAAGGAATTACAGGAAGAAGAATTATAAGAGAAAAGAGGAGTGGTTTCAGTACATCTTCTGAAAAACGAAAATCAAGAAGTGAGTCTAACCATGGTGGTATCGAAGAAGTTGACCAGAATGTTGTTATTCCATCAAAAAAGAGATAGAAAAAGAGGAAAATCCCTATAGAAACGAAAATTAATAGGAACAGTGAGTATAATTCTTTTAATGGAAGGAAAAATGGGTGGAACATTGTCAAAAATTGAATATAGATTACACAATTTACTAAAGATCTTAATATAATTGGGTATTTCACATTTTGGGTCTTATGAAACACGATAGCAAGAATCAAGCCACTGAATATTCGAATTACAAAATCCCAGATTGCTTGTTCTTCTGAATAAATAACAAGATTTGAGATAAAAGGAGAAATAGCATACATTAAGGAAGATAAAACTAAAATCCAGCCAATTCGAATTTGTTTCTTAGATAAAACTTGTATTATGACTTTTCTATATAGTAGTTCTTCAAAAATAGGTAAAATCGCAAATAATAGCGAGACCAGAACTATCTGATAACCGATATAGTCAATTGACACACGAGATAATATTATCTCTGGCCATACTTTGATGATTGTAGCTTTATCAGAAATTATGAGCAAAGGATTGTTTAGGTTTTGCATTAAGAAAGTGGTACATCCTACATAAATCAAAATTACACCCAAGTAGGTTTGTAATTTTATATCTCGAGAAGCTTCAATTTCTTCTAATCTCAGTTTTTGGGTTAGTAATAAGAAGATAACAAGTATTCCTATTCCTTTGGCTAATGTTAATACCACAAGATCCAAGAATTCGTCTGAATATGGTAATATCTCGCTATTCATATTTTTTATAGTTGATACCATGAATTCTAGTATGGTAAAAACGATTAATTCACTTGAAAGCACAAAAAGAACAATAAAGACTGGTAATAACGCATGATTCTTTAATTTTTTAGGCAAAATCAAGTAAATAACCATGTTAATTGGATAATGTTTAAGTAATTATTCGAGAAATTTAACCATTTCTCTTAATAATTCTTCTCTCGAATTCATTTAGAGACCTGATAAGAACTATGAATCTTTCTGTTTTTTCTCTCATAAAAAAACTTCTCATAGAAAAGATGTAAAGGATGATAGTTAAAGGAGAATTAAACGAATAAAATAAAAAATAAAGAAAAGGAAAAAGGGGAGGAAGGAGTTGGGATACCCTACTTTCGTCGCTTAATGATCACTGAGACAGCAGCGACTAACACCAACGCTGGAATAATGGAGAAACCTGGAGTAGGAAGTCCACCACCGTCTCCATCTTCGCCTTCGGTGTCTTTAGGTAATTTTGTTGGATCAGGAATATTATCGATATCTTTGTTGACAATTTCAGCGTTGAATTCTATTTGGATAGACCCATCATCGTATATAGGTTCGTACTCATAGGTTTCCTCGTTCCATTCTGAGCCAAATGGGAATTCTTCGAACATGGCATCCAACAAAAGATCAATACCCATGCTAACAATCAAACCCTTTGTAGTATATCCGAGCCACATTTCGATTGTAGCAGTGACTTCTACATAAGGTTCCTCAGGATCCTCGGATGGCCACTCAGCTGCTTGTGTAGAATCAAAAACTACGTCAAGTTCACCGGTGAAATAGAAGAACTTGTATTCATTATTTCCACGGATTTCATAAGTAACATCGAGTTTATCAAGGGTGATTCCTATATCACCTAACGCATCCTCAGCTTCAGAAGCCGTTACTGCTTCCTCTAGAAGCTCTACAATAGATGAAATGGTTAATGTAGAGGCTTGCCACATATCCCAATCAGGTGTGATACCAGGAGCGATAAGGGGGATGATGCCATTCGATGAAAACGGATATAATTGCCAGTTTCGGTAGGGGCCTGACGACCATTCGCCATAATCGTAACAGGGAGAACCGATGAAACCATTCCACCACAAGGGTTCTTCCATCTGTTCAAGATTATTTCCATCGTAAACTGAGACATCAGTCTCATAGAAGCATCCGTCTACATCAGTAACTTCAAATTCGAAAATATCCTCGCCATCAGCATCATCAATTGTATCCTGCATCTCGTCTAGCTGATCTTTGAAATCTTGATGCGCGTCAAACCAACCCTCTGGTGTATAATCGAATGTAGCTTCAGCCATCTCGAGAGTGATTGTTTCTTCGTCTAAGATTTCATCTGGAAGAGGATTGTGTCTCTTACTCTCAAAGGCTACTTCAACATTCATCTCAACATTTGTCTCGTCTCCAATATCTCCATCGAAACTACCTGTTACTCGTTTGAAAACTCCTGCATGATCTCCAGATGCAAACCATGCGACTTCAAGAGTGATATCAGCATCAATTTCAGGACCACCAACTGGTTCAGGATAATACACTGAGGTCTCTTCAGTCCACCACCAAGGTTCTGTAGTTGTGTATTCAGTGGTGTATTCGAGCTCAGCCCCCTCACCAACGTGTCCTTCAATTGTAACTATGAATTCACCTTCTTTTTCTTCAGTTGTGAGGTCAACACCTGCATCTTCTAATTGTTCAGCAAGTTCATCGAATAAGTCATCCTCATACTGAGACCACTCGTTAGCATCAAGATAGAATGGTAATCCAGCATATTGTCCATCAAAGTCCTCAGCGATAAATTCTAGAAAATCACTACCAGGGATAGGTGTTCCGATACCCATACCAACGCCCTTAGGAATAATAAATGCATCACCAAAAATTTCTTCAACATCAGGGGTAAGAGATTCTTCAGGGATAGGAATCTCAATGCTTCTTCCTAAAACAACATAAGCATTTAGGGCATAAAAACCATCATTTGCATCAACTGCCATTACTTTTACGCCAAGAGTACTACCTGCAAGATCCAATACAAAATCTTCCATTGGAAAAGGTGCTTCCATTCCTCCTAGCAAGTCCTCCCAAGGGACGTCGAATTCTGTTACCTCATATATAAAGGTGTCACCAGGTTCCATGACATCTTCATCTACCTCGGCAATCCCTATTGATGGGACTAATAATAGCAAGAAGATACTGATTGCTATCATAAATGAAAATTTTTTTCTCATTCTTGTTTCCTCGTTTTTTAAGAAGTCTTTATTGAATAAAGATTCAGGTACAATTTCTAATTATCAAAAAATATAAGAGTTTCCAAATGGTAACACGAAAAATATATTCTAAAATGGATTTACCATTCATTCAAATTTCTGATATTGATTTTATTCGACTGCTACATGATCAATTTCTCCTAATTTAACTCGTCCTATGAGAAAGAGTAACCAGCTTGGTAAGAGGAGAATCATACTAAAAGCAGATTGAAGATATAAGTCGCTTCCTATTATCGCAAAAACTACTCCTATAAAGAGAGTAACATGTTGAATTAATCTAATATTTGGTTTAAGAACAAAAAAATACCGACTATAAGAAATTAGAATCAGAACTATTCCTATTAACAAAAAGGTTATGAATGAGTTATTGGAAAACCAATTAGGATATAAAAAATACATTAGAAATAATAATTCAGCAAAAACAATGCTTAGGAAACTCCCTACGCATCCAGAACAAATAGAATGCTCTCCAAGCTGAAATTCATGATCAACTTGTAATGGAGGAGGATGATGATTGAGGTCAATTCTACAGCTAGGAAACAATCCTGAAAAGGAGAATTGAAAATGAAGGAGTCTAGGAATAATCGATAATCCTGCAAACATAAACATTCCAATTAAAAATTGCCGTGTGATCCAATCCTCATCCAAGGGACTTGAAATATCTCGAGTCAGAATTGTAGCTATGCAGATACTGACTATCAACACGGAAAAGGGAGTACCGATAATCAAGGCTTTTTTTATAGCAGTATTCAAAAGGAAGCACCTATGAATTGATGTTCAGTTAGGTTGAGGAAGAAATTTAAAACTACCTAAGAACTTATGCTGTTTTAGTGAATTCAGACTAGTTCCCTCGAGATGAGTTAAGTGAAATTCATGGTTACAGGTGGTAGTGGTTTCGTAGGGAGTCACATTGTTGATGCTTTAGAAAAACATTTTCCTCCCTCAAGCATATCACTAATTGTTCGTAATCCAACGAAAGTAAAAATACGATCAGAGGCAGGAATTACTGTTTTTCAAGGGGATATTACTAATCTTGAATCATTACACCGTGTTATGACAGATTTTCGTCCTAATGTTGTAATTCATGCCGCAGCACTGGCAGATGATTGGGCTCCCCTCTCAAAATTGATGGAGACAAATGCTCAAGGTACTCAAAATATAATTGATGCAATGGTTCAATCATGTACAGCTGATTTGCTGATTCACATTTCTTCCTCAGGAGTTTATCCTAGAAAAACTTCTGTTCATTTAGCTGAAGATACTCCATATGGGCCATATGGTGATTACCATAAATCTAAAGTAGCTGCGGAAGAGATAGTCAAGGCTACAATGGAAAAGAGACTTGTAAATACTACAATAATACGCCCACCCAACGTTATGGGAATTAGAGATTTCACACATATGGCAAGAATATGTCAGGCCATTAAAAAAAGGAAATTTCCCATTATAAATGAAGGTAAGGCCATTCAGACATGGGTAGCTGCAGAGGATTTAGCACAAGCAGTCATTCTTGCTATAAACCTGCAAAAAAAGGCAAGTGGTCAAATATATAATGTTAAATCATTTGAAATATCTGTGAAAGAACTTTACAATCAAATTGCGTCAAGATTAAACATTACAAAACCTCCCAAAAAATATTCTTACCGTTTAGCATATATCGGAGGATTTATTTCAGAAATTATTGGAAAATTAAAACAAAAACCCTCTACTCTTAATCGTTACCGTGTTATCAAATTTGGTAAGGATCGCCTTTTTGATGATTCAAAAATTCGTTCTGAGCTGAATTATCAACCTATAGCGTCAGCAAAAGATACAATCGCAGACACGGTGACATGGCTACAAAAAGAAGGAATAGTATGATTGATGTGAGTTTATGGAAGCAAGATACATCATTAGAACATTATGTTATGCGCTAGAGAATCAAGTACGTTTTGTTACCAATGATTTAAATGATGAGGATCTACGGTGGAGATCTGATATTGGATCTCCAGCCATCGGATGGATAGTAGGTCATGTATTGGTTGGACATGATATGATTGCTAGTCATCGGTTTTGTGGAAATGCAATAATCCTCTCTGAAGAGTATAGTACCAACTTTGGAATGGGTACTAATGGAGATTTTCCTGAACCTTTCACTTTAGATGATCTTTTTATTAAATTTAAACAGGTAAATGGGAAAATAACTAAAGTTCTGAGTGATAAAAATGATAAGTGGCTTGAAGAATTTTATGATGACTCTGGATTCCCTCCAAATTGGCAAAATAAAAATATCGGAAAAGCGTTCATTTTGCATTTTAACCATCAATTTACCCATACAGGGCAAATCTTAGAAATCAGACGAATGCGGGGTCGAGGAGCATGGGGGTTTTAATAGCTTTGTAAATTCTAAAGATGAGGAATTTGGACCAGAAGATTGCGAGAATTGTCAATGTGGAATGGATAGCTCAAGAACTACAACAAAAGTTTGAAACTACTGGACCATTAATTGAGGTTGTTGTTGATATCGTTCCAAAAACTATCCAGGTGAAGAAAGAAGCTTACAAACCGTCCCACTATCTTATTATCCAAGGGTCTTTCGATCCTCCTACTTCATCGCATATAAATCTTATTTCAAAAGCAATTTATCTTCACTCTAAACTCTATGCGTCAAACAAAATTAAAGTTTTACTCCTACTCTCGCTTTCTCATGTTGATAAAAGAATAGATGTCTTAAATCGCTCATTATTAGGTTATAGAGTCGAAATGCTAGAAAATTTATATTCTTCTCTTAAGATAAAAACCCCCATTTCGATTGGTTTGTCAAATGTGGCCCGATACATTGATTTAATTGATGCTATTCGGCAATTTTTTCCTAAAATAGAAAAATTATCATTTGTTATGGGGATGGACGTCTTTAAGAAACTTCTGGATGCTTCTTACTACTCAAAGCCTGTCGAAGAAGTGTTACATCTGATTTTTAGAGCTAATTACTATATTGCAGGTAGAAGGGACGTTTTTTCAAAAAAAGAATTTGATACATTCCTCAATAAACATTTACACCAGAAATATCACCAATACGTTCATTTCTTATCTTTATCAAAATCCTATAGATTTCTAAATGCGACATCAATTCGAGAAAAATATTCTAATGATCAACCCATTCAGGAATTGTATACTCACTCCACGATAATTAAATATTTGAAAAAGAATAATATATACCGTCTAACACCAAAATGGATTGCAACGAAAATCGCAATCCATTTAGTTGTCCAATTGACATTAGAATCAGGTAAAGATCAAATAATAGCAATTAAGATCTTGAGACAGTTGTTACCTGAAATTGAAAGAAAACCTGATTTGCAACAACAACTAATTAATGACTACAAATCCAAAAAAACAGAAGAAATTTCCAAGAGATGGAACCAATTAATCAACCTAATTTCGTAAAAGAACTCCAAGAAATAATAGATGGGGTATTTGATCCAATAAAATCTACATATGCAATTTCTTACGGATTACTCCACGCATATACCAAGAGGTATATCATTCCATTACTTCATAAAAATGATTTAACAATAGCAACCGTAGAACTAACTACATGTGGTCTAATAAGTGATCTACTTACAGGATCAAGTGGTGCCTCACACATATTTATTCTAGGGATGATCCCCTACTCAAATGAAATGAAAATTAAATTAGGAATAGAAGATGAGGATTTATCATTTGGAGGATATGGAGTTGCTTCTCCAGAGACAGCTAAGCAACTAGCAGAGCGAATAAGAGAGTTTTCTGGAGCTAATATTGGTCTTGCAGAAACAGGTTTAATATCATCATCAGAATTAGAAAAGAGAAGAACAGAAAAAAAAGCTGGAGAAGTGTATACAGCGATTTCTTTTCACGAAGAGGTTTTAGTAACAAGGTTATCAATCCAAGAGGATCTAAAAAGAAGAGAAATGCGTCAAGAAATAGCTTACCGTGTTTTACAGTTTCTAGGAGATTTTTTGAAAACTCAGGTAACTGATGACTAATTGTTTACCTCATAGACAACATCAAGTAACGTTCCATCACGATATTCTACAACTGTGCAAATTTCATCTGTGAATTCTAGTTCTGGTGGTGCAGCTTGACTATAAGCCATATCCTTTAATTCAGTGATATCTGTTATTTCAATCCCTCCTTTTGATAACATATTTCTTAACTTAACTCTTTTTGGATTTACAGCTATCCCAGCATCTGTTATCAAGACATCAATCATTTCACCTGGAGTTGAAACAGTTGTGACCCGATCTCGTACAATCGGCACCTTCCTAGCAATTGGACAGGTAATAATTGTTAATTGAGCAGCTGCGGCATCAGTATGACCTCCGATACCGTGAAGTAACAAACCATCAGAATGTGTATTAACATTTACATTGAAATCTACGTCAATTTCAGTTGCTCCAAGGGCGACCACATCTACATAATGAGCAAGAGGACCACCAGGGGCCCAAATATTATAGGAATTTTGAGCAGACCATTCATAATGACAAGGATTTTCTCGTAAGGATTTCGCAGCAACAAGGTCAAAGGATTGTCCATCAAAGATCTTTCTGACTAACCCTTCCTCTAACAACTTAACTGCGGCTCCTGTAGTTCCCCCATGAATAAAAGATCCTTGAATTTCTCTTTCAATCATTATTTCGTGGAGGAATTGGGTTGTGCCAAGAGAAACCCCCCCTGCTCCTGCTTGAAATGACATCCCCTCTTTCACATAACCAGCTGCTTCAGCTACTTTTACTACTTGTTCTGCAATTTCTAAATGACGATCAGTAACATTTCTGCCGAGAGAGCCCGCAACTATCTTTTTCGGATCTCCAATACGATCTACTGTTACTATATAGTCAACTTTATCGCCTCTTATGCTTACAGGATAAACAGGTTCGTCTGTCAATAGATTATCAGTAACTAAAACGACTTTATCAGCGTAAATAGAATCAGTCTCATTAGCAAAACCACAGGCCCCATAAGCAGAGGGTCCTTGACATCCATTCATATTACCCATTTCATCCACCGCAGGAGCAGCTATGAAAGAAACGTCAAGATGAAGTTCTCCGCATTCTACAGCGCGTGCTCGACCCCCGTGCGAACGTAAACTGGTTGGAATGTTTAATTCTCCTGTCGAAACAGCTTTTCCAATAGGACCATTCATCGATCCAGAAATACAGCTAATTACTCCTGAATGAATATGTTCAATGAGAGGTTCGTGATTAGGAAATAAAGCAGTAGATGCTATAGTTAAATTCTTGTAACCCATACTCGCTATTGTGTCCATCACCTCACAGATAACAAAATCGCCGTATCTGAGGTTGTGGATAAAGCCAATGGTCATACCATCACTGAGATTGACCTTGGAGATTACCTGTTCTAAATCATCAAATATTCGTTTTGTTTTAGTTGTAGTAATGTATGGAGAGTACTTACGACCGATTTTAGATCCTTTAGGTGCCGTTGAATATGCTCCTGCGTAAGGGATATATTTTCTTCCGAAGATTTTTTCTGGGACATTTCTTCTAACTGCGTTTATTACCATTAGAAATAGCCTCTGATAACTAATTTCCCCTAGAAGTCAATTTCAGGGTGTCAAAGAAAAGGGCAAAAATCTTTTGTAACAGGTAGGAGAAGATTGAGGGAGATAGGTATTGGTCGAATATATCTATTAATGACTCATAAGTAAAATGAATACAATGAATATTATCCCTAATCCCAATATAGTAAGGTTAAATTTTGAAGCTTCCATCTCTGATTCAGGAAGTAACCTACTAGCTCCAATGTAAAGTAATGTACCAGCAGATAACGCTAATAATATACCTAATTGAGCATCTCCAATATTATAAACAAATGGAAAGGCGAGAATTGCCCCTAATGGAGTGGAGATAGATGCTGCCAAGAATGAGAATATTAATGATCTTCTTTCACTGAATCCAGCCTTTTTTAGAAGTAAAAATGTTATAATACCTTCAGGAATTTCGTGAAAAACCATTGCAGTAGAGGTAACAACACCTGTGATCATACTCACGTTGAAAGTAACCATATATATTATGCCATCAACAAATGAATGAAGCCCAATACCCCAAGCTGAAATGATTCCAAGGCTATAATATTGTTTTTCTTCTCGGTTAAAAGAGCCATGATCATCTAAGAATCTATCATATACATGTAATGATAAGAATCCTAGTAACACAAATAGAGGCGCACTCACATTCAATTCAATTGATTCTGGGATGACATGTAATAATGATACCGCTATCAATAGTCCTGCTGCAAAACTCATGAAGTAAAAAACATTTCTTTGACCCCATTCTTGATACTTCCATATAATAATAATCCCTATAGATGTACTAATAGACGCGATTAAGCTGAAAATTATCGCAAGGCTAGGTTCTGGAAGCATTATATTAACCTCTTTTCTTGTTAATTTTTATCGTTTAGACAAATTCTTTCGGACAAGACAGCTTCTTGTAGCTTACAATCGTTACTGCAATTAAATTTATTTTTAACTGCATTTACAAAATCACAGGAAACAGTGGGAGTTAAACATAGTGTTTCCTTCTTTCTAATATCTTCTGAGAGATCAAGCGTTTCCTCAAAATATCTTTCAAGTAAATGCATATGCCAATTAAGATGTAAAGCCTCCTCGTTCCCTTTACCTGTTAATTCTACAACTCTATGAGGTTCCCATTCAACCAATTGGAATTTTTTCAGTTTTTTTATCATAGTGTGTAGAGATTGCCTAGTTCGGGAAAAACCATATTCATTTGTTAATACTTCAAAAAGATGTCCGGCAGTGATTGGTTTCTTTCTTACATAAAGGAATAGAAGAATCAATTTCTCAGAGTCTGAAAATTCTACCATTTTTTATCATCAATCAAACATTTTTATAATGCCTAGAGTAATTTTATTCCGTTTATAGCTATTTACCAATCAGTTTTAAAGGTAGCTGACAAATATCAATAATCTTTAAATTCAAAAATAAAGCAATTAAATAATGTTAGTACCCTAATTAAATTATTAAATATTAATAAAAGAACATCTAGATTGATTTTAATTCTGTGTACAATTTTTAGAGCTTCTCCTAAAGGAATAACGTTTTAAAAATGACAAGACTCATAATAAAAACGATAAAAACTGTATATCAATGTCACATCAATTACACAGAATTACAGACAATATTCATTTAGTACAAGGGAAAAATAACGGAAAATTTCCTTTTTCTCATTCCATCCTAATTTCTGGTGATTCAAAAGAAACCATCCTAATTGATACAGGATGTGGTATTGAAAATCTTAAATCACTAAAGGATGAATTTCAGATAAACTGTGTGATCAATTCTCATACTCATCCTGACCACTCTGCGGGTAACTGGCTTTTTCGAAATAATACAGAGGAAATTATGGTTCCTGTTGAAGGATTTAAAACTAGTGGGAATATTTTTGCATTATCTAACAGATTTACTGAACCTGGAGAGATTGCTAAATACTGGAGGAATCATGTTCCAAGAATAATGGGAATGAAGAATTGCACTCCAACACAGAGCTTTGACCACAAATCAGTTTTTATCTTTGAAAACGTTAAACTTCTCCCCATTTATACACCAGGACATACTATTGACCACTACTGTTTCTATGAACCAAATGACAAAATTCTATTTTCTTTTGATATAGATTTGACTTCTTTTGGTCCCTGGTATGGCCATCGTGAGTCAAGTATCCCTCAATTTAAAGAATCGATTACTAGGCTTAAAGAATTAGAAATTAATACTCTAGTTTCATCACATAAGGGTATACTAACAGAAAATATCCAAGACCAACTAGATAGTTTTTATGCGAAATTTGAAGAAAGAAAAAGAAAAATTAGTACTCTATTTCAAAATGGAGCCCTTACTATCAATCAACTTGTCGAAGAAAAACCAATTTATGGAGAATTTCCATATGCAAAGCCTTTACTCCGTTATTGGGAAATACAAATGATAAAAAAGCACTTAGCAGAGATCAAACATCAATCTAATGATTTATAGGTTATGACAAAAAGATTACGTGTTGCCTACCTTGAAAGGTGGGTTGAGTGTTATGAAAGCATGTTGACTTGCGTAGGAGTAATCATAAATTCTATACGTTTCTAAAATAGTTATAAATTTGAAAAAATTAGCCTAGAATTTCCCTTTTTCATGATTTATCCCACTTCTGACATTATTCATAGCTTCGTGTCATATTTGAAAATCTTTCTCATATATATATTGGTATGGTATCTCTTTTCTCATCGAAAAAAAACACAAAATTCCCAAGGATTTCGTTAATTATGTCCGCTTCAGAAGATTATGAATTAAATAGTTTAATGATTGTTGAGGATAATCCAGACTTGCAGGAGTTCTACACGATTTTATTTGAGACAACCCCTTGGAGAATTATTTCCCAGACTGATAATTGTTTAATAGCGAAAAAATGTTATACTGATATTTTTCCAAAGCCTACAATAGTATTGATTGATATTGAACTTCCTGGATGTTCTGGATTTAGTGTTGCTCGGTACATTCTGAAAAATAACCCAGTTCAGAAAATTGTTTTTATTAGTGGTAAAGTAGACTTGATGAATGATTCATCAATCCCACCTGATCTATGTACCATTCCAAGGATGCCTAAACCATTTCATTTTAATGACTTGCTTGATATTTTGGACAAATTAACATCTTCTTCTCAATTAATCTGTTCATAAGATTAAAATCTATAGAGTTTTTTGAAATAATCTATAATTCTGATTGACATACACCACAAGTAGATGAATGTAAACATATTTTTTCTTCAGAAGATCTTTAATTTTAATAATCCTAAGTTTGAAATACTCTTCTTAGATCAGGATTTAAGGATGAATCGATGATGTACTAAGCGGTGATCGTTCATCTATTCATGTGAGAACTGTAGGAGGTTATGAGGGATCATTTGTTGTTGTTGTGTGTAGAGGATGTCTTGATCCACCATGTGTTTCTGTTTGTCCTATTGAAGGAGCTATCCGAAGAAGAGAAAAGGGAGGGGGAGTTCTAATTGATAGAACAATATGCAACTCAGAAGATTGTCACCATGAATGTGTGGACGCCTGTCCAAAGAACTGAGGATGAATTATTAAACTTAAGGATAGAAATCCAAAGAAAGCGAATTGAAACAAAATTACGATTTGGATACGAATATGATACGACAATTGAAAAACTTCCAAATCGTATCTATGAGATGCCAACTGCTCATGGATTACTTTCTGAAATTTAATTAAAAAATCTCTATAAAGATTATGAAGCTCTCTTAGAAAAGCGATATTAAAAGACCTAGAGAGTTTGTGCAACTTGTTTAGCTTTTCGGTTGATTATTAGATTAGAAAATAAGATTAGTATTATTGACAAAATAAACGCAATGATAGGAACCCAAAATAATACGTTATTACTTGGTTGTAACCAAAGGACGAGTATTGTTGCCACAAGACTGGGAATAAATAAGTAAGCTCCAGTCCTTAAAATCCAAAAACCATTTGTACCATGTTTGTGATCAAAGCGTCTAGGAAGACCACCGAAGGAAGCAGCATCACCAATTATTCGATTAAGCTGTTCTTTTGGAGGTGAGGACGGAAAGTGAACTATCACTCTTTTGAATTTCTTTCGAAATATACCGAATGTAATTAGATTAAATATCCCAAGAGTAAGAGCTAATACAAGTTCGAATCCAAGCACAACGACTGGTCCAATGATGGGAGCTAAGAAAATCAGAAGTAAGACCACAGCAATGATCAGGAAAAAAATGATGAAAGCTCCTGATGAATCACTACTAGTATCACAATCTCCAGTTCCTGAACAATCCGAAGAGGTGCAATCAGCTGCTCTTGAAGATTCTCTTCGACCTGACCTCGTTCGAATGGTAGTGCGATCACGATCTGTTGGATAATGTGGTGTACGACCACAACGGAACCCTCCACACCAGTAATAACCATGCCAGCAGCTTTCTTCAGCTAAATAGTACGTTCCTTCATCGCCAAATTCACGTCCTTCTTCTCGAGGACAAATCGTGTCACGACTCCTTAATGGAAATATTTCTGCGGTTACTCCATGATTATTACATATTTCCTGTATAGTATTAGAAGCAATCCCGTTAAATTCAATATCCATTATCAATTCCCCATGATTCTGATTTCATTACTAGATTCAGGAACAAAACCTCTTTTTAATTATACGAAGTGCTTGAAGTTCTCCAAATAATAATAATTTAGATCCAGGTACAACTTTATCCTCAGAATCAGGATGAGCAATCTTATCGATCGCCAAAATGGAAATTTTGTATAACTCTTCAAAGTTTTCTACCTGAATTGGCTCAAATTGTGAATCTAATGTTAATTCCATCAGATGAAACTCAGTATCGCCCTTTTTAGACTTAAGAGATTGAATAATCCCATCTTCGAAGCTTGTTGCGACAAAAGCAGGAGCAGCGATTGCGGATGTACTTATGGCTGCATCAATGTCAAATAAATCTGTAACTTTTTGAGCGAAATCTTGATCAAAAGCACGGATAACCGTTCGTAGTTCTTTATTCAATCCCTTTGCTTTGGAGGCGATCTTAAAGTTCATTAAATCATCATTTGTGACTGCTAACAAGGCTCGAGCTTTTGAGACATTTGCTTGTTCCAGTATTACGTCCTTACTTGCGTCTCCAAAAATAACAGCAATATTCGGATCTTCAAGAAGCTGCTCTAGTATTTCTGTATGTTTTTCACTTTCAACCGTGATAACAGTTGTTTGAATTTCGTCGTCAGCCAATTCTCTTAGAATTCGCGTTCCAACATTCCCCAATCCTACCAAAATCGTGTGATTCTCCATTGTGTTTGCCAACCATTCATTCCAGGTGTGTAAACGATATCTAAAAGTAAAAGCGACCATTCCAAATTCAATAACCCCAATCCCGATTAGCACCAGACCTAAAAAAGGATATACCACATAAATCAGTTTTATTATCAGTTCACCCTCATGAGGAAAGGTATAAACTTCCATTGATAATAATAGGGCAATTGTGGCAAATATTGAATCAAGAATATCCCCAGAAAATTGAGGATCGTAAGATGAATGATAAAAAAGCTGGAATATTAATGTACCACTAATAATTGTGATTAAAAGAATTATTAAAACTACTTTAAGCTGACTAAAAGCTAAGAGAAAGCTTCTTAGAAAGACTTTAACCATTTTAATAGTTCCTTCAGCTTTGCAGGGTCATCTGAACAACAATTTAAAGCAATAGTGATCTTATTAATAATTTATTAGTCACAAACAAAATCGTATGGATATAAGGGATGAACAATGAGACGCTTTGTAGTCGGTGGTAACTGGAAGATGCAAATTTCACAGGTCGAAGAGGCCGTGAGAATTACTGAAAATATAGCAAACGCGATAAAAAATATTTCAATGGTTGATGTATTCATTGCTCCCTCTTTTAACGCCCTATATTCAGTTGGAAAATCTATTTCAAATACGAATTTAAAATTAGCAAGCCAAAATATCCATTATCTTGAACAGGGGGCATTTACTGGAGAAACTTCAATTCTTTCCTGCATTAATGCTGGTTGTGAGTATGTCATTCTTGGGCATAGTGAACGACGACGGATATTTGGGGAAACAGGTGAGAATATAAATCAAAAAGTCTTGAAAACATTGGAAAAAGGTCTCAAAGCAGTTTTATGTATTGGAGAGACTGCGAAAGAACGTGCTGAAGGCCGTGTTAAAGAAGTTAATCAAAGTCAGCTAGCTGGGAGTTTGAAAGGGGTATCTCAAACCCAAATTGAAAAAATAATCATAGCATATGAACCAGTTTGGGCAATCAACAACAAATTTCTAAATCCTGATATTGAAATCAAGCCAGCTACACCACATCAAGCCAGTGAAGCTCATGCAATGGTTCGTGATTGGTTTAGGCAAGAATATGGAGACTCCATCGCCAACTCAATCCAGATTATTTACGGTGGGTCAATGAACCAGAAAAACGCCGAAGAACTCCTCAAAATAGATGATATCGACGGGGGATTAATAGGTGGAGCATCCTTGACCGCAAAAACCTTTCTACCAATTATACGCTCTGCAGAGAAACTTTCAAAACAGGATCCTGAATATGAATGGGATAGTAATACTCTGAGGTTTAGAAAATGAAATAGTATTTTATTCCTAGAGTTGTAATCAATAACATCAGGAATAATTTCGTGACCTTCTTGGCGTTTTACCTATGCAACGTTTTTATAGACAAATTGCATAATAAAACTTACGTGGTTTTCTGAAACTAAAACCCCTAAGGAGAGCATAAAATGGATTCCACCTATAAAGTTATCCAACTAGTTGGTTCCTCCCCAACAAGTTGGGAAGAGGCGGTTACACACGCTGTTGAGAAAGCTTCTAAGACCCTTCGTGATTTACGTATTGTCACAGTTGATGAGCTAGATTGTCGAGTTGAAGAGGGCAAAATAACTGCTTTTCGAGCGCGAGTTCGTCTCAGCTTCAAGATGGAAGGCTAAGATTTAGTCTTCTTTATCATTCTTTTTTTTTCAAGGAAAGAAAATCTTAATGAGCAACAGGAAATACCCTCAGAGACCTTGGGTCAGTGCACACGGCATTATTTTTGACCAACAAAAAGAAAAGATACTTCTGACTAAAAGAGCAGCACCTCCCAAGGCTTTATTTTGGTTTCCACCTGGAGGAGCGATTGACCTCGGTGAAACTGTGGAAGAGGGCTTGAAACGAGAAATTCTCGAGGAAACCGACATTGTAGTTAAGAACCTACAGTTTATCAATTATATTGATGGAATAACTCCTGATTCGAATGGTAAAGTTAAATATCATTTCGTTGTGTTCATGTTTGAAGCAGAGTATTTTAAAGGCACAATAAAAGCTAAAGACGATGCATTGGATGTAAAGTGGGTATCTATTGAGGACATAATGTCTGAAACTATTCCCGTACCATCAGAATTAATTTCTATTTTAAAAGAAACGAAAAAATGACCAGAGAAGTTAAATCATCATTTTTTTTTATTTTATAATCTAACTATTTTCACTGATAATTTTTTTAATTGCCGCCATATAATCTTCTGGACCAATTAATAGTAGGTCGTTATGTCCTGCCCCAGGTACGATTAGAATATTCTTCTCTTCACTTGCAACGTTTTTATGGAGAGCAACACCATCCTCTAAGGGAATTATTACATCATTTTCTCCATGAATAAATAGAGAAGGAATCCTGACATTTTTAATAAGAGGGAGAGTAGAAGCAACCTCTTCTTTTTCTGGAGGTAACATTGAAGAAGGGATACCTAAACGTCTAAGGAGATTATAAGTGTAGGCAAACCCACTTTCAATAATCAAGCAGACTAGTTGATTTTGGTAATGGGCCGCGATTTCAATTGCTGAAGCACTTCCAAGAGATCTACCCATTACTGAAACTGATCCTAAGAATTTATTTTCGAAGAGATATTTTCTAAACTCTTGATAAATCGCATGAGCATCTTTAATCATACTAGAAAAGGTTGGATACCCAGTACTTTGGCCATAACCTCTATAATCAGCAACAAAAAGGTTTATCCCCAACTGTTGGTAAGTCGGCCCTATAAAATCATAATCAGTTGCGATTTCTCCGTTACCATGGAAAAATAAAATTGTTGGAGCAAGTTTATATTCATTTGTCCGGTAGAAACGCCCTACAATATTAATATCCCCCTTTATAGGAATTGTAAGGGAGTAAGTATCGTTTGTTTCTCGGGACGCTCCTTGATGCCTTCGGGGGTAAAAAATAAACCGTACCAAATCAGGATGATCAAGGAATGTTAAATCTCTCTCTTCAGAGCTCATAATTAACACAATGTCCTAAACTTAAATTTCTCATGTTATCGGTACAAGGATGTCGAGAATTATTTTAATTACAACCATTATGGGAGCATAAACAAAAATTGAAGCTATTAAATCCCAGATGTAATGTTCTCCTAGGTATATCACGGAAAAAGAAAAGAAAGTTACCAAAATTAAAAAGAAGAGAATACCCACAATCCAACCAGACCAAGAATCATTCAAAAAGAAGAAGAAGCATAAGAGGGCGCCTGCTAGCATCATCCCAAAATGATTACTTGGTAAGCCATTATATAATAGTCCATTTACGTTATCGCTCTGCTTAAACTTTAGAAGTCGAATCGGAACCACTGGTAATTCACGGTCAAATTGATCCCATCGTATTGGAACCACTACAGGGAATAAAAATTGAATAGTCATCGAGGTTCCCCACGCGGTCAAGACCATTATGCCATATCGCCAAGCATTTTCCCCTTGTAGTCCACAGATAAAGATTTCAATTGCAACAGTTACAGCGAACACCCAAAACCAGACTTGAATAGTAATAAAATCGAGGAACTTCCCCAATGTCTCATTAGATCTAAGATGTTTCTGTAGAAATTGCGTTGGATTGGGATTCATAAAAATAGCTCGATTGCGAACTCGGTCGGGAGTCTGCCATTTATTAGCACTTAACCAAAATATGAGCATTACAATCATTAGAAGTAGTAAAAAAACATTGAAAGGTACTGCAAATGCTTCTTGGTAAGCCTCGATTATTTCATTTAATACACCCAAGACATCACCGACTAGAACTGTACATTCTTTGAAATAAGGTAAGGAGGTAGAAATTTGTCTCAGTTCTTGTATATTACGCTAAAAAGAGAAAATCACTTTTTAATCAAACTGCGAAATAATTACTATTTCTTTTTCTTATGCGATTTTATGAATCCTGACACATCTAAAAATGACTGTGCTTTCTCAAAATCAGCTTCATCTACTGAAAGGGCAATCTCTGCATTTTTTGCTATAAAACGTAAGACATAAAATGACAGAAGCCGAATTCCTTGATCTTTAAACAGTTGAGTAAAATGCCCAAAGGATCCTGGTTCATCAGGAATTGATGCAATCAAAATATCCTGAGTTGAAAACGGAATATTTAGTTTTTTTAGGACATTTATTGTACCTTTTATATTATCAGTGAATAAAACGGCTGTACATACCCCAAAGGCACTTGTACCTGCCATTGAGACGATATCAATGTCTTGTTGGCCCAAAGCTTTTCCGATCTTGGCGAGCGCATCACTATTTTCAAGATGAATTACAAATTGCTGCAATCATAACCCCTCGTGCTAGAGTATTTTACTCAATGTTTGTTTATAAAGTTTCACTGCTACAGAGATTTACTATAAATAATGAGGAAGCTCTGTGATATTAGTAATAGTATTATGGATATCGAAGTCTTTTATTTTTTCTTTTTTTGATTCGTCTTGAGAAGAATATACCCAAAGAGCTTTAATGCCAAAAGATAAAGCTCCTTTAATATCAGCGACAATCTCATCGCCTACATGAAGTACATGTTCTTTACTACGATAAGATAAACCTGATAATGCAGCAGAGAACACCTTGGGACTTGGTTTTCTCCAACCAAGATCTCCAGAGAATACAACCTGATCAAAATAGCTGATTATATCATATTTCCTAAGAACATCCCAGCCATTTGGAGCCCAAGAATGGTTTGATGTTAATACTAAAGTATATTCATTTTCTTTCAAATAATCTAAAGTCTTAATCAATCCTGGAAACGCATGAATTAACGGTAATGCTGACTCAAAATAAAATTGAATTATCTCTGTTGCTAATGTTGATAATTCTGAGGATATTTCCGTAGAACTCTTTAATACTTCATATAGAATCTCATCATTTCGAAATTCCCTTTCAGTCTCTTTGTCGTGGATTTTTTGGCGAACAGAACTGTAATAATCTGTAATTATGTTATCCATGGTTATGTCAGTAATATATTGCTGAAGTCTTGGAAATTCAAGTAGTGCTTTTTCCATATGAGAATATAAATCAAAGGAGCTACGATCTACATACACAAGAGTGTTAAAAAGATCCAATGAAATAACATCAAAATTCTTTGGCGACATTCGGTTTATCTCCTCAATCATGCGGGGAAATGACGATATTTCATATACGTAAGAGTGAGTCGACGTGCTAACAATCGCCTGAGCGAACCTTGGGATTTTAACACAGAAGCAAAGAGTATACGGGGATCTTGGATTACTTTCTCCATGTTAGGAAAGGTTCCTATCGGAAGTCCTTTTGTAACGATTTCACCTTTGAGTAAATTGCCATAAACTCTCATTAATCATCTATCCAATATTTAAAGATGTAAGAAAAAACCATTATGTCATCCAGAAAATGTTTCAGGTGAGAACTTAAACATTCGTGCAAATTTCATTAGAAGATCCATATCATCAGTGGTGATATTGACTTTACCAGCCAGCATCGCTTGCATAGCATCTTGCTTTCCTAACATAATATGCTTCCACGTAATAGAGTCTGTTGATACTTTCATTGTGGCTTGATCTGATGTAGCTTCTTCTACACGACATTTTTGATTCTTTATATATAACAACCAAGAATGCGCATCAGAAAAATCAAATTGAATTAAAGCAGTGACGCCCTCTGCTCTTTCAGGACGGAAACCTTTAGGAATCTGGGACATCATTGATGAAAAATCAATATCTAAATCTTGAATTTTCTCTGCTGGTCCTCGTTTTTGTTCGATATAAACTTCTCTTTGAATAAGGAACCGCATAATTTCTGATGTTCCTCCACCAATGGTTCCTAGACGAGCATCACGATAAAATTTTTCAATTCCAGAGTAATCTTTAACATATCCTTCCCCGCCAAGGATTTGGATTGCCATATCTGTGACTTTTAACGCTGCTTCTGTTGCAAACAGTTTAGCCATGGTGGCTTCTTTAGTTGCTGGTTGTTTTCGTTCTATCATCCTAGCTGCGGAAACAGTCATTAATCTACTAGCTCGCATGAGTGTTGCCATGTCAGCAATTTTAAACGATATTGCTTCAAAACGTGATATTGGTCTTCCAAATTGAACTCTATTCATTGAATGTTCAACAGCTGTTTCAAAAGGTTTTCTCATACAACCAAGGGATTCAGCTGCAATACCAACCCGCTCAGTGTCTAATTCATCCATTAAAATTAAAAATCCTTGATTCTGTTTACCAAGCATATTTTCAGGAGGAACCCTCATATCATCGATTTTAAAATGAGTATTACAAACTCCACGTCGACCCATAAGATCAAAATCTTTGATCACTGTGAATCCCTCCCATTTTGTTTCGATTATGAATGCTGACATACCTGACTTACTGTCAACAGATTGATCTGTTATTGCAAAGGTCACTATCTGATCCGCGATCGATCCATTTGTAATGAACCTTTTCTCACCGTTTAATATCCAAACTTGTTCATTTTCGTCCCAAGTGGCTTTTGTTTCCATACCTGCAGTATCACTACCGACATTCGGTTCAGTGATAGCAAGTGATCCTATTGTTTTTCCTTTTGCTAATGGTAATAGATATTTTTGTTTCTGTTCTTCAGTTCCAAATCGCAATATAGGGATTGCAGAGAGCGTACAGCTCGCACCAAATCCCATTGTTAGAGCTGGACTTACAGCAGAGATTTCTTCACCTGTAAGGAGTTGAAACATTAAAGATTTGCCCAATCCACCGTATTCTTTAGGAATCATTATCCCAGCGAAACCCTCTCGTCCCATTTTTTGCATGAGATCGCGCCACATATGGTCTGGTAGTGGGGCATCGGTTTCAACCTTCTTAGCAATGTGTTCAATTTCTTTCTCTACAAATCTTCTAGCAACCTCACGAAATATGAGTTCTTCTTCATTGTAGAGTATTTCTTCATCATTAATCAAGGTCATTACGGATCATCTTACAAAAATAAACTTAAATACTATATTATCTTTGATATTTCTTCTTTTTAGGGCTGTACGACAATTTTTGAGGTGAGTGCTATAGACTTTTTTCGTCAGTTCACTTGCTAGTTGCTGTTTATTGTTTCTGATTTTTCTTTTTATTCCTTACCACTATTTTCCTATAAAACTATCGATTTTTTCGAAATTCTTCTTAATAGACTAATTTATATACGAAAAATAATTAATTAATATCCTGCTTTCAATTCTAGACTTCAGTTTAAGGTGACTGATCCGATGAGTCAAGAACCCTTTTTTTGGAAAAAAAACTGGGACGAGGGTGTAAAAGACTTAGATCCACGTATATGGGAAACAACTTATCCCCAAGCAATTAGAGACACTTTTGAAACATTAACAGATAATCTAGCCCTTGAATACCTAGGAATAGAAATTACGTTTGGTGAATTAGATCGTTATTCTAATCAATTTGCTCATATGTTGATTGAAGAGGGTTTTCAGGTTGGTGATCGGATTGGGATTAACTTACCGAACATTCCACAGTTTGTAATAGCTTTACTAGGTGCACTAAAAGCGGGGTGTGTTGTCACTGGTGTGTCTTTCCTTCTTTCTGAAGATCAGTTACTCTACCAGCTAAATGACGCAGAAGCAAAAGGAATTGTAACACTAGACGCAATCTTCGAAAAAAGGTTGTTAAATATTGCTCCACAGCTACCAAACTTAAAATTATATGTTTGTACAAGCATAGGAGGTTTTTTACCTAAGATTAAACAGGTCTTAGGGAAATTACTTGGTAAGATTCCTATAGGGAATGTTGTACCTCTTAGCGGAAAAACAGTCATAGATTTTATGGATATTCTAAAAACGAACCGTTATCCGACAATTTTACCAGAGAATACCTTAACTCCTGATGATATTGCTTACGTACTCTATACAGGGGGAACCACTGGCCCACCAAAAGGGGCTATGCTCACCCACCGTAATATCATGTCAAATATATTTATGGTAATGAAATGGTTGAACTGGGAGAAGGGTAGCGGGAGTGCACTGTCAGGGTTTCCTTTTTTCCATATAGCAGGATTATTTTTTTGTGAAAACTGTATAATTCTCGGATGGCCTCAATTACTTGTCCCAAATCCTCGAGATACAGACCATATTTGTAAATTGATGAAAAAATATCAACCTACATGTGTTGTAAACGTACCCTCTCTTTTTCAAATGCTACTTGAGAATCCTAAGTTCAAGGAATTAGACCATTCGAAATTAGACACATGCATTTCTGCAGCAGCCCCTTTTCCAGTGGAATCCCAAAGGGAACTTGAGAGTATCGTGGGAAAAGAGAAATTACTTGAAGTCTATGGTATGACTGAAACTTCCCCCTTAACGACAATGAATCCCTATCTTGGTGTTAAAAAGTTGGGTACTATTGGTTTACCTATAATGAATACCGATATAAAATTAGTAGAACCCTCAACTGGAGATGAGATTAAACTAGGTGAACCTGGTGAGATTTGCGTGAAAGGTCCACAAGTAATGAAAGGTTACTGGAACAACCCTGAAGCTACAAAACAAACGATTGATGAGAATGGCTACATTCATACTGGAGATGTAGCAATCATGGATGAAGATGGATACCTCCGTATTGTAGATCGTATAAAAGATATGATTATTGTTAGTGGTTTCAAGGTCTTTTCGACTAAATTAGAAGACACCCTCACCCAGCATCCAGCAATAAATATGGTTGCAACCATTGGTATTCCCAATCCAGACCGTCCAGGTTCAGAGCTAGTTAAGGCTTACATCACACTTTCCCCCAATTTTGAGTTTGATGGAAACAAAGATCGGTTAACTAAGACAATTATCGAATGGGCTAAAGAAAAAGTTTCTCCATATGAAGTTCCAAAAATCATTGAGATACGTGAGGAATTACCTCTAACCACTGTTGGCAAGGTAGATAAAATACTTCTACGGAAAGAATAGATTTTGCATATTGTATATCTGTATGGATTTGCCTCTGGACCTCAATCAAATAAAGCACAATTCTTTAAAAGAAAATTTGCTTTTTCAAACGTACCCTTCGATATATTTGATTACATTCCAGATAAAGAAAGCTTTACAAGTATGAGGTTGAGTATCTTAACAAATAATCTCCACGAATATATTGAAATGGAACATTCTGGGGAAAAAGAGCTAATCCTTTTTGGTTCAAGTTTTGGTTGCCTTGTCTCTGCTTGGTATACATACCTACATCCAGATAAAATCAAAAAGATGATTTTTATGGCACCAGCTTTAGGATTTTCAGCAAGGCGCATTGTAAAATTATTTGAAATTCCTCTTAATCTGTGGAAAAATCGAGGAAACGTCCCAGTCTTTCATTATAGATATAACCAAGAGATTCCCTTAGCCTATTCCTTCTATAATGATCTATTATCCAATCCCCCCCCAGAAATCAGTAAAATGAGAATTCATGTTCCTACTTTGATATTTCATGGGAAATTTGACGATGTGGTACCATTATCTTGGAGTCAACAATTCATAGAAATTAATCCAGAAGCTTCACTTCATATTTTGAATGGAGATCACCAGTTATTAAATCAAAAAGAAGACATGTGGAAGATTGTTAAAGATTTTCTCAATAGAGATTGAAGATAATTTCTTCTAAAATTTCGCGTAATTTCTTTATTTGTTCTTCCATTTCCTTCCCTTCCTCAGTTATTGCTCTCTGTTTCCATATAAATGAGTTACTCGACAATAATGGCCAAACAGAGATGCCAGTATTTTCTTCATCTTGAATTTCTAGAAGTGGTGCAAGTATTCGCTCCAAATGTTGATGGATTTCATTTGAAATACGAATATTTGTAAGTGGGCAAAAGAAATGATTATTCTGAGGTAGAAGAGGGCGTGCATCTTGTGAAAAACAAAGAGAATCTTTCCCCATCTGAGCAACGCAGCCTGCTTGGAAATCACCAACTAAGATGCGAAAAGGGCAAAAAACTCGTTGAGTGATGATTAGTGTCCTCATCACTCTCAATGTTAATTCTATAATTTTTAAACCTTGTCAAAGAAAATATCAGTAAGTAGATTAAGTGTTTTAATAAATGCAATTAATATTGATCTCAAGATTTATGGCTATTAAATCATTCTGTTTTTAACATTAAGCAGATCTCTGAATTCATAATCGAAAAATCGTGAGTTTTTTAAGTAAGATTGAGTACTATTTCTTGTAATTCCTCCCTCACTCTTTTACTGAGATGTGAAATTTCCTTCCCCTTGTCTGTGACTAATTCCCTTGTTGGAAATGTAATCTTAGAATCACGGCAAAAAATTGGCCATAAATTCATTGTTAACTCATGTTCGTCCTGAACTATTAGAATTTGAGACACAATTTGATCAATTTCTTGATATGTTTCTTGTGATAGGCGTAATTTTGTTACTAGAGGACAGGTATAATAATGGTTTTTAGTGTCGTCTGTTTCACGCTGGATTAATGGTCGCTGATCTCTTGTATAACAGAAAGAATCTCCTAACTGGAGAACGCACCCTGCTTGAAAACCAGGCTTCGCAACTCGAAATGGGCAGAATCCTCTTTTTTCAGTTATCATGAACTTTTTCACATCGATCATATTTTTTAAACCTTGCTAATATCCAGTTCTCCACTTGATTAAGCGAACCTGCTAATGTCAAGTGTTATAATTAAAGCGAGGTTAGGCAATTCTAGGCAATTCACTTAGAAGCGATAGTGTTTTCCTTTGTTTTTCAAGCTTTTAAAAGCTGATTGGGTATGTTTTCAGAAGAGATTTCGGATGAAGCCCGAAAATGGATAATTTGGTTTTTCTTAAAGACTAATTTGGTCATCTTTGGCTTTTTTTTCTTATTAAATGCCTTCATATACCAATCATTATTAACCCTGATTATAGCTTCTGCATTGTTGCTAATAGGAGGGATATTAGTCTATCGTGATATTCAATCTGACCCTTATCAGATACTCAGACTACTAAAGATTCAAATTCTGGTATGGTGGAGATTACGAGGTCCTTTTATACAACGAAAACCTTTTTTCTACCATTTTCCTGAAGGCAATCAATTACAACAGCAGGATTTAATATGTTCAATTTCCGTTTCGCAAAAAGAACTGTTGGAGGGAGTTAGTAAGATTATATCTACAAAAATAGCTCAAATATGCCCTGAGTGTGGTGGAAAACGAAGTGAGTCAATGACTGTTCAGATTGAGTGTTCTCATTGTCAAAATGGGCGAGTAATGCATCCGTTAGGGACAATACTCATCCCAGTTCCCTGTAAAAACTGTCTAGGAGTCGGGTGGACTCCTGTTAAGCCATGTTCTGTCTGTCGAGGGAAAGGAAGTGTTTGGGGAAAACAGAAGATTCGTGTTCAGATTCCACCCAATTCGTCAGCAGGTACAAAACTTCGTATTCCAGCATTAGGAAGAGTTGATCCAAAAACTCTCCAACAGGGAGATCTATTTCTTAAACTTAGGAAGAAATTATTTAACATAATTTGAAGTTGAAGATCAAGGAAGAATTAAGATGAATAACATTAATTTAAAGCAAACTTTGATTAATGAAGCAAAAGAACTCGGAACTTATATAATTGAAAAGAGACGCCATATTCACATGTTCCCTGAAACCTCATACGAAGAGGAAAAAACAGCTACCTTCATTGAAGACGAGTTGCATAAAATAGGATACACGACACAACGAACTGCTAAAACAGGTGTACTAGCAATCCTTAAGGGAACTATGGAAGGGAAAACAGTTGCTCTTCGTGCTGATATTGATGCTTTGAACATTACAGAAGAGAATGATGTTCCATACAAGAGTAAGAATCCTGGAAAGATGCATGCTTGTGGACACGATGCTCACGTTGCTATGTTATTGGGAGCCGCTAAAATTTTATTTAAATACAAAGATCACTTACAAGGTACAGTTAAACTCGTTTTTCAACCAGCTGAAGAAGGAGGAGGAGGAGGAAAGAAAATAGCGGAAGAGGGACATGTTGATGATGTTGATGTGATTTTTGGAATTCATGTATGGCATGAACTACCAACAGGAGTAATTGGAACACGAAAGGGAGCAATGATGGCATCTGCAGATGACTTTGCAATCACGATCAAAGGAAAAGGTGGACATGCTGCAGCTCCCCATCAGTCCATTGATCCCACAGCAGTTCTTGCGGATATTTATAACGCTCTCCAGAAACTAATTAGTAGAGAAATTGATCCATTTGCAAACGTTGTTCTTACTTCTCCAATGTTTGAAGGTAGTGATGCTTTTAATGTTATACCTCCTCAAGCAATGTTAAAGGGCACATTTAGGACAATGGATCCTGAAGTAAGAGATCATATCATTAAACGAATGAAAGAAATAGTAGAAGGGTATACTAAAGCTTGGCGTTGTGAGGGGAACGTTGAGTTAGGCATTGTTGCTGCCTATCCTCCTGTATTAAATGATCCTCAAACTGTAGATGAACTAACAGAGATCCTTCAGGAATTAGACACTGTCACAACTATGGAGCCTACTATGGGTGGAGAAGACTTTGCTTTCTATCTCGAAAAGACCAAAGGGGCTTTCATGGGACTTGGTATTTATAATGAAGAAAAAGGTATAACTTCTCCACACCATCACCCAAAATTCGATGTTGATGAATCAATACTATGGAAAGGAACAGCGATTCACGCCCTTTTAGGTTTTTATTCCTCTCTTATTAGCTTTTAATTTTACTTACTCCTTTTTTCTGGTTTCCATTGTCCAGAAGAAGAGCCAAGCGAAAGAAATAGAGAGGACAACAATTATTCCAAAAAATGTTAATGCATTATTTACATCAATTCCTGTTGCGATACGCTCGTCCTCAGTCATGAGAAAGAAGTTAGTAATGAAAAATACTCGAAAATAGGTGGAGAATTCTAATATATCTTCAGTAGCGAATCCTAAAAAGACCGAACTAAAAATAAAGAAAGGTATTACAAAAAAAACAAATATTGGAAAACCACTACTCAAGCCACTTAAAGATCTAAATTTCATAACCATTGTATTACCTAAAATTGTAACTGCGAGAGGGACAAGGGAGACAATAATCAAAATAAGAAAGGCTAATGTAAATTGATCTGGAGAAATTGGTAGATCCTGCTGCCACATGAAAAAGGCTAATACACAAGCAATCCAAGTGAACAAACTTGTTACTATTAATACGATTACAGCTGTAGCCGACTTACCTGCAAATAGTTCAAATCTTTTTGTAGATGATAACAGGATTTCAATGGCAGATTCATGAAGAAATAATTCCTGAATCACGACTATCGAAACTAGAATATTGATGATATAAGCAAAAGTAACGAAAATTTGTAGAACATGACTTGCAAACCATTCATAACCATTCTTGTGCAAATAGATCTCTAATGAAGCAGTTTGCCCAGCATAACTAACATATAACAATGTTGGGACAAAACAAAACACTAACAAAAATAATATCCGATTTGATAACAAATATCGTTTAGTTTCGTATTTAAAGACAATAAAACAATTTCGGACAGAAAGCCATATTCCAATGAAAAAATCATTAAGAAACATCCCAAGTTTACCCATGATTAGTCCTCTTTTTCAATTGGAAATCGTATCTCCCGAAAATTGGTAAAATGCTCTTTATTGTGAGAAGCTGCAATTACGATGTTGTTGTTTTCAGTGTACTCTTGCAAGAATCTTTTCAGTTTTGCCCTCATTTCTTGATCTAGGTTATCATATGGTTCATCAAGTAGTAAAACATTTGGGTCATTCAATAGTGCTGAACACAGTCCTAAACGTTGGCGCATCCCTTCACTATAGACGCTGACATCAATGTCACGCCACTTAGTTAATCCAAATTCATCTATTAAATTTAATGCTCGATTCTTAGGATCCTTTAATCCCATTAACTTACTAAGATAAAATAAGAAAGTTAACCCAGAGATTCCATGATGGAATTTACATTCTTCGGGCATAAATCCCAGTAAATTTAACAAAGCTCGGCTTCTTCTTCTTGTATTATATCCGTAGATTAGAATATTCCCTTGTGATGGTGTCAACAAAGAAGCAACCATTCGTAACAGAGTTGATTTTCCTGAACCATTGGGTCCTAAGAGTAATACAGAGTCACCTGCAGAGATTGATAGCGATAAATCGTCAATTACTTTAATCCTAAGACTTGCTCTCCAAACTCGAAAAACTTTGCTTACATTTTGAATTTGAATTTCTTCACCCAACGTTTCTAATCATCCTAAACTGTGTAAATAAGGATTGTCTCCAAATAGGAAAAGCTTTTTGGAGTTAGCTAAATGTATAAAATTAACATTAAACAATTATCAAATACTGATAGAAAGAGTTTTTTCATCAAAGCGAATAACAAACATGATGAGACTTAATACTAAACTCCTTTCGTTATTGCTAATTATTCTCTTTTTAACAGTATTCTATCCGCTTAAAGCAACAATCGCAGTACCAAGAACTGACCAACGATTAGTACCGTTCATTGGAATGGTAGTAGATTATAAACTGAAGGTTAGAATTGATGGGATAATCCCAGTTACAGCGAATTGGACGGTCACCTGGGAGCAATATAATAAAACCACACCGAGTGTTTTTATCTCAAATTTAACAGTCCAATCTTTATATATTACATTATTCACATTAGGGGTTAGGGATCGGGAGTCAGGAATAATTATTGAAAACATCACATCCCGTCAAGTACTGTATGTCAATCTAACGGACACAACATTTCTCCAAATGCTATATAGCACATATTTTTCTCCTGACAAACCCAATTACTCTCCATTTTATATCAATACTACTGAGATAACCATTGGTGATCATATCAACGTTTATAGCTTTAATATGACTGTTATTACAGCTAACCGTACACGTGTTGCTGATTTTGGATGGCGAGACGTTTGGATCATCCAAGTAATTGCTAAAGAAATCAATGTTGAGCATTTCATCCGATTAATTTATGACAATACTACAGGAGTGCTTGTTGGAGGAAGGATAGAAACGCGTTGGTTCCAAGGGAATGAAACACTACGTGATTATAAAGTCGAAATAATTTGTCAATATACAAATGCACTGGAAAGACATCTTATAATAATTGAAACGAATAGAATATTAGTTATTCTTGTGAGCTGTATCCCAATTATCCCCTCTCTTGCCAAAATCTTGCGAATGAAAGAAATCGAAGGTGGATTATAGTTTCTAAGTTATTTTTCTTAAGAACTCGCATTCAAGGAAATGACGGGAGGATTAGAAAAAAATGTATGATTTATTGAGTCTTTGAAACTATCAATTGTGAAATTATTACCAGCTTCATCATGAATAGTAAACTGAGCTTCAGAAACAAGTACTTCTAATACATCATAAGCCATCGTAGGGTAAAAGGAATTACCTGTAAAAGCACCTAGTGGAATAATCCGATGCTCGTTCTCTGATGTTTTTCTTTCTAAGTAATAGTAAGAAGGCATTTTCTATTATCTTCCTTTTGATAAGCTGACATTAATTTCTCTTCAATTTATTAAAGAAAACATCAGATATTATCTCGAGAATATCAAACGCTAAGTCTGGTTCACATTCTAATTTTTAAGAAAAAAAAAAGGAGAAGTTATGTTAATATACCATACGACTATAAAGCATGTCGGGAAGGGAACTACGCCAAGTTCTCCAAGCAATGAGGCTAGTTGATAACAGTACACAAAGACCAATAATAACAAATAGGAAGACCCACAATTCTATTGGAACAACTGCTGGAAGATATAAATCAGGGAGAATAAATTCATAAGTTGGCTTTAACAAAACAATACTAAGAGGAACTCCAATGAAAAATCCAATAATGCCATAAATTAGGTTCTCAATGAAAATCAGTTTTAATATAGTTCTCCGTTCTGACCCCATTGCTCGTAAAGCGAGAAATTCCATTTCACGTTCCATCATAGCAAGAGACATGCTCGAAAATGTAAATAGAACGAGCGTAGCTAGACCTAGTAGGGCCACAAGCATTAAGATTTGCAAAAAAATACTTAGTAATTCCATGATTGTTTGTTTGGCCTCATTACTATCAATGTACGCATAAGAACCGAATCTCTCTTGAATGAGCTTTTTTACCTCAGTTTTACTCGCTTTCGATATTGATTCTTCAAAATCAAATACGAAAGCTGTCACATTTTCCATGAGCCCAATTTGTTGAACATCCGTAAAATGGTTTTGAATTCCTTCAATAGTCCAAAGTATAGTATTTTCTGCTATTTCACCAGTTACTCCGGCTATTTCTACACTAATATTAGATCGTAGATCAAAACTTAAGGAAATCTCATCTCCTGACTTTTTCTCTAATTCTGTTGCTAAATTATTTCCTAAAAGGATTTTATCCTTATTGATTACTTTTGTACCCGATATAACATTATAGTCTCTTAACGAAGAATTTTGATGAAAAGCTTGCAAAGGAATCCGTCGATTCCCAATCCAAACAGATGTATATACAAAACCTTCTACATCAGAGATCTCCGGAATATTCTGTTGAACCCATTTTTTAATATCCTTTTCAGCTTCTGGTTTTACTAAGAGTACTTTAACATCATATTTTTCATAGAAAGTATAATTTTGATCCAATGCATATACATAATCGTAGAATAAGCTTGAAGAGACAACCAAAATTACCATGGAAGCTGCGACCACAATCGCGGTCGAAAAAGACCGTCGCTTATTCATAAAAACGGATCTAAGTGGTATTTTGGAGACCAATCTCCTAAAAATTCTAAATTTAAGAAAAATTCGTTCCAGTAATGGTTCTCTACCAAGTTCACTCGTAGAATATGGAGCTCGCAACGCTTCATGAGGAGTTAATTGTAGTATCGGAAGAGTAGCTAATATAGAAAAAATTAGGACTAATATTAATGCTAAAAGAGTTATTCCAATCCAATTGATGGGATTAGAAGAAATTACAATTACTGTTAATCCGAAGACATTAATTCCAATATTTACCAACAAAAATGTGGTTAATGCTGCTCCAATCCACCCAAGAATTATCCCAATTAAACCTAAGATCAAACCAAATCCTGTGTAATGATTTAGGATTGTCTGATTTTTTGCACCTAATGCTCCATATAATCCAATATGGCTACGTTGTGCCATTATTAGCTTACTTAAGGAATTATATATTGCAAGTGACCCCACGATTAGAGCAAAAAGTCCAAAAACGAATCCAATCTTCTCCATTGCATCAGTTCGCAGCTCTAACCAACCACGTTCCATTGATTCGTCCCAATAAATCACATTTTGAATTTTATTTTCGCCTAAAACAGGAGAAAGGGCTTGATCCGCCTTTTGGTTTGCATGGTTTGACCTTTCTTGAGTTTTAACTAAGATTTCATTAATTCCAGTTAAATTAAACTTCTCATGTAGCATTTCAAGAGGCATATAGATAATACATAAATCTCCCAACGTTATAACATTCGTCTGTTCATCTACAACAAAAATATACTCACTATCAGCAACAAATCCTGCTATTGACACATTTACCATTGAATTTCTAAAAAGAATTGAAAGATCGTCATTTAATTTTGCTCGAGCACCTAGAGGGAGAATGTTCCCAAAATGCTGTTCTACCAACACTTGATCATTAGATAGTTTATCACTCCCAGTCCGAAGCTTTAACTTATTGATCTCAGTTTTTTTAAAATCTACGCCAATCAAATAGGCTTTATGGATCTTATTGTTGTGAATTACAGTAGAATATTCAAAAATTCGTCCTTCCAATTCAGTTATCCCTGCTGTCTCCCTTTCAGACTCACTGAGAAGTGAAGATATTTCGTTTTCAGGCACATATTCCGTTAGTCGAATTCTTAAATCAGCATTGTTGAATTGACGATTAGTTTCTGCTACTGATTCCATAGCAGAGTCTTTTAAGTTAATTAAACCTAGTCCTAATGTAAGGGCAAGAAAAACTGCTAAGATAATCATACTAGAGCGGAATTTATTGAATCTAATCTCCCGAAAAATCTTCTTAGTAAGAATTTTCAATTGTTTCTCACCTCTACTTTAATTTACAGATGAATGATCTTCGACGGATTCAATTTGTCCATCTTGAAGATGAAATACCCGTTTCGCTTTTTTGGTGATACTTATATCATGAGAAACAACAATATAAGTCCCCCCGAACTCTTCATTAAGGTTCTTCATAAGATCAGCAATTTTCTGTCCTGTATTATAATCCAAATTCCCAGTTGGTTCGTCAGCAACAATAATTTCTGGATTTTTCACAAGTGCACGTGCGATGGCCACTCGCTGTTGTTCTCCCCCTGATAGTTGGCTGGGAAAACGCTTAGTTTTATCTCCAAGACCAACAGCAGTTAGCATCTCAAATGCTCGTTTTTTGATATTTTTTCGATCCCCCTTAAACTCAAGTGCCAAAGCAACATTCTCCCATGCTCGAAGAGAAGGAATGAGATTGAAGAATTGAAAAATCCAACCAACGCTATTTCTACGATATTCACCTAGCTGTCCAGCCCGCCATTGGGTAATTTCTTCTCCCTTGATCTTTATACTCCCCTTAGTCGGGGAATCAATCCCCCCGATCTGATTAAGCAATGTAGTTTTACCGGATCCAGATGGTCCAAGCACGACAACAAATTCCCCTTCATACACTTCCATAGAAATACCACGTAAAGCATAGACAATATGGTCACCTAGTGTGAATTCACGATGCAGATTCTTAACAATAACCATAGGTTCTTTCGTTGCCATTTTAAAATCTCTATTTTTCTTTTTTTTACATATTAGCTGATTTTTTTTTTCTATGATAATATTAAACTTTCAATCCAAATAGATTGTGCTGTATATATCAGGGACTTTATAAGGGATCGATAGAAGAAAGCCACATGCGAAAAGTAACCATCCATTTAAGTCCTAAATTTTTATTTGAGTTCATTCCTAATGAATTCTTTAAGACTTGTGAGCGCGTAGAAGGAAAAGCAATACTAAAATATGATTTAGGGAAGGGGGTTAAAATAGTCGTTAGTGAAATTCACATGAAACCTGGGTTCATGATTAAAGATATGAAAATCCCTCCTGCATTAACTTTACTTGATGTATTAGAAAAAAAAAGAAACAAATATGTATGCTTAGTCAAAGTTGAATATTCAGATGAAAAGCTTGAATTTATCAAGTTGTTTGATCTTAAGAATATCATTTTTGACCTCCCTGCATCTCTATCTGAGGATAAGTTATCATTTTCATTTATTGGCGATACGGAAACAATAAAGGAATTATTGAAACTCATTGAGTCATTAGGGCCTATTACAATAGATTCTGTTCAGAAATATCCCTTATCTGAACTGAATATTTTCTCACCTTTAACTGAACGACAACAAGAAATTATTACTCTAGCTAAACAGACTGGATATTATGAAATCCCAAGAAAAATTAGTACTGAAGAGTTATCAAATAAATTAGGTATATCAAAATCAACCCTAACAGAACATCTGAGAAAGGCTGAAAATAGAATAGTTTCATCTCTTTTCAAGGGAATCTAGATGACCAATGACTTAGAGAAAGGGATTAAAGAATATCTCTCATCTAGTAAAAATAAAATACAGGCCAATAAACAATAGAGGGCAACCACGACGAACCCCTATAACCATGAGCACGAAATTTTGCATCTATCTTAGGATCCAGTTTTGCTTTGACCTCTTTTAAGATGACCCCCATTCCATCAACCTGAAAGAATTCATTTACCTTTTCTATAAGTGAACAAGAGTTGAGATCTGACTTCAATGACGTTGGAATATCAGACTCACATGTTTTTAAATGAAGTTTTGGTTGCATGGACTTTTGTCCCGTAAGAATAGATATTCATTAATTGTTGATCAAACAAAATTTCAGTAATCAGTAGATAGAGTGCTTTGTAACAATTCTTCCTTGAATTTACTCCATTCTTAAGTTAATGAAGCTGAAAATAGTACTTAGGAAGAAAATTCGATAGATTTAACCAACTTTTGTCTCAGCAAGTCGAATGTCATCAGCTTTAATGGTTTTACGACCTGAATGACCCGCAATCTCTACCGCGTACTTAGCGATTTCCATACCTCGGTTAGCGATAACCTCATTCAGACTAGCGATAGCATCAGCTGAAACCCGAAATGCTCCCGCATCTCTAATGAGTTTTTCGACACGCGCACCTGCAAAGCCAGTTTTCCCTTCTGATTTGGCTGCTTTCTTTTTTGGCATTTTTTTCCCTTCAATTCTTCAAATAGAGTCAATTAATCACGTTCATAAAAATAATCCAGCGTTCTTTATAAATTTAACCTCTTGTATCTTAGAATGGTTCAATTGTAAAAGGGGGTTGATCAGTACTGAAAAGTTTATCTAGTAATTTGAGAAATCTTGTATCTGATAATTCAACCAATCCATAATTATAAAGTTTTGAGAGTCCAACAGCACCCATTATTAGACTGGAAAAACGTGCAATATCAATAGACATTTCAACCTCGTTGTCTTCTTGGGCTGAAATCACCTTTGGTTTTCCTTTTTGAAAATGAATGATATATGATCCATTATTTTCAGGTATAAAAGTATCTTGAATGGAAATTTTTAATTTAATGCTCTGACCCCCAAAACAATGATCAGATAAAAGCGAGAAGAATTTAGTTACATTAATCACCCTGTACATAATCCCTACTCCTTGGATATTGCTCTCTTGAAAGATATGAAAGATACTCTCATTACCACGGCTACGTGGTTCCTTTAAAAAATGATGAAAATCGTGATCATGAGTATTGTAAAGGATTCTATGAACTTGATCTTGCTGAGTGGCTAGAAATGTTAGGAGTCCACGAAAAGCTTTAGGTGATTCGTAAATAAACTCCATGATATGGATATTATGTTGAAGCCAACTCCCTCCTTCTACTTTTCTTATTCGAAAAGCGAGATAGCCAATTAATCTCTCATCTTCCCGATAGCCAATGACTTTCATACCGCTAAGCATTTGGTTAAAAGTACTACTACCGTCTGATCGTAATATCATTCCATGAGTTGATGTCGCATATCGATTAAAGCACTCTGAAAGGGATTTAGCGTCTTCTAGTGTTAAGTATGAAATATTGTCCTTTTGGGTTACAGAGAGTGATTTCGGTTCAAAACTGTATTGATTCATCTTATTTCCTATTCCATACCCCATCTTTGCATAAAAATCTGGCCGAAACGGGTATAGACACGTTAAGCAATATCCACGATCATAATAATGATTATGAGCAAATTCCATTAATTCTTTAGAAATATGCTCTTTTTTGTGCAAAAGATCAACACAGACCTCTCCTATCCCCCCACAGTCCACAATTTGGTCTGTATATAGATTTATCTTAAAATCATAAAGAATTATTCCGCCCACTAATGTGCTATCCTGAAAACAACCATAAAAATTCACAGCTGCATTTTCGTTATTAGTTTTAATCCACTCTTCTATTTTCTGTCTCTTCATTTCTCCTGTAAATTTATCTGGTACCGCACCAGGATAAGCCCCAGCCCAGATTTCTAGGAAAGAGTTAAAATCCTTGTCCACTAATTTTCTAATAACTCTCTTTTTCTTCATATCTTTTTCAATCCTGTTTTTTTGAATCTTATGAGAATATTACTCCATTTTCCGTTATCATTGTAATAGGATCGCTCAATGCTGCTGGCAGAGTTAAAGCAAGTGTTTTTTCTGTTTGTTCCTTCTGAAAATGATGAACATGCCCTGCTACTAGAATTGCAGGTTGAAATTGATCAACGAGCTTTCTTACTTTTTTGTTACCACAGTGTGGAACCATTTTTGTATGAAAAGGATCACTACATTGATCTGCTAAACCAAAGGCTGGTTCATGGGAAACTAAAACATCAAGATCCTTTGGAATAGACGCTGGTTCATGTAAATAATCAATACCAAAGAAAAGTAATCCTGTTAATTCTTTAAGTCGGTCAAGATGTTCATTTAGCCAGAAAAAGTTGTGAATTCTCTCGAGCTTATAATGTAGTTTTTCTTTCCCCCAGGTTTCTTTGTTTCCCTTTATACTAAAAAATGGCAATGGGAATTCAAAATCGTCCTGTTTAGGATATTGATGATAATTAAAGACATCTCCACAACAAATACAAAGATCAACCGTCTCAGCGACTTGAAATAACCGGGTGAAATTGCCCTCAAAATCAGCACTAAGAAGGATTTTCATTACAAGTTCCCTATGAAAATTGGTCTTCAATACAATCATAACAAAGAGTAATTTTCGCATCATCTTTCTTCTCAATGATCTTAGCGCATTCTGTACAAAACAGTTTCAAGCATTCTGAACATTTCATTATTCCAGGTTCGTTTTTACAGCGTTGACAGTAATACTCTGAGGAGTCCTTTCCTAATTTTGATACGAGCTTTTCTAAGATTTTTTTTATAGTTTGAGGATCCTTAATTGCACTAGATTCAACCCAAAATTGTTCAGTGAAGTTAGAAAAATCATCTTCTAACAATTTAGAAGGAAAGAAGTCTTGCAGTGAAGAAGTCTCAAGAAGATCAAGATCAATCCTCAAAGTCGCTTTTGGAAAGATAAAAACATATTTCCGACCTTTAATCTTTATTTCTAACAACCCAATTAATCCTGCTTCTTCTAATGCAGTTAAATGGAAATCAAGTCCTGCTCTTTGAAGACCAAAGTGAGTGATTAATTCAGTTTTGATTAAAAATTCTTCTTTTGTGATATAATCAAAAATTTCTAATCGTTTCTTGTTAGAAATTGCTTTCAGTATTGTTTCGAGAGAAATATCAGATTGCATACTGGTACACATTGACATAAAGCTTGAGATTCTAATAATTCAACGATAGCTATATTAGATATTTTTTTTATTAATTATTGGTTTATCTCAGTAAAAAAGGTAAATTGACAAACCATAGTAAAAGCTGTTCACATACGTAAACTTTTTTTTACTGTTTCATTAAAAACCTAAAAATTACTTTACCTGTTTCACTCTCTATACAATAATTCTTTTTACAGTCAAAACTTAAATGTTCTTATTTTAGAACTTAAACAGTGAGAAAAATGAGTGAACCAATTGTTGAAATCGATTCTCTTTCTAAGGATTATCAAACTGGTGAAATTACCGTCCGTGCTTTAACTGGTGTGGATTTACAAATCGAAAAGGGGAATTTTGTAGTGATTCTTGGGCCCAGTGGATCTGGAAAAACCACGCTACTCAATTTAATTGGTGGTATTGATGCACACACAAGTGGATCGATTAGAGTTAATACTAGAGAATTAACTAAATTAACTGAAAAGCAACTCACTGAATTTCGTAAAGAAGATGTTGGCTTTATTTTTCAATTCTACAATTTAATTCCGACGCTTACAGCTGTTGAAAATGTGGAGTTAGCTGCGCGACTAAGGTTTCCACGTCGTATAGCATATGAACGATCTATGAAGATGTTGAAGACTGTAGAGATGGATGATAAAGCCCTAAAATTTCCATCACAACTTTCAGGGGGAGAACAACAGCGTGTGGCGATTGCACGCGCCCTTGTAAAGGAGCCAAAAATCGTTCTAGCTGATGAACCAACAGGGAATCTTGACACAGAAACAGGGGAGCGAATATTAAAAGAAATGCTAAGAATTTGTAAAGAAGAAGGAACTACCTTCCTAATTGTTACTCATAATGTCACAATTTCAAAACTCGCAGATTATATAATATATTTGAAAGATGGACAAATTTTTGGTACATCAAAAGGTCAATCATAAAATGAGGAGGGTCAATCGTGTTACTACTACGAAAAGTGATCAGAGATCTTAGGAAGAATAAAGCTCGTTCCTTACCTATCATCATTCTGATTTCAGTTAGTCAGGCTGCTAGTATCCTCTACATCGAAGTTGGTGTACTTATGGATGCTAGCTGGCAACAATACTTTCAAGAAGGAAATGTCGGAGATGTTTGGATAGATACAATTCCCATATCTCCAACTGTTTTCAATCAATCAGTTCTAAATAAATGGCAACAGATATACTCAATTAAGACAATCCAACCAAGATTATACTTTAAAGGGCATCTAATGGTACTTAATAAGAAGGTACCAGTTGAAATTGTCTCATTACCAGCAAATAATTCAAACTCAGTTAATAGTATAATAACAAAAGATAGAAGTTACTTTACGGATTATTCTGAATTTAATGGTGTCTATATTGAACAATCATATCTAGAGTTTCATAATCTTGAAAATATTAAAGAAATACCACTCACGATTGATTTTGGCACACACTCAAAAGATCTGAATCTCACATTACTGGGAGGAGCTTTTAGTCCTGAATACCCAATGAAAGCAGGTGAGGGAGGATCTCAACAACAATTTGAGTTTTCAGCAACGTTTGCACAATATTTGACAATGAGTATCTTCCTAAGAACTGATTATCTACAAAAGGAATTATTTCAAGGCCAAGAGATTTATAACCAAATTTGTATTTCTCTAACTGATAAAAGTGAAATAAATTCTTTTATTCAATATTTACAGACAGATGAATCACTTCTGAATATGTACACTATAGACATAAAGAAATATCCGGCTTTAATTGAGGATATGGCTTTTATCATGATTTGGGTTGGATTTGGAGTAGCATTTTTCTTTCTTCTTATATCAATATTTCTAACCTATACTGTAGTTAATCGGTTTATTGACGAACAAAAACCACAGATCGGAGTTATGAAATCATTAGGATATTCGAATGGCTATCTCTTAAGAAGAAATTTATTTTATGGGGTTGTTTTAGGATTTATAGGTTCCTTTTTTGGGAATCTTGTTGGAGGATGTATTGGGATAGTCATAGCAGATCTTGCGCTAGGGTCATGGCTTTCGCTTCCATATATTGTAATTACCTTACCCACCAAAGAATTCCTCATATTGCTTTGCATTACCATTATGATTTCCATATTTGCTTGTTATGTCTCTGCTCGTAGAATTCTTAGAATTTCCCCTCGGGCTGCTATTCAACCAGTCATTCTTGAAAGAAATATTACTACATTTATTTTAGAAGATATTTTTCAAAAAATATTTCAATTTCGATTATCTGTACCCGCTAAATATTCCATTCGTAATGTTTTCATTAATCCTAAACGTACATTAGCAACAATTATCTCACTACTCATGGCTGTTGCTCTTGTTGGTGGAGTATTAACAATTGTTGCTAGCGTTTTTGAGGGAGGGTCTTTAATGTTTGAATCTGAAAATTGGGATGCTCAGATCACTCTTACAAATGCTCAACAATATTCAGAGGTTAAATTCGATATTCTAAATCAAATTCCAAATCACGAATCTATCATTCTGGAACCTATGCTAATTGATTTCGCTAAAATAAGAGAATCAACAGATAATAATGATATATGGACCAAAATCACCTTTACAGCTCTACCTCTGAATCATAGTTTAATAATCCTTGACTCCCTCTCAACGGGATTCTCTAGCGAAACATCAGTAATGATTTCCTCAGACCTTGCTAAACAACTAGAGGTTGATATTGGGGATCAGTACACACTACTTGGACGAAATGGAACACAACAGACCGTTGATATCCAAATAATACTACCACAACACCATGTTTCTAGTTTCTATATCCCAATTTCTCTAGGAAATTACCTGTCGTTTGGAAATAGTACAAATCAGATGGTAAATGGCATTCTTCTCGCAGGACTGGCATCTGAAGATGAGATTACTCCATTGAGTAGAAATTATTCCGTCATATTGAAGTCTGATCTGATAAAGCAAACAGAGTCTTGGTATATGATGATGAGCTCAATCCTATTTGGAGTACTCTTCCTAGTCCTTATAATCGCTGGTATGATCATTTACTCGATTATGTCTATTAGCATTGCAGAACGAAAGGATGATCTCACCATTATGCGATCACTAGGTATCCATAATAAGAATATTTACCTCTGGGGAATGTTGGAAGTGCTGATTTATTCGCTATTGGCAAGTGTAGGATATTTTATTGGATTCTACATATCTGCCTGGTACATGGACATCCTACAGCAACTCATGCAACAACCACAAGGCGTTTTCAAATTGTCATTCACTCATTACCTATTAGCATTGAGCTTTGGATTTGCAGCAGCAACACTGGGACAATTCTTGGCTCTTCGTTATGTGTTAAAACAGAGAATTGCTCTAGTTACAAAAGAAAAGATGTTTGGTTAAAGACAAATTCCATATTTATTGAATAATCGGTATTTCCTCTCGAGGGATGCTCTCTTTAGATACTAAGATATTTACTTCAGGACTACTTCCTACCCAAAGGGCTTTGTATACTACTTTTGTCTTAACCTTAAGAATCTTGAAGATGTCTAATGCTTCATTAAGAATTAAGGGTGGTAGATCTCTTAATTTGTTTTGAGCAAGAGACTTATCAAAAAGGTTTATTTGGGCTTGAGGATCTTCGATATTAACATCTAGATTAGATTTAATAATTACCAAGCGTTTAAGTGCATTTAATGATGATCTAGAAATATTCTTACTTATTGGATCCCCCCGCTTTATTCTCTGTTCAATTTCCTTTAAACGCTGACAATCTATCAGGAAGGGGGAAAGAAGAGTTAATGGGAAATGCTGTTTAAACACTTTTTGTGCAATAGGGCCTACAAAGCTTTCTTCCACAACCCCCAATTCAGGTAGAGATATCTTTTCTTCAAGACCTCTTGCAATAGCGATAAATGTGGACTTAATGTATTCTGGGGGTTTCTCTTTCAAAAAGAGGAAAATTCTAAATGAAGGGGAAGAAATAATCTGGATTTGAACCTTATTCTTCTCAATAACGCTTGTTTTAATATTATCCTTTGTTTGATTATCAAATAAATCGGAGTCTGTTTCAATGAAGTAATTGACGATATCTGATTGAAATGATTCTAAAAAGGTATCGATCCCAACGGAAAGACCGCTTAATACATCCTGTATCGCATTGCTTGATTGATACATAATATTGCTGACGCTATAGACAGGGAGGCCTACAGCTGTGGTCGCTAGGATCACATAAGTGTTCAATATGGAATCTAACTTCTGTTGAAATTCACTGATATCAAATAACTTCTGTTTTTTACGTTTTTGATAGGTAGTTGAAACTAGATAAAACAGAGATACAACTAATACCGTAACCACAACTGTTAAAATGATAGCTTCTATAAGAAAGTCAAACAAGGAAGGAGGAGGTAGGAGGAAAGTGTAATCCTTACTGATTGAATTCTTCGAGTGATAAACTGAATCATACACCTCGATGAACCATTTAAAAGTAACTGTTCTGGTAAAAGACAACTCAGTTATATGATAGGTTTGATTAAAAGTCATTAGAACTCTATTAATGTGTAAATCTGACCCAAATCCGCCTGTATTTTCTGGAGAAGTGAATTCATAGTTCAGGTACACTTCAGAGACTCCTGAACCCCAATCTGAAACATTAACCCAAAAAAGTACTGTTGTTCTGTTAATCTCTTCAATTCCAGCCAAATGGATTATTGGTTCCCACCAATCAAACATCTGACTTGAATTAGTGTATATACTTGCCTCATAATAACCCTCAAGGACTCCATAATCAATTATTCGCATATAATAAGAGAAATTATGCATATATTCAATAGGTAACATAAATGTATAATGAATCTCGTTAGATATCATCCTCGTTTCAATTAAAATCCATTTGTCAAGGGTATTATCTATCACTGATAGTGTTACATTATGCGAGTTGAATGGATCATGAATCTTACACCAGAATAAGATTTCTCCGATATTTGATACTGATGCATTTATTCCATAGTTCACCATTCTTGCGGGTTGAAAGTCGGATGTCTTCTGATTAATCTCTCCTATGCTTAGGTTATTGAATGCCTTATCATATAACAAAATGTTGTAATTAAAGGATTGATTACAATCCATGGTAATTGAATGTATATAATGTGTTCCATTATAATGCATTTTTGCAGTTTTTGTACCTAGATTTTTTCCATTAGGGCAATTTATTGTTAGATTGACTCCATCAATAGAACCAAAAGGGTCAGAAGCTTCAGCCCAAAAAATAAGATGACTCTGATATTGATTCAGAGTTGTGTTTCTATAACCAAAATTATTACAAATTGGATCTGTTTTATCATATATCACTACTTCTTGTGGTGTCGTATAATCATAATTTTCACTCTTATCAAAGGCAGTAATATAATAATAGAATGCAATTCCAGGTTCAAAACCATGGATTGAGTAAGTATAAAAATTCCCAGAATGATTCCACTGCATAGTTTCAGTTTGATGGTGTATATGAGTATAATCCAAGAGTACAGATGAATTATCATCAAATAATCCACTACCATCGTCTATTACTTCAGCCCAGATTGTAACAGTCCCATTCTGAAACACAATTGCATCTGTTCCTTTAATTTTAGGAGGAGCATGATCAGAAGTTGTTATAATTTTAATAATGTCTCCCAGATTCCCTGCGTTGTCATTTACCCAGACTTTAATTTCCACTTCTTCTCCAAATGGAAATTCATAAGATGTTTTATAACGATAAAAAGTATCGTATTCCATTTCTATTGTTATATTGTTCCCTGAATACGCAAAATTAATGTAGAATGAATTGTTTACATAATGAGTATCCCCAAATGGATCGATTGCGTACGCAAAGACGGTGATCTCGCCATCTTTCTCTGTAGAGCTTTCAATTGAATATATAATCTCTGGAAGAACTGTATCAGACAACGTAAAGTTCGAGGCTTGATTAATTCCAGGATTAAACCAATTCTGTGTTGTATCAACTGTGGATACATAATACCAAAGATTCTGTAAATTGTATTCAAGTGAATAAACACGAACAAAATATGTAATATCAGATACTTGATACATTGAGAGATTAGTCCATGAACCAAAATAATTCTGTGTATACAATAAATATGCAGAGGTATCATTAAAAGGCCAATCAGTAATTTCAGCAAAGAAGTCTACTGTACCATTTCCCCAGTCTGTTTTCCAATAAGAAGCGATTGGTACTGAATTATCATGTATAATGAACGGTCCCCGTGTTTCAGATGAATTCGGGTTGTTAGCATAATCTGATACAGTAATCCAATAATAAATAATATCATTGTATTCAAACTCAAAATTATAATAATAATGGTCTTCTGATTCAATCATAACGAAGGAATGGGTTTCACCATTTATATTAACATGTAATTGCACACTACTCTCATTTATGCCGCTTTGATAATGATTTTGATCTTCAACAGATACGTAAATCTCTACATGACCATGATAATGAGTAATAAAATTGTCTATGATATCACCTTCATTAATTGGGGGTGATTCATGGTCTTCAGGTATAATTGTGTGAAAAGAAGGAGTTAAGGATAATTTTGACCCATTTTCATTACCCAGGCTATCGACAGCAGAATAAATTGAAAAATTCAACAGCTCACCATAATATGCTTCGATATAGCACACCCAAAACCCAGAAGCGTTTTGATGCATATCTACAAAAGAATCATTTATCTGCAAGACAACAGGATCCATAACTAAACTCATATTATCAGTAATATTTGCATAAAATTGAAGAGTTCCATTACCATAATCAATAACATCATATTCGACAATATTGGGAGGAAAACCATCACCTAAGTATAAAGAATACAGTTGTGTTACCACAGTATTGTTAGCTATATCAATTGCTATAATATTGTAGAAAATCTGGACATTTCTATGAGTCAATGTATCAAGTGCGGTTGCATTATAATATTGGTCACCATTAAATGCCTCCATTGTAAAATTTTCATGAATAAGCACTACCTCATTTGTTATATTGACAACAGTTAAATTCAGAAGCACTTCGAATTTACTCCAATCCGAGACATCTGTAAAGAAAGTTGAGGCATTGTCAAGGAGAATAGATTCATTCATAAAATAGACATTCTGGATTGTTGGAGGATCATTATCGATAAATTCGGAGATTCTTATATTGAGTTCAAATTTAGGATTAATTTGATAAGTCGAATTAGCTGAAAATTCAAGGAAAGAAAGTGTACTGTTAACCGAGTCTTCAAACTCAACTGTTATATTATAGTAATCATAAGGTAGATTTGTAAAAGTAGTGTATCCTGTAATTGTCGTATTTTGGGTCCAATTAATAGCTGTATTGTAAGCATTTGTAATGTTCACCCTAGCATTGGGAACAATTCTATTGTCTAAGTCTAAAACTTTAACACGCACCGTTGCATTCTCAGGCCCTCTTTGAAGGTCCGCGATGGTAATTCCATATACATCATTATTTTCATTATCAAAATAAATTGTATAGAGTCTTTCCGATGAAATGAAATTAGTTCGTAAGGCAATCCATGCAGCTTGTACAGTGCTCACTTTTTTTTCTGATCCCCATGTGTTCCCCCCATCAGTCGAGTTTTTTATATAAACTGTTTTATCGCTGATATAAATTGCAAATAAAGTATTATTTGAAATATCATAAGCAGGTTTTACTTCATCTCCACCTATTCCGCAATTCGTGACCACATCAGTCTTTTGATTCCAAGAACGGTTATGATCAAAAAATATCCAAGTTTCTAAATCCCCTGTTGCATTTAGAACGTCATTATTAAGTGTAAGATAAATTGTATGAGTATTTGGATTAATTGTTGCTCCCCAATTAGCATTATTATTATAATTATCCTCTGGAGCCTCTATTTCAGAAATGATTGTTGTTACAAAGGTTGGAGAGGCGTCCCAGGCATTCAAGTCACTGTGATACACAAAAGAATAAAGGGAGTTGGCCGTAGAGTCCTCATAAATACAAAGGACATCCCCATCACTTAAAGGAAGGAGCTGTCCATGATCATCATCATCATTAAGAAAAGAGTAGGAGGGTGTAATGTCATACCAACTTGTATTATGTTTTGCAAATTGAGGACCATTATACATCCAAGAAGCGCCAAAAATATCTCCTTCAGTTGTAACTGTTACAGCACCTCCCCCATCAGGCGCATTGTGGGACCCACCTGAAGACATAATTACTGACCACCCACCACCTGAAGTGTCATCTTTTGTATCAAGGTAATTATATACCATTTGATCGTTCAAGATTGAATTTACAATAATATGAATCTTAGTACCAGTATTATTAGGTGTCCACTGATCAAACCAACAACTGAAACTGCGAAACCGATATTCAGGGGGACCACAATCAATATTCACTGGACCTTCCCAAGTAGTTCCATTATCAATTGTTTTATAATAAACAATTTCAGCCATACCCCCATTTGTCTTTTGGAAAAAGAGATATCCGTGAGAATCGTTAATAAAAACAATACTGGGTCCTGGATTATATTCATCTGTAGCATCATATACCGCATTATCAATAATGATCTCTAATCCATCGGAGGGAACATCGTGATCTCGTTGCTCTTCAATACCAACAACATAGAAGTTTGTAGGATCATGTTGGTTATTATACTCTGTTGTGATCCAATCCGTAGACATCACCCCATTAAAAAGGCGTAACTCATCAATTACACCAGAAAATTTCTCATCTGCAGCTTGATCAAGAGTAACACGACCAATTCGATAATCTCCAGTCGTTCCAAAGGTAGGAATACCAGTGATAGATCCAATACCCCCCTCACTGACACTATCCTTATATATAAGTCCTACACCATTCGTCCTATCGTTCGTTGCGACTATATGAATCCACGTTGTTCCAGGCCATGATCTAGTAGCACTATCTACATATTCAAAACCCCCTCCTCCTTCCACTTTTGAATAAAGACCTCCGTCAGTGTTATGTGAATTATCAGTACCAGCGAATGTTAACGCCATATCATAATTTCCAGTGTAAAAATGACCAAAGATAGGCATAGATTCACTAGAAGTATCGTCGAAAGTAGTATCTAATCGCACCCATGTTGAGATACTATAATTTCTTGATCCGATACCAGGATTCCATACACCTAGATTAATATAATCATCAATTCCATCGAATCTTCGGGCCCGACCAATTTTCCCCACCTCATCAATAGACCCTTGGTTTGTTCCATCTGGACTATTTAAGGAAGAACCCGTTAAATCTGTACCCAAATGCCATACTCCAACGTAATTATCACTCCAAACACCCGTGGTATTTTCTTGACTTCCAATGGTAGAATTCCCATAATACATTGAAATAGTGGTATTTACATCACTTGAGAGAAACGGAATCCGAATCCATGCGACAAGTAACGCATGAGAGCCATTGAAGGCCACATTAAAATGCTCGATTTCGTGATCCAGTGTTTTGTTTAATGAGTCTATGAAGATTATATCATCCCCATCTACTTGTGTATCATAACGAAGATCATTATCATAAAGTACAACAAGAACTGGAAAATCTCTTAAATTAGCTGCCACATTATCTGAATCAATAGTGATATTTTTACGATACTGAAAAGAAGGAGCTGCCCACCCTTCTACTTGAATATCAGCTTTCACAGGGAACGAATCAAAAGATGCTTCCTCTTTTATAAGGTCAGTACTCTCAGTCAAATCTGAATTCACAAGGTTTAATCCTTTACTAACACTATTAGGTAAATCCTTACTGAATGTATCACTTTTAAGCTTTAATACTTTTATGGGATCATTTCTGCCATCAGATGCTTGATTGCTGAGAGAGAACGCAGTAGCGACAAATTGAATAATAAATATTACGAAAAGCAGGTATGTGAGAAATTTAAGCCTCAATTTCCATCTTTTGCGTTCAAACATTTCATTATACTCTTGAATTTTTCAACCTTTACCAAGTAATGACCAGAGTCTCCTCTAATACTTTCTCAAGTTATAAAGGAATTCCAACGCGTGGAAGCTCTAGCAGGAGAGAACTTCTACGACAAGTTCATTTGGGGCATATGATGAGCAGCAAGTATAAGTTAGGGTAGAGATTATTAAAATTAACCAAATAAAATATGCGAAAACGTAAAAAATACTTAAAAGAAATTTTATTCATTCGTTTCCCGATAAAAAACCGTAATCTGTTATTAGCGGAACAATCCTTCCTCTTATTGATATAATTTTGTAATTATCATTTCCCCAAGTGCAGAAAAAGCATAATCAACATTTGTTCCATCTTTAGCAGAAGTAGAGTAATATTCGATCTGTGAGTCTATGTTTGAGTATTTATTGACTAAATTATTGTCAATATGATCCCTCACAGTGTTAAAAGAAATTTTGATCTCATCAATCAAATCCATTTTATTCCCTAAAACAATTATTGAGGCACTAGGTAATTCAATATTTTTTGAAAATTCTTTAAGCCACCTTTCCATGTTTTCCAGAGATCTTGGCCTAGTAAGATCAAAAACTATAAATGCTCCCGCTGATCCTTTGTAATACAATCTTCGTACTTGATCGAAAGCTGGTTGACCAGCTAAATCCCAGATTTGAAACCGAATATCTTTCGGACCATATTCTGTATCTAAAGAAACTTGTTTAGATTGAAAATCTGAACCTAAAGTTGGAGTATATTCTAATGGAAACCCTTTTCCAAGATACCTGTTGATTAGAGAGGTTTTACCCACCTCACCATCGCCCAGTATGCAGATTTTCGCAAGTAAAGTCAATTCACAATCATTCTATTTCTAATGTAATTAAATTTAAAAACCTAAAGTAATTACTACTTCAGTATTTTATCACATAAAAAAGGGATAAAAACTCTCCACTCCTGATCTCGTTCTTAATATCATCATTTATATTATTCTAGGATAATTCCTAGCCAATCTTTACAAATCTCCCTTGGAGGAGTAATGTAGTTCAATTATTCTCCTCCCAAGTAGAGAAAAAGCTTTGTCTACGTTTTCCCCAGTCTTTGCAGAGGTTTGGTAATATTCAATATGAGGATCTACGTTTGAGAATTTATCCACCAAATGATTATTTATATAACATTCAATAGTGTCGGGAAAAACCTTAACTTCATCAGTTAAATCCAATTTGTTCCCTAAAAGGAATATGGATGATTTTTCCGTTTGTATATTCTTCGAAAATTCATCTAGCCACTTGTCCAAGTTTTCTAAAGAATCAGAGTAGGTTAAATCGAACACCAGGAATGCACCTGCAGATCCTTTATAGTACAACTTCCGAACTTGATCGAAGGCTGGTTGACCAGCTAAATCCCAGATTTGAAACTGAAGATCTTTACGACCTAATTTCGTGTCCAAAGTAACCTGTTTACTTAGAAAATCGGATCCTATTGTGGGTATATATTCTGTCGTAAAACCTCTTTTGAGATAGCTACTCATTAGCGATGTCTTTCCTACCTCCCCATCACCAAGTAGGCAGATCTTCGCAAGTAGAGGCAATTTTCAATCATTTAAACTTATACCAAAAATTAACTTAAAAATCTAAAGGAATAGGATTTCAGATATCCTCTCACAACTTCAAGAAATAGGTCTCCTCACAAGAGGATTTTATTTTTTTCAACTTGATTTGATCTCATCAAAAGCATTCATTATATCTTCTGCTATCATTTTTCTTTTACTTTTTTCAATGAGATAATTTTTCCCTGTTTGTAGATATGAAGGAAACGCTCGCTTTTCTTTGTAATAAAATTTTTCTTTCCGAATTTTATAAGTAGAACCACTAGGTATGACTCTTTTGCCTATTTTTCGTTTAGTAATATAGTAAAAAGCTTTAATTGCAACATCCCCCATTAACAGGAAACATTGAACATTTGGAAATTGAGATATCTCTTTCTCCAATATTTCTGAACAGTTTTTTATTGTTGCTGCTGAGACTGAATAACCAATCTTTCCACATTTAATTGCTGTGGTAATGTATACACCCTTGTCAAGAATTTCATCTATACTCGAAACATTGATACCTGCATCCTTGAAGGCATTAATCGTTGTTTCCAGATAAAATGGATTATTATCAGCATAAAAATAATCTTTCAAGTTATGTGGTGGAGCTTCTGAGATCATCAGTATTTTAATTGACTCAGGATCAATATCTATATCAGGTCGTATATAACACTCCTTATTAATGTCTTGACAAGGAAAATTATGACAATCTACGTCTTTCACGTTTATAACCCTTCTTTGTCTTATTGTTTCTTCATGTAGAAGTTATAGTGAAAGAATTAACCAAAAAATGCCATACATAATAATAACTACAATTAAAAGAAGAAAAATTGTTAATCCATATTTAGCGAAAATCCCTGGAGTGTATGGTTCAGGTGGAAGAAAATGTTTTAATGGTTCGTTTTCATCAAATATCATCTCAATATTTCGTTTTTTCAGCTCCTCAAAGAATAAATCTGGAACAGTAGCAGGTAAAGCTTCTGGGGGGAGAACTCCCGTTCCACTTATTTTTCCTTCAGCATAAAATTGAGCTGCAATTGCTGCAGGAATTCCTGTAAGCTCACCCATGGCAATACTCGGTGTACAATAAACCCAATGGACAGGTTTATCATTATAAGATCCAAAAATATCTACACGTGCCGATGAGGCTGGGATTCCCCCTGTTGCGAAAAGCTTCTCAGTTGCATGAATAACTTTAGCCCAAAATTTTTGGCGAGATCTGCCTTGAATCAGATGAAGGTGTTTAAATGATTCCAAAACTTTGTTATTCCAATCAGGTGTCAATCCCCCTTTTAGTGTACACTCCGTAACATTCGGTAAGAATCTGGGAATTGAAACTGGTTCAGGATGTCCCCAATCAAAGATATTCACTTTGTTAATAGGGAGTGGAAAATCAATTTTGACATTTCCTTTTCCAGCAGGCGCATTTATGAATTTTCCATTTTGATAAGAAGGAAAACTTCCCGTTACAGCATAATAAACGTGGAGAATCACTGCAAAACCCTCCGAATCAGCTGCCCCTCCTGCCCAGGATATATTAAATCGTACAGGGCCAGTATCTAGTTTATTATATGCACGAAGAGCCATCAAATTTGTCAAACCTGGAGTCCAACCATATCCAATGAAAATTGGGATACTGGCTTCTTTAGCAGCAATATCCATTTCCAGTACTTCTTGAGTAGGATCAGGATCATCACATATATCAACTAAAGGAATTTTTGCTTCAATAGCAGCACGAGCAATTTTAGGGCCGAAGAAGTAGAATGGGCCAATGGCTGAACAAGCTATATCATAATTCTTCATTAGATGAACTAGTTCGATATGATTGGTAGCATCAACTTTAACGAAATTTAATCGGGAGTCTTTCAATTGGGACATCAATTGGGTCGCCTTTTTCTCATTAATATCCGCTATTCCTATTTCTGTCCACATCGTACCAAATTTCACTGCATCTTTGACAATGTAACTTCCCATGTCTCCTGCTCCACCTAAAATTAATAATTTCACATTCATTCACCGTTTTTCTGTGATTAAGTCTCCAATGATAAAAGGGCTGCTTTGGTGTACCCCAATCTTCCTTGATTGATAATTTTCGTAGTAAATTCACCACCAATGAGTGAATATCGTGAAGAAATCAGTAGTATTAGATTGTATGATATAATAAAATTTACCCTCCCAAAATTTGGTTCATAGTAATTTTTTGAACCATTTATTCCTAGCTTTTATCAGTATAAGTTAATTGATGGTTGATTAGATGTTATTTTAGCTCTAATGATTTTTCCAATGTCGAAAAATTACGATGACCTGTTTTTTCTACCGCAACAGTATCCTCAATTCGAATTCCCCATTTACCTGGATAATAAACCCCTGGCTCGACAGTTACGACATCCCCCTCAGCTAAGATGCTCTTTCTTGTAAAACTCAAGTAAGGCATTTCACCAATGGTCAAACCAACTCCGTGACCTAAACCATGAATAAAACCCTCTTCCATAGCCATTCCAGGGTGTTTCATATAGTATAAAGGAGTTTTATGATTGCGCTTTTCAAGAATTTCACACACACTCTTGGAAATTACTTGACCATCAGTACCAGCGGTAATTTGGTCAAGGGCGGTTTGTTGAGCTACAGCAACATCCTCATACATTGTTTTAATTTCCTTAGATGCATTCCCGATAACAAAAGTTCTCGTTGTATCAAAACAATACCCTGAGGAAATATCCTGCGGGAATATATCAAAAACAATAGGAATTCCTGTCTTAATTTTCCGTTCGGGGGTTCCATGGTTATGAGGATCAGCCCCATCTGGGCCTGGAGCAAAAATTGTATCATGAACTGCTAATAAATTTGTCTCAACAAGCTTTCGATTAATAAAGGCCTTTACATCTGAAACTGTTAAGGAAGTCTGCTTGTACTGAACAGTATCCCCAGATACAGAACTGTTTCTGAGCATTTCCAAAGTTTTTCGTACCACAACTTCAGTCTTATTGGCTACATCAGCAATTAGATCAAGTTCATGGGAACTCTTTGTTCGACGAACTCGCTCAATTAAATCCGGTTCTGCGAGAACTTCATAACCTTGTTGCTCTAAACGACGTGTAATATCAATAGCTTGACCTGCTTCAATCATTCCGCTCAGAATAATTTTTTTCTCCACACCCAGTTCTTTAAGTACTTTATCATACATTCTTATTCGAGCTTCATCAATTCCGTGGTCTTGTATCAACTGGAGATAATTATAGTGAGAGCTTGATAGTACATTTTTGACCAAACCCTTTTTAGCGCTCCCGATATCGAGATCTCCTACAATTAGTAAAGGATCCTCACCAGCTTTCTTAATATATAACCCACCTCGTGGAATGTTACAACCACAGACATAAGTAAGGGAAGGATTGCCAGATGTACTCTGTCCTGTGATAATAATAGCCTCAACATTGACCTTATCTAGTTCAGTATCTAAATCCTCAATCATTGTTAATCATTTTCCATTAGATCATTTTTCGTTTTCTTTTAAGCCCAAAAATCGGGTTTATAAAAAAGAATTTGTACTAACTGATCAGAGCCTTATATTGTGGAGGAAAAAGAAAAAGGGAGAATAACCCTTTTCTCCCCATTTAAGTGTCTCACACTCAACCAATGGAGTTTTGAAAGTCTATAAGCTCAATCAATGTCTTCTTCGCAAGAAAACAAGTACTGATAATATAGCAAATCCTGCAATTAACGCTGTAAAGCCTGGTGTTGATACACTAGGACGCTCGATACTTGTGGTTGATGTGGATGGTTCAGGTTCTGTTGTGGTGGGAGCCGTAGTACCGTCAGGCTCAACTGGAATCGTAGTTGTAGGTTCTGGTTCAGGTATCTCAACCGTGAACCAAACACTTGTTTCCCCTGTATTTCCGACGAGATCACTCGTATAGATAACAAGATAATGTGAACCTTCTGATAATGACCCTAGTAAAGTATTACCTGTGATAGTTATATTTGTGGCCCCATCCAGAGAGTACCCAATCCAGGAAGCGGGTTCGTCGATTGTAAAGTCAATCCAGACTTCATCTGTTGTATATGTGACATTCATCGGACCAGCTAGGTCAATATTTGGATTAAGGGTGTCTATTGTAAACCAATCAACAGTAAAACTACCTGAATTTCCTGCAAGATCGTTGGTATAGATGGTAACATTATGGGTGCCTTCCGAAAGGGAGTCTAGTAACTTGTTTTCTGTAATTGTCACATTTGCAGCCCCATCGAGAGAATACCCAATCCACGAAGTGGGTTCATTCACAGTAAAGTTTAACCAAATACTGGAGCTGGAATAACCTTGATTGGTAGGATTAGTAATGGTTATCTTAGGTGGATTAACGTCGTATTGACCCCATACTCGGAAGGAAAAATCAAACCCAGGATCTGATTCTTCTAAGCTACTGATTCCCCGATAATAATTGGAACTCACTCCAGGGATACCTCTCCAGTAATAACGATTTGCTGGTCCAGTAGATGGGGTATCAGTGCAAATGGAAATGTTGTAGGACTGACCAGCTATTAAGTGTAATGAACCAGGGATCGAGATATTCACCCAACCCAAAATGGTGATATCAGTTGGAAGTATCATTGTTTGCCATAGAATGTTTTGACCTTGTGATATATTAATCAAAACATTGCCAGGATCTCCATCTCTTGTGATATAAAGATCTAACCGTGTTAAGGTATCATAGACTGGGATAAATTCTTGCCAGCGGATTAAATCCTCATCAAGCATGACAGAAAGGCCTGTACTATCTTGGACTTGATCTAAATATGCACTTCTATCGCAGAACAACCCTGTGGTCTTGAACGCATAGTCGAATGTAGGATTACTTGCCTGTTTATTAGTAATTCCCCGTGTATAATTAGATATTGGATGGCCCATCCATAAATAATATTGGGTCAAAGGGATGTAGGGATCCTCACTCCGTACATAAATATAGTAAGAATTCTCTGGAATTAATGACAATGGCGCAGGGAAAGATATACTCACCCAACCTTCTGTCACAGGCATATCAGCTTCGAAGATAGTAGTAATCCAGAGTGTTGATTGATCATCAGTAATATTCACTAGGACATTCCCAGGATCACCAATTCTTTTGAAGTAGAGGTCTAGTTGAGTTAACGTGGAATAATATGGTTTGAATTCTTGCCACGCATTCCAAGAATTACTAAAGAAATAACCTTCATCAATACTATCCTGGATTTGATCTGTAAACCCACTAAGATCACTCGATCGGATCCATGTCCGAAACGCGTAGTCATATGTAGGCCAACCTGACTGCACATTTGTATCACCTCGAGTATAATTGGATACAATGTGACCGCTCCAGGCATAATAATGTGTACCTGAAACCATAGGATCAACACTCCGAATATAGATATAGTAGGAATTTCCAGGAATTAAAGGAAGAGCGGATAGGAAGGAAATACTCACCCAGCCACCTGGTGCTGGGATCTCCGCTTGGGAGACAGTGGTATTCCAAACAGTGGTCTGACCATCGGTAATATTCACCAAAACATTCCCTGGATCCCCCATTCTCTGGATATTGAGATCAAGTTGAGTTAACGGGGCAAATAATGGTACAAATTCTTGCCATGCGTTCCATGAATCAGTAAAAGCAAAACCATAATTCACAGCTTCTTGTACTTGGTCTAGGTAAGTAGCTGTATCACTTGGAGTACTCCATGTTCTGAAAGCAAAGTCATATGTGGGCCAACCATCACCAACACTAGGCATTCCTCTATAATAATTGGACTTAATAAATCCCCTCCAGACATACTGGTTGTCAACATCAGGAGAAGGAGCATCACTTCCAACAGAAATAAAATATGATTGTTCAGGAACCAAAGGGAGGGCAGGATCAACTGAAATGTTTATCCAACCAAAAGTGTTGATATCTGCTTCCAAGATGGTGGTATTCCAAAGCGTTCTGTGTCCATCACTTATTTTAATTTGCATATTCCCAGGATTGCCGTATTTGTTAATATAAAGATCCAAACGAGTCAGGGTTGAATATAAAGGCTTGAATTCTTGCCAGCGGATTACTTCAGCTTCAAACCAAAAGCCGTAATTAACTCCGTTTTGTGTCTGGTCTAAATATATCTCTCTGTCATTTGATAGACTCCATGTCACAAAAGTAAAATCAAAATTAGGTTGAGTAGTGATGCTACTAACTCCGCGTGTATAATTAGAGTTGAGATGCCCATCCCAAGTATATCGATCACTAGTGGATGTAGAATCTGTGTCACTCCTAACATAGATGTAATACAACCGCTCTGGGATTAAAGGAAGCGCTGATTCCAGAGTAATGTTCACCCAAGTAGCCCCACTCATAATATTTGCTTCCAATACAGTGGTGTTCCATAAGGATTGCTGGCCATCTGTAATGTTAACCAACATATTCCCAGGATTACCAATTTTATCAACATTAAGATCTAATCGAGTTAAAGTAGAATACATTGGTCTGAACTCCTGCCAGCGAATTACTGTGTCATCAAACCAATAACCATAGTTCTCGTCTCCCTGTGTTTGGTCTAGATCTTCACCTATCTCATAAGCTCCTGATGTTTGAAATATAAAAAAGCCTGATATAATCAGCAAGAACATTCCTAAAATTAAGAACATTGACTTTTTCTGTCTTTTAATAGTGAACATTATCATATTAATTATTATCTCCTTGCATGTAAGTGATGACTCTTAAAAATTCTCCTTCCCGATGTATAAATAATTTTCTAAATGAAGGATTTTCTCTCGTCTATAAGGATAAGGAATCCCAACATTAAAGAGAAGGAGATTAATTCAATTTTATACCAAGTAAATATCATAAAATAAAAAAGAAAGTATTACGGGGTAATTTTTATGCCAATTGAAACAAAAATTACCAATATGTTCGGAATTAAACATCCTATTATTGCTGCACCAATGGCTCCTTTCCACACTACTGAGCTAACTATTGCGGTTTCCGAAGCAGGGGGATTAGGTGTTCTTTCTCAAATTGGTCTTCTAGATGAGGACAGAAATCCTGTTGATGTGATGAAAAAGAATATGCAGTATGTTGTTGAACATACAGACAAACCTTTCGGATTTAATATTCGAACTTCTAGATTAGAACCCTTTGCATCAGCTTTATGTTCTGAAATCCCAAAATTCATCCTAGGAAATCGAAGAATAAAGGAGCAGTGCGTTTATGCTCTAACAAGTGCAGGCTCACCAAAACCACTCCCAAGTTCTAAATCGTTTCAGGAATTGAAAAGGAGCTCTCAGATTAAGCATTTTCATGTTGCGCCAGCTTTATGGTTAGCTAAAAAATGTGTTGATACTGAAGTCGACGGATTAGTTGTTACAGGTAATGAAGGGGGTGGACATCAATCATATGAAAAGGTGAGTTCCCTTGTACTTCTTCAGCAAGTACAGCAAGAATTTCCAAATATTCCCCGTATTGCATGTGGAGGTTTTGCGACAGGTGAGGGATTAGCTGCAGCTCTATCACTTGGAGCAGGCGCAATTGCCATGGGATCCCGTTTTATCGCTTCAAAAGAATGTGAATTTCATGATACATACAAGAATGTCGTTCCACCTGCTAAAGCTCAAGATACCATACTTGTTACAGGGATATTAGGTCCTATTCGACTGTGGAAGAATAAGTATAGTCTCCACCACGATTTGGTAGCTACTAAGGAGGAAAAGATAACCCAGGAATCAGGGATGGATAAAGAAGAATTGGGGGCAGCAGCACGAGCATATGATTTAGCATACCAAGGAAATGTCGATGATGGGGCAGTTCTTCTAGGACAAAGTATTGGTCTGATTGAAAGCATTGAAAATGTTTCAGTTATAATTGAAAGAATAGTGAGAGACGCTGAAAAAGCGATTAAAGATACAGTAAGTTATTTCAAATGATGAAATTATACAAAATAGATTGAGGGATTTATACAAAAAATAAACACAAAGTTGGTTTACATACAATCCTCTCTGAAACCCAGAAGGTACCACACTATCTACGTGATAAAATCATGATTTCACCAAATTCTGAAAAAGACCATTTAGGAAAAGACTTCATTCGTAAAATGATTTCGGAAGATGTGAAAAATAATAAAAACAATGGCCGAGTCCATACCCGTTTTCCTCCTGAACCAAATGGCTGGCTCCATATAGGCCATGCAAAATCAATTCATCTCAATTTCACTATCGCAGAAGAATTCAATGGATTATGTAATTTACGGTTTGATGATACTGATCCGGCAAAAGAAAGTATGGAATACGTTGAAGCCATAAAAAAAGATGTTCAATGGCTTGGGTTCGATTGGGAGGATAGACTCTATTTTGCTTCAGATTATTTTGAACAGTTATATCAATTTGCTATAGAACTGATTAAAGCTGGTAAAGCGTATATCTGTGATTTGAGTGTTTCCGAAATTAAAGAACAAAGAGGAACCTCTGAAGAACCAGGGATTGAAAGTCCGTATCGGAACCGATCAGTAGAGGAAAATATTGATTTATTCGAGAGGATGCGTAAAGGAGAGTTTGAAGACGGTTCCCGAGTGTTACGGGCTAAGATTGATATGACTTCTCCTAATATGCTAATGCGTGATCCAATTATGTACCGAATCAAGAGAGAAGCACATTATAGAACTGGAAACGATTGGGTAATTTATCCCAGTTATGATTATACTCACGGTCAGTCTGATGCAATCGAAGGAATCACACATTCACTCTGTTCTTTGGAATTCGAAACTCATAGACCTCTTTATAATTGGTATAGAGATCAATTGTTAACTTTAAACTTACTTAAATTCTGCCCAGAGCAGACTGAATTTTCACGATTGAACTTGACATATACTGTTATGAGCAAACGACGCTTATTAGAATTGGTTGAAGGTGGACATGTTTCTGGTTGGGATGATCCCCGTATGCCAACTCTTGCTGGTTTACGAAGACGTGGACTGCCCCCTGAAGCTATTAGGCGTTTCTTAGCAAAAGTAGGCATTTCTAAAAGGGAGAACTATATTGATGTGGGTCTCTTAGAATCCTGTATTCGTGAGGAATTGGATGAAACGTGTAAACGTGTGATGGCTGTATTACGGCCTTTAAAGGTTATCATCCTGAATTATCCTGAAGGTGTTGTTGAAGAGTTAGAGGCATCCAATCATCCTAAAGATTCAAGTATGGGCTCGCGAAAAATTCCATTTTCACGGATACTGTATATAGAGCGTGATGATTTTCTTGAAGATCCACCTAAAAAGTTCTATCGATTAGCTCCTGGAAGAGAAGTCCGATTACGATATGCCTATTTCATCAAATGTGTTGATGTTATCAAAGACGGAATAAATGGCGAGATTAAAGAAGTACATGTGACTTATGATCCAGAGACTAAAGGAGGATTTGCTCCAGATGGACGTAAAGTGAAAGCTACTCTCCACTGGGTTTCAGCGAACCATGCAATTCCTGCAGAAGCACGTTTATATGATCGGCTTTTTATTAAGGAAAATCCAATGGACGATGCTAACTTCATTAAAAATCTAAATACTGATTCATTAGAGAAGCTAACCTGTTTTGTGGAATCAAGTCTTGTGAGTGCGGCTCCAGGAATGAGATACCAATTTGAACGATTAGGATATTTCTGCGTGGATTCAGTTGACTCCTCAGGTAAACGACTGGTCTTCAATCGAACAATAACTTTACGCGATACTTGGTCTAAGCTCAAACAATCCCAAAAAAGGATGAAAAAATAATTTATCCTTTTATCACAAAAATCTAGTAATTTTACGTCCTTTTCATGTTAAAAGGGTGACAGCCCCGCCCAGAATCGAACTGGGGTTATAGGATTCAGAGTCCTAAGTGATAACCGCTACACCACGGGGCTCATCATGCGAATCATCATATTTAAGTCAAGTATAGAAGAAAGAAACAGCCCCGCCCAGATTTGAACTGGGGTCGAGAGGGTCAAAGCCTCTTATGCTAGTCCACTACACCACGGGGCTTCAATATCTTTCTTTTTCTGATTGATAATATCCACTCTCAAAAATCTATATATCTGTTACTTTTGAATTGATTCTCTCAAAGAACCCTTTAAATTTCTCTGAATTTAATTTCCATTATTTTTAGGAATTGAGAAAGAAAAATTACTGCCTCCATCTTCTCCTTCTGATTCAACCCAGATTCTCCCCTCATGTAATTCGACAATGGATCTTGAAATATAAAGACCTAATCCAAGTCCTTGACCTTGAACCCTGGTGACATTTTCGTTCTTTTGTAAATCAAAAATATTATCAAAATCATCAGGATGAATTCCTCTTCCCTCATCTTTAACTGAAATCACGTACTCATGTGTAGTTTCTCTTATTGTAACGACAATTTCCCCCTCATCAGAAAATTTGACTGAGTTTTCTATCAAGTTGCGGAGTACTTGGTCAATCCTGTCTGGATCAATGTTTACTTTGTCAAATGATTCATCATCTTGTATCATATAACTTATCTTCAGGTTATTTTTCTCAACATATTTTTGCATATTTTTTACTGTATTCACAACAATTTCTCTCAAATCAACTAACTCTTTTTCTAATTCAAATAAACCTCTCCTCAAACGAGCTAAATCATAACTCATATCGGTCATTTTTTCTATTCGATGATAATTTCTTTGAATAACATTGAATGTTTTTTGACGTTGTTCCTTAGTTAAATTTCCTTTGTTTTCATCCCGATGGAGTAACTCGATATTCCCCCACATTATAGATAATGGTGTCCGCATCTCATGTGAGGCAAAATCCATCAACTGATTCTTAATTTCATCTAATTCCTTTAATTCTTCAAGTTGGAATTCAATAATCTGCCACGCGATATCCCTTAGGTGTTTCCGAGTAAGGACAATTATAATAATACAGATTACTAATCCAACGGTATTTAAAACCCCTCCAATAAATAAGAAGTCTGTTGTCCGTCCAATGGCTTTGATTGTTTCCCCAATTCTACCAAACAACCATGCAACAGCAAAGAACTTCAAATATTCCTGTTTTACAAGGAATTTTCCTTTTTTGGGGAAAAAAATGTTCGAAAACCTTTGTGAAAAGCAGGTTATTACAAAAAATCCAATTATTGATTCTGCTACCAATAGAAATAGGAAGTACCATATATCTGTCAAGAACAATTGAAAAACCGATGCAAGGATCAGAGTTCCCCGATCAAGTAGTAAATATCTAAGTATGGAGAAAAAACCAAAAAACAAGCAAATTCCAACAAGAATTTTCTGAATTGTGTTTTGATATGAGAATTCTGCTTCTGCAATTACAAATAAAGATAGAAAAATTAACAAGGAAGTAATTGAAATTATTGTTAAGACACTAGTAACAGTATTGAAAAATTCTAATCCTTGGCTGTACAAAGAGACATAGAGATACTGAGTAAAGTGATAACCAGTCATAGCACTGTAGGTGACTAATAAAGCTTTGTTTATCTGCGTACGAAGGTCTTGACCATCAAGAAGATAGAATAATCCCATGAAAAGGAACAACAAGGATAAAATGGTATTAGATACGTATATAAACGATAAATATATATTTGTTAATGTGATAGCCAATACCATTTCACCTTATATCAAAATTCGAGATTTTTGGAAGCACTCTTAAATTAACCCAAAATATAACTTCAAGATTAGAGTGTCCTCTTTTCTCTAAATCAACAATATTATGTAAAAATAACTAAACATATCTAGAGAACTTGTTCTGAAATTCAGCAAAAAAATTGATTTATTGCCTAGTTAAGATACAGGTTTCCACAAAATGCCAAGCTCTTCAGCTTTATCACGAGCTAGGGTCAATTCTTCAAAGGTAATCCCTCGATTGATTTCGTTAAACTTATCACTGTGCCTACGAACCTGATGCATTGGCCGATATTGCCCCATTATATTAACCAACGCTTTTGGGACGTTTTTAGCACACCATTCTAAGATTGGGTAAGTATCAGCTTCTATTCGCCCTGGCATTACTAAATGTCGAATTACAATCTCACCAGATCCTTGATCGTGCGCCATTTTTATGTTCCGAGTAATTACTTCCCAATAATTTGGGATTTTGGACATCCGTTGAGCAAAATGGTTATCAGCGTATTTTAAATCAGGAAGCCAGAAATCCATGACTTCTAGCAAAAGTTTCATCCCCTCAATACTAAGATACATATTTGAATTCCATAATTGACAAATATTAACCTTGAAATCATGTAAAGAATACAGAATAACATGAAGGTTCGAGGTAGGATCACCACCAACCCAATTAATGTTCCGGGCTCCTTCACGTGCTAGTGCTCCTGCTATAAGGGCAATTTGTTGAGGAGTTCGATCAACCCCGTCAAGAATTTCCCCACTTTTTGTATCTCGCCATTCTTGACTTATGGAATGATTCTGACAAAAAACACATTTAAATGTGCATCCTGAGAAAAAAATTGTTCCTGAAGGTCTTAAGACTGTCTCTTCTCCTGTATGCAGAAAAGCAGAACTAACAATTGCATCCTTTCCTACTTTACAAACACCAAGTTCCCCAGTTTCACGATTTTTCTGACATTTACGCTCACAAAAACAACATTCTTTCAGCATCTCATTAGCAATTTTAATCTTCAAATCAAGAAAGGAAGGCTTTACTGATGCCGGAACTTTATTTGAGTGAACTCCTTGATCATATTCTGTTATAAAGGATGAAAATTCTTGAGTCAATCGTTCGTGTTCTTGCCAGAGAGTAGATAAATCACTATTTAATTTGATATCTGTCGAAATTCCTTTTGCTAAAAGATAGCGTGCGATTTTTTCTTCTTTAATTAGTTGATAATAGCGGTTTAGGCGACTAACAACTTCAGGGATTTTCCATACAGAAACAGAATCAGGTCGTGTACGCCACATTTTTCTCTGATATATTTTGAACCTCACATATTAAAAAATGTCTAGAAGATTATAGGATTCTATTCTGTGATAACCACATTTTCAAGAATGTACAGACATTTTACAGAAATGTGAGTAAGAATAATGTTGAAATACCGACTAATATGAAAATTAAACCCATAGCAAATGTTAAAGTTGTTTCATTTAACCTGTTTGAAAATACGGAACCCACACTACCACTAATTACCGCCCCAATGCTAATAATCAATCCATATTCAAAATTAATGTATCCCTGAATTGAATACCCTATCACACCTGAAAGAGCAATGATTGCCATGATCGCTGTCGCTGTCCCAACAGCAGTATGAGGGGGATACTGGAATATCACCAATAACACGAAAATTATCATCATCCCGCCCCCTGCTCCAAATATTCCACTCATTAAACCGATAAATAATCCGATCGATGATATAACAATCTCTTTTTGCCGTTCTGACTGAAATATTACTTTTTGTGATCCTGTTTTTTCAGGAGTCTTTCGTTGTTTGAAACTCCTAAACAGGATGATTATCCCGATTCCAATGAAAATCAAGCAAACTAAATTACTTAAAGAAGCTTCACCTGTATTTACAGCCACTAGTACTCCTATTTGGGAACCCACTAAGGCAGTAATAATTAATAGGAGAGTAGCGCGTAAATCGACTTTTTCCTTACGAAAAAAAGATATAGCAACAATGGTGGCACCAACCATATCAACGAATAAACTTGTTCCAATCGCAGAATAGATTGACGTTGAGTAGAATAGGAGGAGGATAGGGACAACAAACACAGATCCGCTTACGCCAAGAAGACTGATAATAAGTCCCACAGCTAATCCTAATATCAAGAGGCTACTTAGAGTTAAGAAATCCAACGTTTTTCACCTCTCAGATCATTTCTGGATTGAGTGTTCGATTATCAAACTGAGTTTTCAACTTATTGTATTCCATACGACTAAATGGACACTCTTTAATGCAAACAGAACATCCATGATAGTCTAAAAACACAGGAAAACAGTACTCATTTGTAATATGCGTCAATAGGCCATTTTCATGTAAAGTGGGTTCTTCTTGAATAGCAAATCCAGGGCATTTTCGGATGCAACGACCACACGTTTGACAAAAGTGTGCTATCCATTCGTGAGGATTTCCTTGCGCAATTGGTAAATTCTCAATACTAGTGTAGATAGCTGTGAGTCTTACTCGTGGCCCGTTTTCAGGAGTGATTATTAAACCATGTCTCCCATGGTATCCAATTCCAGCAAGTTCTGCAAGAGGAGGATATAGTACTAAACCTCCCAACGGATGCCCTGCTTGAACAGAAAAACCTTCTTGTCTAAGAAATGTAGTCAAGCGATTTGATGTTTTACCAAGATCATCATATGTTTGCATTATCATATAAGCTGTTTCTGAACTTGGTGCTTTCTCTATTTTATCTCTATCCATTTCCATTGAAAGAATGATGACATTTTCGTGTAAAACAGCCTTATCTTTAAAAATCAATTTTCTTGGCAGCTTTATATACCCGATTGACGAGATTCCTAGTGATTTTGCATAGTTCTCAAAGGCTTGAAGTTGTTCATCTGTAATCGTTTTTTTCGAAACAACAGGATTTTGATCAATTGTTGTTAATGATCTCTTGATATTCTTGATATTAGAGGGCATTACTCGCATTGTTCGAAATGAAGTAATCGGAAGTCTAGAATAATGCTTTACACCTTCGAGTACTATATCAAATCGCTCTGGTGATTCCTTATTACTCTTGATAACATTTTTATGACTGCTAAACTTAGATTCTTTGTTTAAAATACTCTGAAATTGCCATGTGGCCAAAGAATTCACAAAAAAATTCATTAGTCTAGCTCTGATACCCATATCGGCACCTGAAACGAGATAACAATGCTGTTTTCATATCTATTTTGCAGAGTTTTTTAAATCACATTAAAAATTGTCATTCTATCATCTCATTGATTTGTTTTACAATCGCTGAGATCATGATATCAACAATTACTTTTCCTTTTTCTCGTGTTGCTACGGTGGGATCCCCCCAGATTCCAGTTGGAGAAAAATGACCATCACCTTTTGGATCTCGTGTTAATCCTCTTCTATTTGGTCTCAAATCTAAATCTTTGACCGCTTTGGACATATCCACTGTATCAGGAGCTATGTGAAGCATGATGGAAGTTTCTTCTTCATCAGCGTGAGATCCTCCCTCTTGAACAAGTAGATTATCGGGTAATTCTTTGGAGATGTCTAGGACATTGAAATACTTTAGAGTTATATTTTCCTCACCTAGGATCTTTGCTGCCTGTTCTAATGGCAGGAGAGTAGAAACTCCAGTGTTTAGTATGTAAAATTTCTTAATTCCATACAAACTCATTGATTGACAAATCTCTACTACTATACTGCAGAAAGTTTCCTTTTTGAGTGTAATAGAGCCTGGATATTCTGTAAATGCGGGATAATACCCATACTGTAGTGTTGGAAGCACAATTGTAGGAATTTTGTCTTTCACTTGTTCTTTAAGAAATTCTGCTAACAAGAAATCGTTATTCAGTTGTAAATGGGGCCCATGTTCTTTGGTACGAGCTCCTAGAGCTATTAGAGCTACTTCATAGCTATTAATAGTTTCTTCTGCCTCAATCCATGTTAAGTTCTCTAATTCTATACTTTTCATCCCAATCTACTTCAATTTACTAATACATGATTTTTGATTAGATAGAAAGAGAGATAATCATTGCATATTAAGATTATTCTTGTCTTCTTAAAAGTAATTTCTGATAAATCATCAAAGGAATAATGCATTTTCCTGAATTTTAAGGCGAAATTTATGGAAGAAAAGAAAGAGAATACTTTTACTAGTCTTTTTGATGATGCTAAAGCCGTAGATATTAGAGGATGGGACTTTTCTTACGTTAAGGAGAGGATGACTTCAGAACCTCTTCCTTGGGACTATAGAAAGATAATCCTTCCATATGTAAAAAAAGCAAACTGCATGTTAGACATGGGTACTGGAGGAGGAGAATTTCTATCATCATTAGATCCATTACCAAAGGTTACATTTGCAACAGAAGCGTATCCCCCCAATATTCCTATTGCAAAAGAGACACTTGATGGCTATAACGTTAAATTAGTTCCAGTAACACAACACGAAAAACTACCTTTACCTGATGATTTCTTTGATCTGATAATCAATCGTCATGAATACTATTGCCCAGAAGAAATATACAGAATACTTAAACCTCAAGGAATATTTATTACCCAACAAGTAGGACGACTCAATAATATTGAATTAAATCGATTTTTTGGTGATGTGAGTTACAAAGATTGGGAATGGGATCTAAAATACGCATCACAACAATTGAAGACGAATGGATTCAGCATACTTAACAGTGAAGAAGCCACAATAAATGAATATTTTAGAGATATTGGAGCAGTAGTGTTTTATCTGCGTATAATCTCATGGCAGATCCCTAATTTCAATATTGATGAAAACATCAAGAAATTTAAGGAATTACATTCAATAATTCAGAAAGATGGACTATTCAAAACTCATGCTCATCGATTTTTGATTATCGTAAAAAAAGAATGAAATTAACAACATTAAGTTGAAAATACTGCATTTCCATTGATTTAATCTACAAATAGCTTTTGAAATCCCAGGAAAGGAGCCACTGTTACATTAAAACGAGTTTTTCTTCTATATGCCTTTAAAATACAATAATCAGATTCTCTAATTTGGATAAATTCTTATATTCTCAATGTGATTATTTGTTTATCCAATAGTTATCTTGGAAAGGTGAAAATAACAATTGGCTACAGTAACTTTATGCTGGCAAATCTCTAATATCCTTTTGTTATTCACCTTATTCATAGCTGTCCTCGGCTTATTAAGTCGAATTCATTGGATTTCGATTGGTCGTATCAGTAGATATAATGTTTCTTTTTTATTATTTTATATATTTAGTATTTGTGCGATATTTTTGCAATGGTTAGTTATTAATGGTTCTTTGATGTTCTTGCCGTCTTCATCAACCTATACTTATATCGCTCTTTGGTTCAAGGGGGCCTTATGTTCTTTAATCTTGTCCTCATTCTTTCTTATCTACATTGGTCAGCACAGTTTTGTGATTAGAAAATTTTCGACATAAAAATACTATTCACACTTTATCGCAGTATTTTATTTCTTTTGTATTGGAATCTTGATCTTTTTAATATTCACTGATGTAACAGTAATTGATATTATTGATAATAGCCCCTCGTTCGATTTTAATCCTCCTATTACTCTTGTTTTAACTGCTTTATATGGCTCACTCAGTGGAGGATTGTTCGCTTTTATCTCATTGCGATCGAGAATCCGAACGTTTAAAGAACCAGTTAAGGATTTAATACCAATATATCCATTTTATCTAGGGTTCACTTTAATTGGAGGATGTTGCCTCATATTTATTGGTTTCATTATAATTTTTGATCCAGTTCTAGGTTCTATGTGGCCATGCTTACGGATGTTCTTATCTTCCACTATCTATCTTATCTTCTTATGGTTTCCAACAATGGAATCAATGTTTGAGATCTTTTTTCAAAGCCGTATGGACAGAATTGAAACAGTACTGGGTAGGGACAAAGTATTAGACATTATCGATCACGATCTAGCTAATGTTACACAGATTCTCCATACATATTTTGAAACAATTCAACTATCTGATCAGGAGAGAGAGTTTTTAAAGAAGCAAGTTGACCGCATGAACAAACTAATAACAGAATCACGAGCTATAGTGATACACGAAGATGATATGTTAGTACAGGAATTAATGAGATTTTACAAATCAACACGTGTTCAAAACAATCTTTTAGATAAATCCAAAACAAAAAAAGAAGCCTAAAACCATTAATTTTCTGTACCGACTGGATTCTATAATACTTTCTTGCCATTTAATAGAATGGATGATTCATTGGGATTTGTAAATCCATTTAGTAAGGTTAAAAAATTCTTACTCATTTATTACATATTTTCATAAAAAACAGCAGGTGAATATTAGATGAAAACAAATCAAGTAATAAAAATAATAATTCCATTAGTACTCTTATTGGGTGCCGCTACTGCTTTTATTGTTGCGGTTATTGGTAGCCAGCAAGTGAATACTACAGCAGAGACTCAAGAGTCAAATCAAGCTACTAGTGCCTACATAGCTTTCCTCTATATTGAAGGTGTTGATGGTGAAGCTCAAGCACAGGATCATGAAAATTGGATTGAGGTTCTTGCTTATTCCCATAATGTTATGACCGCGGATCCAACAGGTGCAGTCCGCACTGCAGGCTCAGTACAGCACGCTCCACTTCGGATTACCAAAATGGTAGATAAGGCCTCACCTAAACTGTACGAAAAGTGTGTTAACGGTGAAACGATCGTTTCAGTAAAACTGGATTGCTGCACAGCCTTTGGCGAAGACTTGAAAGTGTTCTATCAAATTGAACTGCAGAATGCAATGATCACTTCAGCTCAAGATTTTGGTATAGTAGCAGGAGAAGGAATTCCTACTGAGACTGTTTCTTTCACATATGAATCCATTAGATGGACATATTCGGAATTTGATGCTGCAGGTCAAAAAAAGGGAGATATACAAACACCTTGGATCTCCACAGAGACCTCAGAAACCTAATAAATCAAGAAAAACCGTTGACCAATAATGAAAAAGTCGAAGACTCCTTTTTTAATAGTCATATTCGCATTAGTCGGTTGTACCTTGAGCCCATCTATAGCTAATCAACAAACTATCGACATTCTACAAGTAACGAAGATTGGTTCATCTGTCTCAATTTTTCTAGATTTTGATCTGAACTCAACCTCCCAGCTTGATTCAAATAAATCATTAGCAGTATTAGTCGTATTTACTCAAGATGAACCATTCGTAATTGAGGCAACGATGTTATTCTTCCATACAGTAGAAGAAGACTTCCTTTTCTGGATGCTTGGAGATCCCTATACTCAAGCCCAGATCTGGCAATTAGGTGTTGAAAATGAGCATTTTCAAACTCAAAATGAATTATTAACTTTGAATTTCATAGAATACCTTGGTATCACCAAACCCGAAATAAATCCTTTTGTGATAGCTTTAATCGCTTCAGGTGAAGTAAATAATCAGACAAATGATTTTAGACCAATTTTAGAGCAATTTGTAATGTTTTTACCTATACATTATGAATTTCCAAGCATAGAGCAGCCAGGTACTACTGAAGAGACATCAGCTAAAAAATCGTCTCAAGGAAGCGTGGGTGGTCTTACACCAGGTTTTACAATCCTTTCTACTGTGGGTATCTTTCTTTCAACACTCATTGTACTAAGATTCAAACGGAAAAAGTGAGAAATCAACATAAAAGGTACAAATAGTGAAAAATTGGCTAGTTTTAATAGCACGTCAGATATCGTGGTTCTTTCGAAGATAGCTAACTTCTCCCTCCTCTTTTTGATTGTGATTTTTCCCATATTGTTTCATTAAGTACTTGTAGCTATACCAATACTGGAACCCAAGCTTTTCATATAACACAATTGCTTTCCTATTCTCTTTCTCAACATGAAGCCAGCAGATAGTTGCACCATGATTTCTACCCCATTCTATAGCTTCAGTTAATAGAGAAAAACCAATTTTTTGTCTTCTATGATCAGGGTGAATGAATAATTCAGCAATATAGAGGTATCCTTGGGGATCTAAAATAGCCATAACAGAACCAACAATAGAATTCTCTTTCTTTGCTAAAATAAAACGCTTTTTTGGAATTTTAATTCGTTGTGTTACCTCAAGCATGATGTTTTGATCTTCAGTATAATTTGAGGAGAAAGTTGTCAAAAATTCAGAAAATTCAGAAGATTGTTCTTCAGTGACTTCATAAACAATTTCTTCATTCAGTTTAGTCTGTAATTCTTGAATTTCTAAACCCATAGTATTTATTGAGTAGTCACTATACATATAACCCCGATTACGTAATTTTTCCTCAAGTTCTGAAGGATAAAAATAGGACGATAATTTGAATCTCGCTGGTAAGTTATATTTTCTATAAGCTGATTCCACAAAATCAATATCTTTTTCTAAATTGATGCCAGTATACTTCACGGCTAAAACGGAGTTAGATCGACCAGTATTACCTCCAGTAAATGTTAAAATCCAACCATTCAAAAAAAAATAGTGTTTTGGAGGCCAGATGTTAAAAAATATCTTCTGATATTTTATTATCTCTTCTTTTGATAGCATCAATCCCACTGATCTTTGGATCATATCATTAGGCTAAAATAAGTAAAATGAGGAAGGAGAGATTCCATCTATTTATATAAAATTTCTAATGGGCAAAAAAGTTACAGGAATATTCTTTCAGGCCTATTCATCTTTAACCTCTCTATGTGTGTTGAGAAAATCTCATGACTTAGTTATTTTTTGATTAGAATTCTTTCTCCCAATTCTTCCTCAATATAAGAACACGCTTAGGAAAGAAAAAAAATGAATTATTTAAAATAACCAGTAACCAATTTGATTTCATACTGGAAGATTTATAAGAATCATGGTTATTAAGTAGGTATCTAAAGAGGAAGTCCTTGAAGATGATAACAGTCACAAAGGAACAAAGGTTAGAAAATTATCCAATTAAAATTGTTTGTTCTTCGGTAACTCTAACAGTCATTAGTTATCTACTAGGTACACTTGTACTTTATGTTCTTCATCCATTTCTTGGAATTCTGTATCTCTTATTAGCAGTTTCTACAATTATTGTTAGTATGAAATTAAGGTGTTCGTATTGTTATTATCTTGGAAAGTACTGTAATTTTGGCCTGGGAAAACTTGCTGCTCTCTTTTTTAAAAAAGGAATTTCAAGAGAGTTTCAGAATCCTAAAAAAGTCATTTCAACGGCTATATTGAGTTTTGGAACAATGCTACTCCCAGTAATTACAGGATTCGGGTTAATACTGTTTTCTTTTTCTCTAATAAATTTTAGTCTTCTTTTGGTGTATATCTTATTTGGGATTTTACCAGGTTTTCTTGTCCGAGGTAATTTTTGTGATAAATGCATCCAAGGTCAGCTTGGTTGTCCAGCTTATCAGCAGATGATAAAAGGAAGGGAAAAATAAAAGGATGACCTAAATTAATCCCCTTAGAATATCAAAGGAATTATTTTCAAATGGAAATACTTGAATATGATGAAGTAGACCCTCTCGATGTTCTTCAACTGAATTTAATGGCATTGGATTTTGCATTAACCCCTGAGCGAGTGAAATTAATCCGTCAGTATGACACCCGTGCTTTTCCGTGTTTTGCAATCTATGCCAGTATTAATAATGTAATCACAGGCCAGGTTGGCCTTTTTCGCTTACCCATGGTATCTATAAATGGACCAGAAGATGTGGGTGGGGTCTGGGCGGTCTCTACACATCCTGAATATAAACGTAAAGGGATTGCAACGCGTTTATTAAATGAAGCTCATGAACGGATGCGAACAGAAGGATTGAGATTTTCTACTCTCGGAACTTCATCTTTTCGATTAGCTTACTCATTATACCTGAAATGTGGTTATCAGGATGTTTTCTCCTCAACATCAATATTACTGCCTCAAAAATTAATCCCAAGTTCATTTATTTTTACTACCGAACAAGCTTCACAAGACAACTTACATCTTGCGGATTCCTTTTTTTCGAAAGTATCCAAGGGAGCCTTAGGTTTTTCCCATCGTTTTGATGGCTTTCTCTCGACCATGTGTCGGATTGGTGAGATAGCAATGGGACCGATCTCAGAACATAGTGTATGGTTTATTAATAATGAAGGTAGATTGGTCGGGTACGCAATTGTATCTGTCGCAGGCTCTATCCTCAAAATTCATGACATTCTTCTCGCAAGTGAAGTATCAGTGGTTGACGCGCTTCCCGCTTTAATTCAAAATCTCCCATGTTCCTATGTTCATATTAAGTCAACTCACTCCTCGGTTACAAGAAGTTTAATCCGACTAGGAGGCCGCGTTGTTCCTCAAGATTGGAGTACATTCATGATAAAATCACTAACAAAGGATGTGATGAAACTCGATCTAAAGAGTCACTTCGGTATTGGAACAGATAAATTCTTGTTCTCATGGCTAGATAGTACATAACTAAAGTTAATCTAAGGCATCTAAACTCTCAGGTGGAGCTGCAATTTTTCCATTCAAGATTGGATCATTAGTTTCTTCTAGCCACTGGACTAACATGGTTTTTAGGCTTCCCTTTATCTTAGAATACTCATGTTTGTTAGCTAGATTCTTCATTTCAAACGGATCATTCTCTAGATCATACAGCTCTTCTTCTTCTATAGGGATATTAAAATCAGGATTTTGTTTAATGTATATCTCTGTGGATTCTGTTGATGCAAAACCAATTGGAATTTCGAAGCGAGTTGGAATAGTCTCAAAATTCATAATAAATTTCCATTTTCTTGTACGAATTGCTCGCATTGCATTATAGCAATCATGATATGTCAATTCTGAGAAGATATGTTCTCGTTCTTTGTACTCTTCGCCTTTTAACAATGGATAGAAACTTCGGCCTTTAACATCTTCTGGAACCTCCACTCCTACTAATTCTGACAATGTTGGGTATAAATCGATATTGGATGTCCATAACAACCAAAATAATCTCCAGTGTCATGAGTTATAATTAGGATAATGTTTGGGGTAGAATTCATTATTTTCTTACTAATGAATATCTACTTATCATCCTTTTTGGAATATAGGAAGGATTAATTTAACTCAAAACTATTCCAATTAGATTGTTTGACCATTAATGGAGACATTTTACTAAGTTGTTCTTTGAATACCCCCGATTTTGATACTTTAATGGCATCCTCTTTACTTTGCCAATAAGTAAGAAATGATAATTTATTGTTGTCTTGATTTATGACAAGTCTCCAACCTTCCCATCCTTGTTGTTCTTGAAATAATGGGATTATCTCACATTCAATGAGAGTTGCTACATTCTCAGTATTTTCGCCTTTAATAAGGCCTGTAAATAAATTTGTATACATTCTATTTTCACCTTTTTATTCGCTTTCAATTAAAGGATCCATTAAAAATTATTGATATTTTTCTATACGATATTCGTATATGATGATATTTAGTAGGAGGCAGAATCGGATTTTTTTAACTTGAAATCTAATCTGGTACAATTTAAAGCTGATTTGCTTGTTTTCTCTTCTCTTTCACATTATTTTTGATGAATTCTACCCTTATGAGAATTCACAATTTCCTTTCTGAAATCTGTCAAAAATTGATATTTTCCTTTTATAATTGATATAATTGCTTTAGGGTGGAGTTAAATAGCACTCACCTAAACAACGTTCTTCCTATCATACTTTTAAAATCTTAAGTTTCCCTTAAAGTAAATCGACTTCCAATGAGAAAGAGGACAAAGAAGAGAAGCATAGCAATCAGTTCACCATTGAAAATTTCCAAGACATATCCTTCAATTGAGATCCGTCGCAACAGATTAACACCATACGTCGTAGGTAATAAATAACATACCCATTGAATAATCTTTGGGATTTGGCTAATCGGGATAACTATTCCTGAGAGTAATAGTGCAGGTAATATCACTAGAGGGACAAATTGGATTGCTTGAAATTCTGAGCGAGCAAAAGATGATAAAAATATTGCCAATACTAATCCTGTCCATCCAAGTATGACCGCACCGATATAAAGTGAGATATAATGTGCTAATGTAGTTCCAAAGGACACATTAAACAGAGCACGCGCGACAATAATTATCACGGTCGTTTGAGCCATACTAACAACTGAGAATGCTACCAGATAACCGATGATTATTTGGCCCTTATCGTGAGGACACTGCAGAAGCAATGGTAATGTCCCTCCTTTCCTTTCTCCGATCAAGTTCATCATAATGAGTATAAAGGAGAAGAAAAACACACCAAAAATAATCATTGCCGGAGCAAAAAAATCAAGAGTGGTCGAATCCTCTCCATAAGCATATTCTACATCAAATTTTAGATTTTCTCGTAAATCACCTGTAGCTTCTTGAAATGCTTCTTGGAATGCCTGAATTATAACACCTCCCTCTTGAGGATTGCTATTATCTAAAAACAACTTAATTGAAACATTTTCACCTGTAAAGGAAGCCAGATTGTAGGTAAAATTCTGAGGAATCCAAATGGCACATCTATATTGTTTGTCACGAACCAGTTCTTCTACTTCAGAATATTTAAGAGTACTAAGAGTAACATCCACTTTTGCTGATTCATCAAGAGAATTAACTATTTTTGTTCCAAGTGAGGGTATGTCCTGATAAGTAAAGTTAATGAAAGGATAAGTCGGAATTTGGACTATTCTTGTTACTCGTGCATCACTATCCTCATTGATGACAATGATTGGTTCATGTTCTATTTCCCCTCCAAAAGCAACACCAAAAACTATAATATATATGATTGGGGCAAATAATAACAATCCTAATGTCCGTCTATCGCGAAGGAGTTGTTTCCATAATCTTAGAGTTATTAAGTATGCAAATTTCAAGCTGTATCCTCCTTAATTAACTCAAAAAACATGTTCTCCATATTAATCTGCCCAGTTCGTTTCAACAGATTTTCTGGTGTATCAACTGCTAAGAGAGATCCATCTCTCATCACACCCACTCTATCTGCCCATTCAGCTTCATTTAAATAGTGAGTAGTGACCAATATTGTGGTTCCTTGATCTTTAGCAATTTCTCTAAAATATTGCCAGAATTCTCGGCGCAAAACGGGATCAAGCCCAACCGTTGGTTCATCAAGAAAAGCAATCTCGGGTTTATTTACCATTGCTTGAGCTAAAGCCGTTCTTTGTTGTGTTCCGCCTGATAGATGAAGAGCTAATTTGTCTTGATGATCAGTAAGGGATAATTTATTAATCATAACAGATGCATATTCGTCCACATGTTTACCAGGAACACCCTTGGCCCGTGCGAAGAATTTAATGTTCTCTTTTGCAGTCAAGAGATCATAAAGCGCCCGTTGTTGAGGAAGGTAACCCATGATCCGCCGAAGCTTTTTCTTCTCTTGGGGAATATGGTAACCCTTGACTAGAATATCTCCTGAGCCTTTTTCAGACTTTAGAATTCCTAATAATAAGCGAATGGTTGTGGTTTTACCTGCTGCGTTAGGTCCTACGAGACAAAAAATTTCACCTATATTAACTTGGAGATTCAGATTATCCACTGCAATAACTTCTCCAAATCGCTTAGAGACGTTAGATATTTCAATATCAAATGTCATAAATTCACCAAACCATACAAACGATCTTAAAGATCAAGTTTAGATATGAATATTATTTTGTTACCCCTCGGGGGGGAAACATATATAAGGTTTATGATTCTAACCGCTTCATGGAGTTAATCCTAAACAGATATTGGTAGTATTCATGAGCGTTGAAAAATCACTAATAAACGATTTTCAAACACTTGGGTTATCACAGAATGAAAGTAAAACACTTTTAGCCTTAGTGAAACTTGGGGGATCAGGGGAAGTATCAAAAATCGAAGATTTCACTGATATTAGACGTAATAAGATTTATCAAGCACTTGGCGGACTTATTACCAAGAAATTAGTGATGCGAGGAGAAGTCAAAGGAAGTGCTAATACTTTTAGACTTGTTTATAGTAATCCATCCGATCTCGTTTCATATATACAGAGAACGATCATTGATCCAATCGATAAAGCAGCTAAAAGATCAGTCCAAAATCTGGAAAATTTTACTGATATAGTTGAAAAAACCACTCAAGAGGTTTGGATGGTTAAAGGAAATTCGAACATTATCCGAATTGAAAAAGAGCTTGTTGATTCTGCGAAAGTTTCGATAGTTAGTAATCTGTTCCCAGAATATACTGAACCAGTTATCTCCAATCTTGGAAATGCTTTGATAAAAGGTGTAAACATCAAGATTCTTATGTTAGAAGAGGAAGTAACGCAATTAAAAGTTCCTTTAGATCATATTTGCTCAGAACATTTAGGAATAAACGCAAGTAAATTAGCTACTCTCGCAGAGATGATTCCACTAGAAGCGAATCCTATGATCTCTCCAATCTTAACTAATTTGGGTCAATTCCTAACAATACGACCCAACTTCCTTTTTATTGATTCAGAAACCGAGAATCCATCAGCTTTATTAATTATTAAGTCTACAAAAGATCCTACCTATTCAATTGCGTTGCAAACTGATAATCAGGATTTTATAAGCTCCTTTATGCACTTAATAGAGTTTATTCAGAGTATTGCTTTGAATATGAAGATGTTACAGGATGAACTCCTTTCTGATGATTAATTTGGTTGAAAAACTAAGCCTGGGAATAGATGGAACTATGTCTAACACAGAAAAAATACTAGTTTTAGGAGGAACAGGACACTATGGCAGACATATTGTAAAAGCACTGATTGAAAATAAACAAAAAGTCAGAGTTTTATCTCGAAATATGACAAAAGCGAGGGAAATAATTGGAGAAGAACCTGAAATCTTGGAAGGGGATATTACATCTAATGAGACAGTAATTAATGCCCTTCAAGGAGTGAGTGCAATTATTATCTGTGTATCCGCTTTCAATAAAAAAAACATCCGTAAATTCAAGCTTATCGAAAGAGATTCTGTACTAATCGTTCTTTATGAAGCAGAGAAAATTGGTATAAAACGTATTGTGTATATTTCCGTCTATGGGAAACCAGATGTGAATGTAGATATATCACAAGGCAGGATCAAACGTGAAATTGAAGATAAATTAGAACAAACAAGTTTTAATTATACAATTCTAGGAGCTCCTCCTTCAATGGAAATTTTCTTTTCAATGATTCGTAAGGGGAAGATGACTGTTCCTGGGGGAGGACCCCCTGCTTTACCTACAATTGCTCCAATAGATCTAGGCAAAATTGCAGCCCAAACAGTAGTTCGATCTGATTTGAATAGAAAACGATTCAGTTTGGTTGGTTCTGATGTGATATCTTTCAGAGAAGCTGCAGATAGGATTTCAAAAGTCACTGGAAAGGAGATTGGCTTCCGAAAAGTTCCATTATTTCCTATTAAAGTAGCAGCATTAATAACAGGAGTACTACGTCCTTTCTTTCCCTATATTTCTCAACTGTTGAAATTTATTATATTAATGAATACAGCATTTACTTCTGAAATGGTAGAACAAGCTTTTGATCATCAAAGGCTTCTTCAAGAGACCTTTGATTATCAACCACTTACTCTAGAAGAGTTTACTATGAAATATTACAACTTGAAGTAATTCCGGGAAGGGAGAAAGGTCTAATCAGCCCATCTTCCATAACCTAATCTTCTTATCAGCTGCTCCTACTGCCAACCATTTACCATCGGGAGAGAAGGTCACCGAGGTTATCCCTTTAGGTTTTAATTGTTGACTTTTTAGAATTTCACCATTTTTAACTGATCGAATCATCACTTGAAATGCAGCGACTATTGCAATCGCTTTATCATCAGGTGAGAATGCAGAATTAGAATAACCTTCAGAATCTAAAGAGAAATCATGCAGAATCTCCCAATTGGAAGTATCCCATATTTTTAGTGTTTTATCATATCCAGAAGAAGCTAGATATTCTCCATTTGAAGAAAGAGTTAAAGCTGTAACAGCAGTCTTATGACCTGGTAAACTATTAATCAAATCACCAGATGAAATACGATATACTAAGATGTCTTCATTAAGACCTGAAACTAATAATGTTTCATTATCAGGAAGGAATATATTAGCTGATACATTTCGTTTCAAAGCATTTATCGTTAAAACTTCCTCACCAGTTCCTATATCCCAAATCTTGACGTTTCCATCGTAAGACCCTGAAACAAAAAATCTTCCATCAGGAGATATACTCACACAAGTAACGGTTTTTTTATGTCCTCTTATATTCAATTTTTCTTTTCCAGATGGAAAAGACCACAATTTCATTGTCGAATCAGTTGAACCAGAGACTAAGGTTGTTGTATCTGGTGAAAGTGCAATAGAATTAACACTATGCGTGTGACCAGTCATAGTTCCCTTTAAATTCCATTCAGGTACACTCCAGAGATTGATTACATTGTCCATCCCTGCTGAAACTAATGATTGACTATCAGGAGTGAAAAGTAAATCCAAGACATAACTAGTATGTGCTGAGATTATTTCAGGATCTTTCATGAAATTAAACCTCAATATATAACACATCTTAACAAAATGAAAATATTATCGCTTCAATTCTCGAAATTATCAAATTTTATAAAAATGAGATAGGATTTTATTTAGAGAATCTAATTGTTTTAGAAAAAAAATGAGATCTATTAAGTTGAGAGAAGTCCTTGACTCCATTTCTTGCTCTCATGATCTATTTTATCTTTATCATGATCCTTCTCTGTTTCATATCTAGAAAAAGCAGCCATAAATGCTTCAGGTGATGTTAATTTTATTCTTCCTGCTTTCATTTCAATCCATCAACCGAATCCTTTTGAATTGTGTAGCATCCCAGGAGATTAAAAACCACCATATTATCTGGGTAAGAGAGATCTAGGAACTAGCTGGATCCCATCACTTTATAATAATTGAGAAGACACCTTTTTCAAAATAAAAGTAATTTTATAGAAATTCTTGACATCTGTTAACAATTAAAATGATCTATAGGAAATGGTTTTGTAATGAGACTAAAGTAAATCATGATCCATTAGAAAAGAATTGATTTTTCTCAAAAAAGGAATTTAGGTAGGAAGAATTCTTCCGATTTTCCCGAGGCCTTACAAAATAAGAAAAGTCATTTATTGCTAAATGAGAATTATTATAAAAAATAACTTTCAGTGATATAAAAACATGATTCCAAATTTTACTTCGTTTCATATCATGGTTAAACCCTATAGCTCAATTTGCAATCTAGAATGTCAATACTGTTATTATCTTTCCACGAAAAACCTGTATCCTAATAGTAATTGCAAAATGAACGATGAGACTTTAGAAAAATTTACTCAACAATATATTGCAGCTCAAGAAGTACCTGAAGTCACTTTCAGTTGGCAGGGGGGAGAACCAACCTTGATGGATGTTAAATTTTTTGAAAAAGCAATCCAATACCAAAAAATATTCAATAAACACGGGATAAAAGTCCAGAATACTTTACAAACCAATGGAACCTTACTCACAAAAGATTGGGCCCGCTTTTTCAAGAAACACAATTTTTTAATCGGAATTAGTATTGACGGTCCTTCGGATTTGCATGATGAGTATCGTGTTGATAACAAAGGAAACCCCACTTTTGATCAAGTAATATCTGGACTCGATAATCTCAAAAAATATAAAGTAGATTTCAATATTCTGACATGTGTCCACACCTCGAATGTAGATTATCCATTAGATGTCTATCGATCCTTAAGAGATGAATTAGGAGGAGAATTTATCCAATTCATTCCTATAGTTGAAACTAATGGAAGTGGGAGTATTTCTGATTTTTCTGTTACAGGACGACAATATGGCTCTTTCTTGCAAATAGTCTTTAAGGAATGGGTTAAACATGATGTGGGAAGGGTTTATGTTCAAATTTTTGAGGTAAGTTTGGCTGCGTGGTTAAACTTGCCACTAAATTTATGTATTCTAGCCCCTACCTGTGGAAATGCTTTAGCATTAGAACACAATGGAGATATTTATGCATGCGATCACTTTGTTACACCACAATACTTTCGCGGCAATTTATTCTCACAATCTCTTAGAAATATTGTAAATTCACAAGAGCAAAAAGAATTTGGATTGAATAAATCTAAACTCCCTCTAGAATGTCAGCAATGCGAAGTGAGATATGTTTGTAATGGGGGATGCCCAAAAAATAGGTTAATCAAAACAGATGAAGAAGGTGTAGGAATGAACTATTTATGTGAGGGTTATAAGATGTTTTTCTCCTTCATCGATCCTTATATGAAGTACATGGGAGATCAAATAAGGAGAAATAAACCTGCTGCTAATATTATGGATCACTTAAGACATAACCCGTTTTGAGAATTGTTATTAGTACTAGAGCTAAGAAAAATGAGCAAAGAATCTGAATCCAAACCAAATTTTTTATTTATCATCACTCATGATACTGGAGATCTTTTTGATTTTCATAGAAAAGGAGTAGAAACCCCAAACTTGAATCAATTAGCAGAGAATGGAATAGTTTTTACAAATCATTTTTGTACCGCTCCACAATGTTCTCCTTCTCGGGGTAGTATTCTCACTGGGCAGATGCCTCATTCAAATGGATTAATGGGATTGACAAACTATGGTTGGAACCTAGAATCAGAGCTCACAATACCGAAAGTTCTAGCTAAAAACGGCTATTCAACACATCTAATAGGATTACAGCACGAACATGAAAATGCAAGCGAGCTGGGTTACCAAAATATCTCTAACCGTAACATAATGCCGTGGATAGACAATGTTACTCCTCAAGTTGTCGAATTTCTAACAAGTACTAATCAAGGGAATATACAACAACCTTTCTATTGTGCTATTGGCCTTTTCGATACACATAGACCTTTTACTTTTCCTGATGACATTCCTCCAATCTCAATAAAAGATGTCCAAATTCCTGAATATTTACCAGACACACCCGAAGTAAGATCAGACATTTCAGACCTTCTTTCCTCAATTATTACAGTAGATCGAGGAATTGGTCGTATTGTTGAAACTTTAAGAAAATGTTCGTTTTATGAAAACACCGTGGTCATTTTCACAGTCGATCATGGGCCTGCGCTTCCACGGGCGAAATGTACTTTATATGACCCTGGAATTAGAACTGCTCTTATTATCAATTGGCCAAGAAAGATTAAAGGAGGAAAAACACACAGAGAACTGCTATCTAACATTGATATATTCCCAACAATTCTAGATTTATGTGGAATTTCGATTCCTGAACAAATCCAAGGACAAAGCTTCAGAAATCTCCTCCTGAATGAGAAATATGACGAGCAGAAATATATTTTTGCTGAATTGACTTACCATGATATTGGTTATAATCCTATAAGGGCAATTAGAACAAAAGAGTGGAAATATATCAAGAATTTTGCTCCTCTTGATTTTTTATTCGAAATTCCTGACGATGTCATTGAAAGTCCCACTACAAAGGCATGGTTATCAGAACATCCTGAGTATCACTCTCCAAGACCAATGGAAGAGCTTTATGATCTCATAAACGATCCAATGGAACAGAATAATCTGGCTGAAGAATCTCAATATCAGACAACTAAACTTGAATTAGAAAAAGAACTTATGAACTGGCTAAAATTGACAAATGATCCAATCTTGAATGGAAATAAATAAATTCTAATTCTAAAAGAATGAAGTCTAGAGAATAATTATCTGAAAAAAAATTCTGTTTTAGTTATCCTATGGTTTATAAGGCAAAAAACTATGATTACTTCAAATATAGGGATTAGAAAAAATGCCTAATTTTGAACAATTTGAATATAAGAAAGGCACAAGAACACCTGTAAGAGCTAAAGATATTGAAGCTCAGCAACAATGGTTAGATGGTCAGCTCTATTATATTCAAAAGGTTGAAAATTATAATAGGTTAATTAAAAAGCTTTTTGTATGCAAAAAATGCGGAAAAAGGATCACAAATCCCCGCTGGGTTCACATGAATGATTCACATTCCCCCGATGACTTCCCTATAACACATTACTATCATTCCAAACGCCAATGCAACCCCCACTTCGTCAGGGTCTGTCTTAATTGTGGTAAGGATTTTCGTATAAACCGAAAGAACCAGAAACTTTGTTCTAAAAAATGTTCGGTAAAATATATGACTAGTCCAATTCTTATAAAGCGTTGTTCGAGGTGTGGGAAGGAATTCAAAACTCGGATGATTGAGAACAAGCAGAACAATGAAAAGCATTGCCACGGATGTCGTTAATTTTACAGATTTTCAAAATGTCGTCTATGCCTCTTAATTGCCTTTTCTATTTGAATTCTTCCTTCTTCTGATAAGACATATTAAAAATCTTTTAGAAAAAATATTTAACAAAGAAGTTTTAATTCTATTTGTAATAGAATAGTGAGGAACTCTGATGAACATAAATATTTCACTTTGTGGATTCAATTGCGGAATCTGTCCAGCTTTTAAACCAAACATCAAGTCAGAGAAAGATAGGTTAAAAGTTGATGAGGGATGGAAGAAATTTCATAAAACCCAGGGTTGGGTATATAAAGAAGATTACTGTCATGGATGTTTCAATGTTCCAGAAACTCCTCTATGGAGTGGTTGCCCCATCAGAAAATGTGTTCTTACTAATAACGTTGAAAATTGCGGTTATTGTCCTGATTATCCGTGTCCACGGATCAAAAACATGATACATATCACTAAGAAGATAGCAGAGAGAACAAAAAAAGAGGGAACACAAGAAGATTACCAAAAATTTGGGGCCCCTTTCTTAAGTGAATCAAAACTTGAGGAATTACATAAAGAATTCAAGAAAAAAAGGCAGGATATAGATACTCAACCATTGAATACTCATACAGTAGAATTTCCCCAAAATATTAATCAAGAATACGCCTCACAACCCGAAATACTTCAGGACTTACATTCTACGCTCAAAAACATATTGTCATTGCATTGTAAAACACCTGGTGGTAAAGAGCAAGAATTAAAGAGGAATAAGGATGTTTTAAAATTCCTTTGGATTTTTGGAAGATATGGAAATCTAAAAAATGATACAGATCAGCCTTTAATCGAGATCACTCCAAAAGAGCTGAAAAAATATCTCAAATACGGAAAATGGAGAACAAAAAGAAAACTAGAAGAGCTAGCAAGATATGGAATTGACGGTCACTACAGTCAAGACAAAGTTAGTATAAGGTTCACAAAGAAATTTCAACTCGCTTACTTACTCCAGAAATATGTACAGACTCTTCTCGAAAATAATAAGGAACGCAGTGCTTATTCAAAATTTTGGAAGGCTGATATGAACATTTTTCGAAAGTAGTCTTTCATTGACAATATAGGCATTAATTTCGAAAACCTCCGCCGATTACCTTAAAACGGATAGTAATTATTCCTATAAAAATTTTCTAAAAATGACAAAGGAATCGTAAAAAATGAGCAGTACGAAAAATATGAATACTGAGAATGTAAGCACAAAAATAATGGCTTCTTATGGCTCAGGGAAATTTCTTACTGAATTCATTATGCAAGCTTTTGGAGTCGTTGTTTTCAAATTTTATGAGACTGTAATATTCGAAGATGCTTATGCTTGGCTCCCTACTTTAGCTTTTGTGATTTATTCTGTATATAATGCCTTCAATGATCCATTAATTGGATATATTACAGAAAAAAAGACGACACGATTTTCTGCAAAATATGGTAGACGGTTCCCGTGGATATTCATTGGATCTCTTCTCTGGGTGTTCTCATATGTTCTTATTTTTGCGGTTCCAGGCGGGTTAACTAGTGATCCTTATATAACGTTCATTTGGATGGTTTTAACTGTTTGTTTGTTTGATACGCTTTATTCATTATGGGATGTAAATTATCAATCGATTTTTCCAGATAAGTTTCGATCTGAAAACGTCAGACAACGTACAATTGCAGTAGGTACTGCAGTTGGAGTTGTAGGGATAGCTTTAGGCTTTTTAATTCCCTCTGGTCTAGCTGACATTAATGTCATTGAACCATACCTCATAAATTCTATCCTAATTGCGTCAGTCGCATTTTTTGTTGTGTTCATTTTGATCCCGGGAACAAGGGAAACACCAGAGATGATTGAGCGATATATTGAAGATCGAAAGAAGAAAGGGGAAGAATCGTTTTTCAGTGAATTAATCAACGCACTTAAAGAACGGAATTTTACAGCTTGGATTATTCTCTACTTCTTTTACCAGTCTGGTACAGTATCATTCACTGCAAGTATTCTTTACGTTGGTGACTACATTTTGCCAGAGGGAGAAGGAACAACTATTATCTTTGTAGGCTTGCTAGCAGGAGCCTTAATCGCTATACCTATTTGGCAACGTATTAATTCACGAGTGATACAAAATAATCAACGTACTTTGATGATTGCTGCTATTGTTATGGCACTTTTCATTCTTCCAATTACATTACCTCAGATTAATAATTCCTTTGGATTTACTCTATTTGTATTCCTCGGAGGACTAGGTTTTGGGGGGTACTGGATGATTATGACTCCAGCATTAGCAGATGTAATTGATGAAATTGTTGTAAAGACAGGAAAGCGAAATGATGGAATTTTCATGGGTTTTCGAGCCTTTTTTGGACGTTTCGCTTTTGCTGTCCAGGCAATCTCTTTTTGGCTTGTTCACGAAATCACTGGATTCAATGCTGATATTGAGACTCAATCAGAATCAGCAATCTTAGGAATACATATCCACATGGCATTATTACCAGCGATTTTCCTTTTGATTGGAGTTTTCATATTTTGGAGACTGAATGACCTGAACTCAGAAAAAGTTGGAAGAATTAAGACAGAATTAAAAGATTTAGGGCTGTAATCTCCAAACTCCATATTGATTAAAAGAGAAACGCTGATTACATTTGAATATTCTAAAAACTTTAGCACGTAGTTTGACCATTCTTGGACCGATTTGCATAGCTATAGGATTCATAAGTATCTTCTTTTTACAGATTCATCTTGGAGAAATTACTCTACCTGGTTCCTTTCGCAGTGAAACATTTTATATGGAAAAAGGAAAATCCTATTCAATTAAAGCTTCAGGTACAAATTATCCTTTTGGATCCAGTGGTGGAGAAGTTACCTTTTTTTTAACTGGTGGAATGCCAGTTCTCAGTTTTAATATCTATTTCTCTTTTGATGGTGATTCTACGTCCCAGGAGGTCATTATTGGTGATTTCACTGCTCCAGTTTCTGGAGATTATTACTTTCAATATGCTGAGGAATACAGTTCAATCCATAGACCTGTGAAGCTCATTGTTCAGGAATCATTAATTGAGCACTACATTGGATTTAATTCACTAGAAATTATGATTTTTGGAGTTATTCTGCTTATTGCAGGGTATATCTTACCTAAAGGGAGTGATTGGATAAACCGACGCATAGAAGCCCGTAGTACAGAGGAAAGACATGAATCAATTGAGATAGATGAAAGTTTTGACATCATAACTGAAGTAGGAGAGACTTCGTGTCCAAACTGTGGCTTTATTGATGAAGGAATTTATTGTAGCAATTGTGGATCTCGATTGAGAAATGACGGCTGAATCTTGGCTCAAATAGAGGAAGTACTTTCTTGAATAGACATAATAATTATTCTTCATGCAGTTCTTCATGAAACTGTCCAAGAATCTCTTTAGGTAGAGCGTAGAATCCAGTCAATAAAATAGCTAAGGATACTAAATACATGTTAAACCATATGAACCAGATATATTTTAGCTCTTCAAAGTGCCAAGGAGCCCAAGCAAGATAAGCTATTCCAAAAAGAATGAAACCAGCTGAAATAATCCTTGGTGAATGTAATTCAGCGCCTTTTCCATAATTATACCATAATATTGCTAAAATAAAGGCCATTGGTACAAATACCCAATATAAAAAGCCATACATCGTCAATTCGATGTCACGAAGGAGTATTAAGCCTACAATAAACCATAATTCTCCTAATAAAAAGATCAAAAGAGCAGCTAGATAAGTCAATCTAGGAGAATCTGTATAAAGCTTAGTTACACCAATCCACATACCCGCAACCCACAGAATCATTGGTGTTCTCCAAATTAGAAAAATCACTGGATCCGTCATGTCTGCAAATTCGAAACCCCAAGCCTGCAATAGCAAACCCAATAATGTAATTGAATAAATGAGAAATGAAGATCCCCATATGAGCTGAAAAGGAGCTTGTTCCAATGGTCTAGCTCTAGAAAAATAGCGAAATAGTAAATAGCCACCAATGATGAAAATGAGTATGAATCCTGAAAGTGAAGTCCCAAATAAATCGTAAGTAGTTTCTATCTCTGGTACAGCAAAACCCTTTGGTTTAGCTACTACTATGAGAGTCGTAAATATGTATATAATTGCAACTATAACAATATATCCGCTATTGCGGGTTATATAATCAGTCATTTCATCTTTTATTGACATTGCACATCTACCTTGTATCAAATCGTGAACAGAGTTTTTGATGTAATATTCAATTTGATTATAAGAGTTTTCTCCTAAATAACATAAATCACTTACAATTCTACTGGAGAGAGGTTAATACACATAAATTCCCAGCAAGACTCTACTGCTTTAATGGCGTCCCTAATCTTCAAGAATTCGTCCTAGATAACTATCTGGGAAAGACATTCAATCTAACCCTGCTACAAAATTGTCCTGATTTAAAAAAATAAGTCTTTACAATGGCCACATTGATAAATTGGATCCCACCTCGCTAAAACATTGTCCTAGTTTACAGAAATTGACTCTACTACATAACCGCCTGAAGGAATTGGATCTCTCTCCTCTAGAAAACCATCCATCCCTTGAGACAGTGAATTTATCAGGGAATAAATTTGAGAAAATTGACCTTACTCCCTTAATAAATTTCCCAAATCTAAAAGTTGTTAATTTAAAATACAATTCATTAGAAATTCTTCCAACAGTAATCTTTAATCAGAAAGATCTAGAAATTATTCAATGAGAATCCTCGTTTATTATTCCACTAAACAAAAAGTAGAATTAAACTACTTTCTCCTATATGGCGCTCTTCAACTCTTTACCAGCATAACTAATTAGATTTTTAACCCTCTTGTCTTTCTGAGACAACAACCTTAAGAGCATTCAAAAATTCTTCCTCCGTCTCTGGAAAATTCTGTTCAAAAAATGCTAGTGAGATCAAAGTTCTTGTACGTGCAACTCCTCCCATTTGTGATATCTTTACTAAATTAACTCGAAGGGTATCAATGGTTCGAGTGCGCATTTTTACTAGTATATCTTCTTGGCCTGCCACATAGTGAATTTCTACAATCTCCAGTTCCTTCATTCTGGATAAAATTTGTGTATGAACGTCTAGTTGTCTATCATGATAGCTACCAAGTTCAATTAATGTTTGGAGTTCAATTAATATGAAAACTGTGATTTCTTTCCCTAATTTCTTATCATTTGCTAAAACAGCATATTTAATGACTCCATCACTCTCAAGTCTTTTAATTCGCTTCTGAACTGATTGTCTCGAGAGTTTTACCTTTCTTTTAGCTAGTTCGTCTACTATTCCTTTATGGGTAATTTTAGGTCTATTTTGTAGTATTTTTACGATGTCTCTATCTTTGAAATCAATAGTAATCTCGTTATCATAACTCACATTTTTTACCTCTACAGAATATATAAGTGCGCTTTAACTATTTAAGTCCAATTGTCCAAGGTTAAAATAAGGTGATTAAAGTTGCATTGGTGCTATATCAAGCTTTATATAAATAACACTGTGTCAGGTTACCCAGATAAGAGTTGATGAAATGAAGACAAGAGATTTACACGAAAATCATTATCAACAAATTGTTGAGTTTGGGCGCTCTCGTCCTTGGTTACCCTTAGTTGGAATAATATATGCTTCAGTGGCCGCAATCGTATTAACACAATATTCTTCCTTCTTTATTCCAGAGTTAAGCATTTCTACAGTTCAATTTTCGCTATCTCTAAGTGCTTTACTCATCTTATCAGCAATTGGTCTCTACTTACTCTCTAATAACTACCAAACTATTTGGGGATTATCATTCCTCCTATATGCATTTTCCTTTCTTGGACTTTGTTTGAGGATATTTGGTCTTCCTTTAACTGACATAAACAATCCCCTAATTTTCCATATTTGGCTATTACCTATAATATTCTTCGCTTCTGGGGTGTGGATTGGTACTAGTAGGCTTTTCTCAGAAAATAACAAGTTAAATTATCTTCCTGCACTTTTAATTCTATTAGGTGGAGAAAGTTGGTTCCTAATTGGATTTTTCATATTAAAAGATGCCACACTGACGGTTTTTGTGCTAATATATGGTTTATTTATACCAGTAGTCTTGTTTTTCACTTATAGCTGGTTTCGTTTAGCAAAAACCTCGATATTTGTTTCCCCCTGGTTTCTATCTCTTGGTTTTCTGTTGATGGCTATAGCGTACTTTTTCTGGAATCCTTGGATGTCTAGTGATCTCGATCAACTGTATGGTTTCTTTTTCGTAATTTTCAATGTCGCACTTGGAATGATCTTAGGTGGATTTTTCATCTTATCAAGAGATTTGACAAAGTACCCAGAAACTTCTTAGGTACACAGACTAGAGGATAATGTCTCTAGTCTAATTCTTTTTTCTTAAATTTTTATCTGATTATTTACGTTCTAGGATTTTTAGATGCTAGTTTATTTGATATATATTCTATTGATAGAGTATTTATTGCAGGAATAGGAAGTATCAAAATTAAACCATTTATGATGGGGAGAATAATTCTCATAAATGACAATTATTTGAGGATTATTCTTGAAAACTTCCGATAACTCATCTGTTCCTCTCACTCATTATATCCGTAAAACTTTTACTAGAGAGAGGCTTAGAAAAAACCTTATTTTCATTGGTATAATTAATTTCGTATGGTTATTCTTCCGAACAGGATCTAAACCATCAAGAATTACCTATCCATGTCAGCAAGCAGCTATTAACAATCTTTCAATTTCTTTAAGTGCAATCGCTCCACATACCATTATAACATCAGTTTTCACAACATTAAAGGCATCTTTGGCTAAAAGTAAGACTATTTTCCTGTTAATACTTATAACTGCAGTGGTTACTGGTGGGCTATTTCTGAGGTCTCAAACTGAGATTAGTCCTCAAGAAGTCATTCTGTCATTTGAATCTAAGCAGGCCACAGACTTTCCTGCATCTGATATTTACATCGTAAATGGCCGAAAAGCAGCCCACTTCCCAGAATTGATTTCCTTAATGAGTTCAAATGATTTATTCTTCTATCAATCGGATGTTGAAGGAGCATTCCAAAATCCCAAGGGATTAATTAATCAGAACGATGTAATACTTCTGAAGTTCAACTCACAATGGCCAGCACGCGGGGGAACAAATACTGATCTATTAAAAGAGGTTATTCAAGCAATTATTGACCATCCAGAGGGATTTAAGGGGGAAATAATAGTTGCTGATAATGGTCAGGGGCGTGGACATTTGGATTGGTACTATGCCAATGCAGAAAACCACTCCCAATCAACCCAAGATGTTGTAGATTTATTTTCTTCTTCTTACAACGTTTCAACTTACGATTGGCAAACTATTAGAGACACCTCTGTTAATGAGTATTCCGAAGGGGATATTTCGGATGGTTATGTTGTCTATGACACCCCCGATCCTGAAACACAGATCTACGTTTCCTATCCTAAATTTGAAACCGAATTTGGGACTCATATTAGTTTCAAATATGGGATTTGGAACGGGACAGGATATGAAAAGCAACTCAAAGTGATTAACATGCCTGTTTTGAAATCTCATGAGATCTATGGAGTTACTGCAGCTACTAAAAATTATATGGGGGTACAAACAGAAATTCTAAATGGGGGATTGGCAAATGGCCATGAATCTGTTGCTACAGGAGGAATGGGAACTTTGATGGTTGAATTTGGACTTCCAACTCTGAATATTATTGATGCAATATGGGTAAATGCGAATCCATACCCTTCCACACTTACGGGACCTTATACAGGTTATAGTGAGGCAACCAGAGTCAATATCCTTTTAGTAGGAGTAGACCCAATTGCTCTTGACTATTGGGCTGCTAAACATATTCTTATTGAAACTGCTAAATTAACTGGATTTAATGATACACAGACTCTTGATCCTGATAATGTTCAAAGGTGGGGACTAAATGAAGCATATGGAGTTTGGTTAAATCTAACAAAAGAAGAAATAAGAAGAGGAGGATATAATGTGACAACCAACGAAGATTGTATGAATATCTTTGTACACGAAGATTATTCACTAATTAGTTCTTCAATGAGTTCCTCTAGTTCTCAAATATCAACAAATTCTTCTACGACAAGTAAAACAAGCCCTCCAAATCAAACTACAGGATTTGGGATAGTCGCTCTGATTTCAAGTTTAATAGTGTTCACAGCTTTAGTTTTCAGACGAAAAAGAAACAGTTCATAATACAGTAGAGATTATTTCTTCTCCGTGATTTATTACTGCTGATAGATGACCTTCGTTCTGAAAGATCTTTGCTGTAGCCTTAGGAATCATATCGGTAAAGGGGTGGACAAAAAGACTGTTAGGATCTTGATCACCTGCACAGACAAATATTTTGATATTTGAAGAAAGATCTTGTAAGTTGAAGCCCCAAGAGCTTGCAAAGATTTTGTATTCCTGAATTATTCCCCGAGTTCCTTGTTTCATCCCTTCAACACCACATTCATAAAATTTGGGAAAAAAATCTGTTTCTACTATCAGCTTCCTGTCTGCTTCTGGAAGGTTACTGTTTCTTAGAGTCATTTTTTGGAAAATATCCATTGATTTCATTCCACGTAGCTGTAACCGCATGATTGGTTTAAAGACCCAAGACATGGAACGAGCTAAGAAAAAAGTTGTCCGAAAAGCTCTTGGATACTTCTTCCACGCTTCTTTCAGATCAATGGAACCAGTACTACTTATCATTCCACAACCCGTTATTCGTTCAGGTATGCTATAAGCGCATGCAGCTACGTGCGGTCCTCCTCCTGAAACACCTGCAATCGCAAATTTGTCTATTCCTAGATGATCTGCTAATTCTTTGACATCCGATGGCCAATCGAGAAGCACCCTATTCCTTTGAAATGAAGATAATCCAATTCCAGGACGGTCAGGGGCAATAACATGAATGTTATGCTGATTAACAATTGTTTCGATAAATTGGATTTCAAGTCTCGAACTACCTCCACCATGAAACCAAAATAATGTTTGATTACCCTGATTTCCTACTTCAGCATATCCTAAGATTCGACCATCCTTTAAAGTGATTGTTTGGGATAAATTTTCTTTAGAGACCATTTGAGTTTCCTTCTACCTCTTAGAATCCACCTAAGACCAGTTTTGTCAATATTCTATAAAGTCAATGTTAGATCCAATATATTTTTACCTACGATTGGAATGACTGCAACTGGTTGATAATCAACTTCTGTGAGTGAGGGGAGTCCAAAAACACCAGTTTTAACAAGAATTATTCTTACTCCTGATCGTTTAGCAGCCAATAAATCGACTATGGTATCTCCTACAAAGACCACTTCATCAATTGAGACCCCTAATTTCTTAATTGCATAATATATTGGTATTGGAGACGGTTTCCAATATCCAATGCTTTTTGAATCTACTAGAACATCAAAATAGTGTAAAAATGGGGCAAATCTCTTTCGTAAAAGGCGAGGTGATCCATTGGAAACAATAGCTAGTTTAAATCCTCTTTGTTTTAATTTCTGTAATGTTTCTGGCACTTTGGGGAACACATGGATCTCTTGATCCCACTTGAGAAACTGCCATGTGATACGCAGTAATCCCTGAAGTAGTCTTACCCATGAGATTCTAAAGTCTGCTTTTATTCCTCTGAAGAGCTGAAAACTGAACCAAGAATGTTTGTACCACCCACCATTTCGTCTTAAATTGTAAAAAGTGCCTAAGCGTTTAAGGTACTTTTTAACCTTCCTTCGGGTTGGGATCTCCATAAATTCTTGTGCGATTAACTGGGGAAACAGGCGTAAGGTATTAACAAGTGTCCCATCAAGATCAAAGAGTATTGCTTTGAGTGCCAAACTTTATGTATCCTTTCTCCTAAACACTCGCCAAATACCTATTACTAGATTTTATCGAGGTATCCTTTCCATATATTGTTTATACTCCTCTCCAAATTTCTCAAGGGTGAGCTTTTCTTCCTTTATCATGAAATAATAACAACATAAACCCAGTGTAGCTCCAAAAAATAAACTTAGGGGATGTTGAGAGATTAATGCAAATCCTATGAACACATAGGCAAGACTGAGATAGATTGGGTGCCGAATAATCCCATAGATACCTTTGTCTACTAGTTTAGTTGTTACAAAACCCTTAGCTTTTTCCATCCCACCTTCTGTCTTCAGAATATTGGAAGAAAGAAATAAAACCGCTGATAGAATTAAAGAAATCATTCCTAGATACAGAAGTATATCGAGATTAGCCCAGTTACCATAGAAGAATAGTATCAATAACTGTACAACCACTCCTATTAACATATAAAATGAAATAATCTTATCTTTACCAGTCATCTGGTAAAGTCTTGTTTCATTCAATTACTATTCCTCGCTGGATTCCTCCACGTAAGTGAGATATTTTATTGAGATCTGGTGTTTTTGGGAATAGTTAATTCCATCTCTTGATTCCTCAGCTAGGATTCGAAGATTTCCAGGAACTTTAGAAAGTTTGATTAACGGAACATGTAATTCTACATAATGGTGTTCAGAAGTACCTAGGTATTGACCACGAACATTTCCTAAATCATCAATCAAACGAACTTTGTATCGTTTAGACCCGTCTTCCAATATTAGACGAATATAAAAAGGAATAGGAACAGTAAATTCGGAGAATTCATCGCCCTCATCGTCAACTACAACAATCTTTGGCATGGCTCTTAACCTTTCAATTTCGAGTATTAAAATTCCTTATATTGTTTAAACTCCTCTAATTCTCTCTGCAATCGCATTTTTCTCTCTATTTCCTCTTCTGTGGGATAAGGGGTTTCAGCCCAGAGATCTACCTCTGGTAGTCCTAAATTTTTCCGAACACGTTTTTCCAACGAACCAAATCCAACACGAGAAGCCATGAATTTAATAAATTTAAACTTTACTTTAGAAGGAAACCGTTCCCATTCTTTAGCAAACCCCCCATCTTCGATATGACGAAGAACACCTTTTTGAATGTGTAATACTTCTTCTATTATTTCTTTATACCTCATTCCTCGGCTTAGAAGTCCATATTGTGATCTTTCGTCTAATAATCCAACTTGATTAACTATTCCAAGATCCATCATATTCATAAAAGAGTGTTTCATGTTACCTGAAAGAATCAATTCGACCAGTACTGCTTCTTCGGGGTAACCAGCTTCAACGAGTAATTCTATGGGCTTCATCATAATCTGACTACTTGCGGGTCCAAATCCTTGTTCAGTGAACAGGTCAAGAATTGTCTCCTGTTCAAATGATATTTCGATTCCAGCTTTGCTTAAACCACCCACAGCTTTGCTTAAGGCCAATAATTTGTCTTTAGCTTTCCCAGAAGCATCCTGATGAACCCCAATGAAACTAAAATATCCCTCACCGTTTAAAATACATTCTCTTACTCCTATACCGATCATTCTTGGAGCTATCAATAATACATCGATATTAGAGGGGGGTATAATCAATCCAAATGCAATATTATACCCGTGAGCGAAGATGATAACAGAATGTTCCCTTAAAAAAGGTTTCACTTGTTTGGTGAACACATCTTTCTGCACTTCATCTGGAACTAGGAGAAAAAGAGCGTCTGCTTGTTTAACTGCTTCAGAAATGTCAAATGTTGGAAATCCATCTTTCTGCGCTCTTACTCGATATTCATCATCACGATTCCCTATGATGACATTAACACCAGCATCCCGTATATTTAATGCTTGTGAACGGCCTTGATTACCATATCCACAAATAGCTACAGTTATCCCCTTTAGAACAGTTAAATCCCCATCATCCTCATTGTATAATGTAACACCCATTCTTTTCATTTCCTGTCATAACCCATCATAGAAAGCTCTTATATTATCGATTTCTTTTTTGAGCTGGGGATATTGATTGATTTTATCGTCTGGGGGAAAATCTGGTTCTTTTTCTATACTCAATTTCTTGAAATTTAAATTATCACGAACCTGTTGCTCAAGAGCAGCGAACTTAGTATTCCCTTCGAAATACCTCATAATTTGGAGCTTCAGTTTACTCTCAAATGTTTCCCATTCTTTTACAAACTGCCCATTCTCAATTTCATGCAGGATTACTCGTTGGATCTCTTCAACTTTTTTCGCAACACCTCGAAATTTCACTCCACGAGACATTTGCCCATATTGAGAGGTCTGGGAATGATAATTCATCTGTTTTATCATTCCTACATCAATTATCTTATCAACTGTGAAGCGTCCTTCTCCTGAAAGAATCAATTCAACAAAGATGGCTTCAGGGGGATACCCATCTTCTATTAATCGCAGTATTGATCTCAGGAGTACTTGCGTAAGCGCATACGAAAACGTTTGAGATGCAAATAAGCTTAATACTGCTTGATGTTTGAATGTAACCTCAATAGCTGGTCTAGTATCAGTCAATCCTCCAATCGCCTTAGTTAGAGCTAAAAGATTTTGCTTAGCATTCCCCGAAAAATCTTGATGAATACCAATAAAGGAAAAAAAACCTTTATTTTGAATGAAACTTTCTCTAATAGCAATACCAGGAACACGAGGAGAGAGGAGTAACACATCATTTTTTTCAGGAAGTGTGACTAAATTAAAAGCAACAGTATATCCACTAGCAAAGACAATTGTCTGATTCTCTTTCAAACTTGGATTTATTGTTTCGCTAACAATTCTTACCATATCTTCATCTGATACAAGTAAAAGAATAAAATCAGAATGTTCGACAGCTTTTGGTATGTTAAAGATAGGAAAATCATCTTTTTGAGCTCGTTGCTTGTATTTTTCTTTTTCTAGTCCTAATATGACCTTAATACCTGAATCTCGTAAATTTAACGCTTGGGCACGGGCTTGGTTTCCATAACCGATTATTGCTACCGTTTTCTCTTGTAAATTGGAGACCTCACCATCTTGAGTGAAATAAATCTGAGTAGACATTGAGAATCAGCCTTTCAGATGATGTAAAAAGCTTTAAGCAAAAAGAAACCATAGAAGACTATTGAGATGCAAATTACTATCACCTCGAAAATAGAAAATCTATATTCTTTCGGTAGGATTTGATAATTGACAGCGAGAAGCCCAATTGAGAAGATGACACCACCAATATTTGCTAATGATCCTGCGAGTAAAACCATAGTAACAGGAGGAGTCCCAATTATTATTACGATCAACCAAATCACAACGAATATTCCAAGAATTCCATAATAAATAGGCCTTACATCTCCTTTAAACCTATCATGAAGACTCGGAAAAGTATTCCAGATGATATTAGCAAATTGACGCATAATGCCATCGATAACTCCCGTCCCATCAGCAAAAAACACTAAAGCGAACATGATGAGAATTAAAGGCCAAGCAAATGCAATCATCAAACCTAAATTTTGAGCTAACACAGAGGTGAATCCAAAAATGTTTTCAGTAGCAGCTCCAGTGGGCACAAAATAATAATACAACGTACAGGGAAACACCATTGTGATAAGACTTCCGAAGAAGAAAATAGGCACCAATTCTAACAAGATAAACTTGTACCATTTTTTTGCACGCTGCTGATTCTCTTCATTTACTTTAGGCATGTAGCCTTTCACCAAGAATTCAACTTTCTCTCCACCGAGAGCGCCTGGAATGTGACCCAGTCTTTTAGCCATTCCCCAACCTGTATCACGATAGTATGCTGAAATACTCATTCCAGCACTTGCAGCTAATCCCGCAAATCCTGCCACAGCACCTAATGCTAACCAATCAGCACCTTCAGGTAAATAACCAAAATGGAAAAAACCAGAAAAAACCTCAACTATCGTAGTAACAGGCACCGTCAGAAGGGTTATTATAATTAACAAGGGGATTATAATTAGGAAATGGATAATGAAGAACATCAGACCAAGAGTTTTCATCACCTTTTTCCCTAAGAAAAGAGGTAGAAGAATAATCACAAGAGCAATAATGGTAAAAATAACCCACAAAAATTGTTGATCAGATGTCGGTACATCATTAATCATAATAGCGACAAATGTTACTCCGAGTAGGGCAGGGTAGTATGGTAGTATAGCTGAAAGCGTTCCAAGAACGATCCAAACAGCAGTCCATGCTTTTTTACTAAACCACAAGCGATTTAAGCCAATTTGAAACGGTTCCCCAGTTAAAATAGTATATTTTGACGCACTTATTGCTGTGACTGTCTGAAGGAAAATACTAATGAGAGCAACCCAGAGAATCAAAGGCCCATGCTTTACAATTAAATATGGACCGGATACAAGTTCCCCAGTTCCTAATCCCAGTCCCAAAGCAATGATCCCAGGGCCAATGAGGAATTTCAAATAATCCCTCCAACTTTTCACCTCAAATGGCTCAGGAATATCCTCTATTCCAGTGAATTCTTTGTCTGTAACCATTTTATCACTTCAATGTACCTAAAATCCAGAACACAAAGTTTAGCGAAATCTTTAAACTTTATGAGATTAATCGGATGCAAAATTCTATTTTTATAAAAGAATAATCATCACAAACTGTATGGGGTATGAAGATGAATAATCATCAGTATTCACCTAAATTTGTTTTACCAGTCGGGTTGGGAAGTTTAGGTTTTCTAATGATTTTAATTTCTGAATTAATAGTCATTGTCCATGGAACGAAGATAGTTCAGGTTTCTTGGTTAGCTAGTGTGCTTATAATGATTTCTACTCTTATTATCAGGTTTTACTCAGTTGATCTTGATCAATTTGACCAAATCATTCAGGATACCAACCCAGTTAAGGGAAGTGGTCTTACATCGTTACGTTATTTGAACTGGATGACATTGGCAATGGTGATTGGATTTTTTGCGACAGTTACAATCGCTTTTGACTTCATAATCGGCGTATTAGTGTATCTAGTGATGCAAATTTGCTTGATTATTTCTTTCACAGGAATTTTTTTAATCAAACCATCTGAACTACTTACTGATTCAAATTTAGGAAACTCATTTATCATGTCTCTGGTCTTTTGGCTGATAGCTGTTCCAGCGATCTATTTCACATTAATCTATAATGACATTGAATCCCTCATTGTCATACCGTATGTGATTGCTATTGGAACAATGGCTTGTATTTCTTGGTTTGGTATTGGATATAATCAGCGTTCCAGAACATTTCGTTGGATGATTGTTGTTGCATCACTCCTATTTGTTTTCTCTGATACATTAATTGGTAATGCAAGATATGGCTCAATTCGTCTTGGACTAACACAATTGATTGATGTCACTTACGTACTCAATATTTTCCTCATGTCTCATGCTACTCTCTTCCTGAAGGATACTTTGGGGCACACACCTTTTAAATGAGTATTTACAGCGTTTTTTACGATCAAAAACCTTCAATTGCACAATTGATAAAATTCTTAATCCAGTTTTAATAATAGGAAGAGGTGAGGTTTAATAATGGTGCCTATTGAGATAAAAGGATTTGACCCAAATCAATTAGAAGAACTCGCAAAAGAACAAACAGCAATTTACAACGCTGCAATTGCTAAGATACCAGATACTAGTCCTGCAAAAGTCGAAGATACTATTGCTCGCTTCAAGAGAGAGACTTTTGATCAAAGTCGGATGTTTTATGCTTATGAGGGGGATCGAATGATTGCTTATGCTGGTTTAACAGGTAGGAATGAAGAACAGAACTTACGAGGAGTTGGTTATCCATGGCTTAGAGAGAATACTGATGTAAGTGTAAGGGATCTTCTGTATGAAGCAATGGAAAATAAATGCCATGACGAAGGAACCAAGCTTCTACGAGTCTATGGTTCTCCCAACTTCCCCGAACAGCTAGAATACTTTAAATCTAAAGGATTTGAGGTAATACATGAGTTTCTTGTCCACGAGAAGGTTCTAGAAAAGAATGATTACGAATTACCAGCTGGTTACATCTTTCGACCTTTGAAACGGGATGATCTTCCTATACTAGAAGAGGTGTCACGAAATGACCCTAAAATGAAATCTCCTTTTGTAGCTTCAGATTGGGAACAATTAATGGATTCTAATAATTATAATCCTGATAGTATTGTTGTGGTAGAGAAAAATGGTACAGTAGTAGGATTTTATGCTTTTTTTATTCCTTCTGACCCCGAAAGGAAGAGAGCTTACTTTGCAGGAGTAGCTGTACTAGGTGACAATCAGGAAATTGAACCTTTCTTATTCAAAGAACTCGAAAACAGAGCTCTTGAACAAGGAAAAGAGAAAGTAGACATTACATTCTATCCTGACTCTCCCCGCTTACCTTTGGCCAAGGAACTCGGATTCACGCAATACAGTCATAGCTACCAATTAGATAAAACACTCTAATATTAATTGAAGGCATTTTTTGGTGATGTCAGGGATTCAACTATGCTTTCAAATTCTCAAAAATTGTTATTTATTCGATTTGCTTACTGGCTAGGAGCAATCCTCGACGCTTTTTGGGGCTTTCTCTCATTAATCTACATGTTTTTTTCCGAGCAGCGGATCTTTGTAGACCTTGGTTATCCAAGTCCCATCAGTGACTTTGATTATTACACATTAGTTGGAGTCTCGAGCTTAATGCTTGGTTGGACTTGTCTGCTATTTTGGGCTGATCGAAAACCAATTGAAAGACGTGACACCTTATTGATTACTGTTGGTGTGATGTTCATCATGTTCACCCTTCAATTGAATGGATTACTTAGCAGGAATCCCTATATCTCCTTGATCTCTTTGATTTCAAATGGGACAATCATTATCTATGGATTGGCTTACTATTTTGCACGACATCTTGCAATAGAGGTGAGAGAGCTTGATACTTAAGACAGAAAACATCTCATTCTGAACCTCAAGAAAGCTAAGGGGAAGAAGTAAGCAATATAACATAGAGATGTCTCTTTTCGTTTGATGCTTTTGAGATTTTTTTGATAACCCCCTTGTGAAGCCTTTTGAAAACCAATGATCCTCTTACTTCAAGGCTACATTCGATGGGTGCACTCGAAAGAAAAATAGAAATTCTTGGTGATGCGAGTAAATTTGATGTCTGTGCTTCCATGGCGTCTCCAAGGACTGTTTCTAGTGAGAATCGAATAGGAAATCCTGATAAAATAGGAATTTGTCATGCTTTTGCTCCTGATGGACGATGTATCAGTCTTTTCAAAGTGTTAATGACTAATCATTGTATTTATGACTGCAAATATTGCGTGAATAACAGTAATAATGCGAAAAATAAGGTCATGTTCGAACCTGTGGAATTAGCTCGAGCTTTTATGGGACTTTATATCCGCAACTATGTCGAAGGCCTATTTCTCTCTTCAGGCGTTTGGAGGAGTGCAACAGATACAGCGGAAAAAATGATCGAAGCATTAGATTTAATCCGAAATAAATATCATTTCCGCGGATATATTCATGTTAAGATACTTCCTGGAACGAGTAAGAGCCATATCAAACAAATAATGAAGATTGCGGATCGAGTTAGTCTTAATGTGGAATTACCAAGTTCTTGTCGCCTTAGTGAAGTATCTAGCATGAAAAACTTTAATACAGACATTATTAGATGCCAGAAATTCATTTACCATTATATTAAGGAAGGATTATTACCAGCAGGCCAGACGACACAATTTATTGTAGGGACAACTGGAGAATCAGATCACGAAATTGTTGAAAGACTCCATTGGGAATATCAAAATCTGGATTTAAGACGAGGGTATTTCTCTGCATTTACTCCAATAAAAGGTACACCATTAGAATCGAAAAAAATTCCCGAAATCTATCACAGGAAAAGGGAAAACTTCCTGTACCGTGTAGATTGGCTATATCGACGATACAATTATGAAATCAAAAATATTTACTCCATAATGGATGAAAAGGGTATGATTCCCCTTAATATCGATCCAAAAGTTTCACTCGCATTGAAAGATGATATATTTCCTATAGATGTCAATGAAGCCTCATTTGATGAGTTATTACGCGTACCTGGAATAGGAGAGGTTTCCTCCAAAAGGATTATCAATTTAAGAAGAGTGAATAAGAAAATAGAGAATTACAAAGACTTGCAAAGATTAGGTGTTGTTCTCAAACGTGCTAAATCGTTTATAACTGTGAATGGACAAAGACAAACCAGTTTAAAGGAGTTCTATAGATAAAAAATGCGTATGTGATTGTTAATGTTCAGAACTATTAAGAAGAAAGAGGTTTTAGAGTCTCTCTTAAGACATAAAGATGTCACACCAGTATTTTTTCAACAAATAGAAGACATTCCAAAAGAAATACTTGAAAATGTTGGAACTAATCTAGCTAAAAAAGCTGTGGCTATGAGTCAAGAAGTTGATCGTGATCTCCACTCACATAAAGCTTTTTTACGCCTATCTGTATCACCACATGGAATATTATATGCTGAATCAGATGAAATGAAACATCACAATGAGATAGCACTTCTAGAGTTCTTCCAAAGCAGATTTCCAACTTTTATCATCCTGTTTAAATCGAAAAGAGGAATTTTTTCTTTAAATAAAGATAATTCAGTAATCAACATGAAGAAGCCTCTCAATGAGGTTCTTAAGAAAATGGAAGAAAAATTCCCAATGAATCCACTATTAGTCAATTTAAATGGAAAAAATTACCAAGAACTATGGGAAACTTTTGCACAATCACAAATCATTCAGGGTAGGGGAAGTTCAATACAAATGACCAAGCTGTCAAGGAAATGGAAAAGAACTGTTGCTGAAGATAAAACATCAAGCAAACAATTGGATGAATTTTTTCACTCCTAAGATATGATACCCCAAGTATTAAGGGAGTAAATACTAAATCTACTTCTCCGATTCCTGAAGAGGAATAACAATATGAAAGGATGTTCCTTCCTCTCCCGACTCTACAGATATATCCCAACCATGTGCTTCAACAATTTTCCTAACAATTGAAAGACCGAGACCCACGCTATCTTGAGTTGAAAAACCGTAATCAAAAATCAATTTCTGGATTTCAGGAGGAATTGGTTCACCATCGTTTGTAACAAGGATTATTAAATGCGTTTCCGTACTCGTTGTTTTGATCGTGATCGTCTGTGGTTTTCCATGAATGATAGCATTTTCAAGGAGGTTTGTAAAGACTTGGGATAGTTTTCCTTGATCACACAAAACTGTTGGTAGTTGATCATGAGTGAAAGAAACTGTTTTCGGGATAACGGTAGATGCCACTCTTTCAATAAGAAGATTGAGGTCAACATCAGCATCTTTTTCTACAGCTAATCCTGCATCAGCTAACATAAGAGACCGCTTCAATAATTCCTTCATATATTCTATCTGCTTACTGATAATGTGACTTTCATTATATTCATAGTCAAGTAGTTGGGTGTATCCTTCAATAGATGTAAGACAATTGTTTAAATCATGAGCAATAAAATGTGCAAACTCGCTTAATTCTTCTTTCTGCCTTATGAGCTTCTCTTCTGCTTTTTTTCTCTCAGTGATGTCGCGTAATACACCTAGAAAATTAGTTGGATTTCCTTCACTATCAGATATCACTGCAACACTCAAATCAGCAGGATAAGTACTCCCATCTTTTCTAATCATGGAATATTCGATATTTCTGATACTCCCTCTTTCTAAAAGTGTGCTAATATTATTTACCGCACGATCCTGGTCTTCAGGAATAATAAAATCAAAGGCATTTCTTCCGATTAAGTCTGCTTCCCTTGCACCGTAAAGTTTAACTGCCTGTTCATTCACCATGAGGATTTTTGACTCGGTATCAGAAAGAATTATTGCATCAGGAGAAAGCTCAATAAGTCTACGATAACGTTCTTCACTTCTTACAAGCTCATCATGTGTTCTTTTTTGATGTGTAATGTCAGTAACAATTCCTAAAATCGCCCTCTCCCCTTCATAGTCGATATTTTTTGTAGTGAGAATGCCATGAATTCGTTTTCCATTTTTTGTTAGTAAATCATATTCTACTGGTTCAACTTCTTCTCCTTTCATATGTTTCCGAAAGTTGGCTAAGATTTTTTCTTTGTGTTCTGGTGCAATTAGGGAGAGGAAGTCGAAATCGGGGGAATAGAATTCATCACACGTATATCCCAAGCTTTCCTCACTTTTTTTATTTGTATAGACAACACTCCCTTTCTTGTTGATGAAAATCATGTTTGGTGATTTCTCAGCTAGAGTCCTAAATTTTGCTTCAGATTCTTTTAAGGTTTTTTCTACTTGTTTTACCTTCGTAATATCAATTACTGACACAATGACTTTTGCTAAAGATTCCTCGTACCCAGAGACTACAGATAATCTGACAATTAGATCCATTTTCTCTCCTGTAAGCTTGTACCCTGGGAACTCCCCTTGATAACCAGTTTTTCCATTAAAAAGTGCAACAAGTTCCTCCTTGAATAATTTTGTTGCCTCTTCATTGAAAAAAGCAGTTAAACCTTCAAAAAATTCAGAGATACTCTTTGCCTCGTATAATATTAATGTAGTGTTATTGACATCAATAATCTCAACCATCTGAGCAAGATTTTCTATTTCCTCAGGATTGGAATCTAGGTATTGTTGTAAATCTTGAACACCTTGAGCTCTTAGCTGATCAAAATGACGTTTAACAACAGAGAAATCTTCTTCCCACAAACTGATCGGTGATTCATCAAAGATAATTCGATAGCGTTCCTCACTCTCAATTAACGCTTTTTCCATGCGCTTATGATGAACAACTTGCCTAATAACGTGACGAAGCTCACCAAATTGACTTTCAGCATCCCAACTTTTTTCTATGTAATAATTTGCCCCGAGATTTAAAGCATTGATTGCGACCTCTTCGCGGCCTCTACCAGTGAAAATAATGACTGGAAGGTCAATCTTCTTATCCCTCAATTTACTCAAAAGCTCTAAGCCGTCCATACCAGGCATTTGATAGTCGGTAACAATAACATCAAAATCATTCCCCTTTAACTCTTCAAAAACCTGCAAGGGGTTGGATAAGGAATGGAAGTTTATCTCTCCTCCTCCTATAACATTCATAAACTTTTGTGTTATTTGTAGAAAACTTGGTTCATCGTCAACATGAAGTACATGAATTACTTCTTCCATAAGATAATCCTCTATGTCTATAATTTGATATTTGAACCTTTTATACTAATTCATGAACAGACATCAAGTGAATAAACTTTATTTTCTCCCTTAAAAATATAGGCTAAACAGGTATAATTCCACCAGATGAAAACTTATCTGACTATTAAAAGTATCCTTCCCCAGTTCAAGCAGAAAGTTAAGTTTCATAAAGATTAATCCGTTTCATCATTTAATCGAGAAGGAGATAGTCTTGGCCTCTAAATATCGTGATACTGTTGTTTTATTCACTTGGGAAGTTAATGAACGTCTTAAGAACTACTTGAAAGATAACCTAAAGGATACAGCAAACCTCACTTTACTATTTCCTGAAGAGGCGTCTAATGAAGTTCTATTGAAATTCGCCCCAAGAGCTGATATACTAGTTGGATGGAGAGTGCCAGATGAAGTAAAACTAGCTGCTTCAAAGATGAAACTCTATATTAATCCTGGTGTGGGCATTAAACATCACATTGACTTCTTTAGAAAGCTTAATCAAACACGTGAAGTTTTACTCATAAATGGTCATGGAAATAGCTATTTTACCGCCCAACACGTTGTTGCAATGCTTCTAGCATTGATGAATAAGATCGTTCCTCACCATAACTGGATGAAATCAGGATTATGGAGGAAGAGAGACGCCGATGCTGCCACCATTCCCTTAAGATATCGAAAAGTCGGTTTATTGGGATATGGAGCCATCAATACGAAGGTTCATAGATTTTTACAGGGTTTTGATGTTAAATTTTCCATTTTACGTCCTAATTGGCCTAAAAACGAACAGATATTACCAACAGACGCAAAAAAATTTCTCCCTGATGATCTGTTAGACTTTCTAGAAGAAATTAGCATTTTAATAATTGCTGTCCCTGAAACAACTCAAACTATGGGGATGATTGGAGAGAAGGAATTAACACGCTTGGGCCCTAAAGGATTATTGGTCAATGTTAGCCGAGGTTCTGTTATTGATGAAGCAAGTTTATTTCAGGCTTTACAAAACAATGTGATTGCAGGAGCAGCAATCGATGTGTGGTACAATTACACTCCTGATCCTGATGATCAGGGAAGAAAATTTCCATATTCTCATTCATTTCCTTTTCATACATTGGATAATGTTATCCTATCTCCACATCGAGCTGCATCGCCATTTGAGGATTTAGAGCGATGGGATGAAGTAATTGAAAATATTTTGAGATACAATCGTGGTGAAAACACGTTTCTCAATGTTGTTGACCTAGTACGTGAGTACTGAAAGTTAAACTGAGACATAATCTCATTTTAGAGGAATTGTAAAATATTATTAAGTATCTGCGAGACACTAAGAAGAATGGTGCATGAATTGTCTTTTGAGATGAGGGCGTTCGAGGAATTGATGACGAATCCTACTAGGACTGCAATTTGGTCTGAAATCTTTCGAAAACCAGGAATTACTGCTAAAGAGCTCATCCAAACTCTTAATTTCAAGAAAACCAAAATGTATTACAATCTTAAAGAGATGTTAAACTCTGGGTTGATTGAAGCCGAAGTAATTACTGTGAAACAATCTTTGAACCTGAAAAAATATCGTATTAGCAAAGAATTCGAGAAAGTACTAAAAAATCCACAAGTACTCATAGAAAAGCCTAGGGAATCAAAATTATTTACTCTGTTTACTATTTTAGCCTTATTAAAGATAGAAATCAGGAAAACCCTGAATTCAACCAATGATGAAATATTGGAATGTATATTGAAAACTAGAAAGATAAAACAGCTTCCAAGGGGAATAGGAGTTTTATTTTATTCAATGGACAGAGAACAAGAGTTGTTAAAGGATTTCAGTGATTTTCTCGAGACAAAGCTTAGAAAACGACTTAAAAATTCTATTGACTCTGGAACATATGAGAAAACTTATGGGGGATTCTTTTTTGGTTTTACCGCTCCTGAATAGAATTTATTAACATATTTTGAGTTTTAAAACCTTTAAATGTTGTTTTAAGGAGAAATTTCGATTCATATTAATTTTTTGCAGGAAAAATAATCCTTTTTAAGGACGGGAACGTTCCGAAAAAATGGAGCATAAAAAGGAGACTCAAACCTTGTCAGAGAACATAAACAATATTCAGGTAACTCTATATGTGAGGAAAATATCAAGGCCAGTGGTAATAGAAAGAGGATGTAAAAAAGGAGATTGTCATTCACTTGTGGTTAATGAAAGAATTTCAGCGGCAACAATCAATCTAGAGAACAATTTTTATTCTACTGAAACACAAAAAGTCATTATAAATACAAGGAATCATTGTAAAAAACATGATATTCCCTTAGAAATCAAAGATATTACAGGAATTGTAAAAGGAATAAGATTTCTATTGACAAAAAGAATTCTGCGGACACCAGTATTAGAAATAAAGCTTAAAAAGGAAAAATTTAAGCTCAATCCATCTTATCCTCTTGACTCAAGTAGTTTTACCAAATTTCTGAAGAAAGTGATTGCTACTTAATTGCTGGCTCGAAAAATGCGACTGAAAGATCTCTCTTAAGTTTTATATTTTGTTATAAAGTCTTAATCCCAATTTCTGGAATGCCTCATCAACATTTTCACCTGTTTTTGCAGAGGTTTCAAGATAGAATACATCATCACTAATATTACCAAAATTAGCTATTAGCTCCCCTGAAATATACTTTCTCGCTTCTTCACTCTTCACCCTATCCTTTACTTCGTCTTGTAAATCCAATTTATTACCAATAACAATTATTGAAATATCTGTTGAACCAGAATACTTATTGAGTTTATTCATCCACTTATCTAGACTAAATAAAGTATCTGGTCTGGTAATATCATAAACTAGGAATGCTCCTACAGTACTTTTAAAATAGAGTTTCCTCACCTGATTATAATTTGGTTGGCCAGCTAGATCCCAAATTTGGAATTTTATCTTTTTGGATTTAGATCCATACAATGTGATTTGTTTTGAGACGATATCTGTACCAATAGTTGGGATATAATCAGTCTGGAAACCTCGTCCCAAATATCTATCTCTTAATGTTGTTTTTCCCACCCCCCCATCTCCACATAAGGATACTTTTACCTGCAATACCATTCAGTAAAACTCCATGTATTTCTTTTCACCGAGAAGTACTTCAGTAAGTATGGAATCGTTAAGACTTGGAAATTTTTCTTGAACTTTCTCACTTATGACTTGAACGTTTTCGAATCTCTTTTTCCCTTGCTTTCTTATCACCAACCGCGTAGATGTGAGCTTCTTCATTCCCGCTTCAAGTTTAAAAAGTTCATACAATTGTCATTTTCATTGAATATTAAGTTTATAAACAAAGTGGAGCTAAACTTTCTAAGAAAAACCATTCTTGAATAAGAATAAGATGACCGTGGAATTCTAGCGACAAGAATGTTGAAGTTCTAGATTCTGAACCCTTCTACGAACTAATATCTTAATTTCTCGATAAAATTGACTATTTTGATCAACTTTTGGTATCTTTATCAGTCGAAATTTTTAGTAATGTGTTTAACTTCCTATTTCACCCTCACTTGAAATATTATGAGGTTGATCCACATTTTCAACAAAATAAATATTTGGCTTAGAATGCTCAAGATTACCTTTATAAATGATTTTCTTCCTTTTTATAATTTAACAAATGGCTGATAAAAATGGCCTATCAAGACAATTCTAATTTGCTTGACCTTTTAGAAAGGGATGATATTCCTAAAGATGCAAAAAATATAATTAATAATAGTCTCTTAGAGATTAAACAACAGTCTAAAAAGCTTCAAGAAGATGAGGCAAAATATCGAAGTTTATTTAATGGATCACCGATTGCACAGTTGGAATCTGATCTTTCTGATATTATTAGCTACTTGGATCAACTAAAAATTCGAAATTTATCCGATTTTGAGAGATTTATAGAATTTAATCCCAATGAAATGGTAAAAATTGGAAAAAAACTCAAAATAATTAGAATGAACGAAGCAGGTTTAAAACTTTTCCAAATAAATACTAAAGATGAGTGGTCACTTGAAAAAGCAGGATTACCTGAAAAAGGACATCCTCATTTTAAACATATATTGAAAACGGTCTTGTATAGTGATATAGAGAAATCATTTTATTTGGAGGCAGAGAAAAACGAACTTTATTTACATTCAATACCTAAGCGAGAAGGAATTTATCTTATTACTAAAATTTCTTTCATTCCTCCTCATAAATTGATTACCATTTTTATTGACGTAACTCCTCTTAAGGAAGCAGAAGAAAGAATTAGAGAAAGTGAACAGAAATTTCGGCGATTGTTTGAAGATACCCCTTTTCCTTTAATGGAGTTTGACTTTTCTAAACTAAAAAGTGAACTAAACCAATTAAAAGTCAAAAAAATACAAAACACTAATTTGGAGGAATACCTGAATAGTCATCCCCAATTCATATTAATTCTCGCGAATTTGGTCATTTTAAAACAGGCAAATGTAGCTGCATTAAAATTATTTGGAATAGAGGATATTTCACAGTGGTCTTTTTATGAAGTTGGGGGTACACGATTTCCATTCTTTTTAGAACTCTTAGAGAGTATTTCTGAAGGCCAGATAGACAGTGAGTTCAGAGGAATAGGGCAAAATGCTGAGGGAGATCCTATCCATGTTTTAATAAAACTATTAGTAGTCCCAGGCTATCAGGAAACGTTTTCGAAGGTATTAATCTCTATAATCGATATTACAAAACTGGAAGAAGCAAAAGCAGTAATTAAACAAAGTGAACAAAAGATTCGTAGTATCATTGAACAATCTCGTGATGGAATCATTCTTCTTGATGAAGAAGGGAGAGTTATTGAATGGAATGCAGCAATAGTTCAATTAACAGAGATACCGACTGAAAAAGCCATCGGTAGATTTTTTTGGGATGTTTATAGACCCCTTTTACCAGGTCATCTCACGACTTCTCGAGCTATTAATTTAATTATTTCAAGAATCAGAGAAGTTTTAAAGGCAGGAAAAGCTTCGTGGATCACGCGACCAATAGACACGGAGCTATTTGTGAATGGATCCTATAAATTTGTTCAATTTCACCTTTTTCCAATTAAAACGCAGAAGGGATTCATGCTTGGTGGTATTTGGAGGAATATTACCCCACAAAAACAGCAAGAATCCAGGATGAAAGAAGAATTGCTCAAATTCAACATTGAAGATGGACAGATGTATCTCATTAAGGAAGCTGAAGCACTCCATTCACGAGAGGTATTCAAAGACCTTCTTAGGATTGGTTATTTCGGATTGGTAATATCGAGAACTCCCGAAAAAGAATACTATAGAATTCTAGAAGAAGAATTTAAATTCATCTGGATGGCGGAGTCAGCTCTTGAACAGCAATATTCTTCGATACTTGAAAAGATCGAATCACAACTCGAAACATTACCCCCAAAGAGTGTAATTTTAATTGATCAACTGAATTTTTTACTAGCAAAATACGGGTTTGATAAAATCCTGCAGTGGATTTTTAAATTGAGAGAAATAGCCATTCTCTTAAGTGTTACCATAATTATCTCTATAGACGAAGAAGTTGTTGCTATTGATCAACTTCGACAGCTAGAGAAAGAAACAAGAGAGATAGAGACTCGCGTTCTTGCTGACATTTCTCAAGCATTACTCGATATTTTAAGGTACGTATATCAAAGTAATAATTTGGGAAAACGTCCCTCAATAACTGATATTGTAAAAGGTTTAGGCATTAGCAGGCCAACAATTAGAAAGCGCATAAATCAATTAACTATAAAAAGATATTTGAGAGAAATGGAAATGGGAAGACGAAAAGGCCTTGAAATGACTCAAAAAGGATTTAACTTATTCTCTAGCAAAGAATCAGAATAATCATTATTCAATATTATTTTTCGTATTTCAGCGAAAAATTAGATTTTTTTTTCTGAATAGATTTCTTGATTTTAATGAAATTTACTAGTTTTTTCTAATTTTCTTGCTATATTCTTATTTTATATTAAAGATCGTAGAATCATGAAGAATTGTTCATCGAAAATTCGGAGGAAATAAAATATGAAAAATAAAATGCAAAATCAATTCAAATCATTAGTGGAGAAAATATTCGACAATCCAAATTTTCTGAGAGCTGTTCCCCTTCTATTGCTCCCTACAGTGATAGCAGGAGTAGCAAGCTTCTTACTAGTCACTATCTTGCCCAAGAGTCTTATGCAAACTAAAACACCTGAAGGAAGGGTTCTTGTCTTAATTCCTGTTATTTCTTTTCTAATTATAGTAGGTCTTAAGTTAGTGTACAAAGATAGTTTATCTTTTCGCATTTCATTCAATATAATGCTAATAATTGCTACAGTAGCAGGGATAGTGGCCTATACTAACCTTTATGAAGGGACTATAGGTAGTTTAGTCATTCTGCTACCAGGAGCGGTAGTCTTTGTAGTGATGATGATCACATATACCATTCGTTCCATCCAACAACCTCTAAGCATTATAATAGATGAGACAGATAGAATTGCGAAAGGAAATTTAGCCTTTGAACGAAAAGGATTGATTGTTCATGGAAGTGAATTCGGGGAGTATGAACAAAGTTTTAGGATAATGATTGAGAACATTTCTGGAATTCTTTCACAGGCTCAAGAAGCAGCAGAACACGTTACTTCATCTGCACAAGAACTTGTCTCAACATCAGAAGAAGTCAATGCTTTATCAGAAGAAATCACTGCTACAATCCAACAAATTAGTCGGGGAGCCTCGAACCAGACCGAATTGGCTGAAAAAAGTTTTGGTGATGTCAATAAGATGTCTGAAATTGTTGATTTGACACTTCGAGATATTGAAAACACCTTACAGGTCATTGAAGATATCGCAGATCAGACTAATATATTAGCATTGAACGCAGCTATCGAAGCAGCTCGGGCTGGGGAATACGGTCGGGGTTTTGCGGTAGTTTCTGATAATGTACGTCGTTTAGCAGAAGAAACAAAGAGTAACGCTAGTGATATAAGTGAATTAACAAATAAAATTGTAACAAATATTGGGGGTAGTGTTATTAAGATTCAGGAGTCGTTACAAGGATTCACAGCTCAATCAGAAGAGTTTAGCGCATCCAGTGAGGAAGTAGCAGCTGCTACCGAGGAACAATCAGCTGGTATGCATCAATTAACCATTGCAGGCCAAGATCTCGCTAGCATGAGCGAAAAACTATCAAAACAAGTTTCTCTGTTTAAAATAGTCTGAATGAATATCTAGAAAGTCGTGAGAGAATGAAAACAAAGGAAAAAGCCTAAATGCGACCAAAATCAAGTATTAACCTAATCAAGGATCAACAAAAATTAAATGTGTACTATTTATTGGTTGAAAGAGCGAATGACGGTAGGTAGATGATTATATGTTCGATGAGTTAACATTAGACTTTTTCATTGCAATCTACTCATTGCTAACCGTAACAATCTTCACTACTATTTCCATTAAACGAAAACAATTATATTCATGGTTACCAGCACTGCTTTCTTATATAATTGGTACTTTTTGCATTCTTTTTAGATTTCAAGATCCAATCTTCAGGCTTTTTGGAAATCTTTTTTATTTAACTTCAATCTTTCTCTTTGTTGCGATAATTTATTGCGATTTCCTAAATCTAAAATCTGATAATTTAGATAAAAGGAATTTTTCTGTTTTAGGTTTATCAGTCATTGGATCATTTTTTGTTTTCTCAATGATACCACTTGTTTCATTTATAATCAGAATCCAAATTTTTATTCTTATTCTTGTAGTTATTGCCATGGTATTGTTTTTACGTGTATATCTGATTAAAAAGACTCCAACTCATGCTTTTATGTTTCTGACTTCTATAAGTACTACTTTCACTTCATTCACTACATTGGGAAGTTTTTTCTATCCATTTATATTTTGGGAATTTAGTTATCTCGGAAATATTGTTTTTGTGACATTAATCTTAGCAACTTCATTTGTAGCGTTATTGGAAGATAGATTAAAGAAATCGGAGAATAAATACCGAAAAGCCTTTGAAGAATTACAAACAAGTGAAATAAGATATAAAACTCTATATCAGACAGCAAGGGTAGGTTTAATAAGTACGGATTTAGAAGGAACAATTTTAACCGTAAACGAAGCAGCTGTTAAACTATTTGGATATAAAACCATTCCAGAGGTTATAGGAAAGAATGTTTCAGACCACTTTGAAAATCCACAAGAATGTGAGGATTTAAGATTACAATTACTCGAAAATGGGTTCGCTGATAACTTAGAGATTCTAATGAAGAAACAAGATGGAACGAGAATTATTCTGGAAGTTGGATCAAACCTCTATAAAGATGAAAATATGGACAAAATTAGAATTGAAACTGTTCTCAGAGATGTTACCGAATACAAAGAAACTGAAAAAATTCGTAAAGCACTTGAAGATAAACGTGAATCCTTTATTTCATTAACCCAACACGAATTGCGTACACCGCTAACGATTGGTTTAGGATGGTGTGATTATCTTCTAAAGAAACAAAAAGGACATTTTGGTAAAGATAACGAAGAAATTGTCCAAAAAATTAAAAAGAGTCTTGTCAGACTAGAACGATTAATTGATAATGTTAGAACCACTGAACAATTAGAACATAACATCTTTCAATTGGATATGAAAAAGATTGAATTTTGTGGTTTTATAACTGAGATTTTTAAGTACTATCAACATTATTTGGGGGACACTTTTCAGTTTAAAGGCTGTCCAGATTATAAAATAACAGTAGAAGGCGATAAAGCACGATTACGACAAGTAATAGAAAATATTATGGATAACGCCATAAAACACACCCCCAAAGATAATCGAAGGATCAGAGCTGAGATTACAACACATCCAAATTCTCTCCATCTCTCTATTCGGGATAACGGGGCAGGCATCCAATTAGAACATCTTGATGAAATTTTCAATAAATATTTCAGTGTTCCAACAGAATACTCTGTTGTTGGAACTGGTTTAGGACTCTATCTTGTCCGAGAGATATTAAAAAATCATAAAGGATCAATTATAGCTGATAGTAAGGGAAGGGGGCAAGGTTCAACATTTACAATTACACTACCCTGTAAAATTTAACCTAATACTGGTAGTGTAAAACAATCGTCATTTAGAATATTGGAAAAACATTTTTTGCATTAAACCATTATTGTCTGGGGGTGGTTTTTGTTTGTCGCCTACTCTTTATATAAACGGATTGCACAAGATCAATCAGTTGAGGACTGGGTAAAAACACGCTATAAGCTAATGATCAATTATGTGTTTTTCATTCTGATTCCAGCAACTCTTTTAATTTTTACACTAAGCCAAACAGATATTTTTACACTCAGTAGTATTAATAGCAATGGTTTCGTATGTGCTCCAATTTATCGTATGGGTGGTGCCTGAACGAATTAGATTTTATCTCAACCGAAATTATGAAGCACCAATTGATGAAAGGGATATTCCTCAAACAGAGGAAGAATTAATGAAAGCTTTGATGGAAGGATAGAAATGGAAGTAGTGAACTTTTTTGGGGAAAAATTGGCAAATATAATTAATAAAAATGCTGTTGCAGCTTCTGGTATTATTAGATTCGTAATTAAAGATAGTCAATACGATCCAGATTTAATTACTGTAGATGAATTACGAGTCTTTTCTAATTCATTAAAAAAATAACCTATTTCTACAAATTGAGAATCAAAAAGGTAGCCGGTATATCAGCAGAGATGATTTGGGAATTAGGTAACAATCAATCATTATTAACAATGATCGTGAAATGAGAGCTGAAAGAGAGCTTAACAAATGCAGTAGGGTTCAGTTAGTTAAAATCTATGGAACTTAGCAGCAAGAATGCTAAAGTTCTAGATTCTGAACCCTTCTACGAACTAATGTCTGAATTTCTTGATAGAATTGACTGTCCTGTTCCTTTGATTACTCCAAATTACATGGCTTATTCAAAAATAACAGAGAACTAACATATTTTTCTTCTCGACTTTATATAGTCCTACGAAACCCACAGTGCTGTTCCACCGACGAAATGGGAGACTATTCGTGGATTTGATAGATTAAAACAATTCACTGTATGTATTGATATCTGGCCGATTCTTACAAGAGAAAAAGCTCCAGAAAGGGATAAGAGGAACGACAAATAAAGAAGTCTTGTTTTCTTCATCATTTTTTCATAGTAATGAATTTGATATGATTCCCCCTGTAGAAGTGATTGCTCATTCTAATGGATCAATATCTATAACAGGAATCAAGCCAGAAATTCTAGGAGACCTAACTTCCGATATCTATTGATTTTTATAGCTGAATGTTCTAAATCAATCAAGAAGAGGAAAAGTTTTTTGACAGTTTGCTCTAAATGTAGGACTGAAATTAGGGGAGAGAAGTACGATCGTTCGATTTTTATTCCTCCAGCGATATTCGTCCCACAAACATTTTGTGAAGAATGTTTTCATTTAGTAAAGCAAAGAGATGAAGAATTAGTCCCACTAGTCCTTTTAGCACTGGCTTTTATACTAATCCCCTTATTGGTCATCCTACTATCATGAAGACTTCTTTAGGATTGAGACACAATTATTTAAGATAGATATCTTAACTTAATTCTATAAATCTAGTAAAAAATTGTGTTGCTGATGAACATTCTAATTGTTCAGAGTGTGATTTGAAAGATCACCTGATTTGTAGATTTGATAAAGGATTTGCAAATAGATTTCTTTTGGGAAATGCAGCTTATCGTGTCGTGGCACTAGCAATACTATTCTTGACGGGCATTTTAGTAAATCAGCTTTGGTTAATGCCTGTTTATCTTATGGGAATTATTCTAAATTTTTTTTGTTTTGGAACCCAGATTACTTTGTTTACACTGTCCTTTTTATGAGAAGAAGGGAAGAGTTCTTAAGTGCTGGGCTCTCCGTGGGATGCCAAAATTATGGAGTTATCACCCAGAACCCATCACGAAAGTGGAAAGGATCGCTATGCTTCCTTTAGTGGCATTTATTGATCTATTCCCTTTGTTAGGCATCGGATGGGGGCTTTTAGAGTTTTTCTTAAATCCCTACGACAATGTAATGATAGGAACTTTATTGATAATCTTATCAATAATCTTTATATCGATAATGATTTACTTTAGCAAAATATTACTCGGTCATGCTTGTCAAAAATGTCCCAATTTCTCCTGCGCAATGAATAAAGTTTCATCTGACATAATAAGCGCATTTCTAAATCAAAATCCCTTAATGAAAAAAGCTTGGGAAGAAGCGGGTTGGACACTAGAGTAAAAGAGTTATTTCAAGGTACTCGAAAATCGAGTAAGATGATTTTTAGAAATTTTTAAAAGTATGGTCATTTTAGACATAAAAGATAATGGAGGACCAATATGCCATTAGAAATCGGTGATAAAGCTCCAGAATTCGAAACCACAACAGAATCAGAGGAACCTGTCAGTTCAGAACTTTTGGAAGGTAAAAAGTATGTTCTCTATTTTTATCCTAGAGATAATACTCCTGGTTGCACCAAAGAAGCCTGTTCAATAAGAGATAACTATCAAACTTTTCTTGATCAGGATATTCTTGTATATGGTGCTTCAGGAGGAAACGCACAATCTCATCAAAAATTCATCAACAAATATAACCTTCCATTTCCTCTCTTAATGGATGAAAAATTAGAGCTCGCAAAAAAATTTGGAGCTTATAAACGAGGGAATAGAGTAGCACGTATTACATACCTTATCGATGAGGAAGGGAACATTGAAGGTATTTTCGGGGTAGAGGGTCACGAAAAAGTTAAAACATCACAACACGCAGAACAGATAATCCAATTCTGGAAGTTATAGAAAAATCTATTCCTTATATATAAGTGAATTAAATTCCTTTTAAGAGGAGGGAGGGATTTAATTCATTTCATTGAATTCTACTAGCTAATTAGTCCTCAAATGGGACTGCAAGTGCCGTAGGGGCTCCAACAATACTTTTCACCTTTTGTTGGGATAAAATTATTGCCCATATTGCCAAGAACAGAATAGTTGAAAGAGGAGGCATCATTTTCAATGCAGCCGCGGGAATACCCTCTGGGAATATTATTGGTATTGTCAAATGTTGGAAAGAGAACTGTAGGACATCAAACGACCCAAAGAGATAAGACCCAAAAAGAGCTCCGAGAGGATTCCATAACGCAACAACAACTAGAGCTATAACAATCCAACCTCGCCCTTGAGTCATTCCTTCCGCCCAAAAATTAAGCCAGCTCAGTGATAAATAAGCTCCTCCAAGACCAGCACACATCCCCCCAAAAATAACACAGCAATATCTGATTAATCGAACTTTGACTCCTTGGTTGTAAGCAGCAGAAGGATTTTCCCCGACAGTCCGAATCAATATACCCACTCGTGTCTTAAATAGGATAAACCAAAGGAGAGGAACAAGGAGATAGGAAAGATATACTAGAATAGAATGGTTGAAGAAGATTGGGCCAATCGTTGGAATATCAGATAATAAAGGAATTGGAATCTTTTCTAACCCATCAAACGCTTTTCCAATCACATCTCGACCCAAGAATCCACTCAAACCCGTTCCTAAAATGGTTAAGCCAATCCCTGAGACAATTTGATTCCGATTAAAGGTTACAGTTATTATAGCGTGAGCAGAAGCTAGGACACCCCCAAGGAGGATCCCGAATAAAATCCCAAGATACACATTATTCGTGATGAAGGCAAAAGCATATGATCCAGCCGCACTTGCAATTACCATTCCTTCAATACCAAGATTTAAAATTCCAGAACGTTCAGCGTAAATCTCCCCCAACGTTGGAATGAGGAAAAAAGTTGCAGCTGCAACAATTGAATTTCCTAACACAGGATTAAATAATTCAACCATTAGATTCGTCTCCATGTTATCGTATATCGAAAGAAAAACTCCGCTAAAAGGACAAAAAAGAGGAGTATTCCACTAAACATATCTAAAGCTGTTCCGGGAAGACCTTTTGTCAACTTAATCGCATTTCCCCCTACAATTAAAGCAGCAAAAAATAAGGCACTAATTACTATACCTATAGGATTTAATCCTCCTAGATAGGCCACAGCAATAGCTGTAAATCCATAACCAGGTGTACTGGGAGTCAATCGTAATTGATTTCCAGCAATCTCGCCCACTCCAGCCATACCAGCTAATCCCCCAGAAAGGATCATGCTTACCAAGATGACCTTGAAAAAACTCATTCCAGCAGTCCGCCCTGCTAAGGGGTTTTTTCCCGTTACATTTAATTCATACCCGAATTTTGTTTTAGGTACTCCATTTACCGATCTAAATAGAAAGAAATAGACTAGTCCAGTGATTATAAGTACTAAAAATAACGTGATATGAACAGGTGAGAAATCCCACTTTATATCCAGAATTGGGACGGTAAAGTCAAAATCTAAGACAGGAATTTTCCCATTTTCTGGAATTTGGGAGGAGTAGGTAAAACCAGTTTCAGGATCTCTCCATGGGCCACTAACTAAATACTCCAATATATAAATTGCAGGAAAAACCATTAAAAAACTAACTACAACATCAGCGCCTTGGAAGCCTCCTTTTGCCCTAAACAGAACAACAGGGAGAGCCCAAATTGCCCCAATAATGAATCCATTGATAAACATAAGGGGAATCAAGATAAAAAATGGTAGAGTAGGAAAAATAAATGCTGTCCCAATCGCAGCAAGAGTACCCATCACATATTGGCCTTCAGCACCGATATTATCAATTCGAGCCTTAAACGGAATGGCGAGGCCAAGAGCAATACAGAGTAACGTAATAAAGATGCCAATAGTATTAGGAAGCAAGCGAATATTTACCAATATTATGTCAATATACAATTCAATTGGATTGATCCCCATTAAGAGAAAAATTATACCAAGAACAACCAATCCACTTCCAATTGCCATTACTCTTACACTAAATGCTTTTAGCCCTATTAGAGGTAATGTTCGTCTCTGAAACAAGATTTCAAAATTAAGTATCTTCATTCAATTTTCCTCCTCAAGCTTCGCACCACCCATTAGCAAACCTACATTCTGACGGGTAGCATTTTCAGCTTTAACCGTTCCCATGATTTTCCCTTTATACATAACAACAATCTCATCACTTAGCGTTAGTATTTCAGTAAGATCACTAGAGATCAGTAAAACGGCAGCACCTGAAGTTCTCATTTTTAATAGTTCTTCCCGAACAAACTGGGTCGTGCCTACATCTAAACCGAATGTGGGGTTTTCTGCTATTAGAATTAGCTCCTGATTATCAGGAGGGGTGAGAGAGAATTCCCTTGCTACGACTACTTTCTGTCTATTACCCCCAGATAAACTCCGCACTGGAACTAATGGACTCGGAGTAACAATATTGAATCTTTTAATCAAATCTTCTGTTTGTAATGCTATAGATTCATTATCTATAAAGAGCCCTGGAGACCCCTGATATGAATTTAGAATGAGGTTTTCTCGTACTGTTAAATCTAATATTAGGGCTTTTCGACGATCTTCAGGAATATATGCTACACCTGATTCGCGGATCTCTCTGATTGGTTTATTTGTCATATCTTTTCCCCGAATCAGGACTTCCCCAGATTCTACTTTTCGCCAATGAAGAAGAGCTTCTATAAGCTCCCTCTGACCATTTCCTGCAATACCAGCAATTCCAAGAATCTGGTTTTCTTTTAATTGAAAACTTACTCCTCTGACAACCTCATCTCCCATATCATTCTTTGTATGCAAAGTTGACACATTTATAACGATTTTTCCAGCATCGAGAGGAGGGCGTTTGAGATGATATAAAACCTCCCTTCCCACCATCATTGATGCCAATTGACGAATCCCTTCTTCTTGGGATTTCCATTTCTGTTTAGCCTGATGAGTATCAAGGGTTTCAATTACTTTTCCTTGACGTAATATTGTGATTCTGTCACTGATTCTAATTGCTTCTTCGAGGTGATGAGTAATAATCACTATACTCTTCCCTCTTTCTTTAAGAGAAAAAAGGAGTTTGAAAAGATTATCAGTTTCAGCAGGAGTTAACATTGAGGTTGGTTCGTCAAGAATGATAATTTCAGGATTGGTAATTAGAGCCTTAAGTATTTCAACACGTTGTTTCTCCCCTCCTGACAATTTCCAAACCTTTAATTTTGGATCTAAGTCTCCTAAGTCATAATCTACCAAAACCTTCTTTATTTTTGTTTCTATTTCATTTAAAGAAAGAAAGAAACCTCGTGATATGCTAAGGATGTTTTCTGCAATTGAATGTCTTTCAATCAGACTTCCTGTTAGGTCTTGTCTTGCTATACCTAATCCATATTTTAATGCTGTAATTGGATTATTTAGTTCTACTTCAACCCCTCGTAACTTAATTGTACCACTATCTGGTTTTCTGAATAAAGTGCCTACTAAAGTTGATTTACCAGCACCATTCTCACCTAAAAGAGCATGAATTTCCCCTTGTTTTAACGTAAAATTGATATGGTCGTTTGCTTTGATCTCAACTCCATCGCCATAGAATGTTTTGCATACATCATGCATCTCTAAGACTGTACTCATAGAATAATCCTCAATGTCTGTGATTTTTCGGATAAGTTGTATTAGATAATTTTCTTGATTAATATTTTTCAAGCTCGAAATTGCAGAAAAAAAACTAGTATTGAAGATTGAAAGCTTAAAGCTTCTAAAATTATACAAAAAGAAAAAAAAATGGGAAGAAGAAGAAAAATGCCTATCGTTTTCTTACTTCTTTCTGCGACTGAATTGGAAAGCACCAAGAGCAAGAATACCCAAGAAGATCACAAAGAAGTCTATAGAAGCTGCACCTTCTTCTGGAATCGTACCTATCACGCCATCGACAAACCATGTCATATCCGAGAATAGATCAGGGATAGATGCCCGTTCTCCAGATTTGAACATTGTAGTTCCATTCTGTGCTTTTATTGGACCTGTGAAAGGATCAAAATCCACATCTGCCCAAGTATTGTTCATTTGATCTAAACGTGTCATTGTTAGATTATATACTGAGACTTCCCCTAGCACATCATCAGTTACAATCACTGCGTTCAGGTCATCTACAAATTTAGTATTAATGGGAACTCCGGCTTTTCCGCCAAGTTCAACTGCTTTCTCATGAAGGAACCATAAGTAGTCTACATCTTCAAGATTGGATTTAGTATAGTTACCATCATGTATTTGTAAGAGAATCTCATCGTACATGACGTCCCAATGTGCTAACTGACCTGAAATACAACTGTTTGGCCCATACGATTGCATTGGTGAATAATGAGAAAATGAATAGACATCAGCTGTTGCTTCTGCAACTTCAACGACAGTTGGAGAATCTTCAGTAAACGCTAGCATATCACATCCATCTGCAATCAAGGCATTGGCAGCGCTTGTTGCAGCAGTAGGATTATACCAGCTATTTATCCAGCGGACATCGACTGTTGCACTAGAATTTACTTCGAGGGCTCCTAATGTCCACGCATTAATGTGGCGGATAACTTCTGGGATTGGAAAAGCAGCAACATAACCTAGCTTACCACTTTCTGAAAGAGCTCCAGCCATTAACCCGTTAAGGTAATAGAGCTGATAGAAGTCTGCAAAGTATGTACCTACGTTTTTGGCGCGTTTAAATCCAGAGCAGTGGAAGAAAACAACGTCAGGATATTTCTCTGCCGCCGCGATAGTCCCATCCATGAATCCAAAGGACGTAGTAAAGATCACATTACAGTCATCGGCCACCAATGTGTCTACAGCCGCAACTACACTTGCAGTATCCTCTTTTACACTCTCAATATACACAGTCGTTAACCAATCGTATTTATTATCAATTATTGTTCTTCCTTCGTTATGGGCATGTGTCCAACCATAATCTCCGATTGGGCCGACGTAGATGAAGCCTGCTTTTATATCTCCGTCAGCAACAGTGGTACCACCAGTCATTTGGAGTCCACTCACTAAAATGCTTCCAAATATCAGACTCATTATAAAATATTTTAAGAAGGTTGATTTTTTCATAACTTAATCGACCTCTTGCCTACTAGGAGCAGCTCTCTATATAAAGATTTCTTCTAAATTGAGTCCTAGGTGGGTAATACACATCGTCAAACTAAGAAATTAGTAATAAAACATAAAACGAACAATTGAAAAATGGTTAAAACAAATCTACACAAGGGATCTATAATAACAATGACACTTGATGATTTTTCTCCTTTATTTGAGGCTCTTAATAGTGAACGTCGTAGAGAGTTATTTCAATTCATATCTACAAATTTCGTCTCAAAAAATGATCTGGCAATAAAATTTAATTTAAAGCGAGCGAGCTTAAATCATCATTTGTCAAGAATGATTAATGCAGGTTTGATTCAAGAAGTATCACTCTTATTTGATGGAAGAAGACATACCTTCATAATCCCTATTGTGAAAATTTTTCCAGAACGGTTAGTTGAAGTTCAACAGGATAAACAAAAAATAGTAGATCAATTAAGAATTTGGTCGGACCGTAATGTTACTCTCGATAATTGGAATATCCTCCGGAAAAGTCTAGATAACTTAGCTGTTCCAGAAGATCTTGTTGAATCAATTGAAATTCGCTTTTTTCCCCTGATTGGCACTAGAGCTTCAATTGAAACAAATTTCTGCTTTGTCTGTCGCACTAATAAGGCACAACAAGACTGCTTTGCCTGTAAGAACCTTGTATGCAATGTGCATAGCTATGAAATTGACCGTGAAGAGCTTGGTACCATCAATCTGTGTCCAAATTGTGTAAAAAAATTCTTTGGATAAAAAGAGAGGGAGAGATTAACCAATGATTCGGCTAACTGTCTCCTCAGAAATAGATGTTCGAAACAGGGAACGGAGTGAAAGATAAGCAGCTAAGATAATTCCAAGAAATACGTTTAATATTGACAAGGTAATACTAAATAGGTTGATTTGCACAACAAACACAACTCCATATTCAGCTGCCCAATCAAAGATAAAGGTGGCCAATGCACCTCCGGTAACAAATCCAATGAAAATACCAATAACGCTTGTACTGACCAGCTCTAGTAGTACCGTGCCGAAGATCTCCCGATTAGAAACTCCTAATGCTCTAAAATTCACAAAATCATATTTTCTTTCCGAAATAGAAATAGATACAACTGAAACAGCAATAGCTACTCCTACAATTAAACCTGCAGACATTGCTGCAAGCATGAAGGCATAACCTAACATCATTGCATCTCGTACAGATTTTGCTAGCTCACTTTTGATGATTACATCTTGGACATTAGGATTCTCACCCAGTCTTTCTTCTATTTGATCTGAATCTTGAGGCTGCTCTGTATGAATGTAGATACCATTGGCATAATCTGTTTCAGCTATCCCTGCTAACCATCGAGCAGTATCAATCGAAGTATATAACCCACCACCAGTGAATTCGTTAAGTATGGTCTCAACCTCTAAGGTCCTGTCATTACCCTGAACATCAATTACTGTCAATAAGTCACCTTTTTTTATACTAAATTTAATGGCTAGATCTTTTGTAATCACGACTTTCTGAGATCCTGGTACACCGCCAGTGTCGAAATTACGACTGATTGTTGATTCGTTAAGACCTGTAATCACATAATTTTGAGTCATGTCCTGTTTTAATCTAACAGGAACCAAAACATACGATTCATAATGTTTCCATGGGAGATTCTCAAGCATTGTTGCAATCTGTGATGAGTTTTGATAGTTGTTAAGAGTAATCTGCATGTCCCATGCTTCATAAAATTGAAACTGCTTGTCAATTCCAGTTGTAAAACTTGTTCCTGTGGTGGAACCGAAAAAAGAGATAGACATTGCCAGAATGATTCCAAAGATTATGAATAATGCTTTTCGCTTTTCTTGGAAGACTGATCGAATTGAAAATTTCGTCAATGGTGAGAGTGCCTTAATTTTTAGTAGTATCCGTTCAAAATAAACTGGACGAGCTGGTTTGAACATTGCTTGAGGTCGCATTGCTTCGATTGGAGTCATTCGTAGGATTCTCTGAACAGCTAGGAGAGAACCTGCTGTTGTAAAGAAAGTTATTAGGCAAATAAATCCCATAGTAGGGAATAATAGGAGTATAGAAGAAATAGAGGTCACATTAGGTAATTTCTTTATACCTACTAGTTCAATATAGAAATCTCCAAGACTAAAACCTGATATTAAACCTAAAGTTATTCCAATTGATCCCCCTATTAGACCTATTAACCACGAATATATTATAGCACTTGTAGCAATTTCACGATTTGAAAATCCTAATGCTTTAAAAATACCCAGTGTTGTGATTTCTTCTTCAAGGATCCGCTTTAGAACAATAAATAACATTATACCAACAATAATTGCAAAAACAAATGATAAAATAAGACCCATGCCTGAAAAAGTTGGTGCAATACTTAATAAGAAGGCATCCCGACCGCTATATTGAAGTACAGAATCAATTCCATACTCCTGACTCATTGCGGTCAAAAATTCTTCCAGAAAACGATTACTCATTGATGGGTCATCGAAATAAATGGCAATCTGGTTGACTTGATCTGTGCTGTTCATATGAGATTCCCAATCTTGCTGTTTCATCCAAATCACAGGGCCATCCCACGAGCTCCCATAAAATTCAGTTACAATACCAGGTGATAACATAAATTCTGGCGAATCAACCATAGCAATGACGGTTAAATTCAATATTCCTGAAGGAGTTAATACTACCAATTCGTCATTGATCTCCCAACCTTGGAGTTCGGCAGTAACCTTCTCAACAACGGCAATATTAGCATCAGTTGAATTATGGAGAGTATTGATGTATGGTTTATTATAATATAACTTATCAACAAGTAATTCTTCATTTCTAACAGCGTATAAATGTGTATTAACCTGAGATTCAATTCCAGACTCAGTAACTTGTAACTCATGGAAATCTCGAAGTTCAAACTCAAAATCAATGTTTAGGTCTTCTTTGACTTGATTAACTAGTAGTGTCAGGTTTGATTTATCCATTTGTTCTGTTGTTATCAATAGATGGTGATATCGATAACCGATCCAGGATGCATTCTCAACTTCAAGCCAATTGAAGTATAATGCGGAGTAAAAGATAGTAATAATGCTGCCAATGGTGATAACTATGATGATCGGGATAGATCGGAGCTTTTTACTTTTTATATCCCGCCATGCTTTACGAATGAACAATTTCATGTCATCAACCAGCCGTATCAATAGGAGGAGCTACCGTGAGTTCTTCCCAGAATTCCTTTTCTTTAGCTGGATCATATTTGGAGGTACCAAAGATTTTTCCATCACGAAGGTAAATAACCTTATCTGCTAGAGTAGAGATGCCAACATTATGGGTAACAAGGAGTATTGTTACTTTATAATTCTCATTCACACGTTGAAGAAGTTTCAAAATTTTTCCTGTGGTTTCGCTATCAATATTACCAGTTGGTTCGTCTGCCAACAGGATCTTAGGTTTCTTAGCTAATGCTCTTGCGATGGCTACCCTTTGCTGTTCCCCCCCACTAAGTTGTGCTGGGAATTTATTACTCTTATCTCCAAGGCCAACTTCTTCCAATAACTCTTTTGATATTTTTCGTGCCTCATCTGAGGGATTTGTAAGCTTGGCTGCTAGTTCAACATTCTCAAATGCTGTTAAGGAAGCTACCAGATTATAAAACTGGAAGATGAACCCCACATTAAGTCGTCTATACTTCGTCAAATCCCTTTCTTTGAGGGAAACAAGATTAGTACTCTTTCCATTTGTACCAAAGAGGATTTTACCTGTAGTTGGACGATCAATTCCCCCAATAACGTTAAGTAACGTTGTTTTCCCAGAACCAGATGGTCCTAAAATAACAAGAAACTGTCCTTGCTCGATATTCAGAGTTATCCCGCTTAATGCAGAAACAGTTAATTCACCCATCAAATATTCTTTTGTTAAATCTTCTATCTGTAAAGTCATTTCTTGCACCAAGTCAGACAAGATAATATGTAGATTTAAGTTCCTCAGGTAAAAGAATATTTTTTACCTTTGTTTTTTTATAAGCTTTTCTTCCCGACTACATAATCAAAGATGAATCCAATGAAAAAAACAGACCACCCTAGGATTTCAGTTTCATTTGATGACAAAGAAATTCGGATAGAATTAAATCTTGTCAGATTGAAAAACAAAAGAAAGGAGACACAAAATTGGAGATTAATTCAGATTTAGTAGGAACACCTCTTAAACCATTTACGCGAACAATAGATTGGCCTGAAATTATGTATTTTGCTGCTAGTGTCGATGACGATAATCCATATTATTTTGATGATGAGCAAGACGAAGGCATCGTCGCGCCACCTGTGTTCTCCATTATAGCAAATTGGCCTGTGGTAAAAAACATCAATGATCTTATTGACTATGAAGAATTCCCTCTAGAAGTACTATCGACAATTGTACATTATACTGAACACGTAATAATCCACCGATTAATAAAACCAAATGATAAGTTAACAATTACAGGAAAATTCACAACGATTATACCACACCGTGCAGGGACTCATGTCATAATTCGGTTGGAAACGCGAGATCGAGAGAATCAGCTAGTTACGGAAGAATGTATTGGAGGGATGTTAAGGGGAGTTGAATGTATAGGCGGAGGAAAGGGGTTAGAAGACCAACCACAGATTATACAGCATGAAATTGGATCCAAACCCCTTTGGCAAGAAACAATGCACATTGACGCTTTGAAACCTTATATCTATGATGCATGTACTAATACCTCAGTTGTTCCTATTCATACATCGAAACAATTTGCTCGTTTGGTTGGACTCCCAGATATCATTCTTCACGGCACGGCCACATTAGCGATGGCTGTTAGAACAATAACAAACAAGGAACTAGAAGGAGATCCTTTCAGAATTGACGAAATAGCCTGCAAATTCACTAGTATGGTACTACCAAATACTGATATTAATCTAATTCTTAAGGAAAAAGCACCTGAGAATGCTCCTGAACATTATTTCTTTGACGTATTTAATGATGAAGGCCGTAAAGCCATTAGTCAAGGCTATTTAAAGATTAAGAAATAAGAATATAAAAAACATTATTTGAGCAGGATCAGGGCAAGAATTAGATTTTTTGACTCAAATAATTCTATATAAAAGAAAATTCACATTTTTTTTAAAGATTCCCATATAATAAAAAAAATGGAAAAGTTTTTATAACATGAGAAATAGGTTCTAGGATGATCAAAGAAATTTGTAGGGAGCCTAAAAAATGAGTGCTTACTATTACTTAGGGAGAAAATCGGAAAAAAAACAGTCTCAGGTAATTTCTCTGGGAGCATTTACAGGAAACACATTTTATCCCACTATGGCTCATGAGGTATTCATAGTTCTTGTGAAAGAAGCTAAATTTACTATCCATGATGAGCATGGGAGGGAGTTGACGATTGAGAGATTCAAAGACTTGATCAATCATACATATATCAACAATCCACCACTGATCTCCCTTAATTGAAGAAGAAAATTCTTTCTCGAAAAACTTGAAAGAATATCATATCGTTTCTACATTTCAAAGAACTAGGTAATTTTTTCTGACCATTTATTATTCTCTTCAGTGAAAAGAAACTATTCTGTGGGAATAGATGATGATTATCAAGAATTTAGCGAAAACAAGTATGACTGATATTACTAAAACATTTAACGAAGCATTTGCAGATTATATTATCCAATTTACAACTTCAGAAGAATATTTACAAAATAGATGGAATGCTGCGGGCGTCGACTATGATCTATCATTTGGGATTTTTAGTGATGATAATCTTGTAGGGTTCATTATTCACGGTATTGATCAGTGGAATGGAAAAGAAACAGCTTTCAATATAGGTACTGGAGTAGTACCAGATCATAGAGGGAAGAGAATTGTAAAGAAGCTATATAATCATGCACTACCTATTCTAAAAGAGCATGGAATTGAACAATGTCTTCTAGAAGTAATTCAAGAAAATGAAAAAGCGATCAAAGCTTATGAGAGTGTAGGTTTCAAAGAGGAGCGAGAATTAATCAGTTTTACTTATAGTCTTGATACTAAAGGTGTTGTAGCTAGATTAGATGATCAAATCCAAATGAAAGTTGATACCGATATTTTAAGCATTGATTGGGATTTTGTACAGAGCTTTTGGGATTTTAAACCGTCATGGGAACACTCTATTTCTGCTATAATGAAAAATGTGAATGTTTGTCAATTCCTTGGACTCTATAAAGAAGGGAAATTGATTGGTTATGCTATATTCACCCCAAAAACAGGTTATATTTTTCAATTTGCCATAGCAAAAGATGAAAGAGGAAAAGGATTTGCAAAATGTCTGTTTCAGAAACTCATGACATTTAGTGATAAACTTGTAACTATTAATGTAGATAAACGTTCAGAGCAGACGTTGAATTTTCTCTCAGCCTTTGGCTTTAAAGAATTCATTAAACAATATGAGATGAAGAAATTTCCATTATAATCCTTTTTATGTGAAATCTCAGATATCTAAACCAGTTAGGGAATTTATGACTCGCTGAAGCTTTGTACTCACTTCTTTTGCTACTAATTCCAACTCTGGATTCCCAATTATCATAAACATCTTTTCAGGGTCAATTGCAGCCACTTTAGTTTTTCTTTCCTCTAATTCCTGAACAACGATATTGCAGGGTAAAAGAAGGCCGATTTCTCGTTCAATATCAAGAGCTCTTTTTGCAAATGGAGGATTGCATGCCCCTAAGATGACATAACGCTCAAAATCAACATTTAATTTCGTTTTCAGAGTTTTTTTTACATCAATTTCAGTTAAAACGCCGAATCCCTCCTCTTTTAAGGCATTAACCGTCTTAGAGACAGCTATATCATATTCTTCATTTAAAACTATACTGATTTCATAATCTACCATTTGAGTAATCCTCAGTTTTAATATTCTAATCCTTGGTTCTTAAAATTCTGTGCTATGGCAAGTCCATATGCAATGGATTGACTGGTAATCACTCCCATAATGTTACAAGGAGCATTATCATCAATCACAGGAATAAGCTGAGTCTTTTCTTTCGCCATGATTTTATACGCGTCAAACACTGACCGATTGGGTAGGATTGATAAGGGTTTGACCATGAGATCAGCAACGATGGCATTTGATTGAGCTTCAGGAGCCATTTTTATAATGTCGTTCCATGTAATAACTCCTAACAATTCACCTTTCTGACAAACAACTAGATCACTGATGCGGGCATGGAACATCATTTCAAGAGCTTGACTAACTGGGGTTGTAGGAGCTATTGTCATAACGCTGTCTCTTGGAAGCATAAAATCTCCAACCCGTAAAGGTTTAAGTAGTGATGATAATTTTGTTCCTTGTAGTTCTTGTGCAGCCCCCCAGTATATGAAAAATCCAATTATTATTAACCACAAATTGCTAATGAACCCAATAACTATCATTATCAAAGCAAAAAATCGTCCAATACTAGCTGCGGTTTTAGTTGCTTCTATCAAATCCTTTTTCCACATTGTAAGGGATGCTCTAAGCACTCGTCCACCGTCCATTGGGAATGCTGGAATTAAATTAAAGATCGCTAAGATAAGATTCAGGGATCCAATATCGAAAAAAATAAATCCTGTACCAATAAAAAGTGGTGTTGTAGACATCTGAAGTGGATATAAGAAGTGGATTAGTAAAGAAATCACTCCAATGACCAAACTAGACACAGGCCCAATAGCTGCTACTTTCAATTCAACTGAAGGATTGTCAGGAATATCCTCGATCTGTGCAGCTCCTCCGATTGGATATAAGACAATTTTGTTTACAGGCAAGTTGTTACGTTTAGCTAGGAGGGAATGGGCTAATTCATGGACTGTCACTGATATAAAAAGTAATCCAAAAAGGATGACGGAATATATCTGAGGAAAAGTCACTAGGAACAAGAGTACAAATAATGCAATGAATGTAATATGTAAGTTCAGATCTATGCCATTTATACTAATAATTTTGTATGAATACTTCATTCTTCTTCAAAGCTAAGTAGTTAACAATTGTTAATAAGCTTATTTATACTCCTTTCGTAATCTTAACTTGACAATTCACTTGTGACTCACTTTAAGAATTTAGGAGGCAATGTGTCAAGGAATAAATTTTGTCATTTTGGTTAAAAGACTCATCAACCTCTCCAGATCAATAACCATCATATCTAGCATGGCTAGTCTGGCTATAATAGCATAAAGATCGGGTTTTCGAGGATCATTGTAAGAATGTGTTTTTAGTTTAACTTCCCAGAGATTACGTTTTGCTTTGTATTTCCCTAATAAATCCACTAACTCTTCAATTATTTTAGGGATCTTCTGTTCAGGAATATCAGATGCATGAATACTAACTATCTCACTACTTTCTTTCAATCCATTACTTTTGAACATCAATTTCTACTCTTGAGTAAATATAGGTGTATTCCCTTAAAAAGATCACTGTAACGAACATCAGCAACATTTTATATCTTCATATCAATACTTATAATCTTGGTTTTACGGGAAACTACTGGTTTTATCAGGATTAAAGACGATCTTGACAAATGGATTAGCAAACTAGGAAGATGTTATGTCACTGTTTTTTATTTTTTCGACCAGAAAAGAATTGGATGACTTTTTAATTGAAACAATTATTACTTTAGCCAGGTATGAACAACCAATATTCTATGTCTTCCTTTTCGTCTTTTCAATCTTCTCGGTTCCTGCTTTAAGCCTTAGTTTCATTGGTGAACATGCTACATCAATGGAAATGATGACAGATCCAAAATTTATTCTCTTTATAATGGTCTTTGTTGATGGACTGTTATTTTGTTCATATATTTTAACAAACAAGAACCATAAAAGACTATATTGGTACCTTGCTATTCCAATTCTTCTGATTACTTATGGTCTCATCATTCTGGCTTTATTCATGTTTTATATCCTTATACTTCCTCAGCAAGACTTGGAAATATGGAGTGTCCTTCTATTTTTACCCCCAGTCATTATGACAGTTGGAATTAGTAGCTTTTTAAGAAGTCTTGACATCTTTCAAAGGGAATATACCCCTCTCCTATCAGCAATTGTATTTATTATCCTTTTAATTTTTATCTTTGGGTTGTATTACGCAGGACAGTTCTTATTAATAATACTATTATTTTTAACTATTGATATTGCGAATATAGAAATCAGGAATAACATTGTGTATGGTTTACTTCTGTCCTTAAATGTCGTCATTGTTTTGTTTTCCATCAAGGACTGTTCAAGACTTTTTCCAACAAAAAAACGCTTAGTATATGTAGTAATCAACATAACCATTGCAATAACTGTTGTACTATCCTTGATAGGGGGAAATAATCAACTAGATTTATTAGGATCGTTAATCATACCTTTATGGTTTATGACAAACATTGGGAACTCCATAATACTCACACTGATTTTATTTTACGCCATCAAAAGTTCAGCATCACGCTTCAAGGAATATAAAGAGACCTCAGAAACAGAATTGCCAAAGCATATTAAGAAAGTCTTCACGACTTATGATGTACTCTGAAACTTAACCTTGTTTAATATGTGGAATAATATCAGCTAATTCAGTAAACTCATCAGCTTGAGTTTTTAGCTCATGTGCTAGTAAAGGAGGATCTGATTTTTCAGTGCTTACCACATGGACATGTTTGTTACGTTTTTGAAGTTCAGAAACGCATCTGGTAAAGTCACCGTCTCCCGAAAATAGAATAGCAATATCATATTGATCTAGAGTAAGTAACATATCAACAGCGAGGTCCACATCCATATTTCCCTTGATAAAAGAATGAGATATCTTTTTCACTTCTTTAGTTACAACAGAGAATCCATTATGCCTCAACCAATCAATAATTTTCATAATGAAGCCTTCTGAGGGATCATATGCAGAATAATAAAAAGCTTTGAATAAGTGCATTTCATTGGAAACGAAATAGTTTTTCAGACGTAGAAAATCAACCTTAAATCCCAAGTTTTTGGTAGCATGATATAAATTCCCTCCATCAATGAACAACGCAACCCGAGAAGTTTTAGCCTGTTCAGGAAGGGATTCTTGATAAGAGTGCTTTTTTCTACAATAAGGGCAAATACAATCAGGTTTCATTTGTCTCAGACATCTTCTGTCCAAAAGAGTTTTTAAAATAATTCAAGAAAAAAAATAGTGAAAAAATGCTATAGAATAACTCCAAAGGTTGTTCTGATTAAACAAATCCCAACTATTTCATTTATTCTTATTATAATAAATCAAGATTCCTTGAATAAATCTATTTCACCACGAATATGAAAGTAATTCATTTTATTTTCTTTAATATTGGCTACTTCTACAAGTCTATTACGAAATTCGTATAAATCCGGAGAATTTATTCAGATAATGTTATGATTCATCTTTCCTGAGTGGGATTAAGACACACGACTAGGGAAACTAGATATTTGATCGTTCTTAAAATTGTACTTATTGGTGATGGTGGGGTCGGTAAAACGGCCATTCGTGAATCTTACCTTGGACATGGTTTTGAATCCCAATATGTGATGACTATTGGTGCCGATTTTGCCATGCAAGATGATATCGTAAATGGAAGGAAATTAAGATATCAAATTTGGGATTTAGCAGGTCAAGACCGATTTGACGGTGTCAGAAATGTCTATTACAGGGGAGCAAAAGGTTCACTTCTCATTTTTGATGTGACGAGACCTGATTCTTATTTCAATATCCCAAAATGGGTAAAGGAACTCTGGGGATTTAATGGACAAGGTAAAATACCTATTGTCTTAGTAGCTAACAAAATAGACTTACGAGAGTTGTCAGATGGGGAAATAATAAGTCCTGATCAAGGGAGAAAGATGGCTGAGAAACTCACCAAGCTGACCTCAAAAGAAGGATTTGCTTGTCACTACATTGAAACATCTGCTAAAACAGGAGTTAAGATCCAAGACGCATTCTCTCTGCTTAGTGAGAATGTTATGAATCTGGCAGAAAAACGGGGCCTACTTAAACTGAAATCAAGTCGTCCGAAGTCATCTTTGGAACGACAATCAATAGTTAAACAATTACAGTAGAATTTAGTTCAATATGCTTTTCAAACCTGCAAACATTGGTTAGGGAGGATTCAACATTTTCAAGCGAAGAAGCGGACTCCAAGTCCAAGAGTAATTCCGATGACAACAGTTACAGTGTAGAACGAAAAAGCAAACACGCTTAAGTTCAAATGCCATGATTTCTGCTTTGTCATCCCTTTAACTTTAAGTAACCCTGTTATTCCTGTACCTATCAGTCCTATCATACTCAAGAGAGCTATTATACCATGAAGTGAATAGAACACAGTCCCTTTGAGGGAAAATGTCTGAATTATCCAGTAAACGAAAGTTCCCATCGCAGCTATCAGATAAGCAGCTGTTAAAAAAAAATGAACCTTCCTGCTCTCAATAAAGTCAGGTAAATCCACACTATCCATCTTTCCTACCCTTCTCAGACCAGATACGATTGAAAATCCCCCTAACAGGAATGTTATTGAAAACAAAGTCGCATGAAGAACCCAATCTTTCAATGAAGTATAACTGGCATCATCGCTCCATCCACGTGTTTCCCAGAAACCTCGGTAATTATAATCAACGATTTTTATCTCATAAACCCACATAACCCACTTGTACCCAGCATGTCCTGGAGCGACTACTCTTACAGGAAAGCCTTGATTAACTGGTAAGGTTTCACCGTTCATCTCAAATGCTAAAAGCACATCACTCTTGGTCGCTTCCTCAATAGTTAACGAGGAGGAATACCCATCCCACGCTCTGAAAATAACATCCACAGCCCCGTCTTTAACTTGGGCCAGGTCCAATATCTCACGGACTCGTATTCCACGCCATTCCGCTGTTCCTGAATATCCCTCCACACACCTAATGGTAGCAATTTCCATTTTAGACTGTTGTGTAGTAAAATTTTCATAAGTAAACACTAAGGGGGATTGAACGTGGCCAAAAACGCTCAGTGTCCACGTGGTAACATTGATTTGAGGGGGTGGGCTAATTGAATTAGTGAAAAACTCATCGTTTGGTGTTATCTGGGTTTGTTTACTTACAATATACCCAACAGCGATCAATGGAAGTGAAAATAGAAATATTAAGAATAGAGAATTTATGACAACCCGGTTCATCACTCTGACCTCTCATTAGCGGGGGAGTCACCATTCTGACACTTCAAAGTATTTGTCATACGAGAAAAGAAACAGACGATTTTTAATTTGTTCTTATTTTGCTAAAATCATCCCCACTTGATTGCTGTATTTTCAGATTTAGTCTATTTGCCTCTTAAATCCTCACAATTAGTTATAAGATTAATAAGTATCTTTATTTTTGTTCCACCAGTCTAACCATTTAATTCGACTTGCATCGCGATTTTTCTTCTTGAGACCAGCAACAAAATACCCTCCTTTACCCAATTCCCGTTTAACCAAGTAAATCTGACCCGTATGTCCTAAGAAGTGGAAAGAAATTCTTTGAATTAATTCGTTTAGTGTTTCAGTATTTCTCTTTTCGTTATGTTCTGGTAATTCCATGAATTTTTCTTCTGATAAATTGTTTAAATAATTAATACTTGTAGTAGAGAATTCTAAGAAAGTATCGATTAGTTCTTTGTAGGTCAGAGGAAATGTTCTTTCTTTTTCTCTCTCTAATCCAGAGGTAAAATAATCTCGGAATTCCTGACTTAGCTTTCTTTCACCTAAACATAAATAATTTAAAATAGAATCCATTTACATAGTTAGGTGACCAATAATCCATCGAATTGGATTAAGCTTCGGTGTTATCTGTTTCTCTTTTCGATTTCAATCGAAAAATTGCCTTTAAAACGTTCCATTCTGCAATTTCAAAAGTTTCAATGACAAAAGTCTTGGAATTCAATTTACTCCCTTTTTTTCTGATCAAGATCTCCTAGGTCTCTGTACCAAGTAAAAAACGATAGAAATCGCGAATAGAATAACAATCCCAAAAGGTACATTCCATGAAGGAAGATGGTCTAGATTGAAATCGGAGCTTTCTCTGGTAGTCGAAGTTTCAGAATCTATCCAAGATTGCCACCACTCAAAATCATTAAAATAATATTCTCGACTTTCATATATCCACCCTGAGTCTGAAAAACAAAGATTATCGGCTGAATCATAGATATTAATAGACTGGATACGAGCGCGAAGAAAGTTATATTGATCACTGAAATAAAAAGATGTTGTATCAATGGGTACAATAATGGAAATATCGACACCTTCCTCGAGATATTCGATGATAGAAGTATACATGTAATGACTATTCCAATTATAATCATCCCACATGGTCAGTTCAATCTCTACGTCTATTCTATAGGTGTCTGTTTCGGTAACATTTATTCCAATGTAAAAACGCAGCTCCTCAAATTCACCGTCACTATCAGTACTCTCACCTCTATCAATGAAGGTATTTGTTAATAAGATAGGAGGAGTATCAAACAAGTTTCTATTGTATGTTTTCGTGATGTATGAAGTTACGGAGCGGTCGAGTAGGTTATAGAACCAATTGTAAATTCTCACATTCTCAATAATAAAGTATGTGCTATCGAAAAGAGGGTATAAAAAAATTGTATCAATAGAAAGAGATATGTTTTCAATTCCTACTTGAAAAAATACGTCAAAGGATTGCCACTCTGAGTACTCCCAGTGACGTGAACGTATATAAAATTCAATGTGGTATTGTCCTGATCGAGTAACATTTGTCTCTAACTCAAACGTTAACGAATCATAGTTGCCATTAGAATCTGTGTCAGCCCCAGAATCCCAAAAATTTCCTGTTAATATAACCCCTGGACGATCAAATTCCGAAAATTTGTATTGGCGAGTAATATACGGACGATTAACATGATCGACTTCTCCCCATGTGTTCAAAACTGATATATGATCAATAATAAACGCAGTATCTAATCTTAGGGAGTAAGGGAGGGTGGTATATAACTGAACTGATATATTATAAATACCCCAATCATACACATCAGTTTCAGAAGCCCCCCAGAAGTTTGAATCCCAGACAGGGATATAGGGTACTACTGAAATCTCAATCCTGTAAGAATCCTCTTGAGTTATGTTAACTTCTACATCAATGATTATTTCATCAAACTTCCCATCCTCATCTGTATCTATTCCTCTATCCCAATAGTTACCTGTTAGAAAGGCAGGGGGAGGATTGAACTCTGTATAGCTAAAAGCTCTTGAAATATAATTAAGATACCCCTCATCAACAACATTCCAATAGTAATATTCTTCGCGGATGATTCTACTGTCGGTTAACATAAAAGAGCTATTCACCCGAAAACGGTAGATAATAGACCCGTCAATCTCAAAGGAAATCCAATGTAATCCTTCATTCAGAAATAGGTACTGATTATCCCAGAAATCAAATCCACCTTCAACTTGTTCGAGTCGAATCTCTATTCTATAATTACCTGAACTAGAGACATTAATCTCTATATCAAACGCGAGTACTTCAAATTTACTATTGGATTCATAGTCAATTCCTCTTGTCCAGAGGTTCCCTGTAAACCAAGCATCAGGAAGATCAAATTCTGTATAATTATAGATACGAGTAGTATAAGGAAGGAAGACTTCATCTAATGTATTATAATTCTCATCTCTAATTCGTAAGTGGTCAATTGCAAAGGTACTATTAGTACGATACGAATGGACTAACATTGTATCAAAAGAAAGGGTGATATTATGTATTCCCCTAATCCAATAGTCACTATACTCTGTGTATTGATCCCAATATCCCTGATCTAGATCAGGAAGAAATAATCTCATATAAAGAGTATAGCTCCCAGTACTTGTAATATTTACCTCAAGACCAATTTGAATTTGATCAAATTTCCCGTCAGAATCAGAATCCAATCCAGAATCCCAGAAGTTACCTGTTGCGAAAGCTCGTGGGATATCGAATTCAGTATAATTATATGCACGGGTAGTATATGCGTAGGAGGCTTCCTCCATCAGACCATTATCCTCATTTCTAATCCGTACGTATTCAACTTCAAAGGAAATGCTATTATTACGAAGCGAATATACTAAGCTAGCGTCAAAAATCAAGGACACATTATGGAAACCCTCATTCCAATAGGCACCATGGTTTGCCCAATTACTCCAACCTACACGATCATTATTTGATGCTATTAAATGCATATTTAGCCAGTAATTACCTGTGAGAGTGATATTAACCTCAGTTTTTATTACTAATTGGTCAAATTTCCCATCAAAATCAGTATCAACTCCCCAATCCCAGTAATTGCCTGTTAAAAATTTACGAGAAGTTACGTGGATTTCTACCGAGTAAGAATTAATAGTTTGTAGACCGATCAAAAATTGCATGTCAATTCCGTAGAATTGGAATCTCACACTTACATTAAGAGGACCATCAACATGATCCTCTGGAATATCTAACCTTATAACAATTGAAGTGTCCTCTGGTGTTAAGAATTCCCCCCAGTTTATAACTTGACCATCCGCGAATGGTGTTGAGGAGTCAAGGTTCATTGCCAGATTACAGTATCCAGGATCTTTGATTTCGACTGTAAATTCAAAAATAATGTCATCAAATACCCCATCATTGTCAGTATCGTTTCCATAGTCAGATATCCCCGTTATTTTTGCATTTGGTACTTCGAAAGCACTTGCATCATAATCCTGAGATGTTTTGTAAGAAAAAAGCATTTGCAAATCTTCGATACCATACCACCAATAATGTCGAAAGGTTCCAACCCAAACGTAATAGGAGCCATTTGTACCGATTTGATTAATAGCTTGACCTGAGAAGGAGAGGAGAATCTCATTCCCGATATCCCAGCGGTAAAGGATAGAAATCCCCAATAAATTCCCCTCACTGTCATTTAAGACGCCATAAACACCGAACTCACGATCTGTTGATTTAGGGATGCCCAAATAGATGATCAAACGGTCATAATAGCCATTACGATCGTCATCAACAGGATAATCAGTCCAAGAACTATTGTCAGGTAGAAACTCAGTACTGGACTGACTAACTAAAGAGGAAATTTCTGATACATTCCCTGTGGTCTTAGATATACTCCCTTCCATTTGATAAGGATCACTCAAACTTCTTAAATTCAGCCCTAGTATAAAAAATAGACCAAGTACAACTCCTATCCGTTTAAGACTGGCCATTTATTTATCACTCAGAATATATTCCAATTTGGTCTATTTTAACATACCCAATATCGGTGGAATTCAATGGATTCTTCTCTAGTTAATAAATTCTACCCCCTTAAAATCTTCTTTCAAAGCTTTTTCGAAAATCTAATTTCTTGATAGAAATATAAGCACGACTTATCTGCGAAGGACAAGGAATATCTTCTTCCCATCTGATTAACTGACATTTTATCAAAATAAAAACAGACTGACGTTGAGCTGATATGAATTTTACTCGTACTAACTATGATAAATCCGATATGGTGTTATTTGGGGGAATAGTCTTCTCAGCTATATTTACTCTAGTGATATGGATATCAGGTTTTGCATTAGATCGGTTTATTCTCGAACCAGATCAAGGTCCAGCTTGGTATTATTGGCAGTTACCCAATCCAGTTCTTATAAACCAGTTAATTCTTTGGGTATTGTATTTAGCTCATCAATTGACCGTTTGGGGACTTATTTATTATGGGTATCAACAATATAAGACAACAGGTAAGAAACCTACTACAAATCTAACTACTTATAACATTTTAATAATCATCGCTAACGTTTTTTTCATTTTTTTACACCTTATCGAAACTCAATTGTTCTATGATGGATTAGCTCAAGATGTGCCCATTTGGACTAGTCAAGGATCAGTTATCATTATGCTCGCAGTAATGCTAATACTTGAAAACAAACGAAGAGGATATGTGTTTGGAAAGCAAGTTGGGAAACCAATTACTAAAGAAGTTGTTGAGTTCTTCCGATTTGGACACATGTACATTTTCGCTTGGGCACTTGTTTATACATTTTGGTTCCATCCCATGGATAATGATCCTCAGTTATTAACAGGCTTCTTCTATATGTTTTTACTCTTCACGCAATTATCTGTAGCATTTACAAAAAGTCATTTGAATCGAAAGTGGACTGCATTATTAGAAGGATTTGTAGCATTTCATGCAGTTGTAGTAGCTATCAATAACACCTTAAGTTTTGGTAGCAGCGATATGTGGCCAATGTTTTTGAGTGGCTTTCTCTTTATGGTGGTCGCGACTTATATTTATGGGATTAGGCTAAAGAAAAGAACCATCTTAACCATCTCATTTGTCTATATAATTTTCCTAATTTGGATTTATATCCCTGTCCCCTTAGGTTATGGACGTGATATTACTTATCTCTTTCGATTAGAAGCATTGTGGATTCCAATTATTCTCTATTTACTTGGATTGCTCTTTGCAACGATTATTTTTACCATTCAAAAAGTGAAAAAGGGAAGAAAAATCGAAAGTGTGTCGTAAAAAGAACTATCAACATATCAGTGTCTATATTATTAATTAGTGGTTAAATCGATCAAACATTTCCGTCTTTCCGTAAGGATACCTTCAAGAATTTCTCGAGTGATCTTTTTCGATGTTTTTACATTATTAGGCATATTATAATAGCGATCTAGATCAAGAGGAGGACCAAAATAAATTCTTACAGGAGTTTGGAAGTTTAAGCGGAAAAATTTTCCTACAGGAATGATGTTATTCGTTCCATACACGAAGACAGGCACAACTTTCGTTTGAGGGCCTGCTAATTTAGCAATCCAGCCAGCACCAACTTTGATTTTATTAATTTGAAATCTTCCTGTTCTTGACCTCCCACCTTCTGGATAAATTCCAACTGATTCACCATTCTTTAACAAATTGAGGGAGATACGAATGAATTTTTCTCGTTCTGCTGGCCCTCGTCCGACAGGAAAAGCCAATTCATACTTCGTCCAACGAAACATGATTTTTTTCATGAAATCCGCTGCTCCTGTAAAACGAATAGCACGTTTAACAGGAAACGCCGCCACAGCTGTAAAAACAGAGTCAACATGACTCAAATGATTGGAAGTGAGCAATGTGGGTACTCCTTCAATGGGTAAGTTTTCTTTACCATACACCTTAAACGGAATCGCCCAAAAAAGTAATCTAGCTAAATTCAATAGGAAATAGTGGATAAATCGTCTCCGAAATCCAAGTTTCTTTCGTATATTATAGGGCTCCACTATCAAATCCTCAAGACCTGTATTAATTTCAACTGTTTTATTTCTTTTATTCGATAATTGATTTCTTCACATTTTTTGGCCAAGATTTATACCAATGAAAGTCATTATTCAATTCTAAACCTCATATCCCTAGATTTATCATTAGCTTTAGATGGTTTTAAACATCGTTTTCGCTTTTTCACGCATGATCTTATGGTCTACAATTGGATATGGATAATCCTCTAAGTCTTTTGGATGTTTTTGATAGAGATTGTGGATTATTTTAGGATCGTAACCTCGTAATTCAGGAATGTATTGCTTTATATAGTCACATTGTGGATCAAACTTTTTTTGTTGTAACCAAGGGTTAAAAATTCTAAAATAGGGCACTGGATCACAACCTGTACTCGCTGCCCACTGCCAATTGCCATTATTTACTGAAATATCATAATCCACTAATTTTTCTTTGAAATATTTTTCTCCCAACTGCCAATTAATTAATAGATCTTTTGTAAGGAAGGATGCGACAATCATCCTTACTCGGTTATGCATCCAACCAGTGGCATTTAGTTGCCTCATTCCTGCATCAACAATAGGAAATCCAGTTTTCCCTTCACACCAGGCTTGAAATAGTCCCTTATCATTAGTCCAGTCAAGTTTGTCATATTTTGGTCGAAAAGATCCATTAAACACATGAGGAAAATGAAATCCAATGTAGATGTAGAAATCTCGCCAATAAAGCTGCCTTAAAAGGGCATAATTGCCAGATTGTTTAATAGCATGATAGACTTCACGAATAGATACTGTTCCAAATTTAAGATGAGCTGATAGATGTGTGGTTCCCGTGATTGCAGGAAAATCCCGTTGTTCCTGGTAATTTTTATGATTTTGAATCTGATCAAGAAGTTCCAATCCTTTTGTTCTTCCTCCTTTAACCCAGATGTTTGGATTGTAATAATTTAGAATTTCCCTTAATTGATCCATTGAAATTGTATCGAATAACTCGTCGTTATAATAGGTATTTTTTGGTGCTTTTACAGGTTCATTGACTAAAAAGATCTGAGATTTTTTAAAAAAGGGAGTAAATATACTGTATGGAGTTCTATCACCTTTTTTAACAACTTCGGGTTCATTCAGTAATAAATCTGCGGTTATGATAAGCTTTGTGCCAGTATTACTGCAAATTCTCCGAATTTTTGTGTCTCGCCTGTGTGAATATGGGGTATAATCACGATTCATTATCAATCTATCAATACCTAGTGCTTCTCTATTTAATAAATCCTTGATTATGATCTCTGGTTTATCGTGGTAGATAAATAATCTAGAATTATTCATGTTGAATTTATGAAGAAGATCAAGCACTGAATCCTTCAAAAACTGTTTAGCGTTAAAACTAAGGTTTTTATTCTTGATTAGATATTTATCTAAAATAAAAATAGGAATAACTTTCTCAGATGAATTAAGTGCATGTATTAGTCCAGAATTATCTTCGAGCCTTAGATCTCGTCTAAATACAAATAAAGAGATCCCATTTCTTTTCATCTTAAATCACTCATTATCTAGTAACACTCTTATCGCTTTTAGAGCACTTTGTTCCTTGTCTCGAATTTCTAACATGATATCGAAATTCATTGCTTTGGTACTTTGAATAAATGCCCGAAATCTATTAAGATCAATTGAATTAGCATGCCTCCCTAGTTTTGCATTGGGTTGATTTGAACTCCAATCTAACATCAAAATTCCGTCTTTTGTTTCTGTCCATGTCTCCTGTGCTAGTTGGAGAGCTTGGACAACAGTTTCGTTGTTGTTTTTAATTGAATGATGAAACACATCAAAGACAACAGGAATATCAATTTCTTTATGGATAGTCAGACAATTCTGCAGATCAAATAATCGATCATCATTCTCAATAACTAATCTCTTTTGAATATTGTCTGGTAATCTCAAATAATTTTTAACAAATCTCTCCATGGCTGCAGTTTTATCCCCATATACCCCACCTACATGTAATTGAACCTTTGCTGTTGTATCAAGACCCATTCTGTCAAGAACTAGTGTATCATAGAGTAACTCTTGTATGGATTTGTTAACAACTTCTTCTTTGGGTGAATTAATGATTGTGTACTGCCCAGGATGCATAGAAATCCTAAGATCATGTTTTCTAATATAGGCCCCAATATTTTGGAGCTCGTGCTGAAAAAAGTCCAAAATCTCCTCAAGTGGTAGTGAAACTGGATGAGATGCAAATGGTATGAAATCAGCAATCCTATAGAAGAGTAAATGATTTTCTTGATTGAATTGAAGAGTCTTTTTAATACATGTCAAATTCGATTTCACTGTTGAAAGAAGTTTTTCTCTATTGTAGGATGATAAGCGAATGTTTTTGTCTGGTTTACATCCTGTGGATGAAAAAGCATTTCCTACATAACCTAATTTCAAAATATTCACATCTGGATACAGAACTCTTCTTTCAGGAAAGGAATGTAATTGAACAAGTGCTTACTGTTGAATAATAAGTCCTAGAATCGTTATTACTATGGCTACAACCACACCAATGAAAATTGATTGCAAAGAGATTATTATGGCTTTATTCCGGTCTTTATTCCGCTCTATTTCATCCTCAATCTTTATTGTCGTTCCAAGATGAACTGAAACATTAGCAACGGAAGAAAATCCATATGCAGCACAAAATTTTTGCCTCGCTTGAATGAAGCCAATTGCTGCCATGGTTCCAGGGAAAATAAAAAGAAATCCTAGTAGTGGGGTGAGATTCAAAAAGAAAACACTAGATATGTATATTAGAAATCCAATACCTATTATTGCTAAACCAACAAAGCCTATCCTTTTCCGTTGAGTAATTTCTGCACTGCCTATATTACATCTTCCTGCGACGTATTCAGTATTTGAGGTCAAAGTTCTCACTTGAAAATCATAAACTCACTTTTTTGGAAACCAAGGAATAAGGAGAGAAGTCCTTTGATAATCAGAATATTCCAAGTTATCTTCAAATCTTCGCTTTAACAAGGGAATTCCAGATACTCTATTTTTAGAATCAGTCTTTCATAAAAAAGAAAAAAAGAGAATATGTCTAAATTCTAGACAAAAATTAATCCAGCGAACACAAGCCAAGCAAGAGCTGATTTGGCTACCAAACTTAATATCTGGTAACCTCGTTCTCCAAAAAGATAGTCTTTCCATGGACCGATTTTCTTGTACTGAAGAAACATGTTAATCGCAAAACTGTTAAAGAAAAGGAAGTACATAACTACTGCGATATAGACAAAAGTTGGAATAGCATCGCCAACACCGGTATCAAAACTTAGAAATGTGTCAACTATGACAATCCAAGGAACAATGCCAGCAATCCATCCTAACCAATAGGGTAACCAGCTAGTTTTTTCAGTGTATTGGTTAATTCTTTCCATAAATAAACCAAACATGTTCATTAAGAAATTTAGAACAAAAATCAAAGCTATGATCCAAAAATCAAGTATTCCAAACGCTAAAGAAATAAAAATGATCATTACCGAAGAACTGAAAGAATACTCCCACCAACGTATTGGATTCATCTTTTTCTTTAGATTATCCACATATGAATTGTTTAAAGGGAAGGCGATAAGGAAATGCGCAAGAGCAGACATAAGCAAAAAACTTGCTAATAAAATACCCGCTACGTTCTCAAATGTGAAAAATACGCTTGGATCAGGAGCAAAAATCGGCTTTGTTCCAGTTAATTGTTTTATTACCAATCTAGATTTGTAAATGTCTACAGAAAAGTTTTTTATCTCGTCTATAAACAAACTAAGTGTAAATATCAATACACTTTGAACTAGATGCAAAATAGCCATAGCAATGTTGAATTTTTTCAGATGACTCATACTTATAGGTGAAGTTTCACCATCTACGAATGAAAATTCTGTCATATTTCTACCTCACCTTAAATCGACAGATTTAAGATATTCATAGCGCTAATCAAGCAGATATTAAAAATTTACTCAAATTTTTTCGAAACACTTGATTTTAGCTTGAAACAAGAATTTAATAGATTTTCAAGAAATTTGAAACATACCAGAGATCAAAGGAAATCGATTTCTCACGCTAATAAAAAATCTTCATTCCTTTAAGTACGCTGGTTAAACCCACACCGAGTACAGACTGTTAAACCCTCTCGAATCTGAAATCCACATTGAATACATGGGTTCTCTTTAAGTAAAGACCGTGTTTTTAAAAATAAAATTCCTGCAATTAAAAAACCAATGATAAGAATAAATGCACCCAAATAATAAGGATATGCTGCATCTAGCTCGAAAAGAGCTGTTCCTACTAAAGGACCTCCTATTCTCATAAAAGATCCAATTCCTTGGTTTAAACCTAAAATTACTCCTGAATTTTCTTTGGGAGTTTCTTTAGATAAAAATGCTCCTATGGTAGGATTAGAAATTGAAGATCCAAACGCAAGCGGAATGACCCAGAGGCTCATCTCGAAGAGAGAAGTGACAGTACTCAAGCCTATGAAGCCAATAATTAAGAAAAATATTCCTGCAGTAATGAGAGTTGTATCAGAGAAGCGATTTGATAAGGGGATAATCAGGCCTGCCTGAGTAATTATGACAACTAATCCCACTACAAAAAATACAAGACCTGCAAGAGATTCATTTAAACCAAAGCGGACTTTTCCCAGTAAGGCCAAAGTCGCTTGCATTTTTGAAAACGCTAATGAAACACCAGCAAATAAAATTATCGTTAATAAGACGTTAGGGTTTTGCAAAAGAGTTTCACGTAAGCTGACTTTTACGCTAGCTCCTTGAGAGATTATTTCTTTTCTTCTTCCCCGCATTTCCTCAGTTAATGACTCAGGTAAGTATTTAATTGCTGCAAGGAAGTTAACTATGGCAATGACAGTCGCAAATACAGCTGGAAGTGCGTACCCGCCAATAAAAGACAGAACTCCACCGATTCCAGGTCCTAATGCGAATCCAAGTCCAAATGCTGCACCTAATAATCCAAAACCTTTTGCACGATCTTGCCCAGAAGTTGTATCAGCAATATAGGCTTGACTAGTAGGTAAGGTCGCTGCAGTAAACGCTCCTCCAACTAAGCGAGACATAAGAATTATGGTTAATGAATCAATGAAGATTAATGCTGCTAAACTCAGCATACCTAATCCGAGTACTGTCCCAAATAATCCTGCTAGAATGACAGGCCGACGCCCCCATCGATCTGAGATCCACCCCCAGACAGGGGCAAAAGTAAAACTCATTAATGAATAAACACTAGCCAGAATGCCATATATAAATGGTGTTGCTCCCAATTCTAACGTCCAAAACGGAAGTAGCGGGATTATAATTCCAAATTCTAGTAAATCGATGAATACTGCTAGGAATAAAACACCTATTGGACCAATAGATAGGTGTGAAGGAGGAATTTTGTTCTCTGTAATTTCCATAATGTCTTAAACAACCAATATCCGCTTTAAATCACTCATGGGCGCATCTTTTGTAAATGATTCAATCAATTGCCAAGATTAACAATATTATTGATGAAGATCTTATACGATCACTGACCTTTTTGAAATTCCTGTTAAGTAAATCGGCACCAAGACGAAAGGTATTTATTTTAATCTTCGATTAACGCATACTTTTCAGGAGAACCCCATATTTCGACTTTATTGAACTTATCCTTCTTTGATTGGAAATGTATCCATAACTTTGTTTGGTCAAGGAATGGATTAGCATGGAATAACGCCTGATCACCATATCGAAACGCTTCTAACACTAAGGGCAATTCTTGACGAAAAATTCTATCACGAAACTTCGATGTGCCAATTCCCTTACTGATTTGACAATAGACATGAAGTGAATATGTTTCTTCAGTTTTCAACCATTCTGCCAAGACCTCATCACGCATTATTCGTATTTGCCATCCTTTTAGTTGTTTTTTGTTAAATTCATGAGCAATAGTTAAAAATAAATCTCCTGTTCGATCTGAATGTGTTAAAGTATAGCATCGGGGAACTAGGGGGGAATCAACAGTTGTGGGGGATAAAAAAGTCACATGTAGCTTTTTAGGATCTAAACGACTCATATCTAAACCTCCTTCATTTTACTTAATGGAACGGATAGTTTACGATAATTTTAATGCAATTCCTTTTCCTTTGCCATTATCTCCATACCACTGAAGCTTCCCACTCCATCAAATTCAATTTTCTTCTTTAAATCGATAAATCTTAGATTAATTGTTGATGTTAAACTTTCAAGGACTTTTCCAGTCATTTTTCCGTTAATAGGGCTCCTTAATTTAGAGGTTTTTGCTTGAGTAGCGTCAATCTCTATCCTTTGGTTCTTTTTCACTAATTTAAATGAGACCTGATTCTCATTAATAGTCAAGTCCTTCAATTTTGCTCTATTATAAGTTGAAAAGAGATTTAATCTGTTTTTGTACAAGAATCCCGCCAAATATCCTGTGAATGATCTTCCTAAATATGGAATTCTAGCAATAGATGCCATAAATGAGACCCGTTCTTCGGAAAAATGATTAGATTGCATCCAAACATATCCACTAGGGAATGATCTTCCCCAATCCTTTTCTATATATCCTCTCCCGTGATTAAAAGAAATATCATCTCCGTTAATACTTAGATTTCCATAAATCTCGTGATCAAAGCTTAATACAGCGTGAGAACATTCCATACGAGGTAAAAAAGCAAAAGGGCCCATGGCTCCTGGGGAAAGGAATTTTATTGGCCAAGGCACTTGATCTATGAAAATAAGTTCCCCCTTAACCACTTGACCTTGTACGTTCAGATCTAGTTTTATTTTATCAGTAGAGAAGTAATTATTTGCAATAGTCACTTCAAATTTATCTTTCTTATATTGAAATTTATTCAGATTAAATTTATTATATTGTAAATCCCCCGATATTCCATTGAAGATTTGAATGAAGGCTTGACTAGGATGAGCGGAGGAAAAACCTGGAATAATTGCTATCGCCACTTTTCTATTATAATCAACCAGCTTATAATACCAGCCTTCAAATCGAAACTTACCGATTCCATGGCAAATTTCAGGCTTCCAAATATTTCCCAAAAGTATTACACCAGTACCACAAGAAAATTGGCTTTTAAATTGAATTCATTTATACAACAAGATAAAAAGAAACATTGTAAGTCCCGTCCACCCTTATTCTTAATCGATTCCTTAAGAAAATCAGAATTTTCTTTTCTAGACATGTATTGGTGTTTAATTAGAAATACCCTTTGTGACTAAATTTGGTATTTGTATTCAAAGTTAAAACATTATACTATTTGAATGGATTTGGAATTAATATAGGAGTCCTGTTTTTGTATTCCTCGTAATCTTCTTGACCACCCCACTTGTCATCAGCTCTTTTTTCAAGTAAAGGAACACCACTTACCTTAGTTAAGAGTAATGTCACAAAAACAGGAGAAATCAATGTTAGCCATCTCCAACCTTGAAGTGTTGGAAGTGCAATTATTGCGATACCAATCCAGAGGAGAATTTCTCCAAAATAATTTGGATGTCGTGAGATTGACCACAATCCAGTAGTAATGAATTTTTCTTTATTCTCAGGGACAGATCTGAACTTACTTTTCTGATAATCTGCAATAGCTTCAAAACCAAAGCCTATGATCCACACTAAAAGACCTACTAAACCAATAAGACCAAAATCCGTTCTTTGTTCTACTGTTATCGCTGCTAATGCCGCTGCTAATGTAAAGCTTACCCATAAACCCTGAATAGTCCAAGTTAAAAAAAAACGTGTACCGGATTGTTTGATCTCCTTGAAGCGTTTATCTTCCCCCTCTTTTAAAATTCGTCGGAACAAGTATGTCCCAAGACGAAGCGCCCAGATTGAGACCAATACCATTAGTAAAATGGAGCGTGTATCAATTTCAGGACTCAAGGCAACTGCTAAGAATATAACAGTTATGTAGGTTAATGAACCAGTTAGATCAAAGAACTTCTCAGTCCTTTTGATATATGCAGGTATGAATGCAATCCATTGAATTATAAAGGCAAGAGCAACACCGATTGCAAATACTGGTATTCCACCAAGAACAGTCACGCCTCCCTGACTTCCAGCGAGAGTAAGACATATAGCAATGAATAAAATTATGATTATAGCAACCAAGGACTGAATATCTTTCTCATTCATTTTTAATTCTCCTTTTATACAGTAATTTCCTTCTTCTGGATGTGTGAAATTTGACTAATTAGTCAATATGATTTCTTGAATCCTATATCAACTTTTTTTCCTAGAGATATTTATTTTCTTGTTTATTCTCCTCATCCAGTGATCGGTACCCAATCTAGACTTTGATGCTCATAATACTGCTTATAGAGTTGGCCATATTTTCCTCCTTGAGCAAGCAAAGCCTCATGAGTCCCCTCTTCAATAATTTGCCCCTTTTCCATCACAATAATTCGGTCTGCATTCAGAATAGTGGAAAGCCTATGGGCAATAATGATTGAGGTCCGATTCTCAAGGAGGACTTCAAGTGCCTCTTGAATGATCGCTTCGGTGTAAGCATCCACCGATGACGTTGCTTCATCTAGAATAAGAATTTTTGGATCCGTTAGAAGCGCCCGAGCAAAGCTAATTAATTGTTTTTGACCTACAGAAAGCCCTCCTCCTCTTTCCCCCACTTGTGTTTGAATTCCATCATGTAAATATTCGATAAGTTCTTCTGCATGGACAGATCGAATGGCTTTCCATAGATCCTCTTCTGATGCATCTCGTCTACCATACCGAATATTCTCCTCAATTGTCCCGGAAAAGAGAAAAACATCTTGTTGCACCATTCCGAGGTTCCGTCTATAAGAATCCAGTTTTAAATCTCTGATATCGATTCCATCAATCTTAATGGATCCACCTTGAAATTCATAAAAACGAGCTAGAAGGTTAACTAAGCTGGATTTTCCCGCGCCTGTGTGACCGACTACTGCAAGTTTCTCTCCTTTTGCTATTTTTAAACTGAACCCTTTAAAGACCCATTCACCATCGTTTCTGTAACTAAAGTCAACATTTTCAAAAACAATCTCCCCCTCCAAGGCATCAACCCCGCGAAGCACTGGATTCTGCTTAACATTAGGTTTGGAATCTAATATATCTAGAATTCGTTCATATGCCGCCATCCCAGCACTCAGTTGAGGAAAAAAAGTAGCAAGAATCATGATAGGGCGAAAAAAACGCTGAATATACAATATATACATTAAAATAATTGCAGTGGTTGATACTCCCTGGAGTACAAGCTGACCACCTAGATACACTATTGTTACAAGTATTAAGGCGGTAATTGTTTCAAGGATTGCTCTCCAGACATGTGTCACTGCAGTCAATCGATAAGCTGTTCCAAAATACTCTTTATTTGTCTCATGAAACTGTTCAGAAACTGTAGCTTCTTGCCCATAACTTTTGCAGACTTGTATTCCTTCGATTGATTCAACCATGGCATTGTTGATATTCCCTATTGACTTTCGATAAGCTCGACTCACGATTCTAGCAAGCTTCCGCAGAGAAAACATTAACACAAAGAGGAAAGGAACACCCGCTAGAGTAATCAGAGCTAAGGTTGGATTCAACCAGAAAAGAATTGCGAAGGTCAAGGCACTCACAAGTAAATTACCCATAGTGTCTGCTAAAAGGATCGTAGTGTTTCCAAAGTCTAAAGCATCATTTGATACTCTTGAATTCAGACTTCCACTCAGATGTTTGTCGTAAAAACTCATATCTTGCTCCTGTAACTTATCAAAGATATCCATACGAAGATTTTCTAGAAAATATGGCATGAAATTCCCAATCTCCCTACGACGGAGACTAAACATGACCCAAATTGCAGCGGATAAAATGAGATATACAACACCAGCACCTAGAACTATTGAAAAATCACGATCTGGTTTTTCGAAAACATCAACGGCAAAACCAACAATGAGTGGAATAATTATATCAGCAACAGTAGAAATTAGAATGAAAAGAGAAATAAGCGTGACACTCTTCTTGAACGGAACAATTCGGTGAGCATATCGAGTGAATAACTCTCGATCTGAATACTCTCGCTCTCGTTTTTCACTGAATACTCCGCGATAGAGTCCCATATTAATCACACATTAATTTTTCACTATTAATTCTGGTAAAATAAGATGTTTACCAAAGATCCGTCTGTAATCTTCTGAACTCTGTAGTAATTCATTGTGACTCCCCTCAGCGACATTTCTTCCCCGTTTAAGTACAATAATTTTGTCAGAAGTTCGGATTGTATGCAATCGATGAGTGATGACTAGAGTTGTTCTATTCCTGATTACATTCTCCATTGCTTGTGTTATCTTTTCCTCTGTCTCGCTATCTACTGCAGATACGGAATCGTCAAGAATAAGAATTTCAGGGTCAGTCAAGAATGCACGAGCAATAGCAACACGCTGTTTTTCTCCACCAGAGAGACGTGTTCCTCTCTCTCCGACAATGGTGTTATATTCTTCAGGAAACTCCAAAGCGAATTCTTCAACTTGAGCAAGCTTTGCTGCATCCATAATTGCTTCATGGGTTGCACTCGGTCTACCAAACGCGATATTATCACTTATCGTACGCGAAAAAAGATAGATATCTTGCTCTATATACCCAATGTGCCGTCTTAATTGATCAAGAGGATAATTTCGAATATCTATCCCATCTAATAAGATGGTTCCCTCTTGGGGTTCATAAAGACGTAAAAGCAACTTCACCAGAGTCGTTTTACCGCATCCCGTTGGACCTACAAGAGCTACTCGTTGATATGGCTCGATTTTGAAAGATAGATTCTTTAAAATCGGAGTATTTTTTGTTCCATCATCTCCATAAGCAAAAGTCACATCTCTAAACTCAATTGTACCTTTAAAAGTATCTGGCCAAGTGAGAGCACTTTCTTGTTGTTCTTCCTCTTCCAATGACAAACTTGTATATAATCGTGAACATGCAGCAAAACCACTCATCATATCATTAGTAGCCCAAAAGATCATATTAGTAGGATCAATGAGAGTGATTAAGAGTAAATTAGCTGCAATCAATGCCCCTATCGTTAACGTACCCTCGAATACAAATACACAACTCATAAGAAATGTCACGCCTATTGCTAAATACAGTACTAATAATGGATAAAATCTTGCCTGAACTTTTGTCTCTCCAATCCGATTGTCCCGAAAGCCGATTACTGCTATGTGAAATTTTTCCCGTTCCAATTCTTCTGCAGTGAATGATCGTACAATCGCAACACCACTTATGCTGTCCTGTAACACTACAGCCACATTTGAGTGGGTAACCATTCGGCCAGCAGCCCATGGAGCAATTTTCTTTCGGTAATCTAATATAAAAATCATGTAGAAAATAATGAAGGGGGAACAAATCAAGGCGAGTCTGAGATCAAGGGTTACTATCAATAGAAATGCTGCCATTATAACTTGAAAGAACGGATATAGGTAAAAGGCCCCATGAGAAATCATAGTATTGATAATGCGTAAATCATTAGTTGCTAGAGCTTGGAGATCACCTGTGCGTGCTTTATCATGATACCGTAATGGTTTATATTGAAGGGTGTCGAAGAATTCTTGCCGCATATTTTGTTCAGTCTTTAACCCTAAATAATGCCCGATCATCATTGTTATATAATCCATAGCATTCCGAGTAACAAAAACTGCAAGTGCAACGGCGAGTAACAGTACTAAATTAGCTAAATCACGGGTTACAAGAGTTGTATCTATGATATATCCAATAACAATTGGAATGATGACCCTTGAGAAGGTAACAATAATAATACCAACAAGAACACCCACCACCAAGGATTTTTGCCTAGCAAGATGGTATAAAAACCACTTCCTATAGCTCGATATCTTTGTTAAATCCAAACTCATTCTATTTTCGCATTCCTCTGGTAAATCCTTTACTTAGATAAGGAAAATCATTGATTTAATTTAATTATTCTGTAATAATATTATAATTGGTACAAAAATTAGAGAGATTCTACTCCAAAACTAGCTTACAATTAGTGAGTAATGGAAGCTTTTCGAATGATATTATCAATCAATAAGTCGCTAAATTCCTCACAAAATTTAAAACCCATGTCAGAAAAATTCCCAACCCAAGAATCCAAATAAGAATAATGACCACGGTTGTTTTCTTCCCTACGGGTACCTCTGTAAATTCTTCTTCCAATACCTTCTTACGACATTCCTCCATTATTTCTTTCGGAATCAATTTGAGAGCCAAAGATATTCCTAATGGAACTAGGATCAAATCATCTATGTAACCTAGAATAGGAATGAAATCGGGTACTAGATCAATTGGACAGAAAGCATACCCAATGACGACTCCCAAAAATAAACGTTTCCACCTAGAGACGCGTGAGTCTTTATACACAAGATAAAGGGTGTATGTCTCTTTCTTAAGGTTAGACGCCTTAAGTTTTATTTTTGATAGCAAGATGATTTCCTTTTATTCTAGAGTTCGATATTGTACTCTAGAAGGGAAAGGTTTTATTTGATTCGATCCCGTTTCTAGCGAACTGTTAACAAGGGAGCCCTTTTATGAATTTCTATGAACTTCAGAATATTAACCCCAAGTAATGAGAAAGCCTCGGCGATATTTACTTCAGTTTTAGCAGAAGTCTCAATGAAATGACATTGAAATCCATCAGCTTCGGTCAGATTACTAAGATTGTTAGTAAAGGCCCATCCCTGATTACGAGAAATAGGATTATCTGCAATGGCACTCAAATCCATTTTATTTGCGACAACAACAATAGGTACACGACCACGTCCATTATTTGTCCATAGCTCGTTAATCCATTTAGGTGTATTATAGAAAGAATCTGGTCGAGTGATATCATACACTAATAACCCTCCTACGCAGCCTTTGTAATAAGCTTCCCTGACACCATCAAAGCGGTCTTGACCTGCTAAATCCCAAATTTGATATCGGACTGGAAATCCATTGATGCTATCATCACGCATTGCGAAATCAGCGCCAACCGTTAGAAAATACTGAGCCTTAAATCCGTTCCCTATATAACGCTCACGAATAGATGTTTTACCGACCCCACCATCACCAATTAGTGCGATCTTATATACTACCATTCTTAACCTCTCTTCTTCAAGCATCAGATTTTCGTCGGGAAAAAGTAAGATAAGACATGACTTTTCCCTACAAATGGTTATGAAAACCACACTCTAATAAAGAATTAAGATACTTAAAAGTGACAGTTTCTATTAATAAGTGACTTAATTGATTTTTTGAAGATATCTCGTCTGTTCCTCAAGATTATCCTCTAAGGAATGATGGAACCTTATCTATCCTTTCTTCATCATAACGGCTTACCTCGAAATAAAGCTTAATATAAGGGATATACCTCCTAAAAATTGAAACAGAAATTAAATGGATGGTTGAGTCCGTTGACACACATTCAGTTTTTTGGATATAATGCTTTTAAGATTCAAGAAGACGATTTACGAATAATCATTGATCCAGGCCGAAATCTAAAATGGAATAAACTGAATAGCTTGATTCCTAAACAAGAATGGGATGTTGACTATATTTTCATTACCCACGAACATGATGATCACGCTGATTTTGCAATCAAAATAGCTAAACATTCAGACGCTAAAATTATCTGTCATATGAACCTACAACCGAAATATTCCAAGAAATTACCTAAAGACAGAGTTATTGGTTTGAATCCAGACATAAAAACTACATTAAATGGACTAGTCATTGAGACTTTTTCAGTGCTTCATGGTAAAGCAACCATACGCATTCTCAAAAGAAAATTCACAATCTCTCCAAAAAGTTCATCTTTAGGATTTAGCATCTTTCTAACAGAAAAATCACTTATGAACTTAGGGGATACAATCTTCCTCCCAGAATGGAAAGATAATCCCCCCCCGAAACATCCTGATATATTGATGATTCCTACTGGAGGTCAGATGACGATGGATCCAATAGAAGCATCAGAGTTTGTGAAAGTAGTTAAACCTAAAGTTGTGATTCCGTGCCACTATCGCTGGCATATTTTATTTTATAAAAGAAGAAGTGATATCTCACTTTTGAGAAAAACATGTGAAGAAAATGATATAATCTTCAAAGAGATGATACCAAGGGAAAAATGGGAATATTAATGATAGTTCACACATGATATTGAAAAGGTTTTATTCTTTCTTCAATCGAATAATGGAACTGAATGAGGGAACGAATCCTTCAAAATCGACTAATCCTTTTTCTTTCATGGTTTTAAGACGTAAACGAATGCCTTCAAATTTATCTGCAAGAGTTTCATTCAAAGTTTTATAATCTAGTTCCCCCCATGTTCTTCTAGAACTTTCATGATTTCCTGGTATTCGGGTTCATAGCCAATTGGTTCCATTTTCACCAGCTCGCTTCTTTATTGATTATTCTTGTCTATACTTCTTCACTTATTAAGTCAGGTGTATGAAATCTGTAATTTCCTACAGTGTCGATTATCAGTTATGGCTCCAAGATAGAATAATCGCCAGACAATACGAATAAGCGAATTTAATCATTTGATTGATTACTTTCCTCCTCACTAGTCCTAGAATACCATTGGGGTTCTAATACTAACTGGCCATCATACTTTAAAAATTCAAGTATTTTTCGCACTTGTTTTCTTCTTTCAAGAGACACTACGGTTTCCTCTTTCAACGTCATGATCGAACACGTTTTTATATGATCTACATCAACCGTATCCTTAAGACAGGTAATAATTCTGACTTTTCATTCTTAAAAAACCCTGAATAAATTATCCGAAAAAATAGATTATATTACTCAATAAGATCAATAGAATCAGCTAGAGGATTGAATCCATTAATTCCACAACTCCAACAAAATTTTACACACTTATGTATACACAGAAAACTATTGAAAACGATGAAAACCTAGGAAGAGGTTAGTAAAAATTAACAATTTGATTTTTAATAGATCAGTGAATAAATTAAGGTCAGATATTTATAAATATTTGTTTGAATCCGTATACAGCGTAAACGGTAATTATAAATAATTGTTTAGCTTATCTACTAACTGGAATTCAGACTAGTTGGAAGCTGAATACCTCAAAAGTAGTATTAACAAGGTGAGACATAGATGGAAAAATTTAATGTAAGTCGAATAGGTTTAGGATTATTTTATTTAATTGCAGGGGTGGTCAATCTGGTCCACACGATACATAATACCCATTATTTGTGGAGTGTATGCCTAGAAAATGTTCACTTCTCATTTTATAAAGAATTTCTCGAACAAATCGTCATCCCAAATGAGATACTGATTATTTTACTGGTTATTGTCTTTGAATTCATAGTAGGGATCCTTATTCTTAGTAAAGAATTCTTTGTTAAAATTGGGTTATCATTAGCAATCCTATGGGTTTTAATTATTGCCCCGTTCCTCCCATGGGTTGATGTCTTTGGTCATCTAGTCTTGGGTATGTTCCAAGCACTTCTTTTGATAGGAAACTATGAAACAACTGTTTTGGAGATAATACAATCTAAAATATCAAAAGAACATTTTTACTGATATAGTAAGCCTAATATGACTACACTCATAATCGAATCTTAATTTTCAAATAGAACAAATAATTCCAACAGTGTTTTATTTCTTGAAATACTATCGATTATTAATGAGTGTGTCTATAATGCGTTTAATGACATTCCCCAGACTGGTAGTACTGAGAAAAATTACCTCACATCGTTCAGGACTTACAATGTGGATGTTTCTAGCTATTTCCCTTATTCTTCCCAATCAAGGATCTATCTTTCTAGATCAAAGTTTTGGAATAAATACTGAATCTATCACTTCTAATCATAATAATTTATCAGTTATTCTGATGATTGGAGATGGAATGGGATTTGAGCACGTTAAGCTGGCTCAATGGGTTGAAAAGGGTGTTAATGGGACATTAAGTATGCAAGAGCTTCCCATACAAGGTGAAGTCCAAACTCGTAACATAGAGAATACGATCACTGATAGTGCAGCAAGTGGAACGGCAATGGCAACTGGTTACAAAACATATAATGGAATATTATCCTTTACTCTTACTAATGTTGAATTACCATCTATTTTGGAATTATCTCAACAATTAAACAAATCAACTGGCGTTGTTACTACTACTGAGGTCACACATGCAACCCCTGCATCCTTTTATTCTCATGTTCTTAGTCGAAATGATGAAATAACTATTGCCCACCAACTTGTAACAAGTGGAGTAAATGTTGTTATGGGAGGTGGGAGAAACATATTTATCACTTACCAACAAGAGTTACAAGCTAAAGGTTACACAATTGTCAATAATCGATCTGAACTTCATTCTGTAACTGGAGATAAGGTTTTTGGGCTTTTTACCGACGATGCATTACCTTATGAACAATATCGCGATAATAACACCATTCCTTCGTTGTCCGAAATGACAAATAAATCCTTGGAGCTATTATCCCAAGATGAGGATGGTTTTTTTCTCATGGTAGAAGGAGGTCAAATCGATTGGGCGAATCATGCGAATAATGGTGTAAACACGGCTCTTGAAACCATAGAATTTGACAAGGCTGTAAGAACAGCAATTGAGTTCGTTAACACTCATGATAATGCAATTTTAATTGTAACAGCGGATCACGAAACAGGTGGGTTAACTCTTACATCCGAGTCGTTAACCACTCCGCTTCCAGCAGAAAATAATTTAGAAGAATATAACGATGAACTCCGAATTAACCGTACGAGAGAGATCTCCCTTTCATGGAGTACAGGAGGTCACAGTCTCGCGAATGTGCCGATATTTGCATGGGGAGAAAGTTTAACAGCAATATCTAACACCACCATTGACAACACCCAGATTTATGCTCTAATGAAAAATTTCATCCTACCAGACGATAGAGGAAAACCAGCAATTACGATAGTCTACCCAGAAAACAAGACTTATAATATTTCAAGGATCACTTTGTCAATTAGTTCAAATGAATCTCTTCCATGGGTGGTGTATTCTCTCAATAATGGTCCAAATGTCACAGTTCCCCTATTAATAAAATCATTCACCTTCCTTGCAGACGGAAGTCATTTAATCAAAATTTATGGTAATGATACTATGGGTAATATGGGTAGTACAGAGGTCTATTTCACAATTAAAACTAGCTTCGATGAATCATCGTCCACTCTTGTAAGCTCGACCACCTCAAGTACCTCAACTACATCAACCACCCCAACCACATCCATCGGTCTTACCTGGATTTTCCCAATCCTTCTCTTTCCAATCCTAATCATACGGAAGAAAAGAAAATCACTTTAGATCTAACACTCACAATTCTTTATCTTTTTCTAATTTATCAACAAAGGCCTTTAATTGAACCAGTGTATTATGATAAACTTGAATTCCATTTTGTGTGATATCAACAAGCGCCCGTGGGCCTTTAAGGGTTATAACATGTCTTTGTTCTATGTATTGAGCTTTCTGTAACTGTTTTATGTGAGCTGTAAGCGCTCCCCATGTTAGTTGACATTTTTTTTGGAGATCTCCTTGAGTCAACGGGCCAAGTGCAACAAGTAGACTGATAATTAACAAACGTTTGGCATTAAATAGTACAGGATCAATTTCCCGAAAATTATTGACCCAATCAGTCACTTAGTAACAACCTTCTTCTCAGCTTGATACATTGAATATGAGGTGCTCAGAGAAGCTAAGATTAATGCTATTCCTGGAGTTATGAATATGTTTGGTTCACCTGGTTGCAAGAGGAGAACTAAAAGTACAATTGGGGAAAAAAATACTAAGGCCAATCCAAGTAACAAGATAGGCCTAGCAAAAAGCATATCATTCGAGAAGTGTTTTTGTTCTGAAGTTATACCAATAGCTAAACTCCCAAAACCAAGAAGGGGAAACCATAGAAAATATGTTGAAATGGGATTACCTAAGAGAAAATTGATAACATACCCGAAGATAATTATCGCAGGATAAGCTATCACCCAGAGGCCCATCCTGATTCTCCTTAGTACATGTCTATATACGAAAAGATGAAGAAATACCGCACCAATTGAGACAATCACCCAAAATATTAAAAATACTATCCAGTATGGCTCAAAAAATGACTGTACAATAATTAAACTGCTACTGATGATCGTCATGATGACTAAATTACCTAAGGCATAAGCAAGAGTTTGACGATAGACTGATAAATCAGCAGATACCTGCATCAATTGTGTAAAATTGACAATATCCTTTTCTTCCACATCTAATTGCTCCTGATTAATTCAATTCAGTAAAACAAATGAGTCTTAAAAGATTTCTAAAAAGAAGGGAGGGGTAATAGATTACAATGTTTTTTTCTGGAATAATTTGATACCAATGAAAATAGTTCCTAATAAGATGAAGAGAATGATGACTAACGATCCCCAAAGAGGAAGAATACTAAATTCTGCTTGAAATATATTTTGAGAATTTAGTCTCAAAGTATCACTCCATAAATCATCGCCTAGTATTATTACCTGTTGATATAATTGATTTACCCAGAACGGAGGACAGAGATACACAATGGGACTTTCAAAGGGGATCATAGACCCACTGAGAAAAATAATAGGCATAACATACATCATGGAGAAACCAACAGCCGCATTTGCTGTTTTAGCATAAGCTGAAATAATGATTCCAATTCCCAAGGTTGAGAGACCAAAAATAAAGATAATCAGAAAACCCAAGAAAAGAAGATTGAGGTTATTTTTGTACCACTGAGCTCCAAGTAAGCCATAACTAATTGTAAACATCAAAACAAGTTGTATAATAAGGAAAACGGATTCACTTACTAATGTTCCAATGAATATCTTAGCTCGTCCAACTGGGGTTGTATCAAGCCTGGTTAACGTTAAACGTTCTTTCTCAATAGTGAGCGAAGTTGCTGCATTTATTGTCCCAAAAGAGGCGGTATATATCAACATGCCAGAGACAGCCATATCAAAAACGGTTATTCCACTAATTGACACTGTCATTGGCTTAAATATAAAATAAAACAGGATAGTAAACAGTAATGGAAAACCAAACGAATAAAGATACGTTTGACGATTCCTCAGTTTGATTTTCAGATTTTTTGCAGCGATTGCGTTAATAATCGGGAAATCCTGTTGTAAGAAACTCATTCTCTTAACCTCCGACCAGTCAAATGTAAGAATACATCTTCCAAAGTAGTCTGTCGTAAGCTTATACTTTCAAGTTCAGTAACATCATTAATCACTTCTTCTTGTAAGATTTTGATGAAATTAATAATTCCCCCATTAAAATATATGTTCACTTTTTTCTCACCTTCAATGAATACTTGTTTTAGAAAATCTAGAAGCTCAACTGATTTTTTGAATTCATGAGCTTTTTCTTCATGCACAAAAACGACTTCTAGAATGTTTTCATCACTATATTTCTCTTTCAATGATTTTGGGGCACCTTTAGCAATGATCTTCCCATTATCAATTATCAATACACGATCACTAAGCATCTCAGCTTCATTCATATCATGAGTGGTTAAAATAATCGTTTTACCGTCTTTTTTCAGCTCTTTAATATAATCCCAGACAACATGTTTAGCCTGGGGATCTAATCCTGCTGTAGGTTCATCAAGGAATAATATATCGGGCTGCATAACAAAGGCAATCGCAATGTTAAGACGACGTTTCATCCCACCTGAAAAATTTTTTGTTTTATCCTTTCGATTGCCCAAACCTAGCTTCTCTAGGATTTGGTCTGCCTTTAAGTTTAACTCCTTCTTGGAAAAACCATGCATCATACCAAAAAAAACTAGGTTTTCTTTGGCGGTCAGTTCCTCATAATATACATAATCTTGAGGAACTGTACCAATTATCGATTTAATTGTTAAATCTTTGAGAACATCTTTTCCATTAATTAAGGCTACCCCTTCATCAGGTTTAAGAATAGTAGTTAAGATCTTAATGAGTGTTGTTTTTCCCGCACCATTCGGACCTAAAATACTCACTAGTTCGCCTTTATTAACAGTAATTTCCAGATGATCTACAACAACGTTATCACCATAGATTTTAGTTAAATTGCTTGTTTCAATAGCTAGATCCATCATTTTTTACACTTCTTTGAGTATGATAGTCAATCTTACTCAAAATTCCCATCTTAATAAATCCGGAAGAGACTTTGTTCCGAAAAGTACAAAGATTTTGAAATTCGAAGATGAGAACTCATTTTTTTTGTGTGTGAAAAAAAAAAAGGTGATAGGTTCAATTCTATGGTCTTGAATGTTTAAATAGGAAATGTTTGAATGATATTTCATCCCAAGTAAATGTTAGATAGATAGATTATAGATGAATGACTCATTTTTCAAGTTGTTTATCTATTGAATTATGTTAATTTTGATAGATCTCGTTTGAGATTTCCACTGGCCAATAAATACCCAAGTAAAGAAAATAAGGGGCCTAAAGGCATAATATTTACATATATAGTTGTTATTCCTATTTTTAATGAGATAGGTGAATCCCAGAAGAAAATTAGCCATCCTATCCCCAATAAAATAAAAAAAACCCCGATTCTCTTATAAATCCATTCCTGCTGATTCTCTGAAAGATTCATAATTATCGCACAATTTCGTTAATTAATTGTTATAGATTCTTTTTCTTCTTATAAAGTTAGCTATCATAACTATTCGGCTGTACTCGGTGGGGTGTGTATTTTCTTCAGATATAAATAATCAATATTCTTTCTCACTTCCTCACAGGGTTTGAGTCTTATTACTGAAAGAAAAAATCCCTTGCTACCTTGTGGATATGATGATAGATTTCCTCTGTTGGTTCGTGTAAACTATCAATTGTCTCAGTATAGATTAAATTGGGGAATATTTCTTTTGCGCGAGGAATTACTCGCGAAGCAGGAAATAGAATGTCTTTGGCTGCTGCTACAATTATAGTAGGAGCCTTTAAATCATCTAATTCACCGTCATTAGCAGGACGAGGCATTTTTGGGTTGATTTTCACATGTTTGAAGATTGCTTGAAGCATTTCTAATCTTTCTTCATCAAATCTCGTCATCAAAGTGCTAGATAATTTCATCATATTCTGATCTGTTGGTCGTAGCCTGTATTTGAGATAAGGAAGCATCAATTTTAGTTTGTCTTTAAGTGATCCGTTAGCAATTCCAGAGGGAATAAATAATGACAGTTTATTTACTCTTTTTGGAGCTACAGTTGCTAAACGAATAGCGATACCCGCTCCAAAGGAGCCAGAATAAATATTGATTGTTTCAAACTGTAATGCATCAATCACATCTAGTAACCAATAACCATAACTCAAATCATCAGAAGAAAGTTGAGTTTCATCACTCTTTCCTGGATGGCCAATAGTGTCTACAATAAACGCATTAAATCTTTCTAAGAGGGGTAAATCACTCTTCAACATATCAGGAGTAAAAGAATTTCCTCCATGTAAACACATTAACGGAGTGGCGTCTTTATTACCGAGATTAACAATATGTGTCCTCCCAAATCGGGTTTGAACATAAATATCTTCAAATTCAGTGTTTAAAGCCCTCATGTGCCTGTCATAGATCTTTAATAAATAGGTTTTACCTTCAGGAGAGCGATATATAGACTTCTGAGTCATAAAATCACTTATTAGGAATTTCAGGACTCTCTACTAAGAGAGTGGTTTGGATTAATTTGAAAATTTCGTCAATTAAGTATTCCTGTAGTGGTAATGGCCAAAAAAAAGATCCACAATTAGAATAATCCTACATTAGAATCACTGATATCTTTAAAATCTTTTTCATGGAACGTGATTGAGTGTATAGATGCCGTCATATTGGAGTAAATTACTACTTATTGATCTAACACCTAGATGATCATCACATACACAGAAAGATGTGTTTTCTTTATTTTTAATAGTATGTCTCTCTTTTCCCTCACTCTTCTTTTGTTGGTTAATCTTGACCATCAAGAGGGGGTCACTGATTTTTGATTGAACCCACCATAAATAGGCGAATTGGTGATTCTATTAGATTAGAAATAGTTTTAATAGTGTTACTTCAACTTTATGCCGTTATTTAACTATAGCCTTGCTGCTTAGCTAGTAAAAAAGATAAGAATCGTCAAAAGACTGATTAATCCAATTCCCACAGATCCAATAATTACGAAATTGTGTGGGGAAAAAAATAATGAGGTATTATCTGACTCTTCTTGTTTGTAGGATGATTCAATGACACCAGTTATTACCCAACACAATACGGAGAAAATAAATCCAGTCTTAAAAAGATTAAAAGAAATCCCGATTATTAAAGAAGAAAAACTTATCACCCAGAAAAAAATGATAACTTTTCTCTTTTGATTCGTTCGTAATGTTTTGATTGATTGTTCCATTTACTTCACCATTCTTCCAGTGAAAAAGGAAAGGGGGAAAAGAGGTTAGTCGAACTACAACTCTTCACGATTAAAACGCCATAAAGCTATTGCTGTGAATAAGATACTACCTAGAATTGTGATAAAGAACGGAATCAAAGATCCTACTGGCTCTCCTAGCGCAACAGCACCAAAGAAAGAAACATCTGCATTTCCTGAAGGAAAGAACATAGACATTGGATGAAACTCTGAAATAAGAGGCAGACTATAAAATAATGAGTATCCAGGACCAAGTAACATTGGAATTCCAATGACTCCTCCTCTAGAATCAAAGAGAGTTCCTAGCATCAATGTTAAAGTCAGAAAGAAGATTAAGTTGAGAGCAAGAAGTGCGATAGCCGCAAAGAAAGGGCCAGGGGGTAAAAGTACTCCTCTTAATGCATAAATTGTTCCATATACTACAATTCCTGGAACTATAGCTAGACTTACAGCGATACCTACAACATTGCCTATTAATTTTGATAGAATGTATGCAGGACGAGAAACAGGTTTGGAAAGGATCCATGCGGCGGTTCCAGTTTCTTTTTCTCCAATAATAACATCCTGTAAAACTATGACGACATTGATTACTGGGAACATTCCAGCTAGTAATCCTAATATCATGAGGGCTGATGCTACGTCATCAGTTCCAGATAGCACCCCTAACAACGAACCATTAATAATAGCCACCCAAATGGCCATCATAATGTACCAATCTTTTGTCCCCCACCGACCAAATTCAGCTGACAATAGGTTGCTTAATCCAGTTCTCCAACCTTGAACATTTCTTAAATTAAATTCTGAGTTTAATACCATTTGTTTAACCTTCCACTAAATTTAGAAAAACATCTTCTAACTCGAAGCTCTTCTGTTGAAATTCAATGACTCTTAATTGTTCATCCTTAAGCAGTAATCTGAGTAAGTGTTGTTCAGCAAGAGTTGAATCATTCACTCCAACTTGCCAAGTTGTAAAGCCATTCTTCTCAAGAATATTGATGTCTGTGATCCAAGTTTTTCCAGAAATGTAGTCATAAGCATTAGTAGTGTCACCTTTGATCTTAATATTGTAGATTAACCCTTCACTTCCAGCTAAAAGCTCTTCAATAGATCCTTGGGCAACTAATTCCCCTTTATTAAGAATAGCAACACTATCACTAACTTTCTGCACATCGTCGAGAATGTGAGTGCTATAGAAAATGGTGGTATATTTTCGGAGTCGTTCCATTACTTCAAGTACATCACGACGACCAATAGGATCAAGTGAAGCAGCTGGTTCGTCTAAGATTAGCAAATCAGGATAATTAATCTGAGCTTGAGCAATCCCCAATCGTTGGACTTCTCCACCAGAAAAACCAGCAATTGGTCTATCAGCTTTCTCCGATAGACTTACCAGGTCAAGCATTTCTTGAACTCGATCTTCAATTAGTTGTTTGGGCCCTTTAAAGTAGAAATAAGCAGCAAAGCGTAGCAACTCGCGTGCAGTCAAATGTTCGAGTGTTTTAATGTCGAGATCTTGTGGTAAGTAACCAATACGAGCTCGAATGTTGATATTATCTTGTACAATATCATGACCAAAGATAGTACCACTACCATTTGTAGGTCTGATAAGTCCAAGCAATAATTTCATCGTAGTGGTTTTACCCGCACCGTTTGGACCAAGAAATCCAAAAATTGAGTTTTTTCGTACCTTAAGATCTAATGGTTTCAGGGCTTGGACACCGTTGAAGGTTTTACTAAGCCCGTTTGTTTCAATAATTACTGACATGTATTTCATTTCCATTTTTCATTTCGTTTTTTTTAGTTGTTTAATCTGATTAGTACTAATTTCTCCCTCCTTAAAAGATGGATATTCTAGCCGTTACGCCAAGAAGTTTGAATTTCAAGCCACTTTGTGGTTCAAAGTTTATTGTCCTTATATAAGTAAATAGAGAATGTGTCTAACTATGGAAGATAGTACAATTTCCTCTGCAGAAATCAAACAGTTACTCTATTATATGAATCGTGTAAAATCTTTTGAAAAAACATTTATGATTCAAAAGGATAGTATGGAACGTCTAATCTGGGGACTCCTTTTGATAGGTGCAGGGATTTTAGATGGTGTGTTTTCAAGCTTACGATTCTTTGGACTAGCAAGCATCACTCCATGGTTACTAGCGATGGTTTCAGGGCTGATAATCCAAGGCTTTTCTGATCGTCATCTCATTAACATTTATAGTCGAAAAACTCAGGAAAAGGAAGATGAAGGTAATAACCTTTTCTTAATTGGTAGTTTCATAATAATGGGAGCAGCCATAGGTTTTTTCAACTTCACTGAATTACACTATCTTACTTTCCCAACAGTCGCCCTTATCAGTGGATTTACAGCCTTAGTGGTAGATAAGAAATACTACTTGAAAAATGAGGAAATTTTGTCTAAAATGACTTATCTCGTGACTCCAATCGTATCATTTACTGCAGCAATAGTCATGCTACTCGGGACTCTTATTGATCCTACATCTTTTGTCTATGGAGGCATAATATTCGGTTTTACTTTTGGGACTAGCTTTAGTCTTGTTGCTTTTTGGAATCGAAGGCAAGTTGACATTTATATTGAGAAGATAGATATTCCTGAATAAACTATCATCTATTAACTAGTTATCCTAACTTCTTGGATGGTGGATTGTAGGGATTTGCCTTTAGCGTCCAAAAACATAAAAATAAAAGTTTTCTAAACTTCATGATCCTGTTGAATGCTGCAGATCCCCAGAAGGATGATATTCAAACCGTGTTGGACTTAGATGTAGATCTCCACAATCCCACACGGCTTTCTATTCTTATGTTTCTCTTACCACGGGGTAGAGCCCCTTTCACAATTATACAAAAGGCACTAGGATTAACAAGTGGGAATCTGTCATCTCACATTAAGAAACTTCAAAACAAAGGATATATTGAGGTTAAAAAGAAGTTTATTGACCTTAAGCCCACAACAGTCCTGTATTTAAGCATGGAGGGAAGGAAATCTATGGTTGAATATGCCTCCAATCTTTCTTCGGTCTTACAAAATATGCTTGTAGACGAAGGAAGAACTGACATGTAGAAATAGTTTTTAAGTTGGATTCAGGCTGAATCAAGGCTTCTTAACCATTTTCGTAATCGTACCCACCGAAAACTAACTCTAGTAATAATAAAAGGGAAATAGAAAAGGGTAAGAACAACAATGAGATCAATATTAATTTCACCAACAAATACATATCCATTATAGCACAATAAGATATAGGGAATATAGAAAATCAATCTTATAATTTGATATAGTGTAGGACTGCCAAGATAAGCAGGATGACCTTGATATTCTGTGGGGAGAAGAAAATACCCATGACCTTCAAGAAACATTGCCAATCCGAACAATATTCCACTAATTAGAGTCGTAAAGAAGAATTCAAAAGAATTGGTCTCTACTAATGAGGTACTAAGTAACAATATTACTCCTACTATAAGACACAATAATCCAGAAGCGATGAGAAGGGTTTGAAATCGAGTTCTCTTCACTTCAGTATTTTCTTGTTCATTTTCTAACTCTATGACCAATGATATTACATCCCAATAAGGAATCCAATGTTAAGGTTCCCATTTACATGTTTTCCAAATCCAACGTCGTAACTGTGACCACTCAGAGGTAGTTCTACTAATAACATAGGGGAGAAAAAGGATGGTCATTACGACAAAGAAATCATAATCAAGATTGAGTCCATTAACAATAATTAAGCCATTATAGGCGATTAGAAAGAATAGAATGTGGTCAAGGACTATTACAACTTGAAATAATACAGGGCTACCGAAATACGTAGGCCGATCTCTTTCTTCTGTGGGGAGAAGATGATACCCATGGCCTCCAAAGAAAAATGCTAATCCACCAAAAATAGCACTGACCAGAGTAGTCAAGTAAAATTCTAAAGAACCACTCTCTATGAATAAGGTGCCAAATAGCAAAATTACTCCTATAACTAAGCACGAAATCCCAATAGCAAAGAGGAGGGTAGGGAGTCGAGCTCTCTTTACATCAGGATCTTCTTTATTTTCCTCTACAACCATTAAAGCATCATCTCATATATGGTGAAAATCAATGAAGGTTGATTATTAAAATCCCTTAGATACCTGCAAGAAATCCTATTACCTATTCAAAAGGAATAATTCATATCTATGAAAGCATTAAAACTGGAATAATAAAGTCCATAATACTCTTCTCAGCTTTTCGTAAATGATCCTCGTATGTTTTCCTTTTAATATTCATCTCTTCCGCTAATGTTCTTAAGAATACTTGACGGGGAATTTCATAATAACCATTATTTAAAGCCACTGTTAATGCTTCCATCTGTCTTTTCGTAATATTTTGCTTTAATTTATCTAATGGAAGATAGAGGGGATATGGGGTGTCTAATTTTTTAATGGGCGCCAATTTAAGCACTTTAATTTTTACATCCCGAATTTCGCTTCTAATGTCCTTGACAATTCGATTTGTACTCTCTGATGTAACTAATAAATTCATAATTAACCGACCATGAAAATATTTCACAGGAGGGAGTTCTAAACAGTCCTGTCTATCAAGAACTTGAGAAAGAGTCGATTCACCACATCTACAACGCTTAAGAATGAGCTGATTGTTACTAGTTTCAGGATAAATTTCCAGAACAGCGTCAAGAGAGTTCAGAAGATCTGTTGTGGCATTTTTAAGATAAGTTCATCCCCCTATAACGGTTTCTGAACTTGAAAATTGGGTATTTTCAGCCATTTTAACAACAGGCCTTAATTTCAAAGAAATAAATAGAATAGACGAACCAGTGATACAAATCCCAAAAGCAAATGCAACTCCAGCAATCAATCCTGAATTTTCTACCAATTGACCAGCAATAACTAGTAGTGGAATACCAAAAACCGAGATTAATGTGGGAATTAAGGAATAGACTGAATTTCTAACCTCAGAAGGAACCAGATCGATAGTTATTCGGTCTCGCAGAATGTAAGCTATTCTTATAACGAAACTGTTGGATATATTCATTATGACTATAGTTGCTATAAATCCAATCAAATTGAAGCGATTTTGGGGAGGTAAAAGAGAAAACAATATGAGGTAAGCAGGGAAGAAGATAGACAGATGCAGAAATAGGAAGATGGGAAATTGGTCATTTTTAAAACGAATACTCCATTTAGCAACATATAATCTCGCAGGGATTTCTAAGAGGAAGATAATTGTTCTAATAATGCTAGTTCCGAAATCAGAGCCAGTATAGCCAAAATAAAGAGGAAAGAGAATTAAACTACCCCAAATCAACCAAGTAACCTGATAAATTGCTAGACCAATTATGAAGAGAAACGTAGTCTTACTTAACAACATGAACTTGACACCCCCTTTTAGATATTGAAAATAGGATGGTTTTTCCTCTTCAGAGATTTTGCCTTTAGGATCAGTATCAGCAAGAATCTTTGAAGTATATACAATCAGAAAAGTAGTCAAGGAAAACTGCAGAAAAAAAACCAGCTGACGTGAAAAAACTGTTGCAAGAATTCCTCCTATCATGAATGAAACTGCTAAGGAAATATTTGTAGCAAGAGCCACCCGGTCTTTGGCAATACCATAGACCTTCCTATCAATGTCCTCATTTTTTGATGTTCTTTTATAATTTGAATCGAACCATGCTTCAATTGTCCCCGAAGATTGAGCATTTCCTAATCCGTTGAATATCGCTATCAATATAAAAATTGGAAATGTTCCAGCAATTGATAGTAAAAAAAACGCTACACCATAGCATGTATAAGCTAGTGTCATCACCCACTTCTGACCAATGTAGTCGCCTAATGATCCAGAAGGGAAATCACACATAAGCTGAATCAATAACATTACTGAAGTGATAATTGCGGCTTGTGTGAATCCAATTTTATCAATTGCATTAAGGATATAGAAGGTGCTAGATAAACTAAATAAAAACGAGTTCAACAACTGGATTATTAAGAATTTCATAGTAAGTGATCGTGTTTGTTCAGGTAAGCTCTCAATACTTAAATAGCGGTAAATCACCATTCTCTCAACACCTAAAGAAATGGAATTCGTTTGAAAATTTGTTTTCGGAATCTAAACCATTATTAATTCCTTTGTTTCTTGAAATCTAATTACTATAGTCATTTCTCATTTTTTTTCAAACATATTTTATAATATATCAAACATTCCTCAGCTTTTTTTAAGACTTATGATATTGGTTAAAAATAGTTTCAAACTATACAGAAATTTTATTATTGAATTCTAGAAGATAAGTCTCGAGATTCAATTTTTGTGGTAAAATCATGGTTAAGACACTTATCAATAAAAAACGACAAGCTATCATAGGGATTGACAGAGATATTTGGTATAAGTATGTTCACAATCCCGATAACCGACCTATCATTGAGAGTTTGTCAAACGGACCATTAATAATTGATGAAATCCACAGTGATTACAATAAAAATGAAAGAATCCAAAAATCTATCAGTTCAATTTATCGATACTTAAATGACTTACTAGATGAGAAAATTATCATCAAAGCTGGTCGGCTTTTTCAATCTCCTCACACATCCTCAAAAGTTCTTTATGATCTATCAGCAGAAATAATTATCCCTGAACGTCCGGAAATCAAAATATGGTCCTCAGATGATAATAGGGAGAAATTAGCCCTATGCATTGGAACCATTTTGGATAGACATTTCCACCATAAAAGACCTTCAGTCCAACTATTAGAAGATATTTTTTATCGATTTGAGACAGAACGATATCAAGGTCTAAGAAATGCGCTTAATGAGTTAGTAAAAAACTCAAAGTCAGACGAGGATAAAAAAGAGCTCATCAAGATAATTAACACTTCAGATCCATATATAACAGCTCAATCCTTGGAACTATTTTCCCTTATTCATTGGATTATGCAAAAAAAGGACCTAAATTGTATTCTTGAGAAATTAACAGCATGCTATCTTGATACAAACTCATCTGGGGATACTCGTAATTCCATCAATGAAAATCAAAATTCATCATCTTCAGATTTTTCTTATTCTGATTATGTTGAATACACTCCAATATTGGTACAAACTCTTGATGAAGTAACATGGGAAACGCTCGTCTGGAATTATAATCATAGGGCTATTCTGTTATTATTGAGAAAACCAATGACACTTAATGAGATCCACAAGGAACATCATAACGCAGTTTTGACAAGGATAGAGGAAGATAAAAAAGTTGGAAAGAAAATTACTAATATTCCGCGTAGAAAGAAAAAGAGTACGATCTATAATTATTTACAGATTATGAAGGATGGAGGACTCATTGTTGAGGCAGGCCGTCGGATACGGGAAGGAAAAGCTCTTACAGAGATACTATATGTTAGAAAAGCCCTTTATGTCTCTAAAGAAAAGGCAATAAAGGATTTCAAGTCAAAAAACTGGAATAAAATTATCGAATTGGTTGGCTCACTGTTAGTCCACGCAAATGCCAAAAAGGATTACGATCATCTAAAATTCCGAGACCTAATAACTAATATGGAAAAATTCAAGGCAAACCTGTTTACAAAAGAATATATACAAGTGATTACTAATCCTCCGACTGATGTGACAGCAAATTTTGAATTTGAACAGCATAACGCATTTTTCGAGGCAGTAAGGTTGCTTGAATGGTTTTTGGCTTTAGAAGACAGAAAATTATTCCTTAACCAGCTTTTAAATTGTTTTTCAGATTAGTAGGAAAAAATTCCTCTAATTGTATCATTGGGTGTGAACTAAGAGGGATTGATTAATTCAAACTCAATTAGAAGGGCATCATAGATATTTTGGTGAAATAGACATGTATGATTGTAAAATAACTGTAATAAAAAGAACGATAAATGAAGATATTATTCGTGACTATCTCAAAGATGAATATCAAGAAGAAAAGGCGTGTGAACGTTTTAAAGACGGTCAAGAGTTCATGGTTACCAAAAAAAATAGGTATAAACCTCCAGAGGGGTTCTGTGAATGGGCCTGGGGTGATATACGCCATGATCTCCTCACACTCGTTTATGGAGGGACGATTCCTCATATGAAGGATGAACATGCCAATATTGTGGGTTGTACTGATTGGTTTCGTCCTGTTATCTTTAAAATTGAAAGAGTCGACTAAATAAAGAGATATACATCTCTTTCAATAGATTATTCCTCGGTTCTGAATAATAAGAGTACCGATTATTAGGATGGTTTACGCGTAAGGTAAGTTCTTCAAATTAACCATACCTACCTATATTTCTCCAACTCCAAGGAAACGAGCATCTGCGATTCGTTTTAATTTCACACTTCTAATACTTACAGTTGTCACTGTTCTATTTAGGAAATATCGTCCAAGAACGAGGTAGTTCACCTTTACTTCCCTTTTTATTTCTACGATATTCAAAGAGATTAAAAAAATATATACTGGGTCAAAGCTTTCACTTGTCCTAGCAAACGAAAATGGGAGTTATGAGATAATGGCATTGAACCAAATATTATCATATAACATCCTACTACATGTTATTTTTAGTTCTATTTCTGGATTATTACTTTGTGTTGCCGGAGGAGTTGTTTTATCCCGTGATAGAAGTGCACGTTTGAATAAAATGTTTTTAGGCTTTTTTACAGGCATAGGTTTACATCAAGTATTTGACGGGATTATGACATACTTCCTTTTCGGGTTGGAAGATATCAATAATGCAAATATTGTTAGAGAACTATCCATTGTAACATTGATTCTAGGATTGAGTTTTGGATCGTTGGTCGCTTTAAACCTCTACTATAAAGAAACTCTCTTTACATCTACAAAATTATTAATCTGGGGGTCGTTAACAGTTTTACTGATAATTTTTGGGATCTTTGGTGATTATGTAACCCTTGTTGAGACGGGAGGATATGGTTACGGAGACCATGAACCTGGTAAAATTCGTGAGCTATTTGGCTGGATTGGGATAACTGGATCCATTCTGATCTTTTCAGGGATTATTGTTGTATTCTTGTTTCTACTCATAAGAGAGGTTGTAGATACTAGAGTTCAGAGGAAAATTATTGGAATAACTGTAGGCTTTATTCTGATCAATTTAGTTGTGTTTTTCTTCGATATCTCATTTGCTTTTGCACCATTCAGTGCAGTGATAGCACAACCAATCTTACATTTCTTGATACATTTGATAGCTCTGCTTGGTGTAATAATCACCATTACTGTCCTATGGTCTCCAATGTCTTCGGCATCTTCTTAAAACCCAAAGATTTTGGCACTCTTCATCGTTCGCTCGAGGTACTTAATCAATTTCATCAGTGGTTCTTTAAGCGATTGATGAACATATCCTGAATCAAGAAAAGTCCGTAATACGTCAATCTTTTGTTGGATGAATTCAGGATCCTTTGCAGTTAATCCCTCACCAAATATTCCCTCTGCGACTGCTTTGGGAGTCGTCTTTTTATCTCGAAGTTGCTCCATAATATCTTTAATGAACGTCAGTTCTTCTGCAGAGCTAACCACCCCATCTAACTGTACCCCAAAACGTAGAAGAATAGAATTCATCAGTTGATCGACTTCATCCGTTTCTTCATCCTGTAAGGGGAAAATTGTACGCGTTTCCATATTTAGAGAAAGTTGAATGAAATTGGGGGAATTACTAAGATGATTGAAGAAATTCTCTACTATCTCTTGATCTATATCACTTTTTAAACCTAAAACAAAGATCAAGAAATTAAAACGATTAAAATAGAAGAGCATGTCTTGTAATCCAATAGTTGACAATTCTGATCCTAACTCTTTTGAAAAGGCAAGAATCGCAGCAATAAATCCTGAAAAGAGATTTTCATCTACAGTTTCTTGAATGAAAGACTTCTTGTAGACTATAAGTCCACTTGGATGGATCATAATTAACGAATGAAGAGGAAATTCAATTGACAATTCTTACACTCCACGAAGTCTACTCCGAGGGAATCCTTTCCTTGATATTTTAATGATGTTAGAGGGAACACAACAATATTACAAGAACTCGTTAAACAATCAGTAGATCACATGAGAAAACAATCCTTAAGTGCTCTTACTCACTGATTTACTCGTTTAACTCCTCCTTTCTTAAAACACGTCTCAAAATTTTACCAACTTGGCTCAGTGGCAGCTCATCACGGAATTCAACAGCTTTAGGTCGTTTATAACCCGCCATACGACCCCTACACCACTCAATGAATTCTTCTTCAGTTGCAGTTACTCCTTCTTTTAAGACGATATACGCCTTTACATACTCATTACTTGGATCATCCTCACGAGGTAATCCAATAATAGCCGCAAGTTGAACCTTAGGGTGTTCATAAAGCTTATCTTCAATTTCACGGGGGTACGCTTTAAGCCCAGAGACATTAATCATATCCTTTTTCCGATCAGTAATGACAGTAAACCCTTCTTCGTCCAAGTGCCCAATATCACCAGTTAAGAAGAAATTTTTACCTTCAATTTCACGAAAAACTTGCTCTGTTTGCTCAGGTCTATTCCAATACCCTTTGAAGATTTGTGGCCCTGCAAGTGCGATTTCTCCATCTTTTCCAATTGGCATTTCTTTCGTACCAGTATCTAAGTCCACAATTTTGACAAAAGTATCTGGAATCGGTAAACCCACTGTACCAAACTTTCTTGTGTCCTTATTAGTAGGATTGGCATGGGTTTGAGGAGAAGTTTCTGTCAGGCCATATCCTTCAAAAACAATTGCACCTGTTACTTCTTCAAACTTCCTCGCCAGCTCAGGTGGGAGGGGAGCAGCCCCAGAACCACAAGCGTTTAAAGAACTCAAATCATATTTATGCACATCAGGATGATTTGCAATCGCTGCATACATGGTTGGGACAGCGTGTAAAACTGTTCCCTTATACTCGTGAATTGCTTGGAGGACAACAGTAAGAGGAGGATCACCAGCCCGAGGATCAGGAATAACGATTACTTTACTTGCGATATGAACCGCGACAAGCATCGTAAGGGTTAACCCATAGGAATGATACCACGGAAGGGCACCAATTAAAACTTCTTCTCCGTATCTATAACGCAGAGGTTCATCAATGAACTCTTCAGTAAAGAGTTGGACATACTCATCATGCTGAAGAATATTACAATAGAGATTACGATGGGAAAGCATTGCTCCCTTAGGAGTACCAGTTGTACCACCAGTGTAGAGGATGAGTGCTAATTCTTTGTCAGGATCCAGTTCGATTTTGGGAGGGATTGGGTCACTTGTTGAAATAATCTCATCAAAAAATGTTGTGATGTCTTCGCGATAATAGGGACTTTTGGGGATTTTTCCGAATATTCCTCCTAGAATTGTTTTCTTCTTAGGCAAATATTGCTTTACACTACAAACGACAACTTCTTCAATCTTAGTATCTTTAACTGCATCATATGCTATGGGTGTGAAGTTCTCATCATCCATACAAAAAAGTATTTTGGCACCCGTATCCATTAATTGGAAATGTAGCTCCGAAGCCTTGTACATCGGGTTACAGGTCACTGCTACTGCCCCTGCTTTTAAAATACCAAAGAAAATGATGGGATAGTGTGGTAAATTCGGTAGGAAGATTGCGATACGATCCCCTTTTGTAATTCCTTTATTAGCTAAATAGTTAGCTATCCGATCTGCCTTTTCTTTAACTTCCGAAAAAGTTAAATGCATTCCTTCAAAGATAGTATAAGTATTAGATCCACTTTTTGCTGCAGTTCTATCAAGCAGCTTAAATAAGGGGTCATTAGGGTACTTGTCTTCTAGGGTCTTCTTTACAGTCTTAGGCCATTTTTTGCTTTTGTGCCAAATCATTTCTTCCATTAGTATCATCTTCCTAGGAAATCACTTTGTTAGCTACTCTTCCCTAAATAAACGTGTAAAGCTTTTTTCAATGTTGTTCTTCTTTTAGGATAATTATATCCAAAATTTGCACATCGTTTTATAAAGAGTGAAAACAAATTTATCCGCGATGGGAAACAGTAATTTCATTCTATCAATGTTACTTAGGTTAATCATTGGTTTAACACTTTTCTCTGTTCTATTATTTCTGCCAGCTGGCACTTTCGATTGGCCTGAAGCCTGGGCGTTTATCATTATTCTCCTAACTTATGCAATCGCTCTTCACTTCCTCATTTTCAAAGATAATCCAACCGTACTCAAATCTAGACAACATTATAGACCAGTTTTCGGTGTGGATACACTCATCCTCCTAGTTGCTGGAGTATTTCTTATTATCATGTTTATCCTCATTGGACTTGATGTTGGTCAATTTCAATGGACTTCTCCTCCTGTACCATCATTATTCAAATATCTCGGTTTTTCAACATTAATTTGCTCATTAATCCTGTTTATGCTAGTGTTAAAAGAAAATACTTACTTATCACGGGTAATTGAAGTCCAAGAAAAACAAACACTAATTTCAACAGGTCCATATGCTTTTGTCCGCCATCCGATGTATCTCGGGAATGTCTTGTTTGTACTGAGCTTACCCATTGCCCTGGGCTCGTATGTGGCGTTAATCCCAGCGGTATTATTTCTAGTTTGTTTTATCCCTAGAATTCTGTTTGAAGAGAAGATACTCATCAAAGAATTGAAGGGCTACCAAGAGTATATGCAAAAAGTACGTTATCGAGTAATACCAAAAATTTGGTAAATATTTAAGGATAAGAAGTAAACTAAGAAAGCCATTAGATTAGTTCGGAAGTAAGTTGCATAGATAGTGGGAATAATAATCACTATTGCGGAAGCAAGTCTAAACGATTAATTAAAATTAGTAAATCTCTTAAAGCGTTATATTCATTGCTTGGATGAGTCTAAATGGATAAATCTCTGAGTATCGTTCTAATCTTATGTCTTATCTATTCAAATATAAATTTAATAACTCCGATTTTTAATTGCAGAGATTTTCAAATAGTAGCAACTGATAATGGTTTCTCATCTACCAACATCAATTTTAAAGGTACTGATATCAATTCAAACATTACATTCTCTGGTTTCTACGATTTCCTCACACAGTACAACAACTCAACAGAATTAGAAAAACCTACAATAATAGCTAATTACATTTCTTGGCAAGAAACCGATGGTGGTGGGTTCCCAGCAATTCAGAATGATTCTCATGTTGTTTTTATTTATTATAACTCAACAGCATTAATAGAATCCTGTGCGATCGTCGGGGATTTTTCTGCTTACAATGCAATCAATATGACCAAATTAGACCCAAATTATTCTTTTTTCTATTATTCCCTTTCTAATAATGTTTTACAGTTTCCTCACACATCTTTTAATTTCATGGTTGAACCAACAACTCGTATCGATTATTTCTTTATAATAAATGGAGAAGATGTGTGGCTGACAGATCCACGAAATCATCGTCAATCACCTTATACTTTCGGTCAAAATGCCTCTGAATTAGCAATGCCTCTCTTTCAACAACCTCTTGAGATTATTCATCATCCAGATATTCCACATGGAACTCTTACAACTCTTCAAACACCTTGGCATAATCCAAATGTCCAAGTTTACCTTCCCCCCGGTTATGATCCTTATGGAAGTTACCCCACGATGTACACTGGTGATGGGTCTTATTATATCACCTTAATGTCAGCGATAGATATTCTAGATAATATGATAGCTGATCAACGGATCACACCATTAATCGCAGTCTTTATTGACCATAAAGATGCTGACCCTAATGATCCAAACAATATTTTTTCTCGTATTGACTGGTACAATTGTAATCCTGAATATTTGACCTATCTAGATAGCTTAGTGACTTATATTGATGAAAATTATGCCACAATTCCTTCACCATATGCCCGATTACATCTAGGACTCTCAATAAGCGCTCTTGCTTCAGCTTATGTGATTCTAGAACGGCCAAAAACATTTAAATTATTAGCATCTCAATCTGGCAGTTATTCTAAAGGAGAAGACTCATACGAAATAATGACTAAGTATACACATGCTCCTGGATCTTTGGATTTGAAAACTTGGTTCTCAGTTGGTACTTATGAAAACAATAATAACTTCAATACTCCAATGGTAGATGATACAAAAAATATGGTTTCAATCTGTACCGCCAAAGGATGGCATACTGAAACTATTTATAATCCTGAATGTCACAGTTTTGGTGCTTGGAGACATATCTTGGATGATATGTTGGAGTATTTCTTTTCAGAGCCAATAACTAAACTACCAACTAGTTCACAAATGCAAACCACAGTAGATACCTCAGTAACTCAGATAACAACATCAACCTCAATCATTCAAGAAAGCACAATCTTCCCATTTATTTTTGTCTTGTTACCACTAATAGTTTTAATCTACTCCCGTAAAAGAAATAAGGAACGGGAAATTTCTTAAGATCAAATAGTGGATAAAGAACTGTTCTTTCAAACCTCACCTAGGACATCCTCAGGTCGAGAACAGTAATCTTGTACTTTTTCATAGAATCGACCCATATGGATACCATCCATGAGCGCATGATGCCCTTGGACACTCAAGGGTAACTTCAGTAATCCCCCTTCCTCAAACATTTTTCCCCAAGCAAACCGTGGTATTGAATCTGTAGGATGGAACTGCATTGGGTGTATAAAACTTGTGAACGATACCCAAGGGATTGTGCTCATAAACAAATAATCGTCTCTTTCAGGATCATTAGCTAACTCCAAATGCTTTTTCACTTTAGCCATGTGTTCTGCAGCTCTTGCTGCAAACACTGGGAATTCCTCCGTGTAGTCAACCGTACAGAAGCTAAAGATATCGTCATCCACTAGTATTGTAAAACTTGGGTTAACAATCTCATGTTCAACCACCTGATCCACCCGAATGCGATAACGGAACTCAGGAATCGCATTCGAAGCTCGGGAGATCACGTAAACGATAGCTAACGTAAAGGAAAGACCTCGTTGTTTTACATCAGAATTGAATGCCGTCAGGTCGATATTTGCAGACATGCTGAAGTGGGGATGATTGAAAGAGTTAAACATTCTAAAATGGTCACGACGAGACCAAGTCTGCATATCAATATACCGCATATTTTTCACCAAATTCGCTTGTTTTCCGTTTAAAGATAATTTTTCTCAGAAGTTTTCTCAATCCAATCAAGAATAGTGGGGAGAAGTACTGGAATAAATTCCTTCTTCTTCATTGACTCTGCAGTGGTAAATTCATGATCTGATTTGAGTGAATTCGTTTATCCTTTTATAAAGACTTCACAGCAGCTATTGCCTCATCAGCAAGATCATAAAAGGTAAATTGAGACCAATCAACAGGAGAAGAATTCCCCGTACCCCGATCATCGTACCTTAAAACAGCAATTCCATGATTTGCGAGATAAGATGAGATGATACGAAATTTTTTTAGTCCCCGTTCTTCATAATCACGCAAACATAGCCCATAACCACTGAGTAAGATCACCGCCTGAAATTTTCCAGTTTTTTGGGGGATTGATAATGTTCCCGTTAGAGTAATGTCGTCAACTTGGAAGTTTACTTCCTCTTCGGAAAATAAGGGGGATTTATGTTCTTTCCAACTGAGAGACGATGATGTACAATAACGCATGACAGAGAGTCTTTTTATAACAGGAAATAGATTATATCCTCATTTATTTTTCCAGTAAGTCTAAACCTGCAATACCTAAGCATGCCATTCCAAGTCCTAGTGGAAGGATCATGTTTATTGCTTGGTCAGGTTGGATTAAAGCAATAATTACGCTTACAACTCCCATTGTTATCGGAATCCCATAAAGGACATAATAAATGATTTTCTCTATTGACAGGCCTTCGGATGACATAGTTTTTTGTTTTTACCCTTTATAGTTAAAAATTTTTTACAAAGACTAGATTCAGAAAATGAAAATTCTTTTAAAGGAAACTCAAGATCCAAAAGGATTGTATGTTTACCATTAACTACTTCAGTGATAAGCAAACAAGAACCTTCCTTTCCCAGTAGAAAAGCCATTCTCAGAGTTTAAATTGCATTAACCTCCATCACCAGCTCCTACAACTACCTCCTCAACCCCGATATCTCCAAGTACGACCACATCTCTAGACACCTTCTAACATGTAATACTCCCAACAATAAAGGTTGAATTAGATTAGATTAAAAAGATAAGGGACAAAGTGGTTATTTAGACTGGAATCTGTGTGAAAAAAAGTGCCAACGAATAATCTTGCACCAGGTATGATATTTAACATTGCCATTCTTAGTTTTCTTGATAAACCTGTTGATCATATTATTCAAGCTTTTCTTCAAAAATATCCAGATAAGATTAAGAACCAAGAAACCGACGTTTCCTTAAATCTTGTATCTATTCTTTTTGAAACTGATCAAAAGATCTTTAAAATTAATCTGATGCAACCTATAAGCCCATACTTAATTGATAAGCTTGCCAAAAGATATTATCAAGAGAAAGAAGGAGCTATTATTTTATTTTCAAAAAATCATGATTATTCCTTTAAAGCCGCTAAAACGTTTTACAAGAAACTCACAAAGGAAAATGAGGATTTTCCGATCCCCATCGCTTTTGTAGAGTTATTAGCAGTAGATGATTCGAGTCAACTAAACATTAAAGAACCTGAGATTCTAGAGGAGACTCCTCACGTTGCGTATTATGGGCTTACTGAAAATGCTGATGGTTTTGAATCGATACTTCAATTTATCATTCGAAATTATAATACAACTCTTCGACACTAACTTCAGTTTATATTAACCAGTTTCATACATGATTCTACAAGATAGACAAAAATCCGGATCAGCCATGTTAGCTTCCATGTTTTCTACCATAATTTCAGCAATGTCTTTCACAGTTTGATTTTTTTTCTGTTTTTTTTCCATCTTACACATTCGATCGATTTTTATTGGTAATCTTTGTTACTAAAGATATTGGTATTTTTTAATTTGCTAGAAAACAATAATTTCAAATGTGTTAAAAAATCTTCATTTTGTCACAAAGACTGACTTCTAAATCCATAGAAATTTAATGACAGTCATTTTTTAATGGAATGAGCGCACTTTGCCTTAAGTTGAGGTTCTATGGTCAATCCTGCAAAGAATTTACCCGAAAGGCCACTCTTTACGAGATTAGGTTTTTTTACGAAGAAAGGCTTTCTGTTCTTTTGTTTTTTTTCTTTGATTTATGATAATATTTATGTACTGATCTTTGGGAAGGATAAATTGCAAATTATCCTATTTGCGATCCCCTATATTGTGACCTTGATTGTTGCTTACGTTTTAATATTTATTGGAGGACGCTATATCTTCTCGAAGATTAACTCCTTATTTGGTATTGATTTCACAGGTGAACAACAGAAACAAGACCTTTCCACTCCCCTAATATCGCCTCTTTTTACAGAAAAAGGATTTCATGCTTTTCAAACCTATGCTCTCCAACGACTCAATAAAAGATGGATTACGTATGGTGCATTCTTTTTAGTCGTTCTTTTGGAATTTATCGGGATATGGGGGCCATTCCTCTTTTTTCAAGTAGATGAATGGGTGCAAAACTTTCCAGAGTTAACTGAAAATGGATTATATTACGCCTACCTGGTATTCAGGGTAGGTCCATTATCGCTATTTCTGTTCTGGTTTTTATTTTGTGTCAGCGCTCTAATTTTTCTAATAATCGAAGTAATGATTATTTTTAACGCTTTGGGAAACTTCTCGGGTCTTTCCTTGAACAAAATTTCGGAATACTTAGACAGCTCCGTTGAAAACGAAAGTCCTGACGTTTTTTCCCAAAAATCCGAATTTGTACAATTTTCACTCACGAATTTTCGTAGAAAATGTAAAATTATCCCTCAAATGTTTCTCAAAATAAATATAGGAATTTCTATTGGAACTGTAATTCTGGTACTTATGGCTTCAATCTATATTTCAAATATTCTAGAAGAAGAAGTGAGAACTTTCGCCATTTCTTCCTTTTTTCCCATGATACCAGGAATAATGTTGCTTAATCTTGCTGTGTTTATCTTTCCTCAATATTCCCTGCATCGACACCTTGAACGTATAAAAAAAGCCTTTTTGGATTATATATCGCATTTTGCAGACCTAAGATCAGGTCAATATCTTAATTTCACTTTTACCGATAACTTAGAAGAAGGTAAAGAAAGACAATTACTTTTAAGTGAATTACAGACACTCAATCAAATAATTGAACAAGCTGAAGGCTTTTCAACATGGCCCTTCGATTATAATCATGTAACTACCCTTCTGATTGGTTTAATATTACCTTTTGCTACCTTGATCATTGAAATCCTCTTCATTCTTTAGTTAAAGATGTATGACAATGGTATTTCAGAAAATAGTGATAAATGGGCTATTTTATACACTAATTTGTACTCTATATCTGTTGATTTTCATGATTACTTTCAATCCTCGAATATGGGGTTATCAGGATTATCCAGAAAAAATCAAGGAAAAAATCCCTCCACAAACACGAAGAGAAAGAGTGACCGCGGGTTTGGTGGGAATACCCTGGTTTTTGTTCCTTCTCGCTTATCCTTTGATTTCAACACTTGTCTTAAAAACTGAGTTGAATGGGAAAATTTCATTCGAAATAGCGTTTTTAAACATCTTTTTTATGGTGTTTTTATTTTTTCTCGTTGATTTAATCGTTTTAGATTGGTTAATTATAAGCAAAATTACCCCACAGTTTGTAATCATTGACGGGACAACGCCTGAAGAGTATAAAGAATTTTCTCATCATTACAAAGGGCACCTTATTGCTGCTGTTCCTCTCATCCTAGTTTGTGCTGTTTTTTCTGCAATTATCGTATTTATTTAGTGACACCTTTTAACCATGAACGGAGCTACTAATAGCTCTCCTTTTTCACAAATTCAGCTTTTTCATTTTTTTGAGTTTAGATTTTGTGATACGATCTTTTTTTTCGGAGAACTACTCCTAGAGTCATCTGGAAACGAGCTGGTTAGTAGTCATAATTTTCCCCCTGTAGCTCTAATATTCACTTTTTTTTCTATTTCTTCTTCTTCTAATTATAAATATTGACAAAATCAGCATTAAACTGATTATCAATAGAAATCCAGGGCTAGAGGTACTTTCTGTTGTTGCAGTTGTTGTGAGACTTGTAGTACTATGGCCAGTCGTGGAGGAAGCTAGAGTACCACTTGTGGAGGTTGTAGGTGCCGTTGAAGAACCTGTTTCACTTGAAGTTGAAGATAGACTTGTTGAAGGAAGGACAAATTCAACAGAAAGAGTAATTGTCCAATTAACAAACCATTTCATTTGAGTTGATATGTTGATGAGGCCAATTTCACCATTATTACGACCTAGAGTATCGAAAGTGGCATTATACGTCCCATCTGTTAATTGGTTCATATATACATCATCAGTCCAATTGGCTTTGCATAATATGGGTGCATTCATAATATGATTGTGGTTATGAATTGATTTGTAAAATGCCTTGACAATTAACTTATCACCAATAACAATAGTATTATCGGTCTCGGTTGTTAATGATGTGTTGATAATAATATCAACCGTACGTGTGAAAGTTCCGACTTTTGTTTTATCTGTATTATACCAGAACGCTTGGAGATTATAAGTCCCATTGGCAGTGGTGACAGGATCTACTGAAGCATTAATATCCCAAATATCACTAAAAGTGGTGTGAGAAGTGTTGAAATTCGTATTATCAGCCACAAGCAGTCCATAATACTCAATCCAATAGCTAATATTTCCTCCAGGAAGTTCCACCTTAAAATTTAAGTTTAAAGTATCAGTGATATATGCTTTGTATGGAAGAGAAAGAGTGGAATCATCTCTTGAGAGATTAAAATTAAGCAAATAATTGGGAGCAATAAACCAGATATGCCAGGTGACATTCTGGCAGAGAGTACTCGCATTAATGACCATACTGGTGTTTCCATACGTGTAGTTATGATTAGGATCACCATCCCAAGTAATATTCACATTATCCGTTAAGGTGGTATATTCAGGAGTACTAGAGTCATTCCAAAAAATTTCTGAGCCGTTCCAGTCAGTTCTAATACCTTTGATTGCAATTGTTCGATTTCTGATAAGATCGTTTGATTTCACTTTACTAGTAGAAAAAGTCAAGTTCCATAAAGCAATAGAATTATTAGCTACTTCAAAGGTTGTATGTCCACTAATGGGATTGATAAGATAAGTGAAATTGGTATATTTCTTGAGGGTCATAAGTACGGATGTATTAGTATTAAACTTGTGAACCAAAGTGTCATTTGCTATAAATGAGAATGATCTGAGAGAATAATTTCCTAAAGTTGTATTATAAGTCATAGCTATCTGTGTTGGACTGGAATAAGTTAAACGATCCCAATCTTCATTAGTAGGAAGAACTCGAATTGCTGAAAGAATATCTCCTGCAGGGAAGGGATTAAGAACCCAACTTCCATCATGAGATGCTTTTGCGGCCCAATCACCAGCATTTTCATTATTATCATCATCTTGGGTAAACCATGCCCAATACCCAAATGCCTGATTCCCCGTATCATTAAGAACTAACCAATAGGAACCCTTTGTTACATTGATGGGCTCGGGGAGAGTACAAATGACCCATGTAGGACCAATGGACACACCCAGATCCAGAAAAGCAAAAGCTTCTTCTAATCTGGTAGTACCAAGTTCTTTCCCTGGTTCCCCAGAGTTATCATCAAAGATTGAAACATTCCCATGAGGGATTTGGCCATCTTTTGCTACATCAATATAATGAATGAAAAGAGAAATCTGTGTAATATTAGCATAATCTTCCTTCATTTGGAATTCCTGAGCTACTTCAAGATATGTGGTAGAGTAACGTGTATCCCTATCTACCGTTTCGTTCTCGATAGACCGCCAGTCATCAGTCGCAGTGACATTCTGTATCTGAAAGTTGAGAGTATTCCAAGAATATCCATCCAAAGAACGGACAGTAAAGGTATCATTGTTATTCGTGGGGTTACCACTCTTAATAGAATTGGTTGTGTCAAGGCTCGAGTTTGTAATACGTATTAAAGAGTCATGAATTTGATACATTCCTTCTCCACTGCCATGGATTGTATCAGTGAGAGGATCATTGCTGTAAATAGAAGTAGGTTTGATAGAAACCTCAGGGGTTATTGGGATAGAGTTGTTCTGAGTCAGTTCTTGACTTAAAAGATGAATTTGATCAGAAAAAACTAGAACAAGATTGAGTGAAGTTATAAAAAGGAATGTAAGAAAGAGACTTCGAATAACAGACGAAGGATGATCCGACAAAAGGAATCCAACCATTTAAGATATAAATTTTGAAAGAATGACACCTATTAAAAATATATATCCGCTCTCCCATTATCTTATTTTTCGATTGAAACTATGGGGACAGTTCAATTATAATGAATTATACTGCCCACCTAATATTTGCTCTATTCGTTGTTGTTTTCCTCTTGCCATGATGTTAAAGATTCGTTCATTCCCAGGTTCAGTTGAAAATTCGTGAATCACCAATTGATATTGCAAAATTGAAAAAACGATCCAATGGATGGTTGACATCTCCTTCATCCAGATATCACTCTCAGTTTTAAAGCCATCAAGAGCCTGAGCTAATTCTGCATTGGTAAATTTTGTTTTTGGAATTCCCAATTTCGCGGTGACCTTCGTAAGCAACTCTTCCAAGTTCGGTATATTTGTAAGTGTAAATCCATCTGGTATGGCAATAATGTAGCTTGAGGAGGATTGTTTTTGAATTGTGTCATCTTGTTTTTTCATCAAATGAATCTCCATATGGTACTTCAAAACTACTTTCACTCCTATTTAAAGACTAGTAATTGTAGGAATCAATGCCACTATAGGAAACTAAATGAAATTTGAGTGGAAATTTTCTAGGTGAGGGATTTTACTGTAAGTAAACATACAATTTACAACCCTTCACTAGTCGAAAAGTAGAGAGAAGCCTAAATCCGTCTTCACAACTCTTATTAGGATCAATTTAAAATAGAAGGCAAAATTAACTTCATTCAAGAAAAAAACTAAATGGGACACAACAGTTTTTCCGCTCTAGAACTAGTTGGATAGGCAAAGATGGTCAATAGAAAAGTCAGTTTTTTAGAAGCAGTTTCCTTATTGGACTCTCAAACATATCCTGAAGGAGCACAAATGAATATAGAATTTGAATGTCTTGCTTACGAAAGGTGTTCAGAAACAAAAACGTATGGACCAGCACCATACCGATTGTTACGAATCACAGATACCCAATATTCAAATGTTAGAACACTATATGTCTGGGGTGACTATGGATACACCTATAATATGAATCTAGCTGCTTCTATTAAGAAAGGTGATAGATTATTAGTATTAAATCCTTCACAGCCCCGAAATAGTAGCTATTCAAGAGATGAACGGGGAAATAATGCTTTTTGGATTGAACAGTGGGATGGATCTGCAGAGGAAGGATCACGACTAGTTAAGATAACTGAATCAAGAGAGATATGCTGTGTTTGCAGACGGCCCATAACATCAGAAGAGGAAATAATTTATTGTCCAACGTGTCAGAACCCTTTTCATCCGCCTCATTTTGCTGAAACTCTTAAATTGACAGGAAAATGCCCGATTTGTGCAACAAAAAGCTCTTTCGACAAAATTATGAAGAACATTGCTGAGGTCTTCGATTTCCCAAAAAATAAAACTATTGAGACCTTTACATTAACACGAAAAACTGAAACCTTTCACCTCAAAGATAATCGAAAGAATTCAAATTATGAAGTTTTTCCACTAGTTTCAACCGATAAGTACAAATTGAAAAAAGTCTGTTCATATATCAAAACACGAACAGGAGCAGGGGTCAAAATTCGATCTGCATATGGAAGACGATTTATTCAAATCTCCTACCAAGATGGAATAACACTAGACTTGCTCGAAAAGATTATTAGACAATACGAACAGACCATTCTTTGATGACTTCGCAATCACAGAATGGCACGTAAATACAATACTTAATGGACGATATACGCAATTACAAATCATCGGAGTGAAAGAAAAGATTTTGATATTCTTATTGAGACTGATTTAAAGATTGGTAACGAGCTACTACAATCTTCTAAGCTTTAGAAATCGGTTGATAGAATCTCTCACACACAATTGATGGTGAAACAGTAGTTCTACCCAGCTTTCACTACTCCATCAAATCCATTGGAGCTAGAATCATTGCATAGTTCTATTAGGTTTCAAATATCAGATAAAAATTATCGGAAAAGGGCCTTTGTAAATTTATTAGTACTTATTGGTTGGCTATTACTTGGTGCAGATCTAGTTCCCATTTTGGGGTTGTTTTCAACAGCATTTCTATCAATGGCCATTACTCTTATTGGTTTTCTGACCTACAAGTCAAAAAGATGGAATGCGAGAATTAATAAAAGAATAGAATGGATAATTATCATATTCTTATCACTAGGACTCATATTGTTCATCCTCTACTTAGAAAATAAGGTTGATTTTTTACTCATCATAGCAAGACCTTTTAACTTACTCCAACCAGTCCCCGCAATTCCTTTTACAGAAAAATTCGGATATTTAACTGGTTACACTATCTTTCAGACAATTACAATAGTTATATTTCTCGCACTCCTTTCTCAACGAAGGAAAATTGTGTGGACAGTAGACCTTTCAAATCAAATACTTCATCTAGTGCTTTATCATCCATTTTATGATGAAAATCGAATAATTCATTTTAAAAACGTTCAAGAAGCAGAATTCGGAGCCTCATCACCATTTAAACGGCTTTTTACAAACACACAAGAAATAACATTAACCAGATTGGACTCTAGAAAGGAAAAACATGAATTAAGTCTTGTTGAAACTCCAATTTTCCTTCTTATGGATCAGCTAATTTCAATTTTTGAAGTTCTCTTACCCAAAGAAGAAATTTCCATAAGGTGGTTTCGAGAGTTGGGTGACTCTCTACAGAATGGATTACTTACACGATACAAGATTACAGAACATATTACTCTCCCAATACCCCTTTCTCAAAGATTTTTTATGGGGAAAAAGTTCCTAACAAAGATGACTTCAACATCACAACCCGTTATAAAAGAAGTAGCTCATCCTAAGCGAGGTGCACTTTATAGGTTAAGATTAGGAGATATATTCCTCTTCTTAATTGGAATATGCTGTCTTCCTGTTGCTATAATTTTAGGATCGTTTTTAATTGACCTTAGAATCAAAAGTATTTCTTTTCCTGAATTCGGTTTCACTCATGGGTTCAATGGAGAAATATTATTGATCGGTTCACTCTTTCTGATTGTAATTATCACTGGTTTTCGTCTAGTTTTTCTTCATTCAGTAAGATTATTTGGTCAGACGACATTACAATGGACAGAAAATGCACTTCTCATTAGTACACAATGGAGATTTCTGAAAATAATTGACCATATTATCCCTTACTCACTGATTTGGGATATTTATCCGATCCTCGAGTCTTTAACAACTGGATTATCAAAGATTTGGGTTCAAACTCCCTTCATCAGACTCCCTATTTGGAGTGAAATTACACCAAATGATCCTGAAATTAATAAGATTGTGTTCAATACAGTTTATCATGTAGAAAAGGAATTGAAAAGTACCCATCAAAAGTGATCTATTAGAAAAAAAAAAGAGGGGGATGTTTACTTAGAATAGCATCAGAACTTCGAACCACGCTCTGTAATATGGAGTCCAACTCCCATCGGTATCCTGGTAATTTCTGATTCCATTGATGACAACTTTGTAAAGTGGCCAAGCAGCGATCCCAACTCCTACAATGAACGATACTCCTGAGGATTGAAATAGTGCATAAATTGCTGTGGCAATAGAAATCCCGCATATAATCCAATCAAGAGGATTAGCAGTGTTATAAATTGCGTCTACGACTCTTGAGGCTCCACTATAAAGAATTCTCAAAAACAATGATGTTAAGTTAGCAATACTTGCTAAGGTGACTCCTCGAACTGTCAATGATGCGATTCGAGCAAGAAGAGAAACTTCTGGAGTTCCTCGGCGGAAAAGCCACCTGAAGAAAGCACCTAGCTTACTCACAAATGTTGAACCATAGGTTGTGATAATGTAGGGAATTCCCCAAATTAGAGCAGCTTGTGTTAGTAAGGTTATGATTAGCTGGATTCCAAATTGACGCCATTCCACATCAGACATATATGGTTGGCTCGATGTGCTCGAACTACTGCTGCCACCGCCTTCCTCTACTAGAGGTAACGTCATCTCTGGTTGGCCATTTTCTAACGCAATTAATCGGGAAACGATATTGTCAGATACTCTTTCTAATACATTTTCCCTTTTGGTGAATTGAGGCGCTTTACTTCCCAAGATATAATTGATACAATTAGCTGCTAGAATACCATCGATTTTTCCTTGAAATCCGAATACAGTTTTTGTTGTGCTTAGTTTTGCTGCTTCATTGGATTTACACGCTGCAAAGATAATTACAGGAGCAGGATTATTTTCAATGAGTTGAGTGTAATCTACAATCCTTTCATCAGCCTGAATTCCTTGCGAACCACCATGGCCAACAAAAATGATGATACTAGATGTTCGGAGACTCTCTATTACATATTGAAGACTATTATAGTGAACTGAAATTGCGGAGAGTTCATTTTTAAGTTCAGAGATAGTTACTGCTACTTCTGGAGAAGTTGACTCCATGTTAACTATTAAGGGGGTCATTGAGGGGCTTGAAAACGCTTGCACAAAAGGGACGGCCATTAAAACAATCGTAACGATTATCAGTTGGAGTATTTTTGTATAATAACCAATTCCCTTTCGACTTTCACATCCTGTCTCTTCACACATAAAAATCCCTTCAGGTCTTAGGTAAGACTTCAGAGGTAGGAAACATCTGGGTTGAATAAATGATCCCGAGATGTATCGAACGTTTTAATATAAAAAATTAACTACTGAAGTTACACTTAGAGTAAAAAGTATCAATGGGAAAAGCAGCCTTACAAAGATTTTTATCCATCATTTTTAATTCAGATTGAACTAGATTGGTGGTTTTGAATCCTTTCGCGACTCAGTTGCGGATTTCCCGTCAATACCTGAGAATTCAATAGAATCATCTTAGGTCAAATATTCGAAACCTCACAGTGGTATGTCGTCAATGTGCCCTGGAAAATTGCTGTAAAAAATCGTAGATAACCCCAATATGACGAATAGGAGGAGGAGGACAATACTACGGTATCCTCTTTCGACGCAAGACAATGGATTCAGAGAGAAGGCATAAGATTTCGAACATAATTGTAGCCCCTACCAGAGCAGTATTGCCAGAGGGATCGAATGGGGGTGCTACTTCGACAACATCTCCCCCAATTAGATTAAGACCTCGTAACCCTCTTAATAATGCCTGTGCCTCGATAGTAGTTAATCCCCCAATCTCTGGTGTACCAGTACCAGGAGTAAAAACTGGATCGAGACTATCTACATCGAAGGAGATGTAAGTCGGGCCATTATCAACCACACGACGGGTCTCCGCAATAACAGCTTCGATGCCCAACTTTGTAAACTCCTCTATGAAGACCACTCGCATACCTGAATTATATGAAAAATCCCATCCCTCCTCTGTGTCCTGAGCACCACGGATTCCAATCTGTATTGTTCGCTTGGGATCAAGGAATCCTTCTTCGACAGCTCTACGAAACGGAGTACCGTGAGTAAATTTAAAACCCATCTCCTCATCACAGGTGTCGGTGTGAGCATCAACATGAACCATGCCAACTGGCCGATCTTCAGCTATTGCTTTTAGAATAGGGTAACTTATCGAATGATCACCCCCAGCACTCAATGGAATGACACCTGCAGAATGTACTTTGCGATAAAATTGTGTAATATCATTGAGAGCCTCTTCTATCTGATAGAGGTGGGTAATTGGGACATCACCCATATCAGCAATACTACAAATCTTATATGGATTGATTCTAGTCACGTGATGAATGGAGCGTAACATACTCGACATATTGCGGATTTCACGGGGCCCATGACGTGCACCAGCTCGGTTCTCGACACCACCATCAAAAGGAACCCCGATGATAGCGATATCTAGTTTTGATGGATCGTGAATTAGCGGTGTACGCATGAAAGTTGCTATTCCTGCGTAGCGAGGTGCTGATATAAAATTATTGTTATTCTTCATGGAAATTTCCTCTTTTTGTGTTTAAGCATTAAATCTATTAATTCTCAAAAATCATCTGTTAAAATTATCTCCAGATTATTAGTATATTTCGAAAAACACTGCAATTTTTTTATAGTAGTCTGAAGAATAAATTTTTCTCATTTTTCTGAGTCATGCTATTTGTCAATCATAATTATATCAATTAGATTAATTGGAATCATTTGCTAGCTTGTAGACAAATGATAAGGTGATTTTCGCATGTGTTTAGAGAGCTCCTGCAAGATAAGTAATCGTTTCACGAGAGTTTTGTCATAAAGTCGACAAAGTTCATCCTTATCAAGCTTTTTCTCGATACCATGAAGAATTTTATCAACTGTGGTAAAACCACCAAGCAGTTCTTCCTTGTTGTTAAAACTGGGGATGATATCAGGATCAGCTGGTTTATTACGAATGAATTCAGGTACTTGGAGGTATTCAGCAAGCTCTTCAAGGTTACTACGGTAAACGTGTATCAGAGGCATAACATCTGCGCAATGATCAACACCCCACTTGGAAAACGTACCAGTCAACCATTCTGTGCGATTAGCTGCTCCCACAACCATAAGGTTACGCACTTCCGCAAATTGGTAAAGTACAACCATCCTAACACGATGCTTAGAGATAGCGTAAGCATTTCCTTTTGCTACCCAAGAATTCGCTTTAGGTCTCAAACGATTAACTAATATGTCTTCTTCATCTTTGGAAAGCTTTTTTGATCTTCCATAGCCAATAGCTCTCTCGCGTAACCCTCTGGTTGGTACAAAACGAAGTGGCAGAAGTTTGTAGGTTCCTGTAGCTTTGAGGATTGAAGTGATGGATTTAACAGTCAGTTGGACATTAAGATGCTCAGCTAGCTGCTTGGCATGTCTTTGATGTATCGGATTACTATCTTTCTCTGGCATGTTTAATAGATGAACTTTTTCAGCTCCTAAACTATAAACAGTGAGAGTAGCAGCTACTGCCGAGTCCAATCCACCACTCACACTGACCACAGCCCCGTCACGGTTGAGATTATGTACCATCGATCTGAGAAAATCGGCTATTTCGTTACAAACAACAGATGCGTCAAAGATTATTCCACTACTATTGTTATTTTTAGGTCTTGAAGTCATTGGATTATCTCATTTTTTTCCTTAATTACCTGACAGTGAATACGAAATGTTACACAAATTCAGTTATTTATGATTAAAATCCTTTTATTGATATTCCCAAAATAAATGCGAATGCTGTTATTATGAAAACTATCCAATGTAGGGATAGCAAGGAATAATACGATATATGCTAACATACTACCTGATTAAGAAAAGTGGCTCCCCTGTGAACAGTAATAGTTCATCAGAGAACACAGCTGGATAAAAAACATACTTAGTAGCAGTTGAAACATCAATTGTCCAAGAATAGATATCCTGCTCTTCTTGAACCACTTTTTTCAATACATTCCAATCTCCAAAACTTCTTATACGATCAAGGTTATATAAAATCCCTATTTCGTCAATACGATTATCAGAGAATTGAACACAAGTTATTATTAATGATTTATTATCTGTTATCATGTGATTTATTTCAGGGATAGAATAAGGTTCCTCTCCACTTGTAATAAACTGGCACCATATTTTAACTGGCACCCAGAATTTTGGTTCTCCTAAAAACCAGTGATCAAAGCCAACATGTACCGACAGTGCGTTAAATTTTGTATCTGGTAGATGTGAAAACGTTTTTTGGATTTGTTCAAGATTAAAAAACCTATCATTGGTAATATTCAGCATCAGTGTTGGTGCATGTGCTAATGAAGCGTACATCAGTGGTTCAAAAGCATTCAAGAAGGTATGACATTTTTCAGTGTTCCATTCTAACCCATACCATTCAACAGGACTTTTTCCTGGATGTTCTTTTGACCAATCTCCCGCTACAGCTATATTCACTGCAAATGCAATGCGTTGATATTTTGATTCCACCCCATTGGCAATAAATGACGCTATCCCTCCTCCTGAAAAACCTCCTATTCCAACGAGAGAAGGATTGATTTCGGGGAATGATTGAAGTAATGTCACTCCCCTCAATAAAGCGACCACATTATGGTAGTAAAACGAAGCTTTAGGCCCATCCTCAGAGGAAACATTCGTACACGATGCTGCTGACTCTGATATGCCAGTTGAAGAGTAATTTCGGCTGTTAACCCCAGGACTATCAATTAAAAGAATTCCAAACCCCAAAGATTCAGCTAGGTACTTACCTAGAGGATAAACTTGCATGTAATTATATCCACCACCATGAACCATAACCATGCCAGGAATAACTGTTCCTTTAGGAATTTCTGCTGGTTTAATGTAAACAGCATGGATCTGGACTGTAACATGGCTTCTATAGTATAGATGTTTTTGAACTAGGTTTTGAGTTCCACTAAGGAGTTCCTCTGAAAGCCATTTAATATCTAGAGTGGAACTATCATCAATGATACCTTTTTCAGGCCAGAAGTCTGGTAATAGGGCATTTTCTTGGTTTTCTTTAGAAGACAAGTTCTTTACACTCACTTTCCTGAACAATTATGACCATCAGCTAGTTCAAAAATGGTTCCATAGGACGTGATTATAAGCGTGTTTAGTACAACAATCATTCTTTTTCAATCTTAGATGAGTCACTAGATTTAGGAATCTTTCAAGTTTTAATATGACAAGTATTCAAAAAAAAGAATGTTTCCTATGGATTTCCACAAATCATTTTTTTGTATTATCCTCCTCCTCATATTATACCTTATTCCTGTTGGTGGGCAGAAACCGTGATTATACTCCTACGCATGCTCCTGAGCAGCTTGTTCAGGAATATCCACAATCGTCTTATGCTCATTTCTATTTAGGGACTAGATATGAACGACTTGGGAAAGTCAATTTAGCCATTAATAATTTCAAAAAAGCAATTGAAATGGAAAAAAAAACGCAATTACCTGAATCAGAAAAACTACTCGTATATCGAATAAACCTGCAAGATCTTGAAAAAAAGGAATGAAAAACTAGTGTCTCTGATTCTGAAAGAAGTAGTGATAGCATTTCACGAATGAAAAATATTCCTATCTCACTTTTTTCCAAAACTTTCATCAAATCGTTAGTAAAGAATAAAAATTACCTTAAATCAATCAATCTTAGATAATCTTCTCTTAATCACATTGTGAACCATTTTGATAAGATATAATTGAAAAACTACAATGCAAAAATAGCAATGCAATATGTAATTTTATTGTCCTTACACATTTTTAATGTAATTATGATTGGAGAATGTATTCAAAGAAGATCTTATCTATCTATCGATAAATAGACAGCGATAATCCTTATGACATTGACAATTTATTGCGTAGAAAGGATAAATGACTTTTAGAGCATTAAAGGAGGTTGAATAAAAAAATGAGCTATTCTCTAGAACCAGCAAAACCTAAAACCATATTACAGTTTTTTGTATTATTATTAGGAATTTCGATAACCTTCAGTATTGTAGGTGCTTCATTAATATCTATCGCATTATGTCTTCCCCACACACCATACAAAACAGTTCAAAATCCGATAATTAATCAAATCTATAGAGAAATGGGGCCGTTTCAGACTTTTTATAATCGAACTTCAAATGAGAACATATCCCTTACAGAAGTGAGAGAGATTGAAGAAGAAAGTGCCTTAAGCCTAGAAATCGTACGAATGAACGGTACAGCTGTTTTCAAAAAAGAAGCATGTTTTTTATTTTTTTGTTATAATAATGGGACAGCCTATCAGGTAAATTGTGAACAAACTGACATTTCACTTGATCTGTTCCGCCTACGATTTAAACTTGAGTATCAACACACGAAAGAAAGCCTCATCACCAGGATTGACGGAGATTATTCTGAACCATACTACTCAGTTCATCAATTGAGCCCTGTGGAATGGCCTGAAGCTGTTGCAACCCAAATAAGGAACAACTTTGCTGTTTATTTCAAAGATTCTCTCCTGATCTTCTCTTTATTGGGAAATATTATCGCGATCATTTTTGCAGTTATTTTCTTTACAGCACGTTATCTAGGATGGTTATTCGGTAGTCGTTGGCTCAACTACTTTATCCTCAAGAGATTGCACGGAATACTGG
>CP070695.1:2578154-2886538 GCA_020353515.1 Candidatus Heimdallarchaeota archaeon
AGCTCTTCGGATGCCCTCATAAAACATCGATGCTGGTTTAGTATTTAGTAAATATGTCTCAACATAGTTCGAAGCTCGTTGAAGTGAACTAGGATTTGGATTATCAGGATTTACAGCTCCAGCAAGGTCATAGGGAATATATAAACACGCTGTTGCAACCTGATCAGCAGAAAAATCATGACTTTTAATAAAAGCATCTAGATGTTGGTTTACATTCCAATCTCCAGTCTGGATCTTGAGTAATGATGCTATTGTCATGCATGCAGCCCCTCCGAGTAGATCATCCCATGAGATATGCTCTTGTGATGCTTTTGCAAGAGCATCTGCAGATGCTCTTAACCATTGGTTTTCAGAGTTTGGATCTGATAAAAATCGTTGTATAAGTTGAGCACCTGAAAAATATTGGTAAGCAGCATTTTTGTATTGCCCTCTTTCTAAAAGTTCTCGAGCATACTTCTCAATGAGGGTAATGGTTTCACTAGATGCTCTAGCGCGTTCAGTAGGGTCTTGGATACTACTTAATGAAGCAAGGGCCTCCTGAACATCATTCGCAGTTGTAGATTTACTTAATCGCTCAAAAAGTTCGTTCACGAATGACATAATTTTTCTTTCTCCTAGGTAATTCTCATATGAATTAGTTCAACGATCGATCCTATTCTTGAATCTAAGAGAAGAATTTCACCTTTTTAATACTTCGTTTTTTTCCTAATATTTTCTTTCTTTTTACAGGAATGATCAACAGAAAGCTGATGGATTTATTCATGGGAGAATTGGTGATATTTTTAGTAAGAAAAATGTGGGTGTACTGGTAAGGATTATGGAATGTAAAGATTTTAATTACAAATACAAGCCTCTTAATTGTACAAAAATGCAGAAATCATCCAATAAGATTTTTTATTAAAATAATGTTAATTTACACACCTTTAAAAGACAAATTTGGCTTCAACGTTAATTGAAAAATAAATATATCTCTTCCTCTCTTAACTAATACTTATCGTTACTCACTATAATGAATTGTAATATATTGATGGAGAAATTGTAATGGTTTTCTTCCTTAGTCAAAAGGAAAACGAAGTCCCTGATATTCTGAAAAAAGATCATGCGGCTAAAAAGGCGTATAATGAGATCCTAGCAGGATTAGAGAAGGCACTTATGCTTTATATTTATGATTCTGGCCCGTATCCTCCAGAGGAAGGATCTCAAATATTACCTTTTGCTGACTTGTCGCACTGGGCAGAACATGATTGGAAATTACTATATCCTAAATTTGAAAAGAAACGGTGGATTGTGGTATATATTGCTCGTGGCGGTCTACAGCTAATTGATCTTATAGAAAATAAAATTGATGATTTTAGTTGGACCTATATCAAACCCCAGACTGAAGCTCGGGATTTTGAGGATGAAGCCATCTTTATGGAGTATCGAGATCCAGTTTTTGAAGAAAAATTCGCTGATTACATGGAGGAAAGTGTTTCCATTCTCTTCGTTGAAGATATTATTTCAACTGGAGAAAATGTTGAAACAGTTTTTGATCTCACTATGGAAGTTGCTGAAGAGTATAATGTTGAGGTTGGAGATGTCGTTACACTGGCTTTAATTTCACGGATGCGGAATATTGGAACGATGCCAATTTATGGAGTACAAACTGATATTCAGATTGATCTTCGCTGTTCATGGGGAAATGATCTCCCTGATCGAATTGATGCTCGAGATTTTTCAGAAATCAAAGAATATGTTGATGATCATTAAGATTATGAGAATTATGAAATTTGAACCACTTTCACATTAGGAATTGCAAGCACACTTAACTTTTATAAGAAAAAAATTACTTTTTTAAAGACAAAAAAGGAATAATACTTGAATAGGAAATGAAAAATAGTGACAATATTGAATCATTTAAATGTATTTCATTCAGCTATGGGGTGAAATAGGAAATGAGTATAGATATAACCTATATTAAATCTGCTATTGAAACCTTAAGTCTAATTCAGCGTCTGTTTAACCATTCAGTCGAAACCCAAACAATGAATAAGCTTACTGATTATATTACTCAAATTGAATCTAAAGCTGATGCAAGAGTGAGCTCTGCATTAGGAGCACAACTAGGAATTGACGTCCCTGTTGCAGATCAAGAAGGGAAATCACCTAAATATTGGGAAGGAGTACGCGATATGGCACAATTAGCAAAAAAACAGTTTTTTACGCTTAATGATAACCAAAAATTTACACAATTTCTAACAAACACTAGTGCCAGTCTTTCAGCTAGAATTGCTCCTGAAGAAAAAGCTATTTCTCCATTGGAAGAATTACTACAAGATAAAGAACCAGTAACAGTAGAAGCACAACCTGCATCTCCATTAGAAGAAATGCTAACACAGCCAGCTCCTACCCCTGTTCCTACTTCTACACCAGAACCTACTCCTATCCCTGAACCCACCCCAATAATCGAACCTACTCCTACCCCTGAACCCACTCCTATACCTGAACCCACCCCAATAATCGAACCTACTCCTACCCCTGAACCCACTCCTATACCTGAACCCACCCCAATAATCGAACTTACTCCTACCCCTGAACCCACTCCTATACCTGAACCCACCCCAATTATTGAACCCACTCCCACCCCTGAGCCAATAGTTGAACCTCCTACTCCTGAAATTCCTGATTTAACTCCAACTTTCTCTGTTGATACCCCCGATTCAAGTGTACCACCACCCCCAGACAAATTTCAAGCTCTCAATGAAGCATTAAAAACCAGTGGTCTCGACCAGCCAACAGAAGAAGTAAGTGAACCCTCACCGTCATTAACAAGTATGCTTTTGCAAAAAGATGAAACTAGTGACAAAGAAGAAGATGACATGCTGTCTTTATCTTTAAGAGAAGCACTGAAAATACTTCGAGATGAAGATGAAGATTGAGGAGATCTTTTATGAGTGAGAAGAATATCGTTCTTACTTGTATTTGGAGATCAGATGATTTTGCTGTTTCTGAGACCAGAGTCCACCCTTCTGAGAATGAGGCTGTTTTAATTATTGATGAAAACACTGAAAAAATCTCCATCCAAATCCCTCGGCATTTTTCGTTGATTACGAAAAAGATAATTGAACGACGTGTTCAAAGCATATCAAAAAGCGGCTTTTTAATCCCAAAAACTCAAGTGAGAATTGGTACAGGATTTGAAGTAGAAATCGTTACGGAGGAAGAAATACCAGAAGTTCTCCTCCAAGAGGGTCATAAATATTCGCTAGACAGACCTACAGCTCCTACTGAGTCCCCTAGCCAGCCTGAAACAGATGTAGCGGAAGAAGAATATGTTCCTACTTTTTTGACTCAAGAACAACCGGTATCAGACACTTCAACCATTGTAAAGGCAGAACCAGGAGTAGAGGTGACAGAAGAGGAATATGTTCCTACCTTTTTGACTCAAGAACGATCAGTATCAGACACTTCGACCATGGTACCAGCAGAACCACCAGCTCCTGAAACTTTGCCCCCCAAAACACCAGAGACAGAACTATTTGTACATGATGCTGAAAGTATTGCAGGTCGCTTTATAATAGCCCTTACTAAAACGGGTGATGTCTATGTTACCCATAAGAATGATCAGTATTCTGTGGAATACTCTGCAGGTCGCGTAGATTTTCGGATTCATGATGGAGACATTAAAATAATCATGACTAAGCGTATTACTAAAGATGATCAATCGTTGAAGCAAGCTATTCTTACTGCAACCCGGAAAAAATCATCTTAGCTTTAGATTCTTAACTAATCACAATTACTTGAGCTTTATATTACGATCTCTCGACTACGAGTTGTATATGTCATTAATTCTTGGGAAAACAACTCGACTAGGTTTTCATTAGCGGTAATTACTCCGATTAATCCTTCTTTTTCTGGATGTTTAGGTTCAGGACAAACCAACAGCTCTTCAGAATCACGAATGCAACCCCAAAAATCCACTGTGTCCAGTTGTTTTAGCCTAACATTAGCAGATGATAAAATTTTCTTTAGTGTTGACTCAGGAACTTTTCTAAAGTCTCCAATAATACTTATCCGAGTCCTTGTTGGTAGTTTAGAGGCTGTAATTAAGGTTTGGAGCTCTGGACGAGGCATTAGGATAGTCAAAGATGCCTTTGCTCGTAATGTCAAGTCTCTTAGCATCATTATAATAGCTGTTTCTCCAATAACTAAATCAGTAGAGAGAAAAGAAGGCTCTATATCTGAAATATCGACAGCTTGTGATAATTCAGAGATTTTATTAAGTTTTTGTTTCATCTCTTTAATAGAAAAGGATAAAGCGGATATCTCATGCTCTAATTGCTGCTCAACTTTGGTTATCTGAGAATTTAGAATCTCTTTAGTTCTATTCAAAGTTAAATTAACCTCATCTGACTGGGCGTTTGCAAAATTTGCTGTAAAAGCTTTTAGACCAGAAACATACACATCAAACTTGTTTTCTAGATCAGTGACCTTTGTCAGTACACTCTTCAATCCTTCGGCAGAATTTTCACTTAACTCATCGATGTCACTTTGTAAGCCCTTAAAACTGCTTTTTTCCACATCAAAAACTGGTTCCTTTTCAAGATATTCCTTTAAATTAGCTTCAAACTCTTTTTCGGTTTGTTGGACTAAAATAAAGAGATTATCAAGAAAATCAGTACTCAACTCTTCTAATTTTTTGTTGAAACCATTTACTTTTTCATTAAAAACAGATTCGCCAGCCTCGATTTGTGTTTTCATCCCCTGATTTTTAGTGTGGAGAAATTCTTTGAACGATGTTCTAAATTCAGAGCAGATTTTCAATTTAATTTCTTGTAGGTTGCGTGAAAGGAGTTTTACTTCTTCATCTAGTATCTTTCGTACTTCATTTATGCCGATTTCAGTTGCTTGTACAATTTCATCCTCTATTTCATTCAATGTGTTATTCAATCTGTCAATATCTTCTAGAATCTTTGATTGCTCTTTTAAGGTCTGTAAAATCGTTCTTCTATTTTCATCTATTTTAGTTAGATTAGAAATAAACTCTTCTTTCCCTTTAAACAATTTTCTACTCTGTATATCGTCTATTGAGCTTTTTAACAAAGGTTCTATGTTATTAAGCCCATTTTCTAGGCCTGAATAAAGATTCCTCACCGTATCATCAATTTCTTTATATCCTTGCCTTGTGTCAAGGAAGTTTGATTTTTTCTGGTGAGCATTTGACTTGAGATTTTCAAGTAATGAGTTTCTCTTTTCGATTTTCTCATTAAAAACTTTTTCTTCATCTAAACGATCGGATTCAAATTGGTTAAGCACTTCATCCATATTCTCTGAATGTTCTCTTATTTGGTTGTCAATACTAATCATTTCGGACTCAAGATTTGCCTTATTTTCCCTCATGAGTTTTTCAAGGTCATTATTTGTCATTTCAGAAAGAGTTTCAAATTTCTGTGTTATTTCGTCTGTGTATGGACTGAAAATACCGGAGATATCCTCTAGTTTTGTAAGATTTTGTTTAGTGATTTCTTTATTTAGTTCTTCAAAACGCTCTATTGTGTTTTGAACCTTGATTTTAAGTTCCTCATTATTCTTTTGGATTTTAGTATTTGTAAATTCTGCTGTTGTTCGTAAACTATCTGTTAATTCATTGAAGTTCAATTTAATTGGGGATAAGCTCTCAGAGAAATCATCTTCTAATTTAATTATATATTGTTGATTCTTTTCTGTTGTTTCAGCAAAAATTTCAGAAATCTGCTTTATATCTTCCTGAAAACCAGTTGATGCTTCTTTTCGAATGTTTACTAGAGTAAATGGATCATATGCGAGAAAAAATGCCTTTAAAAAAGGTTCCAAGGCAATATAGCGTCCCACTTTCCCAGGGATTCTTTTTGCTAATTTACTTCCTTCTAGAATTAGAAGTGCTTCTTGTGTTTTTATATAATCCAATCCTGATAATAAACTGATTTGGCCAAGAGTTGCCATACCTAGAGAAAGTAAACTTAAGTATACTTTTCCTTGATCATCATCAGTTAACCCAAGAATTGGGATAATTGCTTTAATTTCTTCTGAAGATATCTTCAGTCCAACCATTATCCTTTCCAACCTTTCTGTATTTTTTTCACTAGTGTCCATGTGATTAGTTAGAATAATAGATCTTTCTTCAAACAACGATTTGGTTCTTATGGAAGTGAAGACATATTACTGATTTTTAAGAGTATGTTTAGAACTTTGGAAATCTATTTTTTAATATGATAAGACCTTTTCATCATTCTTTATCTATCCCGACAATAAAAAGAATATCTGCTTTAGTAAAATAACAGAAATGTTCCTTTATATAGGATTATATAGAAATCGTTTGCTAGATTCCTTACCTCTTTCAGATAGTAATAAATAGAGGAGTTAATACAAGATTTCTTGAAAGCCTGTTGGATACTCCTGAGTGTTAAGATTTGTTTGGAAGTGTTTAAAAAATAACTAAAAATAAGAGTTCATAGCAAGTATTTAAGTATCTAATTATTAACCTTTTAATTTGAAACATTCACAAGTTCTAGAAGCCATAAGAAGAATGCGAATAGGAGCTGACTTCAACTGCTACTTATGAAAGTCTGTTTGCTAGGCGATGGTGCTGTAGGAAAAACTGCTTTACGCGAGCGGTATTTAGGTAAGCAATTTTCTAGTGGATACGTGATGACGATAGGAGCAGACTTTGCTGTTAAGAAAACAAAGATTCAAACTGAAGAAGGAGAAAAAGACGTCAAATTTCAAATCTGGGATCTCGCAGGACAACCTCGATTCAATAGTGTCCGAGAACTCTATTACAAGGGTTCTCATGGAGGACTATTGGTTTTTGATATCACGCGACGAGACTCTTTTACTAATCTAAATAATTGGATAGACGAACTATACAAGAATTCTGGAAGAGGAGCAATGCCTGTCGCCGTTTTAGGAAACAAAGTGGATCTTAGGAATGAAGTGGATGACAGTGTCACTCACGAGGAGGGGATGGAATATGCTGAAAATCTCAAAAAGGAGCTACAATTCAATTGTGATATTCCCTACTTAGAAACTTCAGCAAAAACTGGTGAGAATGTAGATGAGTCATTTGCTATGTTGGCTCATAATATCAGAGAATTTTTAATGCAATTGAAATAAATGAGAGCGACCTACGATTGGTCACTATTCTTCGAATTGGTCATCGAATCAAACGAGATAAGAGAATAACTACTCATTTGGCTCTTGTAGCACGAGCTTTTGGGGTGGAACGTTTAGTCATCGCTGGAGATAAAGACGAAAATTTACTTAACACACTTGCAAAAGTTAATTCTGAATGGGGAGGAAACTTACAACTAAAATTAATCCCTTATGATGATTGGAAAACGTTTATTCATAACTGGAAAGCTGACACGAGAAAAAGAATTGTACATCTCACAATGTATGGAGAAAACCTTTCTATTTTTGAGAAATCAAAAGAATTTTTAAGTTTGAAAAAACTATCACAGGGGTCTTCTGACCTTTTAGTGGTAGTTGGAGGTGAAAAAATTCCTGGTAAGGTTTTTAAAATTGCTGATTGGAATATTGCCATTTCTAACCAGCCTCATTCAGAAGTAGCATCTCTTGCAGTTTTTCTGGATCATATAAAAGACAATGCCTTACAAATACAGTTTTCAAATGCTATTAAACAGATTATTCCCTCAATGGAAGGTAATAAGATTTTATTAGGAAATAGGAAGAATGGAAAGTAAAAGAAAAGTCCAGATCGGTATTATCGGAGATTCAAAGATAAGGAACAAAAATCAATATGAGATTTGTTATGAGATTGGAAAAGAAGTCGCTCTAGCAGATGCAATTTTAATTTGTGGGGGACGTGGAGGAGTTATGGCTGCTGCTTGTAAAGGTGTTTATGACGCAGGGGGGATTTCAGTTGGCATATTACCCGAGGATGAGAATGATCCCGAGGTTAATGAATATATAACCGTTAGAATCCCCACTTTTTTGCATTGGGCACGAAATGTCTTAGTCCCCCTAGCCTCAGACGGTGTGATCGCCTGTGGAGGTGGTGCGGGAACTTTGAGTGAATTAGCTTTTACTTGGATGAGGGAAAAACCATTGGTTTGTATAAATTCAGTTTCAGGATGGAGTCGGGAAATTAGTGAACGTGGATATATAGACCATCGAAGTTCGAAAGGTCAAATTTTGACTGCAAAAACGGGATCGGAGGCGGTCATGAAAGTGCTAGAGGCAATTTAAGGCCTAAATAATGAAAGAAGTCCAGATTGCGATTTACCACTAAAAATTTCGAAAAGACCATCACATAATCCCTTTAATAAGCCATCTTTTTTAGAATTAATTAAATCAGAATAATCTGATATTGTAGAATGGAACTCCGAATGATTATTTGTCTGTACTGCGCCAAAGATTCTCGAAGCAATCTCATAATAGTTTTTCGATTCAGAATCATAGGAATCGATCGGTTCTTCAATTGAATGGAGATATTTACCACAGCTTTCTATTTCATAAGCATTAATTTCAGCAAGGGTTAAATACGCTCTCATTTTCGGAGAGAGAGAGGATAGTTCATTATACCAAGAGTTTAATGTCTCAAAACAGGACACATAATCCTTCTTATAACAGAGAATTCCTGCATAACAGAAATAAAGATCAGATATTACACTTTTATTGAAATTTGTCTTACTAACAAAATTATCTAAATATGAAAGGAATTCTGATACTTGAAAAGCTTTTTCTACCATTATCTGATTACAAAAGGTTTGAATACAGTTTTCTAGATTCTCCTCTCTAAATAAAGCAAAAAATATTGGAATTAAATCAGCAAAGGTATGTTCTTTAATTTTTGGACGGATACTAGTAATAAGACTAAGTCCCAAATTACACGCTAGTTTTTCTTGTTTTCCTGTTGCAAAAAGAGGAATGGTGTTAGAAAGGATCATTTTAGCATGATCAGGGTTATTAAAAAGAATTGTTCTTTGAATAGCTCCTTTCAACATTTGGAACCCATCGAACCAGTGGCCTTGTTTGAGCTCATCCAATCCTCTTTCAAACCAAGGATCTTTTTTCATTTTTATTCTCCTTTAGCGGTAACTCTAAATGGTCTCTTGAATTCTAACGCCATGAAATATTTAAACAAAAATCTCTATGAAATAAACAGAGAAATCCCTTTGAGTGTTATTCCTATCCTATTAATTGACATCTGGATACCTTATCATCTTCCTAAATTTAGAATCAATAGATTCTAAAAAACATAAAAAGAATGATTTTAAAATAACGCGCGAATAACCAATTAAAACAGTTATAATAATATATTTAACTAGCAAGAACTATCAAGCTTTATAAAATCGTAACGGGTATAGAGTGTTGATATACTTTGAGTGATTCCGAATTTGTTAAGAAATGGTCTGTAGAAGATGATGGCACTTTAACTCCCGTCTCTCTTTCTTCGATGTCAGATCTTGCTAATGATAGTGTTTACATTATCGTTGATGAAAACGCGCGGAAAATTTTCATCTGGAAAGGTGAGAAAGCACCTGTACGGAGAAAATTTATATCAGCAAAAGCCGCACAGCAAATGCGACAAGAAAAGTACGGAATGGTTTACCGAATAGAAAGTCTCGACCCAGAATTAGAAGGTGCTGATTTCCTTGCGATTTTTGGTGCAAAACCTGCGCCAAAGGAAGCAGCAGCAGCAGGAGTTTCAGGATCAGAGGTTTTTACAAAACCAACTCCAGCTCCAACTCCAGCTCCAATGCAAAAACCTGCTGCAGCACCTACACGCGCCCCTACTGCAGCACCCACACGCACCCCTACTGCAGCACCTACACGCGCCCCTACTGCAGCACCCACACGCACCCCTACTGCAGCACCTACACGCGCCCCCGCTGCAGCACCCACACACATTCCCACGCCAGCTGCAAAACCAGCTCCAAGAGTTGTGAAAGAAACTGAAGTAGTAGTCACAGAACCTGTAAAGTCAGTAACACCAACCACTCTGGACGAAGTATCTATAAAACTGAAGGAAATCGAAATACCAGATGATATGGAACGGGAAATTATCATTATTGGCAATATGGTCTTTTCTGCGATTAAAGAGCATTTAGCTCTTTTTTCAAAAGATGTTGTGAAATTAGAGCCTATGGATGACTTACCCTCTGGAATTTTTCCCGCTGCTCACTATCAAGTCAGACTTTTTATTGAAGATGGAAGAGTCATATTCACTGAGCTATTAAGACAAAAGACCCGCTCTGAGAGAGATGAATTCATTGACGATATGCGAAAATCTCTCCAAGATTTATCAAAAATGGGAATATAATTAATCTTTTGGAGAACCTAAAGTGCCTGGAGAAGAATACCTGCTCAAAATTTGTGCTATTGGGTCTGGTAGTGTAGGAAAAACCTCCCTCATTAGAAGGTTTGCAGAGGGAAAGTTTACAACTAATTATTTACCTACCCTAGGAGTAGACATCACAACAAAACAGATTCAAGTTGAATCTAACAATATTAAGCTGATACTGGTGGATACTGCGGGTCAGGAGTTTTTTGGCAAACTACGACCAAGTTATTATCGGGGGGCGTCTGCATGTCTCATAATGTTTGCTTTAAATGAAAAACCCTCATTTGAAGCCATCCCTGATTGGTTAGCGGAATTTCGGAAACATATTCCGGATTCTGCAGTTCCAATTGCCCTGGCTGGAAATAAGAAAGATCTTACTGATCAGCGCCAGATATCTACTGATGAAGCCCATACACTAGCAAAAACATATGATATGACATATTATGAGACATCTGCTAAATTGGGTGGTTCTGAGATCGAAGAAATATTTGTTGGCTTAACCAAACGTGTATTACAAAAGAAGCAAGAAAATAACATTTAGAAGACATTTTCAACGAAAGAAAATCTCAGGGATTAACAATGCAAGCAAATTCCGACTTTGAGGTCATTAAGAGAGACCATCAAGGGGTTCCAGTTGTCAAAATAGTTTTTTGGGGGCCGACTTTGGCAGGAAAAACAACAGCACTCACTATTACAAAAGTATTAAAGAGTCTTGAAGATCCTGAGAATGTTTACAAATTTTTAAAGTTAGAAGATCCCACAGGTAGGACTTTGTTCTTCGATCAAGCAATTTTTGGTGTAGGTAGAACCGCAGCAGGATTACCAATTTTGAAGTATCATCTTTTCACTGTTCCTGGTCAAGAACGGCATGCTGGTCAACGAAAAGTGGTCTTACGCGGAGCACATGGTTTAATTGTTGTTGTTGACTCTGAAAAATCACGATGGGAAGAAAATAAATTTTCATTACAAGAAATTAACACTCTTGCTGGTGATAAACTGGCCAGTGGAGCCCTTCCATATCACATTATGTTAAATAAAATGGATCTTCCCAAAGAACAGCGAATATCGTCATTAGAGGTAGGAAAACTACTTAGTGAATCGGGAGTAGTAGGAAGTCTTCGAGATGCAGCCGTTCGAATAGTTGAAGTGTCCTGTCTCGAAGCCAGGGATGATCTAAAGAAACTACTTTCACAAAGTGATCGAAGTAAGATTGTTGATGCCGATGGAAAACTGAAAAAAGAAATTCGACCAATGAGCGTTACTCGAGTTATCAAATCAGTTGAAAGCTTAATTCGTGAAATAATTATCCAGATGATGAAACAACAAAGTTAATTACCACAACTTTTTTCTCTTTTTTGTTTTCTCAGTCTTCCAATTCTATATTAAGCCAGATTTGGAGAGTCATCAGCGTGAGAATCTCAATAACTGATCCCCATATGATTTCAATTGCTGTAAAAGAGTTTAAAAATGGGTCAATCGTGGTATTTCCGACAGATACAAGTTATGGACTAGGGACCGTTGGATTAAGATGGAATAACAGTAATATTCGACGAATATACGAAATTAAATCAAGGCCAATTGATCATCCTCTCAGTCTCCTTGTCACAAAGGAGATGATTTCAAGTTATATTAAGATAAATCCTCTAATTAAAAAGATTTTATCTAAATATTGGCCTGGTGGCCTCACAGCTATTTTTTCATGTGAAACCAAAGGTTCTCAGGCATTATCCCCACTACTGAATTTTAAAAATCCCCAAAAAATTGGATTTCGTGTTCCCAATCACGACCTTTTACTAAAGATAATTGAAAAGGTTGGTAGTCCAATCATCGGTACTTCTGCAAATAAATCAGGTTCAAATCCAAAATATGATCTCCATTCAATAAGTCAAGAATTTTCTCAAGAGACCATTCATCTTTGGATTGATGCAGGAAAATTAACTGAAATTCCCCCATCTACCGTAGTTGATCTTACCGATCCATCGAACCCTATTCTTCTTCGAAGAGGAAGTGTCACATTTGAAGAAAGTATATGAGGTAAGAATTGAATCTGAAACTTTAATAATCACATCATGATGAAGAACGAATGGATAAGTATGCTTAGTCAAGAGACCTCAAGTGACATTCTTGTAATCCATCAGGACAGGATTATTTTCTCATCTGGTCAGGGGCCACTAGCAAGGCACTCAAAGATTAGTGCAACAGTAACACAAGTACTAACTCTGTTTTCTGAACGAATAATGAAGGGGGAACAAATTCACTTTATTCGGTTTGAAAAACACCGCATGATCTTTTTATTCTCTCAAAATATCAAAGATGATAATCTCGTCGCCATTGTTTTGATTCCTATCGAACGGAGTCCCAGACAAGTTATCCCTGCTATGAGTATTATATTACGTATGCTTGAAGAATCCTTGAAGGGCAATATCGAAGATGCTCAAGCCCAACACCTAGATTGTTTTTACCAGATTCTTTCTTCTCCTGAAAAAGCCCTTTTTATTGTTCCGCGACAAGCAGATGGTATATTAGCTTCCCTTGTCATTTTAACTGCATTTGCTCATGATATGCGGCTGGGAATTCATCAAATTACCACAAATATGACCTTTGTTGATCCTAGAAATATGCAAGAACTCCATGAGGTTATAGAAAAATCGAAAACTAAGAGAATCCTTTCTTTCGTACCTCTTCCACTTGTAGAGGAGAATGAAAATGTCCTCTTTATTGGTTCAGATTTACCTCGCAGACAATACTTTTCAGCCCATCCAGGAGAGCGTATTTATGATGTTATTAGTAGAATCTTTGGTAACCAATCTAATGCTGCTAAAATGAGAAATTTGATCTCTAATAATGATGCAAGAGAGCTTGCACACTCAATATCTATGTTTCCTCCATCTGAAAATGATTTTATTCGAACAGAAATTTTGTTATCAACTGTATTACAGCCTGGAAAAGATATTATTGTAACAATGTCCTCCCCTGTTATGCAGAAACTACGAGAGTTAACTCCCACAGAACCAATTACTAGAGAAGCTCCAATTGAAGAGGAAATTCATGTTCCTAAGGAACCTATTATTACTGGAAAGCCTATTGTTGATGAAATTCCTATCGTCACTGAACCTAAAGTTCATAGAGAAGTTCCTGTAGTCAAAGAAATCCCTCCTATCACGCCTGAACTCGATGAAATCAAACCTAAAGTAGAAGTAACCAAGGTTAAACAACCTGAATATCAGCAACCAATAGCTGAACCCATTTTTGAATTAGTAGCAGATCCAGACGCATTTCCTCACGTAATTCCTGAAGAAACATCGGAAGTGGTCTCTGAACCTATCGAGTCTGTAGAAGCTATTGCAGTTTCGGATATTGGTAGTGATGTGCTAGCACGATTAGATGAGGCAAGAGAACGTGGTTTTGAATATCGATTTGATTCAATCCCTCTAATACTTGACACTACTCCTTATCTTAGTAACATTCCAGGAAATGTGAATATTCCTGCTGAGGAATCAACGATTACTCTAAGACTTTTTCAGGGGGAAGATAACCATCTTAATATCCACATTTATACAACTATCGATCGCCTATCTGGTTTGAGAGACTCACTGGAGGATCTGACGATCAGAACTGGAGGAGAAATTCACCTAAAAAAGAATCATGTTTCTTTAACTGTCTTAATCGATAAACAACAGATTGTCCTTCGAGCATTATTGTGGTTAAGCATTGTAGAGTATCTTACACAAGTCAGAATGGGATTAATGGAAGTATCAGAACTATTTAAAATTCCAAATGAAGGATCAATTTTAATAATTCCACCAAAAAGGGATTATATCAAGGATAAAATTCCTTCAAAATTCCAAAATTTTATAGAAGAATCAAAAATTCGTAATCAATTTGAACAAGAGGACCTCTGGACTCTTGGAAAGTCTCAAAATGAAATCCTTTCACATCTAATGGCTCCTCTTAAGCAAGGAGACGGTGTGGTTTTTGTGGCTTCCGACAATAACCAAGAAATGGAGGAAATAGCTTTATTTCTACTATTTGTATCCGAAGCTTGTGGTATCGGATTTTCAAGATGGTAAGAGAGGCTATAGGAAATTATTGATGAAGACTGCTATTGTATCGGTCAACAGAGGCTTACCCGTAGCAATGACGTTGATTACCGTCCGGAATAGCAGAGAAGCTTATTGCTGTAATCTTTGTTTTTTTTCCAGTCAATTCAACTTACCGTCTCTCTACGCTCCTTTAAAGAATAGTCCCTCTTCATCCCTAATTCATTGAAGAAGAAATTTAGTGATTATGACTTCTACATGAAAAAACCAAATTTCTGATCATTAAACTCTCCCTTATGTCTAGTATGTTAAAGTAATCGTTTAGGGCAGCTTTTCGCCTTTGTTATTTCATAATAACCCTCTTCCCGATGTTCATTCCAATGAATTTTCGATTCAAGAATCTTTATATGGGCTGGGAAAAAAGGAGCATCCAATACAAAAGATTCAAATTCTCCACCTTCACCTATCATTGATAATTCAGAACCACTTTGTTTGAGAATTTCGACTACCTCAGGAGAAATTTCCTTTCCGAGTAATTCTTTATTTAGTCCCATGCTGGAAACAGATGTGAGAATGATACGAAACTCATTGTCAAGTAATTCAGATAACAAAATCTCAGGAGATAATCTCCACAAAGGATTAAAGCATTTCATGTTCGCAAGGAGAGCTGCATAATTGAACTTAAATCGTTGAAATTCTGATCGTATCCCCCCCGTAATGATTGCTTTAAAACCGGTTTCAATTAATGCATCCTTGAGGGAATTTATTTCGTCTTCAATATTACAACTGTCTATCTGAATGATTTTATGTGAAATCCCTAACATTTCAGCTATTAGAGCGACATGTTGACTATTTGGTATATGGAAAAGCAGGCTTTCGGGGCATGAGGATTTTATGGTGAGAATTGATTTTACCTCAAATTGATGTAAAGCAAACCATAAAGCTAGAACAGAATCCTTTCCTCCTGAGACAAGTGCTGCCACTTTCAAGATATTCCACATTTACTTGTTCGAGGGTATAAATAGACTCTTAGAAATTTTGGTTATTAAAATTGATTACAATGTTTTCAATTTCTAGAAGTATCCCTATAACCACCTAAAAAATTAATTTTCCAAGGAAGAAGCTGCTTGTTGAGAGACTCCTATCAAATAAAAAACATGGAAATTTATATGTTCTCATTCCAAATTCCTTTCCTCACAAGTAAATTTTCCTTTCATGTAATAAATGCAATTTATCGGCCTATTAATAACTATCAAGCTCTAGATACTCGAAAGTGCCTGAAAATTTTTCTTAGAGAGAACGAAGTTGTCTACAGATATTGGTGAAGAAATAATATCGTTAAAAAAAGATCGGGATGCTCTTCTACTAGTACATAACTACCAGGATTCCAAGCTCCATGAACTTGGAGATTTCTCAGGAGATAGTTTTGAACTAGCTCATAAGGCAAAATACACGGATAAAGAAATGATTGTATTTGCAGGCGCAGAATTCATGGCAGAGACCGCAGTTATTTTAAATCCCGATAAAAAAGTTTTAATTCCATCTTCAACTGCAAAATGCCCTATGGCTCATATGCTTTCTCCAAAAGTTATGAAGCGCTACCAAACTCAGTATCCAGATGCCACTATCGCTGTATATGTGAATACAACAGCTGAGATTAAGGCTATGGCTGATATATGTATTACTTCTGGAAATGCAATAGAAATTATTTCAAAACTGGATAATGACCAAATCTTAATTGGTCCTGATCGCAATCTTGCTTCTTATATTCAACAACAACTTCCCGAGAAAATGATCATCCCTTTTCCTGAAATTGGCCATTGCTATGTTCACCAAAAATTTATTCCTTCTGATATAAAGAAATTGAGAAATAAATATCCAGAGGCAGAAATTATTGCCCATCCTGAGGTTGCTTCTTCTGTTCAAACACTTGCTGATAAAATTTGCTCAACAAGTGGGATGCTCAAGGAGGTTGGTAGATCTACATCTGAGAAATTCATTATTATGACTGAAATTGGATTAATCGATAGGTTACGATCAAATTTTCCTACAAAAACGTTCATACCTGCTCGTAAAGATGCTATATGTATCCAACAAAAGAAAATAACAATTTACAATCTATATTTATCTCTTTTACATGAAAGGTATCAAGTTAAGGTACCTGCTACAATTGCTAAAAATGCCCGTTTATCACTTGAACGAATGCTCGAATTCTCAGAAGCGTAATCGGAGTCTTTTTCATGTCTTATATGCCTCCAAAATTGTTAGAAACAAAACTTCTTCAATTCCTAGAAGAAGATATCAACTATGGAGACCTTAGCAGTGATTTAGTACCGAATGTTCCAATCCATGCTAATATAGTCTCCAAGCAAGAGGGAGTGATATGTGGCTTAAATTTTGCTGAAATTCTCTTAAAATCCTTAAATGTTGAGGTTTCAAGCTTATTCTCAGATGGAGATACGATTAGAACAGGAGATATTATTTTACAACTGAGAGGCCTCAGTCGTGTAATTCTAGCTTCAGAACGTACAATCTTGAATATTTTAATGCGCCTTTCAGGAATTGCTACACAAACTCGACGACTTGTTGCGAAGATAAAACAAGCTGGTCAAAAAACAGTTATCGCTTCGACAAGAAAAACAACCCCTGGATTTAGATATTTTGAAAAATATGCCGTAATAATTGGAGGAGGAGATCCTCATCGATGGAATTTATCTGATACTGTTTTAATTAAGGAAAACCATCTTCGCTTACTAGGAGAAGAGGCCATTTCAATCATTTTAAATCAATCCTTGAATAAAACCTCATTTACAAAAAAGGTTGAGATCGAAGTTGAAAATCTTTCAGAATTAAGAATGGCATTAAAGGCCTCTCCAGACATAATTATGTTAGATGATTTTTCTACAGAAGATATTCATTTAGCGATTGACATCATCAAACAGACCTCAGATCAAGTACGTCCACTTATTGAAGTGAGTGGAGGCATTAATGATCAAAATATCGATGCATTCCTTATTCCTGGTGTTGATATAATTTCTATGGGAATGCTTACTCACTCTACTTTAGCAATTGATTTTTCATTGAGAATTATGAATATTCTACCTTCATCCCCCGAAAGGAGAGATTAAAATTGATTAAATTGATTCGTGGATTTGTTATCGCATTTTTATCTGCAACGATCATTTATTTTGTTATTTTTATTTTTTCACCCTTGCTACCTCTTAATGTCTTTGAAGGTTACTTTGGGGTAGTTTTATTTTTTATTATTGTTGGATTATCCTTTTTAGTTTACTTAGTTCTACCGCCAGAACCCTCATCACTCAATTCTTCCTCTCAAATTACGAAGACGGTTCACTCTGATAATTCAGAGAACTCACTCTGAAAAGGAGAACAAAAAATGTCTGGAAATCAAGGATTTCAATCTAAAAGAGCTGTTTTAGAATCAAGATCCATAGCAAAATCCAGTTGTATATATGGATCCTCACAAATTGGAAGAAATTCCATTATAGACCCTTTTGTTATCATTGGATATCCAATACGAGTCAAAACCAAAAATTTCACTGAAAAGAATATGGAACTTCCTCTTGAGAACTCTTATGATAAGATTTCTAATGGCTCAATTATTGGTAAAAATAACCATATCAGGCCCTTTACGATTATATATGAAAATTCACAACTAGAGAATGATGTAGAAACAGGAACAAATGTTGTTATCAGAGAGAATTGTCAAATAGGTTTAGGAAGCATTATTGGAAGCGGTACAATTCTTGATAGTGGAGTATCAATAGGAAAAAGAGCCCGAATTCAATCAAGTAATTTTATTCCTCCAAAAATTATTTTAGGAGACAATATTTTTCTAGGACCTGGTGTACGGTTTGCTAATGATCCATATCCAGTGAGTAAAGAGCTTACAACAACTATCGTTGAAGATAATGTTATAATTGGCATCGGGGCTATTATTCTTGCAGGAATTACAATTAAAGAAAGAGCCGTCATTGCTGCGGGCTCTGTAGTCACTAAAGATGTTCCTAGTGAGCATGTTATGATGGGGACACCTGCAAGACGGGTTATGTCTCGTGAGGAATATGATACTAAACAAAAAATGTATGAATCTTCGTTTTCTGATTGAAACTTCAAAGCTGTTTTTTTGTAGAAATCTATATTTATAGAGGATGACACTCACAGGGGTTGGCATCACATTTAGGGCATCGATGTGGATATTTCTGATATGCAACAGTTTCAAGGTCGATATTAAGAAGATTACACACAGAACATAGCCATGCAAATACATCAGCAACTTCTTCTCGAGAAGAGTCTAAATCCCCTTTTAAGTAAGCCTCAAGGAGCTCTCCAATTTCTGTTTGTAGATGTATTAGGCTTCTGTCTGTCCCTCTTTTTCGATCTCTATCACCATAAAGGATGTTCATTAGATCTTGAAACTCACGAATTGTGTGATTCACCAGCAATTACACTCCTCTATAGAAATTGAACCTTTGAGTGGTCGCCAATATTTAAATCATGCCCTTTTCCGATTAATTTAACCTCATCCCCAATAAGAGAATCATGAATGCTAGTATTATAAATTTGAGAACCGCTTCCAATAATCGAGGAGGAAATAATTGCCTTTTTAATAGCTGTACCTTTATCAATACTCACATACGGACCTATTATTGAGTCTGAAATATCACAATCTGGCTGGATCGCAATAGGTGGAATAAGGATCGTATTATTCAACTCACTTTCAACCGAGGATTTTTTATTTTTATCTAATACATATTTGTGTGCAGCTAAAAGAGCTTCCTTTTTGCCACAGTCAAACCATCTACCAGAGTCAATTGCTCCAAGGATCAGGCCCTTATCTACCATAGCTTGAAGAGCATCTGTTAGTTGAATTTCTCCTCCACTACCAATTTGATTTGAGGTAACAAGTTCTTGTAAAGCGTTTTTTAACTCTAGAGAATCACGAATAATATATACCCCAGTAATAGCGAGTGATGATGTGGGATTTTCAGGCTTTTCTATTAACTGTTTCACTTCTTTAGATTTTTCGTGTGTATTTACTATACCATAAGCTTGAGGATTTGAAACTGACTTGACTGTGATTGCCCCACTCCAGTTGGGAAATTTATTGTATTCATTTAACATCAAAGAAAAGGAATTCTCGTATAAACTATCACCAAGTGCTATAACCACAGGTTCTCCATCTAGAAATTCATTAGCGGTATATATTGCGTGACCTAGTCCTCTACGATCCTTTTGTTCTATAAAGGTAAAATTACAAGTTTTTTTATAATTAGATTTGATAAAATTAATTAACTTGTCTTTCTCATAACCTACAATAAGAATAATATCTTTAATGTTAGCTTCGATGATACTATCTATGATATGGGATATTAAGGGCTTATTTCCTAATGAAAGAAGTGCTTTTGGCTTCGTATTGGTATGTGGCCGCATTCTTGTCCCTCTGCCAGCAGCAGGTATGATACAACGCATTATATTGACTCCTCAATTATTTAGTACTGGAATCGTTTTCATAACTTATATGATACGATGTAGTTATATCCTTTTAATTCATTCTTCTTTTAGCAAAATATGATGTTATCACCAGAAATAGTCATAACAACAATTCTTACGTTAATAATTTCGATAGTCATAACTCGTGTTCTAATCCCATGGGTAATTCACTCTTGTACAAGTCAGGGAATCACAACAGTAGACGCTCATAAACCAAATAAGCCTGTTATCGCCGAAGCAGGAGGATTGGCGCCATTACTAGGATTTATTTTTACTATTCTCATCATTGTCTTTATTTGGGAAAATATCTCTTGGGAAAATGTAATGCCTCAAAAACAGCCAGAAATATTCGAACCTTTACTCGCGGGACTGCTGAGTGTTGTAATTGCTGGATTAATTGGTTTTTTAGATGATGTCTTCAAAATTCGATGGCGTGATAAAATATTATTAGGATTCTTACCAGCTATCCCATTAATGGCCTTGAAAGTTGGTACTAGTAAAATAAATTTTGGTTTTTTGGGGATCATTGATTTTGGAAACCTGATCAGTTTACCTTATCCTATTGGATATATCAATCTATATTCTCTAATTATAATCCCTTTAATGGTAAATTTTGCATTTAATTCTTTTAATATGCTTGCTGGGTTTAACGGCTTAGAAGTAGGGAATGGAACAATCTCCCTCGCCATTATTCTGATTGCAGCACTTTTTGTTGGTAACCCAATTGTTACATTATTTGTTACTTCGTTATTAGGTGGATTTCTTGTTTTACTTAGATATAATTGGTATCCTGCAAAGATTCTAATTGGTGATACAGGAACTCTAACTCTAGGAACAGGAATAGTTGTTGCTTTAATTATCGGCAATATGGATCGTTTAGCAGTGGGATTATTTGGATTGCACTTCATAAATTTTCTATTATTTTTCGTCTACATTTATACTCATCAAACAGCAAAGATTGCTACTGTTAATGACGAAGGAAATATTGTAGCCCCATGCCCCTACACAGTATACTGGTTCTTACCTTATTTCCTGAAAAATATTAGTGAAAGAAAGAACGTTGTCATTATTCTTCTAATTCATACAATTATTGCTCTTAGCATACTTATAATTTCGCTACCAGCGTTTACTCCTGCTTAATTACAAGGAGTATGCAAATGTGCCCCCATCGTCTCAAGATACTCTGTTCAAAGCATTAGACGATCTTACACAAGCACTTATCACTGATTCTCCCCCAACAAGAGCTAAACTTGAAACTCTTAAGCGAAAGGTTGCGAAACGATATCAATTGAAACGATTTGTTAAAAACTCGGAGATTCTTGATTATATTCTCAATTTGGAGGGATTAACAGAAAAAAAGAAAGAGAACTTGACACAATTATTGCAAGTACGCAAAGTAAGGACAATAAGTGGAATTGCAGTCGTTGCAGTAATGACCAAACCCTCTCCCTGCCCAGGAAAGTGTATCTACTGTCCTGAAGTCGATGGAGCACCAAAATCTTATACAGGTAAGGAACCAGCTGCAATGAGGGGGGCTCAAAATGATTTTATTCCAAAAAAACAAGTCCAAGTAAGGCTGAATCAGCTTAACAGCATTGGACATCCTCTAGATAAAGTTCATCTTGTTATTATGGGAGGAACTTTTTTAGCAACTCCACTAGAATATCAAGAATATTTCGTAAAGGAATGTCTTGATGGTATCACTGGAAAAACATCGAAAGATCTAAGAATAGCACAACAAAACGCAGAAACAAGTACCTATCGAAATGTTGGGATAACCTTTGAAACAAGGCCTGACTATTGTACCGATTTCCATGTAAATAAAATTCTTGAATTAGGTGGTACATTTGTTGAAATTGGAATCCAGACTCTTTCTGATGACATCTTACAAATTATTCAGAGACACCATAATCTTAAAGAGGTTGAGGCAGCCGTAAGGTTTTCCAGAGATGGTGGATTAAAAGTTACAGTTCATATGATGCCTAACCTCTTCCAAACTCCTAATAAAGATAGGAAGATGTTTAGAAATCTCTATTCAGATCCCCGATTCATTCCAGACGCGGTTAAAATTTATCCAACCTTAGTTTTACGCGATACTCGTCTTTACGAGCTTTGGAAAAATGGATCATATGTTCCCTATAGCTCAAACGAGGTTGTTGATGTAGTAGCCTCAATTAAATCTATAACACCTCCTTTCGTACGTATTCAACGAATTCAACGTGATATCCCAGCATATCTCATTTTAGAAGGTGTTTGTCATGGGAATCTCCGCGAAATAGCCCGAAAAAGATTATCAGAACTAAATCAACAATGCTCCTGTATTCGTTGCAGGGAGGTAGGGCATCAAACAAACTTAGGTGATCTTTCATGGCATGAGAAAGATCATGAATTTAATTTTCTTAAGTACCCTGCTTCTGATGGGATTGAACACTTTATTTCTTTCGAAACTTCTGATAGAAAGACATTATTTGGATTCTTACGTCTTCGGGAGCCATCGAAATTTACATTCCGACCTGAAACACTTGATCCTCCTGCTACAATCATCCGAGAGCTCCATGTTTATGGAAAACTCGTAAGAATTGGTAATCTCCCCAAGAAAATCGAATGGCAACACCGAGGTATTGGTCAAAGATTGGTTTCTCTTGCAGAAGAGATCTCTCGTGAGAGAGGATATCAAAAAATCCTTGTAACATCGGGATTAGGTGTCCGAAATTATTATCGCAAATTAGGATTCGTCAAAAATGGAGTCTATATGGGAAAAAGGATCTAGCCTTACTTTTTGAAAACCACCTATTCTAATTTTGATAACATATCCCACTCGAATTGAAGATCCTTCTTCAATTCCTCCACTTGTTGAGGATTCATTCGCTTGAACCGTCCTTGTTTTCCGAAGTATTCTTCTACGGGTAAGCGATTACTTGGATCACGATATTTAGCTCCACGGCGACTGAATGTGAGTTTTCCGTTTTCAATTTCATAGAGGGGAAAATAACCTGTTTTCACGGCTAATTTTCCAAGTTCTGGAGTGATAGCTGGTTCTGAATTCCAACCCGTTGGACATGGAGCATCTATCAAAATAAATCGGTAACCTTCTATGTTTGCTGCTTTTTTTGCTTTAGTATGCAAGTCACGGGGATATCCTATTGACGCAGTTGCGATATAGGGCACATCATGAGCTGCCATTATGCGAGTAACACTCTTTCGTTTCTCTTGTTTTCCTATTGGAGTAGTAGTGGTAGTTGCACCACGAGGTGTAGCGCCACTTCGCTGAGCACCAGTATTGCTATAGAACCCATTATCGTAACAAAAATGAATTATATCCTCGTTTCTTTCGGCTGCTCCAGACCAAGTAGCTACACCTATATCATATGTTCCGCCATCTCCAGACCAGACCACTGTCGTCGCCTTTTCCCCTCTCCTTTTTTTAGCCCGAGAAATGCCAGAAGCAGCTGCAGCATGCGCAGCAAAGGCTATATTCAAGGTGGGAACATTGTAAGTGACATTAGGGTGCAAACTCTGGATTACAGAGGCGCAGCATGCTGGAATCACAACTATTGGGCGATCTAACGCTGATATAGCAGTACGATATGCTATAGAAAGCCCACATCCCGCACAAGCAAAATTCCCTCTCAATAAAACTTCTGGACGATCCATCATTTCTTTTATTTTAACACTCATGGTTCATTCCTCACATAATTTTCTCTACATCATTTACGATGTCCATGTAAGTAACATCTTTCCCTCCTAAACCTCTGATAATTTGGTGAAATTCAATATCTACCTTATTTGCATATAATTCAGCTTGGATTTCAATTGCAAGCTGACCTGCATTACCAAATGAGACAGATCGATCTATGACTAGGACTTTTGGCACCTTCTTTAAGGCAGCAATTAATTCTTTCTTCGGAAACGGCCGAATAACTCGTGGTCGAATAACAACGGCTTTGATGTTTTTCTTACTTAACACCTCTAATGACTGTTCGGCTTCTTCACCAAGAGTACCAATTGCTATAATAGCAACCATTGCGTTGTTAATCTCACCTACAATTTCTATCATGTCTTTGCTTAATCTGCCGAATCTCTCGTAATATTCTTGGAAAACTTTAGGGATAATGACTCGTGCGTTATTAAATCCGTCTATCAATGACATTCTTAGCTCCCAAATTCCCTCAGAATCAGTAAGGGATCCGTGAGAAAAAGGATCATCAGGATCCAACATCACAAGGGGTGTAAAGGCTGGTAGAAACTCATCGACTTCTTCTTGTGCTGGAATTTCTACCTGAGCTGAGGTATGACTCAAGATGAATCCATCCAAGCAGATCATTACAGGCATCCAAACCTTGTGATGTTCTGCAATTTTAAAAGCACAGAGGGTTAGGTCTAATACTTCCTGATTATTTTTTGCATAAAATTGGATCCACCCTGCATCTCTAAAAGTCATTGAATCTTGGTGGTCTGGCCATATATTCCAAGGGTTCAGAGAACGATTAACAACTGGCATCACAATAGGTACTCGTGTCACTCCTGCCCACCAAACTAATTCACCCATGTAGAGAAGACCATGAGCACTGGTTGCAGTGAATGTTCGCACACCTCCTAATGAAGCCCCGATGGCAGCTGCCATTGCACTATGTTCACTTTCAACATTTACAAAGTCACAATCAAACTCTCCCCGTGCAATCATAGCGGATATTGTCTCAACGATAAGTGTTTGAGGAGTAATGGGATAAGCTGGTATTACTTGTGGTCTTGCTAGTTTTGCTGCTGTTGCTACAGCTGCATTACCAGTTAATAATTCTGTAGTCGCTTTTTTTGTCGCTTGTACCATTTCTTTCACCTACTCTTTCTCCATTATCAACGCATCAGCAGGACAGACATGTACACATACTCCACAGCCCTTACAATAAACGTAATCGACGTATGGGTATTCTCCTTTTGCATCAACACGTATAGTCCCTTCAGGACAATTCATCCAGCACTGATAGCATTTTGTGCACTGGTCTTCAATAAAAACTGGTCTACTTGTTCGCCAATTACCAGTTGTACCTGGCCCTGGAGCAGAGCCTACTGTTGGTCTACCTAATGGTAAAACAGGATCCTTCATCTTACTTTCATTTTCCATCATTCTGACCTCGCACATTAATTAATAAAAGTAAACCTCTCATACGCCATTTTTATTGATCGAATATTGGCCTCAGCGAGTTCTCCTTCTCCAAATTGATGTTTAACAGCATTTATTAACGCCTCTAAGTCAACTAATCCTGTAGCTTTAGCCCATGCTCCTAACATTGTAGTACTCACCATCACTGTTCCTGATTTGACCAATCCACATTCTAGTGCGATATCTACTGCGTCAACCTTCCCGATCTTGATATTTCTTTTATCTTCTAGAACAGGAGGAACTTCTTTTGAGTTAAGTACTATGATTGTACCTGGAGTAATATCCTCGAATGGCATTGTTTCAACTAATGAAGGTTCTAACACAATCCAGCTATGAGTGTTCTCTGTAATTACTGGTGCATGAGTCTTTACATGCTCATCAGATATTCGCACATCAGCAAAAAGAGGAGCGCCTTTCCGTTCAGCACCATATTTGGGAATCGCTTGTACGAATTTTCCACCAAGATGGCCACTATATGCCAAAACTTTCGCTGATGTGACTCCACCCTGTCCTCCCCTACTTAGAATCCGAATTTCAGTCATCATCCTTTTTCCATCCAGAAAAAAGAGCCCTTAAAATTTTCCAGACTTATATAAATCTATTTAGATATACAGTACATCCAAAGATTTACAAGTGATACATTTTAATGCCCTTTTAAGAAGTATTCGGGGGTGTCTTCCAAACTCATCTTCAGTATAATTTATTTTTTAAGGCCTTTCATCGAAGAGATTGGCTGTTCTTCTTTTATTAGTCAAAAGAGAGTGGACCGAGTGGGATTTGGACCCACGACCTCCTGCATTAAGGATTCCTATCCAAGAGATTAGAATTTGCCAAGCAGGCGCTACTACCAAGCTGAGCTATCGGCCCAGTAATTTTTACCACGTGAGGGATAAGTATTTTTGATTTTTTCCAATTAAGCACAGATTATATAACTAATTTTATGCCTTATCTAAACTTTCAAATGAGAATTTCTTCGAATGAACTCAATTCAGCCAGTCTTTTTTTTCAAAATTGTAGTAATATATTTCTAATGAATTAGTTCATTCATTACAACAAAAATTCTTGATGTAAGCTATATAAGAAAAATTAAAAAGGTGTTTCACATATTTTAAGCAAAAAACTTCAATCGAACAAACAAATAAAGGAAGTAGGAAGAGATATTAATACCGATATGAACTCTTTTAAAGGATGGAATTGCTCTCCCTCCCATAGACGATTATTAATAAGAGAAGGATCATAATATGTCTCACACTTATTGTACGAATTGCGGGAAAGAAATTAGCATAACTGCTCGTTTTTGTCGATTTTGTGGATCCCCTGTGAAGAAATCTCGGAGTACAGCTCCAAGTCCTGAACCTGTTTCACCTCCACTCAGTGCACCTCCTGCACCGATGAGAGAACCAGTCATCGCACCTTCTGAAGTTACTGAAAAAATACCAAATGATATTATAGAATTGCTTTATTCACGGAAAAGAAAAGACCAAATTAAAGCTGAATTAAAAAAACTCCTTGATCAGATTGATGAATTAACAAAAAAAGTTGAGATTGGTCTTATCACTGAAGACGAATCTACACAAAAGATTGAAGAAATCCAATCTAATATTACTACACTTCAAGAAGAGAAGAAGGTTCTCCAGACTCAGCCTCTAGCACTTGAAACTCTGGTTGAAGATGAGAAACTATGGCACAAACGTCTCGAAAAAATTGAAGAGAAAAAACGAGCTCAAGTAGTTTCTAGTGATGTCTACACCTCTCTTCGAGATGAATATTCTTCAGAATTGGCTGTTGTTCAGCAGAAACTAGCTGTTGAGGAGCGCAAGGCAAGAAGATGGCTTGTTGACCTACAAAAAGATTCAAGAGAACTTGAAGCAAAAGTTGAACAAATTCGAGTCCGTGGAGAGATAGAGGGCTTGAGTAAAGAAGAGATCACTAAAAAAACAGAGGATTTGACTTTACAACGGGTTAAAAAATCAACTGCTTCCGAGGTTCTTACACAGATCTTAGGTTCACTTTAGTACAGAAATGCTTCAATCTTTTCCTTATCTATATCTATTTCTTGGGCAAGGGAGTCAATTTTTTCCTTTAATTTTGGAATTTCTTGTTTTAACAAAGCAGTAAAAACTTCTTTTTCTTCGAATTCTTGTATCTTAGTTTGAGCTTCAACATAGTGAGAATTTTGTTGTAAATGCTTCTCTACTTCGATAAGTTCCTCCTCAAGTTTTCGTAGACGAGCAAATTTCTCTAAAACATCTTTTAATACAATGAATTGCCGCAATTCGATTGGATCCTCGAATTTAAACCAACTTTTTCCACTTAATAATTCGAAACCATGCGTTTCGATAATGAAAACGATTTTTCGCCACAAAATCTCGTCTAATCCTTGAAACTTACTTGGTTCTAATATCAATCCAAGCAAATCCTCTTTTTCTTCTATACTGCGGCTTTCACGTCGTTCGATCATTTTCATATAGCGTTCGAGGCTAGTTGTAATAATCCTTAGAAATAATGAAAGGTCTGGATCTGAAAAAAGCTGTTCTTTTTCATTAATGATTTCAAGAATTTTACTATTTTTCCTTTGAGAGGCAATTTCTTCTCTAAATCGAGGTAATTCTTCATTTAATTCTTTTAATTCAGTTTCAATTCTCTTTAAATCATCTTTTTTCCCTTTAAGTTGGGTTTGAATTATGATTTTTTCGGAATGTTTTTGAGTCAAGGGATTTAGCAATCTAAAGAGAGAATCAAAGAATTCCTTTCCATCAGAGTCATCAACTATGAAAAGAGTTTGCTTTTTTATAACATCTTTAAGTATAAATGAAAAGTCATTTTCATCGAGTGGTTTTAGATAAGATTTTCGGGCGCTAAAAATTATCCTGATGTCTTTCTGAGTTTTTATCTGAGGTTTTGGACTTTTCTTAAATTCAAGCTCAATTTTTTTGTGATCGAAATCTACAACTTCGAGTTCTTTTCGATATCCTCTACGAGATCGTGACTTCAATTGAGAAATTATCTGGTATTGATGTAGGTTATCAAAAATTTCCTTACATGTTTTTCCATATCTGAAAATATCTGCAGTAGATTCAGGTATTTTTTCATCTGAGTCTTGTGCGGTTAAGATAATGTCCTTGGATTTTTCAATTAATACGAGAGTACTATCCCCTAAACGGAAACCCTTTTTTCCAGAGGTAATTTTCAGATGATTTTTTGGGAAGAATTTAGAACATGTATTAAATAATCGTTGTCTTGTATACTCTTTAGAATCAAATTTAGTGACCATAACATAAATTCCCTTCAATTTATATTTCTTATTGATAATAAGGGAAATACTTCGCTAGGAATATTGCGTGATCTTCATATTTCATACAGGTTCAGGAGTGAGAATTTCCCAGTCACTCATTCTCAGATTCAGCATCATATCTTCTCCATCAGGACATTCAATCCTTAGGACTAGCTGCTTTTTACTTTGTAAAATGACTTCCGGATGTAAACATCCTTCTCGTAGCTTTTCTAATAAGAAGCGAACATAAGAATCAGAAATAACAGTTAACGATCCATCCTGTAAATTTTCAGCCATTTGTCCAGGATAAATTTGAACTTTACGCCCAGTCCGTTTAGTTGTAACCAGGTTCACATTTTCTAACCGATTTAGATGGTATCTTACTGTATCATGATGAACCGTAGGGCTGATTCCTTGGGCAATTTGACTTTGAAACGCACCTGGATTATTTAATACATAGTTGAAGATTTTCTTGGCTGTTTTTGGCCTTAATACTGCGAAAATACGTTCAGCTTCAGCAGAGCGTAAGCCCGCGGGATAATAAATCCGTTTTCCAGCGTATTTAAGCGATTTAATTAGATGATCTTCCTCTAAACGTTTTAGATGCCAATTTAAAGTCCCCTGAGGCAATTCTAGATATTTTGCTAAATCGAAGAAGTAGGAACCAGGATTTTCTGCAAGGATTGAATAAATCTTTCGTCGAAGCGGATGTAAAAGGAGACTAATATCTCTGTCATCAGATGCAAACGTCATATTATGATTCATCTTCCTCGTAGAATTTTAATTTAACGATAGAAGTGTTTAATGGAGCTCTTTAATAGGAACTGTTAATTAGGGTTTTTGTGTAGCTCACTGTTTTTATTTTTTCTTTTTATACATTATCTATATACCCTAGTCGAACAGAAAATTATCATGGCCGTGGAACTCTCAGTGGTTCTAGTTTTTGTTAAAATAGAGATTTTGTATTTTAGAGGCAAAAAACAATGAAAATAAAACTAGGCGAAATCAGTAGACGGATAAATGAGGAGGAGGATGTACCTCTCATAATCCAATCTAATCAAATTAAAAAAAAGGAATTATGCAACAAGAGTAGTAATATCTACCTTGCTTACGCCCTTTATTTCTGCTAATTCGTCTTTTAGTTGCTCTTGTGAGATAGTTAAGTCACTAGAATCTAAGTAGCCTTCATACGTACAGCTATCTTGTGTGAAACACAGTCCTGTGCTATAAAGGGTCTTTATTTTACTTCTCATGAAGACAACACCTAACTCTTGCAAAAAGTCAGGGGACAGCTCACCGATTTCAATTGCTACCTTTACAACTTCCGGACTTTTCGTGGGAATAATCCTAATGATTTTTGTTGAGGGAGCAAGGATCATTACTGCTGAACTTTCTTCAACATCTTTAGGTCGTAATGTCTCAAGAAAATCAGCTGGAAGGGAAATCGGTTTTGACTCTTGAAGTTGAATCATTTTTGCGATAGTTACAGCAGACATTTATCATATGGCCTCCGCTATTTCTTCTATTATTCTTTATGATCTTCAGGGGTTTCTTATGTTTTGAGCTGCTTGCATAGCAAAAGCTCTATTACAAACAATTTGGATTGATATGTATTTATTAAGGTTTTTATTTTTGCGTGAATTTCAAATTTTTTTGCGAGAAATTCGAATTGAACCTTTACCTCACAATATCGAAAATCATTAAGACTGGGTGAAGTTAGGTGTGTTTGTGAGGGCTTGAGAGGTAAGTTCCTCAAAAATATTTTTTGTTAAAAAAACCTATAAAACACCTTTTTAATAGGATCCAATTAATCATCAGTTACGGATTTCAACTTTTTTGAATTAAAATCGCTCAAAAATTTTGATAATTCATTTTTCAGCTTGGATTATCTTATTAGAGTGTTTAACTATTTTGGGATCTCTAACTTAAATAGTTTAGTCTAGACCAATTGTAACTTAACTTGATCAGATTGAGTATTCGATGAAAGAAGATTCTTTAGTTTGAAAAAATGGTGATAATTTACTGATAACAAATTATTGAAAGGTTATTCTTATAAAACACTCATCAGACCTATTTTTTTTGATCAAACAACATCCCCTGTTTTACTCCTATTGTGGGTAAGATAATTTTGTGGGGAATTAAGATATGGTATTAGATAGAGATATTCGGCTAACAATACTTGGAAATACTGGTGTGGGAAAAACTAGTCTCATAAAGCGTTTGAAAGGAGAAGATCCCACAATGACTGAGAAAACCATGGATATTATTGTCGAAAAGAAGAAAATAACTCTTCTATCCAGCAGCAGGCAATCAAAACTCTCTTTGGAGCGGTACAGAAAATATAATGTTATTGCAGTGGATAATCCTGGTGACTTCAAATTACGCCGAAAATGGCGTGATGCGATGAGAAAATACAAAACTGATGGTATTTTATTTATGCTAGATCCTTCACAAGGCATTGAAAGCCAGAGAGTCGCTATGGAAGATTCTTTCAACTATTTTCTGGATAGCTTGAGTTTAGATCCTGATAAAGCAGATAAGAAGGCAAAAAAGAAAAAAACTCTCTTTTTTTTTGTAGTAAATAAAATGGATACAATTGATAATGACGAAGAGAAAGCAAAAATCTTTCTTGAAAACTTCGATACAGTTATTGAAGACTATAAAATGACATTCCTGTTTGCTAAATTTGCACAAGCATTCATTAGTGTTCATAAATCGCCATATGAGGAAATCGACTCAATTTTTGAAAAGTGTAAGCAGGCATTATACTGATGGATTCTGACTTGTATGGGAAAAATACATCAAGTAATTGTACGAAATGTTCCTGAAAAAGGGCTAGATGTTGTAGCTACAGATCTGTTAAAGAGTCAAATCCAGAATATTTCCTTATTTCTTCCAGAAGAAGAACTTTCTGATTTTAATAAAGTATTTTTAACTAAATTTCATCACTCTTCTGGTAATGTTGTCTTACGATTCACATTTGATGATGGAACCGACCGTTTTGGACGTCAATCAATTAAAACTCATTCACTTATTATCAACAATGCTTTCTATAATGAGAAAACTCTTCAATACTTTATCTCCCCCCTGATAAATGGATCTATGAATATTGATGACGATAGAATTTTGGAAAAGAATGATTTTGAAATGCTAGAGACTCATCCAATATCATCAAAATTTACAGAGATCATTTTATGTAAAAAACGAATTCAACTGACTAGTCAAAAAGAAATAGACCCAACTGTTCTAATTCAATTATTCGGATCTTTTGATCGTTTAATACCTCCTCCGTTGAATCCGTCCTTTTCATTCCAAACTATGGTTTTTCCAGGTCACAAAAATACAATTAAAACTCATGATCTAATTTTCTCAATCGAAAAATTACCCCATTCACAATCAATCGAAAAAATTCAAACAGAAAAATCTGAATTTACAACTATTCAAGCAATAACTGATTCTATTTCAGATTTACCCTTGCTTAGGCAACTACAACGGCAATTATTCTTAGAGATCCCAGAAAGATGGCTGAGAATAAAGATTCAATGGCGATTTGGAGTCAAAAAATTTTCTGATATTCGAGAGAATATAAATAACTATTTTACATAATTATTTCTTAGATTTGTCGTCTTTCAGAAGTTTACGTATACTTTGGACTACATCAGGATCAGGATCCTCTAAAACAGCTTTCTTTAAATTCACTTCACACCTCGAGAGATTATATTTTGCAAGATATTGAGCTGCAAACATCCGCTCGAATTTATCAGGGTCCTCATGTAGTTTTTTTATCAGTATTTCAACGTTTTTTCGATTTTGTTTTGTCAATTCACCATTTAAATTTGATCATACTAGAACATAATAAGTTCTGTCTTATGAAGAGAATAAGAATACCATTTCATACAGGGGGAAATAGATTTATCATCTGACATCTCTCCCTGTTATCGATCCAATATCTAGGGATAAAATAGTGAACTCGAAAATTACTTCCGCCCTAAGCTCGGAAAGAATAGATGCTATTCTAACAAGTTTGTCACATGGCTCTAAAGAGCTAAATGATCCTCTAGTGACCAAGATTTCTAAAACTCGGAAAGATCCTTTTCGTATTTTAATTGCTACAATTTTAAGTCTAAGAACCAAAGATGAAATGACGTTCAAGGCTAGTCAACGTCTTTTTGCTCGAGCCGTAACTCCTTCTGATATTCTTGCTATTCCACTTGAAGAGCTTGAAGAGATAATTTTTTCTGTAGGTTTTTACAGACAAAAAGCAAGAACTATACATGATATCTGTAAACGATTAATTGAGGAATATGCTGGTAATGTTCCAGATTCTTTAGACGAACTACTCAAATTTAAGGGTGTAGGGCGTAAAACTGCAAATTTAGTTATTACAAAAGGATTTAACAAACCAGGGATATGTGTTGATGTTCATGTTGCTCGTATAACACAAAGGATTGGTATTGTACCGATCAAAGGGGAAAATGACAATAAACCTATCTTTTATGACGCAGATCGGGTTGAAATGATATTGAGAGAGATTCTACCAAAGAAATGGTGGATTCCAATCAATGACATTCTAGTTCGATGGGGGCAAAATATTTGTACACCAATCAGTCCCAAATGCACTCAATGTGTCATTAATGATTCTTGTTTAAAAATTGGTGTTCAAAAACACCGTTAATAATATATTTTAGATTGCCTAATGGTTCGGTAAGAGCCTGAAACATACTTTTCAGTGTCTTGACCTCCACGGAACTGATTTGTATCGAATCCATTACTCTTAGCAATGGAATAAGTCAAAAATTCAATTGGTATGGTATATACCAAAGGAGACAATACGTCGTTCTTAGGTGTTTCAATGAGTACATAATGAGGATCGATCTTAGTCTCTCTATATATATCTGGATTCACTAAAACAATTGTCTTTGAACCAATTACATCTCGAATCACAGGTTCTACTTCCCTTATACGTTCAAATGTTGGAAAATCTGGGGCTATGAATATCACAAGACTGTTTTCAGTTGTAATAAAATAATTTGTGTGACAATACTCTTCTATATCACAAGCATATCCATTCAAGGAGAATTCAAACATTTTATAAGATCCAAATAACCCAGTTGGACCATTAGCCCCTGATGATACAAAAATAACTTTATCTACCGTCCGGCCGAGGTCATTACCTAGTTTAAGAAAACTACTTCGCTGATTTATAGTTATCTTAACTAATTGAAAGGTTTCTCGGATATGCGAAAATACGACTGCTTTTTGTGAAGAAAAATACGCTACTAGTAAGCTTTGAACAGCCAGATTTGCTAAGTAAGTTTTGGTTTGCGCTACATCGTGGTGATACCCCGTATATTCTTTTGCACCTTCGGTAACATAGGAGGAAGTTTCTAATGTTTCTGGAGGGGAAGCATGGATAAACAACGTGTGGTCGGTTTCCGCAGCGACTTGTCCTTGAGGATTATCAGTTATCCCTATTGTTTTAGCTCCAAACTTATTTGCAAAACGGAGCGCTTCAACTACTCTTGGTGTGTTTCCAGAAACAGAAAGACCAATAACAACGCTTTTTGGTAAAAATTGGGGATCAGAATAATTCACAAATTCAAATGGAGCATAATATCGAATATCAAGGTCAGGTCGCCATCTTTGCCCAATGTGCGCCCCATACCAAGCAGCACAATAACTATCACCTGATCCAGTGAAAATAATCCGTTCAATATCGCTTTGGATTATGAATTTTCCAATATTCTTTATATTCGTATCATCATATAGCGAATCAAGGATTCTAGGTTGTTCTAACATTTCTGAAAGCATGAAGTCTGGATTTTTAACTGTTTCTGACATGGATTCAGTCCTCTCAAAAGAAAATTTGCCCTTATAATAGTAATCCACGAAAATTCGTTTTGCAAAAAGAAGTTTATTATCCAATATTCCCAATTTAAAGAGAGATTAGAAACTCAACCTCCCCTCACTGTGATCTTTCTCCAGATCGTTTAGGTCACTTTGAGGCAGAAATTAATCATTTTTTCTTCTGTACACAAATAATAACAATGGAACTATCAGAACCAAGCTTAGGACAGAAAAACCTGGAGTAGATAGTGCAGTGGGACCTTCAAATGTAATATCCTCTTCATAAACAGGTACCCACCTATATCGTATGTTACCGTCTGGCGACCAATTTATTAATATCCCTAGGTTGCAGGTTACATTTTCATATACTGTGATAGCACAGGAAAATGTAACTTCCTCATCTGAATCAATTTCAAATGCTTGAGCGGGCACCACATACAGAGTAACATTTGTTTCGTAATCCAATCCCCATTCTACTACTTTTCTCGTGAAATCTCTTTCAACAGACTTTCCATTAACTACGAAATCATCAACATGCAATTTGTGTGAGTACAGAACAAGTTCAATATTTGGGCTAGGGTGTTTTCTAAGAGCAGTAACACTCATTCCGATTTGTGCTGAGTCACTATCAGCCATGTAGAGAAAGTGGGTTTCGCTGCCCAATGTAAATGTTTTGGGTTTTCCATTGATATAATATGTTCGATTGAAAAATGGCGCATCAACATGGTCGCTTAGTGCGTAAACATAAGTACCATCGATTGTTGCATCCCATGGACGAGAGGGACTAGGAGTCCAAGTCACAGTAAAAGAATCTGTTTTATCTCCATCACCATTTAGATCGAAATCTACGTTATTTTCTTTTAGAGTTCCATTTCCTTCATCAAGTTCAAGTTCGTAAAAAGTAGTTTCCCAAAAAATAGGTACTTCTCCTGTGGTTGCGGGATCACCTGTGTTTTTAAATGTTACATTTAACTGAGTAACACCATTTCCTATTACTGTGAAGGATGGTTCGTTCGCTAAATCCGCAAAATCTGGCATATTAATTGATTGGAGCTTGTTAGGATGAGAAGTAACCACCCCATTACTCATAATAAATATTATAGCCAATCCTATCAACATTATTTCTCGTTTCATTCTTTTTTCCCTTCTTACTCATAAATAAATTTGATGAGAAGTATAAGACATAATAGAGACCGAATAACTATTTTAAGTTTTCTTCGGAAGAAAAATTCAATATTTAATCGAAAAAGTTTTCTAAATCAACCCCAAGCCTACTTTCAGTTCTAGTAGACTCCGTTAATTCTTTTGCTAATTCCAGCGTAGTTTTTGCCAGTTCTGTTCCAAAACCTGACATCTGGCTCAGTTCAGAAACACTAAGATTTAATAACATATGGATGTCACGAATACCGTGCTCTAATAAAATACGGGCTCTTTTCCTCCCTATTCCTTTAATTCGGGTCAAACTTACAGCATCACTCTTTATTCCATATTTAACCCTATCACTTAAGGAATAAGCAGCTTTCATATAAATTTCATATTTCTCATTTTTTCTTCTCTTCAATTGAGCAATTTCAGCTGCTGCGGATATAATCCACGTTGCTGTTTCTACGATCCTTTGGATATCACCCGAACCTATCTTGTACCGCATGATTAGGCGTTCAACTGGCAATTCTTTTATCCAATCCCATAGAAAAAGCACTGTACGGAAATCACGTAAGCGAAACTCATATTCAATATCTATTGGCTCGGGAACATCTTCAATCAGTCTAGAAGTGAATCGATCAAATCTTTTTACAGTGATTTTCTCATCACTCTTACGAAATGACAGTGTAACCATATCAGGGGTGCCCATAATCAGATCAAGAATTGCTACTGGATGAATCTTTGACATGGATTTTTCTATGGCTTTAGCAAGGCCATCTGCAATAGTTGCTGCTGTTTCAGGATCTAGATAGAGCTGACTTACACGAAGACCGTAGAGAGTAGCCTCAAGAGTTTCATTGGTATCGAGAGGTTTAATCATCTCCCATCCTATGAGAAGATCAATTACTTCTCTGATTTTTCCCTCCAGAAATACTGCTTCAAATTGAAAACCATAAAATGTTTTTTCAAAGAATTGTAATAAATCATGAACTGTCGGAACAACCTTTGATGCAATCAATCCTAAAACCGCTCGTCGTAATGCAGGTCTGGCTGCTAATTTTGAATATACTGCTTCTGGGTCACGGAGGATATACCGATCCATCAACCAATTTACAGCTCTATCCTGTTTAGCTAATAGTAGTGCTTCTCCTTCACTGTCAAATTGAGGTCTACCAGCTCTACCGCTCATCTGTTTGTATTCTAGGGTCTTGATAGGATGAGATCCTTCCTCAATAGAGTATCTATAGACACTAGAAACCACTACACGTTTAGCAGGCAAATTGACGCCTGCAGCAAGTGTGGGGGTGGCGCAAAGGACTTTAATCAACCCTTTTTTGAACGCTTGTTCAACCAGATCTCGCTGTCGAGAATTTAGTCCTGCATGATGGAATGTCACTCCGCGTTTAGTTGTTTCTGCAAGCTTCAAAGAGAGAGGGTCAGAAAGATTTCGTACAATATGAGAAGAAAGATCAGCTAGGTGTTTTGCCTCCCTTGGTTCAATCAGAGGCTCAACATTTATTCCAATTCTTTCTGCAGTTGAAACTGCGGATCTTCTAGAAGGAGTAAAAATCAATATTTGTTCCTGGGAATGAACAGAATCAAGGGCAATATTCGTTAGCTGATCTTTCCGCCTGAAAGGTACTTCCCTTGAAGTAAAATCTGCATAGGTAATTTGATCCTCAAAGTATATTCCTTCTTTTAAGGGGACTGGTCTCCAATCACTTTGAACTAACTTCGCTTCCAACCATTCTGCCAAATCATCCGCATTTCCAATAGTTGCGCTTAAAGCGAGTATTTGAGAGTGAGCATTTTCAGTCAACAATCTAGCCATTAATATTTCTAAAGTTGGTCCTCTATGCTGATCATTTAATAAATGACATTCATCAATGACAATAAGGCTTACCTGATCTCTTATCCAACTGACTTGATGCCGTAAAAGCGCATCCATTTTTTCATTCGTTGAAACAATGATATCGTATCTAGGAAGATAACTATCAGCTGAATCATAGTCTCCAGAAGTGACAGCGATACGAATTCCAAGAGTTTCGAATCGCTTCAGATTGTTAAACTTCTCTGATGCTAATGCTCGTAGTGGACATAGATATATTACTTTCCCACCAAGTTCAATCACATGTTTTAATGCTGCCAGTTCCGCTAGTAGTGTTTTCCCAGCAGCTGTTGGGATAGAAATAACGAGATTCTCCCCAGTTAATAATCCTTGGTTTATAGCTTCAACTTGTGGAGGAAAAAGCTCTCTAATGCCATCTTGCTCTATTATCACCTTTTTAATTCGATCATCCAGAGCAAGTGACTCAATAAGCATAAATAACCCATATTAAGCTATTATTAAGGGCGTTTGACAAAACCTTGCTGGGGTTCAAACAAAATCCCACGACGTGTCATTTCATCGATTGCTTTTACGACTTGATTCTTATTGAGACCTTCCTCCATCGCTCGATCAATAATGTCTTTAATCGCTACTGGTTCATCCTCCTCAACCTCTCCCAGCATCTTATCAATCAAGGCATCTATCCGATCCAATTGCCTTCTTGATCTCGCACTTATCCCAGAAGCATATTTATCAATGTCTAATTTACCAGTCTCCGTATCCTTTGCCAATTTTTCTAGTGTTGCATTCATCAAATTAACAGCACCAGAGGCATCATCGTACGTCACCTCATTACTAAGCCGCATTTTAGCTCGTGCTTCAGCCAATCGTACTAATGATTCTAATTGCCGAGGAGTGATGGCAATTGGTTCAAGCTGACCCTCCTCCACCTTCCCACTTGATCGGCGTAGTTCTTTGTAATATTCTAATAAACGTTCTTCAGCTTCGTCTGAAAGACGAGGATGAATTTCTCGTCTTGCATAAGCAATATACTTTCGTAATAAATCCTGTTCAATTGGAGGACTTGTAGTAAGAGTTTGGGATTTGTGTAACTTTAGAACATGAGTAGCTAAATCATGGTCTTCTTTCAAATCAGGTTTATCCTCCAAGACAAAAATCAAATCAAATCGGGATAGGATTGTTGGAGGAAGATTTAAATTGTCCGCAGTTGCTTTGAAGGGATTCCATCTTCCTCTTCGAGGGTTAGCAGCAGCTAAAATTGATGTTCGCGCATTAAGGGTAGCTACTATCCCTGCTTTTGCTATAGATATCGTGTTATGAAGAACAATCCCTTGATTGATGAAAGTCTGCGTAGGACTAACAGTGACATCATAGACCCAATTCGTCTTGTTTTGACCAGTATTCCGAATTCGTCGTATTTCATTAACCCGTAACCAACGAAATTGTTTTAGCTTTTCAATATACAGTAATGCTTTCTGAACGTTTTTGATTTCTTCTGTGAAGGCCTCTTTCGCTTGTAATAAGACTTGATTTCTCCTTTCAAGAACATATCCCCCCCTTTCAATGTAATCAATAGAGCCACGACCATTTCCAGTTATTTGACCTATTCTTTGCTGAGAATAATTAGTAATATGCCGAAACTCTTGAATATTTGTAACATATGTTATTTCATTCTTCAACTCATTAATTCTAGTATTCAAGAGATCTAGGTAGCGATCAATAACTGGTATAATTATTCCACAATTTTCTTTAAATGCTTGTTGGAAATATCCATTATAAGGAATACCTAATTTCTTCATACATCGCTTAATTATATGACCAACGCCTGATGGGAGGACATCATGCCCCCTAGTCTTAAGACTTCGTTTTAGTAGATATTTTATTTTTTGATGGTTCACTTCAGGTATTATTAATTCAGAAAATGATTTTAGACTATCTCCTCTAATATAAACTTTGTATCGCGTTCTCCTTTGCTTACTTTTTGGTGTAAGATATTCACTTGAGATAATTCTTGTCTGAATACCTAAACTCAAGAGAAGATCCTGATAATCTTCAGCTAATTTCTTAGAAGAGGTTGAATATGCTGCAGCCTCACTCTCAATTGCTCCATCCCCATGAAAGGCTGTATTTAGAAAGGCTATCTTTTTGTCTTCACCTGAACTGAAAATTTTATGTGGAATACTCTTCTCTAAACTCTTTTTCATCAATTCAGAAAAATTTTTTTGCATATAATTGAAAACAGATTTAGATATAATGCGTAAAACGCGTCCCTGTTTAATGTTATCGATGGGTTCAACGTTGAAAGTTTCTAGAATACATTTTTTCATATCTAAAGTTATTTTGGGGTCAGTGTTACTTAGACCAACTTCTAGGGATGATCCCTCATAGGAATACCCTTCTGCTACAAAATATCCCAAGAATCGTGCGAGAGGTATCTCCATTTTCGAGGGTAACCTGACTTTTTTCCTACCTTGGTCTATTGATGAATATAATGACTCATCTGTCTGAAAATTCACCATTCTGACAGCAGGGATAAAAACTTTTTCTTTTACTTCCTCAGCTGAAACCTCATCAACATACTCACCAGAAAACACAAAAATAGGATGCTCTGGTGTAACAGTAATCTCCCTGCCGTTAGAATATTTGATTTTTATGAAATAATTTGGTGCGTTATGCCGACTAACATGACTTGGTTTTAAAGGAAAGATACTATCAAAATCGGTTGAAAGCAAAGTGCCAACTGTATTGTTATCTGACTGAAGAGGGAGAATTTCACAGTTTGTCCCATTGATCACTTTTTCTTTATTACTGTCAAATAAATTGTCAACAAACTGACCAATAGGATATTTCTTGCCATTAGAAAAAGTTATTTCAAAAGATGGGTGATAAGAATGCTGCTCCATCGCTTCATGAATAGCAGCCCGATCTTCCGCTCGCATTTTATCGAATTCATCAACCATCGCGATTCCTTGATCTGCTAGAACTAAAGCTCCTGCTTCAAGGGTGATTTCTCCTGTATCTTGATCCCTTATCACAGCTGCTGTAAGGCCTGCTGCTGTACTCCCTTTCCCTGTTGTATACAACGCTCGCGGCGCTAATTGTGATACGAACTTAAGAATTTGAGATTTTCCTGTCCCAGGGTCCCCCACAATGAGAATATTTGATTCCCCCCTTAACTTCATCCCATCAGGAGTTTCTTTCGGTGTTCCACCAAATAGTAGCGATGCAATTGCCTCTTTTACAAGATCATGTCCATAAATTGAGGGAGCCAAAGAATCCCGTATCTTTTCAATGATATAGGGCGATTTAGAGAGATCAATGATTTTCAATTCATCTTCTTCTGAAATTTGAATATCTACGTATTCTTCAGTTTCTCTCGAAATCGAAACACCATGAAAAAATTTCCCATAGGTAGCTAACTGTCCCCTTTTTAAAAGACGAGTTGCTCTTGCCTTGAGAATTCCCACAATCTCCACACGATCCCCAGGTCTAGCGTGATCTACTAAATCATCAAGAACATGGATGGATGTACTTTGAGGTAACTGTCCTGGTGGCAGTTCCTCTGGTTTCTCTTGTAGGGTTATCTTTTGCCAATCAATGAAAACACTCCGATCTAGCTGCAGTTGAAGAGAGCCCTTTCGCTGACACTGTTCATTACGGCATTGATAAGGTGGAATGTAGATGCCTTCCGGAAAATCCACAATTTGGTTTTCACCACAAGAGGCACATCTAAAATGGGCACTTATCATCAGAGGTTTGGCTTCTGTAACTCCAATGACAATACCTTCGAAACACGTGAGAATATCTAAATGCTCAGTCTTTAGAGAACGTAACATTAATCTTTCAGATAAATCCGTTATCCTTACATGTACTTGTTTTAATCGTTCTAAATAGCCAGGACTCATTTCAGTTATTTTTGACTTTAAAATCTCCTCACCTGCAATTATACTTACCTCTGGATTAACAAGAATTTCCTTGGCCAGTTTCGGATCTTGGATCAGTAAATCATTATAAGAAATATACAAACTCCTAGCCCCCATTGTCTCCATCTCACGAATTTTTTCTTGATAACGTAACTGTCCTTCTTCATCTGCGAAATCTTCAATGAAGGACTCAAACCGACCTCTTATATCAAACGTAAACCCCATGTATAGCACTTCTTTTTATTCTTGAATAAATTCCGCTTTCCAATTCTGAATCCAATCTACGATCTTATCGAACAAAATTTGCTCGGTTGACGTCAAATTCCTTTTTCTCTGAGCAAGTACCTGTCTACTATCGGTCATTTTGACTAGTTTTGAGATTCTTTCCTGAATCAACTGGTTAAATTTTGTTTTTTGTCTTTTCTGCTCTAATTCACTGAATTGCGACTCCTTTTCCTCCATCGCAAGAAAATGATCCTTCAACAAGACATTAAAGTATGGATGAAGAGGCTGTAATTCACCCACACGAACTTCTTTACGAACTGATCCTTCTAATTCGGGCAAACTAATGGGAAAATTAGATTTAAAGTCTTCAATCATTGAGCTTTCATGTAATATTTCCGCAATGAAATATGGAACCTCAATTTGACTTCCTTGTGAGGAAGCTGGAATATTAATATGTTCAAATGAAAATCCAGAAAAATTTTGTAAAAATTTCACAGAAACATTACTTTCAGTGAGCTCGAATCGTATTCTTTCCAGCTCTTTCATCATTTCTATTTGTTTACCCGTTTTTATTGTTGATCCAGAGACTTTTGGCAAAAAATCACTTCTTATAAGCGGGTTGAGGAATGCAATATTTTAACTTAATCAAAACCTCAATTAAGAATGTCATTATAATCTCTTTGTTGTCCTATATACTCTATATTCAGTATTGTAGCGCCTATAACAACAAGTATGATTCGTCAATCCTAGAATAAAAGAGCTTTCTCCTCTTATTAAAAAGAAATTATTCTTCTAGATTAAATTTAACCTGATTAAATAGTTGTAATCATATAAAAACGTAAAATTTTCTTTCGAGATTAACTGATAAATCTATTGAATACTAATATATTCAAAACAAATTCCTTATTGAACCTGTGTGTTTATTTCATTCCGAAATATCAGTGTATTGACGTCAACTAGCTTTTTTGGAACCGCCTGGAAAGAAATACTTCAATACGTTCAATTAGTACTGCTGCGGGTACATCATGAATTGTTAAGCGTGCACGAACCCCCTTTCGTCCCTTTACTCCCTTGGTCACTTTTCCCAATATCCCGATAGCCTCTAATGTGGATAAGTAATTTCGGAAAGCCGCCTCAGCATTTGGTCGTACATCCCATTCTTCACAAATTATTCGGTAGTTTTTGAATGAGTGTTCTATTGTTGTTGCTGTAATCCCTTTATGATGTAATCTCCTCGCAATACTTAATGCTGCAAACAGTTCGTGGGTTTTTAGCTCTTCTAGGATGTCCGCGCGTAATTCAGGGAATACATCATTCTTAGCTTTTCTAATTAACTCTGGTGCAAGCTCGTCAAATCTTTGTTGATCTGCTTCTCGGCCTGCCCTATAGAGGATCTCAATTCCATGGCGTAAATTCTTTGTTTGATCTGCGATTTCTGCTACCATTGTAAGAATGTCATCTGAGAGAGCTGTCGTTTTAAACGCTAATTGGGCTCGATATTCAAGTATCCTTTTTGTTTCTTCTAACGAATATGTATTAAATTGTATTACATCAGCAATTCGTTGTGAAACCATTGAGGATAATGTTACTTTCCACTCTGTTGGACGACTAATCATTATTAATGAAATACGATGTTCAGCTCCGAACTCTTCGGGAAGATGGATGAATCCACGAATATCCTTTTGAGGTAATACACTCACTTCATCTAGTATTAGTACTAGATAAGCTTGTTCAGAGTTTAATCGTCGAATTAAGATGTCTGTAGATTCCTCATCACTAAACCCTCTACTAGCTACTCCAAACTGATCTCGAAGAAAGCTTCTTAGAATGGAAGTCTTCGTGCGTGTCGTCCAGCAATTCTTGTAATCAGTGTATAACTTAATATGATAGCGATCAGCCATTGTTCGAAGATGATCTACCGTGTATCTTGCTGTAACTGTTTTTCCAACACCTGCAGGGCCAGTTAGAGCAACATTGGTTGAAAAACCTTCGATTCCTCTATTTTCAGTTAAAAATAAAGGTCTGAAGTTTTGACTTAAACGACGGATATCATCCTCCCTATATCTCAGTTCTTCAGGAATGTAGGCTTGATTAAGTGTTTTTTCTCCTCCTTCCTTGAAAATAGATGACGAAAAAACTGCATCCCGAATTATATCAACTGATTTCTTATCATTCATGTTTTATAGAAGCCTCCTCCAATTTCTTGGAGCATTACGTAAAAACATGCATTGCTAAAGCAGTAGGGTATGTTTTACTTGAAAATGTTCCCTAATAAATATGCCTTGTTGTTATAAATAGACCTGAAAATTGAATCCATGTCTCAGGAAAACTTTAGAAAATTAGTCATGAAAAGGACACTTTATTGGAAAAACTTATCACAACTTTTCAAATCAGGAATATCGCTCAAAACCTTTTTTAGATACCGTATAGATTCATGGGTAGCTTCTAAGATTTCATCTTCAATGAAGGGATAACCATCAAGTTTCTTAGGTTCAAGGGGAGTATCTATTAGAATGGGACTCACTTCCATATCGAATTTGTCTAGACAGAAATCAACCCAATCAGGAGGGGAGTCTGTTGGAATTGAAATTTCCGCGATACCTGCTAAAATCGCCAGCCAGACACGAGTAACTGAATCAGGATTATAGCCGCCATCTCCTAATAGCAATAACCGACCCTGGGCACTACCCTGCCGACTTAATTCAGCTATCCTTTTCCCTAGGTAGGAATATACATTCGTGGTTAATGCAAGGTGCCCTAGAAAGTCACGATAGTGGCCATCTGCACCACACTGCCAAATAACGAATTCAGGATCAAATTGTTCCCAGATACAAGGTATAATGTTCTCGAAAGTCATTATATATGTATCTTAAGGATACCCCGACTTCATGTGAAAAATTCATTAAAGAAAAATAAATTTAAGAATTATGATAGAATTTTAGAGGACGCTTTGAAAACTCTTTTCTCAATTGATGATGAATCTGATACCGTTTTTCTACAGGTCACAGTGTATCATCCCGATGAAGTAGCTATCTCAGGATGTAGAATGTTCAATAAGGAAGTTTTAACAACAATTCGTAAACTTGGTGGGGGTGTTGGAGTAATTAATTTTGGTGTCTTATGCAGCGGGAATGGAACAAGAAAATTGGGTGAAATTTATGAGGCCATTAAATGGGCAAAGACTCATCCTAGTGCCATCTCTCTCCCAGTAGGCTATGATAGAGTTATCTATGATGCAGAAGAACGATTAAAGAATCTAGAAATATAAGGCGTGACTAGAATCCAGCTCAAGGAGATGAAAGAGGTTTTTGGTGATGTTGATAATCCAAGAACAACTAATTGGGATGAATTCACAAAATTTTTGATTCGGTTTCTTGATTATTATCACAGCAAATTCATTTTTCAGTAGCTTTTTAGTTCTTCCTACCTTCCCATTAAGAGATTAAAGCATAATGATTAAATCTGTAGGAATTGTTTACAACCTTTCCAATCAGGAATGTCGCTTAAAACCTTTTTCAAATAGCGAATGGATTCGTGGGTCGCTTCTAAAATCTCATCCTCAATAAAGGGATAACCATCAAGTTTTCTCCAATCAAGTTCTGGATCTTCTAAACTGGGACTGACCTCAAAATTAAACTCTTGTAAACAATAGTCAATCCATTCAGGAGGAGACATTTTGGGTATCTCTACACCTGTAATACTAGCCAAAATTGCTAACCAAACCCGAGCAACAGAATCAGGATTGTATCCTCCCCCTCCTAATAACAATAATCGCCCTTGTGCACTTCCCAGCCGACTTAATTCAGCAATCCTCTTGCCCAAGTAGGAATATACTTTCGTGGTTAATGCAAGGTGCCCTAGAAAGTCACGATAATGACCATCTGCGCCACACTGCCAAATAACGAATTCGGGGTCAAATTCCTCCCAAATACACGGAACAATATTCTCGAAAGTCATGATATACAGGTTATCCCACGTTCCTGGAAAGAATGGGATATTTATTGTGTAACCAAGTCCTTCATTTTCCCCGATTTCATCATGGTGTCCTGTGCCTGGAAACAAGTAGCGTCCTGATTCGTGAGTAGAAATGGCTAGAACTTTTTTATCCCTATAAAAAGCATGTAATACTCCATCACCATGATGAACATCCGTATCAATATAAAGTACCCGCTTAATTCCATATTCTTGCTGGAGATACTTGATTGCAATAACTACATCGTTATAATAACAAAATCCAGCTGCTCTATCCTCAAAAGCGTGATGTAATCCCCCAAGAATTGCAAAAGCTTGTTGTACATCTCCATTTTGAATTCGTTTCACACCCTCAAGGGCTCCTCCCACCACTAAGCGAGCTGCTTCATGCATTTCTGGAAATACGGGACAATCACCAGTTCCCAACCCCATTCTCAATCGAGCTCCTCCTCCAGCTTCTGATAATGCCTTCATGGCTTTTAAATAGGGAAGAGAATGATAGAGAAGGATGTCTGAATCTGTAGCTGGAGAAGGGGTAAGAATTTGGATTTCGGGCAATTCGAACAGTTCAAGACTCTTAAATAATTGATAAGGGATAGTTAAACGTTTAGGATTCATAGGATGCCCTTCTCCTAAATTGTATTCAAGATATTGGTCTGACCATATAATCCCCGTTTTCACCATACTTTCTATCACCTTGATTACATTTTATCCCTTTTTATTGTTGATAACTGTTCCTATTAGACTTATAGAGTAGCTTAAAATCCGTTCTATTACGATAACCAACAAATTCCCTAGGTAATCGTTAATCTTTTAAATTACCAGTATAAATGTTGAATTGTCATTGACAATACTTGAAATTTAAATCACGGGGACAAAGTAAGAATGTCTAAAAAAAATGCTAAGATTAGTGTCCTAGGATTAGATAGAGCTGGAAAAACTACTATGCTTCAAAGATTGAAGACTGGTCGCTGGATACCAGATACAACCCCCACAATAGGTATGAACGCAGAAACAATACAAATTGGTGATGTCACTTTCTCAGCCTGGGATCTTGGAGGGCAACTGCAGTTCAGAAGAGCGCTTTGGGAAATGTATACCAAAAACTCTGCAGGATTAATTTATGTAGTTGATGTAAGTGACCCAGCACGTTATCCTGAGGCTAGGAGCAATCTGTGGCGTATGTTGAAAATGAACCACTTGAAGGATATCCCATTAGCGATTTTTGCGAACAAGGTTGATCTTCTTGAAAGAAATAAAACAGAGTTAAATGAAGAAGACCTAGCTAATTTTATGGGAATTAATAAAAAAATGAGTCGGGTTTTGAATATTTTCAGGACAAGTGCAAAAACAGGAGAAGGGATCCATAAGGGAATTTATTGGCTAGCAGATGCAATACAAGAAGGAAGACAGGTTTCCATGGATTTGTATCAGATTAAATCCCTGTTTGGCCGATCTTCAACTCTCCAAAGCATGACTGGATAAAATCAAGCTGGTCAGAAATTTGTTTCGGCTTGACGTAAAGCACGACGAATAAGATCAATATCCTCGTTATATAAATGATCAATTTCTTTCAGAAGCCAGTTCTCCGCTTGAGCTATGGATGAGGCGTTTTTAAGTAGAATTCCTTTTAACAATAACCTTGCTCCTTGAAAGAAATAGCTATTAACAATGGAAGGAGGCAACACCAATGCTAATTCAGACATTAAATGAGCTGCTGTAAAAACATCCTTCCCTAAATACATACTGAGAATAGCACACGAATAGTTCATTGCAGCATTCTCATAGAAATTCAGTTCAAGATGTTTTTTGCCTGCTGCTAAATATGCATCTTTAGCTGCTAAAAATCTTGGGCCTTCTATCTCATCTAAAGTGAGTGGACGTTTTACTGGAACATGTTGGAGTAAAGATCCGAAATCTCCCCGACGTAATTCTTTGAGGATATCACTTGTAATATTATCCTCAATGATAAGGGAATCTGGTTCTTGGAGTGATGGTTTTGCAGGAGATTCAGGAAGGGGAGGACGCGATAAAATATCTTGCGATTCTGAAAGAGGAGGAGGAAGATCAGAGGGAGGAGAAGGGGGATGATTAAACACCGAAGGAGGTGTAGGAAGATCTCTAACGTCAGTTTTTGTGTCCTTTCTTCTGTATGGACGCTTTGAGGGTGACATAAAGCCTCTCCGTAAAAATAATTGGCTTAGTTTTTCTAGGTATTTGTACTGCAAAGGCCTATAAAAATACTTGCAGGTCTTCTGTTTAATAGATACTTTTTATCGAATTCGGGTACTTTTCGGAAGGTATTACATGGAAATTGAAATGAAAATTCCTTTAAAAGCACAGTATTCCCCTGAAAATGTAATGTCAAACCTTTTAAATGAATTTGGTAGCACTTCTGAAGAAATTAGTCAAACAGATTATTATTTTTCGAGTCCAATCCATAATTTCGCGATTACAGATGAAGCTCTTCGAGTGCGGCAAATTCGAGGTAAATCAGGAAAAAAAGAGACTGAAATCACCTATAAAGGTCCAAAACAGGGCAAAAGTATGAAAATCAGAGAAGAGATAACAATTTTAACATATAGCAACAATGTACAAAAATTCCTACAATGTCTAGGTTTTTCTCTCTTTGGTGTTGTGAAAAAGAAGAGAATGAATTGGTTTGTCGATGATCTAGTGATTTCACTTGATGAAGTAGAAGATCTAGGTTTTTTTATGGAGATTGAAATAACTACACTCTCTGAAAATTCAGAGAATATTTTTAACAGTAAGGAAAGAATCATTCGAATTGTAAAAAAGCTTATTCCTGATTGGGCTGGGGAAGATGAAAGGAAATCATATTTGGAACTAAAAATAGCTAAGCAGTTCAATGCCCAAGGAACTTAGATTATGAGAGAAAATATAATTCCAGAGGAATTTATTAACCGATGGGAGAGATTTTATGGAACATCTCGAACCAAAACTATCGTTACCAATCTTAAACAAACTGATCCCAGATTTATTGTTCATAATTCACTGAAAACTGAATTAAATTATTTAAAGTCACAATTAGAGAAAAAAGGATTTGAATTTGAGAAGGTAAAAGATTTTAATGGGCTATTTGTGAAGTTTGAACCTTTTAATATAGTTTCCACCCCTGAATATTTGGCAGGAATGTTTTCTATTCAAGCTATCTCTTCGTTAATCCCTCCATTAAGCATTAATCCTTCTCCAAACAATATTGTGGTGGATTTAACTGCCTCTCCAGGCATAAAGACTTGTTTATTGGCTCAACAGATGACCAATCAAGGCACGATTATTGCTATTGAAATATCAAAACAAAGAATACCAGCATTAAAATCAAATGTTGCTAGAATGGGTGTTACAAACACCATTATTTTTAATTTTGACGCTTTATTGTTCCCTAAATTAGATATTACTGTGGATTATATTCTTTTAGACGCTCCCTGTTCAGGATCTGGGCTTAGTCTTTCCAAAAATAAGCGATTAGAACCTAGAATATTAGATGACATACCTAGGCAATCACAACGACAAAAAGATCTACTAGAAGCTGCTTGGAGACAACTAAACCCAGAAGGAACCCTTGTTTATTCTACCTGCAGCTTAGAACCTGAAGAGGGGGAAGTGCAGATCAGTAACTTTCTTGAACAACATGAAGAGGAAGTATTCCTTCTTCCTATTCCATTCAACATTGGTATGCCAGGTAATAAAACAAATTGGACACACTCTCTCCATCCTCAATTATCAAAAACCAAACGGATCTTTCCTAAACAAGGATATGACGGATTTTTCACAGCTCTGCTGAAAAAAGTGATTTTATGAGATTTTACAAGAAATTAGTAAATGAAGAGAAAAATTTGGTTGAGACAACCATCAATCATATTCTCGACTTTAATATCTCCAATATTATTGCAGGAAAAGAGCTTATAAAAATTATTGGCCATAGATTCGATATATATCTAATTCAGCAGGAAGATTTGTCTCTATTCAATCTTTTCTCCACTCAGTTTCTTCAAACAAATTTTAACATTGTACATGCTAGAATAAAACTAGGCTTTTTCATTCATGAGAAATTCCTAATTGGTATTGAGTCACTCACGTTTCTTGCTCCTTATGCACGAAGAAGAATTCAATTAGATGCACGTAATACAAATAATTTTATTTATGGTAAAGATGTTGATATTGACACTCTTTCATTAAAACAACAAATAAAACATCTTGATGATGGCCCCACTGTCATGATTTTTTCTAATACAGACATTCCAATTGGATATGCAAAGATTAGATCTAATGGAACAAATAAATGGCTGCAGAATTTGATAGATATCGGAATTTACATACGTTCAGAAAAAAGCGCATTTTAACGTTTGATCTTAGATCCTTAATGGAGAACGGCAGTTTTTGCAGAGAGTATCCTTACCTTCTAGGATTTTGTTGGTTGTGTTGCATTTGTGGCAGTTAATGAAGATCATCTTCTCTCCAAAGTTGCCTAAGGTGCCTTGGCCAGCCAGAACAGATTTTTCAGCTTGTTTTTTCATTTTTAGAAATAGCGGGCTATCCACTCCACTTAAATTTCTCAATGAGTTTTTGAAATCGTCTAATTTTGTCGCTTGTTCTTGTTCTTTCTTCTTCTTTTTGAAATACTCCTTTCTTTGTTTCGGTGTCATCTTACTAATTAGCTTCAATTCCCTTAAGCGAGTATTATACTGATTACGTAATGAAAGAGGTAATTCAGAGAGAAATTCAGGTGAAAATTGTTTTAATTCTTCGAGGGGCATTTGAGAGAAATTAATTTCAATATTATTTTGCTTATGTAGGTTTTGGCCTGCATTTGAAGGAGGAGGGGGAGGGGGAGCGTTTTGAGATGAAGATAAATTGCTTTTTATTGATTTCAGATCAGATTCAATGTGTTTTCGGATTGTTATGAGGATCTCATCGATAATATCACTCATATAATCTCGCGATGAAGTGTTGTTAATTTTGGACTCCATATTCCGAATTTGTTGCTCTAATTCACCTATTTTTTTATTTTGAGCAATAATTACTTCCCCTTTACGATAACAATCTAAGCAAACACCTGAAACTAACTCATTTTCCAAGGTCCCCTTACCACAAATCCCACAAACTTTAAACATTTCACCAAGATCGTATAATACCTTAGTTAAACTTTCACTTGAAGAATTTAATTCTTCTTCAACTGTAAGGACTGCTTTTCGCACTTCTTTACCAAGGGCGGTGAACATGAGTTCTCCTTCGTGCTCTATTTCTCTATCAAATTGTTTAGTTTCGTCTAATTTTCCGAGCTGAGTGAGAATGTCTTCTAAGTTTGTAAAAGGATTCTTTAGAACGCTCCCAACAGAAGTAAGCTTCTTAATTGTTTCTTGTTCTAATTTATCAGACACTTTGCTTACCTCATCTACGTTCTAAAGTCTGAGCTCGTCGGAGGAATGTTCGTGCGACCGTTCGTTCAATTGAATCAACCTCGGATCGACTTTCATTAATCACTACTGTAACAATCTTAGTAATTAAATCGAAATTTGGATCTGCAATTTGAGGAATACTCGATTTGAGGAGTTCAGCAGAGGTAATACCTCTTTGATTTGCTGCTGTTGTAATCAGATCTTGTTGCTCCTTAAGCACCTGAATTATCGAGGGATCAATATCAGAGCTAATATCTAAAGCTTGCTTTTTGAGAAATTCAATTTGTAATTCTCGATCTTTTAGGGTACGGTAAAGATTATCCACGGTTTTTTGAAGTTCTTCAACCAGAGAAGACTGAAGGGGATTTATTTGAGACACTGTATCTTTAAAAACTCCAAGAGGATCATTGATAAGGATATTCTTTTCTTGAACAATAATTTGTTGATAAAATTGCTCCCAGTAGGTTTTATGGGGCAAACCAATATATCTTCGACGCTGACCTTTCGGTAATGAAACTTTAACAGTAGCTACTTCTTTTTTTTCTTGTAAACGATTAATAGAACCATCGATCTTTCCCCTACTCCAATTCAAACGCGATGCCAACTCATTGATTGTGATTGGACGCTCAAATGTTTCGATTCTTGAACGAAGGATTTGGTCTGTAACTTCTGCATTACCTTTTGGCAAATCTATAGCATCCAAGTATTTGGCTTTCTTGTTTAATATTGATATCAATGTGTTATAGGCAAGTCTAAATCAAAATAGATTCCACTTTCTCAAAGTATCAAGAGTTACTTAATTTTAAGTAATTGAAACTGATATAATCATGTCTATATAAATTTATTTATATTGAAAAATCCGTTTTGGTATTATTAGATCGATAAAATATATATAGACATGTCTAAAGATGTCTTTTTTATTAAGAATTATTCTAGGTTAATTTAGTGTAGAACTGATTATAGGATAAAAGGCGTGCCTATATGACATAATTGAGTCTTTGCATAGACTTAAGAGGTATATGAAGTCAAAAGCACAATAATTCGTAGCACATTTTCAGGTTCTTGATGTGTCATTTATGATTTACATGATAAGGAACGGTCTTTTTGCTATTGATTATGAAATGAAATTAGTTCTAGCTATTATTGGGATCTCTCTGTGTATTTTATTCATTATCTTTTCTAAAAAACCGATTATCTCTATGTTTTTATCACAGGAGTAGTTGTTTGGTCAATATTTGAACTAATGATTACCATTCTAGGTATCAGATCCAGTGTTGAACCCTCTATTTTTGGAATTGAATTGCACTGGTTGTTAGCGGGCATTATAAGGGGATCCTCTGAAGGTGCTGTGGTTGCAATTGTTGGGATTATCTTTGGCGACTACATTTCGAGTCGAAATCACATAAAAATCGCCCTTCCAGCAGCCATCCTAATTCTTGCTTACTTTGTATCACGAACGCTTATCAATGGGCTTCCAAGCAAAGAAATTGGAGGGGCTGTCCTTTCTCGTAGAGAAATTTTCGCTTGGCCTTCTGTGCTCTTCTTTCTGTTCTTTATTTCCTTGTTATGATTTGGTATGTCTCTCAAAAGGATCCCCAAATTAAGAAACGAGCTCGAAATATGTTCATTTCAACTGTGGTATTTTCTTCCATTTGGTCAGTTGCTCAATATGTCGCAAATACTCGTTGGATAGAAGTGAAAACAAATACAACATTCATACAAGCTCCCCCTGTTGTTGAATTCTTGGCGTTTACGTGGGATATAATCTTTGAAATTTCTCTCTGTTATATGGCTTTTCTAGTTATTCCGGTAATGTTAAATTTGATCAAAAATCCCCAAGAGCTCTCTTCATCCATAACGGCCAGCTTCAAGCAGGAGATAGAGGAGGGTTATAACTAAAGCAGAGATAATAAACCCAAAAAACCACCAAATTGAATAAATTGTACCAAACATTGAATTTATGGCATTGAGATTGAACGGATCTTGGACTACAGGAAAAGAGGGAAGTACGAGTATATATAATCCTATAGCAGCTCCTATCACTAGTACAAAACTGAGTACAAAAAGGAGATTTATTATCCAATCAGTTTCTTTGTCCTCATCCCAGTTGAATATCCGTTTCGCAATCATTGGAAGCCCTAGAGACAGAACTAAGATTAAGATTATCACACAAATAAATACGATGACCGTGATAATCCCTAGAAATATTAAATTATCTAAATATTCACGATTTAGAATAACTGCACCAATGGATACAAGAATAACAATTCCAAGATTGATCAATAGCCCGATAAAAACTATATCAATCCAAGTGGTTTTTATCGGTGTTTGTTCGTCAGAAATTGGTTCAGATAATGTATCAGAATCCAAAAAATCTCAGCTCCATCTATTAGATGAATAATAGTTAATTCTAATGTTGTTTGTTAGCTACATTATATAACATCTTGCTAAGCGGACCATATTCTTTCACATTTAATAGATTAGTAATGAACCCTTTTTCAAAAAATCAAGTGGAAAAAATGAATAGAATTAGAGGGCATCGCTCCAGAGAGTAATCCAGCTTCTGTTGGCTCGTTAGGGCTACCAATACAAATTTTTGATGTTATTTTACGCTTAAGGAAAAAACCTCAAGATTTAAGGGTTATTCTAAATACTAAACTGATTGAATTTTCTATTAAAATAAACTATCAAGATAATAACATCTAGGAGTAGGACATCTAGGAGTAGGAAGATAAGGACTTTTAAACCTCAATAATATCAAGGAAATTTTAGAAGAATTTTGTTTTAGGCTCAAAATTCAAAATATATTTCTTTTTGGAGGCGTATATCAACGAGTAAAGGATTTTTAAAGGATTTAACAGAAGAAAATAATAGAATTGACAGAATTAAAACGTATTTATGGGAACAAAGTAAAAAACTCCCTCTTTTAGTTAAATTAAATGTACTTGCAATTGGAGTGGGTATAATAGGAGGATTAGGCTCATGGGTCTTTCGATTAGCGATTAACCTCATTTATGAGGCCTTTTTTTTCTTACCAATGCAAATTTTGAATTCTTTAGGATTATCTACCATTATTTGGGTACCTTTTCTTCTTACACCTATTATTGGGGGTTTAATCGTTGGTTATCTCACCTCTAAAGTCTCAAAAGAAACAAAAGGTCATGGTGTTCCCGAAGTTTTAGAGTCAGTTGCTTTAAACAACGGGAAAATGAATTTAAGGATTCCTTTCATCAAGATTATTGCTTCTGCAACAACTATTGGATCTGGCGGATCAGCAGGCCGAGAAGGGCCGATTGCTCAAATAGGAGCTGGGTTTGCTTCATTAATAGGACAGAAATTGAATCTGTCTTCAAAAGAACTTCGGACTTTAGTTGTTTCAGGAGTCGCCGCAGGAATCGCTGCTACTTTTAATGCTCCGATTGGGGGATCTTTATTTGCTTTAGAAGTATTAATGGGAGAAGGGGGTACAACAGGGCTATTAATTCCAATTATTGTCGCAGCTGTTGTTGGTGTTGTAGTAGGACAACTTTTACTCGGCACTGACCCAGCTTTCATTGGATTCCCGGCTTTGGAATATCACGAGCCATATTTAATCCCTCTTTTTGTGATTCTAGGGCTAGTTTGTGGAGCCGGTTCAGCTTTTTGGATTAAATTCTTTTACAAACTAGAAGATATTTTTGATAATATATTTGAGAAGTTCAAAATTCCTGGTATCTTGCAACCAGCTTTTGGGGGTGTATTTGTGGGTTTAACATTAGTTATAACATATTTTTTTGTTGGTGAACAGTGGGAAACAGTCACTATAATGGGACGTTCCTATCTTCCCATGGATGCTGTTTTTCAGGGTTCACTATTACAGGGATCGGTTTTGCTAGTTCTACTTACATTAATTTTATTATTTGTTTTGAAAGCCCTTAATACTGTATTTACAATTGGTACTGGTGGTTCAGGAGGTGTATTTGCTCCCACTTTATTTTTAGGGGTTATGTTAGGAGCAATCTTTGGTATAATTGTAGACGATATTATCATTATAACCAATGTTCCGATACCTCTCCTCGCTTTATTGGGAATGGCTGCATTTTTCGCAGGGACAGGTCGTGCACCGTTAACAGCGGTTATCATGACTGCAGAAATGACCAAGGATTATTTTTTAACCATTCCCCTTATGATAGTCGTTTCAATCAGCTGGATTGTTTCCATTCTTCTTGAAAAAGACAATATTTATACTTTGAAACTTATTCGGAGAGGAGTTGTCTTAAAGGAACCTACTGCTGATATCCTTGAAACAATCACTGTCATAGAAGCGATGACCCCAAGGGATAAGTTGGTCGTAGTAGATACAAAAACAAGATTAGAAACAGTAATGGAGCTTGTACGAACTACTCGTCACGAGGGATTTCCAGTAGTTGAACAAGATATGTTCATTGGAGTAATCACTCTAAGTGATGTCCAAAAAGCGATGCATAGTTCTCCGAAAGATTGGAATGTATTTGATGTCTTAATAACGAAGAAGAGACCTCTTATTTGCATACACAAGGAGGCGACATTAATGCATGCTGTTCATATCATGGAAAGTAAGGATATTTCACGCCTTCCAGTGGTAGAAAAATTTCCTAGTCAGAAAAACGAGTTTCCTAAGCTAATCGGTTGGATAACACACCATGATATCACAAGAGTCTACATTTCAGAAAAGGCACTTTCAACACTTCAAGCATCTGAAGAGCATATTTTTTCTTATCAAAATGGTCCTTCGGAAAACAAGAGCTCATAGTTTTTTCACAATTACTGTGTTGGAGATTTTATTGATGAAAGAACAGGGCATCGCTCCAGAGAGTAATCCAGCTTCTGTTGGCTCGTTAGGGTTACCCCATCAGAGTTTCTGACATCAACCTAAGCGCTGCTCTCCACGATCTCCGAAGAGATCATTATTTCAGCTTGCATTCACTGAGGATGCTCGTTTCACCGATACCCTACTCGTCCTCAGGAGATTAACTCGTCGATTGTTACCAGCGACTTCACTCCATCATAGCCATAAGAGTAGGGGCGTGTCGTTTCTGTAGCAGAGCCCAATCTCTCGATTGACAGCGAATAGCCACCAACAGGCACTACCCGACTGTTCAGCGTACATGAATGGCTGGAATTTCCTCAGGTTTCAGGAGAAACCCGGAGTCAGACTTCTGCTTCGATGCCGTGGTTATTAGGTTCCCTCTAGTTTATTAATCTTTTGAGGGTTTCACGTTCTAATCCTCTTGCCCAAACCTCTGGCCCTACAACCGTCATACGATTTGGATCCTATTTGCCTTATTGAACAGATTTTTCGACAAGTGACTGAACTTATTCAATTTTTAATTTGGTTTCAACCAAATCTATTCACTTCATATGACCCTCACGTATCTTGACAATTTCTTTCACTTTTGGGCAAACATAAAATAGCATGAGATTGGATAATCGTTAAGTATGGTAAATAAGTCAATCCATCAGATGTATTCTTTTTTAAGCACCTTAAAAATCCTTAAATACCCTTTTTAAACTTAAATAACAGGAAAATTTTAAATATGTTATGTGTACATAAATAATTATCCGATTATCTTAACCATAAGGATTCTGGAGGGTTAAGGCAAGGAGTGAAAAGAAATGATTAAAGTCGCGTTGGTGGATTTTCTGGAGTAATTATGATCCTGATGAAATGAAAAGAGCAACCCTTCATGAGATATTCCATACCTATGATGCAAAACATGTAAGTGGTTATTATATTATGCGGCATGAGATTCAATATGGTGGGTGGGTTCTCCACAGTAATACAGATTCCACCGTCAGTAGTAACGATGTTCACTTCGATGGCCCGCCTTAAAGAACAAGAATGGCTGTGAGAAAATGAGTGGCTACGCCCATTTTGTTATAATAACTTTGACTTTACTCCTCTTAGCTTCTCCTACTATATCTATTGAGGGTGTGCAATCTGAGTGGTCTTCTTCTATAACAGTCAAGCGTTTTCGCTGGAAAGCGTTGAAATCTGAGTTACGGGATCTAGATACCCAGGAACAATATCGTGAGAATTATTTAATTGGGGGAATAAACATTCCAGGCGGAATCAATACAATTGCCCTCCGTGCAATCCCCCCAAATGATTTCGATTTTTTCAATGGTAGTAGACTCGACTTAAGTGTAACGATTGAAGGCGATATATCTCTTGACCCATTGCCCCAAAACGGCTCAGATTACCATTTACTCCTACTTCCAATAAAAATTGATAATAAATCATTCTTTGAGGTGTTATTTGCAAAGACAGGCCTCTTAGAAAATCTCACTCACTCTATTTTCCTGAATTCTTCGATTACTGACACAATCGCACGATCTTCCTTAAAATATAATGGTGTTCTTGATATTCTGTATGAGTGGGACATTACTACAGGATTATTAGTTCGAAAGGAAGTTACAGCTCCCTCAGGATTGCAACTCATAATTGTACCCACAAGTGAAATCTCAGTTCCAGGATGGAACTTACCAATAGTCCTCCTAACCGTTTTGATAATTAATTGGTGGCATAAGAAAAGAAAGAAGGATTAATTGTCTGATAGGGAATCAGATGTATAGGTCTCGAAGTTCAGTAATTTACAGGATCAAATGGATTAATGATGACGCCAAGAAAAAGAGAATTTCGTTATTTGCTTAACATCAATAAGACAGGGTGAGATTGAACAATGCGAAAACAGGATTATTTAGCGCTCCTCCCAATTTTTCTTCTCTTTACCGTCTTGTTCTTGATCATTATAGTAATCCCAGTTGGGAGTCTACTCATAGTGATGTTTACTGCTAGCTATCGCCAAGATGTAATTATGATAACTCGTGCGAACGAGATGGAAAACATCACAGGGTCAATAGGGAATTTAACAGCAAAGAATCTATCATCTGCCCCGAAACTCCTATCAGCATTACAGCAGATGGTTCAGGATGACAAAATAAACCAGAAGATAGTGGAAATCACTGTTAAAGAGCGGGATCACTTAGTTCAATTGTTTGAGGAGCTTAACTTTCCTTTGTCTTGTAATAATCCAATACATGTATATTTTGAAAATATATTACTTGAAATCATTCTTGCTGAAACTGTTTCATAGTTCTCTTTCCAGTGAAGGAAGCACGTTTTTGATAGGAGAAGCATTAGTGTTCTTTGGTAGCTCGGGTGAACCGAATGACCTAGAAAAATTGATTAATTTGCTTACATTTAGATGTCTTTGGTTGACTGTGGAATCTTGAAGGCTTATACTGGGATCTCTAGTTAAGGAAAGCTAATTTTGAACATCGACTTGGCCGTTAAATAGGGATTTCAATCAAAAACTCTGATCCCTCATCGATTTTTGAGCTGACTGACATTTTCCCTCCATGTCGTTCAACTATTGTTTTTGTAATGTACAATCCTAGTCCCATCCCTTGTTTGTAGTATGAAGTTGATTGAGAAAAGAACGGTTCAAAGATTCTATCCATCTTATCATCAGGGATTCCAACACCCTGGTCTAGTATTGAGATGTTGAGACCTTTTCTGTCAAGTGTAATTCTTGCCTCAACCTCCGTAGCCTTTGGACTGTGGTGACAGGCATTTTCGATTAGATTGTAGATTGCTTGCGTCAAACGATCAAGATCCAACGAAAAAAGTGAATTCACCTCACGATCATTCTTAAATTCCAGTTTAATTCGTGTTTTTTCTTTCATAAGATTAATATCATATTCTAACGCAGTTTGTAGCTCATTGAAACGAATCAATCCTTTATCAATTGAAAATATTCCCTTATTTACATTTTCGACATCTTTAATGGCTGTTATTTGGCGTTCCAGCTTTCTTGTGTTTCGTAAAAGCGCATCTATGATATTTTGGTCGTATCCGTCCTTTTCGCTATATTTTTTAGGTAATAACTCTATAAATCCTTTAAGCAAAGTGATTGGGGTTCCCATCTCGTGAACAGTAATCTGTAAAAATTCGTTTAGTGCTTTTTCCCGCCTTAGACGACTCGATGGCAACCATGAGACATCAGCGATAACACCAACCGAAGCAGGTTTTTGTGTTTGAGAAACCACTGGATCTACGCTAATGAGAACATCTTTGTTCTTCCCATCCATCTGATAGATCTTCATTAGTACAAATTGATCCAATGACAGTAAAAATTCGTAAGTCATAATGAATTTAGTAATATCATGTCCAATTAACTGTGTGGGTGAGTTGAATCCCACAAGATCTGCAAACGCTTGGTTTGAAAATACTATTTGTCCCTCTGGGTTGGTTACGGTCATTCCAGCTCTTGTTGCTTCTATCAATGATCTTAATCTTTTGTCTGAAGCCCGTAATGCGTTAAAGGCTCTCTTCTCTGTCGTAATATCCCGAACTACCCCATAAAGATATTTATCATCAACTGTACCCACAGAAAGCTGTATGTTTACCTCAATATCAAGGTTTTTTCCTTTGGTTTCAATTATTTTTGGGTTATAATCTCTGAATGAGGTTAAAAACATTTGACCTTTTTTATCGAAAAAGGATCGAATATCGTAGCCAATAATTTCTGATAGTTCCACCTCTAGGATTTCACTCAATTTATCATTACCCCAAAGTATCTCCCATTTATCGAGCTCCTGGATCCAAAAACCAATTTCTGCTTCCTTGAGCATTTTAAGTATAAAAGGGCTGTCTAATATGTTAGGAAACTGTTTCAAAGATCAATTCTCCTTATTCCTGTCTTTCTAAATCTTTTGAAATTTTATAAAGATTCGTAATTAGAACGTGAAAGTATTTGTTCAATCCCCGAGTAATCTCTATATTGATGAAGTGGCGAGGTTTAATGAAGAAATTCAACTGTTAACGGAGCCAAAAAGGGATAGACTTAGTAATAACAATTAATAGTGTTATTTTCGTCATTATTTTTTTAAGGAAAGAGGGGATGTTATCAAAGATCCATAATTTCGAAACATAATTCTGAAAATTCTTTAAGAGAAAATAATGCAAGGAAAACTGAACCAGAATTAAATGGAGTAACCTTAGAAAATGCGTATTGTTGTTTTGGATACCGATAAGTGTAAACCCAAGAGATGTGTGAAGGAATGCCGTGGTTCCTGTCCAGTTGTCCGCTCAGGAACCGAAATGTTCGAATTTGAAACGCCTGTTTCCCAACCAATCATCTATGAACAGTTTTGTACTGGATGTGGAATTTGTCCAAAAGCGTGTCGATTTCATGCTCTCTCAATTATTAACACTCCTGAACGATTAGACAAAGACTTAACTCATAGATTCGGGAGAAATGGGTTCACATTATTTCGATTACCTGTTATCAAACCAAAAAAGGTGAATGGTTTAGTTGGTCAGAATGGAGTGGGTAAATCAACGGCATTAAAGATCCTATCTGGGGATATCATACCTAATTTTGGAGTTCATGAGGAGAAACCTACTTGGGAGCGTGTCCACGAGTATTACAAGGGAACTGAGCTCCAGAATTATTTCCAAAAAATGATTGAAAACAAAATTAAATGTGTTCGTAAACCACAATACATTGATACCATTGCTAAACACGTTAAGGGAACTGTAAAGGATGTTATAACCCGATTTGATGAAAGAAACGTCCTTGATGAAATCCAAGAAGATTTAGCTCTTCAAGAAATCTGGAATCGTAACATTAAACTCCTCTCAGGTGGAGAACTTCAGAAACTAGCTGTCGCTGTAGCAATGGTTCGTGATATGGATATCTATCTATTTGATGAGCCTTCTTCCTTTCTTGATATTAACGAGCGTCTTCGGGTCGGAGTAGCTATTAGAAGCCTAAACGATCATGGAAAGACTGTAGTTATTGTTGAACATGATTTAGCTGTGTTAGATTACCTTTCTGATTATGTTACTACTTTTTATGGCACTCCATCATCCTATGGTATAATTTCCCAACCATATACCGAAAAAGAAGGAATAAATGTATTTCTTGATGGCTTTATCCCTTCAGAAAACATGAGATTCCGTGATTACTCTATTATCATTCAAAAATCGTCAGTAAGAGAGAAAAGTATTGTTTCTGACGAAATACTATCTTACCAGGATCTTTCAAAAATCTTTAAACAGAGTAATTTCTCTTTAGACGTTAGAAAAGGAATGATTCATCAAAATGAGATCATTGGAATATTAGGTCCAAATGGAATTGGAAAAACTACCTTTATAAAGATGTTAGCGGGCCTAGAATCCCCTACTTCAGGAACAGTAGATCGGGTAATTCTGGATAACCAACCAGATAATGAAAATGCTAATTCGACTGATGTTCTCCGAGTAGCGTATAAACCTCAATATATATCTTTAAATGGAGACCAAACGGTAGAAGCTTTTCTCTTGGAAACAGGAGGAGCAATTGTCGCCACGTCCCAATTTCAAAGCGAGTTTATCCGTCCTTTTCAATTGACAGAGCTATTTGATCAATCACTTAAGTATTTGAGTGGAGGGGAACTACAAAAAGTCGCTATTGTAAGCACTTTAGCCAAAGATGCCGATTTATACTTATTTGACGAACCATCAGCGTTTTTGTCAATTGAGGACAGATTAACTGCAGCTAAGATCATCCGAAGACTAATTAAGAGTCGGAAGGCTGCAAGTTTTATTGTAGAGCACGATATCGTTTTCCAAGATTATGCAAGTGATCGGATAATTGTTTTTCTTGGACAATCAGGCGTTTATGGGAAAGCTTATTCCCCATCTCCCGTTAGAACAGGGATGAACCGATTTCTTGGAAATTTAAAAATCACTTTTCGACGTGATCCTAAGAGTGGGCGTCCCCGAGTAAATAAAACTGATTCTAAGCTTGATCGCCTCCAGAAAAACCAAGGCGAATATTATTATGAGAAGTGATCCACGTACTCGGTCTGTAGTTACGATCTATCATGCAGATCAATGTGACAGAAAGAAATGCACTGGAATTAAGACTTGGCTTGCTTTTAAACAGAGCAAGTTTCCTTCCATTACTCATATGAGATTCATTAAGCGATTACCTCAAATTCCTCGCTATTCCTTAATTTTAAATCCATCAGCAGAAGATATTTTGTGCTATACAGATCTTGATGTATTCACAAAATCTGGATTAACCGTCCTAGACTGCTCCTGGAATCATACAGAAGAGATTTTTGCTAAACATTTTCCACATCCAAGGAGGCTCCCCTATTTAATCGCAGCAAATCCAACTAATTATGGAAAACCAACAAAACTTAGCAGTGTTGAGGCTCTTGCGGCAGCGTTTTTTCTTTTAAGAAGTGAAAGAACGGCGAATGAGTTAATGTCGGTCTTTAATTGGGGAAAACAGTTCTTAACTCTGAATTCTAATTTACTCCATGATTATGCGGCAAGTAACAGTACGGATGAGATAAAAAAAATCGAACTTGAATATTTTTGAACCTAGAATTTTTTAATGTAGTGTTTTAGATTCTGATTTCGAAAGGAAAGGGAAGAAAAAAATTAAGTTAAAAAGTAAATCTTCTCTTATAACCGTAAATCCTAAAATAAAATGATTTAAATGGAGCAAAAATCCTCGTGACTGCAGATAAGCCTTTGAAAATTACCTTACTGGGTGTGAAGCAGTCGAAACCAGGGAACAAGTTCATTTTCATGGGTGAGACTGAATATTGTTCTGAATGTCGGCTTCGTGGGGTTTGTTTAAAACTCGAAGAAAACAGAGTCTATGAGGTTGCCAGTGTAAAAGACACAATTCATCCCTGTGAGGTTTTTGTGCAAGGAGTTCAAACAGTCGAAATATTTGAACCGTCATATGTAGTCACAACAGGAGCAAAACTCGCAGTGGAAGGAGCAACTATTACTTTTAATCATCGAGAGTGCACCTTAATCGAGTGTCCCCACTATTATCATCATTGTTGCCCAACCTATCTTAATGAAGGGGAAAAACTTAGGATTATAGATATCTCAAATGAATCTGTCGAGTGCAAGCAAGGATATCAATTAAAATTGATCACTGTTGATCGTAATAGTGAGTACGATTAATGGAATTTTTGTTGAGGAATTAAAAAAATGCCGATTGCTGAAAATGATTGGATAAAAATTGACTACACAGGCCGTCTAAAGGAGAACTCTAAAGCTTTTGATACAACATTAGAGGATATAGCGCGTTCTGAACGTATTTTTGATGAGAAACGGGGATATAACCCCCTATTATGTCGAGCTGGGGATGAGAAGTTCTTAATCCCTGGATTGGCTAAAAACCTAATCGGATTAGAATTAAATTCTCCTCAAACCTTTGAAATTCCATCTGAAGATGCATATGGAGAAAGGGATAGCAAAAAAATCGAAATGGTTCCTACAAAACGTCTGCGAAAAGCCAATCTCGATCCAAGGGTTGGCAATCGTGTACAATTAGCTGGTAGAAGTGGAACCATAATTTGGGTAGGTGGAGGTAGATCACGGATCGATTTTAACCATCCCCTAGCGGGAAAGGATCTAATCTTCGATGTTACAATCGTTGAACATCTAGAAGATGAAGAACAAATTCGAAAAGAAATTGTATCTCGCCGATTTCCTGGAATTAACATTGATGAACTTGAGATCGAGATTTCAGAGGATCCAGATACTATATCCATTTCATTACCAAATTATCTGATCTTCATGGAGGGTCTTGCAATTGCCAAATATTCGTTAGCAACAGAGCTTCGTGATTTTCTAGAGTTTAAAGTCGTTAAATTCGTTGATGTTTTTGATTATCAAGAAACACCACCTTCAGATGAAGAAGTAGAGCCTCAGGAAGAAGAAGGTTCCGAAGAAGAGGAGTAATCCTTAATCTAAATACTATCATTTGATTCTATTATTGAACAAATTCAATAACAATGATGTTCATTCTTCAGATACCGCTCGCATCTTGGGTGTATATTTCTTAGTCCATTTAAACTTTCTAGGATCCCGCTTAAAATCCAATAAAGATCTACGACATTTGCGACTGCAAAATCGAAGTAATTGTCCACTTCTTCGTACAAATGAGATCCCCGTCCCAGCCTCAATATCATGTCCACAAAAGGCACAAGGGAAAATTCTGACCATTGTTTTCACCAATCAATATACTGCGACTCAGGGACGTTTCAAGTTTCGAGCTTCTCGTTCTGTTTCTCTTAAAAGGAGAACGTCACTTTTACGGATCGGGCCTTTAACATTACGTACAATAATTCGACCTCGATCTCTTCCTTCTAGTACTCGAACACGTACTTGAGTAATTTCACCTGTTACACCAGTACGTCCAATAATCTGAAGAACTTCGGCTGGAATAGAGATTTCTTCCTCACTCATTTAGATGCCTCCTTATATTCCAGCTAATTCTTTTATTCGAACAGCAAGATTGTCGATTTTGGCTTTGACTTCGCCTTCGTTTATAATTGAGCAGCTCGCTGTCTTTACTCCAAGATTACAGGCTTTTCCTAGCTCATCTTTGCTAATAACATAAAGATAAGGGATTTTCTTATCCTTGCAAAGAAGGGGTAGATGTGCAACAATCTCTGGTGGATCTACATCTAACGCAATAAAAACTAATTTAGCTTCACCACGTTCGATACTTTTTGTGGTTTCGTTCGTCCCCTTACGGATATTCGCTGGTTCAGTGCTGACGTTTTCGAGTAACGCCAAAGCATCGCTGTCCAGCCCTTCAGGTTGTTCATAATTCACATAGAATGGTTTACTCATTTTTTTTGCGACCTCCAGGGTCTTATTTCAGTAAGAATAGTCATACCCAATCCTTGGTCGGGCAGTCAACCCCGCTTTTTGAAGAATTAAATATTTTACTTTTTTTGTGAAAGGTTTCCAACCTTTTTCTTCTTAAATAACCCTTAGATATCGCCAAAATTTGTAATTATCTCTGATCCAACCAGTAGACTCTCCATTCAGAGACACGTCTATCTCGTATTTTAGCAGTCCACATGCTTGGACCATTTAATCGTCTCTCATTAGAGCAGATGGAATAACCAATCATAACAACAACATTATCAGCGACAGTAACAGAGGTGAATATGTTTCTGTAGTCAGGATAATTCGCAAAGAATTGTCTCCACCCCTCTTTCATATTATTATCAACGTCTCCAGAGTTATCTATGAACATATGATCCTCAGTCATTAACTTCACTAAACCAGAATCGTTCCATCATAGAAACCAGAGTTATGTATACATAATATTTCTATGCTATTGGATTCTTATTCACTTTAGAAAGAAAAAGAACCATAGTTACCTCACATGATTATGCCATTACCAGATTGGTACTTGAGATCAACCATTGGAGAGACAAATCAGGAGTTAAAAGAGCAAGTTGGTATATCTGCAATACCCAAGCCTGTATATCATGTGTAAAACTCTCATATAAAAGGTATTGAAGTATTAACCAACCATTAGAGAGATTTATTTGCGAAAGGGGCCCTGAATTTCACTTTAATATAAGATATAATCATTTTAATAAATTATTTTCTAAATAAAACCATTTCTAGAGTTTAATCAGAGTTTATGCACAGAAACAGGGGAATTATTCTTTAATCAATAGTACTTCTTTTTTGATAAGTCTTAGAACTCGTATTTCTGGTAGTTGGTGACGTCAGTTCTTTTTTTACATTGAAAGAAAGCATAATATGTAATTTTTTCAGACAAAATGCTATAATTACTGGAAGCAATGTAGGGCACATAATTCAGGAAAACAAGAGATATAAATTTCTGTATATATTAACAAAGGTTCGAGACGCTTAATTACTAGCGTATCTAATTACTATAGACTATTTATCAAGAAATCTGGTTGAGGGAGTAAGATGTGAATGGTTAAATTCAAAGTTAAAATGAATAGCTTTATTAATATGATATGTTACGCCGAGATTAACATTATTGAAAAAAATTTCAGGTTATAGGACTGACAATACGATTATGAGGGTCACAGTACCCTTCCTCGGGTAATATAAATCCTCCTAAGGTCATTTGAAACAATTCTATAACTTTGAAAAATCCTACCACAATGTTATGGATGATTTTTGCAAGTCTATCGGCTATTTTTGAGTCCTTTCGGTACATTCTGCTTAAAAAGAGTGTCATTACTAATATACATCAATTTACCTGTCATATGTATTTTTTGTCTGGTACTTTGATGTTATTTTTCAGCTGGTTAATTGGTTTTCCTAGTTTGAATTCATACTTCTGGATGACTTTTATTATTGTACTTCTTCTTAATACTCTAGCTGTTCCCATGTATTTGAAGGCTATTCAGCTCTCAGAAGTTTCTCTTGTCGTACCATTATTCTCATTTGGGGCTATATTCTCTATCTTCTTAAGTTTTTTATTGATACAAGAGATACCTTCCTTGATTGGGATGATAGGAGTATTATTGATCTGTTTAGGTTCTTACGTTCTGAACTCGCCCTCAGGAAAAAACTCGTGGTTAGAACCCTTAAGGCAACTTTTGGTATCAAAAACAAATATACTTATGTTGATAAGTGTGTTGCTAACTAGTATAGTAACAATTTACTCAAAGGTATTAGTTCAACAATCAGACGTCATATTTGGTACCGCTTTAGTTTATCTTGGTTTAGGCTTATTTTTTTATTCATTTGGTTTCAGGAACTCATCCCATAGAGGCTATTTATTTGATAATAGAGAAGAACTAATCCTAGAAGAAAATATTCCTAAGAAAACCTTTCAGGTGATTTTTTTTCTAAGTGTTTTACTTGTTTTGAGTGTGATTACTAGGAATCTTGCTTTAATCTTGCAAAAGGTATCTTATGTGATGGCATTCCGATCAATTAGTATTATTTTTTCAATATTGCTTGGAGTAATATTGCTAAAAGAAGTTAAAACCCAAGGAAAGGGCTTTGCAATACCAATAATGGGACTAGGTTTAGTTCTAGTAGCCTTTGTGTAAAAAGATATGATAATCTAGTCATTCTAAAAATGTTAATATGTAACTTATTTTCTTGATTTTTATTATTCTTCTTTGTCAATAAAGTGTTCAGAACGAACAATAATACTCATGATATATTTTTCTGCTTCTAGTGTTAATCTAGCTTTTATTATGGGATACTTTAAGAATTCTTTCTGTGAGGTATCAATCACTAATTTAGATTTAATCCGCTTATTAATTGTTGCAATTGAAACAACTACCTCCTCATTTGATGATGATGAAATGCTTAACAATCTATTATCTAAATCAATACTCAACCTTTTGAACACATGCAATTTTTTCCTATTTTTCTTGTATGTGAGAACTACTTTATCTCTAGCTCTTACTACAAAGTTTGCTGGAATATCATATTTTATTCTAACCTCTTTATAGGTTAAATGATGAAGTGCAACTGAATTAAAACACCCTTCATCATATGCAATAGTGCTAATATAGTTACAGACCTCTCTATAGATTCTTATTGTATTTTTCAACTTTGAAGAATCTTCGACAGTAGGCTCCAGTATACCTAGGATGGTAAAATTCATTCTTCATCAAACAACTTTCAGATTAAATGATCCAAGTAAATGTGTGGATCAATCATATTTTTAGTAAGTTCAATCCTTAGTGATAATAAGATTTCCATATTGATCTGAATCCTGAGATTGACGAAACATTATTTAGAAATTACTTGAGGGGTAACATTGCTGATCTTCTTGAGAATTGTTTAGCTCCATAATTTTCTAGCTGTTTTTCTAAAAGTGGGTAACCATTGTCTTCTAAAATTCTATTTAAACGATCTAATTCAGATAATATAGAAAATAAATTTGGATCAATAGCTAAACATCTTCCGTCAACAATGGCAGTTTGGATCTCTCCACGTGCTATATCAGATCCCTTCAAATGTGGTGCATCAAAAATTCCTAACTTAACTGCTTTTGTTAATGTTAATGGATCAATAAATGGATCTTTCACAGATTCTCCTGAGATTTTTTGAATTGCTTGAAGAATCAGATAACTGTCAGAAATAAGCTTTAATTTATAAGCCTCAAGCTTTCGATCTAAGTTGATTGAAGGTAATCCCCTTATAGAATTTGAAATCACTTTATGAGCTATTTTGGCACTTTCTATCACGTCTTCAGATGTTGCTGCATGATCAGCCTCACAATAACTGACCACATGGACAATATGTGGTTTAATAAACATAGCCATTTGAATAGAAGATGCCAATTGCCCTTTTGCGAGATGAGGATCCTCGGGAAAACTCATGAGTCCAGTACGAACCTGACGATATGTAGTAAAGGTTTCAGAATGTAAACTTTCAATTAATTCCGTCTTAGCTAGCATTTTTGCTAAGTCATATCTAGGAGCTAGACCAATAGGAGTATTAAACATCATTTGAGAAATATAATTATGCACTCCAGCCTTTTTTGAATTGTATGCACCTAAGAAGGCAGCTGCGACCGCTATAGCATCTGGAGCTGAACGAAGACTCCAATGATGCGCCTCATTTGCTTCAAATGGTATGTTATGTTCACCATGCCAAGTCATATTAGCAATATTCTCTTTAATTGCTTCCTGTAATACTCTATCACTTCTACCATCCAATTCAGAGTACCAGAAAAGAGGAGTAGCCCCCCAAGCATTATCAATAGTATTTCTAAGCATTCTTGATATTTTTATTAAATTTCTTGTACCTGAATAACAACGTAATAAAGGATAATTTCCACGTCGAGAAACCTTATAAAAACTAATTAGATCTTCTTCCGAACGAATTGGAACTCCACCTGCTCCCTGTTCTGACTTTTTCATCTTGATAGGATTGAAAAAGTGTTCTTGAAAATTTTGATCTGGCCCTATTGAGATTATATCAATGATTTTTGCTGCTGCTACAGTTTTGATGCCTTTCTGGGTCTCTTCAACAGAAGGAACCCCATAATGGGCACGTAATAAGGGATAAGGATAATAAAATTCTATTCGGCCGATTAAACTCGTGGGAAAAGAATTCTTTTCCTTTGAGGAGGAGAGTGAATCTCTCAAATATTCAATAACGTCCTTTTCTGTTGTGTTTCCACTAAAAAGACGATCAAATATTCCCAAGCGTCCAATTGCATTACATACAGGACTAGTACCCCCGAAGATCCACTTTTTCTTTCTTATCTTAGGGGTCATTCTGTTATTAAGTTCCTTCACAAGCTCAACACAGGCTTCTGGGGTTAAACGATAACTTAAAGCAATGATATCAGGATCCAATTTTTTGATTTCTGCAATAATATCTTCAATTGTGTTTGGAGGACGTAAGAAAGATGTTTTATACCCTTGTTGCTGTGCAATTCCCATGAAATTAAACACACCAGCAACATGAACACAGGAACCTAAAGTAGCACAAAATATGTGATTACTATCTGTCATTCCTCTAATACACTCTCCTGTTTCTTTATTTCGATATAGAATTCATCACCCAGAGTCATGTATTCTTTCAGTAAGTAAAATGGAATTTTATCAAGTTCCAGTGACTCAACAGTCCTCCCAAGAGATCTATAATCTTTATTGAACATACAATTGGCTAAATTAATTATTGCATCTATGAAAGGGGTTGGAACTTCAGCTACCTCTCCAAAACTAGAAAGGGGAATTAATCCAGTTGGAATATCTTCAAAGATATACCGGACATTTAAGGTTGAAGGTGCCATAACATTTTGATATTCTTTTGTATTATGAATGGTTTCACATAAACTACCTCCACTACTTCCATAAACAGAATTCAACCATTTTTGTAGAGTAATTGCCTGTACTCCGAACGCGTCTGCTACAGCAACTCGTTCTTTATCCATTTTTTCTAAGAAAGAAGCAACAGAAGGAGATACTCCATCAATGTAATGTCGGTAGTTAACCTTTGGATCCTCACATCTAGCAATATTAAGTAATAAAGGGGTAGGGTGAAAAATAGCACCAATGTTATCGAAAGAAGTATTCAAAACAGATTCAGTTTCCCAAAAAGCACCATTAAGATCCTTCAAAAACGGGACAACTTCCTCATTTTCACAGGAAGGAAATGCTGAAATTGGGACTCTTCTCTTTATCCCGGAAATTGTTACTTGACCAGGTTTTGAACATCGAGACACAAATAGAAGAGATTGAGCTTCTACAACATGTGGTTTGAAAGGGCCATTATTGTTCCGAATGGAATTTCTCACTTCAATTGCGCCTCCAGTTCTCCCTGGATTTAAAACAACGATTTGATTGCCATCTAAATAAGGAGTAATTCTTGCAGCTACATCTTTATGCGCATTAGCGGTCGTTACGACCATTATTAACCTACTTTGTTTAATAACCTTGTGAATTGATGAAGAAATAAAATCAACGTCATAATGTCCTTCTAATAGTCCTGAGGAAGTAATACCTTTATTTTCTTTTATCGATTCAAGGACTGCTCTTGACCGATTCCAAATTTTTACTTTATAACCTTGTGATTTCGCATACGCAGCAAACGCATGTCCTCCATTTCCTAACCCGAGAATAGATATAGAATCGTCTTGAATCTTATTATTTTTCATATATAATCTTCCTGTTAGTTTTAAATAATTCTCGTCTATTAAATGCTATTTTAATGAGTGTTCTCTCATTTATTTGCTGATTATCCTATTAAAAAAAGAAAGTCTAACTAAAATGAGAATTTCTTAGGAAATCAGATCTATTATCTCTTTTTACTGAATTTATTCATATGAATGAACAAAGAGGAAATTTTAATGTTCTTTACACAAGTAATTCTTACAAAATTTCTTTATTAGCTTTTCGGATGTATAAAACGTGATATTTATAAACAATACAACTATAGGCATAACAAATTACTATAAAATACCCATATTCATATATGAATATAGCTTAATTTCGATATTAAACTATTACTTATGTTTTTTAGGGATAGTATATTCATAAATGACTTATTTTTTATTGTAAAAAGACCAATTACAGTTATACTCGAATTGATAGACTTCCTTATACTCGGAAGAAGTACATTATTGAGGGAAACCATGAATTTAAAATCAGTTAGTCCCCAGTATTGGCTAGGTCCATCAAAAGAGGAGTAAATTTAAATCTCCAAACCTTGAAGAAGATTCTAGAAAATTAATTACTATTTCTTTTAATACTCATTGGGTATGCGTTCCATTAAACAGTCAAAACCTATTCCTTTCATTTCAGAGTTCTCTTTAAATCCGAATCGATGATAATAGTTTTTTAATTTTAAGATCTCTTCGTCAGTTGGTTTTTTCTCTGGACTAATGAAGGGCATTGCATGCAGAGTTAAAGTAATTCCTAATTCATCTGCAATTTCCGTTAATTCTTCGAAGATATAAGTGGACAATCCATTTCCTCGAAATTCTGGTTCAATCCAAAGAGTGCCTATATAGCATTCATTTTTTTTAGCTTTCCATGCTAGTGAAAAGCTCCCTATCCTAAGAAAATCGTCTTTAATTTCTTCACCAATGTCTATAAAACAATTTATTGTCTTTTTTTGGTCTATTACTCTTTTTAACGAGATAGGTTCTCCCATAAATACTTCTTCTAAGCTATTAATGTTGAAATGACAAAACTGACTATTTGTTTGGAATTCAACCTGGAAATCCCAATAATCAAGGTTTGCACAATCTTGATTAGTTTCGGTCACAGAATACATTAGTCGTCTCCTTTAATAGCTTTTATTATTTTATTCTACCCTATTTAAGATTTAAGATGGTCTACATAAATCAAAAAGCATTCATGAACTTAAGATCTCCAATGGTATCATCACACACGAGAAAAACGAATATTTTCAGGTTTTAAACCCAATAAACTATTTCTCTTAATTTCATGATGAATGTGAAAAGGATTGAGGCTTCTTTCTGATTCTATCTCATTATTCATGTATTGATCATTCATAAGAAAATATCTTAATGCAATTAATCATGCTTGTTTTCGATTTATTATATAAAAATTCAGCTATTTAAGGTTTTTGGTATTCTATCACTTTTATTCTTAAGGTATTAGACATATATTTCTTCAAGCGATCTCATGAGAGTAGAACGGCTAAAGTATGATGAGAGGCGGAAAATTAAGCCCATAATGAGAGGATAAAGGATGAATTTTCTTTTTTTATAATATAGTATTGTAAGATAATCTAGGATTCAAACAGATTTTTGGAACAAAATTCTTTGAAAATTCGAGTCAATGATTGTTTCAGAGGAAATTCGTCTTATAATATATTGTAATAACCTCTTAGATTAGGTATTAACACAAATATCGGCCAATGGTGCTAATTTTTCAGTTGGTCAGAAGAACTCAAGAAAGCTAGATGCGATTCTCCTCCACTCAAAATATGAGATTTGCCTTATTTTAATGGATACTATGATAAGATTAGGTTATATCTTTGAATTGTGTGACTCAGGACATTTAATTGATTGAAACGCGAAAGAATAATTAAAATCATCATTTCACTTTAGTATATATGAATTTAACATATATAAGTGATATTCAAGTCAATGGATTAAACATATATCGTTGATGCCTAAAAGGGACTTAGCTAGTTATCTAGGAATTTAGATGTGATTGAATTTTAATAACAAATCATTAATGGGTTTAATACTAAAAAGTAAGGGATTTGATGTAGAAATATATTGAATCTGTTATTAGATGTGCAAGGATTTTTTTGTTATTCATTATCTAGAATAATAGGCGGAGAGGTCAAGTCCATGGATTTTTAGAAGTCCGGCCGTTTTACCAGTAATTATTAGAGGTACTTTTTTTAACTCTGAAATATTCCGAGAACCAGTAAGGAAACAAGCCACTCTTAGCTGATAGGTGATTTCTTCGATTTTCTGCACAACTGCTTCTGCAGAGTGTTGTTGAACTGTGAAAAGAAATGGAATCGCAATCCCGGCTGCATCCGCTCCGAGAGCAATTAATTTTGCAATATCTAATCCACTTCTTACCCCCCCAGATCCAATAATTATTCCATCGAAATTTCTTTTGGCTAGGATTGTACTTAACACTGTAGGAATTCCCCAATCCCAATAAACTTCCCCAGTGTTCTTAAACTTGGGCAGGCTTGTCCTAATCGCCTCTACCCCTGCCCATGACGTTCCTCCCGCTCCTTGCACATCAATTGCTTGAAATCCCATCTTCTTAATTACTCTAATATCATGAAGACTAAATCCTGCACCAACTTCCTTGGCGATAACAGGGACAGAATGAGCTTGAATTAACTGTCTCGTTTTTTCATGGAGTCCTTTTAATTCCGTGTCACCTTCAGGTTGAATTGCCTCTTGAAGGGGATTAAAATGCACTGCAATGGCATCAGCTTTAATCATGTCAATGAGTTCTTGAAATTGATTATTAGTAAGCCCCTGAGCTATTTGACCCGCTCCTATATTTCCAATAATCAGGGAATTGGGTGCTTTTTCTCTCACAATATTAAATGATTCTTTAACCTCATCATTTTCTAGAGCTGCTCTCTGACTTCCTACTCCCATACCGATATTGGTTTGTTCAACAGCTTGAGATAAAAACGCATTTAATTTGTGGGTAAAATCATGTCCTCCTGTCATCCCTGATATAATTAAGGGAATGGAGAGCTTTTTATTAAAAATCTCACATGATAAATCAATCTCGTTAAGATTTAAATCAGTGGTTGCGTGATGCACAAATGAGATATCCTCTAATCCTGTTGTTATAGCTCGGCCTTGAACATCATGTTCCAAGCAAATTTGGATATGTGCTAGCTTCCTATCGGATGTCAAATTATTTTTTTTCTCAATTTTATCAGTTAATACTTTATATTCTGTTTCCATGTTGGGATTCTCTCACTTTACTACTTGCTGTTCACTTTTTTTCCATCGTCTATATTTCTCATTTGGAATATTTAAACAGTCTAAAACTTTCCCAGTAATGAAATTAAATAAATCTTGGATGTTTTGTGGTTTATGATAGAATCCTGGACTTAATGGGAGAATTATCGCACCATATGTGGCGAGTTTGTTTAAATTGTGGATGCAGGGGGGACTTAAAGGAGTTTCACGTATTCCTATGATCAAAGGTCGTCGCATCTTGAGCATTATATCAGCTGCCCGCGAAATAAGATTTTCAGTATTTGCATTGGCGATGTTACTAACTGTTTTTACTGTAGCTGGTATAACAACCATCCCATCTATCAATGTTGAGCTACTGGAAAGGGGTGCATCCATTTCTTTGCTATCATATACTCGAAAAGCTATTTCTTTGATTTTCGAAACGTCTATCCCTACTTCATCTTGTAGTACATATTCTGCCCATTCGCTCAAGATAACATGAGTCTCTATTCTGCTTTCTACTAAAGCTTGGAGTACCTCTATTCCATATTGGATTCCAGAAGCCCCTGTTAAAGCAACAATTATACGCTTCGATTTCACGAGATTTCACATCTATTGAGCGCTCTTAACCATCTCTTGTACTAGAAAGAATGAATAGCGGAAAAAGAAAGAATGGAAACTATTATTCCACTTCAACTACTCCTGCACCAGCATCAATGATTACTTTTGATCCAGTTGTTATTTGACTGGTATCGATTTGATCTACACAGGGGATTTCCCCAATAATGCACCCAACAGCTACAATCGCTTCGCATTCTTGAAGGATTAGTGCCTTAGGTCCTTTTCCAGTCTTGGCCATTTGATAAATTACATAAGATCCGACCGTTGACCCTTTACCTGTCGGAAACACCAGTATTTTATCGGTGGTGTCGACACCTTCTAATTCATGGCCTTTCTCGACTACTATTCCAGTCTCGGGGTCAACTCCGCCATAAAACGAGATACTATCTTTTGTCACTAGGGCTTCCCCTTCGGTCTTTCCTTGGTAAATTCGTCTACCTGTCAATTTCATTTTAAGGCCTCCTCTATACATTCATCTACAGACATTAATTTCACTGAAAATTTATTCCTACCCGATCCATAATAACACATTTTAGCTGAATCGGATGCCAAGCCATGAAATCGTCCTTTGATTGGAGCGACGACACAACATGTGTCTGCAGCAACTTTTGCTCCTGAATCTTCAATCATTTTTGTAAAACCCATACGATCAGCGATTTGTTTAGTAGGACGAGCCGTTGTGACCCATACCTCTTTTTGGGGATTTGTTTTTTTACCTTCTAATTGTTTAGCAATGTATTCTAATTCCGCTAGAGAGGCGTGTGGACATCCTAAGCTTATAAAATCAATCTCTGTATCTTCATCAAGATCAGCCATTGCACCTTTAAGATCATCTTCGTTTACTTCTATAGTCTCAGAAGGGATCGTTTCAACTCTATCAGGGGTAATGCCTTCCATATGGAATAATGCTACTCCACCATAAGTCGCATATGATGCACAGAATGATTTGAGTTCTTCAACAGAAGCTTTTGGAATACCAGTGATATAACTAATCTTCTTTCCCAGACGATCACCTAAGACTTTACCTAATGCTCCAAATTGGAATGTTCCCTCAACTTTTGTTTTCACTTCAACCTTTACACTTGGCTGCCTGTTTTCATCAAGGTGAAAACCATATTCAGGTGTCTTTCCGACAAGAGCTGCACTGAGAGCGCTGGGGCCGCCTTCTCGGTTCGTTCTAGCACCTAAGACTGAGTTTGCATAGCAGACCGCGCTACTTTCAGACCAAGCAATGTGTTGACCATAATGAGGCAAGTTACCATATAGGTAGGGAGTGCAACTGCAAGTAGTAATCACACCCATCTTTCCAAACGCTTCAACAACCCGGTGTTGGTTTTCTGCGAAATCTTCACTGATGGCTAATTTTTTCCATTCTTCAAGGTCCATACCCGCAGGATTGAGAGTGGTAAAAACTCTTACTTTGCCATCAACAGCCATATCAGCTAACCATTCTAGGCCAGGTTCGTTTAAGTTAGCATAACTTACACCTGCAATTTGGACAGATGTGATATCAATCATCCGCTTGGCACCATAAATATCCCCAAGCGTGACTAATATTTCCATAGCTTTTTGTGTGGCTTTTCCATACTTGCCTGCAGCCATATCTTGTTCTTCATTAGTTAGTTCCATACTTCATCTCCTCATTTTCACATATAATCTTTTAAATCAACTTCGGGAAATTCAGCCCGAGTAAAACTTTTCCCCTTTGTCACCAAAGGGGCAGTAAAATCAAAACCAATTTTATTTGTGATTTTCGTCCCTGGTTCTGCACTCGGGTCTAAGCTAGAACCTGGTTCCTTTCCCATGTCTACTAAGTCTCTTTCAGCCTGAAAACGAGTTGCCATTGACCATTCCACTTCTAAGGGGTTATAGATATCAATATCTTTATCGACAACAAATACATGTTTACAGCTTCTATGTCCAGCGAAGGCAGCACGTATAGCTTTCTTTCCATCTTCTTCGTTCTGTTTATCGATCCTCACTATGGCATGAAGCCATGAGGAACCACCAGGGTTTACATTTACATCTAAACATTTTACCCCTGCTTCATTCACAGACTTGAATATTGTGGGCTCTCGAGGCATCCCCATAAGGACCTTATGTTCTAAGGCACCTGGGACAAGAGCTTGCCATACTGGGTTTTTCCTATGAGTGACCGTTTTCACTTCAAAAACAGGTTCATCACGTGTGATATCATATGTTTCAGTAAGATCGATGAATGGCCCTTCTTCCGCACGATCTTTCATGAATACTTTTCCTTCGAGTACTACCTCACACCCCGCAGGAATTAAGAGATCAACTGAATGGGCTTTTGTCACCTCCGTTTTTGCAAGAGCATTAGCAATCTCTAATTCGTTGATTCCCGTTTTTACAGATGTTGCAGCAGCAACAAGTATGTTGGGGGTGTTTCCGACGCAATAAGCTGCCTCTACTTCTCCTGTTCTTTCAAGAAACTTGTAGAAATCACGTCCTTTAATTATCCGTGTACTCATTCGACTTTCTGAAAATTGCATAGCCCGATGAAAATCAAGGTTTTGACCAAATTCAGGATCTTTGGTCACAACAACAGCGGAAGAAATGTATCTACCACCGTCTCGTTCATTATGTTTTAATATTGGAAGTTTATCCAGATTAACTCCATCCATAACAACTTCTTGACATGGCGCACCGCTGATTTCCTCGGGTTTCGATTGTCAATCGCTGCTGTCAGTTTAGGAATTAAATCTGCTGTAGTGATTTTAAAATAATCTGCAATGCTTTCCTTTGTACAAAAAACGTTACCTGAGACCTGAAAATCAGAATATCCTTTTACATTTTCAAATAAAAGGGGGGTTGGTTCTGCTGCCTTTAAGACTGCCGCTGCTTCTATATCTATGCTAACTTCTTTCTTTATGCTAGTAATTTTTCCACTTTTTTTAAGTTCATTTAGATATTCCCGAAAGTACATTTTATTTTCCACCTTCTATACTAGAGCTTATACTCCAATTAGAGTTTTCCATGCGGGATGTCCCGCGTCTTTTAATGCGTTGTATACTTTATCTTGAAGTTCTGATCCAGGGGTTAAAGCGATTATATTTCCTCCTCTTCCAGTTCCAGTTACTTTGGCTCCTAAAGCTCCGTTATCTCTTGCAAGCTTGACCATTTTATCCAAAACATCATTAGATACAGTGACCTTTTGAAGCAGTTCATGATTTGTGTTCATGAGTTTCCCCACTTGCTCTAATTCCATGTTTTCTAGTGCTTCTCGCCCTTCTTTAATTACTTCTTGATATTCTTTAACTATCCCTTCAAACCACTCAGGGTTCTCCTCCTTCTTTTTCCGAACATCTCCAACAACAACTGCTGTATTAGCTGTCATTCCTGAGCTTGCAATCACTAATTCAATTGGTTTTTCTAGTTTTATTGTTTCTATTGTATTGGGGCCCCCCTTGAGATTTCGAATGAAATAAACTAATCCACCAAATGTTGAAGCAGTATTATCAATTCCACTAGGAGTACCATGATATCCCTTTTCACCTTCATAAGCAGCATTATTTATTTTCTCATTATCCCATCCTAGGTTAAATTCATCATTGATTGCTCTCGCAAGTGAAACACAGTTTGCTGCAGATGCTCCAACACCACTAGCACAAACAAGATCTCCACCGAATGTTATCTTCAGGGAGGTTCCTTCTAGGTTAACTCCCATAAACTCCAAAACATTTTTTATGGCTACTTTTTGCTCGTTAAACTTCTTTTCCTTATATCCAGGGATTTCTGGTCGGTTATCATTCAATTCATACCCTTTTCCTTCTTTAGATTCAACAACACATGTAGTAGTATCACCTATTGCGGATGCAAGCGCAGGTACACCATATACAACAAAATGTTCTCCAAATAAAATGGTTTTTCCATAGCCAGATCCTTTACCAGCCATTTTTATCACCTAATATTTTCTTCCATAAAATTCTCAAAAAACTGATTACTTTTTATCAATTTGTAAGTGGAGCTAAAAAATACTTCTGACTGAAAGTAACGAAAAGAAACCCGTTACGTCATTTCCTGATACCCTTACACCCCTATATTGAATTTTTATGGCTTACTGTTAATAATGCTTTTCAATAAATTCATAGATTTCTTAAAGGGATAATGTATTTTTACAATCTTGAAAAATTTCTCCTTTCCACTTATTATGGCCCATTTTGAGAAAGATTGATATAATTAAGAATTAATACTTATAGATATGAAAACCCTTTCAGATATTGATGTAAAAGGAAAGGTTTGCTTAACTCGCGTTGATTTCAATTCTCCATTAGATGAGAATAATAACCTCCTTGATACGACGAGAATTAAGGCTCATGCCAAAACAATCAAACGTATTTCTGACAATAAAGGGAAAGTTGTAGTTATAGCCCACCAAGGACGACCAGGCAGTTCTGATTTTACCAAACTCAAACTTCATGCTGAAAATCTACAAGAAATCCTAGGAAAGAATTATAATATAAGTTATAGTCCCTTTACTCACGGACCAGAAGCAGAAATCCTCATAAATTCCTTGAATTCGGGAAATATCCTTGTTTTGGAAAATGTGCGAATGGTAGAAAATGAGATGAAGAATAGACCAGCAGAGGAACACGCTAAGGATCCTTATATCAAGAGTTTAGCCAAAGTTGGGGATATTTTTGTGAATGATGCCTTTTCAGCAGCGCATCGTTCTCATGCAAGTTTAGTTGGGTTTACTACACTTATGCCTTCTGTTGCTGGATTAATCATGGAACATGAGGTTGTTAATCTTCAACGAGTCGTCGATAATCCAGAAAAGCCTTGTATTTTTATTTTAGGTGGAATAAAACCCGAAGACTCGTTTAAAGTGGGAGAATATGTTCTAGAAAATAATATCGCTGATTCTGTTTTAACTGGTGGTACGATTTCTCAACTTCTTTTACTTGCCATGGAAAAACCATTGGGCGAATCTACAATGAATTTTTTAGAGAAGAAAAAGCTTCTCCAATTTCTTGAGACTGCTAAAAATCTCTACAGGCGATTTGGTGAGCAAATCAAGACTCAGTTTGATTTTGCTGTTGATGAAGGAGGACGTAAACTTTATTCACTTGGAGATCTTCCTCTTGACTCACCAATTTTAGATATTGGTGACCAAACAATTGAAGAGTACGCAAGAATTATAGAACGAGCTTCTACAATAGTTTTAAATGGCCCTATGGGAAAATTTGAACAGTCAGGGTTTGAAAACGGAACTTTAGCTGTTTTTAAGGCAATGGAAAAATCGAATGGGTTTTCTTTAGCGGGTGGAGGTCATAGCGTATCAATTATTGAGAAAAATGACATTAAACTCTCATATGTGAGTACTGCTGGTGGTGCCATGATCCAGTTCTTGATGGGAAAACCTCTCCCTGCCATAATAGCTTTGAATGCAAACTAGATGATTTTTATGATTTATTAGCTTTTATAGAATCGGAAGAAATAAAAAGTAAATTAGAGGAAAAAAATTCGAAGTATGTAATAGTTGGTTTGAACATGACTGATTCTAAAGATATTGAGCAGCTTAAAGCAGATCTAGAACTAGTTACTAAAACAGCTAAAGTTCTTGCAAATAAGCTGGAAAAAATTTCTCAAAGATTTGAACAACTGTTCATAACCGTGGAAGGAATATCAACCATCCCGCAAGCGCCGTCTCAAAAAATTGAAGAAATTCAACCAACTCCCAAGCCAGCACCAGCCCCAACACCCTCAGCACAGGCTGTTAGCTCTGGAGGAAGCACAAAAGCGGGACGATTACTGGATTCTTTTTTAGGTCAGGTTCAGACTATGACTAAGGGAAAAGAGATATCTAAATTGTTATCACGGTTACGAGATCAAGTTATGCAGTCTGCAGAGGTGGGTTTTCATCCTGCTTTTCATGAAATGGGAAGATATGCAGATCAAATTAAAAATATTAGTGAAATTACCGCAGCAGAAAAGGAACAGCTTTTTGAAAAAATTTATGATTGGAAAGCACGGTTAACTGGGTGACCACGTCTCATCCATTAAAAAAGAAATACTAATGTAAGGAATTCACCCTGATCTCACGTGATTCCCGCATTTATTACAGAAAAATGCGTTTTGGGGGATAGTTGCTCCGCAAGATGGACATTTCTGGCGATTCTCGTAGAAGCTGTTGCTAACGCTAAAAAATTGGTCTTTTTCTTCTTCATCATCTTTCGATTGAAAAAGAGATGAATTAAAAGGTGAAAAAGATGGTTGTACTGGGTTATCTGGTTTAGATGACGGAAAAGAGCTATTTGATGGTGGAAAACTGGAATCTTTGTGTTGATCATTTAGTCGAGCTGTTAAATCCTCAAGTTGGGTTGTGATCTGAGACATATATGGAATAAAAGGACAACTATTGTCTGTATTTCCTTCAACCGTATTTTGATAAGATGTTGACTCTGGTGGAAAGAGCTTGAATCCGATTTTTAGTCCTTCAGAACCCTCAGTTATTGCTATTCCTTGTTCTAACAACCCTCTTATGACTTCTTTGGCCGAATAAACCCGTCCCTTAATGATGATCTGGCCTGAAATCTGATCGAAAGGATTATTCATACCTAAGAGTCCTCGAATATAAAGGATCGCTGATGAATTATAGAATTCGTAACATTAACGTATCATCATGTAGATCTTTCTAAACCCTAAAAAGCTCTCTTTGGACTTTTTATCATTATTTATCTGATTTTAAAAACCTAAAGCGAATCTATTGAGAGGAGATCAAGGAAATTTTTTGACAAATCAACTAGTAATCAAACCACATTGCAATTTATCAACAAATTTTTAGGAGGTTTTTTAAACTAATAAGTGGAGAAGAATAATAGTAACCAATATAATCATAGTTAATTTAGAGGTGAAAGAATGCCTGCAGCTTTTGTGTTAGTAAATGCTGAGATTGGATCAGAAGATGAAGTCCTTGAGGACTTAAAATCCACTAAAGGGGTCGTGGGTGCGTGGATTGTTTATGGTGTTTATGACATTGTCGCTAAAGTTGAAGCCGATACCATGGACGAATTGAAAGAAATCATTACGAGTAACATTCGAGGATTGGACAACGTTCGGTCAACCTTAACCATGATTGTAGTCGAAGGAGCAAATGAATAGACTTCATTTCCCTTCTTGACTGGACCTTATTGATAGTAATTAAAACACTACGTCCAGTCTTTCTTTTTTTAATACTGTTTTTCGAAGCGAAGACTAAATTATCTTCTGAACTCTAGCTTTTTTTGATAATTTCTTCTATGAAAAGCACAAATTATTGAGGGATCATTCCTGAAAGAGCTATTAAAAGGTATAACTTGGCTACTTGGCCAGGGTTTAGATTGTAATGTGTTTATTATCGAATCCAAAGGCGAATCCTTGATGATTGATTCAGGCCTAGGTCTTGGTTTTGGAGGCCAAAAAAATAGCACTGAAATTTTAAAGGATACTATTTCTAGTAAGGGCCTTTCTCAAATTTTGTTAACTCATGGGCATATAGACCATGTTGGTGGTCTTATGGCCCTCCAATCCAAGATTGAGCTAGAGGTAATAGCGTCAGAAATCGAAGCTCAACATTTGAAGTCGGGAGACAGCTCCTATATCGAACCATTTATGGGATCCCAATGCTCCCCCATCGAAATCACTAAAGAAGTAGTTGAAGGAGATGTCTTTTATGTTGGTAATTTTTCGTTTGATGTATTGCACACTCCTGGCCACACTCATGGATCAATTTCCTTGTGGGATGAAAAAAATAGAATCTTAATCAGTGGGGATACAGTTTTTCCTCAAGGATCCTTTGGCAGAACTGATTTACGTACGGGAAATAGTAATGATATGGTGGAATCACTAAAACGCTTATCAAGTTTAGATATTCGAGTTCTACTTCCAGGACACATGCCTCCAGTAATTTCCGCTAGTGGATCTCCTCTTAATTCAGTAAAGCAGTCATTCCAAAATGCTCGGATGATGTTGTCGTACTATTGAGACAATTTGATTACATGTTTCATCAATTGTAATATTATCGTTATAAATTTCAACAATCTCTTGACCTGGAAAAAATTCAACAGCCTCATAATATACGATATTCATTATTTCAGCTTCAAGATTAGATTCGATTTTGTCTTTGGGATAATTTCGGGAAGTTAATCGTTGTTTGAGGATGTTGACACCGCAACGTAAGACAATAATAAGATCAATAACGTTTTTCAGAGGAATTATTCCTCCAACTAAGCATAACCGCTTTTTATCAGTTATTATTGACTCTATATGAGAAATTAATAGCTCGTCATCAATGATTACAGAATCTCGATTAATATCATACCCTAGATAGAATCCTTTCTCAAGGACAAGTGTGTTTATCTCTAAATAATCAAGAGATAATTGTTTGCTAAGCTTCTTTGCTACACTTGTCTTTCCTGTTCCAGTTACTCCGGTAATATACAAGCAAAACGGAGAAAGATCAACCATATGATATACCCAGAAAGAGGAGTATATTTCTTTATCTTTAAAACTTTGATTTAATTTGTTGAATAATGAAGTGAAAATAATTATTTGGGTTTGAATCGTGGGCGCTATTATTTCAATTTTTGCCGAGAAACCTTCTATTGCGCGTGCTCTCGTTAAAGCCTTTTCTATTGTTTATAAACTGAAATTTAAAAGCCGAAAAGGCAAAACAAGATATAATTATGTCTTCGAAAGCACGATATCTAATCATGCAATCCGTTTCAAAATAGAAAAAGATGAATATCGCCTTCGTAAAGACGATCAGCTCCTCATATCTAGTGTTACTGGACATATCCTCAATTATGATTATCCTCCACCTTTTGATAAAGATACCAACTGGCATAATTCAGATCCTCTTAATATGATAGAGCTTGTACCGATAGAGATCCCAATTCAAAAGAACATGGTTTCGCATATTGAGGAGATAGGGACAGCTTCTGATGTGATTGTTATTGCTACTGATTGGGATGGTCATGGTGAATCTATCGGCCGTCAGATTCTTGAAATAGCTGCTAGAAGTAACAAGAAAATTCGTCACGGACGGATGCATTTTACTAGTACTAATCCAAACTCCTTGAAAAAAGCGTTTGAAACTCAGACAGATCTCAACTGGGATTGGATTAAACAGGTTGATTCTCTTAGAAAACAAGATTTACGAATGGGGTCATCAATAACTCGATTTTTAACTGTTGGAATCCAAAACCAAGGAATTAAAAATCGAATGATTTCATATGGTCCTTGTCAGACGAGTGTTTTATGGTTAATTACAAATAGGTTTCTTGAGAATAGCAACTTCACTCCTACGAAATTTTGGAAAGTTTCTGTTAAAATTGCCACATTAGAAGGGCCATTATTTCTGGATTGGAAAGAAAATCCTGTAAAAGAGGAAGCTATCGTTGACTCCTTAATAACCAAATTAAAGAAAGTTGCAGAAGGTATCATAACAGAATATAATGAGGAGTCTGCATCTATCAAGCGTCCACTACCATTAGACACTGATACTCTTGAATCAGAGTGTGCCCAGTTCTTCAGAATTAGTCCAAAACAAGTAGCAGATATTGCTGAAAGATTGTACAACAATGGTTATATTACCTATCCACGAACAGAGAGTTCATTCTACCTTGAAAAAGACCTTACTAGCTTAGCTGAAAAGTTTACATCTCATGATGAATTTGGTCTTGTAGCAAAAGAGTGTATTGCCTTAGAAGGTGTACTTAATCCCAGTAAAGGCAGATTTACAAAAGATCACGAGCCAATCAAACCTGTAAAAGCAGCCACACAATCTGAAATCAAAAAATCCTTTAAAAAAACACCTGCGTTGGCCAATCAAGCGTGGAATATCTATTCTTATATTGTATGGAGATTTTTGGCTACTATTCACTCTGAAGCTACTGTTGTGAATCAATATATTATTCTTAATGCTGCACAAGAGGAATTCATTGCAAAAGGAAGAAAAATAATTGATCTAGGCTTTCTCAAATTTTATAAATTCAGAAGCTTAAAGGGAAAAGAATTACCTCGGTTTGAGAAGGGAAGTACTCACTTAATTGAAGCCTTTAAACATCAGGGATTTACAACTCCACCCCCTTTATGGAGTGAATCTCAGTTAATCCGAGAAATGGCAAGACTTAATCTTGGAACTGATGCCACACGATCAACGCATATTGAAACAGTTCAGAAACGGATGTACACCATAAGTCAAGGACCACGGAGAATGCTAGTACCAACAGCTCTCGGAATGGCATTATATCAGATATTTACTCAAAATTCAGAAGACCTTATTTTACCTGAAATTCGAGGGAAAGTTGAATCTTGGACCATGCAAATTCGAGAACATGAAAAAACTCCCGAAGATGTCGATAAACTTGTCATCGAATTGACAACTCGTGGTTTGCAGAGAATGAAAGCTAACCATGAGGAGATCTTCTCAACACTTGTTCAAAGTATCGAATTAATGACTGGAATAGGGAAAATTTTGGGTCAATGCCCCGATTGTCAAGGAAATCTTATTCTCCATCAGGGAAAACGAGATTCACGATTCTTAAAGTGTTCTAATCCTCTTTGTGAGGTGAGCCTTCCGCTCCCAAAAAAAGGTGAATTAACGGCAATATATAATGAGAACTGTCGCATTTGTAACGGAACTCCACTCCTGATCTCAACAAAATCTTATACTTGGATTATGTGTCCTATCTGCTGGACAAGAAAGGCCGAGGAAGATCGTCCATGGTTTTGTACTGATTGTAATAGAACAGATTGCCCTTTTTCAGGGTCATGGGAGGTTCCTTCTCCTGAACAACATCTTGGGAATTGTCCTGAATGCGGAGGAGACGTTCTTTTAAAATTTGACCAACAAAACACCCAAGTAATATGTAGCAAATGTAACCGTACTTGGAAAGCACCAAATCTCCGTAAAGGAACAGCTATCACCCTTAGTGATCCCTGTGAGAAATGCGGACGTCAAACCTTGTCTGTTATAAAAAGAGGAAAAAAGCCGTACCGTATATGTGTATTTTGTTCACTTTTCTTTTTCCAGGAATAGTGGACGCCATCATTCTGTCGATTGTTGAATGAGAGAAAAGAAGTCGAATCTATTCCTCCACCAGAGCGTTTTTAGATTTATCATCTGGTTGGTGTAATGAAATACCACAATTTATAAGTTGTGAGAATAAAATGATATAAAATATTTTAATTTGTTCTTATGATAACTATCACTAAGATGACTTGATGTTGAGGCCCTTTTTGGTGAATTGAATGAGCACAGAAAGGCTAGAGAAGGATCCTGCACCAGCAGCAATTAGATATCTTGTATTAACAAGCGCTTTCACATGTTTATTCACAGGATTATCCTTTGTTCTTGCTCGAGTAGGTACAAGTACTCAAGAAGATCAATTTTACCAAACTGCAATGACAGGATTCACTTTAGTTTTTGCTATGACGATGGTAGAGTGGTTTTTACTTCGTCGTTCTCGAAGACTTATCGGGCCTTACGGTTTTGCTTTTGTACTTGAGATCATTAAGTATCTTCTATTCGGTTTTGCTACTGCTCAATATATTGAAGCGGTTCCAAGGGTATCCGCTTCTCCCTTTTTCCTTCACCAAATACTCTCATTAGGTATCGTTTTTCTACTTGCATTGACTAAAATTGCTCGTACTAGGATTGATCAACTCGCCCAAAAGGATATTAGCAGAAATGTCTTGAATCTTTTACCTACAGTACTTATTTTAGTTGTTTTTTTAGGAACATATGTCACAGAAATAGTGGGACTAGGTACTCCAAGACAGCGTATTGAGTTTGAGGATTATGAAAAAAAGAATATTGACTGGAGCTTATTTCATACTCCAACTTGGGATGCGACCTATCTCCTTGAGAATCTTCTTGACCAATTTACTGCGGGAATACAAAACCCCTACAAAGCTCTCTTTAATGTGTCAAACGAACTCGGTGCCGATCCAACCTCACCACCCGCCTACTGGAGGGTTGGTAGTCTTGAAACATATGAATTGCACGATAAAGGAGAAGACCCCACAACAAGATGGACGTCCGTAGACCCATTGGGGTATCGGATACTGACTCCTAGTTCAGAAAGTGAAGGTACATCATATTCATCAGATATTGACCCGTCGGATAGAATAGCTGAATTTAAGGTCGAAGTTCCTCTAGACTATAGTACCGCGAGTGCAGATGTCAGTGTAAATCCAAATTTTCCAAATTATCTCCCTTCGCCTTGGAATGGCAAGAGTGGCGCGTATATAGATGAGAACTCCTTCGTACTATATGACTCAAACGATAGGAGAATAAATACACTCACAACTCAAACAAAAGAAGTTTATCCAGGAGGATATAGCGATTCATTTGATGATCTATTAGGAATCCAAGCCTACATCACTACAGGCGAAAATTCTGCAAAAGAGGGGGTATTTGAATATACAATAAACTATAAAGATATAAGTGAGACATTATATGATGCAGCACTGTTCTCAAAAACCAAAGATGATTATCAAAGCATTTTAGGATCATCAGACTGGATCGATATTCGAGATCTTTACTTACAGTATCCTAATACTTCCTCAGAATTACCAAGTGATGCATATGTATATGGAACAGGTCCAGGAGTTACCCCAGATTATTATAGAGATTGGGCTCCTGAGGTGGTGGCAAGTACCATTGATCAATGTACTATTCCAGGTCAGAGTGTTTTTTCCCAAGCATATACAGAAATGCAGAGATTAGCCCCAAATTATTATATTAATACAAACGAAGATGTAGCTGCGGAACTAGGAGGAACACTTCAATCTGATCCTGACCGTATTCCAGTACCTGGTTCAACTGGAGAATTTGAGCTTGCATTTGATTTTGATATGTGGTTAGGAGAGTACGCAACTATAGCTGCTATGACTGGAGAAGATGAGTATGATATGCCTCACCCTGAACCCTATGAAGATTATAATGAATGGTTCATAAATAATAAGCAAGGAACCGCACTTCACTTTGCTTCCCTTTTCGTGACTATGATGCGTTTACGGGGGATACCAAGTCGTGTAGTAATAGGTTATTTAGGAGGGTCGGAATCTACTGACAAAACAAAACTTGTAATTACAAATATGATGCTTCATGCTTGGGCTGAAGTACTGATACCCATCGAAGAGATTATTCCAGGACTCCCACCGACAATAGAACGACGAACTGAATGGGTCAGTTTTGATCCCCTTTTGAAATTCTTATCAGATATTCTTCAAACAGGCACTCCAATAGACATGCCAGTTATGTCAGAAGTATCAACTACCGTCTTAATTGGTTCCGATTATGATCACAGGGCTTTTGGACCCGCTACTGCCCCTATCGCGAATATTACTACCACAGATGACTCTGATCAAACCTTAAACTTAGTACAAGACAATATTACCCTTTCTGCTCGTCTTATGATGGTCACTGGAGTGTCTACTTGGATGCCCTGGCAACCAGCCTGTGATTATCTTGGTACAAGAATGTCTTTTTATTGGAGTAACACTCGTACCTTTAGTGATGACTCACGCTATTTTATTGGTAATTCAACTATTGATAGCGCTGGTTATGGCTCGGTTCAGTTTGACTATGATATTTTAGATTATGGTTCTCCAATTTGGTTTTTTGCACGAGTTGTTTTTAATCCAGGAGCTACTGATCAGCACATAGCAGGAGCTAGATCTCTTAGACACGAGATATAGGTCAAAATTACTCATCTATTACTGCAAATTAGCTGCTTTAGGCTTTAATCTGAATTTGTTCACCCAATGGATAGGTTTTATGGATGAACAAAAATAAAATAAATAGTTATAAAAACAAAGCCTACATATCCTTTTCACTCGATAAACGTCAATTCCTTACAAGTGTGAGTAGGAATACTGTAAAATTAGATTATTAATACTGGAGAATGGATAAAAAATGGCAAAAGACAAGATTTATGGCTATGGAATCTTCTTTCTAACTATTATCTTCTTAATTATATACACATATTATGTACCAATCCAGTCTTGGATCGGAGCAGATCATGAATTAATGTTCAATCCTTTGAATTTGGCTGTCGCTGATTTAGTCATGGTACCTGTTTATCTTGCAACTTTGATGATCGGATTCATAATTGCCTGGATAGGTATCACAATGGCTACTACACCTCCTCCAGAACCCATTGACCTAGATGATCTGAATCTCGATGAGGAGGAGTTTGAGGAAGAGGAAGAAGAAGAAAAAGACGATTGAGAACAGAAACATTATTTATATCTGTTCATTTATTTCTCATTTTTTCTAGGTTTTTTTTTATTTTTATAATCTAAATCATCAAGGAGGGTCTGGGATTCCCAATAGATTATCAAGAAAATTAGGATAATAGATTGCGATAAAGAATAGTAGAAGAATGGTAATCCCAACTAATAAAAGTTGCTTATCAAAAAATAATCGTTCCGCTCTCCGTCCTACAATGCTATTCCCTGAGACCAGAAATAAATAGCGGAAAATTGCAAAAGTAAATAAGGGAAGTGCGAGTACAATAAAAACTGTTTCATTAGGATGACGGTCTACTAAGTAGATAAAGACTGCTAAAAGCTCAATTGCTGCACTAGTCGCCAAACTTTGATCCAAAAGCTCTGGGGTATATTTTTCAAAGACCTGCTTGTGTTGAATGGCTTTTTCTTTTAATATAGAAAAATCCCCCTTCCGTTTAGCTAATGAAAGCATCATTGCTGTTATAAAGCAGAGAATTATAAGCCATGGAGAGACATATACATTGATGAGTACGGCACCTGCGATTGCTCGCCAAACATAGTTTACAGAAATCATAATTGTATCCGCGAAGACAACTCGTTTCAGAAAAAGAGAGTAGATCTGACTAGTGATAAAGAATCCACCTAAGACTAAAATAAACGCCGCTTTTGAGGGATTAGAAATACTTCCCTGCTCTATTACTTCATCATATGCACCAGAAGAGATAATAGGTGATGGGGGTAGGATTATTAAAATTATAACGATGAATAAAGATAAAAGAAGGGCAATAAGTAATCCAAAGAAATTAGATATAGTACCCGAGGGGAAGGGACGGTTCTTTTTTTCTGGATGATGACGATCCTTTTCTCGATCACGAAAGTCGTTTATCAGATAGTTTAAGGAGGAAGTGAGACAGAGTACGATAAATGCCAAAACGATAGGAAACCAAAGCTCAGTTTTGAACAGATTTCTTGAAAAGAATAATCCAAAAAAAACTAGGAAATTTTTGTAATATTGGTGAGGCCTGAGAAGAAAGAAAATAGCCCGAAGGCGGTCATTCAAAGTGATCACTGGTTGATTTGATCTTGATAGCTCTGCTGGCATTGAAATTTCAGCTCCTATTACCGTTACTTGTTTTCAACCAAAATGTTTGGCTGCACTTTTCTTGTAGTATTGTAAAAGTTCGAAGAGGATTATGCCTGGATCTAAATCATCTCCAATAGCTGCCAACACGTTGCTAGTATCCATTCGTAGAGCAATCATATAACGATTTGCTCGTCCTTCTTTAGCAACGATCCCTCTATCGTTACGTAAAATCATTTCATAAATCTCATTATTAGAGAGGCGAATGGGCATGGGAGGCATATCAGACTGAAGGACAACGAGGAGATTTGAACTTGTAAGGGCATTACCAAGAGATTCATCACCTGCATTTCCCATTAACCCCTCATTCATCTCGAGATGGACAAGTGTGTTTAGTTGAAGCTCTTTTAACATTTGATTCAGAGGGTACGGGGATTTTTGCGTCATATTCATCCTTTTAATGGAATTTAAAGGGTTATAAAAAAATGTTTTATTAACTAAATGAGATTTTTTTATATTGAAAAAAATGTGATTAACTGTCTATCTTATGTTATAAGAATAGAGGATCTTTCTTTGGAAACCCTAACATCTCTTCAACAATTTGAGCTTGTTTTAATACCTTTTTGTTTTCTGTTTAGTCAGATTCTAATCCTGATATTCGGATTAAATTTCCTTGGTAATGAAACTTGGGTAATGATGGGCATTCCAGTACTGTTAGGCTCTATAATCAGTTTTATATTCGGATATTTTTTAAATCACAAGAAATTAATTCAAGAATTTAAACAACTAGAGAAGCTATTTCGTATTTTGGTGTTAGCTGGAGGTGGAGCTTTAATCCCACTATTGATAGCTCAAAATTTTCATTTTATGAACGTTTTTTTGATCTTTTTTATTCTATCACTCATTTTCTCAACATTAGGTGGAACAATGACAATTTCGTGTATCCTTCTGGTCTGGCATTTTCGACTTATTCAGAAACCTTCAGAATGATTCGTGCGTCCACTACAGACACTCCATCCTCAGTAGCAAAGACTGGATTTAAATCCAGTTCTTCGATCTCTGGATGATGATCAACAAAAGTAGATGTTTTTATCAGTAAATCAACAAGTGCTTTTTTATTTATAGGAGGCTGTCCTCTGATTCCATCCAGTATTTTTGCTGCTTTAATCTCAGAAAGCATTTCTGTGGCGTCTTCACGTTCAATAGGGATTAATCGAAAAACAACATCCTTTAGAACCTCGACATAAATCCCACCAAGGCCAAACGCCAAGATTGGCCCGAACATCTGATCTACTGTTGAACCCACAAGGAGTTCGATACCTGATTGCATTTTTTCTATGATGTATCCTTCGATTTTTGCATTGGGAACTTTTTGGGAGATTCTCTGTTGCATTTGCTCAAATCTTTCCTTGAGTTCGGTAGTACTTCTGATTTCAGTGACCACTCCTCCAACATCTGATTTATGAATTATATCATGAGAACTAACTTTGAGTACAACTGGGAATCCAATCTTCTCAGCTTCAGTTATAACTTCATTTAGGTCGGTTCCAAAACCTGTTGGATTTATTGGGAAATTCTCTTGTAATAATATTTTTTTAGATTCCTGTACGGTGAGAACTTTCTTTTTTTGCTGTATTGCCTTCTCCAAGAATTGTCGAGTCTCAGACACCCTTTTCTCATCTCTTTCTCATTATTTTTCTCGTAATAGGCCTTTTTTTTCTCTTATTTAAGGAAAAAATACTTAGTTTAACAACGTTTTGAAATTGAATAATCTAATTATAGAGACTTAATTTCAATTTTTTTTACACCATTAATATGTAAACTATCTTTACTTTCGCCTAGTAAAATTGTTGCGAATTCCATTCCATCTCCTAATAAGTCACAGCAATCAGAAACAATTGCATAAATTGCTGCTTGGGTTCCTAAACTACGAACACCAGCTAGAATGAGAATCCAAAAATCGATTGCCTCGGGATTCTGAAACAAAGCTACCATCCCATGAGCAGGATGAGAAAAATCTTTAGAATTACTCCTGATACTATTTTCGCTAAAATACATATCAAATTTAGATTTGAGAATTTCATTATAGTGAGCTGTTAGAGTATTGGTGATATGTCCTCCTATTAATATCAAATTAGTTTTTTTATTACGCATCACTTTGTTATAAAGCAAATCTGTAGTGACATAATTAGGCACAAAACCTTTCTGTTTTGAAAGGTGATTTCCTAAATACCAACATAACTCCCCTGTGAGAAATCCGTCACGAGAAATAGCATCATACCGCCCATGTGGTTCTGCACTCCCAACAACGATTTTGCCAATGAATCTCCCGTTTTTACAAAAAGCTCTTGAGATGACCTTGTTAAACGCGGTTTCCTCATTAGTTACTCCATACTTTGCTAAAGATAATACGAATTGATTTGCTACGGGTTTGAACAGTTTAGCTCGTCCACGTTTTATCGGTTTAATGCCAATAGGTACGAGTAAACCAGCATCTCGTAATTTAGTTAAATGATAATGGACTTTTTGCTCAGATAAATTTAGTTTTTTTGCAATACTTTTCGCATAAAGGGCATCATCACTTGATAGATGCTGCATGATCTCCCATCGGATATCATGAGCCAAAATCTGCGCTTTCTTAGGTGAGATTTCATATGTGTTCTGTACCAACTATATAACATCCCCTCGAAAGATATCTGAAGGCTTTTGGATTATTGTGATCCTTTTTATTCTTACTGATCACATCATAACTAGATCAGTGAATTAGCAATATCAGTTCTGTCGTCTTCTTCTTGGATTTAAAATGGTTTGTGAAAAAAGAAAGGTAGAATAATCTTTTCAGGCTGTTCTAGAGTTCTTTTATTCGTCTTTTAGTAAAGTTAATTCTCTTTAACTTCAAGAAAAGTAAAAGCTAAAACATTTAAATTCTTACAAAGGTAAGTAATATGCTTTTACTGTTCTCTTCATTGGCATTCGTGTTATTCAAACTTAATTCAGGGTTGAAGCTAAGAAAATGTGCGGAATCATTGCAATAACTACTAGTTCAAAAACTAATGTTTCTAAGATGATCACTGATAGTTTAAAAAAACTTGAGTATCGCGGTTATGATAGCGTGGGAGTTGCTACCATAAATAACGGGAAAATTGAAATCTTAAAAGATATTGGAATGATTGATAAAGTCAATAAGAGATTATCTTTGGAGAATCTTCGAGGAACTATCGGGATCGGCCACACTCGATGGGCTACTCACGGTGCGATTAACCAAGAAAACGCTCATCCACATTCAGATTGCAAGGGGAACATAATAGTTGTTCATAATGGGATAATTGAAAACTATCTTGACCTGAAGAAAACCCTCAAAGAAAAGGGGCATTTTTTTTCATCAGAAACTGATTCAGAGGTTATTGCTCATCTTATGGAGGAAGAACTAAAACAAGATAATCCAAACTCATCAAAGATTAACGCATTCAAGAGAGTAATAAATAAAATAGAAGGAACTTATGCGATTACATTAATACACTCCAAAGATCCTGAAACGATCTTTTTAGCCCGAAAAGATAGTCCTTTAGTTATTGGAGTTCGGGAGGATACGAAATTTGCTGCGAGTGATATCCCTGCGTTTTTAGAGTATACAAAACAAGTTATTGTTCTTAAAAATGGTGAAATTGCCACACTAACCCCTCAAGCTGTCTATATTGAAAAAAATGGCTTTAGGGTACAACCTAAACCTGTCATTATCTCTTGGACAGCCGAAAGCGCACAAAAAAGTGGTTATCCCCATTTTATGTTGAAAGAAATTCATGAACAGCCAATTGCTCTTAAAAACACTTTGAATATTGACCCCCGTGTTATTGAGAAAGCCTCTAATAAAATTTTAGAAGCAGAACGAATTATTTTTTTGGCTTGTGGTACAAGTTACCATGCAGGATTATCTGGTTATCACCAGTTTCAACGTATTCTCAAAAAAAGACCTTTGTACAAAGTAATCGCTTCTGAATACGAAACATACTCACATCTAATTGATGAAGATACTTTAATCATTGCTGTCAGTCAATCTGGTGAAACATTAGATGTTATGAAAGGACTAGGGGCAGCTCGCAAAACTAGGGCTTCGATTATTTCAGTAGCCAATGTTATTGATTCTTCTATTCCCCGATTGAGTCAGATCGCTCTTTATACTAAAGCAGGCCCAGAAATTGGTGTTGCTGCAACCAAAACTCATACTGCACAGGTTGCTCTCCTAGCACGATTAGCTCTTCAGATAGAACATGATGTCGGTCTTCTTAACACAACTGAGTTCAATGAAAATCTTGGTACTCTTGTTACAGAAGCACCTCAAATAACTCGTACAATTATCAATCAAAATGAATTCAAAGCAAAGGAATTAGCAGCAAAGATATCTAATCAAAATCATGCTTATTTTCTTGCCAGGGGATATAATCTGCCCATTGCATTAGAAGGGGCATTGAAACTCAAAGAAATTTCATACATTCATGCTGAAGCATTTCCTGCAGGTGAAAGTAAACATGGACCTATCGCAATTGTAGAACCAGATTTTCCAGTTGTTATAATTTCTCCAAATGATTGGACCGCAAAAAAGATGTTGAGCAGCACTGAAGAAATGCGTGCTCGAGGCGCATATATCATTTCAGTCACAGAAGAAGGTCATAATATTATCGAACGATCTGATTATCCATTTATTCTACCTACATCTCTTTCTTTACTCAGACCGATAACTCATATCTTGCCTTTGCAAATGTTAGCCTATTATGCTGCAGTTAAAAGGGGTTTTGATCCTGATAAACCAAAAAATTTGGCTAAAACAGTGACAGTTGAATAAAAGGGGAAAGTGACGACACTCTTCAATTATACTTTAATTTCATAGGCATTAGATTGTTTTTCTTCTTCCTCCTCATCTACCGATATTCGATAAAATTTATTTTCATTACCTACCTGTACACAGATAGCTCCAGGAAGATGATGTCGTGGATCTAATTTTTCAGAGAAATCGTGAAAATGTCGGACAATTTCGTCTCTAGTCTCTGAAACTGCAATTACTCGACTACCATATAACAACACCCACTTCCCCTTGCAAATTGCTTTCCTTAAAAGAGCCTGTATGCTCCAATAAGATTTTTCCTCTTGAAGATAATGATCTAGGAGTGTCAAACGATTTCTTCCGTACAATTGATGACAATTGCATAGGCTGGAAAAAAATCATGTGACTACAAGATTAACTATTAAAAAAGCTTATGGTTGGCTATTTTTTCTACTAGAAAAAAGACCTACTATGATCATGAAATAATTTAATAACTACCAATGTGGAAATGAAAAGCCGAATTACTTTTTATATCTTGTTTTTTTCAGAGTAATTAGCGTTTTAATGTTCTATCCTAATAAATATTAAAAGAAATTAAATTGGTTCGAAAAGAATCCAAAAATGAAGAGCTAAACCTAAAAATAAGCTCATTAGAATTAAACGAATTGCAGAGCCAAAGATCCGCTCACGAATTGTCCGTTCTTTACTAGTTTCCACAAAGAATATCAGCCACAAGGTTGATAAAATTCCTAATACTGAAAAAATCAATGCGAGAGGATAATAAAGATTCTCATCAAAGTAGACAAGATTTCCAAAGAAATTTATATTTGGTTTCCAAGGAGGAAACTCCTCTGTTTCTGTTACATTTGTCCCCTCTGTTTCTTCGGCTGATGTTTGAGTTGGCGTTTCTGCTGTTGTATTTGTATCATCTTGTGCAATTACTCTTGGTACCTTGATTTTTATTGGTGAAATTTCTAGTTTAGATTTGTCTTCCTCTATATCTACCTGTGATATATCCATTATCGAATTTTGAGAAGTGAAAACTATTGAGATCGAGATGACATTACTGAGGATAATCATTGAAATAATGGTGATAATTAGGCATTGGTTAAGTTTAGGGGACATTATTTTTCCTTTCTCCAAGGATAGGGCTTAAATTGAAGCCTTTTTAATCGAATTTGGCTTAAAAAGGGATCTTTAAAAAACGTTCCTTTAAAACAAGTTTCTTAGTCTTTTTTGAAAGGTTTCATTCAGAATAGTCTGAACTATCAAAAAGAATATAGTTAGAGTAAAAAAAGGATTTTTCAGCTCTACTGGAATTGTAGAGAAACCATTTGGAATTAAAGCGCTGATGGTCTAGTCTGGTCTAGGACTCCAGCCTTCCATTCTCATTGAAGAGAAGATAGCTGGCTACCCGGGTTCAAATCCCGGTCGGCGCATTTTTTCTTTGTTATTAGCTTCATGAAGGGATATACCGTAAAATTGCACAAATCCCTCCAAAATTTTGTATTTGGCGTCCTTCTTCTGTTTGGGGATTGATTATTTCGATTGTGGCACCTGTTTTTTCGGCCATATCCCCCAAATCCATAATGAGGTCTTTTTGTTTAATTTCCCACTTAATTACATTACACTGAGAACACTGTTGTTTTTGTAGCACAGATATATAATTTTCTACTTCATCTGGTTTTACTGTTTTCTCTTCTTTATAACCACAATTCTGACATTCAGCTTCTATTCGTATTAAATCTATCCCTTTTGAGACTAACAAGATTTCAACAGCTCCCATCTGAAGGTTCTTTCGAACTTCCTTTTCTCCATAATTGGCTTTTCCTACTGTTAATGCATCTAGGAATTGTTGAACCAGTCGTTTTTCCTCTATTAAGACAACTCCTTCTAAAATATCTTCGATTTCTGCAACCAATTCATTTATTCCGCTCCTGTCTCCTCCATATCCTAAATCTTTAATTCCAACTACTTTAGCCTTTAAACGATTGTCGAAATATTCAACGACTTGATCCTTTATTTGACCAGGTCCGCCAAGAATTACACCCTTTAATTCAATACGGTCATCTTCGATAAAGAACTGTTTCATATCGTCAGCAACACGTTTTAGAAACCGTGCAACAACCTCTTCCCGCAATCTAGCAAAACGAACACTGCTCTGGCCTCCTTTCCGATGCTTTTTTGCTGCACCGCTTCGTGTGCTTTTCACAATCTCGATTTGATCCCCTTTCAATGTTGCTATTGTTGCTTTTGCACTATCGATAGCTAATAAAGCGTAGGTATCTTTCTCAACCAAACGATCAACTAGATACTCCACATGGAAGCGATTATCACAAACATATAGTTTACGTGATATCGGTTGTGGGGGTTCAAAAACATAGGATTCAATTTTATAATCTTTATGACCAGAATCCGCGGTTGCACCTGCAAATATTGCTATACCTGATTCTGGTGATTTATGACCGTAAAGCTTCAGCTTTCCAATTACATTGCGTAAAGCTGAAACAACATTTTTTTGTGTGAACTTACTTCGAATATTTGTGGCAGTACCTACCTCATCAGTTAATTCTTGAACAAAATCAGCAATTGCTCGGTCGGGAGGTACATATAAAGATATTAAACAAGTGCTGCCATCAGGAGATTCCTTGTTCTGCAAGTCAGTGAGCATTCTTTCGAGTTTGTACTGTTCATAGCTCATTCCAAATCACACATGATAATCTCGACAAAATTCCTCTGCAATTTATGATTTAAGTAATGTATAAAAAAACCTTAGTCAGGTTTGTATAATAGCTCGATATCTAGGATAATTCTTAACAAATTCATTTATTGTAAATTGATTCCAGTCACAGATTGGGGAATATTCGACGAAATCTATACAGAGAAGAGCAGCGGAATTTTTATGACATAGATACATTATTTTTTCCAGGGTAATCAATATCTCTGTAGTTTGTTTTTGTAAACTCTCCTTCTTTTCTTGCGTAAAAGTTTCTAAATTGGAGAAAAAACCCAATGATTTTCCTAGAAGAAGAGGTGTTTTGAATTTTCTCTCTTCTTTTTTTTCAGCGAGTATCTGTTCTATAGTCATAGAATGGCCGATAATCTTGTTTCTATGCCAATAATTCGAGTAACCTAAAAAATCTCCTTGAGAAAGTTGATAATAATCCAAATCGATACTTAAATATATTTTTTTACCTTTCAACCAAGTATTGAGGTCACGGTTTAAACTCACATCACTAAAATCTGGCTTAATGAATGGAAAAAGACTGGAAGCCTCTTCATAATCTTGACTAGTATCAGCCCATCCTCCAAATACAGAGGTAATGCTTGCTAGTTCCTTAGTAATCCATGCTCCATGTGGTTTTTGAGAATTGGATAAATCCAGGTGAGCATCAAGAGTAATAATGCCAAAATCATCACCATGTTGTTGCCAGTAATCCTCAGCAATTAACCTGGAAGGTGCATGAGAAGTTGCAATGTTTATCATACGGCGTTTATCTTCCCATAAAAATGTGGATATATCGTCATATCTTCTCGTGCCCAATATATTTTCATGGAAAGACCCCTTGACAAGATTTGGAAATTTTTGTATGAAACATGGATTAATGAGTCCAGATAAATCAATATGTGGATACAGTCTTTTTAATTCTTGGATTTTTACCACCGCCCAGTATTCTTCAGGCCAGAATAATGTCATACCATAGGTTTGAGACGGAATACATAGTGGAAATGGGCTTATATCTCTTGAATTACACTCAGAAGTAAAAGAATTAATAGTCATTACTTTTCATGTATTTTGAATAACTGTTCCAACATTCTTTCCTTGGATTGCTTCCTTTATCTTATCTACGTTTTTAGGACAGATTATGATACGCATATTGGTGCGTTCGCAGATCTTAGCAGCAATTAGAGTAAATGGCGCATTTGACCCAGCACCTAATGATAATGGAGTGACAATGTCATAGAATTCTTTATAGGTTAATTCTTTGTATTTTTTCGCATCAGGGAATTTATTCGGATCTTTATCATAAATCCCATCAACATTGGTCACGTTCACAAGAATGGGAGACCCAAATAAATCAGCTAAAATTGCTGCATCCTCATCAGTCTTAATTGCTGGTAAAAATCCTCCAGATATACCAATTTTTTGAAACTGAAGGTGTTCACTTAATTTTTTCACGGTTGTAGGCAATATTGGAGAACAGTGTCCTTTGAAATAATAAGTTAACAACTGGGCATTAAGCCAAGTTGCTGCAATTCCCATATAGTCGCGTTCACCTTCAGTCAATCCTTCAGGAAGTCCTTTGATGTATTGACGAGCTACCTTCCCACCACCACATACAATCATGAATTTATGTTGATGTACGAACTCTTTAACTACTATGGAAAAATCTGTAAGGAATTGGGTATCAATTTCGCCAGGGTTGATGATGCTTCCACCCAAAGATAATGTAATTAGAGATTTCATTCTTCAACTCACCAGAATTTAAAGTGTTTTGTCTCCTTAATTCTCTTTAGTTTTTTCTCTCCTGATTATGAAAATATCCTAGCTATACTCCCTCAAGAATCTATACTTTTTACTTATTTTTTTCAAGAACTAGGGATTAGGCTTCCATCTCTCCCTTAACAAATATGAAAATATGCCGAGGGTGCGATTTGAACGCACGACAACTGGATATCCATCTCACAGATGAACTGGAGACTTCAGTCCAGCGCTAACGGGATTTGATACCATTATAAAATGGTGATACTCCCGGGATTCTCATTTACTCATTAAAGTAAACTCTAAGCTACCTCGGCAAACGTAAATACGAAGTAATTCAGTCATTGCTAGCAAGTGATAAAAATTTTTACCTGTTTTGTAGTAAAAAATCCAAGATTACTTTTAATCAGTACGTCGACGCCTATTGAAATTTTTATTTGTCCAAGAATATCGACGTAGTTTTGGGTTAGGAAACCCACAATAAGCACATTGGCGCTTACGTTTGTGGTATGAACGATTACCACATCTTCGACATTGCATATGAGTTCGTTTAGCAGTATGTTTTCCTCGTGATGCTGTTCCTTTTGTCATTTTTTACACCTCGGTTAATAATCAGGTTTTTGGCTATATTAGCTCTCCCTAGGGGGGAGAAATAAGAATTACATTGTCTCCTCGTAAGATAATATTTCCTAATGATTCTGTTACGGCTTCTTCCTCTTCCTTTGGAGGATAAATCATTTCTGCATCTTCTAGGTATAAATTGAGATGGGGATCGTAACTCCGTAAGATTCCGCGAATTTCACGTTGTCCTCTCACTTTGAGAATAACCTTCTTGTTGAGAGCGGCTGTTAAGACATCTAAGGGTCTACTCATAATAATTCACTTGCTAAAATTGGATATTTGTAACAAAAAGGAATGCTCCGACCGGGATTTTCCAACCACAAACAGTGTGTTTGGGTTCTTTGAACCCGGGTCCTTCCGCTTAGATTCAATATTGAATTCAGCCAGATTCGGGGCGAAAGCCCGGAATGATGGGCCGAGCTACACTATCGGAGCAAATCCTCTTGGAATATAGCCCTTTATTGGCAATACAACCCCCTCTGCTTTAAATTAAAAAGTTTTGTTGATATATGTTTAATAATGAAACGGGTGCTAAAGGAGTGAAGCAGTATTTTTAGTTTAGTTAAAGATTAAATTAGAAACACTTTAAATCTGGATCAAACTTATTTCGTCAACGTAAGATTTGAGGATTAGGTGTTCATTAGAATGGTATCTTCTCACCGTCGTAAAAAACGAAAAAGATCTATAGAACGCCAAGATATCCAATTTCTAACACAAGAAGCTATGACATTCTTCATCGAGGAGAGTATAAAAACACGTTCAACGAATCCTCTACAATCTCAAGAATTTTATCGAGCAGCTCGAAAAATTGGCAAACGTGGACGAATTCATCTTCCACATCAGTATCGAAATTATTTTTGTCGGTCGTGCAATTATCCAATAAGCATTAAAACGACAAGAATTCGTTTAAATAGTAAAAAAAGGCAGATTCATTATTTTTGTTTTAACTGTAGGAAGGAGCAGCGATTTGGTTATAATAAGAGATCAGAATAAGAAGGAGTAATAACCATGTATATTGCCATTTATACAACATTTGATAGTCCGGAGGAGGCAAAGAAATTTGCACACCTTTTACTTGAGAAAAAACTTGCAGCTTGTGTGAATCTAATTTCGGATGTCCAATCCATCTATCGTTGGAAAGGAAAGATTGAGGAAGCAAACGAAATAATCCTGTGGTGCAAGACACAAGATTTTTTGGTTGAAGAAATCCAATCAATGATCCAAGAATCTCATTCATATGAATTACCAGCTTTTGTGGTCTATCCAATTCACTCAGGGAGCGAAAAATATCTAAAATGGATAGCTGATGAGACTCAACCAGTTAAACATCGATCAAAACCTTAAATCGATTATTAACTTCTTCTGTGCTTACATCAACATCAAGTGAGTCTTTTATCAAGTTAATATTGGTTTTAGTATGGTTAGATAAATAAGGAGTGAAAAAAGAACTAGAATTTGAAGCTAATGCCATGATAGGCAGAATTTGATCAGCTAAAAAAGGATCAACGGTACTTCTACTCTTTATGGTAATAGAATAACGCTTGAACGCATTTTGGCCTACTTTTTCTGCAGGAAGCTTTCGTTCACCAACAAAATCACCGCTAATTACAGCTTTTTCAGCTTTTGAGTATATTAATACACCAGAACCAGGATTAGCTGAATTTACTGATTCTTTGAGAATCTTTGGATCAATATCTTGTTTTTCTAGAGCTGTTGCGATTGTATTCGCCTGTCTTTCTGCAACTCGTGCCCTTTGAAGGTGTTTTGACTCGAAGGATAAAATATTGGCTACTTTTGGTTTCTTAAATACTTCTAGATCCAACCCCTGTATATGAGAGGGAGAACGTAATTTAGCTGAAACACGTGCACCTCCTTTGGGATAAAATCCATGTCGAGAGATTTCAGTTTTAAGATCAAAATTCATATTGCGAAAGATTTCCCAAGTGACATGATTTACATAAGGAATACTAGGTGCCCATTTTCCAAAAGTAGCCCCTCCCTGAAATTCAACTTCCAAATCATGATTCCTCACTCCAAGGATAGCTACCTGAAGAGATTGTAATATTAATCCCAGACTACCTGCTGTAGAAACATGAATTTTCAGGTTAGAACGCCAAGAATTACAAGGTACAAAAATAATAGTTCCTGATCCGAGATTATCCCCATCTAAATCACCCCCACAAAATTCAGCTAATGCTCGGAGACCTACAAGATGTTGCGTTTGGAGTCCTGGCTTCGGACGGTTTTTACGAATATTTACAATTTTTATAGATTCTTGTGTCACGAGAGCTAGAGACGTCGCTAATCGAAGAATAGATCCTCCTCCTTCACCTACACTGCCATCATAAACATGCATTTAGAAACCCCTTTGAAATAGAAGTGATAAATATGTTGAAAGAAAATATGGGTTAATGATCTTTACTTCTAGTAAAATACGCTATCCTGCTCTCTCTTTTCGTTTGGGGCGTAATCTTGTTGAGCGACATCGTCGACATTTAGTTGCTCCTGGAGGATTTCGGGCATAACACTTTCTACAGATCATCATATCAAGTAGTGCCTTACGAACAATGTCTCGTTTCTCAGGCTCGGTGATTGGCATTGTTTTAAGTTCCTTTTTAATGGTTAGCTTTGTATCAAGCTTTTCTTCCATGGATCACCTTTCATTCAAGAACCAAAAGTTTTTCTCTGGAATTGGTGATGAAATATTATCATTTTGAGGGATTTTACCTAAATTTAAATTCTTTCTTGTTAATTAGAAGCCAAAATTGCAGAAAAAATGTGGTTATGAGAATTTTCTCTATAATTGCCATAAAATGATCTAAAATCATCATTAATGATGAAATCATACCCCGTCTAAAACTTTAAGTTCAAATTGGTGAGCATGATGATATTTTTAATATCTCGTATGCAAAATGCAGTAATGATGTTATAATTCCACTTTTTTCCTTCTCTACAAGTGAAAGTGATATGATTTATTTGGAAAACACACCTCCATGTTTTTTAATCTTCTAAGACTTAACAACCTTGCTTAGAATTCAAATCATGATTACAAGTTATATTATCTTCTCGTGACAATAGTTTGGTAATTCCCCCCGCCCCCCCCTATTTCGAGTGTAAAATATGAGAAAAAACGACAAAAATGAAGAATAAATCCAAATCGCAACCTCCATAACGATTAATTATCCCCGTACTATTTCCAGAAAACATTAATAAATAAGAAAAAACCAATAGTAACATGAAGCAAAAATTCGGACAAGGTGAGACCTCAATGCAATATTACATGAGTGTATCTGAGATTCAAGATCGAGTTAGAACATTGATCAATCATTTCACTGGCAGTTATAGCGTGAAATCACCCTTTTTCAACCCAAAACTGGTAAATTCACTCCAAAAAATGGTGGATCCCAACCTTTTAAATAATGAAAAAGTAGCTGAAGAAATAATTACTACTTTTTTAAATTCCATAATTTTAGCTGGACAGTTGGGCATTGATATTGAAACAAAGGTGAATGAATACCTTATCCAACTTGAAAGAGAAGCTCTCTTTGCAATGTGACTTTTTGATAATATTCTATCTCACTAAATAGTATAGTGGTAATTTAGACAAAGAGGGCAACTATCGAATCAAGGGTAATAATTCCGAGAAGTAAACTCCCTAAGACACCTAAAACTAGGCATCCTAGTCCACCAAAAATAGGTAAAGGAAGACCAGGTAGAGCACGATCCTTTTTTAATAATCTAAAGGTAAGAATTGCTCCTGTGAAGAGTCCAACCAGCGAAGCAAAAAGGGGAACTGGAGTAGCTAATTCGCTGCCTATTACTACCGCAGCACTGATTAACATACTAAAAAATGCAAAATCGCCTAAACCAATATTTATTAAAGGAGTAGAATAAACAGGGAGAGCTGGTAATAAAGGTACTTTCTCAAATTCCCCCTCTTCAACATGAAGAGCCATATCATTTTCGATTTGCTCTACAGTTTCACGTCCATGGTCAATAATTCCTTTTAATGGACCACGAAACACGGCATAAATATCATACAATGATAAACCTATTAAAATGAGAACCGTTGTAAGTAAACCAAGATGTATCGCTAGCATTGAACCAATCATTGCCCCAAAAAATATCATCATCAAATTTCGGATCCAAATCTTATCAAAACTCTGAATTCCGAATGTAAAGGTTCCTAGAAAACCTAAGAGTATGGAAAAAAGCCATAACAATATTTCTACAATAGAGATTTTTTGTGTTCCAATCGCCACACTCCATCTAAAAAAATCATCAATCCAATTCTGAATGAAGGAAGGAAATATGGTCCAGAATAGGTTTAGTACTCCAAGGAGAACAACAACTCCATAGAAGAAGCCAAAGACAAACCAGCTAAATCCCATCATCACTGCAAAGAAATAGACCAAAAATTGCATAAATCCTTTCTTAATTATAATTAAGACTATCAGTCCTCCGATAAAAGCTAATGAAACATAGAAAATCATATTGAGTATTGCCCCATAAGCTATCCCACCAGGATCCTCTGGATTCTCTGGAATTGGTGAAATATCAGGAGGAGAATACTCTGGGTCTAATTCTTGCATTGCTGCATAGTAATCAAGTGTAAATAATGACAAAATGATTGCTATCAGGATTACGAAAATAATTGGCTGAATAAAAGCCTGTAGCTTCGCTTCAGTGGTTTCATGACTTTCGGATGTGTTTTCACTCATTTACTATCAAGAAAGATCCAAACATAAAGTGAAAATAAAAATAGTGGAGCGAGAACTATTCATACAAATGCCGAACCTCGAAAATTTGGGAGAATTTAACATCATCAATCTCCTACAAACATATATTGATTCTTCTGACCTTATTGGGAGGAATGAAGACGCCTATCTTTATAGTAACAACCATCCGTATGTTCTTGTCAATGTTGACACCATGACTAGGAATTCTGATTTTCTACCAAAACAAACGTGGAAGCAATTAGGAGGAAAGCTGGTAGCAATAACTTTCTCTGATCTAGCAGCGAAAGGAGCAACACCAGATTTGTTTATTTCATCTTTAGTCCTAGAAAAGACAATGAAGGAAAGTGAGCTTAAGGAATTAGTCGCAGCCATCCAAAAAACTAGTAATAAATATGGAGCAAAGTATTTAGGTGGCGATCTGGGGTCTTCAGTTGAAACAGTTCTAACTGGAGTAGGAATGGGTTCTATAAAAAGAGGAAAGATTTTAACTCGAAGAGATGCCAGACTTAAAGATTTAGTTTGTGTTACAGGTCATTTTGGATTGAATACTATAGGTTTAGACTATCTCTTATATCCAGAAAATAGAAAATATGACATTATACCAGATAACCTCTTTGAGATCGGCATTTCATCTCTTTATGAACCAAAACCGAGGCTTACTGAGGGTGTTTTACTAAGTGAAAATAGTCTTGCAACATCCTCAATTGATAGTTCTGATGGCTTGGCAATTTCATTACACTGGATTGCACAAGCTTCTCATGTTGGAATTGCAATATATGACCTTCCAATACATCCTGAGCTGAAATCTTCATTAAATTCATTTGATACAGTTCTAGAAATTACTATGTTTGGTGGTGAGGAATATGAACTCATTTTTACCATACCACCTGCAAATTTAGGAAAATTAGAACAAATTTTTTATGAAAATAATTGCAATTTCTACGTTATTGGTGAATGTATTGATACTCAGGGTGTTTTTGTATCTCAAAACGGAACACTAACTCCTGTACCAATGAAAGGATGGGATGCTTTCAGAAAAAAAATCTCCTAAAGAATATGTTTCGAGATTAATTCGATTATCTGAAAAGAGAGTGCGCCGACCGGGATTTGAACCCAGGTCACCTGTGTGGCAGACAGGAGTCTTACCAGGCTGGACTATCGGCGCTTGATATAATAATATCATAAAAATGATTTACATTTGATTTTTCTTTAATAAATGCCTTTATTAGGAGAAGGATTGCATTTTATCCCCGTTTTCCTTCTTTTCATTAATTTTTTCATTGATTCTCTTACTAATCCTGGTGAATTTTTATGAGGATTGATAATAATTTTTGACTAAATCTGAAACCTTCTTCTAATTGGATTTTATTGAGAATATTATTCATTTATATTCTGAAGTTTAAGATAAATCCATTTCATTACTCCCATTAAGGTTGTTAGCTCGCGTCCCGTGACGTATCCTCGTGATAGAACATTTGAAAAAGCTTGTAATGCCACGTGATGTTTTTCAGGACGATATCCTGTAAAATTAATTACCTGTTCAAAATAGCTCTCTAATTGTTGTCGTTCTCTAAATGAAGCCGCTCTATGTTTTAATTTAACCTTAGAATTTTGGTAAATATCCTGGAACTTTTGAGAAAGAAAGTAAAGTATAATAGTAACAGCATGAGAGAGGTTCATGACAGGATAAGTGCTGTGAGTTGGAATAGTAACCAGTAAATCACATATACTGATCTCCTCATTAGATAAACCAGATGGTTCTCTTCCAAATACAATTGCTATCTTATTGTAAGAAAATTCTTCTTTCAATAATCGTTCTGGAGGGATTGTTATCCTTTTCAGATTATAATCACTCCCAACTCGGGCTGTAGTGCCAATCATAAAATCGAAGCTTTCACGTACATCCTGAAGATCCATAACAAGCTGAGCTTGATTAATTATCATATCAGCACGGCGAGCAACAACCTTGATCTCTGGATTTGATAAGTCAAGAATAGGATTGGTTATTATAAGGTTTGAAAATCCAAAATTCATCATCACACGGGCAATATTACCTAAATTTTGAGGTTTGCTTGGTTGTACTAGAATTACAGACGCAAAATCCCATGTCATATTCTTTTTTAACGTATCCGAGTTAGAATTTTTGATCATTTTAATCATCTCAATGTAAAAATGACTCCTATGCATCCCATTGGAAGGAAGCTTGCTTTCTACTTGTTATTTCATTTATTAGTAAGAATTATTAGTTTACCAGTTAAGAAGCTACAATTTAGGTTATTTCTAGGAAATAAACCCTTTTTTAAAGAATTTTAGTAGTAGAATAATTAATAGTTATATCTTAAAAAAGGTAAATATTGATCCTTATCCAGCAAATCTTGCCCCCAAAGAGTCCTGGTTATATCTCTAAGATGCGGGGGTAGCCAAGCTAGGTCAAAGGCGGCATTAAATGGGCTAGATGATAGTTTAGCATATCATAAATTAATGCGCTGTCCAAAGGCGCTGGACTTAAGATCGCTTTTGATAAGCAATCCAGTCATATAGATGTACGAGGGTTCAAATCCCTTCCCCCGCATTTATTCCTTGACAATCTGATCAGGTGCCCTTTTCCCTTTCTCCGATAAGATATGTAGGACCAGTGTCGGTTACAAAGACAGTTAGAAACTGACCCAATGACAGATCTCCATCCTCGATCACTATTGGTAAGTATGACGTATTTCTTCCAATATATTGATTAGCTAGCTTTCCAATTTCGTCAATTAACATAATTCCCTTCCAACCAATCCATTTCTTTAGCTCTCTTTGAGTAATCTCCCGAGTTAATCTGGTTAATTCCCTGCTTCTATTAGCTTTGACTTTTGTTGGTATCTTATCTGGTAATTTCGAAGCTAAAGTTTGTGGACGATCGGTATACTTCGATATATTTACAATAACAGGGTTTATTTCTCGTATTAGGTCTTTAGTTGCTTTGAAATCTTCTTTTGATTCTCCAGGAAATCCCACTATAATGTCAGTTGCTAATACCAATTCATCTATTTCTTGCCGTAATTGGGAAACGAGGTCAATGAAATATTGTTGTGTCTCTTTTCTTCTCATTTTTTGAAGGATTGAATTGGATCCAGACTGAATTGGTAAATGGAGAAAAGAAAAAACCTTAGGATTACGTATTTGTCGAACTAGGGGCTTGAAAAATCTTTTCAATGTAATAGGAGTCATCATCCCTAATCGGATGAAAAACTCACCTTTTGAACGTGCGATAGAGTCAATGAGAGTTGGTATATATAGCTTAGGGGAGAGATCCCAACCATATACACCAGTATCTTGTGATGTGAGCCATATTTCTCTACTTCCCCTTTCAATTGCGGAGCCGACTTCAGCTAATATTGATTCTTGTGAGCGTGAGCGAACTGACCCCTTGATATTTCTAACAATGCAAAAAGTACAATTTCCTAAGCAACCTCGAGATATTTCAATAGTTGTAATTATAGGATTATATCGAAAACGATCTTCTTTATACATCTGTGACCAATCGTGGGGGGGTGTAGTCTTCGTCTCCAATACAGATTGGTTCTTTAACAGCTCTGTAATCTGGTTAGCAACCTCTGGAAAAAGAATTTTTGCATGTGGTAAGTTCTCAGAAACCCAATCACGCATAACAACTGGTAAACAACCAGTTATTATGATTTCTTTAGCTTGAGATAAAGATAATAACTTACTTTTCATTCTATGCTCTGTATTTTGCTTAACGACACATGTATTAACAATTATTACCTTAGCATCTTCTGCGAAATTGGTGAGAGTATATCCATGTCTTTGTAATATCCCTGTCAAGCCCTCTGCAATCGCACGATTTGCGCTACAACCATAATTTAGGACATGAATAGGATTTTTACTCTCTTCTATTGATTTCATTGCAGTACGATCCAAATTACTCATCTGTGCAAAACCTTTTTTTAATGTCTGAGATCTAAATACAAGTGTGTGATTTATTCCTGAAGGTGTATGAGATTCGAACTGTCACTCTCTATGTAGAAGAAGAACTTATTGATGCTATGGCTGAATTAGTCAGAAATGGAAAATATCCAAATCGTTCTGAATTTGTACGTTCTGCCATTCGTGATCTCATAGACAAATATCAAGAGTCCTAGAATTATTTTTAAGGGATAATCACCAATGTATTAGTTTAACTATTCTCTTCAATCCAATTACCGATGAGAGGAACAACACTTACTGTGGTAAGACCAATAATATTTGTTTTGATAGTGTCAGTTGCAATTATAAGCGTGGGATTAACTTTTCGCATCGTAGCAAAGTTAGGAGGAGAATGAACTGCATGTATATAGGCCAAAATTATTTCTTTTGCACCTTTATCCTTTGCAATTTTTGCAGCACCAATCATTGTTTTTCCTGAGCTGACTAAATCGTCAATAATGATAACTGTTCGATTCTTAAGTTCGAAAGAAAGGCCTTCCAGTTTTTGGGTAATTTCCCCAGTTTCTAGATTTCTTATTTTTTGGATAGCAGCGAAATAAGGCGTGTTCATAGCTTTTGCTAGTCCTCTGGCTAAAAAAAGCGCACCTTCGTCTGGAGAAAGACAAATACTCTCTTGAGGAGAAGAGACACGTGATTTCAAAGATTTCCCTAAAACTGGTATCGCAGAAAGATCGCTAGCCTGAGATTTTGTAAAAAAATGAGCAATATCTACCTTTCCATGAGTATGCGAATTAATGGTAATAAAATCATCTATTCCAGCAGATTCCAAAGCTGAAGCGAGATGTTTACTTGAAATGGGTTCCCCTTTCCGAGTTTCCCTATCTTGTCTGGAATAAAGATGATATGGCATAATGCAAGATATTCGAGCAGGATTATGTCGTTTCACATTATAAATTGTCCAAAGCAGGGAAATTAAATATTGGTTCTTAGGTTGATTCAGTTCCAGCTGCATAGCTATAACAATGTGGTTTCCTTTCAGTTGATCCTCCTCAGATAATTGTAAGCGGGGACAAACTTCGCCGTCAGGAAAAATTCTATGGTCAATTCCAACAAAAGCTGAGGATGATAATGTTTCTGAAATTTTACCCGCAAATTCTGGGTTTCCTACCAGTATAACACCCATGATTAAAGAAACTCCTGCTGTTCTTACATGATCATGATGTTTGTAATGGTATATTATAGTTAATCTAAAGAGAAAATCTAAATAAAAGTACAGATCACTCAACAATCAGCTCAAGAAAGATGAAGAGAGGAGCTTTTTGAATAAGAAGCAAAAAAACAACATTGAAACTAAGAAGAATAGTAAATGGTATTCAGGGAACGTTTTATTACTGGGTCTCGTATCTTTCTTTGCAGATATATCAGGAGAAATGATGACTCCTGTATTGCCCCTGTTTATTGCTGCATTAGGTGGCTCTAGTATAGTTGTTGGATTTATCGGGGGTTTAGGAGATGCTGTTGCGAATATTGTAAAAGTCATTTCTGGGTACTTAGCTGACAAAACAGCAAGAAGAAAACAGCTGATTGCAGTAGGATATGGCATTCCTTTTTTCGCAAAGCTTGGAATTGGCCTATCAAACTCTTGGGAACAAGTACTAATCTTGAAACCGACAGAAAGGCTGGGAAAGGGAATTCGAGGTGCTCCCCGCGATTCATTATTAGCTGATTCAATCCCTTTCGAGTTAAGAGGAAAAGCTTTTGGCTTCCATCGAATGATGGACACAGCAGGAGCCATTATTGGATCATTTCTAGCATTAATTATTGCTCTTCTCTTTTTCAATGTTTTAATTAGTGAATTAGAAATTCTCAAGATTATCATAATCATATCCGCCTTCATATCATTACTTGCAGTAATTCCGATATTTTTTATCTCTGATTCAGCGGAACTAACACCTAAAGGAGAGCAACGAAAAATAAGTTTAGTCCAAAATCTTAAAGAATTGCCGAAGAGCTATTATAAATTTTTAATTGTCTCAATAATCTTTGGTTTAGCTAATTTTACTATCCTCCTGTTTATTCTACATTCAAAAAATGTTGTTCTAGGAATAGATGAGACATCACCCCCTCTTGTCTTAATAACAATCCCAATTATTATTTTTATCTGGTTCAATATAGTTTATACGGTTTTATCAATTCCTTTTTGTGATTGGTCTTACAAGTATTGGCGGAAACCAGTTTTTGCAATTGGTCTCGCTCTATTTGCCATTACATGTTTTGGTTTCCTATTCACTACGATTTTTATCCTGCTTTTCTTATTCTTTGGAATATATGGAGCCTTTAATGCAGCAACTGATGGAATCCAAAAAGCATTTGCAGTAGATCTACTTCCCCAAGATCTTAAAGGAACGGGAATAGGATTATTGCAGACTTTAATGGGGTTTGCAGGCATTCTTGGTGGATTTATTGCTGGTTACCTATATAATTTTGAAGCTAATCTTGCGTTTATTTATGGAGGGATTATGACAATCATTGCATTAGTTTTATTGCTGCTAACCACCTTCACGTCTAAAGAGAGGGCTTCTTAAAAAATATGATTTTAATATTAGTATGATCTGTTTAACGTAAGAATTTATCCTCATATTAGTATGAGCTCCAAAACGGAAGCAAAATTTAAGCGGGCACAGAGGGATTTGAACCCCCGACCAACAGGTATCTTCAGTCAAATTCTTAAAATATGAACATTAAAAGCCTGTCGCTCTACCTGGCTGAGCTATGCGCCCTTAGGTTTCTGGCGCCCCGGTCGGGATTTGAACCCGAGTCGGATGGGTTCGGCAGACTATCAGAGTTGATAAGGCTTTGACAGCCATCAATGCTAGGCCAGACTACACCACCGGGGCTAGATACCAAGTGAAGGTCTTAATTACCTTAGCGATAAATAAGCGTCCACGTCTGTCCCTTCTTTCTCAATTTTTTAAATTGATCCTCTCTTAAAGAAGTTCCTGCATAACCTTAAAATCCTAGAGCCATTGCAAGGAAAATTGCCGAATACCCCTTCGTGTAAGGTGATTACCCCTAATTATATGTGCTGGGGTGGCTTAAACGATAATAATCATTTTATCGTGGCGAAGCCTGGTATAATCATACTGTCTATAGTCAGAATGCCGAGAGCGCGGGACTCATAATCTGAGAACAATTCTCATAGCGTTCTAAGGGCACGAATCTCGCTTTCAGACGAGACATCCCGAAGTCGGGGGTTCGAATTTAGGTAAAATGCATTTTATCAAACGAAAAGCCCCCCCCCAGCATGTTTATTTCAATCTAACAATTTCAGGAAATAATGTATAGAGAAAATCAATATAACAGAAGACATGGTAATCATTATATGCTCCGATAGTGTAGCTCGGCCCATCATTCAGGGCTCTCAATGAAAGTCTATTAATCAGATTTTCAGGAGCTCCCCTGTGACCCGGGTTCAAATCCCGGTCGGAGCATTCCTTATCCTTCGATAGAATCCAGAATGAGAATTTTTTCTATTTATATACTTACCCAAATAATCCCTCAAAACCAGGTGGGATCCCACCAGGAGGAGCCCCACGGCGTCCTCGCATTTTTCGCATCGCTTTTAATGATTTTGAAGCTTGGTTAAACTGGTTTAAAAGGAGTTTTACTTCTTGAGGGGAAGTACCTGATCCTTGTGCTATCCTTTGAATACGTCTACCTTTAATTATTCGAGCATTATCCAATTCTTCCTCTGTCATTGAATTACAAATTGCGATAAATCGTTTCACATTTCTTTGACCTTCTGCTTCTAATATGGGTTGTTGACCCGTTATAGCACCAACTCCAGGTATTTTGGAAACCAATTTTCCTATAGATGATTGCTTACTCGCATTCTCCATTTGGATTTTAAAATGTCGTAGAGTTAATTTTCCTTTTTTGAAAGCATCGCGAAGTTCAGCCGTGTCTTGCTCATCAAATGCTTCGTTAACACTTTCTATTAAACCCTCGATATCACCAAGCCCTAAGAGAGATCCAACAAATCGAGTTGGATTAAACTCCTCTAAATCTTGAATTTTTTCCCCGTCACCATAAAATCGAATTTTTGCTCCTGTTACAGCAACAGCAGAGACAGCCCCTCCACCTTTAGCGGAACCATCCATCTTTGTTAAAATGATTGACCCAATAGGGGTTGTACGATTAAAAGCATCTGCTTGTGCTTGAGCTTGTTGACCTATTGTAGCATCAATCACTAGGATAATTTCTGTGGGTTTAGCTATTTTAGCAATTTCTTGCATTTCTTTTAATAAAGCTTTTTCCTCTTTATGTCGTCCTGCTGTATCTAGTAATATGAGATTGATATTCCTTTTCTCTTTAAAATAGCTTAATCCTTTTTTAATTATTTTTGAAGCTTTTTTCTCCTTTTCATCCCCAAAAACCTCAACATTAATGGGAGCAAGATATTGTTGAAGTTGAGCTAAAGCACCGGGTCTAAACGTATCACCTCCTATAACTCCAACGGAATATCCCCTTTTCTGGAAATAATTTGCAGTTTTCCCGATACATGTTGTTTTACCTGATCCTTGGATACCGATGAACATTAAAATAGATAAATCATCAGGATTTAGGCGTAAAGGAGTAAATTTCTTACCCAATAGGCTGGCCAGTTCATCATAGATCACTTTCAGAGTATAATCTTTACGACTAATAGCCATAGGTAAGATGTCTTTGAGAGCTCTCTCACGTACTCTTTCAGTAACATTTAGTACTAAATCAAGGTTAACATCAGCTGCAAGCAGAGCGTTTTCTAAATCATTAATCAATTCATTGATCAATCTCTCATCAACAATGGGTGCACCACGAATTTTCATGATTGTTTTACGTAATGATGAGCTTAAAGTATCTAGCATCTATATTAAACTCCATTGGTTTTTCTATTTCTTTGAAGACGATATAGGACCCTCATTACACAAGAGATCTGTTTGTTTGAACCTCGGTGAATGTATGCAATAGTTCTGAAGTGAGTTATTCATCTTTACTGGTAACTGATTAATAAATTTTATTCCAAGGGCATTTTATCATTAATGATAAAATTTGGTTTAATGTCATCTAAAAGATAATTGAGAATTGTTATCGTCTGAGAGGTTAAATATTCAGTGGATCCTAGGGAGAATTTTGGAAACTTCGAAAAATACTGGTAAATTTCTTCTTGAAATCCTAATTGATCACCGAGTAAGAATGAATCAAACTCATTAAGTAGATTAAGAGATTGCTCTCCCATTCTATCGATAACGACAAATTTCTGCTTCTTTAGACATTGTTCTAGGCTGGATGAATAAAATTTTATCCCAGGATACGAATGACCGTTAAACACGTGTTTCAATACTCCTGCTATCGCTCTTTCATCTGGATTTATCCCACGAACTTCTTCACCCCAAATTTCCAAAATTTTATTGTTAATCTGAAAATAAATAATAAAGATAACATCTTTCCTAAAATCATTGGAGAGGAAGAAAGCTGCATTAATACACCGACACAGAACATCTAACCGCCCATATCCTGTTAATGAATTTAAAGAAAGGTGTTTAGAAGTATCAACTGTGTTTGAAATCACAAAAAACCATCTCATGATAATTTTTCTGCTCCTAAAATTCTGGTTGACCAAAATTAACTATTTAATTGCAGCTAAATTCATTTATTTGTCTGCTTATTTATTCTATAGAAAATAAGTAAAATAACTTCATGAAAATGAGATATTTAGATAAATTACTTTTCAAAATAATTAGATTTAATCCTTCTATTCCTTTTCATTACTAATGAAGGGTTTTATAAATGGAAACATCAATCTTTAATAAGGCTAAGCACCTAATTACGCATGTCCATTGCTGTAATTCCTGCCTAGGTCGGCAATTTGGCAATTTATTGTCAGGATTATCAAATAAAAAACGAGGTGAAGCATTAAAAATTATACTCTTGATGGAATGGGAAAATATTCATCGATTGTTAAAAAAAGAACCTCCAAAATCATCATCACTGTTATCTGAAGACTTCAATATTGGAAAAATGTCAATTCAACGTTTTTTTTCAGAGATTCAATCTGCAAGTACTCATTGTGAAATTTGTCAAGGGAATCTTTATCCCCAAAAACTAAAGGAATTAGCCAACAGTGCTCTAGAAGCGCTCAATGAATATGAATTTTCAACATTTCTTGTGGGAAGTCAGTTCCCTCCGTCAATAATAGATAAAGAAGATACAATTCGAAGTACCTATAATCTCGAATTTGGAGAATCAATTAAATCAGAGTTTAACCGTGAAATTGGTAAAATACTACAAGAACAACTAACCCTTGCAACAGTTGACTTCAAAACACCTGACATTGTCATAACATTTAATCTCCGTAGTGATCAGATAACCATTAAAACGAATCCTTTATTCATCCTTGGGAGATATAGAAAATTCGAACGCGGAATTCCACAATCAAAATGGTTCTGTCGTGAATGTAGAGGGAAGGGTTGTGAGTATTGTAATTTCACGGGGAAAATGTACCAAGAATCTGTGGAAGAATATATTTCTGAGCCTTTCCTTTCTGCAGCTAAAGGTACAGCCAGTAAATTTCATGGTTCAGGTCGAGAAGATATTGATGCCCGTATGTTAGGAACTGGAAGACCATTTATTCTTGAAATTTCAGAACCAAGGAAGAGAAACTTAAATCTCACCGAAATCATGGAGATAGTAAACGAAAAAGCAGGAGGGAAGGTTGAAATTGACATCGAAGGAATAACCAACAGATCTAAAGTTCGTGAACTTAAGACACGTTCAAGTAGGAATGCAAAAGGTTATCGAGTGATTATTTCCTTAGATCCCCCCATAAAGCTTGAAGAACTGGAAATCTTAGCCATTGCAGATGAATTTTCAGATTTACTTATCCAACAGCGAACTCCATTACGAGTAGTTCATCGTCGAGCTGATAAGATTCGATCTAGAAAAGTTCAAACATTTCGAATTGAGAAATTTGAACCACATCAATTGACTGCTTATGTGGTTTGTGAGGGAGGGTTATATGTGAAAGAGTTAATCAGTGGGGATGAGGGGCGAACTCAGCCGAATCTTTCTGAGCGTCTTAATACTACTGCTGTGGTTACTCAACTTGATGTCATAGAAGTTTTGAGTGAGAAGGACTCTTTTTAATACTATTTCTAGAAAGATTCTTCAATTTTAAAAGAAATCCAAAAATAGGTTAAGAAAACTCCTTTCTAATGGTGTCACTGAAGCCTAAAGCCCTCTCTTGGACTTAAAAACCAAAGAATAGCTAAAATACTTGGAGAAAAGACAGAATGGTAAAGAAATCAAAAGGTGTGAACTTTAGGACACGGAAACTTTTTTCTAAACATCCAAGGAAACGAGGTTTACCTTCTTTATCCCGAACATTGGCAAATTATGAGGTGAATTCCAAAGTAAACATTGTAATTGAACCCAGTATCCAAAAAGGACGACCTCATAGAAGATTTCATGGAAAGACTGGAATTGTTTTGGAAAAACGAGGCCAAGCTTATTTAATCCAAGTTTCAGATGGAAATAGCCTCAAAAAAGTAATTGCTCGACCCGAACATCTGAAAGCACAATTGCAATGAAGAACTGATAGATTTGTAGGATTGGTAATTAAGAATGGTTAGAAAAGTCCTGGATGAGAAACCAATTACTTTAGGGCAAGTATATGAACTCTTGAAAATACGGGAAGAAACAGGTATAAATTATGTGCAACGGGTCACAGCACAGCATGCTGAAAAACTCTCACGCGATGCTGCCTTTTCAGAGGAAGCTATTCAGACAATAAAGGAAGAATTTGATCTTCCTCGAATACTAGTTGTCCAAATATTAAATATAAATCCTAAGACATCAATTGATGTTAAAGCAATAACTGGTGATCGACTTTCTGACGATCAAATAGATCAACTTCTTTCACGTTATACAGAGTATGTTACTTTGGCTGCAACAAAAGACAAGGAAATTTCTGAGGAAGAAGAGGAAGAAGTGGAAGAAGGATTTGAAGATCTCTAATATTTTTCACTCATTTTCTTTAAGAGAGTACTAATAGATAACTATTCATCGCTTGACTGATCTCTTCTGAAAGGATTACATATTCTGCAGCTTAATTCTACTTGAAATTTCTCCATCTTGTTGTACCAACTAAAATTAAATTTCAAAAGTAGTAAAAAGAATAAAGAAAATCATTGAGTTAAAGTACGATTCTAATAAAGGGACGTGGCTTAGTTTGGAAAAGTTCCCGGTTCGGGTCCGTAAGCCGATTTCGGCTGGCGGCGTAACTCCGGGAGATCGGGGGTTCAAAGTTATTACGGCTGTGCGCCGTGTTATGAAAATCCCTCCGTCCCTATACCCTAGATACAGTCAAATTTAGTGAAGATCTTAACTTAAAGTCTTGTATACCTAATGAAATCCGGTTTCAGGAATTGTGATCAAGGATTCAAATCCCTTCATAACCATTGGATAAGATCGTATATCAAATACAAGCGAGAAACTCAACAATGACATCTTTTCCAAATTATTTTGATTGTATTCAATTACTGCTGGATCATTCAACCCCTCTGAGTGTTATTTCTCATCTGATTTTAACGACTCAAACAGCACTTGATGTTACAAAAACTCTAAAAAAGAAGGGAAAATCAATCAATTGCGATCTTATTTTGGCAGGTGCCTTATTACATGATATTGGACGTTCAAAATCGCATCGTTTGAATCATGGGATTATTGGTGCTCAAATTTTGCAAGAAGAAGGGTTTCCCGAGGAATTATCACAAATTGCAGAACATCACCTTTTTAGTGGAATAACGAAGTATGAAGCCAGAGACTTAGGATTACCGTTTCAAAATTACCTCCCTAGAACCTTAGAAGAAAAAATAATCACTTATGCAGATAATATTTCCAAAAGAAAACCACTTCTATCAATAGATGAAGTGATTCAACGATATAGTAAATATATCGACAAATCTCATCCAATTCTCAAGAGGGTGCGTGTATTGCATACAGAGGTTGAAACCTTATTAAATGATGAATAATGGTAGAAATAGAATGAGATCAATTCCTTCTTGCCAAAATTTTTTTGAATTTCTTCAAAAATTTCAAGGTATGATCGTTTTAGTAATGCACTCTCAAGCTGATCCAGATACCGTTGGAGCAGCTATTGGATTAACTCATTTAATCCAAGTTATAAACCCTAATCTAGAAATACGTACTTTAAAGCCAACACTGAGTGCTTTAGGTCACAGTTTGCTGGAATTTGCTAATTTTCATTTAGACCCCATTGAATCTAGCCATATCATCTCTCCTGCCTTATGTGTGCTTCTTGATACAAATTTCATTGATCCTCAGTTGGTTACTCCAAGAAGGCAGTTTGCAGTTATAGATCATCATATCCGTACTCAATTGGAAGTTGAAGTAGCATTTGATTATCAATTCAGTTCTTTTCGGGCAACTACTGAAATTATTGCATCTTGGTACTACAATGAGGACATCTCTCTAACTCAACAAGTGATCAAAGGCCTTCTCGCAGGAATCATATTTGATACAAGACGATTTCTTCATGCTGATGAGGAGCTTTTCAAATGTGTCAATTTTCTTCTCAGTAATAATTCAAATGTCTACATAGAAACAATGAACCTTTTTTCATCCTCTCGCACACAATCAGAAAAGCTAGCTTGTATTAAAGCAGCTCAACGTATGAAACGTTTTCACATAAATTCTAAGATCTTACTTTTATCATATGTAAGTTCGTTTGAAGCTGCAGCTGCTCGTTCACTCATTTCTTTAGGAGGAGATATTGCTATAGTCATTGCTAATAGGAAACAAGAAACTCGAATCAGTTTTCGTACGACTTTGGCGCTACCTAAAGAAACAGGAATATCTCTCGGTAGAGATATCATTCCTGACTTAATTAATCAATTTGGGGGAACTGGAGGGGGACATGATAGTGCAGCAGGATACAATGCACCTCTATTAGAGATTAAGGCTGTCAAAGAATTCTTGTTCCAGCTTTTTGAGAAGATCTTGTCTAGGAAAGATCTAAAAAATAGCTAATAATTGATCTTGTAGATAATGTTTGTTTCGGGTTACAGCTCCATTTTTTTAAGATAAGAGGAACTCAGAACGAATAAAATCGTATTCTTCTTTATTGAGGCAATATGTATCAAATTTACTATCCCGAAGTGCGAGTTGAACAGCCAAATTATGTTTACATTTAGAAACACGGTTGTTCAACACACTATGTTGAAAATCGTAACAGCGACACCAATAAGGGTCCATCATAACCAAGTATTCTCTTGTATTTCCCACAACAAGCCATCGTTCCACTTGCTGGGTACTACTAAAATTGATAATGTATTTTTTAACGCTCTCTTTTTCTACTAAATCCTTTGCTTCTTTTAATCGTGCTGAAAATTCTGATGTCAATTAATTTCTCACCATTTCAAGTAAGAAATTAGTTGCTGAGAGCAATTCTTCTGATTGTGTCAATTCCTTCTTCAGATCTGAAATTCGTTGATTAAAGATATCTTCTGGAATTTCTTCTATCTCTTTTCGTACAGAAAGCTCTTCAATACTATACTTTAAGGAATGAGCTCCTTTTGAAGCACCTTGTTTTAATTCTCTTAATTGCTCAACTACCTGGTTGATTTGTTGTGTTATTGTTCCTTTCTCTTCCAAATATTCGTTTTTAAGAGATTTGTAAACTGAGGCTTGAATCCCAGCCTTTTTTTCCTCCAATCTTTTTATACGCTCTTGTAGGGTTTTTCGTTTATTAAGAAGATCAAAAACTGGGTGTTCTATTGATCCAATTTTCTCTTTGTCTTTAACAAGATTTGCGATCGCTTGATCAAGTTCTTTTATCTCTTCGCTGAAATCAGATTCTTCGATTTCAGCACGAATCTTAAGCTTTTCTAACTTAACTTCCAGTTTTTTAAGCTCTTCGTCTATTTTAACTCTTTTTACTACTTTTTTTAACGATTCTGGAGTTATATCCATCTGATTAGCCGTCATTTCGAGAGTCTCCAAAGGAGAGGAATAACCTAATTTTTTGTTTTTTTTTACTAATAAAATGATTTCCTTAGGGGATTGAAGTGAGTTTAAAAAGGATTTTTATTACATGTTATTGCATCCTTGGGTTGTATTTCAAAGTTTAAACAATGTATTTTGCCTTATTTGACATTTAAAGCAAATATTATTCTTTTCTATCCATGTCATAATGAAATAAGATCTAAATGATGAGACGTTAAGAAATTATGGTTATTTTAGCTTCAATTTAACAGCAAAGATCTCTTTGATAACATTAAACTTGTTTCTTGATCGTTGAGGTGTAACAATCAATTTAAAATAACATTTTTAATTCCTTTGATGATGTCTGCAACAATCCTTTTCGATAGAACATCTCCTAGCCCTTAAGTATTCATATTAATAATTAACTAACTAGATAAAATTGAATTAGAAGGAACCTAACTTGACATCAAAAGTCCAAACAGGTAAAATTGTTAGAATTTCAGGCCCTGTTGTTGAAATAAGTGGCATGAATCGTGCCCAACTTTATGAAATCGTTAGGGTCGGTGAGGAACAGCTAATCGGAGAGATCATTCGAATCAGTCAATCTGGAAATCGGCATATCTCAACAGTTCAAGTTTATGAAGAAACTACTGGTTTAAAACCGAGGGAAGAGGCAGTTGCAACAGGAAATCCTCTGAGTGCAGAACTTGGTCCAGGATTAATCACACGCATCTATGATGGTATCCAACGCCCATTACCAGCCCTTCAATTGGAAGAAGGAGATTTTATTACCCGAGGTCTAACAGCTGCTCCGTTAGATTTAGATAAAAAATGGTTTTTTAAACCACTTGTGAATACGGGAGATAGAATTAAGGGGGGATCCTATCTTGGAGAAGTAAAAGAATCTAGAATGGTGGATCATAGAATCATGGTTCCTCCTGGCATCGGTTCTGCAAAGGTAACCTCTATCGCTGATCCTGACGAATACTCAATAACGGAAACAATTGCTCAAATCGATGTCGAAGGACAATTTCCATTTGCACTGCCTATAACTATGAGACAAATTTGGCCAGTTAGAAATCCTCGTCCGTTTAAACGAAAATTAGAAGCAAATATCCCACTAATAACAGGCCAACGCATATTTGATACCTTTTTCCCTATAGCTAAGGGAGGAGTAGCAGCCATTCCTGGAGGATTTGGTACAGGTAAGACTGTTAGTCAACATCAACTCGCAAAATGGTCTGATGCCACAGTTGTTGTTTATGTTGGATGTGGAGAACGCGGTAACGAAATGGCAGAAGTTTTGAAAGAATTTCCAGATCTTGAAGATCCACATTCGGGAGAAAAACTAATGCAGCGGACTGTTCTGATCGCTAACACCTCTAATATGCCTGTTGCAGCACGAGAAGCCTCCATCTACTTAGGAATTACTATAGCTGAATATTATCGTGATATGGGATATGATGTCGCTTTAATGGCAGATTCAACAAGTCGGTGGGCTGAAGCTCTCCGTGAAATTTCAGGTCGTTTAGAAGAAATGCCTGGAGAAGAGGGTTACCCTGCTTATCTCGCTTCCAGAATAGCAGAATTCTATGAAAGAGCAGGGAGAATTGAAACACTCTCTGGTCATAAAGCTAGTATATCTGCCATAGGTGCTATTTCTCCAGGAGGAGGAGATTTTTCAGAACCTGTAACTCAAAATACATTGAAAACAGTAAGAGTGTTTTGGGCATTAAGTTATCCTTTAGCACGGTCTAGGCATTTTCCTGCAATATCGTGGTTAGAGAGTTATAGTCTATATATTGATTCATTGGCAAAATGGTATCATGAAAAAGTTGCACCAGACTTTAATAAGCTTAGAGAAGAAGCAATGGCACTTCTTCAAAAAGAAAAGGAATTACAAGAGATAGTACAACTTATAGGACCAGATGCTTTGCCTGAATCAGAAAAAATTATCCTTCAAGCTGCTAAAATGATTAGAGAAGATTTTCTCCAACAAAATGCTTATTCAGATGACTCTTATTGCAGTCTGGATAAACAGTTCCAGATGCTCAAAATAATAATGAAATTCTACGAAAAGATGCGAGAAAAACACAGTGCAGGAGTCCCTCTTGAGAAAATGACTTCTCTTCCCGTTTTGGCGGAAATCGCTAGTTTAAAATGGTCTTTTGATGCAGAATTTGACGCATTATATGAAAAGTGTTGGGATTTCATTCAGAACAAAATGGAACCGAGTGATTTTGGGATTGCGTGATACATGGCACCTCTACTGCCTTTAGCTCCTGGACATGAGAATACAACTCTAGCTTTGATTACTCTTTTCTTAGTTTTTGGATTTTATGGTTTAATTTTTCCTTTTTTATTGGTAATTCCCCCCATTCTATTTTTAGGATTATGTGGTCATCTTTTCTTCTTTCGTGATCCAAATCGTGAGATTAATCGCGATTCTCAACTCATTATCGCCCCTGCTGATGGAAAGGTTTACGAACTTGATGCTTTGAAAGGAATTATTAGAATTAGAATGTCTCTTTTCAATGTTCATGTAACACGAAATCCTGTCTCTGGTAATGTTACTGCAATTGATATTCAAGAAGGAAAGCATTGGCCTTTCCTTTCTTTTATTCGTAAAGGAACGAATGAGAATACCAGACAGATAATTCAGATTGAAAATTCAAATGGTAAATTTTTCGTAGTTCAGATTGTTGGGATTCTAGCTCGACGCTGTACATGTTATTTTTCTGTGAACGATCAGATTCAGCAGAGTGATCGCCTTGGAATGATTTACTATGGTAGTGAGGTTGATCTTCACTTTCCTCCTGAAAAATTTTATATTCTAGTCAAGATAAAAGATAAAATGATAGCAGGTCAAACTCCAATTGCTAGATTAAAAGATTAAATAAGCTAACCCTACTTTGTGGTGAGAATCCTGTCTTCGATTAACAAGTTTACTCTTCTTGCTTTCTTATTTACTGGCTTAAATGCAATGTGTGGTCTTATCGGAATAATTGCATCAATTTACTATTCAAATGACTTACCTTTTCTTCCAATGCAACTATTGATCTTTGGAGCAATCTTTGATTTTCTAGATGGAAGAATAGCTAAAATGGCTTCTGTAAGCTCTGCATTTGGAGCCTACTTAGATTCCATTGGGGATGTCATTACTTTTGCCATCCTTCCAGGGATTATGCTTCTTAATTCCCCACTACTTGGGAGTGAAATTGCTGGATTAAACTTGTATATTGCATTGGGAGTTGCGGGTTTTTATTCTTTATGTGGATGGGGACGATTAATACGTTTTGCCACACGACCCACAGACATTTATTTTGAGGGGCTTCCCTCTCCTGCAGCAGCCCTTTTAGTTGGATCCAGTGCAATTTTAGCAATACAACATGAAATGACCTGGTTATTTTGGTCCAATGGTCTTCCCCTCACATTTATTACTTTAATAACGGGTATTTTAATGATTTTAACAATAGATTATCCTACACCAAAAAGGGGGAAAACTCCAGATATGGTGGCTATTGGAATCGCTGGGCTAATTGTAATAATCTTTGTAATTCTCCCCAATACTCTAACTCTTAGTGGTATTCTTTTTATTGCCTTACTTTACACCATTTTAGGTCCCACTATGTATTTAAAAGTAACAAGCGGCTCGAAAAGATGATTAGTTAATTAAAAATCTTAGATATTCCTGTCATATCATATTATTCCACTACAAGTCTTGTTAAAGGGTCGTATCTTCTTTTTAATTACCTCGCATTAGATCTAAGACAATTCTTGTTAAAGTATCCTCTATTTCTGTTTGTTGGAATAGCATTTTCAAGAAATTGTTCAAGTCAGTTAAATTTGGATGTCGAGTTTTTAATAAAAGAGAATATTCTTGGTTTGTTCGATAAACATTCAGAACACGTTCATCCTGCAAACAATAATTAATTACAGTTCGATATCTCAATGGAGCTTTGACTTGTATGTATGAATGGATGTACCTTTCTTTCCAATAGGGAGTATTTATTGAATATCCCAAGATAAAATTCTCTTTTTTCCATTTTTTTAATTTTCGGTAAATAGTAGGCTGGTTATCTTTTAATTTTTCAGCTATTTTATAAGTGGAAGGAGGAAAATCAAATGTTTCTCCTAATTTCTGAATTGAAAGGAGTGTTTCTAATTCTTCGGATTTAAGTTGACTTTTCAATTCTGGAATTGGTATCCCATTTTCTTTGTGAGCCTCAATAACTTCGATCATTTGGTATTTTTGAAAACCAGTCTCCCCGATGAGCTCATAGAGATGATCCAAAGACTTCAAAAATTCCGTTGTATTTGGAAAATGAAATCTACAAATAAGTGAAAATTCTCCTGTGATACCTTCTAAAGTGCTTAACGAGTTCTGATCGTAACTGCTTAATAATTCATCGACTACTAGAGGTTCATTTGGATTTGTTTTAAAAAGAAGAAAAAATATGCGCTGTTGATGTGACAGAGGATTTAACACTAGCTGCCAAGATTTTATTAAACCCTTTTTTCGCATATCTAGTATTTGTTTTCGTAACCACGTTGATGAAAGCCCAATTTCTGCTGCAACACCCTGCAGCGAGGAATACCGTCGTGTACTTAAAGCACGTAAAATGTTTTCGATCAGTTCGGTAGATTTTGGATTTTTCAACATATTCACTAAATGTAAAATGAATCATTTTTGAATATATATATATATTATTATTCTGTTTATAACACTTTATCTGGCCAATATGTATTAAACTAAAATTCTTGCTCTGAATCTTGAATAAAAATCTTAGAAATGTTTGATTTTTGGTGATTTTATCTTGACGATTGAAACAGAGAAAGGTGAAACATACGAGATAAGAGATTTTTCCCTTAAAAATGAAGGATTAAAAACCATGGAATGGGCTGCAAGTCGAATGCCTGTTCTTCAGTTTATAAAAAAACGATTTGAAGAAGATAAGCCATTTAAAGGAATACGAATTGGAGCATGTCTTCATGTCACTAAAGAGACATCACAATTATGCGAAGCATGGCTCGCAGGAGGAGCAGAAGTTTACCTCTGTGCTTCAAATCCTTTATCATCCCAAGATGAGATAACAGCCGCCCTTGTTTCAAAAGGTGTCAATGTTTATGCGTGGAAATTTATGGACACCGAAGGATATTATCGAGCTATTGGCCATGTCATTAACGCTAGACCACATATTACTATTGATGATGGTGCCGATTTAGTCTCAATTCTTCATAAACTAAAGCGAGGGGAAAGAGATGAGGAAGTAGAAATTGTTCAAAAGATCATTGGTGATGTAACTGATATCATCGATGGAGTATGGGGTGGAGCAGAAGAAACGACAACAGGAATCATTCGCCTCCAAGCCATGGCAGATGACGGAGCCCTACTATACCCCATAATGGCAACCAACTCCTCTCCTAGTAAAAATTTGTTTGACAATGTGTACGGTACTGGTCAATCCAGTATTGATGGGATTCTAAGAGCAACAGCAGATCTGATTGCATCAAAAGTGTTTGTAATAGCAGGATATGGCCATTGTGGAAAGGGGGTTGCAATGCGAGCCAAGGGTATGGGTGCAAGCCGGGTCATCATCACAGAAATAGAACCTCACGCAGCATTGCAAGCAGTTATGGAAGGCATGGAAGTGATGCCTATGATCGAAGCAGCAAAGATTGCTGACATTATTATCACTGCAACGGGTTGTAAGGATGTTGTACGCAAAGAACACTTTGAAGTAATGAAGGACGGAGTAATTGCTTGTAATACAGGTCACTTTAATGTTGAGATTAATATCCCTGATTTAGACTCATTAGCTGAGAATAAAGTAAAAATTCGTCCATTTGTCGATCAGTATACTATGGAAGATGGGAGAAAAATTAATCTCCTCGGTGAAGGGCGACTCATCAACTTAGCAGCAGCAGAAGGACATAGCCCTGAGATCATGGACACGAGCTTTGCCCTGCAAGCTCTCGCAACTGAATATATCTTAAAAAACAAGGAGCAGCTTAAAAATATTGGTGGGAGAGTTATTCAGATTCCCGATGATATTGACAATAATGTAGCTTTATTAAAATGTAAGGCATTAGGTATAAATCTTGATATTCTGACGCCTGGACAAGAAAAATATCTTTCAAGTTGGCACGTGGGAACGTAATAATCCATCTTCTATCCGTATTTCATACTTTCTTCCTTTTTTTAGCTTGATACTGATTTTCACACTATAAGGTAATCCTGAAATTACTCGCTCGGGTAATGAAGGTAGGATCCCTTTGTAATATTGCCATTCATTCTTAGAAATCACACTCATATTTTTTCATTCACAACCGTGTGAAATGATAAATTATATTAATCTCCATATACATTGGGGCAACCTATCCCTTATACTCCTTCCCATGAGACACCTTGATAGAAATAATTTGAAGAGCTACTCTTCTAGGAGGCAATTATTCATGAATCCTCCCCCTCTACTCTGAAATCGTATTATAAGAGCATATTATTGCTCTCATGAACCCACCTTAACCCATTCTATCCTGTAAATGAGTGTCCATGAAATCATACATCGCTGATTTCGTTTTTGCAATTATTAACTGCTCTTTAAAAAGGCAAATAAAAGATTGAAGAGCTTTTTGATCATAATCGAACTTGAACTCTTGATATTGTATATCCTCTAAGATCAGGTTCTCTGGAGGAGCCGCAGCAGGTTTAATTTTTGCAGGTTCTGGGCTTAGTAGCTGGTAAGTGTATTCCAAATCATGCAGACCTGTTGACACTTCGATTAAATGGCCGATAATTCTCCTGATCTGTTGCCAAAGAAATGAATTCGAAGCTAATCGAATTTGGTAGGTACTATCCCCTACAACTATAATTTTAGCCAATTTTATATCTTTAGTTGTATTAATTTCTTTTGTAGGATCTTTTTTTGCGAAATTATGAAAATTATGACGTCCAACAAACATTTCTAACATTTTAGTAGCGAGAGAATGATCAAATTTCCCATCAACAGTTAAAAAATAGGAATAAGTACGTAATTGTGCATCTCGACGAGGATGAAAATCTGAGGATACCTCTGTGAAACTCAGCACTCGAATCGATTCAGGGAGATAAGAGTTTATCTCAGAAAGAATAGGTGGTTGTTTAGTGTTTAATGCAATAACTTGGCTAAGTGCTCCTACACCACGATCGGTACGACTGGCATAATGTATTTGTTGGTCTAGCTTCGGATCAATCAGTCGTGCTTTTTTGAACGCTGAAAACACAACCGTAAAGATGTTTTTAGGGTCATGTAATTGGTGGCTGAATCCTGAATAATTCCGGGAGGGTAGGTACCCTAAACAAATTGCATATCTCTTCATTAAACTTCTCCAATCTTTCTTATATTCATAATTTTTTGGATTTGAGAGTGATTTTCTTCATAGAAATCGAACAGTAGCTTCTTAATTCCCTCCTTTTGGTTCATTGACAAGATATGAATATCATCTCTAGGAAAGTTTTGTTTTAAGAAGACTTGAAGTTCCATTTTTTGGCTTTCAGTAAGCAAGTCTGCTTTACTACAAATTAGTAATATTGGTACTTCTTGAAAATTTTGGTTAATTTGATTAAATAGGTTTTTTTGGGAAATAAGAGATTCATACTGAGTAAAATCAAAAATAAAAACAATTGCTGTAGCTAAAGTTTTCAAAGCCGCGATAGCTCGTAATTCAATCTCATTCCGTTCTTCTAAGGACCGATCAAGAATCCCAGGAGTATCTACTATTTGTGCTGGAATATGACTAATTGGAAGTTTAGAGTTAGCAGAAATATAAATAGGGATCTTTAGATGACCTAATGTTACTTCTTTCGTGGTAAAGGGATATGCTCCTATTTCAGGTGTTGCTGATGTTACTGCGTTCACTAAAGAACTTTTTCCAACATTAGGATACCCTGCTATACATATTGTTGGTTGGTCTAAATCTATTCCTGGCATCCCACGCATTCGAGTTCTCACAGTTTCTATAAACTCTAATCTTTTGTCTAGTTTAATGATTACTGACCTCATCCGCCCGAATGCAGCTCTTCGTAATTTTTTGGCTTCTATAACTGAATTCGCATGCCAAACGTCTCCAAGATGCTCTCGTTTAATCTTCCAAATGACATCTGCAGCCCCAGAAAACGATCCCAAAGTTTTTCGAATCTTATCAAGATTGAAACTAATATCTAATATTTCTACATAAAAGCTAGTAATAAATTCTGCTTCTAAACGTGGAAATTCTTCAACTATTCGGAATAAGCGGCTTCGTAGTTCTTTAGAAAGCAGTTCAATTCGTGTTGCTTCTTTTCTTCGAATTCTTCGTAATAATGGTACGCTTTCAGATGTCCCTCTAATTGATGTTTTCATTACATTGTTTTTTGCCATCAAAAAGAGCTTATTAGCTCGGGGAATAGGGATTATAGAGCGAAAAGGATTTGTTGATGGCATATATAGACATCCTGTGAGACAGGGAGCGATTTTAATCAGTTTCATGTAAAATATCTTGCAATCGATTTAATCCATCAATCGATTCAATGATATTCCATACTGCTTTGGGCACCATATGACTCCATTTAGTCCCTTCAGCCATATGTTTTCTAATTTGAGCGCCCTTAAAATCAACACGGTTAAAAGGGCCAGTAGATCGTACTTCCATACCTGCCTCCATAAATAATCGCCGTGTTAGACTATTATTTGTATAAATTCGTCTGAAAGGAGGGCAATAGCTGCGTAGGTGACTCACCCACACAGAATTGCGATGTATATCGGGAATGGTAACAATATATACCCGCTCTAGAGGAATATCTAATTCTTTCATTGCTGCCCGAATCATCAACACCCTCTCTCCAGCGGTAAACGGATCTGAAACTGTGTGAGATTGTTGAGTGCTTCCGATAGCAATGATTATTTCATCTTCTTGTTCCAAAATATCCTGAACAGCTTTTAGATGGCCTTTGTGAAAAGGATTAAATCTACCAACAAAAAGTCCCCGTTCTTTATTCATTCTTTTTGGCCTCTAATTGACTTTCTTTTAGCTTTATTGCTTCTTCTAGGGAAATTTCACCTGATGCAACGGTTTGTGCTAATTCTGCATCTAAAGTAATTCGATTATTTGAAAGATTACGACTCCATTTTTGAATTTCCTTAATTCGACCTTGAGGTATTGAATTTCTTACCAGGTGATTTTTCAATTTTCCTGGCCTATGAGCAATAGTAATTGCAGCTGTTTCATCTGAACCAAATGGGGTAGTTGGTGCTATTTTTCTAAGACTTGAATAAGCTTCTTGCACTATCTCAAGTTTAATGTTGTTAATATTTCCAAAAACGGTAAAAAGCTTATTAAAGACAACATTTGATATAGAAGTGGGTTGGTCTCCGACGCGAATAACTACTCTTTCACTGGGAAAGAGAACTATATACTCTTCTATCTTTCTAGCCAATTGGATTAATCTACTAGTTTCCGCAGCTAAAGTCATTCCATCACAAATGGCTGCTAATCCTATCTGTTTACCAGGGTCAACACCTACAATTAATAATTTAAATTTTGGTTCTTTCTTTCGGGCAATAATCCCAATAATTTTTATAACAAGAGATGGGTGAATCTGATCGAAAGGAAGGTAGAAAAATTGAGAATCATCTATGTGATTCATCGTTTCGCTAGGTGAAATGATTAAATCGAACTTTTGAGTAGGAATTGGCTGATTTTGTGCATAAAATTTTACTTTGAGAGGGGAGCCTTCGAAAATTTTTGATAGCTTGTGATAATATCGCATATCATCTGTTTGAACGGCAATTCGATAGTTTACTGGCAAATCCAACCCAAATTTCAGTGAAATGATTTATAGATCCCTTTTTCACATGAGTATAATATAGATCTTTTAATGATTAATATCAAAGGATAGAAGCCCAAACAATGGATAATCCATTACTTTCTCTTCTCCAAGGTCAGAATATCGCTGTTCAGCTATATGGTCTTCCTGGAACATATAAAACAGCTTTTCTACTTCAGATTATCTATAAAAGTTTAAAGGAAGGATCTAATCCGATTTATTTAATTGATACCAGTGGAAATTTCCCAATTGTACGACTTAAGCCGATAAAACATTTATTACAAAATATAATTGTTTTTCAACCGAAAACAATTGAAGAAGAAGCGTTGTTACTTGATGATCTTAGTATTCAGCTTTCCCAAGACACAATTCTATTGCTTGATGATGTATTTAGACACACGAATCTTGAAAATAAGACCAATCTTCATCTCAATTCGTATATTTTAGCTCAAATTAAAGCAATTTCAAGAAAAGTAAAATTTCCTGTTATTCTTACTAATCAAGCACGTAGCTTTGATAACGCAATTCATCCATTCCTTCAAAATCTCACTCTCTACTACTTAGATTGGCATTTCTTGTTTGAAAAATCACCAGATCCTAATCAAATTCGTGTAACGTTTTTTGATCAAGATCGTTTTATTTCCCAAAGAGAACATAAAATCAGTTCTGCAGGATTCTTGTGTGACATCTGATTGGTTACTAAACGGTCTTCAAATCCTACGCACTTGTTTTAAAAATTCATGATAGGATAATTTGAAATAGATAGGGCGGCCGTGAGCACAAACACTAGAATCCTCAGCTTGAAGAAGTTCTTGAAGAAGATTCTTTGTTTGTTGAAATGATAACGTGTCTCCCGCACGATAGGATCCATGACAGGCTATTAAGTTTAAGATCGTTTTGATTTGCTCTTCAATAGCCGTTTTCGGGAGAGAATCAATTAATGATACCAAGAAATCTTTCAAATCGGATTTTATAAGAATACTTGGAATAGCGTAAACCTCAATCTCTTGTTTTTTCCCTTTAGGACTCCTAAAATCAAATCCCATAGCACTTAGATAAGGAAGTGAGTCCATCAAAAGAATCTTTTGTTCTGGAGTAATAGAAAATCTGAAAGGTTTGAGAAAAGTTTGTGAACTCACTTTCCTTGTTTTGTACATTTTTGTTAACTTTTCCAGATTTACTCGTTCATGTGCTGCATGAAAATCAAGAACAATAAGATCGTGGTTTGATGTATCCTCGAGAAGGAGGAATTCTTTTCCAAGAGGACCTCGATATATTAGATTAGATCCAAGAAAACTAATCATCTCTGGTCTTTCGTTAATGACCTCAAATTGGTCCTGGAGATGATTTGATAATTCTAGGGGTTTGACTTCAGGTTGTAAATTTATTACCTGTTGTTTAATAGTTTTTTTCATGTCTGATTTTTCAAAAATTAAATTTGATTGTCTTTTTCTTTTAACGTGGGATGTCAGATGAGGGACAACAGCTTTTGTTTTGAGGCAATGATTTACAGTTGAAGTTATAGCTGTAGTCAGATCTTTTTCGTTATAGAAAAGGACTTCTCGTTTTTGAGGATGAATGTTTACATCGAAAAATATAGGATCAAGTTCAAGGAATAAAAATCCCGCAGGAAACTCTCGCTTCATTAGGTAAGACCCATATCCCTCTTCTAAGGCTGTTTGTAGAATCTTGGAGAATATACGACGTCCATTAATGTAAAAATATTGATACTTCCTATTTCGTCTATGTTGGCCTTGCTTACTAAGATATCCATGAATTAATATGTCTTTACGTTGTATAATCCCAATGTCTATAAGGGATCCAGCTAAATCTTGACCAAGGGTTTCTTTGATCGCAGAAAGATGATTATCACTCTTTACAGTTTGAAATTCAATTTTTCCATCAATGACATATGTAAAGGAAATAATAGGATGACCTATAGCATATTGTGTAACCGTTTCATAGATATAAGATTGCTCAATAGAGGCTTTTTTCAGGAATTTTCGCCGCACGATGAAATTAAAAAATAGATCTTGAACTCGGACACGAGTTCCTGGAGAAGCCATTACTTCCTCTGAAATCTGAGGTTGATCCATGTCATTTTCAACGGAAATACGGGTAGCTAGCTCATTTTCAGCTGTTCTACTAACAATGGAGAATCTAGAGACTGACGCTATTGAATATAATGCTTCTCCCCGAAAACCCATGGTAGAAATCGATTCCAAATCCTTTTCGGAGCTAATTTTACTTGTAGCATGCCGTTTTATAGTCAAGGGAATATCTTCTGGAAGGATTCCTGTCCCATTGTCTATTATCTCTATTAAATCCTTCCCACCGTTCTTAATTTCAATTCTAATATCAGTAGCAGAGGCATCTATTGCATTTTCGATTAATTCCTTGACAACACTCGCAGGACGCTCAATAACCTCACCAGCAGCGATTTTGGAGACACAAACTGGATCCAACATCTGAATTTTGGACACCATCATTTCTCCTCTATTTTCTTCTCTAATTCTCGCATATCGTTGACAATATCATCTAACTGCTGGAGTGCTTCTATTGGTGTTTTATAATTGATATCAATATCTGTGTAATTTTTTAAGAATGCTAGAATCTCAAATTTTAGATTTTTCACCTCTTCTTCAAATCGTTGTTGATCAACGTTTTTTGAGAGAGCCTCAGCTAGAGACAATTGTCTAGGCTGAGTCCCTATTTTTTCTTTATGTTGAGGTGTTGTTGGAGAGTCAGATGTTGCTTCCAGCTCCAATAATTTCTTTTGAGCTTGAAGGATGACTTGTTTGGGAATTCCAGCCATTTTAGCTACGCTAATCCCAAATGAATGGTCAGTTGACCCCTCTTTAATTTTGTAAAGTAACACTAGCTTCCCATTTCGCACTTTAGCTGTTTGGTGATAATTTTTAACAACTGAATATTGATTTTCTAATTCGCTCAATTGGTGATAATGTGTGGCAAAAAGTGTCTTACTCTTCTTCTCTTTTGCAATATACTCTGCGATAGCCCATGCTAAGGATAAACCATCAAAAGTACTAGTTCCACGTCCTACTTCGTCTAGAATTATCAAAGAATTTGGAGTAGAATTGTGAAGTATATGAGCAGTCTCAAGCATTTCAAGCATAAAAGTCGATTGTCCGAACGCGAGTCTATCGAACGCACCGACACGGGTGAAAATTTTATCTGTTATACCTAGCTGACAATTTTTTGCAGGCACCCATGACCCAGTTTGAGCCATTAACACAATGAGAGCTGCTTGTCTGATAAAAACTGATTTTCCTGACATGTTGGGACCAGTTATGATATGAAGATCTCCATTCTTTAAGGAAATACTGTTAGGAACGAATCCTGTCTCTTTCTGCAGTTTTTCTACGACAGGATGACGACCATCAATGATAGAAATGATTGGTTCATTAATGAATTGAGGTTTACAGAAGTCATTTTTCATTGCTGTAAAGGTAAAACAAACCAATACATCTAATTCAGCGATTAATTCGGAATAGCTACGAATAATCCCTACTTTCTGAGAGATTTTTTCACGAATTTCACAAAATAGTTGATATTCTAGCTCCTTAATTTTCTCATCAGCATTCAGGATTTTTTCTTCGATATTCTTTAGTTCAGGGGTAATAAAGCGTTCTGCATTGACCAATGTTTGTCGTCTTACATATTCATGTGGAACAGCCTCTTCACCTGCGTCACGTAGCTGAGCCTTTGTAACTTCGATGTAATATCCATGAATTGAATTATATCCTAATTTAATGTTGAATGATGTCCTCTCTTGCTCCCGCTGTTCAATTTCATTCAATATTGAATCTTGATTTTTCTTTAATTCAAGCAACTGGAGTAAATCATCATTATAACTTGGTTTAATGATTTCCCCATCTCGGATTGATACTGGTGGAGATTCATGTATTCCGCTATCTATCAAACTGATAACATGTTTAAGATCTGAAACGTCAAAATTTAAGATTTTTTTGCAGATAGGACTAGTTAACTCACTTTTTTTGAAAAAAGCTAAGATTTCTAAACAAAAATTTAATGAATTTCTTAGAGAGATTAAATCTCTTGCATTTACTGAACGATACTTTATTTTAGCAACTAGCCTTTGAAAATCAGCAACATTGGAAAGTAAGTCACTAATTTCTTCTATCAGGGCTAAATCCTGTTGAAAATCTTCTATTGCATTCAATCGGGCATTAATTTCGTTAGGATCGCGTAAAGGTTGCAATAACCACCTTCGAATTAATCTAGCACCCATACTAGTATTGATATCAGTAAAAATGGATAATAAACTGCCTTCGATCTTTCCATCAAAAGCATTACTATTAATTTCAAGATTTCTTTGAGTATTAGAATCGAGTATTAAATGATTTCGATTATCTAGAGTTCGTAAAAACGATATATTACTTGGATAATCTTTTTTAAGCATTTTTAGATAGGAAATGATTGCCCCAGCGGCTTGTATTCCCTCAACCATAGAATCACAACCATAACCTGCCAGGGATCGAACTTCAAAATGATTCAGTAAGGTTTGAGCTGCCGTATCAAAATTGAAAAGAGTTTCATTTACAGGGTACACTACAGTCTGGGAGGTGGAGGTTATCATTTTTTCTATAGTATTTTGGAGTTTTCCTTTTTGTTGAATATCAGGAAAAATCACTTCTCGAGGATTAAAACGAGAGAATTCGTCCTGAAAATTATCAACAACATTTTCATTAAATTCTGTTACTAAAAACTCTCCAGTGGAGATATCAATAAACGATAAACCTATCGTTTGCTTTTTTTCATTAACCGTGAAACTTAAAAGAAAATTGTTTGTGTCTTTATCTAGTATCGATGTTTCAAAAACTGTTCCTGGTGTTACAACGCGTGTAACTCCTCTTTTTACAATTTTCCCTGACGGAACATCCTTAGCATCTTCTAATTGGTCTACAATCGCGACTTTATAACCCTGATCTATCATTTTTTTTAAGTACGTATCTATTGCTTTGACAGGAACCCCTGCTAGAGGAATTCTCTCTCCACCTGCTCCCATTCCTCTTGAGGTCAGGGTAATATCGAGTGCTTTAGAGGCTATTTTTGCATCATCATTAAATGTTTCGTAAAAATCCCCTAACTGGAAAAACACAATAGTGTCTTCATGATCCTTCTTAATACGATAATACTGTGCCATAGCTTTTGTTACTTTGCCTGATTTTCCACTCATTAGGGCCATTTCTCGTATTTCTTTAACTACAAGAGAAAAATTATAATCATATTTATTAAATCTTCCTCAGATTAGCAAAATCACTTAAAAACATCGATGTTCATCATTTAATAATTAGGTCAGGGTAATAAAAATGATTCATTAGAATAAAATCAAAAGATGAATCATTCATCTTCCTTTAAAACACCTAGAAAAAAAAAGTAAGCAACATATTATTGTAGCGAATTGCGGGGGTCTCCCAGCCAGGTCAAAGGAGCTAGGTTCAGGTCCTAGTCGCATAGGCGTTCGTGGGTTCAAATCCCACCCCCCGCATGATTATTGGTTGTATGAAAGCCGAGGTAGCCAAGCTCGGATTAAGGCGCTAGACTCGAGTTACTATTTCATCATCCGAGATATCTAGTGTGCTTTGCACGCGTGGGTTCAAACATCACAGAAGTGAGTTCTCTGATTGGAAGTCCCACCCTCGGCGTTCCTCACAGTATCATTATCAAACTTAAGGACATCTTGCCATTTCTATTTCTCCCTCTAACATGGGTGGGTGGCATTCATTGTTGGGGCTTTCTTCACAAACAAAGAATGAGTGGATTGAAGCAGAACTTTTTTCAATTCCCTTATTATCCCTATTTTTTTCTTTTTTATTTGATCACTTCAGAGATGATTCTAGTAATTTTCAAGATATCGGTAATTGTATCACAAAATAATTAAGTTAAAAGCAGAGTAGGCGTACCTTTGCAGGGTTACTAAAATAGCTCACAAGTATACCCACTCTCATCCAGAAAACAATTTGGAAATACTAGAACATCTATTTGGATTAAAGACCCTTATTAGGATGCCAAAGTACTTTTCAATAATACCTAGGTGACAATTAGTGGACATTGAAAATGCAATAGCAGAAATTCAAGAAAAATTTGGTGTCGTGGGACGAGACGCGTCACTTCGTAAACTCATCCTGGGAAAGCAGGCCAGTAAGCATATCATCATTGAAGGACCAGTGGGTGTCGGAAAAACAACACTAGCTCATGCCGTTGCCGCATACTTCGACCAGGGGTTTATACGGATTGATGGTGATGAACGCTATACTGAAAGCAAATTAGTTGGTCATTTTGAACCTCCTTTAGTAGTAGAAAAAGGTTGGATTTGGGATGCTTTTGTTCCAGGTCCATTGACGTTAGCAATGAAAAATGGATCGATATTATTCATTAATGAAGCTAATCGATTAATAGAGGGAACTCAAAACGTTTTACTGCCTTCTATGGATGAAGGATTACTTATTTTACCCAAACTTGGGGTTATTAAAGCTGCAGATGGTTTTCTCGTTGTTGCAACACAGAATCCAGAGTCATATATTGGTACCACAGTCCTTTCAGAAGCACTTAAAGATCGATTCGTCTGGATTAAACTAGAACATCAAGGATTCGAGGAGGAGGTCGATATTGTTGAGCAGAAAGCGGATATTGGACCAGAAGATCGGTTGATTTCTGAGACTGCTACAAAAATTACAAGAGCAACACGCAAACATCCCGATATTCGTCGTGGGTCATCAATTCGTGGAGCAATTGATCTTGCGAAAATTTTACACCTTGTAAAAAGCTTAAATCTAGAAACAGTTTCTGAAATGTCTATAATGACTCTTGCCACTAAAATTGAACTGGAAGATGGAGTCGAAAGACCAATCGAAGATGTCATACATGAAATTGTTGAAGCCATTCTTTCAGGGGACGAAGACCGTTTTTTATAGATAAATCCCGAGAGTTTGCTCGGGAGTACAACAAGAACATTCGTCTGTTCGGCAGATTGAAACTGGAAGATCTCGCAGAAGCAGCTATTGCTGCAGGAGATACACTTCCAAAGCTGGATAAATTAGACTTAGCAAGCATAGAGCGGTTAACTGAATCAGCGATTGAACATGAGAATCTTCCTGCCTTAATGTCTTTAGCTAAAATTAACAAATATGCTGTTTCCAACACATTAAATACTGATAGAATAGTTTCTTTAGGTCGAGTGGCTGGATCTGGGGGGGTTTATACACCTCGGCTTTATTTTGTTATGAGAGGTGTCCTTGATATCAAACGGAGAGCAATCCTGAAACGTTTAACTCGTACATCAATCTTGAAATTATCTCTCAGAATTGCTTCCGAAGGATTACGAGGAGATTTACCTGTCCGAGGAGAATACCAACCTGAAAGTGATTTTGATTTAGACGCGACGATGGACCAGTTATTAGAGAGGTATCCGACAGGTATTCCAACCTTGAAGAGAAGTGATATCATTGGGATCGAGAGACGAGAACGGAAAAAAAATGGGGTACTCATCCTAGATGCTAGTGGTTCGATGATGGGGGAACGGAATATTAACGCGGCGTTATCTGCCGCGGTAATGGCCTATTCAATGCGACACGATAAATTTGGAGTCATTGCATTCAATACTAAGGCATTTTTGATCAAAGGAATCAAAGATGAGCTCACTATCCAAGATATCATGGATAGAATACTCGATTTAGAAGCAGTAGGATACACCAACATTGAAGATGCCCTAAGAGAAGGGGCATTACAATTGAAGGGGCTAAAAACACGATTTAAATGGGCAATTTTGTTAACAGATGGCGCTTATAATAAGGGAGATGACCCACGCTACCTTTGCAAGAAGTTTGAGAAATTACACGTGCTGAATTTACCAGGAGGTAAAAAATGGGGAGAACGTGTCTGTAAAGACTTAGCTCGCCTTGGTGGTGGGCGCTATGTGGTCGTTAGAAGTTATCATGAAGTTCCCAGAGCCCTTATGAAGATTCTCAGGGCTCCTTGGTAGAAATTAAATCTTCGTTTTCCACTGAAAGTATATTGGGATTATTTGTGAATATCGGGATAGAGAAAGCTGGAGTTCAAGCATGGTTTGTTTATCGACGTATAGATAGAATAATTCTCTATTCTCGTATTTATTCTGCGCTAGCAGGCGACATAACACCAGAAAAAGCTGTTGCTTTCAGCGAAATTTCAACAACACTTCTTCATCAGATAAAAAGTCATTATCCTTGGATACAGGCTGAAAAATTGCATAATATCGAACTTGACACCCATGAAATCCGAACTCTTTACGGAAAATTCGTTATGCTGGTTCTCATCGCACGACGGGGAAAATCGGTTAAAAAAGTCTATCAGTTACACGAAAAAATGCTTTCAATTATAGAAACAGATGCGGAAGGACGTTTGGCTTCTCAAGTTCATGAACCAGAAATTCTCAGCGATATTTGGGTAAAATGCGAAGAATTATTACGTCCTTACATCATTCATTTATTCTAGAATATGAAAATCTTAGATCTCCTGGTTGAGAACGTGCCGTAAACGATCAGGATAATTGGTCAGTAATCCATCTACACCTAAGTTCAATACTCGTTTCATTTCATCTGGCTCATCAGCATAAAAATAAAATACTCTAATGTCATTATCATGACATTTGTTTAAAAAGGATGTTTCAAGTGCAGAGGGACGTATTTGAGCAGTTTTCAGTTTTAACCTTGATATTATTTTGAAGTATTCAGTAGGACTCCGTTCTTTTTGTAACAGGGCATAATCTATTTCAGGATCAATTTCCTGTAACCTGCTAATATTTTCTTCATATCTAGCTGTTATCACAGTTCTATCTTCTATCTTATGTTTCTTAATGATGCTGATTATCTCATTCTCAAACCAATTCGTGCCAGGATCGTAATACTTCAATTCGATGTTATAGTGAATATTCGTGGATGAGGTTTCCTCTAATACTTCTGGAAATGTGGGGATTCTTTCTCCTTGGTACTTTTGGTCAAACCAGCTCCCCGCATCTAATGATCTTAAATATTCAAATGTTAAATCTGGTATCCTTCCTTTTCCATTCGTTGTTCTCTCTATCCCATGACGATCATGGTAGACCACAAGCTGAGAGTCCTTTGTTGGTTGGATATCAAATTCTATCATGTCAGCAAAAATTAAACCCTGTTTAAAGCAAGTAATTGTGTTTTCGGGACCTAAACCTGCCCCTCCACGATGAGCAATATTCAACACTAATGGTTTCACCTAGAATATTAAAATGATCAGAATGTTAATTCATTTACGAAAACCATATGGTAAGAAATGCATTACTTAATGACCTGGTAAGAAGCTTCATATCATGTTTCATTCCCACCCCTACCTTTCCTTCTACTGGAGATTCTCTTTTAATAATAATTTTATATCTTACCATATGATATTATATATTCTCATAACATAAATAATAATTGGTTTAAACAAAAAAGTCACAAAAATCTTAGAAAAAATTCTTTTCTTTTTCTCAAATAGAGAATAAGATCTACTTTTTAAGGAATTAACCTTTTTTTGTCGTATTTATTTCCTTTATAAACCAATAATTTTTTTAGATTATCTAGTTCCACATGTTCCATCGGAAATCAACGGGTAAGGGGTTCCGACTTTATTCCACAAATTACATTAAATCCCAAGAAGCACAAAAGTTGTTTGTAAAAAAGAAAGATTAACGGCAATTAAATGGTAACTAATGATGAAAAACATTACGCTATTCGATAAAAAACTTTGGGTCTTCCTTTTGTTCTCCTAGGTGTTGAAAATTTTATTACAACTTTTTTTAATATCAATCTGTTTAACGCATCATAAATAGTTGTTCTAGGAATTCCTGTTTTTTTACATAACTCCGTTCGTGTAGTGGGTTGAATTTCTGACAAGACACTCAAAACAATTCGATCTGTCTCATTAGTTAATTCATTCTCTGGTATACTTGAATGTTTTAAATCAAAATCATCTTTTTCCTTTTTTGATGATAGAGAATTCTGAAGATATTGTGTCATATCTTATCACTAGTATCTTTATATCACTGTTACTTAACCTTACAAATGGCCATATTTAAGACTTTCAGTATATCATCAATGTTAAAGATAACAAAAACACCATGAATAAGTATTTATAAAAAATATCCATTTACAAATCTAATATCGTTAAAAGAGATGATAGATTCACACACTTAGGTCCTAATGCTGAGATTAATCAATGAGCTTTTTACTCACATTGAAATAAGTCTCACATCCTTTCACAGGAAGTGTAGGTTAAAATGGTGTTAAGTGTTGTATTTTCCCTGATAAATGAACTATCCGTTATATAATAGGTGTTAATGAATTTTAATATTGATATTCGCTCTTTTAGCAAGATTCATAAACATGTTGATTAAAAAAATATTAATTCACAGTAGCTATTCTCACCCCTGTATTTCCATTGGAACTTATGTTTGAAAATTTAGGAAATTATCTTGTTGGATTTCACATAGATAATGATCTAATATGAAAAATGTTCTTACTAAAGTGCATTAAATGTTGAAAGAAAGTAGTTTAATATTACATTAACCGATTATAGTTCAATTAACGGTATTTGATAAAAATTAAGTAGGAATTTCTTATTCACACTTTCTGATAAATCAAAGTTTATCATGAGAAAAGTTATTTACATGTTAAAGAAAAAATTCGACAAAGTCAATTGTGATAGTTATAGATATTATAGAGGTATAGATCAAACTTTATTAGAGTGAAGGTAACAAGGTTACATGTGAAAGGCCAAATATCAAAAAATAAACTTCACTATTATTCAATTTATTTAATTAAAAAGCAAGGTTTTTACTATGCGTGAAACAGGATCTAAAGTTACTGCGAATAATGACAAATTTACAATATCCTTTGATAGAAAAATTAGGTTGGGTCCTTTACACACACTTATTGAGGGGTATTTACAACTAACTAGGGATCAACAGAAACAAGTCGATTATTTATTAGAGTCCCTCTTGATGGAAAATGAAATTCATGAGGAATATTCAGAAGCAAACATTGATAGATTGGCTGTTCTTTCACTCACTGATTTGAAAACTAAAAAAGAAAGAATTCTTAACATCGTTAGGAACAGAGCTAATCCTAATTATCTTACTGCTCGGGAGATCCAAGAATTATATCAACATTATATGAAAGAGGAAGTAGGAATCTCAACAATTCAAACAAACTTAAATCGTCTAGTAGATGCTGGATTAGTCGAACGTCAGGAAGGAGTAAATCCAATTGAGTATCGAATTAATCCTAAGAAAGCTCAAGAGATTCCAAAAGTGTTGATGTAACAAGCATTCTCTCTCTGAACAGATTTTTTACTTATCTAGGCTTGTTTTATCTCTCCCTAATTCTTTTGGGTGGTGAGACATTTACTTTTCAGAACGTAATTTCTAGATATTTTCGAATCTTAAATTGTTATGAGATGATAAATGATGTAGAAATGTAATTGGTGGATGTTAATGTCCAATAATCAAATTCTGAAAATATCTGAAAAAAGGCAAACTTCTCCAGAATTAAAACCTGCTCCAATAAAGAAACCAGCAATAGTTCATGAGTTAGATCGTAATGTTTTGGAGATTCTAAAAAATGAAGGTCCAATAACAAGATCAAGATTAGTAGCAATCACAGGAATAGCACGATCCACGCTATATGATAGCTTATTGCGATTAATTTTAAAAGGATATGTAGCAAGATTTTCTGAAGAACGTAGGCAAAGAGGCCGCCCAAAAATTTTTTATAAGGTAGCTTAATCTTTTTCTTCACAAAATAACATCTAATTGCTGGTAATTGTACTTTTTTACGAATGACTTTAGTATTCTTGATAGATTGAGCTTGAATTGAAAATAATTAATCATATGGTAAGATTTTTTTTATACTTGGAGAAAAATCCGTTATGGCCTCAGTGATAGTTAAATGGCAAAACTGTGGTAAACAAGCTTGTAGATGCAGGGAGGGGATGTTACATGGTCCTTATTTCTGGCTTGTATCGTATATTTCTAAGAAATCTGATGATAGAAGACGGGGAAAGTATTCTTGGCGATATCTAGGTAAGAATCCAATGGATGTCTGGAAAAAATTAGAAATTCTAGACGAAAGGTTTAAGGAAAAATATGATCTTCTTGATCTAAACACCAGATTAAACAAAATAGCTAAAATGAGAGAAAAAATTCCTGATGTAAAAACAACGGAACGAATTTTAACAATAGATGATGTCTTAAGAGGGAAATAATCATTAAATAAAAGTGTAAATAACTATTTAGAATGAGGAAGGGATTATTCGGATGAAAAACAGCAATGTAATACCATGATAACATGTTGATTTTTATGATTCGAGTGGAAATACAGGTAATGCTATTGGAACGAACTAATTTGAACATGTCAGGTGAGAGGCTTACTATTGAATCAATACGATAATTCCGATGTAACTTTAGATGAGATATTCGAGGGATATCTGAAATCGCCTAAATTATTTAAACGACGCGATGTTCTTGACAGTTCTTTTGTTCCTGAAAATCTCCCCCATCGTACTGAACAAATCAAACAACTAGGATATATTTTGGCATCTGTTCTTCGTGGGGCTAAGCCTAGCAATATTTTATGCTTTGGAAAAACGGGAACGGGAAAAACAGCTGTATCTAAATATGTTTTAAACATTTTAGGCAAAAAAGCACCTCAACATGGGCTTCGAATCGAAGTTGCTTATTTGAACTGCAATACGGTTGATACAAATTATCGGGTTTTTGCGGATTTATGTAGTACACTGGGTATTGAAGTACCCTTCACAGGTCTTGCAACAGATGAAGTCTTTACTCGGTTCAAACAAGGTTTAGATCAACGAGAATCCTTATTTATTGTTGTACTTGACGAAATAGATAGTTTGATTAAAAAATCTGGAAATGAAACTCTCTATAATTTAACCCGAATTAATTCTGATCTAAGTCGTGCGAAAGTGAGTTTGATTGGTATATCTAACGATTTGAAATTTAAAGAATATCTGGATCCACGAGTATTATCATCACTATCAGAAGAAGAGCTTGTTTTCAAACCCTATGAAGCTCCTGAAATTACTGATATATTAGTTGAGAGAGCTGAATTAGCATTCCAAAACAAAACTTTATCTGAAGGTGTTATCAATATGATAGCAGCGATAGCTGCTCAAGAACATGGGGATGCTCGTAGAGCGATTGACCTTTTACGTGTCTCTGCTGAGATAGCTGAGAGAGAAGGGACTGAAAAAATAAATCAGGCACATGTTAAAAAGGCACAAGGGGCAATAGAGAGAAATACTTTAACTGAGGTAATTAGTACCTTACCATTACAATCAAAAATGGTAATTCTATCCATCTATGTGTTAGAGAGAATTACTGATAATACTGAAACAGTTTCTACTGGAGATGTCTATGAAGAATATGCACGTATATGCAAAGAGCTGGGAATGGATTCCTTAACCCAAAGGCGTGTTGGTGATCTAATTAACGAATTAGATGCTTTGGGGATAATTAGTGCCCGAGTTGTATCAAGAGGTAGACATGGCCGAACAAAAGAAATACGGTTTAGTATCCCAAAATCATTATTAGAAATGACTATAAAGGAAGATAAGATGATTTCAGGAAAGATTGCGCTATAATTATTATGAAATGAGCCTTTTTTTCCCTATTTTAAAGAATCTTAAGATCTATCATCTCTACATTTCCTGAGACTGCATCAAGAATTGGAATTATTCCAAGCGATGCCTTTCCTTCTAATTGGGTTTTTTTTTGGTTGTCTCGTTGGAAAGTTCCACATGTGATTATTTTAATCCCCTTATATTCTTCGAAATATGCATGATGTAGATGTCCAGACACAATAACGTCAGGTACCTCATCTATAACTAGATAATCTCTTTTAAAAGGAGCAAGAGGATCATATGATCCATATTCAGGATAAAGATGACGATACTCTAAAAGGTGTTTTATGGCTAATGTTGGCTTTGCATTAGGTTTTTGGAAAGATTTTTGGAAAAGCTCATAATTCCCTTGTCCGTGAAATATTAACAACTTCATTTTTTCTAGGGATAACCGGAGAGGATTGCCATGACTCGTTAAATTCGGAATTGTTAAAAGAGCTTGGCTAATCTGTCTATCAATCGCTGGTTGAGGAAGAGCTGCCTGTGTTGCGTCATGTTCTCCTGGAATAATTAAAATTTGGATATGAGATGGAATTTCCATTAATGCTTTTGCTAAGCCTTGGTATTGAGCTTGAAGTGAATATGAGGATATTTGTTCTTTTTGGTCTGAAAATCGTCCTACTCCATCCACAAGGTCTCCAACAATAATTATTGTCTTAATTTCTTTAGCAATATTTTTATAAATCGGATCCAGATCCTGTAAAGTTAAAAACTTGATTAATTTTGCGAAAACACTACGTGAAAAGTATTTTGATCCAAAATGTAGATCAGCTATGAATAAAAGTTTATGTGGATTTTTAATAGGGTTAAATTGGGTAGGTGAAAATCCTGGTCTGATAATGTCTCTTCCCCAAAAAGCAGTAATATCCCCCCCTCTAAAATTTTTTGGCAAAATCCCTGATATTCCTATAACAGTATCTCGGATGATATCTCGATATTCAGGGAAACTTGGACTATCTTGGACCATCACACAATTAGTAATTATTCCACTTTTAGGATCCTCTAATTGAATAACAAACTTATTGGTATGCAGTACCCTGGTATCTTGAACCATCCCAATGAGGATTCCACTTTTATCTTTAGGAATTTCTTCTTCTCGCATTTCACTATCTAAAATCGCATCAGAATCGTCAAAATTCTCCATAAAAATGCTTGAAAGCTGTTCAAAGCGATTTTGAAATAATTGTCGAAAAGCTGAGAAATCTGGTTTAGCAGAAGCTTTTTCTGGAATGTCTAGTTTTACAGTTATTTGCGAAGAAGGGTGAGGAACAGTCTGAGTAAAGTCTTGTTCTATCTGAAGTTCGTCAGATTGCACTAATGATTTATTTGTCTCTTCTTTAACCGCTCTATCAGTCTTCTCAATGGATAGCTTGGTAGATTTGCCTATTTTTACCGCATTATTCCCATTCACAGATTGAATAGACGAATCAAGAGGCTCTAGATATTTTTCTATTAATGGTAGATTTAATACAGGAATATTTGGAGGGATTTTCATAATTTTTTCTCTGAGAGTCTTTTCAGAGATTTCTTTCTGTAGAATATGATCTAGAGCATCAGCTGCAATATTGAAATTGTACTCTAAGAAAATTCTGATTAACTTCGTTCTGTCCAAGCTAAAATAAACCCCAAGAATGATTGATTAAGAGATAGATGAGGTGTTGAATTGAATTCAACGAAGTTGTCATTTCATACTATTCATTTAATGTCAGAATTGTTTTCACTAAAAAAGCTAACTTCAAAAATCCTTGATAAGATTCCCCTTTTTATGGGGAAAAGATCTTTAAAAAAGAGTTCCATGTCAGAGAGTTTCATTACTTCTCTGACCGAGATTTTTTAGAATTATGGAGTAATGGCTGCGGGGGGGATAATATCCCATCTGATTCGCCAGATATATATCCATTTATGTGCTGTCCGATAAGCAAGCTCATAGTATTGCGAATATTCTGCATATTCTTCTGAGAATCCTTTTGTTGCAGGAGCATTTTCTGTTATAGGGGCATATGATTTGATACGCTCAAATGTTTCACTTGAAACTCCTTCTTCATCGGAGGCTCCACCACCTGTGAATAAAGACCAAAATACAGAGTCATAAAATTGGTCGATATATCCCTGGATATACTGTTGTCGTGAATCATACTTAAGGTAGTCATCTTGATCTATTTTGACGATATTACCGTTGGCCATTCCAATTCTGATAAACCAAGGAACTTTCCCCAAGTCAGAATCTAATTGCCACCACCCGTCGGAGACTAAAAGGACGAGATAGGTGACATCGTAGATTTTCGAGATTTTTAATGAGTCTCTAGGATTAAGTACTAACATACATCCAATATTACCTATTTTTGTTTTATTAATCGTCGCATTATCTACCAAAATGGTTGTATTTGAATTCCCACTAATCCAATATCCGTAATCCCACCAAGAGGCAACAACATCATTTGGCCCTGTATTATAATCTAACCAACTGATGGCTTCTTGCCAGTCATATCCTAGAATAACCTGTTGTCCTGTATAAACTGGAGTGGAGATAGACGGTGCTTGTGTTGACTTGGCCGCTTGGTCACTAGCGTTAACAAGAGCGAACATTGCAATGATCCCTATAAATACAAACGCTATCGCAGTTTGCTCATTTGATAATGGTTGGATGAAGCGAGTTTTTCTACGACTTAATGCGAAGCGTTCTTGAAAAGCAAGTACAAAAGGTAGAAGGGTCTGGTCAATAGCTTGTGCTGCTAGTAATGAAACTGCTGGAGCTAATATCAAAGCTAATCTTACCATAGAGCCCGCAAAATATATTGCTGTAAATCCAAATAATAATAGGAGGAAATTCCTTTCAGTTGGTTTTAGATAGAGAAAATAAATACTCAGTGGTAAAAGAAAAATCAAAACTCCTGTGTTTCTGAAAAATGTCGACCATGTTACTATTTGATGTTCACTAACTGATTTCAAGATTGGTGTTGTATCACGATATATTGGTAGAAGCACGGTAATAAATTTTGATGCCATATTTCCTAGGACACCGGTTGTAAATAAGACAATAACTCCTATGATTGCTGCTACTGCAATAAAAGGAATAAGTGTTCTAAAACGTGCACGAATTTTACTTGTGCTATAAAATGAGTCGACATAACGATAAATCTCTGCTAGGGCTACTAGTCCAAGAACACCTAGAGTTGACAAACTATCCGTATTCAGGAGAGATTTAGCACCATTTTTTGGGATTAATATCATAATAAAGAATCCTAGAAGAATTGATCCTCCGTATGAAAGGAATAATCTATCTGAATGTTTTCTAAGTAGTAACATAACAAATGCATGAAGTGCTAATAAGTTGAAGACATAAGTTGCGGCACCCCATGATGCTGATAGGATACCTAAGCATATACCCGCAAGCATCGTTGAACTAAGGGATCCTGTTCGAAGAGATCGTGCATAAAAATACAAAGTAAGTATAAGGAAAAGGATTCCTAGTGATTCATGATCAAAAAAGCCTACTACGGTTCGTTGTAGATGTCCAGGCGAAATTGCCAGAAATAAAGCTGCAAGAATGCCAATTTTTTTGTTTCCTAGTTCTTTTCCTAAAAAATACATTGCTACACAGGTTAGGGCTCCCATCAGAGCAGGTTGATAATAACAGATTACCATTAATGAAATATCAAGTCCCAAAAAACTGGTTAGTTGATGTATTAGGACTGCAGAAAGGGGCGTACCAATGTATTGGTTTTTTCCCCAGAAACGGCCTTCAGGGTACCAAGTTTGGGGATCTACCCAGCTAAGAAATGCTGCTAGACCATTTTCTTCTATGTACATTGCAGCACGTAGTTGTGAGTATGGATCGTTTGCAGTAAGAATAATTTCATATGCTGGTTCATGAAGAACCGCAAAAATTCTAACAAGATAAGCTAAAATGAAAATTAATACGAGTGAGGTATATAGAAGTACCATTTCTTTATTAATTGATGTAACAGCTGTATTATAGCGATTTCTGAGGTCGTTTATGATTCTATCGATGAAAACAGGCATTTATCTTGTTCACCTTGGAAAATCTATAGTAGGTTGTTAAATTTCTAGTAGAAAAATGGTCGTTAATATTAAGATGGCTTGCTTGCGTCGCAAACGGCACTCTTTTACAAGATTTTATTTGTTTAATGTAATACAATTATTTGATAGTTTAATGTTATCACCAACAATAAATGGTGTCAACGATGACAAAACAACCCATGGATGTTGATTTAGAGTTATTTGAGCTAATGTTTCCAGGAAAACTTGTCGGTAAAGCGGTTATTGATGCAAATGCCCGTATGATTGGCGTTATTCGTAATGTTAGAATTCAAATTCCTTCTCCAACTATTAGTTTGACTATAAAAGGTCTTGATACAGAATTTACAGTGAAATCCGAAAATATTCAAGCAGTTGGTAATGTAGTACAATTGAATGTTACAATAAAACATTCAGAACCTATTGAAATCAATGATATCATTAAGTTGAGAACAGAAATACAGGAAGAGTTAATTCATTTTTTTTCCCTTCTAAAATCTTAGAGAGAACTCGGATACTTTCTAGAATTCCTCTTAAGCAATTCAATAAGTAGTAATTGGGAAACATATGGTAAATTTAAATCGTTTGACATCCTGGACAAGACATTTACGGACTAGACGTGGTAATAGAATTTTCTTACAAGCTGTTAAAATGTTTAAATTCCATATGACACCATTTTCCATATTATTACAGAGAATTTGTGAAGTTCTTGAGGAATACGATTCCAAATTTACATTTCCTCTTACAGCATCAACAGCTCAATCTAATCCTATACTAGTCAAATGGTTGAAATCATCTCACCATGAAATTGCTATTCATGGATATAAACATGTGCGATATCCTTTTCTTTCTACTAAACACCAATTCTTAGAAATCAAAAAATCTATCCAAGTTTTTAAGGAATTAAGAATTCCCTTCCAAGGTTTTAGAGCACCATATAACCTATATTCAGAGACGACCAAGGAATTAATAAACAAATTTGGTTTTAAATGGGATGCAGGAATAGGTTTTCATCGTGATTATAGGAATGGGCACAAATTCTTTAAGATTCGGTTAAAGGATGGAAAAGAATCATCCTACACTTGTATTCCTTTATGTGAATGGTCTGATGACCGTATGATTGATAATTATAACCTCTCATCAGAAAAAATGGCGAAAATACTGATTTACCATTTAGAAAAAGCTAGAAAGGTTAATGGACTTATTATGTATGATCTTCATCCAATAAGAATTGGACAAAATCAATATATTCAAAGTTTGAGAAGGTTACTCATTCATGCAAACAAGATTGATGCTTGGATTCCAACAATTTCAGAGGCAATAAACTACTGGTCTAAGCATCATCAGTGGAAAGACTCTGCTCCTGTCTGCTGTCTACTAACAGGAGATATTGATAATTTCACATTTTTTGATTACATAAGAAGAATTTAAGTTAAATGACTGGTTTAAGATGTCACATTGGTCTATAGGAATAGATATAACAGACATAAAACGTTTTAGGGAGTACCCACTGTCAAGACATTCACGTTTCTATGACCGAGTATTTAATGAATATGAATTCAGATATTGTACTGATCATTCTGACCCTTATCCCCATTTTGCTGGAATTTTTGCAGCAAAAGAAGCAGTATTCAAAGCAGTGGGAAAATTTTTCCCCCTTTCTTTATTTCAAATTTCCATTCATCATGATGAAAAAGGAAGACCCACTGTTTGGCTAGAAAAAAATGATAAAATCCCTCAATTGGAAAATAAATCACAAAAAAACTTTGAGAATCTTGTTGTTCAAGTCAGTATCACACACTCCAGTGCCCTAGCTATGGCTTGGGCATTGGCATTCTTAAAAACTTCTCAAAATGACACACTAGAGGGATTAGATCGATTGAAAGGTGAATTACAGAGAGAGATTTGTAATGAGTTCGTCGAACATCGATGTACTTCGTAAACAAGACGAGATACTTGAACTAGTTCGTAAGGAACCAAGTCACAGAAATTATTGGAATGTTTACAAGAGGATTGAAAGATTAGATTTTTCTAATGTTAAAATTCCCTCTGAAGAGCGTATTAGCCTTACCTTGATGAGTTCGTTCACAATTGATCCGTTAGCTATTTATCTTGATATAGATTGTCGTTTAAACGGGCTTTTACCAAAGATTTATGTTGCACCATTTAATCGTTATCATGACGAGGTTCTTAATAAAAAGAGTGGTCTTTACAAGTCTCAACCAGATGTAGTACTCTTTTTTATTAGAGTAGAATCCTTAGTAGAAGATATTTTTAGAGTTAACTATACTCAAATGAATAAAGAACATATAGAATCAGAATTGGATCGGATCATTCATGTGATCAAGCAACCAATAACTTCAATAATTCAACAGAGTGAAGCCTTAGTCATTTTCAGCAATTTCATCATTCCAACGTTTTCTCCTTTTGGTATTCTGGATAATAAACAAAACATTGGGTTTAAGAGATTCTATCAATTATTGAACTTAAAGCTTGAAGAGTCCTTTCGTCAGAATAACCAAGTTTTCATCTTTGATCTAAATGAAGTCGCAAGTATCTATGGTAAAGATAACTATTTGAATCATCCAATGAATTATCGCGGTTCAATACTTTTTAATGAATCGTTCTTATCACGTATCTCTTATCGTTTAATGGGATATATAAAAGCATTGAGATCAAAAAATCGGAAATGCATTGTCCTTGATTTAGATAACACCCTTTGGGGGGGGATTATCGGAGAGGATGGATTTAAAGGAATCAAACTCAATATAAATTATCCTGGTAATGAATTTGTAGATTTTCAAAGAACTATTTTAAGCTTAAACAGAAGAGGTGTCATTTTAGCAATTAATAGCAAAAATAATCTCGAAGATGCTTTAGAAGTCTTCCAGAAACATCCCTACATGCAAATAAGAGAAAATAACCTTGCAGCTCATCGTATAAATTGGAATGATAAGGTTCAAAACCTTATTGAATTAGCTAAGGAGATAAACATAGGTTTAGATAGCATTGTATTCATTGATGATAATCCTGTAGAACGTGCACGTGTGCAATCATCTCTTCCAGATGTTCTCGTCATGGATATGCCTTCTAGTCCCGCTTTATTTCGTAAAACATTAGAGGGAATGAATGATTTCGATACATTATCGCTTACGGCTGAAGATCTTCAACGTAGTGAAATGTATTATGCAAAGCGAAAAAGACACGATCTTGAAGAACATGTTCAAACACTTGAAGAATTCATTAAATCCTTGGAAATTGTTGTAAAAATAAAGAATACAGATAAATTTGTACTCCCACGAGTTGCTAGTCTTTTAAACCGGACTAACCAATTTAATTTGACTACTAAACGTTACACTGAGACTGAAGTTCAACAAATGCATGATGATCCAGATAAATTTCGTCTTTATACTCTACAAGCACAAGACAAATTTGGTGATGAAGGAATAGTTGGTATTGCTATTATTGAAGTAAAATCTCCAGAATATTGGGTTATTGATAGCTTCCTCTTGAGCTGCAGGGTGATTGGTAGAAAAATTGAAACAACATTTCTAAATAAGATAATTAAAGATGCTAAATATTATAGTGTGGAAAAGATAGAAGCTAAGTATGTTCCAACGAAAAAAAACTCATTAGTAAATGATTTCTACCTTAATCATGGTTTTCACTTAGCGCAAGAACTGAATGGTGGAGAAACACATTGGATACTCCACTCAACTGATTTTAATGTAGTATATCCTAATTACATTCATGTAGTTGAAGAATGATGGCTGATGTGCAAGTTATATTTGAAGATGTAATTTCTAAGATACTTTTATTAGAGAATGAGCAAATTAATGACAATGTTTCTAGAGATAATCTTGAAGAGTGGGATTCAATGACTCATCTCGCGTTAATTTCAGAGTTAGAACAGGTTTTTGACATCATTCTCTCTGATGATGACGTTACGGAGATTAAAACAATTGGTGATATAAAAAAAACCTTGAATAAATATGAAATTAAGGTAAAATAGTAAACCATCTATAGAGAAGCCAATTAGATAAACCAAAGACTTCTTAATCATCCTGTAATTTATTCTTAATCAATTGAGAGAAAAAATGCTTCCATTTTGATTAAGAAAGAAAAGAATCGGGATTGTCAAAAGAAGAATAAATTACTTTTCTAGAAATTCTATAAGATAGCGAGTGGGTGTCCATACAAAAGCTATTCGACGTCCATTAAAAAGTGCTGAAGGTGTAGGCTTTTGGGCAATAACAGCATGATTTTCTCTAGCTTTTTTCAGCGCGTCTTCTAGAGAGGGAACCTCAATACAGTAGTGATAAAGGCGATTATTTTGCTTCAAAATGCTATCGATAGGAGATGGTACGTCTAAAGGTTCTACTAATTCAAGTAAACAGCTTTCAATTGGTTGTCCATTTATCGCTAGAAGTACCACCCTTACTTTCAATATTTTATCGTCAACAACAGGACTAACCTGCTTCATACCCAGAGCTTGAATATGAAATTCTAAAGTTTTTTCTATTGAGGTTACAGCAACACCTACATGGTGTATCTTGGTCATAAGCTATTTCATCCTTTTGGTGGTACTTTTTTAGGTCTTGGTAACTCAGAAACTACTCGTGCAGGATTACCTGCAGCGATTTTGAAGTCTGGTATATCCCGATTAACCACAGAACCAGCGGCTATAATTGAACCTATGCCAATAGTTACTCCTGGAAGAATAATTGCCCCAGTTCCAATCCAAGCTCCTTGTTTGATGAGTACAGCTTGTGATGGTTGTTTAAATATGTTTGTTTGGTGGTGATATGGACTTCCTCCTGAATGGGCTAAAATTGATACCATGGGGCCAACACTGACATCATCCTCAAGAGTAATCAAATGGGGAAACTCTCCATCAAAAAAAACTAAATTGGCAATATAGACTCGTTTACCAATCTTTACACCACATTTTCGCCATACACTAGCTCTAAATTGGTAAATAGGGGCAATCCAAGCAAGCATACGAAAAATTCTTCCTAAAGTTCTACCCAAGGACACTCAACAACCATTGGTTTATTTCTTATTCCAAGAATTTCTCTGAATTGAAGCAATTTTGATTGAAATCTCTATTAACATATCTATTATCTGTAGGATATTTTTCATTTCTTCTATCTTCTCACAGTCAGCAAGTTTTTGAGCCATAAAGTTTAATTTTCCAGTTAAAATATCTTGAACCATTTCTCGGGTTTCTGAGAAGGAGTGAGCATGTTCAATTTGCTTAGCTTCATCATCAGAACTCACGTATACAGCTTTTCTACCACATTTCGGACAGAATATTTTTTCACTCTTTTTAAATAAGGGAACTTTGCAGTCTGGGCAGGAATCAGCTAACATTGTTGCCCCTGAAAGCAACAGGGTGCTCATTTGCTTAATATCGGATGAAGAATTTTCTTTGTCTTTCGACATGTCGAGGACCTTCAATGTTGATCATATTTTTATAGCTGATGAACCATCTTTAATGATGTTTTCTTCCTTATAATTTGGTTTTGCCGTATAAATGGTTTTAATATTATGCATTTCCATTAGATCAGGAATAAATCCCTTTAGGCTTTTTGGGATAAAAATTTTGGTTAGTGGTGCTTTTAGGGAGAAGCCACGATCTTTTTTTACCTTCCAAATAAAGGAGTTAAGTTTGATTAGTTCATACGTACAAGAGTCTTCTACTTTCTGATCCGACCTAGCTTTCGGTAACAACTTTTGATGGATACTATTTCCGGTTTGGTATATGTTTTGGTAGATAAATTCAGTTACAAAAGGAATAATCGGTGCTAACAACTTAAGAATTCCTTCTAGGATATAATGAAGAGTATAGTGTACACTTTGTGCCTCATTCTGTTCTGATTCTTCTAGGTTGTATGCACGTGTTTTTACTAATTCAATGTAATGAGAAGCAAAAACATTCCAAACCCAGTTGTAAATATTTTCTGTAGGAATCGAAAAATCGAGTTGTGAGTAACCCTCCAAACAACGGGAAATAAGAGCGTCTAGACTCCTTAAGATCCATTGATCTGTATGATGCAATGACTTAGGAGGATTTACATTTGGAAAAGAAGAAATGAATCTCGCAATATTCCATAATTTGGTAATAAACTTAGCATTACCATCTAGTTTTATCAATGAGAAACGCATATCCGAGCCATGGCTACCTTGTAAGCACGATGTTAATCTTAGGCAGTCTGCACCGTAATGAAGGTTTGGTCGGGCTTTTTTATTTCCAAATTTTGATGATTTTTCCATTTCTGTTATAATTTTCCAACTATTTGGATCAGGTTTAAACATCTCTGGAGTATCTTCGGGTAAAATAGGCGGTTGTAAAAATAGAAGGGGATCAATGCTATTTCCAAGCGATTTTGACATTTTTCCTCCATATGGATCTCGCACAAGTCCAGAGATCCAAACTTGTTTGAATGCTGGCTTCTTAAAGAGATGATATGCTCTAAGAATTGAATAATATAACCAAGTTCGGACAATTTCTTTTCCTTGAGGACGGATCGAACATGGATAATTTTGTGAAAAGAATTCTTCATTTTCATCATTAAAAAAAGTATTTCCGTAATTACATACTATTAATTCTGATATTGAGGAATCGAACCAAGTATCAAAAGTTCGTTCTTCACCAATTGCGTTTTCAAGTGAGGATCCGCAATAAAAACAATTCTGAATCGGTGATTTTTCCTTCCATGCTTCATAATAACGCGTCATTTGATCTTCTTGTGGCACATTGGCTGAATGACATTTTGGACAATACCATATAGGAATGGATGTTCCATAAAATCTTCTACGACTAATCGCCCAATCCATTGTTATTGACTTAATCCAAGAATCAAGAATGATCTTTGAAGATTTCGGATAGAATTCCATCTGATCAGCTAGTTTTTCAAGTTCAGGGAGAATTTCTGTCTGTTGTAAGTAATACTCATCCATAGCGATTATTTCAATGGGGGTCTTTGACCTCCAACATATTGGGATTCTACGTGATGTTGGCCCTGAATCAACCAAGAATTTCTTCTCTTTTAAATCCTTCAATATTGCAATCTGTGTTTCTTCTACTGTTTTTCCACGGTATATACCTCCTACTTCATTTATACGTCCATCAGCGTTAATCATAGTACTTGGGGAAATCACCCCAAATTCTCGAAGAATTTTTACATCAGATTTATCACCATAAGCACAGATCATCATGATTCCTGATCCATATTTTGGATTAGCTTCATGATGGGCTTTAATCGGAATTTTTTTCTCAAAAATGGGAGTAATAGCATTTTTCCCTTGTAAATGGGAATATCTTTCGTCAGATGGGTGAAAAATTATCAGTTCACATGTTGGAATTAACTCTGGACGAGTTGTTGCAATGATAATAGTTTCGTCTGAGTTTTCAATATCAAATCTTATGTGGTAAAGGGTTGATTCATCGTAACGGTATTCTATCTCTGCATCAGCAATCGTAGTGCCACAATCAACACACCAATTATTTGGCCGTGTGGCTCTCAATATTTTTTCTTCATGCCATGACTTACAGAACGTACGTTGAGTGTTAAAACGATATTCAGGAGAATCTGTTTGATAAAAAATTTCAGGAGAGCCATAAAACGTATTGCAGGATAATCCCATCCATTTCATTACCTGAATCGTATTTTCCTCTGCCTTATCTAGTTCTCTTTTACAGATTTGAAGGAATTCTTCACGATCAATCTCATGCATGGATATTCCTAGTTCCTGTTCAACCTTTACTTCTACTGGTAGACCATTCCGATCTACGCATGCAGGAAAAATTACATTGTAACCTAACATTCTCTGGTAACGTGCTATCATATCTATCTGAGCATAATGAATAGCAAATCCTATATGAGCACGGCCAGAAACATAAGGAGGTGGTGTATCGATTATATAGGTGGGTTTGTCAGGATCATTACAGTATTTATAGACCCCATTTTGTGTCCAGAACTTAATGATTTCACGTTCATTGATTGCTTTCCATCGTTTTTGTTTGAGTTTCGGTTTGAATTTCATTCATATATCCTCCATATGGTTTATTCTGTGCAATTCGAAAGTTACGGGCTCTGTTCGCTCAAAAACAGTAAGAATAGTTGACATATTCGAATCATAGAAATTATCAATGCAAAATGAGTTATATATTAGAATAAGAAAACAGAAACAGAAAAGTAAGCGGAGAAAATGTGATTTTCCACTAGCTGAAAATGCTAGAAGAAACAACAAAGTGATCCCAGCTGGATATCACTATTTATCACCCATTTCAGTTAGTTTAAGGAACCCTTTTTAAACTTTGATTTAGGTACGTCATTAGTATATGTTTTCTATGAAATACAAATCTTTTCCCAGCAATGGTAGATATTAGAATAAAAAATTGATAATTAGAAATGAATAAAGCTAAATTATTGGAATCTAACCTACAATAATTTCTTTGAGAGAAAAGCTTCATGACTCCCGATATTCTTGCCGAAGAACAGCTAAAATTAGAGTTAATCCGAGTTCTATCAAAATTTTTTTTGACCCAGATTGAAGAATTAGTAAGAAACCAGACGGGAGCTTTTTTTCCTGTAGAAAAAATTGAAAATGTGTCGTTAGGAAAGAGATTGGGGAGGCGAAAGGAGCTCCAATTAATGACCGTAGAAGTTGTAGATTCGTTACAAAATCGAAGGTACGATGTTGACCTTGCTTTCAAATTTCTTCCAGATCCTGAAACGGCAGCAGATGAAGGAAATGGGGCTATGTGGTTAGGGGAAGTGTTAAAAAATAATGTAAAAGTTCAAACTCCTCAGCTTTTGCATTTTTCTCACGCAAATTCTTTATTAATATATGAAGGTCTTAGAGAACCTCGTGAATTCTTTGATAGTAAACTTGATCAACCACAAAAGTTCTTTTTAGCAGGAATGGCACTACCATATATTCATGGGATCTTTAAACATAAAGTGGTTGTTGATAGATATTTACACTTAATTTCTGGTGTTGTTAAAGGTTTAAATATAGCTTCTGGGGACAAGGATGAGCTTTTTTCGCTTTTTAAAAAAGAATTTCGTCGTATTGGATTAAGCGATGCTGGTGCAAATTGTTTTGGTGATTATCATCCAGGAAATATAATGTTTAAAGAGCAAGAATCATCAACAAGTAATACTGGAGATCTGAAAATCGATAGAACGGAAATTTTTCTGATAGATCCTGCATATTTAGATAGAGGGGGAAATGTCGATCGAGCAGAGGATATTGGTACTTTTTTTTCCAAATTCGCATATAATGATTATTTTCTTACTCAATCGTTTGATAAAACTCTATCTGATTTTGAACTCATCTGTAAAGGATATGATTACACGATCTTTCAAAATGGGATCACCTTAGAGGAATTTTATCCTGAAGGTACCACTTTTGACTTTCATATCGCCCTTGGAATATTAATCGATACGATGTTTAAGATGAGAAATCCAAAGTTCATTAATCCCCAAGCTCGGCTTAACACAAGTTTCGAGGCAGTGTCCTATATCTTGAAAAAACATCCTTTTGAGATCTAAAAATTAAAATACAGAAGTAAATATTTCAATTTTGAAAATGGCCTTGCAATTATATAGGAGGAGATAAAAAACAAGATAAAAGTTGTATTCAGCTATTTTGTTCAACTGATAGAGAATCTGAGCATGAAGTAATATTAGATTTAAATTCTTGCTAATTTCCTTTTAATTGCCTTTCTCGATGAGCTCACCTAATGTACGCTAAGGGAAAAAAAAACAGTTATAATTACTGGCTTTTAAACAGTTCTTCCACTGGATTTCGCTTTAAAAGGTTACTAGTTTGCATTTAGATGGATTTAAAGAGAATTAATCCAATCCTACAATTATATTAGCTTTTTCAAAAGGAGACAGAAGAAGGGGTTTTCATCATGGAACAAATTACTAATGATGATAAATGGAAAGTCCTTAAATCAATGTATAATGAATTTGGCCTTGTAAGACAGCACCTATATTCCTTTAACGAATTTGTAGAGACAAAATTGAATGAAATTGTTCAAGAACGGCCAAAAATCGAACCTGATATCGAGGGTTTTTATGTTAAATTGGAAGGAATTGATGTTGGAGAACCCTCAGTAAGAGAAGCTGATGGCTCAGAGCGTACTATATACCCTATGGAAGCTCGTATAAGGAACCTAATTTACTCAGCTCCTTTAAATTTAAAAATGAGACCAGTATATGTAGATGCAGGCATTGAAAGGGAGGAAGAGGTTGTAACAGCCTACATTGGTCGATTACCTATTATGTTAAAATCAAAATCCTGCTTATTATATAATCTAGGTCGCGATGAACTAACAAGATTGGGAGAGGATCCAGAGGATCCTGGAGGGTATTTCATCATTAACGGCTCTGAACGAGTAATTGTAACTCAAGAATACTTAGTTTCAAACAGAGTATTAGTTGACCAAGGACGTAAAGGTTCTTCTACAACAGCAGTAGCAAAAGTATTTAGTACAGTTGCAGGTTTTCGTTCTTTGGTTTCCGTTCAACGTCGAAAAGATGGGAGATTATTAGTCAATTTTTTTAGTGTTCCAAGACCATTACCACTCACAGTTCTCATTAAAGCCTTAGGCGTAACTGTAGATCGAGATATCGCCAATTTAGTTACAGATGACCCTGAACTAATTCAAGAGTTATTACCAACTCTTCGTGAGGCTGCAGAGATAGTAGATCAAGAAGAAGCTTTAGATTTCATTGGGAAAAGAGTTGCTGTTGGTCAGACAAGACAATATCGAATTTTACGGGCAAAACAGGTGTTAGATAACTACTTATTACCTCATGTAGGGAAGGATGAAAGTTTTCGACATCAAAAGGCTCTTTATCTTGCACAAATGGCATTAAAAGTAATTGAACTTAACCTTGGACGTATTGAACAAGATGATAAAGATCATTACGCCAATAAACGACTTAAATTGGCTGGGGAGATGCTTACAAGTCTATTTAGGGTTGCTTTCCATTCATTATACCGAGACATTAAATATCAATTAGAAAAAGGAGCAAGAAGAGGCAAATTACCTAACTTAAGGGTTGCAATGAGAGCTGATGTTATTACTGAACGAATTCGACATGCTCTTGCTACAGGAAACTGGGTAGGAGGTAAAGCTGGAGTTTCACAGTTATTGGACCGCACAAACTACATGTCGACTTACAGCCATCTTCGCCGTGTTATAAGTCCATTAATTCGTAGTCAAGCCCATTTTGAGGCACGAGATCTACATGCAACTCATTGGGGAAAAATTTGTCCTAACGAGACCCCAGAGGGGCCAAACTGTGGATTAGTCAAAAACCTCGCTATGCAAGCCTATATATCTATTGGGACACCTGAACAACCCGTTCGTGATTTTATTTTTCAAAATTGCTCTGTAAAACCTGTTACAGAGGCTATAGATCATCAGGGAGTTCATATTCTTCTTAATGGGAACCTAATTGCTACAACACGAGATCCTGAGGAAACTTTTAATTTAATTCGTGAAGCAAGAAGATCCTCTAAACTTTTTCATGAAATTAACCTTGCTTATTTTGAAGAAAACCGTGTCATTTCGATTAATACTGATGGAGGTCGAGTCCGAAGACCACTTATCATTCTAGATCATGAACTAGATGGTTCAAAAAGAGTTGCCAAACCTCGGTTAAACCTGATTCATGTTGAAAAACTGAGTAAAGGAGACATTAAGTTTTCTGATCTTCTTAAGGAAGGGATTATAGAATTTCTCGATGCAGAAGAAGAAGAAAATGCGTTTATTGCAATGACATTAGAAGAAATTCAACCAGAACATACTCATGTAGAAATTTCCCCCTCTGCAATACTCGGAATTTGTGCGTCCATTATTCCGTATGCTGAACACAATCAATCACCTCGTAATACATATGAAGCTGGCATGACAAAGCAAGCTTTGGGATTATATGCTTCGAATTTTTATTTTCGTACAGACAGGCGTTCACACATCTTACAAGCGCCCCAAATTCCATTAGTTGGTAGTAAATCTATGGACATTATTGGATTTAATGATCGGCCGGCAGGCCAAAATTTTGTAGTAGCTATTTTGAGCTTTCAGGGGTACAATATTGAAGACGCAATTATTTTGAATCGGGCTAGTGTTGAAAGGGGCCTCGCCCGTAGTCATTTTTTTCGATCATACGTTGGCGAAGAGAAGAAATATCTTGGAGGACAAGAGGATCGGTTTGAGATTCCACAAAAAGGAGTACGAGGATATAGAGCAAAAGAAGTGTATCGCCATCTTAGTGAAGTTGATGGAATTATTGAACCAGAAATTGAAGTGGGTGGAGGCGATATTTTAGTAGGTCGCACATCACGACCTAGATTTCTGGAGGAATACATTGAACTAGAATCCTTAGAGTCATCAACACCTCAACGACGTGAAACAAGTCTCGCAATTCGTCATGGAGAAAAAGGAATAGTAGATGGTGTAATATTAACGGAAACATCTGAGGGGAGTACTTTAGTGAAAATAAAAGTAAGAGATCAGCGAACACCTGAATTAGGAGATAAATTCGCTTCTCGTCATGGGCAAAAAGGAATCATTGGACACATAGTACCTCAAAGGGACATGCCCTTTACTGAAAATGGAATAGTACCTGATCTTATCATAAATCCACATGCAATTCCAAGTCGAATGACATTAGGGCAAATTATCGAGTGTATGAGTGCGATTGTTGCTTGTTATGATGGAGAACAGATCGACGCCACTTTGTTTGAAGCCCCAGATCCCGAAGATATAGCTAGTAGACTGCGTAGCTTAGGTTTTCATCCTTACGCCGAATCAGTAATGTATGATGGAATGACTGGACAGAAACTTCCTGCACGAATTTTTATCGGCCCAACATATTATCAAAAATTACATCATCTTGTTGCAGACAAAATTCATGCACGAGCTAGAGGACCTATCCAAATATTAACTCGACAACCTACAGAGGGTAGAGCTCGAGAAGGGGGTTTACGATTTGGTGAAATGGAACGTGATTGCTTAATTGGTCATGGTGCAGCTCTTTTATTAAAAGAAAGATTATTAGAAGAATCTGACAAAACAGAGATCTTCATTTGTGAAAAGTGTGGATTAATAGCAACTTGGGATCGTAAGAAAGACCAAACATATTGTAATGTCTGTGGAAACGTTGATACAGGCATTTTTAAGGTTGCAATTTCTTATGCATTCAAATTACTTCTTCAAGAGCTAATGTCTCTTACTATCAAACCCCAACTCATCTTAACTGATTCAACTCACTAAATAAAGTGGAAAAAATGTCATTAGATAGTAGTAGAATAGGAACAGCAAGTTTCTATAAAAGAGCAATTCGAATTTTGAAGCTGGCTAAAAGACCAGATAGATCAGAAGTTTTCCTAGTCATTAAGATTACTGTTGCTGGAATGGCAATTCTTGGACTTATTGCATATGTGATTCGATTTGTACTTGCTGCTGTATTACAACAAGAAATGTAATCATCAATCCTTACAGTGTATTCTAGAATGTGATCAGATTGCTTGAAAAAGTTGGGATATATTGCTTCAAGGTGAAGAAGGGACAAGAATTCAATGCAGCTGAAGCTGTTGCAAACCGTGCAGAGATTAATCAACTTGATATTAAAACAGTTTTAGTAACGGAGATACAAGGCTACATTTTTATCGAAGGAGATGTTCAAGACATTACTCGTGCTGTTGATAGTGCTCATTACATTGGAAAACAATTAGGTCGGGTTCCAGTTTCAGAATTGGAAGGACACCTTATACCGACACCTGTAATCGAAGGGTTGAAAACAAATGATATTGTTGAGATCATTGATGGCCCATTCAAAGGTAGTCGGGCAAAAATTTCCTCAATATACCACGCCCGAGAAGAAATTACTGTCGATCTACTTACTAGCAGTGTTACTATCCCAATTGTCCTTCATGCTGATTCAGTAAAACTTATACAACCCAGTGAGGAAGAACAGGACGAGGATAGTGAGTTTTAAAATATTATTCTTAATAAGTCGAATAAACTAATTATAGAAAAAGATGTTTGATTGACTATTAGCCATAAGTTATTGATTTCAATTAATGATAATTAACATTACTTATTAATATTAAGAAAAAAAGCCCATTTGTCGAGTATAAAGCACAGGAGTGCGTAGGCCGAAAGAAGTAACTGGGAAAAAGACAATTCAAAGGTGATCATAATGGCTATATCTGTAATCCGCTCAGAAACAAGACAAAAAAGGAAGAGGGGGCAGATTGATACGATAGTTGACTTAACAGAACAGAACTCAGTTATTGGTCTGGTTAATCTAAGTGGAATAAGTTCAAAGGCCCTTCAAGGGATTCGTTCTTTAATGCGATCTGGAGAAGTTGAAGCAATAATAAAAGTAGCTAAGAATACTATTAAAACATTAGCTCTGGAGAAAACCAATAAGAAAGATCTTGTTAAGCTTATTCCCCATATAAACGGTTCTTGTGCCATAATTTTCACAAATACTAATCCTTTCAAGCTTCAAAAATTCCTGAATCGAAATCAAGTTCCTGCTCCTGCGAAAGCTGGTCAGATATCACCTGTTGATGTTTTTATTCCAGAAGGTCTAACAAATTTGGATCCTGGGCCTATTATAGGAGAACTCGGATCTGTTGGGTTACAAACAAGAATTGAGAAAGGAAAGATTAGGATTTCAAAAACAGCTAAAGTTCTATCAAAAAATGATATCGTGACGGAAGCTCATGCAACAGTACTCGCTCGTTTAGGAATACAACCCTTTAAAGTAGGATTAAAGCTGAATACAGTAATAGAAAGTGGGGAGTTGATTGATGGAAGTGTTCTCGATATAGATGAGGATCAAATTATCTCAGATTTGCAACAAGCTAGTTTAAATGCCTTGATATTAGCCGTTAATCCCAATATCGTGTATTATTCTGTCACAGCAACACCATTTCTGTTGAAAACAGCCATTTCTCAAGCTATGGCATTATCTCTATCGTGTAATTATGTAACAGAAAAAACAGTGGATTTGATCTTGCTGAAAACTGTGAAACAAGCTGAACTATTAAAAAAGGAAGCATTAAAAGAAAATTCAGAATTGAAGTTTTAATAAACCTAATGTAGAAGATTTGAAGCCAATAACTTTCAATACAATATTTACTTAATTATCTCTCATGAGACATTGGGGGGAATCAAAGTTTCTTACACTAATTTTTTGACTTTATTAACTCATTAACATACTTTTCAGCTTGAAATAGTTCTAGATCTGTATATTTTTGGCCATTTCCAATGAAAAGAACGGGGACTCCATCAGTAGCGTAAGTTACGGATAATAAAGCTCCTCCACGAGCATCAGCGTCCATTTTTGCAAGAATAATTCCATCTAGAGGGATTTCTTTATGAAAATCCTTTGCTTGTTCTGTTGCGTCATTTCCTGCTAAAGCGTCCACAACTAGTATCGTGTAATTTGGATTTGTGACACGATGAATCTTCTTCATTTCTTCCATTAAATCCCGATTTACAGCCATTCGGCCAGAAGTATCAATCATAACAACATCAGCATACTTCGCTTTTGCATGAGCAATTGCATCATAAGCTACAGCTGCAGAATCACTACCATATTTTCCTTTTATTAATTTAACACCAAGCCTATTTGCATGAACCTCCAACTGTTCTTGTGCTCCTGAACGAAAAGTATCACTTGCAGCGAGAACTACATGGAATCCTTCTTTTTTCAATAGATAAGCTATTTTTGCTATTGTAGTTGTTTTGCCAGTGCCATTTATTCCTAGGAATAAGAGTATTAAAGGATCTTTTGAAGATATTTGAGTGGAAGACTTTTGGTGTTGGTTAATTATCTCGACGAGATTCAAAGGTTCTTTAGGGGTAATAAGATCAAGAATGATCTCTTTTGCGAAGACAGGGATCATTTTTGAGAGATCGCTGAATCTTTTTGCACGTTTCCCGAGCATCTTATTAGTAAGTTTCTTTGAAATCTGTTTAGCTACTTTTAAGGAGACATCATTTGCTATCAATATTAATTCGAATTCTCGAACTGCTTTTCGGATATTTTTTTCATTGATTTCATACGTAGAAACTTTTCTGAGGAATTTTTCCACTCCTTTTTTTAAGGATGACAATCTAAAAAAAAACCTCCAAAAATAGACCGATCTGTTTTCTTACCAATAATTCTAACCTTAAGAAAGAAATTGATTTTTGATCTCTTTTAATGAAGTGTTCTTTTCATCAGAAGAACTGATATTTTTGAGCGATCTTAAGTAGTTCTTGTCTTTCTGAGTTTAATTTTTGAGACAATTGAGAGTGTTGTTCTTGGAGTTGTTTCATACTATTCTCTAAATTTTCAATTTGAGATTTATTTCGTTCCTCCGAGTCTATCAATTCTGTGTGAAGTGTAATTCCTGACCCCAAAGATATATATGTCTTATGTGGATCTTTTATCATACAAAGAATCAGATTAGAACCACCAATTGGGATTAAAATTTCATCTCCAGGTTTTTTCGTTTTAAGCTCGTTTTGTGTTTTTATTGCGTCATTTAGAGAATTCATAGCTCTGTAAATAAGATTTACTTGTTGTTCTATTGCAGCAATGTTTGCCTGTAACTGGTCAATATTTTCTTGAAGTTCCCTTACACGTGATATCGCTTCATTAGGTATAGTTGATCCTGACATCCATCAATCCTCATATGGAATCTTAAAATCAGTAGTTACAAGTTTTTGTACAAAGGGATCTGTAATATCTTCTTGGGAAATCTCATTAATTGAAGTGATTCGAATTTGGCCTCTTTTTAGCCGATTTCGGCTCCCAAACTCTGAAAAAAGTTTATCCTTAGCCTGTTCTTCTGTTAAAGCGCATAATTCTTTGGAAAAAGATGTCGTTTGCCGTCTTTGCTTGAAAAATCCCGAAATTCTAAAGATTTTAACAGATACTTCATTTTTCATGTTATCTCTCTCTTTACTTGGATTGTGTTTTCAATTTATTTCGTTTTTTTCATTTCTTTAAATTAAATTCGTAGTTAATTCAAAATTTATTTTGATTCATTAAGAGAAGCAGCGTGTTATTTCCATCGTTTCAATACCCGTTGTTTCCCGCCCAACCAATAACCCCTTAGTATTTCCAATTATTCCAGAGGCAACAAATTCAGAGCCCTTGTTAACGCTTCCTACCCCGACCTGCTGCAGATGGAGTATTTCCTTCATTTCAATTATTTCTTCTTCACTCGCAAGCGGTGTAAACAATCCTCCATTATTTGTGACAAATGCAAGACTTCCAACTAAGTCTGAATTAGCAATTGTTCTTGCTTCTAGAGGAATATTCAAAGTGTCAGATATTGCTTTTTGTATTGGGAGGGGGACAATAGGAGAGATTAAACCACCAAAATCGTTAACAAGAACAACATTACCAAATGCAAAGAATTCCGAAGACTGGTAAATCGGAAGATCTGCTGATTTTAGTTCATTCAAAACCTCTGAACTAAGTACACTTGAAACAATGCTTCCAAAAGAATTTCCAACAGCTAAAGAACCAATGATACTATCTGAAACTTGAGTAATTTCGACTTTCAAAGCCCTATGTACAAGATTTTGTAGATTTAATGGTGTATTGTGTGGAATAAACGCATTATTTTCTGTACATAGCATTTTGACTCCAATATGAATACTACCAAGAAAGTCGACAAACTCAATTTCCACGGTTTTAAAACTCCCAAAAATTAATTCAAGAATAGATGAAAAGCATTATTTCATCCGAGATATACTGTTACAATATCATCTTCCGTTTTTACAGCTCGAATTCGAATTTTTCTGGGGGGATTTTGAATCCCTCTAGCCCATATATACTCATTCACTTCAGGGTCGATGATGACATCTTCACAGCGAAGATGACGTTTAATAAAAGTTCTGAGATGCCGTACCGCTCTTGGAGTTCTTTTAGGACGAGGAATCCGTCGGCCATAAATCGTTTTACCAAAAGGAATCGTATAAATCCTTTCCTCGATTATTGAATCTGCTGGAGTTTCACTCATTTATTTTCCCTCTTTATTTAAGGTTTTATTTTTGTAGATCGCCATCGTCGTTTTTTAGGATGAGTAGTCACTTTTCGGGATGTTTTCATAATTACCCATGTAGGAACAGTGGAATTTGAAGCTCCTTTCTTAGCAAGCCGTAATTTTTTCGCATAGGGCTTATTTCGCGCCATCTATTTATCTCCTTATGTTCTCTCTAGTCTTATAGAGGGACCCATTGTGGTTTTAAAATTAACAGAATTAATTTGAACGACTCCTTTTGGTAATGTTGCTGTTAATGTTTGTAATATAGTATTAGCGTTCTCTGCTAGGGCTTTGTTGTCATGATCAGCCTTTCCGATCTTTGTATTAATTACAGGGGTTGATTTTAATCTTAATTTCACTGTACGTTTGTATCTTTCAACGAACTTATCAATTTCAACTCTTGGAGGTATTGGTTTAGGCATTTTTCCTCTTGGACCTAGTATTTTGCCAAGGAATTTCGCAACAATAGGCATAAGTTGGGGTTCTGCCAGGAAAAATGAGAACTGATTAGCGATCTTCTTTGCATTCTTTGGTTCTTTAGCTAATCTTTCTATTTCTTCGCGACTAAAAGTCGTTAGACCAGAGTCCTTAGATTTAGTGGCAATATCTCCTTCTGCAAAAACGGCAACACTAGATTTGCCTCCCAAATCATTTGGAACTAAGGTTTCTAAATTGATTCTGTTTGCAGGATTCTTCAAATCAATATCACGCAAGCCAATTGAGATTTCGATAGTTTCGGTAAATTTTCTTTGTTTTCTCTCATTACTTTTAGTTTTGGCCTGAGATATTGCTTCTTCCAGTTGATTTGGTGTATAGGACATGGATAATTCCCTTTTAGAGTATTATTTAGACTTCTTTGATGTTTATAATCCAATACAAGGTTTTTTAGTATAGTTTTTTGTGTGTTTTGAGATAACCAATTAATTACTGTGGGAGAATTTTTTTCCCCAATCTACCCGTCTATAATTCCTAAATGTGAAGATCCTGTCCCTCTTGTGGGAGCTAGAATCATTAGAAATGCTGTATACTGAGATACAAACCAAAATTAAGGGTGAAAATATATACTTGAGCTAGTCCCAACATTCCTCGACCGCTTTTTCTATTGACTGGCAAAAGTATAAGGATAAATAGTTTTTCAATATATGGATCAAAATTCTTAATTCATAAATAAAATCTCCACCAATTAGTTAGTTTCAGGATAAATCTTATTTTAAAATTATTATTTCAACCAACAATTAATTGTGTGAACAAAATGGCTAAAACCATTGAAGCATTAGTAGACGCAGGACAAGCAAGTCCTGGTCCGCCTCTGGGACCTGCTTTAGGCCCTTTAGGTGTTAATATCAAAGCTGTCATTGATGAAATAAATAAAAAAACTCAACAGTTTAAAGGGATGAAAGTCCCTGTTAAGGTAGAGGTAGATGATTCACGAAACTTTTCTATAGAGGTAGGTGTTCCCCCTACATCTTCACTATTACTTAGGGAAGCAGGAGTGGAAAAAGGAAGTGGCACTCCAAATACTGAAAAAGTAGGAAATTTAACTTTTGATCAATGTATTAGAGTTGCCCAAATGAAACACGAATCCATGTTAGCGATAAATTTACGCTCTGCGGTGAAGGAGGTCGTAGGAACTTGTATATCAATGGGATTAACAATAGATAATGAGGATCCAAAAGTAATAATTGACTCTATCAATAAAGGAAGTTTCGATAATTTTTTTGAATAATTATGCCTAATCATTCTATTGAATCAATCGTTGGAATTCATGGTTACATTACTCCTGAATTTAATGGAACAGGCGGTAAAATCAAACAACAAAATAAGGATTTCATTGTGCGAGAAATACCTCCCAGTGGAAAGCCTATTTTCGATGGTTCAGAAATTGGTGAGGATTTAGGGGGATTATACATTCATTGTGTTCTATGGAAAAGTGGCTTCGATACTTTTAGAGCAATAAATAAGTTAGGTAGTCTTTTAAGGATTGAAGAAAAGGATTTTGGTTTTGCTGGTTTAAAGGATGCAGCTGCTGAAACCTATCAGCGAATTTCAATCTGGAACATAGATATACACCTCATAGAAAGAATAGACTTGCCTAAGATCAGATTATTTCATCCTATTCGACAAAAATTCGCTGTTAAAATTGGTGATCTCCTTGGGAATTACTTTAAGATCAAAATTCGAGATATTCAAAGAGAATTGAGTGAGGATGACTTGGAAAACCTGAAACGAGGTTTGGAATTAAAGGGTGTATTAAATTTTTATGGACCCCAACGTTTTGGATCAACTCGTCCCATTCTCCACATAATAGGTAAACTTCTTCTTCAAAATAGGTATTCCGAAGCGATAGATAAATATTTAGGGGCAAAAAGTCCCTTAGAGAATGAAAAGATTGTAGAACTACGACATGAATATTCTGATACTCAATCTTATAGAGAATTAATTGACAAATTCCCTATCTCGTATAGAATTGAAAAAATGTTACTAAAGGGTTTAGACAAAAATCGTTCATCGAAAAATATCGTATTAACTCTACCGAAACAATTTTTGAGGTTAGCTATCTCATCATATCAATCTTATCTTTTCAATAGAGTTTTAAGTTATCTCAATGAATCTGACTTTCCTCTTTCTAAAAAATTGGTAATTCCTTTACCCGGATATCAGACAGTTCGAAAACAAACAAGTGAGGAAATCTGGGAAAAACTAAACACTTTCTTGGAGGAAGATGCATTGGATTATCAAAGCTTTTATCACGAAGAAGCAATGTTACGTTCAAAAGGAACCTTGAGAAATGCCATTTTATTTCCTACCCAGTTTAATTATTCTCACTTGGATATCGATTGGATAGAAGTGATATTTTGTTTACCCAAAGGTTCTTACGGAACCTCAGTTATAAGAGAGATAACTAAAACAAATATCTAATGAGTTATGGAATATTTATGGGTAAAAAATTCCATCCTCAACTTTTCCATTAAGTTCTCCCTGATTAATTAGGGTACTAATAGCTTTACCTACTGAATCGGCAGAAATTCCCGTAATTTCGATTTGATCAATAGGAGTTGGCTCTTGAACTAGATTGACTGCTTTTATCAACAACTCTTTTTTGGACATTCCAGAGCCAATCTCATCTCCCCGAATTTTTTTCAAAGAAGCCCGTACAGAAGCATTACACATTGGACAATGAAAGGAACCCATAATAGTTAAAGTAACTCGGCCCTCCTTATCAGGCATTGGACTAATCAGTTGCCATGTCTTTTCTGGAGGTGTTTCCGTAGGGTTTATTATGTGGCCACACTTTTTACATGAAATTTTCTTTTTTCGTTTCGCACGAGGAGGGCTCATTGATTTTACCTTCTTCTTATAATTTTATTTTGTAAGATGATTTAGATATTACAGATTAATTGCTTGAATAGAGGTTTTTAGACATGCATGACAGATTTCTCCACCATAGGGTCGATCTGAATGTTTTCCACTCTTCGAAACTTTCATTGAATTTGTGTGCAATAGAGTACCACAAATCCTACAATGAGATTGGTACCTATTTTTCTTTACTTTGTGGATAAGTAACCGTCTCCCAGGACTTTTTTTCTTTCGAATATTTTTAGTCATTTAAATTAAACACCAATTTCTTTTATTTTTTTCAATCAGGTTGTAATCCTGCAACTTTTCGTAAAATGGAACCAAAAGCAAGGCTGCCACCGAAATACCACCATATATAATTAGGAATAAAGACTTTATCTTCTCCCCAACCAGGTACAACAGCCATCTTTCCAAGAGCAAAAAAATTAGGGAATGGAAAATTCTCTGGGAGAGCGAAAGGTATTACTGCAGGGATATTTCCTTCAATAAATGCACCATTTTCGACTGAAAACCTAAAAAAACCTGATAGAACTATAAAGAAAAGTATCATTGGAAGAAACATTATCATCAAAGGTTTCATGTTCATCATTGTAAGTTCGGATTGTACTTTTCTCATTCTATCAGCATTTCTCTCATATTTCAGCTTTAGTTTACTATCAGCAGTTTTTATCATTTCCATGCGCAATTTATTATATTTTTTTGTTTCTCTTGTTAATCTTCTTAGTTTATCAACATCAATCATTTTCCTCGAAACCAATGTGGACGTTAACGATACAAGGAATGCAACAAGCAATATAAATACCGATGAGAGAGGTGGTTTTGTTGGAATGACTCCAGTTAGATCCTGTAAAATAGCCATGGGTGTTGTAATGATATCAATCAAAAAAATAAAAATATCCTGAAGAATGAACATGATTTTTCCCTTTACAAGTACCTTGTGTTTCTCCTAAGTAATTAAAATTTTGGTTCTTCTAAGAGATACATTTTTTTGTTTGTTTTTTATTTGTCATGTAAATTCAATCTGCAATGCTTCCATTATCCTTTGGATGGAAGATTCAAATGATCTTGATTAAGAATCTTGATTCTTCATGATTGGAGAATCTGAGAGACATATGTGTTCATTTTAGATAGAAATTTCCTTTTTCTTAACAAAATGATCATTTAACTCCGTACGCCTTTTTAAAAAGTCATAAAAGGCCTTTTGAAAGTCTATTTCAGATGTCAGGTGAAATTGTAAAGGCTCATTTCTAGAAATAGGTTTCGTTAAGTGTCTCTGAGCACAAACTGGGATTACATATCTCATTCCTGGACGTATCTTCCTACTCCTTGATTTATAGTTAAAGTTTCTTTTTGTAGATTTATAGGAACATTTTTTACATTTTAGTCCTTTATTTTTCCCTGCAGAAGTAAGAGAGGCTCCACAGTTTGGACATTTCGGAGTTATTTTTTCACGGATCGTAACTAATTTGATAATTTGAATTTCTTCAATATTTACAGTAGTTGGAGTTTCTACTGATGCTGGTCGAACTCCTCCAAAAACTAACACCTCATCCCCTTCCATTAATTCTCTTATTATTTTTCTAAATTGTTTTGTAGGTTCGTATGCAGCACAATCGATTGATATATTTCCTGATTTGATAGTAAAGATTACGTGACCACCAGGGAGATTGTACGGATTTTTTACTACTGACCCTCTTAGAATTACAGAATGGTGTGGTGAAATTTCGTCACCAGAAAATTGTTTAGGAAAATGTACTTGAGTATGCTGATTTGTGCGGAAGAGCATTGAGGTTTGTATTGGTTCAAAAATTTGAATCATTTTCCACATTTGAATGACTGCATTAGATGTTTCACCTCGTATTCCACAAAAGACAGGATCAGGCCCATGGGGTGTGATCATTACTTGTTTATTTTCATAATCATAATTACTGAAAGATAATGGAGTGTTCTTATCAGCGTTAATGACGGATATAGGGTCAATTAGACGTTCAGGTTTCTTCTCTTTTAGATCACGATAAATAATGAGTTCATAAGTGTAATCATGTAAGAGAGTCGCTCCGATGGCAGCAGTAGCACCGATCAATCCTCTACCTTTTTTTATAAAAAAAGTGTCCGTGGGGTGCTTCTTAAGCATATTTTTTACCGATTCTAATGGAATTACTTGATAAAGAGCCTGCTTATATAGTTCTATGAAGTCTGAAGGTACTTCACCTTGAAGCAGCACAAGACCTGGATCAGTTTGGGGATCATCAACATCTGCATATTGTTTAACTCGATCAATGGCTCCATTCCAAAACTTATCCTTAAGATCTTCTGAGGCCATGAAAGAAATGGCTATAGCTCCATTTCCTCGCGTTTTATATGGGATATTTGGATTTAGACGTATTAATTTCGGAAAATCAAGTAACTCTAATGGAAGAGCTAACATGAAATCTATTAGTATCGTTGCTAAAAACGTTGTACACATACCAAAATTTGAATCGGTATCATCCACTCCGATATGCCATGTTTGTAGCATGTATCAATCATTCCATCGGTCTTAAAGTCGAGATAAAACCCCAGAAACCATTAAAGGTAAAACAAGAGTTACATCGGAAGGAATATCAATCCATTTTGCTTTTGTTTCTACCTTTCCCCAAGATATTGCCTCTTTCACACTCGCTCCACTAACACCACCATGCTCAGGGCGATCCATAGTTATTTGAATTGCATACGATAATCCATTGTGCAACTGAGACCCATTCATAATGAAGTGCTTAGGTACTCCTCCACCTAGAAACAAGGCCCCCATACGTTCTGTTTCATAAACAATCTTGGTGAATTCTGAGTGATCTTTTAGAATATCGATGTAAAAAGGATTTGTTTGAGCAAAAAGCCAAGTTTGAACTCCTAGCATGCTATCTACAAATGAAGGGGAAAAAATCGGGACTTTTTTTAGAAAGGCGGCTCTTAGTATTGACTTTGGATCATCTACATATCGTCCAAGCTCAAATAGAAATTCTTGACTACTCATTCTTTGATCAGGAACGCTTTTGAGAATTTTCTGGGCCAATGCTTCGAATTTAAGAAATGAATCATAAGGGATTAGCGTACTAAATATTCTACTAATTTGCATTTCATTTAGTTTTTTATCATTTAAGTGTTCTGAACCATGATAGTGAGAACCTCCAGATGTCTCCAATAAATCATGGCTGATATTAGCTCCTGTTGTGACTATACAATTCACCATATTTTTTTCAATCATTATCCGAAGGATATTTCTCATACCTCCTGGAATTAAAGCTCCTGCAAGCCCTAAAAAGATGGTACACGCGTCGTCCTGAATCATTTGTTCTAATAGATCTGTCGCTAAAGCAACTTTACGACATGTAAAGCCACCATTTTTCATAGTTGATAATAATTCATTAGTTGTCATATTTGGACGAATATCCACTTGTTTCATACGATTAAACTTCATATATATCGAACTCTTGACTATCTATAGCCAATATGCCTAATAATGCGAGTATTTTTCACTTGTAAGTTATTTTGATCATTCTTTTTTTAAAAGAAGTATTAAACTTTTATTTTGATTGATTCTAGATAGTCTGAAAAACCTTTATTCAGAAGCATTCATCTCATCAATTTAACTAATAAGTTGTGAAATACTGTGGAAAATTTAAAATTTTCATGTCATGAACCAGAAATGTTGTGTGGAATTCTTAAGCGTGAGTGGACAGATATCAAACCAAACTATCATTTTCTTGGGATACCTTTAGATATATCATCCTCTTATAGAAATGGAGCGAGACGTGGGCCAGATGTTTTGCGACAAATTCTCCGTTCAGAGAATTTCGAATGTGTAACAGAGGCGGGTGTCAGCCTCAAAGACGTTTATAGAATAAAAGACTGGGGAAATATTGGAATAATTTCTACAAATCTACGTAAGAGTCTACGATTAATCACCGAGGGAGTTCTTGATTTAATTCAAACCAACCAGTCCTTTTTGTTATTTGGGGGTGATCATAGCTTAACAATAGGATCTGGACAGGCATTTGAAGAAGCTGACCTTCCAACATATCTCATTTATTTTGATGCTCATCTTGACTTATATGAAGAAATGATGGAATCAGATTTATCTCACGCGTGTACTTTAAGAAGGTTTTCAGAAATATCAGGGTTTCAAGGAGCTACAGTATTAGGTTATAGATTTTTCACTCCAGAACAGTTATCTTATGCTCAATATAACAATATTAAAGTAATATCTACAAATGAGTTGGTTCAACATTCGGATTTATATCATCTCGGTTTAGAAATCACTGCTCCTTTGGTTAAAGAAAATAACCGTGTCTATATTTCAGTGGATCTAGATGTATTAGATCCAAGTCATGCTCCTGCTGTAGGAAATCCTGTTGCTGGCGGAGTATCAACGAGGCAGTTAATTTGGTTACTTACAGGTATTTTTCATGGACTTAAGACTCAGATACACAGTTGGGATATTGTAGAATACAATCCTCTCTACGATTTTGCGGAAATCACGGCTTTTACTATCGTTAAACTCCTTCTAGAGAGTTTAGGAGCACAAGTCTATAGATAAATTATTTCTAACACGAGGTTTTGGTAAGAATTTTATTGACTACAATGATGAGTAATTTTTTTAAGTCAGCATTGAAGAAATCAGAAATTGTGCTGAAGGAAATCTCATAATAAAAATAAGTAAATAAAGTAGCATAATGGAGAAAGACAAATGAAACATGATTCTACAGCTTTTTTAATCAAGGAAATGAATGAGATTCGCGAGGCAGGACGAGAGTGGATACACCGAGTTTTAGAAGGGCCTAGTGACACTGTATGTAATGTGGAAGGAAAAGAAGTTATTATGCTGTGTTCAAACAACTATCTTGGCCTATCTAATCATCCTAAAATGAAGGAAGCAGCTATTGAGGCTATCAAAACTCACGGTGTTGGTTCTGGTTCCGTTCGAGCAATCGCAGGTAACATGGATTTACACGAACAATGGGAGAAAAGACTTGCTGAATTTAAGGAACAGGAAGCTGCCTTTATCACATCCGCAGGATTCACTGCTAATCAAGGAGTAATTCAACAGCTTACTCCTACTGCAGATGATGTTATCTTATCTGATCGTCTAAATCATGGATCGATAATTGATGGTGTTCGAACTACTAAAGCAAAAAGAGCAGTTTACGAACATTGTGATATGGCCTCTCTTGAAAATGAGCTTACTAAACTATCTAAAGAGAATCCTCGGAGAATTCTAGTTATTACTGATGGGGTGTTCTCAATGGATGGGGATCATGCCCCCCTTGGAGATATCTATAAAATTTGTGAACCTTATGATAACGCAGTTATATATGTAGATGATGCACATGGTGATGGAGTCCTTGGAAAAGATTATTCTGGAAAAGGTCTTGTAGACCATTACGGATTACAAGGTAAAGTTCATATTGAGATGGGTACGTTTTCTAAAGCTTTTGGGACTATGGGTGGTTCAGTTGTAGGTTCTCAAGAACTAATTACATGGTGTCGGAACAAAACTCGTTCTTACCTCTTATCTGCTAGTCACCCCCCTGCAACTGCAGCTGCGTCCATTAAAGCTCTCGATTTAATTGAGAAGGAAGAACCCGGTCTTGTCAAGAAACTCTGGGATAATATCGATTATTTCAAAAATCAGATAATAAAAATGGGTTATAACCATGAAATAACAAGTGCTTCAACTACTGCGATTATTCCAATTATTTTTGGGGATCCTTTGAAAGCAAAAGAAGCCTCAGATTCATTATATTCAGATTACGGCATTTTTGCCTTACCGATTGTGTTTCCAATGGTTCCTCGGGGACTTGATCGAATCCGTGTTCAAGCTAATGCAGCACTGACAAAGGAGCAGCTGGATGAAGGACTTCGTGCTTTTGAAGAGGTAGGAAAAAAACTCAAGATTTTCTAAAAGTATTTTAGAGGAAGACTTTTTCTTTTCCCCTCTATTATTTTAAAAGAACTTTAGTAGTTCTCTATTTTTTCTTTTAGCTTTCAAAATTTCAATGACCTCCTCCAAAATATTAATAATTCTGTCTTCATACGTCTCTCCCTTGTAATGATAACTCCAGTGATTCCAATGAGGTCGTTTATGCGCTACTTTATATTTTAATCCAGTCATTTCTGTTTTATAAGAATTTGCATCTATTTTATTGACCTTCTGATCAGCAATGATATACCAATGATATTTTGTATTATTCAGTGCACCTGTGCCTGATGGTGCTTGGAGAATTCTATATTTATTACAGATAAATTCAAATTTCCACTTATCTGGTGCTATTTTTGTTTCGTTCCATTCCCCATCTTTATAATTCCATCTATGTTTTCCCCCTACTTTCATTCCTGTATATTTTTTTCCATTATAATCTTTAAGAGCATTGTAATATTTTCTCTTTTCATCCTTTATCATAAACCTACAACCTTTAGATTAAATCCTAAAAATATGTCATTTAAGAATAAAATAACTGAACTATTTATAAAACAACTTAAGACACCCAGTTGAAAGTTAATACTCGATTTAAATTCTCGAGAGAAAAGAAAGAGGGAATTTTATGAAGTCTGGAGTATTTATAGATATGAGATGATTAAAAATCTCATACTTCAATCAATTCAATAGATGTAAAAATAGCTATCAGCACAAAATTGAATATATTAATCATTTCTTCTTGGAACCAACGTTATTCTCTCTAGATATTATTCGACGCCTGGGTTTTACTTTAACTTTGCCAGAAAATCGAAAAACTTGACCACAATCAGGACAATACCAATATTTTCGTGATGCCTCATCACCACTAGAAAACTGATAAAAACCTTGAAAAACTGCATTAGGATGATGACATTTTTTTTTCCGTCGTTCGTCATATGTCTGAGTAAAAATTTTAGGTATTGGGGGTGGTTCGTCCTCTAAAATGCGAGTATGATCTCGAGGAGTATGTTCTATTGGCGTACTTTCTTGAAAGATAGTGGTATCTTCAATTTCTACTTCTTTCTGACAATTTGGACAAACAAAAAAGATTTGTTGTTTTGGTCCCTTTCTCTTTGAGACAATCAATGTTCCACATTCTGTACAGAAAGGTGAGGGCATATATATTCCACGGAATCTTAAAAAAAGTTATTCTTTGGTTTTTGTGTTTAGGATGGGGTTATTCTGTAATTCACTTTAAATTTAACCTTTGTTATCATAAAATTAGTAATGGAATAGGATATTGTTTCCAAGGAACCACTCTTCCTTGAAGGTGATTTCAAAAAGGTTTTCTCTTTCTCTTTCTTTAATAGTTAGGTGTGAATATCTAATTGTCTCAATTTTTATTCTTATTTTTTCTTCCAACGCGATTCTTCAGTTCTTAGTAACGGCGATACGAAAGTGAAAATTCCCTATTTTGGAAAAATAAGGTTATTCTGGTGTGATTCATGTCATGTTCCTCTCATTCGTGAAAAATGTTCTTCATGTGAAATGAAAGGGAGAAAGGTTAAGGTTTCTCCTCCTGGTGATATCCGGCCCGCTTTTGATGGTGATCTGAAACAAATGGTTTCAGTAGTACAATTTCAATTTGGTGATGTTGCAGCCCAAAAGTTTCAGAGTCTTATTGAGAATCAGGTGATTCTCCTAAATAAGGTACCATATCTTGACCGCATGGATGAGATAATTATCCAGGGTGAGGTTGTTGGAGTATTTCGGTTTAATTTAATCAAAGAAAGCTTTGAGTTGCTACCAAGACTTAACTTGGCATCACAAATATGGGATATAAAATCGACTAGGTGGGTAGCTGTTGATAAAGGAGCTAAAAAATCGATTATTAAGGGAGCTTCAGTACTTTCTCCTGGTGTTGTATATGCAGATGCACATATTTCTGTTGATGATCCTGTTTTAGTTATCTGTGAAAACAAGATAATCGCAGTAGGCCTTGCTAAGATGAATGGTCACCAAATGGGACCGAAGAATAGGGGGGTTGCTATTAAGACCAAATATCGGAAAAAAACTGAAAATATTTTAAACCCATTTCCCTCAAAATGGAGAAGAATAATAGAAGCAAACATACAATCCTTAGAAACAATAGAAAAAGAGGCAATTGAATTCATTGAACGAACATCTGAGAGATCTAACAGGCATTTAGTAGCATTTTCGGGAGGAAAGGATTCTCTAGTGACACTAGATCTTGTAGCACACTCCTCTGTGGACTATGAGATTATTTTTTCTGATACAGGACTAGAATATCCGGAAGTACTGGAAAATATAAAAAAAATAGAACAGAAATATCAAAAGAGGGTAATTGTGGAAAAAAATAAGTGGGATTTTTGGGAACGATTTGAATTGTTTGGACCACCTTCAAGAAATTCCCGATGGTGCTGCAAATCAGCTAAGCTGTCTCCAATAAACGAAATACTGGAAAATTTTTTTTCTAAAGATAAACAGATTCTTTGTTATATCGGGAAGAGAAGATATGAATCATTGGGGAGGTCTCGTGAACCTCGAGTCTCAAAAAATCCGTGGATTCCTAAACAAGTGACCGCTGCACCGATAGACAATTGGAATGCTTTTGAAGTTTTTTTGTATATCCACAAACACAAACTCACCAAATATCTAAATCCACTGTATAACCAGGGTTTTATTCGTATAGGATGTTGGGTATGTCCAGCCTCCTCATTAAGTGACTTCGAAATTATGAAAGAATCGCATCCCGAGTTATATACTAAATTAAATCAAAAATTACTCAAAATCCAAGATCAACAGGGATTTCCAAACCAATTCACATCATGGGGATTGTGGAGGTGGAAATACCTTCCTAAGAAGATTTTAAATCTATTAAATAAGGAAAAAGTGGCTTACAATAGTTCTAATTATTCAATTCTTTCAGACCAGAAATTATTTTTTGAATCCACAACTGAAGTTTCTCCCTGTGTTAATGGAGGTTTTTCGACCCTTTTGTCTGCAAACCAAATGTTAGATCTCTCTAGAATAAGGAAATTAATCCCCATTTTGGGTTCGGTTCAATACAATGCCGAATTGGATATTCTTTCAATTCAAATGAAAAATGGCCAAATAGATATCTTCAGTGATGGCTCGATTTTATTTAAGAATATTGATAAAAATTCATTAGTAAGCCAGATTTCTCCTCTCATTAAGATATTATATCGGATCACACATTGTGATGGCTGCGGGGTCTGTACTTACTCATGTCGAGAAAAGGCTCTTGTTGTTAAGTCAGGAATTATCAACGTTCTTGAAGATCGGTGTATTCACTGTCTAGACTGTAACGATTTCTGTCCATTATTGAAATATCAAAATGAGAAATCTTTCTTAATTCCTTCCAACGGATTAAAGAGATCTTAATATTAAAACAGTAAAGATCTAATGAAACATATTTTTTTTTACACATTCTTTAGGAATAGCGATTTTAATGTCAATTAGTAGGTAATATCACTTGTATTTTTTTCAGAGGAATCTTAAATGGAGACAAGTTCATGATTTGTATGACTCAAGATAGAGAAAAACACAAAAAAACGAGACATCATCAACGAAATGAACGGTGTTTGGAGAATATAAGGTGTGAACGGTCGTAAAGAGCGAGTAATTGACGGAGCCAAATCAATTCTCTCAACAAGAGGATTTAGTGTCACTTCTGAAGTTGAAAAAGAAGAATATTATGATATTTATGGAAAAGACGCCGAAAAAAAAACCATAATTGTACGAATCCCTACAAAAGAAGTCGTTGGGGTTCGCTTATTACGTGATTATAAGGAAGAAATAGAGAAAAAAGGTTACGATCATGCTATCTTACTCGCATTGAATAAATACACTCATTATGCGAAGCGTGAAGCCAAAGCTGCTGGAATTGAAACATTCTCAATAAAATTTCCTTTCTTCAATTTGTTTAAGCATTACCTAGTTCCTCTACATGAATTTGCAACAGAAGAAGAGATTAATGAACTAGAGAAAAGATATTCGATCTTTAAACATCAATTACCAAAAATATCAGCAGAAGATCCAGCTGTACAGCTTCTAGGTGCTAAAGTGGGAGATATATTGAAAATAGTTCGTAATAGTCCCACTGCAGGCGAATTTATTATATATCGTGCTGTAGTACCCTGATTAAAAGGCTCTGAGGAGTGGTGTTGACAGTTGTGGTTCAACCTAGTACATAAAAAAGACTGGATATTGGGTAAGATTCGACCTCCAACGTCTTCAAAGCTTCTTCTGCCAACTGAAAATGTGACTTGTGACATTCTATTCATAAAAAATGAGTGAACATTAAGAATGAGGAAATTTCATTGAGTAAACCAAAGATCTATTGGATTCTGATAGTCGTAGTATTCTTTCTAACTTTACTTACGACTAACAATGCGAATTTACACGTAAAAACAGTACAAGGGGCAGTTAAGCCCACTCTTGAGTCTGAAATCGTTATAGGAATCGATTTAAGCCATAATAATGATGTTAATTCAACAGAAATAGCGAATTTAACATCAATCCTTAATACAACTTTTACTCAACAAATTGTATTCCTCAATGAGAAATTTACTTCAGAAAGTCTATCAGACATTGATGTTTTAACTATATTGGCACCTACAACACCTTTTGATCTTGATCTAGAGGAAGCAAAGGTTGTAGAAGAATTCATAAAAGCTGGGAAGTCTTTATTGATAGCTTCTGGTTTTAGGAACCAGACAAGAGAACCACTAAACGATCTTCTAAACGTTTATGGTTTAAAATTTAATTTTTCAAGATCTATAATATCAGAGAGAGCATTGGCAAGAAACTTTACAACCCCAAAGATTCCTTTAACGGAGAATATTTCTCAACTTATTTGTCCAAACGGACTGGGAATTTCATTTAATGAATCCAAATTAGAAAGCTATCAATCTCCTGCAATTTTATTTTATAACCCCATTTTACTTGTTAATTCAGATGAAGCCCCATCTGAGAACAATACTTTGATTTCAAGTCTAGAGTTTGAAAATGGGGCTCGAATATTGGCTATAGGATCAGCAGAAATGTTTAATAACAGTTATATTGAACCACTTGCCAATACTTCAAGTATTTTCTTAGATAACACAGATTTTTTTGTTAATGCAATTAAATGGTTAGGAAGAAATACAGGAATCATAAATTTCTATGATCCGTGGGTAGACTTAGATGGTCAATCCATCAATATTGGTACAATTATTAATGGAAATGTCACTTTGGTGAATTCTCAAAACCAAAGTCTTTCACAAGTTCAACTAACGATCTCCATTGAACGAACAGGTTCCATTTTAAGCTCAAGAGGAATGCAAATTTCACCAAATAATGCTTCAAGATATTTTGGTTGGGTGAGTACCGAAGATCTAGGTTTTGGTTATTGTGATATAATTTTTATGGCAATTCACATCGGATATATGCCAATTGAATTGACAGCTGGCCGTGTATACTTAGAACCTCCATTTCCCTCACGTCAAAACCCAAATCCTGCTATAATGGGATTATTTCTGGCATCTTCTTTCCTATTCGTATCAAGCGCAATATTCATTTACTTAAATCTAGAAAAGAAGGAATAGGTCTAAGAAGTTGATTTTCCGTGCGATTCAATTCACGAGAGAGTAGTTAAGGTCTCTGTTGTAAGCTTATAATCTTTTGGTAAGAGAAAGATATAATCTAACTTACCTAGATTCAGCATGTCATATTCATATTGCCGAATGAATGCATTTAATCGCTGTAAAACTCGTTTAGCGTCCATTGGTTTTTTTATTCGAAATTCTTTGTAAAAAATAATAATAAGGCTTCCGTTTTCCATCTCGAGCTCAATATCATCTGTATCCCTAAACTCTCCAATAGAGATACAGCGGATTCTATTTTTTTGTGTTTTAAATGAATGGGTGAAAGTTCCTAATACGCTTAAAATTGATGGGCACATTTTTTTTTCCAAGTAAACATGGGTGTATTTTTCTGAAGAGGTTATTTGAAAATACATCTTTAACCTTTATACATCCTCGGTTTCTTCATCATAGCTTAAATTTAATCATGATATTGCGGTAATAGGTCTTGTGAATAATAAAAGGTGTCATATCAAAGAAAAGTCACAAGTGAATACACATATCTGAACACTTGATTATTGAAAGCGGGCCCGAAGGGATTTGAACCCCTGACCCCTGCGTATCTGCCAGTCTTATGCTTCTGACTTTCCGCAGCGCAGTACTCTATCCAGGCTTTGCCACACATATATCTTCGTAATGTGTATAAGCCACGGGCCCTTGTAAGAAAAATGACCATTTACATCGCTCTTATTAATACTCTTAAAATTTTGTTGTAGTTTTACGTTCAACATTATAGAATAAGATTCATTTCTGAACTTTCTATCAAACCCTGGAAAATCTAAGTGTTCAATCTGGTGAAATGGAAGAAATTTGGCTTCCTCATGCTTTTTAAGTCAAAATTTATCTTTACAAGCCTAAATTTTGTTATAATAGTTAGATTCTATGAAGTCCTTCTCCTCCTATTTAAGATAAACCTGTTGAAACCTTTTCACAAATGTAGCATTACTGGTACCATTTTCCCTTCTGATATTTGTCAATATATGATTTCTCTGAAAAAATAGAGTTCTATTATGAAAAAAATTAAAAGTCACAACGACAGGGAGAATCTAACTAAATTAAAGAATGATTACCAAGAGGTTAATTGATATGAAAACTCCAACATTGATTGGTACACTAATATTTGTGATCAGTCTCATGATCGCAATCATTATCGCACTACCACCCTACCCTGAGCGTGCTTATATTGAATTATTTTTGATCTGGTTCGGTGGAATTGTTGGGGGTATAGGACTTGGGTATGGTAATCGCGAGAGTTTTGGGTTTGATGAAGGAAATAACGCAACTATTGTTGGAGGTCTCGGCCTCGGATGGAGCATTCTTGTTTCATTTTTGATGTATTATTATGGCCATCCTCCGATTGATAGAGTCATTATATCATTTGTTGGTTCACTTGTGGCAATCCTTGGCTTATATATGCTGGTTGTATCCACTCAAGAATCTTATTAGCTTGTTTAGATTTTTTGCCCTTTTTGCTTTCGTGTTTATTGTAGAATGTTTCTTAGCAAGAAATCTCCCGATCTTTTGGAGAGAGATATCCCAAAATACAGTGAATTCTCCCATGAACTATAATTAATAGCGATATTTGATTCTAAGAGTTCGATATTAATGAGAAACAAAATAAATAATGTTCAAGATTATATGAAACCTCTTTTTTCTAGGATATCTTGTAGTGTTTTAGTACTTTTATCATCCATACCATAAGTAATACGAGTGTTAGGTTTGTTAATGTTTATTATTCTTCGCAAATCTATTGGGGTACCAATAATAACAGTATCAGCGTCGGTATTATTGATTGTTTCTTCAAGATCTTCAATCTGTTTTGCTCCATATCCCATCGCAGGTAAAACTTGTGAAAGGTGTGGATACTTTTTGAAAGTATCATTAATGGAACGAACAGCATATGGACGAGGATCAATAATTTCTGAGGCGTGATTAGCTTTAGCTGCAACCATCCCAGCACCATATTTCATGTCTCCATGAGTCACTGTTGGGCCATCTTCAACAACCAATACCCGTTTCTCTTTGATTTTATCTGGATCTTCAACTGTAACAATACTCTTAGCTTTTATGATTTGTGCTTTTGGATTCTCAGCTTTAATGGTCTCTATTAACGTTTCAATATCCTCTGTTTTAGCGGTATCGACTTTATTCACAATTATAACATCACTAGCTAAAAGATTTGTATGGCCAGGATAATATGTAGTTTCATGTCCAAGACGATGGGGATCAGCGACAGTGAACCACAAGTCCGCAACATAAAAAGGAAAGTCATTATTTCCTCCATCCCAAAGAATGATATCTGCTTCTTTTTCTGCTTCGATTAAAATTTTCCCGTAATCTACTCCTGCGAATACCAAGTTTCCCGCTACAATATGAGGAGCATATTCTTCACGTTCTTCTATAGTGCATTCATGTTTATCTAAATCAATCAGATCACCAAATCGCTGGCAAATTTGTTTTCTTAAATCCCCATAAGGCATTGGATGCCGAATAACTGCGACACGTTTTCCTCGCTGTCTAAGTATTTGTCCTAATTTCCTTGTAACCTGACTCTTACCAGCTCCAGTTCTGACCGCGCATACCGCAATAACTGGCTTGTTAGACTTAATACAAGTATGTTTAATTCCCATTAACCTAAAATCTGCCCCAATTGCAAGGATATGAGAAGCCTTCTGCATAACTTGTACATGAGAGATATCTGAATAAGACATAATTACCTGATCGGCTTCATATTGTTTAATTAAGGAGGCTAAATCTTCTTCTGGATAAATAGGGATACCATCAGGATATAAGGATCCAGTCAACTCTTTAGGATATTTTCTTCCTGAAATATCTGGAATTTGCGTTGCAGTAAAGGCTACCACGTCATAAATTTCATTATCACGAAAATAAGTGTTAAAATTATGGAAATCTCGTCCAGCAGCTCCTAGAATTATTGTTTTCATTCTTTTCATTGCAGGATACCCCTAATTTTTAGTGATAGAAGGAAAAAAAGGCTGAATTTTTAAAATATTCTTTTGTAATTGCAAAAATTGATACGAATTTAGAAAAATTCATAACAAATCGTTGTAAATTAATTTCAAAAATATATACAAGTCAAACCATTAATAACTATCCTAACAAAATTCCACTTCTTGGACATATCCCGACCAATTCAGAGTGAAATCATCATAAAAGGTTAGAGATGGTAATTTAGTAATATCCTAACACAGCACAAATCAGTCTATATTAATTACTAAGCTTAGAGCAGGTTAAAATACAGAAAACACAAATAAAAATTTGCAAAAATCATATGTTTAGATAATTTAGAGGAAAATACGATGAGTTCTGACCTTGAAGGATGGTTTAACTTCCCTAAACCCGTAAAATTGCTGGATATCTCTCTTATTGGGTATATTGTCATTTTAGTAGTTGCAACAATACTTTACTTGGCTATTCTCGACCATACCGTACAGAATTTAATGCCTATATTTCTTACAGCCATATTAGCCTTGATTACATGGAACTTTCGGACACAGTTATTAAAAACCTCAGATCCTAACATGCATAAACGGTACTTTCGTGAATGGATTGTTATTTGTATTTGCATCATTGTGTTTATTGGAGTAATTCTCATTGTTTATCCAGTAACATATTAATTAAAATTACGTTTTCTGATTAAAATTTTGAAGAAAAAAATATCTTCTCACTAGTGATGATGTTATCCCCGGATGAGTTGTGTTACAACTATGAACGTAAGAAGAGCCGTCTGAAGTGATTCCTGAAGTTCAATTTTGAATATGAGATGAATAGAAATGAAAAAGGACTTAATGGACATTTTAGCCTGTCCGATCTGTAAAAATATCGAATTAAAATTATTTGTTTTTAAAGAAGATGAGAGAGAAATTGAATCTGGTCTTATTTTTTGTTCCAAGTGTAATCGATATTATCCAATCAAGGGAACAATACCAGTCATGCTGCCAGACGATCTGAGAAAAGAAGATGAAGACTTGAAATTTCTTTCAGCTAATCAAGAGAAAATTCCGCCAAAAATTCTAACAGAAGGAAAGCCTTTTCCTTTGTCTAACCGAAAAAAAGGAGTATAAATGAATTAAAAGCCTTCTTTCATTCGATAAGGAGTAAAGAGGGAATAGCCCCGCTCAGATTCGAACTGAGGTCACTAGGGCCAAAGCCTAGAATGATGGTCCGCTACACTACGGGGCTGAAAGCGCTGCGACAACACACATCACCCTGATTGCAGATTCAGGGCAACAAACTTCACATGCACGACATTCAAAACATGAATCTGGATTTAAGACTTTTATCTTTTCTCTTTTTTCTGCAATCAGGATTTCTGCTGGACAACTACGGACACATTTCAAACAGCGAATGCAGAGGTCGTGATCGATGAGTATATGAGGAGCTATTCTTTCGCACCTCATTTCGTAAGGAGAGATCGTAAATCAATTAGAACCTTATCAACTTCATTATTCACCTTACGAAGCTGTTTATCGTAATTAATTTTCAGTTTTGCGTACGCGTCCTTTCCAATTCTCCCTTGAGTTTTTTTCCGTTCAAGTGATTCAATGTTTATGAGAATGTCTTCACGATTAGCTTCTGCTACCTCAATCGATCTCATAGATATTCTGTATCGTGGTCCTTCTTCTGCTAATTTCTTTGATATTGATACAATTGATCGGTCGATTCCTTGTTGTCGATTTCTCAAAATTATTCGGGTCTGTTCATACTCTCGCGCACTAATATTCCTTGATTTCCGTTTTCGATCAAGTCTTAATATTTGTTCTCGAATAGCTGTTTTTTCTTCATAAGTTTTAACAAAATCCTTAATTAGATCCAAAGGAATTTCTTCTATAGCAATTTTCTTTCCTCTAAAACCAAAAGAAAGATTTCTCACAAATATATAGCTCAATCCTATTAGTAAAAAGAAGATACTGAGAGAAAGTGGGACTTGGACAAAATTAGATAGAGGAATATTAAACTCAACACTCAAGTAATGATTGCTTAGGGGGGTTAGATTTTCAAAACCGAGTGCCAATCCCTTTTTATCAAAAAGGCTAAGAAGGGTTCTTTCTCGAATGGAGGAATTATAGTTAGATTCTCTTGAAGTACTTGTTTCAATTCCATTGGTAATTCTAGTTATATTGTATCTTGAACCAGATGGTAGTAAGAGAGCCCATTCAAATTTTTGAACAGTCCAATTAAAACTCAATGATAAAGGTATTTGTAATTGTACTTTCCCACCTCCTAAGTCCTTCATGATATCGGCAACTCGTTCTCGATAAGATATATGCATGTCATATTTTTCATGTTGCTCTATTTGGACTCTTGGGGTGATTTCGACGAGTTTTCTGTTGACTACGGGATCAGAAGATACTGATGGTGTAAGATTCCCATAATTATCTCGAAATCCAATCTTTTGAGCACTTTCGGGCAGATAAAAACTGATCTTAGGAAATGTAGGACCTCCAAGGGCTGTCGAAAGACTTGATCCTGACTTTATACCAATATTTTGGAGCTCAATTTCATAAGTAGTAGTTACAAATCCCCATTCTGAGACGGTAACTACTGATTTTAGCTCGGTAAACTCAATTTTTGTGTTTACATTCTGGTAGTATTCAAATGAGAGATATGACGTGAAATTTGTTCTAAGAGTAGGGATGTATGCTGGAATAAACTCTCGATTTTCGAGAGATGTTAGGTTATACCCTCCATATTCAGAATTGCTTAAGACTCGTCTATCAATGGTTGAAAGTCCAGTTACATTCCTGAAGATCAGACCATATGTTGTATTTCCTGAAAAATCACCTTGAAAATAATCACTTGTTGGTTGAATAGACTCATTTTTCACTCTAACATTAGTATCTTGGCCTAATTTCCATTCGAGTTCATAAGAAGTAATTGGCATAGAGAGTAACGGGAGAAAACTGAGATTAAATTGATATGGATGGGCTGATTCTTCCAATTTAGCTCCTTCATCAAATGTTACTGCATTTGGATGATCCATCTCGATAATTATTGATACACTTTGGTTCTCCTCAACTGAAGGAGTTTGGATAACTAATAAAACCGAATTGTTTTCCTCTAGTTGAGCTAAAACCATCGAATCTGAGTCTGTCTTATTCGGAGAAAAAATCCGCCAAAATTTGGTATCCTCAAATTCATGAGACGGAATTGTATAATTAAAGGCATCAATAGGCTGTGATGCGTAGTTATAAAGGTTGATTTCTGTCCGAGAGGTTGTATAACCATATTCATTCGCTGTGATTACACGACTAACATTTATTTGATGACTTTTGTTGGTAAACGTAGAAACATCTAAAAAATTGAGGGAATCAAAATCAATCTGTTCTATACCATCTTGGTAGAGATTCCTAGTTATCATTGAGGATCCATGGTCAATCTTGTAATTTATTGTTACAAAGAGGGATGAAACTATCATAACAATGAGAAAAATATTCAAGCTTGAATCAAGTTTCTTTTTCATATGTAAATGCTCCTATGGTCTGCCTTTATTACGTCTAGCACTGTTAGCGGTGACTAAAAGATGGATATTCTGATAATCCACCTAAACATGCATATTATGACTGACACGGTCTCGTTTTGCACAGTATAAAATATTTTATCTTTTCTTGTAAAACTCTACCCAATGAATAACAATATTTAAACAGTTGCATTAAGTCATCATTCGTTTTTCTTGATATGAATTTCCTAAAATATGCTTTAGATACTCAAATCTTGAATCAAAAGTTAATAATTCAAATCATTTTAAAAAAATATCATTATGTATGTCTTAATTCAATACTTTTTAATTCTAAATGTATGATTTCATTAGTTATACTCAGTTAATTACCCATTTAAGATCAAAACACATATCTCAGAAAACTTAGAAAAATTGGATAGAGACTAAATCAATAAAAGAAGAAAACAAAGTTGATCATACAAAGAAAGCAGCGTATTAATCTCCAGAAGATCGAATATTAAGATAAATCTGAGTTCCTATGCTTTAGTAACAATCATTTAGTATCCGAGGTACGTTAAATGACATCTAGGTTTCTTCAAGCTATTCGACCGTTCATGTCAATAACTCCAGAAGTCGTCAAACCGACTCGTGAGGTTCACTTCAATGAAAAAGTAGTGTGGACTTTTGCTGCTTTGGTTATTTATTTTGTAATGGCATCTACTCCGATAATTGGAGCTCAACATGAAGGAGCTGACCCTTTTGCTTTTATGCGTACTATTACTGCCTCAACTCAAGGATCACTAGCAGAGCTTGGAATTGGCCCGATAGTAACAGCAGGACTCATTATGCAAATTTTAGTAGGATCTAAAATTATTTCTGTTAATATGGGAGACCCTGAGGAAAGATCTCTCTATACAGGGGCGCAAAAGGTCATGTCAGTTGCAATGACAATTATTGAAGCAGCTGCATTCTTGATTGGGGGAACTTATGGAACGAACCTTGATCTTCAGACTCAACTGGCGATCATTGCTCAACTATTAGCAGCAGGTATTATCATCATCCTTCTTGATGAGATGATTCAGAAAGGTTGGGGATTAGGATCGGGTATTTCTTTGTTCATTGCGGGAGGTGTTGGATTGCAAATTTTTCAAGGATTATTCGCGGCACAGTCCTTTTTGGAGGGACCAGAACCTGGTGTAACTTCAATGAGAGGAATTGCTCTTGCATTTCTTGCCTGGACAACACGACGAGGTCCCATTGAGGCAATTGGAGCATTATTTTTCCGTTATAGCCCTGCCGAGAATGTCAATTTACCTTCCCTCTCTCTCCTTTCTGTGATAGCTACTGTAGTTGTGTTCATCATTGTGATATATTTTGAATCAATGCGGATTGAAATTCCAATTTCATACGCCCAATACAAAGGAATTCGTTCCACTTATCCGATTAAACTACTCTACGTGTCGAATATTCCTGTCATTTTAACTTCAGCTGTTTTTGCAGATATTTACTTCATTGCTCAGATGGTTTGGAATGCAAGCGGTGGAACTGGGACATCAAATCCTCTGGCTTTGTTTTTGGGAACCTTCAGTGTTGATGAAACGTCTCAGCAATATGTCCCTGAAGGTGGCCTTGTATATTTCTTAACTCCACCTCGGTCGCTTGTTGGAGATTTCGGGGTTCTTAATCTTAGTAGGGGGTTAGAAAGCCTTATGCCCTCCTTATTTCGCGCATTAATTTATGCTATTATCCTGATTGTGCTTTCAGTTATCTTCTCAGTGATGTGGTTAGAAACTGCAGGAATGGGCCCTCGGGATGTTGCTAGTCAATTTCTGCAATCAGGAATGCAGATGCCAGGATGGCGACGAAGTAAAAAGATTGTTGAACGTAGATTAGAAATGTATATTCCTACAATAGCGGTCATAGGTGGATTGTTCATAGGTTCTCTTGCTGCTTTTGCAGATTTCCTAGGAGCAATAGGTTCTGGAATGGGTATTCTACTCTCGGTCAGTATTATGAGGCAATATTTTGAACTGATAAGCAAGGAAAGAGTCGCAGAGATGAATCCTGCTTTACGTGGTTTCTTAGGAATAAAATAGATTTTTATAAATGCGTTTCGATGTTTTTGTCTAGTTATCATTTAGATGAATCTGAATCCGATCTCCTGGAGAAATATCTAAAATATCCGAGGCTTTTCCACCACGTAGAGCTATTTCTAAGGTATTGAAACTATTTGCTAGAAGAAAGGGATTTTTATCGGATCCTTCAAAATAACTTCGTCTAAAACTCACAATTATTTCAATTTGTGTTGTTGTCAGCAGATACTCCTTACTAAATTTCAGATTCATTGAAGCCGGGAGATTAGTAACAATATTTCCAAAATGATCGATGAAAATCACTTCCCCCGAGGATGTTCTAGGATCCCAAAAAAATCGAAGGGGAGTTTGTAAGGTACTTTGTGAACCTAGATCTGTTAATAAATAGGTCTGGCTAAGAATGCCAGCCGCAGGAGCGAATACATCCCGTCCATGAAACGTATACGAAGCATCATCAGGAATTGGAATTTCCACGATCGTTGCGTCCTCAAATTTAGAGAGGATGGGTGATAGAACACCATTATCTGGCCCAATGAAGTAATAATCCTTTATATGGGCTCCAATTGCTTTTCTGGAACCACCAACTCCAGGATCAACAACAATTAAGAAGATCGTATTGTGTGGAAAATATTTGTAAGATTTAAATAAAATAAATGCGCCTTGTCGTATATCATGGTTTTGAATATGGTTGGTAAGTGAAATTATATTAACTGATGGATTTATTTGAAGTATCCGCCCTTTTATTACTCCTGTATAGGGATCATTACCAAAATCTGTCATTAAAACGATGAGGGGAGGTTGATAGGGATTCATGCTATAACACTACCTTTTTCTACACTTCTTATGGAATATCTTGAAACTCTCTCTCTTAAAAACCTCTCTCCTTGATTCAATTTTCCAACTTAACTGGATTTTTTGCTATTATTAATACTAAAATACCCAAAAAGCTCATTAAAAACAAAAATAACAAAGTGTCAACGAAATTAGAAGATTCTAATATTATCCCGATAAGTCCAAACCCTATTATAGAAATAATTAAATTGATCGTATTGTATAGTGATTCCTGTGAACTTCGTTTTTCAGAAGAAGTGATTTGATAGTACAATTGCCAATATAAACTGGTAGCTAAACCACTTAATATGATTTTTAAGAAAAATATGAAGATAATCAAACTTAGCTTGATTAGAGACGTGAAGTCCGCTATTAAAACTAATATGTAAGCCATCCATACAACTGGATAGTTTAGAATATAAAATACAATAATCCCCCTATAAGCAGATTTAATGAAAGAGGTCATTTTTCCTGATAAGCGACTGAAAATCGCAAAAATCACGTTTGAGAGAGAAATAGTTAAAGTTATGATTAAAAGAGATAGAGTTGTAAATTGAATAACAAAATCATTTTGATTAAAGGTTTGGTTAGATGAATAAATTTCATATAAGAGAGGAGAAAAGACCAAAGTATTAAACGATATTGCTGTGAAACTTAAAATTGAAAAACCAATAAAGAATGGGATAACAGATACATAATTTCTCCATAAATTGTTTAAGAGTGTTGGAAATCTAGATGAGCTAGGGTTTTGATTTTCACATGAATTTTTCACATCTTTACGGAAGACTTTTTTTTCATTTTTCGGCATGGAAATGAATTTTAAACCTAATATAACTCCCAATGCAGCAATAAGAGCTTGTATTAAGAAAAGAAATTGAGGTATAATCCGATATTGTTGAAGTAGGATTCCTCCAACGAATGTTGCTAATGCAACAATAATTGATTTAGCAAAACTGATATTTCCCATTATATTCCGAAATAATAATCCAAATTCAGAAGATTTTGGGGCAATGTTTTCCCATGAATTAAGAAACCATGAAATAAATGACCCTGATATGAGTGCAGAGTAAATTCCCACTAGAATTTCTAAAAGAATTAGGTGAATGGGATAAGCTGCAAAAATTAAACCAAGATAGTAGAACATCAAACAAAATAATGCTCCGCAGAATGCCATTCTTTGTCCATAATGATCTGTTAAAATACCAAGGGGTACATCAAGGATTGCACCAGCCAACATACCAATTACAACAATGATGCTAAAAGCGCTAAAAGAATCTAAAACCGAAAGATAATAAAGCGAGATCCATGAATAACTTAAATAAATTCCAGAAACTACAATCTGTAAGCTTAAAAACTTTAAGCTTAAATTCTGTAATTCTTTCGGGAATGTTGATATCCCAAGAATTGAATGTATAAATGCGATCCATATCCCATCCAATCTAATATGTGGAAGAGATCTTCTTAGCTATGCTTGTTACTGCACTGAAATTAACAATAGGAAACTTTTGGGAATTTATTTCCCCACCTGACATCACAATCAAGAAAGGGATTTCTCTGAAATGATTGGAATATTTTTCAACAAATTCCCCATACTTATCCCCGATAATCATTGATCGGTTTGCACATTCGAAAAGTAAACCAAATGAGGTATCAGGGGTGATTGTTTTTTTTAATGTCTCATCTAACATATCCTCAATCAATGTAGCGCTTTGATCACAAATAAATGCCTTATAATGGTGGGGATCTTTAGCATGTAATTTATTCACAACCTGATTAGGTGCAGTAACAAGAGCATGGTTAAGATTTGGATTCATTGATACAGCATAAGTGTTCTGATTATTCTCATCATCAATGACACATAGAGGCCTAAAAGGGTGATAATAGAAGTATTTTCGAGTGTTTTCTTCTAGAACATCTTGGGTTTCAGTCATGTCAATGAGTTCTAAGAGGGCATCACGGCCCCATTTTCCATTAGCTTTTGTTATGAATCCACCACCAATAGCACTATCGACTTCAAAGCTCTTTGTAGGCATGATTTTTGCACCAGAGTCAGTTCTACTTTCAAATCGTAATTCTGGAGAGCTGATTGACACATATGTTAATGAGTCTTTGTAAGCCTTATAATTACAAAACTGGTAGGTTTTCTCCAAGGTCAATGGATCAGCGCCAAAGGTTCCTGTGTAGTGTATGCCTTTTTCATGAAGTTTTGTAAATAAAGGCCATGATGAGGAATAAGAAATGCCCATGCCAAGGAGATTCATAAAAAACTCCATAAACGGTCCAGTTACAGAGGGGAGAAGAGAGAACTTCCTCCATACTCTACTATTTAAAGCAAAGAAGGGGTTCAAACCTTCTATCTTATGATCCATTAAATTGGCCATGGCTTTAGGAAATCCGAGGCCAGGGGGACAGAAAATATGAGTAGTATTAGAACCATCTGTTTTACTGGCTTGTTTTATAGTCTTTTCACAGTTTTTGACTACTTTTCGTGTTTTAAGGCGATTACAAATCCGAAACCGTTTTATGACGTAACTTTTAGCTTTGATACCAGATAAAAGCATGATTCCTACTCCTTTTATCCCATAATCATCCTTTGTTGCCATTCCAACACCAGAACATCCTCCCAACGGAACTTCTAGGTACTTCTCTCGAATTGTAGCTAATGAATTATTATATACTTTAGCGCCCCCAGGGTGACAACCAGTGAAGTATAAAATCAAATCTGGTTTCTTTTGTAACCTAGATTCAGCTTGTCTCAAGGCTTTTATTGTGGCCTGCATTAAATCATGATTAATATTTATACCTACAGCAGCTTTCACTTCAGGACCTCCTTGACGAGAATAATTTTCCTCCTCAACCTAAGAGTCGTTTCTCGTCAATAATCCAACCCAATCGTTTTGCAGTTCGACTCATCTCAATTTCCATTAGCCCAGTATTCGCTTTTGAATCTAAGAGAGTCACTAGAATACTCGATCTTCCTGCAAGATAAAAATAGACTGGAATCGTTAGTTTTGGATTAATCTCTTTATCATATTTTACTGACCTTGAACCTCGTTGAAGTTCCTCTGTTGTCTTAGAAATAATATTTCTAACCCAACTAACAACAATTAACACCGTTTCAGAAGAATCTTCTTGATACTGAGATTCTAGAACTCGTCCATCAACTCGAAAGAGTAATACAGCTTGCACATTTTCAAACTCAGCTAAATGTCCGATCTCTTCGCCAATTGAATTCACAACTGCTGATAAAGGCGAGACTGAGAGTATATTATTAATCTGGAGTTCTTGAGAAGGCATACTATCTTGAGATATCATATACTAACAACCCTTTACTTTTCTCAAATCCAATAGGTTGAGGTGCTTCTGCATGACCAGATCCTCTGAACTTGCGAATACTTAGCGTTCTATTGTAAATTCCACCCAATCCAATGTGTTCTAATTCGATAATTGAATCAGATAAGAATAGTGGAATTCTTGCAAGAGTTTTTCCAAATCCTCTCTCGATTGTAACAATAGATGTTCCAATCTTTCTTAACGAAGAGAAAATTCTATTTATCACGTTTCTCTGCTGGTTTGCTTCTGGGATTTCTAGAAGTAAAGGAGTAAGAGGATCGATAGCTATTCGAATACCTCCATGATAACCCTCTGCTGTTTCTTTGATCACTTCAAGATACTTTGGTAATTCAGACATAAAAAATCGTAAGGCAATTTCACCAGAAGTCAAGTCTGAATCTTCAGAAAAAGCAACTTGGAATTGGAGATTTCCTCGTTTATACTTCTCCTCAAATTGTGTTAAACCTATATCCTTACAGTCCTGGAGTACAGAATTTAGATGTTGTTCTAAGGAGACGTACAATGCTGGTGAATGGGGATCTTTGGAACAAAATTGCCAGCAAAATGTGGATTTACCACATCCAGGATCAGCAATGATTACATTAACCGAATTTTTCCGAAGGCCTCCAAAGACTAGATTATCAAACCCAGGAACACCACTTAATATCCTTTCATATTCTTGTTTTTCCATTTTTCTTAATAGTTTTTGCATTTAATTCACCTTAAGAGATTAATAGATGTTTTGAGATTTTTAATGATGAATCTGGAGAGAAAATTTCCTCCCTTTTCTTATAATTCTGAACAAATTCAATTATTGTTTCAAAAATCTCCATTACAGAGAGTACATCTTTTGATGAACATTTAAATGAAGAAACACACTGAAATTTCTTCTGAAAAGCTGTCAAATCGATTTCTCTTTCTTCAGAAGAAGCAATATCTGATTTTGTTCCAATTAAAAATCTAGGTACATGAGGCTCAATGAAGGTCAACCACTCGGGAATCGAAAATAGGGATGATAAATCTGTCAGATCAAAACATAAGAGTGCAACGTCAGAACCTCTACAAAATTCTTTAAATACCCCCATGTTCTTGAATTGGTCTTGTCCTCCTAGATCCCAAATTTGAACCTTACCACAAGGTTTTTTATGGTCAGAAAATATTTTTGAATGAAATTCAATTGCAATTGTCTGTCTGGTATCTCTAAAAAATGAATTGTTTATGAATGTCTTTGATATCGTGGTTTTTCCAACGCCACCTTCACCTAAGATGACTATTTTCAAAGGTTTCACACTATTTGGGGGGATTAACCTCATGAGACACACCAATACTTCCAGTATTACATTATATTTTAATTACCCAAAAATCATAATTTATGAACTAATTTTTGGGAGGTTATAAGATGGAAAGAAAGCAAAAAATTGGTGAAATCATGAAATTTTTTTTCAGGAAAAAAAAGGCTTTTTCTTTGATGAGGATGTGTAGGTTTAAAAGAAGAGGATCACCTTTAGTTGAAGAAGGAATATTAATTGGATTGAGTCTTTTTGGCTTTTTACTCATTTTATCAATTGTTACTGGAGTTCTTGATTGGCTTCTAGTTAATGCTGATGAGTTACTCAAGGAATTAGGATCCTTATTTTCCTAGTTAGCGATTTCTTTAACTAACTTTTTCTGCAAAAAAAAGTGCAATGTGGACCGAGTGGGATTTGGACCCACGACCTCCTGATGTCTTGAGCAGAAGCTAGTAGCTGTCTGTTTGCAAGCCAGGCGCTACTTCCAGGCTGAGCTATCGGCCCTAAATACTCAATGTCGTTAAGAAATGATTTTCTTAAAAAAGTTTCAATTTTCGTCGAGATGCCGTTTTTTCCAAATTCTTAGAGGTTCCTGTTTAGACTTAAATCGTAATTGTTCTAAATAACGATAGACTGTACTATGTTTTGAACCATGAACTAATTGCATGATAGCTTCTCGCGCATTTCTAATGTCTGAAATTTCTCCAATGAGTGAAACTTGATTTCCAAAAATAGAAATTAAGACTTCTGTACTAGCTTCAATCATCTTTCTTGCTTTCCCCTTTTCACCAATAATTCGTGACTTTATTCTTTTAACAGTGTTTTTTGATCCTCCGAGTTCAATTGTCTCCAAAAAAATATTATCGTCTAATAGATTGAAAGCTTTTTCAGCACTGAATCCTTTACCGATTGCTTTTATTATATCGCGGGCTTTCCAAACAGATGTTGGATCTGTTACATCTGATGTTGATGATATATGAACTGAACCATCTTCACTGTTAATCTGTATAGAAACACCTGTAAAAGATTCTATTTCAGATTTCACGATACCTTTTTTCCCAATAACGACCCCAATTCGACTTTTAGGAATTTTCAAGCGACTTTCTATTACCATTCGGGTTTTTTCACCTTAAGGGCTCCTATTGATCAACTGATATAAGGTTTTTATCTGGAAAATCCTTGATGATTTCATCAAATAGTTCTTTAGCGTTAGGAACCTCAAAATCCTTTCCAGAAAAAAAAGATAGAATATTTTTCAGATCTCGCATTAAAAATTCAAAAGCTTTGGGATGAGTAACCACAACACTTTGACTCATGTCTATGAAATATGGGGTATTCTCTCCAAATAAAATGTTAAAAGGCGATAGATCAGCATGTACTAGACCTGCTCGTTGAAAGAGGAGTTTTGTTTGACTCAGTATTTGATTCAAAGTTTGTTGTGTAATAGCTTCTGGAGTGTATTTCAGCAAAGGATATGGTTCTCCATCTTTTCCAAGAAGTTCCATTAGCAAGATGTTATTCTTTATTAAAATTGGTTTTGGAACGTAGATTCCTGCTAATGAACTTCTTTCGAGATTGCTATATTCTTTCTCCGCCCACAGGTAGATAATTTGCCGTGTCTTCTTGCTATATTTTCTAAACCTTCTATCACCATGAATATAACGAACAATTCGTTTGAAATTAAGTGTACTTGTGCGAAATATTTTAACAACAATTGGTGATGTAATTGAGTACGCATTACAATATTCTTTCCCCTCTGATCCAAGCTCAGCTAAAAAAACACCAGCTTCTTTGCCAGAAGCAATGGTTCCAGTAATTGAACTGAGAAATCCTCTGGTTTGCAATCGTTTTAGCTGTTTAGCAGTATTCAGATCTATTACTGCATCCACAGTCTTAAAATCTTCAGATCTTTTCTTTTTTTTTCTCCATCGGTCTTCATTTCGACCTACTATTTCCCATATCTTTTTATCATCTGGTTTCATTCCTAGATGGCCTCAAATTACGAATTAATGGCTTTCCAAAGTATTTAGATGTGATTCTTGGTTGAATAGTGTCACAGTTGGGACATTCTAATGTATTTCGTCTCTTAAACTTTAATTCATGGCCACATTGGATACAATAGGATATTACAACGCCTAATCCGTCTCCAATTAAGCTTACATAAACTGGTTTAGCTGCTCTTATTATTCGGAATCTAATCCAATCCCCTGGTCGAGCTACTTCGTACATATTCTTTACAAAACGTCGAGATGCTTCTGATACATGTAGTATAGCACTGATTGGGATCATCAGATTTTCTTGATTTAAATAATATATGTTAATTGAGGCAATTTGTTTTTTCATGAATTCTACGCGACCTATCCCAAGATCCCCATTTTTTATCGATCTATGAGGATTCTTTGGGATTACTGTAATCTTATGTCTCTTAGTATCTGTCACCACACGACCAAAAATTTTAGAATAAATACCCCCATCTTGTTCATAACAAGTTTCATCTGGTAGAAATTCTTCTATCACTGCTATCTTATCACCTGGTAAGACCCAATCATCATCTGAGTCTGATTTCTTGCTTTCTTTCATGTCCTTTCCCGTTAACACACTTATCATAGAGCTTTAATAATATTCGAGTTCTTTAATCTGATGCTTTGATTACGATCAGTTGAGAATCTTTTTTTAATAACTGATTCCCTACCGAATTCTCAGAATCTAGAGATAAAAGGTTTAGCTGGTTTCATTGAAAAAGTCATTCTGCAATACGTAATAAGTCTACACGAACAAAATGTTCGTGTTTTCGATGAAATCTTAAGCTAGCTGATAATGGAAAATCAATTGTAGCCAAGATTATGGTATTTTTTCTATGTTTTTTTCCTAAATCTTTGATTAACCTGCGAGTTCTGGGATTCGATTTATGAATGGAGATTATTACCTTTGAAAATTTAAGCGCGTGTTTTAAAAATACCATATCTATTTTTGGTCTTTTAGTTCCAAAAGGAGGATTCATTAATGTGACTTGGAACCTTTTTCCCCATAATTTGGGTTCGGAAAATTCAATTGCTGTGATTAACAGATCTATACCTAGTTTGTTTTGTTTCTGCAATTGAACAAGGTGATTCATGGCATCTAGGTCAATGTCAACTCCCAAAATACGATTCGAGAAAAAATGCTTAATAGGAAGAGTAAACCTCCCAGTTCCGCATCCGAGATCAACGACATTTTGTCCAATTAAATCTTCAGCACATAGTATAAGTATAAAAGCAATCAAGTCACTAGGCAATGAATACTGTTCAAGTTCTACTTTAGGGGATCTAAAACTATCAATCTTGTCAATATATGATATAATCCTTGTATATAGCTCAATTTCTTCGGGTGACCATAAGATTGTTTTAGGGGTGATGATTCGATAACTCGATTGGGGAATTCTAGGCATGAAAAAAACAATTTCCTATGATGAGGGAGAAATATTTCCTTGTAATAATGGAAGACTTTCATGAAGGAAAAATGAATAGAGATTATTAACGCATTGGTTTCTCTTTCTTCCCAGAAAGTAACGCACTAAGACTTACTCCATTGACATGAACCACTTTATATCTTACCCCAGGTAGATCGCCGATTGCTCCGCCCTTGGCACCCCCTATTCCTTCTATTATTACCTCATCATGTTCATCAATGAATAATAGCCCTCCGTCTCCAGGTATGAAAGCAGTAACCTGTTTTCCATTTTTTATTAGTTGTACTCTAACACATTTTCTAATAGCAGAATTGGGTTGTTTAGATTCAATTCCTACTTTTTCAATCACAATTCCACGCGCTTGGGGAGCTCCTTCCAGAGGATCGAATTTTTCTTTCAAACGAAGTACCTTTCTTTTATAAGCTGTACTCTTCCAACGAAATTTCTTTCTTTTCCGCAATAACTTATTTGCAGCAAATTCTCCGCGTGGTGATTTCAATCCAGTCATATTTCTTCGCCATATTAATTTAAAATCTTAAAGAGTGTTATCAAACGATATTTCATTATCTTTGAATTCAATAGGATTGTTTTATCTTGTTTTTTCTTTTATATAAGAAAGATTTTATTTGTTATTTTTTGATAAAAATTTAGGGAGGACTTTGGATAATGACATTATTGATTCCAAAGTGTCTTTTCAGTAAAAGACGTGATCTTTGGATATTTCTACCATTCTTACCAATGGCTTTTCCCCTTTCCTGCGGGATAACCGTAACTACAACAGTTTTCTTTCCTGATTTCTCATGAATCTCAATGTTTTTTGTCTTAGCTGGTGCAAGAGTGTTTGCAGTAAAGTTCTCTAAATTTTCAGAATATACAACAATGTCTATCTGTTTTTGGAAATGATCTCGAAGACGTCTAATAGTTGTTCCTCCACGACCTATAACTTTACCTGTGTCGTTTCGCCGAACTACAAAAATAACACGAGTTTCAGATTTATCCCAAACACAATCAACTGCGAGGGCACCCGTAAGTCCTTCGAGAATGGAAATAAATCGAAGTTCTTCTTGGGACATTCGAATATTTGACAATAAAAAACATCCTATCAAATAAAGTCTAATATTTTTGAATTGCCTGGATTTAGAATAGCTAGTGTAGAAACAATATGAGGGCGTCCACATACTGCACCAAGATCAAATCCAGATTTTTCATATTCTATAACAGGAATCTGTGAAAGTTCACAATTCCTTAATAGTATTTTCTTCGAATCTAATGGAATATTGTTTGAAATTAGTGTTGCTTTGACTTTTCCACTTAGCACACTTTTGATCGTAGCACTATATCCAATTTTCACTTTTCCAGTACTTATAGCCATGCTTATGGCTTTTTCTAGTTCTTGTTTCATGGTTTTACATCTTCTACACTTTTGTTGTCGCGTTGGTATCCAGACCACATGATAAGATCTACAGTACCTGTACCAAGGGGTATTATTTGGCCTATGATGACATTTTCCGTAATTCCTCGTAGTTTATCACGTTCACCGCGGGCAGCTGAGTTCAGTAAATGCTTTACTGTTACTTCAAAGGAAGCCCTCGCAAGAACACTTTCTTTTTCACCACTAATACCATGCCTGCCTATTTGCCTTAAATTCCCATCTTGAGTCATGATATCTGAAACAAGCATTATATGTCGAATATCCACATCTAATCCTTGATCTTGCAAGACCGCAGTAGCTTCGTCGATGATAGCTTGCCTCGTGGCTTCAATACCAAGGGTATCCCTTATCTCCTGAATATGGTTAGTTTTGATTCTGGTAGGATCAACACCAGGTATACTCAACACATCAGGAAGGTTACTTCCTGCAGTAAATAGAACCCACTCATCTAACTCTTGATCTTTTGATATGATAACTCGTGTAATCCCTTTTACTCCCTTCAATTTAAGATCCCTGATTTTTTCATTTAATTTATAGATATCATCTATTGTCAAGTCTTTTGAGTCAATAATGATCTCATTTTTACTGTGAGTCACCTCACCTTTCTTTAACTTTGACAATTTTTCAATAATCAGCTCAGGAGTTAGACCTTTATCATTCATCAATATATCGTTTAAAGAAATTTTAATTTGCATTAGAGCAAGATCGACTGTGATATCATCACTTATTGATTCAACGGTAGATAATTCAATCATTCTCTGAACTTCTTGAGCTTTATCTTTGTCTTTTGAAAAGGGTTCTTCAAGATAAACTGTCATATAAGGGGAAGCAGGATTTTTGCGTGCATCTAGAATCTCGATTAAGCGTGGTAAGCCTAACGTGACATTCAATTCAGCAACACCTGCGTAATGAAAAGTTTTCAAAGTCATTTGGGTACCAGGTTCTCCTATTGATTGAGCAGCCACCGTTCCAATAGCCTCTCCAGGTTCAACAAGAGATCGTAAATAAGCGTCTTCAACAGAATCGAGAATTTTTCTTACAGTTTGTTTATTTAATTCTGGCAGTTCTAATAGTTTGTTAAAAATGTCAGATCTAATGCTTTTGGGAAATCTATCCTCTCTTTCATTAATTAGCGCATAAAGCTGATCTTTTGACAAATTTGACATATTGATAATCCTCTCAATCTTCCTCTGTAGAAAGAACTTCTTCAATAATGGCATCAATATCTACAGGTCTTCCATGATACGATTTCATAGGATCTACTCCATCTTCTCCATATCGTAATTGCACTACATCACCTTCAGTTGTTCGAACTATTATATCATAGTTAACGTGGAGATCTTGTAAGGCATTTACTAATCTCCGTTGGAGATACCCACTTGTCGAAGTTCGAACTGCAGTGTCTACTAATCCTTCTCGACCTCCTTGCGCATGAAAAAAGAATTCAGTAGGGGATAGCCCAATACGATAATTGGAGCGTACAAAACCCCGGGCAACTGGTCCAATATCATTTTTCTTGAAATGGGGCAAGGAACGTTTTCGATATCCTCTTAATATTCTTTCTCCCCTAATAGATTGTTGTCCAACACACGCAGCCATTTGAGCAATGTTAAGTTGAGTACCTTTGGCACCTGTTGACGCCATTACAACTGCTGAATTAGAAATTCCCATATAATCGTTTGCAACACTACCCGCACTATCTCTAGCTTTAGCTAAGACACTCATAATACGCATTTCTAGAGTTTCTTCAAGAGATTTACCAGGAAGAGGTTCTAATTCTCCCCGTTGATAAGCCCCAATAATATCGTTTGCAGCTTTTTCATTCTCCATAATGAGAGTTTGAATTCTTTTTTTACCCTCATCCGGCATGTTGATGTTAGAATATCCTAAGCTGAATCCTTCATGAGAAAGAAATTCCAACAGCATTTGAGTCAAGGAATCTAGAAATTTCCTAGCTCTATCACTTCCATGATCCTTAACTACAACATGTAAAACACTTTCAGATTCATCTGCACCTATTGCTCGTCGATCTATTACTCCAGAAAGTAATTGACCTGCTCTAATATAAATTGAGCTATCATATTCGCAGAGTTCCCCTTTACAGACATCATGTTTTCGACAGGTTCGAGACTTTGTTGTCACATTAACATCTGAAGGTAATAATAAGCTAAAAACTTGTTTTCCTGTCCATAATTCTGAGGGATATGAAATTGCAGGTAATGGAAGTTCTCTTTCATAATTCCCTGCTAATAATAGTTGCCAGACGTCTTCTTTTGAGATCAAGGTCTTTTTCCGAGTAAGTAAAAATGATGCAGAAACGTAATCATGAAGTGCACCAATAATTGGTCCTCCATACCTTGGAGAAAGAATCTGTTCTTGAACTCTCATTAAAACTCGGGTTTCAGCACGAGCCTCTTCACTTTGAGGAACATGGAGATTCATTTCGTCACCATCAAAATCGGCGTTATAGGGTGTACAAACACACAAATGTAATCTAAATGTCTTAAAAGGCATAACACGAACTTCATGGGCCATGATGGACATACGATGTAAGGAAGGTTGTCTATTAAAGAGAACCATATCTCCATCACGAAGGTGACGCTCTACAATGAAACCTTGATCAATCATTTCTGCAGTGTTATTTAAGTCTCCAACAAATCTCAAATCAATCCTTTTACCATCTGGTCTTATAATATAATTTGATCCAGTTTTAGAAACACCAGTTTTCTCATCTATCTCAGGATTAGGGCCATTCATAACAAGTTCTTTCATCTCTTCAATATTCCATTCCGTGACTCTCTCTGGAACAGTTAATATTTTAGCTATTTGTTCAGGAACTCCTACTTCATTTATAGAAATGTTAGGATCAGGTGAAACAACTGTTCTTGCAGAAAAATCAACTCTTTTTCCAGACAAATTTCCCCTAAATCGTCCTTCTTTCCCCCTCAACCTTTGAGTAAGTGTTCTTAAAGCTCGGCCTGATCTGTGTCTTGCAGGTGGTATTCCTGCAACTTCATTGTCCATAAATGTGGTAACATGGTATTGTAAAAGCTCCCATAAATCTTCTACAATGAGTTGGGGAGCTCCTGCTTCAATATTCTCCCTTAATCTCTGATTAATCCTTATAATATCCACTAGTTTATGTGTTAAATCGTCTTCACTGCGTACCCCTGATTCTAGTGTTATAGAAGCTCGTACAGAAACAGGAGGTACGGGTAAAACAGATAATATCATTCTTTCAGGACGAGAGTGGATTGCGTCTATACCTAATAAGTTTAAATCTTGTGTTTGAATTCCTTCAAACCGTTTTTGGATTTCTGAGGGGGTAATACGTACAGATCCTTCTGGAGTCTCTTCATAAAAACTGGTGGGTTTTTCATATTTAATTTTATATTGGGGTTGGCCACAATGAGGACATTCTGATTTCTTCCTGGCCTCTTTAACTACTTCCTTGATTATTTCAGAAACGGTCTTAATATCATCTTCCGAAGTAGCTTTATCAATTAATCGCTGATATTTTTTTATTGTCAGTGAATCTAACAAAATTCGTGAACATGCTCGACATGTTGAGCGAAGTAGCTTGTAAATAATGGATTTAGCATACCCAACATGGACCACAGGTCTTGCAAGTTCTATCATACCAAAGTGGCCTGGACAATCTCCAACTTGATTTCCACAGGTTTTACAACGTTGACCAGGCTCAATTGTACCAAGACGGCGATCTATTAAACCGCCTTCAATAGGTGTTCCGTCCTCATTATAAGTATCAGCAGTTATAATTTTTGTAACTGCCATCTTTCTGATTTCGTCTGGTGAAAGAATTCCAAATTGAATTTGGTTTATTTTTTTTAATTCAGGCGTCCACATCAAGTAGTCTCCCAATAATATTACAGCTAGAGCAAAATAAAGATTTTAGAGAATAATAATGAATCTTTCAGGGAAGGTGTTGGCAAGGAATGTGAGAATTACTCAACTAAGGCCAGCTGCATAAATGCTTATGTATTTTGACTAAGACCAGCCAGAAGCTTGTTTCCTAGAATTGAAAGCTAAATGGTAGAATTACAGTTTAAGAATTTAGATTTTAGATGGTTCATGATTAGTAAAAACGAGATTTTTAGAACTACCAAGCTTTCGAGCATGTATTTCTGCATTAGTTCAATTTTTCTGATCAGGATCCCAACTTAAGAATTCATTACAAAATTACCTTTTTTTGGTAAAATAAAGAAATTTCCAACAATTGGATTGTTTTAAGGTTCTGAGGGTCTGAAGGAAGCGATCTACACTTTGGCTAATTAAACACTAACTTTTAGATTATGTAGAGTAAAGATGAAAAGACCAGTCAATAAACAAAATTTTCCGATTCGACTACCACTGGGGGCATAGAGAATTGAACCAAAGGTTATTAAAAGCGCTCCAAATTGTACAGATAAAATTACTTCCAAGCAGATGAAGATTATGCCTGTAAGGATTTCCAACAAACATTCATGTCCTCCATAATGGCATATTCGGAAACTGAAAACCTAATGGTAAAATAATACAGACTAGACAGATCAAACTCTTTTTCAAGGTATTAATCCGCTTTTTATCCGATGAAATGATATATAATCCGAGATTTCCAAGAAAAATAATGAAAGATAAGGCAGCAAATATAAAAAGCAAATAAGATGTTATAAAGGATGTAATTGACTGAAATCCCTCAAAAGGTTCTGTTACCTCTTCCGTAGTAGGAAAATTTGGATTGAAAATGAAGATTAATAGTGCTAAGACAGCCAATGATCTTAAAATCATCTTTTTGCCATTTTCCTCATTATAATCTAAAAGATAGACTATAGCTCCTGAAATAATTGAAAGATTTACTACAACAATCGCGATACAAAGAGAAATTGGGAATAGAGATGAAAAGAATTCCATCATTTTGTTTGAAAAAGCTTGGAGATAGTTTATGACCTCAAAAGAGAAAAGGTCCCTTTCATCCATTAAAAAAGCCAGACAGTCTAGAATCAAGATTATCCCTAATATTCCTGGAAGTAAGCGAATCCTATGTTAATTCATAATTATGGCATATAAACTCCCAAGATTATTCCAATCATTTTTTTAAATTTAAGATCACTTTTCATTTCTATTACCATTTTCCTTACTAGCAAAATCTCCAATGAATAGGATCCTAGATTTCACTACTGGCTTCCTGACCTAGGTCAATGGTAATACCTTTTAGATTATCTATAACATCATTTATATCAATTTGATTTACAATTAGAGAATCCAATGTAAAAATTCCTGACTCGGAGCTTGGATAAGAAAGAAAAGATTCAATATTCTTTTCAGATAGAGTTTCAATCTTCCCTTCCTTTGTCAATTCAGCAATTCTCATAATTGTCCGCTTTTTTACATTTTTGATCCAAGAGACATTCAATTCGATGAAAACATGAGGGAATGAAGTTTTCAAAAGTCCAAGGGGAATCTCATATATATCTTTTAAACGAATGAATAAATATTCAGGATTTCGACCATGTATTGTTTGAATTGATGGAATTCCCACAGAAAGAACATTCAGGAAGGCTGTAAAGTTGTCTTTTGTAGAAAGTTCTCCTAAGTTTATGAAATCTGGACTTCTATGCAAAATTTTTTGGATCTCCAGTGATTTTGAAAAAACCATTTTTTCTTGAGGGTCATATCCCAAACGAAATCTAACTGTATTTCCCTGTCTTGTTTCAGTAGTTTCAAGAACATCTTCCACAGATAGAAGCCGAAAATGAGGAGGAATGTATTCAATTAAGGCGTTCTGTAGTGTTGTTTTTCCTGAATTTGGAGGCCCAATAATAGATATAGAAACTTGATTCTGTATTAAAAATACCAACAAAATTGCCTGATTTAAAGTAATACTTCCATTGTTTACTAGATCTGATATTCTTAATTTTTGAGAACGAAATTTCCTAATGTCGATGTGAAAATCTTCAATGATAAGAGGAGGTATATCTACCGTAACTCGAGTATGGAATAATGAAGACACAAAATCTGATTTCATGGTTGGATTACTTTTATTTAAAGAAAAATCGTTTTCTAATGCAACTCGATAAATAAAGGATTCAATTTCTTCTTTTTTAAGTTTTATTGATGTAGTACATCTCCCATGTCTTGAATGGTCAATGTAAAGGTTTTTTTTGCTTGAATCTAGATAAATTTCGTCAATCTGATCATCAATTAATACGGATCCAATTTTCTCAAGATCGAGTGCACGTAACAATACTGGGATTAATAGTTGTTCAGGAAGTTCTAAATGACTAGAAATATCTGCTGATAAGTAATTGTAAAGTTGGTTAAAAGTACAAAAGTCTTTTTGCCCTAAAACAAATTCTTTAAGGTAGATCTTAATCTCCTTTTCATAACGGCTAAAATTTTTTAAGTGATTATACGTTAAAGGATTGTATTGAACCTGATACTCAAATTCTTTTGTTTGGGGCACTTTAACTATCGAAACAATGTAACAATGAAAAGAATAGGAGTCTATCACCATTTTCTCGTATTGATCAATACTATAGTTACTAATTGATTGATAATTCATTTTTTACTCCCTGCTAAAGATTTCATTCTGGCTTCTTTGACTCTTGAATCATTTGACTAAAAATGGCTCCTAGATTGTTGGAAAGAGAGTTTTTTAATGAATTATCTTTATTTTCTGCAATATCAAAGCAGTATTTTCTTCGTACAATTCCTTGACCATCGATATAAAGAGTAAGAATATGACCCTCCTTTGAATGCGACATTGCCTTGGTAATAAGAGAATGTTGTTCACGGGCATTGATTAATTCAGACTCAGAAATAAAAATCGATTCCTTCTTTCCACATATTGGACAAGTCGTCTGAATGACAGTTTTTTGCGTTTGGAGGATAGGCAATTCAACTACCGTAATCAATTTCGGGAATGAGATTAAAAAATCCCAAATTTCTCACAAGTTGAAAAAAAGTAGGAAACGGTTAATATCAAGATCAGATTGGAGTAGGTACGAATCTTGTTCGTATTGTTTTTTTTAAGCTGGCTCCTTAGGTTTTTGAGGTTGAATTTGGTATTATGCTTGAAATAAAATCTTTATGTGAGATTTCATTAAACTTTCTCATTTCTTTCTAAAAAATAATTCTTGGGTTTAAATAAAGGATGTTGAAACAGTATAATGTCAATATCACATTAACCCTCTGCTTTCCTTTAAATCTTTCTTCTTGATTGGTGTAATATAGATGCTGGGTAGTGTTTCAAATAATATCCAATCTATATTATTTGGAAATTTTGATTTCTTTTCTCAATACAATTTCGAGGAATATTTCAAATCTAAGTTTAAGTTCGGTGAAAAACAGGTTTTATTAATTTCTAAGATGTTCTTTATCTTATCTCTTTTTTTCATTGGGTTTCAGACTTTTTTTTTAGGAATTTTTTTAGAAGGAATATTAATAGAGTTAGCTTTAACGATAGCTTTCTTAAGGTTATCTAATTACATTATTTTTATCCAATTTAAGGAATATTGCACTACAGTAGAAACAATCGGTTATTTTGTTGTAAATGAACTATTAGTGATACTAGATACTTCAAGTTCTTTAAGGGAAGCTACTAAGTTTATCATATCAAGCAAATATCCTCTATTTTCTGAAATTTTTACAAATGCAATGATTTCAACACATTTTGGCAATTCCCTTAATTTTGCTTTAAAAACTCAAATAACAAGAAGTCTTTTTGGTAACATCCAGACCGTTTTCTTGTATATTTTAGAAATTTGGGAAAATGGGAAAAATATTGCTCTCCTTTCAAAGAATAGGATTCTTAGTAGAATTTCAGATCAAATAACAGAAGAAACAAATAAAATTGACTCTTGGGCCTCGTTATCAGCTGGAATTACATTTCTAAGCCCTCCAGTAATCTTTTGCTTTTTATTAATTTCTGGGAACATGAGTGTATTTTTTGGATTTTTAATCATAATTGGAGTAATTATCGGATCTTTGTTTATCCACCCTGAAAGACATCTAACAGTGTTCTCAAAGAATAATAAGCTCTTCTTATCTTATGATAAAAAATCATTAGAACTCTTAGTTATTCTTTCAGAGAATCTCTTAAGTGGGAATTCTTTCAATAAAAGTTTGAACAATGCGTTAAATGTAGTAGAAGTTTTTCCACAAAAAAACCAAACCACAAGAATGTCAGAACCTTATACTCTGTTTAAATTAGGTGTTACACAAACAAACGATATTGAAACCAATTTTTTAGCTAAATTTTTTCCTGAAAGAATCATACAACTTGTCTTATTAATAAAAAAGTTCTCAATGATCGATATTTCCATTGCAGGTAAAAAATTACAGACAATAACTAAAGAATTAGGCAGAACCAATGAATTATTAAGTAAAGGTGATGCACAACTTAAAGCAGCAAAATTGCATGGGAATATTATACAAATCCTTGCCTTAGTCTCATTAGCTTTTATAGCTGGAGCTAGCTCCTACTTCCTTTTTGTATCAAATATGATTTATCAGCCATTTACAGAAACATCAATGACAACTAGTAATTCTGTCTTTGAATTAATCTACTTAATAACAGCTCTTGTAATAAGCTTATTACCAATCAGAAGAATCAATGTTAAAGGATTTAGAAAACATGAAGCAATACCATGGAACGGTATCATAGGATTATCTAAATTTACAGTATTTCTAATTGTATATACAGTTGTTAAGAACGCTTTTATAGGAATGATTTGATTAAAAAAACTTTAATCTAAGGATGAAATTTTTGGGAGTTTTTTAAATAAACTTTGCACATGAAGGTGGAGGTTCTATGAAGAATTGACCAAAAGAGGGATAAAAAAAGGATGAAATTTAGGTATCAAAAGCTTAAAGATCTATTGGTTATCCTTTTCATTACAATCGCGATAATAATCAGTCATTTCGCAGTTTATAATACCCTTTTTTATCCCAATACAGCATATTCAACACATAAACAAGTTTTAGAAGATGATCTTCAGGCGATTCAAAAAAATAGACCTAATCTTGAAATTAATGACTTAACTGGGGAGCCTATGCAGTATTATATTGAACAGGGTGAAAATTTTGAATTAAAAACTAATGAGACCAAAGTAATGTTAACAACTTCAGAGACAAATGTTTCTATCAGATCAAGGGCTATAAATTCTTCATTTCAGCTTATCTCTACGGGTAATAATAGTAGTAATGAATGGAAAAATGATACTGAATATGGGAATGTTAACGTATCTACTATCCTCCTGGGAAATGAAAAAGTTTTTCGACTTAGTTTTGTAAATAGGAGCGTTTTTGATTCAGGAGTTAACAATTCAAAATTCCTTGTGTCCTCAAATCCAAGTTTAATTAATTTTCCAACTATCATCTCCTTTGATTTTCGGATCCCATTTCTATCTCAAGAGTTATTAAATTCCTCACATACATTATCTTTAGATTTTAAATTCAATAACGGTAAAATAACATTCATTTTATCAGATTGGGGTGGAACTCTAAGTGGAGAAGGATTTGAAGAAGTTGAGGAAGATATTATTTATGACAATAGGTCATCCTCAATCTATGTCCTGTGTAATGAGACTTCTCCCTTTATGAATTGGAGACATATTTCTCATAATATTACCAGAATAATTACAGCAAATCTACCTCCAGAGGATTACCCAAACTTTTCGAATCTGAAATCTCTTTTTTGCCATATGATTACTTATATTCCGTACAATTTAACATTAGATATCAACGATATAACGTATTTTACGTCTTTACCTCCTTATCCTCCAATTAATTATACAATTGGAGAAACTATGGTCTTTACTGACAACGGTACATTATCCTATGATTCAAGAATGGAAAATTTCACCCTATCTGCAAGTGAGGAATATCCCTGGAAAAATAACTCCCAAACTTACCTGGATGTAAATGTTACTCGCACAAAAAGTCTTGAGAGTTTTTGTGAATTTATAGAATGGAATGAAACTAAAGTTAGGATTAATGTTGCTATAAATATTCCTAATATTCTTAAAAATGCGTCTTTTAGTAATATTCACATTATTCTCCCTTCTGATTGGATGAATATCACCTTTCTTAATGAAAGTAACACTCTCAAGTTTTATAATCAGACGAAAATGTTGAATGAATTTATTTTAGGAAACCATTGGCAAATAAACGTCTTTGGAATAGTGTGGGGTATTCTTGAAGCTTGGGCACCAAATTATTTCTCAAATGTTGAAGTTCCAACAGACGTTTGTAGAAATGAAATAATTCTATTAAGAGGGTATTTACGTTATCCCTTATCTGGAGACATAAATTTATATTTACAGAACGGGTCTTTTACCTTCCATCAAACTACTCTACCAATGATCAATTCAACTTTTATTTTTCCAGAGATAACGATTACTGAAGAGTTTCCGCTTGGTCTATTGCAGCTCACTCTTAATTGGTCAAATTCATGGGAGTTTGGAATATTCGAAAAATTAATCTATATTCATGAGCAAGGAAGTTCTTCCTCACACATCTTATTCCAATCGGCACAGACTATCGATATTCATCAATTTGAATCATTTTCGATCAATTTAAGTCTTTTACAAAATGGAGAAACGTACAGTTCAAATTCAACCATAGTTTTTTTGATGAAAGGGAGTGACTGTCTCTTTTTTTCACATTTATCTTTGAATAACTACATTCTAAATGTTTCTCATGTTACTTGGGATCCAGGGAATTATTCTATTGATGTCATTGCTTCTGATGGTAGTTTGTTTTTTGCTAAGGACATGTTAAACTTAACTATTAAACCTGCTTCAATCTTTTGGAGTTTCGAAAACTTAAAAAGCACCTTGGCTCAAAATGAAAGTATAGCTTTTCGACTATATTCTTATATCAATCCTCAAGGAGATGATTATTTTAAAATCCTTTCAGGGCTCACTATTAGGATTTGGATCAATGCAACGATAAATTCCATTTTTGAAACGAATTCCGAAGGATTCGTAGATATTTATTGTGATTTTACATACACAACAAATAGTGATTATCTTCAGGTAGTAATAGAAGGAATGCTTGAAGGGGAAGTTTGTAAGCTACAAACACTGCTCTTTCTTCTTTCTAATGAAACATCCCTAAGTGATGGGGATCGTGCATATATTCATGAGATAATGAGATCTCCAATAAAGGCAAACGAAACATTTTACGTATATTATCAAATTGATTACTCAACTAATAATTCAAAATGGTTTGTACACATCGAATCATTTAGTAATGTAGTATTATCTGCGTATATTTTACGAGATAACTATATTATTGGTACTGATATTGAAAATGATCTGTTGGTCTGGACATTAGAAGCAAGTCAATTGAATGATGATATATTGGTAATTGAATTACCAGGTCCAACTGCATTGGTTATAGAAGAATCTATTTCGAAAAAATTTAGGTTTAAACTTGAGGTTTTTTCAGAAATTACAACAAATAATTACTCGATAGATATCAATCTGAAATTTTTAGGTTTTCCTTTCTCTAATCTCTCTCTGTTTGATTCTTTAAATAGGAATGTTACTGATTTGTTTCCAATTACTATTAAAGGGGAAATTGTTTCACTTTTTCAATTTAATATTATTGGTGGATTCGAAATATGTTACTTTTTAGAAGGATATCTTCATGAATTGAATATTATAATAAGAAAACCTTTTCAAGCATCATATTCCTATAATGAAAGTATTTTTGGTAGTTGGAGAATAAATACACCAATTGAATTTTCGTATATGGTTTCATATTCAATACTAGGATTAGGATCTTGGGAATGTTATAACACTAGCTTGGAAGTGCTACCAAATTCAACGAGTGTTATAACAGCTTTCCTGCCTCCCCAAAATTGGAATAGTACGATCTCGATCCAACTAATTGTGAAGTATTTTTCTGACTTATTACTAGTTAGTCCTTTGCAGAATTTCACAATTCGTGACCCCTTCCCACCAATGTTGGATTATTCTATTGAATTATTAGCTGATATTGTGAGGATTCATGCATATGTTTTTGAACCTGAAAAAGCATCAGGAATAAAGAATGTTTCTTTATTGAATGGAGATCAAGACATCACAGCTACTCTTCTTTCCTTAAATCATTATATATTTGACATTTCAAAAAACACTATCCATTCTCCAGTCATTAAGGTAACTGATTGGGCCGAGAATGAGAGATTAGCCGAATTTACTCACATTACTAGATTCTTTTCAAATTCTCCTTCCCTTCTAAAGGTTGTAGAATCACAATATCTCTTACCTCTATTGTTTTCGATAACAATAATTGGTGGTATCTTTATCTCACGAATAATCAAGAAAAGGAAAACTACAATTCTTTGAGCTGAAAGCTGTGAATCTGAAGACTATAACAAATAGATTAAAAAGTCTCTCCATAGTTCTTCTCTCACTTGTCATAATCATCATTATTGAAGGTTTATTAATAATGAACGATTGTACTGGTGTTTTGAAGAATATAACCAAAGCTCCTATGGATTTAGTAAGATATTTTCCAATAATCATTTTATTATACCTTTTTACGAATGAAATATTTATAACATTCAGAATAAATATTTCTCCATTAAAATTCACTTTGAAAAAAACAGGAATAGTTTTTTTCCAAGATTTCCATATCTGGTTAGCAATATTCGAAACATTTTCTATAAGAAAAATACAGACGAGTGAATTGAAACAGCTAAAACATTTAAAAACATTCTCACTAGAACTAGACGGAAAGAGAAAGTGTGTTAGAATTGTTCTTTATTCAAAATCTTATAAAGAGTTAGAAGAACGAATTAAAACTTCAAAACCAATCTTAGAGGTCGTTTTACCTGATATACACTTCGTTTCTAAAGCTGATTTAACTAAATCATATGATGAAACTGAAATGCTGAAGATTGGGGAGGAATACATTTTAAAAGAAAAATCAGAGTTACTTTTTCCTCAATTTAATATTTTACTAAATGAGAGTTCTCCTTCCTTTTTTAGAATGGTTCTAGCTTGTGATATTCATGATGAGATGAAAAAAAAATTAGATTTCGTGAATTGTATCCAGATGTACTTCTTTCACAGTTATGATCAGACATCATTTTTTCAATATTTGAATAGAAGGTTTTTCAGATCTCAAATAAAGACATTTGATCACATTCAGGATGTTCAAGAGCTTCAGAGGATATGCTTAAGATATCAAACTAAAAAAGGGCCTTACCTATCTTTTCAAGAAGGTCTTGACCATTTTGTAAGTTTTTTTTCCTTATTTTCCCTAGAACCAAACATAATCGAGACTGGAATGAAACAAAATTTTCAATTATTATCCTTACAAAGCGAAAACCAATCATTAAACCTTTTGGATACGGAAAAAATAACATCACACCTTGAAATGAACCAGATATGTGCAGAATTATGTAATTATCCAAATGAAAACGAACTATCATATAAAGAAAAAGAAACAAGATGCAAAAAAAGGGCAGTATTTTGTCAGAATTTATTAGAAAATGCTAATTTCTTTTCAATATTAGAGAGTCTGATTAATCAAAAGTATATAACTGATAAAATTCATCTTCTAACAGAACTAAGACGCCATCTTACCTATCAACAACTTATTTGTTGTATTTCTCATCTTTGTCATCTTAACTACCCTGAGATTCCTTATCAAAAGATTGTAAACTTAATTCATATTTTGTATTCATTAAACTATAAATCCTACAAAGCTAAAAATGTTCTTAAGATAGATAAAAACCCTGATTCTACTATATTTTCTGATGATGGAACTACTAAGCACATTTTTCATTCATTAGCACCAAATTAGATCGAAAGAATGTATGGATAATCTTGTGAGGACTACTCTATAGATCTTTATTAGTAATTCCTCCAACCGTTGAACTTGTGGGTTTCTATACGAATCCTATACATAAAATAGGATTGATGATGGGCCCACCCGGATTTGAACCGGGGATCTCTCGGTTATCAGCATCGCCCGTCCTGACGAATATCCTTCAGAACGCCGAGCGCTTTAACCAGGCTAAGCCATGGGCCCTTTTTTTAAGGGAAAAAAAGGTAAAAATTTTCCTTTGTCTATCTTAAATAAATCTTGTGGATTATCGATAACTCTTAGTGTATTTTGCTCGCGCGCCTGGTCCACCAAACTGCTTTGGTTCACGACGACGGGGATCTCCTACGATCATATGTCGATCATATTCAGTATACTTAATCCTCAATTCTTCAGAGTCAGTCCAAGCTAAAAGTGCTCGTGCAATAGCAGTTCTAGCAGCATCAGCTTGTCCCATATATCCTCCACCCTTGACTTTAACTTTGATATCCACGCTATGTCTAGTTTTCTCTTCAACAAAATAAAAGGGTTCCATCAACTTCATCTTAACAATCTCAGGCTCGATTATTTCTATTGGTTTTCCGTTAATCAACACTCTGCCTGTTCCTTCCTTAATAATAGCACGTGCGATCGCGGTACGTCGCTTTCCACTTCGTAATAAGCTTTTCATAATAATTCAAACCATTAGATTTTTGATCTTAATTGCCCAAGGGATATGTAAGATGCCTTTGGATTAATCTTTTGAGTTTCTGGAATGATTTCAATATCTTTCTCTCTTAGTGTTTCAGGAAAGTCTTTGTAAACAACCAAGCGATGATAAGCTTCCTTCCCCCTACTCTTATGATATGGAAGCATGCCTCGTATGGTTCTTTTTAGGATTTTATCAGCTTCTCGCGGATGAAAGGGCCCTTTTAGGGGATTTGATTTTGTTTTAATTCTCCATCTCTGTAAGTATTTAGCTGCAATGAAATCTCCTCCACCAGATATTAATCCTTTATTTGCATTAATGATAATGATCTTTTCTCCCTTTAAAAGTCGTTTTGCAATGATGCTCGACAAACGGCCCAAAATTGAGTTCTCTGCATCTATTATAGTAGCATCTAGTAAGTCGTCTATCATTGTTCTTTCATCTTTTTTCTATCATTTTATAATTCGAACCTGAGACCCTTTAGGATCTCTTTCAACTAGCTCTTCAATAGTCAGACATTTCCCACCAGCATTACTAATTTTCTTTTGAGCTGCTTCCGAAAATGATTCAGCAGCAATGTCAAGTTGATGATTCACCGATCCTGTACCTAGAACTTTCCCTGGGATTAATAAAATATCTCCTGGGGAAGATATTCGATTTAAACGGGATAAATTCACAGTAATACGTCTTCTCCTCGCCTTAGACATTTCAGATGCTAATATTGCCCAAATCTTAGCCTTATTTTCAGCAGCAGCTCCTTTTAAAAACCTGATTAGAGCAACCTTATTTGGATCTGTCCGTCCTTTAATTTTCAATTGAATCACACTTTTAAAATTCTTCAACAAGGGTTGAAAATTCTTCAGTTTTCTCTTTTAACAGTTCTAGAGCCTTGATCAGTGTTTTTTTAACCGTAAGTGCCCCAGTACTTTCAATAATAAAAATAAAATCCTTGCCTGTTGTTGTTACATTAACTGCATCTAATTCACAAATCTCAACACATTGATTGCATAAGCTACAATTTATGATATTTACAGCCTTAATCTCATCATCTTCAATTTTTATGATATCACGAGGGCAGACTTCAACACAGTCTCCACAAAACGTGCAATTATTTAGATTAAATTCGACGCATGGGTAATATTTGTAAGAAACTGTCGAAATAGGCTGCCATTTTGCGTGATCCAAACCTCTCCCAAGTCGTGCGATTGCTTCAAGAAAAATCTTTTGATCTTTAGCCATTTTAAGAACTGGAATATTAGGATAGACAGGAACTATTTTGGGATCTTGAGATAATAAATCCTTTGAAAAAACTATTTCTACATCTTGTTCACCCGATTTTTCCAGAGTTAAAGATACCTCACATGATGTACAACCTTGTCCTCCACATGAACACAGTTCAGGCCTGACAAAGTTTTCTAAATCCGTTTTTAGAGGAATTAAACCTAGACGGTGAGCAACTATTTCATCGTATAGTGGAGTAGTATTTTCGATGATTATAACCTCATCGATCGCCATTGTTGGGACTTCACTCAATATCATTCTACGGATAGTGTTTGCAAAAGTGGGTGTTACATCTGAAAGTATGAACTTAGCATAATTTTCACTTTGCTCAACAATCTCAAGTTCCAAATATATACTACCGCCTTGATGGATTTTTCTTTTCAAGAATTTAATGCAAAAACCAAAGGAAAAAATGAGAATTTCTGCTTCTTCTTTTTATTGGTGACTCGTAGAGATGTGTTTTATACGATATCGCTGGAATTACGTTAGCTTTAAATTTTTTTTTCTAAATCTGGTCACTTTTGAGAAGAAATACTGAATTAAAGTATTTAGGAACACTGATAGTCCAATTAACGGTAATTATTAGCAAATAAATAAGAAATTAAGGTTGAACAGCTAATAGGAGCTTGTAAGGAAATGACTCTACCTACATGCTTTTGTTTCAACACATACCTGATGAATTAGGACATATAACTGACCTCGTCAAAATTGGGAGATTAAAAATGTTTGGTGAATTCTCCTTTTGAATCTTTCATTTGGTGTCCTTGTATGAATCCAATATTCCTAAGCCAATGGGATGAATATATTCGTGGTTGGCAACTTTTAATCGAATCTGGAGATCAAATCTTTTGGACGATCCTTATTCTTGTAGCTTGGATGGTACGAGCAATTTCTCTAACAATGATTCTTATTCAGCTCGGAGATAGATTAATCCGAAAAAAGAAAGATTTTGAGTTTAACCTTTTGTTAACTGGGTTAATCTTCATATTAGTAACTGTTCCTTTCTTTTTGGCTGGTTTTTCGTTAATCTATCCTTTCCCTTAAAGTTGTATATACTTTTATTCAACATAGAAAGCGAATTCAAAGCATTCTTCTTGAGAAACAGAAATAATTTAAATATAGACCAATAACAGATGTTTAATGATAGACCGTTTTTAGAACGTGCTCATAATTTCCTTAAGTTGTTGATAAAGATCAAGAATTTGATTTGGTGAAAGATTAATTGGTTGATAAGCACAATATTCAAGTTTGTCAATTTCAAGTCGAAATAATTTTTGAAGATCACGGGGGTACCCTTTGGCGAATACCTGTAGATTATTTCTTACTTTCTTATGTTTCCGACAAAATAGAAGTGTTAAAAATTTGAAGAAATCTTTACTCCTTATTAATTTGGGAGGCTCCAATCTATTTCCACGGACAAGATTTGATTGAACATGCGGTTTGGGGGTAAAAAAATAAGGTGGGAAAGTCTGAATCACTTCAAATTCATAAAAAAAAGAAGAAAAAACTGAAATTCGACTGTAATCAGGATCACCAGGCTTCGCACAGAGATGATTGGCAAATTCACTTTGTAAAGTCACTACAATGATTTCTGGACGATTTTTAATTTCTGAGATCTTTTTAATAAATGGTGAAGAAATACCATAAGGGAGATTAGAAATTAATTTTTGATGAGGAGGAATTTCGAGCTTCAGGAAATCACCTGATATAACTTCTAATCTTTCACCAAAATTAAAAAACTCTTTTGATATAATAGTTGAAAGAATAGGATCAATTTCGTATGAAAAAACTTTTTGACAATTTTGAAGGAGGAAATATGTCAATGTTCCAATTCCACTGCCCACTTCGACAATTGTATCTTTTTCATCCAAATTTGCTTCGATTAAAAGTGAATCAATCACCGATTTATTAATAACAAAATTTTGTCCCTTAGATTTCTTAGGGGAAATTGCATAATTTTGAATCAAAGTCTCTGTATATTTCTTTAAATTCCCTTTTTCAAGTAACTGGAAAACGCTCAATATCAATCATGTTATTGCTTTTTATTCATGAACAAATAATATTTTGGGGATTCTTCAATCTCTAGTAAAATGCGATTAGTGAAAATTGACACTGGGTCTGAAATATTTGTTCTTTTTGAGAAATCATCAAAAGAAGAAAAAAAATTAGTTTTTCTGGCTTCTAAAATCGACCATATTCTTTTTTGCCCTATTCCTGGTAATAGTTGTAGTTGATGCATCTGAGAAGTGAGAGGGTGTGCCTGATTAAGGAATTTTATATAGCGAGCTTCAAAATACATAACAATCTTCTTGATTATAGCAGGGAGATTGTCTTGAGCAGAACTAGAAAGTTGATTGTAACGGATTTGCACTAATCGTAGAATACTCCTGTTCCGAGGTGAAAGTAATAAATCCTCACCAACAGAAAATCTTGATCCCATAGCTAAAATTACATCATAAAACTGGAAATTTTCAGCTGTAACAACAACTGCTAGCGGATTGTAGTCTTCAAAACGCCTGTGACTTAGTGATTTTCCTTGAGGATAAAAATCGATTACAAACCCTTTTCCTAAATCTACAAATCGGGACTTTGCTTTCCTTTTTTTTCCCTTTTTCTGTTGATCTCTACTTCTCATTAATTTGATTCCTCGGATAAACAAGGTTAGAAATTCGTTTCCTCTTACTTTTATGCTTTTAAAGAATTGTTATATTTTTATTTTGATAACTTCAACCAAAAGTCATCTTCTGAAATAGGTAGGAGAATTATGAAGATTGAAATCATGGTTGAAAAGCGGTGAATCAATAGCTAGGAAGAGAAAATTACATCGAAGTTAATATTAGACCATTATAAGATAGTTGGGTATAAATATGGATTTTTCTTTAGTTGGTGGTTGTAGGATTTTATGAGAAAATTAGTAGTATTATCTAGACCATTTTCCCATGCTTAGAATACAAGTTGACCTAAATGTGGCTCTCAGGGCAAGTCATCTTCTATCTGATTTTGTAAGGTCGTTATTGGACAGAGTTCTTTTAATAATCCGAATGTCGTGATAGTGCCACTCACAGAAACTATTCTATTGTTAAAAAGCCCATTAGCGACAATTAACTAATTTTATTAGATATAAATGAACTTTTCCTCCTCCTATCACTCATTTTTACTCAAGTCTCTCTTTCTGTGTTTTACTTAGAAATAATAATCTCATCTTTTCTCATGGTGGAAATAGTGAGATATCGCTGTCTAGAATGTGATGGAAATCTTATTCAAACTGAAGCTGACATTGTATGTATGAATTGTGGATTAGTAGCAAACAAAATCTATGAAAAACCGACAATTCAACTAATAAAAGCTGAAAGTAGTTTTGGGAGTCAATTTGCTTCTATAAGTGAAAGGCCTAGTGCCATGAAATCATTAGGAACATACATTGGTACTTATCGGAAGAGGTTTCTAGCAGATGCAAAAGGGGCTCAATTAAAAATCCCTGCTAAACAACAATTTCGAAGGTTAAAATCTCTTAATGACATCTATCTTCACTTTAACGGCCGCCAACGAGAGTATCGTGGATATAATCTATTAACTACAATGTGTAGTATTCTACAGATAACAGATGCAGCAAAAGCTGATGCTCTTTTTTTATACCGAAGTGTGCAGTCTCATTTACATGGGGAATTAAAGCTTTCTTGTCTAATTATGGGTTCCCTTTATTTATCAATCCGATCTAGAAAAGAAAATATCGAGCTAGCTCGACTTGTTACTGCTGCTCAAAGTCGAGGTTATTTTATTCTTGGTAAAGATATAATTAAAGCGGCCTCATTAATCAGACAACACGCTAGAATTCGAATAAGTCATGTCAAATCTGAAGAGTATTTAGATAATGTAATCAGTCGCCTTCATAAAGACCGAGAAATCACAAAACAGTTACAAAAGAAAGTTTTTGTAGAAAAAGCTGAGTATTTTCGCTGTTTAAAACTTGGTGCAAAGAATTTACTAGCAAACTTTCCCCAATCTGATCGTGGAGGACGAAATCCATTTATTCTTGCAGCAGCAATTATTATAGCTTCAGATATTATGTTAGCACGACAAAATTCATTTTATCATTGCTATAAACGTAAATCTAGGAGAGGTATCTTGACACAAAAGCATATTGCTAAGATTTTGGGCATTGCTGAATTCACATTACGTGAACACTATTTACTCTTAGCAAAACCCTTGATGGAAACAGAATTAAACAGTATTCAGGTATGAATATTGAAACTTATGGATAAAACTGCAAGAAAGCAATTAAGCGATAAAAAATACCTCGAAAACATGATAAACTGGAGTCCACTTCGCTGACTATTGGGATTAAATCAAAAAATTAGGTTATTAAGACAACGTTTAATCCTAAATTACTAATTCGAGTAATTTTTTGGTGAATAATAATGGCAGATCTCGAAAGAATGAATTTAGTGGTCACAGGTCATGTTGATCATGGGAAGTCGACTGGCTTGGGTCACATGTTATTCCTACTCGGTCAGATTCATGATCCTAAAAAGAAACGACAACCATGGCGTATTGCTGAGAGATATTTCAAAGAAAGTAAAGCCCAAGGAATGGGAAGTTGGTCATATGCATGGATTCTAGATCCCCTAATGGATGAAAGAGAGAGGGGTCTAACAATCAATGTATCTTTTATGGAATTTAAGACGAAAAATTTTATTTACAACCTTATAGATGCCCCTGGACACAGTGATTTTATAAAGAACATGATTACGGGAGCCTCCCAAGCAGATGCCGCAATTCTAGTAGTTTCAGCAAGAAAAGGAGAATTTGAGGATGGAACAAAGGTTGCAGGGACAGCTTCAGGTAAATATGCGAACGTTATTGGAATGACAACTGAACATATGCTTCTCCTTACGTCTCTTGGTGTGACTAATGTCGTTGTTGCAATAAACAAGATGGATGTAGTAGATTACGATCAAAAGCGGTATGAGCAGATTAAAAAATCTATTCATGGTATTTTCACAATGCTTATGACCGCACTTCAAGTAGACAATAAAGAAAAGCGACTTGAAGCAATTAAATATGTTCCTACAAGTGGTTTAGTAGGAGTGAATGTTCTTTCAAAAGACGTAACAGTAAAGAACCTTGAAGGACATATTGCAGCAGCAAAAGCTGGGAATGGTGATCCTGAATTCATTGAGTCATTAGAAAAGGAAATGGGAGACATTACAGCTGGCTTTGAGGCTTTATCTTGGTATGATGGACCATCTCTAATCGATGCTCTCGATATACTAGAGTCTCCTGCAGTTAAAAAAGAAATGTTATCGAAACAACCAATTAGGCTTCCAATTCAGCAAACATTGAATATTGGTGGTGTGGGTACTGTTTTAACTGGTCGGGTTTCTAGTGGAATCTTAAAACCAAACTCAGAGGTAGTCATTTCTCCTACAAAGCAAAGTATCGAACCTCTTCCCATCTCTGTAAAGACTATACAGGAGTTCCATAAAGATATTCCACAAGCATTACCAGGTGACAATGTTGGATTTAATATAAAAACAAAGAATATTGGCGCAAAGGATATTGTGAGAGGTGCTGTTGTAAGTGATCCTAATAACCCCGCAAAAGCTCTTAAACCTAATGTTGATGGTTTCTTGTCATTCGTACTTGTTATACGTGGATTAGGTAAGAAAGGGAAGAAGAAAGGGGAACCAGCGTGGGGAATACATGAGAATTATTCTCCAGTAGTACATTGTGGTACAGCTCAGGTCGCTTGTCGTGTTACTAAAGTTCAAGAAAAAGACCAAATTTTACCAGAGGAGAGAGGAATGGTCTGGATGACTCCGTTAAGTCCTCTTGTGGTTGAACCTTTTGACACATCCCCCGCCCTTGGACGTTTCGCCTTACGAGACTCTGGAAAGACAGTTGCGGTGGGAGTAGTTCAGAAAGTAGAGTATGGGAAATATTCCTCTTAACTCTCCTCATCTACTTCTTTTTTTATGGATCTTTCTTCTTCTAAGTTAACAAACAAACCCAAAAATGGTGGTTTGAGTTTATGGTTGAAAGTGATTCAACTATTTCTCTAATTTGGATTGGACATGTGGATCATGGAAAATCAACTACGCTCGGACATTTATTATTTCAAATAGGAGCCATTGATCCCAGATCCATGGAAAAAATAAAAGAAGAAGCTGAAGAACACCAAATGGAATCGTGGCAATGGGCTTATATTCTAGATACATTACCAGAGGAAAAACAGCGGGGGATCACTGCAGATGTTGCATTCTATCCATTTAAAACGGAAAAAAGAAATTTTATACTTATTGATGCCCCTGGACATCGTGATTTTGTGAAAAATATGATTAGAGGAGCAGCACTAGCAGATGCGTGTGTATTGGTAGTAAGTGCTGTACCTAATGACCTTAAATCTGGCTTAAAAACAGGAGGCTATCAAAATCCAGGTGGCCAGACTAGGGAACATGCCATACTTGCTTCAGTCTTGGGAATTAATCAACCCATCGTGGCAATAAATAAGATGGACTTAGTTGATTTTCAAGAAAAACGTTTTTTTCAAGCGGTCACTCGTATTAAGTCATTATTTCAAGAAATCCAATCACCTTGGGCAAAAAATATTGAAGAAATACCTTTTATCCCCATTAGTGGTTTTACTGGAGATAACTTAACCCATCCTTCTGAAAAATTACCCTGGTATTCGGGGCCGAGTTTGATTGAGGCTTTAAATTCATTAAAGGGTCGTGTAACACAAGAAGAGTTAGGAATGAGGTTTGTTACATATGATTTAGATGAGAAACATGGTTTTGGAACTTTATTATTAGGAAAAGTCCTAGGAGCACCACTAGATGTAGGAGACTCAGTCATGGTATTACCTCAAGGTATTTCAGCCGAGGTAAAGGAAGCTTGGATTCAAGAAGAAAAAACAGCACGGATTGATCCAGAAAATTATGGATCAGTTCTATTACGAAATATAGATAAAGATTCATTAGAAGAAGGGATTGTATTAACACATGAACAGACAGATTATCGTTTTGCTTCTCTTATTCGAGCTAGATTATTAGTTCTTGAAGGAGCTTTCGTACCAGGTTCTTCTTTGATTCTTCATTGTGGAACATCTTATACAACAACACAAATCTCAACAATTATTCGGATTTTGAAGGAAAGCCCAAAACACAAGAATATATCCCGAGATTTTGAGGGAAGAATTAATATTGCCTTCAAGGGTGAATTAATCGAAGTAGATCTTATCCTTGACTCTCCGATAGTCATTGAAAAATTTTCTGAATATCCAGAATTGGGAAGGATTATATTACGACATTCTGGACAGACTATCGCAGTTGGTATTGTTCATGAAATAATAGAACAAAATTAATCGGAAATAATTCTAAATAAAAGCTAACACATTAATTAATAATCATCAAGAGCACTGACAAGTTGAAGATCTTCTTATCGTGCACTTAAAGCGACACGTTCGATATCTTGTTTTCTTTTTATCGCATTAGAGTTTGGATTATTAGTAGAGGCTAAAATAAGTTGTTCAGCTAAGATTTCATCAAAGGTTCTTACATTATTGAAAGCTGATTTCCTAACCGATTGAGCTAATAATCGTAGGGCAACATCAATCCGACGTTGAGGGGCACTATCAACAGCTGTATGATAAACAATTCCCCCATACGAGATACGTGTTGTTTCTTCTCTTGGTGCACAATTCACAATAGCATCAACGAGAACTTGAATGGGATTGTTCCCAGTTTTTAATTCAATTACTTGTAGGGCTGATTTCACAACATTAAGAGCCATGATCTTTTTTCCTGTATTCTTTCCAGGGCTCATTAATTTGTTTGCCAGACGCTCGATAATATGTACATAAGATTTATGAAATCGTTTGTGCTCATGACGCCCTGCACTATGAGGAACAAGTCTTTCGGTTAAATTGATATACCTAACAAGTCCAACATCTTTGATTTCGATATCTTTACAATCCCATAATCCAAATATCTTCATTTCTTCAAAATTAACCATTTTAATCTTCCACTTATCTCTATGTCCTTAACTCGATTTCAACAAATATTGAACGAGAAACATTTAATCTAATAATTTGTCTCATCGTTCTATCATCTGCGTCGATGTCTATTAACCGTTTATGGATTCGTAACTCGTAATCTTCCCAAGTCGCGGTGCCCTGTCCGCTTGGTGACTTTCTCACGGGTAATTTCAACTTTTTTGTAGGTAAAGGAATGGGACCTCGCATCTTTACCCCAGACTTCTCTGCAATTCGTTTCATTTCGTCGCAGATGCCGTCAAGCTGGCCAACATCGGTACTCATTAACCTAATTCGCGCTACGGACACCAAGATTAGATTCACCTAATTGTAGATGTAATTCTTTCTGTTAGATTGCTCAAATGGGAAGTATAATTTAAAGTTATAAGGATTATTAGTTTTTACATCCTTTTTTATACCTAAATTGTATTTAACCTTTGAATTAACTTAAAAGTATCCAATTCAAAGAAGCAAAGCGTGTATTGTTTCTTCTCAACTTATCAAGCATGTGAAGTACTTCTTATCAATAAATTGAATCATTACTAAGTAATAGGAACCTTTAAGACAGAAATTACCTCAACAAAGATGTTGAAAATGATCCTAATATAATAATATTCTGGTTATTTGAAAGTTATCATTAAAATTATAAGTAAAACGCCGGGGGAGGGAATTTCTTTCAGGATAATAACACCCTGGAATTCGAACCCTCGAGTACAATAGTACACTGGCTTTCGGTCATAGTATAAAATTTTCAATGTCTCAAGGCCAGCGCCGTTCTAAAGGGTGATGGTGAACCATTAACCCGTCCACTTGGCTACCCCGGCAAAATGGATAGCTAGAGAATTTATGGGCCAGTTTTATAGTCATACATCACAATTGTGCCTGCTGCTGCTATAATGGTGATAATGATACCCAAGATTAATAATGTAATGGAAGTTCGCACATCATATGCAAAACGAGTGGAATAATGAATTAAATAAAGGCCTCCTGAACCTATTCCAAAAAATAATCCTGCGATCAAGGACTCAACCAAGAACTGTTCACTTGTAGATTTGAAAATTGGTACAAGTTGGGTGGCTGTCTGTCCCATTGGCAATGGTTGTTCTGTAAGATTGTAAAGTCCTCCAGCTAAAATAAATACTGTAACAAACAATAAGACGGCTAGAATATATTTATGAGGAGCTTCGTAGGGGAGTTCAATATCAGGAACCCTAAAATCGATTGTAGGTCTTTTTAGACCAGGAATCCAAGGAAGTCGAGGAAAATAAGCCTTCTCTTTATCAGGTTGTTTTTTTGACATAATAATAACCTTTATACTGAGTTCAACGTTTGATCTCTAATTTACTTTTCATTCTTTAAACTGTAATTGTATTATCTTAAGTCTGAAGACAATTTGAAACTGGATTACAATTAATTCGCCTTTAGAGGTTAATACTATCGACAAATGTACGGGATGAGGAGCAATGAGTCTAGCTTAATTTCTTTTCGAAATTAAAGTATAATTAGATTTTTAGTTAGTTTTCTAATTTCCTTGGATATCTGGTTTTTTTCTCTTCTTTAAAATGTTTTTAAAGTCAATATGACCCATTCCCTCAAGATCAGAAATATTGATCACAGTCAATTGAGAAGTATCATAGAAGGAGTCAAGATTATCAAGGTTATCATCATCATCCAGAAACCAGAGCGCCTTTTTTTGAAGAAATTGTGAAAGACTTTTGATCAATAACAACCTATCAGAATCATTTTCATCATTTGAGGATGTTACACCTGTGATCACAGGATATATAGTGTCTATTTGACTTTTAGAAGAAGAATCATCTGTTATTGGTTTAGAAAGTCCATCAAAAGGTTCAGATTTAAACCAAAGGACATCAAACTCTTTATCTGCTAAATAATTCGTTATTTCCTTTTGTAAGTTTGATCGAGGTTGTTTATAATCTTTTAAGGTATGCTGACAAATATCTTTGAACTGATTTTCCAGAATGTTTAATGGAACATCTAAGTTGGTGCCTAAGATATTACTTAAAATCTTGAAATATTGTGTTCTGGGAAATCTCTCCCCCTTTTCATATTTGTAAAGTGATTGTCGGGAAATCCCAACTTTTTTCGCAAGGATCGTCATATCTAACTGTAATTGTTTTCTACGTGTTTTAAATTTCTCCTTTGAAAGATTGACATAAACTCCTCCCCGATGTGCAAATTTTGAGATTTTTGCTGATTCTAAACCCCTTTCATATTGAAGAAACATTTGTAGTGTTTTTAATGAGATTGCAGAGATATTATGTCTCCGATATAACGTTCCTTTCTTGATGTGTTTCCTAGTTGCAGAATGTGAGATTAATAAGGGACATCCAGAGATGAGTTTTGAAATTAGTTGAAGATCGATTGAAGTCTGTTTTTTAAAAAAATCTAAATCAACAACAACTTTAGTAATAATTTTTTTAGGATTTGGTCTTAAACTCATTAAATCAGTCTTTTTTGCGATAAAATCAAAAGCATTCGATTGGAAATTCTCGTTCCACAAAGAATAACCTGCTTTGTGAAATTCACTTTTTGTTTGAGTAATTAACCTTTCTTTAGTCATTGTTTCCTGGACTGACATTGGATATTCCAATATTTTAACTGAAATAATAAGACCATGAGATAGGTAGACCAACCAAAACCCGAATTCGGGCTTTATGGTCATCCAAGAGTGAATCCCAGGGGAACTCCACCTTAAGAAGAAGGGGAGGATTATGATTATCCTGAATATTTATTTTTTTATAAATCTCCTTCTTATTAGCTTTCACAATGATGGACCGACCGGGATTTGAACCCGGGAGCTCCGCCTTGCGAAGACGGCGTGAATGACCTGACTTCATGTAGATGCTAGTTCTCCGCATTTTATTTCACTATCGGCCCTGGTTATACTTCCAAGTTGCTGAATGTTGTTAAATCATTTCCTTAACTGTTAATATTCTCTATTATATAAACTTAGATTATTTCCTTTATTGAGAACTAGCTTATTTTCAACAAAAATCGCTGTTTTCATAAAAAGTAAAAGATTTTCTTAGGATATTAAAGTGAATGTAAATTCATTTCAATACAACAATCAAATTTCTGATCTTAGTAAATCATTCTCTTGATTAATTCATTTGAGTATATAAGAAACATTCAGATCTTTTTCCCTAGCCCTATTCAAACCCTCAAGAGAACTGAGTAATTTTGACTCACTTTTTGGAGAAGAATATGAAGGATTATATCTGTTTTCAAATCAAGGATCCTGATATATATATAAAGAAAAGAGAATAGTTATCCAAACAAAGAGGATAAACCAAGATCATCACCCTCTTCTTCTTTCTCTTCTTCTACTTCCTCAGTTTTCCCTTCTTTAACATCTTTGGAAGGTTCAGCTGTACCTGAAACTCCTGGTACTGCAGCTGTAACTAAAGAAGCCCCTTTGATTGCTTCATCAATGTCTATTGATGTTAATGTCGAGACAAGGCCTTTAATTTTAGATTCATCTGGTTTTCCACCAGCGGCTTTGATGATTGCATCAATTCCCTTTTCTGTTATTTTTTTGCCTGATGCGTGTAGAACTAAAGCAGCATGTAGATATTGCAATTGTATTCACATCCTCATAATAATCAAGTATTATTCCTTTTTAAGGTTCATAGTGAGTCCTAACAGCACTGATAAATATTTTTGTTTTATTCACACTTCATAGTGTTACTTAGAACTCTCTTACTTCTATTTTTAGCATTTTTCACCAAAGGTTTATCTGTGTAATGGAAAGAATTCTAGTTGTCTTGCAAAGAAAACTGATTTAATCTTTTTCCCAAAAAAACGGGGTGTCTATGTCATCCAAAAACCCAAACTAATGGAAAGTTTCATACAATCTTGTAAATTATTCCTGTTAAAAGAGGTTTTAAGAGATGAAAAATTGGGGACGGCCGGATTTGAACCGGCGATCTTCGGACACCATGCAACTAGCATTGGTGACACCGAGTTTCCTCATTTTTCCAGAACTTCATCATGAGTTTCAGTTAACCCAGTGGAGTTCACAGGGGGTTCTGGAGCCCGGCGCGATACTTGTCCGGTCCCGCTAGAAGCTAGCGGAACCACTAGCTTCGCTACGTCCCCAATGAATGCGAAGTTGAATCTTAGTCCTTAGTTGGAGGTAGAAGAAGTTCCTTTTTATAAATTTTCGGATTCGGCTTTTATTTGGTAAGGAACCTCAAGAATTATATCATAAACATAAGCAGTACATCCCTGATTTCAGCAAAAAGTAATTGACATCATGGACAAGATATTTTTTGAAAGTCAATAATGAGCTGGTGAGAGAGAGAATATAGAGACGGTGTTTTAAGGATCCATGAAAAAAAGTCAAAACAATATGGGGCTTCTGTTAAAACAGTCGAATCATGAGATAAAACTACTTCCTTGGTTTGATTTTTTAAGCACCAATCGACAGATTTGTAGACATCACATGAACCTACTATCTTAAATTCTTGAAAAAATTTGGAAAATAATTTCACATGTTCTTTACTAAAGCTTATTTGCTTATCAAAGTAAAAATGAAGATTTCCTGGCTTTAATTTTAATAATAACTTGAAATAAGGGATTAAGAGTTTACGATCGATTTGTAAATCTTTTTTCGCATGTAGTGAAGAAAAAATATCTCTTAAAACACCATCACGACATATTATAACTGGATCCCTGTTATTAAGAGAGTAAAACGTTGTAAGTTGATTGTAAGCGTCAATATGAAAGGTTGTTCCCTTTAGTGAACCAGAATCTCTTAATAAATTATTCTGGATTATGTGGACAATATCTAATGGGAGAACAGCACGGTTTAAGATATTTCGTAGGTTTTTATCAAGAGTATAGTGGTTTGCAACGAACATAAGAGCACTTTTCTTAGGAAAACCTCGATCTAGCAAGTAGAGTAAATCACAGTAGGCTTGATTTAGTGAAGACTCATCTTGAGAGGAGGAGTCAAAAAGAAACACTTAATCCACCAAAATGCATTTATTTAGATATTTGATTAATTTCTGAGTAGCAAGAAATCGATGTGAAAGGGCATTTTTCTTAAGGCCCAGTTCACCATATGTTAAGGTCCCGTCACAATCGGGAATGAATATAGGGTCATATCCCCATCCTAAATCAGAAATTTCAAGAGATATCTGGCCTTGTACTCGTTCTGTGAAAACCTTAATTTCATTCTCGTTTTTTACTGCAATACTAGACTGAAAATAAGCTTCTCGCTTTTTAAACATCTTCATTAGAGTTAAAATCCCCTTTAAACCAAGCGTTCTGAAAATATAAGCTGAGTATGGGCCTGGAAATCCATTCAATTGCTTAATAAAAAGACCTGAATCCTCCACAAAGATGAGTTTCTCTTTTAGTTTTTTTGCACACTTCTTTAAAGAAAAAATAGCTATCTCTTCTAAATCAGATGATTGGATTTCCACCAAGTTGGCTTGTAGTAATCTTAATTGAATTGATGTATACTGCTTAAATATTGAATAAATCTCATCATATTTATGTAAATTACTTGTAACAAGGAATATTTCTGGTTTTTTAGTCGTTTGATTCATAAATAATTGTGATTATGACTGATGAAATAAGATTTATGAATCATTCAAATTCTCCGTTAAATGATTGCTATTAGAAGTTAAACCTTTTAGTACTTTGTAAAGTAGGCTTATGAGTCATTACTTATGGTGAAGTTATAAATGGCAAGGATGCACGCAAGACGAAAAGGGAAAAGCGGATCTACCAGACCAATATGGAGGAAGACCCCAGAATGGGTTCCCTATTCATCAGAGGAAATTGAAAACCTAGTAATAGAAAAAGCTAAAGAGGGATTGGGTTCTGCTCAGATAGGATTGATTCTCAGGGATTCCTATGCTATCCCAAGTGTCAAGAAAATCACTGGAAAATCAGTCACAAAAGTCATGAATGAAAATGATTTAGGGCCAAAAATGCCAGAGGACTTTCTAAATCTTGTCCGGCGTGCGTGGAACCTACGTAAACACCTTGAAAGTGGAAATAAGAAAGATAAGCACTCACGACGCGGACTTCAACTTATAGAGTCGAAGATAAGACGACTAGTAAAATATTACAGGAAAAAAGGTATATTTGAACCTGACTTCAAGTATGAGCCGTCTAATGCAACACTTTACTTAAGATAGTTAATTTCCGTCTTTTGAAATGTTAGAATATCATAATCACAGCTAGTTAATACTAAACAATGTGCAGTAGATACGGAAAACAGACATTAAAGAGCAGAAACTACAAATAATCTAAAAAAAGGATCGAAGGTTCTCCCTTGTCAGAACAGGATATCGAATCACTTCTTCTAAAGATCTCTAATATGGAGGCTTCAGCTCGAGATATCAAACAACAAAGGGAAGGATTTAATCGGAAAGTCACCTCAATAGCTAATAAGCGAAATCTATTGAACGAACAGGTGAAAGAACTAATTAAAACTGCAAAAGAAGAACGTGAAAAGCGGGACAATTGCAATGGAACAATTTCAAAAATAAAAGAAAAAAAACTACTACTACTAAAAGAAGTTGAAGGATTTGAGGAGCAAGCTAAGAGATTAGATCGTCAATTAAATGGGATCCAAGAGAAAAAAGACCAACCAAAACGTCGGTCGGAACTTTCAGCTAGGAAAATTCGTCACAACATCCAAGAATTAGAATGGAAAATCCAGACAACCTCTAATCTTTCAATTGCAGAAGAAAGAGATATTGTTGAAAAAATTGCTAGACTTGAACAAAAATTTCGTGAGGTTCATGAAACTGATGTAGTTGCGCGTGATCTTAAAACAATCCTAAGTCGAATTAATGTGCTAAAAGCCCGATATAGAGGACTAGAAAATGAACTACGTTCACAAGCACGTGAAAGCAGATTTCACCATAAAACAATGATTCAAGCTTTTAAAAATGCTGATATCTTACGGAAACAAGCAGATGAACTACATGCACAATTTCTAGAATCAAAAGAACAAGCAAATGCAATTCATAACGAATACTTGAGTTATATTCGGGAGATAAGTCATCTTCGTCAAGAAATCAATAAAAATAAGCAGAAATTTCGTGCGCAACAGGATGCTCAACGTCGAGAAAAGATCGAGGAAAAAACCGAAGATGCCAGGAAAAAATTTGAAGAAGGTCGAAAGTTATCCTTTGAGGAGTTTCGCGCATTAATTGACAAAGGACTAATTTAAATCCGCCTTACATATTTTTATAAAGTATAAGGGATTCTATTAAGGCAATCAAGGGATCCAGTGCTTTATTAACAGAAAAATAATTGACAACGGAGACAAATGTCTTGACGAATGAGGCCTCATTTTTTGAGGCATGTCAAATTGTTGCTGAAGATATTCAAAAGGTCAATAATAACTCCCCTATCTACATTTTTTCCCATCTCGATGCAGATGGACTGACAGCAGCTTCAATACTAGCCGCAACAATCTCGCGGGTTGATTTAAGCTATCATATTCGCATCCTTGATCGTTTAGAGTATGAAACTTTAAATAGTCTCAAGGATACCTTACCTCAGGGCAGTACAGTCATTTTCTCAGATATAGGAACAGGGGTCGTTGATGCGTTTCAAAAATGGGATCAATCTCAAGAAATTTTTATCATAGATCATCATTTCCCAGCATCAAAAACTGAGGTTTCAAGAAATGTTCATCATCTCAATTCTCATTTTTATTCCATTGATGGCACAACAGACTTAAGTGGGGCAGGAGTTGCTTATTATGTCTCAATCCAGATGGACAAATTGAACAGGAATTTAGCTCCATTAGCCATTATTGGAGCGCTTGGAGATCGTCAGGATCAGGGGAACCAATCATCTTTAATAGGACTAAATAAACTTATTGTAGAAGATGCAAAAAAGTTAAAACTGATTTCTGATGCTGTTTCTGTGTGGTTCTTTGATAGAACTCGTTCTGTTATCTCAATATTGAGAAACGCTGATTTTTTGCCTTTTGATAATGAACTTGAGATAAGAGCTTTCTTGGAAGGAGTGAATATATTGTATAAGAAGGGGGATAAGTTAAGACCATTTTATGACTTAAATGAAGAGGAATGCCGCCGTTTAGCTTCAGAACTAATTGTACAATATGGTGTTGACCCCAATGAGATTTATAAAAGAGATTACCAACTTAATCAAGAAAAAGTGAATTTTTTAAAAGATGCAAGAGTTTTTGCCTCTAATCTGAATGCTTGTGGGAGAATACAACAACCTGATGTAGGGATTTCATTATGTTTAGGTGATCGTCAAACTGCTTTACGTAATCTTCAATTGATAAGAAAGGAGTACTCAAAACAAATTGCTGAAAATATTAGATGGGCAAGTGATAATTTGCAGGAATTAGAAGCTATTCGTCTCTTAGATGGACGAAAAACAATAAATGACAGAATGATTGGTACAATTATTTCTATGTTAAGTTCTAAGAGAGATCAAAATCCCAAACCATTGTTAGGATACACACAAACTACTTCAGGAAAAATCAAAATAAGTATGAGATTGTCTCGTTTCCAAGACATACAAATAGATCTTGGTCACTTATTAACTCAAGTTATGCAGAAAGTTGAACCACAGTCTGAAGTTGGAGGCCATGCTGCTGCTGCAGGAGCTATAATTTCTGAACGTTTTTTAACCGATTTTATAACCCAGGTTAACCAATTAATTCTAGAGGCTATGTGAAAGGTGCCCATTAGAGATATAAAAGTGATTTTAAAGATAGAAACCGAATCCAATGAGCGAGCCGAGCTTATTCACAAATCTATTGATCCAGATAATCTTACGGAGCCACCAATGACATTCTACTCAATATATACTTCTAATAGTCTAGAATACAGAATTAACAATGTATTAAGAGTAGAAACCGTGTTAGCTACATTGATAGATTTATTATCCGCATTCCAGACCATAGAGAACGCTTTAAATGCCTTTACTTCAGAAATAGGATAATAAGATGAATAACAATCTTCAACTAATAATGATAATCGAATTAGCTAGCGATTGCTTTCAAAATTTTTGTTTTTTGAATTTCTACTCCTTTTAATGGATAGATCGATTTACATTGAAAGTAAACAAGTGATGATAGTTTTCCTCCAGTTGCCTCACGAATGAATTCTTCACTATTGAGTTCAATTGCACGTTCTGCAACAACATCTAGCATTTTTCGTCTAATAGCATCCTTTTTACTTGTTTTTGAGCGAGTAGTGGTGAAACCTGTGACTGTAATTCTAAAAGGAACTCCATCTTTAGTCTTTACTGTGCTTACACTATCAATACGAGTTCGTCGCCGTCTAACAAGAAATCTCAGGTAATCTCTCGCAAAAGAATGTCCTTTAAACCGGGTGTGCGCTTTGTTACCAGCAACTTCAATGATCTGGAACTCTAATTTTACGTGCATCTTTGAGTAGTCATTGTTAATATCAGACAATGAAACCTCAATAACACGGCCAATTAATTTTTCAGGATCATCAGCAATAGTTTCTCCAATAATCTTTTCTTCCCCCCCTAGAAAGCTTGGTGGAGTATAAATTTGATATAATTGTTTAGCAGACCATTTATCTACCATTCTACGAGGTGATCTTGATCGATGGCTCAATCAACACTAGCTCCTTACTTTTCGCAGTCAGAAATATACAATAGGCCGAGATTAAGAGTAGTCTTTAAGAGTTCTGTTGGCCAAATCTAAATTTCCATTTCCTCTTCAAATTCTTCCTCTTCTTCGTTATAGAATAGTAAATATGCTAATATCAAAAGAAGAGCCATAATAACCAATGCACTAGCGATAAACTTTGCATAGTACCAATTTATAAGAGCCAAAAATCAATCTCCACTGTTTATTTCATTAAATATTTTCATATAAGGCTTTTTTTACTTATTATTTATATACTATATTCGTTAAAGAAAGGGAGTTCAAACAGGTTTATTCTTGATATGCCAATTTTTTTCATATTTTTCAGCCATGATCTCTAGGTTTGGTGAGGTCTCTCTGTTGTAAAAACTCCGAGAACGAATCTGAAAAAATGTAGGGTAGTTAATCCCTTCTCCTACTAAGAGTGCTTCCCCAACCTCCAAATCAGGAATTATTTTGAGAGTAGAACGGTCGATCCCTTCAGAAATCCTTCCAATGAAGTCTTGGTCATACGGGTTTCTGATACGTAGAATCAAATTGGTATTACATTGAGAAATCGCTGTTACCGAGAGATTTACTGGACGTTGAGATATTAAACATAAAGAGGCATAGAATTTTCTTCCCTCACGAGCAATAGTTTCAATTATCCGTTTAGAAATAGAACGAGAAGATTCAGGACAGAATTGATGAGCTTCTTCTACCACAAACAGTGATGGAGGAATGTTACCACGCATACGTAGGTTGTAAAGACATTTCAAGAAATGTAATACAACGATACTTCGACTTCGTTGATTTTGGATCTCAGATAAATCTAAAATGACAATTTTACCAGGATAAAAAAGCTCTGAGAGATTTGGACTAGATTCTGTGGAAAATAGATATGAGCGATGTAATGAATATAACCATCCAATCAAAGCCTCTCTTGTTCGTGTATTGATTGTGTCTGAAGTTTCAATCTTTCGAATGAGATCTTGGATACCGTAAAGGTTTTTATTTTCTCTTCGTATTTCAGAAATGACATTATCTAAAACTCTAGTTTGCACAACGGAGATTTCTGGAATGAACTCAGAGATTTCCCATGCAGATAATTCTGGAACTCCAATCGATATGAAGGAACCTTTCACAACTTCGATCCTGGTATCATCTGCCATGGAAGGTACAATTTTGGAATATTCCCCATGAGGATCTATAACTAGAACAGCTAGCTTACCATGTTTATAAATTTCTTCTAATAGAATAGAAGCTGCATAAGATTTTCCAGCTCCAGAGATAGCTAGTATAGCAAGATGCTTACGTAGTAATCTAGAAAGATTAATTTGAATTTTCACATTGTTAGAAGCAAGGTCTCCCCAGTAGATCCCATTCTGATCAAGACCTAGAAATCTAGACACAACTGAAGAAGAAGCCACAAATATCTTTGTCCCTGGAGAAACCGGGTATTTTAATCGCTTAATACTTCCACTTTCAAGATTGATTTCTCCGAGAGGTTTTACAACAGCTAAAGTGTTTTCCCATTCTTCTATCGGAAATATCGCGTCATAATTTCGTGATGCAATCTCATGGATACTAGAATCTAATGTTTCATAGTAAGCATTATTTTTCTTAATCCCTGTAATTATGCCAATAACAATTTGTTTCTTGTTCTTCGGTATAGTAACAAATTGCCCTCTTTCAACTTGTAATTGATCATTCTTATCAAGAATCAATACAATATTATCTAAACTCGGTGAGTCTGCTGTAGCAACTACTGTTCCAATTGCAGCCATGTTTCTTCACTTCTACCAGCTTAAAATTTCCAAGGAGCCCTTTCTCTCCGATATAGCCATAATTCAGGAGTTGGATGACGAACACGTATCAACTGGAAGAGAGCTTCAATTTCTGTTTCTTTAATTTTTGCTCGTGCATCTGCTTCTACAATAGGAGCAGGTATTCCATAATTTTTATTATATTGTGATATAGGTAAAATTGCTCCTGAAATGTCATTAATTTCTTTTATGAGATCTGCTTGATCTCTATGGATAGATTGGAATAATTCAATTCTAAGAGGGATATCAAAAGGTGCAGTCTTCAGATAGGAAGCATACAAAGCAAATTCTTGACCAAACTCTTTCGATATCTCAAACGGCCGATAATATGCCATAGATCTATAGTTAGATTTTAAAAGATAGTAAAAAAGATCCATATCTCGACTTCTATTAATAATTCTACGATAATCTAAAGAAAGAATATCAGGTAATTCTTCAGCAATAAAGGGTAATATTTGACCAAGGAATTTTGTAAATAAGTTTAATCGACTATCTTTTACAATCCACACCAATTTTATACCGTGTTTCTTTGCTTTAAAGATTAATCTTGAAAGTATAGATAAATAGGTCTGAAAGTAATTTAAAATTCGTTGATTATTGGTGAGAGGCTTTTTCAATACAGGACTTCCGTCTAGGAGTAAAATATCCGTTTTTTTGTCATTTTGCTCAAGAATTTGAGACACGATCTGCAATTCAGTGATAGCTCGACGTATTGACCCCATGTTCTCAAAATCCAGAGAAGAAAGGCCCACATCAGATATAGCTATCTCTAAGGGAGGAGTTTTACTCGGATAATAGGTTGTTTTTTGAATTCCTTCAGGGGAGTAAGTCAAAAATGCAGCGATTGCACGAAAAACGAAGATATCAAAACCTATGAATAAACGTGAGGCATATCCACCATCAATCCCTCCAATAGTTAACCCCGAAATATCTTGAGGGGATATTTCTGTAAACATTTTTTTATCATGAGTCTTGGTAAGCAAATGTGGAGGTAATCCTAACAAATCAGGATTTAAAGATCGTAAAAGTTCACAAAAAATAATCTTTTGAGCATTTAACTCTATTATACCTTTTAAGTAGTCATTAATTTCATTAAATGCACTTTCAATGACAGAACGAATATAATATACTCTCCTAAATTTTACAGTTTTGATTAATTATATGGGTAAGCGAATTTTACTTGTGAATTCAAAGATTCAAGTACTATATCTATCATCATTAAATAAGGTGCTAAATATTTGTACATCCTGAATTTAAAACACCTATAAATAATTCAAAAAATCGGTTTTTTCAAGTCATTTTTTCTGGTAATGTATGTATATCAAAACTTAATGTTGAGCTTAGGACTATTCACAACTTATCTAGTATTAACAAGCCTAGGATCTAATGAACTTCAGTCAATATCCCGAATGTATTGGTAGTTCTCCAAACTGTAACCCTCCTGTTGTTAGAAAGACTGATAGCTTTAAGCTAATGATATCAATCAGTGGTAATTGACTTAAATAGAGTCTCAACAGTCGCTTCTTCGGGGTTCTGGTTGATCTCTATTAACAGACTACCCGTCAAATGATGTAAACAGAAAACAAAGGATCGTAAAAACTTAGGAACTCATCAATGATTATCATATTGAAGTTGTACTCAGATATTCCACGTTTGAAAGAAGGACGAAAGAAAAATGGATGAAACATCGGGAGATAAAACTCAAGTAGAGAATATACGCCTGAGAAAAATCCGTGAAAATATGAAGCGAAAACGCCCTCAGTTTCATAGGATCGAATCTTGGCGCTATAAGAGGGTAAAAGAAAGATGGCGAAAAGCACGTGGGATTGATTCTAAAACGCGTAAGAAAAAAGGTGGATGGCCTATCTCCCCAACAATTGGATTTCGTAGCCCTAAAAAGATTCGCTACCAATCATCTTCAGGAAAAGAAGAAGTATTAATTTATTCACCTGTAGATCTATCTCTAATCGATTCTGATCTTCAAGTTGGACGTATTGCAGCTAAAATAGGTAGAAAGAAGAGAGAACAGATCATTATGGAAGCAGAATTACTTAATATTCACATATTAAATCCAATTTCTGCGAAAATAGATCTGGGTGATCTCGAAGAAGAATTAGAGCTCGATGAGGAGCTTTTAGAAGAGATAGACATTGAGGATCTAGATATATCTGAGGATGAGGAATCTGGTGAAGAAGAATGAATCTAACACCCCAGAAAAAGATTGCAGCTAAGATCTTAGGTGTTGGGGTCAAACGTGTCTGGATTGACCCAAATGTGGAAGAGGATCTTTCATTAGCTTTAACCCGTGATGATGTTAGGAAGTTAATCTCTGACCGAGTCATTCGTAAGAAAGGTGTTAGGGGGGTTTCAAAGGGACGTACTAGAATGGTACGAATTCAAAAAAGTAGAGGACAACGAAGAGGACATGGGAAACGCAAAGGACGAACAGGAGCTCGCCAACCTAGAAAAGAAACCTGGATCAATAAAGTAAGGAGCCAACGTAGATATCTTCGCGGTTTACGTGACAACCAACTTATCACTCCAGCACAATATAGAAAACTCTATGTTAAAGTGAAAGGTAATTCTTATCGAAGCGTAACTCATCTTCGAAACACAGTTGAAGATTTGAGTATCATCAAGAAACCCAAAAAGAAAAGGAGATAATTCAAATGGCTAGAAGTGCACGCTATCGCATTCCTTTCAGGCGTAGAAGGGAAGGAAAAACGAATTATCATCTAAGAAGGAGATTAGTTAGAAGTAATCGAAATAGAGCTGTTGTACGTATAACAAATAATCATTGTCTCGTACAATTTGTGAAAGCTCGAATTAATGGAGACGTAACTCTTTCTGCATCTCATTCACGTGAATTAAAGAATTTTAATTGGAATAGTGCTACTTCTAACCTCCCTAGCGCATATTTAGTAGGATTCTTAGCTGGTTTAAAAGCTTTAAATAACGGGATTACTGATGCAATTCTTGATATTGGACATAATCCTCCAGTTTATGGATCTCGAATTTTTGCCGCATTAAAGGGGATAATTGATGCGGGAGTAGACATTCCACATTCTGACAAGATTTTCCCAAATGAAAATCGGTTGAATGGAACTCATATTGTAGATTTTGCCAATTTCCTTAAAGATACTAATGAAGAGTTATTCAATAAACAGTTTTCAGAATACATTGCCCAAAATATAGACCCTTTGAAGATTCCCCAATTTTTTGATAAAACCAAGAAGGAGATTCAAGACAAATACAGTTGATTTATGACGATTAATCTGGATGTCAAATAACATGGAAAGAAATCAGGCAGTAGTGGATTTGGATTCATGGAAACCACGTACTGAAGTTGGACAGATGGTAAAAGACGGAACGATTTCCTCAATTTATGACATTTTTCGTGACTCCCTCAGAATTGACGATGTCCGAATCGTGGATTTTCTTGTACCAAATTTAAATGAGACAGTTCTTGATGTGGGTCGTGTTCAAAGACAAACCGATGCCGGAAGGAAAACATTGTTTGTCGCTACTGCTGGTGTAGGTAATTCAAATGGAATTGTTGGTGTTGCACAAGCAAAAGCCGCTGGTGTTGGTACAGCAATTAGGAACGCCATTGTTCTGGCTAAATTGCACATAGTTCCTGTAAAAAGAGGATGTGGAAGTTGGGAATGTACGTGTAGCGATCCTCATTCTATTCCATTCCAAGTTGAGGGGAAGGTGGGTAGTGTGCGAGTGGTACTTAAACCAGCTCCTAAAGGATTGGGATTAGTCATTGGTGATGTAGCAAAAAGTGTTTTAGAATTGGCAGGAATCTCTGATATTTGGAGTAAAACGTTTGGTGATACTAGAACAACTCAAAATTTCTGTAAAGCTACCTTTGAGGCACTACGAGCGACTTATCGGATATCCCACCTTTCTGAATGGGGTGATTGAAATGTCCAAAAACAAAATTGAAATGACAAAGAGACTCGCTGTAATAAGAATTCGAGGCCGAGTTGATCGAAGTTTATCCATTAAAAAGACATTAGAGCTTTTACGACTGAATCGAATCAATCATTGTGTCATTATTGATGATCGTGAGACCTATAAAGGAATGTTACAAAAAACCAAAGATCTCATCACTTGGGGAGAACTCGACTCTCTCACAATGAAAGAATTATTACTAAAAAGAGGACGATTAGAAGGTGGGCAACGGATTACAGAAGAATATGTTAAGAAAAACACCAATTTCTCTGGAATTGATGATTTTATTACCAAGTTTCTTAAGTTTGAGGCAAATTTATCAGATATCAGAGGATTAAAGCAAGTTTTTCGATTACATCCTCCACGAAGGGGCCATAGGCGACGGGGAGTAAAGCAACCATTTACTCTTGGCGGATCTCTTGGCTACAGAGGAAATGAAATTAATAATTTGATTATAAAAATGGCTTGAAGTGATCTTCAGTGACTGTTAGAAAGAGAAAAAAAGTTCGTAAACAACGAGGAAGTCGAACATATGGATATGGCCGAGTTTCAGGAGGCCATCGAAAAGGGGGTTCTCGAGGGGGAAAAGGTAATGCTGGAATAAAGAATCATCATCGAATTGGTCGAATTTCAGATGTTATAAAAAGTCAAAAAGGATTTACCGTTCCAACAACTCCCTCTACTGGTTCATCAATTAACGTAGGAGATATTGATGCTCAATTTGATGCATTAATAGATATGAACATTGCCAAAAAGAAAGGTTCAGTTATCAAAATTGATGTTACTGATCTAGGCTACTCGAAAGTCATGGGTAAAGGACGTGTAAGTCATCCTTTTCATCTCTATGCGGAAAAAATTACACCTAGAGCTCAAGAGAAAATCAAAGCTGCTGGAGGAAAAACTTTTCCAAGTTCATCGCAAGAGGAAGATTATTAATATTAAGTCATCTTAATCTCTTTACACTAGTTTATTCGTATATCTTTGTGAGAAAATAAGGGGCCGGTGGTCTAGCCCGGCTATGACGTCTCCCTGACACGGAGAAGGTCCCCAGTTCGAATCTGGGTCGGCCCACTATCTATTCCCCCTATAATCAGAATTTCATTCTTCTCTGAAGGATGAAATCTCTCCATATATGAGCCTGAAGTTTCCACTTAACTGTCATCTAAGGACGTCGGGAGGGGGATTTGAACCCCCGAGCTCATAGAGCACCAACTTAGCAGGCTGGCTCCATACCGGGCTTGGATATCCCGACATATCACTTAAGAATGTCTTTTGAAGTGTTTAGGCTTAGATTTATTTAATTTTTGTTGAAAATCAGTAAATTGATCCTTTTAATTCGTGTGAACCAATATTATGTTTATTTGAAGAGAAGAAACCTTGATTATAAAGAATTATTTGATGGTTTTTGAACTAGTTCAAAAAAGTCAAAAGGCTAGTTTTTACTCATAAATAGTTGATTATTAAGGGATAAAAATGATATCAAAAAACTTAATGATGGCATTTCACAACTCTCATAGTCGAAAGGCTGTAAAATATTTTGCTGACACCTGTATCGGCTTAGGATGCAAGAATGTTATCTTTAGTAAAATTACGGCTTCCGCAGCCTCTATAGGAATTCCTGATGCTCAAAAAGCCATTCTTAATGCCAGAGGAAATTTACTTTTTTTTTCTGATGTCAAAAGCATACTTGAAGTTTTACACCCCCATAAAATCTATTTACTTGTCTCACGTAAATATGGAGAGAGTTCAATTCCTTTTAAAGAGATAATTTCAGAGTTAAAGGTTGGAAAAGTTTTGGTTGTAGTAGGAGGTACGTCTCCTGGACTTACTAGAAAGGAATTAGATTTAGGGAAATGTATCTTCGTAGATGAAGTCGAAACAGATGTTAATCCAATTGCATTAACAGCCCTATTTCTAGGTGGATTAACTAGAGTCGTTAAGGATAGTTCAATATTAGAATGAGAATAATTGATCTATTTTGTGGATGTGGTGGTTTTTCATTTGGGTTTCAACTTGCTAATCCCCAAAATAGAATATCCTTGGCTATCGATAATGACTTCAGAGCAATACGTACTTATGTTGAAAACATCAAAGTTAGTAGAACCTTAACAAAAGATATCCGCAAGATTCATTCCAATGACATTTTAAATCTAATAAATCCATACAAACCTGATATTGTTATTGCTAGTCCTCCTTGTGAACCGTTTTCTGTAGCAAATCCTAATCGACAAAAATCAGCATATAATCAGCTCTATTCGGATAAGATAGGACGTCTGGTTCTAGATACAATCCGGATTATTATCGATTTAGAACCAATTGTATTTTTAATCGAAAATGTCCCCCAATTAGCTTCAATTGAGCTAAAAGAATTAATAATTCACGAATTTTCTAGATCACAATACGAAAAAATTCACTTTAATATGTTAGAATCATCAGCTTTTGGAGTACCGAGTTATCGAAAAAGAATTTTCATCTCGAACGTGGAGTTGAAGTCAGGTTCAGATACATTGGGTGTTTCAGTCCGTGAAGCATTTCAATCATTACCAACTCCTAATTTGGAGATGATAAATCACGAAACAGTACCCCTCTCTCCTAAGATTGCCAGAAAAATAGCAAAAACTCCCCCAGGAGGAGCTGTTGTATATTTCAAAGGTAGTCATGGCAGAGTATTTCGTAATTTCATACGCTTATTATTAAATCAACCAAGTCCAACTGTTATGGGGAAAAGTCGCTTTATTCATCCCTATGATAAACGTCTTTGTACAGTACGAGAACATGCCCGTTTAATGAGCTATCCAGACGATTTTCATTTCTATGGGACTATTGAATGGCAATATAATCAAGTTGGAGAAAGTGTACCTCCATTAATGGCTAAAGCGGTAGCACAACAAATCCAGACGAGGTTTCTCAAAACCTAAAGAAATATTTTTGAACTAATTATTGAAATTGCCGATTATAAGAAAAATAGGTCAGTAGAGGTGTTCTTGACGCAAGTAAGGATTATCCGAAAAGAAGAATCATTATTAGAATTTGAAGTGATAGGTGAAGATCACACGTTTTTGAGTATGCTTCGTGAGGCATTAAAGGATCAACCTGGGGTTTTATTTGCAGCTTATCGATTTCCACATCCGATTCTAGAAAATCCAATCTTTTATCTCCAAACTTCTTCTATTGATCCAGTTGAAGCCCTTCAGCAAGCTGCTGATGCTATCATTAATAAATGTGATACTTTAGTAGACAATTTCCAACAATCCCTCTCTGACTCCGTTTAACCCTTCTTCTGGGTTGTAAATTGCAGGAATTAAAGAACTCTCTTCGGATTCAAGATGAAAAAATGGGGAGAAGTAAAAATTTAACCACATACATTCATAACAAAAGTAATGCAAAACTCGGAGATGCTTTGGTCAACTTTATTTACTCTGTGGCAAAAAGTCTTGTCTCTGGAATACCAACAGGAATGAAAGTTTCTGATTCCATCCTTTCAGAGGCATTTAAAGGATCCATGTGGCATAAGACAAATACTCTAAAGTTATCTGGAAAAAAAAATCGGATAGCTGATTCTGTGGAAGCTCTCATCCTTTTTTTTTGGGTACATGAAGGCTTAAGTCTTAAGAACCTGATTGAGCCCCTTGAGTCACAACTCGAACCCCAATCCTTTCGTCATCCAAAAGAAGAACACTTGACCGCAGTTTTATCGTTTCAGAATCTTCTAAATATCCTACATCAAATATATGTAGAAAGGAAATGATTATAAAGAAATTTATCGGTTAAAGTTTCCTTTCCTTTATTTTCAGTTGAATAAAATGAGTGGCGGTAATTTATAGGTATTCATTCCGTCCTGAAAAGATATCACTACGATTAGATAAAACCTTTCTAGAAGCTAATTTGAAGTCATCAAAAGTAATGATTGTTCTTCTCTCACGAATAGCAAACATTCCAGCCTCTTGTGCTATAGCACGAATGTCAGCTCCAGAGGCGTGTCTGGTTTCATCTGCAAAGAAGGAAAAATCAACCTTAGTATCGATGTTCATCAAACGAGTATGAATTTTAAAAATTTCTAATCTCTCTTCTTGGTTGGGTAACAGAACCTCAATATGTCTGTCAAAACGGCCAGGCCGTAGAAGAGCTGGATCCAAAATATCAACACGATTAGTCGCTCCAATGATCTTCACATCTCCACGAGGAGAGAAACCATCTAATTCGCTAAGTAACTGCATTAATGTACGTTGAACTTCTCGGTCTCCACTTGTAGCAATATCCAATCTCTTACTCCCTATCGCATCAAGTTCATCAATAAATAGAATGCTAGGTGAGTTCTCTCGTGCAAAAGAAAAAACCTCACGCACAAGTCGAGCTCCTTCTCCGATATATTTTTGGACAAGTTCAGAACCAATTACACGAATAAAAGTTGCTTTAGTTTCATGGGCAACAGCTTTAACCATGAGAGTTTTTCCTGAACCTGGGGGGCCATGAAGTAGCACTCCTTTTGGTGGTTCAATACCAATTTTTTCAAATAATTCAGGTTGTAACAAAGGTAATTCTACAGTTTCACGAAGTTCTTGAAGTTGGTCTTTTAAACCCCCAATATCAGCATATGTTTCAGAAGGTTTTGTCTCAATTTCCATTGAGCGAACACTAGGATCAAGTGACTGAGGTAGAACCTCAAGAATAGCAAAATTTCGTTGATGTAATGCCACCCGTGCACTCGGAGTTAAAAACTCCTTGGGTATTGAAGAATCTACAACAACCACAAATGAAGGCCCAGTAGAACTTTTAACAATAGCTTTGCCATTTTCTAAGATTTCTTGTAATGTTCCAGTAAATAAGGGTGGTTGTCGAAGTTTTTGGAGTTCTAATTTGAGATTGTCTCTTTCTTCTTCCAATTTGTTCCTCTGAACTTCAAGTAATTGACGTTCAGTTTCTAATGCACGAATTCGACGTTCCATTGTCCGTGTATATGAGTCAGCAAAATCATCAAACGAAGCTTTTTTATTATCCACAGTGTCTGGCATTCTATTACCTACTTATTATTTGATTTTTTTGGAATATTGAGCGGTTTCTTGTCACTAAAGCTTTAATTAATAGCGGAGAGAAGATTATTGAATCAAAGATTGTACTAGCTGACAAAATTAGAAATAATTCTGTCAAGATCTCATAGCAAACCATTACTTATTTTTCTTTTCTTTTCGACATACACAACTGGCTAGGTTATTAAAAGTGACAGAGGTATATTCAATTTTATTCATATCATAAGCTTTTTTTTTTACTTTGTTGTTACTAGTTCTAACTAGAATTTAATATAAGCCCAAATTCAAGGATTTATTTGTGTTAATTGTTCTAGACATCCATAGAATTTCAATGTGAAGATTAAACGATCTTTCTAAAAACTCACTCTGCTTCTAGTCTGAAATTCTTTTGTTTTGATATAGCCATTATGTTAGTCGAATATTTCTGTAAGAAGTGGGTGAAAAATCGAAAACCAACCCGTGTAAGACGATCTTTGTAGGTCGTTACAGTTCTCTCTACTTTATACTCCTAGATCTCATCATTTTAAAGAAAAAATTCTCCCCTGATGATGAAAAATATTCCTGAATGGCTTTATAATACTCTTAGATTTTTTCTAAAATTAAGAGGAAGTATTCAACTTGAGCAGGATACAACCGTGTGAAATGTGTGGGGTCGAAGCACCAGTTACCCTTATTGAAATTGACCATGTGGAGTTACATGCATGTCCTAAGTGTGCTAGATTTGGAAAACCTGTAATTCGTCGTCCAAAGAAGAGGATTCCAAGCCCAGTTACCCGTTCGGTCCCTCTTAAGAAATCTCCCTCACGAACCATTAGTCCCCCTAAAAAGGATTTTCTTCACGATAAAATTTTAGTGGATGGGTATGGACAATTGATTCAAGAAAGCAGACGTGAGCGTGGATTAGGACGAGCTGAATTCGCTCAGTTGATTAAAGAAAAAGAGACATTACTTGCACGAATTGAAGCTGAAAAAGTTCTGCCTACTGATCGAGTTGTAGCTAAAATTGAACGCGAATTAGATATTGAGCTTAAGACAGAAGTTTCTGATGAAGGCTCTTTCATTGAAGATACTATTCCAAGGTCAACAACAATAGGTTCGATTGCTAAAATCAAAAGGAAGAAGAGTAATAAGTCTCCTTAAAATATCCACCACTCCCAAATGATCAGAAATTATGAAGTTAAATTACACGATAAACTTTAACAACTCGTCACAAGGACGAAATAGATGGATATTTAGAGGTTTTAGACCTCTCTTATCAAATAGATTTAATAAAAAAACTCTCCTTACGAGTAATCACCATCAAAGAGAAGATTAAATTGGTTATGCTTGACCCTCTAGCTAATGCGATGTCGACAATAGCAAATGCTGAAATCCTAGGGCGGAAAGAAGTGACCATTAGACCAGCAAGTCGGATCATTGCTAATGTTCTACGGGTCATACAGAAGTATGGAACCATTGGTGAATTTGAAGTAATGGAAGACCTTTGGATAATTTCTGTTCAGCTTTTAGGTCGAATCTCCAAAATCGGGGTTATTAAACCTCGTTATCCAGTTAGAGTTAGAGATTATGTTGAATGGGAAAAACGCTTTCTTCCAGCTCGAGACATGGGGATTTTGGTTGTTTCAACCTCAGAAGGAGTAATGTCTCACCATGAGGCAATAGAAAAAAACCTGGGTGGACGATTACTGGCTTATGTGTATTAGCTTCAAGTTTGGAGCGTATTTATAATGAAACATTATGCGATCGAAAAGATCATCGAGGTACCTGAAAATACCACAGCTTCTCTTACTCCTGTCCGTGGAGGAAAAACTGTTCAAATTAAAGGACCTAAAGGTGAACTCGTGCGTACTTTTAAACAACTGAAAGTTCAATTATTTTTCATTGACAATAAATTTGTTATCCAAAGCTTCTTTGGTAATAAAGCGGAAGCATCCATGGTTGGAACCATAGCAGGCCATTTAACCAACATGATAAAAGGAGTCACAGAGGGATTCACTTATAAGGTACGTGTGATTACGTCTCACTTTCCCGCTACAGTCGAAATCCAAGAGCAGGAGCAATTGATTTACGTTAAGAATCTTTATGGAAGACGAGATCCTATAAGAATTCCATTTGATAAATCAGTCAAGATCACCGTAAAAGGAGATATGGTAACCATGACTGGAATTGACATTGAAAAGGTCTCACAGGCCGCAGCAAGGTTAGCAGAAGCTACTCGTTTACGAGGACGGCGAAGTAAGGATCCAACGGTCTTTCAAGATGGCCTTTACGTAGTATACCCTTAGAATGTAAAAGATTAGGGATATACGAGCCTTTTGTATTTTTTATGAGTTAGAAGAAACCAACTTTCTTAGCTAAGTAGATTTTCAATTAAAAAGATTAAAAAAAAGAGTTCACATCAAGAATTAAAACTTCAAATACTAAATAAATTCTTATATCTACTGAACCATTTACATCAATAGACATCTTTTGGGCCTGTAGCTCAGTTTAGGGTGTAAAGGGTTTCCCCACCTCTGAAATGGTTAGAGCGTCCGGCTCATATAGCCCAATTATGCTTGAGAAACCGGATGGTCGTGGGTTCAAATCCCCCCAGGCCCATTCCTTGTTCAAAAAGGCATCATAGCTCAGTTAGGTAGAGCGTCCGGCTGTTAATTTGTATCTCTTAAAGATTACGATACAGATACCGGGTGGTCGCAGGTTCAAGTCCTGCTGGTGCCGTTTCTCTCTTTTTAACAATGCTTAAAGGATCAATCACTTTCTCTTATTGTGTGGTTTGACACAACAAAGTTCTCCAAAACAGGCTGAATTGACGTAAAAGGGACTCCTGTTGTAGCAATGAGACTACTGACAAGAATTATATTCATTTGATCCAGTTCTTCTATCGAAAAATCTTTATCTGAAAGAAGGATGCTTACAAATTGTGAGGTTAGAAGGGGGAACTCTGGATCATTGAAAGGAACTTTTTTCAAGACAGTCTTAATATTTTGAATAAATGAAACCCCTAACTCAACAAATTTATTATTTAAAGGTATTTCAAAAAAATCAAAATTGTAAAGGAGTTCTTCCACCTCAACAGGAGAAGGTTCAAGATCTGATACGAAAATGGCTTCTTTTGTGATCATTTCTAGGTGAAGGGCTAGTCGTTTTTGTTTGAAAACATTATCGCTCCGAATTAATCGTTTTACAGTCAATCTAACATCGTGATAGTATTTATCATCACATTGATCACCTAAATAATTAATGGCTTGAAGAAGCGTTAGAATTGTTCGTCCAAAATTCTTGATGGCCGTTTGGTGGCCTTGGAAGACATCTTGTCTGAAATCTCGGGAAAGAATCATAATGGATACACGAAGTAAATTTTCAAAGAAGTGACCGAAGTGGCTATCCTTCGTTTGTTTTATTTCATCAAGAGTTTCTTCTAGCTCTGATATCTCTTCCTGATCTATTGCATATCGCTTCATAGATGCTTCTAATTCATCAACATTCCTTTGTTGAATTCCAGCTGGATACTCTCTTTTATGAACATGAGATGCCTTTAAAATCGGAACGATTGCGAGATTTTGCCTTTCTGGATCTTTTTGCTCTTGATAAATATCTTCGATTAATTCAATAGCCTTAGATAGGTGATAAAACACAAAATCTTCCCCTAAAAGATATTCTAATGCTAGGTTAAAGATAGCTCCGAACCATTTTACATGAAAGCTTTTCGAAAATGAAAAGCTGGTCAAAAAAATGTTCTCTATATGCCACATTTCACGAGTAATTAGCGAAGGATTAATGTAATACTTATTGAAAATATAATGTTTAAGTTTTCGAGATGGTTCATAATCGATAGAATTTTCCTCTAAGACCATTGCGGGTAGCCAAACAGGAATGAGAGAAATCGTATAATTGAAGGCTTTCGCAAATTCATTAAGATCTTTGATCTTTATCTCTCCCTTTTGGAATGGAATTTCAAGAACGGGTGGTGTAATACCCTCTGATTCCTCTATACGAAGTTCAACACTATAGAAATCTACTAGTGGATTGCTTAAACCTCTCTTCATCATCTCCACATTGACAAAAATATCCTTGAGAGAAAATAGAGCAATTTGTGAAATTTGTTTAAGAAAAGTTATTAGTTCATCTTGATCGAAACTTTCAGGCGGCATAATAGAAGCTAAATTAGTGAAAAAATCTAAACTAAAAACTAAGGAGCTCCGTAATCGAACCTCTAAACCACGTTGTCGTTGGATAGAATGGAGAATTTCGTGATAAATTAATCCAATGAGTCCATTTCGATGAACAGATTTAAGCAGGGGAGATTCTTTTTCTAATTGAATGAATACAAATTCTGTATCCTTATAACCATACGAAAAAGAAGTCTGAAAAGGATCTGCAAAAAATCGTTTAAGATCATCAATCTTTTCTTGTGGTAAATCAGTTTTTGTCATATACGAAAGGACTTCAGCTTTGTTTTTAATATCCGAGAAAATCAATGTCAATTGTATTATTGGTTCACAGAGGGTCTTCAACATTGGAGAGGCTAGAATTTCCTCTAGATCATCCTCAATATCCTTAAAAAAATCTAATAAAACAATATTCAGAGAACTACCTGAATTTATCATAAGTCTTGCTTCCAGAAGATAGATTGTTGATCCAATAAGCTATAAAATGATCTTTAAAAAAGTCTCTTTCTTTCATCTTCAAACATTTTAATTGATAATAATCTTTATAAAGGGCTTATAAATATTTGAGGATATTTGATTGATAACATCTCACGATCTATAAAAAATAGCTTTTGAAACACAGAGGGAACAAATTATCTGGGTTTAGTGAAATTTAAATGGCTTATCAACGCAAAACGTGGAAAAAGTTTATGAAAACAATATTATCCCAGATTTCTGTCTATATTGAAAATTATTCCCCTTCAGATCAGATCATACTCAATGAATTCATTTCTATTCTACAAAATTACGAAGTTGATACCCAAGAAGCCCGTCGTCATCTTTTTCAACTTTTTGAGAGTTTCCAGACCAAATATCGTGACAGTGAGAAGTTATTAACTCAACCTTTCCTGTGGTTTGTTGAGAGTTATTTCACAAACGCCTCTAAATTACTGAGTGTTGCTAGTTTTCATGCGGATGATTTTTATGAATATTTCGTAAAGCAGCTCCGTGGTTATCCAGACATAGAGGGAGTCTTTAAACTACTTCAGAAAGGAACACCATTAACAGATCTCAGATGGGAACAGCTTCAATATGCTTGTAATCGTCTTAGCGTTCCTCTCAAAAGCGAGGAACTTCATGCTCTTGAAACAGTACACAATCTATCTCTGGAAACAGGAATAAATGCTCTAGATCAAAGGTACATAAAGACTAATATATTTAACAATGTAAAATCACCTACTCTCTTAAAAAAGATAGAAAATCTCTTTCTAAGATTAGATTCTAGATGGCTCCTTCGGTTTTATACCCCTGCATTTGACTTGGAGCTACTATTTTTTCAGTTTCAATTAAATAAATCGACTTCTTTGAGAGAAATTATTGATTTTCAAAATCCAAATAACACCACTCTATGCAATAGTAGTGTCTATTGGATAAGGGGTTTCCGAAATATGTATTGTGGAATTTTAGTTGTACCTACAAGTTCTATTCTTTCCTTACAAAGATATTTACAAAGATGTCACCGTCAAGGTCAAATAGTTCTCTATGAGTTGACAAAAATCATTACTTCTCGATTAAGTGTTTCATTGCTACTCTATCAGACTACTAAAGGGTGGCGTACTCCAACCCAAACAGATTGGAACAGGTTAGTTCCAATGTTAAAAACTCTGTACCCACGTAAAATGCGCATGAAACTTACATCTTTTTACTTAACACCCCCATTTAATGAGCTTAAGCTTGATCATCATGATTCCTCTCAACTAATTAGTCTTTTTTGCAAAATTCCTAGACAATTTTCATTTAAAGAATTACCATTAGGCGCAAATGAAGATCAAATACAGTTCGAACTATCTAAAGCTGATATTAAGCTATTAGAGGAAATATGTCTTCGAAAAATTGTGCAAATCAGTTTTATTTCTACAAGATTAATCTATGAGTTTTCCCTGGACAATTATTGGATAAAACTTCCCAAAATGCCTCTCAATCAACTTTCAAGGTTATTGGCTTGGATTCCTTTTTGTCGTCTTTATTTTGCAGAAAAAAATATTTTTATTTGGTCTTATTTAACTCAAGAGTTGGCCCAATGGTTAAGTACAGATCTTGAATGGACTGTTATGCGAATTATAGAAAATCATACCCCCTTAAGTTTTAGTTTTAATTGGTACACTTCCAAATCTCAACAGTGGAAAACACCTCTCATTTTAACCACCGAGAGGCAATAATTACTCAACTAGTGCAATTTAGGAAATGAGAGGAGAAATAAAGGAGAAAGTTTGATCCAAAAATCATGAAGCTACTTTTTAGGATCATTTTCCTATTGATCTGGGCCAATGCCGCCAGGAGGAGGGGACACAATTTTAACCTCATACCTCCACTCCTACAATTTAATATAATCTCCCAACTTTTTTTCCTAGATGAATTGCAACAAGTGGAAAAAAATCCAAGATAATCTGTTTTTACAGATGAGTTTCAGTTGGATCAAAGACCAGATTTTGATAAGATTCACGTAATCGTTTCTGTTGAGGAATATCTTGAAGTGTAGTAATATCCATTGAGGATGATGGATCAACAGGGAAATTGTGGGTCTTCATAAGAGAAATTTGACCGTTGATTGAGAGTAAACAACGTCGCTCATCAGGGTTTGCTTTTAATAAATCACGAAATTTCTCATAGTCAGTTTTAGATATACCAAGTAAGTTAGATATGACATAAGGATCAAATTTGGTAAAGAAAACAGCCAAAACGCCTGTATTTGTTAATATAGGCTGCTCAACAATCGGATCAGTACCAATGAATATCATTGATATATCATAAGCCCGTAAGGTCCAAGGACCCTTTGCAATCATTGACTCTGGAGTCCTAGATGGGTAACTTCTAGCAGGAATGAGTTTTTGAATCTCATCGAGAACAAATATATTCTTTGGAAGGCTACCCTCCTTGAAAGGTGATCGAAAGCTTCGAACAAAATAGTAAATGTATTGCAGGATAACATCTAGAAAGATTTGTCTTCCTCTTTGGTCTTCCATTGACTCAAACGCTGAAAGGTCAATGATTCCATTCTGATCTAATAATTGGGATAATTCAAAAGTTGTTTTGTGAACAGTAAAACATCTGCCTGTATTACCAAAGAAGAGTTTTTCAATACGATTCAGAATACCTGCAGCGGTGTTATCGAGATAGGCGCCTTTCATTCCTAATTCATGGGGCATGTTAAGGCAATTAAGAAATGTCTGAAAATCCCCCTGATCTTTCACAGTTTGAATGACCGCCAGATGAAGAAGACGACGCATTTGGGGCGAAATCGCATCTGAATCTTCAAATGTATGTTCAAGAAGAGACACAACAAATTGAATATGATCCTCTATTGGTATAATGCTGTCTCCGTGTTCATTCTTGGGAATTTGGAAGATATTTATCCCCCAAGGAAATGTAGTAGAACCAGGTTTCAAATAAATTAAATCCTTACAAAAAGATTTAATTGGAGCTAAGTATTCACCTTTGGGATCAAAAATAAGGAATTTTACGCCCTTTAGGAGAAATTCCTTGATTAATCCATATACAAAACGACTTTTTCCCTCACCAGTCATACCAAAAACAGCCATATGTCTACTTAGATTCTTACCATCAATTAGAAGAGGAACATCTGAGGTCTTACCGCTAATAATAGGAATGCCAAGATTAATGGCTTGTAGAGGTGCTGTACTATTAATACCAGAAGATAACATATAATCTTCTTTATTTGGGACAAGAGTGTAACCTTCATATGAGAATTGTCGTTGAGGAGGGGAAATTAGACTCATCAATGAATAACCATCTAAAATCGTAGGAGAAGTTTGTTTTCGTTTTACACAGAGATTTCTAAGGGAAGAAAATCGATGCCAAAAAGTCGGATAGATACACACTTTGAATCCATTAGAGATTAATAGAACTGATAATCTATCAAGTTTTAATTGTAGAGCCTTTAGGCTGTTTTCTACAATTATAACTCGCGGTGAGAATTTGAAACAACCAGTTTCTTCCATAATATTTTTTCTTTGAGGATGAAAACGACGTTCTACTTTTCCTTGTTGAATATCAAATCGAACTTGAGTCAAATGATTTTCTTGTCTTTTATTTGTCTGATATTCCTTCGGAAGTTTAACAGGTTCGAAAATCAATTGTACAAACGCAAATTGGGGAGATTCTGTTAAAATTTCAAGAAAATCATCTGAAAAACCGTCAGCTGTTGTAATGGGTTGATCAATTTTATTTTCTAATCCTATTATTCCTCCACAATAGTATTTGGGACCACCTGAACCTAATTGAAACCTGGGCCGAAGCATTTTTAGTATACTTTGAATAGGAGTTTCTCCTATCTTATGGTAATCAGGATGAAGCCCAAGTTTTGTTGCAAATTGTTGGATAGTTGCGATTCCTCTTTCAATTCCTTTTTTACGGAACCACTCTTGTGGAAGAGGAATCATCTTGATCCAGACAGTTTTCGGATCAAAAATCGCATATTCTAATGAAAAAGCTTGTTTAGCATTTTGAAAAACCTTAATGCTAGATTTATCTGCTTTCAGAGGAACCTGGTCAAAATTAAAGGCAGGGATATTCTCAATCATCAGAAACACATCTTCGTAGTATCTCCCCAACAAATATTGATCTAATGTTTATTTACTCACAAAAATAAAAAAAATCTTGGAATACAGTTTATTCTTCACACAAATTAATATAATTCTGACGTATTTTGTGGATATTCTCCCATGATACTTCCTCTTCTACAGGTAGTTTATTTATCAAATCCAAAATCGTCTTTAAAAGCTGATTAATAGGAATTTTTTTCATATTTTCAATTGATTTGAATTCTATTGGCTTTATTGAATATATTTTCTTGATACTGAGGTTTTTTCGTAGATTCTTTTGTTTAGGTAACAATAACTGGACTGAATTCAAAATTACCACGTCAATAACTTCAAAAGAAAGAAGAATATAATTACCCAAAAATCACAATTCGAGTTTTGATTCTACAATTTCCTCTTCTATCTCCTCTTCAGTTTCAATTCATTTTATCTTCCATTTCATCATCCATTTCTACTTCATTTTTTGGATAATGAATTTGGCGAATTTCTCACTTTGTTCATAATCCATTGGATAAGGGAACATAATCTGGAAATAATCAAATCCAAGGTCAATAAGATTTTCAAATCCTTGTTGAACAACCTCTGGTGTACCAAAGAACACGTTAAGGTTATTAATGGACTTCATATATTCCGTAAGTGTTAGGCCCCTTAATTTCGCTCTTTCAGCTAAAATGGTGTCTAATTCATCCTGTGTTTCAGTAACAATAACTGATGCAAAGAATGATTTCCCGAGAGAATCATAATCACGATTTACTTTTTCGCAATGGTACTTCAAAGCATCTAACAGCTCAGGAATGGCTTTTGGATCATTAAACCATCCGAAATTACAATAATCGGCATATTTAGCAACCATATTCAGAATTCTCTTCTTTCCCGTTCCTCCTATAAAAATTGGTGGTAAACGTTGTATAGGTTTAGGAGCTGAAAAAGCTTCTTTAATTTGGTAGTGTTTTCCATGAAAAGTTACCATAGGATCCACCCACAATTTCTTGATAATCTGGATAGATTCTTCTAATTGATCCATACGATCTTTAACAGAGGGAAATGGTATTCCATAGGCGTTATATTCGATTTCCTTCCATCCTGCTCCGATCCCAAATTCTAATCTTCCATTCGAAATCATGTCAACAGTGGCAGCTATTTTTGCTAGGATTGCTGGATAACGATAACTATTACATGTAACAAGTGTTCCAAGACGTAGAGTGCTAGTCTTTGCAGCTAAAGCTGCTAATAGTGTCCATGCTTCCATACAGTTTTTTTCTTCTGACTTTTGGTCTAGAAAAAAATGATCACTAGACCAGATAGAGTAAAAACCTATTTTTTCAGCATTTAAAGCAATTTTTTCTACAGTAGCATAATCAAATCCTAGTTGAGGTTCAATTTGTATACCAAAACGAATAATCATTAATTCCACCAATCCAGAGGAATATAAACAACTTATTTATCATCTTATTCTAGGTCATTCTAGTCATATTTTACAAATATTCGAATTCAAAGAATTAAAATGAATTTCATTGATCTTACTCATATTTTTGAGGATAGAATGCCAGGACTTAAACTGAAAAATGAAAATGGTTCGGATACTGTATATACAGCAAAAATCTATCCATTCTTAACACATAAAGAAATAAAACCAAGACTGCCTTACAAATGCCTTAATTCCACCATTTCATTTGTAAATTAAATTCTCTTCTCCTAACAATCCGTCATAAAACATAGAAAAACGGAACAAGATTCTATTTATCACCTAGGATAAGGAATTCTTGGAAATTTTCCCCTCCCAGGATGAATGTTAAAAACTGGGAGGGACTAGATAAAGTAGAAGTTCCACTAGGACATGTTCACAATTTTGACTATAAAAGCAAAGCTAGATAATCAGGAGTAGATGTTAAGATTATTACTATAAAAGTGGAAAAAAATGATTAAAATTGAAAATATGGAAGAAGAAAGACTTATTTTCAATATCATCACTCCTGATACCCCAAAGCGAATTAAAAAGAAGCTTTATGATGCGATTGAAGACTTTGAAGAAAAACGATCAATTTAGAATTACTAATATTTGAATTAGTGATGTTAAACTTCTCAAAGGTACCCATCACTGCTTTAGTCCAACTGAGTCCAGAATAAAAGCATAGTAAAACGCTGCTTCTTTCATGGCGTCGTAACGCCCCGATTTTCCAGAGTGTCCTTCCCCCATATTGGTTTTTAAGAGTAATAAATTTGAATCTGCTTTTAATGCTCGTAATTTTGCCGTCCATTTAGCTGGCTCCCAATACTGGACACGTGGATCATTCAAACCAGCTGTTAATAGCATTCTTGGATATTTTTGCTTGCTAACATTGTCATACGGAGAGTATGATTTCATATAATCATAACATTCCTTATCATTAGGATTTCCCCATTCGTCGTATTCAGTTACTGTCAAAGGGATTGAGGGGTCAAACATTGTATTGATAACGTCAACGAATGGCACTCTAGCCACAACTGCTTTGAATAGATCCGGCCTCATGTTAGTGACTGCTCCCACCAACAAACCTCCCGCGCTCACTCCCAATATGCATAACCTATCGGGTGAGGTATATCCCTCATTAATTAAATGGTTAGCACAGGTGATGAAATCTGTGAATGAATTTTTTTTATGCAAAAGCCTCCCGTCTTCATACCACTTTCGACCAAGTTCGCTTCCACCGCGAATATGTGCTATTGCAAAGATGAACCCTCTATCCAATAAACTTATTCTATATGATAAAAATTCTGGATCAATACTGTAACCGTATGAACCATAACCGTAAAGTAGAAGAGGATTTCTTCCGTCTAAATGAATATTTTTCTTATGAACTAACGAAATTTGGACCAATTGGCCATCCATTGCTTGAGCTGTAATTCGTTCAGTGTGATAATTTGCCTGATCATAACCTCCCAATATCTCATCTTGTTTTACTAAATTTCTTTTTCTTGTGTCCATATTAAAGTCGAAAACAGAATTAGGAGTCACCAGTGAGGTATAAGTAAAGCGTAGTAAATTGGATTTGAATTCTGGATGAACAAGAGTATCTAGGGGTTTTTCACAAGTATAAACGAGGTCAGGAAAATCCACACAATAATCTTCATTCCTTTTTTGATTGATTATTCTAATCCTGGGCAAACCATTCTCCCTTTCATGAAACACATGAAAGTTCTCAAAGACCTCAAAATCCCTCAAAAAAACTGATTCACGGTGAGATATGAGTTCTGTCCAATTCTCTTTTTTCGGATTTGTTACGGAGGTCTTCATAATTCTAAAGTTTTTAGCTGCATCATTAGTCCTGATGATAAAATTCTCTTTTTGGTGTTCAATATAGTACTCCATTCCTGGTTGTCGAGGGTGAATTATTGTGAAGTCTCCATCAGGTTCCTTAACAGGTAAGAAATGTACTTCCGTTGTGACATTACTTTGGAGAGTCATAAGGAAGTATTCTTGATCTCTTGATTTCGTTAAATATAGAAAATAAGCTTTATCTTTTTCATGATAAATTAATCGATCTTCTTTAGGATCAGATCCAATTTCATGACGGAATAATTTATAAGGCCTTTTAGTTTCGTCTAAGGTCGCATAAAGAAAGGATTTATTATCATTGGTCCATTCTAAACTGGATAAGCCTATCCCAAAGGAGTACCCGTAGGCAGTATTTGTGATTCTGTCATCTAGGATTTTATTGTTTTTCAAATCTTTAATAAAGACTGTAAATTCTTCAGATCCGTTCACATCAACAGAATAAGCCAGAAATTCGTGATTTGGACTCACTTTGAATGATCCAATCTTGAAATAATCATGATCAGTAGCTAGTTCATTCTCATCCAGAAGTAACTCTTCTACAAGATCTTCATCAATATTCTTTCGAAAATATTTCTTATATTGTTTTCCTTTCTCCATACGGAAATAATACTGATATTCCCTTGCTTTTACTGGAGCTGAAACATCGTCTTCTTTAATACGACTTTTTAATTCTTCAAAAAGACGATCTTGTAGCTTCTCAGTGTGCTCCATCATCGTTTTGGTGTATTTATTTTCAGCTTTAAGATAGTCAATTACTTCTAGATTGTCTTTTTCTCTTAACCAGTAATAGTTATCGATTAGCTCTTCTCCATGGTAAATAAATCTTTTAGGTATTTTTTTGGCGATTGGAGGTTTTAAATCAATATTTGAAGTCATGGTTAGGACATCCATTAGCGACTCAGAAGAAAATTACCTTTTTATGGACCATTTCAATAATTTTGAGATAGGTTATGAAAGAGTTTTGGATGAATCACAGTAATTACCTAAAAAAAAAATTCACAATTCAATAGATCTATTGAAGGCTTTATAAAGGATTTTTAAGGATAAAAATATTTATAAAAGAAATCATATTGAACACCAATAGATCCATTTGAAAAGCCTAATTTCTAGTCTGAACAATTCGAAATGACAATTTAGGGGTAGTTCTCATCATGATTAATGATGTACCTCAAGGACGTGACAGTTTGAAACGGATTATTCAGACCGTAATCGACTACCTCCCAGAAATCATAAAAAATTACCCTCCGAAGGATCAACTTCTTCTTAATGATTTTCTATCTGTTCTTCAACATTATTCAGAAGCAGATAATCAGCGAGAAAGACTTTCAAAGCGTTTTGAATTGTATCGAAGTAAAAATTATTTAACTGATCTATATTTTCAACTCCCCTTTCTGTGGTTTGCTCACGATTATTTTGCAAATGCAAATCTCATCCTTAATCTCGCTGAATTCCATGGAACACGATTTTATGAATATTTAGCTCGTTCTTTACGTCGTAATCCTGATGTACAAGGAGTTTTCCCACTCCTACGTCAGATGACTCCTCTTTCAGACCCCAAATGGGAACAGCTTCAGATAATCCAAGCTCGGATTAAAATTCAATTAACTGATGAGCAATTACAGATAATAAAAGAGAGTTATACTGCTCTTCGCGAACTTGGAATCCAAGGTTTAAATAGTCGGGTTTTGTACAATTTTGTTAAAAAAAGCGATATTTCACTAAATACTAAATCTCTTTCCAAATTTTTCACATTACTTGATTCTCAATGGAACATTTGGTTTTATCCACCCGCATTTGGCTTAAAACAACTATATTTTAACTTTAAATTGACTAAAACCTCTTTAAATGAAATTTTCGATTTTAAAGACAGTTTTAATACTACATTGTGTAATAGTCGGGTGTATCGCAGTAGAAATTTTCCAAACCAATTTTCTGGGTATTTAGAAATTCCACATGAAGGATTAAATGATTTAGTGGATTACATTCAGAATTATGCTGATCAAGGGAACCTGAAAATTTTCGAATTATCCGAAGTAACTGACCTTCGAGTAAGTGCCTCGTTTAATCTTTATCATTCAGGGGTAGGATGGACTGAAATCCTTCCAGGAGGAATAAAAAGATCAATTCTACCATTAAAAAGCAATCACCCACGAAAACTTCTAAACGAAAAGCCTTTTTTCCTTTCTCCTGCCTTTAATCATGAATGGAACTTCTTACAGTCTCCTGATCCCAGACGATCCATACGTATTTTTTGTCAATATAAACCCCAAATCTACAATTTTAATGCCCTGCAATTCGGTTCTGCCTCAAATCAAAGAGTATTCATGGAGGATTTTGGTTTGATAAAATATTTTCATCGAAAAATGGTTTGTACAAATTTGATCTTTATGGCCAACTTGATCTATAATTTCTCACCTGACTTCTATGAAATAGTTATGCCTATCATCCCAATTGAACGTCTAAATTTAATATTAGCATGGCTCCCATACTCACGTATTCTCTTTACAACGAAAAAAATCCATTTATGGACCTTTTTGCCAACACAAATATTAGAGTGGATGAAAAAAGAATTTTCTTCCTGGGAGTTTCGCCTATGTATATCACATCATTATTCTCCAGAACCAGATCCGTCATGGTTCGATTTTGACTCGTTAAAATGGTTACTCCCCCGAATTTTATCATAAAACCATCTTTCAAATTCAAAAAAAGAAAGGAAAGAGTAATCCTGATTTTATAATCAAGATTATTGATCTTCATTCAATTCAACATTTAAGGTTGTAATGGCTCATTTGGGGGCATCTTCTATGACCTCACCCTTCTAAGCAACCGATCAACTTTTAATCACATGAAAAAAAACTAGAGAAAGTCTTTGATATTCATCTCACCCCAATCGGTTATAATATCACCCAGCTTTCTAAAGAGATAATTGAAAATGACGAATCTGGTTATTACATTCTAGATTTAACTGCATATAGTACTTCTAATATAAAAAAACCCCAAAATGCATTCATACTATTGGGGAATTTGTAGTTCATTCTGGAAGTAGAGGGAGTAGAAGGGAAAGGTAAATACCTTGAGCCACTAAAGAAATGATTAAAGCGAAAAAGAAGCTTAATAGAGTCCCAATAAGATAATATTCCGCAAATTGGCGTTCTTCTAATTGTTTAAATCGAGCCATGGATTTCGCGACGAAAACAAAGGAAATAGCACCAAATTCTCCCAGTAAACCCAGTGTCAGGATAATTCCTCTTTCTAACATACCAATTATTTTTCCTGCACCAGGTAAACCTTTTTCGGATGAAGTTTCAAGGGAAATCCTAAGAGATTTCAAGAATAACTCTACAAAAAGTCCGCCAACAACAATAGCAATGAAATACACACAAATATAATAACCACAGAGAAGTAGTAACGGTACCCAGCTCATTAGAGATCATCCTTAAAATATACGAAAAAAGTATTTGTTAAGTCATTCAGCGTTTCAATGGCTAAGAAAACAGCTTTCGACTGTGTGTATTTAAGAATTTTGGAGACTGCTTGCTTACTTATCCCTTTCTTAATTCCAATTTCTTTCAAGGTCATTCCTTCCTGTCTAAGATAAATAATCTCTCGTTGGTGAGCATTCCATCTAGTTTTAGTTGCATATAACAACGTTAAGAGAGTGTTCACCATCCTATCGAAATGTGTATTCCCAGATTGAATCCAAGCAGAGTAATGCCCTTTCTTTGCGATGTTGAGCGCTTCTTGGGAGCGATGAAATGCTAAGCCATCCATTTCCAAGGTATTTGGAGAGAATTCGGTAGAAATTTCCCCAATTCCCACTCCACATCGAAAATCAATGGAAATCAGCTGCTCAAACGTGTCTAAAATGTTGTAGAATCCATCAAGGGATTTCAATGCCCCCTGAAAGGAATCACCCCATACTGTAGTAAAAGGGCATAAAAGTTCATTTGGGTATTTCTCATTGACGACATTCACCGCATTCTTTAATTCTTGTTGAACTTTAAATCTTTCTTGAACTTTTTTAGAATGAATAAGATCACAGGTCATGATAAAATACGTAGAAAATCACATCCAGAGGCTTTAAATCGTGATAGTGTTCTGATAATTCTCACCTAGCAAATCGATTGTTATGTCAACCTTATAATATTACCTTTATAAATATCAGCCTTATTATATTGACACAATATATGTCAATATTATTTTATTTACTAAAATGATGTCAATCACAATATATTGATATTTTATTCAACTTAGAAAAAAAAACCTTTATAATCAGCTTCCTGGCAATGGATCACTGATTTTAGCAATAACTAACTGATATAGGCAAGGCTAAATTAAAACAACAGTAATTTTATCTATTTTATTCGGTTTCTTATAGAAAAATATTCTAAAACTGATATAGACATGATTATATAAATTTAATCTTCATGTTAAACATTAAAAATGTATTGCTATTGTGATTAAATCATATAGACATGTCTATCAGAAAACAAAGGTAATAATCTTTGTTGTTATTTTGAAAATTATATGGTAAGAATTTCGCTAAGTTATCTAATAAGATAACAGAGGTATTTCTTCCAGAAAAAATGGTAACAGATCCTTAAGGTTAATTACGTAGGAAGAAATTCAAAAAGGTGACAAAGAATCTACCTTTTAGAGAATTCAAAAAGCTTCAGGCGATCTAAAAAGTAAAAGGTTTGATACACTGGTTGTAGTTGCCTCCCAATGAAGATTTCATTCCAAGAACCGATTTTAATTAAAGAAAGTCTATAACTGGAGATGCGCTCAAGGTATTCCTCGAACTTCTGGGAAGTGCAGGAAATAACTAATATTGGTAAAACGGTAAAATTTCGACTTAAAAAATCGAAAATTCGCTCATAATTACCCTCCCCTGCGTATTTTATTAGCACAACTTCTGGCTGAAAATTAGACACCTCCTCCTTTGAAAACTCTATAGATTGATCAATAATTCTAAGTCGGTCAGAAGCAAGAGCGTCCTCAAAATAAGGGATTTGATATTTGGGGATTTCTGTTTGATAATCGTTCCAAGATTCGTCGAAAAGCAACCAATTACCCCCCAATAAATAGGGAGTAAGGACATCTAATCCACAAAATGGATAGATAGCGTTAAAACGTTCACCATAACGCTTCTTTAAGATAATAGAACATAAGAAACACAACTTTTCTGAATAAAATACTAAATCGGCTCTGGTTTTGATTTTATCACCTAGTTCCACAATATTAGCAACGATCGTGTCTAATTTATTAATTCAAATCCTGGTCACCTTCGACTCCTATAACCTATGAATGATAGACCATGTCAATATTCATTACTCAATTTTGTTAAGTTCCTTTTTTATAATCGATAAGCATTCTTTGCAAATCGATTTTTTCATAACTCTTAATCCCCGCAATATATAGTCAGGGAATTCGATAAGAGTATGTCTTTTGCCACAAAAGATGCATTCACCCATATTCATCAAAAATGGTTAAAGAAGAAAAGCTCAAATAAGTATTGTTTTTATTACTTCTTCACTGTAAATAGTCAAAATAGTAAATACTTGCAGAAATTCTGTTTTTATAAGAATATCTTAACCTTTAAAATCATAGGTGGTCATGTTTTGAAATTTTATCCTGAAAATGAAATTGTTCCAGAGAAACGTCAATCGGAAGCATTCCTCATTCGACCTCTCCAGGTATCCGATGTTGAATTGGACTTTCAGGCTGTTATTTCTAGTCGTGAAAAACTATTGAAACGTACAGCAGGTAGATGGCCTAAACCAGGCTTTACAATAAAAGAAAACCTTGCTGATCTAGAGTACCATGAACAACAGCATAAAAAACGCATTGAATTCACGTTTACAATTATGAACGTGATGGAAACAGAATGTCTGGGATGTATTTATATTCATCCATTAGTAAAGGTGCTCAAAAGCTCCATTAGTGAGAATGACATTACTAGCTTAGATATTTCGGATTATGAAGCCTGGATAACCTTTTGGGTAACCCCTATCGCAGCTGAACAGCAATTGGACAAAAAAGTAATTGAAGAGTTACAGAATTGGTTTTCGAAAGAGTGGGCGTTTTCCAAAGTAACCTTGTCCTTTGGGCCTAGACCGAGTACACATGAATTAGAGCTGGTTGAAAAAGCAGGATTAAAGGAGCGGTACTCCTTTCAAACAGATGAAGGATCACTAATAGCCTGGGAGCTTCACTAGGAGGATGAGAAATAGAGATGACACGAAGAAGAACCTTTTTTGCTACTCTGGGATTTTCTGAAAGTTTAGTATTGGCAACAATACCCGTTTTTGGGTCAGAAAATCATAATAGACTAATTATTATAACTTCAAAAGATTCCTCCAAACAGACAACAAAAACCATTAAAGCCATAGACCGATTGGTAGAGTCTTTTCGATTCACAGGAAAAACAATTGATTTTAAACAGAAATTTGTAGAGGAAACAGAATTTCAAAAGAACCTTTCCTCACTTTGCAACATGATAAGGACTGAAGCGACAAATAATTGAGAAATTTATATCAATCTGAGTGGAGGAATGCGAATCCTCGTGATTACCTTATTCATGGCAGCTCTGCTCTCTTATGAAGACATAACAGCCATCATGATTAGTCCTGAGAATCAAAAAGAACTACAAACCCTTGAACTACCGAAAATTATAGCTATTCAATTCGAAGAGAAAAAATGAATAATCCTATTGATAAGGATGACTATCCACATTAGAACTCGAGGACCTGGGAAATTGCCTCAATATATTTTTTTTTAATCTGTTCGAAGAGGTTTCTCTCATGGACTATTCACAAAAAGCTGAATCATACTTTTCTACCAAATTAAACTGTGCTCAATCAGTACTGGCGCCTTTTGGTCCAGACCTTGGGATTGATGAAAAAACCTGTTTTAGAATTGCAGAAGCTTTTGGAGGTGGAATTGCTCATTCTGGCCAAATGTGCGGTGCCATCATTGGAGCTTTGATGGTTCTTGGACTCAAACACGGAAGAACTGAGACTGATGACTTGGAAAAACGAGATAAGACTAATAAATTAGCGAAAATACTAATTCATAAGTTCACATTGTTACATAAGTCCTCAAACTGTATCGAGCTCATTGATTATGATATTAGCACTCCTGCGAAACTCGAGAAGGCAAGAGAAGAAAAAGTCTTTCAAAATTGTGGTAATCTTGTGAAAGATGCAGTGAACATACTCAAAGACATTATATGAGGAAATTCGAAGGGCATATGAAAGATTTTCTCACTTCTACGTAATGTTTGAGAGTAACAGAAATGATGTTATCTCTCTTCTATCAAATTGAATATCTCTTAGGGAGGATGGATTAATCCCTTCCTATACCCTTCGAAAAGGGGAAGTCTAATTAAAAACTCGTAATAATGGCATTAAACCTTCTATATTCCTCTATACTTCAAACGTACGGGGATGCTACTCCGTGAGCTTGCTAATGAGGGGTTGATCAAATTGGAGGAACGTACAAGTAAAAAAACAGGTAGACGATATTATCTCTGGTTCTGGGGAATTTCTACACCTGTACGATCGGAAAACGACCAAAAATTGGACGGGAAGAAAAACCAATGACCCCTAGTATTTTTGTGGTACAAGAACATCATTCTGAGGGTAGAGCAGGGTTACATTGGGATTTTCGCCTACAGATAGAAGACACATTACGAAGTTGGGTATTAAGAAAACCTCCTCCAACAACCGTGGGTGTGAAACACCTGGCAATCCCTGTTGATAACACCCCCTTTCGTGGGCTGACTTTCAGGGGCAAATCGTACAAGGTTATGGCCGTGGATTCGTCACGATCTGGGATAAAGGCCCTATGTCGTGGGTGTTCATGACTGAAGAGTTGGTTTTCATCTTGTATGGAAAAAAAATGTTTGACAAATACATTTTGATCCCCTTTAAGGAGAACTTCCTCCTATATAAATCGAATTGAAGAAAAATCTGATTGTAATTTGGATTAGAAGTGTGCAAATTCATGTCAAACATTCGATTCAGCCAAGAAGAGCTACTTTATATTTCTCTATTGAAATCTTCTTCGTATTTTGGCCCTAGTATTGAGATTACAGGGCGAGTCAAAAGTCCAAATCGGAGAAAAAACACAAAGTCAATCTTTCTACCCCAAAGCAGGGATGCGATAAAGAGTGGTTGAAGAGCTCCGAAAATATTGTGCTGCTAATATAATCCCCCCTCCCACAATCATGAGAAGATGGGTTACACTTTTCGCGCTAACTTTCCGATCCCTTACATTGACCAACTTGATGATTCAATACCTCATACCCCGTACACTGTAGCTGATTTAGTCAAAGCAATCCAGCATAATCACCCCTTAAGTAGACCAGTCAGTATTTTCCTCTCGCGTGTAAAGGTGTGTACCTTCTATGGGTTTGGAGGACAGACATTAGGCACTATTGAGTTAGAGAACAGGCTATTTAAACTGAATATCAGGTTTGATCATCATCAAACAGCCAGTTTGCTTTTAGAAATGGCCCGAGAGCATTTGATCAACATGGACGAGCAATATACACACCATCACCGCTTAGTTCGTCTGTGGACATTTCCTAGTATTAGTCGTGAGATCCTCGAGTCTAAGAGCCGCCGTAAAGAACTTAATCAATATAAAATGCACTCACAGGATAGGTTCCAAAATTTGGTACTGTGACCCTTACATAGCTAAATACTCTAGTTCAGTTGAGTAAGTCTGATTTCAATTCCATGGAAGTTTTTATTCAGGCACAATCCTGAAATGTGTCCCTTTTTTGATCCCTAATTTCTCTATCAGGGATTTATTCTCAGGTTTTAATTTAAATTCTCCAGTATCTTTCCGAAGATGTCCAATATAGGTTTTCTTGGATCCATTACCATTGTTTCCCCACCATAGATGGATAAAGTTGGCAAATTGTGTTTCCTTGGAACGTACAATTTCGAGATTTGTTTGTTTGCCCTCCTCAGTTAAGATCAGATCGTACTCTGTAACGAGGGGTTTTTTTCCACTATTAGTATTCACGGATTGCCTATCTATGCCTCGTAATCGTGCCTCCTCCTCATCCAGATATTCATTGGCTAAACGAGTGGCTTCTTGGATTGCTTCTCTAGCAAAAGAGGTGTCTTGGATATCCAACTCATATTCGATCCAAATTTCCTCTGGTTCAAATTGGCGTACTTGGATCTTTCGACTCCGTGCTATCCTCTTGGGTAGAACCCGATACTTCTCTTTCATTTTATGAATACTCTCCTTTGATTATCCCTAGTATCGGTAGTTCATTTAAAGCTAGTGTAAGCAGAGGGCTATATCGAAGTAATCTCATCTTCCTCATTCTTTTTCAACCATATCCTGCCAATATTTAAAGAACAACTAAATATAAACTTAAGAGTAATAGCAGGGGTACGATTAACTGAGTCATTTTCAGTGAATTCCCTCATCCCTTGAAGAAACAGAAGAATGGGAATTTAGGTGTTTATAAATTCTTGTGCTTCAACGCCAGAAGAAATTCCTTGTTAATAGTGATCTTATTCCGAAGGTACTCTTGCTCAATAAGATGTTTCTGGACGGTAGTCTCTAACTCCTCGATCTTTCCTTCTCGTGTCTGATACCCCTCTGATGCTGCCAAGATCTCTCGGATTGCCACATTACGGATCGTCTCGTTAGAGTATTTCTTTTTGCCCTGTTCATTCATGGCAGCATGAACTTCCCGCGTTACCCGATCAATTACCTCTTGCTGCTTTCGTTTCAACCCATTGATGAGACTTATCAGCTCTAGACTTGCCAGCTGTTCTTGTTTCAGATACTCTACATCCTGAAGGATAGCTTGGGTGAACTGCTCAACTTCTTTCATTGTGACCGATTTCTCCTAAATCTAACCAAGATTAATGCAATATAATTTCTAAATTATCCCTATTTTTTGTTCTTCAAACGTCTCAAGTTATTAATTGTCATAGTATATATTATCAAATTTACAGATAATTTAACTTATTCTCCATTCAATTTTAAGACAAGTTGAAAAAACACCTCAAACATGGATTTTTTTACCCATCTAATTATTAGTGTGGCGATAGCTAGTATAATAAGTTAAGATGAAGATACTCAACGTGCTTTCATAATAGGGGGATTAGCTCCTGATATAGACGTATTAATTTCTTGGCTTCCAGCACTAATATTTCAACTATTTATTCTTCAGCATCGAGGCCTATTTCATACAGTCTTAGTGGCGCCAGTCATAGCAATGGGAATAATTCTCTCAACACAATACTTTGAAAGATTTAATCCCATTGAACGGTTAAAAGAACCTTTACAGGAGCAAGCTACTGAATTAAATTCTAAAACAATCTTCTGGGGGAGTATTGGCACCCTTTTACATCTATTTATGGATTACATTACCCAAGGGGGTTTATATTTGTTTTATCCTTTTATCAATGAACGTATAACTAGTGGTACGATTTCTGTCTTCGATCCTCTGGTAACAGTGCTCTCTGGTATTGCTGTAATTCGTTTATTTTATAGTAAGGTTACCAGGGCAAACACCTATACATTTTCCCGATTTCAGAAATCAGCGAAGTCGTTAAGCATTCTTTTTGTTCTTCTTCTTAGTGGCTATACTCTTCTGCAAATTAACACGATGATCACGCATTCTCCCAGTTCTACGACACCAAATAGCATTCCCCTATTTCGATGGGTAGTATGGGAAGAAAATAATATCATTTCAATTGCCTCAGTAAATCAATTAACTCAACAAATCGATAAAATCTACAGTTATTCACCTCTGACATACAATCAAACAGAATGGAACAGAATAACAATTGAATCCGTTGTGAAACAAGCCAAAGGGACTCTACAATATCAGAAATTTAAATTTCAAGTAGGATCAGAATCACGTCTTGCAATTAATGCTACATTTAATGAAAAGGAAAATAGATGGGAAATATCATTTCTAGATACACTCCAAGACGCCCAAAATCAATTTTATGGGATACCAGAGTGGTTCTCCATTGATACTGAAACGACCATTCTTCTGAATTAAAAATTATCTTTATGCGAAGAATTCGAACATAATAACGCATCTGACGTTATTGAATAGAAGAGGGTCTATTTGAGATTTAATCCTTCATATGCGAGGGGTAGCAAACCTGACCTATCAAAAGCTGGATGAGGAAAAGTCACCTGCGTCATAAAAACACCTATTACTTCATTTAAAGGATCTACCCAGTAGTAAGTGTGCGCTGCTCCACCCCAACCATGTTCACCTATTACTCCCAGCTCTTTAGAGTCTTTAATTCGCACTCTAATTCCAAGCCCTTGTCCATATTCATTTAAGTTCAGGAAATTTTCAACTATCAAAGGATTCAATGCTTGCTCAGTTATAGTTCGATTGGCCACAAGATAATTTCTTGTAATTAAATCAATTGTCGCAGGACATAAAAGCCGTTGTTCTTTAAATTTTCCTTTATTAAGAAACATCAATGCAAAATTGAAAAAATCTTTCGTAGTGGAGACAAGTCCGCCTCCACCCGATAAAAATTTATAATTCTCAGTATATCGCTCCAATACATCAGGTAAGTTGATTAATTGTAACTTACTATCTTCGCTGTATGAATAGATCTTAACGAATCTATTTGCTTTTTCTTCAGGAACATAAAATGAGGTATCAGTCATCTCTAAAGGCTGGAATATTCTTTTTTTCAAAAATTCATATAAAGAATTACCAGATAGTATCTCAATCAACCTTCCTAAAACATCCATTGCATAACTATATCTGAAATAACTACCAGGTTGAAATCGAAGAGGAAGAGTTGAAATAATCTGGATTACTTCAGCCAGCGAAAGAGATTTTACCTTCTCAAAAGCTAATTCTTTATTATAGAGTTTATCAATAGGATCATCCTCAAATAATCCATAACTCAAACCAGAGGTGTGAGTAAATAAGTCAAGAATGGTGATTTCTCTCTCTAATCTTTCAGTAATGATCTTTCCTTTTTCTTCTTTTATGAATACTTTCATCTCTTTGAATTCAGGAATAAATTTTGAGATAGAATCGTTTAGATCGAATTTACCCGCTTCAAATAGGATCATCAGCGCAACAGTGATAATGGGTTTGGTCATGGAATATATTCTGAAAATACTATCTAATTCTATAGGGATATTATTCTCTAGATCTTGCCATCCAAATTTTTGTAAATATCGAATATTTCCTTTCTCATAGAGAAGAAAAATAGCTCCTGGGGCTTTCTTATCTTCTACTAATTGATATAAAAAGGTGTCTAGCGCATTAAAATCAGATGATTTTATAGGATGCAACATAACTTTTAATAGATTAATACTAATTAAAGAATTATTCTATTGTAAGACTTCATCATCGGTAAAGTAACTGACAATAAAAAATCATCAAAAAAGTATAGATCCCAAAAGTTATAATCCCCTAAAATTAAATTTACTTTTAGTAACAAATAGACCTCTAATACCTGATTTCTACAAAAAGAAACAAAAAATGATTGTAATATTAAAAGAGGTGATTAAATGAAAGACATTTCTGTAGTATTAGAAGACAAACCTGGTACTCTAGCTGATTTAGGAGAAACTCTAGGTAAGGCTAATATTAATATAGAAGGCCTTTGCGGAGCTACCTGCAAAGGAGAAGACTTGATACACATTTTGGTAGAAGAATCTGGAAAAGCTTACAATGTACTTGAACGAGCGGGGTTTAAAATAAAAGAAGAACGAGAGGTACTCGTAATTGATATCATGGAAATAGTAAGACAGCCTGGTTCAGGGGGTAGATTATTCCGCAAACTAGCTCAAGAAGGCATAAATATTAACTTGATTTATTTAGCTGAAAATAATAGAATAGTGATTGGAGTAGATGACCTAGAAAAGGCTAAATCAGTCTTGTAATAGACTTTATCTAAATCCTAGGGAAAAGTTATAGTTTCTTTCCACTTTTTCTTTATTACCTCAAGAAAAATATCATTATAATTGGTTCATATCGAAATGGAAGTTCGAGAATATCAAAAGAGCGATACAGAAGGCATTTTACTCCTACATGAGGAATTTGAAACAGAATTCTTGGAAGAACACAGAATAATCACAGGAAGAGGACGCCAAAAATCAGACCTCGAAAATATCTATCAGTCATATCACCAGAAGGACAGAAAATTTTGGGTGATTGATCAGGAAGGAGAGATCATAGGGATGGTCGGGGTAATAATTGTTGATGAAAGTACCGCAGAATTGATCAGAATGAGAGTAAAAAATCACTATAGAAACCAAGGATTGGGAAAAAAACTGTTATCCAAAGTAGAAGAGTATTGCATTAACATTGGAATGAAGAGAATAATATTACACACAGCAAAAAGACTTGTCATCGCCCGAAAAATGTATGAAAAGTATGGATTCAATTTATACAACGAACAAGTAATCCAGTGGCCAGTTCAATTTACCATGCTGTCATACTATAAAGATTTGAATGGATAATTATTTTTCCTTGGTGTTTAATTCCTAAAAGAAAGAAATTTGTCAAGAGCGAAGGTGCGATTCAAACCGATAGAGCTTCCACACATTTTTTCACTAGATTTATATTGCTTAATAAGAATTAAACATGATTGATATCACATGTCAGGATCTTGGGAGTGGTATCAAAAAGAAGATAGGTGATGAGAAAAAGATGTTATATCTTGTATATTGGGAATTAAATGAAGAAATAAGTTCAGCAGATATAGCTAGAACTGGAATAAAACTCAATGAATTAGAGGAGATCGAAGGAGCAGAAGTAGTCTCTTGGATCGTTACTCCAGATAATTGGGGAATTTCACTTCTGAAAGTTGAAAGCGTAGAGGCAGCTTTTAAAACCGTGGCTAGGTGGAGGATCGCATTACCAGGCCTCTTCAAGTGTTGGAAAGGAGCACTAGCCATGGAAGTAGAACAAGCAATCCCATTGGCGGTGAGCGAAGCAGAACTAATAGAAAAGTTGTAAAATATAGGTGGGGAGATTTTACAATATATACGTAAAAGCTCCCCATAAACTAAGGATTCAGCAAACAATAATCGCTGGGATGACTAGAAGTTTGAAGCCACCTTTCTTCGTCCAAGAGAACACAACCAAGAGCGTATAAACAACAATCGTTATTAGAACTAAGTATTTACTCATAATCTATGATTTCTGAGCAATAATTAAAGCTGTTTCTGCGTATTTTTTTGTCTCTTTATTCACTTTATCATCTATTTTTTGATATTTCCGGAATTGTGAATCCTTAATGAGCTTCAGAATCAGTGAGGGATATTTGAAAAGCATGAATCTTATAATTCCACGAATTCCAAGTTCTTTTGTCACACTGAAATCTGAATCTATTTTCTCAAAAGTCTGTATTATTAATCCACTTTGTCGAAATAATTCTTTAATCGTGGTTTCTGTTAAAATATGTCCAGAAAAAGACGGATGCGTTGCTAAAAGATCTATTATCTCTTGAGGTAAAGTTTCAGAAAACATTGCCTCATTACAACCAATCTTTCCATCATCTCTTAGAACACGAGTCATTTCCCTCAAAGCCCTTCCTTCATCTTTTAATGGAGTTAAAACGGACTCAAAAATTATATAATCAAAATTATTCGGATCAAAAGGTAATTCATAAACACTGGCTACTCTGAAATCGGTAAAACTAGACAAATTTTCTTTATTAGCTCTTTTTATTGCCTCTGTAATCATATTTTCTGAGAGGTCTATTCCAGTAACGTGAACATCATGTCTTTTTGCAATCAAACAAGCAGTAAATCCAGAACCACAACCAACATCTAAAAGATTGGAATTCTCAGAGATCTTAAGAATTTCAAGTAATTTTTCTGTAGCTTTAGAGCCTCCAGGATGAAGGACAGGAAAATTTAATTGAGCAACAAAATTATACATCTCATCAGTAGGTAAGATCTTTTCTTTTTTAGGAAAAATAATCGATCACCTTCAGTAAAGGACTTGTCTCTATGCTGTTTATATGTGAATCTTGTGATAATAAATTTTGAGACAAATCCAAATTTCAGCATAGTCCATTAAGGACTTCTGTCTCTCTTATTTTGAAACTTGATTCCAAAATCCATGACTATTTATAGTTGCAGGCACTTGGATACACGAAACTTAACTAATGATAATGAGGAAATACATCTGCCTCGCAGATTAAGAAGACCTCCAATACTCCGAAGACCCCATACTCCTAGATCTAGTCAGGGAAACTTAATTCCCTCAACTTCCATTCCTGCTCCCTCATTGAGATTACAATTGATTGCGTTTATCTGGGATATCTTTCGAGGAGGAATACTCATTGCCTGTGTAGTCGGGATATTCTTTAGTATAATATTTACTCCATGGATTCAAGATAATTTGCTACTTCCAGATACACCAGCATACCTGGCGACTGAAAATATCATCTTAGAATATGATCAATTCTGGTGTGAACCAGAGACAGATTTATCATTCCCTCGGGGGGAAGTAATCGGAATAAATTGGGTGGCAACGGGAAGCTTGGACTTTTATGTGCTAGATACAGAGAATTTTCAAGAATTTCAAAACCCTGACAATCGGTTATTAAACAAATTTCACTCTGTATACGAGGTAAGAGGGGAAAAAAACCTAACAACAGAGATTCAAGTGGGAGTAACGGCTAGATATTACCTTATATGGTATTACTCACTCGCAAACTCAATTGAAAACTCACAAGATGACGTAGATCTCAGCTTTACAATCAAATTTCCTCCCAGTTCAAAAACCGTCATTTCACCATTAGTGATTTTAGTGACTTTCATCTTAATCACGTATTTTGTGCTAATTCTGGTGGTTTCTTTAAAAAAGTATGCCCTTTCACCCGTGTCCAAGGATTTAGAAGAGGAAGAATTGAGGAGGGAGGAGAACAAAATCCAAGAACCCCAACTATGCCCAAATTGCTTTACAATAGTACTTGCGAATGAAACAAGCTGTCATAAGTGTGGTAGAAATAGATTCATAGATGATTCTTAGAATTGGAACCTAGAACTTATAGCTGATAATAGACTCTGTGAAACAGCTTATGGTTTATTTTAAGGGTATACTCTGATTTATTTCACCATCATTATCAGCTGCTACCAAAAAATCTGAGCTAGGATGTGATTAAACCATACACTCGAGAATGACTCGAATCATCAAGAATCTTGATTGAAAAACCAACAGTCTCAATTACTTCCTGAAGAATAGCTGGTGACACAAAATGAAGAGTGTACCGATAAATCTCACGAGAGGCCAGAGTATAATCACGAGTAAACGTGTTGTAACACATATAAGTCACAGATTGGGCACCATATTCCATCTCAGTGGCAGGAAACTCATAATATTCCGCAGCAATAATCCCCCTTCCTAACTCTAGGAGTAACTCCCCATCGTGACCCTTCCCTCGATCGATAGCTACTGGTAATTTCCCAGGAATTTTAAAGGTGGAAAACAGAAACATTCCATCTGGACCCAAATGATTTTGCACCTTCGTGAATAAGTTGTGTAACTCATTAAACGAAAAACTGGGAAAAGTATTCATAGGGAGAAGAATAATATCAAAGAAAGTCTCCTTAAAAGCAGAGGTGGTTAGGAAGTCTTCAAAAATAATATCACAATTGTTGAGAGAGGGGTAGGTACTCTGATAACGATGAAAATACGGTTTAAAATGGGTACAGGTCTCAATTCCTTGAAATTTCATCGAATCGTTGAGCCAATGTTTCCCTTCTATGAGCTTTCGCAAGATTCTACCATATCCCGCCCCGATTTCCAAAATGGAAGAAGAATTTAGTTGAAAAACAAATGGAAGTTCAGGATCTTCCCTTCTTTCGTGGGTATACCGTCTTCGCCAAAATACTTCCGCCCAAGTTGTTGTTTTATGAAAGTCAAACTGGATATCATTGATCGTATCATTAGACTGGAGAAATTGGAGTCGCTGGAGTTTATCAAACTCTTCCTGAAGGGGAATTGGTTGCATTAAATTCAAATCCACTAATGGAGAAACAAGAAATAAAACCTCAAAAGGAGAGTTTTATCTCTAACTCAAATTTTTTCAATAATCTTTGTTTCTAAATGCTTAATCATTAGTGCCTAGAGTCAAAATTAAGTATACTCAACAGCAATAATACACGCATATGCACTGATTAAAGACCTGCTATTATTCCTCGATATTTCCTTCTACTGACCTTTCTCATGTCAATTCTGAGAGAAAGTTAGAATATTCCAGCATGATGGCTTTTCCTTGTTTCTTCTTTATATTCGGACTTATGTGTTCGAATCCTGCAAATTCAACAAGTTTAGCATTTGTTAATCTTGGTGCTAGATCTCTGGCAAGTTCAATAGGGGTGACTCGGTCAAAGGTGCCGTTAAGTAATAATACAGGCTTATTTCCTATGGAATTAATACAGGAAGCATAGAAATCAATTTCTTTTTCAATGTCCTGAGCATAATATCTAAAGAGCAGTTCAAGCGTTCGTATTGGTGTTCCTTCAAGTAATGAAAATGTCCGTCTTTCCAGGATCCAACTAATGAGTTTTTCTTTCAAGTTTAATTCCGAATATTTCTTTTGAAAGATTGCAGGGGTGTATATTGTTCTTACGATTCGTTTATGATTAGTTGAGTTGATCTTTTCAGACAATATATCATCTAATGTCATTAGATCTTCAAGTCGCTCTGTGAAAAGATTTTTCTCCTCCTCAAGCTTTGGACCAAGAAGATTGACAATGCCATATCCCGCAAGACTCACTATTCTGTCAGGAAATAATCCAGTAAAAACTTGTCCCACCATGGATCCCTTGCTAACTCCAAAAAGATGAGCTTTTTTGATTTTCAAAAAATCGAGCAATCCTAAAAGTTCATCTGCCAAGGCCTTAAGAGTAAATTGCTCTATTTTGGGGGAGGATTTTCCGATGCCTTGATAGTCATATAGCACATAAGGATAATCATCTTGAGTCAAATCCCGAAATGCAGGCAAATAGGTTGATAACCATTGTCTATAGTTGAATATTGAACCATTTAAGAAGATAACAGGCGGTGTGTTTGAATCACGCTTTTCGTAAAAATAATCGATTTCAACATCATCTTGAATTTTGGCTAATGGCATTTAACCACCTTTTCCTAGCTCTTTTTTAGCAACTCATGAGGAATTTTGGTAATAACAACCTTAATGGAAGGACACTTATTAGATGCTATGATGATAACTATTTTGTGGGAAAGATGAAAAGAGCCCAAATTGCAGTTTATAAACAATTATGGGAATATTTTCTACGACAAGGACTGAAAACAATTGAGATTATTGAAGAAGAGGATGCCTGGGAGGTTAGAACCTTTCCTCAGGAATACTCAGTGAGGGAAACATTCCATCACACCGTCCAAGCAATTTATGAAGATGCAGGCAGATGATTTATGGACGAGTTCAGAAAATATAAATCAAGTGGGATCCCTTCAGACGATTTGACCCGAGCTGTAAATCGTATGCTTAAGGCATTTGGAAAATTCAATGATGAAGAGCTGAGTAATGAAATAACATTCCAATGGGGAGAAAAAACAACAATTGCAGGAGCGATTCAGCAAAACCTGTTCCACGTGGTTGGGCATTTCAGCCAACTGCGAAATTGGGTAGGACAAGCCAAACGAAGGCGAGGGAGAGGGACACGGGATGATATATTATGAGGAGAAGAAAAAGGGAGACCTCATTATTTTTTCTTAAGTTTTCGAATCGAAATCACTAGTGTAACTAAGGCTACGAGAAGTATGAAGCTATCCATACTTGTTGTGATGTCCGAGCTCGTTGAGGTAGTCCCTGATGATGGGTTTATGACACTAAACGCCTCTGAGATAGACTCTGCTGTTACCCCTTCCGAACAGGTTGCTACGACTTTAATCCGATAACTGAGGCCGTTCGGTACTGTAGTCGTATCCCACGAGTAACTAGTGGTGGTCAAGCCGCTCACAAGTGGAGTCCACGTTGCACCATCATCTGCAGAGAAATACATTGTGTAATTGAGGGAGTGTCCGAATGGATCAAAAGATGCACTCCATTCGATACTGACAGAACCGCTAAGCATGTCTCCGCTCTTGGGAGAGGTGATATGAAAGGTAGATAGCTGATGAGGCGAGTTTACAATGAAAAAAGTCTCAGTAGAAACCACCTGTGCAATGAAGCCTAAAGAATCCACAGCCTGAACTTTGAGTAGAATGTACGATCCATCTGAAATGGTTGTAGTATCTAAAGTATAATCTGTAGTGATCATACCTGAAGTGAGAGTTATCCAACTTCCTCCGTCATTTGGAGAGTACAAGACCGAATAGGTGAGAGGATGACCAAAAATATCCATTGAAGTAGTCCATTGAATAAGTACAAGGCCAGATAGGGTTAAATTTTCAGTGGATGGAGCCAGAATTACGGGTGCTGACAAATGATATGGATTTAGTCGAGGGGAGGGATCCTGATTCCCGAGGCTACCTTCTATAGTATATATTGCATATACTCCCGTACCAGTCCAATCACTCCAGTAATTCTCATAAAACACATTAGTTGAACCCTCATCTGTAGCTTGAGCGAGGTTATTGGACAGGTCATTTTGCGAGATAATACTGTTTAACAAGTCGGGTCCAATTCTTAGTCCCCATTCATTATTATAAAACAAATTGAATGAGACCGTAATATTATTACCAGAAAAAAAATCAATACCAGCTTCGTTATTATAGAAAAAATTCCTGAAAATAGTGATATTATTGGTATCACCTCCTGAAACGACCCCATTGATATTATCATGTATACTGTTATATGTAATGCCAGAATTGTTTGAACTACCAACATCGATAGCAAATTCAGTGTGAAAAACAGTATTATCGAAAACATTATTGTCTTCAGAGCCACCAAGACTTATTCCCCATCGATCTCTTGTTAGAACTGGCATATAAATAGTGTTTTCGTTAATGGTGGTGAAACGTGACCCGGACCCAATGTGAATTCCTATATTATTGAAATTATGAATTCTATTTCTGATGATATAAGTATTCCCTGAATCATCTGAAGAAATTCCTTTGTCATTATTGTCGTACAGTGTGTTGTTACACAAAGTATTATTGTCATTCCTACTATAAATTCCTAAACCATCGAATAAACTTAAGATAATCCCAGTCATCATGTTATTATAGATTGAATTATTGAGAACAGAGTTATTGAGGGAGCCAAAAAGGTGAATTCCATCATTAGCATTATTAAATACTTCATTGTCAGCAATTGTGGTAAAATTAGCTGCTGCAACGCTGATTCCATGCCTACCGTTACTTCTGATAATATTATTGGAAACAACTGAATTCTTGGAACGAAGTATTAGTATTCCATTGTCAAAATTATCAAACACCGTGTTATTGAAAATATTAGCAGAGGAACAATCAACAGTAATACCACTAGTCCAGTAATCAGGGAAACCAGACCCAAAACGGAGGCTATTATTAAAGCAGGTGTTATTGAAAATGGAATTGAAAATATCTAGATTGATTGGAATTGTATAGATGAGAATCCCACTTGCTCCACTATTATAGATGGTATTAGAGAAAAGGGTATTATTGGTGGAATCAGCATCCGCTATCTTAATTCCATTTAAATAGCTATTATAGGCTGTATTATGGGAAATGGTGTTTTCACTGCAAGAGAAGAGAGAAATCCCCGAATAAGGGTGATCGTGAACGTAGTTATCAGAAATGAGATTGTGACTAGAATTACTTAGACTTATACCCGCTCCACCTGAATTATAAATAGTGTTGGATCCGATTGTATTGTTTTCTGAAGCTGAAACCATAATCCCGTCCCAACCATTATTATAGATCGTATTGTTGTAAAGAGTGTTATTATGAGAGGGAGTCCCTTCACCCAGTCTGATCCCATCCTCACTGTTATCAAAAATGGTATTATTGGCTACAATGTTGAAATCTGATCTCCTAGCAACATTAACACCAGACCACCCGTTGTTAATAATGGTATTATTGACAATGGTCCCATGAATGACTTCATCAAAATAAACCCCATTTCCAATAGTTCCTAAGCCATTGATAAGGCAATTAGCAATACGGAAATAATATGTAGTACTCCGAATGTCTATGAGTCCGACTAACGTATCACTTGGATCTGTAATATTATAATTCTCAATCCTGATAGGATCATCAATAGTGCCTCGACCAGGAAAAGTAGCATTTAGCAGTACATCTGAATCAATAAAAATTGGTCCACTTTCGACGTACATTTGAGTACTGGTAATTTTTGGAGATGGTATTCTCGGTCGTGTGGGTATTTTATTTGAAAATAATTCTTCTGGAGTGGATAGGAGTTCATAGGACGATAAATAAGGAATCATTCCAAATACAAGAAGAAATCCTATGAATATACAAAAAGATTTATCGAAATTCACTTTTTTTCCTTCCTTAAATCCTCTACCATCTATTTAGGAATGCTCATTCAAAAGATAGAAGGATAGGTTCTAATTGGACACTAATTATTTCTTTGAAAACTGACTCGATATTGAACTTAGACTGGATAATTGAATCAATAGCCAATTTTCTTCTTCTTAAATCAGGACTATTCAATATTCGTCCATTCTCGTAAAAATCAACCATAAAAAACCTCTTGCTTTTCTTTCAATCGGGAAATTGCTAGCTTAAAGGCCTCTTTTAAGATGAAGAGAAGCTTAAAACCCTTGGGGGTGATTGCATAATTTCTAAATCGGGCGTCACGTAAAACTTTGTCGCTAATGAACGATTCGATATAGTGCAAGTCAGTGAGTCGTTTGATTTCTTTGGAGAGAGTAGAGCGAGGGATCTCCATACTTTGCGCTAATTGTGCAGGATTGGTATCAGTCGGATCTTGATACGCAATTTCAATCAAAGTTAAGATGGTTCGCCACCTCAGTCCGGAGCGAAGATCCTTTTTTATGTCAGCGGGGAAGAACTCGACTAGTGTAATGGTTTCTGCGGGTTTTAAGAGAGGCACAGGGGCTGGTTCAGGAAGCGCAGCCGCTTGAATATTTTCCAATCCAACAACGATTTTATGATATAGAGGTTTGATACGGTCAATCTGGTCTGCTGAGGTAAAGTCAGTAAATGGTTCTTCAACTACAGGTTCCTTAAAGCGTGAAACATAAAGAAAATACCCCCCACCCATACTGGCTGTAATCCCAACTAAAACAACGACAAAAAACAGGAAAATTCCTGAATAGTCAGGCCTGCCTTTATCGATATTATTAATCGCTTGAACAGATAACACCACGAGAGGATAGAGATCCGAATTATTGGCCCTCCCATCAATTAAATAGGGAGTATCTATAATCAGATCATCATTAGCATCGTCCTTAGAGGCCCAATCATCCCAATAGTTACCTAAAAAGGTATTACGCACACCAACATTAAAAGCTTGGATACCTCCTCCATTATTGCCTGTAAAATTATTATATTGGAGTACATTATCATTGGAGCCAACAGTGAGCTGTACCCCATAAAGTAAATTGTTTAAGAGTGTGTTATGCATAATCATGTTTTTTGAGGCGTATTCAAGGTGAATCCCCTGCTTTTGATTACCATAGATGGTATTGTTGGTGAGAAGGTTATTCTGAGCCGAATTAAGAAGCTTGATCCCAAAATAATTCTCAAAGATGGAATTATTTACAAGCTGATTGGTGGAGGAGTTATCAAGAAGCAGACCACATTGCGAGAACGATCCAAGCTGGTGATTGTAAAGGATGTTCTGACTAATAGTAGTATTATCAGTATCCTTCATGTGAACACCGTTAATCCCATTATCATGAACACGATTGTTAGATACAGAACAATTAGTAGAGACATCAAGAAAAATACCAAAACGTAAATTTGAAGAAATACTGTTGTTATGGAAAAGGGAATCTGAAATTGCAGTAGCATGAATCCCATCCTCAGCATTCAGAATGACATTCCCATTAATGAAGGCATGGTGGACATTGGAAAGATATATCCCAGCAGAAGCAGTTGACAGACCATCAAGAGAATTGTTATTAATCCAGAAATAAACGGTCGTATCACTAATATGAATCAAAGCACCACTAGAGGCGGTGATATTGAGATGTTCAATTCGATACGGATCATCAAGAGTCCCCGTACCTGGAAAATCGTAAATAGCGAAATGGTCATTCATGGTAATTGTAATCGGTGAATGGAGGGTATAAACTTGAGCAATAATTCCTGGTAAACTATCTCTCAGACTAAATGGGGTATTATTATCGCTCTTATATATGTTCAAGTAATAGGTGAGAACTATAGTTAAAACAAAGAGGAGGAGAATCTTGGGTCGTTTCAAGCGTAGTCCCAACCTACTTGAGTACACTGAGATAGTCAAGTCATGAACTAGGGGAAAGCTGATTGTAAGTTTAAAAAAGATTGCTCTAACATGGCAAAAATACCACATTGATAAATAAATTATTTAATGTCTAATTTAACCGGGTGATCTATAGGATATTGAAAAAAATGGTGAAGATTATTGTGCTAGGAGGAGCTGGGGTTGTAGGGCGGGTAACGGTGAAGACTCTTACTACATTTTCTGAAGTTTCAGAAGTGATCATCGGAGATATTGACATCAAGAAAGCCCATGAAATAGCTGAAGAGATAAATTCAGACAAAGTTCTCGTATGTGAAGTCGACATCACCGACCCAAAAACTGTTCAGAACACAATAAGGGATATTGATATTGTCATAAATTGTGTGGGCCCCTTCTATAAATTTGGTCCTCTTATTCTAAAATCAGCAATAGAAACAGGAAGGAACTATGTTGATATTAATGATGATGTAGACGCAACACAAGAAGCCCTCAAAATGGATAATGATGCTAAAAAAATGAATATTACTGCTTTGATTGGGATGGGGAGTTCTCCAGGGATCACGAATTTGTTGGCAAAATTCGCGGCTGATCAATTGCTTGATGAAGTGCATTCGATTGATCTCTATCATGCACATGGGGGGGAACCATTTGAAGGACCCGGAGTAATTTATCATCGAATTCACTCCATGAGTATTGATATCCCAGTTTTCCTTGAAGGCAAGTTTGTCTCTGTGGGTTTCTTTGACACCAATGGAAGAGCATTAGAAGAGGAAATTGATTTTCTGAAACTTGGAAAATATCGTGTCCATCCATATCCACATCCAGAAACAATCACTCTCCCTAAATATATCAAAGATGTCAAGCGAGTCACAAACAAAGGCACAGTTATCCCCTCTGAATATTTCTATCTGATCACTAACCTGGTTAAACTAGGACTTACTGATGAAGAACCTTTGACTGTGAGAGGAAACATAATCTCTCCCCTTGATTTCACAATTTCATACATCATTAAACAGAGAGAGAGAATATTGAAGGAACAGAATTTTGGCTCCCAACGGGGTTGCATAAAGATTGTTGTAAAAGGGAAAAAAGATGAAAAAACTCACACATATATATTTTCATTGGCATCAGAGAACCAAGCGATGGGAGAGGCAACAGGCATCCCTGCTGCTATTGGCGCTGTCCTTCTAAATAGAAAAAAAATAACAAAGAAAGGAGTTTTACCACCAGAAGCTTGTGTGAATCCTCTAGATTTTTTAAATGTTATGCAAGAACATCTTGGACTTGAAACTGCCAGTGGAAAAGACTCACCTTTAACAATTGAATCCATTGACGAAGATGGAAATAGTGAAATAATTACTTTATAGTAAAAAGGATAGTTATGTCAAACCAAAACAGTAAATATGTATTGGTGTTCGATCATGGAACATCAGGTGTAAAAGCTGCCATTTGTTCGATGTACGGAGAAGTTTTAGATTTTGTTTTTGAAAAGACACCAGTATATCTGATAGGAAAGAGTGGTGCTGAACAAGATCCCGATGAATGGTGGAAAGCGATAATTACAACAACACATCAGCTGATTGATAAAGATTTAGTTCCCATTGATGATATCGTTGCGATATCATGTTCAAGTCAATGGTCGGGGACAATTCCTGTGGACGCTAATGGAAATCATTTAATGAATGCAATTATCTGGATGGATTCGCGAGGGGCCCCCTACCTGAAAAAAACATTGAAAGGGTTTCCGAAGATTTCAGGGTATCCATTGAAGGACATCATAAGATTTATTTATAAAACAGGGGGAGCACCAGGATTATCAGGAAAGGATCCAATTTCCCATATATTGTATATTAAAAATGAACTTCCTGAGATTTATGATAGCACCTACAAATTCCTCGACTGTGTTGATTTTTTGAATCTAAAATTCTCAGGAAAATTCGCGGCTTCTACTGGTTCTATTACCCTCCATTGGGTCACAAATACCCGTAATATCCGTAATGTAAGGTATGACAATTCCTTGATAAAACGGTTTAAACTTGATAGAACCAAATTACCTGAATTAAAAGATCCTACAGAGATTTTGGGATCTGTAAAAACAACTGTTGCGGACAAATTAGGTATAAATCAGAATACAAAAGTAGCAATGGGTGCTCCAGATCTACTTTGTGCGATAATTGGCTCAGGAGCAGTAAAGGATTATCAAGGACATGTATATATTGGAACTAGTTCCTGGGTGATTTGTCACGTCCCCTATAAAAAAACTGATATTTCTCACAATATAGTTTCAATTCCTGCAGTGATCCCTGAAAAATATTTCGTTGTTAATGAACAGGAAAGTGCTGGAGCTTGTTTGAATTTCTTACGTGACAATATTTTCTATATTGATAATGAAAGCTACTTTGGAAATCCCGCTGCGTATGTAATCTTTGATAAAATTGTTGAAAATGTCCCAGTTGGGAGTGATGGAGTCATCTTTACTCCTTGGCTTTACGGAGAACGAACACCTATTGAAGACCATACGGTCCGTGGGGGTTTTTTTAACCTTTCTTTAAACACCAAAAAAGAACATTTAATCAGAGCAGTATTTGAAGGAGTAGCTTATAATACTCGTTGGGTCTTAAGATATGTTGAAGCCTTTATCAAGAGAAAAATGGATCCCTTGAATATTATTGGTGGTGGTGCTCAATCTGACGTATGGTGTCAGATCTATGCTGATGTATTGAACAGAACTATTCAACGCGTCGAGGAACCAATTCAAGCTAACGCAAGGGGAGCCGCTTTTCTTGCTTCTGTTGCTTTAGGGTACATTACTTTTAATGATATTCCCAATCTCATTCAGTATTCTACAATTTTTCATCCAAAGCCAAAGCATGTGGAAACGTACAACCGTTTTTTCCCAGAATTTGTAACGATCTACAAGAATAATCGAAAAATATACAAACGATTGAACTGAATATGTTTCCTTCTACTGATTTTTTGGAAAAAGTTTATGCCTTTCTAAGGAAGCATGGTTTCCAATCGCCTTGGTAACCCTGATAACTCCTTAAGCTACTTAATGAAGAGATTTACTAGCTAATACAAACAGAGTACAAATGACGAAGACATGGCCCAGATGTCAAATAGTGAAATGTCAAGCCATGATGATACCATGGTATTATCAATTTTCCCGACATAATTGATTATCAGTTGAATGAAAGCAGGAATTACTTTCATTAGTAAACATACTATTTTGAGAAAATGAGTCATAGTGCACAAGGGGTGGTAGCTAGCTGCAAAAAAACAGAAGAACTTATATACTTCTATGTATCGAATATCTATGTATATTAATCAAGAAGGAATGTATAGTGTCTCTTGAGGAACGGCTTGAGAATGAGGTCACAGCTAATTTAATCACTTTTCTTCTGCTTAAATGTGTCCAACAGTATGGTAGATCATATGGTTACCAAATGAAGAAATTTATCCAAGAAAAAACTGGTAAATCCATCCCAGAAGGAACCCTTTACCCCATTCTAAGCAAACTTAGAGACAAAAAGCCCCCACGATATGGGTACTTACGATCCTTTAGAGAAGAAGTGCAAGGAGGACGAAAGCGTAGATACTATGAGCTTACGGAACGTGGAAAGTCACAACTGAAAATCTGGCCTAAAAAATGGCTTGAATTAAATGAGTTCGTCCAAACAATCCTTAATCACCTTAATACGGAGTAAGAGTGATGATAAAATGGCTAAACTTATTGAAAAATACCTAAATCAAATTGGAGAAAAGTTAAAGGACAAATCGATCCCAGCTGAATATATTGAAGAGTTTATTGATAATTTAGCAGATCAATTGGCGACCATGCTCGATGAAGTCCAAGAAAAAGAGCCAACATTAAGTCTAGAAGATGCTGAAGTTGGTGTCTTGACCCAGAGTGAGCCAGTCGATCAAGTAGTTGGACAAGTGATCAAAGAATTAAAGACTGATGACCACTGGATACCTGTTGAACATATTACGAAAGCAAAATTTCTACAGCCATTTGAAACTATCACCCTTTCTCTATTAAATAGGCTTGATCGGGCGCTAATTTACTGTGAGAAACACGTTCGCAGGTTTTCAAAATGGTACTTTAAACACGAGAATCCTGTATTTACTAGTTTCACTTTTTTCATAACAATCATTCTTCTAACCGCTGCAGTGGGGATTATATTCACGTTTTTCCCTTCTGTGTATCAGACAACAACGCTTCCTGATAATAAAACCTATTACACACTCAATAGGCCTTTCGAGCCACCTGGCAGCTATGTTGAAATTATTTCAACAGAGATTTCTTCTATTTTTCAAATGGTAATTATCATAATATTAAGTATTGGAGCCATTGGTTATATTGGCTGGAGACACTCCTATAGGTATACCCTGATGAGTGGAGCCCTTCTTAGTCTTCTTATCGGTTTGTTATGGATGTTCATGACACAAGATACAAGATTGTTAACAATTTCAAATCGTATCATCAAGGAAGGCCATTGGAGTTTCACTTCTGATTGGGTAAGAGCAGCACCACCCACACTTGGAAATTTTAGTATTTTTGTGTTGAATTTCATTTTCTCGTATTGGTTCTACTATATCATATTCATAGTCCTTGTAGTCTCAATTGGTTTCCTTATTAAGACAATTATCAGGAAAAATAAGATAATTCACAGTCGACCTCGTCATCTAAATACTTTATTGACAATTGGATTATTACTAGGTTGCTTAGTGATAGTATTTAGTATTCCCACACCACCACGCCCTCCACGGATGTTACTCTACACGGATGCTCCTATTCCACCCACAAATGAACCAATTATTTTTGAATTTGATATAGATTGGACCGCTGTATACCAAAGTAGGGGCCTATCTGAAGAATATTTTACTCGACTTAAGGAGTTTGGAGACCTTGGATTTTATTTCTATGAATTTTTTAATTTATCATTATCCGAAGTAAATTTGGAGAACCCCGACCTTAGAAGTGAAGGATCTTTCACCCCAATTCTCACAGAGGAAGAGGAACCGTCTATTTCTTCTCAACGACCATTTGCATTGTTGGGGCTCCTATATCACCCTAATCATTACAATGGCCTGTCTTTTCAAGAGATTATCACTACTCATCTGAATGACTCTTACCCTTTCCGTGGATTCACCCCCTCAATTGATAACACAATCAAGACCATTGAATGGCATGTCAATGGAACAGAACATAACCTTACTGTAAATACAATCAAGTATAGCTCAACAACAAATGGATCAGAATATATCTTCTCCTTTGATCGTGCAACTGGATGGTTGATGAAAGCAGAATTGACAAAAAGCAATGATACATGGGTAACTGGCTTAGAATTGGAAACGTTGACAATTACCAGAAGTTTTACTTATAATCAAATTGAGAATCCTGAAGACTATTATAATCTTGACAATCTTTTACTGCTGATGTTTTTCCTGGGAAGTGGATTAGTTTTTCTCTCCTGTGAAGGATTCTACCTTGTGACCAAGAAAAAAAAGAAATAACATAACAGGCATAGAAGTTAAGGACGCGCTCTTAGGAAGAAAAATTCAGTTTGGGATGTCTGAAACAGCATCATACTTTCTGAGAAAAAAAAATGAGTCTGATCAATAGAGACTTCTTCTTCTCAATATCAGCTTTTTCTAATAATCATCTAAGCCTTAGAACAAAAACCCAAAAGCACCCCATAGACTGAGGAGCCACGTAATTATAATCGCTATAATAATGAGTAACGTGTACAGGACTCTTTCGCCAATATTTGCTGGGGAGGTTCGATCGAAACCACCTCGCTTCGTCCAAGCGAAACCCACCAACAGAGCATAGACAATAACTGCTATCAAGTACGCAGCTATTAATCCGAACACAACAGCCATTGTAAAATGGTAACTTGCTTGCAGCTCAAACCATGTCGCGGGTTCTCCAGAGGTATTTATTAAGGAGCCCCACAAACGGGAGCCCTCATTCAGCATGAAAAAAGCAGGAATGAGGAGGGAGAATTGAAGAGTCGACATAAATCTTGTGACGGAACAGAAATTCTCAATTTCCCATTTTCTTAGAAAGCCTGCTATTATACTTAAGGCAAGAAGGGGAATAAGGAGAACAACAACCAGAAACAAAAGAATTGCTTGAACCTGAAATAAAAGCATGAGAAAAGCAACCACGGCACCAGCTATACTGAGGAGTCTGAGGCCCTGGACGAGACGTGTTTCCTCCAGCTGATACTTCCAGAGAGAACGAAGGTCTACAAGAATGTACAGAGGGAAAATTATGAGTCCAGAAAGGGAAATGAATTCTATTAATGTCAGGCTCTCAGCAACCGATACAGGAAAGGATCTACGAACCCAAGCCTCTGGAGGGAACCAGCTGAAGTACATATGCGTCATCACGCCATTATCATCCTCGAGAAAAGCTACAATGTCATTTGAACTTCCCTCCTTGTCAAGGAAGAGACCAGGTTCGACCTCAACAAAAACATTGTCGTAGCTGACATAAGAGGAAGGAGAACTAATTCGCTGGACACGAATCGAACCATCCTGATTTGCGGTCACGTGCATGGATTCCGTTGGAAACCCAGAAAGAAACCTCATTTTCTGAGCTGAGGAAACCAAGGCGTGAGAATTAAGATATTTCCCCACATATTTGTCCACTCTCTCTTCAAATCCTTCAAGAGGAGTGACTACTTTGGACGCAGGATAGTACCGATCCATAAAGGCTTCGACAAGCTCAGCCCCAGCGGCTCCTGCGGAATCAGTATTGTAACAGACATAAAGCCCAACATTCTCCTCAAGGAGCATAACCTCGGTGGCTTGGAACCAGTAAGTGATACCTCCATGTCCGATCATCTCAAGCCCATTCATATCGCGTTCATAGAAGCCATAGCACACGCCATCCATTCTAGGGCGCGCTTCAAAATGCACTTGGTGCATGAGTTGAACGGTTTCATTTTGTAAGATCCTATTCTTATTATAGGTTCCATTGTTAAGGTGAGCAATGAGAAACCTTCCATAATCCTCTGCAGTCGTGATCAAACCTGCGGCGGGAGACATCGTAGCATACTCGGATGACCCCAAAACATACCCCTGGTGAGCGCTATAGTGATACGCACTAGACAGGTGGTCCAGAGCTTCTTCTGGCAGCACCCGCTCAAAGTAAGAATTGTTCATTCCCAAGGGGTTGAAGATAGCGGATCGGATGTAGTCGGGAAAGGGCATACCCGAGACAAGCTCGACGATGTAACCAAGAAGAGCATAACCGAAGTTAGAGTACATAGCTGCCTGGCCGGGAGGAATGATCCTTTTCGGGAGTTCAGCCCGAATGACTTCCTCGAGAGTAGGCAAGTTTTCATCTGTGGTCAAATAAACGGGCGCTAGGGTGTTCTGAAGGCCCGAGGTGTGGGAAAGTAAATGAGTTACGGTGATAGGTTCAGGGAAAGTGGCAGGAACTTTGAATGTATCGAGATAGTCATTAACATCTACGTTCAGATCGATCAAATCCTGCTCAACGAGCTGCATGATTGCAGTAGCTGTCACCGCTTTTGAAAGCGACCCAACGCGAAAAAGAGTAGTATTAACCATAACTGGCACCCGCACACCGTTACTGTTGTCAAAAGACCCATACCCATTCGAATAATAGATCGCACCATCTTTAACTAAGCAGATATGGGCACCCAGAATGTGAGAGGCAATCTTTTGCTGAGTAATAAAATCATCAAAAAACAGGCGAACATCAGTAAGGTTGGAGAGATCCTGAGCAATGCTATACGGACTTTTATTGGATAGCGTATGAAATAGAGGATCATTTACCGAGGTTCTGTATGTAGTAAAAGAAGATGAAAATACAATGCCAATGAACATAAAAAAGACAACAAGAACCAGTATACGGAGTCTGGACTCTCGAGGGTGTCTCATAAAAATCACTTCGCGAGGAACCGTTTTGTGCATGAACTACTTATAAAGGATTTTTTTGTTTTTCCATGAGAAGGTGCTTCATACTCAACTTTTGACAAAAATTAGTCTTGGTGCGATTAGTAGGAGCTTCACATGTTTATTACAGTAGCCCTTTCTTTTTTTGAACTCCATCACACAGTGGATATCACTGACGAGGCAATCACTTAGAGAAGGTTAGACATTTAGGAAAGAAAAGAAACCTTGACTTCAAGATAGTATCTTAGGCTTGGGGAGCATCAATAGCTATCTCAAAATGATCAGTAAAGAGCTCTTTATCTTCTTTTCTTCAAGGGTAGGATTTTTATATCTAATTAATCATGTGGAGAGAAGGATATCAATGAAAAGAACCTATCAAATATGTGATTTGTACAATAAGTGATACCAAGATTGGATATGAGAGACGAGGAACCCACAAGAAGCTAATCCCAGACGTAATGATCTTGATCATCATCTACCTTTTTGAAAGTATATAGCAATCCCACACCACAACCTAGCATTAAGAGAACACCAAACATCCAATGATGGAAACCTGCGATATGAAATTGACTCAAATCGGGGAAAAGCCGTTCAGGGAATCCGATATCATCTAAAAATGGAGTAAGACCTTCCAAAAACGGAACAATGCGGATCTCGTCGAGAAAAAGGATAAAACCAACGACAAACCCAAGACCGAATAAGACATATAACAGAATTTTTTTCGAACCCATTTTTTCATACTCCATTGCTTTTCCTGATACAAGGTTTTTAAAAACGCTTTAGAAGCAATTAGGTAAAGCAGTCTCTCCTTTTTAAGCTTGTTAGGATCAGGTATTACTTGAAATTAGATATCTTTAAAAAGATAAAGTAATTACTTTAATATGATAAAGTATGCGCAACTTAATTGATCAACTATCTTATGAATTATTAAAAGAATTCCAAAACAATCCCCAAAATACGTTTCAAAACTTAAATGCCATCATAACAAACACTGCAACCTTAACAACCCGATTAAAGCAATTAATAACACTGGAAGTATTAGAAAAAAGGAAAAGAATATATAAACTGACAACAAAAGGGAGAAAGCTCATTGGTCTCCTAGATGAAGCCAGCCAACTTCTCAAAATGCCAAGAAAAGCGCCTAATCCATTCGAAAGGATTCCAAATACTCATATTATCGAATTATTGGAAGACTATGCGTTTTTACTCAAAAAACATTTCAAGGAAGCCCTCCTGTGTGTCTTCTTATTTGGATCATGTGCTCGAGGAAACTGGAACGAGGAGAGTGATATTGATCTGTTGATCATTGTGAAAGACTGGGAGATTCCCTCCTGGGAAAAATCTCGGGAACTAATTGAGGTGAAGAAAAAACTACGAAGACGTGATTCATATAAAAATCTAAGACGAAAAAGGTATTACTTTCCCTTATCACACTATCCGCTGTCAGATACTGAATGTAAAAGATTTCATCCAGTATTCTATGATATCGTACTCGATGGAATCATTCTCTATGAGCAAAACCAATTCGGAACCCACCTCCTCAAACAGTACCAAAAAGAACTAGAACAGCAGAAGGCGAAACGGATAACAAAACCAAACAAAACGAGGTATTGGAGAATTGAAAAAGGACAAGGTGCCTGAAAGATCGCAACTGGCATTAAAACGAGCACAAAACTGGCTTCAGAGCGCCCAAAGAGGGAAAGAAGATCAACGCTGGGATGATTGTGTCTATAATGCCCAAATGGCCGCAGAACAAGCAATAAAAGCGCTATTCTTAAAACTAGGGATCTATTACAAACGAATTCATGACGTCTCAGACACTTTTAGACAAATGACAGAGAAGGAGGATCTCCCAAAAACCTTTCGGGAGCAAATCCCAAAGATCGCAGATCGAATGGAAGAACTAACAGAACAACGAAATCTGGCAGGGTATGGGTTCGAGGAGGGAATTAATCCAGATTATTTCCAAGAGTATGCACCAATTGCCTTAGAGTGGGCAACAGACATCGTAAGGACGGTTAGGAAGGTCTTACAAAACCTTTGAATCTTCAGATGAATAGTAAAAATTCTTAATTTTATAAGAACTATATAAGCTTACAAACCTTTTTAATCCTTGAAAGGCGAATTATCTTTATATTCGATTTCATGGTTGTTCTCTTCAACTTAGGTGGATAGAGGTGGGTACTCTCCATGAAAAATATTTACAATCGATCCAGACGATCTTAAACCGAGTTACCCCGTATATTGCAAAGTATCCACCAAGTGAGCAAGCGTTTCTCACAGAATTCTTTTCTGTTCTTGAAACCTGTGAAGTGAGCACCTCAGAAAAACGAAAAATGTTTTCTCAACTCGTAGATGATTTTATTAAAAGAAATTATGCTAAAAATACCTATATTAGTCTCCCCTTCATGTGGTTTGCCGTTGATTATCTAAGTACCGCAAACCGAATATTAAGTGTGGCTGAATTCCATCCAAACGAATTCTATCTATATCTTGTTCAACATTTAAGAAAGAATTTGGATACCCAAGGAATTTTCAGGTTGATACAAGCAAAGACACCCCTAACAAGCCTCACTTGGGAGACCCTCCAGTATGCATGCAATAAATTCACAGTCCCACTAACATCAGATGAGGTTCAAACAATAAGAATCATATCTTCTCATGTCGCTACTGCAGGGATACGGGCATTAAGTCAGCACAGCTTGAAAAAAAGCATTACTCGTCATGTGAAAACACCTAGATTCTCTCAAAAGCTATCCAACTTCTTGAAATTTTTAAACGCACAATGGACCGTAATATTTTATCCTCCTACAATTGGTTTAGAGCGCTTATACTTCTATTTCAAGCTCAGGAAAACACTTTCAATATCCCAAATTCTAGGATATCGGGATTCAAAGAATATGAGTTTGAGAGGGTCAAATATTTATCGAATAGGTAATTCTCAGACCTATTGGGGATTTCTCCTCATTCCTAGCAGGGATTTAGAAGCCATGAAAAACTATCTAAAGCACAGCGAGGAAGAAGGACGAATGATTCTTCTTGATCTTGCTAGAGTTGTTGAAATCCAAATATCACAATCAATGACATTATATCAAGAGGAAAAAGGCTGGCGCGATTTGACATTACGTGAGCAACGCAGGATAAATCGTCAATTAAGGGATGGAATACCTCCCGAAAATCATGATGAGACCCCAACTTTTCTTATTTCACCACCATTTGATAGAGATTGGCATTTTAACCGAAATTATAAACAAATAGCCAAGATTATCGATCTCTATTGTAAAGCCGTCCCATCGTTTTCTTTCTCAGAGCTGGCTTCAAGATTATACGCAAAACAAAGTAATTTTAGATTTTCCAAAGAAGAATTACAGTTGATCGCTTATTTATATCACAAAAAAGTTCTCCAATGCGATTTTAATCCAATTCGGTTAATAAGCGACTTTTCACTAGATAGGTTTTCTGTTCAAATCCCAAAAACCATGAAACTCAAGCATTTAGAAATACTACTAAGTTACTTACCTAGAGCCCGTGTTTTTACAACTGAAACTGGTATTCAAATGTGGACAGTACTGACTCCTGATCTCGTACATTTGCTGGTTCAGGATTTAGAATGGACAGTGCAACCTATAAATACTCAATATTACGGAATCTCCCCTGAAAAGAGCTGGTTCGATTTTCAGGCCTGTGAATGGAAAACACCACAAATACTATCTAAATGATGATAAAAAAAGAAGAGGAGTGAAAAAGAAACGCTTTAAACGATTCTTAGAATTACCAACCAGGGCCAGGTTCTTGAGGGGGCATCATTTCTTTCGACCTCATCCCCCTATTTCGTACCCTGTTTATAAACACCCTAAGCCATTTTAAATCTTTTAAAAACACCCAAGAATCCTTAATAGATAGCATATAAGCTATACCCAAGCCTGTATGAACAACAAGCTATAAAAGCTCCTAACTTTTCGGAATAAGTTCACTTTCATCGATCTCTCTCTCCAGGAGAAACAGAAGAACCTTCTGACATCAACAATTACCACTAAGCCTTTTATAGGTGATAGATCCTAAACTGATCAAGGGACATATCAGTTTGATAAAGTGAGTCACAAAGGGAGAATAGACAACCTTTATTTAAAGCATTACCCTTAAATCTGACCCCTGAAGTTGCTTATCAACTCGCGTCAGAAAGAAAACAGACAGTAAAGGGGAAGAGTAAATTATTAAAATTTTTAATGGATTTTATGATATTTATTTACGTGTCTGAGAAGATAGTGCCATCAGAAGTGCTTGATTGTCTGGGAAATTTTAAGTCAATAAAGAAGAGATTTTTTAGAGGGAATATTCATGAAATAAATTTCTGTTCAAACAGATTCTGAACCATGTTATGAAATGTGTCCCTCTGATGAGAGGTAGTACATTCATTAGGATAGGTAATGACAGAGAAATTAGAAATATTCACCTATTCTTCATGGTAATTAGTATGATCATACATGCACCTCTAGATACAGAAATCTTAAGCCCGTTAGAAAAAAAGGGGTGTCAAGGCCGGATTGTCTCAATAAGGCATTTGAAAGAATTACGACACGAGATTAATGGGCTACATAGACAAAAGCTGTTAAATGAAAACTTGTATAGGGAAAGAGAATTCTCATCGTTTGATTACGAACATACAGTGTTTCCTGAAGCAACTTCAATAATTATAGTCGCTTATCCAGATCCACCATACAATGTTACATTCAATTGGTATGATAAAGACATTTCAGTAAGAGTCCCTCCAACTTATCTCTTAGGCCAATCGAATGATAAAAGAATAAAAACATTCTTGCTTCAAAGCTTAAAACCACTTGGATACAGGGTAGCCAAAGCAAACATTCCACTCAAATTATTAGCAGTTAGAAGTGGATTAGCCCGATACGGGAAAAATAATATTGGTTATATACGAGGTATGGGAAGTTTTTGTAGGTTAGTTGCCTTTTTTTCTGATTATGTGTGCGAGAGAGACGAGTGGTTTGAACCACGCAAGCTGGAGAGGTGCGAAAATTGCACTATCTGCTTCCAAAAATGCCCTACAAATGCGATTACTGAGAAACGATTTCTTATTCATGCTGAACGATGTCTAACATATTTGAATGAACAACCTGGGCATGTACAATTTCCAAATTGGGTGTCTCACGCGGCCCATAATTGTCTAGTGGGATGCCTTCGGTGTCAGATGAAGTGTCCAGAGAATAGAAAAATAAAAAATTGGATAAAACAAGGCCCAAAATTTTCGTTTAAAGAAACAGGATTGTTATTAGCAAGGACACCCATTGAACATCTTCCTGTAAGCACAGTAGACAAGCTGAAGAATTTCGGGATCGATTATCTCATAGATCTGATACCTCGAAATCTACAGACTTTGATTAAACGGATAGACAATCACAAATTAGATTGATAACTGTGTTACCATATTAGACGATGGCTCAAAACCTGCTAACGAATGTGAAAACACTACTCTTCATGGATGGTAAATAGTCATCCAGAGAAGGAATCCTTCCGACAGGGAGCACGGGGGTCATCCATTGACGCGCTACTCCAGTACCGTGTCTGGAAATTCAATCCGAGGAAATAATGATACCCATTCATTTTTACTATGGAACGGAGGATAAGTTCGTACCCCACCTGTTTTCAGAGACCTTGCAAGAAATCATTCCCCTAGCCACGCTAAAATCTTTTCTTGGAGAAGGACATTTTTCGATGATCAACATGGGAAATGAAGTCCTTAGGGGCATGAGATCCAAGCTGGAAAAACCGAAGGATTTAGTAGAATAGATATGATAATATCGACATAATTTTCTGAAAATATTCAAAAAACGCACAAACATCAAACCACTGCTCGTGTAATTGAAGATAATAACTCTTTAAGCCAACTGACGACAAATTTTTGGAAAATACTTAATTTCCAAACGTTACAATCGAGTAAGAAATTTTTCTTTGAAGTCAGGATCATTTGGATTCAAAATTGGTACAATTCCTAAATTACCACGAAAATCGCTATCAAAAGTTATAAATAATGTAACCTGGGAAGCTAGAGCAATAGCTGCATGTAACGCGTCAGCTGCGTAAAGATTGTGGTCAAAAATTTGTTTTCGGGACACCATGATAGCAGATCGTGTTACAGGGATAATTTTTAGTACTTCTTCTTCAGCCATTTCTCCAAGTTCAGACAGGAAGAAATCCAGAGCTATCTTTGCAGCTTTTTCTTCAATCTTTTCAAGATTGACTTGTTTTTTTAAAGCAAGAAACATTTCAAGGATTGTCCATTCACAAGTAACCCCCTGAAACTTAGGAGTCAATTGATTGAGTATCCAGTCTGCAAGAGCGTTATTTTCAACAGGACAGTATGCGTTATAAAAAATATTTGTATCTAAGTACACCCCCATCATTCTTCTCCCCGTACTGATCGAATAACTTCAACTCCATCTTGAAACGGGCCCTTCTGTTGACTCTGTAGATACTGTTTCAATTCCTTACGGTTCTTAATGCCTAATTTATCTTTAATATAAGCATATATGCCACCACGTACCGCTTCACTTCTAGAATTGATGATTCCGTCTTTTATCAGTTGATCAATCCACTCTAAAAGCTCTTTGTCAATAGAAATGGAAATACTCGTCATATTTTCGCCCTAGAATTCGTACTATCAGAAATGTTATTATACTTGTAATAGCAAATCAGTATTATAAAAATGTTACTACTTATTTACAATACTAGTGTAAATTAAATTGCTTCTTTTTAGATCTGATGATAACATTTGTGAAAAAGCTTAATTTCCATTCTCATTCATCAAGAAGAACTCGGAGTTTTTCTGTTAAAGCACGACTTAATGAATCGTCTTCCTTATCAACTCTGGCAAGGAGTTGTTCGAGAGAGGGTTTCCATCTGGGAATGAAAATAAACCGATCCATAATGTCATCAAGGGGGGAGATTGTATCGCTCAAAATATTCAAAGAAAGAGAATCCCTTTTTTCTCGTAAAACTTTGAGGAAAGGCTGGTAATCATTTAGTTCTTCCCATTGCTTCAGGATAAATGTTGATGTCTCATAAACACCTTCCCAATAGCTTTTGGTCGATTTTACATCTTTGAGAGGATCTGAAGATGATATCACAAAGTTGAGAGTATCAGCCTTGAGGCTTAAATCATCTTGAAATACCAAAAATAGCTGATACACTAACAACTAAAATTGTCAAAGCAAACAGAGAAGGAATAACAATATTTGGGTTAGAAAAACCCAATTTCTAAGAATAGAGAGGTGAAAAAATCCTATAAAGGAAGAAAAGCTTATTTCATTGTTGAAAACGAGGCGCTCCTTTGTGAAACAGATCAAAAATCTAATCCTTCTCCTCCTCATAATGCTACAGGTTGTCTTGATCCCCCACACCGGCTTGATGGAGCAACCTCAAAGACAATTTACCGATAGAGAAACATCGCACTCATCCAACCATTCCAGATTACAAAAGAAAGATACAACTAACGCAGCGTATGAACCTCACTCACCCATAAGCATTATAGGTAATAGTGATTTCATCGCTCAAGCTACCGTTGAAAACTGGTCTGGGAATGGAAGCACAAAAAACCCGTACATTATTGAGAGACTAGGGATAGGATCCGAAAATAGAATCTTAATTCTAATTCTATATACTGATGTCCATTTTCGAATACAGAACTGCTACCTAAACCAGGGGCGAATGGGAATATATTTATTCAGCGTAAAGAATGCACAGCTATCCAACAACATTGTCATTAACAACAATAAGTACGGAATTCATCTGGAAGACTCGGAAAATAATATTCTGTCAAATAACATTGTCATTAACAACAATGAGGAGGGGATTTACCTGCGTGATTCAGCGAAGAATATCCTGGTAAACAATACCATCACCAGGAATTATTATCGTGGAATTGAAGTGAGATACTCAGAGAACAATATCGTGACAAATAACACAGTCGTCAACAATCGATTATCGGGATTATGGTTTATCCATTCTCCCAATAACGCCCTCATTGGCAATACATTCACCAATAATTTGAACGGGATAATGGTATGGTACTCAAATAACAGCTTTGTGGCGAAAAATACAGTCACCAATAACACTGAGGATGGTATTTATGTTTACGACTCTTCGAATTGCAAGGTGATTCGGAATCATGTCGCTAACAATAGTAGGAGGGGATTGTGGCTGTTAAGTCTGAGTGAGAATAACACAATCCAATTCAATAACTTTCAGGCAAATAATGATAGTGTGGTAGACAGTGGGTGGAAAAATATCTTCGAGCAGAACTATTGGAGTGACTGGACGAGTCCTGATGACAATGGAGACGGGATAGTTGACCAACCCTATCCAATCCATGAAGAGAATGTTGACCCCTATCCATTGGTTGAACCAAACTCAATTCCACCAGGACTAGACCCTCATTTAATAGCTCTCTATATCACTCCAAATGGGGGTGAAATTCTCCAAGGCACCATTGATATCCAATGGGGAATATTTGATTTAGGGAACCATGAAATGACCTATACAGTTTCATATTCAGAGAATGGAGGAGGAACATGGACTCAACTGACAACAGGATTAAAAGTCCCGGGTTATAGCTGGGATGTCACAGACATGAATGGCTCCCAATATCTTGTTCAGGTCAATGCCAGCTGTACAGAAGGAGCAAGGGTCGAAATCACATCAAGAGCGCCTTTTACCATATACGACAACCACTTCGAGATAAAGGCATTCACCATCTTGGTGCCTAAGGGAGGAAAAATATACTATGGATCTGTCACGATTCAGTGGACGTCTGCAGTAGACCGTTTTAGCCATGAGGTGAGTTATACAGTATCATATTCAGCAGATGATGGTTTTTCCTGGAATACCTTAACAACAAACCTAGTTCATACAACCTATGAGTGGGACACCACCACAGTCATGAATGGCTCCCAGTATCTGATCCGTATCAAGGCTCGCTGTTCGGAAGGGAAATCACGGGAAAGCACATCGGCACCCTTTACAATTAAGAATCCACACGCTATTCAACCACTCACCCTCCTGACGCCTGAGGGAGGAAAAACATACTTTAACCCTATCATAATTCACTGGACTCCAGCAGTAAGCCTCTTCAACCATGAGGTGACATATGTGATCTCATATTCAGCAGATAATGGCAACACCTGGAAGACCTTAACATCCAACCTAAATACAACAACCTTTGTCTGGGACAGTAAAACAGAAAAAGATAGCTCCCAGTATCTTATACAAGTCAATGCCAGCTGTGAGGAGGGGGCATGGTACATAGCCACCTCTAATGCCTTTACGATCGATAATATACCCCGAACAACCAATTTTCCGATAGTACAGACTTCAACACATCCCATGCGGACGGATACCCCCCTAAACCTGCTACCTCTACTCCAGCTCCTCAGTCCAGTTGTTATCTTAACCTTCCTGGTGACCCTGGTAACCATTATTCGCCGTCAACAGATATGATATGTCAGAGATGATGAACAATCCATTCGAGAAAATTCCCCGAAAATAAACACAAAACGTACAGAGATTAGACCAACACCACTCTAGGAGAAGCTCCTGACTCCTAAAAGCTATTAATTTGTGTAAATGGTAACACTTATAATACTTGGTGTGAAAGTACTACCAGGTGTAGTCTAAATGTCAACAGTGAAATTTGCAGAGACAGAAAAATTAAAGCAACTTCAAGCACGATTATACCTCTTAACCAATCAGCATTTAACTCAACAGGAAATCTTAGAGTATGCAGTAAATATCCTTACGGAGAATATTGATTTACTTGTTGAAAGGTTACAAGCAGGATCAAAAACTTTCACATCAGAGGAAATAAAAAAAATTCAAGCAAAAGCATCCCATTGGGGAGAAGATACCAAAGATCTCTCAAGTACAATCGATGAGACACTCTATGGAAAGGAATGACAATGTCTATCTTAATAGATACAGGCTTTTTCGTAGCGTTGGTTAATAAGGACGACAATAATCATGAAAGAGCGGATAGTTTGCTAGAGGAGTTATTGACAGGAAAATGGGGAGCACGAATCACAACAGATTATATCCTAGACGAAGCAATAACTGTTACTTGGGCTCGGACAAAGAAAAAAACATTAGTTAAGGATGTTTACGACCTCTTTCTTGGATCGGAAGCGATCTGCTTATTGCAACCGATCCCTCATGAGTTACTACGTGAGATCTGGAAATATTTTCAACGATACAGCACTCTAAAAAGACCATTGAGTTTTACAGACTGTTCACTCCTCGCGTACGCAAAGGAAAAGGGGATCGATCATCTCCTAAGCTTTGATGAGGAATTCAATGGACTAATGAGTAGAATCCAGTAAACAATTCAGAACCAATTATTGGGACTCTACTTGAAATTCATTCCTCCGTAAGCTATCTAATGATAGATTTTATGAAATGATCGCATGCCCTGAAACTGAAGCTCGTGACTCCTTAAGCCAACTGACGAAAGATTTTTGGGAAAAAACTCAATTTCCACTAAGTCGCCCTTGAGCGCAGCTCCTCTCGTAATAAGAGTGTCTTCCTCTCATAGATCCAACACGTCTTTGGTTTCTTGTTTATAAACATAAGAGGTTACAATACTAATTGTTACGAGTGCTAAAATAACTCCTTTTCGCAAAGTCACTCCTTTCTTCACCATTTGCATCCACCTATTAAAATCAAACTCACATTTTTCACAATGAAATCGCAATTACATTCCTGAAAACCCTTTTGAAGTCTAAGATCTTGTTAGGAATGAGTAATCTAGTTCGAGATGAATAATGATGTGGGGAAAGTATACTGCAATTGTCACAATCTTATTCCTTATTTTCGGAATGATGATTACCAAGTGCTCAGCTAATGTTCTCCCTGCTTCTGATGATGCTGCAGATGGGGGGTTATTGCCTGACCGTCTCTCCTTCTCTCAGTGGTTACAGTCGAATCGATCAATCTTTTTGAAAGCGGAAACAATCAATGTTACTTTGGATCAAGAGAAAGCCCATGTAAATGCTTTATATATACTTAAAAATGAAGCAGTAAACGAAACTTCTCTGGATATTGCATTACCTTTCTCAAGAACTCCCTCAAATGTTCAACTGATGATTGATGGAAAAGAAAAGACCTATTCTTGGAACGAAATTAAAGAAATTATAGTTCCTCATACTTACCCCGCTACTGATTCCGTTCACTCCATTAATGATCCTAAGGAGTCTATTGGATTTTCTTTATCTTTCAATGGATCTGAAGAAAAACGAGTTCATGTCATGTATCAGCGTGAGTATACGATAACAGACGGTCTTTACGATCATAAAATTGTTTCTGAGTTTCGATACATCATCGGGACTTCTCGCTGGTGGAAATATCCTCTTGAATCAGCTCATTTTGAGTTTTGGGTGTTGAAAAGAACATTCGACAAAGGAACTGTAGTAGTTTTAGGTAACCAAATGATATCCCCTAGTGATATCCCCTTTTTCATCAACTCCACAACAAAGGATTATGTGGGTTTGTCAGTGGATTATAGGAATTGGATGCCTGTTGATCAGGATTTTTTGGTTCTTTATTGGGAGAGAGCGAAACCATTTTTTGATACTCGTTTGGGGACATTAGTACAATTGGGGGGTGTTTTTATATCTTGTACTATAGGCTTAATAGGTAGTATTTGGGTAACAAAACGATTTAAGGATCACACCCGAGTCAAATACGTATCTATTCCTGCGATTATACTCTTCCTACTGCTGACACTCTGGTTTCTCCTGTTAACAGCAATATACGTTTTTTTCATTGGCATTTTCCATTCCTAGAGTGCTAGATGTCCTAGGTGACAACGAAATTCCGAAAGGTAATTAGCCAACCTCCTGTAAGAGAGTAGGTCGTTCAGACGAAAATTTCGCCTGAAGGGCGTTCTTGTCTGCGCGATCAAAGGCAGCATGAATATACCCCGATTCCTGAATACCAATTTCGAGAAAATTATAGGTTAATTGGCCATAACAGCTTTGAGAGAACTTAAAGGCAGTATGGATGTTATCAATAGCAATATGAAATAACCATTCAATAACTACCTTATCTCCCCAACCAGAACCTTTTTTCCTGTTCCAATATCTGCGAATTGTATTGGCATCGTTTCTAGTATAGGCGTGGCATTCGATTCGATGATCAGCTCCTAAGACTTCTGCCGGGGAATCAATCCATTGATGCAATTCTTCAAACGCAAATCCCGTACACTGCTTGCTAATCGCACAATGTGCTCCTAAATTTGGCATGATTAAGACCTACCATTTCTTATTGCACTCTAACTAGCTTTCCTTGGCAATATGGACACAAAGATACACCTGATTTGCTACTACTATCATAACAATCCCCACACTCACACCCCAGTGGTTCAATTATTCTGTGGTCACAGATAGTTTTTATGGGTTCTAATAAAATCGATTATTTTGGCTTGCTCAACTTCAGATAATATTTTATTGACATGATTCCAGAGAATTTCTTCCGAATGACTCATGGGAACAACAACTTCTTTCAAGCGTGCTTGAACATGGGCGGGGAGCTTTAGTAGATCATAATTGTGCAATGCTTTCTTGTGAAAATCGTCCCCAGAAATTTGAACATTACTTACACTCATTGTGAAATTATCTAGAATATCAATGTATATTTCTCGAGTTCCCCACCATGGACGATTGATATTTTGCATTTGACTCCAAAGCCATGTCGCATTAAATACGAAGACGTGCTCTAGACGCGTTCTAGCAATTAATGCCTCAATGTCATCTAATAATTTCTCCAGCTCTATTAGGAGACTCTCTATCTCCTCAGGTTGGTCTTCTTTTATACTTTTAATTAGTTCTCTAAGATTTGTTTTATCGTTCCGTCCCCCAAGTAAGATTATCTTTCCATTGACTTTATGAATTTTTCTTAGATTTGGGTCGTCTAGCCCCCGAACTCTATACTTCAATGTTCCAATTGAGTGACTTAATGATATATTACAATATTGAATATAGCACGGTATTGAATTGATTTTAACCAGTGCCCAGTTTGTAGGTGTTGAAGGCCAATGGGCCCAGTTTGTTGGTTTCTCGTAATCCCTAACCTCAATCCCCATTTCATTTAGGATGTTGTAAAATTCATGCCATAAATTTGGTTCTTTCGTCTTACTAAAAGTCAGTTTGCCTTCTTCATTTACCCTGTTCATTCCATCACTCCTCAGATCGATTTTCTCAGTAATGGGATGGGATATTTTCAGTGGGGGAATTGGTGGTGGAGGTAGTTCAGTAATTACTTTCTTTATCACCTCTGGGAAATCAACTGATACAACAGGTATTGATTGTGTAATTTTTGGTAATGGTTTTACTGTTGGGAGTTTTATTGTGGGTTCAATGGGTTTTTGTGGAACAATTTCTGTGATCATTTTTGGTTTTATTCTGGGAAGAGGTTTCTGAATGGGTGGTTCTTTGATCGCATTCCATAGGTCTTTAATCTTTAAAACCAATTCAGATTCGTGACTAAGACCAAGTTCAGCACGCCAAAAGTTCTCAATAAAGCCTTCGAGACAAGGATCTCCAAAGGCAGAAAACTCGATAAAAAATGAGTAATCAGTTCCAGTTTCATATTTGCTATAAATTAATCTGGATTTATTAACTCCTTCCAACAAATCAGCTACTGGGAGTTGAGGAAATTGTTTCCTGAAGTCACGGTTAAACTGTTCTATATGCTCCTTCATGACGAGTGATCTTCTCGGTGGGGTAGGTACTGTTGACTGTGGTTTCTTGCGATACCGCCTAGATAAATACCAATGTAAGACAATCGATGAGAGGACTGCCCCTAGGATTTTAAGGAAAAGATCTTCTAGACTCACTCAGCACTCATCCCAAATGGGTAATCAGTTTGGATTTTACACACAAAGGAATTATTATAGTTATTCATTATACATTCACTATCGACCAAAATTGAAGTTGCTGTCTCCTAAAGCCATTTGACGATAGATTTTGGGAAAAATCTTAATTTCCACAATTTTTCAGAAAAATTAGCATTTGGGCGATTAGTGGCAGTATCCAATATAAATTTACAAAGAGTTTCTAGCTTAGAGGGAACTTGTAACCGATTTAATTTTCCCGAAAATAAACAAAAAGCGTACAGACATCAGATCACTGCTCGTGTAATTGAAGTTCCTGACTCCGAATGCCCTGAAATTACTGGCAGCACATATCGCTTGGCGGTACCCTTCCGGATAACCCGTAGACTAGAGGCGCTTACACCCCGTTTTTCTCACAGATCCAACACGAAAAGAAGACTAATTAAAAAAATTTCAACTATCTAATTTTTCATTTAATCGTCTGAGGAACACGAGAAAAGTGCAAAAAAAAGGAAAAAGAAGGAGAAGCCATCCTGGTGATGATGCAGATGATATCGAATGACTGGTAGTCATTGAGGTAGTTGTTGAATTAGCAAATAGTTCAATGGAATAACTATCTTTAACCCGCGCCTTATTCTGGAATTCTGACGAATCAATTGTGAGAATGGTATAACAAATTTCAGAACCAGTCGGAAATGGTCCGATAATACCTTGGTATCGATTATCAGAAGTAAGATTCATTTCAAGAGTCTCTTCATTAGATAACAGTATTTCTTCGTTAATAACTTGGTAATGTAAGAACACATTGGATATACCTGATTCATCAGTGATTGTGGCACTAATAATACATTTATCCTCAGCGGCAGGTGAAAATGGATTTCGTGTGACGTTTATAATATTAGGGGCCACCAGGTCTGTCTCGATAGGAATAGAAGATCCAGAAACAGCAAATTGCAATAATGGATGGGGATCAAAAGCGACTGCAGTACCTGGGATGGAGTAAATTCCAATCCCATCATAATCAGACCAGTAGTTCCATCCATAACGACTATTGAACCCTTTGTCATACGCCTGAGGGGAAGAAGCCGAAGCTCCATTCTCAATAAAGGTATTATGGTGAACAAGGTTGTTTTGGCACAAATCACCATGTTTTTCTAATCCAGCAATTTGAATTCCATAAAGGTAATTTTTTTGGATCAAGTTCCAACAAATTGTGTTACTAGAGGAACCCGAAAGATGGATGCCGTCCTCATCATTTTGAGATAGCGTATTATTAGCAACAAGACACTTGGTTGCGTGTTCAAGGAAGATGCCATGTCTAGTCGTTTGGTTGTTGAAAGTGCTATTAGCGACAACGATAAAAGCGCAATAATAAACATAGAGGCCTATTCCATTTCGATTACTTGTGTTATTGACTACAATGGAGAATCCTGAAAAACTAGTAGTAATACCATACAGAGGATTTGAATTGCAGACATTATGTGATATATGGCAGGAACGTGAATTAGTAATGACAATACCAATCCCATTTTGATTACAGGTGTTATTAGATATAATTGAAGAGGGAGAATACCCCACATTGATACCATAATGGTTGTTGAAGCACGAATTATTAGTAACAAACGTAGATACGGCTTCCCAAATGATTATCCCAAATCCAATCCCTTGTGTTTGACAAGAATTGTTCTGAACAGTAGTGGTTCCATTAGTAGTGTTTTTAATTTGAATTCCATAATAAACAGGAGGATATTCCTCTCCATAAGGTGTCGAAGCTTCAGGGAGAGAAGTAATTTGTTTATAGATCACCAAGATCCAACAGTTCTGAATGACGAAATGTTTGGAGGTCCTACTGATGGCAATACCATGCGTCTCAACGGTTGTAATATTCCATCCCTCTAAAATAAATGGATCCTTCTCTGTTCCCAGCCCTCTGGCCGCCACTGCAGCTAGTTCAGTATCAGAAGTGATACTTATAGGTTCGTGAGGAGTAAGATCATTAGAATATGCTGACTTTTGCGGATGAGACCACTTTGGAGGACGGAGGACATAACCACTCACGAAAAAAGAGGCCAAAAAAAGGGAACCCAACAATAAAAAGACTCCCATGACCATAATTCGCTTCAACGAAGCCATATCTCCCACAGATGAATTATTTTGGTTATGTTATAGAATCATTTCACTTCTTAAATAACTAGCTATCCTATCAGAGTTAATATCAAATTTTCCTCAAAGGGTATATCATGCGATAATAGGGGTCTAAAAACCGAAAATAGAACAACAGCTGACAGAACTCAGCCCGATGCTCGTGTAATTGAAATTAATTGAGATTAATGACTCCTTAAGCCAATTGACGATAGAATTTTCTAAAAATACTCAATTTCCAATAAGTTGCCCTTGTGGCAGCAAGATTCCACATCGATGAATAAGTTTGCACGATGATAGGCCATAGTTTATGGGGAAAAAAAGAATCAAGAATAATTTCAACACGGGTAACCTCTATTGTGATAAGGGGTATTTTTAAAACATAACATAACGTTTCATTAATTAGGGGAGCAAAATGTGCTTGAAAAAAGCGACTCAGAAATTAAAAACAAAAGGGAGTTCTCCTCTCCTTGTGGTTCTAGGATTAAATTTAATAGTAATATTAAGTGGGTGTATTCAAAGTTCACCTGTATTTGACCCAGAACAAGCTGAATTGTACAATCCAATAAGTAACCAAACAGAAAGACTTCGGATTGTGAACCATAATGATTCTGGAAAGAGTTTTTACCATCAAAACGAGATAGAAATTCTGGTGGGTCTACGGGACACCAAAGGAAATCCAGGCGTGAACTATTCACTACTATTAAAGGTTGTTTATACTTTTTATGGCGAAACAGAGTCTGAGAATATATCAGATAAATTGGGCATCCTTCTTGTGACGAATGATTCGGGGATTGCCCAATCTACATTCGCTTATGATCAATACACATGGCCTCATGGCGTGAATACCGAGGGATATTTTGAAATTTCGAGTAACAAGATACCCAATTCAATCGCAATATCATCAATATTTACCTTTACTTACTATCATAGCCAGATTTCCCGTAATTCAACTTCTGAAGGAGGAGTAGAAGTCATTTACAATTTTGAAAACAGGAGTCTATATGAGGAAGCAATCTCACTAGGAAATGACAGTAATGATTTTGTAGATTGGACAAAGACTTATGGAGAATATTATCCTCCAATTATCAATGCAGCAAGAATTAACACCCACTCCCGACTTGTAGGTGCTCCCTATATTGAGTTTATGTACAAAGCCTGGGCTTTCTATTTCGATCCTCTGAACCTATCCTATCAGCAAATTAGAGCGACATGGAAAGAATATATCAAGGTAGGATTAAATGATTTTTCTGAGGATGACTGGTTATCAACAGGATCTCTCTCAAGGGTTAACGTATCAAGTGGATGGTTAATCCTTCAGTATATGTACGAAAGTTATTTTGTAAATGGACTTGAGGGAGGAATTGACTGGTGGTATCAAATCGCAATCTTAGATGATGATTTTCACCTCAAATGGCTTCTATTTCGATTTGATTATGTAGAATCCTAATGTCAAGAAATTCAGTCAGTCAAATTTCCCTCCGAAAATAGCAATGAAGCGTACAAACATCAGACCGAATGCTCGTTAATTGAAGCTAACGACTCCTTTTAGGGTGTGCAAGTTTTCGGAAAAAATGAGCATAGAACTAAGTCGAATGCTCAGAATTGTGGAAAATTAAAAAGAAGTGAGAACAAAAATAAGATATTATCCGCTTTTTGTATAAAAAATTATATGTGAGAAATAAAATCAAAGATCCATCTCTTCAATCAAATCGATCTTTCCAATTCCGCCCCTAATTCTTTTCCCTGTTATCGGATCTTTCATAGCCATCAAATGAAACATAAAACTATCATTAAAACGAGTTGAAACATTACTTCGTGCAAACTCTTTCTCTACGGAAATATGTATTACTCTCCCACATACGGTGATATTGGTGCTTCCTGGTATCAATTCCTTTTCCCATTCAAACTGACATTCAAGTTTTAAGAAGCTTTCTTTAATTCTTGGGATCATCATAGTTTCTGCTTTCTCTAGAGTAAATCCCGAATTTCTGATTTCATCAGTCTCAATTTCATTCTCCGAAATTGTTTTTTTGATTTGGTCTATATATTTGGAGGACAAAAAGTTTACACAAAAAATTCTATCTCTTTTAATATTCTGATAGGTATGACTGCTTTTTAATAATCCTGATATTATTACGAAATAATTATCTCCTTCTCCCGTAAAACTAGACCAACCTTCCAACGCAGCGTTCGGAGTCCCATCTTCTTTAAAAGTAGTAACTAGGTAAATTACATGAGGGATAGATGCTATATAAGCCATCCACGGTATAATCTGATATTGACCGTCCCAATCTTCAGTAAAATTATCAGGTTTTTTTTCATTGTATTCAAAATACATTTTCAATTTCCCTTTTTACTTTCTGTAATTAATAAAGATTATATGATTTAACAATTTATAGGATTTGAATAGATATCCATTTTTTTCTTATGCCTTTTTTCTACTATATAGTCTTTTCCAATTGTAATCCTCCAATCAACTGTGAATATCATCAAGAGAACAATAATTCTGAGGCTGAATTCATCCTCTCTGCCTCGATTCTGAAAATCCCATCCGAAATCAAATTTTCAATCTCCGAAAATTAAAAACCAGACATCAGACCGAATAATTTCATCCAGAAATTCTTTCTGAAAAACATCAGAAAATTCAAGATTTTCATTCACTAGAATTTCACCCCCAATTCAAAAACCGTGTGTAACTTCTGCTGGAATATAATAAATTCTTAAGAGCGTACCAACGAGAAAAGCGACAAAAACAAGCGGGACAAGAATTTCTATCAATCGATAGTCGATCAGCGGATCTATTACCAACCAGAAAAAATACTCCAAACAGGAAAACAATGCTTCTGGATCTTAGCAGGGGATCCGACAGATGACAGACGACATCTGAGTCTGGTGTTGGATAGAATCTTTGAGTTAGTGTTACATCCTAAGATAACACTGATGCCCGTACCGAATAATGAGGCCGCGATTGCCTACGCGATTCATACGATTATAGGTGGAGTGGTCTTTTTCTGCCAATTCAATCACTTTCATTAGTTCTACTCATGAAAATCTTATTTGAAAAATGACTTTTACAACTGTAGGATTAGGAAATATTTGATATTCTTGATTTTCCATTTACAACCCACAATATACCCAAATAATTCTTTTTTTTATAATCCAAAAAAATATTTTTCTTCTGCTATTTGTGTCTCCACAATCCACTTCCTTTAAATTCCTCGAAGAAAGAAACCGAGGTTTATTCACCTACTTTCCTCAAGATTCTCAAAAGATTGGAGGGGACTGGAAATTGGATCGATTACGCTATTAGTGAAGCACCTCCTATTAAAAAAGAATTTTACGAAGAGATTACTCCAGAAGAAGGACAATCATTAGCAGAGGAGTTAGGACTTTCCTATTACGAGACCAGACCAACTGATAAAAAAATTAGTGGGCAAATCTTTCACGATTGGAGTCTTAGAGTGTTACAAAAGGAGGTTTAAAGCAACGAAATTGACCCCATACATTCTCGCTCGACTTGGTGAGAAAGCTAACACATTAATACTAGAAAAAGTTAAAAAGAGAAAGTGGGATGTAAATTCTTACAATTTCAACGTTTTTTCCTAAACAAAGGATCGTTTACGTCATGTCAAAGCCTAAGAAAGTCCAATTTTCTGTATTTCTGAGTTTAACCTTATTAATGTTGGTTCTATCATCGCTAGTCATTTTTTCAGACAATTTCACTTTAGATAATACACTTGGGATAACGGATCGTGTCCATACAATTCGAGAACCATTTTGGGATTTAACGGGTACACCTATTATTATAGATGACGCCTTCCCAGATTATAGTTGGGATACAACTGCTACACTAAATCAATGGTGTAGTGGATCGGGAACATGGGATGATCCCTTTATTTTGGAAAATATACTTATGAATGGATCCGAGGCGAGTAGGTGTATAACCATCCGAAATTCTAATGTTTACTTTTGTATTCGGAATTGTAAAATTGAGAACTCCATATGGAATAGCTTTGGAATTTATTTGGAAGATGTTGCGAATGGAACGATACAGAATAATTCATTCCGTAATAACAATCGTGTGATAGTTCTTGGGGGTTGTAATAATAACACTATCGGGAATAATTCTTTTTACAATGATGAAACAGGGATCAGTATTTGGTACTCGGTCAATACTACCATTGAATACAACACGATTTATGATAGTGGCTATGCAGCAATAAGTCTGTCTCAAAACACAAATACAACTCTTTATGGAAATAAAATGTATGAATGTGGAATTGATCTTCTTCCGATGAATGATTTTGACACGATAACAATAGATACTTCAAATATTATTAATGAAAAACCAGTCTATTATTATGTGAATGAAGCTAGATTGACTACCACCAATTTCACTAATGCAGGTCAGATTCTACTAATCAATTGCTCAAAGTGTCTTATTTTCAACACTGCCCTCTCCCATTCATCGGAAGGTATTAAGTTAATATCCTCAGATAATAATATAATATCAAATAATGTATTTTCCCAAAATAGACGCATGGGGATAAATCTTTTTGGTAGTAATAATAATACTATTTCAGAAAATTCATTTTACAATGAGGAGGATGGAGAGGGCATATTTGTTTGGATGTCCGATAAGAATGTAATAGATAGGAATAACATTTCAATAGGGATCTATGGTTCGGGGATTTCTATTGATAGTGGTAATGATACTCAAATTTCTAACAATAGAATTATCAATATAGACCCATACGATGAGATCAGAAATAATTGGACCCAAGGAGTTGCTATATATGGGTGTACAAATACATCAATCACAAATAACTATGTATACAAACAGGGTTTTGGATACAGTGTCGAGGGTTCTCAAAATACCTCGATATCAGAAAATGTTGGGGAATTCTGTAATCACGGAATGTATCTGCAAAATGCAAATATTGCACGCATCAGTGGAAATAAGCTCTTAAACTGCCAGGACAAGTGTTTATCTGAAGAAAATAGCACAGAAACGATTTATCAAAGAAATTATTGTAATACTGCCATCAAAATTCTAACTCCATCACCAAAAGAAATATTCGGTCAAGAATCACCCAGCTTTAATCTGCAGGTGAATCTCCCCAACACCCCGGAGATTCTGTGGTACACAATGAATAACGGAGAAACAAATATTACATGTGGGCTTAGTGATATAATAGATCAAATAATGTGGACAACACTACCAGATGGACCGGTTGTCATTCAATTTTATGCAATGGATGCTGCAAAGAATATTGGATCAGGATTTATTGAAGTCTCGAAACAAACACATTCACCAACGACCACTTTTGGATCATATAATTCTACTTACACAACATCAAAGAGCTCTGGATTTTCACTAGGTTACATGGTTATGGTTTTATTTCTGCTCTTTGTTCTTGGGACAAAAAAGAAGAATCACATTTGAGATTTTGAAAACTCGTTTAATTGAAGCTGCTGACTCCTTAAAAATATCTGACGATAGTTCCGCTTAATTTCCACACGGTTAGCTTGTTTTTAGAGCTATTACTCTTTTCACAAGTAATCTTAAGATTCTATCTAAAGCCTGAAGATCAGTAGCAGCCATCTCAAAATAGTCTGCACCAAGCTCCTGAGCGATCGATTGACCTTCCTGCAGAGTAACTGTCTCAGGATCATCATCATGAAGACCGATAAACGCAACAGGAACAGTGGGATCAGGGATGTGTTTTCTAAATTCGTGATAGTACTCAATTGTTGACTCAACAAAACTATTATTACTTTTTGAAAAAGCAAAAACAGCTGCAGAAGCTCCACGAATATAGTTGGGAAATCTTGGATTCTTTACCCCCTCGAAAACAGGATCTGTTGAGATATCGACCAAAATGAGTTTTATGTTATTGTTATCCATATTAATCTGTTTAGTAGGAATTTGAACACCTAAAGACTTAGTAAAGGGATCAGGTATTCTACCAGCATAGGAATGTAAAGATTGGGTTAGTAGGTTATCAGGAAGACTGAGAAAACAAATTTTAAGTAGATATTCGTCCCCTACCATTTGTACCTCCACATTATACTTCCATTTTTTTCCTCCGAAAAGCCAAAAAAGCGTACAGACATC
>CP070695.1:2886638-2905130 GCA_020353515.1 Candidatus Heimdallarchaeota archaeon
CTTCATCTATTTCGATTTCTAAAATCCTTGAATGCCCTGATGAATTTTCTATTGTCATAGTGGACGGATTCGATTGGTTAAACAGGTCATTATCATAAAGGATGAACTTATTTGCACTGATCCGTTCTAACCCATGTGGATGGCAGAAAAGAGTATTTACCTCTTCTTCTGCTTTATTAAGCAAAGTGAACTCCCCACCACGACCAGCATCCCAAATTACTTCTTTCGATGTATAATTGATTTTCAGAATTGTATCTAGATTGCGTACATTCAAATAAATGAATTTTTCGTCTTTATCCCAAACAAAACTATTGGAATGCATCCAATCAGCCCCCCCACGGAATGTCTCATTCACACCTAAGCTTTCATGTCGTGTAGTATTGAATGGAAAATAAATACGGGGATCCCACTGCCATACTACATCCCCCACCCAGTTATATTCCGAGAGAAGGTCATAAATCACAGACACATTATTCCCCCCCCAAAGTTCATCAGAATAAGCATATTCTAATACCATAAATGTGTCTGTGGTGGGATTATAATCAAGATCGTGATGCCCACATGGAACCTCTAATGTTTCGACCTTTCCTGTCTTATAATTCCATAATTCCATAAATCCAGGATCTTGTCCTCCCATCATGATGGTAGTTGAATTAATGAATTTATGTACAGAATGACCAGAATTTCCTAGTTGTGCGATAATTTCCCCATCGTGGTTTACAATAAAAACTGTGCCTGATCCTATTTGTGACATATGTTGCTCTCCAAGATGATTAGGATTGAGGGTGACATTTACGCAGGGAAAGAGAGTTAATCCTTCTTCTATATAGAGATCTTCGTTATTTGAAGTGATCTCAATAGTAGGTCCACCAAATCTAATTGGGGTGTAAGTATCCATCACAGTAGCACTGACGACTAAAACAATTTGAGCAACTTTTAGCGCGTTCTCAAAAACACCTTCATATGTTAAATCACCTTCCAGAAAAGCCGACAATGGGGTTTTATCTTGTTTTAGTATATCAGTAAAAGTTTTAAAGTTTAATTTGATCAATAGATCGTAGTCTTGAGGAGGGTTGGTATCAACTTCTATAATGGCTACATTATTTTCAATAATCCACCACATATCATATGTCGAGTTATCAATTTCAAACATAACGGTCTGTTTCCACCCCTTAATTAATGCAAGAATATCTGGACAGTTATCTGCCATCCATTGACTAAAATTCAGGAATGTCAACCTATCTTTTTCCCAAGAAAACGTATGATTCTCTAATTTCTCTTTTATATCATTTCGAGCAACGATGATATGTTCTGGAGCGTCATCCAAATTAAATGGTTGAGCTTTTTCTCCCATTTTGAGAATATTAGTAATAATGAAGAGAGTAGGGATACTAAGTATTAATATGATAACACTGAGAATTGCGAGGATTTTCACTGATTTCCGCATGGATGAGTCACCTTAGATGTAATAATATAAATGTAACTTTTCGTGAATAATTAGAAAACATACCCATACTTTTCTGCAATTTCCCCCGTTATTTGGATGATTTTTTCTTGTTCCTTGGTTGAGAATTTAGAGATATAATAAGTAGGTTTTGTTAATCGCTTAGAATAGTATTTTTTAATCTTACGAAATTTCTTTGGATCCACTTCTATATGGTCGATGATTTTATTTATCGTTGCCTCAGATTCTTCACAAAGATCTTCATAACGAACCATTAGACTCGCTTTGGCTAGATTCGTGTTCCTTTGTAATGTTTTATGAATATATGAGTATGCTTCTGCCCAATAAACAGCCCACCCTTCTATATATGTTTCTTTACGCTTCCAAAAAGCACGAATTTTTTGCACAATTTTTGGATTGTTAAAATTGATACAGACTTTTGCGGTTCCGAACTCCCTATGCCCGATTAATTTTGTCCAATCCAGTAATCGGGGATCGTTATGTTCCAATTCTTTTAATATTCCATCTTGTTTGGCTAGAGAAGCTATATGGTCAAAGGGGTTCCTGATAATGATGATAAATTTAACATCAGGGAATAATTTTTGTAAATATTCCATTCTAGCGACGTTATAATTGTTTTTTGCTATATAACGAGAGGCGTTTCGATTAATCAATAGCTTTTTCAGATGGTCAGAATAAAATCTTTCGAATTGTGGATTTTGAGTTGTTGTGTCCAAGATATTAGATTTAGTTTCATCATGGGTATTCTTAAAGAATCTCTGCCAGAATATTTCCTCAACAGCCTCAGGACTATCTCGAGTGACTGCTATTCTATCTTTATGGAGCCTTTCTACTGGTGATTTCATTATAGGAGTATAATCTGCAATATTTTGAGTCCAATGTGGTGAATATGGTAAAACCATATGTAAATATCTATGTGCAGCCACGTCAGGATGTTTATTGAGCATTTCAAGAGTAATTGTAGTTCCTGCTCTTGCCAATCCCGTTACATATATCGGTCGATCGATAATGGTCTTTTCCATTCTTTTCTTCAGTTGGTATGATTCAACAGTATGAACGATATTCGCAAGAGGAGAGAAAGTATGAAAAAATTTGACAATAAAATACATTGGTGCTGGGAAGTCAAATTCTTTGAGTTTTTTTGTTTCTGTTTTCTTGATTTTGATCAAGGGACTTTTCACGTCTATTTTACATATTGGATCTCATTTTGTAGATGAAAATAAATATCTAATTAGTGTTTATAGGCAATGAAGGATTAAACAATGTTTCTGTTTAATATTTTTGTATTTATTAAGAAAAAGACTCATAGAAAGTTGTAGAATTTCATTATACTGGATGTAAAAGCTTAAGATACTTTTTATTTGTCAATTAGATAGTTGATTACAATATGAATGAGAACATTATAGTGATTTTTTCAAAGGCACTATTATTTTCATTCCATTTTACATTTTTAAAAGTTCATATGAGGCATAAAGAAGAGAAAAAATTAGAATATTTCATGAGAAATAATAAATGGTCTTAAAATAATTTCTTGATTTATTATCCTCCAGGATTGTATGAGATATGCCTCTAAACAGCTCTAAAAAGGATTCTAAAGGAAGAACGTTTAAGTTTCAAGCTGAGATTCAACGAGTGCTAGACATTCTGATAAATCGTTTATATAAAAACCGAGAAATTTTCCTTAGGGAATTAATTTCCAATTCTGCTGATGCTTTACATCGGATGCGAATCGTACAATTTGAAACGAAAGATTCTATCCTTGATCCTGATATTGAACTTGGAATTAAAATTACATTCGATGAGAATGAAAATACCTTAACAATTTCGGATACAGGCGTTGGAATGTCCTATCAGGAGATCAAGACCAACCTTGGTACTATTGCTCAAAGTGGAACTCTAGAATTTTTACAGCAATTAGAAGAGTCCCCTGATGCAATTAACTTAATTGGTCAATTTGGTGTTGGATTCTACAGTTCCTTCATTGTGGCAAAGGAGGTTGTTGTCCGTTCTCGTTCGTATCCAGAAGATTCTCGAGGAGTAGAATGGCGATCCGACGGATCAGGTAAGTTTTCAGTCGCCTATGTTGACAAAGCTGACAGGGGAACTGAAGTTATTCTTTATCTAAAGGATGATACCAAGGAGTTTGCTAATAGGTTTAAACTGGAATCCATTGTCAAAAAGTACAGTGATTTTGTAGGTTTTCCCATTCGTATTGCAGATGATGACCAAATTGTGAATCGTCAAGTTCCTATTTGGTACCAATCTGATGAAGTTACTGATGAAGAATTTAACGAGTTTTATCGTCAAGTGAGTTTAGATTGGACGGAACCTTTCCATCGGATTCAACTAAACGTTGATGCTCCAATCCAATTTCGCGCACTGCTGTTTTTACCCAAACAACGCAGTCGAATGATGATGACATCTATGTATCAAGATTATGGTCTCCGTTTATACAGTAAGAAAATCTTAGTTCAAGAAAAAGCGAAGGATCTTCTGCCTGAATACCTTCGATTCGTTTTTGGCGTGGTCGATAGTGAGGACCTTCCACTCAATGTATCCAGAGAAGTGATTCAGGTAGATCGAACTATACGTCGGATATCAAAAGTTATTACTGGCAGAATACTTGATGAGCTTGAGAAAATTGATGAGGATAAATATTTAGAATGGTGGGAACAATTTGGGGTGTTCATTAAAGAAGGCATTTCTCAAGATGAGAAACGACGTAAAAAGCTTCTAAATCAGCTTAGGGTAAGAACCTCAAAATCAGAAGATCAACTTATTGCCTTAACCAAATACGTTGAACAAATGCCGGATGTGCAGGAAGAGATCCTTTTTCTTCTAGGTGAAAGTCTCCCGATTCTAAAACGCAGTCCTCATTTAGAACACTATAGAAAAGTAGATCAAGAAGTAATTCTTTTCTCAGAACCTATAGATAGTTTCGTCGTTATGCATGTAACTGAATTTCAAGGTAAGAAATTCAAAGCTATTGACCAAGCAGAAGCGGAACCCTTTAAGGATGAGGATAAAGAGGAAGAAGAAACAAAGGAAGAGAAAGAAGAACCAGAGAAGGATCCATTCCTAACCCACTTAAAAGAAATACTAGAAGATCGAATTATTGATATAAAATATACTGATTTTTTAACAGATAGTCCTTGTCGTCTTGTGAATCCTTCAGGCACTACAGCATTCACTCGAGTCTTAAAGTATATGGATGAAAACTATGTTCCTCAAAAGAAGATCATGGAAATCAATCCAGACCATTCTCTAATAATTAATTTAAATTCTTTATTTGAAAAAGACCCAGAGTCTCCTCTTATTCAAATATGTGCTTTCCAGTTGTTAGAAAATCAAGAATTAGCTGAAGGATCGTTACAAGATCCGACTGATATGATTAAACGAGTGAATCAACTGATGCAACAAGCCTTGGGAATAAATCGAAATTCGTAGATAATTTTATCAATAGCTATTGTTATGACAAAGCTACTGATTAATACTTACTATTAATTAAGAGATGCTTTTGAAATGCCAAGGAATGATACAAAAAAAGGCACTAGTGCGACTGAGGGGTTGATTATAACCATTTTTGAGGATTATGGTCCTCAGAACATCTATAATTCTTCTCCATTATCTGAGGAAGAGGCTTTCAATCTTGCTATTAAATCTTTAACTGCACTAAGTTCAGATATTCCCCAATTTGGAGAGATTCGTTCTTATGGACCAATACCAACACCTCGGGATCCCTTCTTAACAATTGGATTCATTTTTTCTTTAAAAGCAGTGGATTCTGAAGATGTTCGTATTACTCAGTTTGGTAGAATAGTAGTTTTTTGGGTCATAACGCGATCTAGCTCAACAGTAAAATATGTTGGTGTTCTAAAGCAATTGTTACGGAGAACAATTCGGTCATATAAGATACGTACAGATATTGATCTTAATAATAAGGAAGTATTGAAAAAAATTGATGAGAAATTGCAGATTATAGAGACTGGTATTGAGTCGTTTTATTTAACAGATAGGGGGACGTTTGAACCTTTTTTAGAACTCGCTCTTCTTCCTACAAACGCTCCAATTATGTTGGTCGATAACCCAAATAAGCAGATAAATGTTTTATTACGAGAAGAAGTTACACCTTCACTTAAACTTAATATGCTACATCTTACTAAGAATTTCGCGGGGAAACTGCCCAAAGGATCCCTCTACAAAGTAGAAATTATATCAGATGAGTTAACTGTTCAAAGAATGCTTTCTAAAATTGGGTTGATCTCTCAAACCGAAACAGGCTTTCAATATCGAATCCGATTTACCTCTCAACTCTCCTACGATGAAGTTGATGAATGTTTAAATTCTCTCTTTACTCAGAAAAGACAATCATTGGCAAAATTGATTGTCCTTTCATATGAGAAGAAATCTCCATTAAACCTTGAGGAGGCTGCAGTTCAAACAGGAATTTGTGAAGCAATGGTAAAAGATTTAATTTTTGGTTTAATAGATGTTGGTCTTGTTAAAAATGGGAAAATCGAGAATGGCTTTTTAAGTTTCAATAAGTAGATTTGTGGCTAAGCAGATTACTTATTATTTCAGCCTCAGATATAAAAAAAATATGAATCAGAGTTTTAAGAAATGTAGGTTTAAGCCATGAGTAAGGAAAATACGTCTAGTGGAAGCACAATAACAGATGGTTTAATTATTTCAGTTTTTGAAGATAATGGTCCTGTTAATGTATATAATTCTTCCCCGTTAAACGAAAGTGAAGCATTTAATATGGTTTTAAAGGCATTACCAGCAATAGGCTCTGATGTTCCACTAGAACATGGGGAAATACGTTCATACGGGCTTATACCAACACCCAAAGAACCTTTTTTATGTTTAAGTTTTATTTTTATGCTGAAAGCAGAGAAAACAGATGACTCTAGGATTGCTCGTTTTGGACGAATAATAGTATTCTGGATAATAACAAGATCTTCTGCCCTAATGAAATATATTGGACTTATCAAGCGCATGATTAGGCGAGAAATTCAAATTTACCACATTAAAACTGATACTGATCTGAAAAAAGAGGAAATTATGAGAAAGATTGATAAGAGAATCCAAATCATTGAAGTAGGTATTGAGAGTTATTATATCTCTGATATGAATTCAATTGAGTCATTTTTAGATCTTGCATTTGTTCCTAAAGAAGCGCCAATTATGTTGGTGGATAAGCCAAATAATCAAATTAAGGTGTTATTGAGAAGCCATTCTAATCCGAGTAGAAAAATGGAATTATTACAGTTAGTAAACGATTATAAGAGAAACATTCCAAAGGGTACGATCTATAAAACAGAAATAATCTCTGATTCTCTTACAGTTCAACAATTATTAGCTAAGACTGGTTTTATTACTCAATTTGATATTGGTACTACCATTAGACTTCGATTTACTAATGAGCTGACCTTTGAGGAGCTTGACAGCTTTTTTAACTTTCATCTTACACCTAAAAGGCAGCAGTTGGTTACTCAAATTATACAAGCTACTGATAGCAAAATTCCATTAAATCTGTATGAATTATCGGTCCAAACCGGGATAACAATGGAATTAATTGAAGAGTTTATTGCGAGTGCTATAAACTCGGGATTAATTCAAGATTTCGAAATTAAGAATGGATCCCTTGTTTTTATAAAAGAAGTGGAATAGTCTCTTCAAAGCAGTATATGTAAAAATTTATCTTTTAACCTCGTTATTATATCATTTTTAAAATTATAAAAGACCTCGAACGATATTGGCGATTTGTTCCATTTTAACAAGCACATAATGAAGAGGTGCGACCTTCTTGGCAATTCCAGTAAGAAGGAGTTCCTCTTTAATTTTATGAAAGACAAACATATAATCATCTGTTTCTAAAGTCGTTTTAAAGGTAACTTCAGTCTCGAACTCAGTTTTAATTCTATCGTAATTAGTTAACCAGAGATTAGCTGGAAGGATGATTCTTTCCACTAATTCACCCTCTTCAAATACAGGTAATCCATCATCAGTATATATTGCGATTCCTGATAGCTCGCTATGTTGTTTGATGAATTCCTGTATTGCATCAGATACAGTTTTTGCCTTTGTACTCTGGAGTATTAATGTTTGTATCATTTCACCAATAGCCAAGTATATTGATTGATCAAAGATTGAAGTTTTACGATAATAAATTTTAATATCTTTGACAGGAATAAAATACTGTTTCATGGTTTCACTAACTTGCTCACGCATATCAGGCAGTAAAAGATCAAGTTTATGAAATAAGCAAAAAACAATGGCGCTAGGAGAAAACTCTGCCAGTCTATTTACTGCGTGATCAAAATAAAATTTACTTGTTGAGACTTGATCAAAATTACTAACATCAACTACCCAAACAAGAATTGTAACATCACTAAATATGAATTCAGCCTGTTCTCCGACAAATACAGAAATAAAACTCTCTTGGCCACCACAATCAAAAATCTGGAATGCACTATCAATGATGCTTTTTGTTGAACGCGTGTAATTTATTGTCGCAGAATAATCTTTTACATCCTCTGGTGATTTTCCTTCGAAAACTACTGACCTAATGCTACTCTTACCACTCGCTCCAAGTCCCATGAATAGTACTTTTTGCGCTGGAGGTGTTATTGTCAATAACTTCAACCTCTTGCTAGTTTCTTTTCTTTAGGTGAGATATAATGAAATTTCTTTTAAATTTATCTGAACAGTAGTATGAAGTTTAAATAAAGAGAGTTTTCTTAAAACTTGTTTTGGAATTATTAACTCCCTCATTACATGTATCATTTTCAACTCTGATGAAACATGAGTTGATTTCTCAGATTACGAAATCTATTGAATATGGGTCACCATATTATTTTAACTTAAAAATAAAGTCGAACTAGTAATAGCTAAAACTTGAATTGTCCATTAATCAAGATTATCTGTATTTTGCATACATGATGAGAGGTTTTTCAGTACTATTTATAACATACAGGAAATTAAAAAACTTAAACATAAAAAAAAACTGGCCAAGTTAGTTGGTCAATAACTTTAGGTTTAATTGCAAATGTCTGAATGGGTGTCTGAATCTGAAATAACGGCTCGATTGGGTTATAAAATATTGATTGCTGGCTTAAGTGAAGCTGGGAAGACTGCCGTAAAAAGAATTTTCTTTCTTAAACAGCAGACTGAAGATGTTGATAGTCTTTCGGCTACAATCAATTATGAAAGGATGTCACTTACGATCCATGATACACCAATCACGATTGTAGACCTTGGTGGACAGAAGATATTCTTAAAACGATTCTTAAGCGGATTTAGCCCATTTGTCTTCAGTAGTGTGAAAACTTTTGTTTTTCTAATTGATGTGGCCAATAAAACTTCTCGGAATAATGCAATTCAATATTTTCAATCTTGTCTCGAAAAACTCTCAACTTTTTCTCCTGAAGCCACAATCTTCGTTTTTCTACATAAAAACGATTTAGTAAGAGACTCACCTAATTATGAAAGTATTCATGAACAGTTAAAGGAACAATTTCAACTAGAATCTTCCCAAAAACTCAGATTTTTTCGAACTACAATTTACAGACCAGAAACAGTTATTAATAGTTTCGGGCGCATTTTTGAACTAACTATTCCCCAATTAGCTGAAAGTGAGTTTGTTGATTTTAAAACAATAGGTACAATTGAAGAACATCATGAAGAAGATATGACAATACGAGATTCAACACCTAAAGCTGAAATAGATCAAAAACCCGAGCCAATTTCTCCTACTGCTCCCAAAATAGCTGGCAATCAAGTAATCTTGAAGAAGTTACAAGGTTTGATGCAGCAAGCTGTAAAAAAAGAGTTTCCATCAGCATATCATTCCCCAAACCAAATGTCTCAAAAAGCCATATTTCTTGGAAATGCTGCAACAGAAGAATCTACTACGGAAACAATCTTAACTTCAGCAAAAGTGGTGGAGGAAACACCCACTTCTCCACAAATAGAAACCCAGCCGCATTCTACGCCGGTAGATGAAGAATCCATTGCATCTGAAGCTCAAGAAATATTGAAACACGAAATAACAGAAATAAATCCCCAAATCAGTCATTTGGTGGACTTTTTCCGAATAGAAGCAAACGAAGCTGTAGAGATCGTTAATACTGGGTATGGCGATGTTTTTGAAATGGCAGTTACATCAGGGATTCCAATACCACTTGTAACTGATGTCATGTTGAAATATTTACCCTTTATTCAAAAATCACAAGGACTTGAGAAATATAAGCTAATAAATCGGGAAAAGTTATTAGAATTATTTCATGTTTTCTTGAAAGGACAATTACAAGAAAAAGATATAGTTAAATGCCTTGTATTAGTAACAGAAAAACCTAAAATGAGTATTGATGATATTGCAAAGAACTATCTCACTCCAAAGAAAAAGGTAAAAAAGAAGAAAGAAATCAAGGAGAAAATCCCGCTTGACTTTGCAAAACTAGACATCCCTGTTGAAGCAGAAAGTGTTGAAGGAATTATTACTTTACCCGATACTCAGGGAATGGGCTTTAAAGTCGAGATTATTAAACCAGAATGTTTGAATGCTCGTTTAACATTCCATTTACAAGGCCCTGTTGGCCAACGAGAACTTATTGGAAGCTCAATAGTTTCAACTAAGATTACAAGTCAAGAGATCCTTTATCTTTTAGCTTACGAGATGAATATGACAGGATTGGGTATTTTTGAAGATGGAATCGGTTCTATGAATTTCGCTGCAAAGATAATTCGTGAGGCAATCCAACAAGTTCGTGAAGAGAACTTAAGCTCCACATCAGAGGTAAAAACCAAGAAAATCCGAAAAGAGGAGGGATATCTGACTGAAACCATAAGTTTCATTATTCCTATGGAGATTAAAATTGAGGAAAATCACATTCTCATCCCTGACAGTGAGAAGGTAGCTTTTTTAGTAGAAAAAGCTAAGAAAGGGCTATTATTAAGTTTCGTCCAGCGAGGTTTTCCCATAGGCCAAGTAAATGTTGCAGACTCCATTACTGTTCCTCAAATTCGAAGATTATTAAAAGAAGCAATGCAGATACCAATTGAGTCAGAAGGAGCCGTTGATTTTGCAAGTCGTATTATCCATGCTGCTATAAGAAGTCTAATTGAATCACCAGAAGCAGTACTTCCAATTAAATCAACAAAAATCCAACCTAAAATTATAGAAAAACCTGTTTTAGAAGAACCAAGAGATGAGACGTCAGAGAAACTCTTGAGTTACCTAGAACTTCTAGAAAAAGACTGAAAAACAATTCTTTTCTTTTACAATTTATACTGTAAAGGAAGTGAAATTTTTCACTTGTGATCTTCAGTAGTGGTCATATATTTTCCAAAAAGATTCAAAATATCATCCATTGCAATTTGGAGTTGTTCCCGATTTACTCCTTTCGATCTTTCAAACCAACCGCGTTTAATCGTTGATTTTGAGTCGTCATGATATGCTATTAAATTTGTAGCGTCATTGAAGACATCACGTAGTTCTGGAATAAGAGGTAAACCAAAGAGTAAGAGAATAGAAGACCGGTCTATATTTGGATCATCATAAGTCACAAATGATGGTTGTATCGATCCGCCTTTTACAAGGTAAGGTGCAAGAATCTTTTTTAAGTGAGCTGAATATTCTAGCTTAGCTATATCCTTATGTCCACTAAAAATGGAATAAACAGAACCAGCCATGGGTTTTGTTTCAATATCAGTTAAAGAACAGTGATTAACAGCATATCTTGCTGCGAGAGCCATCTGTTTTTCCATACTACCATATTTAGGTAGAAAGTACATATCCTCGAAATAACAAGGAACCACCACTGGATCCAATCTTCGGGAATAATCAGCTAGATCTGTAGTTGGCATGACTTTTTTGCCTGGTTCCTGAATGCTTGGGGAAAGAATTGCCTCTATAGTTTGTAAAGCCAACGGATTTACCAACTGAGTAAATTCTACCTCTGTTTCCATTCGCTGTTGCTCATCACTTGAAGCTAAGTCAGCAGAATCAATGCCTAAAGATTGGTCTAGTAATGCACTTGCACGCCCCTCCCTCCAAGCCATAACCCTTTTTAACATTGTTTTATTTGATAATAAAAAGATCAAATTAGGCCCTTTGTTTGGTTCTAATTGATTTCTTAATAAGGTTGATAACGACCAGATTGAGTTTATTGCTTCTGATGATTGATTCTCAAACGGTAAAACACCAAATACATAAATAAAAATTCGTCGTTCTTCTGAAAATTGCTTATGGAGAAGTTCTACTAGTGCTGGGGTTCCACCACAACCAGTACCACCTCCAAGACTGGTTAGAATGATAAAACCAGAGACCCCCTCATATCCAAGTCCTTTTAATTGATTAAGAATAAGATCCTGATTTTTTATGACAAGATCATAACCTTCCTTAAATTTTCCTCCCACACCTATTTCTTCATCAGAATACATCAGAGTATTTTGGTTAGGAATTGAATACTCAGTACGTGTTTTCATAAGATCAGTCTTATCAGTGTTTATTATAAGATATTCACGGATACGAGATGCTCCTGTTTGTTTCTTACTTTTTTGGATGTAGGAACCTACAAGATTTGAGCCACATTCTCCTGCTCCAATTATGAATACATCTGCTTCTCTACTTACCACAATAGGATCCTCCTATCTATTTGTTACATAGAGTTCTACCGCTGAAGATAAATATTGAATCATCGGTTGATGATTATATGCTTCCTCAATTTCTCGTTTGGCATTTGCAATATAAGTTATCTGTTCATCACTGTTAGTCGTTGGTTTATAATCACTAATAAATAAAAAGAGAACATTGTGCCATTTTGAAATCACTGGTAACCAATCTTGCTTCCATTGCGTTTTTAATTTGGAGATTGTTGTTAAAAGATCATAAATTTCCATTAGATTAGCTGATGATTGAATTTTTTCTCTTGCAGCATTTAATTCATTGAGTGAGAAAATCTCTTTTGAGCATTCTTCAAGTTTAAATCGAAAAACTTCTTGAATACTCTGATAATATGGTAATCTTGGATCAGTTTCTAGTTCAGATAAGTAACTATCAAAGTTCTCCTGTTCTAATTGTCGAATAGCCTGAATGAGTTCCTTTGACCTTTGTATTACTTCAACTGTTGACTTAGCGATGAGATCAAAGGACCAAAATTGAATCGCTACTTTTGCTTGTTTAATTGCGACAACTTGAGGCATTAATAAATGTTGAGCGTTTTTCCAACCTAATGCTTGAACAAAATCAAATATCCTACCAGCAATGTCATTATTATCTTCAATTATTTTAAATAATGATTTCTGAAGCTCCTCATTTTTTAATATCTTATCCAGTTCTACAAAAGATTGAGTAATCATTTCAATAGACATCATATCAGAAGAATCTGCTTGAACTAACTGTGTAAAGACTTCGATTTGTTCTCCTACTAAATTTTGGAGACTAATTCCAAGAGCTTGAAGTTCAGCAATCCGCATGAGTAAGTTTTTGCTTGAGATGCTTAGGAGTTCCATAAGTTTTGCTAATAAGACATATTCGTAATCATGGATGGTTTCAATGACCAAACGATGGATAGATTCAAGAGTTTGATCTTTTCTGGGAATTGTGCTCTCTAAATAGCTATAGACCTTACGAACTTCTGGGGAAACCTCTCCCATTACTTCTGTGATTCGGGGAAGACTAACTGTGACCTTATTGTAATAGAAAGCTTTTAATTTCTCAAGACATTCTTGGGATTTACTAGTTGCGCTACTAAGATAAAATTCAAACTTTGACAACGCTTCTTCTGCGCCTAATGATAGGTTTAATTCTGATAAGGCGGAATCAAGTATCAGAAATAGAGGATTAAAAATAGCTGAATAATGTGGTGGCAGAGATTTGTACTGTTTTAACCAGTTTGACAAGATTTCCCGACATTTTAGCTGGACTAGTTCTGTTTTTTTATTGTTAAATGTGGATAAACGGAACCATAATTCTAAGAGCTCAGAGTAATCCAAAGCTTCAAGATCTCTAGGAATTTCAAAAATAGGATCTGATCCAATTACCTCGTTGAAGTATTTTAAGGATGATTGGTTTGTCCTTTCCATTAGATCAATCTGTTTTAAGGTTTCTTCGATCATCAGATTTTTAGAAGAAGACATCACTTTTTTGAAGTCAAAATAAGCTCTAATTGTGGAGACGAAATTTCGACTAGCCGCAGTTCCAGTTAATTGGGTTAATAGAGTGTTTTTCTCTTTTCTCAAATCTACTGGAACCTCTCCAGGTATCATTGGAAATGTCAAAGAATCAATTTTATTTTTGAGAAATGAAATTACTTCTCGTTTCCATTCCTCTACTTTTTCAATTCTACTAAGTAATTCAGATAGGTCCAACTCACTAGCATCTTCAACAAATGGAGGACGGGGAATCTGTGAATCTGATTCAAGTAACTGTAGCACTGTAACGTCTTTTAAGAAGTCCTTTATGAATGCGGCCGTTAATGTAACAAATTGTTTATATAATCGTTCATAAGATCGTCGGTACAGTAAAAGAGTTTGTACTTCGGATTCTGAAGCCATCTTCTCATAAAGAGATGTAAGTTCAGCTTGAAAATTAGGCGGAAAACTGCTTATTCCCTTTCTTTCTAATTGGTTAACATTGATTATTGTGTCATTTACGGCGTGTCTAGTCTCCTGTAAAACATTAACTAGCCTGTGTTTCCAAATAGTGACTGCTCGAAGATAACTTAATAACTCAGAAGGACTGTCAGATTGCAGATTAACATTTGGTGGTTTGAGTGATATCAATGCACTGGAGTCAGAATCAGTGAAATCCAAGCTCAAACTGTCACTAATCTTGTCACGTAGAATATTAAGAAACTCATTATAATAAGTTTGAAAATGTTTCAATTTTCTTACTGCTTCTTCAATATTAACTTCTTCTTGGACCTGATTAGCACTTTCAGTTGCATTTGCTAATAAAGTATTGGGTATACTAACCCCCTCCTGAAGAGCTCCCTCTGTGACTTGCTTCATTTCTTCAACAGAAGCAAATTTCTTTATCCCGCCGAGAATCTGGCTTTTCCATTTATTTATCTTTTCAAAATAGGTCATTAATTCAGTGATAGAAGCTTTTGGATCTAATTCAGGAGGTGAAGCCATCCATTTGTCTGTGAGTGCAGGGAACATTCCTTGAATCTGGACGATTAAATTTCTTGTTGTTGTTCTTGCACGTGTTATCTCTGATTTAAGCGTTGTTCTGTATTTTGTAGTATATTGTGAGATTTTAGAGTTTAGTTGATTCAGCTCACCAATCGATTTTGCCATTTCAATCTGATTAATAATCTCTTTAATTCCATGGTATTCCTCCATATCGGGAATGATTTTCCTTTTAGCTCCCTCTTGGATAGAATAAATTAAATCATGAGCTGACTGCAGTAATTTCTCTTGAACAGTTTCAGATGATACAGTAAGTTGTTGATTAATGAGTTCCTCTTCTTTTTTAAGAGTAGAATACGATTTTAATAAATCAGAGATCGCAAGAGAATTGAGAGTGTCTTTTGTTAGGATTTTTGTTTGTTGATATATACTTGCGTCGAGAGAGATGAGATCTTTATACATTTCTATTTTAGATTGGTTATCGTTCAGAATTACTTCGCAAAGTGATCTTATTTGCATAGTTGTTTCAGCTTGAACTTTCTCTACTTCTTCAAGAAAAGATGACATTGTATCAATTTCTGAAGTCAATGGAAACCTCAGATTCCTTAAAAAACTCGCAGCTTGGGGAGCAACAGCTGATAGGGCTTGGATTTGAGTTTCAAGGAGAGGTTTTAGATCTTTTATCAAAGAATTAAAGATACATTGCAAACAAGCTTCCTCAGATCCCATTAAATCCGACTGTAACTCTTCCTGTTGCTTTTTTAATCCCCGTTTAGCGAGTCGTCCAGCTTTATCAACTTCTGCTTCTAACTGAGATTTTTGCTGAATAAGCTTAGATAACTTTGTCAGTTCAGGTGCGCAAACAGGTTTTGAGAGGAGCTTATTAATTTTGGAAAGAATTTCTGATATTAAGGTTAAGTTATCTGAAGACATCAATGGCCATCCCTATTGACTACTTTTTACTTGTCATTTTTAAAATAGTTTATATTACAAATCGATCATATTTCAGTACTAGAGGATTGAATCTGATCCAATGCTAGAGAACAACGAGCAATATATTCCGCAATTTCTTTAACCTGAGATCTAAGTGTTTTTCGTACAGTTAGATCTACAAATCGAAATGGAACATTTGACAAATCTTCCCCTGTAGTTCCCAAGATTGTCTCTGTGATTTCATTGAGCTTTTTAGAAATATGTGTAGACATAACCGAGACATATTTTGCCCTTTCATCTTGAATCATAAGGCCAAGACTTAATCGGTGTAATTGTCCTTTATCTAACCATTTTGCAGGAGTATAGATGAATATAGAGAAAGATTTATCAGCAACTTCAAGATTAAGCACAGAGGAGCCAAGATCTTTTCCAAATTGATCATCTTTTTGTGTTGACTCTTCGATCTGTTTTTCAGCAAATAGAGAAAATACATCCAAAATTTCCTTTTTATCGACATCTGTAAATTCAAGAATTGTTTCCCAAAGGCTAGAAGTTGAACCTTGAAGTGCTGAAAAAAAATCAATTATTATTACAACATTGGCTTCCTTCATAACATTGTAGACTTCTTCATAAGGTATAGTTTCAGAAAGAGCTACCATACTTTGAAAAGTAGAAGCATCAGCTTCTAATAATGAAACAAACTCCGTTTCTGCTGAACTTGTTTCTCCGACTTCTTCCCCAAAAGCCATAAAAGCAATGTCTTCAAGATCCATCTCTTGAAGTTCTTGCTTTTGCTTTTCCCTCTCTTGTATATCTGAGAATAGAGCGTCGACCATTGATGAATCATAAAATAATTGATAAATCCTCATCATAAGATCATCTAAACTCTTACCTTCTCCATCTTCCATATATTCTTTTAAAATTGACCGCATGACAACATGTTTCGCAATTCGTGCACCACGAACTTGATCTTCCACTTCTTCTGTGACAAATTGGGACATTTTTCTTCATCTTAACAGAAATGTTAATCCCATTAATTATTTAATAATTAAATATTCAATCGAGTTCAGTTTATAAGTTATCATGCTAATCATAATTAAACCTTTTTTAAATCTTCTAATTGTAAAAACCTATTACACTAGTCTCTTCTCTCTTCGACATGAGAAGTGAAAGTTTCTTCATATTTAATATTAATGTGTGATTCTTAGTATTATATTGTCGAGTTCTTTTGATTTTATAATAAGGTATTGAAAATTTATTCTTTTTTTTTTTCCGACTCGTTCCCACACCTTTTTTAGAGTTTGTTTTGTCCAAATCATTCCTGAATTCTTTGAACATGGCTGTTTATACACTTTCTCAATCTTGAATGATGTTCCTAGACCTTCATCATCAATGTTCCAAAATGAAGCCAGTATTTCCGTAAGATCCCAAGCTTCTGCAGCAGAAGATGCTGATATAAAGGCGCAATTATCTACTCGTCTATCATCTAGTACTATTGTGAATTTTACATAGAAGATTTTTTCAATTAATCCGTCATTGGACATATTTCTTTCCAAATGATCTTCCCCTTAGTTAATTTATCTATTATAGCGCCATAAATCATTAATTTTCTTCTGTAATTAGTTCAGTTGTCCCATAAATCTTTTCATATGATAACACGATTGACGAGACTAATTGTCTCAATTTAAAGACTTTACTACGAATTTTGTTCTTGTCTGAATCCTCATTGTCCATAAGTTTGTGTATTGCGTGTATTTTCCCTTTAATCTCCTCTTTGAAAGATTCAACTAATGGGAATAATTCTTGATGAACTAAAATGTTACAAGTAAGATTCTCTTGGCCTCCTCTAGCAGTTGGCCGTTCTAACGCGTACCCAAAACTCAGTACACTAGTACGAAGACCTCGGGCTAATACAAAGTCATAACTAGAAGGGATCTCAGTATCAAAGTCATCACAAAAGCCAGTACCACTAAAAGATCGATCAGAAAGGTCCACCAGCTTTGAAAAGTTATCTTTCAAAATTTCTGGTATAACTATAATTGGGATAGGCCCGTGTCGTTGGTCGAAAAACGATACCACTACCCCAATTGTGTGAGAATCAAGTGATGCCATTACTTCAGCTTCAGAGATATCTGCAATTTTATCAAGGACTAATTCTTTGTCAAGACCAACCAATTCGGGTTTTCGAATGAATTTCACATATACAACAGAACCGAAGATTGCAACGAAAATAGTGATCCCAACAATAAGCAGGACAAATGTGGGTTCAATACCTGCTGATATATAATTAAAGCGGGTTTCACTGATGCGATCAGGATCATCTAGTATATCATAAGCAATACCACTATTTCCCGCGCTATCTGTGGTTACAATATAGTACAAAATATCTCTACTCGTACCATTATGATCAAAGGGAACAGTGACCTTATAAATCGGAACACCGTCCGTAGTGGTATTATGATAAACCATACTTGCTTTTCGGTATAGTTCCGCCTCCTCTTGGCTAATAGATGATCCTAATCCTGCTAAAGACTGGGTAGTTTCGTTGGATGCCTCCCTAAAGTAGTAATAAATCGATACATCGGTAATGTCAGACCCATATTCAAGAATTCCAGTGTAAAAAGCAATTTCTGTGGGATTACTTGGATCATCAAGCTTGTATCTCGTTAACTCCTTTTTCACTCGGGGGGGAGTTAAATCCTTTACTGTCAAGTTGAAGGTCACTTGTGAAATAATATCATATTGTCGCAAGTTTTCACTGGAATTGTATTCTACTGTGGCGATTGCTTTAACAACGATGACCACTGTTGTCTCAAGATATTTTTCGAGCTTTTCGATCGGAATTTGATAGTGTAAATTCCAGAGATTACCAATTGATGCTTTATCAAAGTAATCAGAGTCCGTTACATTATCATAGTATTTTATTGTGAATTCAACTTTGAAATCTTCCTCTG
>CP070695.1:2905230-3073427 GCA_020353515.1 Candidatus Heimdallarchaeota archaeon
GCTCCTAAAGAAATTTCTTCATTTAGGGAGAAGGAGGGAAGGAAGATTTGAAAGGGAAAGGGGGATCCTGAAATAAAAATAATTTCTAATCCGACTTAAATGAGGTATAATCCTTCAGAAGACACCCCCCTCCTGTTTAGATACCTTTATAAGGGTGATTTGATCCAATAAAAATGGTGGGGTCAGCACACTGATCACGATCTTCGACCGCTTTTATGCAGAGGATGGTTCCCTCGAGCATGAGCAGCAGCGTCAGGTCGCGTTTCCCATCGGGGAAATGGTTGAGGCCGAGGCGTGGAATCTTGAGGGATTTCACCAGCTAATCATCTCTTGGTTTTCAATGGAAGAGACTAACTATACTGCTACTTTCACTGAATTTCAGATTGATGGGATGGGCGCCATCTTAAAGGAGGTCACAGCGATATTGGATCCTAAGGAACATGCGAGGTATCGGGATGATTGGAAAACCCATGGTTACCGAGGTTCGTGGCCTACTGTTGTTTATTGGCCTGTCTTTTATTTTTAACAAAGGGAGGAATGGAGAGAGGAAACCGAGAAAAAATACGCATTGTTGGTAGCCTTTAAGCGAATAGCTTATATACACCTTTGTCTGTTACAAGGCAGATAGAATACTTCTTTTGGTTTGTTAGAAGGATATATCAAATAATCACATGAGAGCGAATACTTCTTTAGGAAACCAAAAGAGATTCAAGGAAATTAAAGGAAATTGAGCGTATGAAATCTATTCCCGAAATTGAAGTAATTTTTGACCAATTATTCGCAGATCCTAATGTACAACAATGTATAGTGTCAACTATTGATGGGTCTCCTATTACAGGTAGAACCAGAGGGGAAGAAACTGGGGAGGAGTTGTTTGTCATTCCAGCTGCAATCTCGAGTGCCCTAGCCATTTCGCAGGGATTTCTTGAAACAAATCTAGATGACAATGTTAGAGAATACATTGTCTTTCAAGAACGGTCAATAATTTTAGCAACAAGGAAGGCGAATACTGTTCTGATTACTACGATTTCTCTTCCCAAATCATCTTTTGAATCACGAACACCTGTTGATGATCTGATCGAAATAATGAGAGATGCTGCTGCCAAAATAGACGCCATAGTCAAAACATTAGAGATCGAAGATAGCTTGATCGAAAAACTCCAAAGGGCCATCCCAGAAGCAAGTGCAATCTTATTACTTTCTTCTGCGGGAATTCCTCTGAGTGATCTCTTATCCAGTCTAGATATTGATTCAGCACAACTTTCAGCGGTCTCTTCTGCCCTCAGTTTACCTACACGTGTATTAGGTCAGGACAGTCAGAGTATTGCTGTGACTGGTAAAGACAACATCATCCTTCTTTACTCTTTAGATGCTGATCGTATACTCATGGTATCGTTGAAACCGAAAGATAGCGTTGAATCCTATCTAACACATATTTCCCGTATTGTAAGCCATTAATTTCATGATAAAATTGGAATTCTAACTTTAAAAGCCTATTTGTTGGATTATATCACTAAATTAGGCCAATAAAGTTGTTCTAAAACATAATTATGTATTTCAAAAGAGTCTTATTAAGAAAATTTAGTGTAATAATTTACTTGGAAGCATAAATCCCACCAAAAAAAAGATATTAAGATAAAAAGATATTAATTAGTACAGTCCAAATTATATAAAATCAATTAGAAAGATTAATTCTCCCCGCTTAACTCCAAAAAAAGCCTAAGGATTGAAGGAATGGAAGATGGATATTAAACATGCCCTTAACGAAGCAAAGACTCTAATCATTGAGAAAAAAGCTGAACAGGCTGCGGAACTTCTCAATAATGCATATAATATTTTACAGAGTCAACCCCCTGATGATCTAACCCAAGAAGAGAAAATATTATTGGAAGGAGAGATTCAAGAGAGTCTGGGTGATACAAAGATCCTCCAACAACAAGATCAAGAGGCATTAAGCCACCTGTTAATGGCAATGACTCAATTACAGACATTAGAGACAATGATTGACAAACCCCCTCATGAGGTTCTTTTTCGTGTATATCGAAAACTGTCTGGTGCTTTCAATCGATTGGGCCAACAATTTGAAAGTGAAAAGTATTTACGTAATGCTGGTGAGATTAAGGCAGCTATATTGAAAACTGAATTACATACACGGTTCAGAGAAGCAGGATATAAAGTCCAAGAAAATGTCCGTGCAGTGGAAACAGAAGCATCTCCAGTCGATGTAATGGCAGAAAAGGGAGGATTTTTTTCAAAGAAGCGCGTAGCAATATGGTTTGCCATGGACGAGGCGGAGCTTGATACTATTGCGTTTCTCACACGAGGATATGCCAAATACGCTAAAGAAAGATATGTCTTGATGTTAATGGGGGAATCTACGATTCCTAGTCTCCAAGGAGCTACGATTATTTCTTCTATTGACCAAATCAAGATGTAAGTAAGGAGTTGGAACTGGGAGAGAGGAAATTTAGGACTATTTCTTCCAATAAAGTAATATAATCTTTCCTTTCAATGGTATATGGACTATATGGCCCAATCTTCGTTCTAATCCATTCCCTCCGAGGAGGATGGAAAATAGCCCTATTTCGGTTGTTGAGCTTCCACAAAATCCAGATAGACGCTTCCCAACATATCAAACGCTGTAGAAACATTCAGTCCCGTTTTAGCACTCGTAGGCATGAATTTGACAGGAAAGCCACTTTCCATGGTCTTCTTTGATAAATTCTCCGCAAATTCCTCAGCTTGATTGTCTGTGATATGGTTTGGAAATTGTTCTCTAAGATCCACTTTATTCCCAAGAAGGACAATTGGTATCATACCCTTCCCATTATGTTTAAAAATCTCCTCTAACCAGCTTTCAAGATTTGTGAAGGTATCAGGACGAGTTACATCGAAAAGGAGGAGTGCACCTAAACAACCATAATAATAAACGCTTCTTACAGTTCCAAAACGTGGTTGACCTGCTAGATCCCAGATTTGGAATTTTATATTTTTTTCCCGTATGGTCGCTTCTTTCAATGCGAAATCTGCGCCGATAGTCATCATATAATTACTGCTGAATCCTTTACCGAGATAGCGTTCCCGTAATGCGGTCTTTCCGACAGCACCGTCACCCGCGAGAACTATTTTCATTAGGAAGCTCATATTTTTCATAACCTCTATTTTTCTTTGACTAGAGCTATTTTTTATACCCTAAGACCAAGTATTATTGTGTTATTTTACTTGTATTGTTATTATTATTAAATGTTATCTTTAGTTTTTGATATGAAATATTTCATTCCTTTATTATCAAAAGAATAGGATAGATTCAATTTAAACGTTTTTCAAGGTTCTGTTTAATAAACCTTTTCAATAATCGTGTTTTAACAGATCTGGATATCTACCTGATTGAAGATAGTTATAATCTTCTATGATTAAAGAGAGGATCTTCCTCCCAGAGTTCGATGTTTAATCGTTCCCATCGTGTAGTAATACGGCCTTGTCTTCGACAGATTTCCGCAGCCATCCAGATCCATTTTCTTGTTAGAAGCAGAATTCTCTTAACCCCCATGAACTCCAAAGGTGGAATACTTAAGATTTCATTTAGGATCGAATTGATTAAGACCTCATCAATTTTCTCTTCCTGTACAACTATCCATACTACGCCCCCTGTCTCCTCATCAATCCCAATTAAATCTACAGTCCCAGCGATTTGTCCCGGAACAATCGAAGTCAGATAGGAACAACCAAATGTGCTGGAATCTGTTAAAGCACGGAGAACCAGATCAACCCGTCGATGTTCTGAGCGAGTAATTAACGAATTATGAATTGATCGGATAATATTAGCTTTTTTGGCAAATATATCCCACAACAACGATTTCTTATCAATTACTCCACCTTCAGGCTGGTAGTCGAGATCAGCATGAAACATCAAATCAATGATGTGTTGTGCTTCTAAGCCCTCGAAATCAATCAAATCGGTTACAAAATTCTTGGGAAGGATCATATCGCCCCGAGAATAAAACCATGTTCGAGGAATTTGATCAACAGGTCGTTGACTTTCTTCTGTACGAATCATTCGATACCCAAAAGTTAATCCTAACTGTTGAGCTCGTTCAACAGTCATTTCTGCTACAGTGGAACCACATGATGCACAATTAAATTCAGAGCTCCCTCGTTCTCTACCTAGAACATCATCACATAGATATTTTATCTGACAACTACGACAATAATACAGGATATCTTGACCTTGGGTAGCAACATCTTTCTCCCGCACATGTTTACAAAGTTTGCAGGGGCCATCACACACAACTTTGGTGTCATATTCAGAACTTTCAACCGTTTCTGAGGGTGCCAGCGAAACCACCAAGCGATTTCTAAAAAGCTACCTTTTATACATATCCATTTCAATTTAGTAAGGGAGAATTCAGGTTTTAATTAATCATTCTATTAATAAGTTATTTGAAAGTCTGAAAACTGAGGTTTCTCAATATCTTCCCATACTTCCTTGGTACTAGCTATTCGTGAATATGGAGAACCTTCGTTCTTTGCCCATGTGGCAATTTTTCTTAATGAATCTTCGGTACCTTCAGCAACGATTTCAACTCTCCCATCTGGCAAATTTCTGACATAACCACAGATCGCGAGCTGTCTTGCCATGTCTCGAGTATATACCCGAAAAAATACTCCTTGTACTCTACCAGTAACATAGATTCTGACTCGTTTCATTTACACTAACCATATCTGTGAGCATCGTAAATCGAACTTCAATTCTAAATCGATCGTGTCCCATCGATAAATTCCTCAAACCTCTGTACTGAATCTTGTTCGCTAACATATACAGGGGGGAATTTAAACCCATAAGCGGATATGGAAATCAAGGGACCATCAATCCCTTTGTTCATAGCTAACTTTGTGGCACGGATCACGTTTATGAGGGTTCCTGCAGCATTTGGGCCATCTACTGTTTTAATTGTGAGATCAATTTTAAACGGAGTATCCAAGAAATACCCACCATAAATCCAAAAATAACCAGTCCGATCATTTCCTAGAAAGTCAAGATAATCAGTGGTTCCTGAAGCGATATCTTCATCAGTAAGATAAGGGAGTGTCCTCTTAATACTGTCTGTTTTAATCTGACGTTTTTCCATACGCCGTTCAGTATACAAAGTATTCATCCCCTCACTTCCACCCGAGACGTCTAATTGATATGTATTCCTAATTCGTGCACCGAAGGAGTTTAACATTTCTAGTAATCCTTTATGGATTCTTGTTCCTCCTAATTGAGATTGTAAATCGTCACCCACCACTGGTAAATTAGCTTTTTTGAATTTTCTTACCCATTTATCGTCAGAACAGATTCGTGTTGGAGCTGCTTCAATAAATGCTAAATCTGCTTCAATACATGCATCTGCATAAGTATATGTAGCCTCTTTTGCTCCTGAAGGCAGTAATGAAATTACCATATCAGCATTCGCAGTTTTCATTTCTTTTACTAGATCTACATCTGGTGTTGAGCTTATCTGAATGGTTTCGGCTAACAAAGGAGAGATACCATCAAGAGGGGGGCCTTTCTTTACTTCTACTCCTAAGGGTGTCGAATAGTCAATAAAACGTGGTGCAACGTTTGGTTCTGCAAATATGGCTTCAGTTATGTCTTTTCCAACTTTCCCCTCAACAACATCGAATGCAGCTGCAATTTCTATATCGCTAATTCGCATTCCCCCAATTGTTTCGTATTTTAGTCCTGTTGTCTCATGTTTGGTATAATATTCTAATGCTTGTACAAGTGCAGAAGCTGCATTTCCCACACCAACCAGAATGACTCTTGCCTTTGTCACTATATTTACATCCCAAGTTCAAAGATTCATTATAAACGGATAGAAGAGAATTGAGAAGTGATTAAGAACTTTTTTAGGTCTATTAATACGAACCACAAATCCTATTATATTGGCATTTCTATAGATACATCTGTCATCAATGTTTTATATATTGAATTTCAGTGGTAAAGGGTTCTACTAAAAAGAAAACGTTTTTTGTCGGTAATATTAAGCATTTCACTCCCGTCTTACAAAACACTCTCATCAAATAATATTGAAAAGCTATAAGAATAGTAGTAACATTACATAATGTTCGGATGAGTTTTTAAAATATAAAAAAAAAGTATTATTAGATACTTAGTAAAAGGAAAACAAAAGATTTTAGGACGGACGAGTCGGTGGTAAAACTCTTTAAAAAGAAGTCCAAGGTAGCAACAAGAGATTTCAAGTTTAATACATCTTTAAAACTAAAGTCGCTCCCACTAGAAGAATATGCCCATGTCTCATATGCTTTCCAAGTTGCAATTCTTCGCTTTGAACGTATACTCAAAGAAAGCCTCCTTGAGGGGTATATCACTTCTACAACATTGGAAAAAATTTCACAGGAGTTTAACCTTTCAGAGATTCGAGATTTGGAAATTCCTGATACTCCTTCGTTGCAAACAATATTTGGATCCGAAGCACCTGCGGTAACCGCAAAAAAGCCTATACTAGAGGCCATATCACCCACTCCCACTATAGATATTGCTGAAACTCCCACTCCAAAGCCCATCACCCCTGAAGCTCCTTCAATCACTCCTTCCACGATTATTCCTACAGAACCCACACCTGACGCGAAACCCACTACACCCAGTATTCCTGCTGAACCAAAAACTCGTCCAACAATCAGTTTTTCATTTCCAGAAACTCCAGCAGAACCTAAAGAGGTCGCACCCTCACCTACCCCGACTTCCACAGGAAAGATTACCCCACCGACAATCCCAAAGATATCTTTTCCATCTAAGCCTACCACCCCACCTGCAATTAGTCCATTGTCACGATCCACTAGTGGACGTGAAGAAGATCGTGCCACTGGAATCGCTATTCTTCGCAAACAAATGTTGACAGAATTAAAAAAGATTCGATCCGTGGTTTCAGAGCAAGATCAATAGTGTTAATAGTGTTAAGGTTCAAAGAGTAATATCCTAGTTTTTTTTCAAATTTTCGTGTTTAGAGAGTTTCTCACGTAATCTTTTAATTCATGTGTGAAAAAAAAAGAAAAAAGAGTAACTCTATACCGATTTTCTCCGTACAGCTACACTAGCAATAGTTGCAGACACAATTGCAACAATTAACAGTGTGATAATAGGAAATACTGGGACTACTAGGGAATCTAACTCAAGATACTTCTCGGTTGTATCACCTACCTTGGTGTTCCCCGCTAAATCTATTACTTCAACGAACGCTCGACTCTGACCATCGTGAAGCTTGGAAATCTTCACAGTCCACGTATCATCTGTTTTCACGCATTCGTATATTCCCCATGATTCCTGTTCAACGAAAACGCGGACGCTTGATATTCCCCAATTATCTACAGCATTAACTTCTACATTTAATACTGCCCTATTGTCATAAACTCCTTCTTCCAGTTTTAAGCTTTGGATTATAGGGAATTCCATATCTTTGATAACGGATCCCGTTGAAGGATCAATTGGAATTCGAGTTGCTCCAAGAACTTTTGAAGTGCTGTGAATTACCCAATCGTGATACATGCTTGAGAGTTGAGCAGGTGGAACCAGAGATTGACGAACATCCATCGCAATAATGCCATATGAAACCTCAGTTGTTCCCATTGCTAGCTCTGGAAAGAAGAATGCTACTCCAGATGAAGTGATTTCATAGGTGGCATCTGGATGGACGATGGTATTAACATCAAGATCAAAACCACTAGGAACGGTATCCTCGAGCATGATGAAATTCTCTACTTGTTCTGTGTTTGTAATAGATAAAGTTACAATAACCAGGTCTCCTTTTTGATATGACGTTGATTTAGAGTATCCTCTTTCCAGAATTAACCCTTCTTGAAGAATTTTGTCTGTGTTTTCACTGAACCTTGGAGGACTCGAATCTTGAGTAGGTACAAACAGAATGCCCTCTACTTCTTCAACCACCTCAAGTTCAATTGGTCCATATCTACGAGAAATAATACCTGGTGATTTTTCTTCCTTGTTTAAATCAGACAATCGATAAGTAATTTCAAAACCTGAAATAAGATAGGTCCCTATTTTTGAAGGCGCTTTATAATCATAAGAAATGATTATTTTTCGATTAAGAAGAGAGATAGAATCGCTCAAATTGATTAGGGGAGTAATTTCTCCTTTGATCGGCTCTATAGATAATTCTGAAGCAAAGACGTTTGATGATTGTGGTGAGAGTGAGAGATCCACACTGAAATCACCTCCAGGAGTTGCTTCGACTTTATCAGGAATCACGATTGAGGGTAAGCTCCGAAGAACTTGGGATCCTTGGAAGTAAAAGGAAACATTACCATTGCCATACTTAACGAATTCAACTTGATTTGGACCTGAGACGAGGATATCGGATAGTTTGAGGTACACAGAGGCTTGTGATGAAATTGAGAGACTATAATTCCCTTGAAGTAGATCATTTACATAAACAGCAACTGAACTGTCTTCATCAGAACCACTCAATTCGTGATTCACTGTAATAAGACTGGAAATAGCAGCAGCAGTATCTGCTGTATTTCCCCATCCATAATACGACTGTCTATCTAGAAGCCATTCCAATGCTCCTTGTATTACATGCATATTTGGACCTGCATCATTTACAACTAGAGCATGTATCGCTAATGCAGTTACTTCAACATCTCCACCTAAAGCTCTCCACCAATAGTTGTCTTCAGTAGCATAGCTCCAATAAGAACCCTTGGAGGAAAATTTGGTTTCTTCCACTAGAAAATCTAAAAGCTCACTTGTGAAAGATGATGTTCCATAACCTGATCCAGGTACACTAGTCAAATAAAGCCCTACAAGATAAGTAGACTGTTTATCTGAATCGGTCCAAGCGGATTCAATATACTCAATTGCGTCAGTAATGGCATCAGAATCTGTAAGCTCTTTAAAGGATAATACTGATCTCAAAATGAGTGCTGTAAAGGAAGTTTGATCAATATTCCGCCAGGAATCTGGTTCCCAATAACCTTCACTATGCTGATGTTGTTCTAAATACTTGAGTCCATCCTCAATTACACCAGAATCGATAGAAATCCCAGCATCATTTATGAGTCCGAGACAGTAAATTGCCAGACTTGTCATAAAGACCTTTGATTCATCGTCATGCCACCAACCCCAACCTCCATCTCTGTGTTGGAAGCTATAAAGTCGTGATAGACCAGAAACTATCATATTGTGTATTTCTTCTTCAGTTTCATTGTCCAATTGACCGATCTCAGCTAAGTATTGTAGAACTAAGGCATTTGGTATTAATCGTGAGGTTGTTTGCTCAACACAACCATAGGGGTAGCCAACTAGGCGTTCCCAAGAGGAAATTGCTGCTGTTCCAAAACCAAGTGTTAATTGTAAGAATTCTGTGGCCTGCACAGCCTCCTCATACTTTTCATATGAAAATGAAGGATTAGTAGTGACAAAACCACTATTTCGAGCTTCAAAACTCACTCCATTGGGTATTACATCTAAGGGTTTACGAATGGCGTCGCTAAATTTTGTGCCATTTGAAACTGTTGTACTCCCATATAGTGTAATATTGAAGAAACCAGAACCCTCGGCGAAACATGCCCATCCGATGGAGCCAAGAAATCCACTTGGTAATAGTAAGTGTTGTTGCTTGTACCCTAAGAGTAAAACTCCTTCCTCTGTGTCAAGAAGAAGGGAAATATTTACCATTTCATCTAAATAATTATAGACAATTCCACGAATAACAAAGACATCATCCTGGAATACATATGGATCTTTGTTGATTTCTACAAAAAACGGAAGGAATGTTTTGAATGTACCTTTTTCTAATACCCCAGCTCCAGTTTCCGTTGTTGCTACTACCCTAACGGTCCATTCACCGATATTATCTGGAAGATTTATTTCCATTTCCCATAATCCTGAATCTACAATCACACACGGGTTCCAAAAGGCATTTTCTGGTAAATTGTCTCGAACTTCTTTTTCCTGTTCTTCCTGTGAAACATCACTCTTCTGATCTCCCACATCCTCCACATAACTCCTCTCTTCTGGGCCTTCCATCATAAGCACATCAAAGAAATACCACCGACTTATTCCGCCTTGAAGAACATAATAATCCTCATACCACCAGAACCACCAGAGTTCCTGTCTGCTTTTCCATGACGTGACAGTGAAAACTGAGGGCCAATAGCTTGAATCAGCAAAATGTTCATTCTCAGACTCGGGATCTGGCTCCACTCCATAAACTGAACTGTCAACAAAAGAGATAGCTAGAACAGTAGAGATTGGATTGCCATTTACATCTGAGACTCTTATTGTTACTTTCGCAGTATCACCAGGTTCATAAACAGGACGATCTGAGGTGATTTCAACTTGGATTGTTGAATCAACTTCTATCTTCAAATAAGTATCTAGAATTGCTCCGTCGTCTAATATCGCATAAATATAAACATAGAAATAGGGGGCTAGAAATCCGATATTCTCTATGTTAAGAGTAAAACTATTGATAGGTGATACAATGTCAATAAACTCAGTTGAAGCAATGCCTCTCTTGACGAATTGAACCATCACTGGCGTATTAGTATTTCCATCAAAGTTGCACTGAAGTGTTATACTTTCATCAATACTATATTTTTCTTTGTCGGAAGACAAAGAAATTTCCTGAGGGGAACCAACGGAAAATTCAAGAGTTGTTGGCGACCGATACATTATCCTGGAACCCCACTCATAGCTTACTTCAGTCTCTAGATAGATCCAAAGCCTGTATTTTCCCTTAGGAGCCAGAGAAGAGAGTTTGAAGAATAAAGAATCCCCATATTCTGAAATATCTTCCTCTGTTTCAACTAGTAAATCAAAATCTGGATCATAAACTCGAAGTAAGACTGATCCTTCTATCAGTTCGTTTGATGCTCTGTTTAGGATCTCAACTGACAGTTTTACCTCATCTTCAGGTTCATATGTTGTAGAATCTAAAGAAACTTTCAACAAATTCCGATTAACATTGAATCTGGTTATATCTGAACCCTTACGACCATCATTACTAATGATTTCAATTAACAAGCAAAAATGAATGAAATCAGCTAGCATTGATTGAGTTAAGTTGAATTCATAGCTACCCCGTCCGTAATCATCAATAGAAGAACTGAATGTAGCTAGTGAAGAATTTTCTCCTGAATCGCTTACTCCATAAAGAGTTATATCAACATCGACATTTGTAACTGGTTCCCAATTCCACCACCACGAAGAAGATCCAGTTTTAATTACTTGATAGGCACCAAAATAAACTGTGATAGATTCATCTACATGTGGAAACCAGGGGTTGATATAAGACCAGACGTAAATGTAGTCAGTAATTTGTACACTATCTGACGTTGGTACCTCACGACCCACTGTATCTGTAACTGTAACATTTATTGAAATAGAAGACTCATCATCAAATTCGTCTTCTTCAGGTAATCTTTGTCTAAACTCCCAATAACCATCGCTATCCGTTATTCCTGAAAGAACTTCAAAATCTCCGATTAACAATTCAATTTGACTATTTGACACAGGACGGCCGAAATAATATTCTGCAGTCACATTTCCAGATAATACATTCCCAGGAGCAACATACTCTTGGTCTAGATTTAAAGAAACTCGGAATGCTGGTTTTTCATATTTATCAACTCGTATTTTAATCGAATCATCAGAATCTCCTTTTTCAACATATATATAATACTCTCCAAGCTCTGAATCAGGATCTAAAGAAAATGAATAAGAGATAATTCCATGTTCATCAGTTGACATTACTTTTTGAAACAGTATATGTTGAGATGGCGAAAGGAATTTTACAGTCACCTCTGTTTCAACTGGTTCCTTTAATGCCTTGTAATAATCATTTTTCCATACTAATATTCGTGTATTGATAGTTTCAGTAGGTAAATAGATTGGTTTGTCAGTTGTAATTATAAATTCATAAGGAGTGAATGTCTCATAATTTCCATTCCAATCCCAAGAATAACCACCACGGTATAAATCACGGATAACATAAACAGATTCACCATTGAATGTCGCACTGAGATTTGCTAAAATACTCCATTCGTTTGAAAGTGTTTCTGAAGGGGTAAATTCTATTTCAACAACTCCCTGATCATCAGTTTGCCATGTTAAGGGATCAATACTTGAATACTCATATTGAGAAGTATTATAATTGTACGAATAACTACCAACAACAAGCTCAACGTCAGCAAAAGGAATTGGGGAGAAATCACTCGTATTTAAGACATATGCAATTGAAGCATGGGGTATCCCTGGAACATATTCATAGGGAACTCGCCAAAAAAGACCAATACTTGCAACAGTAAATGCTCTATATCTTGTAGTAGACTCAGATTCGGATCGAACTATAATCGAATAGCGACCACTTGTTTCAGTTGTGAATGATCCTGCCCACTCACCATTGGAGTCTGTAATAATCGTCCCCGAATCAATAATACGCTCTGAACGAGGTTCATAGCTATAATAATAGTACCATCCCCAATATTCTCCCTCAATGATTTCCCATGTCAGAGTTTCTCCTGCTGCTGGATTTAATCCTCGCTTTGCTTGGATTGTAAAATCCAGAGGCTCATTTGGAGTGGTAATTTGGCTTTCAAGATCTATATTAAGAACTAATCTATCTGAATACGATGAAATTTTTGTTTTAACAGGACTAGACTGCTCATCAATAGATAAAGGACTAGGTTGAAAGTCACGAGATTGATAATTTACCTCATAGTCAATGGGTTCAACTTCTTGATCAACCGTAAACATCGAATTATTATTATCAAAAGCAGTTTTTATATCATTATTCTCTATCAAACCTTCATTATGAATACCTAGGGTTTGATATACGTTTGTAAAAAGAATAAACACAAGAAATAATCCAACTATCCTTTTAAACATGCAATCATCTCAAATTATTCAATTATGTGAAGAATTGACCTCATCAAATAATTACAACAACTGCAATAAGATACCAAGCATTAGAACAGAAATTAGCTAAGTGTTCGAATTTTTAGAATAGGTCTTAAATTCTCCAATTAGGTTTGATATCTGATTAATTAAAAAAAACGGTTAATGGGATAATAAGTGCACCTTGTTGTGCTTCACTCTCCCTTATCTGAATTCCAAAACGGCTACTAGCTCCCAGGATTTCCCTCACGTAATGCATCCGATCAATGAATTTCTGTCCATTACGAAACACATCTGGATGATAAGCCCTAAGGTATTGAGGTACATTGTGAGAGCCTTTACCAATAATATAGGGAAATCCGTCCCACTTTTTCCATTCTACTTCGGGATTCAAACCCATTTCGTTACAATAATGTAAAAAAGCGCCTACTGAAGGTGTTTTAGAACGATATTTGGTGGGTGACCGCCGTAATGGTCCACGTATTGTCAAATCTGGTAATAATTGTGAAACCTGACCTCTAAGAATGTTTCGACAAATGTTAAAAATAACTCTACGAGCATTTTCTCTCCGATTAATCGATTTATCGGTTAGGAGTGTCGTAAGGAGCTCTCTCTGAGCTTTTCTAGCTAAGGGGGACCAATCAGACCTAACAGCTTCAAAACCTCGGATTATTATACTGTTGGTTAACATGCTAACATATGCATATGCCTTTTTTCGCCCTTTTTTCAATATAATCCGTGAAGCTATGTCCTCAAGTTGGAGTTCTAGAAATTCTGGAAGTTTCTCGGATAAAAATGATCGATAATCATCAATGACTTTCAAAAGTTGTTTTCTTTCTTGAGATCTTGTTAAATGAGACCTTTGGTTTGATAGCACAAATTCGATGAAAATTGAATCAGTATCACCATATCGAAGAAAAACATCGTAAGGATGATCCTCTGAAAACTCATTTGTCCAAAGTTCAAGCTTGTCGCGTAATAATTCGCGCGCTATAGCTGTAATAGAATTCGCTATTATATGATGGTAGAATCTTCCTCGTGGATAATTTGATGCACCCAAAAGAGAATTTGCCATCAACTTTAAGGATCGCTGTCTCTTTTCAAGTATATCCAAGCGTTTTTGGATCTTTGCTTCGTTAGATTGGTCTTTAGTATTCCTTATTTCTTCTTGTGTCTGATATCGCTGTTTAAGAATTCGATCCATTAACTCGGCAAGCGCACCACGAAGCTCTTTTTTGAACCTTTGATCAGAGGGGAATGATTCTGAATTGGGGATCAATGTTTCACCTGAAATATTATGTGTCCGTACGATATTCGGATACAATGATCTGAAATCTAAGATCGCTACTGATGAAGCCTCATCAACTTTGGGATCCAACACCCACCCTCCTAAATGGGGGTATTTTCGAGAAAATTCATTCCTTCTTTTCAATTCAGCTTTACTTGGTTTTGAGGGAATAAGTATGTCTCTCGAACAAAGGATTCTCATTAATTCAAGCTCCCCAATATTTCGACTTGTAGAAAGAATCCCTTCAGGTAACGGGTAACCAGATAATCGACATAATTCTATGGAATTTGATACTCCTAACTCGGTAGCTAAACGAAATGTAAGGATCGCATCTTTCAAAGAATAATCATAAAATAGTTGTGCATCGTTTTCTGATCCTTGAATCCCATTCCGCCATAATTCTCCAAGACTTTTTGTCAGTTTAACTTTCGTCTCTCCTAAAACCTCCTCAGCCACGGAATCTAATGTTTTTTGTCCGCTGATTGGGTGTATTCCCCATGTCTTTGGTAATAAGTCTACTACCGCTCGTCCTTTCAAACGGTAACTTTCAACAGGAATTTTTGATTTGATTATTTCTTTCTGTAATCCCTTGAATAATGCTAGCTCACCCAAGGATTTTCCATATCTTGATAATCGGGCAGTCAGATAAGGGATGTCAAAAAATGTTCCATTAAATGAAAGTAGAATATCTGGTTTTAATACCTTAATAGTATTTAAAAACTCATTTAATAACGTTATTTCTGCCTGGTCAGTATTATTTTCAAGAATAATTACTTTGGAGTCAGGGTTATCAGTTTCCACCGTCCCCCAAGCCATTGAGATAGCTGTGATCCTTCTTTTCTTTTCGAGTAATAGTTCGTGAATCGTTTCTCCTTCTTTATAATCAACCTCAATATCAAAGGCGAGAAGTGACGGTTGATAATCACCTAACACCTCAGGTTTCTGTGATAGATCTGTGTATAAAGCTTCTATTATTAAAGCATCTTCTTCTTGCTTGAGAATTGTCCCTGTTACAGTAATACGATGCAATGCCCGTAATCCTCTATCAATGAGAAAACGACGGGTAAATGGAATATCAGCTTCATGAACTTCGATTCCAGCTTGTTGAATGAGGTTTCTGACCTCTGGAACACGATACGGAACATTTCCAATTAATTTTGTTACTCTCCGAGGGAACCCTCCAAAATAAGTGCGTTTCTTACAAGGTGTTGCCTGAAATAACCAATTCTTAATGTAATCACTCCCCCTTGCTAATATTGTCTCTATCGCATCCTCTCCAGCTTCTGCGTAAAAATAGGGGAGATAACCACTGACCCGAACTTCAACTCGCCTGCTGTTAGACCGACCCCAGAGACGAAGAAGAGGTCTTTCAATTCCTTCTTGAATTTGGATCTCATAATCCGCATCTAGAAGGACAAACTCAAAAGATGATCCCACTGCTTTTTACACCAAGAAAAGTTAAATTTTGGTTAACTTCTGTGATTAAACCTTTAAGTTTTATACTTGATGGCAAGAAAATTGATCACTTCTGCTGCATCTTCAGCAGAGTCAGCAGCTTGCTCAATCATGTTAATCACATCTTTAATAGCGTACCATGTCCCATAATGCATTTCTCGAGAAGAAATGAAAAGATGCTGATTCATTATTTGATACAATAAGTCGAGATCAGTTTCACGGTCTCTAACTGTGTGATAAACCCCTGCAACAGCGTCTAACTTGATTTCAAGTACTTGGAGAACATCAACTGTTGTTCTAACTAATGCTCGCAAAGCAATTGCAGCATCATGTAACTTTTCTTGAATTAATGGAGGTACTTCCTCAATTGGGATCGTTTGAATGCGAAATAATGCTCCTAAAGTCAATCCTGCGACCCGATCTAAACGTCTGGCGATTCGCAAGAAGTTATTTGCATCAGGTGTTTTATACAAACTTCGATAAGTCTGGACAACAATTTCCTCAAGTTGACTGTCAGCTTGGAGTTCTAGATCTTTTGCTCGTAAGGAATATCTTGCCGACCTTTCCTGAAAATTTGCTGTTTCCATCGCTTCTTGCTCAAGATAAACCAACAAGCCCTTTGTCGCATGGATAACAGATTTTTCTACAAGCTGAGCATGATCCAAAGTTGTTTGAAACTGAGCCCAACCCGGCCGTGTTTCTCGAACTATGACTAAACTGATCGCGCCAAGTAGTAACAACAAACCTGCCGTGTGTAAAGGCACACGTAATACTAAATCTAATCGTTCTTGATTTGAGTTGTACCAAAGCTGGGCAATAAAACAAGCTACCATTGGTCCAGTGAAGTAACCTAGATCTTTGATTGCACGATAGAAACCAATAACTTTTGGTTTTTGGTCTTCAGGAGCGATATCAACTGAAATTGAAGGTAATACAGGATAATAAAGGCCTACACCAATCCCACCTAAGGCTGAAAGAATGAATAACACTAGAAAGGGGGCATCTCCCGCCTGCAAACCGAAAATTGCCACTGCCTCCACAACCAAACCTAGAGAAGTTGGAACCTTTCTACCAATTTTATCGCTAATATTTCCCGCCAAAGGCATTACGAGTGCCCAAGATAAAGTGAAAACTCCTGTGATTAATCCGGTTTCTCTAATCGAAAACTCATAACCATACATGGTACTACTAAGCATTAGAGGGAGGAACAGTACAATGATACCATCTACCATTTTACTGATGTGGCCATTAAGGCAGGTCAAGATTACAGTTGGCCTTATAATGAGATTTCGAAACTTGGGGGTAGTTTTGGTTTCAATAGGAGTACGAAGCTTTTCTAGTTCTTCTTGAGTCCCCGACTTGACAGTTGACCTTACAGCAATAAATGCTATAATTAATCCGAGGGAGGAAACAATTGCTGAAAACGTAAATGCTTCAGCTGCTTCCGTTATCATAGTTATCCAGCCAGCCATCACTGCTCCAAATGAATAACCTCCATAGACTGCTAGCTCCATAACACCCATCCATTGAGCACGTCGGGCGGCAGTACTTATATCAGAGAGATAAGTCATAGCACCTGCGTAAAGAAGTCCTTCACCAGCACCTAAGATTGAATTTCCAATCCCTAATAACAAAGGGTCTCCGTCTGAGAACAAAAGAGGAATAGCTCCGACTACAAAACACCCAGCACCTAAGAGAATCATAATTTTTGTACCAATTCTCTGCGTATACACTCCAGTAAAAAGACCAGCAATAGCTTTAAACAATCCAAACCCCGCGATAGTAAACGCAATAGATATCCAAGCCCAATTTGTAAACCATCTCGAAAATTCAAGTCGATCTTCTGCAAATGTTGATAGAATGGTGCGTTGAACTCCATACGCCGAAGCAATGAAAAATAAGACACTTAATATTCCTAGAATTAGTATAATTCGGTTTAATCCTTTCTCCTCCACTTTTTTTTCCTCTAGATTCTCATCATTTGCCACTAGAAGAGTCTCCCTAATGATAGGTTTGACTAATTTTTCTGAGCATACTTAACTCTTTTTATTTATACATCTTCTCTGAATTTTATTTTTACTCGAAAGCTTTCTGTAGAGTATCTGTTCTTGGATCGTATGGATGAAAGAGGAATCAATTATTTTTTGTGGAGAGAAAAATTATGACTTCAAGAGGCTATTGTTGTTTAAACTCTAATCCCTCAATCTAATTGTGAGGGGATAAAATCAATCTCATGATAGACAAAAAGAAAGGAGAAGAGAAGAAAACTCCTCAATGAAGAATCTCTTGTTTTTTTAGGAGGCTTTTGACTGTTCTTTTATTCTCTCTGTTGAATATTTTCCTCGAGAAATGATATCCATAAAGCGGACAATGATAAACATTTCAAGGACTCCAACGCCTATCCCTACGGTGAACAGAATTAACAGAATAAAACTATATAATTGTTCCTCGGGAATCTTTCCAGACATTATCACTATTAATCCTGATAAGAAGGTCAATATTCCAAGGAGATAGATATATAAGAGCAATTTTTTGTGATAACTAACACTGTAATCTCCCAATCTTGAATCTCCTATTATAAAACCGCTAATCACACGATTAAAACGCAAATAGGCATTATTGATTGTATTGAAGCCTTTTCGGGGAGTAGTCCGTAGAACTCTAAAAATTCTTGAGAAAATGGAAACAACACTTACTACAATTCCAGTTTCAGATATCACAATAAATATGATTACGAGAACGAACATAACTGCTACAATGCCTATAAAAAGCATCAAAGGGTCTTGAATGATGTCAGCTATTATATCGAAAATAAAACCTATGATGTCAAGGATACCAAAACGATCGTATTGTAAGCTACCATCAGGATTATACACATCATATCCAATTATACGTAAAATAATTTCCAATATAGACCATTCTGGATACGTCGCAAAGAAGAAAGTCCATAAGCTATCTAACAAGGAACCAATGTCAATATTCTTAAAAAAATCTCCAAGTTTCAACAAATTTTCATTGATGATATAACCTATGGCGATTAGAAAGACACCAGAAAATACCCCTGAGATTATGAAAAAACCTGGTATGCTTTCCATAAAAGCGCGTTCATCAGGATTCAATGGATTGTCAGTAGCTTTAACTCGAATGAACCGTATAGACCGTCCAATGACACGGGAAATCCAAACATAAGGCCAAAAAATAATTTTAAGGATTCCTACTATGAAACCCCAAATTCCTGAAAAAATGGCCCTAATATCCTCCTTTCCAAAACCATCACTTAAATCAAAACTATACTTCCCTTTTTTTGTTTCTTCTGTCAATTAAATAACCTCACTATTGAATTAAAGAGTTTTCCATGCCTCTAGATAATATTTTTCAGAGCTTTTAATGAAGTGATAAGATAGCTAATCTCTCTTCTGATAAATTTTTATATTTTTTTATATTTTCAACAAATCATTTGAAATAACATGATTATGTTTTTTTATAATTCCGTAACTATACCTTTTTTTGAAAAATAAACTTTATTTTAAGGAAATCAGAGGTAATTAAGATATGTCAGAAATTAATCTTCTTTCATCCTTATCAAATGATCAACAAATTGAAATACTACGTAAAAATTGGATGTCACACGATGCAAGATGGCAATACGTAACATTTCAAGAATTGGGAATTGAAAAGGGGAATAAACTTAATCAAGATGTTAGCCATCAAATGGGTAAAGTTATAACGTACCGGTTACTGAATGCGTTGGGAATTTCACAGGTAAATACCATTAAAGAGATGCAAACCATTTTTCATACCATTATGGAATTATGTTACCCAGCGCCAAGATTCATATATCATTTTGAACAGAAATCTGACTCATCTCTTCTTGCAGTAATGGAGTACTGTACTATTTATGAAAATGTGAAGAAAGCAGGTATCGCAGACCAATATGAATGTGCTTGTAGTGCAATGCATTTAGGTTGGTGTGAAGCAATGAAAATTGATGCAGAAGAAAAAATTACTAGGAGCCTAAAAAAGGGAGATGATTTTTGCGAATTTATCTTCAAAGTCAATAAATTCAACATTACTGAAGACTAGATAAAGTTTGAACTGAATTCAGACATCACGACTCATGATATCTGGATTACCTTTTGAGATTTCGGAAATCTTTCTTAATCATTACCATTTTCTTTAAAAAAGAATTATAATTTTCCCGTTTTATTTTATGATGAATTTTTATCAGTGATAAAGGAAGAAGTCTGCGAAGTAGTTTGAGAAAATACCATGGGTAAGCTCTGCGGAGATTCGTATGAAAAATCCAATCTAGGCTTTTAAAATTGTCATATAGGTACTCTGTTAAGATTTCTACCGCGTCTGTAGTTAGGTACGAGGTCTTGATATTGGCTGATAGTGCATCGTAGTTGCTATAGTCATATGGATTAGTAACCAGCTTTTTTTGAATCAAAATCTCTCGAATCTGGGTGTTTGGGTAAGGAGTCAGAACAAAAAAGACTGGTGCATCAGCTTTTATTTGTTTAGTATAATGGAGAACGTTGTAGAAATCTTCGACTTTGTCATCAGGATTTCCGACAATCAATCCTCCCATTGCAATCGCTCCATGACCTCTTATTTGTGACACCACAGCCTCAGCCTTTTTTGCCATATTTGATACATTTTTACCTATTGTCTGTAGTTTTTCTTGGTGTGGGTTTTCTATTCCTAAGAAAAATGCTTTGAAGTTAGCTTCTAGGGCTAATTTTAAGAGTTTAGGTTTGCTATATAAGCTGCCAACATGAGCTTGAGTAGTATAGTGGATGTCAGTCAATCCTCTTTTTATAATCCCTTCACATAGATTACGAAAATGCCTAGAATTCAAACTGATGTTGTCATCTGCAAAAAAGATTGCTTTAGTTCCTTGTTTTTTACAATTCTCAATATCTGTTAGGATTCGCTCTATTTTATATGCCCGAAAGCTCCGCCCATACATCTTATTAATAGAACAGAACTTACATTCATATTTACATCCACGAGAGGTTTCAATCACATCTGCTTTCTTTCCTAGTATATGAAAACCTTTCGTTAATAATCGAACATCACGATTTGGTAGGTTTAATGAGGATAACTCAGTTAAAGGCCTCCAAGCGTTGTGGATAAATTCCCCATTTTTTCTGTAAGATAGACCTTTGATATGTTGTAAATCTGTTTCATTGTTTTCAAGAGCGTGAAGTAACTCCTTAAAGGTGTGTTCACCTTCTCTTTTAACAATAAAATCAATATCATTCCCCCATGAACGCCCAACTTCTTCAGGTATCATTGAGGCATGATAACCTCCAAGAGCTATCCTGATTTCAGGGTTGAAGGTTTTGATGAATCTTGCAATAGATCTCGCAGTTTTACTCTGAAAACTCATTGAAGAGAGTCCTACCAAATCTGGAGGATCACATAATAATCTTTTTTCAAGAAAACCTCTAACATTTCGCCGTTGAAGTACTAAATCTGCAATACTGAGATGATGTTCTTCCCCAATATTACCTGCTATAGAACAAAGTGCTAGATTAGGAAGTACAGCAAAATGATGAAAATAAAAGGCAGTATTGGGCATAGCTAATAGCAGAACATGCATTCGTCAATCATCTGAGATAATATCTTTGAATTTAGATTCTTAGAGTGAGTAGAATAATCTTCTTTTATCTGTATTTTTAGAGATTTGGGTTCAATATCCCCAAACAATGCAGACATAATATCGTTTAAAAGTAAATTTGTCACAATAAAGACGATAAAGATGGATATTTTCGAAGCGATTCAAACTCGCAGATCTGTACGTGATTTTTCCGCTGATAAAATCCCCAAAGGAGATTTGGAGAAAATTCTCAATATGGGGAGATATGCACCAACTGCAGGGAATATCCAACCATGGAAATTCCTTTTATTGAAGAAGATAAACAGAAAAGGAAAATTCAAAGAAAAATTAGCTAAAAATATAGCGCGAATTGTAGAAGAATTAGCGATTCCTGACGAGGAAAAAAAATTAAGAAAGAAAAATACCAAAGAGGCATTAAATAATATTTTTAATGCGGCGCTAATAATACTTCTATTTGTTGATACAAATACTTATCCAGATTTAGTAATATATGATGGCGCACTAGCAGCACAAAACATAATGCTTGCAGCCCACGCCTTGGGCTATGGTTCCTCATTTCAGACGTCATTTTTCCCAGAGCGAATTGTAAAAGATTTCTTCAGGATTCCGGAACACTATAAATTTATCTGTGCCCTACCAATTGGGAAAGTTGGAAAAAAACCAATAATGCCAGAAAAAAAGCCCTTAGAAGAACTTACCTGGAAAGATTAAGCTCTGCATTTTCGCTAAAAAGTTTAAATACTCCAAAAAATAATTCGTTGAATTGTGATTATTATGGCTGATTTAAAAGGTATTGGACGAATTTTAGGAGTTCTTGGGGGATTAATAATGGTAATTTTCGCTATCGTTATTGTCATTTCGAATATTGCCGCTGAACTCGTGGAAACAATGGCTGACTTGGTAGATTTAACTACTATCAATCTTGCTGGGCAAGCTTTAGGTACTGGAGCTTGGATTATTTCTGCAGCAATCACAGTGGTCTGTGGTTGCATTGCAATTTTTGGATACCAAAAATTATCATCTAGAGATAAAAGTGATTTAATTCTTTGGGGAATCATCTACATAGTTATTGGTCTAGTTGGTGGTACACTAGGCGGATTAATTGTACTAATTGGTGGAATAATTCTTGTTATTGATTATTTCATCTAGAGAATTTTCATTCTCCCTTCCCTTTTTTATCATTAAATAAAACTTTACAGATAAAGCACTATTTTTCAATTTGTCTTTGCATGTGTTCTTTGTCTTTTAGGTTTATATACCCCCAGATAATAAACAAGGTGCCTCCGATTACTGTACTGATGATGAACAATGGATTTTTAGTAACAAACCAAAATGCTAGAGAGACAAAAAATATCATTAAGGTTATAGAAATCCCTAACACAATACCAATTACCCATAATATACCTGTAAAGGTGATAGGTATGAAACTACCATTTTCTTTGAGCTCTTGAACTTCCTCAGAAGATTCAGGAGAACTTTTAGAGTTTAATTGAGTTCTCATATTAATATGATCCAATAGATTTCTCTGAAAATTTTTAAAAGCCCTTCAATATCTTTGATAGTATTTTGTAACAGTTTTTGATCTTTGAATGCGAGATTTGAACAGGAATATTTTCATATCAGGTAGAAATATAATAATCTACTCCATTTCTACTAATGATGGATGGTTGAATGAAGATCAAAGGTTTGTTAATTGATTTCGATGGAGTACTAATAGATTCAACACGAGCTTACATGAAAGCGACTAATAATGCCCTGAAGCGCTTTAACTATTTTAACGTACCCAAAGATGAAGTAAGAGAGATTTCATTGGAGATTGCTAGAAGGTTAGACCTAGGAGTTTCAAGAGATAAATTACTAGACGGTATAATTTCAATTTCGGGGAAGGATAATTCATCTTTTATGGATGTGTGGCTACAAACTTGGAATGAAGCCTGTCTATGGGAAGTTGAGCTCATACCAGATGTAAATAAACTCTTGAATGATCTTTCTAAGAGCTTCCCACTTGCTCTTGTTACTCTTCGATACATAAAGAGACCAGATATTGAAGATCAGTTGAGAAGATTGAAAATAAACAGATATTTTCAAACAATTATAACAGCTTTAGATGTTAAGAGGCCTAAACCAAATCCAGATTCCTTTCTTGAAGGAGCAAAGAGATTAAATGTTTCAATAAATGATTGTGCTGTTGTTGGGGACTCTATTCTTGATATTAAGGCTGGAAAGGCAAGTGGAGCGAAAACTGTTGCAGTTCTCTCTGGAATATTTGATGAAAGCGCATTAAAAAAAGAAAATCCTGATCTAATCATCAAGAACATCTTAGAACTGTCAATTTATCTAGAGTAATTCTTACTCTTTGATTTTTTCACTTTTTCGATGATGATTCGGAAATTAATAAAATTTCACCAATGATAAGAGGATTAAAACTTTAGGATCATTTTTAAATTATTAAACTCTAAAAAATCGAAAATAGAACGTGTAACATTTTTATCAATAGTAAAATTCTCGTTCAGACTGTTGTAGGAGACAAAATATGACCGAAGATCAGTACAGAAAGATTATCACGGATGAAGTACAGAAAAAAATTATTGATGAATTCGCAACAATAATATCCGAAAAAATAACCCTCAAAAAGATGGTCATCAAAGGTTTTTTATGGCAAGCATTGAGAAAGTGGCAAGAAACTCATGAAATGACTATTCTAGAAACTGAAAAAGGGGGAGGAAGTAGTCCTGAAGAAAGAATTAAGCAAGCTTCTGAAATTCTTGATATTTGTTTTAATGAAATGCGATATTCAGTTAAAAGTGAAGTTGAAGCTCTTAAAACTGGTATTGACGAAGCAATACAACATTACACCAGAAATTATGCTGAAAGATAGTCCTTTTTAGAACAGAGGAAAATGAAAGCAGATATTTCTAAATATGAAGACCGAGGTGTTACTAATTTCTTCAGATGAGCAAATATTTTCTCTTTTTCTTGATGATGGTGGAGTGATGAATGATAATTTTAGAAGAGGAGAACAGTGGAAGAGTCTCATTGCAGAATATTTTGTACCACGGTATGGTGGGCTTCCCGATAAGTGGAAAGAGGCAAATCATCGTGTTGTCGAATTACTTGTGAAGAAAGTTGGAAATGTAATTGATCACAGTATCAATCAAGATTATGAAAAATTTCAAGCTTACGAAGACGAGTTGTGGATCAATTTTATGTTTGATTCGGTGGGTATTGAACGACCGCTAAAACATGATTATTATAGAATATGCCGGGAAGTGGAACAATGGATAATCCCTCAGATTCAGGCAGATATAGAATGTATTGTAGAAGTCATTAAAAAATTAAAATCTGAAGGTTTCACTCTTTATACGGCTTCAGGAATCGTAGATTGTTTCACTAATTTATATGGACCAGATCTCATTGGTGTAATGAAAGGAGGTTTAGAATTTTATAGAAGAATCTTTACTCACACTCAAGTCAATCCACTGCATGCTATTGTCATTGATGACAATCTGAAGGTTTTACAATTAGCTGGTCAACTAGGAGCCCACACTATTCAATCATGTGTGCTAAAGGAGTCAACACCGAAAAATAAGTATTATTATAATGATCCTGCTGAATTACCTGAAATAACCAAGAGCATTTTTTCTATTTAGAGAATGATAGGTTTCAAATTGTTTTCACTAAGCTTTTGCCTTAAAGGAGTCTTTTTAATATATGAACAAAAAAATGATCTCAAGTGATTCAAAAAGTGTTTGATTCGATAGTCCCAAAAGTTTCACCATTAATTGTTGGAAGAACAAAGGAACTAGAGTTGATTGTTGCTGCTTTAGAAGCACGCAAACACATTTTACTAGAAGGGGCACCGGGAACTTCAAAATCCACCATTTTAAGACTCATTTCTGAAAACTCTGAATTACCAATGTATATCATGGAAGGTAATGCGGATTTGACCCCTTCCAAGTTGATTGGTCAGTTTGATCCATCTTTGGTAATAGAGGCAGGTTATAAGCCAGAATTTTTTAGGAAAGGACCATTATTCTTGGCAATGGAAAAGGGAGGATTGTTGTACATTGATGAATTCAATCGAATGGCTTCTGATGCTAGTAATACATTGATTAGAGCAATTGAAGAGAACGAATTAGTTATTCCACGTTGGGGATTATTGAAAGCTAAAGAGAGTTTCCGAGTGATATTAGCCCAAAATCCTTTTGATGAGGTGGGTGTTGGAAAAATCTCACGAGCTTTATTTGATAGATTGATACGTATTAGTATGGATTATCAAGACGAACTAGAAGAACAAGAAATTGTCCTGAACGAATTGGGTGAGAACGAGAGTGTTGATCTTATAAAACTAGCAGTTCGTCTTACAAGAGCAACCAGAACACACCTAGAAATTAAGCAGGGTGCTTCTGTCAGGGGAGCAATTGATTTTGTATCTATGGCTTCTACTCTCATTCAATTAAGTCAACATAGATCAGCTTTTGAAATCCTGCGCGACAGCGCGTTTGCTGCTCTTTCAGGTAAGATTTGGCTCGATCCAGCAAGTGAACGAACTGCAGAGGAGATAATTGAGGAGCTACTACTTCAGATTATTCGGTCGTCAAATCTTACGCTCGAGATAGATTGGGAGAGCCTAGAAAACAGAAAAAAAAAATAGGAGAAATTCATCTCTTCTCTAATTTAGATGAAAATACTGAGGGGATAGATGAGGAGAGTATTTCCTCACCAGAAAGAATTATTGCAGAAGTAGAGGCTGAAATTGACAAGATCGAATTGGTGGGGTCTGTTTTGCTTGAGCTCCAAGCAGAAACAAAACAAAAAGTCATTGATTGGGCAACCCAACTTATCATTAATACCACTTCTGAACAAGTAGGAAGACAATGGAAAAAACCGAAGTACATTTCTAAAAAATTAAAGAAAGAAAATTATCTTGATTTAGATATTGATAAAACTATTGAAAACATTGTAGATAATCCTATTGACAAAATTAATGCAATTCAAGTCTTACATCGAGAAAAGAAGGGACACTCTGTTCTTCTCATTATTGATTCAAGTTATTCAATGTCAGGAAAAAAGCTTGTGATGGCAGCAGCCGCAGCAGCTACCATAGCTCATTTGTTTGACTCTACGGATATAGGAATTGTGCATTTTGGAACAAAAGGGACAATTCTAAAACATTTTGACGCTGAAGAGTCGATTCAAAGCACCGTAGAAAAAATCTTTAATCTTATTCCAAGAGGACTAACCAACATCTATCAAGGATTAAAAGTGGGTGTTGAAGAACTCGGACAGAGAAAACAATCCTCTTATACAGCGATTTTACTCAGTGATTGTGATGTCAATACTGGTAAAATTCCCTCTGTAATTGCATGGAAGCTCCAAGGATTGAAAATCATCACTTTCCCACCTGTTAACGAGTTTGTTGCTGATATTTTACAAAAAGAAACGAGAGGAGAGATATTTCATACAGCTTATGTTAAAGATATTCCGAAAATTTTACGTAAAATTTTCGTTGAAACCATAGTATGAATTTTATAAAATATGAGTTCAGTCTTATGATGGATAAACGTTAAGAATATAAATTAGGGAACAGTAGTTTTTACATCTTTAGGTGATAACTTTCTCCGAGTGATTTTAAGAACAACTCCAGCAGAGGTAGGATCAGGGCAACGGACAAATTCCGTAGTGACTCCCTTGGAATCAATCACTTTCTTATATGGGGTTCCCCCATATGTCCAGGGGAGTTTTCCATCATACTCTAAGACTCGAATCATTGTATTTGCACTATCTAAAAGCCATGAGCAAAGTTTAGCCTTGTCATCAGGGTACCAAAGCGTCTCCCCAGTCTTATGATAAGGACAACCACTCTCATGAATCTCTAACTCAAAAGAATATTTTCTTCTTGCCATTTCAGGTTCACCTATATGATAAAAATCTTTTTTTGTGATTTTATAATCATGTCTTTTCTGGCAATATCTGTGAACATAGGAGTAATCCCAATTGATCTAAGAAGCTTTACTTCACTTGGACACGGAAAAAACTAATTTGTTCTTCTTTTTAGAAATAGAGAGCAAAATAAAACCAAAAGAATAGTCAAAAAACCTAATGCTGATGTCATACCTGAGGTAATTTCAGTTGAATCGAAGGTTGAAGTGGAACTAATTAACGGAGTGGCTTCTCTTGTGGTGTTCGAAATGGCAGATGTTGGGATAGTAGGAGTGATGCTAGTAACTGGAGTCGTTGTAGGTGTTGGAAGTTCAGATTCATATAAACCATGGGCATAGTAAATATCTAACCATCCCCACCGATCCGTACCAGTTGCTTCGGTCCATACTACATGTGGCCTCTCTTCAGAATCAAGCTTGATAGAAAAATATTCCCCTGGTCGACGGAAATAGCTGTCTGTATATTTTCCCGAGATGGGTATGGGATCATGAAAAATAGGGGCCGCAGTCAGATTGTCACCAAATTCAATCATCCGATAATATGGTCGAAACTCAGTTGACGTTTCATACATATCATAATACACAATATGACAACGGCCGAAGGAATCGATAGTCATTTCAGGATGCCATTGATCCCAATTATCGCGAGGATTCACCCGATACCGAGGGCTCCAGTTTTGTCCGTAATCGTCGGAATATTTGATGAAGACATCCCAGTAAGCGATGGAATCTGTATCATATTTACCAGCCCAAAGAGCGTATAATCGATCATGGGTATCAAAGTGGATAACTGGGAACGTTCCCCGTCCTGCAATTCTACCTGAAGCTAAACAATTCTCACTGTCTAGATTGATGTCAATTGGCTCAGAGAAGGTCTCTCCCATATCCATGGAATAAGCAAGATACACATCACCCCAAGTAAGATATCCTTCAGTATCATTAGCAGTATATTGCATCCAGGCAACATAAACATACCCATGACTATCTGTGATAACATAAGGCGCAAATGGGGCGATTGGACGAGTGATTGAGTCCGTAATCACACTTATTTCCTCAAAAGTCTCCCCACAATCAGTGGAACGAGTTAAACGGACATAGGTGTCAATATTAGGAGAGGAAAGATCAACATCATCATAGACTACGTACACTGTACCGTCTTTACTGACGGTCATGGTTTCTTTGTCTGCAAAACCAGTCCCATTGGTTGCGGGTACAATATTCCAGGTTTTTCCATAATCAATACTTTTAGCTACTGTGATTTGAGAAAATCCGGTAAGATTAATGAAATAATCGTCTTCATATTCAAGGTATGAGTAGTATAATGTCTCATGCTCTTCATCCCAAGCCAACCATGGATCACTCTGCCCCGCTTTCCATTCCAATCCTGGAGGAAACGGCATTAAGAATGGTTCCGACCATATAGTGCCATTATTCACGGATCGGGTAAAACTCACACGTTTCCCAATACCGCTTTGTGTGGCTGCATCTTTCCATCCTGCAAACATGGTTCCATTGGCTGTAATTGCAAGTGTAGGTTCTACGTGGTGACTGTATGGCCAGTAGGATAGTTTTTCAGACAGCAAAATACTTTCAGAAAAAGCAACACTATTAAAAGGCTCAGGAACCTGTGTGGAAAAAGGAATAAAAGTAAAAGAAACAAAGAGGATGACAAAAAGGAAAATATTTAATTTTCTCACATGACCATCTCAGAAACTAGTAGATTTAAAGATATAATCCAGTTTAAAAGGTATTTGAACCTTTCGATGTTTCTTCAATGAAGTTTTTTTGTACTAATTAATAGCATATCTGATTAAAAATCTCAAAAAATTGTCGTGGTCCCGCACTACATAATATCAATGAAAACGTGAAACGATGTCATTCCGAAATTTTCGAATATTTTGAATCAGAATCTCTGAATTGTGAGTTGTAACGATGAACTTGAACTGCATTCGATAATCAAGGTCATAGAGGAAGAATTCAGGTTTATATCCAAATAATCCTGCATAAATATCACAAACTTCTTGGATCTTTTGTTTAGTGGTTTTTAAATCACCTATGGGAGCTCCCCAAATAAATGTGTATCTTACAACTTCTTCTTCAATTAAATCAAGAGCTAATGTTTTTAGGACTCCTATCCGTGTTTGTTTATGTAGATTTTGAGCTTCCCGTCTACCAATTCGACGCTCTACTTCTTGTTTGTAGATTACCATATTTGTTGTCAAAAACTTCTGATTAGGAATATAATGATAAATATCATTAATGGTCCGAATTTTTGTATAATTCAAAGAGATTTCAACAACTTGACCTCGGATCTCTGTTCCTAAAGACACAAAGTCGTCCACACCGAATGGATTGGTGAAGATAAGGTATAGTCCAGCAATGAAATTACTTAAGGTTTGAACAGATCCAAACGAAATAATTGCCCCAAGAAACGCTGACACTCCAATGATTTCCATCATGGATAGATCGAAAAGAAACATGATAAGATAGAGAATTACTCCAGCTGCCCCCACATTTAACATTACTTTAAGTGTATTAAGGATATCTAAGGGAATTATTTCAGCTTTACGTATAGGTCTTGAAATAAAGAGTTGTAATACCCAACGAATAATTAAGATAACAATAACAGCTAGAATTAGGAATAGTAATCGAAATTCCAATTGAAATGGAGATATCTCCTCTAAAATCAATCCATTCTACTCTCCTGTAATTCAGCAAACACTGTTTCAGCAATGGATTCCATTAGGTATGGCCACGAATTGAAAATCGTGTAAGCATCAGGCGCCGTGATAACCAAGTAGACTTTTTGGCGGAAATCATATTTTCCAAAATAATAACTGGGTTGAATACCATATACTGTTGAAAATTTCTCACAAATTCTGTTTAGACGTTGCTTTAAATCCTCAATTGAAATAGGAGGATTTATGACACTTAATTGGAATTCGATAAGACTCCTATATTTTGTATACCGATCATGGTAGAAATCTACAGGTATAATGTTGATGGAATCCAGAGTTTTTATAATCCCTTTTCGATCATCATTAGTGGGTAATTGGGTACTATAATTCAACAAAGAAGCGCTAAGTAAACGACTATTGGGTATTATTACTGATGTCCTATCAATTTGAATGATCTTTGTAAAATTCAAACCAATTTCTTCAACAATCCCTATTGCTTCTTCTGTCTTTATCAAATCCCCAACAGTAAATGGTCTCGTGATAATCAAATACAGCCCTCCAAAAACATTGGATGCAACTGAGGCTGAAGCAATTCCAATAACCGCTGCTACGATAGTAGAAACACCTAAAATGAAATCTTCATCAGCTCCTAACAGTGAGAAGACCCCCAAGGTAGCTACAAAAATCTGACCAACACTAATTAACAGATTAATAGAATTTTTAGCATCCGCGGAAATTTTTGGCATGTAATTAACGAATGATTTAACAATTTTTCCACACAACCATATGAAGATTAAAAACACAATTATAACGAGTAAGTGTAAGAGTAGATCAACCCACGGTTGAAGAACTTCCGTTAAATCAGATAATTCATTGATCCATTGATTCTTCATATTGATTTAGCCATAAAACTTGAAGATAAATACACTTTTTGGTTGTTTTACAAAGAAGTGGTAAGTGTGTAGAGAGAATGTTTTTGTACTAAAAAAACATGATATCTCCTATATGAAAACGGAATTTTAAAGAAGCTTTAAAATATTGACGGAGTAAAAAGTAATTTTAAACTTCTGAAGGTGCGTACCTATATTTAAGCAAAAACTGATGAATTATCTAATGGAGAACAGAACAAAAATTCTACTTATCTATGTCATTCTTACTTGTTATCTCCTGAGAATCGTGTCAGAAAATTCTCTTTAATACCCTATATATATGTATATTCCGTAAATATCGGTCAAGATCTAATTGATTTCATTTTATAATTCTTTTATCTTATTTTAGCAGCCATATGGTTCGTCTTTCTCCCCATTCATCCATCCCAGCAGATTTCTCGACATGCCTCAGACGATTTGACGTTTTGATGTTTCTTCACGGTGGGTTTTATCTAAAGCAAGTCTAGCTTTTATTTCTTCGAACCATATTACCCATGCAGTACCTTTTCCTCCTTGGGACTATTTCTATCGGGTTCGACGCCGTTTTCCTCCTTGCAGTACGTCTACCTCTGGGTTGGTATTACATTCTAATTTCAAAACCAAAGGTTTTTATACCAACGGAGAATGGTGGTACTTGCATAGGCAAATGAAAGACGTCTCCGTTGAGTGAAACGGTTACTGAGACGTATTTAAATGATCAGCCTAAAAATGATCTTTTTCTACTATCAACATCAATGAAGTGAAAAAAAATGTCAGTAGCAGAAGGAATTACTGGAAAACCCCTCGTCATCGATAATGGGACAGGGTTAAGCAAGAACGGTTATGCAGGTGAAGACCAGCCCCGTTCAGTGTTTCCCACTTTAATTGGTTATCCGAAATATCAGTCTATCATGTCTGATGTGGACCATTATGTCCGGGAATACTATGTCGGCGAAGAAGCTATGAACTTACGTGGTGTACTCAAGCTTATCTATCCAATTCTCCATGGGATTGTTACCGATTGGGATGCAATGGAGAAGATTTGGCATTACACCTTCCATAACGATCTTCGGGTCAATCCAAGTGAACATCCTATTTTATTGACCGAAGCTCCCTTGAATCCAAGTACCAACCGGGAGAAGATGGCAGAAATTCTCTTTGAGACGTTTAACGTCCCCGCTATGTATGTATCTATGCAAGCGGTTCTGTCACTTTATGCCTCTGGACGGACTACAGGGTTAGTTATTGACGCGGGTGATGGTGTTATCCATATCGTACCTATTTACGAAGGATTCGCTATCTCTCATGCGATTAGTCGTATTGACATCGCTGGTCGTGACATTACTGAGTACCTCCGACGACTGCTTCGAACTCGTGGTCGTGCATTAACCTCCTCTGCCGAGAAAGAGATTGTTCGTGATATTAAGGAACGCCTTTGTTATGTCGCTCTTGACCCTGAAAAGGAATTGAAGCTTGCCGAGAAAGTCTCTGGTATGGAGAAACAATACACTCTCCCTGACGGAGAAACCCTCACTATTGGACCTGAACGTTTCTTGGCTCCTGAAGCATTCTTCAATCCAAGTGCCCTTGGAAAAGAAGAAACACCTCTGGATGAAGCTATCTACAACGCTGTACAACTCTGTGATATTGACCTCCGTAAAGAACTATATCAGAACATTGTTCTTTCTGGCGGCTCTACCATGTTCCCAGGCTTGAAAGAGCGTCTTCACAAAGAGCTCACTGAACTCGTTCCCGAAAATGTTGAGATCCGTATCGTGGCTCCTCCTGAGCGCCGATATTCCGTCTGGATTGGTGGATCAATTCTCTCCTCCTTAAAAACCTTCCAGCGATTATGGGTTTCCCGCAAAGAATATCAAGAACAAGGCCCTGGCGTTATCAAACGAGCTATCTAAGTCCCCCCCTTTTCCCTTTTTCTTCCCTTTTTTTTATTCTTCAACAGTTTTTAATGCTTGTTTTGTAAGAATTTTAGGTTTCTTCGTTTCGAAGAAAGCTTTATTAGTACCCTTCTAGTTCCAACTAAGTTATTATGCTGGATATTGACACTTTCATAGAGAAGTTTGAACCCCGAGTTTCTGCTGCTATGACTAAAAACGATGTCCCAGGGATGGCGATCGCTCTTGTTCTGGACGATCAGGTTATTTATTCTCGGGGTTTTGGCTCTAGAAACGTGAAGAAATTCTTACCCTTCACTCCAGATACCCTGAATGGTTTTGGGTCCTGTACCAAATCATTTACTTGCCTTGCCATCATGCAGTTGTATTCTCAAGGTAAACTTGATATTCATGACCCAGTGTCTAAATACATTCCCTTTAAACTTGGATTAAAAGACTACCCTATCACCATCCATCATTTTATGACCCACACCTCTGGCATCCCCAATCTCGGGTCTGCAGAGCTAGTCATCGGGCAAAACTATCCCATTAATCTGAAATTTCCTTCTGTTCCGTTTTCCAGTTGGGAAGACTTCTACACCCATTTTAACCTTGCCCAAGACGAGATCCTCTTCAAGCCCCAGGAGTATTTCTTCTATTTTAACGGTGGTTACACTGCTCTTGGGCACATTATTACCCGAGTCAGTGGAATGCGATATGAAGATTACGTGAGAAAGCATATCCTTGACCCTCTCGATATGAATCGATCTGGGTTCTTAGAATCATGTATTTCCAAAGACGACAATGTCTCTGTTCCTTATGAAATGCTTCCAGGGAAGAATGGGAAACCTACACCTACACCAGCGGAATTCCCCTTCAATCAATTTATTTTCGCTCCAGGCGGATTGATTAGTTCCGTAAACGAAATGGCAAATTATATCATGATGATGATGAATGGCGGTCAATTTGGAGAAAATCAATTATTAGATGAAGATAAAATCAATGAAATGACCAAAATGCACCATGTCGGACAAATCCATTCCATTTTATCCGCATTTGGTGATCAAAGTGGGTATGGGTATGGGTGGGCCATGTGTGATAATTTCTTCGGTAACACTTTAATTCAACATGCTGGAGGAATTACAGGTGGAACTTCTCTCATTGGCTTTATTAAGGAACTGAAACTCGGGTTCACGGCAATTGGCAATACTGCTGGCTTTCCTGTGCATGAAGTGTATGCTGCTCTCGCATTACTTCAAGGGAAAGATCCTGATAGAGAAGTTCCTTTCTTTCTTCGTGATAATCATTATAACAAACTGTGTGGGAACTACAAGAATTACAAAGGGATTGGTAAAGGAAAAATTGTCAATAAATTAGGGGTACTCCATCTTGAAACCCCAGTTCCAACCGCTAGTTATCCTTTATTTCCTTCATCTGATGCCCACGAGGTGTTAGATTTTTACATTCTTACCCCCACTGGGGTCAAAATGCCTGTGGTATTCAGATTTGATGACAGTGACAAAGTGCATTTTACCTTTGAACGCAATTCATATCATAAAGTTGGAGAATGATAACTACTCTGAAGTTTCTAAGGTTGAACTAAATCACTGATGGTGTGTTGATACATAACAACTAATTCATCGGAGAGTTCCTGTTCTAGGATGAAGTTCATTCTATCGAGAGCTCGTTGGATTCGTTCATTATCCCCTGCTTCGAGTACTCGATCTAATAATCTCATCAATGTAATTACCCGAGTATGGATTAATTTTTGTTCATCTAGGGTTAACGACGAAACAAGATAGGAATCTAAATACTTTGTAAGATGTTCACGAATTTTTTCGCCTTCATTGATCACTTTTAGCTTCCGCTTAAGAATGAGGTCTGTTTCGTGAGCTATTTCTTTTATTAAGGCCTTTTTATGATGAATTGGGTCTCCCTCGTAGTACTCAAAATACTTAGAAAAAATTGCTTGGATTTGCCTTAAATCTATCCAAGCCATCTCCATTACTACCTGAGGAATTAGAATTGACACTAAATTGATGCTAAATCCGCCACGATTTGTCTCGGATGTTTCATAAAGTACAGTACAAATAGAGAATAACTCATGCTCGGGGAATGGGATCGTTGCGGGCATCTTTGAGTAAGAAATATGATTCGGCCGACTCGAAAAGACTGACATCCCTCTTAAGGATATACCAAATAATAACTCGTCCGATAATGTTTTAGGAGTCCATTCGACTGGCATTCCTCCCTGAATATCGTCAAATGTTGTCCAAACCATCCCTACAAGGATCTTGTAAGGCTTTGTTTTCTCTTTTAGGGTTTTACTGAGAGTCATTATTCTTCTGTCCCTGAGAACTCTCACTGATATCTTTGGGTCATCTATTGTTCCATTATTATTGAACCATTAAAGAATTTCGCTTTGATAACATTCCTAATGGAAAAATCAATTTATATTTATAAAATAACTTAGAAACTTTTTGTTAGAATAGCGAGTATTGACTAACTTCATTCTTGAGATTTCAGTTTCTTTGAAATAAGATCCGCAACTAGGTCGCATATTTCTAGAATTCGTGAATCTGCTAAGGAATAATAAACCTCGTTTGCTTCTCGACGTGTTGTTACTGCACCTTTATCTCTAAGTACCCTGAGATGTTGTGAGATATATGGTTGTGGCTTCTTCGTTAGTGTTTTTATGTCAGAAACATTTTTTTCACCATCTTGAAGTATTTGAAGAATTTTCAATCTGAAAGGGTGAGTTAAAGACTGACACAGATCCGCTTGAAGATTTAATGATTTATTTTCATCATCTAATGTATTTATACTTTGATCGGAGGTCATTTCCTTGTCAAATTGTATATATGGTATTGCATATATATAGGTTTTGGAATATTCAAAGAACGGAATATTTATAAATAAATACAGAAAGTGATAAATCAAGAAGTTTTGGAGGATATTAAATGTCCGAAGGTAAAGTAAGAATCGAAGAAAAAATTTTGAACGAGGTTCGTCAGATGTTTGATGGATTAACCTCAGATGTAACACTACACATGTTTACAAATAAAAATCATTGTTTATTATGTAATGAAACCCTTGATTTGGCAGAACAGATCTCCAACCAATCTGATAAAATAACACTTGATCATTGTGAATGTGATATTAATTCCGAAAAAGCACAGGATTGGCGGATCACAAGACATCCTGCGATAGCCATTGAAGGAAAAGGAAAAGGATTGATTAGATTTTTTGGTATCCCTTCTGGATATGAATTTGGTAGTCTGATTGAGACCATAATTATGGCTGGTACAGATAAAGAAAGTGATCTCCCTCCTGAAATTATCGAAGAGATTGAAAACATTGATCAACCTGTCCATTTACAAGTTTTTGTGACCCCCACTTGTCCTTATTGCCCCCGAGCAGTGTTAAATGCATTTAAATTTGCCATGTTGAATGAAAACATTACTGCTGACATGATTGAGGCGACAGAATTCCAAGAGATGTCTATGCAATATCAAGTACAAGGAGTTCCAAAGACTGTCATCAATGATGACTGGATTGAAGAGGATGACGATGGTGAAATTCTCAGATATCCTAAATGGAGTGTTGTTGGAGCGGTACCTGAAAGTGCATTACTTGCGAAGGTTAAAGAAGCTCTTGGAGAGTAGAAAAAAATTAATAAGGTTGATTCTACGATTTGATCACCTATAGGAGACTCTATATGTGCTAGAACGAATAACTGGAGAATTCTATCAGACAGGTGACACTTTTGATGAATTCTTACAATCTGGAACAGAAGACGAACAAGAACGATTCAATTTATATTATCGAAGGCTAGAAAAAAAATTCTCTCCTGAAGAATTTCGTATTGATTTAAACTATCCAGTCAATCTTTTGGTTCTTGCGACGACTTGGTGTTGGGATTCCAAAACCAATGTCCCTGTTTTCATCAGAATCGCAGAACATAGTCCAAATGTCAACCTTAAAATCTTCAACAAGGATCGATATCCTTTCTTAGTAGATAAGATAAATGGTGGTGAAAAAGTACCTCAAGTCCTCATTTTTTCACAAGATTATCAATATCTGGATCGATGGGTTGAGCGGACAACCTTAGGCTATCAATTGTATGGAGATGTTCGAAAGGAATATGGGTGGGACGAAAGTGTTGCTGATGAGTTCTTAAAAGATTATCGTAAGAAATATCTTAAACAGCAAAAAGATCTTGAAAAAGCTCTCATCCAAGAGACCCGAACACTATTGACTCGAATAGATGCCATTCAAGCCGCGACAGGACGTTTTTTCAAGAAGTGATTTGTATTAACATGAGTTAAGCTCATAACCCTAAATATCTTGTTTGGGAGGGAATCGTTTAAACCCCCAGATTTTTTATAAAAGTTGATACGAAGCAACTTGTAGAGATGCTTAAGCTTGAAAAAACGGGTAATTGAATGGAATTTTCCTTTGGCAGAAGTATCAAAAGCATCTACTCACGAAAAAAGTGTTCGTCATGGACATCCAAGTACATTACATATATGGTGGGCACGTCGGCCATTAGCTGCTTCACGAGCAACCACTTTCGCTGCCTTAATTGATCTTCCTTCTGGTTTAAAAAAGCAAAAAGAAATTATAAATTTAATTAAAGAGATTTCACCTTGGAATACAGTAAAGTCAAATTCTAGTCCTGTTATTCATCAGAGTCAGCAATTAATTAAGAACCAATGGGATACAAAACCACCTCGAATACTTGATCCCTTTTCCGGGGGTGGTTCAATCCCTCTTGAAGCCCTTAGACTTGGTTGTGAAACCTATGCTAGTGATTTAAATCCAATAGCTGTTCTGATTAGCAAAGCCACATTAGAATGGCCCCAAAAGATTGCTAGTCCCGAACTCGCATCTTTGGTAGAAAAGTGGGCGATACATATCCATAAAGAAGTAAATCAAAAGATAGGCCGATTTTATCCAAATGACCTTGATGGAAGTATCCCAATTGGATATCTCTGGGCTAGGACCATTCCATGTCCTAATCCGGCTTGTCAGGCAGATCTACCGTTAATCAAACACTTTTGGTTGGCTAAGACCAAAACCCGTTCAATTGCATATAAACCGGTTATAGATAAACAGCTGAAGACCATTTCTTTTCAGATTCTACATAATCAAGATATTGACTTTGATCCTTCTGTCGGTACGATATCACGAGCTAAAGCAAAATGTTTAATTTGTAACCAAGTAACTAATGCCTCTAGGATTCAGGAACTTGCACAACAGGGGAAAATGTATCATAAAATGACTGTGGTAATTCTAAGATCTCCAGAAAAGCCAATAAAGCGGTATCGTGTAGCTAATGAGGAAGATATACGAACTTTTATTGAAGCAGAAGAATATCTTAGTCAAAAATTATCCCTCACGAGCAACATAGATACTCTGCTACCCACTGAAAAATTACCACCAATGGGAACATTAGGTTTTGGTGTTCGGCAATATGGGATGGTGAAATGGAAGGATCTATTTAATTCTCGGCAGCTACTGGCAATTATTTCCTTTTTAGAGCATATCAAGGAAATTTCTGAAGTGATTAAACAAGAGTATCAGGAAGAAATTGAGATTGTCCCTCATCCAATTAAGCTTTCAACAATTATCACCACATATTTAGCAATTATTTTAGGGCGATTAGTAGATAAAAATGCAAATCTAGTTGTGTATAATGCCTATGGTGAAAAGATCGAACACGTTTTTGGTCGAACAGCGCTCCCTATGGCTTGGGATTATGCAGAATTAAATGTTTTTTCTGGTGCTAATGGTGATTGGCTTCATCAGCTAGATTGGGTAAGAAGGTTCTTAGAAAATAATTGTTGGGCATCTAGTGCAACATCATCTGTGTATCAGGCTTCTGCAACAAAGCTTCCGTTTTCTTCCGAATATTTCCACGCGATTCTTACTGATCCGCCCTATTACGATAATGTTCCTTATTCAGATCTCTCTGATTTTTTTTATGTATGGTTCAAGAGAGCAGTAGGCGATTTGTTTCCTAATCTTTTTGCAACTCCTCTCACCCCCAAATCAGAGGAGATTGTTGCGAATAAAGGAAGACAAAGTGATCCTAAAGCTTTTTTTGAGGAAATGATTAGTTTGTCGTTCCAAGAGATGTATAGAGTCTTAAAAGCAGATGGTATCGCATTAATTGTGTATGCTCATAAATCATCGGAGGGCTGGGAAACAATGTTAAAATCATTGACCTCTGCAGGATTTGTTGTAACCGCTTCATGGCCGATTAATACTGAAATGAAAACTCGTCTTCGTGCGAAAACCTCTGCAGCCCTTGCCTCCTCTATATATTTGGTTTGTCGAAAGTATCCACAACAAGAAATTGGTTATTTCCATGAAATCCGTCAAGAGATGGAACTTGAAATACAAAAGCAATTAAATCGGTTCTGGGAAGATGGAATTCGTGGGGGTGATTTTTTTATTTCTGCAATTGGACCAGCTATGGAAATTTTGAGTAGATACCGCCAAATAGAACGCTATTCGGGAGAAGTTGTTTCATTTCAAGATCAATTAACTCTTATTCGTTCAATTTCGACTAATTTTCTTGTTAAAAGAGTATTGCATAATCGGGGAGAAATTACGATTGATAATGTATCTCAATTTTATCTCGCATTTCGTTGGACCTTTCAGGAAGCCATAGTTGAATTTGGGGAAGCTCAAAAGCTGGCTCAAGCGTGTGGAGTGGAATTTAATACATTAGTAAAGGGAGGATATATCCGAAAAAAAGGATCGAAAGTGAGAGTGTCAAACGCTCTAAACCGATTGACTTTTAACCCAAATGACACTTATATGGTTAATATCATGCATCTTTCATTAATTGCTTGGAAAGAAGGAGCTGAAACCCAATTAGAGAAATTGCTTTTAGCTCCTAAACGGAAAATAGACACTAGTTTTTGGCAATATTGTCAAGCAGTTGCGGAATGTCTCCCAAGGAAAAATGTTGAAAAACAATTGCTTGAGGGGCTGTTAGTTTCAAAATATTGCAAATCTAGATAACCATCAAACTGAATTGAGTTTACTCCTTCTGCAATTTCAAGAGTTTCTTGTTTATATTAGTTAGGATACTTTCAATTACTTTTTGGCTTTTTGGGATATTCTCCAGATCTGAAGAAAAGGTTCTAACTTCATTTTCAATGTTTTTGATAGTTTTTTCAATATTTTCAAGACGTGATTCTGTCCTGAAATCTAAGCTGCCCATTGATCCCTTACTAGATGGTGTACTTTCAAACTTATAATCAACATCTTGTGTAGACAACTCCGAACTTGATGGTACTTGTTTCGGATGTTTTGGAAATAGTTGTGCTTTGAAAAGTTGATGAAGAACTGGGGGTTGTAGCAGGAGGAGGGGGTTCTTCAAAATTACCTTGTAATTCTATGGGGACAATTGGTTTGAAATCATCGGCTGACCGATCATGAAAAGATTCATCACTGCCACAGTGTGGACAAGGAAACTTCATCACATAATTTTTACATTTTCTGCAAACAGGACTAATTGAAATTCCTCTCCATGAATATATTGATTTCGGATTGTGTGGGATATATTTTCATTAAAATAAAGCTTTTCCAAAAGAAAAAGTTGAGAAATCTTCATCTTTATTGGGTTGCTGTTGTAATTCGACAATCTTTTACACGAACCGATCCAATCCATGTGGGGTGCATTATTTCCCACCATTTAACTTGCACTCGATCGTTTCCCATTGCTCCAATATTAGTGAATTGCCGTAATAGATTATCACTAATACGAAAGTTCTTTATTGGCTGACTTAGTTCGCCATTTTCAACGATAAATGCTGCGTCTCTTGGAATTGTGCTATACTCGGTTGAGATCACACTTGTGAAACGAGTATACCAGTTGCATGTTACAAAAACAGCAGGGCCCGATCCTTCTAGTAGTTCTTCAAAGGAATGATCTCCATTATTAAACACCAAACTAGTAGGAGTAGGACCTAAGAATTTTGTCCCCATACCAAATCTTATTAACTCTCCATTACCTGTACTAGTTCCTCCCGCCATCTTAGCTGTTGTAGTATTATGAAGAAAATTTATTAACACCCCATCTTTGAAAATAGGAGTATTTTGACGAGGTGTTCCTTCAATATCGAAAGGAGAAGACCGTAATCCATCCTTCTGCAAACCATTATCTTCTACTGAAACATAGTCTGGTCCTAATTTTTCTCCCATTTTATCCCCTAATGCGCTTCTTCCCATCAGGATCATAAGGGGATTCGCCATAGCTGGAATTCTTCCTAATAGATCTGCCGCAACCGCTGGATTCATAATGATATCATATTTCCCCCTTTTAGCTTGTTTTGCCCCCTTGTGGAGTTTAGAGAAATGGCCAGCTCGTTCTCCAGCAGCAAGAATTTCCTGTTCAGCGTTAAAAGGAATTCGTCCGCAAGCTAATCCTTGACCAGAAGCATCTAGTTCATCTTGAAACGCCCTGACTGTAAAATTGTAGTAAGTTCCAGCATAACTCCCACTAGGACCCGCCGAACTCTTCAAATAGATAGTTTTATCTCCAAAGAGATAAGATCCTGCTATTCTAACGCCACCTGCGGAGATTGCGGTATCGATAGAGGCATTTACATCATCAGGAGCTTTTTCACGATAATCTTGAATTTTGGTATCTGCTAGCCAATCTTGTTTAGGATATTTTGAGATCTTCTCTTCAACTCCTTGGAAAAAAGGACTTACTCCCATCTTTTTAGTGAATTTTACAGTTGCTTCTACTCGTTCCTTTACATTTTTATCTGAAGTTGGAGAAAATTCACTGATAGAAAGACGATTTTCATCAACAACTATAACCAATTCTATCTTTTTTGAGTCCCATTGTTTATTAATATCGATCTTGTTTTGAGAAAATCTTATCTGGTTTTCTATATTTGAAATCCCCCGTGCAATAATAAGATCAACATTCAATTTCTGACCAGTTTCAATTGATAATTCAACATAACCTTCCATCTGTTCTGACATTCTTTCGCACCTCAACCAAGCTTGATATCCCGCATACGAATACACCCACCTCCCGCATACACAGGTACTCCCTGAGCTGGGTCACTCTTTCCACAAATACCAGGAAAATCAAAGACTAAATCTTTGGAAACTGCGTCGATAGAAGAAAACAAGCCTTTAGATGTAAGCTCCATGACAGGACGACGTACCATTGTTTCAGTCACTTCTCCATTCTTGATTTCATAACATTCAAAACCAACGTATTTGGATTGATATCGTCTATCATCTATATTCCATTCTGTAAATGAAAGCATGTAGATCCCGTGCTTTACCCCTTCGATCAATTCTTCCAAAGTAAAATCTCCTGGTTTCATATATGTATTTGCCATACGAATTATCGGCTCACGATTGAAGTCTGAGGATCGAGCTGCTCCGTTAGATCCCAATTTAAATTTCACACCGTATTCTCGATTAAGTAGAGGTTCATTTATCATTCCATCTTTGATTAGAATCCTTTCACGAGCCTTAACGCCTTCATCATCATATTCATAATAACCTCCCGTTCCTGGAATTGTTGGATCTTCGGCAATAGTTACATGTTCGGAACCTACACGAGATTCTTTGAGTTTTAGATCACGCCAAAAGGATTCACCTGCTTGTGCCCCTTCGCGACCCTTAATTCGGTCTCCCTCACTAGGATGACCACAATTCTCATGACATATAATCCCCACGACTTCAGGACCAACAACGAAATCTATCTTTCCTGTTATTCTATTATTTGATTGTGCTGCAACTTTGGCTAGGCTGGCACAATCGTTATCATATTTATCAATCCAAGTTTTTGTACCTTCCCACCCTGTACTCCGAGTCAAGTCCACCCAGCGTTGTTCAGAATCAAGCAATCCTTTCGCTGTTAAGATTCCATAAAATTTTAGCATAGACGATTCGGACTCAATTCGTGTTCCTTCGGAGGTGACAAGATATTTTTCATTGCTTTGAGCCTCAAAAAAGTTCGCACGGGTATTAATTCCATGATTTTCAGCTTTCTTATCCATTTCTTGTAATAATTCAAGCATTGTATCGGTATCAACGTCTATTACTCTTTGTTTGGTGGCTACAGCCCATTTTGCTTCATTAGAAATTGGTTCACCGAAATCAATCTTCTCTTTGGGATTTGAACCTTTCACCATTTTGATTCCATGATTGATCGCGTCCTTCACTGTGTTCTTGGATAATTCATCTATTGACATAAACGCAAGTCCTCCATTTTTCAACACACGAAATCCAATACCAAGCCATGGCCGTTGAGATCCTGAAACCAACATGCCATTACGGAGAAAAAGAAAGGTTCGTTGGCCATTAATTAACCTAGCTTCTGCATAATCCACTCCATTTTCTTGAGCGTAATTTACTCCAAATTCAGCAAAATCTTTAGCATATGACACTCTTTGTCAACTCACGAAAATCCATTCTGTCAAAAATATTCATGTAGTATTTGGTAATTTTCTTTCTAAATATATATATTTCTCTGTCCCTTCCTCTTGGTTTATTTTTGTGAATTTTCGTGCGAATTTAGGACAATAAAGTTGAAAATTAAGGTTGTTATTCACAGAGAAAAAAGAAAAAAACCCCAATTGACTGATTGTGGAGAAATAATCAATCGTTTAAATTAATGCCAATTCCAACGTGTCTGTGCTAATTCTTTGGCTGAAATTTTGGGTTCTTTTCCATATTTTCTCTCTAGATAAGTAAAATCTTCATCTGAAGATTTTTTTGGTTGATTTTTAGAGGAAGGACTTTGTGATGACATACAACCTTTATTAGTGTATGAATCATTTAAATTCGAAAGAGAGAGAGTGGAGCGAAAATGATCTCTTTAAGTAATGAATCCTTATAAAGGCCTTTTTTCAGGTATTACTATTGAGGATATTTATGGAAATGAAGAAAAATCGCTTTTCTCAACGTTTAAAGAAACAAAAAATAAATAAAGAAGTTGTAGAACAGATTAAGGACACAAAACGTCGGATGAAAGAGAAAATTGTAAATGCAAAACCAAAAGAATGATTAGGCTTGATGTTGCTTCTCATTCACTAATAAAGCCAAAATCGGATAACAAATCAATAACAAATACAATTGTAATTCATAGAGGTTTCCACATGCCCCGAAAAGGTAAGGGAGTTAAACGTATTCTCCGAGAAGAAAAACGATTAAGAGAAAAGAAGAAGCAAGGAGAAAAATCTTGGCAGTATAAGAAAAAGAATAACGATTAAATTCCAGGATCAAAAAGATGGGGAAGCTTCGGAACGTGAAAAACATAAACAAATCATTCTATGATTAACAACCCCATAGTTTTGGAAATGATGTTGTTACTCCTCTTAAAGCAACAATTTTCGGATAATACACTAGTTAAGATTATTAGCGTTCTTTTTTTTGTATTTTTGATAGTTTTCCCTTCGAAACGTCATAAATGTAACCTACTACTTCCACTTCAGCTGGAGAAATAAGTGGATGCTCCTGAATGGTCTTCACAGTTTGATGTATCTGTACTTCAACGTCATTAAAGCCTAGAAATGCATCAGCGGAATCAGAAGAGCTTAAGAGGTTGAGAACTTTTTCCCCTGAAATTCCAGTCTTTTTCGATATCCTTGCGAGTAATCTTGTCATGTACTCCTTTGTCATTTCTGCTCCACAATCTGTGTGACCAACAACCACAATTACATTCACATTAAGCTCATAAATAGCGATAAGTAACGAACGAAGACTATCAAAAGTTAATAACGCACCTGCAGTTCGAATGATAATAGCGTTCCCTGGTTCCTCAATCCCAAAGACACTAGTGATTATCCGACAATCCATACAAGTGAGAATTGCTACTCTCCACTGGGGTTGAGTAGTTAATTCGCTATATGGAAAGTAAAACTTGATATTTTGCCAAATTCTAAATTTCTCATCTAATTTATACACATCCATTTCTTATCACAGTAAAGACAGTCATGTGTTATTACCACTCCTCCTATTTAAGCTTGTATATCTTGGAATTGAAGTGACTTTTAGTTAATCACATCATTATAGATTTTTGGACTAGTACAGGAGAATCTCACATAGAGCTGAAAAAGCATAATAAAAAGAGGTTCTTGCTGAAACCTCAAATTTCAACAGGGGGTAAACTCAAGGTTGATATTGATGATAAATCAAGTTCAAAGGCAGCTGCAGGTACAAATAATTCCCAATTTTCAAGTAAAGTTGGTGATATCTCCCCAATTATTCCTACTTCTTTACCATCAACTTTAATTTTAGCAGTTCTTCCTGATATGAATTCAGATGATTCTATGACTTCTAACTCATATCTTACTCCAAGACCCTGTATTAAAGTTTCGAGAATGCTGTGACAATGCTCAAAAGATACTTCTGTACCAGCCATGATAACTGCAGTCTTAGAAATTGTTTTTACAGAATTTTTCTCTAGTTTTACAACTTCTCCCACTTCAAAAAGATATTGTGGATATTCATTGTGTGTATTCCGAGAGAGGAAATCAAGCAAACCAGGGAAAAGTCTATTCCTCATAACTGAATAAGTTGAACTCACCGGATTCGCGACTTGGACAAAAGAAGAAATAATATCACTCTTATACCCCATCAAAGTAGATAGTTTTTCAGGATCGGTGAGACTGAAACTAAGGACTTCTTGTAAGGAACAACCACTTAAGATCTCACGGACATAATTCTCACTTATTGTTCGGGAAGATAAATTTCCAATCGTTGGAACTTCTGAACCAGCTGGTTCAATATTCATGTATCCATATGCTATAGCAACCTCCTCTGCAACATCGACCCAATGAAGTAAGTCAACCCGATAGGGAGGATATTTGACTTTTATTAACCCATTTTGTTCTGTAGCGTCAAATCTTCTCTTCTTAAGTAATTCGATGATTTTTTCTACTGTTAAATCAAGACCTAAATACCCTTTAATGTTTTCTGAGTTAACTATTATTTCAAAAGGCTCAGTTTCAGGAGTAACTAGTGTTGTTGGCGCATCCCCATGATTCTCTGGATAATGAATTTCAACGCTATATACTTTACCACCACGATCTCTTATTGCTTGAGTAATCAATGTATTGACGACTTTGACAACTTCAAGATTTGTACCAGTCACTTCCACCAACACATCAGTTGTCTCCTCATTTACACGTCCAACATCATTACTATTGATGATTGGAGGCATAGAAAGAACCACACCATTAACGTCTCGAAGAATGGGTAGATCACCTTTACTGGGTAAAATGTGACAATATTCAACGCCTTTTTCATGTCTTGCTAAGATTTCATCAAGAGTCATTTTTTTAGTATATCCAAGAGGATAAAACGAAGTTGTCCGTGGAGTGAGCTCATATAAAATTGGACTTTCTAACATGTTAACATTATAAATTCCTATTGAAGAACGACTACGACGACGTCCATATGAGAAATCAACTTTTTCCTGTAGTTGGATCAATTGCTTAATTAGAAAATCGGAGAATTTCACTCCCCTAATAATAGAACAAGCAATGTATGGACGTATAGTTTTGAGTCGAGGGTCAACTTCAATCACAAAACCACTAGGTTCAGCAGAAATCTCAGGTAAATTTATGTGCAATCCCATCGCACCACTAACCTCTCTCACAAGCCCTTCTACTCCCCAGAGGTCAGGCCGATTCGATGTTTTACAGTCTACTTTTATGTACCCTTCATCCGCTAAATCGTGCTCTTCAATTTCAGATTTAGCAAAGCTAAATAGATTGTCGAGTTCCTCTATCGTAGTATCATCTGGTAGATTGAGTAATTCAATAACATCATAATAAGAGATTTTAAAAGCAACCAATTGTAACACCTCTAAGTCATGGGTACTGTGCGGAGCCATTCCAAGTTTTGTGTGAATAGCTCACGTATATCGTTAATCCCACGTTTTACCATATAGAGACGATCTACACCAAGACCCCAAGCAATGACTGGGTCTGTAATGCCGAAAGGAGCAGTAACCTCTGGACGAAAGATACCAGAACCACCAAATTCGATAAATCCGAGCTTGGGATGATAAGCACTAAGTTCAGCTGATGGACTCGTGAAAGGATAATAATCTGGTTTGAATCTCACCTTAGTAGCACCAGCAATCTCTGTGGCAAACGTTTTAAGAAGGCCTAGGAGAGTACGGAACGTTATTGATGGATCACAGGAGATTCCCTCTAGTTGATTGAATTCGGAAAGGTGTACAGCATCAACGGAATCAGGCCGATAGCATCGTGCAATACAGAAATATTTAGCTGGGATTTCAAGGTGATATAACGTTCTAGCACTCACAGATGTCCCCTGAGGTCTTAATATCAGTTGTGCAGCTTTTCGTGGATCCCATCTGTATCTCCAGCCTCGTGAACCCGTAGGTTCACCTGTTTCATGAACTAGTTGGACATTCTTCACCAATTCTTTGTCTTTTGGAAGTGTTCCATGAGTCGGGTGTTTTATAGTGTAAACATCGGACCACTCCCGTGCTGAATGGTCTTGGGCTTGAAATAAAGCATCAAAATTCCAAAATTCACTCTCAACAAGTGGCCCCCTCATTTCAGTAAATCCTAGACCTATAAGTTTTTGTTTCACTTCATCTAAGAACATCAAATACGGATGTTTACGGCCTACGGGGAATTTTTTAGGACGACTGGTAACATTATAACTTTTTAGCTGTAATGATCGCCATTGACCAGATCTGATCTGATCAGAGGTTAATCGTGAAACAGTCTCAACAATTTCACTGTCTGATAATGCTTTTGATCCTAGCTTAGTTATTTGAACGGACGCGTATTGGCGTTCTTTTACCTCAATAAATCCTCTATTCGATAGGATTTTTCGAATTTCTTTAGGAATGGGAAATAATGGATCTTTGGATACAGATCTTAAAATATCTTCTAATTCTTGATTTAAATCTGAAACTGGTTTAACAGGAATTAATACTCCTTTGGTAATCTTGATTATACCAGCTTTTCTAAGATGTCCTACACCTGCATTTACTGCTTGTCTGGATAGATCCAGAAGAGATGAGAGATGAGCTATTGGTATTCCATCAGGTTTGTTATTCAATTCATTTAGGATTAAATTTTCAGGGAATCCTTTGCTAAGAACTTCATTCCCCTCTTCCGTAAGCCAAATCTTATTGATTGATTTCACCTCTCGAGTAGCTAAATCGTCTCTACTTAATCGCAAGGTTATCTGTTCAACTTTTGCATGGGATAGCTCGGTTATTTCAGCTATTTCATCAATCGTTAAAGAACCACTATCCTTTAAATGCTTTAGGACTGCTGCCATCTCTGATGTAATGAGGATAGAATCGGTATTCAATCTGTTTGAAGCTCCTTCATCTCGTAGTGTTCAATTCTAATTGTTTTTTGAGAAATTTGAGGTTGATGTAAAAGTAATTGGAAAAATAAGGGGATTGCTACATCTATTGATGCCTTGTTGAATTTATGAAAAGAGTTATTTTCACTTAAAGCTATGCAAAGTCCAAGGCATCTACCTCAAACGGTGTGAAAAAATTTATTATTTTAAATCTTTCTATATTATCCCTTTTTTTCTTTTATATACCCTTGAATATCGATTTTCTTATTACTATATTGCTATTAAATCAAGCCTGGGTTCTATATTCCCAACCTGGCTTGACTATCATACCTTCTCTCCTTCTTCCATCAATTATAACTAGAAAAGGACTTTCCACCCGAATATGTCGCACAAATTCAGTTTCATTTTCAATGTTTTTCAAAGATTTCAACCAGTTCCATTCAATATAGTCTTTCTTAGACTTATACTTTATATAGAAGTAACCGATATTAGCAGTAGTAATATTTTGAAAAAAATGGCTTCCTTGCGAATGTTCTACTTGAAAGTCTTCCAAACCAGTTTCAATAATTACCTGAGCACCCGAAATGTGGTTCCATTTCACAGGAATCCCTAAAAAACGGTCAAATGTTCCCCAACGCCCAAATCCTAAAAGGATGTAGGGAATACCTTGATTTTTCAGATTTTGATTTATTTGATCAATTTCACTTACCATCTCACGGGTTTTCATTTTATTAAAAGATTCAGGTTTCAGAAAGACGATATCATTGATATTTTTAATTATCCTATTACCAGAAATTTGTGATGAATATGCTAATATCTCGCCTTTAGGAGCTGAAATGACTTCTTCAGCTAGGAGTTCATCCTGTTCCACAAATGGGCGAATTTGTAATGGGTAAAAAGTAGGTCTTTTTTTAGGTATATGTTGAAAATTCCCTGCAAACTCAATTTCTACACTACACCCCATTGCTTTTTCTCCCAGCTCTAGAATTCGAGATATTGTTTTTGTAATAGGGAACGTTCCGAATTTTAATTGGTTACTAAAGGTAATTACTGGGGCCCCTTCTCCCATATAACCATTTCGAATTATCTGATCATTATAATCATATGTATCTGCCACTTCTGATAATATTTCTGGATTAGTATCGAAAATACTAGCTTTTACTAAGAAAGAATTCTCCCCCTCGGAAATATCTGTTGCTGTTGATGCTAGATCAATTGCGAAAAAATCTCTTTGGCTATTTTGTAATAGTTGGTCATGGGTTGAATAAAAACTGATTTCAGGATATTTTGGGCAAAAACGAAGAGAAATACCTCCATCTACAATTGTCTTCCCTAAACCAACAGCAAGAAATGCAATTCTATCAGTTGGTTTCATGTAGGAAACTGGATAATAATTATATGAGGAGGCTACTCCAGAGAAACTAGGGTAAGAAAGCCTATTAGGATGTTCTCTTCCTACCACTTGCTGTATTACAACAGCCATCTTAGATTCCTCTACAGATTGGTCAGTTGATTCAGCATAACTTTTAGCTTTCTTTAAGAAAGAAGAAGCATACACTAATTTGATAGCATCACAGAGTAATTCTATTCTGGTATTCATATCCTGATTATTTGGTAAGAAGTAAGTTTCAAAGATTCCTGCAAATGGCTGATATTGAGAGTCTTCTAATAAGCTTGAAGATCTCACTGATAGTGGACCAGTTAGAGACTTTAAAATGAAACTTAAATCGTCCACAAGGCTTTTTGAAACCTTTGCTTCCAAGAAACTCTTTTTAATATCTTCATCAGGAAGATCTGATAGTGCAATATCATAAAGCTCTGTGTTTTCTTCCATGAAAAGATCAAATTCACTTGTCCCTATCACAAAAGTCTTAGGTATTCGAATGTCAACATCTTGGGTAAGATCATCGGCCAGAAGGAATGTATTCAGTAGAAATTGAAGAAATGCAATTCCTCGGCCCTTCCCACCCAATGAACCTGGTCTTAATCGTGTAAATCTTATTGCAGGGTGATGGCTATCTCTATCCCAATCATGTACAACACCCCCTGATTTTTCAACAAGTATAGCGTTGATTGACTCAAGTAAGAATTGTCTGAGTTCATCCTCTGTGAGATCGGTAACCTTGACTGGTTTGATCTTTTGGGCAATAGCAAATTCTGCTCGATTCATTAACCAGCCAGAAAAGTGATCATGTGACCCATGGTATATTAAAGATTCATTAGGCACTACTGAAATAGCCTGAAATAACTCCAAGATGTTTTTAGCTCGGCCAACAACTGATCCATCAGCTAATTGGAAGATAAAGTCGCCAAATCCTAAATGTCTCAACATAAATTCTCGTAAACTATATAGAAGACGTCTTGATTTTTTATAGATGAAAAATGCTCCCAATTCCTTAGCTCGTTCTTCATTCTCAAGCTGTCTTGAATGTAACGCAGTAGGTAGGGTTAAATCATTAGATTTAACCTCTTTAATGAATCTAATCCCTGCATCATCATCTATTTTCCCCTCTCTGGGGAATCGAACATCAGAAATCACACCAATGACATACTTCTTGTATTTTTGATAATAATCCATTGCCTCTTCATATGTGCACGCTAAAAGAATTTTAGGTCGAGCTCTCATTTGAAGAAGATTGTAAAAATCATTTATTCCAGCTGAAATTAATCGATGTGTTTGTTTCATAAGTTCACTATATATCAAAGGCAAGAAGAGCGAATAATGACGAATAGAATCTTCAACGATGATAATCACTCGAACAAGACCTATTTCGGTATCATGTGCTACATTGAGTTTATCTTCCAGATGTTTTACTATTGCAACAAAAACTGTTGAATCACCATTCCACAAGAAAATCCTATCTATTCCCTGTCTTTTAGTAGGATCTGGTAAATATGGAATATTACTAGCATTATTCAATAAAAGGATGACTGGTATATCTCGAACCTTTTTTATCTCTCGTCCAAATGCAAAAGCATCCACATCTCCCAATCTTCTCATGGTAATAATTAAGTCAAATTCTTTTTCATTAACCAATTTTAATGCATCTTTGGCCGAGGCGACCCTAGTAATGCTAGGTAAGGTACGAAGATTCAGATTATGAAATTCCTCAAATATTTGATCAGAAAGTCTCCCATCTTCCTCTAGAATAAAATTGTCATAGTAAGAACTTACAAGAAGCACTTTATTGATCCTTTTAGTCATTAAATCATGAAAGACCCTATAGGCAGGTTTATAATCAAGTCCTAGATCATCTTCTTCAACAATATGGAGGGGAGCAGAGTTATTCATACTCATTCACTAGCATTTGATTATTTATACTTTGAAAAAGTTTTGTGGAATATATACATTTTTCAAATAATAATTAATTCCTCTTGAAATGTATCCAACCTTGAATCATTAGACTTACAAACCCTTTCACTACTTTATTAATTTGATATAGGAATTTAACATTCGATACTCTCGGTACCCTCCTTACTATGGCTTAAACTTTGTTTTTCAGTAATGGAGAAACTATACACTTAATTCAAGACCGATAAAAGAGCTTCCAATGGGGTTAAAAGATGACTCCTAATTGCATCGGTCTTAACAGATAACAGGACAATTAGTCTGTTACTCGCTTTAGTATCGAATGTCAGCAATAAATGTTAGAAAGAAAGCTGAAAAAAGGGTTTCAAAATGTCATACATTGATAAAGTTTATGATTGGGCAATTGAAAAGAATCCTGGTGAAAAAGAATTTCATCAAGCAGTTAAAGAAGTTTTAGATTCTTTAGAGCCTGCTATTAATCGGCATCCTGAATTGCAAAGACATAAAATGCTTGAAAGAATTGTAGAACCTGAGAGACAACTTATGTTTAGGGTTCCTTGGCAGGACGACCAAGGACAAATTCATGTTAATCGTGGTTTTCGGATTCAATTTAATTCCGCAATCGGTCCATACAAAGGAGGTTTGAGATTCCATCCGAGTGTATATCTAGGAATCATCAAATTCTTAGGATTTGAACAAATCTTTAAGAATTCTCTAACAGGATTAGCAATGGGCGGTGGAAAGGGTGGATCTGATTTTGATCCAAAGGGTAAAAGTGACATGGAAGTCATGAGATTCTGTCAAAGCTTCATGCAAGAACTATACCGTCATATTGGACCTGATTGTGATGTTCCAGCTGGAGACATTGGTGTTGGTGGTCGTGAAATTGGTTATTTATTTGGTCAGTACAGAAAAATAATGAACCAATTTCATGCGGGTGTACTGACTGGTAAGGGGTTAGATTATGGTGGTTCTTTGATCAGACCCGAAGCTACTGGTTATGGTTGCACATATTTCGTCGTTGAGATGCTAAAAGACCGAGGTCTTGATATGAAAGACAAGATATGCACAGTTTCGGGATCAGGTAACGTATCTCAGTATACTACTGAGAAAGTGAATCAATTAGGTGGAAAAGTTGTTACGCTGTCAGATTCAAATGGCTTTATTTATGATCCTGATGGTGTAACATTCGGAGAAAAGTTTGATTTCTTTATGGAGCTAAAACAAGTACGCCGTGGTAGAATCAAGGAATATGCTGAAAAATTCAATGTTGACTATTATCCAAATAAACGGCCTTGGGAAATTAAATGTGACATCGCTTTTCCCTCAGCAACGCAGAACGAAATTGAAGCACACGATGCACAGACATTAATAGACAATGGGGTCATTGCAGTTGGTGAAGGAGCGAATATGCCTTCCACAATTGAAGCGATTAATCTTTTCTTAGATGCTAATGTTTCATTTGGTCCAGCTAAAGCTGCCAATGCTGGTGGGGTATCTACTTCAGGACTAGAGATGTCACAGAATAGCCTACGGCTCGCATGGACCCGAGAAGAAGTTGATCAACGTCTTCGCGGTATCATGGTAAATATCCATAAAAGCGCTCGTGAAGCAGCAGAAAAGTATGGATCCCCAGGTAACTTAGTCGTTGGTGCTAATATTGCAGGTTTCATGAAAGTTGCTCGAGCAATGATGGCACAGGGACTTATCTAATTATTATTTTTTTGGAGATTAGATATTATAATATCCTTATTCTCTCTATTTTTCTACAATTCAATTGCTTTTGTTTCAATTAATTCTTTAGGAAAACGGAGCTCAAACACATTCCCTTTTGGATCAGACGACTTGATTTTGAGTACTCCACCATAATATTGCATTATAACTGAAACAAGAGCTATCCCAATATGGTGACCGATAACCTCCCAATCATCAGTTATTTGTCCTGAAAGCTGTAATACTACGTCTTGAGTTAATGGTTCAGAGCAATAATCACTAATAAAAACGCTGTAAAAAGAAGGGAAATAAGATCCTGTAATTTCGATGGGTGTTTCAGTAATTCTAGGAGCATAAGAGTACAAAATAAATTCCATTAATTCATAAAACACATCATTAAGATGAGTATCAGTAAAAATTCTGGTATCAAGATTCTTTTCGTTGACATTGATCAAGTGAGTATAATCTGAAAAATCAGAAATCACATCCTTAACGACACCAAGTAGATTTTTGCTATCTTTTGGTACAAAAGGAGTCTGGAGAATCTCAAAAATATGATTTACCATGTCAATTGTCTTAGATGAGCCTGAAGCGATAGCAATGACATCGTTCACAATATTACTATTTAATTCCAGATTTGATTCATACATTAACAAGACCAATTCAAGATTATTGATTATTTTCTGCATATCATTATTCACAAAATGAGACATCATTGCATGGTATCGCTCTTCTTCAAGTTTTACTTGGCGTAATGCCTCTTCAACTTGTTTCCGCTGTGTAATATTACGAGCAATACCCAACATACCTTTGATTTCACCCTCCTGTATTTGTGGTGATGCTTTAATCTCTACGGGAACATAATCACCAGTTTTCTTCAGAAGGCGTGCTTCAATTGCAGGAAATCGGGCACGATTTAGGATGTTTTCAAAGCCTTCTAATATCAAGGGAAGGTCTTCTTCATGTATTAATGGTAGGAATGGTTTTCCAATCCACTCATCTGGGTGCCAACCTGTAATAAATTCCATTACAGGGTTAAGAGAGGTTATTTTCCCATCAAATGATATAGAGAATATAATATCCCGAGCATTCTGTATATAACTCCTATATCGCTCTTCTGACTCACGTAACTTCTGCTCTACGGCTTTACGATCTGAAATATCTGTAAAGACTGATAAAACACCACCAAATTCTCCTTCTTGAGAAAAAATAGGAGTAGCTGTTATAATTACTGGAATGTGTTGTCCATCTTTTGCTAATAAGCTGGCCTCATAATTCGTGCCGACCCCCTCAGGTCGTTTTGATGTTTCACTTATAATCTTGTCAATGTACTCTTGTGGAACGATAAACTCCCAATGCTGACCCAATAACTCTTTTTCTGTATAACCTAGTAATTCAGCTGTTTTAGGATTGACAAAAGAGATTTTTCCCTCTGCATCTTCTAAGAGAACTCCCTCTTCTAGTTTCTCGACAAGCATCTGATATTTTTCTTTAGATTTACCTAACTCCTTTTCAGCTTGTTTATGCTTAGTAACATCGCGTACAATTGCTAGATCAGCTAATCTCCCCTGATATGTGATAAGACCAGCATTTATTTCAACTTCTAACGTTTCATTATTTTTTAACAATAATTTTGTTTCATAGATCGTGGGAACATCAATTCCGGAGATACGTTTTTTGTAGCGATCCATGACTTCAGAACGAGAATCAGGATGAATATAATCAATAAATGGAGAATTATAAAGGTCCTCAAAAGAATAACCAGTTATTTCAATTAAGCTAGAGTTGACATACTTTATCAGCGAATCTTGTAATATGGCAATACCATCGTTTGCTCTGTCAACCACATTACGATACTGTTCTTCTGATTCTCTTAATTTTCGTTCAATTTCTTTAAAATTAGCTAAACTTCGTTGAATTGCTTTTATCACGTCTTCAGGGATGTCCTCTCTATCCAACAGATCCTCAATTTCCATTAAAGTCCACTACCAATTGTAGGCTGTTTAAAAAGATTGTGACAATAATGCCTAATAAAGTGATTTAAATTGAAGTAAATTCCTTGAAAAATATGGTTATGTATAGATTATTCTTAGCTAATCACCTTTCCCCCCATTTTAGCCTCTAAATCATCAGAATCTCTCTTGGTAATATTTTTTTCTAATAAAAAAGGAATAAAATGCCTCAATATACGAACGCTAGCTATAAGATCTATTCCACTTGGATTTCGTTCGGAGCTTTGATTAAATCGAGAGGAAGAAGAAGTTGAAACTCATTTCCCTTAGGATCTAAAGATCGTATTTTAATTGATCCTCCATAATGTTGCATAATAACAGAGGCAAGAGCAATTCCTATATTATGTCCAATTATTTCCCACTCGTCGGTAATTTTACCTGACAGTTTCGAAACTGTTTCTTCTGACAATGGTTCAGAACAACAATCGCTAATGAGAACGCAGAAAGATGAAGGGAGGAATGAACCTGTAACTTCAACGCTTGTTTCTTTACTAATACCTTTAGAGGTTAAAATGAATAAGAATAATTCTTTAAATACATCATTGAGCTTGTCATCACAACTAACTTGAATCTCAAGTGTTTCATTTTCGATGTTGATAGTCTGAGGATATTCTGATAATTCAGAGATATTTTTATTAATAATATCTAGAAGGGAAGAACTCTCTTCAGGTCGAAAAAAGGGTGACTGAAGAACCCCAAAAATTTTATTTACTCTATCAATGGTTTTAGATGAACCAGAAGCGATATTTATGGCATCATTCACGATATTATCATCTAATTCAAGCTTAGATTCATACATCAATGTCAGTAACTCTAAATTATTGATGATTTTTTGCATATCATTATTTATGAAATGACTAAGCATTGCATGATAGCGTTCTTCTTCAAGCTTCACTTGTAGGAGTGCCTTTTCTGCTCTTTTACGTTCAGTAATATCACGTACAATACCTTGAATAACGGGTTTCCCGCTAATTTCGAAGAGGCTTGAAGAAACTTCTGCGGGAAATACCTCCCCAGTCTTTTTCTTGAATTCAATCTCAAAATTTACATAACCTTCTTTTGAGACGGTTTCAAAGGCTTCCTTTGATGTTGTAAGCATACCAAAGGGATGGAGCTCTGATATGTTGATTAAAAGAATCTCTGGTTTTGAATATCCAAAAAGTTCTAACGTTTTCTTATTGACATCAATGATATTACCTTCTAAATCATGTAAGAAGATCGAATCATTAGAATAATGGAAAAGATCACTATACTTCTCCTCGCTTTGCTGTAATTCTCTTTCAACACGCTTCTGTTCTGTTATATCGGTAGATAATACAAGAACTCCTTGAAATTCGCCAGTTATTGAAAAAATTGGTGCAGCAGAAACAATTACAGGAATAATTGTTCCATCTTTAGCTATTACATTACTTTCATAGGTGCCGCTAACACCTTTAGGACGTTTTGCAGTTTCAAAACGGGATGCTTCAAGATCATTTTCAGGAACTATAAAACTCCAGTGTTTGCCAATAAGCTCTTCTTCAGTATAACCTAATGTTTCCAGTGTTTTAGGATTAACAAAAGTAATAAATCCATCTGGATCTTCTACAGTAAGTCCCTCTTCTAATTTTTCAATAAGCTTTTGATATTTCTCTCTTTCCTCACCTAAGGCTTTCTCCATCTCGATTCTTTCAGTAACATCACGAACAATTCCACGAAATCCGATAATTTTTCCAGCAGGATTCCGTATCGGGGACACAGAGGACTCACTAATTCCTTTAACTCCATTTTTTCTTATAAATCCGAAATCAAGAACTTTAGTGGGCTCTCCTGTTCGATAAACAGTATTATACGTTCGATAGACCTTTTTAGCTGTCTCCTCATCCATATAGTTACGGTAGTTCATTCCTAACAATTCAGTACGGGAGTAACCTAAGATATTGCAAATTGAGTCGTTAAAGAACGTGAAATTCCCAGCAATATCTACTTCATAATACCCTTCCTCAATCGTTTCTAAGATAGTTCGGTATTTCTCTGCACTCTCTTCGAGTTGTTTCTCGTACAGCTTTCGTTCAGTGATATCTGTAAAAACAGTTAAAACACCATCGAACTTCCCAGTGACAGAATAGATAGGAGCAGCTGTTATAATGACAGGGATTTCATGACCATCTTTTGCTCGAAGACCTGCTTCATAAGTACTACTGATCCCTTTTGGACGTTTAGCAGTCTCTTCCTTGATTTTATTGCCATATTCTTCTGGCACAATGTAACTCCAATGCTTCCCTAATAATTCTTCTTCAGTGTAACCTATCAATTCTGCTGTTCTTGGGTTTAGAAAAGAAATTTTGCCTTCCACATCTTCTAGGAGAACTCCTTCCTGTAATTTTTCTACAAGCATTTTGTATTTTTCTTTTGATTCTCTTAAAGCTAGTTCTGCTTGTTTACGTTCAGTAATGTCAATTAAAGTGACTAAGTTAGCAGTTTCACCCATGTAAATGATGGATTTAGAGTAGTTATCAACCCATTTTACCTTATTAGATTTAGTAATTAATCTATAAGAATAGTTTGTTACAATATCTTTATCTCCTAATTGCTTTTTCCGTCCCTGTTCCATTACAAACATCTTATCTTCAGGGTATATAACCTTAGCAGACTCTCCTGGTTCCCAATTAAGTATTTCTTCAATTGAATATTCAAAAATATCCGCTAATGCTTGGTTAGCATATTTTAATACATCATCCTGAAGAATTCCTATTCCAATCAAAGTGCGTTCTGAAATGACCCTAAACTTCTGTTCACTCTCTTTCAGGGCCTCCTCTACCATTTTACGATCGGTTATGTCAATCATAGAAGCAAAAAAGCTATGAGGTTCACCAGATTCAGATTTAATCAAGCTAATGGATATTTCAATCGGAAAAAGTGTCCCATCTCTCTTTTTGGCAAGTAAGTCACCCATCCAACTACCTTCTCTAAGTAAAATTTCCCTTGTATCAAAGAAAATCTCAGACTTGGAAGTAAAATCAGTCATCGGTTTTCCAAGGACTTCCGATTTATCTTCGAACCCATACATGTCTAAGAAAGAAGAATTGACATAAGTCAATCTTCCATCCAAGTCAGAAATATTGATAGCACTAATAGATGAATCGATCGCATTACTTTTTGCTCTAATTTCCATGTCAGCTATCTTACGCTCTGTTATGTCTCTTACAATGCTGATAAAAGCAAATGGATCTCCATTTACATCAGTTATCATCGCTGCGCTCAATTCTGCTGGATAAAAAGTTCCATCTAATCTCATTAATCTATATTCAATGTTTGATACCGTTTCTCCCTGTAAAGTTTTTTGAGCGTAAGCAATAGCAATTTCCTGGTCTTCAGGTGCAATTAAATCAACAGCATTTTTTCCAATTAGTTCTTCAGCAATATTTGCACCACTTACCTTAATTGCTTGCTTGTTGACTGCTATTATATTGAAATTAAGATCAGTTAGAGTTATAGCATCAGGAGAAAGTTCAATTAACCTCCGATAACGCTCCTCACTTTCCCTTAAAGCTTGTTCGGCTTGGATTCGCTCAGTAATATCGCGTACAATACCTCTAAATCCAAGAATCTTACCACTGGAATCAACTAGTAGAGATACAGATGCTTCGATATTCCTTTTTTTTCCATCTTTTCTGATAATCTCCCAATTAAATCCTCTTTTGGGCTCTTGTGAATTATAAACTGCATTAAAAGTCTTGAATACAACCGTAGCGGTTTGTTCGTCACAGAATCGCTTATAACTCGAATTCATAATTTCTTGTCGCGCATATCCGAAAATTGTACATAGTGAATCATTGAAGAAAATAAATTCTCCTGCTAAATTTACTTCGTAATAACCGTCTTCTATGTTTTCAAGAATAGTCCTGTATTTTTCTTCACTTTCCCTTAATACTTGTTCCACTTGTTTCCGTTCACTAATGTCACGGATGATCGCGAGATCAGCTGGCTTACCCTGATAATTGATTATACCAGCATTTACCTCAATCTCCAATAATCTGTCATTTTTTAGTACTAATTTTGTTTCATATATCGGGGAGACACTCTCACCAGCCATACGTCCCTCATAACGATTGATAACTTCATGAACTAAGTCCGGATGAATATAATTCATAATAGGAGTATTATAGAGTTCTTCTGCTGTATAACCAGTTATTCGGGCTAAACTAGGGTTAATATACTTTATTAATGAATCCTGAACTATCGCTATGCCATCATTTGCTCGTTCAACTAAATTACGATATTTTTCTTCGGATTCCTGTAATTTTATCATTGCTTTTTTCGATTCGGTAACATTTTTTATAACAGTTACAACACGGGAGACAGTCCCCTCAACAATAATCGGGATCTTCCGTGTTTCAATAATGAATTCATCATCCCTAATCTTAGTGTGTTCTTCAGTAATCAAAGGTTTTCCAGTACTAAATACTTGGTTATATTCATCAATAATCCTATCTGAGAGGAAGGGAAATACTTCGGTAATTTTTTGACCAATTACATCTTCTTTAAGGCCTAGTTCTTTGTTCCATTGCTTAAATGTAGAGTTGAATAGGATGAATCGTAAATCAGAACCAACAACATGGATGGCATCACCCATTGAATCAAGTGTCTGACGTAAATGCAGTCCTATTTCCTCTTGAGATGTCTTTATCTCCTTTTGTTCAGCTAAATATCTCTTTATCACTTCTTTTACATCTGTAGGAACATCTGGCCTATCAAGTAAGGTTTCTAATTCCATTTCAATTCACTGAAAGTGGAGTTTTTCCACATTTAGTATTTATTATTAGATGTTTATTATATGGTTTTTCAATCAGAAATGTTCTTTGAGTTCAAGCTAATATTAGAGGAGCAGCTTAAATTGCTTCCGTTGCTTTCAGATAAGGACAATCCAAACTGTATATATTACTTACTAATTTTCAATACTTATCTGAATCTTATCAAACGTAAAACAGAGTTTTCAAGAAATTATTAATGATAAATTTAATCCTTACTTGAGATATAAAATATCTAGTAAGGATAGAATAGCTTCATTAACCATTACAGCTGCAAAACCAAGTAAAATAATAGCTGTTCCTCTTTGTACCCAAACAAACAGCTTTGGATTAGGTAACCTCCCTATCACCGCTAGTAACGTTGTAAAAAACACCTGCCATATTAATACTCCTGATAAAAACATCATAACAATTCCTAATCGAAAGAGGGGATTAGGTACGTTAAGATCGCTAAATAAGATTAAAGTTCCCATAGATACCCACCAAAGATACGACCATGGGGAGGTGACGACTATTGAAAACCCAGTTATATATTGTTTAACCAACCGTGAATAGTCTGAACGTAAGGTTTCATTTTGATCATTCAGGCGATCCTCAAGAGAAATTTGTTTAGCAATTAGTGCTGAAATCCCTAAAAAACCCAGGATTATTATGTTCACAGTAAATAGTAAAAATTTGATAATTGGATTTAAAAAGACATCTGTTAATATTTCTCCGCCTATTGTTAATGCTGAAAAGGCAACAACGAAATCTCCCGTCATTGCACCTATTCCTGTAATTATAGCTGACCCCCAAGCAAGTTTCTCACTGACAGCTTTATCTAACGCTTGTTTAATCACTTCCGCATTTATTGGTCCAAGGGGAGCTGCTAGTGTAAATCCTAAAAACGCAACAAAGATCCATATGTTTATTACATCATCCAATTCAGAATTTACCTCTTGTTTGTTTTAGATAGAGAATAAAAACATTTGTACTTTTATTTTTCCCGATTTAAGCGCTGATTTCTATTACATTAACGAGCTTTGTGATTTGAACATTACCAGAGAAAATAAGAATTGAATAATTTGAATGCTTCCTTGTTATTCGTACTATATCTAGTAACGAATAGCAGGTGTTATATGAATGTCGGATGGCCCAAACATTGTTATTATAGGGGCAGGTAGTGCCAGTTTTGGTTTAGAAAACTTGGGAGGAATTATGCAGCATGAAGCCTTGAAAGGATCCACTTTAGCTCTTGTTGACATAAATGAAGGGAATTTAGAACTAGTTACTGCTTTAGCACATTGTATGAATGAAGAATGGAATTCAAATATGCTTATCTCTTCAACCACTGATCGAAAGAAAGTTCTACCTGACGCTGATTTTGTTATCCTTTCAGTCGCAGTGGATAGGGAAAAAACTTGGATAAAAGATCATGAAATTGGATTAAAACATGGGATCTGGCATTATGCTGAAAATGGTGGACCAGGAAGTTTTAGTCACACCGCACGAGGGCTAGCTTTTATTATGCCAATTCTATATGACATTCATGATTTAGCACCGGACTCATGGTTAATTAACTTCACAAATCCAGTCCCACGGATTCAATATGCTGCGAATTATGCCAATCTCAAATGTGTTAGCTATTGTCATCAACTCTGGCATGGGTATTCTATTGTCGGCCGGATATTAGCTGGAGATCTGGGAATTACTGAACATCTTGATTGGATATATGAGTGGACTGATGAAAGTTCTGAAAAACAAGGATTATTCACTGTTAAAGCAGTTTTGGAGTATGAAATTCTTGCAGCAGGATTAAATCATTTTTCTTGGATGACTGATATTAGACGCAAGGACACTGGGGAAGATCTATATCCTTTAATTAAGAATGAAGTTCTTAAACTTCCTTCCAACTTCGAACCTCTCACTCAAGATGTTTTTAAAACGTTTGGTCTTCTTCCTATTCCTGGAGATTGTCATTTATGCGAATATCTTCCCTTTACTTATACACAAGAAAATTGGTCGCATTATAATATTGCCCTTTACGATTTCAAACGAGCTGAAATAAAAAGAGATCAAATGTGGAAACAAATTCGAGAAATGGCAAGTGGAAAAAGATCTCTTGCTTATTTAATATCAAATCCGTTCGATCGGGGTGAAGAGATCATAACAGGGATATATTCTAATGCGAACTCATATGAACCAGCCCTGAATATTACTAATAATGGTACTATTGATAATTTACCTAATGATGCAGTTGTTGAAGTACCTGTTATCCTTAATAGAAAAGATGTCTCAGGTTTGCGAATGGGACCATTACCAGAAGGAATAGCTGCATTATGTCAACAGGAAATATCAATTGCCAAACTAATAACGAAAGCCTCTATAGAAGGAGACCGAGAAGCTGCTCTTCAAGCATTTGTTTTGATGGTCGATGATTTCAGATTGGCTGAAAATTTGCTTGAAGATTACATCCAAACCCATAAGAAATATCTCCCTCAATTTTATACTTAAGGTTCAGCAATGCTTTTTACTTCTGTTCATTGAATCACATTACGATTTGGAGCTATTACATGAATAAAGAATTAAAATTACTAATTTTCGATTTAGATGATACCTTACTTCATTCAAATATTAAATATTCGAAGATTCGACTCCAAATTGCGAACCTTTTTCCAAATCACCTTTCAAAGGAAATCATATCTAAAACACCAATTCTCGAATTATTAAAGAAATTAGAGCATTTAAACTCTGATAAATTTGCTGAAGGTTATCGGATAGTTGATGAAGCTGAAAAAGAAGCAACTCAAACTGCAACTGTAATATCAGGAGCTGAAAAGATCCCTGAAATGCTAAAGAAATACGCCCTAGATTCAGTAATATATACAAATAACTCTAAACGAACCATTGAACTCTATTTAGCTAATCCGACTTTCAAATTCCTTAAGAAATTTTATATTTTAACTAGAGACGATGTTAACCATCCCAAACCTGATCCTGAGGGACTATTATCCATAATAAAAGAATTTCGGGATAAACAGATCACAGAAGATAATACAATATACATAGGTGATTCATATATTGATGCAATAGCCGCAGACAAAGCAAATATCAGATTTATTTGGTTCAATTCACGAAAAATAGATCAAACCCTATTTCCAAGTTCTCCGTATGCCATTTTAACTGAGTGGTCTGATTTTGAGGCAATTCTAAAAGGTCTGTGTTAACAATGACAAAAAATTTCAGTCCAACAAGCAATCTCATTGCATTATGTTTAGCCTCATTTGTTGTAGTAACAGGATTTGGAGTCATATTACCCTTCTTCCCCTTATACGCTAAAGAGATATTATTTAAGTTCTACTTCCTCGGTTTCCCGATTGGAATAGCTTTCCAAATCGGGATAATGACCTCTGCTTTTATGTTTACAAGATTTCTTTTAGCTCCAGCATATGGCGACCTATCCGATGTTTCAGGACGAAAACCTATAATCCTAGTCGGAATGAGTATATACACATTTCTATTGTTCGGATTTGGTCTTGCATTTGACTTTTTATCGTTATTAACTTTGCGAGGATTGCAGGGAATAGCTTCTGCTGCTGTTTGGCCAGTTGGAGAGGCATTAATTGTCGATACATCTTCTAAAACCTCAACAGGGAGAAATTTAGGCTATTATATTATGTCCATGCAGGCAGGAATGGCAGCTGGCCCATTTATAGGCTTTATCTTTTATGCAAGCCTAAATGGATTTGTTGGTTTCCCTCCATTGTTAGCATATCGTTTGACTTTCATATGTCAGGGGATTATGGGGCTTCTAGCAACTATAATAGTAGCTCTCTTGGTCAAAGATCCGAGTCAATTTGAGAAAGAGCCTTTATCCATCATTGCTAGTTTCGTGATTGCAATAAAACAGATGGGAAGAAAAACGATCCAGAGTCCAAAATATCTAATAACAATATTCTCTGGTTCAGCAGTTTATAGGAATAAGAGTCTTTATACAATTTATTTAGTAGCCATAATCAATGGTTTTGGTAATGCTATGATCTTTCCAATTATTGCCCTCTTTCTTGATGATTATTATTTATTAGACCCTGAAATCATCGCTTTGGTCATTGGTGTTGTAGGTATTCTTGCACTTTCTGGAAATCCCTTAGGTGGAATATTAAGTGATAAATTTGCTCGTAAACATGTTGTGTGGATATCTGGGTTACTGAGAGGAGTACTTTACCTTTTCTTAGGAATTAAATGGGGACTATTAGCAGCTATTATTGTCTTTACTTTTCAACGTTTTCTATGGGCTATTTATCAACCTGCATTTAGAGCCACGCAGAGTGAATTGATACCAGAAGCAGTTCGAGGAAAAGAATTCGGATTAGTGCAAGCACTCTTTAACCTTGGTTCTGTACTAGGACCTATAATAGGTGGAGCTTTATATGATCAATTATTAGGTATAACTTTCAATTTATCTGGTGTGGTGTACCTAGGGGCTGGTATAACATTTGCAGTTGCTGGAATTTTTGGGATAATTGGGAGTATCACATTCTTAAAATTCGTAACTATAAATCCCCTAGAAACCCAGAAAAAGGCAATTTTTGTTGCAGAATCATCAACTAGTGAAAAATAACTGAATATCCTTTTTTCTGTATGCAAATCACTTATCTAAGAATTTTTCTAGAAGTATTGCTTCAAGGATAGAACCATGTCGCTCAATTCGCGTTTTAATAAGTGATTGAAATCCATTCTTGGTGTAGAAATCCTCTGATTGATCTACTGAGTTTACGATAATTGATGGAAACCCTTTTTCGTACGCTTCCCTCTCAAGGAATCTTATAATTCTTGAACCAATTCCCCTCCTTTGATACTTGGATTCAACATACATATGTCTGATTTCATTCTCTTTCAATGCCCCCATACCAATAATTTTATCTTTGAGACTAGCGACGATGATTATACGATCAGTAGCTATTTTTTGAATATATTCACTTGTCCGACTATTAGATATCTGGATTCTTACTTCTATGGGAAGATTCGTTGCATGATTAAGGAAATGATCTTGCATAAGAGAGCTGCACCGTTGTGCATCCTCCATTTTAAAATGACGTAATGCTATGTTTGAATCCATAAATTCACCGTTTTATAGATCAAAAAGAGTTTTGAGAAAGGTATGTTTTTCTGATTTTAAAAGTGTCCATTTCCCCTTCCTATCTCGTGATATCAATCCAGCATCGTCCAAGATAGTTAAATGATGAGAAACTGTTGCTTGAGCGAGTCCTGTAATAAACTCTAGTTCACAAGGACATGAAGCTCCCTTATCTATTGACATTAATATATCAAGTCGTGTTGGCTGATTTAACGCTTTCACTAATTTTCTACCCTCCTTGTATTGATTTTGTTGTTTTGAGGACGAGATGAGATCTTTAATCCGCATTAATTCATTGATTCTTGCTGGAACGGATTCCCATTTTACCAATTGCATATCGAGAAGTTCAGTAAGTTTCCTTTCGAGTTCCGAATCTCCCATTAACTAGTTCTCCAATCTATGATTATTTCTTTAATATTATGAAGATGACACGAATGAGTCGTTTCGACAAATCGATATATTTAAAAATTTCGATTTGATATCATATTTCATAACAATTCTTATCGAATGAAGGCGTAGAGGCAGTGAACCTAATTGAAATTCTTCAAGGAGCTGGGGAAAGTTCAATTTTAACTCTTTTTGATTATCTTTCTCTTCATGTTAAAATTTAATATTCTGAAACAGTGACCTTATCATTTACCGCTGCTTCAAACAATTTCGAATTAGCTATTGCTGTAGGTATAGCCACCTTTGGTATTAATTCTGATCAAGCGTTAGCTACTGTAGTTGGACCTCTCATCGAGGTGCCAGTCCTATTAACCCTAGTCTATCTTGCTCTTTGGTTAAAAAAGTACTTGTTTAAAAATGAATTACAATGTTGAATATATGCGAATAGGAAGTCTATAGATAATGTCAAAAATAATAGTTGAAGTATTTGGTCCTGGTTGTGCCAAATGTAAAGCCCTGAAACACAATGCTGAAGAAGCCCTTGAAAAATTGGGTTGGAATGATGCAGAACTTCGGTATATCACGAATGTCGAAGAATATATTGAACGAGGAATTGCATCCACCCCCGCTCTAGCAGTAAATGGAAAGGTCATTCTCTCTGGAAAATATCTTCCCACGGACAATCTAGTGGAATTACTCCAAAAATATTAAGAAAAAAGAATTCTTAGGATGGATTCTCCTCGCGCAATAGAGCTTGGGGGAAGGAGTAGATCTGTTTTCATAAATGGTGAATTGATCGCTATATTCAATCTTGAACAGAGGCTGAAAGAGCTATAAAATCAACATTTACGACAATTAACCTTGGTAGCTAGAATTTAATCCAACGATTGAAGATAATTTTCTAAGATTAATTGATGTTGATATTATGAGATCAATTTACCAGAAAAGATAGTTCTGTTAACAATTATATGTAGCCTTTGGCGGTTATAGATGTCAATATGGGAAGATAAAAATAAACTTAGATTGTTCTTGTTACATACTCTTGTTTTGTAAATACGAGAATGAATCAGCTTTAAAAATCCTAGATTATCAATCCTTGATAATGTATTAAAAGGCAAAAGTCTGTGTTGAACACATTAATACTGGTAGTGCGTAAATAAAAAAGTTAAAGTTGGACGTAAAAGTGAGAAGATTTGCTTTTCAAGAACTTGCATATGCTATTGTAGTAGCAGCCGCATATGGTTTGATAATAGGTATTTATGTCACGAGTGTGATCGATCTTGTTATTATTGAGGCACTACCTCTTTATATTATCTTGTGGGTATTATTCATTTGTATGCATCTTGGTGGGATATTTTTGCTTGTAAAACTTGAAGAAATGCAAGAAAATACACAAAAATCAAAAACTTCATCAGAGAATGAACAAAAATAAGTTAATAGAAGACTAGCGAGAGGAAAATGATTTTATATAGCTAAAATCTCATCTTTCGACATTTCAGAGATTTTTACCCAAATTTTTTCTAGTTCTGGTAAAATTTCAGAAATATTTTTTACATTTCCATCAATGATTTTCTGAGCTAGAGAGTCAAGAATTTCTTTCATGTGGTCTGACATTTCTGTGGTCTTTTCTTGATCATCATTTAAATCTTTCAATCTCATTTTTATACTACGATGCTCCTGTTCCAACCCAAAGATTTCTGGGAATTGATCTTTTAATAAATTTAATATGGAATTTTGAATCTTGAGATTTACTTCATTAAAGACTCTTTTTAAGACAATTTCATTGAAATAAAGAACTCTCTCAGCATGTAACCGAACTTGTCTTTCTCTTTTCAGAGCTTCTTGATGTTCTCTTTCAGCCACTTTCATTGCTTCGATACGTTCTTTTTCCTTCTTTATTACGAGATCAATCCTATCAGTAACAGATTCATCAGTGGAGGAAACACCGAACGACTTACTAATATCTCCTGACAACCAAAGGCTTCCTGGTTCATATAGACTCTCTACAGTTGCACGAGTAATATAATTCTCCAATTTTGCTGCTCGAGCATCAGCCATTGATTTAATCCTTAAATCTGTTAATAATTGGTTAATTTTACTAAAAACCTGCCTATGTTTCAATGATTTTGCTTGGTACTCTAATGAGGCTTCATTTTGACAAAGAAGTCCAACTAGTTTTGATTCATCACTTGAAAAAAGAATAGACAAATTTTTACCAGGATAATTTTGAAGCTCATAAAGGAATTCCACAGGATGAAGACTTATTTCAAGGTTTTGGTCATTTTGGAGTAATATTAACCTAAAAACATTCGAACAATGATCAATAATGATTTTTATGTGATCCAACAAGCGTTCTGTTTGATCTTTGCTAATCATACTAGATTTAATGCCAAGAGTATCCATTCGTTTAGACGTGATAGACTTAGGTGAGTCTAGTAACATTTCAATGATTGTTTGCTGTTTATCTTGCTTTAGAAGACAAACAGGGATAAAACCCTGCTCACGTAGCTCATCTTTTAATTCTAGGAAATTATATTCTTCTTGTAAATTGTGGATATACATTTCCATCCAAGCTGATGATAATATTTTCATGTGTTCAACATCAATGTCACCTTGAACGTTTAAACGACTTAAAATCCCTCTAATATCTAGACAACGTTGTTTAGAATAAGAAATAATTGATTGTAGATTTACATTTTGTTCTGAGAGCATCAAGTAGTTCCAATTTCCTAGTGTGTTTGAATGACCATTATCAGATTGTCTTTCCTCAAAGTTATGGATATAGAAGAACCTTTCTTCTGGCCTTTGGTTAGGAATCCTAATTTGAACATGAAATTTGGCAAAAAGCAATTGATAAGGGTTATCAGGTCGACTTGATGTATGATTAAGATAGAGAGAATTCTTCAATTCTTCCTCTAAGAGTTCCAGAATCTCTTTGGAAACTATCTGTTCATCATAAGTAATAGGGGAAAATAACTCTCTAGAGGTTGTGTCATAAAAAACGGAAGTAGCAAATTCATATGAACGTCTACCAATATCACCAAACGATTCTAGTTCTTTTACATCATCGAACTTTCTAGTAAAATAATTTTCAACAAATGGGCAGATAACAAAAAATCCTGCATCAAAAAAGACTAAAGGATCCATTTTCTCAATAGAAAAATTAGATTTAATATCTTCAAAAAATTCTGAAGCAAATCCTTTATTTAAAGCACCAGCTAACTCTGCCATTGCCCATCTCAAATCTAAGTTGGGAACCACTTCTTTTAAGAATGAAAAGAACGAAACCGCATATATATCAACTAGATTGGTCATGATTACTTTTGGATTCACTATTAAACGAGCGTGAGTAACTAAATCTTTCTCTATCTTAACTGCCCAATCATAAAGAAGGGAATATACATGTACGAGAGACTCAAAATCCATTGTCAGATGTTTCTTAGCCTCGATGAGATTTTCTAGCACAACTTTGACTCGGTCATCCTCATCGACCTTATCTCTTGCTTCTTTATCTCGTTTTAGTTTGTCCATGACATAATTTGCAAGGTAAAAGGCAGATACAGCTGTATCAATGTCTGTATGGTATGAACTTGCCAAGTTTTGTAAAAGTTCATCGTACATAACTTTATACGTACCAAAAATTTCTAGAACATTTCTCCTTCTCTCTAAAACGCCTTTGAGCTCATCAATTAAGGACATACCGTATTCGACGGCCATTATATCACCAGAGAGTATCCAAATAACGAATCAGAAATATAAAGACGGTGACTGTTAATATGTATTTGCCAAAGAAATATTTCAGATTTTAAATTTCAGAGATGTTCTTAACGATTATCTTATCTCAGAAGCCTTAATGAGTTCAGTACCGTCAAAATTGTAACGCCAACGTCCCCAAACACAGCAGCCCACATTGTTGCAAGCCCCATAGCTCCCAAAAGAATGAAGATTGCCTTTATACCTAAAGCCAAAACAATATTTTGTTTTGCTAATCTGTTTGTCTTTTTGGCGATATCTATGGCATCACTTAATTTTGAAGGATTATCTTCCATGATAACTAAGTCTGCTGCTTCAATAGTAGCATCTGAACCGATACCACCCATTGCAACTCCGATATCTGCTCTTGCAATAACTGGTGCATCGTTAATTCCATCTCCTACAAAAATAACGGCCCCAACTCCATTTTTCTTGTAGATATATCTTTCCAAAATTTCTAATTTATTTAAAGGCATTAAATTGGCATATATTTCCGATTGATCTATTCCTAATTCTTTTCCAACTCTCTCTGCAACATTTTTACTGTCACCAGTTAACAAACCAATATTTAAGATACCTTGAGACTTCAATCTCTTAACTGCTTCATAAGAGCTGGTTTTAATCTGATCATCGATAATAATATGACCGATGTACTCCCCATTCCTTATTACATAAACAGCAGTCTCATCACGAATGCATTCTGAATGAGGACAATTTACTTTATGAGTCAGTTTATCATTTCCCACAACGATCGATTCATTAGATTTTGTCTTCATCATTATTCCTAAAGCAGGGAGCTCTTCATATTCCTCAATCTGTGTTAAATCCACTTGTTTTCCATAAGCCTCACGAATCGAAGCTGCAATGGGGTGTGTAGAATGCGCTTCTGCAAGTGCCGCATAGGCAAGAATATCATGAGGGCTGTAATCTGGGATTGGTACTATTGTTATCACTTTAAACTTACCTACAGTCAATGTTCCCGTCTTATCCCACAATACGGTTGATACTTCATTGAGTGAATCAATCACATTAGCACCTTTCAGTAGAATTCCCTCTCGTGAACTCTTACCAATTCCGGAAAAATAAACTAACGGGATTGAAACAACTAAAGCACAAGGGCAGGAGATGACTAGAATAACAAAAGCACGATACACCCACACATCAAAGGCTTGTCTGAATAATAATGGGGGAATTATTGCAATGAAGAGAGCTAATAAAAGAACCAACGGAGTGTAGTAACGAGCAAATCGAGTGATGAATAATTCCGTTTTAGATTTATTTTTAGCTGCATTTTCAACAGCATTCAAGATTCTTGAAACTGTAGAGTCATAACAGGGAGATGTTACCTGAATGTGAATACTGCTACTTGTTATTGAACCTGAAAGAACTTCATCGTCTTCTTTTACAACTACAGGTCGGGATTCCCCAGTCAGAGTCGTCATATCTAAGTTTGAATGTCCTTTTACAATCTTTCCATCTAATGGAATTCGTTCTCCTGGTTTTACTAAAATGATATCATCAGGTTTTACTTCTGCGATGGGAACAGTTGTGATGCTATCTGCAACAACAAGGTGAGCTTGATCTGGCCGTATATCCAACAGAGAACCAATTGATTGTCTTGAATGATTAATTGCCTTGGTCTGTAAGTATTCTCCTATTGTGTAAAAGACCATGACAGCTACAGCTTCAGGTATTTCCTGAATTATAATTGCTCCAATGGTAGCCACAGACATCAGGATATACTCATTTGTAAAATCATAGTTTCGTAACTGAAGAATCGCATTTTTAAGTACTTTCCAACCAGCGATGAAATATGCGAGAAAAAAAGACATATAACCAGTCAATATGACTTGTTCTGTCATTGAGGGATTTGTTAGCACGATTCCAAGTCCAAGAAGCAGTAAAGAAACAGTGATTCGAACAATTGCGATCCAATTCCTGTCTTGTGGTTGATCCATGGTTATCTCAGGAAAAGCCTGAGCTCCTGGTTCAATTTTTGAAATGATCGCATTAATCTCTTTTGAATGAGAATCACATTTTTTCTCCCCACAACTAAAAGTAAGCACTCTTGTGGCAAAGTTTAATTGGACGTCTGCGAAATTTTGATCTTTTAGTGTATTTTCTATCTTAAGCGCACAATTCGCACAGCTTAATCCTTTGATGGAATATTTATGGACATCCTGCCCCATGTCGACTACTCTCCACCTACAGGATGTACTTTAAGATGTTCCAATGCATTTTCTAAAATTGGTTCTAAGTGCTCAATTTCAAGTGAATAATAATTTTCCTTGCCCTCACGACGGAATTTGACAAAGTTCCCTTCTCGAAGTTCCTTCAATTGATGAGAAATTGCTGAAGGAGATAATCCTAAGATTTCACTAAGATCACAAACACATAGTTCAGTCTCAAGTAATGCTAAAAGAATCCTAATCCTAGTTTCTCCAGAAACCATTCTAAAAAATTTAGTTAATTTGGTGGGATTTGATTCATCAATCTTTTTACGAGCATATGCTATCTGTTCAGGATGAATTTCGATTGTTTTACAAGGTTCAACCATTGGTAACCAAACTCTTAGGAATAAACTCTATCTAAGAAGTTATTAACAATAGTTTATAAAAATATTTGAGCACTTCCTCAAATGTGTTGCTTTTTATTCTAGTTTTAATTAAAGAATTTTAAGGAAATTAAGAGTGATGCTAAACGAATCAATTAAAAGTACTTATTTTTCTCAAATATTCCCTAAATTGTATTTTTTCAACTCTTGGGAGATTTTTGTCTTCACACCAGCTGTTATTTCTTCCTGCCACGTTTTTAATAGCGAAAATATGACCCCATGATGTTCCATACGCTTCAATCCGATCTCATGTTCAATGTTATTCCTGGAAAAGGTCATATCCGTTAGAATAACAACTAGAAATCCATGGGATTGAAGATCAATTGCAGTTTGGGCAATACACACATCAGTTTCAAAACCACAAAGTACCGCTATCTGACGGTGGGTATTTCTAATTGCTACTTGGATATCTCTCTGGCCCCAGCAACTATAAACATATTTATCAAAAATTTTAGTGTTTGAGGGGAGTGTATCTAGAAATATGTCTGGTAAGGACCCATTCTTCTTGATATCTTCAGCTGTGATAATGAGAGGGATATTCAAGACGCCAGAAAGTCTAATCAGATGTGTAAACTTTTGTAAAAAGATTAACTGCTCTTTGTTTGTTATCCCTTTCATGAATGTTGATTGGACATCAATAATCATGATAAAACAATTATCAACTTCAATTAATTCTGAAGAACGAGAAACAGGTTCAAAATTTTCTTCCATTTTGAATCATCCTTAGATGTAACGTCATATAATCTTAAAAGGAATGAAGCATTAAAATTAGCTGATTCTCAATATCAACAGTCAATGTTAGAATAAGGAGCTAGTAATTGTGATTCTCATTCAAACCTATCAAGAGCTCTATTATGCCTTAAAAGTCCTTCAGTTATTAAAAGAAAGTGATAAACTGTTATATGAAAGACTCTATGAACAAATTACAGACCAAATTGAGAAACTAATTCAATGATCAGTCTGAACTAATTCGTTTTAGAGTTAAACGATTTGATCTTACATAGAAATCTCACCTAGTATGAAATTCATCTGAAATGTCATTGCAATACATTGCTTATTCAGAGTTGTTTAAATTGATTCGATTATATTAATAAAACATACAGAAATAAATACGTGAAATCAATCAAAAATCGGAGATAATACTCCTTTCTGGTTAAATCGTTCTTCCAACATATTTATTTTTACCTGATCATTTCTATAGGAATTTGATGTGATTCTATGGATTCCTGTCCAATATCCGAGCTCGTAATAGTACATGATTCTGGTCTACCAGTTTTTGCATGGTTAAATCCTTTAAAAAAGGATATTGCCACGGGTGTAGCAAACCCTGAGTCTCGAGATCTAATGAGTGGCCTTTTTACTGCAATTCTTACCATGTCTGAAGATATTTCGGAAACCGCGGCAATAAAATCGATTAAAATGCTTCGTTCGACTTTTAAATATGCCATAAAAGAGAAGCTAATTTTCATCCTTGGTTATGATTCTACTGCATCTATTGCACAGGAACCACTTGTAGATTCCTTTTTATCTGATATAATTAACGATTTCTCAAAACAGTATTCTGATTATATAACAGATGACATGTTACTTGATGGAGACGTATTTGTAAACTTTTCATCTTATATGGAGAAGGGTGTCACTGATCCACGTTGGAAAATCGAACAAACTGAACAGGAAATGCTTGATCATATTCATGAGCTCCTTTTAGATATTGTCGGTCCTATAGGAACTGAAATGTTTGATAGTAATCTACGAAAACAAACACAATATCGAAGAAGGCGTAGTGCTGACCTTCCTCAATTAGCAAAAGATCTTGTTTATGAAATGTCATTATTAATGGATCCAGCTCAAGCAAAGCAAATCGGAGATGAAATTCAAAGTATTATCCGGTCAAGGTGAGATTCTATGAAACCTGAGTATGGATTATTATTATGTAAATGTCGTGGGGAAATCGATAACCAGATTAAGCTAGAAGAATTAGCGAATGTCTTTGAAACTGATCCTAGAATAATGTTTACTCATATTAGTGAATCTCTTTGTGATGCTATTGAGAGAAGAAATATTCAATCACTCTTAAGAAGATATAAACCAGCAGGTATAGTTATAGGGGGGTGTTCTCCTCGATACTATGAATCTTATTTTCGAACTCTAATTGAAAAAGCTGGAGGAAATGCTGGAAGGTTAGCTTTTGCCAATATAAGAGAACAGATTGCTTGGATATACAAATTTGAATCAAAAGAATTCCGAGACGAAAAAGGAAAATTAGCAATTGAAGTGGCTATTAGTTCACTTGATGAGGCTCATGACTTTCTTGTTACAAATGTAAAAATAAAGAAGAATATTGCCATTATTGGCGCTGGTATTGGTGGAATTCAAACAGCACTTAGCATTGTTAAATCTGGTACAGACACAGAAATTCACCTAATTGAGAAAGCACCTTTCATAGGGGGAGATCAATTGAAATACTCAAAGGCTTTTCCACGAGATGAATGTTCTGCATGTGCAATCTCCCCGCTGATTTCAGAGATTTCTTCTTATCCAAACATCAAAGTTCATACAAACACAGAAATTGTTGAATGTGTTGGTCGGGTAGGAGACTATAACATTTCAATGATACAACATCCTCGGTATGTAACTGATTCCTGTACTTCCTGTGGAACCTGTAGTTCTGTTTGTCCAGTTGAGATAGTTGAAAATAATGGGGCAGAAAGCCATAAAGCAATTTATCTCCCATTTGCAGGGACGATTCCTAATAGATTTACTATTAATGAATCTGAAATAGCTTATTGTCGGAGTGATTGCGATCAGCCATGCGTTGCAAGCTGTTCAACTAATGCCATCGATCTACTAGCATTTCCCAAAGAAGAAAAATTAAATTCTGGGGCCATAGTACTGGCTACTGGTGCTTCTGTTCATGCCCCACAGGTTGGAGAGAATGAATTTGGCTATGGTACATTACCAGACGTGTTAACTTTAGATCAGTATGAAAAGTTACTTGCTGCCACCAGTAAATGGAAAGGAGAAATTAAATTACAATCAGATGACACAAAATCTCCTGAATCTGTGGCTTTTATCTTATGTGTGGATAGACAACAGATTGGATATTGTAGTAAATATTGTTGTTTAAGCACTGCTACTGCCGTAAAACAGACAGTAGAAAGATTACCAAACGCTAAAATTTATATTTTTTATCAAGATCTCTTTTCAGACTCAAAATTTGGCGATGATTACATAAAATTCACCCAAAAACTTTCTAACGTGGAATGGATTCGTACCACACCTCGTGTGAAGACAAAAAATGATAATTCACTTATCTTAGATGTTCCTGTATCAGGGGGAAGAATTGATATCCCAGTGGATATGCTTGTTTTAGCAACAGGAATAGTACCATCAAAAGATAGTCCAATTATGCGACATATTTTCGGTTTAGATTCATCGAAAGAAGGATTCTTTAGTGAATTTGATTTACTTTTCAGTCCAGTGAGTACGAATGACCTAGGGAAGTTTCTAGTAGGATCAGTTGTAGGTCCAAGAACCATTCCAGAGACAACCATCTCTGCTTTTGCAGTAGGTTCACAGATTTTAAATTTGTTGAACAGAGGAAAAATCCCCTTACATATCTCAGTTACAGAGGTTGATAATGATCTTTGTTCAGGATGTGGAGTTTGTGTCAAAACGTGTCCTTATCATGCAAATACTATCGATGAAAAGAATAAAACTGCAGTAGTAGATATTAGCCGTTGTAGAGGTTGTGGCAACTGTGTTGTTGCATGTCCTGCTAAGGCACGTGATTTAATAGAGTATCCCGAGTTAGCGATTCGAAAAGCTATTGATCTATTAGGAAACAGCGCCTTGATCAATAGAAGGGAGGTGAATATGCTTGCTTTCTTATGTAATGGTTGTGGTTATCCAGTAGCAGATAATGTTGGTCTTTCTGGAGCAGGTTCTACATATTCAAAGAACCTATCGATAATTCGAGTCCCTTGTTCTGGAAGGGTCGACCCAAGACATATTCTCCACGCTTTAACATTGTTCGATGGAGTTATGGTTGGAGCATGTAAGTTGCATAGTTGCCATTTCTCTGTTGGTAATTTTGATGCTCAAAAACGAATTTTTTTATTGCAGGGAACAATGGATACTGCCTCTATCGATCCAAAAAGATTGAAAATCGATTATTTTGCTCCAACGGACACTAATAAGTTTTGTCAAAGCGTAACAGATTTTGAACGTGAATTGAAAATAGCAAAAGAAACTGAAATGCAGTTAGAAAAGACAGTAGAAACGGAGGTCTAATAATGGCTAAAAATATTACAGTAGGTTATGCTGCATTGACTTCTTGCTCTGGATGTGAGATAGCATTATTGGATATAAATGAAAAAATCTTGGATGTCTTAAAAAATGCAGAATTAGTATATGGGCCCCTGATCATGGATGCTCGGGAAGTCCCTGATAATATTGATTTGCTATTTGTTGAAGGTTCTGTATCAACTGATCACGATTTACAGCAAGCACAAGAATATAGGAAAAAAGCTAAATACCTTGTAGCTGTTGGTGCTTGTGCTTGTTTTGGAGGGATCCCAGGTATGAGAAACTTTTTTGAGAGAAACGAAATTCTTGCCGATGTTTATCCCTTGAAAGACAAATCAGAATTTTTAGGGCCAACACAATTATCTTCAAAAGTTCAAAGCTTACCAATGGTTGTAAAAACTGATTTTTTTGTACCAGGATGTCCCCCTTTACCAGAAAACTTTTTAACAGTAATTCAGAACTATCCTAATTTCGATCGCATCAAACTTCCTACTAAAACATTATGTGCTGAATGTGATCTGAACAAAGATAAGTTACTATCACCAATAAGAGAATTTACTTCCTTAAAGATTAAGAACCCCTACCATTTCAATGAAGAGGAAGAAAATTTATGCTTTCTTGAAAGAGGAATCTTGTGTATGGGTGTAGCTACTCGAGCTGGTTGTGGGGGACGATGTGTCAAGGTTAGTGTCCCTTGTCGTGGTTGTTTTGGGCCCCCTCCTCAGGAAGGATCAGAGGATCAAGGAGCTGGTGTAATATCCGCTATTTCTTCTATATTACCTACAGGACGATTATTAACAAAAGAGGACATGCTTGGGCTCGTTTACCGATATTCTCTTTCAGTTATTACCGACCTACAAAAGTATTTTCATGAATAAGGAGAGACGATAAGTGTCATCAACAAGAAAAATCACAATTGATCCAGTTACCAGACTGGAAGGAAATGCAAAAATCACATTCGAGCTAGATGAATCAACTAACGTCTTGAAGAAAGCAGAATTTCAAGTTTTAGAATTCAGAGCTTTTGAAAAATTTTTGGAAGGAAGAAAAGCCCGAGAAACCCCTCGAATTACTCCTAGAATATGTGGTATCTGTCCTGTAAGTCACCACCTATGTTCTGCTAAAGCGACTGATATGCTCGCGAGAGTAATAATCCCTGGGCGGGCTAAATTACACCGTGAATTAATGCATATGGGGCAATTCATACATTCACATTCCCTTCATGTGTATTTTCTTGCATTACCAGATTTTGTAGATGGTTTTAAAGCTGAAAGCAATGATTTCCGACTACTACTTAATGCAAATCCAACTTTAGTAAAGAATGTCATTAGGATTCGTGCTTTTGGTCAAAAAGTGATCGAAATTCTTGGTGGAAAAGCAATTCATCCTGTTACAGCGATTCCTGGGGGTATTTCGGTTCCTCTTAAAGTAGCTGAACACGAGGCATTACTGAATGAGGCAAAAAAACTGCTTCCAATTACTGAAGAATCATTAACAGCAGCTTGGGGATTATTAGACTGTGTACCAGAGGAACTCAAACAATATGAAACACTAAACTCCCATAATATGGGAACAGTTGGAAATAACAAAGAAATTGCGCTCTATGACGGCGAAACGGTTATTTTGGATTCAAATGGTAAGGTTAAAGGAAATTTTAGGGGAGCTAAATATCGAAAAATGATAAGTGAGAAGTATTTCGATTTCTCTTGGACGAAATTTCCTTATTTCATTAATGCGGAAGATGAAGAAGATGCCATCATCCAAGTTGGACCTCTAGCTCGTCAAAAATGCTATGAAACGATATCCACTGAAAAAGCAGGTAAAATGCTAGCTAATTTTCGTCAAAGATTTGGTCGCTATACAACTGAAAGCTATTCCACCCATTATGCCCGAATAATTGAAACCATGTATGCTCTTGAGAAAACAATAGATATCCTAGAAGATCCTAATTTAATGAAGGATACAGATTATAGAATATCCTCAACAATTAAAGAATCATCAGGCGTGGGTATTGTCGAAGCACCCAGAGGATCTTTGATTCATTCCTTTCAAACTGATCAAAATGGCTTAATTACGAAAGCAAATATCATTGTATCAACAACGTTTAATAATCCAGCAATTAATCTAGCATTATTCAAAGTGGCCAAAAAACAACTTGATCCCAGCCAAAAATCAATACCAGAATCAACATTGAGGCAGATAGAGTCAACAGTAAGGATTTTTGATCCGTGCTTGACTTGTTCTTCTCACTCCCTTTCAGGAACTAATTTTGACATCGTTTTACGGAATACTGAAGGTGAGTTGATCTACTCTAGTTTGGTTGCTTCAAGAAACAGTAGTTTAAAATAATTCTTGTGCTTCAAACAATCCCCAAACTATATATTTTTATGGTTTCCTCCTTTCTGGCACAAAAACCTCCCAAGAAGTGTTTAAAATGGTTGAAATTGATCATGGATTTACAACTGATATGAAGTATGCTGTCGCAGGCACCTTTAGCGGTGGTCTTTCCAGTAAAATCTATCCTTTACTTAAAAACGAATGGTACAATGTCAAAAAGGTCTATCCTGTATGTCCTGACAAGAAAGACGTTGATGGTGACACCACTTATGCATCCCTCAAAGATTTACCTGAACCAGTTGATGTTGTTGTTGTTGTTCATAAGAAGGAAATAACAACAGAAATTGTTAGGGAAGCCTCAACATTAAACCCAAAACCAAGTATATGGTTCATGCCAAGAACAGATTCAAAGGAAAGCATCATAATATGCGAAGAAAATGAAATGAAATATGGTATGTCGTGTCTTATGGGCCACAGAGCGATTCCTGGTATCAAGCGTTTTATCAACGGTCACTGGTGGCATTCGAAAGTTGGTGGAATGAACCAAATTCCTAAACAATAAGTTTTTCCAAATGGAGAGTACTACTTGAAGATCTTAATCGTTTATTATTCTCAATCTGGAAATACTAAAAAAGTCGTAGAAATGGCTGAAGAACGGTTAAAAGACCTCCACCATGAGGTAACCGTAAAAAATGCTTTGACTGTAAAGCCTGAACAAGTATCAGATTGTAACTTGTTACTTATTGGCACCCCCGTTCATGGTTATATCTTATTTGGTCAGAAACCTACAAAAGAGGTCAATGAATTTTTAGCAAATCAATTGCCACAGGATCTTGAAAATAAACCTGTAATTGGTTTTGCTACTTATCTCTTCTTTCCTGCAGGAGCATTAAATCGCATTAAAAAGGCAATAGACGCACAAAATGGCAATTTACTGGGATTAATAGCACAAAGAAGGTCAAAGAAGACTGAACTTGTTAATGAAATAATAGAATGTATTGAGGATTCATTTTAGGATTGAATCTTTATGTCTTCTTGGTAACTACAATCTAAATGAAAAAGGATTCCCATTTTTTTGAGGATCAAGATTGCGAAGGATGAGGAACGACCACAAGGATATTTACCTAGTGACAGGTGCTTGTGGATTTGTTGGATCACATTTAGTTGAGACTCTCGTTTCCCAGGGGTTTTATGTAAGAGCTACGGATTTAAAAAGTGCCAATCGAAAAAATATTCCCTCTTTAGAAGCAGTAGAATTCTTACCAGGTGATCTTACTAAACCTAAGGAAATACCTCAGCTACTTGAAGGAATTACTAAAGTATTCCACCCTGCGGGAATCTTTAATTTCAGCGCACCAAAGAACATTTTGTTAAAAGTGAATGTTGAAGGAACAACTAATCTTCTCTCTGCAGCTCTCTCTGAAGACATTTCTCATTTCATAAATTGGAGTACAGCGATGGTTTATGGGACCTTACTATACTCTCCCGCTAATGAGATTCATCCAATTCAGCCAGAGGATCCCTATTCAGAATCTAAGTGGATACAGGAACAAATAGCTTTGTCCTATTTTCAAGAGAATGGATTACCGGTGAGTATTATTAGGCCAACAGCTATTTATGGTCCCAGATCATTATATGGTACTTCCTTAGCAATTCTGGCTCTAGTAAATGGAAAAATATTGGGAATACCTGGAGACGGAAAAACGATTCAGCATCATGTACATGTGGATGATGTTGTGAAAGCGGCTATCTTCATGTCAGGTAATAGAAAAATGATTGGGGAAATTTTTAACATTGCTGATGATAACCCTATATCAATAGAAGAATCATTTAGGATAGTAACGAATCTTATCGAGAAGAAACTTCCTAGATTCCATATTCCAAAGTTTGTAGTAAATTTTTATGGTTATTTTGATCGCTTTTGGAATAAGCTTCTTCGAAAAACAAGCTTATATGAAAAAACCTCATTAAAACTGCTCTTTTCAGATCATATTTATGATAATAATAAACTAAAGAGCCTCGGATTCGAGTATTCTGTCCCAAGTCTTGAAATGGGAATTGAAACAACTCTTCAATGGTACCGACAGCAAGGGTATATTGATTATTAGGATTTATTTGGTTTCACATGTCTTATCCCTATAAATTCACCCAAAATTATTAGAATGGGTTCGAAACTAAAGAGAAATGCTGACAATAGAGGTTCAAAATCATCTGTTGTTAAACCAAAAAGGTTGAAAGGAATTATCATGAATTCCTTACTTCCAGGTAGAACATTAAACCATAATAATATTCCACCAGCTTGAAATACAAAGAGAAAGCTGAACACAAGAACCCAATTAACTTTTTGAGTGATACGGTTGGTTTCCATTGAATAACCGAGGATTATTCCACAAAAGAATAGGAATGGAAGATCAAAAGCAAACATATAACCATCATCTGAGAAAAAAATGCAAGGCTTTTAAGTAAAAGCTACTCCTAAAATTTTTCTATTAATTGGGGGAGCTCAGTTAGTCTAGAGATAATCCTTATATTGTATTTCTCATGAATTTTATTCATACGGTCTATCAATACCCCATGCATTCCTGCATTAAAGGCACCAAGAGCATCATTCTCTAACAGATCACCAACATATACTATCTCATCAAGAGAAAGATTTAAGTCTCTAGCACTCATTTCAAAGATTTTATAGTTAGGTTTTCGTTGACCAACCTCTCCAGATATGATTATGGATGTGAAAAAGGAATCAATTTTCGTAACTGCTAATTTTCTTCTTTGTTGTTCACCATCACCATCAGAGATAATTCCTAGAGAAAAATTCTTAACCATAGTAAGACAAGGTAAGGCATCTTCATATAATCTCCAGTTTTGTTCATATTTAAAGAGGTACCTATTGAAAACATCCATTGCTTCATCTGAAGAAAGTTCATACCCCCAATTACTAAACACACTTTGTACTCTTAAAATCCGCTGCTGCTCAAATGAAATGCATCCATCCAAATACTCATTAATATAATGATCGGTTTTGGTTTTCCAAGTTACAAAAAATTCATCAAAACTTAAATTAGGGATTTGTTTCTTCATTAAAGAATAAAGACTGATAAGTGATCTTTCCAGTGCTTGTTCATGATTTAGGAGGGTACCATCAATGTCAAAAACAATTCCTTTAATCATATTTCCTTTATCCTATTTTTCCAATAAATCTACATTTATAATTGTAAGTAAAATTAGCTTTTGGAAGACTTCAAACAATTGGATTTTGATGAAAATAAACACAAAAGACCTGGAAATTGAACATGAAAGCTTGGGATGACTCTTGGAAGACTGAAGAGGGGAGAGCTCGTTGGTTATATCCTGATCCATTCATTGTTTCATACCTACCTAAGTTGAAGAAAGAAGGGATAGAAAAAGTTCTTGATCTGGGTTCTGGAGTTGGACGTCATACGATTTTATTTGCAAAAGAAGGGTTTGATGTTTATGGAGTAGATCCCAGCCCTTCTGGTTTCAAATATACATTGAAGTGGTTTGAAAGGGAAAGACTGCCTCCAAAATTAATTCTCAGTGAAATGAGTCAATTACCTTTCATTGATGATTTTTTTGATTTAATAGTTGCGTGGAACGTGATTTATCATGGTACAGCAAAAGTTATTCATAAAACTGTGAATGAAATAGTAAGATGTCTAAGACATAACGGTTATTTGCTTTACACTTTAATTTCGACTAAACATAATAAATTTGGGAATGGAAAAGAGATCGAAAAGAACACATATATAATAAAGGAAGAAAAGGAAAAGAGTCATCCTCATCATTATTTCAATGAAGAAGAAATAAACAGATTTTTCAAAGGATTCACTCACTTGAGATGTGTTGACAAAGAACAATTTTACCCAGGCTTATTCCATTGGCATCTTCTATCAAGACTTGTAGCAAAACACTAGCTTTCTGCCTCTTTAAAAACAAAAATAAACTATTATAGTTAAATATCCGATAGGGATTCTTATGGTATCGGGTATTCATTTCCTTTTGACTATGAGCTGTAATTTCGAATGTGACCATTGTTTCTTATATTGTAGTCCAAATTTTGATGGGACATTCACTTTGAAGCAACTAAGAGCTGTCCACGATGAGATGAAGAAAATGGGGATAGAAATGGTTTATTTCGAAGGTGGTGAACCCTTCCTCTTTTACCCTCTGATGGTAGAAGGGATTAAAATGTCTCATGAGATGGGATTCAAGACCGGAGTAGTTACGAATTCATACTGGGCAACCACTGAGGAAGACGCAGAACTCTGGTTAAAACCACTTCTTGATCTTGGAATTTCAGATGTAAGCGTAAGCAATGATGCTCTCCATCACGGAGAGGGTGAAGTAAACCCTGCTACAAGAGCATTAAAAGCGTTGAACCACTTGAATATGTCTGGAGGAGATATATGTATCCAAGAACCAACACTTGATTTAGAGATGACCCAAGAGAAAGGTGAACCAGTAATTGGGGGCGGTGCAATGTTTAGAGGAAGGGCAGTTGAAAAATTAATTACCGATAAATTACCTAGAAGACATTGGGAAGAATTTACAGAATGTCCTCATGAGGAATTAGAAAACCCAGGTAGAGTTCACCTCGATCCTTTTGGAAATGTTCATATCTGTCAGGGTTTGAGTATGGGTAATATGTGGAAAACTCCCCTTTCAGAGCTAGTAAAGAACTATAATGCTAGCTTACATCCCATTTGTGGACCATTAATCAAGGGTGGGCCAGCTGAACTAGCAAGAGAATACCAAGTTGATCATGAAGATAATTATGTTGATGCCTGTCACTTTTGTTATTCGATTCGGAGAGTATTAATTGACAAATTCCCTGAATACTTAGCACCCAAGCCAGTGTATGGCCTAAATCAATGATTTTTCAGAAAAAAACGTCTCCCTTGAAACATTAGTAAAATTCAAAAGGGTTCATAATCCTCATTGAGTGAATTAAAACTAAAATCTGTTTCGACGCGGGTTGTTCATTGCTTAAAGATTTCGAGGGATACTTTTTAAATAAGGAAATGAAAGCATACTTTGAAGATTATAAGTTATACACCTTACAAATAGAAATCAATCAAAATTGTCAGCAGAATTGCATCTACTGTTATGCTCGTGAATCTCGTGGAGAGGAAATGAACCCAGATTTTATCAAAAGTATTCTCGATGCTGCTGCAGAGATGGAAGTACGAAAAATTGAATGGTTAGGAGGTGATTGTCTCCTCCATTCTTCTTGGGAGGAATTAATGGCCTACGCCAAATGTGAGCATCAACTCATCAACAATATTTGGACGAGTGGAAATCAATTAAAAAATACGGCAGTTGCAAAAAAAGTAATCGAATTAACACGTGATGGAGGCTTTATTTCCGTCCATCTAGATTCACTAAATCCTGAAATTTATTCTAAACTCACAAATGGGAACCTTAAGTATCTTAAAGATACGTTGGAGGGAATCCAGAATCTAATCGATTTAGGAAAATCACCTTCAGAGATCTTAAATTGTATGGCGTTAACAGGACTCCAAGCAGGAGAAGATTTTAAAGACACTGTTCAGTACTTTCATAACCAATTTAAAATACCTGTAACTTTTATTAGCTATAAACCTACAAGTAAGGATTCTCGCTTACCGATCACCTCTCAACAGATAAAAGAAGCAGAGAGAGTAAAAACAAATGTCTTTTATGGTATTAATGTTCCAATTATACCACAGTGTGTCTCAAAATTTTATTGTGGAACAACAGCATCTATTATACCAGAGACAGGAAGCCCTACTGTAGGAAATTTAACAGTTTGTTCACGAATTCGACAATCATTTGGGAAACTTGAATTTGGTCTATCTTTCAAAGACCAATTTTATGAACTCAAAAATATACTATTAACAAGGAAGCTAAAGGACGTTAACAATCTTCCAAATGATTGTCAACAGTGCACTTATAATAATATTTGTTGGGGATGTCGTAGTAATGCTTGGTATTACGTAGGGGATGTTTTTGCGGGGGATCCTAGATGCTGGAGACGCCTTCAGAATGATTCAATCTAAATTATCTTCAAAGGTAGAGAAAGACCTCAATGTTAAACCTCCTTTTGAAGAGTCCATTATATATAGAATTCATAGAAAAATCAAGGTTCAGTTAACTAATTGATGTATTTCCAAAATTATCCCCTTAAATAAGATTATTGGTGTCCATAAAGTCCATTGAAGGAGTCTAAAGCTAGTATGAAGGCTAAAATAATAGCTGCTTTATATAAAATTACAACAGGCAACAAAATAGTACGGATACTTCTCACGCCAGTTGGAGGGGGAGCCTTCATTCTTGTTAGTGTAATACTTATTCTTTTTTCTCTAGCAATAGATGAACTGTTTAGCTTCCCTAGACTTATCCCAAACCCATTTAGTCTGTTGTTATCCATACCTGTTATTACTGTAGGATTGGTTTTAATATTATGGGCATCATTGCTTTTCGTCAAAGCGAAGGGAACACCTGTACCATTTTCTCCTCCAACAAAATTAGTAAATTCTGGACCCTATGCTTATATTAGAAATCCAATTGTGTTAGGTTATATCCTAATATTTTTTGGGATTGGATTTTTCCTAGGATCAATTTCGCTTGTACTAATAATTTCTCCGTTGTATTTCCTACTTCTCATTCTAGAGATAAAACTGATTGAGGAACCAGAGCTTGAGAAGCGTCTCGGAAAAGATTACCTGGAATATAAGGAAAGAGTCCCCATGTTCCTCCCAAGATTGAAGATAAAGAAATGATTGTGATCAATACTAATTATATAGTCAATATTAATATAAAACTAAATACACCGAAATCACAGCATCCAGAATGAGATTCACCTCGTTTAAAAAGGATTTAAAGGAAGAGTTACTGTATAGTGTAACTCCTCCAAAATCTGTTTCACTCTTACGTGCTCATTCCGATAAATGCTAGAGCTTCAACAACTGTATATTGTACCTCTACTGAATATTCATATCCTTCGATATCGTGATACATAACCTGACTTTGTATTGTTGCTGCCAAAGCTTCTTCTAGTTTTCCCTCTTTTACTAGTGCTATACCTAACGATTCAATTCCTCGTTCTGTGGCCTTAACTGATGCGGGTACAACTGGTTCACTTAGTGTTTCATCATGTGGATATTTTTCCATCACCTCTAAATATCTTTGAGCTACTTCAGGTACCTTATGGGTTGGATACCAGGAATGTGTAACAATATATGGCATATATTTCACCTCACACTACTTTTTCATGGAAAATAAGGTTATTCAGACCCCAAAAGTCTGAATAATCCCTCTATGCGATATTTGCTTATTAAACCTTCCTCCCCTATTTTATATGAATTAGTAGCCTCAACAAATTTATAATATTGATAGTGAGCTAGAGATCTTTCAAAGAAGGAAATCACAATGATTCAATCAGGAGAAATAATTTGGAAAAGTGCGGTAGAACTCGCTAAAGGTATTAAAGATGGGGAATTATCACCAGTTGAAGTTTTGGATGCATATTTAGACAGGATTAACGAGATCAACCCAAAAATCAATGCAATCGTTACATTAATAGAGGATAGTGCCAGAGAAGAGGCAAAAAAGGCAGAGGAAAGAGTAAAAGAAGGAAAGGAATTAGGTGCCTTACATGGTGTTCCTGTTGTTATCAAAGATAACATACCTGTTAGAGGAGTGAGAACTACTTACGGTTCCAAGTTATACGAGAACCACGTTCCAGAAGAGGACATGATTCTAGTTGATAGGTTGAAGCGTGCTGGGGCAATTATTTTAGGTAAAACAAATATGCCAGAGTTTGGTTTGATTGGAATAACAGATAATCCCGTTTTCGGAGTTTCAAAAAATCCATGGAATACGAACAAAACAACTGGAGGTTCTAGTGGAGGATCAGCAGCAGCTGTAGCTGCTGGTCTGTCTCCCATTGCAATTGGAAACGATGGTGGTGGTTCTATAAGAATTCCAGCTAATTTTTGTGGAGTTTTTGGATTAAAACCGCATCTAGGACGGATTCCACGCTATCCATCATTACCTGGATGGGAAACAATGGCAGTCGAAGGACCCATAACTCGAACGGTCGAGGATGCCGCAATTCTGATGGACGTGATGGCTGGACCCGATGATAGAGATTACTTATGTCTACCTTCACCAAAGACAAACTACCACGAAAGATTAGAAGAAGATATTACTGGAAAGAAATTTGCATTTAGTCCCGATTTGGGTCAATTCGTCATCGACCCAGATGTTACAGAAGTAGTGACGAATGCAGTTTCCTCCTTTAGTAATTTGGGTCATGATGTAGAAGAAGTAAAGTTAGATTTGGTGGATATGGGTGAGGACTTCTTATATCAAATCGTTTCTGAAACTGCTGCTGGACTTGAAGCGCTTAGAGAGGAATGGGAGAAAGTTATGTATCCAGCGTATGCTGCTTTCCTAGGTTTAGAAGAGAATTTGAAGTCCATGGATTTTGTGAAGATCCAATACAAGCGCAAGGAACTGTGGGAACAAATCTGGAAACAGGTTTTCAAGAAATATGATTTCCTACTAGCACCAGTAACCGCAGTTCCTGCATTCGATATAGAAATAGGAATCGGACCCTTTGAGGTAAATGGAGAAAGCATTGGTCCTACTGGTTGGTTATTAACTTTTCCATTCAACTTCACTGGCCAGCCTGCATCTTCGGTTCCATGTGGATTCACGAAGGAAAATCTTCCAGTTGGTCTTCAGATAATTGGAAATCGCTTTGACGAACTTGGTGTCCTCCAGGCTTCTATAGCTTTTGAAAAAGGATTGCCTTGGAGAGATAAGAAACCATCCATATAACAAATATGGAAGAAGATTAGTTAATCATGAAAGGTATTTGGTCAACTTCATGGAATATAAAGAGCTTGAAAACTGTAAATTGTGTGCTTGGGAATGTGGAGTCGATCGATTAGCAGGAGAGCAAGGAGTTTGCCTAGCGGGGCTCCCTAAAGTTGCAAGCTGCCAACTCCATCCAGCACCGCCACAATCCTATACTATTTTTTGTAGTTCATGCAATTTCAGGTGCCTCAACTGTCAGAATTGGGAGATCGCTCACTATCCCTTCACCCAGTACAAGATTAAAGGAATTGTTAATCCTGAACACGTTGCTCGAGTCGGAGTACAAGCTGTAAACTCTAACGCAGGACAGATGATCGGAGCTGATCGATTCTTTTTTAGTGGGGGATCTCCAACTGTTTCTCTCCCTTGGATTGAAGAAGTTGTTCAATGTGCCAAAACTCTTGATCCAGACATAAAAATTAACTTTGATACTAATGGGTTCCCCTCTAAAAACAGTTTTCGGCGTATAATTTCCATCTCAGACTCTCTAACATTTGATATTAAAGCTTATAATGATGAGGTTCATCGAACTTTAACTGGTGCACCAGTAGAGCCTGTTTTAACCAATGTTCAAGAAATGGCAAGACAAAAAGATCAGTTATGGGAGTTTAGAATCTTAGTTATACCTAACATTGTGGACCTCCCAGAAATTCAAGCAATAACTGAATTTATTGTGAGTTTAGATGAAACTTTACCAGTATCATTTCTAACATTCCGTCCCAATTTTTGTTTAGATACCCACCCTGGAGCATCGAGAGAATTGATGGAAGCTGTTGTGACATTAGCTCGAAGAACTGGACTAACAAACGTTCACTGGGCTGGCTTTTCGGGTATTCCAGGTGTTAACCCCTCAATTCCACAACGAATCAAGGATCAATTTTCTCTTCAAAACTCCGCTGTTGCAGCTTTTTATGCACAACGCGCTGGATGCCGACAAATCCATCGAGATTGTGGAAAGTGTAGTTTCAAACTTACATGTGACTTAAAGGGTTATTATCCTTGTCAAAGTAGGTAATCAAAGGATATTCAGAAAAATTCCCTTAGATTACTAACTATTTCTCTAATTGGATCCAATTTATTTAGTGTATAGAAATGTAGTCCAGATGCACCTCCTCTAAGAAGTTCAGTACACTGTTCTACAGCTAATTCGATCCCTTTTTCTTGAGTAGCTTTTGAATCTTCCTCTATTGGACCAAAAATATCGTAAAAACGTTGTGGAATAGAAGCTCCACTAAAAGCACAGAAGTTCTTCAAATTCTTGAAATTAAAGACTGGAAGAATTCCAGGAATTATTCTGGTAGTAACACCAATTTGTTTTAAACGAGAAACATAATCAAAATAGTCATTGTTTTCATAGAAAAGTTGAGTAATGATAAACTCACCTCCAGAATCCAACTTGTTTTTTAAATATATGATGTCGATTTCTTTGTTTAACGCTTCAGGATGCCCTTCTGGGAAACCTGCTATTCCACACGAAAAGAAATCTCCATAATTACGTGAAACAAGATCACATAATTGGTAAGCATATGAAAATCCATCTGGATCAGGTTTCCAGTCCTTCACACCCCTAGGTGGATCTCCGCGTAACGCTAAGACATTACATATTCCGTTGGTCTTCATGGTATTTAAAATTTTGATTAAATCCTGTTTTGAATGTCCAACACAGGTTATATGATGAATTGTAGGGATATCCAAACGATTTTGAAGTTCTACGGTAATATCCATTGTTTTGTCTCGAGTACTCCCACCTGCTCCATATGTGACTGAAATAAAATCTGCTCCCAATTTCACTAGCTCTTCTACAACATGATAAAAAGAGTCCAATTGTGAGTCTTTCTTAGGTGGAAAAAACTCAAATGATAGCGTGATCTCCTTTTGTTTGAATATATCAATGATTTTCTGAACTCGCATTTATTTCGCCAATTAAAACAGTGAGAACTTGATAACAGTTTATCATAAATTGAAATTTTTTGCGTGTTTTAAAATCTAATGGGTTTTCAAACAACTTTTTTTACTAGAGTGATTTTAATTGAATCTTAAGGAGTAACTAAGTAATATAGGTCAACTGAATCTTGGGTGATTTTATGATCGTTAAGGATCTATCAGACGATTTTCCAATGATAAGAAAAGTTAATTATCTGAGTACAGCAAGTATTGGTTTGGTTCCTAATCCAGTTATTGAAACAACCAAGAATTTCTTCACTGAAATGGCTAGGAAGGGAACTTTAGCTTTAGATGAAGAGAAAGAGGTTAAGATTTACGAGAATCTCAGAAAAGAAGGAAGCCAACTTCTAAATTGTAATCCAAAGGATATTGCAGTCTTTAACAGTGTTTCCGAGGCATTAAACTCTGTTGCATGGAGTTTAGAGCTTAAAGAAGGAAAGTTAGTATCAACTGAGATTGAATTCCCTAGTGTTAGTTACCCTTTGTTTAGAATCGCTGAGAATGAAAATATCACTGTTAAACTTGTCAAAGCAGATAATTGGACCATATCTCTTGATGAAATCTTAGCTGAGATTGACGAAACTACAAAAGCTGTTTTTATAACACATGTAGAATTTCTTACTGGACAACAACACGACCTTAAGAAAATTACAGATCAGGCTCATGATTTTGGTTCATTAGTAGTAGTAGATGGAATTCAGGCAGCTGGTTACCTTCCAATTGATGTTAGAAAATTAGGAATCGATGTTTACATCACAGGTAGTTACAAATGGTTGTTAGCTCCCTTTGGAACTGCAATAGCATATATCTCAAAAGACCTTTATGAAGCATTAACTCCTACTTTTGTCGGATGGCGTTCTTCAGAGGACATGTGGGATTTTAATCCATTAGAACTTAAATTCCCACCTACTGCAATGAAATTTGAATATAGCACAAGTGCTTATGGAGTAAAAATTGGGCTAGCAGAAGCAATAAAGTATTTACATGAGATTGGAATCAATAATATCTATCATCATAATATGAAATTATCTGAATTACTGATTAATGAATTAAAATCAATAGAGAATGTCAGGATTATCACCCCAGAAAAGAAAGCGTCGATTGTCACTTTTAAAATTAAAGATGTTGATCTTCGCAAAATTGGCGAAGAATTAAGGAAGTTAAAGAGACCGATTGAACTTAATATTCGACAAAATATGATAAGAATATCTCTCCACGTTTATAATACCGAAGAGGACGTTTTACAACTAATAGAGAACTTAAAGAAATTATTCAAAAGAAGGAATGCTTAAGTATGGATTTAAATGAGTTTCAAAGATTCGGACATCAATTGATTGATTGGATGGTAGAATACCTAAAAAATGTAGAAAAATACCCTGTAAAATCTCAGGTGACCCCAAAAGAGATTATTAATAAATTACCTTTGTCAGCACCTATAAAAGGAGAAGATTTTACAACCATTTTCACTGATTTTGAAAAAATAATTCTTCCTGGGATTACTCATTGGCAAAGTCCAAATTTTTTTGCCTATTTTCCCGCAAACAGTTCATATGCTTCAATGTTAGCAGAAATGCTTATGACGACACTTGGGGCTCAATGTATGAGCTGGGTAACCTCACCAGCAGCAACAGAGTTAGAAGAGCGAGTCATGGAATGGTTAAGAGATATGATTGGGTTACCAAAGGATTTTAGTGGTGTAATCCAAGATACAGCCTCAACTTCCACTATTTGTTCACTTCTCACTGCGCGAGAGAAGCTTACTAATTATGAAATTAACTCAACAGGGATGAATGATAAAGGAATCTTAACAATATATTGCTCTACAGAGACTCATTCAAGCATAGAAAAAGCTGTTAAAATCGTTGGAGTGGGAAAAGAGCATTTAAGGAAGATACCAGTTGATGAAAATTATGCCCTTTGCTCAGAACCCCTAGAAGAAGCTATTAAGTCAGATATTGATAATGAAATGAAACCCATGGCAGTTGTTGCAACTATAGGCACTACAGGTTCCACAGCAATCGATTCTTTGAAAAAAATCGGAGAAATCTGTTCCAAATATAAAATCTGGCTTCATGTTGATGCCGCATTAGCGGGAACAGCATTTATTTTACCAGAATACCGATGGATGATTGAAGGCATTGAATACGCAGATACTTTTGTGTTTAATCCTCATAAATGGATGTTTACAAATTTTGATTGCTCTGCATATTTTATCAAAGATCCTGAGGCATTAGTTCGAACTTTTGAAATCCTTCCTGAATATTTGAAAACAAAAGCTGAAGGGGTTAAGAACTTTCGAGATTGGGGTTTACAATTGGGTAGGCGGTTTCGTGCTCTTAAACTATGGTTTGTGATCAGAAATTTTGGAATAGAAGGATTACAACAAAAGATCAAATATCATATTGATCTCGCGAAGTATTTGAATCAAAAAATCGAGAAATCACCAGATTTTGAACTCCTTGCACCAGTTCCTTTGAATACACTCTGTTTTAGATATCATCCTACCACTCTCAACAATGAAGAGGAGTTAAACAGGGTGAATGAAGAGCTAATACATCGATTAAATGAAACAGGAAAACTTTACATGACTCACACAAAATTAGATGGAAAATATACTCTTAGATTCGTTACAGGCCAAACTTACACTCAAAAGAAACACGTTGATAAAGCATGGCTGCTAATACAAGAGGAAGCACAGAAATTGGCCTGAATTTAAGATTTTAAAATCAATTTATTCTAGTAAGGTAGTTCTTAAATGGGAGTTTCTCTGATCATATTAATATGAAAAAAGTGAAGCTATTCTGGACCATTTTCTTTATTGTATTCTTTATAACAAGTTTATTGTACGTTGAAGCAATTATAATGACAGAGGGGAACCCCTACTTTTATAGTTTCAATTTTCTAACTTATGATTCAGATGGAGATGGGATTGATGATGGAGTAAAAGCGACTTTTGATCCAGATTTTCCTGAAGGATATTCAGGGATAGTCGTTATACATGCAACTTTATTTTCTTCCAATGATACCCTGATAAATAATGCCTCTGGCACTTTCTCTCTAATAGGTGAAGAATACGACTATTTCGACTTAGATCTTGGAACACAACCTACGGGTTTATATTATTTAGTTGGAAAAATGTTTTTTAACTCAACTATGACACACACAAGAACGTCTCGCCTGTTTAGATTAGGATTACTACCATATTTTTATAGTTTTAACTATCTTACTTTCGATTCAGATGACGATGGAGTCGATGACGGTGTCAAAGCTGTATTCGATCCAGACGTACCTAGTGGACAAAGTTCTTGTTCTTGCAGCTTTATATTCTTCAAATAATACCTTGATAAGTAATACCTCTGACACATATTCTCTAACTGGGGACGAATATGACTACTTCAAACTGGATCTTGGAGTTAATCTAATTGGTGTATATTATTTAGTTGGGGAAATCTTCTTTAACTCAATCATGACTGAAAATCAAACTACTTCTCTTTTTAGGTTAGGATTGCAACCATATTTTTATAGTTTTGATTATTTAACCTATGATTCAGATCAAAATGGCCTTGAGGATGGTGTGAAGGCTGTTTTTGATCCAGATGTTCCTAGTAGTTATTCGGGTTCAGTTACAGTATATATTGATCTCATTGATTCCTCAAATCGTACCACAATCACTACTGTATCTGAAAGTTACTATTTATATGGAACAACCGCTGATTATCTAACACTTGATTTAGGAATTGTTAGTAATGCTGGTTTTTACTATTTACTGGGTGAAGTCTTTTTTGGCACTATCAGTACGGACACTGTAACGACTTCTAGTTTTTATTTAAATGCAGCAGAAGATCCGATAACCGATAAGTTAGCTCCGACAAATCAAACTAATTTACCGTATAGACAAAAAACTGGGCACAAAAGAGGGGAATTTATTGACAATACTCCAACTGCAGGTGAAACTCCGAGCTTTGAGAGTTTTGTTGGTCTAGTTGGATTATCATGTCTTGTTTTATTATGGTGTCGAAAACGAAGAAAAGCTTAATCGAAGTGATGTGAACCTAATCTTTTAGCGGTTAATGGTATAATAGATTCGTCTTAAGTCAGTCATATCAGGAATCTTTCCAATTAACCCCGCATCATTTAAATCTCGTAGAGCATAACGAACGGTCCGAGTAGAATAGCTAGTATGTGATGTGATCTCCTTAAAAGTCATTTGCTTACGTGTTTGTAATATCTGATAAATCTTTAAGGAAGAAGGTGGTAAGTTCATAAATTCTGTCATACCCATTTTAGGAACACATCCAATCAATTTGGTTTTAATTCTGACTGTAACACGACATTCTCGGTTTTTATAGAAATTTTCCAAAAATCATAGATCGAAAGTTATAAATATGAGATAAATTGATATTAATTTGGCTTGATATTTTATAAGCATTACGAAAGATGAAAAAAATAGCATATTATTGAAACTTAGGGACACAGCTTATGACCGATTCTGAAACATCCTCTCCACAGAGTAAGTACCAAGATGTCGTGAATTTCAAACCTGTCGTTTTAAAAGTTATTGATGATGAAAAAACGCTCAGGGCACTTATAGATCCTAATTATGAAAAGATTATTGCAATTTTAAGAAAAAAGCCGAAGACTGTACAAGAAATCACCGCTGATTTTAATAAAAAGGCTGAAATGTGTCATTTGACTGAACCTAGAACTAATAAAACAATTTATCGCTATTTAAAGACCCTAGAAGAATTAGGATTAGTTATTCCTGCTGGTCAGAGAGTAGTGGTAGGTAAAACAGCGTCAGAGAACTTATATGCGCGCACTGCTCTCATTTTCCAACGTGGAGACATTGATTGGATGTCAGAGGAAGGAAGCGACTGGGCACATCGTTTTGCTACTATTTTAGGTTATATGCTTGGGATTAGCACCCAAGAAGCGTCTACTGAATGCATCCAGAAATTTTTCAAAAATTGGAGTGAAACAAAATTAACAATTCTAGAGGGATTTGCTAAAACTGCGTCGGATGACATATTAGAACTCATTACAGAAGGAGAATGGGAGGAATTGATTCACTTCACAGATTGGGTTTATATCTTTGGGACATTAATAGAAGAACCCAAATTATTGGAAGAACTCCACGATTGTCTTGAAAGACCTATTGACGATATTAATCCCTAAGTGACTTTTAGGAGGCAATTAGAAATAGCTTCTCAAAAAAATAAATATCAAGACATCTTAGATTACAAACCTGTGATTTTAAAAATCATAGATGACGAGGAAACACTCAAAAAGCTTGAAGATCCGAATTATGACGTGTTAATGTCAATCTTAAGAAGAAGACCAATGACCGTAAGGGAAATTACTACGGCATTTAACGAAGAAGCTGAAAAGTCAAGCAGTATTGATTCAAAGTCACAAAAAACCATATATCATTATTTAAAAATCTTGGAGGATCTGGGATTAATTATTTCTGCTGGACAAAGAGTAATTATGGGTAAAACAGCTACAGAAAAACTATACATGCGCACTGCTCGAATGTACGAGCGCAGATACAAGTATATCGATTGGCTAGGGGAGGAAGGAAATGAATGGGCTTCCCGTTTTGGTACTCTATTCAATTCTTTATTTTCTATAGAGAAGAAATCCTCTGCAAAATGTATTCAGGAATTCTTTGCTAAATGGACAAAAGCCAAAAAAGCTGAAATTGAAAAAATGGCATCACTGGCGCCTGACGATGTAGTGGAAATCATCACTGGGTGTGATTTGAGAGAATTGTCTGAAATTCTAGGTCGTGTATACATTTTCGGCACCTTCATGAACCAACCTGATTTATTAGAACAACTTCGTGTTTGTTTAAAGGGATGAATCTGAAAGTGTTTTACTAAATGCGGCTTACATTTTTTGCATAATGAAAAAAACTGAATTTACCTTTTTCATCCTTTTTACCCTCTTTATCTCATTTTGGTACTTGTGAAGCGTTTTAAGGACAGCTGGATTATTTTTGTATTCCAAGGCTATTTCGTTCACCCTTACCTCTAGAGGTTCATAATAATCCTTCCACCACGTATCCCCAGGAAGCAAAAAATGATTCAGGAGTTTGTATTTACAACTAGGAATGGCACTTAGTTTAGAATCCATATCTCTTATATCATCATGGACCACTAAGAATCCTTTAGGTTTAATCAATCGTCTCCATTCTTTTAGGCCCCTTTCAAACCCAATGGTCGTTATAACTCCCTCTGCCCATAGGATATCAAAGCTTTCATTGGGAAAATCTATGTCAAATAATGAGCACTTCATTGCCTTGACTCTGTTGGTTAAACCTTTTGCCTTTATCTTACTATTCAGTTTATTCAGGCCAGATTGGTCAATATCTATGCCAATAATTTCACCTTTACATAATGCCGCTAATTCTATTGTTGGTTCACCTGAACCACACCCAATATCAAGAATTCGTGGATTGGATAATTCAGGAAGCATATAAAATGCCTTTCTTGTATATTGATTGAATTTTTTACGGAAAATATCTCGGTCTATCTCAGTAAATGTGTCATCTGTCATCAATTCTCAACCCAACAAATACAACCTGAATCTCATCTTCTGTTATTATTGACCGTACGAATTTTAATTATTCTATGTTAACACTCTAAAAAAACATTGGAAGTGAGGACTATTGTCATTACACTGACTACTTCTCTAAATTACACAGTACTTATGAGATTCAATCTTACATTCTATTGTTTAGGACTTAATTGATTGCACTAACCTAATTTTTTAAAAGGAAGAACTTGAAAAAAGGAAAAATTATGAGGCAGATCGTCAGGATAATCAGTTTCTTGTGCTTATGTGGTCTAATTCTTTCTATTTATTTCATAAATGATCATAATGTTACTGGTTTTTCATTTAAACTTAATTCTTCATGTCCGACGAAAAGATTCAGTCATAACATGGTTTATGATACAAGAAATAGTCGGATCATCCTTTTTGGTGGGTACACTATGATAAGTACTGAATACATTCAACTCTCTGACACCTGGATATTCGATTGCACGACCAACACTTGGTCTGAGCAAAATCACACAATTCATCCATCATCGAGACAGAACTTTGGGATGGTTTATGATCCGACAAGACAAAAAATCCTTTTGTTTGGGGGAAATAGTGATGATACGTGGATATATAATTGTAGCACTGATTCATGGACTCAAACACATCCAGATGTAAAACCTCCTGCTCGAACTGATCCTGCAATGTATTTTGATCCAATAAATGACAAAGTAATCCTTTTTGGAGGATATAGTACTGAAACTGATGAAAAATATAATGATATCTGGGCATATGAATTTTCAAATAATACATGGACAGAACAACATCCTCAAGACGAAAGCCCTAGTCCACGATATGGCCATCGAGTGATCTATGATTCATATAATAAGAAAGGTCTTTTCTTTGGGGGCCGTGCTGAAGAAGTCACAAACGAATTATGGCTATATGATTATGGAACAAATTCATGGGAAGAAATTGATCAGCCTCAGACGGAAAAACCTGAAACACGATATTGGCACGAAATGGTTTATGACACGGATAATAATGAAGTAATTATTTTTGGTGGACGGGAAAGTGAATGGATTTCTACTTCCATTTTCAATGATACATGGATTTACGATCCACAGCTTAATGAATGGGAAGCCACTGACCCTGAGATGGCACCAACAAGAAGAACAAGCTCATCTTCCGTTTATGATTCTAATAATAAAAAAATGGTGATCTTTGGTGGCACCTTCGATATCCCCATCACTGAATCAAAAATTCTTAATGATACGTGGATGTATAATACTGTAAATAATGAATGGAAAAAAATTTCTCAACTAGAATCACTATCTGACACACTTTCCTCCACTCTTACTTCATCTGAAATCCCACCCAGTTCTTCTATTATTCCTGCTTCCTCCTCTGGCTTCACAATACTCATCTTAGCGTACATACTCCCTCTCCTATTAGTCATGGTAAAAAGAGGATATAATAAATAAGAAAGCCACCGATTGCACTTCATTACCTTCTAATTTCATTCATAATTAAAAATTTAAGATTCACTGATGTTTATATGAGATTTAGTTATATCCAACTTGTTTCTTTTTCTTCTCGGTTTTAGAGGTTCAATAAAACTAACAAGGTAGAATGATCATGTTACCAGCAAAACAAATTGCTTTATGGGCAGATAAACTTCGAGATATCTCAGCATTGGGTCTAAAATTCTCAGGGAATATTTATAATCGAGAGAGATTCCAAAAGATCCAAGAAATTGCTATAGAGATGATAGCACTATCTACAAATACCTCAATAGGTCAATTGGAACCTTTACGGACGACTATCCTCACACGACCTAGCCCCTTAGTTGGGGGTGATGCAGCTATCATTGACTCTGAAGGACGTATATTATTGATTCAACGAGCGGATAACAAGATGTGGGCGATGCCTGGAGGTTTGTCAGAAGTAGGTGAGACCCCAGTTGAAGGAGTATTGCGAGAAGTTGTTGAAGAAACGGGGTACAATTGTCAAGCTATCTCTTTGATTGGCATTTTTGATTCGAGGTTGTGCGGAACAACCTACCCTCTCCAACTGTACCATTTTACGTTTCTTTGTGTACCACTAGAAGATGAAAAACAAAGAGTCCCCTTGCATCAACAGGAAACATTGGATGTTAATTGGTTTCATGAAGATTCTTTACCAGAAAACATTGACCCAGGGCATATATCACGGATATCTGAAGCGTTTCGGGTTTGGAGAGGGGATGAAAGGGCCTTTTTTGACAAATAAACTAAAATTCCTTCTAACTTTTCTCTTGGTATGTATTGCTATAGATCAATATTGATTTCTCATGGGAGTAAATAGAACAGAAAAAAGAAATAAAGTCAATGAAATAAAATACTATTTGCTTCTTGGTGCGATTTAAATATGATGCAGCAAAATCCTATTCAAGATCTTCTTGAAAGTATTTTTAAAGCAATTCAGACATTTTTTCAGGAAATATCCGATCCAGTTGGTTTTATTGAAACTTATTTCATATTAGAACAAGGTTACAATATTTACAATACCATTGTATATACAACTATTGGGATTCTCTCAATTCTCCTTATTGGAAAAATAATTGTCAAAATAAATCAAAAAGGGGAAAACCGCTGGGGAGAATACTATATCCCAGTCCAAATGGACTCAGAGTTTTTTGTTTCTATATTGCCATACATCTTCATTGGTTCAACATTGCGAGCTTTACAAGACATTGCCGATCAAGATAAGATTATATCACCATATGAGTTTTTTAAGCTTAGAATTTTTGTAACACCTTATGTATATGTCATTACAATCCTATTAACTTTAATTGTGGGACTTGTTTCGATTATACTCTCTCAAGAATATTTGAAAAACACCCAGCGATTTTTTAATTGGAGGATTACCTTTTTTACAATTGGAATCATTATTGAAATTATCCTATTCTTACCAATTCCTTTCTTACTGACAGATCTGTACTTTATCAGTGGAGGTATAATCATCCTATTATTATCAGGTATTTTTGGGTTACTCTTTCATTTAACAGCTAATTATCTTTCACGACGGTATATTCCTGAAACACCAGCTCGAAGAGAGGAAGTTCTAGCAATGATAACTCAAATGTTTGACGCATTTAATACCGTTATTGCTATTGAATTTTTTAATTACGAAGAGAAGCATTATTTGCCTGTTATTCTGTTTGATACTCCCTTGGGGGCATGGCCTTTCTTAATAGTAAAATTTGGGGTGGTAATGCTATTCATCTATGCTGTTCGTGGAGTTGAAAGTGAAGAAATCCAGAAATGGCTACTTTGGGTTGTATTCCTTCTAGGTTTAGCGACTGGGACAAGAGACTTTCTCCGTTTAGTGACAAATACTTAACATCATGTCTCTATCACTGGATTGTAACCTGACTCATCCATTGAAAAAGCCCACACTATGGCTTCTTTACATGTTCTAACATGTGGAGGAACACGTAAAATGTAAGTTTCTTTGGTTGTTGAATCTTGAACTTTAACCACCATTAGTGGCTCCTCATTCTTCCTGATTTGAAGAGGGGATAATCTATTTCTGGTAATTAATATTATAGGTTTTACTTTGATAATTCTCCGAAAACGATGCCAAAGGATTTAGAGAGTTTCGGAAAAACCAATGATCTCATCTAGGATTACTTCGTTAAAGTGAATTGGGCCTTTATTTCGTTTAAAATGATCTCTAAATGTTCCAAATTTTTGGTTTCTATTGCCAGTTCAACAACTACATGGTTAAAAGGCAAATCAGGTGAAAAACGGTCTACATTAATATCTATAATGTTAGCTTCCAGCTTAGTTATGATTTTTAACAAATTTTCAAGCCCACCAGGCTTGTCTTCTACTAGAACTTTAAGTTCCCTATAGCGGCCAGATTTGATTAATCCTTGTGTTATGAGTTTACTTAATATTGTTATGTCTACATTACCCCCACTTACTACCAATACGACATTTTCATTTTTTTGTGCAATATCTCTGTACAACAGAGCTGCTAACGCTGTGGCACCTGCTCCTTCTACCACTGATTTACATCGCTCTAGTAGAAGGAGCATAGCTTGAGCTATTTCCTCCTCTTCGACAATGACTATATCATCCAAATGAGATTTTATAATTGAAAAAGTGAACTCACTAGGGCTTTTTATAGCAATACCATCAGCTAATGTATTTCCTTTCTCAGTTTGTATTAATTTTCCTTCCTTAAACGACTTATAAGCAGCAGCCATCTCTCTTGTCTGAACACCAATAACCCGGCATTTTGGTTTTTTAGCCTTAATAGCTGTTACTATCCCTGATATCAGTCCTCCTCCCCCAATAGGACAGATAACTAAATCTACATCGGAAAGATCTTCCAATATCTCCAATCCGATCGTTCCCTGACCTGCAGCTATATGTGGGTCATCAAATGCATGAATTAAGGTTAAATCCTTGGTGTTTTTGATTTCTTTTGCCTTAATATAAGCCTCTTCAAAACTTTCACCGTATAGGATGACCTTTCCACCATAGCCTTTTGTTGCTTCAATTTTAGAGATTGGAGCACCTTTGGGCATAACAATAGTTGAAGCCACCCCAAATATAGATGCTGCTAGCGCAACACCTTGAGCATGATTCCCTGTACTAACAGCGACTACTCCTTTCTCCCTGATACTTTCTTCTATACGAGCAATTTTATTATATGCTCCCCTAACTTTAAACGAGCCCGCTTTCTGTAGATTTTCGTGTTTAAGATAGACACTACACCTAGTTATTTTTGAAAATGTAGTAGAATGGTTTAACGGTGTTCGTTTTATCTTCCCCTCAAGTACCTTTTGAGCTTCAAGAATATCATTTAGTGTTAATTCAGACAAATTAATCACCCTGTTTTCCCCCATAATTTCATCCCTCACAAATAAATGTTTCTTCTCATAATTATCCTGAATAAATACAGGGAAGGATGATATTGATTGAATTTTGGGTTAACCATAACCGCCCGTTGAAATATGAGGTGAAGAATTGAAGATATTGAGAAACTAAGCTAAAACCTTGCAATGTAGTCAGTAAGGTATCACTAGGAACACTAAAACTTATCCCAACTGAAAACCTATTCATAATTTCCACTTCAATAGTGATTTGTAGCCCACGAAGCCATGTTAAAATTGTTGAAAAGAGATTCTCTGGAAAATGAGAGCTCGCCCAAATTTCTGGATTTGAAGTTTCAAGATCGTCCGAATCCAAGGACGAAATCATATTGAATTGTGTTTTAGAAGAGTTTCGAAGATAATGGAAACTAGTTCTCAAGACATTAGATAGGGATACAGGATAAATATTTGGAGGCTTGAGGAGCAATTGAATTAAATCTGTGACTATGATTGTTAAAATTTTCTGGCGATAAGATATATTGCTAAATCTTTGAATTACTCTTTGATCCATTGATTCAACGCTTTTCATGAGATAATGACTTAGATCCATTAAGAGGGATCCTGTACGGAGTTCATAAGTGAGCTCCTCAACCCAATTGTTGATCATCGAAGTGATAGGTTGAGAAATTGATGAATAAAATATCTTATATGTCCTAAGGGGAATTGAATAAAGATCTATATGGAGTGAAAAAAGAGTTTTATTGCTTATTTGCCGAGTGCTAGGATGAATACCACTCATCTGAGCAAATGTTTGAGTGAAATAGAAAACCTCATCATGATCAGCTGATAGAATAATGAAGGGATTGAAGGGATTAGAATAAATAGTGGAGATGTTATTTCGGAGAACAACTTCTTTCATCCATACTGAAGAATTTATACCCTTTTTTTCTATTATTTTCGAGATATCATAATTCACCATTTTTCCCTCATGTACTTAAAAAAAATTGATAGCTCTTTTGTGTTTCTGAGGAAAATATCCGACATTTTTTATATAGACATTATTTGCATATATCCCCTATAGGAATAAAATGGTTAAAATTAGGAATTACCCTCGAAACGCTTACGATCGCTTTTAATTACACACTTTACGAAATAACCAAAAAATCGGCCACTTTCAATAGGTTAAGGAGCCCTGGTAACTGAATCACCTATCTAGCTTTCCAAAGAATCTCTCCATTTACCATAGTAAGCTCGACCTTAACCTTCTTTATTTTCTCTAGAGGAAAGGAAATCAGATCCTCTGACAAAATGGTTATATCAGCAAGCTTTCCCGGCTCAATAGATCCTTTTATATCTTCATCAAAGGAAGCATAAGCCCCATTAAGAGTATAACATTTAATTGCTTCCTCTAAAGAAATCTGATTCTCTTTTATAGGGTGATTTATAGCAGCCCAAAGGCCATATATCGGATTAAAGGGCCATGGAGGGCAATAACCACAGTCAGAACCGAATGCTACTGTAATCTCCTCATCAAGTAGCTTTTTATAAGGATTGCAGAGTTTAAGCCTCTTTGAACCCAAACGTTGTTCGTACATCCCTCCAGGTTGCCCCCATTCTCCTACAAAGTTAGGTTGCATTGCTGGCACCACTCCTAATTGCTTAATTCTATGCATTTGTGCTTCAGTTAAGATTTCACAGTGTTCAATCCTATGCCTATGGTTCATCCTAGGTTCTTTTTCAATCGCTGCCTCTATAGCATCGAGTGCCACTTGAATCCCTTTATCACCAATTGCATGGATCGCTACTTGCATTCCTAGTTCATGCGCTCGGATAACCCTACGTTTGAGTTCTTCTGGAGAAACAGCGAATAACCCATAAGTAGAGGACTCATCAGTATATGGTTCAGAAAACACTGCGGTACGTGCTCCCATAGAACCATCTATGTAGAACTTTATGGCTCCGATTCTTAGAAAATCATCTCCAAATCGGGTTTTGATGCCTAGGGTCTCTAATCCATCCAACATCACATCTGTAAATTGTGCATCAGGCATGATATAAGCTCGAACCTTTAAGAATCCTTCCTCAACGGCTGTTTGGTAAGTATTGATGTCAATGGAGTCAGAACCTAGATCATGGATACTCGCACAGCCCCAGCTCAAAGCAATGTCACATGCTTTTTTCAATCCTGACAAAGCTGCCTCTTTCGTGGTGGGAGGTTTAACAGCACCAATTAAATCCATCGCTTCCTCACGAAGTATGCCTGTGGCTTCATTGGTTTTTGAATCACGATCGATTTTTCCCCCTGGAGGATCAGGAGTTTCTTTGGTTATTTTAGCTAACTCAAGAGCACGACTGTTTACTACCATTAAATGTCCATAACAAGGAGTGAGTATCAACGGATTTTCTAGAGAAATTGGATCAAGATCATCCTTGTTAGGATATCTTTTCTCAGTCCATGTACTCTCATCCCAGCCATGGCCAGTAAGCCAGCTGCCACTTGGTAACTTAGATATTCGTTCACTTATTTTTTTCACGACTTCTACAATAGAATTTGTAGTGGAGAGATCCACTGTTGTTAAGGTTCGTACTCCCATCAATAAAAAGTGAGTATGACTATCAATGAAACTGGGTATGACAGTCTTACCCTCTACATCGATAATTTTAGCTTCTGATGGAATATTAACTCTTTCAGAAGGCCCAACATCAATAATTTTTGATCCCACAACAATAATTGTGCTATTTGGAATCGGAGGGGCTCCTGTTCCATCGATGAGAGTACCACCCGTTATTACAGTAAATTGATTCAATAGATCAAAACCTCACGTAAAAAATAGGATTTCACATCGTAATATCGGCTCATCTATAACGTCTCAATACACTGATAAACACTTTTCGAGTTCTTTGATAGTTATTTTAAATTCGTACTCCAGAAACGAAAATAAGCCCTCTCTGTCCAACATCTCGTCCTTGATCATGGTCATCAGCGAAAGAACAAGTCACACTCCAACCTGCTGACTCGAAAAATGATGGTACAGTTTTTTTATCAAGGCCCCATTTAAAATATGGAGTAAACGGGCCAAATACGAGATCTGCAAGAGCAGGAACACAAATATCTACAAAAATCTCACTTGTTTCGGTACTCATCAACGCTGCTTTCTGGAGAAGTGAGACAACAACTTGTTTCTCCAGATAATACGCAAGTCCCTCTAGCACCCAAAAAGTAGGTGTCTTAGTTGAAAATCCGTTTTCTCTCAGAGATGAATCCCATTTAGGACTAGAAAGATCCTCAGATACACGTACGAGATTACATAGAGGTTTTTCATCTTTGAGTATTGCTTCTTTGTATTCTATAACCGAAGACAAATCTATCTCAAAAATGGTATGTGAATTTATTTTTAAATTCTTCAATCTATAAGCTCGAGTATCTAAACCCGCACCTAGAAGAATAATTTGGGATATTTTGTTATTCATGCACCAGGGATTTAGCAAAGTATTCTCGATGAAGTATGACCGTACAAGGGCATAATCACCCCTTTGAACCACGAATTTATGCTTATCAGCATACGCAGTCATATCACCTGCTAGACGCTCTGCGAAAGGGTCAATAATCAAGGGGGAAGCGGATTTATATTCTTGAAAGCGGTAATAAGCCATTAAACGAGCAGTGAATGGCAATGCATCTTTCTCCTCATCACTCGTCATGTAGGTAGCTAAAATTTTCCCGTTTCCTATATTAGTTGTAGTATCAGCTAGATCATCACTTTTTTCGTCGTCTTCCTCTAAAAAGATTGCAGGCTGTTCTAGAAAATTCAAGTCACTAAGTTCTTGTCTTACAATTTTAACTAGTGGAGGTATGGTGTAAGGCTTTCCAATAGTTTGAACTTTCATACTTTCTTCGTATAATAGTGTCTCAGAAAATTGGTACCCCTCTAAACCTTTTGCACAACAATACACAATTTGTAAGAATGCTTTGAGATACCCCACTAGGTGAGCTTCTTTTTCTTCAGATGATCTCGATTGGAGAGTTAGTGCAGCGTCAAGCGGATCTCTTAACAATCTAGAGGAGATTAATCCAGCCTCTAAAGGATCTCTCAATCCTTTTACTATAATTTTCTTCATTGAAGGTTTCAGATCCTTCACTAAGTCGAGATAAGCAGAGAATCCCACCTCAGGATTCTGAATGTAAAGCTCTACAATTCTCTCAACTTCAGGGAGGAGCCGCCTCGAGAGTTCAATAGCAAAAACTTGGATCTTGGGATCCATTAGCATTACCAAGACATTCAGGAGAGATTTTGATGAATTTTAACTTTGATTATTTGACCTCGCTCTGTTCACCAAACTTCTTGGAGAAACAGATTTTCGTGTGATATTAAATGTTTCCTCCTTCTTTTCAAGAACAATCATTGATGCTTTACCTTTCTAAATATGTTAAACACAACTAAATTCTCTTTATTTGTGCCTCTAAAAATGGTTTTTTATATTCTGTAAGAGTTAAGTTAGTTAAATTGACTATTCAATGAGAAAATCCTTACTAATCTATTTTGTGAGTAAAAGGAATTTCTAGAAGAAAGAATATCAGGATCATCAATAGCTGGAAGGATATACTTTGAAATATGCTTTTAAATATACCTTACAAGTCCTCAGTCGGCGTAAACGTAATTTTTGCCTTACCGCCTTTGTAATTGCACTTGGGATATCTTTAGTTGTCCAGACACAGATTCTGGGAACAACAGTTGAAAGAAACTATAAAGAGATTCTTATCGAATCATTTGGAAACACTGACATACTCATTTTTTCCGTCAATGAGATTTATTTCTCTCAAAATGTTTCAGACATTTTGATACAGGAATTTAGTTCAGTCTTTGAAGGCATTCTCCCCCAGATTGCCTATCCAACGACTGCTTATTATCCAGAGAAAGGACAGTTTGAACAGGGAGTGAGAGTTGAGACGATTGGATCAGAATTCGACGGAAGCTTTTGGGGATACATTTATTCAAACTCAACTGGAGAAAAACTAGATATTGCTTCATTACAAGAAGACGAGATCGTCATCTCTCCTGAGTTGGCTGATTCGTTAGATGCTAGAATTGGAGCCTCCATTACAATATCATTAAGAGACGAGAGGGGAAATCCCATTCTTCATAATGTTACAATCAAAAATATCTATAGTTATAGAGAATACGGAAGAACAGGGGATCCAAATGATTTTCGACGAATTTTGATGGGCGAACAAGCCGTTCAAACCCTCATTCCAAGCAGTATCGATCAGCCAATAACACAAATCTCAGTGGGAATAGAAGATCACCAAGAAAACTCTTTCCTTGGACGAGAACGGAGTGATGAGGCAAAAAGACAGATTGAGACAATTTTAGATAAGAATTTTCAAGATAGTATGCTTATAACTGCTACCATAAGAGAGGATAATAGAGAAGGGCTGGAAGCGGGAATTTCCAGCTTGGCTGGTACATTTCAGATGTTTGGTGTTGTTGTAGTTATTGCAGGTTTATTATTGATCACCAACATTCAATTAATGAACATGGAAGAACGTGAGCAACAAATCGGAATGCTTCGGGCAATTGGTGCTAAAAAACGAGATATTTTTGTATCGTATTCTATAGAAACTATACTAACAGGAATATTAGGAGGGATCTTCGGTCTAATCTTAGGAATAGTGGTTGGTATTTGGTTAAATGATCTAAGTAGGGGGATGCTTTCAGCAATGGGAAATCCTGAAGTAACAAGGTCTATCTTTGACTTAGTAATAGAGCCAAATGCGCTTTTATTGTCCTTTACTTGTGCAATTGGCCTTTCGTTTGTGACAGGAATGGTTCCTGCATTACGAGCGCAAGGAATCTCTATAATTGATATCGTCCATGGGACAAAATCAAAAGACTTAATTTCCTCCTTTAATGGGAAAAAACCATTATGGCCTCTCGTTATTGGGGGAGTTATCTTAATTTTCGGCCTTCTATCCCTAATTGACTTGATTCAACAAGGATACCCATTTTATGCACCAGAAGGCTTCCACAACATCGAGGAGGAAGCAGCTGCAAACTTCCAGGCTTTATTCTATGTTTGCTTGGGAATTCTTTTCGCTAGTTTCAGGTTAAGACGTTACAGACGGTTGGGTTTGACCGTTAGTGGCCTTCTGTTAATTGTTCTTACTGTATGGGGTTTTCATGTGGCTGTAGGATGGGCAGACGAAGGTGGCAATGCGAATAGTATTGCTATGAATGGATTATTAGCTGCAGTGATAGGGGCAACTACAATAGTAGGAGCTAATCTTGAAGCATTAACTGCAGGATTAAGAAAATTGTTTTCAATATTCAGTAAAACTAGAGCAACAGGACTTGTGGCTACTCGTTATATCAACTCAAGAAAATCTCGTGCTGTTCTGACTTTCGCTACTTTTGCGGTTATTCTTTCGTTGAATTTCTTTGTGGGCTCATATGCCGCAACCCAAGTAGGTGGTTCAAGTCACACATGGGAATATTATATGTCAGGAGTCTCGTTAGTTGTTGAATCTCAAACCCCATTTAATCTCTCCTCCCTTAACTATCCTAATATTCTTCAGAATCAGTTTGAGGAAATAATACAGATATTTCCCTTGGGGGTAGGAGGAGTGCTTCCTTTTAGAGGCGCTAGTACTGATATATCTCCCGAGGAAGATATTTTCTACTCCAAACTTATAGCAATCGATTTTCCCAGTTACTCAACTGAGGATGGAGAAGTTTTGTATCCCTTCGTATTTAATAGCCTTCTTCCTCACTATACTCAAATGTCGATGATGGATCAATTAGAAAATCCAGATGAAGCACGAGAAGAAGCAAAATCATTTTGGAAAGCTTTCTTAGCAGGTCAAAGAATCCATCGAACAACACTTGAACCTGTGGATCCTGATGATCCGTTTGGATTACCAATGTTCATCAGTGAACGACTTTATTTTCTAGAAGTAGGGGAAATCATAAGTTTTCCGACAATGAATGGCAGCCTAGTCGAAATGATCTACGCTGGCAGATTGAGTTATTTCCCGTCCTGTAATCTCCGTATCAATGAATTTGCCTCTGGAATTATCTTGAGCAGCGAAATCGCATCACAACTTAATATTATGAGTTATGGAATCAAGGAGTTTCTCATAGAAACCATACATGGGTATGATTACGAAAAGAACGAGGAGCTTACTAGTAAAATCGAGGAATTTTCAAATAAAAAAGGGGAAGAATCTCTGTTGAGCTTGAGTGGAGGCACTTTCTATGGAATTACTACTCATCATCTCTGGGATGTTGAGTACCATTTGAACGCTACAAATGCAAGCGCCCTCAATTTTCTGCAGATATTTATATCTACTGGGTTAATTATCGGAGTCATTGGACTTCTCGTTGTATCCCATCGTTCTGTTAAGGAGAGGAAACGAGAGATCGGGATGTTAAGATCAGTCGGTTTTTCAAAGAAAGCGGTTTCATTAGCGATTCTCTTGGAATTATTGTTTTTAGGAGCCCTAGGCTTTATTACAGGGTTTTTAGTAGGAAATTATCTCGCATGGGTTTTTGCGGATCTGGTAAATTGGAAATTGATTATTCCTTGGGCTCAAGTAAGTACCTATGGTGTATTGATTATGGGGTCGGTCGTTTTAGCAGCACTAATCCCAGGTTGGTTGGCATCGCGGATTCCTCCAAGTGAGGCTTTACGTTATCATGGTTAGGTGAAAAGGAAATGAGAGAAAATATTTTAGTACTAAAAGATGTTCATAAGATCTATGGGGAGGGTACACCCAATGAGGTTCATGCACTTAGAGGTGTTAACCTTCAAATCAGTAAAGGGGAGATGGTGGCTGTTATGGGACCTTCTGGGTGTGGAAAAACAACGATGCTTAATATATGTGGAGGTCTTGACTCTCCAACTTCTGGTACAATTCAAATTAATGGAGTTGATATTTCTACTTACTCAGATGGGCAAATGACCACATTTCGTCGGGATAATATTGGATATGTATTTCAGCTCTTCAATCTATTCGATTATATGAGCGCTTTAGAAAATGTCATGGTCCCGTTATTAGCTCAAGGTTTTAGTTATCCAGAAGCAACACGGAGAGCCACCATGATTCTTCGTGAAGTAGGGTTAGGAGACAGAATTTATCATTCTCCTCCAGAACTCTCAGGAGGACAACAACAACGTGTAGCTATATCTCGTGCATTAGTGACTCAGCCTGCGATTATATTAGGGGATGAACCAACGGGAGATCTTGATTCAGTGACATCTGAAGACTTAATGGATATGTTTAAGCGAATAAATACCGATAACAGACAAACACTCATCATTGTAACTCATTCGGAATGGATTGGAGAACAATGTGAACGAATTATCCGACTTCGTGATGGAGAAGTTGTGGAGGACTGTTGATGAGGACTTCTAATGAAGAATTATTGGTTGGATTTTTAATTAATAAATTGGACCGATTTGAAAATAAGAAACTGCAGAATGAGTTGCATAAGGTTTTGAAAAAAGGACTGCAAAACAGAAAATCGAAACTTTCAGTTGGAGAATTTAATACTTTTTTACTCGCAAACAGTCATTATACAAATACTAATTTTCTTGAACCAGAGGCGAGATCTCTTGTTGAGGAACCCATTCATTCCTTATATCGTAATTATATTAAAAAAACAGCTAAGCTTTTACGTGCTCGAATGAAGTGGAACCGTTCAGAGTTAGAATCCAATAGTATCTTGGCGAAATTTTTGGAATCAACACCGAAGTGCCCTCCAAACCCCAATAATCTAATCTCTCAAGAAAATCAAAAAATGGAAACCTTTCTTGAACAAACAATTAATTATATAGTTGAACGTTCGTGGATCCTATTCTGGGCTTTCAAGCACACGGGTGAAGATCGAATTGTAATTCATGATGGAACATTTCATCGAGAATATGGAGTGGGAAAGACATCCTCGGCTCTTAATGCTTTTGATGAGTTATTAATCCTCAATTTTGCCTATTACTTCTTAAAATCTCTAAAACAATTATTAGATGATATTACAATCCGAGTGAATAATGTTAAAGATTCATTTGAAGGATCAGAAGTCATTCCAGTCTTAAATCCCAATTTAGCAACAGAAGCTTTTGGGGTACTTATAGGAGATTTAGTAGGTGGTATTGATGCTCTTAGAACCATCATTAGGCAGATCACTAGAATTGAAGAGATTCAATCCTCAGCCTACGAAGAAATTGAATTATTGAATGGATTTGGGAATGAAATTAGAGCACGAGTGAATAATGGAAAGAATCTTTCCGAATTGAAAAGGAAGTTCAAAACCAATATTGATACTTTACGAGACCTTCAGAACTCAATACGAGAATTACAAAAAGGAGCTCAACAAGGAGAGATTATTGTTAATCTTGAAAAATTTCATTCAGCGATAATAGAACTACCAATTCAATTGAGAGAAGTAAAAATCTGGGCTGATCGGTTCATGGATATAGCTTTTCTATCTCCAGAATCAGGAGGAGTGGCTCTAGAATCAACCAAGGATGATGTTATCCATGAACATGAAGAGGGAACCGTTGTAGAGGCATTTGGGATTCATAAAACATATTCACCATCACAGAGCACAGTGTATGCTCTTCGCGGAGCTAATCTCAAAGTTCAGCAAGGAGAATTTGTTGCAGTCTTAGGTCCATCAGGAGCAGGAAAAACAACATTAATTAACATCATGGCTGGACTTGATGTTCCTGATCGTGGACGTGTGTTTATTAATGGAAAAAATATTGCGGAAATGAGTGATAACGAACTTTCAGAATTTAGACGGAATAACATCGGGTTCATATTCCAACAATACTTACTGGATCCCCGATTAAATGTTCAAGAAAATGTTACTTTGCCAGCATTAATGGCTAGTAAAACCAAAAATTTAGATACTCGTGTCCATGAATTATTAGTGAGTCTTGGGCTAGTTGAATATGCCCATCAAGATCCAATGAAGTTATCTGGAGGCCAAATGCAACGGGTAATTATTGCACGAGCATGCATTAATTCCCCCTTGGTGGTATTTGCAGATGAACCAACCGGAGATCTAGACAGTGAAACTGGAAAGCAAGTTTTAACGACATTTCGACAGCTTTGTGATGAGAAAGGAATCACTTTCATTGTGGTCACACATGATCAAGAAATGGCAGCCTTTGCAGATAGAATTGTACGGATGAAGGATGGAGTGATCATCGAGGACTGACTGATACTACTCAATTCTATTAATTTCGTTTTACTATCAATTCAACTATATCAGAATCCATTAGTTCATGTTCAAGGCCCACATGTTGACCCGAAAACTCAACTGAAGACCCCCAAACTCTTGCATAACGAAAATTCGCCAGAAAGTCGTTATGAATCTTCCCAGCTAACTCACTGATAGTAGTACCGATTGGACAAACAAAAGGTTGCTTAGCTGGTTTACGTTTTGGTGGTTTTGTATAAATTCTAATGACTTCAATAATACTGAAGAGATATTCTTTCAACTTTACGAGCGAATCCTCATTTTCTATGGAAATAGGATGAATTGGTAACTTAGTTTTTGTTTTCAGTAATTGATAGTTTTTTCTAGAATTGGGCAAATCTCCTTTGGTAGCTATAATACCGAATTTATACATTGACTCTTTATTCACAACTATTTTTGCTTGTTCTAATTGCTCCATCAGAAAGTTGTATTGACGCTTAATATCAAAAGAAAGATCGACAACCAATAAAATTGCATCACATGTCCTTGCAACTCGTACAATCTGTTTACTAATTGCCCAATCCTCTTTAAAATCAAGAAATCCAGGTAAATCAATGATCTGAATTCTGAGATCTTTGTACTCACATGTTCCTGCAAGAGCCCTCCTAGTAGTATGCAAATAAGCTCCAACTTTCACATCTGTGTTGGTAATGGTATTCATTAAGGTGCTCTTGCCAACATTCGATAAACCAAAAAGGACCACCCTTCCATCTCCAGACCTAGGGATCAGGAAAGGATCATACTGTCTACTTTTCTGTTTAGGTTTTTCATGGGTTTCAGCAATTATTCTCTCTAAATCCCGAACAAAAAGATTAAATGACCCAATTTTCTGGTCTAGTTTCTTTTTTCTAATATCTTCTATAGTGGCTTCTAATTCTTGGACTAATTCGTCTCCTTCAAGAATTCTTATCCTTTTGGCAACTTTAAATCGATACCATTTGAATTTTCTATCATTTTTATTCATATCTCTCAACTTCATTTATGATTGAAATAAGTAATAAATATCTTTAGATGGACTTCAGAAGTGATAAGAACCAAAAGATTACAAAAAGGAGAAACTGAGAAAATGTGTTGAGGGATTATTTCCATTTTTTAGAAAAAAAATCGGTACTACCCACTCTACTATTCAGTTAATCCCGATGCTGTACAGGGTGTAAAAGCATGTAATCACACTAATGATTACCACTTCTAAAGAAAGAGATAACAGCAAATAGATCTAACGAAAGTTAGAGCGCGAGCCGAGCTCGCGGCGTCCTACATAAGACGAATGGATAGTAACATTGTCTACAAGATTTAAGAATAAGTTCCAATTTATAAAATACTCCTTTGTGGTAACAAACCTTTATGATGGTACTGGATACATCTATACAAATTAGGGCATCAAAATACTGGTTTTTCTAGTTATATTCGTATTAGTCACTTTAATAGAAAAAGTAATGAATATTCATTTTACAATCCCTCTTCTCTTTTTAAATATAAGACCCACTAAAACAAGAGTAGTTACCACAGGAAGCATAAGCCAGGAAGTATCCTGACTCGAGGTTTGACCGCTCATGTCACTTGAAACAGAACTCTCTTGACTTAAGGTTTGATCTTGTTGGAAATCTGTAATGAAACTATCTATAATGTCATTGCTAATACGTCTCGCATTGTATTCATCTTGCCTAGCGGTAGTAACTATTACTAAGTCATGTTCTGGGAAGATCTGAATTGTTTGTCCGCCATATCCAAGAGCAAAGTAATAATCTCCTCTTTCTGCACTAGTACTAACCCAGAATTGATACCCGTAACCTGGAGGATAGACAAATCCTCTTCGAGGTAACCCATCTATGTGATCGTGTGAAGATTTAGTGATCCAATCAGATGATATGATCTGATTACCATTCCATGTTCCGTTATTCAAGTATAGCTGTCCAAATTTCGCCATATTCCGAGGAGTCATGAATAATCCGATTCCCCCATAATTTATTCCATCTGAACCAGCCATCCATACAACATCCAACTCCTCGATACCTAAAGGTTCGAAAAAGTATTTTAGAGCAAACTCGAATGTAGAATATCCGGTTGTTTCTTCAATTATCGCTGATAATATTTGAGAAGCACCTGAATTATAATTATATTCGCTACCAGGATTAGCTATCATTGGCTTCGAAAGGACATACTCTACGCTATCTTCTGATACTGCTAAGCCTTCCCAAAAATCTGTTTGGTCTTCCCATTCCATCCCTGTGGTCATAGTTAATAGATGGTGCAACGTCATGGCTTCTTTACGCGAATCGATGTTATCAAATGTTTTATCAGGAAAAAAGTCGAGGACTAACTGTTCTGTGTCTTGAATAAATCCTTTATCGATAGCAATTCCAATCATCGCTGATGAGAATGATTTAGTTGCTGAGAAATGTGTGTGTTTTAATTCGCGAGTATATTCTTGGCATTCATCATCATAAAAGTATTTCTCAAATACTAATTTACCAGATCGAATTACAAGAAGAGAATGGAGATTATGATAATCAAGATTATTTAACCAGTCCAGATTTTGATATAATCTTGTAGAGTTGATATTTTGTTCCTCTAGACTTGAAGTAGGCCATTCATCAATGGGTTTATCAATAGTAAGGGAGGGATGATCTCCCCATAATTTCACTGTCCAATCCCAACTTGCTGAAGCGAGAATTGTGCCATCCATTGAGAATTTTACTGATTCGATGGTGTTTCTATGCCCTGTTAGAGTGTTAATAATTATTCTATCAGAAATATTCCAAAGCTGGATTGAACAGTTATGCATTTCTCCAAAGGTAAGCCAGTAACGGTCAGGCCATGTTAAAGATGGATCAATCGCAACGGCGAGAGTGGAATCATCGGGGGAAAGAGCAATAGACCAAATAGACTGACCAATACTGATTTCATGAATAATGTTTCCTGTAGAAACGTTCCAAAGTTTTACTGTTTTATCCAAACTTCCAGAAATGATTATTGTCTCCTCATTGGAAAATGTGATTGAAGTTATCTTGTCATTGTGATTAGCATATGAACGTAATTCTAAACCTGAAGATACATCCCATAGCCTGATGCTTTTATCCCAAGATCCAGAGATTAACCTTGACCCATTTTTTGAGAAAGCAACTGAGGATACAGAATCAGAATGACCAGTGAAATTACGTAAAACTTCCCCAGTGCTCGCATTCAAAAGTCGAAGAAGCTTATCTGGTTGATTACCCTGTTTCACATCAACCATCCATTCACCACCTCCTACTGCTAGTGTTTTACCATCAGGAGACCATTTTATATCAATGACTCCATGTGGAAACATAGACCAAGAATTCAGGTGTTCCCCAGAAGAGACATTCCACAGATTAATTTTATTATCAATCCCTCCAGAAGCTAACATCTCACCTGAAGGGGAGAAATCTAATGTAATGATACCATAGTGGTGTCTGTTCAGTACATGTAAAATTTTACCATCAGTTAAGTTCCACAAGCAGATTGTTCCGTCAGAAGAACCTGAAGCGAGAATAGGGGCAACTGGTGAAAAAGCTACCTCCCGTACCCGCCAGCCATGGCCAGTTAGGTTAGCAAAATTATTAAAAATACTATTCGAGATGGAGCAAGATTCTATAATTGTGTTATCTATAGTGTTTGCTTGCAGTTGATTTGTATCGCTAATATCATTAGTTTTTACGCTATTAATACTTATAAATGGTGAAAGAAAGACTATAATAAAGAAAGAAGTACTTAAACCTATTTTTTTTAATCGTTTCATAATTTCACAACCAGTTCTGAACATTTATTATTAGTAAATTAATTTTATTTTTTTTTTCAACACATGGTCTTTTTCCCCAAAAAGTTATAATGATTATAAAAATTTTATTAATAGGGCAATGCAAAGTAAAAACTAGTCTAGAAATTGAAGATCAACTCTAAAAAAGGTATCATAATGAACGATTTTCAGGACATTATCATTAAAGAATCTGATCCTGTTAAGATCGTTGACACAGATAAATGGGTTGAAATTATTTTCGATTCTAACTATTTTTCCATAATTAAGCTTCTAAATGAAGGTTACAAAACCATTGAAGAAATGCATTGCGAATTTAATAGAAAAAAAGATGTAATTGCTAAGAGCACTCTATACAGACACGTTAGATTCTTGATCGATAATGAATTCGTCATTAAATCTGGACGAAGAATAAAAAAGGGTCAGAGTGCTACAGAAAATTTATATGGAACGGCAGGGAGATTATTTCTGCCGGAAAATCCGTGGAAAAAAATATGGCACTCTAGTAGTGGTATCGAGATTAGTCAGATTGTCGGTAGGATGATAAAACATCATTTTAACAATAAAAATCCACATCTGCATCGGCTTTATAAATTCATTAAGGAGCAGGAGGATGCTTTTTCCCAAACAGCATTAGCTGTAGTTGAAAAAATAACTCAAATTAATTCCATAATAGAGGATAAAAGGGTAAAAAAGGAACAAGAAAAGGCGGATCTGGCTCTTGCTGCTGTCAACAAGCTAACAGGTGATGATGCAATTGTTTTTTTCACTCTTATAGGTTGGATAACTTGGTTTATTGAGAAGGAGAATTATAAACAATTCATTTCTGACTTAAAAGAGTGTTTTTCAGATGATTCACCCCTAATTCACAAAGCAGTAGAAAAAATAGAGATACAAAGTAATAAATCATCAAATCAAGATTATATCATGCGTAAACAACAAACTGTCAAATTCATTCCTAGTGAGCTAGTCCCAAAATACTTCTATGAAATAAATTATCGAGCAATCTTGTATATACTCGAATCTTCTAGTATACCAATGACAATAAAAGAAATACATGCATTACATTACGATACGATCAGTAAAATCAGTGAGGACGAAAAACAATCTAATCTGGAGTATGACCCGCAACCTGTTCTATTCCGAACACATAAACCAAAAGCCGAGAACACAGTATACCGATATGTACAGGACTTGATCCAGAATGGACTAGTTATTGAAGCTGGCCGACGAATGTATCCAGAAAAACCTTTTACTCAGATACTTTATACAACTGCTGCTGAATTTTTCATACTTTTAGAAAACAGCGATGAATTCTGGAAGTACGACGGATGGAGGCAGGTTATCCGTGCGCTTGCGTTCGCAGTGAGGTGTTACTTAGACAAAAAGACCGTGGATCACGAAAAATTCTACAATTTGGTTACAAATATGGAGAAAGCAAGGTTAAAGCTCCTGAAAAAATTTTTAGCTAGTTCAGAAATCCCATATTTGAGACAGATAAAACCCCATGAAAAACCCAATGCAGCTATTAGAATCTTGGGACTGATAGGGTGGTTCCTTATGGAAGAGGATAAGGAGAACCTCCAAAAACAATTATTGTCATGTTTTTCAGATTAGATTTAGGACTAATCAGTCAAATTAAGATAGAGTACTTATAAGTCTAGCAAGTTAAGGATTCTTATTTTCATTGAGACTTATGCAATCTAATAACTGTCATAAACTCTGCTAATGGTGTCAAATCAGTAGCAGCAAGACTGTCTTCCTTCGAATCCCAACCAAATCCCATTTTCGCTTCTCGGGGAAGTTTTTCAATCATCCATTCAATAAATTGAATCTTCTCTGAGGTATCTTCAATTATTTCTACTCTTGGGTGAAAAGTTTGGAATCCAACTTGAACTCGTACCTTCTCAGGATTAGCCCGAATATTTCTAACCCAATCGGTTCTCTCTCCGAGAGCAGCGGAAATATGGATTACTCCGTTTATTCTATGAAATTCTAGTGGATTTCGCCTTGTCTTACCAGTTCGACGACCAATAGTAGTGAGTAACAGAAATAGCCAGCCAAACCCGAATAAAGGTAATATACGGAGACGATAGAGCGGAATTACAATTTTGTTCAATCTTTTCAGCCATTTATAAGACCGTGGGAGTTCTCTTCCCTTATGATGCATTAATCGATCCATATACGTGCCTGGTTTTGGGAATGTGACTCTCTTTTTCGGGGAAGGAGATTGAGATTGATTCAACTCTATCAACTGCACGAGAATGATTAAATATTAAAAGAATATTTTATATTAGGGTTTATTTAGTCACTTATTTTAATAACATTGGCTGATTATAGAATATTGATTTTTAATCTGGATTACTTACAAAATATGGTTTTAGTATCTAAATCTTTGGTGAATAAGATGATAATTGATACTCATTGTCACTTATGGGAAGGGGAATTAGTATTAGAGGATTTACGCAATTATCTTACCTCTATGGCAAAGCTACTTAAAGCTGATCCCAAATTGGTCTTGGATGGAAGGGCAGAAAGATTAGTGGATGAAATGAACACTGCAGGAATCGATAAAACAGTGATACTTGCCCTTGATTATGAATTTCTCTTCCGAGGTCGGATTACTTTTCAGGAATATAATGACAAAGTCGCAGAAATGGTTAATCAATTTACTGACCGATTAATCGGTTTCGCTGGGATTGATCCTAGAAGAGGAGAGAAAGCTTTAGAAGAGCTTGAACGATGTACTGAAAAATTAGGCTTGAAAGGTGTAAAACTATGGCCTTTAACAGGATTCTATCCCGATGAAAAAGACTTCTATCCATTTTATAAGCTAGTAGAAGAAAAGAACATACCAATATTATGTCATACGGGTTCAGGACCTGTTAAAACGTATTTAAAATACTGTAGACCCGCTCATGTTGACACTATTGCCGTAGATTTTCCAGATATGAAGATAATTATGGCTCATATGGGAGATCCTTGGGTCAGGGAAGCTCTTACCGTGGCCGCAAAAAATCCGAATGTCTACACTGATATCTCGGCTTGGGAATCAGTCCTGAGATTCGCCCCTCTTATTTTCTGTCAAACTTTGATGGAAGCAAGAATGACATGTGGGATAGACAAGATTGTGTTTGGTTCAGATTGGCCCTTATTCACTCCTGTAATGTCACTGGAGGAGTGGGTGAACGGAATAAAGAACCTAGAATTACCTCCTCCTCTTCAAATGATGGGAATGCCCGAATTTAGCGAAACGGAAAAAGAAAAAATCCTCGGTAAGAATGCTCAGAAGATTCTTCTATAGAATAGAACTAAGGTGAGATTGCCATGAGAGAACTCATCCGAAAAATAATTCATTTTCTCATTTTTTATCCAATATATTATTATATCTGGTTCTTCTTCCTTCGTCAAGATCTCCTTGAAAACACTCTTTTAATGGCCGTTATAATTCTATTTTTTGGAATCAATCTCATAGATATTCTCATTCGGCCGATGAGTGATCCTGAAGAACTCAAAGATAAGTATACAATAGTAGTTCTGCTGTTTTTTCTAGGAGGCCCATTGATTCTACTGCTTGCGTTTTTTGAGAATCGGGAACTAATATCAAAAGTCTTACCAATTTATGATAATCTTCTAATAAGCTACTTAGGTATTCTACTAATGATAATAGGTAGTATAATTATGTTGAGTAGTAGGTACCAGTTAAATAAACATAGCTACGGAGGAGTGTCACTATCAGAGGAGAAGGAGCAAACATTACTAACCCAAGGAATGTTTAAGTATATTAGGCATCCGATTTATGCAGGAGGGCTAATTATAACAATTGGACTCGAATTAGCATTTCGTAGTTTGATAATTCTATCCATTCACACATTAATTTTTTTTGTAATATTTCGAGATAGAATGCAACGTGAAGAAACAGTGCTGCTAAATAAATTTGGAACCGAATATCAGACTTATCTCAATAAAACTAAAAGGTTAATTCCGTATGTCTACTGATTGTATCAGAAAGAAATTAAAATAAGGAGTATGAGAAATATGGCTTATGATATTAAATTAAAGGTAATAAAACAAGAAGGCCACTGTGTCGCTGGACACAAAGTTGGTGATGAGATCTTCATCTCTTTTGAAAAGAACGAGATCCAAGGGAAAATTTGTTTGCATGCACTCTATTCAATATTACCCAAAGTATATGCAATGGCGTATGGGGCTGAGTTTCCTTGGTTAGAAAATCCTGATGTTAATACACATGCGTGTCCCGATGCTTGGAACCCCTTAGTCTATGAAGTGAGAAGAATCAGAAGAGAGTAGGGATTCACGAATTACCAGATACGGGGAACTAATCGATATCTTACCTTCTTCTTATATTCAAGATACCCTTGCAGCTCCTCTTCCAAAGTTTTCTCTTCAAATATGAGGCGGAAAGACATTAAAACGATGAATATGAATGCTGGAACCAGAACAAGTAAGGACCCAAGAGATAACGTGACACCAATTAAATAATAGAATTACCTAAATAGAGGAGATGTCGAACATATCTATAGGGCCCTGTTGAAAATACCTGTTGATCCTCTTGGACTTCAACTACTTTGGAAAGATAGGGATTTCCCTTCATAACTAAAAAATAAATGAAAAGATCGATTGTTACTAAACCAAAGGTGCCTATACTAATTATTACAGGAATAGCAGATAATTCAAAACGAAAATCCAATCCTGTTACTACTAATATAGAAAAAAGTGGGATGAGAGATGTCTGATTTAAATGGATCCTATCAAGATTGCATACACAATTGGACCAAGCATTGTTCCTCCTATGTTCGTAGTCACATGTATGCCAATTGAGGGTAAGATACTACGATGTTTCTCTCTTAAAGAGGCTGCAAAATATCCTAAAGTTGTTGTCATAAGAAAAATAACGCTTACTGTTATAAGATCTGCCCCAAAAAATATTAAAGGTAGATGAATTGCACCAAAGAACATTGCACTGAAAATAACTGGATATGAGACATTTTGCTCACCAATACTTATTTTCAAACCCTCTAAGGGATTCAGATAACCTTGTAACAAACCTCTGACGAAAATTTCTTCAGATATGCTGGCTAAAAACCAAATTAGGAGTACTTTTTCTCTAATTCCCAAATCATATAAAACAGGATTTCCACTGGCACCAGTTATGATAATGATTATTGAGGCAATTGAACCTATTACTAGTCCTAGTCCTATTATGACTCCCCATTTAAGTTCACCAATAGGTTTGTTCAATCCAGATTGTGTCAAATTTCCTTTAGTCAGAAGAACAATAATACCAAGAGAGAGAAAAAGAAACATTAAATCAGTTATTAACAATTTTGAAGCATTTCCTCCTTCTATAATTGGCCCATAAGCCTCATTGGTTAAAAATAGAGCCCCTATCTGAGAGACAACATAAATACCCAATCCGATTAAAAAAGCTGTAACTAATAGATTTAAAGATTTATAACTTCCTATTTCCTCCCCTAATGTCTTATCCTCATTTTTTTTGATATACATCATATTTTCTCCTAAAATATCCTATATACTGAATTTATTTGTTAAATAATCCATTATTATTCGTTTTGCTAATTATGCAAAACGTGTTTATAAGCTTGATGCTTTTTGCAATAGGAGCAAAACCAATAGAAATCTATTAAAGTATGAGTATAATTGTTAGATAATAACTAGCAACAGGTTTACTTACTGATACTAACTTTAACGAGGAAATGATAATGACAGCCTTTGATGAGTCAATAACTGATATAAAAATCGCGTTTAAGGTTTATTCAGAATACAAAAAAACCTATATTTCGACATTTATAATATTTTTAACTGGAATTATTGTATTGGTCTTTACTGGTTTTTTTATTGCACGATTTGTTATTTTCGAAAACTATTTTCAATTTGAGAAGATCGTTAGATTGATTCTCCTGTTACTTACACCTTTGATTCTTCTTTTGGTATTTTTCTTACTTTTATCATACGCAAGGACTACTTTTGGTTTGACAAATGATATAATGACATCTGGAGAATTGTTTACAGAATTCAAAAGAACTCTTACTTATTTTAAGAGATTTTGGTTATACTTTGCAGTTTTAACGTTACCTTATGTTTTAATTATTGTTGGGGATCAGATGTTCACTATATTTAATTTATTCGAACTAATTCATTCTCAAGATAGCAATCGTATATCTATTGTAACCATCAAGGTTCTCGTCTATTGTTTTGATTTGATACTCTACATCACTCTAATTGAGACATTTCCGAGTATTATTGTTGTTAGAAATCTGAAGCAATGTATTATCGAAAATTATTCAGTTGTACGCCAGAATTTAAAACGATTGATATTTTCAGTTGGGGGATATTACCTACTCTTTCGAGTACCAATGATTATTGTTGATATAGCTCGACTTCTAATAGTTACCAGTGAGGAAACCTTTCTATTATTCAATATGATTTTCTTAATCTTCGCTTTCATAAACGCATTGGTTGGCCTACCTATTCTTAGTTTAATTTCCACACGAATTTATAACACCACTATATTGAAAACAAAAGCCAATGGAATTGAATCTTAAGATTAATAATCTACTAGGATCTTTTTAGCGATGTTTGAAAAACCTGAAGACCCTGATGAATCTTCTGATATTCCTAAAACAAAAGTAATCAGTGACCCTTCCGTTGTACCTGTTTTATTCCATAAACAGAAACAAATAATCCTCAAATTATTACTTGGGAAAGAGTTCAACATCATGGAATTGAAACAGGAAACCAAGCTGAATCCTGGTACCATTAAAAGATATCTAGATGATCTAGCTTCAAAAGAATTAGTTACACTTACTCGTAAGGTACAGAATGAATATGGATTCTTTCTTAAATATTACCGTGCAACAGCACAATCCTTTGTTATCCATATAGAGTGGCCTTCAGATGTACTTTAGTACTTTATAAATTAGGCCTGTGTTTTATTGTTCAGTGAAAGATGCTACTTCATTAGTTCCGAAATTTATTTTGATATTCTCGCTACTGCCTTCTGTTGGTTTGAACCTCATAGACAGAGTAAAGAAAAAGACGGATATTATTCCCATTGATCCTAAGATAAATGCAGTGGTTGAAATCCCTAAGTTTTTAATTAAAGAACCTCCAATAATCGCAACGGGGGCACTTGTGATTAATAACAAAGTTGGTATTAATGAATAGATTGAATTTCTATTTTGATCGGGTATCGAGTCCAAGAAGAACCTTGAGTTTAAAATCATCTTAAGACCATGAAAAAAGTAAATAGGAGTGTAAAATAGCATAAAGGAGAAAATAGCTAAGGGATTGAAGGTGTTTGTGTCAAGGGGAAACCAAGTGGTTAAAATGGCAACCCCCCAGTAAAATAATACTGTATCAATAAAGGTCAAACTGGGAATCCAAGTAATTTCCATATTAACAGCTACTTTTGAGGCCAAAAAAATTGAAACAGATCCCAATAGTAAGATAACAAGTCTCATAAGCCCAACACCACCATCAGATCCTGTATAAGACAAATATACTGGAAATAACATCATTTCAACCCATACTATAACAACTGTACTGCTGAAGCATAAACCTAATAAGAAAAAAAGCATAGTCTTGTTGAAAAATGCAAAATGAAGCCCACCACCTAACAATTTGAAATAATTCGTAATAGATCTTCGTGGACGTTCAATCCCAGGAAAATCTCTGACAATAATTAAAAAAACAATAGCGAACAAAGCCAGTCCTGCTGCTTGAATAAGAAAAACGGCTTGTCTGTAAAAAATTGTAGCAAGTATCCCTCCAAGAGCAGTTGCAATTCCAGGTACTATATTACCAATAGCAGTCCATCTTCCACTCAGGAATTTGTAAATTTTCCTTTCAGGATCACTTTTATCAGCTACTACCTTATAGTTATTGTCAAACCAAGTGTCAATAGCACCAGATTGTTGAGATGCTGCAATCGCTTTAAGGATATATGCAATCAGGAGGGTAGAGAATGAATCAGCAAAAAATAACGAAATATAAGCTATAGCCTCTAGAAAAAATCCAGTGAAAAGGATCCAACGTTGGCCAATCCAATCACCAAAGGCTCCACTTGGATAATCTAGAAGAGCCTGTAGAACAAAACTCACAGCAATAAGCACACCTAATAGCTCGATACCCACCAAATCAATCACAAAAAGGGCAAAAAAGGCAGAAGAGAGAGTCCAGAATAATCCGAGAATCATGGTAGAATAAAATACTTTCATCACGAACTTTTGTGCCCTATCAGGGAGTTCTTGAATGCCTAGAAATGTATTCAAAAATCTAAACACTGTTGTCTTATTCCTAAAGGTATTTTTAGATAAACTAACCCAAATATGCTCTTGATAAATTCAGGAATGTGAAATAACCTAAGAGACTTAAAAGAATATTTGATCTGGTAATATATTCAATATTTAAGACTCAGGAAAAGTTACTTCAAAGTATTGCTCCTTCGATAATTTAAGGGGCTGTAACTGAATCCAATCATTATATTTTGGCGGTCCAAAGCAAATATTGAGGGAAAGATTAGTCAAATCAGTGAGAAGGGAGTACATCGTCCCAAAACCTTCTTGATAAAGATGAGCACTTGGACCATTAGGATACTCTTGACTAAATAGGTCTTTGAGTTGCTGGGTATTAATATTTGGTTGATGCCTCTGTACAAAATTTTTAAGCAAACTTTTACGGGTCATTGAATTTTGTAGAAATGGTTCACCATTCAAAATGCCATCATTGTATGAATTATATGGAACCATTTCTGGGTTGAGATAGTGATTCGTGGCGTATAAGTATTGAAATTCAGAGCTCTCATCGATGATGTCGATACTATATTTACCATCAAGCCATTCAACACGGATCGCATTACCCCCTTGATCAGCAATTGAAAAAATATAGGGAAAGCTAACAGGAAGCTCTTTAATAAGGTCAATTGCTTGATCAATACTTGCACATTGTTCAAGTATGGCCCGAACAAAAACTGCAAGACCGAATCCTCGAGTTGTTAAGGGATATGCAAAAGCTCCTCCATTACTGATGAAAATCCCTAAACCTTTCTCATTAAAACCATTACCTCTACCAAATCCAAACCCCATGAAAGCAAAATGTTTTAATTTCTGGTCAACTTGACTGGTGACGAAAGTAAAGTCCTCTAATGGATCAAGATAAGACCATTCATTTGAATAAGCTACAATTGTGTTATTTAGTGAGGTCAGCTTCGGTAAAAGCGTTAGAACTGAACAATTTCGTGGAATATCATATGCTGTCTGAAAAAACTGGATTTTTTTAGGATTAAGGTTCAATCCATCACAAAAACCTTGAATTTCGTCTATTATTCCAGGACAAGCCACTTCTATAGAGCTTTTGAAATCATTAAAGCTATTAAAACCAAATTTTTTGAATTTAACTATATTATTTGAGATAAGAGATCGTTTATTAGGAAATTTGTCAATATTCTTTGCAACAGTGTATCCAACATCATATGAGGAGCCTTTGAGGACTGTTAGATAATATTTTTTCTTAATTAAATTCTTTTCATTCTTCTCCAAATCAATTCACATCCAAATTTGAAAAATTAGATCAGATCCCAAAACATCTATTTAAAAGATTTAAAATTGAATTCCGTATGGTTCCATTTTGTAAGCTGGAGGGCCAGCTAGAGGGCATGTATGCTTCACACCTCAAACTTTATTCTCTTCCAAGGTTAAATTGAGGTTTATAGCTATCAATTTCATTGTAAGATTGAGTTAGTTAATAAGGATTTCGTTTAGGGTATCTATTCCTAAATCAAAGGAGAATTGATTATTCTCTCCCTAATAGAAGAAATTTCGATCAATTTCTTTGTTCAAAATTTAATGAAGAGAAAGATAATACTATCGAGTTTAATTGCTTGATAACTAAAAACCCAAGTTTTAACAGATTTTGCACTAATTTTTCATTTAATTAATTATATTTTGGAGATATTTACCGTTTAAGACACTAAATAACTAGATTAAAAAAGAAATCACCCTCCTTTTTTGCGTGTTTTTTCAGCTTTCTGGTATTTCTTCACGAGAAATTTCAATAACGACTGGTCGTTTGGGATCTGGACAACATCGTGAGTGAGTGTTATCCTTAAACCAAGGAAAACTCCCACCTGATTGCATCACTCTAATTGTAGGATAGATGGAGTTATAAGCCGATTGACACAATTTACCGACATCTTCGGGAAAAGAAAACACTTCTCCTACTTTATGACCCCGAGGACAAGTTTTATCGCCAAGAATATCAGTAATTTCTAATTTAATTTTATAATTCGTCATTTTCTTCGTAACCTTCTCTTATTTTTAGGAATGAATTCGCAAAGGAACAATTGTTTTTAGTTTTTGTGTAACTTGTTCACCATCAAAGCATTGAGTGATCCAAACAGTCAGTAAATTTTGGCTAGAAGAAAAGACAAATCGTCTTCAAAAATCGTCAAAAGAAGATATTAGTTAAAATTCGATCCACGACCGTTAAGAGAACTCTGAGCTGAAATATGCTTGATTGCCCAGATAATGATCACAACAGCAATCAAAATGGCTCCTGTAGAAAAGATTAAATTAACAGATTCCTCGAACGTAAGAGCAGCTCCCATAGTTAGGATGCCAAAGGCAATCGCAACGAAAAATAAAGGGTCACGTGAGGAATGACGTGAAAAATAATAAGTTAGAGACAAAGCAACTGAAATGAATCCAATAGGTAAGATAAGTTCTACTGCATCATGGAAAGTTAGAGCAAATCCAAAAGCTACAATTGCGAAAGCAATCGCAACGAAAAATGACGGATCACGATGGGATTGTTGCGCAAAATAATATGTGAGAGTCAATCCAACAACCATAAAACCAAATGGTAGAATGATAGAAACAGCATCGTCAATCATTAATGAAAAACCGATTGTTAGAACACCAAAAATAATGGCAACAAAAAAAGAAACATCACGTTCAGATTGCCGAGAAGCAAGAAATGCACATGAGATACCGATGACTATGAATGTTATTGGTAGAATTATATCAAAGGAGTCGGGGATAATTAGGGAAATTGAAAAGGCTATTATCAAAACACCAACAGCCAATACAATGTAATAAGATACTTGGGTCTGTTGTTGAGGAGTTAACTTACGGAAGGGAAGATCACGTGATATCTGTTCACGAGCTTGTTTTTTCAACATTTCAATCTTAGTAACATCAGTAGGGGAGTCGGTCAGTTTACTACCACATACTGGACAGAAGATAGAACCATCCTCATTAGCAGAGCCACAATTCTCACAGAAACTCATTGTTAAGACACCATACCAATTATCTTATAATAAGCACTTCACCAATAGGCAATCATCATCAATAATATAAAAAAACTAATTTTGAGGCAACAATATACACCTCTTAATAGGCTAATATGTTAATTGGCAAGTTAACCTGTAAGAATATATCAGATAATTATACATTGATAACGAAATTCAGTCGAAAGAATTAGCCATGACCTACTGATAATATTAACTAGCTTTTATACGTCAAATATCAATATGCTCTATAAAATTCTACAATTTAATTTTTATCATTTTGGTAACAAGTTCTCCCTTGATTATTCTCCACCGATGATGCTTCATTTGAGTTAAAGTATTAATATGTTGTATCACATCTTTCTTTAATCATCATCTGCTTCTTATTGGTGAATATTTTGGAAGGAGAATCAGAAGAGTTTAGAATAAAAAGTATAAGCCCACGAAACTGGTTCATTATCTTCATCTTGGGCATTTCAGGACAAATTGCTTGGGCAGTAGAGAATTCCTGGTTCAACACATTTGTGTTTGATGAGTTAACTCCCAATCCTCAACCTGTTGCATGGATGGTTGCGGTAAGTGCCATTACTGCTACTGTGACAACTTATATCATAGGTTCTCTTTCAGATAGAACCAAATCTAGGTGGGGACGTCGTAAACCCTTTTTAGTAGCGGGTTATTTCTTTTGGGGGATAACTACAGCTCTATTTCCTACCGTCTCGTGGATTGATGATGTTGGTATTGCAGTTGTTATGGTGATAATTGCTGATGCAATTATGACTTTTTTTGGTTCTACTGCTAATGATGCAGCTTATAATGCCTGGGTAACAGATATAACTGATCCAACCAACAGGGGACGTTTACAAGGTATAATTTCAACGACTACATTGTTAGCTAATCTTATTGCTCTTGGAGCTGCTGGGTTTGTTATTGATGCTTTTGGGTATTTTGTCTTTTTCTATGTGCTTGGAGGCATAGTTACCTTAACAGGAATTATTACTGCTATTGTGTTGAAAGAATCTGTTTCTACAACCGAAAATCGGGCTACAAGAAAACCTATTCTTCAAGATTTAATTGATACCTTGAAACCTTCGACAGTAAAAGAAAACAAATTATTGTACTTATTATTCGGTTATATGGCTTTAACGGGAATAGCATCAAATATTTCCTTCCCGTATCAATTTATCTATTTCGAACATCACTTGGGCTTCACAAAATCCGAAATTAGTATAATAGGAGCCGCGATTATTATGATTGCTGTTATAGTTTCAATTTTCTATGGTTTTATAAGTCATAAATTCAATAGAAAAGTTGTACTGTTTATACTACCCATTCTAGGACTAATTCCAGGCATTGGATTTATGTTAGTCCAAACAGCAGATATTTTTCTTATTATTCTGGTCGCAGGATCAAGTATAAGTCTGGGGATGATTTCAGGAATAACTCTTGGCGCGTGGATACAAGACAACTATCCATCAGGGAATATAGGTAGATTTCAAGGTGTACGTATGATTTTCTTTGTCCTTATCCCTATGGTGATAGGCCCCCCAATCGGTGCGTTTGTTATCGAAACGTTCGGAGTACCAACCATTTTGAATGGCGAACCTGGGTTTATCCCTCCACCAGAAATCTTTCTTGCTAGTACTCTTTTTTCTCTGATTGCAATTGTTATTCTTTTCTTTATAACCATGGAGCAAGGTTTAGAACATCTAAAAAGAGGGAAGGAGGCCTAAAAATGAGTTCCCAGGACTGGCATCCTGTTCCAGGGCAATTAATAACTCGTTGGGTAAAAGATCTTGATCCTTTAAACCCGTTACCAGATTATCCTCGACCACAACTATGTCGAGAAGAGTGGTTGAATCTTAATGGATTTTGGGATTATGCTGTTCGTCCAAAAAAACATACTGAAATTAATTCGTACGATGGAAAAATACTAGTACCCTTTCCTCTTGAATCCGCTCTATCTGGGGTAAAGAAGAAATTATCTCATAAACAACGCTTATTCTACAGAAGATTTTTCTCTATACCCAAAACCTGGAAATCAAATAGAATTCTTTTACATTTTGGAGCGGTTGATTGGGAAACAAGAGTTAAACTCAATGGAAAGGAGGTGGGGTCACATAAAGGGGGTTTTATTCCTTTCTCCTTTGATATTTCAGAATTTATTAACTATGAAGAGGAAAATGAATTAGAAGTTATTGTATGGGATCCAACAAACAAAGGCCGACAAGAACGAGGAAAACAATCATTAAGACCATCTCATGCTTTTTATACCGCTGTTTCAGGTATTTGGCAAACAGTATGGTTGGAACCTGTCCCAATAGCATATATCAAATCAATTAAAGTCACATCAGACATTGATAATCAATTGGTCAAGCTAAAAGTCCATGTTGAAAATATGCAACCTGGACAAAAAGTGACTATTGAGGTATTAGATGATAAGAAAAGAATTTTATCAACGGAAGGAAAAACTGAATTCATCTTAAACATCCCCAGACCAAAACTGTGGAATCCAAAGTCACCATTTCTCTATGATCTTAAGCTCATGCTCTCAGATAAAACTGGATCTCTAGACATTGTAGATAGCTATTTTGGTATGAGAAAGATCGAATTAAAATCCGATGAAGAGGGAATTCCTCGTATTTTGTTGAATAATCAACAAATTTTTCAATTTGGTCCACTAGATCAGGGATATTGGCCAGATGGATTGTACACTGCACCAACAGATGAAGCATTACGGTACGATATAGAGGTAACAAAGGATCTTGGTTTTAACATGACTCGGAAGCATGTTAAAGTGGAACCCGCTCGCTGGTATCATTGGTGTGATAAAATGGGATTATTGGTATGGCAAGATATGCCTAATGGTGGGATCTTCAGTTTATTGACCTTTAAGCTTATGTCCAGAGGACGAAGAAGTAGAGAAGTAAGACATCAGTTTCGAAGGGAATTGACTGAAATGATTGATTACTTGTATAATTTCCCCTCTATTGTAGTTTGGGTACCTTTCAACGAAGGTTGGGGTCAGTTTGAGACCGAAGAAATTGTTGATCAAATAAGAAAACAAGACCAAACTCGATTGATTGATGCTGCCAGTGGTTGGTTTGATAAAAATGTAGGGGACATCAAAGACATACATAAATACCCAGGACCAGCATTAGAAACTGATTCTGCGCGTGTAGCTGTACTAGGTGAATTTGGAGGGCTTGGAATGAAAATAAATGGGCATTTTTGGACAGGAAAGAGGATATATTGGTCATATAGCAGATCAAAGACTATTGAAGAATTAGAAACAAAATATAAGGAATTAATTATAAAATTAAAGCCATTAATTACCCAAGGATTGACTGCTGCTATCTATACCCAGCTAACTGATATTGAAGGAGAAATTAATGGGTATTACACTTATGATCGTGAGGTTCTTAAGATGGAAAAACAATTCCTCGGTAAATTACACAATGAGTTGTTCTCAGATTACATTTCCACAAGTGAATGAACAAATAACTGACCTATTAATCTAAATATGTTATCTTCTCCGAGACAGAGATTCCACGACGTCGAGCGAGTAAAACATTTAACAAATTAAATTAAATGCTAGTTAATCTAATTAAATGAGAAGTGACCCAAAGGGAAAAAGTGTCAAGTGGAAAAAAAAGTGGAGAGAAATTATGGTCCTGTTGTTGCTGGTATCGTTACTTGAATCCCCATTGATTCAAGCTTTTCTTTAGCTGCATTCATATAGAAAAACATCCCGATCGTAATCATAATCGCTGAAGTGACACCCACAATAAAAGCTGCGGTAATCCCTGCTGGTAAACCATAACTCTCTATAAGAACCCCTGCTATCGGTAAAAGAAAAATTCCGAGAATTGAAATAATCGTGGGTATTAAAGAATATACAGCATTTCGATGTTCCGAAGGTACTAAGTCTACCATGACTCGTTGACGAAGAGTTGCTCCTAAATCGAATAAGGTAGGAATTGTGGCATTTAGAATTATGAGAGAGATAACACACCCAATCAAATTTAGTTCATTTGTAATTGGCATTATAGAAGTCAATATAATAAATAAAGGATAGAAAAGTAAGACAAATAAGAAGGTAACATGGGGGACCTTATCAGTTGTAAAACGCTGACTTAATTTCGCTGTATATAATGATATTGGGACTCCTACAAAAAATACAATTGTACGAAGAGTCGAGGCAAGTCCATCCGAACCAGAGTAGCCAAAATATATTGGAAATAGAATAAGATTCCCCCAGATAGCAAATGATGCAAAGAGAAGAGCTGATCCGAGAATGAAGAAAAATGCTGCTTTACTGCTTAAAAGGAATTTTACTCCTCCTGCGAGATGTTTAAAATAATTATTAGAAGAATGATCCATATTTATTTTATTTTCGGAACTTTCATCAACTTTCTCATCAGTAACAACAATATAAACAAGAATGATGATGATGATGAGAGAAACAGCTTGCAAACCAAACACAAATTGACGTGACATAAGTGTAGCTAAGATTCCACCAACCATGAATGAAAATGCTGATGCTACCCTAGTTGTTGTTATTACACGAGCACGACTAAACCCATAAATTTTCCTCTCAGGATCAGAGTCACCTACGACTTTCTGATAATTATTATCCAACCAAGTGGCAATTGCTCCTGAATTTTGTGCATTACCAAACCCATTAAAGAACGCGATGATCATAAAGGCAGAAAATGTTTCAGCTGAAGTCGTCAAGAAAAAGGCTGTTCCATAACTTACGTAAGCTATTATGAGAACCCATCGTTGCCCAATCCAATCACCTAGAGAGCCAGATGGATAATCAAAAATTAATTGAACGAAGAAAGAGAAAGAAAGAGTAACACTAGTCAGTGCAAAACCGATCCTATCTAGCGAATACAACACAAAAAATGTATTTGATAGAAGTAAAAGAAACGAACTAAATGATTGAAAGAGGAGAAATGACCTAATATAGTATTGGGCCCGTGTAGGTAATTGTTTAATCCCCAAATAGTTACTTATAACCAAAATTAAACACCCTATCTATTTTATTGAAGTAAAGTCCTTTTTTCTTATTTTTGAACCAAATTAATCCATTCAATTTGTCTTTGAATTAATCCATTCAGCAGAGATTTGAATGGGTACGATTTTTAAATATTCTCTTTAAGGTAAAAAAAAATCTTATAAATAGAAAAAAAAAAGAGATTCAATTGGATAATATAAGTTTAAAACTTATCTGTTGGATAATACGTGACATTAAACCGATATATACCTATTCTATTATATATTGAATGGACATTTAAATAAAGAAGACAAAAATAAAGAATAAGAAATCAGTAATGTGGATTCATATGCCAGCTCAAGAACAAGGATCGGCGCCTGTAGTACGATTTGATTCTACTAGTTCCTGTCCTGAACTCTATTCATTTATTCAAGATATTGATAAAGTTAAAATCTTAGAATTACAAAGAGGATTTAATAAACCTCCTATACGTCCAGCTATTATGAAAGTTTTACGTGAAGGCATAGAAGATGAGAGTACGAAACAAAAACGATATGCTCTCAATGCTCGTGAAATTAAACAGGAATTAGATAAAAACGAAGGTCTAATAAAAAGCTTAGGAAAGAAAAAGCAAAAAGCTCTATCTGAAATCAGTTACACAAATCTCTATTTTCATTTAAATAAACTTCTCGAGGTGGGAGCAATTCATACAGTCGTTATAGCAATTGAAAGAAGTCATAGAATTGCCTACTACGGCCGAACCGCTCAGGTAATTTTGATACGTGAGCTAGAAACGATACTTCCTAAATATGAAGAGATTTTTGACGAATTTAGCAAGTTTGTTAAGATCTTAAAACCGAATTTTAATGTAGAAGAGATTAAAATAATCCCAGAGCAATATTACAAGCTGAAAAACGAGCGAGAATTGATTATCGCTCATTGGGTTGCGGATCATGCTCATATCATTAGAGAAGCGAACATTGATTTTACCAACATCTTTAGTGCCTTAAAAATCATCGATACAATAAATCCCCAATATGAAACTCTTTTGAAAAAATTAGCTGATTTTTTACCAAAATCTTAGATTGAGATTTTGATAAGCTTAAATCTCTCTGGGACAATCACTTCAATATCAGGTAGTACTTTTTCCACAAGGACTCTGAATTTTTTCATTTCTTGTTTTTGGCCATGAATAGGAACAGCTATTTTTGGTTGCAAATCCATGACCATCGCAAGGGCTACTGCAGGAGAACAGGTCCTAGCAGTACCAATTGGTACAAATGCTATATCAGCTGACACGTCGGGATGTCGCCAATAACCCGAATCACCACCGTGAAAGACCTTTAATCTTCCTAAATTCACTAAATATTGACTTATTGGACCAACATGAACTCCTCTTAGAGCTGACACCTCAAAATCATTTATCCTGTAAGTCTTAAAGGAAGAACCCGCATCACCAACTGTAAGTAAATTCGTAGGAACACTTGTGCTGAGTTCTTCGGAGGAGATTATGTCTGCTACTATGTGGGTTCCCGTCTCTGCGAATAACTGCAGAGCTTTTTCTTTGTTATAATGATCCCAATGATTATGAGTGAACGAGAGGAGATCTAGATGCTCAATTGCCGATATCTCAGATAGATCTAGACCCTTCCCAGGGTCGAACGCCATAGTGAAAGTTTTCAATCTTAGAATAATTCCGCTATACCCTAGAAAAATGAATGCAGCATCATTATTATTTAATTCTAGGGAATACAGTGATTTTATTGCCTCTATTCGGTTTTGAGTCAATGAAATGATCTCCACTTTCGCTGATAATTGATTCTAGTTTGATTAATTATATTTATGTGATTTAAATTGCCCTTCATTTAATGAAACCACTAAACAAGGTTAAATTTCACTCATTATTGTTGCCTTATTCATTAGCTATATAAAATGCAGTAATTTGCTCTTCTTCAAAAGTAATGGTTCCTAGGTGATTGATTTGATTATTAATCTTACAGAAGACAAAATTAACGATGTGAAAAATTTATTAGATGAATATACGTCCTTTTTGGAACAAGAATACAAACTTAAAAAATCCGATGCCCTTAATCTGATTATGAATAACATTAAAGATGAAAATAATACTTATTATGTTTATATAGATGATTCCACACCATTAGGTCTAGTCGGAGGAAGGAAAGAACAGAGCTTAGAAACTGAGGCGTACATAACGAGAATTTTTGTTTCAGAAAAAACTACAGATGGAAGCATTGAAATAAAGCTTTTTGAGAAAGTTTTTAGAGAATTATCAAGTAAGTATAATACAATTCGAATTATGGGGTATCAACCTTCTACAAACCTGAAGAAAATTCTGAATGATTACAGCTTTCAACCTTTTGATAGATATTTCATGAGTATTTCGCGAGAAACTGTTGAGAATTTACCTGAGCCTGGTTTACCAGATGAATACTGCTTTGATACTTGGAATGAGGAATTAAAGGATGTAGGAATCGAAATAATGACTGAGGCTCACATTGGATCTGTAGATAATATCATTTTCAGTTTTTTCAGAAATCATACTACAGGAATGGCATTCATGCAGAATCTAGAAAACCATCGATGGGGAAAATTCAAACCTATTAATACTAGTATCCTTAAACATGAAGATACACCCATAGGAGTTTGTTTTATGACAGTGTTAAACCAAGGAAACGGATATATCCCAGATTTCGTTTTAAAAACGGATTATAAAGGTAGGGGATTAGGAAAAAAGTTGTTCATTAAAAGTCTTAAGTGGTTTTTAGAGAAAGAACCGAACAGTGAGGCCATTGATTTAGATGTTACAAAGAAAAATACAATTGCTTTTAATATCTACAAAACAATCGGTTTTTCCGTTCAAAGAACATACTCCGTTTATACTTGGAATAAAGATTAACATTCCTAATATCATATAATCTATATTTCATTAAAGTAAATGCTTGCATTATTGAAAATAATTTATTTAATCTATTATATTCACTATTATATTAGATATACTGTCTATATTAGAAGAAGATAGAACTAGATGAATTCCCATGTATAATGGCGGGGAATAACAAAAACTAGAATACTTTTGGAAGCTAATTTGGGCGTCAAAATTGCATTAACTGTTATCCATATATAAAGTTTGAATTCATCTTAGGAGAACGATTAATTAACTCATTCAATTGAAAAAATTTCGAGATAGGTGCTTTTGATGAATTTACCTAAAAGAATTTTACTTCGTTTTAAACTTAGCATTATAATAGCCTTAGCTTTCCTTTTCATCCTAAATCTTTTTCTTTATAAGTCAGTAGCCTCTCAAAATCCTCCAACAATAGCCCTAAAAGAACTTGGTCAAATTGACACGGGAGGTGATGCATTTGACATCCAAGTTGTTGATACTCTTGCTTATGTTATTGATATGCGGTATGATGGTCTGAAGATCATTAACGTGTCTGATCCCTCAAACCCCACTCTGATTGGTCAATTTAGAGACGGAGGTGTTCCCCACGAACTCTTCGTTGACGAAGCACGAGATCTTGTTTTGATTGGTGACATGTGGGACGGCTTTGAAATAATTAATGTTAGCAACCCTCTCCAGCCGACAAAAGCTGGCTCATTTGATGATGGGGGAGAACCTGAATGGTTTGATGCTAATGGAAATATTGCTTATGTTGGTGATTGGCAGGAAGGTCTAGAAATTCTTAATCTTACTGATCCTTCGAATCCTACAGAGATCAGTCAACTTGATTTGAGGGATATTCTCGCAGTTCAGGTGTATCAAAACTATGTATATCTGGGTCTACCCGAATCACTGAAAATAATTAATGTGACTGATCCCAATGCTCCTAACGAGGTTAATGAGGTCGATGTCAATGGTACTATACGAGATATGGAAGTTTTTAATGATCTCTGCTTTATGGCTTGTGAAAAGAATGAATTTCAAATCTATAATGTTAGTAATCCTTTAAATCCAGTATTTCTAGCTCTTATATCCGAAACAGGATTCGGTATGGATCTAGTTGTAAATGGAGATCTTGTTTGGGTTGCTGGTTGGGTGAATGGTTTAGCAGTATTCAATGTATCAGATCCTACCAATCCTGTAAAGGTTGGAAACTATTATGATGATAGTGGTGCTACCAAAGGGGTTTATGTTAAGGATAACTTGATTTATGTCGCAGATAGCGATGACGGCCTTGAAATCTTAGAGATAGATAATGAAAGCTCCCATCTGTCCACTACTGAAAGCTCTCATGATACCAGTGCAGAATCCTCGGAAAGCACTCATGTGAGCAATTATAATTTCTTATTTTCTTATGTTAGTCTTTTCATGATTCTTTTCATCAATAAATCCCGAAAATCGTGAAAAGGAGAGAATAGATTTTTTTCTGCCAAAACACTTTCTGTGTTTATACATTTAAACAAGTAAAGATGAACTTTACCACCTATTTTACTATAGGAAGGATATACTTTGAGAAATTATTCATATACTCAACTTCCTTCTGAAATGGAAACATGAAGATAAAATGAGACACATCTAATTCGAGATATTTTCTTAGCTGTTGAATTATTTCATCTTTTGTGCCAATTAATGCTCCTTCAACACGATTTGAGTATTCCTCTACTGATATATTCCTTTTAGCTGCTTCTTCTTGAAAAATTTCTTGTTTTTCTTTGTGATCCTTATACAATCTTACCCAGAACCCTATAGATCTAGCTATTTCTTTTGGGTCTCTGTTGTGCTTGATAGCTTGTTCATCAAGATAATTAAATATCGTTTTGCAACGTGATGGGGAGAAAACCCAAGCTAAATTAAATCCATCACCATATTTAGCTGCGGTTCTAGTCATTTTCTTTCCTCCCTTGTTTGATCCAATCCAGATAGGGAGTCGGGGTTTAGTTAGCGGTTTAGGGAAACAAAGGGCGTCTTTCAAAATATAGTGCTTTCCAAAGTAAGAAACCTTCTCCTTCTCTTTCCACATCGCTCGTAAAACTTCAATTCCTTCAATCATTTGTTCAATACGAGTGCTTAAGGGAGGGTAGTCAATACCATAAGCCTGATATTCCATCTCCTTCCAGCCAGCACCATAACCACAGATATATCGTCCATTTGATAAATGATCGAGAGTGGTTATCATTTTAGCTAGAATACTTGGAGTACGATAAGAATTACAGAGGACTAAAGATCCGACTTTTAAAGTAGTGTACTTGGTTAGAAGATAGGTCATTAATGTCCAAGCATCAAATGCAGGAACCTCAGTGCTTTTCTCGTTAAGAAACATGTGATCGGATACCCAAAGCGTGTCAAAACTAGTATTTTCACACATTACTGCAATTTGATCAATTGTTTCTTTAGTAAATCCGAATTGTGGCTCTATCTGGACTCCAAATGATAATTTCATGAGTTATCCCGAGGTTAAAAGTGAAGAAAATGAACATTCTAAGGATTTTTGATGCAATATAATAAGATAAACTTATAGATGAAAATGAAGTCGAATTCAAGCAGGTTTTCGGACTTGGATTCTATAGTACCCCGAACCTTTTTGTGAGAGTAACTTCTCTTCAAGATTTGGGGGAAAGTATAACTCTGTATAAACAAGACTCTCAAATTTAAAATCCTTAAAGAATTCAATTATATCTTCTTTGTGGAAAAAGAAGTGGGGAATACCGTCTTCAACTCCTCCCTTTAATATGATAGTCTGATCATCAACTATAACATTAGTTTTATTCGTAAAAACTTCATCTTTTTCTTTAGTTTTAATTGTGCCATAGAATATACCTCTCGGTTTAAGAATTCTATGAATTTCAGATATTGTTTTAATTACGTCGTTCTTAAAGGCATGATGAATGACATTCATACTAATAACCAAATCAAATGTGTTGTCAGGTTGATTTATCTTCGTCATCCGCCCCTGTTGAACATCTGCCCTTAAACCTTCTTTATTTAACCATTTTTTGGTTTCTTTAATGGCCTCTTCGGAAATATCACTTGCTGATACTTGATAACCTAGACGTGCAAAATATATTGTATGTCTACCTACTCCACAGCCTAAATCATAGATTTTTTTGTTAAGATCACTTCCCAAAGAGTAAGATAAGCGCATGACTGGTCCATCTGGTTTTTTCCACTCATTGATGTCATTAACTTCCTCCCACTTCCACCCTACCTGTATCGAGTTCTTATTATTCATATAGGTACCTCTAATTGAAAGTTGTAAAATATTATTTTAAAGAACGCTATTTTATATTGCTAGCAATGCGAAAAAGACATAATTACTAAAGAAAATCAATAAGTTGAAAAACTGAGTTTATCTCTGAAAGCTTTTAACAGGTCGTTGCTCTATCTTCTTCTTTAGGAAGAAATTATTTAACCTTGATCTGACTAAACCCAAGCAATTTATATCTAAAAAATAGAAATAAAAGTTAATCCCCCTCCTCACATCTCCTATATTATCCTTGATCAATTCTTTTCATAGAACTATTTTCACTTAGATAGGAACATAGCATATAGAGTGGTAATCTGTTAAGGTAACCAATGTTAATCTTACCTTTGGCAATTCCTCAGTTTAATAACACTAAATGAAATGAAAACAATAAGTACAATAATGAGGTTGAAACCAGGGGTAGTTTCCGAATCTATAGTCGTTTCTGTTGTGATCACTGATGTAATAGTTTTTATAGTTCCAGAGGATGTTTGAGAAGAGTCAGGTGGCAAAGCTGCTAGATACCCTTCAATATCAATACGAAATAGAAATCCATCTTGATTTCCTCGGAGTGTTTGTTGATAACCATTATCTGTTGTAAAAAAATCCGAGGAGGCTGTCATACCAACAATATAGAGATTATCATTCGAAAAGTATTGATGCCAAGGATGATCTTGTCCTAAACCTCCCAAATAAGAACTAAACAATGGTTGTCCTGCTGGGGAGATCTTCATGATAATAACATCACAAGACTCACCATGTACTGTTTGAAAAGCATCTATGAGAGGAAATCCATCAGGCCCAGCGATTCCACTAACAAAGATATTGTCATTAGAATCAATATTCACGTGGTGTACTGTATCCCAAGCAGATCCACCAAAATAACTGGAAAAGACTAATTCTTGGCCATCTGCGGTTAGTTTGGCTACAAATCCATCTACTTCGATGTGACTGTAATTCTCTTGCCAAGCATTTACTGTAGGAAAATCAGAAGACCAAGTTCTACCAGTTATAATGATATCTCCAATGGAATCAACGGCAACTCCAAAACAATCATCCATGTGTGAACCTCCAAAGTAAGTCGCATAAATCAGCTGGCCAGAAGAATTGTGTTTTGCAATGAAGAAATCTCTATGAGAAACACTACTAATGAAATCCTGATATGCATCTTCTGTAACTGGGAAGTCTTGACTCCCTGTAAATCCAGTTGTAATAATATTATCCTGACTATCAACAGCAATCTTGTCAATTCCCTCATAGCTGCTCCCACCTAAGAATGTAGAGTATACAATTGTAGAACAATTTGCTGATATACGCATGAGAAAACCATCTGATCCACCAGCCATAATTGGTTGAGCAGCATCGGGTGTAACTGGAAAATTGGCCGAATCGGTTCCCCCAGAGATAACAAGATTGCCTGCATAATCTATTTCACAATCATTAACATAATCATTGCCTGATGTCCCAAGATAACTAGAATAGAGTAATGAACCGTTGCTGGAAAATTTTGTTATGAAAATGTCATAATAACCAGAATTATCTTGCTGGTAGGCATCATCCGTGATTGGGAAATCATTTGATTGGCTCATCCCAACTACAATAATATTATCGGATTCTACCGCTTCGACAAATAACCCCCCATCCATACTGGATCCCCCTAAGAATGTCGACCATAAAAGTTGCCCTTCTTTATCAAACTTCGTTAGGAAGGCATCACCACCAACACCATGATTATCGTACCCACCACCAGCAAAAGTATCCTGAAATGCGTCTAGAATTGGAAAATCGGTAGATAAGGTGAGTCCAGTAACAATAATATTCTCTTGGGAATCAATAATTACATCTCTTATTTGGTCTTCTGTCATAGAGCCTCCCAAATAGGTACTATAGACAAAATCTGTAATTTCAACTTGCATGTGTCGCTCTGGAAGTGGACTAATAGTAGATATACAACTGATGAAGTAGATTGTCAGTAGAAAAGTAACCATAAAGGATAATATCTTTAATTCGTTTTTATTTTTCATTTTTTATTCCTCAATGAAAATCGAGCCTTTGAGTTATCACTTTGACTGAAATTGTCTAAGAAAATTGCTCGATAAACCAACCCAAGGAGAAATAGATATGAATAAAAAGAAAGATAGTATTTTCAATATTGAAAGTATTTTTTTGGCTGTTGTAGAAATCAGAACAGCGATAATTATAGTTTGGTCTCAGAATTATGACTAATCTAAAGCTCTTTTTCTCTTAAACGATTAATAGTGATCTGCAAAGCCTCATTTAAGGTGGAAAGAAATAAAAAACCTTTTGATGTGATTGAAAAGTTTCTATATCGGGCATCTTGAAGAACTTGAGCAGATACAAATGCCTCGATGTACTGTAAGTCAACTAGCTTTTTTATTTCTCTGGTAAGGGTAGGAGTTGGGATATTTAAACTTTGAGCTAATTTAGTTGGGTTGGTTTCACTTGGATCCTGATAAGCAATCTCTATAAGTGTTAAAACTGTTCTTCCTTTCATCTCTGATCTGAGATCATTTTGAAAAGTAGTAGGAAAATACTCTACCATGGATGGCTGACTTACTGGTTCCAATTTTGGAATATCTCTTAATTCAGTAAGATAAGCATCTCGAATATTGTCGAGACCAATGACTACTTTATGACGAATTTCTTTTAGAAATTCAGCTTCACTCGACTGTACCAATTCAATAAAGGTTTTCTGTCCTTTGAACCTTGGACTAAGACGCAAATATATGAAACCAACCCCTGAGAGAAGAAAGATAGAACCAAAAAGACTAAATAGTAAAACAAGAAGATTATCAGGTTCTGTATCTGTGTTTCCGTTAATGGTTGTGGTAGTAGAAGATTCCTCTTCCTGCTCTTCCCGATTATCAATAGTAAAAGGACCATCGGAAATATCTTCTTTTGTCTCCCAATCCTTACTCCCTGCAATAACCTTAACTAAATTATTAACGCCAAAAGTTTTATAAAGGGGAGTGTTCCACTCGTAAGTCTCTTCTAGGATGGAAAAAGCCAATTGAATCCAATTTTCCCCACCATCATGGGAATAAAAGACAGAATACCAAGGGTTATCTCCTAAGTACTGAATATCAAGGGTCCATTGAATTATCACAGTTCCGTTAAGAGTTTCCCCTCCATTGGGAAATAAAACTGTAAGCCCATTATTTTGACTAGAATCATCGTTTCCAAGAGGATAGTGGAATTGTTCACTCGAAAATGAACCAACATTAATTATTGGACAAATAGGTATAAAAAAAATGGTAATAAGGCTTCCTAGTATTAATAGATTAATTTTTCCCATGATGAATTCCATTGACTAAGTTTATTGGAACCTTTTTGAAATAATTTGTCACTGAAAGTAAAACCGGCGTGATCAGAAATATTAAGAAAAAGAATTAATTTAACTCTTTACCTTTGAAAGATTCCTTATTCTTTCTGGAAAAAATTTACACTCTTGCATATAAAAAGATAATATGTGAAATTGTTGCCAACTCCGATATATATTTATTCAACAAGAATCATTTTTAGTATGATAGTAAAGACAATTTTGTGGTAGCTACATTTGATGATTATATAATTTTATATCGGATCGATAAATGCGGTGTACATGAAACTCTGAAAGATTTTGCCGATCCTGATGATGCTTATCTCTGCTCTTGTTATATCGGTGATACTGAAGACTATAATAGAGGAGAAATTATTCATCTGAGACGTACACAAACTTTACACCATGGTGATTTCTGTGATGAACTATATTGGAATAATGAACTATATAAGGATGTCAAACAACCCTCTTTAGCATTTACAAAAAGTTTAGGTGAAAAATGATATTAGAAATAGATCATTTGTATAAATGAAGTTCACTAAGCCTTTCAATCTACTACTCTGAATATTTATCAAACAAAAAGGAGATGCCAAATGAAGCATAGTACGAATTCTAAACAGTGGATCATCAGTGACAGTCCATCTGAAGAGGAAATGAAAATAGTTCAGAAGGGAATTGAGGATCATAATAAGAAATTTTCAAGTGGTGGATTAGATATTCCTACTCCTGATATCAGTTTGGTTTTGAAAGACTCTAGTGGGAACATCGTTGGAGGTGTGATCACAAGTATGCTAACTGGAGTGATGCACCTAGAGGTTCTCTGGATAGATGAAACATATAGAGGTAGAGGTCTGGGAAGAGATCTTGTCTTACAAGCTGAGCGGATTGGTAAAAAAAAGGGTTACTCTGCGTCACAGACATGGACCTTTTCATTTCAAGCACCCGAGTTTTACCAAAGCATTGGGTACAAGGTCGTTGGAATTTTCGACGGATATACCAATGGTATCACTGAATATATTCTCCTCAAGAAATTTGAATCAGATGAACAGAACCCATATGAGGTTAATGAACTAAATCCCGTAGACTTTACCATTTTAGAAGACAAATCCGAGACATCGATGAAAATTCTTCATGAGGGATTACGTAACTACGTCGCGGAGCATGTTGGCGAATTACGCAAGAAAAATCCAGGAATTCACATTAAATTGGTAATAAAGAATGAAGATGACCAAGTCATAGGAGGAGTACAAGCTTATACAACTCTTAAGGCAATACATGTCGTAAATCTTTGGGTCGATGAGAAATTCCGTAATACTGGGTTTGGTAGAGAGCTTTTGACGACTGCTGAAAAAATTGCCAAAGAAAATGGTTGTATTTCAGGATTATTGAATGTTTTATCATTCCAATCCCCAGAATTCTTTCAAAAGCAGGGATACATCATCTTCGGGGTTTCTGACGGTTATTCTGATTCAATCAAGGAATATTTTCTTAAAAAGAGATTCTAGATATATAGGAGAAAGATTTAGAACTTCATTATAAAAATTTGAAGAAGATTCAGGGATGTCTATACAATCACGACCTTACAATAAAGGCAAAGACTTCGATTCTATTATGAGGTTTCTAGCAGATCTCTATGAAAGAACCAAATCTTACGAAAATTGGTTTCCAGATCGTTTTGAAAATAGCAGTGACACACGAGAAGATGGTGTTAACATCTGGGAGAAGGTTGAAGAAACAAGTACTCCACAAAAAAGGACTATCGTTACTTTAACTACTCGTGATTCTCCTAGGGATTTTTTTCTTCACGTTGACCCAGATTATCGGTATGTAGAGAGAGAAATGATAGGATGGATAGAACAACAATTCAGAAAAATGAAGAAAAAACCAGAAGGGACAGAAAAACTATGCATTAACATTCTGGAAGGAAACCCTCTGCGTGAAGCTTTACTTACTGAGTTAGGTTATAGAAATGAGAAAATTTATGGATATTACAGAATCCGTAAAGGCGATTCACCGATTTCTGAATACAAGTGCCCTGAAAACTTCAAAATAAGAACAATAGAACGATCAGATTATGATCAGCTTGCGTTACAAATTAGAAAAGTATTTGGTCATGGAGAATGGTTTACCGCTGAAGTATTAGAATGGATTGCTCAGTGTTCATTTTATCGAGAAGACTTGGATCTTGTTGCAGTAACTCCAGATGGTACAATTGCCTCCTTTTGTACCTTTCGACTTGACCCAAATAGTAAGATCGCCAGCTTAGAACCTATGGGAACAAATCCTGACTACAGAGGACTTGGGTTAGGAAAATCACTAATAACAGAGGGAATCAAAAGGTCAATGAAATATAATCCACCATTTTTCTATATAGATGGTGCTGCAAATAATCCAGCTGCGAACCGTTTATACGATGCGACCGGATTTACAGAAAAATATGCTATAAATTCATGGGTAAAAGAGATATGATTAGAAGTCTGGATTTCATTTTATCATCAGCAATGACATTTTTTGTTTCAGAGTGCTCCTTTTGGGTTTCTGATGGCCATCCTGACGCAGAAGAGTATTTTCTCATAAAGAGATTCTAGATTTTTTTCATCTTTTTCTGTTTCTCAAATAATTTCTGAGTTAAAAAATCCCCAACTTTTTCCATTTTATCATCGATTGTAACCAGTTGTGTTTCGGAATGCTCTTTTTCTGGTTTCGGAACGCTGAATATAGACAGTATTCCAACAATCTGATTTTCTTGATTCATAACTGGAAGTATTGACTCTCCAGTGACTGAAAAGACTCCCCAGGCTTCTTTCAGAGTTTGATTTAACGTGAATGTATAGTGTATGGGAAAAGCTACTTCATAGACTCGGATATTATCTAATTTATTTATCTTTTGAGCCCTATTGAAGGGAATTATTCCTGTAGGAACACCTGTTTCTGTTACTATCCATGTCTTTTTTTGTGCATTAGGACTCACTAAATCAGTTGTAAATTGATCCCATTCAACAACATCGAAGTTATCCTGAATATAATCATTGATAGAATTATCAGCGTTCCTTATTTCAGATAAATCTTTTGAAATTTTATCAAAATCGAACGAATATTCTATTGGTGTCTTTATCAATTTAATTGCTTCACTAGTTACTAATATAGAGGAAAAAGATTTTCCTATGGTACCATTAGCGTAAAAATCTGATTCTTTCTCTTCATAGATACGGTGATTGTGCCCTACAACAATTTTTAGATTCTTCAGTCTCTTTAGAGATCTGAATTTGGAAATATGTTGATCCATTGGTGGTCTGAAATCTTTCCAGAAACCAAGGTCACCGTGTTCGATCCAGATGTTTTCGTCGGTATAGTGATTACCAAGAAAATGAATATCTAATTCTCGTTTTAATTTATCTCGGAATTTGTCATAGAAGCTTTCAGGGTCATGGTTACCAGCAATTATATGGATTCTTTGGTTTCCTAGTGAATTTTGGATTTGTGATAATTCATTGAGAAGAGAGACTCCTTCTTTGTCTGTTTCTTCTAGCTCGTTTACTCTATCAATGTTTAGAACATCACCAGCGATAATAATGGACCTAACTTGATTTTTAATACCTATTTTCTTTATTTCTACAAGACATTTTTTAGCAAGTTTATTATTGAGTCCCCAATGGAGATCAGAAAAAACGAGGAGAGGATATGCAATCGGTTCGTGTCTTTCTTCCGATTCTTCTGGTTCCAGATTTTCGAGAATATTACCATAAACTTCTTTCATGGTGCTTCTTAAGTCATTATTCATCAATTCTAAAGCATCAATGGGCAATTCATTAGTTAGTTTGTATTTTAATTGAGATAAAATAGTATATCCTTGGATAAGCTTATTACTTTGCTCCTCTGTTATAATGTTCCTTTCCATGGCTACTTTAAAGCGGTCGATTGTGGAAGAAGTAAATGTTGTTTCTGTAAGAACCGCAAAAATAGTACCAATATCTTGTAAAGCAGTTAACGCAGAAAATTTCTTAAATATCGAATCCCATGTATAGGGAGCACAAACTCTTAAGTATTCTCCTAATTTATCCGTTTCATTATCAAAAAAATCAGTTACTCGTAATAAAATTGGAATCAGTTCATGAAACGATTTTTTGGCGGCTTGAGTAATTGATCTTCTCAAATAATCCCCCTTTCCGATCGGTTTTTCATAAATGGGAATCATATCAATGATCGATTTATAGATAGACCAGCAATACTTACTTATTCCATCCTTCCGCTCTTCAGGAGACAACGGAGTTTTTCGAAGTTGTTCTATAGACCTTAACATTTTATCGAGTTCGATTCTCTGATTTTTCTCTAAATAACTTTCATCACCTTTCAGAAATGCTCGCAAAATATTCGATATAGAATTCTCATGAAAATTAAGATTTTTTAAATTCTCCATCTTACATAATTCAAGGTTGGGAACATATCTCAAAACATTGTCCAGAGTTTCACCTACTTGTAAAAATTGTTTGTTATTTCCTTCGTGAATCAGAAGCATGTCCAAATCAGAGTTCTTAGAATACTCACCCCTTGCATACCCTCCACAGATACCAATTATGAAGTTACTTGGAATCCCTACCTTTAGATGGTTATCTGGGTTAACTTGGAGGAGACGATTGAACTCTTGATTTTTTTCTGCTAACAACACAGCACTTTCAAATAGAAGCATTAAGCGTGAAAAGAGATTGGATGATGTTCTTTCACACCAAATTGATCCCATATAAGTACTTATTTGCTTCATATTCCAGTTAAGTTTAGCTGTTTCTTTTAAATTCCGATAAGAGAGAAATTGCTCCAACTTTGGAGGACGAGAATGGGGAGTAGAAGAATAGATATATTCAAAAAGGAGATTGGTTGAGCTGAGAAAATCAGGAAGAACGGTAACTGCCTCATTCATAGGTCCCTTTATTATGATGAGATCGTAAATGTTTACTGAATTGTTATTCCTTTTTAATAACAAGATACTATCAATAAGCTTGATCTCACCAAGAGTATTGAAAAGCTCCCAATAACCCGATCTAATCATTTTATGGTTAATTATATTCTCAAAAAGGTCAATGGAAGATTTTATCACATTGCTTTTCGAAAAACGGTCTTTTGATAGTTTTTTTGGATCTATCCAGTCATCATCTAAGAAGAATATCCCTTTTTTAAACAGACGATCTTCTGGAAGATGAAAAACTTCCCCTTCCTGTGTTAGTAGAAGACTAATGGCTGGAGTTGAGATATATTTAAGATCTTCTAGGGATAATATCTTCTGTAAAAATTTTTGATCATCTAAATAAAACTGTAAAGTTTTTATTGCACTAGGAAAATCCATTTTCAATCTTCCATTAATTGTTTCAAGCCCAGTGTTGTGATCCAATCAGGCCTCCCTAATTGCATAGAATCTTCAGGTGGGATAAAATTGAGGTCTTTGAGAGTCTCGAGAGCTTCCATTCGTATAAACGAGGATTCCTCTGGATCAATGAATATCTTAAATACTGGCCTAGTGATACTTGATGTCTCGTGCTTTGCCAAGGCTTCTAACGAAGCCTGTCTTAGAAGTTCATTAGAAGACCGTTCTATTACTGAATTTAGAAGAAAGTCAGTTACTTCTGAATTGGGAAATGTTCCTAGATTTCTTAGGGCTATCGCTCTAATTATAATAGAGAGGTTTTCATCCTTGGCAATAGCAATCAATATTTCTTCATTGATCCCATGTCGCGCGAGGAAATCCACAATGGACCTTTGAACAGGGATGGGAGATTCTTTAATTGCCTCTAGAGTATTAAACGATTGATGTAAATTACTTGAAAACCAAGAAAGAGAGTCAAGAGCTCTTCCTCTAAGGAATGGGTCATCCATTTTATTTTCAGCAATGGTCTTGAGGAAAGGTACGAGATTAAAGCCGACTCTACTGATGAGAATTCTTAGAGCAAGTTCACGGAGCTGAAAAGGTTGTGTTGAATCTTCTAAAATGTTAAAGTATTTGGTAGTGATATGATTGGTAGATAGAACAGATTTAATTGCTGATAAACTTGCATCAGGAAACTCATCAAATATTTTTCTCCGTAGAAGTTGTGCAGATTCTTTTAATTTGTTCTCGGGAATTCCTTGACCAGAAACATGAATAGAGGCTCGAGAATTATGAGGGTGTACTTCAAAAGAGATTTCTGGAGATTTCTTAGCAAACTCCTCTACTTGATAAGTTAAATGAAATTCCTCTGCGCCCTCAATTTCGAACCCCACCTTGGAAGAAATGTGGTGTTGTAAATAATTCAGACAAAGCCACTTAAGAGATGCTAACTCATAAGGATTTTCGAGAATTTCAGTTATTAACTGATTAATTTTCTCCTCTTTCAACTTAAGTGGTAAATTTCTAATAATTTTACTTCTCTCTTCAAGTGGAACCTTTCTATTAAACAATAACTTCCATTCTTCATGCCTTCTATAACTGGAAACACTTCCAAATAACAACTCTTCTTCATTTTTCGCGGTTTTTATACCAGGATGATTTTTTATTGTTTCAATAAGCTTTACAATGTCTTCCAGTTCAGTTTCTCCCTCGAATCCTTTCTCAATGAGCTCCTGTTTTGATAACATTTCCGTGGAGTCATCAATAATCTTCAGGAGGGAGTAAATATTATCAATGATGGGATTGACGGAAAATTTTTGCTTAACTCTGAAGAATCTGAAGGTGCATCTAGGAAATCCCTCTGCGATCGTTTCTTCACGCTCAAACCTTACCCACTTGGCCACATTTTTAGCAATAATTCCATCATATTCACACATAATTGACCCAAGATCTTCACGGCCGAATTCCTTGAAGATTTCATGATAAAGGCAACGATTGATATCAAAAGCAAACTCCTCCTCGGTAGCTGAAATCTCTTGAAGTTTGAAGAATTCATTATCATAGGTTTTTTGATTACTTTTTCTAGTATTTTCGACAAAAGTTGACCAAGGATTTTTGGAAGAGGACATGAATCGTCTCTGTGGTTCTAAGACAAAATCTTCCAGCATTACCTTATAAATTGTTAATACATGTTCTGTTAGTTGCTTTTTATCTTTTTCAGTAGATGGAAGTGATTCCTCTAGAGCTATAACAAACAAAGGATTTATTCCATGAAAAATTATTGTTTCATTTTGTTTTTCTTTTAATTTACCAAATAGTTCACTAAATCGCGTAGTAAAAGAGGAAAGGATTTTTTCGCTCTCTTCCGAATTAAAAGCGTTTTTTATTTGATTAGATGTTAAAGTAATAATAAACTGGAATAACTGATCCATGTCAAAAGTCGCAGCCATTTTCATCCATTCCAGATGTCCACTGAAGCTATGTTTTTACTTGTTTATAAATACATTTATATATATTAAGAGATACATTTATGTACTAGTTATTGTACTCACAGGGAATAATATGAGTTCCAAAAACAGAAAAAAAAGGCTTAAAAGAACCTTAAAGCAAAGAGCAGAAGAAATTTTTCGTTTTATTAACAAAAGCAGTGAACCAATCGCTAAATCCCGATTTAAAGATATTGGTCTAAGTACAACATCAGCAGATAACTGGTTAGACTTGATAATCTATATTCAAAATCAAAATCGCCTTCGATTATTCAAAGCTGGTAGTTATACTTTCGTTGACAAACAAGTATTTATTGACCGAATATCATCGAGTAAGTACCTCCAATTATGTTGGAATAACTTTCTAAATCCAGAGGAACCTTATGAAAAACGCCTTGGTTACTTAAATGACTTTGGAAATGCTTATTTTTTCCTAGAAAGAGCAAAACTTGATCAAGTGGAAAAATAATCCCGCTAAGCATTAGTTTTATTGGTTACTTTCGACTAATCAAAATTATCAATTAAATACGATACCATACTGATTTTCATAAATGGTGTTGCGTCTTATTGTAGTTTTATTAGATGAATCTCCAATCCAAATTCCAGCTTCTACACTATTAGTTATAGTATTATTAGTAAGAGTAGCTGGGCCAGGGCAAGCTTCAATTCGAATTCCATTTAGATTAGTATTTTCTACTTTGTTATCTGAAATTATTAAGTTTCCTGAAAAATATGCCCCTATTCCTAGAATATCAATATTCTCCACAATATTTTCATCGACAATCCCATTGATGACATTATAGAAGAGTATTCCTCCCCAAGTCTCCGTTAGACCATTGAGATAGTTATCTCTAATGATGAAATAAACATTAGTATCATGGATCACAATTAAATCTCCATAAGAATCAGTAATATTGTATCCTTCTATGATAAATGTATTACTAGAAGTCCCATCACCAGGCCAGTCTTCCATTACGGCTATCTCCCTAAAATGATCAATTCCATAGATAATTATACGTTCATGGGTTTCATATTGCACGAAACCAAGACTCGAATGGATCGTTTTTGATGCTTTTCTCGGACAAAAGGGTCGTATATTCAGATTGTTTGACTTCTTAAAGGATTCCCTCACCGTATTCACACATACAATGCAATTAAAAGAAACGATCAAGGGGAAAAACAGTATTAAGAGTAAAAAGGTGGATCTAATCTGTACCTGATAAGAGATAATTATTCAACCTTAATATCCTTTCTTCGGTTAAGATTCCTGAAACATTATTAAAATATTGGGAGAATGAAAGTATACAATCTTCAGTCATAATGATAGCTATACCGTCATTTTCTTAAATGAGTCTGAAATACTTCTTGGACGAAACCTAACTGCTTGAAACAAGATTACAGAGTTTAAGAGATTTTTAAATTCAATAATCTTCCATCAACACCCTCTCAAAGCTGATTAGCTTTTTATCATTGTAGGTACTTGAATAAAAGAAAATACATCGTTATCAGGATCTTTAAAGGTAAATTCTCAATTTCTACAAGCCTTATCATAAATATCATCACTATGATGATTTCTACCTGATTTCGATATCTTTCATACGAAATTTAAGACACTTGATTCTTAAGCCTGTTACAAAAGAAAATTCTGTATTTGATTCTGATTATTTCCAAGAATTATCAATCGACAATCGAAAGATATTGCACCATTCTCTTCATTTATTAATGCAGGAACGATTTGAGTGTACCATGAAATTCCTTCAGAAGCTTTTGAAAGAAATTGCTTTAATTGGCATTCTTGTTATTACATCTGGAGTGGTTATCGCAGGCGTAGTTCTTGCTTCCCATTCTATGAATGAACTAAACAATGCTACCAATTCTAATGATGAGATTCGTGTAACACTATTAAATAACGCGGGAGTAATGATAGAAGCAGAAGACACCAGGATCTACATTGATCCCTATAATTTATCATCTAATTATTCTGATTATCCTGCTGATGCAATTTTCATCACCCATAATCATGGCGACCATTATGATATAACGTCAATCGATCTCATTAGAACTAATGATACTAGTTTTTACTTTCCAGCCGTTATGATCGTGGAAATATTCCGATATGGTGCAAATCCCGTAGTTCCTGAAGATACGTTTGAAATCAATGATTTCAATGTTCGCTGCTTCTATATGTACACGATGCCTGGATCAGATCAATCAAGCCATCCTCGGGAATTTAATTATACCAGTTATATTATTGAAATTAATGGTTTTGCAATTTTTCATGCCGGTGATTCCTGGAATATTGATGAGTACGTGCAATTATCTGGTGAGATAGATCTAGTTCTTCTACCTCTTGGTCCAGGGTGTCAAACAATGACTGAGATAGATGTTGTCTCAGTAATAGCTACTATTGATCCCAGTTATTTCATACCCATTCATTTCACTGAGGAGGTAAAGGAGTCATTTATTGATCAATATAATGATACCATTGAGGGTTCGGGCTGTGATATCATAGATCTAGATTCTTTCGAATCATATACATTTGATCCACCTGACATAACAATTGATCCAACAGATGAGACGACTGATAATATCACAACTGATGACACAACAAATAACACAACAACTGATATTGGATCAAATACCCCTGGATTTTCGCTGTCAGCAGCCATCTTAGCGGGAGTATGTTTGCTAATCTGGCAGATAAAGAAAAAGAAGTATGACTCCAATTAAATGAAGAATGGAATAAATCGCTTAGTCCTCTGTATGTATTGGATATATTCCTCCCCAAATTTTTCATTCATTGCTTCCTCTTCTCTCTTTATTCTAAAAATGATTACCATGATTGTGACACCGAATGGTAATCCAAAATACCAGCTCGCGAATAACAGTGACAAGCCAATACCCACAGTGATCAGAGCTGTGTACATCGGATGTCTAACATAACGATATGGACCTGTAGTTATCAAAGATTGTTCTTCCCGAATATGTAATAAAGTTAAGTAGTTTTGACCTAAATAAAGCTGTGTTGAAAATTCAACACAGATTCCTAAGACTGCAAGAATTACACCTATCCATCTTATCCACAATGGAAAAGGAAGTGAAGACCAATCTAGAAATAGCGGGTTTATGATGAACAAATACTAAATATCAGATGTAATAATTCATTTTCGGTCATCATAGACATCTTCCTAGTCATCTGTATGTGATTCAATTCATTTCTTATGAACTTTGGTTCTTATCACTAAATTAAAGGTTTCTTGGCTTGAGTTTTGAATAAAAGGAAATTAAATACCCATCAGGATCTTTAAAGGTAAATTCTCGATCTCCCCACGCTTTATTTTCAATATCATCAATTACTCCTACCTGATTTCGATATTTTTCATAGATTTGATCCACATCTTCGACTTGAATATAGAACTGAACTCCAGACCCATCAATCCCTCGTGGATGTAACTTGTGGTTGATGTCAGAGAAGGTTTTTCCAATACCAAAACGATCGTCTCCAATACGAACACAAACCCATGTTGGATCTTTTTTATTTGGATAATATTTATCTATCTTAAATCCCAAAATATCTCGGTAAAATTGAATTGAATTCTCAATATTGGACGCGTAAATCATAGGCTCTAATTTCATTATCTTCCTGCATCCTTCCGATAAATAGACAATTTTAATTGAGGAAATTAAGAGGTTTTGGAACAAGCGAATCATGCATGAAAGCTTATATCTGAGGTGCGAGAGAAGAATTTATCCACTTTTATTTGAAATAGAAGGTGTAAATCACTTATGATAAAAGTTGCTTTCATCGGTGCTGGTTCCCTAGTTTTTGGTGAAACCCTCCTCACAGATATCCTTACTTTTCCAACACTTCGGGATGAAATTGTCTTATGTCTTGAAGATATCGACCCAAAAAGATTAGATCTCATGTACAAATATATGCAGAAATACCGTGAAGATAATCTTCAAATCCTTGAAAATATTACAATTGAGAAGACAACAAATCAAAAAGAAGCAATTACTGATGCAAAATATATTATAAATGCAGTCCTTATTGGTGGTCTGGATGTTGTAAAGCATGATTTAGAAATTCCCTTCAAATACGGTGTGACTCAGTGTGTAGGGGATACTATAGGCCCTGGTGGAGTTTTTCGCTTTTTAAGAACCACTACGTTTTTTGATAGTCTATTAGAAGATATCAGAACTCATGGATATAAGTCTGATGACTCTAAAGGATTAAGACCGCTTCTTTTAAACTATACCAACCCCATGGCCATGAATACTTGGTATTGTAACACGATATCACCCAATTCAACCATTGGATTGTGTCATGGAGTTTTTGGGACAGCAGCTGTATTGGAGGCAGCTGTTCATCTAATGGAAGTGAATCCACAAGGTTTCGACTACTTATGTGCTGGGATAAACCACCTCGCTTGGTTCTTAAAAGTCCAATATAAGGATTCAAATTCAGAATGGCATGATGCCTATCCTTTAATTCGAGAAGCAAGTAAATCTCAATACTTTTTGACAGATATCGAGAAACTCCGGGTAGATATGATGAATGCAACTGGGTATTTCATGACTGAAACCTCAGGTCATCTAAGTGAATACTTACCATATTATCGAAAGAGTTCTAGCTTATTAGAGAAGTATAGAGGAGATGGATTCTATGCGGAGCTCGATCATGCTTTAGATTATAATGAGCAAAGGGTCGCTCAACAGAATTTAGAGAAGGAATTTACAGAAAAATTAAACCAAAATTCTCTCCCATTCAAAGAAATTCCTTCTTGGGAATATGCACCACTAATTATAAATGCCATGGAGAGCATAATCCCAGTACGAATCAATGGGAACGTGTTAAACAAAGGATATATTACGAACCTTCCCCCTAATTGTTGTGTAGAGGTTCCAATCTTTTTTGATAGCTTGGGGGCACATCCTCAAGGAGGAATTGAACTACCTACAGTGTGTCAAGCGCTTTGTATGTCAAATATCATGGTTCAGAAAGCAGCAGTCGAAGGGGCACTTACATTGGATCGTGAGAAGATTTATCAGGCTGTATTACTTGATCCAAACACTGCAAGTGTCTGTTCACCCGTTGAGATCCGCGAGATGGTTGAAGAATTATTTGAAATAGAAAAACAATGGCTCCCTCAATTTGATTGAGAAATATAGAACTCTCCAAACAAGTTTAAGTTGGAATATTCAGTTTTTCCTTTTTAAGAACCACTCTGCCATATTCAAAAACTTCTTTAGGAAAAAACTCAACATGTCGAAATAGAATTCAGAAATTTAGAATAAAGGAAATCCAAAAGTATGAGCTTTCATGATCGCGTTTTCATTCTAGGTTCAGGAGCAATAGGATTAGCGCTAGCTGTTCACTTAGTAAATCAGAACCGCGAAGTTATTCTTGTTAGAACAAGTAGAGATGATGTTTCAGAGAAAAAGACGGAAGTATCTATGAGAGATGTCCGCGGAGAGATAATCAAAGCTTCAATGAATATGGTTTCTCTAAGTAAATTAGAAAAATTAAATGGACTTATTGTTATTACAACTAAATCATATGTTAATAAAATGTTAGCATCAAAACTCTTGAATAAAAATATTAATTCCCCATTGGTTGTAATGCAAAATGGGTTAGGCGTAGAAAACCCGTTTATTAATAATGATTTCTCTGAAATTTATAGATGCATTCTTTTTGCTACAAGTCAAACATTAGATGAGAATTTCATCCAGTATAAACCAATTGCTCCCTCATCTATCGGAATCATTAAAGGTAACAGCCATAACCTTCAAAAAATCGTTACACTGCTTGATACACCAGGATTTCAATTTGTTATCGAAGAAAATCTTCAAGACAAAATTTGGCAAAAAGCTATCATTAACTCTGTTTTCAATTCCGTTTGCCCATTACTTGAAATAGATAATGGAATTTTTTATCGAAATGAAGATGTGACTCGTATCGCTACTGAAATCATCAAAGAGTGCCTTGTGATTGCTTCCGCATCAGGAATTACTCTCACTGCAGATCAGTTACTACAGCAAGTGCTAAAAATCAGTGAATTATCAGATGGACAATTTATTTCAACCTTACAAGATATTAAGAATAAAAAAGAAACAGAAATCAGTTTATTAAATCTAGAAATAGCCAGAATTGCAGAGAAATTAGAATTAAAAACACACGTTGCGAAAACAGAATTACTTGGGAAGCTGATACTCCTTAAATCGGAAATTCATATGCAAAAAGTATAATGCTTATTTTATTAACCACAAAATGAAATTGTTTGCTGTATTTGTAGAAATGAGCAATTAGAGCTGATGTGTAATATATGTAGTTCTGCAAGAATAGAAGGGGATACTTTCAACATAATTTGATTGATTGATTGATTGAAATATTGAAAGTATTCTTTCAGCTAGAATAAAGAGGGAAACAACCATCTATCCAGTTGGAAAGTCAAACGAATTTGAACTACTGAAGTTTAGCCAAGAAAGGAGGCAATTGTATTGTTAACAAACCCAGGGGCTTCAATGTGAACCCAGTGACCGTATTCAGGGTGATATACTAGTTTGAATGCCCCCTCAATGTACTCGTTAAGCCCGAAAGTTAATGATTTATCTAAAGCTACATCTTTCTCCCCCCAAATCACAAGCGTAGGGCATTTAATTTTGGGAAATCTCTTGATAAAGCTAGCTTGATGGTCTTTCTTAATTGAGAGAATTTGAGTAATGTTCCAATTCGCACGGTAGTAATTGATACTAGATTCCAATGCTCCTGGTTGTGACCATGCTTCCACATACAGTTGCATATCCTCCTCTGTAAACGCCTGTTTGTTAGAAATAGATCCAAACACCATTCGTTGAAGTGCTTCGTAATTATTTTGACTTAAGATTTCTTCAGGAATGTTAGGGAACTGAAAAAAGAATACGTACCAACTTTTTTGCAGTTGTTGGAAGCGCATTGACCAAAACGCTTCTAAAAGCGGTACAGGATGAGGACAGTTAATAATAACGAGTTTCGATACTTTTTCAGGTTCCATCATCGAAAGATTCCAAGCTACAGCACCACCCCAATCATGACCGACGACTATGGCTTTTGATTCTCCTAAAGCTGTAATCAGCTGACTGATATCTTCAACTAAGAGAGAAGTTGAATAACTATCAACACCTTCTGGCTTACTGCTCGTATTGTATCCCCGTAAATCTGGAGCCACAACTCTGAAGGATTCTGATAATGCAGGGATCTGATGTCTCCACGAGTACCAAAAATCAGGAAAACCATGAAGTAAAATTACTAACTCACCTGTTCCGTTCTCCACATAATGGAGCTTAACATCCCCCACATTGATATGACCATCTTTCCAAGTATTCATAACTGTCTAATCCTCCAAAACTTTGATAAAATCAAAATAGATGAAATTCTGACTTAGAAGAAACAAATTTCCTTAAATATCTTCTTACAATATATTCTTTATAGAAGAAACTAAGACTTTCATAAACTTTTGTTAAATACCCCATCACTAGTACTCGAAACAACAATTGTACTTGAAACAGCACAGGTACTAAAAAAAAGGAGTAGAACAACTCGAAATACCTATACAGAATTCTTAGTGGCTTTTAACGAGAATGTTAATGGGACTTGCTGAAACCTCTCTGGTAGGTGCCACCATCCGTCCCCTTTTTGTTCAAGAAAGGGTAACATCTTCCAAGCAACAAAGGGGTACTCATGAACAAAGTCTATTCGTAAACCTGCTTCTATGAGGCTATTGACAATTGAACCCATATCATGAGCCCATCCATATTCTTTCGTATTGGTTAATTTTGTTCTTTCGTCTGCATAAGAACCCTCTTCATCAAATTCAAGTGGTTTTTCCTGATGAAAATAAGGGTAACGAACAATAAGGTCGTTTTCACATTCATCGTCAAAGATATTTCCCGTTGGATGAGAATCTAATATGTAAAAGAAACCACCCAGCTTTAAAAAGTGAGAAATAAACTGTGCCCATTTTTTCAGATCAGGTAACCAATATATGGCTCCATTGCTTGTGAATACAATATCAAAACAATTCTGCTTCAAGCTAGTTCGATCTAAATCATAGATATCAGATTGAATGAACGTGGCTTCAATGCCAATTTCTGCGCTCAATTGCCTAGCTAATTCGATGGCACGACTGGAAAAATCAACCCCTGTGACGTGAGCTCCCAACCGAGCCCAAGATAAGGTGTCTTTTCCAAAATGGCACTGTAAATGTAATAATTTTTTCCCTTTGACATCACCAACCTCATTAATTTCAAGATCACTAATAGAAATGCCTCCTTCCTTGAACTTTTCAACATTGTAGAATTCACTCTTGAAGTGAATAGTTGCAAGTTCCTCCCAGCGTTTTTTATTGATTTTAATATACTCTTTCATGTGGATTCCACATCGATACCGTGCAAAAGGAATTAAGAAATTATACTTCACAATTAAAAGTAGTAATAAATTGTGTTCCCTTGGAATAATCATCTTGAACACGACTTTCAATAGAAATTCGACCGTTATATCTTTCTACAAGAGTTTTTACAATAAATAATCCCAGACCAGATCCCTTTCCTTCTTTCTTAAATTCAGAAAAACGAGTAAAAATTTCTTCTCGGATATTAAGCGGAATTCCCTTTGCATTATCTGTAATAGTAATAGAACAGACTCCATCATCTTGAGAAGAGGTTATATCAATTTGTTTGATTACATTTTGATTATGTTTTACAGCATTTGTAAAGAGATTGATAAATAAATATTCAATCAATGAATCAGCAAGAATGAATAAGTTATTTGGTATGTTTTCTATCGATACAACTATCTCTTGGTTTGGGTAAAGATTTATTATAAACTTTTTTGCCCTAACAAGAACAGGTTTAAGTTCTATGGGTTGTAATACAAAATCTTTGGTTATTTGAGTTTTCATCAATACAGAAACATTTTCTAATAATTTAGTTGCTTGTTGTATACCCTTCTTTGCCTTAGATAAGAAATTTATGACATCTTCTTGCTGGTCAAGATTTTCAGTGAGTATTATATCAATATAACCTTGAAATTGTGTAAAATAATTCCTAAGATCATGAGTCATTAAATCAATCAAAAACTCATTCTCATTAATTTTTTCATTCAGAATTGACTCCTTCGCCTTATATTCTGTAAGATCGAATACTAGTACCCAAGCTTCGGCCCATGTTGAAACAAACTTTTCAGGAATATATGTTAAATATCTCAAATAGATTAATTTGCCTTTCTTAGTTACTGTATAACCTTCTACATAACTTTGTGATTTTCCCTCTGATAAGTCAATTATGGCTTCCTTAAACGGTGGAACTTGGAATGGAAGACTCATATACTTTGAAATGGATCCTAGTAATTCTCTTTTTGATTCTCCCTCAATTAATTCCATCATTGATCTATTAACATCAACTATCTTTACTAATTGTGCACATTTCATTATCTCTGAAGGATTTTCGTCAAAATATTGTCTGATATCATCTGTTTTTTCCTTCAATGAGTCCAAGTATTTCTTTAGATCAGATAAATCTTCTTTCCAGATTGAAAGAGGAGATCCTTCAAATAATCCCCGGAAAATTGTATCTAACTCGGTCAATAGTTCACTCTTCCTTCAATAAGTAAATATGTGATATCACATACAATTTGATATCAAAGTGGTAATATATCAATAGTTTGATATTAAAATATGTGTGAATTTACTATTTATTCTTAATCACTTGCTAGGTGAATAATTTTATGAAAGTAATCGCAATTAATAGTAGCCCCCGTAAAAATAAAGGATTGACTGCTAATATCTTGAGACCGTTTCTTGAAGGGATTCGGGAAAGTAAAGCAGACTTAGATCTATTTTATACGAAAGATCTTACGATTAATTTCTGTCGTTCGTGTTATCAGTGTTGGACTACAACACCAGGTAAATGTAGCCAGAAGGATGATATGGCGATTTTACTTCCCAAGTTTCGGGAAGCAGACATATGGATATTCGCTTCGCCAATCTATTGTGATGGAATAAATGGATCAATGAAAACAGTAATTGATCGCTTGATTGCTTTGATGAAACCTGTTACTGAGTTACGCGCAGGTCGTTGTCGGCATCCACTAAGAGAAGATGTGAAACGTGGAAAAATAGTTTTTGTATCTAGTGCTGCGTGGTGGAAGATGGAGAATTTTGACCCAATGATTACTTATTTCAAAGCGTTTTGTAATAACTTTGATCGGGAGTTTGTTGGCGCGCTACTAAGACCACATTCAGTCGCATTAGTACCACTGCGTAAAGAGAAGGTCATTGATGATATAAACGCTGCTGCACAAAAAGCAGGCAATCAAATTATTAAGCAAGGAAAAATATCTCAGCAATACTTATCAACGATAAGCCAAGAATTAATGCCACAAGAGGTCTATATTGATGTACTCAACAAAGGTTGGGAAACAAAATCATAGATTACTAAATCATTTTTCTTTCAACTTCGTCTAGACTCGACATTGAAAAGATTATTTGTCTCTTGAGGAACGTAAGCGACAATAGATTTTTATTGACAGAACAGAATTAACCAGTTGGACAAAAGAGAGGACGTTCTAAGTATCTTTTTTCATGTAATATCAAGAATTTGATCGGTGATGATATGGGAGAATATAAAGAAAAGATCAAAAAACATTTTTGTATGTTGGTTTGTTCCACAATCAGTGATATTGATGATGTAAAAACTTTTAGAGAAAAATACGAACCTATATTCCAAAAAATGACTCAATTATCGCTGTACGTTCGTGGGATTACCACACTAATGAAGAACCCCTTTTTGTAGTTAAGACGACGAATGGAGTAAACCTAGCAAATTCGATACCAAATAGTACCTTGTCATATTGGGTTGGTTCACTTAAGAATGAATCGATAATGATTGAAATTAATGAAACCGCTTTAGATGAATTAAAGTGTAAATACGAAAAATCTTGAAGACTTATTTATTGATCAGCTTTATTAACTCCAAAGGGTATAATATCATCGAGATAAGATAGTATCATTCCTAGCTCTGGTTCTTTGAGCTCAGAATTAATGAGATCAAGAACACTCTGAACAGTGACTATATCCTTCAGATATGAAAGCCTTAGATCTTCCATATCCGCATCAAGAACCAGAATTTTGTTTTTCTTTTCAGAAGTATCCCAGGGAGGCCAATGAGGGTGACTTTCTCCGTTTGGATTTCCTGTACAAGCAAAGTTGGCAAGGTAGCTCATACATAAATCAGTCAGTTTCTCACGGCCAGGACGATTATGCTTTGTGTGGGTTTTTCCTATCATCATAGATAAAGCACCCATACCCATCCCTAAGAAAAAAGGAAGCTCCGCAGCGTGGTGAGCACCCAAGTCTCGACCCATGTTTTTGGGAAGAACACTCACACCATCATTATCTGGGCTTCCCCAATCAAAACGGTACGCATAAATGGGGATATTAGTGTTTGATGTCATTTGACACACTAAGGAATCAAGACCACTCACTCGCCATAATAGGGAACGATAACCCCAAATCAAGTCATATTTCCTTGTATTCCGTGGGGGATCTTTTCTAAAATTACCAAAGAGCTTCAATTCGTCTTTAGTACAACCAATAATAAGCGGTACCTTATTCGCCCACTCTCCAGTTGAAAACACAGCATAACCTTCTTTTGGTATTATAGTACCATCGGTGAAAATAGTCCGCCAGTCTGCCATTCCAAAATCCCTAGTGGGAATACATTTCGTGATCTTAAATGCAGATTTCGAACGAAAGTAATTATTGACCTCTCTTTCAGACATTTTGCCGATAATTTGCTCAGCTTCTTCTCGGTTCTTAGCTTTACGATCTTTGATGAGGAGGTTTACAAGAAGATTGTCACTTTGAGCTTCTGCAGCGTTATTACTCCAAATATAAGATAATCCACTCTCAACAATAGCACGATGGAAGAGGCCTTTTGCAGGAGTGGAAATAAGGAGGGAAAGAACATTAAAGGCACCGCCAGATTCACCCGCGATTGTAACATTATCAGGATCTCCTCCAAAAGCTCTTATGTTGTCTTGTACCCATTCTAAGGCTTTTATGATGTCAAGAGTCCCAAAGTTCCCACTCTTATCTTCAGGAGAGCCGCTATTTGTCACTGTGGGGTGTATAAACCAACCCATTGCTCCAAGACGGAAATTAATTGAAATATATAGTAAATTAGCCTTCTCAGCTACCGCATTACCATAATAAGTGACCTCTGCAGATGTTCCGATTGAGTTCCCTCCACCATGGATATATAGATAAACTGGTAATTTTGTCTCTGGTGTTTTAGGACGCCAGATGTTGAGGTAAAGACAGTCCTCTGACCCAGATGGACCTAGTATGGGCATTATTTGCGCAGCAGAATTTCCAAACTTTCGTGTTTTGCGTGTGCCGATCCACGGAGTGGGAGTAAGTGGTGCCTTCCAACGGAATGGCCCAACTGGAGGAGTTGCATAAGGAATTCCCTTCCAGCACCAAGACCCTTTATCTGAAAAACCAGAGATCAAACCATACTTGGTTTGGATAAGAACGTCATTATCCCATGACCCAAGTTTAAAAGTAGTACTAGATGGTTTTAATGTGAAAAAATGGCTTATATAAGAAGATATAGCCCTTTTAATAAAATTACCTAATCTAATAAATGGGACGAATAAATAAATTAGTTTCATTCTTAAAGACATGATTTTACACCGAGAACTGCCTTTATTTAAGGAAAATATTCTTTTGAGATAGATTATTTAGTTTAAACGTCAGTAATCCGAGCTATGTTATCAGTTGGTATCTATATTGTCGTGTCTCAACTTTTTTTAATTAACATTTAATCCAACGTAAAACCCATTATAAAACAATAGCTTAACAGTTTATTAATTAAATCTAAAAAGGAGATTAGAATGAACACCTACATAACAAATGCAAGAATTTCGGGAGTACTTTTCATAACTGCAACAGGTGCAGCCATTATAAGTGGGTTTTTTTTGTTACCTATTCTACAGGCTTCAGATTATCTGACTGAGGTTTCTGAAAATGAGATCCAAGTAGCTCTAGGAGCGTTCTTTTATTTTATTATGGCAGCTGCAGGTGCTGGTATTGCAATTCCGATGTATCCACTCTTAAAACAGCATAATGAAGGGATGGCTCTTGGAGCCGTTGGTTTCAGGATCATTGAAGGCGTAATCTTCATGGTGGGTGTTATATGCGTACTTGCACTAGTCCCATTAAGTCAGGAATTTGTAGACGCAGGAGCTCCAGCTGATTCTTATTTTCAAAATATAGGCGAATTATTACTAACAGGGTATACTATAGACCAGGCTGTTGTACCAGGAGTATTTGCTTTTAGCCTAGGTGCTCTGATGTATTATTATATATTTTTTCAATCCGAACTCGTTCCTCGATGGTTATCTGTCTGGGGTCTTATTGGCATTATTTTGGGGTTTGTGAATGGCTTGTTAGATATCTTCGGTGGTATTTCTGAGATGATCTCGATGTTGATAGATCTTCCAATTTTCGTGAATGAAATGGTTCTAGCGGTATGGCTAATAGTTAAAGGCTTCAATTCATCTGTAATTGCTTCCGAGTCTGTAAAAACAGATACCCATTGATAAAATGAATGTATTGGAAAACTGGTGGAAAAAAATGGAAAATCAAGGAAAAATAAACGCAAGAATTACAGGTGCATTATTCATAACGGCGACGGTTGCAGGCGTACTTGCTGTTGTTTTTTTTGGATCTAATCTAGAATCTCCTGTCGATCTAGCCAAAATTTCTGTAAATGAAACCCAAGTGATGCTAGGAGCGCTCTTCTACTTTATTTTGGCAGCTGCATGTGCTGGTATTGCAATTCCGATGTATCCAATCTTAAAACAACATAACGAAGGGATGGCTCTTGGAGCCGTTGGGTTCAGGATGATTGAGGGCGCACTCTATATGGTGGGTGTTATGTGTGTACTAGCATTAGTACTATTAAGTCAGGAATTTATAGACGCAGTCGCTCCAGCTGATCCCTATTTTCAAACTGTAGGTGAATTATTACTAGCAGGACAAGATTTGGCTCAAGCCCTTGTACCTGGTGTATTCGCTTTTAGCCTAGGTGCCCTGATGTATCAGTTTATATTTTTTCAGTCAAAACTCATTCCTCGATGGTTATCAGTCTGGGGTCTGATTGGATCCACATTGGTGTTTGTTTCTGGATTGGTCACTATATTCGGTGGTAGTACCTTTTCAACGATCTCAGATTTGTTGAATTTTCCAAATTTCGTGGGTGAAATGGTTCTAGCTGTATGGCTGATAGTTAAAGGCTTTAATTCATCAGAAGAGTAATTAAATCATAAAAAAGGATTGAATTATGGACGACGTTAAAATTATTCTTTCATTCTTGTGGGTGGCTGTGGTACTCTGTTATTTGTATGGCGATGTGTTTTCCATATTAGCTGGTGATTTTAAGCTGGGAGAAATAGATGGGAAGCCATTAACCGAGACTATGGTATTAGTGATGGCCGTAATAATGATTATTCCAATTATTATGATTGTTCTGACCCTCCTGGTAGATGATCCTGTGAGTCGTGGGGTAAACATTATCGTAGCAGTAATCTATTTCGGATTTAATCTCTTTTCAATTAGAGGCTATCCTCTCTATGAAAAATTTACATTACTGGTTTCGATGGGATTCAATCTAGTAATAGTTTATATTGCATGGAGTTGGGTAATTTAAAGAAAGTTTATAATCGGTGAAAAAAATGAAAAATAAAATGAAAGCAGTAATTTGTACGAAATACGGACCCCCAGAGGTTCTTAAGCTTGTAGAAATAGAAAAACCCCAACACCAAGATGATGAAGTTTTAATTAGAAACTATGGTACTTCAATTAATACTGTAGACATGCTGCATCGTGGTGGAAAAGCTCCGAAAGTAGCTTTCTGGGGAATAAAGCGGTTAGTAGGATTTTTTCTCAGACGAGAATTTGGGGGATTACGAAAACCTAAACAAAAAATTGTTGGTGGTGGGTTTGTAGGTGAAATTGTATCTATTGGAACAGACGTTTCAGATTGGTCCGTGGGAGACCATGTCTATGGCTATTCCGAGAAAGGGGGAGCTTGTGCTGAATATATGGCTGTCCCTGCATCTGTATTGGCGAAGAAACCTTCAAATTTAAGCTTTCAAGAAGCTGCTGCCGTCCCTGGGGGATCTACACCTGCACTAGTAGCTTTTAGGGATTTAGTAACACCTAATAAAGGGGATAAAGTCCTCATCATCGGTGCTTCGGGAGGAATCGGGACTTTTGCCGTGCAAATGGCTAAGAATGTTTATGGTGCTGAAGTCACTGGGGTGTGTGGCCCCACTAATGTAGATATGGTAAAAGAGATTGGAGCAGACTTTGTTATAGATTATTCCAAGGAGGATTATACCAAAAGCGATTCTAAGTATGATATAATCTTAGATGTAGTTTCAGCACAAAATCTTTCAAAATGCAAGAACATTCTAGCCTCTGAAGGAACTTATATTGCAAATAATCCCATAAGTAGTCCAAGAAACATTTTTCATATAATGACAAACAATAAGAGATTTAAAACTGGCACAGCAGATGAAAGTGCGGCTGCTATGAATTTAATTTGTGAATGGATAGAAGAGGGAAAGATCAAACCCGTAATAGATACAGTATATCCCTTAAGCCAAACAGTGGAGGCTCATCGCCATTACGAGACAGGACGTTCCAAAGGACGAGTGGTAATTAGTATTGAGTAAATAGAAGGAATTCCAATGGCTTTGGAAGACAGAAAAATAGATGTGAAGCTAAAGCTTGCAGCTCTTTGGTGCTCATTAGTATTAATATATCTCTATGCGGATCTCTTCGGATTTTACATACCAGGGCATATAGATCAGTTAAGAGGAGGAGAGATTGCAGGTTTTCAAATTACTCAAGTTTTATTATTGGGATTTATGATTCTAATGACTATTCCGAGTCTAATGGTTTTCCTGTCGCTGACATTGAAAGCAAAAATGAACCGCTGGACAAATATCATCGTAGCCTTATTGCAACTTGTTTTTGTGCTAGCGGGGATATTTGATCCAAATATCTATTTTATTTTTGCCTCTGGTGTAGAAATTGTACTTCTTTTGCTGATTATCTGGTACGCATGGACGTGGCCAACACAGGAAAGTTCATCCTGATCACATTCTATTTTATTCACATAATTCTCTTACTAAGATATAATATAATCCAAATAACAAAGCACCAAGAAATTTAAGGATTAGTGTGAAACCAAGAAGAAACTACAGAGGAAGAGCTAGGTAGTGAATACAATGAAAAATAAAGAAACTATGAGAGCAATCGTTGTCACAAAATTTGGATCACCAGATAACTTAGAATTAATGGAGGTAGAGAAACCTACTCCAGAAGATAATGAAGTCCTGATTAAAGTGCATGCTGCGACTGTAACCATAGGTGACACAATATTACTGAAGCTTCGATTCCCCCTCTGGTTCCTGTTACAAATCTTTGGTATGAAACGAAAAAAATTACCAGGACATGAATTTTCTGGGATAGTTGAAGCTGTAGGTCAAAGTGTTACAAAATTTGAAAAAGGGGATCAAGTATTTGGAACGACTAGTGGATTAGACGTAGGTGCGAATGCTGAGTACGTTTGTCTACCTGAAGAATGGTCTAAAGGAATAATAGCATTAAAACCAACGAATATGAGCTATGAAGAAGCAGCTGCTGTTCCTATTGGAGGAATGACAGCATTACATATTCTTAGAAAGGGGGATATTCAATACGGACAGAAAGTGCTTGTATACGGAGCTTCAGGAAGTGTAGGATCATTCGCCGTACAAATTGCCAAAGCTTTTGGAGCAGAGGTTACTGGAGTATGTAGCACCACAAATTTAGAATTGGTGAAATCTTTAGGGGCAAACAAAGTCATAGATTATACAAAAGAAGATTTTACGAAAAGTGGTGAGATTTACGATGTAATTTTTGATGCAGTAATTAAAACTTCTGCTAGGGCTTGTAAAAAAATATTAGCGAAAGGGGGGAAGTTTCTTTCAGCTAGATCATCAACTAAAGAATCAACCGAAATTTTAGAGTATCTCAAAGAACTTATTGAAGCAGGGAAGTTAAAATCGGCTATTGATAGAACCTATCCTCTGAATCAAGTACCCGAGGCGTACCGTTATGTCAATAAAGGGCATAAAAAAGGAAATGTAGTAATCTTGGTGCAAGAATAAGTAGAAGAGTAAATCTTTGAAACAAAACCATAATTTAAGATTTATTGATGAATGAACTTTTGATTGATCAGTAGAATATGTGAAAGTTAATTTTCTTCAATAACTGGATGAAGATGCAAATTAACAATTGATAAACACCAGTATGTTGAAAAAGGTTTCCTCAAAGGAGAAGCGTGGAGAATGTGGATATGACTGAACTAAAGCAACCATTTAGTTTGCGACATACATTTTATCCTAAGTGTCCTTACAATGATTCAGTAGTTATATTGATTTCACGGTTAGGCGTGATCGTTCTTGGTACCCTCGGGTTAAGTTTTCTTAATGTATTGGTAGCTGGGATATATTTACTATATTCTGTCATTTACAACATTTTGATATGGCCTATTATTCATTGTCAATATTGTTATTACAAGGTTAAGGGACCTGCAGCAGATAGTGAAAATGGGGGTGTTACATTTGACCTGTTACCTCTAGAAGAATGGAAAGAATCATATTTACACAGGCATGTTACCTGTGGTAAAAAATGGGGTACTCCCAATCTAGTCATTTTATGGTTGGGTCCTATTCTCTTAATACCGATTTCTTTCTTTGTTAATTTTTCAGTAATTGCTTTACTTTCTTTAATCAGTTTCATAGGTTTTCTGGCGATATTCGGGATTTACATGAGGAAAAGGGTCTGCTTAAAATGCGCTTTCATGGAAGAGTGCCATGCAGCGTTTTAATGGGTGAAAACAGATGAAAAAGAAATATGGAAAGAATATGTCATCAAAGGGATATTATTTTAAAAACACCTTTAGATATTGGAGAAAGACCTTCAAGATGTTGTTCCGTTATGAGTCATCTGAATGGTCTGAAATCACTGTAGATGAATTGTATAAACGTTTTAATACTAATCAACCAACATTAATACCATTAATACTTGATATTCGTACCATTCGGGAATATACTGATGCACACGTTCCAACTGCTAGACAAATTTACGTTACTGAAATAAAAGCCAATTTAGAGAGTCTACAGACATTCAAGGAAAAAGAAATTGTTACAATTTGTCCAGGAGGAGGTTTATCTTTGGTGGCTGTTGATATTTTAGTTGATGCAGGTTTTAAAGATGTTAAAAGCTTAAAGGATGGTATGGATCTTTGGGTTAAAAAGGGATATCCAACTACCACAAATGATGCATTTTTCTACCCTTCTAAAAGTGATAGAAAAATAATCGAAAAAGAGTCTTTAGATAAAGAATATCATGGGAATATCCATCATACTGTAGATGCAAAAGGATTACACTGCCCTCACCCTATTATGAAATCTGTAAAAGCTCTGAGAGCATTAGAAATTGGTCAGGTGCTTGAGATTTTAACCACTGATCCAGGAAGTAAAACTGATATACCAGCTTGGGTACGTTCAACTGGTCATACACTCTTAATCTCGGAACAACGCGGTCCTAAAGAGTTCCGTTTTCTTGTCAAGCGAATGAAATAATGTTCAACCCGTTCCTCCAAGGATAAAGATAATAATCCCTCCTATTCTTCCAATTGGGCCAGTTGGTTCAGTATTTCCCGATACTGCCCTTTTTCAAACTGTTCTTTTAAATTTGGTAATGTCATTCTTAGGTCAGACTTCTTTTCGCTCAATTTTTTGTAAAATAGTTCTCCAAGCTGGGTTATATTATTCTTTTCACTCAAAGAGTGTTATGGTGATGTTACATACTCATTAAGCACTATAAGAGAATAAGGATACTGAGAAAGAAAAAGTAATAACCAAGGGGAACACTATATGGAATTACTGAAAATAATCCTGATAGGAGACGGGTCGGTGGGAAAGACTTCAATTCGTAGACGCTATCTAGGCAACGGATTTCCCATGCAATATTTACCTACATTAGGAGCAGATTTTTCAGTAAAAAATGAGATAATCTGTGGAAAAAAGATAAGCTTCCAAATCTGGGATCTCGCAGGACAACCTGTTTTTGAGACGATTAGGAAGATGTATTATCACGGTGCAAGAGGCGCTTTCATTGTCTGTGATGTCAGTAATCCAGAGTCAGTGATGAACATACATAATTGGATAGATGAGCTGTGGAGAAATAACGGGCACGGGCCAATTCCGTTCGTGATTCTGGGGAATAAAATAGATCTGAGAGATACTGGAGAGTACTGTATTCCAGATCAAACAATACAAGGAATTGTCAGGGGAATAACGACCACCACAGGAGAAGATTTACCGTTCAACGTTACCTATTTACCTACTAGTGCTAATACAGGAGAAAATATCACTGAAGCGTTTAAACGACTAGGAATACAGGTCTCATCACATAGAATGTTTTTATCGCAATACGCATAAAATCCTTTGGTCTCATTAGCAGTTGATGAGACCGCTCAAACGGTTGATCAGTTCTTGAACAAGAAGCTTTTTCTTCTCTATGCTTAAGGAGAAGAGTATTTTGACAATTATTTTCGTTGAAATAACAGGCTTATTCACTGACCAAGGATTTTAAACAACAATTTGATAAGTAAAAAAAATCATTTTTAAGCCCATCTTGATCCAGAATCAGGAGGAACTCTTTTTTGTCTGAAGAAACATTAGACCCCAAAGATTGGGAAGAACAACGAAAAATAGGCCATCAGATGATCGATGATATGATCGAACATCTGAAAAATATTAGAGAAAAACCAGTATGGCAACCAATTCCATCAGAAATTAAAGATAGAGCTCGAAAACCAATACCTAAAGAAAGTCAGAAGATCAAAGCAATTTATGATGAAATAAAAGAAATAGTAATACCTTTCACATTGGGGAATACCCACCCCTCCTTCTGGGGATGGGTTGTGGGTACAGGTACTTTATTTAGCGCTTTTGGAGACTTCATTGCTTCAGCATTAAACCAGCCATCTGGAGGTCTGGAACATATAGCCATTTATGTAGAGCGTCAAATTCTAGAGTGGGTCAAAGACATGTTGGGCTATGACCAACAAGCGTCGGGATTGATAACTAGAGGCGCTTCCATGGCAAGTGTTGTTGGGCTAACTGTGGCACGAAA
>CP070695.1:3073527-3092253 GCA_020353515.1 Candidatus Heimdallarchaeota archaeon
TACACACGAACCTCCGTATGTTTTATTTCTCGTGTGAAAAAAAATCTTCTAAATGGAGGTATGAATGAATCAAATTTAGGATTTACTTAATCAATATCTTTTATGGCCCATTCCAACAAATCATCACTTAGATACAGATCAGTTCTTAATTTTTCCAAGTATTTTAGATAGGTTTCTCTTGTTTGAATTATATTTTGAGTGTAAAGAAGTTTCAACAAACCAAGGGTTCCAACTACCGCAATATCTCTATCTCTTGCTACTTTCCTAAGTGCGAGGTCATCTGTTGCAATCATTGATTTCTTTTCAATAGCAAGTGATATTAATGACGTGTCAGTTGTACTTATACTCAGAGATTCTGTCTTAATTTTATCGGATGGGACGTCTATATTTATCCAAGAAGGAATCTTAGTTTTTACCCATTTTCTTGAAAATTCTTCAAGAACATCAGGTGTAATGGCATAAGTCATATTTAACTGTCGGAGTTCTTCCAATAATCCAAGATATGTGAAAGTGCTTAAGACACTAGTGTCTAAAATAAGCATCAAATCACTTCAAAAGGTTCTTCGTAGCTTGAAATTCCTCCTCAGCCTCTTTTGATGAAGCTGGCCCTCCTGATCTAAGTAAACGACGTTTACGAAATTCTTCTAAGAACTTGTCCACCTTCATACCTGCTAGTTCTGCAGATTTTGACATACTAATTTTACCTTGTTGATAAAGTTCAAAAAGAATGAGTAAATGGTTTTGGTGTTCAAGATCCTCTTTAGATAATCCTGATAACTCAAGTAACTGGCGTGAAACCTTAATTGATATTTCTTCAGTCATTACCCTCAACCTTATAGAAACATGACATAATTTTCATTAATATGATCTATTAAATTAAGTTTCCTATTCCTGATTTGAATAACTTTTTGTTCCAATAATAATTTTTTTTAGGAATATATCGTTGGCTATGTTACCAAAAATACGTATATTGATACGTATAATGTACTATAACGTTGGTTATACTCAAAAATGACTTCAAAAGTGAAGTCATAAATTTCAGAAAGTTCCATCAAGTGCATAATTTTTATTAGCAGGGATTTATTTGATGTGTTATCAGATTGGTTAGATACTCCCAAAAAGTATCGTGAATCTATTTCAGGGGTGTTTCACAACATGTATTGAGGAAAAAAAAGTAAGAGAGAGGAAGATTATAGTTGAACTAGAGGTTTGCGAATAAGAATGATCTTCCTATGTAGGCCACTTCCAAGCATGCCAAATAATCAGGACATAGATGATGCAGATGATAACTCATACTGCAGGCAGGATGTAAAAAATGTAACCCTTATTGGGATTGGTAGCCTTGAGAAGCTTCGTGCAATCCAATGGCAAGAAGATTAAGTACTTTCATAGCTCTGGTAGGATTTAGTTTAAAATCTCCTACTTGGACAAGAGTCCTCGATTTCATAGGTAAAAGAATTGTTGTAATTCCTAGAGCATCTGATACTTTTACATTCTTCTTTTTGGCTTCAGATAGAGCTATAAATCCTTTAATTTCCTTATGAAGTTGAGACATACCATTCAAATGATTGCTAAAGAAACTTTGTTGTCTTTCCAATTTAATTGCTTGTTCCACATAGTTTCGCGTTTCTTGATCATTTCTTAAGGCCTGGAGAATTTGGGCCAGTTTAAACGCTAAAGATTCTTCTCCACTCGATTGGAGTAATGATTGTTCGTCAATCTCGATTTGATCAATTGCCCGTTGTATAGCAAAAAAGCCTTTCTGCCCCTTGAACAGACCTTTCTTTTCTATATAGATAATAGTACTATCGCAAGGATAGGGCAATAGTGTTGTGTAAGTATACTCCTCAAAAACAATAAAACCTGTTCCTAAGGGGATAGGACTGAGAAAACCGATCAAATTTTTAAAACTGTGTTCTTTAACGAAAGCATTAAAGAGCAAATAACGCTCCTTAAGTTTTTGAATCTTAGTTTTGCCCGCTAACCTTGATACACCAGTCCGTTTTTCATCCTCACTGACCGTAGGTATAAAGGCAGATTGGTATTCAAGAAATTGACCTAAATCCTTTTCAATCTGTTTAATATATTTAGAACGAACTTTACCTAAAGTTTTATCTGTCACTTGAAATTGGTCAAAGAATCTCAATAAAATTCCTCCAATTATTAAATCAAGAAAATTTGATTGTTTTATTAGTTCTACATTCGTCTCAAAAATATAACTAAATTATATACGAAATTCACTCCTACAATAAAAAAAATTGTACCCTTTTTTTCTCCATCATCAGTAGCAGGCGCCTCCTCCAATACGAGAATTCAGGACAGATTGGCACTATGGTGATTGCTGCCCTCAACTTGTTCAATTTTCCCTTTGGCACCATTTTTGCCATTGCGGCGCTCTATGTCTTGTCTCAATCTGAAGTCGAACAGCTCTATACCCAGTAGTTTCTTGTTCTTGTGTGGAGGGAATTTTTCACCTTTTCTCTTTTTTCTTGAAGAGGTAACTTTCCGATTTCCAATGTCGCTTAACGTTGGTTATACTCAAAAATGACTTCAAAAGTGAAGTCATAATTTTTGAAAAGTCATATAAATTCTTCTAATCCTTTTAAATTTGTTTACAAATGCCAACACTATACTAAATAGGTATATCAGAATATTAATAACTATCACTAGTTTTTTGGCTTCTTTTTTTTATTTGGTTAATTAATAAGCTGTCAGTGAACGTTGGTTAGTAATTGGGACAATATAATAGTATAGCACCGATTCTTGTACCGATAGACCTCGAAAGGAAATATCTTTAGTTGGATTTTTCTTATTGTTTTGATTAACCATTGATATTCGTGAAATGATTTGAGCTTGTAAGTACTGAGCTAGAGTATGTTCAAGCACAATAAATTAATTCTTGCAGAAATGGAAGGATATATATATAACAATTATAGTTACAATAATAGTTTGCATAATAGAGGTTGTCAATTGAATCCTATTGAGAAATGGCAGGCAGCTTATCGCAAAGGATTTGCAAAGCCAATTATCCTAAGTATTCTTTATAATGAGGTAGAAAGCTATCCATATCGAATAACTAAGCAAATATCCGCAAATACTCATGGACAATTAACAATTGCGCCATCCAATATTTATCCAATTCTTAAAGAGATGGTTCATGAGGATTTGATATATGAAAAAGGTGTTGATGAAAGAAGGATTATTTACAGTATTACTAAGCGAGGAAGAGCATTTTTTGAAGATCTTAGTAACCATCTGTGCGAATTTTTGTCTGCAATGCAGAAAAATTTTGACAATCCCAAAGAGCTGAAGAAGGATGAATAAAGAAATGGAATTAATAGATGATTATATTCAAGAAGTTAATATCTGGTTACCATATCCAATGAATTTGAAATCTAAGATTCTAGAAAATCTCAAATCTGATATTCTAGAAACTATTAAAGATACAGGTGAAAAAAATCCAGTATTAGCCTTTGGTGATCCCTATCATGTTGCTAAAAGTATTAGTAAAGGTCAAGACTGGGGAACAATTCGTGCAGATTATGGAACGCGTTTTTGGGCTTATTTATTTGACCAAGTTATTATTTTTCTAGGAATGCTGATTGGTATTTATCTATATATCAGCATCTCCCTGAGATCAGGGTTCAACTCATTATCCTTATTTTTTACTGCATTTTTTGTGCTGCTTCCATATACCCTTTTCTGGATATATGGTTATTTCGTTATCTTAGAAAAAATATTTGCTGCAACACCTGGAAAACGATTATTAGGTTTATCAGTTTGTGATGAATCAGGGGTTCGTATAACGTGGCTTCAAGCAATAATAAGAAATATTACGAAATTTGAAACTACATTATTGTTGTTAGATACTATAATTGCACATTATAAAAAAACAAATTACCAGCGATTAATGGATACTGTGGCCAAAACCATTGTGGTTAGAAGAATTAATTTTTAGATCATGATAATTGCTTAAATCGGTTAACACACTATCCGAAGGATTTTATCTCGAATAAACGGTTGAATAAGCAACAGCTGGAATTTAGGTGCTTAATTATAGCTTACTCCTGTGATGATCTAGCACTGATTTTTGGATAGAGTAATCTATATAGAACGTTCATTTATCATTGATATACAATATTCAAATGTCGTCAAGCAAAAATTATAATTGTTAAAGCCAGCTTTTGAGAAATTTTGACTTGTATATATCAGAATTTGTCGTTTAAGTTGGTTATATTCAAATGTCATAAAATGTCATTGATCGTTGGTTATATTCAAAAATGACTTCAAAAGTGAGGTCATAATTTCTGAAAAATCCTATAAATACACAATTTCATAAAAATTCTAAAATCATATTGGTACTAAATCATTCTTTGTCAGTAATTGATCTTTCTGAAAATATATAGGTGAAATAATTGACGCTATTTGAAGGATTTCTCCACATTGGTTTCATTATTACTGGATTAAGCTTCAGTGTATTTCTAGGGAGTTTGGTGAAACATTTTATTGATCTTAGGAATTTAATCTATAGATTATTTGACGAGTACAAGCAAGATGAGTTGTCAGAAAACTTAGCTAAACTTGATAAGAGTCTTATGAGTAGTGCACGCAGAATCTTTTTCTCTGGCTTTTTCATGGTTATTGGATTATTCATATCTTATGTCGGAGTGCTAAATAGTTAGGCCCCTAATTTGGACTTTAATTCAAAATAATAAGAGGAATGGTGCGGTCAAGATAACCATTATCATTAAAATAAAGTATCTAGTTAGCTTGGAGTTTATTAGTCTTGTTTTCCCGAGAATTGTGCTCAATCCTGACATAAGGATTATAACCAATAAGCTAAGCGGTCCTTTTATTACTAACAAAGGGATGCTATAAAAACTGGTTCCCAACAGTCCAAGGAGAAATTTACTTTTTCGCATATCCCATTTATTGACTGGAAACCGTTGCATAGGATTCTTAATTTCAAGTTGCATAATTTGCATACAGAAGTCGGCTATTCGATAAATAACTATGAGTAAAATGATATGGATCCATGTGTTCTCTTTTGGTATAACGAATAAAATAATAAGGGTAATTCCAGTAACAATAATCGGAGCTTGGTAAAGATGTTTCCGTAACATCTGAATACGTTTAATAGCGAGCCAATCTTTTAATAAATAAGCTCGCCAAGGTGATTTGCCACTGATAATAGTTGTACCCTTGATATTTTCGTTAATTAGCTCAGGAGGTTCAATGGTTTTCCCACCGAAAAGATCTTCTATTTGTGTTGCTTGAAATGATAATATAGGCATGATCTCTGTCATATCTACCATTGGGTTGTATTTCACTGCAACAAGACTAGCGATACATGTGAGTATGATTGATTCCAAAAATAAGATGAATAAGGCAAACCAACTAATTAAAGGAACACCAGATCGAAAGAAAAAACCTGTTGCTGATACTGCTGTATTAATCAATGGAATAATAATGTATTTGGAAAGAGTATTGAAAGGGATGAAAAAATGCTGTTGTAACATTAGAAGTGCTATTATGGGGATTCCAAGAATAATTATACCAATTAGCGGATTAATGTTTACCCATATTAAGAACCAACTTCCCTTACGCCTGAACCTTCGAAGAGTAAAGAAAGCTAATTGTGCCATGCTTTCACAAAGATGATAAGTAAGAAAACATATAATCAGTACACTTGCTATTCTCCACCAAGGTAAATGAAGTACAAACATTAAAGGACCGAATAACGCTACAATCATAGGTCCCAAAACGAAGGATACTTTGAGAGACTCAGTTATTCGCGTTGAAACATACATTACAGATGGTTCAACTGGGATACGTTGAAAAAAGTGAATATCTTGTCGCCCACTAATAAAAGGGTTCCGAAGTCCAGTCGCTCCAGCAGTAATTGAATAAGACAACATTGTGGCAAAAAAGACTAAAAATCCGAATGATAATAAGTCTCTGTAAGGAATTGATGGTTGAGTGTTTTGTTGTGAGAAGATACCTAAGAAAAGAATAACTAAAAGAACTCCAAAAATTAAAGCATAAAACAACAATAATAATATACCAAGTGTTAAAATAATGGGTGAGTGGCGTTTAAGTCCAATTTTTATTCGCAAACGACTCAAATCATATACTTTTTTAAGCAGATTCCTTATCGTTTCCAATTATTCTACTTCCTCCCCACCTTCAACTACAGCGAGGTAAACATCCTCAAGACTTGCATCCTCAGTTAGTCTATAACGCACCTCAGAGAGCGAACCTTGAGCTACTACTTGACAATCATGGTTCAATATAATAACATCTGTACAAATACGTTCTATATCACTAAGTAAGTGACTACTGATAAGAATTGTTCCCTGAGAAGTAATAGCGAGTTCAGACACTCCTTCATCTATAAATTGTGATAGTAGATTCAGACAATAATGTCTTCCATCAGGATCAAGTCCATTGAGAGGTTCATCCAGAAGAAGAAGTTCAGGTCCTTGGATAAAGGCAGCAGCGACAGATAAACGTTGTCTATTTCCTTCAGATAAGGTGGTTATCATCTGCTCAGCCCAGCGTTCTAATTTAAATGCACTTAATAATGCGTCTACTCGAAAAGCTTGAATATCCTTTGGTATTCGAATGGCACAGGCAATCATCTGGAGATATTCTTTGGGAGATAAATGTTCGTAAAAGACATTCTCTTCTGGAACGTAACCAATACGTTTCCTATAGGTTTGTAGACTCTGGTGTTTTACAAAGCCGTCTATACATGTTTCCTCTCCAAAAAGAGAGATTTGGCCATAAGTCACATCAGTAAAACCAAGTAAGCACTTGAACAGAGTGGTCTTTCCTGATCCATTGGGCCCTACCAATCCTGTACAAGAACCTTTGTTGATTGTTAATGATAGCTTATCGAATACAGGAAACGTACCATAGTTTTTTACCAATTCTTTCACATTAACAACAGCTTCTTGTTCTTTCATAAACAACCAGCTTTAATTTAATAAAATGAGTATATTAAAGAGCATAATTGAATTATATAATAGCTACCTAAAATTGGTTTTGACATTATTGGATTTGTCTTTATAGAATTGACCAAGTTTAGTCTCGCTTTGTGTCAAGAGAAAGATATAACTTAATTAATTCATTAAGCAAAATGTACCTGAATCGATATTCATATCATCCCAGAGCAATTTTATATAAAAAATTTGTATATAGAGTTGGGTAGGTTAAAGGGTCTATCTTACTAGCTTTTCCTACTGACACATCAATATAATTTTCAAAGCGATCCTGGTGCGTTTCGGCAATGATTTTTGAGATTAAAAATTCTTTAATGAATTTTGAATTTATTTTCAATAAAAGTTAAAGAACAGTTCTGAAGATACGTTGGATTAATGACTAATTACATAGGTATTTATATGGGTATGTGGTTAGGTTTTCAGTTTGGTCTGCGAAATGGCGAGATAGTGCATCTACGGATCATCCACATTCACAGAATATGTTTAAAGAAAAAAGAAGGAACATCTTTAATCAATGGTGGCTCTCCAAAAAAGGATTCAACTTGGTTGATCACTCCTCCTAGTTTTTCCTCAAGTGCTTATTTGTTCATGAAATTTAAATAAGAATAAAAAAATTCATCTCGTCAGGACAATGGCTATGGTAAAGGAAATAGACAGGGTAAAAAAGTTATTAGAGAAAGGGAAGTTAAACGAAGCACTAACGAAAATAGACCAACTGGATAAAAGGACGGATCTTTCTAATGATGACAAAATTGAGATTCTTTTACTAAAAAGCACTATTTTTATGAAGTTAGGGGAATTTGAACTAAGTAACGATATACTAGGGGAGTTTCTTGGGAAGAAAAATATTGATCCCTTGCACACTGTTGATGCCTTGATAATTAAAGCAGAGAATTTAGATCGTCAAGCTGAATATGACGAGGGGTTAGAGATAGTTAGCGAGGGTGAGGAACTCCTCAAACAATTAACTCAAATTGAGCAAAAGGAGATTTCAAAGAGGCAAAGTATTCTATTAAGACGCAAAGGGGGTATTTATTCAATGAAAGGAGACTTAGATAGTGCGTTAAACTTAACTCAACAAAGTCTGAAGTTAGCTAGAGAAATAAAAGACCAAAGCCTCATTTCAGGAGCTCTCAATAATATTGGCATAATTTTTCAGGAGAAAGGGGACAACGATAACGCTTTAGACTATTTTCGACAGAGTTTGGCTATAGCTCAGGAAATTGGCAAAAAATATGACTTAGCATTCCCTCTTGGTAACATTGGCATTATTTATCGTAGGAAAGGAGATTTTACCAAAGCGCTAGAAAATTTTCAACAAAGTTTGGCTATATACCAAGAAATTGGCGATAAACGAGGAATATCAGTTCTTCTTTTTTTTATTGGTGAAACTTATGCGCAGAAAGGTGAACTTGATGATGCTCTAGATCATTATGAGCAAAGTATTGTACCAATGGAAGAGATTGGTGATAAATTTTTCCTTGGAAATACTCTTTTGGGCATTGGTGAAGTTCATAGACAGAGAGGTGACTTTACCCAAGCCAATGATTATTTTAAAAGGAGTTTAGTACTATTTGAAGAAATTGGGAACAATATCCATATCTCAGAAAATGTTCTGCTATTGCTGTTAACAGCTATCAACAATAATTCATTTTCACAGGCAAAGAATTTCCTTGGACGTTTACAACAGATCAATGACTTAGAAGACAATTTAATAGTCAGTCAATACTTTCGTTTAGCACACGCGATAATACTGAAAAATAGCACTCGTATGTCAGGAAAGGTAAAATCCCAAGAAATCCTTCATGATCTGGTTAATGAAAAAAGTTTTTCCTATCAAATAACTTTTCACGCCATGTTAAGCCTCTGTGAGTTATTAGTTGACGAATTGAAATTGTTTGGTGAAGAAGAAGTTCAGAAACAAGTTAAATCGTTACTTAATAGAATCAATGTTATAGCTTTTGAACAACATGCGTCTCCTTTAATCGTACAAACATTATTGTTGCAGGCTAAATTCTCATTAGTTGAAGGTAATGCCCAACAAGCTAACAAATTACTTGATAAAGCAAGAGTTACAGCTAATGAAAGTGGGTTGGAATTGTTAGCTGTTAATGTGTCTAACGAACAGGAAAATCTCTATCGCGAACTAGATAAATGGAAAGAGCTTTTTCATCGGAATGCTCCTCTGGTGGAACGACTTGATATGGCTCAACTCAATGATTATATTTCGAATGCTCTCGATATGGTAAGAACAAGGAAAAACTGATGACACAGAGTTCGTTTGAAAAGTCTTGAAGAAACTATTTCCTGTTATGTACAGGTTTGTCCTCCTAGTAGAATATTCCGTGTATAGCCACTTTATAACGGGTGTCGGGCGAATTCTAAGTAGTTATTCTCTATTTCATTAATTATTGATTAATCATGTCAGCTGTCGGGCGCACCCACGCTTCCTGAATTTTTTTTGCATCTGCAATATAGCTTGCGATACGTGCCCGTTCTACCCGTTCCTGAATCGACGCCTTGCGTTGGATTAATTCGTCCCACTTATCTAGTTCAGCTTGGACAGTTTCCTGCTCCAATTTGACTTTGGAGAGTAGACTAATGAGTTTTTTCTCCTCTGCAATTCTTTTGGCAGTAATAAGAAGATCATTCGCCTCCTCAATCTTACCTTTAACTAGCATTAATTTTGTTTGTAAAATAAGCGACATTACTGTGAGCAATGGAGATTTTTGACTTTGAGCGATGTTATAAAGATCCCCTGAGAGTCTTATTACTTCTGCTAACAACTCCTCGGGTGTCTCTGAAATTTGCAATTCCAAGATAAGTAATTCACAAAGGTTCAACATTGCCAAGATAGTAATGCTATGGTCAATAATTTCGTCTTCAATAATCGCTTGGAAAATTTGTTGAGCTTGGAGTTTCTTTACACCTCGTTTACTCATTTTTAAGACTATAGCCTCTGAAAAACGAGTTATTAGCTTAACAAATTTGCTTTCAGTTTCTTGTTGAACATCCTGTGCCTGTTTAAGGTATTCTTCTGCTATTTTAACAGCATTTAGATCTTGTGCTACAAGTATCACATGAAACAGGAAATAAGAGAACCAAAATGACACTACACCCCTTCCACCTATTACTGCTTTCTTAAGTGACGCCATTCCTTCCTCTAAAAACTTCAAAGATTGATCTAATTTTCCAAGAAGCTTATAGATTACACCGAGTTGCCCGTGACAAATTGAAATTCCAATTTTTACATTTTGTTTAGTAAAAATATCTAGGCTTTGACTGATAGTCTCTAAAGCCAGGTCTAGTTCTCCCTGGAGAGTATAGACGACTGATTGTCTCTGAAAAGACCAAGCAATGCCTGTATCATTATTATATTGTTTACATAATTCTAAGCATTCATTATAGTAATCGAAAGCAAGATTTAAGTCTCCTGTTCCTAAATAATGGACGTCCCCAATGCTCATTAAGCACATTGGTATACGAAATAGATTACCTATCTCCTTATAGATGTCTAAACTTTGTTGATAATAATTTAAGGCAGTATCAAACTCACATTTTAGAGAATGAGATAATCCAATATTAGCAAAAATTAGTGCAACTGAATTTTCATCATCAAGTTGCTTTTTTATTTCTAAGGCTTTTTCAAAATAATTTAATGCAAGATCATACATTTCCTTGTACATGTACGTAATAGCAATATTATTGTTTAACCCAGCTATCCATTCCCTATTATCTACTTCTTGATAGAGGGCAAGACTTTTTTCAAAATAAGAGAGAGCTTTATCAAGGTTCGAATCGCTTTTATAATAAGTACCTAATCTATTGAGAGAATAAGCAATGGCTGTCTTATTACCAAGTTTTTCACTAATGGTTAAGCTTCTCTTAAAAAAATCAAAAGCAAGTTTGAGTTTTCCGGTAACTTCTGAATGAACCCAACCAATAGCTATCAATGTTTCCACAATATCATGCTGGTCATCGAGTGCTTGTCTAATAACTAAACTTTTATCTAATAATATCAAAGATTGTTGTGTTTCACCTGTATAAAGATGCAGATATCCTTGTAAATACGCTAGTGAACCTTGACATTCCCTCTTATCAGTTTGGGGTACCTGTTTAATATCAAGAAGCAATTGTTCACCCTTTTGAATGACCATTGTTAACTCTACTAAATTTCGAAGAGATAGATAGCAATAACCTAAGCTTATGAGTGCTTTTAGTTCTTGAAGCTTCATCCCCTTCGTCTGACTCTCCTTAATCGTTTGTTCTGCTACCTCTAGTGCCTTTTTCGCCTCTCCCATTCGTTCTAAGATGCGACTTTTTAGGATCATTCCCTCTAACTTATCTTCCTCTCCTAATTCCTCTATTATCTCAAGTGTTTGATTGTATTTCCCGTGTTGCATCAATTCTTTAATTTTTAGGATCCCCATCGTTGAAATTTCATCCCTTAAACGCTTTTTTTTTAAAAAAAGTTCATTCTGTAACCTCAAGATATTTTCAAGTATGAATAACTTTCTATGGAACAATATAATTTTTCTCAAGATGTGATATGTGATGTCGTTTTGTCTCCATCATCAGTGGCAAACGCCTCCTCCAATATGAGAATTCTGGTCGGATCGGCACTATGGTGATTGCTGCTCTCAATCTGTTCAATTTTCCCTTTGGCACCATTTTTGCCATTGCGGCGCTCTATGTCTTGTCTCAATCTGAAGTCGAACAGCTCTATACGCAATAGAGTCTTTTCATGGGTGGAGGGAGTTTTTCCCCTTTTCTCATTTTTCTTGTGGGTTTTTCAGTCTGTTTGGGTAGTCTTTCTTGAAGGAAATATTACCTTCTTACTTCCCTTGTCATTTAGATCAGAGGAGTTTTAGGCTTTTCACCATTTATGAATTCTCTTTAACTTCATTTATTTTCGCTTCTAACTCGTTTGTATTTAGTATTTCAAATTCTGTGTTAATTTCTCTGACTCTATTCAACCATTTCGTTTTTAACAGCTTTTTTAGTGTGATATCTTCGCTTACAAGAACATTTGCATGGATTATGGCGCTTGCTAGTACTAAACAATCAATATAATCTGAATGATCATACCTAAAGTCAAATGCTAATCTCTGTACTTCTCCATTCCAAGGATCTATTGATGAGATGTTTCTCCAACTGGTTAATGCATTTATTCCATCAATTACATCATTCACTGTCAATTTTCCTGCTTTTATCATTTTTGCCCCCTTTGTAGATAGTTCAAATAATGTTATGGAAGAGAATTGCAATTCAAAAGGTTTTTTTTGGTGGATAAGTGAGATGATTTCTGGAGAAGATTTTTCCACCTTTACTTTTATCAGAGGAAAAAAGTATGAAGAATCAAATAAGATCTTCACCTTTCTAGCTCCTTCGAGAGTGTTAATCGATCCTTTTTGAACTCCTTCCAGCTAATGTTGATCTTTGAGGGTTGTGACAATAAGATAATTGGATCTGGAATTTTTTCAATGATTAAGCGACCATGTATTACCGAATACTTTATTTTTTGGTTCTTTTTAAGTCCAATCGCTTCTCTTATCTTTTTTGAGGGGAATAATTCCCCTTTTGACCCGACTTTTCCTTCATCTGTTGTCATTCTTTCCACTCGACTATCTAATATTTTTTCTGGTATATATAGTTTTTTCTGGTGATTGAGCTACATCTATCTAATTTTAAGTTGTATTGGCATTTTGGTGAGTGCTGCCCTCAATCTGCTCAATTTTCCCTTTGGTACCATTTTTGCCATCGCGGCGCTCTATGTCTTGTCTCAATCAGAGGTTGAACAACTCTATACCAAGTAGTTTCTTTTTCATGTGCGGAGGGAGTTGTGTCCCCTTTTCTCTTTTTTTTGGTGGATGTTTCTTTCTACTATCCAATGTCGTTAAACGTTGGGTATCACTAGTTTTTTATATAAATAACACTTTTTCACTTTATTATTGTCAAAAGTCCTCAGGATTGATTAATAACATTATGATTTTATATCATTTCAAGCTTTAAACCTGCGTTCATCTTAAAACTTTAAAATATGATTTCAAACTTATTTCTAATAAGAAACAAACCTATTGTTGATCTCCTCAAACGATTTTTTTAATTCCAATCCTGGAGCAGAGAGGATTGAAATTAAAGAATGGATTTCGGCAATATTAAGGTGGTTATGAAGTTTTGGAGAAGAAGAAAGCAATTTTATCAAGTGTTATTGTGACACTATTGTGTTCTATTTTAATTTCTTTTAACATGATTTCTGCTAATTCGAAATATGCTTTGACGGAAGTGAGAAGTGCTCATTTTCCATCAACAACTCAAAATTTGGGCTTTGACCTTGATAGGAAATCTAATGTTTTATCAAATGAGCAATTACTCTTTAAAAGTTCCAATTCTACAAAATCTTGGACTTATATGTTGTATCTTGATGCAGATAATGATATAGAAAGAGATGCAATTCAAGATCTAGAGGAGATTGAACGTGGTGTAGGGAGTAGTGCTGATATCAATGTCGTAATCTTATTCGATAGAATCCCTGGTTACGATGATAGCCATGGAAATTGGAGTGGCAGCCGTTATTATTTGGCTTCTGAGGATCTTTCAATGTTTACGATTGATTCAGTTTTATTAGAAGACTTAGGAGAAGTAGATATGGGTGACCCAAACACGCTAAATAATTTCTTAAATTTTTGTTTTGAGAATTATCCCGCTGAGAAGTATTGTCTAGACTTATGGGATCACGGCTGGGGGGCCCATGGAATGTGTGCCGATGAAACGGAAGGCTCTGGGTTAACACTGGAAAATATCCAATATGCCCTTTTGAACTCCACTGTTGCCTATGGAACTGAAATTGATGTTATTTCTATGGATGCTTGCGACATGAATACCTTAGAGGTCGCTTGGGAGTTGCGAAATCTTTGTGAGTATTTTGTAGCTACAGAAGATGTAACAAATGGCTATGAATATGAACCCATTATTCGAGGATTACTGGAAAGCCCCGAAATAACTTCCTTTGAACTTAGCAAATTAATGGTTGACGTATATGCAAATGAATTCAATTCAGTGTCCTTTACTTGCCTATCTGTTATAAACGAATCTCGTATAGACGATGTTATACCCTATATCAACAATTTCGCCGAACAACTAACTTATGTTTTAACTGAATTGGGGTATAAACCATTGTTTTCGTGGGTAAGAAAAAATACTCCCGATTTCTTTGGAAAGGACTTTGTAGATTTAATTAATTTTGCTGAAAAAATGAATTCCTGTTCCAATTATGAGCCCCTCCAAATAGCAGCAAATGAACTCGTAATATTTCTTAAACAATTAGTAGTTTATAATTGGCAACATAGTTCTTACATTGGAGCTGCAAACGGAATAAGCATCTTTTTACCTTACACTAATAAGAATTTTACATATTACATTCTGGATAATTATGTGAATCAGAGAGGTCCTTTTGAAGGAATGGATTGGCAAAGGGATTCACAGTGGGATGAGTTTTTAGAGCTATACTTGAGTCAGAGTTATTATTTGGCTCAACCAAGTCCTTATCGACTTTTTTTAGGAGAGAAAACAGAGGAGTTTACTCTTAATCAAGATGAAGGAAAACTATTCCGAATAGGAGGTTGTCAAAAATCAACCTATGAATTTACTTGCAATATATTATCTGGAGATGTTGATATGCAAGTGTTAAGCGTAGATGGTCATCTTGGTGGGAGTTACCTTATTAATCCAGAAGACGGTTCAACTGAGAATTGTCGTTTTTATCTCCCATATGGTTCTTACTATCTTTTTCTCCGTGGAAAAATTCCTGTATCTAGTTATACAGTTGAAGTAAATCAATATCTCCCTCAAAACCTCTCTTGTAACACCCCATATCGTGCTTCTGGAGGTACAAGACAAGGAGATAGTACAGGACATTTCATTCAAGACTTACATCATTACTTTCAAGTTGAAATAGGAAAAGGAAATTATACAATAATTCTCAGTAATTCAGAAACAGCAAATTACCAATTAACACTCTATGATGACTCTTGGATTCAACTCCTTCTTTGTAAACCAGCAGGTTTTGGACAAGCTTTTACTTTGAATTACACTTCCACTAACAGTGAAACTGTCTTATATTTTGAAGTAGTTGGACTTGAAGGTGCAGGAAGTTTTACAATAGAAATAAATGATGGAATGTCTACTCTGTCATCAGAAGAATCATCTAGACTACCAAACACATCTACTTCCGAATCTTCTTGTGGATTTTTGTATTCTTTTGTTATTTTAATTGGAATAATTTTAACTTTCCAGAAAAAGCATAGAAAATACTTGTAAAAAGGTGTAGGAGGATTATTTTATCCTCCATTGACCTGCATAGTTGTTTTTTTCGAGTAATCCTTGGTTATGTAGTTTCTTGAACGTATACCTTAAAAATTTCTATTCAATTGAGGGTAGATTGGACAGATTTGCTAATAACGGTTTTTGCTGTATCTGCAAGCTTAAGTACTGGTTTTTTGTACTTATTAAGAAGTAAGCTGCTTGTCACAACTGATACAGAACTTAATGCCATAGCTAGACCAGCTAGTTCGGGTGGAAGAGTAATTTTAAGAATAGGATATAATAACCCTGCAGCAATTGGTATTCCAGCGGTATTATACCCTAAAGCCCAGAACATGTTCAATCGAATTCGTCTCATGGTTTTTTTGCTTAGATCAATCGCTGTAACAACATCACAGGGGTCATCTTTCATGAGAATAATATCTCCTGCTTCAATTGCAACGTCTGTTCCTGAACCTATCGCTATACCTACATCGGATTGAGCTAAAGCTGGGGCATCATTTACACCATCTCCAACCATCGCAACTGTTAATCCTTTTGATTGAAGCTCTTTTACTTTCTCTGATTTTTCTCCTGGCAATACATCTGCAAAAATATCCTTGATTCCTAGTTGTTTCCCTATTGCATTTGCAGTTCTTGTAATAAATTGGCACCAAGTGAGGGAATGATAAGACTCACATTTGTTTATATAAAAATTGTGCAGATTCCGTTGGATATATTACCAAAAATACGTATATTAATACGTATAATGTACTTTAACTCAGGATAAGTTAATGAATATACATAAAATGGCATGTAACTTTAGATTACCACCAAATTTAAAATAAATGAATATTTTACAAAAAACCTACATTATGTTAATTGCCAGTTTTTCAGCTTCCGAAAAGCTCAAAGCAGTAGGTCAATCCTTGTTCAGTAGCACAGGTACGGAAGTGACAATCAGAAGTCCAACACTTATCTGTCATCCATCTACACTTTTTACAAGATAGTTCAACAATTCATTCAGAACTACTTCCATTTAAGTCAAATTAAATAATAGAACTATTTAGAGACGGACACATTTGGGATGAAATCGCTCCCTTAGCAAAAGACATTATCATCTACAAACCCTCTTATGGAGCTTTCTATGACACTCCATTGGAAACGATACTTCGGAATCTGGGAAAAGATACCATCACCATTTGCAAGACATTAACGAATTATTGTTGTGGCATGAGAGCCCCCCAAGGGTATGAAAGAGGATTCAAGGTCGTGTTGGGGAGCGATTTGACGTCAACGAATGACCCAAAAATGCATGAAGAGGAACTAAAAGTCCTAAGGGCTGGATTAGCTTGTGTACTCTCTTTAGATGACATTCCCAAGGAAATAGCATAGATTTGGAAATAAAAATAAACTCTACTTTAAGAATCTTCTCATTGAAAATTAAATGCTTACTGCTTCATGAGTTAAGTTAAAATACATCCCTTACACATGATTAATTTAAATGCTGAACAAATCAAAAATCCAACAACTGATCGATCGAAATGAATTCAATGAAGTATTAGTGATCATTGATAACTTAATGAACACTAGTGATATTGATTTGGAAGATCAGCTCGTATGTTGGTTCCTCAAGAGTCAAGTGCTAGTTAAAACGGGGAAAACTGAGAAAGGTCTTGAATTGGCAGATAAAGCATTAACTACTGTTCGAAATCAGGCGTTGGGAAACCAGTTATTATTGGTTGATGCTATCATAACGAAATTAGAGGCCTTAAGAAGGGTTAGTCAGATATTTTCTACATATTCGATAGAGAAGCTGTCTGGGCATCTTCAACTACTAAAGGAGGGAGAACGAATTCTCGAGAACATTTTACATATAGAACCACTGGAAAGAACAGAACGGATAGTCATTTTACTAAGAATTAAAGGTATTATTTACAGATCATTGAGCGATTTTGGCCGTGCTGAGAAATGCTTTCTGGAAAGCATAGTGCTGCATAAAAAGATGGGAAATAAAAGGGATGTAATTGAATTATTGACTGATTTGGCTATTATTTATCAAATAAAAGCTGAATATGATCGGCAATTAGAAATATTTCAGGATTGTCTGAACCTCTGCGAAGAGCTTGAAGATAGGGAGGGTATAGCTGAAAGCTTCCTGAAGCTTGCTAATGTTTATCAAAGTAAAGGAGACCCTGAAAATGCTTCCATATACGTCCAACGGAGTCTACAATTAGCTAAGGAGCTCCCTGGGACTTATCGAATTTCGAGATTATTATTTAACATTGGATTTTTTTATGTTAATGCAAAATATGAACCCCCCTCCGCCCTTGATGCGTATCATAGGAGTTTATCCATTGATGAAAAACTGGATAATAAAGATGGAATCCAACTATGCCTCCACTTATTAGGAGATGTCTATCAATATTCAAAAGGAGACCTAAATAGAGCCTTAGAGTATTATGAAAGAAGCATGGCAATGTTTACAGTTGGTCGTAAAATAGTGCATGGATGGAACTTACTTGATGTTGGTAACCTTTATCACCTTAAAGGAGACTTGGATTTAGCACTTATCCACTTTCAAAAAGCTCTTCCTCTATTAGAGGAAATAGGTGATGATTTTTATTTTTGTCAAACGTTTCTTCATATTGGTCGTGTTTATCGCTCGAAAGGGGACAATCATGCCGCTTTAGACTATTATAAGAGATGTTTGAAATTTATAGGAGAAAGAAAATTACGATTTGGTCAAGAAACTGAAGGATTAGCGTATCACGAGCTAATCGCAGTAATGCTCGACAATAAGGACATTAGGGAAGCGAAGAAATATTTTGAATTGTTTAAACAGTATTATGAAAGGCAAGAACAAAGCAAGCGCTTCCTTAACCAGTGGTATAAACTATCAGAAGCCTTGATACTGAAAACAAGCCCAAGGATCAAGGAAAAAGCCCGAGCTCAACAACTCTTTCAAGAAGTAGTTGACGATCCATTTGTGAAACTCGACTTACTCCATTATTTAGCTGACTCGAATAAAACTGCTATGTTAAATCTGTGTGAACTCCTCCTTTTTGAGCTAAAATCATCCCCAGATGAAATAACGGAAAAAAATGAAATTTTCTTGGAGGTCAAGCAGTTGTTAACCAATCTTGCTTCATTAGCCCGGGAGCAATATTCTTTTCCCTTGCTTATTGATGTAACAATCCTCCAAGCAAAATTAGCGTTGATTGAGGGAGATCTTCTACTGGCGAGGCAGCTACTAGCTCAAGCAAAGATCACAGCGGAAGAAAATGAACTTCAATTACTACACAAAAGAGTAACTGGAGAAGAGAACTACTTAATGACCCAGTTAAGTGTATGGGAGAATCTAATTAAGAAAAATGCGCCACTGCTTGAACGGCTCGCGTATGCTCAAATAGAGGATTAT
>CP070695.1:3092353-3108842 GCA_020353515.1 Candidatus Heimdallarchaeota archaeon
ACGTGGCGAGCGGAGAAATTGCGACGACAGTAAGTATTATAGCTCCCATAGCTAATAAACTTGGACTAGGAGCAACTGGCCTGCTGGTGGAGTGGCAAAACCTTTATGTCCGAAGGACAATAATGGTTTTAGGGATGGGACTTAAGGCGAGGGAAAGGCGATTGATATGGAATTTAGACCTTGTGGTGCACAGGTTCTTATTATAATATTTATTTTCTCTATTATCTTAACAATTTTAATAAATTATTTCTATAGAACGGACCTGAAACTTTGGTTACTGATTGGATTGGGATTAGGAATAATAGGTGGAGTTATATCAACAATATCTTTTATTGCTTTAAATGAACAAATGTGGATTGAAGATGGATCAGAATGTCCCCCAATCAATTTGGGTTTATTCCTCCCAATACTTATTATTCCAACAATTATTCTTATTTTATTCGAGATACTTATTCTTCAAATGAAGAAGAAAAATAAGATATAAGTAGAGCCTTTCCCTCGCCCGCTCCGAGCAGAGGGGCAGGGCCCAGCGCAGGAGCGAAATGGTATGGGGAGGTAGGATGCCTCGCTCGGAGTTGCAGGGAAGGCCGTTTGCACGACGAGTTAGAGGTGGCACCTATAAGAGACGGAAAAACCTCCAATCGCATATTAGCGGGTACAATCTCTGATTGACGCTAGCGAATGTTCGCGGCGAGGTGGTTGGCGAGGGAGTTTGAGCGATAATAATAAATTGTTGCAAAGCGATAAACGACTGAGCCAAGGTTGGGGCTTAAAGGTGAGGAGCACATAATTAAAAACAGTGTAGCTATCTTAATATTAAATATTATAGAAAGCTTTAAATAGCTAAAATAACTATAATAGTTATGATAACATGGGATATAAAACAATTAACGTTGCACCGGAAACATATGAAAGGCTAATTCTATATAAACATGCAGGAATGACTTTCGACGAGGTAATAAATGAAATGATGGATATGATGTCGGAAGAAGAATTTTATGAGCATGTAATAGAGGAACATAAAAAGCGCCTCAAGAAAATAAAAGCAGGAGAATATATAGAGGCAAAAGATCTTACCAAAGCCTTAGAAAAGGTTTGAGGTGCTTGATTGCCAAAATATCGAATTATTTACGGTAAGGATTTTCTAAAGGATCTTAAAAATATTGTTAAGAGCGGAGATAAAAACGTTATAAGTAAAGCTGAGCAAATTATAGAGAAATTAAAAATAGATCCACACAAAAAAAGATCCGGGGTAGATATTAAATTAATCTCTTCAAGAAAAGATGCAGTTTATCGAGTTCGAATCGGAAAATATCGTATGGTTTATGAAATAGATGAGGTTGAAAAGAAGATATTCCTTACTATGATATTTCCACGGGGAAGAGGACGAGGATATTAATAAAGGATTTTCCTGAGATTAATGCCACACTGTTGATTATTAGCTTTGCTCCTCGCCCGCTCCGAGCAGGGGGGCAGGGCCCAGCGCAGGAGCGAAATGGTATGGGGAGGTCGGATGCCTCGCTCGGAGTTGCAGGGAAGGCCGTTTGCACGACGAGTTGCGATTGGCACAGCTCAGTGACGCTAAAAAGGAGCAATCGCATGTGAGCGATAACATTTATCTATGACAAAGCGAATGTTCGGGACGAGGTCATCACTTAAAGGCGAGGCGGCTGGATCTTATAGCTTAAGAGTAAGAAGTTAAAATGATTAGAGAGAATAGGATGCAAGAAGAATATATTGATGGTATATGGTTTGAAACACCGGAGCGTGTTAATAAATTCTTGAGAGGGTTGATTTATTCTGACAAAGGTCAGCTGATCCTTCGATCAACCGATATCGCATATATGGGGAAGAAATATCGAATCCAAATGAACTTTATACAAGGTATCTATCTACACACACCCTCTAACCTCTCATCAAAAGGTGTTCCATACATCCGTGTGGATTTCATAAATCAAAATGGCTATCCAGGCATCGCTTTCTTTATGAAAAAGGCCATAACAATTTTCGGAGTAATTAAAGAAACAGAAAAACTATTCCATAAACTTCAACAACAATATTACTGGGTAATACAAAAAAATCGATCATCATTCCCACAACCACAATTATTCAGTTGCCCTAAATGTCATGCACAAATAGTCTACAGGCAAAATCCCTGTCCTGGATGTGGAGAAACAATACAATGGAAAAACTCTTATGTCGATAACAGCAACCAGCTGCCTCCCGTTCCGAGCAGGTAGGGGATGGCTTCAGCGCAGGATGGAGTGGCAAAACCTTTATGTCCTAAGGACAATAATGGTTTTAGGGATGGGGCTTAAAGGCGAGGAGCGATATCAACAAAGGCTGTTGTGCCCAATTCAATGTGCATTATTTCATAACTCTAATTGACGATATTTTTACGATCGTGCCAAAAAAGATATCTAATTGACTTACAATATATATTTCAAAAAGGGGTACAGGGCTCAATTTAAGGTTAAATAGGTAGCGATAAATATGAAAGGATTAAAAATATTCACAGTTGTTATTGTGATAGTATTATTGACTATCACCAGTTGGTATTTTTTCGGACGAGAAACAATTAAAACCGAAGATAACAACAATGATTCTACACTTGTTGGGTTAAGTTTTACCGTCGAAGAATATCCAAAAGTCGATGGATCTACATCCACACACCCATTAGAGGTAATCATAGCATGTAGATTGCTAAATATATCATATCATGAAACAATTTGGTATGATGGAACAAGACGCATTGTACCGAATGCCTCAGAACCAGGAAAAGAATACATTGCTGAGAATATTACAGCGAACATAATCCATCATGGGACACATGACGCGTATGTGAACCTAATTAATGGTACAACCGATTTGATATTAGTTGCTAGATTACCTTCAGAAGATGAACTTGCGCTTGCTGATGGAAGAAGTGTGGAACTTGAAGCAAAGCCAATTGCTCTGGATGCTTTTGTATTTATTTTGAATGAAAAGAATCAAATATACAATCTAACAATAGAACAGATCCAAGGGATTTATACAGGTGCGATTACCAATTGGAGTGAAGTTGGAGGAAATTATACAGATATCAATCCATATCAAAGAGATGAAAATTCTGGAAGCCAGGAACTAATGAAAAGGTTAGTAATGAAAGATTTAGAACTGATCGATTCACCTGATTTGGTCCTATATGGGATGATGGGACCTATAAATAGATTGAACTGGGATGAAAATGGAATTGGGTATACAGTTTATTACTTCGAAGAATTTATGGCACCCAATGATCATATTAAATTAATCGGAATAAACGGCTATTATCCAGATTATGAGAATATAAAAACAAAAAAATATCCATTTACGACTGAAGTATATGTAGTAATAAGAAAGGATCTTGATAAAGATAGCAATGCATATAAACTCAGAGACTGGCTTCTTTCAGAAGAAGGACAAAGCGTAATTGAAGAAAGTGGTTATGTTCCCGTAAAATAAACCACCGTTATTGAATTTAAGCATTCCGAGCAGCTTGGGAATGGCCATTCTCGGATTCCAAAGGAATTTGAGAATTAAGATGACGAGCAAAGCGAGACATCGCTAGCGCAGGACGGAGTGACAAAACCTTTATGTTCGAAGGACAATAATGGTTTCAGGGTTGGGGCTTGAGGAGGCGACCGCAAATAAAAAATAGATGAACATTAATATATATATATTAGGAGGAACCCATGAATTTCGAACCGGATGCTATTATACTACCGAGACTAATCCCTTGGATAGAAAAAAGCAAGCTCCGGATAGCAATATTTGATATTATCTCAACCATTATTGGGATTATTTTAATTTACATATGGCTAAAACATTTTTTCATCCCAATCTATGCAGTAAGCTCGATTATTGGTCTTTTTTCAATTATCTTGGCTTTAGTGCTTTTAAATGGGAACGAGGAAGATCTTAGCTTAGCCATAATTAAGGCCCCTTCCCACCCTTAGCAGGTAGGGGAGTACCGATTGTGAAAGGCGAGGGCCCGTAGGCAAAAAAGTTACTTCCAGACCAATAGTATTTAATAGGAAAATCCTAGGTGTCTGTAGGTGATAACCAGCAAAACGCAGGACGAGATCTTTACTTAAGGATGGCGAATTTCATACAAATATAGGATTGGGACTGTATGAAAAATAAAAAGAAATTGGGTAAAATTTTATTCGACTCTCATCCGAATAATCCCAAATTTATCTTGACATCGTTTGTATTGATTATTATAGGAGGATCATTGTATTGGTGGGCTGTGTATTTTTTTGACCCAATCATTTACTTTTTAGGGTTTTTATTAGCGGTTATTGGTACGATTATTCTTATTGTCAATGAATTTATCGGAGGGAAATTCAGATTTAAGATATATCAGGATGGCCTAAAATTAGATGTGAATAAATTTGCTGAAGACCCAAGAACTAATCTCACCAGAGGAGAAAAAATTGGAAAAAGAAAAGTGAGATATAATGAAATAGAAAGCATTCATCCTTACATGATTAAATCCGAAGTTAATAAGGATTCTATGGGATTACAAATAATATTACCAAAAGAAAAGAATTTTTTTATGGTTGGTGAAATAATATTATATGGGAAAGGTATTAAAAGAATGCCAGAAGTAATTAATTATTTAAAGATAAGAATGGGACCATTATGGAAAGATAAATTCAAAAAAGATAAACCAATATGGATCGGCGATTTAGATCCGAATAAAATTTCTATGTTTGTAGAATTAGGAGAAACTCCCTGATATGAACTAACGAAATTCACGCGACCTGGCACGAGCAGGTAGTGGAGTACCGATAGTACAGGGTCCATTTTCGGATTTCGAAGAAATTTGAAAACTAAGAGGGCAAGTGAAGCAAGTCCTCGAAGGCGGATTGCAGGAATTTCGGTCCCACATCATAGGAAATTCGTGCAAGAGGAGGAAACTTGCTTTCCTCCGAAGGAAATTCCATATGAGCGACAACATTTATTTATGACAAAGCCAATGCTCAGGACGAGGTTATCACTTAAAGACGAAGCGAAACCTGAAAAGGAGGTATTCAATTGGATGAAAATATTGTTGGACAAATAACTAAAGCCTATACGACAGCAAAACCCGAATATTTTCGGATCTTTATATCGGCGCAAGATATAATAATCGTGAGTTATGGTGCTTTCACTGGCCATAGTATTGAAGCAATAGCAATTCAAATGTATAAAGCACGAAAGACTAAACAAAAAGTCGACCAGTTGTTAACACGACAAGATATCTTTCAAAATTTTCCAAATGCACTAGTTCTATCAAGGAACGATCTACAGCAAATACGATTGAAAAAACAACTTACCGATGCCTTAATTGAATTTGAATTACCACCTTCAAAGGGATTCTTGGGTAAAAAAAGGAACATTAAAAAGTACGGATTTCCCAAGAATGAATATGAGGACGTAAAAGGAATATTTTCGATCTATTATAACAACATATTATCGGTCAAATGAATTCAATTATAAATGTCCAATATAAGAGTTGCTCCTCGCCCGCTCCGAGCAGGTAGGGGATGGCTTCAGCGCAGGATGGAGTGGCAAAACCTTTATGTCCTAAGGACAATAATGGTTTTAGGGATGGGGCTTAAAGGCGAGGCGATATAAGTAAAGGGGTTGGTTGATGATATGCCAAAAGGAGCTTTCGGACAATATATTATAAAAAATCAGACTGTAGGATCTTTTACCCCATTATACGAGCGCATATTATTTGAATGTAGATTCATAACAAAAGAAAGAACATGGGACGGACAAATCGCTCGTCATAAGGCAATGTTCGGTAGTAAAGGCTCATCATTCGCTGTCTCAGCATTTGTCCCCTTCGGCTCATTACTTGAAGAAGGAAATCGATATGGCGCTGAGGCCGAAATGTATCAGTATGGCCCAGATGTAATCTTGAGGCTTCTTGTGGTTCCTTACATGACATTATTCGATGCCCACGATTATTTTTTATTAACCCAAGGTGTTTTTGAAAAGATTCTAGACGATGAACGTTGCATGAAGAAATTAGGGGAAATTGTTTACAGGATCATGGCATATAGGGTGCAAATATATACATTTTAAAAAATATATGGATTATCCATCAACCCCAATAATTATTTGAGCTTCGCCCAGTCCAAGTAGGTAGGGGATAACCATTCTCGGATTCCAAAGGAATTTGAGATTTAAGATGACGAGCAAAGCGAGACATCGTAAGCGAGGTACGGAGTGGCAAAACCTTTATGTTCGAAGGACAATAATGGTATAAGGGATGGGACTTAAGGAGGCGACTTCTGAATATAAGTGAGGCTGGAGGTAAGAATATCAACGAAGATGGAGACCACTCTACAATCAACAATCATTTGATAAAGAATCATAAGAAGCGCTATTCAAAGAAGGTTCTGGCTATCGTTCTAGTGAGCATCATTTTGATTGGAGTGATTGTTGGATTTGGCTACTTTAGAAATTTTTTTATAGAAAAGGCAGAAGTTCCGGTGTGGGAAGTAGGAGATGCTTGGATTTACAATAGCTCATATCAAGGTGACTTAAGCAAGGGGAGTGATATTGGTATTTTCGTTAGAGAAATAACTACATATAAAGACCAAAAATTCTATCAAATATGGGGCCACCTTTATCCAATGTTTGATAAAAGTTGGGTATCTGCAGACGATCTCAATCCTATAAAATTGGAGGATTTTGAAAATGGCACCTTTTCTGAGACCGATAAACCCTTTAATTTTCCTCTTTACAAGGGCAAAAAATGGGATTTCACAACCCAAAATAATCATACTTACAGGTACATTGTCGAATCACAAGGAGATATAAAGGTTCTTGGTGGCACCTTCAATTCATTTAAAATTCGTAAGACTGAAGGAAATAAAACGAAGTCGATTACATATTTTTCTCCTAAGGTACGAAACATAGTAAAAATGATCATTTATAATGATGATCCAGATGATTATTATATATACCAATTCAAATCCTTTTATAACGAACCATTCGAAAGATTGATAGATACACAAAAATTGGATAATAGATACAATGCAACACTTGAGATATGGGAAGAAAAATACTCACCTGTCCATGATTGGGTGATAAAATATAGGGTGTCCTATACAAAAAACGGCCAGAATTTTACAGCACGCTTCGATGAGACCACAAAATTTTGTTTGGATTGGATAAAAAACAATACAAATGAAGAGGATAAAATCCTCTGTTGGTGGGATTATGGACATGAGATTCAGGGTTATACAGGAAGAGAAGTGGTAATTGACGGACCCAGTGCCAGATTATGGGATACAATTATGGAACCGTGGACAATCAAAAATTGGAATAAAGAAAGTGATGTTGTAAATGTTTCAAGAGCTTTGGTGGGGACACCAGAAGACACCATTGAAGTGATGAATCAATATAATGCAACTTTATTATATATTAAAAGCAGAGAACTGGCATTATCTGCACGGGATACAGGTATTTTTTATTCACTTGTTAAAGGAGCAAAAAGAAACCTTGATGATTATTATGAAGTTTTTGTGTTTACATCTTCTGGAGATAAGATCAATGTAAACCAGGTAAAGGATTTTCAATCCATAACAATAGTTAGTTATGAAATAGAATTTAAAAAGGCCTATTACGACTCGATGATATGTAAAGCAAGATTCGGATACTCCGGTGATGATATCTCACCTAATGGGGACCTAGATGGACTTCCTGCCTTATCAGAGGATCTTTATCATTATCCAATTAAGCCATGCTGGAACTTGACAAACTTCAAGGTGATCTTTAGGACTGCCATGTGGAATCCTTATCCCTTAGAAGATTATGAAAACCACTCTGAAGGTTGGCAACCAATGGAGTATCTAGATGCAATTGATAAGAAAAACTCGAAAGAAGGTATCTCAGACCTTAGTGATAGGTTCAATCTCAACTCAGGGAATATAATGTTGAGATATTTTGATGGGGCAATACTAAAGGGTAAGATCCTTTATGAGAATAGCACCTCTGCAGAGGGAGTTAACATTACTGTCACTGATGAATATGGTGTTCCTCATAAAATAAATCAAACAGATGGTTATGGTAACTACTCTTTAATTGTACCCTTTGGTAATATTACAATCACTATTTCCGAGGGGGAAATGGACAGAATGACCTTAATCGGGGATACGCTGTTGGAAACGAACTTGACTGTTGAATTATACCAGGCAACAAGGGAAGAGGTCGATCTCGATAAGGATGGCCATTTTGATTACTATATTTTTAAGGACTTCGAAATATCCACTTAATGAAAAATTGGTAGAGTAGTCTACTACGTGCCGAGTAGAAGAGGGATGGCTTCGGCGCAGGATGGGTGGGAAAACCTTTATGTCCGAAGGACGATAATGGTTTTAAGGGATGGGACATAAGAACCAGTGTACCAAGAAAAAGAGGTTATGTTTATGGAAAAATTGAAAGCTGAATTGGTGGCGCCTTGTGGTATGAATTGTGGTTTATGTTCAGGTTATCTGGCTTTATCTAGGGGATTGGAGAAAAAGCGTGGGATCACACATTGTAAAGGATGTCGTCCACGTGGTAAGATGTGTGCATTTGTGAAAAAAAGATGTGAGAAAGTAAGAAAAAACCAGGTGGAATTCTGCTTTGAATGCAAGGAATTTCCATGTGAATCAATTACAAAGCTGGATAAACGCTATCAGAAGAATTACAATTACAGTTTCATTGAAAATCTCAAGTATATAAAAGAACATGGAATACAGGATTTTTTAGAAATGGAAGAAAAAAAATACAAATGCAAGAATTGTGGTGACATCAAGTGTATCCACAATGGCAAATGTTACAGTTGCCAAACGATCACCACATGGCGAGGATAAACATAAATGGATTATAGTCAGTTTACTTAAAAAAAAGCGGTGAACGGAAATCAAAAAAGGCTGGAGGTATGAAAATATGGAAATCGTTTTACACAACTCAATAAGTCTAGATGGTTCATTAACCCACTTTGATATTGATATGGGTCAACATTATCAAATAGCTGGTGAATATAAAGCGGATGCGAACCTGATAGGCTCAAATACTATTAAAACAGGTGTTGAGCTTTATGGTGAAGCACCACCAGAGGAAAGCAATGATTTTAAGAAACCTGAAAGAGATAAAAATCTTCCTAATTGGGTAATAATCGATACAAAAGGAATTCTACAGGGATTGCTACATGAAGTCAGAAGATTTGAATTTTGTAAAGATGTTATCATCCTGATATCACGAGAAACTCCTGAACAGTACATTAAATATTTAACGGAGAGGAATTATGATTATCATGTTGTTGGTAACAAAAAAGTTGACATCGAAAAAGCACTTGATCTTCTCTCGGAAAAATATGATGTAAGTTCAATATTGGTTGATACAGGCAGCACATTGGGAAACATCTTATTAAAGAAAAGATTGGTAACAAAGATCAGTATTTTAGTGCATCCAATTATTGTTGGCAGTAAATCACATAATATGTTTAGGAATATCGATGCAAATATAAAATTAAAATTATTAAGTAGCAAAACATTGGGTGATAATAATATCCTGTTAGTGTATGAACCAATTTACTAGTAAAGTGATTTAAGGCGGTAAGGGTGTAAATATATGAAATCCATACCTGAAGATATTGCCTTACAAATTTGTGAGCAGATTAGAGAGGAAAAGGGGGTTAGATTATTTAGCCAGTGTTGGGGATGTGTTAAATTCTCTAAAGGCGATGGAAAGAAAATGTGTTTTTATGATCCTCCTAATAATTGGGGATGCAAACTTGTCAACAAGCAATATGATCGGCAATCCTGAACCCCTGAGCCGCCTTTGATTTTGATTGCTATTACCGTTACAGTACATATTCTTTCATTTCGAACTTTGAAGCAAAGAAAAAAAAGTATATAATTATGATGTCGCTTTTACACGCTCCTCATGTGCCATATTGGCCAATTTTTCGATTTCTTTTTTATCCAATTTGAGTCCTTCAGCCACTCTGCGGCCATATTCAGGGTCTGCCTTGAAAAAGAGGGCTGTCTGTCGAAGTTGTATACGCTTTTGTGCTCCACCTAGATGATCAACGATATTACCTATTAGATTCTCGCGGTCCTGATCTGTCATCACATCACGATACAGATTCCCAGGTTGAACAAAATCATCGTTGGGATATGTATACGGAAAACGATCCGCCTCTCCAGAAATTTCGAAAGGAGGCTCCTTTGCAGAAATGTCCGGTTCTGGGCCCCCGAAGCTGTTTGGCCAGAAATTTGGGCCTTTACCTCCACCAGTATCGGTACGCATAAATCCATCGCGTTGATAGCTCATCTCAGGTGCATTTTTAGGAGCATTTACCGGAATCAAGTGATAGTTCGGTCCAAGTCTATGGATATGGGTATCGTGATATGAAAAAAGACGAGCTTGTAACATCTTATCAGGTGAGGCGGCAATACCAGGTACCAGATTCCCCGGGCAGAATGCAGCCTGCTCAACCTCAGCAAAGTAATTCTCAGGGTTGCGGTTCAAAACCAGTTTGCCCACCTCGATCGGTGGATAGTCACCATGTGGCCAGACTTTTGTGATATCAAAGATATCAAAACGGTAATCTTTAGCTTCCTCAGGTTTCATTATCTGCATCTGTAAGGTCCATGATGGGTAATCTCCCCGCTCGATGGCATCATAGAGATCCCTTGTGGCATGGTCTGGGTCTTTGCTGCGCATAATCGCTGCTTCCTGTCGAGTAAGATTTTTAATTCCCTGATCTGTCTTAAAATGATACTGCACCCAAAAATATTCGCCTTTCTCGTTGTACCACTTAAAAGTGTGACTGCTATAGCCATTCATGTTTCGATACGTTGCTGGAATCCCACGATCGGAAAAGAGAATGGTTACCTGGTGAATTGATTCAGGTGTCAGGGAAAGGAAATCCCAGAACATATCCGGATCCTTACAATTGGTAGCAGGGTTTCGCTTCTGTGTGTGTATGAAGTCTGGAAATTTTAATGGATCGCGTATAAAGAAAACTGGTGTATTATTTCCGACAAAATCGTAGTTACCTTCTTCGGTATAGAACTTCACTGCAAATCCTCGTGGATCACGCTCGGCATCAGCTGAACCCTTTTCTCCTCCCACGGTGGAGAAGCGGGCAAATACCTCGGTTCGTTTACCAACCTCAGAAAGGAACTTGGCCTTGGTGTACTTTGTAACATCCGCGGTAACCTCAAAGTACCCATACGCACCGGCCCCCTTTGCGTGCACTACACGCTCAGGGATACGCTCACGATCGAAATGACCTAACTTCTCCAGCAGATGAACATCCTGCATCAGAACAGGGCCTCGTTTCCCTGCAGTAAGGCTGTTCTGGTCATCACCAACTGGTATTCCAAAAGCTGTGGTTAATTTCTTTTTCTGTTTCTTATCGCTCATGTTAAACCTCCCACTTAAACTGGATTAAAATTTAGCTGATAAACCTAACTGACAAGTAGCATATAAATTTTTTTGTGTTACCGCTTTGAGTAAATGTATTGAGTTTTCAAAAAACTCAAAAACCCTTTTTTCACCGTAGCAAAACCTTTATCCTCGTAAAGAGTTATTGGTTTTAGGGATGGGGCTTGAGGAGGCGAGAAGCTTATTCCTTTATATCGAGAAGTGGGAGAGGATAATAAATGACCAAATATCTCTTTAATCAGAGTCTAGGAAAAACAGTTGATGCAGTCAACGAAGCCTATTTTTTTGGACGGGCCATTCCAAAATCAGAAAAGGTTAATGTAGCAAAATGGATTGCGAATCGTCAAGGATTACCAAATTCATATGCAAATATGTTTGCACCAACTGAAAAAGATCTAAAAGAAGGTGTTGTTCTCTTTACTGGAGAAAAAATTGGATCATATGTTGCAACTCGTCATATTCTTGGAGAAGAAGCTTGTCGAGCATTGATTCTTTTAGATGTTCATTCAGCTGAAGTAAATAAAGCACTAAAACAGGCAAGAGAAGGAATAGAACAAAAATTATCTGAACACTGGACTGAGGGAGTATATTGTTGTGGGAATTGTACAGTTGCTCTATGGCACCATTTAACTGTGGGTGGGCTTGAATATTCGGAAAACTTTATTGATCTAGGAATAAAAGCTCTGAAAAAACATCGAGATGGCAAAGGAAGATGGAGACGCTTTCCTTTCTATTATACTCTTCTGGTATTAAATGATCTTGAAGATAAGTATGCTGACGAGGAAATTCATTATGCGTCAAAAGGATGTGAAAGATTATTAAATAGAAAAACAAAAGAAGATAATATTTCAAAACGGCGTAAGGTTTTGCTTCAAAAAGTTCTAGAAAAAATAGAATAATTAATTGAATAGATAAGAAGGCTATATGCCCTATTCGAATATATAATATTAAAAAGAAGAACTAGTAGTTGTAAACTTATGAAAACGAGAAGATGAATAAATGAAAGTAAGCAAGTGTTTCAAACGCAAAATTCTTAATCCTTGCAATTTAGAGATGTACAATTATCAAATGGATCCGTATATCGGTTGTGAACATTTTTGCAATTATTGTTACGCATTAAACGAAGCGGAAACAGATTGGGAAAAAGAAATAATGATTCATGAGGAGTTTATTGAACGATTGTCTCAAGCGTTATCTAAAATAGAACCTCAGACCATCTATATAGGAGTGGATACCGATCCATACCAGCCATCCGAGAGTTCCTTTAAACAGACCGGAAAATTATTGGAATTATTCGAAAAAAGAGGTTTCTCAGTCTGTATTCTAACCAAATCGGGATTGGTAACAAGAGATATTGATCTTTATACAAAAATGCCGGCTTCCTCTGTGGGAATTTCAATCGCCTTTCAAAATGAACAAACTCGGAATCTGTTTGAAAAAAGCGCACCCCCGAACAAGGAAAGAATAGAAGCTCTTGAAAAATTGAAAAAAGTAGGTATCGACACTTATACTTTGATTTCCCCTGTAATGCCTTTCATTACCGATGTAGAATCACTGATTGAAGCCGTGGTACCATTCTCAAACACCATTTGGATTTATAGACTTCAAATTGAATCAGAGGAATCACCAAACTGGTATAATATTCAATCCATTTTAAATAGGCATTTTCCAGATTTAACGGAACAGTATCGTGAGATAGCATTTTCAGAGGATCATCCTTTTTGGTTGGAATTAAGACAACAGCTAAAAGAAATTCAAAGTAAAAAGGATTTAAATTTGAAAATAGAATTATGATGATAAGAGAAGTGAGTCATCACTGGCAAAGGACGGAGTAGCAAAACCTTTATCCCCAAAGGACAATAATGATTTTTAGGGCGGGCTTTAAAGGCGAGGAGCTATAATAACAATGGTTGTTTGCCCGAATAGAATGTGCCTGAAAAAGGTTGGCGGTTAGATCTTCAGATAGAGGAGGACCATTAAAATGCCTCCCGATAAAAGGAAAAATTCTGTTAATAAAATCAATGTTGAGCCGGATTTAATAAATAGTATTGGTATGAAATTTAAACTTATTCCTGCAGGAAGGTTTTTAATGGGACAAAAGGACATAGCCGAACCTGTACATGAAGTAAATATCACAAAGCCATATTATATGGGTATGTATCCTGTGACACAACATGAATGGGAAACGATAATGGACGATAACCCAAGTGATATCCAAAGAGAAGATTTTCCAGTTGTTAATATCTCTTGGTATGATTGTCAAGAATTCATACAGAAATTGAATGGGATAGAATTTAATCAGGAAAAGAAATCATACAAATATCGTCTTCCCACCGAAGCTGAATGGGAATATGCATGCAGAGCTGGAAGTAAATCTCTGTTCTATTTTGATCATAAAAAAGAAGATCAAGATGATTATATATGGCATTTTAAGAACTCAGAAGTTACCCAGGAAGTATATACTGAAAAAGGAGTTCTTGAAAAAAAGTTGGTTAAAATTAAAAAGACAGGAAGAATGATCCATCCAGTTGGACAACTAAAACCAAATAAATTTGGACTTTTCGATATGCACGGAAATGTATATGAGTGGTGTGAAGATTGGTATTGTGACTATGTCAAAGATAAATTAATTGATCCAATAGGGAGTCCAAAAGGTATTAAAGTCCGGAGCAAGATGTTTCGAGGAGGGAGTTGTATGAATTTTGCAGGATATGGTGCTTCGGCTCACAGAGATTCTCGTATACCAAGTTATCGAAGTGAAGTTGTTGGAGTTAGAATAGTGAGGGAATTATAGAATATAAAGCGTTCCGAGCGTGTAGAGGAAGGCAATTCTTGGATTCTGAGGGAAATTGAGAATTAAGATGATGAGCAAAGCGATTGCACAATAGGACGAAAGATTTAAAGAATATAAAATCATATTGAGGAAGACTGGGCCGAGGTTAGAACTAATTTCGGGGAAAATAATATGAAAATAAGACAGGAACAAAAAAGTGACCACAAAAAAGTTTATGAGATCACCAAGCAAGCATTCGGTCAGGAGAATGAAAGCAAACTGATCGAAAAAATCAGAGTCGGTGGGTGCTTTGTTCCTGAGCTTTCATTGGTAGCTGAGTTAGATGATGAAATTGTGGGACATATTCTCTTTTCTAAAATAAAGATAATTGGCGAAGATGAACACGAATCACTTGCCCTTGCTCCGATGGCCGTTGTTCCAAAACTTCAAAAACAGGGAATTGGAAGTGAATTGGTAAATACTGGACTCGAAATTGCAAAGAAACTTGGTTTTGATTCCGTCATCGTTGTGGGACACGAAGAATATTACCCAAGATTTGGATTTGAAAAGGCTTCGAAATGGGGTATAAAGTGCCCATTTGAGGTGCCGGATGAAGCATTTATGGCAATTGAACTCGTTGAGAATTCTTTGAAAGGTAAGGGAGGAACTGTTCAGTATCCCAAAGAGTTTATGGAAGCTGAATAGAACAGGGCATGGATATCATTGAATGGAGCGTTTAGCCAAGGCTAGGGCTTGAAGGTGAGGAGTAAAAAATAATATAAGGCTGTTAGCCAGTCTCCTATGTATAATATTAAAAATTAAAAGGGGAAATGAATATGGGACAAAGTTTTGGTTTTAAAAAGATGGTAATTCTAACTTTGCCTTTAGTTGTATTGATCGCTATATCAAGCGTTATTGGGATACTCGTTGAAGATATTTACTCAAAAGAGGTACCTGAATATGCTGCTCAAGGTGTTGGACAAGATATCATAAATCTCTTCGTGTTGGTGCCGATTTTGTTGGTTGCAATCCTTTTGATAAGAAGAGAATCAAAATTCTGGCAATTTGTTTGGGTTGGGGCAATGATTTATTCAACCTATTCGTATACAGTTTATTGTTTTGGAGTTCATTTCAACGCATTATTTTTAGTTTATTGCGGAATACTAGGTTTGTCATTTTATTTATTAATTGGTTTCCTCATGTCTATAGATGCTGAAACCATTAAAAATTGGTTTGAAGACAAGACACCAATAAAAATGCCTACTATATTCTTATTTATAGTGGCAGTGCTTTTCTATTTTTTATGGTTGAGTGAGGTTATACCTGCACTAATTAATGGTAAGGTGCCAGAAAGTGTAAAAGAATCTGGATTAATAACACAACCTATTCACGTTTTAGACATTGCCCTCGCTTTACCAGGTTTTGTAATTTCAGGTTTATTGCTAAGAAAGAAACAATCATTTGGATATGTTTTAGTGCCATCATTCTTAATTTTTATAATAGTTATGGCTTTAGCAATTGGAGGAATGATTGTCGTTATGAATTTTAAAGGCTTTGATGTAGACTTAAGTATGACGATCATTTTTGCATTAATTGCAATAATCAGCGCCATAATATTCCTTGCCTTCACAAGACATTTAAAGAAGTGAAAAGGTTAATTATAAAGGAGATCAAAGATGGAAAATCCAAGGAAATATGGAAAGGCGCCATTTACTATTGCAGTTATACACGGAGGTCCTGGGGCCCAAGGAGAAATGGCGCCTGTTGCGAGAGAATTATCTTCTGTTTGGGGAATCTTAGAACCTTTTCAATCATTTGGAACCATCGAAGAGCAGATTCAAGAATTGCAGACCCTCTTGAAAATGCATGCTCACCTCCCAATAACTTTGATCGGTCATTCGTGGGGAGCGTGGCTGAGCTTCATTTTTGCTGCCCGTCATTCTTCATCTGTTAAAAAATTGATACTCATCGGAAGTGGTCCCTTCGAAGAAAAGTATGCTTATGGTATTATGGAAACTCGGTTAAGCCGTCTCAATATAGGAGAAAGGAAAAAAGTCCAAGTCTTAGAGGAAGCTTTGAATGACCCCAATGTAAAAGAAAAAAATGCCATTTTAGCCCAATTTAGAAAGTTGATGTTAAAAACCGATTCTTTTGACCCTCTACCTGTCCAAAGCGAAGAAATAGAGTTTCAACACGATATATTTCAAAGTGTATGGAAGGAGGCCAGTGAATTGAGACGAAGTGGAAAATTAC
>CP070695.1:3108942-3161431 GCA_020353515.1 Candidatus Heimdallarchaeota archaeon
GATACATGTTGTCCAAATAAATTTTCTTCCCATGTTCCCGAGAAGTTGAATTGTCCAGATAAAGATGCTGCTACTTCAACTGTTTCATTGACACTAACTTCGGCTACTTTTGTTTCGACCCTGACTAAGAGAAAGCGGGGAATCAATAGTTCTTCGAAGATTATTTCGTCATCACTTGGATCTGATGGTGTTTCTCCATCATAAGAATAAGTAATATGATATATAGCTATGTCTACATAATCATGAATAGTACCTAACCAATCCTTCATCGGTATTGTTTCATTCCTTACAAAAGTCGAATTAACATATGAAACCCACCATGTGGGCTCTGGTGTCCACCAATGATCGCTCGAATCAGCTAAACCAACATCGATTTGACGACCAAACCAAGAAATATTCAATGCTTGAGAATTATTAGGCCAATGATGAATGGTAATTCCAGCATAGCGGTACCAAGCTCCTCCAGGGCCCGAAGCATTGGTTAAATAGCCATCAGCGCGATATCCCAACCAATTTTGGGGAGAACCCGGTAATTCCCACGTTGAACTAGGGGCTGCTTTTGACCGATTCGTCCAACGTTCCCAAAAGATATCCTGTGTCTCCAATCCTGTGCGGATATGAGCATTCCTTGTATAAGATCGTGTGACTGTTCGTTCCTCACTTTCGGAAAATGAGTCAGCGAATTCAACAGATTTGGTGAAATTTCTCTTTTCTTCACCATATTCCCAATCAAATCCGTAGAAGGTGCCAGATGTTTGACTTTCCGCCATCATCGGACTTAATGGGGATTGTACTACAAAAATTAACAATAGAAATAAGAAAAACATCATTTTATAACGTTTCATAAAATTTCATCCTAAAAGTTCTTTGTTTGATTGAAACTATGAAATCTCCAATTATTTGTAGATTTTCATTAGCTTATGAGTATATCTTAGGTCTCAGTCTCTCAGTTTTTAAGAGATGCTTTATAGGCTTATTGAGAATGTGTATTCAAGTTTAATAGAAACGTCTTGCTAAACCTTTTTTCATTTATAAAAACATTCGATATAGACGAAATAGCTAAATCTGATCCGTTACTACTATCATTTCTCTAAATTTCTTGTCCAGCGAATTGTTTTTCGTATAAATTAGCAAAGATGCCCTTTTTATCAAGTAATTCTTGAAAAGTTCCATCTTCTTTGATCTTTCCCTGATCTAATACAATTATCCTATCAGCAGACCGAACAGTGCTTAAACGATGAGCAATAATTATTGCAGTTCGATTATCAATGATATGATGCATGCTTTGTTGAATAACAAGTTCAGTGTGGGCATCAACTGATGATGTAGCTTCATCTAATAAAAGGATCTTGGGATCAGAGAGGATTGCACGAGCAAAGCATATGAGCTGTCGTTCTCCCATGGATAATCGTGAACCTCTCTCCCCTACTTGGGAGTCCAGTCCTTTACTCATTACAAAATCAAATGCACCCACTCTAAGGAGGATTTGTTCGATCTCTTCCTCTGTCGCATCAGCTTTTCCATAGAGGAGGTTTTCTCTTATAGTACCTGAAAAGAGAAATGAATCTTGTGGGATAATCGAAAGCCATTGACGATAATTTTGCAAATCAACTTCACGAATATCTGTTCCGTCCAATAAGGCTTTCCCATTTTTAAAATCATAAAATCGACATAAAAGGTTCGTAATAGTGGTTTTCCCAGCACCGGTGTGGCCTACTAGGGCAATTGACGAGTTAGGAGGGATAGTTAAATCAAAGTCAATAATTACTGGCCCTGTATCATCTGAATAGGAGAAGTTCAGGTTACGAAATTCAATCAATCCTTTTACATTTGTTAAATTTTTATTATCTAGGGGAATAACACTTGGTTTCCTGTCCAAGATATCAAATATTCGTTCAGTAGCTGCCATTGAGGATAACAAATTATTATAAAAGTTTGAAAGAATCATGATAGGTTGAGATATTCTGCCTAAATAAGAAAGAAATGCAACAAGTACCCCCACCGTCATTGTTTCAGTTCCAATTGATATTCCGCCAATAGTTAATACTAAAGCTGTTCCTAACGCTAGAATCATATCCATAACTGGAAACATGATTGCGAATAAGATAAGAGCCTTGATCCGTGCTTGGTAGTTTTCTAAATTTAAGATATCAAATTCATTTGTCATAAAATCTTCCGCTGCAAATGCTTTTGATACTTCGATACCCGAGATTGCTTCTTGATAGTAGCCAGTAACTTTTGCGATTGTTCTCCTAGTTCGCTGCCATGCTTCCCGTGCCTTAACTCTGAAATATACAGTAAAAATAGCTAATATTGGGAAGATAATTAGAACTGCTACTGTCAATCGCAAATCTAAGTATATTAAAATAAAAAATAGCAAACCTATGAACATTGTATTGACAATAGCATCGATTATTCCAGTTGATAACAGATTAAGTAGTCGTTCGACATCATTTGTGACTCTTGAGACAATTCTTCCAGTAGCTTCTCTATCGTAAAAATCCATGCTTAAATCCTGAAGCTGATAGAAAGCTTCTTGTCTGATTTGTGTGATAATGCGGATTCCAGTAATAGTTGTGAAATAGCTAGCAATAACATTCAGTAGGAATGATATAACTGTAACTACAAAGTATATTGTTGTAACGAAACCTAACCCTTCAATTTCTCCAACCAAAATGTAATCATCAATTGCCACTGCCAGAATCAATGGTTGGATGACAGTAAGAACCGTTGATAGAAACATCGCGACTAAAGCGGTAGAGAAAATAAACATATGAGGTCTAGTATAACCCATCAATCTCTTGAACAATTCCCAATCTGAATAATCATGTTCAAGCAGATCACGTCTATCTTCTTTGTCACTCATCTCAAATCAACTCCTCTCTTGGATTATTTTTTCCAATGCTAGTTTAATGTCTACTAGACCTGCTTCTTGGGTTTTCCAAAGTAGGGGATAAATTTGGCCTCTCTCTAATAGTTCATTATGAGTTCCTTGTTCAATAATTTGACCACGGCTCAAGATTATTATTCGATCAACCATTTTTAATGTACTAAGTCTTTGAGTGATGAATATCACAGTCTGTTTGCTCTGGGATCTGTCTAAATATTGTTCAAAAGCCTTTTGAAAATTATCTTCTGTAGATATGTCTAATGATGACGTTGCATCATCTAGGATCATGATAGGACATTTTCTCAATAACATTCGTGCAATAGCTACCCGTTGTTTCTGCCCCCCAGAGAGAGTGACTCCTCGCTCTCCAATAATTGTCTCTAATCCATCAGGAAGACTATTAACAAAATCTGCAAGCTGTGTTATTCTAACAACCTCATTTATCTCTTCATTTGTCGTTTCTGGTACTCCAAAGGCAATATTTTCTGCGATAGTCCTTCCAAAAAGAAAGGGTTCCTGATGAACATACCCAACTTTCTGTCGCCAGTCTTTGAGATCCATGTCACGTAAATCATGGGTGGATTCACCAGTTTGTATCAATAACCTACCTTTAGTTGGATCGTAAAATCGAGGAATTAGCGAAATGATTGTACTCTTTCCTGATCCAGTAGGACCAAGGATAGCTACTTTCTCTCCAGAATTAATCGTAAGAGAAATATCAGATAGTGTCTCCTTTGTGTCATAAGAAAAAGAAATATTCTCAAAAATGATCGTTGGGGTTATTTTCAGCATTTTTACGGCTTTAGGAACTTCTGGAAGGTGAGTTGGAGACTCTAACAACGTGAAAACTCTATCTCCTGCTGCTGACACTCGTTGATACATTATGAGTGAAAAAGCTAAAAATCTCGTTGGCATCGCTAGCATCGTAAAATAAGTGAAGAGAGTAATCAATAAACCAGGACTAATTTCACCTTGAATTACTTGATAACCTCCAGCGAAAATCAGAATTGTGATTAAAAGATTGACTACGAAAAGTATCATCGGTAGAAAGATCGATCTGATCTTAAATGCATAAGCGCGTAAATTAAAGTAAGCAAAATTCTCTTGATCAAACTTTTTTTTCTCCCTTTCCTCAGCATTGAAGGCTTTGACAATCTGTATACCAGAAATATTCTCTTGGATAACTGTGGTTAATTTTCCATATTGTTCTCTTATGTCAAAGTATAGAGGACCGAGTTTTGTGGAAACAAAATAAGATAGAATGAATAAAACTGGAGTTACAATCCCTATCAAAATGAAAAGGCGAAAATCTATCATGAATAAAACCAAATATATCCCTGTATAAGTTAAAGATGCCTGTAGTAGAATGCGTTCCCCCCAAACCAAGAATTCAGAGATTGGTTCTAAATCTGTTGTTGCTCGCGCCATGAGATCTCCTGTGTGATGTTCGTCAAAAAAAGTCAGACTAGAAGTCTCATATTTGATAAATAAATCCTTCCTAATATCATAGATTATTTTTTCCCCTTGAAGATAACCAATCCATCTACCTAGAAAATAGGACAACCCACGAATAACACTCGCAACAATAATTAGTATGACACCTGTTACAACAATAATTACTTCAAATCGTTCTTCTGCTAATGCTAGAAGAATCTGATCTATGGTGACTCCAACTAGTATTGGAATACTTAATTCTGCGATTTGTGCAATGAAAATAAAGATTATTACTGCTATAGCTAACGATTTTCGTTGCAATACATAGTTAAACAAATGTTTTAATACATGCAACGAATGACCTCGCTATTTTTCAAAAATCTGACTGTTTCGATCCTCATTTTACGTTTTTTTAAGAACGATTTCTTTTTGAAAAATGTCCTAACTTATTTGCCCAAAAACTCGAATTTTGTACTTCCGGAACACCTTTTCTCTTTGTAAGTTTATAAAAGTCTTCCATTTGATATTCTAGATCGTTGAACTCAATTGTTTTTCCATCAAGATCAAGAATACAAAATGAAGCATTTCCAGTACCATCACGAGGCTGTCCTACTGAACCAGGGTTGAATATAATCCTATCTTTATGAAATGTAAACTTTAATGGAAATTTAGTAGGTTTGTTGTTAAGAATATCATCAATAAGAGACCAAGAAGAAAATTTATCTCGTTTAATCAAAAATCGCCTATGAGTATGTCCAACAACAATTATTTCTGCTTCTTCTGCCTTTTTATCATTTTTTAAGCGAGACGTTGTTACTTCAGGGTGTTGAAGAGGAGGAGGTAGTAGATATTTACCAACATTTTCGGTTCTACGTACTGATGGTGTCCCATGAGTGAGGTAGAACTTTGTTTGATCTATCTGGAATATTTGTTTAAATGGAAGATTTAAAAGGAAATCAAAGTGTTCTTTTTTAATTTCCTTGGCGTTTCGCTCTAACATTTCTGACGCGGTTTCACGAAAATTAAACGTTTTTAAGATCTTATGATCTAATTTCAGGGGGTTTTGTTTACGACAACTATATTTGTAACGTACTCCTAGATCATGATTTCCAAGACAGAGGTAAATAGGAAAAGGATAATCAAGAAAAGCATTGATACTTTCTTGTGGTTGAGGGCCGTAACCAACAAAATCACCACCACAGATCAAATTATCTATCTTTCCCTCTAGAAAATTCAAGACATTTGTCAAAGCATGATAATTAGAATGTATATCTGAGATCACACCGATTTTTATAATAAGTTCCCCCATACTTTTAATTCTAATATTATACCGTTAAAACAGTCAAGAATGAAAGAACAATGACATAACATAGATAAGTAGTGCTCCTATTATGAAGAAAATTAGATTCTGTAGATTATTCTTTTCGTGAGTTTGGGGAATTAAATCCGAGGCCGCTACATAGATGAATGTTCCAGCTGCCAATGCTAAGAGGATTCCAATCATGGATTCTGACATAACACCTATAAATAACAATGAAAATAACGCTCCAAACGGGGTTGCAATAGCTACAATCACAGATAAAATTTTCGATTTATCTGGCATTACTTCATTTATGATAGCAAAAGAAGTTACCCCTTCTGGCATCTCGTGAAGAATCACAGCCATTGCAGCTAAAAAACCTATTTCTACACTTAGTTCAAAGCCCACACCAATGATTATTCCATCAATTAACGAATGAAAAGCTAGACCAGAAAAGGCCATTACTCCTATTCTTGATGTATGGTGTGTTCCTGAATCATCGTCATCCTCATCGAGACAATAATGGATTTCACTCCCAGAATGGATCACAATAAAATTCTCTAACAGATAAAAGGCAAAGAATCCGACGAAAAGTGCTGGATAGAATGCTAATTCAGAGAGTTCAACTGCTTCTGGCATTAAATGAAAAAACACTAATGCTAAGATTAATCCAGCTGCAAATGAATTGACATAGTGAGAGTTTTTGAGACCCCATTCTTGGTTTCTTCGTATCACATAAATACCAAAAAGAGTTGCTAATCCCGCAAGGGTGCCATAAAAGAGAATAGAGATTTCCATTTCATACATAAGTTCCACTTTGAAGTAATATTAAGTCGATGTGAATATTTTTACTGGCCTTTATGAACTTCTTCTATTTTTTCTTCCAAAAATCCCAAAATGTCACTTGTTAAATCAAAAATAGAATATGGATTTATTACAATCAAATTGATTTGATAACTTGATTGATTGTAAGATCTATCATTCAAAAACCAAGTAATTTGCTCTACAGTTCTACCACTGAATTTTTGTGCCGCTTCATTCAGCACTCCCTTTGTAAGAGAGTGTTTGTATTTGTCGGGATTGACATTGTAAATAAGAGGGTAAAGATAATACTCCTGCTCTTTATCAGCATATTTAGCACGAATCCCTCTTAAAATATCAACCACATCACCAATATTATCAAATTTATCCCCTTCTTTGTCGCGCCAGGTGATCTTCCCTTTATTAACTGCTTCTACAGGAACCATTATGCTGGTATTATGAATAGTTGTCCCCAACATCTTCTGGTTGTTAATACTCACCTGTACCCCTTGAGGAGTGATGATTTTAGTATAATTTATTGATATTTCTTCAACAATTCCTTCAACCTTCAAATCAGGGAGCATTATATAATCTCCAACATTGAATGGGTTAGTAACAAGAAGGTACAACCCACTAATGAAATTCCCAATAGTAGTCGATGAAGCAAAACCGATAGCTGTCCCAAGTAAAGCCGCTGCCCCAATGAATAGTTCTTCACCTGCGATCCAGAACAATCCTAAAAGAAGAAGAGTTGCACGACCTAACGTCCTTAACGCGTTATATAGCTCAGGAGAGATGTTTGATTTCACACGATTAAGGAGAAATCCCCATATAATCCATAGACAAAAAATAATAAACAAAACTTGTATTATATATATTCCAAAAACAATTAAAGGATCAGTCAATAACTTTGTTAACGAATCATCAATTAAATCTTGAGTGATGGTCAAAAATTATCACCTAGACACTTTTCTTACGAAAATTCTGTATGTCCTTAGTCTTCCATCATCATAAAAAATGGTTTCCAAGCGAAAAAACTCATTTTTAGAAAACTTATCCTAAATTGTTAAAAAAAGAAAAAAAGCGAAAATGGAGGTATTTTAAGGAAATACAGAGAGATTTACAGAATATGTATGCTTCCTGTCGAAGTGTCCAAGAAAACATAGATTTTCATGGAGGCAGAATCGTAATTTTCACTTTTATAAGTATATTCATCATCCGTTGAATAATCAGGAGTGTTAATAGTACCTGTTGATACATCAGCATAGATTTGAAGTCCTATAGATGAATTAAGCGCGTAATGAAAATCGATACTACCAGTTGAGGTACCCGCGTTATAATAGATTAGTGTATTATTGTCTATTGATTCTTGAAAGAGATCAACGGAAATTGATCCAGTTGAAGTATCGATCATCCATTCTACTTCACTAGAGTAGTACATCAATTCGAAAAAATCCGCTGTAATTGATCCTGTAGACGTATGGAGAGTGAAATCTTGTGATGCTGAAAAGTACACTTCGGAAAAATCAACAGTGATGCTTCCAGTACTTGTGTCTAAATATAGAGAGGAAATATTCGTTTGATAAGCACCGACTGAAATTGCCCCTGTTGAGACTTCTATATTCAATTCTGTGGTTGCACGATTAGATATCAAAATATCTAGCTCATATAAATATGGATTCTCCCAATCTGAGTCAGAAGATGAATCAAAAGTTATAAAATAATGATTATTATATTCTTCGTATTCAATAGTGTTGGCCTCATAAAGATGGTAACCTTCACGTGCGTAGACATGAATTTGAGCTTCGAAAAATTTTATATTCTCTACAATATCAATATTCACTGCTCCTATGGAATTATCAACTTCTAGGTCAATGTAGGCTGAATTATTAGTTAAGTTCTCCCCAATATATTCGTTAAGATCGCCGATATATTCATATTGGTTAAAGACATTGAAGGAAAATGGTAGAAAAGCTAGTCCTATCAAAATAACAGCCGCAAATCCCACAATCACAACAAAGAAGACTCCAATGAATACCCATTTTGCCCAGTTGGTTGAAGATCTATGATAGGGTCTGTAAGAACTAGTATAGCTGGGTGGGGGTGAAGTTTGGTTGTATGAACTGAAAACTGGTTTTTTAGGAGGTTGGGATTCCTTAGCAAATAATGGTTGAGTAGGTACTGAAGTTTTCACTTTGTTTCCGCAATATTCACAGAAGAGAGAATCCTCTGCGATCCTCCCACCACATTTTGTACAAAATTTTGACATCTTTTGTGTTCCTCAAGAATTTCTAATCTGGATAAAGGATGATCATTCATTTATAAATAACGTTAGATAGTGGAATAAATCCTGAAATTTAGTGCTTTTAATCCTCTCATTTTAACATAAAAAATAAAACGAGTATCCAGATGAATGCAACGTATGGGTAATTATGAAGAAATCTTGTGGGAAGGTCGGATTCCACTTTCATCGGTTATATGGACTTTTGATCCAAATAAAACCTTTAAATTTTCTCCCTTATTTGAGGAACAACGACAACAAATCTGGAATGCAATGTGTAAAACACACCCTCATTTGTACGATGGACAAATTTTAATTTTAAACGATTTCTCCTTTGAAAAAAATATACTGAAGTTAAATACTTGGACTATACGATTCTCGTGCATTCAAGTTTTTTTGAAGAAAAATCTTGAGGTTCCAAAATTTGGAGGATTAGGATTTCAAGCAATAATAACAGATCCAACATATTCTTATTTGTTGATAGGAGAAAGAGCACACACATCTGAGTATAAACCAGGTTATAAGGCAATACCAGGAGGAATTTTTGAAGAAAGCGATAGTAAAAAATCGCTTTTAGAAGCGTGTTTACGGGAACTTAAAGAGGAAATACAAATTGATGTCAATCCAGAATCCTTTTTTATCATAGCAATGGTCAGAGAAGCTTCAAAATTGGGAACATGCTTGATAATCGAGGTTGAGACAAGAGAAGATGTTTCCCAGCAGTCACTCTATGGGAATGATGAGTGGGAAAGCAATCAACTAGAATGGATAGAATTTTCTCAGGTCTTTGATTTAAAGCATAAACATCTTACAGAAGGATTACACTTTCTCAGATCAAAGTTGATTGAAAAAAATTCACTGTAGATTTCTATTGGCATAATCTGACAATATTCGTTGCTCTGCTCGCCTTAATCTTTCCTGCATCGCTACACGTTTAATGCCGATGTCTCGAGCTAAGCTTTCAATAGTTATTTTTGACCGTCGAGGGATCTCATAATACCCTTTCTTGAATGCTAGTTCGAAGGCTTCTAGTTGTTTAGGTGTAAGAAGTGTTCCTTTTGATTTAAAAGGTGTTGAAGTAAGTGATACAATTTTGACGGTTGTAAATCGTAATTTCAGGGTATCCAATAGGGCTTTGAGGGCCTCACGAGAAGGGGAATAGACTGTATGATATTGAACACCTTTAACAATGATAATTGGCAGAAGTGACATACTACCACTCTCTAAGATGGTTTCATAAATGGAAGGGTAATCCAAATCATGTTCTGAACGTGTGAAATAAATAGTAGGAGACGAGGAAGTCACTTCAAAGTCACGAACACTCCCAGATGCTTTAACACTGTCAACATATGTTTGAATTGTTTTTTCACCCCCCTCTAGGGCCTCGATAAATCCGTAACCCTCAGGTAGCCTGATTGTAACAATTGTTACTTTTACAGGGATTCTTTTAGTCAATTCACATAAATAATAATCTTTGGAACTAATTTGAAGGTTAGTTTGAATCAATTTATATTCATCCGTCGTGTGACGGGAATAAGTATATTCTTCTTCAATTTTATCAACAAATTGGGATGAAAAAGTGGTATTAAAAGAAATCTTATCGCGACATTTTTCTAAAGACCATCTTATTGCTATAGCTCAAGCCTTTTTTGTCACGATTCTCTGGTCTTCCTCCTGGGTGATCATTAAATTTGGACTTGAGGAGATGCCTCCGTTAATTTTTGCAGGATTAAGGTATCTCCTGGGAGCAGTAGTTTTGTTTGTGTTAATTTTTTCCAATAAGGAAAATCGGAAGTCACTAACAACTCAAACAAAGCATTGGTGGGTTTTAATTGGACTATATGGCTGTATATTTATTACCGTTACACAGGGAGGCCAATTCATTGCGCTAAATCTTCTTCCAGCCATTACTGTTTCGTTTGCTTTGAATCTTACACCAATTGTTGTGATTTTTCTTTCTATTGGAATATTAAAAGAGGTTCCATCTTCAATGCAGATATTTCTCTTTTTGATAACAGTCATTGGGGTAGTGTTCTACTTTTTTCCCATCAACCTTACAATTGAGCTCCTTGGAATCTTAGTTCTCTGTTTATTAATATCAGCTAATGCTTTCTCTTCAATCTTAGGAAGGGCTATCAATCGAACTGAAACAGCTTCACCGCTTATTGTGGCTGGGGTAAGTATGGCGATTGGTTCAATCATTATGTTAATATGTGGAATCGCCATTGATGGGATTCAAATAATTTTTTCTTTATCAACTCTCTCCATTCTCTATATTATCTGGCTTGCCGTAGTTAACACTGCTCTTGCTTTTACTATTTGGAATAAGGCCATGCAGAGACTTAGGGCAATGGATATGACAATTATCAATAGCACAATGCTTCCCCAGATTGTCATTCTCTCAATCATTTTCTTGGGGGAAATGCCTATTCTAAAAGAATGGATCGGATTATTCTTGATTGTTATCAGTACCCTATTAATTCAACTTAGCCAAGCGAGGAAAAATTCCAACCTGTCTTCATAAAAAATCATCTAGTTTACTCCATCAGACCTCGGTAGAGGAGTGATTTCTCGGCGTAAGATTATGAGTGCTGCTAAGATGCCAAGTAAACCAATGATTTTAAATAACGATTGAAAAAGAAATTGGTCTCCAATCAAAGGAATGAGGTTCTCATAAAAAACAAAATAAGCCCCAATGAAAGAGATAATAACTGACAGTGCATTAGTTATCGGTGAAACAATTGATAATCTCCCTCGTTCAAAAGCAAGCATTTGTGCAATAATTGCGAAAAAATATGTTAGTATTAACATGCAAACTGAGTATAGGAAGAGCCCTAATATTATCGAATCCCCAGTATTCATTTGGTTTAATGCAATCAGAAGACTTTTTGTGAACAGGGTTCCTAATCCATAAAAAGTTCCAGCAAAAATAGGAAAAACGAATTCTGCATGACCTCGCTTGGATACAAACATAATAAAGACCATTGTAACCATTAAGACGATAGTCAGAGGTAGGATGCCCAATAAAAGAGGAATATTCATGATATCTTCTGAAACTATGTTTGGAGAAAAAGCAACGAAAAGGAGGCCAGCTGTCAGGATCCCAATACCGAACCATTCTATTCTGGTTAACTTTTCATTAAACACTAAATAAGCAAGTCCAAATGTAAATAACAAATTTGTATTAACTAAAGGTTTAACAACAGATACATCATAAGTATTTAGAGCTATGGTATATATTACAAATCCAATAATTGCAGCAATTCCACCCAACATCCAAACAGGTGTAGTTATTAAACGCCAAGCTGCTGGGCCAATATCACGAATAAAATTATTAATTTCAATGCCTCCTGCCCTGAAAATTCCAATCTTAAGGATAATGGCTGACCCTCCGCTCATCACTCCATAAATAATCATTATGAACAAAATAACAATATTACTTGTTAAGAGTGACATTTTCACGTCTTCCTGCTTCTACATGATTCTAATAAAGTACTTCAACCTGATCTTAAGTCTTATGTGAATAACCAGAGGGTTAACACCATTATTATCATTCCTGCAATAATCCCAAGTGAAATCAGATGGGACTCGTCTGCGTTTTTAGCAGCGGGTAATAACTCGTCAAAAGAGATGAAGACCATAATTCCTGCAACAAAAGCTAGCGATGCTCCAACAACAGCTGGAGATAAGAATGGAAACAATAGAATAGCAGCTACAAAAGCACCCACGGGCTCTGCAAGACCAGAGAGTAATCCTAATCGAAAAGCATACCACTTGTCACCAGTTGCTGTTACTATGGGTATACTGACAGAAAGGCCTTCAGGGATATTATGAAGACCTACAGCAATAGTAAGGACAATACCAAGCTCTACAGATTGTAGAGTACTTGTAAATGTAACCAATCCTTCAGGAAAGTTATGTACGGCTATACCTAATGCGGATAATATCCCGATTTTATGAATCTCTCCTTTAGAGATAGAGAGCTTATCATTTTCGAATGGTAAATCATAAGAATGGGTATGGCTGCTGTCTTCTTCTTTATAGAAATGTGGGATGAGAAAATCAATCGCAAAAATAGTAAAAATTCCTACAAAAAACCAAATATTTGCCCAAAGAAACGCATCGCTTTCTATTAATCCTTCGTTGGAGAACTCATCAATAGCACTAGGTAGTAGTTCAACAAATGAAACAGCTAACATCACTCCACCAGAGAAACCCAACCCTAAAGCGAGAAGACGAATAGAAGGTTTTTTAGTTATAAAAGCAAATGCCGCGCCAATTGTGGTAGCAAAACCTGCAAAACTCGTGAGAATTAGAGCTATTACTAATGTATCAAAGGTTATAACTGTTTCTTGAAAGATCATTGGCATAAACCAGAAACTTTTTAGCAATTATTTAGCGAATATAGCCACCTGAAGTTTGGCACATAACTTTTTTCAGTCCAGAGTTTTCCAAAGTGGTCTTCACTTGTAACATTTCGTCATAAGTTGGACGATGAAGAGTCTGAGCCCTAAATTCTGGACGATAATCTAGAACTGTTACTTGTAATGTTGGATCCCATTTAGCAAGTTTAAATCCGATTTCACTGATTTCATCTAGACTCATAAAGGTTCTATTAAATGGTATTCCTACCCCCATAAAGACTCTATCATAATACTCGTCCAATATATACTTAACAGCATCCCAACTAGTTTTCAAGTATTTTTTAGCGAGAGGTGGCGATTTTTGACATATAATGTTCATAAATGTTTTCAATTGTAAACCTTTCAAGTCTGGTCCTATATCTGTCATTCCAGCTTCAACTAATTCGTCAATGTAGTCGGTAGTAAGAATGGCAGCATTTGTGTCAATATGAATTCGAGCATCGCTATCGGGATTGAGTTTTTTCAGGTATTCAACAAATTTAATAAGCCATTTCCGATTTAAAGTTGATTCTCCACCACTAATAGCCATACGATCGACTTGACAGTGTTTTCTCTCAATGGTAAGTCTGGATGCAGCTTCATTTGGATTGAGGGGTTTCATATGAGACATATAGGTTACTCGCCAATTTTGGCAAGTAGAACACCGATAGAGGCAACCTGAAGCAAAACAGGCAACCTCTAGATAGCCCAAAGGACTTCGGGAACTTAGATTCTTAGGGGTTCCCACTCCACCAACATGGTGACCCTGAAACCCAGAAACAATACGTTTGGGAATTTGAGTCTCAACTTGAGTATTTATAACCATCCCCTCACGGATTGGTGTGTTACAAGATGGCCTCAACTCACCATCAATTTGAACTGCACATGAATAACATCCTCCTGTTCGACAAGGAGCAAAAATCGAATCTTTTTCTGGAAAAGATGTAATTTGATAGCCAAATGACTCTAATACTTGGAGTACACTCTGATGACTCTGAACATCTATGTATTGTCCATTAATTGTACATCCAACATTTATAGCCTCCCTTCCATTTTCAATAAGCTTTCTCGCAGAGTATGGACATGCATCAACACAAGAACCACAAGCTATACAGGTTTCTTCGCCAGAGCATGCAATAGCCACTTTACAATAGTTGCAATTTTTACAAAGACTCTTATCAACAATTACCCTCAAAGGAATAATCCTCTTAGCCTATTTACACTAGAATCTCAAGCCTCTAGTCTTTTTCTTTTCGAATAATATCTAACATCATCCCATAATTCATACCCAACCTTCTCAAAAAGTGATATACTTGCATTATTATCATCAAATATTAGTGCAGAGCATACTTCAATACCTTCATTTTGGAATAACTGATTTTCTGCTACTTCAAGCAGTTCCTGTGCAATTCCTTTTTGACGATGATCTGGATGCACAGCCAAACGGTTGATCCACCCCTTTCGTCCATCATGGGAAACCATAATAACCCCTAGAAGGTCATCCTCATATAATTTCCCCAAAAAAAAGATATTTTTCCTTTTAATTTGCAAACGGATTCTATCAGGATGATCTCTTCCGTCTGGTCTACATGATAATCCTACCATCTCCCATAATGCTTGAATCTTTGGATAGTCTTTGAATCCCAACTCCTTGATCACAGCTTGTCCCCTTTCTCTGATTGTCGGTGATGTTTCCATTCTTGCGCTAGTGCTTTGGCTTTTCCCATATCAATAGGAGAAGAAATATCTGTAACCTTAATCGAAGAACCAACAATTGCTCCAGAAATATAAGGAAAAATATCTGGTAGGTTTTTTATCGTCAATCCACTTCCTAATATTGGCTTAATCTTAGTAGAATGGACAAAATTCTTCAATTTATTTTTATCAATAAGTCTTCCAGTTGCCCTACCAGATAAAATAATTGCAGTTGCTCCCTCACGATTTATCACGTTCGCTGCAGACTCTTCCATCGAAAAATCCCCCAAAGGGGTAGCATGTTTTACATGAATATCCGCTAAGATTTTTACGTTAGATTTAATTTCTCTCATTTTTTGTTGAACTTCAGCTGCTACAGATTCAATAATCCCTTGATCCGTTACATAAGCTCCTTCATAAATATTACAACGAATGAAACTTCCTCGATTAATTGTGGCAAGTATGAAGGCTTGAACACACGCGTTTCTAAGAATATTAACACCACAAGGAATACCCACTTGTGAAACGATTTTCTCGACGATGGAACTAAAAAGAAGAAATTTAAAGTCATCTAGCCGATATTTAGTATAAGGAGTATCATGAAAGTTTTCGATCAATACAGCATCGAATCCTGCAGTTTCTAATGTGATAGCGTCTTGTAAACTAGTCTTACTGATATTTTCAAGAGATTGTGCTGTATGTAAGGATACATCAAGAGGAGGAAGATGAACCATCCCTATTAGAGGTTTCTTTGAAAGATCTAGAGAATTTTTTGGTTGAAACAATGAAAAAAAATCACCATTCTTCTTAAATTTACTTTGATCAGCTTAAGAGATCATTAACCAATAGACCTAGTTAAAGATGTTCGTCAACTATGAATATCGTTAAGAGAGTAATAAAAGGACATCCAATATTACCAAAACAGAAAGAAAACAGTCGTTGTATGTCATAAAAAGATTTAGCAAATCTTTTTGAGTTTTTAACATAAGATAGTGGTTTTTAAAATGCTGGAAATTCATCTCTATGGTATTTTTAGGAAAAAATTTAAACCACAAGCTTCTTTTGCAGAAGATACGGTGATAACTCTGCCTAATAAAAAAAATGAACAATTCCGAGATTTCCTTGGCCGTTTAGGATTAAATATCAAAGAATGTGGAGATTGCTTCATTAATGGAAAACTAGCGTATCAAGACACTATCATCCCAAAGAACGCCCGAATTGGGCTTTTCCCCTTTGGTATGCATCTTCTTGATGGTGGACAACATATTAAAGGACATGGATATGTGACAACAAATCCTTATGAATAGCTTTAGGCTGGATATTATCAAAATAAGAATAAATTGTTATTTATCTTAAATATAAGCTCTTTTTCTTACTCTCCTCTCTTAGAAATTTTTTGAAGAAATTCAATTTTCCTTATTCCAACTTTTTTTCGAACTGCTGACAACATTTTTTTTGTCCAGATCATCCGTGGGTTCTTAGAACATGGTTGTTTGTACACTTTATCAATCTTGAATGACGCATCTTGACCCTCTTCATCCATATTCCAAAATGCTGCTAGTAATTCCGTGAGATCCCAAGCTTCTGCTGCAGTTGGTGCTGATACAAAGGCGCAACTATTTACTATTTTATCATCTAGAGCAATTGTAAATTTTGCACAGAAGATTTTATCAATTACTCTACTTTTTGACATTTTCTATTCCTTATTCTCCAGATTCCTGCGTGAGGAGTTCTGTTGTCCCGTATATATCTTCATACGAAATAATTATTGCTGAAACATATTTTCTTAATTCAGATACTCTTCTACGAATTTCATTCTTATTTGAAGGATCTTTGTCCATAAGTAAATGGAGAGCGTGAACTTCTCTTTGAATTTCGTCCTGAAATTGATTTACTAGTGGAAATAGATCTTTATGAACTAAAATATTGCAGGTGAGATTTTCTTGCCCGCCTCTGGCTTCTGGCCTTTCTAATGAATAACCAAATGACATTACGCTAGTACGAAGACCCTGCGCCAAAACAAAATCATAACTAGATGGGATTTCACTAACGAAATCATCACTAAATCCAGTTCCACTGAAGGAACGGTCTGAGAGGTCAACCAGCTTCGAAAAGTTATCTTTAAGGATCTCAGGGATTACAATAATCGGAATCGGTCCATGTCTCTGATCAAAGAAGCTGACTATCACTCCAATGGTATGAGCGTCAAGAGAAGCCATAACTTGAACATCAGGGACATCAGAAAGGTTTTTGAGTACCAGGTCTTTGTCTAAACCAACAAGTTCAGGTTTTCGAATGAATTTAACATAAACAATAGATCCAATGAAAATAACAAATATAACAAGACCAGCAAGAAGTAAAACCCATTCAGGAAGTCCAGGAGGCTGATAATTAAACCGTTGATTTCGAATTATCTCTGGGAAGTCTCGAACGTCATAGGCAAAATGACTATTCCCATCAACGTCTTCTGTATAAATCCGATAAATGATATCTGTATTAGAATTATTGTGAAAGAAAGGTACAACCACAGTATAATTAGAAACGTCACTGTTACTATCCTGATATATCATTTGAGCTTCAAGCCAATTTGGCTCTATCTGCAGAAATTCAGCTCCTACTCCTCCATTTGAATCGTTTGCTGGTTTGAAATAGTAGTAAAGTATGACTTCCTTAATTCCAGATCCATAATCTACTACTTCAGCGAAGAAAATCAGATTTGTGGGATTAATTTCATCATCTTTTATGAAATAAGCAGTAATGATGCGGGGTGGAGCCTTATCTTCTAGTGTAAAGGTGAATGTGTAGGTTGATCGAATGTAATAAATTCGGGAATAATTTACTTGTGTAACCACAGTCACATTGACTAACACAAAGGTATCAAGATAGGAATAATTGGATAATTCAAATGGATAAACCCAAATACTGGTTAAGTCTGTTAATGGAGATGTTTGGATGAAAGAAGCGAGTTCTTCATCGGTTGAATTAATGTATAATAAGTATTCGACTTGGGTGATTCTATTATTTAGCGAGTCAGTGACATTGACTTCTAAATCAAACAATCCTTCTGCATCAGAGAGAGGAATTGCACTGAAATCATGAATTTGTGGCCGACTTTCGATATAGATCACTGGGGAGGTTTTATTAACTCCAAATTCAACCCCATCATGAGGCCAGATTACATAATTCCAAAAATCGCCAGGTTGAAGAGAATTGGCAGTAATTATTGTTTGATTGTCATAACTGGGATTGTATACACCATTAAGGTACCATCTTATTGTAAGTCTAGGTTCATCACCATCAGCATCTGAATAAAGGTATAAACTTGTTATTTGTATCACTTCATCTTCAACGATATACTCAGGATGGATCGAAGTGTGAATGGTAACTGTTGGTCTGGTGTTGAGAATAAAAACAACGGATGAAAATACTGTTTCACTCCACAACCCACCAGTATCTTTAACTGCAATAGCTACTTGCCAGCCTTGTTCTTTAGTCACATAGCTAACAGGTATTAACGATTGATTATTGAATTGGGTTTGAATCTCACCATCCAAATACCAAATGATTGACCACGAATTTTGACCATCAATTGAGTCAATATCTTCAAACTCCCATGTAACTTCCAGAGTATCAGTAGTGTAAATTTGTGAGCCATTATTGACCAGAATATTCATAACTGTTGGCGCTGAATTTATGATCGTAATTGTATTTGATTGATAACGGGTTGAATAATCATACCCATCAGTAACATTTATTGTAAAGAACCACCTTTCCCCACGATTGGTCATACTTGCAGGAACACTAGTGAAACTACCAACGTATTCTCCATTTCTATACCATTCGATCATAGCTGCTTGTACATTCTGGAGATCCCCATCTGGATCAGTGAAATTCCAAGTTGCAACAAGATCTGATGTAGTATAGGGAGAAAGAGGGAGCAAGACCACATCAGAAGTTGAAGGGGGAGTGTTTTGGATGGTGATGGTTGGTAATTGATACCAAATACTATATGCCTCTCCATCCCATACACTGATGTTGACATACCAAGTTTCTGATTTATTGGTTACCTGGGAGGGGATAATTTGATAGTTAATATATTGGGGAAGGGGGGTACCATTACGATACCAATAGATTAAGGGAGCAGCTTCAACATCATCAGTGTCATAATCATAAAACGTGTACTGGAATGAAAGTGAATTTGTTGTGAAATAAGTAGATTTAGTCCATTGAAGATTTAGTATCAAAGGAGCTGTGTTACCAATAGTAATCTTAGTTGAGTTAACTGATACTCCATAATCACCGTAAAAGTCTCTAGGTTGAATTGAAGCCCACCAGATGTCTCCCTCTTTTGTGTTCATATAGGTAACAACTGTTTTATCATTCAATGCAGAGATTAAAGTTGTTACTCCAGACCGGTTTCGATACCATTGATATTTTGATCCCACAACATATCCATCAATGACAACAATGTCATAAGCTACAATTCCTTGAGTTCCATCGATATCAGAAGCATTATACCTCAAAACAAGATCAAAATTTGTACCAAATGAGCCTCCATAATAAGTTGTCCCATTAAACAGGCCATCAATAGCTGTCTCAACGGAAACAACCACAGGAGGGGTATTACCAATAATAATACTAATACCATAATATTTGCTAATAATTAACTCACCATATTCGTCCCCATCATGTGGTTTGATACTCACCCACCACCTTTCTCCTGCTACGGTATTAATATAGCTCAAATTCGTTAAATCATTAGAGATCTGCTTAACAGCTGTTTCCCAGGTTATTGATGGAGTGAATTCAGAGTCTTCTGGATCATCATCATTCCATGAATAAGTAAGATTAAGGGGATCAGAAGTTGTTGTACCACCAGTGATTTTGATGCTATAAGGATCAATCCATGGTTTACTATTCAAAATATTGATCTGAAGGGCAGAACTTTCCCAATCTGATAAAGCTGTTCCATCTGTTACTTGTATATCAAAATACCATCTATCTCCCTTCCTTGTTGCTGTATTAGGGAGAATGAGCATATTAGCATATGTACCATTAGGCACCCAATCAGGGATACTTGTATCATACCAATACCATGTGACTCCCGCGACACTAATAGAATCAAGATCCGCATCCTCCGCTGTATAATACACGGTGAGATTATGTATCGTCCGAGCTTCTGTTTCCACAAATGAAGCCAGTGAAATAATTGGTTTGGAATTTAAAATTTGGAAGTTCTCTGATGTATAAATTTCTCCATAATCCAAACCATCAGATGGGAGGATAGTGTAATACCAAAATTCCCCTTTTGTAATTCTCGACCCAGGAACACTTAAAGAGTCATTTAAATCTGTTTGAAGATCCGATCCCTTATACCAGCGAATTTCAGTTAGTTCAATATTATCCCCATCAGGGTCTTCTAGAGCATTTAGTATATCATTTAGATTTAGTATTATGCCATTCGCTTTAGCTGGTTCAGTCGGAAGGGGAAGATCTGTTATATTTAGTGGAGCAGTATTTTCAATTTGTACATGCATTGATTCATAAATAGTAGAATAATTTTCCCCATCATAAACCCGAATCTTAAACCACCAAACTTCATTTTTGGAGGTATTCCCTGATTCAACGGTCGTTTTATTACTAAGGCCTACTAATGGTTGCCCCGGATCATTCATAAACCATTCAATGAGGGGGGTAAGAGGATCATTATCAATATCGGAATCGTCCCATCCTGCCACCAAATCATTAGTAGTTGTGGGATTTGACGTGATGCTTAAATTACCAAGTAGGGGAGCAGTGTTACGAATTGTTACATTCGATAGAAGTGAAATAATACTTGAAAAACTTTCTCCATCTGTTGCGTTAATTGAAAAGTACCATTTGTCGTTTTTAGTGGTGTTTCCTGCTGTAAGAATTGCACTCGTGCTTGTTGTTTCCCAGCTAGAGTTGAATTCTCCATTTAAAAACCAAGTTATGTTGTACGTTAGCCCTTCTCCATCATTATCTGAACCTGCCCAATTAGCAACCAAGTCAGTGGTAGTCGTAGGGTTATTAGTAATACTTAAATCTGAAACTATCGGAACAGAATTTAGAATGGTCACTGGAATTGAGTTATAAAGGATAGACCAATTAAGACCATCGAAAACTCGAATAGTACAGTTCCAAATGTCGTCTTTGGTCGTCAAGCTTGCATCAACGACCAACGAATCATTCAAAGCTGGTTGTAATAATCCACCTTTATACCAACGAATCTCCCTGTCACTTTGGAGATGGCCATCTACGTCTATATAATCATAATCAAAGATGAGATCCTCTGTAGTCGTATTGGTGTTTGCGGTTAAATTTAAGTTCTGTACTTCAGGTATATTATTAGGAGCTGATCCTATGACCACAAGACTTGAAGTATAATTTTGACTCCAAGAAGTCCCATCATAAACCCTAATCTTGTATTGCCAAAAATCAGTCGACTTCGTTTCACTACTATGTAAAGTAACATTGTTAAATTTAGAGGCGTTGTAAACACCATTTGTAAACCAATAAACAATTCTTTGAATAGTATTTTCATGATCATCGTCGGCATCGTTGTAAGTATACGTAATATTTATGGTGTCGACAGTAGTGACATCTGTAGTTTTGTTAAATGTGGGAGAAATGACAGTGGGTATTGAATTAATAATTGTGGTATTCGCTGAAATGTATTCCGTAATTGAATAATTTGAACCGTCAAAGATCCTTACAGTGTACCTCCACACTTCACCTTTACTAGTATTACCCCAACCTAAGAATGTAGAATTTTGAGCACTAATTAGCTCAACCCAATCCCCTACACCCACAGTCCAATTATACCATTTAATTATGGTAACATAAAGGTAATCGTTAGGATTGTCACCATCCACATCGAGAGCTGTCCATGAAGCAATCAAATTATCCTCAGTGGTAGGATTAGATGGAATCATTAAGTCTGTAGCAGTGGGAGGAGAGTTTAATATCACGGTTGTTGGTGAAGAATATAGAATAGAGTAATTAGTTCCATCAGAGACCTTCAACGTAAAGTTCCAGACATCTCCTTTACTGGTAGCACTGGCAGGAACAATTTTCTCATTATTATAAACAGTCTGAAGCTGATTGTCTTTGTACCATCGGATAATCCACGAGTCTGCGGGTTGAGTATCACCAACATCTGTATCGTTAAATGACCAGCTAGCTGTTAGATCATCTGTGGTCAGTGGGTTAATTGTTATTGCCACATTTGATGCTATGGGAGGAGTATTGAGAATTTGGATATGAGGAGATTCTATTAAATCTGAATAGTTCTCTCCATCGAAAACCTGGACTTTAAAGTGCCACCATTCATTTTTTGTTGTATTACCTGAACCTATTAAGGTTAAGTTTGTCCAACTCGATTGTATTTGTCCGTTTTTATACCAATAAATGATTGCAGCAGCTTTATTTTCCGTGTCCCCTGTATCTACATCGGCCATATCCCAGCTCGCAACGAGAGAATCATTTGTTCTTGCATCTACAGGTGAAATGGTCAAATTGACTGCTTCAGGGGGGGAATTCTTAATGATTACATGAGAGGAGTTCACCCAGTTAGAGTAAGAAGTTCCATCATTTACTCGCATTCTGACGTAGAATTCATCCCCTTTTGAAGTTTGGTCTGGTGTTATTGAGGTTTGGTTATCAACGCCCATTATATGCCCTGATCCAACTTTATACCACTCAATCTGACGTGCAACGATAGTCTCATTATCTTGATCATAATCAGAATAAGTATACTCAATAGAGAGGACATTAGTCGTAACTGGATCAACAGGTTTTAGTTCAACATTTGAAAGACTGGGGGGAGTATTTAGAACAGTAATAGAAGAGGAATTTACTCTATCTCCAAATAATTCGCCATCTTTAGGGGTTACTGTCACATACCATTCGTCATCGGGGAATAGTTCACTGTGATCTCGCTCTAAAGCCACTGTACCATCCACAGGGTAGTGATAGGTAGAATGCAGCTGGTATCCAGAACCATTGTTCCGATACCAGCAGATTTCGGTGCCACTTTCATAATCAGGAGTCTCATCATCATAATAATCATAAGCGAGTACTAATGTACTATTACTATAGCAATTCAATGGACTGAGGGTGAGATTTCCCGCTACAGGGGGATGATTAACATATACATAACTTTCTGTTATACTAGAAACGCCAAAATTCCCAGCGGTATCGTTAACAAAAATCTGATACTTGATATCGCCATTTGAAATAGATGCATCATCACGAATGTAACCCATGATATTACTGAAATTTTGATAATTAGTCATGACCCATTGGGATGGACTAGGCATTGTTTCAGAATGATAAGTGACATTAACAATGACTGTGTCCACAGTCCCCCAAGAATCAGTAACATTAGCTGTGAATGTGAATTTATGGTCAAAATATCGAGCTAAAACATTAGGGGCTACAATATCATTTGTAAAATTATAATTCCTCTCAGTTGTGTTAAATTGCAAGAAATTTCCAAAAGCATCAGAAGCATTTGTAATCTGATAAACATAATTTTCATGATAGGTGGCTTGCAGCTGATAAATCCAATAAGAACCATTAAAGGTCATTGAATAATCGTTACCATTGATCTTAATTTCAGCACTAGCAACCTCAGAAGTTGAATCTGAAATATCAGCCCAGAATTCCCCTATACCAGTTCCTAGATCTTCCACTCCAAAATCATTGACCACTGGTGGTTCTGTATCGAAAACAACTTCCGAACCTGCTGAATAAAAGTTTACTGGGTCGTACTGATTTTGATATTCAGTTTTAATCCATTCTAGTGATCGTGCTACAATGGATACCCGGGGTTCATCAAGAATTCCTTCAAAATAACCGCTTGCTCTGCCTATAGCCCAATCTGAAATTGTAATAGCATCTTGTTCTTGTAGTCTGATTTGAGGATTCGATCCAAATCGTGGAGTTGCTAGCTCACCATTAAGATATAAAATCAAATGAGTATGATTATATATGGCAGTAACATAGGTATACTCATTGAGGGGAGGATAATTTGTGGAGACTGCACTCACATTATAACCAGGACCAAAATTCAAACGAATGTGTAAACATTGCCAGTCAGTTTCGATTGCTAACCCATTATCCCTATTTCCAACTTCGGATAGAAGTCCTGCTTTATGAATAGTTCCTGTCGGATAAATCCAAGTACTTAACGTAAGAGCGGTTTGACCATTTGTACCTAGATCCCCTAATGACAGGTAATCATCACTTCCATCAAAATCCAATGCTCCATTAATCTTCCCTGTTACTTGATCCCCAGAAGTCATTCCACCACTACTGGAAGCATGGTTGGCATTGTAAGTGCTATCCTCAATCTGTGAACTTGATGGATCTTCTTTTAGATGCCATACTCCTTTGTAATTAGAGTCCCAAACTTCAAAAGGATTTTGCTGATCTAAAAGGTTGCTATTACCATAATACATACTGATACATGTATCTTCTGAACCAGATACAAATGGTAATCTCACCCACGCAATCAAATGGCCTTGTACAACATTTTGACTGAAGTATTCGATCTCATGATCTAGCTTCGTCCCATTTGCTGTAGTAAACAGAAGGTCAGCTGCATCAGCCTGAATATTCCCACTTTTTAATGAGGCATCATCGATTTCTATGAGTACTGGAAAATCGAATAGATTATCGAAGACATTTTCTTTATAAATAACAATATCTCTCCGTTTTGTAAATGAAGCATCAACCCACCATCGTGAATACTCCTCTTCATTCTTTACAGTAATAAAATTGTCTGGATTATTTTGATTATTGAATTCTGTTAATATCCAATCAGCTGATCTGAAGGTGTGAGCGACTCGAAATTCATCTAAATAACCCTTGAAACTTTGTGAAGAATAAGCATCTCCAATTACAAATGGTTCTGAAACAACCACAAGACTCCCATTCGGTTTATATGCTGACCCCATAGGATTACCATTTACATATGTTCTGAGATATTCTCCATCATATGAATAATGAATTAGATTCCAACTCTGACGATAAATTTGCACATTAGAATAAGATGTAGTTGAATCACTCCATTTAATATCTGGTTGAAATCTCCCAGTACCACTCGACATAAAACTTTGACGCCATAGACGTGTTAATCTCATGCTGTAGGCATAAAATACACGACCCCCACTTTGTTGTTCCCACTCAAGATCAGAGGTATAATTGGGGTAAATCCATAAAGAGAACGAAAAAGTAGTACTATTATCGAAAATGTTGTCAGAGTTAGATGTATCGATTCTTGAGCCTGTATCGCCCGTAAATTCCCGCATTCCTCCTATTTTCCCCATCTCTATATAATTCGTGCTATAGGGAGTTCCGTCGTGATCATTTTTTGTCGAATCCCTTATATAGCTTCCAGTACCACTTACCTCTTCGAAGTGCCATACTCCTTCGTAATCATTCCAAGTAGTAGATGGGTTTTCTTGTGTCCTAACCGCATTATTTCCATAATATAAGGTTATATTTGAATCGATTCCACTCCTTAAAGCAGGAACCTTGACCCATGCTCTTAGATGTGCATGTGTACCATTCCCAGTCTGATCAAAGGATTCAATTTCGTGATTTAATTTTATTCCAACATTACTTTTTTGTAAAGTGGCAATTTTCAAGCTAAAAGAATCAACACTACCAGCATCCCAACCTGATTCTAAACATCTCGCCCACACTCTAATGTAACGAGTATTTGTTGGTATAAGCATATTTGAAATGGAATATTGTGTCCATGTATTTGGGGTTTGGAGATATCCTGTATCTAAAGGAGTTGAAATAACGTCTTTCGAGCTATCTAGAAACTGAATTCTGACGTTAGAATTATCATAATCTGGTTCTGAGGATACTAACCATGCTGAGGCGTTGATGATAGCTTTTCCATTATCAATATAACTAGAGTATCCTGAGATACTAACATCTTGTCTGATATAGTCAGAGGAGGCTCCTCCAGACGACACATAAGCACAATAACTACCGAATTGAGGTCCACCGGATCCTAAAGGTGGTTTGGTTCCTACTTCCCAATTTCCTGAGGACGTCCAACCATTTAGATTACCACCTTCAAAATTACCATTTTGAATTAATTCACTAGTCCATACCCACTCATCCTCACTTGCAAACAAGATATCATCGCCATCCACTTGGACTTTACTAGGATTATTCAAATCTGGATCACTAATATTTATTAAAACAGGAAAATTCACCAAAGTGGTTCCACTGACCTCAGAAGAATTAATTGTGATATTCTTTCTATATCTAAATAGAGGAAATGCCCAATCTTCAGAAATCGGCGAAGATTCTTCAATTGAAACTGAATAAAAATTTGAAGGATTAAACTGGTTAAGATATTCAGTTAGAATCCAATCGGAGGTTTTTATAGCATTCAATAACCGAAACTCCGTCACGACAGCTTCAATCTCATTATGAGGATTATCACCTCCAACTCCATTTGCAGCATCATCTTGGGCTCCAATAGCAAATGTATTCCAGTCAATATGTGTTCCAATTAAAGGTGTACTATCCGTAGAATCTAAAGAACCGTCTATGTAGATTTGATGAAGTCCTGCTACACCACCATCCCACGAACAGACAATCGAATACCAATTATCCGCGCTAAACACTGTTTGAGTCGAATCTAACTCTGATTCTGAGGAAGTATCGCTTTCAATTCTAAATTGAAAATTATCATCAAAAGAAAGACGAGGGTCATAGAATGTGGTTCCAGGGGCTCCTAAATATGTAGTAGCGCTAGGACCTCCATTAGGAAACATAATCCAGAATTGAAAAGACATTTTATCTGTAGGGCCATTGAATCCTTTAGAAAGATCTAAGTAAATATAATCATTGGACCCATCAAATGAAATTCCTTTGCCAAGATTTCCATCTACAAGGTCATCCTGTGTCATTGAACTAGTACTTTCAATAGTGAAATCATAATTATTACTTGTACTATCCTTTATGTCTGAGATTGATGGATCTTGATTCATATGCAGAACAAATTCATATTCACTACTATTCCAAACGCCTGTAGGATTATCTTGGTTTACAGTTGTTGGGTTTCCATAATACATCATTACTGTTGTATCACTAATATGACTCAAATTTGTTTTAACCCATGCAATTAACTGGGCTTGAGTAGAGGAATAGTGTCGATTATAGAGCTCCACTTCATGATCTAATACATTTCCCGATGTATCCGTGAAAAAAATATCAGTTCCATCTACTTGGGCATCACATTTGAGATCCTCATCTTTTAAATCGATATATAAGGGGAAATTAGTCAAGTACGAATTAACCGAGGAGGAGGAAATAGTGATATTTTTTCGGTATTTCCAACGTGTATCAATCCAACCACCCACAGTATAAGGAGAATGAATGTTAAATTTAATATCAGAGCTAGTATCTTGTGCTTTTTCAAGTTTACTGTTCGCCAATCGCTGTACATTATGAGTATTTGTATGATTCTTTTGTGAAATTCCAAATCCCTGTAAAAGTTCAATTGTAGTTCCATTTGAAGTCCAAAAATTTTGTTTTTGGATTGGCATACTTATAATCATCATATTAAAAAGGAGAATGTAAAGAATCAACTTTGTACCATTCTTATATAATAACATTCGACTAATCTCCATAAAATTGTAAAAAATGGGGTTAAAATAAATCCTAGCGAAGTTATCCAGATTTAATTGGTGGAACTTCCTTGTAATGATATTTTACTGGGAGAATACAGGAGTAATATTTTAAGAAGAAATCTAGATAATCTATCCATGTTGTTTTCCTCCTAAAAAACAAGAGATTATACACATTTTTATTATGATAATGATTAAATATTCATCAATATGATTGCTATTACGGTATGACGACGGTTTTACCGGCTGATCCTACAACCTCTTGTAGGGATATGATGAGAACTGGCAACTGACCTACTTTTTTAGATGAGACTGCATGAGTCTTCTGTGTAGCTGTGGTTTACCTGGTAGATTGAAATTCCATCCCACATCACAATACTTCTGTTCTAGTTGTTTCTCTCGCAAATTTGAGAAGAGAATTCTAAACCAGATTCCTAGGTTTGTCCGTGGAAACTCAATTGCAGTTGCCTTATCAGGAGGTAAAGACAGCGCTACTTTACTTCATGTTCTCCATAAAACTCAACGAAAACTGAAAATTACTAAGTTAATGGCTATCATTCTTGAAGAAGGGATACTAGAACTGCAATTGGCCCGAAAAAAGATTATTAACAAGCTAAAAAAGAATTATTCAGACATTGATTTCATTAAGACTTCTTATTCCGAATTATTTGATTATTCTCTTCCAACTTTGGTTCAGCATTCAGATAACCAGGGATTAGGATTTACTCCGTGTGCTATCTGTGGAGTATTACGCCGCCATGGCATTATGAGATTGGCTTTAGAAAATGAAGCTGACTTTATTGCAATGGGAAATACTCTAGAAGATGAGGCTGATACGATACTCCTCAATATAATCCGAGGTACTCCTTGGAAAAATTCTCGTGGAAAAATTGATTATCAACCAGCAGACAGAAAATCATTGCCATTGAGAATTAAACCACTTGCTAGAATTTCTGAAAATGCAATACTCAATTATTCTAAAATTCACCAGTTGCCAATTTTAACTAATCAATGTGTGTTTGCTTATAGATCTTTACGTTCTGATATTTCGATATTCCTAAACTCAATTGAGGAAAAAAATCCACATGTACGTTATAGCATCACTTCATCAATGGAAGAGGACACTAAACGAGATCGCATAGTCAAAGTAGTACAAAAATGTGAACGGTGTTCTTCTTATTCGCCTGAATTTGAGTGTGCAGCTTGTCGAATGATTCAAAAAATAATGAATTGATCATTCAAACTTATTGTCGAACTACCATATACCCAAGGATATTAATATTTAGTTAATCATCTTGGTAATGAGTCTCACAAGTGTTAGTTCTTTAGATTAACAAAATTAATGTTTACGACAAAACTTTAGATGAAAGAAGATAAATTTTCTTTGAACTTCTAGAATAGACTATTTAAGTCGAAAGATTGCAGATAACACGTTTGATTAATTTCACATATGCTTTCTTTCTTTTTCTCATGGAGAACCGAGATTAGTGATTGAAAACCGTTACAAAGAAGTAAGAATGCTTCTCAGAAATAATAAGATCGAGAAAGCTGAAGAAGTTCATGCAGAGCTTGCAAAGATAGCAAATAGATTCTCTAATGAAGATAAATACTGGTTCTACTTGTTAACAAGTGAAATAAAACGAAAAAAGAATGAATATCAATCAGCAAAGGATGACATTCAAGAAGCATTACTATTATCACAGGAAATCGCATTAAATGATATGCAAAAGAGCAGTCTTCATGGAAGAATGGCCATAATTCAATATAGACTAGAAAATTATACAAAAGCTCGCTCTTTATTTGATAAAACTCTATCATTTCTTTCAGATGATTTAGGACGACAGAACTACTATCGACAAATGTTATGTAATTGTTATATCAAGTTAAATGATGAGGAGGGCTTTTCTCAATCTATGAAGGCTGGACTAAATGATATTATTGAAGGTCAGCTTGAAAAATATTGGAATTCGAATTTAGACTTCGTTTGGGAAATAACTTGGCTTACCAGACACCCCCCATGGAGTGAAATAGTTACTAAAGCTCTAAGTGTAAATTTCCGACAATATGATAAGATAACCCAAGGTTTCTTAGAATATTTTCGTGCACGATTAGCTAGGTATCAATTAGATCAGAAAAAATTTTTAATTCATATGCAAAATAGTGTAGAGTTGTGTACCTCATTAAATCCTGAGAATTTTATATCTTTGTCCTTTAACTTCGTTGGAATGCTTCAATTGTTTGGAGAGTATCAAAGAGCCAAAAATATTTTAATTAAATGCCTAGAAAAAATTCCAGACCTGTCTCCTAAGAGAATTCACATTTTAAACACCTTAGGATCGATATCACGATTTTCTGGAGAATATGATCTTTCTATTCAATATCTAAAGAAATCACTCGAGATAAATCAAATAATTCATGATGTATGGCAAGAAGCATACACTCACAATACACTTGGGATGGTTTATACGTTAACTGGTGATACTGAGAAGGCAACAGAACATTATGAATCTAGTTTGAGGTTAAGCAAGAAAAGTAATGACTTCTACGGGTTAGGATTCACCTATGGAGCACTTGGCTGGCTAGAGTCTAATCAAGGTAATTTAATTCAAGCTAAGAGATACTACGAATCAAGCATATCAACATTTGAAGAAAAAACAACTGTCCCTGCAATAATTTTGTTAGCTTATGCTGAATTATTATCAAGGATGGAAAATGAGTATTCCTATAAGATTAATGACCTAATCAAACAAGCTCGAAGCCAAATTTGGACACAGCAAAAACGTTTAGACTTTGGACGGTATTATAATACACTAGGAAATATTGCTCTTAACCAAAAGAAGTTTGATCAGGCCCTAAGGGAATTTTCATTAGCTTTAGAATATTGTGACTCCTTTGAAGTGGAAACCCAAACCCTTCTCGGTATCATAAAAACAAATTTAGAGCTCTTCTTAGATTCACCAACAAATTTTGAATATTTGGATAAAGTTAAGCTATTTCTAAACGATGTTAAGTCTGCTGCTGAATCTTCCGCTTTTATTCTCGGTGAAGTGGAGTTAATTATGGGGATAATTGAAATGCATTCACAGAATTACCAAGACGCAGTAAAAAGATTTGATACGGTCTTGAAACTTGCACAAGAACACAATTATCCCTTACTTGGAGAGAAAGTACAGAAGCAGAGAGAAACACTCCAGATTTTGGAAACACATGATCAACTCCAAAAAGTTACATCAATAGCAAATAACCATGAGTTAAAAAGAAGCTCCATCAGAGAAGCTATAGACTATCTTACTGAGCTCACTAAATTATTGGGAACACAAACTAAGGAAAACAATCCTTAATGCTAATTAACTTTCACTTTTAATAATTAGAAGAAGCTTTGATTTATTTTCATTATCCGACTTTATAAAAATAAACATTTATTTTGTTAAAATAAGATAGAATTAAACTCCAATTGAGGATTTGGTAAAGTTTGAATCTAGAGAATCTTCGTAAAGCATTTCCTGTAACAGAAAAAGCTATTTTTCTGAATCATGCCGCTATCTCACCTAGTCCTACTCCAGTTATTGAGGAATGTCGAAAATGGCTTGTTCACAATAAAATGTATGGCGATATGTACTTCCCAAATCTCGCTAAAATTTTGGATGGGATAGACGAGGATCGTAGAATAGTGGGAAAGTTCATTAATGCAAGATTTCCAGAAGAGGAAATTGCCTTCACTTACAATACAAGTTATGGCCTCGCTGCTATCGCTGAAGCTATTAAATGGAGTAAGGGTGACAAAATTGTGATAAATGATCTTGAATATACATCCAATTCTTATACTTATCAAGCTCTCACAAAGAAATTTGACCTTATTTTGGAAGTGATTCCAAATGTAAAAGGAGTACTTCCAATAGAAGCTTTTGAGCAAATAATTGATCAATCTACTCGTCTTATAGCAATTTCACATGTTCAATTTGGAAATGGATTTCGTGTGGATCTAAGCGAACTTGGGAAGATTTGTCATGAAAATGGAGCACATCTCTTGGTTGATGCCATCCAATCTCTTGGAGCCATTCCGCTAGACGTTCAGAAACAAGATGTGGATTACTTAGCTTCAGGAGGCTATAAATGGTTACTAGGTCCACTTGGTACAGGATTTATGTTTATTAAAAGGGAATTAGCAGAATCCCTCCGCCCAAGTTTCGTTGGTTCAATGTCGGATGCAAATCCACTTGATTTATCACATCATCCCCATTTTCCTGCTCGCGGGGCAAAAAGATTTCAAGCATCATTGGGGCCACACACCTTTCTATTAGCGAAAGCTGTTCAATTCTTAAATGACCTTGGTATCGAAAATATTTTTGCTCAAATCATGAAATTAACGGATCAAATCATAGAATTCGTGGAGGAAGAGAGTAGTTTCCAATTGCAAACCCCAATTGAAAATAAACATCAAAGAAGTGGAATAATTAATTTTTCCTGTCAAAATGGGGAGAAGATTGTTGATCAATTACGTAAATTATCTACGCCTATTGCAATTTCATACCGTCAAGGGGGGTTACGCATCTCTCCACATTGTTATAATACCTCTGAAGAGGTTCAAATTTGTCTTGAAACTATTAAGTCACTTCAAAAGAATTAAAACTTGCATTTCCGATGTGAATTTAATGATTTATCTCATAATTCAGTTGTTATTGATATGTCTTTGTCTTTCCATTGTTTACTTCGTTTTTATTGGAGTTAATTTATTAGATTTATCTTTTTTGCCTCTTATATTGCAAGGACTCGCTATAATTTTGTTAACATTCCTGACTTCTTATTTTATGATAATAATAATCCTTGCTTTTATCAATAAAATTGCTAGGTTATTTCTGCGTGACAAAGAGGGAGAATTAACTGGTTTCGAGACTATTTTATGGACAATCAAAGAAACCGCTTGGGATATCGCCAGGTTGATCACAAAGAAAGTAGTTCTCTTACCTCTTTTCCCAGATATATTAACAAGATTATTCGGTTTCAAAAAGAGGAAAGGAGTTAGTATCATGGCGGATTTATGGGATTTAGAACTCATTGATGTAGGGAGGGGTACATTAATTGGTACGAATGCAATGATAACTGCTCATCACATTCGGGGAGGAAAACTTTATCGAAAGCGAATAAAAATTGGTGAAAATTGCACTCTTGGAATTTTATCTGTTGTCCTACCTGGAGCTGAAGTTGGCGACAATGTTATGATTAGTGCAGGTTCCCTTGTTCCTGCAAATTGGAAACTCGATTCTAATTCTATTTATTCTGGAGTACCAGTCAAAAAAGTGAAAGAATTGCCACCTCTAAAAGAATAGAAATCAGTATTAATTCTATTGAAAAATTAAGATTAAGATTGGGGAGAGGATGATATAATCGATAATGAAAAAATATAACCAAGGTAAAGGAGCATCTGCAGCTTTCGTTCGATCAGTTTTAACAAGATAAATAGTGTAACAAATCATCATAATCAAAGCGATGAATGTGCTATTTAACAAGCAGATAACAAGAACAGCAATAGAAATTAGAAAATAAAAGATATATCTGAGTTTCACTGTATTTTCTATTCCTAATACCACAACGGTAGTTCTTTGTTTTGTTTTTAGATCGATTGAATAATCAGGGATTTGATGGTTTATCTGAGCAAGTAATGAAAACACAGAAATGTAAAGAAAGATACTATAAAATTGGATATGTTCTTTCTCAATGCCCCAAATAACATCAAGGCCAAATATGTATAAATAAAGGGGAAGAAAGGTGATCTGAAACCACACTACATGAAAAATCCAATCAAAAACTATTCTACTTTTTGCTCGAAACACTGGACTGTTATAAAGATACGCAAGAAGCATTCCTGCTACCGTAAATAAGAAATAAAGTAAGCCTGCAAAGAAACCACAAATCAATCCAGCAATTAATGAAAACCAAATAACGAACATTCCGATCTTATAATCACGTGTTTCTGGTTCACTACAAAAAACATTTCTGGATTTCTTATATTCATCGACAGCATCATAGGGAGCATCAAAATAGTCGTTTGATACCCAAATGAATATATTGAAAAAAACCATTGAAAGGAATATTAGAAAAGCAACATCTAAATTAAAATTGCTTGGTTGTCGTAAAGCAAGTATTAATCCTGTTAATGCAAGAAGCGATGTTCCTACGATATTAGGAACTCTCAAATGATAAAGGAGAGTATCTTGCATTCAATCACCCATTTTACTCAATCGTCAAGGTTAGTTGAAGGTGCAAGATGCCCAAAAACCTCTTCTGCAATATCAACCGCACCATCAAACAAAGATCGTGTTCCCCCCCAATTTTTAAGAGTCTCTGCGTACCTAGTGTGAAATTTCTCTAAGAAATCTCGCAAAGCAGTATGTAATTCTGGATCCTGTTTGTTACTAAAGATGGCAGTGGATAATCCCCCTTTTATTTCAGTTAGAATGAAATGATTTCCATGTCTAACCAAATTTAGTTCTCCTTTATCCTTCATAGTCTCCGACATGAAGGAAGAGACTGCTTTAAGGGCACCAGAAAGCAATGTGAGCTCGATTGATGTATCAAGCTCCTTATTAAAAGTATAATCAAAAATAGGAAGCCCACCCTCTTCAATCACAAGAAGTAAATTGAAATCAAGGGGTTTGTAACTGTCTGATACCCAAAAAAGAGGGAAGGCAGCCAAAATTGCTAAAATTGTTAGGAGATAGGTAATAAATTCAATAGTAGTAAGATCGGTCACAATAGGCTTTAAGTACCAGTGGCCAAACGCAGATCCAACTCCAAGACCAATTGCAAGTGAGACGAAACCAATAGCATAATATCTACCTAGACCATCACGTGGAGAAAGATCGGCCCATAAGGAAGAGTCTAAGGTTGGATGAATTAAAGCAAATGAAAAACCAATGACTAAGGCAGCTATAAGAAAGCTTGTTGGAGTCTGTTCTAATCCAAATATTAATGATGCAAATACCAAACCATAAATTGCCGCAACTATCATGTTTTTTCGACCGAAACGATCTGAATAATATCCTGCAGGCAATATCATCAAGAGATCACCAACTAAAACCACAAACCAGAAAGTCTTATCAACAGGTAGATCAAACTCACCTATCGTCCATGAAATATTCAAGATTTCTCCTATCTGAGAAAAACTAGCGATAGATATCCCAAGCATTGTATATAACAAAATGTGTGATATTAAGTAAGCTCGAACTGACCTTCTTCCTATTATTTTTCCAAATTTTGTTGGCCACTTATCATTTTTCCAAGGAATACCAAGATTTCGGGTCAGAAAAACGAAAATTAATGACAAAATGAGTCCCAAAACACCAATAGCTATTAAGACACTAACAAAGCTATGACTAAGTAAACCACTTTGAAATTGATGAGAAAACCCTCCTCCTAGAAGAATGCTTAGTAAAGTGACAACAATAAAGGCAAAAATGCCATATGAATATGTTCTACCACGGTACCAAATATCTGTCAATCCTGCAAACAAAGTACCACTACTAGTCAAGAGTATTCCAAAGAAGAAAGCCAAGCTTATTAATCCCGCCATCAATAAGATGCTTTCATCGATAAATACAACAGTTACAATCACAGAAATTGAACTTCCTACCATTCCGACTAGAACGGAGACTCGAAGATACTCTGGATGTTTATCAAGTATTGTACCAGTGAAATAGAGCATGAAGACGATTAGAAATAGAATAAATCCTAAGATTAAAATACCCAATCTTAGAAAAGGGTTATTAGGAGATGCTTCCACTTTTTCTAGAATATCAAAAGAATAAATCAAAAGTAAAAGGGAAGCTAACAACCAAGAAAATATGTTGGGGATGATTACAGTCAATGTAGTACTAATTTTCACTTTAATCACATTAAAATTATTCGAGGTAGTTCTCATTGTCTTCTTGAAAAAGATCTATTATTTTGGGTGAGGTGATTCTTTCCTATCCTAGGATTCTCTTCAAAAATTATTAAAATTGTTGATCTATCAAACTTTATTAATTTACTTGCATTCCTATTTCCATTTGAGATAAGGATAAATTAAGGAAAACAATATACTTTCAACATTTATTTTCGAAAAGGATTAAAAATATTGATTTTAAGACTCCTTTGGACTTCCTAGAGCTGTTTTTGATGGAATAAGCGGGCCAAAAATGTCTTCCGCAATTCCTACAGCAGGATCGAAAACATTTGCTTGACCAATCCATTCATCGATTTGCTCTTGGAATGCTAAACAGAACCTAGCTAGGAAAGTATCTAAACTAATTTTAAGTTCAGGGTCAATTTTATTAGCAAAAATAGTAGCAATGAGCTCTTTTTTCTCGGTCCCTGCTTTAGCTTGTACGGTAAACACCTTTCCATGACGAACAAGATCCAAAACTGCTGATTGGTCACTTAATCCCTCAAAGAACGTACTAATGGCTGATAAAGCTCCAGCTACAAGAGCTAAGTCTTTTTGTGTAATTTTACTTTGATCAGATCGATCAAATTCATAATTAAACAAGCACATTCCGCTTGTGGAGACAAGAAGAAGGTAAATTTCGAGAGGATCAAATGAATCTGCCACAAAAAAAAGTGGAAACAATCCAAGGACAGCAACTCCAATAAGAACATAACTAATCACACTAGTACTTTGGGGAAGTATGAAAAGTCCTATCACTAATCCAAATCCAACACCTTGTAGTAAGAAGATGAAACTGAGTGCAAAATATCGCCCTACTGAGTCTAGGGGGCTTATATCAGCCCAGATTGCACTATCAAGAGAAGGGTGAAACATAGAAAAACTTACTCCTAAGAGGTAGGCTGAGAAATAGAACATTATCGGATTTTCACTAAGGCCTACAATTAACGCGGAAATAACTATCCCATACACCCCCATTACAATAAGATTCTTTCGCCCAAAGCGGTCGGCAAACCATCCCATTGGAATCACACAAATTAAGTCACCAAAGAAAACTATGATCCAGAATAGGTTTCTTTGATCGAATTGAGACATTCCAAAGAAAGGAAGATTAATCCACAGATCGGAGTAACGAAATTGACCAATCTGGGAGATCGTGGCAAATGCAATGCCTAACATAAGGTATATGAAAAATCTTGAAACCAAATAGATTTTAACTGATCTGCGATTAAGAATTTGTTGAATCGGAGTAGGAAATTCATCATTCACCCAAGGAGATACTGATTGAGAGATGTAATAAAAGATCAACGCAGAAAGAATTGTAAAACAACCAATAATGACCAAAGGTGGCTTAAAATCCCAGTTTAAAAGTTCAGCAATTGGAATAATGCTTAATGATAAGATTGCACTTAAAAATAGTGCACTAGCATAAATTTTCCCACGATGTTGAAGATCTGCATGCCCAGCATAGAGAGCACCTGCTCCTGTTGCCAAAATACCAAGAAAAATACCTAGCATAGGCAAACCAAATAGAATAAAAATAACAAAATCGACACCTAGAACTATCAAAAAGAGAGAGACACCCGTCATTAATAGTGATCCTGTGATTAAAGGTTTAAGTAATTGTGGATTCTTATCAATCACATGTCCTGTGAGAAACAACGAAACAGTAGCAAGAAATGTAGTTACGAATAATATAACCACTCCTAGATTGAAAATATCTTTAGTTATATCCATCTGAAAAGTTTCACTAAGCAGATCAAAGGCATAGACCAGGAGAAATAGCGGAGTAAGTAACCATACAACGGTAATAGGTAATATAATAAAGAAAATCCTCGTGATTTTCATAGATACACTACCTTAATGTGAACTTTATAATTTTTAAGAGGAACAAAACTCAAATTAAAAAATGCTTCTCATGAAACTGTTAAATGGGCAGACATTTTAAAACCATATTCATCGATATTGAAGTTTTTTTGTGCCAGACTCGGTGAAAAACATATGAAAAAGACACCAATCACAGTAATCAAACTAGGTGGTAGTTTAATCACTTTTAAGAGAGACAAATATCTTATTGATCAATATCTAGATCAGATAGATCGTTTCATGTCAAGTTCAGGTTTATTACAGGAATTAAGCCTTAAGATTTTAGATTTAATTAATTTCTATCATTTAAGGAAAATTTTTAAGAATTTATCATCAGATTTGGCTCAGAATCCCAAAAAGAAGATTGTAATAATACATGGGGCTGGTTCAATTGGTCATTCGTTAGTTTTACACTTATTGAAGAATAATGCAGACTTAGAAACTGTTTATCCAATAATTAAGCTCACGGTAGCAATTCAGAATCAAATTATAGTCTCAGAAGCTATAAAACATGGAATTAATGCTATTTCTTTTCCATCACATCTGATAATGAGGGGAAAACCAACAGAAAAAACATCTGTGAAGAGAACAGATTCCACTGATTTAACAGTATTTGAACAGATAATCACCGAAACAAATGCTGTACCAGTATTCTACGGAGACGTTGGCCATTCTTCAGCTGGATGGAAAGTTTTCTCTGGAGATGTATATCCTACAGCTCTATCAAGACGTCTCAAAAAGACCTATCTTGAGTCAGCTATCTTCCTGACGAATGTTGAAGGAAAAAAAACTGGAATTTATACAAAGGATCCTAAATTTAACGATGCAGAGTTTATTTCCCTTATTGAAGTAGAAAATAACAAAATAAACTGCTTTGGTTCTGAGAAAGAGATCTTAACATTTCAAGGAGGGCAAACTACTGAAGATTTTGATGTTACTGAAGCAATGGGAGGAAAGCTTCGTAATCTTATTGAATTAGCGAACAATCAGACACATTCTTGGGTTGTTGGTTTTGATGAATTCAATGAGGCGTTGAATGGAGGTAATATAGGGACAAGAATTATCCCAAAAGTGACTAGAGGAATATCCGTAACTTTTCTGGGAACTGGTGATGCATTCGCTTCAGGTGGGGGAAAAAGTGCCTCAACTTTTATTAAAGTGAAGAACCAAGGAATACTTTTGGATTGTGGGCCACATACTCTACAAGCTTTGAAAAATTTAGGGAGAAAAACAAATGATATTGATCTAATTCTTATATCCCACTTTCATGGTGATCATTTTGGTGGAATTCCTTTCTTTCTATTAGAAACCACTCTTCAACAAAATAGAACAAAACCTCTTACAATCATCGGCCCTCCAAACATCGAGAATCAAGTCAATGATTTATACTCTGTATTGTATGAAACTATCGCAAACCAAGAATATCCTTTTCCTTGTAAATTTCAAATACTTACACCAACAACTTCTCCCCTGGATATATGTGGTTTGAGGATCAAAGCTTTTAAAATGTTACACACTCCTGAAGCTCAAGGTTATAGAATAGAAACCAATAATTCCTCAATAGCTTATTCAGGTGATACTGGATGGACCGAAGAGTTACTTCCTCTAGTTAAGGACACACAACTCGCAATTTTGGAGTGTAATTTTTTCGATACAGAACTAGAAATTCATCTTAATTACCATCAATTATCAAGACTTAAATCCTTAACTGACAAGTTAGCTCTTATTCATTTGGGATCCGAAGTTTTAGACAGATTTACCGTGTTTGAAGAAGAAGACTCAATGTTTATACCTGAAGAAGGGCAAACTATAAGATTATAAGTTAATGTAAAATTATACCGGTTCTATTTGATTTCTTCTGTTGTTTGGGATTGAGTTAGTTTCCATACGATGTTTGTTCTCTCTCCACTTTGATTTGGAACGACTTTATATGTTACTTTTCCCTCTACTCGCATCTGAGTCAATACCATTGGTATACGATCTGCACAGTCTTGGTTGAACATACTGACTTGTTCAATAATTTCAGTTGTAGTCGCCTCTCCTAGATCATTTAATACCAGTTCAATCCACTTTTCAGTACCAGAGAGGTTTTCTTCTGATTCCAAACCTCGTTTCACCCAAGCTAATAATAAGCTGATTTCTTCGAATCAATATAAAAAGGGTATCAATTAAAATATCAAGTGTTATTGTCTCTATTGGAACCTTTCCAATATTACTAAGAAAAGCTTTTGAATTGGTTCTAGATACAACCCATTAATCAACATTGATCAAGTAACATTTCAATAATCTGGAGATAGTGGTTTGCCTAAACGTAAGGAAATCAAACACATTCTGAAACTTTTACTCTTAGGTGACGGAGCGGTAGGGAAAACATCATTGATTTTACGCTTTATTGAAAATAGGTTTCGAGAAGAATATAGTATGAGTTTAGGAGTTGATTTCTTAACAAAAACAGTCCAATTTATTGATGAAAATAATAATCAACGGACTGTTTCGTTGCAAGTCTGGGACATTGCAGGACAAGCTCGACATGTTTCATACTCTCATCTTTACCTAACAGGAGCTTCAGGCGCACTTTATGTGTTTGATTTGACACGACGAGAAACACTTCTTCATATGCAGGAAAGATGGCAATCACAAGTATTGAGAGTCTCTCCACAGTGTTTATCAATTCTTATTGGAAATAAAGCCGATTTAACTAAAGCGCGAGCATTAACTGAAGCTCAAACTAAAAGAGTTCTAGAGGCCATGCGTGTTATTGATTATATCGAAACCTCTGCAAAAACAGGAAAAAACGTTAATGAAGCTTTTCAAACCATGACGACGAGAATATTGAACGTTACTGCGAAGAAATTTTTATGAGGATTATCCATGTCTTTAGAGAAGTTCAAAGCAGTTAAAGCTTTTTTTATCTTCCAAAAAGAAACAGGAAGCACATTATTTACTCGATCTTATGAGACTCAAGATACAAAGACTCCAGATGCACATCTAGTAGTAGCTTTTTTGACAGCTATGTTCTCTTTCGCTAAATCATCATCTTTAAGTGATCTTCGAGTTGTAGATATGACTGATCTTCGCTTTTCGTTCATTGAAAGAGGTGGTTTAGTTTTTGCTATCTTGGCATCACCTCTCGTTAGTCCTTTAGACTTACAGTTTAAATTGACCACCATAGGAAGTCTATTTTTAGCAGAATATGGATCAACAGTTGATGAAATGCAACTCGTTGATACAGAGATCTTTGATAAATTCACAAGTCATGTTGATGAAGTATTCTTAGGCGAAACCCGTGAAATGCTGACCAGTTCAAAAAATGCAGCTCTTTTCTACCTTAAAAAATTGGTACAAGACAAGAATATTGGGGCGCGAGGAGCCATGATTGTTTCGTTTACTGGGGATATATTAGTTGAATACAAAATGGATCAAAAACGTATGGCAGGAGCCATCCGCTTGTTAAACGTATCAACTTATATGAGGAATTTACGATATTTAGTAGTTTCTTCAGAAGCAACTAATTTGGTTGCTTATAAAATTAGCGAAGGACTTCTACTTTATGTAGATGGGAATCCTGACATAGGACTTGAAAGTCTTGTTGTTAAAGTCTCCGATACAGTTAGACAGGTTAAAGAGATCATCCCTCATTAAAAGTTTTAGAGAATTCTTCGATAAGCGAGACGATTTTTTGACATACTTTAGGATTGCGAAAGAAGGAGATCTTCCCTATATTGAAAAAATTATTCATGAGGCATATCAACCTATTTTGGAAGCATTGTCACGACCACCAGGAGCACTAGAAAGCACTGAGGAAAAATTAAGGGACGCTCACAGAAATAACCAACTATATGGAATATATAAAGTAAAAGAAGGCCTGATTGGGACTTTTACTTTAATTCCTACAAATAGAAAAACTGTAAAGATTTCTCATTTTGCTATCAAACCTCATTTCCAAAATCAAGGTATAGGGAGTATGGTTCTTCAAGAATTAGTTAAAATGATCCAATTTCATATGCCTAAAGTAAATTCAATTTACCTAGAGATCTATTCAAAGATTCCAAGCCATTATCAATTCTATAAACGATTTGGATTTTCTAAAATCGGAGAAAAACATATCAGAGGGGAAACAATTTTAATTCTTTCTAAATCACTGTGATTTGGTCATAGGTCCTTCCAGTCATAAGTAAAGAATAATCTGGAAGAAATTACATCTTATTCCTTGGTATCAAGTTAACTATACAAAATTATAAGTGTTAAAGCCCTGATAAAGGGCAACACCCAATTTAGGATGAATTTAAATGTTAGAAAATGATTTCGAAGGCATAAAAAAACTTCAAAGGCAATTATCAGAACTTATAGGAGTCAGTGGATATGAGAAACCTGTCATTGACTTTATTTATGGTCAAATTGAGGGCTTAGTAGATAAAACATGGATTGATCCTCTTGGATCGCTTTTAGCTATTATAGAAGGGAAAGGAGGTAAAGAACGCATAATGATCGATGGCCATGTTGATGAGATTGGATTTATGGTTAGTTATATTGATCCGAAAGGATTCCTTCGGTTCGTACCAATAGGAGGATGGGATTCTAGAACACTCCTAGCTCAATCTGTAAAGGTTCTTGCAAATGATAATAATGAATTTCATGGGATAATAGGTTCGAAACCTCCTCATTTAACAACTGAAAGTGAAAGGAAGAACGCAGTAAAGATAAGTGATATGTACATTGACATAGGTATGTCTACAAAAGACGCAGTAATATCTAATGGAATTCAAATAGGATCTGTTGGGACTCTCTACGATCCTTTTGTAGAATTCCCAAACAACATGGTTAAAGGTAAAGCTTTTGATGATAGAACTGCTGTTAATGTGTTAATTCATTTAATTAAAGAATTTTCAGTAAACCGTCCTTCTGACACACTCCTTTTCAGTTTTTCTACCCAGGAGGAAGTTGGTGGAAGAGGTGCTGGAGCCGCAGCATTCACTTTAGAACCTACAATGGCCTTAGCCATTGAGAATACCACTGCTGCAGATGTTCCAGGAATAAAAGATTCTGAGTGTCCTGCATACATTGGAAAGGGGCCTGCGATCTCTGTAGCAGATAGAAGTATGATTGCTCATCCTTTTATAAACAAACGTCTAATAGATAACGCCAAACACGAAAATATCCCATACCATATAAAAAAACCAATTTTTGGTGGAACAAACGCTGGAAGAATCCATCAATCAAGAGGTGGGGTACCTTCTTCAGTTGTATCAGTTCCTTGCCGATATATTCACTCCCCGACATCTTTGTTATCATTGGAGGATATCCATCATACGATTGCTCTTGTATCAGCTTTTATTCGCAATCCAGCAAAGGTTCATTTTAACCAGTAGATCCTTCCTTTCTTAAGCGAAAGTAATTCATGACTAAATACCCTTATATGTTTGTGTTCAGTATCAAGACTAGAATCAAATATTTGATATTTTGGGAGCAGAATGTCTGAAGAACCATTGAAAGATCTTAAAAGTCTTAAATCAAAGGATAAGGATCTTCAATGGACTGCAATCAATAATCTGCGGAAATACTTGCAGACAAATCCGAACCCCACGGATTTTCGTTTCCGAATGATTGTCAAATCAATTTTACCTTTCACCAAGGCTGCGGAAGACAACATCCGAGAAAATGCACTAGTCACCATATTAGAAGCTATTCCAGATGATAAAAATGCCGAATCCTTGGTCAGTTCAGCTCTTGCAGATCCTAGTCCTGGGATTCGTTCGTTAGCCTTGGAATGGCTTAGTAACAGGAGTCACCCCCAATTAAGAACACAAGTGATTAAATTCTTAGGTGATCCAGCAGAAATTGTCCGAAAAACCGCAATGGACCTTGTTGTAACACACCAAATCGAGGGAGTAGAAACAAAATTACTGCAATTATTAGAATCCGAATCGGGTGGGCTTCGTAGATCGATAATATATGCTCTAGGCAAGCTAAAAACACCTAGAGCTATTGGAACACTCGTTGAAATTATGCGTAACCCAAATTATGATGATTGGACAAGAAATCAAGCTGGTTCGGCTTTAGAACATTTGGGAGGACGAGAACTCATTATACCGTTTATAGAAAATCTTGCAGATCCTAACGAGTATGTTCGAGAAACAGCAGCAGCTTTTCTTAGTAAGAATGAACAGGAAATTATCTCTACAGTTATGTCTAAAGGTAAAATTGACCTGATCGCTTTACTTCAACATGGCTCGGATACGACAAAACAAAACTTTGACTCCTTAGTTTCAACACTTAGTACTCAGATGGCTTTTGCGATTAAAGACCTTCAATCACGATTGATGACAAAAGACAAAGTCGTATTATCAGAACTTGCAGACGAATTAACTTCCAATTTTATCGCAGTGAAGATTTTAATAGAGAAAATCTTAGATTTAAGGTTGATTCCACTTACTGATGACATTTATCTTACCGAAACAGGTCTGAAAAGAGAATTGAAATCAAAATTTGTTGAAATTTCTTCTATCCACGTTCCTACTCTTAAAGAGGTTGATCCATTCAGTCAAATTTCCACTGAAATGTTAGAACAAATAATTTCAACAATGTCAGGTATCTCTCAAGTCAGTTCTGGACTATATCTAAAAGATGAGATTTATTCCAAAATTAAATCCGAATTTGAAGAAACTGGTGTCCTCAAACCTCCAATTATTGCTGAAGAGATCAATATCTCCGAAGAACTGGTTAAGAATGAGTTAATTCCAATTTTAAATCCTTCCAAAGACGGATGGTATAACTCTCACAATGAATATTTCACCTTAAAATTCCTGCAAGACCAATTAAATGAACAAATTAGAGAATTTAGTATTATTTCTCTTCGTAACTTCTTATCTCAAATAGGAAATCCAAAAATTGAACTTTCTAGATTGAAAGATATTATTAATGAACATTATCAAGGAGTTTGGTTGGAAGACATCGATGTTTTTCTTGAGCATGTGGAATTTCAGAAGCTCAGGGAGGATTCAACTCGGATTGACGAATCACGAGTTCAACATCTTCTTAATCACATTGCTCTAGATTTTCCCAGTTTTCTCAAAAATCTGCAAAAAAAATTAGAAATACAAACTTATCAAGCAAGTGATGGTCAATTAGTAACTTTAGAGAACCTTCATCCTCATCTTCAACAACGCATCCTTAGTAAGGGGTATATCTCTATTCCTGAATTTCTAAGAGAAATTAAGCTAGATAAAATGGCAACCACTGTTAGGCCTATCATTCTAGATTATATAACCCAAGAATTTAGCGGCAGTACAACACCTGACACGGATTTCTTCTTCACTGAAGATCTTATCGCTGATGTTACTAAAGAGGTTGAAGCTAAAGCCCGTATTAATTTCAATGTTCTTGCTTTTAAAATGGATTTAGCCACAGAAGTTCTAGCATTAATAATAAATCAAATCCTCTTTATCAGAGGATTTATTAATACGATAGGAGAGTTTGTGACTGAGGAAGGCATTAATCAGGAAATTAAAGGAATTCTAGAATATCGGGAAGAATTTACACTTCAAGAATTGTTCGAAATCCTCGAAATCGTCAAGGATAAGAAAAATGAGTTAATTGTACGTGATCTTATTTCAGATGATAGCAATTTATTGATTTCTTTTGACGATGAGGTTGTTGTTACACAGAAAAAAGCTCTCACTAAAGTCATTGATTATGTGAAGAGTCCTGTTCAACAAACTAAAGAAATAGTCTCTTGGGAAGAAATCAGTCGTAACACAAACGTTTCTAATATTGATGTTAAAACCATTTTAGAATCTTTAATTCATAACAATCTCTTGTCAGGTACACTAGTAGATAAAGGATATCGGCTATAGATTCGTTTCTAAAGCACTATAGGATTGCAACAGAATGTCTCAACCATTACGGATAATTGTCGATCACAGAGAACCAGATAAACTTAAAAAACGACTAGATAAACTTGGAATGGAGGTTAAAGAACAACAACTTGAGATTGCTGATTATATTATATCAGATCAAGTTGCCTGTGAGAGAAAAACAGGAACGGATTTGATTACTTCAATTATGGATAATCGGCTATTTGAACAGATTGAACGGTTAATAGAAACCTATCCGCAACCAATTCTCCTTTTGGAAGATTTACCCTCTGCTTTCGAAAGAACTGAATGGAAAAAAAGAAAAAAACATGTTTATGGGGCATTAACTTATATTTTTTTGCGTAGACAATTACCTATTATACCAACTTCCCAGATGAGCGAAACTGCTATTGCTTTAAACCGTATTGCATCCTGGGTTCAAGAGGATCATGATGATCCAATCATTGCTCGAAAATCTCCAAAAACACGATCTCTAAGTGATAATCAAATATTTTTCCTACAGGGATTGCAGAATACTGGCCAAAAAAAGGCAAAAGCTTTACTCAAGGCTTTTGATAGGTCACCAATTAACGTTATAAACGCTATTCTTAATTCAAAAGTGGTTTATACGAGAACAGGAAATCCCAAAGGTATTGAGGGGGCTTTCGAAAACCTTGAGGGATTCGGGCCAAAATATCTCCTAAAAAATCAAGAACTTTTAAGTTTAAAAGAAAAAAAGTAATAGCAGATCTCATTTTCACTTATTTTTGATTTGAATAATTAAATGTAATTCATTAATAAAGAAACAGGAACTTAACACCATAGATTTGGATCAATTAGATCATTAAGAATACAACCAGGTGGTAAGGATCTTCTACAAATCGATAACCATAGGCAATCTGGTTCACAATATGGGTGAGGAGTAAATGACAATTTCTCTTTTGCCTTTTGTAACTCCTTAAGTAATAATCTTTTTGTAGAGATTCCTCTAGATGAAGATTCAGAATAAAGGAAAAAATAGTCGGAACCCATACACATTCATTTTATCAACAGGTTTAATACTCTTTATAAAAGCTTCTATGACCTTTATATAGGTAATTGAAGAGGGAGATCTCCGAAAATGACGAAAATGAATAGACAATTCAGTCGTAACTATAACTAAGATCAGGAAACTTCCCTTCTCGGACTTCCTGATTATACTCTTGTACTGCTTTTAACACATGTTCTTTTAGGTTAATATACCTTTTAACAAATTTTGCATTAAAATCGAAATAACCGAGCATATCATAAGTGACTAATACTTGTCCATCGCAATATGGTCCTGCTCCGATACCAATAGTAGGGATCGAAAGAACTTCTGTAATCTTCTTAGCCACTTTCCATGGAATGGCCTCTAATACAAGAGAGAAGATACCTGCTTCCTCAAGGCTTTTCGATTCTTCAAGAAGGTAATTTGCTGCCTCTTCAGTGCGACCTTGGACTTTAAAACCTCCAAATTTATGAATCGATTGTGGAGTGAGACCTAAGTGGCCCATTACTGGAATGCCTGCATTTAGTATTCCTCGTACCGCTGTGCATCGTTCGCTGCCTCCTTCTAGCTTTATTGTTTCTGCGTTTCCTTTTTTAACTAATTTAATTGCATTACGAACGGCTTCTTCAGCAGAAACTTGAAATGTTCCAAAAGGAAGATCACCAATGACCATGGCTTGATTTGCTCCTCGTGCTACTGCTTGTGTATGTCGAATCGAATCCTCTAAGGTTACAGGCAGAGTAGTTGGATTACCATGTACTACCATGCCCATAGTATCTCCAACAAGTAACATATCCGTTCCAGCCTCATCTAATATCGACGCCATCACGTAGTCATATGCTGTAAGCATAGTAATCTTTTCCCCCTTCTCCATCATATTTAATATATCTAAAACTGTTTTTTTCTTCATTATTATACCTCAAACAACTTTCTGTCACTAGCAAGCTCCTCAAGTCTGGATGACATAAATTTCAGGGCTTCTTGTAATAGTGCTTTGTTATCAAACCGTTTTTTCTCATCCTCCAGTGCCAGGCTGTTCATGTTTTTGTAGTCTTTAGCAAATGAAACCATTTCTTTAACTGCTCTTGATACATTATTTGTAATAGAAACTGTTGCCGTTAAAGAGGTTCGAGAAAGAGGATTCAAATCAACTGTAACGACATCTTTTCCTAACTTCCTCAAGGCCATCGTACGATCCCCATCCTCTAATGGAACAAAAACACAATCAGAACGCGCAATACCACGCGAATCAACAATTCGTCGTTGATGAGAAATCTCAGGTATTGTCTCCTGCTTGCTTTGATCGACTCCGTAAATATTCTGAGCTCCAGCTTTTTCTAGAAGATTTTTGATAGCTTCTTCTCTCTCTAGTCTCCGATAGAATAGATTAATTTCGAGTGGTGCCTCTAAGATCCGACTTAATTCCACTATCTCATTTGGACAAAGGACAGCAACATTTCCATTAATTGAGATTACTGGTTCTTCTGCTTTTAATAGCGTGATAACAGCCAATTTTTCTTGTTTTAACGCAAAATCTGGAGTATTCTCTCCTAAGATGTAGTCAAAAGCCTCTCCGCGACCGTGTGCAATTAATCCTGCCTCGGCAACAATCTTCTGATGCATTCCTTCTATAATTTTCTCACGTGTGACTAATGATTCATAACGTGGATGATTCTTCGGAACTTCTGGTGTCATCGTTCTTCACGTTTCACAATAGTATCCTGACAAATTGTTTCTTGGTGTATTTGAGTACCAAAAACTTTAATTTCTTTCAGATCATCAGAATCATGGTAAAAAATGAAAAATGCTTCTCCAAGCATGATTTGAGATCCAACAACTGAATGTGGTAAATTTCTAACATGGTTCTGCAATCTCTTTGACCAAAGATTTGTTTTTGCAGAAAAAGCAGCTGAAAGCTTTACAAAATTAGAGAAAGTTGGTCTGGAAATTAGCTCAGAAATTAATTCTCTTCCAGCTTCATTTACAGTTTCCCTCTTACGATTATCAGACAAAACTTCTGATGTTGGAAGCTTACCAAGATGAACTGTCGCCACTTTCCATCCACCAGAATTAGTAAAGGACATTGTTTTACCAATGCCAGGAGCTCCCTCTTTCAAACGAATTTCTAACCCACCCTGATATAAACCAATTACATCCCCTAATCCTGATCTCGTTATTACTTCAGCCTGATGAGCAACTTTTAATAATTCTAATTCTGATAAACCTAATTCCAATAAATCATTTAATGCGAAAGCTGTTCCAACTGCACCTGCAGCAGAAGCACCATAACCAGAAGAGAGAGGTACTTGAAAATTGTGCTCAACCTTAAGATTTACTTCTTCTTTCTTAGGAAGTAGAATTTCTATAACCTTAGAGGTTACTACAGCTTCGGTTTTAATTTTTTCCCTTCCATCGAAAAAAATTTGAACACCAGAATGCTTGGATAAACCAATAGTAGTGATTACTCCCCTATTGATAGATAATCCTGCTCCCCTCGAACCTTTTTTGAGAATATCACTGGAACTATCTCTAATTTCAAAAATGCCAGTTAGATGAGAAGCGACCCAGTATGAAACCTCATCAGTCAATAGAATTCCTTCGTTACTGCGGATATCTTTCTAGATGACGAATCAAATCAGCAATCGCGGCGTTGACTGGAGCTTTCAATCCTAAGCGTTTACTTTCTCGTACAATAAATCCATTCATATAATCTATCTCAGTTCTACGTCCCCGTTCGATATCTTGAAGCATACTACATTTATTATCTTTAGTTTTTTCGATTACTCTTATAATAAAATTACGGGTTTGAGAGAAGTCCGCATCGGGCAAAATTCGTGTTGCTATTGCTATTCCTTCTTCCAAGATAGCATCGAATATCTGGTTAATAGAGGATTTATGCAGAATTTGACCGTTTGGTACATGTAGGAGTGCCCCTAGAGGACAGATAGTGGAATTCGTGAGTAATTTTTGCCACATTTTCAGTTGAATCTCATTTGTCTTTTTTGTACTGAACCCCGAATCTCTCATAATTCTTTGAAATCGGGGACCAAAACCATTTTCTTCCCCTGAGATAATTCCAAATGATGTTTTTCCAAACGCCACATGCTTTACTATACCAGGATAGATAAGCTCTGCTGCTTCTGTAGTTATTGCACGAAATATTGGATTTTGGGGAAAGGTTTGACGAAATACTTCTTCATTACCCATTCCGTTTTGGAGGAGAAAAATAGGTATTTCGTCAGAAATTTTACCTATTAAACCATCTGTCACAGCTGTGTTATCATAAGCTTTTGTTGTGACGAAAATAGCATCTGGATTTTCAATAGCTGGAGGAAATTTCGTTGCAGCAGGAAAGTGTGATAAAATCTCTTCTTGGTCTTCAATAATTCGAAGTCCTTTTTTGTTTATTTCAGTTACATGAGGATTACGGCCAACGACAGCAACCTCAAATCCAGAATAGGCTATTCGGCCTGCAAAAAGAGACCCAATACTACCCGCGCCAAATACAGCAATATTCATTGATCTTCACTCCGATTATTGAAATCTTCGACAATTATTTTGGAAATATGTTCTCCAATCACTGCTTTTGAGCCTTTAAGATGAATTGGCTGATCCTTAGGTCGAATAATGAAAAGTTCATTTGTTTTAGACACAAAACCTTTTTCCTCTTCCCCCACCCAATTTGCACACACCATGTTCAACTGGTGTTTTTCTAGCAGCAATTTTCCCTTCTGAATTAACTCTTCCTCTGAAACACCAACTTCAGCTTTATAAGCAACTACATACAAATCAGGAAAAGATTTTCTAATTTCCTCAATTATCTTGACAGTAGGAACTAAATTTAATGATAAATCTGTCTGTCTTGAAGGTATTTTTCCCGATTGATATTGAGGTTTGTAATCAGATACAGCAGCAACAGCCATTAATCCATGATAATCATTAGAGAGTTCCTTATTTACTGTTTCATACATCTCATGTGCTGAGCGAACTAATTTAAAGGGAATAGTGAGCTTTTCTAAATCTAAAGTGTTTCCCTCTCCTACAATAAGTAGAATCTCTGCTCCGTGTTTCTTCAAAGCTTCAGCCACATGAAGAGCTGAAATACCAGTAGAAGGATTAGAAATGAAACGCACGTCGTCTATGTACTCTCGTGTTGCACCTCCCGTTATTAAAAAACGTTTTCCTCTTAATTTGTAAGACGAATCTAATAACTTGAAAATATGTTCCATTAATTTGCTTAAAGGAGGAAACTTAAACTTGTTCTCAATTTCATCCGATATTTGAAAGTGAACATTATGTTTTTTCAAATAGGAAATATTTTTTTCAAGAATGGGGTTATCTAATAAAACAGTATGAGCTGCAGGAACTATAAGTACAGGGATACTCGCCCCAAAAGCTGCTAATGCCGCTAAAGTTACAGGGCCATCCGCAATTCCATTAGCGAGTTTGGATATGGTATTTGCGGTTGCAGGACAGATGACACAGAGATCTACTTTATATTCAGGATGAGAAACCCATTTCACATGTTCAGAAATTCCTGAGATTTGGGTTATTGGTTCCTTATCCATACACCATGTCAATGCATCTACAGCGACTAAACGAGTAGCTTCCTCGGAAAGCACGACAACAGGATCGCCCTCATAACGTAAAATTTCTCTCACAAGATGTGGAACTTCAATAGCTGCAATTGAGCCAGTGACTCCAATTAAAATACGTTTGTATCTTAACTGTGCCCCTTTGGTTCCAAATATTTCAGCTATTCCCATCTTATCGATTCCTGATTCGTCCTTCAGTTATCATTTCTTCTATAATTAAATTTTGGTTTATTCTTTTTAAGAATCAGGGTTAAACCACCTGTTTTTGTATTGAGGTGTGTTTTAAGTATATACAGTATATACATTAGGACAAAACTGAGCTCAAATACAAAAAGAAAGAACTATACGGGATCTAAAAGGAAATAATAAGTCTTAAGAGGATTTTTAGACAACCTTCCGTTCAACTGAAGATTGAGATTTGAAAGATGTTATTCTACCAGATAATTGGTGATCAATACCTTTCCAGTATTATTGATGGTATTTTTTTCTCCATTTTTGCTTTTATTGTTGGAATAATCTCCTCATCCTTAGGTGTTGGAGGGGGGTTTATTACAACCCCCTCATTGATTTTACTCGGAATTAATGAAAGTTATGCTATCGGAACAGTCCTTTTTATGATCATTTTTACAGCAATATCGTCAACAATTGCGTATGCACGACAACCACAAAAAATAGAGTATCGTACAGGTCTTTTAATTGCTGGTCCAACAGTCATAGGAGCAGTGTCAGGCAGTTTGACCAGCTCATATTTAGCTACTGAAGCTCCTGTTATTTTTCGAATCATTTTTGCAATCTGTTTGTTTCCAATAGCAATCAAAATGCTATTCTTTCCGAAAGAGAAGAAAGAAACAATAGAGGCTGATGATGAGATCGAGCACGATGAAATTTTTATTTTAGGATTTGAGCGCCGAGAAATTTATAGTGCTGTGTTAGGATTAGTTGTAGGATTTACTTCTGGTTTGTTAGGGATTGGAGGGGGAGTTGTGATGGTGCCTATCTTAGTTCACGTTGGTAAGTTAAGCATGCATAAGTCCGTTGCCACATCAGTTTTCATTATGATTGCTACAAGCATTGCTGGAGCGGTTGTGAAAATTTCAATGGGCCAAATTTATCCTGATTTAGCATTATTTTTGGTACTAGGAATAATTTTAGGAGCCCAATTTGGACCTAGATTGAACCAAAGGATAAATACTAAACGTCTTCAGCAAATTTTTGGATTTGTGATGATAATTGCTCTATTTTCAATTGCAATTGGGCAGGATCAAATTCTTGCTCTCATTCGAGGAATAATTGAGATTTTTTTCTAATCATACAAATTGTCTTTTTTGAGAGAACAAAAGAAATTAAGTTATTAATTTTTTAATAGATTAATTGTTTATTATTTCTTGAATTAATTAGCTGGCGATATACCATGAATAATCGAATTGTTTTGCAGAATGTTCGCCCGATTTTGAGATTAATATGATATGCTACAACTTTTCCACCTTTTTTTCTATTCAAATTTTATATCCGAGTCTTAACTCGATGATCAATCTCAAAAAGTTTTTTTTCTTTATTGATATTTTCCTGGCATTATTTTAGAGAAATTATTTCGAAGTGGATACAAAGTCATTATAAAATATTTAATATCTATTTATATTAACATCAGATTATAATCACGCGTTTTTATTTTTTTTGATCTACTGTTTTTCTCATCTTGTGTTTTTAAAACCAACTCTGCAGATGTTAATAAAAGGA
>CP070695.1:3161531-3352117 GCA_020353515.1 Candidatus Heimdallarchaeota archaeon
CCACTCATGAAGGAGAAGTGTGGGATTACCGTCTAGGACAGAAAAGAGTCGTAAAGAATCAAGTTCTTCCAATTATCGCTGTCCCTACTACAGCAGGCACTGGATCCGAAGTCACACCAATGGCAGTAATAAAAAATCCTGATGAGAAGTTCAAGTCTGCCCTTGCTGATTGGTCTCTAACCCCAAGGGTTAGTATAATTGATCCTGAACTTACCCTGACCCTTCCACCGTATATTACTGCAGCAACTGGTTTTGACGTTTTTTGTCATGCATTTGAAAGTTTTTTACATAAAAGTGCTTCAGATTATGTCGATCTTCTCGCTTTAGAGGCAATAAGACAAGTGATTAATCATCTTCCAGTTGTTGTTAAAGATGGGTCAAACAAAGAGGCAAGGGAGACGATGTCTTGGGCAAGCACCCTTGGGGGGATGTGTATTACAAATGCGGGGACTACACTAGCCCATGGAATTGGTATGGCTATTGGAGGGCATGTTACAGATGTAATGCATGGAGAAGCACTAGCTGCTATATATCCGACAGTGAACCAGTGGACGTGGAAACATGCAAAATCAAAATATGCAACAGTAGGTAGAATGTTTAATCCTGATTTGAAAAATGAATCTGATGAAGTGGCAGCAGAAGCATCATGCTATGAAATGGATGCGTTTCTGAAAAAAATTGGTTTATGGATGAATTTGAGGGAGCTAAACGTGCTTGAAAATCAACTAAAAGCAATTGGGGCTGATACAATGAAACTCAAAAACTATACTGTTCATCCTAAAGTCCCCACCCTTTTAGAAATAAACAATCTTATTTTAGCAAGCTACATGGCTGTGTTGGAGGGCTATTAGTGTACGATGTCACTCGTCCTGATTCGTTTCACAACATGCCTAAGTGGATTAACGAACTGTGGATAAATAATGGACGCGGTCGTGTACCTATTGTTGTAGTCGCAAATAAAATTGACTTGTGTAGTGGAGGAGATTCCACGATTTCTCGTGATCAGGGTTGGTCTTTTACTAAGAGTCTGAGTAATCTTACTAAACCTGCTGGATTTCTATGTCATTTTATTGAAACGTCTGCTAAAACTGGAGTAAATATCTCTCAAGCTTTTTCATTACTAGGCACAAATATTGGGAAGTTCATAGAAAATCATCGAAAGACTCCCTTATTGGCATCTTACCTATGATGAAGAACACAGAATTCAAAGAAATATACTCACTAGCTTATACTCACTAGCTTTTTCCCTTATTTGATGTTTATAATCCGTCCCTGTCATTTCTACTCACCTCATTTGCTTCATTCTTCTGTTTCTTAGTAGTCAGGCTTATATACAAGTTTTTCTGACTGGAAGTTTCGGAGTAGATGAATCTCTGTCTTAGATTCTGATACTCCTCTGTTATACTCTAAACCGAAGACTCAGGAAGTTAGAATGACTTGCTATGACTTCAAGTGAAAACCTGGGAAATATTGAAAACTTCTAATTGCAGGTCACACTAAGAAATGAGAAAGAAACCCCTGATTTCAAGCACTTGTTAGGAGGAATGAATGGTGAGAATAACCTACCCAAAGGAGCTCAAATGTCCATCGTGTAAATCAGTCATTCGATTGGATTATAGTGGTAAATATACCGCGGCAACTGATGATTTACTGGTTATGATGATAAGTGTTCCTTGTAGTACAAACTCTGCAAAGGATATGAGAAAAAATAAGCAGGATATAGGAACTGGTCTCCCCAGCTTTGTCATTTGTCAAAGTTGTCAAACGATATTAGGCACTACGTGAGCATAATAGATAAAATCGTATTAGTTGGTGATGGTGGGGTCGGTAAAACATCATGATGAAGAACACAGAGTCCTCTGTTATACTCAAAATCGCCTTATTCTGTACCCCTACACGTAGGATCTTTCGATTCTTTGCTTTCTCTAATGCATCCCATATTTCATTTATTAAATAGCAATCCTCTTTATTATAAGTAATACTCAATTCATACTTCCTTATATTCATTTTCAAGAGATCAGTTTGCTCAATAAGGAGAAAACATCCAAAGCAGAATATCACTAGAATAAACACCGTCTACGTTGGCTCAATAGAGTGCTGAATGCGAATAATGACAAATTCTGCAGGCTTAAGGGGTGCTAACGCAACCACTATATTGACTATACCATTATTCTGGTCTTCTTGTGTGGTTATTTCAGCATCACACTTGACATAGAAGGAATTAGATAGCATATCGCCTTGGAATGCGCCATCGTCAAATAATCCCATCATAAACGTGGTGATACTAGCTCGTATTGAGGCCCAGGTTGACTCGTCATTAGGTTCAAAGGTTACCCATTTGGTGTTCCTTTCCAGTATCTCCATACTCTCTGGAGGCCCCACATCATAATAAGGGCATCGGTCTGGACAGTTCTCGTTCCATACTTTCATCAACAAACAGTACGCTAGCATCTCATCGGTTTTTTTCACTAGAAACAAACACTCGCGGTAGATTGGTCTCTACAACTTTCTAGTTACATTTTGTCCTAGCTCTATTGTCGCCTTACTACGATATTTCCCCTATGGCAACTACATCTATCTTTCAGAATGGAGAAGCGTGTATGAGTAAGTGATTTCGTCACTGGAGCGGAGCTTTTCTTCAGGATCTATTAGTGGAATTTTCATTCCTAGATAATGTCGTTACTAGCTCAGTAATATCGTAAATGAACACTACTGAGATCGAAATCTTCCTCGGAATTTAGGAATTTGAGATCATCTATTTTCAAATTATCTGCCTTTATGGTGATGTATTTAAGGTATAATATGTCAAGATACCTTATAAAAATTATAGGGGAAAGAAATGAAGCTCAAGATTGAAAGAATCAGCAAGTGTTTTGGTAAGGAGTTTTATGCACTCAAAAATTTCTCCTTGGACATTGAATCTGGAGTCTTAGGTTTGTTAGGACCAAATGGTGCAGGTAAATCAACTCTTATGCGTATTGTGGCTACTATCACCAAACCTACCTCAGGTACAATAACTTGGAATGGCGAAGACATTGTACGAAAACCCAATAAAATTCGTCCTGTGTTAGGATATCTTCCTCAGGAATTCGGAGTGTACCCCAATCTTAATGCTTACGAGTTCTTAAGATATATGGCTGCGATTAAAGGTCTAGCCCGTAAGGATGCGAAAACACGTGTAGAAGAATTATTGAATCTAGTACATCTCACGGATGTACGGAAGTACCCACTGGCTAATTTTAGCGGTGGGATGAAACAACGAATTGGAATTGCACAAGCTCTTCTGAATGATCCACAACTGCTAATTGTAGACGAACCAACAGCTGGTTTGGATCCGGAAGAGCGAGTTCGATTTCGAAACTTACTTGTTGACTTATCTGGTGAACGAAGTGTGATTTTGTCAACCCACATTGTCTCTGATATCGAAGCTAGTGCTACTAAAATAGCCATTATCAACATGGGCCAGCTTCTAACCACGATGACACCTGAAGACTTCTTGAAAACTGTGGATGGAAAGGTATGGCAATGGAGAATACCATCGTCTGAACTGATGACCGTTCGAGCGAAATATAGAATATCAAACCTGAGTAGGAGAGAAGATGGCCTATATATTCGCATAGTAGAAGAAGAGAGACCGCATATCGACGCAGAGAGCGTTCCTCCTTCTTTAGAAGATGCCTATCTTCATATAATTCACAGTTATGGGAGGAAGAACCAGTGAACTTTGACATTTTAGTTCGAATGCTAGTTGAAACGATTCGAGCTGGCTTTTTGAATAGAGTCAGGACTTATCGATTCATATTTACACTAGCATTTATCATAATGTTATGTTATGCGTTAATTCCCCCTGCAGACGCTCTATACGCCACGTACGCTCTGTATGATAATTATAACAACCCCTACCGAGGTGTATACAATAGTGCTTGGGTAGGTACGATAATGGCCCTCCAAACCTCAATTTGGCTTTCTCTTTTTGGTTTTTATATCATTAACGATGCGATAAAGCGCGACGAAGATACAAAAGTCGGTGAAATTCTGGCAACAACCCAGCTAAAAAATCCGATCTATATTTTAGCCAAATTTATTACTAATATCGCTATTTTGGGGGCAATGAGTTTTATAATTCTGATCATGTCAGGTTTACTTCAAATATTTCGTAGTGAGGTTTATCATCTCGATTTGGTTTCGCTCATTGTTCCTTTTGTTATTTTAGTTATACCAGTTATTTTCTTTGTCTCTGGAGCAGCGTTATTTTTCGAAACTTTTCCCGTTTTACGTGGTACCTGGTCAAACATTGTATGGTTCTTCTTCTGGATGTTTTTGATGATGACTATCCTTATATTTGACCCATTTATTTCCTGGTTATCCTCCAGCATCAGAGCTGCTGCGTATTCTCAATATCCTAACATCATCTTTCCATCTGCTAATTTTGGTCTTAATCCTATTTCTCAACCTGCAAAGTTATTTCTCTGGAATGATGTCTTTTCCTTGTGGAGATTTGAAGTTATTATTTTCCGTTTTTTCTGGTACATTTCTGCTTTAATCCTTGCTTTCACCTCTATATTCTTTTTTCACCGCTTTGATCCTTCAGTAGATCGTGGTATTTCCATAACGCATAAGATTTCCTCTCTCTTAGCTACTGACACTCCTGTGATCCTAGAAACTGAAGATGAACATCAAATTCCATTAACCACAGCTGAAAGAATAGTGATACCTGTTAATACCTTAGAAAAGGTCACTTCGACACCTTTAAAATCAGGCATTGATCATTTCCGTTTTGGTACAATTTTTATTGCTGAAACGGAGCTTATGTTCAAGACAGTACCTATTTGGTGGTACTTAGTGACTTTTGGACTGATCATCGCAGGTCTACTCATACCAATCGAAATATCACAACGATTCTTGCTTCCTATCTCACTTATCTGGCCTTTATTCATATGGTCGAAAATGGGTACGCGTGAATCTTTGAATGGGACATATCAATTGATTTTCTCATCTAACAATGTCTTAATAAGACAATTTCCTGCTATTTGGCTCTCAGGTGTCTTGGTTGCACTATTTTCCTGCTCTGGATTTATTGTAAACCTAGCACTCAACGGATATAGCATCAATTTTCTTCTTACAGTCTTTATTGGTATTTTATTTATTCCCACCATGGCTCTTTGTTTTGGTGTTTGGACTGGAACTAACAAGTTTTTCGAATTAATCTATTTTTTGTACTGGTACATTGGTTCTTTAAATGGTGTTACTCTTTTGGACTTCGCTGGGACGACGCCAGAAGCTGTTGCAGCTGGACTATTTAGGTTTTATACCTTATTTACGGTTTTATTGTTAGTCCTTGCGTTCATAGGTAGACGTAGACAGATAAATTCCATGTAACAATTCCAATATCCATGATAATTGTTTTCCCTGTTCCATTTTCACCAAGTAAATAGGAGATCTCGCCCTTCTTGACACATAAGTCAAGATCTTTTACTGCAAAAACTGCCACTTGATCCTTTTCAAAGTATTAGCCTTTAAAACCTTTCAGGATCTTTAAGTTTAATTTTCATGAGTAAATAAGCCTCTAGGGAATAACTACTAGGAGTGATTTTTTGTTGTAATTTTTTCTCTGTGGAGTTGTCTCCCATGAGTGATAGTATTCCTTCTTTTCATTTCGAACACATTCCGCTCAATGTGGATCGTTCCAGTATTAATGTCTTTCAGCACGCGAAAGAGACTTTTTCGTTTGAATATTCGATTTTTGACCCGAAAACTGTCCATATCCATATGTATCCTAACAAACGTGGCTGGTTTCGTAAGAAAGGTCTAGATACAGGTATCGCCACCATCCAACAGTTTGCGACAGCTATGGGATTACACCCTGATTTTCATCAGATTCAACCCACGGCGATTCATAAAGTATTGGACATTCTTTCGACGTCCTTTCAAATTGGTTTGGATGGCCCACAGTTCTTCTGTGGCGGAGTCTTAGGTTTTGAAGGATCCGCGGAACCTCCGATTACCACAGCAGATGACTTCACTAATGACATCCTTGAGATTCTGACCGATAATCCACAATTTGCGTTCCTTCAATTCATTTTCAAATCCGTCAAAGTCCCCAAGGAGTATCGATCTGACGAGGAACCTGACCGGCATCTGAGCCATGTTCGTTTTGACATCCAGCATGGAAGAGTTGAACGCCGTTTTCAGCCTCAACGCATGAATATCATGGAGGAAACAGGGTGCTTTAAGTTCTCTCCTCGGATTTTGGTTGTGGAAAAGACCCCTGAAGTCTTGAAAGCGAAGCTGGATCGCTTAACTGTCTTATTTGTTTCCAAAGGTCTTAAAGTTCGCTCCTATCCATCCTTTTTCCGACGGTTTGCCTCCTTCAAGAATCTGTGTATTTCTCGTAAACTTGTCTCCCCTATAGTCCTGGATGGTTCTTCATTGATGAGTTTTATTTTTCCTCCCCAGCGGCAATTCTGTCATGATGGATACACCCTTGTTCCTAATAAAGCTGATTACCACCTTTCCACAGGTGTGAGTGAAACCTCTCCGCACCATGCGATCAACCTTGGCATTCCCATCATTAGTGGAAAAACTTCTGATGTCCCCTTACTGATTGATGGTAAAGATCTCTGCCGACACATGGCCGTCTTTGGTATGACTGGTGAGGGTAAGAGTCGGTTTATTTATGGGTTAATTCAGGAATTTCATCAAAAAGGGGTCAATTTTCTCATTTTTGATCCGAAAGGGGAGTATCTTTCTCCCATCAAGACATTTTGTGATGATTTTCTGTACTTAAAACCTGGATCTACCTCCTTCCCCTGGGGGATCAACATCTTCCAAATTCCCTTGAATGATGCAGGTCAACCTCTCATCCCTGTTGAAGACCACATTCAATTTGTAGTTTCTATTCTGGAACATATTTTCGATAATGAGGATGCAGTGTCTCCCCAGATGCGTCGTATGCTCCACCTGACGGTTATTCAGACCGTGAAAGACCAGGGAGACTTTCGGCGGTTTCTCTTCTACTTGGAGAATCCCGATGAGCTAGGCATGAAGGGCTCGTATCTTGAGAATACTGCGGCAGGCATCATGAATCGTGTGGAGAAGCTCTTTTTTGGCAACACGGGGCGCTGTTTCACGGTTTCTAAGACCACCTTTGAGGTCGCCAACCTCCTTGATCGTAATGCCATCATTGACCTCTCTGCGTTTGAGGCTATGGAGGATCAAAGTGGTCGCGAGATCTTTCTGAATGTGGTCTTTCAAAACTTGTACTATTATGTCCGTACGTTCCGTGCTCCCTTTAAAGAAGAATCACTGCCCAAAAACGTCTTCGTTCTGGATGAGATCCAAAAGCTCGCTCCTGCGAAGAATTTCCGTTCGAGGTCTCCTGAGACTATGATTGGTCGTGGTCCTTGGACATTACGGGCATATGATATCTCCATGATCTTTATTGGTACCGAACCGATTATTGACCAACCCATGCTGACCAATACTGGATTATTGACACTCTTCTTCACAAAATTCAATCCTTTTGAAGTGGCAAATCTTTTGGGTGTTCCTAAGGAAGAATATGAGCTATTACGTCAGCTATTAAAAGCTAAGCGAGATGAACGCCGCTGTATCATTTCTGTCAATGGGCAAATTTCCCTTTTAAAGACCAATGAATTTCATCTAGATCCTAACTTCTCTTTGGATTTAGATGAGCTCTCTAATCGGTCTTTTCAGAAGCATTTACAGGAATCCTATCACCAGTTGTATTTCAATCCTATTCAGGAGATTCTCACTAAAGATTGAGCCTTTTCAAGATAAGAAACACTTTATTGAGATGCATTTTTCATTATGATAACCTTTACATCCATAGCATATTTTATATCACCCTTCCTAATTCATTGAATCATGGTGAGGTGAACTCAATTATGAATGCTTCATGTTTTAACTTTTTACAAAGAATTAAAACCCTAAGACCGTTCATTCTACCTATAATTGTATTAATACTTTTTTTTGGAGTGTACATGCATTCCAATAAGAATTTCTCCTCACTAACACCTACTCCTCCAAATGATTGTCACGTTCGTGTGGACGGAGCTCTTTATACTGACCATGATGTCATTTACATTTCTGGTAACCAGCATTTCCATACACAGGCAGCCGCAGAAGGATGGCCTGGTAATGGTACTCCTTCGAACCCATATATAATCAGAGATTTGAGAATTGAGAAATCAGGTGTTTCTTGGACTGAAGATTATCTCATCGATATTCGTAATGTTGATGTTTTTTTCTCCATTACTGAGTGTTTATTGATTGGATTACTGAATGATCCTGATACTAAAGAAGGAATCCACTTTCAAAATACAACAAATGGCTGTATAATCAATAATACTCTTTTAATTGATCATAGAAGTTATTATGATAGTATTCGTCTAGAGTCATCCCAACATAATGTTATTACAGATAATTTAATTTTTCGGCAAGATACCACATTTCACACCCTTGGAATAGCGATTAATTTACAAGATTCGAATAATAACATCATCGCGAGAAATTCTATATTTAACCATTCTTACGGTATTTATGTAACTTCCTCTCATCATAACAGTATTTGTGAAAACACGGTATATGACAATAGACAGTATGGGATAATTACCGAAGACTCAAATGAAATTATGATAGAGAATAATTATGTCTATAGAAATTATTGGACGGGAATTTATTTATCTGAATCAACTAATTGCTCATTACTAAATAATACTGTTTTTAAGAATGGACACAGTGATGATGATGGTGTTCATGGTCGTGGAATTGGAATGGATTCATATCACACCTCTCTCATTAATAATACTGTAAAAAATAACTATGGGGATGGGATAACTATGGGATGGGGGGGTTCAAATAACCTCATTTTGAATACTCATGTTGTGAATAATTCCGGATATGGGATTCGTTTACGAAAATTGCTAAATTCCACAATCAAAAATGTCAATGTTCTTAACAATCACCAAAGTGGAATAATTATTCAAGGATCTCATTCTTGTTTGATTAGCGAATCACTTTTCTCGAAAAACGAGGGTAATGGAATTTGGATAGAGGATGAAAGCCAAGAGTGTACAATCTCCAATAATACAATTTCTGAGAATCAGAAAAATGGGATTTATATTTACACCTGTGACAGAATCTTCTGTTTCAATAACAAAGTGCGAAACAATGACAAATATGGGATTTCCTTAGAGGATTCACAAAATATTGCGGTTTATTTCAATAATTTCATCGATAACAATCCAGATGGAGGTTCACAGGCCGAGGAATACCAATTTTTCTATCATTATCATTTTTCAACCAATGGTGGATATGGATATTATTATGTTGAAGATGTTAGTAAACTTTCTAATGTTTTTACCCATAACTTTTGGTATGATTGGCGGACTCCAGATAATAATAATGACAGTATCGTTGATTTCCCATACCCTATTGACGGAAACATTGACAGTTTTGATTGGGATCCTTTAATATCGCCTTATAATTCTTCTTCCTTTCATATCATGTCAGTTCCACAGATTTTATCCCCGAAAGGAGGAGGATTATATTCAGGGACGATTCACATTACTTGGCTTCCAGTAGTTGATTCTTTTAGCCACGAGATCACTTATACCCTCTTTTATTCTGATGATGCTGGAAAAACTTGGATATTAATGACGATTGTCCAGAATGTCAACTCATACACGTGGCAGACGACTTCTTTACCTGACGGAAAGGACTACTTGATCAAAGTGGTTGCTAATTGCTCTGAAGGCCTTATATCAGAATTTATTATTTTGGATGAATTTTCAATCAATAATTCACTGATTAACTCAACCTTTCAATCAGCTGATAAGAGTAATCAATCAATTCAAGTAACCATTGAATTTTCACTCGTCATTTTTATCGTAGCTTTAACCTATTCTTCCTATTTAAATAGAAAACGGAATTAATATCTACTTTCAAGTCCTCAGTTATCCTTAACACCCGTGCCTTGGAGGTTTATTGTTTTGTCAGTGGAACATTCCTTGCAATAATAGATCGTTTCTTTTTTTGCTTTTGGGCCTACAATAGCACCAGCACCAGCATTCCACAAGCAGAGGCACAAACACACGAGAAGTGATAAAGTATAGTTTGTTTTTTTGGTCTGATATTCCCAAATTCTCTTTTCCCCATCCTCAAAACACATTGGTTTCTGGCATGTAAAACATACTTTGTCTGCTGTTCTATCTGGATGGTAATGACAATATCGTGTTTCTAACTCTCTCCCACATTGAATGCAGGTTGTAGCAAATTCTTTATTGGTAAATTTACACTCTGGACAAATCTTTGGTTTCATTCACCGACCCTTATCGAAAGATGGATATTATAGCTTATTAACCCTCCTCCTAAAATTCAGTTGCTAATAAAGTGCAGTGAAGACCAACTACGAAGTTATGACAGCTCAAAGCCTCTTCCTCCCTAAGAACGTGTTTCTCGCTCATGAGTTCTTTTTACGAGCATTTCACTTAGATCAACAGGGGCACTGGGAGGAAGCTCAAAAAATGTATTTCAAATCAGTGAAGATCTTTACTGCCCTTACCAAGAAATTTCCTGATATGTCGTTATTTTATGATTCAATGTAATTGCTCAATACATAAGTCTAGTATTTGTCAGTATCCTCGGTTGTCTCCTAGTTGGGAGGAGGAGTAAGGATAATACTATGGATGAATTTAAGGAATAATTCCAAAGTTGATTTGATTTCATAAGGAGGTTTTTGTAAACCAATTTTTATGAAACGGGTGCGTCAATGATAACCTTTAAAAAATTATTCCACCTTTTAATACTGATTTACAATGCTAAGTAAGAAATACCTTACTGTTATCGTTCCAGTATTGCTATTTCTTCTCTCATACCAAGGAATGATCATTATTTGATTCTGTATTTTATTAGTATTAACTTAAGTGAGTGAGGAAACATGGTAAGGGAAAGGCGTTGGTTGAAAGGGATTAAGATGAAGATCAGTAAATCCGTTGCTAAACCCCTAGCTCTAATTTTGACTTTGACTTTGGTGTATAATGTTGTTGGTAGTGTTTCAGCACATGATGAGTTAACCCCATTCTTTTCCCTACACTTACTGGCTCCGACTAACAACCCACTCAGAATGCAATATGCGCAATTATTTGAAGCGGAATTTGCTAAAATTGGGGTCGATGTAGAATTAGACCTTGTTGCGTGGTCCGCTATAGGGCCTCGATGTTACTATGATGAGGCTGGAACCTACTTAGAAGGCGGGTATGATATGTTTTGCTTGGGTTATTCCTATGCCCCATCCGCATCCATGCCCCAGCCAGGTTACCAGCTTAGCTATTTCTTTCATAGAAACTCTATCCCTCCTTTTGGATTCAACGTAATGATGTGGAGTAACAATTCTGCTGATTATCTGACAGATCGAGCCAGTGAACAATCAGATCTTATCGAGAAAATCTATCAAGAGGTATCTCAGGTAGAGGCGAGAAAAATATTTGTTGAATGGCAAAAAATTCTCTATGATGTCAGTCCTCTACTAATTGTGTTAAATGAAATGGACTTCCACGCAGTATCTACTGGGCTTTATGGGTACGACCCCACTGGTTACCCTATTGCCTCTGCTGAGGATCAGTGGCTCACAGATGATTACACAGGGACCGCTGGGAAAGTAGTTCTTGGAACTTCTTATTCTGGTACAAAATTTTTCGATTTCCTTGGGAGATCTATTTACGATCAATACATTGCTGGACCTGTTCAAGATGCACTCGTCGGGAACACCCCATCTAGGGAAATGATTATTCCTCCTGATGTTGATCGTGACACCTGGATGAATGAACATTATCATGATGTTTATGGGACAAGTGGATACCTAGAGCGCTATCCTCGGATTGCTACCGCAATGGGAACATATTCTGCAGAAAGTCTCCAATATAACATTTCTATTAGAGATGATGTCTACTGGCACGATGGTCATCAAGTCGATGGCTGGGATGTTGCCTTTGGCTTCCAAGCAGAACTCCAACCAGATGCAGGATCTTCTTCATATTCAACTCTGAAAACAGAATTTGGTTACGATGATAAGGCAAATAAGCATGGTAATTACTCTTTCACCATAACAGATGAAGATAACGATGATTTCTACGAAACAGTTGTCTTTAATTTCAACCAAATCTACACTACATTCGTCCCTACCGATCTAGGGATATCTATTAAACCTGAACATATCTTGGGAGACCCAGATACTCATGGTTTCGATGCTGCAGGTGATTTTGATGTGAATCTGTGGCAAGTTCATCCTACCGATTGGGTCACACATTCAATGAACACTGCAAACCCAGATGATGAAGGTGGTTATAAAGGGCCTATTGGTTGTGGGCCCTTGGTCTTCTATAATCGTGATCCCACAAGTAAGGTTGTAACACTAAAGAAGTTTGATGGGTGGATGTGGGATCACACTACAAAAGCTTGGGTAGAAAATGTCACCAACAGACATTTCCATGCCAAAGACGGCCGATTAGATCATATGCCTGAAACCTTCACCATAGTTCCAAAAACAGAAAACATTGCTTTTACTGAGATAAAGAAAGGCGAAGTGAACTTGATAGATCCAATGTTAATCGAGAAAACCAGTTTTGCTGAAATACAAGCCGATCCCACTATTAATGCAGTTTTAACTGCCGAAATTGGCTGGGAAGCGCTGTTTTTCAATCCAAAATATGTTGATGCTGCAGGCATTCATCACCTCAAGAAGAAAGGAGTTCGTCACGGGATTTCCCATGCAATTCCAAGAGAGGACATCATCGAATACCTACTACACGGGCAAGGAGCACCTGGATACACTCCCGTACCGATTCAGAGTTGGGGGGCTATTGATCCTGAAGATCTGCTACAATATAAGAAAACAGTTGTTGCCACGGATGGGTCGAGACCAGAGGCAATAGAAAGAACTCATTATGACTCATATAATCTGAGTCTTGCACTCGATTGGTTTGAAACGGAGGGGTATGATGTACAACCTTACAGAAAGGCTCTGAATAGACCCCCCACTCCCAGTTTTATCCCAGGGTTCGGTATCGTGATTGCATTCATCGCTTGTGTTGGTCTTGCCATATTTCTGAGCAGAAAACAGCATTAACTGAAGTAGACATTCTCGCTTCATAGGCTTTTCATTTCATCATTCGATTGTAATAATGACTGTACATTCCCTATTGCATCTACTTTTCCATCTTTTAGCACAATTATTTGATCTGCTTTTTGTAAGACCATTGGTTTATGTGATACAACAAGGTATGTCTTTTGTTTGGGGTAGTTAAACAACCAGTCTAAAGATTTGTTTATTATTTTAAAATATGACTTGCTTGCCATAGGCTCACTTTAGCCAAGAATACAGCATCATCTTCTCAAGTAATGAATCACTTCCAAGGCCTAGGGTGGGAAGTAGTTCAGGTTTGATTTGAGATAAAACCTCAGGGAGGGGAGTAGAATCAGGTAAGTTTAGCATACCTCTAACTGCGGTTATTTCTACCAAAAGGACATTTAATTGATCATAATCAGGATCTTTTATGTTAAAAACCATTCGGATTTCTTCAAATCGTTTAAAAATATAGACTAGATCATCTATGGGAGTTTGGGGAGCTAGTCCTAAATCAGATTTCATCTGTTTCAAAGAACACCAAAGTTGATTTACGGCATGATCAAATAAACGGTCATCTAGTTTTAAAATAATTCTTAGCTTTTTTAGCTCTTCCAATTTTCTTAATTCATTTGATAACATATCATTAAGAAACATTCTTATCCAACCATCTCATTATTGGTCAGTTGAAATTCATTCCATTATTTAGGGTCAAGAGTGTCTCTGTATGAAATGACACACTCCTCATTGATATACCTATAACATTTACAAAAGTGACACTTATTATTGAGAAATGTCAAAAACAATGCAAGTTAAAAAGGAAGAATAATGGGCTCTGAATCCTAAATGAACTATACTTTCAGAGTAAATTTCAGTTTAAAAATAGAAATCTAGCGTTTGAAAGATTTTCAAATCCTGTTTTTCTCCTTCTATATTCTGTGCCAGTTCCAACAGATCCCTATGGATGTTACGAAAAATACTCATTTCGTTATAGAAACTACGAAGATATTCACTTCCATCTAGACTTTCTGGAATGTCCTTAGTCACCTCCTCCCAGTCAATTGAAACTCTTACATATTTATCTCGTACCTCTTCCTTCGAAGGGGGTGTCGGAAGGCGGAGGCCACGGGTGGACTGGGTTGGTCTCTCAAGGAGTCGCTCTGAGACGGAACAGGTACTCAGCTTTCGCCATTCTTGTATCGGTCAGATGGCGATGAAGAACTTGCATCAGGATTTCAAGTAATGATCGCTGTAATAACAATATTAGGGGTTGTAATATCACGATGGAGATTCAGATATGGAAAAAATTCTTATAATCATGAAAATGGATAATTTTCTTATGACAACTGCAAGAGAATTGATGATCCAATTTTCTGAAGATACAGGTTTAACCTCTAATACGCTCCCAAGAAGATATCTGTGGACGGATGCGTTCGCTGTTTGCAATTTTTTGGGATTATGTCAAACGAATAAAGAAGAAAAGTTCAAAGATATAGCTATTAAGTTAGTTAACCAAGTTCACAGGATATTGGGCCAGCACAGAACAGATGATGAAAGAACAGGATGGTTAGGAAGCCAAGATCATCCCACAAAGAATGGGTTACGGATAGGAAAATCCTTGAATGAACGGAAACCCCACGAACCGTATGATTTCATTCGAGAATGGGATCGGGATGGTCAATATTTTCATTATCTGACCAAGTGGATGCATACTCTCATTCGAGTGTATCAAGTTGTGAATGAGGAAAAATATCTCCATTGGGCAGTAGATCTTGCACAGGCTTCAACAGCTTTTATCAGTGATAGTCGGATGTACTGGAAAATGAGTATTGATCTATCGTATCCTCTTGTTCCGTCGATGGGAGAGCATGATCCTATAGATGGTTATACCACCTTTAAAGAATTACAAACATTTACTGATGTTGATTTAGAAGAAGAAATAAAAAAATTTGAAAAAATGATGCAGCAATTAAATTTCATAACTATTGATCCATTAGGGATAGGAGGGCAATTGTCTGATGCTTACAGACTGAAACAGCTAGATGCTGATCCTGAATTAAGTCAAGGACTCATCAATGCTGCTCAAAAAGGTCTCGAACTCTCTCAATTATCCCATGGATTAGCATTTAGAGAGCTAGGTTTAGCTATTGGATTGCAAGCAGCACAAAAAATGGATGTATTAGAGAAATATTGGTCACTAATTGAAGAAATTAATCAATATTGGTTAAAGCATTGTGATTGGACAGAACATATCGATATCAATAGAGTGATGCTAGCAACCAGCTTAGCACCTGAGAGTTTTCTATCAATTTCTGACTAGTACCGCATACAGCATATACTGTATCACAGGTGGCTAGTCATAAACAATGTTTAACCTTATTACCAGCTGACCCCAGATAATAAGTGATATACCTAATTGTAACTTAAATATTATCAAAATGATCACACTAATCAAGATGAAAGTTTGTTGCGAGCTCTTTCTAATTTCTCCACCTAATATCAGTCTACTTCCGAACCACGATTAGAGAGAACACTAATTTTATCAATTCTCATTATATCCATGCTCTCTGGTCAGAAAGACATTTTTCCAAAACGATTCTGATTTTTCGATTCTTTTTCTTGTTCCACCTCGCTAGGTCACCCAATCAGTCACAGTTCGATACTCCTCGTCTTCCCAATGATCCGTCACGGGAAAATTTACGTTTTCGGGAAAATGTGGCCAGATAAGCTCTTGTTTTTTAAGCGAGAGAAATCCAAGAACCTTCTGGAAAAAGGTCTCCTTTTTTACCGAAGCCTTATGATCAGTCCGGACAAGTTTTCCTTTTTGCTGGTAAGCTGCATAATTTTCGGGTGGGTGAGGTGTAACAAACCATGATTTTTTTTCAAGGGAAGCGTTATACTCTGTTTTACCGCGATCTTCTGAGTTAAAAGCAACAAAACAAATCTGCTTAATCTCTTTCGAGTTAATCTTTCCTTCTTGGTACGTTATACGAGTTTTCATGGTAGGAAGCCCTAGAGGAGTCCCTGTTTTCTTTAGATATCCCTGCATTTTAGTAGGGAGGGCCTTAAATGCTGGTTCGGTCTCATAGTGAAAACTCATTAACACCACGATAATTTTATTCCGTAACTCTTTAATAGTCGGCCAAGCCTTCTTTTCTTCGTAATAACGTGTAAAGTCTCCAAGAGTATACAATCGTGCTTTGTCATCCTTGAACACGTTAAGAATCTGTTCATTGAGCCGTATAAGACCGTACTCTTCGGGAGGTTCGTTATCTGTATCAAGTAGACCAGCTTTAAGATCTAAAAACACGGTGATCGGAGCATGCCCCTCATTCTTTCTGGACCAATCGGCTATTTTGCCTAACCACTTCTCAATATCGTCACCCCTCGGATTGTCTCCCCAAGGCCTTCGTTTCCGCACCTCATGTCCTGGCCACCAATGACCTACCTTGAAGTGAAATTTTATTTTTTTCCTAAAACGAGGAAAACTTCTCCAGAGTTTATCCCAACTTCCTCCTGTTAGTTCTGCCCAAATATTGACATCGTGTATATCCAGCTCGAAACCCCTGATCCCTTGATCAAGTTGTTTGGTTAAAGACCACCCATAAGAATTATGTGTGGTCATGAAAATGCTCTCATTATAAGGTTGTGAGTCAAATTTGTTAGAAGTGATAATCTTCACCTTCCTTATCCATTATAACTATCATTATTTTCCCTGATCCTCTTCTTCTCCTCTAAGCAATAGCTCCCCCGAAAGAGGCGCATACAACTTTAAAAATGTATCAGGGATGAAAAATACATTTTCTAAGAAGCATTTTGTTTAACCGAATTAAGTGTTCCAATTTCTTCCTTGGAGTATTAGTAGTGACCACTTTCTTAACCAGGCGCAGGTGAGGATCTATCTTTGGTTTCATTTACCATTCCTCCTCGAAAAACATCCATTCTGGTATATAACCATTGCTCTCGCAATTCAGTTGTTAATAAAGGCCAGTGATGACCAAATACCAAGTTATGACCGTCCGATGTCATTCATAACTTCCTTCTTAAAGTTCATCACATGCTAGCAAGCTAGTTTCTTCTACGATATCCATAAGTAAGGAGGAGGAGGAAACCAAGGATCCCAAACTCGAACCCAGGTATGGTTGAACTCGCGGCTTTAACCTTCACCCCGTTGATCTCGATTGCCTTCGATTCGTACTGGATGGTGACTAAGAGGACATACCTATCGTCTTCCAGGATCTCCAACTCCTGAATAGTAGTGACACCCACGCACACCCCATTTACATCTGTAACTCTATCACGAGTGTCCAAGTAACTTATACGAAACTCGTTACCTTGGAGGGTAAAGTTATAGCTGAAATCCAGAACTCCGATGTCCCAGATATCAATTTCCTCAGTTTTTCCATCAACTTCAACTTCGATTGTCCTCTTGTCTCCAAATACTGTTCGTTTTTTACTGGTACTGTGGACTCCAGAATCATCCTCATATTCAATTAGAAAATCGAGATCGGGGATTTCACATCCATCTGTAAAGTCAGAGGTGTCAAGAAAAGCTCCAGTCCAGTACCCATCGTCATCTAATCCAGTGTTAGGATCAACATCGTACGTGTCGTCATAATCCAAGGTATCCCACCATGCTTCGAGAGCTCTACTAGAAGTGGATCGTTCAAATTCCATCTCGTCCCTATCAAGCTCCGTGTAGGTTTCAGTCATTTTCACTCCTTCAATATCATAATTGGTAAAAGGATCTTCATTCGGGTAGTAATCATAATTCCAATCTTGGTAGAGATCTACTTCATAAACAATATACCCATCTACTTCCCAGACATCGGTACCTTTAATCGCTCCGACAGGAGAAATCGTATATAATAATACTGCAAATAGACAGAGAATCATACCTTGGTGTTTTTTCATCCATACTCACCTTAATCCATCTAGGTAATGAGACGAATTAATGAATTTTACTGAAGAGAATATGAATTCTAGAGGAGCCTTAGCGTCTTTCTTACCACAATATTGGTCTGATTACAATGGGAGTGGCAGTTATTTCATTGCTGGGTCAGCTGGTACGAGTGATTTCTATCCCTCTGGTGGCTCTTATCATCCCACTCCAAGTGTAATAGATCTTAGTGGGTTTTTCTCTCTCTTAGTTCGAATTGATTTATTCTTGGGCATTCTTGGGGTATTAGCAGTGACCATTTTCCTATCCAGGTGCAGATGAGGATATATCTCCTGTTTCTGATAATTAATCGAATATTCAGAAAGATGTTTGAAGGGAAGATGACCAAGTTAACAGATTTTGTCCTTTTTCCACATGATCAGTGTCAAGAAGAAGTGTGACAAACCCTGTCATAAAGAGAAGCAGAAACCTCGGTTGAAGGAAATAATTAATGCCATAGTGGTCAAAACCTATGATCGCCAATCCAGCTATCAGAGATATGCCTATGGGCCAACTTATACTCAAGAAAAAGATGGTGATTGTTTTTTGCAAGAACATCGGGGAGTTCGAGCTCTTCCAGAGGAACAAATACGTCTCCATTCATGAGGTACGAGAAGATTAAAACGATTGCTTCAAGAGTGTACCAACATAGGAACCAGAACACGAAAACTCTTATGATTACCGCTCTTGGGATGCTAAATTCCATCGGATTGGCCGCCCCGAAGTTTGCAGTGCGGTCGCACTCATGCTGATTTCATTTAGAATGTTAAATCCTACATGATCTAGTACCACACTTGTTTATAAAATCATAACTCAATTGACGAAATTATGATTCCTGTACTTAATTTAGGTTGAGAAAGGTCAATGAGTCTCAAACAAGTTCAAAAATCTCTCTGGTCAAATAAAATCGACCAAGCTCTCCATATGATTGAAGATCTACAAGATAAAGATAAAATAAATGGTTTAATTTATAAAAGCCTCATACTAGCTCAAAAACGAGAGATTACTAACGCTTTATCAATCGTTGGAGAAATTTTGAATAAAAAAGAGATCTCATTAAGCCTTACACAAGAATTTGGTGCTAAATTAGCGAAGATATCAGCATTAATGAGGGGTAACCAATTTTTTGAAGCATTCGAGGAAATTGATGTTTGCTCCGAATTATTAACCCAGTTGGATCTCGCTGAATTTAAAGACTGGGAAGGGATGTTCTTAATGATCAAAGCAGGATTTCAAATGATGGGAGGTGATATTAAGCAAGCTATTGCGAACTTTCAAAAAAGTTTGACACTATTTACCGATATCCGATATTACAAAGAAATACACAATCAATTGAACAATCTGGGTTGGATTTACCGAGTTCAGGGTAAATTAGATCAAGCACACTATGCTTTTCATAAACAATTGGAATTTAATCAAGAGAGTAATGATGAGAAAAGTATTACATGGTCTAAATTTAATCTTGCGTACATTCATTTTTACAAAGGAGAGTTAACTCAAGCAGCTGATTATGCACAAGAAAGTTTGGCTTCTTTCGAGGAATTAGGAAGCCATACTGGCCTTTCTTATATCTATACAGTGATTGGCTCAATTCATAGAGGGAAAGGGGAATTAGAGAAAGGTCTTGACTACTATAACAAAGCTCTAGGGATTTATGACACTCATTTAGAAGAGCACCGACCTGTTCCCCACTCCGTATGTGTTGGTTTTCGAGACTTGGGAATTGTGTATTTCCACAAAAATAGAATTGAGCAATCAACGGAGTATTTCAAGAAAGCAATCGAAACACACAACTCTTTATGTCTGTTTAAGAACACTTTCAATGACTTTGAACTTGCAGTGTCAAATTATTTTTTGATTTCTATCTCTATTGATTCTGGGTTTCCTAATCCTGTAGATGATTTTCTAAAAGAGATTAACCAGCTCACTACCCGCTGGCCTTGGTTGAAACTATTCAGTAAAGCAGGTGAAGCTGTAATATTAAAGAATCGGCCACGAGCTATAGATAAGATTAAAGCTCAACAATTATTCCAAGAACTTCTGGGAGAGCGTTTTGATTATGAATTAGAATTCAATATTCAAGTAAACTTATGTGAATTGCTCCTAGACGAGTTAAAATTTTACGGGGAAGAAGAAGTTATACAAGAAATCCAAAGTTTATTAACTCGAATCTCAAATACTGCCAAGAATCAACGTTCTATTACTACTTTAGTTATTTTGTATTCTCTTCAGGCAAAATTAGCATTGATTGAGGGAAATATCGAGTATGCAAAGAGTCTATTAACTCAAGCATTCTTACTTGCAAATGAAAAAGGATTAGAATTCCTTTCAATTCAGATTAAGAAACAACAAGATCTTCTTATCAGTCAATTAGAGGAATGGAGGCAGTTATTAGTCCGGAATTCATCTATCCAAGAGAAATTTGAACTGTTGGATCTTAAGAAGTATATAGCTGGGGCGATAAACGACGTTCTTGAGAAGAAATTCCAACCGATAAAGAAATTCGAATTAATCTACAAAGACCTGCTTCAAGCAGATCCCAAAATACCAAAAAGACAATGTAGAGTCGGTGTCGCTCAAATTGGTGTTTCTCAGAGTGGTGATATTCTATCAGATTTCTATTATGAAAAATCATCTGGTTTTTTTCGTCTTAAAGAGGAAAAGGTTCATACTGTCCTAGTTACAGTTAAAACCTTGGTAGAAGCCGCTTCTAGCAATGGTGTTAATATTTTACTCTTTCCAGAACTAGCCATTGATCTTAATTACCCTCAGCTTTCAAATGCTCTTCTAGATATGGCAAAACAATATGATTTGTATATTGTTCCTGGTTCGTACCATAATCAAAACACAAGACAGAATGTAAGCTTGGTTATCAGTCCAAACGGAGTCTTATGGGAACAAGAAAAACATATTCCAGCAATAATTCATTTTGGTACCAAGCGAGTTAAAGAATCAATAAATATTAGTAAATACCCTCGTAGAACCATTGTTTGTAATACGGAGTATGGAAGGATAGCAATTGTTATTTGTCGTGATTTTCTTGATCTAGATTTGAGGGTTGAGTTGAAAAACTTTGATCCTCCAATTGATATTTTATTCAATCCAGCTTTCACCCCTGTAGCGGCTGATTTCCGTGCTGCTCATTTTGATGCTCGGAGATCCATTTATTCTTATTGTTTTTTCGCAAATATTGCTGAATTTGGTGAATCTCTAATTTATACTCCTGAAAAAGAGCGAACCGAACAAAGAATCCTTCCTAAAGAGGAAAAACTTATCTATAAAGACGTTAATATTTTTAAACTACGTTCAGAACGAAAAAAGTGGGAATTGGAACAAAAGAAAGACAGGCCTTTCATACAGAGTACTAAATACTAATATCTCTCCTCAGATAAGAATTTTAGACAATTACATTATTCACAGATCAATTTCAAAAGAGTAGGCTTTTATTGATATATCTTCTGCATTTTAAAGAATGTAAAAGCTCCCAAGATCGGAACAATGAAGGTTTTTACAAAAGTAAATATACAAGATACCCCACTCAACGGGTCTCCCATCCATGATTCCTATCAGCAGTTGTATTTCAACCCCATTCAGGAGATCCTGACCAAAGATTGACCCCTTATAAGGAATTTACCTATCTTTTATGTTCGTTCCTTGGAGCTCAGGATATCTTCGATTGAAACATTTGAAACAGTGTATCTTTCCTTCTTTCACCCGAGACGGTGCCGCAACCGTAAAACAACAGACAAAAAACCGTAAAATTTTATCCCATTGAGTTATTTTTCTCCGTATATCTTTGGCACAGATATATCTCCCACACAGAACACATTTTACCTCAGCATCTTCTCTCTTGTGGTAGTAACATTTCACTGAATTAAAATAGGAACGTCCCTACTCTTTCAGATCGATTTAAGATCTCGTAATTTTCGTGCAAATACACCAAAGCTCCCAAGGGAACCAACCACAATGAGTAACCATAGGAGAAAATGCAGGTCTACTCCTGTGATGAAAATCGTCTCGACTTTATGGGCTCCCGCGAGTCCACTCCACCAGTAGGAATAAGCAATGACGTCGGTCATTACGTGTGCCACCATACCTGGAATCAAGGAATTGCTAGCTTTCGCGAGGACTCCAAATAACACGCCCGCAAGGATGAGGACTACAATTGCGGGTGGGGCCCACACTTGATTAAAATGGGAAACGGTAAAGAGGAGCGCCACGATCCCAATGGCTATTGTCGATCCATAGCGCCTCTCAAGTGGGACTTGCATATAACCCCTAAAGCCTACCTCCTCAAAAATACCTGCTGCAAGAGCTGCACAGCCTATAAACCCAATGACAGCCCAGCTGGGATAGAGGTGAAAATTATACCCTAAATCGAATGTTTCAGCTGGAAAATCTACCAATCGAAAGGTCAGTACCATAACCGCTTGTATCCCGACCACTACCGTGATGACTGCTAATGCACTCCAGTTTCTCGCTTCCCTCAACAAATGACCTGATCGAAAATTGTCTCTTCGAACCTTGATCGTGGATTTCGGCCCCCAGTTCCCGCTAAAGTATTTTAAATAGACCCAAAAAACCCCAATCATGGTGATAAATGAGAAGGGTATTGGTATCAAGGATATGATTATTAACCAAATTCCTGTACCGATCCCATAAACAATAGTCCCGAGAATTAATGCTTGAACCCACACGGGTAAGTTCAGCCAAACTTGGCCAACTATTTCCCTTTTTCGTACAAGTACTCTTTCTGTACTGCCCGGATTTTCGTTGAGAGGTTTTTCATTTCTAAATTCCATAACATTTCTTCCTCATTTTCCGAATATTATTTCCTCTAATCATTAGATTGGTATTTAAATTAGAGACGTTAAAGCTTAGCTGATCTAGAATGTCAGAATATGGTGAAAATGTCTTCAACTTCTCTTACAGCCCTTGTAATTAACTGTTCTAAACTGTTTCAAAACGTTGAATTGTTACTTTTCAAATGTATCTTGAAACGTTATTATAAAATAGGTTTATGATTAAGGCAGATAATGCTCAAGTTTCTTCCCCAATTTCGCCCAGAAATCTATTTCCGTCTAGTATGCCATCTCCAAAAATAAGGAGAGACGACGATCCCGAATTCCCTGGAGTACTAACAGAACCACAAGAATATCCAAATCTTCGTTTGAATGATCCAAATGTAAAGAATCTTACTCCTTCAGATGTTGCAGATAAGGTCATCGGCGGGATAAACACTGGCCATGAGTTGTCCAAGAGAATTCAAAATGTTTCAGGGAATTTAAATATTAAAGATGGAATAACGTTATTTCAATCCTCGGAGGGACTAGAGGATGTCACACCGACCACTGAACTAACTACGACAATAAACATCATGGATGTGGTTATCACTTTTATGGATCTCCTTTTCCTCTTCCTTTCTCGATAAAGGTACATCCAGGCCAAAAAACCAAAAATCAATTGATTGAAGAAATGGATGACGGTCTTCTTGTAACTAACTTGCATTACACTAACTACATCGATATCCCACGAGGGACTGAAACGGGCATGACAAAAGATGGGTTGTTCATTGTAAAAAATGGAGAGGTAATTGGGGCTGCTAAAAACATGCGTTTTACTGATAATTTCCTAAATCTTTTCTCACAGATGGAGTTATCTCGGGAAACTTTTCAAGCTGTGACGTGGTTGGAAATGGCTTTGACAGTTCCAGCAATAAGAATCAATTCAATGAATTTTTCTAGCAGGACGAAGCATTGATAGTGTATTATATCACAAGAAGAAAAATAGAGAAAATAAAAGGCATATCCAAAAAATCCAAATCAAACTATTGAGGATAATTGCCTCTCAAACCAAGATGATGATTGAAATTAATGACAATCACAATTCCTCTTATACAGGAGATCTACCTAATTAGTGAAGATTTTAAATTCCTTACTGAATCCGAACCCACGTAAGAAAATATGTAATGTCAGAAAATCTGGGAAGAATCAACCATGGTTGACAAATATTTATTCAAATTTTGTGCTATTGGGTCTGGTAATGTTGGAAAAACCTCTTTGATAAGGAGGTTTGCAACAGGGAAATTTACGGAAGGAATATATCACCCTACTCTAGGAGTTGATATCACTACTTCCAAGCACCTTTCTGTCGATAATAAACTCGTTGATCTACTCCTTGTAGATACTGCGGGGCAAGAATATTTTAGCAAATTACGACCAGAATATTATCGTGGAGCTTCAGCTTGTCTCATTGTGTTTGCTCTTAATGAAAGGCCATCATTTGAAGCTATCCCAGATTGGCTGGCAGAATTTCGGAAGTACATCCCTCAATCTTCAGTTCCAATTGCCTTGGTAGGTAATAAGAAAGACCTTGATGACCAACGGCAAGTTTCTACCGAAGAGGCTTATTCATGGGCAGAAGCCAAAGATATGACTTATCATGAGACTTCCGCAAAATTAGGGGGCCTTGATATTAAGGAAATATTTACGGGGTTAATAAGACGCATTTTTCAAGAGAACTAACAAATAACACACTTATGAAGATGAGGAATTGAAAAAAGGAGTAGATGACATTATTTAATTTTATCTAAAAACCATTTTATTTTATCAATACAGTGAAGAGTTGTTTTCCAAGTAATTGGTATCTGTGATTCGATATAAAGCCTTAATTCAAGAAGTAGTGTTATTAAAGTTTGACATGCTGTTATCAGTGATTCTTTTTGGGGAAGGGGAAAGAGTTTTCCTAGGTTTTCTAAGTCATCTTTTTCGAAGAGAAACTCCAATCGTCTCGTGTCGAACTTCATTTCATACTGAAAATAGGCAATCCATTTTTCTACAATCCCTCGCAACCAGGAAAATTCTGCTGCAATGGCATAATATTCTCCTCTGGCTATATGGACATAACTATAAAACAACCAGGCCCAAACCCGTTCATCATCATGGATAATTTCCGCTACATTAATCTCAGGTTTCTTCTGTTCTTTGTGAAACAGCTTATTGCTATTTTCACACCAAGTTTTCAATTCTTGTTCTTTATAATAATCCAGAAGAAACGGAGCTCCTTCAGGGGGAGGAAGGGAATCCTTTGTATATAACGCTAGATCCACTTTGATGTCAGGTTCAAAAAGAATAATGATAAAATGTTCTTTCACATGATCAGCATCAAACCTATGAAACCATGTGGGTAGTTCCCAATCCCAGCGTTCTTCCCAGAATTTTTCTAAGCTTTCAGTTGATTCAAAGACAATTCCCATGTCAATATCACTATATTGATCCATCGTATCAACAGCACTACTCCCGCTTAGAAAAATACCCGTGATAAAAGGAAAAGACGAGAAATAGCGCTGTAAATCCGCATAAATTCGTGAATGTTCGGAAAATGAATGTATTGTAACCATTGCTAAAAACCAGTTTAACCTATAGACTCTTCATAACCTGTAACTCCCCGTATTTTTGAAATGCTGTCGTAGAGAGGCGTCCTCCTCAGCTCAGATTGCTCTCCCTCTGGGCCAATAATCCTGAATGATCTCTTTCAGGACAGCCGCAAGTTCTTCATCAATAGTAGCAATAATGGGAATTTTTTCATCTTTCCCCGAACCAATACTGATCTCTTCTGTACCATCTCGTGCAATGGCATAGACATGTCCTAGATCATCAAGATTCTTCAGATGGACATTATCTATATCACTTAGTTCCTGTACATTGTCAGAGGATTTAATCTGGGTTAAAATCTGAATCCGAGGTCGTGTTATCTGCTTTATCGCTTCAATTGGGAGGAGGGAAATGCTAGGGAGGATTATCTGAATGGTGCTTTTGGTTCGAGCCAACATTGCTTCAAGTATTCTAGTTATACCTTCTAAGGATTCAATTTGAAGATATGTGTGTTCGATTTGTTCAATTGGGAGCTCTAACGCCATGGTGTTGATATCACGCAATACATTAACTATTTCTTGACCTTGAGCCAGGCCCTTTGAAAATCTATCTGGAATTGCCTCAATAGATTGGTTCAAATTCGTGGATATTGAATTGTTAGCATCTGTTATTGAGTCATTAATTTCTGTTTCAAGATTTAGTTGAATGTTATCTAATGTCGTTGTTAAATCCCCAACCTCAGAATCTATTGAGGAGAAAATAGTAGAGAGATTCTTTTCTATTATCTCGAAATAGGTTGTTCCTGATTCAATTAGAGTGTTTTTTATTGTGGCTAAACAGTCATTGACATTTTGGATTATTCGATCAACCAATCTCTGGGTTTCAATGTTGATTTGAGTGAAAAAAGTTTGTAACACTTGATCAATTGTAGTCAGATACTGGGTGTTCCTTTCAGCCAAAAGCTCGGATAACTGACTTATTTGGTGATATGTGGTAATCCTTTGTTGCAAAGATGAATTTCGGATTCTCTGTGAAACAGATTGCAAAGTAGAAATGGTATTTTGGTATGAATTGTTTATTACTTCAGCTAAATCATTTTTGATTTCGCTTAGAAAATGTTGAAATTCCAGATTTTGTTTATTTAAGTTTGACGTCACAGTTTCAGCTAAAGATGAACTATTTTGCTCTGAACTTTGAATTATATTTTCAATTTGATTCTCAATATCTTTATACGAGGTGTCAATCTCTTCTATTGAAAGGTCTACTATTTTTCCTACAGCTTCGAATCCGCTTTTTCCAAGTGATACTCGTTTACTTAACCGGTTATTCACTTCGTCTTGAATTTCCACAAAACGACTCTTAATTTTATTCATAGCTCCTTTAAAGGTCCTGTCTAAGAGGTTGAAATCATTGGAATGTCGAGCGGTGAACTCTTCTACTAGTTTAGGAAATTGATCACTGAATTCTAGGATCGTTTTTTCGTATTCATTTCCAGTTTTATCAACAAATTCAGTTGAAGCTTGTAGTTTTTCTTCCCGTTGTTCTTGAGCGGGTTGGATTCTAGCCTCTATTTCTTCGATGCTTTGATTGATCCAGTCTTCAAATTTATTTGAAAATTCTTCTTTCTTTTCATCTGTTATTTTATTAATAAAATCTTGTAATTGGTCCTGAAAATCGGAATGAATCTTTCGCTGTTCCTCTGTTAGATTTAACATATCTTTGTCTAATACAGATTGTAGAGATAGACTAAATGTATGACCACAAATTTCAATGGTATCATTATGGACTTGGGTGTTTTTCTCTATTTCTCCTTCAAGTCTTTCCTCCTCGGATTTAAGTGTACCGTCTACCTGATTAATAAACCGCTCAAGACTTGAAGATGTTTCTTTTTTAAATGCTAATAGTTGCTTAACACCTTCTTGGAACTGAGTGATTATCGATTGTAAGGTTACTTGCCCTTGTTCCCAATGTGAGTTGATCTCATCCTTATACTCTGCGGTGGTTGTCTCTACTTGATGATCTATTTCTTGACTCATGGCTACTGGAGGTACTAAGGCATGATATTGAGGTACTTTCCCAGGAATAATTCGAATGAATTTCTTTTTCTCTAATGATTTAAGAAGGTTTTCCACTTGAAGAGGGGCAAGCTTCTCCGTTAATAATGCTATTTCTTCTTTAGTTCGAACCATCTTTGAGGCCATGATAGTATAGATCTGACCCTCCTCAACTGAAAGTCCTAGTTTTTTATATACTTCTGATGACATTTTTCTCCTCTCAGAGACAATTTTTTCAAATACAAGGTCCTATTAACAACATTATTATATGTTGCTTTAAAATAACTTCTCATTTTTGTGTAATGAGCAAAAGTAAAAGAGTTTTTACTCAGTGCTTTTTACTTTTTGAGTTCAACACCCCAGCTTATAATCTCTAAACAAGAATTAGTTTCAAATATACTGTGAATGATGGAATTATATCTGAGCTCTTTCTTCTAGAGCAGATGGTTCATAAGCGGATGTTTCAGATTGAGGAGGAAATCAATCAGTACGTTACAAAAGCCCAGCTGCTAATAGAAAGATGGGAAAAAGATTCGGAATTCGAGTCTCTATTCCATCCTCGATTGATCTGATGGTGTTTTATGAAAAAATTTTCTCGTTAACAACTCTGTAATATCATTAATGAAAATTATTGAGATCGAAATAAGACTCAATATCGTTGGAATCCAGGGTGATTCTGTTAACGTCCAATATGAATAGTTGTAAAGAGCCAAACCAATTAGACTTATTACTAACCATCCTTGAAAGAAATAGCGTTCTTTTGATTTCCTGAAATGGGGTGCCAAATCGTCTTTATTTTTAAGAATAAAGACGGAAAAAAATGCTAAATAGCTCACGATTGGCAGAAAGAGCACTAATCTTAACCAATCATTCAAGCTAATATAATTTAATCCAAGCATGAGAGCCAGAAGCCCACAGATTAGAAATGGTAATATGAAACTTCTATCCCCACCTGTGGAATTATAGAATTTGGTTATCTTCTCTTTGTTCACGATTCGAACACTGAAATGGACAATAAGAACAAATGTTACCCACAATGTGGCGAAGAAAATGAGAAGATCAACAACCACCTGGTTTATTGTCGGAATAAGATTCAATTCAAAAAGTATGGTATTAATTAATTGGTTATAACAGGCTTGAACCTCATTAAAGTCTTCTAGGGCTGGGTTCATCACTAATGAATTTAGATTCATGAATAGAACAATTCCTATACTTGTTCCGTCAGGATTTTTCCTACCTGCTGTCACTGAAAGAAAACCTGGAGTTGATCCTCCATGACCTCCAAATCCATCATGAAAGTGACTCCATCCTAATCCGTAGGAATGTTGATAAAATTTATAATTCTTTACATCTTGGAAGAGGGGATTTCGATGAAATGAATATTGAACTAGTTTAGAATGCATCATATCAACACTTGAGGCTTTTAAAATCCGATTTTCGCCAAATTTCCCATTATTTAGCTGGGCAATCATAAAGTGGGCCATATCCGTAACAGAACAGCGAATCTGCCAAGTGGAATATAGCTCCATTTCTTCATTCTTCCCAGAAATCCTAGAATAGGGGGTGGCATGATTATCAATAAAATCAGAGGTATTTATCCCCGAATTGGTCATATTTAATGGACCAAAAATATTCTCCTTCAGATAATCCTCAAAAGAATGTCCTGATACATATTCAACTAGATAATGAAGTAATTTAAACCCCACATTTGAATAATAATACCTTTCATTTGGCTTATTTTCCCAAATTCCTGGGTCATAATTTGAGCCTCCTGAAGTAAATGATTCATTAAGATACTCCCCTAGACTCAGATTAAGAATGGCACGGTAATGCGGGTGAGGATAATACAAGTACTTTCCCTCCGTATCCCAATAAAATTCGTATCTTAATGTTGAACCTAGACCAGACATATGTTTTAAGAGCATTCGAATAGTTATTTTCTCATCGGGATAATCAGGATGTCTTACCTCAAAAGGTAAGTACTCTGATAGGTCAGAATCTAAAGAAACTATCCCCTGTTCATATAATTGTAGAAGGGCTGTTGCCACAAACGGTTTAACATTAGAAGCGATAAGAAAGACCGTGTCTGGTGCTGTTTGGTTACCTAACCCCTTGGTCCAGATTGATTTTTTATTACGTGTTATTGCTGCATGGACTGTTGGGACATTATTTGCACTTCTAATCGCTTCTAACTTTTCTTCTAACTTAGAAAAATTAGGTGTGGCGTCTACTCTAGTAACATGCAGAGCTAATGTTATCCAACAAAAAAGGGTAATGACCAATATTGTTTTCTTAGAAGAGCTCATGATATTTCAAATTTGGCGATTGATCATTAATAAACATCTAGAAATCGGAACGGATAACTCCTTGAACTACCATGTTACATATAAATCATTCAATTTTGGGAAGGAGTCCCTTAAATGTCTATCAAAAGTAATAATGTAAACATTACTCTCGCAATTTCTGAGAAATAATACTTCTATTTGGGATTTAAATGATATCTCTCTTTTTTCTGATATTTTTATCCACTCTTATTGCTATGATATATCATTATTATATAAAAATAATGTATCTCATATTGTTATATTTATAATAATGAATTAACATTTCATTAATGACACTTTTCATCATTTTATTTCATATTTGGATATCTAGGCATTTTATCAAATGTGTTGATACTGAAGAGGTCAGAAGAATTCCTCATAGAAATGAAAAAATTTGGAGTATTAATAGGTGGATAATTATAAATAAAATTGTACCGAGTTTTCTAATTATTATTGTGATTAACACAGCATTCCTTTTATTTCCATTTTATACTGAAGCATTGGAATCTTTTAATGACCCTTCTAGGAGCAATGATCAACAAATCATTTTCAATGAAAATAAACAAGAAAAATATCAATCTATATCTGAACTGAGAAATAATTCACCAATTAGGTCAGGTGAAAAAAGACCTAGCTTTAGTCTAGAGAGTAACTTCAATTTATCAGTCCTAAAACCTGTTAGTAATGGCACTAAATCAGAAATTCCATCTGAAAATCCTGTGGGAGGTATTCATTGGCAATTAGTATCAGACATCAATGACAGTTCTTACATTATTGAGGATTATTCTACTGCTACATCTTATACAGAAACGTACCAATCTCAAAATATTTCGGGTATTTCGGGTACTATCAACTCAGTATCCCTATATATACGCGTTCGAACTAGTATAGCATTTACTAATGCTCGAGCTTGGACAGTATTACGTACATATGATAAAGAATACGTTGGGCCTTTGAATGAACCCTTAACTAGTTGGAATAATTATTCTACGAAATATTTGATTAATCCCAACACTTCTGTAAACTGGACGTGGGATGAAGTGAATACAATGGAGATTGGAGTTATGTTACGAGCGTTACCACAACAGGATAGAGAATGCTGGTGTTCTGAAGTCTGGGCCGAGGTTAACTATACCCAAACATTTGACCTAGATCCTCCATCAATTATTGACCACGGAGTAGAGGATTTGGGGAATGGTACAGGTGTTTTTTGGGCTGATATCAGAGACACTTTATCTAGTGTGGATACTACAAATATATCAATTAATAATACTGAATATTCGATGATAAACAACGGATCGTATTGGATATATCCAAAAGCAGTTTTGTATAAGAGATATTATGAATTTCAAATAATAAATTCATCCGATTCTAATGGAAATTATATTAGCTCTCCTTCAGATATCAAGTCTTATTCGTTTAATTCAGACGTTGTTGCTCCTATTGTGGACACTCCAGTCTATAACTCTACACTTGGTGATAATGGAACATTTAAAGTTAATATAAGGGATCCGTGGGGGGAAGTTGATACTGTACTTGTTAATGTTACTTTTGCAGCAGGTGTTCCTCAACATAAAGTATGGGCTGTGATGATAAATACCACTTCTGGATACATGACTAAGACTTTACCAATAGATAAAGGTATTTTTCATTATGTTATCATTGCCAATGACACAAAAGGGAATAGAGGTACTTCTAATGAAATAATCTCGAGTGTCCCTAATCATTTCCCTGAAGTTACTGATTTACGACTCTCTAGTGACCAAGATCGCCTTCAAATGACTATATTTAGTAATGATACTCTCTTTGTTCAATATATGTTTTTTGATCGTGATGGTGATAACGAAGGAGGGACTGAAATACACTGGTATAAAAATGGTGTAATTCAACCCGCTCATAATGATTCTCGTCTAGTAACAGCCTCTTATTTGACCAAAAATGATCAATGGTTTATTACTGTTAAACCAAAAGATGCCCAAGAGTTTGGAATAAAACAAACTTCTGACACCATAACGATTCTAAATGTTCCTCCAAATGTGTGTAATTATTCGTATATCTTTGATTCAAGGAGCCAGATTATTCCAGAAATCAGATCTACCTTACTAGGTCAAGTTTTTTTCATCGAAGATGAAGATATCTCCCTTTTTTATGAGTTTGAAGATAGTGATCACCCTATAGATTATGATCAATCCCTGATTCAATGGTATAGCAAATTAGAAACTAGCGAATGGGAGGAAGTCTTTACTCGTCAAAATTCAACCTTCATTCCTTCTTCTGAAACGTCACCAGGGGAGTACTGGAAATGCAAGATCACCCCTTATGATGGTACCGAATTAGGAAAAAGTGTGCCTCTGAATGTGATTTATATCGAAAGCCGTCCGTGTATTCTAAATTACAGCGTTTCACCTATAATCCTCGATGATAAAGGAATGTACTTCGATGAAGGAAAATATAAATTTCAAGTAGTTACTTCCAGTCTTAATCCAATTGCTACCATAGAGTTCATAATAAATGACTCTTCTGAGGGAATTTATTATGCTCAAAAAAGTCAGGATAATAATTCAATATGGATTTTAGATTATAATATACCCCCAAGCGAGTTTTGTGACAATTATATGGGGAAAATTTTCACAACCAAAGTTAGAGCTTGTAGTTTTGTAGATTATCAAGACCAAGAGTTTATGATATATGCTAATTATACTTTTTTATTTGGGGTAGAAGACAAATGTCCCCCTCGTGTTGTAGGTAAACCTAGTGTTACCTTTGATTCTCTTGACCCTTCAAATATTACTTTTTTCTCATATGTAATCGATTATGGTTCTGAGATTGAAGAAGTATTTCTTTACTACTATTTTAGAGAAATTGATGAAACAACACTAGCAGGAATTGGGGCTAGTTTACCGCAAAAGGATATTCCATGGCAAGTTATACAGATGTCCCTCCTCTCAGTCAATGAGACTAATGTTATTCATAGTTATTCAGTTACTGTTCCATTTGAACATAATGATACATCTAGAGCAATAATTTATTATATTAAAACCACTGATAGTAGTGGAAATACAGGAATTCCTTATAATATCTTAAATGATCCAGAGAGGATTCGAGAATTTCATTTTGAGAAAGATGCTTTTCTATTTGATCCATTACTAGTGATTATACTCATTGTTTTCACAATCATCTTAACCCTTTTAGGTTCCATTTTATACCTTAGGATCTTTAGAAAACCTGAACTGATTGGATTTGATGAAGAAATAGTTCTTAATAACATCTCTGAAGTTAGTGAATCGGAGATAATGGAAATTCTTGATATTCATACTGTTGGGGTAGTCATAGCATTTTTTGATCAGCAGCATGGTCCAATTCCAATTATTATAACCCCAGAAATATTAAAGGATAATTTTCCCAAGTTAATTGAACTGTCTGATAGATCTTTTGGGACTATAGGGTTTATTCAAGACTTTGAGAGAAAAATAACATCAAATTTTGACTTTTTGTTATCAAAAGAACTCCTTATCACATCGTTATCGTTTGGTTTTGCCTTACAACGACCTGATGCGAGAGGAGGCCAAGAGAACCTGATCATGAATATTCTGATATATCCAGATGTATTCCCGTTTATTAATCAATTTCTTGATGAAATTCGTGAGAAAGTAGATATTGTTCATAAGTTAATGGATAAAGACAGCTCAAAGAAAGAGTTGATCCTGTCAAAGATTATTGACATCAGAAAATATATTTCCCAAATTATTTTAGCGTATGAGAAAACTTATGGCACCACGGATCTTCTCACCACATAAACTACCTCTGTTAGATCGTGGTCTTCTCCGAAAGCGTTTTATTTTACTAAATTCAAATGAATGTTGCTTTAAATGTTGTTAATATCATATCTTCTGTATTGTATAATTTTTTAAACAATTATTCACTATTGAAACTGAGGATAGGGATTGTTCTTTAACCAGATTAAACACCAAGGTTGTATCTTCTTCTTACTTTGCGTACTTATTATTTCATCTGGGGGCTGTTTACAAGCCTTCGCGAGAGCTATCCAAGAGGAGTGGCAGATCCAGGTGGGGGATTCCCAAACCTATATCTATGATGATTTTTATGAGGTTTCTTCCGATAATTCCTCTGAATACATTTATTGGATTATAGATGAAAACAATAACAATGTTACCATAATTCTCAAAAAAGGATTAACTCTTCGTTATGATATTACATTCCTCGATCCAGATGAAGCAAGAGGAACAATAACATATAATGGAACCATTACTAGTTTAGAACAATCTCTCTCATCTCGTACCTATTCGGGGTGGACTGGAATCGTTAGACCTTCAATTAACAATAAAAGTTATTGGGAGGAATATTGTAGATTCCGGGGTCTGGAAAACGTTACGGGTGATTTCATCGTTATGGAGATTAATACAGATATTATAAATCAAATTTCCATATGGAACTGGAAAACAGGGTGGCTCAACTACTATTATGAGATGTATTGGAATGACACAACAATTATCTCGTTGAGGGAAATCTCTCTTGTCCCTCAGGAAAATGAACCGCCTCCTCCATTAAATGTTATTGTTGGGGGTTTCATCTTAGTATTCATCATTCTTATTCTTGTAGGAATTAAGAAATTTAAATAGATTCCTTTCAATTTTTCAATGGAGGTAGCTGTTTATTGATTGTAATTCAATTAGTTTTGCCTCAGTAATCTAGATCAACTCAACTTCATTCAAAATATCTTCTTATTCCCATAATCCCAATTAATCCCATTGATACTTTAGTTTCCCTAATCTGTTTGTCTTTACCTTTCTTTAGAGAAGAAAGATTGCCAATCTAAATGGAATTCTCATATAACCCAATTGAGATCTTATTGTTGAGATTACGGATCTTCTCCGAAAGTGTTTTATTCCACTTTTCGAATGAAATACTACTGGAGGAAATAAATTTGTCAAAAGTTATGATTGTAAATGGGAGTGCAAGAGCCAAAAAGGGTCATACAGCTTTTGTACTGGCTCCTTTTATCGAAGGTATGAAAAAAGCTGGAGCTAAAGTGGAGCTCCTTTATTCTAAAAAGTTAAAAATTCGTCCTTGTGTCGGTGACTTTAAATGTTGGGGGGAAACAATTGGGGAATGTTTTCTTGAGGATGATATGCAGAAAATTTATCCTAAGTTACGAGAAACTGATATTTTAGTCCTGGCAATACCTGTTTATATTCCTCTTCCAGGAATGATGCAAAATTTCATTAACAGGCTGTGTCCGTTAGTAGAACCATTGTTAGAGTATAAAGCTGGACGAACCAGAGCGAAGTTTCATGATAATGTAAACATCTCCAAAATCCTAGGAGTAATAACTGGAGGATGGTGGGAGATTGAAAATTTGAGTGTTGTATTAAAAATTGTAGAAGAGCTTGCTTTGAATGCTTCCACAGAATTCTCTGGAGCACTCCTTCGTCCTCATGCGTATGCTTTAAGAGAAGAAACAGAGTTAAATAAGGAGATTTTATCCACTTTAGAAATTATTGGTGAAAAATTTATCAGAGAAGGAAAGATAGATCAGGAAGATTTGACATTCATTAGTCAACCACTTGTGGATCAAGATGATTACATTACTGTGTGGAATAAGAATTATCTCGAAGAGAAAAGAAAACAGAAGATCGATTGGTGAATGTCCATGGATGAAGAACTTGTGTTTAGAATACTCTTCATCTCCATTTATGCCGTCTTTGCTGGAGTAAGAATCTATTACAGGAGTCAGAATATTGGTAGAACGAGTGAAAAAGAGTATACTCAAAAGACTAAGGCTATTACTGTCCTAATAGTCGCCATTCTTGGATACTTTCTGACTGTGGGGTTATGGATTGTTTTTCCTCCGATTGTCCTTATCTTTCAGATTCCTTTACCCTCTGTCATTCGTTGGTTCGGAGGAGGAATAGCTTTAATCGCCACAGCTCTTACTGTGTGGATTCATCGTATATTGGGAAAACAGTATTCTGCGAAGTTGGAGATCCAAAAGGGCCATGAGCTAATAACCGTGGGACCTTATAGCAAAATCCGACATCCAATGTATTCTTCCCTCAATCTGTTTTCCCTATCTGTCTCATTAATTTCAGCGAACCTATTACTCATATTATTTGCGATTTCTGTTGCCATTCCTTTCCATTGGATAACTAGGGCTGAAGAGGAGCTTCTGATAGAGCAGTTTGGTGAAGAATACTTGGAGTATATGCAAACCACTGGACGATTTTTTCCTCGTCTCTGGTGAGAGCTAGCTGATAGGGAATTGATATCAAACTGTAATTATTTGATAAGTGAGGATATGTGAGAAGGAACAGAACCAGTTTCTCAAAAATTATGTTGCTAATAGCTATTTTCTTGCTTCATCTGAGTATCAATTTCTTTCCAGTCCCAATTAGTTTCTCAGACTCGTCAGTTTTAGCAGACAGATCAATTTTACAGAATTACACAGCACATGATCCCATTCAAATCACTTCCGACGCTCAACTAGCTGCTGTGGCGACTCGTGGCACAGGAACGGCTAGTGATCCCTATATTATTGCTAATTGGAATATTACTGGGTCTCCAACTTTTGGTATTTCCATAATGTGGACAACGAAGTCTTTTAGAATTGAAGATTGTTGGATTGTTGATTCTACTTATTCTGGCATTCATGTGTTTGATATTGCCTCAGGTACAGCGACTATTAGCAAGAACATTTGTCATAACAATGGTGATCATGGTATCTCCCTTGAAAATGCTAATTCATCTATTGTGATCAACAATATCTGCACTAGTAATCATAATGGTATTTTCCTAGAGGATTCTCCTTCTTCAATTGTCGTCAACAACACCTGTAACAGAAATTATAATGGTATTTTCTTGGAGTGGTCTACTTCTTCAACTGTCGCCAATAATACCTGCGATAGCAACGAAAGGAGTGGCATCTGGCTTATTATTTCTGATTTTTCGGTCATAGCTAACAACATTTGCACAAATAATTCAATATTTGAGTATGCTGCTTGTGGGATCTATCTTTCTTCTTCTGGTTCTTCGACTGTTGCCAACAATACCTGCAACAATAATCGTTATGGCATTTTCCTTGATAATGCTTATTCTTCGACTACAGTTAACAACATCTGCACCCACAATAGGATTAATGGTATCTATATTAGTTTTTCTGATTCTTCAAGCGTAACCAACAACACCTGCAGCAACAATGATTATGGGATCTCCGTTGTCTCTTCTGATTCTTCAACCATTACCAACAACACCTGTACCAACAATGGGGATGGTATCTCTATAGGTTATACTTATTCTTCGACTGTCACCAACAATACCTGTATTAACAATGATTGGATTGGTATCTACCTTGAGTATTCATATTCTTCGACTGTAACCAACAACACCTGCAGCAGCAATGGTTGTGGGATCTACCTTGACACTTGTGGTTCTTCAACTGTAGCTAACAACATTTTCGTCAATGATGGGATGTATTTAGTCGCATCTTCTAAAAGGGATTTACTCTCGTGTACAGTGGATAATAACACGGTTAATAACCTCCCTCTGGGCTATTTCGAGAATCTGACTTATAGTACGATCATTGGGGCTTATGGACAGCTTATCTTAATAAATTGTAACAAGATAATAGTGAAAAACCAAGACTTCTCTGATACCTCTATAGGAATCGCTCTGTATTATTGTAACGAGAACCAGTTAATCAACAACACCTGCAACAGTAATAGTTTATCTGGTATCATCCTTTCTTCTTCTACTTCGTTAACTGTGGATACCAACACTTGCAACAACAATGATGAAAATGGTATCCGTCTTGACGGCTGCAGTTCTTCGGTTTTAACACACAATACTTGTAATAGCAATACTGATTGCGGGATCTACCTTGGTAATTCAGAAAATAGCTCTATTGTTTGGAATACATTACGTAGGAATGGTGGTTACGGGATCAAATTATCTTTTAGTAATAATAATTCTATTCACCACAATACGTTTATAGAAAATGGGGAGAATAATCCACAAGCATATGATGGTGGCGCGAACAATCTATGGTATGACGAGACAGCCTTGGAAGGGAATTACTGGTCCGATTATAATGGAGTTGGGAGTTATTTAATTGCTGGGCCTGCTGGAGCTTCCGATCCTTATCCCTTTTACGATCCAGATTTCACGAAAGAAATAGATTTGAGTAGGTTTCTTTCCCTTTTAGTACGAGTTGGCTTATTCTTGGGTATTCTTGGGGTATTAGCAGTGTCTATTTTCCTTAGTAGACGCCAAAACTGAGTCCTAATGTTAATGGAAAACCTTAAGAATATTATCAGGTTAACATTCATGATTTCATATGAGGAGAAGGAAAATATATGTTGGAACTATGTTAGTACTTCTCATTCCTTTTATTTCTCGTACATTAATCGTTCGAAGCTCCCATTTAAATGGAGATGACTCAAGAAATTCAGAAACAGGCTCTTTTTTTCTTAATAACTCTGAAGTTACCCTTATTGATGAAATATGGTGGTACAATATCGGTACACACTGGAATTTAACAGTTCATATTCATCCTAACTCTACTTCCGCTGTAAAAATAACTGCATTTCTGGATGACGGGATTTCCTTGAGGCAGCAGAAGGAGCCACTTTCAGGGAATTTTACTTTTCAGGTCTCTCCTAATGAAACTTGCTCTGAAATTTATGTGTCTCATACTGCTTGTGATGAGATTCACTTTTTCTACTTCAATGGTTCTCTTACAAATGTTTCAGGTATTGCAAGTGGAACCTTTCATTTTCAGGAAACTCACCCTGGTTATAATCCTTATGTTGATACTGATTGTGTTCATGCAGAAAACATTACTTTATGGTTAGAGACTCGTCGTACGGATTATTACATAACAAGCGAGAGTAGTACCACTATCCAGCTTCACACATCATCATTCTCGTTATTTACGATAATCTTTACCCTATTTGTGATAGTTTTTATTAAGTATAGAAGGAGAATCAACAGAGGAAAGGACAGTGAATGATTCTTCACTAATATCTTTGATTGCTCAATCTATAGAACATTTAATATAATGCAGCCAACCTGATGAATTATAGTTAGAATGAAACATCTTAAGTGGGTGGAATTTTTTGCAACAGCCTAATAGAATTACTCTAATTGCACTGGGTTTTTCTTCACTTCTCCTATTCTCTGGCCTAGCCTCTCTCGGTTTCACATATATGTTTTACCCCACCCTTGTGCCTAGTTATGGCCGAACTGAACGTTTTAATTTAGCTGAGTATAACAATTATCATACTGAATTTTCTTATTATGCTAATTCGCAGCTTCATATAACGATTGAAGCGAATAGCACAATGAGTATCTTTATCGATGAAAACTATGTTCATAACGGTTCTTTCTATGAACTAACAGTAGAACCCAAAGAATATATCCTAATCACGCTAAACTCAACTTCCGCAGTGTCTGGAAGGTTCTTAGCATGGCAAGAGCCACCATGGTCGATGCAAGTGGGTTCACTTCTTCTCCTTTTCACAGGTTTTATAACAACAGTTCTATCATTAGTATTTTGGTACCGGTTACAGAAGAAGTATTTAGTAAGTTAATTCATCTAGGATCTTTTATTGAAATTTCCGACTGGTTTTGCCAATATCAAAAAGGATAAAAAAGGAATTCTTAACCTATGGATAAAATGGTACAAGATTTCTGTGGAGATTGATGACCGATGAAGGATGTTGAACACAATCTGGAAGTTGACCTCATAAAAAAGGCTATTATGGATTACTATCATGAAGGGCATGTCAAAGCAGACCCCCAATTGTATGAACAGGTATTACATGATGAATGGAAATTTTTCATGTTCGATGATCAAAATAAATTGAAAGTTGTTGATAAGCAGGAATATTACTCCTGGTATGATCCCCAAAATGTCGATCCTGACTTACAATGGAAAACAGAGGTTTTTTACGTTGATGTTTATAAAAATAATGCTCAAGCAAAAATAATTATTGAAAATCAGAACGTTAAGTATCTTGACTACTTCAATCTTATGAAAATCGATGGTACTTGGTGGATTGTTCATAAAATTTCCCAACCCATGGAAAAATAAGAGGTCTAATTAATTTAGGTTGAGTTATTCATTCCCTACGGGTTTCACTGTATCTTTTTCGACCATTAGTATGACAGTTTTTTTGGGAGCTCGGGTGCGATGTGTTATCCCTTTCGGTACAGTATATCCTTGTTTTGGCTTTAGTTCGATCATTTCCCCTTCTAAATCAATGAGTAACCTCCCTTCAATAACATAGAAAAACTCATCTTCCAAGGTATGTTTATGCCAATGGAACTCCCCCTGAATGATTCCTACTCTAACCACACTGTCATTGACATGACATAAGGTCTGATTAAACCATTGATCCGTACAGGATTCGATTAATTCTGGAATATTAATAACTTTCAAATACCCATATTTTTCTTCCATCTGGAATTTATAATCTGGAGGATTGCTCACTATTTCACCCTGTTTTATTCTCGTTGTGATTGAGAATTCGGATTACCATGTCACTTCAGGCTTCGATTGCTGCTAACGTTTGCCTAAAATCTGTAGATTTCGATCGTTGATCCACATTTTCTACTCGATAAACAATTCCTGTTCTTCGTTGAATTACATTTGCTGCATGAGCACCTACGAATTTTGAGCGAGCTGGTGCTGCCAATCCAACCCACAAAAAGATCTTACGCAATGCTTGGTTAATTAAAATATATACTTCCTCCTCCTTCAATGGGAGGGAAGGAATTGGAAGCGACTGCAACTCATCAGGATTTGTCTTGACCCAAAAAAAGTGGATATCATGCTTTTTAATCATCTTCTGTTGAGTATAGGGGGTTGCTACCGGTTTAATGATAGGAATTGCTGAGAACATCTTGTGATCCTCTGTGTTATGTTTAATCTCAGCTATGATCTCCTTCCTAGATATATATACTATCAGAAGATGTCCAAAATATCGTGATGAATAAATTTAACCTTTAATTGGAACGAGCTTTCTTGAATAAATTTGTATTTTTTCTTTTATTAATCATATCTGGTACAAATCATCTTTAATTTCAACAAGTTTTTAGGGAAGATTGCATTTTCTTCCTACCCTCAAATAATTTTTGGGATAATAAAGGATGAATTTATAGTTATGGCAATTTATTCAGAGTATGACTCTTTCATTTTCCCTTATTTTATTCTCAATGTCTGCAATAACTGTATATCAAAGTAAAGTCTTTCAAACAAAAAGAAACTTGATACTTACTCTCTTTTTTCTTAATTTATCAATTTACAAATTATGTTTACTTATTCTATTTTTCTTCATTTGATGAAAAAGGATTATTTTATCTGATTATCCTCCCCATTCTCTCAATGTTATTCTTAACTTTAGATATAATCTGTCTGATGTTATTTGTTGCATTGAATCTGAGATTTTATTTATCTGGCTTCTCAGTTTATGAGTCGAAATCCAACTTGATTTTCCCGCATGGGTCTGAGAATACGTAAAATACATTAGATCAAGCTCTTCATTCTGGAAAAGCAGTTGGTAACCCTTGATTTCGTTTTCTCGGTAAAAATTTTTAGGAAATAAGGAAAAATCTATCTTCGACTTTAAGAAGACTATATAGACCTACTAACTTTAATTTTATGGTCATACATCACAAGAATCCCGCCAGCAGCAATCAGAGTAAGGGTAATCCCAATGATCAACAGTGTGAGGGAAGTTCGAGTGTCGTAAGCAAAGCGGGTTGTGAACCAGATCAAGTAACAACCCCCCGCTCCGAGTCCAATAAAGAGTGATGCAATCAAGGATTCTATGAGAAATTGCTCACTTAGTTCTGGGAAGATTATAATTATTCCTTCTGGTGTTTGTCCCATTGGTAGAGGTGTTTCAGCGAGATTGTAGATCCCTCCCCCCAATAAGAAGATAACAGCACATAGAATTATTCCCAACAGATATTTATGGGGAGCCTCATATGGGAGCTCAATCGTTGGAATGGTAAAGTCGATTAATGGTTTTTTTAGGCCTTTTATCCATGGAACTCGCGGAATCAAGTTTTTTTTTCTGTGCATTACTTCTTTATTTTCTAGAGTGCTGGTCTCGCTGAATTTAATACACCTCTTCGGTACTAAGGACTTGTTACCCATTAATTATTGAATGAAACTTCTTTTTAATCTTTCTGGTACAATTTTTGAACTTACTTTGTTGTTAAATAGATGGTATTCTAGCCATATGCTCCAGGGATGTGATTTTAGCTATCCTTGAGACAAGTTCATTCTAGCAAAGCCTTATGAAATATGAAATCAATCTACTCCTGATACAGTATGTGGGGAAAGATTTACTTTTGAGGTTCAACCAAGGAGATTTTAATGATAGAAGAGACATTAGATCCCGAAAACTGGGAGGAGATGAGGGCCTTAGGACATCACATCATTGATAATATGGTTGATTATCTGAAGAATATAAGAGAACAACCAGTATGGCGACCTATTCCACCAGAAGTAAAAAAGAGGTTTCGAGGATCAATCCCTAAAGAAGGACAGGACATTTACTCAATTTATGAAGAAATAAAAGAGAAAGTGATCGCTTTTCGATTGGGAAATATTCACCCGTGTTTCTGGGGATGGGTTTTTGGCACAGGTACTCTCTATGGTGCCTATGGAGATCTGATTGCTTCAACCATGAATGCTACATCAGGAGATTTTGAACATGGTGCCAGTTATATAGAAAATCAGGTTATTGACTGGGTAAAAGAAATGCTAGGATATGATCCCCAAGCATCTGGATTGATAACCAGAGGAGCCTCTATGGCGAATATAATTGGCTTAACTGTAGCAAGGAATGTGAAAGCTGGATTTGATCTTCGAGAAGAAGGATTACAATCAGATTCCACTAAATTAACTTATTATGGCTCTGAAGAAATGCATAGTTCTCTACAGAAAGCAGTAGAACTTCTAGGAATCGGAAATAAGAACCTTAGAAGAATCTCTGTGAATGAAAAGTTTCAAATAAATCTTGACGAGTTAAAAGAAGCGATAGAGAGTGATAAGAAAAACTACTTACCTATATGTATCATTGGCAATCTAGGGACAGTCAATACAGGAGCAGTAGATAATCTGAATGCTCTTGCAGATATTGCAGAACAACAAAACATGTGGTTCCATATCGATGGGGCCTTTGGGGCTTTAACAAAAGTCTCTCCAATGTCACATCACCTTGCAGATGGATTAGAACGAGCAGATTCTATTGCTTTTGATTTCCATAAGTGGATGTATGTGAATTATGCAGCTGGTTGCGTTCTTGTTAAAAGTGCAAAAGACCACTATCAAACATTTGCACTTAGTCCCGATTATTGTACACAGGGGATACGGGGGATAACTGGAGGGAAGATATGGTTCAGTGATTATGGGGTGAATATGTCAGGGGAATTCAAAGCATTAAAAATCTGGATGAGTCTAAAAGAACATGGTATAAAGAAATATGGCCGATTAGTAGAACAAAATATTCAACAAGCTAAATATTTGACAGGGCTAATCAAAAAAGAAGAGAGTTTGGAACTTCTCGCACCTACCTCTATGAATATCGTTTGTTTTAGGTATAAGAAAGAAGGACTAGGTAAAGAAGAGCTAAACAAATTTAATGAAGAAATTCTACTTCAAATGCATGAGAGAGGTATTGCAGTACCTTCGCATACAATATTGAGAGGAAATTTTGCAATTAGAGTGGCAATTACAAATCACAGGAGTAAAACAGGAGATTTTGACGTCCTCATCAATGCTGTGAAAGAAATAGCCCAAGACATTAATGTTTAAGTAATTATTCTCCCAGATTTCTTTTTGTTTTAAAAATCGAAACCAAATTCTAGAGTTTCATTATAAAGCATTGTTGATTGGACATAGATCGAATCAGGTATTGGTTTGTCTCCTAAAGCACCTATTTTATGTTTCAGCTTAAACATACAGGCCTCTACCAATGTAACATGATCTCCTTTTCGACTATAATTATCTTCTGAACATTTCACGAGAACTCTTTCTCCAGCTTTTAGGTCCACTGGTTCCGATCTTTTGAATGTTACAGAAATATCATGTTTCAATTCCAATAGGAATTTGGAGTCATATCTGGCCCACCCCGATTCACTCCCATACATACAATGGATAGGCTCATCGATAATAATCCCTTGAACTATAAGCTTTTTTTCTATTGATTGTTCTCTTTTGGACATGGAATATTTCACCTTTAGAGTGGTTGTTCTATTTATTTACTGTTCTTCCCTTTTGAGGTTTTTCGTTCAGATAAAGATGAAAAAATCACTCTGGAATGTGTAATTAAATTCAATTATCCTTAGGAGAGTGTCTGGTACCCTTTATCTAGATTTATCAAGAGATCTTGTTTTTCTTCGGATGTTATTTTCAGATAGAGTCTTGTTTTAATTTCTTGCTCATTCCCTTGGGAAACGATTTGAAGTGAAAAGCACGATTTGGAAAAATAATAAGGAATCTTCTATAAACCATGAATCTCTAGCATAAATCGGAGAACCATGAGAAAACTCATAGAAAAGAAGAATATGAGGAAGAAAACTAATCCTTTCACGATTCGTGGAGATAATGCAAACCTTATTGTGCATCTAAAAGAGCAAAAAATATCCATTTGGCTGTTTCCACAATGAATCTTCCAACCCACAATAATGGCACCTTTTCTGATCATTAAGCAATGAAGTCCCTCATTTATTTATCTACTTTTGATTTTATATAAGTATTCATACAACCAAGCAAAAAAAATCCCCCCTAGAAGCCCGAAAAGATGGGAGATGAAGTTAGTATCTTGGCCTATTGTTATCAGAAAGAAGATGATCAGTATATATAGCGCTTGTCGCCTTTCACGTTTGGTATTTCCCCGTACTAAGAAATAAACTATCCCTAATAATCCAAAGATTGCTCCTGATGATCCAACTGAAGTCATACGAATTGCTAGCAAGAACCAAATGAGTGATGCCACATTTCCAACAAATCCACAGAAAATAAATCCAACAATCAAAAAGGAAGAAGATTTTAATTCCTCTAGTCGGATCCCAAAGATAATCAAGAATAAAATATTTGAAACAAGATGTACAACATTCGCATGAATGAAAATTGCGCTAAACAACCGATAAATTTCCCCTTGTAAGACTTTGTCATTCTCCCCTAATAGCTGCAAAACTTCTGGAGATTGTCTTAGAAGATCATAAGGAAAAAGTACCATTCCTGCAATATATATTAAAATCAATGAAATTACTAAGAATATTGTCCCTGGAATAGGTGGTATATTCTCTGAATAGCTATCCGGCATTCTATTTTTAGGAGTCATATAATCATCTATTTACTCCAGTAGATTATAAATAATAGCAGCACTCGAATTATTAAGCATATGGGCTCCTGAAATTACCCAGATATTGCGAGTACGGTACCACACATACCCATACAACATGCTAGAATAAAAAATCAACATCAAAGAAAACGAACCCAGAGATATTCCACTTCCTAAGATGTGTGAGGGAATATGACTAATTGTGAATAGTAATGCCATCAATACAATCCCTCGTTGGTTACCAAACCGTCTTTCCAGAACAAAAAAAATACTAGATTAGTACTATTTTTAATATTTCTCGTTCTGACATTGGTCCCCATGGTTTCAGTAACAGCTAAGAAACCTCTGAGAGGTGATATGGTCTTAGACTTTGATTTCGCTCTCCACCCTGAAGGTGGAATAACTTGGCAAGGAACAATAGATTTTGGAAACGGTAAAGTATATGATATGCGATTCATCTCTACTGGCGCAGGGACTCCTCGTGGTGACTTACCAACAGATAAAGCTGGCCATTTTGGTGAAATTTGGGAAATTTACGAGTTAGGTGAAATGGGAGATCCCACGAAGTTCCTCATGTGGGGCTATGACAAAGGTGTAACTAATCAAAAAAAGGATTTGACATAGCCATATCGGATGAACGGTAATGTAGAATATGCTTCAGGCTGGGTATCACAGTATCAAGGTCGGAATGTGCATATGAGTAGAATTTCAACGTGGTTTTCTCTACCTCTACCTAATGATCCCTTCCTTATAGAAGGGGAAGCACCAGGTACATTTCGAATAAATTAATAGTGGATTTAAGAGGGATTCTTGCTTTCACCCAAGAACCCTCCTCTTTTTTTTAATAAAATTCAAAGAGCCGAGAAAAATTCGATGATAACCAATAATCTTTAACCTTATTTATCCTGACAAGAAATAAACATTGTTTATAGTTCATCTCGGGTTTTCTTCCAAACAATAGAAGAAAAAGAGAGGCTGGGTAGAAAAATCTTAACATGGTACTGATTGTTCATCCCCAATCCACTTGCGCATTCGGCGGAGGGCTCAATCGCGTCTGACAACTATTGAGACAAAAACGACGCAATATTTTCCCTTATCTCCTGCTTTCATCAAATGATCGAAAAACTAGTACAGAATGTTCTAAAACCTAGGCTATTAAACTCACTCTTCTTTTGCATAATTGTCCTTTTGGAGGCTATCATGGTTATTATCTATAAAAATAAATCTTTTTTGTTGGTTTTTCAGATTTTCCTCCTCATCGGTTTACTCCCCTTAAGTAACGTCTTTAGTATAGATGAACATACGTCCCATGCTCAATATAGTCAAAGACAAACTAGAACTAAATTATTAGATTTCAAAGGATGCAGTGTGTTAAAGCATTCTAATCGTGATCGGCAAAACCATGAGCTCTTAACTTCTCAAAATACGCAAAAAGTGTCTAAGAACATGGATACGCACGAAGTTGGCTATCAACGAACCTTCTGGATCTGGGATTTCGAAGATTTATCTCACTATGAAATAAATGCGACAATACTTGCAGTAGGCGAGTATAGTTATATTTTCATGGAAAATGTTTGTATATCAGACCTAGGAGAATCATTTGCGATTGAATATTCCGAGTCCATACGTGACGAATTTGATAGCACAATTTTTCCTCGAGTTACTGATTTGGCTGGACATCCCAATGGAACATTAGGAGATATTGATAATGATCCTAGAATTATTATTCTACTCGCTCGGGAATTGGTATCTTACTATTCCCAGAGAAACGAACAGGAATTGGAGTATTCGAACCAATGTGAGATGTTTTATATCTACTATAGATTGTTTCAATGGCCTTACCGTGTTTTTCAGGCAATTGCACATGAATTTCACCACTTAATATGGTTTAACAACGAAATGGATGAACCTCAATTCATCCTAGAGGCATTAGCAGAATATGCCATGTATCATAGTGGGTACCTAGCGCCTTTTGGCAACATCAGCTCACGAACCAATGATTTCCTTTCACATCCGGAAGATTCTCTTCTGCATTTTAATATTGATAGTGAGGAAGGATTAACTAGAGCTATTGATTACGGAGGTGGCTATTTATTTGCTTGCTATATCGCTGAACACTACGGAGTGGATATCCTCCGAAACCTGATAACTGAATCGGCTGATGGGCCTATAGGACTTGAAAACGTTCTAGAAATGGCTGGTTATAATATCTCTTTTAATGAGCTTTATCTTGATTGGATCACAGCTGTGACAATTAATGAGTTAGGATTTAGTGATAACCTCTACGGCTTTGAGAATCTAAACGCCCGAATTTCTAGATATGATCTTGTTCACGAACTTCCCCTTGTCAATGAAACTATTCCACTTCGCTATTATGGGTTCCACATTTATAAATTGGAATCCCCACCTAATAATTTCGCAGTGAAAATTAACAAAGCCTCATATCAGACATTAGGTGTCTCCATTGCTTTTCATGACACCGCTGGTTGGCATATTCACCAATATCTTCATGATGAAAGGGAGATTCAGGTCACTGATCACCTTCAAGGAAATTCAATTGATGTAGCATATGTAATAACAAGTTTTATATCAGGGAATACCCCCATTGTAACCCGTCCTAATTATGGACTTGGACCATTGATAGACATTGAGATCTCTATAATCCAGACACCTACTCAAACTAATACTACTACACATCAGACTTCCAAAAGTACTACAACAGATGTTTCTACTGGTTTGAATGGAGTAATAGTATTAATTACCTTTGCTACTGTTTTGATTATTCTTCTAAAGAGCAGAGATTAATCTATTCCTGAATAAATTACTACTACTCATCAAAATAATGCTGCCAAAAATAGCAGGGTTTACACAAAGGGTTTTCCTGGGGATAAAGAGTACAATAATAAGTTGGAATTCTAGTTTCAGCTATTTGTCGTGTGAAATAATTACATGCAATGTCATACCCACTCTCTTCCACTTCTCTAAACCTCCCTTCCTCACCTCTAACGAAATAATTGCATCGAATAGAACAAGGATTTAGCTTATTGATCCAATATTTAAATTTAAGGCGGTATCCTGTTTTCTCATTTGACTTAACAAGGTACAGACACGATTTAAAGATCATTTTCCTCATGTCTAGGAGGAAAGAGTTTCTAATATGATATGGATTTTTCATCCATAATCCACTTGCACATCCGGTGAAGGGGTTCGATCGCGTCTTGTGGAGTGGTGAAACTTCCATTGGGTGCAAATCCTAGAGATACAATTCTTTGGACACCGTGGAGGATTAATTCATCTCTGATTTGTTGCTTTAAAGACTCAGGGTAGATTCCAACGATCTGGGTGTAAGCATTTACTGATTGGAGTGCAGTTCGGACATCATCAATTGGTACGAGATTTACCACTCGACCGCAGAGTTGATCTGAGAAATCTACAGGTTCATCCATCTGACTGACAATCACAGCTCCTTCGTTTTCGTGACCCCCAAATACCCGATAAAACATATCATCCTTTCGAAGGCCATCGATGTTACTTTTGAGATCTACGTCGAATTCTTTCGCAGGAGTGGAGACATGACTGGGAAGGTTTACTAACGCGTAGTATAGGTAAGCTTCTAATTCATTCAATTTATCAATCCCCATATCGTCTGTTCCTGACTACATAGATCACTCGACTATTCACACAGGCTTCTTGATTGGATTCCCCAATATCAATCGCTACTCGTTGTGCAACTGTCCGCATCGTCTCCTCATTTTGGAACCATAGCGATAATGTTGTTCAAAACACATGATCATTATCAAAGAATTTTTTGATCCAATTGTGTATCTTTTTTTGATTCTTCTCTTTTGATGAAGAATTTTCAGGCTTGTTTATTGAGTTTCACCTCGTTACCGATGGATAAAGCAAAAGATTAGTGATCTCCTAACGACAGATACGAATTAAAAGGATGATATAAAGATTTCTTCTTTAATATGAAAAATCTTAAATATTTCCACCTTTTTTTAGAACATGAGATATAGGTAGCGAGAGAATCCCATTATATTTCTATTCCCTTTTCAAGAGTATGACAAATAATGCCCAAGTCTTCCCTTAGAGCGAAAATATTATTGATCGGAGATGGTGGAGTGGGGAAAAGTTCATTTCGTCGGGCTTGGCTTGGTGAAACCTTTCGCACCCAGTATATTATGACTCTTGGGGCGGATTTTGCAGCTAAAGAGATTACTCAATTCTACCCTCCAACAAATACCTATTTTACAATTAAATACCAAATTTGGGATCTTGCAGGCCAACCTAGGTTTAAAGTTGTTAGCGACCTTTATTACCGAGGTGCGGTCGGTGCTCTTTGTTTTTTTGACATCACAGATCAAGGTTCCTTTACAAATCTCATGGAATGGATTAATTCTTATTGGAATCTAAATGGTCAGGGTAAACGACCTCTTTTAATCATAGGGGCAAAGAGTGATCTTCGGAAAAGTCCTAATTTTCCAAATCAAGTATCCTCTCAACATGGTTTAGAACTAGCAGACAGACTCACAAAAAGTGTCCAAACTGACCACAAATTTAGTATCTATTATGTTGAAACTTCAGCTAAAGAAAACATCAATGTAGAGAAAGCCTTTCAACTATTAGGAACTGAAGTTATCAAACTATACTATCAAATGATAACACCTATCTTTCAAAAATGAGTCTACTCTTACTTCGCAATCACTCAAAAAGTCATATTGTTATTTCTAAGTGTGTAACATCCTGCAGATATTTTTCTGTAGTTGATTTATTTATTTTTTTTACCCCTAACTTTCCTATAAAATCACCTAGAGAGTTTTTCTTTAAGAGAAAGGTATATCAATAAGATTGAATATTAGTCTATTTGAAATAGATAAATATTGAAAAGTGTTCTAAATGTCAGTTTGGAGATTAGATTATTCATCGTTCCAACAACTCTTTGCAAATGAATACAGTCTTAAAATTTTAGCTCTAATCTTTCAAAGGAAAAACAAAATTTGCGCTGCTGACATCTCCAAGCTTTTAGACATTCATATTAGCACAGCAAAGAAGTATCTCGACCTGCTAGCGAAGAACAATATTCTAAAGAGTGAACAATATCTTCATAAACCTGGGAAGCCGACTTTCTATTCTCTTCTGGTGGATAGAATCGATATTTCTCTCGATTTGTCTCAGATTTCCGAAACAATGGATGTACCCCCTGTTGCAGAGAATATTCCTAATCCACTGATTCGAGAGGATATTAATTCACCCCCGAGAGTCCAGTTTCACTTTGATAACAAAGATATGGTAACAGAAATATCTGTTAAGGTACGAACTAAGGCAAAAAAAACAATTGCCCATAAAATCATATTAAATGAAACAGAAAGTCAGTTCATGAAGTACATCCCTCACCCCACTATGGAACCAGAATCATTCTTTGATATTTGTACAAAAGCTGGTATTTCTGACTATTATTCAATCAAAGAGGCATATCTCTTTGCTGAAAAACTTATGAAATATGATATTATCCACTTTTCGCATAGTAGCCATTAAACCTTTATCCCATTGGTGTTAAACGTGAATGAAACAAAACAACTAATGATTAAACGATTTGAAAAATTCCAAAGCAAATTTCGGAAACAATCCTATGTTTCGATTTCTGTTTGGATTTTAATTATTGCAGTATTAACGATTATAATATTCAGTAACCAATTATATGGTAACTTTTCACCTCTTCGAGGATTAATCATGTCGTTCTTTTACGCAATAGTATTAGTCAGTCTCTATATCAATATCCCATTTTTAATAATACTGATTATCATATATCTGAGAGCGAGAAGCCAAAATTATTTGTTTCAACTTATTCCGAATTTTGGTTTACAAGTTCTGATCGTTCTAGCAGCATTATCAAATTTCATTCAGCTCATTGAGACTGATCCATTAATGCCATTTTACATCATTTTTCTGCTTGTTCTAGTATTCTTAGAAATGATATTCCTCTATTGGTATGTTCGTGGTGTGCGAGAGAACCGAAAACCAATTTTCTTTTGGACTTTTTACCAGGATTCACTTGCAGCCTATTCTTCAACGGTACTATCCCGTCATGCCCTTGAAATTAGTGAAGAGGAGGATGGTTATTCCCAACGACCGTTCTTCTTGTCATTTTCGGAACTTGGGGAATATTTCAAAGAAACAGAATTTATGAAGGATAAGATACGAGAATATGCATCATTTTTAACTGAAAAAAGTGAGTTAATTGGTTGGGACATCTCTGAAAATCAAATCGTTCTATACCCTCGTGTTTTATTGGGTAAATATAGTCCTGGGATTGGTTTAACTTTCCTTTGGCGTTTAATGATCAGGGTGTTAAAGAAAAACTTAACCTACATTCGGATTGATTTTGATTCTCAGGAAATCAGTTTAAAAGTAGCTGAAGAAGATTATCACCTGTTAAGTGACGTAACATATCACTTACTGGGATTTCAAGTGTTAAACCACTTCAAAAGCTCAATTCTTGCCTTCATCACTGGAAATAGAGAAGAAGCTTACTCAACATTATTCCCTGCTTGAATTACAAGCCTCCTCTTTAAATTCCGAACTCCAAGACATATGAATAAAACACCTCCAAAAGCACATATTACAACAGCATCTAGCCCTAATCCGCCAAATAAGGAAATGATGCAAGCAAACCAAAAGAATCCACCTAATAGGAGAGCAACCCACCAAGGCATCGTCATCATGAGATCATATACAGATGTTACTGGTGAGCTCCTCGCTTTTGGAAGTTCAGATCCACATGAAACGCAATATAAAACCTCTTCACTGTTTTTTCCCCACAAAATGCGCATAATCTTTTGGGTTCTATCCTTAATCCTTCTATTAATCTCTTTAATTTATAAGTTTGTTTCGGGTACCACATTTGAATTACTAAAGAATGTGGTAATATTTAATAGGCTTGTATCGGTTGTCCAGATAGCGTAGACATTTGGAGAGTGCCAATTAGAGACAGAAAGTAAATAATTTTGGTCTATCATCAAATAAAAGCAATCACAACATCTTTGACAGATAGTTAGTGCCAATTCGGGTATTCGATCTGATTTCTCTCTTAGTTCTTTAATTGACATTTGACACAATCCTGCATTTATGCTTATTCCCGCTTTTCGCAATTCCAATAATATAGGTTCAAATTCAAAGTACAGTTTATAGTTTGGAAATCGAATAAGGATCTCCCTCTCAACTTTTGATAACTCGTAGTGGATTTTGTTGATGATATTCTTTCTACCTTTTACTATTAAGGCTATAGCGGATGGAATCGAGACAAATGAATCAAATAAAGGAGTCAATCGAAGATTAAGTTCCTTGAGAGCATCCTTTTTTTGGTTAAAATTATTTTCTATACGTTCTTGGAGGTTCTGAAGCCCTTCTGCTAATGGTATGACCATATAAAGCTTTGGAATAGACGTTTGAACCATTATGAGGCCAATTTGTTCGAGTTCTGTTAATATACTATAGATTCTAGAATCTTTTACTCCTGTTGCTTTACAAAGATCACCAGCTGTGGATTCTTTAACTTTTACTAATTCTAGGTATATCCGCGCTTGAGGTAATGAAAGTCCAATAGTTGTCATCAAGTTTAATAATTGTTCGGGGTACGAATCTTTCTGTATATCAAGTCTACTAGATTTAATACTTGACAAGGTTATTTCCTTTCTCTTTATTTTTCTCTACTAACTACTATTAGTGATGAGAAGATCGATCTTATAATCATTTGGATTTCAACAAAAATCAGATCGAATAGAGATATCAATGATTTAATCTCTCTTGATTTATTGAGATTATTTCTTAAAAATAAAGACTTTTCATACAAAGTATATTCGAGGTGTTTAGAAATGAAAAAACGAGATACATTCAATAAAATGTTTGAAAGTGGTATTTCTTATGAGGAATATACCAAATCAAGTGATAAGTATATGGAAAGAATGAAAGACAGCTGGTTTATTTGTGAAAGGGAAATAACGAAATCGTATCAGGCTCAGATCTCCCGATTGAATGAAAAATTACGAGTCCTTTGTATAGCTGAGTCTTGGTGTGGTGATTGTGCAAATGGCGTACCTGTTATAGCCAAACTTGCTGAAGAATCAGACAACTGGGATTTTCGGATTGTTCCACGAGATAGTTTTCGAGAAGAAGTAGATAAGTTTTATGCGACTGCTGGTAGAACAAAAATCCCAATCGTTATCTTTGCAGATGAGGATGGAGATGAGATTATGCGATGGGTTGAAAGGCCAACACGTAGTTATCATTTGTTAGGTATGCTACGTGATCAAAATCTTTCAAAAGAAGAATTTCTGGAGCAATACAATGCTCTCAACGAATTAAAACCTCCTACTGTCTCTCAAGAAATTCTGCGTGAATTAATTACTGTTGCAGATAAAGCGTCCTCGATAGTTCATCTTAACCCACCTATAAAAAAACCTAAAATATTAATTCATTGACAGTTAGTAATCTAATTGTTCGAGCGTTTCCCAGGTATAGCCAATGAGTTCGGGGGGAATGTTTTGCAAGTACTCAACCAATGAATGCGACCCATATCTTTTAGTGGCTTGTTCAGAACTGAGTACCTTCATTTCTTTATACAAACCAATTGCTCTAAGGATCTGGACATGAGAGAGAAGTAATCCTTCGGGCACACGAAATGCAATATATGAAACAATGACTAAAGTAATTAAAACTAGAGCATTAGGTAATGGAATAAAAGTAAACCAAGGGAGTACTATGATGGTATATATTGATAGGATTGCAGCAGCAATGATTAGAAATCTTCGTGCTCGAATGATTTCAGCTGTAGGCTGGACGATTTGAACCTTAATATAAGCATATAAGAGTAATGCGACAACGAAAAAATCAAACATGTTTGATAGAAAATTGAATCCAGTAGAAGAAATAATAACTCCTCCTTGAGTGATTAATCCCGCTCCTTGTGGATAATAAGAAGAATAATTGTGTGACATTTTCCAAAACAATACTGTTGCAGTTTCGGGCTGAACCATGAGCTCCCAAAATCCAATAAGGAGCATTATAATGGAAAACCAGATTATTCCAGTATACCACACGATTGGTGGAGGATGATCCCAGAGAATACTCACCGCTTGAAGAAAGAAGAGATACAATACTGTATTAAATGCTCAATTGTGAATTTTGTAAAGCAATAAGATATTGGTTATACCAGCCAAGGTTGCAGATGATAAAGTAATGAAAGTACTGAGAAAAACTCCAGTAAATATTCCGAATTCTAATACTCCTGACCGTTTGTATAATTTAAGCAATACACCTGCGGGGATAAGAGCTAATACTGAAATTAGTATATTTATCCCTTGAATGGCATTCATTGCAACCATTTTAGTTGCCAGCCTCTTATTCTGATTATGTAATTCATCCTAATAAGTAAGAATTACATCTATTATCTTTTTTAATAGTTATTTTAAAACCTTGATATCCATAATTTATAGAGAAACCTGAAATATTGAATCACAGATATATTGTAAAAATTCTGATTTTGATTATAAGCAAGGGTTGGTTTTCTAAAAGGATTGTTTTTAAAATCAAGAGTAAATACTATGTATCGGTCATCCTAGTTTAGTTGTTTGGCTCAAAATGAACGTATTAGTCGTCTACAGCTTAATTATACTAACATTGATTCGAATTATTGGTGTAGTGGTTTCTCTCGACTTTTTTTTGAAGCAAAGAGAAGAAAGATTTTTGATTTTTACTCTTGGTTGGATTTTTTGGGCTATCACAGGAATATTTCCAATACTTTCAAGTTTTACAGAAAACGAAGAATTGATTAACTTTTATTTTCGATTAAATGCTTATTGCACTCCATTTGGCACTTTATTCATTGTTATTGGAATAATATTGTACTTTCAACCAATTTCTCTAAAGATGCAGATAACCATTCCATTTGTACTTCTCTGTTCACAAATCATTTTGACGCTCATTATAGGTGAAGAACAAGCAGGGTATTTAATAATCGCATTCTTTTTCTTATTATCTTGCTTTTTGATATTGGGAGGTTTCATCAAACGGCGTGTAATCAAGAAATTTGTTGCACACAGTATTTTGTGGTTTTATATTAGTTCAATTATGTTTGTTCTATTGAATGTCATCTTAATTCTGAATGTTGCTAGAGGAGAAATCTTTGGTCTCTATTATTCTGAAGATATTGGAGCAATTATAGTGAATTATTCACTAGGTATTGCATTTACAGCATTACTAATCGTATATTTTATTCATACAGAACAGAGTCTCTCATCCAAAGCGCTTCAATCAAGTGAAGAACGCTTTAGAACGCTTTATGAGAGAACTAGAGTAGGATTAGTAACCTCTCGTCTTGATGGGACTATAATCGCAGCAAATCCTGCTGCGGCAACAATTTTGGGTTATAATAGCTCTAAGGAACTAGTTGGTAAAAATACGATCTCTCTATACCAAGATCCAAACCAGCGGGAGTTACTTCTAAATCAATTAGCGAAGACAAGTTTCATTGACAATTATGAATTAATCCTTAAGAAGAAAGATGGCACTCAAACGCATGTATTGATAAGTGTAAGTTATCAGTTGAAAAAAGATACATCTCCTTTAGAATGGGTTTTCAGAGACATTACAGAACGTAAGGAAGTTGAAAAAACAGAAAGAGAACTTTCTGATCGTCGAAGGAAGTTTATTGAGATTACCTCACACGAATTACGTACCCCCTTAACAACTATTAAAGGATTTGTAGATTTTCTCGAAAAATATGGTAAAGATCTTCCTCCAGAGGATACGAATAAGAGCTTTGACTATATTCATAAAAATATCTCACGCTTGAACCGCTTGATCACAGACGTTTCGGATCTATCACAAATTGAAAGAGAATCTTTTCATGTTGAAAAACAGCTATTGAACTTTTGTGACTTCCTTAATGAGGTTATGCAAGCCTATAAAACTCTGTTAGGAGATAAGTTCAAGTTCCAACCTTGTGACGAAACATATATTCCTATAGAAGGAGACGAGGAGCGACTCCAACAGGTCTTTGACAATTTAATAGACAATTCTATAAAACACAGTTCCAATGAAAAATTGCACATAGATATGCGTGTCCACACCTTTCCCCATTCTGTTCGAATAACTATCACAGATCAAGGAGCAGGAATTGAACCTCAGAACCTTGAAAGGATTTTTGAACCATTTGTTTCTCTTAATACTAGGTATTCGGTAAAAGGAGCAGGAATAGGATTATATTTATGCAGAGTTATCGTTCAACAGCATAATGGAACAATTTCAGCACAAAGCGAAGGCCATGATCAAGGTACAACCATTACAATTGAATTACCTCTGAAAATTCAAAACCTCCTAGTTGGTTGAAGATGTTAAGAATTCTCCATTAAAGAAAGGCCTCTATTTCGTGTGGAGACGCCTGAATGATCCCTGAGATAACAATTATTGGAGGAAACATAGCAGGACTATCCGCTGCATATTATCTTTCTAAGAAAGGATTTTATGTAACACTTTATGAAGCAAAACTATGGAATAAACCATGTGGAGGAGCGATCAGTCTTGAATTTGAACAATATTTAAGTGATGAACTAAATATTGTTTTAGAGGAGTCTGATCATTATACAGAACGATTTAAAGTAGGATTATGGTCAGGCCGTTATATGGAAGATGTTGGCGTTTTTCGTGTAACTACAAGATATGATCTTCAAAAAAAATTGATTGAAAGATTGATAAAAGAAACAAATATTGAGATTAAATACAAAAGGGTCTCTTTCAAAGATGAACTCTTCACCCCACAGACAATAGTAGCTACAGGATACAGTGGTTTCACTAATAAAGTGATGGAGAGAAGGTGGAGGTTTAATGATAAAGCTCTCACCCTGCGGTATGATGGGAAATTCTCAGGAACTTATCCAAATACAAATTTAATTGTCCTTGATCATAAAAAAATGGGTTATGGCTGGGTTTTTGTCGGTAAAAACGATCACATAAATGTTGGGGTAGGTGCTGTAGCTTCCAGAGAGTTTCTTTGGAATAGATTTTATGATTTCTTCGATCTCATTGCTGATAAATATGGATATAACATTGATCCCCCATCAAAAAAGCCCCAAGCGTGGTACTTACCTATACCAACAAACAAGAAGAAGATACCTATAAGTAATCTTAAGGATGGAATTGAATTCATTGGGGTGGGAGATGTCCTCGGATTAGCACATCCTCTTTCTGGTGCGGGTATTGAACCTGCTTGGCAATCAGGGTGGGTTTTGTCTGAATGTATTACTAAAAATCGAATTGATACTACCAGATATCAATGGTTATTACTGAAAAATTTGAGGTTGAGTAGTTGGCGATGGTTGGATCAATTTGCTTCTATCGTAAGTAGAATAAACTTTCCATTCAAATCTACATTAGGTTATTTCGCACTACATTTCATAAGACATCGTATGCTAACCATGATGCGAAAATATCCATGGTTTTCTCTAGTTCATGATGGTACAAAGAAAACTAGGTTTAAAAGTTAATAGTCCAATGTTGAAGTCTTTTAGGATACGAATCTTAAGATACGAAATAAGTAGTGGTATTGAATTTTATAATAGGATTAAGTTATATATTGATAGCATTAGAATTCATTTATTATGTCTGTTGAAAAACTAATAGCTGATCTTTCATCTCCAAACGAAGATCTTAGGAAAAACGCGGTAGATGAAATTTACGAGTTGATTTCTGCAAATCCCAATGAACTGACCCCTCATATACGTTCTTTTTTGAAAGTAATTCGTACAACATCTGATAATTATATTTTTCAGTATCTAGGCAGTACAATTTCGACTATAGCTTCATCAGTACCTTCTTTAGGAACAGATTATTTTGATGATATCCTTGAGACGGTTACAGTTTTAACAGAGAATTTTGCTATGGATGATGAATCCGAAGGATTTGTAGGTATCTGTGCAATAGGTCTATTAGAAACCATTCGACAACCAATAACAACAGATCCACGAAAATTTATTGAGGCCTTACCTACATTCTTTAAATTAATGGAAAAAGACCATTCAGTAAAATACAGTGCGATGGGTTATGTATCACCCATGGTTAGTCGTAGTCCCCGCATATTCAAGGACTATGTTCCTCAGATCTTTGATCTAGTAAAAGGTGGAATGACAGAGATGATTTCTCTGCTATGGGAGTTATACAAATTCAATCCGCCTTTTTATGAAGAAAATATTGATTTCTTGCTTCAGATGGCTAAAGATGTGAATTATTCAAGTATCGCCTTGATGATTCTAAACGAAATGGCAAAGAAGAATAGTACTATCATGAATCCCTATATCAAGGATCTGAAAGATACAATCCACTCGCCTCATACCGCCTCAAGTAGTATTATGATTTTTAGCGAAATTGCTCGTAATAATCCAGAATTAATTCAACCAATTCTTCCAGAAATTCAGGAAGCGATGGAGTACAACAATACTCTTAAAATGATGGCCCCAAACATTTTTGGGCTTGTTGGTCGGATGTCAGTCAAAATCGCAGCCGAACTTCTTCCCTTTCTTGTAGAACTACTCGATGACCCTGATCATAATGTACACACTGTAACTTTGATGGAAATACGGAACCTCGGAGAAATGGATCGCTCCTTACTAGATCCATACATTGAGAAAATAAGAACTTTAGAAGATGACCCCCAGGAATACATCCGAGATCAAGCGAAATATATTGTTGATATTTATGAAGGGAGAACAGTTCGTGAATTTGCTGCTGCAATCGATGATCATAACAAGAGAATCAGTGAAATGGTGCATTCTTATGAAGATCTCAAGGCATATGTTGATGAGAATGTTTCTGAGCTCAAGGAATTCATATCTCAAATTGCGAAAAAACTTCCTATCCCTTCTGAATTTTCAACTGAAGGACGGATCAGGAAAACCATGAAACTGCATTTTACCTGTGGTATGCAAAATGATCGGTGTTTATATCCATCTGATAGAAGTTTTACTGCTGAAACCAAAGCATGGAATAAATGGTTGAAGATTGCACTTTCTGCTGTTAAAATAGGAGCTGCTGTTATTCATCCTGTAGCTGCAGGAGGAGCAGTAGACGCGGTAAAAGACGTATATGAGGTATATAGAACAAAAGATGATGCAGACTTTATAAGTTATATTTCACAGCCGTTCTTGACATCTGAAGAGCAGGATAACCTCATCGTTCAACTTCGAAAAGCTAGGTTTTTTGATATATTTAACTATAACGCTCAACAGGGAAATTGGGCATGCCTTATGTGTAATCCTCCAGGTAGCTGATAAAATTACTTACTTGACCAGTTTATGGAATTGAAGATTATTTTCGCTAATAAAGTGGAACGAGTTGTCAAGTTTCCCTAAAAACTCTCCAGTATGAGAATCTGTACCACAGACAACTGTGACTCCTTTGTTGACCAACTCTTGAACTAGTTTCTTAGTGAAATGGAGATAATAATCTAGTCCTTCCCTTGTATTTCTTCCCACTCCTCTTCTTGGATGTAATTCAGATTCTTGAATTTCGATAAAGATTTCATACTGACTTAAGATCGTGGCTATTTCTAGTTCCTTTCTGTTATAATTCTGCTGGATATCATTATGTGCAAGCCCTACTGGTATCTCTAGTTCGTTTCGTATATCTATTATTTCTGAGATATCTCTATTTCCTACTTCTCCCCAATATTCCTTTTCTGTATTGACATATTCAAAAAGGACATAATCGAATCGATTTAAAATTTCAAAGGGTAATTGAGATGGATTTATCCCATAAATCCTAGACACATCGATTTCAATTCCAATCTTTAATTCTAATCCTTTCAAAGTTCTTTTTATTTCCTTAAGATAATTATAGTATCTTTCAAGATTCGCCGTTACTTGGTAAGTATCAATGAGTTTCTTTGAAAAACCATGGTCACAAATACCTAGAATCTCAAGATTCCTGTATTTAGCTTGTTTGATCAAGTCTTTAGGGGAAAGAAGACCATCTGAATATGTTGTATGGGTATGAATGTCATGTCTCCTCATTTTTATCGCATTAAACAGATTTTATTTTAGTTCTTAATAGTAAGGGGAAAATTTTCAGTACTAGAGTACTGATAAGCTCAATACAAATAACTCTTTGGGAAAAAAGAGGTTGGCTTATCCAAGATAGAATATCAGACTAATTTATCTTAATATTTGGAGTGTCATTGATGATATTAAGATAATCTTCCGCGATTTTTAGTTGATGATGTCGCCGACTAATAATTCCAAATTGTTCAAGTTGTTTGACGTAATAAGAAACCATTACTTTACTGATACCAGTGAAATTTACAATGTCTTTCTGCAAACATACACTGGTCTTTGATTCGAGAAACTGTAAGATTGTCTTAACATTTTTGTTTCGTAAAACTGAGAACCACATTTTTTCTTTTATTGAGAACTGGTGATTCTTTAGAAAAAAATGCTTACATCGACCTAAGATAAATGCCTCGATCTCAGTAGTTTCAAGACGACCTATATGATATTGAATAACTCCGATAGCAAGTCCTGTTTCGCGTTGAATCTCACGAAGAGTGATTCCTGGACTCTCTTCAATGGTTTCCTTGATAATTGATCGATTAACAGGGATTTTTTCATCATCATTTTGGTGATTCTCAAATGTCCATCTTCCTAGGAAGATTATAGGCAGATTTAATAATTTTACTGGTTTTAGTATCTCCCTTACTCGAATAACAATATCTGAACTTTGCACTGTACTGCTTTGTGATGGTATAAGTAAATTTGACGAACAAACAGGGGAAATGAACATTTCATTACCCTCAAATGATTGGGTTACTGGAAGAAGGGACAAGAGATGAAAGAAAGAGAGAAAAGTAATTATCACTAATAGTAATCCCAAAAGCTTCCTTTTTCTCGATTTATGAAAAATTGATCCCACCATCATATCTGAATAATTATTACTCTCTTTTATAGTTTCTGTTAGTTAAAAAATTGTACTAGTATCTTTAATACTGAAAGAAAAGTATGGAAATTGTACCAAAAAGTAATAAAAGCTAAAATAGGAAGGGAATGACGAGTTACGTCGTCTAAGGTTTAGTATATGACCTCTATGTTTCTTCAAGCGATTCGACCATTTATGTCAATCACACCAGAAGTTGTCAAACCGCCTCGTGAGGTTCATTTCAATGAAAAAGTAATGTGGACATTTGCAGCTTTGGTTATTTATTTTGTAATGGCATCTACTCCAATTATTGGAGCTCATTATGAAGGAGCTGACCCTATCGCACTTATGCGGATTATTACAGCCTCAACTCGAGGATCGCTGGCAGAGCTCGGAATTGGCCCAATTGTAACAGCAGGACTCATTATGCAAATACTAGTAGGATCCAAAATTATTTCTGTGAATATGGGAGACCCTGAGGAAAGAGCTCTCTATACAGGAGCACAAAAGGTTATGTCAGTTGCATTAACAGTTATTGAAGCAACTGCATTCTTAATTGGGGGAACTTATGGTTCTAATCTAATTCTTCAGGACCAGTTAGCTATCATTGCCCAATTATTAGCAGCAGGTATCATAATCATTCTCCTAGATGAGATGATTCAGAAAGGTTGGGGATTAGGATCAGGTATTTCTTTATTCATTGCAGGGGGGGTTGGTTTACAAATTTTTCAAGGATTGTTTGCACAACAAACTTTCTACGAAGGACCAAACAATCGAGTAGAGTCAAGGAGAGGTATTGCTCTTGCTTTTCTTGCGTGGATATCACAGCGGGGTCCGATTGAAGCAATTGGAGCATTATTTTTCCGATACAGTCCAACCGAGAGTATAAATTTACCTTCCCTCTCTCTCCTTTCTGTGATAGCTTCCATTGTAGTGTTCATTGTTGTAATCTATTTTGAATCCATGCGAATTGAAATCCCAATCTCGTATGCCCAGTACAAGGGCATCCGATCCATTTATCCTATTAAACTGCTTTATGTATCGAATATCCCCGTCATTTTAACTTCAGCTGTTTTTGCTGATATCTATTTTATTACTCAAATGGTTTGGAATGCTAGTGGGGGACCAAATAGAACAATAACCAATCCACTCGCGCTATTTTTAGGGACATTTAGAATTGATGAAACAACTCAGCAATATGTTCCTGTATCTGGTCTTGTTTATTATTTGACCCCACCTCAGTCTTTTGTTGGCGAGGCTGGATTTCTAAATGTAGCAAAACCAATTGAATCTATGTTCCGTGCCTTGGTGTACGCCATATTTCTTGTCATTCTTTGTGTAATCTTTTCAGCAATGTGGTTGGAAACAGCGGGAATGGGTTCACGAGATGTTGCACGACAGCTATTACAATCTGGAATGCAGGTACCAGGTTGGCGACGATGTGAGAAAATGGTTCAACGAAGATTAGAAATGTACATTCCTACAATAGCTTTGATGGGTGGATTATTTATTGGGATTTTAGCAGCTTTTGCAGATTTTTTTGGTGCTATCGGATCTGGTATGGGCATTCTCCTCTCTGTCAGCATTATAAGACAATACATTGATCTTATTAGCAAAGAAAAAGTTGCTGAAATGAATCCTTCTTTACGCAGTTTTTTAGGGATATAATGGTTGTCTTTCCGAATAGGTTAGATTTAAATCTGAACTTTAGATTTCTTTATTCAATGTACTTAGCAATCGAGTGATTAATATGAAACCTCTCATAAGAAAAATGCTATACATTATTTTGTGGTATGTTGTGTACCCCAATTTTTGGTTACTCCTCCTTGCCTCTGATATTTATTTCAAACCAGAAAATCTCATCTTTCTACTGACTCTTCTTATCTCTTATATTATGGGAATAATAGACACAATAATCCGACCCTTTTCAGAGAGTATTGAGGAAGACTGGACAACTAATCGCCTTTATACCATGATTATACTCGCCTTATTCTTATTTAATCCAATTATTATTGCCCTATCATTCTATGAATCTAAACTCATTGTAGCAAACTACTTTCCGACTTGGAATACCCTCCCTGTATCTATTCTTGGTATCTTTATTCTGATGATAGGAGGATGTATTACAATAACAGGGAGATACCAGCTCAAACAATTTGGTGAAGGAGTTTTAAATGTTAAAGAAGATCAGACCTTGATAACCACAGGAATTTTTAGCTATATTCGTCATCCTATTTATGCGGGAGGAATTATAGGAGTTTTCGGACTCTATCTCGCATTCGGGAGTTTCTTTGTTTTAATTGGTATTTGGATTTCCTATTTCGTGGTTTTCAGACACCGATTACTCTTCGAAGAGAAAATGATGACTGAAGCTTTTGGAGACGAATACAGAGAATATATGAAACACTCAAAACGATTAATCCCATTTCTATATTAATGAGATACACGCGACAAGTATAACGTAAAAATCAAATTGAGGAAAAAAAGAAAGAAAGAAGAAATGATAAGGAAAACTGTTACTCTTCTTCAGGTTCCATTATCTTCTTTTTGATTTTTTCTAGTAATTCTTTGAGTTCATCCTTTTTGAGGTCATCTGATTCTCCTATCTTTTGAACGATTGTATCTACTTCTGTTTTTGCTGACATTAGCACATCTAACCTTCTTTGGGTTTTATTTATCCGCTTTTTTAAGGATGACCTATATCCTTGAAAGTAGTCTAGAGCATCCTCCTTGGATTGAAAATCATTGATGTCTGCAACCATCCTTCGATACAATCTCGGTCGTGCGAATGGATGACCATATTTTTCTGGGGGAGCTAATTCTGAAAAGAATGCAAATTTGGTTGCCCATTTTTCTTTTAATTCATCTAGGTACTTTTTTCCTTCTGTGGTTATTTGATATTTCTTCTGAGCTCTACCATCAACAACAGATTCAGCTGTTTCAACCAGATTCTTTTCTTCTAGTTTTCTTAAAATGCGAATGACATTACTCCTAGGAATTTTATACTTCTCTTGAATTTGATACCCCGTGATACCCTCTGCATGATCAGCTAACATTGTTAAAATGAAAAAGGTCTTTAGATCTTTAAAAGCCCCACGACTTAAGGGGAAAGGAGGAATAAATGGGCCATGATGACCAGGAAAAAAAGGCCTATGACGTCTTTTGGATCTAAATGGGGATGGTGGGGGTGGTTCATGATGTTCTCCCATCATATAAGGGAAATTACATTTAAAATACCCCTTTGGGAAATGATAGTTGTCTTCATATGAAGGAGAAGAATTGAACTCATCAATTGGTATTTTTTCTTCGTTGTTATTCATGTTTTAACACCAATTAGTTATATACTGTAACCATTTATAAATATGTCCATAGCGGTCATATATAACTTTCAGACATATGTTCAAACTAAATAGGACTATTGGTGAAACTGATTTCTAGATAAGAAAAAACGAAAACGAGAGAAAATTCCAGTTGTTGATAGTTAAATAATATTTTAGAAGAAATAAAAAAAGAGAGAGGGGGAGAAATCCTTACTTATTTTCTCCTACTTTTTTCTCCGTTTGGTAAGGGTTGCAACAAAGTACACACTAATCAAGCTGAAGATGAGAATTTCAAATTCGAACCCTGGTGCACCACCAATAACTGGGGCATCACCTGTATCTTCTATATTATCTACTTGCAGTATAATACGGATGAATAAGTGATTTACCTTTGTATCATTATCCTGTACATCAATTTCACAGAGATAATAATCATCAGCTATATCGGTACTATCCCATGTATGTTCAAACATATGCCACCCTGCTTCTGATCCAGTATAACCCATTACCGTATCTTCTACATTCCGACCGATATCTGGTTCTCCAGTAGTGGGATCAAAGTCATCAATGACATTAGCTTTAAAGACAACGGAGGTTAATTCTAGATCGTCCTTAGTTGCAATCTCAAAGTAGATATCACCAGCAACTGGGTCATATTCGTTTAATCTTCCCTCAGCAACATAGTCACTAATGTTTTCTGGAAGATCAGAACGACTTGGACTCCATTCAGGGGGATTACTAACTGTTGGTCCTTCCTGACCACCAACAACGATGAAACCAATCTTTTCATATACAGTGTGTTGATTCTCATCGATATCAATGATGGTTATGTTGAGAATCCGATCGCCATTTATTTCCTTAGTAAGATCGTGTGTTCTCTCATAATAACCAGTCCCATCATTGTAGGTCATTGTGTACATTGGCCCTTGATCAATCTGCATCTTGACTGATTGAATTCCTAGATCGTCGATTACTTCAACTTCGAATTTGTAACTACCTGTTAGTGTTTCACCCACTGCACCTGGTGAAATAATATTTACTGTTGGAGGATTTCCTGGTCTTATATTATCTACTTGGAGGAAGAAATCATATATTACCTTGTGACCATCCATATCCCAGACGGTTATCGTGAAGAAGTGAATACTGTTCTCAGTCTCACCTAAAGTATTCCAGTTGAACTCATAAATATCATCACTGTCAGTGTCGTTCAATAAGAAAGCTGTAAAATCCCTAGTTAAGACCACTGCGAAGACTTCGACGTCGTCGGTAACTTCCACTTGGACAGTATGGGTTCCATAAACAGTTGTATTTTCTGCACTAAGTAGATCAATGACAGGAGGATTGGTGGCAGCTTCATCGTAATTGTCCACTAATAAATTGTGGATTCCAAAGTCTATCCAATTACCTTCATTATCCTCACTATATGCCAGAAGTGTCCATTCTCCATCTGCGAATCCATTAGTTGTGTCCCATGTAAGGTTATAGTCTATAGTTGGATAATTATCCCACCAGACTGAAAGAGGGATATCTTGTTCAAATTGTGCTATTCGTGCTGGTAAGTCAGCAAAATATGCTTTAACTGTTGTTTCTTTGAATCCAGAGGAACCAAAACGCTGATCCCAATCTGTTCCATTCCAGTAATAAAATGGCCAATGAAAACTATGAATACCATGGGAGTTATCATCCCATACTCTCACATGTAGGTGGTTATCCACCCCTGAGAAAGTAATATCTCGATTTTGAATGTTGTGGTCACCCCAATATTCTTCGTCAGGCTCAGCAGTGTAATTATGGTAATAAAAGTTACCATTTGGTGGTTGGGTGTCTACATCGTCTTCAAGGAATGTATAGTCAAATATAAGTCCAAATTCGTCTAATACTGTCCCATTGGGGTTATAATCATCATCAACAAACTCAAGGGATGCAGCATCAGTATAGATTTCCAAGTTATGATTTACGTACCTTATATCCCTAAACCAATGTTCTTCCCATGTGTCAATATGCCAACCCCAACCATTGTTTTCGCGAGGATAGACAGCGTACGCCTCGTATGGAACAACTATCGGAAATCTAGAAGCGGAATAATTACTGCTAAATGGGAAAGATGACCAGCCCCATTCTGTTAATAATTCGAGATCCTCATTTACATACGATCCTGAATATATCTTAGTTGGATTGACATATTCCTCTGCAAGCGGATTCCACCTGAAATCGATTTCATCTATCCATTGATCTACATCAGGATGATAATAAGAAAATTGTCTATATTCTGATGTGGCTGTATTTTGATTTTCAAAGACTGGACTACTTGGTATTATGTCACTGTTACTTAAAAGACTGTCACTCATTGCTGGAGTGAAAGTGTGGTTACAATAGAACCGATAGGTGTTTCCTTCATAATGCAGGCGATGCCAGTCCCACCAATTGTGGTGAGTTTCGTTATGTGTAAAATCGATACCCAAATAAGTTTCGATATCCAAAGCTAGATCGTTTGCGGCATTATAATGATCAACGAAATCATTATACCCAATAGTAAGCTCAAAACTGTTTGGTGTTACATCTTGTCTGGTGGGTCGGAATGACATCTCTACTATTACTATGTTGGAATCCCAACTGTCTGTAACTGTTGGAGATTCAAAATCAATAATTCTCGAGTAATCTCCTCGTAGATAAATGCTTTTGTGTAAATAGCCATAATGATTAACAACTAGTGATGCTTCCATTCTTGATTGTAAGTAATGGGGGACAAAGTCATAGCCGAAGCTGACTGATAGATCGGTATAGAGACCACTATTGATTTCAAAATCAACATCCCAGTAATGATGAGTAACCCAAGGTTCTGGTGGAGGATGATACTTCTGATATATTGTACAAGAACTACTATTTGTTGAAGGAATATGACTTAATGATGTGACATCTGGAAGAGCATAGTTAATCCATAAATGATCCTGATAACTATTTTTTTGGATCTTTTCTGTGTGGATTAACTCATTCATTGTTAGCATATGAGACCCACTGTAACTTCCTGAAATGTCGTAAATGTCGTAATTAAACTCAAACCCAAAAGCAAACCTAATTTCTGGACTACTGCCATCACCTGATGGCCACGCCCAAGCGCTGATATGGTTTGCTTCAGTTACATTAATGGTTTCAGCTAATCCTCCAATATCACGAGGAATAATTTCATCATTGACATATTCAGTAAACCAAGGCCATACAATGTGTGACCGATAACGAACAGCTGTCAGATCGGTCCACCTGTCACCTCTCCAATCCTCCCACGCCCATGTGCCTGCGTACTCATAGCTGATCATTAAACCTCGACTCATGTAATCAACGATGCGATCAGCATAGTCTCTAGCTAACTCCGCATTATTGGTTCTAAAGTGGATTTCTACCTCAGTATTCTGATCTCCTGGATTATCCGTCGGCCAAAACCACCAATTAGCATGATCAAATATATCATAGACATCTTGATAACTTGCTATGAAAAGATTCAGGTTCTGTTCTCCAAATCCTAGATCCTTAGAATGAATCTCTGCTCGAGCGTTCATCCACCCGTCGTGATTAACCCATACCCAAGCTGACTCCCAAATATCGGAATATATTTCAACAGAAGGAGTAGGAGTGATGAATGTTCTTTTAATAGGTACTGAATCGGTGCCTTGCGTTATCTGTAGTGATGATGATATTAAAAGCAATGAAAGGAGAAGAAGACAAAGTGTAGAAATTATGGTCTTATTTCGTTTTGTTTCATTCATTTTTGAGTTTTCTCCATAATTTTTCTAGAATATGATTATGTGTCGTAGGGAAAGAGGGGAATGGATATTGATAAAGTAAACCATATCAAATATCCCTATTACAAGAATCCTCTGTGGTGTGTGAGGCTTTTACAAGTCTGGTTTATTGATTAAAACCCCACAAGTTCGTAATGTCATTAATAATATGCTAGAAGAACGTTAAAAAAGAATGTCAAGTAATCTCCCCCTATTTTCCATTTTTTTTAAAATGAAGAACATTTTAGTTGTGGTTTACCAACAACTGCAAAGACTTCTACATCTTTAAAATCTTTATTAGGAGAATTCACTTCAAAAAGTGGAACTGATGCTAATTCACAGTTCTTTGATAAAATCTCATATTCTTTCTTCTGAAATGTTTCTAAAACGTAAACAGCTTTCACTAAACCGCTCATCACGTATACTAATGTCGCATAGTAACCTGTTACATAGCTTCCCTCTTCCAAATAATATGTACTTTGATCTAGTGATCTGTTATTCTCTATGATGACTTTTCCTTCTGGGGTCATTGAACATACCGCTGACTAAATGTGCTTAATGATCTAGTATAGGCATTCTTTGAAGCAAATCGTATTATTGGCATGTTACTGTCATAAACGATTTCATCATTTTATTATTAATATCACTAAATTTTATACCTTTCATTATAGGCACAAAGGAAGAAAATAGTCATTATATTTTGGCTTTTTCATAAATATCCTTCTTCCAGAATTGGGAAATTCTTTCTTTCGTGGAATTTCTGCTGGAGAGGTGATTATGAAACCAAGAAAATCATATATTACACTGATTAAGATTTTCATCAAAGTGGGATTTGGTTTATTTCTTGGTTTACTTGTGGAAATCGTATACTCTGATAGGGCACGGATAAATCCCTCCCTTAGACTTCTCGGACTATGTAATTTCTTGGTAGGTGGTATTTTCCTTATCTTTGCAGGCTTGAGATTGTTTTTTGGACCTGCTTACATTGAAGTTATTACTGATGGAGAAAGTGGAGAACTCTTTAGTTCTTTAGAAACCGAGTTTTTATGTGGTTTTGGTAAATCAGGGGAAGATATACTTGCAGGATTAATAATTTTTGTTATCTCTATTGGGCTGATGATAACTTAACAATAAATTCAATTCTTGACTTGAATTCTATGTGATTGCTGCAATTGCAATCACATATCCAAGTAATGATCCAAAAAGGGGAATTATCGCTGATACACGAATCAATTGAGGAATAGGATAGGAAGACATTGAAATAAGGCGGTTAAAATTGTTTTGATGTCGTATGATGGTTATTTCATCACTTTTATTAAGAATTAGGGAATGAATAATCTCTTGTTGCTTATATATCACAGAATTAAGGATATTGTGATATTTCTTCCAGCTACGAAAGATTGATAGTCCACTCTGTTGAAAACCAATGAGGATTAACAGCAATAGAGAACTTAGGAAAAGAATTAAGAACCAAGACATGTCCAAGATAGCAAAAAATAATGAGATTATTGTTGATACAAAAAATGGTAAGAGAAAAGAAAGAAGTAAGAATTCAAACAGTAACGGTGGGAAATCATCAAAAATAAATGGATAAATCCATTCAAGATCGATATCAGTTGATATCTTCTTTAGCTGGAATCTTTTTTTTCTATTCACTTCATCGAAAGTAATAAAGTTTTCAATCGACCCAACATTTTCTAGCCTCTTGAATAAAGACAACATTTGATCATGATAACTACTCCAATTAGGTCTACAAAGAAATGATCTGTATAAAATCGTAATTACAGAAAAAGAAATACCTAAAGACGTTGCAAATCCAATTGAGATCTCCAATCCAGCAGATACCTCAAAAGGGACATTACTAAAAGCTTCAGGACTTTCAAATGTTCCTAAAAAGACACTAGAGATCACATCAATTGAGAATGCCAAGGAACTCAAACCTGTAAGGCTTAATATTATGGAAATGATTAATGGAAAGATTTTTTGGCGCCATGATTGTGGGCGATCAAATTTCTCCTTCTCTTTTTGTAAATAATCCACAAAGCTTTCTGATTTCTCATGTGGGATATCTTCTTTAATTTCCCAATAGAGTTCTTCCTCCAAAATCATATTCTGTTTTAATTGATCCATTGATCTTCCCTTCAGAATTCTATAGCTTATTATTGAGATACAACAAGTCCTCTCTTCTTGAATTAGATTCAATCTTCGATTTTGAATTCCAGATTTATCATATCGCCTCGTGTAAAACCAATGGCATTAAAAAATCGTAATAATTCCCAATCTCGCCAGTTAACCAAGGTATAGACTGTATCAACGCCTACTTTTTTCATGTAATTAAGGAGCTCTTTCATCAATAATCCTCCTACCCCTTTTTTCTGAAATGCTGGATCAACACCTATTGTATCGATCCAACCAATGTTTTCTGGTACACCATATTCCCAGCCACTGGCCTCACCAAAGATGAAACCAACAACTTTTCCCTCTATTTCAGCGACGAGTGAGGGCAGAGGTGATTTTTTTCCAGCCATTTCAACCTTTCTTTCCCAGTAGTCGGGTCGTTGTTCTCCAAGGACTTTATCATCAATCTCAATGATTACTTCAAGATCTTCTTCCTTCATTACCCTGATTGTTGCTTCTTGTGTTGACATGTTTTCCTATCCTTCTCCTATCTACAAGCTTGCAAGTCAATTATAAACCTTTCATAGATATAACTGAAAAGTTGACAATCTAAATCCATTTTTTTTATAAAAAATACCGTTATTATCCGTATTATCCTTGATAGAGGTAATAAAATTAATAGGGAAAATTATTTTGAAGCTTCTTTTCCCTGGATGTTGGTAACTTATAATCATTCCCAAAAATGAGTCTTAACAGCTTTTCAGGAGAAATAATTATGTCTAATGATATCCTATTATATGTAGGAGCTATAATCCCTATATTTTGGGGCATAGCCCATATATTCCCAACAAATTCTGTATTAAAGGATTTTGGGGATATTTCAGACGATAATAAGAATATTCTAAAAATGGAATGGCTCAACGAAAGCCTCACATTGGTCTTCATTGGAATTCTTATTATCTTAGTCACTTTTCTAGGTGATTCAACAAGCTATATTGCACAAATTGTGTACTGGTTGTCAGCTTTAATGCTTGTTGCAATGGCAGTCTTATCATTAATGACTGGATTTAAGGTTGATTTTCTCCCTTTTAAACTGTGTCCCCTAATATTTGGAGTATCCGCCATAGTAGTAATTTTAGGTGCCATTTTATAGAAGCCATTTATATTCTGAGATAAAAAGGTATATCTCCTCTAATTAGTGTTTATATCTCTTAGCCATTGCTAAGATGTGATCAACCCTCCAATCTTGGAAATGAAACCCTTCACCCCCAGTGATGGTATCTGTAGATAGAATATCAGAGAATCTTTGCTTAAGCTCTTCCTCGATATTTCTGATCGTTTTAATGTTTGGAGCAAAGAAGCTTAAGATAACAACAGGTTTTTCAACGACTATCCAACCAACCCAGAAATTTTCAGCAAAAATTCTTATTATATTCTGAAAGAAATCAATTTTATTGGCCTCTAATTTTAATGTACAAAAAATCGTGAATATTATCAGTTCCTCTGAAGATCCTGGAGACAATAATAAGGAAAAGTAAATATGACCTGCATTAGTTAATCGATCAAGCCTTTTCTTCAATGTCCTTGTGGAAATCTGGGTTCGTTCTGAAAGGGTTTGTAATGGCATTCTACCATTATTTCTTAGTTCAGAAATTATTTTATAATCAGCAGGAGCTATTTTTGGTTTATCTTCAATTGGTCTCGATAGTAACAAGAAAATTTCAACCGTATCTACATGGGAGATTGATTTTAACCAGGTCTCCAGATTTACAACTTCTGAACTCGTTTTATAAGTAAAAACCGCGATTATTATGTTACCGATTCCTACTCCCACTGTGAAGATGAGTTCATGCTTGCCAATCGTGTCAACAACATCTTGTACACGTTCAATTGTACTAGAAACATTGATTCGTGCTAGTCCAGATTCTTCCCCTAGGATTCCAAAACTTAGTTCACACGAATAACCCTTAATAACTCCTTCCTTTTCCAAATTATTAATTCGTTTTTTCACTCCACTGATACTTAATTTTACCTTTTTCGCTATAGTTGTAATAGGCATTCGGCCATTAGAATTCAATAATTTAATGATTTCAAGATCCTTGGAGTCCATCTAGAACAGCTTTACGGTTTCATAATAAAAATTTAATTATCTAACTCAGAATCCAAAAGGATGCTTTCACGTTTTTGCACTTTAAAGTACAACTTTATGAAGGTTTTAACCGTTCTATATGAGCTTCTTTACACTCTAAGTTATCGAAACGTATTAATTCTTAATCATTTGTGAGGTCAACTGAAAATATTTCGAGAGAGATGAAATATGAAACAAAAAAAGGAAACTATTCCCCAGAGAATTGCTTTGGATTTATGTGAAGAAGTTCGAATAAGAAATCAGCAGAAACGCTGGCCTTTCTACATTGGAAAAATACAATGTCATTTTTGCTGGCGTTTCGGAAAGAAAGCCTATAATGCAGGTAACCCTGGAAATTTATGTGCTTTTGGTTCAGATGACAATCGTGGCTGCTGGCAGGTGAATAAATTATATGATGAACAGTTTTCTAATGAAGATTTAAGTTCTCTTCTAAAAGAATGATATAGAAGGTGAAAAAAGTTGCCAGCAACAACAGGAACGGATGGATATCGGTTTCCTATGCGATTGGAATCCCAGAATTATCAGAAAATTAGACCTAAATTGATAATCAAATGGGGTATAATTTTCAGTTGTATTCTCCAGATTGTATTTTTTCTTTGTATCTTTTTTTGGGACTATTATGCGGGACAAGCAACAATGGGTTTCGGGATAGAAGGAGAGTCATACATGGGAATTGGGATGTTTTATATCTATACGATTTCTTTCCTCTTAAGTTTGATAGTACTCTCGGCAATTTACAAAACTGACCAAACCTTTGGTATAGGTGTTTTTATTTTTATCCCGTATGCAATAATTGGATTTTTTGTTGAATATTACTATGAGATTGATGTGTTAAAAGGTGTATGGGCTGTTATTGGATGGTGTTTGATTGGTTTATTGGTTGGATTTTCGGCAGATGTCTCTTTCAAGTTACTAAAAGGTCAAACAAGAATCCGTGAAGAATATATTGCTGGATTAACGGGTATATTTTTGAATTTGGTTTACTTTATACTGGTTTGTATAGCCATCGAAACTTTCTACATATCAGGGACTGGCCTTTCTGGACCAGGTTCATTTATTGGTGTTACCTATTTTGGTTTACCCTGGATGCTGATTCATGGCTTCTTTGGCGGATATCTAGCAGGTGTAATGAAAAATCGCGAACCACGTTATCATTATTAATGTGCTTTAGAAGAATAGATACTGTTTTAATTGAGAATTAACACTTAAAAGTAAATCAACCACTTCCAACCTATTCTGATTGGAGGATTTTCATTGATCCTAAACGACATTTTAGAGAAGGTTCCGAATTATACTGATTTTTTAACGGTCAAAGAACTGAATGAATCTAGTAAGAAACTAGAGGATGACTTTGAATCGGTTGAATTAACCGAGATTGGAAGATCTAGAGAAGGGAGGCCAATTTCATATCTTAAGATAGGAAAAGGGGCAAAAAATGCACTTCTTTTTGCATTCCCACATCCAAATGAGCCTATCGGAAGCTTAACGATCGAATTTCTTTCCCGATTTCTTGCAGAAAACCCAGAAATAACCAAGGAATTAGGATATACATGGTATTTAATTAAAGCGATCGATCCAGACGGAGCAGCTCTCAATGAGGACTGGTTTAAAGGAAAATTTGATCCAGTCAAATATACCAGACATTATTACAGACCTGCGCCACATGAACAGATTGAATGGACATTTCCAGTTAAATATAAGAAATTAGAATTCTTAAATCCACCTTCAGAGACTCAAGCCCTCATCCAGTTGATCGATAAAATAAAACCCACTTTCATGTATAGTCTCCATAATGCGGGTTTCTGTGGGGTTTATTGGTATGTTTCCCACGCTATAGAAGATGTATTCTCACGATTACCACAGCTTGCAGAACAAGTACAATTACCTATCCATCGTGGTGAGCCTGAAGCTCCTTTTATCAAAAAACTACGTCCTGCAATTTTCCAGATGTTTGGAATCCAGGAAGATTATGATTTTTATGAACAAAATGGAGTTGAAAATCCTCAAGATCTAATATTATGTGGTACATCGTCAGATGATTATCTCAAACAGGTAACTGCAGGACAGGGATTCACCTTGGTATGTGAGATGCCTTATTTTTATGACAAAGACTTAGGAAATGAAACCCCTTCTGATTATAATCGTAGAGAATTGGTTTTAGAATATTTACGATTCTGGCAAGAAGCCCACAGCTTCGTGAAACCGAAATTCGAGTCCATAAGGCAATATTGTGACCCCTCTTCTAGAATTTTCACAGCAGTGGCAGATGGTGTTGAAAATTTTGACAAACGAATTGCACCTCAAATTCATCATGCAAAAACCTCACCTATGTATGAAGGGGAAGCAACCATTGCCCAAGCTTTTGATTCAATGGTAGCACGGAAATACTGGGCAGTTTTTCGTCCAGCGATGACCGCAAGACTGTGTAAAAGGGCAATCACAAGCCATCCTGAAGTAAAAACCGAATTAACAAACATAAAAGCTGAACTTGATCAGTGGGTTGAACACACGATCAATGATACTCTAAAGGATACTCATTTTGAGGTGATCCCTATTCAGAAACTAGTAAAAGTTCAGGTAGGATCTGCGTTAATTACCATGCAACATTTAACTAATCGTTAGGCTATAGAGCTAATTGAATTAGCTCTAAAATGATACCCAGATTCTCTTCAGTGTCTAGATAAGCAAACTTAACCATCTCTTGAACTATACCCCTCTCTTCAACTTAAAAGTGCACTAATTTCATCCCAGTATTTAATGAAGTTAGATTTTCACAAAGTTTATTCAAAATCTCACCCCTTCTTTTATCTTTTTACTAAAGTACTAGTTCTTGAAACTTGTTATTTGTTCCTTTCCCTATTTTTTTCTGATCTCTTAATCAAAATGATTCCAAAACATGCGATGAAAACTATGAAAGAAAATCCAGAAGTGCTAGCTATTGAGGTACTTGTAGTTTTAGAGGTTTGAGTCATATTCATTGGAGTAGTTGATAGATCCTCTGAAGTAGTAATGGGTACATCAAGTATACCCCAATGCCAGTCTTTAAATCGAAGAAGACTGATGTATTCACCTGTAATGTATTCATCCCATTTATAGGGACCAGAACCAATCATTTGCTCATCTGTTGGATTAAAGGTCATGACATCTGTTACGTCTTGCCAAATGTGCCATGGTACAATATATGGGAAGTTAGTAACATCACCCCACTCAAAGTAGCCAGTCTTATTAACAAAAAATTCGATAGTATAATTGTTAGGTATCTTAACATTATAGATATCATTGAGTTCTTGGGGAGACCATAGACATTGCTTTGCAAGGTCAAAAGAATGCTTAACGTCCAAAGAGGTGATTGGTTGTCCATCATGCCAAGAAGCATTTTCAGGTAGGTAGAATGTGAATTTCTGGCCGTTTTGGGTGCCAGCAGCAACGTTTTCTATGGTTGTTTCGATGTCCCAATCATAAGCCAAACCTGGGATTGGAGCCCATGTATTAGGATCAACATTCCATAACTTCTCATAGATGTATTGAAAGACTGTAAAATCATATTTTGATTGCTGTAAATAACAGTTTCTAGTGCTAAGATCAGCTGACAAGCAATATTTGAACGTTCCACCATACGGACCCCCTTTAGATTCTATTAAATGGATTTTTGTAGCAAAATATGGATTATTACCATCAGAGATGCCCCTGCCATTGAAACTAGCAAAACCCTCAAATTTGTCTGTACGGTAGGCATTAGTGAATACAACGTTGTAGGCGACAATCTGTGGTTGTTCATAAACCAATAGCTTATTGACTTCGTGGGCATATTTCTTTATGTCTTCAACCGAATTTGAATTCACCATTTTATCAAGGATAGTCTCAATTGTTGTGTTTCTGAAGCAATAATAGTCCCAATCTTTACCACTGCTATGAAATCGGTTGTAAAGTATTTTTGCTGTATTGACAACAGGAGTACCCTCAGTCCAACACCCAACCTGAAATGCATTAAACCAATTACCTGAAACGGGATAGGATGGAACAAGAGTCGCACGCATCCCCATCGATTGAAGACCTTCTGCAGCTATTTCACAAGTGATGCGGGCAGGGCTATATCCTTCAGAATAGGAAAATTCAATTTCACAATCTTGATCATCTATGTCTACACTCGAATCATAAATCCTGTTATCGTTGACATCATATTCACGCCAACCATCACTGTCTAAATCGATAAATCCAGCATTCTCAAGAGATAAATTACCAGAAATTGAATCAGCCTCATAAAAATATTCTGTCAATTGGCTTTCGATTTCCCATTCCGTTGCAGCAGTCGGAATATAACTATCCATGGGTTGTCCAGCACCTCCAACAGCTTCAATATTAGCCCTATATTTATCCATACCAAAGGCCATTGCTCGACGGTACCCAGTAATATTGGTAGGAAATCGGCCACAATTTGGGGTTATCACGCGATATCGTAAGTCTGGTGTAAATCTAACTTCAATGTCAGGATCTCTAACAAGGGCTGCTAGGTAATCGTTTGGAACTCGGTCATCATACGCGTCGATATCACCTTTTTGTAGTGCCAACATCGCTTGGGGGACTTCCCCCTCCTTAAAAATCACGAATCTTAATTCATCGATATATGCTCCATAAGGTAGGAAATCAGAAGACCAGCTGGAAGTTTTCATATCTGATGGCAAGGTGTAAAGAATATTTGTGAGTGATACGACTAATAGTACGGTTCCAAATAGAAGACTAACCACTTTCACACTTTTCAGAAAAAAATCCTTCCATTTTTCCCATAAAACACAGATAAAAGATCCTAAAATACCTAGGGTTTAATCTTATTAAACATTATATAAGTGCAACTCATTTTGAGGTAATCCCTATTCAGAAACTTGTAAGAGTTCAGGTTGGATCCGCATTAATTGCTATGCAACATTTAGCAAGCTTGTGATTTAATAATCCCATGAGTAATAGATAATTCGAGAGTACAAACTACTCCAGAATTTAATCTACTATAAAGCCAATTGAATAAGCTCTAGAATGATACCCAGATTCTCTTCAGTGTCTAGATACGCAAACTTAACCATCTCTTGAACTATACCCCTCTCTAATACTTTAATTCCCTCTTTCTCCAGTCTGGTTAATTCCTCTTCAATATTTTCAACAATAAAACCAATATGATGGAGTCCTTCTCCTCTTTCTGTAAGGAACTTGGAATGAATAGTTTCACCTTCGAGAACCTGAATCAACTCAAGTTGTATTTCACCGACTTGAAATAAACCAAATTTCAATTTACCAGAATTTACGTCTGATTCGAAAGTTAAGAAAGGGGGACCAAACATTTGCTCATAAAATTTAAAACTAAATTCCATATCCTTTACGACAATTCCAATCTGATCAAGTTGGGGAAATTTAGAAAGAAGTGGGATCTTTTCAACATCATCAGCCATGATTTAACCTCCAAATTCCCCCTGATTTTCAAGATAAAGAAAAATCTTTCTCTTTCCTCAATGATGATGTCTGGTTACTTCTTCTAATAACGCATGATAGTCTCTCGGTCGCATTAATCTTCCAAATGCTCGTTCTACGACTTCACTGAGAGCAGGATGAATATGCATACCTCGATTGATTGGATAACTGCTCCTTTCTGGTGTATACATGAGAGTTATAATTTCTTGGATCAAAACACTTGCCTGTGGGCCTATAATATGTGCTCCTAATATTTTTCGCTCCTTGTCAAGGATAACTTTCACAAAATAAGCTTTAACATCCATAGCCATCCCCTTAGCTGTATCCTCATACTTTTGATAACCGATAATGATGTTGTCTTCTCCGTACTCAACAATGGCTTCTTTTTCACGTAATCCTACCCTAGCAATTTCTGGATACGTAAACACAGCACTGGGTATTGCATGATAATCAACCTTTACTTTGTTCTTTAGTACAGCGTTGTAAAAGACGACCATTGATTCATAATTTCCCACATGCTTAAAGAGGTGTTTTCCATTGGCATCTCCAAAAACCCAGACATTTGGTTGTGAGGATTCTAAGTATTCATTCACCTTAATCCATCCTTTCTCATCAGTTTCTATCCCTGCTTTCTCTGGGTGTAAGATATCATTATTAGAACCTCTTCCTGCCGCAATAAGTACTTCTTCAGCCGTAAATTTTACCAAGTTGCCATTATCTCGATTTCTAGATGTAATTTCTTTGAGATTGTCTTTAAGATTACTTTCAACAGCTTCATGATTTGTGAAAATTTGCATATACTTTGAAAGCTCTCTTTTCGCTAGTTCAGAAACTTCAGGTTCTTCTTGAGGAAGAAATTGAGGATTTCTCCCAATTATTGTAACCTTTGATCCCATTGCTGAGAAGAAGTGTCCATATTCTGCTGCAATATACCCTCCTCCAATGATTATCAAACTTTTAGGAAGTTTTTTAATGTGTAAAATGTTGTCACTAGTATGATAACCAATTTTTTCGAGCCCCTTAATAGGAGGAATAATGGGTTTTGATCCTGTACAAAGAAAAATGAATTTTGAGGTTATTATTTCCTCTCCAACTTTAAGCTCATAAGGAGCAGAAAATTCTGCCACGGTAGGGTAATAATCAATATCCTCTGAACGGGAGAGACCTTCCCTGATATTTTCAATATCCTCATCTATTAATGATCGCATACGAGCCATAATTTCCGTGAAATTAACATCATCAATTTCTAAACTGATACCTAGTTGTTTTGCGTGTTCAATTACTCTAATTAATTCTGCCGGATAGAGTAAAATCTTTGTAGGAATACATCCACGGGTTAAACAAATCCCTCCAGGTTCATCTTTATCTATCACTGCAACCTTCATTGATGGATTCTGTTGAAGAATAGGACTCACTAGATTCATTGCAGATCCCGTTCCTATAACGATCAGGTCATAATTTTTCATCCAATCACCTTGGGTCTAGTATAGTTGTTGTTCGGAATTTATTCTTTAAGAGAGGAGTAAAAAGAGAATCTTATTAAAAATCCGTGTAATTTTTTCGAAAATAATAGAGCTTTGAATATTATTCCCAAACAGGTGTAGTTCCAATTGATCCACAAAAGGGGCAGGGTACTGGTTTTACCTTAGACCCATCTTTGAACGTTTGTGTTTGAAACACATAAAAGCATTGTCCACAGGCCATCTTTAATGTAACTTTTTCCCATAGTCCAGAAATTATTTTTGTCTTCTCCCCCCCCTCTAAGATATCAACAGGTTGTGGATAATTAAATACTGTTCCTCTAAGAGCGAAAACCATTTCAAATTGGTCCTTTATATAGTCCATACTTGCCTCGAGATTCTCGAACAACTCAGGGGCGAGCTTATTGAAAAAATGATAAACTATCATTATAGAAAACGAAACTGTAGGACTTAACACCAAAAGTACAATCCATAAACCAATATTTGTGATCAAAAGATAAACTGGAAATGGAAATAAATTAAAAATCAGTATTAATGGAACTATGATCGTTGATGTCTGTAGAAAGAAAATAGTTGCGTTCAATTCTTGTTCTACTCGTTCTCTTTCTTTTTCTATCCATTGATTTAACGACCAAACCACTTCTATTATTCCTACAACGCTAATGACGTAATAAAAATATATTATTATTATATCTGGGTTTATTAAACTAATTAAGACAGAAAAACCATAAGGAATTAGGCTCAGTACACCTATGACTGTCAATGCTGTTACTTGGCCTATATCAAAGGCCACTCTTTGTAGAAATTTATTTAGACCTAGTTTCTTCCTATAAGCTTGAAAACCGATAAAAGCATAAAAAAGACTCACCAAAATTAAATTTATCCAACTAATGTTAATAATGTCATAGATTTCAAAATATATGGGTATGAAATTCCCTTTAACGAGAACAGAAAAAAATTCAGCGTAAAAGAGTAATGAACCTTCAAATCCTGAAACTACAATCCATGATTGAAACATCTCAAGAACAAATTTAATTTGTGGGGCTCCTGTATAAGAAAACCAAAAAATGCCCCTCCAAATTAGATGACCAGTAATTAGACTACATCCGACTATAAAAGCCATTTCAATAAAGCTTAGGGCATATGAAACAATAAGATCTCTTTGAGCTGGTGAAAATCCCACCCAAATATCTTCAGATTGAAGCCCTTGGATAGAAAAATAAATGATTATACATAAAAAACAAAAAATCAACCAGAAAAGAGCCAATCTCCTAAGTTTCATTTTTTTCCCTCTTAAATTTTATTTCACCTAGTCCTATATCTAATTTACCCTCCAATATGTTTGATTGATATCGACTTGCTTATGGATTGAAACTCGTTGTAGCGAATCCCTGCTGAATGCTTCCTTAAGTTTCTCTAGTTCTTGAAGATCAAATGGTGGAGACCATTCAATTCCCAACTTCTTTCGGTATAGGATGGAGGGAACTCCTATATCAACAAGATATAAATCCCCAATAGTGTCTTTTGGTGCTTTCAACAATCCTTGCTTAATGAAGGCAATAGTTAATGTTGCTGATGGTTTAATCTTTCCAGAGTCTACTCCTGTTGATACATCAAAGCCTGATGGAGTATCAAGTGAAATAACTTCTTTCTGGTTTCTCAAATACGAGAAAACTTGATTTGACAGTTCATTTGACCGATTTCTAAATCCGTAACCAATATAGCAATCAAAAACGAGGTTTTTGCTATTATTACTTGTAGAAGCTAAGGGAATCCCATCAAATATCGAAGCTCCAATCTTTCGTAGACGCATTAGCTGTTTCATTGGAACATCAAGAAGAGATTCCTCTCCTTTAGGAAGAAAAACCTCAGTTTTCAATCCCCAACAGACAAGACGTCTTGCTGCAACCAATCCTCCACCACCGTTATTTCCAGAGCCAGCGATTATTTGGATAGTATACCTCTTGTTATTGGTCATATTTACTGCTAAACGGGCAAGATTCAATCCTGCGTGTTCCATCATTAATTCTACTGGAATTTGATACTCTTCTATCATCAAACGATCGACTTCTTGCATTTGCTTTTTTGTTATTCCTGGTAACCCAAACTTCATTCATTCACCTCCTATCTTCTTATCACAATTCTCGTGTTTTCTCTGGTGGATATGGATAAGCACGTTTACTCTGGGATATTCCCATATCAACGAGAGTTTCAGCCATCTTTAATGATGCAACTGTTGGATCTATAACAGGAATTCCCAATGTTTCTTGTAACTCTTTTGCTACCCCCAACATTCCAGTACATCCCAGGATTAGTGTATCTGCTCCATCTTCTTCTACTGCTTTCCTTGCTTCAGCTAAAAGTGTATCAAATGTCTTTTCTTCATTTTCTAGTTGGAGTACTGGGATCTCGATAGATCTTACCGAGGCTAATCTCTCTGAAAATCCGTACATTCTTATTTTATTCTCGAATCGTGGAATTACTTTCTTAAGGACAACTAAGACTGAATATTTATGCCCGATAATATATGCCAAGGCTAATGAAGCCTCACCAGGCCCTACAATAGGGATTTTCGCTATTTCTCTTGCAGCATATAGGGCGGGATCACCCATACAATTTATAATAACAGCATCAAATGCTTTTTTCTCTGCTTCTAATACATAGTTCAATATCCATGGAGAAGCGATCTGTTCATCGTACATTGATTCGATGGACGCAGGTCCTCTTCCTAAACTCACTACTGCAATATTCGTATCTGGCCGTGCCCTGGCTTTATATTCTTGAAGTGTAACTTCTTCAAAATGTTTGTTATATAAAATTGGGATTATAACTTGGATTTCCATTTTATCATCCTTTAAGCAAGTGATTCTTTATGTTTTAAACCTTTTAATAGGCCTTGAAGTTTTGAGATGATTGCTTAGGAATCTACAATAAAATGAAGATTATTTTATCTGGGAAAAATTTAACGAGATTTCCTGATATTGATCGTCCTGAATCTCTGGAACGATTGATATTGAGTAATAATGAATTGAATTCTCTACCTGAAACCATAAACAATTTTTTAAATTTAAAAACACTAAAATTGGATGTTAACCGCTTAACTACATTACCAGAATCACTAGGAAGATTAACACGGCTTGAAATACTTGTTTTAAGTTATAATTACTTATCCTCACTCCCTAAGACACTAGGGACTCTAAAAAATCTAAGAATTCTAGATTTAGAGCATAATCATTTAGACTCCCTGCCAGAAACGTTATTGGAAAATCTTTCACATCTAAGAGAATTAAATTTATCTGATAATAATTTAGAGTGTCTACCTAAAAGTATTGGAAGGCTTTCTAATCTTATGAAATTAAGTGTACGAGACAATCAATTAAGATCTCTCCCTATTTCTATTGGGACTCTTGAAAATTTGTGGTTCTTGGATCTCTATCACAATGATTTGACAACGCTTCCTGATTCATTAGGAAACCTCAAATCGCTACGAGTTCTTTACCTGAAGTCCAATAGCTTATTTTCTCTTCCAAACACCATAGGTAACCTTAAAAATCTTCAAGAAATCGTTCTACGTGATAACAATCTTAAATCCCTTCCCAACACGCTTACAAATCTCACTAACCTCCAATATCTAGATGTTGGATTAAACAAACTAGATAAGGTTTCCAAAAAATTAATTGAAAAGCTGTGGAATCAAGGAGTTAGAATAAACTTGTGATTTTCATATAGATTTTCGATTTACCCTTTTAAATACTATAATAACAAACATCCCAGTAAGAAGGATAGAAAATGTCCAGCTGGGAGTTACTGATGACTTTTTTGATGATTGAAAGGTTATTTCAGTTAGATCTGGATTATTAGGGGTGGTTTCAGGATCTTCATCTTTGTTGTTATTATCACCATCTATTAGGTAGGGATCGTCCACTATCCCATCATCATCCCTATCGGGCCCGAGCCAGTCACTCCAATAATTATGAGAGAATTCATTCTTCTCTTGATACCCTTCATCGAACACTTGTGAATCTCCATCGGGATTGTTGTCAAAGAAATCATTTTGTTCCACTTGGCAATCATCACATCCACCCAATTTTACACCATATAACTCATTGTCTCTAATGATATTGTTGGTAATAGACCCATCTGTGACGTCTAAAAGATCAATTCCTTGATCAAGGTTATTTTCAATAATATTCCGATTAATGGTGGTATCATCTGACCAACCACCATAGATCCCAGAAAAAGGATTATTCTTGATTGTATTGCCATCAATAGTCAAATCAGATGAATCCTCAAAATATATTCCTGAATCTTTATTATTAGCAATAAGATTGGTTGAGACATTGACATATTTCGAGAACCACACAAAGATTCCAGAAAAAAGGTTATCCATTATATAATTACCATTGATGTTTATATTTGAGCTGAAACACACGAGAATCCCATCAACAGTTCTTTCCAGTATTTGTTCCCTAATTTCTATTTCATCACAATCAACCAGAACAATTTGTCCTGCACCTGAAGGAATAGTTTCCTCCTCTTTATTTTCCCAATAGATTAATGGCTTGTCATTTACTGTATTGCCAGTTACTTCGTCCTGTACGCACTCATCGACTTCTAAACCAAGAAGAAATAAACCATTGTTTTGTAGTTCATTATTTTTTATTGTATTGTCTGAAGAAAACCAGAGATAAATACCAGCAGCAGTATTATTAGTAATATGATTATCATGGATATTTAGACCCGAGCATAAGACTGCTGTTATCCCCGCAGAGCCAGCTGTTAATGTTACATCAGTTACTTCAATATTTTCACAATTATAAAGAACTATTTGACCAGCATCGGTTGAAATAGTCCCATCATCCTCATTTTGCCAATAAATCAACGGTTTATCGTTCACGGTATTGCCAGATACTTCAGTTTGCTCACATTCTGCCGGATCTTTGAGTGCCCTAAGAATAAACCCATTATTTGAGAATTCATTGTCCAAAATTCTATTATTTGGAGAGTATCGTAGGTCAATTCCATACCAGCTATTATCTGACAAGATATTTTTTGTTATTGTCATATTTGTAGATTCTACAGTGCATATACCTCGCCAATTATTGTTTGTAAGATCGTTATTTTTAATGTAGATGTTATTACATCCATAAAAATTTATCCCATCTTGATCATTCCCTTCTATCGTGCAATCGACTATCTTGCCATTTGAAACACTGGAAAATTCGATTCCAATGTCTCCATCCTTCAAGATACAATTACTTATTTGAAAAAACACGTCTGTATCACGAATTGATATCAAGGATCCGGAACCAGTAATTGAAAGACCATCAATAATATACGGATCTAAATGACTACCATCACCTTCTAAGTCTTCAGAAATTATTAGATCATTGAACTCGGAGTTCCCAGAAATTGAGATGGGATTATGAGACTCGTAATCACTAGCTACAATCTTTCTATGGGCTATTTTTGAATCCTGGTTTCCCAATCCAAATTCAGAAACCATTAGAATTAATAAGAGAAAAAATACTAGAAAAAGTAGACTTGAGGACCTTCTCAATATTAATAACCTCCACTCTCCTCCTTGGGTTTTCTCCAGATATTTAATGTTTTCATCAAGTTGACTTTGACCGATTTTCGATAATCTGACATCTTCTAGTACGTAGTTCAATTCGATATTCTGCAATAAAATATCCTGCAAAGAAAATCAAAAGAAATAAGGCTATTTGTGAAGTTATATGCAGAATGAAGAAAAAAGGTGGAAGTATTTCCTGGAGTTCATAAAGACTAAGTGGGGAGATTTGGGGATAAAATGAGCTCACAATTATTCCTCCTCCAAATGATAAAAGAAAAAGGAAGCAGATCAACATTACTCGCTTAAATTCGAAGAAAAATAGTCTAATTTGTGATATGTTTACCTCAGAATCCTCCATTTGTACATATCTCCGTGTAGAAAGTACATTTTTTATTTATCTTCTGAATTGAAAAATCAATCAATGACTGCAAAATTTACAGGTTTTTCCATTTTGTTTAAATCATCAAATAAATTATCTGTATCAGAAGAATTCACGGTAGAAATTAGTTTGTGGAGGAAATAGCTGATTTAGTATTGGAAGCATTTCTTCTGAACAATCTATCTCCCATGAATCATATAGTTGAGATGCAGTTCTGAACCCCACGATCATTTGTGATAAGGATCCAATATCTATAGTCACATCGGGGGATTGTGATGTTTCTTCAAGATTTGCTTTTCCTTCTGAAACAATAAATGTGAAGGCTTTGTTATTCCATTCACACAATTGATCATTTACTTTTATAACGAATTTGATATCTTTTAAATAGCCAAATGCTTCAATAACTGATTTTACATCAACAATTCGTGTCATTGAGCCAGGAAAAACTTCATTGGCCTTTACTCTTGCTTCTATAAGAGATTCCAAGATATTGGGATCTGTGGTGGAGAATACAACATATTTTCGATGATCCTCGTGCCTTTTAAGGAAGTTAAACAAAGCTTGTTTGGTTTTTCTATCATACCAAAATATTTCTTGTAAATAAATGGTAGCAGCACTATTTTCTACCCCTTCATCCTGTGGTGGCTGGTGCTCCAAAAATCTCGCGATTAAATACCCGCAGGGATTGTCTTTGTCATCATAACATACAAAAAGATACCCAGGTTCTTTAGGATTAACTTTTCGTCGCCAATCTTCCTCTGTTCGCTTTCCCATATAATTATATTTTTTTCCTGCGATATTGGAGTAAACTTCTTTGAGATCATCGAGTTCAAAGACTTCCCTCACTACTCTATCAGAAATCGGACGGAAAATGAATTTATTTGTCTCAATGTGGTATCTATGATTAATATTTGCGAGTTTCCAGCCGAATTTTTGGTAGAATGAGAATTTGAAAGGATAAAGACATGATATTTGGATTTTGTTGTTGTACATCTTTTCTAATGTTAGTTGAGTTAATTGTCGGATAAGTCCCCTATTACGATAGTGTGGTGCAGTCGCCACCCCCCAAATACCAGACATTGGGAATTCTTTGTTACGAATGACAACAATTGAGGTAAAATATGCAAATGAGGAGACCAATGTACCTTTATCAAAACACCCATAAACCTGACTCATATCCTTGAGGTGTGGCTGTGTTTCTTCATAATCTTCTTTAACCACACCCTCATAAGTATTTCGTGCTGGTTCAAATGCATATCGTTCTAACCGAGCAAACGCTTCTCGGTCTTCAGAAGTAAGTTGCCGCATTTCCAATGTGTAAACCTCAAATGGTACCTTTAATATCATCTTGTTAGCATTTAGTTTAGATTAAATGTTCTAGAAGGTTCCCAAAACGATGTTAATGGTTTTTAACATACACAAATAAGACTAGTTGATATGGCAATTGATTTGAATTGAGAGATTCTTAGAATGTAATGCCGAGGAATTTTTCACATACAATAACAATAATATAGGAATAGTTCTTCGCATACTTGATTTAATAAAATACATCATTTTTTAGTAGGATTGATGCAACTGACCCATAAGAGAATAGCATTCCCTTTTTCCGCTATCGTTGCGATGGATAAATTAAAATTAGCAACAATAGTAAACGCAATTAATCCTAAAATTGGAGGAGTGCTAATTCAAGGAGCAAAGGGTTCAGGAAAAACCACAGTTGCTCGTGGATTAACTGATATTCTTCCAGAATTGGAAGTAGTAAAAGGGTGTTCATTCAATTGCAACCCTCATGATCTTTCAAATATGTGTGAAACATGTGGTGAAAAATATCGTAAAGGAGAGCAATTTGAAATAGAAGAGAGGGAGATGGCAGTCGTAGATCTTCCACTGGGAGCAACAGAGGATCGAGTAGTTGGAAGTCTCGATGTAGAAAAAGCAATAAAGCATGGAATAGGAGCATTAGAACCAGGGATCCTTGCAGAAGCAAACCAGAATATTCTATATGTTGATGAAGTCAATTTGCTACCTGACCATGTAGCTGACGATTTATTAGATGCAGCTGCAACAGGATGGAATGTGGTTGAGCGTGAAGGAATTTCAGTTCGCCATCCCTCCCGATTCGTATTCATAGGAACCATGAATCCTGAAGAGGGACAACTTAGACCACAACTCTTAGATCGCTTCCCTTTGTCTGTAAGTGTTGAAAGAATAATGACTGTTGAAGACAGAATGGAAGTAGTTAAGAGAACCATTGAGTTTGAAGCGAATCCTGAACGTTTCATCGAAATCTATAAAGAAAGTCAAATAGAATTACGAAATCGAATAATTGCTGCAAGAAAGTTGTTGTCAAAAGTTGAGTTACCTGAAAAGCTCCTTGAAGTCATTTGCCTTACCTGCTTAGATCTTCAGGTCGATGGGATGAGACCCGATATTGTCATAAGCAAAACAGCACAAACATTAGCAGCATTTGAAAACAGAAGTGTTGTTACCCCAGATGACATCTTGATTGCTTCAGAACTTACATTAAAACACAGAACTAGAGAGGGAGGTTTTCAGGATCCTGCAACACCAGAAGAAATAGCGAAATTATTTGTAGCAAAAGTAAAGCAGGTAAAATACGTCGAACAAATTGAATCTTCAGATACTGACCAAAAAAAAAAGCGGGAAAAACCTAAAGGCCGAGTCATGATTTGGGCTCCACAAGAAACAACAGAAAAAGAAGAAGATTTGGCTCATAGGAAGAGTAGTAAGACTCGGGCAAGGATTTTTCAATTTTTTAGCAGGATCGGTCCAAGCTTCGCACTTGGTAAGAGACTGAGGAAAAGTCCTGAAGACTCCCCCGTCATGAATGGTGCTATAAAACAAGCAGAAAATATTAAAGGTGAGATTTCTGAAGGAGTAGAACGGGGCAAGTTTAAGGGGATTCCCTCTGTCACTTATGCAGTTAAGTCTTCTGATATGAGAAAAGGTAATTCTTTAATCTCAAGGATAAAAGATAGTATCCTTTCACCATTTAAACCTCCTGATTTTAAAAAAACTCGATTTAAAGGAGTTAGTAGTACTGCTGGAAAACGAGCGGAGTCGATTACAACTCTCCATCGCGGCCGACCTTGGGGTTGGAAGTTTCCGAAGGGAAAACCATCAGATATTCATTTACCAGCAACAATTAGAGCTGCAGCTAGACATCAGAATCATCGAGTCCCGTCTCTAGGAACTTCGATTAGTATATCCTTAGAGGATGTCCGAGAAAAGTTAAGAGTATACAAGGCTCCTATGACGCTAATCTTTGTCATAGATCTTAGTGGATCTATGATGTTCAATATTGAAGCTAGTAAAGAAGCCCTCCTACGGTTGCATAGAGATGCCTACCGTTATAGAGATAAAGTAGGTATTGTAGCTCTCAAAGATACAAGAGCTGTTGTTGTTCAACATCCTATCACAAACTTAGGTGTGGTAGCAAACAAGCTATTCGGATTAAAAATCAGTGGGTTCACTCCTTTGGCAGCGGGTATGTTAAAAGCGCTGGACGTCTTAAAGGAAACTAGACGTCGGGATAGAGCAACTATTCCAGTCATTGTTATCATTACGGATGGAAACACAAATGTCCCGCTTTATAGAAGTCTAGAGACTGGAGAACTTCGTGATTTCAAAGAGCTAGGAATCGCATTAAGGGAATTTGAAGATTTAGCCGTTAAGGATGTGGTCTCTGTTTCTAAAGCCATTGAAAGAGAAGGGATCCATACAGTGATTGTTAATACAAACCCTCATTATATTGGACGTGAAACTTATGGTTTTGCAGTAACGAAAATCATTACCTCTATAACCAAGGGAAGTCATCACCAAATTAGCAGACTTAGTGACGGCGAAGAGCTTGTCGAAGACATCTTTGAAGGTATTAGTGAAGACCAAAGAAAAATTTCTGCAGGAGTCCCTTTATCACAACTCAATGTATGGGATTGATCCCAATCTAGTTTAGACCTTCAAAAATCAGTGGGAGAAAAACTGTTTAAGTGGATGAATATTACCTGAAAATGGCACACATCTAACAAGTGTTTAATTAGTAAAATGAAATGTCGAAATACGATTGTAATTCTCTAACCAATGTGAAGGCATGTTTTATTGCCTCAGTAGTCTTGATACATGAGAGTTCTATATATAATTCTCCTATAATTTTCGATTCGGCCTTAATTAATGCTGTACCTAAAGAATTCAATCCATTAGCGATCTCTGTTCGCAATTTGATCCCTCTAATTATTTTATCTTCCCCCTTTAGAGTTATATCCTTCCACGGATTGTCCCATATTGACTCCCGTGGATCACCATCGATTTTCAACTCAATGAATAGCTTTTCTGAGATTTCTGGTTTTTTCAAGCAACCACTCATTATGATCTGATTTTGGTCTAGTTTCACAAGGATTTCTTTAATTGATCCTGAATATGGAACTAATTGTGCATTAAGACCAGTATCAGCTTTTTTAAAAATCACGTCTTTTACTCGATACTGAATGGATGAAAATAATTTTTCATCATCATCAACTGGTTTTATGGGTGGGGGAATTTCTATGGCTTTCTTTACTGGTTGAAGGTCTGCTGTAATAACTGGTTCAGCTGGTTCCTCCACTAAAGGCTTTTCTGGTACCTTTGGTTCTAGCTTTAGGAGTTTAGGTGGAAGAGTTGGTTCTATTTCAGAGGGTTCTTCTCTAACAACAGGCTTTATTTTTGTAGGTTCTTTTATTGGTGGTTCGGGTTTCAATGGTTCTACTAAAATTACTGGTTCCTTGATTGGGGTCTTTATATGAACAGTAGGTTCTATTTCCAGAGACTCTTTAACAGCAGGTTCTATCATCAGGGGTTCTTCTTGAATAAGGGGCTCTATAATTCTAGCTAGTTGCGTATCGGGAGCTGGGGTCGGTTTCTTCTTTGTTGAGTAACGCCATGCAAAAAAACCAAAAGAAAGGATTATTATTATTCCACTGATAAGGAGTAGTAAAAACAATACAATGGATAATAAATCTGGGATAAAAGAGTCCGATGGAGGAATTATATTCTTAACGCTAAATGTTTGGTCTGATATATCTTCTGTTGTTAAGCCTCCAGAACTGGTTGCTACTACTTTGATCAAATAGGTAGTTCCATCAGGAAGGCTGGTGGTGTTCCAATCATAACGAGTAGTGGTTAACCTTGAAGCTATTGGATCCCAACTACTCCCGTTATCAGAGGAATAGTATAGAGTATAAGTGACATTGTGACCCAACGAATCTGTTGAAGCTGACCATTGAATAGTGATGGTTTCATTGAGGATTTCCCCACCATTGGGAGATAAAACACTTACTTGTGTAATGTAATGTATAGAAAATGTACCATCAGAGACGTCTTCAGCTGTTAACTCCTCTGAACATGTTGCTACAACATGTATCGTTAAAGATGTCCCCTCAGTAATTGTCGAAGTATCCCAACTGTATTGAGTTGTAGTTAATCCTGAACCTAGCAAATTCCAAGTATTTCCATTATTGGTTGAATAGAATACGGTATAGGTGACATCATGACCTAATCCATCATTAGATGCTGACCATTGAACTGAGATGGTTCCATTTAGAGTTTCCCCTCCATTAGGAAATATGATAGTCGGTGTGGAAAGAGTATTATGAATTGAAATTATATCATCAGAAATATCTTCAGCTATTAATCCTTCTGAACAGATTGCAACAACCTTAATCAAGTATGTTGACCCATCAGCGACAGAGACAGTGTTCCAACTATAATTCGTTGTATTTAATCCTGATACTAAAGTCTCCCAAGTGTCCCCATTATCCGCAGAAATGTTTATTGAATAGACCACCTTATGTCCTAACGAATCTATTACTGGTAACCACTGAATTCCTTCAGTCCAAGTGTAGATTTCACCTCCATTGGGAACCACGACAGTAGGCTCTGTAAGTATGTCTACTAAAGCAGTTGGATACTGGGAAGTCAAAGGATATGAGTCTTGGCCTCCTCCATCCATGTGATAGGGATTATCAACTATATTATCAACATCAATGTCAGGATTTGTCCATTCACTCCAGTAGTTGAAAGCAAATACATTCATACTCCCCTCAATTAATGAGCCCTCATTTAATGCTTGAGGACTATTTGGGGGATAATTCCCTTCACCGTTTCCAATGAAATTGTTCCAACTAATAGTATTATAACTTGTAAAACTACAATCGAGACCATAATAATAATTATCTGCTAGATTGTTACTTGAAATGTTATTATAATTTGCAGAAGTACCTAAATTAATTCCCCTCCCATCATTATCAAAAATATTATTGCCAGTCAAGATGTTGTTTAGTCCATCAAGGTGGATACCGTTCATAGTATTGTTATATATGGTATTTCTTTCAATTACATTAGAATCAGACGTTCCATCTCCGAGTTCAATCCTAATTCCGTCTCCAGGAGTCTTAAATACAGTATTATTTCTGATAATGCACTCTGAGGAACCCCGAATATTGATCCCACAATCAACCCCGTTTTCATAAACGGTATTATTGGAAATAACAGCGTGAATAGAACTTTCGATATAGATTCCTAATCCATTACATCCATGAACAGTATTGTTGGTAATCACGTTATAATCTGAATAGTAATTAGTGATTCCTTCAAAATTATTAAATATAAAATTATTTGTAACAGAATTATTCAATGAGTTTTCTACATAGATCCCAGGGCCTCCTCCTGCATCTTGAACACTATTATTCGTTATTTCATTATTATTCCCATAGATCCATATTCCATTAACATTATCAAAATAATCGTTAGAACTGATGATGTTATTATTACCATTAATAATAAATGGGAACTCAATGTTATAGAAAGTATTATTGAAAATAGTATTATTATTAGATTCAGTGAGAAGAATCCCCCATCGCTCATTATTCCCCCCAATAGAATTATGAATTGTGTTATTGACAATATAACCAGAGCTCACATTCCGAAGAGAGATTCCTGTTATACCATTAACAAAAAAGGAGTCCCTAATCTGGAAGCACAGATCAGTGTTTAAAATTTCTACTAGAAAATCTGAACTAGTTATTTGGAATCCAGAAATAATAATTGGATTACTCTCCATTCCATTTCCAGACCAACCCTCGGTAATAGATTGATTGATAAAATCGGTGTTGCCATCTATAAAAATAGGATCATGGTCTATAAAGGTGGAAGAAGTAAATTTTAGTTCTTTTTTTGAAACTATTTCATGTATGTTTCCAGTGTTAATAAAAGAGTGATTATCTCCGTTAATTTCAATAAAACGAGACGTTATACCTCTGAGATCTAGAAATCCAAAATTTTCAGAACCTCTCAAAGGGAGGATCAGTATTAAACAACAAGTCAAAATTCCAATAAGAATGATTGTGTTTATTACGAACTTCCTCCATGCTAATCTCGTCATCTTATTACTGAAAAGTGTAATATGACTTTTATTCATTTCTGAACCTCCTTTGGTTCATAATGGATTAATAAAATGAAATCTCGAAGAATAATTGTAGGTCTTTGATTAATGAGTAAGCAATACTCACAGCTTCCTCCATCTCGATACAGGTCAACTGAATACAGATTTCTCCTTTGGTTTGTGACTCCACCTTGACTTCTGCTTTTCCTAAAGAAACTAACTGATTTGCGATTCCACTATGCATTTTGATTCCGTTTAGGACTCTTTCTCCTCCACTTAGATTAATATTTCGCCAGGGATCCTCCCATGATGGTTGTTTCGGTTCCCCCTCTGTTTTTAACTCAAGGTTCACGAAAGGAAGATTTGATTTTCTCAAACAGCCTTCCAATAGTATTTGATTCTGATTAAAAGTAACCTTGATCTCATTTATTGATCCTGAAAATGGAATAATACGTACAACTTGCCTATTAATTTCCTGTTCAAAGATCAACTCTTTGACCTGATATTGAATGGATGAGAATAATGATTTTATTTCTTTATCCAAAAGTTCATTTTTGGGATCAGTTTCAGGTATGATCTCTTGGGAAAAGTCTGTATCTGCTATTTCTAATGTAGATGGTTCTTGGTCAGGAATTTCTGGAATATTTTTCACAACAGAGAGATTTTGGAGTTCGATAGCTTTTTGAGGTGTTTCTTCTGATAATTCCACTTTATTCATTATTGGAGATATAAATTCTTCCTTAAAATTAACTTCTTTTTCAATTTTTTTAGGAGATAAGGTGTCTAATACTGTTTCCTCATCAGATTCATATGAAATATGTGCTTCAGGTTCTAATAATTCAGGTATTATCGCTATGGAATTCAGATACTCTTGTAGACTATTTAAATGATCATAAAACATTTCATTCGAAATATTCCTTTCTAGGAATCTTTTTTTCTGGTTGAAATACCATATTTTCTTCTGGTTCAATAATAAGTCTTGAGAGGCACCAGGCTGTTTGGCTTGGTCAGCAAAGAGTTTATCGAAGCTTTCAATAGCTTGCTCTAATGATCTACGGTCTTTGGTAAACTCAACATCTATATTTTGTTGTGATTGGGGAAGTGGTTTTGTTTCTTCTACTTGTTTTTGACCACATTTTGGACAATAGCTGGCTTCATGCTTGATCCTTGCATTACAGGAAGAACAGCGTTTCATGCTATTTTTTAAAACATGATTCCACGAGGATGATTCCCATTGGCGTGGGAGTGTGCTATCACATTTTCGACATTTCGAGAAAACCCGATTGTTTTTTTCTCCACAATATCTACATACAACAAATGGTTCCATAATCAGCACCATTTCTTTAGAAATCAAGAATATTCTTTATAAACCAACCGTTACCTCTAGTTTAGGCTGATTAAATCAAATACTTTCTTTCTAAACAATCCATACCTCATTTTTAATATGGAATAGAAGCATTATTTCTATTATTCTATCTTGGGCAGTCTTACCTATAAAAGGAATTTCATCCTTCAGATTACCCTCTTATTCGCTGTTTTCTATCCGTCAATGAAAAGCGATTTCTAAACTTGTAATAATCTGGAATTAGTAACAAAGTTAAAAATTAACATGATAATGATATATAATAATATTAAGATAACTAGACCGCGAATTATACTAGGAGCGACCTTTGTTCTCTTATCCACAATCTTTTTAGTCATTTTTAAGTGTCCAAGTTCAAAAACAAACTTAAGATTTTTTCTTTTTTCTCTTTTTCACCTTAGCTTTCTTGTTAATCAAGCCTTCTTTTTCAAAGATAGCAGTTATACTACTCATTCTATCATCGAGTCTCTTTTGAATGACATGTGAAAAGCCCTCTAACTCTTGAGCTCCCATCATTCCTAGTTCACGAGAATATTCATAATTTAATTTTTCATAATCTTGCTGTCGACTGGTCATGTACTTTTCAAGAATTTCTTGCATTGATCCTTCTTTCCCAATGAATCCACGTAATAATCCCATTAACCCTAAACGATCCAAGGTGTCCGCATCATAAACCACTTTTTCTTCTGGTGTTACAGGGGGAATACTCGATGTAGGTGTATGACGCACGACCACACGACAAATTCTCTCACTCAAAGAATTTTCTATTTCTAATCCTTCTAGGAATTCTTCTGCAATGCTACCCCCGAATAAACCATGAAATCCTGCAAAGTCATTAGTTGTTTTACCTATATCGTGTAATAATGAACCCGCTATTACGATAAAAGGGTCGATTGGATCGTCAATATTTTTACTGATTTGAATTGCAGTGCGTGTAACCATAAATACATGAGAATAATCATGAGAGTCGCTTTCGGCATGACATCGTCTCACAAATTCTTGGATTCTTAATAAAATCTCCTGTTCTTTCTCTGTTAGTGCTCTAGTAAACATTTTCATCGCCTGTAATATGATTAAATGAGCTGTGGTTCTTATCGGAAGTTTAATTCCTCAATGATTGATAATTCTTTCGCCTCACAAAGTAAATTCTACTCGTTTGAAAAAAGCTATAACAAATAATTGTAATAATCTCAACTAAAAAAGTATTTCATATAAAAAATGGACTATACTGATAATCCATCCCCTTAGAATGTTCTATTTTCAATCAGAGTACATGGGAGATAATGATTGAGCAAAAAAAATTGGTTTTTCAAAACGAAATTTTATAAGAATGGATTGCATGTAAACTATTATACCCCTTTAATGTATTATCTGAATCATTCAAAAGCTTATGAGAATTTTACACAATAATTTATTAGGTATAAATGATGTCTAACAAAGGTTTGGTTGAAAAACTTTATTGTGCAAAGTACACACTTGTTTTCAACAACAGCAAAATGGACAAATGTGCATTTATCTCTGCGTCCTCTGCTCAAGAAGCATGGGATCTTACGGAAACCCTAGCATCATTCTGGAACACGGAAGAAAAAGCTTGGGACTCGTTTAGAATTCAAAAGGTATTCAAGCAACCATGTTCCAAAAATCCGATAATGATTTGGTCAAAGAAGATTTTTTCTAAGATCAGGAAACAGGGAAGATCTTTCTCATTTTCTTGAACTTCAGGTCAAAATTTCGGGTGAATACAACTCTTCTACAGGATCTCATTAGAATTTAATTTCAAAATTTTAGGCCTCTGAAGCCAATTCCACACCAATATTATATGCCTTATCCATTAACTCCGAATTTTGCCTTATTTGACCTGCATCCATCGCACTTCCATGAATTATTCCTACTATTTCAGCTCCAATATATCTGAACATATCCTTAAAGGAATTTATCGCATTGATCGCTCCAGAGGAATGTTCATTCGTATCCCCGTAAGTTAATATTATTCCTATCCTTTTCTTTCGCAAGGCATGTTTTTGAGGTTCTATCAAGCCGTAAAAACGATCAATTAATATTTTAGTCTGTGCGCTCATATTAAACCAGTATATTGGACTCGCAATGACAATTGAATCAGCAGAACGAAGTTTTGGATAGATTAGCTGCATATCATCATCGATAATACAGCCTTTCTCTGGCTTTCTAATACATGCATCACAGGCATTACAGGGTTTAATATCCATATTTTGAAGAAAAAATTCCTCTACCTCTGCATTACTAGCTTTAGCACCCTTTGCTAAAGAGTCAGCCAAAATATTACTGTTCCCTTTTTTTCGAGGGCTACCCTTCAGTATCACAATTTTCTGTTGGCTCATAAACTTTTCTCCTGTTTTTCTTTCAATTTTAATTATGCCAAAGGACGTTTAATCATTTCAATCGCATTCTGGACACAACTAGTAACGCAGAGTCCACAACCAAAGCAAAAATTTGGATCAAACACCAGAATATCTTTGTTGAATCGTCTTGCATTGAATTGACACCGATCAACACATTCTCCACAATCTATACACTTGTCTTGATCATGGGTGGAAACAAATTCGCTTGATTTCACCAAATTTTTCATGTTCATAATTAGAAGTCCTTGAAGTGCATGACAACAACAGGAACAGCAACTACAGATCGCCTGAATGTTCTTTTCATCTTCTCCTGGTCTATGTAACGCTAGATGTACAAGTCCTGTCTCATGAGTTTTTATGATGATCTTTTTGGCCTCTTCCATGGAAATAAATTCTGCTGTACCCTTAGAAACCCCTTTAATTGCGTATTTGTCTAGCGATAAACACACCCTTCGAGGATAATCACAATTTCCGAGTTTCACACGACAGATACAGTCTGTAACTGCGATTTTCTTTGCTGATTCGACAATTTGGATCACATTTTCCAGAAATAATGCAGTTTGTTGGGTGTCAATCTTGATATTCACTGGTATGGTTACTGCTTTCCATCTGCTTTTAAAAGACACAAGTTCTTCTTCTGACCATTTATTTTTCTTATTTTTGAGCAAGATATATTCACCAAAAATAGCTAGGACGACTCCTGAATTCACTTAACCTTTAAAATGGATTTTTGGAGCACTTAAATTGTTGGATAAGAGAAATATAAGGATAATTATCGTGGCAGAATGATAGATGCATAATAAAAAAAACACATATCCATTTGTATTCCTTTTAAAGTAAATATTGATATTGACAATTCTTTGATAAATATCAAATCTAGGATTGAGGAATATGGCTAATAATCATGAGTTCAAAACAAGGATGCAGTAAAAGAGTCAATTATGGATTTTGCTGGGCATTTTTCCACAGCTAGCGCTATTCTAGCTGGATTCTACATGGCAACGTGCGCATTTATTATCAGTATTGAAGCTCAAGGAGCTGAAGCCTTTTCTTTCTTGAATGAACCTCTCCTAGCTGAAATTACTTTACTGGGAGATCTTATTATGAATATATTGATCACATTGAATCTAAATGAATTGTGGCCAACACATTTTGAATATATGTTAGTAGTATTTGTCAGCTTATTTCTATTAAGCCTCATTTCCTACGCGTGCTTTTTACGAGTCGGAATGATTCAAATGACGATGTATAAGTCTGTTGGAATTATAGAAGAGAATGAAGAAATACTTCTTATTTGGCAACAAAGAGGAATGTATTCACTCCTTATTAGTCTCATCTTTAGCTTTATTACCCTTCCGTGGGCATTATTAAGATTTATTTCTGAACACGCACTATTCTTAGCCGTCCTGTTACTCGTGGTTATTATTTCTGGCTTGATATTAGCATTCAAAACCTAGAGTCTTGTGAGACCGATATTCAGAAAAGAAATGTAATCCTCATCAGACATCAATTATTAGCTAATTTCAGTTTTGTTTTCCTATAATTCTGTAAGAATTTCAAAAATTCTTGATCTCCGTACAAATTTCGTTTAATGATAGTACGTAAAAACTCCTCGACAAATTTAACAGCATCTTTCCTTTTTTCATATCCAAGTAGAATATCAATGCCATCACTTCTTCCAAAACATGGAAATTTGTTGAATTTCAAGAGTAGGTCATAATCTTCTGATTCTTTTTCATTCAAACTGTGTGCGATCAAATATTCCCCCTCTGTTCTGGATTTAAATCCTTTTGCTACTGGACTGGTAAACCAAATGACCCAAGAAGGATGATGACTGACAGTCCACTCTAGCACACGTACAATTGGTTTTTTAGCATCTGCTTCAGGTAATAAATTATAATAAGCTATTGATTTTAGAGGTCTACTATACCCTTCATATTTATCGATGATTTCGATCTTTTTAACAACGTTGTCTCCTAATACTATATCACCAAAATCCTTTCTTGTCCGAATCATTTGCTTAGTAGCTTTTATTACCTTTATTTCACCCTTTTCGTTTTTCACTTCTTTTTTAACTAATTCTTCTAATTGTTTTAGGAATTCTAATGTTTCTTGAGTAGGCTCATTAATTTTATCAAGTACTTCCCACTCTCGAAAGATGTTTTTTGTCGCTCTTTCTATTTTTTCGTGAGTTGTTTCATTTTCTTCCTTTTTATTCATTTTAACACAGCTTAACGAATAATTGAGAAGTACCTATGATTCCAATGGTATGTGTTTGAAAAAAGGCTTTATAGAGTTGAGATTATCCTTCTTCTTTTTCCCATTTCTCGACAAGTGCAGAAGCCTCGGCTGCATAATCTATTATTTCTTCTTGTTTTTGAAAGATTCTTTTATGTATCATTCGATCCAATAAGTCTTCTAGTTGGATTAAATTAATTCTTTCCTTTATAGAGAGCTCTTTTCCAGCCAATCGCTCCCATTTATTTGATTGTTCATGTAAAAAGAATTGTTCATCCAATATTTTTGTATGAAGTTGGTGTAATTCATTTTCCTCTGTTAAGATTTTTGCTTTATCCAGTAGAGTTTGAGCTTGTTGGATGTCTAGTTCGAGTAAAGCTAACCTTGACTGGAGAAGATATGTCTCTGCAAGTAAAGAAAATGAATGTTGCTTCTGAGCTAGCTCAAGCAACTTATTGGACCAAGTTTTCACTTCGTTAAGAACCTCCTCGTTACCAAAAGTTCGTAATTCCCCCAACAATAGATCACACAAGTTGAGAATTGCATCAACAGTTAATTCAAAAAAAACGATTTTCTCTTTAGCAACCTGTTGGAGTAATCTTTGCGCTTTAGCTAGGTTTGTGATTCTTTTACTGGTTTTAAGAAGCAAGGCTTCAGCTACGCGACATATTTGGTTGAGAACTACATTGTCTCCTTTTTCATTTATCTTTTGTATTTGCTGAATATATTCCTTTGCTTGATCTAGTGCATTTGTATCGATACTTAATCTAATCAAATTATAATAAAGGTTCTTCGTTTCTATAAGTTCGTACCCCATCTTTTCAAAAGAATCTAGGCTTTGTTTGTATTTTTCTAAAGCTAGCTCGAATTTCTCCTTTGCGTGAAATATCTCTCCTATACTTGCAAGGGGTAACGCACCAGGCCTACCTATCTCTTGATAAAGAATGAGGCTTTTATCGTAGAATTCCAAAGCTGAATCTAAATCTCCTTTGGTTTTAAAAATATCACCAATGAAAAATAAACTTTCAGCGATCGAATGCTTACTATCAAGCTCCTCGAAGATGGCTAGACTTCTTTGTGCGTACTCGAAAGCTAAGCTTAACTCTCCTTTACTTGTATATATCTCACCAATATTTTGAAGTGTAATAGCAAAATTCCGCTGATCTCCGACTTCTTCTAGAATTTGAATAGCATTCTGCTTATATTCAAGTGCTAAATCAAGATTACCACGTTCTTGATAAACAGACCCGATATTGCTAAGATTTATGCCTATCCCTCTCTGATCCTTTAATTTTCCAAAAATACTGAAGCTTTTGCGAAATTGGTCTAATGCCCTATCAAATTGTCCCTGATTCCAGTATATGACGCCAAGAAAAGTAAGAAATTCAGCAATAGAGTGTTCATTACCTACTTTATTTTGTTGTAAGTTTAATCCTTTTTGTCCCAATTTAAGTGCTTCTTCAACATCTCCCTTTAGAAATAAGATATTGGCTTCATTATAAATTAATGATACTTCTCTTGTTAGGCTCTCTTGAGCTTGAGTAATTGTACCAAGGAGCTGTTTTCCTTTTTCAATCATTTTGAAACTTTCGTTATAATTCCCAAGTCTCCATAATGTTTCAGTTTTTAATATGATAGCATCTAACACTTGTATTTCGTTATTAGTTTTTTTGCTCAGCTTTAACGATTGATCAGCTAGTCCTAATGCTCCCTCAATGTTTTCTAACTTGATTAAAATCTTACATTTTAAAAGTTTAACAGTTGTAATTATATCCTTCTGTTTTACTTTCTTTTCCAACTCTTCTACTTCTGATAATGCTGCTATTAGCCGTCCTTGAAAAAGCAGTTGTGTAACATGTCTTAATTCATCTGTTATTGTCATCTATTAGACACTTCTTTAATGGATAGAATGGAATATACTCAGTATTTTTGCAAATCCTTGTAACAGCTTTTAATCGATCATTCATCAGCAATGTTTATTAAACCCTATCATATTATCTGGTCAGTAATGGTTTGTCTTAGCAATCAATTAACCCTAAAACAAGTTCAAATTAATGATTCTTTTTGGAATTCTCGTTTAAAAATGAACATTGAAGATGCAATTTTTCATCAATGGAAGCAGCTTGAAAAATATCGCTGTATAGATAATTTTCGAATCCTAATAGGAGATAAAGAAGAAGGATTTCGAGAAGGCTGGTTCTTCTCTGATTCAGATGCATATAAGTGGTTAGATGCCGCTTGTCGAATTTATACCATTTTTCCCTCTAATAAATTAAAAGGATTAATCGATGAATTCATTAAAATTATTCAAAGGTCTGAAGATGACGGATACATTTATACATTTAATCAAATTCATTTTCCTGATAAACAATGGACAAATCTTTGGATAGAACATGAATTATATTGTTTGGGGCATCTAATAGAAGCTTTATTAGCACATTATGAGTTTAGTCTAGAGTTAAAGATCCTCGAGCTTGCAATCAGAATAGCTGATCTCTTAGTCCAGCAATTTCTCGAGGAAAACACAAGCTCAAATGCAATTCCTGGACATCAAGAAATTGAAATAGCGCTGATAAAGCTCTTTCGAATCACAAATAGAACACGGTACTTGAAATTAGCAGAAGAGTTTCTTCAACGAAGGGGAAAATCTAGGTTAAAATGGTTATCATTATTAAAACAGGATTTCAAGCACAATAGAAGGCTTGGAAGGGTTAAAAGATTAAAAGAAAAATATTTGATCCAACATCCTGAGGATAAAGATTTTCGCTTACCAGATAATGTCTATATAACATTCCCTTCAGGATTTAAACGACGTGTATTCTTTAATTACGTTACTGGGAAGTATTTTCAAATACATAATCCCTTAGAAAATCAAACAATACCAGAAGGTCATGCTGTACGCTTTTCTTATCTGATGACTGCTGCGGCTATGTATTCCTATGAAACAGATAAAAAATACCTACCTAATCTACAAACTGTATGGAATCACATGGTCAGTAAAAAAATGTTTGTAACAGGTGGGATTGGGTCACTGCCAGGGATAGAGGGGTTTGGACGAGATTATGAGTTGAATCCAGAATATGCATACTGTGAAACATGTGGAGCACTAGGATCTATATTTTGGAATTGGGAAATGACGCTTCTTACAGCAGAGGCCAAATTTGCGGATCTTTTAGAGTGGCAGCTTTATAACGCGGTTTCTGTTGGAATATCACAAGATGGAAAATCGTATTTATATAGGAATCCGCTTGTTTCAAAGGGGGATGTTACTCGTAAAGAGTGGTTTGCTATTCCCTGTTGTCCATCAAACCTATCCAGAACCTGGGCCTCATTAGGGCAATACATCTATTCGTATCACGGAAGTAAAATATGGATTCATCAATACATAGGTAATGAAACGCATTTCACTCTAGAATCCATGTCACCGATGAGAATGATATTAAATTCAGGTTTTCCTTGGCATGGTAATGTTCAAATCGAACTAGACTTAATATCATCAGAATTTTTTGCAATTTATCTAAGAATCCCGAGTTGGGTAGAGAGTTATTCTCTAAAAATTAACGATGAGGATCAGCAAGTCTCCAGAAATGAACTAAACACAGTAAAAACAGCTTCAGGATACTCCCCCTTCAGATCTTGTTATATCTCTCTAGAACGAGAGTGGAATCCAGGCGATAGAATAGATCTTCATTTTCCTATGAAAATACAAATTCTTCAATCCCGTCCAGAAGTGAAAAATGATTTCGGAAAATCAACCATAACACGGGGACCAGTTGTTTACTGTCTGGAGAACATTGATAATCCAAACATTGATATCTTTAACGCAAGGATTTTCGGCAATTCCCTCACTGTTGAACCAACAGAACTATTTGGAGACATATACATAATCAAAGGTCAGACTGAAGATGGAAAAAAAGTGGCCTTTATTCCCTATTATTGTTGGAGTAATCGAGAACATTCCCAAATGACAGTTATGGTGAATGTAATTTGAAAAAGAATTGGAGAGATTATGCATTTCTTTTTACAATTATTGGCTGTATACAATTCATCGTTCTTTCATCCCTAGCTATGTTAAGCTATGGTGGTGGAACACGTGTTAATCCAAATAGTTCAGGTTATAGCTTTTCTTTGAATTTCTTTAGTGACTTAGGGAGAATTAAGGCGTTTGGTAATCCAAATACGGTTTCTGCCATTCTTTTTTTCATTACTCTTATGGTAGCTAGTTTTGCGTTCGCAATCTATTTCATTGCAATTCCTGGGATTTTAAATGGTGCTAATCCTGAACACTTAAAGGCTCTCTCTCTATTAGGAGTCTTAACTTCGTTATTCTTTGGTTGTATTGCATTAACCCCGGTTGATCTTTTCCCTCAATTGCATGAACTGATTGTACTCCTTGCTTTTATTTTTTCATTTATCGTATCAATGTTAATGTATCTCTTGTTTAATGGTATAGCAACTATCCCCAGAGTTTACCGTCTTATTTTTTTAGGATTCAGTGGTCTTATTGTTATGTATGGAGCAGTATCGTTAGTTACTACATTTTTCCCTGAAAATCTCATAGAATTTTCATTATTCTTTCGTGTGATATTACAAAAAATTGTTATCTATTATCTAATTGGATGTTTTCTTTTCCAAAGCCTAGGTGCCCTTAAGAATTACCCCACAGTGTTTATTCAAGCAAATTGACTACTTATGTGCTGCTATGTTAATCAATAGTTTGATGTTGTGATCCATTGAGCATTCAAAAGTTAGAAATACAAATATTAGTTGAAAATGTTGCTGGTCCTGGAGGAATACTGGGTGAAAGTGGTTTTTCCGCCCTCTCCAAAGTCCAATTCTCCGAGTCGGAATTAAAAATCTTATTTGATACTGGCCCCTCACCTGTTGCGTTTCTTAACAATGCTAAAAAACTACAAGTTGATTTTACTACTATTGATGCAATAGTGCTAAGTCATGGCCATTGGGATCATGTAGGAGGATTGAAAGAGGCGATTGCCTTAACAAAAAAACGAATTCCCGTGATCTGTCATCCTCAAGCTCTCTCACCTAAAATCTTTACTGAAAAAGGAAAGAAATATGATGTAGGAATTCAAGAATTCTTTTCATCGATTGATGACCTCAAGAAACAAGTTGATTTAATGACAACGACTACCTCTCATGAATTTACTGAATCAATTATGACCACTGGTGAAGTTCCTCGTCAAAATGATTATGAAGTATTATCGGGTGACCTTAAAGATGTCACAACAATGAAGAATGGAGAAACTGTTCCAGATGAGCTAGAGGACGACCTCTCCTTGATTTTTCATCTAGCAGATAGTTCAATAGTAATTCTTGCAGGATGTTGTCATGCTGGAATAGTAAATACAGTTGCTAGAACAGAAGAATTAACTGGCACGAGTGACATTGTAGGAGTAATAGGCGGCCTCCATCTTCATGATGCATCAGATGACCGCCTTTCTTGGACAAATCAAGAATTGAAGAACTACCCTATAACAAAAATAGCTCCCTGTCATTGTACTGGGTTTCGGGGAAAGTATGCTTTATCAACAGCATTTGGAAAAAAATTTTTGGATGTATCTACTTCCTCTACTATAAAATTTGAAGCTGCTAAATAGAAGCTCTTCGTTCTTTGCACTAATGTCTTTTATCCATCAACAAGGGATAATCTTTTTTAATAAATCAACTCATAGTTTGATAACACCTAATAATTTAACCTAATTTGCTAAAAAAAAAAGAAATAGGATTGATGAATTGTCTTATGGTGATTTAATATGAGTACATCTGAATATAGAAAACCTGACATACAAACGGATTTTTCTAGTATGCCAACATGGCTATACTTACTGGTAGTCGTAATTCTTTATGCTTTTGGAGCATACTCTTTTGTGCACTTTATTTTTGCTCCAGAAAATACTGAGATTCTAGAATCAATCTCAGAGGTCTTTTATCTAGTAATTCCAGTTACTATGCCTTTCTTACCACTTTTAATCGCTTTTGCTGCAATCTTCTTATTTATTACAATCATTCTAGCATATATTATTGTCTGGATTATGAGTAAACTTGCCCAAGAAGTCACAATTATAGTTTGCATTCTTTTTCCCCTATTTATGGTTGCAGTTGGCGCTTTAATCTATTTCTCTGATCCAGAACTTTGGATTCTCGCTTTATTCATTGCAGGACTTGGGGCTTTGTTCTTTCTTTTTGTCCTTTGGAAATTCACTTTAATTAAACGTTCTGGGCAATTTGTTGAATTTTCTGCTCAGCTTGTACTGGATGAAAAAGCTGTAATAGCGATGCCTATCTTTTTAGGAATTTATTCTATTATCACAGGTTTTTTTATGCTCTTTGGTTTCTTTGAAATTCTTAGCCTTTTTACAGTTGAGAATGCCGCAGGTGACCCTGAGCTCAGTCTTCCTGGTTATGTTTTTGCCATTTTATTCGAATATATTTACCTGATAGTATATTTGGGAGTTTACTATAGCCTATCTGCTGGTGTGATCTCGTACGCTAGTGATTGGTATCGAGGCTTAGATCCAGATTTGAATTCTGCGATGAAAGATGTTCGGCAAGTATTTCCTATAATCATAAAATTTGCTTTTGCAATGGCAACTGTTAAGATGATTATGCAAATAGCTACATCAGCAGGAAGAAGCCAAACACGAGCTACTGATAGACAAGGGGGTGGTGCAATTATTTTTGCGTTTATTGGTGCTGCTGTCGCAGGTTTGTTTATTTCGATCCTTGGTGCGATCTGGATGTTCATGAATTATTTTACACTAATATCCATCGTACAGAATAAACGAGGATTGACGGATTCGATTAAAGATTCAGCAAAGACGACATGGAATTCATTATTAGATGTCTTAGTTGGAGAGTCTGGATTTGGATTGACAACGTTCATTTTTGCTGTCATAAATTCCTTGTTGTGGATCGTGGTTGGATTTGGCCTAGGATTTGCTGTTAGCCAAGATTTTGGATTTGGTATCATATTTGCTTTCATATTTCTTATTTTAGGAAGCTTACCCTACAATGTTGTTACAATGCCTATGAAAGTAGCCTTCCGTTCTTTCCTTTATTCCTATGCAAAGGATACTATTGAAGGTTACAAGAAACCAAGTCGTTTACCCACAGAGCTACGCACGGAGTTCAGCACATTAGCCAGTAAACAAAGAAAAAGACGAGGCCTGAGAGATCCTAATCAATATTTCTGAATAACCCAATTCAGGGTTATCAACCCATTCTCCTTTTTTTATTGTTGCTTTGAGTTGGCCGTGGAGCCTCTTTCATATCAATTCTTTCAGATAAATTCAATGTTTCTTGAATTTTTTTAGCTAATTGATTTGTTCTCGCACCTGCTAACCTAGTTTCATCTGAATAGAGAATAGATGTCTCTAGAGGCGAATCATCAGAAAGTTGATAATCTACTTCAAGTTGATAACGATTAAAGAGTTTTAGAGTGTCCAATGGAATTATATGAATCCTAAGTGATCGAATTTGATTTCTTGAAATTGTTTTCATTCTTGACCATTGGAAGAGTTGCCATTGCTTCTGTATCCCTGGGGTTTTTAGAGATAACTCCTTTTTGATAATCCAACTTTCAGTCCACATCCCTTCTTTTATAGCGATTAGAAAGCAACCTCCCCCAAACAAAAATAAAAGTGATGTAAACGGAAAAAGATCACTATTTATCAGTCCAAGCCAAAAGAACGCCCAAGGCCCTGACGCGTCTAAAAAACTCCAATAAGCCCATACAAATAGTACTTGAAAAAGGAAACCCATTATCATGAAAAAGAGGCTTTTTAATTTACTCCCATGATGAGTTATCCATAATTCATTAGGATTTGACTCGTTTATGTCAAATGTCATTTTGTTCACCGATTAAATAGATTTCAGTCAAAATTATCAATTTAGAAATCGTAAACCTTTCTAAAAACGTTTTAGCTTTATTTTTTACCCCTCAAATTACTTTTACAATCCAGTCATATGGATCTTCCACTCGCCCATATTGAATATCTGTTAGCTGGTTGTACAGCTCTCTTGAAATGTCACCAATCTCAAAGTTATTTATTATGTGTTCTTTATTTTGATAATAAAGACTCCCAACAGGTGCTATTGATGCAGCAGTCCCACTCATGAATACCTCAGATATTTTTCCATTGTGTATTCCTTTGATAACGTTCTTTATTGAAAGGGCTTCTTCTTCCACATTCAGTCCTTTATCCTTTGCTAATTGAATTGTACTATCACGTGTTACACCAGGCAATATTGTACCTGATGATAAAGGTGCTGTATAGATTACATCATCAAAGACAAAGAATATGTTACTAGCACCGACTTCCTCAACATACTCTTTCTGGATAGCATCTAACCACAAGACTTGACTACAACCGTACTGTTCGGCTTCACTACCCACTAATAAGCTTGCTGCATAATTACCACCCGTTTTTACATTGCCAGTACCACCAGAAGCAGCTCGTATATAAAATTCACTGACAAAGATTTTTACACACTGGAACCCTTCAGGAAAGTATGGTCCAGAAGGGGAAAGAATGACATAGAAAAGATAATCAGTGGATGGCCTTACTCCTAAACCTGGTTCTGTACCAATCATGGTGGGCCTTATGTATAATGATGTACCAAGAGATTTTGGAGCCCAATCTTTCTCGAGTTTTATTAATTCCTTGAGTGCAAATAAGTAATTTTCTGGATCTATTTCTGGCATCATCATCCGCCTAGCAGAAGAATTAAAGCGTTGAGCATTTCTATCTGGCCGAAACAGATTTATGTGACCATCTGGTGTACTAAAAGCCTTTTGCCCCTCGAAGATTTCCTGAGCATAATGTAAAACGATTGCAGAGGGATCAAGATCTATTGGTGAATATTTTCTTATCACAGGATTCTCCCAAACTCCATTCTTATACTCCATGACAAACATTCTGTCAGTGAATATTTTTCCAAATCCTAAATCATCCTCTGACTCATATTTTGGTTTTAGTTCAGATTCAGGAATGTTTTTATAGCTTATTTTCATATTTAATACTTCCAACGTTGTGGGGTAAAACAAAAGACCTTTTTGAAGAATTTTTTTCATTTATGAAATCATTTCTCTTCTTTGGTGAGAATAATTGGTTTGATTAACCTTAAAACTTGTCGTCCAGATTTCTTTGTCTTCCAATTAAGAAGATCCATATGAGTTGCAGAAGGGACAGTGAAATTTGTAGCAAATTTCAGAGGCACCCGACTTGCATCCACCAGCCCATCATTAGGGATAATGCCAACATGTATAAATGGGAAATGATGATCTATCCGCAATCTTCTGAAGAGGAACGGCTGCCATACAACTGGTAACCATCCAAGTTGCTTAATCCACTTCAGTCCTCTCACTGTTACCCAAGTGATGAGTTCTTCAATATTTTTGGAACGTCGATTGAGGTGTTTAAGAAAAACAGAATTTGGAACCATTTGCATGAATTGTGACTTAAATAATTGAAGATCATCTGATGTTACTCCGTCAGGTAGCTCAAATACTAAGTTTAGTCCAGTCATCAGGATATCAATTGGTATGTTAATTGAGCATTGGGCTAACCTCGTTCCATGATTTGGGGTTCCTAATAGGAAGATATTGTTAATAATTCCATTTCTGATCCAAATACTATTATTTTTCTCCTTTGATAAATATTTTACCATACTCCGTGTAACTAATCCGCCCATGGAGTGTGCAAAAATATCTAAACTCACTTCTTCTTGATAATTCTTAAGTACAGCACAGATTTGTGCGTAAAAGTGATGAGCTAGAGTTTGAGATGTATTCTCATCGTAAATTGGAGTTTTTAAGTCATAAGGCCTACTAAAGTTTATTCCATATTTTGAGCTATAATATGAGATATTGAATACATTATCATAAATCTGGGCAAAAGGATCTTCATTTAGTGTGTTTTCAACTTCATGTAGCATTATTGGAGCGCCTAAAAACCCATGACAACAGACCGCAATACGCTTTCTTGATGTATGAGACAAAAATACTGGCTCCTATTCTTTTTGGGTGATAGAAGATATATCTTCTTTCTTTTTAAAAATGTCTTTTACAACTGTAGGGGAGAGATATAACATGAAAAATAGATCAATTACAATTATATTTAATAGAAGGAAAACGAGGGGGTTGTTTATAAATGTAGTTCTGTTCAATAATGCATGTATGATCATAAATACAAGTATAGAGAAGACGGTATATTTGTGAATTCTTCTAACCAGTTTTCTTTGTCTAACCAACTTAAAAGCAAAAATAATTCCAGTTACCCCAGCAATAATACCTAAGAGGATGTTCAAGTTCGCTAAATAAATTCCTATGTCATACCGTGTGGTTGGAAATGAAATGATACCCTCTATAAAGTAAGAAGAAGTACTAAAATATGTATCGATGTTCAAAAAATTCCAAAGGTCACGAACATGACCATGGATTACCATAAAATGAAATATGACTCCTATAAGAGGGATAATTCCTATAATACAATGTATCCATCGCATTTTCTTTGTTAATTTTCGTCTAAGAACGGGGAGAGACAAATACAAACAGATATAGAAGGGAATATAAGACAAAAGGGCAAATGTTCTTGCCATATCTGTTAACGGAATAATTGGTTCTTTTTCTTCTTCATAATATTCTGATGTTAAACCAATAGGAATGATATAGATAGGAGTATGTGTGGTAGAAAGATCAATCACTTGAGCTGTCGTCCCCTCATATAATGCACCAACAACAACAGTTCCTAGACCGTATGATGCACATTTTAAATAGACATTCTGAGCAAACATACCAATATTGAACATCATTATACGATGATATAGGATAGAATCAGCTTGTTCGCCAATCCAAGATGTATTAACGGAAATAATAATATCTAATTGAGCCTTTTCGATCATCATCTGGTTTAATCCAGCTTTTCTAAGATCTGTCCGCAAATCTCCTACTGTTAACAGTTGGAGTGAGTTATTTTTTATAAAAAAGTTGTAAGATCCGTTTATTAATCCATCTACATCACCAATTACTAATTTAAGATCTAAATGTTGATTTCCTTCAGATAAGTATGGTATTTTGGTACTATCTTTTACAATATCTAAGATCACTGAAAGGGGTATATTTCCATCTAAGTACTGTCTTATAGATTTTCGTTTTACAAGAGCCTGCTCAACAGTCATTTCTTCTGTGTTATCAATAGATCGTTTTTTAAATTTTAATAATGGCGAATTAGATTCTCCGTTAATTCCAACAGGCAGCACGGTCATAGGTATTAAGGTTGTATTAAGAAAATCCTGTATTATTTCGGTATTGAGATCAGTAATTATTCGTGATTTTAGATTCAGAGATGTAAGCTGAAGTAAAAAATTTTGAATGGCATGCCCCACCTCCAAATGAACATACTGTACCCCCCGATATTCATATAGCGGATGATCGGTATTATATCTAAAAGTAGTGCGTGCATAATCAGCTAAAATTAGGAATACAGTAGAAACGTTGGAAACTGCATCTTGATCTTCACCAAAAAGAGACGATATGAGCTTCATCGAATTATATGATGAAGAAACAATTCTTAACTCATGATTCTGGGGCACATAGTTATAACATCCCCTTCTCAGGGAAGAAGATCCGTTATGAACTAAATAAATCTCTAAGGGGTATGTTGCTCCAGCAGAAGGAGCAGTTCTTTTATTAATACCATGTGTTATCCCTTGGAGAGACCACAGTATCTGAGAAACCTCTTTAAGCTCAAGTGGAATATCTCTCAGGTTATCAGTCGTTTTTGATTGATGAATGGCTGAACTTAAAGGAAGATGTCCCTTATAATCTGGTGTAGATAAAGATAGTGTATTAGCTGGGAATGGTATGAGTTGAAAAATCAATAAAATTGATGAAAGTCCAAGTACCCCCAGTAAGAAGAAGAATATAACATATTCTGATGATTTTGTATTTTTACTCATACTATACGCAACCGATAGTCTATCGGTTATGGATTTTCTGAGATTAGATTCACAGATTTTCCTTTTTGACGATCATAAATTTCCTTACGGGGTTCCAATTCAAAGACTTTTTTAGGACAATTCTCGACACAGAGTCCACAACCTAGGCACTTCTCTTGATCGATATGAGGACCGCTTTCGTTATCAAGGGTTAGCGCTTTTTTATGGCAAAATTTCACACAAATCCCACATTTATCACAAGCATCTGCATTAATTACACTTGACTGATAGAATGAGGGAAGTTGTCCCCAATCGATCTCAGGAGCCCACCAAGAAGCACAGAATTGGTCACAATTACATAAGCATGCGACACGGGGAGGCCATTTCCAAAGTACTGTTTGAAAGCAGTGTTCTTCTTTTCTTGATTCCACAATGATATCTCTAGCATCTTCAGGGTCAACATAGGTTCCGATTGTTGGTTTTCCTTTGAGTTTAGCTTTCCCATCCCATCGACGAGCCTGTTCAGCATCATTATTCAGTAAAATACACTTGTATAACTTGGGATGTTCAGAATGTGTTGAATGGCGACAACTACAGTATGTCAGATAAACATCTTTACTCATCTCAAGAATCTTCAATGACTCCTCTAAGGTTGATACTACTTGCCCACCATGAATTTTTTTAGCATAAAAATTATAGAAATTCTTTTTTGGAAAACCCCAAGGTTTTGTTTTTTTCGAGATGTCATCTATGGTTCCATAGAGTATCCCCATGTCAATATGCCAGTCCCAAAACCGTTGAAACCTATTTATTGTACCTAAATCATGGTTTGAAGGCTCTAAATACCAAACCTTACGTGCAGTATGTTCAACACACCATCGACACATATATTACACCTTGCGAGAAATGTTATCGGAAACAATTTTTTCAACTTTTAATATGTGTCTATTAACCTTCTTTTTAGGAAATTATTTGATATGACACTGATTGATTTAGCTCAGGCACTTATGTTATCATTTTCAGCAGTTTTCATTATGGAATTGGGAGATAAAACTCAATTGGCTGCATTTGCATTGAGTATGAGGTATCGAAGTCCGTTAAAAGTGTTCTTAGGAGCTATTTTGGGATTAACTGGGGTTACAGTACTTGCTGTAATTATTGGAACCCTAATGAAAAACACAGTTGATGTATCTCTATTAAAACCTATTATAGGACTTCTTTTTATTCTAGGTGGAATAATGATCTTAATAATTAACTTTAAGAAAGGATCTGATGAAGCTGTCCGAATCTGTCCTGTTAGAATGGAATTTTGCGCTAAACCTCATGAAAACTGTCCTGATATAGAGCATTGTGATCTCTATTTAAAGGAAGTTGTGCAGAAGGGGGGATTTGTAGGTTCGCTATCCTTTATGTTTCTAGCAGAATTAGGGGATAAAACGATGTTGATGGGTGTAGGATTAGCTACTCAATTTGATCCCTGGGGGGTATTATTTGGAGCTGTATTAGCGTTATCTCTAATTAATGGTATCGGAGTTTATGCTGGTGACAAAGTGGCAAAAAAACTTCCTAGAGATAAAATAAATCTGGTTTCAGCAATATTATTTATAGTATTAGGTTTTCTTATCTTTTTCCTTTAAGCCTGGGAGAATCTAATCTTCCAATTCAAAACATTTTGTAACGATACGTTCTTTAAAACAGCGGTTGCAGGAGATACAATCAGCTCTTTTTTTCCCCGATCTGAACTTTTGTACTAGATCAGGTTCTCTGATGAAAGGACGACACAGCGAAATAAAATCAGCGAATTCGTCATGAAGTTCTTGTATCTGGGTTTGAGATCTGAGCCCTCCAACTAGGATAAGTGGCATATCACCAATATGGTGACTAATTCTTCTTCCTGTAGCAACAAAATATCCCTCATTTGCTTTCTTAACTGGACGAGTTGACTTCATTCCACTAACCTCGATCGCATCCAGTCCTTCATTAGCTAGCCAACTCGCTACTTTAGCCCCTTCTTCTACAGTAAAGCCTTCTAAAGGATCATCGGAACCATTCATTTTCACTAATACAGGATAATTAGGTCCGACAGCTGCTCTTATCGCATGATAGACTGTCAATAAGAATCGAGCACGATTCTCTAAACTTCCCCCCCAAGAATCAGTTCGTTTATTTGTTTTCGTGGAGAGAAATTGGCTTAGTAGATAACCATGAGCAGAGTGGATTTGAACTGCATCATAACCAGCTTTTTTGACGCGTAAAGCAGCTGCTCCAAATCCCTTAATTACGTTCTCTATGTCCTCCCCACTCATAACCTTAACTCCTTTATCCTCTCTAGCAGAAGCAGTTTTGGTGCTAACAGAATTTGCACCACCGTGGTTCAATTGAGCAGCGATTAAATTCCTTTTGTCTGCTTCGTGAACTAGTTTGGTAATTTTTTTCAAGCCATCTATCTGCATATCATTTGCTATACCAGCCATATGTGTGTGAGCCTTCCCTTCATCCATTACATAAAGATGTCCTTGAATTATTAGTCCTATTTCCCCTAACCCGAGATTTGAGTACAAAGGGTAATATTCTTCAGTTATTGTGCCATCTTCATCGTTTGCAATGAATTCAGCAGTAGCAGAACGGATAAAACGATTTTGTAGCTTTAATTCGCCAATATTTCCAGGATTAAACATGATTTTCTAATATTTCAGATTTTTCTTAAGATCTTTTCATCTGTAAAGTCAAGATCTCTAAATATCTGATTTTTGTCGAATTAAGTAGAAAATAGTAGGAATGACTATAATCCATCCAACAATGACTCCTACTGCAATATGAGCGGGAGGATTACGAGCAACAAGCATATTTGTTATAAATCCTAAGATTAGGGCAAAAAATCCCACTCCAGCTCCTAAAAGGTCATTTTTTCGTATTAAAAATGCTGCTGCGAAGCTTATGAAGCCTACACACAAGCTCAACAATCCCCACCAAGATGATTTAATCGTCCAATGTTCGAGATGATCTGTAATATAATTTAGATAACCTGGAGCAGATAGCTCGAATATCAGAGACAACCCCCAACCCACGAATCCGACTAGACCAATTATTCCGAGAACTATAAACTGAAAGACCACCAAGCTTAGAAGTGGATCACTTCTAACAGATAATGCTAATTGTTTGTATTTTTGAAACAATTTTTTACTCCAAGTTGAACTAGATTCAGGCATTTCGATCTCCTCTAATTATTATTCTAAATTCTCCCATCTTCATATTTTTTGGGTTATTTTATTGAAATACCTAAACAAATTATGTATCTTCTGTACGAGGTCTTCTATTTGACATTATTAATTACTGGTGGAACGGGGTTAGTTGGCCGACATCTAGTTCAACATTTACTTGATGAATCCCCCTATGCCAATCAACCCGAAAAAATTAGATTATTGGTTCGCAATAAGGAAAGAAATCCCCATCAGCAACGATTTTTACAAAAGTGTTTTGAAATAGGGGTTGACATCTTTCTAGGGAATTTGAGAAATGATGACGATGTATTAGCTTTTACAGATGTATCAGATCCTCAGAATTCTATATTGATTCATTCAGGGGCCATTTTTAACTTCTGGCAACCGTATGAGCTTCTTTATGATGTTAATGTCTGTGGTACAATGAGAATCTTACATGGTTTTCTTCAAAATCGGATAAAAAAGATGATCTATCTCTCTTCGGTTGCTGTATATGGACGAATGACTGGAAATAATGGTCGTGGTGTTACAGAAACCAGTGAGATTGACCTCACTCTCAATAAGAATTATGAATTAACAAAGGCATTGGGAGAAGCCTGTGTTCAAGAGTTCCAAAACAATCATCCTGAGAAATTAATAACAATTTTACGTCCATCTGGTATTATTGGTGGATCTGGATCAACATTGGATGTTCTTGCACGAATGTTTGTTGGCCGTTTTGCACCTTTACCTCGTGGTGGAAAGGATAGGATCAGTCTCGTTGATGTAAAGGATGTAGTCTCTGCAATTGTATATTTTTCTGATTTTACTAGAGGTAACGGTGAGGAGTTTAATCTTGTAAGTTTTACTCCCACTCTGCGTGAGGTTGTACAGGAATTGAGTCAAGCTCTTCAAAAGAAGAATTTAAACATTATAGCCATCCCTCTTTTTATATTCAAGCCCCTTTATTATCTTGCACGTATTATTCGCAAGATTAAAAAACCCCAAGAACACTCATTTCTGCTTCCAGTCTTATTTGACAAGTTAGGACAGGATGTATGGATTGATAGTGAGAAACTAAGATTGTATGGGTTTCAATCAAATGGTACAAACCTCTCTGAGTCAATGGCAAGATTTGGATCCTTTTTAGCGAAAAATCCTTGGTATGCTGAACAGAAATTTGGTTTTGCTTTATAACTTTCACTTAAAAATTATTTAATTTCCAATCATTTCAAATTTACCCAGTCTGAAATGGCTTTATAGGGTAGTGGAATTGCTTTTTTTGTTTTATCGAGACAATAATCGTGAGTTGGTAATTGATTATGATAAGTTTAGATGTTTCTAATCATGTGGGAATACTCAAGCTAAATCGAGATATCACAAATGCAATAAATCTCGAACTAGTGAAAAAAATTACTAAGAATATTCGAGAAATAAAGACTGATCCAGATATTCACAGTATTGTACTTTCTAGTACAAATGATAAGTTCTTTGCTATTGGTTTTGATATTCCAGAGTTGATTGAGCTTTCTCGGAACGAATTCAAGGTTTTTTATCAATCATTCAATCAGTTATGTCTGGATCTATATTCTTTCCCTAAACCCACGATTGCAGCATTAACTGGACATGCAATAGCAGGTGGATGCATTCTAGCTCTCTGTTGTGACTACCGATTTATTGCAGAAGGCCGAAAACTCATGGGACTTAACGAAGTCAAACTAGGAGTTCCAATTCCGTACCCAGGAGACTGTATTTTACGACAGGCTGTAGGTTCTCGGCATGCGCAGGAGATAACATATGTTGGTGACTTCTATCCTTCCGATGAGTTACTAAAAATGGGTATGGTTGACAATGTGTTTCCTGTAGACCAGGTACTAAATAAATCGATTGAAAAAGCTCAATTATTAGGCTCCTTACCACAAGGAGCATTTGAAAGAATCAAACGTAATCGTATCGAATTGGTTAGAACACAAATTATTGAATATCTAGCTGAAAAAGAAGAGATTTTTCTAGAACACTGGTTTTCAGCAGAAGCCCGAGAACGACTGAAAGAAGCCATCGAAAAGTTCTAGACCTTACCTTCTTCGGCCATTGACTTACATTTTCTTAAGACATAATCTAGAAATATATCACAAGTCTGCTTCCAACCCTTGGTAGCCAGATATTGACCGAGTTCCTCTCCTTTGCTAAAATCTGTTCGACTTAGTTCTTTACATTTAGTAGAACCGAATTTTTCTAAGAAATCACTATACAATTCCCCTACAGCCTGTACAGCCTTATTTCTCTCATCATCACACTCCTCTGGAACTTTTTCCTTCCCTTGACCACAACGAAATCCAATGGCAACACTACTACCTATTAGAAGTCCACATGTTGTTTTCCCTGACATTATGGCCCCTAAATACCCTCCTGTTGCCCAAGAATACTCCTCCAGAGGTAAATTCCATAGAGTTAGTAATGCTTGTAATGATGCCTCAGCACAAGTATATCGATGCATTCTCTTGTATGCTTGAGTGAGAATATCATTGAAAGCGTCTTGATCTGCCATGTGATAATCCCTTTTCCTAATTAGTTGTGGTTTTTATAATTCTTCTTGTTCTAATTGTCCCCAGCACTTTTCACAGAAAATGCTCGTTTTTAATCTAGCTTCCCATACACTGTTTGAGAAAGTCATCACACAGGGAAGAGAACAGTGTTTTAATCCAAAAACGTGCCCTAATTCATGAGTGATTTCTTTTTGTAGAAATTCTGGGTCATCTTCAAGTCTATAAACCGAAACGACTGCACCTACACCTGTTAATGCGATTCCAAATACAAAATTCAACTCTGGAACATATGTATCTTTAGAGATTATTAATAGTACAATCCCAGTAGAGTTATGAGACGAGGCAAAAGCTAACAGACAATTTGCATCATATTGCCTTCGATTTGCATTCCAGCAAGAACTAGGAAGTTGAACTGATTTCTTCACATCAACCTTGTCGAATGGAAAGACATCCATTAAATGATTATCAAGTCCTGATATTAAAGTTTGAGAAATGTCTGGATCAAGCATGATTTTTAAACAAAGTGGCATTATTTGTCCTCATAAGACCCTGCTGTTTCCGATTTTCTTTTTAATACCTTGTTTTCAATGTAGATAATAATCCCCAGTAGTAAGATTTTAATATAATAAATAAAACCAGCCATATGGAGATGAGAATGCTCTACCAATGGAATCCGTCGCTAGTGGACGACCACCAGCATTTATTTTCAAGTCCAAAATGTTAAGGTTGAGCATATCCTATAGATTTTGTTGTTCTCTTCTACCAATATTATATAATAGCGGAGTCTGCAGCTTTTTAATTAGAAAAAATACTAGATCAGCAGATTTTACAACATTTCGCCTAATTTATGGAGTTTTTAAGCATGAAAAACAATAATGATTTCGTTGTCACACCATATGAAGTACAGGGAAAAGTGGACTATAACAAGCTTATGGAACGATTTGGAACAGAACCAATAGATCAGGCTTTACTAGAAAGAATCCGAAAGCATACTGGTGATTTACATTTCATGTTACGTCGTGGAACCTTCTTTACTCATCGAGATATGAATTTTATCCTAGATGAATGGGAGAAAGGTAATAAATATTATCTTTACACTGGTCGGGGCCCCTCTGAGGATATTCACCTTGGACATCTGGTTCCATGGATTTTTACTAAATGGTTGCAAGATAAATTTAAAGTCAAGTTTATATTCCAACTTACTGATGATGAAAAATTCTTGATTGAAGAAAAATTAAGCAAAGAAGAAACATATTCCTTTGCAATTGAAAACGCTTGTGATGTGATCGCTTTAGGATTTGATCATAAGAATACTGAAATTATTATCGATACAGACAATGCTCAAACATTCTACAACATTGCCCTTCCTGTTGCCAAGAAAATCACTTATTCAACGGTAAAAGCATCTTTTGGATTTGATAATTCCATAAATATTGGAAGTGTCTTTTATACAAGCATCCAAGCTGTTCCTGCAGTTCTTGAAAGTGTCAGACAAGGAAAAAACATTCCCTGTCTCATTCCTCACGCGATAGATCAAGACCCTCATTTCAGATTAGCACGTGATGTACTTCCAAGATTGGGATACTACAAACCAGCCAGCATCCAATGTTCATTCCTTCCTGCTCTTGGTGGGCCTGAAGGTAAGATGTCTGCTTCTGATCCCACTCAAACAGTATATGTTACAGATGACCCCAAAACTGTTGAAATGAAGATCAAAAAACATGCATTCTCTGGAGGACAAGTATCTGTAGCTGAACACCGAAAGAAAGGGGGGGATCCAGATATTGATGTTAGTTTTCAATGGCTAAAAATCCTCTTTGAACCTGATGATAAAAAGATCAAGACAATAGAGGAGGATTATCGGAATGGAGATATGCTTACTGGAGAGTTAAAAGCAATTTTAATCGAGAAAATCAATACATTCCTTGAAAGTCATAGATCAAAACGTGAAAAAGCACGAGATCAGTTGGATAATTATTTAGTCAAAGATTAATTGTTTTTATCACCCTCTCCCTTATTACTTTTTGAATAGATCAGGAGGAGTAAAGGCCAGAAATCCTCTTAAAACTCCTAAATCATTCTTGTTTATTACTCTTGGAGGTTAAGAAAGTGTTTATTGTATGTGTAACTGTCTTTGTTAAACCCGAATATCGAGACGCGTTTATAGAAGCTTCCTTAGAGAATGCTAGAAATACAAGAAATGAACCTAAGAACTTACGATTTGATGTCTTACAATGCTTAGATGACCCTGATCGTTTCTTCTTATACGAGGTCTATCAAGACGAAACTGGCATGAATGATCACAAAACCACTAGCCATTATCAAAAATGGCGAGAGACTGTCGAAGAAATGATGGCAAAACCCCGTGAAGGCATCAAACATAAGAATCTATTTCCAATAACAGAAGAATCTTTTCTGTCAAAATAGGAGAGAAAAATGGAATTTGAGTTTCTTCCTACTCCCTGTATTTTCTTTGGTCCCAAACAGTTTCATAAAATTGGAACTCTTGTGAAAGAGCTTGGTTCACGATTATTGATCGTTGCAAGTGGAAGTGCATTAAACTCTCCTGAGACGAGAGAAACGGTTTCAACCTTAAAGCAAGAGATTGAGTTTGATACCTTTTTAGTTACAGGAGAACCAACTATCGAAACCATTGATTCTGGTGTTCAAAAAGCTCACGATTTCAAAGCAGATGTGATTATGGGACTTGGTGGGGGAAGTGCTATTGATGGCAGTAAGGCAATTGCAGGCTTAATCACAAACCCAGGGGGATCAGCTAGAGATTATATGGAAGTGATTGGGAGAGGATCTGTTATTACTCAACCTTCACTACCCATCGTAGCAGTGCCTACAACAGCAGGTACTGGTAGTGAGGTTACAAAAAATGCAGTGATTTTAGCAGAGAAGGAAAAATTTAAAGCTAGTATTCGTAGTCCCCTTTTAATCCCCAAAATAGCAATCATTGATCCAAGGTTGATGCAAGCAGTTCCACCTTCTGTTACTGCAACTTGTGGAATGGATGCTTTAACGCAACTGATTGAGGCTTACACATCAAATAAAGCTCAACCATTAACAGAAACATTAGCTTTACTGGGAGTCAAAAAAGCAACAAAATCTCTTTTAATCTGTTACAAAAAAGGAGAATCTTTAGAAGCGAGAGAAGATATGGCTTTAGCTTCATTATTAAGTGGAATCTGCTTAGCAAATTCAGGTTTAGGAGCTGTACATGGATTCGCCTCACCTATGGGAGGATTGAAAATCCCTCATGGAGTTATATGTGCAGCTCTCCTAGCACCCACAATCGAAGCAAACATCAAGCAATTGACAATGAAAGACCCAAAAAATACAGCACTTAAAAAATATGCAAAATTAGGAGAAATTGTCTCTGGAAAGACAATTCCATCGATTAATGATGCTCATATTGCTCTAATAAATTACTTGAAAACCTTAACAAAACAATTAAATATCCCAACTTTGTCGAAATTTGCATTATCTGATTCTGATGTTCAAACTATTGTTGATAACGCAATTAAGTCCTCAAGTATGAAGTATAATCCAATCAAATTGAAAAAAGAAGTATTAAAAGAAATATTACATCAAATCATTTGAAACTAATCTGATCCAAGTATTTGATGAGCTTCTTTCAGTTGGTCAATTATTGGAATATTTTGTGGACATTTCTCGAGACACTCTTCACATTCAATACAAGCTGTTGCATCTTTGCCAGGTAGCCACCGCAGCTTCCCAATCTGAGCATACATCACTTTTGAGTCTTCCTTTTGCCCATATACTTGATATCGAATTAAAAAGTTGAAGATTTCCTTGATATTTACCTCATTTGGGCAGGGCATACAATAGCCACAACCAGTACAGACCACATCAGAGAGTTCCTTGAATTTAGCTGCGATGTTCTTAATCCGGTCTTTCTCCTCAGTAGATAGTACATTATAATCTTCTTTTGACACTAATTTTAAATTTTCATCCAACATCTGGTCAGATCCCATCCCTGAAAGAGCAACCGACACATTGGGATTATTGAGCACGAATTTCAAAGCTAGATCCACAAAGTTATTTCTACCCTCGGTAGTCCAGTGTTGCATTGATTCAGGGAGAGGAGAACCTGCTAACCTGCCACCCCCGACAGGCCCCATGATCGCAACACCTAATCCTTTTTCAGCGGCATATGCCAACATCTCTTCGTTCACTTGATCAATGATGTTGTATTGCACCAACATCAGTTCAAAATGCCCAGTATCAATTATTTCCTTGAGAACTTCTGGTGTATCATGAAATGAGAATGCAATATGTTTGATTTTTCCAGCTTCTTTTGCTGCCTTTGCTCTTTCGATGAGATTTAATCCTATAATTTTTTCCTTGAATGTTTTACCATTAATGCCATGGAAGAGATAAAAGTCCAAGTAGTCAACATCGAGTTTCTCCAGCTGTTCATTGAGATACTTATCGTAATGAGCAGACTCTGTGAAATCAGGCATTCCTACAGGACATTTCGTTGCAAGAATCACTTTTTCGCGATAACCGTCCTTTAATGCCTGTCCGACAACAATCTCACTTTCCTTATCATGATATGGATAAGCAGTATCGATATAATTAATACCAGAGTCAATTCCTTTTCTAATTAACCGAATCGCTTCTTCACGATTAATCGCGGGTTGTCCAGGTTTTAGTGTTGGAAGTCTCATACATCCAAATCCTAAAGCAGATACTTTTATACCTGTATTTCCTAATTTTCTATAATTCATAATCTTTTGATTCCTTTTTTCTTGTGATAAGATGCTTTTCGAGTATGCAGTTAGGCTGATTTGTCGATCTTTGTTTGATGGAGTTCTTTGAGTTTTTCCTTAACGCTCTTTAGTTTTTCGCCATATAGACCAAAATAGTTAATAAAAAGGATTGATAATAGAGAGGCAACTGCTGGGAATATAGAGAAGAGGAGTCGAAGACCTAAACGAAAATCTTCTAATTTTTGAGGATCGACAGCTTCACCAAAATATTGTTCCCACCCAAAACCACTAAAGACTACTGCAATAGAAACGAAGACAAGAATGATTGATAAACGCATTATGAACGCATTAACTCCATAATAGGCTCCTTCCCGCCTAACTCCTGTGCGAATTTCATCTTCATCTATAATATCACTCATAATGAGGTCTTTCAAGTACAAACTACCAGCTATGCCAATACCAAGAAAGAAAAAGCTCAGAACTCCTAGAATCCAGTCATCGATGACAAAAAATGGTAATAATCCTAATATCAGAACAGCTAATGATATCATCCATGTTTTTCTTAAATCACCTAATCGATTTCCTACATATTTCCACAGGTTAACGAATATAGCGGCAGAAATAAAAGTAAATCCCAAAAGGATTCCCACTAGAAATGTAGGAATGTCCTGTAATACAGATGTTGCATATAATGGAGCAATGGTTGTTAAAATACCGAAAACATACCAGCTAAAGGTATTTGCTACCACAAAAATTTGAAAATATCTGTTCTTTAAAGTATGGAGAAAAGCATTTTTCCATTCAGGGACATTTAATGCATCATCCACAAATTCTGGCCGCTCTCGAAAAGCTCCACCTCTAATCCCGATGAAATAACATATGAAAACAATTATCCCAATAACTATCCCAGCAAGCTGATATTGTCCAATGGTCGTTACTTGATCAGTTTCTCCTTTTAAATCCGAAATTATTAATGTAGGAACAATGAATGCGATTAATAATCCCATAATTAAGAAAATCTGGCGAAAATTATTTGCTTTCGCTCTATCGTCCTCTGTTTGATACATTTCAGGAAAGAGACTAGTCATATTCAGTGAATTTGTCGTATAGATTGTATCCCATAGCACGATTATTCCTAAAAAGTAAAAGTAGCTCCAATCTAAATTCCAAAACGGTGGTGTCCAGATCAAAATCATAATTGCGGATAATGGGATGAATGAACCCACAATAAACGGTATACGACGACCCCAACGAGTTTTTGTCCTATCAGAAATCAGTCCAATAAGGGGATCGTTTATTGAATTCCATAACGACCATGCAATAAATCCTAATGCCATGTGAATTACATTAAGACCAATGACAGCGTAATAGAAAGTAAATATAAGAAAACTAAAATTTTGATATGAAATTGCATCTCCCATTGTGGCAAGAGCAAAAAAAATAGGATTACCTGGTGTATATTCAGTTTCTGATTTTTCCATATTTGATTCACCTTTTTATTCTAGATAGGCAGGTTTTGGGACATCCCAAGCACCATATACAGGGCTTTCACTTAGAGGATGGTTTCTTTCAACGTTAACCCAGAGAAGAGTTGGTCCTTCTTGCCACTTAAGGGCTTCTTTAAAATATTTCTGAAACTCTTCTGGATTTTTGATCTTCTTTGCCCAACAACCAAAAGCTTCGGCTAACTGGGTAAAATCTGGGCTGTATGGTTTGTCGTTTCTAAGAAATTCAGTTCCATAAATACGATTTTTTCCATAAGCATTAATTTGTAAATCTCTAATTGATATCCAGCCAGAATTATCTGCAATTACTATTACTATTGGAATTTTTAGCTGTTGAGCAGTTGCCAATTCTTGACAAGTCATTAAGAAACTTCCGTCTCCTTCTACTGAAACAACAGTTCGATTAGGATGAGCGAGTTTTACACCTATTGCTGCAGGAACACCAAATCCCATTGTACTAAAACCCCCAGATGATATATGTGTCCCTTCAGAAAGAATTTGAAATTCCTGAAAAAGAGCTGCTTGGGTATGACCTGCACTTGTTACCACATAACCATCTTTTGGTAAAGCTTTTCTTAATTCCATCAGGAGTCTGGAGATGGTCATTGGAGATGTATGTTGTTTTAATGGTTCAAGTTTTTCAAACCAGTCTTTTCGTTGTTCTTCCAACCATTTAACGATGGGTTGGTTTGACAAATCAGCTTGTTTTTTATTTCGGCTTTTTAATTCCAGAAATATTTGATTTAACGTGGTTTTAATATCTGAAAGGAGAGGTAAATAAACAGGATAGTTTTTTCCAAGTTCACCAGGATCAATATCCACCTGAATGACTTTAGTAGGTGGAATTGAGAATGAGACCCCTTTTTCATAACTGCTTGTGGTTTCGTCTGCAAACCTACATCCTAAGGCAAGAAGTACATCAGCTTTACGAGTCAATTCATTTCCAATTGGGGAACCTTTAGTCCCAGGATAAAATCCAAATAAGGGGTGGTTTTCAACAAATGCTCCTTTTCCAGCTAATGTGGTACACACAGGAATTCCCAAAAATTCTGAAACTTGTTTAAGCTCAAGAAATGCTTTTGATGAAAGCACACCCCCTCCAGCTAGAATAACAGGGTTTTTTGCTGCTAACAGAAGGTCAACCACTTGTTTAATTGCCTCTGGATCTGGAAAGACTCGTTGCTGGTTAATCACAAAAGGTGGATCGTTAAAAAGCTGCATCTCTTTTGCACTAGACTGGATATCCATTGGGAGATCAATATGAACAGGGCCAGGACGCCCTGTTACAGCTGTTTTAAACGCGTTATGTAACACCCAGGGTAGCTGATCTAAGCTTGTTACTTGGTAACTACGCTTAACAACTGGTTTCATTATTGAAGGGAAATCTGCCCAATGTTTACGTTCAATCTCTTGAAGAACACCGACACCTTGCCAATGGACATGAACTCCTCCAGTAATGACAATCATTCCGGTGGAATCAACAAATGCTGTTGCTACACCTATCACTGTATTACATCCCCCTGGTCCAATGCTTGTAAAAACTACTAAAGGTTTTCCAGTTACACGGAAATATCCATCTGCCAAATGACACGCAGATTGTTCATGTCTTACTTGAATTAATGGAATTTCATGCTCTAAAAAGGCATCAACAAGTCCTAAACATCCATGGCCTGGAATTCCAATTGCATAAGGTACTTTTTGGGCTTTAATATATTTTGCTACTGCTTCTCCACCAGTGAGTCTAGATGTAGTCATCTCTTTCACCTGAATTAAGTGACATATTAAGTAGAATGGAGGCTGTTTTTGAATATTTAAGAACACTTTGAGATTTTAATCCAAGTCTTGATAGATATTAACGCCACATTTTGGACAATAAATTGAATCAGGGGGTAATTTAATCCCACATCTTCTGCAAAAGACATGTGTATACTTTTGTTCTTCCCTAATAACGTCTCTAAACCCAAAAGCCAGAGGAAGAAGTAGAAACAAGAATAAAAATGGAAAATCAAAGAAAATGAACAAGATTAGACTTATTACAGAAATTGTAATAGATATAATAAAGATTAAAGCCAATTTAGTCTCCATTCTGTTCCCAATTTTCTGGTTGATTATTCAAAAAACTGCTCCTTTATCAGTAGAACGAACTAATTTGCGATATTTTTTCAAAACACTTCGATTTTTAGTGATCTTTTGAGGATTAGGGGTAAATTCTTGTAATCTAGTTTTTAATACTTTCTCCTCAAGTAATACATTTAATTTTCGATCAGGAATAGAATAAGATACTACATCGTTTTCTTTAATAACTCCTATTGGCCCACCAACAGCTGCTTCAGGAGAGACATGACCGATTACTGCTCCACGAGAGCTTCCAGAAAATCTACCATCAGTAACTAATGCAACATCCACCTCCAGTCCAGAAATTAATGAGGTGATCGAATGTTGCTCTCTCATCCCTGGTCCGCCGACAGGGCCCTCGTTCCTAACAATCATTACATCTCCAGATTTAATTTTATCCGCCCAGAGTGCATCTAATCCAGATTCTAAAGATTCGAACACTCTTGCTGGCCCTTGATATTCCATCATCTTAGATTTTACAGCTACCTGTTTAATGACAGCGCCATCAGGAGCCATATTGCCATATAGAATAGCAATTCCTCCTTGTTTTCGGACTGGTGTTTGTAAACTGTGAATTATAGAATCTTTGATTTTCTTAAAGGGAAAGAGATCAAGATTTTCTCTGATAGTTTTCCCTGTCACGGTTATAATCTCAGTGAAGAGGTTTTGAGCAAGTTTGGACATAATAGAAGGAATCCCTCCAGAACGATCCAGATGCCAAATAGAATGTGCTCCAGCTGGTTTTAATGAACACAAAACGGGAGTTTTTTGACTAATCTCATCAAATTTTCTCAGATTGAGATCTAATTCAAGCTCTTCTGCTAAAGCGATTAAATGAAGTACTGAGTTTAGACTTCCCCCCAAAGCCATATCAATAGTAATAGCATTCATTAATGCTTTTTCATTCATTATCTGTTTTGGTAAAAGAGGGATTCTTAATAGATTCATGATTTGTTTGCCACTATTACGGGCGATTCTCAACTTGTCTGCCATTACTCCATGACTGGTAGCACAACCTGGTAATGACATTCCCAATGCCTCCGTGATAGCAGCCATGGTATTTGCGGTACCTAGCATACTGCAGGAGCCAGCAGAAGGACAAGCCAGCTCTTCAACATGAAAAAGTTCTTGTTCGGTCATTTCTCCTTTTCGAACTTTTCCAATAAACTCTCTCATTTCTACAAGACTTATTTCTTCTCCATTATACCATCCAGGAAGCATCGGTCCACCTGTAACAATGACTGATGGAATATTAAGCCGTGCGGCAGCCATCAGATGAGCAGGGACAGTCTTATCACATGATGGAATTAGAACCATTCCATCAAATCCATGAGCTTCAATCATTATCTCAATTGAATCAACAATGATATCTCTACTTGGTAAGGAATACTTCATTCCTTGTGTTCCCTGAGCAATTCCGTCACAGACAGCAACAGTATTAAATTCAAAAGGAATACCCCCAGACATTAATATGCCTTCTTTAACCGCTTCAGCTATTTTGTTCAGATGTACATGTCCAGGTACAATTTCGGTAAAGGAGTTTACCACGCTGATCCATGGTCTGTCTATATCTTCCTGTCCTAAACCCATACTCTTTAATAAAGCGCGTGCGGCAGCTCTTTGAATACCATCTTTGATTTTTGTGCTTTTCATAATAAGATCCATTCTCTCTAGACTTTTATTATTCCATTTCGTCAGGATGTTCTTCTTTATGCGTCTTACAGGAGATATGAGCAGCCTGAGCAAATTGTTGTATTTTTTTCCCTTCCTCAGGAGTTACTTCAGGTTCGGTGTCATTAATTATCGCTGCAATGAAGTGGTGAACAGCATTCGAAAAACTAGCTTGCCAATCAGTCTCTATATCGAAATACTCTTTCAATTCTCCATTAAGAAAACTTATTACGGGAGCTTCATTCCGTATAGTCTTCGCAGTACACTGATTTATCCAAATGTAACCGTTGTCACCCGTAAGCTCAACCCGTTCATCAGCTGCATAATAGTTCGATGGAAATTCACAATTTCGTGAATATGTAATATCCATACTTCCATTTGTCCTTGGTGTTTTATACTTCCAGATGAATTTTGCTGGGGAATCGATTTTAGGTTCACCATCATCTTCAACGATACCTATGGAGTCGATCCATCCATAAACGGATTCAACTTCTGATTCTATAAACCATCTAGCAATACTCCATTTATGGTACCCGTCGTCCCAACATATCGGCCCTCCTCCGCATTGATCTCGATCAAGTCTCCAAAGCCAGGCCTCTAAAGGCACTTCCCAACCACCAGTTCCTATTCCTAATTTTATATGAATTGAAGAGACACGGCCTATTTTTCCTTCATCAATCATCGTTTTTGCTAAAATATACGGTGGATAAAAACGAAAATTCTCAAAAACCCGAAATTTTACACCTGCTTTTTTCGTGGCTGTTATCATCTCATCACATTCTTTGAGAGAATTAGCCATAGGTTTTTGTACCGAGATATGTTTTCCTGCTTCTGCTGCTTCTATAGTTAAAGGAGCATGAAGGTGGTGTGGAACTAATAACTCCACCGCGTCTATCTTATCATTTTTTAGCATCATTGAGAAATCTGAGTAGACTCTTTCCTTGGGAACATTCCATTCAGCTGCTTTTTCCTGTGCTTTGGTAGTTTCCACATCACAAAGAGCATATACAGTTGCATTAGGATTTTCTAAATAACCAGGATAATGTAAATCACTAATTCGGCCGCATCCTACTATTGCAAAGTTTAATTTCTTCATTATCCTTTATTCCTTTTAATTTTAGCTAGTATCTAAAATATCCTGAGAGTATTTGATCATTTAAATCGTGAGATAGATAGTTTAATCTTTTAATTCCTTTTTAATTTCATCAACAAGAATTGATACTAGTTTTTCGATGTAAACCTCACCCTTTTCACGTGTTGCCGTTGAAGGATCTCCTAAGATACCATTTTTTGTCAGCGCAGTCATTCCTTTTTCAAAAATTAGTTGTGATTGTTCTGCTCCAATTTCTCCAACATACCCAATTTCAAATCGTTCTTTTTTAACGAGATCATTTGCTAAAGCTAACATAAAAGAGGTTTCAGATTCTCCTGCATGGGCCCCAGATTCTTCCCCCGAGACCCCAAATTCCCCTGATAATTTATGTAGAATATCCAAAAGCCCGAAAAGGTCTGTGTAACCAAATATTTTACATTCAGGATACTCGTCTTTTATCTCATCAATAGCTTCTTGTGTTGATTTAAAATTCCCACCATGACTTGGTATCAAAATTATATTCTTAAAACCATGATGGGCAAGACTGTGTACATAATCGTGAATAACAGCTTTCAAAGTTGATTCTTTATATGAAATTGTACCAGGAAAAGCTAAATGATGACTCGAACATCCGACTCTTATTGTGGGGGCTTGTAAAGCTTTTTTTAACATGATTGCTACTTTATTAGCAAGAACATCACCGATAAGCGAATCCGTGAGGGTTGGTAAGTGAGGCCCGTGCTGTTCAATAGACCCAATGCCAAATACTACTGTTGTATACCCCTGATTAATTGTCTCCTTAATATCTTGCCAATTCATTTCCTCAATTCGTACTGTGTTCATGACAAATCCATCCTTATTCTACTCTTTCTAGAATGATTATTAAATATCTCACGATAGAGAAGAAGATTATGAATTACAATGAAATCAGATCACGTTTTATTTTAGGGGTAGAAAGATGAGTCATAATGAGAGGTTTTCTCCAGGAGGACATTACGTAAATATTCGAGGAATTAAGCTATGGTATTATGTACAGGGGAGTGGACCTGTTTTATTGGTACAACCAGGTGGCGCTGGTTGGGGTGGAGATGCTAGTCCCTATATTGAGACTCTCAAACCTTTTGAAAAAGTAAGAACAGTGATTTATCTTGAACCACGAGGGATTGGACGTTCACAGCGATTAACTGATCCTCATGCATATAAAATGGAAGAATATGTTAAGGATATTGAATCCCTAAGAAACTATTTTGGAGCCCCGCAAATTGCGATCGCAGGTCATAGTCATGGCGGATTTGTAGCGTTGAAATATGCCCTGCAATACCCAAAAATGGTCGAGAGTCTTCTTTTAATCGATACTAGCCCTTACATCTATTTTGGGGATTATCATAGTTGGTTATCAAAGAGAAAAGGATATAGAGAAGCATCTTCCGCGCTTAAAAAGCTTCAAAATGACGTTTCCCTTTCTGACGATGAGAAGGAAAGAGCTACGCTGAAGATTTTATTGCCAGTAATCCATTTTTATGATTTTGATAAAGTTTCAACCCAAGTCAATAATTATTTAACGAATATGGTTGTTTCAGCCAAACCCCACCAGTACTTCAATCACTATGAAGCTCCAAAATATGATCTCAGAGAATCTATCCAGCAAATTAATGCTCCCACCCTTATCATAAATGGGGATGATGACATGCCTCATATCGTATTAGGATCTAAATATCTTCACGATCATTTGTCCTTAGTAAATCATGTCGTAATCGAAAACTGTGGTCATTGGCCAATGATTGAGGCCCCTGATTCATTTTTCAGGGCAGCTATCCCCTTCTTATCACAATAAAATTCTAAAGCTCAATATTGAAAATGCATGATTATTCTAGCTTCTCCCTAACTTAAAAACACTGTTTTTAGGTGAAACGTGTTGGAAGATAGCAAACATAGAATAGATCCATCGGGTCAAAGAATGATTGACTTTATTCAGAGAATATTTGATGAAGTGGGACCACGATTGGCTGGTTCAGAAGAAGAGATGAAAGCTGGAAACATCATTCAAGAGGAACTTTCAACTTTTTGCGATGAAGTAATCCAAGAAAAATTTTCTTGTCGTCCCGGAGGTTTCTTGGATTTCATCTGGATTACGGCTTTATTCTATCTAGCTGGAATACTAGCATATTTTCTTATCCATCCTTTGATATCGAGTCTTCTTATTTTCCTTGCACTCGCAGTCTATATTGTCCAATTGAACCTACTTTACGAAGTAATAGACATATTATTTCCTAAAAAAGTAGAATTTCATATTGTAGGAAAAATTAAACCTCAAAAGGAATCTCGGAATCTAGTTCTCTTATCAGGCCACCATGACTCTGCTTATGAATTCCCGTTATTGAGTAAATTAGGAGAAAAATCTGCTATTATAATAATTGCGGCAGTCGTGATTGCATTATTAAGTATCTTTCTTGGAGTTTTAAGAACTGTTATACAAATATCTCTGGATCTATCTTCATCTCAAGTGGATCCTTTTGTATTTCTTCAGACAACCCAAAACTTGACCTTTGTCAATGTGATTGATACAATTCAAATAATAATATTCCCTATTGGAGCTATCTTAGTGATTATTTTAGCTTTTTTTCTTCGTTCAAACAAAGTTGTTTTTGGAGCTAATGACAATCTAACCGCTGTTGCAGCCATATTAGAGTGTGGAAAATTCATCTCTCAAAATAAACTAAAATACACAGAAATCTGGTTAATTAGTTTTGCAGGTGAAGAGCATATGAGAGGGTCAAAACGTTTTGTTTCTCAGCATTACGAGGAGCTTAAACAAAGACAGGCGCTATTATTAAACCTAGAATGTTTAAGTGCTGATAAATTCTTAGTGGCCACAGCAGAAAACATGTACTTAGCGAAACATTCACCTTTAGTGTTCGAGAAGGTTTCGCAGGCTGCCAAAAGAGTAAGAGTCCCTGTTGAGGTTGGGCCGCTTAGGTTTGCTGGATCTGATGCCGCTAACTTTTCACGTAAGGGGCTACATGCAACAACAATATTTGGACTATCAACTACGGGCGTTCCAGATTATTGGCACACTTTGAACGATACACCAGATAAATTATCTGGCCCGAGTATTGCAAAGGGAGCTGAAATTGTTCTTCAATTCGTATATGATGTTGATAGTTTTGGCTAGACAGGTCAGGAGTAAAAATATCCTCCAATGCAAAAAACTTCGGAGTTTAAATTGGATTATATTGATGTTAATTGAAGAGTATGAGATATTCTACAAAGTGGTTCATTCAACTCAAAAGCCAAATTTTAGGAAACCATCATATTGGCTCTGTAGAAAATTGGAAACAGCACTTGATTTCGCTTTATATCATTCGTAAAAATGATGGAATCTGTTTATTTTCCCATCATTTCCAACTTGGATTGATATCTCAAATCGAAAACCAATTAGTAGGAATGGGATTCACTGCTCTTGCTAGGATGATGCAAGAAATCGTCGATAGCTCATCTCGGTTAAATAAGATAGATTTAGGAGAAAAAAAAGTACTAATTGACGAACGAAAAAATCTACTAGCTGTTCTGGTCACAACACAAGATAATTCGTTTCTACATAAAAAACTCGAAGAATTGACAGATCATTTTGAGAAAATATTCGAGTTACAACAACAGATAAACCTAGAAACCTGTGTTCGACTAGAAGATTATGCACTGACCTCAGAATTAGTTTCATTAGTTTTTAAAGATCGTCCTAAACGTGTGTTGGAAATTATTCCTGTGATATTCAAATCAATCAGAAAAAACGATTCTATTTTTTCTAATCAAGAAAAAAAATTATTAAAACGACTTAATCCTGCCTATGCGAAAGAGATAGAGTCAGCTAGAGAGGTTAAGAAGACTATTATTAAATAGATGGTGGATTAGGAAGGTCAGCAAGATCTAATGATACTCTTATGTTATTATCACGACCTACCATTGTTTCCGCGGCTAACATTGCATTATAGATTGCTTCCTGCACCAAATCGATGGTAATTCTATAAACATCTGAAAGTAAAGGATTAAATTCATTTAACAGTCTTCCGTTAAGAAAAGGGCTTTTTTTACCATGTACAACTTTATTTTGTGTCGAGAAGGCAAGTACAAAATCTCCACTCGTGTGACTTAATATTGATCCAGTCCTAGCGATACCTAACGCTCCCCTGTGGGCTAATCTATTAAGCTGACGACTATTAAGGGGTAAGTCTGTTGCAATAATGACGATGATTGATCCCCCACCTAGTTTAGCAACCCATTCATCGTCAGCTTTTGGAAGGTATTGTTTCCGATCGAGAATTGACGCCATTTCCGTCCCATAGAAGTTAAAGTCTCTAAATCTACCAAAATTTGGTGTAACCAGTGCTCCTATATGATAAACATCATCATTACCAATTCGTGCATTAGGTACAACCCTTGAAGCGGTACCAACTCCGCTTTTCAGTTCAAAAACCTGCATTCCAGTACCAGCACCAATGTTTCCTTGCTTAATGCTAGATGATTTTGCTTGAGCAATGGCCTCGAAGACATGCTCCTCTTTAACATGTCGCCCCTGGATGTCATTTAAGTATCCATCAAAACATTCGGTGACAATAGGTGCTACTGATCCTGTTTTCACACCTATTTCTGGATTTTCACTTATGGCGTGGCTTATTAATGCGTTAAAAACTAATCCAACATTCAAGGTATTTGTTATTGCTATCGGGGTTTCTATTACCCCTGTTTCGAGGATTTGGGAGATACAAGTAGCTTTACCATAACCATTAGCGATAAAAACACCTGCAGGAACTTTCTCCTTAAAGACATTCCCACTGTGCGGAAGAATCATTGTTACACCTGTTCGAATTGGACCTTCTCCAGGTACTAAAGCACCTTCACCTTCAATAATGGTTTTGTTGCCAACTTTCACCCCAGGAATATCTGTTATGGCGTTTTCCTGACCTGTTTCATAACTCCCACAGGACCAACCTAAATTTCGCAGATTTATCATGATTTAGGCTTGATAGTAAGCATTCTTAAAAAACAGGGGTTTTTCATTTCATTTGAAATAAGACTCTCTAACCTTTGCTATAATGCCTTTGAGGATTTATGTGTTGGAAATAAAATCAATTTCGAAAAAGAATTTGGAACTGATCCGTAAATGTGTTAAATTGGCTGATACTGATTATTTTGACAACATAGTTTTACTGGGTGACCTCTTTCCTCCTTGTATTAAACTGACAGATATTTACGGCATCTTCAATGATAATACTCTAATATCGTTTTTCACTGTTTTTAAAGGATTTAAAGTTCCCTCTGTGGTTCTTCCAAGTAATTTATCTGGGATCGAATCATTTATTCTTTCTAATCTGGATAAAATAATACACAAAGAATTTACTTTGGTTTCATTCACTCTGAGTAGGAATAACTTGATCAATCATTATCAAATTAAAGATGAAAGTTCTGAATATTGCATGATCACTGATCAGACTAGTTTTACACCAAAAACATCTGATCTCATCTTTAAACAGGTAACCAAAGATAATATCAACCGTATTGATAGGTTTTATAGAGCGATTGACACTTATCCATGGAATCCTATTCAGATAGAAAGTAATTTTTATTTCTACTTTGAAAAAGATAATAAGATAATTGCTTGTGGAGGGACACACTTTGAAACTCCTGATGTGGCGCATCTAGGAAATATAATTGTGTTAGCTGAATTCCGTGGACAGTCTTTAGGGTCAGCTTTAGTTTCAACCATCACAAGCAATATCCTTAGATCTAAATCCTATGCAACTTTATTTGTTACTCAAGATAACCTTCCTGCTATTAATCTCTATAAAAAATTAGGTTTCTTTCATCATAAACCAGTGTCAATTTTTTCTTGTAAAAGAACCTTTTAATCCCCGCTATTTTCTCTCTTTGCAGTATTTAGAATACTAGGGTCTTAAAAATAAAATAGAGATGGTTTTTACTGAATATTCAAATACCAACCCTAATATATAAACACAGATTAAAAATTACCAACTAAATCGATTTACATGAATTTTCGATTTCATGCAACAACACCTTTACACCGCCTTTCAAGGAAATTCTAATGATCATCAAGAACCTCTGGATTATTTCTAAAGTTGGTATGTGTTATTACGACTACAGTGCTCCATTTTCTGACTATCAAATAGACGAAATTTTATTTTCTGGGCTTGTGGCTGGACTTTCAACATTTGCTGAATCTCTTAGTGTAGAAAACAAAACTATAGAATATTTAAAATTGGGAGAGGATGAACTTTATTTCGAAACGATTGATGATACTATTGTAGCTGCAATCGTGTCCGCTGGGGATGAAAAACTCCAATCGTTTTCTATCCATGTTATGCTCCAATTCATTGGAACAAAATTCGTAGATATGTATTACAAAGAAGTAGAAGATATGTTCTTCGAATGGGCTGAAATTAGAAATTCTTTTACTCAAGAAATTAAAAATTTCTTATTTGATCAAGATTTACTTGAAGATATTAAAAGAGAACAATTTCAAAATCTATTTAATGAAACAATTATGGGTAATATCCCCTTGGATCTGCTTCATTGGAGAGGAATTCAATTATTTGCTAATTCAAACCCAGATGTTTTATCAAACTCTTTGAAACTAATAGCAAATCTCCAAGATGTGGCATCTTCGTTAATTAGTGATGAACTTCTTGAAGCTAAAGTTCTAGATGTTTTACGTCGACTCTTGAAAGATTTATCTTCAAATATTTTTGATCAAGATCCTAGAAAGCTTCTACTCCTTTGCAAGGATGATGATACTTTCAAATCTTTATATAAGGTATTATTAGCTAGAGAAATCCTTGCGATACACTGTCCAACCTTTGAGTACCTTCAAGGGGTTATTGAAACCTGGCAAGATCCGAATCCTTATGACATTCTCATCATTGACACACAAATCTCTACAAAAGATATTCGAACCTTGCACAATATGGAAATGATTGACGATGCTAAAATTATAATGGTAGTTAATAAGATTCCTAGACCTCCCCGGGGAAGATTGGTTCAAAAAAAACCGATTTCTTTTATTGTCCAAGAAAACATCTCAGATTTCGACTTGAATACTCCTTTAGTAGATTACCTATTAACTTGCTTAGTTCATGAGTCGTAAATTTTCCTTCATTTCTTCCATGAAAATCAGATTTTCGGTATAAGAGGGACTTGTCTCGTAAAGGCGGCAGAATTGTAATAAGTGCTAACTTTTTCAATTGTTTCAAAAGGAATATCCATTTTGTTGCTTATCTCAGTGATAGATCGCCCCTGTTCAAGTTGAATTATAATCCTATCAACATCGCTAACAGGAAGCTCAAAAAAATACATGTACTTATTTTGGACACCAGGTATGAGATCAGCTTTGGATAAATTCTTAATAGCATCTGGAAGTTTAAGAAATTCAGCGACTTTAAATATTTGAGAACGATATAGATCCCCTAAAGGCATTAAATCGGCAGAATGTCCATGCCCCCATTTAGTAAATAAGCCAGTATAAAGCTCAGTTTTATTGATTGTACCTACAAGAAAACGATTCTCTTGTTCTGCAGTAAAATATGCAACTGCCATTTGAAGCCTAGAACGAAATTTATTGTGAGCGATAATTTTATGAATCCATTTTTCTCTATCTGAAGTTGCTTTTCCTACCATTCCATAAGTTTTCTCTTCAATTTCTTTCTTAGCCGTGTTCTTTAGCAGAGAGTAACTAAGTGGTTGGTACAATGAAGGAATTTCTCGAACAGACCCAGGTATAAGATCTTTGGATTCAAAGCTCTTAAGCATGGGTTCTATATCACATCGTACTATATTTTCTTCGGGAACCTCTAAAAATTCAATTGATGCTTCTAGAGTTTCTTCTTGTTTTTCAAAATATTTATTAGTTCTTATGAGTAATTTTACTTCTTCGGCACCCACAGCTTCTAGACATAATTTAGAAACTATTGTTGAGTCCATATAACCAGAAAATAGTACTAAAACGCCTTCTACTCCCCTTTCCTCTATAGATGTTCCAATAAAATGAACAATTCGTTCCACAATATTAGCTACATCATTACTAATATCAAGCACTTTCAAGTTTCCCACTATATGATTAGATTTTCATGAGTCAGTAATAATAATAAGTTGTTTTTTCTAGAGATTATAGAATAAGTTGTTAGTCCATTTGTTAAATCTAAGAAGAGAAATATGGTATTTCTTTTTTCAAAGCAACTAAATGATTGATTTTTCTGTTTTTTTAAAAGAATATGGTTTGTTACAAGTGTCTTTAAATGCATAATTCACCTGCTTGGGTCACTAAACTTTATTAATATCATTCATCTTACTTCTAATCAGTTTATTTGATGATTAAAATAAAATTTCCTCTTTAAAGCTCAAGAAAATAGATAGGATGACTAGCTTCGAATTATGTTTTATTCGAAAATATTGTATATCTTTTTCTATTTCGTTGAATTGATTCTGTTTGATTGCTTTTCATCTTTTTCATTCTTATTTTTGGTAAAAAGGAAGATTCTGTTTCGTGTCGTTCGACATATTAGATCCTAGGCTTCAAAAAGTTTTAGATGAGTTAGGTCTGTCACCGACTCCTAGGCAATTAGAATATCTTGAAGCTATCATTGCTAAGGAAGATGTGTTGATTGTTGCGAGTACCGGATCAGGAAAAACCTTTGGAACAATCATTGCTTGTCTTCACCGAATACTTATCGAAGAATCGAATCCAATTAACACTGTTGTAATTACTCCACTTAAAGCCCTAAATCGTGATATTTTTCGACGAGTACTACCCTCTTTAGGAGAAAAATTAGGCATCTCAATCGCTGTTCGTCATGGAGATACTACTAGTGCTGAAAGAAGAAGACAAACCAAAAATCCTCCCCAAATTTTAATTTCAACTCCTGAATTGTTTCAGGCTTTGTTACCTGCTAAAATTCTTGGCCGAGAGCGATTAAAAAACGTTCAAACCGTAGTCATTGACGAAATACATGAATTAGTTGAAACTAAAAGAGGAGTTCAGCTTTCATTAGCTTTAGAGCGCCTATCAACCCGCGTAGGGAAAAAAATTCAGCGAATAGGAATTTCAGCGACTTTAGGAAATCCCAAAAAAGTAATGGAATTTCTTGCTCCAGAAAACGCCGATTTTAAGGTTATTGAGATCCCATCGTTAAAACAACTTCAACTAGCAATTGAATTTCCATCTGAATTGTCATCAAACCTCCAAGATTTCACTAAAATCCTACAAACGACTGAGGAGGCAGCAGCAAGATTTTTTCGATTAGTAGAAATTATCGAAAAAGAATCAGGAACAGTTTTACTCTTTACTAACACACGACAACAAGCTGAAATTCTTGGTTATCGTTTCAACCGATATAATGAAAATATTGACCCTGATAAACGAATTACTTTTGAGGTTCACCATTCCAGTCTATCTGCTCAATATCGTTTACAAGCTGAAACAGAGGTGAGAGAGGGAAATTTAGAGCTAATTATAGCTACTTCCTCTCTAGAATTAGGAATAGATATTGGAGCTGTAAGTCTTGTAATCCAATACATGAGTCCAAGAAGAATTGAAACTCTCATTCAAAGAGTTGGAAGAGCTGGACATGGCTTAGACAGAATAAGTCGTGGTATAATCATAGCAGAGAACCCCCGAGATCTTTTTGAGTCTTTTACAATTCAGGAACGAGTTGGTCAGGAGGAAGTTGAACCAACTACGATCCATTCAACAGCGTTAGACATTTTATTCCATAGTATCGTCGGGATTTTACTTGATTTCGGAGAAACCAACATACAAAAAATAATGGGAATTATAAAAAGGGCATATCCTTACAAGAATTTCACATCTAAAGATTTTTTACCCTTATTACAGTATGGTAAGGAGAATCATTTCTTTTTTGTTAATAAAAACCCAGGCACAGGACTGATTTCCTTAAGGGCTAAACGAAAAGCTTACCAGTATTATTATTCAAATCTTAGTAGCATTCCAACTAAAAAAAGTTACAGTGTCGTTGATATCGGTAGACAAAGTAGAGTTGGACATTTAGATGAGGCTTTTGTTTCTACTAGGGGTGAAAAAGGAGCTATTTTTATTTTAAATGGACTTCCTTGGGAATTTTTGGCACAAAAAGAAGACCGAATAGAAGTTCGCCAAGTAAAAGGCTTAACAGAGGCAGCGATACCGACGTGGGAAGGAGAATTAATCCCTGTTTCTCAGATGGTAGCTGAAGCAGCAAAGGATCTATTCGAAAATGATCTAATAGCTGAAATGGATGCCTCACCAGTCCAGAATGAACTACTAACTTTCATTAAGGAACATAAAAAACTAGGAATTATTCCAACAAAGCATAAAATTCTAATCGAGTCTGCAGGAAGACAGTTAGTCGTACATAGTTTCTTAGGATCAAAAGGAAATGAAACCTTAGGATTATTGATTTCTTCTATTGTTGGTGCAAAACAAGGGCATTCAGTTGAATTTCGTTCTGATCCATATTCAATTTTTCTTTCATTGCCACGACCAACAAGTCTAGTTCCTATTCTTGAGTCAATCAAGCCAGAACATATTTTCCCTTTATTAAAGCACAGAATTGGAAATAGTGACCTCTTTAACTGGAGGATTCGTCAAGTAGCTAAGCGGTTTGGTGCTGTCACAAAAGACCTTGAAAGCTCACCGATGGTAACTAGATTGATTGTCTCTCGTTATAAGGATACAATTATTGGGGAAGAAACGATTAATGAAATTCTCTGTGAAAAAATGGATGTCAACGCAGTAATCAACTTCTTTACACAACTTCATACTGGGATAATTAGTATAGAAGAAATTCCTGTAAAACGTTTTGAATCTCCTCTTTCATTTGCAGCAACTCAACCAATTTCGCTGAATGTTCTCAAACTAAGACCTTCACATATAATTTTAGAAAAAGTAGAGAAAAGGATCCGAAATACTTGGATAAGATTGGTATGTATGCGCCTTGATTGCAAATTCGAAAAAGTACAGCGTGTAGAAAGTCTAGCTGAAGACATTCAATGCCCTAAATGTCATTCACGTTTCATTGCGATTGTTCATCAGAATAAAACAGGTACCAAAGGACTACTAAAAAAATCAATTTCAAAAGACATTAAGTTAACTCGAGAAGAGAAAAAGGAGATAAACACTGCGAAAAAATCGGCCGATTTAATACTATCTTTCGGTAAAAAAGCCGCTTTCGTTCTAGCTGGACGAGGTATTGGCCCGACCACTGCTATTAGAATTCTTAGATCTCCCCAGAAAGATAAAGAGGATCTTCTCGCATTAATATACAAGCACGAAGCTGATTTTGCTCGTACGCGGGAATACTGGGATTAAATTACTATTACTTATACTCATTTTTGCGAATTTGATAATTTACAGGTCTTCTAGCAACCCTAAATCGACCCCATTTGTAAGTAGTATTTTGAGTTTTGGATGTTGAATTACACTTCTCAATATTGAAAATGGCTGACTTCCTTCCTTCCTTGAAATTTGGTTAAGAACGAATCCACTCAAAAATCTATTATAAGCTGGAAGAATAGTGAGAGAAATTTTGTTATTCAATCCAGTTATCTCGTTTTCTAATTGGTGATTGAAAATTTTAAGTACTTCTTCTCGAGAAACAATTAATTTTGCAAACACAGGATATCTATGACGGAGTTGTAGCTCATCTATAATTTCGATTGTAGGATGCACATGTCCTAGCATTATTTCTGAAGAAAATAACACATTTTTTCCAGGTTTCATATGCCCATGGAAGACACCCAGCTGGTTAAACAACGAGGCTTCCTTCTCTGGATATATTTTGATTTTATCTTGTAAAGATTTTATTATTGAAGTATCCTGATTCCCTCGTATGAGACTAATCTCTAATCCTTCTATACTAATAATCTGTTCCATAAAGTAGGTCAGTGCTTTTTCTCTCAACCATTTATGTGAAACCCATGGCCCGTTTTCTTTCCGTTTTAAACTTCTAAAATGGATGAAACTATGTTCTAGATCCCCCAAGATTATCAGTTGATCTGTTAATGTCTCTTCTATATCTTTTTTTAGTTGATCGATTATTTCAAAAGACCATTCTGGTTTACTGGATTTTAATCCTCTGTTTGCCCACTCTGCTTCAAATCCTAAATGAAGATCAGCAACTAGCAGTACCTTTGTATTGTTGAACTTACGTAACAAGTACCGTCTGTCAATTGAATTCTCGTGAGCCATATTACATCAAATTTGGAATTTTATTTTCTTTTCAACATTCTGCGTACTATTACGTTTCTATCTGCTATTGATTTTAGTGCTTGCTCAAAATTTTCATTAGGAGATAAACCATAATTTAAGAATAGTCCTGTTCGACCAACCTTGTCTCTTCGTGAAAGGACACGTATCCTTTCATCAATCATTCTTTGTGATAAGGATAGAATTTGAATTACTTTGTTTTTATTTGTACTAATGGAAGAAAACCAATATCCTTCTTTTTCAGGCTCAATTAGCAACAATTTTTTTGTTACTCCAGCTATTCTTTGGTTAAGATGGAGATCCTTGAGGTAAAGATATCCAGAAAAACGATAAAATTCCTCTTCCCTTTCAGTGGGGTGACATAATGGAAAACTGATATTAATTTCATCCTGCAAAGATAAAACACCACGTATAGTAGAGTTTGGAGTTCCCATCATTATTCTATGATCAGTAAATTGTAAGTCATCTATCAAGTCCAATTTATAGGAGGGAATTTGAACAGGGATATGAATATCAATATCGGATGTTTCGCAAACGTCCCCTCTCGCCACAGAACCGTGAATAAATCCGCTAATCCCTTTTTGTTCTAGAATTTCTAATATTTTGATTGCAGTTCTCCGTAATCTTTCCAAGAGGATCCATTCATCTTCAGTATAACTATGAAATTCTCGTCCAACATGTTTTACTATTTTTTCTCTAGGCATTGATTCCAGCTGTTTCTTTTAAACCCGTTTTAAATCCATTGCTAATTTCAATCGTTTTTAATAAGGCACAGATTCCTTCTTGGAAATGACTCAACTTATTAGTTACAGCAGGGATTATTGTTGTCTGTCGTGGTTTCTCAACTAGAAAAAACATATCGTCGGCCCAGTGGAGAAATGAATTTCATCTCCCGTTTTCGATCGATAGCTGATTAAATTCTCTTATTACCAACCAGAAACTATATTTTTGCTGTAATGGATATCTAAAGTTCGTGTCTCAAAGTCGATTTGATAGTCAAGATTAGACCCAAAGGATGATTGAAGCTTTGGAATCTCAGCAACACAGGCTTTACAGATATCCAATGAAGAAATAAAGTTAATTAAGCAAGATAACTCATCTTGTTCGACATTTTCTTTAGTATAGTTTCTGACACGATAATTTTCAATTATTAAAGTCTGATTTGGTTGAGACAACATGAATCCCTAGCTTTTCTTAAAGCTAGTTCGATTCATTTCTAAAATTGACATATTATCAAGATGTTACTACAAATTTCTCACAAAAGTTCAAAAAATTTCCAGAGAATCTTGTTCAATACCTATCATTTCTTGAATCATCTCTTGATAGTTATCAAACATACCAGGGCCGAGTTTAATTGCATAAAAAACTTCAGCTAATTCTATATCACCATTTGATAAATTAGCAAGTGCTTGGGAAACCATTCTTAACATAGTACCAGCTCCATCCTGTAGCTGAGTTTTCTGTTCTTCAGTTAAGTTGGTAGGATCCGCTCCTTCTACAAAAAGGTCAGCCATCATCTCTACTTGTGATTGATGACAAAATATTGCTTTCATTTTTTTATCCATTGTATGAGTAATATCTACTAAACGATTAGGTTTATGTTCTATAGGGATCATATACCATAGTTCTTCTGGTTGGTGAGGTCCCAGGCCCTCTTTCAGATGTTCGGGATACATCATAGGAAAGCAAGAAAATGTAACTGCTTCAGATGCCATCCGTCCCACCTCAATATGATCTGGGTGAACCTGATATTTTTTCCATGGATCAAATGTTATTACTCTATCCGGTTTAAGTTTTCGAACCCAGTATATTAAACGCTCTTTTAATTGATCAATGTGATCACGAAGAAAACCATCGGGAAAATCTAAGAAAATTGCTTTTTCTCCTCCAAGGGTTTTCATAGCATTCGTTAATTCTACCTTTCTGGTCTTTGCTAACTCTTCAGGGGTTATATCAGTTATCTTAGCTCCTAAATTACCATTTGTCGCACAAATAGCAAAAATCTGATGCCCTTCCTCGGCCCACTTAGCTAGAGTGCCTCCCGCCAAGAATTCAGCATCATCAGGATGAGCATATATTGCAAGGATCACTTTTTTATGGGTCATTCTATTTAAACTCCAATTTCTGTTTAAGGAAATTCTTGATATTGTGATAAACCTTCTTTTGAGCTTTCACATTTTTTTACTTTAAATCTTCATCAGAAATTTAAGGGGATTACATTGAACGAATAATTTCTGATTTAGATTTAGTAACTTTAGTTCTGGTTGTACTTATATTTTGACGATGCTTTGAGGAATTTGGAATTAGTGTGGTATTAAAACTACGAATCAATTTGAATAAATGCTCTGGAATTGCAGGATTCCCTACTAATAACTGGACACCATTTTGGATGAATTTTTCTATCCGAGTTTGATAATTTTGGGATGTGAGGACAAATCTATCAAAACTTGATCGTAATATACACTGAATTTCTGGGATTAAATCATTCCAAAGTTGTTTGTTCATTGGTGGAGTTATAAAAGAATACCCTTTCTTCTTCAATTCTTGTTGAGTTATATTTCTTCGAATTAAGTAACCTAGCAATGATTTGATAGCCTCTTCATCAGAAATAGAGTGAGCTAATGGGGAATATACAGCTATGGGGGGTTTAAATTCGTTCGAAATAACACGAGGGTCTCCATGAAGTATAAAGGGGATAATTGGGGCATACTGGTGTTGTAATTTCTGGATTAATTTTGAATTCACGTTTTCCACTCCTAAAAACAATACAGAGGAATTTTTTTCACGTATTCGAGTAAATATATTGTGGAATGCTTTTGTTAAAGGTAATTGGGTGTCAATAGAGGGATAGTTGGGGTGCCCTGCAACAATGCAAAAATAGAGATGAGGATTATTTCTTGCTATCCGTAAATAATTCTCGAGGAGATGCTTTCGTTGGAAGTGAAATTCGCAACCCCGTATTGCAATAGTGAAAACCAAAAAATGACGAATTTGTTCAACTATCTTTTCTAATTCATCTGGTTTGAGGAGAGGCTTTTGTCCTTCGTAATCAATAAACACAAATCGATGAAATTTATCTGCATAAAATATTGCTTCCAATAACTCTCGTGTTGTTTTGAATAAAGTTCGTTTCAGGGCAATACCAGTTAGACATGTTGTAGAATCAGTTAGGAACGTATTCCCACATTTCTTTATACCTCGTCAGGGACTAATTCAGGAACTTCATAAGGACCTGAATTTTCAGCATTTTTTGTTGAAAAAATGGTTTTTACGTTGGAGAACTCCTAAACTGTTTTGAATGAATTTTAAAAAGACGTTACCAAGGTGGATTTTCAATGTTGGACGATGAGAATGGACCATTTGATGAATCAGATGAGCGTGTGCAGCCTGAAGTGATTCCTTCTAAAGAATTTTTCAGAATTCTTATCTTTCTTGCGGTAATAGCTTCTATTTCTGGTTTTTTCATTCTCCTTAGTATAATAGCAGTTTCAATATCAAATGCAACAATTTTATACCCTTATGGCTTTGTCTTAGGAATGTTACTCTTCTTAGGTGGACTTATTCTGTTATTAGGCATGATCTTTCTTCATCAAGAATCAAAAAAGACACCAGGTGTGGTTTCAACCAATACTAACGAAAATGAGCCAAAGATTTGACATAAATAATCCTCTGTTTGTCTCATTATATATCCCATAAGAAAACTTAATAACCTCAATCATTGTAATTGAATTATTATTTTGAAAGAACTCGTTATTAAATTGTCTTTAAGTTCTGTTCCCACCATCCTCTGTCTGTATCAGATGCCATTAAGTCGGTATTTTTAAAGGAATGCGAGAATGATTATATAGGAGCCAAATTCGGTGGAAGCTTACTATGACCAACCTGGACAAGTAATTCAGGTTATTGAAGCATTGGCAGACCCTACACGGCGCAGAATGTTGCTCCTTATGTACAGAAATCCTGCAGGGCTTACAGCATCAAATCTAGCAGACATGCTGCGAAAAAAAATCCCAACAATACTTCATCATCTTAAAAGCCTTGAAGAATTAGATTTAGCATATTATGACATGCTAAAAATAGGGGGACAGCGGGAAGTAAAACATTGGAGAGTAAAGCATAAAAAATTCGTCATAGATATAGATATGGATAGTATCGCGTTACCAGAAGATTATATCATTGCTTTATTTGAGGATGAAAAGAGTAGAGCTGGAATGATAACAGAAGATTTTGGTAAAACGTTACATCCAGAAGAAATTAGAAATCGACTTCAAGTTAAGCATCCAAACATAACAGATCGACAAGCAGAGATTATTAAAGGTCATTTGAGTCGAAAACGAGATTTGGAACACTATCTTCTCCAATGGATTTATGGTGAGTTCGTTAATTCAGCTGGTGCTTTACAGTTGAATTTCTTTGAATTTGGCCAACATTTTGCATTAGATGAGAATTTGAGACGAGTATTGTTTGAAAAATTGATGGAATCTCAAAATTTCACTCCATATACTTACACCGAGAATGGCCAGGTCATTCAAAGAATGGCTCTCCGATCTGAGTACTTAAAATCCCATAAAGATTCAAGAATTTAGTTTAAAGTTAATTGGAAGATAATTCTCAATCAGGACTCTTGTATATTCCTTTTAATTCAGCTATCCAGTTTAGCATTTCCTTATGTAATTTAGGTGCTGCAACAATTAACTGGTCAAACACTTGATCAGATGGATGGATTGGTTTTCCCTCTAGATTTGTGAATTTAAATCCGAGTCTATCAAGAATTACCGCTGCTGCTGCAATATCCCAAAATTGTCCCTTTCTTCCAGCCCCCCAAAATAATCCTCCATCAAGAGTCCCTTGAGCAATCAACATTAAATGCTGTGATATCCCTCCACCAAGTCTATATGACCTTCCAATCTTTCCCGTTAAATCAGATGTAGCCAGTTCCTTTTTAAGAGGATCAGAAAGGCTACTTGAGAAATCGATGAGTAATCGAGCTTTTTTAATGGGACATGTTTTAGGAGAATGAAGAGTGTTTCCGTTTAGACGTACTTCTCCCCCTTTTGCAGCAGAATAGAGCATATCAGTAAATGGATTATAAACCACACCTGCTAATACCCCTGATTTATCCCATGCTGCGACTGACATACTAACAAAGGCAAAGTTTCCTCTTAGAAATGCTTTTGTTCCATCTAAAGGATCAATGAACCAGATAATGTTATCTGGGAGTGCTTCAATGTCAATTTTCGATTCTTCTGCTTGAATAATATGATCAGGAAAATACATCAATATATGATTCTTGATTAATCGTTCAGATTCCATGTCAAAGCTTGTGACGACATCACTTTTACCTTTTCGGAAGATCTGAAGTCCTTCAAAAGACAATAAGCGAAGAAAAGATCCTGCCATCTTGGCTGCTTGTTCTGCAACTGTTTGAAGATCATCAATATTCATTATTGTTACCTCATTTCTCCAACTTAGCCAACTCAAAGCTTACTTGAGTACTCAAACCATCCAATAAAGGCATCACATCACCAACAGCACCAGGAGCAGCAGCTGCAACCATAAAAATTTCTTCTGCGACAGGTGCTATATAGCACTCTCTTTTTGGAGTACGAAAGATTAAAATATTGATATTCTCTTTAGTTCGATCATTAAACGAAGATTTTAACTCTTCAAACGCAATGAGTCCTAAAATATTTATCGATTCCATCTCAGCGGGATCACAAGTCGCTGTAGAATATAGCTCGAGTCCTTCACCTGTAATAATGGAAATACACAATGGGATTTCTACATACTTACTGTCAAAGACCTTCTCAACGACGCTTATTGCTTTTTGGGCACTTTCAGACATAGTAATCATCTCTTAGGAGAATTTTGATAAAGAACATGACGACAACAGATTCTGTTTTCATTTTAAAGGAATTTTATCCCTTTTAGGAGATATTCTATCATATTTCGTTTGACTCAAAGGCGAAAGGTCTTTGATACTTGAAAAATATTTGCTATTTAAGCAATTAATCCTCAAATATTGACCCTAAAGTTTTTTTGTGAAATTTTTAGGGGCAAATGTATAAGCAATACACCCATTTTTGCCAATTAATGTGATTTATTGTGAAATTTCCTACTTTACCAACTACTCCTGATCTTCCGACTCAAGAAGAAGCTATTTTCGACTTCTGGAGGAAAAATGAAATAGAAAAAAAGGTACAAGAAGCTTCGAAGGGGAATCCTCCATATGTTTTTGTAGAAGGGCCACCAACAGCCAATGGCCACCCTCATATGGGTCATGCTTTAACCCGTGCTATAAAAGACGTCTTCTTACGTTATAAATCAATGACAGGCCACCATATTACTCCACGTATCGGTGGATGGGACTGTCACGGACTACCTGTCGAAATCGAAGTCGAAAAAGAATTAGGATTGGAGGGTAAAGAAGATATTGAAGCTTATGGTATTGAAAAATTTAATGCTAAGTGTCGAGAATCTGTTTTGCGATATGTCAATGAATGGGAGGAAATGTCCACAAGAATTGGATTTCATCTTGATATGCCAAGATCTTATATTACCATGTCAGAAGAGTACATTGAGTCCGTGTGGTGGTCATTAAAGGAAATTTATAAAAAGAAACTATTATTCAAGGGACATAAAGTTATTCCTTACTGCACCAGATGTGGTACCCCAATTTCGTCTCATGAAGTCGCTCAAGGATACCAAGAAACACAGGATCCAAGTATTTATATTAAATTTAAAGTTAAGGGAGAAAAAAATCGCTATTTTCTTGCCTGGACTACCACTCCATGGACCCTCTTATCGAACCTTGTATTAGCAATCGCTAAAGATGAATCCTATGTTGAAGTAGAACATGAAAATGAATCTCTTATTTTTGCTAAAAAATTATTGTCTCCTGTTTTTCCAGAGGGAAAATCAATCATTCGAGAGTATAAAGGAGAAGAGCTAGTTGGAATGGAATATGAAGCACTCTTCCCATATACCGCTCTCAAAAAAAAGGGAAAAGCTCATTTTGTAACTGATGCCGACTTTGTTTTAATGGATGAAGGTACAGGTATTGTTCATTGTGCCCCCGCTTTTGGTGTTGAAGATTATGAACTCTGCCAGGAGATCGGAGTAGAAATGTTCAATCCAGTCTTAGAAAATGGTACTTTTATTGAGGAAATGCCTGATTTCGGGGGTATGCACGTTAAAGAAGCAGATCCTCACATCATGGAGAAGCTGCGTCAAGAAAATAAACTCTTACGTGAAAAAACAATCACTCATACCTACCCGTTTTGCTGGAGATGTGATTCTCCGTTACTTTATTACGCTATTGAATCATGGTTCATCGGAATGAGCCAATTACGGAAACGAATTCAAGAATTAAACCAACAAATACGATGGATGCCTAAACACCTGAAAGATGGACGATTTGGCAATTTTCTTGATGAGCTTAAAGACTGGGCTCTCTCCCGTTCTCGTTATTGGGGAACACCTCTTCCTATCTGGACTTGTGATAATGGCCATGAATTTGCTATTGGTAGCAGGGAAGAACTTGACAAATTGACCGAGGGAGGTCTTCCAGATAATTTTTCGCTTCATAAACCTTATGTTGACCAGATTACTGTCAAATGTCCCTCCTGTAAAGCTAATTCTACTCGAGAAGAATACGTAATTGATTGTTGGTATGATTCGGGAGCTGCACCATTTGCTCAGTGGCACTACCCTTTCGAAAATAAAGAAGAATTTAACAATCATTTTCCAGTCGATTTTATAACCGAAGCTATTGATCAAACACGGGGATGGTTCTATTCGCTTCATGCGATTTCAACAGTGGTTTTTGATTCCGTTTCGTTTAAAACATGTCTAACTATGGGTCATACCCAAGATGAGGAGGGAAAGAAGATGTCAAAGTCAAAGGGAAACGTTATTGCCCCAAAATTAGTTTTTGAAAAATACGGAGCTGATCCTGCCCGCTGGATGCTTTTCAGCACTCCCGCATGGAATGATGTCCGTTTTGGATTGAACCTTGTCGAAGAGAGTATGAAAGATTTTATTCTCCCATTATGGAATGTGCTATTATTCTATGTAACCTATGCAAATCTTGACCAATATTCCCCAAATGACAAGAAATATCAAATTTCGTCAGAAGGTCGCCCTATTATAGATCAATGGATTCTTTCACGATACCATAACACCCTTAAAGATTTTCACCAAGGTTTTGATGATCTTTCAATCCATCAAGTCATCAAATCCCTCCAAAACTTTCTTAATAGTGATCTCTCCAATTTATGGATTCGGCAATCGCGTCGACGATTCTGGGAGAAAGAATTGAGTCTTTCCAAGAAATCTGCTTATTCCACCCTTTATGAAATCCTTCATTCACTAGCGATAACTCTTGCTCCAATTTTACCTTACTTAAGTGAGAAAATGTATCAAGTTCTGATAATTAGTCAAGGACTTGGACTAGAGAGCGTCCACTTAGAAAGACTTCCAGAACCAAATGAAAATCTGATAAATTCCAAGATTGAAAACTTAGTAAAAATAACACGAGATGCTATAACAAATGGACGAGCTATTCGTGCGCAAAAAGGATTGAAAGCTAGATGGCCATTACCCCAGGTTATTTTTGTTTCTAATGAAGAAGGAAAAGAGGCTCTTATTACATTAAAGAATCTTATCCTTCAAGAACTCAATGTTAAAGATATGACCTTTACTAAGGATCCCTTGGAGTTCCAAGAGATAATTTTCTCCCCCAACTTCAAACAGCTAGGACCTAAATTCAAAAAGAAAGCTAACACGGTCGCAACTTGGATGAGGAGCCAAAAAGGCCAAAAAGCGAAAGAAATTGCTGATCAAATCACACGAAAAGGAAGTTATCACATGACAATTGCGGGAGAAGCTTTTGAAATCAGTACAGATGATCTGGAAATCAAAATTACTGAGCGAGAGGGGTACAGTGGTTCTTCTTTTAGTCATGGTGATCTTTTTCTGAACTTAGAACTAACAGATGAGCTAATTAACGAAGGATTCGTTCGTGATCTAATTCGTCGAATTCAATCGATGAGAAAGGATATGGAACTTGAATACGACGCGGAAATACTAGTAAATATTTCTAAAGCTGACCCAAAAATCATGGAAGTCATCAACAACTATTCCACATTGATTAAAGAAGAGGTTTTAGCACTAAAAATAGATTTTCAGACATCACAAGAAGGGTTCACAAAAGCGTGGATTATTCAAGACCCTCATGAGAATATAAGAGAGATTACAATCAATATTCAAAAATGAATCTCATCAATTTCTTGCTTTATTACCAAATATTCGGAGACGAGAATTTATTAAATCTAGATAAACGGTTCTTCATGAATCTATAATAGTGATGTGAACATTCTGTGGAGTCTAATGAATTAAGAAGGATTTTTCTTCAATTTTTCAAAGAAAAAGATCATATTATCATCCCCTCAGCATCAGTTATGCCTGAAAACGACCCCACAGTCCTTTTTACCACAGCAGGGATGCATCCATTACAAGTATACTTGATGGGGCAACCCCATCCTGCAGGAAAACGACTTGTAAATTGTCAAAAATGTGTCCGTACTGGAGATATAGATGATGTAGGAGATCCTACTCACTTAACATTTTTTGAGATGTTAGGGAATTGGTCTCTTGGGGATTACTTTAAAAAAGAAGCTATCGCGATGAGTTGGGAATTTCTGACTGATACTCGGTGGTTAGGATTAGATCCTGAAAAATTGTCTGTAACTGTTTTCGCAGGAGATGAGGAAGTTCCCCGTGATGAAGAATCAGCAAATTACTGGCGAGAGATAGGCATACCTGATGAAAGGATTTATTACCTCTCACGAGAAGAGAATTGGTGGGGGCCTGCAGGAGATACGGGTCCCTGTGGCCCTGATACGGAAATGTTCTATGATACAGGTAAGAAACCTTGTTCTGAAGCATGTAGACCTGGTTGTCACTGTGGGAAATTTTTCGAAATTTGGAACGATGTCTTCATGAGCTATAACAAGAAAGCTGATGGGACTTATGAAAAACTCAAACAACACAATGTTGATACTGGAATGGGGATTGAACGAACAGTTGCTGTTCTAAATGGAATGCAGAGTGTATTTGAAATAGATTCTTACGCCCCATTAGTAAAACGAGTAATAAAGCTTGCCCGAATCAAGGAACAACTAGACCAAGACCAACAAAAAGCTATCCGTATTATTGTTGATCATATTAGAGCTGCTACGTTCATTTTAGGAGATGATAAACACCTTCCCCCCTCTAATCTAGGGCAGGGATATGTATTAAGACGTTTGATACGGCGAATTATTCGTCAAGGGAATTTACTAAATATAAAACAACAATTTCTTCCAGAATTAGCACATCTCGTTATCGATATGAGTAAAGAGACATATCCTGAGCTGCAGCGTAATAAAGACTTTATTATCAAGAATCTTACACAGGAAGAGCAGAAATTTTCTAAAGCACTACGCCGTGGCTTACGAAAATTCAACCAAATCTTTAAAGAAAAAGAAACCATCACTGGAGAAGATGCTTTCCTATTATTCACCTCATTTGGCTTCCCACTTGAAATCACGTCTGAATTAGCTGCTGAGAAAGGTATTTTTATCGATTTGAAGGTTTTTAAAGAAGAATTTGAGCGCCATAGAGAACTTTCTAGACAAGCAACGGCTGGGACATTTCAAAGTGGACTTGCAGATCACACGGAAAGAACAACACGACTACATACTGCAACACATCTGCTCCAACAAGCTCTTCGAGAAGTACTAGGGGATCATGTAGAACAAAAAGGAAGTAATATTACTCCTGAACGGACTAGGTTTGACTTTAGTCATCCTAAAACCTTGACAACTGATGAACTCAAAAGAGTTGAAGCTTTGGTAAACCAAAAGATCAAGGAGGCACTTCCTGTAAGTAAAGAGATAATGACACCTCAAGAAGCAAAAAAGCAGGGAGCTCTTGGATTTTTTGAGGAACGATACAAAGGTAAAGTCTCTGTGTACTCTGTTGGAAATTTTTCCAAAGAAGTTTGCACTGGACCTCATGTTTCAAATACAAAGGAAATAGGTAATTTTAGAATTCAAAAGCAAAAAAATATTGGTGTTGGGCTAATGCGGATCAGGGCAAGCGTTGATTAAACATCGCTTGGTTTAACTAAGGGGATTCGCCAGTCAATATTTGGTGTTCTTATTCCTAGCTTGAAAATAAGTGGGCCTCGTCGTTTATGTTCACTTTGATATAGCATTGATCGTACTCTTTTTACCTCTGTGATGGGAATCTGAAGATAGTCAGCGACTTCTACCTCAGTTTGAAACCGTTCCAATCCATATAGAATATTATCAAGTTGTAGATAAGACATACCTATCTCTGCTTCGTCAGTTTGTCCCTCCCATAATCCTGCTGACGGTGCTTTAGTAAGAATACAATCTGGTATATTCAAATATTTTCCTAATTGCATCACATGGGTTTTATAAACGTCTCCAATGGGTAGTATATCAACAGCACCATCCCCAAACTTTGTGAAATAACCAATCATTATCTCACTTTTATTTCCAGCTCCACACACTAGATAATTGAATCTATTTGCATAGAAATAAAAAATTGCTTGACGAATACGGGGTTTAAAGTTAGCCCATCTTAATATTGATGAATCCTCTTTCTCTTGTACTTCTTCAGAAAATCTATCGATCAGTTTTTGAATATTAATTTCCGTTAATTTTACCCCTAATTGAGAGCATAGTGATTTGACATCTCCTATATCAGAACTTGGCGTTGTTGCACTGGGTAAAAAAAAAGTAAGAACGTTTTTTGGTTTTAAAGCACGAACAGCGATCGAAGCGACTACTGCAGAATCAATTCCACCACTTAATCCGATTATTACTCCTTTCGTACCCGATTCAGTTACGCGAGTCCTAATAAAATCTTCAATTAGTCTTATTGTATGGGGAGCATCAATTGGAGGAATTTTATTCATTCATCTAATCTCCATTACTAGAGTTCCTGACTTTCGTCTCCTAACTTTGAATAAATCCATGGTGGTACATCTCTAAGAGTAGGAACAAAAGGCCTAGATGTACGTATATCAGTATCTAATTGTGCAATCCCAAAATCAGGTTCATCATACTTGAGTTTTAGGATTTGTTTACCTGTTGCATTGCGAATTTCTGAGCCTCCCCAGAATATCAAATCATCTTGGATTCCTGACTGGTTGACATATACCACATTAATTGTGTTTTCCATTGCCCGAGTTGGTAAAAACGATTCAAAATATTGCCTTCGTACTCCAGGTGAGGCAGAAATACAAATACTTGTGTGCGCTCCTAATAAAGCGTGAGCACGTGTAATTTCTGGACTAAATAGATCATAACAAATTTGCAATCCAATTTTTCCAAATGGACTTTCAACAACATCGATTGTGGTTGCACTTCTAAAATATCGTCTCTCATTAAAGACAGAATGATTAGGGATGAATATTTTCCTGCCTTTTCCTAAGAATCCTTCTGGCCCAAAGAATGCAGCTGTATTATATAATACACCAGGAACAGATTTTTCTGGTATTCCTACAATAAGATAACAGTTACTTGTTTTAGCTATTTTTGCTATCTTCTGGCTAAGTGGGCCTGTAGGAATCTCCTCTGCTAAATTGAATACATCATCATGCATGAGATAACCTGTAACTGCAAGTTCGGGGAAAACTACAATCGTATTTGGATCAGTGGCCACTTCTTTTTTTTGACAAATAGATGCTATTTTTTTCAAATTGAAATCAGGATCTGCTTGGTGTGACTGTATTTGAGCAGCAGCAATGTTATATTTCATTTATATCACAAATATTCTTACTTTATCATATGTACACATTTTTCTTCAAATAATCACGTATCTTTCTGTACCCAATAAGCTTCAAATTATGGTCTTTGATGTACTTCTTGATACGTTTATCAGTGAAAGCCATATAGTCTTGATCTCGCCATACTCCAGAATCAGGGGTGATACTTTCAAGTTCAGAACTCATTTTAGCAGGATGAAATAGAAAGTGGGTTAATCCAGGTTTAATCTCAGCCATCCTATCACAATAGTATTGTACCTTGTCAGGTTGTTCTCCGCCAGTATTGATGATAATCTGATCTAGCAATACCGTTCCACTTGCTTCAAGTTCAGGAAGGAGCCCCAGATACATATCCGCATATTCAGCAAAACCCAGTTCAACGATTTCTTCCCGTGATAAACGAGGTATGAAAGCTGGAATTTTAAATTCGGAAGCTAGTTTCAGATATGCCTGTATGAACTTAGGATCCAAAACTGTTCCCATATGAGTATCAATGTGAGTAACATCAATTCCATGATCCAAAGCTCGCTGAATTTGTGTCCGCATCTCCTGTTCAGCTGCTTCAGGTGTTACATACATAATAGCTTCTTCTGCAGTTCTCCATAAACATCCTTCATCATCTAATAATCCTGTATCTTGGTCAACAGTGCTCAATGCTCGCCAACGATAAAGATTATATTCACATGTAAGTGTGAGATGAACTCCCATGTCATATTTTGGATTATTTCTGCAAATGGATGCTGTTTCTAAAAACCAAGGAGATGGAACGATAACAGAACCACAAGTAGCAACTCCAAAATCTAAACATTCAAAAGAGGCGATATTTGACGCATGTGAGAAGCCCACGTCATCCATGTGAAAAATAACAACTTTATCAGTTGGAGAAAAACCTAATTTTTCGGTTATAGTCTGATCACGCACGTTTTAGCCACCTATTATTATGACAAGAATTTGTGTATTTCGGTATTAACAACAAGAGGTTTCTCTTGAAACACATAATGTCCTGCTTCAGGAATTATACTAAGTTGAGAGTTCTTAATGTTTTCGTGTAAAAACGTTGAATACTTTACAGGTGTCATCTGATCGTCTTGACCCACAATGATCAGCGTTTGTTTGGTGATTTTGTGTAGATCTAAACGAATATCAAAAGAATCACAAATTTTAAAATCTTGAAGGATAATTGCTCCCCCATTCCTTCTTAGTGCCTTTTCATTCTCAAGTTTAATCTGAGCTATGGTTTTTTCGTGAAACGCAAACCTTCCTAAGAGTTCTAAAAAACGATCAAAATCCGTTTCTATCGCATCAAAGAAAGTTGGAGCTACTTTTAATTTTGCACCTGTGCCAATCAAAATTAGTTTGTCTATTATTGATCCTGGATATTTTAAAGTGAATTGAAGTGCTATTGCTCCACCCATTGAATGACCAATTAAGACAACATTCTCTAAATTTTGATTGATTAGTATTTCGTAAACAGTTTCCACATAATTGTCCAAACTCAATGATACAGCGTGAGGGCTTTGCCCGTGACTAGGGAGACTAAGAGAGATTACTCCCCATCCGTACTGTTGAAAAAAAATCCTTTGTTTCTCCCATTGAGTTTTATCTCCACCAGCACCATGAATAAAAACAAGATTTGGAGTATCAGGTTTTGTTGGTTTGTAATAATTGAAATCACTTGAGGAAGGCATTTTTGCTTTCAAACCATTTAATCACTTAGACTTCTTTTTTATCTCTCCCTTTCCAAGGTGAGAAGTTCCATTTTGCAGGCCGCTTCTCTAGGAATGCTTTTAATCCTTCTTTTCCTTCATCAGAAGTCCTGAGTTCTGCAATTTGTGAAATACAATATTTTCGTAATTCTTGAAATTCTGTATCACGATTCCTTGCTAATAATTGTTTAATATTCGCCATTGCAGCAGGACTACTTGATAATATTTGATCCAGAAGATCTGCAACCTTCTGATCCAACTCAGACTCATCATTGGCAAGTTCGTGAATTAAACCAATACTATGAGCTTTGATGGCATCAAAACGCTCACCACTCAGAAAAAATCGAGCAGCGTTTGAAAAACCGATCTTTGATATGACATATGGACTTATTACAGCAGGTAAAATTCCAAGATTGACTTCTGAGAATGCCATTTTTGCAGTTTTTACTGAAACAACTATATCACATACTGATATTAACCCAATGCCACCTCCAAAAGCTGCACCATTAATTCGTCCAATTACTGGCTTTGGAGTAAGGTAAATTGTATTGAATAGTAGTTCTAAACGATTAGCGTCGTCAAGATTCTCCTCATAGCTAAAATCTTTGCTTTTTTGCATATATTTTATGTCGGCTCCTGCTGAAAATGATTTTCCTTTACCTGTTAGTAAAATAGCTCTAACTGTCGCATCATTACCTAAATATTTGAATATAGTGGTTAATTCCTCAATCATTAAGGGATTAAACGCGTTATGAACTTCTGGGCGGTTTAATGTTACAAATGCAGTATGACCGATGTCTTCTCTGAGAATTGTTTCATATGATTTCAATGTAGGATCCTCCTTTTTCAATAATTACATTCTAAAGACACCAAAGTTTGTATCAGGAATTGGTGCATTTAATGTTGCAGAAATACATAAAGCTAGCACAATTCTTGTGTCAGCAGGATCGATAATTCCATCATCCCATAATCGAGCTGTAGAATAGTAAGCTGATCCTTCTTGTTCATATTTCGCAAGAATGGGTTCCATGATCTTCTGTCGTTCTTCTTGGGAAAGATCCTTACCTTGGGCTTTATATTGGGCTTCTTTAACAGTTGCCAAGACATTTGCTGCCTGTTCACCACCCATAACTGATATTCGCGCATTAGGCCACATAAAGAGAAAACGTGGGGAATAAGCTCTACCTGCCATTCCATAGTTTCCTGCTCCAAAGCTGCCCCCAATAATAATTGTGATTTTTGGCACATGAGCATTACTTACGGCCATAACCATTTTTGCACCATCTTTTGCAATTCCTCCCGCCTCTGCATTACTACCCACCATGAACCCTGTGATGTTTTGAAGAAAAATTAATGGGATCTTTCTTTGAGAACAAAGATTAATGAAATGGGTTCCTTTTAACGCGCTTTCAGAGAATAATACACCATTATTTGCAAGAATACCGACAGGATAACCCATAATTCGTGCAAAACCACAAACTAATGTTGTTCCATAAAGAGACTTAAATTCATGAAAGCTTGAACCATCAACGACACGGGTAATAATTTCATGAACATCATAAGCTATTTTGGGATCCTTTGGGAGAATTCCATAAATTTCATCTATTGGGTTCAAAGGATCTTCAGGAGGACGAATATCAAGAATTGTCTTGGGTGGTAAATTAAGATGTTCAATTATATCACGAGTGAGACGGATAGCATGTTCATCATTTAAAGCATAATGATCAGAGACTCCAGAAGTACGACAGTGAACGTCTGCTCCTCCCAAATCATTTGCTGATATTTCTTCTCCTGTAGCAGCTTTTACAAGAGGAGGGCCTCCTAAAAAGATCGTTCCAGTATCTTTTACTATAACTGTTTCATCAGACATTGCAGGTACATATGCACCACCAGCAGTACATGATCCCATCACAGCACTTATTTGTGGTATCTTTTTTGCTGACATTTGGGCTTGATTGTAGAAAATTCTACCGAAATGTTCTTTATCAGGGAAGACATCAGCCTGTAGAGGGAGAAATGCACCACCAGAATCAACTAAATAAATACATGGTAATCGATTTTGTTCTGCTATTTCTTGAGCCCGTAAATGCTTTTTCACAGTCATAGGATGATAGGTTCCGCCTTTAATAGTCGCATCGTTCGCAATAAACATCATTTCACGACCCCCTACTAAACCAATACCAGTGACGATCCCAGCATAAGGACAGGCATTATCATACATATTATACGCTGCGAGTGGACTTAATTCCATAAAAGGAGTGTCAGGATCAAGAATCATCTCAATTCGTTTTCGAGCAAGGATTTTTCCTCTTTGAAGATGCTTCTCAATCGCCTTTGGGTTTCCTGCTTTTACCTCATCACGAATCTCACGAAGCTTTTGAAGCATTTTTTGATAATGCTCATAATTTTCTTTGAACTCCTTTGAATTAACATCAACTTTACTTTTTATTACTACCATGGGAGAACCATCCATAGAGGAGCATTCGAAAAGAAAAAAGTGATTTACTATAAAGCGTTTCTGAAAGTTATATCTTTAATATTTCTTTCTAGTGAAATCAGTATTATTAAAACCAAAAGAAATTCTAAGGCTGTTACGGATTCACAAAAAAACTAAGGTTTTTTCCTTAACGTAATTGCTTTTAATCTTCAATCTCACCCTTATTTTCTTCTGAATTGCCGATATCTTCATCAATTTCGATTAGTGGAACATTGGCCTCAATTTGATCCCCTTCAGGAAAAAAAACGGTCTTTACTATTCCATCAAAAGGTGAAGCAATCTTATTCTCCATCTTCATTGCTTCTATGATAATTAGATCTTGACCTTTTTTCACACGATCTCCAGGTTTAACCAATAATTTTACAATTCTACCTGGCATCGGACTAGATAAACTCCCTAGATCTTCTTCTGCTTCACCAAATTCTTCCTCAGCTTCACCTACTCTTTTTATTTCGTAATCTTCGCCATCTAGATGAATGAATCTGATATCACCATCTTTTGCAACAGAACATTTGTAAATGATATTTTCTAATGTAAACTGAAATTGACCCGTTCCAAGGATTTTTGCGCTGACTTGAAGTTCCTGTTCCTCTTTATCCTTCCTATTTATTACAATGACATAGGAATCATCGTCATTCCGTCGGAGACGAACTTCAAATCGCTGTTTACCGTCATCAAAATTAAAAACTTCGCTCATGCTTGCTCCTACTTTTCATTCTCGTTAAGTTTCCATGAGCCTAGTCTTTTCCATGGAGAAAAAGGATCTGAATCAGGGAGGAATGAGGATCCAATATCTTTACCTTTAGCGGGAATAATCTTCTTGATAGCCTTCTTCCCTTTACCTAAGGTGCCAGTAATTTTGTCTGAGATGACATCAAGGCTTTCCCGACCCCATGTTCCCACTCTTCTCCAGATTACCGATGTGTGCTGATCAATACCATTTAGAACTGAAGATGAATCAGCTGTATTATTCGTAGTCATGAAAGGTTCCATAACCTCAAAAAGGGCTGCTGCTAATAAGACTTCATTTGGAGTTTCTTTAAGTTCTTTCCACTTGTAAAAATGAGCATCAATAAAATCTGTATGTGTATCACCAGAAAGAAAGTCGGGGTGATTGAGAACCTCTTTTAAGAAGGGGATATTCGTCTTTACACCTTGAGCAGTGTAATTGCGTAACGCCCAACGCATTTTTTGAATTGCTTCTTCTCGATTTTCTGAGTGAACAATCAATTTTGCTATCATAGGGTCATAAAAAGTCGAAACTTCCCCTCCTGAAGTAGGAATCCCTAAATCAGTGCGGATGTTTACACCTACAGGAAATTGCATCTGATGAATTTTCCCTGCAGTGGGCATAAACTGTTTTTCTGGATTTTCAGCATAAATCCTGAATTCTAATGAGTGACCCCTGCTCAAAACTTCCTCTTGTTTTAGTGTAATCTCTTGACCGGCAGCAATTTTAATCTGCCATTTCACAAGATCGATTCCTGTTGTAGCTTCAGTAATTGCGTGTTCCACTTGTAATCGGGCATTAATTTCCATGAAGTAAAAGTTGTTTTCCTGATCAAGAATGAATTCCACAGAACCAGCATTGGTATAGTTTACTGCACGAGCAGCTGCAATCGCTACTTCTCCCATTCGCTTCCTCAAATCGTCATCTAACGCCATTGAAGGGGTCTCTTCAATGATTTTCTGATGACGCCTTTGGATTGAGCACTCCCGTTCATTTAAGTGAATAATATTCCCATAATGATCTCCTACTATTTGAAACTCGATATGCCGTATATGTTCAAAGTATTTTTCGAGAAATACATCCCCATTTCCGAAAGCAGCTTCAGCTTCTCGGCGTGCACTATCATACGAAGAAAAAAACTCTTCCTTGGTGTTGACAATTCGCATTCCCCGTCCCCCACCACCTGCAGTGGCTTTAATAAGTAGAGGAAAGCCAATCTCCTCAGCTTTTTTTAAGAGAAACTTCTTATTCCGAGATCCTCCATGATAGCCTGGAATCACCGGAATATTTGCCGCTTCCATTGTTGTTTTAGCTTGAATCTTATCGCCTACAGCATGAAGAGCGTGTGGGGTTGGGCCAATCCAAATTAATCCAGCATCAATTACTTTCTTGGCAAATTCGGCATTTTCCGACAAAAAACCATAACCAGGATGGATGGCTTCTGATCCACTCTCGAGAGCAATACTGATAATTTTTTTCATATTCAAGTAACTTTCAGATGGCGTAGGATCTCCAAGTGGATAAGCAAAATCCGCTGCGTGAACCTGAACAGCATCCTCATCAACATCAGAATAGATAGCAACGGTTTCAATTCCCATCTCTTGAGCTGAGCCAATAACTCGACTGGCAATCTCTCCTCTATTAGCGATGAGAATCCTTTTAAACATAAAAATCACAATGTTATTTTTCTGAGCTGAGGATTAGCCCTTTACTAATAGTCTACTGAGTTAGGACGGGAGGAAAATCATTCTGGGATCTCCACAAATGGGAGTTCCTTATATGCTCCTAAAAATAACCATTCGTGAGGGATAAATAAAGGTTTGCTCATACATACGACCTATATGGGTTCAACCTGTAGTCATCATATGGGTGAAGAAATGAAATTACCCATTCTCTATTCACAGAGTCAATTTGTTCACATTCAAGAATTTGAATTCGATGATGGAATTTTTGTTAAAAAGAGGTTAATCATGCTTAAAATTTTGAAAAAAATCAAAAATCTATGATTTTGGATTGAAGCATAGAATACTTCATATACATTAATTCTCACTAGAAGCTTCAATATACATTTACTATTAATATACTTTGTAATCTCCCTCAATTTCTGCAATAACATCGATTCTAGGTGTTAATTGCATAGTAGTAACAAACAAAGGGTGTGTAGTGATCATTAATCCTTTATGGATATGAAGTTACTAAGCAAAGTTCTGCAAAGTAAAAATATAATAAGGAGTCTGATCTAAAAGTAAGTGAACATCATGGCACAGATAGAATTAGATCTTTTTCTGGTAATTCTCCAACAGATCTGTTGGGGTAGTCTAATATCTGGATTAATTATTTTCTTCTTAACACTCATCCTTCAAGGGAGTCATCTATTCCAACATGGACCTGATGTAGATCATGATTTTGATCATGATGTTTCTCTTGATCATGATGTGTCTGTAGATCATGGAATTTCTTTGGATAAGGACTTCTCTTTAGACCATGATGTATCTCTAGATCATGGGATATCTTTAGACAAGGACTTCTCTTTAGATCATGATGTATCTCTAGACCATGGGATATCTTTAGATAAAGAATTTTCTTTAGATCATGATGTGTCTGTAGATGTTGACGCGGACATTGATACTGATCTAGATATTGACCATGATGCTAGCGTTGGAGTTGACAAGCATCTAGGTATAGATGATCATGGTGTAGACACTCCAGCGCCATTAATGCTCTTATTAGGTACGTTTATGATAACCTTTGGGGGTTCAGGTACAGTTCTAATAGAGGCTGCTATTCATCCCCTCATTTTGATCGTAATCATCTTTGGATTACCTTTTGGTACCACTTATGCTGTTTCTAAGATCTGGGAGAAAATTGCTGTCGCAGAAATTTATGAGACCGCCTTAGAAACAATAAAGGCTGATGATCCCGTCAAAACACTGACAACTGTTGATGAAAAGGGGGGTCTTGTGGTGATTGAAACCTCCTCAATTCATGGACCTGTCAAAATGGCTGCCAAAACTAAATTTGGAGCTATTGCCAGAGGTATGACAGCTTATGTTATTGAAGTCCAGGGAAACACACTAATAATCGATGAGTGGTCTTCGACAGAAACAGAAAAAAAACATATTCCTGAAGGTACCGTAAAATGGGAGTAAAATCAATTCAAAATGAATTGTAGGTGAAAAAAGTGAAAAAAGAATTAATATATATTGGCGGTTTGTTTATTAGTTTTGTTATTGTAGCGATAGTTATCATGCTTTATTTTCCTCAATTAATACCTTATATCGGAATCGCATTCGTTTTTTTGTTTTTATTGTTTCTATTCTTTATTATATTCTATATCTCTCGCTTTAAGAAATTTAAAACCAATGAATATGTGATTCATTTCCGACGTGGACAAGTTAAACGAGCTGGTACAGGTGGGACAGTAATCCTTTGGCCTGTCTTTGATGAAGTAGTAGTTATTCCTACTACTGTTCAACAAACCCTATTAGAAGCTCGTGAAAAAGTTGTCTCTTACGAATATCAAGATGTTGCATTAACCGCATTCGTATATTGGAGAGTTACAAATCCCGAGATCTCCTTTTCAAAAGTTAGTTGGAACCCTGCACGAACAGATTATGTTGAAAAAGCAATCAAAAATGCCACCGAGGCAATCATTCGAACAACATGTGCAAATATGAAAATAGAGCAGATTATTCGGAATCGTGCAGAGATTATTAAGAATGTAACAACGGAACTCCATGCTCTTGCTGGAGATTGGGGTGTTACAATTGAATCTATTGAAATTCGAGATGTTGAGGTTCTTGATGAACGACTTAAGGATAATCTAGAAGCTGTGAAAAAGATCGAAGAGGCCCAAAACGCGCAACTTCGGCAAGCTGAAATGGAAGAACTCGTTCAACTTCGTAATCTCGATGTACGCCAAAAAACAGGGATGTCAGATCAGGAGGTAAAACTTTCCATTGAATCGAAAGCCAAGAACAGAGAAATACAAATTGCTCAATTAGAACAAGAACGAGCAATAATTGCAGCGGAAACAGAGAGAAGGCAAAAACAAATCGAGGCAGAAGCAGAGAAATTCTTACGTGTCACACAAGAAGTAGGAGTCGAAGCAGAACGTATCCGTCAACAGGCAGAAGCACGTAAAGATCAATTACTTGCTGAAGCGGAAGGTGAAGCAGCTAAAATAACCCAAACTCAAGTTGCTTTAGCCAAAGGTATTCTTGAACAAGCAAAAGCGTTAAGTCAAGCTGATGAGAAGTACATCCAGTTAAGGACGTTAGATATGCTTCCTGAAGTCTTTAAAAATATTAACGTAGATCGAATGATACTATTAGGAGAAGGTCAAGATGCCTATAAATCAGTGGCCCAAATGATTCTCCCATTCATGGAACTAGCTAAAGAAGTGGGATTAACAGGAAAATTAACCGAAGGTAATCCTAATCCTGAGAAGCAAAAACGAAAACGAAGTTAATTCAAGTTAAACGATATCAGGGAGGGAGTTTAACGAACATCTCCAAAAAGCATGTTTCTAGATATCCTTATTGACTCTTTTCTTTTTCTCATTCGTGAGAAACCACCCTCGATCCAACTCTTTGCTTCTCCTTCTCTATCAATTTTTTTATAAATGGAACCAATAGTCAACCAGAGCACAGAATCATCTCGGAGCTGGTTTGCTCGGATATAGAATTCTATAGCTTTTTCGTATTCAAGTGTTTGCTTTGAACTGAGAGCTTTCCAATAAAAAAGATTACCAATCCTTACCAAAATGGAAGGCTCCACGATTTCTCGTACAGTCTCTTTATCTTCCCCATCTAAACGTGCAAGAATCTTCTCATATCTAGAAATTTGTGGTAAAATTTTGATGAAGTCCTCTGCTTTTATAGTAGGACGCATATAGAAAGCTCCCTCTAGTATGGGGGTATCTGTAAATACCATTAATTCATCTAATATTTTTTCCATGGATGTTTGAACTTGTGTAATATCACGAATTATTGCTGAAAGAATTTGAGAACGATCATGAACGACTTTTAGTCGTTCTAGATCAGCTGTAGATCGTTTAATTGCCTGTGGAGTGCTTGCACCTTCCCTGGTGGCGACAACACTTTCAATATTCGTATAAAATTCTTTAATGAACTCAGCTGACAGATCATCTTGCATTTTTACGGATTTGAGAGTTCTTGTGATTACTTGTTCAATTACTTCATAACTTGCTAGTACTCTCTGCTTTGTTTCACGGGTAAACAGAAGAAAAAGAGTACAGTACCGGCCAGCGGCTTGAATGCGAGGATCCGCAGATGAAATAGCAGAAACGAGGAACGGATAGGCTAAAGCTAATTCCTTACGACCTGGTACTGGAAAGGAACCATGAAGTTGATTTAATTGATCTTGACTCTCACCTAGACCGAGCGCTGTCATAAGACTGATGCTTAATTTCATTGCACTGGTATCATCTAGTTTTGAGAGGTTAATCTCAGTCATTGGCCCTGTGTCCGCCATTACTGTTAGTATTATCCCTTCAAAGAGCATACTTACACCAGATTGAACTACGTAATCTTGATGGATATAACGATTGATTATTCTAAGCTCTCATATACTTAATATATCGTTAATAAGTTGCCTCAATTTTCTTCTAGTTCTGATTCACCTTTCTGTTGCTAAAACTATAATCATACAAGATCAATTAAAAATGTTTGCAATTAATTTATTCGATTATGGAATCAAATCTTTGATGTACAGAATACCTTAAAAATTCCACCAATCTATGATTGGAATATCTATCTCCTTTTTTATGACATAAAGGGAAATAATTTCAATTCACGTCCAATTAAAAGTACAAAAATGAAGCTTCTAATCATCTTCAAGAAATATTTTTCTTTTTGTTAGTTTATCCTTTTCTTTATTTTATCATCTTTTCGTGGAGGACTGGGTAAGTCTCTTTCGATCCTTCTGAGCCTTTTACGCGAAAAATCAGCAAGTGCACGGTTAAACGACGCTTGATCTGTTGTTATTCGCTCATAACTACCGATTGTGGGTGAATATAACGATTTAACATCTAATTGAAAATTATTTATCAAATTCCATGAATTACGAATAGCAATTAGATCATAGAGGTAGTACGCAGCATCCATCAATTCAATAACGCGTTTCTTGGTTTCTAAATCTAACTCGAAAACTCTAGGGCGATTTAGAATCTCTAAAAGAACCTGAATAAGTTCAACAATTTCAGTAAGGTCAATTTGGGTAGATTCTTTTTTCTCAAAAAATGTGATTAATAAGTTAAATTCGGTTATCAATCTATCTAATTGATGTTTCAACAATTGAGTGCTTCTTATAAACTTTCTCTTATCTAATTTTCGTATTAACAGCTTTATGTTACGAAGAGACGCCTCGGGTTTGGAGGTTTTGAAACCTATGCGCTTTAAAAATCGTGCCAACCTTCCATCTACCCGTAACTGTCCTGACATTTCCTTAATTGAACTGATTCCTTGCTCTTGATGCCTTTCTAATATCTCCTTTATGAAGGTTGTATTGATATCGTCGGCATCATCTAGAGCAGAAAGGAGAAAATATGCCTCGAGCATACGAGTAGGGTCTTCTATCTTTTGAACATTTTTTCGTAAAAACGATCCTAATACCAGACGATCACTCTCTGATAGAAGATCAAGCTTCCCTAAACGATGTACAAGAAAACAAAAAGAGATCACGGAATCTTCTATAATGGACGAGTCTATTCCTTCTTGAATCATTTTAAAGACAAATTCCGAGACTAAATTTTCTAATTCTTCGTTTGGCCCTATTAATAAGGTTGAGAGATCCATTAATGTGCTTAAATCATTAATTTCCTCACGTGTATTTGTAAACTTCTTTACTAACTGAGTTATTTCGTTTTTTCCTACTGCATCGACTCTCTTTATGAATTCAAATTCCTTTAGTACGCTATAAACGGTTGTTGGCACTTGATCCTCGACTGTGAGCTCAGATAAAACTTGTTGAGATGATCCGTGGCCTTGAAGACTTCCCTCTATGATTCCAATCAATAACTCCTCTGGGATCTCTTCTTGACTCTCTTTAGCGAGACTATAAGCGAGAGGAATCGAAATTTTTTGAAGAAGAGACTCAACATTATCTAATTTAGTTAATATCTGTTGATGCTCATTACTCAATTTTTGAGCACTATTAATAATCAACTGATCTAAGTCTTTACGAGGAGAATAAGCAGCTAATTCTTCATGGATTATCTTGCGAACTTCTTCTAAATTATCTGGACTTAATTTCTTTTTGAGAAAATCTTTACCGAATTTTTTCTCCATTTTACTATCTAATCTGTCAATTAGGAAAGATTTTGCCAGCTTTTTCTTTGCCATATTCGCAGTATAATCTGTAACGACCTGTCTCACCAAAGCAAAAACTGTTAGTCCAACAAAAGGTAAGAACGGGACAACCACAACTTCTCACTAAGGAACATTATATGAAAATCATTTTAAAATATATTCGATTCTGTCATGCATAAGTCATAATTCTTTGTATCTGTCTATTGATCTGGTTCTTTTCAATTCTCATGATCATGAAAAAGATTTAGACTGTTTTCAGAGGAGTTTACTCATGAAAAAGCTTTCAGTTCAAGACTTATGGACCCGAGTCATTCTCTTTTTCGCTATCTGTGTAATTTTAATCTTCAGTTTTCAAATATTTGCATTACGGATAGCCCGAGAAATCTTAAATAATGGCAATCCTTTCCCCTCAATCTTAGAGATTAATATTGTTCGTGCAATAAATGGGGTTGTTGGTATAGGCCTAGTCTACGTTTTTCTACAATTCGATAGACAAAAACTGGATTCTGCAGGTTTCTCATGGAATAGAGAATTAGGATGGGAATGGATCCTCGTTAGTATTCCAATTACAATTGCTGGACTTATTCCTACTGTATTAATTGAGTGGTTTTTTGATATTATAATTATTCCAAGTGAGATTGTTGAGAACCCTGCATTACTTCTTGATCCAATTGGTATAATCTTGACTTTTATTGTAACGATATTTTGCATCGCGCTCGGAGAAGAGATTCTATTCCGAGGTTATCTTCAAACTATCTTAGAAACTCAATACTCATTCTTATTTGCAGCTGTAGTTTCAGCCTTATTATTTGGTTTGCTCCACTTTTTTCTATTAGCTCCTGGAGGAGACTTGGAAGATATGTTTGCGATTCTTTTCAGTGCATTTGCAATCGGTTTGACCTTTTCCTATGCATTCAAAACTACAAAATATAATTTAATCCTCCCAGTAGCAATACATGGAGTTTGGGACTTTTTAATCTTTTTATTTCAAGCAGAATTCGAATATGAGGATTTTTTTGCTGCATCTATGGAAATCTTAGCCTCTATTGTCGGAGCTGTAATTATTTTCATTCTTATTTACTTCTATACAAATAAACGTCTTGCATTAGTAATGACTGATGAAGACGAATCCTTTGAATAAGTTTGGTTCATTTATGAAGCCAACGCAAGTTTCGCTAATTCAGATGGATATCGAATTTGGAGAAAAGAAGGCCAATCACAAGAAAGGAAATTTACTAATAGAAAAGGCATTTTCTCAAGCCCTTCCTGAGCTCCCGCATATTATTTGTTTGCCTGAGCTATTTTCCACTGGTTATGATCTTGATAATGTTCAGAAACATGCAGAACAAATTCCTGATGGGAGAACTACCTCTTTTCTTCAACAAATGGCTAAAGAATTCTCAGCAGTCATCGTTGCGAGCTTTATTGAAGTAGAAAGAAAAAATTATTACAATACAGCTGTAGTCATTGATGATACAGGATTTTTTTTAGGTAAATATCGAAAAATTCATCTGTTTCCACCTATGAATGAACCAGAGATCTTCTCAATTGGCGGATTTCTTCAGGAAAAACTTTCTTTCAAAACAAAGAGCGGAAATTTAGGTCTACTAATTTGTTATGACTTGAGATTTCCAGAACTGAGTCGTCGTGTGACCTTGAATGGAAATGCAGATATTTTAGCGTATCTTGCTGAATTTCCCCATCCGAAATATGAAGTTTGGACAAGATTACTTCAAGCACGAGCAATTGAAAATCAACTTTTCGTATGTGGAGTAAACCGTGTAGGTAGTGACCGCAACTTCCAATATTTTGGTCATTCAGTTATCTATGACCCTAGTGGGAATATTCTCATAGAAGGAACAGACCAGGAAGAAGTTCTTACAGCGCAACTCGATCCATCAGTGTTAAATAAGGTTCGATCTGTGCTCCCCTCCCTGGAACACAGACGACCAGATCATTATTGAAATCTCTTTAAATTTCTAAAACAGATCCCAAGGTTGGAATATAATATTCTGAATGAGTGAAATCATCTGAGTTACGGATTTTCTCGGATATGAAAGGATCTGTAGTTAGAGAACCTAGATGAACAAGTGCTTTTTGACCTTTAACTGAATTTAAGAATTTAGACAGTGTTTTACTTGATGAATGTCCACTAAATCGAGTAAACACTACTTTTTGTTTGTAGGATGGTTCTAAGTTATGTAGGAGACGATTTCCTAGTGTATTTTTGGCTAGAAACCCACATAGAATGATTGTAGTATTTGGATCCTCCTTTGTCTGTTCAACTAATTCCCGAGCATATCCCCCGCTTAACATGCCACCTCCAGTTATAACTACTTTATCCTCAAAGGGTTGTACGAGATGATCACTCAAATGAGCCTTAGTTTTCACTCCCGAAACTCTTGCTACTTTCGTAGCCATCCCGAGTGTACTGATCTTTCTTTCTTTTGTTAATCCTGCTTTTTCCAACTTAATCAAAATTTCCTGCGCCCTACCTACACTAAAAGCGGGGATTATTACCTTCTCATCCTCTCTCACGGTTTGGAATAGAAGGTCATCTCTTTTTGCTGGATTAAAAGCAGGTTGGCCATAGTAGGTGCTGTCAACAATTGTAAGATCAGCATTAAGAGGGAGACTTGGAGATTTTTCCTTGAAAAGTGCCATTGGATCTAAATTTAAATCTCCAGAGAAGAGCACATTTTTCCCATCACATTCAACAGAATAAGCAACAGATCCTTGGATATGGTGTGCAGGAAAAGATTTAATCACGATATCTGGAGTAAGTTGATATTCCTCACCTGTTTTAATTGGTATATACCTATCAAGCACCTGATAAAAGTAAGCAGATTGTGAGAGTGATCTAAACCTATGATCAGATTTTCGAATCGTGTTACTGGTATTTTTTTTCATTAATTCAAGATTGTCATGAAGCAAAAAATTCGCTAAGTTCTTTGTCATTCCACTTCCGAAGATATATCCATTATATCCTTGAGCATAAAGATAGGGGACAGCTCCAATATGATCGAGATGAGCATGTGTTATTAGAATAGCATCTAAATAATTTAGTGCATCATCCCAATAAGGAATTTGATAATTCGAAACCGACATTCCATAATCGATAAGGATATTAGATTGAGGAGTGGAGATTAAGATTCCCATAGTCCCAATCTGGGCGCCCCCCAAAAACGTAATTCTTATTTTGACATCTTTAGGACTTGTAATTGGATATGCTACCTTTTCTACATAAGTTTGGATTATTTCTGGTGGAATATTTGGTTTCAAATCACTTGATTTTACCTCAAGAGGTTTCAAAGTAGTTGTAAATGGTTTAATAAACGAATCGAAAACAGGTGGGATTGATGTGAGATTATTATGAGCTAATTCATCCTTAAGTATAGAAATTAGCTCGTCAACTGTCTCTGGGGATCTTGGTTTCCAAGATTCAATGAAATGACTTACTTTTGCTTGTTCCAACTTAAATAGGGTCTCATGATCCAACCAATTCTTTAGAATTGGAATACTAATATCATAGTTTAGTTGTTCTGCTATTTCTTCAAGATATTCTGGGTATCGTTGCATTGTGGTAATTGGAAGTTCAAAAAAGGCATCAATTTCCGATTTTGCTTCTGGAAAAGATTCTAGCAATTCTACTTTTAACTCATCTGTAGCCATTAAAGGAATTCCTAAAAATCGAAGTAAATGACTAAAGATGGGAAGTGCTTGAACTCCAACTTTACGTACCCGAAGAAAATGAAGAAGTTTAACATTTAATTTTAACAAAGAATCGGAATAATCTTCCACATTCGTATAGAGAAAGCGGATAATAGTCCTATAATCCTCTAAGTCGAACAATTGAGTTAATAAAGCTATTTCAGCAAGTTCAAGAGTATTATCATAATTTTCTATGAGGACTGATGTTTCGGTATAATCATTACGAAAAAGTGCATGAATCGCTTCCCAAATTCTTGTTTCCAAAGGAAATATCTCAGAAGTTGATATCTCCAACTCCTGAATTAAACAAAATACTTGAATCCTTTGAAATATTGATAACGTTTCTATTTCTGACGTTAAATCAAAAGTTTTCCCCGATTTTAACTCCTTTTTTAAATGATTAACAATTTTTACCACACGAGAATCAGGAAAATCCATGGGATCACTTCACTTCATGAAAAAAAGACGGATATATCAAATCTTCTTAAACGACTGGTGTTAACTTATAATCAATATACCCTTTAGATAATATTGGTGAAATTGCATAATATTCTGTGGCTGGGATAATCCCCTCTAGGACTAATGCACGATTAATTAAATCTAGTTTCCAATGTGAGGTTGCAGCTGTTGTACCTCCTCGGAACTTCTGATTTTCTTTTAACCACCCTACGATTATGTCTCCTTCCAGTCGTGCTTTAGATACTGTGATTGCGATAAATTCATTAAGAGCTGGGATTCCGTACTTATTCTCTAGGGCGTCCAATCCAAGATTAACTAGGAATGGCCCCCCAATTTTCTTCCGTAAAGTCTGCTTAGAAGTCTCAAGGATTTCTAGTAAGTTTTCAATCTTTTCTGGTAGTTCAAATCGATTTGATGTATTTTCTGGGATATATCTTTCAATATTAACAGTTTGCTCGATCCATTTTTTACTCCCTGTAAAAATATCCAAGTAAGGTTGATTCGCGTCAAAACTCACCCCCTCACGGAAAATCGTAATCGCTGGCCTTTTGTTGTTCAAATGATTAGTGATTAAGGGTAAAAATACAATATCGAGAGCTTCACCGATTGTTGTGGTTACTTCAAATAGATTCCAAGAACCCCTTTCAAAACCTCCACCAAGGAGATCATCAAAACCAGCTGATCCAGTAGAGATATGATGATCATCAGGATCGCCCATGGTCTCTGATTTGAGAATAATTGCTGGAAAACGATATTTGAAAGGATAGAATGTTGTTAATCGTCCATTAGCTAAAGAAGCAAGGTAGGTTTCGGTTTGTATTTCTCTTCCACGCATTTTTTGGAAACTTAATTCACGAATCCGTCGGGGAATACCATGCTCAGATATGATTGTTTTTTTGCTAAGAACAGATATCCCGTCGACAATCCAATCTAAACTCGTAGGTTGAACTCCTTCTATAACAAAAATGATTTTAGATGCTTCTGTTCCTAAGTGTTGGATAATTGCAGATGCCCAATGACTTATCTGGCTTTCAGATAAATTCAATGTTAAGGCATTCCAACTATCGATTACGATAATCTTCTCTGGTAAATCAGCTCCTAAAGCAAATAGTTGTTGTACAAATTCGGGCATTGTTTCATAATTCATTTTTAGAAACTGGTCACTAGAAGTTTGGATTCTTGATCGGGTAGCATCAACAAAGAAGGGATACATTCTGTCTTGGGGAATTTCTTCTAATATCCAAGGAAAATCTTGTATCATGATCTCGGGATTGATTCGTGTACTGATAAAAAAAGAATTCGGAAGGGTTGCCACCAGATCTAAAGCCAAACTCGATTTTCCTGTGCCAGGAAGTCCTTTAATTAGAAGAGAGTAACCTTTGATTTTGTCTAACTCGGGAAATTCAGGAGCAAGTGTTCTTACCATTGAGATTCCCTCATCTAGTAAAAGAACACTGGTTTTTAAAAAGATAGTTGAACTTCATGCATTGAAAAATTCTTGAAGTGAATCAAGATCATGAAAAAGTGAAATATTGTCAAATGTTGGTTGAGGGAGAAAATTCACTGGATCAAGGATGACTATATTTTCTTTGAATTGTCTACTTAATTCCCGTTCAGCGGCTAGAATGCCATTGAGACTCTTTGAAACGCCCATATGGAAATTTTTCTTACGAAATCGTCCTTTAGACTTGAGGTCAAGTAATACAAATGTTTTGCGTGGCGTTATGGTTTCAATCTCTAGGCCACAAAATGCTGTAACTGCGCGAATCTGATTAATAATTTCCTTCAATTTATTCACTTCCATCAGGAGTTTTTAAGACCACATTATCTTGAAGCTTCTTTCTTGGTTTCTCCTATTCCTATCTTATAAAAAATGATTCTTATTTGAAATTCAGTATTATTTGTTTAAAAGTATTCTAGTTAAACTTTCCGAAAACTCGAACCAGAAAAACGTTGAAAAATTACCTAGAGATCGTCTGATAGTACAAAATCGTATACCCTTTTTATCATGTTACAAATCGAGAAATTTTTCAATTATATACCTTGGTAATGAACCTTCTTCATATTTTATTGAGAAGTTCGATTTATAAATGTCTTTTCAAGCTGTGATTGACTCAAAATTCCATAAGGAGTGATGTATCCTGTTATGAGGTTGTTAGGGGTTATATCAAAAGCAGGGTTAGAAAATTCTTCCCCCTCGGCATATAATGAAACAATTTGATTCTTCATAAGAGTATTTGAATACCCCAGGGCCTGTTTTACTTCATTAGCATCACGGTACTCAATTATTATATCATTGCCTGTTCGTGTAGATGAATCAAAAGTAGAGGTTGGAAAGGCCGTATAAAATGGGATATTATGGTGGTTAGCAAGAACTGCGAGATTATAAGTACCAATCTTGTTTGCGATATCACCGTTTCTAACCACCCTATCAGCACCAAGAATAATAAGATCAATTTTCCCCTGAGACATGAAAAAACCACTTGCAGAATCACATATCACAGTATGGTCAACCCCATACTGACTAAGTTCCCATGCGGTCATTCTACCCTGAATTCTGGGTCGTGTTTCATCAACATAGACGTGAAAGCGTTTTCCTTCTTCCCAAGCTTGAATAAGTGGAGCAAGAGCACTACCATTGTCAACCAAAGCCAATGCACCTGTATGACAATGAGTGAGGACATTCATGTTAGAAACTATTAATTCTTTACCAATTTGACCAATTTTTAGTCCCTCGTTTGCAATACGATTAGCAAATATTTTAGCACGATTAAGAGCGGCCTTTGGATTTAATTGATCATATTTTTTTACGAAATCTAATCCATTTTTGAGATCAACTGCAGTAGGTCGGGCTGCCATTAATTCGTTATAGGCACTTTTGATGTGTTCTACAAATGCATCTTGATTCCAAAATTCTTGAACAGCTTGAGCCAATCCGTAAGCCGCTGCTGCTCCAATAGAAGGAGCTCCCCGAATAATCATTTCCTTTATTGCCTTAGCAGTATCCCTATAAGTTGAACAACTGTGTACTTCCACTTGAAATGGAATTTTTATTTGATTGATCATCCGAACGTCGTTAGCAGCATCATCCCACCAAACTGCGGGGGTATCTACAGTTTTCCCGTCTATTCGTAATTTCAAAGACATCATACTTCCTTATTCTTAAAGTATAAACACTAAGAAAAATGCATTTTTGGAGGTGTTAAGTCATTATTCCACGAGTAAAAAAGCATAACGATTCATAATATCTGTATAATCTTTAAGTACTTCAATTGGATACCCTAATTTTCTTACTGTGGTATATACATCAATCGCCATCCCTTCTGGGGTAGGTCGGGCCAATTTCGGGTGTTTACACTCTTCTCTTACCTTTACACATTTTTCATTCTTACAGATTTCACAACTGTCCATAAAGAGGAGAAAAACTTTTACATTTCCCGCAAGAAAAACATCTCTTTCAAGTTCGACTAGTTTCAAATTTACCTCCCTAGACCAGGCATGGCGATCTTCAGGGTTTTCAAGCTCCTTTTCAAAGTGAAAAATCACTCCTTTGGTGTACTCTTGAAAAAATTTTTCACAGTCTGAGACTGAAGGGGTGTTAGGAGGACAAGTGGCGTTCTGACCATACCCAGGACACCCAAAAATACATTTCATCCTTACCCAGTGAGAGATGACAATTTGTTGTTTTGGATTAAACCACTTAAAATCGTCAAATCCGTGTTTAGAGAATAAATCTTCTATTTTTTTTCTGTCTTTTGCTGTTTCCATGTCGAATTAGTTGTTTAATTTGCTTATAATAAAATTACTTTTAAGGTAATTTCATTAATAAGTTCATGTAAACCTAGAACTCTTGAATATCTAATAATTTTCTTTTGTTCTTATTCCAGAAGCATATTAGATATTGGCATTTCGTAAATGAACTTTTGTCCTAATCGGGTAAGAACAGTTGCGATTTCTTTTTCCCATAGTCCAGCACGAATAATTAGATGAGATCCGATGAAAAAATCTAAGGGAAGTCGGGAGTATAACTGTGAAATATCATAAGTTTGTTTGTAAGTTGTCAGAATGAGGGGTACCCAAGATCTTGTTATTGATTTGATCAGTTTTGAATCGTCTACACCAAATCCAATGTTTGTTGCAACGTTTTCTTGAATTGCATGGCTAAGGATATACCCTACATCGTCCATACGATCAAGTTGAGGAAGTAAAATGGCATCTATCCAAGCAATTTCATTGGGAGAGACGAGAATATTGCTCAAATGACTGTCTCCATGAATGTATTCCACACCCCCTAATGATTGTGCTAATATTTCAGTCCAGTAATTCAGGAATTTTTCCTCAATACATGTTTTTAACAGCTTAAAAATAGGTTTATAAAGCTGAACACTAATTTTTTGTCGCTCAGAACCATGTAATCGGGCTAATGCATATCCAGCATATCCCCATCGGTCAGCTTGTTTAACTGTAAGTTGAAGTAGCGGAACAAATCCACTTAAGAATTCTAGAATCAAAGCTTTAACTTCAGGAATTACATGAATAACCTCTGGTGCAAATAATCTATCTGGAAAACGACGAATCCGTGAGGAAGGTTCATGATTTTTCTTCCATTTCTCCCAATCAGTTTGACGAGAAGTAAGTAAACTAGCTAATTTCATAGCATTATCTACTTCAGCTTCCAAATCGTTGGCAAATTTTATTACGATCCCTCCATCGACTTCTCCAGCTAATGATGTAGAGAGAGCTGCTTCGATGACGTATGTTTTCCCTCCTGCCCCCTTATATGAGCGAATCTCTTTTAAACGCGTATCAGAGATTCGACCAGTTGTGATTTGGATATTTTGAGTGATTTTATCACTTGATTGCAGAATCAGAGACCGAACACGTTCGTGTATCTTTTTCTGTTTTTCACTATCTGGCTCTATAATACTCACATGTAAATCTCCTAGCGCAGATATTGTTGTAGGATTCTTCCCCTTTCTACTAGAGCATAAAGACCATCAACCGCATCTTCTGCTGTGTTGAAAACTGAAATTCCATATTTTTCAAATTCAGCGTTTATAGTAGGATCAGGTAGATTATAAACAAGGATGGGTTTATGTTTATATTCTTGTTTGATTAAAGCAATTCGAGCAGGAGCATCTTTCGAAACAACAGGCGCGTCAGACCTTGGGACAACAATAATTCCAGAAACACTTTCTTCTTTTAAAAAGATCCTGGTAACTTCTGAGATAACTTCAGTTGTTGCGCTTCCTGTCAAATCAAGAAATGCTAGCGGAATATCCTCCTTTCCTCGTGAGAGGGAAGTCTGAACACCATGTTCTTTAATAACTTCCTTGACTTCGGTGACTGATTCCGTTGATAGTGATCCTAACTCTAGATTATATCGATTCATACGATATAATGCCATCGCTAAGGGGCCTCCTGTGTTTCCCACAATCGCTATCTGATTACCAAATGCAGGAGGTTGAGTATACAAAGCTTTTATTGAGTTAAAGAATTGAGAAGTGCTATCACACTGAATGATTCCAGCTTGGCGCAATATTTCTTTATAGAGGCCCATTGTGCTAGCAACAGCCCCAGTATGACTCCGAGCTGCCATCGTGACAAATTCAGTCATAGGTAATTTTAGTGCAACTATGGCTTTTTTCCGAGCGACGGCTTTAGATACTTTTATAAACTTCCTCCCTGCTTTTACATTTTCTAAATATGCTCCAATAACCTTCGTTTCGGGATCTTGTCCGAAATATTGAATAAAATCAGTTTCATTGAGATCTGCTCCATTTCCATATGAAACAAATCTCCTTAAACCGATCTTGTTTTGCTGAAGCGCCAGAAGAAGATCTATTGCGAGAGACCCAGATTGAGAGATCAAAGAAACATGACCTTTCTTCGGTAATTCGAAATTTGGAAATAATGTGTTCACTTGGGTATTAGTATCTATAATTCCAAGGCAATTAGGCCCAATCAAACGTGAATCGCCTAAATTACTTACCAATTCTTTTTGAAGGTCATCTCTACCAATTTCTGAAAAACCCGCGGTAATACAGACAATGGCAGGGATTCCCCGTTTAGATGCTTCTGCAACAGCTTTGATTGCTAATTTTGCTGGCAAAATCACAACAGCGAGATCAGGAACTTCTGGAAGGTCAAAAACACTAGAGTAACAGCTAATACCCATAATTTCAGCAGTATTTGGGTTAATAGGGTATATTCGATTGCGAAAAGGTACAACAAAATGATTAAAAATGAGACGACCATATTTTTTTTCGTCAGAAGAAGCTCCGATAATGGCCACAGACCTTGGTTCAAAGAAAAAGTCAAGCAAAGATTGTCCCATCAGAAATATTTTCAAATTATGGTCAATAGAGGTAAATGAGAGAGATTTTTGTTAGTTTAGAGACATATCTCACGAGATTTGGTCGAACTATAGAATTTTTCGGATCATATGTTAGGTTCCTTAACAAAAACCTTCTTTCTACTTTCATTAAAAAAAGCTCCTATTTCTAGGATTTTGACATTTTCTGCAGAAATTAGTAAATCTCTTTGCTTTAATCGTTGAAATGGGGTTACTACAGATAGGGCAGGGTTGTTTGCCTCTCAAATGAATACGAAAGATGTGTTGTCTCCAATACTTCTGATTATTTAATTTTTGTGTTTCACTAAGCATATGATTAATTTTTTCCAGTGAATTTGTTAGTATTTTCTTACACGCGAAGTAGATCTTTGATTTCTCCTCTTCAGTAAGCTGAGTCCGTTTATCAAAAGGATGGATCTTTGCCTCAAACATAATCTCATCTGCATAAGCATTTCCAATGCCTGTAACAAATTTTTGATTAGTTAAGATCCCTTTAATTTCCCCATTAAATCTTTTTAATCGTTTAATAAAAGCTTCTTTAGAAATTTGAAGAATATCGGGACCAAAACTATCAATTTTTTCTGGGTATCCACACGGTTCGTTATTCTTACTTACAAACAGCCATATGGCCCCATGTAACCGAGAATCATGATAAATTAATGTTTTACCTTCTTTAAACACCATTGAAAATACAGTTTTTTTTGGAAGCTTTTTTGAGGCAGACCAAGCTAATCTCCCAGTTAAACCATGATCTATATACATATTGAGAGTTAACTCACGTTTATGTAAAATAAATCTTAGAATTTTACCTATTCTTTCAATTTGCTTCAATGTAGCTAAATATAAAAGGTCTTCAAAGTCAGAAGCAGATAAATTTCGTATCACAGTGTGTTTTAATGTCTTAATATCAATAATAACTTGGTTTGATAAAGTTAATGACAAATATTTACGAATAGCTTCTATTTCAGGCAATTCGGGCATTTCTTCACTCAACATGAAACTGAAACATTGTTGAAATTGACTTGTTGTTTTAGGTACCTAGTAAAAAATGATTCGATTGAATTATAAATACGAGCAATTTCTTTTACTACTTTATTTCGATCCTTCGTTTGTACTATCAGGATTACAACATATTTTGTTAAACTAGTCACAAAAATGAGATATTCATCCCCTAAATTAAATTCTATTTTGGTAGTTTCATACCCTATTTTTAAACTAGACTCTAGAAGGCTCTTACACGTTGAAGCTAAGTGATTTACGAAATTATGTTTTGCATGTGTGAAGACTTGGTGGAGATTTGGTTTTTCTAAGATGATATAATCTGTAAAAAATGATTCTTCCATAATTTCTATGATTTTAGAGAGTCCAACAACATCAATCGCAATTAAAGCGTTATATTTTTGTTTTAAATAGTTCCTAAATCCTGTAAACTCACTATTATCAAAAGAAAGACCCTTGACAAGTTTGTGATGAAAAGTTTTTTCAAAATGTTTGAGAGTATTATTCGCAAAATTTTGCTCCTTTAAGTCATTTTCATGACTAAAGAAAATCCCATGAGTAAACTCCCCGTCAACAATATGAACGAAGTATTTCCCTTGATCAATAGTTCTTATTCCAGTTCCATTTTGAGTTTTTTGTACTGCATTTAATACTGCAGTCATCAAACCAGCACGTAAATCCTCGTCAACATTAGAAAATCCTGGGACAAAATAATAAGAAAAAAGTAATATCCCTTCTTTGGTGGTAATACTAACACCTATCATGCACGATTTCCTCTACGATAATAGAGAGGGGTTTCAATCTCTTATATCTAGCGTTTTAGACGTCAAATTAAAAGGATTATACATCGTATTAAATTTAATTGAAGAGGAGTTTTTACAAATTTGTACAGTAAGGAAGGTAATTCCGATAAGTAAAGTTAAAATTTTAAGAAAAATCACCTTCTTTCAAAGGGAAATTGACTATGTCCATAGTAATAATAGATCCCACTACATCAGGCGCCTCTGGTGATTTATTAATCGCTTCTCTTTTGGATTCAGACAAAGAGGTTTATCGTACCGAATTCTGCCAACTCTTTCAGAACCTTTTGGTAGAGTATGATCCTGATTTCAAAGTGGAATGGTCATCTGTTAAGAAACAAGGTATTTATGGCACCCAAATCCAAACTTCAGCAAAAATCAAGTTTTCTCCCCAAGAAATGCGTAAAATAATGGAAAAGTTATCCAACGAGTTAAAACTATCCTCAGAAAGTTACAAAATCGCGTACAACGCATTAACATTCTTAATTGATGCTGAAAGAAAAGTTCATGGTCAAATTGATCAGTCTGAAGATCCACATTTCCATGAATTGGCTCTTATTGATACAGTATTTGATGTTATCGGTTTTGTCTATCTTTGGGAAAAAGCAGGTTATCTAGATTCAGAAGTAAATATTTTACCCATAGCTGTAGGTGGTGGATTGATAAAAATTGCCCATGGGACAGTTTCCGTTCCAACACCCGCAACAAATGAAATTATCCGACAAGGTGGATTGATAATCAAAGGAGGATTAATAGATGGAGAACTTTTAACCCCCACTGGTGCAGCACTTCTTGCCTCTTTAAATCCAACACCTCATAATCATCTTCCTTTAATGAGTGTTAATAAGATAGGTCGAAGTTTTGGTACCCGTGATTACAAGAAAGGTACTCTTATGTGTTTACAAATTATTCAGGGATCTAAACCTTCTACATTAATAGAAGAGGAAATTAATATCTTAGAGACAAATGTAGATGATGTGGATGGAGAAACACTTGGATATCTTTTTGATATTTTATTTAAAAGAAAATTAGTACTAGATCTATCAATTCACAATACTATTACCAAAAAAAATCGGCCAGGTTTTCTTATTCGAGCGATTGTTGATCCATTGAAAACCTTTGAAGTAACTACTGTTTTAACTCGCGAATTAGGCACACTAGGAGTACGAATTCTTCCAGGGTTCCGTCATATTGTACCCCGTAAACAAACATCTCATGATATTAAAATAATGGATGGAAAAGAAACTATACAAATCAAGAGGGGATTTATTGATTCAGAACTAATCTCAGAAAAGATAGAATACGAGGATCTGAAACGAATAGCACAGGAAAAAGGAGTTCCACTACGAGAAATAAGAAAACGTGTTCTTTCGGATATTAATAAGTTGGATGAAGATAATGCGTGATATTGAAACTATTTTAAAGCAACTAAAAGAGGGAGAAATTAGCCTAGAGGATGCAAAAGCGGAGATAAATTTATTTAGTCTTGAATTCATTGAAGATGGTGTTAAACTAGATTTAGGTAGACATCTTCGGAAGGGAATACCTGAAGTTATCTATGCAGAGAAAAAAAGTCCTGAATTGTTAATTTCAATCATTCAAAAAATAATGATTGACAAATCAGCTATTCTCCTTTCTAGAGTTTTATCGAAGCATCTTGACCTCATTAGAGAAAACTTTACTGAGAAATTTGATCTTCACATCACTCCCTCTTTTGAACCTTATACTGTTACAATTACATCTAAAAATTATCAATTTGGATCTCCCAGCTGCAATATCGGCCTGTTAACAGCTGGAACATCAGACATCCCTATTGCAGAGGAAGTTAAAGCAATTGCACGTTTGATGGGAGTAAGTACTATCCAGTTCAATGATGTAGGGATCGCGGGAGTTCATCGATTAATTCCCCCCTTGAAAGAAATGATCAAACAAAACGTTAAGGCAATAGTAGCTGTTGCAGGTATGGAGGGAGCTCTTCCAGCAATTGTTTCTAGTTTAGTAAATGTCCCTGTAATCGGAGTTCCAGCTTCAACTGGTTATGGATACGGTGGTAAGGGAGAAGCAGCTTTAATGACAATGCTCCAGACGTGTTCTCCAGGACTAGTTGTTGTTAACATAGATAATGGTATTAATGCAGGTGCAACTGCTGCCCTGATTGCAAAACAGAGTAATTCTGACAACCAATGATGGGATAAGGAGTACTTGAGATGATTTTCTTGGAACACAAAAATCGATGATAATCAAAAAATCTTTCAAAAAAGAGATCTATACCCATTTACAGAGGAAGATGATAAAATGTCTGAAAAAGAGAACAAAGAGGAATTAAAAAAGGAGTCAGATACATCTTCTGCGGAAGAAACTGATAAGGATAAAGAAAGTAAAGTGGAGCAGGAAACAGCACCCCAACCTAAGAAAAAATATGTGTTCAATTGCACAAAATGTGGAACCTGCTGTGAGAAAAGGGAATTTGTACCAGTATCATTAGGAGACATCCGAAATTGGACAAAATCTGGTACTATAAATGCAGTTTTCCCAAACTTAAAATTTCAAACACTTCAAGTAGGTGAATCAGAAGAGAAACAGGCTTTCATGACCCTTGTCATTACTGGTTCAGAGAAAGGATGTTCTTTGTTTGATCAAGAGAACCGTCTTTGTAATATATATCATTCCATGCCCTTAGAATGTAAAGCGTTTCCATTAGGTTATAATGGTAAGAACTATTATATCAAAGATAAAACAGTTCCTGGGTTGGGACAGGGAACAATGACCAAAGAGCGTCTTATAGAAGATCGTGATAATGCACGAGCGGATTTTGAAGCCCGAATCGAAACACAAATGATGCTTCCTATGTTATACTCGTTATTTATGCAGAATTTAGTGGAACAGCAACAAAAAGTAATGGAAGAAATGCCAGAAGAAAAACGGAAACAACTTGATGATCTGTTAAGAACATCAGAAGGAAAGTCATAAATTCTCTATTTTCGGAGAAAAACCACAATTAGAACAAGCCCACTTTGCAAATGGTAACAATTCTTTTTTACGTGATGAAACAGTGACTAATTGGGAAAAAGGTAATAGGTGCCCTTTTTCACATCGAGGACAAGGCGGAGTTGTCATTAAAGACGGTTTTGCTCCAATAAAATCCGTTAAAGGTGTGGGAGTTTTTGGAGGGTCTTTTTTTCTCTTTTTTGGAGAGGTTTTAGGGGGGTTTTTAGGAGATTTTTTCTCAGCTTTGGTTTTTGGAGCTTTCAGAATTGGTGCTTTAGGTGCGATGAGTTTATTTAATTTTGCCTCTGCTTGAGAGTGAATTTTACTTAAGGGAGTTTTATCAAAATCCTCCACTGGACCTATTCCCTCAAGGGGAATTGAATCGATACAACTCCAAAAATCATCAGGTTCCCCTCCTTGATCTGCTGATTTAATCCGAAAAGTTATTCCATAATGTCCTCTGATCTCTGAAGCTACTCTACTAGAGATGAATCGGGTTCGAACATCGGCATCTTCCCCAATCCAGATCCAGATTTCTTTTTTTCCCTCTTCAACGAAGATATAAACTTCTGTGGATTTTAGGTTCTCTTTTTTAAAGACAACTGGGTCAAAAAAACCATCATTTTGCACTTGATAAGCTACGATTCGAGTATTTCCCAAAAAACCAGCCACTCTACAGTTAGACGAGTGTGTTTCCCTGTAATATCAACAATATAAAAACTTCAAGATTGATTTTTATTTGGTGCTTTTCTCAAGGTTCAAATTAATTCATTCGATAAATTTGCTTTAACTGGAGATTGCTTCATCAAAGCTAAGATCGATCTTATTTGAATGATCTGAAGCGGTAGATGTTCTATTCTCACTGTTTTAATAAGTATATAATATGTAGGAGTGTTGATGATCTTCTCAATGCCAGTAAAATCAGTTATTTGTTTAACATTTGATTTTTCTTTAGAAATGTAAATTTCCATTGAAAATTCTCTCATAAATAAGCCTCGAAAAGAAGATCGCTTTCGACGAATTACGATTCTCGTTTCTACATCAAGAAGAGAGAGTAATCTTTCAGGAAAAATTATTCCCTTCCTTATCCAGACCATTTGGCCATTGGATCCAGTGAGATCTGTTAATGAGGGTACCCAAAGGAATAACATTTCAACTAATACTAATAACCCAATAAGAAATATCGCTGAACTGACTATCTCAATGATATTTATTGCAAGCGAGTCAGCTATTGTTTTGTAATCTGTTTGTTCGGAAGATGAAAAGGTTACTTCTCTCATATTCTGCATAGTAGAACGTAAACCAATTATTAGAAACATTGAGGAAAAAGCAGCTGTTAAAATTACAATGAAAGTGACCTGATATCTCCGAACTCTCTGTTTTGGTAGTAACAGCAATATTTTTTTTCACCCCTTTTCTTTTCTATCCTTAAGCAATTCCCGTAACGATTCACCATGTATTTGAACAAGTTCAACTAACCGATTTACTAATTGATTATCGAAATTGGCGTATGCCATCTTCAGACGGGAGTGAACTTCATCAATTCGGACAAGTCCTTGCTTTTCTAGGATTTTAAGATCACGGTATATAGATTTTGATTGAACAGAGATTCCTAGTGCTCGAGCTAAATCAATTCCTGAGCTTCCTTGAGGATACATCGAAATTAGTTGCATAAAAATTAACCTTTGATGAAATGATAGTGGAGTAGTAAATAGAAAGATCAAGCTGGCATAATAATCCCTAGTCAATGCATGAAGCCTGTTTGAAAGCGACATAGCATATTTTTCTATTTCTGGTCTTACTTGAGACGTTGTTTCAAGTGAAGAGAGAATATCACGAAGAGAATCGATCTTCTCGGCTTCCGACGATCGAATAACCATTTAATGACTGAGCTCCTTTAATTTTATTTATTACTCCAAATCTGAAGTAAGTGTTGGTGACAACACCAGACGTATTTTATTTAAATATTGTTAGAAAGATCTCACTGATATAGAAAGCATAGATTTTTTTTGTGGTTTTGACATGGTGCATCAATCTACTAGAAGCGTTTTAAGGAGAGTCAAAGGTTTTTCTGAGAATACAAAAGAAGAAGATACAGGAACTCCAGAGATAAATTATGAGACTGTTATTAAAGGCACTACTCTAGATGTTTATTTCTATTTATTACGGAAGAAAAGCGCTGCTGGAGTTCGAGAAATCCAACGAAGTCTAGATCTTTCATCTCCTAGCGTTTCTAGTTATCATTTGGACAAACTCGAGACACTAGGAATAGTTCGAAAAAACAGATTTGGGAATTATGAGGTAGCAAAGAAGATCGACATCGGTGCATTAAATCAATTTGTTATGATTGGCAATTTCACTCTCCCTCGCTTCTTTTTCTACGCAATATTCGTTTCTGTGGTATTTATAGGGTACATCATCTTATTTTTAACATTCCCCCTCTCCACAGGTGAGGTTTTCGCACTCATTTTTGGATTATTCGGAGTTTTCGTCTGTTGGATGGAAACACTTCTCAGTTGGCGTAATAAACCGTTCTGACTCCTTTATAGAAAACGGATTCTTTCTCGTATATCAATTTCTGGAAACTTCGGTTCTTGCTCTGTATCTCGCCAGAGCTCATTCATTTTGTTCTTTTCTATTAACATGGAAATTTCCTTGACAAACTGGATTAATTCTCTGATCTTTCGTGAAAAACGGTACATTGACATTTCATCAAAGCGGAATCCCAGAAAAACTCTAAGATCTTCGCTAGAACCTGTTGAAATAACTCTACCAGTAAAATAATGACCTTGAACTTTCATTACACCCCGAAGAAAAGAATTAATAGTGTCTTTAGACTCGTTTGACAATCGTGTTAATCCATTTGAGAAAAAAGAGATATGAGAAAAGTCTTTTTCTAATGTGATATTAATATCAGGGCAATTCTTGATTGGGAGGAGAAAAGTAAAACTGCCATCGTGTGAATCAGATAAAATGACATATTCTAAGCCTAAAAGATCCAACCAATGCTTAATTTGCTCAATTTGCTTAGGAAACTTCATGTATTTGTCGATTGGTTGAAGAGATCCCATTAAATTCATTTTCCTTTGAGATAAACCTGAGACTACTACAATTAAAGAAGAAGAAAACACTATATTAATGATTTTTCTTTTTCTTCTCTCTTACTCTACTGTTATTTCAAAATGAGTAGGATTTAAAAAAGGAATCAATGCCATCATGACGCTTTGTTTTAAGATATCAAAGCGAGTGACGACATTCCGAGTAAAAAACCCTACAGCGCCTTCTTTTTGTTTAATATTTGAAATTCCACTAATATCTGTCATAATATCTCCCAATTCCAAGTCCTGAGAATTGATTAATTTTTTGTACAATTTTTGAGGTAGGGGAATTTCACATCCTCTTACTGTTTCAATGAAAGAATGATTACTTACAGAGCTGTAAACTATAATCCTAGGATTGTTGTAAGATGTCAGAACGATACCTCCTTCAATTCCAACATAAAAATCGAATCCTGGTTTGTGATTCCGAGCACTTTTCACTCTCCACCTTGATGCTTCATAAGTTTGTCCTTCGCCAAGAGGTTGTGCCTTCGGGTGATCACCTGTCAGATCAATTTCAGAAGTCTCAATGTTAGAAATTACAGATTTCACATAAAAACTTGAAAAGGCTTCTTGAACTGCTCGTATTTTCACAGGATTCACACTAACGACAAGTACTTTAATTTCCAACAATCAATCCTCCAACCAGTGAATGATCTTTGCTACAATAACCCAAGCTGGTTTTACCTCATCATATATTGTAAGAAGAATTAACTCTTGGATTAGAGTAGATGATTCAAAGAAACGAAATTCTGTTTCTCCATATTGAAATCCTCCAATTAGAAATACACCTGAAGAGGGGGGTGAAAGATCTGTAAGATTCTTCATAATAATTGATTCTTTCATGTTTTTAGGTGGGATATCACATAAGTGAATTTCTGTTTCTTCAAATTGCTTGAGTAATTTACTAAGTTTGCAACGTTTCGCGGTCAGAATCGGTTCACCTGAAATAGGAACCCTTTGTTTTAATAAAAGTTGTGAAAATAATCCACAAAATCTATTGTAATTCACTGGTACTCTCCATTGGGAAGGAATCTTGATACATAGATCGTTGCGTGTATGTATGAAGACTTGGATTTTTCCCTGTTTAAATAAAGGAGAATAAACCACGTTCAATAGTGAATGATGGATAATGTCAGGTCTTCCTCGTTTTTCCTTGTCATCCAACGAGTCCACTAATGACCGATGTATAGCCCCATCCAGCAATAGACCCCTATTTTTCTTTTTTAGGTTTTTCTGCCATTTTTTTCGAATTAATGGGTGTTTCCGCAAAGATTCTGGGATTAATTCGAGAGCGGATTCAAATAAAATTATTGTTATCAATATTGTTTCTCCAAATTACGCTAATGGTTGAAATTTTACACAGGTGTCGTCAAATTACCAGAGTTCCGACAAAAAAATCTAGTTTAGCTGTAAAGCTTTTCTGTTTTTTACAGTTCGTACATGACCATTCTCAGGCTTCATTTCATATATTCCGCCTGTTGGTCTAATATTTATCCTACTTGAGTTTGTCTCTGAGAATTAATTCTTTAAAATTAGGGTGCCTTCCTAAATTTTATAACAATCTAATTCTTGTAGATATAACTGTGAATCGTATGCTTCAAAGTTATTATGTTCCGAAAAAATTGAGAACAATTCATTTTCCTGGTCAACAAATAGAAGTTTGGCTTAATGAGAGAAAAATATCTTGTTTAGACGACGTTTCGCCTAGAGAAAGACCTTTTATCAAAGATTTTATCAGTAATCTCGAAGAGCTTGGCTGGAAAGTTCGTATCCAAATTTAATTAATTATTTTTGACAAAAAGCTTTACATTAACAAATGACGAAAATTTCTCTCAAGGATCTCATTCTGATGTACCATCTAATGAACTTGGAGACGATAGGTACTTGGAGAGTAATTCGTGTACCCTTAGAAATTCCTCTTCTTCGGGGGTATTCTCCTTTAAAATTGAAGCTAATCTTTGAACAGTTTCATTTCCCTGCAATTCACCTATTTTTGTGAAAAATCGATCGAAGGTGGATGCATCGACTTCGGCCAGAATATCACCAACCCGAGCATAATAATCTTCTGTAATTTCACTATTTGATAATAGATCAATTAAGATAGGAAAACTAACTAGACCTCTTGACAAACATGCTTCCTTAATAACTGCTTGTTCCTCTTCGGGTGCTTTTTCTAAATGTGAAATAAGAATTTTAAACGAATCTTCACTCGAAATTTCTTGTAAAGCATAGATTGTTTGTAATTTTGTGTAGTCCCCTGTTGAATCGTTGTTCAACAACTCGGTTAAAGTCGGAGTTCCACTGTCGTGTTTTGTCTTCCCCAAAAGCTCAACAAATCCACCACGCTGTATATCATTTTCAGAATTTTGAATTGCATTAATTAAATTGGGGATCGCCATTTCCTTATATCGTCCCAAAATAGCACGAATCATTTGGTCTGTCCGTTGATCAAATTGGCCAACCATTGCTATAAGAGGTTCAATTCCACTCTCATTTTTCATTTCTTCTAGCGCGTATCCTGCAGAAACTCGTACTTCAACCTCAAGGATATCATTAGTTAGAGCTTCATACATCTTTTCCCCTGCAGGTGAGGCGTACTCTTTCATCGCAGCGAGGATAAATGCATACTGTTGTTTCATATTTGCAGGTGCCTCATCATACTTGTCTAATATTGAAGGAATCCGCTCTGGCCAACAGGCTTCCCACATGGCTTTTTTGTGACATTTCTCAAACACACTTGCGTCAAAAGGCGCAATTTGTTCAGCTTTACAAGTAAAAGTAAGACGTTTTCGTAGAAGAAAAGGACATTTTGTCCGATAATTCATGTAAGGGACATTTGTACGCCATGATGCGAATTTATAGGCTGTTATTTCGAACCAACGAACAACAACAGAATAAGAAAATATGAAAAGCAAAATAGTTCCAATTAATGTTCCTAGTGAAACACCTAGAAAAAGGTGAACGAGTCCTCCTAAAACCTCATAATACTGAAAAAATAGTATCCATAATATTATCGTAAACATGGTCATGAAAACAGCATTCATTAAGTCAGATATGAAACTAGGTGGCGCAGGAGTTGAATTAGGTACACTTTCTGATTGATTTAATTCCATCGTTAAATGCCTCCTTGGAATAAATGAAAGATAATTGCATTAATATAGTTTGGTAACGAAAAACTAATTTAAGTTATGAATTTTTTGAATTGTGCTTAAAAATAATAAAGAAAAATGGAAGAAACCAAAGATCAAATATTCTCAGTCTTAACTTTCAATTAGTTACTATGATACATTGAGGTTTTAATTGGAAATAAAGTCGTCAAACTCTAATTGTACACAAAAAAAGTTAAACAAGAGTGTTAAGGAACTCTAGTTTTACCTATCTTAAAGATGAAAGTTCTAGCCTATCCTAATTCCATCTCCTTCTAATAGGTATTCCATATCTCCATATTTTGAATGATAGATTTGCGAAGGGATATTATTAAGTATAAGGAGATAACATGTTCCTATAAGAAGACACAAGGATTACACTTACAGAAATAGTAATAATCCCAGAGATTACAATTAGTTCATCCAAAATTCAGTTCTCCGTAACATAATCTGGTGAATATTAATCTTCTTTGTATTGAATTTGAACAAGAAATGTTTTTGGAGGTAAAGGCTTAAAATACGGTATTAGTCCTTTGATATTAAAATTATTAGTCTCCTTTTTACTCATATAAAGGAGAATTGCGAGTTCGATAGGGATTAAGATTAACAAATCTGCAAGAATCAATGTAAGCAGAAGAGGAAATCCTAATGCCTCTACAATTGGGGCAGCTAAAATATCAAACATCAAAATTAGCAAAATTGGAAATAGGTGCAAAAATATTGATTTACCGATTGTCATTTGATCAATATGATCTTTCGTTACAGTAAATACCATTTTATTCATCTTTTTTCATTACGTGTGTTGTAAAAGCTAGATTAAGAGGAAAAATCCGAAAGAGAAGTTTTAACCTCAATTCGATGATTCATCTATCAGCCTTCTTACTTTCTTTGCGAATTATATTTAATTTCTTTGTAGATATTCTCTGACATAAAGTCCTAGAAAGATAATTCCAATAGAGAAAAGTGCAATTCCAGTTATTTTGAAAATTTCAGCGACTTCCACAAACTGTAGTAAAGTTTGACTAAATAATGGCGAAAAGAATTGACCTAAAAATAAAAATGATGTGAAACCACTCAATATTCGCCCTCTTACTGTTTCTGGAATATCACCAACTAGCCATACTGTGATATTGGGTACCAACAAACCGAATCCTGATCCTGCAATTAACAAACTAAGAATCACAAAAGCGTGTGTGGTAGAAAGCGAAATCATAAAAAAACCCATCCCAAAAAGACCAAATGCTAGGATGAAAATGACCCTAAAGTTAAATTTCTGTTTAACCTTGTTATAAAATAGCGCTACTATTCCCCCTGATAAGGTAAGAGAAGCAAGTGTAATTCCTACTACATCAAGATTAAGTGAAAGATATTGAGTCAGAAAGAATGGTAGCTCAGTCACACTTGTAAAAAAGAAAATTTGTACAACAAAAATGAGGAGATAAATGGTAATTACATTCTTATAGGGAATTCTCTGTTTCTTATCCAAGTTTGTATTAATGTGTTGTTTACTCTCTGTTTTTGGTTCAATCAAATATTTTAACATACCTGGTAAAAGAACCAAGGATCCTAAATAAAGCAAAAATGGTGTCTGCCAGCTTATGACCGCTAAAAATCCACTCCCAGTTAAAAAAATTACTCCCCCAAAAGCCATAAATGAAGCCTGATAACCCATCACTTTATTTCTCCGAATGTCCTGATAGTAATCAGCAATCAAGGCTGTGCTAGTGGTCATTATACCTGCCACGGCCACTCCAAGAAGAAATCGTCCAATAAAAATCAATAAAAGTGAATTTAAATAAAAACCAGAACTACCAGTGACCCCATAAAGGATCGTCGACACAATTAGTAAGTTCTTTCTACCCCATTTATCAATTATCACTCCCATAAATGGAGCTCCCATAGCAATGGAGAAAGCTGGGATCGTTAGTATTAATCTTACTAGAATTTCGATATTAGGGACATTTTGAAAATATATTTTAATTTCAGGAAGGGCAGGTGCTATTGCCGCTGTAGCCATAGCAGTCAGTGTACTAGCAAAGAGTAAGACTATTGTTGTCATTGGTGCATTGGATTCTTGATTAACTGTTTTAACTACCATGATAAATCACATCAAGAAATCGTCCATGGACAGAATCAAACTCAAACATGTGAGCCAGGGGTTCATTATCAGCAATATCATTGATAGCTATGATATCAACCTTTTTTTAACTTCTTTTTGCATCTGTAATAATGCACGTAATACTAGACGACCAATGCGTCCAAAGCCATTTATACCAACTTTCACTGTCATTCTAATTCCTCTTAAATTTTTTTTCTTCCTTTTTTCTATCTAAAATACCTATTCTCAAAATTCTATTTCTTTCTCCTTGGGATTCCTGAAAGGGAATAAGTTCCATCATATTGGAGAAGCCCACAAGAAAATTCCCTTATTCCGTTGGAGGGATATTTTTGCTGAATAACAACAGAATTCAGGCTATTCATCATTTGTATGATTTCTATTCTAACTCGTTTTAAATGTCTTGATTTACTGAATGTCTTCATTTAGAAATCTCCTTTTGCTAATTTTTCATATTCTCTCTCAACCATTCCATCTGAGAACTGCATTATTCACCAAAACTTTTAAATTACTGATCGATTTAACTTTTTGCACTAGTCTAGTGAGATCTAATTGATTTGAAAGCTCCACTATTAGAACTTCAACTGACACACCATATTCTGTGGAAATTTCCTTTGCTATTGAGCTGATTATATCTTCTCTTCTTCCAGTGATGACTAAATTATACCCTAAATCAGCAAATCGATATGCAAAAGCTTTTCCAATTCCACTGGTTGCACCAGTTATTAATGCAATCTTATTTTCGGCTTTACTCATCAGAAATTCACCTTTTTTACGCATCATCATAATTTGGACTCTTTCTTTCCGGGCTTTTTAACTTGTATTAGGTGCAACAAGCTGTCTATGTTTGAACAAACGTTTTTTCTTTTTTCTCTCTGCTGGATCTTCGAATATCTCATCATCAGTTATCTCATAGAGGCGATAACTTGGTGTAATTCCGTAACATTCAGATTGGATAGCTAAATCAATCCGTGATTGGAGAGATTCCCTTCTATCAATTTGTGTCTTGCTTTTTCTAACACCTGAGTCTTTTTTATACCAAACCCAGGTTCCATGCCTAATATATATACCCACTTGCGATTTTCTCCTTATTTATTTGAATTTCTAGATATAATAGACTACCTCATTTTGAAAGTCATCAAGCTTAATTCTCGATTGAATCAATTGTACCCAGAAGTCCATTACTAATGTGATCGCAAAAACAACTGTCATAATCGTTGCAGAAATAAAACCAATGTTATTAACATCGTTATTCAAAGTAGTATTACTCATCCTTACTTCACCATCCTATGTAGGCCACTTCCAAGCATGCCAAATAATCAGAACATAGATAATAACTTCCACAATGGCATAAAAGATGTAGTAAGCCCAATTCCCTGGCATAAGTAAGGTAATAATAATAACTCCAATAAAGACTATACCCAAGATAGTGTTTATCCAGCGATTTACTTTTTCCATCAATATCAGGGAGAGGAACACCATAAGACTCGGAATCGCCATTAGTATTGCGCTAAACACCAAAAATTCTGGAGTAATTTGTACTCCTCCAATTTCTCCTGTTAATAATTCCGCTAAGTTTCCTGGTTTATAAAATCCCAAAACATCCGCATATGAATAAAAAAACATTACTGATGTCCAGAGGGCTGATAGCTTTATCTTAACATTAATTTTCATATCTTCCATAATTTATTCACCATTTTTTCAGTTGTATTGACCTAAAGATAACAAAACATCTTGGTTAAAGCCTTTGATTATTAACCAGAAGGCTATAATTAATTCAAATAACAGGGTTGGAAGTGAAAGCACTACAGAAATGGGATCAAAGCCAGTATAGAATCCAAAGAATGATAAGAACGAATCTAACATCCCTA
>CP070695.1:3352217-3366035 GCA_020353515.1 Candidatus Heimdallarchaeota archaeon
ATTGCATGGGCTGCCATATTTGGGGCAAATTTTGGTGGGGGTATTACCCCAATTGGAGCCCCTTCAGCCGTTATTGGATTAGCTATTCTCTATCGAAAGACGGGAGAAAAAATCGGATGGGGAGAATTCATTAAGACCCAAGGATTAGCGACTATTGCGAGATTATCAGTCACAACAATATATTTAGGCGTGTTATTATTGTTAGGATTCTTTTAAATCGTTCTTTGAGACAATGCATGATAATTCTTCTGGGAAAAGTCTGCCTTATTCCTTTCTCAGTGCTACAATTGGGTCTAATTCCGCAGCTCGCCACGCGGGATAGAATCCTGCAGTCATTGAAAGTATTATCGCAAGAACCCATGTGAACACAAAGATATGGGGATCAACAGGCCATTAGGTTACCTTCACATGTCGGTTAACGTTGGAATGACAGAATTTTCATAGGGAAAATCCAATTTTATAGCAGCAATTACTATAAGTTCACATTTCGAGAAAAAAGGGAGAATTTATGATTTCCTCTTTCGCTATTTCAATGGGAGCATGACAAATAAGGAGAGAAGTAAAAGCAAAACATTCCAACTAGATGATCGCGTAGAAGTTCCGTTTGTTCTTCGAGAATAAATCCCACTTTATTTGATCGATTGTATTTGTTAAAAAAACCCATAGATATTAGAATGGAAATCAACAATTTAATTTTTCTAAATGATAATTTGAGAAGATATCATAGGATTCTACTTTTAGTATAACGTTGGTTATTGCACATCTGTTATATACTAACGTATATACTATCGAGAACAGACTGATTTTAATAATGTCATCAATGTGTTTTTTCGTGCTTCGATATATTCAATATTATAACAAGGCTTTGTATTGATAAGAACGACCCTGTCCATTGATATTTAATAATCACGCTATCAGACGTGTCTAATAACCTTTTACCTTTTTTTATGAAAATAAGACTTATCTGTAAACGCTTATCACTTGTGAACCTTATTATAACTGAAATTTTAATTTAGTTGTTCTCTAACAGTTCTGGAACTATCACATTTTAAAGGATAACATACAATTAAATCCCTGAGTATTTGAGAATCAGAATGTATTATGTTGTCTAGAGGGTTATTCTGTGGAGTACTACACATTCGAAAATAATTTGAAAATACCTATGGGATCTAGACAATATTCTGTTGGTTGGTCACTTCTTGGTATCTTTCTTCATTCCTTATTTTTTATTTTTGTATATATTACCCATTTAGAACTAATAACGCTGACCATAAATGGTTTCGTTATGTTACTTGCACTTTTGCTTGTCAGTATTGGTTATTTAATGTTAGAACGGCCAAACAAGACATGTCATGTCCCTTGGAAACAATATTTATTGGTTTTAACAGTTATGATTATTTTACTATTCGTGTTTATTTCTAATAGATTTGATCTAAAATGGCTCATATTTATCCTAGCTTTTCAGGGTCTATTATCTTTAACTGGTTGGTTCTTAATCTTTATAAACTTTCCAAGACACCACATTATTCATGATTCAGTTAACAAAACTCTTTATTCAATTCGAGATTACTATACCCAGGTGGCAACAGATCAGATTAATTTGGAACAGGTCAAAAGTGTAGAAATTCGTGTAAGTACAATGAGTTATTTTGTCTCAGTTAGGTTTTACGATCAAAAAGAATTCTCAGAATCCGATAACCCAATAAAGATATGGACATGGACAAGACTAGCCAATGTAGCCCCGTTTTATTATAAACTCATTCACATATTCAGTCATTATTCCATATTCATCGTAACAGAGGGTTCAGTAGAGCTAAGTCAGTGGAAAAAATTACGTAATCGTCCGTTTAAATCCACATCTGCTTCCTTTCCAAGTCATAATATTGTAACAGTCATTGACCAAATTATAGGAAAAAATGTTAATCCTAATTTCTTTGCAAAAATAAATGAGCTTCCTTTGAATGTCTCGATTGACCAATACAAACCCCTTAAAACAAAATTTGATATAGAATCCCATCAGGATGTTTATATTCTTCGTACGAAGAAAAGAGGGAACATAAATATTTTGGGAAAAATATTTATTACTACAGTCTTACTATTTTTCATTTGTGTATTAGCTCTCCTCATCATACTAACTCTCTATATCATATCTAATGGTTCTACGCTTCCCGATGGAGCTTTTTCTACGTCTCCTCAAAAAATTGGCATTATTGGCATATTTAGTATCTTTATGATTATCTCATTAATCTCATTATTATTTGGATATTTTTTCCTAACAGATGTCATTTGTCGAAAATATATTGAATTTGGGGGGGAATTCATATACATTTCAAACAAAGTTTTCCAAAAAGAAATCACTTCCCTCATAATCCCGAAAAAAGCTCTTCTCAATATTGAAAAATCTAAACAGACATACTATTTACGATTTATGGGAGGTGATTCGATTAAATTATGGAAAACTCCTCCTAACGACCATTTAGCTGGATTTCAAATATTAAGACAATTTCTTCAACTAGACATGAAAAATCCAGACCTCAAAACCAGATTACTACTATATAATTAAGAATATAGTTTTCCTATGAAATAAACATTAAATTGGATTATATAACTCAAATAAGAATGAAGATTGATTAGTAATATCATTTAACTTATTCAATAATAGAAAAGAAGATAACAATAATGATATGTTCTTGTGAGCTGTAATTGAGGTTTCTAACATTCTTCTTTGGAAAATCTTAAATGGGAGGAAGTAGCAGTTTAAATAAGAGGACGTCAAACAATGGAGAACGTTGATCGATTCTATGATATTTGCATGTTCTTAGGCGTTCTAGCTGGGTTATTCATCTTCTTAAATCAATTTATTATTAATGTTCATATTTCATTCTTCATAGGTACGATGTTTATAGTTTTTATTGTACCTTTATGTGTGGGTTTTTACAGCATCATATTCACTATCTATGAGTTACCTAGGGAAAAAGCAAAGTTTCTAACACATATGACTTTGGGACATTTTATCTCTATAGCTATTTTAAAAAAGAAAAAAGAAGTCAAAAAAGTCCTGTCCATTAGTTTTGGGATTCTTGCTATCACAGTTCTTGTAAATGGTCTTCTTACTATTAGTTACATTGTTATATTAGGGAATGGCACCCCCATAGAAAAAGAATTTCAAAGTCTCACAACCAGTTACTCTGTCAAGTTTCTTTTTGATCCCCAAGTCGCAGCAATTCTTTTTCCAATCTCTGGTATACCCTTGCCCAATATATGGTGGGCACCATATATTGGGATTTTGATTCTATGGAACATTACATCATATATCTTCATCATCTTTGGTTTCCCTATTGGCCTTGTCTTCAGAAAGATCAGGGAATATCACTTGAGAAAAATCCCTCCAGAAGAAAACAAGTTTTCACTCTAATCTTTTTGTTGGAGTGAGATGATTCAAACATTTCTTGACTGGTTTGCATGTATCGATACATCGGGGAGATCGGGCGCTTAGGCCAAGAGCCAACCCTTCTTACCATTCGATTTTTGTTTTATCTGGTGGTGTTAGTAGCAGGTTCAACATTATTATTTATGTTAATAGTGAGACTATTAGAAAAAGAAACGCCAAAAAGCTGGGTTAAGATTCTTAAAACCTCTTCTGTCCCAAAAATAGAACGAGGGGTTATAGGTTTTCTTATACTTTCCTCCTTCTTTGTTGGTTTGGAACTACTAATCATCAGTGTTATTGCAACTATCGCAGGAGGAGATCTGTACACAAATATCTTTTTATATTTAATTTTTTACCTATTTGCCTTTTCAATCCCATTCTGGTTAACAATAACCTCAGAATTTACTCTGTCCTGAACGGATTCGAATTTAGATGATTATTATTGATTCTATTTTTCATAAAAACAGAAAGGGTTGTTTTAGTGTTTTTTTTGATTTTTCTCCGAGAAATGAGATACTTTCAATAATGAAAATACTGTCTTTCTATTTTAACATCTCTACTTTTTATTGATTTGGCTTTCTTAGGAGCAAAATCAAGAAATTTTATCCAAAAGCACGAGTAAAATGTTCTGTGGTCCTTGAGGAATGAATTTTGAAGAATAAAAAGAAATTATTAATAGGAAAAGTTGTGGTTATTCTATTGCTGAACATAAGCATTGTCGGTTGTACGTCTATCCTTAATTCACGTCAAGATCGGCAGCTGCAAGTTGAAATTGAAGATTTTACGTATTCTACTTATCTAGGAGGAGATGATTCTCCTTACTCCGAAGATAACATTGAAGAGGTGATAAGAGATGTGACCACTGATTCCCAAGAGAATATTATAATCACTGGAAATACTTTATCTTCTAATTTTCCAGTTAAGAATGCTTTTCAAGACACGTTTGCAGGTGGGGGAAATGATGTTCATTGTGTTGGTGGTGATGCTATTATAGCGAAATTTGATAAAGATGGACAGCTCTTATGGTCGACATTTTTAGGTGGAAACAGCATGGATGGTGGGATATGTGTAAAAGTGGTAGAATCCGATGAGATCATTGTAATGGGGATGACTAAATCTAATGATTTCCCTACCACTGATAACGCTTACCAGAAAAATTACTCTAGTAATTATGATATTTTTATAACAAAGTTAACTTCAAACGGATCAATCATTTATTCGAGCTATCTTGGTGAAAGTGGAGATGATACCATTAATAGTTTTGAACTCGACTCATCTGGCAATCTGGTTGTCTCAGGTAGAACTACTTCTGTTGATTTTCCAGTGACAACAAGTGCTGATCAACCAGTTATTGGTGGTGGAGCAGATGGATTCTTCATGTGTTTATCTGCAAATTATTCAACTATTTTGTACTCAACTTTCTTAGGGGGTAGTGATAATGAGGGGATAAACGAGATTACTATAGATACCCAGGGCAATATTATTGTGACAGGAACAACAATGAGCTCAGACTTTCCAATTACAACAGATGCTTACCAAAGTTCCATAAGTAGCACCCATAGCGACAACTTTATTGTAAAGTATAATTCTTCTGGTCAGATAACTTATGCTACTTACTTTGGGGGTTCGCTCTCGGATTACAGTTTTGGGCTTACGACTGATTCGGTAGGAAATATCATCATAGCTGGTAAAACTTTATCTGCTGATTTTCCCACAATAAATGCCTGGAAAACAAATTATAGCAATAGTATGGTGGATGCTTTTGTTACAAAATTCAGCGCAAATGGTCAAGAACTAATTTTTTCTAGCTATTTTGGCGGATCTGGTTGGGATGTAGTACTCAACTTAAAAGTTGATTCTAATGATAATATCATCGTTACTGGATACGCAGATATTTATCCTAATGCTTTTCCCATCTTAGATGCTTTTCAAGAAGAAATTCGTGGCCGTTGTGATATAGTTATCATGAAAATTTCTCCAACTGGCCAACCATTATTTGGGACTTATTTAGGAGGAGAAGGATTAGATCATCCTTGGAGTCACTATCTTGCCAGTAACTATCTTTATATCGTAGGTTTTACAGAATCAGTGGATTTCTTTACAACCAGTAATGCTTATCAGCAAACAATCAGAGGTAATCATGATGGGTTCCTCTTTCGTTTTGACATTGATGGCTATTTAACCTCGTTAACTTCAGAAACTATGGAATCGGACACTACTAAAAGTTATACATTAACATCAGAAACAACAGAATCTGAAACTACTCCGAGTTTTGAACCACATATTGTACTTATTGGCCTTCTCTCCGCTTTAGGAATTGGATTAAGGATTCGTGTAAAAAAAGAGTAGAATTTATGATTCATTGCTTAACAGCCTTGTTGAATTGAAAATGTAGTCATTATATTTTGTACTATATTCCATGAAAAATGCTAACTTCACTTCATTCTGATCATAAATGCTGATATAATTTCAAAAGAAAAGAATTCAAAAGTAGAAGGACGGTTTACGATGTCTTTCCATTATTCGACAATATCTTGGTAGCAGTCTTCTGGATAATAGTTCAATTCATCTCTATCATGATTTGGATACCAAACTTGAGCAAAAAATGGATTATGTTTTGCTATTGTATCATAATTCCAAGGTGGGGCACTACATTCTGGGCACCAATGCCCAGCCTTTAGAATGGTAAAAGGTTTGCCAGAAAACTTATGACCAAAGGCACACTGCCATTCTAAAGATGTATACAAATCTCCATTCCATTTATTTGATAAACAAGTTCCTCCACGAAATTCAGCTGCACGATTTAGATCGTCTAAGTTTATCACTTCTTTTGTTTCATCATATCCATGATCAAGGCGGTTCCAATTTATTTTCGTGGAATCCATCTCAGGCATGTCAATTCCCCAGTCAGGAATCGCCTCATACGTTGCGTAATCTTTGTAAAATGCGGAAATTCTCTTATCATTGCGGTTTTCATACCAATAGACGGTTCCATTTTTTGATTCTTTAACAAATTTTTTAAATCGCCTGTAAGTGACTTTCTCTACAACATTTCTAATCAATGAAATTCGTTTACAAAGGCTTCCAACTACTTTTAGCTGAATTGGCCTATTTTTAACAAATGAAACGTAATAATCCTCCATGCTATCATTCCAATTGTGAATATACTTATTTAAAATTGCACTATCTTCGAAATACTGCATATGAAAGTTTCGAAGCGCAAACCATTTTCTCTCTGTTACTTTTTCCAATCGAAGACCGTTTAATCCAAAAATCCGTTTCAAGAGGTGGAAAAATGTTGTTCTACAGCTTGGTCCTCCACCCATATTATATACTCTACGCCAGAAGTCCGAATCCTCGGAGATATCTAAACAATTGATTAATCCCCTTCCTGCGTCTTCTTTGGTATTATTTTCCATAAAAGAATCAATCGGTTGATGGAACATTATAGGATCTGCTACATCATCGTAGGTCATAATATATGTTTGTCGTAAAGAAACCCAATGTTTAATGTTTGATTCTAATACTGCTCGTTCCCCTGCAATCTTAGTAACAGCATAAAAATCAAAAATTGATGGTTTTAGAGGATCACCTACTCGTCCAACGTGAATTGTTTGAAGACGATCGCCAGTTTCGGCAACAGTTCCAATGTAAATAAGTTTGATATGTTCTGAACCACCAGGTTGGGTTTCAATTGCTTTGATGATATATTGAACAGCAGTTGTATTAACCGCTTCAGCCATCTCTGGATCTAAGTCTGCAGCAGGAGAGATAAAGGCCATTGGGCATAATACCCAATCAACCCCTTTGCATGCTTCCTCTATATCATTGTAATTTGTAGCATCACCCCATACAATCTTCAGGGTGGAGTTTTCAACGATCCCCCTGCCAAGGATTGGGGTTAATCCAGAAAGTTGTTCATATTTTCGAAATAAAGTTTTATTCTTCTTTGAAGGTCGTTGTAAAAGCACAATCTGATATTTTTTCCTTCTCTTCCACAGATTTTTAAACGCCTCAAATCCCATTGACCCAGATGCACCTGCTAAAAAGACTTTTTCCTTTTTCACCAGATTATTCTCCTCAAAAGCGATCAGGATAACAAGCACGAACAGTATCTTCAATTGCTTTCTGTAATCCAGATCGATTATATCCTAACTTCTCTGCGGTTTCACTTGGATCATAATAGAGTTCTTTTGATTGTATATCTTGAAATAATCGGCCTAGATCAAGACCACCTTCTTTTCCCTCTTTTTCTTCTAATTTCTTCATTCGTCTCCCATAAAATGTGGCTAGGAATGTAGGAATGGTAATCACTCTTTTCTTCATTCCTAAAGTGTTGAAAATGATATTCAACATTTCTTTCCAAGACAAATTTGTGTCTCCAATCAAATATCTTTGACCATGTTCCCCTCGTTCAACTGCCCCAACTATCGCTTCTGCTACGTGTTGTACTGCAATCATATTCGTTCCTCCTTTAGGAAAGAAGACTATCTTCATTTTCAGTATCCGATCAAGTAGTACCTCTTTCCATAATGGGATTCTACCAGGCATTGACCCAAAAATATAAGGAAGCTCAAGGATTATGACGTCCATTTTCCCTTGACCTGCTCGAATAACTCGTTCTGCTTGTTCAACACGACATTTAATATAAGGATGATTTTCTGCTAACCTCAATTCAGGCCAAATCCTATCAAAATGGGCAAAATACGAATTTAAAACAACACATCGTTTAATACCGGCGTTTCGTGCAGCATCAACTATCTTTCCACAAGAATTCACCAATCTCTCATGAAAAAAATTGTAAGCGGGGGCAGGAGGCGTAACACGGTCATCTGGGCCTACCGCGTACACTAGTACATCGTATCCACTTAATAATTCTTGAAGTACACTTTCCTCCTGTTCAAAGACATTTACATACTTCACCTCCACTTCCTTTGGAAACCAATCTCCTAGTTCTACATCAGGGATTGAAATTGTATTTACTGAATGACCTTTTTTTCTGAACTCGAGTAGGGAGTGATAACCAAGAAATCCTGTTCCACCAATGATTATTATTTTCAAAGATCCACATCCTTCTACGAAAGGTATTACGATAACAGAAGGTGATTACATCAGGAATAAGAATTCTTTTTGAAAAAGTCGACTATTTTGATAATTAAACTGGATTCATTGAAATACATTTTGGAAAAAACGAAAAGATGTAGAATCTTTCGACTATCTCGTTTGGATCCGTTTAAGAATCAGTTCGTCCGATTTTTAATAATTTGAACAAGAACTGACAATGAAAAAGCTAAAACGATAGCAGCAAGAATTATTCAAATTATTGACCAAAAATAAAGTAAAATAGTCCTTAGACCGATAACAAATATTTAAATCCTGATGCTTAGCCAGATTGGAGATGGAACCCTTCCAGAATAAATTTTTAATTTCTTTCTGAGACGTTCAACATTCTCCTTTAAAGAAGATGAGCTAGAATGTGATTCAGTGACTTCATCATTCATTGTTTTTCACCAAATTTGCTTAGTTTAGGTAAAAAATGTAGTCAGTATTTTTTGTACTAAATTCTCTGCTATTCTTCTGAAGCTAATTGTTTCCAGTACTTGATCTTACGAGCGTTGGCAGACATCACACCTGTTTCCTTGAAATCCGAAAGATCCACTTCCTCGAACTGATAGTTCCAAGTTGGGGATGTCAGATTTTGATGAAGTGAAGCTAATTTTTCCTTCTCTAGGCTAGTGTTTGGCCTCAACTGAAGATGTATGGCGTATCCCTCTGGTTTCACAACTCTTTCCACTTCAGTAAGGGCCTCTTCCATATCACCCAATCCAATGACAGAAATTGAAGGATTTTTGTGGATCAAAAAGTACTGAATCTTAGGATAGGCATGAAGGACCGCTGCTATTTCTCTTTGTAGTGAGATACGGGTTAATTTCTCAATTTGAAACGTCTCAAGGAGAACGAGGTCATCAATCCCCAAGATCACTTCAGAATTTTCCATCAATTGTCTTCAGTTCTTTCTTCCTCTAATCTTCTAAATGTCATTAAAGCACGATATAAACAATTGCAAGTAGAGCAGGAATGACCATTGAGACCATGGGTCCATATTTTACAAGTGTTGTGAAAGCAGTGGTCCTTTCTGATTCAGTTAGTCGATTTTTAGTATAATCAATATCAGTATATGTTCCTTCCTTGCAGTATTTGAGGAAGACTTTTCGGACTTTTTCCAGGTGCGTTATTTCTTCTTTCGTCGTCATAACTTCGTATAAAATCCCTCTGGCTCTTCTAATGACTAAAAAGAAGGATACAAAACTAGAGACTATTAATAAAATGATGGTCGCTGAGGAAAAATCAAACTGAAACTTACGCTGAATGGATTCCAGAAAATAGCCAGTAGATGTAGGTGTTCCATTCGTAGAGGTGAATGGATCTTGAAATTCCTCATCGGAAATCATTCCAATATTATGGAATAGGATCATTAATAATGAAAAAACAAGAAAGGGATTGAAGATTGCTGAGAGATCCATTAAGAACCTAATCAGCGGTTCTAACCAAGTTAAAGAATTAAAAATAGGGATAAAAAATGATTGTATTGTTCTGATTAATCCTTCAATAAATGCAGTAATTTCGTCTGGAATGAGGGCTAATAAGTCTGGAAAAACAATGTCAAAAAACCACGGGAAAGTAATTGGCGCAGTAAAGGCAACCGATAAACTGAGTGTCTGGAAAAATGTCCTTAATAAGAAAAATTGCACTCTTTTCAAAAACGACTTTTCTTTCACATATAAATTATCACTCTCATCAATAGCTTCCATATCATCCTTTAATGGTTCTTCAACGACTTCTTTCTCCTTGAATGGAGTATGGCTCCATTCCAATCCTCGTTTGTAATTTGACATGGGGTTCAAATACGCGAGTTTAGCTAACATCAGTTGCTTTCCTGTGAATGGCTTTGTGAATCCTTTTTCTTCACTTAATTTCTTCTCCCAAATTTCGGTATAGGATAACCACGGGGTGGGTACTCGCACAGTAAGATGATTAGGTTTAGTTATAAAGGTCTCAGGTAAGTATCCCATGATTTCCCCATCCACCTGATAGAGACATTTCTTTTTTGGAGAATCCACATGTATTGTGGCCCCCTCAAACGTGTCAACACTGTCATGTGTGAGATGATTGCCCTCATATACTGTAGGAAAAAATCTCACAAGGGTGATTCGACCCATTTTACGTACTGTGGTTGCAGTAAATTTCCCATCTGTTACTTCTGCATCAGGACAAATATGCATTCCCCCTCCATATCGTTTTCCATTACCTATTGCTACCAACATTCTTTTCCCCTCGATGGTTTCTTTTCCTCCATCTATGCGAATTAATAGATCATAAGGCCTAAACTTTACCAGAGTTTGTGCAAGAGCTATTTGATAACTTCTGGTTCCACTAAACCTTTTTGATCCCTTATTTGTCCGATCTGCTACTTCTGCATCAAACCCCATGGAGGCTACTCCTGCAAAGTACCGATCTGCTGTTTCACAGTAACCTACATCGAAATTTTTATCTTGACCTTTAACTAAGCATTCTACAGCAGCTTCTACATCTCCTTCTGGTATCCCAAAGACAGTAGGAATATCATCTCCCGTTCCAACAGGAATTGCCGCGAAAATTCCTGGTTTTTCCGCTTTTAAAATGCCATTTAGTACCTCATTTGCGGTTCCATCCCCTCCCACAGAGCAAATAATCTTGTATCCCTCATTAGTTCGGGTTCTTGCGATTTCAATCGCATGTTGAGGAGACGAAGTGAATTCAAAATCATATTCCAAATCACATTCGTCCACTAATGGTTTGATTTCATCCCTCCAAATCGTTTCCACGCGTCCTCCTGCAGCAACAGGATTAATTACTAGAAAAACCTCTTTCATGATGGTACCCTTAGTGGAATTTCACATTTACCTTACCTTTTTTGAGGTTTTCCTTCAAAAGGAATAGATTCCGTTATCTTTCACTTTTTTCTTTTGATATGACTGATGTTATCAACCATAATTCAGATGATATTGACCGATTTTCTGCCCGAAATAATCCAGATTGGTTATGAATGAAAAAGGAAAATCAACAAAATGAAATTTCACTCCAGAATTTTGAAGGAGGACTTTATTCTAGAAGATAATCTTCATATTACTGGTGTAACTACCGCCTTGGGATCTATCCAAGTATTTTCTCTCTTATCCGAAAAAGCACTAACTGTCAATGAAGACCTTGTAACAACCCGAGGATCAATTAAGGCGAAAAGCTCTTTGAAAATAGGAAATGATTTAATATCCTCTGAAAACATTACTGTAGAGGGAGCATGTGAAATCAAAGGAAATGTACGAGGCAAAAAAATTTGTTTTAACGGTAAATCGCTAAAAGTGGGCTCAATTGAAGGAAAGAACATTGAGCTGTGGGGAGATATTGCTGTTGAAAAGAATATTAATGCTTCTGAATCGATCTGGATACCAATTTATCCTAAGAAAAATAGCCCGAGAATTATTGGAGTAGTCAACTCTCCTATCGTCACCATTTCTTTAGTTGGTTTATTTACAAAATGGTTTTTACTACCAGGTACTATCTTACATAAACTCAGAATGCAAACCCGAATGAAAAAGGTCTTAATAGTCAAAAACCTCTCAATTCAAGCAAAGGAGTTAGTTATTCGTTCCAATTATCCACCTGATCGTGTAGATGTACAATTCATCGATTCAAATATTGATGTTTCCACCATAAAATTTATCTAAACTATGCTTATTTAATTCGTTCTCTCATAATTTCTTTTGAAAGATGAATAATATCCCTCCTCCTTCCACAGTCTCTTCTTCTATCTTTTTAAATCCACATTTTTTTTCATAAAAATGATGATTACGTTTCGCCCATTCAGGAGTGTCCAATGTCCAAGATTTCGTTTTTGGATAGTTATTTTCAATAAATTTCCAAGCTTTTAAACCAATTCCCTTATTTTGATGCGTAGGATCAATAAAAATCCTCCCTAGGCTATTATTTCCATGTCTGAAAATAAAAACAACGAATCCTCCGATAATTTTTTCATCTAAAATGATTCTAAATACTGTTCCGGTTTCTTTCCTTAGGATGTATGGATAAAAAAACTCTTCAGAGTCATAATCAGGTGGGCCTCCCTTGGGTTCTCCCAGATGTTTTTGGGTATCGTCATCAAAAGTTCGGGTCATTACTTCAGTGAGAGTAGGAATATCTTCTTCTGTAGCTAATTCAAAGCTCAAGTTCATTTACTAGTTCCTCTAAATGTTCACAACTTTTCTTTTGAAGGCCATTCTCTGTGATTGGTGATTGACAAGGTTGTTCAGTCATAAAAGATTCTTTGTTGTTATTAAATTTTGTTCCACGACTTTTAGGACTCCATGAACATGTGAACTGGCTTCTAAACATATTCCAACTGATTTGATCTTAAATAATAGAAACTTCCAAACCAGCTTCCCGAGCTAATATTTCGAAGGTTTGAAGATCATTTTCTTGAAGCTTCAATTTTTTATTTAATGGATATTGACGACCTAATTCTTCATATTTCCCTCTTCCCCATTCGTGATATTTAAGAAACCGAATTTTTTTGATTCCAAATTCTGTGCACAAATTAACGGTTTTTTTTATGTTTTCTAGATAATCATTAATCCCTGGAACAATTGGGACAGAAATCGTTATTTTTTCAACATTATTTTGACTTAATTTTTTAAGATTCATGTGAATCTTGTCATTATTTACCCCTGTTATCGCTTTATGAAATTTTGAATCCATAATCTTCAAGTCAAAAAAGAAAAAATCAATATTTGGTAGAAATTCCACGACTTTTTCCCAATTAAAAAAGCCACAAGTTTCTATCCCAACAGAAAATCCTATTGCCATAGTCTTCTTTAAAAACTCCCTAATGAAGTCTGTATGGGCTAGTGGTTCACCACCTGAGAGTGTTATCCCACCTCCTGAATTCCTGAATAATAATGAATTCTTTTTTACTCTCTCAAATAAATCCAAAATTGTAATAGGGTATCCTACGGTTCTTAAAGCAGTTTCAGGACACACTTCAGTACATATCTTTGATTCACAGCTTGAACAATTCTTTCTGTTAATAAGTGGGAATTCTAAATTGGAAAAATCAATATTGGAATAAGGACAAGCTTTCTCACATTTTCTACATTTTTTACATTTAATTTCTGAGAAAAAAATTTCTGGTTCAAATAATTGACTTTCGGGGTTCGAACACCAGCGACATCGAAGATAGCAACCTTTAAAAAACACTACTGTCCTTATTCCTGGCCCATCATCCACACAATAATCTTGTATATTAAAAATTATTGTTTCTTCATTTTTGACGGATAATGGATCTGTTAAATCTG
>CP070695.1:3366135-3391949 GCA_020353515.1 Candidatus Heimdallarchaeota archaeon
CCGCGTTTTTTCTGCTAGCAACGGAGAAGAAGCAATAGAATTTCTGGAGACTGATTCAGAAAAACCAGATCTTATCCTTTTAGACGTCCTTATGCCTAAAAAAAACGGATTAGAAGTTTGTAAATGGATAAAAGAAAGCCCCAAATTGAGGGAGATCCCCGTTTTACTATTTACTGCAAAAGTGGGCAAAAAAGATAGAGTTGCAGGAGAGGCAGCAGGGGCAGATGCCTATATAAACAAACCCTTCAGTGCAGATGACTTACTGAATCTGATAAAAACTCATCTCGAGAAATCAAAGAATGTAGCATAAGGTAGTTATCCCCTTAAGATTTCTTGAATAAACACATCTGCATTGGGGAGAAGTTTTACAATTTCCTGAAAAAAACTTGGAGAATATTCAACTACTCGAAAAGTAACCTCAAAAAATACTTCTTGGATAACCACAGAGATGTGAATATCTAAGCTTAGTTTTCTTTTCTCAAGAAATCTTAATTTAAGATCAAACCTTTTTAATATTGGAAAACACTTCAGAAAATTCTCTTTAGTTACCACATAGAGAATGTTTTGTGGTGTATTTTGAATCGCAGCCATAAAACTACATTTCTGGTTCAAAATGGATGTCAAAGTATCAAGACTTGTCACTTATATTACGCCAACCTCAAGTGTTCCAATGGACTCAATTGTAGCACTAATTTTATCTCCTTTCTGTACTGGTCCAACTCCAGCAGGAGTACCTGTTGCTATCAAATCCCCTTCCTCCAACGTGGTTATAGAACTACAATAACTTATAATTCGCTCGATACTGAAAATCATGTCTTTAGTATTTCCTTTCTGCTTAATTTGACCATTAATACTTAGTTCCAAATCAAGATTCTGAGGATATTTTATTTCATCCGATGTTACTATAACTGGTCCAATTGGAGAAAATGTATCAAAACCCTTAGAGGGAAACCAAGGGCGCCCTTTTTTCTTTGCTAAAGCTTGGATATCTCGAGCAGTCATATCGAGTAATATAGTATAACCAAAAATAAAATCAAAGCTGTCCTCTACAGAGATATTTTTCCCTTTCTTTGATATTACTACTGCCAATTCAACTTCATGATCCACTTGTTGAGCTTGAGGAGGGAAAATGATATTTTCACCTGGTCCGATTAAAGCAGATTGTGGTTTCAAAAAAAGATCTGGATGTGGTGGTAGATTCTCTGGTTCAACTCCCATTTCTTTTGCATGAGCAGGATAATTTTTTGCTAAGCAGATTATCTTAGAGGACTTGATTGGGAGCTCGAGAGGAGGAGGACTCTTCAGCTCCTCATATTCTTGTTGGTTTATGCACTCACGATCACGGATAACTAGACCGATATTTCTTAAGTTGGGGTACCTTCTAATGTGGTTGTTTTCCCAAACAACTATCGCACCTTCATTCATACCAATTCGCACGATTTATTCCTCCATGAAACCTTTTATGCCGTAAAATAGCTTATAAGATGTCAAATACACTCCACATCAATAATAGCGCTATTAATGGTTGAAAGTTTTCTTTTTTTGATGGTGCAAGTCCAAAATACAATAAAAATTAAACCTTTTGACCTAAAACTGAAACACCAAGAAATCAGATAAGATTCGTATATAGTAAGAAGGATGAGGAATATCAATGAAATCTTTAGTCACTGGTGGTGCAGGATTTGTAGGTAGCCATTTAATTGAACGCTTATTATTGGAAAAGCATTCTGTGGTTTGCTTGGACGATTTTAGTAGTGGAAAGGAGAAAAATTTGGAAAGTATTAGGGATAAAATCAAAATTGTTGAAGGAGATATAAGAGATATTGATATCGTCCAAAAAATTGTCATTGATGTTGATTACGTATTTCATTTAGCAGCTCAAACATCTGTTACTCGCTCTGTACGAGAACCACAATATGATGCTTCTGTGAACATTGAAGGGACGATCAATCTTCTAGAAGCAATAAAGGAATGTTCAGTGAAACGAATCATATTCATGTCAACAGGTGGAGCGATTTATGGTGAACCTATATCTCTCCCTGCCACAGAAAGCACTATGGAAGAACCTATTTCCCCATATGGTCTTAGTAAATTAACAGCGGAAAAGTATTTGCATTTCTATAGTAAGGCTTATGGTCTCTCATATGTAATTCTCCGCCCCGCTAATATTTATGGACCAAGACAAGATCCTCATGGTGAAGCTGGAGTAATATCTATCTTTTTGGAAAAAATAAAAACTAATAAACCCCTTGAAATATTTGGAGACGGGAAGGACACACGAGATTATGTATATGTAAAAGATATTGCTGAAATTTGCATCAACGCGATGAATTCCTCTCAAACCGATGTTTTTAATGCTGGAACAGGAAATCAAACAAGTTTATTAGAATTGATCAAAACGATTGAATACGTAACAAAAGTCGAAGCAGATAAAAAATTTTGTGATCCACGCCCAGGAGACGTTCATTATATAGCATTAGACTCACTCAAAGCGTATGAGAAATTAGGTTGGAAACCAACTACAGACTTGACAATTGGAATACATAAGACCTGGGATTGGTTTTTAACGACATAACAGACTTCTTACTTTTAATGAGGAAGTAATTCCTTCACTTTCTTTTTTTGTTCCAATAACCAATTTGCATCTAGCTCATTAAATCCAAAGTGGTTCCAAAATGAACCAACTACCCATGGATCCAATTTCACTTCGCTTCTTGGATTTTGAGCCACCAACCAATACGCCTGCCATAATTCAGCTACAGCAGTTTCAAAAAGTCGTGTTGTTACTTTTGTATCACTCTTTTGGCACTGATTTAAGCGTCGTTCTGATTCATTAATGGATACAAAAGCTGCCAATATCCACATCTCTCTATTTGTTCTTACATTCACCTTGTACAGGTGATCTGCTAATGTTTCTAACTCCTTTCGAGCTTTCTCGAGTTTTTCATAATCGAAAGATGAGATTCTAAGTAGATCAGCAAAAAAAGTGTAAAGCTCATCATCAAAATCTCTTAAAACATCCAATAGGAGTGTTGCAGTTCCAATCTTAAACGCATTTGTCTGCATCAATGGAACGCAAATTGCTTCCTCTGCGGCTTTGATTAACCAGATATATGCATCTGCAAACATATCTTCTTTGATTCTATTATTCATTCGATCTAACAACAGCTGAGTTGTTTGACGCTTTAAGTCGATTAGATTCGGATCCCATTCAATGTGAGGAGCTTGATCCATCCACAGTTGCATCTTCCCATGAGGATCATAAATAATATCAGAATCTCGTAAAATGCGCATAACAGTGGCAACTTGCCAGTAGGGGACATTTTCTTTCCCTCCTAGGACATCCGAAAAAAATGAGGGGGGAGCATACGTCACTTTTATCTCCACATCATCTGGAATGTTAGTCATATCAGTGATAGTCGTTTCTTTTAGATCACGTACGTTTTCCCTGACAGCCCAGAGATTAATTCGTGAGTCAAACTGCTCAAAATCGTCATGTACTAAAAGTCGCCCCTGTTCTTGGTCTTTGGCCTCTATTTTCTCCAAGAGAGTCTCAATGATTCTATTGATGATCTCAGTTTTCAACTAGTGATCCCCAAGTAAATTGTTAAACATTAGGAATCTATTAAATTTTCATTAAAAATTCTATTCATTGTTACTCATACGGTGAATTATGTGAATAGACTTCTGATTTTAGCACCTATACTTCTTTTTGTTTCATGTTTATCTATACCGATGGTTATTTGTCCGAGTAATAATGTTATAATATCCTTAAAACAACCTCAATTTGAAAATAGAGTTATTAGTGCAACGCTCACGGTACTTGTTGTTCTCATGGAGTTACCTGATGATCCCCACTATGCTACGCATACGCTTCAATATTTTGAAGATTTATTCTTCTCAACTACAAGTATGAGTGTCCATCAATACTTTAAAAATACCACTTATGAAGAAGTTATCTTGGAAGGAGAGGTACTTGGATGGTATCAGGCTGAACATGATTTAGCATATTATGGGGCTGGAGGAAGACTTGAAAATGTTGATATTCGTCCAGATTACCTTGTGAATGAATCTCGTGCTCAAGCTTTAAGCGCTGGTAAGGATCCAGCGGATTATGATCTTTTTATTGTGATCCACTCTGGGGATGGTCAGGAATACTCTGGTAATTCAGACGATATTTGGTCACACAAATTTGATCTTAGACGGTTTGAATTGGGTTCTGTTGAATACTCAATAAATCACGAATTCGTGACATATATTACTCCCTCACATGAACTTGGGCATGAACTCTACTTTCCAGATTTATACGATCATGCAAATAATTTTCAGCACATTTTTGCTGGTCCATATTGTCTCATGGCCTACGGGGAAGGCCATTTTTCCATTTGGAATAAATATTACAGTCATGTTTCAAGAATGGATTCAGCTCAGCTTCTTAACGATACGTATCGCCTACAGATCTCCAATTTTACAAATGATACGATAGTTACAGTAAACCCAATTGCTATTCCTGAACCTACAGGTATTATGTGGCTTGAACTCGCATGGAATTCCTCAGGATTCTCTAATCAAGATCTTGGTAGAGGATGGATAGTTACTGTGCGAGAAAATGTGGATTACGACAGATTTCTACCGAAATATGGTGTCATTATTGCGAAAATACAGGTTGGCCACCGGACTTCCCAGATTCAAACTGATCAACTCTATCCTAATGTTTACCCACCTATGAATGTGATTGACGCCCATCCAGAAACAACTGAAAACAAAGAAGATGCTGCATTTTCTTTGGCTAACGGAGACGTTGGAACCTATTCAGGAGAAGAGTGGGCTGTACAACTAATTGAAAAGTTTGATAATTTATCATACTCTCTGCGTGTGACAGATAAAATCAATATACCAAAAGTAGAGGTTTTCAAGCCTAGTCAATCAGTAAAGGGGGAGCATGATTTCATTATCTCAGCTTCAACTGACTCCTCTTATTCAATATCTCAAACAGAAATTTCAATCGATAATGGCCCATGGTTGAAATGTACACCTCATCCAGATTTGGATGGAAATTTCTCATTTAGGTTGAATACATTAGAGCTAAGAGAGGGAACGCATCTCATTCGAGCGCGAGCTAAAGATAACGCCAGTATTCCTTATGTTGGTTACTCTCTCTTCACAACTTTTGAAGTTGATAATAGTGATGGCCTGATACTTGTAATAGATGACGATCTAGGGCGCTCTTCAGAGTTAAGTGTACTTTCAGCTTTAGATGAAATGGGTTACTTTGGACAATATGAAGTTGTGCGAACTACCTCATTAACCGAATCAGAAATAACTGCAGAGGCAATGATGGACTATGAATCTATTATTTGGGTAGGAAATCCGTCAATTACTCCAATAATTAACTCTCACATCAATCACAATGAATTCAAAGAAATTAAAAGATATTTGGATTCATCCACAATAGATAATCCTTCCCGTATTATCTTTATGTCAAATTACAATATTTTTGATTTTAGTAATCAAGGATCAAATGTACACAATGAAATAGATGATATTTTTCGAGCACGAAGTCCAACGAACTTCCGCGCCCCTGTATCATTATTACAGGGCTTTAATTTTCTAAAAGATCTTTCTTCTTTCACATTGGGTTCTACAGACTCTGTACGTGCAAATCGAAGCAGTGATGGAGAAGTTGTTACATTATTATCTGGAGCTGTACCTATTCTTAAGGATAAGAATCCTGAGTTCCAAGGTTATGCTACCAAAGGATATTTTGTCGATAATGGCAAATATAAACTGATCAATTTTCTTTTTCAACCTGAATTGGTCCCTGATACAGTCTTACCTCAACTTCTTCATCTTTCTTTGATTTACCTCTCTGAACCTAACAACTCTACATTCACAACATTCACTACTACATCATCAAATAAAATTCCCTCTACTAGTGGAATAGAACCGTTTCACTTCTTTGGAATGCTAATAATTGGAGTTTGCTGCCTACTGACTATGAGGAAATTCAATGAATAGTGCTAAAGGGATTTCGTCCATAGAAGAAAAAAATAGATAATATTATTATTACAATATAGAGTTATTTGAGAGCTGGTTACACAATTAGTCTTTTGTAGAGGAACTCGATATATCATATTTGATATCTAGATATATACCAAAAAGAATGAAAAACCCTCCAATTAAAGTGATTGGTGGTAATACTTGTAGGAATATTATCCAAGCTAGAATTGAAGCTCCTACAGTTTCCCCAATAACTGCTAAAGAAACAGTCTGAGCTGATATATGTTTCATTGCATATGTATACATTGCATGCCCCAAAAGACTGGGTCCTATAGCTAATGCAATAAACAGCACCATATCATTTAAAGTGAAAGTGAGAATGTTTTCTCCTAAAATTACTGCAAAAATGAAAAGAAATAATGAACAGAAAGAGTTAACAAAGAAAACATAAGGGATATTAGGTACAGTATGATGTGCCCGCATCCGTTTTCCTATTATAAAATAGCAAGCTACCATGATTGCTCCAAACGAAGCTAATAAAATCCCCTCAGGCAGTATTATTGAAGATTGTTGGGAATCTGAGGCTAAAGAAATTAACAGTAACCCTCCAAATCCAAGAATTAGGCCAATTAATTGATAAAAAGTAATTTTCTCTCGTAGTAATGCAAAAGAAATAACAACAACCCAAATGGGAGAAGAATTAACAATTAAAACAGACACAGCTACAGAGAGACCGAATATTGGATCCAAACTCGATATCCATGAAAGAAAATGGAGAGAAAGAAAGAGTCCAGATAATGCAAAAATACCCAAATAAGATTTGTCAATGAAAGGTTTAAATTGAATTCTAACATCTTTACGTGAAATAAAGGGAAGTAGAAACAAAACAGACAAGAACAAACGCCAAAAAGCAATAACAACTGCTGGAATATTGTGGGGAGGATTCAATAATATTGTAATGAAGATTGACGCCCAGGATACAGCTACAGTGGCGATGATTAAGCTAATTTGGCATTGCGTCTTTGGTTGGAAATGTTTCATATTATCACAGAAATAGGTAATAATGCTATTTTTACGAAAATTGTTTTTCAATATTTTTACACTATCTTGAAGTGATAACTGAAAATGAACATTTTTTCATTTTGTTTTATTTATAAGCTCAACAATTAGCTTATTGCTGGTGTTAGCCTCCATTGTGATGATCATGACCAAATAACTCTATCCCATTAGTTGTGAAGGTATTTGGGACTGCATTCGTTATGATATTAGATGTTCCCTTCACAGTGACTTTAAAAATGATCCCCCCTTTGGATTTAAACAACACAACTACAAAATTCCGGCCTTATTTTTTTCATAAGGAACTATACTTGTCCAATTAAAATCTTTTTATTTTTACTGTAAGAAAATCCCAAAAAACATGATTAAATATTAAAAAAACTAATGTGGGAAATATTCCTTAATTAATTTTGAAAAATTATCCGAATTATTTGTCTAGAAAGGAATATAATTCACTAAACCAATTATAAATGGATAATTTACGAAAATGCCTTTCTCTACTAGAATATTTGCATATAACAATTTAATCAAATCATTAGGTGTAAGCTTGAACCGTAGTAAAATTATATGGAAAAGATGTTCAAAACATTCATTTTTTTTGTTACTGTTATTTCTATACTTTTCTATGAATATAGTGATTTTTATATGGGCTACGAATCATAAATCAGAGGATTCTACTGATATAAAAAATGTACCAGTTCCCATTTTACGAAGCATCACAAGCTTTGATAAGAATTTAAGCTATACTTATTCTGAAAACGAGTATTTCCAGCTTGTTTCGAACATTAATCATTTATCAAAAAATAAGTCAATGTTACCCCAAACTACAGAACCTGCTAACTCAGAAGAAATAGTTAATTTTAATATTAAAGGTTCTATAAATGGAGAATGGGCTGATACTCGATGGAATCGTCGCAAAAATATTACTATTGATCAAAGAAAAGTTAATGGGGATTTAACAAATTTTACCTTGCTTTTAGATATTTTTGATGCTGATTTACAAGAATATGCACAGGAGGATGGAGGAGATATCATATTTACTCAGGCTAGTGGTGAAAAGTTAAATCATGAAATAGAAATCTATGATCAAACTGGTAACAGTACACATGCTCATTTAGTTGCCTGGGTACAGGTTGATCTCTATAGTTACCAAGATACTTATATTTCCATGTATTTTGGCAATAGTACGGTTTCAAATCAGGAAAAACCAGAAAATGTGTGGAGTAATGATTATATCTCCGTATGGCATTTAAGTGAGATTGGAAATGGTTCTATTAATGAATATATAGATAGTACAGCATATAATAATCATGGACAAGGAGGAGGGGGTATTCTAGAACAAACTCCAAATCAAGTACCTGGTCAAATTGGGATGGGACAATTTCTTGATGGTATAGATGATCTCATTCAAATACCTAGTAGTTCAAGTTTATCTAATCCTAAAGAAGAAATGACGATTGAAGGATGGGTCTATTCTCCTGATGGAGCACCTGGTGGAAGTATTATATCTTCAACTGGTGAATTTGGCTTTAATTTTTTTGATAGCGAGATTTGGATTCTCCTAAATGGAACTGAGGTTCCATATTGGCATACTGGTCAATTTACTGGTTTTAATTGGCATCACTATGTTTTTACCTATGATGGCAACCTTAATTTGTTGTATATTGATGGTGAAGAAAGATCTGGGGGAAGTAATAAAGGTACCATTCAGAACACGGAACCACTGTATATTGGCTGGAATGATTTTGTGTCGCACTTCACAAAAGGAATTATTGATGAAGTTCGTATATCAAATATCACTAAATCTCCTGAATGGATAATGACTGAATACAATAACCAGTTTGATCCTTATAACTTTTATTTTGTTGGTCCTATGGAGATCTATGATGAAGAGCCTCCTTTAATAAATGATTTTGGAGTGGATGATTTAGGTGATGGTTCTCCTCAATTCTGGGTAGATATTACTGATGAAAAATCCTCTATCGATTTTGTAACATTGAAACTAAATCAAACATCACATAATATGACATTTGATACCGAAACAAATCTTTGGATTTATCAACCCTCTATAGTGGCTTTTAGGGATTCTTACTTTTATGAAATTAATAATGCTTCTGATATTTGGAGAAATTATCTTTCACTCCCTTCATCCCCAAAATTTGTTATGTTCAATTATGATTCAGTTCATCCTAATGTACTGAATTGGGAATATTTCTCTGATGAAGGTGAATATGGAACATTTAAAGCTAATGTATCTGATTCATGGGGAGTGATTGATACAGTGATTGTAAACATAACCCAAGGGACAGTATTAGAGGGATCACGTTGGGCTATTATGCAAGTTAACTCCACCTATATAAATGATACAATAATTTTGGGTTCTGGGCTATTTAAATATGTGATTACAGCTAATGATACAGCTGGAAATTCTTTCACCTCTAGTGAGCATCAAGGAACTGTTCCTATTACTAATCATGCTCCAATCGTTGAGAATATTACGTTTTCACGCGATCCATCTACACCTCTTCTACCAGTATATAGTAATAACACCTTATATTTGTTGTATGATTTTTACGACCAAGATAATGACACTGAAGCAGGAACAGAAATCAGATGGTTTAAGGATGGAGTGCTTAAGACAGCCTATAACGATATGGTTGTAGTACCAAGTACTGCGTTTGTGAAGAATAATCAATGGAATGTCACAATCCGACCGAAAGATGGATTAGATTTTGGAAACATGACTTCTAGTGATACTATTACCATTCAGAATACGGCTCCAACCGCTTCAGGAATATCTATCACCTTAAATCCCACAACTTGTGATGATATCGAAGCTAGCTGGACACCAACCGACCAAGATGGAGACAACCCGAATGACTATCTCAATGTCACCATTATCCATTGGTTCAAATGGAATGGCTCTGGGTGGGAGTTACAATCATTATTAGGTAATTCGACTTCAGTGGGGTCTGGAAATACTACTAAAGATGATAATTGGCATTTTACTGTAAAAATATTTGATGGAGAAGATTATTCTATCGAATATTCTTCGTCAAACACTATAGTGGTCAATTCAATACCAGTAGTCATTGATCCTGTCTTCAATGTAAGCTCAGGTGTCTCTAGTTCATTATCCTTTAAAATTGACTATACATATAATGATATAGATAATGATTTAGAAAATTCAGGGAAGAGAATCGTATATTGGTACATTAATGGTACTTACAATTCTACATTTACCAATTTCACTGTTATTAATAGTATATATACTCACGAGGGGGATTTTTGGCAGTACAAGATTGCTGTGTATGATGGATATGATTATAGTATTAATTATACCTCATCGCTTCTAGGTATTGGTGACACCTTGAATACTCCACCAACGGTCACTTCTTGTAATCTTACGGAATCACCAACTACAATTGATTATCTAATTGCCTCCTATATTTATTATGACAATGATGGGCATTTTCAGGTAGATCATGTGATTCATTGGTTTAAAAACAGCATTCTTCAGCCCGAATTGGATAATTTGACTGAAATTAATCCCATTTTAACCTCAAAACATGAAGTCTGGAATTATACGTTAAGAGTCTATGATGGCTTAAATTGGTCAATTCAATACAATTCATCTATAACTACCATTCTTAACAGCCTCCCAGAAGCTTCAGATTTAACTTTAACTTCTAACCCGACTACTGTGGATGATTTAGTAATTAGTTGGGATTATACTGATAATGACAATGATCCATCTCTCAATTATCTTGTAAAATGGTTCATAAACAATATCTATAATGCTTCCTTTGATAATCATACCACAATTTCTTCTAACATCACAAAGAAAGGTGAAGAATGGAATTATACATTGAGGGTCTTTGATGGGGAGAATTACTCAATCCAATACAATTCTAGTTCAACGATAGTCATAAATACTTTACCTGTTGCTTTAAATGTGTCTTTAAATGAAAATCCTTTAACAAATGATAATTTAACGGTGAATTATACTTATTATGATGCAGATGGGGATAATGAGAGCTCTTCTTGGAGGATTCGCTGGTATAAAAACAATGAATTACTACCTGAACTAAATGATACAATGATTGTGAATTTTGGTAACACTACTAAGAACGAAATCTGGTATTACAAAATCCAAATTTCAGATGGGGAGGATTATTCAAATAATTACTATTCAACAAGTCGAATTATTGAAAATACTCCTCCAATATTATCAAACTTATCAATAACTCCTAATCCTACCACAATCACCGCATTGGAAGCCTTTTGGTCTTTTCACGACGATGATGGTGACTTTGAGAGTATTATAAGAATAATCTTATGGTATAGAGATCATATTCATCAGCCATCTTTAGATAACCGAATCTTAGTTCCTTCAGTCTACACCTCAAAAGGAGAACTATGGCATTATGGGGTTAAAGTCTTTGATGGAACAGATTATTCTGTCCAATTCAATTCTACAATCATCTCCATTTTAAATTCACCCCCAACAGCATCAAGTTTAAGCCTCACAGACTTTCCAACAACTAACGATTATCTCTACGCAAATTGGATCTTCTTTGACTTGGATAATGATGTTGAAAATAACAATTCCATTATACGTTGGTTTAAAAATGGTGAGTTACAATCTGATTACAATAATCTCCATATAATTCCTTCAATTGCAACTAGCAAAGGCGATACTTGGAACTATACTGTTTGTGTTTATGATGGAACAGATTACTCAATTCAATATTCATCTCCTCTTGCAGTAATAAGGAATAGTGCCCCAACAGTAAATAATATCCAAATTAAGAACTCAATTTGCCCTGAATTTCAAGTAGAGGATGTTAATCTCAATATTACTTATCATATTGATGATTTAGATAATGATACGGATTTTTCCTTGATTCGTTGGTATGTTAATGGATCCTATCAACCTCAATTCGAGGGAATGAAGTTTATTTCTGCTAATAATACCAATCCTGGAGAAATTTGGACTATTGAAATCCTTCCTTTTGATGGAAGTGATTATGGCCCCAAAATTGGTTTATCATTAATCATTGAAAGTCGACCTACAATAAATGATTTTTATTATAAAAGCCTTAAGGACTTAGAGGGACATTATCTCTTTCAAGTAAATGTTACTGATCCTAGAAATCCTTTGAAAAACTATGATGAAGTAGTTTACCAGATATATGTAAATAATTCGATTCTTCTACAAGAAAATTTGGCCAAGGAAAACGAAACAACAAATCTTTGGGAGCTTGATTTCCAATTAGAAAACTATTTCTACATTGGTTATCAAATAGACATAGTAGTAACTGCAACAACTGTAGTAAAATACTCCAATATGTATTATGATATTAAAATAAGTAGAAATTTTAGTTTGATTTTGGAAGATGTAGCTCCGCCACGTATTTTGAACATTTATCATGAAATAGATAATGAAGACCGACCTACAAATATTACTTTTTATGTTGAAATTCAAGAGTTTGGACTTGGGGTTTTTAATGTTACTCTTTTCTACCGTTATGAGTCTATCAATTCAACTGAAGGAGGAAATGGGGCACAAGAAATCCTGTGGTATCAGGTACCAATGGTTTACCAATATGAAAATATCTCTAGGAATTCCAAATTTTATTCTGTTACAGTAGATTTTTCACCAGCTTTAGATACAACAATTTTTTACAGAATTCAAGCAGCTGATTATCAAGGTAATGTTAATTCAGAAAATACTCCATTTAACTTTACTTTTAAGCCTATAATAAATCGAAGCACAATTGAATTAAGTGATCTCTTACCACTTTTAGTATTGGTTGGAGTTCTTCCAGCATTTCTAATTACAGCAATGATAATAGCTCGAAAATATCACCAAACTAGAGTTCTTACCCAGAAAAGAAAAAAGAAAAAAATTATAGATAGAATATCTGACATCTTATCTCTACGTGTTATAATATGTCGAAATAAAAGTGGTATTGCGTTCTTTACAAATAGCTTTGCAGGATATGGTCAAGATGAAGACATGATTGCTGGGATAACTTCAGCTATGACCAGTATGGTTTCAGAAATAGCAGAGCGGAAAATAAATAGTGGAGAGTATGACATCTTGGAGCGTGAGGGATTCAGTATCCTTTCTTATCATGGTAAGTATAGTACAATAAGCATGATATCTGAAGAGAAATTAAGTTTATACATGAAAAAGAAGATGCAAAAGCTTGCTTATGAAATTGAAAATCATTTTACACAGGAGGAATTGGAAGGTTTAATTACACCTGAATTATCCAAAGGTGTGGAAAAAATTGTTTTAGAGATTCTTCCAATTAGATTATTAAGGCCATTAATATTTGATCAATCTCTATTCATAACCAATATTAATCAATTTTCAAAATACGAAAGAAAAATGAGTGAATATATCAGCGAAATTCCATCCTTTATTGATGGCCAACACACTTTCTATGCAATAAACTTTATCTCTTCCCTTACAGTCCAAGGGGTTCCACTAATAAAAGCCTTTAATTTTCTAGAACATTGTTATAAATCAGAAATAATACGAAATCTTTCCGAGGAAGAGCTTACATTTTTAGGTTCTGTAACAACTCCTCAATGAAAGATTAATATCACTTTTGCCTAAATCGATAAATTCAATCACAATCCACCCACTACATGCCATTAGGAGTCCTTAACCAAAGATCTAGAATATCATTAATTTCCCTGAAATTTTATCATGCAACAATTATCCATCCTTTTGATGTCTTACATAAATAAGAAGAAATATTTACAAACTTTGGTGTTTTTTTAAAGTTATTATACAGTATGTGATTGCTATCATGATTGAAGAAAAGGAGATTGGACCGAGGATTGGCGCTCATAAATCAATCGCTAAATCAATTGATCTGGCGATCGATCGAGGAGTACACAGCACTTGTGAATGTCTGCAAATATTTACTCGACCTCCAAGACGTTGGAACACGGTAGAACTTAAACCTAATGCTGTTCAAGAATTCATTAAGAAGTCTAATGCAGCAAATTATTATGACACAGCTATACATATGCCCTATCTCCCAAATCTTGCCAGTCCAGATGATACTTTATTTGAAAAATCTGTCAAAGTTTTAATTGAAGAGATAGAAAAGATGCCTATATTACATGTACCTTATGTGATAACTCATTTGGGGAGTCCAAAAGACCTCGATGAAGTATTTGCTGCAAAGCGTGTTGCAGAAGCGTTAAATCGAGGCCTGAATCACATAAAGAAGTCTTCGATGATATTATTAGAAAATTCAACAGCAAAAAGAAAGAAGTGGGGGAATGAAATTGAACATATTGAGGCAATTCTCAGCTTGGTTGAGGAAGAACATTTTATTGGTGTGTGCTTCGATACTGCTCATGCTTTTTCATCAGGTTATGATATATCTACCTCAGAAGGCCTAAATGAAGTTATAGATAACTTAGAAGGCTTAGTAGGTAAAAACAAACTCCAAATGTTCCATATCAATGATTCTAAAGGTCCTCTTGGCTCTGGAATAGATCATCATGAACATATTGGTAAAGGTTATATTGGAATAGAATGTTTTAGAGAATTAATGCAAAATCCTCGTTTTAAAAAATTCCCCATGATTCTCGAAACTCCAAAAAGTGATCAAATTGGGGATATAAATAACTTAGAACTCTTGAGAAAATTCCGTTCAAGGAGTTAATAGAGGAGAAAAACCGTGAAGCATCCGATTTCAGATTTGAGTACAGCCTATCGATATCTATACCCAAGGTTAACGGTTTTAGTTTCTTCAGGAACATTACAAAACCCTAATGCCTTAACAATAGCATGGTCATGCCCATTATCAGTTGACCCACCCTTAATAGGAGTTTTAATAACAAAAAAGCGTTATTCACATGAAATAATTCAGCGTCACAATGAATTCGTTATAAACATCCCAGATAGTTCACAGGTTAAGGAGAGCTATCATATAGGTCGTATTAGTGGGCGAGTAGAACCGCAAAAGCTTAAAAATGCTGGATTTAGTGTGGAAACCTCAACTATGATTAAAGCTCCACGAATTAAAGAATGTCATATTAATCTAGAATGTAAATTGAAAGATATTATCCCAACTGGAGATCATGATTTATTTATTGGAGAGGTGGTTTTTATTGCGATTAATCATGAAATCACAGATAATTGGGCTTTTGATTTGAAAAAGTTTAAGCCAATTTATTGGAGACAATCAAGATCGACAGAAGAAACCTATCATCTTGATTTAAAATGAGATATAAGGAAAGACAGATGAAATCAAAGAAAAATTCTTGTTTAGAAATTGAAGATCAAACTGTTTATTTCAAATCATCAGAAAGAATGGATGAAATCCCATCTGAATCCATAACTTTAGTTGTTACTTCCCCTCCTTATTGGAACGTTCGTGATTATGGTGGAGAACAGATTGGATTCGGGCAAAGTTATACTAGCTATATCGAATCTTTAAATAAAGTATGGTCAGAGTGCATTCGAGTTCTTCAACCTAATGGAAAAATTGCGATTAATATTCAACCCCTCCCAATTGAAGCTAGTCGTTCTGGATTCAATCGACGTATAATCCAAAATATCATGTGGGATATTGAAAAATTCATGCGATCAGCGAAAATGTATCTTTCTGGGATGCACTATTGGGATAAATCTGAGTATGTCTCAAATGTATCTTGGGGATCCTACCCCAAACCGACTAATATTGCCTCAAATACTGGTTTCGAACAAATATTTGTTTGGGTCAAAAAAGGGAAGACTAGAATAGTTCCAAAGGATATTTTAGCTCAAAGTATTCTTACGAAAAGTGAATGGCGGCATTGGGCCGTTCGATGCATCTGGGACGATATTTCTCCAGTTTTTAAGATTGATTCCAAAGGCCAAAACAGGTTTGGTCATTCTGCGCCATTTCCAGAAGATATTCCTTTTCGTTTGATTAAAATGCATACAGCGATCGGCGAAACAGTACTGGATCCTTTCCTTGGTTCTGGAACGACTCTTAAGATGTGTCGATTAACATCGAGAAAAGGGATAGGATACGAAATAAATTCAGATTATGCGGAATTAATTCGTACACGAATTTTAGAAAAATGGAAACCTCCTTCTATCGAAGCACAATATAAAACCTTCGGAACAACTCAATTCTACAGAATTTTAGAGTTCATGTATCAACGATTGAAGGAAGAGCCTTTATTATCATTAAATTCGTTTTGGGGAGATTTATTGAGGAGTTTTCCACAAAAAATGACAAAATCTTGGATTAAACATCTAAAAAACTTGGAAGAAGAAACCCAAAATAATTTAGTAACCTCTCAAAAGACAATTCTCGATAGATTTTTAGATCAACCTAAAAAATGAATTCGTTGAGTTCTCAAAAAGATTAAAAGAGAAAATACGCGATTTTTCGAAAAAAAGAAAGCTGAAAACCTTGATAAAGATTTCACTTGATTAAAACTGTAAACAGAGAGTTTTAACTCTTTTTTTACATATATGAAAAAAATCGAGTATAGAATTTTTATTGAATTGACAACTTTCCTCTATCAATAATAGTGCACACTTGTCTAATAGATTGACATCATTGGATTTTAAATTGATTAAACAATAATCAAAAGAAAACCTTTAAATAGTTTTATAAAATAAGGAAAATTGCTGTAAAAAACATAGCAGCAATATGTACTGTGTGTAAAACACAGGAGAAAAGGTGAAAGAAAATGGCAGGTTTTGCCTCCGCACGTGTTGAAAAACTTATCCGTAATGCCGGAGCTAGACGAGTTTCTGCTGACGCGATTAACAGATTAAATGAAGTTCTAACTGATTATGCCACAAACATCGCCAAATACGCAGTTGAGATCGCTCGTCACTCTGGTAGGAAAACTATTAAGGAAAATGACATTAAGCTAGCAGCCGCTAAATAAGCATGCTAATTTAATGTTTATTATCCTTCCATCCCCTCTTTTTCTTTTTATGATAATTAGCTGTGCTTTTATGTTTTGACATCATCTTGATTTTATTTTTAAGGTTTCAGTTTGCAGTTGCTGAATTCGATCTATTTCACTTAATAAAGTGCGGATACTTGTGGGTTTTGTAAAAAAACCTATCGCTCCATTTTCAAGTGCTTCTTTTTCGACTCTTTTCTCAGCACTAACGAATAAAACCTTCGCATCAGGAGTCATTTTTAATATTTCCTTCATGGCAACTAAGCCATCAAGGACAGGCATCCGATAATCCATTATAATTATATCTGGTTTAATTGGGAGGTCTGAAAACTTCTTAATCGCTTCTTTACCATTACTCGCTGAATCGACAACGTCATGTCCTTCCATCATCAACAGCTTTGTATAAATCATTAGGAGATCTCGCTCGTCATCGACGAGAAGGATTCGTGCCATTTGATCATTCGCCTCAACGGAAGGTAAGGAAAGGGAGATTGTATGTAAAGAGTAATAATTTGTTTCTATTTACAGTGTTACTTGTTCCTAGATTACTTATATTCTAATTACATTTATTAAATCAGATTTTTTAAATCTAATGCTTGTAGAGATTATGAGTTATTAATTCATTTTTCCATCGTTTTCTTTATATTTATAACCGAATTTATGAGAATGAGAAAGGAGTATTGGAGCTTTTTAAAAAGGGAATAAAGGGTGTTATTAAAAGGGTTACCTCAAATACTAAAAATTTACGTAGTACATCACATTTCTTAGCTTCCAGAAACAGAAATATCGATATCAAATTAAATTATTCCATTAATCAAAAATTCGAGTAAGACATGGGAGGAACTGTGCGATAATGATACCAATTATAGTTCTTGTCTATAACAGATCGAGAGCGTCCTTTAATTGTTCTTTCTCTTCTTCAGTTAAACCAGCTTCACTTGGAATTAAGAGATCAGCGTCTGCTAGCCTCATTGATATAGCTAAACTCCTCTCCAAATAATATTGGGCTTTTTCATCCATACTTTTATGTTTATAAGCCGTGGAAATAATATACATTGATGTTGCTATTCCCTTCTCATACCCAATATCCTCTGTAACTTCAAGAGCCTCTTCAGTAAAATCGAAGGACCTTATGAAGTCTTTTTTCTCCATAGCTAAGACCCAAGCTAAGTTTAAAAGAGCCTCAGCGACTCCTTTCTTATAATTATGCGCTCGGGCTAAAGCTAATGATTCTGCTGTGATTTCTAAGAAAATAGGAAATGAATTATTCTTCCAGTGTAAAATTCCTAGAGAATTTCTAATATTTACCTCTGGTTGAACAAAATCAAGATTTTCTGCTTCTTCTAATTTCCTTTGAAGAAGTTTAATTGCTTCTCCAAATGCACCATCCTCAGCCAAAGCAGTAGCTTTCTTAATTACTTCTTGAAACTCGGATAGAACTTTAGGATCAATCATCGAAGCTTCTTTGGCCATTTTGATCACTATATTTACTCTATGATGGTATTCAGAGAAATTAATAACTTGATTGTTAAACACATAGATATAATTTTCTTTTATTAGCGCTTCGTTTTTATCTTTTTCTTGAAAAAGAAAATTACTTCATAACAAAGCTCATTGGTGTATATTAAACCTTCAATGTTACATCATGTATTCCATGATTAGAAGTAAAATGCTTGACGAGTTATCCAAATGATGGTAATTAAATGAAGTGCGATGGAATTTACTATATTGCTAAGTTCAAAGAGCGTCCAAATAGGTTTCTAGCAAAGGTAGAAATTAGTTTTTCTCAGCAATCAAAAATGGTTGTTGAAGCGCATGTACCTGATCCTGGAAGATTAAAAGATTTATTTTTGTTAAATGCTAAAGTCATTCTACGAAAGAGTTCTAATCAATCTCGTAAAACCCAATATTCACTTGTTGGTGTTAAAACAGGTAAAGTTTGGGTGAATATTGATTCACTTTTAACAAATCGCTTATTTGAAGAAGAGTATCTAAATATTACACGTTTTCAGCGATATAAAATCATTAGACCAGAATTTACGTATAGAAACAGTAGATTTGATTTCCTGATGGTTAATCGTGATACACATCAAAAAGCTTTGATTGAAGTAAAGAGCGTAACTTTAGTTAAAAATGGAATAGCACTATTTCCCGACGCACCAACAATAAGAGGAACCAAACATGTAATGGATTTAATAAAAGCAACCAAGGAATATCAATCTTTTTTAGTATTTTTGATCAAGCGAAATGATGTTTCTGCTTTTAGACCAAATGAGGAGATTGATCCTACTTTTTCTCAAACCCTCATAACGTCTATGAAGAGTGGGCTTCAGGTTTGTGCAGTTAAGTGTTTGTACGATCCGATTGTGAAAAAAGAATTGAAAATTCTCAATGAAATTCCAATGACTCAATAAAGAAGTAATTAAAATGTGTCTCGTTAAAACAAAAAATATTTTTGGTTTAAATAAATACTTAAAAATCTGACAACAAGTAGAAAACGGGAATTACTTTTTATTATGGTGATTCGAAGATTTTTATTGGCTTAAATCCTCTGAATTGTTGGTGGTTCTTTTTGGATTGGAGCCATGTTATCATCCATGTAGATCTAGATGCCTTTTTTGCAGCTGTTCATATAAAGAACCATCCCTTTCTAAGAGGTTATCCAGTTATCATTGGCGCAAATCCTCAGAAAGGTAACGGGCGTGGCGTAGTATCAACCTGTTCTTATGAAGCACGAAGGTTTGGTCTTCATTCCGCCATGCCTATCTCTCAAGCATATAAATTATGCCCTCATGGTGTATACATCTGTTCTGGTACTCCAATATCATTTTCTCATTATCATGAAGAATCAGAAAAGGTTATGACGATCTTACTTAAATATACGGATATTTTTCAAAATGCTGGAGTTGATGAAGCATATTTAGACGTTACAAAGGTATGGTCTGACTATGGCTCAACACCTAAATCAATAGCTGAAACTATTCAAACAGAAATCCAGAATCAACTATCTCTGCCTGTTTCTCTTGGTGTAGCTGAAACGAAATCTATTGCCAAAATAGCCTCTGACTTAGGTAAACCTAATGGAATTACTCTTGTTCATAACTCAGAGCTGGATAGAATTATATATAATCTACCTGCACGAAAAATTGTGGGAATTGGGAAAAAAACAGAACAACAGCTACAAAAAAAAGGAATCGTCACCATAGGCGATATTGCATCACTATCCCGTGAGAAAGCATACCTACTCATGGGTGATCATGGACTTTATCTGAGAAAAGTCGCGCTTGGAAACAATTATCGTAGCGTCGGTTATAGCCATAATGGACGGAAATCAATTGGTTCTGAGCGAACCTTTGGAAAAGATCAAAATGATTGGGATTTCATAGAAAATACTGTGGATCAAATTGTTTCAAGATTATCTGGAAGATTGAAGAAAAATAATCTTTTAACTCGGACTATTTCCATTAAAATCCGTTTTCAAGGTTTTATCACATATACTCGGAGTTTTAGCTTTCAAAACTTCTTATCGGATGAAAAGACAATATTTAAAACAGCAATCAAACTCCTTGAAGAATTTAAATCATCATCAAAGAAAGTTAGGCTTATAGGTGTTCGTGTTACTTCTTTGAAAAGTAAGGAAGGACAACTTATCTTAACACCATTTCTAGCGTCTAGTAATTGATAAATAAGATCTATATATATTGAAAAAGAGAATTCTTTTGAATTGTAAAAAGAAATTAGCGAAGTTTAAAAAATCAGTAACAATTTTCATATTCTAATTATTCTGGAAAGAGTTGCATTCATTTAAGGAGTGATTGCTAATGGTATATCGATTAACATCAATGACCATGAAAACAAAAGTAATTTTTTTCTGTCTTATTTGGTTTTTTTCTGCGATATGTGCAATTATTGGCACTCTATTTATAGCAACAGCCGCAATTTTACCTCAAACTCCCTATAATGTCGAACCAAGTCCAGTGGTTGGACAAATTAGGCAAAATCTCGGACAACAAATAGCACTTGATTATTATGATCCAAAAACAGATGAATTCTATGGGAATGTCTCGATTGTAGAGGGGGTGGAGGAATATCAGTTAGTTGATGAAAATAATGTTAAAATTGGGCCACTTGTCCCATGGAACCTAAGAGAGTTCCATACTAATGGGTCTGTGTTCTATTTAGATGATCCAGGTATTCTTGTTTTTGAAATATTTCGCGAAAATTCAATATCAAGTTATGAAGTAAAAGCTGATCCTGAACATCTTAAGGTAGATGTTTCACGAAGACAACTAACGTTAAATTATCAACCTGGTAAGATTTTTCAGATTAACCATAGAATTATAGATTTTTCAGACACCACAGAAGAAGAAAAACCAAATATTGAGAATGTTGGAAGATATTTTACTGTAACCAATCGTGGTTGGGTTGATTGGTTTTTTATAATTCTCAGAGCTCTGTGGTTATATTCTTGGGACGCATTTATCATGATCGGACGTATCATCCTCGTTACTGTGGCGATTGGGGGAGGACTTGGGATATTATTTGCATTTTTCCTAATGATAACACGTCTTTCTAAACTCTTTGGAGGGAAATATTTAACATTTCTAATATTAAAGGCTTTACATGGAAAAATTGGTAAAATTCTCAGCTATATTCCTATTTTCGACTTCATAGGAGATTTTTTTGTTGATGAACGTTTAGTTGATGTGATTGATTTTTCTGGGATAAGACCCACTCTTTCAGAATTATATAAGCAACGATGGTATGATATTTTAGTTTTTCCAACTGCTCTGGCCTCTATCCTAACAATATTTTTTGTACAATATTATCCAGGTGAAAATAAGACGGATGCTCTTGTTTTAAGTCCTTTATTAACTCCAATAGTCTTAATTCTCATTTTAATCTACTACCCCCTAATCTTTGCCTTCAATGAGGGTGGATTCAAGAGGATGCAAATAAGTCCTCAGGGAGATATTATTGCAGTAAAACCTTTAGGAAATATTCTGAGAGATGGTCTTGGAATTGTTATTGGTTTCTCAGGTATTTTATCCTTGGGAGCCTTAGCGTATGAAGTTAATACTAGCACTGCACGTCAAGCAACAACCACTGGTCAATTACAAGTCGCCGGATTTAGCCTTGACATTTTTAGTATACTCTTACTCATCCTATGGACTCTCGGTTTATTTTTCATCCTCCTAGGGTCATCTTTTGTTGGAGCATCCATACTAGCCGTCCATTACTTACAGACCTCCCATTTAGATACAATTGAATATCTTAGAACGCAATCAGAAGAGAAAGGAGTAGTTACCAACTGGGGCTCGGTTACTTATCAATTTAGTCCAGTAGCGACCAAGGCAATATTTGAAAAAACATAGAAAATCTCCATTATCCTTTCATTTTTTTCTTTTTTTTTTATCATGACATAGAGAATTTCTCATATTTCTATGTTTTTAGTAAAATAATTCATATAATTGAGATAAAATACTATCTTTAAACGTAAGTAGAAGAGTCTCTCAGAATTATATTTAGTAACACTGACGGAAAGAATACCAGGTTTAAATAAAAATGGTTGATGTTTTAACAGTAGGACTTCTTATCTTTGCTATAATTTTAGGAGTTAAACATTCTTTCGATGCTGATCATTTGGTTGCTGTCTCTGGTATTTTAACTAATTCTCAAACAAAGAGGACCACATCTCTAAGCATCTCATGGGCCTTAGGACATATGGTAACAGCCTCAATTCTCACGATAATTCTTTACACCTTTCGGGAAACACTTCTAAAGGCAGTTTTAAGTAATTTAGAACTTTTAGTACCCGTTATGCTAATCATTATTGCAATCTTTACTTTAGCATGGGAATTTGATTTACTGCACTATCATCGACACTCACATAATTGTGAACACCAACTTAGAGACGCAGATCAGAAAAAAGAACACGCTCACTTCCATTTTCATGGATCATCAAAAAAAGAACATGGAACAATGGTAGGTATTGGAATAATACACGGAATTGCAAGTAATGACGAACTTCTTCTTCTATTTACATTGACTATAGGCATCGAAGAATTAAGTGGTATTCTCTTGGGAGTTCTGTTCTTTACAGTCGGAGTTATCATGGGGATGATATTGTATGGCTGGTCACTAAATTATCCTGTACAAAAATGGGGACAGAAGAAAGTCACACGAACAGTAAATGTTACGATAGCATCATTAAGCATTCTTTATGCGTTCTGGTTATTATTGGGCTTAGATGGCCTCAATTTATTTGAGGTCATGGAGAATCTTTTCTGGCAATGAATGATCCAGTTGAACCTAGTCATCATATATTACTGGAAATGTCTAATACATAGGGTATAAATCGTGATATCTAAAGAAGAAATCCGTGAATTTCAAGAAGATTATGACTCTCTTGACACTGAAGATTATTCTGAATTATTTAAATTCATCATTCGAATAGTACGACGATTTCTAGATAAATCTCGGCCTGGGATCATGTTAGGATTAGTAGAAATGGGATATGATCGAGGTAACTTCGTTGGGGGTTTCCATCGCCTTGGGACAAATGAGGTTTATCTGAATAAGTCAGCTCTCAGGATCATGCGAGAAGAAACTTCAGAGGATCTCTATAAGGCATATCTCTTTCATTTATTACTTCATGAGTACATTCATACAAATAATTTTGTTGATGAGAAAGAAACTCGTCAATTAACCCGTAATATCTCAATAGCTATTTTTGGGGAACGACATCCTATTGGTCGAATAGCAATCTTTGGATTGGGCTCATTATTCCCATATAAATTCCACCAAGAACGCTATAGACCAACTAAACAAGAATTATTGAATCCAGAGTTCATCTTGTTGCGTCATCCCGACAGCGAGTTCACATATCTTTGAAAAGTAAAAATTTAAAACTTTATAGGGAATAGTCACTTAATATCATCGGAAAGAAATAAGGAGCTGATCATCCATGAAAAAATTAGGTGGTTTAGCAAAAGGTGTTGGCAAGGAAGCTATGTCTACAGCATTGAACACAGCAGTAAAAGAAATTCTAGAAGAAACTGGAGCGAAAGAAATCGCCAAAGATAAGGCTCTTGAAGTGGGAAAAAAGATCATCGGGGATAAAAACATTCCGACGAAACAAAAGGTGCAAAAAGAGATCCTCAAAACCTTAATTAAGAAGGAACTAGGCCTTTAATTCAATCTAGATCCTTCCTTTCTTATTTATTTTTTTCAATATTCTAGTAAGGAAAAAAATAAAAAAAATGGAGAGAAAAGGGAGTTTTTCATCAAATATTTCCTGCTACGATGTAATAACTGGTACTTCTGGTACTCTTCGATATTTTCTCATTTGAAAACCGAGTAAAAGGAATGTAATCGCTGATAAGCCTACCAAGCTAACAGCTAATGTCTGTTCTCGGGAAAAATCTAGGATGTCGATGATTATTGACAGTATAAAGTAGATAGAAGAACCAACGAAAGACATCAATGATACGAAAGTTGCTCTTTCATCAGATCGAAGATATTGTTGTAATATTGCTTGTATTATTGGTGTACGAATTCCACGAGTTATTTGTGCTAGCAAAGACATTACAAGAATCCCAAAGAGATTTGGAATCTGGATCAATGCTAAGATATAAGCCCCTTCTATGAATGTTATTAACAAAAACATCCAGTAGCCCAATAGCTTATCAACTCGGGATCGTATCAATAGTGAACTAATCGCTGCGCAAAGGTTGAATCCAGCTAAGACGAAACCCATGAGTAGAGATGTAACTAGAAATTCCTCAACAAGAATGTGTTGAACAGCCCAGAAGCCAATCCGACTGAAAACAATACCAGTCAGACTGAAGATTAGAATCATTTTCAGCTCAGATTGATGTTTTAAGGAGCCTAAGGCTTTCATGATTGCAGCTTGTGGAGTTTTAGCTTTCAATCGTGGGGGTTCAGTGTATCCCCAGTAAACCAGAGCTGCAAAGGTTAAATGACCAATAGTTGCAATAAGAATGGGCATCTGAACAGATATTGTGCCAATGAATCCACCAGCAAGCGCACCAAGCGCTCCACCAAGAAACATGATTGTCATTCGTTTGGAAACGATATTACCGAATTTAGTATTGATTTCAGTATCATTGAGGGAAAGTAACGAATCGTAAACTAGAGCAGTCTCACTTCCAGTCTGAAAGGCAACTGCTATCCCCGCTAATATCTCAGCAATAGCGAACACATAGAAATTATCACCGATAGCATAGAAGAACATTGCGATCCCGAATAGGCCATGAAAAACACTAGAACATCCTTTTCGGCTCCAAAAATCAGCAATAGAACCCGATGGGACTTCCAGAATTAATATTGGGAGGACGAATAAACCCTGAAGTAACAACATCTCATGAAAAGCTAGTCCTGCTTTTAACCAGACTAAAACGATCACAGGTACAATTAAGACCGTAATATCGAAACCTGTGATTTGAAATATTTGAATATTCCGCTGGCATTGAGCTCGACTAAACTGCTTATAGTGCGGTCTCTTATCTCTATCTAGAGTCATGGAATTCACGTCTTAATTTTAAATATTACTTTTAAATCACCTTCTTAACATTAAAAAACCTTGGAACTGAAATACGCCACGATATGCGCATCTTATATTGAATTATCAGAAGACTTGAACGAATAATGACGAGAAAAAGCAGATGGTTGGATTTCAAACAAATCTTCAGCAAAATTCATGCGAACACGGGAGAGAGAGTGACGAGTGCCATAAAAATTGCACAAGACATCCTATTTGGACTCGTCATTAAAGTCTCCAACCAATA
>CP070695.1:3392049-3646176 GCA_020353515.1 Candidatus Heimdallarchaeota archaeon
CTTGTATTCAAGAGGCTTCTCTCTTATTACTGGAAGACCTCCAACATAGCAAGTGTAAGAATCGATTTTCTCTAAGGAACTATGGAGGTGGCCTAGTATGATACTACTAAAACCAGGAGAAACCCCGCAGTCCACTACTGCGGTTACATTATTGTCTTTAGCGAGTTTATCAAGTTTAAAAGCGTCTTCAGGAAAAAATGCAATATCTACAACATTTTTACCAGCTTCTATTATGGTTTTAAGCGTTTCAAAACCCATAAAACCTGGTAATGCTCCAACAATAATATCAAAGGCCATTACCGTGCTTTTCAAAGTTTGTGAGTTAGATAAATCAGCGTGTATCACGTTAATATGCTGTGATTTTAATTTTTCTAAGGAAGACTGGTTTACATCTGCAACTGTTACATCCATATCTTGATCCATTGTTAAATCAAGGGCGATAGCACTCCCAACAAGACCAGCTCCTAAAACAAGACACTTCATTATACTTTCTCCGCTATTAATACCTTTAGGTCATAAAAATGTATATAATAAATTTTCTTCTTTTTCTTTATGCGAGATTGACAAATTCATTTGGAAAGTTCCGATAATCTTTTTTTAATTTGATGATATTATTATGCTACTTTCAAGCCTTCACTTGAAACTGTGACAAGAAGATTCCTCGACCGAGACTCTCAGATTACCTAGTCTGCGCCGCTATCCTACAACATAAGTGTGCAGGAAAGATTGTGGGAGGTAAGCAAGCAACTAGTGGGAATTATGACCTATTAATTTCATCCAATATATGTTTTGGAATCTAAACCAGTCGTTTATGATATTCTATTGTGATGTAAGTGAGAGATTTTTTGGCTCTATTTCTCCTTCTCACAAATATTTTTTCTATTCTATGTGTCTATTTTCTTAGCTTTTGAATATTTACGACGTTCAATTTAAGGGGAAGAGTCTACAATGGTAACCTTCACGATCATTCCTGTAGTTGGAGTCATTTTTGCCCTATTTGTTATTCCTCCGTCTATCAAAGCCAACCCAACAAATAATTGGATTAAAACTGAAGCCATAATCCTGCAATCATCAGTTACAGAAGTATCATCAGGTTCGGGTGAAGATTTGACAGCATTTCTCAACAAATATCTGTCACAAGGATAAGCTATTTTTAGTTCCTCTAAACTTGTACCCCATGTTTCATTTACTGACACAGCTAGTTTTCCTCCAGTTTTAGCTAATCTTAATGATCAAGACTAGAGTTGTCTGATAAATCTAGTCATGGTAATGATACTAACCGCTTGATATTTGGAATTTTGTCAAAATCAGTATCAAAGGAAGCGATTGTTGTGATTTTTAATACCTGCATGGCTTGATACATACAAGCATCATCAAAATCCAGCTGTAGTGATCTCATATGCTCTGTTGCTTCAATTTTATCGAAAATAGACAGCTGATAAAACTCCAGCCCCTCATAAGCAAGTAAAGAGACAAAAAATCGTTTTATTTCAGCTGGTGATTTGTTATAATGTTCCATAATGATTGCAATGGAATCAACGGTAAAATCAGTGATATAGGCTCGAATAATATTTTTAAAAACAGCTTTCAATATTTCCGATGCCCTCTGTGCTTTTTCTTGATTGAGTTGAACTTCTAAGAAGATATTTGTATCAATTAACATTATTAGTCCCTACTAGCTATTGATTCCCAACACGATATTCTTTTGCTTTATGTTGGAGTTCTACAGATGTAAGAGTTATACCTTCAAGCTGTCCTCTGATCTCATAAATTGGATCTTCTGGAATACTTATTGTTTCTAAGTTACTCGAATGTTCTTGAATCCATTTCTTGAAAGCTTGTTCTGCTGCTTTACTCAAAGATCCTTTTCCATAACCAAATATTTTCATCGCTGTTTTTCGAAATTCTTCCTCAATTTTTGGATCAATATACACTTTTATGCCTTTCATATCATTCAAAAGCTATAGGGAATTAGGGTATAAAAATCTTACCACCTTAAGACACTATGAAATAAGATAATTCTCTTGACTAATAGAAGATATTTAATTCCCCTTGTAAAATAAACATTGGCTTTCGAATCATCCTTTTTAAAATCTAAACCAAATAGACAAAGAAAAAGGGAGATACCAAGACTTATTGATAAATGTTGTTTTGAAAAATCCTCTTCAAATCTCTTCATGACTTCATTAAGTCTCTTTTAGACATTCAAAATTGCAGGAACCAGAAAGCTCATAACTTTTTTTTCAGCTTTCCGTAGATGCTCATCAAAAGTTCTACGGGAAATTGCTATTTCCTCTGCTAATGCTTTTAAGGGAATAGCTCGAGGAATATCATAATATCCATTTTTATAAGCAATACTAAGGGCAAGTTGTTGTTTATCGGTTAAAGCGGTTTTTAATTCACTTAACGGAAGATAAAATGGGTAGGGCCCGCTGGTAGTTTTCAAGGGCGCTAATTTTAAAACATTTACTTCTGCAATCATTGGTACTTCTTTTCTAATATGGTCTAGTATTAGACCAGCATCGTCAGGTGTTACAATTAGATTTATGATTTCTCTACCTGCAAGGTATTTTGTAGGGGGCAATTCAAGACAGTCATATTTAGTGAAGATGGCGTCTAGAGGAAATTCAGTACATTTACACAGTTTAACAACAAGCTGAACATGGGTCCGTTCTGGAAATGATTTTACAACATGTCCAAAGTCTTTTTCAAGATCCAAAATAGCTTTATCAAGCGCATCTTTGGTTCCTTTCAACTCAATAATATCATTTTGGCTATTACACCACAATTCTATCGTAACATTGGGATGATCTTGGGAAAGCTTATGAAAGGAGTTAGAACTGGTCTTTTGATGAGTTATTTCAAGTATAAAATTATATAACAACGTTTTCATCCTCTTCATTATTCTATAATTGGAGTAATTATATTTGTTTCTAGCCACCTATGGGAGGTTGTAAACTTATTTCTCTTTTCAACTGTAATTGAATTAGGTGAAATTAGTGCAAATATTTCAGAATGAAAGGCAAAAAGCACAATTACTGTTGTTAAATGCAAATTTTATTTGGGGGATTACCCCTATTTTTCTGGAAGTTGTTTTAAAGTACACTACCCCCCTTCAAGCAACAACAATACGATTTGGAATGGCAGCTATCATCCTAGGAATCTTCTTATATCTATCAAAAGGCAAGAAAACCTTTTCACTGGTATCAGTAAAGATGATAATACTTCTTGGGTGGCTAGATGCACTTGGATACCTTACGGCAACGATTGGACAGGACTTGACAACACTAGGTTTCGCAACTTTGTTGTCTTCACTTTATGTGTTTTTGGTCCCTTTTATTGCTTGGAAACTTGAAAAGACCAAGATCCATAGAAATGTGATTTATGTAGGAATTTTATCATTGTTTGGGGTTTTTCTTATGAGCTTCAATGGGAATTGGTCAAACTTCGTAAATTTCTCCTTCATTGGAAATTCTATTTTGATTTTTTCAGCAATTATGTTTGGATTTTATTCAGTAATTGCTGGGAAGTATTTGAGTGAGAGTAATAATCATGAGGAAAAAGTCAATCTATCATCATTTACGTTCGCTAGTCTATTTCACACCTTTCTAGCACTTTTTATAATTTCCTTTTTAATTAAAGAGCCATTACCTTCTCTACCTGTAGATATTTTTCCATATTTCATTTTTTTAGGGCTTTTTCCGACTTTCATTGCATTAGGCTTATGGAATTGGGCTTTAATAAGATTGGGATCTGTAAATACATCATTTTTCCAGTTGCTTCAGATACTAATACCAGTCGTTTTAGAATTCATCTTGTATCAACAGATCTACTCCGCATGGATATACAGTGGAATGGCTCTCATTCTCATCTCAACACTATGGATCAATGGTAGTGATTTTCAGAAGGAAGAGGTGACAGAGGAGTTGCTATCACACAAGATACTAGAAGAACATCCAGTAACATCTTCTATGGGTGTGAAAGATCTTAACTTTGCAGAATGCTGCTGGAACTAGCTGCTTGTTCCGAAAATAGATTCTCCTCTTCTCTCCTTCTTTAAAATTCCTGGATAACCTGATCTAGACTTATCCATTATATTATTATGGTCTTATTGATTATTCGAAAGCAATGATTCAGAAAATAACTGGACACTATACTAGAATGAGTAAAAACTAAACGAAACTGGAATCCTTAATTAAAATTCTTGAATAACTTGATCTAATTGCCACCGTTTATTTTCGATCACTTTCTGAGTCTTGATTGCGAGATGAGCAAAGGGAAAGGATGATTGATCTGGGAGAACTTCACGCACGGCTTTAACACAAATCGCACGGGCCCAAACTTCGGGTTTTTTAATAAATCGTGCTTTTGGTGTTGAAATAAATTTCCGAGCAATTCGAAGACAAGCTTGTTTTATCAGAAAAATTTCCTTCTTTGAATAATTATTGCTTAAGTTCATCTCGTCATTCATAACCAGAACAACAGTAGAAAAAAAAGCTGATCGATGAGTCTGAGCACGAATTTGTGTCCATTGTTTACGTAATTTTGGATATATTCGTAAGAGCTTAAGTTTCCAAGTACGTACTTCGTTTTTATTGATACTAAGATCAAAGAAATGATTGATCTCGTCCAGCGTGGAATCCAGAAGGGTTAAACCCCGAAAAGTTAGATATAATTCAATAAAACCTAAATAAGAGCAAACACGATCCTTCAACGATTTGATTCCTAATAATGTCGAATCAGTTTTTCGGAAGACTGATGTTATTTCTAAAAGCCATTTGAAAGGAAAAAATTCTGCTAGCTGGGAAGCTACACGCATATTGGTCTGTAAGCGGTCATCGAATTTGGTTTCTTCATGAGTGATGCGATTATGTAACGTGGATAATCGATGAAATTCTTTTTGGGGGGACTTAACATGCAGAAGGGAACCTAAAAACCAAGTATCAATTTGTTCTTGAGATGTTTGGTATTTAGAACAGGAAATTTCGGATTCAAACCAGAAATGCTTCTCTAGAGTGGTACCCATGACGATTACTCTCCACAGTTAGGGATTTTAGTTCATGTAATAGTGAAGTCATATGACTACTTAAATCCTTGCATTCTTAAATAGGCCTTATAAAGAAATATGGTTTTACCCATTAATTTCTTATTATTTAAAAACATGAAAAAAAAAGAAGCAACATAATACCCTTTTTATCCCATAAAATGAATAAGAATCTGATTTAAGTTCATCGTACATTACTTGGTCAAGTTTGCGGATTATTGTTACAACCTACTTTTTAAATATGCGTCAGTTGGTATTATCCCAGAACAGAGCGTTAATAGTTCACAAGTGATGAACTTTAGTGGATAATTTGAATTCAACTCTTAGAGTAAGACGATCTCACATCCTCCTCATTCAGTCAATGGATGAAGAACGACTTTTATATCGATTGATTACATCAAATATCCCACCTCGAATCCAAGACCTAATTTTTGACGCAATCGAAGAATTTGAGCAAAGTCGTTCCATTTAATTGTTCGATCAGTTAAATGTCAGTCTAGATGATCTTCACTTTAAAGAAATTATTGTCATAACTTCCAGTCCAAGAGGAATGACTTTAATATTGAAGAATAAAAATCAAGTTCTTAGGTCTGAATTTGGAGATATAGCAAGCTATTGGTCAAATTTAATGGTTTTTCAGACCACTCTTACCTATTTCCCGATAGCTCTTCGAGCTCTAGGAGTAAACTTGTGATTCATCTTATTAAAACTCTTAAACTTATTTTGAAAACAAAAAATAAGTTTATTAGATTTCGAGAATTTTTAATGTGGTTCTGATTCGATCTTTAAGGGCCATTTTTTCCTGGATTATCTCCTTAATTTCTTGTGAGATCGCATTTTTTGTCTCCATCTCCCGAGGAATCGGTAATAATAAGTCCATAAGTCTGTTACCTAATGTAGAGATGGTTGACTGAATAAAAGTTTTCGCTTTAATTTGGTCTTGCACAATATCGGTATTGAGAGACCATAATAGTAGAAATTCATCTAGTAATTCTTTTTTGATAACTCTTATTTTCTTTAAATGGCTTTGAATAATGATTTGAGTGTCCCTCTCTGTGATCATCGCTGTTTTTCCAATTAGGAATGTTCCATCACTTACGAGTAAAATATCTCCTGCTCTAATATCTTGTTTATCTTTGTATTGTTCGTATATTTCTCCTGCTACTTGTTTTTTCGGATCAATATTGATCTCCCAGTTAATCAGATCTGAAGTCCTGACGAAAGGAATATCCCCCGTACCATAGAATTTTGAACCAATTTCATGTCCACGAGTTATCTGGATAATTCCTTCATTTTTAAGGTCACCAATTCTCACTAATCGATAGTTTCCCGCTTTTTCTAGTTTATCTAACCGTTGCATAATTTCAGGATTGTAATACTCAGGAATCAGAATTTGATTATCAATCTCAGAGTTTCTAAAAATGAACCCCAAGTGTGAATGATCTTGTAGACGACCATCAGTGAATTTCTTATAATTCTGAATTATTTTCGGAAAATCATCATTAACTATCTTTTTACCAGAAGAATCTAATATATAATCTCCCTTTTTATCTATCAAATAGAGTGGTTTTCCATTCTTATCATGTCCAACGTTTTCTGCAATAGCCATAAAGAAAGAATAATCCTTTTGGGGTTTAACTTTCCTTATAAATAGTAATGATGTCTTTGTATGTGTGTGGGGTAGAAATGCTAGATGTGAACAACTAATTAATGCTAATATTTCCACTTGTTGGCGTAAATAATGTAAAATATACCGATCTGAGGGGTTTCCAAAGATTCCATCGGGTAGTACTATTCCCATACGACCCCCTGGTTTTAAAAATTCAAGACATCTCTCAATAAAAAGAACTTGTGGGGGTTGTTTTTCTAGGAGATCATTGGTTTCAAACCACGATCCATTTGACTTTTTCTTCCATTTACGGCCTAGATGGTAATTTTGTAATATTTCTTTTGATTTAATGGGAATTTTTGCTCCAAATGGGGGATTTGTGCACACAACATCAAAACTATTTAGTGAAATCGCCTCAGATGTTTCTGAACTCCATTCCTGTGAGGAATTTAGCGAGTTTTCACAAAAAATCACATTTCCCTTTAAACCCAAGATCGCTAGATATAAACGCGAAATTTTTGCTAGAAATTGATCTTTATCTATACCAAAGAAGAAGTTAGAAATCTTATTATTTCTCTCTTCTGTCTTTTTTAGTTGATGGGCTAATCCTACAATTAAAAATCCCCCTGTTCCACATGCAGGATCTATGAATTGTTCATCTTGCGTCGGGTCAAGGATCTGTATCATGGTTTGTACTATATTTTTCGGTGTAAAGAATTGGCCTTTATTTCCCCTTAGAGATGGTCCCAGAAATATTTCAAAGGCGTCTCCAATTACATCACGACTAGCTTTAGTTATACTAAACTTTTCAATATTCGCAATGATTGATGTTAATGTTGTTTCGTCAACATATAACCTATCTTCAGCATCAAACAATGACTTATGTTGATTTTTGAGTTGGTTGAATAATTGAGTTATTCTCTGTAGTGTTGTACTACTACCAGGGTAATTTAATTGAAAAATGACTGGTTCATTAGGAGATTCTATTAATTCATCATTAATTTTGCAAAACAATAGAAAGATAAGCTGTTCGGCAAGTCTTTCGTCTCTAGTAGTACCAACGAAATTTCCTGCTAGTAAATTTCGTATCTTCCTGAAAATTTGCTTTAAATCCTTAGCTTCTATCAAATCTTTTCGAAAGATAGTTGCACTCAGATTGTTTGCCAGAACAGTTCTCACCATGACACTTTATTCTGTTTTTCTGCTATTCTAGTCCCTAGTTATTTATTCTAATCCAGTCCACATAAATTTTCTCACGAGCTTTATTGAGACTTTATTGAGAAAGATATACATATAGATTCTTAAAGTTCTATACATGAAGAATGAACCACATTATACTATGCATAAGGCCTACCTAATTAACTTCAATATTATCGGGATCTTCTTCCTGATGACTCTTTCCCAACCTGTAAATAGGAAAAAACTTGGTACATGGATTCAGTCATGTTAGTAATTCATTTAAAGTTTAATCATTATAAATTTTGGTAGCTGGTTAAATCTCATGCGTCCTGAAATGTTTACATACCCTGTTGAGGTTTCTAAACATGAGGACAGCGACTGGCCTTTTAGAGAAGATTATAGTCGAATTGAAATCCTACAGTGTCTTAATTCCTTTTTTGGCCATTCAACTTTACATGAAAACGTCTTTGAGTTTTATAAAGTGAACCGGCCTGGTTTTGGAATTGACAGAGCGATTACTGTTCTGTCTAATCCTAAAAATGAATATTATGCTATTAGAATTTCTACAAAACCAGAAATAGAAACTACTGCAGTTGTTTTTGATCCAGCGGCTTATAGCAAAGAACGGATCCAACAATTGTATATGGCCTTACGAGAACATTATCCAGCAACCTACTTCTTGAATACTAAGCACCTTCTAATCATTCTTCAACGTTTTGTCTTTTATCCTGTGTGCCAATTCGTGAATCTTCATGAGATGATTGGTTTATTAGAAATTATTTGGTATGCATCCAAAGCTCGTATTCTTTTAGACTATAATCAGAATCATTGGCTAGTCTCTGAGAGAGGGCACCTTTTTTATGTCGATAGCGATTTTATGGGTCATGTTTTACCTGATCGTCACATTGCTTTCTCTGAGAATTTCAATCAAGCTATGGTGTTCATTAATCCTGATAATTGCAATGTTTTGGCCCAAGTTTTACCTATATTAGCAACTCGTGGCGAGGATTATCCTCAATTTTTAGAAGAATTTTTCACAGTATTAAAAAATTATTTAGAGAGCTGGAAAACAGTAAAAGAAGTTTCACCTTATATACAATGTAAGTTAAAATGCTTAACTAATATTGTAAATGATTTTTGGTCTAGCTAACATTGATTGGTGGGTGAATGAATCAACACCTCCTCATAACGGGGAAACCTGGAGTAGGGAAAACCACACTTGTCACAAAAGTTATTACAGAAATCAAAGAAATGAAACCCAATTGGTTAATTTCTGGATTTTATACCAAAGAGCTTCGTCAATCTGGACGGAGGATAGGATTCGATATATATACGTTGGATGGACAACAAGGTATTTTAGCACGGTCGAATGATCCTAAACTTATGTCTAAATTTCGGGTTGGAAAATATTCTGTTGTTACAACTGACTTGGAAGATCTCGTTGTTCCTCTGTTATACGAATCTACAGATCTTCTAATACTTGATGAACTTGGGAAAATGGAATTATTTTCATCTAAATTCAGGAATGCAGTCATATTTGCTTTTAATAATCAAACAAGAATATTTGCAACACTCCCCTTTTATGAAAATCCTTTTCTTGCTTCAATTAAAAGTCGATCGGATATAAAAATCTGGGAATTGACCCAGTCAAATCGACTACATATTTTTGAAGAAATCGTGAAATTCTTGGAAATCTAAATCCCTAAGAAAATAAAAAACAGAGGTTAGGTTTGAGTCATAGTTAAATGATAGTCGATCCGTTTGATTAAATCATGATTACTCCATGGCTTTAAGATGTAATCGATAGCTCCACATTCATAACCTCGTTTGATGTCATCAGGAAATGTGAGAGCGGACAAGATAATGACAGGAATGTGGCGATATCTTGTTTCATTTTTTATTTCATGACAAAAAGTGAAGCCATCTGTACCTGGCATCTTGATATCTAATAATATCAAATCTGGTAATGCTATTCCTGATTCTAGGATTTCTAGGGCATCTTGAGCTGTATAGGCTTTCTCAATTTTGTGTTTTTCTCTAGTTAGTAATAATTCGAGTAGTTCAACAGCATCTCTCTCATCATCAATGATGAGGATACGGGAAACTGGTTTCTTCTGTGTCTTGTTTTTTGTATTGCTGGTTTCCAACAGCGAGGCTCCCTAAGATAATTGCTCCTTTATTAGCCAAATTATTTTATGTTTTACTCATGTTATGCTTATATACCAATACTCTACTAAATTGGTGATGGGTGTCGAACTCCTATGCTATGGCCGAAGTCTTGTTGTAATTTTTTTTGGGGATTGTTACGATATGACTGTAAAGGGACTATTTTTGCTACTAGCGAATCTTAGTTAAACTATATTGATTTTTAATATATAAGAGTTGTTGTTTTCGATTATCACATTTTTTCTTCCTATTTCTTTCTTTTCTTAATCAGAAAGAGCTATGCTGTTTGAATACCGAATTTTTAGTTATAGTGTATTATTTTCAAAATTTAAAGGCTTTACTTCAAATTCAAGATAATTTGAGCTGATCTGAGTCTGAATAAAAGGAGTCAGGATTTTCCTACGTTCTTACAGATATATTGTACCTGTCTGAGTAAAACCAAAACTACGAATGAAATTGTAACTGATTTTATTCTCATGATACACTTCACATACTAATTCCATGACGTCATTCTCTGCAAAATATTTCGCAGCTCTAACAGCCAATAAAAAAGCAATTCGTTTACGACGATATCGAGGATCTACTCCAATCCCAGCAATAACACCTTGGTTTCCTATTTTCTTTCCTTGTTTGATCAATGGTTCTATGACCAAAAAGATGAATCCAACTATCCGTCCATATAATTCTGCTACAAAAGTAGACTCTGGTTTGAAATGTTTTACATCTTCCAAGGTTAGAGACCGATAAGGGTCAGGAGCTGTAATGAAAGCTCTGTTATAACAACGGATGAATTTTTCAGCATCTGTTTCTTGTTGAAATTCTCTTATTTTCACTTTGTGTATTACTTCACCATCCTCCTCTTGATCCTCTATACTTTTTATTACATCTAGTGCTTGATCCCAACTCATTTTCATTACAATGAATTTACGTTTTCCTTCTCGATCCTCTTTTTCTTCATTTTCTTCGATCTTTTTTTTTCTCCTAAAAAAAAGTCGTCTGAGTTTGACAGATTCTCGTTCTGATGTTTCTGAATCATTTAACACCTCTAAACACCTTTTTTCTTAGGAAATTCTATCTATTTGGAAAATTCTGGTTTTTTCTTTAAGCTTAAGAATAATACTAATAATACTTTCCTCTCTTAACTATTTTTAAATGGATTTAGTTACTCCTGTTCATAGGGAAATCATTGACACTCATGTTCATCCAATCCAATCGTTAACATCCGCAGAATCTCTTATAAGAGAGATGGATAAAGCTAAAGTCTCAAAGGCTGTACTATTAGCCTTAGATTTAGATCCGAATGTTTTAGATACAAATCAATCACTTAGAGACGAAATTATTTACGATTTTCTGTCTTATTCTCTTTTTTTAGATCCTTATCGGCTTCTTGATACCATGAAGGCTATACTACGTGTCGGTAATACAACAAACGTACATGTTGCTGATATTGTTAAAGGACATCCTGATAGATTCTTAGGATTTGGTTCTGTAAATCCATCAAAGAATGGCAACTATGTAAAGGAAAAACTTCAAGAGATATTTGATCTTAGCTTAAAAGGAATTAAACTAATTCCCACCCTACAATTTTTCGATCCAAAACGAAATAAAAATCTAAAATCCATATTTAAATTTGCGTATCGTCAAGATTGGCCAATATTAATTCACCTTGGCCGAGATCCTGGTCCTTGGGAAATCCATACCTTACGATGCGTTGAGAAAGGTCATCCAAAATTCTGGAATAAAGTTGTCAAGAAATTCTCCAAGAATAAGATAATCTTTGCTCATCTAGGTGGCTATGGTGAAATTAATGATGAAACATGGTTAAATGAAGTCCTTAGATTGAGTAAGAAAAACACTAACATTTTTCTTGACACTTCTGCAGTTCCCTATCAATTAGAGGATCCTACCGTTGTAGAAAGCATTCGTAAAACATGTGGGTTTGAAAGAATCTTGTTCGGGACTGATACTCCTGTGGTTCTTGGGACCTCAATGGCTCATTCAAAACAGATTATTGAAAAGAACTCAATCCTAACACAGGAAGAAAAATCGTTAATTTTCTCTGAAAATGCAAAAAAGTTGTTCAACCTTTAATCGAATAGGACGGTTCTTTGTGTTAAAAGCATGTGTTTTAGCTTCATCGAGCAAGGGAAATGCTACTTTTGTTCGTATAGGTAATGATAGATTTCTTATTGATGCTGGAATCAGTGCTAGAAGAATCAATAAAACACTTCGCGAAATTGGAGAGAATACTAGATCCTTAAAGGGGGTTATTCTTACCCATGAGCATCAAGATCACATAACTGGTATAAAAACACTCTCACATAAGTATGGTTTGAGGTTCTTTTCAACTTTTGATACTTATCAACGTATTCGAAAACAAGTTGGGAGTTTTGATGCGGATTTTATTGAGGTTGGAGAAGATTTTCAGGTGGGAGATGAAGCTATCATCACTCCTTATGAGATTCAACACGACTCAGCAGATCCTGTAGCCTTCCTTATTAAAGATCGTAATGATATTCCATTAGTAGGTTACTTAAACGATTGTGGTAGAATAACTCCCTTCTTGATTGATGGATTCAGAAATGTCAAAGTCTTGATAATAGAAGCTAATCATTCTTTTGATCTTCTTCTTCGTAGTTCCTATCCAACCTTTTTAAAGCTGCGAATCTTAAGTTCTAAAGGACACCTCTCTAATTGGAGCGCTGCTGAATTCATAAATGCGACGGTACCTCAAATTGCTGTTCTATCTCACCGATCAGAGGAAAATAATACTCCTGGAGTCTCATTATCGGAAATTGAAACTCTTTTGAGTGATAAAATAACAAAACCTTTCATAGTAATTGTACCAGACAAAGAACGCAGTACAATAATCAGAACACTAGAATGAACAGTTGAAACTGAGGAACTAGAATATCTCTCAAGGTTCAAAGGAGGGCTGTTGCATGTACATCTTTCTAATCGATACTAGCTCTCCATTAGTAAGGGTTAAGATTCCTAACTTCTCTGCAAGCTCTCTTGCGGTTGCTGAAAACTGGTTGGCACAAACCATTACTTTTGTCAACCCAGTGTTTACTTGCAACCTTTCTGCCTCTAATATAACATTGTAACCACATGATCTTGACCAATCTTTAACGATCACACCGATTCTCCCGCCTATATCGACATTTTTATCTTTTGATCGATGTACTAAATAGGAAAACTGAAATTCTCTATCATTCTTCCCCCGTAATGTTACATTTGAATCAAAATCAAACTGTCTGAACCGTAAAAAGTCTTTCACTAAATTATTTAACTCTAGTTCCATTTCCAACCTACCATATTTCCAGTCTATAGTCCTGCAAATTTAACGCATTTATACTTAAAAAACTTTACTAAGGGTATTAACTAGAGTAGTACCCCTTCAATCCTATTTACTGTTTAAAGGCAAAAAAAAAAGTTTATCCTCTATTGAATACATGCCTTTTTTTGTCGGTTAAAATTGTATAATATGGGTATTTTTCATGAAATACCAAATTAGATTAGTTTGTCATGTATTAGCTTGTGGTTTGATAGAATTGAATGAATGATGATCAGAAAATGTCTAGGTTAAAACTTTGTGAAATAATGTGTTTCTTTTAATCATTAAGCCTTGATACAATTAGTCACGTCCTATTTTGACTAAAATTTTCTTTCATTTATGCAATGATTTCATGATAATATTCTGAATCGGTATAAAATCACTTACAAAGTCACATTCCTCAAAAATTTTTGAGACTCCATCATCAAGATAGTTTTCAAAGAATATCTTATTGTAAAATACAAAGATAAGAATATATGGCAAAGAAGAATTTTTTGTTTCTTGACTTTATACACTAACCTTTTTAGTTATCATTGGAGAAAAGTTCAGTAGAGCTAGACTCTAGTCTTTGGTCCTAAAAAAAAGCCCGTCATTCATACAACTTTCAATAAAGAATATATGATAAGATTATCAGCGGAGTAACTAATTGTAATGTCAGAAAATCAAAAACAAGGTATTTTACTAGGCTTTGATCAAAAAGAATGTCGGCAGATATTGAAAAAAACTGGCATTCCCCGTATATCTAAAGAGAGTGTTAAAGCTCTAAATAATCTATTAACACGTAGAGCTCGTGAAATCGCTACTAAAGCAGTCACTTTGGCTGCAGAAAAAGATAGGGATGAAATTCTAGAGGAGGATATTACTCAAGCTGTAAGAATGGCTTCTGCAGTCCACACTTATGAAGTCGCAGTAGAAGCTCCAGTAGTCCATTATGTCTGGTTTATCAGTTCAGGAGGAACATGTCTCTTACGCCGCTCTTATTCTGGATTGGAGTTCCCTGACACGATTTTTTCTGGACTATTGACTGGAATTTTGGATTTAATGTCAGAAGTAACTGGGAGAATGATAGAAAAGTTCTCTACTGACGATTTAACCATTCATATTAGACGAGTGGCCGAAATCACCGTTGCGGTTATCTGTGATAGCGAGCAAAGCTATGCTATTGATGAATTAACTGATTTATTGGCTATAAGATTTGCTGATGTCTTTAATGAAGAAATTCAACAGGAAATTGTTGACACAAGTGTCTTCGATGACTTTGCTCCAGTTTTAGATGCATTGGTTGCTGGAGTAGGATTAAAAATCCCCAAAGAAAGCTTAAAAATCATAAAATCAAGTGCAAGTCTTACTGATAGGCAGTTAGAAGAAACTGTTGATGCAGCAGCGCTTCGAGAAGAGATGAGGCGAGCACAACATGCAATTCAAGATTTTGCTGTATTTAAAAGGGAAGAAAAAACTTCCGATATGGACTCCTTATTCTATGAATCTCCAGATGTTACAGAAATAAAAGCAGTTCTCCGACAAGCGACTCAAGATATTCGTGAAGAATTTAATGATAATGGGGATAAAGAACCTCAGATTGAGTTAAAGGCCGAAGATGTTTCACAAGAAGAAGTTCTAAAGGAAATTTCAAAGGATTTTCCCAAAATCGCTACCAAAAAAATCGCAGAAGTGGAAACCAAAAAACCTAAGAAAAAAACCCGAAAGAAATCCAGAAAAAGGAAACGTAGAAGGAAATAATGACTCTACAATGAAATGAGAAAAAAGGATTGGAGATTTATTTATAAGGTTTTTTACGTTTGCTTATCCACAATACTAGAACAGCTGCCGTGGCAAATCCAATAAGGTCGAACGAAGCTGACTTTTTCTCTGTTGTACTTTCATCAGTGAAAGTGAATACTGCATCCGATATATCACTTGTTTTGAATAATCCATCAGTAACAGAAACATTCACAAGGTATTGGCTTCCAGGGGTAAATCCTTCGTCTATTGGATCCCACTCATAAGAAGAGATTTCTCTTCTATTGCGGACAAGTCTTTCCCAAGTTTCTCCTGAGTCATTACTTACATACACAGAGTATAAAAGAGTATCTTCGACGTTAGGATCACTACTATCCCATGTGATAGTAACTGGGTCCGGACCTACAGTTTCTCCACCATTTGGATATATAACTTCAACGGTTGGTGAGAATTGATTAATGATAGTTACATCAGTTACTCTGTATTCCGTAAAGGGGAGCCAATCAAGGGATGTTCCAGTGAATCCCTTAACAACAATTTCGAATACATCATTCTGGCCGAAACCGTTGCTATCAACAGTTGCAGTCGTTCCTGTTTCTCTGTGTGAAACACCTAAAGATGCCTTCCCTGTGACTATAAACGGAAGGCCGCCTGGCCAATCACCCCATACATAATAGGGTTCGTAATCAATCCCCCAGTAATCGACTCCTATTGTATAGGTTCCACTTTCAGTAGTAACATATTCAATGTGTTCAATACTACCTGGCTCTGTACTAGTTGCTACAATTGATCCAGTTGGAGAAATTAATATTAGTTCTAGATCATGTGGAGGATCTCCAGGTGTCCCAGGGGGATCAGGGATAGTTAGATCTAGTACAATCTTTTGGCCAGCATGTAAGTTTGGCCAAGGTCGTAACCAATCGAAATCTTCTGGATTAGAAGGTAAATCCCGAGGTATCGCTGTCTTCTCTGTTAATAGACCCTCTAGCTTGATTGAATTAACTAATTCAACCATAATTTTTGTATCACGAATAAAGAGACTAGGGAATCCGGGTAAAGACCATGAATCGAAAGTGCCACTAAATTGGGCGTGGGGTCCTTCCCAACTGCTACCACTTGTAACTACTGCATTGTTGGAATTTATAGCTCTAATCGTTGCTGTAGGTGCGTTAAACATGAGTCCATCTAATGCGTTATGACTTACATTTGTATAGGGAGCGGGAGGGTACCCATCGATTAAGGAAGGATCCGAACTATCATCAATAGTCTGGAGGCCAGCTTCACGGTAGCTAGTTAGGGTGGAATTGCGGATAGAACTTACTGTGATAATGAAATCTTCAGAGGCAGACATTGAACCATATTCGATAGTATGTAAAGCAATACCAAGATAGCCAAGATGACCCGCGGAAGCCGTGGATTTATCGTGATACCAATCGTTTGCATTTGTTTTATCCCAATCCCAAAAACCGCTTACATCCCATGTAAAATCAGTAAGTAATACATTCTGACACTTCCAAGTTGGTTTACCGTCCGTTCGACCTGTATTATCGAAGTTCTCTGATTGAGACTGTGTTGCACTATAAGGCCCGAAGTAAGCCGAACTACCATAACCACTCATAAATACATGGACATCAATCACTGTTTGTGGATCAGTCCACGTGACATTTGTCATAACCCAAGTTGTAAAGTCATCAGTCCCATTATTTAAGAAGTAATCAATGTCTACATAATAGAATCGCCAATCACCACTTATTGGAGTTTGTCCAAACCAGTTAACCGCCCCATATACCGCGCCATTATCATATGGATGTTCGTCTGATCCACCCCAAGATAACGACAGATCAGGAGGAGCTAGACCATCAACTCTAACACACATAGGGGTTAGTCCAGCTATTTTATCATCTTTTGTCCATTCAAGAAAACCACCATACATCCCAGGAGTTGCAGAGTCGTCAACAGTAACAGTGACATCCCATGTAACACCTGAATCTAATACCACATCGACATCAATCGGAGTTCCTTGCCATGGAACCCTTTGAAAAAGACGGACGGTGACGAGAACATCGAGAGAATCCCATTTGTCATTCTCGTATCCTACATCACGATAATATATAGTAGGACCTTTACCATTAAGACCAGTCTTATAAAAAGCGTCTCCAGGCTTTCCAACATGTAACTGATGGTTATTTCCATTTGTTGTGTCACTTTGAACTCGGCGTACCTCTCCATCTGCCTCTGGTGCAAAATCAATTCTCCCATTGCCATTTAAATCGTTCCAATCATGTAGAAATACATAATTGCTGTCATCGACACTTCGGTAGACATCTTCAAAATTTTTCTTGGGATAAGTGAGAAATACTACAGCGTAGTCACAGGTGTTCCATTGATCCATGAATACAGTATCAAAATGGTCCTCTAAGGGCCAAGTAGTATTCTCCGATGTTGAATGTAGTACACCGGTTGCCTCATTCCAAAATATCAGTTCATAAGCAGTTACAGAATCAGCAGTAGTTGAAGTCATGACAACAGAAGCATCTATGTCAGTTACCTGTGACTCACCTGGGAACAAACTTCCAGTAAATACGCTGTTATCGAGCATAGTTATTCCAAGATCTGATGGGTGATTTTGTCGTCGAGTTGATGGATCTTGTTCGGGAGAGAAAGGATCTCCAACTTCGTATAACCCTGTAGAGTATCCTAACCATCCACTTGCCCGATCATCTTGAGTAGCAACACGATCGAAAGTTGAAGTGCTACCAATCATAAGAAGTGGATCCGTTCCGTCTGTTTCGTTACCAAACATTGCATTAACAGCTCGCCATGCGTCAACACGTCCTGCTCCTTGACGGAAAGGATCATAACCTAAGTCAATAGCTGTTGATTCCATAACAGATTTTATATGTCCTGCAATATCTGAATTTGGGAACCAACCTGCATCAACACCTGCTTGAAGCATCAAAGCGGCAACTCCTGCAGCTACTGGACATGCTAAACTAGTTCCGCCAAAAATTCCAACAGCGTTCAAACCATTTCCTTGTCCATGGTCTAGCGCATCTACAGTAAATGTATATGCACCAAGAGCTACAACGTTTGGTTTTGGAACACCTGATGGCATAGGACCACCTGATGACCATGTAATCACTTGATCTGTCCCTTGTTCCCAATAGCCATTACTATCATATACATCTTCAAAGATATGAAAACTAGTACTTGCTCCAACTGTTAATGCTCCTGCACTATTCGGTGTAAATCCTGTACCATAACCTGGTCCATCATTTCCAGCCGCCATTAAAATTAATGTGCTGTTCCACGATGATAAATAATCTATATACCAGCTCCACCAATCATAACCCCAAACAAAATCATATATCTCAAATCCAACCCATCCCCAAGAATTAGTGAGCAGGTCAGCCTTGTGATTACCAGTGTATGTCCAGTTAAGAAAATCTAGGTTCGGTTCTTGACTAACAATGGGATCCCAACCAGTACCCCATAACCATCCATATGGATTAAATGCCCGAATAGCCATTAGATCTGCTGCTGGAGCTATTCCTGGAAGCTTGTACACACTTCCATTTCCATAGACGTCATAGTGAGAGACCCCGCGACTAGCTGCCGCTGCTGCTGTACTAGTACCGTGACCATCTGGATCACACATAAAAGCAATACCAGCTCCAGTCTTATCGATTCCTCTTACTAGTCCGCCAGTCATGATGTCGAAAATATCATTTGTATTTGCTAAACATCCTAAACTAAAATCATTAATACCATCTTTGTCAAAATCAGTAGCTAATACTTCGGTGCCGTCTCCCCACTTATGGGGATCGTTGTTAGTGAAGTCCCAATCTGCCAATGGGCCTCCTATTTCAAGTTGATTATATATTGCTGTAAGATTCCAGGATGTTTCCCAGTCCACATACACTGTATCATAATCTCCAGACACGGTTGAATCTGTGACAAGGAAAAGGAAAAATTCCAGCGCATTAGGCATACCTGGGGAGAAAGTTCCAGCTATACCGACTTTGTATGTACCAGAGACACTAGAAATACCAGTTCCAACCCTAATATCTTCAGTATCAAAAAGATAACTTGAATTAAGCCAAGCTGCTACATCACCAATCCAGATAGGGTAGCTATGGTTATTGAGGAGTAAATAATTCCCATCTCTGGCAATTGACGCGTTAGTAACAGCCAAACCCGCGCCTACACCATCAAAGCTTGTTGGATATCCCGAAGAATCAACTGCATAAGCAGTACTGAGGTCAGTCACACCAAAATCGGTACCTGAATCAACAAGACCGATAGTGACGCCTTTCCCATCAATTGGATAGGTAAATTCACCTTTTCCTGTGACATTATTAACCCGGTCAGCGCTCATTACTTTTTGCATGTCAAATTGTTTTACACTTTGTGGTTTTTCTGTCTTATAATTGGCGAGTTTCTCGGCCATGACAACCCCAACATCGGGTCTCAAGTAAATACGCTGCAAAGCTTTACTGTTAGTGACATATCCTTGAATAATATAGCCACCATTAATTTTGGCAGCTTGAACGACGGTCATATGTTTATTAAGAGCGAAAAAATCAACATCTGGGGTAGCACCCATTAGAAAATAGACCCGATCCTTGAAAGATCTAATCCCTTCAGGAATACGATTAGTTTCAAGGTAGGATCTGAGTTCTGGATCAAGAAATTGATAACGATTAAATTCAGGTTTTTTAAAACTATTAGGAATTGGATCATCTTGAAGGTCACGAGATGAAGGAGAATTAAGAAATGGTACTATTTCATTTGTTAGAATTAACACTGGAATATTGACACAAATTACAGATAATAGAAAGATAACGAACGATAATGGAATCATATTATTTTTTCTGGAAATAAGAAAAGAATAATTCATATTATTCATCTCAGCTAGCGCTTTTTATTGTTGAAATAATCTCTACTTGGTCCTTTTGATTAATATTATATAACTTGAGAACAATAGAATCGATCTCTTTCTTTTTGAATGATAATTTTGAAAGCTCATTGCAAAGAAATTGAAGCCAATGATTTACTTTTTCCTCTTGCGTTTTCGCTGTAAAATGTGTTAAGATGTCCCCACTAAAACATGCTCTCAGAAATTGACGTTGTGAATTGTAAGAGATTCCTATTTCCTGGAAGATGACCCAAAGGCTGTTTAAAACTGATGTAATGGACTCTCCAATATCCAAACATTCCCTCACAGCTATCTCAACTTGATTAACCATGAGATTATTTGTAAATTGAGTAATATCTATAATAGGAAACTTCTTCAAATCATTTAATCTTATCTGTGGATATCTACTAGATTTTTTTCGTGGTTTGCGAATGATGTTAAAATATTCGCCAATCCAATTCCCTAAAGACGAACATAATATTCCTAGAATGAAATAAAGAGAGTAAGGTGGTTTTGGGTCGTAGATCAAATGCGTATTTCTGAGAGTCAAATATTTTTGTTTATCTAAAGTACCAATGAATCTTGGTGAAGTTTGTCTTAAAATAATTTTATCTTTTAAAAACCGCTCTAATTTTCCTGAAATCAAGATAACCTTTTTATTTGTTCTCGAAACGTCTTGGTTTGTTTCCTGTAGTCTTTTCTCATATTCTTTGTCAAATCTAACATAAGAGTTTTGTAGTCCATGTGTCCAAAATAGAGTATATGGTCGTGATAGTCCGTTTGAGCCATCAATACATTTATAGAATCCCTCTTTTGCATCTGATGATAGAAAATGTGTTCTAAGCAAACCTCCGTATTCCAGACCACAAGAAGTAGATGTTATGCTTCCAAGTGGGATTGTTGTATCATTTAAATGAGAAAGAAAAGAAATATTTTCTTTGTATCGAAAAATGAAATTGGGTTGTGAGATAAAATATTCCTTTGAAATTTTCTGTGGAACATCGAAAATTGTTTCTTGCCAAAGGGTTGGTAAATCATTATGAGTGTTTTGGATTACAATAAGTGATAAATCTACAACCGCTGTTTTTCTATAATTATAGTTTGCTAAGATAAAACTTATGTGATAATTAAGATGTAAATGTTCCCGAATTTTATCATAAGAAGGTAAATCTAAAAAAGAATGATCAATAACAAAACCCACAACACCTTTTGGAGCCAAATATTGTTGTAAGCATATTCCTAGGAATATTAAATAAGTATTGTCTCGTTTTCCACTGAATACAGGTATAAATTTTCTCAGAATTTCCAATTCTTTCTTTGAGGGGGATTTTTTTCTGAAACGACTGTGAAACGCCAGATATGGCGGATTTGAGAGAATTATATCGAACTTTGGAAAGGGTTTCTTAATTTTCATGTGTGATATAAACGAACCAATGAAATCTTTCTGTTCTAAACCTAATTCTAATTCTTCATTCTCCCTTTCTAACAAGTAAAATGTATTTAAGAAAATTTTACATAACGAAACGCTGTTTCTATCGATATCTACACCTTGTATACAAGATTTTAAGACCTGTCGTCTTAAATTGATAAAAGAATCATCCTGGGTAGTGTTTGATATCATGAAGTTCACTAACTTCTCCATAGCGAACACCAGAAGAATACCACTTCCCATAGCGGGATCAAATACCCTCAAGCTCGTTATTGGTTTCGTTAAACCTTTCTCTATATAAGTATCAAAAGAACGAGAGATAATTGCCTCAGCTAGAGCAATTGGAGTATAAAATTCACCAAATTCCTGAAGATCACCATTGCTTTTCACGTATGGTAGGATCTCTAGAAACAGAATATGTGGGATATCAAGAATCCAGTGATGTTCTATGAAAGAGAAATTCCTGAAAATTTCTTTCCAAGCTTTGATTTCTGATGGCTCTAGAAAAGATTCTAAGAATCGATCTTCATCTTGGGTAAAGATCTTTTGAATTAGGAATCTGATTCTTAAAAGATCTTTAAAATGATCAGAAGATGGAGATGATTTTAATTCCTTGGTTATTCTTGTTATCAGTTTTTCTTTTGTTTTTAGAAGAGTAGAAATTAAGTAAAGATAGTATGAAATAATTGATTCTGTATTTTCCAAATTGTGTAAGTTTCTATTGAATTCCTTATTAATAAAATTTAATAGTTGAGATTTTTCCTTTTCAAGATGGTTATATCTCCATAGATCATCAATAGAATCCAAGATTGAAATATCTGACAATATTGAAGCTAGAAAATATGGAGTAATCCCTTGGAGAATAGGTGACCAAAGTAAGAACCCATTACTTGATAATGTAAACAAATAAATTGTTTCCTGATTAATTAAACACACCCATTTAATACATTTTGATTGTAAGTTCTTTTTAACTTCCTTTAAAACTGGTAATCCCTTTTTTTCCATAAATAGATCATGTATAAACATTTTAGGATTATAAATGAAACAGAGATTATGATGTTTCCATATGTTTTCTCCTAGCGGTTTAATAGTGCTTAAGATCTCTTCAAATCTTTTTTCTCTCACATGTGATATAATTCTTAAGAAAATCCTTTGGTCTGATGTTTCCATTTTTTCCAAAGTGTTGAGAACTGATTGAATAATAGTAAATTGTTCTGTGTAAGGTAAACAAGGGATTAAAGAAAATGGAATTTGAGTTCTGAAAGAATAATGAAAATTAGGAGGCATCAGAAACCGCTTTTTCTCTTAGTTCAACCTTCTGAGAGTAGAACTTCCCAGCAAGATTTCTAATTGTCCTATCCTGGTCATATAAGATGACTTTCTCTAATGTAGAAATTATTCTCTCAAGCTCAGCGCCTTTATAATCCCCATTTCCTAATTGGTGAACAGCTTCCATTCGTTGTAGCATATTTTCAGACGTAGTTGCAATCCGAATTAATTTATTTAGTGAACTCTCTTTTGTTGATTGGAAAGTTACCCCCTCTTTGTCAGGGGAGACTAGGAGCGGGAGCGTGATAGTAACAGAAGTTCCCTTATTGAAACCAGAGGACGTAATCTCTAAGGATCCACTATGAGCACTTATAATTTCATTAGTAAGGTATAGTCCCAAACCTAACCGACTTACAGAGGGATGAAATGTCACAAAGGGTTTCCCAATACCTTTAAGATTTGTTGCATCAATTCCAACACCGTTATCCTCTATAGTGAGTTTAAGGTGTTGGCCATTATTTATAATTGAAGTATAAACTTCTATGATGCCATGACCTGTAAATCTTATTGCATTTTCTAAAACGTTACTTAATGCTTGGGAAATGCGGTCTCTATCAAGGTTAACGATGTATGGCGTTGTAGGATAGTGTACGATAAGATCGATTCTATATTTCCTTAACAAAAATTCAAGATCTTCAATTACTTTTTGTAAAATTGGATTTATGTTCTCTCCACGAAGATTACATTTGAGTTTTCCATGTTGGATCAACGCCACATCGTTAAGATCTTTTGTTAATGAGACCATTTGATCGATGTTTCTTCTAAAGATTTCCATAAATCTTGATTCCAACGCTTGTTTCTCTTCGGTACTGACCCCTTTATCAAGTTGTTTACTATAGAAATCTAAGTATCCCTTTAAATTAAGAAGAGGTGTTCGAAGCTGGTGTTGAGTCATAGTTAAAAAATCCAGCTTCATATCCTGTAACTCCTTTATGGAAGAAAGATCAATAAGGACGCCTTGGATAAAAACATCATTTGTGGAATACGCTCTTCGAACTATGGCATGAACAGGAATACGTGAACCATCGCTGCGTAAGAGATTAAATTCTGTAGTTTCATCAGGATGATAATATCTATTATGGTTATCCATGTCTTTAGGAACCTTCCCTGTTATCAAATCTCTTTTACTCTGAATTAGAAATCTAGCAACCTTCTCTCGATCTTCAGGAGCCACAAAGAAAGTCGGCATACTTTTATTTCGGGTGATTTCTGCCTCTGTATAGTTCAATTTCTCAATAAATGCTTGATTATAGTACTCTAAGACTCCATTCTTTAGAATAAAAAGAAAATTCGGATCTCTTTCCATTACAGCCTTGTATTGGGCCTCTGTTGTTGATAATTCGTCAATTATTTTTTTTACTTTACCAATGTTCCTTATGACTACAATGTAATAATCCTCATTTAGAGGTGCTATCCTTAATTGTATCCATGTTTGTTTTCCTGTAAATGTCAGTCCTTTCCATTCACTTTCTCCTGGTAAAATCTTGGAACTAGAAAGCTCAATAAATTTTTGATGATCTGATGGATCCAAAAACGCTAGGAATATATCTTTGTCAATGCTTTGTTCGTTACTGATATGTAAATCTTCTCTGACTTTCCTATTTGCAAATATTGGTTCGTTATTGTTGTTTTTATCCAGAATAATGATTCCTGAGGGAATTTGATCGAGAAGATTAGTGAAATTAACGTCAAATGGCTTGCTATTAGATGACAATTGATTCATTCCTTTTATTTACTCTGTTTCAGAGACACCTGATATACTACATATTTTTAACCTAGTATAGACATTTAGTAATAACATAGTTTTTTATGGATTATTGTGGACAAGTATCTATATTGATAAAAGGAAAGTGAAACGTATTGCTAGAACGTTTGAAAGAGCTTGAAACATCACAGAATTATGCAGAAATGCTTAACGAACTTCGAAAACATGAAAGTATAACAACTCAAGCTTATGCAAGGATAAGTTCTTTTATTACTAATCCAACCATCTTAGGAATCCTTAAAGCTTTGGAAGAAATGTCTGTTACAGCTACATCATTGTTACGACATTGTTCTGATCTCATGGAAGATGAGACGGTTGCCGCTCCTCTCGCAGCAGAAGCAGATGTGTCAAGTACAATCTCCGTTCCTGCGGAAGCCGCGAGAGATCGTGACAATATGTTTGGCTTAGATGATTTACAAACTATATTATCAGAAATTTCACCAAAAGAGATTTCAGAGGAGGGTGCAAAAATATCAGCTACATTTTGGTATATTAAGGGTGGGAAAAACGAATCAATCGAATTAAATCTATCTGAGAGAGAAATCTTTGGGAAAATAATCCTAGATATATTGAAACAGATTGAGGTTGGATCTGATGAAAAGTTTTCGATTTCTCCACTCGGTTACGAAGCTCTACTTCGACACCAGTTACAAAATTCATTTGGGCAAATCGTAAAGACATATGGAGAAGAATTTACCTTAATTAAATTGTATACTTGATTAAATGGTTTCTAAAAATATTCTTAAAAAAATTGAGAAACATAAAATCAAATTATTCTACGAGAAAAGTTTATATGTTTGATTAGATCGAACAATATCACTACACCGGTACTTCATTATATTTACATAATATCAGATAAGAACAAGGTGCCTCTTTTGGAAAACAATGATTTTGAAGCAAAGGTTGTATCAGTATCAGCTAAGATAGCCACAAGTATAGTAGAATATATGGATTTACTTATTGAACGTGGATATTATTCATCACGCGAGGATATTGTCAGACAATCCATCATTGATCTTTTTATAGACAAATTTGAAATCAGTTTGATAGATCTTGAACCAGATCTTTTCGAATTTCCTTCTATGGAAGAACTTGAAGAAACTGAATGATAATCTTTAGAAAGGAATGAAGCGGGGGAGTTCCTGAAACAGACAACATAAGAATTTCAAATGAAAAACAACGCTCTGAAACCTAATTAATGCTGAGTGATATCATTAAATGCTTGAAATTCATCTCTATGGCACATTAAAGAAAAAATTTGACTCAAACGCTTCGTTTGCAGAGGATACAATCATTAACCTTCCATACGTCGAAAATGAACGCATACTTCAACTATTAGAACGATTAGATATTCAGCTTAGAGAGTGTGGTGAGATCTTCTGCAATGGGATCGTTGCAACAGAAAATACCTTAATCCCTGAAGGAGCACGAATTGGGGTATTTTCAACAGGAATGCACCTATTATGTGGCGGTCAGCATCTTAAGGGTCATGGATTTATCACGAAGAGTCCAACACAAAAGGATCAATATTATTGAAAGGAAGATTACTCATCCATGATTGTTAAAGTAAAGCTATTTGCAACTTTAAGGAGCTATGGACCAACAGGTATTAAATTGGGTGAGAGCTTCCCGATTACTCTTGAGGAAGATGCAGTTGTGGCTGTGTTATTGGACAAGTTGAAAATTCCAAAAAAGGAAGCTAAATTAATCATGATTAATGGGAATAATAGTGAATTAGGGGATAAATTGATTGAGGGAGACACAATCGCTATTTTCCCGCCAATTGGGGGTGGTTAATCTCTCTAATATTACCTGAAATCCTTTCTCACACAGTGTTGAAGAGATACCAAATAACCTTAAACTAGAAGAATATTAAGGAGAAAAGTTAATTAGCTTGTATTTTGAAATAGAGAGATAATGTCTTGAGCTTAATAACCAGAATCGCAGAACCTATCAGAAATTATAGGGCGAATAAGATTCTAAATATTATAAAACTCTTCATTGAACCAGGAGACTTAATATTAAGCGTAGGGGATGGGGATGGATATGTTTCACGGCGAATCCAAGAAAAATCTAATGCCCAGGTCCAAGGAATAGATATTTTGCATTTTAAAGAATATCGGGTTCAAGGAATTCCTCTTGTTATTTATGATGGAAAGGAAATTCCATTTGCAGACAATTCTTTTGATATTAGTGCTGGGGTCTTTTTATTGCACCATTGTCAAAATCTGGAATTGACTCTCCAAGAAATGATCCGTGTGAGCAAAAAGAAGATAATTATTTTTGAAGATGTTTTTAATAATCGTTTAGAGCATTATTTTCTCCGTTTTTTTGATACTATTGAAAATCGAACTTTCTCGACAGAAATGCCAATCCCGTATAATTTCCAAACACTCTCACAATGGAAAGAAACTTTCAAAAGATTTGATCTAAAGCTTATATATACAGTACAATTCCGAGCGCTGCCCCTTCCTGTTCGTAATCAAGCATTTTACTTAGTTAAAAACTGAATAGTATAATCATCATTCACAATTTATTCAATATCTGATCTATATTTGTTAGTAAATCATTTGGAGTTTCCATTGGAATTTGTACTAATTCCAATAACGTTTCTCTGAATCGTGTTACAAACTCCCTATTTGTATCATCTGATGAAAATTCATCGACAACTTTTTGAATATTAGATGGTCTCTTTTCATACTGATTTACCTTTTCTGAGAATATGTTCATGATTAGTGTGGCTGTTAAATGTGAGAATTTTTGACCAATTTTATCATGCATAATAAGAAGGTTGGGTTTACTTGTTAATGAATCGAAGTTCATAAACATGTTTATTTTTTTAGCAGTGATTTCATCGGCTTTGTGTAAAAGAACGCGGTATAAGTTCATCTCATCCGAACTGATTGTGCCATCAGCTTCAGCTCGTTTGTATGTATTTGATACTATTTCCTTTAAGATTCGTCTCTGTTTTAATAATAAGATTTGAACTTCATTTCTAGAGAAGGGGTGGTCTTTATCTAATTTGGGGATTCTTTCAGAATGTATGGATAAATCGTGTTCTATCCCGGCAATTAACACCTGTTCTTCTGGTGTGATTGTTAAGTCTTTCAGAGCTTCCTGAAGTACCTCTCTCATGATTTCCTCAGATGGCATTCTTAGGAGGTAGGAAATTTCATCTTCCATACAAAACATTTCCTGACATTTATAGACATTAGAGGTTTTTTTTCACGGTAACAGATCATTTAAAGGCTAGAATGTTAGTTTAGGTAAAATCATACATAAGGTTTTTAACAACTCGTGTGTAGTACCTTGGACAATCTGTCGAGGCGGTGGATGTAGAATCCTCGAATGGAGAGAACTACCGTGTAACGTGTGTGTTTAATGATGAATAAAATTCTGAGAGTAAATATGAAAACTCTGGAACATTCCTATGAAGATGTCCCAGAAGAATATAAAACATTAGGAGGAAGGGCACTTACAACCAAAATAATTTTTGATGAAGTTGATCCAAATTGCGATCCACTTGGACCTAGCAATAAAATCGTGGTTGCTCCAGGATTGCTTGCTGGTACAAATGCTCCGTCTTCGGGTCGCTTAAGTGTTGGAGGAAAATCACCTCTGACTAAAGGTATCAAAGAGGCAAATGCGGGTGGTTTAACAGCTCAAAAACTTGGTCGCTTGGGTATTAAAGCCCTAGTAATTGAAGACCACCCTACTGGTGATAATTGGTACAATATTGTGATCTCAAAAGACAAATGTGAAATTGTTGAAGCAGGTAAGTATGCTGGTATGGGTCTTTACGAATTAACCACCAAAGTCTGGGAAGAGTATCCTAATAAACCTGGTATAATGGGTTGCGGAATTACTGGCCAGAAACAGATGATAGGCGCAGGAATTTTTGGAAACAATGTTGAGAACACTGATCCTGGACGATATGCTGGAAGAGGAGGTTTAGGTGCGGTTTTAGGAGCAAAAAAGGTCATTGCTATTATTACTGATGATACAGGGACAGAAAGGCTTCAGCCAGTAAATCAAGAATTATTTGACACTGGGGGCAAAAAATTACGAGACGCCTTGAATGAGCACGCTGTAACGGGGATTCTCGAAAAAGCTGATCCTGAGACAGGTGAAATGAAACCATATGGTGCTCTGAAAAATTATGGCACAAATGTGCTCCAGAACATTATCAATGAAGCTGGTGCGTTACCTACTCGTAATTGGACTAACGGTCGCTTTGAAGGCGCCTCGAAAATATCAGGAGAAGCTGTGCATGAATTCATTGATAAAGTAAAAGAGAAGTTCCCTGACTCTACAGCTACATATAATCATGCTTGCCATCCTGGTTGTATTATGCGTTGTTCTAATATCGTTCCCTATGAAGATACAGGTAAACACCAAGTTGGTTGCCTTGAATATGAATCTGTTTGGGCATTAGGTACAAACTGTGGAATCGACGATCTTTACTATGTTGCTGAACTCAATCGTGTATGTAATGACCTAGGACTTGATACAATCGAAGCAGGGAATACTATTGCTGTAGCAATGGAAGGCAAAGTTGAGGTTGATGGGAAAAAGCTCGATTTTGGTGATGGAGCTCTTGCAGTTGAATTACTCAAGAAAGTTGCCACTGATACAGAGCTCGGCAAAGCAGTTGGTGATGGTGCTCTTGCAATGGGAAAGTATGCTAAAGTTTCCCGAGTTGCCCATGTGAAAGGCCAATCGTTACCTGCTTATGATCCTCGTCCCATTAAAGGGATTGGGGTCACATATGCAACGGGTCCTCAAGGTGGTTGTCACACCCAAGGATACACAATCGCTCCTGAAATCTTACAAATCGGTGGTAAACCAGACAGAGTAGATGTAAAGAAAGCTGAATTGTCCCGTGCTTTCCAGCATACAACTGCATATATTGACGCAACTGGATATTGTCTATTCATAGCTTTTGCTATTCTCGATATTGAGTCTGGCCTTAATGGTATGGTTGAATCGATCAATGGATTCCTTGGTACAGAGATTGATGTAGGAAAATATGGCGCAGAAATCATTCGTCAAGAACGAGAATTCAATAAAAAAGCTGGAATGACAAACAAGGATGATCGCTTACCTGAATTCTTTTACAAGGAACCCTTACCCCCACATAATGTTGTCTTTGATGTTCCTGACGAAGAATTAGACAAAGTACATCAAGAGTAATTTCCTCCTCCTCCTTCTTCCTTTTTTTTTTGGAATGGTTAATTTTCAATCTCACTCGACTCTACTGCCAGAAAAGGTTCTTGAGTCATGTAATTTTCAGATAATCTCTCTTTCCGATACTCAGTATTACTTATCAATACAACTATAATAATAAGTGCATTCGGACTGATAATCAAAGAAGAAATGACCTGTAAGAGAATTGAACTTATTGTATGTAGAAGCAAAAGGCCTAATGATATCGAAAGATATCCATAGAAACCTTTGTTGTTGAAAGAGATTTTTAATTTTACATTTTCAATATCAATAGCCTGGATGACTTTTAAATTACTCCAAAGAAGATAAAATAAATATAAAATCCCAATAATAACAATAATGTATAAATAGAATATTTCATATAACACAGCTAGGTTAGAACCTTCAATTAATATTGCTGGTACTGCTGATATCCCATTGACAACTCCATGTATAAGTATTGGATATATTATGTTTCTAGTCGTTGATACGAGATTCCAAGAACTAAAGCTAATATAATAACAGATGAAATGTGAAGAAACGACCCTGTCATATTTCTGTTAAGTAGATTAGGTGGAAGGTGTAAAAGAGTAAAGAATATTGAGGATGCTAAAACAGCACCAGCTGTAGACATTCCTCGCTCTTCCAATAAGGGGATTAATATTCTTCGGTATACCATTTCTTCAAATAATGGTGCTCCAATGACAAGAGGAACCAAGAATATTATAATAGTTATTGGAGAAAGAATTTCTTTAGGGATAAGTAGGGCTTCTAATCCTGTTCTTGGTGTTTCTAATTGAAAGAAATCTATTATTGCGATTATAACTGTTTTTAAAATAAGTACCGCCCATGTTAAGCATATTAGGAATAGACTCGATATAAAAATGTACTTATTAACAGGAAATTGCCTAACATTCTTTACCTTGAGCCATGGAATGCCCCAAAGGAAAATTATTACAGTACTCAATACCTAGCTTAGAAATAATATAATAAGATTCCAAATTGGTATATAAAGAGGGTCATTAAATTCATATACACTCATGAGAATAGCAGACAATAGGATCGCTACGAAAATTTGTAAAACTCCAAAAAAGAGCGCTGCGCCAAAAGAAACCAAGACTGGAGTTAAAAAGGTTAAAAATTCATTTTTACCTTCATAAATCGCCAATGAATCACATCACATTGGAACTTAAACAAAAAAACCTATTTTTAAAATTAAAAATGTGAGTAAAGGAGATTTGATATGATATTTAAGTCTGATGAAGCCGGAATCTTCCGTAATGCATAGACATATTAATTAAAGATCTTTCACGTTTTCCTCTTCTTAGTAAATTTCCGATATAAGAAGGTCTAAGGTATGAAAATTGAACACCTGGTAGAAAGCGTGATGAATGAAGTCTCCAGTCCCTCAATAATGAATATGATTTCACAAATATCTCAATTTCACCGAATCCAAGGCTCTAAGGGATATTTGGAAGCAGCTAAGTTTGTGAGATCCGTTCTAGAGGAAAATGGATTAGAATCAACGTTATATGAATTTCCTGCAAATGGTAAATGGGAACATTGGGGATGGAAAGCTCCGATTTCGTGGGATATAAAAAGTGCAGAATGTTGGTTAATAAAACCTATTAAGAAAAGACTCTGTAGATATGATGATGTACCGATGAGTGTGATAACTCACTCCTATGCGTGTGATTTTGAAGCGACCTTGGTCGACATTGGGAAGGGGGATAAAGCTGAAAATTATGAAAGAGCGAAAGGGAAAGTAGCTTTGATTACTGGAAGCCCAAGAAGGATTTTTCATCTAGCAGCGCAGCATGACGTAAAGGGATTAATTATTCATCCAAATCCTGAAAGGACTGCCAATCTTGGAGCGAATACTGTTCAATATGATGGTTTTTGGCCTAATGCTGATAATTTGTCACAAGTGACTTCAGGCTTTTCGATCTCACATAGTCAAGCTTTGGAACTTCAAAAGTATTTAGAATCCAATAATGAGGTTCGTGTCCACTTTAAGATAGATGCAGAGTTCTCACAGGAAGGAAAATTGCATGTACTTGAATCAGAGATAAAGGGTTCGACATATCCAAATGAGGAAGTTATTATAATTGCACATCTTTGTCACCCTGCTTCAAGTGCCAATGATAATGCTTCTGGTAGCGCTACTCTTGCTGAAATAGCTATAAACCTGAATAGATTGATATATCAAGGAATTTTTCCTCGTCCTGAAAGGACTATACGATTTCTTTGGGTACCCGAATTTTCAGGAACCATACATTGGTTAAAAAAGTATGATGATCAACTCAAATCTAAGCAGATAATTTCCGTTTTTAATCTGGATATGGTGGGAGAATCTCCAAAGATAATCGGGGCACCTTTGACAATAAATTGTCCTAGCTGTGCCACTCCTTCATACCTTAAGGCACTTCTGAATATTGCTGCAAAATACGTATCTGAACACAAGCCAATTTACGACGAAAAAGGACGAATTTATCAATTAAATTATCGATTGAAACCATTCGCAGGTGGAAGTGATCATCTAATATTTAATGATAAATATTTTTCCATTCCGAGTGTGATGTTCGGACATGAGGACCCCTTTCATCATTCTAGTGCTGATTCTATTGATAAAGTCGATCCATTTGAATGTAAAAGTGTTGCAACTATAGCAGGATCTGTTGCATTTAGTTTGGCTTCCTGTAATAACCAATTCCTTGAAGAACTACTCTATTTCGTATTTTTAGAAGGAGTAGGTGACATGCTAAAACATGAATTAAGTGTAAATCAAGATAATTGCTTAGTTTTTCAGAAAAAAAGGAAGTTAGAATTACTCGAGAAGTTAATTTTACAACGAATGGAAAGTATCTTAGAATTAAAACCTGGAAACAATTTCCAAGAAAAATTGGTTTATTTTTCTCAAGCAATTAAAGCTCATTTTTCTCAAATACAGATTAAAACAGAATCGAAGGAAACAAAGGAAGATATAGCTAAAATAAAGATAAAACGAAATTATTTAGGACCAATATCTTATAAGAAGCTAGATAAAGCAGATCGCTCAACAAAAGATAAGAAAATCTTTCAGACCTTAGCAAAGGAATATTGGGGAGGTATTCCTCTAGAACTACTTAACTTGGCAGATGGAGTTTTAACAATAGAAGAAATTTTCCTGATTCTCAACTTACATTACCCAAATGTTGAATTAGATAGTTTGATATCTCTAATTAAACTGTTTCAAAAAGAAGCGATTCTTGTCGAGGTTCTAGATTGATTAAGAGAAATATACTGATCGATACCTCCTCGTTCAATCAAATTTTCTTAACCCCTCTCCTTTTCTAAAATAGTTCACAATTGAAAACAATTTATAAATGTTAAAAACCAATTATTCATTGAGTATAATATCTTCAGTACAATCTGGAAAATGTAACAGAGGCTCAGCAGATGGCAACCACAGAACAAATTCTTTGGGGATTATCTTTATCGTTATTTGCTGGACTTTCTACCACTCTAGGAGCAATTCTTGTCTTCATTATCAAGAAAGATGATTCAAAAATTATTAGTTTATCAATGGGTTTTTCGGCTGGAGTGATGTTAGGTGTTTCTATTTTTGAATTATTGCCTGAAGCAATTCGAAGGTTAGAGATTTTGACAGCAGGTTTCTTTTTCTTGGTAGGCATGATTATTGTAGCTGTAATTGACTTTCTGATACCACATGAATACATGCATGAACATTCATGTGAGGATGATAAAGATGACTTCCTTGTCAAAGAAAAAAGAAATCCAAACTTAATGAGAACAGGTTTCCTTGTGGCAATCGGAATAGGCATTCATAACCTACCAGAGGGTTTTGTTACAATTACTGGCAGCTTATATTCTCTTGAATTAGGGCTTATTCTTGCTATTGCAATTGCTTTACACAATATCCCTGAAGGTCTTTCTGTTGCCATTCCAATTTATGCTGCTTCTAATAATCGTCGTAAAGCTTTCTTAATCTCTTTTATTTCGGGATTAGCTGAACCAATCGGAGCTTTAATTGGATTAGTAATCCTATTAAGCTTAGGGGTCATTAGTGAGGAAATAATTATTATGTCATTGGCTTTTGTTGCAGGAATAATGACCTTTATCTCCCTAGACGAATTACTGCCTACAGCTCATGCAACGTGCAATGAATATGGCAACGATACTCACATCGTCACTGGGGGAATCTTAGCTGGTATGGTTGTTATGCTAATTACTCTAATTTTCCTCTAAATCGAAGATGAATTTTTATTTCTGTATTTTCAAGAGATAGTACCTTGCTTTTCTTTTCAATGGAATGAGTTTTTTATAAATAGTCAAGAAAATATCACTTATTTATAAACTGAAAACTATTAAGGTATGAATGTAAATAACATATGTGATACAACTATGGCGATTAAATCACTCCAAGAGATACTTAAAGACATCCTTAAAGAAGGTCGGAAGACTCCTGGGGAATGGAAAACACTTCTCGCTCCAACTTCTGATCGTTTTGGATCAGATCTACTACTTTTTCATCCTACAACTGGGCCTATTTATCAGGTACGGGCTTACGAAAAGAATCCTTTTCAAATGACAGGAATGGGGACACGGATCGCTCGCAATGTCGATGAGGATTTTTTAAAGCTTATTAGAAGGAAAAAATCTCATGGAAATTTAGGAATTCTTGATCTTGATTATCGCATTATTCGAGAGGCACTAACTGAAGGAACAAAATTAGATCAGATCTTTCTTAATGCTTTAAAAGGAAAAAAAGATCAAGGAATAGAGTTTGTTAATCTTGGGGACGCTTTTCGATCTCGAAGTGAGAGACCCCTCCCTCTTCTCACAGATAATCAAAAGAAGTTGGATAAGGAATATAAACGTCTTCTTAAGAGAGAAGGGAAGACCTCTATGTATGGTTAATTAGTAAACCTATTTTTTCATTAGAATTAAAGACAAGCTTAAAGATAATTACTTTTTCTGTTGTTATTTATGCTGTTTTTTTTCTTTTAAGGGAGAACTATAGTATAGGTGTCATAGAAAAGTATTCATATATTTGCTATCTAATACCAGTCTTTGAACATAGTGGTTGAAAATGTCTTGGTACGACGAGTATAACAATCTATTAGATGATTTCACACGCGCTGTTGAAGATGAGCTTCTGCAATATGTTCGTGGACTTATTCTCTATGGATCTTATCAAAAGGAACAGGAAGAACCAGGTTGGATTATTCCTGGGATTAGCGATATAGATTTCATCTTAGTAGTTGACATCGATGACATCAATGAAGAGAAACCACCACGAAGGTTAGCAAAAATTGGAGAAGCTTTATCAGTTTTCTTTGTTCATCCTGTTTACGCGCCTATTCTCGATTTACGACTACTAGAATATACTGACTTACCAGCAAGAATTGGCATGGGTTTCTCCCCCATTCATGCTATCGCAGCTGCTCAGTATGGGGAAGCTATTCTCGGTAAAAATGTTCTAGAGAATTTTACCTATAGTGAGAAATTATTGAACCGTTCTGCGAAAATAATCATAAATCAGGGTTATGAAAGTATTAAGCGTGGCTTTTTACATCACGAACTTGGAGTAGAACCTGTTTGTTTTGAATTTGCTGATATAGTTCTAGACATCGCTCATGCAGCTCTAGCTGCGTCTGGAATATTTAATCTGGTTAGGCCAGAAGTTCCAGAGAAATTTGATCTCCTTTTAGGTGACCAAATAGGTAGTGACAGTGTTGATATTGTTTATGAATCTAAGAAGTGGCGTATGGGTAGCCAAAAAATGGAACCTTCTGAATTTCTACGTGGATCCCTTAAATTTGCCCAAGCTGTAATAAAACATATCAGAAATCCTTTTAATTCGAAGAATCCTTGAATTAATTTAACATTTCAGGGAGTAATTATGAACCAAGAGAAGGTTTCATCGATTAACAATAATAATGATTCTAAAGATAAACCGTCAATTTCGAAGATCCCTTGGGTAAGATCTGATCTTGTTCGTCATAAAAAAGGCCAATACTACTATGAAACTAGTGATCTAGTTATTATAGCCCTTTTCTGCGCGTTAGGGGGAATTCTTAGCACTTTCGTTGGGTACTTAGGTAATCTTATTAATAGAATTCTTGGAATACCATTTGGTGGGGGGCAAATTTTGGCAGGTCTGCACATTTTTTGGATTATTTTCATTTATCTTTTAACAAATCGGAAAATCGGGGTAGCGTTTTTTACTGGTATTGTAAAAGGATTTATAGAATTTTTTTCGGGTAGTGCACATGGTATCCTAGTTCTTCTGATTTCTGGAACTCAAGGTTTGATAATTGAGATCATCTTGATCCTATTTCTCTCCTCAAACAATAAAATGATTATTTCTTTTGCATCTGGACTTGCAAGCACTTCTAACGTATTTATTCAGCAATTAATCTTCTTTAACTCACAGATCCCTCCTCTTTTTATTGCATTCATTGGTGGTTTAAGTTTTATTTCTGGATTTATCCTTGGAGGAATATTTCCGATTGCCATATATCATCTATTCAGTAAATCTACAATTCTAAATTGGCGTAAAACTCCCAGCTCACCTCATCACTTGAAATACATCCAATTGTTACGGATTAGTATTATTTTCTTTCTTGTAGTCAGTGAGATTGCAATATTTTCCTTTTTATTGTTTCAAAATCGTTTTTCGGTTCAAATTACAGGAGATATATACAATCCTTATACTTTTTATCCTGCTGATTTTTTAGATCGTCAGGTAACGATAGAAGCGGAATTAATAGGTGATGTGTCATATGAACCTCCTAAAAACTATACAGGTGTTCCACTCTATATCATAATTGAAGCTGCACAACCAGTTTCAGAAATTTTCCTAGTAAAAGTAATTGCATCAGATGGTTATTTTATTGTACTTAGTTCTACCGAGATACAGGAAAATCCTTCGTTAATACTCACGATGGAGCCTACAGGTCTTCGATTAATCGCTAAAAATTTACATGGAAGCTATTGGGTTAAAAAAGTCAATCGTATCGCAATCGAGGGAAATTAACTAAAACAATCAGTTATGTCATTAGGTTATTAATGTAGTGACTTTGAGTTCATAAAAAAGGCTGATTTCTAATGAATCAAAAGGTATAATAATGCCTCGACTGTATTAGTGATCAATTTGAACTCTCCCATTATTCAAGTTCAAAATCTGTCATTTTGGTATCAAGGGTCTAAAATTTCTGTATTAGAAGATATTAACTTAGAGTTCAACAAAGGAGAGATCGTTTGTATATCTGGTTCAAGTGGTGGAGGAAAAACAACTTTAGCATTAGCACTCACAGGTCATATTCCTCACACTATAGCAGGTAATTTAAAGGGGGAGATTCTTTTCCATGGGGTACCAAGTTCAGGACTTTCTATTACAGAAATCAGTCAGCTTATGGGTTTTGTACAACAAGATCCAGAAAATCAGTTAGTTACGCCTACAGTTTATGAGGAAATAGCTTTTGGCCCTGAAAACTTATCTATAAGTAAGGAGGAGATATTTAATCGTGTTCAGTTTGGTTTGAACACAATGGACTTGACTTTACTTGCTTCAAGGTCCACAAATGAGCTCTCTGGTGGAGAGAAGCAACGTGTTGCTGTTGCATCCATACTTTCTATGTACCCCAAAGTTCTAGTTCTCGATGAACCAACATCCTCATTAGATGTTCAAAGTATCCAAAAACTTCTACTCGCGTTACAGGAGTTGAATCAAACCAAAAAGATGACAATCATTATCCTTGAACACAAACCTTATTTATTCAAAAAATTAATTGATAGAATAATCGTTCTCGAACAGGGGAGAATTATTGAGGAATTAAGGAAACCTAAAATCAATTTTAACCGTTTAGAGGTTCCTCGGAAAGTTCTTCAAGATATTCAACACATTCAGACAGAAAAAAAACCTCAAAATATCTTGGATGTTCAGAAGCTCTATATTACGTTGAAAAATCGTGAAATATTGAAAAAAGTGTCCTTAAAATTAAAGAAAGGGTTAATTTATGCAATTGTTGGTCCTAATGGAGCTGGAAAAACAACATTACTTCACTCTTTCCTTAATATAGTTCCTAATAATGGAACTGTTTTATTAAATGCCAATAAAATATCAAAAATCCCCATCCATAAACTAGCCAAAGATATCGGGTTGATTTTTCAAAATCCAAATCATCAGATCTTTGAAAAAACTGTGATTGACGAAATGACTTTTGCTCCCAGAAATTTCAAGCAATCCCTTAATGAGACTCTTCTAAGAGCAAATCAACTATTGAAAGATACAAATCTAGATTCTTACGTGAAGGTACCCCCTTTTAGTCTAAGTTTTGGTGAAAAACGACGTTTGAACATTTGCTCAATATTAATTTACAAACCAGAGCTTCTGTTACTTGACGAGCCATTTATAGGGCAGGATCGCGAAAATATTGAATTTTTACTTCATCTTTTGAAAGAACGGAAGTTAAAGGGAGGTACAACTGTAATAATTTCTCATAGGAGAGAACTTTGTGATCTAGTAGATTATTTTTATGTTTTGAAAAATGGTGAGATTATCACCCAAGGTACACCAAAAGAGATGATTCCTTTTTTGAATGAAAACGAGATTCTCGATTCTTCTATAGATGTGAAGTTTAATGCAAGATAATCTACTACAAGAGTTTTTAACAAAAGGTCACATTAGTGGTACAAACCCACTTGTGAAGTTCCTTGCAGTCATTGTTGTATCAATAACTCTTTTTGGAACATCTAATTTGTTTAAAATCTATTTTATCGTTCTTATCATCATCTTGGTTTATATTTTTGGTAAATTACCCTTTGAAGTTGCCAAACCACGGTATAAAATGATGTTTCTCTTTTCTTTTACTATTTTTTTCGTTCAAATCCTTTTTGTTCACGGAGGGAATTTATTCTTTTATCTAATACCATTACAACTCGGTGAACACGGTCCTTTCTTCCCTATATACGAACATGGATTCTACCAGGGATTAATTTTAATAGGACGTTTTTGGGGTTTGATTACTATCAGTTGGTTATTTATTAATTCAACTAATCCTTTTGCTTTCGCTCAATCATTGACAAAAATCGGAATTCCTTATCGTTTTGCGTTTTCTTTGTCTCTTGCACTACGTTTCGCTCCAGTTTTTAGTACAGAAACAAATATTGTTCAAAATGCACAACAAGCAAGAGGGCTTAATGTTAATCCTAACAATCTAAAAGGAATTTTCAATCTCCTCAAGCATACCTTAATTCCGATGATTGGTTCAACATTAAATCGGATTCGTGATATTACAATTAGTATGGATGGACGAGCGTTCGGTAGTTATACAACAAGAACCTATATCAGAGAAATTCCCTTCACTTTACTTGATGGGTGTAAACTGATAGTTTTACTTTGTTTATTGTTCATTTTAAGCATTCTTTAAACAACAAATGACAGAAATAAAGGTTTTTAAAATATTGTAAAATTAGTGATTTAATAATGGCTCAAGATCGTTTTTACTCTGAAAAACCGTTGGTTCATCAGCATATCGTTCTTATAAATATCTCAGAGCTATATGGTCATGAAGAGATCGTGCAAACGCAAGTAGAGTGGTTAAAAGACAACTTAAAAAAACTTGGATATTTTTTCCGTCCGATCTTAGTAGCTAAGCACGAAAAAGTCATTCTTGACGGTCATCATCGAGTGGTTGCGCTTCAGGAAATAGGTGAAGAAAAGGGGGTAAAAACAATAAAGATTCCATGTGTTGAGATTGAATATGTTGACAATCCTGATATAACACTCGGAACTTGGCATCCAATTTATACTGGAAAAGGATCCTTTAGCTTTCCAGATGAAATCAATAAAATTGGGATAGAATGGGAAAAAGTAGAATTATTTTCCCCGGCTCTATTGAATGTTCCAAAATTCGGTTTTACTCTCAAAACGAATGATGGTTGTTATTTCTGCTTAAAAGGAACTCAACAAGACATTTACAAGAAGTTTCTCAGCCATTTCGAACCTGAGGCCTTCGATTATGCGAAAACACTTGATTATGCTATACAATCGGTTGAAACTGGTAAAGGAACATTTGCGCTTCTACGAACACGAGTCACAAAACAGGATGTCATCAGATCAGCGAAAAGTGAGAAACTTTATGCACCTAAAACAACACGTCATATTCTCTCGTTTCGATATCAGGATATTAAAGTTCCCCTAGAAAAATTATTTCAGTCATAGTCCTTTGGTGAGATAAAGCTTGGAAATCGAATTAATTCAAATTTCCCCCGTAACTGGAATTATTGAAGGAATGAAAACGTCTCGTCGAAAAGATCATATTGAAAGAATCCCAGAAAAAGTCTTCAATTGGGGACATTGGTCCGTCCTAGAGCATTCCTCTATGACGGTACGAATTCGAGAGATTAGTAGAGCTTGTACACACCAGTTAGTACGTCAACGAATCGGAGTAACCTTCACTCAAGAATCTCAACGCTATTTTGATCCATTAAATGATCCTGATTGGTTTATTATCCCTCCGAGAATTGAAAAGAATGAAAGATTAAAGCAGAAATATACTGAAGCTCGGAATCGTGAAGCAGAAGAATACAGGTATTATCGTGAGCACAAGATTCCAAAGGAAGATGCCAGATTTTGTCTTCCTAATGCTTGTAAAACTACTGTGACTTGGACATTTAACATGAGCAGCCTTATTTGGTTTTTGGAACAGCGTTTGAAAAAAGATGCACAGTGGGAGATTCGAATGCTCGCTCAAAAGTTACATGATCTAGTGATGACCACTGATTGGAGGGGATTCATGGAACATTGGAAACTAGAAAGCAGAAGGTAATTAAAAGGAAAAAGAGGAGGGGGAGAAAAAATGACTAGGTTCTTCTTTTACCGATAAATCTCAAAGCTACAGTGCTAGAAACAACCGCAAGGATCATTATGGGAAGTTCAAATGCATGAGTGACCCCTGGAATAAGACCACCACCCAGAGCGCCAAGACTGACTGCTTTATTTTGTAGAAGATATGAATATTCGAAAGAAAATTTATTTGTATCTTCCCCCTTGGCATCTAGCCTTACTTTTGAGAGTGTACCCCCTTCTGTGAACTCAATTTCCCATTTAAACTCATAGGAATCAAGCTCTTTATATTCAACATCGTCATTATCCCAATAATGCATAACACCATCAAATTTGAATTCGCCAAACCACTTATGAGTAGTATCGGTAAATGCATCCAAACCATCTTGTAAATTATTGTCTCCCATAAGTGAAAAGCTCTCTGTACTATCTTCAAAATCCTCCATGTCAATTGTCACGTCTCTATCACCATCCCAATAAGTATATTCCCAGTCTTCAATATTTTGGACAAGATCATCATTTATATTGTCCCATTCAGGATCAATAAAATAAAGGCCTGATTGTCCCGATATTGCAGTTAAAATAAGATCATTGTCTTGAGTTCGATAGATAGGTTGAAATATCAAAACATTATAATCCTCGATGAGATCACTATCATATCGAACATCCCTATAGTCTATTGTATTTCCATCCTCATCCCATTTAGTGTAATCAAGTGTGTCACTACTAATATCCTCGATTTCATAATTTCGATTTTCTTGGTCAAGAGAATAATATCCGTCTGTTTTGTCACCAGAAATCTCGACTGTTCTCTTAGATGTTCTTTGCTCTCCAAAGATGATGAAATCACCTTCTTCGAAGTCACGTTCTTGAGCTCCTATAGGTATCGGAACCATTAAGATTAACAAAAAGGTGACAGAACAGATCAATCCTATTTTATTTATTCGTCTCATAATTAATCACCTTCAATTTTGAATTACTAATCATTTGAGTAACTTTTTTCGATATAGTGATACAAATTAAAAAAATTATTGTTATTGTAAAAATTTAGCTAGAAGTGCTAAAACCAACGAAATTGAGATTAAACAAACGCTTCCCTAAGATTATTACTTTATATAATTTTCATAATCATTACTTATATTGAAAAGACATATTTTTTCTATTTTTTTATTCACTATATATGCCCTTTATGAAAATAAAAGTACCAACAATGAAATATCCCATTCCAACTAGAAAAAGCATTATTAGATCTAAAAATATTTGATTAATCTCTAGATTAAGGATCAGAATCTTCCTAAACACCTCTCCAGCGGAGAAAAAAGGATTTAAATGCCAAAATTGAATATCGTTAAGTAGTTGGATCCTTGGTAATGGAATGAAACCACCTGTTAAGAAAGAAAGAGGAATAGCAATAAGTCCTGGTAGATACGTTGCCATTTTACCCCCAAGGAACGCAGCAACCCCTAAACTTATACCAAGCAGCGGTAATACAGCAAAAATACTCACAAGAAATACAAAAAAAGCCTGATGATTTCCTTGGAAAGGAAAACCTAGAAAATAAATAGTAATGACTACACAGGTCATTGTTAGGAGGGTTGAAATGACTTGGGTAACAGAAAGACCAGCTAAAAAGGATAACGAGGGGAAGTTACTTAATTTTAATCTATCAATCGTACCTTGCTCTTGTTCGTAACCCACAATACCAGCAACACCAGTACTAGATGTGATTAACACAAAGATCAAGAATGCAGGTATGTAAATATCAAATTCTGTAAAAACGAGAGTAGATACTGACTTATAATCTATAGTAAATTTTCCTGGTAAATTTAATCCTTTAACCCAAAAATAATCGGAGAAAGTAATAAGCATCTCTTCTAGTAGCGTTGTCGCTTCAACAAAACGAGTAAAGGAATAATCTCCTATTAATTCTATGTCTACTCCAGAATAGATATATTCGGTAGAGGTTAATATGAGTTTTCCTTCAGTTACATTAATCCTATGATTCAATCCCGCAAGTAGCGTTTGTGAAAAATTATTTGGAATGATAAAGCATAAACTGATAAATCGACTTTGAACTGCTTTACTTGCTTCACCTAAATCAGTATAGGAGATCACAGAGAATCGTCTTGGATCGTCCTCTTGTAAGAGGTTGTCTGAATTATTTATATTTTCGATGAAACATGCACCAAATCCATCAAGAAGAGGATTCCCCTCCAAACTCTCAACCATTAAATACTGACTAAATTGAGACCGAAGTGTTGAATTTAGATTTAAATCCTGATCATGGTTAATTACACCAATTCTGTAATTGTCTCCAGTATCCCCAATAATAACAAAGGAACTATTTTCTCCATAAAGAAATGCTATTCCTACAATAAATAAAACAGGTATTAAAAATATTATACTCATTCTTTCGACATCTCTTCGCGTCTGTTTTAGACATTTTATTGTGTAAAGAATAATTTTATACATTTCCCATCAACTCCGTATTTTAAATCGTAGATAATAAAAAACTAAAACAGAAAAGATTAGATAAATAAACGAAAGAATCAAACTCATGAAAATATCAGGAAAGACAAGGAAAAACTCAAAATCATATAATAGAACCTGACGTAAGGCGTTGGTAGAGTGAGTTAATGGTAGAAGATCCCACAAGAGAAAATCACGTGGATAACCACTTGCAGTTGGAAAAACCTTGGGAATGAGAATTATTTTTGGAACTTCAATGAATGCACCACTCATAAAGGCCATAAACGGTGCACCAAAGCCCAGTACATTACCTACAACATCTTCGTTCGATAGAAAAGCGCTAGAAATGTACACGAGAGATAATGTAAAGGGAAAAATCGTTAAAGCTATTAAAAATCCTAAAAATAGGTTTCCTGCAGGATTGAATCCTAATATTAAGCTGGATAAAAATAAAATTAAAGATTGGATTATCATAACTGGGATTTGGATTAAAATTGAACCGATGATATAAACTCCTCCCGAAGAGGGAGCTAATCGAATACGATCGAAAGTTGTATTGTTTTGTCGAAATTCCATGCAAAAAAACATTGCTACCAGTGATGGTTGAATAATTATACCAAAAGCAATCAAGCCAGGTATTGATAACTCGAAGAGTGAGTATTTTGGGATATTTATTGTATATTCTTCTTTCATTTTAATTGAAATACTTCCTCCTGGTCCTTTGAATGCAGTTGTAAGATCTTGATACTGGTGTATTATAATTGAGAGTACTGATTTCGCTAATTTAAAGTTCAAGTAACTCTCATCTCCTATCACATGAATTGTATCGTTAATATTTGATGGTAAATCTGGAGATTGCGGAAACTGTAGCTGAATCATTTCATGAAAGTACAGTCCATATGTGTTATACCAATATCTATTCAACATAGAAAGAGTTGTATTAGAAAAGTTTGGATTTAAAACAATTAGTATGTCTAAATCTCGTTTAAACAATTTATTATTTGCCTCGGATTCCGTGTCAAAGTGAGATATATCAAATATATGCGTAGCTTCGGTAATGTTACTGTATGTTAAATTCCCAAGAATGTCTATGAATTCACTCCCGAACCCTCTATTAAGTACATCAGAATTATGATATTGAGTTAAAGAAGCATTCCCCATTATTGTTTCATTTTGAAAGAGAGATTTAATGTCATCAGATACTCCTGTATCTTGATTAATTACACCTAGTAGAAAGGTCTGGTTTATTCCTACAGGTGAGGTTGAAAATCCAATCCAATATAATCCAATAAAAAATAAAGGAAATATTACTAGATATGGTATTGTCCATTTACTTCGGACTAACTGCAGTCCCATTCGTTGTGTAACCCCAAAAATTTGTCTAAACGACATCTAATCGCCTTCTAATCACGTAGAGCTCGCCCAGTTAAGTTGATAAATACATCTTCAAGGGATGTACTTCTGATAGCCATATTTTCTACCTCTTGGTCATGAGACTCGATAAAATTCAGAATTCGACTTAAACGGGATACTACATCCAGTGCTCGAATAACAATGTAACCACTTGAAGTATAGGCGTCTTCAATTCCCTCAAACGTCCTTAAATCTTGAACTAGATGATCTAAGTTTTCTTTTTCTTTTAGTGAGATTTCCACTAAGTCTCCTTCACCAATTGAAGACTTTAGTCTTTTTGGAGTATCTAGAACTAAAATTCTCCCACGATCTATTATAGCTACACGATCACTTAATCGATCAGCTTCCTCCATAAAATGAGTGGTTAAGATGATCGTCTTCCCTTGGTTTGGAAGATCCTTAATAACTTCCCAAACTGCGACACGAGACTGAGGATCAAGTCCTGGCGTCGGTTCATCGCATAGGATGATTTTTGGGTCATGAACCAATCCTAAAATCAAGTTCAATCTTCTTTTCAAGCCTCCTGATAAATCTCGGGCTAGATGTCCACGTTTTTCGTTAAGGCCAACCTTTGAAATTAAGGAATCTATACGAGCCTTTGCCTCCTTCTTCGGAATATCATAGATTTTTGCTAAGAACCACAGATTTTCTTCAACAGTGAGATCTTCATAAAACGTTAAAGACTGGGGAATAATTCCAAGCATTCGATTAAGTTCCTTCCCATTATCATGAGGATTTTGCCCCATTATTGTAATATTGCCAGCATCTGGTTTCAACAACCCAATTATCATTCGAAGACTTGTTGTTTTCCCAGCACCATTCGGTCCTAGAAACCCAAAAATCTCATTTTCGCGAATATCAAGAGAAATACCATCGACAGCTTTGACTAATTTCTCTCCTTTTCCAAAGTATTTCTTCAAATTTCTTACTTCGATTATATTCGACATTAAATTCCTCCAGTGGGTAACATTTTCGAGAATTCTTCTTTAAAGAAGTTTAATGCTTTTTCAAGGATTTGGTTGTACAAAAGATAACCAAAAATTTGTTCTTCGAGGATTTTTTTCAATGTAGGATCCGTATCGTGAGATTTGTCAAGGAGTTGATTTAATTCATTAATGCAGACATCAGTTTTTTCGATGAATCCTTCAAAAATTTTTGAAATCATCTCAATACCTGATGTAGCGCTGTAGGTATATCCAGTCTTATGTGAACCCTCTTTCAAAACAGTACCATACTTTTCATTAATTTTAATCGCTCGGTTGATTGATGAAACCGAAAATTTCCCATCTGGAAACAAATCAGTTAATTTTTTTGATATAGCTCGTTGAGTCCATTTACTCCCCTCTGTATCTACAGGTTCAAACAGAAAGAGTGTATCTATTAGCCCACATAATCTAGGGATACCATATTCTTCATAATATTTAGCGAATATATCAAAGAGTTCTTTACGTAAGTCACTGATCATTGAAATTCAGTATAAAGTGATATATTCATATTTTATAAAGATTTCTATTTTATGAAATCCTGAATTTCATAGAATTGAGATCAAAGAAATCACTAAAATGAGATATAGAAAATTCTTAAATACTTGAGGTTTTTAAAATGGACATAAATGATGCTTACGAAAGGCTATTAAAAGAGGTATATGACTATATTGTTCTCTTACAAATTAAAAATATCCTTGATTGGGATTTTGAAACATATATGCCATCAAAGGGTGTGGAACAGCGCGGTGAAGAATTAGCGATGATAGCTAAACTACGACATGACCGTATTACTAATCCTAAGATAGGAGAGCTAATTCAGGCCATTAAAAATGATCCTAATTATTCTTCATTAGATCTAGTAAAAAGGCGTAATGTCGTCTTAACTGAGAGGGAATATAACCGGGAATCAAAAATTCCCAAAGAATTAGTTGAAAAGATTGCTAAACATACCCCGATTGCTATTGATACATGGAAGAAGGCAAAAAAAGAATCTAATTATTTACTTTTTAAACCAGCTTTAGATAAAATGATTGAGTTAACAAAGGAGAAAGCATATTGCTTAGATCCTGATAAAGAACCTTTTGACGCTCTCGTTGAGAAATATGAACCAGGGATGTCTTCAGCTCACTATTCAGCGCTTTTCAAAGAGTTAAAAGAAGGATTAATACCGGTTATTCAGAAATGTATTAGTTCACCCAATCAACCTAATATTACTCTGATAAAGCGTAAGTTACCAATTTCTATTCAAAAACAATTATCTGAAGATATTTCACAGTTAGTTCTTTATGATTTAGAACGTGGTAGGATTGATGAAACAGAACATCCTTTTACAACAGGTTATTACGACGATGTTAGGATAACCACGCATTATTATGAAGAAGATTTCTCAGATTCTTTCTATTCAGTACTTCACGAAGCTGGACATGGTATATATGAACAAAACCTTTTACAAGAATATAAATATCAGCTGGTGGGGGAATTCGCCTCATATGGGATTCATGAGTCTCAATCAAGGTTTATTGAGAACCTTATTGGGCGAAGTAGTGAGTTTTGGGAATTCTACTTACCAAGACTGAAAAAAATGACTGGGAATGTTTTTTCGGATGTTGAGTTAGATCTATTTGTACATGCTCTTAATGAAGTGAAACCCAGTAAAATTAGGATTACCGCCGATGAAGTAACCTATTCTCTTCATATAATCATACGTTTTGAGATTGAGCGGGATTTACTAGCTGGAAAAATCACTACGGATCAGCTTCCTGATGTATGGAATGAAAAATATAGAGAATATCTTGGCGTTGATGTTGAAAATGACGCTGAAGGGGTCTTACAAGATACTCACTGGGCTGGAGGAAGTTTTAGCTATTTTCCATCTTACGCTATGGGTAATATCTATAATGCGCATATGCTAGAAATAATAGCTAGAGATATTCCAGATTATAAAGAACTCATTAAGAAAGGGGAACTCAACTTCATCATCGATTGGCTTGTTGAGAATGTCCACTCAGTATCTAATCTATATGACCCCCCAGAACTTATAAAGAGAATTACAGGTGAAGAAATTTCCCCAAAATATTTCATTAAATATTTAGAGGAGAAATTTTCCAAAATTTATGGTTTCTGAAAATTCTAAACGGGAATGAAAGTATCAGTTTCGATTACCGATCTTATGAACTCAACAGTAAGTTTTACGATGTTTTTGACATCATCAAGACATATAACTTCTGAAGCCGTGTGCATATAACGATTAGGAATTGAAATCAGAGCTGTAGCTGCCCCTGTGAGCTGAATTGCATTAGCATCAGTCCCAGTTCCTCTATGCCATGCCATTGTTTGATAAGGGATCTTCTTATCCTTTGCAATATCAACCAATCGTTTGTACAGTACAGGATTGATGTTGGGCCCTCTGACGATTATTGGTCCTCCACCGAGCTTAGTGTCACCAACAAGTTTCTTCTTCACGTCTGGTGAATCTGCTGCATGACCTACATCAAATGCTATTCCAACATGAGGTTGAATGGCTCTGGCAGCAACTGTGGCACCTCGTAAACCAATTTCTTCCTGAACTGTGGAAACGCCATACACTCCTGCATAAAAATCCTTATCTTTTGCTAATTCTTTTACTATCTCAGTAACAATAAATGCTCCAATAGCATCATCAAAGCCAGCTGCAACAGCGAATTCATGATCACCCAGTTTTTGGAAACCATAATCAAAAGTAGCAAAATCACCAATGTCAACTAATTTCTCTGCTTCTTCTTTGCTTGTACACCCTATATCAATGAATAATTTTTCCATTTCGGGAACTTTTTTCCTTTCTTCGGGTTTCATTAAATGAATAGCTTTTTTTCCAAGAACCCCAGGAATAATTCCTTTCTTTCCACTAATTTTCACTCGTTTTCCTGGTAAAGTAGTGACATCAAACCCTCCTAGGGGCTTGAACCACAGATAACCCTTTTTATCGATATAACTTATTTGAAATCCAATTTGGTCAATATGACCAGCTAGCATGATTTTAAAAGGACTATCTGGATTAACAACTGCATAGAGATTCCCCACTCGATCTGCATATATTTTGTCTGCCTCTTTTTTGAGATATTCCTTTATTCCTCGCTGTGCTGTTAATTCGTATCCTGTTGCTCTAGGAGTTGTTACTAATTTTTTTAAAAATTCTTCATTCACTTCGTAAGACATTTATTGTATCACCAATTCAACCTAAATGCAATTAGGAAAGATATTACTTATTATTATTTGACAGTTAGGATTAGTCCATAGATTTTAAAGATTGTCTTGGAAGATATCTTAGACGACATTGACAATTTAGATATTGGTTTGGGGACAAATTTTGTTTTTTATCAGTTAGATTGGGATAATATCTACAGTCTGTATAGAGGCCCCCTCTGGCTTGAGGTTGAAAAACAAAGAGAGATGGAGGATTTCGCGGATGAATACGAATCCATCGCGAACCGTATAACTATCGGAGTAACTATAACAACAGTTGCAACAATATTAGCAGCAGCAATGGGTAGTCGCATGGCGGAAAAGAAATCTGATCACCATTTTTCTGTTATGCTTGCGGACATGAAGGAAGATTCTTCATTACTTGAAGGGGAATTTGATATTCTCGCGTTCTTGGGGTTAATTTTGGCATTTATTCTTTCACTTTTTGGTTTAGCGTTACCTCTTTCCATTCTTTTATCATAATAAACTTCTAATAACAAAAGAAAATAAAAAGCTTAACCCTCGAACCACTATTAAGCCGATTCAATTTAACTAGTTTTAAATAAGGGAGTTATTGAATAGTAATTAGTATTCAGTACTAACATATCATGTAAGTCGGGGTAATGAGGTCATGTGTCCTATTGACAGATCTAATAAGAAAATCTCTTCAAAGCTATTAGAGGAAATGTATGACGAAGCTGGGAAAGAGAAGATCACTGAGCTTGCTAAGCAGGTTTCTCAATTAAAAAAGCATTTGAAAATTCCTAATGAACTGGCAACTGGCATTATTGCTCAATTTAACCAAAGCTATGAGGATGCTAGGAGTAATATTGCTTTAGTTGGAGGATCTGAAGATGATGTGGCAAAAATGTGGGGTTATAACTTTGGTGGTTTGATGTACCATTATCTTGAAAGAAGAGATTCTATCGAGGGGAGACAGGCACTGTCATTCATAAAAATGCAACTAGGACATGAGCTAAATACGAAATTAGGTGGATCAGAGATCCAATATGCAAGTTTTGTACTTGGCCTCTCTTTAAGGTTCATAAAAGGATTTGAAACCCTCAAGAAGAACCTAATTGAGTTTGAAGATGCTCTGAACAAGTTTGAACAACACCGGTATACTCAACAAAATGATGTGAAAACCTCAGGTACCGATCTCTTTGGTAGAAAACGTAAATGAGCTGATTTCTGCTAGGTAAATCTTTGTCCATCCCCCAACCATTTTGTTTCATAATTCTCCATTATTTTTGTCAAAATATAATACTTTTCTAAGATTGTAGTATCTGGGAAAACCTTAGTGAGTAGATCCCAATATTCCCCTAGATTTCGACTAAAAATTCCTTTGTGTTTCATTAAAATTTCTGGATCTTCAAAAGAACCAATTAGATCCTTTAAGTAACCATCTAACTCTTTTAAATTAAGAGATTCAGTGTTAATTCCTTCATTAATACTCTGATCATAGAAAATTTTAGCTTCATTTGGATATCGAGGCTCATAAACCAATGCCTTCCAAAGATTTTTGACCCCAGGATCTTTAATAACTGAAAATATGTCTAAATACTTAATAGCTTTAACTTCTTTATGTTGACTTCTAAGATAATAAATTAATTTCCAGAAGGCATACTCATTCATTGGATTTATGTATAAACACTTTTCAGCGAGCTCAAGTACTTCCTCTTTCTTATTTAGTATTTCTTTCACTTCAATCCATTGAAGATACTCGTCTTCTGATAACTTAATCCAGTGTTCAAGTCCTTGAAATGCTATATCAAGCTTTTCAGCATTCTTCTGAAGTTTAGAATTGCTTAATGATGGATCATTCAGTAATGGGGTAACCATTAAGACAATGTCTGTATAAGCTCTAACTTGGGAGCTCTTTAACATCTTTCGAAGTGAGAGATATATCATTACAAAGATAACAATAGAAAGTACGAAAGTCCATCCAAAAAATAGAGAAATGTCATAAGATAACAAGAAGTTATGTAAAATCTCCAGTATAATGAAGGCGATGAAGGTAACTAAAAAGGCTGCTAAGGAGGGAAAATAACTTGGAAGCTGCTTTACATTTATCTCAATCACCTCTCTATCTGAATACCTGAGAAAGTTTTATACTTTCGGAATTTTGAGTGTTTCTATAGATGATCTCATGCAAGATGAACAATTTCTAGGAACGAGAATTGGGGAAATAAAATCAATTTGTAACGATCTTATAACTCTGTGGATAGGTTCACTAGAAAGAATCAAAAATTAAACCTAAAAAATCGTGACTTAGGTAATATCGAACGAATCTCTGTTCTACAATCTTTCATGTCTCCTTAAATAGCGAAAGATGTGAGAATTGTGGTTCTAAAATATCAACAAAATTCCTTTCACCAAAATAACGGACAAATGGTGAAATCTGATGAAAGTTCCCGATCACTTAGAGGTAGAGCTCTTTCCCATTCAGGAAACAGGATTAGACATTGTTCTCCAGAGCTCATTCTCGAAAGAGATACGGGGTTCTAATTTTAAGAATCAGGCATTATTCTTCGTTGATAGTAAGCAACGTATTTGGCTATGGAAAAAAATACCTATTTTTGCGTTAATTCGCGAGTATCTCGCCTCTATATTGGCATCAGAGCTTGGTATTCTTGTTCCCAAATCAATAATTGCGAAAAAGGGCCAGTCAATTGGTTTAATCCAAGAATGGGTACACAGTGCTAAAGATTTAGCATCATTTTCTGAGGATCACCCAACATTAACCAGAACTGAATTACTTGACCTTTTTGTATTTGAAGCTTGGATTGGAGCGTTAGATCGACACGGAGGGAATTATCTTGCTTCTACTGAGGGAAAAATCTGGGCAATTGATTTTGAAGATAGTTTTTATGAATCAGTTCAAGGTAGTGAGCTTTGTTTATATTATCCATGGATAAAAGAATCAAAAAAAGGACTAGAAATAGCAGTTCAGAAACTAGTAGAACAAATTACTGAAAAACAACTACTTGAAAAAAGTAAATCATTTCTTGAACTTACAAATATTTTACAGGACTCACGAGCTAAAGAGGCCCTAACTCAGCAGGTTTTACAAATAGTAGAATTATTAAAGAAAAATTTTGCTCAATTAGAGAAAACTGTGGAACTATTCTTAGAAAGTAGTAGTTCACTACCAGAATTTGTGGCATGTACTTAAAAACAGAGTATCCTTTTTTCAAAAATGGGCTGTATATGGCAAATGAAATTGTTGAAGGAGATATTTGTCAACAGAACAGTTGTCATCACTGTTGTTTAGAAACAGAGATGCTGATAACAAAAAAAGACATTCAACGGATAGTCACAAAGACCTCAATATCAGCTAAAGAATTCGTTACTTTAAATGATGACGGAAATAGGAAATTGAAGAATAAACAGATTGATTCCCAACTCCAGTGCTTTTTTCTTGATCAGAACGGTCAGTGTTCCATCTATGAATTCAGACCCGAGGGTTGTCAATTCTATCCATATATCTGGGATCTGACAGAACATCGAATCTTTATCGATGATTATTGTTTACATCATAATAAATTTCAAAAACCGTGGTTTACTTTGTCAAAAAGACTAGAGGATTTTATTTTCAAATTATTTGGGAAATTATAGGTTTGAAAGTTCCCTCTATGAGAGTAGAAATATCCGATTCTACGCAGTTAGAAGCATAAATATTTAGTAAGGGGATTTGTAAGATCATTCAGATAAAAATATGATTTTTATCACAAAAATCTATAACAGGAGATAAAAAATAGATGCTACAGCTGAAAATTAGGAATTTATTCTTGATTATTTCATTATTAGCACTAATTTCCATGGTGTTAGTAGCTCCAATTGGATCTATTAATGCGGAAATTAATGATGACGATGATAGTGACGAAACTGAAGAACAGGAATCAGAGGAAACTGAGGAAGAGACCGATGACCACGAAGAAGAAGATAATGATGATGGTAAAGCTAAGTTAGAAAAAGAAGGAAAAAAAGTATTATTAACCTCTGGTGACTTTCAAATAGAGGTTAATGCAAAAGGCCAAGTACCATTTTATCACTTCAATACATCAGTTGATGATGTACGATTTTTCTTAAAATTCCAGAGAATAACTCAATTCAAAGACGAAAATGACAATAGTATCTACGATAAAGGAGAAGAAGTTGGAAATCAGAATTCTGACTTACAATTACCTAGTGTCGATTGGGAACTCGTAATTGTAACAGACACAGATACTGATAAGGAATTCATTTTCCGTTCATCTGAGATAAAGGGTCAGGAATTCGAAGATACAACTATAGAATTAATCAATCATTTTTCCGCAGACTCCTCTTACCTGAAGTTCGATATTAATATAACCAACTGGCCTTTTGAGGAAGAAGCCACTGGTTTATGTTTAGAATTCGAATTAAATTGGTCAAGAGGGGAAAATGAAGGCGAAGGAATGAGTTTGAAAAAAGAGAGTGATGATACTTCTATCTCTCTTAAAAATGATGATGATGTCCTTCTTGCATATTTTGAATCTGCTAGTGAGGTCGAAGTTGATGGTACAGTAGTAGATGATGGAGCTCTCCTATATGATACTGCGTCTGAAAATGCTTCTAAGGTAAATATTTTACTCAATTATCCAAGTTTCGACGAAACTCTGTTCCATGATCCTGAGATTGGAACATCAGATGAAGCACTGTCAGTGAGTCCTTCCACGATAATCTCTTGGTTAATGGAAACCATAGAGAGCGTGAAAGATGGATTCTTGGTAGTTACCGCACTAATGACTTTCGTTTTAGCTACTGGTTTGATTTTTAATCGTCGTCGTCAAAAATAAACATTAATAAATCCCATCCTTGAATACAATTCAAGGAAAATTTTCTTTTCTTTTTTTTAGTTCGTTCTTGTAAGGAGTATATATCAGTGACAAACAGGGAACACAATGAAGGATCACAAATTCAAGAACAGGAATTATTTGATATCCTTTCACACACCACAAGACGAATGATCCTTAGGGAATTGAATAAGCAATTATACCTCGCATACTCTGAATTACAAATTCTAATACCACAGAGTCCAGGTGTAATTTATCATCATCTGGAGAAACTTCAAGAGAAGGGATTGATAAAACAACGGGAAAGTAAAGAATATGAATTAGCACCTTTAGGAGTTCAAGCTGTCTCCTACCTTGAAAAATTAGATGATGACGATGTATCATCAGTAGTAACCTCCCGATCTTCTTTTCATGATCTTTTCCTAAAAATACCGTTATCGAGATTTATCCTAAAAAATCCCTTGCGATGGGCAATAGAAATTGCTGCGCTAACTGCAGTACTATTTTTTCTTCAATTAAATTTTCCAGTCTTAATTGTAGGGCCGTTTCTACTTCCAACTACCTTCGAACTACCTCTAAGAATCTTTCTTGAAATTATCATTTTTCTTCTCATGTTTTCGGGATTGCTAATATTTGATTTAGTGATATCCAAAAAGAGAGATTTCTTGTCGTTATTTGCAGGTCTGTTAGTCTTACCTATGTTATCTTTTATAGCTTCAGTATTACTCTATGTGGTTTCAATTATCTTTATTACTGTCCCATCACTTCTCTTTTGGGTTTTAACCTTTATTCTCCAATTTTGTTATGCGTATGTTCTTATTCATCTGTTGAATAAGATATCGAAGCTTTCTTTCGACCGATCAGTTATTGTTACACTCTTAATCGGTTATTTCTTCCTTTTCTGTGTTTTGATTCTTGGATAATATTTACCATAGAAAGCTTTTTATAACCGTGTATATCATATGTTAACATAACACAACATACATTAACAAGGGTTAATTATGTATAGATGTCTGTTAAAACAAGTCAAAGACGATTCATATGATCTCAACTACGTTGATTTAGCTTCATATATTACCATGGCTAGAAAAATTGTTGCAGACCATGAAAATTCTCTGATTTCTAAGGAGGTAAACACAGACAGAAATGAGGTTGAATGATAATGAATGATCTACATAAAAAACGAAAGTTTGAAGATTTTGAAAATAATTGGTCTCCTGAAGAAGATATTGAGGTTGATGACGATACAGTTCAAGATATCGAAGAGGAGAGTGAAGAGGAATATCGAACACCTCACCGTCGAAGACCTCTGAGCGAGCCTCGTCCACCTCGTGCCCCTCCTCTTCCCCCATTACCTCCATTACCCCCAGATATTGAAATTTTGAAATCGGATAAAGTTATCGGGATTCGGGGTTTAGATGCCCAGTTATATAAAGATATAAGTCGAATTGCACGGAAGAATGGTGTCAGTGTTGCTGAATTGATTAACCGTATCTTAGCTAAGTATCGGTATACCTCTATAGGCGAAAATGGTAATACTATTAGTAATATCGATTCTCTTGAGCTCTTTGAGGAGGACCTTACTCATTTAGATGATGAGGGGATTAACATCATTGGAGTCAAAAATCTCTCCTTAGGAGCAGACGTCACTCATGAGTCTTTCAACAAGATCAGAAATATAGAACACATTGAGCATATCTGGGTTCCCCCACATCTTTACTTACCATTGGTAAAAAAAGCAAGAAATTGCCACCAAATCGAGAAATACAAAGGAGATAAGATTCCTAGAGTGATTCAAAAAAGTTTTGACTCCGATGTCCATCTTACTAAATCATTTTTTGAATATTTTCTTGATGAAGAGCAAATGGTAGATTTGACCGTATATGGGGAACTTAGAATCGATACAGATGTTTCTCTCGATGATTTCAAGAGCGTGATCTACAATCTCCGGGTTGATAATGATATTCAAGCTCCACGGCATTTAATTGGCTTCTTATTTGCGAAATCGAAATGTTACGGTGAAATTGAAGAGATCGAAGATTAATCTCATATAGGGCCTTCGGCTTCTCATTAACCATTCTTTAAGAATGGTTATTGGTTCTACTTGTAAAGTGTCGTTTATAGACATTAATTGTGAATTCTGGAAGGAATTTCTGTGATTGATAGTGGAATTGTCGTCGCATCGGGAATAAGCACCATTATGGCTTTTATTTCGGCCTTTATTTTAATCAGGCATTATTATCATTATAAAAAAGATACTACAACGAATTTCTGGGCGATTGCTATGTTTTTTTACGCGATTGGCCATTTTATTGTAACATTACTTTATGCGGAGATTCTTGACAATTCGATTTTAACAATGTTCGTATATGTAAACTCTTCAGGAGCAGTAACTATGTCCCTTTTTCTTTTTGGAACATTATCATTATTTACAAATCGAAAATCAATCACAATATCAATCTCAAGCATATATGGTCTGTTTTATTTTGTAGGTTCATTTTTATATGGTTTCATAATTCCTGCGAATTCAGTTCTGAATTTCATTAATATTTCAGGTAATTTTACAGCACTAAATAATATGAGTTGGTTTGTTGTAGAAACATTAATACCTGCGTCCATCTTTCTTTCAATTCTTTTTTTCAAGGATTATATAACTTCGAGAGACTATAGTTCTTTCTGGGTTTCGTTGCATTTTTTTCTTTACTTTGTACTTTTACTCATATGGCCTTTCCCTGAATTAAAACTCCTATTCTATCTTGGACGAACATTAGCAACAAGTTGTCTTCTAACTGGTTTCACCTCATTAACTCAGCAAAGAAGATTAGAAGGCATAATACATGAAGTTGAAACTGCAGAATCCGATTTTTTCCTTGATTTGTTGTCACATGACATTAAAAATCATCTACAAGGCGTAAAAATGATAACTGATTATTATCATATTGATGAAGCAATTTTGGAATCAAGTGAATTTATAGAGAAAATTGAAAATAATGTGAATTCAATTTTTGAATTAATTCTTAACATCGAAAAATACCGAACAGTTCAGAGAGAGGGTGGTTTTACTCATTTATCAACGAAAAAATTGACGCTTGTAATAAAAGAAACAATTAGTCAAGTAATTAATAACTTTCCAAACAAGAGTGTTAAGTTTCAAGTAGAAATTGATGAATCAATCTCATACTGGATAAATGCTAATGAATTTATTGAAGATGTTTTCCTTAATTTATTTTCAAATGCAATAAAACATAGTAACAGAGAGGATGTGGAGATTGATCTCACAATTAGTTCTACTTTAGTAAGAGGAGTTGATTACTGGGTGGTATCTATTGGTGATAACGGCCTCGGAATCCCTGAAGAAAAGAAAAAATATCTCTTTACGGGAAAATTACGCAAAGATGGATCAGGGATTGGATTATCAATTGTGAAAAACATCATTGACGGATATAAAGGAAAAATCACTTTTAAAAATATGGAAAATGACAATGGAGAGGTTTGTGGGGCAATTTTCACACTTTATTTCCCCAAAGCACGAGCTGTAGAGCAGCTAATTGTTACCTAGTTGTGACTTTGAGGATTCAGGATCAGGTGATACTTGGATGTTTAAATAACCAATTAAAGCTCCCACAAAAGCTGTACTTGAGAATATTAGTCCAATTGTTGAATACCCATAACTAATCCAGATTAAACCGCTTAATCCCGAACCAAGTGCTGATGCACTAGCGTTTAGTGCCTGATTTATAGAGAGAACAGTTCCTTTTGAGTTTGATGCTACTTGAGTGAGTAAGACTGGAACTTCAGACATCGCAAAATCAAATGAAGTACCTAATAGGATCAGCCAAAAGATCACAAAAATGTGATTGAAAGAAAAATGAGACAATAAAATCATACAAGTTGCAGCAATCATTAATCCGGATATAGTACAGCGTTTTGGGCCGATTCTGTCTCCCAACCAGGTGGCTAAGAGCGTTCCAAACAACGTTCCGACTCCCATAAAAGCTAGGATTACACTTATTGATGTCTCTTTGATTTGAAATTTGGTTTCCATCCAAATGGGGAAAAATGCAAAAATACCTTGAATAGCTCCAACAGCAAAGAACATTAACAATAATCCTGAAAGCGCACTTTTATTGGATACTACTCTTTTGAATAATTTCAAACTCTGTTCAACTAGAGCTCCTTGATTAGGTATTTCATCACTAGTAGAGTCTATTAAATAGATTAATACACAAGAGCTTAATGCTAGAAGCCCTAGTATTATAAATGGAAATCGCCAACTCAAATGTTCAATCGAATAACCTACTAAAGGTACTCCAAATATGAATGTGATAGGCCAAGATAAGCGGACGAACCCCATCGCACGGGACCTTGTTTCATATGTATATTGATCACCCAGTTCAGCTAACAACGCTGGTAAAAATATGGCTTTTCCCAGTCCAGCTAACGCTCGTGCAATCAAGATAAATAACCAATCTTGAGCTACAGCCATGAGGCCTGAACTTATCGCAAAAATAACTAATCCAATGGTTAGGAAATTTCTTCTTCCATATTGATCAGATAGACTCCCGAAAACTGGACTTAGTAGAATAAAAATTGAATATACAGAGACGAGAAATCCCATAAGCCAAATTTGGATATTAAAAGACTCACTAAGAGTACTAAAGTAGAGTGTAATGCTCTGAAAATCGAGATCAAGTGCAATTCGGGCTAATAACAGAATTGCTAATTGTGCTGAAGAAGATCTCACACGTCTCATCCTATGTACCAACTACATTGACCTAATATTCTACTAAAACAAGTTTACACTGTGTATACCTGTGCATACATTTTGGCCACATAATCTTTTGTACAGATCAAGGGGAGTTTTGCACGCATATTATCTATCTATTGTTGGAGTTTTATCACTTTTGCAAATTAATGAATCATTTAATGTTAAAGAAAATCTTAGTAAAGACTTTTCATATTCAGGTGGGAAAATTTTAAGCTCTATGAACTGTGAAGCTGATCCATTTGCACTAGAAGTTTTCCGTAGTAATGTAGAGAAGAATCTTGGTGATCCCGCGTTATTTCCAGGGACTATTGCCGTCGAGACTCGTGTTATTAATATTTTAGGTAGCTTATTTGACCTTCCCTCATCAGGAACAGGTGTCATTCTATCAGGGGGATCCGAGGCTAATCTTACTGCTCTTTGGGCCATTCGGAATAATAATGCTAGTAGTCATAATCAGCAAAAACCCGAAATTATTGCCCCTGAATCCGTTCATATTTCCATTGATAAAGCTGCTGATTTGTTGCAGCTCAAACTCATTAAAATTCCTACAACACCTCAGTATCAGGCCGATCTTGAAGCAATCTCTGATGCCATATCAAAAAAGACAATTGCTCTAATAGGAGTAGCTGGAACAACAGCATTCGGAACCATTGATCCGCTGAAAGAACTGGATGACATTTGTCAAACTTATGAATTAGATCTACATATTGATGCTGCGTTTGGTGGACTTATTTTTCCTTTTCTCCCAAAAATACATTCAAATTTTAACTTGTCTTTCGATGATTTGCAATCATTAGTCTCCATCACAGTCGATATTCATAAAATGGGACGTGTTCCAATCCCTGGAGGAGGGTTATTATGGCGTGACGCTACCTATCCGATTGCTATCCAATTCACATTGCCATATTTGGCCGGGAAACCGAAACAAATAACAATTACAGGTACAAGAACAGGAGCATCTGCAATTGCCTTCGCATCATTATGGGAAAAAAATGGTTTCCAGGGATTTCAAGAAACTGTTATGTCTTGCCTCGAGAATACTCGATATCTATCCGTCGAATTAGAAAAACGTGGATTATTAATCCCTATTAAACCTGTTATTAACATTCTTGGAGTTACAACCCCCTCAGATTTTCCTTTCAACGTATTGGAGCTGCATAAAATATTATGGCAGCATGGTTGGACGACAACTATCGTAAATGGGAGACTAAGATTTGTAGTAATGCCTTCAACTACAAAAAATCAACTTAGGAATCTTATTTTTCTAATTGATCAATTAATTAGTGATGGTTAGGGGACTCCCCGAGTCCAATCTTATCCAATATTCGTTCTTCAGTTATTTCTTTTCCATATAGCATGAAATTATTAATTTTAACAGCGGGAAGAGTTCTTAATTCTCCTTTTAGGAACTTAGTTACTGACCCAACTCTTTTTATCTTGACATTAGGATAATTATTTTCAATCTTCCTCATTATTTTCCGCACACGAATACATCGTGGGCAAATTAAGGAATGAAAAAAGATTACTTGGTGTTGCATTAGTAATTCTCTGGTTATACTAATAATAAGAAAGTCTTATTATTTTTTTTCAGGTAATTGTCTTTATCAATTGGAGAGATTTAAAAACACAAAGAAAAAGAAAAAAAATATAGAATCAATAGGAAAGTAATACCTAGTTTGAAATAAAAGGGAATACTGTTGTCAACGAGAGACAAATTATCGCAGCTATCAGATGATGAGTTAGAAAAAATCTATCAAGAAAAGAAAGCTGAGTATGATCAAAAAATATTGAAAAATAGGCGAATAAGGGGAATTCTATCAAGGAAAATCAATGAAAAACAAAAATCTGTAGAAAACCTTCGAAAAGAGGCAGATGATTTCCTTACTTCTCATCCTGAGCTTTCTGTCGCCAAACAAGACTTTGACGACACAGACTTTGATCCAGAGGAATTAAAACAATTAATACAAGAAAAACAAACAATCCTCTCACAGCTTCAATCAAAGAAATTAGAGATCGAAAAGAGTATTCCAGAAATTACAAACCACATTAAGCAACAAAAACTCTTAGAGAATCAATATCAAGAAGAAATTAATTTGTTAATTTCTCAATCAGAAAACTTTTCTGAGTCTGATAGTTTTGAAATGCTGGAGTTAGATCAACTTTCACATGAGATTAAATCAGCCCAAGATGAGCTTGAGTCCCTCAGTAAAGGGATAGAAGAGCTCCGTAATAAAGTACATCAACAAGGATAAGGTGCATATGACTACATATATCGATGACATTCTTAATCTTGAAAAGGAGCTAAATCAAGAAACTGATTCACATCTTCAATTGAAAGCAGATCTATCTGTAGAATTCGCTGAATTATCATCTGAAGAATTACAATTAATAGATCAACTATCAAAATTACGAAAAAAGCTAACTTCTATTGATTTGGTCGAAAAAAACACATCAATTGATATTCCCCAACTTATTCAGACTAAAGACGAGTTAGAAGCTGAAATAAAACAGGTTCAATTAGAACTTGATCCATTTGAACAACAACTAGCTCAATTAAATTCTGAATATAGTGTAATCGATTCTAAAGTTAAAGTTTTGTTACAGGAAAAAAACCAACAGGAAGAAAAATCTCTTGCCTCAAAAAAGAAGGGAGAGATAAAGACACAGACAAGCAATAAAATCCAGAATGAACGTGAAAAACTTAAAAAGATAAAGAATCGAATTGAAGATCAGAAGAAAATCAAGGAAAATCTTGAAGAGTTCTTAGAAACTCTAGAAACTATCCAATTGGTCGTAAGTACTTATTCTCCTCTAGCAAAATCTGATATTTCTTTACCCACAAATGTTACAGAAGAAATTCAAGACCTTATTATGGCCTCAAAGACATCTTTCGACGAAGCTCAGACAAAGTTTGATCCAAATGATTTAGTTCCTTTCTTAGTTGATGCGGACAAGTCATATCAAAACATTATTTCAGTATTCGTCAAACTCTGTGATAATATTCCGAATTCTTTACTAGAATCTGAATTTAACGAACAGATTCTCACTCTTGTTAATAAAGGACTGATGTTGAATACCCGTCATTTAAATGCAGTCCAAACAATGCTTTTAAAACTAGAGAAAGGTGTTGAAATTGCCCCTCTAGCTTCTTTTTCAAACGAAATTAAGAAATATTTTGTAGATAATCTCACATATCTGCGTGTTACTGGATGGGTAGTTTTAGAACCTCCCCCCTCTTGATTACTGATAAAAAAACTTTTTCCTAAATCTTTACTTTATTGAATTGATTATTTGTTGAGTAGAAGTAACTCCTGAAATAACGATTTCAGTACACTTTTCCCTTCTACCTGGCATTTTTAAATCTATTTTACCAGATTCATCCCTAAATTCATCTATTAACTCGTAACAGGTGAAAGTTTCAAATTTGTCCTTAAAATCCTTCTTCCAAATCTTTACTTTTTTAGCAATTTCTTTATCCTCTAATCCTTTTTCGGCTAGGATTAAACTTAAAGCAGCTAAAGAACCTGTGACAGCTCCGCATACTAGTCCTTCTCCAAAACCACCCCCCATCGGGAGCATGGCTTTGTAAAACGGATCACACAACGATTCTTTATCATTAAAAGTTAAAATTCCACAAACAGATGCCCTTGCGCAATTTGCTTTTTTCTCCCAATACTCTAATGATTTTTCTGTAACAGTTTGTTTCCTTTCCATGAATTAGACTCTCCTTTCTAATTGTACAACTTTCGTCGTGATATTCTAGTACTATTAATGGATTTTTAATCGAATTTAGAAAGAAGTAATTTTGTTTTTAAATTTCATCTCATTGGCATAAAGCGGATGAATGAAAATAACTTACCTATGTCAAAGGAATGCTATGATTAAAACCACTAAGGTTTTTGAGCACGAACAATTAGAATTCCATCTTCCAATGTTTCTTCTACAACAGAATGGAAACCTGTTTCTGTAAGACGTTTCTTCCCTTCAGTTATTGTCATATGTGATAATTTAGAGGCAGTCAAAGAATTTTGGAAGAATCTCAGAAGGAGAGGGAAACTTAAATCTTCTCTGGGATGTGTTTCAAGCCAATCACTATCCATTTCGATATTCGATACTATTATTAGTTGACCACCTTCATTTAAAGCCTTGAAGAGTTTGTACAAAAGCTCCTGATTAAACCCTCCCGCGTCACAATTCAAGATCATATCAAAACCTGTGGGTAAATCGTCGTGATCGAAGTCCGCTGCTTGATATACAATTCGGTCTGCAACTGAACTTTTAGCTGCAATTTCTCGTCCAATAACACAAACATTAGGGATATCTATTACAACAGCTGTTAATTCAGGGTGTTGTTTTAATAAAGCTAGTGACATCACCCCTGATCCTCCTCCCAGATCCATTAATCGCTTCACGCCTTTCATATTTAATGATTGAGCCAGTTTTTCTCCTGAAGAGTAGTGTATCTCATAAAGTGTATATGTAAATCTTCGGGCATATTCAGGATCTTCTTGTATTCGTTTGAACCAATCAAGAGATTTCTCCCCTTGGGCAGTCATAACTGATTTTGGATGGGAAATATGTGAGGTTAAATTGTAGCCAGTTAAGTATTGTTCCCTAGCCGCTTGCGCTATAAATGCCCAGGATTCTGGACTATATGTTTCTATTATTATAGATTGGGAAAGTGAAGTGAGCTTATATCTCAAGTTTTCCTGCTTTAATAAGCCTAATTCAACTAATAGTTCCAACCAATAATGACATCGATCTTGTGGGATTCTAAATTTTTGAGAAATATCTTCAAGACCTACTGATTGGTCGTTAATATACCAAAAGAGATGCAATTCTAAAGCTGTTGTTATAGCTGCCGGAATGACATGCATTTTCATGAGGATTCTTACATCTTCAGGTGTTTTAATGTTTATTTCCACTTTTAAGTCCCCTCTTGTGGAGAATTATTGCCCTAAATACTTCCTGATGCGTTCAAATGCTTCCTTAATCTCTTGAACAGAGCGTGAGAAAGCCACTCGTAAGTATCCCTCAGCTGAGTCCCCAAAAGCAGAACCAGGAACTAAAGACACATTGGCATTCATTAGGATGTCAATTGCAACAGCTTCAGACGATTTTTCACTGAAATCATATTTGACAAAACCATAGAAAGCTCCATCTATAGATTTGAGTGATAAACCATTTGTTTTTTTGACTTCCTCCATTAAGACCTTCCTTCGCTCTGGAAACAATTTATTAATCAATTCTCTTGCTTGAGCTCTCTCCTTTAAAGCTGTTACACCCCCCCATTGGCAAAAGTTCGTTGGGCATGTTGTAGTTGCCTGAATAATTTTAAGGATTCCCTCTGCACTTTCTGAGTTGCTGATTGTCCATCCAAGACGGTAGCCAGTCATACTGTATGTTTTCGCAAAACCATTAATTACGATAATATTCTGACGCCAATTATCAAATTCTGTTAAGAGTGTTCTTACTGGAGTATCAATGTAAACGTAATCACTATAAATTTCATCACTGATAATATAAATGTGATAATCTTCCACGAGATCTTTAAGAAATCTAATCTCTTCAGAAGAAAGGACATGAGACGAAGGATTATTGGGAGAATTAATTAAAATCGCTTTTGTCTTGTTTGTTACATTGTTCAAAACTTCATCTTTGTTTAAAGAAAAATCTGTAGTCATTGGAATCCTTACAGAAGTAGCTCCTGCTAACTGGGCCATATCAGGATAACTCACCCAAAATGGTTCAGGAATGATTATATGATCCCCACGGTTTAAAATTGTATAAAATGCGGCAAGAACTCCTTGTTTTCCGCCAGAGGTAATTTTAACTTCATCATTCGGATCTATCGTTACGTTAAAATCCTCTTGATACAGTTGACTTATACTTTGGCGTAATTCGGGGATTCCAGAACTTACTGTGTAACTTGTTTTGCCTTCATCAATTGCTTTCTTTGTTGTTTCAATTATTGATGGAAGAGGTTGAAAATCTGGTTGTCCGATCGAAAGATGAATTATTTGGTGACCCTCACTCTCCCTTTTTCTTGCCATGGAGAGAAAATTCATGGTTGGTGAGCCTTTCAAAATTCTGACTTGATCTGATATCATGACAATTACACCTTATTGGTCTTTCTTAATGAATATAGATTTTCGTTATTTGTTAATCCAAAAATAAATATAGTGCAGAAAGCTCTCTAAAAAAAGACTATAAAATTTATGTTATCACCTTGTATTGTAACTATATTTTATGGAAGTTACTATATACCCTTTAAAGAAATGAAATTTCCAAAATATGGATGATTCCTATGCGAGTAGACCCAAACTGGGCGCTCTTTGTTGAGGGCAAGAGTGTTAAATGGTCATTTGGAAGTCCTGATGCCGAGTTTCTTACTTTTGTTACTAATTTTCTTACAGCTCTTGCTCAAATCGGTGAAGAATTATTTGGTCAGCATGGTATTGCTCAGATTAACTTTGATGTAAAAAGACGTGCAGGATTTCGTTCATCTGAAGTATTTGTTGTTTCACTAGAGAATAAATTCTTCTTGATTATGAGCGATCCTAGTACAACTATGAAGTTAATTGATGCGCATGGTGGGATCGCTCATGAAGTCCAAGAGATTATGAGTGCTGTGTTAGTCGGCCAAGCTGCTATGTTATATGCTCAATGTATCACTGAAGTCGAAGATGATGAAACACGAGAGTACCTCGAATCGATTTGGCAAAACATAATTCTAGATCTCTCTGAAGAGTATGGCGAAGAAGTAGACAAGATCGTCGGCAGGAGTGCGAGTAATTTTTCTATGCTTACTTTTGCTGATCTATTATTTCTGCATTACTACCTTCGAAAACAACCTGAACTAACTCGTCCTCTCTCTCCTAAAGGTTGGGCACTTGTTTCTCATATGTCAGGTGGAGAAATTCCCCTTGATTTTCACGTTGAAAAAGACCCTGTCGTTTTAGCTGGTTATTTAGCGATCATTATATCTTTCTTAATGTCATTATTCGATTCAAAACCAAAAAGCTTAGTTTTCGGGACTAATTTTATTCAAAGTTTGTCTTTTGTTCATGGTGAGGATTACTTTCTTTCAATAGATGCGCCTTTCATTGAATTAGCAATGGATTCGGATTTCTATGACGGTTTTTTTAACATGAAAGATATTATACTTCAAGATTTAGGAGTGTCCCTTAAAAGGAGGATTACTGAAGAAATATTGACTTCACAAACTGAAGAATTGGAATCCATGGATATTAAAGCCTTGTTGAATGAATATGTTTTATCAAAATCCATACTAATTCCAAAAAAGGGGATACAAAAGCGTAATTTTCTTGCGAGAATTCTTGGACGACTCTAGTCTTCCAGCAATACTCATTGGAATTTGTATACTCATTAAACCAAGGATTGAGTAATAATGAGAGTAGATGAAAATTGGGCTATGTTTGTAAATCTGGATTCGGAAGTCGAATGGGCATGGGGTAATCCTGATGACGAATTTCTGCAGTTTACAGTAAATTTCCTACAAGGTTTAAGCAATCTTGGCTCAGAAATCTTTGGGGAAAATTCTGTAGCGTCCATTGAATTTGAGTATACAGGATTCAAGACTTCAGAAGTATTTATTGTTTCTCTACAGAACAAATTTTTCTTTATATGTTCTGATCCTGCAATCACATTGAAGCTAATCTCTGCAACTGAAGGCTTACCTAAAGCAATGGAAGAACATATAGCCGCCGTATTAGTCGGACAGGCTGCCATCATTTTTGCTGATAGTATTTCAAATACTAAAAATGAGCAGGAGATGGAGATTATTGAAAGAAGCTTTCAAGCTATTATCTTAACTATCAATCCTTCTCTTAGCGAGAAAATTTCAACAATTTGTAGCAAAGCGAGTTCCAATTTTTCGATGCTTTCCTTTGATGAGTTATTATCCTTTCATTATTATATTCGAAAACATGAAACTCTCACAGATCAACCCACAGGTTTAGCTTTGATTTCACACCTATCAGGTGGAGAATTACCGTTCTCCTGGAACGTGGAAAGGGATGTTGTCCTTGCTGGTTATCTTGCAGTAATCTTTGGCTTCATTAAGACCTTATTCGGAGGTTCCGCACGACGTCTAATATTTGGTGCTCTTGAATTGAGGAAATTAGATTTTATTTATGGAGAGGAGTACTTCATGGCTATCGATTCTTCATTTGCTTTTCTTTGCACAGATCCCCGGTTTTTGTCGTCATTCTTATCAATTTCTTTCGAGGTTCTGAGAGATTTAGGAGCTAATCTAAAGCGATATATTATCCGTGAAACATTAGAACACGCGACAACCATGTTAGAAGAATTAAGTCTTAGATCAATCCTTGAGGCTTATCAAAGTCTCTCTACGGATCCTTATTTATCGTTTAGTGATCAAATACGTAAAATTCTTCAAGAAATTAGTTCTGATAATTAATAAGCATTTGGAACTCTATTAAATAATTGTTGAAAATTTCGTTTTAAACTATTCTTTACCGTTAGTTTTCAATAATTTCTTTCTAGTGTATCAATAGAAAGAAAAAGTGCTGGTTGGATAAATAACTAAGTGATTTATCATTTGGAACGATCCAATGAAAAAATTGCCTAGATCTATTTATTTTTATACTCAATTTGTGTAAGTATTGATTGAATTGATATTAACTACTGGATGATTCATATGCTTTCAAAATTTTTTGATAAAAGAATACAAACTATTCAAATACCAAAACCTATCGAAGCTTTAGGGATATATGTTATCTGTGCCACAGTTTGTTATATAATACTCATCACTATATTAGGTGGCTTTTACATCCCTGTTTTTTTAGATGATTTCAATCGTTCTATTATTTTCCTTACAGCTATTTTAGCAGTAATTTATTACAAGGAGGACCTCAAAGATGTTCTTCTGATATGCTTTGTTGGCCCTTTAGTCACTAATATATTAGCTATTATCCCTGCTGTTTTGATTTGGTTAGAGACCCCTCCTGAACAAATAGGAATTGATATAATGAAATTCTTCACCTTTTCTAGTGTTTATATTATGTATGCAGGATTTCTTGGAATTGTAATTTATGCTATCGCTGTTTGGTTATCAGGATTTTTATCAGTTCATTCTCTTGCTCATCCTTCTACGTTAAAGAGGAATGTATTTTCTGTTCTTGACAAACGAGCGCAAATTGATGATCCCCCCCTTACAAGAGAAATTTCAAACAAAGTAGATAAACCACATACAAAATATCAGGTAATTGGATTTTTTATTTCAATTCTGATTTTATTGAGTCTTACCACATTATTACTCCTCCTCCCAGTCTATAGCTACTCCTTTGATCTCCACTTGACCATCTGGGATCTTGGTTTAATTCCTGTATTTCTTGTTAGCCTGGTGATAATCGGCCTTTTATCTATTATACTAGTTACTCTAGCTTGGAATTTTTATCCCCAGCTAATTGAAAAATATCCTTCATCACTAATTGGTATCCAGTCTAAACTTGCAGCAATTAGCATATTTTTCACGTCAATATTTTTTCCAAATCCATCAAGTATTAGAGTAGGTACATTCGTAGTTAAAAACAGTATTGGAATAGAAATTCTATTTTATGTTATTATCTTAATTATCATCTTTACTCCATCTATATGTGAATATCTACAACCATTAAAATCTTTGGGTTACCAATCAGAAAAAAGATCTTCAAGTACTCTCACTAATAGTCTTTAGTAATTTCTTAGAATTTATTCTTACCAATATCTCGCTACATCTGATACAGGTCAATGCAACTCCAAAAAAAGTTCATCGATTCACGGAATACCATATGCCGTGCTACATCAACGGACATTAATGGGCTCCCCTTCTCAACAATCATGAGTTTTCTCTTTTTAGAAGATACATTCTTAAAGAGATAATGAGCATTTTCAATGTTAAAATCTTTTCTTGCACTTGAATGAAAAATATAAATTGGTTGATTTACTTTCTTAAGAAGTTTTCTTGTCTCCTGAATTAACCTAAATGTTTCATTCAGAGCTGTTTGGGGAACTTCTTTGTATAATTTAATTTTTTCTCTGATTGATTGATTATAAAAAGGTAACAATTTAGATGATGGGCTTCCCCAGCTGACCATGCGAGATTTAGATCTTAGGAAGGTATTGATAAGCGTATGCCACTTTGGTAAATTAATAATACCTGAAAGTGTAACAATACCCAAAAGCTCAGGATGGGATGCTGCTAGAAATAGCGCAAGTGGAGCTCCTGTGATTTGTCCTACAAGAAAATTCACCTGGCAATTTAGATCCATTAATGCTTGTTCACTAGCTCTGAGCCAGTCTTTAAATGTGTACTTTTGAAGGTCTTTTGGAAAAGTTCCGTGTCCTGGGAGAAGAGGAGAATTAGTTCGAAACCCCTGTTCTTGTAAGTACTCTTCAAACTCTTTAAATTCCAAATTAGTTGATCCAAAGGAATGTAGAAAAAGTACTCCGAACATTGGGAACACACGATCGAGATTAATCTGAAAATTTTGTTGATGACACTACTTATTTTTAAATGAATGGTTCCATAGTCTTAAATTTTTAGAAATTAAAAGGAAATTGCAGGGATAATCTTGGTAATTTTCTAAGTGTACACCAAAAGCTTTATGAATATCTTTTTTGTATTTAACAGAATGTAAAATTAGGAAAAAATACAAGGAGGACATATAATATGTCAGAGAAAATTGGAAATATCGAGAATTTCTATTCCAAAATAAGTGTTGCCGTAGTGGATATTACTTCTGGATCTATGACAAAGGGAGATCAAGTTAAGATCAAAGGATCTACCACCGATTTTGAGATGACTATTGAATCAATGCAAATCGATCGTGCAGATATAGACTCCGCTTCCGCAGGTCAGAAAGTTGGTCTCAAAGTTCCTGAACGAGTGAGACCAGGAGACGAAGTCTTTAAGATTTAGAGTTTAAATTTCCGTTTATTACTTCGAATCAAGCAAAATCTATGATTTTCTCACAAAAACCTGTAATCTCCCTTTTTAATTTATTGGATATTCCGTACAAGTTGAATATTATCTCATCAATTCTTTCAGCTTCAGGTACAAAATTGTAATTCGGATTGTTCTTAAGGGAATTTATTATATCCTTCACGATAGCAATTACTTCACTCTTCTGTTCAATAGAAGGTGTTCGAAAGGGCATTTCTTTGAGAAAGCTTGTGGCAATGATATTTGAACGATGGATTACTTTTCTAGCTAAATATTGAACTAATTTACTATTCAAATAGCCAAGTGAATAATATAAATCATCTTCATTGTCGAAAAAAAAGTTGGCATTTACTCCAAATAAATTTCCTGGCGGTAGATAAGCAGCAGAAAATTTTCTCCCAACACTACTACAGGTGATCCCTTCTTTGAAATAGAATTGTTCGTTCCTAACTAGAAAATTCTTGGGATCAGCTTCAGCATTTTTTTGATAGTTTTTTTCAATGAAATAAGGCGTCTTGTAGTAGTAAGGGGTACGTTGGCCAGATTTATAAAATCCAACCCAAGACTCGGGGTCAGATTCCACTTCCAGAGCAGGACGTAAATATTTATCATCATTACCTGTTGAAATACCAGTACCTCCTTTTGCAATATCTCCGAATCTTGCTGGTGGATTCTGGATCAGACGAATAATCGAAAGAGGAACTCCTACGAAAAACTTATGATCTGGCATCTTACGATATTCGATTTGTGGAACATTTTGAACTTTAGGTGGGTTTTTATATTCCTTTTCACTAGCTAAACGGTCAATAAGACGCATAATGTGTTTTTTATCTCCATGGTATTCCTGATAATTCTCCTGATCTTTTTTTTTCAATGTCAGAATAGCTGTTCGTACATCAGCCTGACTTCTGTGAAATAATCGCCATGGAGCTAGTTTTATTTCTAAAATGTAAGTATTATTCAAAATAAATTCTCTAAAACGACGATAGTATCGATTTGTAAAGAAAGCGTCTTCAACAATGAAACAAAGAATTCCTTTGCTTTTCATGTGTTGAATAGCATTTACAATAAAAAGAGAATAGAGATTATATAATCCTATGAAGTAATATCTTTTCTCTAGTTCTTTACGGTTGATTTTCATATAGATGCTTTTTCGACGGCTTTTATATGGTGGATTTCCAATAATAATGTCCTTTAATGGATAATCTTCAAGAAGTGTATCAGTACATCTAGCATGAATACCCAACTCGAGTAAACTCTGAATTTTCTCGCTATTAATATCGTGACCAGTGATTTGAGATGTGTTCACTCCTCGATCAATGAGTGCTTTAATAAATATACCATCTCCAGCACTAGGGTCTAGAATTTCTGATTTATTCGTAATAAAAGGGAGTACTAAATCTACCATATGAAGTGCTGTTTTATATGGAGTCCTATAGACACCTTTTTGTCTTTTTATAGTTAAAATCTTACTCTCTTTAGTTATATTTTGGACTTCCTACTTTTTGGATCTAAGGATTGATAATTTCACTCTTTAAAGTTCCTATCTCGGTTTCAATACCATATAATTGATAGACTAACATGTCCAGTCTTTTTGATAATTGTAATAATTCATTAGATTCTTTATTAATCTTAGATAAGCCCTTTTTCCCGTATTTAATTAAGAATTGATGGTTTTTCCTGGTAAGCTTCATTGAATCTAGTATTCTACAAATGCTTTTTGTTGTCGTTGTGATTTCCTTATAGAGTAATTCTTCATCAATAGTTTCTGGTAGTTTTAACGGAATCTTTGAGATAGTCTTAGGATAAAGTTCTATTTTTTGAGCATCCATTTTTTTAGCAACAGCATACAGGTAGTATTTAATTAGTTCTGAATTTAAAACACCTAAAACGAAGTAAATATTTGGAGACTTTGATTCTTTGGGCGTAAGTGAGGTACAATCTATCGAACTATATCGTTGGTTTTTATCAATTGCAAATCTTGGAACACGAGATCGGAAGGGGCACATAATCTTAAATTTTGCATTGAAAATTCGAGGATTGCGAACCTGAGCAATTTCATACCATTTTGCCAGATTCTTTTCAACTTCATATCGTTTCTTAAGAATGTCTTTATAGTTAACTAAATATTGTTTTGTAAGGGGGAAATCATTAATATTGATACCCCGTTTTGTCAGTATCACATACTTATCATTCCAAGTGATTTTAAAAGGCAAAATATCTGACGTCTTTACTATCTTCTTAATTACTTCTTTTTCGAGAGGATAAAGTGTGATAGAGTTTTGTTCCTTAATTTCAGCGAAAAACTCTCCTTGTTTTGCTATAATATGTGGAGAGAATATCTTGTCCTTTCCTGAATGATACCCAGTTCCTATATCGTATATCTGGTTTAAAGGAACACCCTGATTTTCAATACGGTTTAGTAAGTGTTTAAGAGTACTTGAAACCAAGATAAATTGGTCATCCTTTACTTCAGCTTGAATAAGTGAAAAATTCTGTAAGGTTTGGCTTTTCATATGAGTAAAAGCATTAAAACTTGTTTTAAGTTCTCCTAAAAGTGTTCGTAAAGATATTTTAAAATTTTTTAAAATATAAATTGGGATAGTTTTGATAAGTTGAGAATATTTAGTCATATATAGAATTACTGAGTTTATTCCCTTAGGGTAAATTTTAAATTCACGAAAATCTATAATAATGTCAATGCAATTAGATTTCAAGAGTTGGGATCTTAATTTACGAGCATACCTTGCTTCTAAGAAATATCTGGCTACTGTTATAGCACTACTTCCTTTTGGAGCTAATAGTTGATATGTCCTCCAGATAAAGTAATAATAGTAATCATTTAACCCAGTATAGATTTTAGGATAGAGATGTCTTAAAATATGTTTTTCTTCTTCACTTATGTAACGATAACCAATATAAGGAGGATTTCCGATGATTATATCAAATCCAATGGTTTCTGATGCCCTAAATACTTTCGGAAATTCGATAAACCAATTAAAAACCTTCAGTTTTTCAATTAAAGCCTCGTTATTGGATGGACTTTTCATTCCGTTAAATAAAAATCGGTTAAAATCCTTATCATAAAAAACTTCATTTACATTTGGGTCTACTATTAATCCTATCAGAGTATTTCCAGATTTTAGGTTAATATTGGTAAGAATCTCAAGTAAATCATTGATATGGATAGAGGGACATTCTCTAAGCATTCGTAAAATTAAACGGATTTTACACACAATAAGAACATTTTCATCAATATCTATACCATAAAGGTTATTTTTCAATATTTTTTTCAGATAAAAGAACTTATTTTCTTCTTCTGGAAATAGACGATTGTTTAATTCCAATAGGTAATCTAGTGCTGCTAAGTAAAAAGCCCCACCACCAACGGAAATATCCAAGATTAAAATTTGTGTCACATGTTTTTTTAACTGTTCAATCTTGCTGTAATCTATAAATTCAAGATTATCTAACGAAAAAGGTGTAATTTTTAAAATACGGGCAAAATGACGTTGAAAAGATGATTGAACCATCCAATAGACAAGAGAATAAGGTGTATAAACAATACCAAGGTTATTTGAGGTTTCTGATAAGAAAATTAATTCGAAAATTTCAGGTGTAACCGTTTTGTTTTCTATTTGGGATTTCGGATGAATTTCCCATGAAAAAGCTTCAACAAGATTTGATAATGTATCATTAACGATGTCTCTATTTTTTTTGTTTAATAACTCAATTTTCTTGGATTCTAAAGGAAAAAAAATGTCAGCAATTTCATTAAAAGGAGATAGCTCACATATGTCAGATAGAATATCTGATTTGGTATAGAATTGTTTGAATGAATCTGAGGAGGACTCTTGATTTAAAGTTCTAATATAAAAAGCCATAAATATTGTTCTCTTCAACATATTTCTGCAGAAATGAGTTAGTAGCTCCTTTTCTTCATATTCAGCTGAAAAATAGCTCTGCAGATCTAGTAATGTTGTGTTGAAAAGGTTCATGAAAGAATTCAACTGCAATATCCTCATCGTATTGATACTAACTTATCAGTAGACTGGGATTTTTGGAGAGAAGAGTACACTATATTTTCATTTTTCAAATCGAATTTTTAATATCTTTATTAGTGATATGGATAGATTTTTAATCGGAATCTTCTTTGTCGAATCTAAGAAGTTAAAAGATAAAAGTCAATTTAAAGCTTTGATTATAGGACTGAAAGAAAGAGCGGTTTGTAATATATTTTTTAACCAAAATTTATTACAAAAAACTATGAATTTAACTTAGCATCATTTATGATCAATACTAATGCAAAGATGAAGACTGAATTCATAAAATGACTATTTGAATGATGGTTATTGCACATGGCAACACGACCTCATGTTAAAAAGGCCTTAAAGGAAGCCAAAATACTCGCTATTGATGACGATGAATGGTTTATTCGACTTCTAGTGAAAAAATTCCAGGATGTGGATCCAGGGTTTAAGATCACACCAGCCCTTACTGCAAATGAGGCAATTGAAAAACTGGAGAGTGATACATTTGATTGTATCCTTTGTGATCATCGTCTTCCTGGTACAATCCAAGTACAAGGAAGAACTTTTCCTTCTGATGGTATCCATCTTATGCGAAAATTTACAACCATGAATATTGATACTCCTGTTATTTTTGTCACAGGGCAAGGCTCCGAGGAGATTGCTTCCGAAGCCCTTCAACTAGGTGCTAGTGGATATTTCATTAAGAGAGTACAACCTGGTTATTTCAGTCTAATGGCAACATCTATTCGACAGACAATAGATAGATATTGGCTTCAAAAGGAGTTACAAAAATCTGAAGCACGATATAGGGATTTGTTTGAGAATTCTGCAGGATTAATAATAATTCTAGACTCTGAAGGAAAATTACAGGAAACCAACATCAATTTTCTATCGATTTATGGTTACACTGTTGAAGATAGCCGAAAACTTACTCTTGAAGAGTTAGCTTACCCAGAGGATTTTGAGAAATGGCAAGAAATGCTAAAATCTATTTGTAAAGGTAATACTGAAAGTCGGATGCTACGTTCTCGAACAAAGTACGACCAGATTTTGCATTTAGATATCACAGCAAGACCTATTTATGGTAAAAAAACAAAAACTGTAACTGGAATCCAAGCCATTGTACGAGATATAACACAACAGGTGAAAACTCAACAAGCACTTATTGATTCTGAAGAAAAACATCGAAAAATAGTAGAGGGATCTATTGAGGGTATAATAATAATGGATCAGGAGGGAACTATCTTAGACTGGAATCCTGCCGCTTCAACAATCACAGGATTCTCTGCAGAGGATACCTTAGGCCAATCAATATGGACGATTATTGAACAATTAGAACCAACAGAGATTGGTACTCCAACTATAAAGATATTAGATGAACTAAAGGATTTTATGGCTCCTGATAGAATCTCTAATATCCCAAAATTCCTTGAATATAGTATAAAAAATGCTGAGGATGGATCAAACCGTATTCTTGAAGTTACATTGTTCATTATAGAACATAGTAGAGGTTATCGCATTGCCAAAGTCATGCGTGATGTTACAGCCAAAAAGATGGCGGAAGAAGAGACCAGATCCTATGCACAGCGTTTCCAGACTCTTATTGAGCAAGCTGCAATTGGTGTTTGGATAACTAACATAACAGATGAAAGTACTATTTATGTGAATGAGAGTGTTGCTCAATTATTAGATTATAGTCCCCACGAAATGATAGGAGTTTCAGTGCTAGATTTTGTCACACCTAATAGTGCTGATTTACTCAAAGAAAAAACGAGACAGCGTCTCCAGGGAGAAAAAACAGAAGATAATTATGAATTAGAATTTTATAATCGTTCAGGAACGAAAGTTTATGCTCGTGTAACCGCTGCGGCGATTAAAGACGAAAATGGTAATGTTATAGAGACGTATGGGTTTATACGTGATATTACTCAAGAAAGACAACGTGAAAAAGAACTGAGAACAACTAAAGAGTTTTTAGAATCCATTATTGATTCAATGATTGACGGGTTGTACACTTATGACCAAAACCTCAAGATAACTTCCGCTAATCCACGATTAAAGGAAATGCTTGGTTATAAAAAACACACGCTAGAAGGCAAAAGTATCTTTGATATATTCCCATCGTATGAACACACTCGAGTGAAAGAAATAACTCAAGAACGAATGGCTGGTAAGAAAAGTGAGGGTCATCTTCTATTGACATATATGACTGCTCAAGGGGAAGAGGTGAAGGCCTCCGTTTCATCAGTTCCCCTTATAGCGGATGATAAGGTTACAGGGGCTGTTGTTACTGTTTCAGATATCACTGAACAGAGAAGAATTGAGAAATACCTGCGACAGGTGACCAAAGAATATGAAACATTAGTCACCAATTTGCCTCTAGGTTGGTTAAAAATTGATAATATGGGACGAGTTATTGCTTACAATAGAAGTGCTCAAGAATTGCTTGATTTCACTGAAACTATGGATTTAAAAACAATAAATATCATTAATTTTCATCCTTTTCAGGAAGCAGGCTTAGCAACACAATTTCGAGATTTGCTCTATCAAAAGGATTTGGATGAAAAAGTATTTGATTCAGTTTTAGAAGATTCTCAGGGAATGCAGCATCATCTGAAATTCTATCCGTTTCCAATTTATCATGAACTTGAACCAAGAATCACAGCATGGTTTTTAATAGTTGAAAAAGTCTGAATATTTTTATTTAATTAAATTTGTAAATGAATTACATCTCCCTTTTCAATACTTTTCCGTGCTGCTTCAACTATCTTTAAAACATTTATTCCATCTTCAATAGATACTAGAGGGTTTGCTTTACCACGAATACAATCCACAAAATTCCATATCTCATGAAGTAAGGGTTCACCATAAACTTTTATTTGTTCTCCGTTTGAAAAAGGTATGCTAATCGCGGAGACATCTTTATCTCCTCGTGCGATCTCTAAACTGCGCATTTCTAAGATCTGAGTAAGTAGATTTGCACAGAGAGTTGCGTGTGTTCCTTCAATATCAATGGTACGTAGTTTTCCAGCATATTCACGACTTGTTAGGAACGTAACGTTAAATTCTTTGGCTTCAGATGATATTACAAGAATACTCGAATTAGCTAAGCCATTTAACTTAACTGCTGTTGAATAAAGCCTAACTTTTCCCTTAATAAACAATCTTAATGCGATATCAAAATCATGAACCCCAATATCCTCATAAACATCACCAATTGACTCAATTCTAGTTTCTGCTACAGCACCACGGCGTTGGAATAGAACTGAACGAGGTTTTCCTATTAAGTTTTCCTTCCCAAGGATTTCAGCTATCCTAGTGACTACAGGATTGAAAACCTCGATGTGGCCAACAACTACTTTAGTATCAAATTTTGATAATTTTTCTCTTAGATCAATAGCTTGTTGTACAGATGGCGCGATAGGCTTTTCTATAAGTAAAGCCTTTATCTCTGGCATACATGTAATTACCTCGGAGGCCACAGTGGGATGGGTCTCAGTGGGAACGGCAATAATTACACCATTTGGATTTTGATTCTCTACCATTTTCTCTATGCTTGAAAACCAAGGTTTTTCAAACTGTTTTCCTACAGCTTCAGCAACTTTAGGATTAGAATCAACGATGGAGTCTAAATAACCCAATCGTGAAAGTAGACGAGCGTGATAATATCCCATTTTGCCAGTACCGACAACAGCAATTTTTATTGGGTCATCAGGCATAATTTTACCACCTCAAAGGGAAGAAAAAGACAGTAATTACTTCCAGTAATACAGAATAAAAATCGTTCAGTAATATCAACTCCTATGATATCAGCTGAAACCATTAAGCGCGATATACATTTTGAGAGAGTAAACCCATTATATTAAATGAATGCGTCAATAGAAGTAAACCAACAGCAAGTAAGATTAAATATCCAAATTGATTCCAGCGTTTTAGGACCTTATCAAAGTAATCTCCAAATGGTAAAAGAAGAATCAACGAAATCCAAGTAGCCCCAAAATAACTTGTAATTATATGGCTGTTTATTGGATGATTCTGAAAGAGTAATCCAGCAAACACACCTGGGATTCCAATGGTTAAAAGGTTTAAAAGACCTAGAATCAGAGTTCCGCAAATAGTTAATATAGAACCCAACACAATACCCTGTACAAATGACCTGTGTACAATAACACGTTCCTGGGGGTCTTTAAAATCACCCAATTGCAAAATAATAGGACCGAAAAATGGAAAGAGTATCCAAAGAAAATTGAATATTACTGTAATAAAGACCCGAGATGAATCTAGCCTATAATTCATCCTATATCCAGTATTTCGATATAACATGAATGTGGACAACCAGATAGGAACCATCAGCAATATTGTCAAGATGACACCTCCGAAAATAAATGTGATTATTCCATCCGTAATAGGATCGACTTGGTCTACAAGATCTGCGTAGCGGCCAGTATACCAAAAGATATAGATTAAAAGTAAGAGAATAAATGTTCCTAAGTAATTGAATAAGTTATTACTGTCAAAACCCCCGAAATTCCTAAAAAAAAGGGACGCTTTTCGTGATTTAGTTACCCCAAAATATTTTGAATGAGATATTGTGCTTTTTAAGGGGAAATCTTTCGATGAAGTCAAACTTTGCCTTAATGCCGATAGAGGAAATGAAACAGGTTGAAAAAAGTGTGAAAGATCTAGTTGGAATCCTTCAAAAGGTTCCTCAAGAATTTTGGACTCCTTTTTTTGACGATTCAGTCCACAATGAATACAAAATTCTGTATTTGGAGGATTAGGCTTCCAACACCTAGTACAAAATATATCTTGCTCTTTTTCACCTTGTTTCTTTTTCAACCTTCCCCCACAAAGATGACAAAAATTATGAGCTGAAGGTACCTCTTGACGACAAAGAGGACATTTCATGGATTCGGAAGGAGGGGGTATCGGCTTTTGGGAAATGAGATCGAATTTATTTCCACAAGAAATACAATAAGTTGTTTTAGGAACTTCAACACGGCAATGGGGGCATGTTATCAATATTGGCTGATCTAGGGTTCCTAGTGCACTAGGGTCAAGTTTGAATCCACAATAAATGCAAAATTGAGTTATAGGAACCATCTTCTGACAATGAGAACACTTAATGGTTTTTATATCGTTTTTATTTGATTTCATTGCAGATGTTGATCCTATAAGAGCTGGTACGATTCGAGACTATTTTCTCCGAATTAATAAAAAATGATTCACATCAATAATCTTTCCCTTAAGAAATCATAAAAGATTGATATAGGAGGATAAAATCCAGGAAAAGAAAATTAGTATTTCACTGAATATTATTTTCCAATCTTTATAATAAAGCTTGAGAAAACCAATAATATTTCCCTCTTTGGTTACCTCATTGTAATCTAAATTAAACAATGTAAAAGGTCTATTTGAGAAGGGTGCAAATGGATAAATCTCCCAATCAATGACATCTAAGAAAGTATGAATAAGAGCACCAATGAAAAGCCAAAAATAAGGTAATAAACCAAAAATTCCAAGAAGGAAAGCTCCCAAAAAGTATATCAAAGGAAAATGTGTGGGTAATTGTCTATGACTATTTTTCTTTACTATTAAATTTAAAATATAATCAAAATCAGGAAGAACGGATCCTATAATGAAATATATTGAATAAGAAAGATTATTACCTCCAAATACGAAAATATTAGTACCAATTAATCCAACTAAGAGATGAACATGAGGCATCATGATTTCAATCACGACATTTAAAATGCCTTGTTAAGCAAAAACTTCCAATTGTAAAAGCTCAGAATGAATCTGCATTGATCAAACAGTTTATTAATATTTTATTAAGTATAAACCACGAAAGATTCCTTTCATATCCTCCTAAACTCCCCTATCACTATATTGGAATCTGAGTTTACCTCGTTTGCCTTCAAAGGAAAGGAACTTTGACGGTTCCTTTTCTTCTTTCCATTATTAAAGCGAGAAATTACATAATTTTCCTAATTATTGCTATCACTCATGATGTGTGATTATGTTTGTTCTTAATCCAGCTGATATTGAAAAAATAGCAAAATCAAAAGGTGTGACTCTTTCTGAATTGGAAGTTCCATCCTTGATTATTTTGACCTTTAATAAAGCTGTAGTGGAAGAGTTAGAAAATCTATGCCATGATTTGAAGGATTGGAGTTGGAAAGGAGAAAAATTTAGCCCATACTCGTCTTCAAGATTGAGCCTAAAAGGATCAATTGATGGATTATATGATATTGCAGTATTTATACCACCTATGGGAGCATCTCCTTTAATTGCTTTTTCTGAAGAATTATCCTATTTTGGCGCTAAAGCAATATTTCTAATCTGTTCTTCTTGGGGATTAGGTGAAAAATATCTTTCAAAAGGGCAGATTCACTTACCTAATTTTGCTATAGGTATTGATGGAACATCTATCCATTACGGGAATCAAAAATATAACGTTTTGAATGAACCTATTGCATATAATGCCCTCGCTACATCATTAAAAGAACTAAAAGTGAATTGGAAAAAAGGCGGAGTAGGAGCGTGTGAAGCAATATATCGTATTACACAAGAAAAAATAGATGAATTTCGGCAACAAGGATGTTTATCAATCGAAAATGGAGAAGTTGCATCGCTTTTTACATTTGCTAATGTACATAAAATCCCAATCGGTGTCCTTTTACAGCCGTACATTGACCTGGAGGAAGGTTGGAACCTTTCTTACTTAGATGAAGAATACATTAAAACCTGTAAAATTCAAGCACAGGTTGCGATTGAGGCTCTAAAAATTCTACAACAATAACGTAAGGATGTTAATGAGCTTTGAAACGAGTATAAAACCTTCGGCGGAAATCCATTTCGAATATTTAAAGGAATATCCTCAATCACTAGCGAAGACTCGGACACTGGTTTTCACGGATACGTTAAGGGAGATGCTACCAAAAGCTCAGAGAATTCATAAAGATTATTATGATAGGGTAAAATACGATTTTTTTTTTATAATACAGCATTATTGACAGGTATCATAATCCTAGGAGTTATAATATCAGTAGGAGTGCTGATTTATCGAAAGAGGAGTTTTAAATGCAAGACGGGAAAATGAATAATTAAAATAGGTGGAGTGGGTTCACTCTAGAAAGAAAAATACTACTCATTGGAAAAGTCCTTTGAGAAGGTAATTGAAGTCGAATCTAGAACACTGAGACATTGTTGCAGCTAATTATTTCTTCTTATGAATGAGTACAGCAAAAGTTATTATATTAGCACTGGAAACATATAAGTACAATAAAATCCTTCCTCACATAGTAATAAAAAAATTTTTTAAACACACCAACACTTTTAGCTAACGCTTTAGCACACACCAGAGTTGAAGTTATGCCATATCGTACACTTCTTAAGAGACTTATGGATAAGCACATTATTACTGGCTTCATTATTCTTGATCCATACGGAAATATATACTATCATACAGGTGCTTTTCCTCAAGCTGGTGAGAAAAGTTTCATTGATGGATACTACTTTTTATCAGAATGGGTTACATTTCCTTCTTCTATTAAATTTACTGGAGTTAAATATAATTCTATACTCAATGCCCATCCAAATTACTGGTGTTTAACTAGTCCTAAGGGGTATGGATCTATTGTCTTACAGATCTGTAAAAACAAATACTATTTTCTTTGTTATCTAAAGGACGATGATCCATTGGAAGCTCAAATTGAGATTGCGAAAATGGGCGAGCTTTTTACATAAAATAATTGAAGGTTTTACTATGGTTGATTCAATGAATTATGACGAGTTAAAACATATATTCCGAGCTTATGATATTAGAGGAGTCTTTAATAAGGAAATCACCCCCCAAAATAACTTTCGGATTGGTTTAGCATTTGGTACTTTTTTGAAACTTGAACAGGGATTAAAAGATGAAATCGTTTTTATATCGTATGATATTCGACAGACCAGTTCTTTATTAGCACAAGCGTTTGCTGCAGGAGTTATGGTTACAGGTATCTCTATTGAATTTTCAGGAGAACCCTTACAATTTGGAGCGTGTATGTTTACAGCTTGGAAAAGGGAGGCCTTTGCCACAGCATTTATTACTGCGTCTCATTTACCCCCTGAGTGGAATGGGGTGAAATTTTACTATGGCAATGGTGTTGGTTTCTCAGAACATGACAATCTAAAAATTCGTGATTATTTTGTTGAGGGAAAATTTTTATCCCCAAAGTGGGATAAAGTAGGACAAATGAGTGTTACGAATTTAAAAGAGGAATATAAAGAATTTTTAAAAACTAGATTCTCTTTAAAGCGAAAATTAAAAGTAGTTCTTGATTGTGGAAATGGAGCTTCGTGTCTTTCTGCCCCTATGATTCTCCGTGGTATTGGAATTGAAGTCATTCCTATATTCTGTAATGTAGATCCCAGTTTTCCTAATCGGAGCTCAGAACCCAATGAAAAATCGATGAAAATTCTTGCAAAGAAGGTAAGGTCTGAAAGTGCTGATTTTGGAGTCGGTTTTGATGGAGATGGTGATCGTGCTGTTATTGTTGATGATAGGGGACGGATCCTTCTAGCGGATATCACTGGCTTGATTTTAGCGAAATTTATGATCAAAGAATCACCTAAGCTAAACCGTATACTTGCCAATGTTGAATGCTCATTAGCTTTAGAAAAAGTATTGTCTCCTCCTGCCATCATTGATCGTATTAAGGTTGGACATACGTTTCTAACGGCTGAGGCCCAGAAAAAAGCTGACACTTTAATTGGAATTGAATCAAGTGGCCATATGGTTTTTCCAAAAATCTATTTTTTTGATGATGCAATGATCATCCCCTTGAAACTCGCGGAAATTCTTTCAAACCAAGATCAAGCTTTATCAACACTTGTTGATGAGCTTCCAACCTTACATAAAAGAAAAATTGCTGTTTCTTGTCCCGATAAAGTAAAGTTCAAAGTTATTTCACAATTATTAAGTAATCTCAAATCAAATTATGATAACATAAATCCTATCGATGGTATTGGTATTCCCATTGGGAATGAATCTTGGGTATTAATTCGTGCTAGTAATACAGGTCCTAAAATACGGATCACAGTTGAAGCTGAAACAGAGTCACAAGCTGATGACCTATTATCAGAATTTCAGGGTCATTTAGAAGCTACAATAAATGAATTTATCGTTTAATCAGACAATTGGAAATTGTAAATTTTAAAAATATTATCCTACAAATTGTCTATCTGGAGAAAAACTCTCTCTTTAGTAAACAAAAGAAAATCAATAAATCAGGAAAGTCATATTATGGCAAAAATAATTGGGATGATCGGTGGAACTGGCCCACAAGGCCAGGGTTTGGCATTAAGATGGGGGATGGCGGGAGAATCGGTAATCATGGGATCAAGGCAACAGGAAAAGGCTGATAGAATTTCAGCTGAAGTGAATGAAAAATTAGGAAAAGATTTAGTTATTCCCCGAACAAATGAAGCTTGTGTCAAAGAATCAGATATTATTTTGTGTACGACTCCCTTTGACTATATCGTAAAAACTATAACTCCTTTTATTAAATATTTCACTGCGGATCACATTATTGTGGATGTGACTGTACCTCTGAAACCTTTTGAGAAAGGAAAAATGGTTGATGTTCTACCAGAATTACAGGATAGTGCAAAAAGTGCAACAGAATTACTACGAAAGGTGATTCCTAGGGAGGTTCCTCTTGTTGGAGCATTTAAAACCTTATCAAACGCAACTTTGCAAGATGTTGATCGCTTACCGGTTCTTAACCAAGATGTATTCATTTTTGGCCGTGATAAAGTAGCAAAACACATCATAAAAGAAAAAGCTGCACTAATTAAGAATTTAAGACCCGTAGACTCTGGTGGAACACTATCTGCAAGACATGTTGAACGTTTCACCGCTTTCTTAATTGGGCTTAATCGTAGGTACAAAACCCATGATTGTGGTTTTAATGTAACAGGTCTTACAGAGCGAGACTGGTAATCATCTTTAATTGAACGAATTGTTGATTAATTCTCGTTCTTGATTATTAATTTCATAAATTTTGAAGATTTCTAGATTTAAATTATCTAAGCACTTCAATTGGTTGGAACTCGCTTCTTGGATACTCCAAGGCATGTTATGAAGATCTTGTACTTTATTTAGTATCTTCGTTTCATGTGATGGTATTTTAATTGGTAAATCTTTCAAAAATTTGATAGGAATCTTTGGAAAGATTGATTTTACAGAGGTGAAACGCTGCATAAGGTAAAAAGACATTAATTTTGAATTCAATAATGCCTCAAGATAAATTAATTCAGATGGTGGTCTATTAGGTTTTAAAATAATTATGTAGACATCACAAACACAAAAATGTTGATTAGGGTCATAGACAGCAATTAATTCATGACCTATTCGTCGAAGCATAAGTTTTGGTTGTAGATATTGGTTGATGTCTTTGAAAATAGCTTTATTATTTTTGTCAAATCTAATATAGCGAATATTTTTATCCAAACGAAATTTTCTAATAGTTCGCCCCGCTACTAAAGGTACGTACTCTGAATTTAGCATATTATCGCTTGTAAGTGGGGATGTGAATCCTAATTCAATACCTCGTGAGATACGAACAATTTTTCCTAAAGGAATAGAATTTTTTTGTATCTTTTCTAAAATTATCTGAATTCTGTTGTCAGGCGTTGGTAATAATAACTCATATGGATTATCCCGAATCGATTTCTGAATGACTACATTGCCCACTAGAGGATTATATGGAGAATCTAAGGTATTTTTAATTAGCTCAAATTGAATATTGTTATTATCACGTTCATTTTTATGAGTTCTTCGTTGTAAAACGATAATACATGTTTCCACATGAAATCCAGGGAATATTTGACCATCAAAATTGACTATCTTAAGGATTTTTACATTTTGCAATAGAAATTGTCTAATATTTCGATAATGATAATTCGTTAGTAGGTTATTAGGGATAATCATCCCTAATAATCCCTTATCCCGCAATAAGCTAATTGATCGCTCAAGAAAAAGAATATAACTTTCAAGCTCTGGATCAAACGCTTGGTACAGTTTACGGAAAAGAATTTTTTCATTATGTGAGAAGTTAACACCGTAAGGAGGATTACCAAGAATAATATCAAAACCATTATTTGAAATTACTTCTGGCCACTCTAAAAACCAATGGAAAGCATGTTTAATTCTTTGAAAATTAATTTCCTTAATGTTATGGGTTGAAATAAAAACACTATTGAGCTTATCCAAAGTCCAAGATCTATTCCAACCTTTTGGTGAGGAAAGGAATCCTAATAAAGCATTACCAACCTTAAGAGACAAATCTGAAGGTTTTTTATCTTTTCTTTCATCAAAATTATTGCAAGCTGATTCAATAGAATCAGGATTGATATCTAGGCCATAACAGCACAAAATTTCCTTCAAATCATCTTTATTAGAACACTTATGGTAGTTTCTGGAGAAATCGATTAAAAACCGTCCGTCTCCAACCGCTGGATCCAGAATATTTAATTTACCTTTGGCTTGTACTGATTCTCGAAATTCTATCCAATAGTCAAGAAGTACTTGGACAATGTATGAGATAATCGGAGGTGGTGTTGGAACAGCTCCTAATTTACTTATTGAATCTGTAGTTGCCATATCTATTCTCCGAAGGATGTTATATCGAATTTTTTTGCAGTTTTTAGTAATTTGAAAACTAAGCTATTTCAGAATCACTTCTAGGGTCAACTTTAAAAATTTATTAAGATCCTCATAGAATCCTATTGTTTTTTGTTTTTAGTCAGAAATCATAAAAAAATGATAATGATTGATCACAAATAGGATGAAAGGTTTTATAAATTCTTAATGTGAGTAAGATGAAGTTTGAAGAGTTCAGTCTTGCAGAAGCACCAAAAATTAAGGGTGATCTTCCAGGTATTAAGTCTAAAATGATCCTTAAGCGGCAAAGGGAGATTGAAGGAAGTGCACTCTCTTATCCGCTCGGATTGCCAATTGTTATGGAAGAGGGAAGAGGTGCAACAGTGAAAGATGTTGATGGTAATGTATTTATTGATTTTTTTGCCGGAGCAGGGGTTTTAGCACTCGGTCACTGTAATCCTATTATCCTAGAAGCAGTGAAAAAACAACAAAACAAGATTACACATACCCTAGATTTTCCAACTGAAATTAGACTTGAATTGATCGAAAATTTAAGAAAAATTATGCCTGGTACCCTGAAAGACAGTGTAAAAGTTCAATTTGGGGGCCCAACGGGATCTGATGCTGTAGAAAGCGCTATTAAACTGGCTAAATACAATACAGGTCGTCATGCTTTGATCGCGTTTGAGGGTGGTTATCATGGAATGACTGCCACTGCATGTTCCCTAACTTCTGGAAAATTCTGGAAGGAGAAATACCTTCCTATGATTTCAGAAGTTCATTTTATCCCTTATGCCTATTGTTATCGTTGTTCTCTTGGTAAAACTAGGGAGAACTGTGAATTTGAATGTGCAGCATTTTATGAACATGTACTCGAAGATCCACATTCTGGTGTAGTTCAACCAGCAGCAGCAATTATTGAACCTATTCAAGGGGAAGGGGGATCCATTGTACCTCCAGACGAATATATTAAGAGAATAAGTGAAATTAGCAGATCTTATAATGTTCCAATAATATTTGATGAAATTCAAGCTGGTTTCTGCAGAACGGGAGAGATTTTCTCTTTTCAACATGCAAAAGCATCTCCAGATATTATAACATTGTCTAAAGCTTTGGGTGGCGGATTTCCTCTCTCAGCCATTGCTTATAGAGAAGATCTCGATGTGTGGGGAAAAGCAGCTCATATAGGAACTTTTCGAGGGAATGTAACGGCAATGGCTGCTGGGGTGGCTTCCATACAATTTTTTATTGAACATAATATCAATAATCATGTAAATGAAGTTGGATCTTACATACTTAATGAATTAAAAACATTAGAGATTAGCTCTAATATTGTTGGAGATGTACGAGGCAAAGGACTTATGCTTGGTGTGGAATTTGTTGAAAATAAAGAAACAAAAAAGCCTGCAACAGAGATAGCAGCTAGAGTGAGAGAAGAAAGCTTTATTCGAGGTATACTACTAGAAATTGGAGGCCATTACAATAATGTGGCGAGATTCTTACCCCCCTTAATCATAACCAAAGAATTAGCAGGAATTGGAGTACAAATTTTTGAAGAAGCAGTAAATAAGGTCGAGAAAGACATCCACTAACTTTCTCCCCAAAGTTTAATGAATTGTGAATAGAATTCCATGGCTTTCACTAGGTGTTCAGTAGGAACCTGATCCTCTGTAGTGTGAGCAAATTTATCATCTCCAGGTCCAAACCCAATAGTAGGAATATTAAAAATTCCTTTGGTAGCTACTCCATTCGTTGAAAAACGCCAGTAATATAACTCAGGACTGCTATCAAATTGCACTTCAAAAGTTTTAATTGCGATTTGAACTAAAGGATGGGATTCTTCCATATACCATGAAGGATAGTACGCTTTTACAGGATAGATAATTCCATCCTTGCTTTGATATTTGTGTTCTGGGACATATACATCTGCCTTAGATCTTCTTACAGAATCTAAAGATTTAATTTCATTGAGAACACTCTCTTCTGAATCTTCAGATGTTAATCTTCTATCTATATGAATTGTTGAGCTATCAGCAGTGGCATTAATGGAAGGGGAAGTTGAGCAAATATCAGTAACAGATACATTTCCTTTACCAAAAATTGGATCAACTTTGAGCCCAGAGTCCATTTTTTCAATGTCCAAAATTATTGGGGCTATCTTATAAATAGCGTTATTTCCGAGTTCTGGAGCTGCACCATGGCTTGAAATACCAGTTGCATGGATTTTCACATCGGCTCTACCCCGGTGACCAATAGCAACGTTTAAATTAGAAGGTTCACTGAGAATAACAGCATCTGGTATCAGTTTGTCTTCTTTAATAATATATTGCCAGTTTAATCCTTCATAAATTTCCTCTTGAACAGAAGCAACAATATAGAGTGTAATATCCTCTGGAATTCCAGTTTCTTTTATTATATTTCCAGTGTAGATAACCGAGGCAAGTCCACCTTTTTGATCACATGCCCCTCGTCCGAATATAATGCCATCTTCGAATTTTCCTTTGAAAGGATTATATTCCCAGCTTTGAGGATCTCCAACTTCGACTGTATCTACATGTCCATCAATGGCTAGGATTTTTTCTCCTGATCCTATTTTTCCCAGTAAATTACCCATACCATCAACTTGAATATCATCATAGCCAATTTTTTCCATTTCTTTTTTTATTCGTGTAATAACTTTGACTTCATTTCCTGTTGTAGAAGGGATAGCAATCAATTCCCTGGTAAAGTCTGTAACTGTCTGTTTAAGGGATTTAGCTGCGTTTTTTATCTTAGTCTTCATGATTATTACCTAGATAATCCATTCTTCATTAACCTGTTCACATTTCATATTTGTAGAAGTTACACATGCTTTTTTATTGATCGACTTGATAACTTATCCTTTGTACTCTCATGTATAATACTATGAATTCTTCTATTAATAGGGAATAGTGCAAGTGACTTTAGATCTACCTATTAAATCCAATAACTATTTATAGCTGATTTAGGTAAAAATACCTAGCATAGCCTAGTACTTAGATATTAAGTAAAAATCATATAACAATAGATTAAGATGAACATGAAGAATTATTAGTATAAGATTGAGTATTATCTGTATAGAAATACGGGTAATATATCATTAAAGGTATATCAATTCTATAATCTATAAGATAACCCAACTGAAAGGGATTTAATGAATCGAGGTCGAAAAATTGCAGAATGATGTAATTTTCTCGGTATTTGACCGCAAAAAAGGCCCAGTTATTTTATATTCTTCGTTAGATTCTCCAGACAGCTCGAAGAGGGTCGCTGTGAGATCTTTTATAGCTATTGGCGCAATGGAGGAGCAAGCAGATCTAAGCGGTAAACATGCTGTAGTACCTCTACCAGCTCTTAATAAAATAGCATTTTATTACATGTTCAAAGTAGATCGGAAAGAAAAGAGTGATGAATCACCTCTATGGGCTACAATCGGATATATGAATGAGAGTACTGAATCGATTGATTTTTATCGCACTCTACCAATTATACAAGAAAATATCCAAAAAATTGTTGAATTAATTCAGCTAAACTTTTCGTACTCTGATCAAGACAATACGTTGAATAGAGTAATCATTGAATCCATTTCATCTCTCCAGACCCTTCAAGAAGAAACAGTAAAACCTACTCCTATCTATGAACCACCTGGAACTGTGCCACAAGAATCAGTTACAGGAATTACTTTTGAGGATTTCAAAGTTGGCGATCTTTCCTTTCTTTTTGAGTACTTTCCTGAAGATCTTGACAAAGTGATTTATGCGCTTCTGCTAGAAGAACCCGTATTAATTATTGGTGATATTAGAGATATAGTCCAGAAGGTCGTTGCGTCTCTTGAATATCTTGTTCCTCATAGGTTACTTACAAAGAAGTATCTGACTAATTACATTGATCCTAAAGGTAGTGACATACTGATCTGTTCCTCTCATGTTAATTTCTTGAAAAAATACAAAAATTTCGTAAATGTTAATGTCGATAAACGTAAGGTAGATTCAAAAATAAAAGGAGTTCCTTCGATTAACGATCTAATTAATACTCTTCAAATTGCCCCTAAAGAAACACAGACTACTCTGATCAAAACTTATGTTGACAAGCTCCTTGCTAAAGCAGCTGAACTTATGGAGCTCTGTGAACCGGAGCAAATAAGTAAAGAGGAGATTCGTAGTTTTCGAGGTGACTTAAAGGGCGATGAACTAAATGTTGTTATTGCTTTAGTGCGAAAATATGCTCCGCAATTTGAAGATAAACTGTTCTATTTTGCTAGATCGTTAATATGATTTATTTCCTAATAATGATTGATAGAATTGCGAATTTCCTATGATTATATTGTTATTTGTCTTGAATTTCTATTCAGTTATCTGTTTATCATTTTTTAGGACTCCAAGCTAATTGAAGTAATGTTTATTATTATAGGAGAAGGAAAATTACATCCTACTGGGCTTTTCTTGGAGATATCGTACAATATATAAAATTACATATAAAGATCAAATTAATTATAAAGAGGAATAATGAAATTAATCAAAGGTTGATTATTAGATGGTAACACCTATTGATGTAATAACTGCTTATATTATCTATTTTCTCCCAACCATAACGCTTTCATTATTGACAGTATTAATTGGGCTTATTGTTTATTATTTTGGTAAAAAGAGAAACCTTTGGTTAATGGAAAATACGTTTTCTTCAATTTCTCATGGAAGCGGAAAAAGGATAACCGAGTTAAAATTAGTAGAAGAAAGTACTATGGGAAGAACTTATCTTGCAGAGGTTAAGCCTGACCTTTCAGTTACAAATTTTCGTATACATTTTACAATGGTTCACCGTCATTTAATCCTTAGTAAGATTGCATCAATTATACGAAAAAGACGTGATTACATCCTTCTTGAAGCTGATCCAAGTGATAAAGTAGTTAATCGTTACCAGCTTGAGATTCTTCCCCGGAGGGAACATAATAGGATTAAAAAGCTAGTAGACATGCTTGGTAAATTACAAACCTTAGAAATTAGAAATCCTAGGTTTGAAGAATCTTTCATAGCAAGAGTGAATGATTCTGATTTTTTTGAAGCTATCTTTCAGAAAAATAAAAGACTCATTCAAATTCTTTTTAATCAAAGAAATCACATTGTAAGAGTCTCTCTTTATCCTTTGGAATCACCATCTATTCGGGTAGTAGCTGAATTAAATGAGCAGGTTAACCCTAAGCTACTGATTGACGTTATATTCTTTTCAGCAGCTGCAATCACTTCTGTTGCAAAAAAAGGATTTTTTGCTAAACAAAAAGCTGGTCTGCGCGTTGTACCAGATAAAACATTGGAAAAAGACAAAGAACGATTTGCAAAACCATATGAAAAGAGAATACTAAAGTAAGCTACCAGCTAATAGTTAATTCTTTGTTGCTAAAATTTTCTGTTCAATTTGGTTTCTAAGATCAAAGACATCAATTTCTTTAGAAGAGAAACGATATATTGGTAAATCAACATAGTCTCCCTCTAAATCCTCTTCATATAATTTTATCATGAATCCTTTGGCTCCATAATGCGAATATGAAACTGAAAGTGATACAACAGAAAAATCAGACCAAGAATATTCGAAAGAACGCTTACCAACTGTTAAAACAAAACCATCTGGTTTAAGAACTAGGGTCCTCTTTACATAACGAGTGAAATATAGATAACTCATCATAGCTGCTCCAATGATTAGAACTATTATTGACCCGAGATCTATAGCGATGAAAATTTCTCCAGTGTACCGAGCGAGAATTACCCTAATTACTAGAAATCCAAGTGTTTCTATAGTTAAAATGACAGCAAAGGTGAATATTACTGAGAAGCCAATCTTGCTTCGAAAAATGGTCTCTTCTTCATCTATTAACTCCTGTTTTAGCTGAGAAATTTTCTAAACCTCATTAGTCTTTTGCCAAAATTTTATACTAAACCCTTTTCTATCTAGATTCTTTGGATGAAAGAGTTTTTCTCCACGTCTAGCAATGAAGCTATCAGAATGAACTATCTGGATATTTTTGAGATCTGCATAAAGCAATGCTGTATCTCGTTGATTGAATCGCTCAAGATGTTTTTTGACTTTCTCGGGAAGTCCTCCCTCTCCAAAAAATAAAATCCACAACCATTCCAGTTCTAATTCAGATCGAAAGGAAGTTATTTCCCGAACCCAATCAACAAGAGTTGACCACTTAATTTTCGCTGTATTCTCTATATGGATGGCTGCGCACCCAACAATATATGTTGGTGAAGCCAAAAATGCAAAAGCTCTAGATAGGAGGAACCCTTTACCTTTTACTCCTCCGTAGACAAATAGATCTACATCATTTTTTTGAAGTACCTTTGATTTCTTCAATGCTCTTGAAATGTTAAATCCTCTAAATGACCTATCAAAGTTCGCAATCCAACGCCCTCCTTTAATCATTAACTCATTTTCGATGTATCGAAGGTATTTCTCTTTAACAGAAAGATTCTGAGAAATCAATATTTTTCGTTATTCCTGTAAATCGAGAATTTTTAAAAATTTTGGGAAAAAAAAAAGGGGAGGGATGGATTTATTCTGGGGGGATTGAAGCATAGATCGTAGAAAAGTCCACACCACGTGCTGTGTAGTACCTTTTCATAACAATGTAGATCACTGCACCTATCACAATCAAGAATATATACCACCAGAACCACCAATTGATGGTTCCAATTGGATCAGCCATATCAGGAATCAATCCGCCACCTACTGCGAGATCAGGGATAAATGGCGGTATAAATCCTAGGAATCCTGTCAAACCTTCCAGGGGTAATAGTACTCCTGCACTAGCCGGCCCTAGAATTATCAGGTCAATGTATATATTCAAGATCAAGGCGATAATACCAATGACTACAACAGCTTCTCTTCCTGTTATCTTCGGACGCCAAGCACTCCGTTCATAAACATCTTTCAGCTTACTCGGGAGAATAATGGCAGAGACACATGCTGCTGTGAAGAACACAGCGTCAAGAAGGTCAGTTCCACCGATTGATCCACCAGGATTGAAAATATCACCTAGAATTGTTCCAATGACTGGGATATCGCCAATGAATGTTTTTTGAATAGCATCAGCTTCTCCAACGCAACCAAGACATGCAACCACCGCACAGAATATGATAGCGTTCGTGGGAGAATGCCATCTCTCATCTACTTTGGCAAAGGCTTCGGGTAGAGCTCTATCGAACGACATTGCGAAGACTATACGGGACGATGTGGTTATGAAGGGTGGTAAGTCGTTTGCGAGCCATAAAATGGCGGCTATTGCGAAAAAGACGTTTAATATATCAAGTCCCATACCAGTTGCAGAATACATTGCTATAATTGGCATCCAGCCATGACCAGGATACCCTGGCTGTCCCTTTCCAGCTCCTTGGCCTAAATAAGCTAGGGCTTGGAAGAAGGTCCAACCACCGCCACCACCAGTAGAGTGAGGGATACTACTTGCTAGGCTGAGGAATGTGCTGATTGTGATGTATACACCTAGGATTATAAATCCTGCTGCAAGATGTGATATCGGTAATGATCGATTTGCTTCCTTAACTTCACCTGCGGCGAATGATATTGCTGCGTATCCAATCCAAGACCAGTAAGCACCCATGATTGAAGCATTCACTGCATCAACATAGGTATCTGCTCTCACACCATCGATTCCGACTTCAACAGCTTTTTCAATCCAATTATCAGTTGTGTGTCCAGTTATTTTTACAACTCCTCCAGTTGTAGGGTCTGATAGAAGCGTTGGATCTAAAACTGCTAGAAAGAGGAAGAGGTAAATGAGGAGAGTAATCGCTGCTGGGATCCAGAACATTAGGTGAAGGAACTTTCCAGTCATAGAGGTACCGAAATAGGCTAGACCAGCAAATGCAAAAGTGAAGACAACACCTAGTACTAGTAGTACTAATGGGTCTGTCAAAAAGTCAAGTCCTGTAACTCCTGCTACTGGGAGGAAGATAGCTGCAAATTCAACGCATAGTACAGCAATTAAACCATATGATAGGGCAATACCCATAAATTCTGCCCATGCGCATACGAAACCGACTCCTGGGCTAATAGTTCTTGAAATATATACATAACCGCCACCAGCTCGGGGCATTGCTGTAGCCATTACTGCAAAGACAAAAACAGTGGCTATAGATGCTGCACCTGTGATTAAGAATGCAATAACGAGAGGATCGACTGGTAACATCATGTCTGATGGGTGCAAGGGTGCTGTTCCCGTTGTTTTAAAGACTCTTTGTTGCCAACCACCACCGATAACATTGCTTAGGATGAAAATAGTAGCAGTTACTACCCCTATCTCTCTGACTAGTCCGGTTGCGTCTCGGACATAGGTTTTTGATTCACTCATTTATGTCACCTTTAAAATCTAACAAAATTTTTCGAATTTTTTTATCTTATCACTGAAAACTCACTGTACATGCCTTTGAGAATAACACTATGTCTTCTCTAAGGCGAATATCAACGTATAATTCATTGTGATGCTTACAAGAGTTTAGATTTGACCTACAATGTAAGCATTCCGCACGAAAATTTACGCGCTTAGAATCAAATTATAAACGTTTCGCATATTACTCATAAATTCTGACTGGTTAGAAAAGATGAAATATTCATGATAAATTTTTATTCATAATCTGACGTAACCCGATTGGAATGTTTCTTATTTAATAGAAATCTTAACTATTTCAAACATATCGCTTGAAAAATCTTCCCTATCACCTCTTGATTATCAGATAAATGGTAGGCAAAATTATAATTAATATATCATATAATTTTCTTTTCACTACTTTTGATTAGCTTAAGATATATATTCGAAAAATTAATAATTAGTTTGATATCAGAGTGTTGATCGTATTTCTTGTTGGAATTCATAGAACAAACGAATATGATTAACAAGTTATTAAATCAGATGGTGTAAACATGGTAAGATTCTTTTTCTGTACAGATATACATGGTTCCGAAGCAGTTTGGAGAAAATTCTTGAATACTGCAAAATATCTCAAAGTAGATACATTAATTATGGGTGGGGATATTACTGGTAAGAGAATTGTACCAATAATTCAACAACCAGATGGAACATGGAAAGGGAGTATTTATGGTGTCGATGATCAGCAAGTAGGAATGAGAACCGAAGAAGAGCTTTTGGATTTTGAAAGAAGAGCAAGATTTGCTGGTTGCTATACTCATCGCTTAACCCCTGAAGAAGACGCAATATTATCATCCTCAGATTCTATCTCTGAGGATAACAAAATGATCAAAGGAGGAGCTCTCGACCAATTATTTGACAAGGTTGAAGCTGAAGGTCTTCAGCTCTGGATTGATATGATCGATGATGTTATGAATGATGGTGAGAAACGGGTACCAGAGGGAACAAAAATTATTATTTGTCCTGGAAATGACGATAAATTTGCTATTGATGAAATTATAGAAAAAGATCCACGAGTTATCTTCGGAGAAGGAGCTAAAGTTGATCTTGATGATGATCACGAAATGATATCCTATGGATGGACAAACCCTACTCCTTGGCATACCTATAGGGAGTGTGATGATGAAACAATAGGGAAAAAGATTGAAGAATTAATCTCACTCATTGATAATATGAATAATGCTGTTTTTTGTTTTCATTGTCCCCCACATGATTCAATTATTGATGAAGCTCCATTGCTAAATGAAGATCTTACTTATGTTGGGTATAGTGGTGGAGAACCGATTAGAGGACCTGTAGGTTGTAAAGCCGTTAGATCAGCTATCGAAAAATATCAACCTCTTATGGGTCTCTTTGGGCATATTCACGAGTCTGCTGGAAGTATGAAAATCGGAAGAACATACTGTTTAAATCCTGGGAGTGAATATACGGAAGCTATTCTCAAAGGATTCTTAGTAGAGCTCAAGAAAGGTAAGATAAAGAGAATGCAGAGAGTAGAATCCTAACATCATTCTTCATTAAATGAACTATAAAGTATTTAGAGGAAAATACTTAAAGTAGGATTTAGTGATAGACAAGAGTTAGAAATCATCATCCATATCACTAAAAAAACCTTATAAGTATTTACATCTCTCAACACTAATGGTATAAAATGAAAAGAAGGAGAAAAACATGGACAACTCAATGAAAGCGCACAACGATTCTTTGATGAAAAATGGCTATGAAATATTGCAGCAATGCAAAGAAAAATCAATTCCATGTTTTCTTTGGGGTGGTGGTGCAATCTATCACCTACTTGGGGGAAGATTGGATTATCGAATAATGAGTGATTTAGAATTCTTTATTCCTAAAAAAGCTGATAAAGCGATGCAGAAAGTCCTAACGGAGATGGATTTTTATCCAAATAGACCTTTCAATATGATGCAGAATATGTCAAGGACACCAAGAAGAGAGTTTTATCGTCCTAATCGTGAGCTTTCGAAATCAGAAATTGAAGAGTTGACACAAGGTCGGAAAAATAACATTGAAGAGGTTGAATACCAGAAAATAGAATTGTTTGTTGATGGTATTCGAATGTGTTGGACTTTTAAATTTTCTGAACTACCACCAAGTTACTCTGAAACTTTAATTTGCCCGCCAGGGTTCCAAATAGCGCTTAAAGCAAATGCTATCCATCCTGATGATTTCGACTTAAAGGATATCCAAGACATTTCTAGTATATTGAACGCAAATGGTCAGATCGGTCCAAAAGACTCAATCTTTTCTGAACCAAAGTTGGATCCTCATCTAGGCTTTTCTATCGGTACAGAAATTTTCGGGCTTTTAGCAAAATCTAAATCGCAATTTCCTTCAACTATGATCAGGAATTTTCAAGAAACTTTGAAATATACTGGGCCTATTTGTTGTAATGAGGATGGAAAAGGCAAATTAGCAAAAATCGTTGAATTTTTACAACCTCTTGATTCAAAAAAAGGATTCTTAGCAAAAGTAAGAATGGAAAAACCTGAACGAGTAGATGCGCGCCATATCTGATTAAAAAGATAAGATTTTCCATTAAAGATATCGAATGGAAAATATTTCAGCATAAAAAGGAATTAATCTTTGGGTTTTTCAAGGAGATGCTTTCCACTAAAGATTCCAAACTCACCAACTGAGGTTGTTGTTTCTACAGGTCTATACCATCTTTTTGCTGCTCCAACTTTGGCTCTAGCACGCCAACCACGGTTCTTGGGAATATTTTCAAAGTAATTTAGCATTTCATCTATCTTTGTTCCTATGTCATCTCGTTGCTCATCTGAAAGCTCAGTAAATTCTGGTAAAACATTCTTTATATTAGTTAGATTTGTGGTTGCTGTGTGATAAAAACCCCAGGCATACCCTCCTTTTCGAAAATACTCGTCACCTATATGTTTAATATTTATTGTTTCTGGTGTATCATCATAACCAATCTTATGCGCCAGTAATAACATTATTGTATCAGCGACATCTTTATAATTCATGAAAACTATCTGAGTTTTTCCTAAGAGAAGCTCTGCTGGAGGAAGAGTTGGGGAGTCTAATTTTAATCGCTTAAGATCTAATTCTATATCATGATTAAATTTTATTTTACCATAGAAACAATCAACAAACCACCAATTTTTTGGATGAAGGTAAATTTTTCGTTGACTAGTAGCCATTGACAATGTTGTCTTTCTTTTGAAATAACCCATTTTCGCCATGAATTTATCCATTTTACCTCTATGTTTCATAGCGATTGCTCCATCAATATCTGTAATTTCGCTCACATTTTCACCCAATCGCTTCAATCGTACATATAAATCTTCCAAATTATGTGGTTGACAATGAAGACGAATCGCTAAACCACCTACTAATCGAAAATGAACGCCAATCTCTTCAGCCTGTGTGACTAGTTTTGTTGCTTCTTCAATAAATACGTTTAGAGGAATAATTCCTCCCCATTCTTCAGGTAAATCAATAGGGACACCTTCTTTCTCTTGTAACAAGTTTATTTTCCTCCTAATTCAAATCATCAATAATGAATTCAATCTTGACTTAATAAATTGTTCGAGCTACTTCTCACAATATAAGAATTCTAATGATAAATGTCAAAGTTCTTCGATTTCTATTAAAAACACAAATCGTCGTTATATCTTGAAGTATCAAATTATTTCTCCTTGAACAACTTTCTTTTCGTTTGGAGTAATAATATAAAGTGAAAAAACACCCTCATCTATACATTTTTTTAATAATTGAATTTCCTTATGAATAGTGATAATTTGATTAAAATATTGAGAAATTTTTGCTTCTGAAGTTGAATCTAGAAGATTTTCACACCAATCATTACCTTCTCTTAAATGTCTATAAAACCATCTAAAATTTTGAAATTTCATCTCTCGTGGATATTTAAATTTGATATTGTTATCCAGTAATAATTTGCTTATTTTATCCTTTAATTCTTCGCTTTTATCCTGAAACCTATGGTAAATCTTCCCCAAGGTAAATAATTTATCTATATCTGATTGAAATTCCATCTCTCTAATAATTTTTTCATATTCATTGAATTGAAGAAGTTTGGACAATTTATTACGATATTCTATGCTCCCTGTATCAGAATCAGAGATTAGGGGAATTCGAATTAAACTAACGTAAGCTTTATCAAAATCCTTACTTGTTACAAATTGTTTTGTATAAACAGCATGACGTAGCCACCATTCAATAAATGACGATTGCAATAGACCAGCAATAGCATTTAAAGATAAAATTTCCTCTGAATAATTTGGAATGATATTGATTACCGTTTCAAATGTTAGAACGACTCCTTCCCGATCTACCCAAGTTTTTATGTCTAAAGAATGTTTTGGTTTCGTGTGGTATGAAATTATTCTCTGAGCAATAATTTTGGGGGTTTTCTGTCTCATAAATCTCTTTCTCGGGGTATTCAGCTTTAAAAAACTACGAGGGGGTAATAAAAATCCTGGAGCTATATTTACTTTCTCTATTAGAGGATTAAATCCTTTTTCTACTCGATATTTGCTGGTTAATCCTCGGAAAGCGACCACATCTAAAAATTCATACTTATCACTGTAAAGACGATGAATAATCTTTAATTCTGGATCACTTACTCCCACCAGAAAGTTATCTACCATTAAAGCCTCTGAATATGATATGGTACTCATCTGACCAAAATTTTTTTCAATTGGATTCCAAATTCCAGTTTGATATTCTTGATTTTTTGAATCTACAATTCCTTTTTTTATAATTATTGCACATTGTTCTTGTAATTGACCAGAGAATTGATTCCCAAGATCAAGAACTTCAACTAACTGATATTCGGTTAAAAGAATTTTCCTAAACTCACTCCATCTTTTTGAATAAATAATAGGTTTTGGCAAGAGAAAACAGAGGATACCATCTGGTCTTAATAGATTAAGTGATTGTAATGTAAAAAATACTGAACTTTCAGAATAAATTAGAGAATTATTACCAAAATGGCAGTTTTTTCGAATTCGGATCCATTCGAGTTGTGAATAGAGAGCGTTATGAGGGGGATTACCAATAATTATATCGAAATTATTCGGTAAGTCTGAAGGAAAATTTAGAAGAAAATCACCCTGAAAAATCTTAATTTTGTAAGAAGCCTTTTCAACTAATTGAGTTAATTCCTTTTTAGCTATCTTAATCAGAGATGCATCGATGTCAATTCCGTAAAAATTTGTATTTGAAACAAATGAGGAAATCTGTGGAATCAATGTATAAAAAAAAACTCCCTTACCGATTGCTGGATCTAATACAGATATCTGTCTTGATTTGTTTTGGGGAATTAGATGTATAATTCGTTCTAAAATTGCTTGTACTAAGGTTTTAGGAGTAAAAAATTGTCCTTTTGATTTCCTTTGTAGATCTTGAATTTTTTTCCCAACCTCTAAATCTCTAGCTCCTCCAACTGTCTTTGAAGAGCGTAAGCTGTATATGTTTTCCCCGTAAGAACATTCCCACTTATGATTATGAAACGATGATCATTATGACGTATTAAATTTACAATATCCTGAATTTTTGTGTTAAAATTCGGTTGACGTGATGAGATTCGAATTAAATCATATTCTTTAGGTGTTGATAGAGCTTTTGGATAAGTCTGAAGTAAATCCTGATAGCGTCGAAAAATGGAAAGATCAGCATCACTCTTTTTAATAGATGACTTCTCTTGGTCACGAGCGTATAAGTTAAGCTTAACCTCGTCCTCTGTGGCATTCATATTAATGTATAATGGCCGATATTTTCTAAATTTATCGCCTAATGACTCTCTGTGATTTGGATGAGCAGGCATATTAAAATTTGTACCATCAAAAATCACAATGAAATTTTTTCGAAGAAGACAAAGAACAAGCCATTTAGCCAAAGAGTAAGTATGTTCATTCTCCCATCTTATATACTCTGGTGAACCATTACGATATAGTTTTCTGATGTGATCTGTTGAAACTACACGTACTTTTCGTGTGATGCGCGTTGTGCATTGAGATAATATTCTTTTTAGATTGTCAAAGATAGGGAAGAGAGTGCGTTTTTGGTTGATTTGAGGATTAATTTCGACTCTTTCACGAAGAATTTCCAAACAAAATCCAATAAACTCTCTTTGAGAAGCATACTTCTTATTTATCTCTAGATATTGAATAATATCATCACCATTCACTACAAGAGTGTCTAGTTCGATGGGAGGGTGTATCTTAGCTCTTTCTAGAATATCTGATTTGAGTTCCTTTGTTAATCGTTTTCCTTTACGTACTACTTTTTCTTTAGCTTCATAAAACATTATGTAATCGGATAAATAATCTGGTTTGATTGAATGTTGAAATTTTCTTATAGAATAATTTCTATCTTCAGTTTTTTCCATTATAGAATAAGGAAGAGGAAGTAAGTGTATTGATAAGATATGTGTTACATTTGTTATTTCTTTATTAGAAAATTTCATTCGTTTCATAAGCTCTTGAATGCAGACTTCTTGGAATGGAGGGAAAATTTTCTTTGATGTTTTCTCTAATATAGGTAATTGATGAATCAATGTAGCGAAGCGTAATCTAGGTGAGGATTCCTTTGGAAGTTTAGAAATGATTTTCATGGTTAGCTTTATTCTGTTTGTCTTGAGTTCAGGAAGAATATTTTGGAATTCATCAAAACTGAATTCAGGAATTAGTTGATATAATAACCCACTTTCTTCTAATAGCAAGATAGATTTCTGAAAAAAAGCTCCGTGTAATAATTTCTGAAATTCTGTGTGTATTCGCTCCTTAGCTACCTTTTCAAACACTTCAAAATGGTGAGGAATTGCATTAAGGGTTTTCTGCTCAATATCAAATCCTAGTTGGGACACAAATCTAAAAATTCTGAGCAAACGGAGTCCATCTTCCTGTAAACGGTCATGTGGATCGCATACCATTCTAATGGTTTTTGTTTTTATATCATCAATACCATTAAAGGGGTCTGAAATTACACCACTAATAGGATCATATGCAATAGCATTTATTGTGAGATCACGTCGAGATAAATCTTCAATGATATCTTTCACAAAATGAACCTCTACAGGTCTTCGGCCATCTATATAATCTCCTTCCTTTCTAAAAGTCGTTACTTCAATTGCTATATCATTATATAGGATAGTGACCGTTCCATGTATAATTCCTGTAGGTATAACGCGAAAATTTTTATTAAAAAGATTGGTTACTTCAGAAGGTCTGGCATCCGTTGCTATATCCCAATCTTCGGGGGTAATATCCCCCTGAATTATGTCACGAATGGATCCACCAACAATAAAAGCTTGGAATCCATGGTTAGTTAGTATTTGGCAAACGTTGATTATTTCTTTTGGTAAACGATCCTTTACCAACATTTAAAGAAACCCGACCAGGATTTTTTTTGTAAAAGGTCTTTTTAGATATTTTTAGTAAAAAGTTTTTAACAATTAGTAAGAAGTACTAATTATCTATAGAGTATATTACGAGTATAAAATCATCTAAAGAAGAATAACTTGAGTCAGCAGGTATGAACCAGTTATATTCTAGTTTGAAGCCATATTATGAAAAATTTCTTATCAGGGGTAAATCTTATGGATTATCCTCTCATGAAATTCATGAAATGGCGCTAAACCTGTTTATAAAACTTCTGGGTGTTATTATTCTCATATCATGTAATGGTAAGACTGAGGAAAACGGGAACTCTTTGATCAATTTACAAAAAACTAGAAAGTCAATTCATGAAATCTTATTTCAAAATGATTTACTAACTTCACAACTATTCCCAAATGGAATTCCTCCTATTTTGAATGAATTGCTTGAATTATCTCATCAAGAGATCCAATTCAAGGATTCTTTATCACCTAAAGAATGGGATACACTCATCGAGCTACTGTTAAAGCAACAATGGACTTTTGCTGAAGATTTTGATGATATTGTGAAAGAAACTCCAAATTCTCCAGGATTTTTATCATATTTTTATGAAAATGTTCTAAATGATTTTGAGAATTTTTTTCGTTTAACTCCTAAAATTTCTAAAAGGAAACATAAAGGGGTCTTTTATACTCCATGGCGAATAATTCGTGAAATTACTGATAAATGTCTCGATCACCATGTTACAATTAACTCTCATTCAAAAACAACCAAGAAACTAAGTCTGAAAATATTGGATCCGAGTTGCGGGACTGGTTCTTTTCTTGTCTACACTGCTGAAAGTATTTTTCGACGTCTATGTAATAGGAAAGAATCGTACAAAATTCATCCACATATGATTGTAAATAGAAATATATATGGTATTGATCTTTCTCAAAGCAGTTTAACTGTTGCCAAATTCCGACTATTATTTTGGATCCTAAATTTAAATTTAAATTCTATTGATTCACTTCCCACATGGTTGTTTAGAAATATTTGTGTTGGTAACAGTCTATTTGGTCTTTATAAAGAAAGAATTCAATATCCTTTGGATTATTCAACAGCTTTGAAGCGAATTAATAGATTTCTAGATTTTAAAAAACAACAGGACTTGGTTTTGAAAGAGAATTGGCTAGAGACAAGTTTTCAGGTAAAAGAGGCAAGAAAAAAGCCTCATTTAAAGAATTCACACCAAAAAGCAATTCAGAGAGCAGAGAAAAATCTTCTGCGTCTTGTAAATACTTTTTATCAGAATTGGTTGAGAAAACGCCTATATAACTATCCACGTCCAGCACCAATAAAAATGAAAGATTTAGAAATAGTTACTCCATTCCATTGGAGCATAGCTTTTCCTGAAGTGGTTCTTAAAGGTGGGTTTGATGTAGTAATAGGAAATCCTCCCTATGGAAGGTCAATTCTTAACAAAATTGAGAAATCCATGCTTAAATTAATATATAAAGCATGTTCAGGTAAGAATCCAAAAAAATATAGCCTAAATGCCGCTAGTGCTTTCATTGAAAGGTCAATTACTGTTTTAAAACAAAACGGAACACTTGGTTTGATTGTGCCTTTTTCCATTCTGCGAGTTGAGGAATTCGAAACACTTCGGGAATTCATGTTAGAAAGAACTATGATCTGGAAAATTAATGATGAATCAGCAGCGTTCGCTGATGTTACTCTGGAAATGTGTTCCATATTCTTGACTAAAAGAGTTGAATCTGATTATGAAGTTTCCATAAGTCCTCGACCGAATATTCATGCAGAATCGGCCGTTCCGATTAGTATTTTTAAAAAATATAATCGTTTCATGATCTATTATAACAAGTTATGGGACAAAACTGTAGGTCAAGGATTAGTCCTAGATGGTGTTGTTAGTGGTGATTACGGAATTGATCATCGAATTCTAAAAAAAGATTTGAGTTCAGAATTTTCTGATAAATATCCAATATGTTATTTACACTCAGGACGGAGTGTTGCAAAATTCGCATTAAATCCTAAATATTTTCAATGGTCAAAACCTCATCCTACAAATGAGAGATTTTCTATTTATTTTCGAGAACCTCGACTTGTTAACACTGCTATTGGTAATCGATTCCGGGTTGCTTATAAACCAGAAAAAATTGTACCTGGTACTAATGTTTCAATTCTAGAAATTAATCCTTCATACCACTATTTCCCCATGTTAATTTTATTAAACTCTGATCTCATTAATTATCTTTTAAAGAGATATATTCTCAATTTTAGTCATTTAACGGTTTACCTTCACAAATATTATACTAAATTGATTCCTATCAAGTATCCACATGATTTTGAACAAGAATTTTCAACACTTGCTAGTTATCTCCTTTTTCTGAATCAGGCATACCTTTGTGGAAAACTAGCTCAGGATAAGCGAACAGATTATTTACTTAATTTAGCGAATTATTTAGTTTATGATTTGTATTTTCCAGAAATTTTAGGGATTTCATCAAATTTAGCTGTTAATGTGGGAAAATACTTGAAATCTATAGATATAGAGTCCTTTCTGGATCTGATACTTTTTCAGGAATCTGAAACCGATCGGGAACGCTTATCATTAGTCATTTCTTCCAATTGGCAGATTATACAAAAGGTTACTAATCAATTACGAAGAGATGAAGAAATACGTAAGCACAAAAAGACAATATTTAACCACAAAATTGTAAGACGTATATCTAAAGAGCTCTAATCAGACAATTACTTACTAAGTGATCGAAATGGCTGAAGAAATCAAATTAGCATATGAGAGAATCAAAAATTATGTTAATAAAACACCAATTATGACCTCTCGTACCTTGAACAGAATGATAGGGGCCAAATTATTCTTTAAATGTGAGAACTTCCAAAGAGGAGGAGCTTTTAAATGTCGTGGAGCATTTAATTCGTTACTCCAACTAGATTCAGAGATCAAAGAAAGAGGAATTATCGCTCACTCTTCTGGAAACCATGCCCAGGCTGTTGCATTAGCATCAAGAGAGCTAGGATGTAAAGCAACCATTGTTATGCCTAAAAATGCTCCTCAAATAAAAAAGGGAGCTACTCGTGAGTATGGCGCAACAATTGTGGAATGTGGAAATAATCCAGCTGATAGACAAGAAATGACAGACTCCCTAATAGAACAAAATGGATTTTTCTTAATTCATCCATACAATTACTTACCCACAATTTACGGAGCAGGAACCGCAGCTTATGAGCTAATTAATGAAATTGATAATCTCGACATTGTACTTGCCCCAATTGGAGGGGGAGGACTTATTAGCGGAACTTCAATTGCAATAAAAGGTTTCAGTCCTAAAACAAAAGTTATTGGAGTTGAACCAAAAAATGCTGATGATGCATTTCGCTCAGTTACAGATAATAAGTTGTACCCATCAATTAATCCTAATACAATAGCTGATGGTCTTCGAACTTCACTTGGAGAAATAACATTCAAAATAATAAAGAGTAATGTAACAGAGATAATAACAGTAAGTGAACTTCAAATTTTGAAATCAATGAGATTCATATGGGAACGTATGAAACTGGTGGTAGAACCTTCTGGAGCTGTTCCCCTAGCTGGAATTTTTGAGATGAGAAAAGACGACAGTGATTATCTTGAAGGAAAGCGAATAGGTATAATACTATCTGGTGGTAATATCGATATAACAGATTTCTTTACTCTTTTAGAAAAGGAAATCAAGATGAATTCGCCTAATAATTGAAAGGGAGAGAGATAATTTAACCTTTAACATTTGGAACAAATGATTTAGGGCGGAATGGGGATTATTCGATCCAATTTTCAAAATTCATACATCCAAAATAATTGCTTCATCTTAGAATTTACAAACCTTAATAGAGAAACATCGTTATTCGATTATCATAATACTTCACAGAGTATGGTTATAGATATTTCATTATGCCTTGAAAATATGCTATAAAGGTTTTAACATTCCCTCTTTATTGAAAGGAATTTCTAATGATGGAAAATGTAACCAGAGTTTTCTTAATAGATGATTCAGCGATTGTACGTCAACAGATCTCACAAATGATCATGAATAGTGAGAAAAATATCATAGTTGTAGGTACCGCAATGAATGGGCGAATAGCACTAGAAAAAATGATACTACCAAGAAATAAAGCTGATGTTGTAATAATAGATGTTGTTATGCCTGAGATGGATGGAATAGAGACTATTAATCATATTATGGATCGGTTTCCCACTCCTGTTATTGTTATCTCTGCTTTGAAAAAGAAAAAGGAGATTGATGTTGCACTATCGGAACTTGGAGTAGCTGCTTTTGAATCTGGCACTGTAGAGTTTGTTAGAAAACCAGACCCTTGGATTCCTAATGATAAAGAACGATTTAAAAATGAATTAATCCTTAAGATTGAAAACCTAGCAAAAATTGATTTCTTAAAAATTTTCTCAATTTTCAACATAGAATCCTTAGTAAAAGAAGAAGCGATAGCAAAACCTTTAATAAAGGAACCTTCACAAGTCATTTTAAATAGACATCGTGCTAAGATAATCGTTATTGGAGCTTCGACGGGGGGTCCTCGTGCAATTTCGATGATATTTTCTATGTTACCCAATAATTTCCCTCCAATTCTTGTTATTCAACATATGCCAATAGGTATGGTTAAACCGTGGGTAACCAGATTGAAAAAGATGTACTCAAATTTAATGATTGAAGTCGCGAATAATGGAGTATTACTAAGACCAAATCATATTTATATCGCTCCTTCGGGAAAACACTGTCTAGTTAATCACAATAAAAGAATAAAACTTGAATCTGGAGAAAAAGTGAATTTTGTTATTCCTTCAGCTGATGTCACCTTTAAATCAGTTGCAGAAGTTTTTGGGAAGGATTCACTTGGGATTATACTTACAGGTATGGGGCAAGATGGCTGTCGAGGAGCACGTATTATCAAAGATTCAGGTGGCAAAATAATAGCTGAGGATGAATCCACTAGTATAATTCCTTCAATGCCAAAGGCTGTAATTGAAGGGGAGCTTGCAGATAGAATTTCACCTTTGCACAAAATCCCAACATCAATCAGAGGATTAGGTTGGATCTAAGTGGAATTTTTTCTTCTAATTTTTTCGTTGGTATATCCTATTGTGAGCATTAATGACTTCAAACTTATCTTTAACTTCCGAAGGAAGGAGCTCACACTTCCCAAGCACTAGGAATCCACGGGTTTTTAGAACGGAATGAAATCGTTGAAAAAGTGAAATACTTTGAGGTTTTGAAAAATATATCAGAACATTTCTACACATAATTAAATCGAAATCTTTAGCTGGAGGAGGAGTTCGGAGATCATGTCTTTTAAAGGTTACTAAGTTTTTAATTTGAGGAGATAGTTCATACTCATCTTGATTTATAAGTCTAAAGAAATTTCGAATTACTGATGGATTCATTTCATCGAAATAATCTTTTGTGTACTGTGCTTCTTTAGCTTGCGATAAAAAATCTTGTGAAATATCCGTCGCAAGAATGTGAATATTTTTCTCCTTTGATTTCCTGTTTTGCTTTTTAATCATGATAGCAATACTATAAGGTTCTGGACCGATAGCACAACCCGCACTCCAAATCCGAACTTTTTTAGTTCTATTCAAAATATGAGGTAGAATTTCATTCTCTAGAACATCAAAAAGTTCTTTGTCGCGAAAAAATCGAGTTACGTTGACTGATAAACAATCAACAAGTACATTAAGTTCATTTGGATTATGCTCTAAAAATTTCCGATAATCAAAATAAGATGGTGTTTTTACCTTCCTCATGCGAAAATGCAATCGTCTTAGAAAATAGTTTTCTTTATATGCTTGATAATTAATTTTCTTCTTTGAAAGGAAATCCATTACCAATGGAAGATGTTGTTGGTCAGTAGGGTCTTTAACCTTAAAAATTACTTGTATTTTTTTCAGATCTATCCTTTTACGTCTTTTTTTCTTTTTTTCTTTTTCTGAAGTCACATTAACGAAGTTATTAAGGCTTTTTCTTTGTCTTTTAGGATGTAAAGGTGAAAGGTGGTGTTTATGTTCCCCCTCCAACATTGAAAATAATTTTTCAGAGGATTCCTGATTCTTTTCGACGTGTTCAAGTAGTTCAGTATAGCTCTTAAAACCCAGTTCTCTTTTCAACCGTAACAGTCTTTTCTTGATTTTTCCCTCATCCCAAAGCGCATCACCAGTGTTTTGCATAACGAATTTGATAAGATCCTCGAATCCTTCATCTGATTCTAAACTTATCTGGAACTTCTTATAATCGTTTTGCATTATGTCATTTCCTTGGCTTCTTGATTTCTTAGAGATTTACTCTGAAGTACATCCAAAAACCGGATTTAAACACTACTAAAAAAAAAATTGAAGTAGGAAAAATAATATAATGGCTTAGACCAGTCTTTTTTTTAAATTTCAACTCATTTAAGGCCTTTATATTATTGAGCTTTCTTCACCAAACAGAGATTTCATGAATTCTTCAAATGTCTCTAAGTGGGGGACAATAGCTAAATCTACAGCGATATTTCTCTCAGAAGTAAATACATCACATTCGATAAACAAGACTGATTTCACATTCTTTCGAATATCATCTAATTCATGTTCGGCACAAGATACCAAGGTACCAATACGAAGTTTAGGCGGTGAGGGGAAAGAATTCGCTTTTAGAAAATAATTTAGAGCTTCAATATATTTTAATGAGAGTATAGAACCAGTCTCTTTGATTAATGAGCGAAATAATGGAGGTAATCCTCTAATATCGTGAATCTCGTCTGTTTGTTGAGAAGTCATTAGATCTATAATTTTTTTAACGCTTTCCCAGTCAAAAAAGACTAAGATGGTGTATAATAGATCACTAACAGTAACAGAAGATATTATTGCTAATTCTTGATCGATTGGCATTCCTATAATCCCAGGGATATCTTGTAATTGTTTTAGAGCTACTTTAGGAATACTCATATATGTTGACCGATTTAGAAATTGAGTCAGGGCAATTGCTGCGTGCCCTGCGCCTATGTTTCCAACTTCTTGAAGAGCATCAAGGTGAAAATCTGATAATTTCTCCATTTGAAAATCTGTATCATGCATGTACTTTTGCCTCCAAGAAATTCATTGGATCGATTATTAACACTACTTTGCCTCCTTCTAACACGGTTGCACTTGAGAACGCGCCTATTTGGCTGAGGAAGTTTTGAATGGGTTTCATAACTACTTCACGTTCTCCCAATAATTCATTTACTAGGAATCCTAAACTACGATTCCCTTTTCGCCATAGAACCACTATTTCTTTCTGTACATCTTTATGACCAGTTTCAATTTCAGACTCAATTTGTAATGAATGAAACTTCAAACGTTCACGTAAGTCAATGATAGGAACTGATGTGTTATCAACAATAATGGATTTTGAGGTGGTTTCTGGATCAATTAGAATTTTACGAACTGGAACAGAAAGGATTTGTTCAATATTGGCCATAGGGATTGCAAATTGATACTTTTTAACTGATAACATCAATACTTTTGTAATAGCTACTGATAATGGTATAACGAGTCGGAAGGAGGTAAATTTTCCTGGTTCCGAATCAACCTCAATATTTCCACCAACAGACTCCATAGTGGATTTTACAACACTGAGTCCAACTCCTCTACCAGAAATTTCAGTCGTTTCTTCTGCAGTTGTGAAACTACTGTCAAATAATAGTGAATGTAAATCGTTTTTTGTCAATATAGCTCCTGGAATAACTAATCCTTTCTTTTCTGCTTTTTCACGAATTTTCTCATAATCAATTCCACGACCATTGTCTCGCACTTCGATGATTATATCAGAACGTTCATGAGTCACTGTAAGCTTTATCATTCCCATTGGTTCCTTATTCTTTTTGACTCTTTCTTCAGGTATTTCTATCCCATGACTGAGTGCATTTCTAAGCAAATGGTTAAGTGGATCAACTAGTTTCTCAATCACTGAGCGATCAACTCCAATATTTCTCCCAGTAACAATGAAATCGACATGTTTTCCTTCTTTTTGGCTTAAATCACGAATCATTCGTGGGTAGCGTGTGAGTATTGTCTCTAAAGGAACCAAACGCATTCTTATAACGAGGTCTTGGATGTTAGCTATTGTTCTTTCAAAGTTAGATAAGTTCTCCTTAAATGACCTAGAGTAGGCTTGTTGCTCCCCAATCTCTCTGATGAATTGACCAGAAACCACCAGATCACCTAATAACCTTATAATGTGATCCAAGTCTTCAAGATTGACTCTGACAGTTAGTGCTTCTTGAGATTCTTCTATCCCTCCAGATTTTTCAGTAGTTGTAACTGATTCTAAAATACGTGATACATTGACAGAAACAACATCAGGCGCTTCTTCGACGATCTGATTAATAACCTCTTCATCTTCTTGTGTAGTTATCTCAATAATTAATTCTTTAAATGAAGCTCCTGCTTCAATTTCTTCAAGGGGAGGTATAGTACTATTTACACTTGACTTTTCCTGGAGCTTTTTGACAAGAACTAGACTCCTAGCACTGACTACTTTACAATCTGGACTGTAAAAAACCCTAATTTGAAGTTTACTCCCCAAATTTATCATGAATTCATCAATCGAAGCCATTTGCTGGGTCAATTCATCAAAGTGGAGAGCTTCGGGAGTTTTCCCACCTTTTAAGGATTTAGAAAATCTCTCTAGTTCATCGACATATGTAAACAACAGTTTTAATACGTTTGAAATATTTGTTTCCTCTGCATCAGTAACAAGATTTTCCATACTATGAGTAAGCGAACTAATCTTCGGATATCCTGATAAAGAGAAAAGACCCTTAAGATTATGAAGCACTCTAAGTATAACTTCATATGCTTCTTTCTTTGTTGGATCCTTTTCAAGAACCAACAAACCTGAATTCAATTCCTCGATTCTTTCTGTTAGTTCGAGGATCATGACTTTTTTGAATTCTTCTGATTCAAATTCACTCAATTATTCCACGACCTCATTCAAAAAATCTACTGGTCAATAAATGCTGGGAAATTCCCAGAATACCTAATTTAGCGCTCCTTCAATTGCTTGGACTAATTGGTCAACTTTGAATGGTTTAATAACAAAGTCCTTTGCACCAATTTTCAAAGCTTGTCGGACAAGGGGTTCATGTCCTAGCGCAGTTACTATTACGATTCTTGCCTCTGGATCCATTTCCATGATTTCTTTGACAGCCATTAACCCATTCATCTTTGGCATAACAACGTCCATTGTCACGACATTTGGCATGAATTGCTTGTAATGGTCAATAGCTTCGATCCCTGTTTCTGCCTCTGCAACAACTGTATGACCGTGCTTTTTCAGTATTTTTCGAATCATCAACCGTAGATATTTCGAATCATCTACAATCAATACTTTTGCCATAGTTATTCAATCCTTTTCTTTTCTTTGTTCTTTTTTCATCCTTTTTAGTAGTGTTTTAATATTCTTTTTTGATATTATCTCTTCTAGAAACTCATTTTCAATAACATGTATTGTAGATAAGATTTTTTCGTAAGAAAATACATGTTTACAAGTTTTTTTACCCTCCAAAAAGATATTTGAGTCCTCACAAGGAATTAACTCTTCTTTGAACTTTGTTATTACACCTTCGATATCATCTGCAGGAACTAAGAATGAGAGATTCTCAAACTCTAGTAAAAAGAGAAAGCTGTTGTCTTGATACTCTGTCTGATTCTGAGAGTTAAAGACTAACGCTGATAAATCAATGACAGGAAGTGTGCTATTGTTTTCCTCAGCAATACCGATTATTGGAAAAAACGTAGTATCTATCTTTTTCCAATTTAATGAACTTAAAACTCTTCTAACGAAAGTAACGTCAATTGAGAGGGTATAATGTTGTAATTTAAAAACAAAATAGTCTAAACGAATACCTTCGTGCCTATAGAATAACAGTAATTCGAGATCTTTGCGCTTAGATTTAACTTCCTCAAGAAATTTAACCTCTTTAGGAAGAAGGGTTGAAGAAAATTCTTTTGTATCTTTTAATGATAATGTATTCTGAAGAACTGCTCTAATTTTCATATATAGAGAATCTGGATTCATTATCATACCAAGTGCACCGTTGTATGAAAAAAATCCAGAAATGATTGGTGAAAGGGTATTTCTTGAAAGCCCTAAACTGTTTTGGTAGATTTCACAATTTTCAATTGTAATTTTATCCAAAATGTTATCGACTAGGAGAACAGCTTCTGTATTACTCTTAGGGTCATTTATTAGAATTCCAACTGATTTTTTCGCATTGTTACCATTCTTTTCTCTTAAAATAGTGTTGAAATCAATAAGTGGAACAATATTAGTATGTATAGTTGCCCCTTTGATTGCATCATGGGGAAACTCTTTGAATAAAAAGGAGTTCTCCTCAATGACTTGGATAACATTTTGGGAATTTAGCAAGAAGATATGTCCTTTATCCTCAAATAAGTATCCTTCTTGTATTATATCATAACTTTGATGGATGGATTCTTGAACAGGATTCTTGAAGTATAGGATCTGGTCACTTTCTTGTTCTAATAAAATAGGATTATTAGCTATATGGAATAGATATTCAGCATTTAATATCAAAATAATCTGTTCTGATGGAGTAAGCATTAAACCTTGTATGATATGGAGTGGAAAATCTCCCTCAGCCGATGAAAGGATAGGTCGAAGAGAATTCTCATCGATTTCGATTATTGATAGAATTTTATCGGTAAAGAGAGCGATATGTTGATCTTTAACCTCAAGGATCAGAACCTCATTTGAAGTCAGAGGTGTGGGTGTTGAATTCGATTTTAGTACCTCAGCTAAATTCAGGACAGAGATCACGCTTCCCCTGTAATTTGTTGATCCAATAATTGCTTTAGGCGCGTTAGGTACCTTTGTAGTGCTAGTAATATTGAAGATCTCACTAATATATATGTTTGGAACCAAGATGTTTAAATTTCCAACTGAAACCAGTGTTCCTTTGTGTTTAAGATTGTGAGAAGAACTTACAACTTGTTTTGGTTTTAATTCTATAATTGACCTCTGAACTGGGATATTTTGTTTGAGATTAATATTTAATTCTTCAGAAGTGTCAAGTGACTTAAATGGAACTAAAAGAGTCTGATTTTCCACAGTAAATTGGGTTTGCATTTGTTCAAGTTCATAAACGATCCGATTGAGAATTTCTTGGTGGTCAAGCTGGACTACTATTTGATCATTGTATAGAAATGCACCTGGAAAAAATGAGACTTCATTAGTATTTGTCGAATTGACTAAACTAGTTAATTCTGATTCTTCAGGTTTACTGATGGATCCTAAGACCGACTCAACCTGAAAAATTATAAACTTCCCCTTATTCTCCCCTACAATGTAATTTTTCGGCTTTTGGATCTGTTTCGTTGTTGAACTCAATAGTTCACCATAGAAGAAAGAGTGCAAATCGATAACTGGAACAATTTCGCCACGAAAAGTGGTAGAACCCACGAAATAAGGAGCACTATTAGCGATTGGTGTGATTGTCAATGTTTGTAGGATCTCGATCACACAAGAGCACTTTATCGCATAAATGATATCCAATAATGTGATTAACACAAGAGCATTTTCATCCAAAGATGATTGCTTAATAGCTCTCGACTTCAAGATGTCTTCAGCATTGTAGATAGTAAAGAAGATTACTGGTTTTTCATAGTTAATTACAGAAAGATCAGAAATAGCCTGAAAAAAATAGTTGACATTTAAGACTAATATAATGTTTCCTGAGCGGTCTAACATGACCCCTTGGAAATAATACGTGAGATCCTTCTCTTTCGTAGGCCCAACAGCAGGATGTAGATCAGTTTCGATCATTTCTACTATTTCATGGAACTCATCAACAATGATGGCAACCTGTTGGTCTATGGATTCAAGAATGATTGCTTGAACATCATCTTGTTTTCTTACTATTTTCTTCCTTTCACTAGAGGAAGGTACTAATATTTCAGTAAGATCTAAAACACTAATGACTTTACCACGGAAATTAATTGTACCTACAACAGCTTTTGGTGCATTTGGTACCTTGGTAACGCTTTGAACATTAAAAATCTCTATTATACGATTGTTTGGGATTAGTATGTCTAGTTCCTGAACCGAAACCAATGTTGCAGTATTTGTGGTTTTTTTGGTATCCTTCAAGGCTCTTTGGAAACCTCTATCTGTCGCACTTGGTACTGGTACAGAAAGTTTTTGACGGAGATCGATATTATATTCTTCAGGAACCCCTAGTAGCTCAATGGGAACTAAGAGAGCTTGGTTTTCAATCACAAACTGAGTTTGTGTATTCTCAAGGTCGTAAACAACTCGCTCTAGGATTTGGTTATCGTCTAATAAGACAATAATCTGATCTATATTAGAAAGAAATGCCTTAACAAAATAAGAATTCTCTTCCGGATTAGCAAAATTCACTAAATTTGTTACTTCTGATTCTTCAGGTTTCTTTATAGAACCTAGAACAGTTTCAACCTGAAAAATAACAATTTTCCCCGTATGTTCTAGTGCAATGTAATTATTTTGATTTTCGGAACGTCTTGTTGACAAATTTAGTAATCCCCCATAAAAGAAGGACTGTAAATCAATGACTGGAACAATCTCACCACGAAAAGTAGTAGAACCAACAAAATAGGGAACACTATTAGCCACTGGTGTGATTGGTAGTGTTTGAAGGATTTGGATTACAGATGAACTAAAAAGTGCATAGTTGTTATCAAGTAAGGTGAAAAGGAGGAGATTATCTTCTTGTTGATTCCTTGAAGTTTTCTTGATTTTTTTTGTTTTTAAAATTATCTTCACCCCTTTGTGATATTTTCCTTCTATACTACTCATGGGTTTCTTTATCTATTCTTATTCATTCTCTTCGCTTTTGTTTCCTTTTTTGGATTTCTTGGTCACTTTAGCCTTTTCTGTCCCTTTTGTTTCCTCTTTTCCTTTTGATTTATCCCCTTCTCTGGAATCTTTTTCGATTTTGGCCTCATCTTTCTTTTTAGTTAACTTTTTGGTCTTTTTTACTTTCTTTGTTTCAGAATTGTCTTTTGATAAGTTTTCATCACCTCCCTTGGTATCAGCATCAACCTTATTAAGAAGCCTTTGATCAAATTCATCAGTTTGAAGATTATCTGGTAGATTTAGTTGATCCATATCAAAATTGGCTGATTTATCTGATGAGGATTTCTCTGATGCTTCATCGGGATCAGGTAAGGTGTATTGATCAAAATCAAAATCGAAATCTTCATCACTAGTCATTTTTCTTCCCGAAGTTTTTGAAGTAACAAAATCTCCTAAGAGTCCCTCTAAATCTAAAATGAAAATAGTCTGCCCATTTTTTAGTAATCCAATTTTAGAAACTAGAGATGGATTTAACAATTCTTTTCCTTGGAAATATGAATTATTTGCTGATTTAAATTCTGTAATTGTATCTAATTGATGGATCTGATCTACTAAAATACCAATATCTTGGTCTTTAATTGTTACCAATAAAATAACATTAGAATTAGTATTACTTGATATTTCATCCTTTTCACGAGAGTCTTTTCCCCAAAGGAGTACAGAGAGGTTAAATATACTAACAATATATCCACGTAGATTAACGATTCCTTCCAAGACTGAGGAAGTTCTAGGCAGCTTCAAAATATTCCTAGTTTGGAATACTTCCTTAAGATAATGTACTTCAATGCCATAAAGATCATTAGAAATTCGAAATATAAGATGTCTATTTTTCACTTTTTCAGCTTGCATTACTGTTGTCATTCCTTAAATCACCTTTTTGTATCAGTAAATCTTGAAAAGATAGAAAAGAAATTCCTTAACTCAGTTGATTTTTCTTTTTTGATCTCCTGAGTAGTTCCTGAATATTCTGACTTGAGATATGTCGAGTCGGTTTCTTCCATGGCAAAAAGCTCCTTTTCAACCATCGCGTCTAGATCTATATCTTCCTCTTCTTCGTATTCATAAAATTGGGTTGTTGTTTCTAAAACAACGTTATCTATAATCTGGCCTAATTCAGGGAAAATTGACATGTTTGGCCCATCCAAAGTTTTGTCACTAACAACGATATTAACCGAATCGAGAGGAGAATTAGACTCATACACAGGTACCGAGAGCATCATATGAATGGTTTCAAATATACGAGAAGAAAGTTCATTTACAATCTCAACAGATTTCATTGATGTTACACTGTCTAGGGGAAAATTACCAATTGTCAACAAGCAGGCTAAGTCTTTCTGACTTCTAACGAATATTCTGGTGCCTTCCCGTGTGCCAATATCATTTAACTCCATATTATTTCCTATCATTTCTCCAAATTGAACAATAGCGGCCATCAAACCAGCAATCAGTGTTGGATCTTTACCAGAAGTCTTTTTATAAACCCTGGAGAAAATAGGAAGACCACTACTCTTATTTAGAAGTAAAATTTCATGTACAGATACCTTGACGTCCGCTTCCTCCGTTTGCTTATCATTTACATCCCCAAGTAATTTTTCGGCTGATATTTTTTTCACCGCGACATTATTTCATCTTGGATTGTAGATATTTATATTTAATCGATTGTAATCTAGATTTAGTGGTTTAATTGTCTAGTTTTATCTATTTATTCAGGATAGAAAACACCTATTGTAAATTTTACAACAAAATTTCTTCTCACATAGGTTTTTTATATATATAAACTATAAAGGTATTTGATAATGCTTGTACAATAATATGAATTGTATTACTATATAAAAACATTCACAAATAATCCTTACTCCATTTATTAGAACGAGTCACTAAAAATATCGATAAATACTGAAAATTAAAATTAAATTGACAATGTTTGAATAATTAAGATTAAAATTCACTCCATATATAACAAAAAGAAACTACATCCTTCTGTGGTTAATTTATAGTTTAGTTAGGAAGTTTTAAGCTTAAATCCAACCATGTTTGTGAATTAATATCGGGATTTTATGTAATGGTATGATTTCATCAGCATATTTTCCTTCGATAATCGCTTTTGGCATGGATGGAATAACACAGGTAGATTCATGCTCAGCAAATATTTTTCCCCCGACAGACTTAATCTTCTCTGCACCTAAAAATCCATCTTTTCCCATCCCAGTAAGAACAATACCAAGAACATTTTTTTTATATACCCTAGCAGCATCAACAAAAGTAACATCAATAGCAGGTATGACAAAATTTATCCTTTCATCAATGAATAGACGAAAGGTCTTATCTCTATTAATACCACAATGTTTTCCACCAGGGGCTATATAGACACGATTTGGTAAGATTTTTTCTTTATTATTTGGAATTTTGATAATAAGATGAGGATATAAACTCTGTAATCTTTTCACCCAAGGATCTACCATTTGTTCTGGCATATGTTGTACTACTATAATTGGTGGAGATTTGACTGGAATTTTTGAAAGTATTAACGAAATTGCACGAGGACCCCCCGTCGAAGCTCCTATTACTAATAATAAATCACTAAATTGTTCTGATATTACTTCAGACTTTGCTTCTACAGTAGGTTTTGTTTCTTCTTCTTGTAAAAAAGTTTTGAAATCAAAACCTGCATAGGCACGAGCTAAATCTATTTGAGAAAGGTTAGAAATTTTGTAGAATAATTCTCTTTTAAACCGATTAACATCATTTAGAACCATTGGATCTGGTTTTTTAACAAATTCTACTCCACCAGACTCAAAAACTGACATACCTATGTTAGAAAGAGAACGATTCACTTCTCTTTTTGATAGGCCAGAAATCATGATTACTGGAGTAGGAAATCGATCCATAATGTGCTTAATGGTCTCGAAACCGTCCATTTCAGGCATTATAGCATCAACAAGTACAACATCAGGGGAATATTTGGGTAAAGCCATTTTCATTAAAGCTATTTTACCATTTGGAGCTCCCCCGATGACTTCTATGTTTCTTTGACTATCAATGATCATTTTGGTTATTTGATGTCTAATAACTGCTGAATCATCGATTAAAAAGACCTTTATTACTCCTTTCATTAAAAATATCTACCTTTTCATCATCATAATAGGAAAAATCAGCTTTTGTTATCTCGAAAAAATAGTCTCAATCATAGTTTATATCCAGCTCCAAATGTAATCATTCTTTCTTTAACCATTGGGATAGCCGATCAAAGTAAAAATTAATAAAAACCGTCAAGAAACGCCCGTACATTTTTTCCGAGAACATAATGATTATATCCTCCCTCTAACACTCCAAATCGCCTACATGAGCCTTGATCTTCAGAATATTCGCGGATAATTTTACCGATTGATTTATAATCTTCCGTCGTTAATAATCCCCCCCAATCTTTTTCATGCCTATCAAAACCAGCTGATACTCCAATTATATCAACTTCAGAGAGGTCAGAAAGAAATCTCCTCACATTTTGAACAAATTGATCTCGTGACCTCCCTTCTACATGATAATATTCCACATTTTGCGAATTACGAAAAGTATTATGTGTTCCATCTCCAAAATGTAGATCAAAATCAATAATTACTGCTTTAGATATTTGATTCTCTGATATAAGTCTTTTGATTGCAATAGCGATGTTATTGAAATAACAAAATCCCCAAAATCCTTCAGGACTGGCATGATGTCCTGGTGGTCGTATCAAAGCAAACATTGGTTCATTATGATTACAAGCGTAATCACTAGCTAAGATTGCACCTCCAGCTGCTAGTAATGCTATAGCATAAACTCGAGAGTTTTTCACACGTAAAAGATGATTTTCTGTATGAACTAATAAAATATCATTATCTATCGCTGGTTTAGGACTTTTTAAATTATAATCGTGCAAGTCCTCCACGATAGCTTCCATACGGCCTGAATCCGCAGCTGGATCAGAAGTATAAACCTTATAGTAGTCTTGGTGAAAAATGACATGCTTTTTCATTGGTAAACTCCTTACTCCTATTTTTTTCTAGTTTTTTCTTTTGCAAATCGCCAATATAATTCGAACTGTAAAATTTCGTGAATTTTTGTTACATCTCTAGAGTTCATTCCTAGACACTCTATAAGAACAAGATGATCAAGTTGGTTCACAAATTTTGAATAATCTGAAATTAATTTTTTTGTTGTAAGGATTGATTCTATTTTTGTTTCTTTATGACTAGAAATACAAGCTTGAAATTGATTAATATGGTTTTTAGAAAGTTTTCTGGGATTTAATACCAGTAAATTTTGACATTCTTGCAGGGAGAGTTTAAGCGACCCAAGTCCGAGGGTTCTTGTACCCTGTATTTCCCTAAGTAATATCCCTAGAGTTGAATTTAAGAAACCAAGAAGAGGAAATAACCAATCCTTGTTGTTTGCCCAAAAACCAATCCATTGCTTATCAATATGGAGTTCATCAGAATTATAGATAACAAAAGATCGTTTAAAACTCATATTCGGTATTAATATCTCTGGTTGTATTAATGGTACCTGATACCAATTCTCCTTTGTTCTATTCTTAAAATATGGACGTTTTAATATGTCATCCTGATTTTTATTGATATAATCTTGTAGTTCATTTGGACTATCTTCTGTAAGTTTTCTAGGAATGTGAAGGAAATATCCTAATTCTTTGGATGGAGAGAAGATTGTACCCCATTCTTTAGGGGATTTTGTCATAAGATATAGGTTCTCTTTTGGAAAGTTAAATTGCTTCTTCAATTTCTTGGTAAAGTAAAAAAACCGATTAGCTCCCGTGGTTGATCCCATTTCTAGCTTTCCAAGATCTTTTAACAAACAAAATTGATCTTTTTTATCTTTTAGTAGTTTTATAAGATAAGAAGACATTGTAAGATAATCTAATCTTAAAAAAGGAAAAAGTTTCCTTGAATTCATCATTAAAGGAGTTAAATCAGAAATTAGAGAAATTCTATATAAATCAGTTTCCTTTGTTTGTATCTCAAATCGGATATTAGCAGGCTTAAAAGAAAGCTTTTCTAAATCCTTTGTGAAATTATGTATCCCAAACTGTAATAAAGACTTTAGAGAGTTTTTCCATACAATTATGGTTGTATTTTTAAGTTCAGCTTTTTTATGAATCCTGTGTCCGATAACAATATGAGTTCGAATTTCTGCATTATCCCAAACTTCAAACGGTAACTCTAAAATGAGATCTAAACAAAAAGATGTTAGAAAGATTTGTTTAAGTGGATTTGTATATCGAGAAGACAACCAAGCTCGAGATAAGACAAATGCGATTGTACCTCCTCCAACAACTTGCGTAATAGCTTTTAACCAAAAATAGATATATAAGTCTGCTTTTTTATCCCATTTGAGTGATATTTCTGAAAATAAATATTTGAAAAACTTTGAAATATCCTTTGTAGTTTTAATAGAAGTATTTTTAATTCCATGATGTCGAACATAAGGAGGATTTCCAATTATAATGTGAAATTTGTGATGAGAGGATTTATCATCACTAAGAAAATCAGTTTCGAAGATTTGGAATTTTTTGATTAAAGAATTCAGTTTTTTTTCTGAAAATGTCTCGTTTGGAATATATTTCAGATATTGGTGTAGGAGTATAATCTTAGCACACTTGACAATACGAGAGTCAATATCATATCCATAAAGGCGTGAGAATAAAGTATTCATAATTTCTATCTTTTCTTCTGGTGATATATTAACATTTATTGGATTAGCAAGTATAATGGATAATAGGAGTCTACTCATTTCTGCAAGAAACATTCCTGTTCCACAGCTTGGATCTAAAATCCTAATACTCGCTATTCTATCAACAATTTGATAATTATCTATGAACTGATAATTTACAGGATATTTACCTCTAAAACTGAGTTCGTGAAGAGATTTATCATCTAGAGCAATATCCTTTCTGTTACTGAGAAATGAAAACAAAGCATAACGACATATTACCTTAATTTGATTCAAGGGAGTAAAAAATATTCCAGATTTTTTTCGTTCATTTGGTTTTCTCAGATTTTCATGAAAATTTGAAAAGATATAAGGCTCAAGATGGTTCTTGTCGTCCTCAATTCTCTTTAAAAAAATCCACCACCAATCATCCTGATTTAAATAGCTTAGAAATGATTCATTCATTCGAAACTCAAAATAATGTTTAAGCCATTTTATTTCCCAATAATTTGATCTTTTAGCTAACTGGACTAGATAAGTTTCTTTGTCTACGAAAAGGAACTGATTTAAACTTGGAAACAGAAATAAAATACTAAATGTTAGGCTGAAAAAGTTATATAACTCTGGCCATTTATGAGATTCTTTTGTTATATGCTTTAAACATTTAGTCCACTCATTCACTATCATTCGCTCTTTTTCCTAATTTAGCTCGGAGTTTGTTAAGTTTGGCTAATAATATCCAAATTAGGTGCCCCATTAGGCAGAAGAATGTCCTTTTTTAACAATTGGATAAGAACTCCGTGAGTAGATTTCGGGTGAAAAAAAACTGAAAGAACATCTTGAGTGGGAGTTCTTCCAGCTAGAGGAAATCCTGCTTTTTCAAATTCTTCTATTGTACGTAAAATATCAGTTGATTCAAAGGCGATATGGAATAAGCCTTCACCTTTTTTCTCTAAATATCTCTTAGTCGGGCCATCAGTCAGAGGAGAGACAAGTTCGATATAGCAGTTATTTCCAAGGGGAATAAAAGCATATTTGAATTCCTCTACTTCTTTCCCTGTTGCATAATATTGTGTATGGATCTTTATCTTGTCACTATTCTGTCCGAATGCATTACAATATTTTGAGATAGCTAATTCTAAATTATGCACAACTACCCCTATATGGTGAAAATTTGTATCCAAATTGAAATCCTCTCACATCTAGTTGAGTTACTTTTTCGAATTCAGTTTGATCAAAAATATTTGTACCAATTATCAACAAATAATTTAATTAAGAGTTTGGGTGATCAATTGTGTATGAAAGCTCTTAGGTTTCATGCAAGTATTCCTAGATATATTACTACAAAATTACTTGGAAAAATAACCAAATCTGCCTATTTAAGTTTTTTTCCCCCTACAAAATTAGATGATATTCCAGAACCAGTTGTGCGAAAAGATTGGGTGAAAATAGAAACAAAATTTGCTGGAATATGTGGTTCTGATGTTAACACGATTCTATTACAGGAAAGTCCTCTTTTAGAACCGTTATGTTCTTTCCCTGCAGTTCTTGGTCACGAAAATGTAGGAATAGTTAAAGAGATAGGCTCTAATGTAAAAAATGTAAATATTGGAGATCGGGTTGTTATAGATCCCATTCTGTCCTGTATACCAAGGGGTATTAAACCTGTTTGCCAAAATTGTGAAAAAGGAGATACAGTTTGCTGTGAGAATTTTGATAGAGGGAACCTTAGTCCTGCTTTCGATATAGGTTGGTGTCGAGATACTGGTGGTACTTTTAGTCAATATTACTTGGCACATGGATCTCAAATTCACACTGTCCCTGATAATGTCACAGATGAGAATGCAGTCTTAGTTGAACCATTTTCAATCGGAATTCATGCTGTATTACAACATTTTCCTAAGGATAATGAAACTGTCATCGTTATTGGAACAGGTGTTATTGGTTTGATGGTTATAATAGCCCTCAGATCATTAGGAAGCAAAGCAAAGATAATAGCAATTGATAAAAGAGAATATCAAGGAAAATTAGCTTTAGAAAAAGCTGGAGCAAATTCATTTATTTGCGTCAAAAAAGGTTATTATCAAGAATTTGCCAAACATTTCAAAGCTCGAATTTACAAACCCATATTAGAGAAAAAAGAGCTAATCGTTGGAGGAGGTGCTGATATGGTATTTGAGTGCGTTGGAATACCAAGCACTATTGAAGACGCTTTACGCTTTACAAAATCAGGAGGAAAAATGATTTTAATAGGTAATCCTCATCAGATCAACGTAGATTGGTCATTAATTTGGTTTAGAGAACTAAAAGTTATCGGATCATTTGGGTCAACATTAGAAAGGGAAGATGATAAAGCACACGCTTTCGATATTGCTTTAGAATTAATGTCTTCTGGGGAAGTCGATGTATCATGGATGATTACTCACAAATTCGACTTTCCTAAGAATTATAAGAGAGGAATTAAATATTCAATGAATAAGGAACGGTTTAGAGTTATTAAGGCTATTTTTTCTTTTACTTATTGATATTATTTTTCAAGTTCTACCAAAACTTTCACTGTGATTGAATTAGGATGCAAGATTGCTTCAAAACCCTTGTCTACTATATCTTCTAATTTGATTATATGGGATATCATTGGTTTAACTTGAACTCGTTTCTTTGCAATGAGTTGCAGAGCTGTTTCAAACTCTGTATAACCACAATAAGCAAATAAAAGTTTCAACTCATATTTAACAGCTGTTAAAAAGTCGACTTCTACAGGAAGTTCATAGAAACCTAAAACTAAAAAGTTTCCTCCTTTATTTAGTGAGGTGAAGGATTCTGATATCGCCTCAGGGGCACCTGTGCACTCAACAACTATATCTATCCCCTTACTGTTTGTAAAGTATTCTAATCTTTCTTGAACATCTTCTTGAGATGGATCAATTACAAAATCAGCACCCAATAAATCAGCGAGATTTCTTCGTATCTTATTTTTTTCAATTACCCCAACTAAGTTTGCCCCTTGAAGCTTCCCAACTTGAACAGAATATAGTCCTACTGCTCCTGCTCCTTGAACGATAACATTTGAACCTAGAATCGGTTCCCTGATCCGTTTATATCCATGTAAAACTGTAGTTAAAGGCTCCACTACAGCTGCTTCTTCATAACTCACTTCTTCAGGAATTCTATATAATGCTGTTTGTGGTAATATAACTAAATCTGCAAATCCACCATTTATGGTTATTCCTGGCATCTTTTTATTGTTACATAAATTATGGCGGCCTTGTTTGCACAAACTACACAGATTACAAGGAATAACAGAATTTGGAACTACTCGATCTCCAATTTCCCATCCCATGACCTTTTGGCCGATATCAACTATTTTCCCAGAAAATTCATGACCTAGTATTATTTCACTTCCGTTCCTATATTGATAAAAGCCCAAATCGTTGCTACTTATTCCGCAATATTTTGGACGAATCAACACATCATGTTTACCCATTTCTGGATCAGGTACCTCTTTTACAACAATGTCTTTACTTTCCTGTAAGACAGCTGCCCTCATTTGTAATCATCACTTTTTTTTTTTTACTCTGGTAAATTACATCCTTCCAACCAAATACCAGCTAGTGTTTCAAAATCAGGGGGCTCTAAGTTAATCTCTCTGTCAACAACAATGTCAAGAATTGCTGGGACTTCCGATTTGAACGCTCTTTCTAAAGCGGGTTGAATATCCTCTGGTTGGGTGACACGGACTCCAAAACACCCCATTGCTTCGGCCAGCTTGTCATATCTAACATCAAAAAAGTCAACACCAATATACCGTTGTTTGTAAACCATTTTTTGACCTGCTTTAATCATTCCATATGCCTGATCATTCATGACGATAATAACAACAGGAAGTTTTAATCGTCGTGCTGTTTCCAATTCTTGGACATTGAACATAAATGACCCATCACCCATTATAGCATAAACTTGTTTATCAGGCTTTGCTAATTGCGCACCAATCGCATAGCCAATTCCTACTCCAAGGTGTCCTGAATCACTTGGCCATAAGAATGTATTCGGTTCATAAATTCTATTTAAATAATGAGCCCAGACTCCTGTGTTCCCTCCATCGACAATGGAAATCGCATCACGAGGGAAAAAGTCCCTAACCTCCTTTATAACCCTGAGAGGGTGAATAGGTACTTGGTTAGATTTTCCTTGTTTTAGAAAATCAGCTAACCAAGTTTCTTGAGCACCATGACATTCTACAAGCCACTCTGAAGGACTGCGTTTAGAAATTCGCGTTTTTATTGATTTTAAAAGAAAATCGGTTGTACTTTTTGCATCACCAATAAGACCTAATCCAACTTGCCGATTTAATCCAATTACTTCAGGGTCAATGTCAATCTGAATAACCATTTGTGACTCTGATTCGCCCCAGAAAGGTGGGCGAGCCCAGAAATCTAAATCACCAAACCGACCCCCTATTAATAGAATTAGATCAGCGCCAGATTGAGCTGCAATCGCACCGTAACCCGCAGGTAACAATAATAGGGGATGATCATCTGGTAAAACACCACGAGCAAATACTGTATTAGTCACTGGACATTGTAAATATTCTGCAAGTTGTTTAATTTCTTCGCTAGCATTTGCACGTAGGGCTCCTCCTCCTACATGAATTAATGGATATTCTGCCTTTACTATTAAATCAGCTGCTTTTTCAATTAGCGCAGGTGACGCTACAGGATTAACTAAGCACCTATAATTTTCAGGTTTACAAACTGGCATCGTTAGTTCGGAGATATCATTTTTTTCAAATAAAACATCAGAGGGAACATCAAGTAAAACGGGACCAGGTTTCCCAGAAGTCGCTGCACGAAAAGCCCAGTGGACCAAGCTTGGAATTCGCCTCCAAGGGGAAACTACTGCTTGCCACTTTGTAATAGGTTTGAATAAATTAATTTGATCGAGATCCTGAGTCATTCCATGCCCAGGATAGATATTCCATGTTTGATTTTGAGCAGTAATCACAATCATGGGAATAGAGTCAGCGAATGCAGTATATACTCCAGGAACTAAATCAGCAGCACCTGGACCAACAGTTCCTAAACACACACTCGGTTCATTTGTAACTCGTGTCCATGCATCAGCGGCATTAGCGCTTGATTGCTCGTGTCGAAATGTAATGAAATCAATAGAATCCTCTTGATAGATTGCGTCAAGAATTGGATAAAGTTGATCACCTGGGATTCCAAATACAAATTTGACCCCTTCTTGTTTAAGACAGTTGATTATTAGCTCCCCACCAGTCATTTGGACCATGAATTAAATCACACCTATAATGATTTCACAGAAATCTCATTTTCTAAGGAATAGAGTAATTCTCAAAGCGTTAAATTGGATGTTATCTCGAAAATTAAATACCTATCCGAATGGTTAATAAATTACTGAACTGAAAAAAGAATGAAAAAATGTCTAAAGGTAATCTTACTATATCTGAAATGAGAGAAGCTGATCACCAATTCCTTCTTGACATTTGGCATATACCTCAAGTGATGCAATATGCTGACGAATTTCCTCGATTAAGAGGTTGGTCAAAATCCGATGATTTTCATGTAGCTTGGAGTGTTTATCAGCGTAAACGTGTTAAGTTAGGAAAAAATTACACACAATTGATTTTATGGTTTGATGAAAATACTCCTATTGGTGAATCCTTTTTTGCTCCCCTTAATGAAGGGTATAAATTTGGTAAATGGGAAAAACCCGACAATGTGATATCTCTTATGGGTGATATCAAACTTTTACCACAATATTGGGGACGAGGTTTAGGCTCGAAAGGAATAAAGTTGGTAATACGCTTTGTTTTTACTAAAACAAGTTGTGAACTCTTTGTAGTACCCCCCCATAGATTAAATCCTGCAGCAAGCCGCGTTTATGATAAAGTAGGATTTATTCCTTTTACTGGTATGAGATCTTGGCGAAATCATAAAATTATGGAAATGACTAGAAAAAGGTACAATGAAATTTATAAGTAAAAGGAATTGTATTTTGGTATAAATTTACGCTAAATGGAATAGCCATGGATACTCTCAAGTTCACTGAGAAAATATTTTTTGTCTTCATCTTTCTTGATTTTTTCGCCTGCTTCCTTTGCTAAGGTAATATATTTCTGGAATTCAGTTTCCTTATCCAGGACTATTGCATAAGCTCTTGCCAGAGCTTCGTATGCAAAAGCGATGTCAAAATCACCAATATTATTTTCTTCACAGATTTGAAGACACCTCTTGGCATGATATTCAGCAGCATTGGGTCTTTTTAAGATCGAATACACACGTGAGATTTGCCAGTCACCCCGTTCAAGATTCATAGGCCCAGTTTTAGGATATTTACCAGAGGAAACCACAATTCCCCAATGATATCGTGATGCATGAGCAGAATGAATCATTTCGTCATCCTCATCGGGATTTCGATCCTTTTTGTCTAATAAATCCCATGTATGATTAAATAATTGAGCGGCCATTTTTCTATGCCACTCTAATTCAGTTAATTTTTCTTTTGTTTCAGACATACTTCTATCTCCAGTTGTTCACCCTTCGTATCAGAAAAAGTATCGGGTAATGTTTGAGATACTATAACCAATGTTTAACTAAAAATAAATTTATCACGAAATCGAAAATAGTCTGAATATTATTGAAAAAGAATTTTACGTTGATTAAACCTAACTCTCACAAACGAAGATCATGTCTACTGAATCAGATGATTGAAAGATATTTTTCTGATAATCCCCAAATACTTTAATATTCGTGAAATCAAATTTTTTTAATAGGGATATCATTTTACTTTGATTTATGCGAAGGATATTGGCTTTACCAGTTGAAGTCATCTCCCACTTGGTGGCCTCCTTTGGTCTATAAAGAGTAAGAATCTCAGGGTGAACAAATTTCTCTGAAGTTGAAAATCCTCGTAAAAATATGTATTCCCCTTCTGTTGTATTGATAGAACGAGGAGCTGACCATCCTGAACGTTCTTTACTTGTGTTAAGTAAATGAAAAATTAAAAGGCCTTTTGGTTTTCTTAATAGCTGAGCAAACCGTTTTATTATTCCCTCAAAATCAGATGATGCAGACATTAATCCTACAGAGTTCCCTAGGCTAATAATAGCATCGAACACTCGTTGGTTAAAAATTTTAAGGTCTAAGAAGTCGTGAACAAGCATCTCGGTTTCTGGTAATCTCGTTTTGGCCTCTTCTATCATAGTTTTCTCAATGTCAATACCAGTAACTTGATACCCCAATTTTTTGTGTAATATTTCTGCATGACGACCCGTACCACAGCCTACTTCTAAAATTGTTCTAATTGGTGGTTGAAAATTAGTAAGAAAATATGATAAGAATGGAATTTCAGTTAATAATCTTTTTTCCCAATCAACTAATAGGTCATAATGTTTTCCACCTGATAATAATGATGATTTTTCCAAAGTGTAACCGTCCGTTATTTTTAGTCGTGGCCTAAAACAAGCTAGGATTTATAGTAGGACATATTATTTGTATTGGTTTGATTTCTGTAAGTTACAAACACTAATTAAAATTCAAATATTCTGAAGAATCTTCATTATTTACCCTAATTATACTATGAAGTTACTTTTTATGTGAGTCTGAGTTAAATGACAAAAAAATTTCTGAATGTTGCAATCGAGGCCTCGCAAAAGGCTGGCAAGTTAATCATTGATCTGTTTTACAAAGACATAGAGATTACAACTAAACCTGATCAAAGTATTATAACGGAAGCTGACTTAAAAGCTGATACCATAATAAGAAGTATTATTTATGAGAATTTTCCTTCTCATGACGTTCTCTCAGAGGAAAGTGGAAGAAGTAACCATTCTTCAGAGTATCTATGGATTATTGATCCACTAGATGGCTCAACGAATTTTTCTGTTCGGAATCCATTTATTGCAGTTTCTATCGGATTACTGAGAAGAGATCACCCTCTTTTAGGAGTAGTGTACTCTCCATTTCAGGATGAACTTTTTAGGGCAGAAATCAACAGAGGAGCTTTTTTAAATAACAAGCCCATCTCAGTTGATGAGAAAGTAGCATTTGAGAATGCATTTTTGGCGTTTGACAACGGACGAGATTTACATTCGCGAAACAAAATGATACAAATATATAAGAGGCTTAAGGCTCGAAATAACAAAGTGCGGCAGGTAGGAGCAGCAGCTCTTGAGTTATGTTATGTTGCTTCGGGACGTTTTGGCGCTTTTATAGCACCTGGTTTGAACTCTTGGGATATACTTGCGGGGGAGCTTATTGTAAAAGAAGCTAATGGATTAACAACTGATTTTCAAAATAACTCATTTACTTTAACATCTTCAAATATCATTGCTTCTTCTCATTCCCTTCATCCAATTTTGTTAGATATTGTAAAAGATCTGCCAAGAAAAGATTAAGTTTTATGAAGAGATGAATATTAATTATCAAAATACTTTAATGATAATTCTGAAACATTTTCAATATACTTGAGTCCTTTACTCATAAATTTACTAGAAAAAATCAAAAAAGAGTTTTTTCTAATGCTTTTAGATTAGTAGCAATGCAGGTCTTGGGTAATACGTGGTTAGTACGTTCTCTTATAAGTTCTCTTAGAAGACGGGAAAAATATAAGCCGACAATATTATTAAAGACCTACTCATTGTAATTTAGCAAAGGCTTTTGGTTAATTACGCTGGTGTGTGGCCTTCTTATGTATTGGGATTCGTTTTTCAGACAATTAAATTCTGAAAATTCGAAAAAGGAAAAATCTTTTCTATGCATTTGTCGTGATCCTGGGAAGGGGGGGTTAATTCATGAACCAGGCAGAAGATTACGTTTCGTTGGCCAATGTTCTCAAGATAAAGCGTGCTTTAAGATTCGTTTTGATTCTAAGCGAAGCCTTTCCAGAAAGTTACAGATCGTTTCTAAACCAAAAAAGAGGAAGGAAGAGGAGAGAAAAGACATACGTCTTACATTGGATGCATTTCTAAGTCCTTCTTATAGTCTCTTAGATCCTAAAGAGGACGCAGCTGAATAGAAGGATCTTCACACATCACGAGATAATAAAAGAGACATACCCAATCCACCCCCTCCACATAATGTGCTAAGCCCTAGGGAGATTTGACGCTTTTGCATTTCATGGAGTAATGTCACTACTATTCGTGTTCCTGTACACCCTACCGGGTGTCCTAATCCTATACCTGAACCGTTAACATTCGTGATGCTTCGATCTAAGTTTAGTTCCCTCTCTGCGGCTAAATAAGTTGCAGCGAAAGCTTCGTTAACTTCGATCAGCGAGACATCATCAAGAGTGTATTCTGTTATCTTAGAAAACAGATTATTTGTTGCAGGTATCGGGCCTAATCCCATTCGATCTGGTTCAACACCACCAATCCCATATCCAACAATCTTAGCTAAAGGGATGATCCCAAGCTCATCTGCTTTTGTCTGACTCATAATTATTACTGCAGCTGCTCCATCATTGATACCCGAAGAATTTCCTGCCGTTACAACTCCACCATTGGGTTTAAAAACTGGTTTCATTTTTGCTAAATCTTCTAGTGAGTATTCACGTGGATGTTCATCAGTGTCAAAGTTATGTAAACCTGTTCTAGTTTTCAATTCAATAGGGACTATCTCATCCTTAAATCGTCCTGTTTTATTTGCTTTGATAGCATTAGTGTGAGATCGTAAAGCAACTTCATCTAATTCTTCACGTTTAAGCTTAAACTCTTCAGCAAGGATTTCAGCAGTCATACCCATTAATTTATCTCCGCCTGCTTTTAATCCTTCCATAACACCATCCACCATTTTTTTATCAAAGTATCTAGAACCCCAACGCATATCATAGGAGAGGTACGGTATTGTTGACATGCTTTCAACTCCTCCAGCTAAAATTGTTTCGCACTTGTCTTCTGCTTGAATTTGGTGCATACCAGATACAATAGCCTCCATCGCTGATGTACACACACGATTCATCGTGACAGCGGGAACTTCTTTCGGGATACTAGCTCTTAAAGCTGCGATCCTTGTCACATTCATGTATCGATTATCCTCAACACAACAACCAAATCGTACATCATTTATTTGATTCACTAAATTTGGGATTTCTACACGATCAATTGTTGCTTTCATTGCTACTGCTGCTAAATCAGGTGCATGAAGATCTTTTAATGCTCCCCCAAAGTCGCCAATGGCGGTTCTAACTGCAGAAACGATTACAACATCATCTAACTGGGTCATTTTAGCATCAAATCCTTTAGATTAAAAAAGGAGGATAGCGATTCTATGTATTGACAATCGCTATGTTCGTGATTTATTAGTAATTGAAAGTAAGACTGCGATCGTTGGAGCTAAAGCCAAGGGTAGAGCAAAAAAGAATTGATCTAACCATTGATCTAAATCGATTACTACAGTACCACCTTCAAGTAATGGCTTTATCAGCCAGGCAATGACTATGGCAAAACTTGCAATTATCCATAGAATAAAGAACATCAAACTTAATAATCCAACTCTTTCTCCTTCTTCAATCCAGCGGGTAGAACCCCAACCTGACAAAAATGTGACTATAAACCATGCAATAGCAAAAACTAATAATACGGTGCGTGCTGGTGTTAGTAAATCGATACCTAGCTGGGTAAATACATCTGATAGAATATCAGATATAATTAGCGATAGGAGATATCCAAGAATGACGAAAACAAATGTTGAAACGTAAACAGCCATTTTTTCTGAACCTTTCATTATAATTCAACCTTCGATGAATTCATTACTACGTTAATTTAATGTAAAACGCTCGTAAGTAATGGCATTTATTAATATTCCTCCATTTTTCCAAGAAACTATTTTCTAATAGAAATATCTAAATTATTTAGAACTAGAAACATTTCCAAATTAACGGTAAAATTAGAAATTAATCAAGATGTTGACGAGTTATCTGTTCCATTCTGATTAAACCAAATTAGTTTAAAATTAACAAAGATCAAAAGGGCCTTATAGTCACTGAATAATTTTCAGGGCATTGAATAATTATTTCACTATATTAAGGATAATTTTTAAGGAGCAAAAGCTTAAAGTGGAATACAGCGTATTTCATAAGAAGCTAGAATTTTGGTGTAAGGAATGCTAGAAGACGACGCTGAGATCATGGATCGTTTGCAGCAAATTGAACGAATACTTCGGGAGGTTCAAAGCAGAATTCCTGATCTTGAAGGATTAGCAGTAGTTACTAGAGATGGCCTCCCAATTGCTAGTGCACTCTACACCAACACTGATGAAGATCGAATTTCTGCTATGACTGCAGCAAGTCTTTCTCTTTCTGAACGTGTTGTATTAGAATTAGAGAGGGGAATAATGGAACAACTAATCATAACAGGCTCAAATGGCCTCGTAATAATTCGTGATGCTGGTGAGCATGCAGTTTTAGTAGGGATTGCACGAGTTGATGCAAAATTAGGATTAGTTTTACTTGACATGAAAAGAGCTGCTAAGAAACTTTCTTCAATGATCTAATACCTTAATCTATTCTCCTATTCTGTTTTTTCAACTATTTACGTCTAGGCTGTGACTTTCCATGCTAGGATGTTCAGGGATACCTAGGTTTTTTGCTAACTGTGCAATACAAGATTCAAAAGTAATAGAAGTTGCATATTCAAATTTGGGGAAATACATCTCATATTTAGTTAATTGAAGATTTTCCAGTATTGTTTTTAGGTTTCTCCCAGATATGACAAGAAATTCATCTGATTTCTTTGCAATTTGGGATTGAGAAGAGGAAGTAATACTAAATACCTTCAGTTGACTCATTTTTGCATTTTCTATCATTTTTAGCATCATTGAAGAAGTACCACTCCCAGATAATGTTATTAGTAAGTCTCCTTCACGACGGAATCGCCAATCATTTATCGAAAGAACTTTCATTCCTAATGATTGAAGCCTCAATGAACTCATTGTGGCTACAATGCTATTTATCCCATTACCATAAAAGAAAACTTTGGAATCCGGCTTGAAGCAATAATCACTTAAAAACTCCATGAGTGTAGTAAGTCTTGGGTTATGTTCTAAATCGTTGAATGTATTTTCTGCTGACCTTAAAATCTCAGTAGTAGCTTCATTAAAGCCTTTGGTACATGAACCTTTATGGACACCATTAATGACTCCAAAACCTGTTATCATTGCAGTTAATTCAAAAATGGTTCCTAAAGGAGATAATGGATCATGTTCTCTTGTGAATAGACTAATATGATCCTGTGGATGATATCCCATAGGACATTGAATTACTCCATCAGATAATTTAGCTGCCTTGGAATCTAATGCTCCTGTAAATGTTAAGACTATACTTTTTTTCCGAACGACCTCCTCGAGAACCATAGTTGTAAGTTTAGTCCACCCAGAACCAGTGATAGCGATGACGACATCATTTTTCTTAACAGGTTGGATGATATTTTCTCCAAGATAAAATACTCTGCTTGAAAATCCGATATTTTTTAGACATTCACCAAGAATCATTCCAATCAATCGTGATCGACCTACTCCTACAATATGAATCAGTTTATCCTTATTTTCAAGAGCATCAGAGAGAGTTTGACAAAAAATCGCGAGGTGATGAGGATCTTGATTAATTGTATTAACTGAGCGTTGAGCTGTACGCATCAATAATAGATAAGCTGATTTGAAAGCGGAAATATCACTTTTATGAGAACTATTCATTTTCTTCTACACACATGAAATATGGTTCAGTTGAAGCACTACTCATCAAACCACACGCTCTAGGAGCACTGATTCAATTATAACTGGTCTCAATTTAGCAATCAATCCCCTAACTTCATTGAGCGCGGATTCAGAAGATGTATAAACCCGAAAAACTACCTCTCCTTTCCGAACAGATTCTTTCTTAGCTAAAATCTCTATCCCTGCACAAGGATCGCTAGGAGCTCCTGCAGCTCTAGCAACTTCCTTCAACGCATAATTCGACCAGGTGTGAGGCCACCCATCACTGGGAGCTTTATATTCTAAAACAGGACGATTTTCTAGTTTTTGGTTAAGGCTTTCTGGGGTTACGCTTGGATCTCCACCTTGAGCTTCAATAATTTCTTGCATTTTAGCTAAGGCTTTGCCGCCATTCAATAACTCACCTGCATATTGTTTACCAAAACCTCGGGGAGTCATTCCAGCCATTTCAAACACAATACCAGCCAGTTCACAGCTTTTTTCAATTAAAGATGTTGGACCCTTTCCCTCCAGAGCTTCAAGGGCTTCCCGAGCTTCAAGTAGTGGACCAATAGTGTGACCAACTGGAACCGCTGCATACGTTAATGCCGCTTCTGTTTTGATACCTAAGCGATCTGCAAGATCTACAAATTTTCTAGCTAATACACGCCCTTCCTCTTCTGTAGCTACCTTTTCAGTTCCAATAGGAACATCTAAAACGAGAAAGTCAACCCCCATTGCTATTTTTTTGGCAAGAATCCCTGCAAAAATAAGACTAATAGGATCAATACCTAGAGGAAATGCCGCATCTTGAATAATTTTATCAACAACTGGAGCTATACCCATTTCATTCCCAGTTACTATACATCCTTTTGTCTCATTAACAATCTCAATTACCTTCTCAGCTTTAATTTCAACTGGGGCTAGAACACCCATTGTATCTGCAGTTCCACTAGCAGATGTGATCGCATGTGTGGATGTTTTCGGAATTAATAGACCAGCTGCTGCTAAGATAGGAACAATTAATAAAGTGATTTTATTGCCCGGAACACCTCCGAGACTATGTTTAGCGAACGTAGGCCCAGTAAAATCGAAGATTCTTCCTGATTCAGCAAAAGATCTTGCCATAACTTCAATTTCATCAAGAGAGTATTTTGTGAAATGTTGTGATAGTACAAAAGCAGATCCGTGATGACTTGAAATGTTTGAATCCATAAATCCTTGAGTAATTTGGTCAATGTCCTCTTTATCGAAAATTGTAGTACTATCTTTCACTTTATTGATTATTAGTCTATGAGCGCTCGAATCATATGACTGCTTTAAATCTTTAACGTTTGAAATCATCTTATGACACCTCTCAATCCTTACAAATAAATTCAATAGCATAATTTCAACATTTAATTCAAATAATATCTGAAAGGATATTCGTTGGGTTTCAAATAAATCTATTCAGACTGTAGGTTTATTATTAAACCATCCCCACATTTATTTAAATGTATATATACTAAGAAAAATGATTTACAAAAGAATAGACCTTATTTCTGTACGAAATGCTTCGGAAAAACTGTATCGATGTCAACGTGTTTTGCTTAAAGTGAAGAATAGCTTAAAAAATCCCCAAGTCCTAATCAGGATTAGACGCGACCTATAAGCATCCCTTCAATTGTTATTGGATTTAATTTAGCGAATTTTCCTTCTGCTGCAGATAAACGAGATTCTGATGAAGAATGAATACGAATAAGCGATTCTCCACGTTTAACTGCGTCTTTTTTCTTCAGAAAATAAATTCCAGCACCTTTATCTTTAGGACATCCAGCAGTCCGCGCAATTTCAGCAATTTTCACATTATCTATCTCAACAATCCAACCGGAGCTGGGACTTAAGATCTCACAGAAATGTTCTCCTACAGGAATATCGTCTGGTTTTAAGTTCTTATCACCACCTTGGGCTTCAAGAATCTCATAGAATTTATCTAGGGCTTGTCCATCATTAAGAATTTGCTTAGCGTACTCTCGTCCCTGACCCCGAAGTGCCTTACCTGCCATTTCAAGTAAAATCCCTGATAATTCACATGATTTTTCTATAAGTGAGGAAGGGCCTTCCCGAGGTTTCATCAAAGTCCTGAGCGCTTCCCGTGCTTCTAATCCTGAACCAACGCTATGGCCTACTGGATGCGCACCAAACGTGATACCACTCTCAACTCGAATCCCTAATCTACGACCAAGTTCAGCAAAATCACGGCCCAATGCCTGCGCAGTTCCGATATCTGCTATTTTCGTTCCATGCCCTGTTGGCAAATCCATCACTAGGAAGTGAATGCCTGTAGCTAACTTCTTTGACATGATAGAGGCAAGCATCATTGATGAAGGGTTAACTCCTAAAGGAAATTCAACATCTCTGATTAAAATGTCATCTGCAGGTGCTAAATTGAAACCTCCTCCCCATACAATCATACCTCGTGTTTTTTGAGATATCTCAACTAACTCTTCAGCTGAAAATACTACATCGCACCCAAACGCTTCCATTGTATCAGCTGTTCCAGATGGACTTGTTATTGCACGGCTACTTGTTTTAGGTATTAACAATCCCGCAGCTGCGATTATAGGAACAATGAGAAGGGAAACTTTGTTTCCAGGGACCCCACCTGTCGAGTGTTTTCCAAAACAAGTCTCCTGTCCGAAATCTATCATCTCTCCTGTTTGAGCCATGGCTCTAGACAACTCTTCTATTTCATCCATGTTAAAAGGGTCAAAGACTTGGGACAGTACGAATGCGGTTTTTTCTAATTGACTTAAGCGATGATGAGCAATATCATTTACTATCATTGCAATTTCATTTTGTTTGAAAGGACGTTTTTGAACCATACGTTTCCTAAGTAACCAATAACTGTCTGGTGGTGTTCTACTAAGTGGTAGAACTTGGATCTTTGCCCCTTCATCAATTTCCAATTCAACTAACGTTTCACCTGAAACCCAGATCTCTGCAAGTGGAACATGATCCGATAATACAATATGTTCTGTGAAAATAGTACGTGTTTCACTTATCAATTGTACTTGTGGATTTTTAAAAGCCCCTTTGAATAATCCCGCCTCTGGAGACAGGATTACAGTATTTTTAGGGAAGATCTGAGCTTTTTCTACAATAAATTCGCGAATATCTGAAGGCTTTTTTATTGGGGTAAGGGACATTATGAACACTTTCTAGATTGATTTGTCTATATCTCAAACATTAGTAGCCCTTTTGCAAAGGCCTAAAAAATTATTTGCAATTGGAAGACAAATGACATTCAAATCGCTTTTAACATACATATTTGGTGAGAAAACTTGGTAGACCTCTCAGGTATCACCACATTGCTGTTTGACATTGATAACACCCTCTTATTATTTGATGATCATGAATTTATTCGGATCTATATTACATCAATCCACAAATATTTCAAAGAAGAACAACCGAATCTTGAGAAGTTTATGAGTATTTTTTTAACTTCTACCAATAAAATGACCAGAATAGATAAGTCTAATCTTAACAATCTCTCAAAATTCGGAGTTGATTTTGGATCAAGAATTGGTCTTTCACGATCGGAGATCATTAAACGATTTCTTAGTTTTTATCAAACTGATTTTAGAGAAGTATGTCAAATAATGACTTTACATCCAATAGCAAAAGATCTACTCAAATTAGCATCAAATCATTTTCAGCTTGTTGCAGCTACTAATCCTCTCTTTCCAACAATAGCAAATGAGACGCGATTCTCTCAGACAGGTTTAGATACTTTTCCATGGTTGGAAATTACTTCAGCAGAAGACTATCACTTTGCAAAACCTCACATCGAATTCTATGAAGAACTTTTGGTTAGAATTGATAAAAAACGCTCCGAATGTATGATTATTGGTGATGATCCAATAAATGATATGGTAGCAGGGAGACTTGGAATAAGGACGTTTTTAGTCAAAACGGATGGACGTGCTTTTGCTAATATAATTAAGACGGATCCGAAATACGAAAATATTGATTTTCCAATAGATTATATAGGAACCTTGGAGGATCTACATAAATCACTCCAACTAAAATACTCATCTAAGTTTGTGTAGATAAGACTAAGAGATAAATTTCTATTTAGGCTTAGAAATATGGTTATCATTATACTTTAACTCCCATAACACTCCTAACAAGAAATAATACCCACTTGAGTTTCCAAATGTTCTAATTTTCCGAACTTCATGTTCAAATTGTAATTTTTCCTGATTATCCAGCTGAGCTTTTAATAGCTTAATGAAAGGAATTATTTCTGGTGGGAAATTCTGATTCAAAAAACGACGAATTAGCTGAGCTGATCTCGAATTTGTGAGCTTTTCAAAAGGTAAATTAGTGAGATATCTAAAAATTTCAGATACCTCTTTGTTTAAACAATATTTTGCCGTTAGAATTCCTAAAAATAGATCATCAGATTGAGGTGTACTTCCTAATCCATAGCCCAAAATTTGGGATAAATTTCTCATTAATGAATCAATTTGTTTCTCCCTCAGATTCATAAAATCTTTTTGAAATTCTTTTAAAGGACTATTTATCATCTGTAGCATATTTTGTTCATTGAGAAGAGGAAATTGGTGATTTAACAATGAATCCAAAGAAGGTTCTTTTCTTACAGGATTCAAAACTTCCTCTAAGCATTGAATATGTTGATCTTTTAATTGAAAAACCTCAATTGAAAGTTAATTCTCCTTCTTCTTATTTTTTTCTTTCGTGATTTCTGATATAGATCCTCTTATCTCGAAGTTTATTATTTGTATTAAAAGAAATCGAAAAGTAAGAGTTAAATTCATTGTTTTATTGAGAGTTTCAGTGGTTTTCAGTGGTTGCAGAGAAAATGTCATCGAGAGTAGTAGAGTACTTTAGCAATTTTTCTGACTATTATCAAAAAACGCTCCTTAGGCGCTTGATTGTTGGATTAATCATTGGAAGCATACTCTGGTTAAGTCTATTTTTATTATCAAACATATTGGCTATTATTCTAGATAATAATATTTGGTGGGATACATTCTTATACGACCTTCCTCTTGTAGGAGCGATTATAGCGTTAATTGTTACCTTACAAATATGGGGAATATTACCTCAACCAGCTAATACTGAAGATGACCATCTATTCAGAGAAAACATAGGAAATGAGGAGCACAACAAAGAAGAAGCAAATTCAGAGGAATCAGAACTAGATTAGGTTAAGTGAAAACAATTAAATGGGTTTAATCCTTTAAATCAACGGAATTCTCCTTCTTTTCCTGTTCGTATTCTTTTGTATTGATATAAGAAAGTGTAGTAACAACCCCAAAGAGAATTAGAGCGCCAATAATCTGTGTTAAAGAAAGTGTAAACCCTAAGAAGATAAAATTAATAAAAATAGCTAATAGAGGAAAAGCTAGCTCAGCTAAACCACTAACAGAAGCTTTTGACCATCTAAGACCAAAGTAGTAAAGAGCCAAAGGAATAATCCCCCCAGTTAAGATCGCTGAATAAGTAATACAAATGATTCCAAGCATTGGAATTCCAAAATTGGTTTCAAAAAATCTTGGAAAAGTAGTGAATGATTCGCCAAGAGCATTAAAATTATCAGGTGTGTATGCCAAGACTATTATATTGAAAAATATTAATATTAGCGCTCCGCCAATGTATCGAAATGTTGTTATATCCCAATAATCAGCTTTTTCCGTCAATATTCGCCCAAAGACAGTGTTTGATCCCCAAAAAACTGCAGCTATTATTGAACATAAAGCAGCTAGAGCCTCAAAGCTAAATGTAATTCGAAAAGGATCTTCAAATGCGATTAAAAATATCCCAATAATAGAAAAGAATACTGCAATATAGTAGAACTTTGTAGGTCTTTCTTTCAATAAAATCATTGCTACTAGCAAAGTAATTAGAGGTTGAGTTTTTTGAAGTAGGATTGCTACAGTTGGATTCCCTAATGCGAAGGAAATCAGAAAGAAATACAAACCTAATCCAGATCCTAGCGAAACAAAAGCAATACTTATCCTTTCTCTGTTTTGAAAATCCTTCAATAAGGAGATAAAATGTGATTTTCCACGACGTATTAAGAGAATAGGAGTGATAATCAGAACACCAATGATATGTTCAATTGTTACAATAAAAGAAGAAAAACTACTTAATCGTAAAGCACTAGTTATATTCTGCACCCAGGTGTATCTACTTAACAGTAACGGATAACGGACTGGAGCATCTAATGCTCGCATCGCATTAGCGGTAGCCACAATTGCTGGCCCTATAAAAACTTCTTTTTGTTCGTCAGGATCCAAAAAAGTCCCTTCTTACTTTTATATTCGTATAAATAGAGTAGATCGATGATAAATTTATGCAAGGACATTTCAACAAAAAGATCAAGTTCTACTATAAATGTTACGATTAAGGAGGAGTTCCTCCAAAAATGAGTATTTATACATTCCTCTCTTAATTATTTCTAATATTAGTTTAAATCGTGAAAATGAATCAAAAAAATTGCTGAGAAATCTTGGGTAAATTTGAGTTATGAAGAATCCTTTAATCATAAAATTCACACATAATTAGTAATAACATTAATAAAAACGTATAGATTTTCCATCTGAGTGTTGTTTAAAACTAGAATTAAAATAATAGGATGAAGATCAAGAAACGTACTTTATTTTTTTGAGAAAGGTGAGAGATATATTGGTATCTAAAGAGTTGACATTCAGAGCTCCTTCCTGGGATGATATAGAATCAATAACTGTCGAGCTTTATAATTTAGTAAGAAAAGATGGATATTCTCCTGACATCATTGCTGGAATAAGTCGTGGAGGATTAGTTCCAGCGAGAATTATCAGTGATCTTTTTCTATGTCAATCTAAAAAACCTACTTTAGCAATTATGCAGATTGGGTTTTATTCGGGAGTGGGGAAGACAGAAAAAGAACCCATTATATACCAAGATCTCCCAGGACACATACATGGTAAGAAAATTTTACTTATTGATGATGTTGCCGACAGTGGGGTATCGCTCGATTTTGCAATGAAATATTTAAACATGAAAAAACCTCTAGAGGTAAGAATAGGTACTCTATACTACAAACCATGGTCAATGATAAAACCCCGATATTATGTAGAGGAAACAGAGAGCTGGATAATTTTCCCTCATGAAAGATATGAATTCATGGCGGAACAGTTAAAAAATAAAGAGATGGATACGAAAGAAGCGAGAAAATTTTTTATGGAAGAAGCTGGACTTCCTGATTACTCAATTAATCAGTTCCTTAAAATTATAAAAAAGAGATAAATCAAGAATTATCTTTTCTTCATATTTCTCTCAATATTCTCTACTACTCGATCTACAATCTCTGGTGCCAAACCAATATACTTTTTGGGATCTAGGATATCATCAATTTCTTTTTCCAAGAATATTGTTTTGATTTGTGGATGATTTTTTACTGCATTGACAAAATCATCTTCTTTTGTAAGATCACGTAAGATTTCATGAGCTTTTTGCCTGCCTATTGAGCTTGTTAGCTTAACTAGCAAATTTTCACTACACTGGCGTCCCTTTAACAAGTATAGATTTCTCTCAACGTTTTCTTCATTAATTATCAATTCGTTGAGGAGTTCTTTCATCTCTAGGAGGGAGAAATCAATCAGAATGATAAGCTGTGGGAGGATTATTCGTTCGTTGCTAGAATTAGACATATCTCTTTCATGTTCTAATGAAACATTTTCTATTACTGATGGTATTATGGAACGAAGATATCGTGCAATTCCGCAAATCCGTTCTAGTCTCCAAGGATTTTGTTTTTGCGGCATTGTTGAAGACCCAACTTGTTTTTGTGTACTTGTTTCACTTACTTCCCCAATTTCAGTCCGTTGTAAATTTCTTAATTCTCTTGCTAATTTGTCAAGTACTGCACTAACGGCTATTAAAGAGGAAACAAAGTGAAAATATATAACTCTAGGTACAACTTGAGTTGAAATCATAGATGATTCTAATCCTAATTTGCGCATGACATCCTTTTCAATTTCACTTGTGCCATATGCTGCATAAGTACCTACTGCACCGGAGAGCTTACCATAAATAACCGTTTCCAATAAATTTTCTCTAGTAATATAAAGCTCATTGAGAAAATTAGCGAATTTAAACCCGTATGTTGTTGGGATTGCATGTTTTCCATGAGTTCGGCCGATACAAACAAGGTTACGATATTTCTTCGCCAACTGAATTAAAGTATACAATAAATCATCAATATGTTCAAGGAGAAGATTTTTTGCTTCTTTAAGTTGTAATGCTGTGACAGTATCTTGAATATCGCTAGAAGTGGCTCCTAGATGAATAAATTGACCATAATTTGGACAAACTTCAGTAGCAGCCATTATAACGCTAAAAAGATCATGTCGAGTTTCTTTTTCTATTTCTTTTACTCTTTTTAATGATATATTTTCGAGTTTAACATATTTTTCGATTTCTTCCGCTGCTTCTTGTGGAATTTTACCATAAACGGCATTAGCTTCAGCTAATTTTCGTTCAACGAGAAGTTGAAGTTCTAGTTGCTTTTCTTCTTCAAAAATATCAGCAATAGGTGTTTTATAGCGTTTATAAGCAAAAGATGTCATAACACATGCCACAGAAATTAATTTTCAGAGATCTCATTAGTAATATCAATTAATTAAATACCATTTGAGATGTGAAGAAATAACACATAAATTTTTTTTGAAAAAGGAAGGAATACAACATAAAAGTAATAAAATGATATGATTGAATTTGTGAATGTACCTCATTTTATGAATTACAATTTTTAATATCTTGAATAAACGGAGTTTAGTCTAAGATGACATGTGATATCGTTTGTGGGGGATTTTGGGGTGATGAAGGAAAGGGAAAGATTATTAGCTATCTTGTAAACAAGCGTCGAGCAAGAGTTGTAGCTAAAGGAGGCGTAGGACCAAATGCTGGTCATACAATAGTCATAAAAGACAAAGAGTACAAACTTCGGATGATTCCCTCTGGAATTGGTGGCTCACATGTTGATAAACTTCTTATTGGACCTGGTGTCCTAGTAAACCCAGACATTTTCTTGAAAGAGTTAGAAATGACAGAAACTGAGGGGATATCTTATCTTGATCCGCAATGTGGTATAATAACTCCTAAACATATTGAGATTGATACAACCGACAAACACTTAACTCAAATCGTTGGAACTTCTGGAGCAGGTACTGGACCTGCTAATCAAGATCGGATCCGTCGCGTATTAAATCTGGCACGAGATGTTGATGAATTAAAACCCTATCTTTTAGATGTTCCTCATGAAGTAAACAAAACTATAGATAATAACTATCCTGTTTTAATAGAGGGAACGCAAGCGACTCATTTATCTCTATTTCACGGAACTTACCCATTTGTTACTTCAAAAGACGTGACTGCTTCATCTATTTGTGCTGATGTGGGAATTGGACCTACAAAAATTACTGATGTAGTTCTTGTTTTCAAGGCGTATGTCACTCGTGTTGGTGAAGGACCATTACCTAACCAACTATCTGAAGAAGAAACTCGAAGAAAAGGATGGGTTGAATATGGTACGGTTACAGGACGCCTTCGGAGAGCTGCACCTTTTAATATTGATCTTGCAAGAAGAAGTATCATGCTAAATGGCGCTACAAAACTTGCTTTGACAAAATTGGATATTATATACCCGAATGAAGCAGGTAAACGTCACTTTAATGATTTAGAAACTGAAACTAAGAAGTGGATAAGTGAAATTGAAGAGAAAATAGGTATGAAATTTCATTTTATTGGAACAGGACCTGCTAATGTTGATATCATAGATCGAGAATAATACCATATGTCAATGCCAATTTCGATGGACATTTATTAGAAATTGTAAACACTGATATAAAGGTTGAAGTATAATGAATGAAGAACCAGTTGAAGTAGTCGCGGTAGGCCCACATCCTGATGATGTTGAACTAGGTATTGGGGGTACCCTGGCAAAATTATCAAAAAAAGGTATCAAGACTGGTATAATCGATTTAACTAACGCAGAACCAACTCCCAAAAACGTAAAATATCGTTCTCCTGATGATTATGACCCAGATTATGCTGAACAAAGAATAAACGAGGCTAAAGAAGCAGCTCGTATCCTAGGAGCAGAAAGAATAACATTAGATCTCCCAAATCGACGACTTTTTGATACATTCGAAACACGCTGTAAATTGGCTACAATATTTCGGGAATGGCGTCCTAAGGTGGTTATTTCGATGTATGGTAAGACTTTGATGGCTTCGCCTGATCATTACCAGGCACAACAAATAGTAGAGGCAGCAATATTCTACTCTAGATTAACGAAATGGGATAAATACTTCGAGAATCTCCCTGTTCATCGCATCAATTCATTATTATATTTTCCAGTCCGATTTATTGATTTACATCCAGAAGGTTACACATCATTTTTCATTGATATCACAAATGAAGTTGATCTTAAAGAAAAAGCTATCCTTGTGTATAAATCTCAGGGATTTGTCCCGAGTAAAACAACTCAAATCTCTCACTTTCCATCAATGCTCCTAACATGGAATAAAACCCTTGGATCACGAATTGGAGTGGAATATGCAGAACATCTAGTATCTCCTGTTCCCCTCCGCTGTGATGATTTTGGTTATTTCATGAACAAATAGTATTTTCATTAGCTTCTCGGGTAGTTATTAACACCCAGAGACTCTCTGCTCTGCTTACTATTTTTTCTTCTACTCTTTCCTTAAAGATAACTACAATCATTGATTGTGAATAAGTAGAACCTGTTTGTGTTAGAGATAAACTTCCATTGACGCTGTCTAAATAGTACCATTGGCCATCATCCAATTGAATGAACCCTTTCATTCGTCTTGTTTTTTTTGCTAATTCAGAGAAGTATTCCCGTACTTTTTGTGAGTCTAATCCATGATTGGCTCTTAACGAAATATCGATAGCGCTTTTTGTAGTTGCAAATGTACCGGGAAAGTCTTTTTCCACAACCTTTCTTTTTGAATACATTTTTTCTAATTTATCTTGTGATAGATCCCCAAAACTAGTTCTTATAATTTTAATTCTCGAATTAATTGAGCGAAGCTTGTGTTTTATTTCCAAGACTCTCTTTGGGGTTACCAAATCAATTTTATTGATTATAGCTACTGATGCATACTGAATTTGCTTTTCAATTGTCTGAACTACATCAACAAGACTTATGAAATGAAGTGAATCAATTAAACAAATATTTCCAGAATAAGCATATATTTCCCCAATTTTTTTTCTAACTATCTGCAAATCTTTATCCATTGTAACGGGGTCTGCAAGTCCAGATGCCTCAATGAATAGAACATCTATCGGAGTTGTGGATAATTGGATTAATTCTTCAACGAAGGTATCATGTCGACATTGGCAGAAAATTGATCCCCCATTGATTTCTATCAATTCGAGCTCGTTTTGAGGTAATAATAATCCGTCAATCCCGATTTCACCAAATTCATTCATTAAAACTCCACATTTTTGAGAAGAGAAAAGAGACAGCAACTTTAGTAAAAATGTTGTCTTTCCTGAACCTAAGAAACCATTAATCAAAAAGAGATGGATTTGTTTCTCTTGCATCACAGTACTCTCTTTATTTCATTGATTAATTCCTCTTTATTAGGGATAATTGAGGACCATTTTAGCTCACCATTTATTAAAATACAAGGAAGGTGTTGGATATTCAATTTTTTTGCTCGTGCAACATTCTCTCGTTTGATAAATCTGTATTCTGTCAGTTCTATTTTGTCCCCAAATTCTTTCTTTGCATCAAGGGCTGTTGCAAGCATATACCCGCAAGCTGCACATGTAGCAGAGTCAATGGTAAAAACTTCAATAATAGGTTTGGTTAAACTCTTGTAGTCTGGTAATTCAACCTCGATATCTATTTCCGCGATTTCATAATTTGTTAGTGACTTTTTAATTAGTTCAGGCTCCTTAATTGCTTGAAACGCTCCAATCACATTATCAGGGGGAACATCATATGGCATGTCGCAACCCGGGGCGATAATCAAATTGTCCTTTCCGACATCATCAATTAATTTGATAACATATTTCATATTATCTTGTTGAGAGCCGAATAACATAACGGTTGTAAGAGGAATATTCCCACCTAGTACAATATTTTTCGGTTTAACTATGTTCATTGCTTTTATCATATCAATATTTTCATCTACAAACATAGAATCGGGATTTGTCTTTGCAATTAGTGATAAGTTTTTAGTGGCATCTCCACATACAAAAAAGGATGAAAAATGGTTTTTTCTCTTAATTTCGTGGAATATCTCCTGAAAATGGTTTGTCAGATATTCCTCAAATGTGTGCGGGGAGATTTGTGATACAACTGGATCTACAACAGCAATAACATCCATTCCTGCGTTAATATAATGATCATTCACTTTTTGACAAACTTGGGTCGTATAATCAAGTAATTCGTGCACGAACTCCTTATTTTGGAATAAATCCAAATATACATTTGTTCCACGGAGATGAGACGCTAGAGTCAAAGGACCTGTTGTTAAACCAAAGAGGGCTGTTCTGTCTCCAATCATTCTTTTCAATTCATCCATTACCTCAAGAATCATTGGGAGTCTTCCATCAGTAGCTTGGGGTAAATTTGTTGGAACAACTGGATTGTTTTTTAAAGGATGAGAAATAACCATTGGAGGGTTCTTATCACTCCATTTTAAACCACAACCCAAAATCTCAGCCTCAACTTGTAAATCAAACAGAACTGGTTGACCATCAGGATGATACAGCTTATTAACTTCAATTAAGCATTCAAATAATCTGTTTTTATTAGTTAGTATATCAGTGGCAGTGTATTTCTTTAGAAAAGCGGAATGTACTCCTGCAAATGGAACCCAAGGGATTTGATCTACTTTTTGATGTTTAAATACCTTAAAAAGCAGTTCTTTACCCCTTTCTTGATTATGGCTGTGTATATTCACTATCTTTTGCCTCTCATTCAAGGACGCACTAAGTTATAATCATCATAACTTAAAAATTTCTGCTTATTTAGATTGTTATCAAAGGAATAAGTTGGTGAAAATCTATGCCATTAAAAACACCTGAAGAATATCTTGAGAGTATCAAAAGAGAAGTAACTCTGTATATGTTTGGTGAAAAAATTAAAGAATTTTGGAAACACCCATATTTTAAAATAATTGAGCCCTCAATTAACACAGTAAGAAAAATTTATGAACTCGCTCAAATGGATGAATACAAACATCTCATGACTGCTACATCACACCTGACTGGTGGGACTGTGAATCGTTTTACCCACATTCACCAATCTGTTGAAGATCTAATTCTTAAAATAAAAATGCAAAGACTTGTCGGGCAACAGACAGCATGTTGTTTTCAACGATGTGTTGGCTTTGATGCTGCAAATGCCCTCTATAGTGTAACCTGGGAGATAGATAAAAAATGTGGTACAAACTATCATGAACGCTTTAAGAACTATTGGATTGGGGTTCAAAAAGAAGATCTAATGGTAGCAGGAACAATGACAGATACAAAAGGTGATCGTAGTAAAAGACCAAATCAACAATCTGACCCAGATCAATACCTACGCGTCGTTGAGGAAGGTGAAGATGGAATTATAGTTCGAGGAGCAAAGATTCATCAGACAGGTTTTCTTAACTCTCATAAGGCTATTATTATGCCTACTCTATCTTTGAGACCTGGGGAAGAGGACTATGCTGTTAGTTTTGGCATAGATACAAACGAAAAAGGTATAACAATGGTTTACGGTAGACAGACATGTGATACTCGTAAAATGGAGGAAGGAAAGTATGATATTGGAAATTGGAAATATGGTGGACAAGAGATTTTTGTAATCTTTGATGATGTGTTTGTCCCTGTCGATCAAATTTTCATGAAAGGAGAAATAAAGTTTTCAGGAGATTTAGTAAATAGATTTGCAGGTTTCCATAGACAATCTTATGGTGGATGCAAAGTCGGAGTAGGTGACGTTCTAATCGGTGCAACAGCGTTAATAGCTCAATATAATGGAGTTGAGAGAGTATCACATCTTAGAGATAAGATAGTTGAAATGCTACATCTAAATGAAACACTTTATTGTTGTGGTATTGCCTGTAGCTCTTTAGGTTTTCAAAGAGAAGCAGGAAATTATGAAATGGACATGCTTCTAGCAAACATATGTAAACAGAATGTCACGAGATTTCCTTATGAGATCGGTCGCTTAGCAGAAGATGTAGCTGGAGGAATTATTTGTACGATGCCATCTCAGGCCGATTTTGATTCCAAAGAAGTTGGGGCTTTAGTAAAGAAATACCTCTCAACTTGTGATGATGTACCAGTGGAAGCACGTTATAAGCTTCTTCGATTCATAGAAAATCTATCAATGGGTGTTGCCTCTCTAAGTTATAAAACAGAATCATTACATGGCGCTGGTTCTCCACAAGCACAAAGGATTATGATAAGCAGACAGGGGAATTTAGAAGAGAAAATTCTTCTAGTGAAAGAAATTCTTGATATAGATTAAGATGAATTTATGTTTCTTTGATTTTCTCAAGAAATAATTGAAATTGGTTTTGAGTCAAAAATGCACCACAGGCTTTTGGATGTCCGCCTCCAAATCCAGAGAACATCGGTATAAAATTTATATCGCTGTCTGATGGTGCTCTTGCAGATACTCGACAAAATTTTTTACATGAATAAGCTACAACTGGTTTTCCGATCAATTCTGCTATTATTCTTCCAATAACCCCATTTCCTATTAAAGAAGTATTATTGATTAACCATATACCAGATTTTGTTGTCTCAGTTGGCTTTTTTGGGACTTGTTGGACAATGTTGAAAAACTCTTGATTATTCTTGCTAAGAATTTTTCTTACAAGTTCTTGTGCTGTTGATAGATCGGTTATTTCGTTGATAAATCGAAGATATAATTCTTTCCAACCTTCTTCTACACCTTCAAAGCTTAATGCTTCGATTTTTTCCTTAAAATAGGGATAAATCAGTCCATCGTAATTTTTTTGTTCAAAGAGATAGTCAAACTGGACATGGCTTTCTTCAAAGATATTTTTAAGTTTCGGATCGTAAAAATATTTAATTTTTCTATCCTGATTCACTGTGAAATTAATACCCGCGTCTGCTAATATCCCTAACAAGTTCAAGTAATCATATAATGGTTCAGTTTTAAGTCCTAATTCCATTATAACTTCATAAACTAAAAAAGTAGCTGGGAGGTAACATTTACCGTCCTTACATGGATTGTACATAACGACTCGTTGTGGAAATCCTTTTTCGCTTGTTACATGATGATCAATTGCAAAAGATTGCCTTGCTTGGTTTGCTGCTCTACGATAGTTTGGTGTATTGTCATAAGCTAAATCCACCATGATTAAAATATCGAATTCTTGATCGATTGGAATCTCCCATCGTAATTCATTTCGAAAATATGTTTCTACTTCGATATCAAACAAATTAAAGAGTGCAAGATCAAGTAAAATGGCACTAAATACTCCATCAAGATCATTATCAGCTGCTATGGCAACTGAAGGATCATTAGAACTTAAAATTGATTTTAAAGAAGCAGTGAAATCATTTAGTGTTAAAAACATCATTTCAACCTCAAATAATCACTCAAGTTTTAAGGGGTCTGTGGATTCTCTCAAAGCCTTTAGATTTATTATTTCATAAAATCAGTCAATTTTGGAGCATTAAAAGTCTTTTCAAACTCACTAATACGTCTTTCAGCTAATGCTACATAGTTTTCTTCTATCTCATAACCAATATAGTAGCGATTTGTTTTAATAGCTGCTATAGCTGTTTGTCCGCTTCCAATGAAAGGATCAAGGATTATATCATTTTCATATGAATTAAGTTGAATTATTCTATAAGGTAACTCAACTGGAAAAGGTGCTGGATGGCCAATCCTCTTTGCGGATTCTGTTGAAAATTTCCACACACTTTTAGTTAATTCCAAAAATTCATCCCTAGTAATAGTGCTTTTTCGTTTGTCAGGTGTCTCTCGTTTGTACTGATCTTTGGAAAATATAAGGATGTACTCATGAACATCTCTTAATGAGGGATTAGTAGGAGACATCCAACTACCCCAAGCTGTTGAGGTTCCAGCACTAGCAGATTTATCCCAGATGATTTCTCCTCTCATTAAAAAACCTATTTCTAACATTGTATTAATTATGAAAGAGTGTAAAGGAATGTAAGGTTTTCTTCCTAGATTTGCAACGTTTATACAAGCCCTACCACTAGGAACAAGAACCCTCTGAACCTCCTTCCAAACGCGTTTAAGAAAAGCTAGATATTCTTTCAGAGTGAGATTATTATCATAGTCTTTACCAACGTTATAGGGGGGTGATGTGACCATTAAATGGATGCTATTGTCTGGAAGCTCCTCCATATATTCCGAACTGGAGGTAAAAATTTTATTTAGGTATCTTGAAGGGATTGGATTCTCAATATATTGAACGCTCTCTTCATTTGGAAGATTGTTATACAGTCTGCTACTATAAAACATTGTCGAATCATGGCCTTCTCTACCTGGAGATCCGAATGTACTGGTTTTAGTTCTTTTTCCTCTTTTCTTTTCCTCCATTTAAATCATCCATCTAGTAATCAATCTATTCTATAGAGTTATTCTCAAATTAGTTCATTTGAATAGCGTACATTTCCGATAGTGTGGTGAAAGACACCTTTAACTTATGTTACACACACAATTAGGTCTATTAATTTAAGAGCTCTTTTTTATTTTGATGAAAATGAAAGAATTTTTCCATGTGATGCAGATTGGTTCGATATTAGGTAGTGGTATTTTTTTCATTGGGACTATTTTTGCCTATTACTACCAAGAATCATCTCAAGGCATGCTACCAGTAATTCATTATCCATTTCGTGAACTTAGTGGAAGTTTCTTAATAATCACTGTATTCTTATTATTTTTATTTTTGTCTATCACAATATACCACGAATCTACGAAACAATCAACAGATTAACATAAGAGATTAGTCTTTTGTTCTCACCTTTTGATTTGACTTAGTAATCGCTTTCAAAATAATATCAAGATTTGTTTTTGACCACTCTGCAAAGAGATGTAAAGAAAATTCCTTTCGAACATCATTTAAGGTTCCCTTATAAAGATAGGATGCAACTTTATCGAACATTTCTTCTTCAGGAGATCTTTCAACAGACATAATCTTTAACACTCACTTTCATCACAGCGAATCTATCCATTAAATAATATTCTTGATCACAAGTTCAAAAATAGACTAATATTCAATTCCTCCCCTATTTCGATTGATAAAAGAAAGTGTGATAATGGAACAGTTTACAAAATTTTTACCTCAGATTCGGGAGGATATTAATCATAGCCTTGATATTTGGAAAAATCTCTTAATCAATGAATTCAAAGAGAATATTGAATTTATATATGCTAAAGGATCAGCAGTAAAGCAATGGGATTCACCGCTAGATTATGTTCCAATCTTAAGTGATCTTGATATTCACTTCAAGCTGGTCGACAATTATGTGATATTTCAAAATATTTCAGATCCAGTAATAAAATCACTTGAAATCTCAGAAAAATATGAGCAAATCTTCAGAACAAAGTATACTAAGTCTCTTCATTTACCTCGTACCCAGATAGTTACAATAAATCATCTAAAAAAAATACCACAATATGTTCCTCCTAGATTAAGTGATGTTCAGGTTATTTATGGCAAACCAATCCTCCCATCAAATCCTGGACCTCAGAGAATTCGTGAAATCGATTACGATCATCTCATCAAATCCAAGGAGACCCTCGAAAACACTCCGATGAGTCTCATCGATCGAAGTGGCCTTGATTATTGGGTTCTAATTAGAAGAATTAACTGGCAAGTATCTCCTACCCCTTTTCGAGTATTAACACAAATATCAAATATTGCTCCTATGGAAATTTGGAGTTGGAACCGTTCAAAGATAATAACTGAACTAAGAAATCATGGCCTTGAAGAAATAGTTGAACACTACATACAATTTTATCTAAATGGATGGGAAGCCTTTTTAGCTCAACATCGAAATTCTCAACACCTACGGCAAATTATCTTTCATGGGTGTAAGGTTCTTCATTCAGCACTACAAATTCTGCAAGAACTAAAATAAAACATGATATGTTTCTTCAATTCGCTTAGGAGATTCATTTTATGGTTACCCAAGCAGAGTTACTCAAGATAGATACAATAATCTTTGACTTTGATGGTACACTACACAAAGGTGACATTTTAAGTCTCCCCATTTTCCATGAATGCCTTCAAGCACTTTATAATGAATTTCAAATTGATCTAAAATATCCTTCAGACGAAATAATTCTCTCACAGTTCGGAAAACAAGCTGATGACATATACCCATCACTTTTAAAGACTACTGACCTGCAAATCATCTCTACATTTGAAAAATGTGTGGAGGAAGCTGAAGTACAGGCGTTCAATGACGGAAAAGGTGAACTATATCCTAATGTTGACTCAACTCTAACTACTCTGAAAAATCGTAAATACAGATTAGCACTTTGCACTAACGCCCGTGTTGATTACTTCGAAGCAGCTGTAGAAAACTTTAATTTAGGTAAATATTTTGACGAAATGATGGCTGCAGGTCATAATCCAGGGAAAAACAAGACATGGATGGTTTGCAAGATTGTTGAAAAATTGAAATCAAAGCGTTTCGCAGTTGTAGGTGATAGATTCCACGATATTCAGGCTGCAAAAAACAATGGAGGGATTGCGATAGGATGTGAATACGGATTTGGGAAAACAGAAGTAAAAGAAGCTGATCTTCAAATTACACATTTTGAAGAGCTTCTTGCCATTTTTCAAAGGTGAATTTCCTATATTAGAGCAGGTTATATTGTAATTCTAATATAAACACAATTTTCTTATATATAATTCTAAGAAGAACGTTTAGTATAAGAAATTGGGTTAAGGCTACAATTCTAAGGCTAACCTATTATTCTTATCTTATTAGAAATAAATTAACAAAAATGACGTGATAAATATGGGCGCTGGAAAAGACGCAGTAGTAGAATTTGTTAACGCAATAAACGCAAATGATGAAGTAAAAGGAATGCTAAAAAATTGGGTAAAAAACGCATGTTACAAACTCGAAGGTGAAGATGGACCATTCTGGGTAGAGCATAAAGCAGATGGTTCCGCAGAATTTCATGATGGAGAACCAGACAAAGCTCACTTCACATTCATTGGACCAACTCAAATCTGGGCAGATATCTCTACTGGGAAAGAAGATGCACAAAAAGCCTTCTTTGCTAAAAAATATAAGATTGAGGGAGATGTGATGGGAACAATGAAGTTACTGCCCGTTATTAAGAAGCTGCAAACATAATTTCCCTTTCTTCTCTTTCATTTCTCTTTTTCTTTAATTTTTTCTTCACATAATTCTGTTGGTATTTTTGTTTGTATTTTACAAAATTTTTAATTACTTATTAACGAATCCAAATTATTTTTAACAATTTCTCCCAAACTGTAATCACAAAATAGCAGTAATAAAGCCGTAGAGCAAAAAAAAAGCGCAAATATTTTTAATTAAACCCTTATTGTTTGAATCAATTCCAGTTACTATAGCTATAGAAGGAGTACCCTTCAAAATTACCCTCACTCGGAAAAAAAGAGATAAATTTTGAAAAACCCTCCTTTTCTGTGGACTTCATAAGGAATTAATCTAAAAGATAAAGAATAAATGGTGAAAAAAGTTATGCATGAAGTTGTAATAGCTGATTATCTTCGCACACCGTTTTCACGATCCCGTCCAGCTCAACCCGAAAGAGACAAGTTAAATGACTTTCGTATGGATATTCTAGCAGGAAAACTCATCAAAACGATGATTGATAGAAAAGGGATCAATCCAGCAGAAATTGGTGATGTTTTAGTAGGATCCGCTTCGCAAGTAGGTGAACAATGGCTTTATGGTGGTAGGGGTGTTGTTGCTATGGCAGAGCTGCCTGAAACTGTACCTGCACAAGGTATAGATAGACAATGTGGTTCTTCTATGAATACAATACACACTGGAGCCATGCAAATTATGACAGGGTATTCAGATATTGTAGTTTCAGCTGGTCTTGAACATATGACACATGTACCAATGGCACCACAAGATAACATTGATCCGCCAATGTTTCTTGCAGCAGAGGAAAAATACAAGCAATATGATTTTGAAACAGGCTTCAATATGGGGTGGACTGCAGAGAAGCTTTTCAAACAAGCAGCGAAAAAATTTGGAGTGACACGAGAAGATTTAGATAAGTACAGTCTTGAATCACATGAACTGGCAGCTAAAGGTCAGGATGAAGGATTCTTTAACGATGAATTAATGCCCATCGAGCTATCTTCGGGAGACAATTTTGATTCCGACGCATCAGTCCGTCGGGGTAGTACCATGGAAATAATGGGCAGTTTAATGCCATCTTTCGATTTCGAAGGTGTTTGTACTCCGGGAAACTCAAGTCCATTAAATGCTGGAGCAACAGCAATGATTCTCATGTCAAAGGAAAAGGCTAAAGAATACGGAATTAATCCGATAGCAACAATTAAATCATTAGGATGGGCAGCTGTTAACCCTGGAATTATGGGATTTGGGCCAGTCCCAGCCAGTAAAAAAGCTTTGAAGCATGCGGGTTTAGAAGTGAAAGATATTGATTTCTGGGAAATTAATGAAGCATTTGCGATTGTTGCTTTAAACTGTATTAAAGAACTTGGCATTGATCGAAATAAAGTTAATGTTAAAGGTGGAGCAATAGCTATTGGCCACCCACTTGGTGCTACAGGTACTCGACTTGTTGGTACTTTAGCTCGAATTCTTAATTGGGAGGATGGCCAATATGGCTTAGCTAACGCTTGTATTGGAGGAGGCCAAGGAATCGCAACTGTAATTGAAAAAGGAGGATAGAACCTCTAATTTTCAAATAATGAAGTATGATAAAAATAAAAGGTGAATAAATCATGAAAATTGATGATATTAAACACGTAGCAGTCATAGGCGCTGGCGATATGGGACATGGGATCGCTGAAGTAGCTCTCATGACTGGATATACAGTAAGTATGTATGATATTGCTGATGAATTTGTTGAAAAAGGAAAAGGTCGGATTGATTGGAGTCTTGCGAAGCTTGCCGAAAAAGCACGAATTTCTGAAGCTGACCACAAGAAGTTCATGGCGAATCTTACCACAACGACAAATCTAGAGGAAGCTGTCAAAAATGCAGATCTTTGTATTGAGGCTGCTCCAGAAATACTGGATTTGAAAAAGGAAATCTTCAGCAATTTAGACAAATATGCTCCAAAACATGCTATTTTGGCATCAAACACTTCAAGTATGAGTATTAATGAGATTGGGGCTACTACAAAAAGACCAGAAAAAGTGGCTGGATTACATTACTTTAATCCTCCTGTAATGATGCAGCTGATCGAGATTACGAAAGGCGAAAAGACCTCCGATGAGACCATAAAAATTCTCGTTGATTTCACTAAAAAAGCTCTTAAAGATCCAGTTGTATGTAAAAAAGACAGTCCAGGTTTTATCGCAAACCGAATTAATGCTCCTACAATGTTATGGATGTACCTCATGTATGATAACAAAGAATTTAACCCTGCAGAAGTTGATCGAGCTTGTATGAATATGGGCATGAGAATGGGTATATATGAATTAGCTGACTTCACAGGTTTAGATATATCCTATCATCTCTTAAATTATTTTGGGGATCGTCTTCATAAGGATTATAAACCTCCTGCCAGTTTAGAAAAGTTATTCAAGGACAAAAATCTTGGTAAAAAAACAGGTTCTGGGATTTATGAATGGCCAGAGGTAGGAAGACCGGAGATTGGTGAAAAAGCAGCTGATTTTGATTTAATGAATCTGTTAAGGATCCAGATCAATGAAGCAGCCAAAGTATTAGAAGAAGGTCTTACTACAGCTAAGGAAATCGACACTGCCATGAAAAAGGGATTTAATAATCCTTTTGGGCCTATTGAAATGGCTGAAACTACTGACCTAAAAGAATTAACTGAATTCTTAGATGGTCTTGCAGATAAATATGGCAAAGAAATTTACAAAGCCCACGATTGGATTCGAGATGGATCATTACCGGATCGTGCAAAAGGAGTAGCAAAAGAAGAGAAAAAATCGCCTTATGAATTTGAAACCGTTAAAATCATTAAGGATCCAGAAAATTTTGTCACAACACTTCTGATGAATCGTCCCCCTCTAAATCTGATGGATACTCAACTTTTAACTGATCTCGGAAGCGCGTTAGAACTCCTTGTTGACGACAATGAAACTCGTGTAATTGTATTGAGAGGTGCAGCCAAGTGCTTCTCGGGTGGATTTGACATGGCATCAGGTCTTTACGACAGCGCATGGGACGTGAAAAAGGGTGTTGTGAGAGGACAACGAACTTTCAAACGTTTCCGTGATATCCCCAAGCCTGTTATTGCAGCAATTGAACGATATGCATTTGGTGGGGGATTAGAACTAGCAATGAGTTGTGACTTACGTTTTGCCAAGAAAAGTGCCAAGATGGGGCTGACTGAAGTGACCCTAGGATTAATTCCAGGTTGGGGTGGTACACAACTAATGGTTCGACATCTAGGTATCGGTAAAACGATGGAACTGATTCTTACTGGTGAACGGATTGAAGCCAAACGAGCTTTCAAAATGGGATTAATCAATCGTGCAATTGATGATGAAGACTTTGAAGAAGAAGTCTATGAAGTCGCTAAGAAGATCGCACTTAGAAGTGCTCCCATCTCAGTAGGTATTGTTAAACAATTAGTTAACTTTGGTAGTCAAATTCCTCTTGATGTGGGCCTCGAATGGGAAAGCTATGGTTCTGCTCTTAATTTTACTACAGAAGATCTCCAAGAAGGTGTTATGTCCTTCATGCAGAAAAAGAAACCAGAGTTCAAATACCGATAAAATTCTCAAATACCCCCCCTTTTTCTCTTTTCTTTCTAAATATGTTATCTTATTTTATCTCTTTTGCAAAGATTAATGGTTTAACTTCAGGAGTATCTGGCCACATACCGTTACCACTTAGCCCTTCATAAATCACAGAAAAATTAAGCTTTTGATAGAAGTTAACAGCCTTAATATTTCTGTCACTTGTTCCTAGATGAACCCCTGTTACATTACGATCTTTGAAATGATTTTCAAGTGCTTCCATTAGCTCCGTACCAATACCTTGACGTTGGTAGTTTTGAATGATATCAATGTGGAGATGGGCAGGATAAGGTTCAAGAAGTGATTCTATATTGGGAATCTTAGGTTCCTCATCCCATCTTTCCTTGAAATGCCAGAAGACCTTAAACGTTCTAGGATATCGCCAAAGAGTATAAAAGAAAGCCCTTAGTACTATTTTGCGAATCATGTATTTACGAAACTGTTCTTCCTGCTTTTTGGAATCTAAGCTGCTTAAAATATATCCTATTACTTGCCCAGTTTTTTCGTCTTCAGCAACAAAACAGTTCTCCGGTTCGTAATCAGTGTAGTATAGACAAAACAATAGACCAAAGAGATAAAGATCGTCAAAACGGCCAGCAGCACTTTTTCCCATATAACCCGTACGCCAACAGACATTTATTACATCTTTTCGATCCTTAGATTGGTAATTGCGAATATAGGTCATCATAGGTTCTCCGTCTTAAAACGTGTAACAAAACCTTAGATTTGATCTAGGTTTGTTAGTATTCCTTTAACAATTCTCCAGATTAAATCCACAGATTTGATATAAACCCGTTCTTGAGGGGAATGGACATCTTTAATCTCAGGTCCTATAGATACTAATTGTAATTCCGGATCAATCCCTTTGAATAATCCAGTTTCTAATCCTGCATGAATTGCTTTCAGTTGTACTTCAGACCCATATACCTGATTATATTCTTGCTTTACTAAGTTAAGAAACGGTGAGTCTAATTCAGGTTGCCAACCTGGGTATAGTGGTCCAAGAGTTACTTCAACAGCTATTCTTTCTCCTATTTCCACTAATTCAGATCTTATTCGATTTAACTCAGAGTCGATCGAACTGCGTGTACTCGTAACTATTTCAACTGAGTCTGGTAAAGTTTTTACAAGAGCAAGGTTGTTAGAAGTTTCCACAAGCTCTGGAATTATTTTAGAGAAAGTTAGGGCTCCATGAGGAATTTCATATAATAAGGTTAGAATTGAATTCGTTGACGTCAAACATGTGTTTTGAGACGTTTCATACATTTCAGCTTTAATATTAGACTCGTCTTTACGATAGCTCTCAATTTGTTTTCCCCATTCATCAAACATCTGCCTAACAGCTTCATCATTATCCACAAGAAACTCACAATAGGCATCACGGGGAATAGCATTGTGTGCACTACCTCCATTGATAGTACTAATATGGAAATCATAATCTACTTTCTGCCGAAGATTGATCAATCCTTCTACTAGAACTTTGATTGCATTTAATCGTGGTTTATGTATGTCTACACCTGAATGTCCACCTCTTAAACCACCTACAGAAAGCCTGAAACCTGTGAGTGAGGGTTTATTTTCCCACTTGGTTGATATTGTGATTTTTGTATCGCCTCCTCCGGCACTTGATACTGTTATTTCTCCTTCTTTTTCAGAATCAAGATTGAGAAGATATTTATATTTAAAAAAAATTTTTTCTAATCCAAATGCACCTGTTAATCCTGTTTCTTCGTCCACAGTTAATAATACATCAATCGGGCCATGATTTAGGTCTGGATCACTTATTGCAGTAAGAGCCATTGCCACCCCAATTCCATTGTCAGCTCCTAGGGTCGTACCTTCCGCTGTAACATAATCATCTTCGATTTTTATAGGAATCGGATCATTATCAAAATCATGGGAGCTTTCAGGGATCTTTTGAGCTACCATATCAAGATGACCTTGTAGAATTATTCCAGGATAGTTTTCGTATCCTTTAGAAGCTGCAACTGATAGTAGAAGATTTCCGATGGAATCTTCTTCCCATGAAATTTGATGTTTGTCTGCCCAAGCTTTTACCCAAGCACGGATTTTTTCCTCTTTTTTCGACTCACGGGGGATCCTTGAAATATCCTCAAACATTCTCCAAACAATTTGCGGTTCTAACTTCTCTAGTATCCTTTTTTCCAATCTTATTTCCTCTCTGATAACCGACTAATCATTTAGCCATGAAATTTTAAGCTGATCTTCAGGAGTAAATAATTCCTTGACAAATAAGAACCCAATTAGTATTTCACCAATAAACCCTGCTGACAAAATCATCAAGAAGATAATTACTTGATAGATAGCAGCAATCACTGGATTCACCCCTCCTATAATCATGCCACTCATTAATCCTGGAATGGTCACTATACCGAGTACAGCAACACGGTTAGTAGTAGGAAGAAGACCAGCTCGAAAAGAATCTTTCAATATTGGTTTCACCGAATTCCAGGCACTATCTCCTAGTGATAATGCAGCTTCGATTGCTCCTCTTGACTTTTTTATATCAGCAATTAATCTTTCCAAGACAATTGTAGTCATAACCATAACGTTAGCTATTACCATTCCGCCCATTGGAATTATATACGTTCCCTGTCTCTCAATTATAGAGATAGGTGTTGAATCAATTGTTAGGATGGGAGTTGTAACTATTACCATCACAAAAATACTAGCTGTTGTTATCGCAATTAATTCTAGCCTGAAAATATTAGGATAAGGAAAGCGATTCTTTGCGGTATAAGCTGCAAATATACACATAAATAGAAGTACACCATAAAGTATTATTATATCTCTTAATTCAAATATGAATATTAGAATAGAAGCCATTAGAAGAATCTGAACAAATCCACGAGAAAAGCTCCAAATGAATGCTTTCTCTAAATTAACTTTCTGCCAATAAGCCAATAACACAATTAATGTTAGAAGAAGAACTGAAAATAAAATTCTAAATACCATTTCTAAAAGTTCTGTTTCTGTGGGTAAAGCCATTTAAATCTACTCTCCTTTCTCCTTTTTGAAAAATCCTCTAATCTCCTCCTCGTTGTATTTTTGAAAGAACTCTTTTGTTGATGTTTTCTCAATGAATTCTCCACCTTTTAAAAATAACAATTGATCCGTTAATCTTTTTGTTTGTTCCAAGGAATGAGTTACAATAATTATCTTTATTTCTTCTTGAGATAATTTTCTTAGGGTATCCTCCAATATCTCCTCGGAGACAATATCCAAAGCACTGGTTGGTTCATCTAAAAGCAAAATATCGGGATTATTGGATAAACTTCGAGCAACAGAGACACGCTGTTGCTCTCCTCCAGATAAATTTTCGATTTTACGGTCTAGAAATTCATGAGGAAGCGCAACTTTATCCAGAAGTTCAAAAAGATCTTTTTCTGTAAGATTGATTCCCCATATGCTTGGTCCATAAGTTAAATTATCACGAACTGTTTCAGGAAAGAGGTATGGTCGTTGTTGTACTAACCCAATTCTTTTTCTTAACTCTCGAACGGGAATCGTGTCGTACCATTCACTATCAAGACTGATTTTACCTGAAGTGGCTGATATTAATCGGTTCATCAAACGCAAAAGAGTGCTCTTTCCAGAACCTGATGGACCTATTATACCAGTAATTCCTTTTCTATCAATCTTAACAGAAATATCTTTTATGATTCGATTAGAATTAATTTCAAAATTTACATTTTGAAAACAAATTGGACAATCTTCATCATTGATACCCTGTGTGTGACCAAGACTTGACTGATATTCATTCAACGAAATCCTTCCATGTATTTCAATTATGTAGAAGTGATTTGCTCTTAGAGAGAGGTCAGAGAAGCAAAATATTTTGATAAATAATTTTGTTTCTAGGGTTCTTTTTTATAGGTTAATCTATATCATATAGGTTGATCTATATCTAATTTCTACTAAGAATAAAGAATTTAATAAATTCAAAAGTTATATAGAATAATTTATAAAATAATATTCTAATTTTTACTTTTTTAGTCGGGTTAATTCTCAATAAATAATGGGAGATTCCTTTTTTGTCGGGTTATTCGATCTAGAATCTTTTATAGGATAAACTATATAAAACTGTATTCTCTTATAAAAATTAAATCCCATCGTTGAGTAAAATTTTAACTAACGGTGAATCACTAGATGCCAAAGGGTAACCGTGATGAGACTGATCGCGAACTGGAGCGAAGGATATCGCTTTTTGATCGACCAGTTGCGTTGAAAGAACTAGCTAAAGTCCTTAACTGGAACCCAGGGAAAGTTGATGGTGCTGTCAATCGTTTACAGGAAGAAGGGAAGGTTGCTACAGTCAAAGTTGTTCCTCCTAAAGGGCATCGTCAGCGATGGGTCGGATTACCATCGAGAAAATACTATTGGAATAATTTCTTCCAGAATAAAATTCTTAAAGACCAAAATATTATTGTAGATGATCCCTTGAAAATTTTTGAAGGCATATCACAAACATTAGATACAACGGATATTGAAAGAAAAAACCAAATTGATCTTAATCTTGCACAGGTATTACATGAATTCCAACCAAAAATAACTGAAACAGCGGAAAAATTAGGAACAAGCAGCAGTGAACTATTACGTACTATACTAACTGATGGATTAAATGAAAACACTCCCTTTTTCAAAGAACTAATAAAAGTCTTCACCCAAGTTTATAGAGAAACAGAGAATCCAATCCTTAGGGATATGATTTTCAGGGCTCAACAATCGGTTAAAATGGGATAATAAATGTCAGATGATTTTTCATCTTCCATTAGCTTGTTGGCGGATCTTGAGCTTCACGAATGTTCAAAATGTAAGAAACCCACCGAATCAACAAAATTAGACCAAGGACTATGTCCAGAATGTAAGAAAAAAGCGAGGAAACGCTCAGCTTCAATTATTCCTGATAAAAAGAAAGGTTCACCAAAAGTAAGAAAATCTAAGTCTTCAAAAACTTTGAAAGAATTAGAAACTAGAATTTTAAAGCAACAAACTTTGATTGAGAGCTTAAAATCAAAGAATGAAGAATTAGAATCTCAGACTTTTGAATTAATGGATCGTATTCGTGCCCTAGAATCAGGAACAACCTCAAAAGGAGCACAAGAAAAGATAGTTATTGCGTATTATTCATTTGAAAAGAAATATCATGAATTCTTCACTGCTACTCAAGTAACTGATCAACTACTCCTTAAAATGATCTTATTAATTGAGACTTCTCTAAATAGCGCAGAGCAGATTCAAGCGTTGGAAATTATTGGTAATAACTTCCTCCAAGATGGTAGGGCTACTCCAAAGGGGGATATAAGGGATTATATCCGTGTTTCAGCTGCTTCATTTACTAGATCATTTCTTCCTTTTAGCAATGATGGAATTAGAAATTTGGGGATACGATCTTTTCATTGCGAAATATTATTAGAAACTTACACTGAGGATTTAATTCCAGTATATACCCCAACAACTCTCGGGGAACGATTCTTCACAATCAAATCAAATTATTTTAATCAGACACAAGTAATGAATAGAATAAAAACCTCTTTTGGAAGACACCTAATAACAAATAAAGGAAGGAAATTATACAAGGTGATTTTTGATCATTACATTGAGAATAAAAGACCAGTTACACGTCAAGAATTGTTTAATAATTATAATCTTGGGAAATATGAGATTGATAATTTTAAACACAATTTAATTGAAATAGGACTGATCAAAAAAGTACCTCTCCCAATAACAGAGAGGTATAATCAAAATCGTCAAATTCCACGTAGTGAGATTCCCTTACAACCTCGTCATTTAACAATTCCACCAAAGGATCTGGCGGGATACTAGGGATTAGTGATGTTAAAGAAGCTGCACAGTAAAAGACAGGGTTAGTTTCTCTGACTTCTTTTTTTCTTCCATATCCCTGACACAAATAACGCAATTGGAATAATAATCACAAAGATATTAGGGAAAATTGAAGTTTTATCTGCTGAAGTTGACACTGGTTCCGTTATGCCATGACTATAATAAATATCCATTTCATTCTCTCGACCATCACTCCATACTACATGGGGGAAATCTTTTGAGTCAACCTTTATGGTGAAATAATCCCCTGGTCGCGTGAAAGTACTTGAAGTATTTACACTAGCAATTGCAACTGGATCACTGTAGATAACTTCCTCTCCAGTTTCATTTGAAAATATAAGCATCCGATAATAAGGGCCATATGTATCTTCATGTTCATCATACCAAACTACATGAACCCTGCCATTAGAATCAATATCCATTTCAGGTTGCCATTGATTGCCTGCCCTCTTAGGATTCACTTGATAACGATCACTCCAATTCAAACCATAATCATCAGAATATCTGATAAATATATCCCATTCACCACCTTCGTGGTGTCTATCAGCCCATAATACATATAATCTATCACTCATGTCAAAACGGATGACTGGTAAGGTTGCTCGTGATGGTCTTTGATCTAAAGTTGTTTCAAACGTAGCATTTTCAGATAATGGGTTGAGATCAATTTGTTCAGAAAATGTCTCTCCTTGGTCTTGGGAGGCAACAAGATAAACATCTCCCCAAGCAGTGAAAAACCATACCCAGGCCACATAAACATCATTATTACTATCTGTTGTCACATATGGCCCTAGATGGTCTTCAGGATGTGTTTCCGAGTCTATAATTACTCCAACTTCATCAAAGTTATCCCCATTATCTATTGAGCGAGTTAATCGCACAGTAGTGACATTTGTGTTGTAATTGATATCATCATACGCCACGTAAACAGTTCCGTCATTGCTGACAGTCATAGTTTCCTTATCTGCAAAACCTTCTCCATATGATGCTGCAACTGGGCTCCAAGTATCTCCCAGAGAAGTACTTTTTGCAACTGTTATCTGAGATAACTCATAAGAGTCAATAGAATATTCAAGATAGGCATAATATAGAATCTCATCATGCCATACTAACCACGGATCTGACTGACCTGTGTTAATCCCTTTAAACATTGGCATATCAAATGGTTCTGACCAATCTTTACCATTATTAGTTGATTTTGAAAAACTAACCCTTACACCAGGCCCATTATGACTAAAAGCATTTTTCCATCCCGCGAAAATTACATCATTCTCACTAATAGCTAAAGTGGGTTCAACATGATGGGTATAAGGAGAATCACTTGTTGACAAGAGGATATTTTTTGAGAAACTTGTAATTAAATTTGAATCACTCTGCAAGATTCCATAAGAAGAACGGGATTGAATAATCATTATAAAAGCTATAAGTAATAGAATCCTGGTTTTCATAAGGAAAAAGTGCTTATTTTGTTATTTAAAAATCTAGAGGTAAATGCAATTTATTTCCTCTACTTCTTTTCTTAGCATCTTAAACATATTCCCCTATCTTAGATATTTTAATTTATAATAACCATACAAAATTGTGTAATAAGTGCAATTCGTAAGGGTATTGGCTTGATAAAAAGTGTTTATATAATACATGAATCGGGTATCTGTTTATTCGAAAAAGTTTATTCCCAAAATCCTGTTAATCTTTGAATACTCTTAGAGTAAACAGCGAAGCACCTATTAAGAATATTAAGACTCCTCCAACGAGAGTGAAGATGATTTCGGTTTGGAGTTGGGATATGTCATGACCAGATAAGAGAATTAAGTTCTGAGCTCTTACTATTTGAGAGAAAGGGTTTAGATCCCAGAGTAGGAGTGCTCGAGTCTCCCCAATACTTGTTGGTAGAAAATCAGGTATTAACACTACTTCAGGCAAGGGTAAAAAAGCACCTGAAAGAAAACCTAATGGGGCCGATAAAAATGCAGCAATTCCTGATGCATTTTCCCCTGTCTTATCTATGGCTGCAATAGTCAAACCTAATCCCATCGCAGGAATAGTAGCTAAAACACCAAAGAAAAAAGAATAAATCGGATTACCTTTCCCTTGAAATCCAAAGATATAAGCTGCTACTAACATAACAGCAACTTGACAACTTAAAATAAGAATTTGACTAGCTGAAAGACCAGTTAGATATTCTATGGGGTTCAGTTTACTTATTCTTAACCTATCAAGAGTTCCATGAGATCTTTCAGTACCAACTATAAACCCTATACTTGCAGAACCAAGAATAACTCCGAATATTAAAAATCCAGGGATATAATAATCAAAAGAAGTAAATGCAATGCTTGTTACATCCTCTGTTTGAATTGCAAATTGTCCCCCAATGAAGTCAATACCGTAAAAATAATCTATAAATTTCTGTAAAGCATCAGAGATCTCGGTCTGAAGTTGTTGGTAGGTTTGGTAACCACTATCCCCCTGAATTTTAATAGATGTATTTATATTTGCTAATTGAGAATCAACCGATGCACCTTCTGTTAAGTTAATCTTATAATTTAATCCAGAAAGGATACTATGAGAGAAGGTTCTAGGGATTATTAAACATAAAACTATCTTACGTGATTTAATATCGTTTGTAGCTTTATCTAAGGAAGAGTAATCGTGTACTTTTAATGGTGAACCAGTGATATTGATAGATGTTGAACCTTCTAGGCTAGTGACGAAATATTCCCCAAATCCTTTTTCAAAAATTTCTTTTGTATCTGAAACTATATACGGACCAAATTCATTCTTCCAATTTGGTTCAATTTGATCTTTGTTTAGAACACCTATCTCCAAAGTGGTTGAACCTAAAAATTCCGTCCCACCACCAAAAATAAAAGCAAAAGAAGCAACGAAAATTAATGGAAAAGCAAGAATGAGCGCTAATTGAGCTGGAGACCGAATTACTTGTTTAACACTTCGTATAAAGACTTTGATTACTACCATCATTATACTCTCCGCTTTTTTAAATATCACCTGTAAATCGACGCTTTGAATATGCTGCAATACTAAATGCCAACAGCAATACATTTAGTACTGTTAAGAAGATTATTTCAGCAATAACATCTATTAAACTGAAATTATAAAGTAATACCGAACGTAAAGCACTGATAGCGTGTGTGGAAGGAAGTAAATCCCAGAGAGTAAAATCTCTTAATGCACCTGTAGCTGTAGGGAAGGAATCAGGTATTAAAGTAATTTTTGGAGCATCCATGAATGCACCTGAGGCAAAAGCTAGGGGCGTTACACCAAAACCAATCGCCATACCAGCTGCGTCTGGTGATGTGAAAACTGCTGCAGCAACAAATGTTAAGCCAAGTGTAAAAAGTGTGGTTAGCCAACAAATGATAAATCCTTGAATAATGTCTCCTTCAGGTTGGAATCCTAGGATGAAACTCATTCCCAACAACACAGCAATTTGTGCTGGTGAAATCACTAGCTGCAAAGTGCTAGCACCAACGATATATTCCCAGGGTTGAATTAATGAAAGTCGCAATCGTGAAATGGTTTTGTTTGGTGTCTGTATTTCACTGGATAAGAATGCAGATAAAATTCCAGCCTGTGTAAGGATTCCAAATATGATCATTCCAGGAAGAATGATATCAAAAACTGAATAATCCCGTACATTTATTGTTTCAGGCTCAATTGTAATCTCCACTGGATAATTTAATGATGATAATTCCTTTGCATATTCACTGATAAAAAGAGTAACAATTTTTTCTACGATTTGGTAGTTTAAGTGCCCATTATCCCCAACAATTTCTACTGTTGTATTATCTCTTGTTGGAAATGGTGGTCCAGTATATTGTAAAAATCCTCCAGATGCTTCAAGTATGGAATTATTTATTAATTCATGGATGTAGATTCCGTTTTGAATATAGAAAGCATTATTTACCGCTGCCATTGTTGCATTCGAAAATCCTTTTGGAAAAACAATCAATCCATCAATTTCACGACTTTCTATGAGCTTCCTCGCCTCTTCTTCCTTCTCCTGTTCTGTTTGATAAACATTAAAAATTCGTATTTCTTCTCCTGGATAAGTTGTCGTATTCATTAATTCAATTAGGTCTACAGCGAATCCATTTTCAATTGTTTCTTCTGTTAATCCTGTGGCATTAAAGTCAGAACTTAACACTCCCTTTATCTCCTCAGCTAATCCTCTATCATTATTTATAACTACAATATTGTATGTTGTAGCCCCTGCGGTTCTGACACTCGAAAAAGCAAAGAAGAAAACGAAAATCATGAATCCTGGAAGCAGCAATAACATGATGAGAGTAAAGTGGTTTCTTTTCATCTCCCGCCATAACCGTTGCGTAACATACAAGAATGTTGGTAAGTTCATCATTTATACCCTTTAGTCTCTTAAAGATCTTCCTGTCAAATTTATGAATACATCTTCTAATGTTGTGTTTCGTATTCCTAAGTGCTCAATTTCTACATTAAGATCTTCAATCACATTTAATAATGCAGCCATTCTTGGAATAACATCAAGACAGCGGACGGTTAATTGATTAGCTGTGATATTTATTTCTTGAACACCCTTGAAATTCGAAAGGGCTTCTTTGGCCGCCTCTAATTTCTCACTTTCATTGATTTGAATTTCTATAAGATCACCTTCTCCTACGGATGCTTTCAATTTGTCAGGAGTGTCCAAGACAAGTATTTTTCCTTTATCAATAATCGCAACCCGATCACTTAATCTGTCTGCTTCCTCCATAAAATGTGTTGTTAATACAACCGTTTTTCCTTCTTTTTTTACTAGGTTTTGAACAAATTCCCATACAGCTACTCTAGATTGTGGATCAAGGCCAGGAGTTGGTTCATCACACAAAATAACTACTGGATCATGAATTATCCCCATTATTAGGTTCAAACGTCTTTTTTGGCCTCCTGATAATGTCCGTGCAAGTGATTTCCGTTTTTCTCCAAGACCAATTTTCTTAATCAGTTCATCAATACGATTTTCTGCAATTTCCTTTGGTAATTTGTAGGCATTAGCCATGAACCACATGTTCTCTTCGACAGTCAAATCTTGATAAATTGAAATATCTTGGGGAATAATTCCAATTTTACTCTTCAGTTCATTTCTGGAATTTCTGTCTTTGGGAGTCATACCCAAGATCTGAACCTCTCCTTTAGTTTGTTCTAGTAAACCAACCATCATTCGTAAACTAGTCGTCTTCCCTGCACCATTTGGGCCTAGGAAACCAAATAACTCACCCTTATGAATAGTTAGAGAAATTCCTCTGACAGCCTCAACAGCTGATTCACCTTTACCATACGTTTTATGGATATCGAATACTTCTATAGCAGGTATTTCCATTTTCAATCCTCTATTCAAATAAGACGACTTTTTCTTACAATCGTCAATGAATACAACCAGATCTTCAGAAATCCATTACTCATAAGCTACAAAAAAAGTGGTTTTAAAGAAATTTTATTTAGAAATCAAAATGCAGATTAGATTTGAAACTTTTGCTTCAGAACAGCGTAAAGATCTAGATAAAAAAATATAACAGAATAAAATGACTTTCCCTTTGAAAAAGCGTTTTTTATGAATTTTCTTCAAGGATTCGTCGTGCATCCTCTAAATATCTATAAACAGATAACTCTTTAGTGCTGCTTAATTGTTGGCCTTCTTGTTCGATTAATGCTATACTTTCAATTGCTTTAGTTTTTTGTCTATAAAGGTGATAAGTATCAGCATCTTTAATGATTTCTGAATATAATTGATAAGCTTTATCGTAATTAGAATGGATTCGAGCTAGGTGGGCTTTCAATAGGTTACATTCGAGAATAAAAGCCGATAATTTCTTCTTTTTAACTTCAGTTTCTAGTTTCTTTAAGAGTGCTTCAGCTTCTTTGAATGCTTGTTGATTCCCCGTCTTAGACATTTCCACGAGAAGTTCTATGTACAAGAATTCCTCAGTTAAAGCAGATGCCCCTATTTCTTTTATTTTTTCGAGGAAAGAATTGAAAGCACGCTTAGCTAAGCCATAATTCATTTCATGTTTCTCAATTAAACCAAGCAGATGATAGTATTTAGCCTGATCCCAATTGGAGATATTTTTTGCTTTTTGGTCATTTAATTTGGTCCTCGCCTCTTCTGCCCTATTTAATGCTAATAAAACGTTAATCTCGAACTTTAAGATAATCAACTCATTATAGGGCTCTTTTTGTTTCGATCTCATCTGATCATTAAGTCTTCTAGCTTTTGCGATTGCAATTGAAGCTTTTTCCAGGTAATTTTGTTGATAATACAAATCACTAAACAATAATTGGATGTAAATCTCTAACCAATTAGCATATTCATACTGAGAATTTTGTGCTAGAGTATACGCTTTAGCCATAATTTCCTCTGCTTCTTTGAATTTTCCAGAAAATTGAAGAGTACGAGCATATTCAGAAAAAACACTAATCCGCTTATAAGAAGCAGGTTTCCTACCTTTCACTGAAATGTCAGGTTGTGTTTCAAAAAATTTTAGTAGTGTTTTCCAAATTTTGATAGCTTTTTCCCACTCTCCCGTTAAATGTCGTAGCTTACCGATTCCCCAAAGTGCATTGTGGTAACCCTCCTGATCATTTACTTTTTTAAATTCCTTTTGAGATTCCTTAAACCATTTAACAGCTTCTGGATATGCACCTTGCCCTCTAAAAGCTATTGCTAATGCACGTTTAATTTCTGCAGATTGTTCTAATTTTCGTTCGCTCTTTGGTAAGATTTTTTCGTAATTAAGAGTTTTCTTCAGTAAATCAACTGCTTGATTGAATTCAGCCTTTTTTTCTAATAAGAAACTCTTTTCAATTTGGGATTTGATATAGTCTTTACTCTCATAATCAGGGTCAGTACAACAAGAGTCAATTACTTTAATGGCTTCATTAATCTTCCCCTTTTTTATAAATGCCGTTGTTAATTCTTCTCGTAGTGAGGTTTGTATTTCTCGTTTCTCTTTTTCTGGTAAATGGATTGCAATAGCAGGTAAGAGTCTTTTATCTATGTCCTGGAGGATTTCTATAGCTTCATCGAATGATCTCTTCTCTCTAGCATTTACTCCAGTCTGCTTTACTGATTTTATTATAGATTTTATTCCTGCTTCATCAAGCTTCTTTTCATTCAATTCAATTTGTTTCGATGCCTGAATCTTCTTCTTTAATTCAGGAAGCTCGATTTTTATAGTTCCTAATTCCTTCTCGATTGTTTTATCTATCTCTTCAATCCAGGATTTATTTCCAAAAATTTCTTCAATTCGAACAATAGCCTCATCTAAGCCTTTTAACGACAATTTAAAACCTTGAGCCACATCTTGTTGCAAATCTCTTGAGAGATTCTGTTTTAAATCTTCCTTTAGCAAATGTATCTTCTTACTCGTTCTCTGGAGCTTTTCTTGGTAATCATTGATAGGTATTAGTTCTTCAGAGTTCTTCTTATCCATAACATCTTTACTAGGTTTAGGTATTTTAATAACCTCCAAGAAGAAAATGAATCATAAAATAATAGAAGCCAGTCATTAAATAGAGTACATGCAGAAAAAAATCTCTATTACGTTGACTTATCTTTGATGACACCTTTATCAATTATGAGCATAAATATTTTATCTTCTGGGCAAGAAAGAAAGTATGAAAGAAGTTTTTGATGAAATTTTCATTCTATAAAATGTAAACTGCCTGATATGTAATAGAGGCAATACTATTTTGGCTCCTTGAGGCCTAAATCGATTAATTGACCATATACAACGGCAACAGCATAATTAGAGAACAACTCATTATAGGAAACATCGCTTCTCTTTTTCATTTCTAGTGTAGCAAATTGTTCTACTACATATCTCGTTTTTCCTTTCTCAGAGTATTTATTTTTAACGAAATCACGGAAATAATTCGAAAAATCAACATGTTCCATCAAAACTTTTTTTACTCCTTCTTGACCTCTAACTACTCCAGCATGTGCAAATCCAACATTGAGAGGTTTTAAATCAATTATTTTCCTCAGGCTTTCCATATAAATCTTAAAATTAAATTCTGGAGGCATTGAACTGGGAACTGTCACTAATTTTTGTGAATGCATTAATCCTCCTGCACACTCACCTATATAGACGAATTCATTTATTCCATTATTAGATACTGTTGGACAAACGTGATCAGAAGTATGTCCAGGTGTTGATATAAGCTTAAATTGTTTTTTCAATCCAGGAATCGGAATGGATTCATTCTCTTTTACAATCTTATACGCATCATCAGGTAAAGGTTTCATTATTCCTATATGTTTACCAAAGGTTCTTTTTGCACGTCTAAGATGTTCTTTGGAATCTTGTAATAGTCTCTTGGTTGTTTCTGTTGTAACAATTTTCACATCAGGGCTATATTCTTTGATTTTCTTCCATAATTTCCAACCACCTCCAAAGTGATCAAAATGATGATGTGATGGAACAAGGTATTTGACTTTTTCAAGTAAAATATTATTTTCTGTTAAGAACGTGAGTATGGAATCCACATCATCTGACGTTCCAATGTCCATAATTGTAATTGACTCAGGGGTCATTAATATATATATTGAGCAAGAACGTGGTAAGTTGTATTGTAAAATGTCTAAATGATAAATATCGTCTGTTATCATACCTGATTTTTTTATAATATATTCAGAATCCGCCAAATATTGCCTCCTTTTCCTATTACAGACAAATGTAGGTTATTCTGACTTCTTAATTAAAATTATTCCTCCAAAATTCAGAATATATCATATTGAGACAATCAATCAATAGAAAAAAAAGAATTTTAACTCCCTACTCCTGACCCGTATAAGGTTAATTTCCTTTAGGAACGTCATCATTGCTAAGGTGGTAGGATTATTCTGGAAATTTATCTACCATCTCTTTAATACACTGAAGTCTATCAATAACGTCACCAAGACATTCTTTGAGATGTTTCACTCTTTCTACTTGGTTCATCTCTTCATGATGACCTTTCTCATGCTTTCCACAAGAACATTTTTTATTTTCTGACATTTTTCTTCACTTTTACAAATTTTTTTTGAACTTTAATAAAGTGATTAACACCAAAAAATAAAGCTTAATAAATCCTTTACTAAACACTTTGTTAGTTTCTACGGTGGAATTAAGAATTGGAAACTCAATTAGAAATGGTGCAAAAATGCTTACCAATTGAAATCAATGGTATTTGCTTAAAACCACTTACAAAATACCTGAAATCAATCAGTAAAAAATGGATGATTTTTATCATCATGATTTTTCCAATAGAACATAATGAATTTAGTGGTAAAATTGAAAGACTAAGATATTCAGAAATCAAAACAAGAATTAAAGGATTAACATCAGAAAAAATAAGTGACACAACATTATCTGCACGTTTAAAAGAGCTAGAAGCAATTAAAATCCTTAAGAAAGAACATTTCGCAGAAATTCCCCCTAGAGTTGAGTATTATCTAACTCCACTAGGTATCCAATTGCGAAATAGTCTTCTACCACTTATTGAGTGGGCAGTCCACGCATGTCATGAAACATGACGTTGATAGATTTTACTAAGTCTAGCGATTTCCTTGCTTTGTTTATTTGTTAATTGCTCCCATGTAAAACGCCATTCCCAATTATGACTTTCAGTTCCAGGATAATTCATTCTTCCTTCAGATCCTAAACGAAGTAGATCTTGTAGAGGAATTATACTAATTTTCGCAACAGAACTCCAAGCTAGACGAATTAAATCTCTAACTATATCTTCTCCATCAGAATTAAGATAGCTCAATACTTCTTGCTTAACTTCTTTAGGTACAGTTCGAAACCAACCGAGGGTTGTATCATTGTCGTGAGTACCAGTATAAACGACCGTATTAGGGATATAGTTGTGGGGAAGATAGTCATTTCCAATATATTCTTCCTCTTCAATTCCAAAGGCAAATTGTAATACTCTCATGCCTGGAAATCCAGTTTGTTGAAGTAATTCATCAACGGCAGGTGTGATTATCCCGAGGTTTTCAGCAATAACTGGTAAAAATCCACAGACTTTCTTTAAGGTTAAAAAGAGATTAATACCTGGACCTTTAACCCATTTTCCATTAATGGCAGTTGTTTCTTCAGCCGGTATCTGCCAATACGCCTCAAATCCTCTAAAATGATCAATTCTTAGAATGTCAACAAGAGAAAAATTATGATTAATTCTTTTAATCCACCATTTATACCCATTTTTTTGCATTCGATCCCATCGATAAATTGGATTTCCCCAACGTTGCCCTGTTTCAGAAAAATAGTCTGGTGGTACCCCAGCGACGTATTCCATTTCTCCATGATTGTCTAGATAAAAAAGATGTGGATTAGACCAGACATCTGCAGAATCATAAGCAACAAAAATTGGAATATCTCCGATTATTCTCACTTTCTTCTTATGAGCATAGTTCTTAGCATCATTCCATTGCTGAAAAAAAAGAAATTGACTAAATTTATGAAATTCTATCTTTTCTTGATGGCTTTTTTTCCATGAAGAGATTGCAGAAGAATCACGTATTCTTAACGATTCTTCCCATGTGTTCCATGCACGTAAATCATGTTCCTCTTTGATTGACATAAAAAGTGCAAAATCCTCTAGCCAATAATTGTGGGTTTCTAAAAACATTTTATACTGTGTCTGGACTGAGGATGAAAGATTTTTAGTGAAATTCGTATACGCCTTATTTAAAATCTCTGATTTAAACTCAAATACTTTTCCAAATTCTACTTTGATTTCAGGGAATTTAGGGATATTTATTTCATCAAAAGAAAGTAACCCAAGGTCAATGAGTTTCTCAGGACTAATCAACAACGGATTTCCTGCAAACGTTGAAAATGACTGATAAGGAGAATTTCCATAACCAGTGGGTCCTAGGGGTAAAATTTGGAGAAGGTGTTGGCGACTTGAGTGTAAAAAGTCTATAAACCGATAGAATTCTGATCCAAGATCTCCTATACCATACTTCCCAGGTAAACTTGTAAGGTGAACCAAAATTCCTCCCTTACGATATTTTAGGAAAGAGGTTTCTAACGAAAGATGATCAGTAGTTCGGGATGATTTCATCCTCAATTCTCCAAGATAAAGAAATTAATAAAGTTAATTTACCTTTAATCGTAAGGATACCTCAAAAGAACTCTTTTCTTTTATTTTGCTGTTTTTTGAGTATTACAAAAAATAAGCTTATTAACCCTAATGTTAATTCAAATGAAGGTGTATTTATTGATTGTTTTGAGGAAGAAGAGGTTACTTCAGACGAAAGTTGTGTAGTATTTCTGGATGAGGTTATAGTTATTGTTGGTTTAATGAAAGGTCCAGTTTCATAAGGATAACCCGCATTTTTCCATGCATTAAACCCACTGTCCATATTGTTAACTTGGGTATATCCCAATGAGTCAAGGGTGTTACTGGCAGTGACAGAACGACCGCCAGATCTACAATAAACAAGAATGGGTTTAGATTTGTTTTTTGGAAGTTCATTTTCACGTGCTGAAATATCATTCACAGGAATTAGGTAGGCTCCAGAAATATGACCATCCTCAAACTCCCATGGTTCTCGTACATCAAGAATAAATAGTTCGTCATTACTCTCAATTAAATCTTTTGCTTCAGAAACAGAAATCGTAACATAACTCCCTTTTGATATTATTCCAGTGACTGAATAGCATCCATAAGATAATGAAAGGAAGATAATAAAAAAAATGCAAACCAAAACCCAATTTTTTGTCATTTCGGCCTCTGTCTTCATTTTTATCAGCTTAAATAACCACAAAAGATTTCTTAAAGGTTTTTCTTATGAACTCATAATGAATTAATGGAAATATTTCATATGGGCTCTATAACGAATTTCGCTGTCGAATTTTTTAGGACATAATTTACACCGATATTTAATACAACTATTTTTCCTTTCATGAAGTCGAAGATCAACTAGACGATCGAATTTTTTCCCACACCTTGCGCATTTCAAATTCTGTTTTTTTTTAACTTTTTTTGCAATTGGAGGAGGTGAAGAATCAAGTTTTTTCCTATAGATCCTATGTCTTAGTGAAAAAACATCAAAACTCTCTTTAAAAGATTGAGGGAGTATTTCCGTTCTGCCTAGAATCAGGAAACCGTTAGGAACCAACAAATTATCGAATTTTCTAAATATTTCCTTCTGAATCTCTTTAGAAAAATAAATTATCACGTTCCTACAAAAGATTATATTTAATTTTGGGAATCTATAGTTATCTTTCAATAAGTCTAGGTATGAATAATCCACCATTTTTCTGATATTATATTTTACTCTTTTTCCCTTTGCAAAAGGTTCAAAGTACTTCACTAGAAATTCCTTTGGAATATTTTCTAAGATTTCTCCCTCATAGATACCTCTTCTAGCTATCTGAAGAAGTTCATCATTGAAATCTGTTGCGTAGATCTTCACATCATATTTTAGAAAATGATTACCTAGAGTATGATGGACAATAGAAGCAATACTATAGGATTCAGATCCTACAGCACAACCTGCACTCCAAATACGAAGAGAAGGAGATATTTCTCTTTCTTTGATTTCCTTTACATAGAAACTTAGTATTCTTTGAACTTCTTCCCATGTATCTGGGTCACGAAAATATTTGGTAACATTAATTGAAAGGCTCTTCTTAAGTAAGTTAATTTCCTTATCATTCTGGATTAGAATATCATAATAATCCTCATATGTTTTACAATTATGACCCCTCATTCTAATAGCTAATCGGCGACTAATATATTTGTCTTTGTAAGAACTGATGTCACATCCCCTTTTATAGAGATATTGTTTGATTAAATTAAGTTGTTGATCAGGAAGCATTTAGTTTCTTCTCAAGAATTCTTTGAATCATAACTTGGAAATCTTATGAAAGCTTATTCAAGAGTGAACTGAGAGGTGGTTATTCTTACTGGAATATGAAAGTAAACAATCATCTATTACTTTAAAATATCAGCATTTAAATCATACAGTAAGAAAGAAATGATTCACGGATAGATCTAAGAAAGAATAGAAACGGTGAAATTTATGTCTAAAATTGAGGAGTTCAATTCATATAGAGAAAAAATGAATGAAGTTATTCTGAAAGAAGCAAATCTAGAGATTAAGAGGTTTTTTAATCTAGATTCACGTGCTTATAGTACAGGAGTTCTTTCCTCTAAGGTTAAAGAATTATTGGGATTAGTCGCCAGCCTTGTATTAAGATGTAATGATTGTATCACTTATCACATTCTGCAGTGCCATGAATTAGGTGTATCTAAAGAAGAATTTTATGAGGCATTCAACGTAGCACTAGTTGTTGGAGGATCTATTGTAATCCCACATCTGAGAAGAGCAGTGGAAATTCTAGAAGAATGTTTTCAATGAAATTTGTTATTTGTTAACAAACCACTATTGTATTACCTTAAGAAAATAACAATTGGTTCTTTCTGGACATGATAAAAGTGGTAGGAATTACAGAAAAATTGCTAGAGTTTAAGCTTCTTGTTGGATCAGAGTCAGAGAAGGGGTTCGTTTTCTCTCGCCATAAAATCTTCATTGTTTTTTGTTACTGTTTAAGCTTTATCCTTATTTTTATTCATTTTGCTACCTTACCTGAGTCAGTAATCACTGATTGTAAAAATGCATATAGTGCAGGTCAAGAATGTAACCTCCCCAGTTCGGGATCATTGATTTTGGCAGTTTTTATCTATTTATATATCTCATTTATGGCAATAGTAACAATATTTCGAAACGGAACCTTACCTTCTCGCTCCACAATAAGATTTCCTTCCCTGAGGAGGCGATATAAGATATTAATTCTTTTTTTACTCTTTTTCTTTACTGGTTTAGTATTTGCGACCCTATACATTTCTATATTTGGCACTTTCCTTTTAGTTGTCTACTTGGGCCCTGTTATGTTCTATATCTGGATGATTCTGGAACCCTTCTTTTTATTAAGTGGAATTTTAGTATTTATTGACATTATTGACGCTGATTACCCCTTTCAGGGTTATACATCAAGAAATAAAAGATCTTTATGGTTTATTTTTATTATTGGATTCAATTTACCACTTTATTTCACTTGGTTCTTAATAAATAGAACAACCCCAGGAGACTTTGCAGAATTCGACATTTTAGGTTTAATAGATTTTTCTCTCTATAAACCTGGAGTAGTTTCATTTACTAGAACTTTCACCTCGGTTTTGACCTTAGCTCTCATTTTCATCACTCTGTGGTGGATAAAAGATCGATATAAGGTAAAATCAGCTTCAAGAGAACGAAAAAAAGGATTTTTACCTTGGTTTTTGGCATTTACATTAATTTTCATTACTATAACTGTTGTACCTTTGATGATAAGTACAAGAGGTTCATTAAAACAAATTCAATCCATTTGGGACATATTAGGGTTATTTACCGCGTTAATCATGGGTTTATGGCGTGTTTTAGGTCTAAAACACCGAGAAGAGCCCTTACATGGATGGGAACGAATAAATCCAAACCGAATTATTGCTCGGATTCATCCATATTCAAAAGCTCTTATTCTATTTGTGGTGTCGATTTTTGCATTCTTTGCTTCTATTCAAGCAGCAACCATTTCTGGAATCACTGGACAACCTGATTCTCTTCAACTCTTGAGTTTATCTCTTTTGGCAGAATTCATTGGACTCTCCTTCATTATAGTTATCTGGCGTTATAAAGGGAAAGAAAGAACATCTGATCCTGGATTTTTAAAATCTACTCAAAAACTTGTCAAAGACAAAGTTCAAAAATTCCGAGATTCTTTTTAATAGTCTACTCTAAAGTAGTACCTTTGTCGAGTACCAAGTGTACGATGATCTTTAAGAAAAGAATAACCTTGATTTTGAAGATACTCTGTGAGGTTTTTATGTAATTTAGGAAGTGTGAGTTGAAAATAAACCTTTAGAGGAGCTTCAAAGCTTCTGATTTCTTCAATCAATCTTAGAATGAACTCATCACCTTCTTCTCCACCCACTAATTCGAGTTTTTGTCCAGCAAATCCTTTAATTAATGACTTTTTATGGAAATAGGATAGGTCATATTGAGGGGGATTACATATTATAGCATCAAATGTAGCCAAAGAATCAAAATAACCCTTAAGAATCGAATTAGTATCTCTTACTTTTATTAACAGAATTTGAGATTCAAAATTGTTTTCTTTGATGTTATTTCTTGCACTTTGATAAGCAACTTCATCGAGCTCTGTTGCCTTCACATGACAACCTAATTTCGCTAGCATCATTGATAGAATCGCTGAAGCTCCTGTACCAACTTCTAGTACTTTCGAGGGTATTTTCTCATGAATTATCCAACATACAAACTCCCATCTGCTACAAATCGTTGGAATGAGATATCCTGGTGGAACAGTAAAATCTAATCCCATGAAGTCCTGCAGAACTAGCCTATTATATAGTAGTAAGGCTTGACTGTTCCCTAAATCGATTTGATCACCATTGATTGCATATTTTCTTAGGGCTGGATATCGGGTAAAAGCTTCTTTGAAAGGAAGACCACACGGTTTTTCAGGGGAAAAAAGAGGGATCATGTTATATCAAGAAATATTCTCAAGTGTTTTTTTGATTAGAGGATTGATAAAGCTTTACTTAATGCCCTAATAGCATCATTTACTCCTTCTAAACCGACTGAATAACGAATAAGATTGTCTGAAACTCCCATTTTTTCACGCATTTCGGAAGTCATTTGTCCATGAGTCGTTGAAGCTGGATGACAAATCGTCGTATAGTTTCTTCCTAAATCAGCGACTTCTACTCCAAAATTAATAACTTCCACAAATCGAACAGCTGCATCATACCCTCCAAGGATATAAAACGACAATAAATGACTGAATCCAACTGAATCATCTTCAAATCTCATTAATTTTTTAGCTAAATCGTGTTGAGGGTGTGAGGATAATCCTGGATAATTCACTTTTTCAATCTTATCATGCTTATCAAGAAAGTCTGCGATCTGAAGTGCGTTATCAGACATTGCTTTAATCTTTAATTGAAGTGTTACTAAATCATCCCAGATGGCTGCTGCAGATGGTGGATGCAAACAAGGACCCAAATTTCTAAAATGGCTTCTTTTTACCTTATTCACAAAATCCTCTCTCAAATCAGGTACTGATGTTGTTATATTCTTTTTTGCTATAATAGCTCCCCCAATAGCACGTCCACTACTTCCCATAACTTTTGAAATTGAATGAATTACAATATCAGCCCCATGTTCTAATGGCCGAAGGAGAGCGGGAGAAGCAACACTTGAATCGACAATAAGAGGAAGATTATAATCATGAGCGAGCTTAGCAAGAGTAGGAATATTAGCAATGAATAAATTAGGGTTCGATGGGGTTTCTACATACAAAAGTTTGGTTTTTTGAATGATTTGTTCCTGCCAAGCTTCTACTGACCATGGTTCATGTACCCAATCAACAGTCCATCCCATTTTAGGATATGTTATGTTAAATAATTGTTCAGATCCACCGTAAATTTGATTAGATGACAATATATGATCGCCTACTTCCAAAAAGGGCATCGTTGCCAAAAAAATCGCAGACATTCCAGATGACAAACATAAAGCTTGAGTTTCTTCATCAATTGTCTTTCCTTCCAAAGCAGCTAATTTCATCGCTAAATGATCAATTGTTGTATTATCAATACGAGAATAGATTTTATTGGGATCATTAATTGTTTGAGAAGAAAGTAATAACGCCCCATCCAACAATGAATCAAAAGGCGCCCCTGTTGGGCTTGAAAATACTGGTAATGTCATAGATTTGAACATTTTCATATCATCAGGACCATATAATCCCCACAAACTCACTGTATTGAATTCTTGATTTTTTGAGGAAAGTATTTGTTGTTGTCTTTGTATTAGTGTTTCAGCACTTCGCTTACGAAAATAATCCTCGTCAGATTTCGACTTTTTGAGCTTCTCGATTTCTCTTTCTAAATTGGTAATTCTCTTCTGAATATAAGACGAATTCTTTTTTACTGGTTCTTGATTCATATCTAACACCAATTATCTCTATTTCTAGATAAAAGTCCCATCCAAATTAACTTTCTTACAAATAAATTTTGATTATAATGAGCAAAAATACGTCGTTTCGCCACTGATTTCTTTCATTCCTACAAAACCCATATTCTGAAGAATAGAAATGTTTTTTTCAGCTTCTGTAATCTTTTGTCCACTTTCTTGTGCAATCTCTTTAAGAGTTCCTTTCTCTAATGATATTAAAGCCAAGGCTGTAGATTGTAGTCGAGTGGGTAAGCTAAAAATCTCCGCAGTTCTGAGTTTTAAAGCAGGTTTAATTAATCTTGATTCGTCGATAACTGTTTCTTCTTGTACAATTTCGTGAATTTCTTTTTTGAAAGGTTCGAAAACGTTTAAATTGAAATCTCTCTGTGTTAATACATCCCCAAACTTCTTTATAAACCTTAATCCAATAGTCTGAATGATATTTTCTGGACTGTCGGGTACATCAGTAACTATCACAATACGAATGGAACCAAACGATCTGGTATGATAAGAAAGACCCTCAATCTCAATAGAGTTGATTTCAGCGTCACTATCTGTCATTGCAGCCGTCATATATTGAATTGCGGTGAAAACTCCACCAAATAAAATACTATCTTTAATACCTTCAACAGATTGGAATTGTTCTGTTAATATTGTACGCCCATCGTCAGTTATAACAAAGATTGCGTAGATAATCATTCTATTCGATTCCCCAAATTGATACCAATGTGTAGGATTTTAGGTAATAAAAACGTATCTCATAATACAAGAATCGTGGTTAGTTTCGTTTGACTTCTTTAGTTTTACTTAGAATTGTGCTTCATTCTTTCAAAACTTTTTCTTCTTCAAAAATATGAATATTAATAGTATCGTTAATTCCCATCTTCATTATTTCACATAGAAAAAAGAAAAACGAGAAGTATTCAGAGGGTTAATAACTCTCAATAATTATTATTTAAATATGCATAATAGAATAATGTAAGAAACGAATAGTTTAAATATATTGTATTTGAGTATATAAGTTAATTGGGTTTTATTATGTCAAGAATTCAAAATCAAGACAGATTAAAATTAGTAGAAGTTACTCCTACTCCTCCCATTATACCCTTCGTTATTAGCCTTTTTATTGTTACTGGAAGATTTAGAAGAAGGAGAAGGAAAAAGTATTAAAACAATTAGAAGTTCCCTCATTTTTCATTTATTAGCTGTAACTAACTTCATCTCATTCAGACAGCTAATAAATTCTTAGGTACAAATCATACAAAGAACACATTTCAATAATGGTGATTTTTTGGTTGGAATTTCGAATTTAAAGACTTTGTTAAATTCAATGAATCCTAAATTAGTTGATGGTGAATTTGTGTTTTGTACAATATCTGAATCTCGCTTTTCTAAACTTAAAATTATCCCCCTATTAATATTTAAAGAAGAAGAAGGGATCACGCTAATTATTAAACGCAATATGGCAGAATCAAACTTTCTAAGTTATACCGAAATATGGGCCTGGATTATTCTGACTGTTCATTCTGATCTGTCAGCTGTTGGATTTTTAGCACGAATAACCAGTAAGCTTGCAGAATCTGGGATCAGTGTGAACGTGGTGTCAGCTTATTACCATGATCACCTATTTGTTCCAGTTAATCATGCAAATAGAGCAGTGATTCTTTTACAGGAATTATCAGCATCAAAAATCTGAGTTAATACTACTTAATGATAGGTTTTCCTTTTAAAAGCTTATTTACTTCATCAGGATGGCTTTTAATAACCCGTCGGCACGCTTTACGAGTGATGAATAGAGTTTTTTTATCATATGTATTTTTATCAAGCCACTTCTGAAGAGTTTTTATTACAAGGTTTGGATGTCGTCTAGAGATATCTGCTGCAGTTTCTATCACTGGTAAAACGAAGATAAAGTTAATTTCCTCAAAACTGCAATTTCTAGCAATCAGAGATGCAAGATGTCTGACTTGCCAACGACCGTTATTTATTAAAACTTCTAGTGATTGTTTTTTCACTGATATTGGGACTTTTTCTGCTATAATCTTTTGTCTAAGTTGACGTAAGGTCCAAACAATACCCTTCCCGATCCTCTGAGACTGGGGAATACTATCCTTGATCTTCTGAATCACCTCATATAGTGGTTCAGTATTTTTATCTACTAATAGACAATTGAAAATATTATTCATTGACATTTTCTGTTTCTCAGGGTAAAAATACATTAGAAGGAAATTCTCTCAAAGTTATTTTGTCATAATTTTTAAGCATCCGATTAAAATATCATCAAAAAGAGTTGCTTTATCATCTTTTTTGGTTGATACATTAGGAGTTTGTCTAGTGGGATCATTTGTACCTAGCGATTTGATTGAGTATCCAATTATAAATTACTTCAAATATAGGAATAAAGGAAAAATTAAAGATAAAGATCTTTCTTCATCATTTATTTCAGAATATACTCAATATTATCGGAAGGATCCCCGAGACTTCTTTCTTGAGAACTTTAAGCCGAAAACTTTTGATATCAAATGGAATAACCCAGTTTTTCGAGGTAAATTCCATCGATCTACAGGTCAATTACTTAGTCCATTCCAACCATTATCTTCGATTCTCCAAGAACAAAAATACTATCCAAATCTCAATATGGTAGCGCACCACTATAAATCTAAGAACATTAATAGTACAAATAAGCAGACTGTGGTTCTTTTCATCCATGGATACGCCGAAACAACTTTTATTTTTCATGAAGTGAGTTATTTTAAATTTTTCAATAAAATATTTCATAGTGATGTTTTTGCGCTCGAACTACCCTATCATTTTAATCGTCAACCAAAAGATTCACCTTTTTCTGGAGCTTATTACCTCAATGGTAATCCGATTCGAATGTTGGAAGCAATTAGACAGTCTATTCAAGAAATTCTTCTTACAACCCTTTATTTAAAGGAAAAATATGAACGAATTATCTTATTTGGCGTCTCTTTAGGAGGACATTTAGTAGCGCTAGCTACTCAATTTCTCAGTGAAGTGGATATGATTTGCGCACTAGCTAGTCCATTTATCTTTAGTTTGAATCCTAAAATCGTACCTATTTCTACTGAAATTGTCTCACAGTTGAAAAGGAGAAATCAGACCAAGTGGTATAGACTCCTTTTTGCATGTAACTTGAAATATTTTGCCCCTTTTACTACTAATCGTCATACAGCAGTTATTGGGGGCCACTACGATCGTATTGTCGCTTTCAATCGAGTTCAGAGTCTTGCGAGAATGTTGAACAAACCACTTTTTTCTTACCCAGGTGGGCATTTATCTCTTATTTTTTGGCTTCGATCTCTCCTCTGTCGTATAAATCAACTATTTGAAGAATTAAGAGAGTAAATTATCTCAAGATTGGATTAACTTCAAGGATTACATTATAACTTATAATTACCTCTTTCAGATATTTAAAAAATTATTGTGCTGATGATCCTATTTGCTAAATCTACACTAAAACTTTAATCAAAAATGCTGGTCTAATGCTTAAAGAGAAGAATGCTTTGTGGTAGTGAAACCGTGAAAATCCAGATAGAAGGTGCAAATGAAAACAACCTAAAAAACATTAATGTTGAATTTGAAGACGGTTTAACTGTTGTAACTGGAATTTCAGGTAGTGGTAAAAGTTCCCTAGTCTTTTCAACACTTTATCGTGAAGCCCGACGACGCTTTTCGGAAATTTTTGCTCAAGGGTCTAAACCCCGATTAGCTCCTGCTCATGTTCATCATATCTCAGGGTTAAGGCCTACAGTTGCAATCGAACAAAATGTCCTCAATCGTAATCCACTGTCAACGTTAGCATCAGCGTCAGGGTTACACCCTTTCTTCAGAATTTTCTTCATTAATTATGGCCAACGTCGTTGTTCTGAATGTGGATCAAAGATTAGGATTTATTCGGAGGATGAGATAATAAATCTGATATCCCAATTTCTAAAAAACAGTCCAATCACTCTTTATGCACCTCTAGTAAAGGGAATAAAAGGAAGTCATAGATCTCTCCTCCAAAGTCTTGTTAAGGAGTTTGGTAAGCAAGCCCTACTTGTGGATGGGAAAAAGTATCAACTAAAAGAATTGAATCCACAAGAGTCCCATGACATTGAAATTAAGACAATAAGGATTGAAGAACCTCTTTCAATTACTGAAATCAGAAAATGTATTCAAAATATTGCAGCTCTAGGAACAAATGCGTTAAAGATTAAGTCTGGGAACCAAAATCAAAACCATTTAACATTATCATTTTCTAATGTCTGTCCAATATGTAATAGGTGGATCCAAGAAGTAAAAGCAAATATTTTCAATACATCATGTCCTTTTTGTAAACGAAAAGGGTGTGATAACTGTCTGGGAACAGGTTTACATCCAGAAGCTTTATCAATTACTTGGAACGGAATGAGCTTACCAGATCTCCTAAATTTGTCAGTTATTGAAGTTAATGATCTTTTCAAATATCCAGAGCTTCCATCGTCTGCAGATCGCTTGATTTTCGAGATACAAAAGCGATTAAAAGCATTATTAACAGTTGGATTAGGATATATAACGTTAAACCGTTCATCCCCGACGTTATCTCGAGGAGAGTCCCAAAGAGTACGCATAGCTATAGCATTAATGAGTCGATTAGAAGATATGGTTCATGTATTAGATGAACCGACAATTGGGTTAAGTATAACAGATGTCACTAAACTACTTCCAGCATTTCGACAACTTAATGGCCCAGTAATATTTGTTGAACATGATCGGATCGCAGCAGCCTCTGCAGATCAGGCAGTTGATCTTGGCCCAGGTGCAGGTATTAAAGGCGGAGATGTAGTATTCAGTGGAACATTACCTTCCTTATGGAAAACAGAAGGTTACACTGGTCGTTACTTCAGCCTGCAAGAAAGTGTGAGAATTCCAAAACATCGTTCTCCTCCTAATCAGTTCTTAGAGGTAATTCAAGCCAATCACCACAATCTAAAAAGGATAAACGTCAGAATACCAATTGGTCGTTTAACTGTGATAACAGGACCCAGTGGGAGCGGGAAGAGTACATTTGTAGAAGAAGTACTAAATTCATCATTGAAAAATGGAAAACCAATTGGATGTAACAAAATTAAAGGATTAAAACTAAAACCTATTCTAGTAGATCAGTCACCAATTGGGAAAAATCCGCGATCGAATCCAGCAACATACACAAATTTAGCAACAGTAATTCGAGATATCTTTGCTAAATTTACGAAGCTCTCCTCATCTCATTTCTCTTTTAATCGTGAGGAAGGTTGGTGTAAGAACTGTAAGGGAATGGGAGCAATTGAAGTTAAAATGAGGTATTTACCTTCAACTTGGATTCGATGTGAAATTTGTCAAGGAAAACGCTTTTCTGACGAGGTTCTTTCATCAAAAATAAAATTCAGGGAACAATCACTTTCTATAGCAGATTTTTATGAATTTTCGGTTGATGAGGCGTTTAAGTGGTTTATGGAAGGCACTAAAACTGCGATAACATCAAAAAGTCGATCTACAGCAATACGAATTCTGGAAGCGTTACAAGACATAGGTTTAGGTTACCTTCCCTTAGGACAACCGTCCCCAACTCTCTCTGGTGGAGAAGCACAGCGAGTAAAGTTAGCTAAATACCTCGGAAAGAAATCCCTAAAAGAACAGATGATTATACTTGATGAACCATCCACAGGCCTCCATCCACATGACATAACATGTTTATTAGATGTCTTAGATAAATTAGTTCGCTCAGGGGCAACATTAGTAGTTGTCGAACATAATTCTGATTTTATTCGGGCAGCTGATTGGATTGTTGATCTTGGGCCTGAAGCAGGGCCTGAAGGAGGACAACTCATCTATAACGGCACTTCTCAAGGATTACTAAATATGAGTGAATCATTGACAACCCACGGCCTTCAGTATGAGGAAACCATACGTCCGAAGTCAAAGAAAATTCAACTTGATAAGAAGTCAAACTCACTCCAGATCAAAAACGCTTCAGCTAATAACCTGAAAAATGTAACAATTAAACTTCCTAAACAAGCAATAACAGTTGTTACGGGAGTGTCAGGTTCAGGAAAATCAAGCTTAATTAGTGATGTGTTAAAAGCTGAAGCAGAAAGACGTTATCTCGAAACATTATCCCTCTATGAACGTCAGGGTTTAAAGGAAGGCCCAGAAGCACCAGTTGAAGCAGTATCAGGACTTGGTGTTACTATTAGCATTGACCCACGTCGAATAGGTAGATGGTACAATTATCGGGCAACTGTGGGTTTATTAACAGAAATTTCTCACTATTTACCAATTCTATTTTCAAATCTTGGGGAATATCATTGTTCTGATTGCAATATATCTTGTCAAAAACATCAACAAGAATGGATATGTCCTAAATGCGAGAAAAACTTTCCTATCCCTGAACCTAAGTACTTTTCACCATCAAATTATGCATCTGCTTGTACTAAATGTCAAGGAATAGGAACCCTTCAAATACCTAAACCAGAAAAACTAATTATCCATCCAGAAAAACCTCTGTGCAAAGGAGCGATGTACTCTCCAGGATTCTTTCCAAAGGGGTACCTGTGCAAACGATATAATGGTGGGTATTATGTCATTAAAGCTTTAGCTGAACGATACAATTTCGATCCAATATCTACTCCTTGGAATGAAATGAGTACTGAAGCCCAACATGCTTTTCTATTCGGAGTAGAAGAACCACTAGAAGTCGCATTTGAAAGCAGGAGTAAAAGAATTGAAGATTATACTAGAACGATTAACTTTAGAGGTTTCTATGGGTGGATAGGGGATTGGGATGTCGGAGGAACCTATACCACCTCAGAATTGTGTCCTGAATGTAATGGGACAAGATTTAGACCAGAATATCTTAAAGTAACTTTGAATGGTTACAACATTCACGAACTAAATGAGATGCCCTTTAATCATCTCTTGAGGGAATTAGAAAATCTATCATTACCTGATATACACGCAAACATTACAACATTTAGCTTGAAGACAATTCTTCATCGCTTAAAGTTTCTTAATCAGGTTGGGTTAAGTTATATCAACGCATCACGAATTGTTATGACGTTAAGTGCTGGGGAGGCACAACGTATAAGACTAGCAGGATTATTAGGAAGTAGTTTAACCTCTCTTACTGTACTAGCTGACGAACCAACCAGGGGGCTACATCCGAGTGAAATTGATGGATTATTAGCAGCTCTAAGTAACCTTAGAGAGACTAATACAGTTATTGTTGTGGAACATGATCCCCAAGTGATAAAAGCAGCAGATCACGTGATCGATGTAGGACCTGGACCTGGGCTTTCTGGCGGCGAAATTGTAGCACAGGGGACAGTTGAAGATGTTTCAAATTCCGAAACTATAACGGGAATGTGGTTGAGAGGAAAACGACATTTCAAGCGTCCTAAAAAGTATGAATTCACTAGAAAGCCCAAAGGATGGTTAAAATTATACGGTGCTTCTCAAAATAACCTTAAAGGAGATCCAATGGAAATCCCATTAGGTACCCTTGTAGGTGTATGTGGTGTTTCTGGGTCAGGAAAAAGTACCCTTTTGATCGATACTTTGGGTCGCATCTTAGCTCCTAAAAAACACACAACTTCAGTTGCATATGAACCAATAGAGCCAGGCAAATATAACTCAATCGAAGGAGCTCCCTCAAGGGCAATGATTATTGACCAATCCAAGCAAGAAGTGAATACACCTTTAACCTATTTGAACTTGAAGAAACCACTCTTTGTATTATATGCTGAATGTGATGATGCAAAAGCTCTTGAATTAGATGAAAAGGAATTATATAAGCAATGTACTGCTTGTAAAGGGAGGGGAAGAAGTCGATTGGACATGGGATTCCTTCCTGATGTATACACTCGATGTGATATTTGTCAAGGAACGGGTCTTACAGCAGAGGCGTGGATGGTTCGATTACATGGATATACATTACCAGAGTTATATGATTTAACACTTACTCAAATTTATGATCTATTTAAATATGATGAGAGAATTTCTAATCCATTAAAAGCAGCAAAAGAGGTGGGACTCGGTTATTTAGTTTTACGACAACCACGTATCCACCTGTCAGGAGGAGAGTGCCAACGCTTGAAAATCGCAAAAGAACTCTGTAAAAAGAAATCTAAAACATCTACTCTTTATATCTTAGATGAACCTACCGTTGGTCAGCATTTACAAGATGTTTCTCGATTATTAAAGATTTTTCACCGATTAGTTGATGAAGGTAACACTGTTATAGTAATTGAACACCACCCCCATGTCCTTGCAGCCAGCGATTGGCTTATCGAAATCGGGCCTAGAGGAGGACCAGAGGGAGGTTATATAATCGCGAGTGGTACACCATTTGAAATATCTAAGGGAAATACACCCACGGCACAATATCTAAAGTCTGTGTTGGAGGGCCAATTATGAACTGGATACCATTACTCTTAGCGGATCCGTCTCCATGTTTACGATTGCTAGTTTTAAAGGAACTTTTACATAAGAAGGAATCAGACCCAGAAATCCAAGAATTGAAAGAGATGTTGAACTCAGATCCCTTGATAATAAACCTGATTTCATTCCAGCAATCTGATGGATCATGGAAAGAAATAGATTCATCTACTTATACAGATAAAATTACGTCAACTTCGATGGTGTTGTTGAGATTCGGATTCTTAGGGTTTTCCTCGGATCATCCTACCGTTCAGAAAGGGATTGAGTTTCTATTTTCAAAACAATTAGAAGATGGTTCATGGCCTCTTCCTCTTAAGAGTCAGAAAATCGATGGAGGGTATGATATGATCCCTTTACAGACAGCATTTCCCTTACGTGCTATAGCAGCATGTGGTTATTCTACTGATAAACGAGCTGAGCGTGGGTTTGATTGGTTACTGACTCACCGTTTAGAAGATGGGTCATGGCCAGCAGGGACGAAAGCTGGGACAAGGGGTTTCATTGCTGGATATCGAAAACTCGCTCATTCCCGTTGGGGATGTCGTACGAATACGACTGCAATATTACACTGCTTAGCTTTACATCCCCAACGTAAAACCAGCAAAGAAGCTCGCAAAGCATTAAGGTTACTCTTGGCTCGAGAAACTCGGGAGAAACACACTCTCGGATTTGAAGTTGCCCGGATAATTGGATTTGAACCAATGAGTGGATATTTCACCCATTTTGCGAAATTTGATGTAGCATTTCTTCTTCAACTATGTTGGCGAATTGGGGCGAGTATTGAGGATGAAAGAATAGCTAACCTGTTAGAATTCATCTTCGACCTACAGGGATCTTATGGGTTATGGGAATATTCCCCTTATCCTCCAGCTTCTCGTTGGGTGACATTTGATTTATTACGATCTCTCTCTCAAATAGATGATACGACAGATTGGATAAATTTGGAACCCCGTACTCCATTCAAGGCTTATCCCAAGATAACGAAACGGTTTTGAAAAAATGAAATAGTCATTCTATAGTTGATTTAGTAACAGGAGTAGCAACTTCTTTAACAATTTCTAGAAGCTGTAGGATTTGGGACTGGTTATGAGCCATTGATAACGACCCCAAACCATGTAATCCTATAATACCACGATTGAACAATGCAAGTTGGAGTAAAGATTCGCGTTTTCTGTCAGTTAATTCTATAATTTCCTTGATTGTTGGTTCCTCTACCCATTTTGACATGATGTGAAGCATTATGATCGATTTAAATCCAGTTGCTACAATTGGTAACATTTCTTCTCTGAAGAATTGATCCAATTCTTGTTGAAGTTTTGTCCCTTCGGTGTTAATTCGTTTATACTCCTCGTTTGATTCTTTCAATAATTCTAAGGTCTTTAATCCAGTAGCCATACTAAGAGGATACCCAGAAAATGTACCACCCCCAATTAGAACTTGGTTCTTCATCCCAGGTGTAGCAAGTGCAATAACTTCTTTTTTGCCCCCGACAGCCCCAATAGGTAATCCTCCTCCGATAATTTTCCCCATGGTTGTTAGATCGGGAAAAATTCTTAGATCGTTTTGAAGTAGTCCATATGAAAAGCGATATCCAGTAATAACTTCATCAAAAATTAACAAAGCCCCACATTTTTCAGTTTCTTCCCGCAGTCTTTTTAGGAAATCAGTATCAACAGGAAAACCACCTCCCCCTCCTAGTACGGGTTCTAAAATAACAGCAGCAAGATCAGTTGCATTCTTCTGAATGAAATTAAAGATTTCTCTACTGTTTATTGGAAAAGTAAAGACACCTGCTTCTTCTTTATCCAAGATACCTGGGGTATCTTTACCAACGATTATGCCACCTACATCGTAAAATAAGGTGTCATTTGCTCCATGCCACCCAAGTTTCGCTTTGGCTACTACTCTTTTTTTCGTAAAGGCTCGGGCTAACCGTGAAGCGTACATAGTCGCTTCGGTTCCACTAGTACAAAATCTTACCTTTTCAATACTTGGATTGTCTCGAATAAGTGTTTCTGCTAATTTAACCTGATTTTCTGTATTCGTTCCAAAGTGCCATCCATATTTAGATCGGTCTTCTATCACTTTTTGAATTATAGGATGGTTATGTCCTAGAATCATGGCAAAATGACCGTTCCAACAATCAATGTACTCATTTCCATCAACATCCATGAGTTTGGAACCTTTAGCAGAATGGATAAATGAAGGAAAAGCACCAATAGATGGAAGGCCAAAATTCCTGATATTATGAGAAACTCCTCCTGCTAATGATTGGAGAGATTTTTCCCATAACTGTTTTGATTTGGGCCGTTTTCTTTGATAAATATCAATTTCCTCTTTTAACATGAAAAAAACCTTTAAAGTTTTAAGTTTACTTGAGTAAATGACTTTTAATCAAGTTTGGCTATTGCTATTGTTTTTCTGACAGATAAATTTAGTAAATATTAATTTAAAGTGTATGATGATATAGAAAGATACTAATTATGTGACCTGAAATGATCCCCCAAATTTCAATCAATGAAATGATTAAGAAAATAAAAAAGCCTTGGAGCCCAGTTGTGATTGCTAGGGTTAATGATCAAGTTATACGCCTAGCGATGTTCAAAGGTTCTTATCCAATGCACAAACATTCTAATGAGGATGAATTATTCTACGTTTACCAAGGGAAAATTTCAATCCAATTAGAAAAGGGCGAAAAAATTATTCTCAAGCAAGGAGAAATGACTGTGGTTCCCAAGGGTGAGAATCACAGTCCTATAAGCGAAGAAGAAAGCTTTGTCTTAATGTTTGAACCATCCATATTAGAAAGCAGAGGAGATTAACACATATTTCCATAAATCTAAGCTACTTAAATGGTATTTATAATGGACTTAGAAAATACTTTCTTTGAGTTAATTGATAAAGTAAATAATGCTTTGGATAATACAACGCAAATTAATGCTAGAAAATATGCTTTAGAATTGATTACAAATCAGAAGAACTATTCACTTGAGAAAATCCCTAAAACCGAGTTAAAAGAAAAACTCCGACGTATTAAAGAAGATTGGCTTGATAAAATACCAGATTTATTAAAATTAGCAAAGCAAGGATTGAATTCTGTTGGGTGTGAAATCTATTATGCCGAGACTCCAGATGAAGCACTCCAATATATAGAAAATATCGTGGGAAGCAAGAAATTAGTTGTGAAATCAAAAACAAATGCAGGATCGGAAATTGGTCTTGTAAAATATCTTGAATCACGCAGAAATGAGGTTATCGAAACTGATCTAGGCGATCGGATTGTTCAGATGAGGAAAGAAAGAGGTACTCATCCAATTGCGCCAGCTATTCATGTTTCCAGAGAAGAAGTAGCTGAAATTTTCGAACTACCATCATCTGCAACAGTTGACGAAATTATAGCTAAAGCAAGAGGAGAAATTCGCAAGTATATTGTTGCTGCTGATGTTGGAATTTCAGGCTGCAATGCACTTGCTGCAGAAGAAGGTGCAATATTTCTTTGTGAAAATGAAGGAAATATACGATTCATATCGAATGCACCACCGATACATATTGCCATTTGTCCTTTGAATAAGATTGTACCAAACATTGACACAGCTTTCACTCAAATTAGATTACTCTCTGTTTATGCAACAGGTCAAATAACACCTGTATATTTGTCAATGATTTCTGGTCCAAGCAAAACAGGTGATATTGAGTTTGATGTACGAAATGGAATGCATGGTCCAAAAGAAGTTCATGTGATATTGCTTGACAATCATCGAATAGAAGCTAGTAAGAGTCCTCTGAAAGAATCTCTACTTTGTATAGGGTGTGGTTCTTGTATTAATGAGTGTCCAGTTTATGAGCAATTAGGAATTGCCTTTGGAGGGCCAACATATGTTGGTCCGATTGGTATTGTTCACACAGCAGTTTTAACTGGGATCCAAACAGCAGTGGAATCAGGTCTAAATTTTTGTACAATGTGTAAGAGATGTGCCGATGTTTGTCCAGTTGATATTCCAATACCTGATCTCATCAAATATATAAGAGAATGTGCAACAGAAAAGGGATTCCTTTTACCTCCACTAGCAGACATTGAAAAGAGAATCGAGATGACTGGAAATCCATTTGGAAAAGTGTGAGAATAATGGTAGGAAATATTCTTCTATTTCATGGTTGTATGAACCGTTTCTATACCTCTCGAATTTCTGAAGCAACAGAAAAAATATTAACAAAAGCAAAGGTTGAGTACATAAATTTAGACAACGAGGAGTGTTGTGGATTCATCTTATATGAAAATGGACAAGAAAAAACAGCAAAAGGATTAATGAAGAAGAATCAAGAGATTTTTTCAGGATTAAAGGAAGTCGATACAATTCTTACCAGCTGTCCCACATGTGCTTATATTTTCAAAAAACATTATCCAAAATATCTGAAAAATTTCGATTATAACATTATTCACGTTACAGAATTACTGGCAAGGTTAATCGAAGAGAAAAAAATTGATATTCCTAAGAAAAATATTAGTGTTACTTATCACGATCCATGTCATCTTTTACGAGGCCTCCAGATCACCGAAGAACCACGGAACATTTTAAACGCTGTATTGGAAGGAAATATTATGGAAATGGATCATTCTCGTGAAGCGTCAAAATGTTGTGGTGCTGGAAGTGGTGTACGCCTTTCATTTAGTCGAATTGCCCAAACTCTTGCACGAGATCGTATTGCAGAAGCAAAAAAAACTGATGCTTCTGTACTAGTAACGTCATGTCCCACGTGTATGCTTCATCTTCAAGAAAATGCAAAAATTCTAAAAGTAATAGATATTGTTGAAATAATTAATCTTTAACTTCCTTGAGGTTCATTCTATAGAGTAAAATGATGAACAGTTATGGATTTCTTGTTAGTTCATTTGAGCAGTATACAACAAGTAGCTCGGTTATTATCTGAGATTTTAGCTTTTTTTGGCTTCTTTGGAATAGCTTTTTCCATTGGAATACTCTTACGAAATTATTTACGTACAAAATCCCTTGATTATCTTATCGTCGCAGGTATATTCTTTTTCATGAGTTTAATCTTATTTATAGGTGTGTTTGCTGTTCAAATAGTCCCTCCGATATCAGAACCTTTAGAGAAAATAACTCTATTTATTGTTGCTATTCTTTGGGGTATTCTAATTTTTCTCATTTTTCTTCATGTCCTTAGATTGAAATATGATTGGAATTCAATTCCCAAAATTTTATGGTTTTTTACAGTCTTATGGTATTTGTTATATTCAATAGTCGCATTTCTCATAACTTCTTTGGAGACCATATCTGGAATAATCTATACTCTCTCTATTTTTGTAATATTTATGTCTTATTTGACGATTGGAGTTTTTTTAACATTTGTTTATATTTCAGTGACTCCTGTCAAACCAACTGATAGAATTGAATTAGTCAGAAAAGTGTATATACTGTTTGGAATAATTATGATAATGATGAGCTTAAACCAATTTCTTTTTGGATCTCTTTTCATCATTACGAATGACATAAACCTATTGAGTTTAGCTATGGCAATTCAGAGTCTTCTTGGTATCATTCAGGGTTTACCTATCCTCTATATTTGTGTATTTTACCCTGAATTATTGTTGATTTCTCATGTACAAATTCTTAGAGCAATAAAATTGTATAAGAAAGTAAAACAAATGCCTATTGAACACTTGAGAGGGGATAAATTACTCACTTATCTAAATAGCATCCCTGAATCCTGCTTTGATTGAATTACTGTGTATTACCAAATGAGTTACAATCTTCATAGCATTCTTTTTATATGCTTGAATTTTATTCTGGGAAGCCTATCCGAAATAATGAAGGAGTAGGATACTTGAGATTAATATAATGAAACCTGAAATAATCAAATAAATATCGAGATGCTACCCTAATGATCGGAACTGTTTCCTAAAATTGATTTCTCTCACTTGATGGTCAACACTGGTTTCTACCTCACGCATTGGAACCTTTTGAGGGGAAAGTACACCAAAAGAGCGACCAAATCCAGTCTTACCAAGCTGAGCTAGGGTTCCTAAAGACAATTCTATTATTCCCAAAACGAGAAAAACGTCAGTAAAGGAGATTAGAATTTGTTGGAAGCTGAAAATGAGCATAAGAAAAAAGGAAACTAATATCGTAATAACTAGGAGAATGAATAACGGAAATAATAGTTTAATTCTTTTTATCTTTCCGTATTTTAATTCCTCTTCCTTTAATGATTTAACACTGATTTCCCCTTCCAATGGAAATATTAGCAATCTGTCTTCTGGAAGCTGAATAGACCTAAAATATTTATTTATCCGCTTCAAAAGAAGGTAAAAGGATACATTCGAGATTTTTCCCTTGAGGAACCTTCTTTTCTGTTTTTCATACAACCTTTTCCATTCGTTCCAAGTCTTTTCTATATCTGTTCCAAAACTTAAATCGGAAAAAATGCTATCAACAGCTATTATAGCCAATTTTAGCGTCGAATCCTCTTCTGTAACCTCCACTGCCAACTGAATCAGCCCAAAGAATTATAAGGGTTTCATATTCCACATCTTATACGTTTCATATATAAAAATTCCAGCTGCACTTAATGAGAATAGAAGAAATAAGAACTCGACTGGTGTGATATTTCCTTTAAAGAGAATGATTAAAATTGATAATAAAGACCCAATAGAAAAGAACGACAAATATAAAAGCATACGTGGTATCATCTTCCGGCCAATTTTGATATATAATCCCATTATACCCTCTTTCACTTCTGATTTCACAAGATACTTTCCTGTCTTTTCAGATTGAATTACTAGTTCTGCTTGGACAAGTTTGTTTATATGGTATGAAACTGTGGAAGGAGAAGGGATCTTTAGTTCCTTTTGTATTTCACGAATTCCAGAACTACCATGAGTAAGAAGGTACCAATATATTTGAAGGGTTTTTCCTCTCAGAAGGTCTTCTGTGTCTCCACTCATAAAATCGTGCAGTAGTAAATCCATGTACACAAAAATGTTTTGTTAGAGGAAAAATTTGAAAAAAGAAGAAGAAAGGAAATTGTTCCTTCTAAAATGTCAAACTGGAAATGTTTCATAAATTAAATCTTCAAAACTTTGAATGGCTGTTAAGAAGAGTTGTGCATCAGAAAGGGGGAGAAAAACTAGATCGTCAAAATTGTAGGCAACATTTACAGTATTTATTCCAAAATGGGTATGTTGAGATAACTCCCAGGTCCCATTTAATACACTAAGGACGCTGTGTTCTTTTGAAAAAATAAGTGATAACGAAGTACCGTCTTCATATGCAATATCACAAATGAAAGAAGGTGGGAAAATGTCCATTATATCAGTAAGAGTCTGACTCGTATCATTTAAAACCTCAATTGCACCACGAAAATTGGCCATAACATCATTCAGATCTTGTTGATTAATATCAGCTAATTCAGCTACTGGTTCATGAATCAAAGCCATTTTCGGGATATCATTTACTAATCCAACACGAATTCCATCAATATATAATGGAGTATAGTGCATACTAAGATTAAAATTAACCCAGGTATTGTTATAACACCAAACATAAGAAATATTATCTTCAGAAGCAGCCATTCTAGCAGCAATCTGGGCACCTATTCCTCCCTCTGGTATTTCGCCATTGCCATTACCATCACCATTACCATTCCCATTCCCATTTTCATGATTCGTATCTTGGTTGTTTAATATATTGTAAGCAATGATAAAAGCACTAGTAGCGATAATCCCGCCGATCACAATTGCAATGATACCGTACTTTAAAATATTACCATTTAATGCCATAATTCAAAACATCCTTTGGTTAGAATCCAAGATATATTAAAAATGAATTATTTAAAAGGTTGTACAATAGAACAAATTGTTTCTAATATAGAACATGATGTTCTAATGTAAGAACAAAGACCTAATATCACTAGTAATTAAAGAATTAATTATTTCAAAGAGTGTACATAAAAAAATAAATAAATTAAATTAGCTTTTTCATAAAATGTTGAAATTTAATGTGAATAAAGATGAATCCTAACAGGCAAGAAAGAAAAATCGGACCAATAATATCAAAAGAATTTCAAAATAGTTGGAATATGTTACGACAAGCCGTTGAAAATATTTCTGACGAATTTTGGTTAACCACGATTAATGAATGGTCGTTTTCATGGACCATATACCATATAATTGAAACAGCTGAGTTTTATAGTCATAGTACACCTTTAGGAATGGAATGGGGAAAATATGCGGGAATTAATTGGGAAGTGGATTCGGAAGATGAAATTAACAAGAAAAAATCATTAATAACAAAAGAAGTCATTTTAAATTATCTTGAAGATATTGAGAAGAGAATTTCTAATTACTTCACTAATGTTACTGATTATGATTTGTTTGACACCGACGGATTTGATAATGGTAATCTTTATGTTATAGAAAAGATGATATATTTATTAAGACATAATATGCACCACATTGGGGAACTGAATAAAGTACTAAGGGATTCAAACTGTCAACGAATAAGTTGGCGATAAAACTACGATTATTTACCAAAAAAATAAAAGGAAGTGGAATAAAACGTCTTGGTCATTGGAGGAACTGAAATCATTTCGGGAGCAAAATCATACTACTGAAACAATTCTAGATAAAATAAACTGGAAGTATTATGATATTGGAAATATGGGGTCAGATATTGCCATTGTTTTTTTACATGGAACTATTGGGAACGAAGAAATATTTTGGATTCAAATGGAGTCATTAATGAGTACCTATCGGATAATAAGCTTCGACCTACCTCCTATAATAGGAGTTGATGCATTATCTCAAGGAATATATGAAATACTTAGCAAATTTAATGTAAAAAGAATAGTCTTGATTGGGACATCGTTCGGCGGATATTTAGCCCAATTTTTCTCGTTTAAATATAAGGAAATGGTTCAAAAACTTGTTCTTTCGAATACTTTCAAAACAACTCACCTTTACAACCAGAAATACAAAAGATTACTCATGCTTGAGAAGTTAATCCCAACTTTTCTAATAAAAAGATTCATGAGAAAAGGTCTGTTATCACTCGAACATGAACGAACTCGCGATTATCTTCTTAGCCAATTAAAGCATCAACTAACAAAAAAGACACTTATGGCTCGATTGAAGAGTTTTATTACAGACGTGGAACTCAACAATGCGCCAATAGACCAAGTACTAATCATCGAAACAATAAAAGATCCATTGGTACCAGAACAATTACAAGATGAGTTAAAAAAGGCATACCCAGAAGCTTCTGTAAAGACGTTTGGAAAAGAAGCGAACCATTTCCCTTATCTTACAATGGGTGATGATTATACTCGAACTTTGATAGACTTTCTAGAGAATTAGGATTTTCACTAGTTAAAGGAAATGATTAATTTATGGATCGAAGTGCTAGTATTTGTAAATCGGTCTTGGATGTAATTGGAAATACGCCAATAATCGAATTATCTCGATTAACAAAAGTTTTAGATGGCAAAATTTTAGCGAAGATGGATTATCTGAATCCAGGATTCTCAAAAAAGGATAGAATAGCTTTACAAATGATACAAGAAGCAGAACATTCAGGTGCATTAAAACCAAACCAAACTGTAGTAGAGTTAACTAGTGGCAATACAGGGACAGGTCTAGCAATTGTTTGTGGGATTAAAGGATATCCATTCATTGCAGTCATGAGTAAGGGGAATACAAATGAAAGAGCTCGAATGATGAGGGCACTGGGGGCTGAGGTTATTCTAGTTGAACAAGCTCCAGGATCAACACCAGGTACCGTTTCTGGGGAATCTTTGGAATTAGTAGAACAAGAAACAAACCGTATAGTAGAAGAATATGGAGCTTTCCGATGTGATCAATTTAATTTAAATGGAAATTTTAATGCGTGGTATTTACGCGCAGCAAGGGAAATTATCCAACAGACAAAAGGTAATTTTGATGGTTTCTGTGATTTTATGGGCACCGGCGGAACATTTGCAGGATTATGCAGAGCCTTTAAGGAATTTAATCCCAAAATTCAATGCTATGTTATAGAGCCAATTAATGCTGCAGTTGTTGCAGGGAACAAAGTTCTAAGTAGTGGTGATCACAAAATCCAAGGTGGAGGGTATGCAATGTCTAATTTAATGTTTCTTAAGAATTTATCTATCGATGGCGCATTACAAGTTACAGATGAGGAAGCTTATGCTATTACAAGAAGATTGGCCAAAGAAGAAGGGATTTTTGCAGGTCCTTCCTCTGGCGCTAATGTTCACGGAGCACTGCAGCTCCTTAAGGGACCATTAAAAGGGAAAACAGTTTTTGTTGTACTCCCTGACTCAGGACTCAAATACTTAAGTACTGATTTATGGTAGACATAAATTCATACAGGTCTCAAATTGCCCCATTTTTTTAAGGCCTTCTGAAGTTCAGGATGCGATTTAGCCTTCTCTTCGAGCGTGATTTCTTCTTGCCATGCCTCAATCGCTTGAACTGTGGCTTTGGTCCCTGCAGGAGTACCTCCAGGATGGCCATGAATACCTCCACCAACCTGTAGAACCATATCAGTGGTTCCATATACAGTTAGAACTTCTGGAAGAACTCCAGGGTGTAACCCACCAGAAGCTACAGGTAAGGTGGGTTTAATTTGACCCCATGTTTGCTCAAGTCTTCTACCCTTGTCTTCAGTAATTTCCTGTTTGAGAAGAAGATCTCTCATATCTAAAACGTCCTCCTTCGGACTATCAAGCTTACCCACAACAGTTCCAATATGGATATTATCAACACCAATTAACCTCATCAATTTAGCTAAGAAGTACATACTTATACCATGCGTATAATGTTTAGTGAACGTTGCATGCATTGCACGATGTGCGTGTATAGCCATATCTAGATCGCCTGCCAGATTTCTAAGAGTCTGAACACTTGCAAATCCAGTTGTTACGACATCAACCATGAAATATTTAAATCCATGATCATGAATAACCTTTGTACGGTTTTCCATCTCATGAGTTTCAGCAGTTACATTAATGAGTGCATCTTTTATTTCACCAGTTTCATTCTCGGCCTTATCTCTAACTTTTGCCATCTGTTCAACACGTTTCTCGAAAACATTAAATGATTGAGAGGTGAGGTTCTCATCGTCTTTAACCAAATCACCACCAGCGCTCCAAAAGTCCCAAGCTATTTCACAATGCTGTTCTACTGTCATACCAATCTTAGGTTTAGGGACGCATGCTAATAAGGGGCCTTCATTCTTTTTGAAGATCCGTTGAATTGCTTCAACTCCCATATGCGGCCCCTTTGATCCTTTAATATATTCTAAAGGAAGAGTCGCATCTATTAGTCTCAAATTCTTAACAGCCTTCATACCAAAGATATTGCCAGCTATCCCAGACATTAGCTGAGGGATATTATCTTTTTCCCATAATATCAATGGATAAGCGATTTTTACTAAATGCTTATCATTCCAAAATGCCAATCCTCGCATATCAAATATACGATCATCTAATGTCTCTAAAGTGGTCCACGTACCAATAGAGGATTCCGAAGCTAACCTCCCAATAGTGTCATCAATTGAAACTTCATCTGATTTATCAAAATAAAAAAGTGCAACCAAGTCTTTGTCTTTTGGTTGATAATCTCTCTTAATAAAATCGTGATACCATTCAATTTTCTCTTTTGTCATGATAAAACCTCTCACAGTTTAGGTTCTCTTTATTTTTTACTTACTTCAATAGTAAGCTGATTTTTTGTTTATTAATACAGATTATTCTAAGAAATTCTTATCTTTTAAGATGCTAAATAAACGGGAGTGTTTCATCGTTTTCAACTCCCTCAGCCTGTACCATGAACTTCCAGCGGGTAAGCAGACGCTGAAATGCTTCTTTTATATTTTCGTCTACAGATAAATGTGATTCTCCTTGAAAATTAAATAAGCGAAGTATTTTTGACTTTGTTTCAAATTTTGCTTCCAATCTTCCAATAAAATCACCTGAGTAAAAGAGGGGATATACGTAATATCCCCATACGCGATCTTTAGGCTTTTTATATACTTCCCACACATATTCATAACTAAATAACTTATTTAAAAGCTGTCTATCCCAAATAAGTGGATCCAATGGCCCAATGACTCTCATCTCATCATCTAGCTCTTGTTGGCATAAATTTTCCCAATTTGATGGAACAATAAAGCCCAAGCCCTCATCTTCTAATTGAACAAGTGAAGGTAGAAGATCTTTGGTAGATTCTCCAATTAATAGTTTTTCGGGAGAAATAGCTATTCTTTTCCCAAATCTGATTTTTCCATCTTTCTTGATGGTTATTTTACCAGTAGGAGTCACAGGGAAACTTTTTATCTTGAGTTTGAGCTTCATAAAACGTTGTTCTTCCTCCGAGTAAGATTCCTTTTTCAAATGTGATTTTTCGATATAGTTCTCAATCAAATCATACGTTTTTCGGAAGTTATTATCTCTTAATACAGCAAGTTTACCCATAGCCCACAGAAGTTCTAGAGCTGTTCCTGAATTCCGACTAGTCTTCCAGACTGCGTATTTTGGATCAGCTTTTCCTAATTCAGTTAAATCGGAACCCCGAGTAATACCATGAGATCTAACATACTCCAATACCTGATCAAGCATATCAGGGTGGGTTTCTTCAAGTATCTTCAATGCTCGACTGTAGTATCTTCCAAGTTGATCTCGCCCAAGCGTTTGAGAGTAGAAAAGAGGAAAAAAATCAACATGAATCGCGTTTAAATTATGAAAATATGATTCAAAAATTAATTTCTCTGAATAAGCAATTTTTTCATAATCTCCTTGCTGATAATCTTGTATCCGAGAACTAAAGAAATAGTCATGGTACCTACCAGCAGGATTAAGAGGATCAAGTTGAATTAAACCCTGTTCTTTAATGATTTTTCTTACATCGTTACCTTGCCAACGATGGAGATGACATCCCACTATTAACAGGCGTTTCAGTTCTTTCTGGGTAATATGAGGAATCGATGGCATTACTAACGTCCTCAATGGATCTCATATTGTTATGTTAACCCAGTTTTTCAACGGCTTAAAGTTGAGCTTGTTCATTCTCTCTTTATATTTTACCAATCCTCTTATAATAATTGCATATTCTCTACTTACCTAACCTAAAAATCAAGTGTGAGAAGAAAAATCATGGCTGAGGCGTGCAAAACTCCTAAAGATATCTGGAAACCATCAGAAAAACTTAGTCCAAGAATAAAAAAACTTCGAGAGGAATACTTTTCTTTTTATGAAAGGTACGATAGATATACAAACGAAGTAAGGCCTTATACCACGGGTCGAAAGTGGGATAATGTCTATTCGTTCTTTCATTGGGGAGTGACGCCTGAAGGCATTCCATTCTTTCCAGGATTTAAAGATACTTTACGAGTACTAGCAGAAGTTGTTCAATTTCCAGATGAATACTATCGACGAACAATTGCTGAAAGAAAAGCATTATTTTTCAACAAGGTTCTTGCAGATCATCTACCAGTATTGATATTAGAAGGAGAGTTGATAGTAGGGAGTCATTTCAATACAGCACTAAGTAAAGTTTTAACTGAATCAGAAACAAAAAAATGGGATAAAGGTCAAACAGAATTTTTTAAAGAACTAAAGTTTCGATGTGAAACAGGAGAATTTAACTACGGCGCAATCCCAGGTCATCTTGTTCCTAATTATCCTAAAGTTCTCGAGAAAGGCTTTTCAGGAATCCAGAAAGAATTAAAAGAGTTACATGCTCAAATAAAAAAACCAGAACAAAAAACATGGCTTCAAGCACTAATTGATTCGTGTGAGGGACCTCGAGTATTAGCTAAAAGGTATTCAGATGAAGCTAAACGATTAGCTAATAAAGAATCTGATCCTAAACGTAAGGAAGAATTGATAAAACTATCAAGAATCTGTGCTAAGGTACCTTGGGAACCTGCAAACACCTTTTGGGAAGCAGTACAATCTGTTTGGATGACTCATGCATTAGTATTAGCTGCTGAGAGTTATCCAGGCGCTGGAACAAGTCCAGGACGTATCGACCAATTTTTCTATCCTTATTACAGGAATGATGTTGAAAATGGAACATTAACAAGGGAATTTGCCAAAGAATTACTTGAATGCTATTGGATAAAACATAATTATGCTTATGACTTCCAAGGCCAAATAGGTAACTCACAAGGTATTAATTCGAGCTTTGGACAGCTAATAACAATTGGTGGGATTGATGAAAACCACGAAGACGCTAGCAATGATTTGACATGGTTAATACTAGAAGTGATTGAAGAAATCAATCTCCTTGAACCAAAACCAAATATTCGCCTTCATGCGAAAACCCCTCAACCCCTTATGACTCGAGTCGCGGAGCTAATAGCAAAAACTCAAGGATCACCTTTCTTGATGAATTTTGACGAACTTGCTATAAAAGCACTAGTCTGGCAAGGAATACCAAAGAAGGAAGTTTGGAATTATGCTCCAGTCGGTTGTCTTGAAAACACCATGATTGGAAATGATGTATCTGGAACAGTAGATGTGAATGTCAATATTGCTAAAGCTGTTGAACTTACTATGAACAATGGTAAGGATATGAGGCTAGATATGCAATTAGGACCAAAGACTGGAGATCCAATAAAAGACTTTAAATCTTTTGATGAATTTTTGACTGGTTTTAAAGTTCAATTACAAGCTCTATTGGATCGAGCAATTGAAGCTTATAATTTTGCAGATAAACTACGACTAGACTACGAACCTGTTCCATACGTGTCTGTTTTAGTTGATGGATGTGCTGAATCAGGAAAAGATGCGCGATCTGGGGGAGCAAAATATAACTTTACAACAGTAGAAGGATTAGGACTTGCAAATGCAGCTGACTCGTTGGCAGCCATTAAAAAATTAGTTTATGAAGAAAAAAAAGTGTCGATGGAGAATTTAGTGGCAAATTTACGATCAAATTTCGAGGGAAACGAGGAACTTCGACAACTATTGATTAACCATGCCCCTAAATTTGGTAATGATGATGATTATGTTGATGAATTAGCGCGAGAAGTATCACGATTTTGGGGAGAATATGTATTCAAGAAAAAGTCTCCAGCGACGGGTCGCCAATATCGAGGTGGATATCTTTCTTGGAATTATTTTATTAGTTTTGCGCCGAAAACTGCAGCATTACCAGACGGAAGACTTCAAGGAGGCTATTTATCTGGTGGTGTTGGACCTTATCAAGGAATGGACATTACAGGCCCAACTGCTTCCGCTTTATCTGTCGGAAAACTAGGATTAGAAGTTCATCCCAATGGTACTTCTCATACAATGAGTTTCTCTCCAGCGTCCCTACGTGATGAAGAACATATTGAAAAAATGATAGCATTTTTACGGACATATGCTAAAATCGGTGGAACAGCTTTGCAAACGAATGTAATAAGTTCTGAAACCCTCATTGAAGCTCAAAGGCATCCTGAGCAGTATCGAAATTTATTAGTCAGAGTGACTGGATACAATGCCTACTTCACAACTCTGGGTAAAGAACAACAAGATGAAATCATTGCTAGGGAATCACATAAGGTTTAACAATGATGACGGATATAATGGGTCATGTACTAAACATTCAACGGTATAGTACTGAAGATGGACCTGGCATTCGTACTACAGTTTTTTTACAGGGATGTTCACTCAGATGCAAATGGTGTCAGAATCCGGAGAGTTTTGAACTACAACCATATTTAGTATGGTATAGCGATAGATGTATTGCTGCCAGACACTGCATTGAAGTATGCTCAGATGATGCACTTGAACTCACAAAAGAAGGAATGCAGATAGATCGATTTCGTTGCACATCTTGTGGAAATTGTGTACAAATATGTCCAACAAAAGCATTTGAAACCCTTGGACGGGAAATGACTGTCGATGAAGTGGTGTCTCAATCTCTCCGAGATAAATCTTTTTATAAAGAATCAAATGGTGGAGTCACACTCTCAGGGGGAGATCCTCTTTACCAACCAAAATTTTCGCTAGCAATTCTAAAAGATCTCAAAGATAACGAGGTTCATACAGCCCTTGATACTAGTGGTTATGCTAACCAAGAAACTTTTGAAAAAATCGTGAAACTTACAGACTTAGTTCTACTAGATCTCAAAGTTATTGATCCTAAAGTTCATAAGAATATCACTGGTGTTGATAATAAAACGATCCTTTCAAATGCTCAATGGTTAGGACAACAAAAAATTAAAGTTTGGATTCGGACTCCGATTATTCCATCATATACTGATCAAGAGAAAAATATCCAAGCAATTGCATCTTATATTAATAAAAATATGGCTAATGTTGTTGAGCGTTGGGATCTCCTATGTTATAACAATATGTGCATTTCAAAGTGGAAACGATTGGATTTATCTTATGAATGTGAAGATCTTCCATTAATGTCAGAAACAAAAATCAAAATATTAGCAAAAAATGCTCAATCAGCAGGAGTACCAGTCACGTGGTCAGGTGTTGTTGATAAAACGTGGGTGAAATATTAGTGAAACTACCTAAAACTGTAAAAGAAGCTTTTGCATTGGAATTAGAGGCAGCTAAATTTATGGCTACTCGTGATGCAAATGGAGTACCAAATATAGCAATGATCTCAACCATCAGTCCATGGGAGAAAGATGAAGAGCAATTGATTTTTGGTAATTTTTTGATGTGGCAAACAAAAAAGAATCTTGAGAATGGATCACCAGTCTCGATTTCCGTGATGACCTTAGACTTCAAATCCTATGAGGTTAGAGGAAGATTTCTTGGTTTCGAGACTTCAGGGGAGAAATTCGATACAATGAGTAGCAAGGATCTTTTTCGTTACTCTGCTATTGGTTTGTTACGAAGTGTTGGGACCATTGCAATTGATGAGATCTATCCTATCAAGCTAAGTATGCTAGGTGTTGGAACGGAATGGTTTTTGGCAAAAATTGCTGGAAAAAGAATCAAAGATCTTGAGAAAGGAAAGGGTATAAATCCATTAGTAATGCAAAATGTTGGTGTGCTTCAAGGATCAAAATTCTTAACAGTCTCACGAAAAGACCATATGGAACAATTTCCCATCTTAGGAATGAAACCTGTGGATGATTATGTTATTATCCGTTCAGATCTTCCATTGAAAGAAGGAGATAATATAGCAATATCAGCTTTCAATATGGAACTTAAAGCTTTCCAAATAAAAGGAGAATATATGGGAGTAAGACGGTCAAGAGGAGTAAAGTTTGGTTATATTAGAGTGAACAACGTTCTGACACAAACACCCCCTCTTGTTTCTCGAGAAGTTCCAACTGATAATTAACCATTGTTGTGGATTCTTTCTTATTTTCTTCTTCAGTTTTTAGCTTTATAAGCATTGGCCAGAAAATCTGAGTTATGATTATTTTTATTTCAGTAATATTAAATGTTGATAATAACACTATAACTCCTTAATTTTTGAATAATACTAAACAATAAACTATTTAAACCCTTAATTTTTTATTTTATTTGATCAATGATTTTTGTGCATTAGCTCTTTGCATTGACTCAAAAATTAAGTAGACCAATATATCGAACAAAAGAAGATTAAAAATGATAAAAATAATAAAAAGTGTTATTCCAACTTCATGGTTTCAAATAAAGCAAGATGATAAACTACGTCAGACAATTGTAATTGTTTCTTTGCTTATTGAAGTATTAAGTATACTTTTAATAGGATTTTACTTAAAATCGTATATATGATGAAAACTATTTCTGATTTTCAAACATAATTTTCATATAAAACATCGTATTGATTATTTGCTTTAAATACAATTGTTTTCACTTTTTTAATAATTAGATTTACTTCCTGTTTTGTTATAACAGGGAAATTATGGAGTTTATTTAAATATTTCAAAGGTTTATTTTGTGCTATTCTCTCTTGAACAAATTTTTCATGTCTTTTTAACCGATTTTCAATATATTCATTCGCAAATTCTACAAGATCTCTTATTCTAAGGTTTATTGTCTTTTCGAACCTAGAGTCGAGTTCATACCCAATACTATTTCTTCCTGAACTCATCGCTGCAAGAGTTGTTGTTCCAGTACCGAGAAAAGGGTCTAAAACAATATCTCCTTTAACTGAAAACATATTTATCAATCGATATGCCAAGTCAAACGCGAAAGCTGCGCTTCTTTCCCTAGTTTCATTATTCATAGCTTGAGATGTTCCTTTGATGAACCAGAGATCTGAAAACCAAATATTTCTTTCCTCCCAAAAATAAGAGCTTTCCTGTCGATTTAATTTCTCTGTGGCATTTTTAAACTCTCTTTTACCACCCTTTCTTAGGATCAAAATAAATTCATGTTCTAATGTAATATATGCACCAGGGGGAAGCATTCCTGATCCCATGAATTTGTTTGGTGCATTGGTCGGTTTCCTCCAAATAATTTCTGGTAAAATACTGAATCCAAGTTTACAACAAAATTCCAAGATCCGTGAATGGTTTGCATAGAGGCGAAATTCTTTCCCAATCGTTCTAACAGCATCACCTACGTTAATACAAGCAATTCCTCCACTTTTAAGTACACGATAAATTTCTACCCATGTTTTATCGAGCTCTTGATGCATCAACTCAAAAGCTAAAGATCCATCTTGGACATCTAAAGCATTTTTAATCTCTGGACTCATTTTAGAAAACAAATTGTCCCACAATTCTATGATTGGATACGGGGGACTTGTTATTACTAAATCTATACTTTCTGTATCAATGTCCTCCATTTTATTGGAATTAGTAAACTTGATCTTGTGGTAGGTTTTCATGACTGAATATTCACCAGAAATAATTGCTCAATACATAAAAAATACTGATCAACTGAAAAGACTTTGGGATATTCATCAGAAAAACATAGGAAACTGATAGAAATAACAGAAAAGACTTCTTTTCTATCAAAAGTTTTCGACAGTGAACATTTCCTAACTAGTGTTTCTAAATGCTATTAAATCTAACGGAAAAATTAATTTTAGACGTTTTATTCTGGAATGGGGACATTTGAAAGACATTAGTGAAACAACAAAACCAAAGGTGTTACAATTTTGGAAAATGGATGAAAAAATATATGCAGCTTTTTCCTCAGTTATTGCAGCGATCTTTTTAACCATAATAAAGTTTATTGTTGGGATTTGGAGTGGGAGTTTAGGTCTCCTTTCTGAAGCCCTTCATTCAGCCCTAGATCTTGCAGCTGCCGGAGTGACACTTATGGCTGTTCGATCGTCTTCAAAACCAGCTGATCAAGATCACCAGTATGGACATGGAAAAATAGAAAGCTTATCAGCCCTATTTGAAACGATTCTTCTATTAATTACAATAATCTGGATCGTTTATGAAGCAACGCGAAGAATTTTACTTAATGAATTGGAAATCATTACTCACCCAATTACTTTTGGAGTAGTGATCCTAGCTATTATTATTGATTACTCTAGGAGTAGGTTACTCTACAAAATGGCTAACAAATATGATAGTCAAGCATTGAAAGCTGATGCCCTTCATTTTAGTACTGATATTCTAAGCTCTTCAGTTGTATTTATTGGATTAATTTTCGTCATGTTTGGATTTCCGTTAGGTGATCCACTCGCAGCTATTGGAGTAGCAATTATTGTTTTACTTATGACCATTAATTTGGGAAAAGAAACAGTTGATTCGCTTCTAGATCGTGCTCCCCCTGGAGAAAAAGAAAAGGTACAATTAGCAGCAGAACGCGTAGTGGGAGTAATTTCATGTGAGAAGATTCGAATACGGAAATCAGGGATGGTTACGTTCGTAGATCTAGCAATTATAATAAATCCAAACATATCATTAGAAAAAGCTCATTCTATAGCTGAAAATGTCACAATAGAAATTCAAAAAGTCATAAATTACGCTGATGTGAGTGTTCACATGGATCCAGCTTCAGAGGATCTTACTCCTTTAATTAAAGCCATAAGAAAAGAAGGTAAGCGAACTGAATGGATTCTAGACATTCAAAAAATATATGCTTTCGAATTTTTGGGGAAACTATCAATCGCTCTTCACATTGTAGTTGAGGCTGAAAAAAGCCTTGGTGAGATTTACCAAAGCTTAGAAGATTTTAAAGGAAGTCTTCGAACTATTGATCCACGAATTTCTGAGGAGTATTTAAATTTCCATATAGAACCTTCTGAAACAAAAAAACCTCTAAAACTTAACTTTAAAGAATTAGAAAAAAGAATCCAATTTTTAACAGAGGAAAATGAACTTCTTAATAATCCTCATGAAATTAAATTATATAAGATACCTTCAGGAGTTTTTGTTTCCCTACATTGCAATACTCAGCCAATCTTATCTGTAGAAGAAGTTCATAAAGCTACAGTCATCTTGGAAGAAGCCATTTCGAGAGAAATTCCTGGTGATTCTCATATATACATTTTTGTAGAACCACAATAACATGAAATTTAAACGCTTATTGTGTACCTGTTGAGAAATTAACATCTTCAACAAGCATTGCAGGAGCAAAGGTCGGAATAGTAACTTCAATCCACCATTTTATTTGTCTAACCTTGTTTTGTACTGCAATAATGTTTTTTACTAAATTCGGGAATGTCTCTGAGATCCGAAGCTCACGAAGAGGTTCTTGAATCTCCCCATCCTCAATTAGAAACATCCCATCTCGGGGAATTGTACTGAACACGCCTTCAGCGGCATTGGTCATCGTTGTATACCAATTAGATGTAACGTAGATTGTTGGTTTTTTGCACTCACTTATCATTTCCTCAAAAGAAAAATTACCTGGTTCGATCATGATGTTACTATTCTGGGGAGAAATAATTCCTGCATTAGCAGTAGTAACTGTACCAGCTTTTTTTGCGGTACTTGTGTTTTGAATCAGATTTTTTAGAACACCATTCTCAATTATGAGTGTTCGTTGGCTTGGAACCCCTTCAGCATCGGCACAACGACTTCCAAGAGCATTTGGTATAGTAGCATCATCATAAGCTGTAAGAAGTTCTGATGAAATTGTTTCTCCAATTTTATCTTTTAACCAAGATTGCCCTATTTCAATAGTAAAAGGATTGGCTAAACGAACTGGATTTGCTATGATATCAGCAACAACTGTTGGTGATAATAATGCGTCAAATACCCCATTTTTTCCTGGTTTCGCTCCTTTTGACTGAACTGCGATTGTTCCTGCATTATCTCCAGCTTGAAAAGTGTCTAATGTATCAAGTTTACGTCCAATACTCATTCCTTGACCAGATTCAATAGGTGTTAGAAAAGAACGAATTAAGAATTCAAATCTAGATATGCTTTCGGTTGTATTCACCCCATGATTTGTAAGTAACATGTTATTAGAATAGCCCCATTCAAGAATACCAGCGCTGTGATTTGCTCCAGACTCCATTGCAGAATTAAGCCCCTGTTCAACCATATCTACTGCATTATCAGAAAAATTTATTATTTTTGGGTCATAAAGGTCTGGGACTGATTTATAGTTAAACGGTCCTTCCGCTATTCCACCGTAATCTTCTTTCGGAGGAAGGACAGAGCTAAATTTCAATAAATCATCTAATGCGTTGTAAATAGAATCTATTGATGAGATATCTGAAATTTCCGTGCCTGCCATTTTCTTGTTTTTTACATAAAAGAAGAACAATTTAACGTTTGCCCAACGCTTACTCACGATGATGTTATTTCGACTGAATCGAAGTTGATAATTTACTTGTTCGGTACCAGACACAATGACATCTTCAGGATTATTTTTTTCTAAATAAACTAATGATTTTTCTAAAACAGTGTTAAGATCTAATTCTTCAGTCTGTTTCACAACTAATCACCTAACCAAAATGTTCCGAATTCGAGTAGCTTTAGGCCCACCGTGCCACACAGGTGTACCTTGTACAGGGTCTCCCTTACCACACGTAGCTGCATCAAATTCTAATTTCTTACTCGCAGCATCAATCGAACTAAATAAATCGGGAGTAGTAGTCTCTAATACAGGTCTTCTAATTAATTCGTTTGTCAGTTCTCCATCACGAATTAAATATGCCTCTCTTCCAACATATTTGGATTGAAAACGTCGATCATCTATGTTCCACTCAGAATGATTTTTAATATAAATACCTAATTTGATATCTTCAAGAATCTCATCAAAATCATAATCCCCTGCAGCAATGAAAGTATTTGCCATTCTTGGAATGGGTTCACGATTAAATGCAGAAACTCGAGCTGCTCCAGTAGATTGGGTATTTAAAAAACCTGCTGACTCTCTATTATGTAGCATCTCTTTGAAAATGCCATTCTTTATCAGATATCTAGGTTTACCTGGTATTCCTTCAGCATCATAGAGATAATAACCATATGAACCCGAAATGGTTGGATCATCAATTATAGTAACATAATCAGATCCTATTTTTTTTCCAAGTTTGTCAAGGCCGAGATAAGACTCACCTGCTTGAGCTGCCTCCCTTCCTAGGATCCTGTCAGCTTCTGAAGGATGCCCACAATTCTCATGGGCTATAATACCTGCAATATTTGGACCAGCGACGAAGTCTATTTTCCCTTTAGGGGATTTTTTGGACTCGGAAGCTACTCGTGTTAATATTTCAGCTTCCTTCTTCAGAAAATTTACAATATCCCACTTTTCAATCCATTCATAACCTCCAGTGGCTCCTTTCTGAAAGTAAGCTTGCTCCATTGCTCCTTTAATTTGATCAACTGCAGTTAAAAGACCATAAAAGAGTATTCTAGGAATATCGTCCTCAATACGTGCTCCATCAGAGTTGACATAATATCTGTGGCTTATAGTGTCAATAAGTATGACTATCCTGAAAGGAATCGGAAGATCAGATATATTCTTATCAATTTCAAATAAGATTTTCATTTTTTCTTCAGGATCAGTATCACTAGGTGATTGTACGACCTTTGCTGCATATTTCTTTTCGTAAGCTTTTTCCTCAGAAAATGTAATTGGATGTTTTCTTACTCTTGAACTTGCCTTTGCTAGTTTGATTGCTTGTGTAATAGCTTCATTCATCGAATTTCGGTTTAGAGTGTTAAATGACCCAAAACCCATAGCACCATCAACTAAGACACGAATACCTAGTCCTTTTGTTCGATCAAAAGCTCCCAGCTCTGGTACACCATTTTTCAAAACAAATTGGTTATTTTGAAGAGATTCAAACCGAGCTTCTACATAAGTAGCGCCTTTCTGTAATGCTAAATCAATGGCTTTATCACATAATTCTTGTCCACTAACGCTCATAAACATGACCACAAAACAGATTTTTGTCTTAATATCTCGATTTTAGAGCTCTTCTTCTATTTATTTATTAAACTCTGACTGTTCATGCAACATTAGCTGTCAAACTCAGGGTTTAAAATAGAAATGTCCTGATTAACAAAATGAAGATTTTCAGGTAAATTAAAAGATTAAGAGACGAAAATAATGGCTTCGGAGGATATTGAAGAACTTTCAGCGGTTTCATCATCTATCTTTTATGCAATAAGAAATACTCCTGAAAATCAGAAATTATTACTAAATAATATAATAGTTCAGACTGATAAACGGGCACTAGCAACTTCTTCTGAGCAGTTGTCGGATATTGATGAAAAAGCTAAGGAAATTCTTCCCATCAGGAAGAAAAAAGTAATGAAAATACTGCCTCTCTTCAATTTTTATTCAGAAATTCCACCTAGTAAAGAAGACAAACCTCCATTCAAGAAAAAGAAAAGAGAGAAAACGATTTCACCTACTAGACAGTTTCTTAGTACAGCTTTACAGGAGACAAAGAAGCATTTATCTCCACAACAGGAAACACCTCCATCTAAACAAAGAACAATCTCAAAGAAAGAAAGAAAAATAAGAGAACGTAAAAAAATATATGATCAAACCATTAAATTAAATCAATTTATTGCTAAAAAGAAAGTTGAATTAAAGCCAGTCAAGAGAAAGGATATCAAATTACAAGAAACGAGTAGTACACAAGCAAATTTGGGGGTAGTTTTAGGTGATGAAGATCCTTTTCCATTCACTAACCTTTCTGAGTGGTTAATCTGGCATCATAACTACCCCGAATTAGCGTTTGTCCGAGAAGTATATGATCCTGAACAAATCCCAGACAAGGGGGATATAGAAGTGTTTTGGGTCAACATTATGAATGACCCTGAGTTTTTTAATCCCGAATGGAGAATTGCTGGATCAAGAATTGATATAGATACTATTAAACAGCATAAGCGTCCTGATTGGGTACCAGAATGGGATATACTGTCATCATATACTGATGGTTTTTCGATTTTTCTTGAAGATGTATACCAACTTTTATCAAATTATCCAAAAGGCCTGAAGAATTATCGTTATCCTGTACTTCAGTTCGCATTAAAAGGGTTATTTTTGTTAGATTTGGTTCATAATGACAATGAAAGATGGTTTAAAAAGGGAAAAAGAGAGGATCTCTCTCGACTTATAAAACTCGATCAGTTTATAACTGAACAAGATAGCCTCTCAACCTATCAACGACTCTTAAACTCTGATGAAATGAAAAATGAGTGGTACCTCGGTTTAGTATGCTTTGATTTAATTATAATTCGCTCGTCTTTTCTCAAACAGTTTTCTCAGAATCAGCTAACTGAAGATGAAAAGATTGAGGTTCTCAAAGAAGGAGATTTAAATCAAATCATTGGTAAAAAGCTTTCAACGATAGAAAAGCTTGAAAGAATAAATGTAAAGAATCTCAAAAAGAAACTCGGAGTAGGGTGAAAAGGTTAGAAATCAAAATTTGATCTATCTTACCGGGTGACACGAAAACTAAGAACTTGGTCTCTGAGATCTCTTAATTTGGAATTCGATTCAAAAGCTTCTCTTACAGGGTGGATCATTTCATTCAAGTATGTTGCAACTGCGTTTTTAAGATCTGCAGGGTGAACTTCTCCCTTCATATAAGAAGTTTCTAAATCAAGATAAGAATTAAATTCTATATCTCCACCGAATTTAGAAGATCGTTCCACTTTAAGCCTATCATACTTCTCAAAAATGAAATATTGAGAATATTCAAGGATTGGATTTTCTTCAACAATTTCAGGACAGTATGCCTTTTGGATTTTTTTTCTAATCTGAGATTCATTATCAGTCATAAAAATTGCTGCGTCAGGATTAGATTTAGACATCTTTATATCTAGCAATTTCTCCTCGATGCTGGCATAAGATGCTTTCGGAGGATTGAGACCTCGAATCATGTGATGACTAACTACGATTGGTTTTGAACCAAATAGTTTTGGGCCTATTTCCCGTGCTAACATATTGACCTTACGTTGGTCCATACCTAATTGACATACATCTACCTCCATTTGAAAGATATCAGCGCATTGTAAGCAGGGATATAGGATTTGGGAAGCTTGAAGCGCTTCTGATTGTAATCGACCCATAATTTGAGCAGTTCTAATAATACGTTTCAATGTTGAGTTCCGAGCAATTTGCATCACTTTTTTCCAATACTCATCATCTTTTACAAAATCCGAAGCCCAAAGAAAGTTCACATGTTTTAGGTCCATTCCAGTTAATCGCCATACTTCTATCAGGTATTTCCCAGCTGTTTGAATCTTGTCTAAATTTCCTCCAAGCTTGTTATTGGCCCATCCATGCCAATCAGCGACTAGCATATTGAACGTTGCCCCAGCACCAATCATCTTGTTTACATTAATGGAGCGTAAGATTCCCTGAGCGATATGAATCTGCCCAGAAGGCTCAAAACCGTCGTAAGAGTAGAAGTTCTTCTTCGAATCTAATAATTCAATCAACTCTTCTTCAGTAACAACTTCTTCTCCAACGCTTCTGATAAGATTCAATCTTTCCTCGGTGCTCAATCCAATCACCTGTCGTTATAGATAGGGAAAAAGATTCATTTTGGTTAGTAACAATCTTTAAAGGGTAAATAAGGCTTCTTATTTCTTTTAATCCTGAATAAAGACTATCTAGAGCAAGATAAAAGACTCTGTTTTAGGTTTACGATATACTTTTTCAGCTAACTAAAAACTTTCAGAAAAACAAATAGCTCGATGAAAAACTAGCTTGTTGAGGTTATTTTATCTATGAAGACAATAGGTCTCATCGGAGGAATGAGTTGGGAATCATCCCTAGAATATTATCGAATTATTAATGAAACGGTCAAGGAACTTATTGGAGGGTTGCATTCAGCTAAGAGTATAATGTATTCTTACGATTTTGAAGAAATTGAGTCTCTACAACATCAAGGAAAATGGACCAAACTTATGGATTACATGATTGAAACGGCTAAGAGGCTTGAGAATGCTGGAGCGGAAATGATAGTCATCTGTACTAACACAATGCACAAGGTAGCTGAAGGGATGCAACAGAATCTAAGCATACCAATAATACATATAGCCGATGCAACAGCAAGAAAGATATTAGAAAAGAAATTTCAGAAAGTTGGTTTACTAGGAACCAAATTTACGATGGAAGAAGGTTTTTACAAGGATAGATTGAAAAAAGAATATGGTTTAGAAGTAATAATCCCGAATAATGATGAGCGGCAAATGGTTCATGATATAATCTACAAGGAATTAGTATTAGGGCAGCTAAAAGAACACTCAAGAAAGGTCTTTATTGATATTATCCAGCATTTAGCAGTTCAAGGAGCTCAAGGGATAATCCTTGGTTGTACTGAAATCCCTCTTTTGATAAAACAGGAAGATGTCGATATCCTATTATTTGATACAACAACCATTCACGCTCGTTCAGCAGTAGAATATGCATTAAATGATTAATAAAATAAATGAATTCCTATTATCTTTGAAATTACATATCAATCAGGTTATATTGTGTGATTTTCTTAGTATTCAAAAAATGTATTTAATTCGCTATTCAATTTAACATAATGAGGTTCGTAGATATGTCAGTGTTTCAGCGATTAGGGAAAGCTATCATATCTTCTTTCACACTTAAGAATAAAGAAATCAAAGTAGCTTGGATTATCATCTTAATTTGGTTAATCCTAGTTACTCCCGTTTCAGCATTATTCTCCGTAAGAGTGATGGAAAGCATGAGTACTGAATGGAGTTTCGTTCCTGCAGGATCTGAATCAGACATCGCTTTAGAGATCGTAGAGAGAGAATTTCCTCCGACTAACGAATCACTCATCGCTGTACTAAAATCTGAGACTGGTTTTACTTTTGATTCTACTCTGTTCAACAGTACCTTTCAAGCATCAAACCAAACTATGGATGATTTAATCGATGCCACAATCGCTGCATCAAATGATAATTTCCTATATGGTTTATTTTTAAGTCTTGAGATCAATGAGTCTGTTTATGAGTGGGGAATTGGAACGTTTGAGAATATTATTTCCCCTTTTGTACTCTTTCCAGGGTTAATTATGAGTTTTCCCAATCAATCAGATTTATGGGAAGATTTTTGGACCCAAATGTTTTTTAATGACGACAAAGTAACTATGATTATCATAGGATTAGAAATTTCCAGTTCTGGCTTTTCTGCACTTGGTGTTGGAGAACAAAATGCTTATTTTGAGTATATTCAGGAGCTAAGGGATTTTATTGCTGATAAATTACAGAAAAGAATTAATTTAGCCGCTGCTTTCCTTGGAATCGATGATGTTAATCCTGATATAGAAACAAAAATTACTGGTTCACTTGCAATCTCTTACGATAGTCTGGAATCAACTGAAGCTGATCGGGAACGTATGGATTTTTTAACAGTCGCCTTAGTTATCATCATCTTATTCATAATACTTCGGTCAATAATCGCTCCCGCGGTACCTTTGGTAACAATGGGCCCAGCTCTCCTTTTAGCTAACACAATATTGTATTTTCTAGGAAATTATATTGAAATTGGTACATTTGCTCCAGTCATAGTCACAGTTTTAGGATTAGGTGTTGGGGTTGATTATTCTATCTTTATTCTGACTCGGTTTATTGACGAAATAAAGGAAGGAAAAACTAGAGAGGAAGCAGTGGAAACTTCAGTTACGATGAGTGGTAGAGCAATTTTTTCATCGGGTTTAGTTGTAATAATGGGATTTGGTGCATTATTGATACCAAATATCGAACTAATTCAAAGTATTGGATTGGGTGCTATTATTGCAATAATTTGTGGATTGTTATCAGCCTTTACATTACTCCCCTCCCTTCTTTATGTATTTGGTGAGAAAATTACCTGGCCAAGAAAAATTACAGTAGTAAAAACTCAAGAGGAAGAGAATGAGGAGTTCATAAAGGAGAGGAGTTCAAAGACAAATAATACAATTTGGGGTAAATTTGCACGATTTAGTATCCGTTTTGCGTGGCCTATCATCATTATTGCTATAGCTATCACAGTACCTTTCGCTTTTTTGCTAGCCTCTTACCAACCATCTTATGATATATTATCTATGCTTCCTCCTAATGTTGAAAGCAGTGAAGCTTTTGAAATACTTGATGAGATAGGTATGACAAGTGAAATATATGGAAATAGTATGATTCTTTCAGGATTTAGCAGTTCAGAGGAATTATGGGCAAATTCTACACTTCATGCTATTGATCGGTTAGCTGAGTGGTTTACTAATACTGAAGCTGTACTAGACGTTGAAACCCTCACTCGGCCTTCATTAGGCCTTGTAAAGATCAATTTAATCAATGAAACTAGAATTAAACAAGGAATGGAAACACCATTCCTTTCAGTTTCGACTTTAAGATCCGCATTACCCCCTGAAACTAACTTCGATATTATAGTGCAAAATTATGTCAATTGGAACCAAGCAAACAACACAGTGATCTTAAAATTAAAATTTGTTAATAATCCGATGGGAGTTAAAGCCATGGGTGATTTACGTTCACTTCGAGCTGAATTAAAAGATTTACAAAAGTTTGACCTTCCCACTAACGTTAATGGCTACATTTATGGTGGTTCCTCAATTAATGTTGATATGTCTAATGAAGTATATTCCGCTTTCCCCCTGATGATTCTATGGATCCTTATAACAATAATGCTTATACTAACATTTCTCTTGGGTTCTATCACTGTACCAGTCCGATTAATTGTCACAATTGCCACCTCTGTAACGTGGACATTAGGGTTTTTAGTTTTGATGTTTCAATTTAACCTGGAAGAAATAACAATTGCTTATCTCAATCCCCACATCAATATTGAAGCAGGACTTTATTGGATAATCCCCCCGATATTATTCTGTATATTATTTGGATTGGGTATGGATTATGATATCTTCATAACTTCTCGAATCCGCGAGGAATATTTGAAAGGAAAATCAAACCATGAAGCTATTGAAGAGGGCTTGATGCATACAGCATCGGTCGTCACATCCTGCGCAATAATCATGGCAGGCGCATTTCTTGCCTTATGGTTCTCCTATATTTTAATTCTGACAGAGATTGGACTTGGTATGGTGTTCGCTGTGATTGTGGATGCCTCTATTGTTCGTGTTTTCCTTGTTCCATCGGCAATGGCTATTATGGGTGACAAGTACAATTGGTGGCCAGAGTGGGTGAATAAGAAGTTTGGAAAGTTCACTCATTAAAAAGAAGATCAAGTAGAAGAAAACTAGTATTTTTCAAGTCCTAGTATTCTTAAACTAATTTAATCAATACAATATTTACAACGTGTTAAATAGGAATAGCACCTCTACCTAGAGTGAGGATTATGTCAACCTCTTCAAGTCACGACATTAAGAAATATGGTCTCGAGTTTATTAATGACCTGGCAAAGGATCGGGAAGTAGCTGTACAGTCTCTCGGTGTTGCATTTAGTGCAATGAAAACAGAACTAAGGGAATCAAAGATTCTTACACGGAGTACCGAGTTCAAATATATTGACGACTTAATGAAACATTTCAGAGAAGAAGTCAATCGGAATTTTGAAAGTCAGCTTACTCGAATCACAATCAAATCTTTGGGGTGGATTAAACGTGTTTTGCGGGGAGAACAGATCTTGGTCAAAGATGAATCCCGAGAAGAAGAACTTCAACAAATGATTAATGATTTATCCAGACAATTGAAATCTAAATCCGCAGAACTCTCTAAACTCTCAGAAATATCCCCTAGAATCCAAGCACTCGAATTACAAGTTGAAATCAAAGATCAGGAAATCCAAGAATTAAAAACATTTAAGCTAAAGGAGATGCATGAACTTCAACAACAATTGCTTCAGGAGAAGAATCGGGCAGATAGTGCTTCTTTAGAAAATAAAAGCCTTCAAGAGGAGGTATTTGATTTTCAACTAGAATTAGAAGAGAGAATCAAACAAACAAACTCTTTAGAAGAACAAAATACCCAATTAAATAGTGAATTAATTGCTGCAAAAGGAGAGATTGCGAGAGTTACTTCTTCTCTTGAGCAAGCAAGGTCGGCTGTTGACCAAACAGATGAAGATGTCACAGCAGCTATGCAACAGTGGGCATTATCTTACCAACAACAAGAAGAATATTTCCAGCAAACTCTCAAAGATACAAAAGAACAATATGAGGGAATGATAAAAAACAAATTAAAGGAATTAACTGATCAGCACCAAAAAGAACTCGGTAATCTAACCGAAAAACTTTCAGATCGGGATTCAAGAGGGAAAGAGTATCAAAATCAAATTTCAGAACTTGAAATGGAAAAACAAACGATATCGGAAAGAAAAGAACAATTAGAGCTAGCAGTAGACGAGTTAACTCAAAAATATGAGGATAATCAACAAAAAGTTACAGATCTTAATCAACAAGTTGAAAAATTACAGGTCGAACTTGAAGAAGAACGAACAAAAGAACCTGAAAGTATGGGACTTCAGTTACGGGACATTCAACTTACACGGGCGGAAAGTAAAGCAGAATGGTTAGAACAATGCCTATCTTACTCAAATTTTGCCCCCTTGACAATTCTAATTAGAATGGGAAATGAAATGACATTAGATGCTTTAGCCAAGAGCGTTGGGATGGATCCTATTGTCTTGGATAACCAACTTCAAGTGCTACATAAAAGGGACTTAATTGATATCCAACACGATGGTTTGATCGTAGCTAATATTCCCACTACAGAATAAATCTTTTGCAGTTATCTTATGTCGAATCGGATTTAAAAAATTATGCCGTAGCCTTATGCTAGGCCAGTAGATGGAAGAGCAGGAGCTATCTTCTTCCAAAAAATCCAAATAATCCTGCTCTAGTAGCTAACCGATAGTGAGCTTCTCTGAGATCTTTCAAATTGATGTGTTTCTCAATAAGGGCCTTATCTTGGAGTTGCCTCAAAGCAAAGTAAATTGTACGCTCTGCATAAGGTAACTCATTTTGAATTTCATGTACGGCCAGTGGAACCCTTTTTTGATCTAAGAGAGTGAGGACTGCCCAAGCACTACTTGAAACTCTGATTTTTTCTACTGGATTGATATATGATGTTAAGTAGACCATACAACCAACTCGAACTAAAGATTTATTTTTTAAACAGATAGGAAGATTACTAGGAATAGGAAGATCGGGTTAGGAGTGTGATTCCACTAACACAAACCAAGTTATTTATTTACCTTTAACCTATAAAAAAAATTTAGATATGTGCAATTTTTGCAGTAGTCACTTTATTGTAATCAAATAACGAAGTGATCTGAGTTTTAAGGTTAAAGAAATATATTCACAATTTTATACCACAACGGTTTGTTATGAGTAATTCTAAACACAGTTATGATGTTATTATCGTAGGAGCAGGCCCAGCAGGGATTTTTACAGCCTTATTTTTGGTTCGATTTGCGATAAAAAAGAAACAACAGCCAAAAATACTACTTATTGAAAAAGGAACAAGTATTCAGGAGAGAATCAGAAATCGAGAAAAAGGTGACAAAGATATCTTGCATGGATGGGGTGGAGCGGGTGCATTTTCTGATGGAAAGTTAACCCTTTCTGTCGATGTTGGGGGGTCATTATCACGTTACATTCCGATTAATCAACTGGAGAATGATCTTAAAAAAGTCGAAGAAATTTACATTGAATTTGGAGCGGATAAATCTCGATTGTTGTCAGGAACAAGCGAAGAAACAAACAAAATTCGAAAACAAGCTCTCCAGTATGGTATCCACCTCCTCCCTTATCGTCTTCTGCACATAGGAACAGATAATTCTGTTAAGATACTTGAATCCTTTTATCAATACTTAAAAGATCAATCCAATGTAACAATACACTTTGGAGAAACAACTACTCATATTTTAACCGAGAAAAATCAAGTTATCGGTGTCCAGACTGACCAACAGAAGTATTATTCTAAAAATATCACAATGGGAGTTGGAAGAGCTGGAGCACACTGGCTACGAAAAGAAGCTGAAAGACTAGGGCTCGAATTCCAAACGAATCCTGTTGATATTGGAGTAAGAGTAGAAGTTCCTGCTGAAATTACTTCACATCTAACAGATTTATTGTATGAATTCAAATGCCACTTTTATGCTCCTACATTTGATCAGGATTGTAGAACTTTTTGTGTGGTACCAAATGGAGAAGTTGTACGAGAAATTGCGTATGGGGAAGATGGGGAACAATGGGTTACGGTAAATGGGCATGCTTATGCAGCCAAAGATCGCCAGACTACAAATACAAATTTTGCCATACTTGTTAGTAGTAGTTTTACAGAACCTTTTGATGATCCTATTGCCTTTGGTCGCTCTGTTTGTAAGTTAGCTAATCTTCTTAGTAATGGTGAGGTTATTATTCAACGCTTAACAGATTTAAAGAGAGGAAGGCGATCTACTCCGTCACGAATAACGCGATCAATAATATCACCTACTTTAAAAAGTGCGGTTCCAGGAGATCTCTCCTTTGTCCTTCCTTATCGGCACTTAACGAGTATTTTGGAAATGATTAAGGCTTTAGATAATATAATTCCTGGTATCGATTCAAATAATACGTTTTTATATGGGATTGAAACAAAATATTATTCTAATCAACTTCGACTAACTAATGAACTGGAAACAAAGATCTATGGATTATTTGCAATGGGAGATGGAGCTGGTGTAACACGATCTTTAGCTCATGCCTCTCTCAGTGGAATCATCGTTGCCAGGGCTATTACTTCACGATTAAAATAGAGGTTTTAATGTCGAAATCATTATTGAACTTAAACTAGATTACTTTTGAAAGTTCACCCTTAACTGAGATCTTAAATATTGACTGAACTTGGAATCCAGTTTCCTGAATTACATTTTTTACTCCTTGATATTCTATTTTCTCTCCAATCACTATTATATCTATTATTTCAGCTCCTATTCCTTGAAGTGCCTTTATCATGCCTATTAATGTTCCTCCTGTGCTTATAATATCGTCAATAATACACACACGATCACCGCGATTAATACCACAGATATATAATGTTCCTCTTGATAAGTATTCACAGGAGAATATTGAACTTACTTGATCTGCTAGCTGATTAGGATACCAACGTGCCATCCCAAAAGGTAATCCAGATAAAAGTGAAACAGCTGCAACCAACACAGCTCCTTTATCTTCTTCAGTAATTAGCCTGTCATAATCAGCAATCTTCATATGATCTATTAGAGCTTTTGCTGCTTCTTCCAAGAGTTGAGATGTAGTAGCTGGTACCTGTTCTGTAAGCGGGTTGAGAATAAAATTATAATTATTTACTTTAAATAGTGGTTTTCTATCTAAAGCGGATCTTAACACTTCATAATGATTCATGAGTATCCCTACTCATTTTACTAATTTTAATCTTAAGATCATTTTCCATTTTATAACATTAAGATGATACTAAACAGTAATAAAATATGAGTAAGTTGAAATCAGAGTGTTGATGACTATTGATTCCTGTATGAATAGTATAAAAAATTGTGGATTTGAACAGGTGGGACTAAACCACGAATCAAGAAGCTAAATTTAATACCATTTCAACCAAAATATGGTTACGAATGAACTTAGCGTTTAGTTTGGCTCGAAAAAATATTATCCGCTCAAAATATCGGTCTATCCTAATCGTTTTTGGTATATTACTCACCATTGCTCTAGAAACAGGGATTGTTATCACTATAGATACTTTATATGACGATTTCATTCTCGATAATCGGAATAACAATTATACAGATATCACAGTGATCCCGATCACAAAATGGACAAACATTACAAATCTAAGAAAAATTGCAAAAGACGTCGAGTCAGTCCACGGAATAACTCAAGCCAGTCCTGTATATTCTCTTCAGAATAAGGGGATTCTACAGGTTGCATTTTCTGATTCAAAGATATTAATTTATGGTATTGATTCAAATTCACATCCAGATTTCTCTTCTTTAAACGTTACTGATGGTAAGAGATTGGTTAAAGGAAATACAATAATTGTGTCAAAAAATATTCTGAGGATGACTGGATTAAAAGTTGGGGAGAGTGTAGTAACGGAGTATTCTCCAACCACTGGATTTGAGGTTAATTTTACTATAGGTGGCGTAATATCTGATTTCAGCTTTTTTGGAAATAATATTGGATTTTCTTTCATTCTTGTAGACATCGAATCCTTATATGAGATTATTCCTCAAGAACAGAAAGAATTATTTCTGTCCCCTAAAATTGATGTTCAAGTGCAGAATCTTCTTGATATCAAAAAAGTCAGTGATAAGCTCAAAGATCATATGGGGACTGATTATCATATCTGGGTTGAAAAAGGTATTTCGCAACTTAAAATCACTGGAATTAAGTCATATCAAGCCGCCATGAATGTAGTAATCCTTGCCTCATTTGTAGTTGAATTCTTATTTATTACAAATATTCTAGCAATTTCAATAAACGATCGTAGTAAGGAAATTGGAATTCTACGTGCAGTGGGCTCAGATTCTAAACAGCTGATTGAAATTATAGCAATTGAAGTATTAATCTATTCAGTTATTGGCAGTTTCCTTGGTATAATTGGAGGGGTTGGTTTTGCTTATACTTTACTGGGGATAATGCAGAATTTTTACCCTTCTTTAGTTATTGAAAAATTAACTTTGCATCCTACGTCTCTCTTGGCTACTTTTATTTCAGGTATAATTGTAGCAATAATCTCAGGTTTATACCCTATATTTATAGCAATATCAATGCCTATAATACAGAATATCCATTCTCGTATGCGAAGAGGGCAAAGTAAGTACTCTCAGTATTTCCCAGTTTATTGGAAGTACACAATTGGAATGGGCAGCTTGTTAGCACTCACAGGATTCATTTTGCAATTTTTTATTGGACCAAGTCAATTCTTAGCTTTTGAAGTTATTTCTATCCATTTTTTTGTCATTATTTTAGTCTTCCTGGGAACACTGTTTGTAGAAATTGGACTTGTGTTCTTTTTGCCGAGAATTGCTTTTAGGTTGTTAGTTTGGTTTGGTTTAGTTACACGTACTATTTCAATGAGAAATATTGCCCGTGAATTTCAAAAATCCTTGTTTACTATAATGACATCCACATTATCCTTGACATTCATTGTTTTAGTCGGATTGGTAAGTGCAGCTATTGTAGCAGGTGTTCCTGACTTTTTTGAAAGTCAATGGGGAGGTATTGATCTCATAGCTGAAGGCCAAGAAGGGTATTTACCCGTAATGGCTTTTTCAAATGAATTGTCCACTATTGATGGAATAGCAGAATCGTGTCTTATTCAAGAACAAAGAACGCAAATAGATAACAACATTAATTGTTATATTTTCGGTGTAAATTATTCTAAATACGAACCTTTTGCAGAAGAAGTAATTGATTCATTAATTTTTGGTGTACCTGCACATAATTGGCTTAATCAATCAGCTTATGGAACTCATAGAACACATGGAACATATACAGTCGTCTCACATCTTTTACAACAAAAGCTTCTGGTTTCATTAGGATCAAATATCTCTGTGAGAATTGCATCTAATCTTACCGTGAATGTCACAATTGCTGCTGTAATCAAATCAAACGCTTTTTTAGAAAATGGTGAATATCTGTATCTCCCAACAAATCGATTTCAAGAATTTTTCAATTCTACTGTTGCCAAATGGCTTCTTTGTGAGGTAAATGGTGAAATAGAGAAAGTAGTAGATCAATTGTGGGAGTATCCCTATTTTAAAGAAATAATTAAGGTTGAATACTTTACTCAAATGATGGAGAGGAGCTTAATATTCCAATCAGTACTATTTCAAGTGTTATTCATTGAATCATTTATTCTAGCAGCTATTACTCAATTCATATGCATTTTAGTCTCCACTCTTAGAATGGAACGAGAAGTAGGGATTTTAAGAGGATTAGGCTTACATAAAAAGGGAGTCTTGGCTATATTTTTAGCAGAATCAACAGCATTAGGAATTACCGCAGCATTTCTTGGCTTAATTGATGGGTTACTGGGATCTCTTCTTATGGGTTGGTATATTTCCCTATCAATTCCAATAAAAATTGAACTATCTTTGAACTATACCATTTTATGGATACTATTCTCGATTCTAATTTCCCAAGTATCAGCTTTCATACCTTCTTATCGTAGTAGTAGAAGAAACATCGTAGCAGCTATTTCTGGAAGACCAATGATCAAAGAATATCGTGAATCAATAAAAATAAGAATTTTCATGAAAGAAAATTCGTCACAATTACTAGTATCTATTCTCTTCTTGCTTGGAATCGTTACCTGCATTTTTCTCTTCAATAACTCATTAAAAATAATGGGATTATTACCCCTTGACCTAATTGTGTCAATATTTGTCTTTATCTTGGATTTAGAATTTATTACGGAATTAGATCTCTTTATTGCGATTGCAGGATTAGCTAGTATTGGTCCGCTAAGTTACTTGATCGTACATGAATCATTTCCTGATAATTTTGCTAGAGAACTAATTAAAAGTTTGATTTATGGTTTAGTTGGTATCTTCATTGCTACATGTTGTTTTCTACTGATGTTATCAATCAACTTCAGTATAATAGAGTTTTTATCATTAGATATGATCATGATGGAAATAAGTGAGAAATTGGATTGGTTAGAAGGTAATATACTAATTAACCTTATTAGAGGAGCAATTATTATATCGTTTCTAGCTATTCTTTTTTTAGAGCTCATCATTTTTCATCGAATTTGGTCATTTCTTATTATTCGTGGATTTATGCCCCAAAAACCAGCGAGAGACCTTATATCGTGGATTATGAAAAAAAGTTCTAAAGGCCAATTTAGAATCTTAATGTTATTTCTTTGTCATTTAGGTGTTCAAGTATGCTTAATAGCTATAAATAGAGTCGTAACAGAAGTCTCAAATGACCCCTATATCCTATATAAACATCCCCTGTTAACTTTACTCCATCCAATAATGTTTCTGATAACAGCTTTAATCGAAATTTGTTTCTTTTTACTCCTGATTATTCTGCCAATTATCACCTATAAAAACCAAAATTTTGAGACATACTCTGCCGTTAAAAGAAACACCATTAATGGTTCATTCAGAACTCTTTCCTCCTGAAAAATACTGATTATTTTAAGTAGTTTTAATTAGAAGACTAGAACAAACAATTATTAAAATGATCATTCCTATAAACGGACTTACAATATTTGTGGGATTAATGGGGGTTTGAATAGTGATCCAATCTGAGATTTCCCAACTTGAAAATCCTAAAGAATCATATACCACAATTTTTATCTTGTATTGTCCATCTGTAACATTCCGAACATCCCATTCAAAATAGTTTAATGTCAATCCAGTTGTTAAAAGTGACCAACTGTTGTTCTTAGTAGAAATATAGATCTCGTACGTCAATGCATGATCTAGGGTGTCATAAGCCAACCAAATAATTTTCACAACAGAATCTAGACAAGCTCCTCCAGAAGGGGAAATAAATTTTGGTCCAATCATGTGATTAGGCATTTTCGAAGGTATTCTGTCATAATTATTTGTGGAAACTCCTGATATGTCATCTGGAATCCGGTAATAATCCTCATCAGTTGAGTCATTCCAAAAATTGGACTCGAAGACATTATTTAAACTTAAATCGATGGCATTTATATAATTATTTTGGAAATCATTATGAAGTATTAAGTTATATTCAGAACTTGTTCCAATTACTAACCCAATATCCTCGATAGTTTGTTTCCTTTTACCCGATATTGAATTATTAACAATGACATTATTATTCGATCTGAGAGTCTTTATACCCCGAGTGTTTTTGTCAAGTGTGTTACTCTTTATTACATTATTATCAGCATAGATAAGAGAAATACCTGTATCGTGGTTAATAATTGAATTGTCTCTTATCACACATTCATTTACATTTATTAAAGAGATACCAAGTTTATTATTATTGAGGTTATTATTAGCAAGCAAGCAATAACTAACATTTTCTAAGAAAATTGCTGTTTTTCCGTTATGTAAGAAATTATTCGTGATTTGAAAGAAAACATCAACATTTTTGATATGAATGAAATAATTCTGTGAACTTAACTTCATAATATTAAATCCAGAAATAATGTAGGGATCTAAAGGACTTCCAACGCCTCTCAATCTTTCAGCATTAACGAATAAAGTAAATTCATTGTTTCCATTAATTCTAATTAAATGAATATCGAAATCAGAATCAGAATATTTCTGGGTAATAAAATTAGGATTGGTTTGAAATATAATGACATCTGTGTTATCGGAGATTATAATGTTAGTGACAACTAGAGAGCCATTTATTTTTAATTCTCGTAAAGACTCCGCAGCAAACCGTATTGAAATGATATTCAGACCTTTCTTGAGAGAACTTTGATTAGATCCCGTAAGTTTCTTACCGGATATGCTACTTTCAGTAACCAAGTTCATCTCAACTGAATATTTACCTGCCTGAATTATATCAACTTCAATTTCAACAACCAAATAATCATAACGCCAATTAAAATCATCATCTTCTCCTCTATCCCAAATTTGGCCTGTGAATCGTACAAATATTTCAAAATTGCTTTTCAAATATATTTGAGTAGTATAGAGGTCATCATCAGTAAATACTGCGTATGCATAGCTGCTCATTAATTCATGATATCTGATTATCCGTAGCTTATGGATATTAAACATTAGATCCTGTCCAAGGTTATGAAAACGAGAGGCATTAACTAATGATATTCTTAAATTGTGAATGCCTATCGCCAATCCAACATAATTTTCTGTAACTACGAATTTCTCTCCAATCGGGGTTTGATTTACCATTAAAGGTTGAATAGTAATAACTACTGAAAGATTGAGAAAGATTTGGGTTGCATTAATCCCAAAAATTAAAACAACATGATCATAAAGATTATCTCCATCCAAATCCTCTGCCATGTCGAAAAAATTCCCCGTACAATATACTGGATGCGATTCCGATGTTTTAAAACTTAGGTTCTTAATTGTTGGGTTGTCTAAATCAGCATTAGATGGAACAGTATTATTTTGAACTAAATTTATGTTTATAGCTCCCTGTATTAACATTAATACGAGTAACAAGGAAAAAAGCGGTAATTTAGCTTTAATTGGTAGTGTTTTTTTGTGATCTTTCATCTTATAACTAGATCGATTTAAAAAAATCAGAGTATATAAATTGTCACTTCAAGCTATATCTAAAGTGTTAGTTTTAATAGGAGGACGGGACATAACATGCTACTTTCTTTATAACTCCATCAGTTGGCACTTCGATTGATTCTTTCTTAATTAGACGATTTTGACTCATAGCATTCAAAATAAAACCAACGATAGCAAAAGGGAGGTCAAATGATAACGAAATAGAAAACTGTGTACATTTTGTTGAAGGACAATCAACATGCTGTTTCAGATAGTCAAGTATTTCAAGATGTTTTCTCGCTGTTTCAGAATTAAAATCCTTTTTAAGTATATAATAATCAAATAATTTGAATTCTTTTTGAATAATACCCTCGCTTTCCAAGCCTTCTAAAGTTTCATTAACTTGGGAGATTTCTAACCCTAAAAAGTCGGCGATACTCTCAGGATGACGTTTTTTTGTCTCGTGGATGTTCTCCTCTAAGTATAATTTTATAAGATCTTTCCAAGTAATTTTTCTCTTTTCACCAGCAGCTATTCTCTCCTCAATTGCTACTGCTATTAGTTCCTTCAGAGTTTCGTCTTCTAACTTCTTTTGGGTGACTTCTTGCACTTCAGCTGCAACAAGAATTTCTTGCTTCCTAATGTCTTTTTTCTTCTTTTTAACTTTCTTTTTTACTTTTTTTGGTCTTGTTTTTTTCTTACACACTGAGCATAAATCTTTGGTTATTTCGAGCTGTACTACTTCGTCCTGATCCATGGCCTCTAAAACATTAACATTTTCTACTCGTTCAAGGGTTTTATACCAAATATTGAGACAGTCTAATATTTCTCGATTATTTGATATGTTTTTTTCATGAGAACCAAATGGAGTGCTCCATTCTTCAATGGCTTTAAATTTCGGTTCTGATGTAATAGTGAACAAAAATTGACACTCTTTTTGTGTGAAGGTAATACTATGGGGTTCATTGATCGTTACATCATCAGAATAATCTTGAGTTAGAATCCAATCCCAAACATCTGTAACAATATTTTTGGTTGTAATGAGAGGAAATTTACACGAATTACATACCTTCAAAATAAAAACACCCTGTAATAAAAACCAATTTGGGCTTTTTAACCTATAGATATAGAATTATTTGTGGTTTGAAGATTACTATGTGCAATAATATTGTTAAGAAAGAGCTCTGAAGCAAGAGAAATAGCTCAAAAGACTCTTTTTACTTAATTTCAGTTAAGGAAAATGTCGTCAAAGAGAGGATAGACGACACTTCTGAAGTTTATATATAATTAGAGTAGTAGTCTTTTGACCATGTTGAAACCAGTATCAACTTCCTGAATAATCGTGTACCCCAACTTCTCATATAAACGCTTAGCCAGGAAATTGTGTTTAAATACATGTAACACAATAGCTTGGAATCGATGACTGATTACCTCTTTTTCCAATAATTTTAAGGCTTGGGTGGCATATCCTTCATTCCGAAATTCTGGAAAAACCTCTATGTCTGCAAGAAATGTATACTTCTTTTTATGTTCATGAATATACCAGATATGACCAATATTTTGGGCTTCCCCCCTTATAAATCCAATAAACACGTCAGGGGTAGCGTACCCTTTTGGTAAAAGGACCTCGATTTGTAATTCAGTTTGTTTTTTTGCTTCTTCTAACCCAACTTTTTTTATCTGAGCATAATCTTTGCTATAGTCCTTAATCAGGTATTCTAGATAATCAAGGAATTCCTGTTCTGTCATCTTTCTAAACTTAATCAACACTATCTCACCATCAAGAATTGAGTTCTTGACTTATTTCATGTTGTTTTCAAATATGAAACAGGAAAGTTTTGCCTTTATCATAATTTGTATATAATTCAAGTTTAAATCTATTTTTTAATATGTTAAGAGAAGTCAAACTTTTTTTTAAGGTCAAAATGGAATGATTCCAATGGATAAGATTGTTTTTGCTTTTGTTTCTACTGGTTTAGACATAGAGACTCAAATTCATGTTGCAAGCATACGCCAATTTGCTGGACCATTGTCTGAATCTCCTATATGGATGTTTACTCCGAAATCAGAGAAAAAGATCCCCAAAAATCTCAAAGAACGCTTTCTATCTTTAGATGTTCAAATTATTCCATTTTCAATGGATCCCAAGCATAGAAACTTCCCTTTTGCTACTTATGTATTCGCTACTGCTACAGCAGAATCTTTTGCTAAACGTAAAACTGATATTCTCGCTTGGCTTCTTCCTGACACGCTGATAATGAATACACCAACTCATTTTCTCCTACCCAAAGGTAAATCCTTGGGGTTTCGACCAGTACACCACACATTAATTGGATCTATCTATAACGAACCCATTGATCCATTTTGGGATTTAATCTATCGAAAATGCGATGTACCAGTAGACAAGATCTTCCCATTGAAAACTCATGTTGATCATAACATTCTTCGCCCCTACTTTAATGCAGGATTTTTAGTTGTGAGGCCTGAAAGAGGATTACTTCAATCATGGTGGAACTTTTTCCAAGAATCATATAATGATCCAGATTTTGATAGATTTTATCAAAAAGATGAACGGTACACTATATTCATGCATCAAGCAATTTTAGCTGGCGTAATTCTTTCAACTCTTGAGAAAGCAGAGCTCCAAGAACTCCCATTTAGTTATAATTATCCGTTGCATTTATACCATGAAAGTCCAAAAGAATACCGTCCTCAGAATCTTGATAATCTAATAACTGCCAGGTATGAAGAAGTTGGATGGTTAAACAAAGTCCCCCTACACGAACCATTGAAAAGCTGGCTTACTAACCAGTTGAAGTCAGTCTAAAAATTAAATACATCTAGTGATTAGAAATGAATTCCCCTACAAAGGTGAAATTTGGAAAAGTTCCACTGATTTTCCCTATTCCTATCATTCTTGCTGGAGCTCTTGTCCGAGGAAAACCTAACTTTGAAACTTTGGGAGACGTAGGAATAATGGGGATTAAACCACCAATTATCTACATCTCATCTGGAGTAAACCACTATACAAACATCGGAATTCTTGAGCATGAAACATTTAGTGTTAATTTTCCCTCCACCTCACTTCTCACAAAGACTGATTATTGTGGAGTAGTATCAGGACATAAGACAGATAAGTCACAATTATTTGATGTTTTTTTTGGAGAATTAAGAACAGCACCAATGATAGAAGAATGTCCAGTTAATTTAGAATGTAAAGTTATCAAAGAATTCTCAATCTTGCATAGACAAATTTTCATAGGAGATGTAGTTCAAGCTTATGTTACCAAGAATTTTGTCACTGAAAGAGAAGGACGAAAACAAATTATGGATATGACAAAACTAGATCCTATTATTTATGCATTAGATAATCGCTATTACAACATTGGTGAGCCAATCGGGGTCGGATATCACGAAAGTAAAAAGTTACATAGGGAAGATTAAAGGAGTATGAGAATTGACAAAGTTACAGCATTTATAACCCGAAAAAAAGACAATGTTGAAGAACTTCTGTTAATCCTTCATCCAAATGCAGGAATCCAAATCCCAGCAGGTACAGTTGAAAAAGGAGAATCTGTAGAAGAAGCACTAAAAAGGGAAATTACTGAGGAAACAGGATTAAGAAAAATAACAATAGAAAAGTACATTGGATCCAAGGAAACTAAGTTAAAAAACGATAATTTTCTTGTAGCAGAAAAAACTAAGGTTTATTCTCGTCCAAGTTCGGCGAGTTTTGATTGGGCTGAACTCAGAAAAGGGACTAATGTAAAATCTATTCGTATTAGTGGAAATTACACTCAAATCACATACAAAGAATTTGATAGATTTCCAGATCCTAATTACTTGTCATATCAAATAACAGGCTGGGTTCCAACGGTCATTCTTTCAAAAAAAATGAGAAGACACTTTTTTCATGTAGAACTCAACGAAAAAGTTCAGGATGAATGGGAAATCTTTGCAGATAATCATAAATTCAAACTATTTTGGTCTTCTCTCACTAATTTAGCAAATATAATAGATCCACAATACGAGTGGCTCAAATATGTAAGGTATGATTTAGGATATCAATTTGAAAAAACCATATGAAATATTACTAAAGTTCCTTTTATAGCCGTTCAATCTTAAAGATCACAGGTCGAAACCAATCTGTACAACCAGCTATAACGGTTCCTCTATGTTTCATTCCAGGCATCTCACATCCAAGAGCAACAGTCATTATATCCTTTCTTATATCTGCCCAAGCCCAAGCACAAAAATCTGTAGGTGGTTGCGAAAAGGCAGTGTCTCCTTCTAAGATAAATTCCTGATTGTCTTGAAAAGTCTCACATGGTTTCATGTGATCTCTATACTGATCATCAAGATACTTGTCAATTAAATCTTGATCGATAGTGCGCTTTATCACGGTAATTTTACATTTTATTATTCCTGAGGACATCAAAAAACCCCCAATTGGTATATTCTTTGACAACTCTAAACTTTTCTTATGATATAAAAAAAAATAATCATGATGGTAACTACAAATTTTTAATCTTTATCAAAAAAATACGATTAGGTAAAGTTAAATCAGTTTCAATATTAAATTTTGTCTTGAAAATCCATTTAATTTGAAAATACCGTCCTATTGTCTTAGTTACAAAAAAATTTTCTCATATAAATGATTTCCTCTATTTTTTCCTCATTGATAAAACTTTTAAGAATTTAGTAAAGTACTAAATGGTAAGTTTTGCCATAACAACCCAAATAGCTCAATTTTTCGAAAGCATGGATTAATTTGATTTGTTATCAAAAAGAAACCTAATTTTACGATTGATATTAGAGGATTAAGAATGGAATCAACTACAATCAGGGAATTAAAATGATTAAGATGAATTACCAAAAGGTAACGGAACATACTTTAGCGGTTACCTCAGAAGATTTTATAGCAGGGGCAATTGCGTTAAATAACTTCATAATAATCATTGATTCTACATTATTCCCTTATACGGGTAAAATAATGCGTAATTACATTGAAAAATTTTTTAGATTGCCAGTAAGGTTCCTTTATTTGACCCATTATCATGGGGATCATTTATGGGGTATTAGTGCATTTAATGGTGTTGAAATCTTAGCATCAGATCAACTTATTGAGAATGTTGCAAATGAAAAACCAATTCAATCAGCAAGATTTGAAGAATGGAAAAAAAAAGATCCCGAAAAGACGAAATTAATAGATGCTATCGATACTACTTTTTCAGTTAATATTACTTTTACAAATTTGATGAAAATTCATGATGAGGACATCTTTGTAGAACTCAAACATTGTGGAGGGCATACCTCGTGTTCTTCATATGCCTATTTTCCACAAGAAAGAGTATTAGTCGCAGGAGATCTAATTTTTGCCAAGGAATGGCCATGGGCTGGTGATCCAACCTGTAACCCTAATGACTGGATTAATGGATTTGAAGAAATAATGAAGCTAGACATTGAATTTGTGATCCCTGGACATGGACCTATAGTAACTAAGGATGAAGTGGAGGTACATTTGAATTTCTTCAAAAGTTTAAGAGAGGAAGCGAATATTGCTCATAAAAATGGGGAAGAAATGAGAATTCCTCCTTTTTATGACGATACTACACCTGGAGAGTGGGTGAAAAACGAGACTCTCAAATTTATATACAAATTCTACAGAAATCAATTCTTAGAATAAATATGGATGTGTTTTGTTGAGTAAGGTAAAAATCACAGTGATAAAGAAATTTGAACCAAAAGAAATATTTGGACATGATATAGTTCGAAAAGACACAGGAAAACCTGTTCCACCCTGTTACTTGAATGAAGGGCAAAATTTTTTTGTAACCAGTCACCTTGAACCACCTGAAGGATTCTGTGAAAAAGCTTGGATTGACATTTATGATATCCTAATGATTTTTTACTACGATGGGGATTACGCCTATCCTGAACCTGGAATGACATATACCCCATGCAATGATGGCATCAGGCCTGTTATATTCAAAATAGAAAAACAGGATTAATCTTATTTGGTTAATTGCAGCTCTATAAGTCCCTATCTCGTCTCAGTGGACTTTTCCAAAAAGAAAGGAGGGAGGTAAAAAAGATAATCATATTTGGATGAAAGGAAAAAAGATCGGAATGAGTTAAAAGATGACCTCCTCATTTTCCAAGAGAGTAAAAGATATTATTAAGAAGATCCCCACAGGTAAAGTTGCTACATATGGCCAGATCGCCACATACGCAGGTAATCCTCGTGCTTCACGCCAAGTGGCTTGGATTCTACATTCATCATCGGGAAAAGATAATCTTCCGTGGCATAGAGTAATTAATAGTAAAGGACGTATTTCGTTACCTCATAATGGGGGTTATGAAATGCAAAAAGGGTTATTAGAGGAAGAAGGGATTTTATTTGACAAGAATGATAGAATCAACTTTGACCGTTATCTCTGGCAAATCTTTGAGGAGTAGTAGGATATGGAAACCAATAAGATCTCCTCTAAAGGTAGTGAAATAGGAATAGGTGAAATTAGTAAAGATTTCAAAGTATTAATCCCTCCTGAAGTCCGAAAAAAACTAAAATTGAAAGTGGGAGATTGTATTACGTTTACGGAAAAAAACAGGGAGATAATCATCTCGAAAGTATTAGAAATGAGCCAGTTAGATCAATTAATCCAAGATCTAGTTACAATAGCCTTACAAGATGGTAAAATAACTACAGATGAGAAAAAATTAATTAAGTCCATATATGAAAATATTGCCACTTTTAAACAAGCCTATCGAAAAGCATGGGAAGATGAAGTGATCACTCCTGAAGAAAAAAGTCTATTAACCCATCTATGGAAAAAAATCTATGATAAACCAGCTGAAACCGTCCAGAAGGACAAAAATATAACATTAGATGAAATGAAACTTTTGATGAGTGTCTTCAGGGCAATTCATCACCCTGAAACATAATGAATGGAATTTTTTCTAGAGCATAAAAATAAATACTCTAGGATGACCTAGGAAGTTATATAAAGAGAGGTGGTAGTGGAAGAAAATACAAAAAATACCGAGAATGATGGAAGATGGAAGAACAGATTTGGCATAAATATAAATGGCCTGAAACGGTCAAGAAATCCATAGAACCTTATCCAGATGAGCCCCTTTATAAAATACTTGAAAATACAGCAACAAAAAGTGGTGATCTCCCGTATCTAAAATTTATGGGAACCACAACAACCTTCGCAGAAACAGATACCATGGCAAACCAAGTGGCAAATTACCTCATAAAGCAAGGTGTGAAAAAAGGGGATAAAATTGCTATATTTCTACCCAATACTCCTCATTATCCAATAATTTTCTTTGGGATCTTGAAAGCTGGCGCAACTGCGGTTACCTGCAATCCCACTTATACGTCAAATGAATTAAACTATCAACTGAAGGACTCAGAAGTAGTCATGGTTTTTGCGTTTGATCATGAGAGATTCGCTCCTTCTACTTACAAAGCGATAAAAGGAACACAAGTCAAACATGTGGTCATTTGTCAGACGAAGGATTTCCTCCCTAAATTCAAAGCAATAATTGGAGGATTACTAGGAAAAGTCCCAAAAAGCCCGTTTTATGAAGAAGAAATCACTTCTTTCTTCTCAGAAATTCTTACCTATGAAACAACAAAGCCTAATGTGGAAATAAATCCCGATGAAGACTTAGCAGTGGTAATTTATACAGGGGGCACGACAGGTTTGCCAAAAGGAGTGATGTTATCTCATAAAAATGTCTACTCTAATGTCCTCCAAGCAGACGAATATGTCAGAGTCGAGATTGAAGAAGGAAAACCACAAAAGCTTCGATACGGAGAGGAAGTATATATTGGTGCCCTACCTTGGTATCATTCATATGGATTTACAATGACAATGATTGGTGGCGCATTCTACGCTGCTACAGTTATACCAATTCCTGATCCGAGAGCTGGAAAACCTCCCCTCTCAGTTCTACTTGAAACTATTAATGACCATAGAGTTACTGTGTTCCATGCTGTACCCGTCTTCTACACCGCAATTGTTAATCATCCAAATGTTGAAAAGTATGATCTAACATCTATTATAGGGTGTGGTTCTGGTGCTGCTCCTTTAGCTCCTGAAATAGCCAAAGAATTTGAAAGAGTTACGAAAGGAACGATCTATGAGGCTTATGGACTATCTGAAACATCCCCCCTTACTCACTTAAATCCAACAAATAAAAGAGATCGAAAATTTGGGACAGTTGGATTAGCAGTGCCTGATACTTATGTCAAAATTGTAGACCTAGATACTGGATTACAAGAACAACCTTTAGGGGAAGATGGCGAAATCGCCCTTTCTGGCCCCCAAGTGATGAAAGGGTACTGGAAAAAGCCTGAGGAGACAGCAGAAGTCTTTCGTGAAATTGATGGAAGAAAGTATTTCCTCACTGGCGATATCGGACACCTCGAAGAAGAAGGATTCTTAGTGATTACTGATCGTAAGAAAGATATGGTGATTATAGGTGGTTTGAAGGCTTATCCTCGTGAAATCGAAGATATTCTGTATGAGAATCCAAAGGTCAAGTTGGCTGCAGTAATTGGACTACCACGAGAAGATGATCCTGGTAACGAATATGTTGCAGCTTACCTCGTTCTTAAAGAGGGGGAAACAGCAACAGAAGAAGAAATTATAGAATGGTGTCGAGATCGAATGGCGGGGTACAAACGTCCAAGAAAAGTGGAGTTTCGTGACGATTTGCCCTTAAGTACTGTAGGTAAGGTCTTACGTAGAGTGATAAAAGAAGAAGAATTAAAAGGAAAGTAATCTTTCCAAATATCTTCACCCTTTTTTTCTAATGAGTATCTTGGGGAGTAGAAGATTGAAGAATATCTAAATAATAGTATTTTTACTTCTGCAGATAGATTGAATGAGAATAGATATGGAGCTAAAACAATGGAGAACAGAAAATTTCTCTTATTCTTAATGGATGGTGTTGGAGACCGTCCCATACATGAATTAAACGAGAAAACGCCACTAGAGGCGGCTAAGACACCAACAATGGACAAATTAGCACAAATAGGGATAACAGGACACTTACATACTATTGGACGAGGAATTACTCCTGGAAGTGATACTGCACATCTAGCTTTATTTGGTTATAATCCTTACGATGTTTACACAGGTAGAGGCCCATTTGAGGCCGCGGGAACAGATCTCCCTGTTAAACCAGGTGATATTGCCTTTCGTACAAACATGGCTACTATTAAGGATGAGATAATTGTTGATCGAAGAGCAGGTAGAATATCCAAAGGTACGGTAGAAATTGAGGAAGCTCTTAAGAATATTACAATAGAAGATGTTGAAACAATTTTTAAACTTGGGATCGATCATCGGGCCGCGTTAGTTTTAAGAGGTCCTGGTTTAGCAAGTGATGTAACTGGAAATGATCCAAAGATTGAGAATAAAAAACCAAAATCTATTATTGGCACAAGTCCAGAGGCTGAAAAGACTGCACGAATATTGAAACAATACATCCGTCAAGCGTCTGAGATAATGGAAACTCTAGAGATCAACCAGAAAAGGATAGATGATAACAAGCTTCCAGCTAATTATCTGTTAGTAAGAGGAGCTGGAAAAGCTCCACACTTAGAAAGCTTTCAAACTAAATATGGCATAACAGCTGATTGTGTGGCTGGTGGAGGATTATACAAAGGTGTTGCTTCGATTTGTGGAATGAAGATTAATAATAACCATAAAGGTACCGGGGGTGTTCCTACTGATGTACCTTCGAAAGTCAAAGCAGCAATGAAATCGTTAGAGCGATCCCAGTTTGTCTTTTTGCATGTAAAGGGAACTGATAATTTCGGTCATGATAACAAACCTATTCAGAAAATGGAGTTCATCGATGAGATAGATCGAGCAATAGAGCCTATCTTAGATTTATTACCTGAAACTCTCATCTGTATCACAGGTGATCATAGCACTCCTTGTGTAATGAAGGATCATTCCTCTGATCCATTACCAGTATTGATGGTCGGTGAAGGAGTGCGACCAGATCAAGTAACTGAATTTGGTGAACGCCCAACAATGAGAGGTGGATTAGGACATATGTTAGGTCAAGAAGTTATTTCTACCATGCTGGGTCTTGCTGGAAGGGTTCACAAATTTGGTGCTTAAGCATTACCTAAGTGTCCCATTTCCTCTTCCATCAGGAGATTAATAATGATTGAGATTAAGAAGTTAACGACTATAAAAGAATTTAAAAAAACTCTTGAGATCCAAAAAAGTGCATGGGGAGTCAGTGATGTAGAAGTCGATCCCCACTTTTTAATGACAAGAGTACAAAAGTTTGGAGGCTTACTTCAGGGACTTTTTGTTGAAGAGGAATGTGTTGGTTTTACCTATGGTATTCTAGGAAAATGGCAGGGACACATCTTCTTCTTCTCGTACATGGCAGCAGTCATGAGGAAATACCAAGGGAGGGGATATGGATTTTTACTGAAGAAAGCTCAAAGAGAAGAAGTCATGAAAATGGGTTATAATATCATTCGTTGGAATTTTGATCCTTTGGAATCCCAAAATGCTTATTTCAACATTCACAGACTTGGAGTGATTAGCTCAGAATACGAACAGAATATTTATGGAGAGGGGGAAAGTGGACTTGACACAGGTCTCCCAACTGATCGATTACTTGTCACATGGAATTTAACCTCTGAACGAGTGATTAAGAAGATGGAAAGAAAAGAAGAAAAGAATTTAGGGGTCATTCCCACATCAAAACTCGGTGAATTTAATGAGGAAATTGCTTATATTGAAATTCCGAGAGATTTTCAGTCACTGAAAAAGGAAAATTTAAACCAAGCATATAACTGGAGAATGAAGACCCGTGACCAGTTTGAAGCTGCTTTTAGAATAGGTTTTGTCGTAGAAGAAATCGTTTTCTCTGAAGATCAACAAAAAATCTTCTATAAATTGATCAAGAGGGAAATGTGAAATGAACCGTATTGATCAAATCGACTCGATGGAATTATTTATCATCAAACTACCACTTGTAGAAGCTTTTGAAACCAGCCTCGGAGCTGAGACATACAAAGAAGCCCTTCTTTTAAAACTCAAATCTGAGGAAATAGCTGGATGGGGGGAATGTGTGGCATCTCCAGAACCTTTTTACAGTAGTGAAACTAATGAAACTGCCCTTCACATAATTCGGACGTTTTTACTTCCAGTAATTATGAAAATAAAGAATTTTTCACTTGACGAGGTTCTAAGAGCCTTCGAGAGGATTCGTGGCCATAATATGGCGAAAGCTACTGTAGAGAATGCACTTCTTGATCTTCAAGCAAAAATGCAAGGTATCCCTCTTTATGAGCTCATTGGGGGGGAAAAAAGAGATATTATGTCAGGAATCAGTATCGGGATAAAAGAAGACACAGATGAACTTTTAGAATCTATTGGACAGGCGGTAAGGAAAAAGTATCACAGGATCAAAATTAAGATAAAAAAAGGAAAAGAACTTGAACCCTTAGCCAGAGTGAGAGAGAACTATCCAGATATCAAACTCATGGTTGATGCTAATGCTGATTATTCTATCGATGATCTTGAACTCCTTAAACAACTTGATGATTATGATCTAATGATGATCGAACAGCCCTTAGCATATGATGACATCTATTTTCATTCCATTATTCAAAAAGAGTTACAAACACCAATTTGCCTTGATGAATCAATTGAGAGTCTCAATGATGTGAAAACAGCTATTAACTTAGGAAGTTGTCAAATTATTAATATCAAACAAGGACGAGTAGGAGGCATTTTGAGTGCAATAACTATTCAGAATTTTTGTTCAAGTAATGGCATCAAGGTCTGGTCTGGAGGTATGCTAGAAACGGGGATTGGCCGAGCCTTTAACATTCATTTACAAACGCTTCCTGGATTCACGTTACCTGGAGATACGTCTGAAACCTCCCGTTATTTCCAAGAGGATATTGTTGAACCTAATATTACGTTACGTGGTGATGGCTTCATTGATATACCAGAAGGGGAAGGAATGGGGGTTCAAATTATCCCAGAAAGACTAGAACACTTCACAACCTTTTCTGAAAGGATTGAAACCAAGTAGTCGTCTATGTATCAAGGTATTTTATACCTGATTTACCCCATGAATCTAAGGCTTGTTCCAATTCAACGTACTGATCCTCATGGTCGTCTAAATAGTCTTCGAGATCCTCAGCTGCCTCATCCAAGTGAGTCATGCCAATATCAATCACCTGACGAAACGCCTTGGCACCTGCTCGAGTACCCTTGGGATGAGAATGAATACCCACACCAGCTCCAATCATAATATCATTGCCCAAATCCTTCATGATACGTAAAGCAATACCTGGGGTAACTCCTCCTGATGGCATAGGTAATACTGGTTTTAATGGACCAAAGGGATAACGAAGTGCTTTTGCACAGGCAAGATATTTATCTCGAATAAAGGGGGCTTTACTGTATGCACTGGGGTAGACCAATGCATCAAGACCAGCTAACCGAGCAAGTTTCCCCATGATCAGAAAAGAAGAGATTCCAGACATTGAAGACTCATAATACACTCCAGCGAAATCCATATGCCCTAAAATAGGAACTTTGATACTCTCATCAGCAGCTAATTCCCGTACAACTGGAAGACCAACAGTGAGATAATTGACCATTAATCCATTAGTGCCAGAATCGATCGCTTTTTGGGCATTTTCTAAGATTTGTTGCGGACCTGCCGTTATATTAACCATATAGATCGTATCTTCACCCGTCTCCTCTTTTGCTTTGTCTCTCATTTCCATATAGGTAGTGACTCGTTCCTCTAGTGGTAAATACTTTATATCGCCAGCCGTACTTTCATCGTCCTTGATAAAATCGGCACCTCCCATTGCTGCTTCATAAAACAAGGCTTTCCCATCATCCAAGGTGTAAGCATGATCAATATTTGTTAAGAAAGGTCGTTCTGGAACAGTTAGTTGTTTACGAATGCCTTCAATCCCAAATTTCGGTCCTTTGAATTCTGACAAAAAGCGTTGGGGGAAAATTACGTCTAAAAGTTTCACTTTGCCACCCATACTAATGTTTCCCATGAGGGTAGTCAAAAGTAACGGAAACTGTGTATCTAATCCTTCAAGAGGATACGCCACTTGAAGAATATATTGGCGTTCTTTTATGCCATCGGGGACCCCAATTTCGTAAGGGGGTACTTCATATACTCCAATGACCTTACCAGAGAACTTTCGAAGGATATCACGGGGGTCACTATGTACAGGATAATAAGAACCAACAGTTTGCTCTTGAATAACAACCTTACCCATGTACCATGGGTCAAGAGTACTACTGAAAGCAGTATAGTAAACTCCAATCACATAATCATCATGATTGATAGACTCTTGGCAACCCTCAGGGTAAAAACCCCACTTGCTATCCGCATAACTATCGACTTTAGGTCTTTTTACCATTTGTTGAGCCTCAAGATTCACTACTAAATGTGCTTAAATATCTATTATCGGTCTCATTCACCTCGATTTTAGAGGTGATAACCAATGAAAAAACAACTTTTTGTATTATTCAATTATAGCAAAGGGATCTTTACTCATATTCTTTTGAATGTTTTCGATTTAGCTGAAAAAGGCTATGAGGTTGGTGTCATTTTTGAGAGTGAGGCATGTAAACTAATCGTCGAATATGAAACAAAAAATTACGACAAATTTGAAAGATTAAAGACCCAAAACTTAGTTGCTGCTGTCTGTGAAGTCTGTGCAAGAGCAATGGGTGCCTTGGAAGCTGCTGAACGTCAGGGATTACCTATTGATGGTACATTACATGGCCACCCTACATTAGAATCTTGGATAAATGATGGATTTCAAGTTATGCTGATTTAAATGAATGACCATCGAATTCTCTATGGAGATGTACAAGCTAGCCTCTTCACATTAGAAGACAACAGTATCGACAGTGTAATCACATCTCCCCCATATTGGTCACAAAGAGATTATGGATTTGATGGTCAGATAGGAAATGAATCCACAAAAGAGGAATATCTAGCAAAACTAATCTCTATTTTCAACTTAATGCAAAGAAAATTAAAACCAGAGGGAAATTTTTACCTAAATATTGGTGATAAATATGTAAGTAGATATGGTAACACTCCATTAGCAATGATTCCTTATTTACTCGCATATTATCTGGTTACAGATGGATGGAACTTAGTGGATACGATAATCTGGTACAAACCAAATCATATGCCAGCACCAGTGAAAAATCGATTTACGAATACTTATGAGCCAATTTTTGTCTTCTCTCGTAATAAAAAAAATTATTATTCTGAATACAATCAAAAGGTGAGTATTTCTAACATTTTAAAGATTCCTCTCCAACCTGTTCCTTATAAGCATATGGCTACTTATCCTGAAAAACTTGTTGAAACCTTATTAGGATTTGGCCTTCCTAATGATGCACTAGTACTCGATCCATTTGCAGGTTCAGGAACTACCTGCAAAGCAGTCCAAAAAATATCTGAGGGGTACTTTAATCCAATAAAAATGCGCTCAATCATGATTGAAGCCTATAAATACTATGTGAAGATCATTAAACAACGATGTCAAATCAAAAGGAAAGATATTCGGAAACTCTCTTTTCAACCTTATCATATTCACCCCCTTGCAGACAACTTTGTTATTCCAGAAGTAGAGAAGAAAATTCCTGATGAAACCAACATTGAACCTGATAATGTGATCATCAAGGTATTTCAAGAGCCAGCAAATTTTCATTCGTTCTTTCCCCTTCTATTTAGTGATAGTCTTGCAAATATTCTAGATGACGACGGTGTTCTTTTCCTTGGATTACCAAATCACGATATCAAAGAGATTTTTTCTATCGCTCAACTGAATAATCACGGTTGGGTCATTCGTAATATGATTGTTGTGCCTCGAGGACATGATTGGATTCCAATCTTCATGTTAGTCAAAGATATAAAATCTGTACAATATAAATTCAATCTTGATAATATTAGGGTTGCACATCAATTCGAGATTACAGAGAATTGGGAGGAGGTTGATTTCATTGGTTATCGTGTTGAAAAGGCCCCTGTACTGTATAAAAATGCAGATACAGGTCTTATTGGTAAAGTTCTTTCGCATCATCCTAATGGACTACCCCATTGGGTTGTTGTTAAGTGGAAATCAGGAAAATATTCTCTGGAAGAAGTCATTAATACTTCTGGAAAAGTAAACACGATCAAACTATACTGTCCAGCATGTGAAGCCGAATTAAAAAAATTTCACCATTACAAGGAATCTGTTTCCTGTCCTTCGTGTTCTTTAGGATTATGGCAAGATATGAATAGTATTCCCAAACTTCTAGAAGTCAATCCGTGCGTTAAACCTGAATATCTTCACAATGAATTCATGATCAAAGAGAAAGATACTAGAAAGGACTACGAAGGAAAATTCAAAGATGTTGAGAGACAAAATATTGGACAATCTCCAGGAGCAAGAGTCTCTGTTGAGGAACAATTTTTTACTGTGAAACGGTACTATAATGTAAAGCAAAGCATGATTTCTGACTATCTCAATCTTCACAGGATTAATAATGGTTTTACAAAAAATGAATTAACAAAGAAGTATCCTCCTGAGTATAAACATACTGTGGGCCATTGGTTACGGAAAGATATGGGGGGTTCTCTCCCAAAATATGAAGATCTAATGAAGCTAGATGAACTTCTTCACTTAGATCAATCCTATATCAACTATATAAGTAGAACAGGATTGAAACTTCAGACTGTTATGGCAGATACAAAAGGAAAGAATCCAGGAGACTTTCTTGATCTTCCATTACCGAAAGTGATCAACATGCTAAAACAAGTGGGAGAATAAAGAAAGAAAATACACATTTATCTTTGGATCATTCCAGGCAGGTAGAAGTCATACTGCTTACGTAATAATTTTGTTTGAATATACCTGTCAAGATGTCTGGTATTTTGAAAAATAACCCATATCTGTTTATCTTCATCGTAATATTTTTTCACTTCCTCATAAGTTAGAGGAATAATATCAAATTCTACAGCCTCTTCCGAGAAAAAATCATTTATCACCTTAAGTACGCCAGGGATCAGTTCAGGTCGTTGTTCTTTAAAAAAATTAGCAACTAAATCAATGGTTACGAGACGCCAGTCATAATAACGATCTACTACTTCTTTAAGAAACAAGGCTTTTAATAACCACCTCAAAAAGAAAGGTGCACTTTTTAAGAAGAGAATAGGTTCCATTGCCTCAATTCCCTGCTTTCGAAACATTGGGGTGGATGTATCTAGGTATATTAGCTGATCATCCTCAGATATATGAGGATTCTGAGGATTGTAACCTATCACGGCCCAGTTTGAGATTTGACCATCTAGACCAACTTTCAAAGTCTTACTTCGATGGCTAAATGCCCAAATCTTATGCATCTCTCGCATAATCAGGAGAATTAGAGTATGGATTTCTTTCTTACTGATTGAATGATGAAGGATCTTATGCCCCACTGTTTCCACAGGTATTTTCTCTTGTGCGCAATATAAAACGATATTTCCTTTCTGAGATTGAACCCAGATGGCGTCATGAGCAGGTACAATGAGGTGAAGCCTTTGAAGAATTTGATGATAGATGTCATAAGCTAGAATGTGCCGATTGACTTGTGTTTCTGAGTCAAAAATAGGTAAGCGTTTATAGGCGATTGGTTGATCATCATTGGCCAATTCAAAAACAAGACTGATCTCACCGTAACCAAGGATTTTAATTGGAACCTTACCTCTTTCAGGCTGAATAGTATCAATTGTATTTTCAAATTCTTGTAATTTCTCTAGGTCAATTCTCATGAAAATCCTTCAAAGAAAGTATTAAAGGAATAATAAATAGTAATTTAATTGTTCCTAAGAAGTTGGTTTCTTTCTGATGGAAGTTAAATATGCAATAAAGGATAAAAAAAAAGGGGGAAGGAAGAGGATTAAATCCTTATTTATGGATTGTTGTTATTTGAAAGCTGTAGTCAGCGTGACCTCTTGGTTGGATTGGGCTAACAACTAAGTAGACATAGCTTGGAAATGTCATCTCGATGGTTTTTTGTCCATCATTTAACTCATCTAGTTCTAAGTCCACGACATCGTATTTAGATCCCCATTTATTTTTCCCTTTGAGTTCATAGACTAGTGAAACTTGAAACGCTGCATCTGGATAATCAACTGTAAGATCTAAGACTTCATCGCTGACTCTTGCCTCAAATATATACCAACCATCATAGGTTGTATACCAGTCAGTCATATAACGGAATCCAAAGAGAATTGTTTTATCTTCGTAAACTGTACCAGTAAGGTCAAAGGTTATCGTAAGAACCTCTTCGCTCCAACCTGTAAGTCCTGGAAGATTCGGATAGATATCTGGATGAGTACCTGCATGTACATCAACTGTGTATTCATTTGCTAGTGATTCCCAGTTTAATCCTCCGTCAAGTGATACTTGTACAAATCCAAAGTCCCAAAAGTCCTCGATATCCCAATAGGTAGTTAATTCCAATCTCGGATCTGCAGGGTCAACGAAAGCTTCTCCTACCATTAGAGTATTCATCAAATCGTAGTTGTCTGACCACCAGATTCCACCTATGTCTTGCCAACCGACTACTGCGGTATCATCACCATCAAAGTTAAGTGTTTCTGTCCAAGGCTTAGAAATGTACTTCCCTGCGTCGAACCGTATATAGTCTGTACCAAATGGTTTAATTGTTGTCATTCCCGTATCATATCCTAAGATCGTGATAGTTGGACCAAAATCTGATCCAGTCATCCAAGGAACTGGAAGTTTTGGAACATCATATACCCTAATCTGTTCTACATCCTTGTCATTAAGATCTATACTCTCATAATTATAGATTTCATCACCCCAGTGGATCAGATTTGCAATCCGCCAATCGTGATAAACTTCGTAAAAGGTCTTTGGGTAGAGAGCAGCGTTAAGACCAACTATACCAGGGATGCCTGCTTTCACAAAGTTACCTAAGAAATCAGATCCGTAATGGTCATTGAGATATAATCCCCAAAGTCCAACAGCACCATAATCCGCCAAATCATTGTTCGCTTGATCATCCCATTCAACTAGTGAATTATCAGGTGTGGCTAAATAGCTATTAATATCATTCCATGGGAAGCCATAACCACAAAGTGATTCTGCAAAAACTGAACAACATTCATTCATAAAGAGATCATCTTCTGGATTATGGTCGTCATGAAGAAGATGTTGGAGCTCGTGAGCAGTCGTGGCCTCATAAGCAAATGGATGACCTGAATCTGGGCCAGTATAATCGTCCCAATTGTAAGCGTCTAGGGTAATTATGTTCCTGTCAAAGAGATATTCGAATAAACCCCAGTAGAATCCTATCACGAAATATGGATACCAAGAATTATAGTAACTAAAATCTCTAACATTTGAGATAAGAATTACTGATCTACCAGTGTCTTCAAGCCACCAACCTAATCCGAAAGCATCATTTAAACCAGCGTGATAATCAGGTTCTCCAAAGTAATCAGTGTCAGTGGGATAAATGTTTGAATCAAATTCTTCAATAATATTCTGCACATTTTCATCGGTTATCACTGGTGTTTCACGAGGATCACCAGCAGGCCAAGAGAGATCTTCTTGAACCCAAACTTCAACATGTTCACCAACACCTCTCAATTCAAACCACGCGTAGTTATAACCATATGGATCACCACTGTCATAGTAAGCCCATATATTCCAAGCCGACTGTTGTAAGGAGGCACCACCACCTCCACTGAGCGAAGATTGTATGTCCTCTAGTGGTTTTACGCTTGGATCTCTCGCTCGAAGCTCTGGTCCGATATCAAATGGTTTATATTCTGGAAACGGATTCCGATTTCCTTGTGCGATCAGTATAACTCCTATAAATCCTATCGCGCTAAAAAGTAGCATTGATACTACTATATACGAAACAATTTTTTTTCTCATTTGTTTTCTCTCACTTTTTTTAAATTTTCTACCATTTTCCACAGACTTTTCAAGATCTTTGAATTTTAGGTAATCAGTTTTCTGATGAATCTGCGGAGAAATTCTCTAGATATATTGAGTTCGAAATATGGAATGACTCTATTTGATTTCATAAGCTTTTCTAGATTTGTTCCATAGATGTAATTTCAATTTTAGTTCCAAATTACATTTATCTAATCTGAAAATTCATTGAGGATGAAGAAATATTCTAAATAATTAACGAGGTTTCCCTGTGAGACTTGCTCTAGTGAAACGAATAACTGATTAGGGAAAGTAATTTATTTTGAAAAGCTATTTAAAAATGAATGTCTAAACATTCTCTATGTCATTCAAAAGATTTTATTTTGTTTTTTTCTGTATTTTGGCATTTAGTACAATTACGCCTGTTTTTGGCCTCAATTATGTCACTTTTTTGAGTATAAATGAGAAAATTGAAACCACTTTAACTATTACAGATGCTTATTATTCGGATCTTGACCAAGATGAGGTACTTGACGTCATATCTTATTTTAACCTCCAATTTGATAGTGCTTGTCCCCATTTAGTGAGAATATATGTAAGTTTGATTCTTCCCTCTGGTTTTGAATTCTCCTATAAATGGATTATTCTGTCAAAACAACTAGTATATTACGGCCAAATTCATTTTTATGATCATGCTATTGAATCAGGGGTCTATATACTACAAATCAATGCATTGTTATCAACTGGTGGGCTAAATTCTGGGTTAGCAGATTATGAATTTGACCCTCCTGGAGGTTCAGGTGGAGGAGATCCATGCGCTAGATTAATGTAATATAAATATGAAAGAAGAGAAGTAGCTTTTTAAAAAGGCAGTTGTAATATGATTACTCCTGAAGATTACCAGATTGTCTTAAAACTGGAATCAAACCCTCTAATCTCGTATTCGGATCTAGCAGATGAATTAGGAGTCTCCTGGCCAACTGCAAAAAGAAAATTAAACGATCTCAAATCACGTGGTGTGATAAGAACACCTGTGGCTCTCTATAATATTAAAGCACTTGGCTTACAACGGATAACTGTGATATGGTCACTCGAAAGTATTGAAAATCTCACTTTGATGGAGAAATTATGTGATCTCCATCCATATACACATTATCGGGTAAGAGGTTATGGGGATGGGTTTGTCTTATTTGCTCAATTTGACATCCCCCCCGAGACCATTTCCTTAATGAAAGAGTTAATCGACACTCTGGAACAAGAGAATTATGTCAGTGTTACAGAAATTCTACAAAGTTCAGGGTATCAAATTGAAGTTTTTCCTGATTTGAATTTTTATGATCTACAGCACAACAAGTGGCATTTTAATTGGAATGAATGGCTTAGTCTCATTGAAGACCAACCAGAGAATCTCCCCAAACCCGAACCACAAAAGATTGGATTAGAGGAGTGGAAGCTAATTGATTTTAAAATCTTAAGAGAACTAACAAAAAATCCTGAAATTAAACAGGCTGAATTGATGAGATTATTGGACTTAACTCGGACAAATGTTCATCTAAAATACAACTTAGTATTTGAGAATTTAATTTCAAGTGTTCGATCTCGATATGACCGAATTTTGTTCAATCTAGTGAATACACGCCTTTTTTGGGTTTCCAATGAGGACAAAAAGAGAATTCATCAATTCTTCAATTTAATAAATGAAGCTCCACCACCTTTTCGATTTGGTATGGATATTCTTAAAGATAATGGATTTGTATTCTGGGGTGGTGCTCTTCCAAGCTTTCATGAACATCAATTAGCGTTCTCAATCTGGAAACTTTTCCAGTCCTTTGCTACATATACTTTAGACACATCCGCTGATACCTCGATGATATATTGGTTTTACCCTGAAAACTTTGATTTTAACACACATTACTGGAAAATTGATCGAGAATATGTCTTAGAATACCCCCTTGAAGAACTTAGGCAAGTTTAATGTATTAATTAAAAATTTTAACAAGAAAAAAAGAAAGGGGAGAACGGAAAATTAGGGCCTAGTATTTCCGACCTCCATGTCGACCTCTATGACAACGTCGAAACATGAATTTTGCGACGAAAAGCGCGCTATCAGCCTGCAGCAATCCAGTTCCATAATCATTCCTAAACCAGGTCTGATCTATTAGATCAAAAGTGTCCAAGATGTCAAAGATCGTTGCTGTTCGTTCATTTTCACGCCATTTTGTCATACGATTGTAGAATCCAGCAGCTTTCAAGCACATCTCCATTGTAAATTGATTAGCTTTTGGATATTTTTCCAGAACCATTGCAGCAATTCCTGAAACATGTGGTGCTGCTTGACTTGTTCCCCAAACAGTCCAGATTCCTCTGGTATCAGTCATATCATACCATGACGGGTCACCTTCTGGTCTATATGGACCTTTTATAGCTGCCCCAGGAGCAGCAACATCAAGATGCCACGGTTTTTGGCCAAGATCGGGATTTGGTCGTGAGCTAAAATCTGACAAATATACTTGGAAGTCATTACCTAAGACATCTTCAGTCCATAAACATTCAGGAACATCGTCAGTAAACCAATAGTATGGATCAAGATCACCAGTGTAATAGCGTAAGTATTCCCCAGTCCAACCAGCAGAAGCACAGGAAATCACTTGAGGATAAGCACCTGGCCAACCCATACCATCGTATCCTTCATTACCAGCAGAAGCCACAATAATGACACCTTGTGAAATAGCGTAATTGACAGCTTCTTCTATCAATTCCGAGGGTGATGGTCCTCCAAGACTTAAGTTGACGATGATTTTGACGTCATGTTCTTCCGCTAACCAGCCAATATATTCAATACCTGCAGCTACCATTTCGTTAGTACCACCAGACCACCACCAACCATTTCCATCATCTGCAAACACAATCCAATCATCTAAGACAAGCACTGGAATCAATGTAATCTTGGGAGCAACACCTCTAACCCAAAATGCTACATCGTCTCTTTCAAATTGGTACCCAGTAATGATACTTGATACATGTGTTCCATGGCCATTTCCATATGGGAATGGGAACCACATACCTAATGGAGGATAGTAGGACCACAGGGGATTATCTTCGTCAAAAGTGTAGAAACCCCGCTCAGCATTCAGTTCTTTATATGAGAATTTGTATCCAGCTTCTATACTCCAGTTACCTTCTCCATCAGGATCATAGAAAACTTCATGTGAAAATCCAAGACCCCATTCTTCTTTAACATTTACTTGACCTTCAGGGAAGAAGTTGAGGTAATTAGATAACAAACCAGTGTCCAGAACTGCAACATAGATTCCTTCACCATCATTTGACAGATCTTCTGCATCAATCATGTCAATGTTGAAGGGTACGGTTCCCTCGGGGATTTCAGATCCACCATAACCACCCCAGCATTCTATTTTCACAGGATTGGCACTAAAAGCAATACTTGATGCCCGTGATGGTATAGGAGCTGTCGAGGCATAGACCCCTGTCAATGGAAGTATTGTTAGTGTCATTACAATGACCAATACAGTTGAAATTAGTTTTTTCTTCATCCTTTTTCACCATATACTTGGTTTATTATACACATTAAGCTCTGATACTTAGAAAACATTGGAAACATGATATTGTAACATCAGTAAAAGCCTTTGTTTTGAAACTGCCTCAAATGTATATAATAAACACAATTATCAATAGTTTGGAGAGATTTCTCTTTCAGATCGCACTCACATAAGTTTGAACTACCAAAGTTAATCTCTAGAAACTATTAATACAAAGGACATTTTGCCCTTATATCCATTTTAAATATCTTTCTGCTAATCCCTGAGCCAGTACTATACATGCATTGTCACGAACTTATATTTGTTTATTTAATCATTATTAAATGATAGAAAAAGTGGAAAAAATCAAACATAGTTTAAGATATATTCTAGAAATGTCCCTTTTTTGTATTAGAGATGAGAAATGCTAGTTTAGAGTTATGTTTCCGATTACCCAAAAAGCTAGGATTAATAATACGATTAAAAATTGATTTGCATGTTCTAATCCTAGGTTCTGATTCTCATCATATTACAGTAATTTAGGATACACAGCAGTTTAAAATAAGGAGGACTTACCATGAGATGTCAAATTGTTTTTAATACATGGGAGAGTCGTGCATTCATTGCTAAAAGCATACTTAATCATCCAGATGTAAAAAAAGTTTTGAATAAGGGTGTAATAGCTCTTGGCCGAGGAATCACGAATGCTTATCTTCTTCGTGAGATGTTAGAGGTCACAAATAACACAGATTTTCAAGTTGATATTGATAATTATGTTGTAGGAGTTGTTGATGGATCTTTGTGGGCCAGTAATTCTGCCACACGAACTCCAGAGGTCGCGTTCTATAATGGAAAACCAGAATTTGAACCTATAACCAAAGCTATTGAGAAAGCAGATCTTGTAATTAAGGGGGGGAACGCTCTTGGTCCTGATTGGATCGCTGGGGTCTTATGTGCACACCCTGCAGGTGGAACGATAGGATCAGTTTATGCTATAGCGATATCAAGAGGTATAAAGATTCTTGTACCAATTTCAATCAGCAAAATGATTCCTTACTCTGTTACAGATATTGTTCCAGATCTTGGAGGCCAACAGGCCATTGACTATGTTCGAGGAATGCCAGTTGGTCTTTTCCCTATAGTTGGTGGTGAAATCTTCTCAGAAATTGAAGCCATAGAAACCTTAGCAAAGGTTGAAGTCTATCCAATAGGAGCAGGTGGGGTTTATGATGGAGCTGGAGCAACTATCTTTGAAATTTCTGGAGTAAAAGAAGAAGTGGATAAAATTATTGAGCTCTACGAGTTGGTTAAAGACACAAAACCATTAAATGTTGATTTACAACCCCACTAAGAAAAATCTGACTGATCTTTTTTTCGTCGGACGATATGACTCTTTTCTTATCCTTTTTTTCATAATTTTTTCTTCGAAAACTAAATACGTCATTTTTTATTGAAATCTGTCATTTTTAGAGAACTTCATGATATTTCTACTTCTATATTCTCTGTAAGGATGAGTAAGGATATTTCAGTTCCTCAATGAAAATACTGAAATAAAGCGAAAGCTAGCACGTAAATTTATAGCTGATGATAAGATTTGACTTATAATAGTATTTTTTCGACAGAAAGGAAAATTTCACAGGAAATTGAGAATCAAAAAGAATTACAAAGACTATTGAGCTTAAAAGGAATAACATCCGAAAAGGTAGTTAAAAAAACATGGATTCTTCTAAAAAAAATGCAGAAAGAATTACACCTCCCTACATTATACCCAATTAAACAGCACTATCATTTCTATCTAAAATTGGATGAAATTCAAAAAATATTAAACCACTATCTAGATTTTTCTCAATTAAACCAACTTTTTAATGAACTTACAGCGCTGCGAGACCTTCTTGGATTACCTGAAACAGCTTCTATATCTAAAATCATCACAACTATTTGGAAAGAACCTCTTGAGAGACTTGTTTCATTAGATATGGGATACGATTCTTTACTTCTAAAAATATTAATGCTTAATTCAACTACTAAAGACTCAACGAAAACTCAAAAAGGGCCATCTTTAACTCATGATCTGGATTTTACTTTATTATCAATTTTAAAAGCTTATGGGCCTCTTTCTCGTCCTGAACTAGTCCAATTAGCTGGTGCTCCTCGCAGTACTATTTATGATAGTTTACAAAGATTAATCACAAGGGGATTCGCCGTTCAATATACAAAAAAGAAAAATCCTGTAGGACGGCCAGTCACATTATTTGATGCATTAATATGAAATAAGAGAATTTTACACATAAAAAGGGGTAACAACAGCGCGGGAGTTTCCTGGAGACTTTAAACGTTTGTGGAGAGTTAGTAATACCTGGTACTTTCAGGCATGACTCTATGAATCAGGAATGAGTTGTTTTTATTGGTGTAAATATTTGATCTCAAGGAACGGTTCTTCATTTGCTACAAAAAGATTTATTTGTAGCTGATATATTTGTGGTTTTTAGGGCAAGTATGTTTCTTCTATTCTCATTTGTTTTCAAAGTTCTCCTTTGATCGTGATTCCTTAAGCCATCTTACGACATCTTTCCTAGTAAATAATTCACCTGTTTCCATACACACCCATAATTCTTGTTTTATAGAATCTTCAGGAAGATAATGAAACCCAATATAATAAATATAGTCAGGACAGATAGTATTGGAAAAAACTTTTGGTATCCTATGGGATTTTGAGATTTTCTTCTTCAACCAATGCTTACCGATAATATATGTATGGCCAGGTTTTCCTAGTACATGTTTCCATGTCATAAATAATTCAAATCCCATTTCTATCTGATTATTCGAAACCTGAAATATATAAATTCATTACTTCTTTCATAAATCTCTCAGAAGAACCATCTAAGTCCTATTAAAATACTACTTTTATTGCTATATATGACACTAGAAGATTTGGACAATACTTGGTGAATATGAGCGATTGAAAACATGAGCCTATTTCAAGATGTGATTGTTGAAGCAGAGAAGTGGTGTGAAAAAGGAACTTTTTATTACAAAAAGGGTCGCTTAACTGAAGCTGAGGAAGCCTATCGGACGGCATTGAAATATAAATCTAATCGGGCAAATATCTGGTATCATTTAGGAAATTGTTTATTCAAAAAAGGCTGCTTTTCAGATGCAGAGGAAGCTTACCAGACTGCTTTAGAACACAATTCTACTTCATCAAAAGCATGGTCACATCTAGGAATTTGTTTATATAAACAAAATAAAACCTTAGAGGCTGAGAGCTCTTTCAGAAATGCCATTAAACACGAACCTGGAAATATTAATGCCCGAAATAATCTGGGAAAACTACTTTACACGCAAAAACGTTTTAGAGAAGCAGAAGAGGAGTTCTGGTCGGCTTTACTGCGAGATCGTACCAATGCATCAGTTCTGAATAACCTAGGGGTATTATTGACTAAAAAAAATCGTTTAACAGAAGCAGAAGAAGCTTTTCAATTAGCTATAAAATCTGATTCAGGGAATGTAAAAGGATGGTACAACTTAGGAATCGTGTTTGAGAAAAAAAACAACTTTGTTGAAGCCGAAAAAGCCTATCGAATGGTCTTAAAATATCAATCAACACATAAAAATACTTTAAAAAAGTTGAAGAATGTTTTAATGAAAATAGGCCAACTCAAAGAGGCCTATCAAATCGCTGTTAAACTTGACCCTCAAAATGCTGAGGCATGGTCAAAATTGGGGGATATTCTTTGGGAACAGGAACAGCTCGCTGAGGCTGAAAAAGCCTTTCAAACATCTCTAGAACATGATCCTTCTCAAACTGATACATGGGTGAATCTAAGTAGGCTGTTAAATGATCAAAATAAATCTACTGAGGCAGAAAAAGCGAGTCTTGCCGCATTAAAAAATGAAAAGACCAATGTAGAGGCTTTGTATAACCTTGGAGTATCACTTACCAATCAAAGTCGTTTAGCGGAAGCGGAAAAAGTCTATCAGGAAATATTGGAGAATGATCCTTTTCATGCAAATACTTGGGGTATAATGGGAGATATATTACATAAACAAGGATACTTTAAACAGGCAGAAAATGCTTTTCGCATCTCTCTAAAATATGAGGCTAATAAAGCCAGTACATGGTGTAATTTAGGGAACCTACTTGTCGAAAAAGGAACTCTAATGGAAGCAGAACAAGCTTATCATACTGCAATCCAATTGAAACCAAGATATAGCAAAGCTTGGTATAAGCTAGGTATTTTACTTGAAGTAAAAGAACAGAATATTGAAGCAGAAGGAGCATATCGTAACGCAGTAAAATATGATCCAAGTAATGACGAAGCTTGGTATAATCTAGGAGTGCTTTTACTTAAGCAACAACGGCTTAAGCAAGCAGAAGATGCTTTTCAAAGGGCAATAAAACATAACCCCCATCATACAAATGCATATTTTCATTTGGGAGAACTTTTGTCCCAAGAAAATAGATTAAGCGAAGCTGAAGAATTATTCTTGACGATTTTAAAACAAGAACCAAATAACCCTTATGTTTATGCCAATTTAGGAACTATTTTAGTAAAATTAAGACGATTTAGCGAAGCAGAGCAAGCTTTTCGCTTTACTTTACTTGCTGCACCTCCTGACTGGCATTTTCGATCCCAAATAGACATGATGCTTTCTAGCATTAAAAAAAAGAATTAATATTGATAGACTGGGAAAAATATATTTCTTGACCATTGAAAACTTATTTACTTTTCAAAGAGGCGTAAAGATCAGTTTGGATAGTTCCAATAATGCTGATGACAAGTTTCACACCAATAACAAAAAAATAATTCTAATTTCTCATCCTGATCTGAACTAATATATATTAACTCATTTTCACAGTTCGGACACGTAACCATTTTAATCATACAAATGAATGATGGATTTTATGTTTTTCATATCAAAAATAGGGAGATCTAAAACAATTATTGGAATCTTTTTAACCTAGTTATAATATAGTAAAAATGGTTATAAATATTCTAGTTGATATTATTATTATTATCTGATCATTTTCTTAAATATCGTATAAACTATCTATAAAGGAAATAAAGATAATGTTCAGGGTGTCATTTATTTCAACTGGGACTACAGCAAGTCAAACTCCTGTAATGGCTTCTATTAGTTATGAAATTGTAAAGAATTGGATAAAAGAAAAGCATGAAAAGCAATACGATTTCCCAATTGCTTGTATATTCGATTTTTCGAACATGTATTCAACTTTGTTATTTTTTGCTTCTGATAAGATTTTAATGAGGATGGGGGAACTTACATCGTTAATAGAAGAGATGAGATCATCAACAGAACCAGATTGGTCAAAATGTAGTTTTCCCTCTAAATTTGTGCATAAAGATACGAATGAACCTCTATTTTTCATGATCCCTCTATTCCCACGAGGTATGACTAGTTTTCTATCAAAAACAGAGACTCTTGATTTGACGAAGATTTTTTGGGATATTTCTCTTTTATTAGAAAAAGCGGGTACTCATTATATCTTTTTTGATTTACCAGTAATTGAAGTAAGAGAAAGAAAGAATGCAGTTATTCCTGCATTACTTAATTCAAACATTATTGTAGGAGTTGTCGATTGTAGTAAAGCGAAATATGAAGAATTATCAAGGGAAATAGAAAATCTAAT
>CP070695.1:3646276-3887907 GCA_020353515.1 Candidatus Heimdallarchaeota archaeon
CCATATCCTTTGAGAACATATATGTCTGGATCATTAAACAAAGTATTTGCCACATCAAAACAATCTTGAAGATATTTTTCTCTCCTTAAAGCATAAATAAATGATACTGCAGCCGCACGTCGAACCCATGGATTTGATGATCCAGTCCATTTTTTTACTTGAGGAATAAAATCTGGATAATGAAGGAGAAAATATCCCATGGTTCTTGTGCAGAAAGAATCACAGCTTCCCCAACTAGTGACATACGTCTTAATCCAAGATTCTAAAATTCCAAAATGACGGGGTTTTAACTGTCTTTTAACCTTAAAGCTCCAATCATTTGCAATAAGCCTTAATTCAGTAATCTTTTTTGAATAAAAGAACTCACAGACTTTAAACACTGTATCTACGTCTTTTATTCCTTTTCCTCGCAACTCTTTCCAATATGGAGATGCAACCTTGCGGACAGCAGGAACACGGATTCCTAATCGTTTGTATCCATATTTATCTATTGTATTATGAATAGACTCGTAAATGAATTCTTTATTGACGTTTTCTAAGTCTTTTAGAATTCTTTTTACTAAATTAGTAAGATAAGATGTGTCCAATTCAACCAAGAAATATTCCCTTCATTGATTCTCTGGATGTATTTTCATGTATAAATATAAGTGCTGAGAAACACTGTTCTACTTCTAAAATAGCAAACTTATTAATGACCTAAATTTCTTTTACAACTTATAGAGAGGCAAATAACTTGGGGAATCCAGAAAAAAAAGAAAAACAAAAAATGCTTGATGGGGAATTATACAATGCTGGAGAAAAATCCTTAATGAGAGATAGGTATAAAGCACGGCAAGCATTGAGAAAATTTAATGGAACATCAGAAGAAGATTATTCCATAGCTGAACTGTATGAAGTACGCACAAAAATCCTAAAGAAATTTCTAGGTAAATTGGGAAATAATTGTTGGATTGAGCCACCATTCTATTGTGATTATGGATATAACATATTCTTAGATGAGGGGGTTTATATGAACTTTAATTGCACTATATTAGATCCGAATCAAGTACGTATTGGGAAAAGAGTCCAAATAGGATCGAATGTTCAAATAATTACAGCTACTCATCCACTCGATGCTGAATTAAGAATGTCAGGTCCCGAATTAGCTTATGAGATATCAATAGGGAATCAGGTTTGGATTGGTTCGGGTGTTATAATCCTACCTGGAGTAACAATTGGTTCAGATAGTACAATTGGTGCAGGGTCTGTGGTCACGAAAGATATTCCACCTAAAGTAGTGGCAGTAGGTAACCCTTGTCGAATTGTAAAAAAACTCTAATTATTATGGTATTAGCATAACTAAACTAGTGACTTTGGATGATCCTTAGTGAAAGAAAAATCAAGAGTATTGTGGAATACTTTGATGTTGGAGAACTTGAAAAGGTGTTCACAACAGTCAAAAGTGGATTTCAAAGTGATAATTACCATATCAGAACAAATAAAGGAGATTATATCCTTCGGCAAATCTATGATACAGTAGAAGATGTAGAATACATAATGGAAGTCTATGATTATCTTTCTACTCATGGGATCAAGACTTCGAAACCAATAACAACTAAAGAAGGTACATTCAGTCTCTTATACGAATCTAACGTAATAGCTGTTCAAACCTTCATACCTGGTACTTATTATGAGTCGTTAGATAAAATAGAGTCGGCCCTTTCATTTTATGGAAATGAATTAGGTAGGATTCATCAAGTATTTCTAAATATGGTTGAAGAAAAAGGTAAAGAAAGGCTTTCAAGAAAACGATGGGACTCTATTTCATATGTTAAAGAAGCTAGTGAAGAATACATGCCAAACAATGAGTATATAAAACAGCAGTATGAAGTATGGGAACAGGAAATAAATTATTTCACGAAGGATCGGTTAACCAAAGCGGTCATCCATGGTGATGTAGGGCCTAAAGATTTCTTCTTTGAAGATGGGAACTACATGGGAATTATAGACTTTAATGCTGCTCACTTAGATTTCCTTTTGTTTGATATCGCTCCTATGATGATGTATTGTGATTTATACAGACCTGAACGAAAAGAACTCTATAATACTTTTATTACAGCCTACCTAGCGGAAGCACCCATAACAAAAGAGGAATTAAAATGGTTACACCTTGTACTCAGAACTAGATGGTTATTACAAATACTATTACATCAATCTAGATACGTGGAGGGAATAACTCAAGGATTGGAATCTGAAAAGGTAGAAGAGAATTTAGATGGGGTACGCGATGGGGAAAACTTCCTAAAAACAACAAATAGGGTTTCTATAGATTTTTACTACCAATCAATTATCTCTACCTAATTTTTAGTTCAAAGTTGATTCATGTCCTCAGCATGAGCTAAGATAATGTCTAAGGTTGAAGTATCCTTGTCATAAACGGAATACCACCCAGGGGTTTCATGAGGTGGATCGCCAATCCATTTATCGCCTGGTCGGGCTTGTCCCGCCCAGGCCCAAAAATTATCACCAGCAAGAACACCACCAGAGACCGCAGAATTGTACACTTCATTATATATAGCTGAGTAAAACGTATCACGATAGTATGTACTTGAATCTGGATTAAAAATATCCTGATAAGATCTCCAATCTCGAGCAAGTCCAAATTCCTCGACTACGAGAGGTTTGTTCAATGATTTGGCAATTGCCATATTTTCATGTAAATAACTCAGAGCATTAGATTCAGCACTTTCATAGGTAGATGGAGAATCTGGAATATACCACCCCCAGTTCTGCGGCCAAATATGGACCGTTAAATAATCAATAAATGAATTATCGTGGACTCCACTATAATCTAGACCATCCCAATCATAGTCCCCTTCACAGCCAATAGTAACCATGTGATTTGGATCTAGTGATTTTATATATTCTGCAGTGTGAGAACTCCATGTCGTTGGAAAATTTCGGGGTTCATTGGCAAGTTCCCAAGAGAATATTGTAGGATCTTCAGAGTACTTCAATCCTGTATAGGGATTTGAATGGTTAACAATTGATTGAATATGATTCCTATACCACGTTTGACATTCCTCATATTGGTAAAATCGCGATGTATAAGTAATGAACTCATTCCAATCATTTTCAGGTGGGTAAGGAATGGAAGAATTTTCATACCAAGAAACATATTGAGCCATTCCCCCCGACCATTGCCAATAATTATTAAGAACCATAACAACTAGCATTCCCCTTAATTTGACCTGTTTCACAAGGTAATCTAAACCATCAAAAACCATGGCATCATATTCACCTGGAGAGGTAAGTAATGCTGGAGTCATGCGATATGGTTCTGAATTTGGCCCTTCTGAAGCAGACATAATACGCAAATTTGTCACTCCCAGCTGTTTTAGGGAATCTAGCTCAAGATTAAGACGAGTTCGGTTTCCACTAGACCCATTTATCGCTAAATTCATTCCTTGCCAAAAATTGGCGCCAACAAAATAGTATTTACTCCCATTGACTGTAAATTTATTATTATAGACTGATACAAAAGGAGAGTCTGGGAAATCATCCTCATCAGTATCTTGATTAGGATTCAACAATTCAGAAAGGATATCAAACCTTATCAACGCAATACAAATAGATACAATAATAATAAACGATATAAAGTAGATAGCATAACGATTTCTTTTCAAAATTCTTCAATAATGTCAAAACAATGAATGTCTTAAACTAGTCATGTGCTAAAAAAACTAACACTTTTACCCTCATTAATTCAAATTATATAGTCACCTGATTAAGATACTTACCAAAAAAGGTTGGAGATACCGCTGATAACTGATAATTCTAATTTTATTAAACAGATTGCTGAATACTCTGAATGGATAAGTAAAAAGCTTAGCCAAAATTTCGTAGAACTTACTAACGAAAAATTTAATCAGAATATTGGGTCAAAATTTGTAAACGATACTGAGTGCTCATCACCATCGCTAAGATCCATAGTAGAACACTGTATGATTGGATTAGAGTTTGCAAGTCATGTAATCAAGTGTTTAACTTGGGATGAAAAGGCTACTATCCAGAATTATCGTCTTCTTACAAAGGATCAGCTACTGAGGCGATGGGTAACGCTATATTTCGATTTCAAGCAATTAATATCTGACAATATCAGAAAAAAAGTAATCTTTCAAGATGAAGAAATATATCTAAGTAATGATTTCTTTTTTACTTTTCTCAATCACTTAATATACCATTCTGGCCAGTTTATGATCGCTCTGAAGACCGTTGGAGAAGAAACCATTGACCTTGATTATATGACTTTTTTAAAGGAAAGCAGTAGTGAGAATTATATTAGATATCTTTCTGCAGAATCCTAAGTGTTTACATATTGTTTCGAAAAATAAAGGTTGAAGCTATGAAGTATGGAATCAACATAATCTGTTTTATTGGTCGAAACCAAAAGAAGGGGATTGATTTTCATATTGAATGTGCAGAAGCAGCAGAGAATGCAGGATGGGATGGGTTTTTCATCTGGGACCATATTTGGGGTTTTTGGGATGACCACACACTAAAAGTTCTAGATCCTTGGATAGTTTTAGCTGCTGTTGCAGCAAAAACTGAGAGATTAAAACTCGGACCGATGGTAACACCATTGGCACGTAGGAGACCATGGAAAGTGGCACGCGAAGCTGTAACTTTGGATCACTTATCAGGAGGTCGAATGATACTCGGAGTTGGATTAGGGGGCACCTCAGAGGAGTTTGAACTTTTTAATGAACCAGTTGAGACAAGAATAAGAGCTGAGAAACTTGACGAGGGTTTAGAGATTATTTCAGGATTATGGGGAGGAGAAGCCTTCTCATATAGTGGTAAGCACTATAATATCAAGGAAGTCACATTCCTTCCTAAACCAATCCAGAAACCTAGAATCCCAATCTGGGTTGCTGGATACTGGCCGAATAAACTACCATTTTATCGGGCAGCAAAATATGATGGGGTCGTCCCTGCAGCAGAATTTGGTGTTGATTTCGGTCCAGACAAGCTAAAAGATATATTGAAGATTATAAAGAAAAAGAGAGGTAATCTTGCTGGATTTGCTGTTGTGGGTGGCGGTACAACGACAGGTATTGATACATCAAAAGATTCCGAGATCGTACAACCATGGATTGAAGCTGGGGCAACTTGGTTTATGGAACACATCAATGATTGGGTTGGTACTGAAGAAGAACTCCTAACACGTATTCGAAGGGGCCCTCCCAAACAATAGTTTAATGGAAGCTGATTTTGGTGTTGGATTCTTTAGCTTTAGTAAAATTTGAAAAGAATATCAAAAAGACTCTAGAGACTGGTATTGGGCTTATAAATGGTTTTAAAAACTTGAAGTCACCCGTACTAATCAAACCAAATATTTGCACACAGGTAGATAAGACTGGTTTTGCAGTAAATGATGTACGGGTAGTTGAGGCGTTAATAAAACTGATTCTTAAAGAGAACCAAGATCTATCGATTAAAATCGTGGAATCAGACAGTATGAGTAAGTTTGCTGATGAAGCTTATATCAAATTTGGGTATAAAAACCTAGAAGAAAAAATGCAAAAATCTGGTTCTGATGTTTCATTAATTAACCTTACCCATTCCCCAACAGTCAAAATTGATTTCAATGGAAGTTATTTCATGAATCCAGAACTCCCTGAGATACTTGTTGAATCAAAGTTTCTGATTTCTTTAGCTGTCGCAAAAACCCATTTTTTGACTTTCTTAACTGGAACCTTGAAGAATCTTTTTGGTCTACTCCCTAGGAAGGATCAATCATTCTATCATCCACAAATTAATGATGTCATAGTTGACATAAACAGGTTATTTCCTCCTAATCTCTGTATTGTTGATGCAAGAGTAGGTCTTGAGGGTTGGGCGGGGCCTAAATCGAGACGCTTGGACAGGTTCATAATAGGACAGAATCCTGTCTCAACAGATGCCACTATGGCTAGGATTATGGGATTTGAACCTTCAGAAATACATCACTTGGTTGAAGCAGAGAAGTACGATCTGGGTTCTTTGACTCCAAATGTCATTGGGGAGAAGATTGAGACTTCAATAGTAAAATTTAATCCTCCATAAGGTAGTTTTAGAATCAGAAATTATCGTACTTCAATTTTTTGAATAATAGGGGGTGAATCACCTAATTCAATGCTTCTTTTTGATGGAGACGACCCACCGATAGTAATTAGAAATTCTCCAGGTTCTAGAATCCGTTCACCCTTTTCATTAATCAGTTTCAGCATTTCCGTATTTATATCAAATGTAATTTGTGATGATTCCCCTGCAGATAGATTTAATCTCTTAAAATCTTTTAATGAATAAAGTGGTACTTCAACACTTGCTTCTACATCCGTCACATATAGTTGGAGTACTTCTTCAGTATTATATTTTCCGTTGTTGCTTACTTCTATAGTCAAATGAATATCCTCTCCCTCTTTCAGGACTGTTGAAGATATAGATAACAGCTTATATGTCAACTGAGAATAATGCAAACCAAATCCAAAGGGAAAAAGAGGATCAACTTTGGAATATCGATAAGTACGGTTGATCATATTATAATCTTTGAAATCTGGTACATCATCCAAAGATTTTGGAAATGTCACGGGTAATTTTCCCGAGGGATTCTCGTATCCAAATAGAATATCTGCCACCGCACCACCTCCTTGCTCGCCTGGATACCAGACATATAATATCGCATCTGCGATATCTTTTGGAAAGGAAACTGGACTACCCCCTGTTAAAATCAACACTACAGGTGTACCAGAATCTTTAATTTTTTGCAGAAAATTCAATTGATTTTGCGGTAATTGAATATCAAAGCGATCACCAACTTCAGTTGAAAGTATAGCTGCTCCTTCTTCTCCCTCAAGAGTGGGTTGGAGGCCAAAAACTGCTATTATGACATCTACATTGTAGACTTCAAACAAAGCATAATTCACAGGATTTGGATACTCTTCGTTTAATAACGCGCCAGCACGATAAGAAACCTTTGCATTTTTATCTGCTTTTCCCACAACCCCTTCCAAGATGGTGATCATCTTCTCACTTACACCATGGTAATTTCCCAATAATACATCAATATTTCCAGCATTCGGCCCTACAACTAAAATATTTCTATGCTTATTTTTAGATAAGGGGAGTAAATTATTCTCATTTCTTAGTAATACGATTGATTTTACAGCAGCTTCTCGTGCTAGATTTCTATGTTCAGAAGAGCATATAATATCAGGTGAAAGCTTGGAGTAAGGAATTTGATCTTCTGGGTCAAACATTCCAAGCTTAAATCTTGTTTTGAGTAAATAGCTCAACGCCTCATCAATAGTTTTTTCATTTACGAGTCCTTCGTTGACAGCAGCTAATAAAAATGGAAAAGTACTCCCACAATTTAAATTACACCCATTATTAACCGCCAAAGCAGCTGATTCTACCGCAGAGGAAGTGATTTTGTGATGTTCGTAGAAATCAACGATTGCCCAACAATCTGATACAATATGTCCTTTGAATGCCCATTTATCACGTAGAATGTCCTGTAATAATGTTTTACTTCCGCAACAGGGTTCATCATTAACCCGATTATACGCTCCCATAATTGCTTCCACCCCAGCATCGACTAATGCTTTAAAAGCTGGTAAATAGGTTTCAAAAAGATCTTTTTTACTTACAATGGCATTAAATTTATGTCGTAATTTTTCTGGTCCACTATGAACAACAAAATGCTTTGCACAAGCAGCAACTTTCAGATACCTTGGATCAGATCCCTGAAGACCTTTGACGAATGCTTTTCCTAACTCCGCAGTAAGGTACGGATCTTCCCCATATGTTTCTTGACCTCGACCCCAACGGGGGTCTCTAAAAATATTGATATTTGGAGACCAAAATGTTAATCCTAAATATTGAGTATTTTTTAGCTGGTTATTTTTATCGTGATATCTTGCTCTTGCTTCATCTGATATCGCAGTTGCCACTTTGTAGACCAGATTTCTATCAAATGTAGCAGCTAAACCGATCGATTGGGGAAAAACAGTTGCACGCCCAGCTCGAGCCACACCATGTAAGCATTCACTCCACCAATCATAAGCAGGAATGTCTAGGCGCCCGATAGCATCGGATGTATTTGTCATCTGAGAAATCTTTTCCTCTAAGGTCATATGAGCTATTAAATCCTGGACTCTTTCCTCGGTAGAATAAGTAGTGTCTAGATAAATCGGTTTCTGCTCTGAGTTTGTCATGTATTACGTCTCCAGGCTTTTTTATATTCAACCTATTGCATTGAACTTAAAAATCCTCCTAAGATTGTAAAAATAAGCTGTTTATAAGAAAGAAACTCCCTGACATTTATAATAAGTATGAGTACAAGTGATAATAATATAGTAAAATGGTGAAGTATATTGCAGGAATTAGAAAGTGTGAAAGCGCAATTGGATTATGCAGTGAATATGGCAATGAAGACATTAGATAAAGCAATTTCATTAATTCCAGATGACAAACTCAATTGGAAACCTATTGATGAAGCGATGACTTCTGCAGAACTTGGTATTCATATTTACCAATGTGCATTGATCAATACAGCTGGGACATTGAAAGGTGAGTTTAATAATGAGGATTATGATATTATTCCCTTCAACCCCAAAACTATAAATTCTTCGAAAGAAATTGTAGAGTATGGTGAGAAGGTTAAACAATTTATTCGAGAAACAGTTGAAAAATTGACGGAAGAAGACATGATTAAAGAAATTACCTACAACTGCTGGGGAGGTGTGAAAATGAGGGGATTTACGTCATTATCATCGATTCTTGAGGAAATCATTCATCATCGAGGACAATTGTGTTTATATTTACGTATGATGGGAATTAAGCCTCCCTTCATTTATGATTTTAGTTAAATCAATTCAATAAACAGATCTTATACATCTTCTGTAAGGGATTTAAAATGAATTCAAAAATAATTACAGTAACAGGTGAAATCTCATCAAAGGAAATGGGAATTACCCTACCACATGAACATATATTAGTAGATTTTATTGGTGCTGAAAAAACTGGAAAGTATCGATACAATCCTGAAGAAGTCATCAATATAATGTTTCCGTATCTACTAGACATCCAAAAGCTCGGTGTAAAAACATTCATTGATTGTACACCAATGTATCTCGCAAGAGATGTTAAAATTCTTCAAGAATTGGTAAATAAAACCAATCTGAATATTCTTACAAACACAGGCTTATATGGTAGAGAACCATATATACCAAAACATGCCTACACAGCTTCGATTGAAGAATTAGCAGATCATTGGATTCGAGAAGCAAAGGAGGGAATTGAGGACACAGGAATAAAGCCAGGTTTCATAAAAACCGCTGTAAATGGGGGAGAATTCACTAAAATCGAGAAAAAACTCATTGAAGTAGCTGCAGTAGCGTCTAATGAAACAAATCTTACTATAGCGACCCATACATGTTTTGGAGAGAAAGCTCTACAAATCCTGAAGGTCCTTAAGGATTATAATGTTAATTCACAGGAGTGGATTTTTGTGCATGCAAACATCGAAGAGAAAGTAGACCTTATTTTACAGGTTGCTGAACAAGGAGCATGGATAGAACTTGATGGAGTCGGACAAGAAGGTCAAGATGAAAAGATACTCAATATCATTGATATATTGATTGATCAGAACTATGAGGATCAAATCCTACTATCTCAAGACGCAGGGTGTTACTTTGTGGGAGAACCCAATGGTGGTGAAATAAGACCATTTAGTCCTTTCATAACCGAATTCATACCTGCTTTACGTGATCGGGGAATTCAAGAAGATTTGATTCAGAAATTCACTGTTAATAATCCTGCTACCGCTTTTTCGATATGATAACTAATTTTGTTTACTTAAAAGCATAAAAATAGACAATTTTCTGTTATCCTATGAATCATGAACATCATATACAGATTATAAACAACCTTAAACAACATTTTATGAACGATCCAAATGTTTTAGCACTTATCATCAATGGTTCTGTAGCTCGAGGGTCAGCTGGCCCTGAATCAGATGTTGATTTCGTCCTAGTGGTAACAGACCAAGAATATGAACATAGAGAAAGTAATAACAAAATCCATTTCAGTTGTAATGATTTTTGCATTACCCCTTGCACTGAAGTAAATGGATCTGCTAAAACCGAGAGAATGCTGAAATGGCTCGCTAAAAACGGCAGTGATGTTGCTAGATATGCTTTTATTGGAGCAAATATTATTTTCTCGAAATTACCAGATCTAGATAAATTACTAGAACAAATTACTACATTCTCTACTTATGATAGAAAGGACAAATTAGAAAGCTTTTACAGTCAAGTCAAAGTGCATTATTCGTATCTTGAGTATGGGCACTATAGTCAAAATCCTTATGTTTTAGCGCAAACAGCGGCACTTCTTACATTATTTGGAGGAAGAATGATTTTAACTTATAATAATATGTTTTATCCTGGTCGAAAGTGGTTTATGACCCAATTAGAGGAAGCAGAACAGAAACCCAAAGATTTTATTTATTCTATGAAAAAATTATTGGAGTCTCCTAATTTAGTAAATGCAAACGAGTTTTGTGATATTTTACTTAATTTCAAGGACTGGCCAAAGCCACACGAAGGATGGTTTAATCGTTTTGAAAAGGATATGAAAGACCGTCGTTGGAATGCAATCGATTAAAATCTCACAGTATTTTTTTTATCTTTTCAGCTCTATTATTTAATCCTCGTTTTACAGTTTGTTCCAATAAAGCCTTTAATGGAGGTACTTTTATTCTATGATTGTTCCAATTGATAAAACGTAATTGTTTCTCTGCTATATAGCCAAAATCTTTCTGTATCTGCAAGCTTTCATCCTCATATACTCCTCCAATCCATTCTATTCTCATGTGTAAGAATGCTCTCCCAAACCACTTACAGAACCATCCGCTTGTATCAGTTACTGGCTCATAGACATAGTCTTCTAGGAGTTTCCCTAATTTCAATGCACTTTTGCTATCTGTGACTAGATCAATATCTCGTGGAATTATTTCAACACCATATAGGGTTAAAGCACAACTTCCTGTTACCCACCAATGGAGTGATTCGGAGTCTATTATTTTTAAAAAGGCCAATAATGCTTTTTCCCATGGGACGGAAACTTCTTTGACCGTTTGTTTGATCATTTCTTCCGCAATTTCTTTAAATCTCTCGAAGTATTTTTTTAAATTTAGAATATCTTTAGAAAAGGTCCTTCCAAACCCCTCCTTAAATTCAGGATATTGTAGTTTTCTTAGAGCTGTTCTATAATTCTCATTAGAAGTATTTATGAGAAATATGACCTTATCCCCTTTCTCTTTCCAAGTAATTTCCAAAGATACAACAACTCGGGATATTAACTGTTTAGCGGAATATTAATCTTTTATTCTCGAGATACGTTGTTCTCTATAATTCTAGCTTTTACTGTTTTGTGTTCCGACAAAAACTTGATTGTTAGATTTTATTTAAGAATGATCCTCTTTAGACACTCGGAAGACTTCTCGAGATAGTTTTTTAATTTTTACATCAATCAGCTTAGCAAGTAGTGACAAAAATTGAGATTTATTCCTGAATTTCTTGAGTATAATAAGAAACTCATTGAATTCGAACATTTTCTCGCTTTATCTCGTAATAATAATAGTTATCGAAACTATAATTTTCGTCAACTCAGAAAGATCTTTTTTCTATGCCATAAAATCAGGGTAAACAAGTACCATGATATCGAGCAAGACTTAGCAGATATTTTGACTCTTATCTTTAAAATGAAACAAAAAACACAAGGGAAATATTGTTTATCAAAAGTAAAAAAAAGAATATATGAAAAAGGATTAACCCGCCCTGAATTACAAGATCTTTTCTCTTCTCGTCTTCCTCTTCTCCAAGATAAGCTTGAGTTCTATCAGCAGAGATTAGAATCATTAGTTGAATTAGAACGAGAAGGGAGTTATCTTGAATATCTACTAAATACTCAAATATATGAATAAACATTTTTAACTATAAGATCAATTACAGTGGTGGCCCATTCCTCACTATCTGTTGAATATTCTTTAAAGAATCACGACCAGGATATATACATTCAACAATCCATGTCACTCCAGCTTCTATATAGTCGTGTATCCATTGATTTTCCTCTTTTTTGGAGGCTGTGACAACTGTGTGAATCACATCAAAAGGTTTTGAGGTCTTCCGATGGAGTTTGACATACTGAATAATTTCTTTCATGTCATCTGGCCATAAAGGTTCTTCAAATCCTTCTCTAAGAGGAAATAATCCATCAAATTTTGCTGCTCGTCGAAATGGTCGCTTATTTGGCCAAGTACATCCAACCCAGATTGGTATTTCCTTCTGTATTGGTTTGGGAATAAATCTAACCTCATTTATCTGATAGTATTCCCCTTGGTAAGCGAATGGTTCTCCAGTCCATAAACCTGTTAAGATATCTAGTGATTCATCTAATTTCTTCCCACGAACTTTAGAATCATCTTCTTCACCAAAATCACTGAATTCATTATCCACCCCTAATCCAACTCCCAATATGAATCTCCCATTAGACAACCGATCCAATGAAACTGTTTCTCTTGCGATTTTCCAAGGTCTTCTTCTTGCTAAAGCAGTTACAGTTGTTCCAATTCTTAGTTTATCTGTTTTTGTAGCTACCCCAGCCAGGACTATCCATGGATCAAGTATTGGATTAGGATTGTCCTTACCTAAATGCATGTGATCCCATATGAAAAACCCATCCCAATTATTCTCTTCTGCTATTATTGATAGCTTTATATAATCCTGTGGGTCTGTAAAAACTCCATGATTGGCAATATACACCCCAAACTTCGTATCAATACCCATTCTAACCACCTACTTCTTATACAACAGAAAATCAAGAGTATTTTTATTTCATGAGAGTTATAAGAAAGATTCGATTTAGGGAATTCTTTAATCTAATAGAATATGTTTAGGAGGATTGTTCCAAATTAAAAATTTTTTTGATATCCTGGCATGTTGTTGAGATAGCTAATAGTCTTCTGAGACTTCAATTCCTCTAAAAAGCATGGAAGCTCTTTTAATTATTGTTTCTTTCGTTTTTTATTCAGGCGAGAAACTACTAGGATTAGGACTGCGCTTGGAATCACAAATGCTAGTTCTAAGCTAGGAGTAATGCCTGGTACATCAACGCTATCGCTAACAGTAATGTTATCAAAAGACGAGTCACCAGTCCAAGAGCCAAAAATGCACATTTCTGAAGATGTTGTTTGATTATCCGTAACAGAGTCAATTTCTCAGAATGTCCTGAATCAAAGTTTTCTGACCAAACTAAAACAGCCTGGCATGGATATACTGAATTAAAACTCAAAATTACAATGACATAAATCCCTAACAAAAATCGCTTATTCCTCATTTCACTTACCACTTAACATTTAATCAGAAGTGAATTACGAACTCAAAACGCCTTTTATGTGCATTTTTCTAATGAAGTTTTCTATCAAAAATTAGATTCTAAGAGAGAAAGATGACACACTAACGATAAAAAGCTAGAACTAGGTATCATTTTTATAGGTTATAGAGAACTTCAGAAATTACAGGCAAAAAACTGGAAACTTGATACAGATGGAGTAGTATAATACTAGAATTACTCCCTTTTTCAGTAGATTGTCAATTATTATGATTTAATTTCTTACTAGAATCAATTTTGAAGGTTTATTCCAAATCGATAATCTTAATTTTTGATCTAGGATCTTCTTGAGCTTTATTTTTCGGGGGATATTTGGAATAAGATGAAAATAGTTGTCATTGGGTTCAAGTTCATCAGGAAGATGTACTAAAAATGCAAATTCGTTTGATATAAGAGTCAAATTCTGACCATCAAACCTCGCACCGATACTTGGATCTGGAAAATTTATATTAATTGGATCACACGGTAATACAATATTCTCTGCAATAACGTTATTATTCGCGAATCCTGTCCATAAAAACTCATCATTTTTTATACTTAGCGACCCTAAAGAAATTTCTGTCTTGCAATTTGAGCTAATTGATATTTCACGATCTTCCTCATGTATAATTTTTCCATTAAACTTAAAAATTTTGATTCTCAAAGTTCCTCTAGTAGATTTTAAGGTATCATTAACTAAGACAAGATTGTTTTCATCTGGGTCTTTCACAATAATGAGTGATTTATAAGATCTTTTTAACATCCAATATGCTATTTTAGGATTGTTATAATAATCTATTAAGGACCAGCAGATTGTTGGCCATGGTTCATTAAACTGCCATATTAATGCTCCCCCTGTATCAAATTTCCTAGCACGCCACGTTTCTACAGCATATTTCATACCGAAAGCTTGAGCTGCTTGTGTAAAAAGAATCCAATCATCAATATTCTTTGGTTCTCCCATCTTTTTCATATTAACCTGAATTTTGTGTATATCGCAATTATGGAATTCCCATATCTCATTTGGTTCAGATTGACTCTGTACACTAAAAATCTTGTTTATGGTCTGTTTAGAGGGAAAACTTTGAATCCCAAATTCTGTAATGAACTTTGCTTTGTTATTTGCATACTCTTCATATTCTGGAGGTTCAAAATTTGGTTGACCTACGCCGTGCCAAACACACCAATCATGATTATTCCCCTCATCCTTTAAATTTGGGTCGACATCATAAGAGGTTTCTGCTGAAGGACTCCATGGACTTGACCGCCAATAAGGTCTAGAAGGATCAAACTGAGAACATAAATACTGTTTTATTTGATGAAGATTTTCTCCAATCTTGTTTTCTTCTCTAAAACTCGGTGTTAAATGCTGAAAATCTATCCATTCGTTCTCATTATTCCCACACCAGAGTACGATCGAAGGATGGTTTCTTAATCGCTTTATAATGGATGAAATTTCATCCTCTACAATAGAAAGAAATTTCCTGTGTTCAGGATAAATACTACAAGCAAATTGGAAATCATGCCATATCATTAAACCGAATTCATCACAAATATCATAGAAGTTATCTTTTTCAACAACCCCCCCACCCCAGATCCTAATCATATTGAAGTTAGCCTCTTTAGCGAGAGTTAAAAGTCTTCTATAGTTTTCTTCAGACCCGTAATTTGTTAATGAATCGGTAGGAACCCAATTAGCTCCCTTAGCAAAAACTTTCTGGCCATTAATCTCAAAAATGAATTTATTTTCTCCATCTTCTAATATAAGTTTGATTGTTCTTATTCCGAATTTTCTTTTAATCATTGATCCAGTGACTTTTTCAGAGAGGATCAATTGATATTCTTTTTGACTACCTAAACCGTTTGGCCACCATAACTGATAGTTTTTCATTTCAATTAATCTGTTCAATTTATTCGGCCCAAGATTAAGGTCTAGGGAAATTAGCTCTAAAAATTTCGGTTTCTTGCCATTCAAATCAGAAATTTCCAATATAAATTCCGTAGGCCCCTCAATTTCGCTATTCATGGTAACAGAAAGGGAGAGCTCTGCGAAATCATCAGAAAGCGATTTTGTCCATATATATAAATCAGAATAGGATATCTTTTCCTCAGTGAAGAGTTTTACCTCTCCTATACCGACCAAGAGCGATCGGGGTGCAAAATCCCATCCATAATTATATGCTGGTCGTCGTACAAATACTCGATCTTGTTGTTTCATAACTGGTAGTTCGATATCTTCATCCACAAAACTCATGGGCGGAGAAATTATAATAATAAGGGTGTTAGACGGTTTAAGAAGGTCATTTGGTAAAGCAATTTTATATTGGATGAATGCACTATAAGTATTACTTATCTCAATCCCATTAAGAAAGATTTGTGCCATAGTATCAATATACCCAAACCAGAGGAAATAATCATCATTCAGATTTTTTAAAGAAAAATCTGTTATTAAAAGTAAGCAATAGTCTTCCAAATGATCCAGTTTTTTCATATTATCTTCAAAATAGGGATTGAGTTTCTTAGCTTCAACAAAGTTTGATTGAAGGGAACCTGGAGTTTTAAAAGGTTGTAAATCTTCCTTCATCGAATTAATTGTCAAATTTCTTTCGATTTTATTGACAAATGTCTCTTTTTCGTCCATTTTGAATATTCTAAAAAACCAATTATCTAACAATTTCTCATTCTTCACCTGAGTCTTCTCCAATGTTTTTGAAACATTTTTATTTTTGTTATCTCATTTACTCCAACATTTCTAAAGGCCATGTTCCTTGAGCGACTCGGTTTTTAATAATTTGCCCCATATGGTAGGAATTATGCTGATTTAATATACAGTACATCTTCAAGGTTGGTTTGTTCCTAAAGGTTTTCATAGGTGCTTTTAAATCGATTGTCTCAAGAAGAATATCTGCTTCATAAAAATCACGCTTAAAATCATCTACTAACTGTTCCCACGTTTTTTTAGATAGATGTTCCTTTGCATTTTTAGTTAATTGTTCATTGGCAATTTTATTAGCTTCCCCCCAATCAGCTGGTTCATCTCTAATATTCTTCAAGAAAATATCTTGCCAGACAAACATGTGATAAAGAATTTCATAGGTAGAGAGGGAATTAGTAATAGGTTTCTCAATAGCCTGCTCATGGGATAGACCCTCTAAAGCTTCTAAAACGCTTGAGTGAGTAAAATCACCAACCATTGCTTCTTTAACTATTTTATTAAAAACATCCATATCTATCATCTGCGTACATATTCAACTGTTTTCAAGAAACAAATTAATAACCTTAAACAATATTACGACTCACTTTTTTTAGAACATTAGTAAATATCTTGGGAAATAATTCACGTGTATCAGTTTTCTGGACAATTGATCCTAAATTCCGCCATACTAGATGTCGAACTTGTTTAATATTCAGTTTTAGTTGTTGTCCAACCAAATGCTCCACCCATTCAATCCGACATGGGATAGCTGAAGGTGGATCACGATAACCATGATCACTTTCGATCAATATGCGTTCAGGAGGAACCCGAGTACGAAATTTCGAGTGTCTAGCGACTGCAGAATGTATAGAAAAGTAACATCCAAGAGTAACGGCCTCTTGAGTTAGATCTGCGGAACCAGTCCACCAATGAAGTACAGGAATAGCATTATTTAGGTTTTTTTGACGCAATTCCTTAATTACTAGCTCGGTTGCACGATAGCTATGGATACTGATTAAACGTGGGATTTCAGTAACAATTTCTAATATTTGTCTGAAATTCTGACGTTGTAGTTCTAGTGGAACACGTGAATTTGTATCCAATCCAACTTCTCCAACAATTGCAGATCTTTCTACTAAGTCATAAAAATGCTCTTTATCAAATGCTTGTTGTGCCTCAAGATTACGTGGATAGCATCCTACACCCCAAGTGATATGTGGTTCATTTCGATCAACAACGAGAGTAGATTCAGCAAGAGAAAGGGTCATCGCAAGAACTGCACCAGTATCTACCAGCTCACTAGCAGATAGGGTTGGTTCGAAGTGAGCATGACAATCGAGGGAGGGAAGTTTTTCATTTGATTTTTCCTCAGATGGCAAAACTACCACTCCTTAGTAGGGATTTAGGGATGATATTGGATTGTGGTTTACTTGTTGAATTTAAAAATAAAAATTTCTCCCTAGGAAAAGTAGCCTTACTTGGAAGATGTTAAGTGGAAGCCAGAAAGATAAGATTTTTACCTCTTTTTCTTGGTTAACTCAACTCCCTCTTTAAGAGCAGCTTCAGTAAGGATACTTTTGAGGATTTTTGCTTTAGTTTTGATATTATTTGATTCGATGTTGGTAATTTTTCGGGTTGCTTCGCCCAATGAATTCTCCAAACTTGTTAAATCAAGTAGGGCTGCCGCTTTACAGAAAAAACTTTTTGATCTTCCATCATTAAAATTATCTAGCATTGTTTCAAGGAATCTAATTCGTTTTTCCTGTTGCTCTATGAATTTCTTTATTCCATGTTCTTGTATAAAATTCAAGTTTGACATAATTTTTTGGTCTGGTGGAAAAGAAGAAGATAGTTCCATTTGCTGATATTCTTCATCACTTTTGAATTTCGAACAGGGAAATTCAGAACATTCAGCACAAACTTCGAGATTTTTTTTCTTGACACAACATGTTACAAAGGAACATGATGGATGTTTGTTTAAGAAGTCAGAACCACAGCATCCAGGACATTTTGAAGGTCCCATTGAATAGTATCTTGGGCATAAACCACAATCAAGTCCACATACGCCAATAGTTGGATAGATTTTTGTGAGTTTATTCATTTTATTCCCCATATTGAAACTCTATCAGCATAATATTCCATACTGCCCCTTTTATGGTTTTCTGCTTAACCATTTTAGACTTTTTTGAATAATTTTTCTATAATGAGCATTTTGAAATGTTTCTATAGTATGTCCTGGAGAAATTCCCACGTTTTTTCCTTTCCCATAAGTTTTGGACCAAATAATTGGTTCGATTACCGATCTTCCTTTGTATTGATAATGAATCTTTATTTCGGGGTGATATTCTTGCCTAAATAACTCATCTTTAATTTCAAATTCATTAATATCCTTTGAAAATATTTCTGATGTAGCTATACGATGAATCTTATACTTTTGTATTGAATCATGTCGAATAAACCTAGCTCCGAGTATATCCAATGAGGAAGGTTGATTACGAAAAGAATTAGTTGAAGCATGGAGTGAGAGTAAGCTTCCCCCATTTTTAACAAAATCTTTTAACTTATTATAATGATTATTCTTAATTTTACGAATATTCACGTATATTATAACAATGGAGTACTTTAAATTATTTAGATGGTTGAAATCTTTAACAGAATGAAAAATATCAAATTGATACGAATCCTTTATAGTTTTAGCTGACACTAATGTGTTGATATGTTCAGAATAACTACGATTTACGAGAATGAAAACCGAAATCATTGTTAACTCACTCAGTAATTTGGCATTGTGCGGTGGTTAAATGATATTTATTTACGGCCAGATAGGCAGGTTTAGCTTCAAACAAGATTTTTGATTGCTATTTCAATTTGAGTAACAGCTTCTTCATCATTTTTTCTACATGTTTCTATAGCAGGTACAAATGCAGCTCTTACTTTGGGATCTCCCATTACTTTCACTTGCTTTTCTTCATTATCCCATATTTGGCCTACAATCTGCCACCATTTTTCCATTTGATTACTTGTATCTTGGAAAAGCCTTGCTGCTTCATTTAACTCTTTTTCTACATTCTTAAAATCCTTATGTAAAGCAACATCTTTAAGAAAGGAAGCACCACCCCCTCTCTCGTAGATCATTGTCATTGCGTCGTAATGGACCATCTTTCTTTCAGCTAAGACTGTCATATTATCAGTAGGAAATTCTGCATCAGTCTGCAGTTTTTCTATATACGCATCGTATGCCCTAATTCCAGTATAGAATTCATTTATCATTGGTGTTTTAATTATATCAACAATCCATTCTAGTGTCTTTCGATATACATCCGATTTGTTAACCTCGGTTTTTTCCCCAATAGTGACGATTCCAGTGGTTTTTCTATACCAATCATCCTGTCGAAAATATCCTGAAGCCTCTATCCCTGTGGGAGGATACATTTCCTCCTCTTGCTCATTGATATTATGTGTTGGATCAAGATGATTCTGAAAAAGACTCCATCCAATGAGAGTCTCCCCATGGTTATCATATCCCGTAATTATTGATGCCTCGGGAGGACCTACGACACCAAATCCAATGACTGGAATATTATTGTTAATACTTTCAATGATTTCACGTTTTATGACATTTTTCCCCACACGATGGTCTTTCATATATTCTTCATCAAGAGTTATATGCCAAGAATGGTCTTGATTTAGAAATATCTCCATCGAACGTCCTACAGATTCAAATGCCCTATTAAAGGGCTTAAGGGGATTTTTATTCATAAAAACGATGTCTACATTCCCTCCTTCCCATCTTTTTGAGTGCCAAACCAATCTGAAGGCTCCACCTGAAGTGCTCAGAATATAATGATATGGGTATTTCTGACCCAAATAGGTCAAGCAGGCTTTTAAACACGAGGGAAAAGGTGTATGTTCCCATTTCCCGTCATGAATTGGTGCAAATGCGACTTTAGGGACCCCTTTTAAAACTTTACGTTTTGAACCACTATTTTTCTCGATACTCATGTTTTTATGACTCCAGAACTGTGTAAATTTATCAGATGAAAGATTAGTTGTTATATAAGTCAATGATTGTTCTTCAAATTGTGATGAAAAATAAAGGTTATGTCTCAATATTTGGTTTTTGACATTCAGGTAAAAATGATCAAAGAAAAAAGAGGATTGAATGTCTTGTTATTATTGAGTGTCCGAAGACATTGGGTATAACTAGTTTTTTATATAACCAAATGTCTAAATTGAAAGTCCTGATGTAGATAAATGGTTAACTATCATATTTAGAGTGACAAAATACTAGGTTTGAAATTATGAATTGGTTTGTAATTGGCTTAAAATTGTTGCAACAAGTGAAAATCCTATCGATTCAACAGTTCCTGTGTTATCATTTCCTAATATTGCCATATTGAGGTTGTTAGAAGGTATATGTACTACAGCTGAAGTATAGCCAAAAATTGAACCTGTATGTAACCAATATTTTAATCCGCTAATGTTACCCTCACCAATTCCCAAACCATACCCTTCCATCCAATCCTCCCCAGGTGTTGGGTAATAAAAAGACAACATTTCTTTTAATGCTCTTTTACTTATGACCCTACCTCTAAAGAGATAGTCAAACCATTTTACGAGATCTGTGGCATTCGAGTACATTTCACCATAAGCCCAAGTAGCAATTGCTTCTCTGGGTTTAGTCATGAGATCATCCAAAGTTCCATTTTGGTTGAAATCGAACCAATTATGGGCAATTTGGAATTCAGATGGAATAGTTTCATGATAATCGAAAAATATGCTCCTAAGGTTTAGAGGGTTCAAAAAACGATGTCGAATTTCATGGAATATTGTTGAGTGGGTTATAGATTCTACAATCATAATGAGTAACAAGTAGTTCGTCGAAGAGTAGTGCCACCCTTGACCAGGAGGGAAATAAGGTTTTTTTAGAAATGTAGTAATTATTTCATCTGGCGTCCAAACTTTTGTCAGGTCAAAAGAATCAAGTCTATTTCTATCATAAGAATTTGGATGTTCAACGTAGTCAAAATTTCCACTAGTGTGGTTTAAAAGCTGACGGATAGTGGTTTCACCATTTATATACTCAATTGGAGGAAGCCAATCTTGTATCTTATCTTCTAAGGAGAGTCTTCCATCTTCAATTAATTTCAAAACTAAAGCTGCAATGAAATTCTTATTGATGCTTCCAATATAAAATAAAGTGTCACGATCTACTAGCTCTGAATTTAGAGGATTTGACATGCCACTTGTGCCTACCCAAAGATCCTGTGTTGGAAAGATAATAGCGACAGAAATGCCTATTCCTTTACAAGCTCTCAATTCTTGATCTAAAATATCCTGCATTTCACAGACTAGAGATTCATTGGTTAGAATGTTGTATTTATGGTTCTTGGTCAATTAAATACCAACCATTGTAATCAGCTATATTTTGATGAACAAAAATGCCATTTTATGAAACCTTTTGTACATTTGAAGAGACTATCAGTAATTAAGGAAAAACAGTTGAGGAGCGTCAAATATTCCGCCAATAGAACGGAAAAGAAATAGTAGCTCGAGCTCTCTTTTTATGTCTCACGTACCTCAAAAAATCACTATGGATTTCATTATCCATTTTTATCTTATTTTGTATTCTTTCATTTTTATAGAATTTTCGTAGGTATTTAGTAGGATTAATATGACTCAACATAAAATCAAACCTTCAATGAAAATGTAAATTTTTTACATTTTACCGTTTTGTGTATGATTTTTACAATATATTTTATAAAGATATATATCGAGGCATTTCATAAAAAAAGAAATTCCAATCTTTTTCCTCTAATTAAAGCGTATTTTTATTGAGAAATGTTTATTTCAACTCATTTATTGCTTATAATAATTTTTTTAACATCACTGGTAATATTTCTCATTAACAATAGACCTTTTTCAAGGTTTTCGATTGAAAATTCATGTGAGATAATTTTAGAAGGATCAATAATATTATTTCTAAGAAGTTCCAACGCTTCATGATTCTCATGAGGATTTGTAAAACTACCAAACAACGAAATTTCTTTATTATATAATTCAAACAATTTTATTTGTACAGTTTCATCAGGTGGGGAAACTCCAAATATCAAGGATTTTCCCCCTCTGTTTAATAACTCTATTGCGTCTTTTGCTGTTCTGGATGAACCCACAGCCTCAATGGAAATATCTACTCCTTGTTTTTCAGTTTCATCATATACAATCTCTGTTAAAGAATTCTCACTTGGATCAATAACTATATCTGCGCCAAGATTTGATGCAAGTATTCTTCGTGAACTATTTGGTTCACTGACTATTACTTTAGACTTATGAAGAGATTTGATTAAACTCACCATCAATAAACCTATAGGACCAGCACCTACAACTAATATTGTATCTATTGTTTGGATTTTCAAGCGATTTAGACCATGAATACAACATGCAATAGGTTCCATAAATAAGGCGTTTTTCAGTGAGACCTCTTTAGGTACTTTTACTACTGATGTACTGGGACATATGACATATTCAGCAAACCCCCCATTTTGAGTGACACCAAGAGCGTCCCACTTTGTACAAAAATGAGGCCGATTTTTCTTACAATAATAACAATGATTATCTTCTCTCAGACCTTTATCTTTGCAGGAAAGATTTGGATTCACAGCAATTTTATCTCCAATTGAAAAGCCCTTTACTTTTGAACCAATATTTGATATTTTACCTGAAAACTCGTGGCCTCCAATAAGTGGATATTTTACAAATGGAACCTGACCTTCATAGATGTGTAGATCAGTTCCACATATTCCACAAAAATGGATTTTTACTAATAGATCATAATTGCCTAGTTTTGGAATTTTTCTATCACAAACATTAACAATACCTGGACGTTCGAATATTGCAGCTTTCATTTGCATTTTACATTGAACCCCTAAACAGTAAGCATGATTCAAAAAGAATTAATCCAATTCTATACTAATGTGGTGAACAGAATTATCATCTAACTTTTCTAAATGTTGCCTTGGAATGAGAACACGATTCTCACTTCTCAGAAGGTCAACTTTCTTTTGATTTACATATACATTCTTAATTTGGTATTCACCAAAATCTTTTCGACTTTTATTCCTGAACATTATTTGTAATTTTCTCGCTGCAAACTGTGTGCTAATTTGGGTGGTTCCATCATCTCTAAATTGTGAAGAGAGTAACATAGGGTCTAGTAAGAGATCTCCTAATTCTCCACGTATTCCGAACACTCTAGTTACTAAAGTGAGAATTATCCAACTAGCCGAGCCAGTGAGATAGTGATACATCCCTCGTCCTTTCTGATTAACATATTCAGGGATTCCTGGGTAAATTTTTGACTTATTGAAATCTACACAATAACGAAATAGAGTTTCCAAAATACTAAATCCTTCGTGTGCCATTCTTCTTGTGTAAAGTGCATTCGCATACATAACAGCCATATGAGAGAACATTGCCCCATTTTCTTTATGACCATATGCAAAACCAAAGCATCGGCCCATATTTAACAGTATTTCGTTGAAATTTGTATTCAGTCTTACCCCCCCAACATTTTCATCCCATAGGTAATTATTCACTGAAGAAATTACGTTTTTAACTTGTTCATCACTAGCAATCCCACCCATTAAAGGAAAAACTTGACCTGTAAGAGTCATTCTTACCCCTTTAGGGTGATCTCCCTCTAGTCTTTTTCCATCATTATCATAATATCCATTAAACCAACTGTAACCTTCGTTGTTTTTGATCCATTCTTCAGTGCGAATATGGTTAGTAATCCATGTTCCTTTCTTTTCTAAATCTGATATCAAAGTTTCAATGTTGATTTGCACTTTTTCTCCCGAAATTGTATGTGAGCAGCTTTTGTAGAATCGACCAAGGATTTCTCGCTTTTCTTGTGGAGAAGAATAATCTATTGGTTCATTTAATGTATCTAAAAGGATGTTTAGCTCAATAGCAAGTTCAACAACTTTTATACCTCTTTTGATCTTAAGAGCTTTCAAAAGATTAGCTAATTCTAAAATATTACTCCCAAAAAAAGCAGTAAAAGCAACAGTTTCGCCCTTTTCTCTTGCCATGTCGAGTCCATCATTCCAATCAGCGCCCTCAAGCAGAATATTGTTATTTTCACCAACATTGAAAAATGATGATAGATGCTGAATTAGTAAATGTTCTAGTATTGATCCTTTGTATTTTAATCCGTTTTCAGTACTAAGTTCTGTGCCTTGGTTTGGATTCCATTTTGTGTCATGTGCTGTACAACGGTTGATGTGTTTGTCTTTGAAATAATATTGAGGTTCTAAGAGGAATTCTATATCTCCACTTTGGTCAATAAACAATTTTGTTGTCATAAAAGGCCAAGTTCCATGATCGCTCCATGTGCGGGGGATATCATTCCTATCAGCTTTAAATTCACCAAGTTCAATTCCAATTATTGTTGCATTACTCCCATCAAATCTAATCCCTGCAAAATTGTTCAGGAGGAGGTTTCGGACATTCTTGGGTTCCATTAGCAATAAAGCAAGACAATCTTGCCAGATATCTCTCCAACCTCGGCCTCCTCGCCCATAATCATGATGGGGAAGAAAAGAACACCCAAAGATTCTTCTGAGAATTGGCTGCAATGTTACCCATTTCAACCATTTATCAAATATGTTGTCATTTGTCTTAAAACTAAGATAAAGCTTTTCTTTCCAATAATATTTAGTTTTTTTCAAGGTTTCTGTAAATTTCTTTTTGGATAGGAAGATTAAATCTTTAGTGAAGTCCTCATCCTCTGTAATACTAAGTACAATTCTGTATGATACAGTATCTCCTTTTGAAAGAGAAATAGTGTTGAATTTAAGCGCTCCTATCGCTTCATATCCCTCAAGATTTTGATCAGAGGTTATATAGTTTTGAGAATTGCAAACAATTGCTTCTGGCCAGTCTAATGTTCCTCCTTCTCCAACAAAGTCCTCAAAAAGCGGGAAAAATCCCAATGGGGGACGATCATCATTATCAACACCAAATACTCCGTAAGAAACTTCATTTTTCTTATGGCCTCGTTCATCAAAAGAAAACGTTGGTTTAACGGTGATTCCAAATTTTTCAGTTTGAATTCTATGTAATAAACTTGTTACATGCCGATGATCACGTAAATTATCAGCTGATCTGCAAAATAACGGAATGCCAGAGGTAGGGGTAATTCTAAGGTCTTCTTCTCCAATATTTGTTAATTTTATTTCCATCAATTCTACTTTTCTGTTTTCTGACGGGATAAAGTTTAAGATCTGAGCCTGAATCCCGAATATTTGGCTTTTTCGGATAATTCTGTGCCAAAGGAATCCAGCCTCAAGCTTTACTCGCTCCTCATCAATAGAAAATTTTAGTTTTCTTTGGTGAGGTGAGTTTCCAGAAACTGACCATACTCCCTTATTCTCAATAAAACACCAAAAATCTCGGTTATTTCTTGTATTATGTAAATTCTCTATCGATACAGGAGTGAGAAGATAGTTATTATATCCGATTTTGATATCACCGTGTAATTCAGGGGTAATCGATGACATAATCCCCATCTCATTTACTAAAGGAAAATAAAGGTGAATTGCTTTATCAGGGGAATCTAAACAAAATTCACCATCTTCATTAATGAAAGTCCACCTTTCAGAGCCATAATTCTTCTTCATATACTATCTCCGTTTCAACACGTTCGAATTATATAATTTACAGCCTTTAAAGCTGCAAATATAAGGAAATCCTACATTTTGAGATAAGTTTATTACTTCATCTTTCTTTTAACTCATCAATAAAATAATAGTGTGAGACATAAAACACTGTTTAAAAATCAAGTTGAACCTTTTTACTACTGAAAATCTCTATTCGTCTAAGAAGAAGGAAGAATATAAATGAATATTCCTAAAAATCTTTTAGAAATAAAAGAATATGTAGAAGAGGGTTACAAACCAGTCGTTGATTATGGAGCGTGGAGAGTAGCGATCCTAAATTTTATTGATGAACTTCTCCCTGAAAACATTGATTTTATGAGTAAGCATGATGAAACAGATGAAGTTTTTGTTTTGTTGAAAGGTAATTGTCTTTTGTTCATAGGTGAAGGAAATGAAATGGAAATTACAAAATTGTACGCACAAAACATGGTTCCTTATAAAATTTACAACGTCAAACGAGGAGTTTGGCATAACCATGTATTAAGTCGTGATGCAATGGTTTTAATAGTAGAAAACCAAGATACGACAGAATCAAATTCTCCTATTATAAAGCTTACAAAAAAACAGAAAGAACAGATTATAGATTTGACCACTGGTCTGGGGAGATAATTTTCCAAATCAGTTTTACCTAAGCGTAATTGATTGGATATTAACTATGTGGTTGAGTATGAAAAGTAAATCAAAAAAACCTTTAACACTCACTGAGATCCAACAGATTATTGAATCCTCATTTAGTACTACTAATCTTGGATCAATCATAGAACTCACAGATGGGAGGTTTAATACTGCTTATTCAATTGAACTACCTGATCTTGGTCAAGAAGTTGTAATGAAAGTTGCACCTCTATCTGAAATAAAAATATTAACTTATGAAAAGAATATAATGAAAACGGAGGTTCAAGTATACAAGATTCTAAAAGAAAAAACAGAGGTGCCAGTACCAGAAATTTTAAGCTATAATTTTAAACATGATATAATAAATCGAGATTATTTAATTATGGAGAAGTTAAAAGGTATTCCTTGGGATAAAATTGAAAGCAATCTTAGCCATGAACAGAATGATCAGTTAAAATATAAAACGGGTATTTATGCAGCACAAATTAATTCAGTTATTGGGAACCATTTTGGATATTTCACTGATAAGAAGAAGTCTTACAATAAAAGCTGGAAAAATACATTTGTAAATATGATTAAAAACGTATTAGATGATGGAATTGAATTAAATGCAGAGATTCCCCGATCCTCCAAGCATATTATGAGGTTGGTTGAGAACAAAGCTAAACTTCTAGATGATGTGAAAGTACCTCAGTTAGTGCATTGGGATTTATGGGAAGGAAATATCTTCATAATTGAACAAGAGCAAGGATATTATTCTATTGAGGGAATAATTGATTGTGAACGAGCTCTCTGGGGTGATCCACTCATTGAATACGAATTTATGCATGCACCAAGTAATCAAGCTTTTCTTAAAGGCTTTGAGACTGAAACAAACGAAAAATTTGAATTTACAGATAATTTAGAACAACGAAGGCACCTGTATAATGTCTACCTCTTTCTAATAATGGTCATTGAAGCAATTAGCAGAGGGTATTATGGGAGTAAAGCTATGAAAATAATACAATGGGCAAGGTTTGAGTTACAGAACAATATCTCTCAACTTGAGAAGAAATATAACTGATATTTTTTTAATACAATATTGTTTCTTCATTATAATAAGATTTTAATATTTCAATTCTTTTTTGAAACAGAAAATTAAGGATATTACTAATATGTCGAATTCTATTCTATTTCCAAACGATTTTCTCTTTGGAGCTGCAACTAGCTCCTTTCAAGTTGAAGGAGCGTGGAATAAAGATGGGAAAGGAGAATCTATTTGGGATAAAATTTGCCACACACCTGGAACAATTGAAAATGGTGACACTGGCGATGTTGCTTGTGACCATTATTCCCGTTATTCAACTGATGTTAAATTAATGAAACAACTTGGCCTTAATGCTTACCGTTTCTCCATTTCATGGCCTCGTATTTTTCCCACAGGAGAAGGTGAAGCTAATTCAAAAGGTTTAAAATTCTACGATCATCTTATTGATGAGTTAATTGAGAATGAGATTACTCCATTTGCCACTCTTTATCATTGGGATTTACCTTTAAAGCTGTACACCGCTCATGATGGTTGGCAGAGTGAAAAAGTTGTTGAGGCTTTTGTAGGATATGCCAATTATGTTTTTAAACAGTTTGGTGATCGTGTTAAACATTGGATTACTTTCAATGAACCTCAAGTCTTTGTAGGTCATCATCCCAATACCGAGGGGTTTAAGAAAACCTTCGGAATTAATAAAGGGGAATCAGAAAGAAGAACTGATGCAATTGTTGAACTGCAGAACGTGTACAAAGCCCATGCTCAGACAATCCAAGCTTATCGGGATTTAGATCATTCAAATGGAGGAAAGATTGGAATAGGAATCAACCTTCTACCAGTTTATCCTATATCAGAACACCCAAGTGATCAAGCACTGGTTCACATTGTCGATTCTGAAGCAAATAGGTTATATTTGGAGCCAGTACTATTGGGATCTTATCCTAGTGATTTAATTGAAAATTATGAGCGGATGTTTAAATTCCCATTCCCACAAGGTGAGACATCATTATTAAAATCCGTACTCCCATTGGATTTTCTTGGAATAAATTATTATACTAGGATACGAATTGGTTTTAATAATCCAGAAGAGATAACTGATGATGCATCATTTGCAAAAAAGCTCCAGGCTCGAGATATTCAAGTAAATCCTCCTCAGGAAGGGATGGAATGTTCTGAAATGAACTGGGAGATTTATCCTGATGGCCTATATGATATTTTGAAGAGAGTGGACGAAGAATACAACCCTCCTGAAATATACATAACAGAGAATGGCATGGCAGGCAAAGATAATAAGATAATCGATAATTTAGTGTACGATACTGATAGAGTGGATTATTTACGACAACACTTTATGCAAGCAAATAGAGCTATCAAGGTAGGAGTGAATCTTAAAGGATTCTTTATTTGGAGTCTTTTGGATAACTTCGAGTGGTTTCATGGCTATAGTAAACGATTCGGCTTAATTCGTGTAGATTTTGACACCCAGGAACGTATTTGGAAGAAAAGTGCTCATTGGTATCGGCAGGTAATCGAAAATAAAGGATTCTAAATGCTGATGTTCTTTCACTTAGTCAGTTAATAGACTGGATTTGAAGGGAAATTTTAGTAATGATTAATTTTTAACAAATATAGAATCTTTATAAGCAATTAACATAAGAAATTGAGAATAATCTTCATCAATCAAGTATGATGAGAGAACAGTGAAGCCATTATTTTCAATTTTAGTATTGCTGGTACTTGTATTAGGATTGAATAACTGGATTATAGAACCAGAGTCTCAAATAAATGACAAAAGTTTTTTCCTAAAAACCTTGAGAGACCAATCTAAATTCAAATACACGTCAATTCAAGAACCAAAAAGTTCACTCTTCAATAATGCTTCATGGGTTGATTCTCCCGTCGATGATGATGGTAATGGCTTATATGATTACTTGGTGATAAGTAACATAAGCCTCACTAGTATTACTCAATCAATGTATTTACTTGGGGTTCTGAAAGGCAATAATGGCCAATGTCTTGGCATAGAAAAGATTACAATAGCACCTTCTGATAATAACATTTCCCTTTTTTTTAATGGACAACCAATCAATGCTAGTGGCTCAGATGGCTATTATGAGGTGTGGGTGTCTGTATCGACAAATTATGCTTATCAGGGTTTCAATTTAACTTTAATGTATATTACTTCTCAAGCTTATAACGCCAATGAGTTTGAAGAAGCTTCTGCGATCATTATAGGGTTTTCAGATGAAGGATATGATACTGATGGAGATAATTTGTTTAATGAGATCACAATAGAAGTAACAATTCAAGTCAGACAAGAAGATTATTATTACTTGAGACTTGTTCTAGAATCAAGCAATATATTTGTAGAAGACCAAAACTTCTCAGTGGACTGGCATGGGCATTTATCTATTGGTATAGAAACTGTTAGGGTCAATATTACAACGTCAAATTTCTATGCAACAAAACTTAATGGTCCTTATTCTGTAAATCTAGCTTATATTGCTTATATTGTATGGGACTTCCACATTAATCACCATTTCCTTACTGATATGTATACTACAAGAATTTACAATTATACTGATTTTGATCCCCCTGCAGTGTTTTTGACGGGAACTTACGGTGATCGAGGAGATGATACAGATGGAGATGGAAAGTTCAATCAACTGGTAATCGATGTGGAGATTAATGTCACCTTAGCAGGATCGTATTATGTTAACCTCGAATTAAGCTCTACCAAAAACGATATTACATTATGGGAGGGGAGTGAAGAGGACTATGATGTTGGAATCCATGTCGTTTCTATATCGTTTGATTTAGAAATAATTCTACTATATTCTCACCAATTAAACACTTCATATAACGTGAATTCTATTCAACTTATTCAGGACGGAAACTTAATTACTGAGGTTTATTCCCCTTATACCACCCGTATCTACAATTATACAGAGTTTGATCCACCTGTAGCTTTTTTAACAGGAACCTACAGTGATCGAGGAGTAGATACAGATGGAGATGGGAAGTTCAATCAACTGGTATTCGATGTGGAGATTAATGTTACCTATTCTGGACTCTACAACTTATACATCGAGTTGAGCTCAAAGGATGGGAAGAATTACAATCAAGAATTATATATGGACCACTGGGAGGATGGCCTCCGAAATATTTCTTTTTCTTTTGATATTGATAATATAAATTTTGGCCTCTACCAAAATACATCGTTCGTGATCGATTATATCTGTATAAGAACTCCTCCTCCTAGTTATAATGAAATTAATTGGAGATTTGATGCATATGAAACTCGTTTATACAACTATACTGAGTTTGATCCACCTACAGCGTTCTTAACAGGAACCTACAGTGATCAAGGAGTTGATACAGATGGAGATGGGAGATTTGATGAGCTGATAATTAACATAGAAATTAATTTCACAAAAGAAGCAAGATATAAAATAGAAATCGTTCTACGTGATATGTATTCAGAAACTTCTATTACTAAGGTTAAAAGGAGTGATTGGACGGAGGGAACGAGAAACATCTCATTTTCTATAGATGCTTACGCATTATATCCCAGTATTCCAAGAGGTACTCTGTATGTATTAGAATTTATGACCGTTTATGATTCAAACAATAACCTCATATCTCAATCCCATCAGAATTCAACACTTAACTACTACTATACTGACTTTGACATTCATCAGATTACGATTGACGGAAATAACGATTTTAATATGTTAATAAGGGATGAAAACTGGCCAGGAAATGGAACCTTCCCAAACCCCTATATTATAGAAGAGTTATCAATGAACGGCCCAAAATCAATTGATTTAATCAGTATTAGAAATACAATGGTATATTTTAATATTACCAACTGTTCATTAAATGGAGGGGCAGCCGGAATAAACTTATACAATGTTGAAAACGCACATATTTCTAATAATCTAATTCAGAATAATAATGAGGGAATTTATCTTAGATTTTCTGATAATAATGTTATTACTGGCAATACGATCACCACGACCAATAACGGCATCCGTTTAGGATCTAATAACTTAAATTTCCCCAACACAGTCAATAACAATACGATTATCAACAATGTATTTTACAATAATTCACATAGTGGTGTTTGGTGTGCATATGAATCAAGAGGTAATTTGATAAAATGGAACGATTTCAAAGACAATGGTCAACCAACAGATTCTCAAGCTATGGATAATGGTTTAAATAATTCTTTTTCATCCAATCATTGGTATAATTGGACGAGTAATGAGCCATATCTGATTATTGGTTATCCTGGTACTGTTGACTCAAACCCTCTTAATTATCCTCACCATTTATCAAAACCAACGATTAATTTCCCCAATGGGGGAGAAACACTAACAGCTGACATTGTAATTGATTGGACTCCCTCTAAAGATGATTTAGGACATGATATTACCTATTCAATCTATTTCTCATCGGATAATGGTAGTACATGGATTCTACTTGGCACTAATTTTTTGATTGCAAGCTTTCGATGGGATACCCGCTATGTCCCGCTAGGATCTTCTTTTTTAGTGAGGGTAATTGCTTTAGATTCATTCGGATTCTTTGTTATGGATACTTCTGATCAGCCTTTTACAATTCAGGGCCCCTCACCTTCCTCAACCTTACTCTTCAGATTAGTACTTTTTTTACTTATTTGTTCTTTACTTGTTATTTTGATAAAAAAGAAGGCTAAATAAAATCCACTTTCTTATCCGAATTTTTTTTCTGAAATTTACATTTAATTACTTATCAGGTATTCCCCCCTGAAGAGCTTTTAGAGTTTCTTCATCCAATCTTTCTTTTGAATAGTTAGGATTGTCTGCATATTTTTTAGTAAAATCATAAATGCCAAAATCCATGTTTTTATAACTCCAATAAGTATAAGAAATTTGATATTTACGAAAAATGGATATTAAGTCAGTAAGCCAATTCTTTCGGGTTTCTTGATCAGCTTTTACCACACAACCAAACTCTCCACATAAAATTGGGACTTTATACTTCTCTCTAAAAGCTAAGACAGGAGAAATTAGCTTTTCGAGTTCTAGTTTATTCCATTCTATATCCTGTCTCTCAAAAAATGAAGCAAATTGAGGGGAGACTCTGGCAACCTCCTCCTTCATGTTTGCTAAACCCTCAGGCCTTCCTGGATATTTTACATACCTTCTATAGATATTATTATAAACAAAAGGAACCCATTCAGCCATCTGATGAGTTATCACATGTGGTTCATAAAAATGAAAACTATAAACAATTTTCTCATCAGGAAATTTCCTCATATTCTTAAAAGTTGAAGCTTGTCCCCAAAGATTTGATTCAACGATGATATAACTGTTTGTATCATTTTTCCTAATTGTAGGAAGTACCTCTTTCACTAATTCATACCAATCTGAGTCTTCTGGTGCAATTGGTTCATTCATGATCTCATACATAACATTTTTTGATGTTTGATACCTTTTAGAAAGCATATCCCAAATTTTGAGAAATCTTTTACGATTCTCAGAGTTCTTATCCCATAGGTCATTGTTTTCACTTTCTCTAACATCGAAAGTATGTCCTGGGGCTTTATGTAAATCTAAAATAAGAAAAATATTATTTTGATGAGTCCAGTTAACCACTCGATCTATCAATTTCAGTCTATTTTCTAAATAATAAAATGGTTTTTCACCAGTTTCAAAGAAAAAGTAATCAACGGGCAGTCTAATGATATTAAACCCCCATCCTTTAATAATTTCTATATCATCAACTGTTATGAATGTATTTAGATGTTCCTCATTAAATTCGTCCGCTTGAGAAAAATAACCACCAATATTCACACCTTGTAAGTACATGCTACATCTCCTTGTGTAATAAATTTGGGTTATCTTTATTCATTATTTTATAGAGATTTCTTATCGTATTAATCTGACCAAAATGATAAGTATCATGAAAAATCATCGTTGAGATTATTTGTTTTATTGGCCATAATTCCCCCCAATTAGTAGAAACTAACTCCTCTAATTGTCCATCAGATAGATTCTTAATACTGTCTATTAATCGGGTCTGAGTTTGTTGTAAGTAAGCAATACAGTCTGGCCATTCGGGACTTTTAAGGTCGTTCCAGTTCAAAGTACCTTCCCTGAAAGCATATTCGTCATACATCTGCTTACATTGTGCTATATGAATGACCTTATATTCGATAGTAGAAACGGGATCCAATGTTTGGGCTGAAACCCATTCATTTCCTTTTTCATTCCACTGTTTAATGATTTCTAAAGTTCTGGAATGAGGAGTAAGCCTCCACTGTGCTTCTTCCTTCGAAATTTCATTCAAATCATGTACTAGTCTTTGAAAACCCCTTTCTAACTCCCATATCATCATTTGAACCGTATTTTTTCCATTCACTTTTCAAAACTCCATATACCGTTTAAAAGTGTGAAATTATCTGGTCTTCACTTCTATTTTCCATTACCGATCCAGATACAATCTTCTAGATCTATTTGAGGGACTCTAAAGAGGGGATCTATTTGAATAAAAACGGGTTTTCGAGTAGATTCAAACCCTATGATTTGCGATCCCTTTTTTGTGAAAGTAACAGGTTTAATAAACAACTCGCCTTCTGGAGAAGTCCGATACCCAATATCAGTTATCAATTCTATATTTTGTTCTGATTCAACCTTTATTCCGACTTTTGTTATAAAATTATCCTTCGTTTCTTGTGAATCGACACTAGTAATAGAAATATCGATTTTTGGAACTTGGTTAATCCAGGGGTCTAAATATTCTATAATATTGACTGAAGTTTCCTTTTCTAAGCATACAAAGAGTTCATCATAAGTCACATTTTTATAACCATATTCTCTGAAAAAACGTCCCAATCCATTAAAAAACGCATTGTCTCCAATTTTTTGTCTTAATTGTTCCCATACTAGAGCGCCATAATAATATATTAGAGCAAAATTTTCCTTTATTCCACCAATTTTGTCAACATTTGACAGAGTTTTATCAGTCTTGAAACCTTTACTTTCAATATAGCTATTTATAAAAAATCTCCTTGCAAGGGCACCTACATTCACATTTGCAATTTTTTCCATTGCCCAAGCGGTAATGAAATTCGCTCCTCCCTCAGCGAACCACTCAAAGAGATTACCAGAAAAGTAAACATAGAATAAATTCCAATTATGAAAAATTTCATGAGCACATATTCCTGCCATATAGGGTTCATTCAAGAATTTAGTATCGAAGTAGATAGTATTCCCCTTGTTTTCTGCACCTCCGATGGTTGAATCATATGCTCCCACAGTCGCAAACTTGTATGTTTTTGTTCCATTATCACCAAAGTATTCGTAAAATAGCTGTACGATATGGATAAGAGAATGTAATAGATCTTTATCTAAAGACAACCCAGGATAAATGTAAAAATCAACACTCAAACCATTTTTGCTTTGACTAAATTTCTGATAAGGTGCAACTGAAAATGCTGGGATATTAGGAGTTTTACTTCGGTAATGGTCAAGAATAAATCCGTTTTCCTTTTTAGTAGATTTTAATAAACCAGGGACACAAGAATAATTTCCTTCAGGATACTTTATTGTGAGATCAAAAGGTGCCGAAGGTTCTCCATAAAGTACATGAAAATAATGACCACTAAAAGGCTCAATAGCATAACTTACTAGCGGATCAACCACAAAAGACCACATATACTCTGGATTACTTTTGTTTATTTCATCAGCGGCCATATGAACGTTTAAATAAATTGAAAGTGTTTGGTTAGGTTTAATGCAATTTTGTTCAAAATTAATTTTGATAAATTGATATAGAATTCCCTCAAATCCTTCGTAACGTATAAATTGGTCTTCAAATTGAGTAATTATATATTTATGGTTAAGTATTTTGTCAGTGGTAAGGTCTTTAATGATGATAGAGTCAATCACTAGATCTCTGTATAAAATGGCTTCGATTTCTTTAATATCTTTATTCGATATATTTCTCACTGTGATTTTTTGTTTTGATCTGAATAATCCTTTCTCTGGATCGATTTCATAAAATAAATCATAATTGAGGATTTGGAACAATTTCTCTTTCTCAAGGGTTTCAATAAAGTACTGAACACGCATAATGTATCAAATATACAAAAAAATGTAAATATCCATATAAGAATATCTTTATTGGCAAATCAATAAATTTGAGTGGAGAATTCTAGTTTATAGAATTTTTAAATCAAAAAACTGGTAGTTTCAGAAATTTAAATAAACCACCTCTAAGTACTTTTGACTATACCCAAACTGTTTTTCAAGAAGGAACGTCTTAATGGATCCATTTTTCATATCATTAGCCTTCATTGGAACTATTGTTATTTCGATAAGTTTTGTATATAGTAAGTTAGTTCTTGCTCAAATTAAAAATCCAATACACATGTTATTTCTTCAGATAACAATAAACTACATTCTCTTGTTAATTATCTACTTACCAAGTCTCTTAGTGTTTGGTTCCGAATTAAATGTAAATTTATCCATTAACAATATTTTCATTATATTTTGTTCTGCAATGGCGATTTTCACTGGATTGATCGCATTTTTTATTGGATTACATGAGGGAAATGTTTCTGCTGGAGGAGTAATTGTTTCATCAAGAGTAATTGTTAGTCTTTTCTTAGCATGGATGTTCTTAAATGAGCGTTTTCCTTTCAACTCGTACCTTTTTATTTTTATAGTGTTCATTGGGGTTCTACTGGTATCATGGCAACAAGAGTTGAAATTAAAGGAAATAATCCTGTTTAAATCCAGTGGTTCGGGGTGGTTCCTAGTTGCTGTTACTTTTTTTGCAATAGGAAATGCATTTATTCGCCTACTTAGCAATCAGATCAATGTTCTCACTCAACTTGTATTCCGATTGACATTTCTATTAATTGCTACTCTCCTGACCTACCCCTTATTAAATAGGAAGATTGGAGATAAAAGACACTTAAAGGAAACTCTTGGAAAACCAAAACTGGTTTTACAGGCCACAATATATGTGATACTGATAATGATAGCAGATATTACCACTACTCTCGCTATAGGGGAATCATTAACTATTACTGAAGCTATTACTGCTTTAGAAGGTCTTTTTGTATTTATTTTCATGTTTCTCGTCGCACAAAATGAAACTCTCCTGAACGCTCTTCAAGAACCCTTTGATAAAAAAACTCTAACAGTAAGATTTCTAGGAGTAATAATAGCCACTATTGGGATAATTAGTTTTATATCCAGTCTATGATAAAAAAAGAAAGGTTATTTATGTGTTTGATTCTATAAAGAAAAGGAACGATCAACAATGAGCGATTTTTTAAATCTAAAAGGAAAAATGGGTGATTGGGGGCCGTTTGAGCTGGCTAGTTCAAATACATTAATTTTCTCGATGGGAAATCCCTGTGAAGGTCATGGACCTGCATTATCTCCTGATAATGATAGTCGCTGTGCTAGTTTCGTAGCTTATCATGTATCAGAACGATCTGGAGCCAAATTTGTAGCTCACATACCGTATACTACTGATCAAGTTGGGGATATAGCATTAGATTGGAGTCCTGCTTATATACCAATGGAAGAATGTGTGAATAATTGTGTAGCTTTTATAGAATACCATTGTAAGGTTCTTCAAGAAATAGGTATTGAATTTTCTAGAATCATCATTATAAATGGTCATGGTGGTAATTATGGAGTTGATAAATTCTCTATTTGGGACGAGTTAAAAACTAAATTCAGATTGTCTGATTTAAAATTTATAAACACATATGAGGTAGATATTCATGAAGTCCTTCAATCACAAGATTTCTCTACTGAAACTCATGACGCTTATTTGACTGCAGTACAAACAGGAGGGCATGCAGATACTATTGAACACTCAATTGCGACATTATATAGTGGAATCGATTATGGGAAGTTCTACCAAATGAATAAATTCATTAAAACAGATATAGGAGCTGCTTTGAAAAAATGGCCTATTTTAGGAGGATTAGGAGGTTACCTCAAATTTGGTGGAGAACGTTATGAACCGTTGAGAAAGGTAGGACTAGAACGGTGTTTGAGACAATTTGAAGAAGATGGACAAATCTATTTATTTCCAGAATTAGCCCAAATTGTGATGGAACATCTTGTAAAAAGGATTACCAATATCATAAGATCTTAAAAGGATTTCTGTAAAATAATTGTTTAAAGTGGTTGAAAAATGAAAGCTCAACATATAATATTCCCTTCACCTGATATAATAGAACTAGAAGAGTTTGAGTTTGATATCACAGATTTGGGAAAGACAGATATAGCAATAGAAACAGAGTTCAGTATTGTCAGTACTGGGACAGAGCTAGCAATACTTAAGGGTATAGAATCGTGGGCTCCTTTACCTTTTGTCCCTGGGTATGGATCTATCGGAAAAATTATAGCAATGGGTAAAGCCATAAAACAATTAAAGATAGGTGATCGTGTATTCACCTTTGGTAAGCATACTAGCCATGGTTTAACATCTGTACTTACTCTTCCAGTACCAGATGGTCTAGATAGTTTGGAAGCTGTTATTACTAGGATGGCTGCAGTTTCGATAACTGCAAATCGCGTATCACAAGCTGAACTTGGTGATTATGTTTCTATATTCGGGTTAGGGTTGGTTGGTAATTTATCAGCACAATTATTCGCACTTCAGGGATGTGAAGTGATTGGAATTGACATTTCTCAATCAAGACTTGACTTAGCTAAAAAATGTGGTATAAAACATACTATAAATCCCTTGGAAGAGGACATAAATAAAGAAATATATGCTATTACTAATGGGGAGATGTGTAGCTCTGTAATTGAAGCCACTGGGCTGCCATCAGTTGCTGAACAAGCAATTACGTGTGCTGGTGTATTAGGAGAACTTATCCTGCTTGGAAGTCCAAGGGAAGAATATCAAACTAATTTAACGGACTTTCTCAATCGAAGCCATCTCATGACACATGGTTGTATAACAATCAAGGGAGCATTAGAATGGCGTTTTCCTGTCAAGAGAAATACAATATCCAAACATTCTATTGAAAGGAATTTAGAGATTATCTTCAAATTTATCCAAGGAAACAAACTAAAAGTTTCTAACCTTATTACTCATGTATTATCCCCCTCGAAGTGTAAAGAAGCGTATGAGGGGTTAAAAAACAATAAAGATGAATATATTGGCGTTATTTTCGATTGGAAGAAATAAAGAATCATCAAGTCTTCGATAAAATATAAGAAGCTCAAAGTAAAGTAATGAGTCGTCCTGTCCAGCCTATATTTAATTGATTTACTCCCCTATATGAATTTACATAACCAAACTCAATCCTTACTCTATCTTCAACTTTCACCTGTGAAATCTGTTCGCTCCACAATACTAAAACGATTTTACCCGTCGCATCACCAAGTTCTGCGTTAGCTACATTGAGTATTTTTCCTGTAGATCGGGAGGTCACTTTTCTAGATGATGCTATTGTAAGAATAACCCCCTCTACTGTAATATCCTTCAATCCATCTTTTAATTCCCCTATTTTTGTCATCTCGTAAGGTGACGATGAGTCCATTACTTTCTGATACCAAACTCCTCTCCAATTGGAATCTCCCTTTTCCCATCCAACCTGTATAAACCCTAGCTTCTCGTAGAAGTGCCTTGTCCTCACATTCCACTCAGGAGTGCCTAATGTCCAAATTTGGACATCGGGATACAATCCCCAAAGTAATTCCATTGCTTGGGTACCAATACCTTTGTTATGGTGAGGAGGATCTACAAAAATTCCTTCTAATACATGATGTTTTTTTCCCCCAGACCTAGCGAAAATACCACCGACAATATTATCATCTAAGAGTATTTTGAAGTAATCCATAAATTGCATAAATCGTTGGTGGGATGATGGAGAGTCATATCCTGGAGGCCCTCCAGGCCCAGGCGCGCCCACTTCAACGTCACTTTCATAAGCTTTTTTTGATATTGACGCGAGCTCCTCAGCATCCTTTTTCTCTGCTCGTACCATTCTAATTTCAATCATGTTCTCCATTCTCTATTTTAAATAGGCAATTAAAGTGATAAAGAGTGATTCACTCCTATAATAGCAAATCGAACAATACTAATATTAATCAGTTTGTTGTGGTAATGAAATTTTTTCTGTGAATAACTCCATAATAGCTGTTGAAATTATTATGGAGAAAATCACTCAGTTAAAGAGTTATTCATCTGTAAACATGAACACTAGTTTCGCTGCTCCATACAATGAGGCGTCACCACCCAGTGAAGAAGACAATATTCTAATTTCTCCCTTCTCAACCTTTTTTGCTAAATAACGCTGAGAATAATTGGTCACAATCTCAATGACACGATCCAAAAATAGCTCAGCAGACTGGCCCACTCCTCCCCCAATGACAACTATTTCTGGAGCTAAGGTGCTAATGAGGTTTGATACAACAATACCTAGGTATACCGCGGTTTCTTGCACTATCTTCAAAGCAAGTGGGTCACCCTTCCTTGTGGCTTCAAAAATCAATTCAGAGGTTATCATATTAATATCGTTGTTCACCATATCCATCAAGATAGTTTTAGATCCTCTACGTATTTCTTCAATGACTCGCCTTGCAATACCAGTGCCAGAACAGAAGCTCTCAAAACATCCTTCATCATAAACCTTATCCATGAAGCTGGGGCCAAGTAACGTCCATCCTATTGACCCCGCAAGCCCCCCAACTCCATCGTACGGTTTTCCATCTAAAAGAATACTGCTTCCGATACCTGTTCCCAAAATGATATAAATAGCATTTTTCGCTTCACGGGCAACACCTACCCATTCTTCACCAAGTATGGGGGTAACATGGTCATGTACTGCAAATATCGGGAGTGATTTACCGAGATTTTCTTGCAGCCATGTTGTTAATACAGAACCTTGGATTTGTGGGATGTTCGTCTCCCACTCAATTTTATCGTCATATTTTTCCACGAGTGTGGCACAAGCAATCCCAATTCCTTTAATTTTTAATCCATTTGTTTCTGACCTGTCCAGTCCTTTTTGTATCAGCTTTGCAATCTGTGACATTAAATCTGTTGTATCTCCCTGAATAGTAGGTTCTTCAATTCGGAATACTATTTTTCCTTTTGAATTAATTATGGCAGAAGAAATCTTGGTTCCTCCGACATCGACCCCAATAGCAAACAATTCGTTCTCAAGGTTAGTATCAGGAGACAAGTCTTTTCCCAAGTATTTAGAATATTAGATTAATTACCTTCTTCAATAATTAAATCCATTCAATCTTTAGTACACAGACTTCCTGTGACTTCAACTCCCGTTGGATCCTCAGTCCGTTTTCATAACTCCATTTTACTTCTGTTTGACTAGGAATATCTAATACTTTGTATTTTTCTTCAGGAATACGGATATGAAAAGCTAACTCAGCTTGGTCACCATGATTGAAACCAAATAAAAGCTTGTATCCTGAACCTTCTAAGATCCTCCCCTCTACTTTGTTTCCTCCTTTGATGTACATTGGGGGTTCAACATCAGCCCATTTAAAGAGATTTTTAAGGAACTTTCCGTTTTCCTCATTTCTATCCTTTTCATAAGTCATGCTTATCAATGAACCAATTAGTATCGCTTCACCCTTGCCATAACTGTTGATTATCATTGCGGGCGAACCATCTTCAAAACTTGCTAAGATTTTAGCAGTATCCTTCAATTGTCCAAAAGCCTCCTCGTAAACTGACCCAAAGATCTCTTTCTTTTCTGAAAAAAAGGTCGAAATCTCCTGTGTTGATCCTACAAGAAGTTTAGTCTTCTTCCTCTCACGAATCCAACGTTCCTTGCAACCAAAAACTTCTTGAAGACCAAAACCTGGAATCACTTCAGCAGATTGCCCTTTCTCATCACTCCACGCTGGACGGATTTCCGCTACTAATTTTCCTCCATGTTGTACAAATTTCTTCACCCCTTCAGCTATCTCTGCTGTCATCATGATGGAAAAAGGCATGAAAATTAGACGATAATTCTTCAAGTTGCCCTTTACAAAATCATTGATGTGAATAAAATCAACTGGAATGTTCTCCTCCATTAGGGCACGATAAATACCTGTCATCGAAGAGGCCACAATATCATTAGATTGCTCCCTAGAACAGGTCAGCATGATATATGAATATATATTGTACACAATCCCAATTTCAGCCTTTGGGGACTTTGTATTCCGAAAAATATCCATATTTTCTGTAACTATTCTTCCAACTTCTCCTGCTGCCTTAGCTCGATCAGTAATACTCCCATCTAAGTTTATCATACCAAATCCTGAGGTTTCATACCCGCAGCTCATAGGATACCATGCATAGTAGTTCAAACCTTTCGCCTCCCTAGCTATGGCACTCCAAGCCCACATTTGGACATCTTGGGGGGTCACAGGCTCTCCAAAGCGAATCCCTGTTACACCATCTCCACACTGAAGTTCCCCAAGCCAATAATCTATTCCCTGATCTTTACATGAGGAACGAGTAGCATCTAAAGATATTCCACGTTGAGCTGAATCTAGGGGATTATTCCAACCGATGTGCTTTGGATAGAGAGATGTTCCCCAAACTTCAACCTGTTTTGCCATCTCCCAATCATCAGGATTACCATACCAATTTAAAGGAGGCACAAAAACTGAACTTATGGCAGCATGACTCGTAACCACATGTTCAGAATCAACTTTTTTAACAGTCTGAGCTCGCCACTTCAAATCCTCAGCTAATTTATCTATGTTGAATAGTTGCCAGTCTATAAGATCTCGCCAAGTTGATAATGTAACATACTTTGGTGGAATAACCTCATTCCAGTCTCTATATGCACGATACCAAGATTTATTCAGGTTTCTTATGTTATCGTAACGTTTCCTCAACCAATTGCGGAATCTTTCACGACTATGCTGACAATAACAAAACCAACCAACCCCACTTGGAAGCCAGTCGAGCCAAGTCCAGCTGAGAATATGAGGTTCACTCCAAACATCCCATCCGTAAAAACTTGGATGCTTTTTTACTTGTTCAGCCACTTTTTGCATAAAGATTGTTGCCTCTTTTCTAACATCTGGATGATCTAAGCAAAATCCTGGTGAGGCTTGTGAATCGATCATATCATCGTTTTGTGCTTGAAAACGTGAATCAGGATAGAGAGAAGCTATCCAGTTTGGTGCTGAGTCTAAGTACAGCTGCATGATTACTTTTAATTCATTTTTCTCCGCCAATTTCATAAGTGGATCGATGAAACTAAGGTTCCAGACCCCTGGTTCAGGTTCTACGGTTAACCAGTCAACCCAAAATTTCACTGAGTTAAAACCAAGTTTTTTCATATTCTCGATATCTCTTTTGGCAATTTTATGACTTTCTTCTGTAGGGTGAGATAACATTGGAGCACGTGCTTTATTTTCGCCATACCATACAGAAATAGGAAAGAAATCTGCCATTTTCAACCATCCTTCTCTCTCATCATTTTACTGTAAGCTTCAAATACTTCTTCATTATGAGTCTTAGGTATTTCACCAACATTTGGAGAAACAAACACTTTTAATGACATTTTTTTATCAATTAAGATTTTTGCTATTTCGGCTACCAATGCCATGGAGATAGCAACTATAGCTATCGTTGAACCAGCTGCAACGGGTTCTCGCTGCCCATCTATTTTGACCAGTGCATCTTCAGCTGGTACACAATTATCAATGGTGATATCTGCTATATCACACAACCTATTTCCTTGGTGAGTAGTAGAAACCTTCTGTTGATTTTCCATAGATGTAACAGCGACTACAAAGAGGCCTAATCTCTTGGCACCTAGTGCCATCTCAACAGGTACAGCATTAATGCCCCCATGAGAGAATACCAACATAACATCCTTGTCATTAATCTTATTACGTTTGAGAAGGATTTCAGCATAACCTTCTTGTCGTTCAAGCCAAAGTAACTCCTGAACTCCTCCAGGTCCGATGATATTGAACCACATCAACCGTGGATCAAGCAGAGGATGGAAACCAGGATAACTACCGTAACGGGGAAATATATCAAGGACTGGTATAACTGAATGTCCGCTACCAAACATGTGAACGACTCCTCCCTGTGCAATGGAATCCGCCATGACCTGAGCAGCCTTTTTAATCTGTTCAGATTGAGTTACACGAATTTTTTTAAGAACAACCTCTATTGCTTCAAAGTATTGATCAGATGTCATGATTTTTCACTTAAATTGTAGGTTTTAATACTATTTCAGAGTAGTTAAAATTAACCCCAGAAGATACAATTAAACATAAAAACTTATAGGTATAATTTTACAAGTGAAGGAAAAAGCAATACCATTTAACCGTTATTTGATGAATGACAAGAGTTTGGTGAATAAGAGCTGCTAAGGTTGGTCAAATCTGGTGTAGATGGTCATATCCTCTTGAAATGATCTGGGAAATTCTGGAAAAGTATTTATTACAATAGTTAAAGATGTGTTACAAAATAAGGAAGATCTCAATCCAGTCAACTCTTAGCAAGAATGAGTTTACCAATACTTAAAGGAAGCAATAAAATGGGACAAATCGCTTTGAAAGCAGACAGAGTACTTACACCTACAAAAGAACTCACGGACGTCGCCATTATTGTTGAGAAAGATATAATAAAGAAGATAATACCGTCGAATGAGATACCACAAAACATGGATGTGCTATATCACCCTAATACTATAGCTGCTCCGGGATTCATTGATATTCACATACATGGATATCATGGTTGTGATAGTACTTCAGGTAAAGAATCATGCTTTGCTCAAATGTCCAAATCTTTATTAAAACATGGTGTTACGTCTTATTTACCAACGACTGTGACCCAATCCCAGGAAGTTTTGTTAAAAATATGTAATGTTCTAAAATCAGTTATTAAAAGAGGGGTGAATGGAGCAGAGATATTAGGACTTCACTTAGAAGGCCCCTACATAGGCAAGGGGAAAGAAGTAGGTGCGCAAAATGTGGATTTTGCCCGAAATCCAGATATTAAAGAACTAATGGAACTAATAGAAAATTCTGGAAATAATATAAGAAGAATTACTCTTGCACCAGAACTTCCTGGAGCATTGGAATTAATTAAGTATGTAAAGGAAAAGGGAATAATAGTTGCTGCTGGACATACGAATGCTACCTACAAAGAAGCAATATTAGGATTTAACGCTGGTGTAACCATCTGTAACCATCTTTTTAATGGAATGAGACCTTTTCACCATAGAGAACCGGGGATAGTAGGTGCATACTTTGTACGAGATGATTTATACGCAGAAATGATTGCAGACATGATTCACCTTCATCCAGAAGTTATAAATGCAATAATTAAAATGAAAGGGACTGAGAAAATAATCTTAATAACTGATGCTATTGCGGGAACATGTCTCCCAGACGGGGAATACGAACTAGGTGGGTTAAGAACCATTATCAAGGACGGAATAAGTCGAATAGAGACCACTGGGAGACTAGCCGGTAGTACTTTGAGAATGGATGTTGCAATCAAGAATATAGTTACAAATTTAGGCGTAGATCTGAAAGATGCCATAAGAATGGCAACATCAAATCCAGCAGAGGCAATGAAACTATCAAATTATGGTCGCTTAGCTCCTGGATGTGTAGCTGATATTGTTGTTCTTGATTCAAATTTAGATGTTCTCATTACAATGTGTAGAGGGAAAGTCCTTTACTCCACGAAATAATGTTATTCAACACGAGCAATTATTTTTCTGTAAGAAATCATCATTATCACGTAGCAAAATCATAACAAGATGATGTTTTAGCAAAATCGATGACATCCTTTAATGTCCCAATTTCCCCTGTTGATATCTGATAAGCAGCTACTGCATTTGCAAATACTGTGGTTTCTGGGATTGACAGACCTAATTGCCATCCTGTTAGAAAACCAGCATGCCAACTGTCACCCGCACCTGTCGCTTTGAGGACAGAAATATTAAAACATGGCGTATTGGTTAGTTGTTCTCCATCTTTCCAGATTTCTGCTTTTTTTGCCATATGTAATCCAAACAAAATATCAGGATAAGTGATGGAGAGGTGCTGGATTGCTTCTTCTGGTGTCAGATTGGGTTTTTGAGCTAGTAATTGAAATTCAGTTTCATTTCCAGTAATGAATGACGGTACTTTTGTAGGATGTTCTAAAATACGGTGCCTAAATCCCTCAATACGTTGAAGATGTGGTGTTAAATCAGAAAAGTCAACTGAAACTACAGTAGAAGGGGGTACTTCTTGTAGTATAGTCTCAACTAGATTCTCCATCTGGAAGTTTTGAGCATTTGTTATCGCAATTACATGGCTTTCTTTCAGAACTCGCCATTGTTCGGGTGTTAATTTTTCCGAAGAAAATTCAGCAACACTTCCTGAGGCGCAAAACATCACATTATGTTTGTTTGAACCATGGGGAATTTCGAGAATGACTGAACTTGCTATTTCACCTGTAGTCGATACGAGAGTTTTTACTCCAAGAGGATGTAGAAAAAATTCAACAAGCTGTTTGCCTAATGGAGAAGTTTCACATAAAAAAATCGTTGGAACACCTAAACCACCTAATGTTTTAGCTACATTCCCTCCATTTCCTCCTGCAATGAATTGAGCTTTTGGTCCAAGAATGTTACCACCCCCTCTTGAATAGACTGTTTCCATCTCGCTTTTCAGCTTATTATAAGACATTGTTGGATCTATTATAATATCAAGGTAAAAATCAGGTAGAACAGTCATTTTTAACTGTTTTATCTTACTAATTGCAGTTTCAAAGTCTATTGAAATCATTCATAATCACATTGATCTTTACAATTATATTGTGTCATTAATTTGGGGTTTTCTATTTATTATGGTCTTTATTTGTTCCATCTTTTCTGGGTTATCCTGGATTTTCTCCCACGACCAGAAAATAACTCCACTTGAAGGAACCTTTACGGCTTGTACAACCATCTCACTAAATTCTTCGGTTGTGATTTCTGTAGTTAAATAACTTCTTTCCACTTGGATACTTGGTACAATCTTCTGCTTTGTCAGTTCATACATATTTTTAACCACTGCGTTTATCCAAGATGGTTTTCTTTTTAACATATGAGAATAACACATAGGCGAAATAAAATCAACTATCTTTGCTATTTCCTTAAGATCTTGACCTGCAATTTTTTCAATTGCGCCATCAAAGTCGATTTGTCTCCATGGTAGAACATGAACATTAATCAGAATATCAGGTTTTAATTTCCTAACCTCTTGAGTGATTTCTTTTATGAAGTTGGAAATGTTAGTGCATTTCCATTTCGTCCATTCAATAGATAGATTATTCTGGATGAATTCTACAATTCTTTGGTTATCCATAATTTCTGTTGGCATTGCTAGTTTAGAATCTTCTTGGAATTTCTCTATACAATAAGGGCAAAAACAGCAGTTTGGAATAGACTCTAAGGTTCTTCCAGGGTAAATTTTTTCCCAGAATACAAAATAGCGGATGAAATCTAAACTTAAACCATCAGGGTTTAGCTCTGTGACTACTTTTTTCATTTCTTCAACTTTATTTTTCCGATAATCATCTCGTGTTGGACATACGAATTTCACCCATTCGTCTACTGCTTTCTCCCCTTTATTAGTTATCGAGTATAATTCAGGATTTTTCTCAAGAGCCTCTGGATCATAAAAAACAGGAAATATAATAAAAACAGTCATTTTTTTTTCTTTCATTAGTTTTCTAAATTTATAATTGGAATACAAAGATGTACTTACAAAGACTGTATCGAAGCTTAAAGAACGCCATTCATTGAATACCCCCTTAAGATCTCTTTGTAGGTCATATATTTTAGTTCCAATCATCATTTCATTACCTTCTCAAATTTCTTGGAGAATAAAGTCTTCTAATAACTATGTATCAATCCTAATTCTTTAAAATTTATCACAATGTTCTTAGGCTGAGCTAAATGGAACAATCTAATCCTAACAATTAGGGTAAAACAATGTAATTACCTTCTTATGTGAATGGTGAATCTATATGGTAGATATAAAATCCTTATTATCGCAATTAACTTTAGAAGAAAAAGCAGCTTTCTGCACTGGTTCAGGACCTTGGCAAACAATCGATGTGGAGCGACTAGGAATTCCCAGAATTACAATGAGCGATGGCCCTCACGGTGTACGAAAAGTTCAAAACATAGAGGAATTTGGTTTAGCAAAAAGTTTTCCTGCAACGTGTTTTCCTCCCGCCGTGCTTTTAGCATCGACATGGAATAAAGATCTAGTTCAAAGAGTGGGTGAGTTTTTAGGAGACGAATGTATTTCTCTCGATGTCGATATATTACTGGGGCCAGGTGTCAATATAAAGAGAACCCCCTTATGTGGTCGAAATTTTGAATATTATTCCGAGGACCCCTATTTAGCTGGAGAAATGGGTACAGCTTTCGTAAAAGGTGTTCAAAGTAAGGGAGTGGGTACCTCGTTAAAGCATTATTCTGCAAATAATCAAGAATATCAAAGATTCATTATTAGTGCAGAAATTGATGAACGTACGTTAAGAGAAATCTACTTACCAGCTTTCGAGAAGACTGTGAAAGAGTCACAACCCTGGACTGTTATGTGTGCTTATAACAAAATAAATGGGATTTTCGCCTCGGAGCATTATGATCTTTTAACTAGAATAATGAAATCAGAATGGAATTTAGATGGGTTTATTGTTTCTGATTGGGGAGCCGTCCAAAATCGTGTTGCTGCACTCAAAGGAGGACTCGATCTTCAAATGCCTGGTCCCAACGATTTGGATGTCCAAAAGGTTGTTGAGGCTGTCAAGAATAATGAACTTGATGAAAATGTCTTGAATCAAGCTGTAGAACGGATTTTGAAGATTATTTTTCGAGCTAAAAAAACAAAAAAAGCGCATATTGAATTCGATAAGGAAAAGCATCATGAATTCGCTCGTAAAGTAGCAGCAGAAGGTATTATTTTACTAAAGAATGAAGATAATGTTTTACCGATAAAAGATGCTTCTTCAATTGCAATAATTGGAAAGATGGCAAAGGAACCTCGTTTCCAAGGCGGAGGTAGTTCTTTAATCAATCCTACAAAAGTCGATAATCCTTTTCAAGAGATTAAAAAGTTAGGAGGAGAAAGTATTCTTGTTAGATATGCCGATGGTTACGCAAAAGAAGGCATAGATAAAACATTAATAGATGAAGCATGTGATGTCGCCAAACAATCCGACATTGTCATTATATTTTCAGGCTTACCCTTCGAGCATGAATCAGAGGGATACGATCGAAAAACCATTAAAATGCCTGAAAGTCATATTGAGCTCATAAAAGCTGTAGCAAAGTCCAATACTAAGACAATAGTAGTTTTGAATAATGGTTCTGTTATTAGTCTATATGAATGGATTGATAGTGTTCCAGTAGTTATTGAAGCTTATTTAGGAGGACAAGCGGGTGGAGGAGCAGTAGCAGATGTTTTGTTTGGTAAAGAAAATCCATCGGGGAAATTAGCTGAATCTTTTCCTAAAAGATTAGAACATACTCCTTCCTATATTAATTATCCTGGAGAGGCTGGAAAAGTAAGATACGGGGAGGGCCTCTATGTTGGGTATAGATACTATGATAAAAAATCAATCGAACCGATTTTTCCATTTGGATATGGATTAAGCTATACTACATTTGCTTACTCAAATTTAACAATTTCCAGCAAATCTTTCAAAGACATAGATGGTGTTGATGTTAATGTGGATATAACTAATACAGGGAAAGTTCCAGGAAAAGAAGTTGTACAATTATACATTCACCAGCCCAATCCTAAAGCCGATAAACCAAACAAAGAGATGAAAGGATTTAGTAAAGTTGAACTACAGCCCAATGAAACAAAAACTGTTGCTTTCCACTTAGATTCTCGTTCTTTTGCCTATTATAGTGTTATTCACAAATCATGGGTTTGGGATAATGGAGAATATGAGATTCTCGTTGGAGCATCATCAAAGGATATTCGATTAAGAACTAAGGTGATTTTGGAGTCAACTCAAAATTTACCTTGCAAATTGAATATGGATTCAACATTGCGTGATTGGCTTGATGATCCAAACGGAAAATTCATTATAGACGAAATGATTGCTCAGCGTATTAATCAAGTAAAAATGCAGAATCCAGATATGGAAGTTGATGAAAACCAAGTAAAACAAGAACTTCTTATGTGGGCGATTGATATGCCTTTGTTAAGAATGTTCAAGTATGTTGAAAACCAGCTTCCAATGTCGGCTGAAGATCTTGTTAAATACTTCTTAACCCGAGTAGGAGTTAATAATGAAGAAAACGCGTCTTAATCGAATAACAGTCACATGATTCCTTATCAATTACAAAAGAAAAGACCAAATAGAAAGAGGAGTTTCACCATGGAGGATGGTAAATTCCGTGGATGTCAGGTTTATTATTGAGAATCTCCTCTATCTGATTTAAAGTCTTATCACTGAGCTTTAATCCTGATGCTTGGGTGTTAGATGTAATATGTTGAGGTTTGGTTGCACCTGTGATTGCACAACTTATTTCTTCATGTCTCAAGATCCAAGCAAGTGCTAATTGAGACATCTGCACATTTAATTCATCAGCAATAGGTTGAAGTTGTTTTACTTTTTCTATATTTGCAGGATTCAAATCCCATTTAAGCCAATCAGTTGAAGCTCCTCTACTCTCCGTTGGAATACCCTCATTATACTTCCCTGTCAATACTCCTTGACATAAAGGAGAAAAACAGACAATACCCATACCATTACGTTTACAGGTCTCCATTACACCATGAGGCATTTCAATGTATCGATTCAACATATGATACTGAGGCTGTTCTACAACTGGAGGATGACACCCAAGAGTTTTTGCCATCCAGAAAGCTCTCTCTAATTGCACTGCTGTCCACACGGAGGTTCCCCAATAATGGACAAGCCCCCTATCAACGAGATCAGACATTGCTTGTACAGTTTCTTCCAGAGGAGTGTATCTATCATATCTGTGGCAGAAATAAATATCTAAATAGTCTGTATTTAGACGCTTTAGGGTATCATCAATTGATTCCAAGATATGTTTTCGACTCAGACCTCTATCATTAACTCCTTTAGACATGGGCCAGAAGACTTTGCTACTTATCACTAGGTCTTTTCTATTGTAATTCTCTTCCTGAATCAGCTCTCCTATCACTTTTTCTGCATTTCCTCCACTATAGACATCAGCAAGATCTATGAAATTTATGCCAAGGTCAATGGCTTTACTTACACATTCTCTAGTAGAATCCGTATCTTGAGATCCTCCATAAGTTAACCAAGCCCCCAAGCTTATCTCACTTATTTTTAACCCTGTTTTCCCTACATGACGATATTCCATTTATTTCACCTTTTAAAACTAATAATTCTAATAAAAAGATTAAGATTTTGTATATGTTTTAACGATATCTATGATTCCATGCCACTGCTCACAGTTCTCAAAGAGAAAAGACTCTGGATATGTGAGTAATTCTCTAACTGGAATTTTATTCAATGTATCTTTGTAGCGATTACATAAAACTAGTTGATTGTTGGCTAATAAGCGGAAGTTGAGCTTCCGTTGAAGATTGTTGGGTAAATGGGTTAAATTCATATTTTTCAAGACTTCATTCGAAACTAAATATTTCTGGAACTCCTCACTGAATTTCCAATCTCCCGAGGCTGAAACTGAAAATTTCATCCATGGAGAGTCAGTTTTTGGATGGAGGCATCCCATACTTCTAGCATCTTTGAAGGTCCAAATAGACCAAGATACGCCATGTTTTTCGAAAACTGCAATCGTGTCTCGCAATACTGATTCGTGAAATTTGCTATTGCCTCTTCTTAAGGAAATTCCAGTTTCACCACACCATAAAGGACGTTGCAATTCATTTTTGACATAATCTATTTCACCATCTCCAAAAATCGCATTCTGAATTTTATCAAACCGTAGTTGAGGATTTATTTCAACGTAATCGCCAAAAATTGAGGGATAAAAATGAAATGAATAGGCAATGTTTGGATCTTCATAAGGAGTGAAATCTGTAAAGAAGTGCCCATAAAAATCTCCTTCAATGAAAAAAATATGATTTTTGTCCACTTTTCGTAAATTTCTTACTAAATTGTGATAAAATTCATCAACTATCTCCCCCCTTGGTTCATAATAGCAGGGCTCGTTCATTAAATCATATGCAGCGACCCATGGATTATTACAATAGTGTTGAGCTATATATTTCCATAATTCAATGACACGGTTCTGGAAGTCTGGATGTTCCCAAAATAGAGCTTCACCTATTGCATTATCTGAGTGCCAATCAGGATTTTGTCCTCCTGGTGCAGCGTGAAGATCAAGAATCGCATAGATTTTATATTTTTCACACAATTTTAGGATTCGATCTATCTGGTTAAAGCCATTTGGATTATAAGAATAAGGTTGCAAGTCAGATTCAAAAAGCCGATAATTAAATGAAATTCTAATGGAATTAACACCAATTTCACTAAGAAATTGAAAGTCTGCTTCTTTGATGTAACAATTGTAATATTTTTCCCAGAATTCACTGGCTTTTTTTGATCCATAAGCTTTTTCGAGGGCTCGCCTTAATTGAGATTCAGAGCCAGGAAGACCAATCATAAAGTGCTCTATGTTTAACCAGTTTCCAATACCAAATCCTCTAAATATGATTTCATTTCCATTTACAAGAAATTTTGATCCATCTACTTTAACATAGGGAGAATTCACTATTTAAACACCTCTTTCAGCCTATTTTCAAAGGAAATTTAATATATTTTATTCAAATTTGAAAAAAAGATGAGTGGTAAAATCATTATCATTACAGGTGCAAACAGAGGTATGGGTAAAGCAATGACCCAAAAACTCGCTGAAATGGGAGCTACAGTCTATATGATATGTAGGGATAAGGAAAGTGGTTCTACTGTAGAAAATGAATTTAAAGATAAGAATTTAAGTGTCACGTTGAAGATTACTGACTTAGAAAACGTAGAAGACATTAACAATCTTGTTCAGGAAATAACTAAAGAACAAAACCACATTGATGTCCTTATTAATAATGGAGCTGTAAACTTAGAAAAAGCTACAACACGTATTGAAAACATTCCTTTAGAGATTCTTGAACAGACAATGAATATAAATTTCAGAGGAACTCTGTTAATATCCCAAAAATTTGTACCTCTTTTAAAAAAATCCACATCGGGAAGAATCATTAATTTTTCTTCAGGATTAGGACAGTTGACAGAATGGGTTATTATCCTGCTTATAGTATCTCTAAAACCGCTGTAAATGCAATAACGAAGAACTTAGCAAACGAGCTTAAAGATACAAGTGTTATGGTTTTTTCTATGGATCCAGGATGGGTAAAAACAAATTTAAGAGGACCAGATGCACCTTTATCTATTGAAGAAGGAATTGAGACTCCAATATTTTTAGCTACAGAACCAGCAAGTAACTTAAAATCAGGAGAGTTTTATAAAGAGAAAAAAATTCTTGGGTGGTAATTTTTTTCAAACGCCCAGGAATCTTTGAAGTAGAAAAAATGTATCACCATGTCTTAGGTGTTATTATCAATGGAAAATGATATTGAATTAGAGTTTGTAACTGATTATCATTGTATAGTTAATACCAATAACATACGTTCTGGAAATATTGGGGCTATTTTATTACATAATTTTGCATGTATTATAGATACGACCACATACTTAATCACAGCAAAAAAATTTCGGGAAAAGATTGAAAAAAAATTCAAATTACCTATCAAATTCTTAATCTATACTCACTATCATGGTGATCATATCTTTGGGGCATCAGCGTTTAGAGATCTGGCAATTATAAGCTCTAAACAGACTTTAAGAAATTTAACAAGTGTAGAAACTTTGAAATCGATAGAGGAATGGAAAAACAATTTAATAAAGGAAGATTCATTTGCAAAAGGCATTGAAATCGTCCTTCCATCAATCTGTTTTTTAGATAAATTACTTATAAAAGATGAAGGCCTTGAGATAGAGATCAACCATTGCGGAGGACACACCTCTGGATCGACGTATGTTTATTTTCCAAAAGAAAAGGTAATTTATACTGGAGATCTTATTTTTGAAGATATTTATCCTTATGCAGGGGATCCAACATGTAATCCTGATGTTTGGATTACACAACTAGAAAAAATTCAAAATATGGATATAGAAAAGATCGTGCCTGGCCACGGGCCAATTTTAGAAAAAAGAGAATTAAACAAACATATTATCTTTTTTAAATCTTTAAGAGCACTGGTCAGAGAGGCTATTAGAAAAAATTTACCAATAGACACTATGATCCCTCCTGATTTTTTTGAATTTGAAGCAGATATATGGAAACCGATTGCAGTTGAATATTGGTACAATTTCTATAGAAGACAAAAATAAAATGGAAAAAAAAAGAACTACTTTTCGATTTTCATTTTGGTAGTCCTAGATATTCTAAAGTCTCTTTCATCCATTGAGTGAAGGTGATTTTATTTTTAATGATTTTATCGACTTGACTTTTATATTCTTTCGCGGCTGCCTCTGTTGGGATTATTAGAAAGGAATCTTTATTTTCAATAGCCTGTATACAGATCATAGGATTCTCTAATCCTGAAGCAGTGTCAGCAGTTGCTAGTTCAAGCTCTAAAAGGAATATAAAGTCCTTAGCTTTCACATCATCAAAATCATATCTCGCCATATTTTCGTCAGGAGATAAATCGAGTAATACTCTACTCCATTCTGATATCCAATACTCATCAGTGAACCAGTGCTCAAGAAACTCCTTTTTACGAGCACGAAGCTCGCTAAGTACAACCATATTTCGTATCATGCCCTCACGTACTGATTTCATTAGTTTAAGACCTGAATCGGTGAAAAGCTGAGGAAATTTTGCACGTTCATGGCTTAAGAGAACCATAATTCTTACAATTTCTTCCAACTCTTTGTCAGAAGGAATGGGTACAAAATTAGAGACCTTCTTCAGCCATTCTATAGTTTGAGTGACATCAGATTGACTTACTGGTGATCTTTGTTCAGAGGCTAATTTTTGTTTTATCCAATTTCTATTTTTCAACTGAAGTTCCATTCTTTTACTTTCAGTTACCCCACGACGTCTCCTCCACTCTCCAATGTCTATCCTTGCTCGAAAAGTCTCCATTGTATTAATCACCTTGCCTATGACTGAATCATCTCGAAATTTATTAAGCTTATTTGAGTTGTTGCACTAAGTATTTTCAATTGACAATGGTATTTTATTCAAATCATCCTAAGAGAATGGAAATTGAGTTTATTTTACCAGTCCTTATCATTGAGGCATATGGGGCTCTGATCTTACTCCCCTTGAGATTAACAATTTCTCCCCCTTTAATTTCAAGCTTGATCTCTTTAACTTTTGTCCCATTATTAAAAGTATTTAATTTCTGTGGATTTTGGTAGGTCACAACGCAATTTCCTAGGAAATTAAAGGTTACAGAACCATTTTCATCAAATAACCAGTTTGGTAGAATTGGTTTGAATTCTAAGCATAATTGGTTATTTTCCAAAAAAAAGGGGTTATTTCCTACCATCATCAGAAGCCAAATATTCAGGAATTCAGCTGTTGCCCCACTTAATCTTGCATAGAACCCTGTGCCATGGAGAGTTTCATCAATGAAAGCGCTACTAACAATAAACGACGAATTTTCAGTCAAATTTCTTCCATATACTTCTACATCCTGAAAAGGAATGAGTACATTTTTGAAATCATCAAAAAATTCATTGTAAAGCCCTTTTTTAAGTAATTCAATCAAGAATTTGTACTCCATGTGAAGCCAGATTGATTCATTTTCTAACCAACCTGGAGTGAAAGCTTTAGCTCTCCCAATATCGACAGGTTGTTTTTCAAGTGATTCGTTCAATTTATACATCTTTAACTTCTGGTCAAAAAGGTTACTGTCCCTTACTTGCCTCCATATTTTTCTTGCACTTTCTTCATCAGATTGAACCTTCAAGGCTTTTACAAAACCCTCCAAAAACAATGGAAGTAAAATTGGTTTGAATTGTCTAACTTTTACATTAGGGTATCCATTTTTATTAGTTTTAACATTTCCCTGTTCATCATAAAGCATTTGAAAGTTTTCTATTTCGTAATAAAAGTACGTTGGGATTCTATTATTGTTTAATTCAAAAGCAAGAGATAAACCCTCTTCGATTTTAATTAAAAACCTCTTTAATATGCTTTTTACTTCTGGAATTGCAATTTCTCTTTCCTCACCCATGAGTCCTAATTTGATTCTCTTTCTAAAGCGTTCTCTTTCTGTTGACACCAAATCCCAATAGTGATATTGCTTATTTTTTACTCTTGAAGAAAAATAATCATCTAAATGTCTCAATACTGCCCAGAGAAAATCATAAATTTCCACTGGGAGTTTAATAGATTTGTGTGCGTGATTCTCTAAAGAGTTAGACATAAATTTAATGAATCTTTGGAGTTCGTAAGTTTCAGGTATCGAAGAGCCAAAAATTCCTGGCAATCCATTTAGAGCGTCATACCAGCCTGGCTTATCCGCTTCCATCTCAATTCCCATCCCATAAGGATCTAAAGTAGAAAATTTAATCAGGACTAGACAAAAGAGCTTTGAAAACAGACTAGTTTTATAAATGGAGCCAGACCCATTTTCTATTCTTACTGAATTCGGAAATCTGTCTCTAGAGTTTATTTGCTCCTCTTTTTGTCTATCTATTACAACAGAATCTATTTGCCTTACTTTTCCTTCAATTAATACATATTTGTCTTCTCTTGGCTGAGCCATGGCCAAACTGTCATAAAAAGAGAAAATTATCATCTCAAAAAGCAATTTATCCTTTTTATCTGGATAGATTGAAATATAATCTTCAATAAGATCCAGATTATATGTCCAGTGATCTACCCAATAGCCTTCTCCATGTACGGCTTCAAATATCTGATCTGAATGTTTTAGAACCTTATTAAGAAAATCTGAAAGAGATAACTGTATATCGATTTTATGTTCCAGTAAATACCTGACTAATTTACCTGGAGTGAAAGGTTGGTTAAAGAAATCTTCAACTTTAATTTTATCACTCGTAAGATCTAGTATTTGAGGTAGATATTCTGCTTTTACATGAAAACTCGAACCCTGAAGGACCAATGGATTATACCCATCTAGTTGAATTAAATTCATGAATGTGAGGATATTGAAATGTTGAATGTTAGGGTGTATATGTACATCACATCTACGATTTTGATTTACATCTCGGTAATTTCCATTCCCTTGTGAGAAGAAATTATCGTCTAAATAGAACCAATTGTAATCTCGTTCTAGATCCCCGTGTTTTCTAAAGTATAAGTGAAATACAACAGGTGTATTTGTTCTATCTACAATCTTAGGAATTCCTCCCCGTAAAACGTTGTCCAGATAATTTTGTTGACAATAGAGGTCGAATAATTTTAAGGATGTTTTTGTTTTAACTTTCTTGGTTATTGATGTTATTATTTCCCTATTTTCATCTTTTTTTTCTTTGATATATTGCTTATTTACAATTTTTTGTTTTTGGTTATTCAACCTATTTACATCATTCACTTGTCCAATAATAGAAAAGATTTCTACTTTATCTTTTGGTTCTAGATTAAGCTCAGCACCAAAAAAGCCACAGGGAATCTTATTAGCAGTGATTTGTCGCCTTTTAAGTAAATCTCCAATAGTATACTTTAAAAAGCCATCAGGATGAGAAAAGGATGTATTTTTACCAAAAATTATCTCTGGATCAACAATAGGCTCTAAAACTCTTGGAGATTCCTTTTCTTGTAAAAATGACAGATAAAAATGTCCTGTTTGTACTTTCTCAACCTTGGTTTCGTCTCCAATCCTCGAACTAACTTTATAGAAGGGAATTTTTTCATTCATGTTTGTGATTTCAATCCACCCAATCCCAGTGTAACTCATATTCTTCAGAACTTGATGATTGAATCCGAAAGGAATTACAATTGGTAATCCGTCAAGTAATTCCATTTTTATGGGAGCTGATGAAACGTTCTCTATTGTTAATATCCGAATTAATCCACCAAAATCTTCGTTTGGTATAGTAAAATAAGATACATTGATTTTCAGGTTGTGGTATTTGGAAATCTCCTCAATTTCTAAATCATAATAACTTATCATCATTCTTTCAATCTTTTCGAAAGTCTGGAGATTAACGGAGAAAGGTTCATAAAAAATTGATCTATTCTTATCTTTGATCTTAATGAAAGTCCTATATCCTGTGAAAGGTGTAGTTTGGTAGGATTTGTTGGCAGGGAAGAATTCTAAAATTGGACCATTTTTATCTTTAAATCCGAAACTGGCAATTCCTTGTCCCCTATTAACATAAAAGAGCCATATTGGAATACCCCTTGTACCAGCAATACCTGGTAGAAAACTAGCGAAAGGTTTCGTATTATTATAGTTCTCTATAATAAATCTATTATTCTCATCATAATAATAATCACTCAATATACAACCCATCCTAATATGTTATTTTTGTAATCGTAGAAGAAATTCTTTAACTCCTTCACCATTTGGAAAGTTTAAGACGCCTAATGAAAGATCTTTCAATCTCCTTGGTGATGATGGAAAAGTCCAAGACTCATTAGCAACCTCTGCACAATGAATATCATTTTCAGAATCACCAATAAAGATCACTTTTAGATCTTTGATTTCTTGATTGAAGAACTCTTTCAAGAAGTCTGGAAGAAACATACATTTCTTAACTAAAGGCGGAGAGATTTCGAGATATGTGTCATGAGAAGTACTCAATTGAACTTGATTAGATAATTTTCTGCTAAGATGCTTACGAACCGTTTTTATCTTAAATTCGTCATCAATTAATAGAATCTTTATACAGCCATTCAAAAATTCATTTCGCCAAGGTACAGGGGTAATCCCTGTTACTTTAGCCTCTCTTTCCACACCTGGGGAGAAATCGGATACTGCCCAAAAATCTGTTCCATAATATGTTGTGATGACGTTAAAGGAAGAGAGCTCTTTGTTAATTATAGCGACTGTTTCATTTGGAAAATATTTTATTTTATCGAATTTTTGCCAACATGTGAGGTGAAGTGCAGCTCCGTTTAGGGAAATAGTGGGCACAAATTCAAAGTAGTCCTTTAGGACAAATTTTACTCCTAGGGGATGTCGTGCTGTTGCAATTAGAATACGATCCTCATTAACATAATCTTTTAAGAGGACGGCAAGATCTTGGTTTAGCTTTTCCCCTGTTTTTATCAAAGTACCATCCATATCTAACACTAAAATGAACTCATCATCAATTACCAGATGATACACTATCCTTTTCCTTAAGAATAGTCAGATTAAAGACTAAATCTTGTATTTTAACAAATAAGGACTCAATATGTACATTTACTTTTAATTATATAACCAACATTTTACCTGTCGTTCTTTATCAGACAGTTCAACGACTGGAGGTTCATAAGATTTACAATGGGTCATAATTTCAGGACACCTTGGATGGAAGCGACACCCAGGAGGAGGGTATCTTAAGTCAGGGTGACTACCTGGTATACTTCTTAATTCAGCTGGCCTTGTACCATCTGGATTAAATTTTACAATAGAAGAAATGAGTAAAGCTGTGTAAGGGTGAAGTGGATCATTGATAATATCATCCATAAAACCTGTTTCAACTATTTCACCACAATACATGATGATAGATCTACTACACAACTGTCTCAGAGTAGCTATATCATGAGAAACGAAGAGGATAGATTGAATAATTCCTTTGTTCTTTAAGTCAGAAAGCATTTGTATCATCTGTTTTTGTGATGTAACATCTAAAGCACTAGTTGGCTCATCTATTATCAAAAGATTAGGATTCCACAGGGTGGAGATCGCAATAACAACCCGCTGTTTCATACCTCCACTCAATTCATGAGGGTAACGATCTAAAACTGACTTGTCCAGACCCACTCTCTCAAAATGAATTTCTGCAAGTTTATAGGTTTCTACTTTAGATCCTTTTCTCCCAGTACGCTCTTCCACAACATCCATGATAAAGTCCTTGATCTTTTTCACTGGATTCAAAGATTCCATCGAAGCTTGGGGGACATAAGACAATAGCCTGCATTTAACCTGTGTTCTCAAAGCCTCTGGCCTGATTTTATAAATGTCAAACCTATCAACAAGAATTTTCCCCTTTTCATAATGCAAGAGTGGCCTGGGTGATCCTGTGAGAAGCTCCGCTAATGTGGACTTTCCACAACCAGATTCACCGGCAAGACCTACGATTTCACCTCTTTTAATTGTTAATGAAACATTATCCACACCATGTACAACCCCAAAAGATCCTCGATAGTAACCCTTCAGATTCTCAACTGATAAAAGATATTCTAGGAATAAATCTTCATCTATGATTTTTGGTTCTTTGATACCTCTTCCACTAATAGCTGAGACAATAGATCGATGGGAAGAACGATAACTCGGAATCGTTGTACTCACAATCGTTATTACAAATGAAATTGATACCCAAAGAAATATCATTAAAGGGTCTACATTTACCTTTATTGGAATGCTAGAAGAAATATACCACTGCATTAGATATGCACCAACAACTCCCTCAATTATTCCAATAATTACAGCTGTTATCTCCAACATTGTACTTTCAGCCAAAAAAATGGAGAATACTTCTTTTTTAGAAATTCCCATAGCACGTATGATTCCTACTTCTCTTTCCATCTTCAATGTAGAGATAAGTATGCATACAAATTGAGCTAATCCAACTAAGAAGAATGATTCTAAGAATAAAGTTTGAAATAACACAGCTTGTTTTCGAAGTGTTCCCTCGATAAATGTAGAAAAGTAATCTATTGAAACTGCGCGATAAAATTCATTATAAGTAAACTTAAGATTTTTAGTTAAATTATTCACATTAGTATCATCATCTATTGACATAACGAACCATTTTGCTACTGGTTCATCTTCGGAAGGAAAAAATTGATCAAACAAGACATTAGACAAATATAAATACAACCCTTGGCGTACAAAAGGATTACCACGTACAATTCCATTAATAACTAATGTTTTTGTTATGTTCTCTTGTAATATGATTTGAATTGTTTCACCTAAGTCCACGTTCAGATGTTGTAAGAGAAGATTACTAATAATCACTCCTTGTTCCGAAGTATTCATCATCATTGCGAGATTAGGTTTTGTTTGGGCAATAATTGGACCTATGAACGTTTCATAATTTTTAGGATCAATACCAAAGATATTAATTCGTTTAGAATTGAAATTCACGATAGTAGAACGTTCTTGTATGAAACTAGCTTCTACTATATCTCTATTACGCTCTAATTTTTCAACCACTGTAATTGGTAACTCTTGTCCATCATAACATTCTGCAATGATATCGATACCACCAAACTGATCATTATAATAGGTGGGAACAGCATCTATCAGAGCATTCGAAACTATTCCGATAATAATTATGAAAGACAAGGCGATAGCACTCGTCATAATAGTAATTGCCGATTTGGAGGCTTCACGTTTTACGTTTCGTGATGAAACTACTTTTGCAATGGTTGAAAACCAAAATAAGTTCTTTCCAACCTTAGGTAAAAAGTTCAATAAACCAGTTTGAATTAAAAACGTTCCAATTAAGATTAATACAAGAACAATGAAATGAAAAGAGACAATTTCAAAAGAAAGAAATCGTGACGGACCAATAAAGTAGGATCCAATAATACCAATTGCACTTAGAACAATACCAGTCAAAAATGTATATTTCCATGTAACTTTCCATTTTTGCTCTATACTACGCTGTTGATAATGAATGTTTTGAACAGGAGGAAGAACGATAGCGATTACAACTGGATAGATTCCTGCAATGAGGGATATCAAAATTCCGGAAAGAAACGCAGTACCTACGGACGCTGGTTTTATTACTAACTGGGTGACAGTTACTATTTCCACTGTTTGGTTAAATAGGGTTAAATACATTACTGAGAAGAGAAATCCAAAAATAGTTCCAAAAAAACTCCCTAACGTGCTATAAACTAGAATTTCAATCCCAAGAGTCACAACGATTTGAAAATTCGATGTTCCTACTGATTTTAAGATTCCAAATTCTTTTTTTCGTTCATTCACATTAATAGTTAGTAGATTAGCAAGAAATAAGATAGCTACAACAAACGATGCCAATACAATTATGTTCATGGCCGTTTGATAAGAAGTAATACCAAGTCTGGCAATTTCTGAAATTATTTTCCCCCGTATGACTAAGAACTCCTCTCCAACTGTACTTTTTATATTTGTGACAACTTCATCAATCTCGAGTAAATCATCAACTTCGACTATACATTCAATATGGAAACTCCATTTTGCCTCTAATAACTTTTCACAAAGAAAATCAGCATCTACTAAGATATAAAGATATCCGAATAAGTTTCCAAAATTACTACTGTCTTCCATTATCCCCCTTATATATACTGAGCCAGAAATGTCAGGAATCAATTGAGATAAGTTAATTTTTTGATTAGGGGTGACTCCGAACATCTTTGCAAGTGTGTTTGAGATTAGAATCCCATTATTTTTCAGTCTTAGATTTCCTTCAAGTAATTCTATATTTTGAAAATCAGGGTGACTTGTATCACAACCATATACAACAAGGTTTTCATTTATATCAAAACCTCGACCTAAATATTGAAGGGTCTCATTTGAATAAATATGAGTTATTATTGTACTGGACTTGCTGACTCCAGATACAGATTGTACTGTGGTTGTTAATTCTCTCATTTCTTCAAGAGTCTTGTTATTATGTATTGAATAAATATTAATATCAGTATAATTATTCAATCGACGATCAGTGATAAAATTATCATAAAGAGAATCAATAGAAATAGCTATCCCAGTTTCGAGCGCAACAGATAGTGTGATACCCAGTATTAATAGAATGCTTCTCCATTTATTCCTTCTCACATTATGGAAAGCTATTCCAATATATCTCATTTTAAACCCTAAATTGTGTAAATAGATTCAAATCAATTAGATTTTCTATTCTTTTTTCTTTTTACTACGATTACATTCAGGAAAGGACCTTAAAATATTACTGTCTTAATATTGGTGTTGTTGAAGAGAAGCTAGTAATAACCAAGTACTCCTTTTTTCCGGGTCCGATATTCAAAGTAGTTAAAGATTAAAATTCCTAAACAGAGCCAAACGATATTTAGGAATGATAGATATACTAGAATTTCAAACCAATAATCACTAAATCCTTGAAGTACGCCTTCTCGGAAACCTTCGACACCCCATGTAATTGGGGAAATAAATGATAATGGTCTGAGGAAGAAAGGTAGTACAGCCAACGGGAAGAATGCTGGTGCCAGTAAGTTCATGAATCCATCCATAAAGAGGACGAATTTCCATGCTTGCTTCATAGCAAGCACTAATCCAGAAATAATTAAAGAAAAACCCAACAACGAGACCGTAGCAAAAAACAAGATCAGTATCATTGGAAGGAAATTTAAAAGATTTATTTCTAATCCGTAGAGAAAGAATACACCACCAACTTGTAAGAAAAATGCCAATACTGACATAGTTAATCCAAAAAGTGTATTTCCTAAAATAATTGAAAATCTGGATGCAGGAGTCATATAAATACTGACCAAAGTCCCAGTCCATTCTTCGCGTCGAATACCCATAGCACCCATCCAATAGATTCGTGTTAGAATAGCCATTGATGCTGAACCGAAAGTTAAGAATAAAATAACATCACTTGTGGTTGCATAATTCGCTAACATCTCGCTTTCACGACCACCAACCAAGGTTTGTCCATAAATAATAACAGGTAATAAGAAAATCAATGGTTCAGAGACAAAATAGAGAAAAGTCAATGGATACGATAACCTAATTCTCCAATACTTGATCATTAGCTCCCAGGCACAATTTACTTCAAACCAAAGACGAGAGAGAGAACTTTGAAGAAATTGGGGTGATTGATCTTCATAAGATTTAGTTATGTGATCCAATTAATACACTCCCAAGGAACCTTGTTTCCGAGAATAGGCCTCCATTTTAGTAAAGAGAAGGATTCCAATCATCCATAGCAAAATATCAAGAAATATTAGGCCAATAATAAAAATCACCGGCTCTACAGAAGGGAATAACACTATTTCTGGCATTATTAACTTTCTGATTACAGAAAGTCCTAATGTAAAAGGAATAACCAACGAAATTACCCGAACCCACCCTGGTAATGCTTGTAAACTATACCTAACGGGTGTGACAAAATGCAGACCTGTTTCAATCATTTCGGTCAAGGTTCCAGGTTCTTTGAAGACAATTATAATGCCTGCCATCAATACACCAAAGCCATATAAACCAATATTTGTGAGGAACAGGATTCCTATGGATAAGATTACCCCATCCCATAAAATATGTATTTGAAGAAATAGACTAATTATTGTAAATTGAATTAACACATTTATTGAAGCCCAGATTGTTTCTGAGATACTTGTGCCAATGAGAATGTCAACACGACTTGTAGGTGTGGTCCATAAGACTTCTAGTGTTCCAGACTCTTGTTCCCAACGAATTGCGTTTCCTGCACCCCAAACAGCGGAGGAAACGAACATGAATAGTATTGTACCTATAACAAGAAAACTAAGAAAATCTTCACTTCCAGTAAGTTCTGCAAAGTATTTGCTTGAGGTTCCACCAACAAATGCAATACCTTGAAAGATAAGCGGTGTTACCCACATAACTGGCATTATTGCCCAGAACAACAAGTCAAATTTATAGCGCGACATGTGGATAATGTTTTTGTAGATTATCGCTCGAATTGTGGAAAAATCCATGTTATACCTCCTCCTTACTATCAGTCAATCCACGTCCAGTAAGTTGAATGAAAGCATCTTCTAATGTGGGGGTTTCTACATCGATACTTTGAATTCTAATATCCTTTTCTTTCAATTTTTCTAAGACAGAGAGCATTATCTGCGAGCTATCAGGTGTGTGTATACGAATATAATCATCATGATGATGTACTTCAAGAATTCCAGATATATCTTCTAAAGTTCCATATGAAAAAGAATCAGAGGTCTTTATCTTGATTACTTCCTGTTCTTTGACCCGTAATTTAAGCTGTTCTGGAGTGGATAAATCAATAATTTTTCCATTGTCAATTAATGCTACACGATCTGATAATTGATCAGCTTCAGCCATATAATGAGTAGTCAGAAGAATAGTCTTACCTTCTTCCTTTTGTAGAACATTTTTGATATATAACCTCAAATCCCGAGCAAAGGAAGGATCCAAACCTAAAGTTGGTTCATCAAAGATTAAAATGGGTGCGTTTGATATTAATGACCGTGCAAAGTTTACTTTCATTTTCATTCCAGTACTATAATTTTCCACACGCTCAGTAGCCTTGTCTGTGAGCTGCATTTGTTCAAGTAAATGTATGGCTCGTTTTTTTGCTTCTTTTTTATTTAGACCATACATTCGGCCAAAAAATATTAAGTTCTCTAACCCAGTCATTTTCCAGTAAGTACTACGCTCTCCACCCCCAATTGTAGCTCCGAAACTAGCACGAGCTTGGCGACTTTCTTTAACAACATCAAACCCATTAATTCTTGCTATGCCATGATCGGGAATAACGATTGTAGTGAGAATTTTCACCAACGTAGTCTTACCAGCACCATTAGGACCTAATAATCCAAAAATTTCACCTTTATGTACCTGAAGATCTACTTTATCAAGAGCTTGAACTGTTTTTTTCTCACGACTACGTTTGAATCGTGAACCTCTTGTTTTTACGAATTTCTTACTTATTTTTGATACATAAATTGGAAATTCTTGCATTAAATAACTTCCATTGATGTACTAATAACGCTCATCATCATAACGGCAATTTCATCCTAATTTTCATACTCTAGATATATTTTTTTAAAACGACGATTGGTAACCACACAATAGGAAGCAGATCCCGCAATGACTCCAACTGATGCAGAAAAACGAATTTCTAGTGTAGGTATTGACGTAGGAACTAGTACTTCTCATTTAATTTTCTCAGAATTAGTTTTAAGGAAAGATCCAAATTCTAGAACAGAAAAGTACCATGTTGCAGAGAGAAATATCCAGTATCGAGGAAATATCTTTTTCACTCCACTCACAGAGAAAAATGAAATTAATTTAGAAGAACTAACCCAGTTTCTCCTAAAAGAATACCAAAAAGCGGGAAAGAACACCTCTGAAATCGACACAGGCGCAGTCATAATTACTGGAGAGTCAGCCAAGAAAGAAAATGCAGAAAAAATTATAGAAATTCTAGCGCGAGAGACAGGTAAATTTGTAGCCGCCAGTGCAGGGCCTAATTTTGAAGCGATTATATCTGCATACGGATCAGGTGCTGTGAAATATTCTAAAGAGCAATCTTGTAAAGTTATTCATACAGATGTCGGAGGGGGAACTTCAAATATTGCAGTAATTCAAAATGGGGAGATACATGCAACTGCTTGCATTAATGTAGGAGGACGATTAATTGTTTTTAATGACAAAGAGGAAATTATACGTTTAGAGCCTGCTGGGAAAATCGCACTGGATCATTGTAAACTAGATCTAGGTCTAGGAGATACTGTTACACTTTCCCAGAAAAGCCATATTGCTTATGAGTTAACATCTGCTTTGTTTGAGGTTATCAGAGGTCAAAAATTATCGTTATTTGCTAAAAAGCTAATGATGACATCAGTAATACCTATTGAATCTGCTAAAGGAATCTCATATTGGAGTTTTTCTGGCGGAGTAGCAGAATATATCTACAAAAATAATATTCAATATTTTAATGATCTTGGTTTACAATTAGGTCAGGAAATTCGGTCACGAATCGAAAAAGAATGCAGTAATATCTGGATAGAAGTACCAGAGAAAATTAGGGCGACTGTGATAGGTGCAAGTGAATACACATTACAAGTAAGTGGATCCACGACATTTATGTCACCTGATACAAAAGAGTCTTCATTCCCTATTAGAAATTTACCCATTGTCACCCCATTAATTCAACGAGAGATGCTATCAGAAGAGTACATTGCTAGTCAAATTTCAGCTGCTTTACAGAGACTCGATCTTCTTGAAGGAAACGAACCTATCGCTTTAGCGTTTCACGATCCAGTCAGAACTGTTTATGAAAAATTAACAACATTTTCAAAAGGAGTTGTAAAAGCTCTTCCCAAGACAATCAGCAACAATAGACCCATTATTTTAATTTTTGATACAGATATCGGGAATTCAGTAGGAAATGTTCTTCAACGCGAAACAGGCGTAAAAAATGATATTCTTTCAATTGATGAGATCTTTTTGAAGGAAGGAGATTTCATTGATATTGGTCAGCCTATTGTGAATAATAGAGTGTTTCCAGTTGTTGTAAAGTCTTTGATTTTTGAATGAAATGTAAGTCTTAAAATTAATCTCTGGGATTATTCACTCTGGTGATTTTAAGGAATTATCAGTTACTTTTACTTATATTTTTGGCTTTCTCATCGCAGTTCAAGGGAACTTGTGTCTTCATTCAGTGAAAAAACGATTCAATAAGAGAATAATCATACAAATGGAAGAAAATTGATTAGTGTCACCCCTCAGAAAAAAGGATGTCGTAAATCAATTTACCATAATGTTGTTCGATTTCAATGATGATTATTTGAAAAAGATCCATAGTAACTTTTTTCCCTGAAATTTTAGCTAAGTTACGAATAATATTATCCATAAAAGGAAAAAAAGCGTGTTGGAATAAGGGAGCTATTATTTGAGAGCGGGATTTCATTAATGCATGAAATTTTTCAAAATGAAAACCCTTTTCATAATTCTCAACTAGTTTCGCCACACAGATTATTCTTCCCTTGTCATTGGCGTATACTAAATCCTGATGAAATATAATCTCAAATAAATCGAATGTAATGAAATCTCCAAGCATTCTTATTAAATGTTGACGGAGTACATTGAGGAATTCTGTAAAAATTATTAATAATAGTCTATCATCAGTTAATGGCTTAATATAACCAGCTAGAGATAAGTAGCGAAATAGCTGAGTCATTCGCATCTCTCCTTTTTCGGTTAATGATAATTTAGCGGAAAGAGATGATATTGTATGCTTACCATCAATTTTTTGGGTGATTTTAACCCCCCAATCTCCCCAATATTGTTTGATTGCGTGAAAAGCTCCCCCTTGTTCTAAAAGAATACCAAGGTGGGCATCTTCTATTTGAAAAATATCTGTTCCTCTTATAGAGATATCAATAGACTTAATATATCCTAATTCTTGGAGCATAGCTGTTCTTGTAATAACATATGGTAAAGGCCAATTTAGATTTCGACTAATTTCAGTTAATGATTTTTTTCCATCGAAATTCTTTAGCAAAGGGATAAATTTTGGTGAAATTTGGAAACTTTTGTTGGTCGTATCTTTTAGGCGTTTATACACTAAATTTTCGTCAACATGCACCAGTATGAATTGATTTACAAGATTACGAAATGGCGTGTACTTTTGTGGAACGATATCATGTTTAAGTTCTTCTAAATAGTTGTGTTCGAACAGATCAATTATTACTCGTATTTTTTCCATTAAAATATGGCTTTCTACATCAACTAGTAAAATGGCAGTTACTTGTTTTCCTCTTTCAAACATAATTTTCATGTTTTCCCTCTCAATAACGTTTAAGGAGCCACTCTCACCAGATATGTTGTCCATTATATTATCGGAAAAGGTCGAAATAGCACTAGCAAGCCCCCCAATGATAAGTCCGTCCGTATTGGGGGCAAAAACACTGAATCGAATATCAAATAACGATAACCCTTCAATGTGTAATAAAAAATATATTGGCCTTCCTTTGATTTTGGCAATAGATTTTTCACTCATTCCGAATCACTCATTTTGATCCTTTATAGCTGAAAGAGTATGCTTTTGCGCCTGGTTATGAATTTCATCAAAAAATAAGGATATTTTCCATAAACCAAAAAGAATTAGTCCAATTCCTAAAACTAAAACCATGGTTGAACCTATATCTAATATGGGTTCCCATATGGGGTCTTGGATCTGCTCTTCCATCATAACTAAGAGTGTTTGAAATAGTAAACTGCTCACGCTAAAAAAAAATCCTAAACTAATAATTTTAATACTTGTACCTATCGTTCCTTTCAGTTTAAACTGTTTAGCTATCGTTACAAGGCCAATCATCATACTAAAAATGTAAATCATTACTCTAAGAGCATTAAACTCTTCCATGCTTAACACCAACTAAGGATTATAGAATATTATTAAAAATAAGAATTGTGTTAAATATTATATCCTTTAATTTTTGGGTAAAGATTAACCCTTTTTTCTTTCATCCTCGTTTTAACTATTCTTCGATTTTTTTAGAGGTAATTACATTAAGTTAACATAATTTGTTTTATTTGAATCCATTCTCATGTACCTTATTTATATCCGGTGTATTTGTTGTCTAGACATTATTTTTTTCTTAAAGTGATTGTAGTTTTTTTACTTGCTGGACTAATTAGTAGTTTCATAATCAATCCTGTGTCAGGTTTATATTATGAAACTAAAGTGAAAAAGGGAGAGAGGATAGTTTACAAAAGACACGATTATAATTATAGTTCTCAATCATGGGAATCTTGGTCTTACCTGATGTATGAGATCGTTTCATTCAAGGATCATTCCTTTAATGGAATGACTGAGACTACTATTGAAGCTAAGCGTTGGACAAGTAAAGATTCTACCCACTGGATCCAAATTCCTTTTCAAAATTACGACATAGATGTGAATTCTCCAGAAAAATCATCACCAATTGGGGTTATAGCACATTTAACCAAAATACCAATTAAATTTTCTGTAACAATCGATAGCGAGGATCTTATCATCCGCTCTGGTATTAAGATAGAAGATTTCTTAGATGAAATAGAATCTATGATAGAAACACTATCAGAAGGAGACGACGAATTAAGAATTAATCCCATAAATGACGGTTATGGTATAAATCTGATAGTAGTCCGATGTGGATGTGCCATAGAAGGAGGAGTGGGGAAGAGTGTTCGTAATATCACGTATAATTCACGTGGTGTATTACAAAGCTTTTATTTCGACGATAAAACGAATTTTGGGCCTGATTCAGAAGCAGTAGAGACGAAATATGAGCAATTCTTAGTCGAAGACATTGAATTTAACAAAACAACATTTGAAAATCTGAGTATCAGTGGGGGAGACGTCTCTCTTACAACGTTATCTGATCCAGAAGTGACTCCTTATAGCGCAGTATTCACCCTCTTCAGCCTATTAATTATCATAATCTCTCGAAGACGACTTTATTCAACCTAATTGGTTTCTGGCTTTCAATAACTCCTTTGCAAGAATGGCTGCATCAATAATTGGTTCGTAACCTGTACAACGACATAAGTGCCCTTCAAGTTTAGATTTAATTTCCTCTTCTGAAACATTGGGATTTTTCTCATAAAGACCATAAAGCTCCATAATGTACCCTGGAGTACAGAACCCACATTGGATGGCAGTCGTTTTAATGAAAGCTTGCTGGATAGGATGTAATTCGTCATCAGGCAATCTAGGAGATATTCCTTCTATTGTAATAATATTGGTCCCATTTAACAGTTTAGCCCGTATATGACAGGATCTAACTGCATCACCGTCCATGATCACAGTACATGCACCACAGTGGTTCTGGCTGCATCCATTCTTAGTTCCTGTTAATCCAAGTTTTTCTCGTAAAATAAATAACAAAGAATCTTTGGGATCGACTTCTAATGTGTATTTTTGACCATTCACGGTGATAATAATTTCCAAACCATCAACTCCTCTGTTTCAACGCTTCCAATACCCTTTCAGGGGACGCTGGAAGCTTTGTTAACGATATTCCAGTTGCGTGCTGGAAAGCATTGAGAATAGCGGGAGGTACTCCAATTATGGAATGCTCTGCCATTGGTCTAGCTCCAAAAGGGCCGTTTGGTTGGGGATTCTCTATTAAAATGCAAGTGGATTTTTTGGGCATATCAGATAATGTCGGGATTTGATACTTCCTCAAACTTTTAGTTCTCATGATTCCTTTTTCATCAAATAAGATTCTCTCTTTCAATGCAGCTCCTATTCCCATCATAACTCCCCCTGTAATTTGACCACGTGATGTTTCAGGATTGATCACTCTTCCGATATCTAGAGCTGTAACGAAGTGGAGAACTTTTATTTTTCCAGTGGCCTTTTCAATACTTATATCACATCCTTGTGCTCCAAAAGTCCACTCGTAGGGTTGATATTGGCCTGTTTCGAGATCAGGAAAGGTTACGTCTCTCACAACAGAAGATCCAACGGATAGAATGGGATCACCTACTGTATGACCATCCTCGTATTGGTATCCAAGAACTAGTTCTTTGAGTGGAATTGATTTACCCAAATATGAAACTGTTCTCCCATCATACACCAAATCTTGTGAATTACAATTGAAGACTAATGCAGCGTTGTTTTTAAATTGGGTAATTGCCTTATCACAAGCATTGAGTATTGCATTTCCAACCCTCATTGTCGTCATACTTGCAACAGTTTGCCACTCATAAGGAGTGATTTGTGTGTTAATTTCATGGTTTATTCTAATATTTTCAACAGGAATTCTCAATTTCTCTGCAGCTATTTGAGCCAAAACCGTTAAACATCCTTGGCCCATTTCAACCCCCCCTATCGAAATATTGACGGTTAAATCCTCATTAAACTTTAAGAAAACGTTAGAGGAAGCATTTGTAGTTTGTACAGGTGACTTAATTAACGCAGCAACTCCTCGGCCATAGATGAAATTATTATCCTCTTCAGGTAACTGATCGAATGACAAAGCTTCATTCATTTTTTCAAAACATTCTCTAATATCGCCATTATGTTCAGTTATCGTTTGATTAAGGGAATTTGTGTCACCAGGTTTTAGGAAATTCTTCATCCGTAGTTTCTTTGAATCTATTCCAAGCAGATTCGCTACTTGTTCGATCAACCTTTCTAGACAAAACTGCCCTTCAGGATGTCCATAACCCCTCATTGCTCCTACTGGGGGAGTATTTGTATATACTCCATACGATTTAAGATTACAGTTCGGAAAATTATACGGCCCCGCGCAATTATGACCTGCAGCTAACACAACATTACAACTTGTGTCTCCATAGGCCCCATCTGAAAAATATAATTGAGCTTCAAGTCCCATAAAGGTACCATCTTTTTTCGCTCCAATTTTCATTGTTCCTTTCAAACCTCGGCCTAGAACTGTGCCAATAAACACCTCTTTTCGGGTGAGAACGAATTTAACATGGTGCCCTGGAACATATCGGGCGCAAGCAGCTAAAAGTGGCTCAATTGTGTAATCAGATTTCCCACCGAAACCACCTCCAAGAAAAGGAACATTTATGTGGATTTTATTCATAGGGAGCTCAAAAATATCTGATAATACTTCCCGTACAACAAAGGGGGCTTGGGAACTGCTCCAGATATGCAAATCTCCAGTTTGAGTCCAATAAGCTACCGCTCCATGAGGTTCGATTGTGGCATGATTCAATAAGGGATATTCAAATTCATTTTCTACTGTTATATCGGCCTCAAGAAATACATTCTCATGATTACCCTTTTTCAATTGATATTTGTAGAATATGTTCGTCTTGGGTATTGGGACAAACGTTGGGACATGCTTGTATTCACCATTCTGTTTATGAATCAGAGGAGCTTCTGGAGAAGAAGCCTCAATCGGATCCAAGACAAAAGGTAATTCTTCAAGTTCTACTTTAATTTTTTTGATCGCATCAAGCGCATTCTTCTCACTTTCCGCTATAACAGCCGCAACAACTTCACCTGGATGTCTAACCTTTTCAAATGCCATTATAGGTTGATCAAATATGCAAGTTCCGTATAATACGTTTTTATAAATTCCCTCTGTATTTCTACTAATAATTTTATATACTCCCTCAAGGGATTCAGCCTCAGATGTATCAATTGATTTTATCTGAGCATGAGGAACACCAGCACGTAAAACCTTCAGGTATAATGTTCGGGGAAATCGTAAATCGTCGATATAAAGAGCAGAACCAGTTACTTTAGCTTTTGCATCTGTTCGGGATATTGATTTCCCAATTATATTGTAAGGCGACAATATGAACCCTCAATTGTGTTCTTCCATTTACCATTAATGTTAAATGTTCTATCAAGACCTTTTTAAAAGGCTAATGCCCACCATGTTATTCTGATGAACCTAATGGTAGATGAATATGTTTGACGTTTTACTTAATGAAAAAGAAACTGAATTGAAATATCAAACCAGAGAATTTGTTAAAAGCATTCCCTCATCTTGGCTCCGAAAAATGGATCGTGAGGAAATTCAGTACCCCACAGATTATGTAAAGAAGTTGGGAAAAGAAGAATTACTGGGAGTACGATTTCCCTCTAAATATGGAGGTAAAAACCTTGGATGGGTTGCGGAAACAGCAGCTATAGAAGAAATTGGTGTATTGGGCCCAAGTTTGGGGTGTTTATACTCTCTAGTTAGTATTGTTGGGGAAGCTATTCATCATTATGGAAATGAAGACCAAAAGAAGAAATACTTAGAACCAATAATAAAAGGAAAATTATTTTGTGCTGAAGCTCTGACAGAACCGAGAGGAGGTTCTGACTTCTTTGGCGCTACTTGTATTGCTGAAAAACAGGGTGATGATTTCATTCTTAATGGCCAGAAACGTTTTGTAGTGGGGTCAGAGGGAGCTGATTTCTTCCTTGTATATGCAAAGACCGATTTAAAAGCAATAGATCCCAAGAAATCAATAAGTACCTTTATTGTTCAACGAGATAAAGGAGTAGAGGTAAAACACGTTTACGGCCTGATGGGAAGCCGCGGAGGAGGCACGGGAAGAATAAACTTCAATAATGTGGAGGTTCCAGGCGAAAATTTGGTTGGAGAGATCAATCAAGGTGGAGAGATCTTCAATCAGATGATGATTCCTGAACGAATGACTAGTGCTTCAGGTGCCATTGGATCAGCAAGAGCTGGATTAGAGGTCGCAGCAAAATATAGTAATCGTCGAAAAGCATTTGGACAAGTAATTAGGAAATTTCAAGCGGTCAGTTTTAAACTTGCAGATAGTGTCACTCTTCTTGATGCAGCAAGATCATTGATCTATAGCACGGCAAGTACAATCGACGCCAATCAGGGAATAACTTCTGGGAATATTCGCCGTATGGTTTCCGAAAGTAAAAAATTTGCTACTGATGCTGCTTGGGAGGTTATTAATCATGCCATGCAAATAATGGGAGGAATCGGGTATACCAATGTGTATCCAGTAGAAAGATTACTGAGAGACATTAGACTGATGAGCATTTGGACTGGAACAAATGAAATAATGAATCTCTTAATCCAACATGAATATTATCGTGAGCTTCTTGGACAACCTGAGAATTTAATTCCTCGAAATGTCGAGGAAGATGCTGTTGGAGCTGAATATGCGGAAGAAAAGGTCTTTGAGTGACTCAATCTGTGAATGGTGAATTCCAATGGCTGTTGTGAAGACACACATCATTCACCAACAATATCGTGATTCAGTTCAATTAATGCGTGCTTCTTCAGTTGCTAGTAAATTGGAAGGAATTAGAATAGCTTCGGTATTAATGGGAACTCCAAAGAATAAACCTTTGCTAGAAGAGGTTGGTCTCCTTACTTCTGAAGCAATGGATGCTGGTGCAAATGACATTATTATATCAATCAAAGCATCCACGGAAGTATTTGCAAATGAAGCTATTAAATTCATTATTGAGTACATGAATCAACAAGAGATAGATAAGGAAGACACTCTCAAAACTTACCGTTCAATAAGAGGTGCAATCACAGGAATCCCTGAAGCCAATTTAACTGTTATTTCTGTACCAGGTGAATATGCAGCCCGTGAAACTCGTCTTGCATTAGAACAAAATCTCAATGTTATGCTATTCTCGGACAATGTATCGTTAGAAGATGAGATCGCGTTAAAGAAGTATGCTCATGAAAAAGGACTCATTGTAATGGGGCCTGATTGTGGAACAGCAATGATCAAGAACATTGGGTTAGGATTTGCAAATGTAGTTTCCCCAGGGCCAATTGGGATTGTTGCAGCATCAGGGACAGGTACACAAGAAGTAATGGTTCTATGTCATCGTATAGGTGTTGGGGTTACCCATGCAATTGGAACAGGTTCACGGGATGTGAAGGAAGCCATTGGAGGCATCTCAATGATCGATGGGCTAAACGCCCTTGATCGAGATGAAAATGTTGAATTAATTCTTATTATTTCTAAACCACCAGACGAGAAAATCCTCCGTCGCGTGTTAGATGAAGTTAAAAGATGTCAGAAACCTATAATTATTAATTTCCTCGGAAAAAAAGCAGGTTATTGTGATCTTACTAGAAAAATTCTAACAGTTGACACTTTAGAAGAAGTTGCTTATTCTGCTAGTCATTTTATACAATCAAATGAATTAAAACGAGTTTCTGTAACCTTTGAAGATAAAGAACATGTAAAAAAGATTCTATATGAAACACGTTCTATCTTGGTTCCTGAACAGAAATATATTCGGGGTTTATTTGCTGGAGGTACTTTTACATTTGAAGCTGCCATGATAATTTCAAATATTTTACCATCAACAGACAATTTATGGACGAATGTGAAGCTAGAGAGCACTAATCTTATTGATAACCCGTTTAGAAGTAAAGAACACACACTGATTGATATGGGATCTGATGAATTCACTGTTGGAAAACCTCATCCTATGATTGATCAGACAGAACGTACAAGGAGATTTCTAGAAGAAATAAATGATCCTCAGACAGCAGTCATTTTAATGGATTTCATATTGGGTTGGGGTTCGCATGAGGATCCAGTGATTGATATGCGAAAAGCATTTTCCCAATGGAATTCTTTAAATCGAAAGATCCCGATAGTTTCCCATATCTGTGGAACTGAACTCGACCCTCAAGATTTAAATAAGTCAATATCAGAATTAACTGCCAACGGGGTATATATTATGCCTACTAATGCTCAAGCAGCTAGATTGGCAGCATTAATTGCAATCCGGAACGAAGGAACAAAAGGGGTTTATTGATGAATAAGATTGATGAATTATTATCTACTGGACCAATAGTTCTGAACATTGGTTTGAAATCGTTTTTCGAATCATGTGAGTCTCAAGGGATTCCTACTGTTCATATTCGTTGGGAACCTCCTGCCCATGGCGATCCTGAACTTCTAAAAATTTTAGATAAATTACTCTAAGCAGACACCTTATTGATAAAAGGAAAAGATTGCAATGGATATCAAAGAGAAGATTGAAACTGCAAATAAGCTAGCATTAAACAAAATGGCTTCTATTCAACCAATTTTGGTGGATATAAAGTTAGAGGCAATGAGTATAATCCCAAGAATGGATAACCAAACTATTCTTCACGCAGGGCCTCCAATTGAATGGGGACGTATGTGTGGTCCAATGCAGGGAGCTATAGCAGGTATTCTTGTGTATGAAGAATTAGCTAATGATACTGAGGAAGCTTACAAGTTAGCTGCTTCAGGGGATATAAAGTTTAATTGTAACCATGATCATGATGCAGTAGGACCCATGACTGGAGTGACATCTCCCCATCAACCAGTTTTTGTACTTGAGGATAAAGAAAGCAAAAAGCAAGCATATTGTACGCTTAATGAAGGAAGGGGAAAGGTATTACGCTTCGGTGGGTGGGATTCAGAGGTACTGGAAAGATTGAACTGGATGAAGGAAGTTTTAGCACCTACATTGAAAAAAGCAATTCATCATGCCAATGGAATCGATATCAAAGCCATAATTTCTGAATCATTACATATGGGAGATGAAGCTCATAATAGAAATAGATCAGGAACATATCTTTTCATTAGTGAGATTGTCCCCCATCTAATAGATACTACAGACAACGCTACAGCGAAAGAAGTATTTTTGTTCTTAAAAGAAAATGCAGATATCTTTAATTTGAACCTTTCAATGCCACACTCAAAATTGATTGCAGATGCTGCAAGAGACATTGAATATTGTCCATTAGTTGTTGCTATGGCTCGTAATGGAACCGATATTGGAATTCAAGTTTCTGCTTTAGGTAGAAGGTGGTTCACAGCACCAGCTTCAAAAGTAGAGGGATTATACTTCCCAGGGTATTCTGAAAAGGATGCCTGCCCCGATTTAGGTGATTCAACAATATCTGAAGTGATTGGAATCGGTGGATTCGCAATGGCTGCTTCCCCAGCTATCGTATCATTTGTAGGTGGCTCCGCTGTAGAAGCAGTTCAACGAACTGAACGAATGTATGAAATAACTGCTGGAAGAAGTAATATGTTTACAATACCTAGTTTGAATTTTCGTGGGTCACCTACTGGTATTGATGTTCGAAAAGTAGTTGAACTTAATGAAACACCATTAATCAATACAGGAATTGCTCACAAAGAAGCAGGAATTGGCCAAATTGGCGCTGGACTTACATCTGCACCTCTGGAGATGTTTCATGAAGCTTTAAGATCTTTTGGCAAAAAATACCTATAATTACTGTAATTACTTAAAATCCAGGAGTTAATTTGATGGATTCTCACATATTGGATCATTCTCATAAACCAGATCAATTAAGACAAGAATTAGTAACACTACTTACTAATTATAATCTTAAAACTGACCATATATCAGTTGCTGCAACCCCATTAGCCACGATTGCAACTTCTGCTACTATTCTTACTTTTCTATCAATTCAATTATTCATGAATAGTTTAAATTCAATGTCTCGGTTACTCGCTGGGATAAACGTTATCATTCTTCTTATAATGGTTTTTATTTCACTTCTCTTACAAATGATGATTTATAGGGCAAAATTACGTCTTGCTTGGGTGAATCATGATATAAAAGCACAGGGAATTCTTGAGTGCAAAGAATTCACTCCTGAACAACATACATATCTTGTTAAAATGAGCCACATAGCTCAAAAAGGATCAAAGATGATCGACCGTATTCAATGGCTTTATTTTCATGGTCTTTGGCGTATCCTTTATGCATTCTTAATTATCTGTGTATCCATTCTTATTCTACTAATTCTTACTGAAATTCCACTTAGAATTTAATCTCATTTTGAAACAATCGAAATCAATTAATAGTCTATTTTACACTGACTATTATTATTCTGCAAAATCAGACATTGGAGATGCTGAGATGCTATTAGGAAGTAAAGAGCACTTACTTGAAATCCAAAAACGAGTAAATGAAAATGAGGAATACTTGGAAATGACAAAGGGAGAAGGAAAAAAGGCTTGGAGAACAATAATTCAAAATCTCATTGTAAGTCCTCCTCCAATAATAGTATCGAAAAAAATTAAAAAAAATTATCAGAGCTAAACGTCCAAAAGCTCACTATAAAGTAGGTAACCGCTTACAGACCTATGGAACAATTTTAATGAAAAGAATGCTCTCTGAGAATTTGACTCTAAGAATAACTGAAATGTTTTACGGATTATAAATCATTTAATGAAGGGATTAATTGTGAAAAAGGATTATACAAAATATGATATTTATATTGCTTATCTTGAAATAATTGGAGCCTTAGTAATGATCGGATTTTGGATCGGATGGTTTCTCGATATTTTGAAGTCTTCTCTTCCTGATCCATTATTCGACACCTACTTAGCTTTCGAATCAGCCTTCCCTGTTGCTGATGCTTGGATTGTTATTTTATTGTTGATTTCTGCGTATGGTATTTTAACAGAAAAATCATATGGATCATTTTTCGCATCCGCAGCGGGCGGGACGCTTGTCTTTCTAGGATTAATTGATATTTCTTTTAATTTACAACAAGGAATTTACGACCATGATCTATTGGCTATTCCTATTAACCTGGCTGCAACAATAGGTGGAGGAGCTTTATTAACGTGGTTTGCACGGTACCACTTTCAACCTAATAATGATGTGTGAAAAATGTCGTTCCCTATGAAAATTATTATGATAGGTGAGGTCAGGAAAGCGGAAATCCTGAAATTCTATGGAGAGGTCTATAAGAGTGATTTTACGTTAATAGAGGGGGATTTCGCCTTTAAAATTATGAATATAGGCGGTAACACCTTTCAATTCCAAGTCTGGCAATTATCCCTTGACCCCTCGTTTAGAATTGAAAGAAGAAGATACTATTACGGAGCACTTGGTGCGATTATGGTGCTTGATGTTCTTAATTTGGAAAGCTTTCATAATTTGCCCTCATGGATAAATGAAATTTGGCATTATAATGGCTTAGAAAAATCAATTCCAATAGTTATTGTGGGTATTAATATCCATGAAAGGGTGAACACTAGTAAATATATTACTGATGAAGAAATTCATAATTTTTCAAACGAAATGAATCGGAAACATCAAGCAAATATCAACTATATCGCTGTCGATGAACGTACAGGTGAAAATGTTGCTCAAATTTGGGATACACTTGGAAGATGGTACATTAGATATTTACAGCAGTTGGAATCATAGAGTCTATTTTGTTTGAAATATCAAGAGTGGCCAGTTATGATCCAGCAAATACCACAGAATCAATTAATGAACTTTTGGCATTATTTTAAGAACCATAAAATGAAGAACCCATTAGCACAGAATTTAGCTTGGTCGAAAGTGAAAGGATTTTCAGATAATTTAGATAATCCAGATATAGTGATGTTTCTGTTTAATCATTGGGCCTGTTATTTGGCTGGAAACAACGAATCAGAGAAGCTCAAAGAATTTTTAGCGAAAATTCCAGAGAAAGCAATTATCTATGTTCCCTCCCTAGAGTGGGAACCAAGACTCAAACCTTATTGGACTTATTTTGGATATTTATCTCGCACAGAGCTCTCCGCACAGAACTTATCATTAGAGAAGATTCGACGACTATCAACTGCATTACCTGAAGGATTTCAGATTAAAAGGGTTGACTTAGAAGTAGCAAAACGAATTTTAAGTCAAAATTTAGCTGATCATTGGGTTAACGTAATTAACTATCTTGGAGGGCCCGAGAAATTTATTGAGGAAGGAGTAGGATTCTGTATTCAGGAAGGTGAGAAAGTTGTTTCTATAGTGATGGGATATAAGGCGTCTATGCCTATTACTCAAAGTATTGAATTGGATATTGTAACTCACCCAGATTATCGTGGAAGAGGTTTCGCGACATTAGTAAGTGCTAAACTGATTGAGTATTTATTAAAAGAGGGAATTGAACCACATTGGGATGCTGCAAACCCCCTATCTTCAAAATTAGCCACTAAGTTGGGATTTACAGATCCTGAACCATATAAATGTTATTATTGGCGGAATAAACCATGGACCATTTCAGAACTTAAAGAAGCTTATGATTCACAATTTAAGAAAGGCTTGGAAAATTTTGAACTTCTCAAATCAGAGATGGGCTCATTTTCTGCGAAAGGACAGGAAAATGTAGTTAAATATTCCCTCTTGTCCCGCTTGAACAAAATTTATGAATCCATAAATGGAATTCTCTTGAATATCAATCGTTTTCTTGAATCTAGAATTGTAGCTGACTCTGATATACCTCAATTCAAAGAATATGCTAAGAAGATTAACCTACAACTCAACACTATAGATAAACTTAAACATGAAATTCTAAGTCTAGATTGAAACCTATCTCACTTTCGAAATGTATTTTGTATTTCTTTACCATTTTCTATGATTAACTGGCAAAATTGTACGACAGAGTAACAATCATCAATACAGGCCATCTCAATCGGAGTGTGATTATTTTTAGTAGCCGTAAGAACGGGGATAGTTGGTATACCAGCGCCAATCACTCGTACAGGCCCTGCATCGGTACCTCCGATATTCCAAACCTCTGTTTGAATAGGAACTTTGTTATTTCTAGCTAATTCCAACAGGTAATCACGAACATGGGTGGATAATAGGGAAGATCTATCTGATAAAGTAATCACTGGTCCTTGACCCATGGCGACTGGGTGTTCGTCATAAGTTATATCCAAAATAAGAGCCATATCTGGTTGAATTTTCTGAGCTGCCGTTTTCGCTCCACGAGCACCAGCTTCTTCTTCAACTGTTGTTACTAAAAAGACATCATCTAACGGAGGATTCTCCTTCAGATGTTTTGCTAGGAGAATCAACTCAAAAACTCCTATTCTATTGTCTAATCGGGGAGAACATAATATTCTCTGTGAGGGATCGCCAACAAGAAAAGGATCAATGGAAAAATGAACTGGATCTCCGGCTTGAATCCCTAATTTTGTTACCTCTTTTGAGGAACCAGTCCCAACATCTATTTTAAAAGTTAATTTATTTTTATCTTCCTGTTTAGCATGCATTAAGCCTTTGATATATCTATTTTTGCTTGAGATAACCACGGGCTGGAGGTGACATGCTTGAACGTCTTGATATCCAAAATTGAGACATTTTATTTGTCCATTTGCGATGCTATGTACTATAAATCCACAAGTATCCATATGGGCTCCAATAAACCATTTAAGCTTCTGGTCACCCTTACCTTGAATTTTACAAATCACGGAACCTAGATTATCTCGAGAAATTTCACCATATTTCGCGAGTTCTTTCGTTAGAAATGTTCGAATAGGTGTTTCAAAACCTGATTGTCCTGGAATTGTAAGACAATTTATCAAAGTCTCATCAATCTGATTATTCAACACAAACACCAATAATTTAACCATAAATTAATTTTTGATAGACTTCTTCATGTGGAATAGGAACTTTTTGGAATAGGCTTAGAAATGATATTATGACAAAGATACCTGTAATAATTAATATCTTAAAATTCAGTTTTCATGACTTCCTACCTTAGAAATAAAGATAGCTTCTTAACTTTGAATTGTGATTACTCAGTAGGTGATAAACGTGGTTCAGTTTACAAGTATTCAACTTGCAAAAAAGCTGTGTTTTTGTGCTTTAATTGGTGTGCTTCTCTTATTTAGCACAATTAATATTATCAAATCTTATCCTGGAAGGATTCCTTATTCAGTTCAACAAGAAGGGCCTGAAGAGGGTGTAGCAAACACAAATGTGAATGTGACACTTAATAGTGACGAAACCACATATCAACGTAACACATTTCTACCAAAAGCGGAAGATATTGGTATCGAAATTCTTCACTATTCTGCTATAGCAAAATTAACAACTCATGGGGATCTTTACTTTGAGATTATTGCTGAATTCTCAACTGATAATGATACATCGTGGCAGAGTAATTATACGGACTTTAAAAATTCTCCAGAAGTAAGGCATTTCCGAGATTTATATGCTCTCCAGGATATTGTTCCAGTAAATATCTCACTCCTTGAAAATACTACCAGTTCATTTTCAACTTGGGAAGAGCCTGAGCATCCAGAGTTTGGTCGTCTTTTTGGGATCGAGCAAAGAGTTGTTCTTCGGCAGACAACAGTTTTTCTTTTGTCACTCCCAGAACCTTTCCAATTTGATCGTAATAAACTTGAATTGTCTCAGCTGTCAGATTTCCATTTTGAATCGGTATATCATTATGATAAAGAACGTGATGAGCGTGAAATATTCGAATTAGTCCGAATAAAGGCTCCTGGTTCTGTTCTAGAATACCTACCTGCCGTTAAAGGATATTCTGGTATTATTTACATGACAGGTTGGGAACCAGAAGCGGTACCGAGATTTCAACGTCAATTTGCTGATGCTCGCCAGCATATTACTTTAAAAATCAAGCTCCCTATTCAACAGGATGTTGATTTCTCATTTGACTCACAGTACACAAAAAATCCTCTAACAACAAAGAATGGGAATATCGTGACTTTTGAATTTCCTCCTGATGGAAAAATTCCTTATTATGTTAAGATCGACTCTCAAATTCCCTTCCTCGAACAGTTCACTATTACTGACTATGTGGGAATGGCTTTTGGTGCGTTGGCTGCATTAGTAACATCTGTAAAAGGAATCCCTTATTTTTGGAACCGAAGATCCTATAATAAGTATATCAAAGGACTACGTTCTGCAGTCGACAAAGGTAATATGTCAGAGTTCAAATTACTCCAAGAGAAAGCAGTGGACAAATATGTTGGTGGTAAATTTTCTACAAACCAATTCGAAGAAGTCCGAAAAGAAATTCAAATGCTAAAACGATTAAAAGAAACAACCCCCAAAGAAGAAACTAAATCTCCCTTGGAAGAGCTTCTAGGAACGTGACCCTATACTCTTTTTTTTTATGGTGGAGGAGCTGTACTAACAGCTGCTTGTTGGGGTATCTCCCCAAGAGCATATGCCACCTCTTGATGTTTGAAATAGGTGTTGTACAAGGTTGCATATTCCCCGCCTTGAGCTAATAACCCATCATGTGTTCCTTCCTCAATAATTTTCCCCTGATCTAGAACAATGATCCGATCTGCGTTTTTAACGGTACTCAACCTATGAGCAATAACAATGGAGGTTCGCCCTTTCATCAGCTCCTCTAATGATTCTTGAATCATTGATTCTGTATAAGCATCAACAGAGGAAGTTGCCTCATCCAAAATGAGAATTCTTGGATCTGCGAGAAGAGCACGTGCGAAACTGACAAGTTGTCTTTGTCCAGTGCTTAATAAGCAACCACCTTCACCCACTTGGGTTTGTAGCCCGTCTTTCAGATATTCTAGAATCTCATTAACCCTTGAAATCTTTAGAGCTCGTTGCAAGTCTTCCTCACTGGCATCTTTACGGCCATATGTTATATTTTCGAGAATTGTGCCATTGAAGAGAAAAGGAGTCTGCAAAACAATACCGAGATGCTTACGGTAGGATTTTAATTTAATGTCTCGAATATGAAGGTCGTCAACAAGGATTTTTCCTTCTTGAAACTCGTAAAATCGCGCAAGTAATGAAATTATTGAAGTTTTACCAGCACCAGTATGACCGACTATTGCTAATTTTTCTCCTGGGGGGATTGTTAAAGAAAAGTCTCTCAATACTGGCGCATCAGCAACATATTCAAAGTCCACATTTTGAAACTCTATTTTTCCCTCTATTTGATCTACCTCAATATCACCTAAATCTTTTACATCTGGTTCCGAATCAAGAACCTGAAGTATGCGTTCATATCCTGCAAATCCAGCTTGTAGCTGTGAATAAAAGTTTACTAACTGAGTGATAGGGAAGAAAAATCTCGTTAAGTAAGTTAAGAACACATATAAGATTCCTGCCGTTATAAAACCTAGATTCGATATAGCTGCTTGCCCTCCAATCGCTAGAATAGCCACTGTACCAATAGCTGATAATAAATCCACAAAAGGAAAGAACATTCCCATAGAACAACTTCTTCTAAAACCTGCAACAAAATGTCGCCTGTTAATGTCCTTAAACTCTCCTAAAATCTCAGTTTCTACTCCAAATGACTTACTAACCTGAATACCATTTACAGATTCAGCCATAGCAGAGTTTACTGCAGCGTGAGCCCTACGGAAGCTCATACTAGTTATTCTCGCGACTCTACGAAACAAATAACTCATGATCAATAGAATTGGAATAACCAATGCAGACATTAGTGCCAATGGTAAGTTGATAAATGCTAGCACAATAAAAATCAGAATCAAGATAAGAAATTGTCCTGCAATAGTCATCACAATGGAAATGGCTACCCCATAATCTGATGCATCACTTGAAACACGTGAATTTAATCGGCCACTCCGATGCTGATCAAAGAACTTCATATCTTGCTTTTGAAGAGCAGCAAAAATATCCGCCCTTAGATTGACCATAAAATCAGGTACAAACTTTGCAGATTGAATATTAATGATATAATCAGCTACCCATGAAAATATAAACAATAAAAGGTAGCTAACACCACCACTTAATAAGACCAAGAACATTAAATCAGTGATATGAGGATTTTGAAGTGTATCGATCATATTTGCAAAAATCAAAGGAGTCAGTAAGCCCGTGACAGTCACAATAACCATAGTAATAGTAGAAATAATCACTGGTCGCTTAAATGGCGCAACTCTCTCAATGCTTCGTCGTATTAATTCTCTATCTGAATATTTTCTTTCCTGATCCCTCCGATCTATCCCTTCAAAAATCCAACCCATCTAGGAACCTCCAAATGCGGGTAATGCTGGTTGACTCACTTCTAAGGGAGGAAGTTCAACATTTTTGCCGAAAATCCGACGATAATCTGGTGATGTGAGAATTAAGTTGGAATGATGCCCTTTAGCAACAATCTTCCCGCCTTTAATGACAATAATGCAATCAGCTTGTCGGATTGTAGATAATCTGTGTGTAATAACAAAGGTTGTTCTGCCTAGTATTACGGAATTTATTGCTTTTACTATCCTTTCTTCAGTCTTCGAGTCTACAGAACTCGTTGAATCATCAAAAATTAAGATACTAGGATTTGTAAGAAAGGTTCTAGCTAAAGCGATTCTCTGTCTCTGGCCCCCAGATAGTTGGCTCCCCCCCTCTCCTACATAAGTATCGTAATCCTTTGGTAATTTCATGATAAAGTCATGAGCTTGGGCTAGTCGAGCAGCTTTCTCAATATCTTCCTGACTTGCGTCTCGCGCACCAAATACGATATTTTCCTTAATTGATCGTGGAAAGAGATAGATGTCTTGTTCTATTCGTCCAAAACTCTTTCGTAATGATTCTAAAGAGTATTCTTTGATATTGACCCCATCTATCGTTATTTCTCCGTCGTAATCATAAAGTCTGAGTAATAGGTTTGTTAAAGAAGATTTTCCTGATCCAGTAGGACCAACAATGGCAACTGTTTGCCCTGGTGCTACAGCAAAGCTGATATTATCCAAAACGGGCTTCTTTGATGTAGGATACTTGAATGATACATTCTTGAACCTGATAACACCTGTAATATGGGAGGGAAACTCTTTTTCTCCCTTACCATTCTCCTCGCTTTCCTCTCGAACTTCCATCGCATGAATTCTACGTGCCCCTGCCATTCCACCATTGAAAAGTCGGATGGCAAAACCTATAACGTATGTAGGAACTAATAAACTGATTAACAAACCATTAAAAGCAATGAGACCTCCGATTGTTAGCTTTCCGAGTACTACTAAGTACGATCCTGCTAACACAGAGAACCCAATGGCCGCAAATAAGATAAGAGTGGGAAAATAGCGAGCTTGAAGTATTTGTTGACGGTACCAAGCTCGTTTAAAGTCAAGAACATATTTCATAAACTTCTGACGTTCATAAGATTCCTCTGCGAATGCTCGAACAACTTCAGCTCCAGTTATGTTATCCTGAACTGCAGTGGCGATGGCACTCCATTTCCTCATAAAAGTTGCACTAATAGGCCCCATTTTACGATTAAAGGTGAAAACCGCCCATAGATATACGATTAGAAATGGAATTGATATGATTAACAGTTCAGGTGAGTTTAATACCCCTAATACTAAGATAGCAGAGAGTAATATCGAGATAAATACGTCAGATATCATCGAAATACCAGGACTAATTAAACCGCCGACTTGTCCCATATCGTTTGTGGCAAGAGCCATTAATTCTCCAGTTCTAACTGAATCATGAAATTTAAGAGGTTTGTTCTGCATCAAATGAAAGAATTCCTCTCGAATTCGACGTTGGGCACTCCAAGCAAGCCAATCATTAGTAAGGGTTGTCACAACTCCAATAACAAAACGAAAGATTCCTAGGAATATTAGAAAAAGGACAAAATCGTTTAATAGAGATAGTTGTGCTTCAGAGGACAACACATCCCCTTTGTCAATAATTGCAAGATCGATAGCTTGCCCTAAAATAATAGGAATCAGTAATCGACTGAAAATTCCAATCGCTGTTCCTACGATTACACCGATAATGATCAGAGGATTGTGCGTCAAATGACCCAGTAACCAGCGAGTAAATGATTTTTTAAATTTTTGGGGAGAACTCATACTTTTCGACACAATAAATATAGTGAGTTTGTGATTTAAAAGTAAAGAGTTTGTGGCAAAATGAGCTGAATGCTATAGAACATAATTTTTCAAATCTAGAGAGATCAAAATAAAAAAAGGGGAGAAATGGAAAAATTATTTCTTATTTTTCCATAGATTTAAGTGTCGGTCTCCACAACTATACTATACTTTGAATTCAGTTAATCCTGGTAATATCACTGCTTGTAGGTAAAGAATGCCAATCGCAATAGATCATAAGTGAGTATTGATGAAATACCAAGAGGTTATTTAATTAGTCTATCTTATAAGGGATTTTTTCTTTGATTTTGGTGTAACTATGTTTTATAACCCCTGATGTTGAAGTTACTTATATCAAAGTAGGACTGAATTGTCAGTCCTTCAAAGGAACATAGGAAAAGGAAAGACTAGTTTAGTGGGCAGTAGGCCTTTTTTCTTTCTATAATACTTTACCAGCTTCTGTATATTTATAACCTCACAGTGAGTAGGACTATCCTGTCATGACAGACGAGGAAAAAGAATATATTTATGTTCAAAACGCTCAGGTTCATAATCTTCGGAATCTGACAGTATCTATTCCTCGTAATCAACTGGTAGTCATTACTGGGGTGAGCGGGTCAGGGAAATCAAGTCTTGCATTTGATGTGATTTTTGCAGAAGGACAACGACGATATGTGGAATCATTAAGTGCATATGCCCGCCAATTTCTAGGGAGGATGCAAAAACCAGACGTTGAGCTAATTGAAGGATTATCACCAGCTGTTTCTATTGAACAGAAAACAACAAGTAAAAATCCGAGATCGACAGTTGGGACTCAAACAGAAATTTTTGATTATCTACGATTATTATTCGCCAATATTGGTATTCCTCATTGTGTCTCTTGCGGAAAGGAACTACGGATCCAAACACCTCAATCTATTGTCAGATCATTACTTACATGGGAAGAGGGAACACGTATTAAGATTCTAGCTCCAATCATTAGAGGAAAAAAGGGTACTCACCATACTCAATGGGATAGATTAATGGAAATGGGATTTATTCGAGTTAGAGTGAATGGTGTTGAATATGAACTAGCTGATCCTCCCACACTTGACCGTTACAAACTCCATTCCATTGAAGCAGTAGTCGATCGACTCATCATTAAACCCAATATTCGAACCCGATTGGTTGAATCAATAGAGCAAGCTCTTAATCTTGGGGAAGGGGTTACAATAATATCAAAGGTGAATGCAGATACGGAGGAGGACTTTTTCTTCAGTGAAAACTATGCTTGTCCTGATTGTGAGCTCTCCTATGAAGAATTAAAACCTAGGAATTTCAGCTTTAACTCACCCTGGGGGTCATGTTCTGAATGTCAGGGATTGGGTACTACTTTACGCGTTGATCCTGACTTGATCATTACAAATCCAAGTCTTTCCTATCGTGAAGGAGGAGTTATGGATAAACCACTTACCCCAGGAACATGGCGTTTCTCTTATTATACTTCTCTTGCGAAATCTTGGGATGATTTCTCTGTTGATACACCTCTGCGGGATTTACCACCAGATGTAATAAATAGATTACTTTATGGATCAAAAACAAGCATGAGTGTTGTTTTTGAATCCGAAAATAGCCGTTGGGAATCTAAAAGACATCGTCACGAAGGTCTTGTTAATACAATACGACGGAGATATAATGAAACAAAAAGTGAGTCAGCTCGTTCTTATTATGAACGATTTATGCGAAGAGATGCCTGTACTAGCTGCAGGGGGAAACGTTTAAAACCAGAATCTCTTGCTGTTACGATCCAAGATAAGAATATCATCGAAATTACAGAAATGACTGTAGATAAATGTCTAGATTGGATAAGGGAACTTCGTTCTCATCTAACAGAGACTCATCTTAAAATTGCTACAAATATACTACGGGAAATTGGGTCCCGATTAGATTTTCTTATATCAGTAGGACTGCCATATTTGACAATAGACCGAACTTCTATGACTCTCTCTGGAGGAGAATCGCAGAGAATCCGTCTAGCCACACAGATTGGATCAGCCTTGGTAGGAGTTACCTATGTTCTGGATGAACCCTCCATTGGATTACATGCTCGAGATCAACAGAAGTTATTAGACTCACTAAAAAATCTTCGTGCGATAGGAAATACTGTATTAGCTGTCGAACACGACCACCAAACAATTTTAGCTGCTGATCATGTCATTGACTTGGGTCCAGGACCAGGAATTCATGGAGGAACGTTAGTCGTTCAAGGAACACCAGAGGATATTATGAAATGTCCTACTTCCACAACAGGGGCTTATCTTTCAGGAAAAAAGAAAATAAAAATTCCAGAAAACCGCAAAATTGGTAATGGGGAGAAGATCACAATTATTGGAGCTTCGGAAAACAATTTGAAGAAAATCAATGTAGATTTTCAGTTGGGCCGATTTATCTGTATCACAGGAGTCTCTGGATCAGGAAAATCTTCACTGATGAATGATACTCTTTATCCAGGTCTTAGGAAATATCTTCATGGATCCCGAAAGAAAGTGGGAAAACATGAAAAATTTAAGGGACTTGAATTTGTTGACAAAGTCATCAACATTGACCAAAGTCCGATTGGCAGAACCCCGCGGTCAAATCCTGCAACTTATACAGGTGTTTGGGATAACATTCGGGCTTTATTCGCTCAGACAAAAGAAGCCAAAGTGCGGGGGTATAAACAAGGACGTTTTAGCTTCAATGTGAAAGGAGGACGCTGTGAGACCTGTAGAGGAGGAGGCCAAATCAGAATTGAGTTGTCCTTCTTGCCGGATGTGTGGATTACCTGTGATGATTGTAAAGGAAAAAGATACAATACTGAAACACTAGAAATTAGGTATAAGGGAAAAAATATATCTGATGTCTTAAATATGACAGCTGAGGAAGCACTGGAATTTTTTGCTAATATTCCAAAGATTAAACATAAGTTACAAACTATTGTAGACGTTGGTTTGAGTTACATTAAATTAGGCCAACCTGCAACAACTTTATCTGGTGGAGAAGCTCAACGTGTCAAATTATCTAAAGAACTATCAAAAAGGTCTACAGGAAAAACATTTTACATTTTAGATGAACCTACAACAGGGCTTTCAACCCATGATATCTCTTACCTCTTAACTGTTCTTCAGAGACTAGTCAAAGAAGGCAATACAGTCGTTATTATTGAGCATAACCTTGATGTTATCAAGACTGCTGATTGGATTATTGAATTAGGTCCAGAAGGTGGGGATAACGGAGGAGAAATTCTTGCTACTGGAACCCCAGAGGAAATTGCACAGATTGAATGTCCTACTGGCATTTATTTACGGGAGATATTTCAGATAACAAAATCGACTGGCCTAGTAAAGTCCTCAATTGAGACTATCAACTAGACTTATTGAATAACTAATTTTCTTCTCTATTACTTAATATCCATGTTTTTAAAGAAAAAAATCATATAGCGTTTTATGCTTCATTTAGCTTTACTATCCTCAACAGAGCAGGAAATGATCCATAACGCGGCTTTAAATGTTTTAAAATCAGTTGGCTGCGAAATTCAGGATAAACGATGGCTCCAAGTACTCGCTGAAGCAGGAGCTAAAGTTGACTTCAAGAATTCACGAGTTTTTATCACTGATGAAGATCTGATTAGTTCATCACTTGAATCCTGCGGACGAAACATAAAAAAATTAGCAAGAGACCCGAAAAATGATTTCATCCTCGGTAATGGAACGCCAAAAGCTCATACTCCAGAAGGCATGACGTATATTATTGATTTAAAGACCAAAGAACGACGTAGATCACGAATATCTGATTTGAAAGAATTAGCAACCATTTGCGACGCTTTAACAAACGTGGAAGCCATCATAAGTCCAATTGTCCCCGAAGAAGCCCCTCCATTATTTCAATCAGTCTTAACAATGAAAATTCTTTTGGAAAACTCATCAAAACCTATAATTCCTGGAGGAACCGCGTTAAATAGAGTATTACCCTATATCTTCCAGATACAACAAGCAGTAGCAGGAACGCGTGATATCTCAGAATATAGTCTGGGTTTTGGGATCTTTTCGACAAGTCCATTGAAATTCTCACCTGATCAGTTGGATGTCTTATGGCAGAGTACTGAAATCGGTACTCCCTGTTCAATTGGATCAGCGCCACAGGCTGGTTCAACAGCACCAGCTCATTTAGCTGGGATGTTAACTCAATTTACTGCTGAAATACTTATGGGACTTTTTATGGGACAAACGAAAAGGCCAGGACTAGGTCAATATGTTTATATCCGTACTTATCTCATTAATCCAAGGATGGGGAATCTCAACGCGAGTAATCCCGAGGTTGGATTGATTCAAGCAGCAGCAACACAACTATTCAAAGAAAAATATCAACTACCAGTCAATGCAGGCTGGGCAGTAAGCGATTCACATTTAGCTGGACCTCAAGCTACTTACGAAAAAGCATACACCTGGTTAATGACAATATTAGCTAGGGCAGATATGATTTCTGGAGTTGGGGGACTTAGTAGCGGTCTTACCGCCTCTGTTTCTCAAGCTGTGATTGATAACGAAATAATTGGTTATTTAAAGCGGGGATTTTCAGGAATAGTAATAGATAAATTGCATTTAGGAGTAGATATGATTCAAAATATTGGAATTGATGAAACTTTTCTAACTCATCCTAAAACTGGTGAAATTTTACGTACGGAACGTTGGTTTTCAGAAATATCTACTCATGACACTCATGAAATATGGAAAAAAGCTGGCTCACTTGGACTGGTAGAAGAAGCAGATAAATTGGCTCTAGAAATCATAGAAAATCATGAAGTCGAACCATTAGATCCTAATTTACAAGAAACTTTGAATAGAGTTGTACAGGACGCAAAAAAGCATTTAATCTAGTGTTACAGTATTCAATGAAAACGAATTCTTAAGTAAAATATATTTAAGCTATTCACGATTATGTACAAACAGAAACCAGGAATAAAACACGAGTCTTAATTACTTACAATTTTCATTAGTAAGTAAATAATTGTAAATCAAAATAATAGACGGGTGTGGAAGAAATTACTTATGATTTTATTTCAAATCATATTATTTATTTCAATTGACGCTTTTGTGATAATCTGACAATATAGAAGGTAAATAAAATGAAAAAAATACTGTATCAAGAAAATACGATGGAGTAGTACTCTTTGGTTTGATTTTTGGATCACTGTTCATACAAAATCAAAATGAAAATAATCCAAAATAAGAAAGGATTATTAGAAATACTCCCATTAATTTACGTAGGGCCTTACTTTTTGATTAAGTAGCCTTACTGTTCAACCTTTTTGGATGAGGTTTAATCTCTTTTAATCCAAGGGACATAACTTTGCATTGAAGTGACGGAGAATACCAGGATCATATATAATTTTCATTCCTGTAATCTCCTCTTTGTGTTCATAGAGATCTATAACAGAATCGATAACGTAATCGAGATGTTCTTGAGAATAGACTCGTCTAGGAATTGCCAATCGGACCTGTTCCAGCTCTGGAAAAATCCATTTTCCATCTTCTTGTTGACGACTAAATGCCACAGAACCTAATTCTGCTGCACGAATCCCATGATATTCATATAAAGCGACCGTAAGTGCCCAGGCTGGAAATTCTGATTGTGGGATATGTGGGAGAAACCTTTTTACATCTAGATTTATGGAGTGCCCTCCCACTGGCTTTATAAAAGGAATCCCAGCCTTTTCTAAACCTTTTCCTAAATATTCAAGCTGCTGATGCCTATATTCAAGATAGTCTTCTTCTAAAACTTCAGTTAAACCCCTAGCAATCGCCTCTAAATCCCGTCCAGCCAGTCCACCATATGTAGGAAATCCTTCTATTACAGTCATACGTTCTTTGATCCGACGATAGATTTGTTCGTCATTAAGAGCAATAAATCCACCAATATTTACAAGACCATCTTTTTTCGCACTCATCATGCAGCCATCAGCATAGGAAAACATCTTTTGAGCAATCTCTTTTGGAGAAAGATTCTGATACTTTTTCTCACGTAGTTTGATGAAATATGCATTCTCGGCAAAACGGGCTGCATCCAGAAAGAAAGGGATTTTGTACTTTTTCGCAATTTTTGAAACTTCAATTATATTTGCAAGTGAAACAGGCTGCCCTCCTCCAGCATTATTTGTCACAGTGACAACTATTAGTGATACATCACCTTTATTTTGAATAAAATCCTCTAAGGCATTTGTATCAAGATTTCCCTTAAAATCATGTAGTAATGATGGTTTATAGGCTTCAGCTATAACAAAATCATAAGCTCGTGCACCTGATATTTTGATATTGGCACGTGTTGTGTCAAAAAATTGATTAGAAACTGTTACCTTTGATTGATCAAGATTAAGTGCATGACAAATTAGATTTTCTGCACTGCGTCCTTGATGTGTTGGTACAACGTATTTATAACCAGTAATATCCTGAATTACATTTTCAAGGTGAAAAAAGTTCTTACATTGTGCATAAGACTCATCACCCAGCATAAGTCCAGCCCATTGGTAATCAGACATTGCTGAAGTTCCTGAATCAGTCAATAAATCAATATAGATATTTTCTGCTGCAATATTGAAGAAGTTATATCCAGCTTCTTCTAATAATTTCTTCCGTTCTTTTCGTGTGGTCTTTTTGATTGGTTCAACTACTTTAATTTTGAATGGTGGGGGTTTCAATTTTTGATCGTTATGAGTCATTTCAATCATTTCCAAAATTAAATATATATTCTGAAGAAATTAGGAAGTAATATCGTTAACCAACTATTTAACTCCACGAACTTCTTCCATTTTTGTTTCAAACTGAGTTTGCCAAGCTGGGTAATCATCTGGATTGTCAGGGTATTCAGCAAAGAGCTTTTCATAGTATTGAGCTCCTTTCACAATTTTCGAAAGCTGTAAAAGGATCCCATAACGAGGAAAGGATTTTATTGCAATTTTTAAGGTTCCAAAGAATCCTAACTGCTTACCTGCATGTAAATCTATGAATTGCTCTTTATTCAGAATTTTTCTCTTTAATAAAAATTCAACTCCAGAGACCTTGATTCGACGTAAAGCTTCAGTAAATAATTGAACCTTGGTGTGACTTAGACCAAAATGGTTCATGACATCTACATTATATTGCCATAATTGATTTTCCGAAACATCATTCGTCTCAATCGCTTCTGATGCTGCTTTCCCAGCATAATAACCTGCTGTTAACGCTGGCCCGTGGCCTTCCGCTGATAATGGATTTACATGAAAAGCTGCATCACCTGCGGTCAAAAATCCAGACGCGACAGCATTGGTCATCGGGTAACGAGTGGGGATAGTGTATCCTCCCTTATCTTCTACTTCGTATGAATCAGGAGGGTAATAGTACTTGTGTAAAACTTCCCAAAAGTGTTGTTTCATTCCTCTCATCCTAGGTTCAAGAAACCACCCAATACCAACGTTGAGTCGCTTTTCACCTTTAGAAAAAACCCAAAAATAACCTGGTTCGGGAATTTCCTCCCGATAAATCAAGAAAATCTTATTATGGTAAGGATGATCCTGATTTTTCAATTTAATGATCTCACGGTAAGAAACAGCGACATCTCGTTTTTCCATCTCCTTCTCAAGAAGAGGAAATTCATCTTTGGGAAGAGTACGACGAATCTGAAAGTTCCTTCCGGAACAATCGATAGTAACTAGAGCCTTTATTTCATACGTTTCCTTATTTCTCTTATCCTGAACTACTGCTCCTATCACAGTATCAGCATCAGTAATAGCCTTAATAGCTTTAGTCTCTGTCCGTACTTCGACTCCGTATTCTTCAGCAGTCTCTAGAAGACGTTGACCATACGGATGACGATTTAAAACATAACCGTCTCCCTGTATTGGAAAATCAGCCTTTGTGGTCTTAAAAATCAAATGTTCAACATTTTCAGCCACTTCCTCACCATGAGGTTTTTCAATGCCTAATTTTTCTTCTAAAAAAGTTGCTGGTGCTAGATTCAATGCATCACCACATACTTTGTTTCCAATCTCTTCATAAGGCTTTGAATCGATTAAAATCACTTTTTTTCCCATTTTGGCGGCAGTCAGCGCAGAGATCACCCCTGCAGGACCACCACCAACAACTAAAACCTCAGTTTCTACCATAATTATCGCTTCTTCCGTATGAATTGACAAAAAGCTTTCTTGAGTCAATGATTTTTTATTCTAGGTTAAACCCAAATTCTAAATAGAGCATAAATATTTTTGTTGATTATCAGTTTGAGTGGCATTAAAAAACTTGAAATCTTTTTTCTCCTCTCAAATGAATCTTTTTTAGAATGGGTCAATCTGGATGTCCAAATACGATCGTCTAATAACACTGAAAGAGGCGGTGATGTTTTCTAATCATGCAGAAGAGAATATTCGACTTCAAATAGAGCGTGGGTTATTAAAAAAATATGATAAAAATGGAAAACTGCTGAATGATCCTTTAAGAGTGAAAGGCTTCTTTAAACTTTCTGAGATAATGTCAGTTTATAACATAAAAGATCCAGAAGAAGTTAGGAAAGAATTTTTTGCACGAAAAAAAAGTCCTGATAGTGCGAAAGACATTCTACCTGAAAATGTCATTGTCCTAAGTTCCTCTGAAATGAATAGAATGGATCACATTGTGGAGGGGAGTATTGATACATGGATTCTCTTTCCAAAGTACTCTTTAACTGAAAAACAAGAACCTGTGACTTCCACTGAGGTCAATAAATCACCAGTTCTAAAAGATGTCTTGGAATATCTGAATCATTCTTTAAGAGTACTAAAAACTCAAGGAAATATCATTATCCATGCAATTCCAAGTTATGCGCCTTATTTTGGTGTAAAATTAACTAAACTGGGCTTTTTCTTCAAATATTGGATTGTTTTCAATACAGCAATCCCTCACAAACGAAATTTTAGAAGATTTACACCCGTGGCTAATAGTATCCTTTATTATGTAAGAACTCCCAAAAACTTCAGAATTAATCGAGTTAGAATACCTTATCGTGTTTGTTCATTTTGTAATGAACCGTTAAAAGACTATGGGGGAAAAAAACACCTTAGACATATTGAGGGAATGGTTCTATCAGATATTTGGCATTTTGAAAAAAAGCAATTAACTCCTGAAAATCACCTCCATTCTACAATTCTTAAACGTATAATTGATTTGTCGAGCACATCTTCAACCACCCTCTTACTTGCTCCTTTTGATGGAGAGAAACCTCATGAAGATTAGAAATAAGATAATCTGTGGGGATTGTATTAGTGAAATGATGAACCTCCCCTCTAACATCATAGATTTAGCATTTGCAGATCCTCCTTATAATTTAAATAAGGATTATGGTGTATATGCAGATTCTAATTCCCCTATTGATTATCTAGAGTGGACAGAGAAATGGTTATCCGAAATATTACGATTATTGAAACCAGGAGGGTCATTCTACCTCTTGAATCTCCCAAAATGGGCCATTCATCATGCAGTGTTTCTAGATCAATTCTTATATCGTCAGAACACCATTGCTTGGGATGCATTATCAACTCCACGAGGAAAGATAATGCCAGCCCATTATTCTCTACTCTATTACACTAAATCAAGGACATACACCTTTAACCAATTGACCTCCAAACATAATTGGACCCATTGCGCTCGTAGTAAGTGTATTCAGGAGCGAACTACTTCGAATTTGCCTGATAAACCTTTCTCTGACATTTGGACTAATATTTACAGAGTTAAACATCGAAAAAAGAGACATGTGGATCATCCCACTCAATTACCATTAAATTTCATGGAACGAATAATCCTAACATCTTCCAATAAGGGGGATCTTATTTTTGATCCATTTCTGGGAGTAGGCACTACTGCTATTGCAGCTAAACTACTAAAACGGGACTACCTTGGAATTGAGATTAATCCTGAATATGTTCAAGAATCTCAGAAGAACTTAAAACAGATCTCTTTATTTCAGTCTCGTCTTGAATTCCAAAATCAACAACACCCATTGAATCTCGATAACTTTCTTTAATAATATGAGATTTAACGGACTTACTGATATATTAGCGGGAATACTTGTGAAATCCTCAGAAAGAAAAAAAACTTTGGGTATATATCATACACCTCCATCTCTGGCCCAATTTGTTGTTTGGTCTGGATTTCAACGGCTTTTTCAACAACAATTCCCTGAGCTAGGGTTAAAAGATTTGAAGCATAATTTTTTTTTGAAATCTCTCAATGAGACTTTAAACCTTTCAACCCGCAAATATATCCACGAATACATTAAAAACCTGAAAATTTTAGATTTAGGAGTCGGGAATGGCGCTTTTCTAATAGTAGCTGGTAAATTTCTTGAATCTGTATACCCTATAGAAGACGTAAATGATCTGATTGAATTAAAATTAGAATTATTACAAAAGAATTTATTTGGAGTAGATAATAATCCTCAAGCGATTTCTTCATGTAGAAAAAATCTTATCACATGGATATTAGGAACCAATGAACCTGATCAATATCTAAAGAAAACTAAAGAAATTCAACAATCTTTAGAGTGCAAAATCCGATTAGGAAATGTGTTACTTGGAAACATTACCCCAAATGCTCAAGAATATTCAAAATTTCTAAATGAAAAAGAAGTCTTCCACTGGCATGACGAGTTCCCATCGGTTTTTGATGGGAAAGGTTCAGGATTTGACTTAATCCTATGTAATCCTCCCTATGTGACGAAAGATATCTCACCTGAAGATAACCGTCTTTATCGAAGGTTGTATCGAAAACAATTATTTATAAATCGCTTTAATCTCTATCATCTTTTCTTTGCTCGTGTTTTTGATCTTTTATCTCCAAATGGAATAACTGTGTTTTTAACTTCAAACTCTGTACTCACAGATAGTTATAGTCAAAAAGTACGCGATTTTCTACAAACTAGTTTTTTCATTGAAGATCTTGTAGATTTTGTGAGTCGAACGAAAATTTTTCCAAATGTCTTGCAAGGGACTTGTATCTTAGTTATACGGAAAAAAAATGGAGTACCCAAACCCGAAACAAGATTAATTAGAACATTTGATATGAAATCATTGATTCAAGGTGCATTTGTTGATGAATACATCCCGACATCACATCTATTTCACTTAAGGAAGATCATTCCTTCTCCGTTTCAAGAAACATTTCATATTTTGAAGCACTTACAAAAGACTTCTCCTCTACTGAGAAATATTTTCAGAATACAAAGTGGTGAAATTAGACCGGCTGATAAAAAAATACGACCGTATTATTACAAGGAGCTCCCTGAAAATCACAAGGTTTCTGACTTTGATATTGTATTAAATGGAAAAAACGTGTCTCCATACTTAATTAATCTTAGAGAAAACCGTCAAAAGCCTAGGTGGTATAAAAAACCAGATTTCGCTGACGATTGGATCTTTAGAGAAGATCATGCCTTAATCCCCCGAATTGTTGTACAAAGGATTACTGCAAGAGAACAACTACGACGTATTATTGCTGGAAAGATAACCAATCAACATCTTAAAATTAATAAGAGAATCTGGGTTGAAAACAATATCAACTACTTTCTTCTCAAACCTGATTTTCCAACTAATTGGATTTCGTCAGCTGAAGCATTATTAGGTATTCTTAACTCTCTATTGATTAACTGGTATATGCACCAGATCAATTTAACAGCTGCAGTTCCACCTTCAGACTTAGGTCTTATTCCTCTTCCTCAGAAAAAGGCTGAAAACCATGAAAAAATGCAAATATTGCATCAAAAGGTTTTACTCATCCAAAAATTCCTTCAAACATACTCCTCATCCTCAGAAATATTAAAACATTTATGTCCCCATTGTACATCTTCTGAGAAAATAAAACAACTTCAGTCAGAAATTGATAGCTTAGTTTTTCAGTTATATGAAATTCCACAAAATTATCAAAATGAAATAATACATCAATTATCTCAACATCACGAATATTTTGGTCATCATTAAATCTCGGTAATGTCCACCTTATTCTGAAATAAGACGCTTCCTCTTCCACAGTTTTCTCTTGAGGGGGATGAAGCTAATCGAAAATATAATTAGTAGCACTCCGAACCCCCAAGTCGCTGCACCATGAGGTATCTCACTAGAAGGATAGATAATGGATTCAAGTAAAATTAATTCTTGCACTGCTAATAGAATTTGTACTTGATCAAGAAGGTATTGCAAATTTTGATCTTTGGAAGAAGAATAGAATCCAGAATTTGGAGCTTCTAATTTTTCAATTAACGTTCCAGTAATGTATTGACCATGACGGAGTCGTTCAAACAACACTTTACACCGAATGATGACACTCTGATCACTTGCAAGAATTTCATCAGAATCCTTACGATTAGAACTATTATAATATGCGCTATAACTCCAATCCTCGTTGATTAAATGGTTTCCAATAAATGTATTTATTCGACTTATGAGGAGACTTACTGATGATCCAATATCAAACTCATTATTAAGCTTATTCAACGCAAGAATAAGGTTTCCTTGATGTTTTGAATAGAAGATTGGAGATACTTCAGATGAATTTATGTCAAAAAAATTAGGAATACCATTAGTTCTGTTTGTTAACTGATCGAGAGTTTCCACAGTTTGTCTAGCGTAATCAGATAACAGTGAGAGATTGAAAAGATTAGGAAAATTAACAGCATTAGAAAGAAATTCGATAAAAAGAATCTGGTCACCCGCTAATCGAAAAGAATTATTGGGAGAATAACCTAGAGTGCTTGTTATCCTATCGATCTTCGGAAGTACTGTTTCCCAAAGGTATAAGCAAGAATTGTGAAAATTCTCAAGATTAAAAGTGTTTAATGGTATTTCTTCAGGCCTATAAACAAGAAAAGTTCTCAATAGTTTAATATGTAGCTCAGATGCATTGTCACCAGCATATGAATTATTCCATAGTGGGAATTTCTCGAAAAGAAGCTCTCTTCCAATATTCCACCATTTTGAACTAGCTTTAAATTGGTTGAAGTACCATATTAGATCTAAAACTTCAGTATCAGAAATCAGACGTGATATGTTAATAGAACCATCAATTATTATTGGATTAATTGTTGAATAAGTTGGAGAGATCATTTCTTCAATAACTATTTCCAAGTTTCTGGTTACCTGTTCTGGATCAAGTTCTTCTGGGATAGGTGTTGTAGTCTCGATTGATGGTTCAGTAATTTTAGTGTCAGTAGTTTCAGTAGTAGTATTGTTATCATTGTTATTTGAAAGTTGGTTACTCATGAGAGAAGCAAAAGAAAGAAAAGCAGTAGGAATGATTAGTAGGAAAAAAATGCCAATGATTAACCGTGTCCTATTTTTCTTGGGTCGGAAAATAAGAGGTGATTTTCCTTTCTGCATTCGTGAAAGTGATTTTCGACTCTGCCTGATGTAATCCTCAAGTTCTTGTTCAGAAGGTCCCTCGAAACCTTTTTGACCACGAACCTCGCTCATTTCATCTTCACTTCATCAAACCACACGACTCTAATAAATTATTACAAAATTTCTCAATATCTTGTGAAAAAGAATGCTCTTTTTCTTTTAATACATAAATTCTTTCCGTTACGAAAGGGATCCGCCGAAAGGAGTAAATAGGACGTATGGGAATTGCTTTTGGATTATTACTCAAATTCTCCCATATGATTTGAACATTCTCCTCGGCTACTTTCACATCCTCAGGATTCGGTTCAAACGCAATATCTTCTTGATGCTCTATTTGATTCATAATTGCAAAGAATTCTACCCCCTCTAGTTTAGAGTAACATTCTGAAATTAACAAATTCAAACCCTTAATTTCAGATTTAACTGGACGTGTAACAATCATAATTTTATCCGAAACAACTAAAGCATCAAGTGATCGAAAAGTGATACCAGGCATGCAATCTATGATCAAAAATTCATAAATCTGTGAATTGCAATAACGAATAAATTCAAATAGTTTAGCGAGAATTCTTCCTTCTCCATGTTGGGTTAGTTTTGACCGAACTTTGGGTTGTTGGAGAATCTCAATACCAGAAAAAACACAGTCAAAATTCGGTATATCCGTTGAAATTATAACATTTTCTGGTTCAATATCTCCAACTAGAAACTCAGTTAATGTTTTTTTCCCTGATTCTTCGATTAGGGAATCTGAAGGTAGATAAGATTGGAGTGAGGGAGCCCGAAGATCAAAATCGACCAGACACACCTTTTTGTCTAGAGTAGCTAATTTTACTGCGGTATTCACTGATAAAAGGGTCTTTCCGACACCTCCCCGATAGCTATGAAAGGTAATTGTCTCCATTTATTCATCGACTCCAAGGGTTTTGTACAAGACTTCAGTAGCTTTACTATCAGGTGTCACTTTCACCCTTTTCTTCAGAATAAAGCCATTATCAGCTAAATAATTCAAGTACCGAGATTCCAGTCCTCTACTACGTCCAGTCTCCAAAGCAATATCAGAACTTGTGACCCAATCATCCTTCCTCTGGATTGTTTTATAAGTAGTAAATAATCCAGGCCGAGAATCTTGTAAATTTAATATTTCTAAGCTTGAAGGCATTATGGCCCTTTCCACCTCGTACGAGTGTTCAGAGCTCTCTAGCCCTGTTAATTTTGCTAAAAAATTATTCATATTTGACAAAGAGCTTTCAATAGACATTAATTGGTGAGAAATTGATTTTATTTCCTTTAAAATGTCAATTAAGAGGTTATTATCATTCATTTTTACCTATTTTTCGGTTAGTTTTAACATCCTTATATACGTTGCGCAACATTGCGCAACGTTTATATACCTAGATGAACTTTGATAATAAACGATGATATTTGTTGATAAAAGATAAAAATTTTGTTATTTATGTAGTCAGAGGAAGTAAATATGAAAGAAAGGTTATTCACTAAGTTAAAATCGAAGTTATGGAGTATTCTAGATGTACTGTCTATCATGGAAAAGCATTTAAGGAAAATTGTGTACTCAGATTACTTAATCGAATGCCCTTTCAACATTGAGAGTAGAGGGACTCTAGATCGATTCAATTTGAGGTGAAATAAGAATGAAAATATGGTTGAAAAAACATCATTTGCTCATAATTACTTGTATAGGTATCCAATTTTTACTTATACCTGCATTTGCGAATAGTAATAGTTCATTCATAAATAGTTTCTGGAATACTCTAGGTTATGGAGATTATAATGTATTAACGGATTGGTCAGAAGCAGGTAAGGTTGAATTTTCAATATTGGACTTTGCTGGATTTCTTTATATCAAAAATGATTATGAATCAATATACTTAGGAGTGAGGGTACTAGATGAAATAGATAATCTGACTTGGAGAATAAATTTTGATGTGGATGCTGATGGAGGATGGGCTGAGGATGCAAAAGCATTAACTCTAAGAAATCAGATTTTTTCTTATGATGATGAGTATTACCTCCAAAATAATCCAGAAGCATTTTCTGACGCTCAACAAGATGATTTCACCGCTTCTATGAGAACTTTCACCTCGGTTAATAGAGAAAATACAATCTTTGAATTGAAAATACCTCTGCAAACAAATGACCATCTACATGATCTACAAGTCCAGAATCCTGAAACAACAATCATTGGCATATCAATGGATGTTGAATTAGACGATTCTGGAATAAATGGGACGTGGAAAGGTAGTTCATATCCCGATTATGCTAATGCTTCTAATTATGTTAATATTTTGTTTGCTGGGCCTCAAGATCGAAAGATTCCAGTCTTTGAAGAAGAGGAAGAACCACCACCAGAGGAAACAACAGAGCTTGAAGAAGAGACGACGAGTACTGGATATGGTTACCCACCTGGTATGGAAAGAGGAGCAGCGACTTCATTTGAAGCTTGGATAGTGCTAATAAGCATTGCTTTTGTCACTATCCTAGGAAGCAAGAAACGAAGGAGGGATATCAAGTGATAATCAAGAGAGTCACATCAATTATTGTGATATGTATCTTATTTGGCACATTTCTTCCGATAACATCAGCCAAAAGCTCTCCAGATGAAGAACATTTTTATGGTGTGATATACAAACAAGCAACTTCATTGAACACTAAATTTCTCCATAGTAAGGGAGCTCTTCAGGATCAACCTAAATCTTCAGTTATTACTATATCGATGAACGCACTCACTGCGAGTACATTATTTGCAGAATATGATACTGGTGGATCAACAAATCTCTTGAATATTGCCCATCGAATTATTAATGCCAGCTCAAAGTATTTTAGGTTGAGTTTCCATAGCGACCGACGTGGTTGGGTTTCTTCCTATGATTTTACGAAAGAAACAGAAAGTTTTGTAAAAAGTCGAAAGTATACACATGACCAATTCTTGATGCTGGTAGGTCTAGCAAATAGCTATCTAAAATTAGCGGAAAATGACCCGAAAAGGCCTGATTACTTGGAGGATTTTAATCAGACATACGAATTCATTGAAGAATACCTTTTAGATCCTAATGGCGGTTGGATTGACTCTCTTTTTACTTTTAATGAGACTCTATATACTAAGAATAGATTCAAAATAGTAGAACATATTTGTTGGACCATATGGTCAGTTTTAAATTTACCAGAAAGCTTTAGCTCCCCTCTAACACTCCAAGAGCTTATCCAAATGGTTGACTTTTTAGATGCAAATGGGACACTTAATGGAGTAATATACAATGTAATAACTCCTGATGGTGAATCAACTGATAATGTGTTCAAATTGCGTACAAACGCGCTTTACGGAGTAATAAACTTACTTTTATACGAAAAGACTCAAAATAGCAGGTTTCTAAATCGGGGAAAAGTAGTTTACGACTTTCTTGTAAACAATCTTTGGGACAGAGGCTTTAAGCTGTTTTTCGATGTGGTTGATGAAAGTGGACTATTACTAGTTCAAGGAAAAAGTTTAATTGGAAATGCACTAGCGTGCCTGTTATCAAGCCGCTTATGCAGGTATTTCCCTGAGAATTCAACTATAAAAAGCATTTTTGTACTTTCAAATGTTTATATGGAGCAGTATCTTAAACAAGCAGGAGTGTTCACCTATTATATCTCCTGCAGCACCGATGGTAATCCATTAACGAATCCTTTTACTCTTGAAAGTAATTTAATTCGATTATGGCAGCGAATTAATACAATTCACGTAATTAATGGGTCATATTCTTCTTCGGTCTCAATTGGAGAAAAAATACAAATCGATCTAAATCTTGCGAACCCAGACAACATTACATATGAAGTGATAGTCACGGGAGAGGAAATAGAACCTTACAATCTAACAACAACAGACTCTAATCCAACTTTATTGGTATCTCTGAGAAAGAATGCAAAAATTGGAAAAACAGAAATTAAGATCAAAGTTCAAGTATTAAATAAAAATATTGACAAAACTGACTCTCTTCCCCTGGTGATTGGTTCAGATCGAAAATTACCTCAAGGATTGGTCTACTTAGTGGCACTAGGCATATTAGCTTGCATGGTAATTATAGCACGTTACCCACCCCGAAATCTTGAGGATCTTTTTACACGTTTGACTTCGATTGGTATAGCTGAAGAGCAACAAACTGCAGATGAATCCACTTCAGAAGAGGTAGATACTCCTCAAGGTGAGGATTAACTGAATGGTCAGCAAAGAATCTCCCCACAAATGTTCAAGCTGTGGGAATCCATTACTACCTCATGCAAAATTTTGCACTCAATGTGGACACAAAATACAGATCGATCCTATTACTCCTTCGGTTCATAAGGAACCTGATGTAGAACAACCACCAGTTAAAGAATCTTTACCAAAAGAAGACATTATATCAGATGTCGAACCCTCTGTATCAATCTCTCGTGAATTAAAAACTACATTTGATCAGGGATTCGAACTTTTGGCCTCTCTTAGAGAGAATTTATCTAGTGTCATTGTCATCCTTGGGATTTTCAGTATCCTTGCTGCAGTCGCTTTTACTGTTATTGTGCTCCTACCAAGAGAAATTATTTCAGATATCGAAATACCACCCCTTGAAGGTTTTATCTTTGATTTGTTTGTAATTTTCGGACTGATAGGCCTATTAGCAAAAGAAACATTGGTCTATCTTGGATATATCCCAAAGAAAGAGACTCTAGATAGATGGTTCTCATTTGTATTACTTCTTCTCTTTTGGACGAATATGATCACATTCAGTATTGGATTGGTAATAACTAGCTTGTTTTTTCAGATAGGGCTTGATCTTCCAGCAGTTTTTGTATTTCTTTCATTAATAATCTTCGTTATTGCCTTCCTTTACTTTAGACGATATCAAGAATCTCTATTTTCTTGTACCTTTATTATATCTGTAATGAGTATTGTATATCTAGTACAATGGATAGCTCCTGTTGATCCCATGATATATACTACAGTAGTTTTCTTGGTAGTCGCTGGTGTTGTCATTATCTCGTACCAAGCTAAAGATTTAATCATTTTTACTGGTTTATCTGTTTTACTTCCTTTAATGTTTCTTTCACCTTATCTACTAAGCAATTCTATTGTAATAGCTATAATCCTTCTATTGGTCTTATTTCCATTTGTAGAAATAACAATACAAAAATTAATATTGGATAAGGAGGAATTAAATTGGATTAAACCTCTCGGGGAGTTATCAAGCACCTTTGGAATGTTTAATGTTAGTTTTTCCGTCTTTTATGGCCATCTACTTCCAGAATTATCAATTTTGATACTAATGATCCCGGTATTAGGTTCTATTTCCTTGAAAGTTTTCTACTCGGATTTTCGGAGATTACCTCTAAGAGATGGAGCTACTATAATCTTTTTAGTATTCACATTAGTCTTTTTCGACTTTATACTTGAAAATTTATTGATATTATTTGGAGTCGCTGTACTTTTAGTTATATACTCTACATTTACTGTATTTGAATATGTAAATGTCCGACAAGAAAAGCTTCTACGTTATGTTGAACTCTTACTAATAGCATCTTTAGTTGTTGTCTCAATGACAAGACTACTTTTTATCTGGAAAATTTGCTTAGTACTCATTCCTCTTTTCTCGTTATTAGTTTTAATTCAACAAAAGAAACCCATAAACTATCAAACTGCTCGCGGTTTTGTATTCGGATCGGAAGTCCTAATCTTATTGGCTTTCATACAATCTCCAGCTTTTGATTTACTCATCATTCCAATATTTTCCTTCATTGCCATAATAGGAATTATTATTTTATTTATTTTGAACAAAGAAGAAAGCAGAATTAGATATTCATTAGACCTGACGATTTTCTCATTGATTTTTGAAGCAACCTTACTTGTGATGATGCTTTGGACCGAAAGTAGTGTTGAAATGCTTTATCCTGTAGTCATTCTTATTTTTCTAACAATTATGATTTCAATAACACAAATTCGACAAAGAATTACACCAAATTTCCTCTGGATTAACTCCAGTTTTATAATTTGTTTTGGATTAATGAGTTATTGGAACGAATTTGAAGTTATTTGGACGGTTTTTACAGTTTTTCTGACCGTCCTACCAATGTTATTTGAAGGATTTCTAATTAAAAACAAGGAAAACAATTCAATAACAGAAAGTACCATTAAAAGCAGAAATCTAAATATTTCAATATCTGCAATTGGTTTGGCCTTAATAGTTTTTTTTGAAGAATTAGATCCAATAAGCCATAGTGTTATTTTCATAACAATTCCTATTATTTGGGTGGTTTTGTATTTTCTCGATAAACAATATTTTAATTCCTTGTCTGAGCTATTAATGATTATATCGCCAGGATTAATCTTTTCTTTTGAAATGTTACTAAAACAAACCATATTTACTCCAATTACAGACATTAAATATCTTTATCTGACATTACTGGCATTTTCTATTCCTGTTATATCATTACAAGTGAATCATTTCCTGAAAAGAAAAACGAAGGCACCTATTAATCCAATTATCATTGGTACAACCCTATCTTCATTGATTATAATGATTGCTTTGTGGACTTACACACTCCATTCTACTGAATACTTATTCTTAATTTCTGGATTATTATTGGCATTAATTGTTTCTACATTCCTAGTCAAATGGCAATATGAATCTATTCTTCTACTTCTAGTATCTTTCTTTCCCTCTACAATATATGCAGGTTTTTTCGATCTTCCTTCATCACTTCTTTTATATCTAATTCCAATCTTTCCTCTCCTATTAAACTTCGTAATGGGTCTCAAATATTTAAAGACTGACCTTTCAGTATATTCACATGAATTTATTATGCTAGCTTATTTCGGAATATTAATCCTCTTTAGTCCAATAAAGCTGATTGAATACACGACATTCTTATTCGCTCTATTCCAGACCAGTTGGCTTTTTCTCGGATTGTTAAAACGAGTACTCAATCAAAAAATTCTAGTTCTAACGAATTTAGTAAACTCAGCTTTTGTACTTGTTCTGATGGCCTTTATTGAACCTTTGATAACTGAATCTTTCCTCATAGAGCTTGGAATCAGATTTCCTCTTAGAACAACATTAATAGGTCTGATTTTAATTGTTGTCACCATAGTTATGCTCATTCACCTAGTAAGCTGGCAAATCAGAGAGCTAGAAACCGATCTTTCATATTTGATGGCTTTAATCCTGATTTTTAATAGCTCTGCATTAATTTTGTCAGCAATTCAGTTGACTCTTCGAACAACAGACATCTCTTTGACCTCTATTCTCTTTGGTATATTAATACTCTTCACAATTTTACTAATTTCTTCAATAATATCATATATAGGCATTAAAAGACTTAAAAACGAGATTTCACTTGCCTGTATATATACTACAACGGCATGGGTGGTTTTATCATCATTTTTCTTCACAAATATTGAACTAGTTTTTCTCTGGCTGTTCTTTGGTCCTTTAATGGTGATTGTATTTCTAGCGAAACAGGAGAGAACTATTATTCTAATGGCTATTATATTCTATTTTATAGCGGGATTGAGATTAATAGAATATACTCTCGAGTTTTTAGTATCGGGAATAGCAGATTGGGTAACAATTCTTGGATTGATAGTCTTTGGAATAGAATTAGTTTCATTAGGAATATATTCATCCATATCTGGGAAAAATAAAAAAACCACTTTGGTTCATGAAGTTTGAGAATAAGTAAAGCCTTTTTAGATTGTTAGTTTATAATTAACTAGGTAACAATACTAACAGCAGAAAACAAGGTCAATAGGAAATTTCTCAATGAACACGGATCAACGACGTTTATATCTGAATAATTGGGCAATTCTTACTACAGAAAACGAAGTTAAATGGCATTTTGGGGATATCGATAAAGAAAAACTTGATCAAACAGTTGATTTTGTGAAATCGGTCTCTCGTCTTGGAGCTGAACTTTGGGGTCAAGGGATCGGAGTTGTGAGGTTAAGATATCCACGGCCACATCCTAGTCAGGCACGAGAAATTATGATTGTGAACTTATCCAGTAAAATGAAAAGTTTTAACATTGTAATTTCTGACCCTTTAGTCACCACGAGATTGATGAGCCGAATAGAAGTAGAAACTGCTCCATGGGATGAAATGAGAAGTATTTTGGCTGGTGGTGCATCTGTGATTTATTCCCAGTTCTATTCCCAAGAAGGTGCCTTAGATAGTAGTGTTGTAGATGCACTGTTCCAAGAAGCAGTAAATGCAGTAACCTATAATGAATATGTTACAGTCGGAAACGGTGAGTGTTCTTTCTCTGCATTGAGTTTTGAAGAATTGTTGTTTTTTCATGCCCTACTGAGGGAGTTATTCGAATCTTATTATTCAACAATGATACCTAGCAATCCATGGGGAGTTATTCATTCAACTAATGGTGTCCCTGTTCATTTACAATACAATCCCCCTTTAGATGCTGCTCTGATCAGTGCATTCTCAGCTGTTATTGTAAATTACTGTCAACTGCTTTTTGAAGCTTATCCTGCCCGTCTTGTCTTCGGAGCTCATTCCATGCAAGGAATGGACTTTATTTCGACAGAGGAAAATGTATTCGTCGTTAATAATCCAAGGAAACTATTAGGATTACAAAAATTTCAAAGAGAGTGGAAAAAAACCCAAAAAATCACTCCCGAGGTAATCCATGATCTCGCACCAGCCATGAAGGAGTATTTTATAGATCTTTCAATACAAGGCCAACGTGAAAAGCTTAAAAACTTGGAATTTCACCGTGTGATTAATTATTTCACACGAATGGGTATTAGACGGGCAAGGGCATATAGATTACCTAAATAAAACGAAAAAACCTTCTAGTTCTTAGAACTCAATACAATCAGAATCCTAGTTTTATTTTCTTGTAACTCTATATACAGAACCATATTACAAAGCTTTTTAGATACTTCTTTGAGGCATTTTAGATTGAGAACATAAATAATGAATTGGAACCGTATACATTGAATGAAACTTCGCATCGATTATACCTCAATAATTGGGCTATTCTGAGTTCTGAGAACGAGGTTAAATGGCATTTTGGAGATATTGATGACGAAAGGTTAATTCAAACTCTCTACTTTGTCAAGGCACTCGGTAAACTTGGAGCTGAAATCCTAGGACAAGTTATTGGTGTAATTCGACTTCGCTACCCACGATCTCATCCAACACAAGCCAGAGAAATTATGGTTGTTTCTCTAATGGATAAATATAATATTGTAATTTCTGATCCATTAGTGACAACTAGATTGATGAGTAAAATAGAATCTGACTCAGATCCCATGCCCACATTTGATGATATGCGCAGTATTTTAGCAGGTGGAGCGAGTGTTATTTATTCACAATTCTATTCTCAAGAAGAAGTCCTAGATAGGCAGATTGTCGATTCCCTTTTTCAAGAAGCTGTCAGCGCTGTAACTTACAAGGATGATGTATATGTCGGAAATGGCACATGTTCATTCTCAGCATTGAGCCTAGAAGAACTCCTTTTTTTCCATGCCCTTCTTAAAGAAGTTTTTGAATCATATTATTCAGTAATGGTTCCTGGCCAACCTTGGGGAATCATCAGTGCATCTTCAGGTGCAGATCTATATCTAACATATGATCCTCCTGTTGATGCGGCTTTAATAAGCTCTTTTTCCTCTGTTATCACTAATTACACGCGTTTTCTTTTTGAAGCGTTTCCTGCCAGATTAATCTTTGGTATAGCTCAGCAATCTGCAATGGACTTCATTGCTACAGATAAAAACCTCTTTGTAATTAATAATCCTAGAAAGCTGTTCCGTTTGCAAAAATTTCAACGAAAGTGGAGAAAAGTTCCCTCTACCGTTGCGCATGATCTTGCACCTGCTATGAAGGAATATTTTACTGAACTTATCCTTCAGGAGCGCCAAGAGAGTATCAAAAAACTGAAATTTCATCAGATTATTAACCTAATGACTCATATGGGAATTCATCGCGCTCGTAAATACAAAATACCGTAATATTTTTCTTTTTTACTGATAATGTTCTTCTTGAATGATCTCTTTTCCGCAACGTTTGCATTTATATACACGAAGTTCATCGTATTCGTGTTTAGCTAACTCCTTCTTCTCAATTACTGATTTTTCACTGGAGATTATTCGATAAGCATGACCAAACATCATACACCTAAATCGCATCTGATTTATTCTCCTTTAAATCGCAATAGACACATCAGCGATGAGGGGATGAGTACAGTCCAGAAGTTCATCGATTGATATAGCAAGAAGCTTTGAGGAAGCACCACCTCCTCCATATAATCTTGACGATTTTGAGACTTCTAGTACAAGTTCATCTAAAATAACTGGTAGAACGATACTAATAGGGGGAACATCACCCACTTTATACCCAGTTTCTTTTTCAACCTGTCCAGGAGAGGCTAGTTTAACATCTTTTACGTTCAACAACTTCTTGATCTTTTTTGTTTTTATTTTTCGATTTCCTTGAAGAATAACAAGAAAAAATTCGTTTGTATTTGTCACTACAATGATTGATTTAATTATATCCTCAGCTCTACAACCTAATGCTTGAACACTTTCATCGACGGTCTTAGTTGAAGTTTCTAGAGAAATAATTTTTGCCTTTAGTTGGTTTTCACTGATATATCCCTGGAGTCGTATTGAAGAATCTTTCATCAGTTTACTCACTATTTTAACGTATTAATCCCCCAATAGCAGTTATTTGAATTCCTCTTTCTTCTAATCTATCTAAAAATGGATTTATTCCTATAGAATCAGAAGCTAAATGTCCTGTAATAAGGAGCTGTCCATAGTTTAGGTTTAATATCTGGGATAATTCTACTGGTGCGATATGAATATAAATGACCGTATCCACATCATACTGATAATAACAATCAGCAATTGGAAAGCCCCCATTGGTGAATGCTCCATGGCTAAATATCCAATTTCCCAATGAATCGCTCTCATTCCCCTTAGCAACTTCAATTTTGGTTTTAGCCTCCCTAAATTCTAAAAAAGAGGTTTCTAGATGAGTTCTTACCTCATGTAGAAGTGGATTCTCATCCTGTTCTTCTAACTTTTCAATTGATTCAGTTATTAACCTTCTTCCAAGTTCATCAGAGGGGCAATGAATGTTGAGAAATGGCATCCTAATTAATCGTGCAAATGAAGGAATCGCATCGTAATTTCTGGCATGTGACCCGAATTTAAATCCCATCATTTTTTTGTCAATAACCTTTTGGGCTGTTTCAATTGTTACACCCTTTGAGATTAATTGATCTAGATGTCTTTGAAAGACCTGAAAGTGGTTGACCAAGCCTACGGGGTGATGAGCTATAACGCAATCGAATCCTTGCTCTTTGGCATAAAGGAGTTCAGCTACCCCTATATCGATTCCATAAAGAATATTGTTGATATTTTCTCCATGAACATATACTGCAGAGTCAACGGGCAGTTCACTCATGCCCACTAGATCAAGCGCAACCTTAATAATGTCGTCTGTATGCACGTTTCAAACCTCAGACACCCTATGATAGTGTATTGTACTTATTTTGATCAATACATGGTATTTTCAAAAAAGATCGAATAGTTTTTGTCAAGGAAAGAGAAGTTATCTCATTATGAATGATGAGCCCATTTGGTACAAAAATTACCCAGAAAACGTCCCAAAAACCTTGGATTATCCATTGAAAAGTCTAGCTGATGTTTTAATCGAAAATGCCAGAGAATTCCCAAATAATCCCGCATTACTACTTGCAGGGAAACAATTTCACACTACCAGGATTACCTATGAACAACTTAACAGGTTCTCAACTAATTTTGCTAAACATCTTCACAAACTTGGTATTCAAAAGGGTGACAGGGTCGCTCTTTTCTTGCCTAATTTTCCAGAATTCGTTATCGCTTTCTATGGGATCCAAAAATTAGGGGCAATAGTTGCCCCGTTAAACATAATGTTTACCCTGAAAGAATTAGAGTACCATATCAAGGATTCCAGAGCCAAAATAGTAGTGACAATTAATGTGAAGAGTGGAGAACATGCATTTCTAGATCTGATTCATACTGTCGCCCAGAATGTCGGTCAACTTGATCACATAATTGTGGCTTCTATTAAACCGTATATTGGAAAAGTGAAGGGGTTCCTTGGAGGATTGCTTGGTAAAATAGTAAAACTAAACCCTGATGATATTCCTTTCGAAAGAATGATTCAAGATGATGAAACTATTTCTTACCCAGAGCCAAAATTCGACCCCAAAACTGATGTTGCCATGATTCCTTACACTGGAGGCACTACGGGGTTACCTAAGGGGGTTATGCTGACTCATTGGAATTTACTCACTAATTGTTATGCTGCACTTCATTGGATGATTCCTATTTACAATGGACTACCAGAAAAGGGTATACATCGATTCCTTGCTGCTTTACCTCTTTTTCATTTGTTTGGAGGGGCTTTAGCTATGCTTCTCCCTATTTTCTTGGCTGATGAAATAATATTAGTGCCAAATCCTAGAGAAAGGAAATTCACGGAGTTATTAGAACTTATAGACACTTATAAACCAAGTTTTCTCCCATTTGTTCCCACTGGGTTTATTGCTTTACTCAATCATCCTCAATTTAAGAATTATGACTTGAAATCTATTGACTTCTGCCTGACAGGAGCTGCTCCTCTACCTGTTGAAGTGATGAAACAATTTGAGGAAGCAAGCGGGTCTACCCTCTTAGAGGGATGGGGGTTAACAGAAACATCACCAATAGCTAGTGCTAATACGCCATTAAATCGAAAAATTGGATCAGTGGGGATACCTTTCATAGATACGAGTGTGAAAATCTTTGATTTGGATGATAAGGAAGTGGAGTTAAAAATAGGAGAAAACGGAGAACTTGGCATTAAGGGGCCTCAAGTGATGAAAGGTTACTGGAATAAACCAGAAGAAACTTGCAATGTCATGAATAACCAAGGATACTTTATGACGGGTGATATTGGACATATGGACGATGATGGGTTCATTTATATTGAGGATCGTAAAAAAGATATGATCATCGCTTCTGGGTTCAAAGTTTTTCCTCGTGAAGTAGAAGAATATTTTTTTGAACATCCAGAAATCGAAAATGTGGCGATTGTAGGAATACCTGATAAATATCGAGGTGAAAGACCTAAAGCTTTCATTATCTTAAAACAAGGAGCAACTTGTACTGATATTGACCTTATGGAGTACGCTAAGAAAGGTCTATCAAAGTATAAAGTACCTAAAGAAATTGAAATACGAGATTCTCTCCCTTTAAGTGCAGTAGGAAAGGTTTTACGGCGTTTATTAAGAGAGGACGAGAAAAGTATGTTAAATAATAATCCTAACTAGTGTTTTCCTTTTTTTTTGAAGATTTAGTTATTATCTTCTGAATTTGGGCGATTTTCAAATCTATTTGGGGTTTTTAGGGCATAGGTACAAGAGGTTTGTAAGAAGCACTCTAAACACATTGGATTGTTTTTTTGGCAATAATTCTGGCCATGAACCACTACTAAGGCATGAAATCGGCCTAATACTTCAAAATTTTTCTCCAGCACTTTAATTATTTCTTCTTGAATAATCTCGTATTTTTTTCTTAAATAATCTATATCCCCGTAGATTCGAGCTAAGAAACGTCTAGTATATGTCCCAACAATCGGTACAGGTTGCTGAAAACAATACACTAAAATCGAATCGGCTGTCTCTTTTCCAACACCTTTACATGCTAGTAATTCTTCACGAGAGGGTGTATGTTCATTAAGAATACAAGTTGAAAGTAAATTACTTAAGGATTTAAGGTAAATTGATTTTTGTATATAGAAACCAGCGGGTTTAATAAGTTCTTCAAGGTCTTCTTTTTCTATTTTCTGCAGTTCTTCAAAAGAGAACACATTAGCTCGTTTTAAATTAGCGATTGCTTTGTTTACATTTCTCCAATTAGTGTTCTGAACTAAAATTGTCCCGACTGCTACTTCATAAGTTTCTAAAGTGCTTTTTTCACCCTTAATCCAAAGCTCCCACGTTTCTGCATGGGGATCAAGTCGAATGTAATAGTCCTTTAGCTGTTCATGGACTTTGGAGATCAAATTTCGGCAGCACCTTGATAAAACAAACTCTTTTGAATTTATTATCAATTTAATTCTAAAATTCCTCATTCAAAAGAAAAACTTTCTTCTTCATCCATCAACATTTAGGATTCTGTTGAGACAAGATGAGATTCTAATTATTTTTTTAAAAGCTTTAGTGCCTCAGGGTATGTTGTAAGGTTTGTCTCCACTCGTAATGAAAATTATTCTAGAAAATAAAAATACTAGGTAAAATGTTAATAATATCGGGTTGTAATTATAAATTAATGGTAATTTCGGAGGTATTCTCTAGAATATTTTTTATATCTGCCCTTTTAGAAACTATCTTGTATGAAAACTCACGGAATAGACCTTAGAATGGAAGATCTAGCATGGCAGACAATGATAGTAAGTCTATTCCGGCAAACCGAAAGACAAACCCTTAACCTTATTCTGTCTATAGTTGGGGTTACGACTCCTGAAGACGCGACAACATTAATTAATAACATTTTTCGTTTAGTTAGAAAAAGTATTATCTATATTCCAGAAGCTAGACTTAAAATCATTCATGATGCTCCTGAAATGGTTGATGTATATTTAATCAAAGCTTTTGATGAAGCTATGAAGGAACTGGCTCAAGAATTAGATGAATTACGAGGAAAAGTGGCTCATAGCTCTAAAATGAAACAGATACCCCAGAAAGTTTTAATTGATCTTGAGAATTATGCCTCAGGTAAGTACATTGAGAGATTTCACTTCAAATGAACAAGTTTTTTGAATTACAATCCACTTTGAACAATTAACAGAAGCCTGTTTGGTTAGAGATCTTTATTAAGGATTTATACCCATAGTCTATATCCCAAAACTGAATTGAATGGATCAGGGTGAAGAAAAAATGGGTATTTTTGACCGAGATAAGTTTGGTATTCAACAAAGACACCGGCGGTTACTTTCAGCACAAGAAGCTTATCACGTGAAAGATGTAGATACGGACCAGGATCTATTATGGATAAAGCGTGACAGATTTGGTCGTAAAACACATATGCACGTGTTTCCAGGTGACCCCAAATCCGCTCCAGAGATTATGACCATAAAAGACCTCTCATCATTTGATGCTTGGGCAAGTTTTGATATTCTTGACAATGAAACAAATCAAAATCTGGGCCGAGCTAAACGGAATTTTTGGTCAAGTATTTTCAGAGAAAATTGGACAATATGGGATGGATCTGGAAAGGTAGTAGGGAAAGTAAAGGCAAGAAGTCTACTAATCAGTCTTATGAGGAATACACGGTGGTTATTTGGCTGGATTCCCATTATTGGCTGGCTAGTTGAAGGATTTGCGTGGTTAATTCGCTTACAATTTGATATTTATCTCATTCGAGACGATACAGAAGTGAAAGTAGGCGAATTCAATCGAAGAATGACTATTGGAGACAAGTATGTACTGGACATGACTGCAGATATTGAACGAACATTTAATCGAAAATTCGCTGTTGCTTTAGCAGTCCTACTTGACTCTGCTGAACAAAGATAAGCTTAACAAAATACGATAACCGTGGAATCTTTTCTATATAGTGGGCAATCTTTTCTGACGATCAACATTTAAAGGGTGTACATTTACGAAAAAACTTAGACTTTTGTCCTTATAAAAAACCTACGGAGACAAATGAAGAATGTTGGAAGGATTAATCGTCAGTATCGGAGTTTTCATTCTATTAGGGGTTGTGACATATATTGGGGCATGGTATACGGCGAAATCAGACTCACCCCGTGCCCTAATTGGTGTATACATTTTATTTTTAACTCTAGCTCAGTTCTTTGCTGCTAAAATTGCAGAATTTGATCTAGGTCTGGATAATATACCTTTATTTGGGCCTTTATTTACAGATCTGGGAATTCTTCCTATTTATGCACCCGTAGGAGTAATTGTATTTCCATTTACCCTACAAATTACAGATATGGTAAACGAGAGATTTGGGAGAAAAGCAGTCTATGAAATGATCTGGATTGCCCTAATTAGTCAAATAATCATGGTTATTCTGTTGATGTTGGCTGGATACCTTCCTGCTGCTGGAGATGATCCTTTAATTCCGTTCTCGATTGTCCCCGCGATAACATTAGCTTCTTGGATCAGCTTTCTTATTAGTGAACGATTTGATGCATGGATCTATGATAGAATTCGTTCATGGATCAAAACGCGAACGGATGAAGGAAGAGAGTGGTGGAGATATCTCTGGATAAGAAACGTCTTTAGTGACATCTTAAGTCTCGGATTAGATTCTATCCTCTTTATCCCGTTAGCTTTTCTCATTTTCCCCTCCATTCAGAAGATTTTTGATACCTCAATTGAAGTTATTAGCATTGATTTCATGTTTACTCTCATTTCTGGACAATTGATAACTAAATGGTTCCTTGGGTTAATCGACACACCTTATATGTATTTAACACGTTGGATTTATGAGAGAAAAGGCCCTATTAATGTCAAATAGTTAAATAATAATAAGACTGCTTTTCCCCTTAAATCGATACCAAACTCTCCAGAGCGTTGATAATGGGTAGAGATCTTCCTTTGTACATCACATTTGGGTAATATTGTGAATAATACTTCAGTCCCACTCCAAATGTAACAACTAAACGATCTTCATCTGATAAAGATCCTGTCTCCCCAGTTAAAGAGCCGATTTTTCTTGTTTGGCTAGATTTTATCTTAGGGATTAGAGTGTTCCATTCAATAGTTTCTGGGTCTTTCCGACGTTTTCTACATACGAAAATAATATCAAATTCAATACTTTTTTTCCCTCGGATCTGAGTACTGGTTTCCATTTCAGCACGAACAGGATAGACCGCTGCAATATAAAATTCATTATCTAAAAGGCTTTCTATTATGGAAGACCAGGCTTTCAACTGTTTATGATGGAAAGTAAACACCAACAGTCCTTCTACTTTCAACACACGATGAATTTCTGCAAAAACGGTTTTCAGTCCGCGTTGGTAATCCTTTTCGGTTTTTCCAAGTTTAGGGTTTTTCACAATTTCTGCTTTCTTCGGAGATAATGGTGGCTTGAACCATGGATACGAATCTTCAAGACCAAGACGTAACCATATGTAATAAAAATCTGATAACTCTGCATATTGAACATTATCATAGTAAGGAGGATCTGTTATCACTAAATCCACACTATTATCAGGTATCTGGATCTCATGGGAGGAATGACAATATAAATAAATACTTCCTGATGGTTTTTGAATTAGCTCTGAATAGGAAGAAACCACTCTTCCAGTAATTGAACGTGTCATAGATTGGCGTTTAGTTTTCCCCTCTTCAGTAATATAATATTCATATGGATTCTGACAAAACTCCTTTATTCGTATAGTTTTAGCAAAGAAGTTCTTGAAGGTACCTGTTCCATATTTCGCTGTTCCAAAAACATTATTCTCAACTGGATTCAGTGTAGCAGGAAAAGCATGTTTGCGAAATAAGTTGTAGATATAATGGTTCTTTCGATGATACTCACATAGGAGGTTATTGTACTCCAGAGCTGTTGAAAACGTAATAAGGAAGAATTCTCTAATGTTCTGATCTTGAATTTGTAGAATCTCTTTCAGTATTTTTCCAAGGGCTAATAGTTGTCTAGCATTAAACATATCTGTAAAATAGAGAATTCTATGATTTAGTAATTCCTGAGTTTTTGCTCCCAATGGAATGGGTTGATTAGGAAGAGGTAACAGCTCTCGAATTGATTCCAATTCTTGATAAGCCTTTTGGTAGAGTTCATGATCTTTGGAATCAGCTCGTTTATAATCCCGCGTTTTACAATTAGGACAAAAATACTCTAACGCATACAACTTTTCGATAGGTCTTCCTTGTTTAGTACTAGTTTCAACAATCTTAGCTGAATACTCACATTGCGGACAATAAAATTTTCCTCGCTTAACAATATAAGAAGATGAATCAAAAGCATAACTGCACTCAGGACATTGCAGATTCTTTTTCTTTATCGGATCCTGAAAAATAGTATTACATTGAGGGCATAGAAAGTATCCTAAACTGGAATCACTACGGCCATATGCAAACAAGTAACTTCTAAAAAGAGATAAGGTATCTGAACACTGTTCACATCGAATCTCTTTCACCCAGAAAAAATACATGACGTCTGCATAGTGTAAACAATGTTCACACTGCGTTTTATAGTATCTAGCGAGTTCTGAACTTATTTTGGAAGAGAGTTTCTTAAATTCACCCTGAAGGTTGTTGATATTAACATCTTCTAACTCTTTTTTTACTGTAAACCAAGCAACAGGATTCAAATCCCCTCCAATTACTCCCCCAAACCCTAAACGAATAGCTTCAACAATAGTTGTACCCCCACCCATAAATGGATCCAATACAACGAGATCGTGAAAACTGTACTCTTCTAGATAAATGTCCCAAAAATCCTTCTCTGATAGTACTCTATGATTAGGTTGAATAGATTCATCTTTCAATTTGTTTAATGAAGAAGAAAGTGATGCATAAATAAGAATGGATCTAAATACTGAACCTAAGCGGCGAGCAAACCATTTATGAAGAGTAAGAACAGGACGATAATATCTTTTTGCATTACTTTCTTTATACGCTATCTCACTAACTTTTGAGAAAGGGAAATAAGTTTCTATAGCTCTTTCTGGTACTTTTTTTTGCTCCATACTTTTATTCCATCAATCATAATTGTTCTTATAGATAAAGCGCGATGAAAAAATCACCCAATAATGTGAATATTATAAAAATAACAGCCGAGAAGATCGCTGATATTGGTGTTGTGATTACCCAACTTATCCCTATTTCTTTGAGGCTATCTTTGTCCATTTTCTCTTTATTGACGAAACCCACACCAATGAATGCTGCAACTAGGATATGGGATCCAGACAATGGCATCCCCATTAGTGTTCCGAAAAACATAATTAAGGATACAGAGACACTCGCAGCTAGCGCAGATGTAGGACTAAGGGCAACAATGTCACTAGATAGCTTTTTGACTACTCTTCTCCCAAGTAGGATAACACCAATACACATTCCTAAACCCCCCGCGACAAGAGCGTAGATCAGCCCCATTCCACTAGAAAATTCATCAAGGGCCATCAATGGGCCAATCGCTTTTGCTACGTCATTTCCACTACGAGAAAATACTGAAAATAGCAAAAAGAGAGCCAATGCATAAGAGGCGATCTTTTCTTGCCGTTCATAATCAGAATAGCCAGTGGTTTTTATAGATTGACGAAATCTCATTATTAACCAGTAAAAGAAATATCCTCCAATCAAACCAATAACAGGACTAACTACCCAACTGGCAACGACTTCGAATAACGTATTAAAATTTATTTGGTTCAGAAAATCCCAGCCATATCGCACTATAATAACTCCTAATACGCTACCAATAACTGATTGGGTGGAGCTAATTGGAACTCCTTTTATTGATACAATAAAAAGCCAAAGGGCCATTGAGATTAAGATTACAAATATCATATCTAATTCTAATGGCGCGGTGGATATTCCTTTTCCTACGGTCTTAGACACGGACTCTCCTAGAAAGAAAACGCCAATGAAATTAAAAATACCACCAATAATGACAGCAACACTCAGCGAAAGTAACCCAGCACCAACCGCTGGAGTCATAGTTTCATCATTAGCCCCAATAGTGAATGCGACGACAAAACCAAGGAGAAGAGCAGCACCTAATATAATGGGCTCGGCCAATGTTTTTCACCCATGATCAATCTAACTATGTTTTGCTATGAGCACCTTTAAGTAATCAGTGCCTTGCTCTGCTTCAATACTAATGCGAGTAGTAGCGTTGAGGACTCGACTCGTACCTCTCGGAAGTTCGTCATTCACTATCTTTTCTGAGATAATATAAAATAGGTCTCTAACTTCATCCCTTTTCTCTTCTACTTTGCGCGCAAGCTTTGATGCTTTTTCAAAATCTTCGAAAAAGAACTTATTAGCTTCCACAAAGTCTTCTATAACATCTTCAGTCAAATCTATTATCCGATCCATTTCGGGTGGAAAATAACTCGCATCAATTTTCTTTATGCAGACTACGCGAACAGCTCTTTCAATACGATCTAATAGGTGATCCGCGTTCAACATCATAGTGTAACGTTCCTCAGTGATTTGGGGGAGATAGGTCTTCTTTCTAAAAATCGTTTCAAAGAAAACATCTTTTACTTTGTCCGCATCCCGTTCTAATTTAATTATTTCGTCTCTTAACGCAAGGCCTCGTTCATAATCTCCTCCTCTCCAAGCTTTTAACGCTTTTTCGAATTTATCATAAGCTTCTTCTATAGACTCAACAAGCTTGATAAACAGTTCTGTTCCTTTTTTATGGATATCTTTATCCCTTAATAACTGTCCAAAGTATTCTCCAGTCATGGAATTCACTTCTATAGATTTTATATCCTTCTTGTAAAAAATATTCTTTTAATATAGGTATAAACTCTCTTAATTAGAAACAATATTTATATTTTTTAGATGATTGAAGAACTTTGATAAGATTTTTTCTAAATCAATCGGGGGTTTTTGAGAATAGATTATTGAGATCTTGGGTAGAAAATCTGCAAAAATTTCTTCCCAAGCTGCTACATTCAAATCTTTTCTTGTAGAAGTCGAATAAGTTTCAATACTCTTTTCTATCTGCGACTCTAGGGACTCCCAACTCATTAATTTCTTTGTTGAGATTACTTCAGATGTTTTTCGACAAACCAGAATGATGTCAAAATTTCTTCCTTTAACAGGTCTAGCACCGAATTCACTCCTTACAGGAAACGCTGCTGTTATCAAAAATTGACTATTTTGTAGTGCGTCGAGAATCATCACCCACGCGGTTACGTTAGAATGGTGAAATGTAAAAACCAGAGGAGCATGTGATTTTAATACCGTATAGCATTCTTGAAATACTTTGGTAATTTTATTGAGGAAATTCTCCTTTTCTTGAGATGTACTTACTTCTTGATCTATATGAATTAGATCTGATCGAAATGCAGGATATTGAGAGGCTAAGGCTTGTTTTAACCAAACAAAAAAGAAATTTGCTAGTTCATTATACTGTATAAAATCAAAATACGGTGGATCTGTCACCACAATATCAACAGACTCTGGTGGAATACCAAAAGCTTGAAGATCCTCTGATGTGTCGTTTATGAGTAATGTATCAGCGTTTTCTTTTGCTATTAATGTTTGAAAACTATCAACAGAATTGGCTTCGATACGATCTCCTTTGATAGGAATCCTGACTATCTGATCTTTTTTAATAGCAATTTCAAACGGGGATTTGCAATAGTATTTTGCTTTTTTTATCCTTTCAAGGTAAGTGATGAAGGTTCCATTCCCTTTTCTGCTTCCCCAAACGTTATTTTCCACATACATGGTTGGTACTAAAAATGATTGATAATTAAAGACATTAACGATTTGTTTCATCGTATAATTATAAGGACAGATCACAGTGTGAAATTCCAAGCTACTAGAAAACGCTGCTAAAAGGAATTCTTTTATATTTGAGTCTGAAACTTGTGCTATTTCCCCTAATAACAGACTTAGACTCAATAGTTGTCTTTTGTTAAAGAGGTCAGAAAAGCGTTTAAACCCATAATTTCGAAGATTTGAAATATTCTTCCCCCCTAGGGGTAATAATTCACGGGGAAATAGTAAATCATGTTTCTTTTTAGTAAATTCTTCTTTTATTTTCTCAAACTGATCTTTATCCTGTTTATTAACTGTTTTATAATCACGCACGCCACATTTTTCACAATAGAATTCTATAGCTATTTGTCTTGAGGACAAAGAACTAGTAGGTTGTTGAAGCAGCTCTATCAATTTGTATTCTTTCTGGCAACTGGTACAACTGAATTGTTTTAAACGACAATTCCCCAATTTTGGAATAAAGTCTTGAGAACACATGGGACATTTTGATATCTCATCAAGCTTCTCCCATGTATGAAATAAATGGTCACATTGAGGACATATCACCATGGTAGCTGGACTTTTGCGTTGTTTCTTGCCAATGATGTAATACTTGAATAGATCTTCCTGTGAATTACATGAAGGGCAAAGAATTGTACGAACCCAAAACACGTACATAATATCTGCATTTGGGGAGTTACATTCTGGACATACAGTATTATAATAGGATTTAATTTTTCTTCCAACGCTTTGAAAGATATTTTCAACCTCTTGATCAAAAACATTTTCATTGAATGGATCAAATTCTTTCTTTGTTGTAAACCACGCGATTGGATTTACATCAATTCCTACAGTTTTTATTCCAAGGCGATGAAACTCAATCAAGCTAGTTCCTCCGCCACAAAAGGGATCTAAAGCGATTTTTCCCCGAAAATCATGGTTTTGATAGAAAGCTCCCTCTCCTGAATGGTTTGGATCGAATAGCTCATCTTGATAAAAATGTGCAAGGCCTATTGCCCGAAATGTTGTTCCAGGTCTTCGTGCCCATGATTTGTGTACTGAATAAATTGGCCGATAGAATTGTCGTCTCTGACTTTCCACTTTTGCCAGTGGTTGAATAGCAACAAGAGGAAATCGTTCTTCAATTGTCAAAAAGACAACATCCTATTATCGTAACAAGAGTATTTAGTGAAACTTATAGAGCTCCTCATTCAATATTTCATAAACTTGTTTCATAAAGATTGGTACATCAGGTACCCCAAGTATTTCACAGATTTTTCTGTCTAATAAATGCCGAATATGATTTTTATTGTTCATTGCATCTTTGATTTGATAATAAAAGGACTTGAAGTGGCTTGATTCAAGAATAAACTGGTCAAAAATCTGAAATAAATCTCTTCGATCGACATCAATCACCTTTTTGGGATCCAAACAGAAGAAATTTCGAACATCGGTCCCGAAAATTTGTCCAAGAGCTCCTGTCTTTTCTCTACGTAACACAAAGTACGTCAAGAGAAAAATAGAGCTATTTAAGTAAGCTGCAATGATTTTGTCATGAAATTCTTCGTATGTTCTAATAAATATAAAATTATCAGAAAGGATAACAGGATTTGGAGAATAATAAGCAATGATTTTGTTACTTAGTAAACTCAGCTCATGCGTAATAGCTATTCTGGCTATTTTCCGCCCTTTTTCTATATGTTTGAAAGCAAGTGTTTCAAATCCTGTTTTTCGGAATTTTTGAACCCCCCAGTTAACATAATGCTTAATAGCTTCATCCAAATCATTCCAGGGAGGAATTACAACAACAAAATCTGATATTTTTGGCATAATTCGTTCATAGAGAGAAGATTTCCTTAACACAGGAGACAGATATTGGATTGATAATTTCATTGTAGTATTAGTTTCTATATTCTGAATTTTTATCCATAGTTTCGACTGCTCAGTGATTTTCCAATATTTATTAGGAAGATAGAAGAAATTTGAGATCCCTGCGCGAAAACCACGATCAACATCATACCGTGGTGTCTTCACCAATTGAGCTATAGGAGAAGTCAGATTTAAATTTCTTATCTGTTCAAATAAATTAAAGAAACGTTGATTAAATAGGTATACAACCCAATTCAAGTCAATATTTTCTTTCAAAGTTTGAAAAGGGATAAGATTTATTCGAATATTTAGATCTTCATAAGTTTCATTAGTAGCTTCTTCTATTATTTTACCTATTCTACGATAGTTCTTTCTTGTTAATTCTGTCTTTAAAACGATAAATTTAGTCTTTGACTCCCTTATCTGGCCTCTTTGTGCAATGAAGAGAATTTCCTTGAATGTACATTGTTCTGAAAAAGCAGTCTGAACTTCTGAGGTAATAATATACTTAAAATGGAATCTTGAAAAAAGAAATTTTAGCACTGGTCTCATCGTAGAAGAGTTAATTAGAGAAAGAGGGAGAATAAAAGCGAGAATACCATTCTTTTTCAAAAATCTCAATGAATCTAGAAGAAAATAAGCATATAACCCTAAATATTTTTTGTTATAATTAATGGAAATCCCCTCATGACGAAGATGAGCCTCTAGAAAATCTTTATACTCACTATCTAAACGATCTCCACGTGTAAACGGAGGATTACCAAGTAGGATGTCAAATTTTCCTAATTGCGTCTTATTTCCTTTCATTCTACTTGAGTATTCAAAAAAATCAATAATTTCGATTTGACAATTACTCCAGAGGTCTGTTGGATTCTGGATAGCAAGATTAATTTCAGCTAAATGGGCAGCAAATACTGAAACATCGATACCAAAGAGCTTCTGTAAAATCTGATCATGTTCCAAGGCTCCATTGAGCTCATTGATTCGCTTATATGCACTTACTAATAGAGTTCCAGAACCACAAGCAGGATCCATGAGATTAATCTGGTCTTTTTTTATGACTAAGTATGATAAGAATTCACCAACGATATTTGATGTATAGTAAGCCGCCAGAAACTTACGGAGGTCAAATGGAATTAATCCATGGAATATTTTTCCTAAAATATCAGTTGAATATTGTAAGTAGCGAAACTGAAGTATTTTTTTGAACACACGATTTAAAGTTGAAACCGATTCATTGGGAAGTAGTTCTACAACTTGTGCATTGAAGATTACTCCATAATTCTGTTTTGTTACCATTTTATCAAATAGTTTCTGCAGATCTTTCCCATTTTTAAATGAAAGGGAATCTAATCCATTGTCATCATGTTTTTTCAGTAGAACAATATAAATGAATATCTGGGTAACAATAACAAAAGCTGCAGAACGAACGATTGCTGATTCATACTCCTTTTTTCTTTTCACCGTACGTGTTATTTTGTTATCTAAAACTCGGGCAAAAAAGAATCCAAGTGTTCTGTCAAACTTATTAAATCCCACTTTTTTTGTGTAGGACTCTACTTCGTTTACAGCATCAACTAGAACGTTAAGAACCTCTTCTTCAGTATGAAGGTCTGATTTATTCAAATATGGTCACTTGTTTTCATGAAATTAAGTCGTAATAGAAAATTTTTTCAGAATTATGTGAGCTTAATTCATATCAATCTAAAATGCTTTAATACTTCCTGTAGTAAAGAAAACTCTCCTAGTTCATGAAATTAGATTAGGAAGAAAATTAATGGGTATAAGAATCCTTTCAATTACAGAGAAATACTACAAAAACTTGGAAGAAATGTATACCAATGTGTTTGGTGAATTTGATAGTTCTACTGACCAAACTAACTTCCGCAGATATATTAGGTTCAGATCAAATCTAATCAAGATCGCTGCCCATTCTTCGAAAGTGGTCGGGTGTATCATTGGGAGTCGAGATAATTTTCACAAAGCAAGAGTTTATTTTCTTTATGTTCTTCCAAATTTTCAACGACGCTTAATTGGCAGTGATCTCTTACAGAAATTAGAAATGGAGTTCCGTACCAATCAGTCTAACCTCCGATATATATCGGTACGTATTCCAGAGAAATTCTTTGATTCAAAGGGCTTTTTTATGAAGCATAGATATGAGATTATTACTAAAATTAACTGCTATGTAAAAAAGGATCTACACTTTCCATTTCAAGCAAACCCAAATCTAGAAATTAGATTAGCTACTGAAAATGACCTAAAAAATCTTATCAAACTAGAACATGCCTGTTTTTCAGAATATTGGAGGAAAACAAAGGAAGACTTCAAGGGGGAGATTGAATCAAAAGTAAATATTCTTTTGATAGCTCTTCTAGATGGAATACTCGTCGGTTACAACTCTAGTTCGATTTCTGCTAATGGAACCAATGGACACTATGCTCGTATTGCTACACTTCCAGAATTTCGCAAGCAGCATATTGCAACCAGTCTTACAGCTCAAGCTTTTCATTGGTTCCAAGATCAGAAAGTAAGAAACGTTTTGTTGACAACATTTGCAGAAAGTGAGGCCCATAATTTAATGTACAAAAAGTGGGGGTTTGAATTTGAGGAACAGGAGTTGATTTTAGCTAAAAAAATAATAACCTAGCTATCTATTTTCTTTTCATTAAAAGAGAGAAGCCTCCAAGTTTGTCTTTGTAACCATTCTATTTCGGTCATTTTACAATTTTCGAACCATTCATCTGTTTCTGGAAGTAAATCCAATATTGTTCTTAATAAATGGTTTAATGGCCCCCCATGCGTGATTACTAATACGAGCGATGGTGGAGGTTCTAGGTTACCAACTTCATTTAGAAATTGTTGAAGACGTTTGACTAAAGAGTTAATACTTTCACCATTAGGTATTTGCTTTGAGTGATCATTGCTAATACTTTCAAAAAATAGTCTTTCTTTCGGTTGTAACTGATCCCATTTACGTCCAACATATATTCCTAAATCCATCTCTCTTAATAAAGGTGTATAATTAATATCATTTATCTTTAGTTTTTTTCCAATAATTGTCGCAGTTTCAGCTGCTCTAACTAGATCTGACGAATAAATGCGATCAAATGAAATATATCCCATTAATATCATTCTTTGCGCGAGTTCGATTGCTTGAAGTCTTCCTTGACTTGTGAGAGGGGAATCCATATGCCCTTGGAGTACCCCCATAGAATTCGCTTCACTTTGTCCGTGTCGAACCAGTACAATCTTCATTTAACTCTTTTTATGATAATATGTGAAAAATTGATTATGTTTTCCTTCAACTTCTTTCCAATCGATAAACGCAATATAGAAGAGCTAAAAGAACAATATTGAAGAATCTTCTAAGGTCTATCTAATCCATTTTAAAGGTTTTCAAAAAATACGAGCAACTAATGGTGAAAAATTACAGAATATTAAGTTGAGGTTTTCGTTTTGGCAATAAAAAAAGATCAAGCTATCACAGCAGGTGAATTTTTTCCTCCTTCTAATAAGAACGTGATTTATCACTGTTATCTAAATAACACGGCTGGATTCCTAAAAGATTTCGTTATTTTCTCCTTCCTCATTGGCATATTTGCTTTTTTGATTATACAATTCATGGGGCTAGTAGTAGTGTTACTTTCGTGGATTATCATTGTCCCGTGGCTCCTCCCCAAGCACTATAAGTTCATACAGATAAATAAACATATTTTAGCTTTCGGAACAGGTTCAATTCCTGCCCTAATAAAATCAAATTTTAAAATCATCTATCAAATAGAAAAAACCCGATATATTGATCTTCACTATATAAAACTTGATCGATGGCATACAAAGAAGCGAGGGGGAAAGATCGATAGTTTTGGTCGAATTGAAGTTAAGACTGATGATATTGAACCAATATTCCAGATTCTTATTCATCCATCGGATCTATCTCGTCTCTTAAAAACTTTAGAGTCCCATCGACTCCATTCAAAAGTCCAGAAATCACGGTCTCGTGATGAGTTACTTTTATTATTCCCTTCATCCCCTTATTATTCCAATCCAGGGAGAGATCCATAGCTTTTATGTTATTTCTTCTTATGAATAGACCTGAAATTATTCCCTGTTATTTACTTTGGAGATATGTTCGATATCATGCTTGGAAAGATCATCAATTTGAGTTGCGAATGGGTGTTGGAGACCATTTGTGTCAGACCATAGTTTACCGAATTCATTGAAGACTTTTTCACGAGTTCGAATGAACTGTTCTTTTAAAGATTCTAATGAAATTGTTTTTCTCTCATTGATTACTTGATCATTCCAGAGATTAATAAAAACCATTTGGTCCTCTCGTTTATAATCTGGAAAATGACAAAACTTTGGAAGATAAGATTCTCCAGATAAACAACTTTTCAAGATACTTAAATATTCTTCATCCCATACTTGAAGATGTATGAATAATTCCTTTAACCCCCATCCGTTTGAGGCTTGCCAATTGAGTGGAAGACTTAGAATCTTATTTGTGGACGTCCTTAAAGTATTTATTTTTAATAACCACTCTTCTTTGTTAATAATCTTCTGATTCATATAAGAGATCTCTCTGTTCTCTAATCGCTTATGGTACGTTAGGTGTTCTGTATAATCCAAGCAGATGACGAGTAGCACTGTGGATTTCTACTTCTTCGATGTGAAGAACGCCACTCTCATAAATAGTAATAACATTAAATGTATTCATTCTTTTTGATCTAATTTTTTTACTGGAGAAAGTTCCAGCGTTGACAAAAACAGTTTCTTCCACCTGCATTGTGGTAGCATAATGATCCAGTCCAGATAATACTAAGGGGACTCTATGGCTAGTGACAAAATCAATGACGTCACCTGCGTCTGTGACAGCTCGTTTAAAACGGGCACGGGGTATTGGCAAGACACTGTGGTGCATTACAACTAAGAAAAATTTATACGATCCGTATGTATCAAATTCATGGTCGATCATCGTTAACCGACTTCGTCCAACATGGCCAGATGCCTCTGGTCCAGTATCAATACCAAGAACCCTAAGATTTGGGTCCTCATAAATAGGATCTAATGGGCCTACCTGTTGAACCCACATCTCACGGCCAAACGGTTGTAAGTCTCGAGAACCAGGCACAATTAGATATGGAATATTAAAATCTCTAAGCTCTTTCAATTTTATTTTAGCAACTGCAAAATCCTCTGGATAAGCATCGTTTGTTAGATCCCCACAATGGATAAGTAAGTTAGGTTTCTCTCGGATCATCATTTTAATTCCAAGATTATAGACTTCAGCAAGGAAATGGCTCCCTGGGCTGAAATGAGTATCTGAAAACTGACAAATCCTTGATATGATTTTATCACCTGGAACAATATACCCAGCCTGGGGTTTGAGTTCCCCTTTCAATATTGATACGGATTCTTCAACAGGTTCTTGGAATTTCGAGTAGGATTCTATCCCATGAATATTGATATCCAATCTTTCATTGGCAAAATTAAGATCTACAAAAGTATGTCCTGCCTTTCCACGTGTTTTAAAACTACTAAAAGTACCAGAATTCACTAGCAAACAACTTCTAATGCCATTTGATAGGGAAAAGATATTTGGGTAATGTCTATGAGCAGTAATTATCACATCAATCCCTGCATCCCAAATGACCTGCATTACATCTCCTGCATCTAATATCATCGATCTTTCTCTCCCCGTATTTGGAATAGGTAATAGATGATGGTGAAAACATAATATCTTTACTAAATCATCACCATAACTCTGGAGTTCATGAATTGCTTCAAGTCCACGATCTCCGATTCTCCCAATATTTTCATCAGGTTCGGAACTGTCAATTCCTAGGATGACCATATTCCCTCCATTCTTTGTAGTATCTATGAAAAACTGCCGTTCACCGAAGAAATCTTTCCAAAGTTTATCTCCGATGTTACGCATATCGTGATTCCCCGTTAAAGTAAAGAAATTATCAACATCTGAAAAATTTGCATCTAGAAGCTTTTTGGCGTACACAAAATCCTCATACGTGCCTGAATCTGTAATGTCTCCAAGGTGAAGAAGATAAGCAGTAGGATTAGCTTTTATTAAGCCCTTGATCAGTTTAACACCTGTTGTAAAAGCTTTTTTATTGAAAAGACCAGTAAATTTAGAGATATGGCTATCAGAAAAAATTATCACTTCTTCTTTTTGCGAAGAATCATTTGACACTTTGTTTTCACCCTTTAGGGATTTTATTTAACCTTGGTAAGATAAAAATTCTTCCATTTTCGAGATTTAGTTACACATTCTCGAATAATAGTCATCTCATCAATCTATCGATTATTAAACTGTAAAGGAAGTAGCGTTCTTCTTGTAGAATAACTTATGAAAAAAGAAATATTCATAAGAAATTAAGTAAGATTGGAATACCCGAAAGATCGTTGTATTAAATCTGTTATCATCTGAAATATCCCTTTTTTTGCTAATCTATCATGGTATGGGAAGATAATTTTTCTTTTTTGAATATTAAACTGGTGTAAGAGTATGTCTTCACTCATTAAATGTCCTAAATGTTTAGGGGAAGGTAAAGTACTTGTTATACAGAAGAATAAATGCCCTACTTGCCGAGGAATGGGCTCGACAAAAATAATAATCGGTTCTAAACCAAAAGGTAAAGATAAATGTAACGATTGCTCAGGTACTGGTCAGATTGAGAAAGAAGTTACAAAAATTTGTCCCCTATGCAAAGGGAAAGGATCAAAAGATAATCTATGTATTCTCTGCGATAAATCGGCACCAATGGGTCAGCAAATGTGCTCAGATTGTATAAAAAAGCCACTGATCTATGAGCTTGTACCACCAGCATCCTTTGAAGCAGTTGAATTCATGAAAATATATTCTGCCAAGATTGTCAAAAAAACTAATTTTGGGTTCTTTGTGCAACTAACACCAAAAGTAGAGGGATTGATTCGTGATAAAAGGTTTAAAGGGAAAGAAGGTGACAAGTTATACGTTAAATTGAAAAATAAAAAGGGAGAGAAATTAGAATTCCAAAACATGAAAATCAACAATATTTCTCAATTTTCAATCAAACGGGTACATGATCCTGTACCCTTACAAAAGATCAATGTGAATCGAGAGATTGGATCTTTTTTCTCGATTCATGCACGTGTTGAGAATATTCGTCAAATCCCTCGGGGGCCAAAAGTATTCACATTAGTGGATGAAACAGGTGTAATTGAAGCTGCTGCATTCCAACTTGAACATGCTGAAGAAATCGAAGTTGGAAAAATTGTTGAAGTCATGGGAGAATATACCCGTCATCGAGGCACTGATCAAATCGAAATCTCGGATATTTTCATCGTTGAAGAGGCTTATGCAAATGCTTTTACTCAGAAAATGGAAAATGTGCTCGATAAACGGAGTGAGCCACAAATAATCGAATTTTTAGTTAAATCTGAAACTTTAGAGTTATTAAAGGCCAAATTTGTCTCTATTGCCAAACGAATTCGTCGAGCATTACTCGACTTTCAACCTGTGGTAATTAGGCACCATAATGATTGCGATGGGATCGTTGCGGGAATTGCACTGGAGATTGCTTGCCGTGAATTGTGGTTTCAATTGTTCGGACTTTCTGATGAGGAAAAGCTAAGGCATCTTCTCAAAAGAACCCCAAATAAACCCCCTTTTTATGATCCTCTAGATGCAGTGAGAGATCTTGACTTTGCTTTATCAGATCAGGATAGATTTGGTGATAAAATGCCTCTTCTAGTATTCTTGGATACTGGAAGTAGTGATGAAAGCCTATTTTCGTATAAACTCTTGAAATCTTATGGAATCGAAATTATAGTAGTAGATCATCATTTCCCCTCCAGTTCCATCCAAGATACCATTGATACTCATCTCAATGTATATTTTGTTGGGAGTGACTATAACATATGTGCTGGTATGTTAGGTTGTGAAATGGCTAGATGGATTCATCCCGACATTTCTGAGCGTATTTGTCATCTCCCTGCTATTGCAGGAAAAGGTGATCGAGTTGAAGGAGAAGAATTTAACCAATATCTCGCGTTATCGATAAAAAAGGATTATTCAGAGAGCTTTTTAGAAGACATTGCCGTGGCTGTTGATTATCAAGCCTATTTCTTGAAATTTTCTCCTGGCCGCCTTCTTTTAAGTGATTTACTAGGATTGCAAGGAAAACAAGAGAAACAAATTAATTATGTCAAATTATTATCAACAGAGGCCCGAATGCATTTAGAAAACCAACTTCAGATCTCTTTAGAATATGTACAAGAAGAAACACTTGTTAATGGTATTTTTTTGACAATTTTAGATGTAGAAAATTATGCAAGTCGGTTTGATTATCCTCCACCTGGAAAGATTACAGGGTCTCTATTTGATCATTTTGCTAAAAAGAATCCAAAATCTGCACTTGTAACTATTGGCTTAGGTCCTGATTTTGCGATTTTTCGCTCCCAGAATTTTAAACTTAATTTTCCTAGGTTGGTAAAGAATTGTGCAAAAAAAATCCCTCATGCAGGTGTCGAAGGTGGAGGACATGAAGTTGTGGGAAGTATGAAGTTCATTACAGGCGCTAGAGAAGAGATAATAGAACAAATCCGTGAATTACTTACATTAATTGAAATCCCTTCCCATCCAAAAAAGGTGGATTGACTCAGAGAGTAATGGTTATGGTAATAATACGTGATTACTCTTCTTCGGACGAGGATAATTGGATTCAATGCCAGCTTCAATCTTACTTAGAATCACCTTATTATGATGTCTTGAATAAATTCAAACCGCGATATGAAAATCCAGCCATTGAGTTGATTGCGTTAGTGAAAGGCAATCTAGTGGGGATTTTAGACATTGAAATTGAACAAAAGAAAGGTCAATTCTGTTTTGATGAAACTGAACGGAGCGGGATGATCTCTGTCATTGGGGTACTTTTACAATATAGAAGGAAGAGTATAGGTTCAAAATTAATTGAAAAGGGAATTGAATTAGTTCGAGATAATTTTGATGTTCATCGAATCGAAATTTGGATTCGTGAAGATCCTGTAACAATTTTATGGTTGAAAAAAAACCAGTTTCAAAAGATCCATAAATTTTATGAAGTGATTCTAACAACTGATTTCTTCGATAAATATCAAGTTGAATTGCCATTTGGAATAATACCATCATTTCTTACAGGAAATGTGGAATCAGAAGGATTTTTTCAATTAACGCAACAACATCCTCCTGAAAGGACATTTCCCATTCTTATTTATGAAAGATGGTTTTAAGTGATCTTTACAGGAAAAATCAGAAGAGCTCATCAATTGGATCGAAGAGTATGAATTTTTCAGCTTGCTCACTTTGACTGATTGTTTCCATAATCTTCCTCACAAGGCTGGATGCCTTATCAAGTCCTTCTTCTTCGAAAATTGAGATGTGTTCCCATCCCACATGCCGCCAACCTGTGAGATGCGACATCTTATTGAGTTCTTCCTCAAAATTAATGATATCAGTCTCATTTGCGAGTAATTTTTCAAGAATTATGTCATTAATTTGATCAGCAGAGATATCAGCTGGAATTATTGGTTCCGATCCAGCTTTAGGATACTTTCTAACTAAATCAGTCCAATTCGTGTCTAATTCTAACATAGTTGGCCTCATGTCATTGAGTAATCCAAGAATTGCTAGTTCATCACCAGGTTCCTCTTGTTGACTCAAACCTAATGTTAGAGCTCTGCTGAAGATACGACAATTAACCAAACTAAACCCTCCGAGCAACATTCTCCCCTTTCGGGCGTTTCCTGGTTCTAATCCTGTGAAATATTTTTGTTCTAATGCATTAGCAATAATCTGTTCCATCTGAGTAAAAGGAATCTTTTCGATATTATTCCCTAATTCAAAACTACGTTGAGATATTCTAAAACCCCTTGAATAATAAGTTACACCTTCTCGTTTTGCGTTAGCTATCCCCTCAACTATTGTTTCACCGAAAGTATCAGCATCACTAGTTATTGAATCATTAAGATCCTTTTTTGTAACTATAAAAGAGATTGGATAATTATTATAAGGTAATACGCTTGAAATTGATGAGGCCTGTTGTAGAGAGTTAATCCAGAATTGTTTCGTGCAAGAATCCAGAATTGCAACAATTGCTTCAGCAGTTGAGCCAAATCTTTCTCTTAGTTTTGCCCATTTCTCCTGTCCTCCGATTGGTAATAATAAGCTATAGAAATTTCCTTCATCAAATGAAACTTTTAGATATTCGGTTTCTATAGTCCCAGCAAAATCTTCTAGGTATTCCATAGAACTATCAGTTCGGGCAGCTAATTTCGTTACAGTTGCAGTTTTACCGCCTCCTTGTGTCCCAACCACTAGAATTCTGCCCGCATTGATTATTTTTTTCTGCATAATGATTTCTCCTTTTTTATATCAAAGACCTGCAATGATTGTCCTCAAATCTTTTGGATCATTTGCCCTAGCTTGATCCAAAATTAATCGCAGATTATTTTTTTCAGGACCCATTTTTAGAAATTTATGGGGACGAAAAATTACCTCAACAGGATCAATTCCTTCTTCTGATAAGATATCTATTTCTTTGAATACCAATGCTTGAAGCCTATCTCCTTCCACACCATAATAAACGATGAAAGTTTCTTCATCAATTGTGTAAACCGTTTGTCTTAGTTTCACATTTTCTCTCAATTGACTTACTTTATGTGTGGGCATGTTGAGAGCTTCTACAAGTAATGCTTCTAGCAATTCATTAATATCAAAATACCAGGGATACCCTCCTAATTGAGCAAAACGATATTGAAACAAGAAATCATCCCGACTCCAGACACTCATAGTCTGAGGAAGAAGCCCTTTATCTCGTGTGAGGTAATCTATACCTTTCTTGAAATCTGTTTGAACAAGAGAGACTGGGATGAACTTCTTCGATGTAACTAGTCTTGACCGATCTTCATCTTTAAAAAGACTCTTGATCAAGGATACTGCTAGTGATTCTTCTTTTACTAAAGCTTCTTCTAAGATAGTTAACAAGCTACTACCTATATAGTTCCACATTCTATGGGGAAGTTGGTCAGTAACAATGTAATTCCCCTCTCGGGTATCATTTCGGTCAACACGTCCAGAAAGGACAGAGTTTGCTAATCTTTGACAAGCCTCTAAAACATCAAATTTAGGCTGCTTGTCCGAGATCAACAATAATGTCGATCGTAGGATTGCTGTCTCCACTCCACTATAATCGTATATCCAACATTGACTCCCTAATTCCATAACATTCTCAATTTCAAATTGAGCACTTTGCATAAATGCATTTTCTTGTTTTAATTCATGAAAGGGGCCTAATATCCGCTCAAAAATGTCTCCTAGATCACTGATGTTTCCCAAAATCTCCTTACGTCTATGTTTATCCATGAAGGAAAGCCCTATAAGATGTCTTTCTGTAGTAGAATCTCCACCTCTGATTTCTTCGTCATCACTTACAGTTTTGCGACGAAGGGCAAATTTTAACCAGTCAAGAAATTTACTGATTGGGTATCTGTCAGTTGCATCATCATATACCTGATATAGACTGCTTTTCTCAGAAACAGGTAAACCAGGTAAAAGAGTTCTTATAATCTCATTAACTTGCATTTCTGTGAAATGACCGTCATTTGGATCCCTTTTGTATTTACTCCATTCAAATTGCTCTTCAACACGTCTGAACGAGAGTCTTGTTTCAATCAAATTCTCAATCTGACGATCTGCTGTAGAACTGTGTTTCTTTTGTTGTAAACAGTCTTCAGCCACCGCGGAAAGAATTATTGAATCACAGAGAGTATTATTTTTATTATAAAAGTAATTTGGCCCAAAATATGACGACTTAACTTCGTTCAACACTTCAAGTACTTCTAAGTGCTCTGTATAAGGCCATAAAACTAGTCCAAACAATTGTGGCAGTTCTGCACGGTGTGCAGCGAATAATAACTTGTTTCTTTGGCTTAGGATGTAACCCCGCAACTGTTTGATTTCCGAGAATAATGATTGAATAACTGGATTCTTACTTTCCTCAATCTCACGCCAATATTTGAGGCCTTCCTGTTTTAGTTGAAACTTGATCTTGTACTGTAATTCTTGTAACTGGGCTTCTAATTCAGTTAATTCTTCTGTTATTGGGACAATCACTGGCGCAAGCCATTGCGAAATCATTTGGTAAGATGAATGCATCCGCTGGGTCATGAGCCTAAAATCATCTAATTTTGAAGGCAAATTCCGCGCTAAACGAATGACTTCCAGCTGAGGAGCTAAATATTCTACTCCAGTAGATCCAACTTTAACTTTCAGCATCTCTTCAACATTTGCTAAATCAGTAACCATTAGTTAGTCCTCCTTGCTTTCCTCTCTTTCCTCTTCCTTCTTGATTAAGCTCAAAAAATTGAATTGAGGATGAATGACATCGTTAATTAGTGAATTAGTCACTTTCTGTCTTTTCATTGGTGTCAACGTGGTAGAACCAGAGAATATAATCTCAGCACTTTTCAATCCGAGAATAGTGGAGTAAAGATACGTAATCTCGGCATCTCTTCCGACCATACCAACAGCTTGAGTTCCATATTGTTTCACGAGAGTTTGAGGATCATCGGTACTTGCTGCCAACTCCTTTCTCAAATCCTGATCTCCCATCTCTCGCATTACAGTTTCCACTTCAGTTTTCATTTCATCAAAATAGTGTTCACCACGGGGTAGAAGGCGCTTATGCGGTTCTCGTATCGCATCCTCTACTAGATGCTCTTTATCTGTTCCAATGTTTTCATGCATTATCGAAACAGTTTGAAGTATTTCATCTCTGATTTCTTCTGTTAAAACGTATTTCTTCATGTTGTTTATACGCTTATTCATAATAAGTCGGGATTGTATTCTCCCACCAACCCCCTCTGGTTCGGGGATTTGATTTGATAAATACTCTAAAACTGATTCCATCATTTCAAGACCAAGATCATGACAAATTTTTGTAGAATCATAATTTGACAAAGTTATTGGCAATAAGAAGCTCTCATCTGTGAGCTCTGAAAAAAGATCATTCCTAGAATTTATTAGATGAATCACTTCACTAGTAAATCCTTTAAAATCTAATTTAGAGGCATAATCAGTCTTTAATGTTGCAGAGAAACGTTCTTTATGCGATTCCCATCTATACAGTTTAATTGCTTGGAATAAGGTCCTTTTAATGGCTTCTTCATCAGAGAAGCCCTTGAATAGATCACTTTTTAGATTCTCAATGTGCGATGAGGCCTGTTTATCAAAATCTAATAGATTACGAAGCCAAAGTTGGAATACACGGAATTTATAATACTCTGAATCCCCTCCAGCCACGTACTTGAGAGGGAAATTCAATTTTAGCTTTACTTCTGGATTATCCTTACCAATGAAAGGCCGCATATCTTCCTCCCTCATGTTGGGTTCAATAAATCTCTTAACCAAGAATTTATCAGATTGTTCAATATCTAACACTAAATCTATAATTTCTTTAATCTCATCATCGGATAAAACAAACATCTTGGTCTTTATAACGTTTAATAAGCCATAGAGTTCTATTTGGACATGTGAAAATCTCTTAGCCATGACTTCAGGACTTGATGTTTGTATGAATATTCGTCGTTCCTCCTGTTCCTGATCAAGATCAGGATCAAGATGTTTAAGCAGCTCTTCTCGTGCCGCTTTAAATTGAGTAAATTTCTCATCTTTCGATTGGAGAGAGGTACGGAGAATAAAATCTAGTTCAGACTCGGGAAGTGGGGGCAACAGCTTCGTTTGATCAGCAAAGAAGGATATTTCTCCATACCATGGTCTGATCGTCCTCTCTTGGGTTTCAATTATTCTTTGGATAATTTTTTGGCGTACTCCTCTTGCATCCCATGCATGGACGGAGTCATCGCCTTTATAGATAGACGCTTTATAAGTTACAGCTTCTGCTGTTCCTGCTTCAAGAGGATATCTTGCAAAATACGTCTCGCCGAAAACTGAAGAAGCCCATTTATTTTTTGTTGAAATTCGACTCCATTCGGTTCTTGCTTCATCAAATACTGACACTTATAGCCCTCATCATTAAACTAATGCGACTAAGTTCTTTAAAGGATTTGCTTATGGATCTTAAATATCAATAATGTTAATGTACCGTGAAATTATATTACTCTGTAGATATTTTCATATAACAAGTACAAAGGGTAATGAGAGCTTAAAATTCTAGTGTATCTAGAAAATTAGAATAGTGCCTCAACTGGGTCAAAGAGTGTAAATTTAGCTGCAGGTTCATTGTCTTTTATTGATACCATAACATGTTTTATTAAATCTGCTGCTCTATCTAATCCTCCCTCTTCAAATATTGAGATGTGTTCCCATCCAATATTTCGCCATCCAGTCAAATCAGCCTTCATATCTATATCCCTTTCAAAATTCTTAATGTCTTCAGGATTTGCCAATAATTTATCAAGAATTACTGATTTGATCTCTTCACTGGTGATAGAATCTCGAATAGTTGGTTCAACTCCTGCTGCAGGATATTTCTTCAGAAGATTAGTCCAATTACTATCTAGTTCCAGCATTGTTGGTCGCATGTCATTTAAAAGTGTAAGGATTGCCATCGAATCACCAGTAGGATCACTTAACGCTAATGTTAATCCATTAGAATATTCTAAGAATAGAACATATTATTTACATTTAAGATATAGTTAATTATTTTTATTCCTTCCCTTTTTCCATTATTACTGTACCCAATAGTAAGCATGGCTTTTTTGTAAATATATAATGCGGAGTTTCTGATTATAAAATTCCATATTAATTGGAATCAGAAGACTGGGTAGAAGTTTCTTTTCTCAAAATGAAACAATACTGGTGACACCTGTTCCCTACCCATGCATAATTGACTCCTAATGCAACTAAAGATTTATCATCTTGTAACCAAATCTTCTCATCTTTTAAGATCCATGGATGTTCTTTATTTTGGATTAGACTCTGTACTGTGTCATAAGCTAGTGGATAGACTCTTCCATTTGCAAAAACATTATTTGTGATTATAACCATGTAACCATTAGGTCGTAAAAGCTTGTAAACATTGCTTAAAATCTTCTGTTGTTCTTTAATAAATTCTTTATAGTCTACGAGGTTACCAAGGTCTCTTGGATCTTCTTTACTATATCTCGTGTCTAATCCCATTTCTTTTCGTTTTTTTTGCCGAATTGAATTACGCTCGAGTTGACTCCAATATGGAGGACTTGTTATACAAAAATCAATCGTTAATAGGTTAACGTCTTCCCAATAGGTCATAAGATCCCTTGAATCCCCGCAGATTACGCGCCAAGAACTTGGCTCATCAGTTTGGTATAATGGAGGGTAAGCTGGTATGTTTATCTTATCTAAACGGTTCCTGCTAATCTCAGCATACTCAGGGGAGAGTTCAACTCCTATACCATTTCGATTACATTGTTTAGCAGCAACAAGAGTACTTCCAGTCCCGAGAAATGGATCAAGGACAGTTTCACCTGGTTTTGAAAAAAAGGTAATAAATTGCCTAATCATTGTTTCTGGGAATTTTGCAGGATGTAATAATTCCTCTGACTTTCGTGATGGAGGACGATGAATAAACCATGTTTTTGTAAACTTTATCCACTCCCTTCCAGTCAATAGATTTAATCGATTTTTGGAACTTCTTTGACCAACTGGAAACTTTTTTTTACCATTTTTGAGAGTAATTATTCTCTCATATTCTCCTGTTTTAAATGGTGTGTTCTGTCTTCGTAGTGATTTTATTTCTTGGTCCTCAAGTTTGTATGTGTAATAAGAAGCTTTGTCTTGGTTTATATCAGCTTCAATCCGAACAAATAGGCTTTCTATCTCTTGATTATAATAGGTCATTAAATTTGATTTGATGGTTTTTACAATAAAAGAGAACTTTTGAGCAATTTCTAATGAGATAGAGTTTGTAAGTAAAGGTTGAAATAGCACTGGAGTCTCGAGATCAATATAAAAGACATCTATTGGAGCTCCACGCTCTTCACATACCAATTGGAAACACCTAAGGTTCTTTTCCAAAAGAGCTTTCCAAAAATCCTTTAGATTTTCATCTTGGGAAAGTTCTACTAAATCTTTTATAAACAAAATTTTTTTTAGTTTGGCAGGTCGAGTAATAAAGGTAAAAAATGTCTTATCTTCTCTATTAATTGCCATCTCGTTCTTAATTGGAGATTTCATGTAATGAAAAAACTCCTTTATCAATATAATTAAATTAGACCTATCATTAAGAGATTTTTTCTCTTTTAATTTGATAATTTAACTTGTAGAAATTTAATTGAGTTAGGAAAGCTCACGAGAACTAAATGTATAAATATTAGTCAGTTCAAACGAATAATTAGACTCGATATTTCCTTATTTTAGAAAGATGATTATCATGGCGAAATTTTGTGATAAATGTGGTGAAGAGGTTAGTCCAGACGATCTATTTTGCAACAATTGTGGATCCCAATTAGACCGTTCAAAAACATGGGCTGTCCCAGGGGCAAAAATGGAAACTCCAAAGACGGAAACAACAACTGAGCAAAGGACACAGGTCTCAAGTCGTCCTAAGAGATTCTATAGAAGTAGAGAGGATCGTTGGATAGCTGGTGTCTGTGGTGGGTTGGGGGAATACTTTAATATTGATCCCATTCTCGTTAGACTGGGGTTTATCTTCATCACGGCTGTTTATGGAGTAGGAATTCTTGTCTACATCCTATTAGCAATTTTTGTAGAAGAAAATCCTCATCAAAGTCCTAGACAATATCAAACCCAAAATACGGGAAGATATTGAGAGTTCATTGTTATTCTTCAACGGTGAATTCGATTTCTAGATTGATTTTTTCTATAGAGGGATCCTTTAGATGGAGACTTTCAACCATTCCTACTAATGAATTTCCGATAAATTGTTGAACAAATTTCTTTACAGCGATTTTCTTCCCATTAACTTGTAAATTAAATGATTGAATCTTTTGCAGAAGTATTCACCTTAAGCAGTTCATTAAAAGTTAAAAATAATATAGTTTTTAAATGTCTTAGAAGTTATCCCGTTTCACAAGATTGAAATAATCAGGACTGGTAATCTTTGCATCATATCTCGTTTCAAGAAGTTTCTAAAAATTATCAAATGGGAGAAGTAACAGTCGATGCTCTCCATGAAATAACATTAGATATTGAACCTGGATTATTTGTAGTTTTACTTGGACCGTCTGGTTCTGGAAAAACAACTTTGTTAAATCTAATTTCAGCGATTGACTATCCTTCCTCAGGAAAAATTCAGGTTGAAAATGTCGATATCAGTTTTCTCAACCGAAAACAGAGAGCACAGTTTCGTAGACATAAAATTGGATTCATTTTCCAGTTTTTTAATCTCATACCTACATTAACTGCTTTAGAAAATATTGAATTTGCACTTGACCTGATTGGTGTATCTACTCCAAATGGCTCACGATCATTCAATAAGAAAAAGATACGAGATGTAGCCTTAAATTGGCTAGATAAGGTTGGCTTAAAAGATCGAGCTAATCATTTCCCCTCACAATTGAGTGGAGGACAACAACAACGGGTGGCAATCGCACGAGCACTATCAAAAGACCCCCCAATTGTTGTTGCTGATGAACCTACAGGAAACCTCGACTATCGTGCTGGAGTTTCGATCCTCAAATTAATGAAAGAACTCAACGTACAAACTGAGAAAACGTTTATTCTGGCAACACACAATCAACAAATTTCTAAAATTGCTGATCTCGTACTAACCATGCAGATGGGGCAGGTAAGCCACTTTGAACAGCGAGAACCAATCAACGTGGAAAATCTCGTTTGGTAAAGCTAGAAGTAAGGATGCCCAATATGAAATTCTTAACACGTATTTGGTTTAAGAAGCTTGTGAGAGATCTTGCACGTCATAAACTTTTAACTTTTGCTTTAATTTTGCTGTGTTTTTTTGGGACTGGATCTTTTTTAGCTTTGAGTATGGGTTATGAAAACCTCTATTCGTCATATAAGCGCATTTACCGACAGACAAATTTTGCTGATGCAGAATTTTTTACACTTAGTGATAACTGTTTCAACACAATTGAACTTGATGACACATTGACGAATTTTACAATAAGGTACGAAAAGGAAATCCAAGCCATTAATTTTCGATTGATAACAGGGACTGGTTATAACGTAACCAGTTCAATTGGAGGTATAGAGAGACAATTTTTAGCAGGAGGTCGTGCGATTGGAATCGAATGGCCACAACAAGAAGAAAATCGAATTAATGATTTGATATTTACCAGTAGTTCATACTCTAATTGCTTTTCTCAAGAGAATTCTGTTTTATTGGAATCACATTTTGCTCAAAAATTCGATATTGAGAGGGGAGATACTCTGACGACAAGGATATTTAACCAAACTTTCGATCTTATCGTCCAAGGAGTTGTTTTTAGCCCAGAATATCTAGTTATCATTCCATCAAAACACGATTTTCTCCCTACAAGTGTTTTCGGAATAATATACTTACCTATTGAAAGATTACAAGCCTACACAAACCTTACAGGACTCGCAAATAATCTACTTGTAAAAATGTCTTCAGGAGTGAATATTTCCACCCGTAACCATATAATAGAAGAACTAGCTGAAGTACTTGATGAGTCCGCTAAAGGTGTTTTCGCTCCTCCTGTAATGCAAGAAGACCAGATTTCAAATATGGCACTCCGATTAGATTTAGAGACATTTGAAGAAGTAGCTTTAACCTTACCAATAGTCGTCTTGGGGGTTGCAGCAGTCTCAATTTACATTACTTTAGGTCGAACTGTTCAAAGTCAAAGACGGAATATTGGTATTGCTTCAAGTTTAGGTTATTTCCCCAACGATATCCTTTTTCACTTTACTTGTTTTAGTTTACTTATTGGTGGGATAGGCAGTATTCTAGGTGTTGGTTTTGGAATCATTGTTTCTGGTGTGGTTACTTGGGTTTATTCTTACTTTATGCGATTTCCCCAAATAATTGAGATTCAATTGCAACCTCATCTTATATTCATAGCCTTAGTAACTAGTTTAGGGATAAGTTTGCTAAGTGGAGCTATTCCTGCATGGAATGCAAGTCGAATGACCCCCAGAAAAGCTCTTCAAACCATGTTTGTTACTGAAAAAGGTTCATATTCCATTTTTGAGAAAATTCTCTTCGTTAAATCAATTGGATTACGCTTAGCAATACCTCTAAGAAACCTCTCTCGGAAAAAAGGACACACTATAGCTACAATGACTGCAATTGCAGCTGCAGTTATGATCATCATAGTTTCTTTTGCTTTTATTGATTCAGTAACAGCGGGAGTAAATCGTCAGTTCAATGAAACCTCCCAGTATGATCTGATAGTAAAGTATGAAGGATTAAATTATTTCGATTTGGGAGTAAAGAATGATGTGACTTATATTCAGAGTTTACCAGGAGTAGTAGCTGTTGAACCTGTATTACAAATACCTTCATCAATTAAAACTGGAGGAAGATCACAAGGAGTGTTAATAACAGCTTGGAATAATTCAAATCCTACTACTCATAGATTTCACTGGTCTTCGTCTCAAGATACGTTATTACCAAACAATAGTATTGTTGTTTGTTCTGCTTTGGCCCATCAGTTCAATATTAAGGTTGGTAACGAGATAGAGTATAATTTACCTTTTATCAAATCTTATATGGAATACGCTTACGATAAAGCTGAAGAGATATGGAACGAAACCTCTTTTTTGCATGGAATCGAGTTCGCAAGAAATGAAACGCTAGATTACATAAAAGATCTAATAAAACGAAATACAGAAAGTATCTCTTTCTCAAAAAGTGTAAGTGAAGACATTATTATTACTCATGAATCTATTAGAGTTTCTGGAATTTCAAAGGAAATTTGGGGAAGCATGGTATATACTACCCTTCAAACTATAACTAGTAATCTTGGTATAGATATGTTTAAGTCAGGATTAGACATTGACTTAACCCCCACCTCACAATTGATTTTGAAAGTCAGCCAAGCTTCAAATGTAACTCTGTTAGAAGAAATTAAAACATCAATTAGTCAGTTAGAGGGAATTAGATCAATTGAATTCAGTTATGATTTTCATCAGGCGGTAGATATACTGATGGCAGCTTTTAATGCAGTTATTCTAGTGTTCTTAATATTTGCATGCTTATTAGCGGGAGCTGCTATCTTCACGACTATCTATCTGAGTTTTCAGGAACGACAACGAGAAATTGCAACAATGTTAACTCTTGGACTCTCCGATAGAGAGTTTTTATCCATCTTAACTGTAGAAAATCTCAGTCAGGGCATATTAGGCATACTACTTGGAATCCCACCAGGCCTTTGGATTGCTAGTTGGATTTTAGATAATGTTCTACGTCTTTTCTACTTTGAAATCATCATACTCCCTACAACTTGGATATTGATATGGGTCGGAGTCATTGGTGTTATCCTGATTTCCCAGATCCCAGCGTATTATTACGGTGTAAGACTCGACCTAACTGTTGTAACAAAAGAACTATCATCTTAGAATATTAAGGCGTTGAATATTCATAAAATACTATTAATGTCTATTTCGTCTGGTTCAAAGAGTTTTCTACCCTCCATTCCACCAGCCACAGTGATAATTTGGCCTGAAATATGACCTGCGAGCTTATCTGAAGAGAGAAACACAACGGTTCGCGCTATATCAATTGGGCGTGCTATTTTCCTCAGTGGCATGGTTTGGAGGGCTTTTCGTACCGCTTCGTGATCTTCCAAAGATTTTTCTGCCATAGGAGTAATAGTCCAGCCAGGGGCCACTATATTAACTCTTCCACGAGACGCGATGCGAATTATTTCATTTTTCAACGAAAGCATAAGCCCCTGAAGTCCTGATTTTGAAACAGAATAGTCTACATGGCCAGCTTCCCCAAATATCCCAGCAGTACTACCAATATAGACAATACTAGCTGTTTCTTTTGGAAAAGCAAGTAAATTCAACAGGAACTGCCTGCTACAGATGAAAGCTGCACGAAGATTGATTGTTAGTGTTTGATCCCATTGATCTAATGTCATTTCATGAGCGGGGATATATTGTTCTGGCCAAATACCATGATTTACTACAAGGTGGTCTATCCGTCCAAAAGTGTTGGTACTGTCTTGAATTAACTCTTTAGTTTGTTCCTCAGAAGACAAATCGGCTTGAAGTAAGCAATAATCACCATTTAGCTCTTTACTGAATTGTGAAATTTGCTCTTGATTTTTATTATAGTGAAGTGAAAGACTACAGCCTTCTTTGTCAAAAAGCTTTGCAGTTGCTTGTCCAATACCTCCACTTGCTCCCGTTATTAAAACATGCTCTCCATTAAGTCCTGATTCCACTGTGAATCGCCTTATAATTCTTTATTTCATCATTCTAATAAGTTTAGTTAATTTTCTCAATTTTAGTTTAAATTCTTCTTATTTGAGATTATAGAGAGTGAGATCAGTTATAACAGGCCAATGATCTGAAGGGAAGATTGAAGGATCTTTTCCAGGATTATCATAAACTATCCGAGTATCTCGAACTTCAGAAATTCTGAAATTTTAAGAAAGAGTAATTTGAAAGCACCAGTAAGAGTTCAAATGCTCGAGATTGTCCAAAAATCGTTATCGGCCTAGGATATCTCGAAAAATGATTGGAGGTCAGTGATTAGAGAATACGCATGTTTTACTGCATCCCTAGTTTCATTACAAGTAATTTTGATATGGATCTCACCCTTTACTGGCGAGGTAATGTTAACAAGCGCTGTACCCAAAGAATTTAGACTGTTTGAAATCACACTGCGTATCTTAATTTTAGTAATAACCTCTTTGTCTCCAGTCATTGTTATGTCTCGCCATGGATCACCCCATGATGGACCTCTAGGTTCGCCATGAGTTTTCATCTCAAGGGTAACTTTAGGAAAGTCATCACGTTTTGAATGGCCACTCATTATAATCTGCTTGTTTTCAAACTCAATTTTGATTTTCTTCATCAATCCCGAGTAAGGAATAAGATAAACAATAAGACCAGTATCACTTGGTTCGTAAATCAGATCTTGGACACGATATTGGACAGAAGAAAGCAGGGACATTTTCTCCTCGTCCACGAGGTTCTTTCCTTTTTGAAAAGGTTCTTTTTTAGGCAAAGCAGCAGACACAAAATCTACTGGTTTCTCTATTACTGGTTTCAATGTGGGAAGATCTTTAGATGGTTCAATACGTTCATGAGAAACAGCTACTTTTTCCAATTCGTGATCTGGTGGTATATATCTTTCCTGAATTGTTGTCTCTCTAATTAAAGGTACCTTCCTTTGCCTATTGCGATAATAACCAAAATAAGCAAACAAGACAATCATTGCTAGCAAAATAAACAATCCCAGTACAATAAAAGAGATAAGAATAAGATCTATAAGAAAATAGAATCCATTATAAGTAGTCTTATAATGAGAGATAATCTCAACGGTAAATCCCTCGGAACAGGTTGCTACAATTTTGATAGCATAAATAGAATCAGTTGATTCTATATTTGCAGTATCCCAATTATATGTTGTATTAGTAAGATTAGAAGCAAGGGGTATCCAAGTATCTCCATCTAGTGAATAATAGATTGAATATGTGGTCTGGTGACCCAGTGAATCTAAAGCAGCTGTCCAGCAAATAGTAACAACACCTGATGACATACTTAATTCCTTTGGATGAACAATGGTCGGTGGAAATAGCAGGTGTGTGTTTGGACTAGCAAGAGGAGAATTATCGTATGAATAGGTATAACCAGGGATACTGTAAGAATTATCAAGAATTCCATCCCTATTGTTATCAGGGCTAGTTAAATCGCTCCAATAATTATAAGTAAATGTGTTGTTGTCCCCATAGTTAAACACATGACGATTTCCACTATTGCTTATAAAATAGTTGAAGATAAAGTAGTTGTTGAGCGAGTCTTCAAGGTAAACACCATCACGACTATTATTACTCACCTTATTACGGGTAAAAACACTATTATTAGTATGTTCCATGTAAATCCCCCAATAATTACCATCCATTGAATTATTAATAATCCTCAAGTCAGTACAGTAGTGAGCAATCAGACCGACAGCTGAATTATCTAATTTTTGATCCCTGACTTCAATTTCAGTACAATTGATTAAAATCACTTGTCCTACCCCCACAGGAACAATTTGATCCTCAATATTTTGCCAAAAAAGTAGTGACTTGCCATTTACAATATTATTAGATACATTGGTTTGTAATATCTCTTCAAAACGACCGCCATAAATATAAAGACCATCTTTGACAAATGTATTGTTAATGATTGTATTATCGCTAGAATCACTTAAGAAGAGACCCCGTTCATTATCATTGAAGGAATTGTTAACAACGGTAATATTCTCAGATAATCGGAGATAGGCTCCTCGAAAATTGTTGGAAATGGTATTATTATAAATATTGATGTCTGAACTAAAAGCTGTTACTAAACCAACGGAAAAGCCAGCTAAGTTTTGACCTGTAACTTCAATAGAGGCACAATTTATTAGGAAAATTTGCCCCGCACCCATGGGGATAGTTCTTCCCGAAACACCTTGCCAGAAAACTATAGGGGCACCATTTACGGTGTTTTCAGATACTTCAGACTGTATAAATTCACTGAATTCTTCACCAAAAAGATATAACCCGCCAGTTATTAATGTGTTTGATGTTATAATGTTATTTCCAGAATAATAAAGTGAAATTCCGTAAATATTATCTGAGAGCGTATTTTCAGTCACTTCAATATTCTCACTGTAACATAGACGAATTCCTTCCTCGCTATTAGTTATATCATTGTTGGAAACTTCCCCATTTGTAACATTATGAAGATGTATTCCGTAATATCCATTATCCAATCTACAATTACTGATTCTGAAATAGATATTAGTTCCCCGAATATCAATCAAATTTTCAGAACCAGAACCAGTAATTTCGTAACCAGAAATCACATAGGGATTTAGTGCTGTACCTTCTCCAGGCCAGCCTTCTGTATTCGCTTGATTGCTAAAATCGTTATTTCCATTTATATAAATGGTTGCATGTTCTACATGTGTTGTTGATATTTCTTTATAGGAATTAATTGCAAAAAATCCTTGGGTACAGTTAAAATTAGATAGAGGGTGGAACCAAAGATGTACTAAGACTAAAAGAAGGAAAGCCTTCTTCATCGTCACACCTGATCCCAAGGTTTTGGTATCTCAAGAATGGTTGTAATCAAAGTAATTGTTTCTTGAAGAACTCTTTTCTCTTCATCAAAGAATCTGTCTACATCAAAATCAACTAAAAACTTCAAAGTTCTTTTTAACATATTGCGAAAAACGTTTTCATACAATTTAGAGTTCAAAAATAAATTGATCTGTGAAGCTAACCAATCACCCCACTCTTTCAGTTCCTTATTTACAGCACCTAACCTTTGACTTGCCTTTAATAGCTCATTTAATAAATCTGGAAGCTCTGGTCGTTGAGGTTCAACCATCTGAAAACTTTCTTCTGGAATTCTGAATGTGGTACGAAGATCCTCAGTCAGTCTCTTCATCTTGTTATAGAACATTCCAGCAGAGACGCTTCCTACCAGGTATCTCTTTTTCTGTGTAGAGAACCAGGATTTCTTTTTATTCCATGCTAATAGTTCTTGATTGTTTTTTGGTTGAAAGGATTGATTAGAAAAGATATAATCAAAAACTTCAATGGCTTGTTTTAACGACTCACGATCCTCAGTTAACTCAAATGGTTCTCTACGGAGCTGCTTACCCATAAGAGGAACTTCAGCTTCTTGTATAACCTTTGGAACAGGTTCAATCTCTATATCAGTAGATTCATTCACCAATTTTGAAGATTTCACGCCTTTAATCTCTTCCGTGACCACTACCTGCGTACCTGTTCCAACATCATTTTTAGTCACGACCTCTTTGGTCATAAATTGTAGTTCAGAATACGTTCGTGCTCCTAAGTCTTGCGCTCGCTGATATGATTTGTAATCAGGAAATCTATTTTTTTCTACTATTTTTGCAGTAGCTAAATCAGGGGCTCCCAGATGACGTATTAATTTTAGATCAGAATAATTCTTTACTCCTAGATCCTGACCTTGTTTATAGGTTTGATAATCAGGAAATCTCCCTTGTCGAATTTTTTCCGCAGTAGCTAAATCTGGGGCATCAAATTCTTCAACTAAACGCAACTCTGATATATTAGTAGCTCCAAATGATTTAGCTTTTTCATATTCTTTAAAATTGCGAAATCCTCTAATTCTTATTTTTTCAGCGGTTTCGAAGTCAGGAGCTTCATATTTATCGATATATTGTAAGTCTGAGTAATCTTTAACTTCTAACTCTTGTGCCCGTTTATATGACTCGTAATCAGGAAATTGGCCCTTTTGAATTGCATTCGCAGTCGTTAGATCAGGGGCCTGGAATTCTTCAACTAAAAATAATTCAGAAACAGAGGAAGCACCAACAGTCAGAGCTTTTTGGTAAGTTTCAAAATGAGTAAATCCACCCTCTTTAATTTTCTCAGCTGTTATTAGATTTGGAGCTCCAAGACGATCGATAAACTCTAATTGGGAATATGTTTTAGCTCCTAGATTTTGTGCTCGATGATAGGTTTCAAAATTTGGAAATCTTCCTCTCTTCATTGCTTTTTGATCACTAGTAGTCATCTCAGAAACAGGTTTGTCTTTTATAGGAGATTCCTGAGAAACAGAAACTTCAATTTTTTCCTTGAGTTCGAGCTTATCTATGGGAATTTTAGCGTGTTCGGATCCAATCCAGCTCTTATATCCGCAAAACGGGCAGGGAGGGTCTATCATCCCTTTAATTACCATAAGAGATTCAAATTCTCTTATTTCAACCCCTCGCAGACAACGGGAACAAAATACAGATTGGTCAGTTATTATCTTAGTCCCTGACAGCATACTATACGCACTAATCACTCCTGTTAAAACGGTGTTTCTCATGTTCTTTGCGATATGGACAACACGAACTCTCTGCGGATAAAGAACTCCAAGGCAGAAGAAAAAGAAAATGATGATCAAAAGCTCTGCTTTTAGTATAAGGGGATCTACATTGGGAACGGGAATATCAATTATAATGAGATAGAGAATTATTGCCATTAACCCAAGCCAATGGAGATTATTCCAAAGTCCAATTAATGATCGCGCTATTAACTTGGGTAATGTTTCTATAAAGAAAATCCCAATACGTTCTAAAACGAATCTAGAGGATTTTGTTATCCAACCACCAAATCTTCGAATACGAGTTCCTAATTCCTTAATTCCTAGTCCGAGATATCTGAAAAATCCTCTACCAATGGTTCCTATCAGCTGTCCGAGAGCAGAGAGAGCCTGTCGAATTCCACCAGCCTTTATCCATTCTTTGAAAATAAAAAACTGGTCTACTATTTTTTGGTCAAGTTCTGTGGCGCGAGTTGTAAAACCAATAATCATGGTGAATACGCCAGCTATGATCATGATTATGTAAATAAACTCAGCATCAGATCCATACCAGATTATATTAAGAAGAAATGTTATAAAAATAAGTACAACACCAACATATGCGATAATTGCCCCAAGTGCACCCCATTCGGTATATTCTCTCCAACTTAACACATCAATGACTAAACCACCAAACAAGATAAGCAGAGTAATCCCCATAACCGCGGTTACCAATCTTGATCTCACAGGATCAGGAATGGGAAGTGCAGGATTTTGAATCATAAACTGTACAAACAGACCTATGAAGAAGATTATAACTCCAATAATTGTGAACTTTGAAAAGGATATCAATTCTGTAACTGATGCTTCTTTAAGCTTTCTGGCTTTTGGTAATTCTTGCTGTGTAGATAGTTCTGATTCTTTTAAGGTGGCCTTGTTCTCTTTAGTAATTTTATTTTGTAACTTTTTATCATCTATAGCCATTATTTACCACCTCTGTCAGATTCAATGCTGTCTGTACTACTTAAGAGAGATTTAAGCCGCATATTTTCTTTCTTAAGGGCAACAAACAAAAAGATCACTATACCCACAACAATGAGTGCTGCCCCAAGTGGAATCAAGAAAGGAGAATTAGCAAAAAAACCAAGTAAATTCCTTTCGTAGGTTCCCCATTGAATTATGCTTGCAAGAAAGGCCAAGACTCCTAAGATATCAATTCTGAGGAAGAATTCACTTATTTCAACACCAGATGGATCCACAAAGCCAGAAAGTAATACGATAACTCCATAGAAAGACACCGAAATAGCTAGTAAGATAAGAATTATGGGGATTGTCAAATCTATTGTTGTACGGAATAGCAAGATCAGTTGGTTTCCTAGCTTTCTCATAAAATCTCCGAGGGCATAAAAGGCTCGTTTAAATGCATCCTTGATTGCATGAACAGTACGAAGGAGAGCATCCCAAATCGCCTGTAGAGTATGAATAATGAAGTGATTAACTTTATGGAACCAAGTAGCATAAAGAATGACTAAACCACTTCCTATCAATAACCATCCAAGTGGCTCTTGTAGCCAGACTAGCCCTACAATAAGGGATAGAATACCAAGACACGTTGTGGAGAAGCGGATAATCTCGATATAGTATGTTTGGAAGAATTGGACTATCGTATTATAAGTATCCTTGAGAAATTGGAAAAATGCTCTTAGTGCTTGACCAATAGCGTGCATCAGTTGTTGAAATGCATTTCGTAAAGTGATAGCTGATTGTAAGACAAATTGATTGACCTGATGGAACCACGCAAGGTAAAGAAGAAGAATACCACCAAGAATCAGCACTAATCGAAAATCAAAAAGCTCCCTTGAGGGAGGTAATAATCCAGCTAGAATCAGAATACTAGCGGTAATCGTTGTGACAGCTCTTAGAATATAAATACGGTGATCCCAAGCATATTGGAAAAAAGCAGCAATCGAATTCGTAACTGCAACGAGGAATTTATGAACTGCATTAGCTGTCTGGACCAAAGCGTTGCGAATTGCAATACTCAATTGTTTGAAAGCTAGGTTGACCTGATGGAACCAGGCTACATAGAGAAGAAGAACACCAGCCAATATCAAAAACAGTTCAAGTCCACTTATCAAAGACATATCGTACATTCTATAGAAGAGTAATAACAGACCAATAGAAGTCATGATTGAGCCAGAAATCGTCATTATTGCTCGGATTATGGCAATACGGTGTTCCCAAATAGAATGACCAGCCTGAATAAGAGCATTTATAGCTGTAACAAAGAAGTTTTTGATATCATGTGCAGTGTTCACAATAGCGTTGCGAATAGCCAAGAGGGATTGTTTAACAAAATGATTGACTTGATAAAACCAAGCAGCGTAAAGAACACTTAGTCCAGCAATCAATAGAACTAGCTGAATTCCAAACTGAAGCTGTTCAGGAGAAATCTCTAGAAAAGGAACAACTACAAAACTTACAAGGATCATTAGTGGGCCAAGAATGGTGGCAAAAGCCCGTAGAATCACAATACGATAAAACCAAATGGTGTGAAGAGCTTCAATTACTGCCTCCTTAACTTTTATGAGAAAGTTATATAGCGCATGTCCTGTGAGCACAAGTGTATTCCAAATAGTAATTGCTGACTCTTTAACGAAGTGATTGACCTGATTAAACCAAGCTATATAAAGAATAACGATACCAAACAATAAAAATAATAGTTCAAGGGTCTCAGACATCCATGGTACGAATGCAATGGTAAATCCAAGCATTGATATAAAACTGGTAACTGTTACAATAAATCCAGCGGTCGTTAGAATAGCTCTGGTGATAATAATATGATGATACCATATCATATGAATAGTTTGGATAAATGCATCTTTTACAGCAATGAAGAAGTTTTTGATGGCCTGACCAGTAAAGATGAATGCATTCTTGATAGCTATAGCTGTTTTGATCACTAGTTGTTTGAGCTCGTTTCTCCAGACGGTTCCATTGACAACAATGCCAATAACTATTAATCCTCCAGAAAGCCAAAGAATAAGAAGAAGATCCTGTGAAAGTAACAGAAGGATTCCATAAAGTATCAGCACAGTGCTGAGAGTCGTTGTAACTCCACGGGAATTACTATGACGATCAGGAATATACCAAATCGCGACGCTAACAATATAACCTGATAATAGAAAGAAGAATGGGCCATAAGGAAAGGCACTGATAGTGTTCCACGTAACAACAAGGCCATATACCGTGAAGCTCAAAGCACCTATCGTGATTAACTGTCGGTAATAAGTTGTGAGAAACTGGGCAGTTGTGTTGATGGTGTACCCGATCGCATTTTTCAACGCAATAAGGATGCTTTTAAACGACTGATAGATCTCTATTCGCCAGATCCATCCATTAATTGATATTCCCATAACAATCAAGAAACTTGAAATCACATAGGAAAGTTCATCAGGCGAAACAGGGGGCGTTAAAAGTAATCCTAAGAGTAAGATCCCCCACAGTACCACAGTAATACTTAGTGTGGTGGTTACCCCCCGAAAATAGGCATGACGATCAGGAATATGCCATATCGCAACACTTATCGCAAAACCTCCTAGAAAGAAACCTAAAGGTAATGGATCAAAGAAGCTATCTATTACTAATACATCCATGAGGAGAGGATTGAACAACTTTGTAAATTCAAATAAAAAAGATCCTAATGTAAGGAAGCTTACGCCAACAGTTGTAGTTATTTCTCTGTAATAAGTACGGAAGAACCAAACAACTGTTTGAATTGTTCGTTTGACAGTATAATTAATGTTATCAAACCAAACTCGATAGAAAAGTAGTAATCCAGTCATAGGAAAAGAAATTGAAAAGAAAAACCAATCAGGAATAGATTGTGTCAGTGCTTGAATTAAACCAATAATTATCAATAATACACCTATTAAAGACGCAAAAACTTGACCTAATGTTACAAAACCCTTGCTAAAATGGCTTGTAACCTTCATCTTGAATATATATAAATCTAGATAAACTATTGCTAATCCTATGACCCCAGATATGAAACTGAGTAAGAAAAAGTTTGAATCAATAAATGGTGCAAGTATAATTAGTATGAATCCCAGTCCTAAACTTAATTCAAAGATTCTAATGATTTCAATCCTGTATCTCCAAACTGTGTGATTAATTTGACGGAACCAGGAACCCCACACGAGTCCCAATCCAATTCCTCCAATTATTAAGCCTCCAAATGGATCGCCTGGGAAAACAAAGATTGTTAATACACCCCATTCAACAAAGAACAATACAAGAATTGATAAAAAACTCCAATTAACTAAGAAAACTCCGACAACAGAAATTGTATAGCGAATAATAACCTCAAAATTTATTCTGAACCAAAATACCAGAGGTTCATCTATTCGAGTTGTCTCTGCAAAGAAACCAATAAATGTTAGAAGCAGTCCTAAAACCAGTAGAGGGATAAGAATTACTAGCTGAAGAGCAACAAGTGACGAAACACTGCATAAGAATACAACAAACAATCCAAAGAAGCCCATATTCCCGCCTAAATTAGTTGATTTGTTTCGTTTTTCATTAACCCAACGTAACTGGAAAAAACCAAGGAAAATACCTGCTAAAAAAACAAGTATGAAGACGAAAATCAACATAGGAGATAATATATTAGTGTAAACTTCGAAATCTGGTAGATATATTTGTACAACGTTTACTCCTAGGAGTCCGATTACTATCACGGATGCAAGCCGAACTAGATGGCGAATCACATTCTCCTGATAAATAGGTTCAGTTGGACTAAATTCTTCTACATCTGGTGCTCTTTTTTCTGTTTCAATCATATCTGACTTACTCCTTCTTCACTTTTTCGACTCAGTGCCTTACTGAGTCTCCTCCCGAAGTATACTTCAGGAATAATCGGTATTAATGCTAATCCAACAATGAATAATGAGAAATCTGGTGGAGGAGGTGGAGTATTGTGTACGGAAAATACTTCCCCAAGGATATTCTCAGAAGTTAATCCATCTGAACTGGTTGTTACAACTTTTATTTTATAATTAGCCCCATCGGGGACAGTGGTGGTGTTCCAAGTATAAGTGGTTGTAGTTAAGTCTGAGACTATCGGAATCCAAGTTGAACCATCATCTGGGGAATAATAGAGTGAATAGGTGACCTCTTGACCCAATGAATCAGTAGAGGCCGCCCATTGAATTGTAACCATTCCTTTAAGGGATTCTTCCCCAAAAGAAGTTGAAATTATCGGAGCTGTAATGTAATGTATCATAAATGAGCCATCAGAAAGATCCACAGCGGTTAATCCCTCAGAACAAGTTGCTATAACTTTGATTGTGAAATTGGTTCCTGTTGCGAGAACTGAAGTGTCCCAATCATAGCTACTTACATCTAAACTTGAAACTAGACTATTCCAAGTATTTCCACCATCAGACGAATAATACACAGTATAGGTAACATCGTGGTTTAGTGAATCAGATGAGACCGACCATTGAATGGGAATAGTTCCATTAAGAATTTCCCCGCCATTAGGAGATAAAATGATCGGTTTAGAAAGCTCATTATGGACAGAAAACGTCGAACTGTAGATATCCTCAGAAATTAAACCTGCAGAACAACTTGCAGTAATTTTGATTAAAGAGGATGCACTATCGGGGACATTGGTTGTGTTCCAAACATAATTTGTCATGTTCAAACCAGAAACAACTGGGATCCAAGATGAACCATTATTTGAGGAGTAAAATACTGAATAGGTGACATCTTGACCCAAAGAATCAGTAGAGAGCGCCCATTGAAGAGAAACTGTACCTTTTAGGGGATCACTCCCAAAGGAAGTCAAAATGGTAGGTGGGGTAATGTAATGTACCATAAATAAGCCATCAGAGACATCATCAGCTGTTAATCCCTCTGTACAAGTAGCTACAACTTTTATCGTGAAATTTTCCCCTACTCTAAGACCTGATGTGTCCCAATTTAGACTAGGTGTATTCAAACTTGAATCAATTAAAATCCATGTGTTCCCATCGTCGATTGAATAATATACAGTATATGTAACATCATGGCCAACTGAATCAGGCGAGGCTGACCACTGAATGGGAATAGTTCCATTGATAATTTCCCCACCATTAGGAGACAAGATAGTCGGTGAGGAAAGATAATTATGAATAGTAAATATTCCATTAGATGTATCCTCGGCTGTCTCTCCCTCTGAACAGTTAGTAATAACTTTGATCAAGTAAGTTGACCCATCTGCAACGCTAGAAGTGTTCCATAAGTAATTGGTTGTGTTTAATCCAGAAGCCAAAAGCTCCCAAGTGAGTCCATTGTCCGCTGAAATGCTTATTGAATAAGTCACTACATGTCCTTTTGAGTCAATGGCTGGCAACCACTGTATATCTTCGGTCAAGGTGTAGACCTCGCCCCCATTAGGTGTTAGAAGAGCAGGACTCGTAAGAATATCCACTACAGCACTAGGATATTGAGAAGTTAATGGATACGAGTCTTCGCCTCCCCCAATCCCATAGGGGTTATCTACAATACCATCAACATCAATGTCTGGACCTGTCCAGTCACTCCAGTGATTAAACGCAAAGATATTATTAATATACCCCTCATTTAATGCTTGAGAATCACCTCCACTGTTTTCAACGAAATTGTTCCAAATAATTGTATTAAAACTTGTAAGTGAACTTAAAACAAGACCATAATAGGAACTGTTGGTTAAATTGTTACTTGAAATGTTATTATAATTCGAAGAATATTCTAAAGAAATTCCGCTCCCAAAATTATCATAAATATCGTTCCCAGCTAATATACTATTTGATCCACCAAAGTCGATACCATACCCTCCATTGTTATATATGACATTTCGTTTGAAAACACAAGAATCAGAACGAGCTCGAATACCCCATCCGTTGTCATGAACAAAGTTTCCGATACATACGATATTCGGAGAACCAACAATACTCATTCCAGATCCCATGTTTTCAAATACTCGATTATAACCAATAACAGTTTTTTGTGTTGATCCAATGAACAATCCTTGATCGGTGTTAAACTTCACTGTATTGTTGTAAACATAAACCTCTTTTGTTTCCCCAATGCCCAATGCCCCATGTCCACCACACCCAGAAACCGTATTATTGATAATTGTGTTATTCTGCGAATATCCTGTCGAAATTCCCCCGTCATTACAATTAGAAACAGTATTATTCCCAATAAGGATTTGATTAGAGGAGTCTACCGTAATCCCACCACCGTCAATATTATAAACTGTATTATTTGAAATAATTCCATTTGACACATTATAGAAGTGAATTCCTTCAGGTGCAAAATTTAATCCGTTAAGAATATTACTTCGAACACAAAAATAAGCTGTCGTACCGCTGATGCTGATCAAACTCTCACTTGAAGCAGTAATACTAAAACCTTCAATTAAGTAAGGATCATCAATTGTCCCTGATCCTGGAAATCCTTGTATAATAAACTGGTTGTTCGAGGATATAGAAATAGGATCGTGCTCTATAAGATTAGAATGATAAGTTTTTAATCTCATAGATTGAGGAACATCGGTATTCTCTGAAGGAGTACAAATTCTCTCAATACATGAAACAGGCTTATACATTACTTGAACTGGTACATTAAGACTATGGCATAATACCATAGTAAATATAATTAGAAATAAATAAAGTAATTTATTTCGGTTAAACAAGATTTTTTTCAATATTATCCCCTTTTTCCTCAAAAACTCCAACCTTCATACAATAAAAGGCAACTTTGTGCGTGAGAGAGAATAATAACACTTATGTGAGAGATGATTTCCTTATAAGTGTACTTATAATTCATGAATGAGAAATTAATTTCTTAACGTAAAAGAACCGCTGTTATTTTTTCCGAGAGAATTCTTTGTCATACAAACTAAAGTTAAATGTCTAATAAACAAACCATATTGGTAAAACCAAAAGAGGAATAGAGTGATAGGAATGGATTTACTACCTGACTTGGAGCCTACTCTTGAAATTTTAGATAAAATCGTTGCATTCGAAGAAAAAATGGAAATTAATAGAATGTTGCTGTTTATAGCACTTGCTGGATTCATTACCATAATTGGAGGCTGGATTGAATATGTTTGTTATCACTTCCTGTCTATAGATTCAACTTTCTTCATTCTCGGGTTAGCCTCCAATAGTGATCTAGTTTTACTTCTTGGTTTATGGCTTATCTACCTTTTACCCCTTCTTGGGGTTATTATCTTTACTACTGGATTATCTCCTGGTTTTATCAATTGGAATAAGGCCTATCGAAAAGTAGGACTAATCATAATTGGATTATTTGTGCTTACCCATTTATTAGTGATCATCTTTGGTAGTACCAATCCTCAATTAATACCTACAATATGGGGAATTACCGTTTCTCTTGGTTTTTTACTCACAAGCAGAATTCTTTATTTAGAAACGAAAAATAAACAGTTACAATCAGGGTTATTTATATTTGGAATATCTGCCTTGGTTCTTGGATTTTTTTCTTCATTAGTTATCTATCCAGGATCACCAGAATTGGCAATGTTTCTTTATTGTACAATTTTTGGTCTAATTTTAATTGGGGTGAGTATGACCGCTTATTGGAATGTAAGCAGGTTAACTGCAAAACAAAAGGAAGCTTAATTTAAAGACCAGGTGATAGAATGGAAGAGAGTCCAGCATTAATGGAAGACCTCCTTAGTGGTTTGGATTCCAACATTCATGAACCAGTTCGCTTGGGAATACTAATGTTCCTACATCTTCACTCTTCCCTTGCGTTCAGTGTACTCCAGAAAGGATTGGGTGTAACATCAGGAAACCTGAACAGCCATTTAACAAAACTGGAATCGATCGGTTTTGTTACCAGAGAAAAAATGTTCGTAAATCTTCGCCCTAGAACTGTTATTCACATCACTACAGAAGGTAGAAGGTCTTTGAAGGAATATACTAAATCACTCAAATCAATTTTAGTTGGTATAGAGCAGGGAGTCGGTAAAGAATCTCCATTAGAAGTATATTCTCCCTAGATTCTCTTAATACTGTCCATATGTCCGAGTTGTTTTCATCATTGCTTTAAAATTATTTATTGGTGTTTCTGCTGGGCACTGGTCACCCGTGGAAAGAATATATCCACCATTGTATGCAGCATCATTTATGCATGATATAACAGCAGTTTCTACATTTAAGGGGGTACCAAGTAACATTATATCTATCGTATGTATGTTTCCCTTTAATCCAAGTCTGTTTCCGTATTCTTCCTTTACCGAGGCTAAGTGACAATCTCCCATTGGAGGCATCTCAAGTGGTTCAACTGAGGTAATTATAGTCTCTTTCGCTACAATTTCAATTAATGCTAGTTCTTTACCACAGGCATGAAGATGACATGGAATTCCCTCTTGGTGTGCAAGTAGCGCTATCTCCTTCATTGTCCTTAAACTAAGCTCACGAATGATTTTTGGGGACTGAAAATGAAGCAAGCCCGAAGCACTAATTTGAATAGCATCAATGTTGAAAGATAGTCCTCTAATAACATATTCAAGGACATATTCATGAAATAAGTTACAGATCTCTCTAACAACGTCAGGTTGTTCATAATACATTTGTATAGCGCTTTCAAAACCTCCCTCAAGATTTTCATGAAGCCAATGTAACCCAGGAACAGGAACGCTCAAACATACTACTCCATCATCTCCCATCTTTTCTTTAATACGATTATAATATACTGCAGTAAAATTTTGAGTGTCAGATGGGTTAAAGAGTTCCTCTACTTTCAAAAGATCCTCGGTCAAGCTTTTGATTGGCTTTTCAATCAAGATAGGAGGTTGGTTCCTATAATAACGAGTTTTATATATTAGATCTCCTTGTTTAGCTTTAAAGACTGTTTGAGTGTCAATAAATTTCCCCTCCTTGTTTTTTTCAATGATCCTTTCTGTGAATTTTTCCTTATACGTTGGAGATGGATCTAATTTTCCTTGGTCTGAAAAACCATCTATTTCAAGCTGATTTACAGCAAACACCTGAGCTAGACCTAATGATGGATCATTTCTAAAATAGATATCCCAGAAAGGTTTTCCAGTGAGTCTCGCAGGGATCATATTTGATATATCTGGGCAACAAGGCACATAATCAGGTTCTTCGTTAAGTAGAGCTGTGATAATATTTTCCCGTGGTGATCTAATAGACATCCCAAACCTTTGTTATTACCTTTCATTAGATATTGCAGCTACCTTATCTTCCATTTTCCGGGATTTATCTCTACGATCATCAATTCGCAGCTGAGTAACAATCCTTTGAGCTCCAGTTTTTAAGATAGCTTCATGAGCTCTCTTTGTAACATCAAAAACTATGTCTAAAGAATCAGCTTCAATCACAGTTCCCATCGGATGGTGAATAACTCGAATTCCTTTGTATATATCTATTTCTTTTGCTGCTTCTTTCACAAATTTACTCAAACTGGTCCCTTCTCCAACAGGATATGTTGTTATTTCTGCTATGATTTTAATACTCATTTAATCACCGTTCTTTATTCCTATTATTCATCTATTTCCTTCCAAATCCCCGCAGTATTACATGGAACTGGAATATCTTTCATTGTATGTAGCCCAGGATTCGCAGAGAAAATTATAGGAACTAAATTAGCAACCACCGCAGCTGTGCCTAAATCTCCATGAACTCCTCCTTCTATTTTTTGAGAAATTCGTGGAACACCTTCCACGACTACACTATCATATTCCTCATGGTCACCAGCATACGCAATGAAATCTAATGTTATCAAATCTTCATCCTTCTTTATTGCCACAGCTTTACTTTGAAGTCCGCATACGAATCCTTTGGGTATGGTACAATAAGAAGTTGTGATTTCTTTTTCTGCCAAGACTGCACTTGGAGGATATTCAATTATTTCTTCACATGTCATACCTAATGCAGACAGAATCATTTGGATAGACTGTGTTAAACCAACGTGGCCTGTTATTATCCGCTCGTCAATTTTCTCTCGAAACTCCTCAGTGGAAAGCCCAGTTCCAATTTTCTCTTGGAAAGGTCCTCTTCTCTTCGCAGAATTCATCATTCGTGTTATAGTGATCTTCTGAACAGTTTGACAGGGAGCTGTTAATACAATGGGCAATAGATCCATTAAATAACCAGGATTTATGCCTGTACCAACCACAGACACATTGTGCGTTTTAGCAAGTTCATCAATTTCATCAGAAAGATCTGGAAAGTACTCAAATGGATAAGATAATTCTTCACAAATTGAAATAATGTTACAATCTGTCTTAATCGCCTCTATGATGAGTGGTGTAACCTTTTCAAGGGAGGAGGAAGTCGAAATTATCACCACATCAGCTTGTTTCTCATGGAGAAGTTTTTCTAGATTCGATTCGATCGTTATTGCTGGTACGTTTGAAACTCCTATAATTTCACCTAATTCCTTACCTTCGAGAGTTGGGTCTATATCAACAGCGCCAATTAGATCAATATTCTCACGTTCAACTAATAGCTTCGTTATTCGCTGCCCCATCGGCCCTAATCCTACTTGAAGCACATTAAATTTGGTTTTCATCAGAATCAGACCCCTTAATTCAATTAAAGATAGTGATTAAGCAATTTTTCTAGTTGTACCTTTAGAATTTTACTTAAAAAACTTTTCAGCATTCTGCCAGTAAAACCTATCGAGTACGGATTGGGGGAGATTTAATCCATTTATAAAGGTAGGAGGATTCAGATTGTCCTCATCTGAAAAGGGTAACTTCACTTTCCGGACGTTAGTCTCCCAGAATATACGCTGTGCCCAGTATCGAGTAGGGAAATATTTCTCAGAACGATCAGCCCATCCGACTGACAAATCAGTTGCAAAAAGAATTCTATCCTGATTACGGATTATAAAATCACGAGCTTGTTGAGGATCTTTCCCCAATTCGCGCACAATCCATTTTGTAGAAGCTGTATCAATATAAAAATTAGTAAATTTCTTAAAAATCTCTTCTAGTTTAATTAAATTATGAATTTCAGGTAAGGACCCGAAATGAACACTAATTACCTTAAGAGACGGATGTCGTTCAAGTACTTCGTTAAATTCGTTGATCGCTTGAGTTTTTGTACGATAACGTTCAGAATCTTGGTACTTAGTAGAGTACCAAATATCAGGATCAGCAACATGAATATCTAATGGCAGACCATAATCTTCAATTCGACTAAAAACGGGTTCAAAGATAGGGTCTGCAATGGATACCAGCTTCTCTGTGTTATAGAAATCGATCTGACGTGGGCCAAACCAAGTTTTGGTGAGCGAATAGTTTAAGCTATGAGCTTCGTCAACAGCTTCCACGATTCTTTCAGGTTTTTTTTCAGCGAAAGCTTGCATAGGTAAGTAGTACGCAAAAACAATATCAGAGGCTTTTCCATTCTGCTCCAGAGTTTTTTTAACATCGGGTTGAGCAATACCCATAAAACGTTTAACACCAAACATATGACCCCACTTCTCAAGATCACTAAACGCGTCAGCATCCCAGATATGGACATGAGAATCGCATATATCTGTCTTAAGAGGGGGTAATCCTTCTAGTGGGTCTTTAAAATCGAAATTCAATAAAATGCCTCTATATGATCAGACGAATTCGGAATATATTTGTGAATACTCCAAAACTTTAACAGATAATAAAAAATTGCTTTAAGGTAGACACAAGAAATATGCCAAAGTGTTTTTATTTTAGTAAGATAGTCAACCTAGTAATCCTTGGGATAGTTATCTCATGCCCCAATTAGTTTACATACCAATAAAAGCGATAATATTTGATTTTGATGGAACATTGGTTGATACAAAACATTATTACTTTGGATTATTAGCACAATATTTACAAGTTGATCTTACTCTCGTAATCTCGAAAGCAGATGAGATAACTTTCTCTAAGCTTACCTCACAAGAAAGAAATGTGAAATGGAAAATCGTTAAGGCCCTGTATAAAGTTTCACGGGCTTTAGAATTTGGATATTTCAAATCATTAAGAGCCTTGTTTTATGTCATAAGAAATCAATCAAAACAGTTTTCTTTGGCTCAACCAACGAAGGACGCTGTAATTGCCTTAAAGCGATTACATTCTTCTGGAATTAAATTAGCCATCGTGAGTGATTCTCCCAGAAAAAAAATTGAAATCTTTATTACCAACCATCTCAAGGACACAAGTTATTTTTCCCCTGATCGAATTCTAGCCTCTGGGGAGTTTGGAAAACACAAAGAGGAAGGATTTGTTCACTTTATGCGAAAATTTCAATTAACAAACACTCCAAGAAGCTGTGCAATTATCGGAGACTTAGGTGGGGACATTATTGCGGGGAAAACTGTAAGAGTCACAACATTTGGATTTGCAGCGGGCTATTCTTCTCCTGATACCTTAATGGAAACTGGACCAGATGGTATTTACGAGACTTTACTTGAAATGGAAGGGGCAGTGCATCTGTTTTTAGCAGAGGAGAAGTAGCAATAATTAAAGAAAAAGGTTTAATTTTGATTAGCAATTTCCTGCTCTTCTAATAGCCTCCAACCATTTTCTCTTTTCTGTTTCTTCTGAGAATTTAACTCGACAATATTCTTTTAATGGATCAATATACTTTGAGGCATCCCACGCTCCTTGAAGAAGATTGATGAGAAGAAATGAGACTTAATAAGCCTCCTATTGCTAGACTTGAACCATAATCAGTTAGTTTCTCTTCCCAAAGAAATTCTAGAGCTAAAAAACCTACAATATTTGGATTTATCAAATAATATGCCCTTGAAAGAATTTGTTCGAGAATCTGGTTCCCCTCACAACGAAGAAAAAGGTTATTTAGCTGTACAAACTTTTTTACAGGAGTTTCTTTCGAAAGAATAGTGATATTTACTCATATAAACATGCATTAGTTCTCTACCCATCCTTTTGCTTTTTCAATGGCTTTATTCCAATGGTAGGTCATCCCTTGTCGCTTAGCATCATCCATTTGTGGTTTAAAGACACGATCTACTATCCATTTCTCACGCAACTCATTAAGATCCCAGAGTCCCACAGCAAGTCCAGCAGAATAAGCTGCTCCAAGAGCGGTGGTTTCTTCGATTTTTGGCCGAATACATTCGATATTTAATAAATCAGCTTGAATCTGCATTAGAAGATCATTCTTGGAAGCGCCGCCGTCTACTCGTAAACTCTGAAGTTTAATTCCACTATCTTTCTCCATAGCCTTGAAAACATCAAGTGATTGGAAAGCGATGGATTCCAGTACAGCACGAGTAATATGAGCACGATTACTTCCTCTTGTAAGTCCCACTAAGGTGCCTCGCGCAGTAGTATCCCAATGTGGGGCAAATAGACCTACAAATGCTGGTACAAAATACACCCCACCATTATCAACGACGGAATTAGCCAGTTCTTCTGATTTAGAAGCAGAAGAGAAGAATTTTAATTGGTCTCGGAGCCATTGAATTGCTGCACCACTTATAGCAATACTTCCCTCAAGTGCATAGATTGTTTTTTTCCCGATTCCATACGCCACAGTCGTAAGAAGTCCCGAATCAGAGTGTACAATTTTATCACCTGTATTTAATAAAAGAAAATTTCCAGTACCGTAAGTATTTTTAGCCATACCTGGATTAAAACATGTTTGACCAAATAGGGCTGCTTGTTGATCTCCGAGATCTCCAGAGATAGGTGGATTACCATCTATCCCTTTGATTATTGTACGACCATAAAGATTTGGATCACTTGACGGTCTAATTTCAGGTAACAATGACTTAGGAATTTTTAATTGTTCTACTAATTCATCATCCCAATCAAGCGTTCTAAGATCCATTAGCATTGTACGGGAAGCATTAGAAACGTCAGTAACATGTGTTCCCCCTTTGACACCTCCAGTTAGATTCCAAATCAACCACGTGTCGATGTTCCCAAAAATTAATTCTCCTTTTTCAGCTTTTGATTGAGCTCCTGGGACATTTTCTAGTAACCATCGGATTTTTGGGCCAGAAAAATAAGTAGCTATGACTAAACCAGTACGTTCTTTTACAAGAGGTTCTAAATCTTCTTTCCTGAGGTTTTCACAGATTTCAGCTGTACGAACACACTGCCAGACCACAGCATTATGAATAGGAAGCCCAGTCTTTCGATCCCAGACAATAGTTGTCTCACGCTGATTGGTTATACCAATAGCTACAAGATCTTTTAGTGAGATCTGAGCTTGATTAAGAGTTTCACGTATAACCAATTGAGTGTTTGTCCAGATGGTTAAAGGATCATGTTCAACCCATCCTGGATGAGGAAAAATCTGTTCATGTTCTCTATATTGAGAACCAGCTAAGTTACTATTCCTATCAAAGACCATGAATCGTGTACCTGTAGTTCCCTGATCAACAGCCCCTATATACTCTTCTTTTGACATTTTTTTCACTTCAATGTGAAAATTGCTTGATCACTACCCTATTTTCTTCAAATGATCTATCAAATTCTCAAATATCTCAAATTATGTCTTGAAATGTTGATTAATTTGTTCTTTGATAATCTTAAAGGGAGATGATATCTCGTGATTTTTTACCCGAATAATAGTGTAAGCCTTTGCTTGGGGGTATTGAGAGAAAAAATCATTTAAGAGGCTTTCTCTCACCACTAGAATATTTCCCTGTTTTCGCTTTAGTACTGCATTGAGTATAGGATAATAACCACTCCCTTGAAGTTCTAAAGGACCGATTTCATCAAGGAAAATAAACTTACTATCTAAACCTGCGTGGATACTATTGAGTACTCGCGTTAGATTGTTCTTATGAATACGAAATTGACCTATTGGTATAAATGTGTCTGTCTCTTGAGCCTCAAATGGAATTTTTACCTTTTCAGTTATTATATAGAACCACTTCTTTTCATTTTGTAAGGTTATTACCCCGCTTGATAACACCTGCTTTTGATTTAGGTATTTTAATACCTCCCAACATAAGGTGGATTTTCCTGCCTCTATTGACCCTGTAATTATGAAAGAATAGTCATTCATGCTTATGATCAACAATCCAAATCAGGTAGTTTTGGTACAGAATTCATTATTATCTAAAAATTTTTTGCTACATAGATTTTATGGCTGATTCATAAATATTAAAATCACGCTAGACTATTTTTTCCAAAACTTAGGAATCAATGCTCCAGTTTGATGACGGTACTCAAGGTAAGGAGCCCCAAATCGCTTAATCAAATCCTTTTCTTCAAAATAAATATATATTGGAACATAAATGACGATATAAAGTGTAATCCAAATAACAAGAAATAATGAATTGACAAATAAAGCGATAACGATGTATAAAGGCATCTCCCCCAGGACACCAGGATGACGAATATGTTTATATATACCGCCATGGAGCTCAGTTTCTTTTGATGGTTTCATATGCTCCTCACCTCCATCCTGTATGGCTTTAATCAATATAATAATACATGGAATAGCGATAATAACTCCAACGAGAAATCCAAAGAATGGATCGGGATGGATATGCCAATTAAATTCGGGTACAGGAAACCAGATCCAAAGAATTATATTTATGACCATGATACTGGCAAAAATACTCAGTATGATTCGAAACCAGTAGCACTCTTTCCACGCTTTCTCTCCTCGTTTTTCTTCCCTAGTCACAGGCATCACACTAATTATGCTAAAATAAGCAAACATTATTGCACTGACGTGTAATGAGCACAAATTCACCCATGGGATTAAATCAGAGCCATTCATGAAAATCCCTTAAAATCTAGTAGCCTGATTCTATCCCCAATTTGTCCCTTTATATATGAAAGCGTATCTGATGTACACCACGTATACTGAGAAGAAAAAGAATTGGATGGTGGAATTTATCCTACATCGGTTATTCCATCACTAGTTATTGCAAATACGGTTTCATTTTCAGGAAGTAACGGAGAGTCAGCGATTCTAGCGATCCTACGCTCACCTTTAGACTTTCGAAGATATACACGAGTATGACTTGCATGAGCTACGATATTCCCACCAACAGGAGCCGTGGGATCACCAAAAAACATATCAGGTTTGGAATGAACCTGATTAGTAACTATTATAGCTAAATTCCCGACCTCAGCGACTTTGAGAAGAGTGTGAATATGCTGATTCAGTTTTTGCTGCCGTCCAGCTAGCGTTCCACGTCCAACATATTCAGCACGAAAATGAGAAATGAGGGAGTCAACAATTAGAAGCCCGATTCTTTCTGTTTGACTATCTTTGGCAACTTTTTCTGCTAAAACCATTTGATGATCACTATTGTACGCTCTCCCATGCATGATATTTTTTAGGGTTTTTTTGATATTTAGATCCCCTTCCCAACGTTTACTCATATCGAGGATTCTTTCAGGACGAAAAGTACCCTCAGTATCAATATAGACTACTTTTACAGGCTCATTATCATCCACATTCAATCCACCCATCTCACGAGGAAGTTGAGCTGTAATACAGAGCTGATGAGCGATCTGGGTCTTACCTGTCCGGTATTCACCATAAAATTCTGTCATAGATCCTGTTTCGATCCCACCTCCAAAAAGATCATCAAGGGAAGCAGAGCCTGTGGTGATTTTTAACATATTTCTACGGCGTTCTAAGACTTCCTCAGCCGTAATGAAGCCAAAATCTAAAGCATCCCGAGCAGCTTGGATAATCTTCCTAGATGTCGCTTCTCCTAGATTACCAACTGCGACTAGTTCCCCGATACTTACTGTTGCAAGGGATTCCAATGTTCCAAAGCCAGAATCTTGAAGTTTCTTCGCAGTAGCAGGACCAATGCCTGGAAGATCTCCAATATCATTTATTCCTGCTTTATTATCCTTCAGTGTTGTGGGAGAGGTGCTTAATGCATCATTATTCAGAGGTTGTGAAACTACTTTAGATTCTTTAGAGTTTTTGTCCTCTTCCCCCTTTTTATTGCGCGATATTGTCTTTCTTTTCCGTGGTGGCAATATTAATCAAACCTTGTATCTGATTTATGATAGATAATGTAAAACTAGACGTATTTTTAACTAAACAGAGTGTAAAATCAATATGAAACTGGGTTAATTTGACAATTACTAATGTCACTGAGGAAAATGTAGATCCATAATATAGTAACTACGATGAGAAAGCCGATTCAAGAAGCTGATAGAAATTTTAATCCTGCTTGGTATGGACTTGTATCATTTAGACAAAATTTTTTCACACTGATAGCGAAATAATCTGTTCGATCCATTTTCGTCATTTTCGATGATCTCACTCTATGATCTGACACTTTGGGTAAAGAATGCTATGAGTTGTTCATTATTCTTCTTTCAGCCCCTCCAAATAATAGAAACAGGATTTCGAATAGGAATCTTGGAGTATTCATAAATAGGATAGCCCATGGATAAGACTGCAAAAACCTCGTATTTTTCCGGTGAGACCCCCAATTCTTCCGCTATTTTTGGTCTTCGGCGAATCGCTTCAATAGCGTAGCCAATGTTTAAGGTTCCTAATCCATTCACATGTGCTGCTAACATCAAATAAGCAACAGCAAAACCAACGTTTAATGCCACCATTGAATCATCTTTAGGTGCGTACACAACGAGAATCGCTGGAGGGTCATAAAAAATCGCATCTCTACCTTTATCAGCTTCCATCAACCAATAGTTCCATTTTCGTATACGTCGTAACGTATTAGGATCCTCTGATTCTGATGATTCGAAGATTTTCAACACAGAGGCATAGAAATTCCTGAGATTTTCCACAAATGGAGGTATAGCTTGGTTTTTCATAATGAGATATTTAACATTCTGCAAATTACTTGCCGTTGGAGCATATCGTGCTTCAGATATGAGTCGTTCTAGTAAATCTTTAGGGATCGGCTTTTCTTTGAAATTTCTAATCGATCTTCTGGTTTGAAATAATGTATACAGATCTTGAGGATCGATTTTAGAGGTAGTTGGAATTTTTCTAGATAATGTGTAATCTAGCTTAGCGTGTCTGATGGCATCTTCAGGACAAATAGCTATACAGTGGCCACATAATATACAATACTCTTCAAACTCAACTTTTATGCTGTCTTGATCCAATGCAAAAATAATTGAGGGGCAAGTATTAACACAATAACCACATTTGATACATAATTCTGGTAAAACTTCAATCATTTAATTCGTGCCACTCCTAAAGTCTAAGTAAGTCCGTTTTATTCTAGTTTTTATTTAATTCTTTTCCTGATATAATGATTACTCTTGTTTAATCTTGATTGGAGAAATTTTAAAGATAAATTTAGACTAATGGTACTGGAAAAACTCAATGTTTAAATTAGAGAACTCCAATATTTTCACTAGTGTAAAAGATGACTCTCAATTCCCTTTTACTAAGAGACGACATCCCTGACGATGTAATAAGAGAAATCAAATTAGCAATTACTGATCAAAGAAAAATAGAAGAAAACTCTCTAAAAACAGAAACAAGACTCCAATTTCTACTTAAATCCAGTCCAGCAGTAATTTTTTCTTGTGAACCTCGAGATAACTTCCCAACAACCTTTATGAGCGAGAACGTAAAGGAAATCCTTGGCCATGATGTTCATGAGTTTATTAGCAATCCGAGTTTCTGGACTAACGGAATCCATCCTGATGATAGACAACATTCAGTGGAAATATTTCAGGGAATAGTTCAAAGTGAACATTATAGTGTAACTTACCGCTTTAAACACAAAAATGGTTCTTATCTTTGGATGATGGATGAAGCTACTCTTATTCGAGACAACCAGGGGAACCCCATTGAGATTGTGGGCTATTGGACTGATATTACAAAACAGAAAGAAGCAGAGGAAAGGTTACGTAAAAGTGAAGAAGACTACAGATCGCTCTTTGAAAACATACCAATTGGCTTATATCGTAGCACACCTGATCATGAATTTGTTGCAGCTAATCCAACCTTTATCAAACAGGTAGGACTTTCTTCGTTTGAAGAATTAGCATTGATTGAGCCTAATAAGCTAGCGACAAGACGAAATTATCCAAGGGATCGTTTTCTAAAGGAAATCCATACGAAGGGGGAAGTCAAAGGATTGGAGTTTGAACTTAAAAAATCCGATGGAACATCAATATATATCAGAGAAAATGCAAGAGCAATCAAAGATTCAAAAGGAACAATCAGATATTATGAAGGGAGTGTTGAAGATATTACTGACCGAGTTCTAATGGAAGAAGCTTTACGTGAAAGTGAGACAAAATATCGGACTTTAGTTGAACGAGCAAACGATGGAATTGCAATTGTTCAGGGTGGTAAGTTAGGTGACAAGTTTCTATTCATCAACCAGCGATTTGCGCAAATGCTTGGATACAGACCTGATGAACTCCTGAATATGTCTTATGCACAGGTTGTTCATCCTGACGCTTTTCCTGAAATTAATGAGCGTCGTAAAGCCAGATTAGCGGGTAATGAAGTTTCTCTTACCTATGATTCAAAACTAATAAAGAAAAATGGCAATTCATTAGAAGTGGGGTTAAATCTGGGAATAATTGATTATCAGGGGGAAGAAGCAGTTCTAGCGATAGTCAGGGACATAACAAAACGTAAGCAAGCAGAAGAACAACTCCAATACCAAGCGAATCTGCTAACATATGTTTCTGATGCTGTGATTGCAAGCGATTTGGACTTCCGAATAACAAGTTGGAATAAGGCAGCAGAAAAAATCTACGGATGGCAAGAAGAAGAAGTTCTGGGAAAAGAAGTAGGAATATTACTGCATCAGGAATTCCCCTATCACATAAGAGATGATGTATTAGGCGATTTCATGAGGGAGGGGATCTGGCAAGGTGAAGTTATACAGAAAAGAAAAGATGGAACGCCAATTAACATCCTCATGTCAGTAGCTTTGGTCAAAGACAGGACAGGCAAACCCATAGCTGCACTAGCAGTAAATCGGGACATTACGGAACGAAAACAGGCAGAACAAGCGATAAAAGAAAATAAGGAAAAATATCGATCTTTTATTGAGAATTTTCAAGGGATTGCATTTGAGGGTTATGCAGATTATACTCAAGACTTTTTCCTTGGGAATGTGGAAGAGATAACAGGTTATACTGAGACCGATTTTCTTTCTGGAAGAATTATGTTTAAAGAATTAATCCATCCAGAAGATGCACAACGAATAACAAATGATGTTGTTAAGTTCTATTCTTCATCTAAAGAATTGACTCGAAGAGAATATCGTATTTTCGACCGATATGGTACCATTCACTGGCTTCAAGAAGATATTAAGAAGTTTTATAATAAAGAAAAAGACAAAATTGGCGTATATGGTACAATTCAAGATATTACCAAGAGAAAACAGGCAGAGGAAGCATTAAGGGAAAATGAGGAGAAATATCGATCACTCGTTGAGCTAGCCAATGATGGGATTGTTATTATTCGTGATATGAAGTTTAATTTCCTTAATAGACAAGCAGTAGAAATGCTGGGTTATACTGTTGAAGAGTTAATTGATGTTCCATTCGCTAAAGTAGTTCATCCTGATGGATTTAACGATGCTCTTAAGATGTATCAGGATAGGATGGCGGGGCACGATGTACCATCGAAATATGAAATGAAATTATCACGTAAAGATGGAACCCCATTAGACGTGGAAATTAATGTAAGAATGATCACTTATCAAGATGGTACAGCAGAACTTGCAATGGCTCGTGATATCACTGAGCGAAAGAAGGCTGAAATAGCTTTACGTGAAAGTGAGGAGAGATTACGAAAGTTTATGGAGTCAGCTACCGATGGATTTACCCTTCTGGATTTAAATTTAAACTTCATTGATATTAACAAAGCAGGATTAATAGGACTCAACCTAGCAGAAGAGGAAGTAGTGGGAAAGAATTTCCTAGAAATTTTCCCCAAACTAAAGGATTCAAGTACATACGATAACTATCTCGAAGTTTTAAAGACTGGAAAACCATATTATAGTGATGATATTGATTCTGCTCCAAGAATCAGAAATAAGTACTATTCAGTGAGGGCCTTCAAAGTGGGTGATGGACTTGGTATTATTACCACGGATATTACTGATCGGGTAAAAGCAGAAAAAACTAGAGAAGAGCTAGAACAGCGACGTGATAGCTTTGTTTGGATGACCAGTCATGAACTTAGAACTCCCCTGACCGTTCTTACAGGATACTGTGACTTTCTAATCGAGCATATAAATGATCTAGCCCAACAACGCATAACAAACATCTTAAGTGTTATGAAAAACAATTTAGATAGATTAGAACGTTTAACCAGCAAAGTGAGTACAATCGGACAAATTGAACGAGGTATTTTTGAAATTGAAAAAACCTCAATGAATTTATGTGATTTTCTGCAGAATACACTAGAACCTTACCATCAGCTATTAGGAAACCAGTTTGAATTTCAAGGATGCTTAGAGGAATCTGCAATAATCATCGATGGGGATCCGCACAGGCTGCAACAGGTATTAGATAATATCATTGGTAACGCTATTAAGCAAACGGATAAAGATAGCAGGAGAATAAGCGTCACATCGAAGATTTTTCCCTTAGAAATAAAAATTGAAGTTTCAGATAACGGCGCAGGGATTAGATCAGAGGATTTGAATCTGATTTTTGATCAATTCGTAAGTATTCCAACAGAATTTTCTGCCACTGGCACAGGTATCGGGCTGTATTTATGTCGAAAGACACTGGAAGCACATGGAGGAAAAATTACAGCAGAGAGTAAAGGACCAGGTCTTGGAGCAACCTTTATTATCGAACTTCCAAGGAAAAGTAACTTCAAATAGAGAGATTTCTGAAAAGGGAGACAATATTCACTGAAAAGACACTTAGCATTCACTTTCAATGAACCCTCCCTCTCTAAGATTTTGACTAACTAAAGGGAATAAGGATGTTTAATGTTATAAAGAGAGTAATTACATTATTTGATTTAAAAATATTCTATCAAAACCAGTCTATTATATGAGTTTAAGCCCTAGCATTCTAATTTTCCCTTATCAAGCGCATCTCTTCCTGAAAATGTCATGATAAAAAGATTACAACAGTTGAAAAGCATAAACCAAGATCACACACAACCATTATTACTTGGAAATTACTGTCCTTAACGTTTAAAGTATCCCAATGTATTTCTAGAATATATAGATACGTACGCGAAAGTGACGAAAAAAATCCGACAGAAATGTGAACTCTATGTCTAGTACTAATTTTTCTGCTCTTTTTACAAACTTTCAATCAGTGTTCATAGAGGCTGGAGAAAAGGTGTTTGCATCTAATTACATTCCAAATCACCTTTGGCACCGGGAGGAAGAAATGAAAAGCTTAGTTAATTACTTTAGGTCTATTATTACTGAACCTACTGGGAGTAGCAGAAAGGTTGTGCTCTATGGGCCAGTTGGTACCGGAAAAACAGTCATTTCGAGGGCATTCGGAGCAGATCTAACCAGGTATTTAAGGTCAGAACATAAACCAGGAGACCCAAGTTTTCGATTCTTCCATGTGAATTGTCGAAAGACCAAGACCCCACATTTGATTTTAACAACGGTCTTAAGACAGCTTGTTCCTGGTTTTCCTTTGCGAGGTTTTTCAGTCGATGAACTGTTGAGAATGTTTTCCCTATTGCTTTATGAGCAAAATTTGGTATCTCTACTTGTATTAGATGAGATTGATTACTTAATATCTGATGAGCGAACAGATTTTCTTTACGCTTTGTCACGTATAGAGGAAGGAGAGTCTAAAATCCGAAATGACCATTTCTCTACGTTTCCTGGTAATCACACGGAATCTCGTTTCAACCTATTATGTTGCACCCGAGACAAGAATTTTCGCTATCATCTTGACTCCTCCACCATCTCCTCCCTTGGTAGAAACTTCATTACTTTCCCTCCTTACACTAGAAATCAGCTTTTCGATATTGTGAGCTCTCGTGCTGAGCTAGGACTCCGAGAAGAGAGTTACAATAATGATCTCATTGAAGTCATTGCAAGTCTCGCAGAAGAATATGGAGACGCACGATTTGCCATTGAATTGTTATGGCGAGCTGCGAAACTAGCAGACCGAGAAAAGAAGGATCAGATCACAGCTGAGCATGTACGTAAAGCAGTCGTATCTGTACTCCCCATTGAAAAATCAGTTCTTGAAGACTTGAATACCCATCAAAAATTATTATTATTAAGCATTGCTAGACTTCTTTGCGACAATAGACCATTTGTAACTACTCCAGAGGTCAAACATTCCTATATGAGCGTTTGTGAGGAGGCAGGTGTTCGTGCGAGGCGCCAAACACAAATGTGGGCCTATCTGAAGGATCTAGGCCGACTAGGACTCATTCAACAAGAGGTAGAGAATCGTCATAAAAACGGACGGTCGATGGGAAGGGTCACGACAATACGGGTCCGTGATATCCCTGTCAACGAGATCATTCAGTCCTTAAATCACTTAATCGAAGATTCACAATCCTAATCCAATAAAAAGCCAATTTACGCCAAACCACAACACTCCCCCAAGTCCAGCTGCGATAGGCACAGTCCTATCCATGAGATTACTATCATCTTCACCATCTGCTTCTGAATGGGTGACTTTTCAGCCCACCCAACTGCAATCATAGCAGCAATAAGAACATGAGTTCCACTTAAGGGGAATCCTAAGAGTGTGCCTATTGTCATTATAAGCGTAACTGAAATCATTGAAGAAAGCCCAGAAGTAGGATTCATTTCAACAAGCTCTTTTGTCACGACTCGAATTACGACCTTTCCTATAATTATTAGGCCTAAGGCCATGCCAAAACCACCTATCAACATCATTAGTCATAAGTTTATCGTTATAGCTTCTGCTTCGAGTATTTTTAAACCCAAAACTGGTGCAATAGAGTTTGCAACGTCACGGTGACGATCCTCAGTAGCTTGTGGTAAATAGGCTCCTTTAGAAAAGATACTATTGATTAACTCTTCTTTAATGTCATCACATCGTCTTTCAGCTTCAATAATTTCTTCTTTTAACTGACTAATTTTATCTCGAGCTTCAGGATTGTTTTCATGGTCAGACCATATTTTAATCGCTGCTGCTAATTTTGCTGAACAAACTTGTAGCTCTTATGCATGCTGATCCTAGACAATAATAATATTAATTTTATCTCCCCTTAGTGTTTCTCGTAGCATATTTAAGTACTTGTTTTTGAATGTCTTCAGTTTAAACCATGAAATTAATAGTAATTACTTAAGCAGGAATTTAGAATCAATCAAAGAAAGGAAGAAAAAAAAAATCCCGATTAGCTATTTTCTAGTTATTAGGTTCTGCAAGGTTAAAATTTAAATCATTTATTTTTGAGGTACTCCATTCAAGTAGTTTACCATGATCGGAGGTTTTAATGTACTTTGGCGAAAGATAAAGAATTTTATGTTCGTGATTTAGCAATCGATGATGAATATGACACTATCACAGCCAATAAATCAGTTAAAGATGCAGCTCTAAAAATGAAAGAGCTAGGGATTCCTGATTTAGTTGTAGTTAATAAAGAAGATAAGAAGAAAGTTTTAGGTGTTATAGCAGACTTTGATATTGTAACAGGACTTGTTGCTGAAGGGTTGTCTGCAGAAACATCTAAAGTGACAGAAATCATGTATACAATTGATCCTGTGACCAAGGATACCCCAGTATCAACTGCTTTCTCTCGGATGCGTGATTTAGATGTCTCGATTATTCCAGTCATCGAAAAAGATGAATTAGTCGGTGTTGCGACTATTACTGACTGTTGGGGTTTTTTACCCGAGAAATATGAAGACCAAAGAGGATTAATTGCCGTTAATAATCCTCGATTCGCAAATTATGGCTTCACAATTTTAATGACTTTACTCTACTTTTGTTTTGGGATTTTAGCACCTTTTGCGGGTTTTACTGGATTTATAAAGGCACCAACTGCTGGCTCAGCTATTGGATCCCAAATTACTACTTATGGCCTCTTTGATGCACGAGGAGGAGGTTTTTATATTGGTTACTTAGAATTTCAGGGCACGTACAGTCTCATGTGGCTAGCAATGTTTCTTTATGGGATTATATTCTTGATTCTAGGAATATTTAGTACTTGGTGCATAATCCACTGGTCGAACGCAGATTATCATTTAGTTAAGACGGATAGAAATTGGCAAGCATTAGGCCTCGGTGTAGGCATAGTAAATCTCCTTATAGAGTGGGGCCTGTTCGTTATTGTAATTATACTCGGAATCCTACGTATCTCAGATGGTCAAATAACACTCGATATCTTTGGACTCCTGTTTTCTGGATTGGCGATTATCTTCCTTATTGCAGCTGTTTCTCGGGATATTCTCTTCCGTGAGAGTACACCAACCACTTCAGAGGAGGGGTGAGTTGTATGCCTCGTGGTGGTGGTGGCTTCCGAGGTGGGGGTTTAGGTGGTGGTGGTTTTCGTGGAGGAGGTTTCCGAGGTGGGAGTCGAAGCTTTCGAGTAGGAAGTGTCAGATCTTCAGGGCGACCTTTCGGTCGTACTGGCTCACGTAGAACAGTTTCACGAGCGCCTCGTGGTAGAAGTTATCACAGACCCCATCATAGACGACATTGGGGGGGATATTATCGACCATGGTATCGTCGATGGTGGCACTGGCATTGGTGGTGGGGATATCCTTATCGGCCTTGGTATTATGCCCCAGTTTACTGGGGAGGTGGGGCAATTCTCGCGATCATTGCCTTACTAGTGATTCTTCCCCTCATTGGAGTAGCTTTCTGGTACCCCTTCTCAAATACTTCGCCAAGTGGTGTAGTAACTTACTCCGACACCCAGACTTTATTCTACAACGAATATTGGTATGAGAAAGAGTACTTATCGCAAGGGCAAAGTATTGACTACCGTGTGGAAGCTCAGAGTGAAGTGACTTTTCTTATTTGGAACCAACCATTTGAAAATTTCCCCCTCTCAGATAGCCCTCTTACAGGAAGTTATAGTGAGAATGATATGACTGTTTTAGGAAATCATGATTATCAATATGTTGGTTATTTTTTAAAACCAGGATCCCGACTCGATTATCAATTCAATGTTACTTTAGGCGGTCCCATTGAATTTTTCGTCACAGATGCTAACGATTTATACCGTTGGAACAATTGGGAGACAATTATCTTCAAAGATTCTTACATAGGATCCGCAGGCTATAGTGGAGGAATTGACATCAATTATGCTCAAGATTATTATCTAGTATGGTATAACAGCGGAACTAATCCCGTCTCCATCGATTTTACGGTCGATTATTCAGCAGCGGGCGCTTTCGATTTTAGTGATGCGGAAGATAATGGTGTTCTTGAACGAGATGTCGTAGATCCTGTATCTGGTTCTCTATCTGTTCCTTCAAGTGGTGACTGGTACTTCTTTGTATATTTTGATCCTTTTGTTAACCCGGCAGAATCAGTTGATATTACATTTGATGTCTCGTACAATACAGAAGTCACTTATGACCAACAGTGGAAAAAAGTTACACCAATTTTTCTCCTTATTGGCTTCATTATTGTAATTTTACTTATTGTAGCTATTATCCAAAGAAGAACATCCAAGGAAACTCCTTCACCCACCGACACAACCACAACAACAACACCAGTCTCTACAACTCCACCAACAACAACAGAAACGGTGCAGGTTGAGACATCTAAGACCTGTCATCGGTGTAATTCACTCTCTAAACTTGGTGATGTTTATTGTGTCAATTGTGGTGCAAAACTATCTGGTCGAGATTATGGCGTATCCACAATAACAACGCCAGCCTCTGCAAAGAATTGTCGTAGCTGTGGAAAAGCTCTAATCCCCGAAAGTAGGTATTGTAAATATTGCGGAGCTAAGATCGAACAGGAAGCTAAACCTTACAAATATTTCCCTGATGAACGAGAAGCATTCTTCTGTCAATTAGACAATGAAAAACATCCCTCAACCGACTCTGCTTATGAATGTGAACAGTGTTCACGTAAGATCTGTGGAGATTGTTATAACACAATCACTCAGACTGGAGTGACACGATGTCCATATTGTAAGGGAGAATTACGCCAAATTCAATGACTTTCTTTAGCTTTCCTTCTCCTTTTTCCCCTCTAAACCAATTTAAGGTCTCACAAATAGAGAGGATCGATATTTTTGGTAATAAAACATAACAATAAAGATTCGGTCTTATTAGGGAAGATTTTTATTAGTATATTCATTGTATTGACTATAGGAGTTATTTTTGCGGTATTATATTTTGGAATCAATATTGGAATGGAATTATATCAGTTTGTATATCGATTTTATGATGAATTTGGCATTCTTGGGATAAATATTGGAGTTTTCATTATCAGTATTTTTGGTAATTTTACAATTATTTTCCCTGTTCCATACCTCTTCGCCCTTATTCTCATTAGTCTTCTACCAGATATTCACAATAATCCATTAATGCTTCTGCTTCTTGGTTTTTCTGCGGGTTTAGGAGCATCAATTGGTGAACTTACAGCATGGATCCTGGGTAGAGCAGGAGAAAAGACACTAAAGGAATCATCAAAATTAGAGAAAATGAATCAATGGGTAGAAAAAGGATATGCCCCTTTTCTGATTTTTCTCTTTGCAGCAACACCGCTACCTGATGATGCCTTCATGGTGGTATTAGGTCTGGCAAATTATACGTTGTGGAAAGTATTATTATTCTGTTTCATAGGAAAAGTAACTTTGACATGTACAACCGCTTTTATAGCTTCTACAGCCAGCGAAACAACTCTGGGCCAGTTCTTTTTCAAACTTTATGGCATCGATTTGAAGATGATAGAAACAGGCGTGATTCAACCAACTTCCTTCATCGAGATAGTGCTTAGCACTGTAACTTGGATTCTCACGACATTATTAATCGCTGGATTTATTCTTATAGATTGGAATGAAACGTATAACAAAATAACAAAATTTCTGAAACGAGAACATGTTTAAGTGTTAAAAATTATTTTAATTCTGGAATAAGATTGGGAGGTTGGTCTCCTCGTTCTATTGCTAGAATATTATCTGCTACCATTTTGGCCATTGCATTACGTGCTTGAGTCGTTGCAGACCCAATATGTGGAGTCAAAACAACGTTCTTCAATTCTCTTAGCTCAGTAGGAATAGAGGGTTCGTCATAAAATACATCTAATGCCGCTCCTGCAATTACTTTGTTTTTTAAAGCATTAATGAGTACTTTTTCATTAATCACTTTCCCACGAGCAGTGTTAATTAGATATGCAGAGGGTTTCATAATCTCGAATTCACGTTCAGAAATTAAGTGGTGAGTTTCTGATGTATAAGGAACATTTATACTTATTATATCTGCTTCCTTAAGAACATCTTTAAGGTTTTCCTTGAAGACTAAGTTATATTCAGCTTCAATACTATGTTTCCGAGTTCGGGAATGATAGAGAACTCTCATATCAAAACCATAAGCTCTTTTCGCCACCGCAGTTCCGATACGTCCGAGACCGATAATCCCAAGAGTTTTTCCAGTGATTTCAAATCCAAGTAAATATTTGGGTAACCATCCTGGGAATTTGTTATCACGACAAATAGTATCTCCCTCAACAATCCTACGTGTTACTGTGAGGATCAATCCCCAAACAAGATCAGCAGTCGCGTTTGTTAACACGTCAGGAGTATTAGTTACAAGAATGTTTCTTTTTTTTGCAGAATTAATATCAATATTATTATATCCAACTGCATAGTTTGCAATTCCCCGAAGTGATGGAGCTAAATCCATCAAATCTTCAGTTATATCTACAGAGAGAAGTGGTATAAGAAAATCGGCAGTTGGGAGTAGCTCTTGCAATTGAGATTTAATCGAAATGGTTTCATCTAAAATCTTTATATCCATAGATTTCTTTAAGATATTTAGACCTGTTTCAGGGATTGAATGTGTGCATAGCACTAGTGGACGTGAATTCATCATAATCACTCATCATTCAGATATTTCTGTACTTCTCCAATATCATCAAATCTTAAAATCTCCATATCACGGTTTTTACAGAATTCCTGCAACATAAAATTAAGTTTAGTAGCGTTTTTTTCAATTTTTTGGAAATCTTTTTTGGATATTCCCTCCATAAGATTAGGCAGCATTAATTTAAGGTAAAATGTTTTGATTTCCTCAAAGAAGTTGAAATTATCAACATCTACAATTTGGTTTCCTTCATAATGAGCAAGCTCCTCAGCAATCCATATTTGGAGTTCCGTTGCAGCATAACTAACTGCGAGTATATCTTTTTTATTACAAGCTGATAGGATCTTATTGACGTATGCTTTCATGCTGATATAATTGTTACAGGTTTTATCTTCTGTAGTTTCATCTATAACAATATTCTGCTGTTTTTTCAATATCATTTCTCGCATTCCCATCATCAATTCCCGTCCTAAATCCACCATTTCAACAAAGTTATCCGTAGTGCTGAGAGCTGTGACTAGATTTTGATAATTATCGGGTAATGATGAGAAATGGAAAGCCTCATGTAGATTAGACCCCCAATTTTTCATCAAAAAGGAATTGTTAGCAAGAGAAAGGTTCCTAACCGTTTTATTTATGAGTTGCCATGCAGCCCAACGTGCGGAGAGTAGATCAGAATTTTTTTGTGCAATCTTTATTTCTTCAAGGTGAGAATATCCTGAATTAAAATCTGCCATTATTTGTTTAAGATTATCTTCTTCCTTTCGTTGGGTTTCTATGATTAATAAGTTAAAACGAATTTTATCAGAATTAGATCTAGAATATAAAATCTTACCTTTAGTAAATAATGCAGCTGATACAGCCCATGGACTCCTATTCTCTTTTCCTAAAGCCATCGTTTCAGCTTGTTTCCAATCCATTTTCCAAAAATCTACTGTATGGCCTTGGAAGATAAATTCCCAAGGAAGATCAGTATCTTCATTATCATCAACAATTGCGTACATGTCGAGATCAGAGAATTTATTATCCTTTTCTCGAGCAGTTGAACCGTATAGAACAATTATAGCGATTTTATCAGGATTTCGTCTCACAGCTTGGTTTTTAAGACATTCAGATAATTCTAATAGTGTCATTTTACTTCCACGTAGACATTACACTTTTGAATAGACCTCTTCTCCTCCAACAATTGTACTTTCTATCAAACTATCATTTAACTTTTCTGGATCTAAATTAAAGGGTGAATCTGATAAAATTACAAAATCTGCATATTTTCCAATAGCAATACTTCCGAGTTTGGATTCCATAAATAATGCTTGGGCATTACTGAGAGTATAAGCCTGAAGTGCTTCCTTGACTGAAATTTTTACATCGGTCTTAGGAAAAGTTATAGCTTTTTGGATTCCATAGAAAGGAGAGAGAGGCATATTATCTGAACCAAAATGAAGGGATAAACCATGTTGTAGAATGGTTGAGTATCGATTTAAGGTCATAAAACGTGCTTCTCCTAATCGTGTCTCGTAAAGTTCACCAGGGTACTCCCATTTGAGGAAATTAGGCTGCATTGAAAGAAGAATCCCTAACTCTTTTGCCTTCTGAATTTGCACGTCAGTTATCATTTCAGCATGTTCAATCCGGTGTCTGCGAGACGATGAATTCTTCCCAGATTTCTTGATTCCCTTTTCATAACAATTAAGAAGCTTCTCTATAGCAAGATCCCCAATTGCGTGGATACAGAGAGTATAATCATTTTCTTCTGCAAAGACAATCTGAGAAATAAGTTCATCTTCGTCCAAGAATTGGTCTCCTTTCCCTTCTGCATCTTGATACGAAAGACTGATCAAAGCCGTATGTGCCCCAAGAGCACCATCAAAAAAGCCTTTAAACCCTGAAAATCTCACTTTTGAGGAACCCCAATTTTGATTCATACCCAAAACTGAGAACTCATTCATTAATTCCCGTGTTGGATTAAGAAAGATTCGGATTGGTAACTTATCTTCCAAATCTAGTCTGAAATAAGCATGCATCAAATTTTGTTGTCCTGATGGCATAATTGTTAGATTATCAACTGCTGCTGTTATACCTTTTGTAGCTGCAATATAACAGGATTCATCTATGCTCTTAGGAATTTTTTCCTTATAATACGAGGATAAATCTAACCAAACATCTTTCAAAATTCCTGTCAATTCTCCTGAAGGATCTTTTTCAAGACCAGGATGAGATTCAGGGATAGAAAGCTTTTCTAGAGCAAGAGAGTTTGCAACAACTAAATGACCATCTTCTCTATGTGTGTATAAAGGATTTTGAGGACTAATTTCATCGAGTGCCCTTTTTGTGAGAAATTCTTGACGATCCTTCCATTTAGATTCATCCCAGTTTGAAGCAAAAATCCATTCCCCAGGTTTCTTGGTTTTTGCCTCCTTCTCTAGGCGCTTAATAACTTCTTCATATGTCTGATAAGAACCTAAATCAATCGAAATAATATGAGCTTCTTTCCAGAGATGTGTATGAAGATCGATAAATCCTGGAATAATTGTCTTTCCTTCAACATCAAGCACAGAAATCGCTTTATCAATTATTTTTGATTTATCTTCACCTACATAGGTAAATTTATCAGCCTTAATCCCTATCATTTCTGCTGATTCTCTATTTGGATCCATTGTAACAATATTTGCATTGTATAGTACCCAATCATAGGACTGATCAGTCATTTGGTCTCACTTTCCTTTTTTTTTGACTTTAAGTGTTCTATTAAAAGTGGTTTTCTTTTTATCGAAGATTAGATGATTATACCTAAGTGGCTAAATGTAGAGAATTAATTCCTATTTCACCTCACAATCAATAGGCGTGAAGATAATCATGGCTAAAAAAGAAATTGATGACAGAATTGTTGAATTGGATATGGGACAGGGTGGGAAAAAAATGGATATTCTGTTAGATTTTATTACAGAACGAATAAAGATTAAAAAGATCTTAGAAGGTGTTGGGGTTGAATCTTACGATGATGGTGCAATCATTCCATTTGAGGTTTCATCGAAGGATCTAGTTGTAACCACAGATTCATACACAGTTTCTCCTCTCTTCTTTCGAGGAGGTAATATCGGAACATTGGCAGCGGCAGGCACAATAAATGATCTATTAATGATGGGAGCAAAACCCATTGCCATTACCTTAGCCTTAATCATTAAAGAGGGTTTTAAGTTTTCAGATTTAGGAACTATTATTGATACAATATCTGAAATTACAGCAGAACATAATATTGCTATCGTAGCGGGTGATACAAAAGTATTACCTCAAAGTACAATGGTTGAGGCTGGAATGTTCATTAATACAACTGGGGTTGGAATTATCCCTGCAGGAAAACGAATCATGGATCGATTAATACACCCTGGTGACAAAATAATCGCTTCTGGCACGTTAGGAGATCATGGATTTGCTATGTTGGTAAGTCGGGAAGGAATTGAGCTTGAGACTACTCTCGGATCCGATGTGGCAGCATTAAGCTCGTTGATACTACCAATCCTCAAATATCGTGTTCATGCTATGAAAGATCCAACAAGAGGAGGATTGACCGCGGTATTAGCAGAATGGGCTGTGAAATCATCAGTTTCTCTTTGGATTGAGGAGAGTGAAATACCGATTTCTGAAGAAGTCAGAGTTGTATCAGAAATCTTTGGTATTGATCCATTAAATGTTTCCTGTGAAGGAAAAGCAATAATTGCAATACATCCCGAGGATGCAGATGTTGTCCTTCAAATCCTTAAATCCTCCCCGTTAGGTCAAGATGCAGCAATTATTGGTGAAGCTCGAGAAGAAAGACCTGGGAAAGTCCTTATGAAAACCATCATTGGGGGTCATCGGATTCTAGATAAGCCAGTTGGGGAACCTATCCCCCGAGTCTGTTGATTAATTTCATCATCAGCCTGTTGATGTTTTCTCCTCTTCTTGAAGTTTCCAAATTTCCTCCCACATCGCTAACGTTTCTTTAGCTTCTTCTGGCTCCATTTTAGAAACAGCATATCCTGTATGAATTAAAATCCAATCCCCAATTTTTATCTCTTCAGGCATCAAAGCTATACTAACTTCACGAGTAACTCCTTTTCCAAAATCAGCAATGATGACATCGTCACTAATAAATTTCTTAACTTGCGCAGGAATTGCTAAACACATCTTAAACTTATACAACCCTTCATTTGATCATATTAATGTTCATCTTCTTGTGGTTTAAATTTTCTGTTTTTCTTTCATAAATCCAGTAAGAAGTATATAATTAAATTACTCTTGAGGTGAGTCTAATTCGTTGAGAATTGTTGTCACATCAATCTGTTCAAAATTAATTCTTAAAGAACGAAGTAAAGCCCCAAGCAATATTCCTGCGTACATTGGTAAATTCAGATATGTTATCCAGTCTATCAATTCCCATGTTACTACATCTAAAGATAGATTATGTACTCCCTTGATCACAATCCATGAGAAACATGTTATAAATGTAAAGGCAGCACAACACGTTCCTAAGAGAAATATTAATTGCGTTAATTCTAGTAATTTGAGTTCTTCTCCTTCAAATTGATCAAGAACGGAATTTATTCGTATAATTGCCCTGATAAAAATGTATAGAAGAGAAATAATGGCCAGAAAGTATACTAATAGCTCTACGGTCAGAGAAATTTCTAATAAATAAATATCTGGTTTGATAGCAACTAGTGCAGCTGATCCAATGGCCGCACCAAAAACAGGTAACAAATATCGTTCAATTTCTCGTGACCGATTGAGAAATGCTGATAGATAAGAATTTCCTACTTCAAGAAAAAGAAGCCAAATGACTATATTTGTGATTAGAAAGAGCTGGAGTTGAAACGATTGTGGAAGAAGAACTGCAATGAATAAAAGTACAAAAATCAATGTTCCCAGAAGAAAAGTAAAGGCAATATGAAGCATCGTTTTTTCTCCTTTCTGGCGATAATTTTTAAAAAATACCAGAAAATTCAGGAAAGCGAGTCCAGCTGTAAGGAGTAAAGGTAAAGCTAGGATTAATATTTCTAGTAAGCCACTCATTGATAATACTCCTCATGATTATTTTCATCAAGTCCTAATTCGTGGAATATCCTAGCAGCATAATCTTTTGCCCATAGTTCTGTTCTCTCCTCTAGAACCCTTGCGGCTAAAACACTAATTTTCAGATTCAAAATTTTGGCGTTTTTTTCAAGAATTTCTCTAGTTTTTTTATTGATTCTGATGGATAATACCGTAGTTCGTGACATTTGAAAATCTCTCTTTATAAGTAAACTTTGTAAACGATGCAAACGGGGAGTTATCAAGTCATCTCTTAAATCTCTGCATGGAAATAATTTCTTCAATAATTGGACTAGGAGACTTTGTAAGAATGAGTGACCTTACTCTCAATTTAGAACCCGCACAAACACAGTTAAATCATTCTCTTATAAGCCGAATTCTTATTTGGATTCAAGCTCTCCGAGCACCCTTTTTCACGGCTTCAATTGTTCCCCTTGTATTGGGAATGGCTATTGCTTGGTATGAAACTAGGATTTTTGATCCTCTTTTAGGATTTCTAACTCTCCTTGCGGGTGTCGCAATTCACGCAGGAACGAACTTAATTAACGATTATTTTGATCAACCCACAGATGATCTGAATCAAAATTTTTCCCCTTTCAATGGTGGCTCCCGAATGATTCAGAATAATGTTCTGGTACCACGTCAGATTCTAATTGCATCTGTAATCTGCTATCTCGTAGGGGTTGTTACAGCTCTCTTTATTATCATATATACAGGCGGATTTTTATTGTTGCTCTTCTTAGCTATTGCAGTACTCTTAGGACTCTTCTATACAGCTCTTCCTGTTCAACTTAGTTATCGGGGATTAGGTGAGATTGCGGTATTCGTTGGTTTTGGACCTCTTGGAGTTTTAAGTGCATTTTTCATTCAATTAGGATATATTAATTGGGGATTATGTTTGATGGCTTCAATCCCGATTGCTTTCTTAATTGCAATGGTTTTGTTTCTTAATGAATTTCAAGATAGGGAAGCAGATCAAGAAGCTGGTAAAAAAACTCTTGTTGTCGTTTTAGGGAAGAGTTCAGGAATTAAAATCTATTTAACAGGCATGATCATTGCATATATCTTCCTTCTCGTTGGTATATTCTTTACAATATTTCCCTTATCATTATTATTACCTTTTATCACTCTTCCATTGGCAATTAAAGCAATATTGACTGCAACAGAAAATTATCAACTGATCAAAGAGCTACAACCTGCCAATGCTATGACAATTCTCACTCATTTTATTTTTGGTATCATGATGGCATTGGCGTTCTTACTAGCATAGATCTTTCTTCATTCGAATAAATATCTAATGGTTTTTTGCTTTATATGGTCAGGAAACTCAGGAACCTCCCAATTAAGAATTGTTACTTCATCAGCTCTCTCGATTGAAGCATTTTTTGCCAATCCACTTTGAGCAAAGGACTTGAGAAGGTGAATTGCTGCACGATTCCCCATAATTAACTCAGTTACGAAACGTGTAACACCTCGTTCAAGAGCTCTCTTTGTAAGGTACTCCAAAAAATATCTAGCTAGTCCCTTATTTCGGTATTTTTCATGAACTAGGAGAGAAATTTCGGCAGTTTGATTATCATAGAGGATGTAAAAATGGCCAGTTCCGATTATTTGTTCCGATGATATTGGCCCAAGAAAAGCTGCAATCCCCATATCACGAGAAAAATCAATATTTGCTTCTTTTTGTGCTTTTTCATGAGGTAGGGCTCTAATTGCGCTAAAATATCTGGAATATCTACTTTGATCGGATAGAGAATAAAAGAATGTTCGTAGTTTATCTTCATCGCTGGTTAAAATTGGTCTGATCCTAACCATGGGTCCATGTTTTAATGTAAAGTATTCTTGACAATCTAACGGGTACAACATGATATCTGGGGGATCATTGTAGATTTGATCTTGATAACAATACCCATAATCCTTTGCTTTTTCCAATAGTTCTTTTCTAAATTTCGGATGTGCCAGTTCAATCATGGCAAGAACCCGCTCTCTAAGAGTGGCACCGTGAAGATAAGCAATTCCGTATTCAGAAACTACATATTCAATGTCAGCTCGTGTGATGGCAACACCTGCCCCTGGAGATAAATGCGAAACAATTCTGGATTTTCTTCCGTCTCTAGATGTTGAGGGAAGAGCAATAATAACTTTACCACCTTCAGATCTTAAAGCTCCCCTGTGGAGATCCACTGCTCCTCCTATACCACTATAAAGGTAGTGACCTAAACTATCAGCTGCCACTTGACCTGTAAGATCGATTTCCAATGCAGAATTGACTGTTACCATTCTAGGGTTCTTTGAGACAACCGTTGGGTCTAAAACATAATCTGATGTATAAAATTTGAAATTTGGGTTGTCATTAATTGCACTATATAGTCGCTGAGTTCCCAAACAAAACGCAGAGATTGTAGCTCCTTTATGAATGACTTTTTCGGAATTTGTTACAATCCTTTTTTCAATCAAATCTAAAACAGAATCCGTAATCATCTCGGAATGGATACCCAAGTTTTCTCTATTTAGAAGATATTTTGGAACAGCATTTGGTACGTTACCAATACCAAAATGAAGAGTTGATCCATCCTCTATTAATGTGGCGACATTTTTAGCAACACGTTCGATTTGCGGGGTTGTTAGCGGGGGAATCCACTCTTGTATTGGTGCTCGATTCTCTACCATGTAATCAATATCAGAGACATGAATTAGGCTATCTCCATGTGTCACAGGCATTTCAGGATTAATTTCTGCGATTACCAATTTGGCATTTTCAACTGCAGACTTAGTAATATCAACACTGATTCCTAGACTAATATATCCTGAATCATCTGGCATAGAAGTTTGAATTAACGCAACATCAATAGGAAGTAGTTGTTTTCGAAATAACTCTGGGAGTTTTCTTGAGGAGACAGGAGTGTAATCCGCTCTTCCTGTTCTTACTGCATTTCTAATATTGTCAGTAATAAAGAAACTATTATAGCGGAATCGTTTTACATACTGTTCCTTGACGTAAGGAGCGGAACCAAAGGAGATTACATGATAAATCTCATTATCCTCGGTCCGAGTCTCCATGTTTGAGAGATGAAGTATCAGCAACCGAGGTTGGGCACATCCTGTTCCAACGAAGATTCGATCTCCAGGTTTTATATGGGATAGTGCTGAATCAGGTGTAGTTATTTTGGCTTCATCTGCTTCAACTGGTTGATACAGCAAAAACCACCTTGATGGAATATTTCAACTCGGTTTATATCTTATAATGTTAGTTTGAACAAGAATTTATTTGGGCTTTCTTATTCTTTTTTCGGATATAATTCAATTATTTCATAACTACTTCTTTTTTCAATTGTCATTTTAGGATAAGGTATTTTTTAACAATAGTTAATGGCGAACTCCTTTATTCTGAGCGTTAGAGTTTTATACTTCGCATACCTATTTTTACAAAACCAATGATAAGATGTCTATGACTATTTCCAAAGGAAAGAAAGTGGTAAAGTATGCTAAAGAGCGTTTTCGATCCAAAATCTATTGAGAGGGATTTAAAACCTAGGATCCAAGGGGATATTGCCATTGATGACATCAGTCGTAATTTCTTCAGCACTGATGCAAGTGTATATAGGATTGTGCCTTCCTGCGCCGTTTATCCCAAAAATAAAGAAGATGTGAAAACTGTAATAAAATACGCAAGTAGTAAGGGAATTCCTATCCATGCCAGAGGAGCTGGATCTGGATTAACGGGCTCAAGTCTAGGACCAGGAATTGTACTCGCTTTTAGAAGATATATGAACCAGATTATCGAGATAAACGAAGATGAGGCATATACGATTGTGCAACCTGGAGTCATCTGTGGGAATTTGAACCACGAACTAGCTAAGATAGGAAAGATTGTCTACGTCGATAATTCATCTGAAAATTATGCCTCTATTGGAGGAATGATAGGAACAAACTCATCAGGGGCACATGCAGCAAAGTACGGATATATGGCTGATTTTGTTGAAGAACTAACGGTTATTTTAAGTAATGGTGAAGAAATCAAGACTTATCCCATCGAAATTGATTCTGAAGAATATAATAGCAAAGTTACAGCGGATACATTAGAAGGAAATCTTTACAAATCAGTAGTAGACATGATTAACAATCCAGAGATTCAAGGTCTTATTTCAGAAAAATGGCCCAAGGTTAAAATGAATGTTAGTGGCTATAACATAAGAGATATGGTAAAAGACAATATGGTTGACTTATCAAAAGCATTTTTGGGGTCTGAAGCAACTTTAGGAGTTGTTGTAGAGGCTAAACTTAAATATATTGACAAACCAATAGACAAAACCTTAGTAGTCATGGATTTCGACTCTCTTGCTAATTCAGGAAGAGCTGTAGACTTAATGGTAAATCAGATAGGAGTTGCTGCTATTGAAATGCTTGGCAAGGGTGTTATTGAATTTGGTATCGAAATGAACCCCGATTTGAAACAATTTATCCCCAAAATTGTTGATAATATCCTTTACATTGAATTCGACGAACAAGATCCGAAAATCCGATCTGAAAAAGTCGAAAAAACGAGAAAATTAATTATTGAGCAAGAAAAATTAGCCACAGATATGAGATTTTCTGATGATCCAGTTGAACAAACAAACCTTTGGAAAGTTAGAAAAGATGCAGTACCTTTACTTCAGAAAGTTCGTGAACCTCGTCGTATTATGGCATTCGTAGAAGATCAAACAGTTCCCTTAGAACATTTAGGGCATTATATGACAAAGTTAAGAGAGGAAGTATTTCCTAAACATGGAATACGAGCAGCAATCTATGGACATGCATCGAAAGGACTTGTTCACACACGACCATTTGTTAATACAAAGGATCCAAAGGACTTACAAATTATAAAGGATGTCGCGGATGAAATCAATTCCTATGTTATCAGTATAGGAGGAGCTGTCTCTGGTGAACACAATGATGGCCTTGATCGTGTAAATTTCATTATAGATATGTATGGGGAAGACCTGTACGAAGTATTCAGGAAATTAAAAGCACAATTTGATCCAAATGGAATTTTAAATCCTGGGAAAAAGATTACAGATGAACAAGACCTAATAATAAAGAACTTACGCTTTGGTGCTGAGTATTCAACTTTAGATATGGACACAAATCTCGTTTGGGATGATAAGTGGGGATTTACAGACGTTATTGAATCCTGTCACGGTTGTGGAAAATGTACTGTAGAATTGATTCCCCAAAGAGATTGTCCAATTTATAGAGCAAAAAGAGCAAGTACAGGAGAACTAGCCTCACCAAGGGCTCGAGCAAATTTAATGCGTGGTATTATCTCTGGACAGTTAGATTACAAGATATTCCACTCAAAAGAAGCCAGAGAGGTATTAGAAGACTGTGCAGGATGCATGATGTGCATTGTCGACTGTCCCTCTTCAGTAAACATACCCAAAGCAATGTTTGACGCAAAAATCATGCACTATAAAAAATCAAAGTGGCCTTTTATCGGAAAAATTCCGAGAGGGCATTATTTCGCAGGTAACTATGAACTTATCGCTCGATTAGGAAGTACATTCGCGCCTCTATCAAATATAGGGTTGTGGGGACCAAACAAGTACATGATGCAACTCTTTGGAGGGGTTCACCACAAGGCAAACTTCCCAAAGTTTCGTAGAAAAACTTTCCAAAAATGGTTCAAGAATTATCGTAAATCAAACCCACCTCCCAGTAATCCTACAAAGAAAGTAGCAATTTTCCATGGTTGTTTTGCTAACTACACCGAAAATACAGATATTGCTATTGCAGAAGTCCAAGTTCTGGAAAAAAATAACATCGAAGTAGTTGTTCCTGATAAACAATATTGCTGTGGAATTCCACTTCTCTCTAATGGTCTCGGTCATGTGGCGATTAAGAAAGGTGAGAAAAACGCAAAAATTTTTGCAGAATATGTAAAGCAAGGATACGATGTTGTAACCCAATGTAGTTCCTGTTTCGCCACACTTAAGGATGAATTACACGATACACTAGTTGGGAACGATGACTCGAAGGTAGTCAAAGATAAAACCTATTTCTTCTCTGATTATATCCTAAAACTTAAAGAAGAGGGAAATTTAAACACTGATTTCAATGGTTCAACAGGAAAGAAACTTCGTTTTGGCTACCACGAACCATGTCATCTTCTTAGTACTGGTAGTAAAGGAATATCTGTAAATTTACTAAAAAATGTAGATAGTATAGACCTAATCCCTCTTAAAACTGAATGTTGTGGTCAGCTAGGATCTTGGGCTTTTAAATCAAAGAATTACAAGTATGGGCAAATCATTGCTGAAAGAAGTTTATACCCAGAGGCAAAGAGAGAGGATATTGATGTTCTCGTCACTGATTGTCCTACATGTAAACTCCAGCTCCTAAATGTTGATAAAGAGATCTATCACCCCACCCAAGTTCTTCGAGACGCTTATGGTTTAGAAAAACCTTAAATTCTTATTAAACCGTAAATGTAAGAGATTTGATTGACAATTCATCTCTCTTCCTTTTTTATTAATATCCCTGAATATATTACAGACAATGTTTGATGAGAGACGGATTGATGCAGAAACCAGAAAAGGAAAGTTTAACAGTGTTTTTTGCCGAAAATTATATACAGATAAATCTGCGTTTGTTTTGATGAATTTTACTGGAAAGCTAATTGATTTATTTACCCTTTCACATGAGCTCGGACATGCTCTCCATGCATACCTTGAAACAAGAAATTACGGATATTTCCTTTCAAATAAGTCTGCAATCTTTGCGTTAAATTTCGTGTACAAAATTGATGGAAACTAATCGTGAGGGAGGGACCCGAAAATTTAAGCATCTTATGGGAGCAGGAATGTCTTCTATGAAAGAAAAAGGTAGATTTCTGGGAATTGATTTTGATGATCCAACTTGCTGGGATAAAAGCCTTCAGGAATATAAGAAATATCTTGATGAATATGAAAAATTAATTAATTCATAACAATCTCCCTAAAAAGTACCTTTCTGGATCGAAAGATCTAAGAAAACATAACCAGTCAGCAGAAGGCGACTTAAATTGAGTTAGGGGTCTTTTTATTTGTAGATCCCAACTAATAGTATCTCTAATCTTTTTAAGAATTTGATCTTCATTTGAACCTTCTCCAATATATCCAGTTAATACAAATGTTCCATCCTCATTTTTTTCAAATAGCGCTTCTGTAGTCACACATGCAGCAACTTTTACACCTGGTACTGTGATATAGGGTACTTTAGGAGGAAATCTTCCAGATTTAAGAGGAATGAGTACGATGATTTCATGGGCGTTTGATCCCACATCATTGGCACCCCCAGACCCAAATAAGACAAATGAGTTAACCCTGGTTGAATTAATATTACCAAATTGATCGATTTGTCCTGCTCCAAGTATACCAAGACTCTTCGTCTTACGCAGCAATACTCCTAGGGAAGTGATAGAATCAAGAATAGCTGTTGAGGAACGAAGGTTATTAAATTCAAATATGTAAGGACTTGCTGGTTTAGGTTGATAACCATAAAAACCGACCTCTGCAAGAAGATTAATGTCTTGGCCAGCCTCACTGAGTGAATGTGCCGCTAACCATGCAGCAAGATTAGATGCTCCTTGACCAGCCAAAATCGTAGAATATTTTTCCCTTATAACACGATCCTTTATGAGCTCTGTAGCAACCCAAATCATATTCTCGACTGGTGTGGCTGGATGGTCTGATTGAATGATGTATTTCTTCTCTGTTACAATCCATTTCCAGTATGATTCATCTAAATGTCCACAATTCGCAGCCAAGTGTTCTATTCCTATTTTTTTTAAATAAGATTCTGGATTTGTGTTATGAATCCATTCTTTTATCCAAGAAGACACGGTTTCAGGCTTTTTCGCTGCTTCACGAAAATTGATCAGATGATCAAGATCGATATCATATCCAGTTCCCCTTGGTCCATAATGAGAACCAGGATGTCCTCCAAACGGTGACTCAATCACAAAATCTACAATTCCCCCTGGAAGTGTTTGACACTGATGAGTATTTGCTAATTTCCTAATCACATCTGTAGGTAATATTTTTTCTGTTGTTAGTATTACTTTTTCACTTGCAAAACAACCCCAGAGGTTTTCACTGTATGGTGGGAAGACAATTGCGTTTCCTAATTGATCAGCTGCCCAAACATGAATGAAGCTTATATCAGGACTAAGTTCCTCCACAATGGTGACGTCTTGGCTAGGATTAAAAGGATTGGAAACAGTTTTAAAGAAAACTTGATTATCCAATGCCATTGTACTTCCACTGATGGATGTAGTTGGAATGAATTGAAGACCAAGGGCACCAGCGTACAAGCGAAGGGAGATTACCATCAAAGACCACTGTTCGATCTCGAGACCATTGTCCACAGCATGTTGAAACACAGGAGAAATTCCTGGTCTTGGGTAAACATCCCCAACATAGCTTGTAATCAACTTTGATACTAAGCCTTCTGCAATTATCAATTGAATTTGACTTGCAGAGCCCAGTGAGATTACTTCAAATTGAGGATTTTTGCCGACAGATTGCCTAATAATCTCCCTAATGGATGAATAGGGTAATGCGCTAATACAAGCAAAATGAAGCTGCATCTGTTCTATTAAGGTCTCATTTAGTGCATTTGATAGGTCGGTACGTTTATCAGAATGTACTTTCTGATAAGTTTTGAGCTTAGATTCAAGATCTTGAGAAAAAGAATGCAAAAAAATCACCCAAAATTGTTTTGACTGGTGTCTTTCAACATGGTCTTTATAAATTGTGAGGAGTATTATCACGATATTTGGTAGAGATAAATAATCAGCTTTGAGGTTGAAACGTGGATTTGTCACCAGGTGGTGAATGGTGAAGTATCAAGAAATTGTGGATCCGATCCTGTTTAGACAGCATATTAAACTTAACTATGCTGATGTAGTTTGGAATGCCTACATTCACAAAGAAAAAGTCGAACAACTACTTAACAAGGAGCTCGTCGGATCCTTAAACTCATTAGTCCAGCTTTTTCTGCAGTATGTTGTAAAAGAGTGGGCTTGTCCTAAATGTTTACAAGTCATACTTCCATTTATGAAGAATTGTTATCGGGAGCTCCCAGAACGGGGAGATATTGTCTATGTTTCCTCTTCTTCTCTTTTAAGTAACTTTCCTGTATTATCGTGTCCGCATTGTGAAACACAAATTGTTGTGATAGCCACAAGTGAGCATAGTGATATTTTTGAATTTCGTTATCAATTTATCAAGGGGGAATTTTTTGATCTAATTGAGCAACGAGCTCTAACAGATTCTGAAATATCAGAACTTGGCTTAACAAAAAAAGATCAACAGTAGTGGATAGACAAAAATTAAGAACACTTAGAATAAAAATACCAACGCAAAATCAAAGGAGGAAGAGGAGAAAACGGTTCAAATTGTTATTTCTAATCCATTTTCCCTTACACCTTCTTTCAATTGGGTGAATCTTATTATTGCCCTTTTGTTTATAGGTCTAGCTCTAATTGCAGTAATAGGGTCAGTTATTTTTTGGAAAAAAGGATTTTTGTTCAAAAAACCTTCTGTAACCATAGAGACTTTCACTTCTCCCAGTCCCAGCACAGATAGCAAGCAAGCAAGCAACACCTAGTGTACCTACTACTATACCAAGTGCATCAGTGACTATGGATTCAGAATCACTTCAAGATCTACTTAGGGGTCGAGCTATTGCGATTGATACTCTTACCTCTGAGTTCAGTTGTAGTCAGTTAGAACTCCCCCAGATGATAAAAAACGCGATTGGTGATTCTATAAGAGGACGTAATCTTGTGATGAAAACAGGTCTATTTCTCATGGAAAATTGTCCACCTAATAAAACAAACTGCCAAATCTGTATAAGAGAGTTCGAAGGAGAGACCTATTTCCAATGCGAAGACTGTCGGAGGCATGTATGCACCCCTCACTACGTTGATCTGAAAACTGTCGGTTCTACTAATTGTCCAAATTGTGGTGGAACCCTGATGTCTTTCCCATTCAGCTGTGAAGGGTATGGTTTAGATTTTAGTAATGTGATTGAATTACCACAGGAAACTACTCGATGTCCTCTCTGTAGCTACTCTTTACCCTCTCAAACTGATTTAATAGAAGGAAGAACAAGTGCAATTACTTTTTCTACTCGAATTGAACCATCAGGAGTGGATTTTGAGTCCGAGAAGAAAGGAAAATAAATATGGTCTCTATGGAGACCGAATTGATCTAGAGGTAATTTTTGACTGCTTCAGGGATTTCCCAGGGCGTCTCGGTGACTTTAGCACCGACTGCCTCTAAAGCGTCAATTTTTCCTTGAGCAGTCCCGACATTTCCAGAGATGATGGCGCCAGCGTGACCCATACGTTTTCCTTCAGGTGCACTCTTACCTGCTATGTAAGCGACAACAGGTTTGTCAACCTTTTGATCTTTGATATACTGTGCCACTTTCTCTTCGTCATCACCACCGATTTCCCCAATTAATACGATTACTCGTGTCCCAAGATCCTTAACATAATAATCAAAAGCTTCAGTTAATGTTTTTCCTCGAACTGGATCTCCACCAATTCCAATATATGCGGAAACTCCAACATCGGCATTACCAAGAGCTTTTGTGATTTCATATGACAAAGTACCACTTTTTGCGATAACAGCTACATCTCCAAAATGAGCCATATCACCAGGCATGATACCTAATTTAATTTTATCTGGGATTAACATTCCTGGAGTATTCGGGCCAATTAGGTTTAATTTTCTTGTCTTCGCAATCTCCACAAGACGAACCATATCAAAAACAGGGACTCCCTCAGTAATGATACATGTCATATTGACTCCTGCATCTAGACTTTCCATAACAGCGCCATAGGTGAAACGAGCTGGAACAAAAATGATGCTTGTATCCACTTCCTGTTCGTCGACTGCTTCTTGGACAGTATTGTACACAGGAACTCCAAGTACTTCTTGCCCACCCTTTTTAGGAGTTACTCCTGCAACAACGTTGGTCCCATATTCAAGCATCAATTGGGAATGGAACCTTCCTTGATTACCAGTAATGCCTTGAACAACAACTTTCGAATCTTCACTAATGTACATCATATCACCTTCTTATGTCATAACCTCTTTAAGCTTAGCAACGGCATCCATCATATCTTGATAGGCATTAACCCCAGCATTATTGAGTATGGCGATACCTTCAGCCTCTCGTGTTCCAGTTAATCGAATTACCATAGGTGGAGCATCTGGGAACTCTTCCATGGTCTGTAAGATAGCCTCTGCCACAACATCACACCGTGTAATGCCACCATATATGTTAATTAAGACAGCTCTTGGATTCATCGTATAGATAAGTTTAAGGGCTTCATATACACGTTCCTTGCTGGCTCCTCCACCAACATCTAGGAAATTCATTCCTGCCAAACCATGTTGAGCTAGAACGTCAAGTAATGCCATCGTTAGCCCTGCTCCATTTGCTAAAATCCCAATTTCGCCGTCGAGTTCGACAAAAGAAAATCCCACTCTTTGGGCTGTTTTTTCTAACTCCGTAAGCTTATGTTTTCGCAATTCCACTATTAGCTCTTGACGAAACGCAGCGTTGTCATCTAGAGTCATTTTTCCATCAACAGCGACCACTCCTGAAGGAGTGAGTACCAAGGGATTGATTTCAACCAGCTGGGCTTCTCTCTCGATTGTAATTTGCCATAATTTCAGGAAAAGGTCTGTGGCGGAATCAAGAAATGCACCTGAAAAACCTAATCTTTCAGCAACACTTTTAGCTACTTCTTTGCCTAATCCTTTAGCTATAGATATATTTTCTTTGATTATTGCCTCTGGGCGAGTAGCAGCAACCTCCTCAATGTCAATTCCCCCTTCTGCACTCGCAATAAGGACAAAACGCCGCCCAGATGAATCTAGTGCAATGGAACAATAATATTCATGTTTAATATCAGCCAAGCCTTCTATAAGGATCGCTTCGACTCCATATTCACCAACTTTCCTGCTGAAAAACTCTTCACACATAGCAAGAGCTTCATCTCTTGTTTGAGCAATTTTGATGAGTCCCCTCTTCTTTCGGCTTCCAACAGCTATTTGACTTTTTACTATGGCAGGAAAGGCAAATTGATCGATTTTTTCCTTAATATTCTCCCCTTTTGTGATTACAAGACGATCAGCAAGGGGTATATCAAACTCATTAAAAATTTCTTTACTTTCATATTCGAGAAGACGAATTGTGTAAACCTCCAAATAAATTGTAATTTAAAAATAAAAGGGTTGATAGGGAATTTTTCGCACTCTAATTTCCTATTTTGTGCTTAATTAAAAGGTAATACCTAAAAATTCACCTATTTTACCTAATTTTCCTTGAGCTTTTAGAGCTACATCTTTAAACAGACTCTCACCGTTAGAATCGATTCCTACGATCAAAGGTCCGAATTTATCTACTTCTAACACCCAAAGACATTCCGGAGTACCTAAATCTAACCAATGAACCTCTTTAACACGTTTTATCCCTTTTGCAGCAACTACTGCGGCACCACCAACGAAGGCGGTATATATTGCTTTATATTCCTTCATAGCTTTCGCTGTTCTATCTCCCATGCCACCCTTACCAATAACAACATTAACATTAAATGTTTTAATGAATTCATCTTCAAAAAGATCCATACGTGTTGAGGTTGTAGGTCCTGCGGCAACAATTTCCCATTCATCCCCTACTTGTCTAACTACTGGTCCACAATGATAAACAGCTAATCCCTCGAAATCAATAGGCATTTTTTCACCTTTTCCTGCAAGATGCAATGCTCTCTCATGAGCTTCATCTCTAGCAGTGAAAATTGTTCCCGATACGTATATCACATCGCCTATCTTAACTTTTTGTACATCTTCTTTTGAAATTGGAGTTGTAAAATGAAATTCCGCCATATTTATTCCTCCTTATGTGTGAGAAACTCAACTCGTTTGTCAGGATAAATACGAGCTGTTGCTCTTCTTGCAGCCCAGCACTGAATAGCTACTGCAGCAGGTAATGAGGCTGGATGACGATGAGCATATTCGATTTTTACGTCTAAAGCTGTAGAGAAATCTCCACCTAATCCCATAGATCCAATGCCTGTCATATTTATTGCTTTTAGTAGATCCTCTTCAAGTTTAGCTATCTCTGGATCAGAATGTCTTTCTCCAAGTGGGCGTAGTAATTGTTTTTTCCCGAGTTTTAGTGCAATGTCTGCACCACCACCAATACCAACACCCACGACCACAGGTGGACAAGGTTGGCCCCCTGCATTCATAATGGTGTCAATAACGAATTTTTTTACCCCATTAATACCTTGGCCTGGTTTAAGCATTCCCAAGGCACACATATTCTCTGATCCACCACCCTTGGGAAAAGCAGTAATTTCCAAGTAATCTGCTCCAGGAATGAAATCATAATTTATGAATGGAATATGATTTCCCGTATTATCTCCTGAATTACCGCCAACAATAGGATTAACAGCGTTTGGTCTTAAAGGAACCTCCTTGGTTGCTCGAGCTGAAGCTTTTCTAAGCATTCCTTCAATTCCAGCAACTTTGGGAAAATTCTCACCAATATTTACATAATAGATATGGATCCCTGTATCTTGACACATTGGGGTAGATGTCTCATCTGCAATGGTAAAGTTATCCACAATTGTTTTTAACGCAGCTTTACTTGTTGGTTGTGTTTCCTGTTTATACATGGTTTTTAATCCTTCGGAAACATCATTAGGTAGCTGTGTCGCAGCAAACCTGAGTAATTTTACAGCTGTATCTTCAATTATTGTGTTATCAAACGTTTCTGCCATACTTATCACAATTCTCAAGTAATTAGTATATGAAAAACTGATAAAATGATTTTTTTTGTCATAATAAAAATTCTATCACTTATAACTTATGAATACAATGTAGCCTTTAGAATCAACTAATTTTAATTTGAAATAAAAGGGAGAGTGGGATGATGGCAACCAATTTTGCCATCCTTGAAGCTAGGAACTAGGCTAACGTGACCAAAATTTAAGTGCCTGAATCGCTGCTTGCCGTTTCAAAGCCTGAATAGCCTCTGTCGGATTAAGCTCCTTTGGACAAGCTTCCACACAATTAAAGGCGGTATGACAACGGAAAACACCATCTTCAGCAGAGACACGTTTAACACGATCTTTAGTGTTTTCATCTCTAGTATCCTTTGCAAAACGGAATGCTTTTAAAAGTGCTCCAGGGCCTAAATAATTCTTGTCTGTCCATACTGATACGCATGAACTATGGCAACAGCCGCATAGAATGCACTTAGTCGCTTCTTCGATAATTTTGAAGTCTTCGGGACTTTGAATAAGCTCAGTTTCTGGATCTTTGCTATGATCGCGCATTAAGAAAGGATCGATAGCAAGCAGTTTCTCATAAAACGGATCCATATCAACTACCAAGTCTTTAATCACAGGGAAGAAGGGGATGGGTTCTAGTTTAATCTCATCTTTCTTAAGTTGAAGAACTAAGGTCTCGCATGCTAATTGATACTTTTTATTGACTAGAACGGCACAGGAGCCACACACACCAGCCCGACAGTTATATCTCATGGCTATCGAGCCATCTTGTTTAGCAATTAGTTCTTGTATTGCGATTAAAACAGTTGTCCCTTTGTCACAGTCTAATTCAAAAGTATCCCAATAAGGTTCAATATCCTTTTTTGGATTGAAGCGTTTGATCTTGAAAATTATTTTTTTAGTTTCACTCATTGTTTTCACCTCAGTACTTTCGTTCCTCCGGTTGCCACTTCGTAATAATGACATCTAGATAGCTCAGTTTGGCTTCACCATCCACATAATTTACCAACGTGTGCTTCAGGAAGTTATCATCGTCTCTTCCCATGTTATCTAGTCTCCAGTGGCTACCACGGCATTCCTTTCGCTCAAGAGCACCTAAACAAATCGCTTCGGAAAGTTCCAACATTCCCTCGAGAGCCAAGACCCACTCTAACTCCCTATTGTACAATCTGTCCTTGGATTTAAGGTAAACACCTTCTTTGAATCGTTTCTTAAGTTCCCTGATCTTATTGAGCGCTTCCGCTAAAGGAGCTTCTTCTCGATAAACAAACACCTTCAACTTCATTGTATCACGCATTTCTTGCATGATCTGGAATGGATCGTTCTTACCTTCACCACTGAACCAGAAATCATGTTTTTCTTGTTCCTTAACGAATTCTTCGAAGATTGCATACTTTGCATCAGGAGATGGAGACACTCCTTCTACAAATTTTGCTGCCTCTAAACCAGATACTTTCCCGAAAACAGCACAACCTAATAATGAATTACCACCCAGACGATTTGCACCATGCACTGAAATGCATGCGCCTTCACCGCAGGCATAGAAACCTTCCACTTCTTTACTTGCACAGTTCCCATCAACATGAATACCTCCCATTGCGTAATGAAAACCTGGTTGAACTGGGATAGGATCTTTAATCATGTCCTGGCCACTGAACCGTAAAGCTAGCTCTCTGATTTGGGGAAGACGTTCTAGGATCTGTTCAGCTGGAAGATGTGTTAAGTCAAGATGAACATATCCATTCTCTTTTGTCCCATACCCTCTGCCTTCAAGTACTTCTTGGTAAATTGACCTCGATACAATATCTCTCGGAGCAAGCTCCATCTTTTCTGGAGCATATTTTTCCATGAAACGCTCACCTTTGTTATTTCGTAAGTAACCACCTTCTCCTCGTGCTGCTTCTGAAATTAGAACGTTATTCCCATATAAAGTGGTTGGGTGAAACTGAATGAACTCCATATCTTTCAAAGCAACGCCTCCCCAATATGCGACAGCCATACCAAAACCTGTACAGTTTAAGGCATTTGATGTAGCCCCATAGATCTGCCCAGCTCCCCCAATGGCAAATATTGTTGCATCACACTCCCACATCTCAAGTTCACCACTTTTGAAATTGTATACGATAAGTCCTTTCACTTTTTGGTCTCTTACTACGAGTCGAACAACAAGACGATCTTCGTAAACAGGTACACCTAATTTTACTGATCTTTCCCAGGCAACATGGAGAATTGAATGCCCAGTACGATCTGCTGCAAAGCAGGTACGTGGATATCCTGCACCACCAAAAGGCCTTTGACCAATCCTACCATCTTCAAATCTTGAAAAAGGGCAGCCCCAGTGTTCTAACTCATAAATAGTTTCCTTGGCTAGTTCAATCATCTTGATTACTGCTGGTTGGTCAGCTAAATAATCAGAACCTTTTACAGTGTCAAAAGCATGCCTTTCAACCGAATCATCTTTAGACTCAGGATGATTTCCGAGGGGAGCATTAATTCCACCTTGAGCTGCAACAGAGTGACTTCTTACAGGCTGACAAATTGAAATGACAGCTACATCTGCCCCATTTTCTCTAGCGGCTACTGCTGCACGCATACCAGCTAAGCCAGATCCTACAACTAAGATACTATGTCTCTTTATTTGCATGACTCTAACCTCCAAGGGTTCCTCCTATTTCGACAATTCCAGGAAGAATAGCTATTAGGAATAAGCCTAAAGCCCATGTAATAACTCCAAGAACTAGAAATATCCAAAATATCATCTTTTGATGACGGATTCCTATACCGAGGTCAAATAAAACCACTCTTACTCCATTAGCACCATGATATATTCCTAAAGCCATTACTCCAGCATCAATGAAGAATCCAATAGACAACATGTGATTTAACAATTCAACTCCAGTGTCAAAGAGATTTTGATTCATTGCATGAACTACTGTATTATATAATTCTCCCGCTTGAAATCCTAGGAACGGATCGAGTAACATCAAACCGATGATTGACATATGAATAAAAACGTAGATTAGAAGGCATAATCCAGTTATCCTCTGGAAAAGCCATGCATACATACCCATTCCACGAGAAAATGGATTGAACCAAGAGAGGAAATTAGATGCTTTACTGCTTGTTTCAATTTGTGAATCTTCAACTGTGACTTTTGTCATTTACTTCACCTTATGCAACCATCACCGTATAATTTAGGAAGAACGCATAAACTACCAATAAAAAGCCAATAAGTAGGAGTACTATTGCGAGTAACCTTTTACTCACTCTTCCAGGGGCTAAATCAAGTGTGACCGTTCTAAATCCGTTTAACATGTGAAAAACAACTGTTAAAACGAATAATACCGATATCCAGAAGTAAAAAGGAAAATTAATCATCTTCCATCGAACAGCTTGGAATGATGCAATACCATATGTTTCGACTATATCTAGTGGAAGATGAGCACTTAAATAGTGGTTTACCAGCATATGAAATAGGATCAGGAAAAATAACATTACTCCTGTTATTCGCTGAAGAACCCACCAAAGAGCACTCTTCTTACTATGTTTTGGCAAAAATTTTGCAAATTTGCTTTCAGAAAAAAGTTCAGTTCCCATATTTTGCTCACATCACACATAAAACTATTAATTTCTACGATTATCGTAAGCTAATAACTCTGTGGAATATATGGACATGTCGAGAATAGTATCTTAAATTATTTGTTGGAAAAAAGTGGCTATTTTTCAAACACAAAGTAAAATTCATAATAATTCAGGCTGAGTATTCCTGAGGGAATAATAACTAAAAACAAAAAAATGGATTGAAATAGAGAAATAGTAACTCTATTAACCTAACTGGGACTACTAATCTTAATTCGTAGAATTCAGGTGATTTTATGTTTATTCGCATTATTACAGTACCAGCACGAGAAATCGCTTTTGAAAATCTAGAATCAATCCGAAAAACTCTAGTTGAAGAGAATTATCGAGCATTAAAGGAACAAAAGGGATGGAAAAAGACAGTAGTTATGTATAATCAAGAAAAGAAACAATTCAAAGTAATCACTTACTGGTCTTCCAAGGAACAAGCTGGAGTCCTTGATGAAAGGGATCCTGAGTTGTCTAGCTCAGCTTATATACAAGTTGGAAAACATGCAGAATATTTTGAAAATGAAAACCTCACTGTTGAACATTATGATCATTTAGAAACTATAGAAAACACCTAATCCAAAACAATTGAAATTTCACTACTAGGAAAAAAAAGAAATTGTGAGTAAGAATCTCATTTTACCGATTCTTCACATCAATATAATTTCCTGCATCTGGGAGTATGTAGACAAGGGGATCTTGATTCTTTTCTTCTCTGTACTTCTGAATCCATGCAAGAAGGCTTTCCTGAACATCACCTGTTCGTGGAACATATTTTATCTGGAAAATCTCTTCGAGCTCGTCTTTATCCATCTCAGTAATCATGTGACAAGTACATCGTTGTAAGATGCGTATTAAATCGACTACTTTCTGATTACCAATCTTAAAATTATCAATACTACATTTAGTTTTAATCACATGATCCATCGCTTCATCAAGTTCCATACCTTTAATTTCTTCCATCGTATCTTTGTAATTCTGAGACCCATGACCTAGGGGGCAGTGAGCAAGTAACAACACGTCCCCACCTTCTTTTACTGCATTCCAACCAGCATGAAATCCTTTTCCACCTTGATACAAATTGATACTCAATGCTCCAGTAGATACAATGACAAGGTCAGCACCTTCATCCACCTCTACAATCCTTAGTGGCTTTAAAGTTTCTAGAACTAATTCATGTAAAGAGTTGATATCTCCTGCATTCAGAATAACTATGTCGTCTCCTTCCATCACCGCATCAATATCAAAGACAGGTACCATCTTTTTAGTTTTTTTTGCCATCTCTATCATATCTTGGATGACAGGATTCCCTTCGGTATTTCCGAGTCTACATGCAGGTTTAAACCCGTGATCCTTATCAAACATTTGAGGATGATTCCTGGCAATGGTTTCTTTTCCTGCACATCCTGGAAAGAAAGATTTTACGGTTCCTGCTACTCCAGCGAAATAGTGGTATTCACTATCAGAGACTGCAATGACTAAACCAGATTCCAACACATCAATGTCTACTTCAATAGGTGTACCCAGCGATGATGTTCCAATATTCTTACAGTTTTCCGCTTGCTTGTGGATTAAGACATATTCTTTCCACGCATTATAAATTTCAGAACCAAGGATTTTATTTTCAAGTAAATCATCACTTGGTGGACTATGGGATCCACTTGCAATCATAATACGAATGTCATCTTTATCTACTCCATAATCGAACAGTTTTTCTAAAAGCATTGGAAGTAAAATCTTCGTGTGCTTATTTGGCCTTGTTGCATCATCCACAAGAATCATTATTTTCGGTCTTTGCCGATTTTTCACCATTTCCTCTAAAGGGGGTGAATCAACTGGATTTTTGATGATTTCATCAAAACGAGCTTGGAGATCTGTGAAAGTTCGTTTTGCTTTCTCGGGCTCCAGAACTCGTACATTCAGATCAGCTGGGATAAAATGGGAAATCATTTCATCCCCGTATGCTAACGCTATATCCTTGTAAGTCATAAGTATCATCCCTACTAAATCCGTAATTTCCATTATTTTATAATAATTTTTCCTCCAATGCTTTATGAGAAGCAAGAATAAGCAGGTTTCACTTAATATTCTATTTCTAACCACAATAAAACGTAAATGTAATTAGAATGTAGATTACATTTTTTATAATAAAATTCTTATTGACTTGTCAATTTTTTATAACTAGACTCTAGAATTCCCTCGTAAGTAAATAAGAGGGAAATTCAAAATGTACGTTACTTCCTGCCTTTTTCTATATTATATTTCTTAAGTAGATTTAGAGAGGAAAGAATATGGCACAAAAGTCAATATATGAATTTTCAGCAAAGAAATTACTTATGTTAGAGTTACCAAAATATTTCCCTGAATATAATTATCATGGGAAACTCGCGGTAATTACGCCTGATACTGATTGGAATAAATTAGTCACCGCCAATCCTTGGCTTAAAACTGATAAGCTTGTAGCAAAGCCTGATCAACTTTTTGGAAAGCGTGGTAAAGCAAAATTATTGCTATTAGACGCGGATTTTGATGGACTGAAATCTTTCTGTTCTGATAGGTTAAATAAAGGAGTGGAAATTGATGGTATTAAAGGTACTCTCAATAGATTTCTAGTTGAACCATTCATTCCACACGAGAAAGAATTTTATGTCTCAATAACTTCTGATATGGAAAATGATATTATTCACTTTTCTTTCGAAGGAGGTATTTTCGTTGAGGAAAACTGGGATAAAGTAATACATATTCCTGTCCCAATTGGAACTGATATTTCAACTTTTGATCTAGCAAGTAAGCTTCCAGATTTAGGTAACTTGAGAAATGAACTTATACAATTTATCAAAGGAGTTTATCAAGTCTATGTCGACCAAGATTTCGCTTTTCTAGAGATAAATCCTTTCGCCATCACTGAAGACAAAAAGATAGTTCCTTTAGATTTAAAAGCCAAACTTGATGATACTGCTAGTTTTTTACATATAGATACTTGGGGAAATCCAGATAATCCTATTGAGTTTCCAAGGGCTTTTGGACAAAAATTATCTAAAGAGGAACAATTTATTTCTGACTTGGATGAAAAAACTGGAGCTTCCTTAAAATTTACCATCTTGAACAGAGACGCCCGAGTATGGACGATGGTAGCAGGGGGCGGTGGATCTGTCGTGTACACAGATACTATCGCTGATATGGGGTTTTCTAAAGAATTAGGCAATTATGGAGAATATTCAGGAAACCCTAATCGAGAGCATACAGAACTTTACGCCCAGACGATCATTGATGTTATCACGGAAAAACCTGATCCTCAAGGACGCCCCAAGATTTTACTTATAGGTGGTGGAATTGCGAATTTCACTGATGTGAAAGCAACCTTTATGGGTATTGTAGCAGCCTTACGTAAATCTGCAGAAAAGTTGCGTAATGCTAATGTTAAAATCTACGTCCGGCGAGGTGGGCCAAATGAAAAAGAAGGATTGAAATTGATGAAGGATGTTGGTCAAGAAATAGGGGTTCCTATTGAAGTCTTTGATAGATATACACATATGACAAAGATTGTTCCATTATCCTTGGAGCTAGTTAAAGGAGATTAGAAAATGACAGTTGAACTATTTAATCGGAATACTAAGGCAATTATTTACGGTTTTCAACGTAATGCCATTCAACGAATGCTTGATTTTGACTTTGTATGTAAAAGAGAAACTCCTTCGGTCGCTGCAGTAATCAGACCGAGTCAAGCAGGGGCAATCGGTTACCATAAAGTGTTTTGGGGTGGGAAAGAAATTGTTATACCAATTTATCGCAAACTTGCACTCGCAATCAAAAAACATCCTGATGCCGACGTTTTAATCAACTTTTCATCATTTCGCTCTGCGTATCCAACAACAATGGAAGCGTTGAATGCTGATACCATCAAGACTGTAGCTGTTATTGCAGAGGGAATCCCTGAACGCCAAAGCCGTGAAATGCATAAGTTAGCCCAGAGTAAAGGAAAAGTAATAATTGGTCCTGCGACTGTGGGCGGAATACAAGCAGGGGCATTCAAAATTGGTAATACAGCCGGAACAATAGAAAATGTTGTTCTTTCTAAACTCTATCGTCCAGGTAGTGTTGGATTCGTGTCAAAAAGCGGAGGTATGAGTAATGAAATGAATTTTGCAATCTCTCAGAACTCCGATGGTGTCTATGAAGGAATAGCTATCGGTGGTGACCGCTATGCTGGATCGACCCTATTGGATCATCTGCTTCGGTACGAGGCTAATCCTAAGATAAAGATGATGGTTTGTCTTGGTGAAGTTGGTGGTACAGGAGAAATAGATATTGTCAATGCTGTTAAAGATGGTCGTATCACTAAACCCCTAGTGATGTGGTGTATTGGTACAGCAGCTAGTATCCTCCCATCTGGATTACAATTCGGACATGCAGGTGCAATGGCTGGTAGTGAGATGGAAACAGCTAGCGCAAAGAATAAAGCTCTCGCGGAAGTCGGAGTAATCGTTCCTGATTCCTATGACGATTTCGGTGACAAGATCAAGGAAACCTTTGAAAAACTGAAAGCTGAAGGAAAGATTGACCCCATCGATGAATTTGAACCTCCAAAATTACCTATGGACTATGCCCAAGCTTCTAGACAAGGTATTGTAAGAAGACCAACCGATGTTGTATGTACAATCAGTGATGAGCGAGGAGACGTTCCAATGTTTGCAGGTGTTGGTCTTGATAGAATTATTAGGGAAAATAAATCGATTGGGTATACAATAGGTTTACTCTGGTTCAAAAGGGAGTTACCACAATATGCCCAAGACTACATCGAAATGGTTGTAAAATTAACTGCAGATCATGGACCAGCTGTTAGTGGTGCCCATAATGCAATAATAACTGCTCGCGCTGGTCGAGATCTTATGTCTTCGCTTTCGAGTGGAATCTTAACAATAGGTCCACGATTTGGTGGTGCCATCTCTGATGCAGCGAAATACATCAAGGAAGCTGTTGATAAAGGCTCGAAACCAGTAGATTTCGTTGACTACATGAAAAACGTTGTCGGAATAAATATTCCTGGTATCGGCCATAGGATAAAATCTGTCCAGAATCCTGATGTTCGTGTAACACTCCTAAAGGAATTCGTTTTCAAACACTTTGAGACACATCCTCATCTTGATTTTTCCTTAGAAGTAGAAAAAATTACTACTGCAAAGCGAAATAACCTTATCCTCAATGTTGACGGATGTATTGGGATCTGTTTCTTGGATCTCCTCTTAAATCTTGGTTTAACTGATGATGAAATACAAGATGTTATCGATAGCGAGTTACTCAACGGATTATTCGTTCTTGGCCGATCTATTGGAATGATGGGGCATATCTTTGATCAGAAAAGACAGAGAGCCGCTCTTTATAGACAACCGTGGGATGAGATCTTGTTTAGTACAGAAAACTAGGAGAAAAGTCCCCCCTTTTCTTTTTACTAAGGTTTAAAGATAAATCAATTAAATTAAAATTATTAAAATCGTAAAGGTGATAAATAATGTCTGAAGAATATGTGAAAAAAGCAACAGAGCATTTTGAAAAATTGGTAAGGGAACAGTTAGAACGCGTAGAAAGGATGAAAAAAGAGCCTGATTGGACAGATTACAGCACATTAAAACCGATCATCATTGGTGCTTGTGGTGGAGATGGTATCGGGCCTAAAATCACTGAGCACGCTGTGGCTGTTTTAAACTTCCTCTTAAAGGATGAAATCAAGTCAGGAAAAATCGAAATCCGAAATATTGAAGGTTTAACCATCGAGAACAGAGCAAAAGTGATGAAAGCGATTCCTGATGATGTTTTGGAAGATTTAAAGAAATGCCACGTCATCCTCAAAGGTCCAACCACCACTCCGTGGAAAGGAAATAAGTATGGTTGGCCAAATATTGAGAGTGCTAATGTGGCAATGCGTCGAGAACTAGACCTCTTTGCCAACGTTCGTCCTGTTCGTGTTCCCGAAAAGAACATCGATTGGATGTTTTATCGTGAGAATACAGAAGGAGCATACGTTCTTGGTTCAAAAGGTGTTGATGTCTCCGATGACCTGGCCATAGACTTCAAAGTGATTACTAATCAGGGTTCTGACCGTATTATCAGAGCAGCGTTTGATTATGCAAAGAAAAACAATATCAATAAAGTTACTGTAGTCACAAAGGCCAATGTTGTCAAGAAAACAGATGGTAAATTCCTTGCAATTGCTGAAGAAGTTGCTAAAGACTATCCAGAGGTTGAATGGGACGATTGGTATATTGACATCATGACCGCAAAACTCATCGATCCTGCTCGACAGAGCTCGTTCCGAGTGATTACTGCTCCAAACCTGTATGGTGACATTGTTACCGACGAAGCAGCTCAGATTCAAGGGGGTTTAGGAACTGCAGGGGCCGCTAATATTGGAAAACGATATTCGATGTTTGAAGCTGTCCACGGTTCTGCTCTTCGAATGGTTGAAGATGGCAGGGTGGACTACGCAGACCCTACAAGTATCATTAAGGCAGCTTCGATGTTATTGAACCATATTGGATTCACAGAGAAGGCAGACAGACTTGACAAAGCTATTGAGATCTGTTCTCAGTATGAAAAGAAGTTTGTCATAACAGGCAGAGATACAGGAGCAACTGGAGAAGAATATGCCAAATATATAATGGAAACGCTCCAAGATCCCAATATTGACCAGAAATGGCAAAGTTATCAGTGAAATGCTTAATTTTCCATTTCTTTCCTTTTTTCTTTGTTGTCACATCAATATTTTTTTTTAAATAAAGAGGGAGATTGGAAGGAATTATATATAACTTAATTTTCCACCGGCAAGGAGTATTTTGCGATCACGCTCTGAAAGATCATATGAAGTTTCTATGTCAAATCTTTGGGTAACATCTCGGATGATAATGGTTTGATTTTCTTCTAAGGCTTTACGCACTCCTTTAATCTCTAAAATATCATTTTCTTTAATTTTGTCATAATCCGCTGTGTTTGCGAAAGATAAAGGAAGAATTCCGAAGTTAATTAAGTTGTCCCGATGAATACGGGCAAAGGACTTCGTAAGGACGGTCTTTATTCCTAGATACATTGGAGCAAGTGCTGCATGTTCCCTGCTTGAACCTTGACCGTAATTCTCACCGCCAATTATGATTCCCCCGCCTTCCTCTTTACTTTCAAGAGCTCGCTCGGGGAATGTTGGATCGACCTGCTCGAACACATGCTTACTAATTTCAGGAAGATTAGACCTTAGAGGTAGAATCTTTGCTCCTGCAGGCATGATATGATCCGTAGTGACGTTATCTTCTGTTTTAATGAGCACTTTGAATTGAAAATCGTCAGGAAGCGCTTGGAATTCTGGTAATGGGGCAATATTGGGGCCTCGGATTATCTCGACCTCTTCAGGTTTGTCAGATGGTTTAAGAATCATTGAGTCATCGATTTCAATTGATTTGGGAATTTCAATTTTTGGAAAGTCTCCTAATTTTCGGGGATCTGTGAACTCTCCAAAAACAGCGGCAGCCACAGCAACTTCTGGACTGACCAAATATGCATTTGCACTTTTTGTTCCACTTCTACCATAAAAATTCCTGTTGAAAGTACGGGCAATTGTTGCATCTGTCTTAGGAGCAAAACCCATGCCAATGCATGGACCACAAGCAGTCTCAAGAATCCGAGCTCCTGCGGTAATCATATCAGCCAAACTACCATCTTTTGATAATTGCATTAACACTTGACGTGATCCAGGAGAAATACCTAAAACTGTGTCTGGATGGATTTTCCGTCCTTTTAGAAGAGCTGCAGCAGTTAACATGTCTTTTAATGAACTATTAGTGCAAGATCCGATTGCTACTTGGTCTACCTTCATTCCTTCAACTTCAGATAGAGGAATAACGTCACCTGGAGAATGGGGTTTAGCAACAAGGGGTTCCAGTTCAGAAAGATTGATCTCTATTATCTCATCAAAATCATCATCGCTTCCAGCAGGAATTTCCATCCATTGATCTTCCCTTTCTTGCCATTTAAGAAACTCACGCGTGATTTCATCAGAGGGGAAAATTGATGTTGTTGCTCCAGTTTCAGCCCCCATGTTTGTAATAGTAGCTCGCTCGGGAACTGATAGTGTTTTCACTCCTGAACCAAAGTATTCTAGGATTTTACCAACACCACCTTTTACTGATATCCTCCTGAGAACTTCTAAGATTACATCTTTGGCAGTAACATAATCTGGTAAAGATCCAGTTAGTTTGACTCCTACCATCTTCGGTGTTTTGAGATAAAATGGACCCGCACCCATTGCTACAGCAACATCAAGACCACCAGCACCGATTGCAATTGCACCCATTCCACCAGCTGTTGGAGTATGCGAATCAGAACCAATCATTGTCTTTCCTGGTCTCGCAAAACGCTCGAGAAAAACTTGATGGCAGATACCATTACCAGGTCTAGAAAACATAATGCCATATTTTGCTGCGACTGATTGTAGATACCGATGGTCATCAGGGTTTTTAAAATCTGTTTGTAACGTATTATGATCTACAATTGACACAGATAATTCTGTCTTGACCTTATCAAGACCCATTGCTTCAAATTGAAGGTATGCCATCGTTCCAGTGGCATCTTGAGTCAGAGTATGATCAATACGAATACCAATTTCTTCTCCGATCTCAAATTTTCCCTCAACAAGATGATCTTCTAATATTTTCTTTGCTATGGATACCATTCACCAAACATCCTATTCTTAAAAGGTATTAAGCTGTTTTTTCAGTATTTAGCTTGATTAAAAAAAGGCTTTTACAAATTTATAAATTCTTTTTACTAAATGATTTCCATGAACGAATTATTAGCTCTCCTCTTTCGCGTAGTTTCAATAATCTAGAACACCTGTCTGCTTAATTTTATAATTGGTTCGTCTTCAGAGGAAAAAGGGCGCAACCGAAATTTATAAGAATAGTTCTTCGCTGGGAGTGTATATTCTGAATGAACAGGCGCACCCCAACTATTATCTCCTCCAACACCCATCTGTTTATAATCCAGATTTAGAGTAATAATGTCTTCAGGTGTAATTTCATATAAATGCCGATTTACTCCTTCTATATAATCTAATTTCTCCATTCCAAATTGATAAGCACAAACATATAATAAGGGTAATCCTACAGCCAACAATCCTAATCCCTCATCATTTGATAGAGCTATCCAACGAATGTCTGTTTTGTTTCCATTTTCCTGAGGACGAACATATGGATGATATTGTTCCCACACTGTCCCCGAATAAATCCCAATGGCTGCCCCTGTTTTTCTATCCCAGTAACTTTCATGTGGCCCGCGACCATACCAAGAAATATTCCTGAATTCACCTAGTAGAGTCAAGGTCATCCCAAAACGAGGAAGCTCAGGAAGATCTGTATCAACTGAAGTCATCTCATTATCAACTAAAACATCTCCGCTCCCAAGGATTGTATATTTTGTATGGTATTTACAGCCATTAGCAGGAATAGTTGAATATACTTCAACAATGACAGACTTATCATCAATCTTAGAGGCAGTAATTGAATTGATTTTCTGATTTTTTCCTGCCTCTTTCCACACATCACAACGATCTGGCATCCCATTCCCTATGTCATTATCAGTTGGAGAACGCCAAAAGTGAGGAAGAAAACCATCCAAAATTAATTCCTTATTCATGTATTGAAAGGAATTAATAACTCCTTTCGTTTTATCAAAGCAAATAACGAATTTTTCTCCAGTAATTGTAATAAGTGACTCATTTTCATTCATAGACTTAATTTCTGGTAATTGCGTATGCTCAATCTTCTTTGGAGCTTGATATATAGGTAATTTAAATTGATTCCAAGCTACAATATGCCTTACAGGGACTTCGAGTGGGGTCTGATCAGTTGTCCTTGTCGTGATTTTTAGAAAATATTCTGCTCCTGGTTCAGGTGAAATTTCAGGCCAATCTATTATAAAGGATAGAGATTTCCTAGGTTCAAGTTCAAATGATAAGCTGCCCTCTGCAATTTTCTTCCCCTCCCCTGAAATTTCCCATGAAAAATCGAACACATTAGTATTCAGAAAATCATATTTATTTTCAATTCTCAACTCTCTACTAGTTAAGTCGATAGGATACATCTTAATGTATTGGTAAACCTTTTTAACTTCCCAGATATGGGGGTGTAAACTTCTATCAGCTTGAACTAATCCATTGACACAAAAATTCCCATCATTCAATACCTCGGAATCCCCCATGTCCCCTCCATAAGCCCAGTATTTCCCATTTTCATTTTCTTTTAGAAATGTTTGGTCTACCCAATCCCAAATGAATCCTCCCTGCAGTACATCATATTTTTCAATGATATCCCAGTAATCTTGGAGATTTCCGACACTGTTTCCCATTGCATGAGCATACTCACACATAATAAGAGGTCGAGTCTGTTTTTCTCTTGCATATTCCTCTAATTCTTCAATTAAAGGATACATTGGACAAAATATATCAGTATTAGAACCCTGTAACGCTCGTTCATAATGGATAGGTCTAGAGGGATCTCGTTTCTGAATCCATTTGTAAGTAGCGGTGAAATTAACTCCATCACCAGCTTCGTTGCCCAGAGACCAGATAATCACCGAGGGATGGTTTTTATCCCGTTCCACCATCCGAATAGTGCGATCTAAATGTGCATCCTTCCAATCAGGATTATTACCAAGGGTTGTGTTGAGGTCGTAACCCATCCCATGTGATTCTATATTTGCTTCATCTACCACATAAATCCCGTATTCATCACAAAGGTCGTACCATTTTGGATTATTGGGGTAATGGCTTGTTCTAACTGCATTGATATTGAACTGCTTCATTATTTGTATATCTTTGATCATTAATTCTTCAGAAACGGTACGTCCTGTCAAAGGATCATGTTCATGACGATTCACGCCTTTTATAAGAACAGATTTTCCATTAATTAACAACTGAGCATCTTTAATCTCCACTTTTCTAAATCCAATTTTACATGATACAACTTCTATCACTTTTCCTGATGAATCTAAGAGAGAAAGAACACAAGAATACAAATAGGGGATTTCAGCACTCCACTTGGTAGGTTCCTCTACAGAATGGTCAAAAAAAACAAGTTCCTCTTCCTCTGGAGAAACTGTTAGTTCTTTACTAATTAGAGTCTCAAATAATACGGTTTTATCAGCATCTAATAGAGTTAGAAGAATTTGATGTCTATCTGAAGGTTTTTGAAAATGATTTCTCAAAGAAATACTCCCCCTTAAGATTCCATTTCGGTAATTATCATCTAAATCTCCTAGTACGAAGAAATCACGAATATTAATAGGAGGTACAGAGAACAGAAAGACATCACGTTCAATCCCGCTTATCTTCCAATAATCTTGCCCCTCTAGATAACTACCATCGCACCATCTATAAACTTCTACAGAGAGAGAATTTTCTCCATTCTGTAAATATTTCGTGATATTAAATTCTGCTGGTGTTTTACTCCCTTGACTGTAACCTACTTTCTTACCATTCACCCAAACATACATTGCAGAACTTACCCCTCCAAAGTGTATAAAGATTTGATGCCCCCCCCAGTCTTTAGGGATGAAAAAACTTCTTCTGTACGACCCAACTGGATTCCAATCATGTGGAATGAATGGTGGATCAGCAGGATCAAATGGATAAAGAATATTGGTATAGATGGGTATTCCAAAACCTTGCATTTCCCAATTACCTGGTACAACAATGTTACGCCATTGGCTAACATCATAATCAGTTTTATAGAATTCAATAGGACGATTAGCTGGTTTTCTAACCCAATTAAACTTCCATATTCCATTTAAGGACAAATAGTATGGTGAAAGAGAAGGATTATTCTTTAAAGCTGTGTGTATGTCCAGATAGGGGATAAATGTGCAATGGGGAGGTTCCTTATTGTAACCTATTATACCAGGATTTTCCCAGTCATTATTTTGTTTTTTAGATTCCAAGGGTAACCCTCATCAACTTTTCTCGAATATCTCATTCCCCTTTTAAAGGTTTGAATTATTATAACTTGATATATCTCTAGTATCTACCTTTTTCTGCTAAACGTTTAAAAAAAAAATCTTGAAAAATGTCCACAATCAAGAAAGGTGGATTAAATACAATGAGCAAACAGGAAAAAGTGGAATTCTACAAAGAACAAATCAACATAGAGAACACAATAGTTGAAAAGGCTGAAAAAGCAGTCCAAGGGATGGAAAATATTCTGATTCGGGAACTAATTCTTGGGATCGCTTTGGATTCAAAAAAGCATGCAGGCATGTTAAATGCATTAGTGAGTATATATACCAAACCAACTCCCTCTGTTGCCGAAGAATTCGGAGAAGATCTGAAAAAAGCTATTGCAGAGCACATTGAGCTAGAACAGCAAGCAATTGATGCTTATCAGGAACAATTAGACAACACCGATAATGAAAGTGAAAAACTCATCATCAAGGCCATCCTCAATGATGAAAAAAAGCACCACACGCTCCTCCAAACAATCCAAAAAATGATTGTTGAAAAATTAACCCTATCAGAAAATGAGCTTTGGGAGATGGTAGAAGAAAGCTTTTTTGATTTCGGGGAATAGAAGCTTATTATACGGATTTTGGAGACCCTTTTTAGGGTTCTGATCTCCCTTTTTTTGTACAGTTATCTTAGGAATAGAAGAAAAGAAAACTCCCAATCCTTTTAGTTAAATTTGAAAAATCTGTATTTAGGCAGCAGCCTTTGCTTCTTTGTGAGCAACCTCATGATTTTTACGAGCAATTTTACTCATCTCTGTGACGACATCAGCAAATTTCTTGCCCTCAGCAGCTGACATCCATTCAATGATAAAGCGCTCATCAGCGATACCTTGTTTCTTCATCCAGCGACGAATCTTTCTCTCACGCTTCAATGCCCAATCGTTTCCAGAGATATAATGACAGTCTTGAGGATGACACCCAGTCAGCATTACAGCACCTGCACCTCGTTCAAAAGCCCGCTTGATGAAGTCAACATCGACACGTCCAGAACACATAGTCCTAACTATACGGGAATTGGTTGGATACTGAATTCGGCTTGTTCCAGCAAGATCAGCGCCTCCATACGAGCACCAATTGCAAGCGAAGATCATCACCTTCTCTGAAGCGTTATCTCTTAGGGCAATGTCTACTTGTCGAAGGATCATCGCGTCAGTAAAGTTAGTCATGGTAATGCAGTCTTTTGGACAATCTGCGGCACAGGTTCCGCATCCTTTACACAAGATGGGGTTGACATGAGCTGGAGTCTTTTTCTTCGTATCCACACTAATAGCATTGTATGGGCAACGTTTTGCACATGTTCCACAGGAATTGCACAGTTCGGTATCTACATAGGCAAACAGGGGTTCAACACTAAACTCTCCTTTAGTAAGTAATCGTGTAACTCTTCCTGCTGAAGCACTAGCCTGAGTAACACACTCACGAATGTCTTTTGGAGCTTCTGCCCCGCCAGCAATGAATACACCATCAGTTGGAGTATCAACGGGTTTTAATTTGGGGTGAGCTTCAATATAGAACCCTTTAGGATCTCTTGAGACAGGAAATGGTATGGGATATGCAGAACCTTCCGCCCCAACAGAAAGTACAACTAGATCGAATTCTTTAGTAAGAAGTTTTCCTGACCGAGTATCTTCTACAGATACAAAGAGATTATTATCTCCAGGATTCTCTTCTATCAAACTTGGACGTCCACGGATATAATGAACTCCTTCCTCTCTAGAACGAGTGTAAAGCTCCTCAAAACCTTTACCAAAGGCTCTAATGTCCATATAGAAAACAGAAATATCTACTTCAGGCCAGTGTTCTTTGATGAGTAGACTATCTTTTATAACTTCCATGCAGCAGAAATTACTACAGTATGGGTTGAATCGAACGTCTCGTGATCCGACACAATTGATAAATGCGACACTTTTAGGAGGTTTAAGGTCACTGGGCCTAACAAGTTCTCCCGAGGTAGGACCAGCAGCATTAATCAAACGTTCAAATTCGAAAGTTGTTACAACATTAGGATACTGTCCCCATCCGTATTCAGGGATCTTAGAGGCATCAAAAATCTCAAAACCCGTTGCTACAATTATTGAACCAACTTTATAGGTATATGTCTTTTCAGTATCCTCGTAATTAATAGCTTCTTTATCACATGTGCCAGCACACTTTCCACATGCTAAAGGGGAAAGTCCAAGGCAGTTATCGGTATCTATCAAGTAAGCTGCTGGGACAGACTGTGGATATGGAATATATATTGCTTTTCTCCAACCTAGATTACCAGAATACTCGTCAATGACGTTTACAGGACAGATATCTATGCAATCATTACATGCTGTACAAAGATCCTCGTCAACATAGCGTGCTTGCTTCTTAATTGTAACCTCAAAATTCCCCACATATCCTTCAATATTTGTTACTTCTGCACTTGCAATTAAATCGATATTCTGGTGATTACCCACATCAGCCATTTTTGGACCAAGGATACAAATAGAACAATCCATTGTAGGAAATGTTTTGTCAATTAAAGCCATTTTTCCGCCAATCGTCGGACTTTTCTCAACCATGACGACTTGATAATCATCAGCTAAGTCTAACGCTGCCTGAATCCCAGCTACTCCTCCACCGATGATCAATACCCTTTTCTCAACAGGAACTACGATTTCGTCAACAGCCTCGAGTAACTCGGCCTTGGCTATTGCCATTTCAGTTAATTCTTTTGCTTTTAAGGTCGCTTCTTCTTTCTCATGAAGATGTACCCAAGAGCAATGTTCTCTGATATTAGCAACCTCGACTACTTCTGGGTTCATTCCAACACGTTTTAACAGGTTTTTCCATGTTGGAAGATGTAATCTTGGGGAACAGGCTGATACAACTATTTTTTCTATTCCTTGTTCTTTAATTGCTTCCTCAATTTCAACTTGTCCTGGATCTGAACAAGTATAGGTGTTTACCTGAACGAGTTTTACTCCTGGTAACTGCTCTGCTTCTTTAGCTATTTCATCGATATCAACGGTACCACCAATATTCTTCCCACATTTACAGAGAAAAACACCAATTTTAGATTCTTCAGTTGGTTGATCTACACTTTCAGTCATTGTTATCACTTAATATCATTATTTCTTCTTTTGAGCCACATCTCGAAGATGTTGAACCTTCTGACTAAAACCCTCCCTTGGCGCATCAACAAACTCCCCGCAGATTATCTTCCCCTGTTTGAAGTCAAATGTAGCTTCATGAGGTGGCCAATCAGTTTTTATCCTCACTTGATTTTTTATCCAGTCTAACATCTGGACAGCGTCACCGAGCTTGTTCTTGCGACCGTATTGGGTGAAACATGGAGCAAGCACTTCGATGAAGCTAAATCCTGGATTATCAAATGATTTTAAAATGCTGTTTCTTAATCTGATAGTGTCATATCCAGGCCAACGGGCAACATAACTTGCCCCTGAAGCTGCTGCTAATGAAACTAAATTGAATGGAGGTTCAATATTCCCATAAGGAGTGGTTGTTGTGAAGTCACCTATCTGAGTGGTCGGAGCACATTGACCTCCAGTCATCCCATAGACATTGTTATTTATACACAGAACGGTTATTTCTACATTTCTTCTACAGGCATGGATGAAATGATTCCCACCAATGGCAAAAAGATCTCCGTCTCCTGAAAGAACAACTACTTCAAGATTAGGATTTGCCAGTTTCAACCCTGTAGCAAAGGGAATAGCTCTCCCATGCGTTGTGTGAAAAGCAGGAGAATTAAAACATCCACTAGATCGGCCAGTGCAACCAATACCTGAAACCACTGCATAATCTTTAGATGTGAGACCTCTTTCTGCAAAACAGCTAGTTATAGATGTTATTGCTGATCCGATCAGACAACCAGGACAAAAGATAAATCGATGTAAGTTTAACCTTTCATGTAAGGGATGATCCTCAGGGATCTCGTCAGAACTTTTTGGAGCTGGAATTTTATCTGTTGTTGTCATATTTAAACCTCCTTTAGCAACTCCTCATAAATAAACCGTGGACTGAAGGGAATGGTTGTTGGTACTAAACTACCAGTTACTTCAAATCCAAGATGTCGGAATCGTTCAACTTCTCGGATCACTTGACCATAATTCATTTCGCTAACAATCACTTTTTTCAAGCCAAGCTGACCTAATTTTTCCATGAGTTTTTCGGGAAAAGGCCACAACGTTCTTAATCTCACTAAACCGACCTTATGGCCTTCTTTGCGTGCACGTTCAACTGCCTCGGGAACGCCTCTTGAATTAATACCATAAGATAAAATAACCGTCTCGGCATCATCTAAATGTTGTTCCTCCCATGGGACGTATTCATTAATCGCAACGCTCGCGTTTCTAATCTTATCACAAAGACGTGTAATAAGCTTTATCGCTCTCTCTGGAGTCATATCTGGACTTCCAGTGTCATCATGAGTCAACCCTGTTACATAAAAGTTATATTCTGTTCCAGCTGTAGCCATACCTGGAACCAAGTCCTCATCGAGAACTTCAAATGGTTTGTATTCCTCTGGAGGAACTTGGGGAGGTTTTCGGTTGATAACTTCAAAATTTGAGTGATACCTTACAGGTTCCATCATTTGACCTACTATGCCATCTGATGCAATAATAACTGGTGTTCGATACTTCTCAGCTAAATTAAAACCATATATAGAGAAATCGTAACATTCTTGAACTGTACCTGGAGCAAGAACGATCATCTCATAATCCCCATGTGAAAGGTATCGTGTTTGCATAACATCAGATTGTGAGGCTTTAGTAGGTTGTCCAGTGCTAGGTCCCCCTCGCATCACAGTGATAACTACCATAGGTGCTTCCAACATGAATCCTAAACCAATAGTTTCCGCCATTAAGGACAATCCAGGACCAGATGTCGCAGTCATTGCTTTAACACCAGCGTAGGAAGCTCCTACTACCGAAACAATCGAAGCTAGTTCATCTTCCATTTGGATGAAGGTACCACCAACTTGAGGAAGACGTCTTGACATATAATGGGCAATTTCTGAGGATGGAGTAATGGGATACCCTCCAAAGTAGCGGCAGCCAACCGCAATAGCTCCTTCAGCACTCGCATAATTTCCAGTAGTAAGTACTAGCTTTCCATTATTATCACTACTCATGAACTCTCCTCCTGTAGTAATTGTATCTCAGTTACAAATATTGAGACAGAGGGGCAGATCCGCTCACACTGTTGACACCCTACACATTCATCTGGCTTAACAGCAATCGCAGGGTGTAACATTCTTGAGTTGTATGCCTCCATATCGATCTCCAATACGTCTGTTGGACAGAACTCCACACATAATTCACATCCATCACACTGTTCAGGTAGTATCGTCACGACATACTCCTTATCAGTAGTTGGAGGAGGTAATATGGGCTTCCGTTGGCTTCTTAACATTTTCTTTCCTCTTTGTGAAGTTTAGACTTCCAATCAATATTTTTCTTAGTTGTGCTTCAATTTAATGACTAGGCTTTTAACTTTGTTTTCTATTTCGCTGATTCGTTTTCACTTTATAGTTACTTCTTAATCATAAGATCTGATAACTAAAATCACTAATTAGCGAACCTTGTGTAATTTTTCAATTGTTAACTATTAAAGATGAGATATTTTCTAATAATAACAACAAAAGATTTATCTGACTTGTAAAGATTCTTAGTCAATCTTTTTAAGCAGATGCTAGCAATAAGACTGATTACTTAATCTAGTATCTTGACGATCTATTCAAGGATTCTTTGATTCAATAGGTAGAGTAATATCTCCAACTATTCCGATACATAATAGCTGATGATTATTTATAATAATTATTCTACGCAGGTCAAAATTAAACAATTGTTATGTGTGAAAATAATACCATTCTATCTAATGGTAGATCCTGCTTCAAAATATAATATAGATTGTAGCAAGTAAAAGTAATAATAATGAAATTATTCTTGATTCAAAAATTGAAAAAAAAAAAGGGAGTATCTCTATTTTAGGATTGGATATTTCTCTACGAAAGAAAGTTTTGACCATTTTTCGCCTAAGCCAAGGTAATTCCCAACTGGCACTATAATGAATAATAATAGTACTAGAATATAGATAATGTGTTCATCGATTAAAGGATTAAATACCATAGTACCTTGAGCTGGAGCAATTATCCACTCCGAGAGGTATACTGAAGATAGAAAGATTATTGTAGAAATACTTGATAGTCTTACAAGTACACCAGACATGAGTCCAACACCAGCGAACAGCAACATTCCCATATAAGCAATATCTACTAGTTGATATGCATTCCCTAAGGTGTCGGAGAAGAGGAAGGCGAATGGGCTATTCTGGTTTACACCATAAAACTGCAAAAATCCTTGTGTAGGAGATGCACCAGCAAGCCACGAGTTTTCAGGTGCTGTAGCAAACCTTAAACCGAACATTTTATCTAAGAATGGCCAAAGGAACACAAAACCCATCGCTATTCTTATTATACCAAGAGTTTTTTGATCAAGATTATATTTTTCGAACTTAGAATTCAATTCTTTTCCCTCTATGATTAGTTTGATTCTAATTAACAATTGTTAAACTAGATATATTATCTTTAGGTTTTGTTTTTCGGAACCCTTATTATTGAGATTATTTGTTTAATTATTTGGATATAATGAAAAGAAAAGAACATGAATCGCTTTTAGTTGTAAAAAAAAGTAAATTTCTATTTTCAATTACATTCACTTTCGTACTTCCAATCTGTACCGTGTTCTCTCCACTTCCATTGTTAATTTTCAATATCCTTTATTTTCCTTTTACTCTAGCTCATGAAGTAGGACATTTCGTTGTAATAAAATTAGTTTTACCATCATTGGATCCTCATTTAAAGTTCTATATTTCCAATGGAGAATTTTGTTGTGCATGTTTAACTACTAATGAATTTCCTCACTGTTGGCAATCTATTATTGCCATGTTTGCTGGATCTACTTCAGTAATCACTTTAGCAATTCTAGGTTCATTGTTTTGGATGAAATCGGGGAGTTTAAATGATACAGGAAAGTATTATCTTACTTTTGGCGTATTAGCTGATCTTCCCAACCTTTTACCTATTTTACCCTCTACTTTAAGGTTTGTTAACGATGGTTTTGCAATAAATTCTTATCTCTGCCAGATGGGATATTCATTCTCCTTATCAAATAAGATATCATATCTTTTTTCAGTAATCTCGATTCTAATGGTTCTAACATCCTTCTTCTTCCTTGGGATGTTTCTTTACCGCTTAGGTGAACATCTAGTAACTAAATTCGAAAAAGGAGAAATGAATGAATCAATTTGATTACTCATAACTATATCAGTTTTTGCTAAGAATATCTATTTTCAAAAGGTTTTCAGGAGGTTCTTGCGCATTAATAGACCAATCATACTTTATATATTTGATTCTCGCCTTTTTGTAGGTTTCAATGATTGACTTTTCAGCGTCCTGTAGATATTTCAATATGAATCCTTTCACTCCACCCTGAATCTCAAAATCTTTCGTATACCACTTGAATATAGGATTTAAATATAAAATATCCTTCTCTGTATCTAAGAAGACATGATCCTTATCATTAATGAAACTTAATGTAAGTGAATCCAAAAATTTATCTAAAGTTTCTGGATCGAAAAGTCTCTTAGGTAAATTGGGACACGATTTTGAAGCACAATTGATTGCAAAGTGAATTCTGGGATCTTTGAAACGTTTCCGTAAGATTTTATTCTCTAGATTACGTAAATTGATTTTTTTTCCTGCCACATTGAATCTTCTTAAAAAGAAGAATCTTATTTTATTGAAGAGAGAAAGATTCCCTTTCCAGTTTGGATTTCGCTCTAATTCTATATATACTCCTTTAATCGTAAGTATATTGTAAGCATTTAACCAAAATGCGAACTCTTCGTTCTGATTCATGTTATGTAAGTCTGCTGTTTTCAGGTGTTGAACTTGATCAATTAACCATTCGTCTTTCTTTAACTTTTCATAGTTTACGAGACCATTACTATCTATATATGGTTTAAGGGCACTTAAATGGTCAAAAGGAGTTGTAGAGGACATTGATACTCAGATATTACTTGAGAAAATTCCAATTATAAGGAATTCTAGAAAAAATTCAAAATCTTGGTTATTAAAAATAATAATGGGTTTGGATGTGGGTTTTTATGTTCGAAAAAAGAACAAACATACAAAATAAATAATCTTGAACCAATATAGAATGTTCAGAAATCAACAGTTTTGGACTATAAACAAAAATTTGATTCAATATCTGTAATAAAAGATAGAGTTGAAAGTTATGGGAAAAACAGAAGAGAATTTAATGGCAGCATTTGCTGGTGAAAGTCAGGCAAATCGAAAATATCTTGCATATGCAAAAAAGGCAGAAAAGGATGGATTTCCTCAAGTAGGACGTCTTTTTCGTGCAGTTGCACATGCAGAAACCGTGCATGCACATAGTCATTTACATCTTTATGGTGGAATTAAAACGACTCTTGAAAATATTAAGGCAGCAATTGAAGGAGAACATTATGAATTTACTAAAATGTACCCTGAATTCTTGGAAGACGCCAAAGAGGAAACACAGAAGGCTGCAGAGCGAACTTTTGATTTCGCTAATCAAGTAGAGAAAATTCACCATGAATTATATTCACGAGCACTACAAGCGATTGAGGATGGAAAAGATCTCCCAGAAAAGACGATGTATGTGTGTGAAGTCTGTGGCTATACCGTTGAGGATGGAATCCCAGACAAATGCCCTATTTGCAACACCTCCCACGAAAGATTTGTTAAGATAGAATAAGAATTTTCTATCCACTTCTATTCAATTTTTCATGAGATTAGGTGATAATGGATTGACATTTGAGAATTTGGTTAAGAGAAGAAGAGCATATAGATCATTAGAACCGGTCAAAATTACACAAGATCTAATTGAAGAAACAGCACGAGTAGCTCAATTAGCTCCTTCGTGCTTCAACAAACAACCATGGAGATATGTATTTGTTTATGATAAAACAACTCTCACTAAATTGCAAACTGAAGGTCTTTCGAAAGGAAATCAGTGGGCAAAAGCTGCTAGTATGATCATTGCAGTATTTTCAAGAGTCGACATGGATTGTGTAATTGGTGATCGCCAGTATTATCTGTTTGATTCTGGTATGGCAACAGCAATAATGATTTTACACTTAACTGATCAAGGTTTAGTTGCGCATCCAATTGCAGGATTTGATCCAGTTAAAGTAAAGGAACTTTTGGAAATTCCTAATGAGATGCATCTGATAACCTTAATAATCGTTGGGAAAAAATCCAATACAATTCCAGACTTCTTCAAAGACTATCAAAAGAAAAGTGAAGTAACACGTCCTGAACGAAAATCACTAAATGAATTCATCTATTTAAATAAATATATTGAAAAATAATTTTAATCATTCTTTCTTACTAATAATCAACAATATCGAAGTATTTTTTGGGGGCTCTACACCAAGGACAAACCCAATCATCGGGGAGCTCTTCAAAAGGAATACCTTGGGCTTCCTCGTCATAGGTATATCCACACATGCGACATTCCCAGATTGCCATTTTTTTACGCCTTAATATAAATTAGAAATACTGTGATTAAAATTTTCGGATTGAAAATTTAGTTTTGAAAAAATTATCTACCTACCATCATTCTCATATAAGATGGATAGATAACGAAATTCATATTGAAAAAAATATATTGCTAAGAATTAATATCTAATCGGAGAGTACTTTGAATTTAATTAGAGAGACTCTGATATATGTGATGAGTAAATGAAAATTACTACTTTATTAGACGTCTTTAAGAGAAAAAAACATCGCTTGATTAGTTTGGAATATGTCATTATCTGTCAAAATTCTGGACAACCAATCTATGCGAAATGTTGGGGAAATGTATGCGGGATGTTGGGAAAAAAAGATGAATTGATGACGGCATTTTTAGCTGCTTTGTCCACAATGCCAACGATGTTTGCAGAATCAGACAATCAACTCCATAATATGAGTATTGGATCCTTAAAACTAATGTTTTGCCACACAGAATCACAAAATATTATATCTCTAGCATTTCCCGAAAATAATGTAAATGAGAACACAATGGAAATCATAGAAGCTCTTTTCGAAGATATTGAGCAATTTTTAAACAAAGATTATCAAGAAACTCCTTGGGATAGATTGAACGATCCAAAAGTCCAATTATTTGAAAAAGAACTGCTTAAGAAAGTCATACATCCTTGGTTTTATCGTATATTACCAAACACTAAAGAGAAACACGAAGTAAATTGTCCAATATGTATGCCAATGATTCTACAATCATGTTCCTAAATATTTTCCCAAAAATGCTTTGAAGTAATCCTAACAACATTAATAAGATTGTATTAATTGACGTGAGGAATATATGAAACTCAAAACTGTTTTAAATATTTTTAAGAAAAAGAAAGAATCTAAGGGAGTTAATCTAGAGTACCTAATAATATATGAGGATTCTGGACAGCCAATCTATTCCAGATGTTGGGGGACTGTGTGTGGATTGTTAGGAAAAAAAGATGAACTTTTAACCGCATTTTTAGCAGCTGTATCCACAATGCCAGGAATGTTTGCTGAATCAGACACTAAAGTTCATAGTATGGGAATTGGGTCTTTAAAATTGTTATTTTTCTATACAAAATCAGAAAATGTTATCTGTGCAGCGTTTAAAGAGGGAGAGATAAACAATGAAGCAATGGAAACTATTAATACCCTCTTCAATAGTATTTCCTATTTATTAGATGAGAAATACCAAGAAACACCCTGGGATCGATTAAATGATCCAAAAGTTCAAGCATTTGAAAAAGAACTCCTTTCAAAGATCATTTACCCTTGGTTTCATGTTGCCTCCCCAGCTGATGGCAGTTCACATGAAGATGATTGTCCTCTATGCCTGCCAACAATAACCACTAGTAATAAGGAGCTCCCTGTTTGGGGAAGAATCAAGAACAGTTATTCAACCAAGACACAAACATTGACAGAAGTTGAAACACAATATGGAACTCTAAAAATAGGTGATCCTGCTCCCAACTTCGTAGCGGAAACAGATGAGAATGAAACAATAATACTTTCTGATTTTCAATACAGAAAGAATGTAGTACTCTTCTTTTACCCTAAAGCGAATACACCTGGATGTATAATTGAAGCACAAGGATTTCGTGATGCTTACAATGAGCTGAAAGATTTAGATGTAGAAGTCCTTGGGATTTCAGTTGATGATAAATCTGATCTAAAATCCTTTAGAAATGACCAACAATTAACATTCCCGCTAGTATCTGATCTAAAAAAGGAAATTACGACAAATTACGGTTGCTTAAACGATGAATGGGGAATGGCAAACCGATTAACCTTTTTAGTTGATAAACAAGGAAAGATCAGGAATATTTGGAACTTGACAGGGAAGTATGCTCAAACAAAACTAGCACAGCACGCCCTTGCCATTAAACAATTCCTTTTAGAATTAGAATAAATAAGAATTTTTGAGGTTGTTTCTTCATAAACATCGGAGGTTTGAACTTTGGTAGGTTTAATTAGTGATTTTGATGTTATAGTTGTAGGAGGGGGTCCTGCTGGTCTTTCTGCAGGAATAATTTCCTCATTGAAGGGATTAGTCACAGCAGTTTTTGAAGGGGGAACATGGGGAGGATTATTAAGCACCATCTACCCGAAAAAGAAAATCTATAATTATCCTGGGACGCCTCGTATACGTGCAGAACATCTCGTTTCAGAGTGGGTTCGTCAAGCTGCAGATCATGGAGTCCATCTCATAAAAGAGCGGGTAACTAGGATTTACAAGAACCTTCAGGTTGAAACTTCCGAAGATACAATCTATCAGGCAAAATCAGTTATCATTGCAACGGGAATGAAACCTAATGAATTAGGGATCCCTGGTGAATCAAAACTCTCTAAAAAGGACAGAGGGGTATACCCTTACGTAACTGAACCTGAAATCTTTTATAACCGTCGTGTATTAGTTGTAGGTGGTGGAGACACCGCTATTGATGCGGTCATCGATCTAAACAAAATTGCTAAGAAAGTGTATCTAGCACACCGTCGAAGTGATTTCAGAGCTTCGGAATCAAACTTGGAACTGGTAAAAAAGGAAGAAATTGCCGAAATCCTAACAAATGTAACAATAAGAGAGATTCTTGGCCAACGTAAAGTAGAGGGAGTAATTCTAGAGAATGGTATCACCCATGAGAAAATAGAACTAAATGTTGAGAAAGTCATTCTCGCGGTAGGTTTAAAACCAAACACAGAGATTTTTGACAATCTAGGACTAGAATTTCAAGGAAAGTTCCTTAAAACTGATGAACTTCAGCGTACAAATATTGAAGGAGTCTTTGCAGCTGGAGATATTGTAACTCCCTACCAGCTAGCTACATTGGCAGCTGCTCAAGGAGCCCTAGCAGCACATGGGGCTTATCTTTATATCCGTGATCCATACTGGAAACAGGAACACATTAAAGCGAAATCTGATATTAAACGAGAGATTGTCTAAAGTATCTTTAAAGAAGTGAATTATCTGCGTCGAGGAAGAAAAATGAAGGTTGTAGTTATTGGTGGTAACCCTGCAGGGTTAAGTGCTGCAAGTGCAATCCGTAGGATCCATTCTGATTGGGAAATTGATGTATACGAAAAAGACCAATATGTCTCCTATGGTGCATGCGGAATACCCTATTATGTCGCAGATGAGGTCAAGAATTTAGATCAATTAATTACACTTACAAAAGAAAAACTTGAAGAACATAGAAATATTCCAGTCCATTTATTTCATGAGGTTATTAAAGTCGACTTTGAAGCCAAAATGGTTTTAGTAAGGGATCTTAAGAGTCCTAAAGAGTTTAATAAACCATATGATCATTTGATTATTGCTACTGGTGCTAAAGCTAAATCTGATCCGTGTTTAGACATTGATCACCCTCGAATTTTCAAAGTTCACACTTTAAATCACGCAGAGCATTTGAAATCATTTTTAGAGAATAATACAATTGATTCTGCAGTAATTATTGGGAGTGGTTATATAGGATTGGAGATGTTAGAATCTTACATAGCTCAAGGGATAAAAGGAGAGCAAATCAGTGTTATCGGACCACGATTAATCTTTCGATCCCAAACCCAGAAATATGTGGAAGCAGAACTAAAAAATTATGGAGTGAATCTAATTCTTCAAAAACGAGTTAAGAGAGTTGAACCTATTTCTGATACTCATTTGAAGGTAATTTTAGACGACGGACAAATTATTACAACAGATCTAATCCAAATTTCGATAGGTGTGGTTCCAGCAACAGATATGTTCAAAAATACAAATCTTGAACTACTCCCCAATGGTGCCATTATTACAAATCAATTTATGCAAACTAATATCCCAGATGTTTATGCAGCTGGCGATTGTGCCTCTTCTTATCATCAAATTCTAAAGAAAAATGTGTATATCCCTCTAGCTCCAGCAGCTAACAAGCAAGGCCGTATAGCAGGATCTTACATTGCTGGAAAGAAAGATTCCCCCTTTCCAGGTGTTGTAGGTACAGCTATCTATAAGGTACTTGATTTGTATTGTGCTACAACAGGAATAACTCAAAAAGAAGCAAAACAACTAGGATATGATGCTCAGTTCATTAATATTGAAAGTATGGAAATTGCACATTATTATCCTGGAGCTAAAAAAATGTCCGTCTCACTTATTTTTGACGCAGAAAGTCATCTACTTTTAGGAGCGGAAATAACTGCTCCAAGTACATTAGGGGCAAAGAAAATTGATGTGTTTGCAACTGCACTTGCAGCAAAGATGCGTATAGACGACATTCAAAAGCTTGATCTTTCTTATGCTCCACCATTTGCTCCAGTATGGGATCCAATTTTAATAGCTGCAAATGTTGCAAGGAAAAAATGTAGATAGATTCAATTTATTTGAGCCAGAACATTAATCATTCGGCAAAAAATAATCTTTTTCTTCCTCAAATAACTTAACTAATTTTCCTAGGACAGCTGACTCATCAGGGGAGATATGTTCATCTTGTTTTGATATTTCCTTAACAGCTGGGAGAAAATTATTCAGGAAATTTTCCCTTGTTATTCTTTCAGTTTCCCCTAATTTCCCAGAGTTACGAGCCACTGTGAAAGCTCTGTAAAAAAGCTCCTTGTTTTTCCCAAGGTTTTTGATTATCTCTCTTTCTTCTTCAGATAATGTCCTTTTTTTGAGAACAGCCTCTTTAAACCCGTTTAAAACCTTATCAAAACCCCCAAGGCTTGGATGTAATTCAACTATATAATGTAATATATTTCGAATATTGATTACCCGAATCGGATCATCCTCGATAATCGCATAAGAATAACCTTGAACTTCCATCATATGAAGAGCATACGCCACTGTGTCAGTCTTTTTGAGAACAACAGGCGATTTTAACATTACTTCTCGAATTGGTTTTTCTAAATTTATAGGGATTTCATTGCATACTCTTCGAAGTAGAGATCGTTCAGTAAATATCCCTTCTATCGATTTTTCTGAACCTACAACAACTACTGAGCATTTCTGTTGATCAATCATCAACCTAACTACTTCTTTTACAGGCATATTATGGGGAACTTCGAGCGCTAGTGATTCGATTCCACCAACTTCTTCAAGAGAATCCTCTAATATCGCTTTTTCGATTCTAGAATCCGTTAGTGGTTTTCTCTTTCCAACCACTATATCGCTGTTACAATTGGAACAATAAAGGGATCCAGGTAGGTTCTCATGCCCACAAACAGTACATTTTATCATCAAAGTTTCCTCTTAATGATTAGTTCTTTAAACTAGGTAACAGTCCAAGTTTCTCCTTCATTTAGTAATTCTTGGATTGATTTGGTGCGATTCTTTTTAGCTTCTCTCATTGATTGGTCTAACATATCATCGTAGGTCTCTTTTTGTATTGCTCTAAATACACCAACCGGTTCAGGAAATTGAGGGTGACACATTCGTGATAAAAAGAAGGCTAAAGTAGATTCTGTAGCGTATTCATCATGATGAAGTAAATCTTTTTCATTAAATCCTGCATCTTTAAATTTAATAACTTTTGGAGTTAAACCATGAAGAAAGATACCTTTTTCACGATCCCGACCGAAAACCATAGGTTCACCATGTTTAAGCTCCAAGATATTATCGTACCTCAATTCTTTATCTGTGGCATATTTAAACGTTCCATCGTTAAAAATCAGACAGTTTTGGTAGATTTCGATAAATGCAGTTCCCTTATGATCAGCAGCTCGTCGAAGAATCTCTCGCATATGATCACCGTAGGAATAAACTGTTCTAGCAATGAATGTAGCCTCAGCACCAAGGGCCCATGAAATAGGATTTACTGCATAATCAAGAGATCCCGTTGGGGAAGATTTAGTTCGTTTTCCAAAAATTGAGGTGGGAGAGTATTGTCCTTTCGTTAAACCATAAATTTGATTGTTAAATAAGAGAATTTTAATGTTGACATTTCTCCTCATTGCATGCATCAAATGGTTTCCTCCAATACTTAATCCATCACCATCTCCCGTTATCACCCAGACAGAAAGATCAGGACGACTACATTTGAGTCCTGTAGCAATTGCTGGAGCCCTTCCATGAATAGTATTCATCCCATAGGTGTTCATATAATAGGGGAATCGTGAACTACAACCAATACCACTAATGAATACAATATTCTCCTTAGGAATGTTTAACGTTGGTAAAGTTTTCTTAATATTGGCTAAAATACTGTAATCTCCACAACCAGGACACCAACGAACATCTAGATCAGTCGCAAAGTCTTTTGGTGCCAAAACATGTTCAGACGTTTTCATAAATTTATTCCACTCCTATAATAGTTGAAATTTTATTCTCGATCTCTCTTACTTGGATTGGCCTTCCCTGCACCTTTGATAATCCAATAGTTGCAATTGAATAACGTGCTTGAACTAAAAATTGTAATTGTCCTAAGTTCATTTCAGGAATCAAGATCTTCTCATAAGACTGAATAATTTCCTCTAAATTCCGAGGGAATGGATTCAGGTACTTTAAATTCGCATTTGCAACACTAAAACCCTGTTTTCTCATATTTTCTGCTGCTGTACGAGCTGTTCCATATGTAGAACCCCAACTCAGAACTAGCAACTTCCCATTTTTGGGACCCTCAACCTTTTGCCTTGGAATGTCGTTTGTGATTCTCTTAATCTTTTCAGCTCTTATTTTGACCATTTTCTCATGGTTCAAAGGATCATAACTAACATTACCCGTTTCATCCTCGTTCTCGAGTCCCCCAGTACGATACTCTAATCCTTTAGTGCCTGGGATCGCCCATGGCCTAACTAAATCCTCATTACGACTATAAGGTAAGAATTCCTCAGAATCTTTAAGGCCCTCGTTTGTAGGATGTTGCACTTCTATTTGTTGATATTGTGAGAGATTAGGAATTCTCCAAGGATCAATGTTATTTGCTACAAAACCATCACTAAGTATAATGACTGGAGTCATAAATTTGGTAGCAAGTCTCACGGCTTCGATCGCAGTCTCAAAACAGTCTCCAGGCGTTTGTGGAGCTATCACTGGTAAAGGAGACTCTCCATTTCGACTGAATAATGCTTGTAATAAATCTGCTTGTTCTGGTTTCGTTGGCATACCTGTACTAGGGCCTGCTCGCTGTACATTAATAACTACAAGAGGAAGTTCAGTAATAACTGCAAGCCCTAATGCCTCAGTCATTAATGCAAATCCTGGCCCTGAGGTTCCTGCAACTCCAATAACTCCTCCAAATGAGGCGCCAATTGCTGAACCAATGGCGGCTATCTCATCCTCGGCTTGAAAAACTCGTATTCCAAATTCTTTGTGTTTAACTAACTCATGTAAGAGATCACTAGCTGGAGTAATTGGATAAGCGCCATAAAATAGTTCCTTTTTGGCGAGATTAGCTGCTGCAACTAATCCTAAACTCAGAGCTTCATTTCCTGAAATGTATTTGTAGAGTCCTGGCTCCATTTTTGCTGGAGGAACATGATATTGGATAGGAAAGAGTTCAGTGGTTTCTCCGAAATTATACCCTGCTTTTAATGTCTTAATATTCGCTTTTACAATAACAGGACGATGTTTGAATTTTTCTTTAATCCACTCAACAGTAGGGGTAAGGGGGCGATCAAAAAGCCAAGAAATCAACCCAAGTGCAAAAAAGTTTTTTGTCAAATTTACCTGTTTGAAAGTTAATCCCTCAGATTCCACCGCAGTCTGATTTAGTGTAGTAATGCTGACTGGATAGACACGATAATTTCGTAAGGAATCATCCTCCAAAGGATTTTTTGTGTAACCAGCCTTTATTAGATTTTTATCAATGAAAGTATCTTGATTTACTATCAGGATTCCGTTTAGTTTTAAATCTAATAGATTGACTTTTAATGCAGCAGGATTCATCACAACAAGAGCATCAAGATCATCCCCAGGTGTTGAAATAATTTTTGACGAAAAATGAATCTGAAAACCTGAAACACCAGCAAGTGTACCTGCGGGCGCTCGAATTTCTCCTGGAAAATCAGGAAAAGTTGAAATGTCATTGCCAAATATAACTGATGCCGTGGTGAATTTTAAACCAGCTAATTGCATTCCATCTCCACTATCTCCTGCAAGTCGAATCACGACATGATCTAAAGTAGATACCTCTTTACTAGGAATGGTTTTCCTCTCCTCAGGGAGCATTTCTTCCATAAAAGTCACCAATTTTCAATAATTCGCTGTTTAAGCTCCTTCTCTCTTTTTCTGGTCTGGTTGATCTGGTATTAAAGTATAAATACTCTCAGCAAAGTAATCTACTAAATAAGACACAAAATCTCTAACTGAGACAACACCTTTCACTTTTCCATGGTCAGTGATGGGCATATGCATGAAATTATTCTTACTCATTGTCATCACAAGTTTGGATATTGGTTCATTTCGTTCCATGCAACACTCTAATTCCGTTGTCATTATTGAAGCTACTGGAGCTTCCTCATCTAGGGTACTATTACTTACCCATCGCACAATACATTGTTCTGTTAGAATACCCTTGAATCTCCCTTGATCGTCCAAAATGCAAACGTAATCAATTTCTTTCTCCAGCATTGATATAATAGCATCTCGAATAGTTGCTGTTTCGGGCAAGACATTAAGCTGTTTTCGAATCAATCGTTCACAACGATCCTTTCGGAACAGATTAAGAATTGAATCTCCATACTCCAATATTTAATCACCTTCTAATTTAGTTCAAACTAAAACACTTATAGTCGTACTATTGATACCAATTAACTTATGGTTGAAACCAAGTATTGTAGGATGCCACCACTCTTATAGTATTCAATTTCAATATCCGAATCTAAACGCATAGTAACAGAGAATTCGACTGTTGAACCATCTGATTTTTGTGCAATTACTTTTAGCTTCTTTTTTGGAGTTAAACCTTCGTTCAAACCAATGATGTCAAATTTTTCGGTTCCATCAAATCCAAGTTCTTGCCATCCCTGATTCGATTCAAATTCTAATGGAAGAACACCCATACCAATAAGATTACTCCTGTGGATCCTCTCGAAAGATCTTGCTATTACTGCTTTTGTTCCAAGTAGAGCTGGCCCTTTTGCTGCCCAATCTCGTGAACTTCCCACACCATAGAGATTTGAGCCTAAGACAATCGTAGGGATATTCTTTTGGTCATACTTCATTGCTGCATCATATACGCTAGTAATTTCATTAGTAGGATGATATCTGGTCCACCATCCTTCCTTATCGGGAGTTAGCTGGTTTTTGACCCGTACATTTGCGAAAGTTCCCCTCATCATAACTTCGTGATTCCCTCTTCGACTACCATATGTATTAAATTCTAGTTCAGATATTCCTTTGTCTATCAAATATTTCCCTGCTGGACTTTCTGTAGCTATGGCCCCTGCGGGAGAAATATGATCTGTCGATACTTTATCTTCAAGCAGGATTAATACGTTAGCTTCCTTGATATCCTCGGGTTCCTTAGGTTCTGGGGAAAAGAATTTCTTACTGAAAAACGGAGGTTTTTTAATATATGTAGAAGAAGGATCCCATTCAAAAAGAGTTGTTGTAGGAGCTTCTAATTTTTGCCAATAAGGATCTCCTTCTGTTATCTTAGCATATTCTTTCTTATAAATTTCAGCTGAAATACAACGATTGATAGCATCTTGTATCTCTTCCTGACTAGGCCAGATATCTTTCAGAAATACAGGTTTTCCATTTGGTGTATAGCCAATCGGTTCAGTCGTTATATCAATGTCAATGGTTCCTGCCAAGGCATATGTTACAACTAGCATTGGAGATGCAAGGAAATTTCCACGAGTTAATTGGTGAATTCGCCCACCATAATTCCGATTTCCACTTAGAATGGACGTAACGTACAAATCATTTTCTCTGATGACATCTTCAATTTCTGTTCTTAGTGGACCACTATTTCCAATACACGTTGTACAACCATATCCAACAAGATGGAAACCTAAAGCTTCTAGATATGGGGAGAGACCAAGATCATCAAGATAATCAGTCACAACTTTGGAGCCTGGGGCTAAGCTAGTCTTAATGTTAGATTTCACTCTCAATCCTAATTCAACAGCTTTCTTTGCTAATAAGCCTGCACCCACCATAACTGATGGATTCGAAGTATTTGTACAAGATGTGATTGCAGCAATAACTAGATCTCCCTCTTTGATGGGCCAAGACATCCCATCTAAATCAACGTTAGTAACTAACCGTTCTCTTCCCCGGGCTCTTGTATGTTCATCTAAAAACTTGTTTAACCTAGGTTTAACTTCAGAAATAACAACCTGTTCTTCAGGATTTAATGGACCAGATATAGATGATTTGATTTTACTCAAGTCTACCTCAATAACCTCAGTAAATGTTGGATCAGGCGTATCAGGATTCCGAAAGAGTTTATTCTTCTTTGCATAATTTTCAACGAATTTGATATGCTCAGGATCTCTACCACTTAATTTCAAATATGAAATAGTCTGATCATCAATTGGGAAGAATCCAATAGTGATTGCTTGCTCTGGAGACATGTTTGAGAGGGATGCTCGATCTGGAACGGTCAAACTCGCAACTCCTGGCCCAAAATATTCTACAAATCGTCCAACTAGACTTCTCTTTCGGAGGATTTCAGTTATAGTTAATACAAGGTCGGTCGCTGTAGTCCCCTCAGGGAGTGTTCCAGTTAATTTGATTCCTATAACTTCAGGAAGAGGTATATAATATGGTTGGCCCAACATTACCGCTTCTGCTTCTATTCCCCCAACTCCCCAGCCAATCACAGCAACACCATTCACCATTGGAGTATGTGAATCTGTACCAACACACGTATCTGGAACAGCAGTTTTTTCTCCTTTAAAGTCTCGAATATCAACAACTGATGCTAAATATTCTAAATTTACTTGATGGCAAATCCCCGAACCAGTGGGTACAATTCTTGTGTTATCAAAAGAATTTTGTGCCCATTTAATCAACTTATAACGCTCACTATTCCTTTCATATTCTTTCTCCAAATTTAGCGGATAAGCATCATGAACCCCAAAAAAATCCACTTGAACACTATGATCAATAACTAAATCTGTTGGGATTAATGGATTAATTTTAGTAGGGTCTCCACCCAGTTCATGGACAGCATCTCGAATAGCAGCCATATCCACAATCAATGGCACACCTGTTAAATCTTGTAAAAGGACACGAGAAGGCATGTATGGGATTGTTTGCCCAGTAGACTGAGGCCAATTCGCAACAGTATTCACATGTTCAAGAGTGACAAGTTTACCATCAAAATTTCGGATATTATTTTCAAGAAGTACGCGAATCGAAAAAGGTAGTTGATCAAGATCTAAATCCGCAAGTTTGGCTAATATTGGTAGGCTATAAACTGTACATTCGCCTAAACTTAAATCTTGTTTCATTTTAGTTTGTTTGATAATATCCTCATTTATTTCGCTCATGTTCTAAAGATTGGAAATAATAAATTTAAGATTTAGGATGGTTTTTTTCGTAATATTTTATTTCGGTTTTTTTGTTTTTACCCTTGTTTTCGGGATCTTAGTTTTAATATCATTAAAAATAGGTGGGGGAATAACTTTTTTCTTTACAGGGGATTTTATATGAATTTTTGGTGGGGGTGGTTGGTTTACCACGTTTTTCTGTTTCTTTTTACCTCCCTTAGTAGAATATTGGATTGAGGGTGTTTTTGGGATTTTATCTTTAAGTATTGGTGGGAGTTGGTTAATAACATTTTTTTGTCCTTTTTTTGCACCCATAGTAGGAGATTGGATTATGGTGTCTTGGGGCATTTTTTTGTGATTTTTCGGGGGCGGAGGCTTGTTTATTGTATCAGATAATTCTTTTTTTGAATGAACTACTCCTGTTGAACGAGGAATCGTACCGATTTTATAAACTTGTTTAGGGGTAGGAGTTTTCTTATTAAATTGTGACTTTTTTTGAACATTTTTTGGAATTAATCCTATATTCGTGGGAGATTTGGTTTCGTAAGGAAGAGAATTATTTATTGGAGGAGAAACATTTGAGTCAATAGACTCTTTTTTAGTTTGGTCAGAACTACCATATTTTGAGGGTAGTTTTATTCCATCCTTTGGAATTCTTCCTCTCGCCTTTGGGGGAGGGAGTTCAAATGATTTACCATTAAAACTGGTTGGTGTCTTTTGTTTGATCTCTTGCACTCTTAAACTCACTGGAATTTTACTTTTGATATTATCTCTAGGCTTTTTCTTACGAATCTTATGTCTGGCCAATGTTTTCTCAGAATCCTGGTCGGTATTAGAAATAGTTTCAATGTATTTTGTAATATTAGGATAACAGGATCTTATAATACTAACGAAACAAATGAGAACATCCTTACCTACTAAGTGAAAATCCTATTCCTGAAAAGAGAAAGAATAAACCATAGAGAACTCCAATTAGATCAGTAGCAAATAATCCAGTTAATAAGAATAAAATACCAAACACAAAAAAAGTGAATAGTGCCGTCCATTCGGCAGACGGCCCTCTCTCAGACTGGGAGGTTAATCTAATAAATTTGTATCGTGTGAAACTTCGGATTAAAAGGGCTATCGATACAGCAAGATAAGGAAATGCCAAGATTGAGGCAAGGGTTATTTGTAGCTGAATAAAATTCTCTGATGGTATAATCTCAATATTAAATGTTAACAATGCTGCTTGTCCAGGAGGAAAAAACGGACTAGCCAGTAAAACGCATAACGGAATGATATTTGCCAATGAAAAGAAGTATATTTCATTTAAAGTAGCTTTTACGTCTATATAGTATAATAGTCTTAAGAAATAGAAAATTGTGATCGTAGTATAGAATGTTAAAAATATCAGACTTAATGCAATATTATCCTCATCTCTAATGAAAAAAAAGATACTTGCTGCAAGACCCATGAGGAAAACAAAATAGGCAATTGAATGTCGTGAAACGATCCTGATTACCTCCAGCGGCTATTTAAATGATTATTTTGATACATTTTAATTAATTTCTGATAACTTTTCCCAGAAAGCCGATACATTTTCTCTGTTGAAATTTCTTTATTACAACGGGAGCAGATATTCGCTACACTCAACCATTTCTCTAGTTCATGGGAATGTGCTGGATGTCCGCAATGGGGGCATATAACAACTCGCTTATTAGCCTCTGTAGGAAATTCATAGCAGAAAATGCAGCGAAAATCATCATCTGTTAAGTGTTGACCTATAGGTATGAGTTTTGAAAGAATAGCTGGAGGTATTTTCTCTATACGGGTTATATTTACCCCTGTGTCTATTCCTGGAACAATATTCATTGTTGATTGAGATGAGGCTCGTTCCCTGTTCAATATTTCACGTGAACTTGGTCGTACTGCAGTTGGTAACGAATTGAAAGAGGATTGTGGCTGTCTACTTGATTGTGAAGATGTTTGAGGTGCTCTAGTTCGATTTAACTGCCTAGGCAATGATCTTTGCGTTGCCCCACGAATGGGTATTCGACGGATTGGTACTAATATGACCTTTAATACATAATGCTGTACAAATAGAATAGAACTAATAGAAATAAACCCTAATCCACTTAGTTCTATGGATCCTGTCTGGATCCAGTAGAAACTTAAACTTAAAAACATCCCAACGTTATATAGAATAATTAATTCATTCTGATACTTCTTTCTAGAGATGAATATTAATGGATAAAGACCAGAATAATATCTTCGGATGAGTAATAAAAGAAAAATGAAGGGTGGTAAAACAAAAACTACGCTAAATAGATTTAGAAACAAAAAAAATCTATCTATATTGAGAAAATTAATATCAAGTGTCATTTCAAGAATATATGCTTGAAGAATTCCATCTTCTCCTAGTGATGCATATTGAGCGAGGAATGTTCCTCCTAAAGCAATCAACGAAGGAATTAAGATGAATACTGCAGATGCAATTGGTGCATTAAAACGTTGAAAGTATTGCCACTCTTCAATAAATTTGATTGATAGTACGATTACTGAAGTGATATAAAGGATGGTTAGAGCGACTTCTGTCTGTTGTTCTGTAATTAATGTGAGTACTGCAAAAACGAATCCTACAGCACAAATGGAAAGATATACATTCCGCCTAACCAACTAGATTTCAACCTCATACTACTTTTCATGATCATATTCTAAAAACATACGGCCTTTCTCCTCTGTAAGAGGAAGGAGCGTATTTATCAATTCAGGAAGACTTCCTAAGGGACAATTCAATACCATATACTGGGGCTCTTCCCAAGTTTTCATATCTTCCTTTAATCGAAAGATTTTGAAACCATAAGAACCACTTGAAATCTTTGTAGGGTCAATAACTAAAGCAATGGGGGCAGTAATTTGTGAATTACGTGCTCCAAGCCGTTGATACCGAACTTGAGTCTCATAATCCGTTTGACTCATGAATGCTCCGTATGAAGGATGAGAGTGATACCATCCAAGAATAAGTTGATTTTTATTATGAGATTTAATCTCATTATAAACTCTAACCATAGATTGTGGGTCATTAATTTGGGTATTCACATTTGTGCCGTGGCCAATCGGGAAAGCATCTTCAATAACTAAACAGGCTAATGGTGTATCATTACTTTCTATATGACCTGTAAGGAGACCTATTACCTCTATCCAATTATTTTGGGGTACATCTGGATTCGCATATTTTAATGCGTGCAATGCTAATTTTATATAGGCTTTAAGATGAATTTTCACTCGTGAAGGCTCTGATTCGGGATTTAAGTTGTTCAAACTTAACTCAACACTTTTTGTGGCATCTAGGGCTTTAATTTGTTCCTTTTTTTTGATAAAATCAGATTTAGGAATATTTTTTTCATCTGAATTTGAAGAAATTAAATAAGAGGGATTTATTTGTATTTCTTTGCCTGTAAAACTTTCAAAATCTGCATTAGGTTTATATTTGAATGCAGGAAATTTTAAAGTAAAAGAGAAAGTCTCTGGATCAAAGGTTAGAGCAAGATCTCTAAGCAGCAATTCAAAAATATTTTGTAGATCCTTTTTCTCTTTTGACATTTTCTAACCCATCGCTCATTAATCTTAATTCTCACCACTTCTTATTCGCATATTTTTTTGTAATCTTGCGAGCTTTTGTCATGAAATTCTTTCTATTGCTCAAATATTCTTGAGCTGCCTTTCTATTGAATACATCATGCGGATTAGTGTAAGCAGTATCAATATTGAACATCGCAAGGATTGAATAAATTATTGTTCCAATATTCTTTGATGGTGACCAACCATCTGGTCTACCAATTAGGTCAGGATCAACCAGTGCTAAACAAATGTTCCGTTTTCCCTTATACTCATCAGGTTTCGGCCAGAAGTTCGGATGCCAGATTGGTGTATGCAAACGAACGAATGGGGGAGAATAGGGATAATTTGGGCCAAATTTGATTTCTAGCTTAAATTTTCCTTTCTCATATGGAGTCCCTTTAGGCCCCTCTAGAAGGACTGCAAGGTGTTCGACCGATTTTTTCCCACCTGGAAATGCTTTAACTTGTTTTATGGTTTTTTGTTTGTATAACTTCTTTAATTGATTATAATCATCAGCAATCCTCTTAATACGTATGGACATGTAATTTTACCTCCTGTTTATATGAATTTCAAGCTTAAATAGATCTGAGTGCCATCTTCAAATCCTGTGACTAAGATAGTCTCATAATTACGAAGTTTAGCCTCAGAGAGGTTTAATTTCCAATCGATCTCATTGACCTCAGAAGTGTCAATTCGAAAGATGCTTGGGGGGAAATCTGGGTCGATTAGGTATTTTTTTTCTTGTGCCAATTTTGTTACAATTTTCTTCAATAGAAAGTTTGGCTTGACTTTTATTCTATAGAGAGGAGCACGAGTATTTCCACACATGGTGCAATTTGAATTCCTCGGTTTTTCCATCTCATAGAATTTCCCAGTCAGTCCATTATAGATCACATAATTTAATTGAAGAGAACCTAACTTCTTTTCATTTTTGGGGGTGTGTATATGGTGAAGGATTTTCACTGCTTCTTGAGATTGTAATGAGGCCATTACACAATTAATCGTGATTACTGTGGCTTCATGATTATCAACTATTTGAATAACCTGATCTGTTGAGAATGGTTGAGACTCTGGAAAATAGGCTTTGAGTAAGGTATTTGCATATTCCCTAACTGCACTGATTTCTTTTGGTTTCAATATATCAACAGGCCGTCCATGATCCTGTTCAAATTGTAATTGCCCTTTTAAGATACAATGTGCTGGTTTTCGTGGCACACCAACTAACGTACAAGCACCTAACTGATCCTGTTCACGTTCAGTTAATGGATCACATTCTAAACAAGCGTTACTGAAGGGAAACATGCAATAGACATGACCATTGTAAGCTGCTGTTCCTGCATCAATTAAGGGTTTATGATTGTGAACAGCTCTTCGATTTAGTTCGGATCGGGCCTCAATTGAGTCTAAACCCGCGATAAAAAGATCTGCTTCTTGATAAAGACGGGGAGGAAGGTTTTGCAAAGCACAATTATATGCTTCAATTGAAATAAAAGGATTCATTTCTCGAAGTCGTTTAGCAGCAAATTCTGCCTTAGACACTCCTTCTGGTGCTCCAATAAATAATACTTGTCGATTAAGGTTAGAATATTCAACTGTATCAAGATCAACAAGAATTAATTTTCCAACACTGACCATTGCCAAGTTTTTTGCAACTTCAACCCCTAATCCACCAATTCCGACAATTAAAACAGTACTTCGCTTTAAAGTTTCTTGTTTCCATCCTGGAAGGCGAAATTGACGATCAAAACGTCTTTTTTCTTCATCAGTGAATTCTTCACTTGTGAAATCTGATACATTTGACATTCTTACTCAACTTCAGTAGTAGATTCCTGCTGTTGAAACAGGGATAATCAAGCATTCTAAACCATTTTCAATATCATAATTAGATAGCACATCATCACTATCTAGAGTACGGCCACCGATAGAAATATGAAAATCCTGTGGATAAAGACCAAATATTCCTCCAAGTGTTTCTTTTAATTCCGAAACACCCATTTCAGGATTGACAGAGAGTTTTTCAATTTTTTCACCTGGTCCTATTGTAGATCTAAAGAATAGGGTTATTTGAGTCCCACTTGGTACTTTTGTTCTCATTTGAGTTTCTAGAATCTCTTCTTCCTCTTCTTCGATTTCCAATTCATCAAAATCCTCATTTTCAGACATTGAATAATACTCCATTTCCATTCTTTTTGTTGGAAGCATTTTACAATATTTTATCTGGTAAAAGAGCTTTATAGACTGACTCTTTACTGGTGAATAATTATCCGTTTCAATCATTTTAATTATTCCCAATTACTGTTTGAGTACTTTTTCGAGGAATTTTAATAATGAATATTGGGTCAGATACAAATTTCGTTTGATTGAATTACTCCAAGAGACTGAAGAATCCAAAGATTTGCTCGGATATAATAATCGGTTGCTGAGATTATGATATCTAAATCATTACTAGACCCATGATGGATTCGCATCTTTTTCTTCGCATTTTCACGTTCATACATTGCTTCAACTATAGATTTGACTAAACTTTCAATCATAACCGTTATTCCATAGCTTTTCTGAGGGGATGAGAAAGAGAGGATGATTACTTTCTCTCAATTTACGAAAGTAAGAAAGAAAAGCGTTCATCCTGCTGTACTATGGGGAATCAATAGAATTTCGTCACCATTATCAACGCCATAGTCGCCGATAGGAGCAGATTCATCTAAGGTGCGACCAGCATGACTTAAGTGAAAATCATTGGGATTCAAGCCAAATATGTTAGCTAAGGTGTCTCTGACATCTCTAACTGGTGTATTTTCACCTACACTAAGTTTTTCGGTTCGTTCAGGCCCAACGGTAGATTTAAAAAATACATTCTTTTTTGGTCCTGCGGTAATATTTGTTATAGGAGTCTTAGATTGTGTAGGGGTTTTAGATTGAATTGTTGTCTGTTCTTCTACATCAAAGTCTAAATCTTCAAAATCACTCATTTTTTATCACTTTTTTACATTTTTCGTGAGTTTTTCTTTACAGGAAACTCATGTAATATACGTACCACATGTACTATTTAAATCTTACGAAATACCCGTAACACCCGAAACCTATATAAGGGTGAATGTTTTTCCATTCATTGAAAATGTAAGTAACTGCTTTTGAGGTTAATATTTTGCCACAAAATGCTCAAAATATTAAAATATCAAATCGTGCGTGGGAACTTCTACGATGGGCAAAATTTGAGCTTGATGCAAAGTCTTACAGTGATGTTATCATCTTAATGAATAGTAGAATAAAAAATCGGTCAAAAAGTCTTGAAAAA
>CP070695.1:3888007-3927039 GCA_020353515.1 Candidatus Heimdallarchaeota archaeon
CAGTATTCATCAAGCTTATTAGTAGCAATAGGTTGCGAAAAAAGAGTAACTGTCAGGGCATCCGGTGAAATTGTAGAAATTATATCTTTCAGAGAAACATCTTCCCACAATGCTTCCACTAAATAATCAGATAAAACAAGATTTGGAATTTCTTTTTGTAGATATTTCAGGAAATGATATGATTCTATTTGATAATTTTTCCTAATTAGTCCTTTCTTCGAAAATTCACACTCAAGTCCTTTTAATCGTTGAAATACTGGGATTAGACTACACGAAAAATCTTCTTTGTCAACTATTACGACCGATGCTATAAATTGCCACGTCATATCAACTGAAAATGATAATCGTCGTTGCCTAAACAAGATTGAATTAAAATGAGATCCTTCATTTGGAATAAGGATGCTTGCTCCAAGGTTAGATAGCTCCCATTTCCCATATTTTGATAAATATTTGGCAAATGGGACAAGTAATCCATCAGAATATGAGTTGACCATGCATTTTTCCCAAGAAACACGATTTAAACAACTTAATCTTTCTATTATATCAAACTAAGATTAAATTTTTAAACACTTGGTTGTTAAAGGTTCAAATATTGAGATTTCTGAACATTGCATTAGTAGAAAAAACCAAGATTACCATTTGTTTCGGAAATAAATTTTTAAATATTAATGTGTTATATTCACAAACAATCCTAAATGTCGGAGAATGAACTATCATGAAAAATATACGCTTCTGGATCATGTTTTTGCTCTTTTTTAGTATTATATCTATTCAATCCAGCAATGGATGGATGAACGTATTTTTAGATTATTCTAATAATTCCGGTGTTTCTTTAAAAACTACTCAAGCAGCTATTTATAAAATTGATCTTCAGGTTACAGCGCCAACAGGATCCACATTATCTGGTAATACTCCGATTGTTATTAAATTAGCAACACTTGCTGATGAATTTCCTGTTTCTACAGATCCATTCGGTCTAGATACTCCAGATATTTCAGATGATCTCAAATGGTCAGCAGTTTATATCACTCATAATGATGAATTAATTCCTAGTCAAGTAGATGATATAGACAACCAAATTGGATTTTCTGAAGATGATGAATTATTATTTCAATTACCAGAGTCACTAGAACTTGGAAGCGGGGAACATGCCTCCTTCTCGATCTTTTTAGGAACTCAGGAAACAAATTTACCTGATCCAATCTTTCCTGAGGCGTGCACAGTTTATGAATATACTAAATATGCACAAGTGAAGGAATATTTCGGTGCTGATATGTTGAAAGAGGCGTACTACATTGAAAATAGCAAGATACAAGCTGCAGCCTTGGCAGATGCTGCTTGGAGTTCTGGAGGTATATACGAATTATCTGTACTTGATGATGAGGGAAATTCTAGGTGGGATGCTATTAAACAACGATTCGATCCCAGTTGGGAATCGTGGAAATGGGCTCGTTTTGCCACAGTAGAACAATTTATCGAATTAAATGATAAAGCAGGGACAAATAACTTTTTCATACCCAATCCTGAAAGATCTATTATACAGGGGCCAGTTCGGGCTAGAATTCAAATGCAATCAATTCCACCTTATGGAAAACCCGCTTCAGTTTGGGGGACAATACCTGGAGTTTACGGTTTAGTAACATACGAGGTTTATGCCAACCTACCTTATCTTGATTATACTTTAGCAACAACTGGACCCAACGCTGCTGCAAATCCGAACTTGATCATTGAGTTACAAAATAGAGAAAAAGCTCCTGGAGGACAATATAGTCCTTATAAAAGTATTTATGTCCCTGGAGCAGGATGGAGGCCAAGAAATCCCGACGATCTTTTTCTACATAAAATCTTACCTTCCGAGTTTTCTGAATCATGGTACCTAGAAAAACTAGCACCTGGGGAAACTATGTCCCCTTATGAAGAACATTCTGATAAATTAGGATTTGGATTTATTTTTGATATGAATGGATTAACTAACATTACATACAAAAGACCTTCTGAAGACATGAAACTGATATATGATCCGTGTGAATTACCTTTACATGCACGCTACTTCCCCTTTGATGTAAGTATCACCCAAGACGCTATAAGCTATATGGAAGATAATTTTCAAGAATGGAGTCGTCCCGAGCCTGAATTGGATATATCTGTTTCATTAGTAACTGAACTTCCCTTCGAATATGTCGGTGTAAGTCGTCCTCATGTTTCTTTCAATAATGATACTGCCTTGTTACAAATTGAGAACATTACAGCAATGTCAACAGAATATGGATTGATTAATGATACAATTGAATCCACTCATACATATAAAGTATTAATCGCAAAATCGAAGGAGGAAACCGGAATTGAAGGAGAGCTTTCTTGGAACTCATCAACATTAACATGGGAAGCTCATGATGTCAGTCTTGCCTCTCAAACTCGTGATGTTGCTTACGTTGTGGTAGCATATTTCCAAGTGGGTGAAGTTTTAGGGATTAGTCCTTATTCAAAATCCTTCCCTGAGATTCCCGACAATACACCTCCTCTCATTAGTAATATTATTCAAACCCCTCCCGCTGATGCAATCATTCTTTCTGCTGATTCAGTGAATGTTTCTGCTATGATAACTGATGATACAAAAGTAGAATCAGTTATTCTGAGTTATAACAATGGTACATGGAATAATATTACCATGACATATGGATTCGGTGTTTATACCGCTACAATCCCCCCACAGGCTGAAGGGTCAACCATTCAATACCAAATCTTTGCTTATGATAGTGCTGGAAATTTTAATGTTTCAGAAATATTCTCTTATGAAGTATCAATTGAGTACCATCTAGGTCAAGGTATAATTCCATTTTTAGGAGCATCTGCTATTCTTGTTGGTGCTGTTATCATTGCTTTGAAAACAACTGGCTTGCATAGGCAGAAATACGACGAAGTGGAGTAATAGACGCTTCAAACAAAATTATTAAAACTCAAATTGTTTTCCAGACGTTTTTAAGAGAATGGATACCCATATTGGAAACATGGGTTGTAATTTTCATTAACTTTAAAAATCAATTCTGATGATGTTAATTTGTTGTTAGAAAAACTAATCTAACAATCACAAACACTTTAGTGGAGAGTAAAATGAAAAGAAAAAAGCTTACTATCTATACTTTTGCTCTATTTCTTCCATTGTTTCTCTCAGTACTGATCGTACCGACTGTTGTGCGTGCTGCTGAAGGGACTAAATCTGCGGTAATTACAATTACTGCAGGAGAAGACGGGATAATTGCAAATACTCCGATTATCATAGAACCAGGAGCGTTACCCGAAGGAATAGAGAACTTGCAGACTGCGATTGTGTATGATGGTGATACAGCATTACCTACACAAGTAGATGACTTGGACGGTGATGATGAGATAGATGAGATTGTGTTCCAACTCCCTGAAGATCTTGATGCCGATGAAGAAAAGGACTTTTCTCTATATGTCTTAGATGAAGGGGATGATAATGGTCAAGATCCAAGTTCCTCTATTTCAGCTGAATTTGATGAATACAATGCATCTTACGAAGATTGGCTCCCATCAACCTTGACCGCTAGTTATTCCAATGCCTCAGGAAATGCTCCATCTGTAGATGAAGTTGGTAATGTCACCTGGATTGAGACTGATTGGGCAGTTATGTGTGTTTACATTTCTGCTGGATGGCGTAAAAGCGCATTCAAACATATTTACATGAAAGATGGCGAATGGGATGTAGGTATGGCCCAATGGGATCCATGGGCCAATTGGCGATATCAATGGACTCGAGTGTTTTGGGAAGCTGACAATGGTTGGCATGACGGTAATGATCATAAGAATACCTCTGATACAGTTGAAATTCTAAAAGTTGGACCAGTTCGATGTGTACTTCAAACTAAATCCGGGATTGGTTATAAAGGTGATTTTGGAGTTCATGATGATCTCCGTGCACTTAGAACGTTCACTTTTTACAGTGGATTCCCTGGTGTTCACCAGAATATCCGATTAACTGGTGGCGATGAAGTTGAAGCTTCTAAAGGGATGACAGAGCTATATGGTGGACCCTTACAATTTACTACCAAATTTCTTGATTTTAGTACGGATACCTCCACATCACCATGGTCATATTTCTCAGATGGTAATGGTTTCGATATGGTCTACGCTCTAGGCACACCAAACGAGTCTGGAAACTCTAATCGTGAAAATCCTGATGAGCAATTCCTAAATTTAACTAAAATGACAACGACCTACTTTGGGATGTATAGTAGTGATACAAAGAATGGATATATGATTAACTTCGCCCTCGGTGAGAATGCAACCGAATTCATTGCAGACCACGTTACATCTATCGATTGGTCTGATGGTGAGATTGTGATTAAACAATCATACGAAAAATTCCCATTAGAAGGAATTGACCGTGTTTATGTTCCATTCAGTAGCGCTACCAATCCTAAAACAGAGATTGACACTTTAAACGGGTATTGGACTGTCGACTATGACATGGAAGCTTCTGAACCAGCTGCTGCTCCAGGTTTTGAGCTTGTAATAACGCTCGTATCTGCTGCCGCTATCGTAATCATCATCCGAAGAAAAAGAGCATAAATAGATCTCCTCCCCCTCTTTTTTTCTCTATACTATTTTTCTTTGTTTATTCTGTTAAAAACTTTTCATTTTTCAGATTTATCTTGCTAATCACTTAAAGAAATGTATGTTTTTCCCTCTATGATGATTTTTTGAATGAGTTGTTTTTGTTCTAGTGCTTTTAATCCTTCGAAAAAGAAGAGGTTGGCTAAAGCAGTCCTTTTTTTTAGTTCAAGCAGTTGTAAGGGGGAATCGTTACTTTGTAGCGTGTTAAGAATGACTTCTTGGTTTTTTTGGCTAAAATCTTTAGATATTGACATCATTCGAACAACAAATGAGACTTGATTTATAATGCTTGAAGTAGAGTTTTCCTGTCTATCGTTGCTACTGCAATGACTTTATCAGCCCCACCATAGTAAACAAAGAATTTCTCATCTTTCTCGACCACTCCACAGGTGAACGTTACATTTGGAACGTCCCCTACTCGTTCATAATCTTCCTCGGGAATGAGAATAGGATCATCAATGATACTAACGATTTTACTCGGATCCTTCAAATCTAATAGCATTACTCCGAGACTATAATGTAGTTCCTTGTCCACACCGTGATAAAATTCTAACCAACCTTCATCTGTCTTAATAGGTGGAGCTCCAGCACCAACCTTGAAATCCTGCCATGTATTTGGTAAAGGACCAAAGAGTTTTTGATGATCAGTCCACGTTTTTAGATCTTTAGAGTAGGCAATCCACATATCAGGTTCAGGAGCCCGATGAATGATTACGTAATTGTCATTGATTTTTTCAGGGAAAAGAACACCATCTTTATTCCGATATTCATTAATGATGGTTCCATGACGTATAAATTCTTTAAAGTCATTCGTCGACGCAATCCCGATATGATAGTCTACATCTCCCGCTGGTACGGGCGTACGAACAGCTGTGTAAGTGATATAATATTTATCTTTTAGAAAAGTAATCCTAGGGTCTTCCACACCGTATCTCTCAAAATCAAATTCCGGTCTCATGACTGGTTCATCAAATCTTTCAAAAATATAACCATCTTCGCTTAACGCTAGCCCCAAAGTCGAAATATAGGTATCATAATCTCCTATTGCTCTATAAAGGAGAAGAACTTTATCTTGGAAAAGGGTAGCAGCACAATTAAATACCCCCCCCTTTTCCCATTCATGAGCGAGATTTGGTTCAATAATTGGATTTTTATTATAGCGTGTAAGATAAACCATTTGTCATCCTTCTTTCAAAGGTTTTCACTTCTCTTCTATTAATTTTTCTTTAATCTTACAAATAATTATTAAGACCTTTGGAAGAATGAGGTTAAATAGAGTTAACTATTTCTGGAAAAGAAATAATATATCTTTAAATAAAAAAAATCAAAAAGATTTCATTTATCATTGAATTGTGGGAGAGACTTCTTAAATTTCTCTAGATACTCATAAAAAAGGGTTTCTGCTAAATTTAGATCGTTAATCATCGGAAATAAAGCAAAAGCCTGAATACCAGCCTCTATGTCTCCATTCACAGATGCTTTAGTTATCAATTTTGAAATTGAGATTTCTCTATGACATAAAGCAGCGATTGATTCTGGTAGTCTTCCAACGGATACACCCAGACCTCCTCTTTTATTCACTACACAAGGAACTTCAACAACCGAATCCATTGGTAAATTTCTAATTGCTCCATTATTCTCAATATTTAGTGCTGGTTCATAAAAAGAAGAATCAGTATAAATCTCTGTTATGAGATGTGCAATTCTTTCAGCTGGATCCAATTGCAGGACATCAACGCCAATTTTTCCATTAATTATATTTTTTATAGTTTGCCAATTCTTTGCTTTATTTCTGAGATTTTCGTTAAAATCAAAGTGGTATAGATTATACTTATCCCAGTGCTCTTTTTGCGCTGTATAGGGAAGATATTCAGATAGATGTGTTTCGCCTGGGACAGGCAGTAACTTAAATATTCGGAAAATATGTCTTGTTAAAGCCTCATAACTTGGAGGTACGTTGTCGATATTCAGATGGATTAATGGATAAAGATTTTCTCCATTCGATCTTCTTCGAACTTCCAACATCCATGTAAAATGATTTAATCCAGCTGCCAAGATGTTATATTCACTTAAGGCTAGATTTCGGTATTCATGATATCCTAAATTCTGATCTTTTTTAATCCCCAGGTCATTTGCTAGAATGCGTCCTAAAATGTAAAAACCATTCCAATATTGATGACAAAAACTAATACAATTAATATTAGCATAATCTTTTGCTGCGTAGTGTATCCTGGATAATGGGTTTGTAAAATTTAATAGCCACGAGTCTGGTGAAAAATCATGAATATCATTCAATATTGGCATAATGACAGCAAGATTTCTAGCAGTATGACCAAAGGATCCTGGACCACCGTTTTCAGCATAATGCCAGATACCAAATTTCTTCGCAATCTTGAAATCCATTTGCCAAGTCTGTTCTCGCTCTACTCCTATTGATAGTATGACAAAATCAGAATTCTCTAACACTTTTCTACGATCTGTTTCTGCAAAGAGTTCAATTTTTGATTTATACTGCTCTTTAATCACTTTAGCTAAAGACGCAACTAAATTTAGGGTCTCTTCATTAATATCGACCATGTAAAGCGAGGCGTTTTGGAGTTTTGGGTCAGATAATATGTCATTTAACGTGACGAAGCAAAAATTAGTGCTTCCTGCTCCTATTACTACAATTTTTGGTTCATTTGTCAAAGAAATCACAATTATTAGCTATTCATTTAATTATCTACAATTCAAAGAATTTGATGACTGAATTTCTTGTAAAATAACTTAAAAATACAAATATCAATGACATTTAAAATATTTGAATGTTCTTTTAATAGTAGTAATTTGCTATAGTAAAAAGAAGAAAATCATTGATTAGGGATGAAAATGCAGGTTTTGCGAATCCAAACTATAACACAGGGACGATTGGCGCGTAGTACGGTTGTTTTTTTTGTGATAGTGCTTATTGCAATTTCAGGACTCTTTATCAGGTCAGTATTGATTAATTACAATAGACAATCGGGTGAATCAGAGGAACCAGGTCAAATTAAAAGGGTTGAGCTTATGCCAAATCTCCCTGAACCGTTTCAAATGAGAGATTGGAGGCAGGTGGCTCGAGATTATGATGCATTCGTTTTTAACTTTAGTAAGACTGGTGAGTATCTTCCATTAATCAGCTGGGATACCAATCACCAGAATTTTGATCGAGATACTTTTAGTATTCCTTCTCACGTCGGCAGATCTCCAGCAGATGAAGCCATCAACTGCATGGCTGCAGTACTGAGTGCAACGCTTGTTGGAATAGATAAAAGTAATCAAAGTGGTTATAACTGGGTTGAAATGTGTGAGAACTGGTATAATATTGATACTGAACAATTTATTTACTTGAATAATCGTCATGCAGTTGCAAGTTCCAGTTTTTGGTATGTACTTTTCCCTAATTTGATATTTTATCAGCTAGCATATTATTATCCAGAGGTTGGTGATTTCCAAAATGAAATTCGTGTTGTTGCTAATCGATGGTATGATGCTTGTGTCGCTTTAGGTGGTAGCGCTAATCCATGGAGTTTACCTAATTTCGCTCATACAGCTTTAGATTTTAATACAATGCAACCTGTTTACCGTGGGTGGAGGGAACCTGATGCAGCGGCAGCTGTTGCGTGGCTCGAGTACATCGCTTATTTGAAAGAGAATGACCCTAAATATTTACTTGCTGCAGATTGGTGTTTAAAATTCTTGAATAAACTAACTTACAATCCTCTTTATGAAGTTTTACTACCATATGGTGCCTATATCGCAGCACGAATGAACGCAGAACTGGGTAAAACTTATAATACACATAAGCTCATCAATTGGTGTTTTGGACCCGGTGATCATCAAGCACGATTCGGTTGGGGTGTAATTACACAGAAGTGGGGTGATTACGATTGTCATGGTTTGCATGGTAGTATTACTGATGGTGGGGGTTATGCTTTTGCTATGGGTACTTATGAGAATGTAGGGTGTTTAGTACCTATAGTTAGGTATGATGATCGATATGCACGAGCTATAGGAAAATATGTGTTAAATGCAGCCAATGCAGCACGATTGTTCTTTGGAAATGGATTAGATGCCGATCATCAAGACGGTTATGACTGGATAGAGGTAAATGATCCAGATTATTGTATTGGTTATGAAGCTCTCCGAAAAACATGGAACGACAAAAGTCCTTTTGCAACTGGTGATGCAATCAAAGGAGGATGGGGCCCAACTAATCTTGGTCTCTATGGAAGTTCTCATGTAGGTATTTTTGGAGGTATTATCTCCCCCACAAACGATGAAAAAATCTTACAGTTGGACTGTTTAATAACAGATTATTACCATGATGAAGCTTATCCTACTTACCTTTATTACAATCCATATGATGTAACCAAAATGGTGGAAATCAATGTAGGATTAGAAGCGATGAGTCTATATGACACTATAACTGAAGAATTCTTAGCAACAAATGTTTCAGGTTTAGCTTCATTTCAACTTCCAGCAGATTCCGCTGCCGTGATTGTTGTGGTTCCTGTTGATGGAATTATGACTTATGAAGGAACTAAAACACTTATTAATAACATAACAGTCGATTATGAACCAGTTGTGGTAGAAACAAGTACAACAACGTCAAGTTCGATTACTTTAATAAGTCCAACAACATCTCAATCTACTAAAGCAGAAACAAGTCCGTTCTCTAATTTTCTAATGACCTTATGTTTTCTTATTACACTCTGTTATTTTTCTCTTAGAAAAAGGAACACCTAGTTGCTCATATTGGAAGAAGGAGAATATAATTTCACCATTTTCATTCAAAATGAGGGTCTGACCCTAACCACTTTACACGATGTCGGTCACTTATTTGGATTAAACCATCCCCACGATTACTGGAATCCGTTCTTAGAGAAAGTTGAATATTCTTGGATTTGGGGGTACGCAGGAACACCAATGACCTATTTATCAACTGGTTATGACTGGGACTTTTTTGATAAGCAAGCTACCGCTCGTGTGCAGATTCATTCAATAAATGGGTATATGAATGGATATAATTATATGAATGAACAGATTCATGAATTCATTTCAGATATCGAGATAGGGACGGATACGTTAAGGGAGATACTACCAAAAGCTCAGAGAATTCACAAAGATTATCATATTAGAGTAAAATTCATTGAAGTTGTTAATAATATATTATTATTGGTTGGTACAATTATACTAGGGATCATAATATCAGCAGGAGTGATAATTTATCGAAAAGAGAAGACTCAGTAATTAATTCAAATATCTGAGACAATGCACATTTTTATATAAGTCTACGAAATTTTTTCAGATGGTACCAAAAATAGGGAAAAAAAGTCCCCAAATTTATCCCCTGTAAATTCAACTATTATTATATTTGTCATTAATATCAATAGAGGCTATGGTAACTCTTATAATTTCAACCTAGACAAAAAATGGGATTTAAGGTTATTGTGAACGATATATGTAAAACAGAAAATCGAACTTGGTATACTGAAAGCAGAGGAGTATGTCATGGATGTGGCAGCCACTGTCAGTATATCGGTACACCTCATAATGAATTTAATGGCTTAACGCATGAATGTTGTATTTGTCATGATTACTATAATGGAGACATGTGTTATGCATGTAAAGAGCGGTTAAGTAGACAGCGATAAGATACGATACAGTGAGTTTAATGACAGGTGAATCCTCAGGTGAATGAATAGCATAATGAAGTCCATAATAACAATATTCTTCAATTTCTATGATTCTATGTTTCATATGGTAGATTGAACCGAGTTTTGAGATTGAGATGGGAAATGACTGGCAAAATCAAGATTATGTTCCATGCAACCTTCAGGGAAGTTACTGGGAATAAAGAAATTGAAGAAAAGCTTGATAAAGATCGGACGGTACAATTTTTTTTGAATAAATTGCAAAAAACTTATGGAAAAGATTTCAATGGTGTAATTGATGCAAGTACAGGCAAAATTTCTACTGAAGTTCTTGTTCTGATTAATGGAAGAGCTATTAGAAAGACAGATATAGTATTAAAAGATAATGATGTACTCCTAATTACGTTACCACTTGGAGGTGGATGGGGGGAGAATTAATAAAAATAAGTGAGAAATCTTTAGATCTTAATGGTGATAGGATTTGGAGCACAAAAAAATATTCACTGTTTTATTGCTAGAATTATTGTTATTAGTAAGCTTTCTCTCAATCTGTCCAACATATTACCAAGCTCCAGTTAATCATAACTATGAACTATCGGAGGTCGAAATTAATACAAATGAGTTTTCTGTAGCTGGAGTAGATAATTCAAGCAATTTAGTAAGTAATATTAGTGTTATAATCCAATTTTCGGGGGAATTCCTTTCTTCTGGAATGATAAATACTGATTTCTCCTCCAGATTCCTTTATAATAAACTTTCTCAACTTTACAATGAAATGGAAGAGTCTGGTCTTCCAATTAGTCTGAGAATTGTGAGAACATTTCCAAATCTCTTGGGAGGGGTTTCTGCTATAGTCAATCCCACAACATATTCATGGTTACAAAACAGAAAAGACATATCTGTTTGGGAAGATGGACCAGTTCAAGTATTAGAAATAGGAGGAGATATTTATCAGCAATCAAATCAACCGTCAACTGCTGTTTGTTCTTTATGGAATTTAAAGGATTTAAGAGGTCAAAATATTACAGGAAAAGGATTAACAATCGCAATTATAGATACTGGGGTTGATTATTCACATCCAGACCTAGGTGGTGGTCTTGGTCCAATTTTTCGTGTGAAAGGAGGGTATGATTTTGTAAATGACGACCCAGATCCAAGGGATGACAATGGCCATGGAACTCACGTTGCTGGGATTGTAGGGGCGAATGGTTCAATCATGGGAGTCGCCCCAGAGGTGAGTTTTCTCGCGTATAAAGCCTTTGATGAGTTTGGTTGTGGAAATATTAGTAATATTATTAGTGCAGTTGAACAAGCAGTCCTTGATATGGCTGACATTCTAGTTCTTAGCTTCGGAAAAAGAGCTGATTTAAATTCCCCAGTTTCCCAGGTCTGTGAGCGGGCGTTTAAAAAAGGCTTACTTATCATCGCAGCTGCGGGAAATGATGGGCCCGAGACAATGACTTTATACAGACCTGGGGTGGCTAAAAACGTCATATCAGTCGGGGCAGCAAACTCAAATGGACAGGTAGCAGATTTCAGTTCACGGGGCCCACACCAATATTCATGGTTTGATTGGTATGGCCCTCAACATTCTCAAGTTTCCTCAGATATTAAACCAGATATCTTGGGATTAGGAATCGACGTCAATAGTACGGATCTTAGGAGTGGTTATACTGTTCGTAGTGGTACTTCAATGGCCTGTCCGTATGTTGCTGGTATTGCTGCGCTCATAATGCAATATCAAAACACCTCCGCTGAGGAGACTCGTACTCGTCTTTTGACAACAGCAGATGATAAGGATTATGAAGTTTTCACACAAGGATCTGGATATGTTAATGCGACTCGTGCAGTGATTGAAACAACTAGCCTTTCCTCGGGGAGAATTGATCTTACAGTTTTATCGAATTCATCAATGGGTACATTTGATGTAATAGGATTAACAAATGAATGTATAAACGTCACATTAAATTTGGAAGCATTTATAACCCACGATCTTAACGGTATTCCTTTAGGGTCAGCAACCAATATTACTAACTATTTTATTTTAAGTTTATCAGATTTTATATTGAATAAAAATGAAAGCCAGCAAGTACAATTGACTACAATGATTCCTTCGTCATTCACTTCAGGTATTGTGACTGGACGGGTTTCTCTCCACTCTAATAGATCAAATTGGTTAAATATTTTATTCTCTGGGAAGTTAATCCATATTACTCTTAGAGAGGGAGGAGATCAAAATCTTGAGAGCAATCAACCTGTTTCCGATACCATAACTTCTGGAGCCGTACGCTACTATTACTTTCAACGGTTAGCAAGAAGCTATTCTACATTTAGTGTTCGAATTAATGAGGGAAACCTTCCAGTAGTTGAAATTTATAGAAATTCGACTCAAAGCGCAGTTAAAACCATTCACTCACCTTCTAAAGGTTACTGTGTCTACTTTCTTTCTTATTCCCAAGTTCCTCCTCCTTTTGATCAAATTGAAATAATACAAATTCAAGTTACAACTTCAGAACAAACCCAAGATATCATAGTAGAAGCAGCATACACTCAGGAGCTTGAATTTTGGGAACGTGAACTTAATCGATGGAGTATAACTGCTTTCGACTTTATACCATATCAGATGATTTACACAAAGCAGATAGGCGATGAAGGACCGAAATCCCCTTTGAACATCACGCTCACTTGGTCAGGAGATGCTGATTTAGACATAATACTTTGTGATGGAGATTTTCGATCTGAATCATTCTGGAGTAATCAATCATTGTTAAATCGAGAAATCTTAGTTATGTCAGAAGATCTTGATCAAGAATATATCATCATTGTTAATGCTAACGGGAAAGCAGCAGAAGCAATACTTACAATCACAGGAACCCATGCTGACATGTCGTGGCATGTCCATTGCCGTCTTCGGCCTTATGATTTCGCTGCGGGTGATTCATTAATCTTTTATATGGAATTTACCGCGAGGTGGGGTTACACCTCGGCAACATTACACTATCGGGTAAATAATGGAGAGGAAAAGACTAAATCAAAAGGATTTTTCTTAACTACTGCACCTGGTGGAGAAATACAGATTTTCGATTCAATCATAGGTCCTTTTGAAAAAGGAGATCAAATTAGGTATTGGTTTAGTGTTTTGGATGCGAATGGAAATCTCGCAAATTCTCCGACTGAAACAATTCATATGGAGTGGAGTACAAGAGATTATGCCCTGACATTAAAACAACAAGTAAATTTAACAGGAAGCCCTTATGCTCTTGAACTTGGGGATTTACAGGAGGATGGAATTACAGATATGGTGATTGGTAATGGAAATGAATTATTAGTGTATTCATTCACTCAGAATTCACCTGTTTTAGTTGAAAACATTAGCGGAAATAATTTGATCTATGATATTTTAATCGATGATTTATTAGGGAGTAGTAGCCCTGAAGTGATTGTTTGGGAAAAAGGCTATTCTATCTCGATTTGGACTTGGAATTATGGTACAAATTCTCTTGATATTGTAGAAGAAGTCAATAGACTGAGTACGACTGATTCTTTTGTAACTAATATTGCCATTGGGGATGTGGATAACGATCAGGCTAAAGAAATTATCGTAGGCGGTGGTTCTCAAACAATGGGTCAAATTCATATAATTGGGTATAATCAGGGTAACTGGGGGGTCGAAACGAATTTAACCGTCCCCTATACAACATTTGATGTCGAAACTGAAGACACAAATAGAAATAGTAACCTTGAAATAATTGCTGCGGTTCGATATCATGGTACTTATGTATTTGAGTGGTCTGGGGATGATTATGCCTTGTATTCCGTAATCAATCAGACTCATATGCCGTCAGCTATTCTTTTTGATGATTTTGACCAAGATGGAACAGATGAGTTGATTGTTGGACAAAGCTCTTTTCCTAGAGGCCTTTACTCAATTATTTTTGATGAAGAAACCTATGTTACTGAAAGTAATTACGATGGAGCTAATCCACATCATTCAGTTAGCGGTTTAACCTCAGGCGACATTGATAATGATGGATGGATTGAGTTAATTACCCATGTATGGGATGATCAGTTAATCTCATTTATTGGATATCATGATAATCGATTCATCATTGAGTCCACATTAGTTATTCCAGAGTGTTTCGCACTTTGGGATGCTTCTGTGGTGGATATCGATTATGATGGGCGAAACGAGTTACTTTTAGCTGTGGATTCACGGGCAGGGATTGCTAGTAAAATCATGATCATGGAAATTAAGGACATTTTCCCCCCATCAATTACTTCTCCATCTGATATAATAAGGGAGGAGGAGCGTCCCTGGGAAATAGAATGGAATATAGATGAAGCCTTTCCCTTAAATTATATAATCTTTCGAAATGGATCAGTTCAAGCTTCAGGAGACTTGAACGGGTCAATTTTAAAGTGTTCCGAGCCTGGATTGCCAATTGGGACCTATAATTTCACTATTGTAGTATCAGATCAATCAAATAATTCAGCGTCAGATTCAGTACTAGTAACAATAACTGAAGCGTCCCCTTCTCCCACAACAAGTTTTACTTCCACTACTTCTCCTTTTAGTACGTCTCCTTTCAGTACTTCTAGAACAAAACTTAGTTCCCAATTGAGTTCACCAACAATACGAATTACAACAGCGACGGGAGTACCTGGAGTTATTCTAATCTTATCAGTAGTAATAACAATGAATCACAGAAAAAAGAATCATAGAAAATGATTGGATCAGGTTTGAATTGAAATGAATGAAGTCAGATGTTTAAACTGTTTGAAACGATTTGAAGTCCAACCAAAGGCTGAAGAAGCAGCTTGTCCAAATTGTGAAACCCAGTATAGAATCTCTTGGCCAAGACCAGACCAACCTAAGATTCGCGGATCAATTTAGAGAACTCGAGGTGATATTTATGGTTTGGAAAAGAAATATTGCCTACATTGATTTATCTAAAAGGAAAATAACTAAGAAAATAGTTCCAAAGTCACTTCGGCAACAGTACCTTGGGGGTCGTGGAATCAATGCCTATCACTTATATAATCATATTGCACCTCAAATTAACCCACTAGGCCCTGATAATGCGCTACTCATAGGGACAGGATTGCTTACTGGAATTCCAGCTCTTGGTGCTGGCAGATGTGACATTGCAGCAAAATCACCCTTGACGGGGGCGGTGGGGGATTCCAATATAGGGGGTTTTTTCGCTCCTGAGATGAGGTTGGCTGGATTTGACCATTTAGTTATAACAGGAGTAGCTGATAATCCTGTTTACTTATGGATACATGATGGGGAGGTAGAAATCGTTGACGCGACCCATTATTGGGGGAATGATACTTTTGAGACCCAAACCCAGATTCGAGCTGATCATAATGATGAAGAAATCAAGAGTTTGGTTATCGGAGTCGCCGGTGAAAAGCTCGTCCGCTATGCTAATATAAGAACCGGAATGAAAAATGCAGCAGGCAGGACAGGGATGGGGTGTGTAATGGGTTCTAAGAACTTGAAAGCAATTGCTACCCGTGGAACAATGGATATAGAGTTTGTATATCCAGAAGAGCTGTTGGAATATTGTTCAGAAATGAATAATATGATTACTAGTTCACGATGGGCAAGAGCACAATCAAAATGGGGAACTCTTATTATTTACAGCAACACAAACACTACAGGATTAATCCGTACTAGAAACTTCCAGAAGAACCTGTTAGAAGGAGGGGAAGACTTGGAACCTGAGAACATGGATCGCTACAGTTTTGGAATGTCTGGCTGTTACGGATGTAGTGTTCATTGTCGTCACCGTTATGTGCTGGAAGAAGGGCCTCATGCTCATTTTGGTGAAGGACCTGAATATACTTCCTTGGGTGCATTTGGAACAATGGTTGACTGTAAAAAAATGGATACAGTTTTGGCAGCTAATCACCTAGTAAATAAGTATGGAATAGACACGCTTGAGGTTGGAGGGATCATAGCTTGGGCAATGGAACTTTGGGAGAAAGGAATACTGAATGAAGGGATGACCGATGGATTACAACTCGAATGGGGAAATGAGGAAGTTCTATTCGAGCTTATACGCAAAATATCTTATCGTGAAGGCTTCGGTGATATACTTGCTGATGGATTCAACCCCGCAATAGCAAAAATAGGTAAAGGATCAGAATATTATGCGATGCAAATTAAAGGGATGAGTAATCTTCACTCTGACGAACGCCCAACCCCTAGTTTGGCATTGAACATTGCCACAGCCACAAGAGGAGCCGATCACCTTAGAAGTCGACCAGCTATAGACCTTTATGGATTACCTGAAGAGCTATTAGAGGAGATCTATGGTGGTCCTGTTTCATCAGATTATACTTCTTATAAGGGGAAAAGCCGGGAAGTTTGGTGGCAAGAACTTCTTTATGCAGTCACAGATTCAATTGGGATATGCAAATTTCAAACGGTATTTTGTGCTGTACATGCTCCAAAATGGGACGAATTCTCTAAACTAATTTATCTCACCTCAGGAATGGATCTAAAAAAACCTCAACTCATGGAGATTGGGGAGCGAATAGCTACTATCGAACGACTCTTCAACATTAGAGAGGGTTTTTCAAGAAAAGATGACAACCTACCAGAACGTTTCTTTAAAGAACCTACTCCCCTTGGATTTCCAATTGTTAGAGGAAAACAAATTGACAGAGGGAAATTCCAAGACATGTTGGAGGAGTATTATAGTCTTCATAAATGGGATAACAACGGGGTTCCCACCACTCAAACTTTACAAAAACTCGGATTGGAGAAACAACGATCACAGAACACTTGAAATGGAGAAATATGTTATGCAAAAAATTCTATTCGTTGAATCTGAAAATTGTACGGGATGTCGGATCTGTGAAACAGTTTGCTCTCTCTATCAAGAAAAGGTCGTCAATCCAACACGAGCAAGAATCCAGATTATTAAGTGGGATCATAAAGGAATATATGTCCCAATGATTTGCCTTCAATGTGAGACTGCTCCTTGTGTAACAGTTTGTCCCATGAATGCTATTTATGAAGACAAAAATACTGGAGCAAAGGTTATTGATTATGATTTATGTGTAGGATGCAAATTATGTGTCACTTTTTGTCCTTTTGGAGGAGCAGGAATAGATATTGAAGGAAAAGTCATCAAATGTGATTTGTGTAAAGGAGATCCTCAATGTTCAAAGAATTGCGAACCAAAAGCTTTACAATTCATTGAGGCAACAGCAATCAACTTAAAAAAACGAAGACTGGCAGCGGAAAATTTATCTGAGTTAATGAAGAAGATATAATCAGTCACTTAGGCATACACCAACAAAATTTTGCCAGAAATAAGAAAAACCATAAGTATGCTGTTAAAAACTGTTGAACTCAAGAAATTACCTGTTTTATTAAAGATTACTGCTGAAAAGACCCCTAAAACGCAAAATATACCAATACATATGCTGTATAAAATGAGGATAATAATTGGTTGATAAAAAAGAAGCTCAGATAAGGTAATGCAAAGACTAGTTCCATAACCTATTCCTATGCAACTTCCACTAAATAAAGCTGATTTTCCAATCGACATCCACTTCTCATTATGTTTCTGGATTTTTGTCTGATAGAGGCCCCGAAATAACAATTCTATCTCGAAATTAAAGAATAATAAGATTCCGAGTACTAGAATAAAGTCAAGATAAATGTCAAGTTCTATTGGTCGTGGGAATAGAAGAGGAACCTGGAAAATCAAAGCAGCTGTGTTAAACAATAGTATCCATAAACTAATCGTTATTAAAGGAGTAGTAATACACCTCAGATTATTTTTAAATGATGAACTGAGGCCAATATCATCATAATGATATTTATAGCGTTTTCTTTCAAAAAAAATCACAAGAGATACTGGAATCAGTAGGAATAAGGCAGAAGTGAGGAGTTTTGGAATTATGAGTAGGTCAAACATCCAAAAATGAGTTAGAGAATTAATCGAGATCAATCCTGAAAACGATACAAATAATGTAGAAATGGTGATATAAACAGCATACAGGCGCTTTTTATCTTTATAATTGAGATCTGGAGCTATTTCTGCAAGTGGAGACCTTGCTCCTATTCTAGAATCAGAAATGTTTGTGAAAGTTGGAAGTAACGCAGAAAGAGATCCAACTAATGTTAATAACCATCCCCCCATCTTTAGAAAATATGGCAATTGAAAAAATTTAGGGATTTCGGGGGATATACTCCTACAATTCATCGAATAATTAAACCAATGAGTAGTATTTTGCACAACGTCTAAGCTAATAGCTTCTTCAAAATGACTCGTATCGGGGATTAAAACTAATCTCCTGGCACTATTATTATCGATATTTCCGAAGTTCCAAGTATGGTTACTCGATGTATGAATCGTATCACTAATTACGTTCCACGGTACTTGTGGAAGGCCAGTGATGTCTATTGTTGCATTTGCCATAATATGACACTCTGCGTCAATTGTTGCTGGATGTTCATCACCCCCAATAATCAAACAATAGTTCTTTATATTTGAAACATTAATATAATTTGAAACTGAACGGATCCTGAACTCCTCCTCAATGATAGTAGGATCATGGTTGGATAACCATCTCCATTGAGTTAACATCTTTTCAATAGTAGGATGAGTCCATACCTGTGAAATTCCAAAGCTCTCCATGACTCCTTCAGCCATTCTACTAGCATCATCCCAGCAGAAAATAGCACAACAAGCTTTAATACGACCAGTTCCAATCTTATTACCACTCTTCGGATTGATCCAGTCATCAAAAATCCCTGCTCGTGTTGCTGCGATGCCTCCCATACTATGACCAGAAACACCGATTCTAGTGACATCTATCAGGTTTTTGTAAGCAGAATCATTGATGAGCCACTCAATGGTTGAATATACACCCAATAGAGTTTCTAATCCCATATCAAAATAACCACCAGACCACCCGTGCCCAGGTTGATCAATAGCGATTGTAAAGAATCCTGCTTTCGCAAATTGACGAGGATAATTCATTTGTATATCGGAACTAACACCAAATCCATGCATCCAAATTATAACAGGGTATCCTTCTACTGGTTGCTCTTTTTTCGGTTTAATTGCATATCCAGCTACCCGATAATTCTCTATAAGTTTATTCTTAGCATCTTCTTGAGGAGTGACATCTGTTCTGTTAAAAAAACTGTTTAACTCATTCGAATATCTATGATAAGTATTGAATGAAATACGGGTTGGTAAATTTTCATCAGGAGTGAATGTTCCTATAACCATCAATGTGAGGCCTAAACAAAAAACAATTGTCGAAGCTACGAGCACCTTGCGTATTGTTCTCACCGTAATTTCATTTATCTAATATCAATAATGCCAGACTTTTCTTCATCATTTAAGAAAGGTGTTTTTAAAATATTATTTCAATTTTCCTTGCTAATATTAAACTTAATGGAAAATGATGGAATAATAATGAATAATGAAAACAAAAAGAAAGTATCAGTCATAGGAGCAGGCCACATGGGTCATGGTATTGCGGAAGTAGCTCTTTTAGCTGATTACTTTGTTTCTCTTCATGATATTGATGACGAAATAATTAACAGAGGAAAATCGTTGATTGATTGGTCTTTAAAAAAATTCGTTGAAAAATCACAGATAACTGAAAAAAAGTATGAAGAACTAATTAACAACCTTGAAATTACCACTGATCTAGAAAAAGCAGCTGAAAACGCTATTCTTTGTATTGAAGCGGTACCTGAAAAATTAGAACTGAAAAAAGATATTTTTAGAAAACTAGATGAAATTACTCCCAAATACACTATCTTGGCATCAAATACATCGACAATGAGTATAACTGAAATTGGAAATGTAACACAAAGACCTGATAAAGTCGTTGGATTACATTTTCCTCCTCCTCCAGTCCTGGCGAGAGTTATCGAAATAGTTAGAGGAGACAAGACATCAGATCATACATTGAATTTTGTGGTTAATTTTGCTAAAAGAGCCGAAAAAGAGGTAATCATTTCCAAAGACAGCCCAGGTTTTATTTGTAATCGTATCATGGCGCCATCAATGCTTTTAATTCAACTGATGCTTGATAGGAACGAATATACTCCCGAAAAAATAGATGCTGCAGCTTTGAATATAGGAATGATTATGGGTCCGTACGAGCTTCTTGATTATATTGGACTTGATATTCTACATGATAGTTCGAAATATTTTGCAGAACGCCTCTCGACAGATTACTCTCCAAGTCAAACGATATCAAAATTAGTTCAAGATAACAAATTAGGTCGAAAAACTGGGGAAGGAATTTATAAATGGTGTTCAGAAGGAAAAAGACCGATTATCGATCGGTCAGATCCAGCAGATTTTGATGTAATGGATTTAATGCGTGTTCAGATTAATGAAGCAGCCAAAGTTTTGGAAGAAGGGGTTGCAACTGTACGTGATATTGATCTAGGGATGAAACTCCATTATCATAATCCATGGGGACCTTTTGAATTAATAGAACATATGGATTTGGATGAATTGACAAATTTCCTTGACAATTTAGCTGATAAATATGGAAAAGAAGTCTTTCGAGCCCATGATTGGATACGCAACAAAAGTCTTCTTGAACGCCTTTAATAAGACTTATTCTTCTAAAAAGAAATTAAAAAACATCTAAGTCTTTTCCCGATATAACTTCTCCTGAATAAACTTCACGAACCTCATTCAACAGATCCATCTCTTTTCTCCCCATAAAGAGTTGATGATATAGAATTAATAGCTTAGGTTTGATTTTTGTCGCGATATCTCCCAATTCATAAGATGAGGTATGGTAAGCAGAATGATAACGTATCCATTCTGGTTCTCTTTCAGTTAAACCGTCAGTAGAATAAACTTCATGCAATAGTACATCACAATTCCGCGCAAATTGTATAAATTTAGGTGTTGGAGCTGTATCCCCTGAAATAACAATTGATTTATCTAGAGTAATAAATTTAAATCCAAATGCTGGCCATGAACCATGTTTTACGTAAATTGCTTCAACTTTAAGACGTTCATCTGTATAAACTACTCCAGATTTAACTTCATGTACATTGACTTCGTAACCATCCATTGAAGTGGGTTCTAATCCCTTATCTCTCTCTTCTATATCCATTTTATATGCTGCAAGGATGTGATTCGTCATAGATTCAAGTCCTTGAGGGCCATATACTTCTAATGGTTGTTTACGGCCCTCAACCGCAGGGGTAAAAATCAAATCAGGATATCCTGTTGTGTGATCAGAGTGCATATGGGTCAAGAACGCTTTTGTCATTTGCGATGGCTTTATTCCCGCTGCGACCGCTCTCCTGACTACACCGGGACCAAAATCTATAATGTATACTTTTTGATTACTTTTTATTGCTAAGGAAGAACCAAACCGTTCTGGATCAGGAATAGGAGTTCCTGTTCCTAATAAAATTATTTCCGTTTCCAAAGTGATTTCCTCGAATCGATTTTAACTGTACTTATAGGTTATTCGCAATATTTTTCTATTCCACTAGCCCAAACAAGGGCAATGCAACTTATTGTCGATCCCATAAATGCAGTTAGTGGGGGAACATATGGATCACCTGTTACAAAATTGAGTGCTAAAATGAATGCAACCTCAAGTATTGAAGGGATAAGCCATTGATATCGATAATTAAATCTCCAGCAGATAATCCCAAGAAAAATCGTATATCCTAGATGAACCACGACATTTCCTAATAAACCAAGCGGAAGATAGAACCAAATATCAATCATTTCAATAATAATTGTAAAAAAACCAGCAGTGATCAACATTATAATTTCATTTCTCTCTTCTAATCCCCGAGTGAATTGAGTTAAGAAAGGGTTCACCCATGTTCTACTCATCAAAGTAAATGCAGAAATTATTGCGATTATACCGAGTAAAGAAGCTATCATAATTCCCGTTATTCGGTTTCGTGACATAGGAAAGTTGGTGTATTTTAATGTGAGTTCTGTAGGGGATTGAAAGCCTTCCCAAATCTCAATGATTCCACAGGTAATATCGAAAGTGATTTTTGCACTTAACTGGTTATTAGATCTGTTATAGAGTTCTGCGTCAAAACTACTTTGAGCTCCTAATAATCCTGAGAGTTCTTGATCACTAGGCCAGTAAGTTCGTTTTCGGGTAACGAATAAGTCATAAGGTTGGTTTTCCCTTCCAGTGAAGCCAGTTGGATCAATTACGGAATAAATTTCCCCTCCTTTCACACCAAACATCATCAGTACATTTGGAACATGCACCCACCAGATGGAATAGTTGCCCTGTAACGCCCCATTCTGATAAACGGTTCCATTTGGATGAGCGAGGAAGTATTCGATCCTATTATCATACTCAAGGGTCACATTGGTATGGGTGTCGTTCAGGGCATTACTCCTTAAAATGAACTCTGATTGTTCCCCTTTCACACCCCTTTCATATTGGTAATTGCTAGTATAATTTTTTTGGAATAGGTAAATATCTTTAGGATTGATATCTCCTATCATTCCTTCAATTTCAATTGTTAGTTGATTAATAACAAATGAACCCGCTGCAATACCTACAACTAAGAGAATGATTGTTCTCCGAGTCTTCGTATCAAGAACCATTTTGGTGACCGGCTTAAAGATTCAATATGGCTTTAGAAATCATCAAAAATTAAATACATTTCTAGTAAAACGTTTATATCATGCTGAATATTGAATTAACAAGAGATGATTTAAATGAATGATCAATCAACACCCCAAATTCGAATGAAAATTAATTCACATCACTGGGACATCATCCTTAACGGTTCTAGTCCAAAAACTGGATCTCAAATTCTACATCTTTTGCCAATTGAGAGTGAAGTGAGAACATGGGGAGAAGAAATTTATTTTTCCATTCCCTTAAGCATGCCAGAGGAAAATGCAAAGAGTACTGTGACATTAGGGGATGTAGCTTATTGGCCAGAAGGTCAGTGCTTTTGTGTGTTTTTTGGTAAGACTCCTCTCACAACAACATTAGATGAAATAAAACCTGCCTCACCAGTTAATGTGTTTGGTAAAGTCTTAGGGGATTTAGGCAAATTGAAAACGATTAGTTCTGGTGTGAAAGTTCTTTTAGAAAAGATCTAGCAAATTTTATTCTAGATAGCTCAGAAGCTGCTCAGTGTTGGAAATATCTGAAAGAGTTTCGCCATTTACAACAAACAGAGGGGTTCGGAACCCCTTAACGGTAAATTTTATTTGATTCCACAGGCTTTTTCTAACGTCGACAATCTTAATACCGATTCCAGTGTTTTCTTGTACATATTTAGCTATATTTATTGCATTCCAATCCTTATCGGAATAGAAGTGTCCAACACGATCACCTACTCCATCAAGATTGACAGTTGGGTTTTTAAAGCTTATAAATCCCGTACCACGAAATCCCTTGGCATGTTTTCCAGCACCTTGTTGATTTGTAATTGATCGTGTATCGATATTTATTGACTTAACATATAATATAATCTTACTTTGATCAGTCAAATATTGCCCCTCATCATGTTCTAGAAAGATCAACCGGAATTTTTCACAGTTTGGATATCTGTAAATTTTGCAGGTATTTTCATGAAATTAAAAGGGTAACCAGTTCTGATGAAAACATTAACCAGAATATAAATCAATTAAAAATGCCAATAATAGCCTTTAAATTAAAATTACGAATTATTAGAGGGATCTAAAGGTATAAGACTGATTCTTGTAATTCAGTGAAATCTTAAATCATCAAAGGCATTTTGTCAATGTGTTTGGTAAAGTCTTAGGGGATTTAGGAAAATTAAAAACTATTATTTCTGGTGTGAAAGTTCTTTTAGAAAAGATCTAGCAAATTTTATTCTAGATAGCTCAGAAGCTGCTCAGTGTTGGAAATATCTGAAAGGGTTTCACCATTTACGATAAATAGAGGGGTTCGGAACCTCTTAACTGTAAATTTTATTTGATTCCACAGACTTTTTCCTATATCGATAACCTCAATTTTGATTCCAGTGTTCTCTTGTACATATTTAGCAATATTTATTGCATTCCAATCCTTATCGGAATAGAAGTGGCCAGTACGATCACCTACTCCATCAAGGTTGACTGTTGGGTTTTTAAAGCTCATAAATCCCATACCACGATCACAGGGATGTTTTCCACCGCCTTGTTGACTCGCAATTGATCGTGTATCGATATTTATCGACTTGACATATAATATAATCTTACTTTGTTCAGTCAAAAATTGCCCCTCATCATTTTCTTGACATTTATTATTGTTAACAATATATGCTTTAGAAAGAGAAACCTTAATTTTTCACAGTTTGGATATCTGTAAATTCTGCAGGTATTTTCAAGAAAATAAGAGGGTAATAAGTTCTAATGGAAATATAAACCAGAAATATAAACTAATTGAAAATTACATATAATTAAAATTAGGAATTATTAGAGGGATCTAAAGGTACAAGACTGATTCTTGTAATTCAGTGAAATCTTAAATCGCCAAAGGCATTAGATCTTGGACACATGATAGTAATATCTTTTCTGGAGTTGATTATCGATTCTGTGAACACAATTCTCTCCGTCAGCAATTCGATCTTCACAAAGATCGAGATTTCCTTCCTTTTCAAACATTTCTTGTAATTCATTTCCTATTTTAATTTCTCGTTCCCAAATATCCCTTGCATTTTGGGTAAAATCTATTACTGTGAATGTAAGATTGTTTTTTTTCAAAACTTGAGCCATTTTGGTTTGGTTGGGTTCTAAAATATGTTGTTGTTCTTTGGAGTCTATAATTTGGGCGAAAAATATTCCCATTTGACCATTTGGTTTTAAAAATTCTTTTAGTTTAGCTATGGTTACTTCTAAATTATCTACATTGATTGGATAAAGAGTATCTATAGCATAAATTGCAGTAAAAGATGAAGGTAAAAAAGAAAGGTTATTTATATTACCTACGTGAAATTCTAGAACATTGTCATTTGATTTTGTATTGGTTTTCGCCCATTGAATGAGTTGTTCTGCGAAATCGATTCCAGTGATTTTAGCTCCCGTTTTCTGTTGAATGTATTCAGTTACTTTTCCTAGTCCACATCCTAAGTCTAAGACTAAATCATTCGAATTCAGATTCAATGTTGATATGAGCGATTCTAATTGGTCCATATCAAGAACATTAAACTGAAAAAGGTTCTTTCCAAACACTCTTTCACAGAACACGGCATATGCCTTACTTTTGGCACATCTAATGAGATTATCATTATACCAATCACTCATCTGCTTAGAACGAATTACTTTTCCTATTTCTCTCCCACTTTTAGTAAGTTTAAGTTCGGTTCCATCATCAATAATTAGGTTTCTTATAATTAATGATTTAATTGCAGAATCGGAATCTACATTCTTCTCAGATACCATTCTAAGTTTTTTAATTCCTTTAGCTGTAAGAGTAATCCTTAGATTTTCAGAAATTGTTATTTCTTTAGTCTTAGGATCCTTATCTCTCGTATGGAGTTCAATGATAATCCCTAATACTGTTTTCTCATCTTCTGTCAGATTTGTATTTTTATTTGTGGTTACCATATTTTTTTCACTCTGTTTAAAAAGAGATAAAGAAGAATCAGTTCAAATTTCATTATAAACCAATTGAATGGGGCAAAAAATCAAATAAAGTTCACGAACCGAGGAGAAATTATAATATCATCAATTATAGATAAAATTACTATAGAAATTTGATCCAGTTCCACAATTCATGGTTTAGATCAAAATTAAATCGTTTATACAATTTTATTGCCTCAGGGAAGATGTATCCAGAATCAGCTAAAGCCATGGATTTCCCTTTATTTTGCATACTTTCTAGTAATTTATATTATAAAGCGGAACCAATTCCTTGCCTACGATAACTTGGTAGTACTCCAGGTATTTCTATTACGCCCAAGGATGTGAACTCCATACATCCTATGATGGTATCATTCAGTTCTGCGACTATTGTTTCTTCAGCCCAGTCTGAATTATACCACATCAATATATCTTCTCTAGTCGGATGTTCCCCAAACACGTCAGGTCTACACAATCGAAATATTTCGATTAAATCTGTTATGTCATTCTTTTTTATTGGTCCAATGACAATTTTTTTGTCTATCACAATGTTTGGAAGGGGTTTATTGAGATCTAAAGTTGCTAAAACACTATCACATTGAAAAACCTTAGTTGTTGAAAAAATTTTGTCATAAAACAAAGGTTTATGTAGAAAACCAAGTTTTGGGAGAAGATTAATTGATTCAATATTATTGTAGTAGCTGAAAACAGAAGCATTCCTAACTTTTTGCCGTTGATAATACTTTAATACTGTTTTAAGAAGAAGTGTTCCTATTCCTACAGGTTTATCTTTGTGATACGATAACCAAATATCATTCTTTGGTGACTCCAACCATGATTTTACTTCATTTGATATGATATTTTTGTATCCATATAGAATTCCATAATTTTTGATCCACTTAGAAAATGATTTATTGTAGATATGGGAAACAGATTGGATATGATCTATATCTGCTTGAATGATATTTATGGATGACAATTCAATTCCAGGGAGCGGTCAAAGATATATTGCTGATCCTACAACTTCAGCCACATCTTTAATCTGCAGTGGGATAGATTTCCTCCGAGATGTGATATGGAAATTCATTTGACATTGTGGACACGCTGTAGTTAAGCAATCCACATTGATTGGAACCACATCTTCTTTCAATCTTGTATGAGTAGAATCCATACTCACCTGATGATTAAATGTCCAAAGACCACCTCCTCCGCCACAACATCGTGATTTATCCCTGATAAAAGACATTTCAACAAGTTTTAAGTCAGGTATGGCTTTTAAAACATTCCGAGGAGCGTCAAAAACATTACTATGTCTTCCTAGGGAACATGGGTCATGATAAGTCACTTTCAAGTCTAGTGCTCTTAGTTCTATTTCTCCCTTCTTTATTATTTTTTCAAGAAATTGAGTTGAATGAAATACCTTACAAGGTAATGAAACATCAAGAATCTCAGGATATAGCTTTATGAAGGTATTATAACATCCTGCACATGGTGTAATGACTGATTCAGCTTTCGTCGTTTCAATCCTTTTAATGAGCTCTTGTGCCACTTTTTTTGCCTCATCCCATAACCCTGAAGCAAGTAAAACGTACCCACAACATCCTTCGTTTTTCCCCAACGTTGTAAAATTTATTTTAGTATGGTTTAAGATGTTATAGAAAGTTTTGGCTGTATTTGGGGTTCTATTTGCCACTACACAACCAACAAAGTAGAGATGATCACTAGATAGTGGTAGTTTTATTGGTAAATCCTTCATCCATGCTAGTCGTCGCTTTACTGATACAGCACTAGGATCTCCATGATCCAAGATATTTTTAGCCGTTGTTTGGAAGACTTGTGGAATCATATTATTCTCAACGATATGTCGTCTCATTCGAACAATTGCCTCATGAAGATCCACTTTCTGAAAACATTCTCCAAAACAGCGCCCACACTTACTGCAAGTATATAAGACATCAATTACCTTTTTTGTCAGATTCAGTTCTCCTTTCATTACCCCCTTGATTAATAATCCTCTACCCCTCGCAGAATATGTTTCAATTCCCCTAAAGGAAGGTGTTACAGTGCAATAATCACTGCATATGAAGGATTGGAGACAAGTGTTTCCAAATTTTTGTTGAAACAGTGTTTGGATAGCTACTGCGAAATTTCGATACCCTCCATGACCAATGTGCCGAAGTTCAGACAGATATTCATCTAAATCTGATTTTTCTTCCTTCTTGGTTACATTTCTATTGGGTACAGGAATTTTTATATCATCTAATAAAATTAAGGTATTGGGGCTTGCGAAATTTGAAGGAAGTTGCTCTCCTCTTCGAATTACTGTTACATTCTTTTTCATGACTGTTTCTAAAATTTTTTCTTTTTGACCTGATGAATATACTTTGACCACAATATCAGGCATTGGATAAGCCTGTTTCATGAAAATTTTTTCAAAGGAATAAACATAACGGTCTTCTAAGTCAGTTAGGACATGAATTTTTGGTGAAATCTGTTTTAACTGTTCAACAAGTGTATTCTCTGATACCATGTTAGACAAGCTTGAGAGTAGAAGGTTTTTATTAATTTCCTGAATTCATAGTGAAAACCAGTGGATAACCATTGATTTGTGAGTTGGATTGAAATTCTCATTGAATGTAAATTCTGAAGGGATTTCATCCTTTTTTACATCTGTGAAAGAATGGTACATAGAATAATGGTGATGATATATTGGCAGATGAGTTAATTCAAGTTGAGAAAAAAAATGATATTGGAACAATACTATTTAATAACGGTGATTGGAATATTTTAAACATCGCAATGATGAAACAGATTAATGAAGCACTTGAAAGTTTTTTAACAGATCAATCTCTTAAAGCAGTCGTGATTGGCCATTCTGGAAGGTCATTTTCTGCAGGAGTCGATGTGGGTGAACATATGGGTGATATAGCTCCAAAAATGTTGAGGGAATTTCATGATATGTTCAAAAAGCTTAATCGATTCAACTGTCCAACAATTGCTAGTGTTAAGGGAGCTGCTCTCGGTGGGGGATGTGAAGTGGCAGTTTTCTGTGATATCGTCATTGCATCAGAGAAAGCTAAATTTGGACAACCTGAAATTAAAGTTGGAGTTTTTCCCCCTGTATCCGCATTAATATTCCCCTATCTCACGGGCCACAAGAAAGCATATGAACTTCTACTCCAAGGTGAAACAATCAATGCCAGCGAGGCTCATCGCATTGGTTTAGTCAATCATGTATTTCCAGTTGACTCGTACGAACAGGAATTTGATCAATTTCTTGAACGATTCAAAAAACTAAGTACAGTGGTGTTACAACATACTAAGAAGGCGATTCGTTTAGGATTTGCTGACGATTTCGATTCTCAGATTGATAAAATGGAAGATTACTACCTGAATGAACTCATGAAAACACATGATGCGAATGAGGGATTAAAGGCGTTCGTGGAAAAACGAGCTCCTGAATGGAAAAACCACTAGGAATATACAAAAATTTTGAGACATGAGAGATATTAGTGCGCATGGAGGAGTCTAAAAATCGATTCTAGTTAAAAATCTTTGTGTTTTTAAAGAAGCTTATTCTTGTCGCAAGAATTAAAAATCAGACTCAAATGCACAACAAATTAAGGGATAAACATGAAAGCGGCTGTTTTTGAAAAAGTTAAAACCCCGATGAAAATTGATGAAAATTATCCTACTCCTGAAATTTCTGGGAAATCAGGAAAAGTGATATTGAATATTGAAGCATGTGGTGTTTGTCATACAGATTTAGGCTTTCTGGACCATGGTGTTCCAACAGGAAAAGCTCCACCATTGATTTTAGGACATGAAATGTCTGGAAAAGTAGCAGAAATGAGTGATGATGTTACTCAATTCAAAAAGGGTGACCATGTTCTTGTTCCTGCAGTGATATCCTGTGGGAACTGTTATTATTGCAGAATTGGACGTGAGAATATTTGTTCAAATCAGACGTTCTTTGGGAGTAATGTAGATGGAGGTTTTGCAGAACAGATAATGGTTCCAGCCAAAGATATTTTTCATCTTCCTTCGGAAATTCCGATAGAAGAAGGGTGCATCATTTCAGATGCAGTTTCAACCCCTTATCATGCTGTCAAGAATCGTGGACAGGTACGACCAGGAGATTGGGCTGTTGTGATTGGATGTGGAGGAATCGGGTTAAATGTTGTACAAAATATTAAAGCAGCTGGTGGATTACCCATTGCTCTTGATATCATTCCCAAGAAATTAGAAGTTGCGAAACAACTTGGAGCTGTCGAAACAATCTTAACAAAAGACTTAGACAAAAAAGCTATTGTCGGCGCAATAAGAAAAATTACAGGAGGAGGAGCAGATGTTGCTTTTGAAGCAATAGGACACCCTGTAACTTTTGCTCAAGCTTTTGACAGTCTTAGAAAGGGAGGAAGATTGGTTGCAGTTGGATATTCTCCTAAACGTTGGGATGGTTTTAATGTTGGTCGTGTCATGTTTTACGAAATGGAATTAATCGGGAGTTTAGGATGTCGGACGGTAGATTATCCACGGATAATTGAATTAGTTAAGAATAAGACATTAGTTGTCGAACCTCTAGTGACAGGAAAATATCCGCTTTCTGAAATCAATGAAGCATTTGATGTAATGCGACTAGGAGAAGGGATTCGTACGATTATATTATGCCAAAAGTAGGGATTGAACTAAAAATGAAAGTTGGTATTGTAGGTATAGGTCACAGTAGATTCGGTCGTCGTGACGATGTGACTGTTCAAGAGCTAGCGTTTGAGCCCTTTGTAGAAGCATTAAATGATGCTGGGATCGCTCGCAAAGATATTGGAGCTACAATCATCGGAGCAAGTCCTGTATATATGACACAAAGAAGCATTGCTGGACCTATTACAGAATATCTCGGATTAAATCCCCAACCAGTTTGGCTTACTGAAGCAGCTTGTAGCAGTTCTGCAGTAGCTTTACGAACAGCATATGCCTTAATTTCCGCAGGTATGCATGAAATCGTTTTGGTGTTGGGTGTTCAGAAGATGTTAGAAAATCCTACATCAGAAGTCCTGAAAATAATGGGACGGAGTGGAGACGTACAGTGGGAAGCTCCCTACGGGACCACTTTTGCGAATTATTACGCTATGTATGCAAACTCTCATATGGCGAAGTATGGCACAACATCAGAACAGATGGCGGCTGTGGCTGTAAAAAACCATTATTATGGGGCAATGAACCCGTTAGCAATGTTTCAAAAGGAGATTACAATCGAAAGAGCATTAGAATCAAGAATCATTGCCTCTCCGTTACGTCTTTTTGATTGCTGTGCAAATGCTGATGGTTCTGCTGCACTTATTGTAACAAACGAAGAAAAAGCCAAACAACTCTCGGATACACCAATTTGGATTTCTGGTCTTGGTGCCGCTACTGCTCCTTTTTCATTGTTGACTCGTCCAGAACTAGCTACTTTATCTAGTGCGGTGGAAGCCTCAAATATAGCATATAATCAAGCTAAAATTCAGGCTCAGGATATAGATGTTGCTGAAGTCCATGATTGCTTTACAATTGCAGAAATCATGGCTTATGAGGATTTGGGATTTGCAGAGCGAGGAAAAGGAGGAGAATTTGTTGAAGAAGCCTATATAGGTGGGAAAGTTCCTATAAATGTCGATGGTGGACTGAAAGCAAAAGGACATCCTGTTGGAGCCACTGGGTGCTCACAGGTTGTTGGGATTGTCAAGCAACTTCGTGAAGAAGCAGGAAAGAGTCAGGTCGATGGCGCAGAGATTGGATTGACACATAATGTCGGTGGACACGGGCAATATTGTGTGGTTCATATTTTTTCACGGTGAGGTGAATAACGATGAAACAATTTGGGTATAAAGACTATATTTCTCAATCAAAGATTGGTGCGCGCTTTTTGGAAGCTTTAAGAGAAGGAAAGTTGGAAGGAACCAAATGTACCCAATGTTCAACAATGTATTATCCTCCTAGAGCCAATTGCAAAGAATGTCTTACCGATGAATTTATTGAACCTGCAGAATTCTCTGGAGAAGGGAAAATCTTATCATTTTCTGAAGTTCATGTTCCTCCCGCTGGTTTTGAGCGTTTTGCTCCATATACCGTTGCTGTAGTTGACCTAAAAGAAGGTGGGAGAGCAGTAGCTTGGGTAGATGACGTTACAGAGCCACTTGAGATTGGTGAAGATGTAATAATCAAACCAGAGGTTGTTGAGGGTGACAGGGTGACTTATCGTGTTCTAAGAGGGAAAGAAATTACAGTTTCTGCTCAGGAGATTGTTGTGTCGAAAGAATTTAGAAAAAAATCACAAAGACTGCTGGACAAAGTTGCTATTGTTACAGGAGCAGGAAAGGGAATAGGTAGAGAAATTGCTTTAGAGTATGCAAGAGAAGGAGCCAAGGTAGTTGTTGCTGCGAGGACACAATCAGATATTGATTCACTTGTAGAAGAGATTTCAGAATTAGGAGGTGAAGCACTTGCGATCTCCTGCGATGTTTCTAATCCTGATGATGTACATCGTTTAGTAGAGGGAGCCATAAACAAGTTTCAAAGTATAGATATACTAGTAAACAATGCAGGTATCTCTCGAAGTGCTCTAATATCAAAAATGTCCGATGACCTCTGGAATTCAGTTATTAACATCAATTTAACGGGTACATTCAACTGTGTTCGTGCTATATCTTCTCATTTTATGGAAAAAAGGCCTCTTGGTGGAAAAATCATCAATTTTACTTCGACTGCTGCAAAATATGGCAACATAGGCCAAGCTGCATATGCTGCATCTAAATGGGGGATTATTGCTTTCTCAAAAACTGCAGCACGAGAATTAGCTCGTTATAAAGTTAACGTAAATTGTATTATGCCAGGATACATTGAAACAGCAATGACCGCAGATACTCCTTCTGTTTATAAGGAACAAACAATTGCTCAAATCCCACAAATGCGGATTGGATATCCAGACGATGTTGCAAAAGTGGCAGTCTTCCTAGCATCGGAAGATTCTGATTACATGACTGGGGGAGTTGTTCAAGTCGATGGTGGCCTACGAATGTGAGTGTTCCCTGCCCTAAGAATCCATATTTATTTTATATCTCTGTTTATCGTGTCAGTCAACTATTCAGAAGAAAAAGGCGACTATCCCCGCATAGTGAGGATTGGACACTTCTGTGGATCATCCAAGTCTAAACACGGCTTTTGCATGCCTTTATAAAACTTCTGACCAAGTTCTTTGCACATCTGGTTTTTATCATCAAAGTGTGGGCAAACCATGGCATCATCTCCAATAATTTTAGTTTTTTACTTTTGTATTATAGTAATAAACACTTCTTTACTTTATATTTATTAACCATTGCTAATGTTTGGTAGTATATTGAGAAATTGATAAAAAAAATGCTGTTTTGAAAAGTGAAAGGTGTTCTCACTTGTGTAAGTGGTGTCTTAAACATGGTGCTGGTGGGAAATGGTATCTAAATGCCTAGAACTATTTAACAGAGACATCTAAGGGTTATAATGATTCTCGTGAATATTAAGAAGTTCTTTGGGGAAATCTTGAACGAATTTATTTAGGGAAAACCTTCGGGATGTCTATAAACAACGTGATTTCGTATCGACTTAAGATCCCGATAATTGGACGTATTATCAAAAGGATAATGAACAAAAAAATCGAAAAAGAAAAGAATCCCAACCCTCAAATTGCAGAAGGACATTTTGGTCAGGTTATTCCCTTAGAAGAAGCCAAGATTATTGTCTCCGATCTGGCTGATGTTAACGCCAAAGTAATTGTCCTTGTCGATATATGCACCGTGGGATTAAAGTTGATACTTGTTTGGGGTTCAACGCTCTTGCAGAAGTGTTTCCCAAGCTTCCTCTTCTCAGTTTCACCATTTCGTGGATTCATTTTTCTCACAATTCTTTATGTATTATCTTGGCTAATCTCTTCATTCCTACAACGATTTTCTCTTCCGGCATATTGGAAAAATTTAGTCGTATAGAGTTCTCATGACCTCCATTAGGATAGAAACAGCCACCTGGGACAAATGCAACTTTTTCTTGTAGAGTTTTTTCGAGTAATTCCCGTCCATTAATATGTTTCGGAAATTCAATCCACAAAAATAAACCTCCTTCTGGAACTGAGTATTTTGCTTCTGGAGGAAATTCCTCTTTAATGATTTGAATCATCAGATCACGTCGTCGCTTGTACACTTGCCTAATCTTATTGATATTGATAGTAATATCATATTCACTTAGGTATAGTGCAACTTCTCTTTGAGCCATTGTATTACATTGCAAATCAGCTACTTCTTTCAACATGGTATATTTCTTAACTAATTCTCTACTTGCACATATCCAACCGATTCTAAAACCTGGGCAAAGAATTTTCGAAAATGTTCCTAGGAATACTACATTACCCTCTGTATCAAAAGCTTTAATTGGAGGTATATTTTTCCCCTCGAATCTTATCTCTCCATAAGGATTATCTTCTATCACAGGTAAATGAAATTTGTTCACTACTTCAATGAATTCTTTGCGTCTTGTTACTGACCAACTGATTCCTGTAGGATTTTGAAAATCGGGGGTGACATAAATCAATTTGGCTTTTGGAGTTTGAGATAATGTTTTCTCAAGTTCTCCTACCTTTATCCCATCATTATCGATGGGTATGTCTACAAATTTTGCTTGATATGACCTAAATGCGCCTATAGCTCCTAAGTAACAAGGTTTTTCACTTATAACTACATCTCCAGGATTCAAGAACAATTTCCCACTGAAATCTATTCCTTGTTGAGATCCATTTATGATCAAAATATTCTCTGCTGATGTTTTGACCCCAGTTTTCTGCATACGTTCCGCTATCATTTCTCTTAGTGGTAGATAACCATCTGTAGGAACGTATTGAAGCGCATCTGATCCACATTCCTCCAAAACTTTTGCTGAAATTTCTTTCAATTCCTCTAGAGGAAATAATTCAGGAGCTGGTAATCCCCCAGCAAAAGAGATTATGTCTGATTTTCCAATGAATTTGATGATTTCCCGTGTTTCTAACCCTTTTACCTGATCCATGCGATTTGCATATTTTAATGTCATTAAAAAGTCACCATATTATATTAAGGCTGAATTTCCATGAAAATAAATGAATTTGATAAAACATGGAGAATATTTATTGATTTGTTGGAAAATCTTCTCTATAACGATCTGTATTGATCTCTTTGATATGTTTTTTTAGATTAATGTTTTGTAAGTAGTTCTAAAAGCTCTTTAATGATTGAATTTCTTCGCTCTTTACGTAATCATGTTGGATAAAAACCAACTATAATCATAAAACGATTCATATTAGGCTTTTTAATAAAAAACTTCAATAATTGGTGTGTCTTATGGCTTTTGAGTTTACAGAAGAGCAAGAAATGTTCAGAGAAAGTGTAAGAGAATTTTGTGAAAGGAGAATAGTACCCCTTGGTCTCACATTGGAAGAAACCAAGGAGATACCACAGGAAATAAAGAAAGGTATGGCTGAACTCGGCCTTCTTGCATGTACAGCTTCCCCTGATTATGGTGGTTCAGGCCTGAATGCTGTTAGCGCAGGTGTAATAGCAGAAGAACTGGGGAGAGCAGATCCAACAGGGTCAATACCAGTTTTTTATCTCGTTCAGGCGTCCTGGGGTTTTTTATTGAACAAATATGGCACTGAAGAAGCGAAAAAAGAAATATTTCCAAAAGTAATAAGCGGGGACTGGTTTCTTGGAATAGCAACAACTGAAGCAGATGCCGGTTCAGATGTCGTTGGTACTTCAATGACAATAAAAAAAGCATCTGATGGATTTATTGTTAACGGCGAAAAGATGTATATTAGTGGGGTACGGGAAGCGGCAACTGGTGGTGGAGGCCATGTCACGATTGCGCACCAGACACCAAAGCAGGGTAGTAGAGGTATGACGGTATTTTATTTCCCTTTAACTGCTGAAGGTGTCACACCCACATATATCTCAGACCTAGGTAGAGAGGGTATATCCTGTGGGGGTTTTACAGCTGATGATGTAAAAATTCCCAGTCATTATATCATTGGAGAAGAAAATAGAGGATTTCACATTATTCATGAAGGATATGAATTCGCAAGAGCCCTAATTGCAGTAATATGCGCATCATCGGGCTTGAAATCTTTAGAGAATGGTATGAACTACATAAAAGAAAGAAAAGTCTTTGGAACAGCTATTGGAAAATTTGAAGAAATAAATTTCAGATTAGCTGAGCACTACACAAGGCTTTGTGCGTTACGAGATATGGGATATAAGGCGTTGTGGCTTATCGATAAGGAACAGGAAGGAAAAGCTAGCAGATTTGAGGTAAGTAAAGCTGTTGCCATGGCAAAAATGTTTGCATCCGACTGGGCCTGTAATGCTATAAACGATGTGATGCAGTGGCAGGGAGCATTTGGTTATTCAAAAGAATGTGTTGATCAAGCTGCATGGAGAGCTGTGAGATCATTTGCTCTTGCAGAAGGATCAAGAGAAATTATGAAGATGATTGTTGCCAGAGAGCTACTTGGAAAAGACTTCATTGCATATAAATGAAGTTCATTTTCTCCTTCTTTTTTATGAAAGGTAGATTAAGAAAAAAAATCACAACGTGATAATTGTGAGATTCATAGTTTGTGTGAAACAGGTTCCCGATACTACAGAGGTTAAAGTCGATCCCAAAACAAACACCTTGATTAGAGAAGGGGTTCCGTGTATATTAAATCCTTTTGATCAATTTGCGCTTGAAGAGGCGGTCAGATTGAAGAAAGAGGGAGATGAAATCGTTGTTATTTCTATGGGTCCTCCTCAGGCAAAAAAAGAACTTATGAAATGTCTTGCACTAGGCGCTGACGAAGCAATATTACTTAGTGATAGAGTTCTTGCAGGCGCAGATACATGGGCTACATCTTATACCCTTGCTCAAGCTATCAGAAAGATTGGTGACTTTGACATCATATTTTGCGGGTATCAAGCAATAGACGGGGACACTGCTCAAGTTGGTCCTGAGCTTGCAGCTCAACTTGGTATCCCTCAAATCACCTATATAGAAAGTGTTGAAGAACTTAGTGCAAGAAAATTAATAGCAAAATCTCAAACAGATGAGGGTTACAAAATTGTAGAAGTAAGACTACCAGTTCTGTTAACAGGGATAACTCCATCAGGTTTTGTGCCTAGAAGCCCCCCATTACCTAATATAATTAAAGCAAAGCAGAAACCATTCACCACATGGAATGCAGAGGATCTTGGTGGTGAAAAAGATAAATATGGTTTGGCTGGTTCGTTAACACAGGTTATAAGAGTTTATGCTCCTCCTACTCGTGAGAAAGGAGCCATGATCACTGATGAACCTAGTATTGCAGTTGAGAAATTAATAGAAATGTTAACTAAAGATAAGGTGTTCTGATGATAGACGTCAAGGAAGAGCTCTGTAACCACTGTGGAAGCTGTGTTAAAGCGTGCCCTTTCGGTGCTATACAGATCATTAATCAAATTGCTGTAATTGGAGAAGAATGTACACTTTGTGGCGCCTGTATTCAAGTGTGCAAAGCTTGTGCAATAGAAATTGAAAGAAAAGAGATAGACATTGATTATTCCCGTTATAAAAATGTTTGGGTTTTTGCCGAGATTAAAGACGGTAAAATACGAAATGTTACATATGAATTACTTGGGAAAGCAAGACAACTTGCAGTTGAATTAGGACAGAAAGTTTGCGCTGTTCTTCTAGGAAGGGATGTGAAAAAATTATGTAAAGATCTCTCTGCTTATGGTGCAGACAAAATATTCGTTGCAGAAGATGATAGTCTTGAGCAATATTATACAGATCCTTTCACATCAGTACTTGTTGGATTAATATCAAAACATGAACCAAATATTGTTATCTACCCTGCTACAAAAATTGGTAGAGATTTAGCCCCAAGAGTTGCTGCTACTTTAGAAGTGGGTCTTACCGCGGATTGTACTGGACTATCAATACAAAATGGTAGACTATTACAAACAAGACCAGCATTTGGTGGTAACATAATGGCAGATATAATATCTGTAACTAGACCACAAATGGCAACAGTTAGACCTAATGTAATGAAAAAAGGCTCACCTTATAAAGATAGAACTGCTGAAATCGTCGAAATACCTGTGAGAATAGACCGAAAGGGAATTAGAACCATAATAAAAGAAATAATAGGCATGAAATCCTCTGATGCAGTACCACTAGATGAAGCAGATATTATAGTTTCAGGTGGGAGAGGAATCGGTAGTAAAGAGAATTTCAAGATCATTGAGGATTTAGCAGGAGTTCTTGAAGCTGCAGTCGGAGCAAGTAGATCTGCGGTCGATTTAGGCTGGAAACCAAAATCTTTTCAGGTTGGTCAAAGTGGTACAACTGTTTCCCCCAAAATTTACATTGCTTGTGGAATATCAGGAAAAATACAACATCTTGTCGGGATGTCTGGATCAGATATTATTATTGCTATAAATAAAGATCCTGAAGCTCCTATATTCAATGTGGCTGATTATGGAATTGTTGGTGACCTGAATAAAGTTGTACCCGCACTGACTGAGGCATTAAGGAAGGAGCTTGCATCACGTTGAAGTCTTTAGAAAACACGAATTTTTAGAATTTAATCTAATGAAATCAAATTGAGGTGGATTATTATGGATTTTGAATTATCTGATGAACATGAAATGTTAAGATCGTCAGTTAGGGAATTTGTCGATCGTGAAATAACACCAAAGATTAAAGAATATGATAGAAATGAGGAATTTCTCCCTCCACTTGATACAATGGGTAAAATGGGATTGCTAGGTATTTGCTTCCCCGAAAAATATGGAGGAGCAGGAATGGATTATCTAGCATTAGCGATAGCATGTGAAGAGCTTGAAAGAGGGGATATTTCGCTCAGAACTGTCCTCTCTGTACACGTTGCTCTGACTTCATGCACAATTTATCAATGGGGAGATGATAAGCATAAAAAAAAGTATTTTGTTCCTCAAAATCATGGAAAAATGATTGGAACGACTGCAATGACTGAACCATCCTGTGGATCAGATGTAGCAAATGTAACAACACGCGCGGAGAAACAAGGTAGCCGATATATTGTTTCGGGTCAAAAAACTTGGATTTC
>CP070695.1:3927139-4009459 GCA_020353515.1 Candidatus Heimdallarchaeota archaeon
TTTCGTTTTTGCAACATCCCTTTTCGTAAATAGATCTCAGTAACATCGACAAATTTGATGGTTTTTTGTTCCACGGTAAAGAACCCCTCAAAATACTCAATACGATTAGGAAAAATACGATACTCGATATGACCAAGTGCTGTTTTTTTATACCAAATGACTAGAATCAGAGGTAATATAAAAAAGGTTAACGCACCCACAGCAAACATCATCACTGCCGTGTTAATATCGGCATCATCACCAACGGTGATAATACCAGTCACCATAGGGGACAACATCATCACAATTATCCCCCCAATTATAGCCAGAAAGACAGCTCCAGGTATTGCCTTTAAAAATACAACTGATGTTAGGAATTTGGGTTTTAAGATTATTGGCGCTTCATCAGATATATCCCGAATTGATGATTTCATGATACATACCTACATTGATTATCTTTGATAAAAATTTTCAGCCCACTTTTAAAAAGATATGGGATTCAAACACCCACAGAATTCTTTACTTCAGAAATGTGATTCAAATTTAAAATTATGTGGACATACGGAGGTTCGTGTGTAATACCAACGTATCTTCTTTTTGGAAGAGTAAATATAGTAGATAGATTGAAAATTCACATTCTAGAAACTCTCCCAAATGTCTCTTAGAAATCGGATATATTTCAAGTCTGATGATTAGATGATAAAACAAATATAAAGAGAGTCTGGAGATTCAAAAGTGTTAAATCCCGATGGTTTGACTATTAATTGAGAGATACACATAAACATCTTAAACATTGGTTTTTAATCTCTTTTTTCCTTTCTTTTTTTTCCATATTGTACGGGGCAAGTCCCCTTTAGGGGATGAAGGGTATGTATATAAAAATTTGACTTAACCAACGTTCTCTGACATCTTATTAATTAACTTTTAATTAGCAGGTGGATCAAGAAATACTGTGTGTTAACTGTAACTTTGAATGAAAAATAAATAATTGAATCAAAAGTGATAATAAAATGAGTCAAAAGGTAATTAGCCGTTTTTCGGAATTTCTTCAAGAGATTGAAAACCAATGTAAAAATATCTCAACAAGGGCAGCAGGAGATTGGGAGAAAACAATTAAAGAAGGGATTTTAACTACTTTTCTAAGAGATACAATAACAGGTATCGAAGATCAATATTCTAAGTTCCTTCAGGATGAACAGCGGAAGAGTACACTCCTATCTAATATCTATGAAATCGTAACAAGTCATTTAATTAAGTCTTTTTTTGAATCATTAGACAGGGAGAGGTTTTCAATTATCTTGGACACACCTCTTTCAGCTCATTCTCCCTCATTGAAGAAGGGAAGAATGAGACCTGATATTTTAGTTAAAAGGGATGGTACGTTTGCAGGACTAATCGAACTCAAATATAAATTAAAAAGAACAGGATATGTGTCAGAAAAAAAGAGACGATCAGAACTATTAGCTATTTTTCCTCGTTATATTGTCCTCCAATATTGGGATCAAGAAATAGAATTTGTTAAATCACTCATACGAGAAAAATGCGACTGGATTTATCTTGTTGACCCTCATAAGCAAATAGAACAGATTCAAAATTCTCAGAAATTCAATAATATCCAAAAACAACAAGCAATTGATAGATTAAATACTCATAATGCAGTAGAATTAGCCTTGAACAATTTCATATAAGGGGATGTTCCATTTTTCTTCTTCTAGAATTAGAGCTAGCCAGCCTACTATATTAATGAGGCTATAAATATCTCCCTGCGGGCTTGGTTTCCCCTTTTCTCTGTCGGGATGACTTATTCGTAGTTTGTATTTTTATCGTTCTATCGATCCCTCTGAAGTTCTTCCTTTTGGAGGTAAAAAAAGAGAAAGGAGGGGACTAGGTTTCTCGTTTTCTTTTTCTTACTATCAGTATCCCCAAAATCCAAACCAAGTAGAACACAGTCATTCCAGGTGTTGTCTCTGATGATGTAGTAGTTGGTGTGGTTGTGCTTGTTTCTATCTCATTGTGGATTGTAAATGTGCCGTTTGAGACATCCTCTGCCATTACTCCTTCAGAACATGTGGCAACTACCTTGATCAGATAACTGAGCCCATTTGGTACATCCGTTGTATCCCAAGAGTAACTGGTAGTAGTGAGTCCGCTAGCCAACTCTGTCCATGTCGCTCCTTCATCTGAAGAGTAAAATACGATGTATGTAATGGAATGATTTAAGTTGTCGTGAGATACGCTCCATTCAATGGTAGCTGTGCCAGTCAGCGTTTCTCCCCCATTAGGTGAAGAAATCGTAGGAAGAGAGAGACCATTGTGCACCATGAAAGGACCATCCAACGTGGTTTCCACTATTAAACCCTCTGTGCAAGAAGCTTTGACCTTGATTAGATAATTTGTCCCATCAGTTACAGTGGTGGTATCCCATGTATCTGTAGTCGTTGTGATCCCTGATACAATCTGTACCCAGGTTGTAGCGTTATCAACAGAGTAATAGACACTATAGTTTACTTCGTGGAACCAAGTATCCACTACAGGGATCCAAGTAATCTCAGCTTGCCCTGTAAGAATAGTATCTTCGGTTGGAGAAGTTATACTCAAGGCAGATAGCCGATGTGGTGTGTTAATAACAAGGAATGTCTCAGTAGGTTCTGTTTTTGACACAAAACCAATGGAGTCAGTTGAATGAATTTTGAGAACGACATGAGTGTGATCTTCAATAGATGTCGTGTCCCATGTAGAAGATGTAGTGCTTAAGCCTGACGCGAGTGTTGTCCAACTTCCTCCGTCATCAGACGAGTAAAAGGCCGTATAAGTTATTGGATGGTCAAACGTGTCCACAGATGCAGTCCATTGGATAGGTACAAGTCCAGATAAGGTTAAATTATCAGTGGTTGGTGTTATAATGCTTGGTACAGACAGATGGTTTGGATTCGTTTGCGGGGAAAGATCCTGATTTCTGGCATCTCCATCAATTGCATATGAGCCTGTTTCACTCCAATCACTCCAGTAGTTTTGGTCAAACGTATTGCTTGAACCATTATCAATGGCTTGTTCTCCTTCTATGTTATTGTTTAGAAAATCGTTCTGGGTTATAGAATTCATGTATGTGTCTGACGTTATAGCTAGTCCATACTCCTCATTCTCATAACATACATTATGGGTTATAATTGATTGATTTGCTATGAAACCACATAGAATCCCTTGTTTGGTGTTCTCGGAAATTTCATTCCCCTTAATGATTGTAGCGTTAGAACTCCAACCAACTGCTATTCCATTTCTGGTGTTGGTTTTTACCACATTTTCAGAAACATTAACATCTGCTCCCCAATAGACTAGAATCCCATTGTGATAATTATTGTAGACATTATTTTTGGATATATGTATGCGAGTTCCAATGCCTGTGATGCTACCCGATGCATACTCATTTTCATGGGTCGGTTGACCAGGTCTAGATTTATAACTATTATTGTAGCAGATATTTTCAGTAACTTTCGCGTCAGTGTCATTACGTAAAAAAATTCCACTACTACTGCTGTTCCAGACCGTATTTCGGGTAATTTCAGTAAAGGTCGTAAACCTACACCAAATCCCCTGCCATGAACTATTCCAGATCGTATTGGACACTAAGGTTGTATAACTTGAATTCTCAACCTTTATTCCACCACCAGTATTGAAGAATTTATTGTCAGAGATTAAATTCTCTGATGTATGATCAATGAGCATTCCTGCATAAACAATATCAAAGATTGTATTATTAGTAAATGTATTCATATTGGAAGAATCTAATATTCCAATCCCATGATTACCAGAGGATATTGTGTTATTTATCAGTTTATTTAAGCTGGAAGCCCACATATTAATTTCAGTCCAACCTTGGTTATTAGTTACTGAATTGTTAATTAACCAATTCTTGTCAGAATACTCAAGATTAATCCCAATTCCATTATTTTTGAGAGTATTATTTGTCATGATATTGCTACTAGATGCAATAAGATAAATACCGTTGTCTGTTGTATTAATGACAATAGTCTTTTCTATTGTACCATTACCCACATTTTCTAAGCGGATTCCATTTGTTGCCGTTGTTAAACCATCAAGAAGACAATTAGTAATGCAGAAATAGTAGGTCGTACCACTGATAGAAATCAAATTTCCACTTGAGGCTGTAATGTTGTAACCTTCTATCCGTATAGGATCATCAATCGTGCCATTACCGGGAAATCCTGAATTGTTTAGCTGAAAATTCGAAGTAATGGTAATAGGTTCACTTTCAATATATGCTTGAGTACTAATAATCTTCAGGGTAGGTAGCCAATTTTCCCCCAGATTCATGTACCGCTCCTCTCTCATGGGTTGAAGTTCATATAGTCTTACTTGATCATTCATTCCCAGAAATAGAAGAGCAGTTATTGCTAGAATGACTATTTTATGTTTGTTAATTTTCTTTCACCTTCCAATAAGTGATCTATGTGGACTTCCAACCATATCTTCTTAAAATCAGAGAGTATTTTCCCTTTTGGAAAGTATTTTCTCTTCCTTCAGGGTTAGCTATGGGTGGTTTCCTTTCTACTTCAGATATAGAACGCGCCTTCTTTTTCTTGTAATCGTGTTATCGTCACTTTTAACGTCTCTTTCAGGGTATACAGCAAATTAAATCCCTTTTGAGTAATAGTATAGCTTCGATAGCGGCCATCTCGAAGGACTTGGGGAGACACATATGATTCAATATACTGTAACTCTTTTAATTTCTTGATTTCTTTTGACAGAGTTGATGTGGGGATATTTAGGCTTTGGGCTAGCTTTGCAGGATTGGTATCGCTTGGATCCTGGTAAGCTATCTCAATTAATGTGGAAATTGTTCGCCATTTCATTCCTGATTGGAGATCCTCTTTAATATCAGAGGGAAAGAATTCGAGCAGGGTTGTTGGTTCCGCTGGTTCTAGGAGCGGGACAATCTCTGGCTGTGGCAGCATACTCGTTTGGAGATTTTCAATTCCTACCACGAGTTTGTTATAGATCGGTTTTATTATCTCAATCTGTTTTTCTATAGTAAATTCTGTAAAGGGTTCTTCTGGTTCAACCTCTGCTTTATTCAGTCTGGTGATGACAAGACCTATACTTATAATTCCTCCTATCGCTATAATCACCACTCCAAGAAACAGTATAACCCAAGAATTATCTGGTACGTTCTGTGTTTTTTCAATTGCGTCCGAAGAGAACTCGGTTAGTGGGTAAGGATCAGTATTATTCGCATTTCCATCAATAAGATATGGATTATCGATTATCAAGTCGTTATTAGTGTCTGATATTGGCCATTCGTCCCAATAATTATAGGTAAAGGCGTTATTAGTTCCGTTGTCTAGTGCTTGAGTCTTTCCTCCATTATTCTGTACTAAATTATTGAATTGTATCACGTTGTTCCTCGATCCTATAGTCACCTGTATTCCATACCCCATATTTTCTGAGATATTATTCCAAGAAATCGTATTTCTCGTGGTGTATTCCAGCTGAATGCCATGGTTTTGGTTATTATAAATGGTATTATTTTTAATGATGTTGTGATGGGCCGATTTGAGGAGTTTTATCCCATGACCGTTGCTAAACAGCAGATTATTGTTTATCTCCGTATTAGAGGAGTTATCCAAAAGAATGCTGCTTTGGGTGAATTCACCGTCCTGATGGTTGTAAATGGTGTTATTTTGAATTGTTATATTCCAACAATTCTTTAGATGTACGCCATTTGCTTTGTTACTATGTATTGTATTCGCTGTAAGGGTGCATTTGGTGGTTTTCTGGAGGAACAACCCAAATTCAGTGTTTGAGCTAATACTATTGTTTTGAAAAATGGTTTCCGATGTGTTACTAACAAATAATCCATCCTTACACCTAGTAATCATGTTATTTTCAATTCTACCGTGTTGGACGTTTGAAAGAGTGATTCCTGCTGATGTTGTGGTCATACCATTAAGATAATTATCAGTAATAAGGAAAGCAACATCTGTATCTCTAATTATGATTAGATCGTTTAATGATGAGGTGATATTGAATCCTTCAATCCGAAAAGGATCATCCTTACTTCCACTTCCGGCGAATCCATGGGATTCAAAAGCATCATTGGAAGTAATCGTAATAGGGTTGGTAGGCGTCAAACTCTGTATCTTTTGTTTTATTTGTGTTGATGAATCAAATCGAGTTACAGGAGATAGAAATCCCCTGATCTCCGCTTTAGCCTTGGTGTAGTGTCCCTCATTTGTACTTATCATAAGTGTGATAATAACTAAACTGATTATTAGCTTAGAATAGTTCAATTCTATCCAACATTTACAAGTAATTTTTTTTATGAGGTTTCACTCTGTTGTGTAAGAAAGGTCATTGATCAGGGGTTTCCGGAAGCATCGGAGGAGGAATAAACCTCATACCTATTAAGTAAATGATCATCCCAACGGTTCCAATAATTAGAAAGATGAAACTGGAAAATAATAGATTCAATACCTTATTAGTATTTGGATGAGCAGCTCCAACAATAGTAAATAAGCCAATTATTCCAATAAAAATCACTAGAACTCCAATTAGGATGCTTAAAAGGCTTAAAAATCCTACCGTGATCATGATCTTTCCTTTAATACTGGTATGTTTCCACGCAGCTATCACCCAGAATCTTTCTGACATTTTTTTCACTCAAGTTACTCTATGTTATAAAAACGCATGCTCATTGTATACACTAACAAGAAAGTTTTTTCTGTGACTTTGGATCTATTAAATAAGAGGAGTTTTAGGGATCAGGGTTAACTTTTTTCAAAAATAATAGGATTAATCTTTTGAGTCAATATGAACGATTAAATTATCACCACGGAGAAAACCTAAGGGATCAAAGCCAGCCTGATGGAAAATTAAGCCAATCTTGTCAAGGATACAGATCTGACATACCCCAGTACTACATTTGGGGATATATCCAACGTTCACTGACTTTTCATAAATTATGACTTCACATTTGAAGTCATTTTTGAATATAACCAACGGTTAATGTCCAAATATCATGAAATTTTGATAAATTTAATTTTAAGTGTTGATGCAGAGCAAGACTGATTGTACCATTTCCGTCGAAATAATTTCTGTATTTCGAAAAAATAAACATCGCGAAATTATGCATTGATCTGTTTTACGCATCGAAATAGTGCCTGTTGTCAGATGTCTGAGATATTTAAATAAAACAACACAAGAATAGTTGACTGGGGGCATACAACAATGAAATTTAATAAAAAATCAAACTATGGTAAGGAAAAAAATTCAGATGAACAAGTTGAAACAGAAATTAAAGAACTCTTACGTAATTTTTTTAATTTTTATAAAACGAAACAAGTAAGTAAGTTCCCTTCACACTAGGCCTTAGTTCGAACGACCCGATTTTAATAAATTATGAATAATATTCGATTCGATTATTAAATCATGAGAAATTCCTTTATTTGCCCCTTCTCTTTATTCACTATTGTGAATTTTTCCCAAAATGAGAATTAGAAACTCATTATTTTGTATTTATAATTTAAGTCAAAGGGTTAAAATAGATTTCTTTGACACCAAAAATGTGTTTTCAAAATGAGATTATAACTGGAAAGAACGATTTTTTTTGATAATCATATCAATTTAAGACTATGATTCAAGAAAATACCTTTCTAGTCTATTTAACTTCAATTGAACTCTAAATTAAATAGAGATGTTTCTAATGAAAATAGCAGTATTAAACGGAAGTCCGAAAGGAGAGCTGAGTTTTACTCTACAGTATGTCCAGTATATTAAACAATTCCATCCTGAACATGAATGGGTAATCTTAGATGTCGCAAAAAAGATTAAGAAGCTTGAAAGGAGAGATACAGAGTTCCAAGCGGTAATAGAGGAGATAAAATCAGCAGATGGAGTATTATGGAGTTTTGGGCTTTATGTATTATGTGTACCTTCGCAGTACATGAGATTTATCGAATTAATATCAGAGAAAAAGGTAAGAGATGCTTTTAAAGGCAAATATACAGGCATAATTTCGAGTTCGATTCACTATTATGACCATACAGCCCATCAATACCTCAGGGCAGAATGTGAAGATCTAGAAATGAAATTTATTGATGGAATATCAGTTTACCTTAACGATTATCGACTAAAAGAGATAAGACATCTACTTCGGATCTTCATGGAAAATTTTCTGAATTCCATTGAAAATCAAGAGACAACTACAAAATTATATTCACCATTACAATTTTCTGATTTCAACTATAAACCCTCTACGCCAAATCAGCGAATTGACAAAACAGACAAAAAAATTGTTGTGTTAACTGACGAGTATAACCCAAGCAGTAATCTAGGAAAAATGATAAGTCGATTCAATGAATCATTTTCAAATGATATCGAAATTATTGACTTAAATACGATAGAAATAAAAGGAGGATGCTTGGGGTGTATGCGCTGTGGATATGACTATAACTGCGTTTATAAGGATGAGTTTAAAGATGTCTATAACAACCGAATAAAAACAGCGGATATAATTATTTTTGCAGGAACAATGAAAGGACGGTATTTATCAGCAAAATGGAAACAATTCTATGATCGATCGTTTTTTTGGAATCATACCCCCTCGTTAGCAGGAAAGCAAATAGGATATTTGATTTCTGGCCCATTAAGTCAAAATCAAAATTTAATAGAAATTCTTGAGGCATCAGCTACAACCCGTCAAGATGCAAATTTTGCTGGGATGATTACGGATGAAATTGCTGATTCAAAAGTTTTAGACGAACAACTGTACAGTTTTGCTCGTCAGATTCTATATTTTTCAGAACGAGATTATATCCGTCCACAGAATTTCTTAGGTGTGGGAGGACACAAAGTCTTCAGAGATGAAATCTGGGGCCCCATACGGATGATCTGGCAAGCAGATCATAGATATTTTAGAAAACATGGCAAATACGACTTCCCTCAGACTAGATATTTCATTAGAATTGGAAATTTCTTCATACTTTTGTTGTGTAAAATTCCTCGTTTTAGAAAAAAGTTCTATAACAATTTAAAGTCCATGCCTGCAAACAGGATGAAAAATTCACTTGATAAAGCTGCATTAAAAGAGATTAGAGCAGCAAAAGCATCGTAATATCGTAGTTACTATATCAGGCGTTACTTGACGTAGCAGAGAGATGATAAAGGTGATAAGACAAGATCCTGCAGAACAACTTGATCCTTCATTTAATATCATTACTCCTATATTGATTGTAATTATCTTTCTTATCGCACTAATCTTGATGAGAAGAGCTAATCTGTCTAAGAATAAGGCAAATTTACTTTCTGTGGTTTCTTTTTTGGGTATTGGCTTAATATTAGGGGGAAGACCCAACCCTGTAAACGCCTTCAACCAAATATTCGCAAATCTGATCCCATCGACATCTATGTCATTTAGACTATTACTTTCCGCATTGGGTGTTTTTTCTCTTATACTAGCTTCGGTTATACTCTTTAGTAGGATATTTTGCGGTTATGCATGCCCTCTTGGATCTATGCAAGAGTTGGCCTCTAAGGTTAACTTTAAATCGAATTTAAAAGCACAAAAAAAAGTTAAATATAGCTTCGATCCTCCTGAGAGAAGTTTAAGAATCACCCGTTGGATTTACCTTGGTATTCTAGGATTAACCGCATTACTATTGGGATTCTCTGTTTCCCAGTTTCTAGATCCCTTCAATGGATTTCAGTTCATGGAGGAATTAGCCCTCTTTACAGTGATTTTCTTAATAATGATTTTAATAACGAGCTTCTTCATTTATCGGCCATGGTGTCGGATATTCTGCCCATTTGGTACTATTTCTGGATTAATTTCTTTTAGTCAGTATAGATACGTACGTACGGATGAATGCACAGATTGTGGCTTATGTGAAAAAATCTGCCCCAGCCATGCAGCAGATCGTGGTGATAAAAAAACCGAATGCTATTATTGCAATCGTTGTGTTGAAATTTGTCCTCAAGACGCTATTAAATATGCAAAAGCAACATCTACAAAAAATTAAATTTATTCACGAACCTAAGAAGGAGAAGAAAGTGATAAAATGAGTTATTTTGGAGCAGCTCTTGGAACAGCAATTGGAATGATGATTAGTACAGTGATCTTCTCAAATGCCTGGAGAGTAAAATCATATCTACCAAAAGAGTATGATTTCACGCATGAGTGGGGGAAAAAATTTGTTAAAACTGACAAAAAGGCTTATACATATATGTTACGATCATTCATAGGCATAATCTTTCATCCAATTGTATTTGTATTTATTTGGGGCCGAGAAGGACTTCTAAGGATCAATTTATTGAATAATGATATTATAAGTGCAGTAGTGCTCTTGCTAATCGAATCACTCACGTTTAGTTTTGCCATCTGGATGGATATTGTGAAAATAAGACCAGAGAATCTTAAGACAAGAATTATCCCATTGCAAATTGGAATACACCTGATGGTGGGGTTTTTAATGGGATATTTTTATACAATCTTTTGAAATTCGATTTATTCAGGGTAAAAGCTAGATAGCAAGCATCAACAACTATAATTATATTGGAAAATTTAGAACCCTTTATGTGAACCCCAATCGATGGAGACATCATACATGAATGAATTACTAATATTACTAGGTCTTGTTGCTATTTTAATCTTTCTAATGTTGAGTATATATCAGATGTTGTTAGTTTTGAATGTAGATTTAGGAAAACCTATTCCTGCTTATGGTGGAAGGTATGATGAACTTCCTAGAAATGTAAAAATGATGAGTCTTGTAGCAATCGGGATATTCATTATTGCTTCAATATTAATACTAGTTCGTACAGGGTTCATTACTAATTTCCCCTTTCCTGATCTCGCTGCTATTGGGATATTGATTTTTGGATTATTCTTAGCTCTAAATACTTTAGGTAATGTAACATCAAAGAGTCAGAAAGAAAAAATGATTATGACTCCTCTTTCATTGATTGCATGCATCTGTTGCTTACTCGTTGCACTCCTCTAATAAGGGATTTTAAAAGGTAAGCAAAGTAGAAAGAAAAGACTGGTGAGTTCCTAATGACTATGCAATACAAATATCGGGTTTTCTATTTCTCTCTATAATAATTATACTTATTATCTGTGATATACTTGGTCATGGGCCAATTAGTGATCTGAAATCAGAAGCTAAACTACAAAGAATTAATGAAAATCCAAAAAAATTCGAAATCAGCTTCGTACTACTCCTTATAGAGCATGTTGTTATAATGAGTCTTGCTTTAATGTTAACTATTGCATTTAGTTCATTAAACATTATACTTGGAGTAATTTGGGTTATCTTTCGAATAGGAGAAAGCTCAATCCAACTAAATTAGTGAAATCTGACTTTGAAGTCCTAGGGAACAAAAAAGAGGGAAAAATTAGCAAAATTCTTTATCAAAAAATTGATAAATTTCGATATGTAAGGAATGCGGTTATTCATCCTAGAGACCCTTCGTTCCTTAATCTAGGTTTTAAATATACGAGTTACACAGGAGAAGGAATTTCATCAAGAGGGGGCGGATTTGTAAGCCCTAATAGCAAACCAATGACGCCATTATCTCTAAAAGAAGGAGCAGAATTAGGTTTTCGTATTTATTTTCATTTACGAGATGAATTAAAGATTGTTGAATAAACCCCTTACAGAAGATTGAGGAAACATCAGAGTTCATCCCTTGCTTCTACTGTTAATTCTAATATTTTTGAATTAGTTATTATCTTGTCTATATTTTTCCTTGAAATGTACTTGCATTTTATTGTAAATATTTCCCTAAAATCAATCATATAGGAAACAATCAGATTTGTTCTTGTTTAACAAAATTTATTAGGAGTAGCAAATCACATTGTTGTCAAGGTAATGAGAAGTGTTTTTGGGATGGAATAATCTTTCACAGATAGTAAGATGGTTGATTATCTCTCTCTTGGTCTTTAGTTACTTTCCTAGAGAATCTATGATGAAATTGAGCAAAATATCCCTAGACGATGATACTGTTTTAACCTCATTTGAGACTCCGAAGGCAACTAAATGGTCTTCTAGCTTTCGTCCTCACGGAGCATATGTTGATGAATTAAGATTCGTGATTTATAATTCTACAGAAATTCCTCAAGCGATGTCAGCACTGCGGAATGGTGAACTCGACGCATACGATGAAAATGTTCAAATTGATTATTTAAGCACTCTTGTTAGGGATGAGAATATTGATGTGACATTTACAGATAGTATGAGATACCAAGCACTCATCCTGAATTGTGGGCGATTCCCTACGAATATTACCGCATTTCGTCGTGCCTTGGCTTTCGGTTTTAGTAAGTACATGGGTAGAGGATACATACCTGAATTCCCCCCTCCACTCCTGGATAGCTATATTCCGTGGGTGGCTACAGAATGGCAAGTCGAGAGTGAGAAAAACGACTACTTCTTTGAGACAGATTATGTCTCTGGCAACAGATCAATGGAAAATGCTGGTTTTATCGATTTAGACGGTGATGGTTGGCGGGAATACGATACAAACGACAATGGGGTTTGGGATCCAGGCGTTGACATTGATGATGATGACCCCAATTTCGTAGTGGATATTTATGCTATAGAGGGGTATTTCCCTGCTACGCGTGCGTGTCAAGAAATGCAGAGTAGCCTTACAAATATGGGTATTCACTCTAATGTCGTTGAAATGAACTTTCGAGCTATCATTGACAAAATGAAAACAAATGATTATTGGATTACACATTGGATTGAAAATATTAGTGTTATCGAACCAGCAAAATCACTTTATGATAGGTTCAGAACCGGTGCTTCAAAGAATCAACTCTATTACCACTTTTGTAATGCTACAATTGATGCAATCCTTGACAATATGACTTCAGCTACTTCACTTGAAGATGTAAAGACATATGCCCATCAGGCTGGTTTACTGTTGGTATTTGAACAGCCCCAACTTGCCATCGAAATTGTTAGGATTATCAATGCATATCGCTCTGATAAGTTTGAAGGTTTTTTCACAGCTAATAGTTTGGGTTCCACGTGTGGTGATAATTGGGCTGCAGCAACGAAAGTGCACTTAAAAGACTCTTTGGGAGGTCCTTTAGGTGGGATGTTCAATTATTGCTTGTCAAGTAATATGGAAACTTGGAATCCCTATGTGCAAAATACAGTTTACGAAAATACTATCTTCCAATACATCTATGAACCATTGTGGAATTTCGACCCTAATACATGGGATCCAATTCCAGGACTCGCTTATGACTGGGATATCGAGCAGACAACCGCAAATGGAGACATCCTTGATGGTCAAAAGTTTACATTCCATCTATACGAGAATGAAACCTGGCATGATGGAGAACCTTTCACCGCAGCCGACGTCAACCACTCCATGCACATGTGGAGAGACAGCTCGAACCACGGTCCAAAAATGTGGGATATCTACAAAGTTGAGATCCCTGATGACTATACTATTGAATTTTATGTCAACAAGACAGGTTATTTCGAGTGGGCTGACACCACATCATTCTACATTACCCCCGAACATATCTGGAGAGATATAGAAAACGTCACAGCTTATTCTCCAACAATAACTGAAGTGATTGGTACTGGTCCCTACAAGCTGGATACTTGGGTGCCTGACGATTATATCAGCTTACTTCGACATGAAGACTGGCGTTGGGATATACGTGAAGTACTTAATTTTTCTCCTTCCACAGCTTATATTGATACAATAACCACTTCTCCAACTTATTCTGATTCAACTCCTACTACCAGTCTTACTCACTCTTCCATCTCCTCTGCTCACTCCGATGTCCCTCTTGACATTCTACCTATCCTCCAGTTTTTTGAGCTAGGCACTATCTTGTTCTTCGTGGTTACCCTAGTGATCATTGTCCGAAGGCAACGAATGGGTTGAATTCACTTTTGGGGAAAGACCTCCAATGAGTTTCTAGCGAAAAAATAAGTTTTTAGAAATCGGACTGTTTTCGCCTGTCCTCTTTGCTATATTAACAAATTACCAAACAAATCTACCTTAGCCATGATTGATGGCCAAAAGAATCACTGGATATAGTTTTGATAAAACCAAGTTGGTATGAAAAAAGCTAAGAAGTACGGGGCAAATCCCCATTTGGGGATTAAGGGTATTTACATAAAAAACTAGTCTTAACCAACGTATCTTCAGAACTGTTCTTTAACTTTGATTTAACGACAACATTTATGGCAACATATATAGCTTCATTCACATATCCAACGTTATACACAAAAATGACTTCAAAAATGAAGTTAAAGAAAGTTAATTGGCATAATTTGTTTGATGCTTTTGAAATCTACAAAAAATCATTGAAGACTTTTTAAGAGATCAATGTAAGTAACTCTTATTCCAAGAAATAGCGTCTATTGATGTGTATTATGGATGGATGACTATCTAAATATTTATTCTGAGCTTACTAATCCTACTCGAATCCAAATTCTAATGTGGATTGGTGAAGAACCTCAAGCTTTATCTGATATTGCCACCCATTTTTCTATTTCTAAACCAGAAATATCTCGTCACCTTTCTAGAATGAAGAATGTTGGACTTGTCATGCAAGAAGCTTCAACCCGAAAATATCACCCATCCGCGTTGGGAATAACCTACCTTCAACTTTTTTCTCCAATTGAATTTGTGCTGAAGCATTCCTTTTATTTCACAAACCATTACTTGGATCTTCCTCCACATCTTTTACGTAATATTGATGCTTTGATCAATGCTGAACTTATAGAGGACCTTGGAAATGTCTTAGCTAAAATTCAAGAGTTATTGGATGAAACAAGAGATGAGGTTCAATTAATGCTGGATCAAAGGTTACCTGTGGTAGGTCTTAAAGATAAAGTCAGATACGGTAGTTATATCTTTCCTAGTACAATGTCTGAGGCTCAAGTTGAATCAGGTAAACAATACTTGAAAAGTATGTATGAAGATGTTGAAGTTCGCCAAGTAGCCTCTGTAACTCACATTCTTATGATAACTGATAAAAAAAAAGGATTCATATCGTTTCCGACTCTCGAAAATAAAGCTGATTGGGCTTCAATCTGGGTTGTAACTGATAAACAAGGATTGGAGTATTTACAGGACATTTGGGACTATTTCATAAGTTTAGGGAAATTATATGAAATTTAGTATACTCAATTCAGAATTTTTATGATCAGACTGAATTGTTTCTGTTCTGGCTAGAAGTTAATTCAGGTCTTAAAAATCAAGGATTTCAGTCAAAAAAGGTTTTTTAATAATTGTTTGTTATGTTCTCTTGATTCTTATGTCTGATGAACGATATATGTTAATCAATCTTAATGGATCTAGTGAAGTCCAGGATCTTCAATTAGTTATTAACAACACAAACCAACAACTTCCAATCGAACTTAGTCTGAAAGTACTTCTTGGATCAACAGTTGAAATATCATTAATTGATGATTCCCTTCTTCTTATTAAAGGAGAAAATTGTGAGATTCGCATGGATATCACAAAAGCTGAACTATTGAGATTAAGATCAGAATGATGAATTTTGAATGAGGATTTACCATGTTTGAAAATGAAACAAAACACGAGATATTTGAAAGATATGTAATTGGTTTAACTGCAATTGTGGTAGGTATTACGATTGCTATTATCTCTATTTTTGGCCCCCTTTTTCTCGACATTATTCAATATGCGAGCTCAGAATCCGCGATCACTCAGGGAATGGGTCAAGATTTAGTCAATTTAGCTCTTATAACTCCAATATGCTTAATTGGTGGGGTTCTTTACCTTTTAAAACGAGACAGTGCGAAATATTTCTTAATTCTCGTTCCCCTCTATTCCCTTTTTTATACAGGTCTTGCGTATGGTCTTTTTCCTGAATGGAGTCATCCCATCTATACAGGGAATAGTGAACAATACTCAATATTATTTTACATTGTGATTATCGGAAGTTTGATACTTTTACTCTCTACATTATCGATGTTTTCTCCTGAAGATGCTCCAGAATTTAATAGAAGGAATCTAACCATTTATATTATGCTGATGACAATTTTCCTAATTCTCTTTGCCTTTATGTGGATTGGAGAATATTTAGAAGTGCTATCTACCGGGGATACCTCTACTGGATCCTACTCGGAAGCACCAACTATTTTCTGGGTTATCAGGTATTTTGATCTTGGTATCACCGTTCCATTAGGATTTATTGGATTATATCTTCTATATACTAGAACCACACAAGCTTATCCAATCATGTTACTATTCTTTGGTTTCTTTGTTACAATAAGCACCGCTGTTGTGGGAATGGCAATTGTAATGCTCTTAAAAAGTAATCCTAATCTCCAACCTGGCGGATTAATTCTTTTCCCAATCTTATCCTTACTCGCCTGGGCTGGACTGTTCTATTTAATCAAAGAGAAGTTACCTTGGTTTACGAAATAATAACTTTCCTCTTTTTTTTTCCAAAAAATACAGGTGTGGTAAAAATAATGCAAAAAGAAGAATTAAAGAAGGGTATGCTTTGGCTGGACGTATTATGTATGGAGGGATCGGGGAGTTCGGGGAGTCTGATATATTGTTTCTGAAAACAAACTCTACTGGACAACAAGAGTGGAATGTTACACTTGGAGGGCACAATTCTGATGTTTGTAATTCAATAATTCAGACTGAAGACAATGGTTATGTGCTAGCAGAGAGTACTGATTCTTATGGCGCTGGTGGTTCCGATATGTGGTTAGTTAAGATTGACAAAAATGGGGATCCAGAGTGGACTCTTATATGAATCTGACTCTGGAACAGCTTTATGTAACAGAGGTATATTCCCTGTATCATTTTTTACTCATACATGTTGTTTACCATGTAAATCGAATTTATTATGTTGTAAACCTTTTTGGAACCATCAAGTCATTATCTCTGTATCCTGTTTCTTCCGCTATACAGAAGTCTATAAAGCATTTTCAGGTCTGACTTGATTGTGTCACGTCTCAAGTCATTATTTCGTAGGTTAAGAAAATCTGAACCATCACATTTGGAAGCCGAAGAGGACACACAAACAGCTCAAAAAGACGATGATCGTGTAACGAAGCCTATAAAATCTACTAGAGGGTGGAGACGAGGAATAGCGTTTTTCAAACTCTATTTTCCCCTTGGTATGTATCAACGCGGGTTAGAATGGAGCTTAGAGGCTTCTTCCTCTTCTGTATCTGATGAAAATAAGCCAAATAACAGTGATCTGAAGAATAAAGTGATTCAAATAAGAGAGAAATCCTTTCGTACTCGATTTGGATACTTTTGTTCTCGTACAATCCTTCAAAGTTTTGGATTAGCGATTGTTTTTACTGCTCCTATCTCTCTTCCGTGGATTTTCAACGTAGTCATTCCATTTTCGATTGATTTACTCCCATTCGGGTTATCTGAGATTATTCGTGAAATAATTCATAGAATTTTAGTATTATTGTCACCACTTGGAGTAATTGCCGATATCATCATGATTGCTTCCAATTTTTTTGCTACGTACAATCCTATCCTTTTCTATGGGACAACACTCTGGATATTAAGCGAATTAGGATTTACTGACATCGAAGTCTTTGATGTACTCGAAAATTCGGAGAATATAGAAACAACTTCCATGATGGAGCTCTTAGGTCATCACTATCAATCCAAATTTGGCTTGATTCAAAGCGTTCTTGCACCCCTTCTGATCATAATAGCAGCATCTATATCCTTTTTTCTAGTCATTCGTTCAGCACGCAAGATTATTTTTGAAATTCAAACAGAAAAAGAACAAACGAAAAATATTGAAAAAACTAAGCGGACTCTAATTGGTTATTATCTTGATAAAGGATACTCTCAAACAATATATACAGAGAATCGTGTTTCCTCATCATCAAAGATGATTTGGTTAGCCCGAATCACGAAATATGGCCCGATAATTTCTGTTGTATTGCCTATTGCTCTCGCAATTGGATTTGTTCTAATATGACCATCATCGTCTATCGAAGAAGAAGAAAATAGCTTTCTGTGAATAGGTCTCTCCTTTTATTGACCAAAATAAAGAAAGAAAAGGAAGCAGGCTATTTATCTCGTCTTTTTCTTACTACTATTGATATACCCAGAATCCAAACCAAGAAAAAAATGGTCATTTCTGGTGTTGTCTCAGATGAAGTAGTAGTTGTTTCCCAGACTTGTCTAGTATAGATATAACAATATTATCAACAGAGATAAACGCAAAAACCATGATAAGTGACAAGAAAAACAGTAAAAAATACCCACAGCAACGTTTCCCCTAATAGTAGGAGCTTTTTGGGCTATATTTTCTGACAATTTATCCATCAGGTTTCTTAACAAACCCATTGCTTAAAACCTTTTATCAGAAGTCATATTCCATTGTTAGAGCATTTTACTCTCAGGGATAGTTCTATTGGTAATCCCTTTACTCCTTTTGGGTTGACTCTCAGAAAAATCAGTATATCATCCACCGACTGAATGATGAGGGATCCAAATTAATGATAGCATTCTAGAATTTTATTATTCCATATTTCTTCCAGAATAAGAGCTAGCCAGCCTACTCTATTAATGAGGCTATTGATATCTTTCCATTCTACTTCCACTAGTAGTTCTAGCAGTTGATCTCCAGTTGTTTTTACCAGTTCTTCTATTAAGGAAATTCGTCTGTTCTCGATTTCTTCAATAAGTTTAAAGATCGAATCTTCTGAAGCTTTTTTGTTCTTAATCATTTGTTCTAGGACAAGTCCTGTTGCTCTTACAATCAAATCAGCTTTATCATGTTTCTCAAGATTGGGAAAATCGCCTTTGAAAAATAGTTTCGCTGTTCTCACATAGAGAGTTTGACTTTTTAATTGCCCTTTTTCATCCATTGAAACTCTTTTTCCACCAGGAACTACTAATTTCAATTTTTCTAGCGTATTTAAGTATCTGTAAAGTGTAATATCCGATTTCTGTTCTCCTTTTATTCTGTATGCAGCACTTATTTCATTTAATGTCATTGGTCCTTGTTGAAGAATTTTTATGACCTGAACTAGCTTTTCGTTAGTCCATACTTCTGTTTCTTTCCCACGGAGTACTTTAACAAATTGTTGTTTAACTGAAATTGCGTCTTGTGTTGTATCTGACATGATTAATACCAATTTTCAATACTTTGGTAAATTTATTTTATTGGTCATTTCAAATTGTTGGTGAGTTTTTTTTCATTCTGATGAAAAATAAATGTTATTACACCGATAATAAATACTTAGCACTTCAAAATGTAAATCTTCTTATCCTTCCTCTCTGACCCTCTAATTTCTTGTCAATTTTTCTCCTTATTTGTTTATGTAATTTATCTCTTGTTAAGGAAGCAATTTGTATATAACCAGCCAGGAGCGAAGAATGTAATTCTCGATCGAATCTGAACTTTTTACCAAGATTATAGCAATTGTAAGTTTTAACTTTCGTTTTGGTCACTTTATTTTTGAAAAATAGTGTTTATGAGAATTCCTAGTTCATAAATACAGCAATTCATTGATAATCTTTTTTCATTGCCGTAACAATAGGCTATTAATAAAATGAAATTATAGTTTCACTTATTTGAAAAGGGGGTTTTTCATGGAATTATTTCAACCAAAAGCCGATAGTCCTCAAAGAGTTAGATCTAAATTAGTATCTTCTTCGTTTATGCGCTTTTTAGGTGTTAATGAGCTTCCATGGCGTTCTCAGTGGTTAATTCAGAAATTTCTTCTTATTGCCAATTTACAGACGTCTTTATTTATTGTTTCTAGTACTTTCTATGTCTTGTTTGTCATTGATCGAATTGGGTTCAGTACTTTGGGCATGCTTCTTGCGATTAGTTTTATTACACAAGCGATTCTAGACTATCCAACTGGTGTTATTGGGGATTGGATTGGCCAACGTTGGAGTCTAGCTATTGCTTTTTGTGGCTATGGACTTTCTTATTCAGTTATTATCCATGCTACATCTGTTCCAGATTTTTTGTTGGTGTATCTCCTAAATGCTTTTGCTAGTTCTCAGCAATCTGGTGCTTTAGGGTCTTGGTTTGATAACAATTACAAGGTATCAGTGGGGAAAACAGATAGTGATCGAAAAACTTATCGAGAGCTGCTTGGGAAGCAAGCAATTGTTTCGAGGTTTGTCATAGCGGCCATGATAATTTTGGGTGGAGTCGTAGCAACAGCATTTTTTCGGGAGTTAGTATTTATTGTACAAGCATTTGGTATGTTTGGATTAGCTGTTTTATGTTTGATTCTTGTAAAAGATTATCCTGAGATTTCTAAGCCCGAATTATCTTTTAGAAAGTATTTCAATCTTTTGGGAGAAGGATTACGATTCAGTTTTGGTTCTAAACACATGTTTTTTTTTATTACTGGTGTAAGCATTGCTAGTCCTACTTTTTTAATTTGGGGTAATATGATTCTTTTTCCTATGTATTTTGGATATACTGGATCTGATGGGGGAGCTGCATTTGTTCGCTTTAGTTTTTATGTTCTAACTGCTTTCACTATGCCAAGAGCTGGAAACTGGAGTAAAAATCTTCATACTCGTAAATGGCTCCCCCGTTTACGACTGATTCATACAGTTGTTTTTTATGTCAGTTTTATATTGATTTTTACCATTTTTCCCTTTGCAAATTCTTTGAACTTATTAGCAATTGTATTAGTAGGATTTATTTTCCTTCTTACCGAATGGTTATTAGCTTCTGAACTTTTTCTAAGACAACGATTACTTGTTGACGTGGTTCCTGATACTAACCGAAATTCTGTCTATAGTTTACTCCCAACGTTGAATCTTTTAGTTTCAGCTCCATTTATATTCATATCTGGTACTATTATTGAATTAATAGGTGTCCCATTAACTTTAATTGGTTGTATGTTATTGGGTGTTATCTCTTCTGGCTTCCTCTTTCTTTCTCTTCGCTCTTTACCCACAGGTGTTTTAAAAGAAGAAGACTAAGGCGCCTAACCATTCACAGTAGCCAACCCCGTTTTTTTCTGATCAATTGGTAGTAGTATGAACCTTTCTTATCTTCGACCGAATTGAATTCTAAATTGGTTAATGGAAAATGTTTTTCTCCTAGTCGTTTTTGGGTTTCCCTGATATCTTTGTTTCAATTTGATCTAGCTCCTCTTTACAGGTGTTATGAATCTCTTTCCCTTTAGCTAGACTTTGAGGTGCGTAATCTTTAAAGTGATCCTCTTCAAACCCATATCCAGCCAAATGTCTTTCCTGGGTTAATTGGATTAACCACTCAGCGAATTTCTAGCCAGATTTTTGGTATAATATAAGACATTTACTATACTTTCGTACACCTCCCCTTTTAAGTTTGTTGAATATTGAATTGTAAGATGTAATAATTCAATTCGAATTTGTGTGAAATCAGCTTTAAATTCGATAGCTTTTAGTTTTGAAATTGTTTCTTTTTTCCGTTAAATTTAGTCTAAATGAAGATCCTCCTTTTTTTTTGCCTTAACTTTTACAGTTGAATTAAAGAAAAGTAATTTAATTTAATAAAATAAAAATCCGTCGTGAATCAATAATAAGAAGAAGAGTCGGTTGGAAAATCGTTGAATGAACATGAGGGGATCTCCATGAATTATAAAATAGTCCTAGCGGGAGATGAAGGGGTTGGGAAGACTTCTTTAATCAATCGTTTTGTACATGGATACTTCAAAGGTGATTACAAAGCAACAATTGGAGTTAATATTTATACTAAACAACTTCTTATTGATTCTTCTGAAGTGAATTTACAGATCTGGGATGTGGCAGGTCAAACCTCGTTTCGTCAATTTCGCCAAAGATTTTTCAGTGGTACCCGAGGAGCATTCTTAGTGTTCGACTTAACAGTGTCTAAAAGTCTTGACAATCTTCATGTATCCTGGATAGAGGATCTCCAAAACATTGCAGGGGAAATTCCGTTAGTTTTAATCGGAAACAAATCAGATCTAAGAGAATCAGTTACTGTTTCCTATCAGGAGGTGAATGATTTTTTATATCTTCATTCTAATATTGGAGACCATTTCATCACTTCGGCTCTGACTGGTGAAAATGTGGAGAATGCCTTTCATAAATTGACAACATTAATGAATGTGATGATAGATAGTAAATCAAAGGACTAAGAATTTTTGGGGTTAATATTACTCCTACGTCTATCCTTGCCCTATTATTACACGAATACTTTGGTACTATTTTTCTAAGAATTCCTTTTTTAATTTGAGCTATACTTCAAATAGCCTTCAAATTGAATAGAATTCGCATTAGATAATCCTCAAATTGATTGATCTCTTTCTCGGAAAAATTTTTGTAATATATATCTTTCATATCTAATGATACTTGGTAATAGATGTCTTGAAGTTGTTTATTCTTCTCAGTTAGGTAAACCAGCTTTTTTCGGCGGTCTCCTTCTGAGTCAACTCGTTTTAGGTGACCAATCTCTTCTAATCGATCAAGCATAGGTGTTAAGGTCGATTTACTCAATGATGTTGCTTTTGCGAGTTCAATAATCGGTAGGCCATCTTTTTTCCATAATGCAAAAAGGATGCGCCCTTGTGCGGGATTAATATCACTGATCTGATATTTTTTAAGCTTTTTAGCAAATATCCGTTGACCTAGTTGATGGATTTGAGCAATAAGAAACCCCCCTGCTTTTAAATCTTGCATCGTTTTCACATCAGTTGTAATACATGTTTCTGAAGCTTATAATAGATCTCTATGAACCGTGGTTTCAATTTTAGAATTGTATAGTCTTCATCTTCAACGCCTTTGGGGTAGTATTTCTTCCACCAATCAAGATATAATTCTCTCTTAATTGCCATATCCTCAACAATTTCTATATTTCCGCTTAACATTACACCACGAAAATCCTCGGGATCGTGATAATAGAGAGACACCGCAGAATGTGATCTAATATGAGTTACCTTCGAAGAAGAAGTATTGGTTGAAATATAGACTAAAAAGTCATCATTATGATCCTCAAATACTCGAGTTAGCTCTGGAAAAGTTTTTGGGTCGCGTAAATTAAATACCGCACGAGTGTATGGGAACTCATCAGAGCCAATCGTTGTTAAGCATACTGTTTTCATGGAATTTATTACTTTAAGACAGAAGTCTCTCATTTCTTGTTCTTTCATGTTTTTCCACCTAATAAACCAAACAAATCAGATTAGTCCTATATGAGATAGTTTTATATAGGACTATTTTTACTTTTCCATAATTATCTAAAATGATTTTTTAATCTTTAAAAGAGCTGATTTGCATGAGTTCAACTAAAATTCTTTCATTAATGCTTGATGAGCTTCATAAACGCTTTTTAGCAGTTACTACCGACTTATCGGAGGACGATTTTACTTTTAAGACCGATAAGAATTCTCCAGCGATTGGATGGACAATTGGGCACTTGACTGGGGGTCAACATGTGTACCTTCGATTAATCTTTCTAGGGGAACCACCCTCACAGATACAAGAATATGAATCCTTTAACACAGGAACCGACAGTCTTTATACGAATGTACCTTCTTTTAAGAAAATAGTTGCCTTTTATGAGTCGGAATTCGAAGAATTAAAGAAATTCATTGAAACTTTAACGGAAAACGATTTGAATTCTCCTACTCCTCATCGAGAAAAGGTCCCACCCTTTTTTCAGGATACTCCTCTTCGTGAAATCCTAGTGAGCTATATAGCTCATGCATTCACACATCTTGGCCAAATAATTGAGATCCGACGAATGTTAGGTAAAGATATTTCAAAAATCAATGAATGAGTGTATAATTCTTCTAAAGTATAAGCATTATTGTTTTTCTTCTACTGCTCTTTTTTGGTATTTCTCTGCTTTTTTCTTGCACACTTCTGCTCTTTCTGGATCATTCAAATTTCCATATACTTGAACAAGAAGTCCATTTACTTGAGCTATTCCCGCATAATTTTCAATAGATAAACATATCCCTTCTGCTTCTTCTAATACGGTTAACGCCTGAGTATAAAGTGATTTTCCATTTAGAATATGCCCTCTGACGATAAGGGCCCAACCTAACGTCTGTTGAATGTCCTTATCGTTTGGATATCTCTCTGCTAGCTCATATACCAGTTTGAACTGTGATTCAGCTGCAGGAAGGTCACCAGAATTTAGCAATCGTGTCCCATAAGCTAGGGAGCATCTAGCGAGTTGAACATCATTCCCCGATCTTTGAGCAACCTCAAATGCTTCTCTAGCCCGATCCACAGCATTAGTATTGTCACCTAATTCAACAAGGGTATTATCAATTCTCATAAGACAATATGAAAGGATACGATCTCGCTCTTGAGCAAGATCTGATTGTAGGTTTAACAGAGAAAGAAGGAAATCTCTCACCTCCTTGTATAGTTGAAGTTCTTCCTCGTGGTTCGAATCCTTTACAGCTTGCCACAACGCAGATTCTATCTTATCTTCTGCGCGCCTCAATTTGCCTAGAATTTCTTCTTTAGTTTGAGTATCCTTCATCTTTTGACCAATTATTTGGCTCAAAAGAATAATGAGTATATAATATTATCTATGATTCAGAGGTTTATTATTGACAAAGAGATTATTAGATCTTCCTACAAAGATTAAGACTAAGAGATTAATTCTTAGGAGATACAAAGAAGGTGATGGGGCGGCGTTATTTAACTTACTCGAATCTCATGACAATCGTAACTATTTGAGAGATCATATTGATGAAGCAACTGATATTAAAACCGAAGAAGAAGCTGAAATAAGAATTAGGCAATTAGCTGCTGATTGGATAACGCAAAAGAAATTTATCATGGGCATCTGGAATAAGAATACTGGATTATACATTGGTCAAATCTGGATAAGTCCAAATAAGTGGGAAGTGCCTTCATTTGAGCTGGGTTGGTTTTTAGACCGGACTCATCAGGGGCAGGGTTTTGCAGGTGAAGCAGTTAATGCAGCGCTTCAATTTCTTTTCGATCACCTTCAGGCTCATAAAGTCATTGTATTAACTCGAGATGATAATGTAAAGAGTTTCAAACTAGCAGAAAGATGTGGATTTGTGAAAGAAGGCCATCTTAGGAATCACAATATTAAAGATGGGCAAAGATTTGGTTTATTTTATTACAGTATACTGAAATCTGAATATCAAGACCAAAAAAAGTGATATGGAAAAAAGGTTCGTCCTTTGGTCAAAACCAGTCACCATCATGAGAAATTAGTTCTATAAATCCATAAGCTTTAAGAAAGGACTAGTGATAAATTTAGATTTGAACTTCACTCTAAACCAAAAATCGAAGACTATAGAAATTTAAAACTAGTGACCCGATATAAGACAGCTATCAAATTTTATTACTAAAGGAAGTAAGAAATGTGGCAAACGTAATACCAGATCCAGTTTTGGCAACTGCACCAGGTGTTGCTGCTGGACTCCTTGCAGCCTTTAATTGGTGGCAAATGCGTCGAGGCGCAGTTATAAAACTAGGAAAACCTGTTAATTATGCCATAGAAAAGGATGAAGAAAAAGATGGGGTTGTCAAATATTATTTTCCCGTTCTAATGCACAATACAGGTAAGAAAGCTGGAATGATTACAGAAATTGTGATAACATTCAAATCTAAAAGCACAGAAAAGATAATCGATATTAATAGACGTGTAGAAATGAGTCAAGAAGAGGGAGAGGAAGAAGTGACTTCTTCAATCTTGGGTATAGAACCAATTTTCCCCTTCTTTGTCTCAGCGGACGAAGGTGCTGTAGTAATATTTGAGTGCTTAGATTCCGATCACGATGTTATACCAATTGATGAAGTGTTAACCTGTAGAATTCTAATTAAATACGATAATAAGAAGAAAACAGACATAGAATTTCCATTTCGACTGTTACCCGAGGATATTTCCTTGTTATTACGGGGTACTATGAAATGGCTTAAACCAACGGTTCAGGATGTTCATCTACCTGGTATTACGGACAGAGACCGATTATTAGCACTCCTTGAGGAGTTAGATCTTGATAACCAATTTGAAACTATTCTTGATAGTGAAGGGACGCATTTTGATAGAACTGTACAATATGGGGGTACAAAAATAACTCGTCTCGATTTATCTGAGTTAAAAATTCCATCCCTACCTGAAAGTATTGGAGATTTTGAGATACTTTAGTACCTTGATCTAGGGAATAATCTTTTACAGTCTCTTCCAAGGAGTATTGGAAATTTAAAGAATTTAATCGAATTAGATCTCCGTAATAACAAGAGGTTTGAATCCCTCCCCGATTCTATCAGTCAATTGACTAAGTTAAAAACTCTTAATGTTTCTCGATGTAATCTTGCAGCCCTTCCAGATAATATTGGAAATCTGAGCTCCCTTACCTGGTTAAAAGTTTCTGGTAATCACCTCACGTCTCTTCCTGATAGCCTAGGTGATTTAACCAATCTTAAGAGATTAGATATTGAGGATAATCAACTAGAAGCCCTTCCTGGAAGTATTGGTTCCTTACAAAAGCTAAGAAAGCTAACAGTATATAAAAATAGACTGAAATCTGTCCCTATGGGGATTCTAAAGATCAAGAAATTTACACAACTGGAATTTAAGGAAAATGAGATAACCGCGTTACCAGCTAATCTCATCGAAGATGGAGGGCATGTAACAGGGCTATTCTTCGAGAATAACCAGATCTACTCTTTACCTGAAGGATTAGAAAAACTTGATCGGCTAACAACTCTCAGCTTACGAAATAATCCCTTAGCATTACAAACTGAGTCTGTTCATGCCTCTCTTCAAGCATTGAAAGATAGAGGATGCAATGTTTTCTTAGATTAATAATTTTTGAAATTTATCCCTTTATTAAATACCAACCTTTGCTAAAATAGTTCCTGATTAACTATTAGGAGTTCTCAGTATGCTTGATATAAACCAAACTCAAAATCCTTCATATCTTGATGATTAGCAAAATATTCAATTCTCAGTGATTCGAAATGGAACCAGAGATAACTCTAATTCTAGAAATCGGTTTAATTCTCACTTTTGGGGTCTTGGGTTCTAATGGACTTAAAAAACTTAAATTTCCTGAAATTCTGGGTTTTATTCTTGTAGGCATTATAGCTGGGCTTATACTCCGACCATTCGGCTTATTTCAAGATCATTACGTAAGTATAACGAATGTTATTGTTGCTGTTGCCCTTGGTTTTATTGGTTTTCATTTAGGATCGGAAATTGATTGGAATACATTGAAAACGATGTCTTCCAAAGTTATCGTCATCATAGTTATTGAAGCATTTTTCACGTTCTTTTTTGTTGCATTTCTTGTCTTTTTGATTACTCAGGAGCTCTATCTTGCTCTTCTATTTGGAGCTTTATCTTCTGCAACAGCTCCAGCAGGAACCGCAGCAGTATTTTGGGAATATGATTGTAAAGGCCCACTCACGTCTACTACTATGATAATTCTCGCCCTTGATGATATTTTTGCTATCGTTCTCACCGATTTTGCAATTGATTATGCATCAATCCATTTAAAGGGCGGTAAACTTGATTTATTCAGCTTATTTGTTCCTATGATCGTTGATATAGGTTTCTCTATTGCTCTTGGATTAATAGCAGGGATATTATTTTCGTTCATACTGAACCGTGAGGAGGAACATGGTGAATATGTCAATCTTATCATTGGAGCTGTACTTGTATGCATTGGAATTTCAGGATTCTTGGGTATTTCATATATCCTCCCTACAATGGTTTTTGGGATCACAATTGCCAGTCTTTGTAAGAAACCAGAAATAGATCCACAGAAGAAAGCTTGGATCTCTGAAATTTTTGGTCCCTCAACTGAAGGGGTTATAAGTATTATTGATAAAGAGCTGCTTGAGGCCAGTGAAGATGAAACCCATCAAATTTTTCATGAAGTATACCGAATCGCGTCTCCATTGGTGGCTTTATTTTTCGTCTTAATTGGTTTAAATCTTGATATCTCATCGTTGGTGCAAATAGGTCTCCTAGGTTTCCTCTATCTTATCGGTCGGACTGTAGCGAAATCAGTTGGAGCGTTTATAGGTACCAGTATCGTTAAAGCTGAACCTACGGTTCGGAAATACTTAGGACCATGCCTTTATTCGCAAGCAGGCGTGGCACTTGGATTAGCTGTTCTCATTTCCGATAAACTTGCATCTTTTGGAGTACCTGAGATGGGATTTTTGATTCTTAACACAATCACTGCAACAACTATTGTATTTCAAATTTTTGGCCCTCTTGCAATAAAATGGGCCGTTCAAAGATCAGGAGAAGCTCGATCCTGCTAATTTTCTAGGAAATTGATCTCAGAAAATAAGGTGTAACGATAAATAAGTTTTTAGTAATTAATTGAATCGTAAACCAATACTTCTAGAGAGCCATATAAGGGTTTAACGGCAATCCTCCCTCATTTTTCACCACTATCATTTCCATAGTTGCATTCAAGTCATACTTTTTATATTTTTTAGATTTAATTTGAGATATTGATGGTATATAGTGAAAACTGAGGAAAGAAGTATGGATGAAGAAAACTATCAGCGGATTCGTCAAAAATTACAGGAAAGCTTTGAAAAGCAAGAATACGAGCAGGGATTGATAATTGCGAAAGAGATTAAAGAGAAATTTCCTGATCATGCTAGTGCTGCTTACTTTAATTTAGCCTTTTTTCAAGCACAACTCAATTTAATCGATGATACAGTTGACACGTTAAAAGAGGGATATAGAAAAGGGCTTTGGTGGGACGAATCAGCAATACGTATGTTTCCGAATTTTGATCAGTTGATTCAGCATGACGAATTCAATGAAGTTGTAAATAATTATTTTAAACGTTATAAAAAGATTCGAGAAGCTACTTCTTTTGAATGGGAGGTCTGTACTCCTGAAAATTTCGATTCAAGCCAAAAATATCCCGCCTTATTTGCACTTCATCAAGGTGCAGGGAATATTGAAGTGGCAAAACAAAACTGGAAATCAGCTTTAGAACATGATTTATTCTTAGCTTTACCTCAATCATCTCAAATTGTCGAACCAAACAGATTTACCTGGTTGGATATAGAAAGTGGGTTAAAAGAACTCAATGAAATGTATTCACAAATTCTCACTAAATATCAAATTGACCTAACCAAAGTTTTTCTGTCTGGTTTTTCGATTGGAGGAACTTTAGCCTTAGAGGCGACTTTTTCTCAACCCCAGTTCTCTGTAAAAGGATGTATTGTTGTGAATCCTACGTTTATTTCCCCTTATTCTATTCCAAGGAATTTCGAGAGAGCCAAAAAGGACGGTGTCAAGTGTTGTATATTAGTAGGGACAAAAGATCCAAGTTATGAACAGATAAAAGAATTTATAAGTCTTCTTAATCAAGAAAATGTTGAGAATCAGGTTTATGAAATTCCTGAGTTAGCACATGCTTTTCCCGATAATTTTAACGAAATTCTGGCTGAAATGACAGACTTTATGAGAGCTTGATTTGATAATGATTATAGAATTGTCCTTGTAATCAGCCTTAATTTTCATTTATCAGCCATTCTTTTGGGAATAAACCGAAACGATGGTTGATCAATGCAATTTTATATGTCAAAGTAGGTGATGACTCTTTTTTCTGACCAAAATCATATGAGTTATAAGCTCTCCAAATGGATTCTGGTATAAAACCTCCTTCTTCCCTTTGTTTTCTATTCACAATAGCTAACATCTCTTGAAAAGCTTGTGTTTTTCGTGCATCTTCATATAAACTTAACACATCAAGAACATGTATGATATTATAGTAAATATTCGGATATTTCAACTTCTTGAAATCTGTTCCGATTCCAAATAAGTAGATCTTTCTTTGTTTCCTATTTTCCCAGAAATCTAATTGGGCTTGAAGTGCATTTTCACACACCTTCCTCACCCTTTGTGTATTATGAAATGCTAATGCTTTCAATGCTAGTAAATTACCATAAGGGCAATGGTCGTCTTTCCTTCCAGGACCACGGAATTTAGGTATTGAACTGAAACATCCAAACCCATTCTCGCGAGCTAAATTAATTAGATGATTAACAGCCTTTTTAATCCGTTCATCAGTCTTGTATCCCATATAACTAAGAAAGTAGATTAGAATTGGAATATCACATGTCATCCAATCCCATGATGGTTCACCACTCCCTCTGAATCGCTTTGGTACCAATATGTTTGTTAACAATGCTCCCTCTGATGACTGATGATTAAGGATTTGTTCACAGATTTGTGAAATTCCTGGATCTTCTCGGTTAAGACCAAATTCAACGAGAATCTCAAGATGGTGAATGGGATGTTTAGCATCATTATGTCGCTTTAAAGGTATATTTTCCCATTTTTTGCTACTTTCAATGCAATTCTTGATGAATAAGTCCTTTAACATGATTTTCTTATGTTTTAAAAGCTCATCTTCGTCAATATTGTTAGTTAACAGGTTTTTATGTAAATTATAACGCACCCACGGCTGCGAGGCGTTTAATAAAGAAGGGAATGGATTATATTTCAGCATGAAGATCATTAACCCGAAAGTCTAAGAATGGAAATAAGATTTGACTTATCAATCCCAGGAAATTATTATCGTTTAAGATTATACGACTTGCATAATGATCGACAATGAAGACTGAAATCTCTCTAAGTGATTACCTATCGCAAGATGAAGTAGAAAAGATCGCAAATTTTATACTAGCATATGAACAGGATGGTGGGGATTCAGTTTTTCAAAATATACTCCTGCTACTCGAGAAGATACGTATTATGCCGTAAAAGGCCTAAATCTGATTAATTATCGGTATCAGGGAGAGAAAATAATAAAATATATCAAAAATCTTCTTCCAAAGCAAATTATTAGCTATAAATATTTCTTTCAACTACTTTATTTGGTTCTTACTTATGATCTTAAGTCTCAAAGAAATCTCATGGCAACTCTGATAAAACGATCCGAATCTCAATATCACAACATATCGGATCTTTATTATTACGTATTATCCATGAATGCACTTAACCTTCGCTTGCCCCAACGAATCTATGAAATTATTGCTGACTATTGTATTGAATCCCTTAAAGATTTACCAAACACTGTTAAATATCTTCTCCTCTTATCGGCTCTTAATATTTCATATGATAAGGATTTTTATCTCTCTTATCTAAACCGTTGTCAATCTGGGGATGGAGGTTATGGTTTTTTACCTGGTTCAACCTCCTTCCTTGAGAATGTCTGTTATGCATTAAGAGCGTATCAGAATCTACAGTTCCCTCCAAAGCATACAGATAAAATTTTTGCATTCATTCAGCGGTGTCAAGGCCGAAGAGGAGGTTTGGGGAGAAAAGATATAACTCTCCCCACGATTAAGTCTACCTCTCATGCCCTTGAAAGTTTGTCAATTCTCCGAACTTTCGAAGTTAAATGAAATGAGCTTTATGTGTTTAAATATAATAACCTGGTCCTTGATCTTTCGCTTCGTCTTCTCCTTGTTCGAGTACTTCTCGTGCAAGGCTTGTTATCCGTTCATTTTTAGCTTGTGCTTCTTCTATCGTCAAATCTAGATCCTTGAGTTCGATTTTTAAGGGGTAGAGTTTGGTTAATTTAGTTAAAAGGGCTTTACTTGCTTTGGGGTCTGTTCCAGCCAGAGTGAGTTTTCCTAGTAAGCCAAAGCTTTTCATATTTCGTTCGGCTGCTAGTGCTGAGAGGACTCCTACTGCTCCCGTTACTTCTCCTCCCTTTAAGAGGGTGACATCATGTTCTTCCAACCAGTCGAGAGTGGGCTTATCGTACCCGAATCCTGCGACTTCGGGGCCCTCTTCGTGGACACGTAATCCTCCTAGGCAGATCAATGTATCTGCTTTTAGGTCAATTACATAATCGAGTACGCTATTTAAGACTTGGATGATTCCGATATCATGAGGTTGAGCATCTCCCGTCAGAATTAGCAAATTAGGTGTTGTTTCTGTAATCGCGTAGATTTCCATTCGTGCTAATCGTCCCATACTGGTTTTACTATCGATCTGAACGACTGGAGGAAAGAATGAGCTATAAATTCGGGCAATTTCTTGTGCATTAAAATGTTTGATTAAAAAATTAGCTGCAATTTTTCCTATTAGGCCCATTCCTGGTAATCCTTGAATAACCACTGCAGATGGCTTGACCTTAACGTCTGATACCTTATGTAAATATGTAAACGAATTTCCATTTGGTTGGCGCAATAATGTCTCCTCGATTAACCATCATGGTCATTAATTTTATTGACTAGCTTTCTCTTAAAAAGAGCGATTCTTCACTGATTTGCAATTTCTGAGGTTGGATTCACCCAGGTTTCTTGTATTTTCTTTGCTTCCACTAGCCAACTAGCTATTCGTGCATGTTCTACTCGTTCTTGAATCGTTGCTTTCCGTTGTATCAATTCATTCCATTTATCGAGTTCTGCCTGTACTGTTTCTTGTTCCGCTTTGATTTGGGCAAGAAGATTGACTAGATTCTTATCTGACGCAATTTTTTTGGCATCACTTAGCAGTTGACTTGCTCCTTCAACATCCCCTCGAACTAAGGCTAGTTTTGTTTGTAAAAGGAGTGCCATTATGGTCATCGAGGAGGATTCTTGGTTTTGAGAGATTTTGTGAAGTTTTTCTCCGAGATGACTTACTTCTTGGAAAAGATCCTCTGCGGTATCAGAGTATTTTGTCTCCAGAATGAGTAATTCACACAGGTTTAACATTGATAAGACGGTGATGTTATGGTCTATGATTTCATCTTCGATAATTGTTTGAAAAATCTGTTGGGCTTGGAATTTCTTTACCATCCGCTTACTCATCTTCAACACAATAGCTTCTGAAAACTGGATACGTAAATGTACAAATTTATTTTTACTTGTCTCTTTTAGTTCTTGCATTTGTTTCAGATAATCTTCTGCTAACTCTAGAGATTGTAGATCTTGAGCCACTAATATCAGAAAAAACAGAACATATGACATCCATAAGCCTATATTTGCTCCTACAATTGTTTCTTTAACGAGAGCTAATCCTGCTTCTAGAGCTTTTATTGCTTGATCATATTTCCCTTGAAGTTTATAGACACGACCTAACTGCACAGAACACTGTCCAATTCCGATTTTTAGATCTATTTTAGTGAAAATAGTCTCGCTTTGTTTAATCTTATTCAAGGCTAGTTCAGGTTCCCCTTGGAGGATGTATGTCATTGCAAATCTTAGGAACGTCCATGCAACGCCTGGATCACTGCCCATCTCCTTGTATATTGATAAGGACTGCTGATAATAATCTAAACCAATGTTAAGTTCCCCCTTCCAGATTGAATAAAGATCTCCCAGAGATGATAGTACAAATCCTTCTCCAGATTTGTTACCCAACTCTTTATTAAGTCTCAAGCTCTGGTCAAAATGTTTTTCAGCCGTAGATAACTCCCCTTTATGAGCATAAAGCCACCCAATGTTATTATGATTAATTATCATCCCATTCCTGTCCCCAATTTCTTCAGATATTGCTAAAGCTCTTTCTAAATAATTTAGTGTCAAATCATAATTTTCTTTTTCACGATATACGATAGAGATGTTATTATATAAACCTCCTATCCACATTTTGTTATCGAGCCCTTGATATAGTGCCAAACTTTTCTCAAGAAAAGGAAGTGCTTTATCGTAATTATCCATGGAAACATAATAACAACCCAATCGATTAAGTGAGTGAGCAATTGCAGTTTGGTTTTCTAGCTGTTCACTAATTGTTAAACTTCGATTAAAAAGATCTAGGGCAAGTGCGTTCTTCCCTGTGAAATTTAGATGGAGAAAACCTATTTCAGTTAATGACTCTACAATGTCATGTTTATATGGAAGTGCTTGTCTTATTACTAAACTTCTCTCCAACAGCTCTAATGCCTTGTTGATATTTCCATTAACATGATTAAGACCTCCCTGTAGAAACGTAAACAATCCCTGACATTCTTGGATATCAGCTTGAGATTCTTTTATTCCCGAAAATATCTCTTCTGCTTCTCGGAGGACGTCAGTTTGTTCAGGAATGTTTCGAAGGGTAAAATGAATCGATCCCAACATCAAGTTCGCCCTCAATACTTGGATGACATCTCCTTTTGAACGAATTTCTTCAAGAACTCCTTCTGCTACTGTTAATGCTTCTTTCAGTTCACCTTTTCGTTCCAAAACACGACTTTTAAGAATCAATCCCTCTAATCTCTCTTCTCCTTCTAAGTTGTCTATCGCTTCAAGTGCTTGAGGGTATTTCCCTAAGTCAATGAGTTGCTTAATTTCAGATATTTCCATAAGTGATACTCCAGCCAATACACAGGTTTTTCATGTCTTTTCGTACCTTACTATGAAAAGCTTTCGAAAGGATGTTAAGATAATCTCTTTTTCAATAATCCAGCGGTGGGCCATCTCGTATCCCTTGGGGGGTGATATGAAACACTGCTTCTCTTTCTGCTAGTTCTGGAGAATCAAAAATTCTAGCAATCCGTATTGTCCCCCGGGATTTCCGTAATAGTATTCTATGGGTTGGTCTGTGCCCCCACGCAAATCCTAGTGCTGGTTCTAGGCTTCCTGATCCTGAAAAAATGCTATCTGGGTTACTTAGGATTTGATTCGTTGTCATAATTGCTAATTCGTATGACTCGGCTAAGCGTTGCAGTGTCTCTGCATGGGCCATTAACATTTGTTGTCTTCTAGGTAAATTATCTTTTCCTGGGAACTCAGCACGAAAGTGTGATGCCATTGAATCAACAACAATTAATCGTATTTCGTTTGTCTGAATTAACCTATCTGCTTTTTGAACAATCTGTATCTGATGGTCTGCATTATAGGCTCTAGTTACAAAGATATTTTCTAGAAACTCTTTCGGTTCATCCGTATAAGAATAGCTCATCTCTGCAACACGAGTAGGTGCGAATGTGTTTTCGGTATCAATGAATAGAGCTTTCCCATTTAATCCCCCTTCTTCTAAAGGTTGTTGGACATTGATGCATAACTGAAATGCTAATTGTGTTTTTCCTGTAGAGAATGCTCCGCTAAATTCGGTAATTGCACCAACTGCGATTCCACCTCCGAGAATCTCGTCTAATTGTTGGGATGAGGTAGTAATTCGTGGTTTCGTCATTCTTTTCTCGAGGAGTTCCGCTGCTGTTATTGGTTCGGACATTCCAATGAGTTTTCGTGCCTGGTGTACTGCTCTTTCAGCAGAGCTTTTATTTATCTCACAACGGCGTACCACTTCGTCTGGTGGGGTTGTAGCTAGTGCCATAAGTGTTGGAAATTCTTCTTCTATACGTTGCTTTATTTCTTTGGCAATTTTTAAGGAAGAGAAGTCATTTTTCTTTGCCATGATTATCCCTTTTAGGGGTATTCCATTTTTCGCGCCGTTATCCCAACATCTGCTACAGGGGTTTGATAGGATTCACTTTTTAACATTTTTTGTTTTTTCGAGAAAAAGGGGTTTCACTGGTGAATCTTCATAAGAATATAATCAATAATATTTTTTGCCACATTAATTTTCGGTTGAGCTTGTTCGAATGCCCTCCATCCTGGACAAGCATTTACTTCAAGTAGGTAGAGGCCCTTTTCTGTTGGAAATAAATCAATTCCTGCCACCTCGATTCCTATGCGTTCTACAATTCGTAATACTAATTCCTGTTCTTCCGAGTTTAATTCATGGGCAACACAAGTAGCTCCTTGGGCATAGTTTGTACGCCACTCACCTTTCGGTGCTATTCGACGCATAGCTCCTAATATGGTTTCTCCAACAACTAAGACTCGGATATCTTCAATCAACTCTTTATTATCATCTGAAACCCCTTGGAGGTATTCTTGTACCATTATTGGTGAATTATAGCGTAGGAATAATGCTTCAATTATCTCTTGAGCTACTCTTCTGCTTGGAACAAGTATTGTTCCTAATCCCTGAGTAGCATTAGGAATTTTAATCACAACGGGGAACTTAAAGTTTTCCATCAGTTTTTCAAACAGATATGAGTTACTAATTAATACAGTCTTGGGAAGTTGAACGCCTGGAATGTTGGATAATTCCTGATAACACCGGAACTTATCTCGAGCAATGAATAGTGCCTTAGTAGAAATGGTTGTGGGGATCCCCATTAATTCAAACTGTTTGAGACATAATAATCCAATTTCTGTCTGAGTTCTGCCAATTCTCGGGATAACACCATCTAAACTTTTTAATGATTGGTTAGCAAATAATGCATCTATAACTGAATTATTGACCAATGGGAAAACAAAACGAGTTGATAAAAAGACACCACGGGTGTTATTCCGACGACCTATTTCATTCAGGAGTTGGGCTGTTGGAAAAAATTCTCTATTTTTACTTAATACACCCAAATACATGGAGCTCTCTCTATCATGATCTTTGATGGCCTAATATATTTTTCATTCAGATACTATACTAAAAATTTTGTGTAGGCTGTTACTGAACAAAATCATTTCCTAGGAGATACTTCTTTCAATATTAAAGCAAAAATAGCCCCGCCCAGATTCGAACTGGGGTCGGAGGATTTCACCACGTGTTCCTGTTTATGTGGGAACTCGTTCCAGGGCCCTCCATGATGGACCGCTACACTACGGGGCTAGTGTTAGCGAGTAGGGCTGGAGAATGTAAGAATATTATCAATCAATTCCACATGAGTTATCAGCATTCGTCTGCAACAATACCGAGTTAATCCGAAAGAATCGAGAAGCTCATTTGATTCTTTACCTTCTTTTAGGCCTTCAACATACTCATCATATAGATGAGCTATAACCTTTCCACAGGTATAACACCGTATAGGAATCATCATTGGCTACATTCACCTCTGTTAGTATCCAGCATCACTAGCTGGTGTTGGCCGACGCCCTCGTGGAGCTCTAAAATACTCCACTCGTAATTGGGCATCTCTTTCTGGAGTTAACTCACCTTTTTCTTTCAACACTTCTTTTGTGAGGAGCCAAAAGATCATTGCGAGCGAGTTTCGACCCTTATTATTGCAAGGGATCGCTAAGTCGATATATTTAGTTACATTGTCTGTGTCTACTAGCGATATGACAGGAATTCCCACTCGTGCTGCTTCTTTCAATGCTTGTCGGTCAAAATGAGGATCTGAAATCAATACAGTACTTGGTTCAAGATAATGATATCGTCCTTTTATATTGGGATTAGTAAATATTCCAGGGATAAAGCGACCAGTTATCGGAACTGCTCCTGTCACTTTACAGAACATCTCTACAGGAAATATTCCATATGCTCGGACACTACACACCACTACCTGGTTTATATTCTGTCGGGCAAGAAATTTAGCAGCTGTACGGATTCGTTCATCTGTTTTATGGACGTCTAAGACATAAAGGCCATCGCTTCTTGTCCTATAAATTGCCCACTCCATACTCTTCATCCCAGAAGAGGTTCCAATGTGAACGCCCGCCTTTAAATAATCCTCTAGGGGTGCAAGGAGCTCCCCTTCTGTCTCTAAAAGTGACATTTGATGTAAATTCCTCTAAATAATCATCTTTTCCTGCTTTAAGAGCCAATGAGGGTTCTTAAAACTAAGGTTAAGAAGCTTTGGAGTATTTTTCAAGAATAAACTGGCCATTAATCATAGATAAATAGAATTGTTTTTTGGTCGGAATCAGCCCAAGAAGCTCGTTTCGATTCTACCATCATTTTCATGATCATACGAATATCTGGGGGGGGTAATGATGACCAAGATTGTTTCATTTTAACAATATCGAACATTGTAACCATATCATAGCCATTTTGAAAAGCATACTCAAATAATTCATCAGTGTGAGACTTCAGAGTTTTCCAGTATATTCGGAGTCGTGTTTTTTCGTCATCCCACCATGCTGCCTTCTCAATTTCAATGAGGTATTCAGAAATCAAAACTAATTGTGGAAGTGTTAATTTCTTCTTTAGTAGAGGGTTTTTAAATGGATAAACAAGCGCTACTTCTTGGAGATCAAGAACATGAAAATTTAGTACTCGTGCAAAATCCAGCATAAATTCTCCCCACGTGGTTAACCATTGTTGTTTCAACTGGGGATCGTCAGGCACCATCCAACGCCATGGTTTTCCCACCCATGAAGGAAGAACCGGTTTTACTCGAGGATCAACAGTCCCGGGTTGAAGGTGTGCGGGTTTAACAGGCGTTGGTTTAACAGCAACCTGAGGAGTCTGAACTTTTGGTACAGCTGTGTGCTGAGAAATAGAGGATTGTGAAACATTAGCGCGGATCTGCACGAAATCTGGAGAGAGAGGCTTGTTTTGTTCTTTCGTAACCTCATCTAAGACTGATCCAAGTATATCAGCTGATTCTGTCTTTTTCTTCTCTTTTTCTCTTTTTCGTTGCATTTCAGCCATGAAATTTCAACTTACCATGTCCCACAGCCTACTCGGAATAATTATCCTCCAAATCGGTCCTTCCACTCTTCATAGCGTGTGAGTTCTTTAGGTGACACAGAAGGTTTGATACTTTCCATACCAACCAGAAAATCTTTGATACCAGGAGCCCGAGGTTGAATACTAGCATCTTTCAAAGCTCCTTCTGCGTCAAGTTCGCGAATAGGGTGCATCAAAGCTTCTCGACAAAGAAGAGCTATATCTGCAGCGGTGTATCCAGCAGTGTACTTCGCTAACTCTTCAAAACTGACATCAGAAGCCAACTCTACACCACGAGTGTGGATCTGAAACATTTTCTCTCTAGCTTCAATTGTTGGCAAAGTAACATAAACTCGTCTCTCAAACCGTCGCCGCATTGCTGCATCAATGTCCCATGGGGTATTGGTTGCTCCAACTGTAACCAACAGTTCTTCTCCTGTACCAAATCCCTCAACTGCCTGCAAAAGCTGAGTTTTAACCCGACGCATTGCTTCTCCCTCGGAACTACCACCCCTTGCCCCTGCTAATGAGTCTATTTCGTCAAAAAATATAATTGAAGGAGATTCTTCAACAGCGCGATCATATAACTCCTTTACTAATTTCTCTGACTCTCCAAGCCACTTACTAATCAGATTCGCAGCGCTTACTGAAAAAAAAGTAGAATCAACTTCTGATGCAACTGCTTTACAAAGGTACGTTTTTCCACAGCCTGGGGGTCCATACATCAAGATTCCTTTCCACGGTTTACGAGCACCCTTAAACAGATCTGGTCGAGACATTGGAAGAATGATCGCTTCTCGTAACGCACGCTTTGCACCTTCCATTCCAGCGACATCTTCCCATTTTACATTGGGTTTTTCTCGAACAATAACACTCGAGATTGCCCCTGAAATTTCTTCATCCTCTTCTGGTGATACTGCGGCTGAGGAACTCTTTTTGACATCAGAAGACTCTATAATCCCGCGAATTTCTTTCACACGTAAAATATATTCCATTGCTTTTTGGTAGTAAAGATTTTTCATATTAGGGTCGTCTGTGAAATTAATCAGCTTCTGTAATTGTTCAGCAGCACTCACATAATAACGAACAGCTTGTTGCGCCTGCCCACCTTGATCAAGCTTGTAGGCCATTGCTGCATTTTTTTTAGCAGCATCAAATAACGGGGAGCTCATGTTCTCATCTCTAAAAAGTACCTTTATTTGACAGGAATGGAAAATTTAGGGGAATTTGTTTACCCCTTCTTAATTTTCTCTAATTCTTTCTGTAACTCTTGGGATCGAATGTCGGGACTTGGAAGTCCAAAATCTGCCGCAGCTGCTTTTGAAGCACTTAATTCCCCTATTATCTTATCCACCATTTCATCCTCCTCAACATCGGACGTCATCATTTCAAAACCTTCATCCATGGCTTCTGTAGCCATATCCACCCTCTCAGTCTCAATTTCCATTTGTTGAAGGACACCTTCGAGCTGAGGGATCTTAAGTTGTCTATTCATGGTGTGCAGGGTCTTTACAAGTCCTTTGAGGTCTTGACCAATTGCCTGTGTGGCTGCAGCTTGCTCTAACTTGAATTTAATGCCTTTCACTCGACTAGCCATTTGTTGGCATCCCCGAGCCATGGTTCGATTTTTAGCTACATCTTTAGCTAATAAACGTGCCGTTGTCATATCACCAGCTTCAATAGATCGTTCAACTTCCTTAAGCATTCGTTTCTCTTCTTTGATGAGTTTATTTCGCTGTCGGTTCATCCGTTTCTCGACCATACGGAGGCGAACAATCCATCTACGAGTAGATCTAACATCGCTACCTCCACCGCCTTTTAACCAATTTCCGAATTTGTCGAAGACCATCTTAAGACCTCAATCCTTCTTCAATCTGACGCCGCATTTCGTCGAGCTTCTTTTTATCAGCTTCACGTTTTTCAGTAACTGGTGCTTCTGATACAGGGGTGACTGGAGTGGGTGTTTCCGTTGCTGGTAAAGAACTTGTTGTCAATTCCGCTTCTAATTCGGCCATTTGTTGAGCAATTCTATCATCAGCTTCTACATCCATCCCGATTTCAGTGATCGAAGTATCAGTTAATGCTTCTTCCATGCCTGAAACCATTTCGATGGAATCTTCCAATGACATCATTACTTCTTCTGTTCTTTCAGGGGAAGCTGCATCAATATTGGCTTCAATAGCCGTTTGAGCTGAAGCTAAAGTTTCAGTTAGAGTAACATTATCTGCCGATACGTCTAGAGTATCAATCGTACGTTGTAGATTTGCAATTTTATTATGAGTATTTGATACTTGGGTTAAGTAGAGTTCACGACGTTTTAGTGCTTGTTGAGCTCCCATTTTATTTCCAGATTTCATCAAAGTTCGAGCAAGTTCATATTGTTCATCAGCTTGCCGTTGATAATTACGAATTTTAACTTCCATTTGGTTGATGGTACGTTTGAGTTTAGCTTTCGTTTCAGTACTACCAGAGGGCTTTTTACCTGTTAGGAAACCTTTAAATCGTTTCACGGGGTAATTCATCTCACTAAGTTCTTAATACTTAATTATAGTTCTTCTTAATTATAATTATAATTCTTTTTAGTTATAAACTTTCAGATGGTATTACTTAAAACTTTCCCATATGTACCCCTTAAAGACTGCAGATGTCTTGAATAAGCTGTTTATACAATGAAATAAACTTAGATTTTTTCGAGATCAAGTTAAAGAAGAATGTGACTGTAACTCAGATCCCAGGAAAGGATAATACTATTCCGTCTAATGTTTCTGTCTTAATAGCTATTTTTTGTTTGGTTAATTGCGTGAGTGCTTGATTGACACGTTCTAATGTCCATGAAGTCTCTCGAACCAAATCAGTTAAACCAATTTCCCCCCGAAAACGAGCTGCTAGTTCTAAGATGATTTGATGATCTTGATTAAGGTTTGGATCAACAAAAATAATGACTTTCATCCCAGATAATTGACGGATTTCATGAATCATTCCATTTTTTACTAGCAGATTTAGTGCTTTTGTGATATCACCAAAGGGGGCTGTGATTCCTTGACTTTCATCGCTTAATTTTAAAGCCAATTCCGAGACACTTAAGAGACCACCTGTTTGATTACGTAGCTGTTTTCCGATCTCAAGGATTCTTAACGCTAAGAAATTATGATATTCATCCTTTCCTTTCAATCGTTGCTTCAACCCAGGTTGTTTCCCTACCTCATAGATCCCAATCGCACGAGGAAGTCCCAATTCTTCCCGTAGTGCCATTAATTGTCGTGCTAATTCAGGATTTTTCTTAAGATCTGTCTGATATCGTTTTTCTAATTTCTGTAAATCCCTGTGCAGCTCTTGTACTTTTGAGCTCATCTCAGCTAAGGATTTCAGTGCTAGTTCTGCACCTTTACGTTTCATTTCCGCTTCCTTAGTGAGTTTTTCTTCGATTCTACGTAATCCCATTCTTGTAATCATCCCATCTATGTTTTCAAGTGGATCTTACACGATTTCATTTATAATTCTTTATAATCCGAACCCAAAAAATCATGTTTAGGATATTGTATTCTTGAATATCCGATTAACATTATATGGTTTCACCGCTAACAACAATAAAATGGTTATTCACTTAGCTACTGTTTAAGTTCAGTTTTTTTATGTAGATATTTGATTATTCCATCTTTTAAAGACTGAGGCATATCATGTCCAGAGTTCGTATGCTTATAAACTTAATTTTACAGTTTTTACTTACTGGGATTGTACATAACGCTAGAGATGACTTCACGGATGACAAGTCTTTATTGTTCATTTTGTGGCACAATGACTCATGAGTTGGATTCCCAGAAGTGTTCTGATTGTGGTGCGGCATTTTGTCCCCAATGTGCTTCTCAATTAAGAAACACTGGTTCACAAATTAAATGTCCCTGTGGTTCAATTAATATCAAGGGTAGGTCCTCTGGACAAAACTCGAAAAGTGAAACTTTAGAACAAATTTTTGATTTAAAGCGATCCCTAAAGCAAGTTGCTTACCGTCCAGTCCTTGTACTCAAACGAACTGGTCATCTCGAATCAAGATTACGATCTTTTCGGAAACAATTTCTAATTCCAGGAAATCAAATTGACAAGATTTTTCTTGAAACTAAAAAAATTGAAAATTTTACATTATCGGAATTTCAGGAATATTCAGCTAAATTAAATCGATTATATCGGAATTTAATGGGATTAAATTCTTCCTTTACTGACCATCGGAACTTTTCCTTGCAACTGACTCTTTTTCAGAAACAAATTAGAAGCTTTGATCAGACTGTACAAGACAAACTCCTACCAATTTATGATTTGATTGAACAAATGGAAAATAAATGTGATCAGTTTGAAGAAATGGCGCGACATCTTGGACGATGTTTTGATGCCTTTGTTTTCGTCCCTGGGGAATTAGTTATTGGTTATTTTGCTAATATAGAGTTACAGAATAGTCGGATCAGAAAGACTACCATTGATATTGTGATTACCACAGACAGAATTGTGCTACTCAAATGGAAGAGATTCAATCTAAGAGGTCAAAGAACAAAAAAATTTGATGAATTTCCTCCAGAAGATCTAATTGATGTTCAAAAAACGAAAATAGGCTTCTTTAAGCGTGATAAACTACAAATCACAACCATTCAACATGATTATGAGTTACGTACTGACGGAGATACCCTAATGCGGATTTTTGATGGCCTACAACTTAGTTATTACGGTAGGCCTAGTGAAATTTACGTCCATGAGCCCTTTCGTGATTGGTCCTCAGAAATTTATCAAGAAAAAATCCTTTCAGGACTCAATTTTCATAATAACAATAATGGATCTCCTGAACATTCTTCCAACCAAAATAAGGAACCTGACTTTGTAACTGGTGTACTAGATGATCGTCTTCGTGACCTCCGTCTACGTAAGCTAGCGAATGAAAAAGCGTTACAAGAACTAAAAGAAGGACGGAAAAAAGTATCTAGTCGAGATTACTTCGATTTGATAAAGCAATTTGAATTAGAGCTAGCTAAAATTAATGAAGCAATTACTGAACTTCTTGTTAGAACTGGAAAAACAAATCTCTTAGGATGAAAGAACTAATCCTACTGAAAATATTTTAGAGATTGCTCAACTCTCGTCGAAAATCTGAAAGCCATCTTGAAGTTTGTAACTCTAATTTTTGTAATTCATCTCTTTGTAAGAGTTGGCCTGGTTTTTGTGTATCCATCCACTTAATCCACTGATCGATGTCTTGAGTCACCCAGTGATTAGGACCATAAACACGAGATGATGTTAGAATGGATATAAGCTCATCTAAATACGGGAGAATTCGATCAACTGTAGCAATAGCTTCTAAACGAAGAAGATCAAGTAATTCAATCGCATTGGCCACGAATTCGGCAGCTATACGAGGTAACTTCTTAATTTGAGTATAATCAATCCGGTTGTGAGGTGTGTCATCAGTCCCCTCGGTTATACGAAGTTTCTCCAAACCATAAGGGAATTGTTGGTCGAGCTTCTCAGATCGAATAAAGTCGTCTAAATCAAAATGAGATTCTGCTAACTTTGCTCTAATTGAAACAATCGTTGATAAAAGATTTTTATGCTGTTTATGGAAAATATTAGGATCTAATTCACCTTGCTCATAAGATCGTGAAAGGAGATCTAGGGTTCCAATACTTGCATATAGCCGTCCTTCTAATTCCCAACGTTTCTCTAAATTAGGAGGAAATGTCATGGGTCTCATCCTATCTTAAGTATTCTTCCTGTTTTTTAAGCATGTACAATTCTTTTGTATATTTTTTGTACAATCGAGAGTATTCAAAAATTGATATTTCCCCTGCTGCGTAACGGTCTTCTAATGACGCGAGGAGATCAGAAATAGCAATACGTTCTGTTTCAAGATCATCTCGTTTTGATAGACTTGCTTGATCTAGACTCCGTGATGGTTGTGCCTGAACTACTTGTTGTGCACGAAATCGTGCTAATTCTTCATCTTTTTTCTGAATTTGTTGAGTTAGTGATTCTACTTCTGTTCGTAAAACTGTAGTTTCAGCAGAAGTTGTCTGAGGTTCAACGACAGGAGGCGTTTCAGTTAGCCTAGCAACTGTTTCTCGAGCTGATTTAGCCACTTCTCCTCGCGGAGTAGGAGGCACTCTTGACATCAAATTCTTTAATGCTATAACAACCTGATAAAGATGGAATTCTGCACGCCAATTGTCTAAGATTCGTAATTGCACAAAGGAATCTTCATCAATGTTTGGGTGATCCATGTAACCAACTGCTGTTACAACAGGTGGAACATTTGGAAAGTATTCTGGTAAAAAGATTTCAAAAGTAAACATATTCCTTCCCCGACTTGTTGTATAGGTCAATGTTCCTTGCCATCGTGCCAAGGAATCCCCTACAGGATTAAAACCAGAGGCAGCAGAATTGGAATAAACCAGTTGGGCCTCTCTAGCTAAGATAAAATCTCTATCCATGTTCATTTTAGCTCCTTTTTTCAAATTTAAGTTGAAATATTAATCGTGAGGTTTTTAATTTAAGTAAATGGTTTCTTTAGTTTGTGTACATCTGTACAAGATCTCTTAAAAAAGCCTCACAATAAGGAACATTTAAAAGCTGTTGGTTCGTCTGAATATTGATTTTCTCCTATATGATCACTGTAATCACTGTAATATTCTATTTTCTGTTCCTTAAGAAGATCACGACCCAAATATTAATGATTATCACTTTGAAAACTTAAGACTTCGCTTTAATCAATAATTTATATTCTTAAATTAAGTACTTTAAGAAAATAAACATTTAGGAAGTGCTTACTTTCCTCTAGGTGGTTGTACAGAAGCTAGGAAATCAATAATTGCTTCACCTAGTAGTTCAAACGCCTTTTCTATATTTTCACCTGTTTTAGCACTACTTTGAAGAAAGTAAATTTTGAATCCGCGATATCTCTCTGAAATCTGCGATAATCGAGAAACAAACGCATGAGCTTTTGATTCAGACACACATGGCATTCCTACTGAACATAAATCTGTTTTATTTCCTAAAACAATTAAAGGGACAGGACCTCTACCATTGTTACGCCATAGCTCATTCATCCATTTTACGATATTTTGGAAACTTTCAGGACGAGTCATGTCGAAAACGACCAGTGCACCTACCGCGGACATGTAATAAATTTTTCTGACATTATGAAAGCGTGGTTGTCCAGCCAAATCCCAAATCAAATATTTGATCTGTTTTCCTCCAGCATATACGATGTCAGATGTCTTGGCTGCTAGATCAGCACCTATAGTCATTTGATAGTCGACTTTGAATCCTTCACCAAGGTATTGTCGTCGAATAGATGTCTTTCCTACAGCGCCATCCCCGATCAAGATAACTTTTAAGGTGTGATGTTCTTGAATAAGGGTTGCTTTGGCTGATGCAATTGCACGATCGATTTCAGTCCGTAATTCTGTGTTCTTCTGGATATTTCTTTCTGTATGCCTTTTTATAGCCTTTCCAATTTGAATTGCTAGTGTACTGACTTTATCTCGAGGAATATGTTTTGAAGTGACAATAGAAACAATAAATATCTCTTCAACTACAAAAAAATGGATTGTTTGAGATTCAAGAGTTAAAACTTCTACCAATTCACCCAATTTATACTGAGTATAATTTTTTATCACGTTCGACATAAAATTTCGTGATTCTTGGTAGTCGATCTTAGTTAATAATGGATAGTCAAATATCGGAGTACCACTGTACATGAAACACGAAATCAAGTAGATATCTTCCGTTTTTCTTGCTTCTAACCCAAATTGCCTAAAATCTTCCAAATGATCCTTCTCTGTCTTTTCAGCTTCCGAATATGCTTCATCTAAGATACTTAGGTAATCTTTACGTCCAGACATGGCATCTTCGAGATTGACACGAACCTTGAGATAAAATTCTTCCATTTCATCAGCCCTTGCCTCATCAAGAACTTTATCCTCAAGGGATTTACTCCTAACTTCCTTTTTATCCCTGTTTATGGGATTATTATTGTCCATATGAAGGAATAACTCCGATATTCGTTCAACAAGGGATTAGTATGTTTTTTTTTGACAATTATCTTAAAGACACACAATCATCTTAAAGGCTTTATCTTTTAGTCTATAATTATGATGTTATAATTTATCTCAACATATTGAAGAAAACTAAAACTTTATGAAGAAAAGTAATTTTATTACCCTCTCTCTAATCTAGAAAACGGAAATGGAAGGAAAAAAGATGGGTGAACTTCTAGGTTCTTTAGATGATCAAATCATTATTTTTTTACAAACTTTCAGTCCATTACTCGATCCTATATTTGGATTAATCACTTTTTTTGGAGATAAACTGTTCGTTATAGGAATTTTAATCATAATTTTTTACTGTATTGATAAAAAGGTTGCTTTCCGTGCTGCCATTTTAGTAATATTTACTGCATTTGTTACATACTCATTAAAGGGAATATTTGCTCTTGAACGACCTTATCTTGAATATGAGAGATTGAATAAATCAGGAATAAAAGGAACTAAAGACATTTTAGGACAATTACCAACAGATTATACTTTTCCAAGTGGACATTCTTCAAATGCTGGATCCTTTTGGACATTTTTAGCCTCACGATGGCGTCATCTTGGTTTTGGGATTGTAGCGGTTGTTATGATAATAATGATTCCCCTTTCCCGCAGCTATTTAGGTGTCCATTGGCCAACGGACATAATTGTTGGTGTCTTGTTGGGAATTTTGATCTCGTTACTCTTTATTTATTTGTTACCTAGAATTGAACAAATTACTGCGAAATCTTCTACTTTAATTTTATTCTTGGTTGCTATAATAGCTCCAATATTAGCAGTTGTTATGTCATATGTATTTATAGTCTTATCAGGTCACGATTTTGGACTTGCTGACACTACTACCTATGGAGGTTTATTTACAGGGTTATCATTGGGTTATATGTTTGAGGAACGATTCATCAATCTAAAAGTAAAAGAATTTCGAAGGAATAAAAAGGTACTTATTTATCGAGGCATATTAGGGCTCAGTATTATCTTAGGTTTATATTTCAGTATGAGTGCAATATTTGAAGTACTGTTTAAAGGATTTCCACTTGAATATATTGCACGATTCTGCAGATATGCGATTCTAGCCTTTGCAGGGATCTTTTGTCTTCCATGGCTATTTGTCGTTATTGAACGAAGACTTTCATTGGAACCTGGAGCTCCTACGGAATAGCGTGTTGATTTAAGTCCCAAAAGAAAACAGTTAAGAATATCCGTACAAAAAGTAATTTAAGCGTAATGAAATACGAAGATTTTATTATCCATTGAGAGGAAACGTATGTCCGAGTCCGAATCTCTTCTTTGTCCCAATTGCAGTGAAAGAAGTCCAGGAGGCTATATTCTCTGCCCATACTGTGGCTTTGATTTAACAAAGATTGTACGTGAGAGAGAGCGGGTTCGGGTTACTTTTAGGGAAAAATTTTCAAGAATCTTCCGGAGCCTTGTTGATCCCAGAGAAAGTAAACGACTTTTTAATGAGATTGGAGTCAATCCAGATCGTTTAGGAGCCATTCTCGTTCTTTATTTTCTTTCAGTGGGCTATGGCTTAAGAGTCTCCGCATTATTCGCCAAAGGCGCGAATCCCTCTTGGCATGGGTGGGATTTCATGTTTTTCTTCATTGCACCTTGGTTCGTTGCAATTGGTTTTATTATTTTAGCTATATTTGGCTGGTTTATCTGTAGTTTAATCATCTGGTTGATTGCAAAAACCCTTGGGGGCAAAGCTAGCTTTCGTGACACTCAAGGAATTGTTGGGTACTCACTCGGACCTCTTATTCCTGCTTCTGTTATCATAAATGTCATAATTACTTTTATAGGACCTGGATTAGGAACAATCACTACAACAACCTACACAAATTATACAATATTTGAATTATTATATATCCCCTTTCTGGTGCTTACGGCCTATCATTGTGGAAATGGAATACGAACAGCCCACTTACTTAACGAGTATTATTCTTATGGTATTGCAGGTGGCCTTACTCTTGTTTATACTTTACTTTTCCTAATACCAAATATTTTATAATTTCAAAAACAGAGTAGTTCATTCATTGGGCAGTAGAGATCAGCGTAAGCCATTTAAAGAGTAAAAAGGAATTTCTCTATAATAGACCAAATGCTAGTCCAAATTAATCACGAATTTCAACGGAGCTGATAACGTGGGGTCAACGATTCGGAAAATCGCTCCTGATTCGAGGATATCCCCTACCTTCTCTTCAGAAAGAGTTATTTTCTGAGTCTGATGAAGTAGTGCCATTTCTGAGCTTAGATTGAAAGAGTATCGAAGTTGAGTCATAAAGTCACTAATTTGTTGGTCGGTTGGAGAACGAATAGGAATTGCTTGAAGTTGATAACGAGGTGAACATACAATACAGTCTTCACGACGTTCAAGAGGAACAGGAGTGAATATTCCTGCCTCCCCATCCCAAAACAGATAGTTTTCTAATGGAGGTAATTCGAGAAGGATTTTAAGGGCTTCCTGAGCCATAAGACCGCCAATAACAAAAGATACACTAGACACGTAAGGAATATATTCATCATTATCTTCATCTGATTGATTTTCTTTTCTCATGTCTCCAAAGGGAGTACAGGCTTTTTGAAGTTTCTCTTCAGGAATCAATGACTGACATTCCAAACAAGGGGTTTTTTGAGGAATGACTACTTGAAGATTCCCAAGAAAACTAAACATTCCTCCAGAAATTAATGGAATATTAGCCCCCACGGTAAAAGAGTTCACCCAACGTCGTGTTTGAAATGTGTCCAAACCATCAAGGATGACATTTGAAGCTTCGAGGACGTGTCGTGGAGCTTTTTCAATAGGCATGAATAATTCGATAACATTTACTTCAGAGTTGAGTTCTTGAATAATTTGCGCACTGACTTTAACTTTCGGTTTTCCTATATCCCCCGCCCGATAAAATAATTGTCTATTTAAATTACTTAATTCGATAGTGTCCATATCGATTAGTATGAGTGTTCCTACTCCTGCCATAGCTAATGATGCAGCAGCAACACTACCCAGCGCTCCGAGCCCAACTAGAGACACGGTACTTTGTTTTATTTTTTCCTGATTCCAATGTTTGATCAGAAGCTGTCGATTATACCGTTCACTCATGAGGTTTCCCAACCTCCACTTCAGCTTAAGGATTTAAAAGTACTTCACTGGATTTGTGGAGCAAGTTGCGAAACACTGTTCTGGGGACAGAGTATTAGTTTGGAAAACCACCGGTAGTTCGTGTGATCATGTACAACTTATCCATGTCTTCTATTCCCGCAGACTTGAGAGTCTCGCTCTCATCTAGTTGTTTACCTTGGAAGACAAGAATAACTGAACGAGCAGGGATTCGCTTTTCTTGAGCTACTCGTTCTTTAATAGCGGCCACAGAATCGGTTTTTTCGCATGGTAGAGTGATTTCTCCACCCCCAATGGCTTGAACAACATTAATCTGCATCATGAATTCCTTCGTTACTTTGTCTAAGTAGACTATTTCCAACCTTTAAAATATATTGAATGTGGAACCTGAATGTGTATTCTGTCCCTTTGGTTAGTCATTATCTGAATCCAGAAACGTGATTCCGTGATTATTAATCTCAAATCGCAAAGTCTTTGTAGTGTGATTAGTCCCCCTCATTTTACTGATCCGTAGTATCCGAATTGTCTCCCCACGAACAGAAAGCATATCTAAGTTGATTATAGAATCGGCAATATATTCTTCCCCAAAAAGCGAATGATCCATACTCCCTGCCAATTCGGATATTGCGACAGTAGTCACATTTAGTGCAGCAATATTCGCGAGGAAGCCCGTTGTAAGCTTTCTGAGAAAACCAGAATCATTACCATAATCATAAAATTGAAACGCGGCTAAAGGGTCGATTACAATCCTTTCTATCTTTTTTTCCTCTACAACTTGACTAATATGGTAGAATATTTTATGAAGGAAGGTGGGGAGAGAGGTCTCATCATATGGAACTCCTTCCGCCTCAATCATCAGTTCCGATTCTTCTGCATATGTCAAACTGTCTGGATCCCACAGTTCCCACCCTGATGGAGTGAAATCGAGCATAGTAATCTTCTGAGGTTCTGCAAAAAAACTAGGATCAAAGAATGAAAAACCACTCGCATCCCTACGAATGGCCCAAGGTGGTTCTTGCATTGCAACCAATAATCCGTTTTCATTACGACGTGCTCCTTCAAACAAAAAATGTAAGCCAAAAATAGTCTTCCCTGCTCCAGCAGGACCAATCACTAAATTTGTTGTGCCCCGAATAAACCCACCTGATGTTAACGCATCTAAATAAGGAATACCTGAAGTTACTCGAATTTTTTGCTCAAACATTTTTCATACTTGCCGTTGTTTGATCACGACTTTTCGGTTCCGTCTTACTTTGTTAATTAGGTACTTAAATGCTTGTTCAACATTCTCTCCACTCCGAACTCCTCCTGGGTCAGCAGCAACCGTGCCAAAAATGTGATAAGAGTAATTTTTCATTATTTTATCAAAAATATTTGTTTTTAAGAATTTAGGTGAAAGGGCATTGGGCAAATCTTGCTTATTTGCAATAACAACAATTGGGATATTGTCAGAAATCAACTCTAGTGCATCTTCTAACCATTGTTCATCATATTTGAAATTTCGTTGTGAACTATCCACAACGAAAATTAATCCGTCTGCGGTGCGCACAAAACGCTCGTGATAACGCATGTCTAAGAATTTTCGTTGCCCACCCACATCGATTAATCCTATCACCGACTTCTCGACGACAATATGAGATATTCCAAAAGCTATTGTTGGTTTAATACTTCGAGGAGGAGGGTAACCATGTTCTAGGTAAAACGCAATTGAAGATTTCCCTACACCACTGGTACCTAATAAGACGACGGTGTAAAGACCTTTTGAACCGCTTTGCATTCCAAGATAGATCCTTGTGTGATTTCTATTACATAGAGATTTTGAGAAATGCAGTTTCTGTATATTAATCACGAAAAATACGGTATCGATTGATAATTTTAGATTTTGACGTTTATAACATCTTCGGAATGCATAGATATCAAATCCAGTGATTTTTGTCCAGGGGTCACGAATTTTTTTTAATTAGATTGTATATATAATACCAAAAGATAATAGGATTCATGTGATAAATAATGCCTTTAAAACCTCGAGAAATCGAGATTGAAACCCTCAAAACCCCTAAAGGTGACGTTGTGACAGTAAAAGGTCTTGAGACCACTATTAATACAGTATATTCAGAGATGGCTTTATTAGACAAACATCTCGATCAAATAAACGAGTCTCAGAAACAAATCAACCAAGCTCTCAATGCCATAAACACCCAATTAGCTGAATACAATAAAAAGATTCTAGATTTGGGTGAAACCTTCTCTGACCTGATTGTTTACTTGTCTAAAATCGAATCACAACAAGAACAGCGGCGAAAATTGTCAAAAAAACAAATGATTACTGAAAAAGCGGATCTAGTAGCATTAAAAGAGGAGTTATCAATCATCCTAGAGCAGTTAAAAGGTCGTGTGACCGAAAATGAACCCTAAGATTTTTACAAAATTTCGTCTTCGGTCAACTCCTGTTGAGAAAGGTTCTGGTAACAACAAAATTCCTTTATCTAGATTAATAACTCCTTCAGATCCCATTACTTCTTCGTTACTCAAATTAAAGAAGAAAACCATTGGAGAATGGAATCCTTTTGAGTTAATTAAATGTGTAATTTGTTGGAAACCCATCGATATTTATGGAAAAGATGCGCATACTTATATGGAATGTCCTCATTGCCATCAAAAAGCGCATCAAGATCATATGCTCCGTTGGCTTGCTAAACATCATACATGTCCATATTGCCGTGGGAAGATGTAATTTCTTGAGTCTAGAAATTTTACCCAAGGTTCTTCAACAATTAACTTCAAAGATTGAAGCCCTTGTTGATTTATATTATCCTGATCGGTCCCAAACACTACCTGTGAGAATTAATAAACGAAAACAGAACATCATTGTTACATGGAACATTTATCCTTCAGAGAGACATCAACTCGATGAATTATTTCCTATTCTTTCAAATACAATTGAAGAGAACCTGAAAGGTATTAATGGAGAAATAATCCATTGTTCTCTTATAAATGGTGAAATTCGCGACAGGGGAATCCAGGAATTTCAAATTCACATGGGAAAAACTTGGGAGATTTATTTATATGATCCTGAGACTTATATTGATGTACGACTTCTCCAAGAATCGCGAATAACCCAGCCTCTTGACAAATGGCTTTCTATTGATATCGATATTGTTACAGAATCTGCTTGGTTTGATTAATTGGTTTCTAATTACAGAATACTCCAACGTTTGGTATGTGTCTCGTAATGCACCTTTCCTTCTTTTTCTAATTCTTTAAGAAAAGCAGTAACAGTTGTTTCAGCAACTCCCAATTCCTTGAATGGAGTTTCCCAGGAAAAACCAAGAATACGCTGATATTCTTCTGCGACATAGAAAGCTTTGGCCTCACCTGCACTAACTACAAGATCATAGATAGTATCCTTAGTATGTTTATGCTCAAAAGTGAGGTTTTGTATATAAAGTTCCACGGGTCTGGGAACAGGACTCTGATGAGCAGGACAAATGACTTCGGTTTTAAGCTTACCAACCAGCTCTAACAGTTTCATTCGTTTCTCTGAACTTCCTGTACCATCAATGTAGAATGCAGCGCCTTGATCGGGGTATATATTTCCCTCGTCCCCAATAAATGTGCATCCACCTCTATAAGCTTGAATTAAGATAGAATCGACAGAATGTCCCCCAGAATTTTGCAGTATAAGCTCCTCACCACCTAGATCAATTGTTTCACTTTTTTCAAAGGGATGAATGAATTCTTCTTTAATTTTCCCAATTTTTGAGAATAACGAGGATTTCATGGCCAAACTGAATTTGGAGGGAAAAGGAAATTGCTTTTCTAAGATATACTTCTTCCCCTCCTTTAAGGCATCCACTCCTGATTCATGAAGCCAGACTTGTGGCTTGATTTTTTTCATTGAATCTATTCCTGCCCAATGGTCTGGATGCGTATGTGTTAGAATGAGATATCTGATTTCCGAGGGATCACGATCAGCCTTCTTCACAAAAGAAATAATCTCTTTTCCAATTGAACGCGATGGAAGGTCAATAATTGCAATCTTTTCATCGCCCAAAACAAGGTAACTAGCATATTCTTCACCTTGTTTTCCGATATCATCTACCACCCGATAAATTCCTGAAGCCCACTCAACAAAATTAACCATTTGTTTACACCACTTTTCATGAAGTTGCGTATTTTACTCTCTTTCTAATCTTCGAATATTTAATGGTTTTCGGTGGAGGAGGACATTTTTCGTTCTTAAGTATCAAATGAGAAATACAAGGATAATTTTTAAAAGCGTAACAAAAAAAAAAGCTTCTAATAATTACCTCGTGTTAAGTGTTCAAAGCAAAGTTGGTTGAAGAAGAGTTGAACTAATCTTGAACATCGATCAATTAATTGACCATAATTTTATACCAGTTATCGATCCCACAGCCAAGGATTCTCCAGCCGAGAAAGGGGCAAATGCTTTTCTTGCCGAGTATGGCGGGATAGTAGAAGAAGTAGCTTTGGTATGTAAAAAAGAAGATGGATTGGTGACATATCGATCTGGCGCTGCGCCCAGTGATCGCAACTATGAGAATTTCTTCACAGATTTTACCGAACTAGCAAATGATCTAGGTCTTAGAACCCATGCTATTGCTTATGCTTTTGGAGATTCCTATCTTGGAATGGATCCAAATTATTCTATTGGTCGTTCTGATGGAACTATCATCCATGATTATGTCGATCCCTCTATGGAAGGTTACTGGAAACACCTCAATTTCATTTCGCGGGAGGTAGCTACAAAGCCTATAAAGTCGTTAATCCTCCAAGAATTTCTTTTCCCAAGGCAGGAATACTCATTTGCGCGTAGAAGTGTTAGGAAGTTCGCTGAAATCTCAGGAGTGAGTCTAGACGTAACTTATCTTGACATACAAAAAGATCCAGCAATTCAAAGGATGTTTGAAGATTGGCGAGCAGAGCTTATTACTACAGCATTTCGAGAAGCAACTGAGATGGCTAAAGGAGAAACCCCAGATCTTGACGTTGGAATGATTGTTCCTGTTGACCCAGAAACCGAGTGGAACGAGGGATATATCCGTCATTTCGGAATTAATATCGACCAGATTATTGAAATCAGTGGCTACATTATTTATCATCTCATGCCATATTCGCCAATGTACCCTGAACCTGACACTCCAGGGTGGGATATTCTACTGCAATCGATCCGGAGTTCTGCTTTGTATGAAGAAAGTGGATATAAGAAAGCGTTATTCATTTGGGGTCTTGAAAACGAAGAGGATGTTGCTTGGTTAGACGCTTTGAAGGAGGAAGTCCGAGCTGACCATGTTTTTGGACGGTTAGAACACCCCCCAAAGTACACAGTCAAACGAGAAATTCATCGTGGTGTTTAAGGGCTTTTTGGAAACCAGATTAATATTTTTGATTCCAGTGAGCGTATTTTTTCACATAATCCACAGCTTGGATTCTGAAGGCCTCGCGATCCCGTTTCCATTGACGGGAGGCTGTAGCATTCAAAGGATCATCTGGATTAGGGCTGTTTAAGAGAAATCTGATTGTTTCCACGATTTGAACAAGGCTGTAAGCTGGACTCCACTCCTTACCCAAAATACCAACACAGACCTTTTCCTTAAAAATGTTCACATGCCAAATAGGGGTTTTAAAACGAACTTTAGGTGGTTCAAAGGGATATTTTCGGGGAATATTGATTTCAATGAAGAAAACACCTCCTTCATACAGCCCTGAACCTAATATTTCCCCTCGCCAGTGAGTGAGGTTATTGCTAACCGTCCGAAAAGTCGGCTGTTCCCGAGCAAGTTCTTGAGCTTCAATTGCTAACCTATCTAACCATTCATCCTCTGTAAGCATAATTCGATCCGGCTTTTTTTCGAAAATAATCTTGTTCTCATAAGATTTCCAAGGAGTTCAATAAAGCATCACTAATGAAAGTGATTTTCTAGGGATCTTATGTAAATTGGTAGGTTTAATGGGCTAAATATGATATATGGATAATATAATAAAATTTTTTATATTCCGTTTAAACCTGTAACGAAAATATAACAACTACTTTAAAATGTGCCAATTTCTTGTTTAAAGCCTAAGAGATAAATATATTCAGATTCTATCGAGAAAAAAGAGGATAAAAGAGAATGTCCGAAGCCTATTTAGATGTATTTGAGCGCTTTGTGAAACTTCAAGAATTTATGACTGCGGATGATAAAAAATTTCGCAAAGATCCACGTAAAACGGCACGAATAGCATCACTACTAGCGATGGCAAGTTTATACTCCAAATATCCACTTGACAAACAGTATGCTGTGTATAAAGCAATGATCCAAACAATGAGGGAGAAAATGCCTAATTTTAAAGCATTAGGGGAGTCAGTGGACGATATTGCAGCAACATTAATTCTTGCGTCAGAAATAAACAAAACTGTAAAATAAAGAATTCTTCTAACTAACTCTCAAACACCCACCTCAGTTTAAGGCCAAAGATTTCGACAGAGTTCACTGTAAATCTGAAGATGATCTCATTTCTTTTCGTTTCTTTTATCAAAAAGGATTTGTTCCAGAGAAATTTATCAAAAAAGTAGTAATAAACTTGTCGCTACCTAAAACTAGAAAGTCAATATCTTGTAAGAGAAAAAGAAATTACCAAATAAAGGATTAAAGTGGTTCATTTGTCAAAAGAAGGCGCGTGAGGGGGGAGGGAGGGAGTCCCAACGTCTAGAAAAAAAGTTTTTTCGGTTCGTCGGAACTCCAAAGTATTCAAAATTTATTTGCGTTGCTGCACTCCTCTCATTGTTCAGCTACTGTACGTACGATTTTTTATGATCTTTATATATGTTTTTCTACGTTATTTCGTAATTACGTATCAGTTACTCTTACATCCTTCCTATTTATAAGGCGTATATAAGGAGAAAAATCCTGTTGGTCCTCTTATTGAGTTTTTTTTGTCAGCTAGATTCTTCTTTGATTGATTTATTTTTAAAAACTATAGTGTATTTTTGAAGATAAATTCACTCGGTTCATTTTCTTCTCTATTCTAGGGGGATTCTACTTTGTTATTATCGAAAGGCATTTATATGGTCGGAGAGCGGAGTGATTTGAGGCGATAAACAATGTGGGATTGCCAAATGGCTTACTCAAAGTAAAGCTTCTAGTTTTTCTCCACCCTCCCGCTGCAGTTTTCGTCATTTATCTCAAACTTTGGAACTTTCTGGTTTTTCCTCATTTAATGGATTATACTTTTATAGATTTTCTAATGTCTCTCAAATTATAGGATGTGTCACAAATGGAAGATCTTAGGAACAAGAAATATGTGATATGCCCAGCATGGCCTTACGTTAATGCAGTCCCTCATCTTGGAACCGTTCTCCATCTATTAGGGGCAGATATTTTTCTTCGCTATTTAGAACTCCGAGGAGCTGATGCAATCTCGGCGACTGGTTCTGATTGTCATGGTACCCCGATTGAAGTAGCTGCTATTGAAAAAGGTGTCTCTCCCCAGAAACTCGTTGATAAAAATCATGAACGAATTGTTGATCTGCTTAAAAAGTGGAATATTAATTTGAACTATTCTAAGACTGCAAATTCCTTTCATTACAAATGGGTTCAAGATTTCTATAGACGTTGTTATGAGAATGGGTATATTTTTGCTAAAGAAGTCCAACAATTGTATTGTGAACATGATAAACGATTCCTCCCTGACCGTTTCGTTGAAGGCACCTGTCCTCATTGTGGAGTAATTGGTGCTAGAGGGGATCAGTGTGATGCACCTGCATGTGGCAAACCTCTAAGTCCAGTCGAGTTAATCGATCCTTATTGCCGGATTTGTAAGAATCCACCAATCAATAAAAGCACGACTCAATGGTATTTTGATTTTAGTGCTTTTCAGGAAGAACTCACTCGGTACATTCGTCAGAATAAACAACTACCTGAAAATGCCCTGAAGTTTTCTATCAATATATTAGAAGATGGATTACAAGCTCGTACATTAACACGGGATTTAGCATGGGGTATTCCTGCTGATAAGGCGATTCCAGAAGCTAAAGGGAAATCGATTTACGTGTGGCTTGAAGCGGTTTTAGGCTATGTCTCTGCTTCTGCAGAATTAGGTGAAAGAAAACACAATGATCCTGACTTTTGGAAAACATTCTGGCTGGATCAAGATACGAGAACTGTGTTCTTTATTGGTAAAGACAACATTTTTTTCCACACATTATTATTCCCTGGGCTCCTTTTAGGAACAAAAGAAAGCTATGGAAAACCTTTTGTCCTTCCATATAATGTAAGTACAACAGAATTTCTAACCTTTGAGGGAAAAAAGTTTAGTAAATCAAAGGGAATCGGGATTTGGATTGATGATGCCACTACTCTTCTTCCTACAGATTATTGGCGTTATTATCTAGCGGCAACTCGACCTGAGACTAAAGATACTTCTTTTACATGGGAAGAATTCGAGCAGCGAGTTAATATCGATCTCAATGATGTTTTGGGAAATTATATTCATCGTGTCTTTGTCTTACTTCATAAGTACTGTGAGGGAAAAATTCCAGAGTGTCACCGTCTTGATGAGACTGATCGAGGGTTTGTAACCGCCATAAATGAAATTCCTGAGATAGTCGCAGATTTTTTTGACCAATTTGAATTTAAGAAGGCGGTCGCTTCAATCATTGATTTTGCACGCACAGCTAATACTTATCTTAGTACGAAGGAGCCATGGAAAATAGTGGAAACCGATTTTACCGCTGTTGAAACAACCTTATATCTCTGTACTCAGTCTCTTCTTACTCTGAGTGTTATTTTATCACCTATTTTACCTGAAACTAGTGAGAAAATCTGGAATACTCTTGATCAAGAGGGAAATGTAGCGGACCAGGAATTCGAAGAAGCAGGAAAACTAAAACTCCAACCTGGTGGAATTGTCAAAGAATCCACCCCTTTGTTTTCAAAAATAGATATTGAAGAACTTCAGACACAACTTAAAGAATTAAGAACGAAAGGTCAAATTGATTCTACAGAGGAAACAACATTGTCAGAAGAGAAACCAAGCTCTATTCCTTTTGAGGACTTTCAGAAATTGGATATTCGGATCGGAACCATTTTAACAGCTGAAAAGATTCCCAAAACAGAGAAATTATTGAAACTTAAGGTTGATTTGGGCTCAGAAATTGGCCAGCGTCAATTAGTTGCGGGTCTAGCCACTCATAGAAACGTAGATGACTTGATTGGCCAACGATTAACCGTTGTTGTGAACTTAGAACCCGCTACCATTCGTGGTGTTCGTTCCGAGGGAATGTTGTTAGCTGCTGTTGAAGGGGACAAACTGGGATTAATTATTCCTGATAAAGATGTATCTAATGGTACTCAGATAAGCTGAGTTGTTTAATCTCCAAAGATAAGCCCTTTAACTCAAAAATAACATTCTCCCCTTTCCACTTATTTCTACAATCTTGCTTTTCCCTTTTTTATGTTCATGCAGATAACCTGTAAGTATTAACTGTTTTATCCGCTTTCTTACAGTTGGCCGGCTGATCTTTAACCCCTCACCAATCCCAGAATATGATGGTTTCAATCCGAGATTATTCTGTTGATAGACGAATCTCAGAATTTCTAAATATTCTTCAGCGATTTTAGCCATAAAACGAGGCTCTATTTGGTGTGTTTCTTTTTCTAAGATAAGTAATTCCCGTTCTGATATAGTGGCGCTATCTATAGACAAAATAACGACTAAATTTCTTAGATAGGTTATTTCTTTTAATTTATAGACAAATTGAATCGCGTTTTCGAGACCTTCTTTTAAAAAAAGGTATTCTAGACGATCAATCAGGATCACACTTTTGCTAGGTGTGTTCTTTATAAGATTTATAAGTCTATTATATCCTTTCTCTTCTGTTAGCCAAAAAAAATCGTACTCTCCTTCCATATATGCTCTAAAGTCTTTATTTGGAGTTCTGGAGGCAACAAATCCTTTGTACCCAATAGTAGTAAGCTCGGAAAACACTGTTTTTGATACTGTTGGAACTTCTTCTGTGATGAGATAAACATTACCATCTTGAATTTTATATTTTAGGAATTCTTTCTTTAATTCTTCTTCGCGTTGTTTAATTGCAGTTATGTCTTCTACCATCAGTAGGAAATTCAGTGGATTACCTTTATCGTCTTTCAAAAGGGATAATGCTACCCGAACCCAAAGAATATCTTCATTTTTCTTGAGATATCTTTTCTCTGTTTGAAATGAAGAAATTTCATTATTTAGTAATTTTTTAATATGTTCTTCATCTCGTTCACGATGTTCTTCATGAGTTATATCAAGAATAGTCCTTTGAGTCAGCTCATTTCCTTGGTATCCTAACATTTCCTTAAAAACGTCATTTACTTCAGTAAAACTGAAATTTAGATCCGTTAAAGCTATCCCAAGTGGCGAATTTTCAAAAACTGACCGAAATTTTTCTTCACTCTCCCGAAGTGCCTCTTCAGTTCTTTTATAATCAGTAATATCAGACCAAAAGCCTACAATCTCGAGAGGTTTCCCTTTTTCGTCTTTAACAAGATTTGCTTCATCAAGCATCCAACGATAGGATCCCTTCTTATGTTGAAATCTATAAGTATTACTATAATTCCCTTCCTCCAGAATATCTTTAAATGTGGTAGAAACTTGTTCTTTTTCATCAGGGTGTAATTTCTGTTCCCAAAACTCTGGAGTATCAATGAAGCTCTTAGCCTGATATCCTAGGATATCCTTGATGTTCTCACTCATAAAAGTGGTTGAAAAATGACCACCAGGAGTACACGAGTAGATCACTGCTGGACATGACTTAAGTAGATATTCGAGTCTGAATTTCGTACTTCTCAGCTCATCCTCTACGATTTTTCGTTTGGTTATATCTGTGGAGATCAAACCTAATCCTTCTTCAGTCTTGAAGGCTTTTACTGAAACGATTCTTTCACCTGTAAGTGGATGACGAAAAATACGATCTGAGAGATATGGTTTTCCTGTTCTAAGGACTTCTTCATATTTTCCAAGATGTTGTTTATCAAATTCTTCTATATTTTTCCCAATAATATCCTCTTTTTTAGTTCCTACAGGAAGCATTCCTAAACCTGTCTTATTTATATCAATTAAATTGAATTCAGAATCCCAAATAGTAAAAGAATCGGTCGCTGCATCCATAAATCTTCTTAATCTTTCCTCACTCTTACGAAGCGCGTTTTCCATATTTTTTCGATCAGTTATATCGGCTGCTACTATCCCTAAGCCGTCTCCTACTTTAAACGCTTTCACAGATAGAGTCATATCTCCATAATTTTGAGGTGGAGCCACTCTCTCCGCGATATAGGGAATTCCTGTTTTTAGAACTTCTTTATAACGGAGAATATCTTCATGGTTGGTATGAAACTCAGTTATATTCCTCCCTAAAACCTCTGTTTTCTCAATCCCAAGTAAAAAAGTCTTCAATCCAGTTTTATTTATATCTATTAGATTTAGATCAGAATCAAAAAGAGAAAATGAGTCTGTTGCTCCATCCATAAAACTACGCAGCCTTTCCTCACTATTAAATAGAGCTTTTTGTGCGTTAATCCGATCTGTGATGTCTTCTACGCTGCCTTCGTAATATTGCATTTTTCCATGTTTATCCTTTATTGATCGTGCATTCTCTCGAAAATGAATAACAGATCCATCAGGTCGTTCAAGATGGAATTCTAATCCCATTACCTCTCCTTTTTCTTCAATTTCCCTTAAAAATCGATCTCTCGGATACTTCCTAATAATCGCTAGATGATTGGAATCAATCTCGATTAACTCGTCGAAGGAAGATAATCCAACTAGATTAAGGAATGCAGGATTTGCTGCGAGAAATTTGTGATCAGGTGTGCTGCGATAAAGACCAATGGGGATGTTTTCAAACAAAGTTCGATATTTTTCTTCACTTTCTTGTACTGCTTTTTTCATCCGCTTTTGATCAGTAATGTTTCTTATACCAAAGACAATTTTTAGATTATTCTCATGCTCAATGGCTTTTCCTGAGGCTGTGACCCAAATATAATGACCCTTATTATGTTTTATTCGATATTCAAATTCAAATCTCTGTTTTCCAGACAGACATTCCGTCAGAATTCTAAAAGCATTTTCTATATCATTAGGGTGAATAAAATCATAACTATTTTTCCCGATCAATTCTCTAGGTTTATACCCAAAAAGATCAAAAATCTGTGGACTGACAAAGATGAATTTTCCCTCTTCGTCAACTTCTGCTACAACATCTGTAAGATTACTTATTAACTCACGATAATTCTTCTCACTTTCTCGTAATTGTTCTTCAATGTGTGTACGTTCAGTAATGTCACGAATAATCGTAATGACTTGCACGACTGATTCATCATGCAAAATTGGGATTTTACGAGTTTCTGTGAAAAATTTCTTACCATTAATCGTAGTAGCTTCTTCAGTGACTAGAGTTTGGCCTGAGGAAAATACAGTGTGGTACTCATTTAGAACGAGATCGGATAAGAAAGGGAATGCCTCACGAATGGTTTTCCCCACTAAAGGTGTTTCAAAATTGAGTTCTTTGAGCCACTCAGAAAAAGCTGGGTTTGCTAAGATTATTACGAAATCTCGGTCAATGACGTGAAGTGGATCTCCTAGAGATTCAATAATGGTACGATATTGCTGTTCTGATGATCGTAGTAATTCTTCAGATTGCTTACGTTCTGTTATATCTCTTGCAATCCCTAAATATCCAGTGATTTGCCCATTAATGACTTGGGGGGTAGATTTTGCCTCTAAAGTTATAATATCCCCTGACTTGCCAAAAATTCGAGCTTCATAAGGTGGGACTGTTTCTCCATCGATAGTCGCCTCGAAGCCATTAACTACCACCGACGTATCTTCAGGATGAACAATCTCGAGAAAATGTTTTCCAATCCATTCCTCCCGAGACCATCCTGTGACTTTTTCAAATTCTTTAGTAACTGACGTAATCATGCCATCAGAAGACAGAGAAAAGATAATATCACGAATATTATCTAAAATAAACTGACTTTGCTCCTCAATAAGGGATAGAGTATCCAAAAAACCCTCATCTCCATAATTAAATTGATTAAAAGATTCGGGAATAGTAAAGCTATACTAGGTTTTAAAGTCTGTTAACAGATGAGGAGTGTTTTCTAAACCGACAAGAAAAAGAGGAGATTTTAGAATCAAACAATATATTCGCAAGGATGGTAAGAATCTCTCATTAAACCCCAATCTCAAGGAAAAAAATAGAAACATTATACGATCCATCCTTTTAAAACCTCAACTAAAAAGCCAATACTCGCCAATTACGTTTCCATGTTTTGCCGCGAAAATTGCCTAAAGTTTATATGTATGAAAATGAATATCTTGGATGGATGGAAAAGTGGGTGAAGTAGGAAAAGAATAATTAGTAGCTGAATGATGAAACGAGTGCAGCCACGCAATTAAAAACACCCCGAAAGCCATGGTGTTCCAACGAACCGAAAAAACTTTTTTTCTAAACGTTGGGACACCCTCCCTCCCCCCTCACACCTCTTATTTTGGCAAACTGACTTAATAAACTGCCCAATTTTGTCCTTAACTTTCTATATCTCCCTTATCATTTAATCATCTTTTCACGAGTTCTCTCTCTCCTAGAGCTTGTGATGTTAAGAAAGAATCTACTCGTTCCCTACCTTTGTAAAACTTTTTTAATCCCATTTCTTGTCATTATGTAATTCTTTGAATTAAGCGACGATTTGTCGCAGGAAGGGTTTTTCACCCCTTTTTCCTGCATTTGTATGATTAAATTCAGAAGTTGATTAGAATGGCAAAATGGGATCTTACTATTTATGAATCTTCGGATAAAAAAGAAATCCGTAATCGTTTTCGGCTTACTAAGAAAACCATGACCGCGGCTGGTCAACATGGTAAGGCGATTATTTTAGAAGACGAAAAGAAGAAGGAATGGCTTCTCAAGACCTTTGCGAATATTATTGATTTTGAACTGAAAGAGATTCAAGATTTAGAGGTTGATCTAAAAGAATCTCCTGAGGATAGTCGTGGTCGGATGCATTTATGGCGTACCTTTAATGAATTGACTGCTTCTCGCCTTGGCCGCTGTTTACACTTAAATGTCCCTGAGGCTATCATTGTATGTTCTCAACAGGTTGCTGATCATCCTCTCACCCAGACTACAACGTTACCTCTTGGTGATGTAATCATACTGGATGAGGATGAAGAAGGGGAGACTGCTGAAGAATACTATCAACTTTCTGGGCGAGAACCGTATACATTAGAGACCTCCTCCAAATTTGAAAAGATATTATCAGAGAAAGGGGGTCGTGGGGATCCTACGTCTGTCCTCGCAATTCTTCTCGAAAAAATCCCCGACACTATCAATCTTGACGAATTTTTGGACTCCTATGACGATGTGGATGAAGCCTTTCAAATTGTTCAGCAAATTGATGATGGATACACTCTTCTCCCCTTTGATGTTTGGTTGAATGACCCTGATCGAAATGCAGGCAACTACCTAGTCCAATTCGATAAATCAAAACAAGCACAAAAGATTTGGGGGATTGATTATGAGATGTGGGCACTAGGATCTGATATCTGGATGGAAGAAGATGAAATAACTAAAGGTAGAAGTTATCTTACTGCGATTATTCATCCTAAAAGTAATATTTTTGATCCACGAGTTAACGAAACTGTCTATCGGATCCGTGAATTATCCGATGAATCCCTCTCTGCAATGACACGTACTCCTCAGCTAGCATGTAAATTCTTTGAATATCACATTAGCAAGCAAGGCCTTGACCCTGATGAGAGAGTAAAGCTAAAACAAGCCGAAACCAACCTTGAAGACTTTCTCATTGAATCTCGACCTCGCTCCGACAAACTTAGCGATATCCTTGTCCGACAGATTGGTCTTCCAAAAGATTTCAAACCTTAACAAGGCTTCAATGAAAACCGTTTTCTTTTCCTTTTTTAATACTTTCCATCTGATGAGGATGTTCCCTTAACAATTGATACTGAGGCTGAGGCTCCAATACGGGTTGCGCCAGCCTTAATCATTTCTTCTGCTGCTTCGTGAGTTCTTATCCCTCCTGCTGCTTTAATTCCCATTTCAGGGCCAACAGTTTCTCTCATTAATGCTACATCCTCAACAAGTGCTCCTGCTGTACTAAACCCAGTGGACGTTTTAACGAAGTCTGCTCCTCCTAACTTAGATAAAAGACTTCCTTTAATTATCTCTTCCTTTGATAATAGCGCGGTTTCTAAAATGACTTTAACAAGAGCTTTTCCTTCTGCTGCTTGGACAACTGCTTCGATATCTTTTCTAACGAGATCATCATTCCCTGATTTTAACGCCCCCACATTAATGACCATATCAACTTCCTCTGCTCCATTTGCAATCGCATCACGAGTTTCTATTGCTTTCACGGTTGGGGTAGTTGCCCCTAAGGGAAATCCAATGACTGTGCACACCTTCACAGGACTATCTTGGAGAAAGGATTTGGCCAGTTTGACATTGGTTGGATTGACACAAACTGAAGCAAATTCATATTCTTTGGCTTCTTCACAGAGTTTTCTTATCTCTTCTTCTGTTGCATCAGCTTTTAGTACAGTGTGATCGATATATCTTGCTAAAGCTTGGTCAAAATTAGTCTGTCCAGGTTCCACTCCTATTCGTGATGCTCCACCATTAACTAAAATTTGATACGCTGCTGTATATTCGTTAGCCACTTCTTTTCCAGCTGAACTAACAGTATATGGTAATTCCATTGATGGAATCGCCCGTACGGGGATTTCTCTAGTCATTTCACGTATATCAAGTACTGTTATCCCGATCTCTCTCAATTGGTTAATAATCTGGGTTATTCGTTGTATTACTGGTTGAGGAATATCTTCTGGTGATTTCTGACAACAAAAGATTGAATTCTTTGCAGCTATGACTGGAACGCCATTCATAAGGGCAAAAACCATGGTAATGGTTCCAAGGGAATCAGCATTCAATGCTGCTACTTTTGCAGCGGTATTTAAGGATAAGACAGGAACATACAAAGTATCTGTATATGGTAATATTTTCTCATGAAATTCTTGAGTATACTCGGTGACGATTGTTCCTCCCTCGGAGAGACCTCTTATTTTTGGAATTCCAATTATTTGTTCTGCGGATTTTGTCATAACAACATAGATATTCGAGTAACGACTCACAATAATAGCAATTTGACGATAAACTTCTTCTAGTTCCATATCACCCCCACAAAGTAAGATTATGACTGAATTATAGGTACTTACTGATCTTTTTGGGCCTTGGATAGGTGAAAGCACTGACTCCTTTTGAACAGCTCTTTCTTGACCTAATTTCGACAATACCTGCTCTGATATTCTTCGAACTAGCTCTTCATCTATTTCCATTACTAACTTCTCCTATAACTTTCAGTTAAATCCCGTTGTTCTCCTTTGGTTTTGATAAAGTCCACAATTCCTACTACTAACGCATCGACCGCCCCTTTATCATCTTTCATAATACCACGAATAGAATTTCCTTCTTGTATTATAAGTACACAATCTCCTATTCCAGCTTGAGCAGTATCAAGAGCTATGAATGAATCACCAGAAAATTTGCCATTTAAATCTACAGGACGAACGACTAGAATTTTATAATTCTCATGACTCTCTGTCTTAATGGTTGCCACAAGTGTACCAATTACTCTAGCCAAAATCATTGTTTTTTCTACTCCGAAGGTTTCTTCGTTTGAGGAGGTTTGGTTTTAGCGATTGTTTTCCTAGGGGCCCTTCTCCTTGAAGGTTTTTTCTTTGGAGGTTCTCTTGTTTTCGCAGGTTCTATATCTTCACTCACTATTTCTACTTTCTCTTTGATTGGTTTAGTTTTCTTTTTTGCAGCTTCAACCACAGTATATTCCTCAACAAAACCAACAACGCATTCATCTATAGGAACTAATTCTCTAGGTATCGCAATAGCAGCCTCCTTCTTACTGACGATATAAACTATATCTCCCTCTCCTGCAGTATATATTCCATCAGCAGCCACATAAGGGTTCCCAATAGGTTGGAAATTATCATCCAAACCTTGAATAATAAGGAAGCGCAATCCTTCAAGTCCAGGGTCTTTCACAGTAGCTACGACATTACCAATGACTTTTCCAAGCTTCAAGATCTTACAACAACTTCTTTTTTTCTAATTCGCGAATCTTATTTACACGGCGTTCATGACGACCCCCCCCGAAAGGAGTTTTTAACCACATTTTCACGATTTTTTGAGCCGTTTCTGCATCTATTACTCGAGCCCCAAGAGTTAGAATATTTGAATCATTGTGTTCTCGTGCTGAATGGGCGGTGAATTCGTCTGTACATGGTGTCGCTCTAATATTCTTGATTTTGTTGGCAACGATTGCACTTGCCACACCAGTGCCATCAATGATGATCCCTTTACTCTCTAGCGAAACTGCAATATCTTGGGCCACTGATACAGCAATATCGGGGTAGTCTACTGCATCAGAAGTATAACACCCATAATCTTCTACTTCATAACCAAGACCTCTTATGAAGGCAATAAGATGTTTCTTCAATTCAAATCCACCATGATCGCTACCAATGATTATCTTTTTCATTTTTATGCCTCACATCGATCATACTTACTATTATAATAAATGTTTTAGCAAATCTTTGTGCGGAGCTGGAATAATTGTAGTAGACAGAACCAAACCTTCATCTTTTACCCGATTTACAGCTGCACTGATTGCAGCTTTAACTGCTCCTACTTCACCTGTGAATAATGCAAAAGCTTTACCCCCCAAGGCACGACTCAGTCGTATCTCGATCAATTTAATTTTGGCACTTTTGACTGCCTCATCAGCAGCCATAACTGCTGAGGGTGCTGAATAAGTTTCTATCATTCCAATGGCACCAATTTCTTCGACAGAAGTAGTTCCACTAATCGCTGGAAATACTTCAGGATGAACATTAGGGATAATTGTGAACCCAGTTACAGTTTCTCCAGCTGTCCTGCTACCTATATCCATTGAGCTTTTTATTGACGAGATTGTACCTTGAATTATGATCAAGTATTTTCCTGGACATACGGGTGTCGAAACCAATAATTTCACATCAGCAGCTTTAGCCATGGAATCGGCAGCAAGAAGTCCTCTCGCCATGACATTGGTTTCTATGATTCCAATTGCACGCATCATAATGACCTATCAAGTCTAAAGCAGAAAAATAGTCTATTGTACAGAGATGCTTAAAAGGCATCCATTCGTACAAATATCAAACTATTTTCCTGGTAATATAGTTTCGACTTCTTCGTGTGGACTTGGGATCACATGTGCTGATATTAATTCGCCAACTTTACGACCAGCAAGAGCCCCTGCTTCAACAGATGCTTTTACAGCTCCTACATCGCCACGAACCATCACAGTCACATAACCGCCACCTATTATTTCTTTTCCAATAAGGTGGACGTTTGCTGCTTTTACCATCGCATCAGCTGCTTCAATAGAAGCAACTAAACCCTTAGTTTCAATTAAACCTAATGCTTCTTTAGCCATTTTTGTTCACCAAATCTTTTTTTTTCTAGTTTTTGTTTTCTATTATTATTTCATCTTGGATCTTTGTGATAGTTCCATCGATACTTGCATGAACCATCGCTCCAAGAGAATCTTCAGGAATTCTTCCTATCACATCACCTTCAGACACTTTATCCCCAATTTTTACTGTAGGGATCGCCTGAATACCAATGTGCTGTTTTAAGGGAATTCTCACATAATTAATTTTCAATGTTGGTGTTGTTATTGGAGATTTCAGATGATCATAATCAGTTAACCCTAACCTTGAGACAAGCCTTTTGGTAGGTAATCGTCTTATCCCCCTTTCAGGATGTATTTCTAATTCCTTACGTCTATGAGGATTTTTCATTCCTTCAGTAATTAGCTGATTTTTGATTTCCCATACGATTTTGGCTGGGTCAAGTCCCATGGGACATCCATAATATGTACATGCCCCACAAAATACACACAAAAAGCTACCCGTCAAATCACTATTTTTTACCTCTCCTCCGAATGAAACTACTCGCATGATTCTATCAGGATATAAATTATGACCAAGTAAATGCCGAGGACAGACTACGGTACATAATTCACACTTTATGCAAGCAGCATTTGAGATAACAACCTTACGTGGCATCATTTGGGATTTCATTGATATTAAAAAGTGATCTGCAGGTAGTACAATAATGCCAGATGTTGTTTTTACAATTGGTGACCTAAGATCAGGTAATAATTCTCCCATTATAGGCCCTCCTACTATGACCTTATAGGAATCTACTGTTGGACCTCCAGCCAATTTAATTGCAGTTTCTATAGGAGTTCCAATGGGAAAATTGATTGTTTGAGGTTTTTTCACTGCACCTGATATCGTCACATATCGGGAAATAACGGGTTTTCCCTCCGTAGCTTCGGCCATATGAACCAAAGTACCGATATTATTAACGACTACTCCAATATCAAGAGGAATTCCTCCTTCAGGAACAGATTTTTGAAGTATATCTTGAACTAGGACGAACTCATCTCCAGCAGGATAATAATCTTCGAGAAGAAATAGTTCAATATTCTTTTCTTCAGAAATTACCTTTTTAATTGCATTAACTGAAGGAGAAAATTTCTTTTTTATTGCAATAACTCCTTTTTTCGCTCCTGTTGCCTTCATCCCTAATTTAAGACCTTCTATTACCTTTTCAGGAAACAAAGCCATTAATTGTTGATCTACACTTAATAGAGGTTCACATTCAGCACCATTAGCAATATATGTATTGACTCTGGCAGATATCTTGACGTGTGTGGGAAATCCCGCACCTCCAGCTCCAATGATTCCTGCTTTTCTCACCATTTCTACCAAGTCAGTACTCACTTTTTTCTATCCTTCTTTTTATGCTTTATACTATTCTAAATGCATCAACTAAAACACACCGTCGTTGACGGGTGAAAGTTCGCGCTGAGGTTAACCCTTCTCCCGTTGGTCCAGCAATCGTCATGGTAGTATAGCCTTCGCCTCCAAATCCAAGCCCAGCATATGAGGGGGCGTTTTTTACAAAAATAGTGGTTTCAATGTGTTTTGCTACGAGACTCATGTTTCCTAAACTATCGCTCCACATCGTTGCAGTGTGTTTAAAGCCATGTTCTGCTTTTTTCGCCCTTGCAAGAGCTTCTTCGATAGTATTTACACGAACGATTGGAAGAATAGGCATTAGTTGTTCTGTGACAACAAAAGGATGCGTATCATCGGGTACTTCTGCTATTATTAACCGAATATCATCTCCTACTCTGATTCCGATCTGTTCCAGAATATCTGGAGCATTTTTACCGATGAATTTCACGTTTTTTATAGGATGTTTCTCTCCAGTCGCAGTAAAGACAAGTTTTACCAACTCATCAATTTGCCTTCCTTTTACTTCATACGCACCGTACCTTTGCATTTCAGCCATAAGTTCATCAATAATGTTCTCAAATGCAAATACTTCTTTTTCTGCTATACATACAATATTGTTATCAAAACTTGCTCCTTCTATAATTCCCCGAGCTGCTTTCTGGATATCCGCTGTATCATCAACAATCACAGGTGGATTTCCTGGGCCAGCAGCAACAGTTTTCTTTCCTGACGTCATTGCTGCCTTTACTACTGCTCCTCCTCCAGTAACAACTAGACAGCGAATTTTCGGGTGCTTCATTACTGCCTGAGCTGTTTGTATTGTCGGATTGATCACAGAAGTTAGGACATTTTCAGGGCCTCCAGCTTCAATAATGGCCCGATTCATTAAGCGTATTGTTTCGTTTGTAGCCCTCTTTGCTGCGGGATGAGGATTAAATAAAACAGTATTTCCTGCTGAAACCATAGAGATAGAATTATTAATTATTGTGGCTGTGGGATTTGTAGAGGGAGTTATAGACCCAATCACTCCATATGGTGCCATTTCAACAAGGGTTAACCCCCGATCCCCTGTCCATGTTGTTGATTCTAAATCCTCAACTCCAGGTGTTTTTCTTGCACATAGAAGATTTTTAGCTGTTTTATCTTCCAAGCGACCTATACCTGTATCTTGAACAGCTAATTCTGCTAGATAACGGGCATGCTTAGTTGCCATATCTCTCATGGAATTAATTATCTCTTTCCTCTTCTCCAGTGAAATAGAAGATAGTGTACTGTACGCTGCTTCTGATGCTGTTATAGCTTCATCAATAGTTTGAAAGATACCTCCTCCTGATGTAATGGGGATGTTGTCTATTCCAGAATAGACTTGATATGCACGAATTCTTTTAACAACTGTATTTACAATCTTGGAGATTTCCTGTTCATCAATTGTCATCTATCAACCTCTAATTAATGTTTCATAAAAACTCAAAGTTATCATCATTTATTTTGCGTAAGTTTGTTTTCCATCAATCTTTATAAAATCAATAATCGCTTGAATTGTCGCATCAACAGGTCGATCTTTAGTCATGGCTGTTAAACGGGAGGAACTTCCAGAAACTACCATTACAATTTCACCCTCACCTGCACCTACCACATCAACAGCTACAAATGGGGATCCTTCTGGTCTAAATTCTTTCATATCAACAGGTTGGACAATAAGCAGTTTGAATGCGTTTAAATTCTCATCTTTTTTCGTACTAACTACATTCCCTATTACTCTACAGATTTTCATAAGTATTTCACCTAAATTCTCACAATACGTATACCTAAATCCCGAGCTTTCTCTCGTGCCAAAGGAGTAACGATTGCTGTGCGTGGTACCCTTAACTCGAGGGTTTTTCCATCCAAAGTCTTGATGTATGTCTCTGTTATGAGATCTGGGATTCGGGGGGGACTTTTTAAAAAGCGTTCTTTCAAGTCATTTTCATCAAGAACGCCAAACCCAATCTTTACAAGGAGAGAAAGTCTTTTTCTTAATTCTTGATTGATTTTACTTAGTGGTTTATATTCAGAAACTAAATCCATTAAATTAAACGGTGTTAATATATATACTGGAACATTATAAAGAAGCCCTTGGATCAATACATTTACTATAGGATCCTCATCTTGAAATTGAATTAATTTATCTGCTATCTCAAAGCTAAATGCACCAAAGATTATATACTCTAAATCAATAAAATCAGTGAGAATAAAACTATTTCTTTCACCTATAATAACTTTCATTGATGGCATTGAAGCGCACCTAACTGAGATTTGGAGGAGAAAATCAATTTCCTCTAGTGTCCAAATTAATACTGGAATTTCTTCGCGAGATAATTGAATTAAAGACTCGAACAACTTGTCAATACCTTTACCCATATGAGTCAAAATTCCTAGGACCTTGAACGAACCTGAAACCTCTTTGTGCTCTGTTTTCAGGGCCTTTTCGACTTCACGGGCAACAACTGCTGATAGTTGTTCGTCTTCCATTTCTTATAGGACTTCCTAATATTTTTTTTCTTTAAATGCCTTCTTTTCCTTTTTACTTAACATTTCAATAGTAGTTAGAATATCAGCAGCAGGTTGGGCAATAATATTTGCTGTGACATATGTGCAAATTGTTTTAGCTTCCTTTCGGGCTTTTTCAATGGCACTATGTACAGCTGCAACGTCTCCCTTAATTATTAATGTTATTAATCCTCCTGAAGTTCTACTAAGAGATATTAACCTCACATTTGCTGTTTTCAATGCAATGTCAGTAGCCACAATAGCCCCCAATCGTCCAGACGTTTCTATAAACCCTAATGCTGACATTGAATTCACCTAAATGGAGAAAAAGTGCTTTGATCAAGATTTGTAATAATATGACCCAAATCACCGTCGTTCAGTGCAAGAGCATTCCCTTCATCAACATCCAGATGCAATTCAAGCTGGGATAGAGGATGAATTCTTACTATAATTTCATCCAGAATTCCAGCTCGTTTTCCAGGGAAACTTACAGCGACTTTTTGTTTATCTTTCACCCCAAATTTCGCTGCATCATCAGGACTCATATGAATATGTCTAGCTGCACGGATAACTCCTTTCTTTATTTGGATTGCTCCTTTAGGGCCAATGATATGAATACCGGGTGTACCTGAAAGATTTCCAGAATGACGGATAGGGGGATTTATTCCAAGAACATGTCCATCACTAAGAGAAATTTCAACTTGTGTCTGCTCTTTAAATGGTTTTAGAACACATATTCCTTTTATTGACCTTCTAGATCCGACAAGTTCTACTCTTAAACCACACGAGGGTGTTTTTGATTGTTTCAATTCGGAATCTAATCCAAATAAGCGTAAAAAATCACTTTGACTTAAATGAACATGCCGAGCTGAAAGAGCAACGGGTACCAACCTATCCTGAAAAACCCTTTGTAATTCTTGTTTCACAAACCGTTCAACTAAAGTAATATCTTCAAAATGTGCTTCTCTCTCTGTCAAAGGAATATACTCACACCCCAAAGGTCCACAATATCTTCCAATATAATCAGCAGAAGGGCGGTATAGTACAGGTTTTGCACTCGGAGCTTCTGGAAATTTTTCTTCTAGTACGTGAGCAGCCCAACCAGCAGATCTTGACATTGTAAAAATTGGTGTAAAAAGGTGCATTGGAATGCCCATGGAAGTATAGACTGAAGCACCGTATAAGTCAACATTTGGATAGATTTCTAGTCCTTTTCGTCTTCTAAATTCTTCTTGTGTAATTACTACCATTTTATTTGTTGTATCATATATCCATTGAGCAAACTCAGTTTTACCTCGGATTAATCTTTTTGCCATCTCTCTTAATATTTTTGCACGAGGATCAATGGTTTTATATACCGCATGACCCATTCCCATGATACGTGTTCCTGTATCAAACTGCTTCTTTACCCATTCATCAACATTTGACATTTCTTTTATTTCTAAAAGATTCATCATGACTCGTGGGCTTGCTCCTCCATGATATTTCCCAGATAGAGAGCCAATTGCTCCTGAAATGGCCGCATAGAGATCTGCTCCTGTAGATGCGATAACTCTTGCAGTAAAAGTTGAAGCGTTGAAAGAATGCTCAGCATGAAGAATAAGAGCGATATCAAAACATCTAGCAATGTCTTTTGCTGGTTCTTCCCCCTTTAACATATAAAGAAAATTTGCTGCATGAGATAATTTCTTGTGTGGAACAATTGGCTTTTTTTCATTCCTAATTCTCTCCCAAGCTGCTACAATGGTAGGGATTTTTGCAATAATCCGAATTGCTATTCTTCTGTGTGATTCTTTAGATTCATCTGTGATTTCAGGGTCAAAACCTGCTAATAGAGCAAGAGAAGACTGGAGAACATTCATTGTGGGAGTAGTTTCAGGGGATTGGCGGAGTTGTTCTATTACTTCTTGGGGAATTTCCCGTTCTGCTACTAAAGCTGTATTTAATTCTTCTATTTGAGTAGAATTCGGTAATTGCCCATAAATAAGCAGATATACTATCTCTTCATAAGTTGAATGCTCTGCTAAATCTTGTATGCTATAACCTCTATAAAAAAGATTTCCAATTTCTCCTTCAATCAAGCATAGATTAGTATCACTAACTTCAACGCCTCGTAAACCGGTCGATTTTAAACTATACTCTTCAACCATTTCCATACCAATATTATTTTATCGTTGGTTGTTCTAGAGTCAATAAATTGTATAAGAACGTATCTTCCGTCTTGAAATATTTCTAAGACAATAAGAAATTTAAAAACTTTCCACATTTTATTGAAAATATTTTTTCAGAATTTTAAAAAAAAGTTATCAATCAACCTAATAACGTCGTTAGACGCAAAATGATAACTTGATAACAGAATAATATCAATCATCCTATCGTACTTTTTTTCAAGTACTAAATGGAAATTTGGAGATTTTCGATGATAATAAGAGGTTTCTCAGAATTTACTTCTTACAATTGCGCTCATTGCCATTCCAAATGCTGTGCAACTGAATATGACCTACCACTTTTTCCTCACGAAAGCGATAAGCTATGTAAGAATTATGAGTATTCATCTTTTTTCATTCAATCTACAGATAGAGGAAAAAGGCTGATTCGTGGGGATTCCTGCCCTTTTCTAACATCTCAAGGACTGTGTCTACTTCACAATACTCAGAATAAACCGCTAATGTGTCAAGTTTATCCTCTAATTCTTTGGAGAATAAAACCAGATATTTACTTATGTTGGATTCATCCCTGTCGTGGAAATGGATTTCAGTGGTTAGGTGGACATGATCATCAAATTACTGATCATTATTTGACTGAACTGATAGTGAATGTTCAGAATTACTTTGAAAGCTATTGGGGGGATCAAATTGATCTTGAAAACCCATTTACAGATGTATCTTACAAAAGAGTGCAACAGGAATTTAGTTTCTTTAAACAAAGAAGAAACGTTATTCTAGTAGACAAAATCACAGAAGTTAATGAGTCAGGAGATTTTTCAGACTATTTTCATTCAATTAGAGAAGTCTTACGTCCATCTTCTCAACATCCTGAACTTAATACAGTTATTAATGCTGTTCTTCATTGGTTAAGCTGGAGTCCAGTCAGTTTAAAACTAACTTTTCCTAATTCTAAGGTTATTTTCATGATAGCAGCGATGTGGATTGAATTACATGGTTCATTGACTCTTTCTCGTGTATTAAAACCTTCAGACCAGAAACGTTACCTTAATCAGCTAGGTTCCCTCCTCGCAACGTCAGTGATGCCTTCATTTTGGAGTTATATAGAAAGGAATGGACATAATGAATCAGTTAAGAAATTTTCAATTCGAGTGAGAAAAATCTTATCAGGAAAGATTCCACAACAATCTCTTAACGATCTTAAAGGAGTTTAACCTAATTAGCAAAAGATTATCAATGATCAGGTAAAGCCTTTATATTAGAAGTTAATTAGTATTTATGTGATTAGTTATGGCAGGTAGTCATGGTTCACTCACAAAAGCTGGAAAAGTCAGAAATCAAACCCCAAAAGTTGAGGCACGACCACGTAAAGGTCTTACACCTAGTTTACGGAATAAAAAGAATTTCTTCAAGCGTGTGGAAAGAGGGATGCCTTCTGGCCAACCTGAATACCGACCTGAAGGCCGTAGATAATTTTTATTTTCTTAATTGAATTCGATGTCCACAGCGTTCACAAAATTTTCCATCAGGTTGAACTGAAGCCCCGCATTTATTACAATAACGTATTTTCCTGTCTTGATTTTCTTTCTTATCATCCTCAAATTTCCGCCACGCGGATTTATGAGGATCTACCCCTTTTTGTTTAGCGTATTCAAACCAAAATGACTTTTTTTCTTTTTTTCGTTTTGAATTAGGGCCCTTAGCTTCTGTTATCTATTCCACCACATTTATTCTCTTTTCTATTTAGATCTATTCCTATCTACTTAAAAAATCTTGTTATCACAGAACTTATTATTCTTGAATTTTTATGGAAAAATGATAGAAAACAAATATATGGTTCATTTTTCGAATATATTAGAGTGTCATTTCTTTTTACAGAGTCGTGACAATTCGTCCCTCAGCAAAAATTTTGAATTATTAAGAAAAGAATGGTAGCGGCCGGAGGATTTGAACCATCCGATCTCGGGGTTTCTCAAGAAGTATTTCTTTATGAGCCCCGCGGGATAACCTAGCTACCCTAGGCCGCTAAGCTGTTTGATCTATTATTGACAAGCTTCTTTTTGTTTATAAACTCTCACTTATTTTAAACAGTTGTCTGTTTTAATCAATAAACCATTTCCATTGTAAATTCCGTTTTCCATCCTTAAATTATAACTAACAACTTTTTCTTTCCAAATTAAAAGATGACCTCTCTAGCTTAGTAAACCCAAAATAAAAATGGAATAACGAATGTAACCTGAACAAACTTTTCGAATTTATTAAAAAAAAGACAAAAAATGAAGTGTACAAGGAGCTCACTTATCTATACCTGTGCCTCGTAAAGAACATCTACTTTTTAATATGAAAATAAAAATGAATCTTTAGCAAGGTGTGAGAAAATAAAAAGTAATATCGGAATTATTTGGAATGGAGATATTCTGAGATGAAAATACCTGCAAAGATGAGGACATTCTGCCCACATTGTACTAAGCACACCGAGCAAGAAGTTAAAATTGAGAAACCAAGACAGCGTGGAGGAGGAATGAGTCAAGGAAGTAGACGAATGGCTCGATGGACAAGTCGAATTGGGAATCATGGTAGATATTCCCGTAGGCCTATTGCATCGAGAAATATGACCTCAAAAACTACAAAGAAGGTCGATCTTCGTCTCACATGCTCAGAATGTGGAAAAAAGTGGATTCGTAGTCGACCTAGGGCTAGAAGAACTGAAATCGCGCGTGTCTAATTATTATATTGTTATTGAGGAGTAATAATGGCTGAGAAAGAATCCAATGAAGTTAATTCTCAAGAATCGCAATCAGAAGAAAGCTCAGATCCCTCGGAGGTTATTAAGAGGCTTGGGAGAACGAAAAAACGGATTCTTATTGAACTATATCGCGATTCAGTTGGTTATAAACGGTTAAGTAAAATTATTGGAGTCGGTTTGGACACAATCAGGAGTCATATTCGAACTGGTAAGTATAGTAGATCCCTCCTTGAACTTGGACTAGTTGAAAGAGGAGAACAAGGCTGGCAATTGACACCTCTTGGCCTTCAGGTGACGGAGTTGCTGCAACAAGATGCCGAGTTTAAGGCTTTCTTCTTTGAATAATTTTCAGCATCAGTATTTTATAACAATTCTTTTCTGAATGTCTATTATAGGATTGTAGATTTTTAGGGGGGAAGATTCTACGCGTTTCAAGGTAATACTCAAGAGGCCAGTAATAATCAAGCGATACTTCTAAAAACTTCTTTCTGGATCCCCTTTCTTGACAAATATTGCCTTTGGATTCAAGATATAAATCAATTATTGAATTAGGACTCCTTCTGAGCTTAGCGATATTGATGGCAATAGCTCTTTCCATTGGAATCACCATCTTTTTAGGGGGATCGAGCCATCCAACTGTAGCAGTAACCACAGGTAGTATGCTTCCCATTTACAATGGCTTTCAAGACGATGAATACACTGATATCCATCCTTTCCGAGGAGATATTCTACTAGTTAAGAAAGTCCCAATTGAAACAATAGAAGTGGGAGATGTTATCGTATTTGATACTCCCAGCGTTTCTGATCCTGTTGTTCATCGAGTTGCTGCAAAATGGCAACAGAATGATAGTTTTATCTTTAAAACAAATGGAGATAATAATGAACATGTTGATCCATGGGAGGTCTCTGGTGATGAAATCCATGGAGTTGTAGTCCTTCGAATCCCTCATATTGGCTGGTTCTTATTAGTAGTACAAACAACTGTTGGAAAAATACTTATATTAGCACTTGCAGTTCTCATTCTATTTATGGGAGACGATTCAGAAGAGGAGGCTCCATCAAATGAGAAAGGACTTGATACTGTTCAAAAACAGAAAGAAAATAGTCTGGTATCGAAAACAATTGATTTCTTTAATAAAATTATTCGAAAAAAGAGTTATCTCTTTGCCGCACTCGCCCTAACAATCATTATTTTATTTTTAGGAAGTAATCTGATTTATTCATTTCTTAATCCACCTTCGATCAAGCTTTATCGTATTGATGATGAATTTAAAGCGGCTAATCTCATTTTAGCGCCCTCTCCTCTCGTTTCTAGAGATCCCCGCGATTATTGGGATGATTCCACTAACCAAACAGCTTGTTTCTTTCCAATTCAAATTGAAATCCAGTCAGGGGGGATTTTTAACAATATTGATCGATTTGAAATTCGTGTAAATGAAACAAAAGGAAAATATTGTTGGAACACCGTCTATAATTTTGTAGGAACGCGTGTTTTCAAAGGAGGAATCATTGCGGTTATGAATACTAGTTCCATAATTACAGCCTCGGTTTCTGTATCTTTATATTCACGGGGATTGTTTGCATCCTCTCCGCAATTTAAAACTTTTACAATAAGCTTAAGGAGTCAGTGATTGATCCTATGCCTAATATGTGTTATTTAGTGGGAACTGCTGGCTCAGGGAAAACTATTCTCACTTCTTCACTTCAAACATACTTAATTACTAAGGGAGCCTCCCTCACCACAGTTAACCTTGATCCTGCTGTTAAACATATCCCATACCAAGCTGATGTTGATATTCGAGACTACATTGATTATGACCAATTAATTGATGAACATAATTTAGGACCCAATGGTGCAATGATTGCCGCAGTTGATCTAGTTGCTGATCATATTAATGATCTCCGGGATGATATCGAAGAATTAGGTGAAAGCTCTTCCTTGGTATTAGTTGATACTCCTGGTCAAATGGAGCTTTTTGCTTACCGTCGTTCAGGAACAGAAATCACAAGTAGTTTCCCGTTAGATACCTCGTTTATTGCTTTCCTTTTTGATTCAACACTTGTCTCTCATATAGGTGGATTTCTTTCAGTAAGCTTATTAGCAACCTCAGTTCAACTTCGATTAAACCTTCCTATTGCCCATGTTATTACAAAAATTGATCTTCTAAAGCCCCATCAGGTTGAAGATGTTTTAGCATGGAGGGAGAATCCATACGATGCCATTGAAGAAGACCTAATTGGGATGACTCGCGAGTTTTCTCTCCAAGTGGGCCAGATAATAGAGGGATTAGGACAGATCCCCTTAATACCCGTTAGTGCTTTGTCAGGGGAAGGATTGGAATTGTTAAGTGCCCAAATAAGTCGTGTGTTTGAAGCGGGAGAAGATTGGTCTATCTAAGGAATATTGAAAAACATCCATACCAAAGAAGTCATTACAATAAAGAGAACTAAAAATGTAAAAGTTCCAGATAACCATAATCTTTTCTGGTCAATTTCTTCTCCTGAGATCTTTAGAACAAACCTGACAAAAATAACACAGACAATTAAAGCTACTATGAGAATTAAAAACCACCAATTCAAGAATATGTCTGATAATATAAATAAAAATCCTGTAATTCCTCCCGTACTAACACCGAAAGCAACTTTTGTATAATACATTTTTGTGTTGGGGGCTAACCCCTTGGGTTTTGTCTCTGTAGGTTCAGATTCTAGCTTAAAAGTAGAATCATCTACAGTACGTTTAATCCGGCGAATCTTGCGTTGACTGATATGTCGTCGTTCTCTACTCAATTTTAACACTTATTAATTTTGGTTCAAGATTTTTGATGATAGGCTGATTATAACGCCTCTTGCATTTTGATAATAATCCTTTTTACATGAATAAGGCTCAACCTTTAATATCATAGAGAGGATTTATATGAGTTATTCTGGGGAATTTTTAGTCAAGCTAGCCCGTAAGACAATTGAGACTTACCTTAAAGACAAGAAAAAAATCACTATCCCTAATGATGCTCCAAAGGATCTCTTTGACCACTCAGGGGTATTTGTAACACTCCATCGTGCCACTGAGAGAAAGGATCCTGAATTAAGGGGGTGTATAGGACGAATTGAAAGTCCACATAGCACTCTAATTCAATCAACCATCGATTCTGCGATTGATGCTGCTACCCGTGACCCTCGTTTTCCGCCTGTTATTTTTGAGGAAATGGAATCAATCACTGTCGAAACCACAATTTTAACTGTTCCAGAAGTACTTGAAGTAAAAGACCCTAGTGAATATTTTAATCTAATCGAAATTGGCAAACATGGCTTAATCGCCCAACGAGGACCATACCAAAGAGGGTTACTTTTACCACAGGTCCCTGTTGAACAGAACTGGGATCTAGAATATTACCTTAATTATGTTTGTTTGAAGGCAGGACTTCCTAGTCAAGCGTGGACCGATCTAAACACAAAAATTTCCCGATTTGAAGGTTTTATTTTTTCAGAAGAAACTCCAAATGGTGTCATTGTACGAAAAGAGATAAAATAGTAGATTTTTAACTCTGATCTCTGAAAGAAAGAAATCTATCTACACTTATCGCTGTAAAATCTTCAAGAATTTGTAGAGAAACCTTAGAAATATGATTACAACAGGATTTTTGGTCTAAATAATCAATTTTCAACCCTTGACTGAAAAATCCAAACTGAATCGGCCTCAATATAGATAGGGAAGCCCTTTTTTCTAAGATTTTCAATGCTTCAAATGAAGTAGATTCATTATTATAGTTAAAACATGTTGGAGAAATGATTGTTGTGAGTTTTTTTTCTTCAGCCAATTGTTGACATAATTGCTCACAGTAAATAGTACAAAGTAAACACAAAGAAGCATGACTTTTAAAAGATCCTAACAAGTCCTCAATCGAGATATCAATAGAAATTTGGTTAAATTCTGATTTAAGATAATTTAAGAATTTTTCTTCAGTTTGTTTTCCTGTTCTGAAAAATACAGGAATAATATCAACTCCCCTTTTCTTCATTAGCCATGCTGCTATAAGAGAGTTCATATTAGGTCGAACTAGCGCAATTGCAGTGCCTTGAGAGTGGGTAGGAATTCCGTCCATTCCCCTGAGAGTTTTAGAGAATATAAATGCTAATGAACCTCGAATATCAAGAGAAATCTCATAATCGGGGTCGTTAAGATCTACCTTTATTCCTTCTAGTTGTGATGAAAGAATCTTTGCACCCAATTCTCTAGCAATATGCATTGAACTGAATGGGTGATTCCCTTCTCTACGAACTCTAACTGCAAAACTTCCATATGGTTTAATGATGGCTAAAGCTTCTGACAATCCACCAGAAATGATGGATGTTTCTGTAGCTTGAACAACATAGGCCACGCTAGTAGATGAAATACCACTTACAGAGTTGGTAATAAGATGTGCTACTTCATTAAGATCAGTCTTAGTTTCATGATAGACTAGAATGCGATCACGAAAAATAATGACTCTATACCCCGAGAATTCTCGTAAAATTGTCTTAATATTCTGCCTCAGAAGATTTACCATATGACGACGAGTTTGTCGACTTTTAATTCCTAATTCTCCTCCCATCCGTACTAAGATAACCTTTTTCTTTATCAAAAAGGAGTTTTCAGTAGGAGATACCATATTGACGACTTTCTTGGAAACACAGCTTATTGAAAGGTATAAGCTTCTGCTAGAAACCCACACTTGGGAGATTTTGAATTATCCAAACAGCTAGCGATTCAGAGTAACTATAAGATTTCATCGCTAAGCTCATCCTTGTCAGGTTTCATCATTTCGCAGCTGTATAACCATAATATGGGGTTTAAAGCTCTTCATCTAGCTCTTCTAGCTCTTCTTCTTCCTCTTCTGTGAGTTCTTGTGAGGCTCTGATTAACTCGATGGCATTAAACTGTTGTTCAAACCGCCGCCAAACCGCCTCTTGTAAATTCTCATTTAATGTCTTGATATTTTCTTCTACTACTTTTTTTGCTTTCTCACGGTCTTCTGGTAACTCCGTGAAACCCCATGTTGAAGTAGGGGGTGCTTTTGGATCTTTTTTAATCAAGTATACAGAACTTTCCTGTTGTTGGAACGCGAAAAATTCAGGTTGAACGAGGGGACAATCAATATATCTACATGTGCCTGTAACTGTAAACAGATGGTTACAGCGCATCTTTGGAGAAGTTGCAGCTGATTTGAAGGCGCATTGTCCGTTTGCAAGGTATCTCCAAGTGGTAATTAGTTGAGATGATTCCATTTTTCGTCACGCAATACATTTTGTTTAGATTGAATTATTTTGCTGTTAGAGTAGATGCAATAGCCGCTGGTGGGAATTTCATATAGACCTTACTGGATCTTATATCTTGAACCCACGACCAACAGATTACAAGTCTGTCGCTCTACCAACTAAGCCACAGC
>CP070695.1:4009559-4047531 GCA_020353515.1 Candidatus Heimdallarchaeota archaeon
TCCTCCCTTTTCTTTTAGGACGGATAACGAGATGAACACCTAATAAAGCACCAAATAACATGACCAGAGTAAACCCTGATGTGTTTTCGATTCTCGAGCTTTGAATGGTGGTCATAGGTATGGAGCTTTGAGTAGATCCAAAGGAGCTTGTATGGTAATTCTCAACATGATTGTCTATGTCACGAATATCCCAGCGCCAGTCCTCGTGACGGAGAAGACTGATGTACTCCCCAGGAACATATTCGTTCCACATATATGGGCCAGTTCCAATAATTTGATCATTGGTTGGAGTAAACGCGGATATATTTGTTACATCACGCCAGATGTGCTCGGGGGTAATGTAAAAACGTGTTGTGTCCACCCACTCGAAGTATCCTGTCTCGTTGATATATAATTCAATTGTATGGCCTTCAGGTCCATTGGGCGTTTCTATTTTGTAAACGTTTGCCATATTTGGTTCACTATAAGGAGAGTTTCGCCATAGATGAAGGGAATGGTTAACATCAGCAGCAGTGAATGGTTCCCCATCGTGCCAGGTTTCGTTCTCGTATAAGTAGAATGTGAATTTCTGGCCGTCTCGAACCTCTCCATTAGCCACAGTCTGTTCAATCTCCCAGTCGTACGCCAACCCTGGAATGGGATCCCAGGTGTAAGGATCGATGTTCCAGAGTCTCTCATAGATGTATTGGAAGACAGTTTCTTCATAACGAGTGCGTTGCAAATAAGGGTTGAAAGTACCTAGAGTATCGGACAAGCAATAATAGAAAGTACCACCATAAGGCCCACCAAGGGAGTCTTTAAGATGTAGTTTAGTTACACAGACCAGGTTCTCTCCATTAGCAATACCCGCACCAAGAAAATCAAACCACCCATCAAACCTGTCAGTACGGTAAACACAAATAATCGGATAATTGTAGCAAATAATCTGAGGTTGTTCAAAGGTCAAAAGTGTGTTTGCTTCACGAGCAAAGGCTTTAACTTCATTTAAGTCAGTAGATATCACCATTTGGTCAAGAATTGTATCAATGGTGCTATTACTGAATTGATAATAGCTATTCCATTTTGCATCCGTTCTAAAGTTATCATATAGGAATTCTGGTGTGTTTATCATAGAAACTCCTTCAGTCCAACTTCTGACTGAATACCAAGAAGATGGGGTTGGTGGATTTGTAAAAACTTGAGTATAATCTTCTGCTTTAATTCCCATTTGTTCTAATCCGTCCTCCAATATCTTAAGGGCATTCCTAGCTACTCCATGCAAAGATACCTCATAATCATAATGTTCTAAATCAACCCCTGGATCCCAAATACCATTCCTGTTTTGGTCATATTCTCGCCAACCATCCCCATCTAGATCGATAAAACCAGCATTTTCGAGGGATTTATTTCCTGATACGTAATCTGCTTCATAGAAGTGTTCAGCCATCTCGCTTTCGACTTCCCATTCTGTTGCACATATCGGAAAAAGACTATCTTGGGGTAATCCGATACCTCCGATGCATTCCATATTTGCTCGATATTTATCATACCCAAATGCCATAGCGCGACGAAAAGCGGTAATATTGGTAGGGAATCGGTCACAATTGACAGTGAGTGCTCGATAACGGATACTTGAGGTGAATGTCAACTCAATATTCGGATCCCTAGCAAATGTTGCTAAGTATTCTTCTGGTACTTGTTCATCGTAAGCATCAATGTCCCCATTTTCCAGCGCTAACATGGCTAAGGAGATTTCATTCTCATTAAAAATTATAAATTTTACTTCATCAACATATGCACCATAAGGGCGAAACTGGGAAGACCATTTAGGTGTAGAAAGAATTTTCGTTGAGACAAGTTGAATTTTAGGACAGAATAATCCTAATAGGGAAAATCCAAGCATTAGATGATAAATGTATCTTTTTTTCAATTTGGAATCTTCCTTAATTTGTTGATTCGTCGTTTCATGAGGAAAATCGCTAAAAATGATGTTAATATAACGAAGGGAGTGAATCCTATTGTACTTTTTGTCTTGGAGCTTGGATAAATGATCACTGATGTTGTTGAAACCTCTTCTAGAGAGGATTTTGTATCATAAAAAATATCAAGGTCTAATAGAATAGAGTCTATACCTGGGGTTGGTCCTCTCAGGTCCTCAACCTCTAATCTCGCTCGCCAATAAAGAATACTAGAATGTTTATCAGTTAATGAATAAATCTCATTTGGATTAATAAGTTCCCATCTAATACTATTTGTTGATACTTGATAATAGATACATGAATTAGGAAATACTGTCTGATTGACTGAAAGAGTGACATTATGAATGTCTCCCGTACTTCTGTAACAACAGACTGATTGTGCTACTACAAATCCTATCATCTCAGGAAGTTCGAAAATTACCAATATATGTCTAGAGCATGATACAAAGAGATAATTTTCTTTAATGAAGACACTTCTAGCACTGCTAGGAGTGGATCGGCTAATACGTTCTCCAGAATTGAGGGGATTGCTGCTATCAATGAGGGTCAAACCTTCTGCGCTTGTTGTACCTGCAAAATAGTCATTGACAAATACATCAGTTGCTCTACCAACAGTATTTCGGTACATTGGAATTCCTGGGTTGATCGGGTCGCTAATATCGATGATTGCGAGACCAGCTGTACCACAAGCGACATATGCGAAATCTCCTCCGATACAAACACTATAAGTAACTCCATTGGTTTCCTGATAGATTGGTTCTCCAGGATTAGTCGGGTCACTTATATCGATTATTACCAAACCAGAGAATAAACAGGCAAGGTAGGCATAATTTCTGCCAATATAAACAATGTATGCATCCCCAGTTGTATCTCGATAGATCGGTGTGCCAGGATTATTCGGATCACTTATGTTGATGATAGCTAGACCAGAAAATCCATTAGCGATATATGCGAATTCTCCACTGATAAAAACATCATGAGCATCCCCAATTGTGTCTCGATAGATTGGTGCGCCAGGATTATTCGGATCACTAATGTTGATGATTGCTAAACCGGCAGATAAACAGGCAACATAAGCATAATCCCCATTTATATGAACACCAGTAGCAGCTACTGATGTGGCATAAGTTGGTGTGCCTGGGTTGGTAGGATTACTAATATTAATGATCGCTAGACCAGCACTTCCACAGGCTACATAGGCGTAATCTCCACTTACAAAAACATCTAAACCCAGTTCATCGATACCCTCATAAAGTGGTTTCTCTGACATATTGAGAGGTGGTTGAATTCTTCCATGTCCCCAACCACTTGCATTTGTAGCGGTTTTATTACAATAAATTTCACTATCAAGCCCATATAAATCTTCATTATAACAATTAATTAATTTATTACTTCTCCCAGGCGTAATTTTTGCAGGAAACCAATTATCACTATTATCTAAGTCATTTCCTATAAGTTGGAGTGATTCGTGTCTATTTAACTCCCATTTTATTGTTTCTGTAACAATCTTACCATTATTAGGCCAATTACCCCAGGATCTCTTCAAATCTATTTTATCTTCAGTTGTAATCCCAAAAGCAACAAAATCATGAGCTGTATCCTCACTAAGATTGTGAAGACTATCATTATCTTCAAAGAGAGATATCGAATCCCCATGATTAGTAAGTTGTTCTGCAATTTCATTCATATAAAAATGAAAGACTGGGCCATCGTTATCATTAACTCCAACCCCTAAATGAATAACAATAATATCATTTGACGAAACTAAGGGACATGAGCTGGGAATCTCCCAGAAATTGTCATTCCCCCCATTTGTGACGTACCAGTAAGAAGGATCGAAACCTCCTTCGATAACAAGTAATTCAATATATTCATCTTTGGCCCACTCCACTCTTAATTCTTGAATTTCATATTTAATCTCATTTATGCGAATCTTGTTTGTAGCTTGCATATGGGGACGAAATTCTGACCCCCATTTTGAAGTTTTTAAAGCCATTGCTGAAGAAGGTAGATGAGAGCATAGAATTGCCATTAGAGTGATTCCAACTATTAAACCAAGTTGTTTCCTGTTTCCCAGAATTAATCCATCCTCAACTCAAGAAATCGATGTACTCTATACTCATTAAATAAATAAAGCCTTTCATGTCTGAAATGACAGAATGGATTGTCGCGGGCAAGGCAAAGTTCTTTAGACTTCTGAACAAGAGGAATTGTAATTCTTAGAGGTGAATGATTATGACAGTAGAGAGTCTATTTGAAGCACTGAAGAAAACCTTAGAGGAGTACGAACCTGAAAAAGCCGCAGAAATCGCCCAAGAACTCATAGAGGCTCAAGTTGATCCATTAAAAGTGATTGATGAAGTATTAAGTCCAACGATGGAGATAATTGGAGACAAATTTGATAAAATGGATATCTTCCTCCCAGAACTTATGGGAGCGGCAGAAGCAATGCAATCTGCAACTTCTGTCCTTACAAAACACATTAAATCCACTACGGAACGTTCTGTAACAAAAGGAAAGGTTGTCATAGGAACTGTACATGGAGACATTCATGAAATCGGAAAAAACATAGTTAAAATCATGTTAGAAGTCTCAGGGTTTGAGGTATTTGATTTGGGAAAAGATGTCCCTTCTATGCAGTTCATTGAAAAAGCAGGTGAGGTGGGGGCTGATATGATCGCACTAAGCGCTCTCATGACAACCACCATGGTTTCCCAAAAAGAGGTCATTGAATTACTTACCGCGCTCGGTAAGCGTGATGATTATATCGTAATAATTGGAGGAGCTCCAACGACAGCAACCTGGCAACAAGAAATTGGGGCTGATGGATGGGCAGAAACAGCTGTTCAAGCGGCAAAATTAGCAACAGACCTTCTTAAAAAAAAGGCGAGATAAATGGTCACTCCTCCGTGGCGAATCAATGAAGTGTTAGAAAGAGCAGAAAATGGTCCCGTATGTTTAGAAAAAGACTACGATCTTAAACTCCTAGTTCCAGGACTTAAAAGAGTTATTAAAGAGTACGATATTGTTTTTGATCCTGCAACACCAGTTCCCCAAGATGACACCCTAGCAGATAGTCTATGGAAAGCTGCCATGGATCTATATCTTGAAATAGGAACTCTAAATACAGATACTCACCGTAGAATCTTATTTACAGAGGAGGAAATAAAAGAGGCGCTTGGTAACTTCCCTGGAAGGTTCACAATGGGCTTTGGACGAGATTCAAAAGAAATAACCAGTAGAATGATTGAAGATGTCCGACGACCTTATTGCTTGTTCTCTCCTGACATCACCTGTGACGAAGATATTTTTGTACCAATGAGTATGGCTTACCTGCAGGAACCGTTAGCAAATGGTGTGTGTGCTCCAATCTTAGATGAAATCGAAGGAATGCCCATTCGATCAGGGTATCCTTCAGAAGTGAAAGGATCAGTTGCTCATGCTATGATGTTCCGAGAGGCTGCCCGACGAGTTGGCCGTCCAGGTATCTTTCTGAAAAGTGTTGGGACAGCGGAATCTGATGCCGCTCAAATTGCTGCCAGTAACCCTGAATGGGGAGAACGCTTGACTGATGGACGTTTCGTAGCTTGTATCACTGAATTGAAGATAGATAATTCTCTCCTAAATAAAATGATCCATTTCCATACTTACGGCTGCTTTGTTGGGTGTCTTGCAGGACCGATCCTTGGAGGATACGCAGGTGGCCCTGAAGGCACTGCTATTGTTGGTATTGCGTATCATTTGATGGGGCTCCTCGTAAACCAAGCACATTTCATGAATTACTTCCCTTTCCACTTAAAACACACCTGCAATACTATGCGGGAGCTGCTTTGGGTGGTTTCTTCTACCTACCAAGCTTTAGCTCGTAATAGTAACTTTGTTTCAATGTCAAACGGCTTTGCAGCTGCTGGTCCATGCACCGATATGGTCTTGCGAGAAGCAGCGACTCATGGACTCGTATCTGTCGTTTCTGGAGGAAATTTATGGGAAATGGCTGTCGCAAAAAATCGTCATAAGAATTATGCCACCCCTATGGAGGCACGTATGGCTGCTGAAGTTGGATGTGGAGCAGCAGTCGAGAAAGTCTCCCGTGCTGATGCAAATGAGCTTACACTCACTCTACTAGAGACCTATGAAGCGAATATCGAAAGCGCACCCCTTGGAAAAAACTTCCGAGAATGCTATGATGTCCAAAAAGTCAAACCTTCTCCAGAATATATGAATCTTTATCAGAAGATACGCACAGAACTCGAAGACATTGGTGTTCCATTCATCTATTAGGATGTTCTTCCTACAAAATTTTGCAGAAAAACCCAAATCCCGAGTATATTCACTTGAAAAAATTAACGATTGGCTGTATCAATTATTCTATCTCCCGTTTAGCTGATTTCCATTTGTAAGCTGCTTTCTAGATGTCTTATCGTTTTCACCCAGATATCCTGCTGCACGGGGAAAACCAAACAAGCCAGGTTTAACCATCGGGGCGTGGAAATCCTCCTTGGCCCAGGGTGCAGGGAATTTCTGGAAGATAGATGTAGCAATCAATGCGAATGTTTGGGTGGCAATAAAGATCAGATAATTATTGTAAAACACCAGGAACAACAGACATATTGCTACGTTTGGTATGTGGGAGACAACCGTTTTTATTATAATAGACCTTGGGGTGTCGTGTTCTGGACTAACTTTGATATCCCAGAAATAATCTTGGATGAAATATTGCCATGCGCCCATACTGACATAAGAACAGAGATAAATGGTCCATTTTGGCAGTGAGGTCATATTCCACAGGTGGTAGAAAGATAGGAGGAGTTGTCCAGTACTGATCCCCCAGAATAAGCCAAAGACGATCTCAGAACCGATATAATACTTACGATCAAATGTGAGCGTCATACGGGCCCATAAAATCCAATATGCCAAGAAAATATAGGTAAAACAAAAAATACAGAAAGTAATCCATATAGGGTCATTCAGCTGTTCATTTGTTGCAATTGGCTGATTTAACAGTGTTTCCAAGGTTCCTGTTGCTGCTGAAACAATATTACAAAAAGAAAAATAGATTAGTGCCCGGGTCCAGGCCATATCTGGTTTATATACATCTATGGGGAGTCCTCGATACTTAGTGACGTAAACACCTAACATGATGATGAAAATGATAGTGACAGTTGCGATGTAAAACAAATGATCATCTTATCACGACAGGGAGGTAAACCATCGTCTTTCTCTTGAAATATCAGTCTTCTTTTATGTAGAAAATCGATTATATTAAGATTCGGAATTATTCTTCTCAAAAGAATAACTGCCTAGAACATGGGATTTATAAATTAGGACGAAGATGTAGAATTTGGTGCTTTTATGGATCTAGAAGGATTTGAGGCGTTTCTCCAAGAACGAAAACTTGACATGGAGAAAATAACCGAAGCAGTTGGAGTTATCCAAGAATTTAGTAAATTTGTATCAAACTCAATTGATAATGCAACATATAATGATTTTCAAGATTTCTCGGCTTATTTAATTAAAAATTACAAAAATACCTGGGATAATTATATTCACATCCTCCGGTATGGGTATTTCAAGAAAAATAATCTCTTAATTATCGCAAGCATGGAGGTCATTGATGGAGGGGAAGTTATCCAAAATTTCTCACAGCGGTTAATCGATGAGTTTGGGGAAGATATTCGAAATGAGATTTTTGGAGAGCTAGAGGTACCTCCATTGGGAATACACCCAAAGAGGAAACCAGCTATTACCAAAGAATTAATTAAAAAATTTCTTCAAAAGGTTGATCGAAATAAATGCGCTGAATTCTTGGCGAGTGGACTCAGAAATAAGTATCCAGACTCATACAAATCAGCGCAGGCGAAATTTCTGAAAGCAAAAAATATTGACGAATTTCTAGAGATAAAGCGACAGGACTTCATTAATACCTTAAAAACACATTATGAAGAAGAAACTCTTTTCTTTACTCAAGAAATCAACGAACAAGTACTTGAGTACGTGAAAGGCCAAGAAGGAATGACTGAAGCGGGCATTCGAGAAGGGAATAAGGTCATAATGACGAAAATCCCATATATGACAATACAATATCTCAATGCAACCGATGAACAGGAAAAGAGATATTATTACTGTCACTGTCCATGGGTACGAGAAGCCCTGCTAGAAGAGAATCAACCAGTTGACCCTGTTTTTTGTAATTGCAGTGGAGGATATTACAAAAACTTCTGGGAGGCGGTTCTGGATCAACCTGTAAAAGTAGAATTATTGGAATCGGTTCTGAAAGGGAATCCAACATGTAAATTCGCCTTACACTTGCCACAAGAGGTTATAGATGCGTTAGAGACATAATTAGAGGATAATACCGATTAGGTGGTTGTATAGGTGAACTTCAATCAAATAACTCCTCATGTTATAACAACTGCACCTAAGACCATTAATGAATTAACAGGAACAGATCCCTCAGAAACCGTTGCGTTAACTTGTATCAACCTACCAGAGGCATTAATAATTGTCGATTGTGGAGCTGATACCGAGAAAGCAAAAAAATTTCGTTATATTATGGAGGAGCATTTTAATAAAGAGATATCACATTTATTATTGACTCATGCCCACTGGGATCATTCCGACGCGTTAAACGTTTTTCAGGATGTATCTGTGGTTATATCAAAGAAGGGAGCAACAAAGATCAAGGCTGATATCAAGGTAGCAGAGTCTTTTACAATCGGGTCAAAGCGAAATGAAGTTTTTTTCCAAGTATCAGAAGGTCATTCACCAGACTCTGCTTTTGTCCTGTATCCATCAGATAAAGTACTTATTACTGGGGATAATCTCCTCTCATGCTATGCGCAAGTGTTTTCCAATGGTAAAATAGTGTTGGATCTTTATCGACATTGGGAATCATTAGATGTGAAACACATTATTCCTGGCCATGGATTCGTGGTAGATAAGGACTATTTAATGAATGTGAGAGCCTATTTTGAAGATTTAATTAGTGTCCTAAAAAAATTAGAATCTCTCGGGTTAACAATAAATCAAGTGTTAAAACATCCTGATCTGCCTGAATATTGTTATAAAGATCATGCACTATGGGAAGAAGGAGGCAGACGTCATACTGGATGGGTGAACAGTGGAATTAAGTATTGGTATCGGCATGTGTAATAATCTTTTTAAACTGACGATTTAGTAAATAACTAAATGAAAGGGATTAACAATGGAATTTGTTTCCAGAGCCACACCATTATATGAATTCTTACAGTATTGTAATAAAACAAACATGGAAAGAAAAGTACTAGATTGTGGAGCAGGTGGACAACAACCACCTTTGTATTTATTCTACCAATATGGCTATAAAACTTTTGGAATTGATAATAGTAAACATTCAATCAAGAATGCAGAAGATTTCTGTTATCAAAATAATCTGAATATTGACCTAAACATCAAACTGGGTGATATGCGAGAAATAGAGTTTGAAGATGAGAGTTTTCCCTTTGTTTATTCTTACAATACAATAATGCATATGTCAAAGAAAGACATTACTCGAGCAATGAAAGAAATGGAAAGAGTTCTAATAAAAGATGGACTACTTTATGTTAACTTCGGATCGGAAGATTCAGAAATTGGTGATAGAGGGGAAAAGATAGGTGAGGGAGAGTACGCACTACCTATTGGGAATAATGAAAAAGCCCTCCATTCATTCCATACAGATGATGAGGCTGATGTGTATTTTAGAAATTTTGAACTTCTTCATAAAGATAAGAGCATGTTGTATCGATATGAAAAAGGAGAATTAGAATTCATTCTCGGTGAAATCAATTATGTCGGAAAAAAAATCAGATAATTCTACTGACTGAAAAAGATCTGATATTTTGGACTGAATGGAGTATTATTAAGATATAATAAATATTTAGCAAAAAACACTGCCAAACCTTTGTCATATGAATTCTCTTTTAGAGTATCAAGTAAGATATCTCTATCTGAATGAAGTCCAAAGAGTTTCACCGCAAATTTATAGGGGGAAAGATTCAGAATGGCTTTAAGACTCGAAGGTAAGCCAAGAAACTGCATAACTGGAATCAATTGTTGTTCTTGGGAAAATAACACAAATTGAATCGCCATATGAGCAGTAAAATTCATTAGGCTCCTTCGACCAGGTGTTGGATAGAAGAGCAGTTTGATATTGCTCGTTGAAGGATTATTTTGCAGGAAATTCAGGAATTTCAGAACCTCAGGTATCGCAGTAAAGTTATTGAAAGATAGCTCTGTTTTAATTGCATCCTTCCACCAAGACAATAAAGTTCCAGGATCGATATTTGAAGCTAGAAACCAATTCCACTCTTTTTCGAATAGATGCTTTTGTGAGAGGTAAGTATCCCCAACCAAAACAAAGAACTCGTCTAAGATGTCAGCACTCCCAAAATGGCGTAAAAGAGCTGGAGGGTATGTAAACGAAGGATAGAGTTCATTGTATGAATTCTTGATTACCCCATTGACTGAAGACCAAGTATGTTCTAATACTTCTTTGTTTGGTTGCATAAAATCATAAATTCGTGTAGCCTTATTAACATAACAAGAATCAAAGAGTTGATGAAGTCCCACATCATCAGCACGTTTTAGCGTGACATGGATAGTTTCAGGAGTGGCATCGATGTTGCCAAGAAAAATGTTCCAAGAATTAACGAAATCACCAGAGTTCAAAGATTGCGGAGCTCTGAATATTCGTTCCTCCAAGGAGAAGAATTTCTTCCCGGTGTGTTTGAACTCCTCTTTGACCAGTTCTTTTGCTTGAGTAAAGAAATTAATGATATCATCACTCTTTTGAGGAGCTTTATTTGCTGCAAGATTAGGATCATCAAGAGAAAGAACAGGGAGTGGATTGAAAGTTCCACGAAAACCTGCTTTTCTGATGTGTTTTAATATATCAGCTGTAAGAGTCATGAGATGCAGCCCATACCAGGATACTTTCTCATAATCCTCTCTTTCTTCGTTAATCTCAATTATTCGATCTGCAAGATTCATTACAAAATCATTACCATCAGCATTAAGTTCAGAACAGATAAAAAACAGGTGATTCAACTGATACTTTCTAAGAAAGTTGATTTCATCTTCGATCACGTCTAAATCTCGATATCGGATCTTTCTGCCTTTAACCAAAGGTTCTGAACAAATAAAACAATTCTTTGAGCAACCCCGAGACACTTCTAAGGGGATACTCTTCTCCACATTCTCCCTTGAAAACCGAGTATAGAATGACTGCCAGTCTGCTATGATCTTGTCTGTATATTCTTGACGGAAAGCAGGAGGAAAGAGCTGAAAAGGCCCTTTTTGGAGATTCCTTGCTTGAAAATAAATTAAATTAGCAATCTGATTTAAATTCTGTTGATTAAGAACATCTTCAAAATGTTCAAAAAAAGCATCAGGCCCTCCAATCACACCATAATCAGGTTCAAGATAGTTCATTAACCTTTCTGGCATAATTGAAAAAGCAAACCCTCCAATGACGAGAGGTACATCAGTTAGTTTGCGAAGAATTTGAATTAACCGTTTCGTTGCTTGGATTGGATAGTATAATGTTTGTTCAGACGATTGAAAAACAGCTTTGTGGTAATTAGTGTTCTTAGGAATGTGGCTATAATCATTTACGTCCACAGCGTCAGTGTTTCTTAAGGTAATTAAGATCATATCATAATGTTTATTTTCGAGTAACCGCTGTAGGTAAACCTCCCATTTGTCTTTTGAAATTCCATATAAATCCTTACAGACAGTATGAATACCAAATCTGTCTGCTATCTCTGAAACTTGCACGAAAGCGTATGGATACGTTAATGCAGACTTGAGATTACTTACATTAAGTAAGAGGATTGTTCTTAGAGGGCCCATAGTATTACCTCGAAATTCATCCGAAGTAATCATTGACTCTTGATAAACATGTTCCTTATGGTAAAAGCCTGTTTTAACCCTCAGATGTATTAGTAATCGGATCTAATACTGAATTCGATTAATGCAAGGATCCACTTAAATCTTCAAAATAAAATATTCGCTTATGAGCATTCGAGAAATCTATAAAGTGTCGAAAAGTACTCCAGTGACGGAGGGGGCTGGTGTTCAGTTAAAAAGAGCATTTGCGCAAAAAGAAACCACAATTCTTGACCCATTCTTATTACTAGATGATTTTCATTCTGATAATCCTGACGATTATATTGCAGGCTTCCCGTGGCACCCCCATAGGGGAATTGAAACAGTTACATATATGCTTGAAGGGAAAGTAGAACATCAAGATAGTATTGGGAATCAGGGTATTTTGAAAGGAGGGGATATACAATGGATGACTGCTGGATCTGGAATTATCCATTCAGAAATGCCAGCCCAAGTAGATGGCCTCTTATGGGGATTTCAATTATGGGTAAACTTACCTGCAGCAAGTAAAATGATGCCACCTCGATACCAAGATATTCCTGCGAATGATGTTCCTGAAATTACCCTTGAGAATGGTGTCAAAGTTAGAATCTTAGCTGGAAAAATGAACGGGAAAGTAGGACCTGTTCAAGATATTGTGACCAACCCAGAATATTTAGATGTAACTATCCCCCCAAACACGAAATTTGAACATCTTATTCAAAATGATTATACTGCATTTGCTTATTGTTTTGAGGGTGAGGGCTATTTTGATGCGAGTAAAGAACAACCTGCTTCTGCTGAGAATCTTATAATCTATAAAAACGGTGATTCAGTACAAATCACAACATCTGATAACAACCACGTTCGATTTCTATTAGTATCAGGTAAACCTATCAAGGAGCCGATAGTTTGGTATGGACCAATAGTGATGAACACTCAGGAAGAAATTCAGACCGCTTTTACAGAATATCGTAATGGAACATTCCTGAAATCTGATTAAGAAGGGGTCACAAACACCAACATTAGTATCATCAGAACAAAAAAAGAACACATCAGATCTCCAGCCTAGTCAAAAAAGAAGACTATTTACATACGGGTGGGATTCGTACGAAAACTGTAAGTTTGGGTAACCATGACGAAAAAACGCTGTGCTTGGGCTGGCTCTGATCCATTAATGGTCGATTATCATGATAAGGAGTGGGGAACCCCTGTACATGAGGATCAAGAACTTTTTGAATTTCTCATACTCGAGGGTGCTCAGGCTGGATTAAGTTGGTCAACAATTCTTAAGAGACGGGAAGGATATCGGAAAGCTTTCGTCAACTTTGATGTTCAGAAAGTAGCCTTATTTTCTGATTCTAACTTTGAAAAACTGATGCATGATGTAGGAATCATCCGAAATCGGTTAAAAATCAGGAGTGCAATTAATAATGCGCAACAGTTTATTAAAGTACAAGAGGAATATGGCTCTTTTGATCATTATATCTGGGGATTTGCAAATCATCAGCCTATACAGAATCAATTCAAGAAGCTCGCAGATATTCCTGCTTCAACAGAACTTTCTGTTAAAATAAGTAAAGACTTGAAAAAAAGAGGTTTTAATTTTGTTGGGCCGACTATCTGTTACGCGTTTATGCAGGCTGTAGGGATCGTTAATGATCATGTTCTCGATTGTTTTCGATATAAAGAGATTATAAATACTGATAAATAAGAAATTAAAAACACCAATGTAGGAATTGACAATGTCTAATGATGAAAAATTCAAAGAAATTCAAAACGAATTAATTAATCTAGTGTTTGATTATAATCCCGCGTTAGCGGCCTATATGGGTAAGGAAGAGTATGAAAAGAAAGTTGCTAATGGAACTCCGGAAAATTACTTCGCTTTTGTCGAAGACCTCTCGAGGTTTCGTAATCGAATTAATGAGATTGATGCCACTCAACTCAATCCAGAAAATAGCATATTATACAAAGTATGCCAGGATACCCTCGAACTGTTTCTTTTTTTCCATGAACAGTTTCCTCTCTGGAATAGAGAACCCTTTGGATTAGAAGATATTCAGCGGACGATATTTGTATTACTACAAAGAAAAGGTACGACTGAAAGGGTCGCGGAGGCGGTAATTGCTCAACTAGAACAGATTCCTCGGTTCTTAGAGGAATTCAGATCTCGATTTAAGGATGTAAAGATTCCCAAACTATGGCACGAAACAAGTTTAAAGATGATTCAATCTGCCCCCCAGTTCTTGGGCTACTTAGAAATGATTTTTCAATCCTCAATTGATGATAACTTAAAACAAACTCTTTCAAATGCCATCAGTAAAGCTAATACAGAAATTGAATCCCATACTTCCTGGATTCAGGATCTCCCAGTTGATGATGATGAATTCGCTTGGGCGTTAGGCCAATCGAACTTTGACCAGATGTTGTCGCTCCGAAAACTTCCGTGGGATCGTGAAAAGATTTTAAAAACTGGTTATGAGCTCCTAGATTCTTTAACGGAACAAGTTCACCAACTCACTAGCAAAATTGATCCTACAAAAACTTCCGATGAGGTAATTGGAGAGATTAATGCGAATCAACCTCCAACATTTGAAATGGTCCTAGAACATGCTAGACATGAAGCCGAACGTGCGAAAGAATTTATCTTAGAACACGATCTTGTTAGTATCCCTCCTAATGACAGTCTGGTAATAGCAGAGACCCCAGCATATCTTGCTCCTATTATCCCAATTGCTATGTATGGAGTCTCCCCTTATTACGATCCTACACAACCTGGCATTTATTATATCACCCGTCCCTCAAGTGAAGTCAGCTTAGAACAATTTGGGTTTCATTCCTATTATAGTCTACCCAACATCATGGCTCATGAAAGCTTTCCGGGGCATCATTTAGATTTATGTTGGAATAATCATGTTGGTTCACCTCTTACCGTGATTGCCCTTTTTGCGAGTACTCTTGGAGCTGAAACCGTGGAAGGCTGGGCACACTACTGCGAAGAGATGATGCTTGAACAGGGATTCCACGATGAAATTGGTCGTGATAAGGTGAAGCTTGTCATTCTCTTAGGACAACTCTGGCGAGCAGTCCGCATTATTGTTGATGTTGAACTTCATTGTAAGCAGCGGACCGTTGAAGACGCTATTCAGCTTTTAGTTGATCGCGCTAAAACGGAGGTTCAAACTGCTACCGCAGAAGTCCGTAGATATACCACAGCTCCTGGATATCAATTATCCTATTTAATTGGGAAGCTTCTTATTCAGAACCTACGTCAGGAAGTCGAAGTAAAACAGGGTGACCAGTTTAACCTGAAAGAATTTCACGATACTATCACCAAAAGTGGAGATCTCCCTTATTATTTGTTAAAGGAGCTCTTTGACGTTTAACCTCAATAAATGTAAGTTAAGAACTCCATACGACTGTAATAGCAGTGATCATCATTGCTTTACTTGTAGTATTAAGTCAAGTAATCAGTACCTAGAGAGAGCCCTTTTTCCTTTTTTTTCCAGAAATTAATAAAATGGGAAGGGCAATAATAATTCCTATTATAGGGAGTGGTGTAGCTTCAGTGGTTTGGGAAGTTGGAATGATTGATGTTTTAATTTCAGTGGATGGATTAGTTGGAGTCGTTGAGATTTCAGTTGTTTCTTCAAGTGTCGGTTCAGGTAAGATGAACGAGGGATTGGTTTCGCTTATACCCACTTGATTCAAAGTCGACGCTAAAGTTTCAACTATGATCGCAGCTTCTCTTGCCTGACTAAAAGCTGCTGGAAAATCCATCCTCTTGAAAGAGATCCAAGCTTGAGTAAGTTTTTCAACAGTATCTTGATTAATTTTCTTTACTGCTTCAGGGGAGGTAAGTGAGTAGCTCTGTCCCATAGTTTCATATTCATTGATCAAACCAAATAGCAGCTGTTGGACCAATAAGGATTGAATCCAATCTTTTTCAAATTGATTAAAGTAGCTATTAACGGTGTAATAGCTCATAACAGAATCAACAAAGTCACCCACCCAATAGTTACTGTGGTGGGGATGGTTAAAACCTAAAGTATGTCCTGCTTCATGAATGATCACATCACTAATACCTGTTTTGGGGATAGGAGGTACAACTGATGTATCCATGAAACGATCCCATTGATACGCAATTAATTGCCACCCCATTCCCCCTAATCCCCCAAACCTGGTTCCATCATAACTCATACGGGATCTATTCATTAAGAAGGCCATAGTTGGGAAGTTAATACCATCAGGGTGGATATCGACAAATTGACCCAGATTATCTGAAAAGTACTCTAGGAGGGTTTGAGGAGAACCTTCAGTGACTTCAATCTGGTAATAATCATCATATTGAGTGGTAGCTGTATCAAATAACTCTTGAATCTCAGGATAATCATCAAGGGAATACCAATGGATATTAGCTTGGACATTGAAAAAGGGAAGTAGATCTTCGAAGGCTTCTACAATCGTATTTTGGTTTATGATAAATTCTAAATCCTCAAGTGTGTGGATCGCTCCACGAGTAAAATTTTCAACAATAGCGATTTCAAAAAAGAGATTAGAATCATTAGGAGTCAATACTGCGTATGGACGAACCAGAAGATCGTTATACATGATATCATAAGTGAAGTTATACAGATATTCTTCCAAACTAAGATCAGCAGGTTGAAATGTCTCGTGTGCCTCAATATAATCTTCTAAATCAGTATAGACAAAGGGATTTGTATAATCAAGAAACTGCCAGAAGTAATCCGTTATTATCCAATCAAAATACCACATCGCTTCCAGAGCTGAGGGATCAAAGAAGTATGTTCGTGAATTCTCTCCACCCCATCCAGCCACAGGACGATCCACTAATCCAGAATACTCACTGAACCAGTCTGAGAATGTGTTGCCAGTATCCAAATCGATCTCCGAGATGTCATACCAATGTTCCGTGGTTCCTGTGTCTAATATACTCAAATTTAAAAAATTGAGCACATATGTCCACGGATCAAGAATTTCTGCTGGAGGGTAATCATCTAGGTAATTCTGAACTAGGGTTGCATTGAGTGAAACCCCTTCTCGTTCGTAGAAGACATCAGACTTAATTCCATCATGTGGATCAATACTATCCTCTTCCAGTAGTGTGATATTAAGCTCAGAGGTTACTGCACTGAAGTTCGCAATTGTTTCAGCGTAAGTGAGGAATTCTTCGTAATAAATATCATCAATGGTAATCAGATTCGTCTCTATCGTGACATTGTATTCGCCTATGGTTTCAATGTCAGGATAAAAGTCATTAAGGCCTCCTAGCTCATGAAAAACACTCGTACCTAATATTTTATCATCATAACCTATGAAGTTTATTTGAATCGTAAGGTAATTGGTTCTCTTTTGATTTTTTGGGGAATGCACAACATTATTCGTGGAAAAAGGATTCAGGAATAAGATAAAAATCAGAAAAATCATAAATAAATGGTTGGATTTCTTCATCGTATACCCTCATTCATTCTTAAAAGTATCAGGATTCCTGACTCAAAAACATAACCATTCGTGAAATTGAAAGAAAATACCTTATCCAAATGTTTCATAATCCGAAGAATTTTATACCCCTAGATCTAAAATAACTTAGAATATGTCTGACTCTAGGAAATCATCAAAAACCGGAAAAAAATCTCCTAATAATACTCTTCCTTCCACCCCATTGGTTAAAAAGCGTTTCAAACGAGGTTTCAAGCGATATGTCAAGAAAAATTATTCCTATGGATGGAAAGCCTTTGCTCATAGAATTCAATATCGAAAGGAAGTGTGGGCAAAAGCGTCCCCTATTTACTTTATTCTATTAATTATAGCAACCATTGTTTTTGCAATTATTAGTTTTCTCAATCTAGAAGACAATCCCGTACTATTCTCAGTCCTGATGGTGTTATTTTTCGTAACATTCCTCTTAGAAATATGGTATGTGGGAGGAAGGAAAGTACCTAGAACTGTTGGTCGAAAAATACGGAGAAAAAAGAAAGAGAGGGAAGCTGAGGAGGATGGTTAAAAGGGGTCAGAGATCTCTTACTTTCTTCCATTTTAGACGCTCGTGATGCATCCAGATAGTGCCCTTCTCGTCAATCTCAAATTCAATTGGATCTTTTCCTCCTACTTCTGTGAGTAGATAATAGCTGAGAGTAATTACATCATTATCACTTTCTAGGGGTATCAAAGGGGCATCTATTCCCCAATAATCGAACTTGTAAAACAAAAGACCTCCTTTAGTAGTTAATTTCATTTTACCTACCCCTTTATAGAGTTCATATTCTCCAGCGAGTTTTTCCAGATGATCCCTAGATCTGAAAAGGGGGAATTCTTTTTTAACATCAACTCCAATGAGCATAGCCAGGGTACTCAAAGCGAGCATTCTCGGACTAGGATGTTTATTAGAGAGAAAAACGACACCTAAGTGCAATTCAGGGAGCATAGCGACCCATGCGCTAGCACCAATCCAGCTGCCAGAATGATGGACTAATCTCTGGCCAAAGAAATCTTCATGAATCGCTAGTCCATAACCATAGCCCGCTTCTCCGAAATGTCCAATAGTGGGACTATATAATTGCGAATTTGGGATTTCCTTAAAATACCTGGTGAACATTGCATCAATCTTATCACTCTGAATTATCTCTGTTCCCTGATATCTTCCTCGCTGCAAATACATGATTATGAGATTGGCTAATTCAACGACCGAACTGAAGAGACCACCAGGAGCATATCCAAACTGTTCATTCTCACGATAATAGGAAGTTTTTTCAATTCGTTTTTCCTGATCCGACATTTTATACGCAAGAGAGACTTCTTCCAATTTATCCAGCTCTTCCTTTAAAAACGTGGATTGTTTCATTTGTAACGGGGAAAGAATGGACTTTTTGATGAAATTAGGTAAGTTATCACCTGATACCACCTCGATGATCCGACCAAGCATGGTGTATCCATAATTCTGGTAATAAAACCGGTTTCCAGGTCTTTCACTAACATATTCGCTAGCCCCGTTGATGTGACGGAAGAAATCATTCCAGCTCATGAAGGGAATAAAGGGAACCTCAATTTTTGCTTCCATAGCGAGATCTAGATGAGCAATCCCTCCTACTATTTCAGGGATCCCCGATGTATGAGCCATAAGATGGTGTATAGTGATAGGATCATCTGTAAATCCTAATTTACACGGAATATACTTGGAAATCGGATCATGACGATCTAATTTCCCTTGTTCCTCAAGTTTCATAATCGCTAAACAAATAATCGATTTTGTACAGCTAGCAATATTGAATAGGGTGATTGGAGTGGCAGGGAGATTTCCTTCCAGATCACGGGCACCAAAGCTCTCTTGGTATATAATCTGATCATTCTTAACGATTGCGATGCTTGCACCAGGAACTTTGTGACGAACCATCTCTTCACTTATTAGAGATTCCAGTGTTTCAATAAAATCCTCAGTAATTTCAACAAAGCTGTTTTTCATGCTTCAAACACCTTCAGACAATAGAACATTCCTTCACCTTAAGGTTTAGCATTGATCTTGAATTTGGGATTACTAACAATAAAAACTATTTACCCAAGGAAGGAAAATTCAAATGAATGATTCTGTTGTTCTATGTAATATATTTTGACTTACGTCTTTCTTCGTCTAGACCAGAACCTGAGAAAGACCACGGCCACTAGTAATGGAATGAGCTCAAATCCCCTACTAGTTTGATCACTGTGCGTGTTTTGTTCATTTTTCATTGATGTTATGGTAGATAAAGCAGAACTCGAAAGCGTGGTTGTGATTGATGTTTGTTCTGGACAAACAGGAGGAAAAATAGATGGGATAATGAAAGTTCTAATCAAACGTTGTACATCAAATCCATCTGATGTATAAACCACCACAAGATCAAGTTCGGGGATGATGTAAATTTTCTGAGTATTAAATCCCCATGCAAAATAACTTTTTATGTTACAATCTGTGAATGAAGTGAACCATACCTGATAACCATATAAGTTCTCACTCCCTAAGTGAGGATTATATCTTGTTGCATTTGCTATCCATTCAGCTGACACGATTTGTTTTCCATTAAAAGGCCATGTTCCATTCTTTAGATAGAGATATCCGATTTTCACCATGTCTGAGGGTGTTAAATAAAGCCCTGAACCTCCACGAACAATTCCTGAGGGATCTTGAAGCCATAGAAAATCGCCTGAAGTAATATTTAGTGGGTCAAAAAGATATTCCTGAGCAAAAGAAAGAGTTGTACGCCCTGTTACATTCTGGATGATCGCTGATAACAGATGAGACCCACCTGTATTATAAGTGAATACCTCTCCAGGGTCAAAATTCATTGGACGATCAAGAATATACTGCACCCAATCAGGACTTTCAACCATTAAACGATAGGAGTTCGCTGGATCACTAGGAGAGTCCCATTCTGTCCAATCCATCCCTGAAGTCATGGTTAACAAGTGTTCAAGGGTCATAGCTTCCTTTCGTGAATCCCTATTAGAGATATTGCGATCAGGGAAGAAGTTTAAGACTTTTTGGTGTATACTATCTATATATCCCTTTTCAATAGCGATTCCAACGAGGAGCGAGGTTATACTCTTTGTACAGGAGTAAATGTAGTGTTTACAGTCTCTTGAATAAATATGATTATCTGTTTGATAATATTCTTCTGTAACGAGATAACCATTACGTAGGACTAGAATGCTGTGAGCTAGGGTAAAATAGCGTTGAATATATTCGGTCATATCATTTAATACAGTTGAATTCATCCCTTGAGTCTCTGGACTAGTTGTTTTCCAGAAAGGGTCTTTTGAGAGGATTGTTACAGGGCTCCCCCAAAGCCCAATTGTCCAATCTTCACTACCTGATGCCAATATAGCACCGTTAGGAGAAAAGTCCAGACTTCTGATTGAATTAGTATGACCCATTAAAGTACACAGATTCGTAGCAGTTGTAACATTCCAAATCTTAATTTCAGCATCATTTAAAGACCAGGATGGAAAAAATATTCCGCCACCAGAAGCTAATAAACCGTTGGGCGAGAAAGCTACAGATTGAACAACTTCTTCATGACCCTCCAAGGTATTCATGAGAATGCCTGTTACTGTATCCCATAATTTCACTGTTTCATCCTTACTTGCTGAAGCTAAAATCTTTCCATCAACTGAAAATGCAACATCAAGCACATTGTCAGTATGGTTCACCAACTCTCTTAGTTCGTCACCTGTCGATGTATTCCAAAACTTGATGGTTCTATCACGGGAAGAAGAGACTAATATTCTACTATCTAAAGGAGAAATAGCTATTGCACCCACCATATCAGTATGTCCAGTTAAATTTTGGATTATCTGCTCAGATGTTCGATTCCAAATTCGTACTGAACCAGAGACACCCCATGTCCCTTCTCCCGAGAATAATAACTTCCCATCAGGAGAGAACAAAATTCCATTGCAAAACTCTTCTTGGATTGGTAATGTTTGTATTACAGTTTCTGTGGTGAGATTCCAAATTTTGATAGTGCCATCTCGGGCTGTAGAGGCTAGAAGGCCTTCCTCAGAGAAGCATAAAGAATAAACAAATGATAGGTGCCCATTAAGGACACTGAGGAGAGAGCAATCACTCGTATTCCAAATTCTAATGGTTCTATCAAATCCTCCTGCAGAAGCTAGAACCTTTCCATCAGGAGAAAAAACAACATCGCTGACTCCTGCAGCATGACCTTTCAGCATAGTGAAATTATTGAATTCATTATAATGTACAATTTGCGATTTGTTTTTGACATCAGATTCAATACCTATTCCTTGTTTTAACATTTGGGAATGACTTAAGCTGAGATTAAGTGAAATGATAATCCCAAACGTTAAAGACAAAATTAGAATTTTCAGTTTCTTCTTGATCATCATTCTTCCCGTCTAACTTTTTGAACAGCATTTTTGGCTCAAACTACCACTACTCCATTCACATAAATTATTATTATAAAAACTTTTCCATAAAAATTATAATATATTTTTTATAATATCAATACATTATTAAAAGTCAAGTATAACCTTAACCTTGATTTGGTATTTTTGGTCGAGACTATCTTGGAGACATTAACACAGGATATTGAAGAAATCTTTGCCTTTGAACCACTTATTATGGATGCCTTAAACCATACTGTTTCTGATCAACATGTTCGTGTCTTAGCAATGATGTTCAAACTTGGGGGGTATACGACTCTGAATGTTTTAACTGATAAATTAGGCATTGCTCAACCAACTGTTAGTAATAGAGTATCTAATCTGGAAAACATGGGGTATATTAGAAAAAATTCAGAACTAAAGCCCAAGGTTCTTGTCTTGCTTTTAACTGGAGAAGAGCTTAAAACCAGATTACATCAGAAAATAGAGACTCAACGAAATGCCGCTTCTTTCTTGCAGGAAGCATCACGAATTCGAAATAAAAAAGTAATAAAGAATGCTCTTTTCAAAGCAACAAGTTCTCTCTATCCTGGAGAAAATTTAATGGCAAAGATTGTTGCTTTTACCTACATTCATAATACACTTCCAAGAAACAAGCTAATCAAATTAGTTTCTTCCTCTAAAAAATCTACCATGAAGTTAGATCGTGAATTAGACATCATATTAACATCTCATCCAGATATTTTCAATGTAATTTACTACAAGTATCAAAAAAGAGGTACATTTATTCAGCCTCGGCTTCCGCTTGATTCATTTGCGAAAATTCGAATTAAACTTCTTGAATCAATACACCAATATCAGAATAGATTATTAGAGAAGATGGCTCAATTGATTGGAATTGAGTATGATGCAATTATACCTCATCAACCATTGCCAAGTATAATTGAGATAGAACAAAGGATCAATACCTGTTTAAAATATTATAAAACAATAAGAATTATTGATAACTCCATCTATCAAAATCGATTCACAAATGGAGAGTTATTGGAGATAATAGCCTCAAGGAATAATTTTACAAGTGAACATAAATTAAAAATTTTAACAAAACATTCTATTCGCATTCCCTCAAGTATACGTTCATCACAAATTGAACAAAGGCCTAAAATAAAAACTCTTCATCGTGACTACATTTCACGGGATTTCATTATCTTTGAAGACCATGGATGTCTAATTATCCCTTCAAAAGTTAGTAATCCCCCTTACTATCATATCGCACCCCAATTTACAAAAACTGTATCAGATATCTTTAACACCCATTGGAGGAATGAAAATGCTATCTGAATTCTTAAGAATGATTAAAGGATTCTTATTAGTAATCGGCCCAGCAAAAGCTGGAAAAACAAGCATTTTAAGACGGCTCGTAACTGGAAAGTTTGATGATCACGAACCAACATTAGGATTTCGTGAAGAGACCATCGCAAAAGTCAGAATTTTAGAGATTGGAGGACAGAGAGATTTTAGGAAATATTGGATTGAAGCAATTAATCAGGATCCAGTCCATATTTTTTTTGTGATCGATGTAACAAGTAAAAACGACTTTGAGAATTACACTCTTTTTATTAAAGAAAATAAGGAGCTCTTTCCCCACATTATGGAGCGTACTACCTTAATTGCGAACAAATTGGATTTAGTTCCTACTACTCCACCCTATATTCAACAAAAAAATCAGATAATCGAATGTAGTGCTAAAACTGGTGAAGGGTTACTAGATTTACTTGAACTTATTGCGAATTTCAAGGACGTGGCTGAAGCAAAGGTAGTAATAAATCATGCTGAGGACGTTCCTGACAAAATAAGTGATGAAAGGGATCTAGAAATCGCAGAAGCAGTTCTAAAAAAGTATGAAGGGAAATTTTAATATATCACATAAAAGATTTCATGCTTTTGGAAATTCAGAAAGTAGAGAAGCTAAGATTTCTTCTTGAACTTGCTCTAATTGATTGATAGTTATATCTGATATTTCTGAGATCGTACTAAACAATGAATTAAGGTAATTTAATATCCTATTTTTACTTAGTAACATCATTGAATCGAATTGCTTTGGATAAATAAATAAAAAAATCGCTGGAACCCCTCCCTTTCTAATTAGTCTGGTATCTTCCATAGATTCATCTGGTAATCTTACTCCATAAGTTATATAATGCCACTCAACCCTCTTTGCACCATAAATTAATGGTTGAGGAAATGGGCCATAAAAAGTTTCCAGTTCACCTTGTTGATATAATACACCAGAATATTCCAATATTGAACGTAATTGTTCCTTATTAAATGGACAGGATTCGGTTTTCTTTTGAATAATCCACCCATTTTCTGAAAATGAACCAAAGCAAACCTCTACACTAATCTTTTTTTGTTTAAACAATCTTATGATCTCTGCTTCACTGAGATAGAATCTTTTGTGAATCATCCGACCAACCATGGATAAAAAATAGGTTGTTTCTGCAGTCTCACTCATAATAATATCTTGTTTCAGCAGCTTCTCCGTCTCCCCAACTGGATACCGTTCTGTTAATAGCTGTTGTTCTAACGCAATGATATCAGCTAATCGCCTCAACTGTTTCTTCTCTGCGATATTAAATGCCTTTTTTAATAATTTTTGCGTTTCTATTGGTTTCATTTCAATTAAAGATAATTTTGATTGGAGTAAATAGGTTTCAGCGAGTAATGAGAAAGAATTCTTGTCCTGTGCAATTTCTTCAAGCTTATTTAACCATTCGTTAACATCTTGTAAAATTTCTTCATTTCTATAATGATGAAATTCATCAATTAAGAGCTCAATTAGGTTAAGGATTGCATCAATTGTAAGTTCAAAATCCACGATTTCTTCTTCAGCTACTTGTTTGAACAGCTTTTGGGCTTCTCCCCGTTGTATTGCTCTATTTTCTGTTTTCAACAAAGTTGCATATCCGAGTAAATAGATTTGATTCAACCATTTGTTATTTTCGGTCTCACTAATCCGTTTTAGTTCTTGAGTATAGTTTTGCGCTTGTTCTAGTTTGTTTAAATCGATACTTAGCTTGATTAAATTATAATAGGGGAGGTAACTTAACCCCCTAAAAGGATGTAGAGACACATTCATATCGGTAATGTTTTCTAGACACCTGTTGTAAAATTCAAATGCTTCTTCATACTTTCCTTGTGCATGAAGGATTTTACCAATTTTATTATACCCACGGGCAACATTAAATCGCTTTGACTTTGTAAAAGATTCCAGATTCTCCAGTGATTCTTGATAATATTCTAAAGCTTTTTGTATTTCCCCTTTAATGTAATAAATGTCTCCCAATTTATCTAAAGATAATGTAATGAAGTACTTCCTACCATGTTCCCTATAAATCCTCATACTTTTTTCATAATGCTTTAAAGCTTGATTGAGATCTCCCTTTTGAACATACAACCTGCCTAGAGTACCATATGAATGAGCTAATATTTCTTGATGACCTATTTCCTCACTGATCTTCTTACTTTTTTCTAAGTAGTCAAGTGCTTGATTTACAACTCCTTTATAAAGAGATATTTCCCCAAGCTTCCAAAGTGTATGAGCAATGCCCCAATTGTTTTTTATTTCTTTGAAAATCTTAAGATTTTGTGTATATATCTGAATCGCGGATTCTGTCTCCCCGTCTGACGCGTAAATCTCCCCAATAAGGTCATTATTAAGAGCAATCCCAAAATCGTCGTTGCATTTTATAAATAAAACTTCTGCCTCTCGGGAGAGTTCTAAAGCCTTTCGATAATCATCGTGGGCATACATGAGATTCCTCCCCTTGTGATGGATTACCCAAGCTTTTCTCATTATCATTTTAGAGGATAGATTCTTAGGAATGGACTCGAGAAGCTGTTCTGCTTCTTTAATTTTTGAGAGACTCTCAGAATAATTTTCTGTTATCCAACCTGCTAATGCAAAATCATTTAAAGCATCAACAACCTGTAGTGGAGATCCGAGCTCTTTTGATCTTTGAATAACAAATGGAGCGAACTCCCAAAGTCTTTTAAATTCTCCCAAATCTTTTAAGAGCTTCATTTTTAGTAATTGAACGTCTAAAAAGATGTTCTCTGGGATACTGTTTTGTGTATCGATTTTTTCAAGGAGAGAGAAAGCTTTCTTGAGGTCACCTTCGTTCACCAGTTGATCGATTCGGTCTAATTCCTCTGAAAAGTTCATTTGCTAAGTATCCCAGAACTACTAATACACAAATGTACTATATTAAAATTTTGTAGAATCAACTAGTGAATTCAATTGAAGGGAAATAATGAAGAAAAAGAAGGAGAAAAACACTCAGGGTAAGAACCCACTTCGTGGCTCTAATAGGTCTCCATTCTAAATCTTTATCTAAGCTCAGGGGTTGAGACTTATTCTTAATGCTCATCCAGGCGCCAAGTCCTAGCAATAGAATCATAGCGATCCCAAGAACCCACCCAGTAAGAATGTAAGACTGATCAAGCGGGGTTATGGTAAAACCATGGCTAAAACCTAAGATAATGGCAAATTTTGTGGCATTGACGTGAATGTGGTATAATGGACGTTGCATCTTATTATAGAAGGCATTGTAGGATTGATTCCTCCATGTCTTTTTGATTATTTTGAGAACGATACAAAAAATTCCGATAACCACCAAGATCTTAGTAAGATTCACAGCGATTGTACTGATAATTTCAAATAAGGTCACACAATTCTTCTCCTACAGTAATGATTTTTTCTCCTCAGGTTGCCAGATTCCAAACTTAACAAAATTATACATGGCAGACACAGCCATGACGACAGTGGCTATTGCTAAGATGATCCAAAGAATAGAATCAATTCCCGATAGAAAAGGAAGGCCTAACGCGATTGAAGCCTGACCAACCGTGAAGGGGTACGCTAGAAAGAGAGTAATAAGTGCTAAACTGCCAATAGTGTTATCAGCAGCGGTAATCAACCTTGAAATACGAATTCGTCCAAGGAAGAACTGAGCCAGATAGGCAAAAAGATTGGCTGTCCATGTAATATAACAGGCGAGAGCGCCTGAAATAAACCAATTCTCGTTGAATAGCGGTAAGACTTCAGTAACAGTAATCCAAAACATCAAAACCATTGTGAAAATTACCGCAAGAGCCCCAATCAGTCCCCCAATATGTGTTCTTAAGGCCCCCCAGCTGGAAGTGGGTTCGAGTTCTTTTTCCTTCCCTTCAAAAAACTGTTGGCGAATCTCCTCTCGAAAAAGCTCCATTTGTTCTTGGAAATCCTGCTCATCTTTATAATAGAGGTACACAACCGCAATTACGGCTAGAATTACTCCTGGAATTAATGTAAAAACCCAGAAAATCCAGGACTCACTACTAATAGCTGTAAAGACTGCAGATACAACCGCAACAAAAACTAAACCTAAAGCCCCAATGATCAGGAATTGTTGCTCAGTAATTCTATTTTCAGGATATTTTCCTTCAAACTCCTCATATTCTGTGAGGAAGCGGTTTGCTAACGTTTCAGGATCTTCTATCCTTCTGAGGGCAATCTCAAATGCCTGCGATACGGATACGTTTTCTTCTGTAGCAATATCCTGTGCCACATCCCAAATGTGGGTTTTTAACTCTTGTAAAATTTGATCCTTGTCGTTTAACGATTTTAAACGTCTTTTAACTTGATCTAAATATTTATTTACATTTTCATCGGTTATACTCATCTAGTTTAGTCACCTGTTAAGTTCTCAAACTCGGAGATGATCTGAGAGTAATACACCCAGTTCCGGTACAATGCCTTCATGGCATCTCTGCCCTGGTCAGTTAGAAAGTAATATTTGCGAGGGGGGCCTTTGAGCGAATCACCTTCGCGATATTCAATCAACTTATCTTTGACAAGTCGACGGAGAATCGCGTAAAAGCTGGCTGTAGTCTTGGAAATCTCTCCCTGAGTTTGACTTTCTAGTTCAGTCGCAATATTATAGCCATGAATCCCACTCTCACTGTTTTTATCAATAATCGCTAAGAGGATAAGTCGAGTGGCAGAGTTGAGAAGCTGGTTGCGCTCCTTATCGATCCAATTTCTGACATCGGGCTGCTTACTAGTCAAATAAGTCATCTCATCGGTTTGTGAATACCTTTCTGAATTGCTTTTTGTTTTACTATTTCTATTATTATTAGTTAAATAGTAATAATATTGAGTATATAACCTTTGTTATATGATACCATATCCACTGATAAAACACGAATTATAGCACAGCAAGGAATACTCTCCCCTTAGTTGATAAAATATAATCAACTACTATGGATGGGCCTGTAATCATAATAAGAGGATAGTTAGGAATGTTAGTTGTTGAAAACAAGAGAGAGGAAGGATTAAGTTTGAAGTTTCTTCCTCAGAAAGATAATCACCCCGATTGGTACCACTAATATGACCAAAGGTGGATACTCTGCCTTAGACTCAGACTCAAGAGGAACTACATCAACAGTAGAGCTAACTGTAAGATTGTCAAATAATGAGTCCCCAAACCATGATGCAAATATAAAGTTCTCAGAAGTAGTGGTGGATCTGTCAGTCACTTTTAATATGAGTTCCTGGTCAAGATAGATGTGAAATTCTCCAGTAACATTGCGGGTAATGTCAATGTGATACGCTCCTTCCAGTGGGCTAGAGAATTCATGATAATCGTAGTATATCAAATGTTTTGTGTTAGTCCTCCATTCTGCTAGTGATATTGCGGGTATAAGCTCATCTGATCCTTCTTTTTTGTGACCTGAAGTTAACGATAATACATAAGCGGTCGTATTCAAGTTTAAAGAGTCACTTAGATCTCCAGATTGTTCAGTGGGAATATAATTATTCGCAATGAAAAAGACAACATCATAGGCTAAATGATCAGAACCAGGGTTAACACACCAGTCAAAGCTCCACGTACCATACGCGACGGTACTAGTATGGATCGCCTGACTGTAATACCATCCTGTTTGAGTATTTAGCATTTCTAAGACGCCATTTTTAACAATAGGGGTATGTTCAGGCTCCCAAGTGAAACCAACACCTCTTTGGTCCTTATAGTCCACATAGTCGAATCCTTGGAGTTTCCATTCCTCTGCAGTATCAAAAGTTTCTGACCAGACCAGATCTCCTTCAGAAATTCTAATTCCAGGTATGGTTGAACTATTCTGTTCTCCTTGAGGGAGTAATATCAAGAATCCTACAAACAATGTAATGAGGATGAGTGGGCCGATTATACGAAAATTCTTATGTTTTTTTTGCGGGTGTTTTAAACAGACGGGTTGAATCTGTTCCTTTTGGTGAAAGTCTTTTCTAGCAGGTACAATTGTCATTTCGCTATCTCCTCCAATTTCTGAAAAAGATAATCCCCCAAATCGGTTGGGCGTAGCTGTGGATTATCAATCTTTATATTTCGTTCCTTAAATTCCTGTAGTAAGATCTTCCGACAGTGAGAAAGCTCCTCACAGGAAGTACAATCACCTTTATGCTCATACCACACTTGTACACCATTTTCGGGTGAGAAAGTAATATAAGCTGTGACATCAAACATGTGACTCTTTCCCTTAGCAAAACCTTGTTCTGCACTGAGGAGTTCCAGGGTAATCTTGTTTGCCTTAGCAGTATTCTCTAGAAGAGCTTTAATCCTGTTATTAGCTTCTTTTAGTGTCTTACTGATGAACGCTGGTGAAACATCCTTTTGCTTGGCGATTTTTCTTCCCGAGAGAGCATTTCGCTTCAAGAACCAGACTTCAACCTGTGTTTCTGTGGGATAACGGATACGCTGATATTTACCAAGATTGATTACCATAGTAACCCTTTTTGGTTAACCTCATATATAAGGTTTATCATCACCAGGAACCCCAAAAAAAGGGGAGGGGAAGGATTATCTTTTACGCTTCTTCCTTAGGATGATGAGTACCCCGATTGGAACCACAACCAAGAACAACGGTGGATAATCTGCCCCATTCGGAGAAGGATGGACTTCAATAGTGTCACTTACGTTCAGGTTGTCATATGTAGAGTCCCCAAGCCATGAGTTAAAGATGAAGTTCTCAGACGTTGTGGTAGAATTATCCCTCACTTGTAATTTGAGTTTTCCATCAAAGAAAATACTGAATTCTCCAGTAATGTTGCGGGTAGTGTCGATATGATAAGGTCCTTCTAGTGTGCTTGGGAATTGGTAATAATCTAAGATGATCCACTTAATTGTCTCATCCCTCCATTCAGCAAGGGATACTGAGTGGGGTTTTGTTTCTCCTTTGTCACCTGAATTTAACACCAATCCATACCCAGTCATATTCAAGGGGATTTCTCCAGATTGTTCAGTAAGAATATAATTATTCGCAATGAAGAGGACAACATCATAAGCTTGATGGTCTTCACCAGCGTTGACATACCAATCAAAACTCCACGTGCCATACGCGACTGTACTATTATGAACCGCCTGACTGGAGTGCCATTCCTCTTGAGTATTGGGCATCTGTAACTTCCCATCCTTAACTGAGGGAGAATAATCAGGATTCCAAGCTAAGTTGTCTTCCCCCGCTCGCATGCTAAGAAAATCGAATCCTCGGAGTTCCCACTCATCTGCAGTGTCAAAAGATTCTGACCAGACCATCACTGCCGCTCCCTGACTCAACGGACAAATCATTAAAAATCCTAAAAAAATTCCCATTAATACGGATGTCATAGTGTATATTTTTCGTTTCACATATTTTCCTTCCTTTACGTCTTCAATAGGATCGAATTGATATTAACCAAAAACGATTAACAGGTAACCTTTTTTGGTTAACCTCATATATAAACATTACCATCCTCCAACTGTTTGGTTTGAAAATGAAAACTTCAATAAAGATGTGTGGTTTCGGGATAACACTAACGTAAAAATATAACGTTTTAGACTATCCAGTCCGAGAGAGGTTCATTGTTGTCACAGATAACGTCTCAGTTACTTATTCTTCTGATAACTACCTTCTTCTTGATATCAGGGCCTCACACAGTTTTACTGGAGAATGATTATATGAGTCAGCTTCCCACATATGACACAGAGACGAATAATATCATAAAATACAATCAGTTCAACAGGCATCAATGGAATGGCCATGAATATGAACTGATTCCTATTTCTAGAACATGGCTTGAGGCTAGTGTAGACTGTGAGATGCGCGGGGGGCATTTAGTCACAATAGCAACCGAAGAAGAGAATAATTTCGTAGCTAGTTTAGTCTCCGAGGCTCAAATTGGTGAGGCTCTTATTGGTTTTACTGATCAGGAAACAGAAGGAGAATGGCATTGGATAACAAATGAGCCAGTAACTTATACAAATTGGGATTCTGGAGAACCTGCTGATGCGGGGCAAGAAGATTATGCTGGAATAAGAAATGATGGAGGATGGCCTGACTTACAAGTGTATGAAGAACGGCCTTACGTGTGTGAATGGGAATCGATAAATGTACCTATCAATTTAACTGATCATTCACCCATCATTATCGAAAGCGACAATAATTTTACTGAACAAGCCATTACTGAGGGTTGGGCTGGCAACGGAACACCTACCAATCCCTATATAATTGAAGGTTACAACATCACGAGTAGTGAGGTTTTAATTCGTATAGAAAATACCAGTGTCCACTTTATTGTAAGAAATAATCTTTTGTCTGGGATTGATCAGAGCAACTCTGGTATTTATCTTGTTAACATCACCCAAGGTACCGTAAGGAATAATTTGGTCAAAAATTGCCGAGATGGGGTTCATTTAGTGAGAAGTTCTGATGTCGAAATTGATAGGAATAGAGTACAAGATAACATGGGAGCTGGCATTTGGCTAATTATTGAGTGTGATAGAAATATCATCTCCAATAATACCTGCTTCAGCAATGGATTTAATGGGATTGAGCTTGGACCATCAGCTGGTTCAGAGAATATAATTATCTATAATACCTGTTATTTAAATAGCAATGGAATATGGTTAAGTTCTTCAAGCGAAAATGAAATTTCGAATAATTATCTTTGTAACAATAGCCATGGAGTCGAATTAGAAAGTAACTCTAATAATAACACTATTCTTGGGAATACAATCCATAACAATACGGGTTATGGCATCTATATTGAGAATTCCCATCATAATCAGATTTATGACAATTATTTCATCCATAATGGGCACTCTGAATCTCAAGCTTATGATGAAGGAGAAAATAATATATTTTCGGATAATTATTGGAACCCTGGAATAGACTGGAGCGCCACTCTTCCCCTAACATCATTCTCATACTGGTATCCAGACACTACACATACATTGGAGGAGGAAGAAGAGAGTATGGATCTATCCTCAACATCTGTGGCCACTCAAAGAATGGCACTATTTCTTAATCTATCATCGTTTCTCCCGCTTCTGCAGAGGGTAACTATTTTATTCTTTATAATTACCCTTTTGATTGTAATTCGACGTCATCAACTGAAATAAAAAGAGGTTATTTTACTACTTCATCACCTTACTAGTAGTTACCTTATGTTTCGCGTTTCTTCCTTAGAAAAACAATTGTAAGAAAATTATCGATACCTTCATCACTTGTCACTAAACATCTAGTCTCATCAGTTTAGTAGTAAGAGGGCACTTGAATGTATGAAAACCAGAACCAGAATGAAATAATCCAACTTTTCTCAGAGCTATTGGCGATTCCGTCCCCATCAGGAATGGAACACAGGCTAGCAGATCATATCTTTACAAAATGTGCGGAATGGGGGTATAGTCCCATGAAGGACTACGCAGGGAATGTATATGTGCAGATTCCAGGACAGAAAGAGAGTGAGGAGACCTGTTGTCTAGCAGCTCATATCGATGAAATTGGGGTAATGGTGACAAAGATAAATACCGATGGTACACTCAATGTGGAGCGAGTAGGTGGCACACTTACGTGGAAGTTTGGGGAACGGCCAGTTGAAATCTTAGGTGAAAAGAAAACGGTTCACGGAGTGACTGCTATGGGATCAGGGCATACAGCAGGGGGTACCCAACGGTTAGAATGGAGAGATGTTGTGGTCATAACTGGTTTGCCCCCAGAACGACTTCAGGAATATGGAGTCAAACCAGGGACATTGATAGTGCCCCTCCAGTCAGACCGAGGCCCCATACTGTTTGGGGAGGAAAGTGATCCCATGATCGCAGCATGGACATTTGATGATAAAATAGGAGTCGTTACCCTCCTTCGGCTGCTAAAGACAATCAAAACTGAGAATATTACCCCTTATGTGAATCTCATTATCGCGTTCACAACTACGGAGGAGATTGGCTGCTTTGGAGCAAAACATCTAGCTCAATCGTTAAATCCCACGTACTTCATTGCAGTGGATGGTTGTCCTTTTGCCTCCGAATCCCCTATGGAGTTGGATAGTAGACCTGGGATCCGTATCCGAGACCGAACTTTCTTCTATTCCCCTGGTTTAATCAAGGCATTATCAGAAGCTGCGGAAAACGCAGGAACGGAATTACAACATCTAGTCTATACTACAAGTGGGAGTGATGCAGGGATGGCAGGGAATGTTGGTGCAAGTCCACAAGCAGCCTGTATTGGACATATACGTAAGAATAGTCATGGATTTGAAGTGGCGTACTTATCAGTGTTTGAGAATTTATATAAAACGTTACGGATGTTTATTTCTACCTGGAAAGGTGCATAAAACAGATAAGAAGAAGAAGTTTTTACTATTTATAACGTATTAATTACCTAAACCGAGGACTATTTGTGAAATCCTTTCTGTTGCCAAATAAAACTCTTAATTGGTTATTAGAAGACGACAATCCCCCTGTAAGAAATATGACGAAGAAATTCTTACTCAATCAAGTAGTTTCAACCAATGAGATAAAGGAAGTGAATGATTATCTACCAATTGAAAGACTAATTTCCTTGATCAAACCCGATCGAACTTGGAGTGACTCAAAAAACCCCTACAAAAAATATACTGGTAATTACTGGCAATTTATTTTCTTATGCGATATGAATGCAAATCCAGATGAACTAATCCGTCAAGTGGGGGAACAAATCCTCTCCTATCAACTTCCAGAAGGAGGTTTCACTCATAAAATTGGATCTAATTTTCCCCTTATATGTTTGACAGCAAATATCATTCGTTCACTAATTCATTTTGAAATTAATGATAAAAAAACTCAAAAAGGAATAAACTTCCTTACGAATCTTATTCTAGAGAAACAAGGTGCGTTCTGTTCTCCTGAACCATTATATACTCTCTTACCTGATTGTCAGATGGCTCTGACAAAAGTTTTAGCAATGTACGCAACGCTAAAGGAAGATATTTTGAATACAGGCATAAATCAAGCAGTTGAGATTATTGTGAAGAAAATTATAGAGAATAGAATTTTCAGATATATTCCTACAGGGGCCAAAGAATACCATAAGTTGATTAGAGGAAAGAAAAGTGAGGAGATTAGAAAAATTAGAAAACAAACCTTATCTCGTCCTGAAGTGCTTGAAAAAACAGAAATAAAAAAGAGTTGGTTGAAGTTCGGGTTTCCTCAATCATATACTTCAGATGCCCTTGAAACCTTATATTGGCTTGCAATGAGTAAGATACCCATTCATAAGGAATTTGAAGAGGCTACTCAACACATAATGAAATCTATGGATGCTTCAGGCTATTGGGTTAATCAGACTGCTTTTAGAAATCCCATGTTGGTAGATATTGAAGCTAAAAAAGCCCCTTCTAAATGGTTGACTTTCAGAGCGTGCTTTGTGTTAAAAAATTACCATAAATTGTCATTTCAAGAGTGACCTAATGATTATAGCTAAAAAAAGGGAAAAAAAGGAAGGGAAGAACTCTAGTAACCTTTCCTCTTCCTAAAGATTATGACACCTATGATTAGACTGGTAAGCACCAGAAAAACTGGTGTGCTAGGTGTACCACTGGAACTAGTCGTTGTTTGTTCGCTGGACGATGAACTAGTCGTATTGGAGGAGGTAGATTCAGACGTCATGGTGCTAGTAGGGACATCCTCAATTGCGTAACCAACATATTTAGGAACAGTATTAGGATCACGCCATCTTTCAGAGGTCGTAATAACAACTATATCTTCTTCGGGCATCACATAGATGATTTGACCATCTGCCCCAACGGCTGAATACCCTGCTTTCGACTTAATCCCTTCTTCAAAAGTCCACCACTGATACCCATATCCTGCGCCACCTGCCAACTCCGTGTCTGCAGGAGCTACATGTGGACGAGTGGACGCAGCTACCCAATCAGCAGGGACGATTTGCTGGCCATTCCAAGAACCATTATTTAAATAAAGCTGGCCAAATTTAGCCATATTACGGGGGGTGAGATACAGTGCGTTTCCACCGTGCACGCGACCATGAATATCGGTCATCCAGATAATATCTGCTTGATGAATCCCCAATGGTTCGAAAAGGTATTCCTGCGCAAATTCAACTGTAGTATTGCCAGTAGTTTCTTGGATAATGGCAGATAAGACATGGGATGCCCCTGTGTTATAGTTATAGACTGTCCCAGGTTCATTCTCCATAGGCAAATCAAGAACATATTGAAGGGCGTCTGGGCTTCTAGCCATCAGGATATGATCAGGACCATCATTCCACTCTAAGCCAGTAGTCATAGTAAGCAAGTGTTCTAGAGTCATTGCCTCTTTCTGAGAGTCGACATTGACAAACGTCATATCAGGGAAAAATTCCAACACTTTCTGATCTACATCCTGAATAAACCCTTTCTCAATCGCTATTCCAATGAGGGCGGAAGTAAAACTTTTTGTTACTGAAAACAACATGTGTCTGGACTCTGGAGTGAATTGATACGTGGATCCTGTATAGTACTCTTCGAAAACCAATTTTCCATGCCGAATAATGAGGAAACTATCAAGATAATCGACTTCCTCGGGAATCTGGTTCAATGCAGCAGCATCCAAACCTTGTTCAGCAGGAGTCGATTCGGGCCAGTCCAACACAAAGGGGGCAATTTCATGTTCGGGATAATCCCCCCAAAGCTTGATAGTTCTGTCAACTCCACAGGATGCCAGAATCGTCCCGTCATGGGAAAATGCCGTATCGACTACAGTATTAGTATGTCCTATAAGCTCATCTAAGACTTCTCCTTCTGTAATATTCCATAATTGAACGGGAGTACTTTGTATTGGATCTGGTGGTACACCCCCACTTGAAATTAAAACATCGGGGTCTGTAGGTGAAAAATCAACATTGAAAACATGGTAATCGATTTCATAGGTCTGAAGAAGAGCTCCAGTGTTAACATTCCAAATTCTAATCGTTTCATCAGGGCCGCCTGAGGCTAGGATAGAATTATTCGATGAAAATGAGGCTGTATATACTTGATCAGTATGTCCTGAAAGAGTCCTTAACTCAAGGCCTGTAGCTCTATCCCATAGCTTAATGGAATTATCTGCAGAACTTGATGCTAGTAATGAACCATTAGGTGAAAAGGCAACACTCCAAACTAGATCAGAATGCCCTGTTAAATTATGTAACATCGTTCCATCGGTCACATTTCTTAAAATAATAGAGTTATTTTGAGGGTATGCGAGTAGTGACTTTTCTATGGGTGAAAATTTCAATCGAAAACCCCTGAAGGCATTATGCCACGTGTTCAAGAGCTTGCCAGTTGAAACATTCCAAAAGTTGATTCTTTGATCATTCCAGCCTGCAGAAGCGAGGATCGAACCATCTAAAGAGAAATCAGCAGAATAAACATGAAAATAATGCCCCTGGAGTAAATGTATTGTTTCACCATTGGTAATATTCCATAATCTAATGCTTCCATCAGCACTAGCCGAAGCTAACATTGAATCATCAGGAGAGAAAGCTACATGCCATACCGGGCCACCATGCCTAGTTAAAGTGGCAAAATTCTTTGTAAACTGGTTAGAATTTCTTACGGAATCTTTCTTGTATGAAAATTCGTTAGTATAGTGAGCGAATCCACTAGAAAAGAACATTCCAGCGATAATCGCCATTAAAACGATTAATATAATCATTCGAAAATGTTTTTTCATAAATTATCATCTATTAGGTTTCTTTGTAAATTTAACAAGCACACTTTGAATATTTTCAATATTCAGTCAATTATTATTGAACTTTCATTTCAATTGATTCAAATATACGTTTTACTATCTTTAAGCCGGAAAAAACGCGGGATCTTTCTCAGGATTCAGCTATTTAAGTTTTTCTATCGTTTTCTCATGTACTAACAATAGTACCAAAAAAAGTCTATGGTAGACTCTTCAAGTATTATTTATAGTAGAGAGAAAGAATTTCTCTTTATGGCATCCTCTTTTATCAAAGGATTAGATCTCAGCAGACGATTTTTCGAGGAAGTAGTGAAAGGTATTCTTGAGAAACACTTCGCTACAGTAAAATATGACGCCTCACTAATAGGTTCAGGGTCAGAAGTTTTTGGTTTCGATGACGAGATTTCCACAGATCATCATTGGGGACCTAGAATTCAATTATTTCTCAGTGAAACTGATCATAAAAAATTTTCGAAAGAGATACACTCTGTACTCAGTAAAGAATTACCCTATGAATTTCATGGGTTTTCAACAAATTGGAGTGACCCAGATCCACAGGATTCCATGACCCAGCTATTGGAACCTATTTCTTCGGGCCTCGTAAATCATAGAGTGGACATTTATACCATAAAATCTTATCTCAACCAACACCTCGACATCCAATCGGTTCAACTATCAGATATTGAATGGTTGATGTTGTCAGAGCAGAGATTATTAGAGTTTACGAGTGGACAAGTGTTCTATAACAAGCTTGGACAGCTAGATAAGGCTCGAGCAGCGTTACATTATTTTCCAAAGAATGTTTGGTATTTCAAGCTCATGGCTGAATGGGATCATATAACAGAAGAAATTGCATTTGTCGGCCGAACTGGGATGATTGGTGACGATTTGGGATCCCGAATTGAAGCTTCCAGGCTTGTACGGTATATTATACGATTAACGTTCTTACTTCATAACACATACATACCTTATCCCAAATGGCTTTCTCTCGCATTTTCTCAATTACCCATCGCAAACAAGCTGCAACCAATTCTAATCAAGATTCTGAAAGAAGATGACTGGAGAAACAGAGAGAAGTTATTATGCGAGGCTTATCTACTACTCTTAGAAAAGCAAAATAATCTAAACATTACTCCAAAAATCATATTGAAAACAGGTAAATAC
>CP070695.1:4047631-4092190 GCA_020353515.1 Candidatus Heimdallarchaeota archaeon
GAAATAACGCCAAAGATTAAAGAATATGATAGAAATGAGGAATTTCTTCCTCCACTTGATAAAATGGGCAAAATGGGGTTGCTAGGTATTTGTTTCCCTGAAAAATATGGAGGAGCAGGAATGGATTATCTAGCATTAGCGATAGCTTGTGAAGAGCTTGAAAGGGGGGATATTTCACTCCGAACTGTCCTCTCTGTTCACGTTGCTCTAACTTCATGCACAATTTATCAATGGGGAGATGATAAGCAAAAAGAAAAGTATTTCGTACCTCAAAATCATGGTAAAATGATTGGAACGACTGCTATGACTGAACCCTCCTGTGGATCAGATGTGGCAAATATAACAACACGAGCGGAGAAACAAGGTAGCCATTATATTGTTTCAGGTCAAAAAACTTGGATTTCCCTAGCTGAAATTGCAGATAATTTCCTTGTTCTAGCGCGAACAGGAGAATCTGGTTATAAAGGACTTTCCCTATTTATTATCGAACGTGATTTTCCTGGTGTGACTACTACCTCTTTACATCACAAATTAGGTACTCGAGCAGGAAACACAGGAGAGCTATTTCTTGATAAAGTGGAAGTTCCTGAAGACAACCTTTTGGGTTATGAGGGTGAAGGTTTCAAGATTTGTATGTCCGCACTAGATAATGGTCGGTTTACTGTCGCTGCGGGGGCGGTAGGCACAATTAAAGCAGCTTTAGAAGCATCAGTGAGATATTCTCATGAAAGAAAGGCGTTTGGTCAGGAAATCGGAAGATTTCAGTTGATTCAAGAACATTTGGCTCATATGCAAGCAGCATATGACGCTTCTCAACTACTAGTGTATAAAGTGGCTTGGATGAAAAATCAAGGAAAACGAAACACTCGGGAAACAAGTATGGCGAAGTGGTTTGCTACTACCCATGCTCTTGATGCAGCCAATAGAGCTATTCAGATACATGGTGCTTATGGATATACCAGTGATTATCCCGTTGAAAGATTATGGCGGAATGTACGGGGAGCATGTATCTACGAAGGAACAAATGAGATTCAAAAGTTGATTCAAGGATCCTACGTAATGGGATATCGAAAATATAAACCATTACGATGTGAGATGCCTCGTTATGAACCATAGGAATCAAAATATGAAGATTTGATTCCTTAATTCCTTCAAAGTAATTAACATGTATCAGAGAATTTTTCTACTCGAACGCATCCTAGAATTTTTATGTAATGGCATTTTTCCCAGTCCCTAACTAAATCACAATTTTTAGAAGGATGAACATCTTGAAGAACCATGATCTTTGGAAAGACGAACATTTTGGAACTGAACCTCCCTGTATTACATATGAACTTAAACCATTAGTCACTCCTCAAGGTGAGGTAATAGAAGAGCTCTATTCAGCATGGATCACATTGAATAATCCAGCACAATATAATTCTTATACTACGCAAATGGTTAAAGGAGTCATTGCAGGTTTTTCACGAGCCTCAATGGAACGAAACGTTGTTTGTGTTGTTTTTACGGGTGCAGGAGATCGAGCTTTTTGTACTGGAGGTAATACGAAAGAATATGCAGAGTATTATGCAGGAAAACCCAATGAGTATGGACTCTATATGGATCTGTTTAATGGCATGGTTGATGCGATCTTAAACTGCAAAAAGCCTGTTATATGTAGAGCTAATGGTATGAGGGTTGCAGGAGGACAAGAAATTGGAATGGCTGCTGATTTGACCATTTCAGCGGATACCGCGATCTTTGGTCAAGCGGGGCCACGTCATGGCTCAGCACCAGATGGTGGTTCTACAGATTTTCTACCTTGGATGTTAGGCCTGGAAGATGCTATGTATAACTGTGTATCTTGTGAAATGTGGAGTTCTTATAAGATGAAACGACTCGGGTTAATCACCAGGGTTGTTCCAGTCCTTAAAAATGCTGAAGGTCAATTTATACGAAACCCAACGGTACACACAGAAAGTTACATCAAAGATGGTGAAATAATATATGGTGAATTTCTTTCTGGAAAGGAGTTTAAGAAAGGAAGAGAACTAATGAAAGGATGTGAAATCGATTTGAATCCTTTAGACAAAGCGATAGATGAAATTATCTGGACTTTCACTAATCTATTCCCAGGATGCTTGATGAAATCCATTGATGGTATCCGAATGAAAAAGAAATTCTTTTGGGATCAAACTAAGCTTGCAAATCGTCATTGGTTATCAGTAAATATGATGACGGAGGCTTTATTAGGTTTTAGGGCATTTAATGAACGAAAGCAGACTGGAAAAGATGTGATTGACTTTGTAGAATATCGAAATCTAATAGCCAAAGCTCATCCATTTAATCAAGAACTTATTGATGCTGTTCTCCCAAAACCCAAGGAGTGAAGATTGATGCGATTTCAAAATACATACGTGCCTTACGGGGGATATTGGTCCAGTCCCTTTGTTCGTTGGCAGGGGAGCTTCTCGAGCTTAAATGCTATCCCCTTTGCAGCTGAAATGACAACCAGGGCCTTGAAAGACCGGAATGTATTTTTAAACTCCTTTGATTCTCTTTACTTTGGTATAACAATACCTCAAAAACATAGCTTTTATGGTCAAACTTGGTTTGCAGGCATGATCGGAGCTCCTGAGATTACAGGACCTATGATTGCCCAAGCTTGTGCGACTTCGGCTCGAATCATCGCTAATGCTGCTTCTGAGGTCGAGGCTAGTCTCCACGACCGATGTATCTTAACTGTGACCTGTGATCGCACAAGTAATGGACCTCATATTCTCTATCCGAATCCCCTTGCTCCTGGGGGAAAAGCTGATGTAGAAAATTGGGTGTGGGATAATTTTGGATATGATCCCTATGCAAAAAACCCAATGATTCAAACTGCTGAAAATGTAGCAAAAGAAGCAGGAATAAGCAGAGAAGAGCAGGAAGAAGTTGTAATCTTACGCTATAAACAATACAACGATGCTTTAAAGGACAATTCAGCGTTCCTTAGGAGGTTCATGATTTCCCCGATCGAAGTTAAATCAGGGAAAAAGACAATTGCTACAGTTGAAGGTGATGAAGGAGTTTTTCCAACAACTGCAGAAGGCCTTACAAGGTTGAAACCTGTTTTAAAGGAAGGTACTGTTACATATGGAGCACAAACTCATCCTTCAGATGGAAATTGCGGGATGATCTTAACTTCTAAAGAAAAAGCTAATGAGCTCAGCCTCGATAAGGATTTTGAGATCCAAATTCTTGCTTATGGGCAAGCTCGGAGTAAAAAAGGATTTATGCCAATGGCTCCTGTTCCAGCAGCAAGAAATGCCTTGGAATCAGCTCAGCTTTCTGTGGAAGACATTACATGTACAAAGATGCATAATCCTTTTACTGTGAATGACGTCTATTTCAGCCAAGAAATGGGGATAGCGCATGAATCCATTAATAATTATGGTTCTTCCCTCGTATGGGGGCATCCTCAAGCACCCACAGGCATGCGCCTTATCATTGAACTCATTGAAGAGCTAACATTGAAAAATGGGGGTTATGGACTTTTTACAGGATGTTCTGCAGGAGATTCAGCGGCAGCAATTATAGTTGAAGTTAATAAGGTCTAATTCGAAATATTAACTAGAAATAGATGTGTTAAGTTGTTTTGGAAGAAGAATCCCATCTGGATAGTCGGAGGCACAAAAAATGATGGATCAAAATTCCAATTAACTATAAAAAAAAAGTTTTTAGGCGCCTATGTAATCAATGGAGGAAGGTTGGATGGAGAAAACGCTGGTGAAATAATAATTCCTTTGAATCATCAGAGATTGATAGAAGTAGATCTCTCTCAACTCTCTAACATAAATGAAATTAATTTGAAGAATTCTCAGACTGGTAAGATTCAACATTTAAAATTGAAATTGAATAATAACAATCTAGAAGAGATTGATTTATCTCCCCTTGGAAATTGGAGTGATTTTGAGGTTACTATCGATCTTAGTAATAATTTTCTAAAAAGAATTGATTTAGAGCCCCTCAGTTATTGTAAAGGGTTGAGGGAGCTAAACCTGAAGGATAATCAATTACAAAAAATTGATCTTACACCTCTACAACATTGTAAAAACCTCTGTCAAATTAATCTTAAGAAAAATGCATTGTCTCAAGTAGACATTAGTCCATTGATTAATTGTTTCTCGAACTGTCTCCCACTTAATTACCCAAGCATTGACATCGAAAACCATGTTGAAGTAATTATTGGATCTAAATTGCACAAGGTGGGGGAATGGTTAATTATCCATGAAGATGCTGAAAAGAGAAAACATGAGAAAAGGGGGGATTATTCTCCTTTTACTGTCAATTTGTATTCCTGTCTTTTCAATGAGCTTTCAGTAGATGCTAATGTTGAAAAAGTTAAGCTCGAATTTTCTCAGAGATTAGGGACTTTACAGACTATTCGTAAGGAGATATTGGATCTTTTAGAGCAATCAATAGATATGAGTAACCACAGTCCTGAAGCAAGTATAATCAGGTCATTCAAGAGCTTGGAAGAGCTACTTTATTTGACTTATGAAAGAAAGTATGGTCAACCACTTTCATCTATCAAACCGTCTGAAATGCAGAAGGTTCTGAATAATATAGGAGTTACACCAGATAATATCGACATTTGGATAGGAACTGTACGCATACTTCGGAATAGGTGTATTCATCGTGAGTCTCAAAAAACACCAATTCACGTCACAATCTCTGATAGTAATCTTGTAATCGAGACTGTGTTAAGAATATTTGAATATTGGGAGAATAACGTCAACGTGAAACAAAAAAGATCCTAATTATCGAAGGTGAAAGTATAAATTTAGAATCGCATGAAACGAAGAGGAGGTTATGAAAAAGAAAGGGATTGGGAGATTTATTGTACTATCTAAATTGGTGTGGTTCTGGTGGTTTCTTGGTATAGTCATAGAATCCTTTCCCTGATTTTCTCCCAAAATGGCCAGCACGAACCATTTTTCGTAGAAGTGTTGGAGCACGATATTTTGAGTCCTGAAATTCAGAATACATGTAATCTGCTATGAAAAGTGCTGTATCAAGGCCCACGAAATCTAACAATGTAAGTGGCCCCATTGGGTGATTCAGACCTAAACTGATTGCTTTATCTAAATCCTCGACGGTTGTTACACCTTCCTGAAGAGTAAAAATCGCTTCCAATAGAAATGGGAGGAGTAAACGATTAACTGCAAACCCAGGAGCTTCATTGACTAGTACTGTCTCTTTACCAAGCTTCTTTGACAGTTCATCAATAAATTCGTAGGTTTCTTCTGATGTATCATATCCTTTAATAATTTCAACTAAGCGCATAACTGGAACAGGATTAAAGAAATGCATTCCTATGAATTTCTCGGGACGTTTCGTTGCAGAAGCCATATCTGTGATGGAGATGGATGACGTATTTGAGGCGAATATACACTCAGGCTTACAGATTTCATCTAATTCCTCAAAAACTTTCCTTTTCAAATCTCTGTTTTCAATGATTGCTTCAATAACGACATCTGCGTTAAATGCAGCGGCTTTTAGATCAGTAGTACCTTTAATTCTATTCACAACTTGATTCATCTGCTCTTGGGTCATTTTTCCCTTAGTGACTCCTCGAGATAAGTTCTTTTTAATTGTGTTTAGACCATTCTCTACAAAACGATCTTCAATATCTCTCATGGTGACTTCGTAACCTGCTTGAGCACACACTTGTGCAATGCCGTTACCCATTAAACCAGCACCCATTACACAGATCTTTTTTACGTCTTCAACTTTCATTTTCATATAACTTCCTGAATATGTACAAAAAACAAGAAAATGTCTAATACTTAGGTGTTCTGTTCTTCGTTATATCGTTCACGTAGCAACCTATGGACAATTTTACCTGATCCTGTTCGAGGGATTTCGTCATAATCAATGAAAATTACCTTCTTTGGGACTTTAAACCTCGGTAATTCTTGTCTGCAATACTCCCTGATTTCATTGGCTAAACTATCGGAAGGTTCACTGCCTAGGGTCAGAGCACAGATTGCTGTGACGGCTTCCCCCCATTTTATATCATGAAGTCCTACTACAGCACATTCCAAGACTGTATTATGTGCTGTTATGACCTTTTCAACCTCTGATGGAAATACATGTTCACCCCCAGTAATAATCATATTTGCTTTTCTATCCACCAAATAATAATAACCGTCTTCGTCTTTTTTAGCCATATCACCAGCACTAAAAAAGTCTCCATCCATACTTGCTGCTGTCTTTTCTGCTAGTTTATAATAACTAGTCATTTGCATTGGACTGCGTGAAAATAATTCCCCGATCTCGCCTTGGGACACTAGCTTTCGAGTCTCGGGGTCTAATAATCTAATTTGATCGGAACCAATACACTCCTGACCAATAGATCCAGCTTTATTGAATTGATCCTCAGGCCTTAAAATCGTAACTAAACCCGCCTCGGTAGAACCATATGCTTCAAAAAGGCGTACGTCTTTGAAAAGATCCATTACACCATATTTCATCTGTTTTGTAGCTGGTGCAGAGGATGTCAAAAGGGTTTTAATCGAGCTAAGGTCATATTTTTCTTTGATTTCATCTGGAAGGCTTAATATTAAGTTATAATGTGTGGGGATCAGCGAAGTAAATGTGATTTTCTCTTTATCTAAAATTTGCAGAACTTCTTCTGGATTGAAACCAAACTCTCTATGGACATATACGGGAGCCCCAACATAGGTAAATACAAAGGAATAGAAAGTGGAATTCACGTGTGAGAGTGGCATTAGGATTAAACCATAATCCTCGTGAGTAAAAGAAAATTCAGCTGCATTGATAAGGAAAAAAGAGATATACGAACGATGAGAACGAACAACTCCTTTTGGTCTCCCTGTAGTGCCAGAAGTATACAATAAAATCCATGGATCTTCTGGGTTTACTTCGATTGACGGATAAGATTCTTCCCCTTGCTTTATAATGTCTTCAAAGTAGCTCCAATTTTCCGTAACGGGGATATCACCTATCACTATATGATCTAGTTTGTCTAATCCAAAATCTATGACCAAATCCCAATTATTTATTGTTATTTCATAATATCGAGATTCCACAATTACCATTTTGCATTCTGCATTTGATACAATCCAATAAAGATCTTTGGGTAAAAGTCGAAAATTCAAGGGAACAATAATCAATCCTGCTTTTGCTGCAGCACAATAGATTTCCATAAATTCAACTGAATTGTTTGATAGAACTGCGATTTTATCTCCTTTGCGTAAACCTCTTTTGAGTAAACCATTAGCCAATTTATTAGTTTGTTCATCAAACTCTTTATTAGTGAATGAACGGTTAATATCTTTAACTGCAAGTTTATTGGGATATTTGAAAGCATTGATATGTAGGATCTCTCCTAAATGTAACCATTTCAATGTGAATCTAACCTCTTGGTCCTTAATTGAATAAAAATATCTTTTAACTGAATTAACGCTAGTACTGGACTGCTTGAGGATGTGATTGAAGTTTCTTCCAAGCAATCTGACTTTAGCAGAATAAAGCACATCGAATTAAGTATTTTATTAAAATCCCCCATGATAAGGAAAACCTTTTTCATTGTCTATTGCCTCTTCTCCTAATAGTCTTGAAGCACCCCTATGATATTTTTACGCTAGAATTTAGTCAACTACTTTTTTCTTAAGTAAACTTTTCAATAGTTACTTTATATTTATTCAATAGGTTAACACTGACTTTACCTCCTTAAAATATATATTAAATTTGCTATTTGAGCTTTTTAAAGACATTCATTACTTTTCTTCCCACGGATGAAATCATAATGGCAAGAATTGAAGATATTTTTGAGAATGTGAGTGATAAGACTCTCGTTCTATTAGGAAATGAAGCCATTGCTCGAGGAATTATAGAAGCTGGTGTGGCTGGTGTTTTTACTTATCCAGGGACTCCCTCATCTGAAATCCCCAATACCTTATATGCTGCTCAACCATTCTTGAAGGAAATTGGGTACAATTTATATCTCGAATGGAGTACAAATGAAGCAGTCGCTCTTGAATGCGCTTATGGTTTCTCCTTATTGGGTCATCGGGCTATTTTTGTGTGCAAACATGTGGGATTGAACGTTGCAGCTGATCCTTTCATGACCCTTGTGAATGCAGGAGTGATAGGAGGACTAGTTCTAATTGTTGCTGAAGATCCTCACATGCATTCCTCGCAAAATGAACAAGATAATCGTTGGTATACAAAGATGTCTAATGTCCCTATGTTTGAACCATGTGATGCTAGAGAAGCTAAAGCAATGCTAAAAGACGCTTTTCGTGTCAGTGAGAAATACCAAGTACCAGTTATTTTAAGAACGGTTACCAGGATTTCTCATTCTCGAGCTGATATTCATCTCGATCCTATCGCTCTTCCAGAGTTTCGTCAAACTATATCAGTTAAGATTGATCCCAAGCGATTTGTGTGTGTACCTAGCAATGCCCGTCAAAACAAACAGCGAATTTTGCAGATTGTTGACGATCTTTCGAAATATATCGCAGAAACTCCTTGGAATCGGGTAGATGAGGGGAATGATGAAACATATGCATTTATTACTTGTGGTTCGGCTTATAATTACCTGAAAGAAGTATTATCCAAACTTGGATTAAAACACCCCACCTTGAAAATAGGTCTTTCTCATCCTTTTCCTCGGGATCAGGTTACTCAATTCTTACAGAAATATTCCTCTTCCACAATTATTGTTGTTGAAGAGGCAGATGATGTTTTAGAGACTTTTGTGAAAAAATTGGCGTTTGAAATTGGATTTCAACAGAAGATAATCGGAAGAGGAGAAGAAATTACCCCTTCTTATGGTGAACTAACGATTCGGAAGGTTTGGGATGGTTTAGCTAGAGTAATGAATTTTAATTCGCTACCTCTCGAAATACCACAAGATCAATCTAATTTGATATTTTCTCGTCCACCTGTTTTATGTCCTGGGTGTCCTCATCGAGCAACTTTTTATGCATTAAATAAATCTATACCTAGACGGCACCGTATAGTATCAACTGATATAGGCTGTTATACCTTAGGTGTTGCCCCTCCGCTTTCTGCTGGCAATGTGACCATTTGTATGGGATCTTCATTAGGTATCGGTTCTGGATTGACTCATAGCCCTGGTTTAAAAGGCCCAGTTGTATCAATAATTGGGGACTCTACTTTTTGGCATACTGGATTACCAGGCCTCGTAAATGCGGTTTATAACAGAAGTAACCTCTTGTTATTGGTTGTTGATAACTCCGCTACAGCGATGACTGGTTTTCAACCAAATCCTTCATCTATTACCTCTCATTCTCTTGTCGAGACTCTAGCTATTGAGAATGCTGCCCGAGGTGTAGGTGTAAAAAAAGTCGCGAATATTGATGCTTATAACCCAAAAGAATCTATAAAGGTTATTAAGGAAGCTGTTAAACAAGAAGGAGTTTCTGTAATCGTATCTAAAGGAGAATGTGTAATTCAATCCACGCGGAGGGAAGGGTTACCAAAAATTATTTGTTATGTCGAAGTAGACCGCTGTGTTGGCTGTTACGCCTGTGTTAACATGATAGCATGTCCTGCTATCATTTGGTCAGATCGATCAACAACTGAGGAAGGAAAACCCATTCCAATGATTGATCAGTCTCTCTGCACACGTTGTGGATTGTGTGCCGCAGTATGTCCTTATGACGTAATTGTGACAAAACCAGAAAATGAGGTTAAATGATCTAAAGGGAGAACATCATGAAACAGTTAAATCCAGAGTGGTGTGAATGGATAGTACCTTTCATAAATTCCAGTCCATTCTTTTCTTTCATGAACATCAAATTAAATGAATTTAGATATGGAGAGTCGTTCTTAGAACTCGAAATTCAAAATAATCATAAACAATTGCATGGTGTTGCTCATGGAGGGGTTTTAGCTGCATTGATAGATGCTGCAGGAACTTTAGCTGCAGTGACTCGGATAGAGGGAGATTATAGTGCAACAACAATCGAAATGAAAATAAACTACCTTTCGAGTGCAAAAAAAGGGAAAATACTAGCTCATGGGCATTGTCTCAAGCTTGGAAAGACTATAGGTGTGTCTGAGGCAACAATTACGGATGAAGAAAAGAAAATAATTGCTCATGGAATAGTAACTGTAATGATAAGAGCACCTATTTTATTCCAAGGAACAGATAAAATTCCTACCAAATTTGTTTGATCTGGATGCTATCGGGATTCTAGGTGATTAAATGGAATATCAAATCTTTCTTGCTGGAGTAGGAGGACAGGGAATACTTTCTGTGACAGATATAATATGTAATGCCGCTGTGGACATGGGTTTTAAAGTTCATGGCTCGGAAACGCATGGTATGTCCCAAAGAGGTGGTAGCGTTTTTTCAAATGTACGCTTTGGGGATGTTTATTCACCACTAATTATGGAACGGGATTCAGATATAATCCTTGCTTTTGAACCCACTGAAGCTTTACGATATGCTCATTTTATCAAACCTAATGGAATTTTTCTTGTTAACATTCATCCTATTCCCTCTCCTAGTTTCATTTTGACAAAAAGTAGCTATCCTGAAATAGAATCTATTATATCGGCTTTAAAAAATTTTAGTTCGAATATTATTGCATTTAATGCGACTAAGCTTGCATCTAACCTAGGAATGCCGATAGTTCAGAATATAGTTATGTTAGGAGCTCTATCCGTAGTACCTGAACTTCCCCTCTCTGTTGACTCCCTAAAAACAGCTTTAAAAAAGCAATTTAGGGCTAAACATTTCAAACTTAACCTACAGGCTTTTGAAGTTGGTCGTCAAGCTTATGAGAATAATCCCCCTTAATTCCTCAGAGTTATTCTCCCCAATGTTATATATTAACTAAGGACACATCTCCAGAAGGTTATGAGTTGATTCAGAACATTTTAGGACGAACTCTTCCTGAAAAGATATTTGGAATTGATGTTCTTCCTTATCAAGGTATTCATGCCTCTAGAACAAGAGGAAGAAGTCGTATTGGTACAAAATACCAACCTTATGTTGTTACGAGAGACACAAAACGATTTTATGACGATGTTGACCACTTATTAGGACATCATTTTCTTCGATTATTCGATGGTATGTCAATTTCATTTCATCATATTCTACGGGAAGGAGATGGAGTAGTTTTACCTATTATTGATGCTTTCGCTTCTTACGGCATTAAAAATATTACACTTGCTTCTACAGCTTTGTTCCCAGTTCATTCACCTCTTTTGGAGCATATTGAGACTGGTGTTGTAGGACGAATTGAGGGCAGTATGAATGGGCCTATTGGTAGAGCATTATCAAGAGGAGAAGTAACTGTTCCAAGCATTCTTAGATCTCATGGTGGACGTGCGAGAGCTGTTCAAGAAGGCAGCTTACATATTGATGTAGCTTTTATAGCGGCATCCACAGCTGATTTTCTTGGTAATTTGACTGGAATAGAAGGTAAAAATGCATTTGGGAGTATGGGTTATCCTCTTGAAACAGATTCTCTGTATGCAGATGTTGTTATAGGAGTTACTGATACTGTTGTAGATAGGCCTCTAGAAAAGGTCAGTATCCCTTCTAGTCGTGTGGATGCGATTCTAGAAGTAGATTCAATAGGTGATCCAACAAAAATTACATCAGGGAGTTTACGCAGAAAATTATCACCTGCCCGTCTTGAAATTGCTGAAACTGCAGTTCAAGTGATGTATCATTCTGGATTTCTACAGCCAGGATTCAACTGGCAAGCAGGTGCAGGTGGGATGTCATTAGCAACCACAAAATACTTGAAAGATTTAATGATTGATAAAAATTTGGAAGGTAGCTATATTTTTGGTGGGATTGCAGGTAAATCAGTAGAGTTATTGGAAGATGGACTATTTAAAACAATCTATGACGCTCAATCTTTTGATTTAAAAGCAATTGAATCTCTTCAGAATAATCCAAATCATGTTGAAGTATCAATTGATCACGCATACAATCCTTTCAACAAAGGATGCATTGCCAATAATACTGATTTTTCCGCTTTAGGGGCTACAGAAGTCGATGTAAACTTTAACGTTAATGTAAATACTTTTAGTGATGGTACTCTAAATTCTGGAATAGGGGGACATCAAGATGCCGCTAGAGCAAAGATTAGTATGATTTTATTGCCATTAGCACGTAAAGTACCTTGTATCATTGATGAAGTGGTCACGGTTTCTAGTCCAGGGGATTGTATAGATGTTATCGTAACAGATGGCGGGGTGGCGATAAATTCCAAAAGAAAAAAATTGAATAAACGATTAGAAGATGCTGGATTAAACATTCGTCCAATTGATGAACTGAAAGAAGAAGCAGTCAGTCAAAAGGAACCAATTGAAGCTAATTTGACAGATAACATAACAACCTTGGTAGAATATCGGGATGGTACTCATTTGGATGTTATTTATCAATTAGAATAAGTCTTTTTTTATGTGGGGATTTTTCTTGTTTTTTCTCCTTTATATACTGCTTCTGAGAAATTAATCCTACGCATTTGGGGTTGAGAAGCGATCTCTTCGAAATAATGGGCAGATAAACCAGCTATCCGTCCATATATAAACACTGCTTTGGCAAGTATTGGATTAAGACCCATGTCTGCAATTATGGCACCAATAACTCCATCAACATTAATGGGGAGATTTATCCCACGTACCCTCTTGAATATGTCTGTAACAATTTTTGAAATCTCAACACATTCGCCTGCTATTCCTGCGTGTTTTGCTTTAATCCACAAAACATCGCGTCGAGGATCACGAGTATGATATCGATGCCCTAAACCTTGAATTCTTTTCCCTTCCTTCATATAAAGACTAATATTTTCATGAACAGCGTCTGAAAGTTCAAGGTTTTTCTCTCTCGCTAATTTAGTACATTTCTGAAAAAATTGTGCAGCTTTTGCTCCTGCTCCTCCATGAACGTCCGTAATCGCACTAACTCCTTGAGCAACAGATACTTCATAAGCAGCTCTTACTGTTGCAGCAATGATCGTTGCCTGAGCTGATGGTGGTGTTACTCCATGATCAACGCTAGCTACTATCATTGCTTCAAGTAAACTTGCTTTCTTTTCATCTACAACGGAGTGTCCAGTAAGAACCTGATATACAATATGCGAGAATGGTTGTTCTGTGTCAATATTCTCCAGAATATCTTTATTCCCTAGTATTGCCGCTAAATATCCAGCCACACGGCCCAAACAAAACATCAATTGGTTTGGAGGATTCTTACTTTGTTGAATGCAGTAATTAGTCAATATTTCATCCAATAGCAGAGATTTAGCAATTGTTTTCGAAATGTCTTCATGTTCAGTAATATGTACTTCAGGGACGGGGAGCTTAGTAGCTCTCAAGGCAATCTGTTCTAAATCCTTGATCTGTTCTGTATCTGGAAAATTTCCCTTTACAAGAAGGTAAGCTGTTTCAACAAAGGATTTCTTTTTTATTATACTTTTTAGGGGGTATCCTGCTATAATTAAATTATTTGGTTGAACATTAGTGATAAGAGTAGCCCATCCAACTTTTTTAGGGGGTTCCTCCCATGTTTTTGTCATTTTTTCCTGATATCTTTCAACGCTAAAATATTTCCAACCTTGTAAAATCTCCTTGACTGTGTCAACTAATTCATATTGACTATTAACAACTGTCACTCCTGCTTTCTCAAAAGCTTCTTTTTTTGTTTCAAAAGTGCCATAATTCTGACCAGGAGTAATAATAGCTCCAGCATGTCCCATTGTCTTTCCTGTAGGTGCATTTGCTCCAGAAATTAACGCGACAATTGGTATTGGATATTTTTTTGGATTAGCAGAGATATCATTGGCAAGAAGTTCTTCTTGACTTCCACCAATCTCTCCAGCGACCACGATGAGATCTGTATTTGGATATTGCTGAATAAGTGGGACAATATCTAGGAATCTTGTACCAATTGCCCCATCTCCTCCTATTCCTAAAACAGCATTTTGGGCAATACCAGCACTTGCCAGGGCATCTGATAGATGATAAAGAATAGCACCGCTCCTAGAAATAATTGTAACTCCCCGGGGTCCAAATTGGCCTTCACTTTTTTCTTCAGGGTAAAAGATATCAGGAAGCATCCCGATTTTTATTCCTTCGGGTGGAAAAATTATCCCTGGTGTGTTTCCACCAAAAAGTAAGGTGTTGTGTTTTCTTGCTGCAACAACTATATCTCTAACATCTTTTAAGGGAATACCCTCACTAATCAAGACTACTATGGGGATTCCTGACTCAATGACTTCAATAGCTACATCTCTCACTCCCGAATAATGCCTCCAGATGCTTGCTACTGCAATATTCGGATGTTCTTTAAGACACTCTTTGACTCTGTCATAAACAGGAATTACTTCATGAATTCGGGTGCCACCTCGTCCTACTGAAACTCCAGCTGTTACATTAGTCCCAAAATCTCTCATCAAACCTGCATGCTTTGTACCTTGACTTCCGAGGCCAATGATTACTGTTTCAATCTTCTTAGTTTTTTGAATATAAGAAGCAATTTCTGGTCGTATTTGTTTGATAAGGTGATACAATACACCTTGGTCTACTGAAATCCTTTTCATGCCGATGCCTCCTTCTTAATCTCGAACCCTCTTTTGATTCCTTCCTTAATCACATCAGCCATGATTTGTTCATTCCCAACAACAATCTCCATCATCTGTAAAGCCTTGGGGGTCTCATTTTTAGCTTTTTCAAGATAATTTTTAGCTGATGGTAGGTCAGTTCCTACCATTCTACCGTAAACTGGAATTAAACGTTGGTTGTTACGATGACGCTCTCTGAAAGCTTGAATTAACCCTCTGATAAACACATCACAGCTGGATATGCCTCCAAACCTCGATGTAATTATAATGTCAGTCAGAGGATAATCCATGAGGAGATGGAACATTTGAGCTACTCGATTTTGTGGGGGTCCTCCTCCACTATCCATAAAATTTATCGGAACTACTTTCCCATCAAAGAATTTATTACCAATGTTCATAACTTCATCTATAGAGAAAATTCCGTAACCTGCTCCCCCTGGAACAATACCCACGTATAGTTTATCTTTCTCCTTTGTTACATCAGGAGGAAGTAAATCGACATATGGAAATCCTTGGTTATATGCCTGTTCTTCATTAGGAGTTGGTTCAGCAACATCATGTCGCTTACTGGTAATTCCTAAAGATTCTAGAAGCTTACTTTGTCTGTATAAACCGTTATCATCTAAAACTATTTTCGCATCTGCCGCAACAATATTATCAGGTGTTATTATTACAGGATTAATCTCACAAAGTTTTGCATCAATATCTTGATACGTTCGATAAACCTTATTGATAATTATAGCAAGAATTTCTTTCTGTTTACTAGATAATTGCAGATCCTGAGCAAGTATGTCTGTAATTTCTTTTATGATGTTATTCTGTAATGAACGATCATTGTTGACTATCTCCCTCTTTATAATCGCTTCAGGCCGAGTTTGTGCAACTTCCTCAATATCTACACCTCCAGAGGCACTAACAATAAGCACATTATTGAATGTATTCGGATCTGTTGTTACTCCCAAGTAACAGGCTCCATGTTCTTCAACAGCTTCCTCAAAAAACACTGTTTGGACTGGGTGTTCCTTAATCCTCAATTTCAGAAGCTCTTCAGTAATGTTGATGGCTTCCTTTAACGAGTTGACTTTTTTTATTCCCCCTGCTTTTCCTCGTCCCCCAATCAGAACAGCAGCTTTCGCCATCACAGGGAATTTTAAGTCAAGCTTTTCAATTTCATTAATAGAATGAACAACTCCAAATTGCTTTGGAATAGGAATACCACTCTGTTCAAAAACTCTCTTCGATTCATGTTCATAGAGTCTCAATTTGGATTCTCCTAATATTCATGAAGCCTTGTATGTGAAAAAGAACAACGTAATGAGGTTATACGTATTTTGGGATGTTCATTCTAAGAAAAAAATGTCTGGTTTTATCCTTTTTTTTTTTAATAACTAAAATACCAAATTAGGGGTTTAGATTCTAATTACTTCAAATCAAATTTAAGAATTGATTTTCTTTGATATTATCCCGAATAAAAATAAGTGGATCTTCAGTTACTTAATCAAGTATGATACGATGACTCTCAGTTTTCCAAGTTTTTCCTATGCAAAGCTTCCTTCCAGAAAGAGTTTCTGTATTCATTTTGTTAAAAATAATCGTTGTTCCCATTCATCAATTGCCTCGTGAATATTCTCCAAATATTTCACTTTTTTAGCTCGAACTTCTCGATTGAAGCTTGCAATATCATAAAGCAATCGAGAGGATTGACTGGTTTCTGAAAGCGCATCCCTAAACTGGTCAATGAATTCAGGAATTCTTTCAGGAGATTTTTCCCAGAAATTTGACACATTCTCCCGCAATGACTGAATCATAATCCGTAGATCTCCGACTTCAGACACAGTGATTAAAGTACTTGCTCTCTCTTGAATTCTCTCTTTTATCTGTTGAATGAGACGTGCAACAGCCTCGTTGCGATTTTTAACAATTCCTGATGTAATCCAACCTTCAACAACTACTTCAATCAGCTGAAAAACGGCTGCGTCCTCATTACCTTGTATTTCTGGAAGGTATTGAAATAACCCTAATTTTGTGATAACAAAACGAAAGTTCGAACCGAGATATTTACGTTCATGAGGAGTGAACTCAATACGCTTAAGCATTTCTCGGAAATCCTTAACTGTTTGCCTCCCTGAGATAAAATCTATTGTTAAATTGGGCTTAATTTTCTCACAAACCTGATCGACAACTTTCATTTATTACCACCCTGGATTATTCATCAAATTAAAACTTAATATTCAACTGTGTTATCCAGATTATATGTTTGCAACAATATCTATGTAAAAAAGATTTCTAATTCAAGTCATTTACCTAAAATATAACATTCTTTCTTATGCAAATCTTCAGAGGATTAATCGAAATGTGAAAAATCTCGAATCAAAAGAAAAAAAAGTTGGAATAAGCCTCCCCTAGAATTTTTATAGAGTGTTCTCTCTTTCTCTTAACGGATGAAATCCAAATTACCCTAGCAAATCAAAAAAGTACTAGATTTTTGTAATAGTAATTTCTATCGCGCTAACGTTTGATAGATTTCCTTCGCGTGTTTCGATTTGTTCAGTATCTATCTGAATATCTGTAACATCGACACGATCTTTCATAAACCTGCGTCTTAGGACTTCAGCAACATCTACAGCTCGGCTAATCGCTCTACCTCGGGCTTTTAGGACAATTGCTTCAGCATCACGATTAAATTGTGTCACACATGCCATTACATAAGCAGTTACTGGTTTATTTCCGATGAAAACAGTATTTTCCTCTGCCAAAATTGCTACTCTCCTTGTAATTCTCTTTGTAGTTCAATGTTTTCCAGTTTTTTCTTTGTATCACTGAGATGTGATTATCCAATTATACCTGTCAAGTTGACTTGAAAAATGTTTCTAGGTTTATATTGTTACTCAAACACTGTTTATTTCCCGAGTACATCTATTCAGTGTCAATATATAGTTAATGAGTAGAAAATTTCAAAGAGGATCTTCCTGAATACCTGTAAAATATCCAAAAAGGTTGGCAGCAATGTGTACAATGAAGGTTATGGGAACTTGGACAATAAGATATTCTATGGACCATGGAATCAAAGGATATACGAGAAGCATGCCAAGGACTAAGAATCCAAGTTGATCTAAGAAAATAAATGGGTGACCTCTTTCAATACCACTACGGCGTTTAATAAAAGATCCAATTAAGTCTCCAATTAAACCTCCAAAAGCCATTAATCCTCCAGTAAAGAAACCTAAGAACACTGTATTGGAAAAAAGCCCTCGGAGATTGAAAGCGGATAGAAAATTGTACAGAATTCCTGTTTCTAATAAATCTTGGTAAACTAATCTTAAAATGAGATTATCATTTAAAAAAATCGGGGTTGGAAGGAAAGAGCTCAACCATGCAATTAAACCAGCAATAAATCCCCCTATAATTCCTCCAACGAGTGTACCAGCCCAAAATCCTCGGATAGTCTTTCCATCCCCTAAAACTCTCTTTCCATCCCTCCAATACCTTCCTCCATCAATTGGTGCACCTCCTCCTAGGATAGTGGGAGCAGCATTCCCAAACCATAACGGTAGAACGAATATGGTGCTATCAAGGATCACTTGGATTAAACTTTCAGCCAAATTATATAATCCCAACTATATAAGCTGAAACAAGAAGAAATATCTCATACCTTATTTAATAAATCTTATTTGGTGTGTTCTTACACCGATATTATTACCTTTTTCAATTTGACGGATTTTTTATTTTATTTTTTTTTTATTAGTATTTTCTTCATATCTGAGAGAAAAGCCTTCGAAACGGATTTTTTATTACTATATCATATTCACATCTATGTAGATTCTTTCATCTCCACCGATAATCTCCCCTTTAGCTAAATAAAATGTTAAATGGGTTTTATTATCGTTGGTAACGCTATATGAATTTGATTCTACTGAGTGAATCATCCCAATTTGCGTCTTCCAGCATGAAATGGCTGGATAAGGCAGTTTTTCTGGCTTTGCATACAAATGGATTTCATTCAGGTTTTTTCTGAATTTGTAAGGTTGAGACAGTATTTTAAACATAATAAAAGGAAAAATAGGATTATTTTCCTGGAATTCTAAGATAGAATTTTGAATAATCATCTGAACTTTCTGATTATTGATGAAGAGATCATCTTGATCAATCCAATATTGTAAATTCGTTTGAACTGCTTCTAATTCTCCTTTACTTGCCCCTGTATTCTTTAAGTGGAAATAATTCTTCGATGGATCATGGTAATAAAAATATAGGTTTTGATGAATCTGAGATGGAGTAATTCGGAAATGAGTTTCAACGAATATTGGTTTTTCTCTTACCATTACACGTTCACCTTGGTCTTCCCAGAATTAAGTACTCCAACTTTCATACATATTGAAAATTTAAATATTAAATTATTTTCTACTAGACTTGAAATATAATGGAAGTTCTGCCATTAGGAAAAGCTCCTTGGTCATTACTTGTTGAGCTTGTCAAGAAACAAGGTTATAGAAATGAAGGAGTATTACAGACTGCAGAGGAGGGAGTAGATGTTGCAGTTCTGGATCTTCAATCAGTTATAGAAAAGGTGAATGAATTATACAATACGCGAGAAATTCCTTATCTAGTTTATAAAGCGGATCCTATTACATTCCCAACACCAAATCCTACGAAATATCTTATTACTGTAAATAAAAATGATTTAGCTACAGCTGGAGCATTACCTTACGGAATTACAGTCACTATTTTATTACCCCCAAATTCTACAAGGAAATCATTAATAGAACTCCAATCAAATCTTTCATTAACATGTAGAGAACAGCACATCACAATTCTTGGGGGACATACAGAGATTACACAAAGCGTTAAGAATCCAATATTGTCTGCTAGTATGATAGGTTTTGTACCTCCTAGTTACTACATTCCCCGAGATCCTCAAGTTGGCGATTTAATTATATGTTCAGGCTGGGTTGGTGCCGAAGGCACAGGAATATTACTATCTGAAGCAGAAGATTTATTTTCAAATCTCCTAGGAAAAGAAGGGTATCAACAAGGGTTAAGCATAGGAAAGGCCTTAGATATTTCCAATCAGGTCATTGATTGTAATCGTAAGTGGCATGATGAACTCCATCTAGTTCATGATGCAACAGAAGGAGGGATTGTTGGTGCATTGTACGAATGTTTAGCACCGAAAGGTTTTGGAAGTGAAGTAGACTCGGAAAAAATACCGCTTGCTCCTGTTACGAAGAAATTAGCTGATATTCTAGAAGTTAATCCTTATAAATTGATCTCATCTGGAGCGGTAATATTTATTTGCAATCCTAGTAAAGCTGACGCAATAGCTGCCTTTTTAAGGGGAAAAAATATTCCTGCGGAAATTATTGGGGAAGTAACAAAGAGGGGGAACCCAATTAGAGTTGACAAAGCCCCAATCCAACCACCTGAAGCAGATCATTTAATAAATGGTTTAAAGAAAATTGAACAACTAAAGAAGGGGAATTAATCCTCTCTAACACCTGAATCAATTTTAGTAATGAATGAAGTACCAAATTTTTGAAGACTATTTTTTATTCTAAGTGCTGTATCTTTATCAGCACACAAGGCAAACATACACCCACCGAAACCTGCTCCTGTTAGTTTTGCCCCTAGAGCTCCATTGATTTCAGAGATTTGACACATTTTGTCTAGTTTAGGATGAGAAACTTCATAGTTATCCTTGAGAAGATTCTGTTGTTCTGTTATAAGGCTGCCAATGTATTCTAAGTCCCGTTTATTCTTTTTAAATTCATCAAAGGCTTTTAGTGTATTATCACGAACCCCAATGACACCTATTAGCCTTTTCTCATGTTTTTTCGATAACCTTTTTGCTTTAATATCCCGTAAATTAAGTTCCAAAAGATTTGGAGTGCTCATGATACGTAAAGCTTCAAAAATGTCGTCCTGAACAGTTTTTAATGGAATATCTGCCTTCCTTTCAACCCTTGAGTCTCCAATGACAAAAAAAGCCTCACGATTTAGACGTAAATGTACTATATTTGGATTTTTATGGGATGTCATATGGAAAATTCCTCCTAAAGAGCTTGCATATTGATCCATTCGACCACATGAAACCCCTAATATTTCATGCTCACAAAAGTATGCAATTTCTGCAATTTCTTCTAAAATATGTTCTTGGGTTAAAATATTATTAAATAAAAATGTCGATGCTACTAAAAGAGCCGCTGATGATGATAAACCAGCTCTGATTGGAATGTCACTATCAATCATTAATTTTGAAATCATTTTTTGATCCATATGATCCCAGAAATAGCTAAACACTGCCATTAGATAACTGTAAATTGACTCAAACTTATTTGGTTTCTGATTATATGACATAGTTTCAATGTGATCTACTTGATTACTACAAAAAGTTACATGAGTGGAGTTTTCATTAAGTTGGTAATGTAATTTTAATCGCCTATTGATTGCCATTGGGATCACAGGAAGGCCAAGATAATCTTGATGTTCACCAAAGAGACAAATTCTACCAGGCGAGCTAATTGATCCCTTCTTTTCCATACAGAGAAACAAGTTTCTCTTACTTAAATTCTCTTCCCCACGCATATCTGAACAAGAAAAATACAAGCACTAAAGTTTCGAAATAATTCCTTTCAATCTAAAATATTTTGAAATAAGTGTCTTCTGAGAGTTTAAAAAGAGATCAATATACTCAGTCTTAAGGAAAATGTTACAAGCAAAAACTCTTCAGAATAAACATCCTGTTAATACGCAATTCCTCAAAAATGTAGGAATTGAATTCGATCTATTGTTATTGGGGATGATGACAGTTTTCAATCTTGAGTTAACAGAAAAACAAATCTGTCAGAACATTAAAAATCTTCTTAAAGCGCTTCAACTACCGATATCCAAGGGTTTAAAGACAATAGTCAAGAATAATCTCTCATTTTTACATTCTAATGGATTAATTGTGCGTCAAAAAGGCAAATTTATCGTTTCGGAGAAAGGTGAACCATTAGGAATGCGTATTTTAACACGATTCAGACAAATCTTCACGAATTAATCATTTTAATCATCACCTTTTCCCCCAGAGTTAATTGAAGCATATTTCACTCCTTAGAAAGAATGTAATAGTGAACTAAAAAATCACCACTATGCTCATATAATCAAACATTAGCTAAATAATAATAGTTGAATTGAATATTTTTGACTATTATATCCAATACACACCAAGGAGTTAAATCAATGGCTCTTAAAATAAAAGTGGAGAATTTAGATTTATTTACCAAAGTTTTGAATGCCGCTGCTGCTGTTTTAGAGGATGATGGGACATTTTTAATTACCCCCCAAGATGGTATAACTCTCCGAAACATGGACAAGTCCCGATTTGCAATGGTCGATCTGAAAATTAATCCTAACTACTTTAGTGACGATTTTGTATGTGATAAAGAATACCTCATTACTATTCAAATGCAGGATTTAAAGAGGATTTTACAACGCGCACGAAGAGATGATATATTAACTTTAGAACTAGATGAAGCTAAAGATACTCTTAATTTCCTTTTCGAAAGTCATGTAAAGCGACAGTTTGTCCTACCTCTAACCTTAGCGGAGGAGAATGCGCTTCCTGATCCAACATCTCTCAAACATGATGCTCATGCTAAACTTCGAGGGGGCGCATTGACTGAATTCATCAAAGACGCTGCGATAATCGGTGGTAGTGTAAAGATAACCGCTGATTCAGGAAAATTAAGCTTCAGTAGTACCCAAGATAAAAAAGAAGTGAAGATAGATCTTAATGTCAATTCAGACGAGTCAGAAGCTCTTGAAATTACTAGTGACGGTCGTTGTGAAGCTTTATATTCAATTGATACTTTCAAGAATCTTATCTTAGTTGATCAATCCTTCGCAGTTGTTAATCTTGCGTTTAGCACAAATCATCCTCTGAAACTAATCTATACGAATGAAACAGGTATAACTTTAGGATATCTTCTTGCTCCAATGCAACCTGAAGCTGAGATGGATGAGGAAGAAGATAGTGAAGAAGTATATGCAGATGAGGAATGGGACTCAAACGAAGATTGGGACGAAGATGATGAGTAAAGTGTGTCAATAAATACATACAATACAAGAAATTCAAAAACAAATTTTATTAGGGAAAAAAATGGTCACTCTTGAACGAATGTGGACAGAATCATTCAGGCCAAGAAATTTAGACGAAGTAGTTGGTCAAACAGAGATTGTAGAACGCCTAAAGCAATTTGTACGTAGAGTCGATTTTCCCCATATGCTTTTTTCTGGCCCCCCAGGAGTGGGAAAAACAACTTGTGCTGAAGCAATTGTCAATGAAATCTATCCTCCCTCTGAACGTAGCAGTAATGTAAAACGGTTAAATGCTTCAGACGATCGTGGAATTAATGTAGTTCGTCAAGACATAAAGAATTTTGCAAGGATAATTCCATCAGGTTCTTCAAGTTATAAGATTATTATTCTTGATGAAGCAGACCAGATGACTAGTGATGCTCAACATGCTTTAAGACAAACAATGGAACGTTATAATGAAATCACACGTTTTATTCTGATATGTAACTATAGTTCAAGGATAATCAGTCCAATTCAATCTCGATGTGCTATTTTTCGTTTCACTGGACTTAGTATAGATGATATAAAGTCACGACTCAAATATATCGCAAAGAAAAAGCAATTGCAAATAGATGAAGAGGCATTAAACGCACTTTACGAAAGTTCAGAGGGTGATCTCCGTCAAGCGATTAATGCTCTGCAAGCTTCTGCCTCTCTTACTCCAGAAATCACGGTGGAGGTAGTATACAAAGTTCAAGGCTATGTTAAACCAACTGAAGTAAGGGCTGCAATTATGGAGTGTCTAGGATCACAACCAAACTTTTCAGCAGCCCGGAAGCATATTCAAATCTTGATGGAATCCTATGGGCTTTCAGGTCAGGATCTTGTAAAACATCTTAATAGAGAATTAGGTAAGATGCCTGAAGATGAAATACCCGAATCAGTCAGATTTTCTGCTTTATCAATGCTTTCTGAAGTTGACTATCGAATTGCCACTGGTTCAAATCCTCAAGTTCAGTTAGATGCATTCTTAGCAAAAATGATTTCAGTTGCACAAAAACAGGTGTAAATTTTTTGGGTTCTGCTTGGGTTACAAAGCATGCACCAACGCGACGTTCAGAGGTAGTAGGTAATAAAGAAAGTGTAAACTCTATTATTGCTTACTTAAATCGCTTTCGTAACCCTAGATTACGATCCAAACTAGTTAAGAAAGCAATATTATTATATGGTCCACCAGGAATAGGAAAGACTAGTTCAGTTCTTGCCATAGCAAATGGACTAAATTTTGACGTTGTAATCGTGAATGCATCCGATAATAGAAACAAGAAATCACTTCAAAGTGTTCGTAATGCTTCTCTTTTTAGTTCTCTTAAAGAAAACTTAGATACAAAGATTATAGGTCAAATTTTATTAATAGATGAAGTAGATGGGCTTAGTGGGACTGCAGATAGGGGAGGATTGAGAGAGATTGTAGATATTATCAATTCTACAAGGATTCCTTTAATATTAACTGCAAATGATATTTCACCACAAAAATTCAAGACACTAAGGAAGTACTGTGAGCTAAGAGAGTTTAAGTCTCCCACACCTGAAGACGTCCTCAATATCCTACATCGAATCGCAAAAATAGAATCCATTTCAGTTTCGGATAATATTTTGATTAAACTAATCGAAATGAGTCAAAATGATATTCGTGGGTCAATTAATTCATTTCAAATATTAGCTTCAGGAAAAAAGGAAATAACCGAGGAAGATCTTAAAATAATCTCTTACAGAGATACTACTGCAGATTTTCGCGAATTTCTCCAGACTTTATTCGTAGAAGCAAATGGAAAAAAAGCTTATGGTCAAACACGGATGCTCAGTGACATGGATTATGGCAAACTTCTTCTTCTTCTTCGTGATCTATCAATATATTTGCTACCAAAAAACGATTACGATCAAATAGCTCAAGTTTATGATATATTAGCAAAAGCAGATGTAGCCTTAACTCGTGCTCGAAGTGAAATGGTTTGGTCTCAATTAGCATATTTCTATAATTATTGTACTAAAGAACTGGCAAATGCTATTACTCCTACTCCTAATTTGCCTGCTTTTCCAGATTGGCAGTTACAAGTCCCATCATATTGGATTACTTTGTCTCGTCAGAAAAAAGGAAGGAAGATTGCTGCAAAAGTAGGTCGTGTATGTAATGTTTCATCACGAGAAGCAATCAGTTATTTTTTCCCGTATTTACGTTTTATTTTTCAGAATAATCCCAAAATTGCTGCGGAGCTAGCTTTAGAGTTTCAATTTTTTGATATTGAACCTGGAAAGCGGAAAACTAAGATTATATGGAATGGGGAGATTGATTACTTCGTTAAAAGTAAAGATGAAAATCGGGCGATAAAGAGAAGAATACGTGAACTCTATCCTCAAGTAGAGCGTATCCGAAGCCAAAAGATTGATGAAAAAACATTAGAGCAGATTAAAGAACAACAAAAATTGAGGAAGAAAGAATCTCAAATACAAAAAAAAGAAAAACAGAGTAAATCCCCCAAACAGAGAGAAGAGGTGTCGGTTGAAAGGAAAAGGGGGACAAAAGCGAAAAAAAGTAAAGGGACTCCTCAACAAAGAAGAAAGAAGAAAGCTTCTAAAAAATCATTAACAGATTTTTTCAATTAACAAATTCACATTGTTACAATTCATTCAATCTAAAATTTGCCTTATGCAATATAAACCAAATCTCGAGTTCTTCTGCTTCTTTTGAAATTCGTTTTAGTGAATTAATTCCTGCAGTATCATTTCCAGTGGAAATCCAAAGATTTGCTCTTAAGAGATTGGAATCAAGAATGAAGGATTTTGATCCTGACATCATCGCGTACTCCTCTGCGAGCATACAATGGTTCTCTGCTAATTTATAATTGCCTTTTTCCATTTCTATATAAGCTAAATTCAGATTAGCTGTAATTGCAACATTTAAATCGGGTAAATCTGTTTTTCCAATTTCCAATGCCTTTTTATACCAATCTTGAGCTTTAGAAAAGTCTTGCGTTAAGAGATGAATGTAGGCCATGCTAATATAGATACGTGAGAGGCAATGATTGGAGTTCCATTTGACAAAAACTCTCTCAGCACGATTCAAGAGTTTAAGGGCCTGTGATTCATGTGCATGTAAAGCAAGTAGTTCTGCTAATAGGACAACATTAAGGGGATTCAATGAGTCCTTGCTTTGGAATAATGGTTGAATAGTTCGGATAGCTTGAGAAAAATCTCTCAAATTTCGATAAAGAGTAGCCTCTGCCCGTAAAAAACGATTGAAAACAGGAGAATCAGGCGTTATTTGACGTTGAAATTCTCTTCTTTTATCAAAAAAAGCCTTAGCATGATCAAAATGACCACGAAAGACTGAAAGATGGCCTTTAATTCGAAAAATATCAAAAATTAATCTTTGTTTATGTTCATCAGAGACATCTAGATGATTAATTGTGCGTTCTGCAAAATTAACATGTTTTTCTGCTTTCATCCACTGATTAAAACCAATTAATGTTTCAGCGTAGTTTAGGTTTGCATCAAGGAAAAATAATCCTTTCATCTTCTCATCTGCTGCACGAATTGTAGAGTTTAAATGTCGAAGAGCCCACTCTTGAGATTCATTAAAACGGCTTAAATTACGAAAAAAATGACTTAATTTTTCTTCAGAAATCATTACTGCGTAATTATTCTTTTGCTTTGTTAATAGGTCGATTTCCAAGGCGAGATTGTTTAATGTTTCTTTGTACATTCCCTGCCTCCAATAAGCAGCAGATATTTCAGTATAACAATCAGCAAGACGAAAATCATCTTCGAGTACTTCATAAAGCGATTTAGCTTGATTAAGAAAACGGATTCCCTCTGTGAGAGTGGTGCTTCTTTGCCGTAAAAGGGAGCCTACCATGAAGGAAAATCTTGCTCCTGCTTCTTGACCCTCAAATTCATTAATCATTTCGTAAGCTGTGTTAAAAGAGATTGTCATTTCCTCATACTTTTCTTTAAGAAATAAATCTAATGCTTTGGAAATATGGTCTGAAACCAATTCATATGCTGATTGCTCATAAGAGCGCCCTGGTGATATTACAGTTCTTTGCACTAATTTGACGAGATTATCAGTAACTTTGAACTTTTTTACAAGTTCTAAATCCTTGGTTGGTGTTAATATAGGGAGACGATGCCGTACGAATGCGTTTAAAACTTTATCAAGGCGGTTATTTTGAATATAATTCCATAAAATCTTAGCGACTCGTTGTTCAGCTTCCTGTTGATCATCACCCTCCTCTAAAGCCTTCCTGTATAAACCAAAAAAGACTATTAAAAGATCTCGTTGAAAATGATAACTTGGCTTTAATGTATTATCATATTGAGCCATTTCTTCTGTAATTATTTGAGAAAAAAGTTTACTTGCTAAGATGTATTCATCATCGAGGCCAGATGTATTTCTCAACTGTTTGATTAATTTTTCAATCACTCCGTCTTTTGTTTGGGATCTAAGATAATCAAGATCCCCAAAATGTCTAGATGGTTCATTCTGAAGATAATTTTGGACTACATTCGAATAATCATTTAGTGTTGGATCATTCATATGCAACAATAATAAAAGTAAAAGAGGATTAAAAGACTGACGAATCGTTCCATTGGACAAAGAATATGTTAGCTAGGTGACAAGATGTCAAAAAACAATATTTTTGCAAATAAATTAGCCAAGCTTAAATCTCATATGAGAAAATTCCAGATAGAAAGTTTAATCATATCCCCTGGCATAAATTTCAGGTATACCTTTGGTTTTATGGAAGAACCGAGTGAAAGGCTACTTATAGGAATAATTGAAGTCGAAGGTTCTCCTAAAATGCTTGTTCCAAACTTTGAAGTCGATCGTATCAAGCGGTTAACGGGAATAAAAGATTGTAGAGGATGGGAGGAGACATCAGATCCCTACGGTATGTTATCAGAACTCTTGACTTCAGAAGAAGGGAAAAAGATTGCAATAGAACCAAAAATGTGGTTTTCCACATATCAAAGGATAGCAAAAAAAATCTCAGGAAAAGAATTCATTTCTGCAGAGTGTATTTTCGATCCATTACGCTCTGTTAAAGATGATTCTGAGCAAAAGTTCTTGCTTAAAGCGTCACAAAAATCAGGAGATGCAATTGTTGAAACCTTTAATGAATTGGAGGTAGGTATTACTGAAATCGAGGTTCAAGTCCTCCTTAAAGAAAAGTTACTTTGGGGTACAAAAGAGAAAGCAGGTGCTTTAGTTCAATTTGGCGAAAATTCTTCATTTCCCCATTACTCTGGTGGGGAGAAAAAACTGAAAAAGAACGATGTAGTGCTTATTGACGCTGGAGGGACTATAAAAAACTATTGGGGAGATATTACTATTACAACTGTGTTCGGAAAGGCTTCTAGGCGTTTTAAAGAAATTTATGATATAGTATACACAGCCAACGAAAGAGGTAAAGAAGCAGTGATCGCAAATAAGCTCCCTTCAGAGGTCGACTCCGTAACCCGTGAATATATTTCAAACAAAGGGTATGGAGAGTATTTTACCCATCGTACAGGCCATGGTATTGGTTTGGAGGTTCATGAACACCCATATATTGTAGGGAATAACCAAACCCCATTAACTCCAGGTAATGCATTTACAATCGAACCGGGGATTTATCTCCCAGGAGAATTCGGTGTAAGAATTGAGGATGATGTCATTAAAACAGAAACTGGAATTCAGACAAGTAAAATTCCTAGGTATGAACTCATAGAAATTTGAATTGCCATGAAAATCATTTAAATTGTGTCTAAAAGTCATGAAGAAGTCAATCAATAATAATCATCTTAATAATAGATAATGAATAAAAAAATGGAAAGCTGAAAAAGCTTACAAAAGAACTTGCACTAAAAGCACTCAAATACCGTTGCGTTCAATATCGACTTTTAAAACGTCAGAGTAAGGCGTTAAAGCAAAATATTCCTGAATAAAAGGAGTTTCAGATAAAGAAGGATCTTGAAAAAGCATGGAAATTCGCAAAATTCAAGTTACTGGAGCTGGAGATACTCGAATAATCTCCCTTCCAAAAGAATGGGCTGAACGTAACCAGCTTGATAAGGGATCTAATGTCATTATTAAAGAGCTCTCAACTGGTGATTTAATTATCTTTCCTCAGAATTCTTCACTTGAACCTCAAAAGCGTGTTACAAGAATAATCGAATCTGATCACGTAAATCGTGACATTCTTGCTGCTTATCTTCTGGGAAGTGATATTATTACTGTTGTCTCTAAGAATAAAGAGACTTTGGCTCAAAAAAGCAACATCAGAGATCTAAGTCGCCAACTTATCGGTTTGGAGATCCTTGGGGAAACTCAAGAGAGTATTGAACTTCACTTCCTAATAGGAGAAGAAAAGGAAAATCCAAGGAAGTACGTCAAAAGATGTTTCTCAATTGCAAATCAAATGCAGAATGATGCTATTACCGCTTTTTTGAAGGGTGATGCAGCACTGGCTAGAGAGGTTATTGATCGTGACACTGAAGTTAATAGGCTTTATTTTCTTATTGTAAGAATGCTGAAGATAATGGCGGATGACAAACGTGAGGTATCTTATTTAAAAGGCCCCGCTTGCTTGGATTGGCGAATGGTTGCAACATATAGCGAGGATTTAGGAGATGCTTCTGTTGAATTTGCTAGAAATGTGAAAGAAATACCCGATATGCACAAAATGCTCTCTTCAGATACTCTAAAAAAGATCAGGCTACTTGGTGATTCTACTACTGAGTTGTTAACCCAAAGCTTAGATAATTTTTTTGAGCAGAATGTTATTGGTGCCGAAATAATTAAGAAAAAAATTACTACAGAACTCCGTGACGAACATAGTAAAATCCAAGATGATATTTCCAAGCTTGAGAAAGAAGTCGTCTGGCAATTATCTTCTCTCCTGAATTTATTCAAAGTACTTCATGAAACAGCTATCGACATCGGAGACCTTGTAATAGCGAAGGTGAATGATTAATCTAGACAAGATTCTTAGTAATCTGAAAAAAACAACCCCAGAGCTTCCTGAATTGTTCAATCTGTTTTGTGGCTTGAAATGAATCTATTATTAACCATCGTAATTGAATATACTATCTTCTGAGCAGGGATTAAATGAAGAATACAAGTTTTATAACTAAAAAACGGAAATAGAATAGAAACTCTAATAAAGAGATCATAAAATTGGTAGATCAGAAACTAAATCAAGTTCTGGAGATCACAAAGAAATGGCTATAAAAGAAGAAATTGTTAACTCTCTTGAGGAGATTCGTCCGTTCCTTCAAAAAGATGGAGGAGATGTAGAGTTCGTAGATTATGAAGATGGAGTTCTCAAAGTACGATTAATGGGAGCTTGTAGGGGATGTCCTTACTCCCAAATGACCCTCGCAAATGGTATCAAACGTACATTGCAACAAAAATTTCCTCAGTTGAAGGAAGTAGAGGGTGTTTAAGCTTTTTATCCGAGAATCATCTTACATATTAATTTTTACATATAACCTCTTTTAAATAACGTAACAATCAGGAGACAATAGTTTTTCCTGACTCCCAAATTTATCTTGATTAGTCAAGCTCATTTTTTTTGTACTGAATACTTTAAATACCGTATCTGTTATTTCTTCTCTGATTTAAGTAGATCTAAAAGCTTGTTAATGATGAATTTCAATGGGTAAAATCCATAAAAGTGAAAAAGACGACGAAATAGAAGTAGAATGTGTTTCTCCAGCTCGGAAGGTTCAAACTCTTTTCAAAATCTCAAAAAACCTAAATGAGTTTCTTCCTCCAGAAAATTATCTTGAAATCTTATTTGAAGCTTTAAAAGACTTATATCATTTTGATCTGTTGTTCTTAAGTGATATTTCGGATACTCCTATAGTAGTTGTTCGATCTTCTGAATATTCATTAAGCAATCAAGATCTAAATTCTCTTTTGACTAAAGTATTGGATCCAAAGTGGAATTCAGGAAAACAATTTCTCTATCTTACAAAAAAAGAAGCCTCACACAAAAGGGAATTTAGTAAATTTGGTATTAAGTCTCTTTTTGCAATCAAAGTAAGCACTATCCTCTTTCCAGAGTATTTTTTCGGCTTTATTAACTTTAATAACGTTTTCATGCCAGTTAAAGAAGATATCAATTTTCTTCACACTTTAGCTCACATTATTAACCAATCGATATCATATTATGAGCTAAAATCACTGTTTGAGACATCTTATGATAAGTTACAAGTTAATGTTGAACGAATTCAACGAGAAAATGAACAACGTCGGGAATTACTAAAAAAAGTGAGGGAACAAACGAAAGAATTACAGCGTAGACACATAGAAATGGAGGAATTTGTGTATACCATCAGCCATGATCTTAAGGCGCCAATAATTTCAATACAAGGATTTGTGACTGCTCTCAATGAAGATTTTTCGAAATCACTTCCAAAGGAAGCCCAATATTATTTAGAGAGAATTATTAAGAATACAGCACAAATTGAAAGTATGATACGAGAGGTCTTAGAATATTCAAGAATTGGTAGAATAACTCAAGAAAAAGAGAAATTAGACTTAAAAGAGATTATTGACGATATAATTTCGCCTCAAATCCAAAAAAAGAATATTAAAATCGGTTTTAAAGGAAAATCCCTGAAAATTTATGCTGAGAAGAATAGGATGCTTCAGCTTTTCGGTAATTTGATAGGAAATAGTGTAAAGTACATGGGTGATCAACCAGAACCTCGTATAGAAGTGGGTACTCAAAAAATTGATTCTAAATTTGCTACAATATTTGTAAAAGATAATGGAATTGGAATTCCTGAAAAATTCAAGGACAAAGTGTTCAATATTTTCGTAAGGGCTAGTAATTTAGAAAACAAAGATATAGAGGGAACAGGAATAGGTTTAGCTCATTGTAAAAAGATTGTTGAAACTCATGGGGGACAAATTTGGCTAGAAAGTGAGGAAGGAAAAGGTACAGCCATTTTTCTTCAACTTCCTTTAGCCATTTAAGTTGTAGGATAAGGTACAAAGATTATTCAAGAAATTTTTCAATTCTATGAAATAATTCCTTCGAATCAGGTTCAACCGTCAATATATGACCTGATTTAGGTAGTTCAAGCATTCTAATCTTTGCTTCTGAAGCGAACATTTGTGTTTTTACTTTCATAATAGCAGGAATAGAGATCATATTATCCAACGATCCATACGCAATTAGAGTTGGTATGTTTATGCAGATTTTTTGTTCGCGCAAATGCTTGAGAAAGCGAGTAAGCTGGACTACTGAGGCAGTTGGACGATACATATAGCTATAGAGGTTATGTTCCTTGAAATATTGTAAACTTTCTTCCCCCTTATATAAAAACTTACGAAAGACTCCTAAAATTGGTATTAGTCTTATTAATTTAGATTTTAACGCGAATGGGGGTGCTAGAAGGCATAACTTCGGAATTATCGTGTTAGAAGAGTTATGAGTTAGATATAGGCATAATAAGGCTCCTAACGAGATTCCAATTGGAATGATAGTTTTACAATGATCTTTAAGATAATCAAATCCATTTTCAACTGATTTATACCAATCTTGCCATGAGAAATTAGGTAGATCTTGATAGTTTGTACCATGGCCAGCTAGTAACACTCCGTAAACAGTATAACCCTTTTTGTTGAGGTATTTCCCTAGGGGGAGAGTTTCTGTTGGTGATGCTGTAAATCCATGAACTAATAATACTCCTAATTCTCCACCCTCGAAATAAAATGATTTAGCAAGATGTTTTAACGATTCTAGCTCATCAAAATCCAACGTTGTAACCTTTTTATTCGTCGTTAAAAGTAAAAGATCGATAAATCCATCCTGATTGGAAAACCTGAGGACCAAATATCTCTATTCCCTTCTTAGTTTTCCAAATAGGTACACTAGATTTCATGAAAACAGCTACTTCTCGTTCCTTAGGAAAATCATCTTTCCAAGGAGTTAATCCTTTTCCAGTTTTACGATCTACAACTAATAGGCTATCAGGGCAAGTTACATACTGTTTTTCATCTAACCAAGATAGTAAGTACTCATTTTGATACCAAATTTTCAAAGTGTGAGCTTTTGATTTCAAGACAATTGTACCCCACGTAAAACCTCCTGTTTCATTTCTCGAAAAATTCTCAACCCCTCCTGTGAAGATTAATTGGGCATTTAGAGTATTTTCAATAACTGGTAAGGGATCAACATTATTGTTGGCTGCTTCACTAATTTTGCGTCCTAATTGAATTGCTAATGAAATGGTCTTACCTTTAACTCCTTTTTGACAATCTAATGCTGACATAGGACATCTCGCCACCCCTATGGAACCCTTAGCCAATCTCGAAATCATACGACAAATATCTTCAGCCCGTTTGTCTGAAATCGCTTCTTTTAAAACTATTCGATCTCCGTAAATACTGGCAATAGAAAGGGGGGTAATTGAGATTCCAACGACATTTGATGTGCTAATCGATATCATTGGCTTGGAACGACCTCCACACATGTCTCCATCAACTGTAACTCGATTTAGAAGTGATCCAACCCATAAGGGAACCACAATATTTCCTGGGCCCATCTCTGTGGATACAAAACCTGTAAATTCAGTTTCTAAATGATCTTCCAGTAAATTAACAGCTTCTATCATCACATTATCAGATGTAGTGGGTAGATTTTCAATATACTTCATATCCTGAGAAGAAACACCACCTCCAACCATTCCAATGATGCATATCATATCAGTGGGTGAGAATTCTGTTATCTCTTGGATCTGAAAGGATTTTCCTTGGGAATATGTCTCCTTAACTCGTTTTAATGCAAGTACTGGGTCACCACCCCCACCTGTGCCCAGGATCTGTGCGCCTTCTATTAGATATTGCGCCTCTTCTAATCTTAATTCACGAACCAACATCAATTCCTTCTATTAATGGGAATAAAACTCCGTTAAGACGATTACTCATTTATTGTTATTTTTCATGCTTGTGAAAAGTATTTTTTTATCTGTGATTCAATGATTACGATGCAAGATTAGATATCTTTTTGATTTAGTAATATCAATGTTAAGTAACATGGATACATGGTTTGAAAGGGTTCCTGAACTCAGTCTACATCTAAGAAGATTGACTTCAGATCAAGCTAAGGAAATTATTGAATTTTCTAGGGTAAATCACTGGGAAACAAAGGATTTTCACCAGATTTCTCGGGAATATGAAGAATTCATACAAGATAGACGTGTTGATGAACCTAAATATTCTGAATTATTATATCTCCAAGCAAAATTACTTTTTTTTGCTGGTGATTTAGCGAAATTAAACGATCTTTTCACTTTGTCAGCCGTATCACAAGATATTCCTGGAGTTCAACTATATTATGCCTTAGGATTGGCATTTCAGGGCCACTCCAAGGAAGGGTTAGAAATTCTTGAACATATTGACTTGGATCTTTATGATTCTTTCATAAAATTAGAGATACTAAGTGTTACTCTTTTTATTTATTCTATTAAACGTGATTATTTGGCTGTTTCTGACTTTTTTTATCAAATTTACAATCATCTAGACTCAAAAGAGTTTACTGATGAATTAAGGGCTCATTTACTTCCATGGGCTTACTTACGACAGGCGTATTCTATCCGTGCCCAAGGAAAGGTTTTCGAGGCCATGGAACTAATTGAAACCTGCTATACTAATTTACGATCTTACCCTCATAGATTCTTTCAAGTTATGGCATTAACTCTCATGGGCCATTGTCACCATAACCTAGGAAATATTCAAAGAGCTTTGGAATTTTATGATCAAGCTATTGATATTTCAGTTGAGATTCAAAGTTGGATTCTTCTCTCTATCCTCTATAATCGAGTAGCTTTGGCAATGATGGCTCAGAAGAAGCCTAAATTAGCCAAAAGATATTTTAATCAAGCTATAACTCAAGCAAAGCAATCAAATGCAAATTGGCTTATAATTGGCCCTTTGGTAAACTTGGCTCAGTATAAACTTGCTGAGGGGAAGATAAGTGAAGCCATAGATGATTATCATCAATTTGTGGAAGTTGCTTTAGGGACTGGAGACGAGCAAGAATTATGTTATGCTCAATTAACACTCGCTGAGTTATACAAAGGGATTGGGGATATCCCTAAATCTAAGTACTTCTTATCTGAAGGTTTTAAACTTGCATTAAAACTAGGGATATTTCGAACAATCTCTCGTCCTGAAGATGAGGCAAATTATAACTAGTTTAATAACTTAAATAGAAAAATAAATTGCTTTTCTAAATAGTGTAAGATTTTAGCTTTAATTAAAATGATATTTGGGTATGTGAGAAATCACTACACAAATATCTTAATTGATTCAATAGAAGGTCTTATTACTTGCTTCTAGGTTTTAATAATCCTATTCGAAAAACTTACAGCTTGAACGGAGTCAAGAACTTTGCCATATGAATATTTTGAGCATCAAGCTGATATTGGTATTCGAGGAAAAGGAAAAACCTTAGCTGAGGCATTTGAGCAAGCTGCTTTAGCAATGTTTGAGATTATGGTTGAAACAAAAGATCTTAAAATTGATCAACCACAATTAGTTGAAGTAGAAGGTAATGACCTAAATGAATTACTGATAGCCTGGTTAAGTGAATTACTTTTCCTGAAAGACGTAGAAGGAAAAATGTTTTCAAAATTTACAATAGAAAGCATTGACAAAAATAAACTTGTCGCTAAGATCTATGGTGAACCCATTGATTCTTCTCGGCATAAATTAAAACTTGAGGTAAAAGCTGCTACATATACACAACTATTCATCGAAAAGAAAGACAATTATTGGATTGCACAATGTTTGGTGGATGTTTAAATGCCCGATCTCTTTAAAAAAATGCCTGATAGGATTAATCTTTGGACGATTGAAAAACAAAGAAAAATGAAAGTGCCTGCATTCATTTATGGTGATAATGCAATAATAAATGAACTCAGAGCTGATTATAAGCGCGATTGGAGTGCAACACGACAAATAATGAATGTTGCATCACTCCCAGGTATCCAAAAAGGAATGCTTGCGATGAGCGATGTTCACCCAGGATATGGGTTTCCCATTGGTGGCGTAGCGGCATTTGATATTGATACAGGGGTTGTAAGTATGGCAGGTGTTGGTTATGATATCAATTGTGGCGTTAGGACCATGCTTACAAATCTAACAAAAAATGATTTGGAACCAAAGAAGAAAGACATAATTTCAGAACTCTTTAATACTGTCCCTGCAGGCTTGGGAAAACCAGGGAAGATTAATTTAGAGATAAATAAAGTAGATGAGTTATTAGTCAATGGTGCACCGTATGTAGTGGAAATGGGATATGGAACGGAAGATGATCTTACCCATACAGAGGAGAATGGAGTTATAAAAGGAGCCAACCCCAAAAATGTCAGTTTCAAGGCAAAAAAAAGACAGTACAACCAAATAGGGACTTTAGGGTCAGGAAATCATTATCTAGAACTTCAAATTGTAGACAAAATCTTTGATGAAGAAGCTGCAAAGACATATGGCTTGTTTCAGAATCAAGTAATCATTTCTCTTCACTGTGGTTCCCGAGGGCTTGGACATCAAATCGGTACAGATTATTCAACGCAATTAGTTCGAGCTTCTCAAAAGTATAATTTACCCCTACCTGACAAGGAATTAGGTTCTGCTCCGATTAAAAGCGTTGAAGGGGAACGGTACATCTCTGCAGTGAATTGTGGGATAAATGCTGCCTTGGCGAATCGCCAGGTGATAGCTCACCTTGTACGTCAAGCTTTTAAGAAAATTTTTGACGAAGACATCAAACAGCTATATGATGTTGGACATAATACTTGTAAATTCGAGGTTCATAATGGAAAAGAAGTTTTAGTCCATCGAAAGGGGTCTACTCGGGCATTCGGGCCTAATCATCCACAAGTTCCCAGTAAGTATCGTAAAGTTGGCCAACCTGTGCTTATAGGAGGAACAATGGGGACTTCTTCTTATATTTTAACTGGAACAGAGCTTGGGATGAAAGAAACTTTTGGTAGTGCGTGTCATGGAGCAGGGAGAAGTATGTCTAGAAAGGCAGCTAAGAAAAAGTATTGGGGAAAAACTGTTGTCCAAGATTTAGCCCAAAAAGGGATTATGGTTCGAGCTCATAGTTTTGCAGGAGTTGCTGAGGAAGCACCAGGTGCCTATAAGAAGGTAGAGCATGTAGTAAATACAATGCATGATGCTGGGGTTGTGAACAAAGTTGTCCAAGTATTACCTATTGGTGTAGTAAAAGGGTAGAAAGGGCATTTAAGGCTAAAAGATTATTCTTCATTCTTTTGAGGGGATTTCAACTTTACAACTAACGCCTTGTGCAAATTCTTCAGCCATCGCTCGATCTCCAACAATGGTTCCAAAGTGCATAGGAATGGCTAACTTTGGATTTAATACTTTAGCTGCCTCAATAGCTTCTTTAGCTTTCATTACGTAAGTACCACTCACAGGGATGAGAGCAATGTCTGGATGAATGTCAGCCATTTCTGGAATATTATCCGAGTCACCAACATGATAGATTCGTTGCCCTTCCATTTCAAACACTACTCCGATTTTCATATCTTCTTTGGGGTGAAAGGGTACTCCTGGTTCACGAAATTTATTAATGTTATAAGCTGGAACAAATTCAAAGTTAATAGAGGCAATGGTTTGTGTTTCCGAAGGACTGACATAATGAACAGTCTTACAATCTAGTTGATCTAGAGTTTCCCGAGCCATGGGGATCCCGATAACTTCTGTTTTTGTTGAGGACACAAATTTCTTTAAATCATCGATATTACAATGATCAAAATGCTCGTGTGTGCTTACAAGGACATCAACAGGATCAAAATCTCCCTCAACTTGAAATGGATCAATACATACTGTTTTACCAGAACGATCTGTAATAAGAAAGCCATCATGACCTAACCAACGAAAAGTAATTCCTTCAAATTCAATCAATAAGATCACCACCAATTTCTTCAAATACTAATTTAAGAATTTTTCCACCAATATTTCCATTATTGCGAAATTAATTTAGTATGATCAGTGGGGAAATAATGTAGCATGGATAGGCATTTATTTTTTGAATATCTGAATTCTATAACAGCTTTTCTTGAGAGTAATTATCGAGATAATTTAATTTCAATTGTCTTATTTGGGTCATTAGTAAATAGAAACGTGCGAATTACTATTTCGACTGATGCGGATCTACTAGTAATTCTTCATGATTCATGCACTTCGAGAGATTTTAAAAGAATCAAAAGGAATCTTATCGAAATAGAAAGCAGTTTATTACCTCATTTGAGTGCTCATGAATCTCTATTCATTAGAAGCTTACAAAGTGCTACTGGAATGTTTTGTAATTTTTTCATTTGTCGATTCTCTGATTTTAAGAGACGTAATTTTAATCGGGTTTTTAATGTTAATTCATTCATGGGAGCACTCCTTGCTCCTCAAAATTCTGTTTGGTTGTCATTGTTAAGTCAACATCGTATTCTTTGGGGAGAAAACGTGTTCAGAGAATGGGAAACGTTTCCCATCATAACAAAATATGATTTACTTCGTTCATTCCTGATGAACTGTTTACTGGCATTGGGAGCTTTATTTTTGTATCCTCTTCATCCTCAGATAACAAAATTTTCAATGGAAGCGATGAAATGGTCTCTTTTTACTTGGAAAAATATCTATTCCGATCCCTCATTACCGCTAAACGAGATCATTACAAGATTTGTGGTTTATACATCAGAATTAGAACAACGCGCTCTTCATGATTTTGTTGAGTATCGAAAGCATAAGAAACCAAGTAAATTTTTCCCACTTCTAGCATGGATTTTTGCTTTTCAGCTTCATAGATCTATATTTCAAACTATGGCTGAAAAATCTCTGGAGTTCTAGGAAACATACACGCTTCTCGTATATGATCCAGATTTGCTATCCATCGAATTAATCGTTCAAAACCCAGTCCAAAACCTGCATGGGGAGGCATACCATATTTAAACATACGGAGATACCAATTGAAATTGTCTAAGTCATATCCCTGTTTAATAATTCGATTTTTTAATATTTTATAATCTGAGACACGTTGTCCACCACTTGAAAGTTCTCCGAATCCCTCTGGAGCCATCAAATCCAATGAATGGGTGATTCCAGGTTTTTGAGGGTCAGTCGCGTAATACATACCTCGTAGATGAGTTGGAAATTCCGTTATGAAAAAAGGTTCTTGAAATGCCTTTGATAAAGCTGTTTCTTCTGGGGCACCAAAATCCTCTTGCGGCTCTGTTTCAACACCTAATTCATGTACTAATGATTTTGCTTCAGCGAAAGGTAATCGTTTAAATGGTTTTGAAGGTAGAGTTATTTTTCGGTTCAATAATTCTAATTGAGTTGCTCCATCTTTTGTGACTTGTTTTAGGACAGAAATTACTAGATCCTCTTGAACTTGCATGATCTCTTCGTCAGTAGCAAAAGCAATTTCGTTTTCGATTTGGTAGAACTCATTAATATGTTTAGGTGTATGAGATTTCTCTGCGCGCCAAGAAGGAATGATCCCAAATATTTTTTCGTGACAGGCGAGAGCAGCTTGCTTATAAAATTGACAGCTCTGAGCCAGAACAGCAGGATGTCCAAAATAATCTACTGAAAACATTTCAGCTCCCCCTTCAGTAGAAGCTGTTAAAATAAGAGGTGTGAAGATTTCAATGAAACCTTTCCTCAAAAAAAATACCCTCGTTGAAGCAGCAATGAGATTTTTTAGCTCCATAACAGCAATGATTTCTGGGTCTCTAATTGAAAGCTCCCGATATTTGAAAACAGTATCAATATCCATTTGCGTTTTCATTTTTGTCAAATCAATTGGGAATTTTGGAGCAGCCAAAGAGTGAGTATGAATCATTGATGGAATCAATTCAGCACTTAGTTTCGAGCGGGGATCAGCTTTAACAGTACCTTTGATGGAAACAACTGACTCAAGAGATAACCCTTTGCAGGTTTCCCAGACCTGAGGCTCAGTTTTGTTCTTGTGTAGTGTTACTTGACAAATTCCTTGAGTATCTCGAATTGTCAGAAAAATCAACCGACCCTTATCTCGAATTTGCTGTACCCACCCTCCTATTAGCACTTTTATTCCATCATTATTGCTGTTGACATCACGACAGCTGTGTGTTCGCATTTCTGGATTAACTGCGTAAATCATCATAATATTCCTCGTTGTTTCGCTTGCATTCGGATTTTCCTATTAATTTAATGGCTATCAAAACAGATGTTTCACTAATTCCTGCAATAACAGTTCAGCTTTGAAAACTATATAAGACTGAATATTCCATATGGATTGAAACATTACATTGATTTAATCCAAAAGGAATCTACTCGTTTAGCTCAACATAAAGAACGTATCCAGCTATTCTTTCAAGCTGACCGACTTCTTTCTCCCGAGGATAAGGGGAAATTACTTCAGCAATACAGTAGAAAGGCGGTGTTAACTATTGAGTCTGTCGAAAGTTAGAATGAAAAATGATTAACCAGAAAAAAGAAAAAAAGAGAGAGAGGAGATTCGATTTATTCATTAGCCACCAAAGATCTGCGTGAATCCAACAGCATCCATTTGATCAAACAAATCGTTGATTAATTCAGCGCTTGCTTCTTGTGCCAGAAATGCTGTTGCTGCTTTCAAGGTGTTAATAGCATCTTTAGCACCAGTGGCGAGTCCGGCTATGGATTTTACAGTCGCATTAAGTCCACTATCAGGATCTTCAGGTGGCCAAGGATAATGTAAGGTATTTTTCCATGCAACAGTGATAGCAGGCGATATTACTGAAGTGAATCCTATTTCGTCAAATCCATCAGTTGCATTTTCTATTGCATAATCCATGTATGCTATAGATTTATCAATATTTGGATCGACACTGAAACTTTCAAAAAATATTGTACCATTATCTCCTGCAGCAAGTCTAATCGCATTATATGTCGAATTAAATAAGTTTAATCCTTCAGTAAAAGAGTAGGCAGAAAGTAATGTAAAATCTAATGCTGTTAAGAGGTGGGAAATTTCTGTAACGTTTGTTTCAAACTGTTCAAGCATACTCCCGAAGTCAATTAACATTGGTTTAAGGGACCCATCAATAATCTCACCATATGATTTATCGTTAAAGCTATCACTTAATTCCGTGGCGTTACCAATATTGTATCTAGCTCCAGCGAAAGTTATTCGAGCATTAGTTGCTTCACTTGAAAGGTTATTCAAATCTTCACTGATTGTAAGGAGATCGTCACTACCAAAATCAATAGCATTGAGCGCCACAACGATATCTTCAATCTCCATGTAACATTCCGTACCATTGGTTGCTGCTTTAGCAAAGTATGTTAGAAGCTCGGTCATATCAGCGATGATTTCAACTGTTCCCCAAAATGGTAAAACAGAATCTGGATCAAGATCAGAAGTATCAATTCCTCTTAGAGTATCATTTGCGTCAGATAAGTCATTAGAAGCATCACCCATCCATTGATGAGCGCCTTCGAAATCAGAATCACCCAAATCTTCCACAGCGAGGATTGTTTTATAAGTAGCATTCAAGAAATCAACAGCCGCCTCTGCAACATAGAGGATTAATCCATAACCTATTTGAGATTCTTCTATAAAAGCGGTGACATCTCCAAATCCCCCTTCTCCAGTGAAAACTTCGTCAACGATGTCTATTGCTGATTCCAATGCTTCTTCTACTCCTTCTCTAGAATCATCAAAATAATCTATTGCGGTGGAAATATTTTCTAATCCAGCATTGAATTCAGGGTCATAAGTAGCCTCTGTTATAGAAGTAGAGCCCCCAAAGCCTCCACCTATATCAGATTCTCCCAGTATTGAGAAAGTTCGATCGAATCCATCTGTTAAATAATAATACCCGAGTATGAGGTTAGGTGCTTCTTCTGCAACAATAGCAAGAATATCTGCAATATCTAATAACATGTCCAACTTCTCTACATTAATACCTTCCATTTGGACGAGGTCTGGGAGAAGTTGCATGAGAATTCTAGTATAAAAGTTGCCTTGGACATGATCAAATTTGTATGCAGAACGTGTGAACCATTCAGAAGCTCTTTGACATGCCTCAGTTAACTGTTTAAGTACTGTTTGATTTCCTAGATCGAATGGAATTTCAGCTTGAGCGCCACCTCCACCTGGCACTCCCAGTTCACCTCCAAAAGCACTGTATAATTCTCCTGTTCCAGCTACTAGGGAGACTCCACCATCCGCAAAATTAGCAATTCCATGATATGCTAAGGGGACGGTAAGAAGGATAATGATCGTGAATACAGCTGCAATGGGTTTTACAATGACAGAGAGTATTGAAAGTTCGCCTTTTTTAGTCCAGATTCCTGTGGCTAATGTGGAGAGGAAAAATCCCAAGAAAAGAGCCATAATCTCTAAGATGACCAAATCAGCAATGATAGCGATTTGAACAATCGTATTCATTAGACCTGCATATTCAGGTGGTATTAAGTCACTTTTAGCGAGTGATGTTAATGGGCCTGCAAGTTCTGAGAGCAAACCATAAGGGTTAACAAACCAACCACCTGTAAATGTAGAAGCAAAGAATAGAACAACCCATGAGATAGGTGCAGCAATGATGCTTAAGAGTCCCAACAGTTTTGAGCGTGTTAAGATTCCAGTAAGGCAGAAGGCAATTGCTACAACAATTAGCTCTAGTTGAAGTAAAAGTGCGTTTTTTTGAGCACCTAGAATTGCGAAAACAAGAGCAATAATGATAGGTGCAATAACAGCGGCTACAAACCCCATCCAAAGAGGTAGGGCTTTTATAGTCCGTAAATCATCTGACTCAGCTTCAAACATATTTTATCACTTAAATAAAGTTCTTTAATAATATGATTCCGTTGTTCTTATGCTGCTTATTAAAATTAACTTTTTGAATACTTGAAAAAACGGAAAAATTTCCTAATCGGAAAAATATGTATATCTAAAGGGAATGATTTCTGAAATATTGTTCCAGAGTCTAATTATTTTTAGAGTATTTGGACGCTGTACTCATTCGAGGAATGTTCAAAGTAATAATATAATCAAACAGATGAATAAGGTAACAATTAGTGCTGAACTCAGATTTACAAAATCATTATTGATCTGCTGAATTCCACGGTGTAATATTGTTTCATTCCCACATCTTTTGTGGGGATTTGTTTCAGTTTCTTTTTTACAGTCATTACAATAATAAATCCCTTGAATAGCAGCACCTTCAATTGAGTCGATTATAGATCCTAGAAAGCCCCCGATTGCAATAAGAAAGAAAAAAATTATCGTTTCAATGGACAGTAGAGAGGTGATGATAGCAAAAAGTAAGTAAACTGCTGCTATAAGGCTTGCTCCTAAAAGAGATGCACAGGATCCATAAAATGTTATCCCTCCGCTCGTACCCGGATCAACTTTTTGTCGAATATTTGTTACAAGCCTGGGAGGGCTTTTTGAAAGGATACCTATTTCTGTTGCCCATGTATCTGCTGTATGAACTGCAAAAGCTGCAAAAACACCAATAAAAAAAGGATCGAAAGGATTATGGGGATTCATATGAGATTTAGCTAAATTAGGGAGAAGTTCAAATAAAAAATAACCAAAAGCGAATAAAAATGGGATAATACCGTTTGCAGTGACTTGTATCGCATCACGCTTTGTAGATCCTTTAGCAAAATCAGAAGTTATACTTGATTTTTCTTTGGCCTTCATTTTCGTTAATATTGACGAGCTAAAGAAGAATATACAGAGTACAACCCAAAAAAAAGGTTGGATGATAAATAATGAAATACCTAGTGAAGCTGCTGATAGGATTCCAAAAGGAACTGTGAGGTATTGTTTTTTTAGGATTATGAATAGTAAGGGGAGATTGAAAATAATGGAGAGGGGAACCATGACTATCAAATAAGATAATAGTGAAGTCAATTGGAACCACCGTATTTGAGCTGGAAATTGTACTATTCTAATGGTAAAGGTTGATTATATTAGATTTAGTGAATACGCAGATAAGTAAAAAAGGTTTAAGATAATCCTCTTCTAAATTCATCCCATGTTTTAATTGTAAGACCATATTTTTTTGCCTTTTCTACTTTTGCTGATCCTGGATTCTCGCCTAATACTAACAAATCAAGTTTTCTTGAAAGTGAAGTCCATTCATAACCATGCTGAGCAACAAACTTCTCTAATTCCTTTTTATTCATTCCTGAAACTTTCCCAGTAACATAAATAGTCTTTACCGGTTCTTGACTATCAGAGGAAGCGTAGAAAACTTCATCAGAGGTGATGAATTGATCTAAACCACCCATTCTTCGCTTTTGTGCAATTTGTTTTTTCTTCTCCTGATAAATGATTTTTACTCCTTTTGCTAAGATTTGATCACCCAAAGATGGATCATGAAGACCAGAGTGGATATAATTCGCAGTGAGATCAGAAATTCCTTCTAATGAAATTAATTGCTTAATACTTGCTTTTTTTAGATCTTCAAAGGTTTTGAAGTGTTTAGCTAGAGTCTTGGCCATACCAATTCCAAGGGATTCAATCCCTAATCCTGCAAGGAAGATATGAAAGGGGAGCTGTTTTTTTTCTCGAATACTCTGGAAAATTCGAGATCCATTCTTACCAAGATGATTAACCAAGACTCCCTCAGTTAGTTTAGTATCATAAAGATCAGTAAAATGTCTAATAAGGCCTAAATCATAGAGTTTTGCGATATTTTTTGGTCCTAATCCTTCGATTTCAGTTACCCGTATCCAGTGACGAAAGGCTTGAATATCACGATCACGACAGGGTGATCCTGTACAAACCAGATTCACTCCATCTCGTTTTAATACTGAGTCACAGGAAGGACAATT
>CP070695.1:4092290-4128120 GCA_020353515.1 Candidatus Heimdallarchaeota archaeon
ATTTCTCGAATTAAAAATCCTGCTTCTTTCAGTGCAGCACTATATTCTGAAAGAGTTCGATCAAACTGCCAGATAGGTTCCAATGAACCCCATGAAATTAAGGTTCCTCCTGAATCAAAATATCTATCTATCATCACGTAAAGCCGTTCTTCGTTCCGTGATGTATCAAAAGGAAGTCGATAAAACAAATTACTGACTCTAGCAAATACAGGATGTAAATTTGACCAAATGAATCGGCCTTCTAGTTTCAATACGCGAGCAAGTTCTTTAAATGCCTGTTTGTAATGTAAAATATCTACAAACACGATATTTGAAATAATTAAATCAAATTGGTCATCATCTATTTGGTGCAGATCTTCCAAAGAGCAAGCATGATAATCGATTCCTAATTGTTGTTGCTTTTCTTTATTCTTGCAATAATCAATAAACACCTTTGATTGGTCAACTCCTGTCACTAAAGCACCCCTTAACGCAAGAGCTCTACTGAAATACCCATTACCACATCCAGCATCAAGAACAGATAGGTTATTTACCTCTCCGATCAATTTCCACAATGCAGGATCAATAATCAACTGTCGATTTATATCCCCAATATCATCTTGAGAGGTGTGGTTCACCAGATCTATCCACTGTTTACTTGTCTGTTCCCACTGTTTTCGAACCTCTGTTTGATTTATTGCAGCTTGGTCTAATAGAGGAGAATGGAATTTAACTGATCCAACACGGTTCGACATTTTCTTTCTCTTCGAAAAGACAGTATTAGGGATTTTGAGCGCTTCATCCACTGTGATCTTCTTACCCCTTCTAACTTTCTCAGGCTTCCATTTCATTAAATCTAAATCTTTAGATTCCACAGGATGAGTGTATTTTTCCATATCTAACTGCCATGGATGTTTTCCTTGAAACTCTGAGTAGTACAAATCAAAATGAGGCTCATTACAATTCGAGCATTTGAAGGAATAGGTATATGTGGTATTCCAAAAGGTAATAGGGTGAAGGACTGGTTTGTTGCAATCCCCACAGATTAATTCCTGCTTATTTTCACACCAATAAAGCCAGCTAAAGTGCTGGAATTTTTCACATCGTGAGCACTGGAATTGGGAATGTAATGTACATCTAAACGCAGTATCATCCACTGAAAAATAGCCTGATCGAACGGGATACGTCGATTCATATTTCCTGATGATCTTACAATAAAAACACTCTGAACTTGCCTGTGAATCCATGAAACTGATCCTCTCAATGGATATCTTTTATTCTTGTGATCTAGGTAATTTTCATTATTGCTGACTTATACGGATAATGACTTCATTATCCATGAAAGGTCCACTTGGGAATCCATAGAACTCGGATTGAGCATTTTGGAATGTATCTAAAAAGGAAACTTCCCATTCCTTCTCCTCCCCATTGAATGTAACATTCACAGCAAAGTATGCTTCTGATGTTCGTTCAGATTGGAAAATTTTGTAATCTAATGTTTGTCTGGCTTCTTTAACAACCGAATTAACGATTGTAATATTCCAAGCTGTCTGATTATATGAAAGAGATGCATAATTGTATGTTTTTATGATGTCTTGTGTCAATTGGTTGACCAAACTTATTGAAATCTCATTCTCGTCTTCGGTGTACATCCATCTGAATAGGGGAATAATTTCAGGTTTGGTGGATATTGGGGATTGAATGACCATTGTATTGACTTGAAGAGATCCATATACAACTATTAAGAGAACAAAAAGCATGCTGATTGATCTAGCTGACTTCTTAAAGTGTAAGAACGAATAAGTGCTTGAGTCGATATATTTGTTGTAACTTAAGCGAAGAACAATCAGACCAGACAGCACTGATATCAATGGATCCACAACTGAAATTAGGTTAAGGGCTATTCGTTGCTCGCTTAAGGGGTAGAAGAGAAGTATTCCATTATACGATATAACATCCAATAATAAATGTAAAAATACACCAAAAACCCCCCATAAAAGGCTACGATAATTTAGTTCAGTATGTATCGCTTTAAATGGTTCATCTAGTCTTTGGGCGAAATTTATTTTACTTAAAAATTGGGTTGAAACGATTATTGCACCAGCAATGAAAGGAGCAGCAATCACTGTATGAAATAATCCACGGTGTTGTAAAATAAATAGTTGAGGAATTATGAATGGAATCCAAGCAATTATTACATCCAGATCAGGAACGATTCCCCCTAAGATACATGCACGCTGTGAGTTTTCATCTTGACTCAGTTGATTTGCTACTGCTGCATTTACAACTATATGCAAAAAAATGTCCATGTTAAATTGATTTTTTCAAATAATTAATATATTGTTATTCACTTTTTTATCGAAGGCAATATTTTGGTAACTTCTCTTGACTCATCACGTCCAAGAGTAAATGAAACAGATAGCCAAGACTAAAGCCTAATATAAGATAAGTGAACATAGATTGCTGCCCAATCTGTAAATGATCCTATTCGACTTGGTTTATTTGGGAAAATCAGCGGGTTGTATGGGATTGATCCTCCTTCGAAGATAGAAATAATATATGATAATACCAATTAACACAATGGTTAAATACTGTAGATTCAAACCAGGTGTTGTTCCACTTGGTAATCTAAAATCCATCCATCCTCTTTTATATATTTGTTCTGTAAGAAAATCTTCAACTACATTATAAATCGCATAACCGAATCCAAATCCCGTTATTGCTCCTAAGCTCTGCCGAACTCTATCGTCAACGATTGCAGGAAGAATCCACATTGTAGCAATCCATAGGAATACAATAATGAGAAATCCTTCTGTTCCGTGATGAGTCCCAATATGCACTGCATTTGGATAATTTGGTTCTGGTTCTTGCAGGGTTGATTGTCGTGCCCAAAAAATGATACCTAATATTGGGAAATCTGAAATATAAAAACCTAATTGTGCAAAAATCCAAGGAAGGGAAAGAAAAATAACTAAACCTAATAAAGAATATTCTAAATAATGGGGTCTTGTAATCATTTCTTGATAGATCTTGTAATTAATTGAAGTCTTTCGAAGATAATAAGCGATAAGTAATAGAACCAAAGCAATAATGAAATTTAATATTGCTATTATAGGAGGTAAAATGCCCGTTATGTTAAAAGCAATCTCAATTTGGAGGAGAAGTACACCAAGAGCGCCAATAGACCAAATAATCTGGATTCTTCCTTTATTTGGAAAAGCTTCATCGTATTGTATGAAAGTGTAAGCGATTACAAGAATGGTGATTACGGCAATTAACTGATAAGCTCCATCTAGTTCAGTTAAATATTTATTAAAAGCGTTAACTAATGAACCATAATGATTAGAAGGTTCATGGACCATATCATTGGCTTGAGTAAATGTGTGAGTCATTAAAATCGCAATGACATTGAGCATGTAAATTATAATTATCATAAAAAAGGCTAAGATTACTTTCTGTTGTGAGGTTGATTTTTCAGGTTGTTTCAAAACTAAATCTTCCTAAACAATTGCTTTTTGTTGGAATATCTTGGAACTTTTTGATTCTTCTCATTACAGAGATTGTAATCCTATTCTAGCTAAAAGATAGCCAATAAAATATTTGAATAAGACCGAAAATTAATCTGGAAAGAGGTCTTTAAAATGTCAAATGAAAACAAGTTCGAACATATAACAATAGAAAAAGAAGAGAAAGGTAATTTTGCAGTAATATCAATAAACCGACCTGAAAAGTTAAATGCGCTCCATATCCAAACATTAAAGGAAATTACTGAAGCATTAGAAACGGTAGAAGTCGACCAGAGTGTTCGATGTGTTGTATTACGTGGAATTAGGGAATATACAAAGAAACCTGCTTTCTCGGCTGGAGCAGACCTCTCTGATAGGAGAAGTGCCGATCTTGATCCAACTAGTCTAAGACATCAAAGCCATGCCATGTATCGCAGACATAAATACTACAATTTAATTGAGGAGTTTCCTAAGCCAATCATCGCTGCTATTGATGGATATGCTTTGGGTGGCGGTTTTGAATTAGTTTTAGTGTGTGATATATCGATTGCTTCAAAACGCTCAATATTTGGATTTCCTGAAATTCAACGAGGTATTTTTCCAGCAAATGGTGGTACTCAACGATTAGTCCGGAATGTTGGTAAGATGAGGGCAAAGAGAATGTTATTTTTTGGTGAGCATTATTCCGCTGAACAGATGTTTGAGTGGGGGGTTATTTCTTATGTGGTAGATGATGATGAATTTGAGAATTTTGTCCACAAAAAAGCATCGTGGTTAGGAAATGCTGCTACAAACAGTTTATTTCTAATTAAGAAAAGTATTGATTATGGAACTCAAACACCACTTAATATAGGCCTCCAATTTGAGCAGATGGGTTATGCAATAAACACACGTAGTGAGGACGTTGCTGAAGGCGTTTCAGCGTTTCTTGAAAAAAGAACTCCAAAGTTCCAAGGAAAATAACACGATTAAATCTTTTTCAAAAAGAGTCACAGGTAAACAGTGAGAATAAAATGAATTTAAAAGAAGTTTGGCTTATTGATTATGCTCGAACAGCATTTTCTCGATCTAGACCAAATCAACCTGAACGAGATGTTTTTGGTGAGATCAGAGGAGACGAATTACTCGCTCAATTATTGATGAAATTTTTTGATGGGAAGTTAGCTGAAAAAGGAATCACAAGAAATGATATTGAAGAGGTTTCTGTTGGAGTTGCATCAGGAGTATTAGAAAATTGGACTTATGGAGGAAAAATTCCTCTTTATTTGGCAGGATTTCCGAATAAGGTTTCCTCATTTTTTATAGATAAACAATGTGCCTCCGCTGGTGCAGGAATGCATATGTTGGCGATGGAAATAATGACAGGATATACCAACTGTGTATTAGCGACTGGTTTTGAACATATGACACGAGTAAGAAGAATTGGAATAGATCCAGCTATAGAGAGATATATGGATGAAAGCAGTATATTTTACCATCCTGAATATGATATGCAAAATTCTGTCAATATGCTACAAACAGCACAAAGATTATATGAAGAGGAGATACCAAAATTTACCAAGGAAGACTTAGATAAATTTGGTGTAAGATCACACAATTTAACAATAAAGAGTCAAGAAGAAAAGTGGTTTACATCTGGGATGAACGGTGGAGAAATCATCCCAATTGAAGGACATGTTGAAGGAAATGTTAACGAGCCAATGATGGTAGAAAGGGACATGGCTGCAAGAAAATCGACTTTGGAGGGAGTTGCTGGATTACGGAGAATAACCACTCCATTCTACTTAGAGAAAAATGGCGGAAAAAAAGGATATATTGAAAGGGAAGGTACTACAGAAGGAGTAATAACTGCGGGAAACTCATCTCCTCTTAATGCAGGGGCTACAGCAGCCATTCTTATGGAAGCAGAAGAAGCAAAAAAGAGAGACTTGGAACCAATGGCCCGAATAATTTCAATTGGTTGGGGAGGAGTCGATCCTCGAGTTATGGGCCGAGGACCTGTTCCTGCTACTCGTAAAGCACTAGAACATGCAAATTTAACTGCTGAAGATATTGATTTTTGGGAGATAAATGAAGCATTTTGTATAGTCGCCTTGAATTGTATGGATAAATTTAATATTCCTGAGGAAAAAGTTAATATTAAGGGAGGATCAACTGCAATTGGTCATCCATTAGGTGCAACAATGATTCGTCTTACAGGGACTTTGGCACGAATATTAAAAGAGAAGAAAGGTAGATACGGTGTAGCTAATGCATGTGTGGGAGGAGGCCAAGGATTGGCAACTATCATTGAAAATCTAAACGCTTAAATGAATTGAGAATTATTAAAAAAACTTTAACTCGAAATCTGACATATTTTCGTTAATAACAGAAGTTAGTATCTGGGTAGTCTTTTTTGACTCGTTGTATCCAGGAGTAAATGAGACAAATAACCAAGAATAAACCTTAATAGAAGATAAGTGAATATAGATTGATTTCCAACAATTAAAAAAAGAAACAGAACAGTCAAAATTAATAGAACTACAACAGAATGAAAAACGCGCCTACTCTCCTCACCATGAGGATTTTCGATCAGATTAGGCACCACTGAACCGAAAACAGTGAGGCCTATGAAGATTATATACAAGATAAAATCAAAATATTCAATGAAACTCTGCTCGTATACCCCCGCGAGTAAAGCAATGACAAATCCCATTATCATATGCTCCTCATTTTTCATAATATCATCCTATGAGCTGATGAACATCAAGTCCCCTTCTTCCTCCTGTACTTCTTTTAAGATTTGTTTATACCAAAAGCGTGTTAATCTTTCGATGGTTCCTGTGTGGTAGGGTCCTCCCTCAATCCAGGATTTACGGGATTTTCCAGGATGATCTGGATACTCTTGCTTAAAGATCTGTTTTTCAGGAATACCTTGTACTTTATATTCCCGTAATTTGTCCAAATACGCTTCCATCCATTTCCTGAGCTGAATTAAATAATCTTTTCCGACTACTGGACCACGATTAGGAACAATTCTATCGATTTCTAATTCTTCCCATTTACGATACAGATTCACCCCCGTAATCGGCCATATAAAAGGCGGTGAAAAGCTCTGAATGACGTTTCCTGAAAAGAGAACTTTATCCATGGGACAGTAAATGGAGACTGCTCCTGCTATTGTTACTTCCAGTTCTAAAGGATAAATATCTGAGCCTAACCAGTTATTTTTTGAAAACCCAGTTGTAGGAACAAAAATACCATATTTCATCAGACTCTCATGGACTTTATTATCTTCTGGGACTTGGCGGATAATCCATTCTCTGTATGAAACATCTACTCCCTGTTTTATATTTGTTCGAATACCTGATTTTGTTACGGATGAACTAACAACAGTCACATCCTTAAATGCCTCCATTCCCCAGATTATATCCCACGATTTAGTTGTTAGGATTAAATGCGAGGTTTTCTTCTCTGTCCGTTCTTCCATATCCTTCCTGAATTTCAGGGCTAGATCAGCATGTGGACTAGAATTGACAAAGATTAATTCTTCTGGAAGGATAATACAACTCATATTAGAGTAAAAATATGGTCTAATTAGCGTTTCTGTTTCCTCAGTCATCAATGCAGTCATAATAATATTTGGTGTAACCTCAATGTAGTTTAGGTCTGTTGACATAAAATCAATTCCAAGCTCTTCTAAAGATACTCCCTCAGGTATTGACCAGTATAAGATTCCTGTACTTTACTTACCTCTTCTGGTGTACCTGCAGTGACAAGATACCCTCCTTCACTTCCTCCTTCTGGCCCAAGATCAATAATGTAATCTGCCATTTTAATGATATCAAGATTGTGTTCAATCACAATAACACTATTTCCCGCGTCGATGAGCTTATTTATAGTATATAGAAGTTTCTTTATGTCAGCTAGATGGAGACCTATGGATGGTTCATCAAAAACATACAGATTGTGTTCATGACGTTTTAATTTACCCAGTTCATTGGCTAATTTTATCCGTTGCGCTTCTCCTCCACTAAGTGTTGTCGAAGACTGGCCCAGCTTGAGATAACCAAGTCCAAGATCATTCATGACTTTTAATTTGTGGTGAATTAAACGGACATCTTTAAAGACGGTTAAAGCCTTCTCAACGGGAAAATCTAGGATTTCTGCAATATTATATCCTTGATACTCAATTTCTAATATTTCAGATCTGAATCGCTTTCCCTTACATATAGGACACAATGTTCGGACATCAGGCATGAATTGTAATTGTGTCACAATTTCACCTGTACCTTCACATTCTTCACAACGTCCTGAATCTTTTGAATTATAACTGAATGTAGTTTTTGTATAAGCACGTTTCTTGGATTCAGGAAGTTTTGAGAATATTTCTCTAATCTTATCATAAAATCCAACATATGTTGCTGGATTGGAGCGTGAGGTTCTTCCTATGGGGGACTGGTCCATAATTCTCACATCTTTGAGGTGTTCTAGGCCTTCAATGTTCCTATGTTTTCCAGCTGTGACCCTTCGATCACGGAAACGTGAAATAAGCTTATTCGTTAAAATATCACTTACTAAACTGCTTTTTCCTGAACCTGATACTCCAGTAACACAAATTAACATACCTAATGGAATTTTCACATCAATATCCTTGAGATTATTTTCTGATGCTCCAGAGACTGTTATATAATCACCATTAATTGGTCTCCTCTTTTTTGGTGTCTTGATGATCTTTTTCTTTGAGAGATATTGTCCTGTAATCGAGTTAGAACATTTTTTGATTTCCTCTACGGTTCCCTCTGCAACAATTTCTCCACCATTATCCCCAGAACCAGGACCTAGATCCACAATCCAATCAGCAGCCTCCATCATCTCAGTATCATGTTCAACAACAATCACTGTATTCCCAATATCCCTTAATTTTTTAAGAGTATTGATGATCCGAAAGTTATCTCGATGATGGAGGCCAATACTCGGTTCATCCAAGATATAAAGCATCCCCATTAATCCTGAACCTATCTGAGTGGACATTCTAACCCGTTGGATTTCCCCACCTGATAAAGTGTGGGCATTCCTGTTTAAACTGACATAACCAACACCAATTTCACAGAGAAGGTCTAATCGCTTTTTAATCTCTTCAATTATTGGTTCTTCAATATGTTTACGTTCCTTATCTACTGATAAGGTATCTAAAAAAGATCTGAGCTCAGTTAAAGTCATATCACCAAGCTCGTGGATATTTTTTCCATTTAAACGTACTAGTAATCGTTGTGAGAGCAGTTTTGCCCCCTGACAATCAGGACAAATGACCTCTGTCATGCCCCTAAAGTAGATGTGATCGTCCATGGTTCTTGCAGATCGGCGAGCTTCATTTCGGACTCTTTCTTTGTACCAACGATTAATGGGAGGAATCAGACCTTCAAAAGCTACTTTTTTACCTACATTCGAAAAAGTTTGTTCTAGGTCATCGGGTTGTTGAAGCACAAATTTTTCTCCTCCTGTACCATAGAATATAATATCACGATATTCTGCTTTTAAATCTCTGAATGGAGTATCGAGACTAAAATTATAATGTTTGGCTAAGCTCCAAATCACTAGATATTTAAAAGGGTGTTTTAGAGTAAAAATATTCTCATTGATAGCTCCTTTCCGAATACTTTTGCCTTCTTTCTCAATGATTAACCATGGAACAGCCCTCCGATATACCCCAAGACCACGACATGTTAAACAAGCACTATCACCTTCATTAGGAGAGAAATACCATGGTAATAGTTCACCCATTACGAGATGATGATCTGGACATGCGAAATCTTGGTAAAAAGCCGTATAATTCTCATCCTTTTCTGGAATATGGATCTTAATGTATCCTTCTCCAATTCTCTGACATTCTCGAACTGTATCTAACATAATCTGGTGGAGATCGGAGTTGACTTCAAATTTATCAATGAAAGCTTCAATATGATAGTCCTTCTTCTCATCAAGGGCTATCTGATCTCCAACATCGAATTCCTGTCCATCGATAAGGATTTTACCAATCCCTTTTCTTCGCAGGGAATCAAATAAGTACCGATAATCTTCATCGTAGATTTTGAAAACTGGGGCATAAATTTCAACCATAGTATTTTGAGGTAGGGATAGTAAGTTCTCTACGATCTGATTTGCATTCTTTACTGAGACCTCTTGGTCACAATAAGGACAATGTGCCTTCCCTTTCGTTGCATAAAGAAGACGAAGATAGGTTGATATATCTGTTAACGTTCCCACAGTAGAACGATAGTTCCGTAAACTCTGATGTTGTTCAATAGACACAACAGCTGATAATCCAAATATGAAATCAACATCAGGCCTTCGAACTTGAACGACTCGTGATCTTGCATACGTCGATAACGATTCGAGGAAAAGTCTCTGTCCTTCACCAAAGATTACATCAAAAGCAAGGCTAGATTTTCCTGATCCACTTACACCAGTTACTACAGTTAATTGGTTCCTGGGTATTTTCACATTGATATCCTTAAGATTATTTTGACGAGCTCCAATCACTTCAATTGTGTTTCTCATCTTTATTCCTCTCCTCCAATGTAAAAAACTGTTGTTTCATCCACTGTAACCCGACTTCTTGCCGTGATTCTCTTAGGTTTTGCCCCTAACATCAAGACACCAAGATCACTCAACCAACTTATTGACTCAAACAAGCTTAAGTTTTGAAATCCAGTTGTTTTCTGAAAGTGTCGGTCTATTTCGGAATGACTTCTCTCTCCAATGCTTTCTTTTAGATAATCAAATAATGGTTTGAAGAACTTGTTAGTATTTTTATTTAGAAAATCTTCAACAAGATTTAATGTGTATTCTACACTTTCTTTAGAAAACCCCTTTTTGAACACATTCGATATTATATTTTCTAATATCTGATTTGTTGATACTTCCTGGGCTTGAGTAATAATATCTCTCCCTGGAATTTTTCCTTCCAGGAAAATTAAAATCCGTGCAATTTCCTGAGTTGCTAAGATTACCCAGTTAAAGCTATTTTCGAGAGATTCCTCAATGTAAAGCGTTTTCTTGATTTTATGTATACTACTTACCAATATTTCAGAGCGTACGAGGATTTGGAGCTCCCTATCTCTCTCTGCAACAGTAAACATATCCCGATTAAACTCTGAAATCCCTCTATCAATTGAATGAATCAGTTTGCTGGTAGAGAGCATATGATGCATCATACTTCCTTGAAGAAATCTCTGTTGATTTCGACGATAATCATTTCGAGACATAATATAAGCGTTAATTTGTACGTCATTCTCTCTTACTACAATTAAATCCTGAAGGACTCGTTCCTCATTAGTGACAATCACCATGTCGATATCTGATTTTTCCCACACAATACCGTTGGTGTAGCTGCCAAGTACAAACACAGCGAGGATACTATTATCAGGTTCAATTCTGTTCATAAATAACTCGAGGGCCTTATCAAACTTCTGACGTAGTTTTTTATCTTCCACCAAACTATTTCCTCCGGTAAATAGAAGAAAGTAATCATTTAGTAAAAGAAAATCTCTCTTTTAAAAGAGGAGGATTTCCACAAAAGACTGAGGAGAGGATAAATTCCCCTCTATAAAAGTATTTTTTTCATGGCAAGCCGGAGGATTTTCAATTTGGCAATTTGGAAAATATCAAGCCAAATTTCGTCAGATTATCAATTTTAATTTGATCAAATTTAAAATAATTTTTGTTATTTAGATTTTGGTTGTGGTAATTCGGCTATTCAAAGGTTAGTTCTGTTTTAAGAATTTCAATGTATCACTTTATCTTACAGGCCAAAAAATAATATGAAACACTAGAACAATATACATCTGCGCCTGAAGTTTTTGAACAAACCAGACTCCTTGATTACATGCAAAAAGCCAGTCAAGAAGTCTTTGTGAGACAATAAGATACTTGGAGAATGAAAAAAATAGGAAGGAGTTGAACTCAGCTAAATAAAGGTTCAACTTCGGGTTTAGTGAGGATGTATAACCCAGCTACCCCAAAAATGGTTCCCACAGGAATGACAAAAAGAGAAAAAGCCCCAATAATCATGGTACCAATACGACCAGAATTTTTGTATTGCATCAGTTTGATACCACTCAAAATAGCCGCAAGTGAAAAAATTACAAAGACAATTGCCATAAAAGCGATAAATACCGCGACAAAAGTAGCGACAGTTTGAGATGTAAGTGCGCCGTCGCTAGCATTTAACACCCCCTCAGCCATTAAAGCAGGAATAAATGCTGCGAAAAAACCAAAGAAAGCCGAAACAAGTAAACCTACTATTCCAAAAACAATTTCTACAACACCAATAATTTGGATATACCCTCGAATTTCTTTTGTCCGAGGTCTGTCAGGGCGAGTCAATGCTGTGCCACATGATTGACAAAAGAATTCATTCGGTTTTGCTAATTCACCACAATTGGGACATTCATTTAAACTCATTATTTTCCACCATTATCTTGCTATTATCAGTATTAGAGTTGTTTGCGAAATTTAAATAGCTTGTGAAAGAGGCTTGTATAGTTCTTTGATGTTGAAGTATTTCAAGAATAGAAGATATAATGATTAGATAATTCATGTTGTTTCAGTTTCTTAGCTTCTGAAAAAATTATTAACTGTAATAGAGCCTTATTGTAGTTAAATGTTCATGAAATCCCTAACATTTTTAAGAGGGGCAATAGAATTCGAATAAGACGGTATTATGCCACATTTTTTAGAGAAACTGATGAATCCTAAGTCAGTCGCTTTTCTTGGGGCAAGTAATAATTTTACAACCATGGGTACTGGACAACTCTACGTCTTACGTACTCGTTTTAAAGGAAAAATTTACCCAGTTCATCCAACTGAAACATCAATTTTAGGTTTTCCCGCGTTCAAAACACTGGAAGATCTACCTGAAGTTCCAGACATTCTTATTATTGTCCTGCCAACTCGACTTGTTATTGATTATTTAGAGAAAGCAGGTCAATGTGGAATTCGTCACGTGATCATAGTATCTGCGGGGTTCAGTGAGGTCGGTGAATCGGAAAATCAAACCGAATTAAATAGAATTGCAGACAACTATAGAATGCGTTTTATAGGGCCTAATTGCATTGGGATAATTAATCTTCACTGTTCAGAGGGAATTTTTAATTGTACTTGGTTTCCTTTCGAGCTCCCCGAAGGCCAACACGGTAACGTTTCGCTGATAAGTCAATCTGGTTCATGGATTTCCCAGATCTTGATTTGGATGGAAAGAAGAGGAATACGCCTCGGAAAAGCGGTCTCTGTTGGAAATGAGGCTAACATTAACATCACAGATTGTATGAAATATTTTCGTGATGACCCTGACACCGAGGTAGTTGGGATCTACATCGAAGGAGTGAAATGTGAAGGACGAAGGTTTGCAAAGGCACTTCGTGAATTAGCTAAAAAGAAACCCGTTGTTGTACATTATGTTGGAGGAACAAAGGCTGGATCAAGAGCAGGAATGTCTCACACTGCTTCATTAGGAGGAAAATCCTCAATTTATGGGACCGTCTTTAAACAAGCAGGTGTTATCGAAACATCAACAATGGAAGAATTGTATGAATATCTTCACGCGTTTTCCCTCGTTTACCCTCCTAAAGGTAACCGGGTTGGACTCATAACAAATTCGGGGGGACCTGCAGTGACATTTGCAGATAGTTGTGAGAGATATGGTCTACCTGTTCCTTCGTTTTCATCTGAACTCCAAGGAAAAATTAGAGATGTTGTCCGATCAACAGCTTCAGCAAATAATCCTATCGATCTAACTTTCGACATGAATATGGATTTGTTTTACAGGGAGGTTCCCCGTCTCATATGGCAATCGGGGGAGGTGGATGTTCTTTTAATATACGGTGTTTTTGGGGGAAACATGATGGAGCGAATGTTTAAATTTGGGAACAATGAATTCATGGAAATGCTCCCAGCAACATTCTTTGAAAACATGTTGAGAGAAAATTTGAAGGATTTCGTTGCTTGGATTCATGAGAATAAGATTCCAGTGTTAATAAGTTGCTTGGATACTGCTGATGAAGCAGTAGCGTATCTTCAGAATCAAGGTATTGCTGTTTTTAAGTGGCCTTCAATGGCAGCAAGAGCAATGAAAGCTATGGTGGATTATTATTCTAAAAGGGGTAACTAACGGAGTATTTATTGATTTTAATTTTGGAGCTTCTTTTTCGACCAAAACGTGCCTTTCTGTTCAAGCCACTGCTGATAACACTGAAGAATAAAGTTGTGATCAAATGCAAGGTTAATTTTAAGAGCTTCTTCTACCGTACACAAGGTCAAGCTCCCAGCATCTGATCCTGCTTTTAATTTCCCAATATATTTGCATATAAACACAGTTGATATAACACGTCCTCTTGGATCCCTATCAGGATCAGAAAAAATCCCTAGAATTTCCTGTAGCTCTACATCTACACCTGTTTCTTCCTTCATTTCACGAATAAGAGCCTCTTCAATAGTTTCACCTTCATCAACGGTTCCACCAGGCAGTGCCCAATAATCATAATAGGTGACACCTTTGCGTCGAATAAGAACAATCTTTCCGTTCTCGTTGATCAGAATGCCATCTGCAGCATGTAGCATTTTATTAAGCATGGTTATTCCACAATCAACTAAGTATTAAGTTTCAGCCATTTTTTCCATTAATCTGGCAAGGCAAACCTGTCCTTGTTTGAAGTCTTCAACCTTAATGTTTTCGTTAGGAGCATGTCCACGGCTTCCCACATGAGCCACTCCTATTGAGAGAACAGGTATATGATCGGCAAATAAATACAAAGGGCCTGAAGCAGGACTCCAAGGATGAATAATTGGGGTATGACCATAAACTTCGAGCATTGTTTCCTTAAGTAGGCCAACAAAAGGAACCGACAATGGTGTAAAGGCAGGACGGTACCCATCAAACCATTCAATCTCAACATTGAAGTTATTCTTCTTGAAATGATCTCGTAACATCTGAATAACGTCTTCTGGGGTCTGATTTGGCACTAGTCTAAAGTCTAATTTAGCGTGAGCCTCAGCAGGGAGTACTGTTTTACCACCTTCTCCTTGCCAACCTGACCAAATTCCACAAATTGTGCAGGTCGGGTTTAAATAGTACTTCTTAAGTAATTCCTCACCATGTAAGTCCCCTATGAACTTCTTAATACCAAGTTGCTCTTTTTGTTTCTCTTCATCCATAGTGTCTTTAATCTTTAAAATAGCCTCAAGAACTTCCTTAGACGGAGTAATGATGGGATTATAAAAATTTTCAATTTGAATTTTATCTGTTTGATCATTTCTTAATGATGCAAGAGCTGCAACCAAATGATTAGCGGGATTCTCAACGATGGATCCATATGCTGAATGTAAGTCTCGATTTGGACCTGTAGTTTTCAGTTGAACATAACAAATCCCTTTCACTCCACCCCAGATTTCTTGCATTCCCAAAGTATTTGTACCTCCAAATTCCCAAATACATGAAGTTTGGTCTGAAAATAAGAAATCGTGGTGAGAATCAACATATTCTTTTAAATTTGGGCTTGAAACTTCTTCCTCTCCTTCAATGATGAATTTAACGTTAACAGGTAATTCCCCATGCAGCTCTTGGATCATTTTTATGGCATAAACTCTTGCTATTATATTGCCTTTATTATCTGCAACTCCTCGGCCATATATCATTCCCTCTCTTATTTCTGGTTCGAATGGAGGACTCGTCCATTGATCAAATGGTTCTGCAGGTTGTACGTCATAATGATCATAGAAAAGTAATGTTTTTGGTTTATCTGTTTTTGAGGTACTCGTGAAAACCGGTTCTCCTTTAGTTTCAGTAGTTAAAGTTTCAAAATCTAAGTCTCTGAAAATCCTATTTAATTCGGTTATTGCTTCAGATGAATATTCTCCTCCTTTTGCAGTCACGGTAGGTATTCTAGTAAGCTTGAATAGATCCTCAAGAGCATTATCAAGATTTTTTTCTGCAAATTTTTCTAAATCTTTGAGTAAAACCATTTATAATTCTCCTTCGATTTGAATATTGCTGAAAAGCACTTTATTTTAAATTATTGTAAAGTCGGAGAGTTATTAAACTCTAGATTATATAAAAATTGCTTCCAAATCATCAGGAGAAAAGTAGATATAGCGTAATTATTCCCTGGATTACTGAAAGTATTAAAGTTCCAATTAAAATGAACATCGAAATTGGTAGAGTAAATTCATTCCTTTTTTTAATCTTTATGAAGTACATGTGGATAGTAAATGCAAATAATCCAGCAAAACTGAGTAATAATGATACAAAGTAGCCTTCAGAAGATCCCTGAAATACCAATATTAAACCGTACATAAATATGAATAGAATTGGAAAATGAAAAATGAGAAAACCTGTTATACCCCCCTTCATTTTGAACAATTCCCATTCTTGCCAGTAAGCAGACTCTATTTCATGAATCATCAAGAAAATCGAATTAAATAAGTAGATCCAAAAAAGAATTTCTATCAAAATTGACCATTCTCCTTTATTAATATACTTTTAACGTTTCTAGATGGATTGTCAGTTTTACTGAATAAAAGAGTTCGTGTACAACGTACACTTACTTAGAATGATGTGCCAAGGATTGAAATAAAAGATGAATCGATAAGTCAGAACCAATAGTGTTATCAAAAAAACAGGTGGTTACTTGAACTCTAATTTTGATCATTCAATACGAGTTGGTTTAGTAGACCTATCCACGTCCAAAATATCTATCAAATCTCATTCATTCCAAAATAGTGCATTTAATAAGTACCTTGGAGGAGAAGGACTTGCAGCTGATTATCTCCTCCGTGAAATGCCTCCTAAAGCGGATCCATTAGGGCCTGATAATATTTTATGTTTTATTACTGGAGTCCTTAGTGGAACTGTCGTCCCATTTTCGGGCCGTTTTATAGTTGCTGGAAAATCACCTTTAACTGGCACATGGGGAGAAGCTAATTCAGGTGGACGATTTGGCCCTGAACTGCGTCAAGCTGGATTTGATTTATTACTCATTAAAGGTAAAGCGGAAGCATTATCAATTCTGAACATCACAAATGATTCTATTGAAATAATCCCCTCTCCTAATCTAAAAGGTTTAGATTGTGTTGAAACTGAAATAGAATTGAAAAAAAAGTATGGATTAAAAGCTCAAGTGGCTAGTATTGGATTAGCTGGGGAGAATTTAGTCTTAATTACTGGTATTATAACGGATAAAGCAAGAGTTGCTGCCAGAAGTGGTCTTGGGGCGGTTATGGGGTCAAAAAATTTGAAGGCTGTTGTCGCTCGTGGAACTAAAGATATCCCAATTTTCGATCCTGATGGACTTCGTGAACTCCGTACTATGGTTAATAAATGGGTCTCTAAAGGTTTGAACTTTCTATTAAAACCTAGCCTGAAAATGTCCACTACATTTGCTCCGTGGCTTCGACGCTTCAAAGTAAAGAATTATGAATCCATGAGTACAAGTAGTATGATTATTGAATCATATAAGCGATGGGGAACTGCAGCAGGAACAGCAGTGCTAGTTGAGACAGGAGATGCGCCAGTAAAGAATTGGAAAGGGTGTTATAAGGACTTTCCTTTGAAAAAAAGTGCTAAATTAGCAACTGATAGTGTAACAAAGTATCGGATTCGGAAATATGGGTGTAAAAGGTGTCCAATGGCTTGTGGAGGAATAATGGAGTATAAGGATGAACAGTATGATCTTCCAGAAACACAAAAGCCTGAGTATGAAACTTTAGCTATGTTAGGGTCAAATCTCCTCAATGATGATCTTGGTTCAATTTATGCAATGAATGATTATTGTAATAGACAGGGATTAGATACTATCGCTGTTGGTTCAATTCTTGGATATCTAATGGAAGCTAAAGAAAACGGGATAATAACTAAAAATGATTTAGGTGAACTAAATATAGAGTGGGGAAATTCAAAAGATTTACTTCCTTTGATTAAAATGATCACGAATCGGGAGGGAATAGGGGATTTATTAGCAGAAGGTGTGGGTAATGCAGCTAAGGAACTTGGCGGTGAGGAGTTTGCGATTCATATTAACAATCAAGCTATCCCCGCGCATGATCCTCGATTCGCAAAAGCTTTCATAATTCCTTACAGACTCGATCCAAGTCCTGGGCGCCATACACCCTTTACAGAGGTAATGATTGATATTTCTAAATTTCAAAAATTATATCCCTCTTTAAACAAGATGAATAGAACATTCGACTATTATTGCTATCATCAAACGATTTCAACTCTAGGATTATGTCAATTTGGTCTTGTTATAGGTAATTATCCAGCCCTCGAGTTTGTCAACTTAGTAACAGGATTGAATTTGTCCATAGAAGATTTCATTAAGATTGGAGAGAGAACTTTAACAGTGAAACATCTATTTAATCTCCGAGAGGGAATCAATCCATTGGACTATGAACTACCTAGAAGAATTCTGGAAAAAGCGGAAGACGGACCAAATCAAGATGTATCATTGATTGAGGAAGAAGGAAAAATTATCAAGGAGTTTCTCACGGCTCTGAAGTGGGATTTAAACACAACTATCCCTGATAGTGATCATTTAAAAGAACTAATGTTGGAAGATTTTATCATAAAATCCTAAGAAAAAAAGAAAATGCTTTTAGATAAATTCAAAGACTGCTTAACTGAATTTTGCGGATGAATAAAAAATGTCAGAACAAGAAGCGATTAATGCAATCAATAAAATGTTGGAAAATTTTAACACAGAAAAAGCTAAAAAGACCTTCCGAAAATGGACGAAGACTATGGCTTTTGAATTCAGTGATTTAGGAAAGACTTTCTATACGAACATCGAGCTTGGTGTCCCAAGTGACGTGGTCGAAGGAGAACCAGAAGGAAAGGTTCATGTACGAATCACAACTGATGCAGCAACATGGAAAGGGATCATGTCTGGAGAAATCGGTGGAATGAAAGCGTATACAAGTAAAAAGCTAAAAGTAAAGGGTAGCATGCCCGATCTGTTAAAACTTCAAAAAATAATGAAATAACAAGATTTTACTCTTTTTACTCATTTTAATCCTATAAAATCATGAAATTTTCGTTATTATATTCTTTTGGATGATGTAATAATGACTTCTGATCAAGAAATAAAAGTAGAATTATGTCAAACCATGAAGGAATTGTATACGGAACGTATCCTTACAGATATTGGAGGAAATTTGAGTTTTCGATCTGAAGATGACGATAAATTTTTCTGGATCACTCCTTCTGGATTGCAGAAAAATATAGTTGAACCAAAACATCTGATTAAAATGTCAATGGACGGAGAAGTAATATCTGAAGAAACTGAGATGAATCCTTCCGTTGAGTGGCCAATGCATTTACGAATTTTTCAGGAGGATGAGGATTTCAAAGTAATTATTCATAGTCATGCTCCCCTGGCTACTTCTGTTTCTGTTCTTAAAGATCCACCTGAATTTCCCCCTCTAACTGCTGAACTAGGCTTTTTAGTTCCTGAAATTATTATTGTGCCATATGAACAATCAGGTTCAGAAGAGCTTGGAGAGGCTGTAGCAGACAAACTCTGGGATTCTAGCATATTAATACTAGAAAACCATGGTGTTGTAGCAGTAGGAGAAACATTTAGAGAAGCTGCAACAAAAACACGAGGGATGGAGGAATATTTCCGTCTTTATCTTAATGCACGACAATTTGGCGGAGAACTACGAAAATTTCCTGGTTTTGATTAGGAGACGATGCTTAAATGAATGATTATTACTTAACTATTGATGCTGGAACAAGTGGAGGAAAGGCGGTAATTGGTAATGAGAAAGGAGAAATAGTAGGATATGCGAAATCTAAATGGGCCCACCTCTATCGCATTCCCGAAGATTTAGCTCCATATGGACATGAATTTGATCCAAACCAATTTTGGAGTATACTCATTAATACGATACAAGATGCAATTAACTCTGCACAAATCGATCCAAGTCAAATCATAGCAATTTCGGCTACATCTCAAAGGCAAGGATGTGTATTCCTTGATGAACATGGAAAAGAGTTGTATGCAGGACCGAATCGTGATGTACGAGGATTAGAAGTTGACACAGAGGAGTTTATGGACAATGATGAGGTTTACGATATCACTGGGAGGGGACTTCCTTTTATTTTCCCATTAGCAAGACTAGTATGGTTTCAAGAAAATGAGGAGGAAATTTATGAGAAAATCAAGCATCTCCTGACAATTGACGGCTGGGTTAATTTTCATTTAACAGGCCAATTCGCTATTGATGAGACTGGAGCAGCTGAAACACTCTTATATGATATAACAAAGAAAAAATGGTCAGAAAAGATTCTTGATGAGTTTGAAATCCCATATGAAATCCTTCCTAAAAAGATGGAATTTGGTGAACTAATTGGGAATATTCTTCCAGATATAGCGAAAAAACTGGAACTAAAAGAGCAAACACCTATTTTTATTGGATGTGCCGATAGTCAGGCTTCATTAATAGGTTGTGGAGCAATTAACCAAGGGTCTTTAGGAGTAGTTGCTGGATCAACTATGCCAATTTATTTTGTTATTGATAGTCCAATTATGGATCCTGAAAGAAAGGTTTGGACAAATCCCTTCCTAGGAAAGTGGGTGATTGAATCAAATGCAGGAACAGCGGGAGATGCCCATCAGTGGTTTGTTGAATCCTTTCTTGAGAAATTAGGTGTAAAAGAACCATATAATCGATTTGAGGAACTTGTAAATTCTCAAGTTCCTGGAGCAGGAGGAGTTCAAGCAGATATTGGTCCACAGATTTTCAATGCTCAGAACATGTTACGAATTCCAACTGGAGGGTTTATCTTCTCTCCAATCGCATATATGTTAGAAGGGAATCTTGATATTAGTGCCTTTGCTCGGTCTGTTGTAGAAAATCTTTCCTTTTCTGTTCGAGCAAATATGGAACAAATTCTTAAAGTAGCAGACTCTCCCTTGGAAAGCGTTTACGTTGTGGGTGGATTAGCTCGATCAAAAGCGTTCAATCAAATTCTAGCTGACGTGATTCAATCTGATGTTCATGTTTATGTTCCAGAGGGTGCCTCTGTAGCTGGTTTTATCTCTGGGATGATAGGTACTGAGCGATTTAAGACGGTAGATGAAGCAGTGTCTCAATTGGTCGAGAAAAAAGACATCTACTCACCCAATGAAGATAACGGAGCTGAATATGACAATCTTTTTTCTCAATGGCTAGAGCTTTATGAAAAATCAAGGGAAGAAGACTGAAGATTTTTTTAAGAGGAATTAATAGTGAAAATCCTAATCACCGCTCCTTTCCATGAAAGTGGATTGAAAAAGTTAGAAGAACACTGTGAGGTAATTTATGAGAGCTGGCGGGACACCGGGAAAATCTATTTTGATGATGAAGAACTCATTAGAAAATTAAATGATAATGAAATTGATATCATAATAACAGAGGCAGATGAAGTTGATGCTTGGGTGATTGAGAAAACAAATCTAAAACTTATTGCATCAGCTAGAGGAACCCCTGTGAATGTTGATGAGGAAGCAGCTGCAGAAAAAAAAATTCCTGTAATTTATACTCCTCATAGGAATGCCGATGCAGTGGCAGACCTCACAGTGGGGATGATGCTTACTCAAGCTCGAAAAATGATTGAAATAGACCGTCTCCTTAGAAGTGGTAAATTTAATACTGCAGAACTAGAGAGTGAAGAAGAATTTACAGAGTTTTATAGTCGGTTTCAGGGAGTGGAATTAGGTGGATTAACAATCGGTATCATTGGATTTGGAGCTATAGGATCGCGAGTAGCACAGAGATTGCATAATGGATTTGGATCAAAAATACTTTACTTTGATCCTTATATTCCAGAAGATCATGTGATTGTGCTTGAAACTAAAGCTAAACAAGTATCTCTTGAAACTCTGATGAAAGAATCTGACATGATCAGCATTCATACTCCCCCCATTGAAGAAACAGACGAGTTAGTTAATGCGGAAATGTTAGCTTTAATGAAACCAACCGCACATTTCTTCAATCTAGCTCGTTCTTACTGCATTCAGGAAGATGCCCTATATGAAGCTGTTAAAGAAAAGAGAATAGCTGGAGCGGGCCTTGATGTTTTTGATGAAGAGCCCGTCGATTCCGAGAATCGCTTTCTAGAATTTGATAATGTAACAGTTATGCCCCATTTTGGAGGTAATACTGTTGATGTTGTTCGTCACCAAACAAATATGATTACCGAGGATGTCTTAAACTTCTTGCGGTCAAAACCAATTAAAAACCTATGGAATCCTCAAACTTGAATTATGGATCACAATAAAAGAAACAACACAGAAAAAACCGAATAAATTGTGAGTCCACTAAGTATCATGAATATTAGGGTAGAGTGAAACCCCCATTTTGTTCGAATGATCGCACTAATCACTCCTAGTAGTCCAAAAAGTCCAAATCCATAAACAATGAAACGGATTTCTATCAGATTCCACCATATAATTAAACTGAAAAAAACAGCACATTTGGATAAAAGATAGATTAGTGACATACTTAAGATGTACCAATACTTTTTTTCATTTCTCTTAAGTTTTGTAATAAATTGATGTGTTAGCTCCCAGTAAAAAAGAGATTCTATACCTAAAAATATGCCAATTGCAATGAGAATTGGACTTAATCTAATTCCTGTTTCTAAATTAATGAATGGTATCCAAGGGTAATCCGTTAGCAATAACAAGACGAAATAAATGACTAGAATGAAAAAAAGCGTAATTCCAGTGTCGATAATCCATTCTTTTATTACTGTGTATGAAGGAGTTCGCAATTTATTATTTTGGAGTTTATAATCCCCTACAATCATTAAACTAATTGTGCTTAAAGAACTCAAGATAAGTCCTATGAGGGTTGAATAGTGGATTACTACTATGAGAGAAATAAGTACTGAAGCTATATGAAGGAGTACAAAGGATAAAACGATGAGTACTAGAAATTTTAATGATGATTCATCAAAAGAAAACCTTTCTGAAGGTTTTTGAAAGTTCCATTTAGAAAGAATATTTTGATGGACTATTGGAAAAAAAGAAAGAATACTTATCGTAAACAATAAACCTCCAATTAATAACGTAATCCAACTTGCCATAAGATACAAATAGGAAGCTGATGGCGGGTTTATTATCCGTGTGTGTGGATTTCTAAACACTTCTCGTAGGAACTGTGTTGTTTCCTGCTTCACCCGATCTCCATTCACATTATGTTCTTCCCCTGAAAAAACGATCAGCTTGTGACTATCCGATCTGTTTGAAGCATCAAGGAGATCCTCAGCATGATGAACGGGAACGAGGGGATCAAGCTCCCCATGTATCACTAATAAATTCTCTATATTATTAACGTAGTTTATCGGAGATCGTTCCTCAAGAGCGGTCAAATTTGAGGGGTCAATTGTTACATATGGTCGGTAAGATATTCTCTCATTTGTGCGGAAATCGCGCTCTTTCAACCAAGCAGTTGTATTTGCTGGAGCAGAAACAGCTATTGCAGCCCTGATACGAGGATCATTACCCGCAGCAAGAAGACTAATCATACCACCAAACGAGGCACCCCAAACAGATATGGCACTAGAATTAACTAATTCTGATCGTGAAATCAAATAATCTACTGCAACATTTGCGTCAGCTTGTTCTGCAAGACCTAATGTAGAGACACCACCAGATTCCCCATGACCACGAAGATCTGGAACCAATACTACGAAGCCTGCTTTAACAAAATCCAAACAATTAGTTAGAATATTTTCTTTTGTACCTCCCCATCCATGATAAGCTAGGATTGCTGGTCTTTGACTCTTAAGATCACTTGGATAAAGGAATAATGCTGAAATTCTGACCCCTTTACTATCCAACTGGATTCGGTCAACGTGGATGTTTGAATAAGCAAGATTACCAAAAACACCACTGATAATCAGTAAAACAGAAGCGGTTCCCAGTAGTAATCCTATTAAAGGATCAAACTTCCTCAAACTCATTGGTAATCAATAAAATACTCAGAGCTGATCATCTAGCCATTCTAAGAACTCATCTGTAGGCGTCAGGCTAAATTCTAGTTTTTTAGAAAATACATCCTCTCGAGTCTTCTTCCGTTTTATTTTAGATTTAGCTTGAGGGACTCCTGCTAGCCAATCCTCAAACGAATCCACAACATCTTTTCTCTTCTTTCGCTTGTTCCATTCATCTACAATTTTCTTCTTTTTTAAAAGCCACTTTGGAGGAGTCATGACTTGTTGAATTCCATCCATACAGCGTAATGTACGCGCTTCATTTGGAGGGATACCATATCCTTGGGACAAAATACGAATTTCATGCATGATTAAATCAGTAGCTGCCCGAAGAGCATATGGATTGAAAATATCTTTCTGTTCATAATTATAATGGAGAAAGATGGGATTACCAACTCTAAGAGTGACTTTCTTTCCAGGAGTCGGCCAATTTCCTCCATAAGGTAAAATACCATCCGTACCAATAATACCAACAGGTATAACTGGGGAGTCAGTTTCAAACGCAAAACGAGCTACTCCAACTTTTCCCTCCAATTCTTTACGGGAGTAACGAATGTGCCCTTCTGGAAAAATCCCTAGAGCTTGATTGTGACGTAATATATCAATTCCCCTTTTGATAGCCTCTTGATTGTCTCGCTTTTTTACTGGAATGACTCCAAAATAATCCATCATGGCTCCCCAGAATCTGTTCTTCCAGAGAGCACTTTTCTTTCCTAGAAAAAAGATCCTTTTTTCCTTCATTTCTGATGGAACGACTAAACCCATTAGAAATGCGTCAATTACACTTTCATGATTACCTGCAAAGATAACGCCTTCCCGTAGGTCATTTATATTATCAATCAGATTTTCTTGTCTTCCCTCAATCTCCAATCGATAACCAAAAAGAGCAGCGAACTGAACTGCCTTTCTAATGACCCCATATTTCGCATCGGAAATATTATCAGCCATTTTTCGGCAACTCGTGACAATTAAATAGAGAGGAACGGTTTATAAAATGATGAACAAGGACTTGTTATTCTTTCTATCAACCAAATAGAAGATAAAAATCTTCTTATGGAAGCAGAACTTGACTTTATTATTTCATCGAAACGACAAGTAAATCCTCATAAATAGCGCCCTTTGGTGTTAGAGTACTTTTCTTGAGAATAAATTCATCAACCATTTGAACACCAATGGGAATGGTTTTCGAATCTTGGATAATGGTGGTTAATCGTTTTTTGTCAGCATTACGTAATTTTTTAATTCGTGCTAGAGTTAAGTGGGGAGAAAAACGTCTTTTTTCTCTTGGAAATCCTAGAGGATTAAGTTTTTCCTCTACAAGATTAGCAAGTTCTTTCAAACTATCACTCCCTTCTTTGATTCCAATCCAAACAACCCTGATATAATTCAGATTGGGGAAGCAGCCCATTCCTTCTAATGCCATCTTAAACGAAGAAAAATCAATTGTTTGAATTGCTTGTTTGATTGGAGCTATTCGAGATTCTGGTACTTCTCCCAAGAACTTTAGTGTAAGGTGTAATTGATACGATTTGACAGGCCGAACTCCATCATATCTGATCCTTGAGATTAATTCTTCTATTTGGGTAACAATCTCAGAATTGTTGATTTCGACACATATGAAAGATCGAACCATTATTTTTCCTCTAGATTTGATTTTTTCTTAATTTTCTTTTTAAGTTTCTTGTCATTATGAAAAGAGTTGATACTGCAGTTGTGTACATTATAGCTGTGATTGTAAAAGACAGATAAAAATCCTTTGTCTCATCGATGATCATTGCACTTATTGAAGGACTGAAACTACGACCCAATCGGTCAGAAACTCGCATGAGCGATTGAATCCTTGCGCGAAACGCCTCTGGTACATAATCTTGCACAATGGTTGTCTGAGCAGGTGAGCTCATATTCATTAACACAATCCTAAATAGAAACGCTATTATTGACAAAGGAAGAAATGTGCTATAAGCGATGATTAATATTAAAGGAATGGATATTCCTTGTGTTAAATAGATCACCTTGGCATTACTACCTAATATAGAAGATAATAACGGGATAAATCCCATAAATACGGCAGTAAGGACTTGTGCAGTACCCATAATGATATTAACCTCAGAAGGGCCAAGGAGAAATCGTTTGACAAAATATGGTTGAGCAAAAGGAACTAGAAAGCCTGCTCCAAACCCAATCATAATAGAAATAGCGAGAAACCCAATAATATACGTACCTTCTGGTCTTTTTATCATCTCTTTAATCTCTACTTTTAGTTGAGATTCAATATTATTCCTCCATTCTTCAGCATTCACTAGTAACAGAGAAGGAATTATCGCACAGATAGCAACTAGGAATGTTACAAACATTGTTTGCTGAAGGTTCCTATATGAGAATTCATCTTGGTTAAGAATAAAGAAGAAGGATGATAAAAAATAACCAAGAGCTAGATTGCCCCATCGCATGGTCTCATTTCTCGTAAATACATTAATCCTATCAGTTGGATTATTATGAGCTAGAATAGCGACTTGAGATGGCATTATCATACCTTGTCCAAGTCCAACCCCAAATCCTCCTAATAACAAATATTCCCAATGTGGTGGAGGGGTAAACGCGATAATGAAGTAAGATATCGCATAAATCACAGAACCACCTAGTATCAAACGTCTGTGACCTACCTTATCTGCCAGAAATGCAGCTGGAAATAAGAATAAGAGATTGGAGAACGTTTGGATAGATTGAATAAAACCATAATTAACTATAGTTCCTCCTAAGACTTCAACGTAAGATGGAAAGTTCCCACGAGAGAAAGATTGACCAAGAGCGAGAAATGCGGTTCCAAGATAGATCAAAATGTTGTTTCTTTTCATCTACGATCGTTAATCCCATTTAATTTTACTTATATTCAGAAATAATAACTAAAAATCAGTAAATCGGTGGTATCAGATTCCTTAAAGACAATATCCCAAGCTAATGGTTTAATTAGGTTTGATGGAGCAAATAACTGAAAATTGATGAACGGGTTTAAAGAATGGGATAAGTACTGTATAAACTAGTGGAATTGTACAATCTCATGAACATTTCCGTATGGGTCTTTAAAAGCATTAAAAATTCCCGCAGGGAATTCTATTACTTCAGAATAAAAAAATTCGACCCCTTTCTCTATTAGCTCGTCCATCATTTTTTTTAAATCATCAGTTCTGAATATAATAAGGGATTGTGCTTGATTTGGATAGTCGATCACAGTCTGTTTTTGGACTTTGTATAAAAGTAATCGGATCCCTCCTTTCTGGATTAAATCCACAGCTTGAGGAGGATAATAATGCTCTTTCGACACTTCAAATCCTAATACATCTGTATACCAAGCGATTGCATCCTCGAGATTAGTAACATTAATTTGATTCATGGCAATTTCTAGCACATGTCATACCTCAACTAGATATCAAGTGATTTTCTTCTTATTTTTTAACCCCATTGTCGAAAAGGGGTAGTTGGTTTGTTATCTAGAATTTCCTCCATTTTTTCCAGCGTTTCTTCATCTAGACTTACATCACTCGCTCCAGTATTCTCAATAACTTGTGTAGGTTTTGAGGCACCCATAATAGTTGATGAAATTTCAGGATTACGTAATACCCAAGCTATAGCTAACTGACTTAAGGGTATTTCAAGAGAATTTGCTACTTCTGCCAATTTTAATATTTGTGGTCTGCGTTTTTCAAATATCCCTGTTGGTATACCTTTTTTAATAGGTTCAACAGAGAAACGAGTCCCATTCGGTATACCATCAACATATTTACCAGTATAGAATCCTGATGCCAAAGCTTCGAAAGCAGTAATTCCTAATCCATGATAGTTTGCAACATCAAAGAGCTCTACTTCAATAAATCGCGCATTTAGATGATAAGGGGGTTCTTCAACAGCAGGAGGAATCAATCCATGTTCTTTAGCAATTCCGATCGTTCTTTCAACAAGAAATGGAGGCCACCAGCTAGTACCCCAATAATGAACAAGACCTTCTTCTATCAGGTTGGTCATGGTTCTGATTGTTTCTTCTAAAGGTGTTTTACGATCAGGTCGATGACAATAATAGATATCAAGGTAATCAGTTTGTAGATATTTCAGCGAGTCTCTAATTGATTCTCTAATATGTTTCCGTGATAATCCTCCACTATTTGGGCTCTCACGTAATTGTTTGAACACTTTACTACTAATCACCAAGTCATCTCGGTCTTGATCCTGTAGGAATTCACCAAGAATGATTTCTGCACGTGTTCGTTGATCTAGCGGAAGTTCTGAATCATCGATACCATATCTATCAGCACAATCGATGAAGTTTATCCCCTGATTCAACGCTTCAGTTAAGCACGCGAGCGCAGCTTCTCTTTTAATATATGAACCGTGATACATTGTACCAATACTAATTTCAGAGAGTTTAATTCCATGTTTTCCCATTTTTCTGTATTTCATTTGAAAACCTCTCACATGATGATTAAAATGTCTGTGGGTCTGGAGGGAATTTTCCAATTTCAGCTTTGGGATTTTGAAGGACAAAATTATTGAAATCAACAAAAGATTCAGTAATCCCTCTTCTAATAGGTGTAGGCTTATTATCCAAAATAGATTCTATTTTCTCACAAATTTCAGGTTTCAATTTAATATCAATTGCTTGAACGTTTTCCTCAATTCGATCAGGATTCCTTGTACTCATTAATACTGTGTCGATATAAGGAATCTGCATACTCCAAGCATGCACAAGTTGAGGAAGAGTAATTTCCAGCTCCTGTGCAGCTTCAGAAAGCTGTCTTATTTTATCAGGAATCAGAGGATCTTTCTCCAAATAGCCAGAAAAGTATCTTTCATCTTCTTTGGAAAGCTTTTCAAGTTTTATATCTTCATATTTTCCTGTTAACAATGCCTCCGCTAATATCCTGTAAGCAACAACGCCCAAACCGTGGTAATCAGCTGTATAAGGTAATTCAATTTCCACTGCATACCTCTGAAACATATTATACTTAGTTTGATCACACACAGGAGGATTTAATCCTAATCTGGATGTAATACCAAATGTACGTTCTAATTGAACTGCTCTCCAATTGGATGTTGCCCAATGAAGTATTTTACCCTGGTCGATCAAATCATTCATGGCACTTATAGTTTCTTCCAGTGGGGTAGCAAAATCATATCTGTGACAGTAATATAGATCGAGATAATCAGTTTTAAGACGTTCAAGAGTTTTATTTATTGATTCATGAATGTGCTTTTTACTTAGCCCTCTGTCATTTGCATTCGCACTCATTGGAAACATGACTTTACTACTGATTACAAAGTTTGAGCGATCATGTTCTTGAATGAACTCCCCAATTATTCTTTCAGCTTGGCCGTAAGCCCCATAGATATCAGCACAATCTATATAGTTAATCTCTAGGTCACATGCTTTTTCAAGGCATTTCAAAGCGTCTTGTTTTGAAACAGGATTTTCTGTAAAATTGTACTGAGCTCCTCCATAAGCCATTGTTCCAAAGCTAATGACAGAAACATGCATTCCACTTTTTCCTAATTTTCGAAACTTCATTGATTATCCGTCCTTTTTATCTTCCTTATAGTAAGCAAAATTATCATAAGAGAAATCTAGTTGCAATTCTGAGAATATTGAATCAATTTCACCCATTATACGTTGTGAGATTGGGCCTAACTCCAAAGATTTTGCATTTTCAGTTATCTGGTCAACCGTTTTAGCACCTGGAATAGGTATTGCACGGTCATTCTTCGCCCAAATATATCCTAGAATCCCTTGAACTAAAGTTCTGCCTTGTTCCGTTAATAGCTCCTTTAGCTGGTCTAGAACTTGGAAAGTTTTGATATAACGCTCAGTAGTAAAATCAGTTTTTGATAACATATGGTCTGGACCACGTTTTGTATCCTTGGTGTATTTTCCTGTTAAAGTTCCACTCGCAAAAGGGCTACGAATAATCCCTGCCAAATTATTTTCTTCACATAATTTGGCCATTGGTGTATTTATCCGAGTAATCGTTAAAACATACTGTATTGCTGTACAGTGCTTACTTTTGGCAAATTGTTCTGCTCGACTGACATCATCCGTGCTCCACCCATAATATCGAATTTTTCCTTCATCTACTAACTCCTCTAAACAATCTCTGATTAATAATGCACTAGAAGAATCTTGTCGAGCATTATGAAGCTGATAAATATCAATATAATCAGTTTTTAACCGTTTTAGACTTTTAGTAACAGATTCTCGTAATTTCTCTAGAATAACGGATTTTTCAACGTTTTGTTGCGTTTTTGGGTCATAAACACTTCTGAATTTAGTAGCAATGACAACATCGTCTCTAATCTCTTTCAATGCTTGACCTAGCACTTCTTCACTATGACCATGACCATAGGCTTCTGCTGTGTCAAACAAGTTAATTCCTATCTCCAAAGCTTTATGGATTGTTTCTAATGATTCATTATCATTTACATTGCCGTACGCATAAATTTGGCCATCCTTGTTTTTGAATGATCCACCAATAGCAAAACAACCCATTCCCATTGCACTAACTTTGATATTACTTTTACCTAATCTTCTTGTGTACAATTCCATTCCTTCCTTACTTATTATTAATGAATTTACTACATGAAATTAGACAGAGATTCTTATTTCCTCAAAAATTTCGTTGATAGCTCTCAATAAATCAGGTTTTAATGGACCATACTCCAAGATCGCAGCGTTTTCTTCGATTTGCATTACTGTTTTAGCTCCAGGAATAGGAATTGTTTTGTCACTTGTACTCCATAAATAACTTAACAATGCTTGAACAATAGTCAAATCCTCACCTATAAGCAGCTCTTTTAGTTTTTCCAATTTCTTCTGTCTTTTGATAAACCATTCTTCAGAAATAAAATCTCGTTTATACCACATATGATTCTCTGTTAAGTTTTTCATATATTCTTCAGAGTATTTACCTGTTAATGTTCCACTACCTAGCGGAGATCGAATGACACCTGCTAGATCATGTTGTTTGCATAATTCAATCATTTTGGGGTTACTACGTGTAATGTGAATAGCGTATTGAATAGCTGTACAGTTTTCACCCTCTGCAAAAATCTTAGCTCTCATGATATCGTCGGTACTCCACCCATAGCCCCTTATTTGACCTTCTTCAACTAAATCCTCGAGTATATTCATAACATTTTTTGCACTCTCAATATCATGGTTACCATCATGAAGTTGATATAAATCTATAAAATCCGTTTTTAATCTTTTACAACTTGCATCAAGCGCGTTCCGTATGTAATTAGGATCAACGTTTTTCCCAATGACCGTCTTTGTTACTTCATTAAATTCATTGGCAAACTTTGTTGCAATAACCAAATCATTACGGTCGTAATCAGAGAGGACTGATCCTAGGATTCGTTCTGAGTGTCCACATCCATAAACATCAGCAGTATCAAAAAAATTCACTCCTAAATCGATTGCTTTATGAATTGTTTTTTTTGATTCATCATCATTTACATACCCATAAGCCAAGAAATTCCCATTTTTCCCCTGAAATGGGCCTCCAATAGCAAAACACCCCATTCCTAAGGCACTAACTTTAATATTACTCTTACCTAATCTTCTTGTGTACAATTTGATTCAACCTCTTTTCGTTTTACATTTAATTATTTATATGTGTATTCATATTCTCCTTCCCCAGTAAGCCTGAAGCCATAGTTCGCATATTCCTTGAAAAATTGTCCTGAACATGATGCCCACATACGAAATTCAGGGATTTCCTTTGATTTGAGGAATTTAAATCCAGCCTTAAACATCGCTTTACGTAATTCTGGTAGATTTTCATAACTAAAATCAAGTGCTAATTCGTTTAGCACCCCAATAGGATGTGTCAATGTCTTATCGTAATCGTATGGGGGAAAATTAATTCGAATACTCCACCAAGCTACTAATCTCCCATTTTTAAGAATTAAAGTGGAATTTTCTGGAGAATATTTACCCGATTCAAATCCGGAAATTAATTCCTCTTTAGATAAATCACGACCAGCAATCTCCTCTTTAGAGTATCTAAAATCCAGTAGGTCATCAACTTTGTTTTGATTAAAGGGTATAAAGTTAAAATCCGTAATGTCGTAATTTAGTTCATCAGTTAGAATAACTAATCGCTTGTTTTCACGTATCGACTTAATCGGTACAATTTTTTGATTTTTTAGAAAGGAATTGATTTCGTTGTAGTTACTGTTATATGTTGAATGAATCCTTTTAGCATTCTTTGATTTTGCTAAATCATAATTTGTTTTAAAGAGCAAATTGAGTGTTTCTTCAACGCGATGTTTCTTAAGAATTAGGGGATAATGAAGATTGTACGATCCTAATCGGCCATAACATTCTGCATAGCCAACAATTCCGTCTTCTGAATGGATTAGAAATTTAATATTCTCAGAATTATACTCGTACCCCATTCTCAGACTTCCATAAATAGGATTTCTTATTCTAATCTCTTCTGGTGTTGTTAAGGGGATATTTGGGTCAATTTTTGACATTACATTGTTAAAAATTGAAGCTTGGACTTTCTCATCGCCCTCCTGATAGTCTTGAATTGTATATTTTTCATTTGACATTTTTTTATTCTCCTAAGTAAATATGTAGCTGATTTCTCTCTCCCCAGTTGGTTTTAATCCAATCTCATCACATAATTCAATGAATGGACTCGTACTTATAACAAACACTCGATATTCAGTAATATTTTTCTTCTTCAAATATTTATAGGATGCTTTAAACATTGCTTTCTCTAATCCAAGGCGATCTTCATGATCCAGTCTTCGAATATACCCCCCTGGAACCGCAATTGGATGTTTTATTGCTCGTCGTGATTGTGCTTCATTGATGGGTGTGTGAATTGAAACACTCGTCCATCCAATAAGATTCTCATTTTGATACACAAAAAACGTTTTTTCTGGTGAATATCTCCCAGAGCTAAACCCTCTTGACAAACTTTTAGCAGATATTCCATCACCGATAATGTTATTGTTGTTTGAATATCGAAATTCGATTAACTTCTCAATATCATCCTTCGTAAATGGTTTCAAGTCATAGTCAGGCGTCTCAAAGTTTAAACTCTCAACTGGAATAGTATATTGTACCGCAATCTGTATTCTATTAATTTTCGCAATATTTTGGTTCTGAAAAAAATCGTGCACTTGAGTATATCTTTCTAAGTAACTATGCGTAGCAATAGCTACACCTGGATATTTTGATTTTGAAAATGCATAGATAGCTTCAAAGAGCATGTTTAAAGTTTCATCAGATCTATGTTCTTTCAGTATCAAAGGATAATCTAGATAATTAGTATCCACATATCCACGACATTCACCATAGCCACTAATTTTTCCATTAGGACAAATAAGGAATTTAATATGTCCATGTGAAAATATAGGAACCCTTGCCTGAATAGTTTTGATATTTTCTGCTGAGAGGAGAGAAATTCCAGGCTCTATATCTTTCATTACCTGGTTGAAAATAAAAGCCTGGGATTCTTCATCACCATCTATAAAATCTCTTATCGAGTAGTCTTGGTGATTCATTTTTAATTTTCCTTTGTTTATTTTTGGATAATTCTGATAATATAACGTTTCAAGCTTCTTTTGAAGCGTTCAGAAATTTATTTCAAGTTCAATTTGAAACGTAAAATCTGATATATAGTTTTCGAATGTGGCTAAGTGAGAACTATAAAAAATAAGTAACAAGTTTACCATCTCCTATAGAATCTTATAAGTGAAAAGTGATCTTAAAATGACTGATGAGCACCAAATATTATTTGATTATTGGGATAAGATCCCCTCCTTCGCATACATAGATGTTCCTAAAGATAAATATTATTCTCACCCAGTGAAAAGTGAAATCATTGGACTTCTCAGGGAAGGCATTGAAGAAAAGTCTTCAGAAGGTAAATCTAAGGTACGTCATGCGCTTAATGTGATCGAAATCAAAGAATTTCTAGAGCGAAAAAGAGACATTAATATGAGTTCAACGAATCTTTACTTCCACTTGGATATTCTCCAAGAGATTGGATTAATCAAGATCGTCGCAACATTGCAGAAAGGCCCTCACGGACGTAATAAAGTCAAATATTTTGGACGTGTTGCACGAAACCTTTTCGTTGGAAGTGAAAAAATTAGTCTTTTGAATTATACTAAGCGATTCGAAGAATTTCAAAAACTTGCTAATATATTAGAATTATCACTTCCCAGCGATTATTCAATTTTACCACAAAAACTATTAGAAACTAAACAGCAATATTATAAGGTGTTAGGTAACTGGTTGGTAGATCATGAAGACATAATTGCCAAGGAGAAACTGGATATAGGAACACTATACGATTTTCTTAAAATGATTAATGAAATCAATCCTAAATACAACGATCTTTTCAATGAAGTGTTTTCTCTCCTTAAGAATGAAATTTCAGGATTGTGAATCATGCAGATTATCCTCACTCCAGATTTAAGGATGAAGTATCCTGAGTCTATTTTTGGCAGCTTAATAGTAAGAGAGGTTCCCAATAAGAAGATGCATGAGACTCTGGAAATACGTAAGCGAGACCTAGAGCAAAAAATCAGAGAAGATTCTGAAGACGTTCGAAATTTTGACATGATTCGGTATTACAATACTTATTTCAAGATGTGGAAGAAAATTTATCCCATAGAGTACCAAATAAAGACAATAAAGAAAGGTAGACAGTTTCCACGAGTTTCAGTACTTGTTGATAGTATGTTTATTGCTGAACTTAATAATATGATATTGACGTCTGGTCATGATTTTGACACAATTCAAGGGGATTTAATCTTTGATGTTTCAAAGGGTGGTGAGCAATATTTAAAAATCAATGGAAAAAAACAGGAATTGAAGAATGGAGATATTTTACTTAAAGATGAAGAAGGTATTCTCGCATGCATTCTTTATGGGCCTGCTAGAAGAACAACCATTACTTCAAATACCAAAAATGCCCTATTTTTTGCTTGGTGCCCTCAATCCATAAAGGAAGAACTAGTTAAAACCCACTTGCAAGAGATTCTAACAAACATTAACAGTATATTTTCAACTAGTACATCCAAAGTTCATCTAACTCGTCCATAAATAAAACAGGATGTATATACATTAATTAGAGTTGAGTTTAATGGTAAAAAAGTATCCTTTTATTCCATATCATCTTCAAACTTATTCTGAAGACGAAAAGATCAAGAGATCTTATGAAATGTACAATTTTATGAATTCCAGAAGGTCGATACGTAGCTTTTCAGATAAACCTATACCACGAGAAGTCATCGAAAATATTGTCAGAACTGCTGGTACAGCACCATCAGGAGCTAACATGCAACCTTGGGTATTTGTGATAGTGAGTGACTCTGATCTCAAACGTAAGATTCGATTAGCTGCAGAATTAGAAGAAAAAGAGTTTTATGACCACAAAATTTCCAATGAATGGCGTCAAGACTTAGCTCCATTAGGTACTAGTTGGGAAAAACCATTTCTTGAAACAGCTCCCCAGTTGATTATTGTTTTTCAGCAAAAATACCGCTTGGATGAGAAGAATATCAAACGAAAGAATTATTATGTTATAAAAAGCGTTGGGATTGCCGTAGGAATGCTTATTCTAGCCATTCACAATGCAGGCTTAGCAACATTGACACATACACCTATTAGCATGAATTTTTTACGAGATCTTTTAGGTCGGCCTGAAAACGAGAAAGCGTTCGTAATTATGCCTGTTGGATATCCAAAGGAAGATGTTGAAGTACCTGATCTAAAAAGAAAACCCCTCTCGGAAATTTTGATCTGGAGTTAAGATTTGTTCAATATAACTAGTTTTAATTTACATGTGGCTGCCATATGTATCAAATATGCACCAATTTCCTATTAATATTCCAAATTTTTTAATATAATTCATCATTATCTTAATTAACCTCTTTTTGATTTTTTCTTTTATTTAACCAGATTTATACAATTATATTCAACCTTTAATAAGTCTATCATTATTTTCTTTGTTCAAATTTAAAAGAAGATATTCCTTTACACTTGAAAATTGGGGTAGATAGAGAGATTTATTAAGGTCTTTCTTTTCTCCTTTTAATGGAAGTAAATAGAAGCTATCAAAAATTAATATTACTTTCAGATAAAGAGCCTTACACAAATTATTCTTACGTTAGACTTCGTCTTAGAATGGAGAAGTTAAATAATGGTAGCAGTTAATCTCCTTTCATCATTTCTACTAGTGCTTTACCATGTAATCGATTAATAATATTCTGAATATAAGTCAGAGTAACATAATTATGGGCAATAGAGAAGGTCATT
>CP070695.1:4128220-4189812 GCA_020353515.1 Candidatus Heimdallarchaeota archaeon
GAGTTTTGTCATCTGATATTAAAAAACGAGTGTTTTCTTCATATCCTCTTAGTATTATCGATGGATATGATCGAAATGTTACATTCACCAAGGAACCCCAGAGTATCATCAGTATTGCACCCAGTGCCACTGAAGTGATATACGCTGTTGGAGCAGGTGACAAAGTAATAGCGACGGATCCTTACAGTAATTATCCGAGTGAAACTGCTGATTTACCAAAAATAGCTAATTTTCCCACTCTTGATATTGAAGCAATACTCACGTATAATCCTGACGTGGTTTTCGGAGCGGGGATCACAAATCAAGATGATATTGATCTTTTGGAGGATCAGGGGCTTACAATCTTTATTCTAGCTCCTTTTGATATTAATGATGTCCTAGAGGATATTGAAATCGTAGGCCTTATTACTAACCACGAATCGGAATCAAATCTACTAAAGAGTTCCCTTCAAGAACGCATTGATAGTATCATTCAAAATGTTACTTCTCTCACCTTTAAACCGAAAATTTACATAGAATTTTCTTCGGATCCCTTTTTGTACACATTTGGAGAAGGGACTTATGGCCATGATTTAGTTGAGCTTGCAGGAGGAATCAATATTGCAGAAAATGCAACAGGCCTCTATCCACAGATTAATAATGAGTTTGTTATAACTCAAAATCCCGATATAATTCTTTATACAAAAGGCCCATGGACAACCACAAATGCTACAACTATAGGTGAGAGAATAGGATGGAATACAATTAATGCTGTTAAAAATGGACACATTTATCCCATCAATGAAGATTGGATTTCGCGAGGAGGGCCTCGAATCATAGATGGTTTGGAAGAGATTTATTCTAAAGTCAAACTACTTGCTTCTCCAAGTATGAAAACAAGTACAAGTGAAACTGATTTTGTCAGTAGTACTGGGGAGAGTAGTAGTAGCAATGTAACAGTGGCCTTTGAATGGCCTTTGATTCTCATATTCATCCCTATAACTGTGGTTGTGTTGAGTAAACGGCGTTTTTTCTTCCGCTGATAAGGTGTCATTAAGAAAAGGGTTGCTAGAGAAAATGTCTAGATTCTTTCAGAGGTTTAGTAATTTACAAAATTCAAATGATTTTTACGAATATTATCGTAAGAAGAAGCTTTTCTGGGGATTGTTAATTTTTTTTAGTGTATTGGTCCTCCTGTTAAGTGCATTTATTGCACTCTTGTTTGGGTCCGCAGGTCCAATCGGTCCAGTAAGCACACGTTTGTTAACGGTTTCAGATGTGATTCAACAAATCACAAAAAATAGCTTCAACCTTATATTACAGATGTTTGGATTTTCTGTTCAGGAAGAGAATACCATTAAAAAAGTCATTATATGGGATATCCGCTTACCAAGGGTTATCATGGGTGCCTTAGCTGGGATGGCCCTTGCTGTTGCGGGCACTATTATGCAGGCAATTTTTAGAAATCCCATGGCGGATCCTTATATTCTTGGATTGGCTTCTGGGGCTTCTGTTGGTGCATCTATAGCTATTATTGCTGGAGGAACGATAGGATTCCTCGCTGGATACACTCTTCCTATTTTTGCTTTTGGTGGGTCACTCCTAACTATAATCTTGGTGTATTACATTTCTAATATTCGTGGTCAAGTTAGAGTTGATACTTTATTATTGTCTGGAATTGCTGTAGGCTCATTTATGGCAGCAGTAACCTCTTTTTTAACATATCTCTCTGGACAACATTTAAGACCAATAATTTTCTGGTTAATGGGGGGATTATCATTATCTGAGGGCGATTGGGATTCTGTAGTTATAGCTGCTGTGGTCATCATCCCGTCGTGCATGATCTGTCTGCTTTTCGCCAGATCCTTGAACTTACTACTACTTGGGGAGGAAACAGCTCAGTATCGGGGATTAAACGTCCAAAAATTTCAGAAAATATTACTAGTGTTAGCATCCTTGATCACTGGGGTTGCAGTCGCGTTTACTGGAGTGATAGGCTTTGTTGGATTAATTATACCTCATTTAATCCGATTAATTTCAGGGCCTGATCACAGGATCTTACTCCCTACCTCTTGTTTGATTGGAGGTAGTTTTTTGATTATTGCTGATGTCGTTGCAAAGACTATCATTTACCCCACTGAACTCCCAGTTGGAATTATTACAGCTCTTTGCGGCACTCCGTTCTTCCTGTACCTCTTAAGGAAACAAAAGAAGATAGGATTTTAAAATAGGTGAAAAAATGGATTTAAAAGTTGAAAATCTGTCGTTCAGTTATGACAACGTTGTTGTTCTTAATAAGGTGACCTTTGAGGCAAAACAAGGGAGAATAACTGGTATTATCGGTCCAAACGGGTCAGGAAAGACCACATTATTACGTTGTATTGCAAATTTCTTGAAACATGATCAAGGAGCCGTTTTTTTTGACGATAAAGACATTCGTTTGCTGAAAAACAAAGAAATTGCTAAATTTCTTTCAGTTGTTCCTCAACTCACTAACCTAACAACAGGTTTCACAGTTTTTGAGACTATTCTGATGGGAAGATACCCACATCTAGGATTACTGCAACGTGAATCAAAGGAAGATTATGAAATAGTAAATTCCACACTAGAACGGGTTGGGATATCTCACTTGGCCAAGAGGGATGTTGGTGAGCTTAGTGGTGGGGAAAAACAACTCGTAACAATCGCACTAGCTTTAGCCCAAGAACCACAGATTCTCTGTCTTGATGAACCAACGCTTCATCTTGATATCAACATGCAGTACATGATTATGGATTTGTGTAAAGAAACGAGTCGTGACAAGCAAATTGTTGTGATTGTTGTACTTCATGACCTTGCTCTAGCGGCACAGTACTGTGATGATCTTCTTATCCTGAAGAATGGTAAGGTAAAGGCTATGGGGTCACCCGATGAAGTAATTGTTGAAAAATTCATTTTAGATACCTATGGAGTAGAGGTAATAGTTGGACAGGATGAAATATCCGGAATGAAATATATCCTGCCCAATATCGGTTCTAAAACAACAATAACTTGATAAATTAACACACTTAGAAAAATTCTTCATCAAAGAGATCTGGACATCCTCATATGAGTAATGTGTTCCCAATCATTTTTTCTATAGTAATTCTTTTTATTCTTGGAATTTTACTTAAATCTACAACCCTTTTGAAACGAGATGATGCAGATGTCCTTTTAAAAATAGTTTTTTACATCTCGTTGCCAGCATTGATTTTGAATACTATCCCAACAGTAGATATCAATTTAACTTTCTTTTTTTTGCCGATACTCTCTTCTATAATAATTATTATTACTTTTCTAGTTTCTAGTTTGGTAGTTAATTACCAAAATTTTGAGGAAAAGACCAAAGGAGTTTTTATAATTGGTACAATGATAATGAATTTAGGATTTAATGTTCCATTTGTTCTGGGAGCTTATGGTGTTGAGGGATTTGCCCGCGCAACTTTTTTTGATATAGGTAATATAACCTTAACTTTGTCTTTAACTTATTTTATTGCTCAAAAGCATGGTTCGCTTGAGGGTGAGGAGAAAATTAAATTTCTGAACAAGAAATTGATCACATCACCGCCTTTAATCGCTCTTATTATTGGTTTAATACTCAATTTTACTGGAGTTTCTCTTGATTTCAATATTACTTATCTCTTAGACCTTTTAAGTGGATTATTGACACCACTCCTTATCTTGTCAATAGGTATATATTTCAATCCGACATTAGAAAATATTTTTCCCGTTACTCAAGTAATTCTCATTAGGATGGGATTAGGATTAACTCTGGGGGTTGTTTTCGCTCTTTTACTAGGATTAGATGATCTTTCGAGTAAAATCATAATAATTAGTTCTGCAGCTCCAGTTGGTTTCAATACATTAACTTATGCCGCCCTTGAAGACTTGGATAAGGAGTTTGCAGCTAACATACTCTCAATTGGTATTCCCCTAGGGATTGTGACAATTTCTTTATTGTTAATAATTCTTGGGTAAGGAATTTTTCCACTTCAGGTAACTTATTTTATCCATTGTTGTTGTTAATTCAGTTGAGGGATATACCATTACATCAACAATACCCCCCAGTATTCGGAAAATTCTTGATTCAGGCCGGGGAGAGGTAGCTCAATTAGAACGACAATACCATTTGTGGGTACTCATCACAGTTTTAGCTGTAACTGCCGGCGTTCTTATGATAGGTGTTTCAATCATCTTTTTTTTGCTTGAAACAGATGAAGATCTTTCTGTTGTTCGTCTAATAATCGGATTAGCAGCAGGAGCTGACTTCATTGTATCTTATTTTGTATTTCAAGAAACAATAGCTCGGAGACGGTATCTTTTAGAAGTACAGAAAATGATGCTCCAGGGGTTATCGTTTTTAGATTCAGTCCGACGGGGTTTTCGTGATCTATTTGGATAACAGGGTAATGAGCTTAGTTCTAGGCAAAACTGGTTGTTAAAAGCTTTTAAGTCAGGATTTTTGAATATTTGAGTGAATCAAGGAAAGAAGTATTCCTCTATACTTAAAAGATATCATTAAGACCTTAAGCTTAATCTACTTTATTCAACAAATACTACCAAATTGAAGAGGAAATTGGAAATGCCAGAAGTTTCAATACCAGGGATGGCTTTTAAGGCCAGCTTGACAAAAAAGAGTGGAAGCAATGTTGTTGAGCTCATATTTCGGGGTGATACCATAACAACAGTTGATGTTTCCGGAAATTTAACAGAAGCATCTATTCGCAGTGCACTCAAACAAGCGTGCGTTGAATCTGATGTTGAGCATCAAATAACTGAAGCAACATTAAGTCAAGTGGCGGGAAATTTGTATAAACTAGCAGGAATTGGAGAAGGAAAAACCCTAATACCCCAAGAATTTGAGCTAGGTGGAGAGGCGACGGAATTAGATCGGAAATTAGCTATTATCATCACCTCACTCCAGAAACTCCACAAACGCTTGGATAAAATAGAAACGATGCTTGAGCTCACTCCAGAACAAGAATAATCTTCAAAGATATGATTGGGAAAATAGAAGTCCCTTGGCCGTGATTTGAACACGGGACAACTCGGTATCTGCTAAACCCCAACTAACGACCTTTTCATCGTATCATCCAAGGTGTGGCATTTGCGCCTACAGCCGAGGGCTCTTCCAAGCTGAGCTACCAAGGGAGTGAATAGTAATAATTCATTAAAAACCAATATTATTTGGTTTTTGTAGTTTTTTTTTCAAAAACTTACATGAAGATCGAATTACTAATCTTTTTATATTCATTGTGATCATTTTGATTGAAAGTTATCCTATAATGAAGGCAATTTTCTTGTATTCGCCAGATATTTCTTATAAATGAAGCCTTAAACCAAAGGTACATAAGTACTGATTATTGAGGTATTCTATCTTCATGCAAGAATCTCCCAGTAAATGTATAGTTCTGTTATATTGGGATAAAACAACTTGGTATGCACTAGGGGCCTTAACTTCGAGTCTTCAAAAGCACAGTCTTCCTTATGAGATAATTAGGGGAGATCCGCTCCCCCAAATTCGCACAAAATTAGATCAGGGACTTCACGTAATATATGGAGAATCATCTCGAATTACGACCATAGATTCGCTAAAGGGACGATTACAACTAATTAACAACCAGATTTCTTCACCAAATTTGCTGCTAGTCATTGGTGGTCCTCATGCTTCGGGAGCCCCTGAAAAAATATTAAAAATGGGAGCAGATTATGTTGTAATAGGTGAGGGAGAGGCTACATTTCCTGAACTAATACAAACATGGATAAATAATAAATTTCGATATGAAAGATTACACTCTTTACCTGGAATAGCATTTCGTGATATTTCTGGAAAATTCATTCAATCTCCCCCTCGACCTCGGATTATTCTTGATGAATATTGCCCTTACTCTGACAACAAAGATTTTGCCTTGCATCCCCCCATAGAGCTAATGCGGGGTTGTTCCTTTCGTTGTCGCTTTTGTCAAGTTCCCTATATATATGGGAATCCCCGATTTCGATCCATTGAAACTATCACAAAGATTGTAGAGCATTACGTTCAATATTTCAAACCTTTGAAAACGAGTGTTGATATTCGCTTTATTGCCCCCAATTCACTTGGCTATATGGAGAAGAAAAGAGGGCAACCAAACTATGAAGCGTTAACTAAGCTCTTGAGGCGACTTACACAATATGAGATTCGGCTATTTTTTGGGACATTTCCTTCAGAGATACGACCAGAGTATATAACAGACAAAATTCTATCGCTTTTTGATATGATCGCTAATCAGCAATTCTCTGTTGGATTTCAAAGTGGTTCTGATCGTGTTCTCAAAGAAATGCGTAGAGGCCATTCTGTTGCAGATGGGCTACAGGCGTATGATTTAATGGTTTCCCAAGGGTTTACCCCAGTATTTGATTTCTTACTTGGAGTTCCCTCCGAAACAAAAGCTGAACAGTGGCAAACACTCTCATTGATCCGTGAGTTAGGTAAAAAAGCTCAAACACGACTTCACTATTTTATGCCCCTTCCTGGGACTCCTTGGAAAAATAGTTCACCGGCGCTTTTAAGTCCAGAAATCCAATCAGAAATAGGGAGATTAGCTAAATCAAAAATCATAATGGGAGCATTCGCTAAACAATTTCAAATCGCATTTAAGGACAAATAGTGTTTTCCAAATTTTTAGAAAATTTGTTGATCAAAACAGAATTAAGAAAAGTTTATTATATTCTGAGGCTGGTTTTTCAATACTATTCATTGAAATAATTGGTGTTGATTACAATGGAAGCACGAGACGTAATAGTAGTACTTCTGACAATCTTAATCATGATCGCGATCATAGGTGCAATTGGAGCACTAATTTATCACGTTGTCAATTATGATCTTCCAGTATATATGACTCAAGAAGGTAGTTTTAATGGTACTGTAGTGGAAGAAGTAGTTTATAGTGAGGAATACGTAGGTAAAAGGGACACTAACCTGTTTCTTCAGATCCTTGCTTTATTGCTCTTATCTATATCCATCTTTTACGCTGGTTTACTGAACTATCTAAAAAAACCAGCTCAGATAAACCGTTAGCCTTAGAGGACGATTGAACTGGAATTCAAAGCCTTCTGTCATATGATGGAGAAAGTTGACTCAACTAGAAAAAAGAATGAAAAAGTAGCAATATTTGCATCGTTCTTACAACGATTGTCAGAAAGAGAATTACCTCTTGTTTGTTACTATGCCACAGGTCAACCATTTTCAGAAACTTCAGGGAAAAAAGTTCAATTCGGTTGGAGTTCTTTTACGAACGTTGTACATCAATTGACCAACCGTACAAACGCGGATCTTCGCGGTTTTTATCGGGAAAATGCGGATTTCGGTAGTTTAATAGAGTTCGCTTTAGTAAAACGAAAACCCCAACCAAAGGCTCTTGAGACATATTTTGGACAGGCTGACAAAACAGAACTTACAATTGAAGGGATCAATGAGTATCTCACGAATATCGCCTCGTATAAAGGAAAAGGGTCACTAAAAGCCAAGAAAAACCAATTGCTGCAATTATTACGACATTCTTCCCCTTTAGAAGCCAAATATATTGCTAGAATCATTACATCTGATACAAGAACGGGTTTCAGAGGGGGATTGTTACTAGATGCGATCGCGTCGGCCTTTGGCCGAAAAAATAAAACCGTAAGATATGCATATATGGTTCTTAGTGACGTTGGAGAAGTGGCTCTAGTAGCTAAAGATCACAAAATTGATTTGTTGGCAATTAAGCCACGGATATTTCAACCCCTGCGTTCAATGTTAGCCACAAAAGCTGAATCGATAGAAGACGCTTTAAATACCTATAAAAATTTAATTTGTGAACCGAAAATCGATGGTTTCCGTGCACAGTTTCATATTGGCAGAAAAGAGTGTAGACTCTATTCACGAAACCTTGAAGACGTTACTCATGCTTTTCCTGAAATCTTAACTTCACTTCCCGAACGTCTTAGAAAGGAATTAGCTCCTTCTATTCTTGATGGAGAAGTTGTTGCCCTTGTCGATGGAAGACCTGTATTTTTTCAAGACCTCTTAACACGTATTCAAAGAAAACGAGATATCCAGATTTCGGTAGAATCCACCCCCTGCTATTATTATGTCTTTGATATCTTATTTCATCATGATAAATCTCTTTTAAACTCTCCTTTAAAAGCTAGAAAAGCACTCTTACAAACCTTGATTCCAGATTTACCCCATATTATCAAAATGGAGTATTATGTGTTAGAAAAAGACGTAGATATCCAAACTCAACTTCAAAAAGCCATACAGAATGGTTCGGAGGGATTAATGCTCAAAGATCCCACTTCAAATTATCAAGCTGGAAAACGGGGTAAAGGGTGGTTGAAGCTGAAAGTTACCTTACCCACGCTTGACCTAGCTATTGTCGGAGCAGAGTGGGGGCATGGTAGACGAACTGGGTGGTTATCGAATTATCATCTAGCTGCAAAAGATCGACAAGAATTTGAGGTGATTGGTAAAACTTTCAAAGGACTAACTGATACTGAATTCGGTCAATTAACTGAACAGCTCCAGGAGTTGGAAATAGCAAAAGAACCATATGGAATAAGTGTACAACCAAAAATAGTTGTAGAGGTTGAATTTGATAATATCCAAGAATCATCGAAGTATCCATCAGGGATGGCATTACGTTTCGCAAGAATTAAGAGAATACGCAATGACAAAAACGTTGATGAAGTAGACACCATCGAAACAGTTAGAAAGCTATATCAAGAGCAATTACAGCGTCAGAAACGTGCAGATAAAACGTGAAATTGTTTATGACAAAGAAAAGGAGTAAGAAACATAAAAACGGTCATGCATGCATCAATCATCCTAACAGCTTTGACACCAAAGAATGTGAGCGATGTCACGAGCATTTTTGTGAGGAATGCTTCATAGAGGACTGGTCCGTGAACTTTTTTCAACAATTCATTGGTCAGAAAAGGGACTTTGTCCAAAAAATATATTGTAAACCATGTTACAAACGGGTCAGCCGAATTCGTGTGATTGCATACTCAGGATTATTATTGCTGTTTGGTGGACCCATTATCTTATTGATCATCTTAAACATTTTTTTCAGACCATAATGATGACTACTCTAATTATGGATGATGATAGTAACTTTGCCATCACTCCCTTTAAAAGAATATCAAGAAGATCGTCAAGAGCGGGGAGTATATGATAAGCGTAACATTATAAATGATTTAACTGGAAAAGAATGGTTATTTTCCACAAAAACGATTATTCCGAAATCTTTTTCCCGAATCTGGCCCTCAAGTATGAAGAGTAGGAATTACAATCCAATTCCAACAGAGTTAAGTAAAGAGCTTATTGAAACCTTTTCAAAACCAGGTGATACAATTTTAGATCCCTTTGCTGGAATTGGAAGTACACTCTTTGGGAGTTATTTGGCTGATACGAATTCTACATCTGCTAAAAGGAAATGTATTGGCATTGAACAGAATGAATCGCTAATAGGGAAATACAGTCAATTATTAACTTCATTAAAGATCCCAGACCAAGGAATGTTACTTGGTGATCCTATTCAGATCTTAACAAACATAAAAGACAATTCTGTTGATTTTATCCTCTCAGATATCCCCATTTGGGATGTTTCAGAACTGGAGGAAGAAGAATCTATTGCAATGATAGTTGAAGATTATCATAAATCCCCTCGGGATTGTATCCAATACTGGAGTTCCTCAGTGTCTAATATTCTCTCCATTGCAACTAAAACATTAAAAAAATCAAAATATCTCGTTGTTTCAATTCCAAATGAAATTTATAGGAAGGGATCTAGAAAAAAAGACTCCCCACGGGTGAATTTTGCCCTATCTACAATACTAGCTCATAAATTACAAAAATTGGGGTTAACTCTAAAAGCAGAGAGAATTTGGTTCGAGTCAGACTCCCAGAAAAAGGAAGGAATTTTCAATAAATTAGATCGGCGGTTTTTAGTATTTCGAAAAGAACATGATCCTAAAAATCATATTAATCGAAAAAATATCGATTCTTTGTTTTTTGAGGGAAATATACCAACAGGTGACACATATATAATACATAAGTCTTTTCCACCTTCCTTTGATCATAAGCTTCGAAGCGAACACGGAGGTATGAAACCTCCAGAGTTGGCTCAAATACTTATAGAAAGATACTCCAAGAACCAAGAAGAAGTTGTATTGGATCCATTTGCTGGAGTTGGGGGAACTTTATTAGGTGCAAGTTTATCTGACAGAAAGGCGATTGGGATAGACATTAATAAACGTTGGAAAACGATATACCAGCAAGTTTCTCAAAGTCATGGTCTTACACCTCAAGAATTTCTTATTGGAGACTCTCGACAGCAAGTTAGAGAAACTATTGAAGACGCTAGTATTGACTTAATTTTGACAGATGTCCCTTATTGGGCAATGGATAAGCTTCAAAAAACTCGAGGTCGTTTTTCTAAAGCTGGAGAGAAATCACGTGGTAAATTACCTTCCCCTCTTCATCATTTCGATCGTGCTTCCATTCTTACAATCGATGAATGGCTTATTCTCTTAAAAACTGTGTTTGGACATTGTTATCCTAAGCTTATTGATGGGAAATACTTAGTGGTTTTCATTGGCAATATGTATCGAACTATTGAAGAAAAGAGGAACGGTAAAGTTTCAAAAGTAGGTAAATTTTTACTCTTATCGTCAATGCTGGCGAGAGTGTTGTTGAATATTGGATATTCCTTCAATAGGGAAATTATCTGGTATTCTCCAGATAAGGCATTGCATGTGTTTGGGTACCCCTTTTCTTATATCCCCAGTATTGTTCATCAAAGCATTCTTGTTTTCACAAAATAATTATTTGACTTCAATTCTTTCTGCGATTACTAATAAGAAGAGTCATAGCTAAGATTGATAAAACAAGAATAAATCCTGGAAATGGAACGCTACTAGTAGGGCCTGTGTTTTCACTAGAAGACGAAGAAAAACTAGATTGTTCTACTGAAAAGAGCTCAGAAAATCCGCAGCCGCTATGAGTGGAATTGAAGAAATAATATTTTATCTGATATGTTTGATTATCCTCTGAAAGACTTGATATATCAATGGATCCTGACATCCAGTAGTTTACTTCAGAATTGAAAGTCAAATTACCATTTATTCCTGTTGAATCTCCTGAATCTGTCAAAATAGTATATGTGGCTCCATCAGCGTTTTGCCAGTAATGTTCATTCTGGTCAGAGACATTAACATCAGAAATTCTAAGATAGGGACCTTTCGTTGAGAACGATAATCTTCCAGTAGAAATGACTATACCCATTGGATTAATCATAAACCAATAATCTTGTGTTGGGGCGGGGTCATCATTATTGTGATCTTGCTTACCAATTGGAGTATAGGAACTAATAGATAATACAATTTCATCTGCAGAGATACCATTGGATTCTATTGAAAAGTTTCCGAAATTTTCAACAGAGATCTCGATAGGAATCACTACGGAGCCAAAAGGTTGAGTTGTGTCATTAGTTAGAATGGCTGTAACCATGAAGTTAGAGGAGGATTCCCCTTGAAATTCCAAGATAAAAGGCTGTCCCACACGTGAAGTGAACCTTAAGTAATCTGTGCCCCAATAAGGAACAGAATTTTCAGTTCGGGGGAGAGCTGATGAAAAATAAGACTCTTCAACAGACATAGAAAGGGATATGTTGAAATATCCGTATGTTCCGTTTGCAAAAGAAGTATCATCCAAAAAATTAGCTATGGTCCAGTTTCGAAATACTTCTTTGAATTCTACAAGATAACCTTCGTTCTCAAGAGCTCGTTCAACACTCAGTATACCATCCTCAGAGCGAGTCACTATATTCTGAATGATGGAAGATCCACCATAGTGCTCTGCAAGATAGAGGAAGAATGCAAAAGAAGCCCCATAATTAGCTAGTACTAAGCTTTCACTATCAGAATAATCCCAATACGTCAAGGATACATCTGGATGTGAACTAAATCGTGTTTTATAAGGACTACTGCCACTAAAGGGGTTTCCCCCAATGATATATTCAGCAAACATAGATGCACCTTCATCTAACCAAATATTTTCATCATCATCATGTCCAAAGTGGATCATGTGCTGAAATTCATGAGCTACGGTTTCAAAATCCCCTGCTGTCAAGTATGATAACCCTTCGTCGCCATCAATGCACAAAATTTCCGCTTCATTGCTATATTGTTGATTTGGGTTAAGATCTTCGTTAAGATATTGGTTTAGAGGGTAGAAAAACCCTGCAACATACTGTCCTCCCCCTAATCCATCAATGATGTCAAAAACTAGGATAATTACCCTATCATTATCATCTATATCTGGAGGAGAGCCATAAAATTTATCGAGCGTGGGATAAATGACAGTTTCAAACGAGTGGTTCATTTCTAAAAAGGTTGGATTGAGACTCGTGGATAGATCTGAATAAATCAAGGTATGCTGGCCAACTGCTCTTAATGTAACGTTGATTTTATAGTGCTCTAGAGGATTAGTTGAAACATCTGGAACCCAAAACTCCTTCCATTCTTCAAATTCCTGATTTTGAACCTGTTTAATTGGGGGAGCACTGTTTTGATTGAGGATTTCTCTACCATTTTCATTTACTTCTGAATGAACAGGAGTTTGTGAATTAATTTTCAAATTTTTTTGCGAGGAATTCTGATTAGTCCATTGGATGAGTTGAGAATGAGTGCCTTCACTGTTAATAGACACTGAAGATAGTATCAACCATCCTGTTGTGAACATTATAGATAATAGAGCAAAAGAAAAAATCTTAGAATAGTACAAGAGTTTTAATCACCATTGATGCGAGAACTTGAAGTATTTTCTCTGATATCTGTTTTTAATAGGATCCTAATGTGCCTATTCAAATTGATATCGAAATAAGAAGGTCATGGATAAAGTGATTGAAATTAGATTCTTTGGTATTTTAAGACATATTAAATGTTTAGAGAGCTAGAAACGGTTATTACAAATATGAATCCGAAATGATATAGCCATCCTCCATTTTTATCAAACGCATACCTGTTTTTAACATTTCTTCGTCATGTGTTACGCATACAATTGTTTTCTTATGTGTTTTGTTAAGGGAGCTTAGTAATGACATGATTTCACTTCCTATTGCAGAGTCTAGATCTCCTGTAGGCTCATCAGCTAAAATAACGTCAGGATCGTTTGCTAATGATCGGGCGATCCCTACTCTTTGTTTTTCTCCGCCTGAAAGTTCGTGTGGCTGGTGATGTTTTCGATTCTCTAAATTTACTAGTCTTAATAGTTCTAATGCACGAGGTTCACGGTCAGCACGTTTGATTCCACTAATTAACATGGGTAATTCAACATTTTCTAGCGCGTTCAGGACAGGGTGGAGATTGAAAAATTGAAACACAAATCCCAGTTTGTGACGGCGAAGTTGACATAATTCTCGATCACTGAGTGTTGATAATTCTTCTTGATCAATGTGGACTGTACCAGCGGAAGGCCGTTCAAGGCCAGCCATAACATTTATGAGAGTAGATTTGCCACTTCCAGAAGGCCCCATCACCATAATAAATTCTTCTCTAAAGATGGATAAGTTGATACTGTTAAGAGCATCAATGGTATGCCCTCCGAGAGTATATCTCTGATTCACGTTTTCTAGTTCAATAAATGGATCTCCTTTACTCACTTCCAATATCACCTCGTACTGGGATTAGTGTGGCAAACCCGTCTCGCATTTCAATCTGTATATGGTTCTTGATTCCAGCCTGACGACGAATTTCGTCTGTAAGACGTAAATTCCCGTGATCATCAACATATATCACTTCTTCACGAACAGAGAGTGATTTTGTTGGATCGATTGCTCTATGTAATCCCACTATTCTGCCATCTAAAATACGCATAGCCTTATTTGTCATGTTAGCAAATCTATAGTCATGGGTGACCACAATGAAGGTTTTTCCAAGACTTTTATTAAGAAGCTTAAAATAATCAATAATTTTGAACGTTGTCACACTGTCTAATTCTCCCGTTGGCTCATCAGCAAGTACAATATCTGGATCATTGGCAAGCGCTACTGCTATCCCCGCACGTTGAGCTTCTCCTCCAGATAATTGAGGGGGTTTATGGCCAGTACGCCGTTCTAAACCCACATCTTCTAATAGTTGACGTGCTCTCTGTTTCTGTTCACTATAGGTCCATAGACCTGAAAGCTTCATTGGTAACATAACATTCTTTAAAGCAGTCAGGTTCCAGATTAAGTTTCGTTCTGGGAGTTGATATAAGAAACCAACTCGCTGACGCCGATACTGAGTCAGTTGCTTTGAATTCATTTTCGTAATGATATTGTCTCCCAGAATGATTTCTCCTGATGATGGACGGTCTACTCCTCCAATTAGATTTACCAAAGTGCTTTTCCCTGAACCACTGGGCCCAATGATCGCGATTAAATCTCCCTCATTAGCTGTGAGCTCGATTCCTCGCAACGCAGGAACTTGAATCTTGCTTTGTTCATCAACATATAATTTTATTAGATCTTGACATTCAAGAAAGGCCATTCAGTCATTCCACCTTTAAAATGCGGCTGATATCTTTTCGTGTGGCTAAATAAGCTGGTACTATTGTACCAATCCCAGCAGTAATACAGATTCCTGAAATTATCTGAACGAGTAATATTGGAGGATGAGTAACTACTAATGGTGGAATTGATTCTCCGATTTGCATTACTTGTAAAAACATTGTAACAAAGTAAACACCTGTAAAGTATCCAATAATCGAACCAAAAGCTAGGATTGTGGCAGCTTCAACCAGGAAAGATTGCGCTGTTTGGAATTGAGTCATACCAAGAGCTCGTTCGACGCCGATCTCTTTTCCACGTTCCACGTAGGTAAAGAAAGCAAACATAATTACTCCAATTACTGCCACTACAATACAAACGAGTAGATCAGAATTCAGGATTGAAAGTGAAAACCGCCATCCGAATCCTGCCTTATATTCCCTGTATTCGAGAGCGGGAGAGATAGGAGTTATCCCTGTAACATTCTGTATTATTTCCACGGTCATATCAATATTATTCAATGAGTCAATTTTTGCTTGATAAGCAGCCATGGGAGGATCTAAATAACCAGACTGATTCAATCGGTCAAACAATCCTAAGCTGCCAATTATCCAGAAATTATCAGCAGGATTATACCATTGATATGGATACATGGTAGGCCAATATTTGAATGTCCCACCAACTCGGAATGAAAGATGTTTAGACATTGTCTCGTTCTCAAAAACAAGTGAAATATTCCCCCCAATCTTTGGTTTTGAAATATGAGCTTCAAGATTTCTTTGATAGAGTATAATAGTTATATTATCTTTAATTTCATCCATGAGGTTACTTAAAGAGCTACTCAACTTGAAGCTAGGATCTATAAAAGCAGTTTTTGCATACGTGTTAGGGTCTACGAACAGAAATTCGTAACTTCGATAAAAAGATCGATAAGACCGATACCTTGTTGAATAAACTCCAGAAATGCTAGTTAAGTGGGAGATATTGTGTCGAAGAGTTTTTAATATAGTGTTATTTAAGGAAGTACCTGCAGGAACAGCCAAGTCAGCCCCTACTTCGTAATAACGTTTAAGATGTTCTGTTTCATCCAAGGAATGGATCAACGAGGAGGAAAGAATTGAAAAAGACAATGCTAGTGTAATAAGGAGTACAGCACGATTTGCAGCTTGTTTATGACGTATAATATTCCGAATCGCAAACGCGTTAATACCTCCTTCAATTCGCCAAAGAAGTTCAGCCAACTTCTTCATGAGTAGAGGAAAAAACCGTGAAATGACCATTATGGTCCCGAAAAACATAAAGAACGGAGCTGGAATTCCTAGGATGGAGACTATCATATACAACAAGAAAGCTCCAGGCCCTAATACATCACCACCACCACGAATAAGAGTCATAAGAATTATCCATGTGGCGGTACCAATTGTGAACATCACAACATCGAGATAATATCTTTTCCAAAGCGGATTTCGGATTTCAGTTGGTTCTAAAGTTTCAGTAATTTCCTGGTGACTCATGCGAATAATATTTCGAAAGTTGAGGAGGAGAGCAAAGATCAGACCCCAAAATATTAGCCCTTGAATCATATTGACGGTAACACGAAGTGGGACTGGAAGGCCTAGAAATTCCAGATAATTACTAGAACGCATTACGACATCTGCTAGGAGTGTACTAAGCAAAAATCCAAGAATAACTGCTAAAATTGTAGAAAGAAGCATTTCTCCAAGCAAAACCACAAAGATCTGAAACCATGAACCCCCTCGGGTTTTAATAATCCCTATTTGTTCTTGTTTCTGCCTTTTGATTAACCCAAACGAATAAACAACCAGATAAAGAGCAATACACAGAACAGGGAAGCTTAACAGTAATAAGATGATAAGAAATGAAAAAACGGTCATCTCATACTCCTGCATCAGACCTAGAAGGTAAGATTCAACCCACACATCATAAGCTACACCATAGAATTGCCATTCTAAAGCACGTCGAAATGATTGTAATTTACTAATTTCACTATTCATATTAAATGCATCAAAATTAGACTTGTCAAGAATTATAGTGCCTTGAGTCTCTACGTAATAATACATATCATTAATTGGATCTAAAAGATCCTCAAAAATCTCTTCAAAGAATTGTGGTTGAGTTAATAATCCATGGTTCCACCACCAATTCCTCTTGAGGTATTTCCTTACCAATTTAGTACTATTATCAGGATCTTGGTTATAAGGATTAAAAGGTGTGTGTTCAATTATACCAACAACCTTTACAGTTTTATTAGGTCCTCCATCATCCCATTTAGAGGTTAAGGTAATATTTAACTCTGTTCCTAATGTAACGTTTTCGAGGGCATCATATCTCTCTTGAGGCCAGTATCCCCTATCACGTATTGTCCGAATAAAAATAACTTCCGAGGAATTTAATGGGAAGCGGCCTTTCCCGGTATCATTTAAGATATGTCCGAGTGAGAGGTAGAATTCACTTGCTGAAGAAGTGCAAAAAGAGACACTTTCTTGAGACATTCCATTATTGTAATCCTCCTCTGTTTGGTTTACCCATATGAACCCTTCAAGTCTGGTAGACCAATAATAGTCTAGAATATAATCAGAATAGTTTGCTTGATATATAGATTGGTTGATAAGTGTGTTATAGGATTCATAATCATGGAGTTTGTCAGATCCCATCCCAGATTCTATATAGATACTAATATCATCATTATAATAGTCCTCTTCAAGCGATTTGACGACCACTTCCTCAAAAATTTCTTGGCGATAAGATTCAACCAGAACTCCGCTTTGAGAGATGACTGTCAAAGCAATGATGAGTCCAATCATTGTTGGTAAAATTAGTCGCCTATTCCCAATAATTAGCTCATATGTCAGAAAGATGTAATTGGTTACTTTCGTAATTAACAATTTAATTGACATGAGACTCAAATTCCCACATAACATAGTTTAGAGATAACGAACGATAATCACATCAGGGATCGTATAAACGATACCTAATATCAGATAGGTATATATTAAAGTGAAGATATCGGAAGAGAATTTCCCCTATACTCCATTAGTAGGGACAAAGGGGAACAGATCGTTTTTTTACCTCCAAGTAATGTCCTTAAAGAAGTCATTTTTTCGAACAGCTAGAAAATTCTCGTTCTAATTTGTGAACACTGATAAAACTAAAAGATTTGTGGTACAATTTTACAACGAAAATATGTAATTGAAAGTTGTTTACCTATTGCAAGAACTCCATATATCCCTTAAATCAAGTAGAAAATCATTCCTAGGCCACAAAAAATTGTGCCTGACAATTGCATTATCCAAAACCATGCCAATTCAGGAGTTGGCTTTTCAGTTTTTGTTATTAAATAATTTGATCCCCAGCTCTCGATTCGTTTCCCAATAGCTATTCTATGATCTGTAGTTACATAAAGAGCTGCTGTTCGCTCCCCCAAGAAAATACCCCCAATATAGATAGGTTCTAATCCTGAGAATAAATCTACTCCATAATGAATTGCTATTCCTGTTGTTAATAACCAAATTTCCGGATTGTTATAGAAAAGCAATCTTGGATCGTTAATTAAGATGAGTATCCATAACAAAATAACAATGAAATAATCGTGGGTTATCTTCCGGACCAAGTCAGATGGAATTTTTAGTCTTCGTAAGACCAATGAAGCAAAATCAGGCAGCTGACTGCTGATTAAAACAATTAAAATCCAAATCGGAGTAAGTTGAGCATTATGGAAGGCAAACCAAAAAAATATGACTCCTAAAGTCCATTCAGTATGTTTTAATGCTTCCATATTTTTGTATCACTTCTTTCAAAGCATTATGCTAAAATACACAAATATCCCGATCATTAGAATCCAAGTTCCTAATATAGTTAGAAACCAAAGCCAGGAGAGTTCATCTCCAATGTTTTCAGAACCAATGTATGATTCCTTAATCACTTTCCTAAACCATGCTCCAATTTTAATAGACTGTTCTTTGCTTATAATTAAAATACTTCCTCGATGGGTTATAGGGGAAAAGAGAAAGACAGGATTTCCTCCAGAGACAATATCTTCCATTATGTGGAGAAAAGATCCTAAAGTCAATAAGCTAAAAGCGGGAAATACCCAGCTAATAACAATAAGACCAAATATAAAGAATATTGTGTGAGATAGTTCACGATGTCCTCGGATAAATCGTTCTCCTCTAAATAGTGCCCAATCAAATATATCAGGAAAAACTGATCCTATACATAATAAAAAAAGACCCAAAGCATCAATTGATGTATTCCATATAGTCAGACAGATTAAACCAATGCCCAGTGTCCATTCTAGGTGAGCAATTGGTTCCATGGGGTCTTTGGTCTCCAAGTTTTCTATTATATCTAATTATCGCTGTTAAAACGGGGTATTCTTAATGACAAAGCGAGATCTTTTAAGCTTGTTGAATTATTTCTTAGAGTATTTCGAGATTTTCAAAGAAAGAATATTTTCATCCAAATTATAATGGTGTATAAACAACAAGAAAATTCAACTTACACATATTCTAGTGGTCAAACCAAGAAGTATAGAGAGTCTGTTAAGTAGAGTGGTTTATTATTCGAATAATCAATCTTAATTACGATAAATGTAAGCCTGATCTGTGTGGATATGCCTGTTTAAAATATTGTCCACTTATTCAAAAAGGGATTAAAAATGTCATTACAATACGTAAAGAAACAGGAAAACCCATCATCAATAATAAAAAATGTCTGATGGCTAAAAAGGGAACTTGTGGTATTTGTATAAATAAATGTTTTCCAGGGGCAATTAGTGTCGTTAATCTTCCCAGTACTGAAACTGCAGGAATACAAGTTCACTGTTACGGTGAAAATGGGTTCCGTTTTTTTGGTGTACCCCAAATTATTTCAGGTAAAGTGATTGGATTACTCGGTGTAAACGGCATTGGTAAGTCTACCTTACTCGAAATCTTAGCAGGAAAAAAACTCCCAAATGGAGGCAATTTTAACAATCCAAAAAAAGGATTTCAGGATTTTTCTGATCGTTTATCTGTTGCAAGTTTTCGACAATTTATCTCTGATCACGCTGTTGGTAATCTTTCAGTTGCCTACAAACCTCAAGTGTTTTCTGAGATCTTAACAAGATTAGATTCAGTCCAGGAGATTATCTCCTCCAGTCAACAAGAGGGTTTGTTTTCAAAAATAGATGTAATTGAAATAATGGAATTGGAACCTATTCTAAATCGTGTTCCATCAGAATTATCTGGAGGGGAATTACAGCGGTTAGCAATAGGTATTGTACTATTGATGAATGCAGACATCTATCTAATCGATGAACCTTGCACCTTTCTCGATTTTCGTCAACGTATAAAGGTCGCGAAAATTTTTCATAAAATTGCTAAAGCAGGAAAAGTTGTTTTTATCGCTGAACATGATATTGCTATTCATGATTTCCAAAGTGATGTAATCTATATCTTTTATGGTAAACCACATAAATTTGGTGTCATGTCCCGTCTTGCTTACACCGTGAAAAAAGGGATTAACAATTTTCTGCTAGGAAAATTAAAAGATGAAAATATTCGGATTCGTGGGAAAGAAATTATTTTCACTCGAGTAGTTAAAGAACGAAAATGGAAAGGCATTCCTGGTATAGACTATCCTTCATTCACTAAACAGCTAGGATCTTTTGAATTAACTGCCACTGGAGGAATTCTTCATTTTGGTGGGATTCTTGGCGTTCTAGGAGAGAATGGATTAGGAAAAACAACTTTTGCACAATATTTGTTTAACACCTTAAAAACTGCTAAAGTTTCCTATAAACCTCAATTTTTGCATCGAAAATTTCAAGGAACAGTACGTGACTTTCTTACTCGGTATTCAAACACCTATATTGATTCTAAAGATTATAAACTTTATATCCTCAAACCATTCTCAATTTCACATCTTTTAGAAAAACCAATAAGTGCGTTAAGTGGAGGAGAATTACAGCGATGCTTTTTAGCAGGTAGTCTGGGTAAAAAGGCTGATTTATACATTATTGATGAAGGGAGTGCTTTCTTAGATGTTGAAGAGCGATTGAATGCCACACGAGTTATTCGTCATATAGTATCTAAGAATAGAGCAGCTTGTATTGCCATAGAACACGATATTCAAATCGCAGAAGCATTAGCTGATACAATATTACTTTTCGAAGGCGACCCTGGGTATTCAGGAAAAACTATAGGCCCTCTTTCTAAGAAAGAGGGTTTAAATCGTTTTTTGAGTCGAATTAACATTACTTTCAGAAGGGATCCAGAAACAGGCCGAGCACGACTAAATAAACTAGGGAGCCGTTTAGATAGGGAGCAAAGACAAATTGAGGCTTATTATTATGATTTGTGAATGTTTTGAGACAACGTTCTAACTAAAGAAAGGAAATAATAAATTAAATAGTTCAACAGGAATAGGTAGGCATAACACAGCTAGAACTATAGATAATGTGGCAATGATTTTTCGGCTAAGAGTGATTGTAGATAAATCATCTAGTGGTCCTGCATGACCCGTCCTTGAATACATTAAAAGGATTAAAATCGCGAATAACCAGAGTTCTGGAATTAAGAGTATTATCAATCCAGCACTAAGATAGGTAAGTATTCGATGATTGTTTTCTGAAAATAGACTTCTTGCTACATGTCCACCATCAAGTTGGCCAATAGGAATGAGGTTTATCCCAGTTAATAATAGACCAATGTAACCAGCAAAAGCCAATGGATGAAGGAAGATCTGCGTATCGCCTCCCTTATTTGGTATTATGATGTAAGCAAGAGCTTCGAAGAGAATAATACGAAGTCTTGTGTCACTAAAGAGTCTAAAATCCATTGGAGTGAGTGGATTGAATAAATTTTCTGGAACCACAGAGGCATCAACAACGAATGAGATCATCAATCCGACAATCGTGAAGAAAATGGAAGCAATAAATCCAAAGATTGGTCCAGCTAATCCAACATCGAATAAGTCATTTTTGGATTTAATAGGGGTCTTTTGTGAGATAAAAGCTCCAAATGTGCCATAACCAAATGGAAAAGGGAGAAAATAGGGCCAACTAGCTTTAACACCATGCATCCTGGAAACAAACATATGACCAAGTTCATGAATCCCAACTATTCCAATTAAACCAATAGCATATAGAAGGCTTGTCACGATTGGATTAAGATCAGAGAGTGGTTCAATTCTTCTCAACACATCCCAACTCATGAAACCTACAAAGAATACAGATAATACAGTAAGACCGAAGAGAATAAGCGGAGTAGTAAGTTTTTGTTCTGTTTCTCGCATTCTTTTACTTAGAGGGAAAATATATAGCATTGCTCGTGATTCTTGAGTAGGATGAGGACGGAGAAGAGGGATAAAACCATATTCCCTAAGTTCTTGGTTTACTATTTCCATGTTTGAAGTTAAATCACTCCTCCGAATGATTTCATAGGCTGGAATGACCTCTATTTGAAGCGGGGTACTGGTTCTCCTATTAGTTTGAGGTAATGGTTTGTAAGAAATAGCTGTAACAGTAAAGTAACTATTGATAACTTCATCAATTTTTGAATAGGCCCAGAATCCAATATTGTTAAACATGTAATTGTCATGTACTTCTCACAAAAGGATGGTTGAAAAATCCTTTGATACGAATACCTTTCCACTGTGAAATAACAGGCATTACAATAATCAACATATTTATCTTACTAGATTCAATTAAATATATTCTATGAGAGTAGTAAGAAAAGAAATAAGACCGTCAAATCCAATTTTTTAGTAGTGGTAGTAATCTTACATTCATTGGATGGATATTCGGAAATCATTTTGAGGAAAGGATTCAGGGGCAATAATGTCTAACAATTTTAGAGTATCTTTTAGTTTTAAGCATTTATTGACTTGAATTTTCCAATACTTTTTAATTTTGTAAAAGTCAAGAGGTGATAGTGCTGTTTCTGTGGGGATAAGTAACATTTTTCCAGCCCGATTAAGAACCATGATGAGTTCCTGATGATTTGTCCAACCTGGTAGGCTGAGATCAACTAGTAAAGCAATGTATCTTACATTAGTATGTTGAATTACAGGTTGAATCAGACGGAATAAGATGTCCTGTTTATTACTAAGAATTTTAAAAACACACTGTACTCTATAACAGCTAATTTTAACAATTGGAATCTCACGCCAATAAATCTGACTAGAATGATTGGGATGAGGACACATTTCCGAAAGAAAGTCAGTACATATTCGTTTCACCAATCCAATTTTTAAAATTGCTTCAATTTGGGCATCACGATCAAAAGAGAAGTGAAACGGTTCATTTCTTTCAAAAATTATATGAATCAACTTACAATTCATTCTGAAATTCTTGGGTTGTTCAGATTTTAAGAGGGTTTTAGATACATTTTCCCGCAAATTACCAATAGAATTATTGCGATCACATTAGTTTACAGAAAGTTCATTCTCTTCACTGTAGTGAAAAGCATCAATTAGGCTTTAAAGGAATTCATGACACTATCATGCTTCCTAACTGTGAATTAAAGGTAAGGACTTTGTCGAAATGTTCAAAGTGCAACCTAACTTCGCCAGAAACCCCCTACATTCAATTGGGGGTTATTTTGTTTAACAAAAATCGTCTCAAGGATAGTGAGTAAGAGAAGAAAGGAATAATTGGAATAAAATGGTGGAAAGGAGAAAAGAATGCAATTTAAGTTGGAAGAAGTGGTTCAGAAGACTTATATTAAGTAATGAACATAAAAATTTCAGGTTGGTTGTATGGTAACTCTCACACGGAAGTTCACAATCATCCCCACACACCAACAGGAGGAAGTCTTATGGGAATTAGCCGAGACGTGTCGGTTACTGTACAACCATGCATTAGCAGAAAGAAAGTATCTCTATGATACCTATAACCATTTTATCACTTATAAAGAGCAAGTGTTTATTCCCTCATCGATATTATGAAAGAACCAATTAAGATTGGGGGAATCTAGGATTCTATCATACTTTTTAACTGCGAGCTGAAGGCAAGAACCTTATTGTAAAGAGAAGGAATTTGTTCATTTTTCTCTCTAAGAAGATCCTTCGGAAATCCGAAAAACAAAGCAAGGCCACTCTCCATGAATCTAATGATAAATACACGACGATCTGACTCAACTAAAATTGAGGTAGATTTTTGGTTTTCAGAATCAGCTAACCGTTCTACCACCGCGTCAAAGAAATTTTTCACCTCTGAAAGGGTTATGTGCTCAAACCTAGAAATTTCCTTCACTTTTGTTAGAGGGGCACCCTCTTTTGTAAATATCTGAGCCATATCGGCACCATTATGACGGATAAATGTTTCTAAAAGAGGTCTGAGAGTTTTACGCGCACCACTGGCTTCTGCATAAACGTCTCCCATTGCTCGAAATATTGAGTCATCAAAAACAGAAGTTGAAAAATATTTCATCTTCTGAGTCACCCCAGAGGAAAGATAATCATTGATTGTTTTTTTAACTTCATCCTTGAGTTTTTTTGGAATAAGGTCCGTTTTATGTTGGAAAATAAAGATTGTAGCTTCTGGACTAAATTGACTTAATTTTTTTAATGATAGATCTAAATAATATTTCGCTCTTGATATATCCTTAATTTCAATTGAGTCAACCACAAACACAAGAGATTTGACACCACTGAAAATAAATTCTGATAATTCCCCAGTAAACCGATCTAAAAATGCGGTTTGACCTCCTAAATCAAAAATAGTGAGTTCAGTTCCAGCAATGACCTTTTGCTTTCGTTCATAATCAATAGTGGCATGATAAGGTTCTTCTTTAGACGGAATTTTCCCTTCAGTTACCACTCGTATGATAGTAGATTTTCCTGACTGTGCTAGCCCTAGAATTAAGATTTTACTAGTTTTCTTTCGTGCTAGATATGACATTCTTTCAAAACCTCATTTAAACGCCGATTTTTTGGATGGTTCCGATTTTCTCAAGGATCATTTCACGTTCGATTGGATCTGTTACGTCACGTATTGTAAATTCATTCTTGAAACGATTGGAATTTAGGTTTGAAGCAGTTCGTCCCGCTAAAAATAAAAGTCGTTGGGGAGCTGAATCATCAAGTTTTATTAGAAGTATTCGTTTAATGACTCCATTGATTAAAATCAATACTGGATGGGAGGTAAGATCGTCACTAGGTTCTAAAGTGATTAATTCTCCTTCACTGTTGACGGTATGAAACTCTAATCCCCCCCTTTCGGGGATATAATATGGTTTTTCTGTGTAGCTAGGAATTTCCTCTGTAGCTGAAATTTCTTTAATCCGACTTAAAATTCGTTTCATAATAGTAGGATCAGTTAAGTTATCTTCAATATGAATTGTACGGATTTCTTCCTTTAACGCCTTTTCAATTATTGTATGTTGAAGAAAAATGCGATCACGATCTTTAGAATCAAATAGCAGCCAAATAGTTGATTCACGGCCATGTAGGTCAATTCGTACGTCTTCTGTCCGAGTTGGAGCTACTGTAAAAGACATAGCTAAAGCTTCTAAGTTAGGAGAATCTGGAATTGGAATAGATCCATGTAAACGATAATGTTGTTTCTCCGCTACTGTTCCTGCTCCCATAGAAAGAATGGTCATCCCAATGACACTTAACTTCACAGTTGTATCTTCTCCAATCGGAGACAAATTTAAGAGCGGAAATGGACCCATATCAGTCATTGTGGTTACTATTAACCCAGATATCATCATTTTTGCCTTCTTTGCAAATTTTTCAATATTATCTTAACATAGACATGATTTCAGTAGAAATTACAAGACAATCTTGTTCAATAGTGGTATATGCTTCAGCATTGAACTTGAATGCCGATTCTATACCGATGAATATCAATTTTATTCCTACATCGACCGATTGAGTTATCATTAAAAAATCTTCAATACGAAGAATATTTGTTTTCGCTTTTGGAGCAAGGTCAAACGCTTCAGATTGATCCAGCATTCTAATGATCTGGGGACCAACTTTTTCCTGCCAACTCTGATTCTTTCCTATCGCTAGAAGAATTTTATGAGTGGAAGATAATAAAAATGCTCCTGCAAAGCCAAAATCATTCATCTTCTCTGTTAGGAATTGACGAATTTTTCTTTGTTTTCCTTGATCTAGACCTAAGAGTGATTCTGGATATTGATTTTGGTGTTCTTTAATGAAATCAGAGGCTTTATTAATTAATTGTGTAAAGATTAAGTTAGTTAACCTTTGCTCATCTGGTCCTTTAAGTGAAACAATGTATGAAGGGATTTCATAAGGGAAGAACTGCCGGAAACGGCTAATAACTTCATTCTTTATTCGATTTCGTTCTGTTTCATTAGTAATTAAGTGTCCCCTATTTAATAGAAGAATTACCTGATAATTTTTATTTAAAGATGTGATATCAGCTGTTATTTTTTGGAAGTCGGAAGTAATTTCATCTAACAATTGATATGAAATATCGTGGATGTAGACTAGCGTATTTATTTTCATTAAAAGTTTTTCACGGATAGGAGGGATTAAATTTGTAATATAATCATTTTCTTCTTTCTTGATACGAGAGGGGCTTAACCAATCATAATAAATGACATTCTGGAAAATATTCAGATCAGGTTCAGACCTTCCTAGTTTCATGATTTGGTTGAATAGTAGATCTTTTCCAGAATGTGACATTCCTGAGAATGCAATAAGGTTTTGCCGCAAGATAACTCCTCTAAATCGGTGTTTTAAGCATAGATTCAAGTTGATTTGATAGTAGACTAATGGTTTCTTCAATTTCGTGAAGATTTCTGGTTTCTAACATAGATTTGTCATCACTGGAGATTAAAATTAGTAAATGATGAGGTGGTAGTTTTGATTTGTACATCATAACTGATCCAAGTCGTTTTAATTCAGACTTTGAACCAGTAACTAATTTTAGATCATTTGATTTATCTAACAGGGTTAAAACATGTTGTATTTCGTTAGTTTCTAAATCAGAAGCATTGACCTTGAAGTTGGGGTCTTCTAGCGACATTAGTATAACTTCATCAAGTCGATTCATAAATTTGAGAGTATGAAGAACTTGTTGGATAGGTCGAAGTCGAAGTCTCTGTTTAATAGCATCTAAATCTTCTTCTTTTTCTATGGTTTCTGCTTCAGGAATGACTTCACTCGCTTCTGCAGTTATACGCTTAAATGCCTCATGAATCGAATTGTCATAGATAGATGTCTGTAAGAATGTAATACTTTTTGCTTGCGCTGAATCTTGAAACATCTCCATAAGAAATTCCATTCTTTCAGCTCTCTGTGTGAGGTCGGGCATGAGATCAGTTTTGTGTAAAAGAACATAAATGGCAGGTTGAACATCTGACATCTCTTCTAGTCTGGTTACACCTTCAACAAATGCCTTTAATGAAGCTGGGAATTTTTCTGGGGTAGCTATATCACAGATAAACACTAATACAGCAACATTACTGAAGATAAATGAACTCATGCTGCTCAAGAAACGCTTCAAAAAAACTTCTTGCCCACCCAGATCCATAACTGTGATCGGTTCATCCGCGACTTGTTCAATCTGTCGTTCATAATTTAAAGTCGCTGCATAGTTCTGGGTCTCTTCAGGGGCTTTACCTTCGAATACAACGTCACGTATCGACGTTTTCCCCGCCTGTGACAGTCCTAGTAGAATTATCTTCCGTGCGCTCTGTGTTTTCAGTTGTTTCAAGTAGTGACTCACAGGGGAACACCTCTTTAACTTCGCATGAATTTCTGAAAATAAATCTTTTTCTATATTCCCTATCAAATTCATTCTTTTCTGATGTTTTTATATTATCGGAAACTCGTATATTATATCAACAATCATCTCCTTATTCCCAATTTTCCTCCAGCTTACAAAATACCTTTCTAGCAAAACATATAAATATTGAACTGGGTGTGTTTCTTTCAAGGGGAAAATCTAAAATATAATAAAAAATTGCTTATGTGAAAAATTTCAAGACTTTTTTCTTTTTTATCCCAATTTTGGAGCGGTTAATTTTTGCAGCAAAACAAAAAAAGGAATGTTTTGTGTGAAACCACATGTAAATCTTTTCGATGTAGTGAAAAATTCTTGATGATTACACGAAGACGTGGAAAAAAGGAAATATTATGCCGAATGGTTGAGGGAGACGAATGCATAGGTTATAAATGCAAATATGCCGTTTGCTTTTTTCGTCCTCCAGCTCTGGATGTTTCAAAAGGTACGTGTGCACAGAAGATGAGACATCGAAAGCCTCAACGGACTCATAAACCCTACAGAGAAGATCTAATGGAAGATCCCTTGAAATATAGAAAGTTGCTTGATAAAAAATTACGTAAAAATTTAAAGATCAAGGATTTCTATTAATGCTTTAATCCACTTCTATGCCCTCAGATCAAAGGGAGGGACAGGTTACTCAGACCAGCTTGTGTGTAAAATGGTAAAAACCACTTGTTTCGTATAGAAATAATACAATGATGACTACAGCAATCAGGCTGAGTCCAAAACAAAAAAGAAATAGTCCAATAATTCCCGCAGGTCCCAAGCTGACAAAGTATCCTCCAACAACAGCCCCCATGATGTTTCCCGAAGCCATAAGCGATTGAGTAAAGCCCATCTCACGTCCCCGTTGTCCCGATTTGGTTACATCACTGACTAGACCCAGAGCAGCTGAAATAAAACAAGAGGCAGAGAGACCGTAAACTATAATCATTAAGACAACAAGGATGTGAGGAATCGGGAGGGGATATTCAGGGATAAAATTCAAGGAAATTGTATCTGTTAATGATAATGGGTTTCTTATCATATTAGACAATTCAGAAAGTTCCCATACTTGTATTCCATTCACAGATTTATAATCAAGGATGGAAGCAAGTGTTACTAAAAGCATACTAGTGCCAACAATTCCAATTACCAAGAAGGGTTTTCGTCCCACGTTATCAGAAAGTCTACCTAATATTGGTTGCATTATTCCCATTACACAAATCGCAAGAAAGCCTATTATCGCAATAGCAAATCCCACCTCTGTAACGAGGTCGAATATTATAGTGGGTGCTACAAAAGTGCTTGCTCCTATGAGTGTTGTATAAGCTAACCATGCAATGGCGAATTTTCGAAACTGTTTGTCTTGAAGACTTTCTAGCATGGTTTTAAACGGATTTATGTCAATTTCTGAATCTGTTACAGTTTGAGTGAAATCTGTTAGCAATATATCAGCTTCTTCATCTAGAACTAAATCTTTACGAGGCTCAAAGAACCTAAACGCATAAATTGACGTGGCCAAGAACATTATGATCGCAAAGAAGAAGAATGAGTCCTCTTTTAAGATCGTCCATGAAATTAAACCAAATGGATTCCCAATAGCTCCCCCAGCAGCTTTTGCTAAATAGAATTTTCCCATTGTCTCACCATGCCTTTCATCAGGGGATAAATCTGCAATTACTGCTAATATTGGTCCTGAAATCATAGCAGCAGCTAATCCTTTCAACCCATTCGAGAGGACTAAAACTAGAAAACTAAATGGGAGAGTAGCATAGTAAGGATACATAATGGGGAAAATAAGAAAGGAAATACCTGCTAATGCTGTTCCAATAATTAAAAATGGCCGTCGTCCAAAACGATCACTAATCATTCCGAAAAATGATGCAGTTGACAATGAAACGAAATAGTAACTAGCTACAATTATTGCGGTTTCGACCCCCACCATTGTCGTTCCACTTTTTTCGCCCAATTCCCGAAGGTATAGGGGTAAACCAAACGCTGCAGAAGCAAAAGCACATTCTGTTACGGCTACAGCAATATAAAGAATCATACTTTGCTTCTTTAACAAAAAGGTAATGGGTTGTCCAATGAAATGCAGGGTGTCTCTAGTGTATTTTGATATTAAACGACGTGGCACGATTCTGTTTTCCTTTAGACGCTGATATATTGCTTGATTAACCTTTTTGGATGCTTATATTGATTTAAGAACTTAATCTTATCTTCTTCTTACTTGTTTTATTATGTTTGCATAACCATTGTACTTCATAATGCAATTAATTTTTAATAAAATGAGCAAAATTTAAAATTCTTTGTGCCTTATGGGTTGTGAACGGTTTTATTAACTAAATTATTTCTTATAGTGTAAAATCTATTTTGATTTTCGATTTGAGGAATTTAATATGAAAATTTCGCTTGTCGGACTAAGTGGCTGCGGTAAAACATCGATTTATTCGACCACATTAGGTGGAATGGCTCCTATGGATGTCAAGGACCTAGGACCAACAGTTATGTATGAAGTTAAGTCCCATAATTATTTAGGCCTTCAAATATCTCTTTGGGATTTTGGGGGACAGGAGAAATACAGGCAATCTTATCTGGAAACACCGAAACTTCTAGCAAATACAACAATTCTTGTCTTTGTACTGGATCTACATCACCCAGAAGATTTTAAGAAAGCTGATAATTACTTTAAAGAGGTTTTCTCTGCTATTAAGGAAAGTGGGGGAGACCCCCGTATAATAATTTTCTATCACAAGTATGATACCGAGGAATATCCAAAGGAACAGCTTGAAGGAAATTTAGACAAAGCCAGAGAACTACCATTTATCAGTGAGATCGACCCTGAATCTTTCATTACATCTATTTATCGTCAAGAAGAATTAAGTGAGGTATTTCGTCAGATCCTGATTTCAGACTTCGATGAATTAAGGGACAGCGTTGAACATGCCCAAAAACACCTTATGAAATTAAATTCAAAAATCATTGTCAGCGATGTGAATGGGAATGTTATCACTCACAGTATCAAGGGATTTTCCACAGGAATCCAACTTCGTGAGGATTTACGTGATTATATTCTTTCTTGTAATGTTCTGCGGGAGAATTTCCTCACCAGTGATTCAGCTTCTTTTTCTGCCATCTCAGACACAAAGAAATTGAAATTACACATTTTTAGCTTTGTTCTAGCTGTACTCATTATGGTAGATGAGGGTGCAGCAATTGATCCTCCAGAAGATATCGAAGCTTTGTTAACAGATATGAAAGTTTTTGCAGAATTAATTATCGATGCTAGCAGAGAAGAATAACCTGGTCAACTCACCCCTGACATTTAGGATTCAGTTATTTTTGTAAGAGCTCTGCTACAGATACTTTTTTCGTGAGAAGCTTACCTTCCGTATCAGTTAGACTCACCATATATTCACTATCGTCATTAAAACGTGGGAATTCGAAATCTAGTGCCTCTGCAGGGAACCATTCACGAATGGTAGTCTCCCAGTTATGACTTTCAAATAACTCTCCTGCCAACAGAGTTATCCGAACTTGAACTCGTTCTAGAACCTTTCCACTGCGATTTTGTAGAGTAACTTGGATGCTACGACCTTCATCTACGAGATTTGTGCTTTGTATGCGAACTAACCTGCGTTTTCTAATCCCACTGACTCCTTTTTCTACCAAAATTTCTCTTGATGGAAGAGGTTGACGTTCAGCGGGTAGAGTTGAGGGGACTTGGAATGCAAATGATCGACGCCGATTGACGGTGTATAGCTGGACCTTTTTTAGATTTGCAAGTCTCAATACTGGTGTGAGTTGTTTTACTGTAATTGGTTGAAGTTTGATATAACCGTTGTCAGCAGCATCTTGAAGGATTTCTAATCCTAGTCCTGTACGAACGAGTACGGTATTGTATCCCTCAGGAGCTCCAACTGAGCCAACACTAATGTCCGCATTCTCACTAGAAAAGTCAACACAATAATGGCAGGAGCTAGCTCGCAATCTGTCCATTTCTTTTACTGGATGACTGATTGACTCTCCGCTCTCTTGAATCATATGAAATTTCCCTTTAGAAATTGTCATTTTTTCAATATCTTCCATGGGGATTTTATCGACTTCCTCGACAAAATGGCGTAATCTGTCGTAAGAAAAAGCATCCATACAAAAAAGTCCAATTTTTAGAACTGAACTACGCATGAATAATCGAACAAGTCCATATGGAGAACTTTGCATCTTCTTTACAGCGTCAATATTGCAAGGACATCCTACAAAAGCAATAGAATTCAATCCAGATTTAATAGCTTCAAGAAGTTTTCCCACTGCTGAACTTTGACTGTATATGGACCCTGAAGAAGCCAATATTTGATCTTCTTCAGTAGCAATGATAGGTTTTGGTTTCCAATACTCAATTTCATCTTTTTTTGTTAAGACAGCTCCATCAATCATTCCCTCACGTAATAGATAGATCAGTAAGCTGGTCACTACTCCTCCATCTTGGCCAGTAACTTCTGAGAGAAGACTTTTTGCTCGAAAAGCTTCAATGAAATTACCAATTAGCTGAGGAACAGTAGTCTTGGTCTTGGGACATTGGTGGATACAGACCCCACAAGCAGTACATTTTCCTGTCAAGCGTGGACGATCATTAATCATTTCTAACGCGTTTTCGACACATGAAGCAACACAAGCCCCACAGGCACTACATAATCCAGTATCTATAACTTGTTTCTTCAAAGTGGCAAATTTTGCTTCTTTACTCCCCTGTAACTTACGCTTAGACAATCGATAACTAATTAACTGGTCTTCTTCTTGGTTAATTTCCGTCATCTTTTTTCATCCATATACTAGTTAGTTGTCTGAATCATTAATCATTGTGGGAGAACTCTTCTGGAGGCGAAGAATGAGGCTCTAATGAACTGAAAGCAGCAATTAAGTCATGTGTAGTAATAATTCCTACCAATTCAAAAGTATCGGGATCTTTCACAAGAACTCTCTTGATATTATGTTTATACATCAACAGTAAGACATCTTTAATTGTTTCTCTTAAAGAAATCGTAATAAGGTTGGTTGTAGCTATGTCCTTTGCTATTACTTCACAAGGATCTTGACAGTTTAAAATGACTCTCTCAATAATGTCTCGTTTTGTAATAATTCCTATCGGTTCCTGATCCTGATGTACTAAGACTGAACCAATATGATTTTCGGCCATTAATTGAGCAACCTTTTCAAGACTGTCATTGGCAGTCACAGCAACTATTTCTTTTTTCATTAGATCCTTAACTCTGGTTGAATACACAATATAACACCCTAACCTATGATTCTTTTTACTCTTATGGTTCCTTTTTCGTCCTCAACCTTTAGGAAATATATTATTCCACTTGAATCAGCTAGTTCAAATTCAATTAAAACATCCTGATTTGGCGCCCATTCCTTTATCTCTGAAATAAGGATGTCCTTACCAAAAAAGCCCTGCGATTCATATATTTTGAGAAGAGCGTTCACAATTAGATTTGAACTGCTATTGCGAACTGTTACTTGAACCCGTTTATCATCTTCAGAATGTTTTATATTTGTAACTCTTACACGTTTTGGTTCGGGAGCTAGAGTTACATCTGGTTTTTCTTTACTAATTTCATGTTTGTGACTTGTTGGTATTGAAAATCGTAATCGGGGTTTTTTAGCGGGTTTCTGTATTTGTGATTCATGAGTAGGTGTAGTTGATGCTCCATTTGTGTCTCCTATGACACTTTCTTCCAATTGACCTTCAAGTTTAGTTATAGGCATTTTCGGAATTAACGAAATACATAATCTAATAAGCTCGTGTTCAATATCATCGGATTTCTTCTTCAGAAATTCTTCAACGTCCGAATTTTCCTGTTTTTTCAGGTGAAGTTCTACAAGAAAACATAAATTTTCTCCAATAGAACCTTGTATTCTGGTCTTTAACTCGTGTAATATTTCTTGAGCTATAAAAGAGACTGTAGAAGGAGCTTTTACAATTAAAACAAATCTTTCTGCTTGCCATTTCTTCGATTCCATTCCCTCTCGTCTTTTAATTCTTCTAGTTTCACATAAAATGAGAGTTCCACAGTAGATAACACCTCCCAATTCAAGATCTATTGAAATAAACTTGTCTGTTTCTAGAAATCTATCTTGGTGCCACCAAATACTGTGTATGGAAATAATCTCTTTTTCGTTCTTATTATTCAATAATTGCTTAGGGTATGAAAAGAGGGGAACATGACCTTGAACTTCGTCAAAAAAGTAGAGAAAAAAGCCATAAGAATCATCTATATTTGATTGGTCAATATCTGTAAATGCAGAAAGGTCCCCATATCTCATATCTAATTTTTTCTCCTTTTATTTGAGATTAGACTATTTTTGCATGACTTTAAGACTTTTCTATAACACTTTTCATCGTTTTTTATACTGATTTTATCTTTCCTGAGAATCGCAAAGGTTAGTTAGACATTGTTTATACCAACCTTAAGAGACTTAATGTCGATTGTTGTTTTCTTACTACTGATTATAATTAAGTAATTTTCAACCATTTCCATTCTGGGAAACTCTAAAATTAAATCTTCTTTGAAAGGCCACTCCTCAAGCTCTTGTTCCCAAATGGGTTCACTAAAAAATTCAGTTCTTTTTGATACTTGAATTTTAACATCCTTTAGATTCTCACTCTGATTGACTAATACTACCATTATTCCCTGATCATTGGTTTCTGATAACAAAACTCGCATTGTAATTTTTTGCTTAAATAAATCGTGAGCACAATGACTTGTTTCTATTGGAATCTTTGATGAATCGGCTTGGTTTGGGATTATCTCTGGAGTAAATGTTTCAAACTTCTGATTAACGCGAATCACAAATTCCTTCCATGTAGTTTTCAATATCTGATCGATTTTTGCTGTTTGTTTCACTAATTCTTTATATTCTCGCTTTCTAATTGGATTTGCTTCTAATTCTTCACACTTATACAACAATTCGAGACCTGAACCGAGATTCGATTCTAATGTGGTTTTAAAATCAATAAAAGCGTTCATTGGAATGGGATTAATATCTTTCCAATTTTTTATAACGATACCATAAATTGGGGTGTCTTCTGCTGTTGTCCCTTCTTGTGAGGTCGTTTGAAGCTGAAAAGCTGAATAAACGAATTCAGAAAATTTCAGGTCAATACGAAGAGGCACATTTTCTATTTTCCATACACAGTGTGTCTTCAGAATGTTAATCTCGTTCTTGTCATGCTGTAATTTTGAAGGATAAGAAAAGAGGATCTGAAGACCATTAGTAGTATCAAAGGAACATAAAAAAAACCCTAATAAACCCACTTTTGACTGAAAAGTTGGCTTTTCTGGTGTTGTTTTGATATTCGTTTCAAAAAAAGGATCGATATTCATCGTTTCTCCTTACAATTTTCATTGATTGAAGAAAATAAGTCTTTTTGGAAAAGTTTTCAGTTGAGGACGATAACTCTCTTCAACTTCAAAAGTTTTCGCAAATACCATGTAAGTATTTTTTATAAAACTAATAATCAATAAGAGTCTTTATACTGATCTATTGTTTTTTTTGGACTTTTCTATAAAAGCTAAACGACTAAATAGAGAAATTCCTTTTTAGACATTAGGAAAAGTCAAGTTTTTGAAATAAAGAAATAACCTCATTAGATTCAAAATCGTAGGAAAATTCTTTCTTTCTTGAAACATAATTTTTTAGTATATCTACATGAAATCACCCTAATAGAAATAAATAATCAAATAACTCTCATAAACTTGGAGAAGAATATTTTGAGTTCACAGTTATGGGATCTCGTCGTTGTAGGAGGAGGGCCAGCGGGACTTTCCGGTGCAATTAGGGCTGCAGAGTTAGGTCTTCATGTTCTTGTTCTCGAAGCGCGTTCTGGAATAGCTACTGCAGGCAGTATGGCTGTAGATGGCTATCCTGGCTTTTTCAGCATAACCCGTCAAGAACTATTAGATAAAATGGCCAAGCAAGCAAAGTACCATGCAACAATAAATTATGCAGAAAAAGTGAGTAGACTTGAATTAAAAGATCCTATTAAGCGGGTATATACCCAAGTTACAAGAGGAGAATTCTTTACTGAAGAATTCAAGTACAACTGTAGGGCAGTATTAATTGCAACAGGTCTTCAGCCTAAAAAGCTTGATATCCCAGGAGAGGGAAAATTCAAGGATAAAGGAGTCTATTATTCTCTTCCTGATGGAGACTACACCGATAAAAATGTTGCTATCATAGGACACACATCCTGGGCTGTCCGAAATGCTCTACATTATGATGCCATAGGAGCACATGTGTACCTGATTACTTCACGAGATTCGTTTGATGCTCATCCAGCACTCATGAGAAAATTAAATGAAAGTTTTGTTGAAGTTCTTTATTCACATGAAGCATTATATTTCGAGGGCACTGATAAGTTAACAAAAACACGTCTTAAAAGTGCAGATGGAAAACAATTCTCTATTTTAGCAGAAATGGTACTCATTCTGAGTAGTAAGAATACTAACCGTGAGTTATTTCAAGATGCAGGATTAACAACTACCCCTCAAGGAAGAATTATTGTAGAATCCTCCAATCAAGATACAAATATCCCTGGTGTATTTGCAGCGGGTAGCGCAACAAGAGGGGACTCAATAGTGGGTGTTGGGGCCGCAGAAGGCATTAAAGCCGCAGAAGAAATTTCAAGGTACCTAACTAAGCTTGAAGAGAAAGAATCCCTTGCAGAAAAAGAGAAAGAAACACCTATGCTTGTTGAGAGGTTCACTGAAGGAAGATGTGTCATCATTGATAAAAAAGATTTATCTCCAGAAATAGTTAAGTGGGTAGTTAAGGCACCTTTAGTTGCAGAAAAAACTCAACCAGGACAGTTTGTCATTCTCCGAGTAACTCAGGATGGAGAACGAATCCCATTAACTGTTGCTGATAATGATAAAGAAAAAGGTACAATTACTCTAATTTTTCAAAAGATTGGAAAGAGTACCAAGCTTATGGGGACGATGAAAGCTGGCGATCACATTCTTAATCTCTTGGGGCCCTTGGGAAGACCTGTGAAAATTGAGAAATGGGGTACCGTCGCTGTTCTTGGTGGTGGTTGCGGTGTTGCTCCAGTATTGCCTAAAACCAAAGCTTTGAAAGAAAAAGGAAACTATGTAGTAAGTATTATTTCAGCCAGAACATCTCCACTTTTAATATGTCAAGAAGAGATGCGGGAGGCGAGTAATGAGCTTCATATTGCAACTGATGACGGGACAGAGGGTCATCACGGATTTGGACTTGATCTCTTAAAGCGCTTTGTTGAAGAAGGAAGACATTTTGATCATGTTGTAGCAGTTGGGCCAATTCCAATGATGAAGTTTACCTGTGCTTTCACTAAAGAACATAATATTCCAACAACTGTTAGTCTAGCACCTATAATGGTCGATGGTACTGGAATGTGTGGGGCTTGCCGTGTAACTGTTGGTGGTGAGGTTAAGTTCGCCTGTGTTGATGGTCCTAATTTTGATGGATTAAAGGTGGATTTTGAAGAATTGACACTTAGATCAAGGGCTTATCTTTATGAGGAGCGTATTTCCAGTGGGAAAATGGCTCGAGAAAAACCATAGAAGGAATAAAAGCGATGTCTAAACGAAAACAGACAAAGAAACAACGAATTCGTATGCAGATTCAAGATTCAGGTGAACGAATTCGAAATTTTGAAGAAGTTGCCCTAGGATTTACTGAAGAGGAGGCAATAGAGGAAGCTTCGCGGTGCCTGCAATGTAAGCGTCCACGTTGTATTCAGGGTTGTCCTGTAAGTGTACGTATACCTGAATTTATTCTCAAATTGAAAGAAGGAGATGTTGATTCTGCAAAAGAAATTATCCTTTCAACCAATAGTCTACCTGCTATAACAGGACGTGTCTGTCCCCAAGAAAACCAATGTCAAGAGTTTTGTATCCACCCCAATGCTATTAGTATTGGTGCATTGGAAAGATACGTTGCAGATCATGGAAAACGTCCTGAAATCAAAACTTCCAAGAAATTACAATCCAAAATTGCAATAATTGGATCTGGTCCATCTGGATTGACTTGTGCAGCTGATCTAGCTAATTATGGTCATGAAGTGGTATTATACGAGGCACTACATGAGTATGGTGGAGTATTGACTTATGGGATTCCAGAATTCCGAATGCCTAAACAGATTGTAAATGAGGAGGTTGAGTATGTACAAAGTTTAGGGGTTCGATTAGAAAAGGATATTCTCATAGGAAAGACCATAACTATTGATGAACTTTTAGATGAGTTCAAATTTGATGCAGTGTATATTGCTTCTGGGGCAGGAACACCAAACTTTTTGAAAATACCTGGAGAGAATTTAAAAGGAGTTTATTCCGCTAATGAATATTTAACTCGTGTAAACCTCCTTAAAGGATATGATTTTCCCGAATATGATACTCCCGTATCAGTAGGAGAAAAAGTTGCAGTCATTGGAGCTGGTAACGTTGCAATGGATGCTGCTCGAACCTCACTCCGACTAGGAGCACGTGAAGTAGATATTATTTATCGTCGTACCGAAGGAGAATGTCCAGCCCGATTAGAGGAGATTATTCATGCAAAAGAAGAGGGAGTAGTAATCGGAGAATTGATATCCCCAGTAGAAATTCTTGGAGATAAAAAAGGGAATGTTATCGGTTTGAAGTGTTTACGGATGCAATTAGGTGAGAAGGATGATTCTGGTCGTAGAAGACCCATCCCCATACCTAATACAGAATTTATCTTCCCCGTTGACACAGTAATCATTGCTATTGGTCAAAAACCAAACCAATTAATAGCTCAAACCACACCAGGTCTCGAATCCACTAGGTGGGGTACATTGGTGCATAAGGAAGAAACAGGAGAAACAACACGAGAAAAAGTTTACACTGGGGGCGATGTCGCTACTGGAGCTGCTACAGTCATCCTTGCAATGGAAGCTGGTCGAAAAGCAGCAAAGGCAATACATGAGGTGATATTAGGGAAAACAATTGCAATTGAGAATTAATCCAAATAAGTATATAAGTATAGAATTATCATATAACTGTATATTCTCAGAGTGACCTAAAGTAATAACTTAAAACATATAGTGGGGATATTATGAAAGATAAATGGCGAGTAAAGCCCACACGTATTGGAAGGAGTCGAAAAATCCAAGTTAGACAGTTTGAACCCGAAGAAATTTGGATTGAATACGAACTAGAAGTTGAAGATGAATCTTCAGCTAATGAAGCTCTTCAAGAAGCAACAAAATTAGCGATGGCTTATTTAAATGAAGAAGAGAGGAAATTACGGAACAAAACAACGTTACTTAGTGAAGAAGTTGAAAAAAAACCTGTCGAAGAATACTCTCTAGAAATAACAAATGAGGGGAGAAAGTTAGGTAATTTTCGAGTTAAACCGTCTGAAGATCCACAATATGCAAATTTCGTCCATTTATGGCTAGAAAAAGATCAAAAAGAATTCTATGTAGGTTTTCTACGGAAAGATACTGGAGATTTTAAATTTAAGGTAAAGAACAAAGAATTAATTCAGGAATATGGAATCAAGAAGGGGAAGCATTTTAAAATTTTGAAGAAATAAATAGAAAAAAGCAAATACAAAGATTTGAGATGAAAATAAGATGCGAGTTCGTACTGCCGTTCGTGCTGGAAGCTGGTATTCTGGTCAGAAAGATCGTTTATTAAATGAGATTAATGCAATGTACATGCATAAAATAGGGCCAGGTAGAAAACCTCTGGCATTAGATCAAAGAAAAGATGTTAAGAATATCCTAGGAGTAGTTTCTCCCCATGCAGGATATGCATGTTCTGCACCGACGGCTGCTCATGGTTTTATAGCGTTAGCTGAGGATCGAAAAGAAATCAATACTGTGATATTACTTGGTAATAAACACACACCTTATGGGCCAGAAATCTCTGTTGCTCCATTTGATGCTTGGGAGACACCTCTTGGCCAAGTTCCTGTGAATATGTCCTTATTGAATAGAATAATAGACAATAAACAACAATTACCTGATCGTTTAAGCAAGATATTAGATTTTGATGATACTGCTCATATGGATGAACACTCAATAGAATTACAAATTCCTTTTCTTCAAGATATTTATTCAGATTTTAAAATTGCCCCAATAGGAATTGGTCGTCTCCCAACAAACATCACCCGAACTTTTGGCTATTATTTAGCTGAAATGATAAAAGAAGAAGGAATTGGAGATTCATCTGTTGCAATAGCTAGTACAGATATGACTCACGGTAACTATTCCCCCGTGTTAAATCATGATGAAGTCTCTTCACTTGATAAATTGGCTTTAACACCAATGTTAAATCGCGACCCTGAGGCGTTAGAAGAGGCGGTACAGAAAAATAATATATCTATGTGCGGCGTAGGGCCTGTAAAAGTTCTTCTTTCATTTGCGGAAAAGTTAGGAGCTAAATCAGCCAAATTGCTGAATTATTCGACCAGTGGATTGACTTGTGGGCCACGAAGTTCAGTGGTTGGTTATGCATCAGTTGCAGTTATGAAAAGTGGAGATTGAGAACTTCACGCTATCTGAAGGACGTAGACATTTGGAAAACAAAATTCTTGTAGTAGGAAAAGTTTGTTTTCACTTAGACTTTTCCATCTCTGATGATTTTTCTTTAATGACTTCTGAGGAGGAAAGAGAACCTTCTACCAGTGCAACTGATGTTAAGCGAGTACTTAACGGAATGGGTGCAAATATTGCTTATGGCTTAGCAATTTTAGGGTCATATCCAATCATTGTATCACAGGTAGGATATGATTTCAAATGGTTTCATCATCCTCATTTGGAAAAACTTGGAATTGACGTGAGACCATTTATTCACCCTGAAAAAGAAACTGCTTGCTTCTATAAAATCAAAGACAATCAAAACAAGAGTCTGATAATTTCCCAGGAAAACTCTTACCATTTCTTTGCAGAAAGAAATCTAGAAGATCAGCTTGAGTCAAACGAATTTCAGGCGCTTAGAGCTGTTTTTATTGGAACAGGAAAGGTTGAGGCTGATACAAAATTCATTTCCAAAGTTTATGATCTGAATAAAAGACTTCCTGTTATCTATTCACCTGACACAAATATTCAAGAATTGACCAAGTGGCGATTGACACAAATCTTTGATAAGATTTCAATCTTAATCTGCACAGAAGACGAATTGAAAATGATCGAAGAACGGATGAAACAAACATGCGATGAGATATTAGCAAATTCGCAAAGGTTGAAATATATTATTTCGATGATTCAGCGATCAAGAATCATTATCTTTTCTAAGGAATTTAAGGTGAAAGTTTCCGAAGGTCCAGCAGATGAAGTACTTTCTCAAGAATTTTGGTATGACGCGTTTCGGGCTGGTGTTATTTATGGTGTTTCTTTGAAGAAACCAATTGAAGAAGCTGCGAAACTTGGTTCTGCTTTAGCATCATATGCTGTTGAAACTCGTGAGAACCAACAATATTCACCTAGTTTAGAACAGGTTTCACTGCGAGCTTTTGAAGTAAAGACTTCTCGGAAAGAAATATCCAACTAGATTTACAGAATTAGCCTACGAAGTAAAATTCGGGATATAAGATTTTGCTAAATCATAATATTTGTTTGAAAGAGTAACTAGATCATCTTTTATCTGGGTATTGGGTTCATTCATGCCTTGAAATCCATAAACTTTACCTCGAACGTATGCTCGATAGCATTTAAAGAAGTCAATGATCTCTGGCAATAATTCGTCTCCACTAAAAGCAACATACTTTTTAATAAATAGCTTCGATAGTTTTTGTTCCTCCCAAAAATCGAGATCCATAGCTAAGAAACCGACATCCTCACACAGATCCCCATAACGTAACAAAGGATTGAACTCAATACAGTCAAAAATTTTTATCTGATCATTAGGAAGAATGAAGATATTATTACTACAGAGGTCTCCATGATTATCTGTTATACGGTCATCATTTATACGCTCTTGAAATAGCCCTTGATTTCCTCGCATAAATCCGAAGATTTTTTCTTGAAATTCCTCACTTTCAGTCCGAAATTGGGAAGTTGTACGAAAGTTTTCGTCCCATTTTTCCCAGATATATTTTAACTTACCTCTTTCAGGAACTTTTTTGGTATGGTCATGAAAATCAGCTAGCACATTAGCAATTTTTTCGATTGCAGATGCAGTTACACCCTTTTTCATCAAAATATTTTTCATAAGACACTTTTCTGGCATTTGCTTCATTTTTACTCCATATTCGATAATTTCCCCTGGTTGGTTGATTTTTCCTTCAGAATTTACCGAAAACACGTCAATGTAGATATCAGGAGAAAAACGCCTATTTAGCTCAATTTCTTTTTGACAAAATTTTTTCCGGAGCTCTAAAGTAGAAAAGTCAAGAATATCTCCAAATTTCACTGATTTTTTGACCTTATAAGCGAAAGAACCTGTTAAAAAAACCCAGGAAATATGAGTTTCTCGTATCTCTATTGATTTAATAGGATGTTCATAAGCAGTTTCGGTTTCAAGCATCTTCGGATTGAAAGTCAGCAATATATGAAATCACTTCCTTAAGAATGATTGATAGATCTTTTCCCGTATCTATCTCTAAATGGGGGGTAGTTATGGTTTCAAATCTGTCTTTTATTTCTAAATAGATGTTAAAATCAGCATCACTAGCATTATCACCTTGAGATTTTCGTTCCTGTATCCGTTGTTTGATTACTTCTTCAGTACATGTGGTTTTAATGATATAATACTTTTGATTTAGTTGCTGACAGATTTTAATTAGGGGTATTCTCTTAGTTTGAGAATAAAATGTACCATCTACAATTATAGAGAGATTCTGACTGAGTAAAATCTCAACAATTAGATATAGTGCATTATAAACTAGATCACGTTTTTCTTGAGTGTATAACTTGTCCCCAAAGGGTACATAGTGATGATGAGAGAAATCAAAAAGATTTCTACGAATCTTATCAGTACTTAAATAGATTGGGGGTTCTGATAACGATTGTATAAGTTCTGTTGCCAGGTAAGTTTTTCCAGTACCAGGTAAACCCAATATGATAACTAAGGGCATTTAAACCAATTCTCTCAAGGGTATAATTTATTCGCTTTTCTTTTCTTAGACGATGATTTTCTGGTTAAATAAACTTGAAATTCTTAAAATTATTTTCCGTGTGGATGCTAAAACGATTTAACACCTTTTAAAGCACATTAAAAGTAAAAAATATTCAATGCGACGTTTTTTATGCTCTCTCTATTTCTTTAAGAAGGTTTTTGAGAGTTATAATTGAACTCCAAGGTCAGCAGCCCCGTGACTCCAAAGCGATATTCTCCTAAAATCTACTAGTTCAAGTCCAATATCAAACAATTCTTTCCGAAGAATTAATTTCAATCTATTAATAATTATAGGACGCTGGGTGAGAATTTCATCCTCACCTATATCATTGAGCACAAGATCGATGTGACGCTGAACTTGGAAAAATAAGAAGATATTAACATCATCCTGTTCTAAGAATCCTCTTGTAGCTCCTTTAATCTGTTCTAGATGCCTAACATGGTAGCTTAGGACTCCCCTAAAGTCAATTTCAGTTTGTTTCGGTGTAATGCGAGTGTAGGAAAAATCTAGATTGTATATACAATGTTCTTGGACTTTCATAATATCCTTCTCATCCCTTATTTCTTATGTAAATGAAAGAATTTTTCATTTATAAATTAATGGATAATGAGATCTGTGAAGGTGAACTTATCTACATCTACAAGTCCTTTGTCGGTAAGTTTTAGATGAGGGATAACAGGGAGAGCCATAAATGATAGCGCCATTAATGGTTCTTCAAACTCAGTAATGTCTTGAAAGGCATTATTTAATTTTATTAATTGATCTTGAAGAACTGAATATGGTTCAGTGCTCATTAATCCACCATAAGGAAGGGGTAACTTCTGGATTTTATCTTCAGAAATAACAATATAACCTCCTTTAATCTGGTGTAATTCTTTGACTGCTTCAAGCATTATTTGATGATCAGTTCCTGCTACAATGAGGTTATGACAATCATGAGCTACTGTGGTTGCCATTGCGAAGTTTTTGCTGGTTATATCAAATCCTTTGATAAATGCATTAGCAATATTCCCGTTGGTTCCATAGCGTTCAATTACAGTCAATGATAGAATATCATCCTCAGGTGTGGGGTGTATCCATCCATCTTTCACCTGAAGATTCTCTTCTAACGCTTCTGTTATGACCGAATGCGATAGGACACCAATGACTCGTGTGGGATAAGTCCTATCTGAAAGAGAGACAGTTGCTCGAAAAGACTTATGATTGATTTGTTCTGGTAATTTTACTGTGTCGATTGCCCATTGTGGAAATTCAGGTTCAGGAATATTCCAGTTGAGTTTCTCATCTTTAAAGACGATCTTTCCATCAAAAATTACCGAATTTATCTTAAACTGTTGAAGATCCTCAAAAATCACGATATCAGCAATCTTTCCAGGGGCAATACTACCAATTTCATTTCCCAAGCCTAGATATGTTGCAGGATTGATAGTGACCATTTGCAATACTGATAATGGGGAGATTCCTTCTTCAACAGCTATTCGTAGATGATTATCAAGATGCCCATTTCTTAAATGATCAAAGAAATTGCGATCATCGGATGCAATAAGACAATTTCGGAGATCTAGATCTGTTCCTTTCACTGCTTTGAGTACATTCCGAAGATCCTTCGTTAAGGAACCCTCTCGTGCCATAACCCTCATCCCTTTACGTAGTTTTTCTAAAAATTCCTCTGGCGTGGTGCTTTCATGGTCTGATTGAGGACCAGCAGCAATATAAGCATCTAAATCATTACCAGAAACCCCTGGGCTGTGTCCATCTATTATATTTAATTTAGAACCAAGAATAATTTTGTTTAAAACCTCATCGTCTTTAAAAAGCACCCCTGGATAATTCATTACCTCTCCAAGGCCAAAAAAACGAGGTTCTTTCTCAATCAGTTCTTTGATAGTGTTCGAGTCAATGATGTGTGCTGATGTCTCCAATCCTGGTGCTGCAGGCACACAAGAAGGGATCTCAATAAGAAAGCGTACAGGAAGCCCCTCGGCTTGGTTCATGAGAAGTTGAAGTCCATCTACTCCAAGGGCGTTACCAATTTCGTGTGGATCGAGTAAGACTGTGGTGGTTCCTCTGGGTACGACAACTTTTGCAAATTCACTTGGGGGTAACATAGTACTTTCAATGTGAAGGTGTGATTCAATGAGTCCAGGAGAAACGTACTTTCCTCTAATATCAAGAGTATTATGGCTATTCTCCTGATCTAATAACCCCTGTTTCGCTACATTTGCTATTCGATTACGATATATTGCTATATCAGCTTCATACAATTCCCGAGTAATAACGTTAACAAGAGTTCCGTTCTGAATTAGTAAATCAGAAGGAATTTCTCCGCGAGCACAAGAAATTAATTCTTTGAGGAATGAGATATTCATAAAAAAAGCTCCTAAGAATAGAAAAATTCATTATTCTTATTTAAAAGATTTATGGATTATCTCCCAAAGGTCTTCGATAAGTAAACTCCTCCGCTTGATGATTTTTAACTTCAGCTCTGACTCTTGAGACTCAAACTGGAGATATTCGGTGAAATTCTCGAGTAAAGCTTGTTTTAACATAAGAGGTAGTGTCAAACGAAGGAATGCTTTGTTCCTTTCTGCTGTTTGATCCATATTATAATTTACTATGGTAATAAGCTCATCTGTTCGGGAGATAAGTCGTTTAAAGTCACTTCCAATGATATTTACAATCGATTCTTCAGAATTTAATTCCCGATCTAAAGAGAATACTTCATTCATAGTTACTGACATAGGCTTGAGGACGTTCTCAGAGAATGTAGCAAGGGATGTTTCTAATTGCTCTTCAAAATCGATTTCAAGCAAAGTGTTCAGTGCAACGAAATAATCCTTCCTCAGAGGTCTGAGTTCAGCTGTCAAAGCATACAGTTGTTTATCAGAGCCACGAATAGAGATAGGATAAAGATCTCCCCGATAAAACTCAAAATACCCTGCTTTCGGGGGTTCCGAGAAAATTAGTGTGTATCCTTCGATTTTTTTGGCGATTTCTTCTAGAAACTCTATTGTAACAAGTGGCATGAGTTCTAAAGGAAAATCAGCATCAGGTTGAAGCCGATGATTCACATCTGGGACTGGATCGTTAAAATCAATTACATCGAATGTTTTATCAATACCATCGACATCAATGACGCAACTAACTCTTTCTGTTGTTATACGAACAGATTTTAATGCTTCTAGTCCAGATATATCAACGCTTTTTTCTACTGCTGTCCCTTCAATTGAGATAGGAGGGAATAGGGTAAAATACAATTAGCTTTCACCAGTTTAGTGTTTTTTATCAGGAAATCTTTACTTTATTATGATGATAACTTCTTACATATAAGACTTGTTTTAATCCAACTTTCAATACATATTTTAGTATTCAGTTTTCATTTTTTCAATAGGTCTGCCAATCCACTTGATTCTAACCATTCCCGATCAGTACTCTTCATTCGTGAAAAAGCAGGTGTTTCTTTCTTCATTGTTTTAGACGACTTTTGTGATGTTAAGGCGTCAATCAATTGGAAAATCATTACTTTCGTATTCGAGATTGACAATTCGTGGATTCTGTTTGAAAACCATGGTTCTAAACTCTTTGTCCTCTTTTTTGATAACCAACGGAAGTTCCCATCAAAACAGATTGATATTCCCCAGTCTGAGTCATTTCGCTGAATTCTACCGTGAGCTTGTTGTATTGAGATTAAAACGTCATTTTCAAGGAATTGAGGATATTTTTTTGCTTTTTTCTGAATAATTGGATCTTTTAGCATAGGAAACGGCAATTTCGGAATTAAACATAACCGTGCTAAGTCATCGTCTAAAGAAATCCCTTCCCAAGCTGAAGGAGTAATGAGGACATCTCCTTTACGATTTACAATAAAGCTCTTAATAGCTGCATCAGATTTCCCAGCTGTGTGGGTAATAACTTGAAGTTTATTTTCCTTAGCAAGTTGTCCCATCAAATTTGCTAATTCAAAGCTGGATGTTAGGATCAATCCACGTAAACGACGTTGTTTTAATAACTCGAGAAATTGTTGTGATTGATCTTCGATGACTCCAAATGAGTATTGCTTTTTCTCACGGGTCGCGGTAGAAATTCTCTCTGCTTCCTTCAATAAGACAAAAGGATGATTTTTTTTATCAAATGATGAGGTTTCATGAATGTAATGACAATATTGAGGATTCAGGCCTAGTAATTGAGCTAAATATTCACCATCACCGATTGTTGCAGATAAAAATAGGTTCTTGCTTCCCCGAAACAGCTTAGAGAAAATAAAAGCTAAGTCAAATGGTTGAACTATAAGCTGAACCTGTTTTGTAAATCTATCACGCTGGAAGAAGAAAGTTAAATCTGAAGATTCAGGATTTTTGATTAATTCAGAAAGAGCTGAAATCATTTCAGTTATCTTTCTTAGCTCTCTCAAAGTCTCTAAATTTATGTTTTTAGGGTTTTCATTTAAAACAGATGCAATGTCTTTCTCGCGTTCTGTTAAGATACCCTGAAGTTTTCTGAGGAAGTTCAAACCTTCTTTCATAACTATTTCGATGAATTGTTTGTTTTCCAATTGATTTTCCCAAATAATAAATTCTTCGAGAATATTTTGATTCTTTATAAGATTCTGTAAGAAATTGGGGTGGATTTCAACACGTAACAGGCTTTCTAAATTTAATAAATTGTGAGCTTCATCAAAAATTCGAAATATCGCTTTATCTTCACCTAAATCTACATATTTGAATACCCACCAATTTAAAATCCGAACTTGGCTTCTTCGAATTCTCCTCCGGGCTTTCAATAGAGGACATCTCTGTTTCGAACGGCAGGTCTGAGCATAATTTGGATCAAATGCACACGGGGAGATATTTGCACCTGATCTGATAATAGGGCAGTAATAAGAGGATCTTCCCTTAAGTAACGCTACAGAAAAGCCATGTTTTCGAGCATATTTCCTTAAAATTTGATACCAAAAATCTTGATGCATACGATATGGGACCAAGATATCTATCTTATCCATTGAGTTAGTATGAAGATAATCAGTCAATATACAAGCCGCAAGATCAGTTTTACCAGATCCTGTGGGGAGTGAGCAGAAAAATGAATTATATTGAGACCATTTTTGTTGAATAGAATCAAAGGTACGTTGTTGTTGAGGACGAACTGTGGGGTGGATAATTAAATTTGAAATAGAAGTATTCAAAAGTTTTCCTCTGATTAGAGATCATTAGAAGATTTATTTTACATCAATATTCTGTTTTTAAAAATAGAAGGAATGAGAAAAAAATCCTTGTGCTTCTGGCATTCTAGTATTTGTAACGTGTTGCTTTTTTTAATTTTTTTGCGGTTTTTTTGTTCATTCCTTTTGGGACTCGAGTAGAAGGAAAAAGTACTCCATTACCTTTCTGGACTCCAGGATCTTTTGGCCGTTGGCTTTTAGGCCTAAGTCGGGATGCTCTCTTTCTTTTTTTTCCACGTAGTGAAAGTTTGTCTTTTGGGGACATTACGAATTAATTCCCATGTTACAATACTATTTCTTCAAATGTTTATCGTTATTTTTTACGGAATCGGCTAAATAAACGATTTAGGAAAGATTGTTTTTGTTCTAATTTCTCAATTTTAGTTCTTACATCAGGATCTCTATGGTGAATAGCCTTAAGGTGTATCAGTGCTTTCCTATTCTCTCCATGTTCAATGTAGTAATCTGCTATGAGTTTATTTGTTTCAAGATCATTTGGATTAAGTTGCTGACTCTTTTTTAGTTTCTCAAGTGCTTTTTCGGATTCACCTTGGTGTATTAAGATTTCTGCTTGACGACACAGTGCTTGAGAAAAATCAGGTTTCAATTTTATTGCCTGATCATATTTTTTGTAAGCAACATCCAACTGTTCTTGTAATTGTAGAATTCTGGCTGAATTGAAATGAGCCCATTCATTTTCATCTATAACGCTACTCAGATCGTAATACTCTAATGCTTGAGAAATGTTTCCCTCACAATAATAATAATTCCCTAACCGAATAAATAAACGTTGATCAAATCCTTCCTCAAGATTACTGGGATTTTTGCGTATTTCCTCAAGGCCAAATTCAAACTTTTCAATCAGGAGGGATAATTGATCTTGTTCTTGTGGTGATAATTCGTTTAATGACATATTGGCCTGAATTTCCTGAGTAATACCAATTCTATCAAAGATCAATGAAAGACTGTTCTGTAGATGATAAAGTTCTTGGATTACTGTCACGGTATTTTCACTCTTTACAAAAACAGGTTTTTCATTGGAATAATAGTCATCATTGTGAGTACTTTGATTTCGGGTTTTAGTTCAATCGGAATTCTGATTCCTACGGAGGGACTAAGTGGATGGATAAAAAAGTTTTTCCTTTTTGTTGCTTAACTACTTTTTATTTAGACTATTCTTGGAAGAATAATCGATCTTTTGTACTAAAAAACTTCTTTTTCACTGGAACCTGATTTATTCTGATAATATTCATAACCAAAAAAGTAATCGGCCTTATCAGTCTATTGAGGATGTTTTTTTTTATTTTTAATAAAAAAGGTAGTCTGTGATAATGATAGTTGAATAATTATAATAGTCTGTGATAATGATAGTTGAATAATTATAATAAACAAACAAATTTAATAGTAGATTTATTTCTTATCATCATAACAAAATCACCATGTAGAATAAAGATATTTCATTATCGGAGTAAAAATACCAAGTGAAAAGGATTGAGATCCATGGTTGATGCTGTTGTATTATTATGTGTTTATCCAGGCAAGGAACATCCTGTAAAAGAAGAAATATCAAAAATCGCTCAAGTAAAATCCTGTCGGATTACCTTTGGTGAGTATGACTTAGTTGCTGAGGTTCAAACTGAGAAAGTTAAGGCACTAGGAACTCTTATGACAAAAAAAATTCGTGCAATTGAAGGAATTACGAAATCAGTAACCCTCATAATCAGTGAGTCATTGGAGAACAATAATCCTTTTTAATTGTAGCTCTCATTTGGGGATGTTGAAGAATCAACTCAAGCTAAAACCAATGTATTTTCTTATGAGGGACTATTAGGGAGAGAGATTCTCCTATGGTTGGAAGAGAAATATTGTCTGCAAATATTTGAACAATAAGCTGATTGTTGTCATGAAGTTGGAAAATGAGCTTATGTTTAGTACGGCCCCAAATAATCCCCACTAATTCTCCATCAATCCGAAAACTGTCGTTGGGATTTTCATGGGTTTTTTGAATAATAATTTCGGTTTCAGGAATCCAAAATCCCGATAATAGTGTCTCACGCGTAAAATCTGGACGAGGAAACGAACCGAGCGATGTTAATAGAACCTCTTCTCCTTTTTCATCCTCAATTATTTTTATGATTGGGAAGATGTTTGATTTCCCCATGATTTGTAAAACTTTCACAGAAGTAGGAGAGGTAAAAACTTCTTTTGATGAGACAGTTTGAAGTGTTTTTCCAGAATCCATTAAAACTAAGCGATCGCAAATCGAAATAGCTTCCTCAGGATTATGAGTAACAAAAATGGCTGTAGTTGTGGTTGCTTTCAAAACTTTTCTTACTTCCCAGCGTAAGTGGAAAGATAATGTAGTATCTAATGAGGTCAATGGTTCATCCATCAGTAAAAGGGTGGGCTCTGGAGCAAGAGCCCGTGCAAGCGCAACTCTTTGTTGTTGTCCTCCACTAATCTCATGAGGTAATTTTGATTCTAATTCTTGTAACTTTAGTAATTTTATAAGAGATTTAGTTTTTAACATAATATTCTTATTTTTCCACTTTTTTGCCTTTAATCCGAAAGCAATATTTTCAAAAACGGGTAAATGAGGAAATAACGCTAAATTTTGAGGAATATATCCAAAATTTCGCAATTCTGGTGGAATATTAACAATGGATTCGCCTTCAAGACGAATGTCTCCAATGGTGGGAGTCAATAATCCAAGTATTACCTTTAGAATAGTTGTTTTTCCACAACCTGATGGTCCAAGAATTCCTAATATTTCTCCTTTTGAAACCGAAAAACTAACTGAATCAACAGCAACTACCTCTTCAAAATTTTTAGTTAGTTTCTCAATTTCAAGGAAAACCATTTTTCTTTTCAATCTCCTTTGCTAGAAGTGAAATTCGTCTTCACCAAGTTTTTGAACTAGGAGGAAGGCAAAAACACATACTAAGATTAAAATTGAAGCCATAATAGAGGAATTTTGTAATTGTCTCAAATTTAAGAATTTATAGATTCCGATCGTCATCGTTGTAAATTCTGACCGAGCAATAAAATAAGTTGCTCCAAATTCACCAAAACTAATAGCTAAAGCAAAAGTTGCCCCAGCTAAAATGCCAGAAGAGATTATCGGAAATTCAATATCTCGAAAAATATGCCACCGAGAGGCTCCCAAAGTTTTCCCCATTTCGATAAGGCCATAATCAATCTTGTTATAAGCTGTACTAACACTCCGAGATACAAATGGATAAGCAGCAATAAGATGAGCAAGGATGATAGGTATCCATGCGTCTTGGGAGGAAATACGGATAAATCCAAACGCACGAAGCATTCCAAGGCCAATGGTAATGGAGGAAGTTACTAATGGAAGAACAAGAGACCAAGAGAGGATCAAGCCCATAACTGGATGTCGCCCTAAAAAATCCGATCTTCTAATCATATAGATAGATAAAATTCCAAAAAAAGCAGATAGTATTAATGTAACAAGAGCAAAGACTAAAGAATTGAAAATTAAATTGATTGCTGTAGTACTTGCTCCTAACGCTGGAATCGACTCGGGAGCCCAAATCAACCCTTTCTCATTAACTTTTAAACCAAGAAGGTTGAAGAACGCCTCAATGTTCCAACTGTTAGTCATACGATCATAAAAGGCAGAAATAAAGATTATCAAGATTGGGGAGAGAAGAAAAATTGTTAAAGAAGTGATATAGATGATTACCATACTAAAACGGATTTTATCTAGTATAAAAAGATCTATCAATCTTCTCTTTGACCTTTCTCTAATTTCTCCAATGGTTAAAGGAGTGGTACGACCAAACTTCCAAAATCCCGCTCCAATGAGTCCTAATAATAATATCAGCAAAATTTCGACTCGGAAATAAAGTAAAAGCAGAACAATACCTCCAATAACCAAAAATTGGATGAATCGTTTCAAAATTAGAGGTAAGAATGCAGGGAATCTTTCACGCTTGAATACAGGTTCAGAGAAATAAAGATATAATATGATAAGAACCGATGTAATGAGTAATTGAAACAACGCTAAGGCTGCAGCTTGGTGATAATCATATCGATAGTGAAATAACGAGTAGATCTGTACTTCTAAGGTTTTATATTGAATTCCTCCCAGTGACAAGACAACTGCAAAAGAAGTAAAACAGTAAAGAAAAGTAAGAATACCACTAGCTAAAATAGCAGAGCTAATCTGCGGGAATGTTACATAACGAAATAAATGAAAATTTCGGCTCCCAAGAGTAGTCGCTACTTCTTCCATGTCTACGTTTGCTTTTTTCCAAGCACTAGATACTAGATGTAAAACGATAGGGACATTGTAAAACGCATGGACTAAGATAATTCCTTCGAATGTTTTATATAGCTGGATGGGAGGATTCTTTAATTGAAAAACGCTCATTAAAACAGAGTTGAGGATTCCATTAGGCCCCAAAAGCAATACAAAACCTAAAACTACCACTATTGGAGGTAACACAAACGGGACTGTCAAAATCGTCTTAAGAACACGATCTCCAGGAAATTGATACTTAGCAAAAATATAGGCGCCAGGTAAACCAATGATTACCGTTATGATTGAACTGATAATTGCTTGATTTATAGTAAATCGGATAAAGTATAGATTTAAAGGATTGATAAGCGCTTCTTGTATGAATTCAAATGTAATATAACCAGAGTCTGATAGAACTGCATCAATTAGAACAAAAAAAAGGGGAATGAAGAAGAAGAATAGGGAAACTAGTAGGGGAGTTAATAAGATTAAATTGAATGAATCGTTAATGATTCGGTCTTTTGATAATCGTCTCTCGAATGTGTGCACCACATAAGATCCCTTAGATATATTGGATTAGAAAGTCAATCTATCTTCTTCTGCTTTTTTTTCGAATGACAACAATCATTATTGGGATTAGAAAGAATAAACTTGGAGGTAATGGCGTTGCAGTAGAAGTGTAACCCAAAATTATGACTTGTTCCCAAGTTTCTAGCCATATATCAATGGATTCTTTCAATTCATTAGTAGTAAATAAATCATTCAATGGTTTAACAGTTGTAGGATCAATAGCATAATCATAACTATCTGGAAGTTCAGCAAGTACATTAGCAGGGTACATCCAATTGTTTTCAGGAATTATCTCTTGGACAGTTTTTCCTGTGAACCAATCGATAAACTTTTGCGCAAGTGAAAGATTTTTGGTGCCTTTAAGAATTCCTAATCCCTCAATTTGTAACCATCCGTACTCTGAATTATTTTCATGAGATACAGTCGCTCCTATTGAAGGTGTTCCACCTGGTTCACCATAGAAAAGATAGTCATATGCTGGGTCTGTTCCGTACGACACCACCATAGGACGATTTGCTGCAGGAGTATAAAAAACATCAAAGGCATCACCCCAGCTGTCTTCAACTTGAATATCGTTTCTCGTATCGTTCCACCAGAGCTCCCAGTCCTTATTAAGTACCTTTTCATATATTCCAATAGTCCACATCAAAAAACCAAGTCCAGTACTGCTTAAAGTTGGATCCTCGGTGACAAGCAATTGAGTTACTTCAGGGGAAAGCAAGTCTTCAAGTTTAAGATTGTCAATAGTCGGTACATTTGTTGAATTCACTAGATGCTTGTGGTAAATTATTGCGATAAGGCCATAGTCGTAGGGAGTGACATAATGTTCTGGATCCAGTCCATTAACCGCACTTTCTAAGAGATTAGACATTGTAGAGGCTTCATAAGGAATAAGAATATCTTGAGCTTTTGCCTCGTAAATCAGCACATTATCGATACCTATGATAATATCAGCTTTTGGTGAGTTTTTTTCTGCTACTGCTTTAGCCAAGACTGAATTGGCATCATCAAAATATTCTAATTCAATTATGCAATCTTCTTGAGCTTCAAAGGCATCGAAAACACGAGCGTTAGCATCAGTAGGGTTTAATCCCCAATTTATCAGAGAATCATATGTGTAAATAGTCAAAGTTGGAGTTTGATTGGTTGTATTAGGATGATTACTACTTGATGAAACTTGAACTATGACAAGGGAGGCTGAAAAAATAAGAATTGCCATTACTAAGGCCCTTTTCAAGTATATTCCATAACTTGGTTTTTTTACTTCTTTTATCATGCTTAAACAACCTCAATGTATATATGTAGAAACTAAATTAGCCTTCTTTCAACAATATAAATAGTATAGCCTGATAATATAGGGCAGTTATAATGACTCAATAAGCTGCAATGCACGAAATCTATCTTGGGCTAAAGCAATGTACTCATTAAAAGAAGTATTTTCCTCTGAAACGAGGTGGGGTGCTGTTTGAAACCTTGCTGCTTGAATTATATACCAAAGTCCTGACATTAAATTCATTAAGTCACAGGTTAGCTCTAAAACTCTTGGTATGATCTGAAACCCTAGTTTTTCCTCAAATTTCTTTGTGAAAATTCTTTGTATTTCTTGTGAGAGCTGGTTTTGAGTGATAAAATATGCTAAATCAATGCATGGATCAGCCAGGGTTGAATATTCCCAGTCGATGAAGACTATTTTGGAACTCTCTGGCGTGACGATAATATTGGAAAAAACTAAGTCTCCATGAATTCGAACAAGAGGATTAACAGAATTAATCTTCTGAAGTTGGGTTATATGGTCATTAAAAAACCGATCAATCCTTTCATAAGGAGGAAAAAGTGAAAACTTCCTGTCAGTCGGGGGTGAGGTGGGGTAGTGGCGTCTTATTCCTTTATATTCAAGAAGATATCTTTTAATCACATCATAGTAATGGAAATCCCCAGAAGTGGATTCAGTTATGCTCTGAATAGACATAATTGCATTGATTAAGGATTCCATGTTAGTCTGGAGATAATCATGAGTGAGGGTATTTCCCTCAACCCATTCACGAGTAATGTAAAATTTTATACCATCATCGTAATATTTCAACAGTTGTGGAGCATGATGGTCATTTTTGAGTAGCAAAAGGCTATCTTTTTCCCGTAAAAAGCGCAAGTAGACTGGATCATTAGCCTCGTCTTTGATAAGATATTCCTTGACTAACCATGACTCGTTGATGATGATATTCCTGTTGTTCAGCCCACCTGTTATTAAACGTGCTGAAGTAATCTTTTTTGGCAAAAGAATAGGAGGAACCTGTTCTAAAAGCTCTGCGTTGTGATTCATCTGACGAGATACCCTATTCGATCAGCTGATAATTAGATCTTAAGCTATATCAACTTTCAGCTATTTCCTAAATTGTTAAGCTATGAATTAAGATGGCAAAGGCTTATGACAAATTTAGGTTATTAATATTGATCATATCAAATATATCAATGTTATTTACAGGAGGTCATCAACTAGCTCATTACTGGTGCCAATCTCCATCGTGCGGGCTGTAACCCAACAGCCTCTATCCTATTTGCCCTAAAGGCATTTGGGACTGCCTTTTTCAAAATATTATATGCTCCATTTACATCAGCATTGATAATAATGCCTTTTTTTGATTTGAATAACCCTCGCCTAATCCTTTTTCCGAGATAGCTATCGTGATACATTATTGGTTCATTGTCTAAAAATGAACACTTGCTTGAATGATTCTCCTTTTGTTTAATGATCACTATTCCCTGTTCTTCTGCTTTATATTCAAGTTGGAGAATAAGTTTATAATAAGGAATAGTGACAAAATTTTGTGTGTTTCTCTTCCCAATCTGACATTTTTGTTTCCAATTAGGGTTATATCCAATCACTATTCTACCAATATCATTTTTAATACAATATTCCGTTATTTTCTTACTAATCATATGAAAATAATTATCAAGCTTCCTATTACGTTTATTTATCAGTTTTTGCATTTTTTTTCCTGTTTTTATTCCCTGTCGGTCATATATTGATTGAACTCTTGCTTTCTCTTTGTTGAAGTATTGATTAATAGATTTAACAACCCCACCTTTAATAATAAATGGTTTCAATCCATTATTATTGACCACAGTTATGAGTTTGCGTACCCCTAGATCTATTGCTATTATTTTGTCTTTAGATAAGCATTTTGGTAAAATTTCTTTCTTATAAACAATTTCTATTATGTAACCCACCCCTTTTGGAACCACATGTACCTCTCGGATGTCAGTATTCTTAGGAAGCCTTGTTCTCAATTCCAATCCTACTTTGTTGGGAAATCGAAGGATTCCATCATTTAATCTCACTTGTTGATTTGTAAAATATAAAATAAATTCCCCATTCTTCGACTTGTACCTTGGGGGTTTTGGTTTGGTTTTAAACTTCGATTTATCATTCTTCCATTCTTTAATCGTGCGAAAAAAAGATTTCCAATTCCTATCTAACATTCTCAAGATTTGTTGACCAGTTTGAGCAGGAAGTTGTTGGTAGTTATCTGAGGTTTTAATATTATGATAAAGGGAATTATAACGAAGCCAATGACCATTGTTGAAAAAATCCTGACGTATCATATAATTTGCTTCATTGTAGAGGTTCTTTGAGAGATGACAGAGCCAAGAAAGGGTTTTTCTTGATTTTTTCCAAATCTTCTCTGTTCGAAAAACAGTCAAAATTTCTATCAATCAAGATCACTTAGAAATTGTCTTAACAAGTATTTTTAATCTTAACAGTTTCTACAAGATGATATGCATAGATCCTATCAAAATATAAACCACAAATCACCTTATAATCACCTAAGAATAACTTAGTTAACGTCATCAGCTAATAATCTCCCCTTTATGAAATAATGAAGTTAACTATTGATTTCAGGATTTTCAGGTAAAAAAAAAGTTTCTTGAAAAATTTAGATCAAATTTATATGTTAGTCTTTTCTTGATGATATTTGATAGCAGAGATTACCTCTGAAGAGAAAAAACTAAATTGAATTCATGTGGTTCTATGCAGTTCATTTGTGAAATTGTCCCATCAAGTTTTTTAACCCCTCTACGAAGAGCACTAGCTCAAGAATTAGCACGCCTTGGTTATGTTCAGATTGAGATTGCAAAAATTCTCGGGGTCTCACAGCCAGTAGTTTCATCATATTTGAAGGATCTTAAAATCTCTTCAACATCAATAACATCAAGACCAGCCTTTGAAGAGCTAGTCTCTGGTCTTGTAATGAGAATAAAGAGTGAGTCTACAGCACCAATAGATCTTATGGAAGTAATATGTCAGGAATGTCAACAATTCAGGACAGCGGGCCCTTTATGCGACGTTCATAGGAAAAAAACCTCAATGAATTTTCCTCCTGACTGTAATATTTGTTTTCCCACCTCTGAGTTATCAGAAGTTTTTAATCAAAAGCTTCAAGCAACACGAGAGCTGTATGAAGCAGCACAGAAGTTAGTCGTTACTGAAGAGAAGTTCGGGGATTTCATCCCTGAAATAGGCTGTCAATTCGTGAGTATGATTGAAAACAATGAGCAGTTAGCGGATATTGCTGGTTTTCCAGGTAGGATTGTTAAAGTAAAAGGGAAAGGAAATATAATTGCATCACCAGAATTCCAGCAAGGGGCTACTCTCGCTCAAATTTTAATTCATTTTAGAAAAAACGGGTCACCCTATAGATCAGTAATTTCTTTACGAAACACAAAAGAAATCTTAGAAACGATTGCATCAGAGAAAACGGTAATAGAAACTAAGGAAGCTGATAAAGATTGGAAGAAAACCCTTGAATCGCTATCTTCCGAAAAAGTCAAGGTTGTTGACGCGATTGCAGACGCAGGAGGAGTTGGATTCGAAGCTATCCTCTATTTATTTGGAAGAAATCCTTCTGAAATAGCAGAATACCTGATTTCTAAATTTAATTGAATTTAAATTTAAAATAGATAAAAAAAACCGATATATAAAGTGAGGAAGGGAAATGATATTTTCAAGAAATAACGAAAGAACGACTTTCATGTTAGCAATCTATAGGCTGGAAAAAATTGCGTCGCTCCATTAGGAAGAGGTTAAAAGTAAAAAATCGAAAAATTGCCTGTTAGAGTGAAATAAATACCTTATTAGTTGAAATTCCTATTATCAACATAATATTGTTATATTTCAAATAAAAATGAATCTCTTACAGACATTCAGGAATGGATGCGTATTTCCGTTTCAAGTGGATTATTTTTGAAGTTCATCGCTGTAACAATACTGGTCTGAGGATAAAATAAATGCGACTAAAATCCCATAAATACATTATGAAAGGAATATTATTGCTGTTACTTTGCTTAATGATAACTTCAGTATCAGCAAGCCGACCTGACAATACCATTTATCCTTTATATAATTACTTCGCATTTGGGAAGGATGGAACTATTACTAGAGGTCTTCATAACCAAAGTTTTGTGTCCAAAGAAGGGATGAAGATCCATGAGGTTACTAGTGAGCAAGATGTCTATAAATTCCGATTTATATTCAAAACTCCTAAAAAGCCTTTTGATGTACTTTCTATGCGAGTGAAAGCCCTTTTCACCCGCAACACATCAGGCTTTATTCGTTGGGGAGGATTGCATAATGTGACCATCAGTGTTTTTCCCTTTGAGTTGGTAACAATTGATGGAAATAATAATTCTGTTCAAGTTTTAAATGGACGAGATTTATATCAGGGAGCGAATATTCAATTCAAGTTTAATACTAGTGCATTTGAAGAAGTTGAATACTTTGAATTAGGTTTTTCGTCATGGAATAGTACTGAAAGCCTGCGAGGAGTACAATTTGAGCAGATCCACTTCCACAGAATATTCCACAATTATCTCTCGGAAACTATCCTATTAGTTTTAGGTGGCTCCGTAAGCATATTCAGCCTTGCAATATATTCTCCTCGGAAGTTTGGGATTCTGTTGACATTTTTGATCACAGCGGTCCTTGTGATCGTTCCAATGGTTATAATTATCCGAACTCAGAGTTATCTGAGTTCTCTTCCTCAAATTGAAGAGGGAGTTGATCGCTTTACTTTCTTTGGAAGAGTCTATGAACGCCGGGATTTGGGAAATGGATTATTTTCCCTCCAAATGGTGAAAGATCTTTCAAAAGCATTTGAATTAAAGGCGTTATCAGGAACCGGATCTCAGGTTGTTTATCCACAGCTCGAAATCGAAAGTATAACTGAAGAGATCGAAATACAGATCGAGACCGAAAGTGGAAATACAGACAGTTCCAAAATACAAACAGAAGAATCAACGACTATATCAAATACCCCATCATCATCGTTTAATCCTTTTTTCCCTTTTTTTGGTGCTGGGTTAGTGCAAATCGATATCAGTAACATCTCCATTACTGATTCTGATTCTGGAGTAGTCCATTCCAATAGAAAGTATTATTCTTTTGAGGTAATAGTAAGTGACCAAGATGGATATGGGGACTTAGAGTTTGTGCAGCTTAATTTTACAGTTAATTCATTTGAGTATTCGGTTGGATACGACAATGGAACAAATACCTTCAGTGAAATCAACGATGATGGAGCCGACCATATTACCCTAGGAGGAGGGTCATCAACAAGTCGTAACGGGAACTATTTAACGGTAACATTCAAAATTCAAACAGATTGGGATTTACCTAATGAAAACAATGTGGCTCTCACAGCATGGGCAAATGATACGAGCTCAAATTACGATGAGACAACATCCACTGCAACCTACAACTTTAATCATGATATCGAAGTAGCTTCTTTTAGTGTAGATAATAACAATATTAATCCAAATTATGCATCTAATCTCGTATTTACAGGCAATGTTTATTATCAAGGCGCCGCTCTTTCCGTTCCCACTGATGAGATTGATGTTGTAACAATATTTCGAAATGATACTCCTTCAGATATCAATGTTGCCATTGTAAATGATACTGATGCCTTAGTTAGTATTTCGGTTGATTCTGAAACAATTGTGGGCAATTATACTTACTATCCATACGTTGAATTAGCAGGGGATGGATCTGATTTTAATGGATCAGCAACCACAACACAAGAAGTCCATGTTGATTGTGTTAAAATCACCAATATTGCTGTTCAAAGTGATAGCTATGAGCATTTTGATGGTTCACGGTACTGGGACAATAATAATGCTTCTTTTGATGATATAATTATAGTTATTACCGCTGTATGGAATTTTACAGGAAATCCCTATCAAGGAGAAGTAAATATAGGTTATAGCGGTAATGAAGACATATATGGGGCTTCTTCAGGATTAACAAAAGATATTGAAGAAGACCCAGCCTCGGGAACTTCAATCACCAGAGACGGGATTACTGTTGGATCCGCTGTAATAGGGGCGGGTAATGACTATGGAATACAGGTCTATACTTCTCAGGTACCTTCATTTCCCAATACTGGCTGGGATAATGCCGCTCCAAGTGGTTACTCCGTCACCATGGATTCGGGCTGGTTCTATGCGGATATTACAAATGACAGTTCCCCAACATGTACGGGAAATGTGGGATCTGCTACCGATGTGGGGTCAGGGATTCATGACACAAGTCCCTATAATTTTCGACATAGAGTTGATGGCGGAAGTTGGACATACCGTGGCTGGTCATCCGTGACCACTTATACACCATCCATAGGTGCTAGTACGCAGGATTTTGATGTAGAAATGGATATACGAGATAATGTTGGCAATGTAGCTGGATATACAATTGCATTCGATCATGATAACGTTGTAGACCTACTTGCTCCATCTTTCAGTAATATTGGTGGATCTGAGGCATCTGAATGGTTACATGCACCAGGTGCCACCACTGATTATGGTTATTATTCAGATAATATGGGATTAACTCTTACTAACTTTAATGTGATAGGGGATGTGACCGATAATATTGGTCTAGAAAAAGCGAATGGTTCCCTCGCGTTTTCAGATACTCCCCAGGATATAACGATCACAAGTACCTCGGATTCCTTTTTTTGCACATATACTATTAATAATGGTGATTTTGGTTCGGGAACTCAAGTTGTTACTATCTATCTCTATGACCAAGGAGGAAACTTTGTAACCGATACTTTTACATTTTACGAGGACAATTCACCACCTACTTTAAGCGATGCTATGTCGGATTACGCAGAATCAGGAGATACAGATGAAGTTTATAATGACAGTATCAGTAATACGTTCTATTTCTCAAACTCCTTTGATTCTTCGGCCACCATAACATTTACAGCTACAGGTTCTGATAATGGACCATCAGGTGTTCGGGGAATAGATTTTGGGGTTTTTGGAGCCGACAATCCTACTGAGGACACCAGCTTTCCTTATCAGGGGCAATATACCATTGATACTACTGATGAATTAGGATCAATTCTTGTAACAATCTACGATAATGTGGGAAATTCTGATTCTAATTCTATAACCTGTACGGAAGACTCCGCTATTCCTAATATCATCCTTACAGAGGAGGCTGAAAGTAGTGATCATCTTTATGCTGAACACGGAGACGGATCGGAAGGTGTATATGGCTCGGGAATGAGTTCTGGTGAATCTTATACCATCAGTGGGACTGCTTCTGATGGATCATCAGGAATGTTTAGTGTTACAGATGATACAACATTCGGAGGAAATCCTTCAAATGGAGGTTCGCCTACTTCGTGGAATTTTGAATATTCGGTGACATCCTCAGATGATGGGGATGTAACTGTCACTTACACTGCCACGGATAACGTAGGGAATACGAATACAACTACATATACTTTTTATGAGGATAATACAGATCCAACAATTACAGATGTAATGGCTGACTATCTTGAAATCTCGGGAGATTTGGATGAGGTGCATGGTGATGTATCTTCCAACATCTTCTATTTCTCTGGGTCATTTGATGGAGCTCCAGCAACCATCATATTTAATGCAACCGGAACAGACACAGGTGTCGCAGGACTTCGTGGGATTGATTTTGGAGCGTTTAGTGGGGAAGATCCACCTGAGGACCCAAGTCCACCCTACAGTGGCCAATATTCAATAGATGGTACTGAAAATTCAGGTTTTATTACAGTTGATATTTATGATAATGTG
>CP070695.1:4189912-4292930 GCA_020353515.1 Candidatus Heimdallarchaeota archaeon
TCGTCTCAGCCATATCTGCAAGTGTACCAGGGAGATCTGGTAGTGTAACAACTAAGTTTTTCATGATTTTTCCCTTATATCACTAAGTATAAACACACTATATAGCACATTATTTGTCTTTAAATATCATTCACATAACCATGCAAACAGATTTTTTTTGCCCTATAGTTATTTGGACACTAGCATATTGTAAAAAAGATTTTAAATTATTATTAGCCTTTATTTTTCCAATACTGTCAGTAATTACGTTATCCGGGATAATTTTTCCCTTAAATGGGACTATTCTAAATCAATAAGTATTAAGTGTTATTGGAAAAGGTCATGCTAGTTGAAAAAATATTTAAATCAGCTATAATATTAAGAAATAGTAAGGTTTGCTGTATGGATTCAAAAGAATTAGAATTTATTGTTAACGGCATTAGCATAGTTGTTTTGTTTGTTTCCTTTGTATTACTGATGTTTTTATCCTATAGACTGTTAAAACGCGAAAATAGAAGTTATATTGAAACAGCATTTGGATTGGCATTAGTTTTTGCTACTATTGCTAGCTTAGAAGCAGCAATTTTCAGATCTTTCTATATTATTTTTACTTCTGGCCCGTTAATAGACACTTGGAAGTTTGCATGGTACTTGTACTTCATTCTTATGAGTATATCATTAACTTTTATACTGATAGTTGCCTTGGGAATTCTAGGTGGACGAAGATATTTTTACCTTGGATTCTTGTCAGTTATTGCTATTCTTCCCATAAGTTATGGTACCTGGTTCATCGAGGGAGCAGTTACTACTGAAAGTGGTATGGCTGATATAAGAATGACATTTATAGGGGTTATTTCGATATTTGGAGTTTTAGTTCTACAAATTCTTATCAACACGTTATTGTATTACTATATTTACTCCAAGACAAAAAACAAAGGTTCATTGTATATGGTTTACGGAATGGCCATTATTGCTTTATCCGCGGCAGTAGGAGGATTTTCTGGCCTGTTAGGGTATTATGGGCGATTAATGGATCCTATTGGGTATATAGGTGTAGTCATAGGAGTGTACTTCATTCTAACAGCAGTTGAGATCTTGAAACATGATTTTTCAAGATTATTACCTTACTTTGCAAAATTAAATAGTCAGTAGAAAACGCTCCCGCTTTCTCACGATGCTAATATCTTCATTTGTATTTTTCCTTCTAGTTAAACATTATCAGATATTATTATATACTAGCAAAATTATTATCTGGATTAATCTTCTAAATATTTTATTTAGAAAGAATAGTTAATTTTCTCTTAATGTACTAGTTGTTGTCAGATTATGGATTTGGCTACTCTTTCCGTGTTAGGGGTTATTTTTCTATTTATTGCTATAATTTCATTTTACTTGCTGGGAATCCAATTGATTCGAATTTTCTTTAAAACAAACCGTATACAAACACTCTATTTAAGCTTGATTTTTATATTTGGGGGAACAGCTATTGTTTTTCTAGTACTAGAACAGATAATCTTACTCCATCCTTCTGTAGATCGTACATCAATACCATCTCCGCGGTCATTCTTCCAATATAATGATATAAACGCCTTTTGGGCGGCGTACTTATTCGCCATAATCGCCTATATATCTAGCGCTATCTCTATCTTCTGTGTGAATGTTTTCACACTTACATTTTTCCCGAATAGATCAAAAAGGCCTCTTTTATTACCACTACTAATGTTACTAAGTTACATAATAATTATTCTGTTTGCTCCTCATGAATTTGTACAAACAGGTATACTTTGGTCACCAGAAAGAGAGGAAATAACTGAGATAATTATAAGTGGTCTTTTTCTACCCCCTATATGGGTATTAGCTCTTTTATTTTTCTATTTGTCTATAAAAATGAAACAAAAAGGCAATATAAGATGGAGACAGACAACCCTTTTAGGAATCGGCCAAATGATTATTTCAATAGCATATACAATTGAGATCTTAAATGCACCAGTATTATTTTCTTTGATTGCACGTATAGGGTTATCTCTATATCCAGCAATTACATACATCGGAGTCATTACACCAAAATGGACTAAAAGGTGGTTAGGAGGATAGTTTAGAAAAAAATTCTCTTTTTCTGTTACTTTTTAGAAAATTGTAATTGAGGATTATCATGAAAGACATTCAATGGCAGATTTTGAATATATATGATGAGGAAAATTTAGTGGAGGGAGTCCTTCAATCTTTGCCTGCGTATTTGAAAGTCATATTTAATATAAAGGCTAATTACACGATCAAAGCGTATTCTCCTGAAGGTGTAACTAATGGAGAGATAGAAGGAGTTTCTTATCACGGTTTTGTTGAACTTTGGCGTATTCCTTTATTTGAGAAATCTGGAGAATGGAAATTAAGTATTCATTTGCATGATGAAAATCAGCATGATAAAAAGACCACTCTTGCTTTTAATATTCTTCCAAAACTGTTTGAGAACCTTTCAGAATTAGAAGCTGAAATCGAAAGTAGTAGAAAAGAAATATCTATAATTTGGGATGATTGGCTGGAATCATTCACGACAGAATCCCCTCATGTGAAAGCAACAGATCAAAGAAAGGATTTTTCAAAACAATCAGGATTAGTAGTAAATGAAATACAAACTTCAACTGAAGTTATGGATGATTGGATGCAAACGTTTGCCGAAAAAGATCTTGGAATGACTGAGAAAGATTTACGTAAAGAAGAATTAGAAGCATATTGGTCCCAAATTAATTCTGAATTGAAAATATGGCAATATATTCCACATGATCTTGAAAACAATATTTCTAAAGAATTTTCTATTCCAATTTTGCTAATTCATGGTTTTAGTTCCGATTACACAACTTGGAACTCTATGGCTCAGTATTTATGGGAGGGAGGTTTTAGCAATATCTTTGGAATGGCATTGTATGGTGATTTTTATGGCCTAGATAGGAATTGTCAACATTTAGACAATGTCATTAAAGAAGTGTTAAAATTTACTCAAATTGAAAGCATCTATTTGATTAGTCATTCTTTTGGAGGATTGGTTTCTAGACAATTTGTAAAAGAATATGAAAATAGAAAAAGAATCCAGCTACTTGTGACAATAGCTGCACCTCATTATGGTATAGCAAAAATATTCGGAAGAATTATGGGATCATTAAAATCAAGACAACTGAAAAAGGATGCGATTGACCAGGAAAAGTTACCATATCCTACTTTTGAAGCGTATATTAATCACTTAGAAGAGAAACTAGAATCAATTCAATTAACTTTCACTGATGAGGATTTATACATTCTAACAATGGTTAATATTTGTGGGGATAAAATTTATGGAGGAGATGGACTTTTCAAAGCAATAGAAGTTCCTGACATGATAAATTTCACCGTACCGTCTTCACATCTCTCAATAAACAAGTCCAAATCGACATTTAATTTGATTCAAAGTCTGATGACAGGAGAGTCAGTAGTATATAAAATCACTCTAATTCAAGTAAATCCAAAACTGAAATCACCACCCGATCTTAGATTCTGTATGTTTATCAAACCAAAGACAAATCCTCATTATCAACGATATCCGTTTCAAGGATTCTTACAAATTGAAGAAAAACGTCTCATTTCTCAATTACCATTGATCGTTTTCGCGTATTGCAAAAAAGAAGCACGAAATGAACGACTAGATATTCAAATATTTGACAATGAAAACAAGAAGATAGCTCAAAAAGAATTATTTATTGGACTCGGTTATAAGAAGGAAATTGGGGACGTTTTTGAAGTGGAAACAACCTTAGGTTATTGTTTTCAATTTGCGGTTTATTCATACAAACTGCATTATAAAACAAAAGCTGCAGAAAAATTAGAAGAAAGTGGACTTTGGGAGTAGCTGGGAATCTTGGTGATATTTTAATGATAGAAGTCATAACACAAACAGATTCTGATGTTCCTTTATTAGCTATTTTGGTAATCGTTGTTGCTTTAATCGCATTCTTTTATTTAATGACTCGTTTAGGTCTTATATGGCGTCAACAGAAGAATCGGGCTACATTTAATCTATTTCTGAGCTTTACATTTTATTTTATTGCAATTTTTTTTGTTTTTTCTACAAAAGCAATAGATTTCCTTACGAATGATTTATATCAAGTAGCAACAATAGGGATAAATTTAGGCTACGCTTTTTCTTTGATTGGTAATGTATTTCTCTATTATTTCACGGAAAACATCTTTTTTGAAAAACGAATACCCTATTTGCGGGAAATTATCACTTTTGGAAACGGGATCACCTTAGGTTTTTTAACAGTCTTTATTGTACAAATTCAAACTTTCCCATTCTTAGAGATTCCAGGTATCTATATCCCCCCACAATTATTGATTTGGCATGTTATAATTTCATCTATAGGGTTTTCCGTCCTTTTGATTTGTGCTCTTAAATCCTCTCTCCAATCAGAATTGAGATATCAACGTGCAGGATTTCTTATGATAGCATTTACAGCAGTTTTCGAGTTGCTCGTTTTTGTATTCTTTTTTGTTGATCGATTTTCTGGTGCTGGGTTTACGATTTATTATTATCTAGCGTGGATCTCTGCTTCATTTGCAGGAATATTTGCCATGGTTGGTTACCTGTTACCAAGCTGGTTTAGACGAATCTTTGCATAAAATATCTCATATCGTTTTTTTCTATTTGGAGAGGAGTGCATTATATATAAAAGGAAGATAGGGCATCTCTATCCTATATTACGATACTTATGATTTCAACATCTTTCGAAGCTGTTCACGCTGGAGTAAAGTAGTTTTTCTTAAAAACCGATTTTGATCTGACTTATGGGAGGGAATAGGAATTCTCTCGAGAGGAGTGTCAAGTGCTCTTTCTATTACTTCAAAATAATATTTCTCTTCAATTAACATTAAAAAACGAATAGACCACATAATTTTGTCAACGATCTCTCTTGCTGTGGAAAAAAAGTCAGGATCAGATTCATTCCACCCTTGAGAACGAGTATATTCTTTAAATATCAATGGTTTTCCAATTCGAACTGTGATATTAGCACCAAATCTTGGTATAAGCTGTCCCGATCTCAATGCCTCATGTGCACCATGAAGATAGAACGGAATGATTGGGATTTTTCCATTAGTTTTCAAAATTATTCGTCCTACACCTGTACGACCTTCTTGGGCTAAATTATGAAAATCATGGAAGGGAGTACGTCCAATTCGTTTCCCCTGAGGAGAAATATATACAGCATACCCATGGTTCAAGAGGTTAATTGTAGTATTCAGGGCAGGTTTTGGATTTTCTTTAAAAACGGGAAAAGCACCAAGATAGCGAGTTAAACCAAACAATTTATTTCCAGTCATTACTTTTCCAGATGCCATAAATGCTAAGAACATTCTTGAGCCGTGAGGTTTTACAATGGCAGCCCCAAATATAACAGAATCAAGATGGGACTGATGATTTCCACAAAAAATGACAGGTGTTCCCTCTGGGAGTTTATTCACATACTTTAATCCATAAACTTTGAAGTTGAAGAAAAAACGGGTCCATCGGGGAACAAATCCTCGTACAAAACAGTAGAAAGCTCTTTGAAGAAAAGGCCAATCTTTGTAAGAGGCTACATTGTACTTCATTTTTATAGTTCCAGTTCAATGGAAGCTAAATATAAATGTTTATGGTTTATTAATATCGTAACCTCTAGTAATTAAATAATGGTTCTTTCCTTGTATAGAATCGGTGAGAGTCTTGACCGAAAATATTACTTATGTTGATAAGCCTTGGATGAAATCCTACAAAGTTGGGCCATACAAACTCCCGAAGACCATGGCACCTTACCCTAAAATTCCTGTAACTAAATTTCTTGAAGATACAGCAAAGGAATTTCCAGATAACATCGCATGTACCTTTATTGCAGGGGAATATAAAACAGAATTAAGATATTCAGAGTTAAAACTGCAAGTCGATAAACTAGCAACAGCCCTTGATGGTTTAGGAGTAAAAAAAGGAGAAAGAGTCGCAACCATTTTACCTTCGTGTCCACAATTCATCATTGCTGATTATGCCATCATGCAACTTGGAGCAGTGCATGTCCCGCTCAGTATACTACATAAGGCTCCAGAATTATTATACGAAATAAAAGAATCTGGTACTGAAACCATAATATGCTCATACCGACGTCTTGAGAGAATTGAGGCAATTAAAGATGAGATTACATTAAAAAATGTGATCTACACATCAATACCTATCTTCCCCGATTATTCTCTCCCTGAAATGGAGGAATTACCTGATATCGCAAATCTACATCGATTAGAGGATTTGATTGAGAAAAGCGATAACAATCCTCCATCTATTGATATCAATCCGACTGAAGATCTTGCATTACTCCCATTCACAGGCGGAACGACTGGGGTTCCAAAAGCAACGATGCTAACTCATTATAACATCACTACAAACGTGATTCAGTCGGTTCAATGGATGATGCATCCTTTACGTGCTGGAATAAAGGGTAAGGCTGCTGCTTTAATCTGTCTTCCAATATTTCATCAAGCTGGCCACTTTCTGTTACACGCGGGTATATCATGGGGATTACGTGGATTTTTAATTGATGGACGGGACTTATTATTAATTGCCGATATAATCAATGAACATCGTCCATTCATTGTGGGGGGCGTACCAACACATTATATGTTATTACTTGATAATCCAACCCTAAAGAAAATGCCAATATTTTTCTTTTCTGGTGCTGCTGCTCTACCTCATGATGTTGCTGAAAAATGGGAAAAGAAAATCGGCACTCCATTAAGCGAGGGATATGGTATGACAGAGGCATGCGCTGTTACTCATATGAATCCATCAGGCCTTTCTAAAGTGACTGGTTTTATGCCAAAAGCGAAAAGAGCTGTAGGAGTCCCTGTTGCTGATACAGAGGTAAGACTAGTAAACCTAGAGACGGGTGAAGACGTTCCTTTTGGTGAACCTGGTGAAGTGTGGATTCGTGGACCTCAAGTAATGAAAGGATATTGGCCTGAAGCAGGAAAAGGTCTCCAACAAGATGGTTGGTTAGCAACAGGTGATGTTGCAACGATGGATGAAGATGGTTACTTTAACATCGTAGATCGCATTAAAGATATGATCAATGTAAGTGGGATGAAAGTCTACTCGCAAACTGTTGATGATATTTTACACAAACATCCCGCTGTCAGTGTTGCAGGTGTTATTGGAGTTCAGGATCCCGATCGTCCGGGTAGTGAAAGAGTTAAGGCATTTATTGCTCTGAGGGAGGATTATAAAGAGAAAATTACCCCTGATGACATGATCCAATATTGTAAAGAAAACCTTCCTTCTTATGCAGTCCCAAAGTTCATTGAATTTAGAGATTCACTTCCTCTAACCCCAGTTATGAAACTCGATAAGAAAAAGCTAAGAGAAGACGAAAACCAATGACTAATGCAATTAATGAATCCAAAATCATTGTTACCAAAATAAGGCTTTTTGCTACATTCAAACAAATTACTAATCATCGTGAAATAGAATACGAAATAGAAGATGGTACCACAGTACGACAGCTTCTAGAGGCTTTATTTGATCAATATAACGCATTACGAGATAAAATCTTCAATGAGAATAATGAGCTTAGGCCGTGGATCCACATTCTAAAAAATGGAAGAAATATCAAATTCCTAGGTGGAATTGAAACCACGTTAACTGATGGGGATGTAGTCTCGTTGTTCCCACCAGTAGCAGGTGGATAACTCTAGATATCTGTCCCTTTCTCTCTGAAATATCAAGTTTTAAAACTGTTTTTAAGAATCTTATCCGAATCAAATCATTATCCATTATGATTTCTTAATATAGGAGTGGTTTGTTAACTCATAAAATGAGGATAATATCTTCAAATTTTATTACTTGAATAGTAGTACTACCATGAAAATAACTCTGAACTAAGGTAATGCGAAAATTGACTCTTGAAAAAAATAAGATAAAAACAGATGAAGAAGGCTTAGAAGAGATCCTGGATTTTCTTCGTCAGACGGGGATTAAATTCTCAACCAAGAGTGAAACAAGAGTAATTAAGAGGCTGGGAATTATGATAGGGATGCATGGTTTTGATAACTATTTCGAGTTGTTGAATTTATTGCAAACAGATCCACAAACTCGTAGAAATCTTATTAAATGGTTAGAAAGAGGAAAAGTATTCAATGAAGAGAAAAAATCATTCATTCCATTAGTTCAGCGTGATATGAGTAAAGAGGAAACGTTGTATACTCCAAAGAAGGGATCATTGAAGAAAAAAAGGAGAAATGGATTTTTTATTTGGGAAAATATTCACTTGAATCATAAAAATGATGAAACCTGGCTTGATTCAGAGAGGAATCAGAAGAAAATCTTAGAATTTCTTAGAAATAAAAAGGTTAGATTTACCTCTAAAGATGAAACGAGAATATTAAAGAGGTTAAAGTTAATTGCTAAGAGAATAGGGTTTAAGAACTATTCTAGTTTGTTAAAATTATTGAATTCTGATCCACAAACTCTTGATGCTGTGTTAAATTGGTTGGAAAAAGGACGGGTATATAAAGAAGATGAAAATTCCTTCAGTCCTCTTGTGAAAAGAGATACTATACTTCAAAACTCGGTGTCAAGAAAAATAACTAAGAAAAAATCGAAAAAAAAGCCCCAGCACACGATTCAATTAGATTTGATACCGCATATTCCCGATCCAAAGGATCAAGAGTACCTTTCTTCAATTTATACCTTTTTATCTAAAAATAACATAAATTACGAAGCATATAAAGAGAAATATTTTCTAAGACGAGTTCACAGTCGAATGATGAAAGTAGATGCCCACACGTATCATGAATATTTGAATCTCTTAGAAACTGATCCTAGGGAAAGTAATCTGTTAATCGATAATCTTTCAATAAATGTAACTCGTTTTTTTAGAGATAAGGATCTATGGTCTAAGCTTGAACACACAATACTCCCTAAAATTGGTGTTAATAGATCTCAATCGATACGTATTTGGAGTGCTGGCTGTGCGGTTGGCCCAGAACCTTATAGTATCGCTATTCTTATGTTTGATAAATTTAAATCTGCTAATCTAGACAGATTAGATATTTTAGCAACAGATCTCCGTCAAGAGTTCTTAGAACAGGCTCAAGCTGGCGTGTATTCCTATGATTTACTAGAAGAAATTAATCCAGTAAAACTTCAAACATATTTTAAACCGATTACCCATGAACTCTTCCAATTATCAAGAAACATCCGAGAAAAGGTTACTTTCAAAAAACACGACCTGAGATTAGCCCCTCCATCCCGTAATTTTGATATAATTCTTTGTCGGAATGTATTAATTTATTTCTCAAGAAATCAGGCTGAAAAACTTTTCCGTCGTTTTTACTCCGCACTGAAACCAAATGGCTATTTAGTTTTGGGGAAATGTGAATTAGTTCCGATACCTGTACGACACTTGTTTAAGATTGTAGACTCTAAAACTCGGATTTATAAACGAAATTAGTTTCATGGCATTTAGACAGAAGATCTTCTAGCAGACGAACTTCGTTAGAATCTTGTATCCGCGACCCCCCATTTCTCCATAGCTTGTGCAAGTTCTGGATAGTCCTCTTCATGATCTTCAACGTAATCTTCAAAGTCTTCAATTGCTGTGTTTAAATCCTTCATACCAATATCTATTGCTTGACGGAAAGCTCTAGCTCCAGCTACAGGACCATTAGGATGAGCATGTATCCCACCTCCGCTCCCAATCATCATATCGTTACCTAAGTCTTGCATAACCCTCAAAACCATCCCAGGTGTTATACCACCCGAGGGCATGGGGAGTGTTGGTTTAAGATGATGCATTCGGTATCGATGAGCTTTCGCAATTCCAAGATATTTCTCTTTTAAAAATGGTGCTTTACCATAAGGGGCAGGATAAACAACAATATCAGCCCCAGCTAAGCGGGCTAACTTACCCATAATTAAGAATGACGACACACCAGAATAAGGAGACTCATAAAAAGCTCCTGCAAAGTCCATATGGGCAAGAATAGGCAATTTAATTTCAGGATCCTCTGCTAGCATTCTCAAAGCTGGGAATCCAACAACGAGGTAATTTAACATCAGGGCATTTCCACCAACGTCTTGGACAGCTAAAGCATTATTCCTAAGTTTAGTCAAATTATCAGTTATATTGACAGTATATAATGTTTGTTCTCCTGTTTCATCGCGTACTTTATCTACTGCTTCCATCATAAGAGGGACTCTATCTACAATTTTATTATAATCCATGTCTGCAATAAGCTCATCATCTTTAACAACATCACAACCACCTAACGCAGCAGAATAAAATAACTGGGCTCCTACTTTTGGAGTCCACCCACTGCAGGGTTTTATCATATTGTTAAGAAAAGGCCTTTGAGGGACCTTGAGGATCTTACGTAGTCCTTCAATACCAAATTTTGGCCCTTTAAAATTCTTTATCCATTCCTTGGGAAAACGAAGATCTAACAACTTCAGCTTCCCTCCCATGCTTATATTGCCGATTGTGGCTGTCAACATCAAGCCAATCTGATTTGTTTGGTTTAGAGATGGAAAAGCGATCTGATAAATGTAGTTTCGCTCATCGACCCCTTTAGGAATTTCAAACTCATAGCTAGGAACCTCATAGATTCCCAGGACTTTAGCACCAAATTTACTTCGGAGCTCGGGTGTGTTTGCGGGAACAGGAACCCAAGTGCCTGTTGACTGTTCACAGGCAGCAGCTCTCCCTAAATATGCAGCATCCATTCTAGGTCCTAGTTGTACTAGGTATGTACCTATGATGTACTCTTCAGGGTTAATTCCCTCCTGCAATGCCTCTTCTATAGGGTCATATTGGGCGAAGATATCCTCTTTTTTTTGTTTTCCTTTTGGCATAAGCTCAACACCAATTTAATCTGAAAAATTCTGTTTAATTTGACTATATTGAGTAGGATGAGATTTTATTACCTTATTCAGAGGAAAGGTTTTTTAATTCTCATACACATATCCACTAGTTATCGATATTATTTGAAACTTGCTAATCCTTTCAAAATAGATGAGAATGATGAATCGAAAATTAATGGGGGGAATTTTGGGAATAATTTTACTTTTATTAACTATAAAATCTTCTGTAGACCTAATCGCTAGTAATTGGCAACTTAAGGATAATAATCAACCACAGGATATACCTACTAAGATATCTTTTACAGAAACATCATTAAATCAAAATAATGGAGATAATGAGCGACCTTATGAGTTTATGATCCCACAAGATCCCAGTTTTAAACCTCCTAGAGCCTCTATTAAATCTAGTGCTCCTTCCAGTAAGAAAAGCGCTGTCACAACGGGGAAAATTCATATTGCAGTGTTATTGGTCTGTTTTGGTAATTTAAGCTTCAGTAGCACTCATGATCCTGCATATTATACCAATTTGATTTTTAATCATAGTAATCCGAAGAGTGTAGCGAGTTATTATTGGGAGGTTTCATATGGGCAACTAAATATCACAGGAGAAATTGTAGGAGGAACGTTCTACCGTTCTGCACACAGTTCAGGATATTGGGGGGAAGATTCATTATCAACTTCCGTTTTTCCACGTGTTGATGATAAAAATGACTACATCTATAACTTAGTTGATGAAGGGGTACAACTTGCGGATCCTACTGTAAACTTCACAAAGTTTGACATAGATAGAGATAGTATTGTCGATTATCTACTAGTTGTACATGCTGGAAACGCTCAAGAAGCATCGGGAGTCTCCACTGACATCTGGTCTCATCGCTGGAGTGTGCAAACTACTTGTATTGTAGACAGTGTGGTTGTTAAAGACTATACAATGTGTGCAGAGACTTCACCAATGGGGACTTTTGCTCATGAATTAGGACATGCAATCGGGGATCTTCCTGATTTATATGACACGGATTATTCTTCTGATGGAATTGGACGGTGGGGGCTTATGGGATCAGGAGCATGGAATTACAATGAAACCATTGGATCAGGAGAAAACCCTGGGGATACTCCAGCTCATTTTTGTGCTTGGTCAAAAATAAAAATGGGTTGGCTTAAACCTACTATAATTACTGCCCATCAATCAGATATCGTACTCCCTGCAGTCGAAATTTCGAATAAGAGTAGTGTCCTGAAATTTTTCTTATCAAATAAATCGCATAGTGTGACACTTCATGAGTATTTCTTAGTCTGTTTCCGTAATCAAACTGGTTTCGATAGTGCCCTCCCAGGTTCAGGGATTCTGATTTGGCATATTGATGAATGTAACAAATATGAAGGAAATGATGGGGAAAGACGGAAACTTGTTGACTTAGAAGAGGCAGATGCAGATTTAGATCCCAGTGGTATCCTATGGGAACAACTAGATTATGTAAACCAAACAGCACCTCTAGGGGTACTTCTCTCTGATGATGATGGAAGCATTACTGACCCCTGGACCCAAGGGAAAGAATTCAGATTTACCTCTGTCCCACCTAGTGATAGTAACGATGGGATGTGGACTAATGTTACCATAACAGTCGATATGACAATCATAAACAAAATTGATGTTCTTATTGCGTACGATCCATTTCCGTGGGATTATACATTACTTTTAATGAATAGGTCAGCTCCTAATATCGAAGATGATGAACCTTCTATTATACAACATAGTTGTAGTAGTTTCTCCTTAGCTTGGCAATCCAATAGAACTATGGGTGACTGGGATATTTATGGCTCCCAAACAAAAGATGCAGGTAAAACATGGAATACTGAAGTTCTCATTGCCAATAGCACTTTTGAGGATTATAGTCCCTCACTGATATATTGGTACCCACCAACATATTGGGTTCGAACATTTACCCCAAGCAAAGAAGATAAGCCTATTCCCCCAGGAAGTTTAAGTACTCAACCACCGCTACATTACATCTTAGCATTCGTATCTGACCGAACTGGTAATCCTGACATTTATATTACCATTAGTCCTGATTTCATTACTTGGAGTACTCCAGTACAAATAACCAATAATTCTGCTCACGATTTAGATCCGTGCTTAATTCGGACTCCTAGTGGAGATTTAGGATTATTTTGGGCTTCAAATCGTACGGGTAATTTTGAAATCTACTTTATTGAAGAACCATGGAGTCTTTCTAATATTGTACAGATCACAAACAACGCAGTTTTGGATCGTGGACCATCATATTGTTTTTCAGAAAATAATACTCATCTACTAGCATTTGAGCAAAAAAATGGCCCTAATTCAAGTATTCAACTGCTAATTTCGACTCAGTTGACATTGTGGCCTTCATCATCAATTAGTTGTACAGATGTTATAATGAATTCTACAGAACCTTCTTTAATCGAACGTGAAGATGGGTCGCTTTTAATCGCGTTCACTCAACCTTCAATATCAAAAGAGGAAATTCATGAAGTTATTTCTTCTAATTGGACTGATTGGAGTTCCCATCTAATTATGGGGTTCCCCAAGAATGCAAGTAGTCCTTCATTGGTAGAAGCAAGATGTGGTGCCTTATTCATGGCTTACGCATCATATAATGCTACCCAGATATCCCATGTGTACCTGATCCACACTACTCTTTGTTATCGTTATGGAGTAGGAATAAAATATCCTTTGGACACTGGTGACTCCTTTTTCAATCCAACTAGAGTCGAACAAAACTCTGATTGGGTGTTTGTAGGAGAGATGCAGTTAAACGAGTCAAATTTCTCTCCACCCGCTGAAACTTTTGTTACAATTGAGGTAAATGATACTAAAAATACTTGGGATACTAATGACGATGAAAATATAGATAGCATTCAGATAGACGCTCCTCTTCCAGATATTCTATATATAGATGAAACTCTTGGAGTAGGAAACTTTAGTATCCCTGTCCTCCAGTATTTTGGAGATTTACCTGTTGGTACTATTCTCCGTTTTCAAATTAAATGGGGGTACCTTAATGTTGACGGTGATCCTGTAAATGTGAAATCATCTATTTATGTCGAATTATTACCTTCGCAAGATCACATCCAATTTGAAGGAAATATACCTATAGAAACGACTACTGATACTCCTTTGGTAATTCAAGTTCCAGTGGTCCAAGGATTTGTTAGTTATGGCGTCGAATCGGTAACTCTATCTTTATATGATACGCAAGACATACCACCAGCACCAGAAAATCCTCTACATTCTCAACAAATAGCTGCAAAAGTTGATTCGATCTTAAATACAGCGTTAACTCCTTATTCTCAACAAACACATGTCTTCACAGAATTAGTAAAAGCGAAAGGTGTTTGGACAAGCTTTCTCCATAATCTGAGGGAAAACACTGTTACAAAAATAATTGCAACTTCAAATGGTATTTATCCTCGTAAATCCACAGTTCTTTATGTAGAGAAATTACGATGGGATAATAACGCCCCACAGATAGTAAATATGGGACCAACCCAAGCTGAGAGTTTTCCTATCTATTTCTCAGCAGAAATAACTGATAATCAAGGATCTTTTAATTATAATATAGATGAATCAACCATCACATTATCTTACAAGGTTTTGAACAGTGAAGATTCATGGACAGATGTCATCTACTCTGATAGTGACCCGAATTGGTCGAAAACTGGTAACATTTATAATTACTCTCTCAATTTAAGTGGCCTCGAAACACCTGTATACATCATTTATTATTGGTCCGCTAGTGATCTAGCAAATCCTAGTAATTCAGCTACTAACGGGAATCGGGAAAATCCATATTGTATCGGAATATATCTAAGAGAAACTGATATATACACCAGTACAGTATATGATACTACAAGAATAACAGTTCCTGTCACCGTGGAAGAGACTCCGACCATTGCCACAACTTCTAGTACAATCAGCAGTTCAGAACCAGGAAGAACAATTGGATTCGAATTTATAGTAATACTTGGAACTTTAGGAACATCAATTGTTATTTATAGGAGAAGAAAACTTTAATTAATCGGATTTTTCCCTGTACCTTTTTGATCTATCACTCTTGATATTTTAATGGTTCAGGAATATCTGGAATGTCTGGTGTGGCTCGCGATGAAAACTTTCTTCGACATTCAACACAAATACCACTTGGATGGGGCCGCATCATTAATTTTCCACATCTCTTGCAGGGCCCAAGGACTTCACCCATTCAAAAATCACCTCTTGTCAGTTCATGTATAAATTGACAAGATCCCTTCTAAAATGTTACTCTTGATGATATAAAATAATGTAAAAACAATCTGTAATTTTCATTCTGGAGGTTCTCGTCTCGAGAAAGAATCATCAGGTCTTTCTAGTTCTTTTCGCCAGTCAAGAAGCCCGGATTGTTGAAATAATTGAAATATTATGAACCCAAGATACCCTCCTAAGATTATCCCACTGATGAAACTGAATATTAACATCAATAAGATCAATTGGAGAGGAAGTCCTTGGCCAAGAAGAATATTAAGTAAGATAATCATATTTGCAGATGTAGCTAATCCTGCAGCGAAAACAATCTTAATATGATCAAATCTCTGAGATGTTGAAATTGGTAACAGGACTATGTACACAATTTCAAAAACTGTTGCTTCTCCAACTGAAATAATTACAACAATGATTCCTAGTGGATTCCCCATAAAGAGCTCAATTAATCCCTTTATTGTACCTGTGATAATTACAGCGCCCTTTTTCCTTCTAGTAAGAAAAAATACAAGAACAAACCAAAAAACATGTAATCCAGCGAAAAGCTGACCTCCTCCAGCCACTATAATATTGAAAAGGTTTGCGATATTTGATATAACGCTACTAAATACTCCTCCCAGAGCTGCAAAAAGTGCAATTATGACTAGATCGCTTGTTTCAAAATAATAGGAGGGGGTAACTGGTTTTTTCTTTGGAGAAGACTCCATATTATAACACGCAACATGAGAACTCTTCAAAGCTCTCGAAGTTCAGAAAATTCATATATTTTTAACTATATGCACGATAATCTTTATTATCTATCCTCCAAATTAAACGTGGTGTTCCGAAAGAACTTGCCTTTTAATTTCAGGAGTAATTTCATACAATCTGAAAACTGAATCATCAATTTCTTTTTCTAGTTTTTCGATTTTTTTATTCAGGTTTTCCAGATTTATTTCCTTCTCCCGCAATTGTGAATTCAATACGAAATATTTTTCCTGATAATGAGATTGAAGCGTTCTCGCACATTCAGCAACTTGATTGACTAAATTTGATTCATTCTTGGAGGTTGGAACTTTAATGGGAAGACGTAAAAACTTTTTTTGGGTGAAATGAGGAAAATCTTGCCGATATGGATCAGCAAACTCGATAAAGAAATATTTACTAATCAATTTGGAGTTTATTACTCCCATGATGTATTCTAAAGAAATTAAGGTGTTTTTCTTTAATTTGAAGAGGTAAACGACTTGATTGACCCACCTGTTGTTATAATCTATGGCAGTTTTAATTCCATGGCCAGTTTTCCTAAGTAATAGCTTAGAACCTTGGTAAAGAATTGGATCTTTGTACTTGATTCCTTTACGAGTAGGATCAATATATTTGTGATTTTTAATGTAGTATCTCTGGATATGATGCCCCACTAGAAAGGGTTTATCCCGTTCAGGTTGAAATTGATCATCAAATACAATAAAATCAGTAGTATCACGTTGAGTCACTTCTTCATGACACTGTGGATTAACACATTGCTTAATTTTGACACCATTAGCATTGAAATGACTGGGGGGAGAAGACCACCAACCACAAGATGAACATTGACTAATTTTTCCATTTCTATTGATTTCAACTCCCCTAGCGTTTTCAACCAAATCCCCTAATGGTTTGACTTCGATTTTGTTATGATGAAGATCTTTCTCTATGGTTTCTTTCAATTCTTCAAAACCAATTGAAAAGATGTCGAATTGATAATCACTATTACGAAGAAATCGATCTTGGGAACATGAAAGGGTAACAAGAGAAGATAACGAATCTCTTTCTGCCTTCAGGTTCTTTTTCACTGGTGTAGGAATATGACGAATAACTTCTAGTTTATGGTTGGGGGGAGGTATTCCTTTTTCTACAACAATGATCATACATGGCTGAGTTATTTCTGGGAAAATATTCTCCCCTAAATTAACAATTTTTATAATTTTGTATTCTTTTAGTATGAATCTCCTGATCTCACTATAATTCTCATTTAAGAGTAATGTATTTGGAATTACAACCCCTAAACGACCCCCCTCATTTAAAGCTTGCAAACTTCTTTCAATAAAAAGACTCCAAGAGTCGACTTGTTGAGTTCCTACATTATAGAATCTTATTAGATCAGAGGAAAACAATGCTGCTCCCCATGGAGGATTTCCCACAATTACGTCAAATTTACCTTTAATCTCTGGAAATATTATCTCCCATTGCATAGGTTGGATATTTGAGGAAACATCAAAATCTTTCACCAATTTCGTTATTATTGTCTTCCTTATTTGATTTTCAATTTGAACAATCTTTTGATGTTCCCTTTCATTAGATAAGGGTGGAGCTCCATCAATATAATCTCTTTTATATTGAATTCGGAGTGCTTTGAGATCGGAAGAATCGAGTTGTATAGAATATGAAGGTGGAGGTATAAGTGCATTAAAGGTTTTAAAATTTATGTTGAAATTCAGGCAATTTAGTTTCTTTTGGGTTTCCAAAACTTGAGTAGGGTCAATATCTATTCCATATAATTGGGTTGCGATAATTGTTCTTCTAGTTCTTTCTAAAGATTCATTAGAACACGATAATTTATCAAATTGTGATGACAAATACTCCAACGCTCGAATCAAGAATATTCCTATCCCACACGCAGGGTCAAGAATCCTTAACGAGTTGGTCTTATTAAAACTGGTTTTAAAGAAATGTCCGATTGTCTGATCAATAATATAGTCTACTATGTAAGCTGGGGTATAATATTGGCCAAGTATCTTACTTTTTAACCTGGTCCGTTCAGTCATCATTTAAACACCCCATCCGTTCCCCTTAGATTGTAGAAAAAAGAGGGAAGTTAATAATTAACTCCCTTTTCAATTAAACTTCTAGAAGCAGATTTCGCTGAAATTAGGGCATTATATCTGTATCTTTGAGTGTCTTACGTTTTGCATGGCGAGCGATATCAATAGCGCCTTTTGCCAATGTGTAGCAGTACGATTCTAGCTGTGAATTTAAGTAATCCACAGCATCAGCAGAGACTCGAGAAGCACCAGCTTCACGAATTACTCTCTCAACACGAGCTTTGGCAAAAGCTCGGGATTTGGGGCCTGTTGGGCTCATCTTAGGAGCACCTATCTTTGATACAGCGAGTTTAATATCATCAGCTTGGACAGTTTTACGGCCAGCTGTGCCAGCTAAGTTAATTGCAGTTTTACTCACGCCACCGCCAAATTCTGCGCATAATTCATCCATACGTACAATTGCTTTAGCGGAGATTCGTTCTGCACCAGCAGATTTCATAATTGCTTCAATTCGTGCTTTTGCAAATGTTGCCATTTTCTTTTCACCTTTTCTACATTCTACCTAATGAGTTAAGTAGAAGGTCTAGATCATTCACTCGTTCATCAGTTTAAAAGCTTTTACCTTTGAAATGATAAATATGGCCAAATGTCGTGGTAGTACACTATTCATTCGCAATGGTGAAAATGCCATTATGCTTGTACTTCTAATAACATGAAGTAAAGCAACTTTATCTTTAGGAGGTCTCTCTTCTAAAAAACAAGGTTATCCCATGCTTTCATAATACGCCCTTTCTACGGCTTTACTAGAATTCTAGAAGCGAAGGGGATCTATTAAGATTATATACCTACCTATAAAACGTGTTTAGAAGTAGTTTCGTGATAGATACTAAATTCTTAACTATTCATTCTGAAACCAGCTTTTTAATTCTTAAAAATCTCAGTATTGTTGCATTTGAGAATATCTAGCCTGTTCCAGCTTTAGCGGAATTATTAGATATTCATGATCACAAAATTATGTCTTAATTGGCTTGTTTTTGATTTGATGAAATAATACCATCATAATAATTTTATTCTCCCAAACAATTCGAAAAAAAATCAGCATTTTTATCTGAAAATCTTAGAATTGATTGTTTATCGCCTCAAGATTGATTACAGTTAAGCTGATTTAAATGTTCGTTGTCTTGCTAAATAGGTGAAGATATGAAATTCTCAAATTTAGATAAAGTACTTTTCAGCATATTAGCAGCCTTAATTGTTCTCTTTAACCTCTTTAAGGAATCTCTTGATCCATTATTACTTGTTTTTTTTATGTTCATTGGTTTAGTGATTGCTATTCTTGCTTCTGAAAAAGCAGTTGGAGGAGTAGAGATTCTCGGCAAGAAACTCGGATTAACACCCTATGTTTCTGGAGTATTATCAAGTCTAGCGAGTAATTCACCAGAACTAGCAATTGGTGCTTTTGCAATTTTGAGTGGTAAGGTGGAATTTGCTATTGCTTTCATTATCATCGCTACTGGTTTTAATATTCTCATGTTAGGATTATTAGTAATCATTGGTAATTTTAAAAGGAAGGGAGCAATTATTATTCCTGAAGAGGTTATTGATGTTGAAGTACCAATTGTGAGGGTAGCAATTGTTATCGTCGGATCTATTTTTGTGTATGGAATTGTTTTATTTGTTCTCGAAGTCTTTGAAATAGCAACATCACCTTCAGGTGAACACACTATACCTCTCCTTCCCTACGAAGCAAATGTCATAATGGTTTTAGTCTACATCCTTTATTTATTTTTCATTCTAAGACATAACCTCCAGAAAAAGACTCGATCAAATCTTGATAGTCAAGAAAAAGGAGAACCTCATGTTATTGAACCTTCAGTCAGTCGAAATTACTTAATCTTTGTATTAGTTGTAGCATTTGCAATGATCTTTTTCGCGGGAGAAATGATATCTTCTTCAGTTGAACATTTCCTCGCTCAGGATCCGATATTTAATGAATTCCAGCTTGCATTTTTTATAGGTGCAGCAGCGTCTATTCCTGAACACGCAATAGCCCTCCTCGCTGTTAGACATGAAGGAGGAATTGAACTAGGATTAGGTAACCTTATTGCAGGAAGTATGCAGAATCTCTTATTAATGACTGGATTGGTTTCACTTTTCTCATACGTAGCATCTTTACTCGGAATACCTGGTAACAATCCTCAAGGGATTCCATTGATTCATGAAGTCGCTGGGGAAATTCCCATCCCATTCCTTCTGGTTCAATTTGGTTTCGCATGGTTACTCTTGTTTCTAATTAAATCTTCTATGACGGATGACAGACGTCTAGACGTATACGAGGGATTTACTATCACTGTTGCTCAAGTCTTTGTCTTCATCATTTTCCTGCGTGGTATTCTGGCGTTTTAAGGCTCCCCTCCCTCTTTTTTCTCATCTTAACCCATATCGTTACTCAGCGCATAAAACACAGATATCGTACTCTTTCTTTATCCCATTTCCTTCTTGATTCTGCGATAAGTACTGCTTTTCTCTCTATATCTGTTTTATACTTTCGACAACGATTTAGTTTCTTTGTGCATGAGTACATGTAACTCTATGTACTTCATATTATACTAATTATATTAAACCTTGTATGATGGAATTTTCTAGAAGAATTTTAACTACCTTTGAATGTGTCAGCTGACCGATTAGCAGGCTTTGATTGAGTTAATTTTATAAAATTAAATTCCCTCTCGTCCCATTTTTTCTGATTCTTAGCAAAGATATCTTAGAACTCTTTCCTTGTCTAATTTCCTTCTTAATTCTGTGATTATTACTGCTTTTCTCTCTATATCTGTTTTATACTTTCTAGACTTTCTAGGGCCACCTAGATTCTTAGTACTTGAATAAATGCAAATCTATATAAAATTAATCCAACGCTATAAATGATTTCTAAATAAAAATAGAATCTCTTCAGATCTTAAACTGGGTTATACTGTTACTGTTTGTTTCATAAAAATTCCAATTCACCTAATCTGAATTTATAAGCTAGCAGGAACAGTTAAAAGCTGATGAACCAGTCCACAACTTTCTGGTTCTTAATTGAGAGAAAAATTCTTTTTCCTTCTCGGATTCGAGATATTAAACCTGCATCCTCCAGCAATGAGAGATGATGAGACACCGTTGCTTGAGCAAGATTCGTTAAATATTCAAGTTCACAAGGACATTTTACACTATTATTTATGGCTGCTAGAATTTGAATTCGAACTGGATGGTTTAAAGCTTTTATTTGTTTTATGAATTCTTTGAACTGTGTTTGTTCCTCTAAAGTGTTGAGCTTGCTTTTAAGGATCTTTAATTCCTCTATTCGATTCGGAACAGACTTCCAGTCTACCAATTCTGAGTCTAGCAGGTCTTTTAATTTTTCTTTCAGTACCGAAACACTCATTTTAGAATAGGCCTCAATTCATTTCTAAATATCAAAATTCGCTCTAAAAAGATATCCTGATGATTATATCAAAATATTTATGCCTCTTCATAATTTTAAATATTTCGATATTTCGATATGTTTATATATCGAAGATTATCGATATGATTTGAAAAAACTCTCGAAGAAGGACAAATACTTGGTTGATATCGTTGGAATGATTCAAGGAGCACTAGAGAGTGCTATAGGAACTCTACTGGATTACCTCTCTCTTCATGTGTTGCTTTGTCTTGTTCCTGCTTTCTTTATTGCCGGAGCTATGGCTTATTTTATTCCTAAAGACTTAATTACACGATATATAGGAAAAGATGCTGACCCGAAAATAGCCTATCCTATGGCCATGGCTGGAGGTTTCCTGTTAGCAGTCTGTAGTTGTACAGTTCTCCCGTTATTTGTGAGTATTTGGAAACGGGGAGCAGGGTTGGGGCCAGCGATAACTTTCTTGTTTGTTGCACCTGCAATTAACATTCTTGCACTGACTTATACAGGAACCCTTATAGGAATGGACATTGCCATAACACGAGGAATTCTAGCTATGTTTTTTTCTATCTTGATTGGGTTAATTATGGCGACTGTTTTTGGAAAGGAAATAGATCAAAATAAGAGTCACATAAATAATCCAGTCAGTATCACTACAGATCTAACACAACAACCCAATATTACCGATAAAATGGAGGTTTCTAAATCAAACATTCTTTTAATTATTGGACTAGGAATCGCTTCGATATCTTTAGCTACCTTAGATTCTAATACAATTAGCACTCTGGGTAATACTCTTTTCTCGGGGTTGACCAGAATAGTTCCATTTCTTCAGACCCCGCCTCTTCTTCAAACCATCATCTTTCTCTTAGGCTTGTTGATTCTCATTATTCTAACTTTCAAAATTCCTAGTAAGGAATTAGTACTGTTTCTCTGGTTAGTGTATATACTAATGACAGGCACATCTCAAATCACATATTTTTCCGAGGATCTTAGTCTATTGGGTGTTGTCATAAGTTCCGCTATAAGTAATATGATGATTAAACTCCTCTTGACAGGGTTGGTGGTTCTTGGATTACTTCTTTTCGTATGGAACAAGTTTGATACAGATGACATTAATGCTTGGCTCTTCGAGACGTGGATCTTTATAAAATCCATTTTTCCTTTAATTATAGTGGGCGTGGTCATTGCTGGCTTTGTAAAATTCTTTATTCCCCCTGAATTAGTGATAACACTGGTAGGACGTAATACTGTTCTCGCAAATCTAACTGGTGTCCTGTTTGGTGTGTTTATGTACTTTCCCACATTGATGGAGGTACCTATTGCCCGAATATTTTTAGACCTGGGTATGGCTCGTGGGCCATTGTTAGCATACTTATTAGCAGACCCAGAATTGTCCATACAGAGTATTCTTGTGACTCGGAAATATTTGGGCGATAAAAGAAATACATTTTACATTATCTTGGTAACAATATTTACTACTCTTGCTGGATTAATTTTTGGATTGTTCTTAGGCCAAGGAATAGGTTTATGGTGATTATTGATGCCGATATAATAAATTGAGGTTTAGGAAAATGAGTAAAACAAAAACTGTAACTGGAGAAATGTCAATATTGGATAAATTTCTCCCAGTGTTTATTATTGCAGCCATGATTCTAGGACTGTTCATGAATCGGCTATTACCCAATATTCAGGATATTTTCAGCCAAGTTCAAATTGACACTGTCTCGCTCCCCATTGCTGTTGGACTGCTCTGGATGATGTATCCAGTATTAGCTAAGGTGCAATACGAGAAGATTCCTCAGGCACTCCAAGAATATAAACTCTTTGGTACATCACTTGTTCAGAACTGGATCATTGGCCCGATTCTCATGACATTACTTGCATGGATATTTTTAGCGGATTATCCTGGGTACCGAGAGGGAATAATCCTCGTTGGGTTAGCTCGATGCATCGCAATGGTTCTAATCTGGAATATGCTTGCTGGAGGAGACGCAGAAAAATGTGCCATTCTCGTAGCTCTTAACAGCGTCTTTCAAATTTTCTTCTACGCCATTTATGCTTGGTTTTTCATTGGGATTACGAATATCGACATTTTAGATATTGCGCGGAGTGTCTTTATTTTCTTAGGTATACCCTTAATTGCTGGATTTTTAACGAGAGAAGTATTCCGTCGTCGAAAGGGTGATGATTGGTACAACAGTGTCTTCATTCCGAAACTTGGCCCAACAGCTATAATTGGTTTGTTATTCACGGTGGTAGCAATGTTTTCTATGCAGGGCGAAAAAATCCTTGGCCAACCATTGGATATCTTGATTATTGCTGTTCCTCTCTTTATCTACTTCTTTGGGATGTTCCTACTAAGCTTTCTCCTCTCGTTTCTCTTAAAGTTTAATTATTCCGAAACGGTTACCCTCTCGTTTACTGCAGCTTCAAATAATTTTGAACTCGCCATTGCGGTTGCCATCGCTACTTTCGGGATCAATTCAGATCAGGCATTAGCTACCGTGGTTGGGCCTCTGATTGAGGTGCCTGTATTATTATTATTGGTGTATCTAGCTCTTTGGCTTAAGCAATATCTTTTCAAAACTGAAATTCCAAGTACTGAACCAAGTAATGTTTCGTGAAATAAAAAATGATGTATAAATCAAAAGAACGGAGGTTTAATGGATATGACAAGAATATTAGAAGTTTTTGGACCTGGTTGCGCAAAATGCAAGGCCTTGAAAAAAAGTACAGAAGAAGCTGTTGAAAAACTAGGCTGGCAAGATGTAGAAATTCTCTATAACACTGATATGGGTGAAGTAATCCAAAGGGGAATAACTGCTACCCCCGCATTAGCCATTGATGGGAAAATAGTGCTATCTGGTCAGTATCTTCCTACAAATAAACTTGTACAACTACTTCAAGAAATTGTATGAAACTCTCAAGTGAAAGAGATTAAAATGACATGTCCTAAAGTTGAAGTATTCTCCCCTGCAGAAGCTTGTGGTTGTTCATTTGCTGTGTGGATTGGAAAGGTCTGGGATATTCTTTTGAAATATAAGGATCAACTTGAAATTGTGAGTCTGACCTCTGATTCTCCCCAGGCACACGAACTTGGAGTGGGTGGTCGAACTGTTGTGATTAACGGCGAAGTCACCCCAGTTTTCTTACTTGAGCGAAAAATCCAAGAACTACTCTATCGAAATCATTGATGTTGAATGATGTTACTTAATGGAGACAATCATAATGACCGCTAGTTTTCAGTTTGGAGCAGCCTAATTAGATAACGGAGATGTAAACCCCTATCTCAAAGTGAGAAAAACATGGATTTTGCTTCTATCTATTTTCCTATTCTCGGTTTTGTGGATCCAGATCAAATTGGGTTACTTATCTTCTTTCTAGGTGGTTTAGCTACTGCAATATCCCCTTGTTTGTTTCCAATACTTCCTATCTCGCTCATTCGCATGTTTGGTGCCGATTCGCGTAAGAAAGCACTAACAATAACTTCGGTGCTTGTTTCAGGTGAAATCTTGGCTTTTCTGTTTTTATTTTTTGCCATCTCTCTCCTTTCTGAATTTTTAAGACAAAATTTCCTCAATTTAAATGCTATTATGGGTGTTATATTAATAATAATAGGTATTTTTCTGATAGTTCCTGAATTACGTGAGCTTAGCGCCAAATTACCCAATCCTCAGTTAAGCATTGGTAATGACTCAGTTAGATATCTTGATGCTTTTATTTTAGGTTTTGGATACTGTTTAATAGCAGCACCATGTGCAGGAACAATTTTTGCCTCTTTAACATTTCTCATTCTTGCTGGGGAAAATTTAATGTTCAAGATATTCTGGTTCCCAGTATTCGCTCTAGGTCTTGCCTTACCATATTATGTTCTTGCATTTTCTGCTAGTGAATTTCGAATTCAAATTGCCCAATGGATTGTTGCGAGAAATAATGTCATTAATATTGGAATGGGTTTTCTCCTAGTTGTTTTTGGAATTGGAATGATATTAGCTCGGTTTACTGGGACTCCTTGGTGGCACTTGTATGGAGACGCTCTTACGGGAGTACTGGTATTATTACTCCTCTTTTTTGCGTCTGTTGCCTTAATCTTCTTTTCCCGTCATCGTAGGGTGAAAAACATTAAAAATTTGGAATTTTCTGATCAAGAATTCTCACAAAAGGACGAAAAAGAGTAGAATAAATGATAAGGTGGCTTGATTGAGTCGTAGACAGAGACGAAGAATTCCAAAAGGGAAGAAAGAAGAAAATTCGTCTTACGAAGAAGTTCTTGAAGGATTAGATCGTATCCAGAACAGAATGAAACGGGAAGTCAAGAGTAAAGTTGTGAAATCAAGGAGTTATTTTAACATATTCATCATCCTTGCAGTTGTTGTAGTAATTTCAAGCATAGGAATAGGGGTATTATTTCCAACTATCCCTCAAAACTCTTCTTCCAATAAATCCTCCGAATCCACAGGTGAAAATCCTTCAACGGATACATTGAAATTAATATTTCAAGATTTAGATAGTACTAACTTTAATCTAATTCAGTATCGTGGCCAACATATTATATTAGATTTCATGGGAACATATTGCGAACCATGTGCAAAGCAAATTGAAATTCTCAAAGAGTTTACAGAACAGTATCCTTATGTAGTCATCATATCAGCATCTTCCGAAGATATTACTCATCTTGCTACATATAAGACGCAAAATAAAATATCTTGGAAAATTGTTAAGGATATTTATAGTGTTTCAACTACACTTCAGATCACCTATATTCCTACCATAATTCATTTTTCACCAGAATATACAGAAACGCATCGAAATGTAGGATTGACTGATGTAGAAACACTCTCCTCATGGGTTTCTTGAATTAAAATGGAATTAAGTAGATAAACAATTCTACAACAAAAAATACATTGTTTTTTTTTCTCTCTCATCCACTAATAGGTTGAGAGCTTTCAGTTATTTTTGATTGAGCCAATTTTACAAGATCTAAGATAACAAATCCAATAATAACAATAACAAAGATCATTACCCAATTTCCTAGTGAGAGAGCCACAAATCCGAAAATCTGGGCCACTGGTTTGACATATATTATGAAAAGATGAAGTATGAACGCTGAAAAGACGGCTACTAACAAATAAACGTTATTAATGGGATTTGTTAAAAATACACTCTTACCATCGGGAGCTCGTGAAACAAAAACTTGAAATAATTCGAAAACAACTGAAACTGTTAAAGCTAGGGTTCTAGCGAGAGCTAAAGTTTCAGGATTCTCAAAGGCTGCTGGATCGAATTGCAAAAAGAGGATCATTGTAGCGAAAAATGATATAATCCCAGCAACTAAAGAGAAAACCAAAATTTCCCCGAGTAGATTACTTTTTCGTCCTCTGGGTTTTCGTGCCATGACGTCTGGATCTCCAGGATCAACTGATAAGGCAAGTGCTGGAAGACCATCAGTAAGCAGATTAATCCATAATATACCTAATGCTAAATATGGGGAAGGTAATCCTAATATTACTGTCGCTGTGAACACGACTAGGATCTCATCAAAGTTTGAGCTGAGTAAATATCGGATAAACTTCTTCATATTGTCATAGATTGTGCGTCCCTCTTCGACAGCTGATACAATTGTAGCAAAGTTATCATCCATGAGTACCATATCACTTGCTTCTCGTGCCACATCTGTTCCAGTTATTCCCATGGCAACCCCAATATCAGCTTTTTTTAGTGCTGGAGCATCATTAACCCCATCACCTGTCATTGCAACTACCAGACCAAACTCATCTTGGAGAGTTTCCACGATTTTACGCTTAATTCCTGGAGAAGCTCGAGCACAAACATCTAGGTCTTTTAAAACTTCAATGAATTCTTCATCAGTCATTGCTTCAAGCTCTGACGAGGTATGAGCTAGATAAAACGTATCTTCGTAAGGTTTTAGATCGAGAGACTTTGCAATAGCTAAAGCTGTGTCTAATTGATCCCCAGTAATCATTATGATACGAATACCAGCGTTTTTACATTTTGCAATGGCTTGTTCGACTTCTAGTCGAGGAGGGTCAATCATCCCAACTAATCCAACAAAAGTCATGTTTGTTTCAACAATATCTTCGGTAAAATCAGTTAAATCATTTGATAGATTTCTTTGTGCTAAGCCAAGAACCCGAAAAGCTTGGCTTCCTAATTGCCTATTCGCTTCAGTAATTTCCTCACGAATTTTATCATCAAGGGGAACCACAGAATCTCCTAGAAGAATGTGAGAACAATAATTCAAAATAATCAGAGGTGATCCTTTCATGAAGGCCCAAGTTTCTTCTAAATCTGGCCTTTTTCTGCTGAAGACCATTGTCATACGTTTACGATCACTATCGAAGAAAATTTCTCCGTCAGTCTTCAATTCATACCCAGCTTCCCACCGATTCACAAGAGCAGCTTTCATAGCGGTTACGATAAGTGCTCCTTCAGTTGGGTCTCCCTCACAAGTCCATTCATTAGTCTTAGAAGAAAACTGGATAGATGCTGTATTACACAATGCACCAGCTTTTATAGACTGATATAAATCCTTATGCTGTTGAACATCTAGTCTTGATTTTTCTTCAATATGAATAAAATTTCCTTTTGGTAAATACCCTGTACCAGTCACTTCTACAAAACCTAGTGCGGGGGTCCAAATCCGTTGAACAGTCATTTTATTCTGAGTAAGAGTTCCGGTTTTATCTGTACAAATTACTTCTACACTGCCTAATGTCTCAACAGCTGGTAATTTTCTAATAACAGCCTTTTTCCTAGCCATTCTTTGGACACCAATTGCCAGAGTGAGAGTAATGGCTGCTGCTAATCCTTCAGGAACAGCAGATACTGCTAAAGCAATAGCTGTTTCAACTACCTCAATGATATTTTCCTCTATTCTTCCTAGTTGAGCTATAAAAACAATAGAGACAACAACTAATACAATAATACCTAGAACCTTTCCTAAACGAGATAATTGGGTCTGTAAAGGAGTAGGTTGCTCTTCAGTTTCAATTGTTGATTGTGCAATCTTTCCCATTTCAGTTTTCATACCAGTGTTTACAACAAGAGCCTTTCCTCTTCCTTTCACAGTAGTTGTACCCATAAAAGCAGTATTGGTTCTATCTGCAATAGGAATCCGTTCATTGGATATGGAATCTATTGTTTTATCAACAGGTACCGATTCTCCAGTAAGAAGCCCTTCTTCTACTCTAAGCCGACTAGCTTCAAAAATACGTCCGTCAGCGGCTATTGTCTCCCCCTCATACATCAACAAAACATCCCCTGGCACAAGGTCTCGAACATCAACTCGAACTTCTTTTCCATCTCTAATAGCTAGAGTATCATCTCCCGTGAGTTCCTTTAACTTTTCAAGCGCTGCTTCTGCACGATATTCCTGAACGAATCCTAAAACGCCATTTAATAATACAATTACTACTATAATTAAAGCCTCAATATACTCACCAAAGAGCAGTGATACCAAAGTAGCAACAAGAAGAAGTATAACTATAAAATCTTTAAATTGGAGCAGGAACATCTTGTATGGAGACATTTTCTCTCCAGATACTAGCTCATTCGGGCCATATTCTGTCAATCGTCGTTGAATTTCTTCTGTAGATAGTCCATTTTCCAGATTGGTGTTAAGTTCTTCTGTTAGAGTTTCAATATCCAATGAATGAAATAACTGCCTCATGGTAAAGACGTTCCTGCTTTAGTTTTTTTTCTGATATTGCATTAAAAAACATGATTTTTCCAGAATTAATGGATTATTTTAATAATAAAGATTTACCATCAAAAAGCATAATCAGAAATTAATACTTTTTTGAAAAGAATCGAAACATTTTTTTGTCAAAAAACAATAAGAATGGAACCAGTAATTGTAGTTCTAAAGAATTAAAAATGTGTTAGGATTGGAAACGATGTGTCACTACACGAATTATTAACTGATAATATAGAAGAATTCCCTGTTTCTAAAACAATTAAAGTTATTGCTGGAAAGCGGTTGGCAAAAACCGCATCATGGCTAAAGGCCATTGTATTGGTAGAAACTGGTGGTGGAAAACACCAAATTCGATTATATGGTTGGCAAAAGAATAAAGCAGGTGAATGGAAAGTTAGACAGAAGTTCAACATATCACAAGGTTATGCAGACAAACTTTCTCAAATCTGTCTTGCATTCAGTGAATTTAAAGAGTCTAAATCTGAGTAACCGGAAGAAAATTCACAAATCTAAGGAAGGATTCTCTCAATGAAGGATTTATTACAGATTTTTACTACATTTGGATACAATGAAGAGGAAACTGAACAGAATGAGATGGTTCTTGATCTTATGGATGAATTATGTAAAAAAGAAATAGAACCATATGCTCAAGAAATGGATGAGACAGGCTGCAAGTTTGATGTGAAAACAGGGAAGATCTCATATCCAGAACAGACTCACAAAATTGTCAAAAAACTTGCAGAGAATGATTTAATGGGATTGGCTATTCCTGAAGAATACGAAGGAGTGGGACTTTCTTTTACTTTAACTAATGCATGTTATGAACGTATTTCTCGCGCTGATGCAGGAACCTCATTACTCTTCGGCTTACAAAACTCATCATATGATGTTATTGAGAAATTCGGTACAGAAGAAGCCAAGGAATATTATTTACCTAAGCTAGCCCGCGGTGAACTAGTTGGAGGGCTACTTTTTACAGAACCCGGTGCTGGATCTGATCTAGGGTCGTTGAAAACGAAAGTTGTTGATGAAGGTGACCATTATGTTGTCAACGGGACGAAAAACTTCATTTCAAATGCAGGGATAGCAAATGCGTATCTTTTCCTAGGATCTACTTCTCCTGAAAAAGGATCTCGAGGATTAACAGCATTTATCATTGAAACTGAAAATAACCCTGGATTCAAGATAGCGAGGATAGAGGAAAAATTAGGCCTTCATAGCAATGCTACAGCCGAAGTGTTACTTGATGGAGCTACTATTCCTAAGAGAAATGTTTTAGGGCAAATTGATCGAGGATTTAGTGTTGTATTATATGAATTGGCAGCAGCGAGGATCGGTATTGGAGCTCAAGCAGTTGGTATAGCTGATGCCGCTTATCGAAAAGCAGCAACATATATCAAAACCAGAAAACAGTTTGGAAAGCCAATCGAAAGTTTCCAAGCTACTCAATGGAAGCTCGCTGATCTCTACACGAAAATCCACACAGCACGGCTTGCATACCTTTCCGCAGCCCGAATGAAGGATCTGAATCAAAATTTTTCTGAGTACGCTTCAATCGCGAAACTTTATGGTTCAGAAATCGCTCAAGAAGTCACCTCGGAAGCAATTCAAATGCATGGCGGATACGGGTACGTTAAAGAATACGACGTCGAACGTTATTATCGCGATGTGAGGATAACACCTATCTACGAAGGTACGAATGAGGTGCAGCGGATTGTGATTTCTCGTGCAGAAATGGCAAAGGATTATGCGCCAGAATAGGAATGAATAATCTTTTTTATTCTTCCTTTCCAATTCTTTGAAGATTTTTTTCATATATTTGGTAGTCTGAATCACTGAATAATACAAAGCATACTTCTGTAATTGTAGTGGATGCTAGATTCTCGATAACTGTTGAAAGGGCAATCTTTGAGGCTCTTTCAATAGGAAATCCATATACCCCTGTTGAAATAGACGGAAAAGCTATTGATTTAGCATTATATTCTGTTGCTAGAAGGAGAGAATTTCGGTAACAATGCTTTAAGAGCCTTTTTTCATTTTGTTGTCCTCCCCGCCAAATTGGCCCTGGTGTATGAATCACATACTTGGCACTCATTTGCCCCGCAGTTGTAATTCGAGCCTCTCCTGTTTTACAGCCCTCAGGATATTTCTGGATACATTCTTGAAGGATTTCGGGCCCTCCAGCACGATGAATTGCTCCATCGACACCTCCTCCTCCACGGAGGGAGGTGTTTGCTGCATTCACGATTACATCTGTAACTTCTTTTGTAATGTCCCCTTGGACCAAACGAATGACTGTTGATCCTATTTTTGTTTCCAATAAGATCCCCTCTAAAATGGAGAGTAGAAGAGTTTGGTTAATCTGCTAATCTTGCTCGTCTTGATCCATCATCGAATGAAATAATGCCCATATCTCGGAAATGCTGAATTATTTGTTGTACAGTATAGGTAGGAATTCCCGTCATTGTTGCTAGGTCGTCTACAGTGACCTGCTCTAGACTCATTAAATGACTTAATATTCTTCCAGACTCACTTTCACTTAAAAATGTCTTTATAGCTTTTGATGTTCCTAAGGATTGTTTTGTATCATCGGCCATTGTTTGAATTTGAGTCTTTGCTCTATCGAGTTCGTAAGTCTTCATTTCATTTTCTTCTTTCAGCCGTTTAAGTTCTAGTTTTAACTCTTCACCCTCAATTTTCATCTGTTGCAATTCCTCAATCAGAGCATTCTTTTCTTTTAACTCTGATTCAAGCTGCTCAAGTTGAAATGTAGTTTTTTCGACTTCTTTCCCTTTTTTATCAACTTCTTCTTGTAGTGAACCAATTCGCTGTTGATTTAAATTTTCCTTTTCAATAGCCAGTTTTTCTTTTTCTCTTAATTGATTTACTAATTCTTCATATTTTTGAGTCATGATTTGCTCTTTTTCAACAGCAATATTCCTACCTTGACGAAGCTCTTCTAATACGTTTACATATTTCTCCCTAAACTCTTCAATCTGTTCATTAACCGCAAAAGACCAATTACTTGAATTCTGGTCTAACTGTTCGAGCCTCGTACTAAGATCTAATACTTGATTATTGAGTTCTAAACCTAAAGTCTCTAGTGAACCCCGAACCTCTTCAAGTGAGGTTTTGAACTCTTTAGCAGACTGAGTTCGAATCTCTACGCTTCTATTTTCCAATGTTTGAGATAACTCGCTTTGACGAAGCGCAGATCCCTCTACATGCTTTTCAATCGCTGCAATCCTTGATGCAAACTCTTGGGTGGCTTCATTTATTCGTGTTTCAATATTGGTCAGCTTTTTGTTCATATCTTCTTGTAATAATTCAAGCTCCGAAGGTTTTTTCTTTCTGAACATTTATAACACACTACTTCAGGACTAATGGTATTCTAGAAATAAGATTTCTATGAAATTAACTCATTTTAATCAATATAATAACAATGGCTTATTTTGTTAACAATCCTAAGCACTTAAGATAAAACATTTTCTTTTTAGATACTTTAATAGATTACTATAAATGTGATAATGATGCTTCTAGATAATGTTATTGAACGAATTGAAGAAAAATTTTCCAAGAATCACCTCCCTGAGATACGGAAATTTCTTAGACAACCATCAGTTTCCGCTACAGGCGAAGGAATCCGAGAAACAACTGGAATTTTGGTTAAAAAGATCAAGAATCTGGGTGGGGAAGATGTGCATCTAGCTCAAACAATGGGGGAAGAATTTGGGCATCCACAGGTCTATGGGGAAGTTTGGTCGGATAAATCAAAACCGACAATTCTATTCTATAGTATGTATGATGTGCAGCCTGTTTATCCAGAGAAGTGGGTTCTTAATGACAAAAAAATCGATCCTTTCGGAGCAGAAATACATGAATTCGAATGGTTCCCAGGAATTAGTGGCCAAGTACTGATGAATCGTGGTGTAACTAATCAAAAAGGCCCAACAATGGCTGCATTTAATGTATTTGAAACTTTTTTGGAGGAAACAGGTGAATTACCAATAAATATTATCTTTGCTATTGAAGGAGAAGAAGAATTGGGATCACCTCATATGAAAACATTTATTGATGAATATGCCGAGAAATTAAAGCAAAGTACGGCAGTATACTTTCCCATGTTTTTTGAAATGTATGATGGATCCATAAAATTCTTTCTAGGTGTAAGAGGAGTCATAGAAACCAAAATCTGGTGTCGAGGTGGAACATGGGGAGGGCCCGTTGGGCGTAACCTCCATTCTTCAAACTCAGGTTTAGTAGAGAATCCAATTTTTAAATTAATAGAAGTCCTTTCATCTCTGAAAAATGATAAGACTAATGAGATTCTAGTTCCTGGAGTAATGGACGATCCTGATATAGTTGGTCCATCCGAGGAGGATGAGAAGGTTATCGAAGTACTTCTCCAACATTTAAATTTTGAGGATGTGAAGAAAAATATGAGTGTCACACGCTTCAGAGATTTTAATGGTCAAGAATTAACAGGAAAACAAGCCATCGTTGAACAATTATTTAAACCGGGATTATCTATCAACGGGATAGAGGGAGGATATTATGGTAAAGGTGGTATGACAATCATTCCTTATGAGGTTCATGCTAACCTAGACATTCGTCTTCCACCGTTCCAAAAAGTCGAGTATGTAAAGGAGTGCTATCGTACTTACATCAAAAAGCATTTTCCTATGGTTGAATTGGATCTTGGTGCAGGATATGGCCCAGCGAAGATGTCACCGTCCCATCCTCTTATTCAAGTTACTAAATCAATCTATGAAGAAAGTGGAAAACAACCAGTCTTTTATCCACTTCTAGCAGGTTCAGCACCATTTTCAATGTTTCAGTCAATTCTCCAACTACCATTTGTTTACGGAGGCCTAGCTCATGGAGGTAGAGCGCATTCTCCCCTAGAATATGCAGTAATTGAATCAAAGGATCTCAGGATTGGAGGTATTATTGAGTTTGAGAAATTCTTTGCCAAATTTTTGATTAAAGTAGCACAGAAACTTTGAGAACTCCATTCCACCAGCCTATGGAATCATACCTCATATCTTTCGTTTACGAGTAGTTGTCTTCTTATATAACTCTGCTAGCTCATCTAAGTCAAATTCATCGAGTTTCTCTCTCTCATTTTTTTCAAGACTTACTATTTTGCCCTTAGAAGAGATTGATGGGGATTTGTCTAACATTGCTCTTATTTCTTCATACCTTCCACCTTTAATAAGTTCTGAACTCTCAAGTTTTTCTTGCCCTCTTCCTGTAATTTTATACTTCTGTGATGATTCCACATATTCAATTTCTCCATCCCTTAACAATTTACGAATGATCAGAATTATTTTATCCCTATCATAATCTACTTGACCTGTTTGTGAAATTATCCTAAGCTGGCCAAGAATTGAAAGCATTGGAAGGCCTTTATTCTGACTATTCAACATATCAAGAATATAAATTCGAAAGAATCTTGAGAATTGATCCTCTATTAAATGACTATCTTCCTTTAAACACTTCGTTATCCATTTGAGGACTTCTCCAAAGTACGTTGGCTCTTTTGCAGTGGTTGAGAAAACTTGATGTGGCCGATCAAGCCGATTGAGAATATCCAATCTCTCGATAACAATTGAAGGGTGAACACGTGCAATATCTGTTTTATGAAACAGGATAGCCAAGGGTTTACCCAAGGATTGAGGATGATTGATTATTATTTTGAACTCTGTTTCTACTTCCTTAAAACCTGCTTCATTACTCCCATCAATCATAAAGATGATAGCTTCTACATGGTCAATATATTGAAATACAAACCTTCGAACATCCTTTCTACCCCCAACTTCTATTATATTAAAGCGATTCTCAAGTGTTATTTCGGTGAATTTATGAGCAGTAAAGGGTGCTCCAGACATAAAGCGGCCTACTTGAAAAGAACGAATGAGAGTCGATTTTCCACTGTTTTCTAAACCATAAAGCAATATTTGAATTGTAGCTGGCAATTTTCTCCCAGTATTTGCATTTCTTTTATGGATCGATTATTCAGATTTCGACTTTAAGTTTATTTATGCACATCGTAAAATTTGTTTTTTTTTCATGTAATTTGGTACATTTCTTATAATATGAATGAGAAACTAGTACTTAATCTTTTCTTTGATGTTTTTCTTTCTAATAAGTGAAAATAATAGAAGGGTGATTAAGTCTATATGAAAAAAAATAAAACACTCATCTTACTGGCAATTTTAATAGCTGGGATCTTTCCTATTGCTATACCAACTTTATCTCTTAATGATAGCACAAACATGCTGTTAGATGATCTTGATATTAGCCAAACAATAAAAAATCCAGCAATTGCTGCTAAGATAACACAAGAAGACCCCCGTGGGTATCTTACAGGTAGAATATTCTACAATGGATTTGATGATATAGAACCTGACGGTTATAGTGACACCTTGATGGTTGACATAGAAGTTAATATCACATCAGTACCAACTTCTGATTTCGTTGTTATGGCAGAACTCTATGACTGGACTTTCCAAGAAAGACATTTCGACCCCTACAACGATGAACAAGAGTTCTATAGCGGATATTTTCTATGGGGAAACAGTAGCTTTCAAAACTTAGGGCTTGGACCCCATAATATGACTGTTCACTTTAATTGTACCCAGCTAAGAGCTTTGAAACTAGCTGGTCCATATGCAATAAGTCATGTTAAGTTAGCTAATGGTTCTAGATCTGAATTCCACGTTTTTCATGAAGAACAGGCAGATAATCCTTATTGGGATCCCTTATTATTAATTCCACAGATATTTGATATCTATACATATGAAGAACCGCTAGAGACTGGAGGTTTCGTAGTACACAGTGCAACTCTTACAGAGTATTTAGAAGTGAATGTGACATTCCAGAGTTTCAGTCATTGGTATGGCCAGAATGAACCATATTATATCCGACTAGTTCTACGAAATGGCGTTGGTGGACCTACAATTGGACATTGGGAACAGGCATATTGGTTACCTTCAGATACAGCGAATGAAGTCAGATTAACAATTCCGAGGGGAATTCTTGGTGCATTCGATTTTGGAGGTACGACAACACCGACCATATCATTTGAGGACATTGCTATTGTTGAACTTTTTGATCGTGATGCCTTTGACTCTTGTAATATGTCTTATTCAGTTACTCCTCACTCTGCAACAATTGATATCAGTACATTACCCCAAATCCGGATTTTAGCATCTGGAGACTCCCACGATTTTGGTGATCTGGCTATTACTGATAGTGGGATATTCGGTATTATCTCAGAAAATAGTGGGGATGTGCTTCACTTGGAAGTGGATCGTAGAGAGCCCGAATGTTGTCAACCAGATTTTAATGTATGGTATCTTGATGGCTTTGGACGGAGTCGGGGTACACAACATAAAGAAATAGTTGGTTGGGAAGAATGGATGGGCAATGTAGACACAAACCACTATCAAACATATGTAGGAAAATATCCAGGTTTATGGCTTTTCGAAGTAGTTCATCCTGATCATGATCAACCCCCAGAAACCACCCAAGGTCTTACTGTGAGAGTGGATATAACCCAAGACATATCCCCTCCAAGTGTCAGTTTCAGTACTCCCTCTGATGGAGCAAATTTCCTACAATATTACGGTATTCCTATCCAAGGAACTGGAATAGATGAGTCTATTATCCTGCAATATCAGATACTTTCAGATCAAGAGGTTTTATACACTTACAAACCTTTTGAAGAGTATTGGGGGCCCCCACCAATTGAAGACGACTTCAGTTTTGTATGGTTCCCTTCGCATGAGGATACAGGGGAGATTATGATGACCATTAGAGCAATTGATATGACCTTCAAATCATCAGAAACAAGAATTACAATCACAATTAACGCTGGAACTATACCATCACCTGAGAGTACCATCAATAAGGGATTGGCATGGTTACGGACTCAACAGAACACAGATGGTTCCTGGGAATATGAACCTGACAGTGAATGGGGTCGACCTGGTATGGCTGCTCTTGCTGCTCTCTGTTTCATTCAAGCAGGTTTAGCACATGAATCTGCTGCAGTAGAAGCTATTGATTATCTAATCAACAGGTTTGAATTTGACCAAGATGATGGCCGATCAATATATCATAGCACTTATGAAACATCAATGGCTACAACAACACTCATTGCCTATAATGCGACTCTCCCCTCATATAATTCCGAATTAGATTCGCTCATAGAAGATGCTATCGCATGGTTGGTTGTTACTCAAAACGATGAGACATGGGAAGTAGACCCAAGTGACCCATGGTATGGTGGTTGGCGATACGGTGACGATCATCAATCCTCAGATCTTTCAGTGAGCCAGTGGGCTATCCTCGCTTTATCAACCTATGAAAACTTCAATCCTGGAGGATTAGATGCGTATGACCCCTCATTATGGAGCAAAGTGGATACTTTTGTTAGGCGTTGCCGTGGTGGTTACACTAATGATGTGACACAAGAATGGGTATATGATGGTGGATTTACTTACACTCCCTCAACTGAAGATTGGCGTGATATGGGAAGTGGAAGTTACGGATCAATGACAGCTGCAGGGATATGGGGGCTATATCTCAGTGGATCCGAACCAGAGGATCCCGATATTGTATCAGCACTTAATTGGATTAACAATTCAGGTCAAATTGTTGGAGAAAATCCCCGCTATGGACGTTCATTCGAGTATTATTGGTACCTCTCAGCTAGTAAAGCATTCTTAATGGCTGGACGTGAGACTGATCAGTGGTGGTATGATAAAATAACAGAGTATCTTAATACTCACATGATTTACGCGAGCCCGACAAGTGCTTATTGGGATAACACTGCAGGAGGAGAACCCCCTGTCTTTGCGACAGTGCAAGCTATTCTTGCCCAACAGGTTTTCTACGGCCACATACCCATGCACTCACTTGAAGTAACTCTTGAATCAGCTGATGGTTCTGCAATATACTTGTGGAATTCATCCATTGGAGTGGGTTACAATTATACCACAGGAATTGAAGAATTTTCAAGTGGAACTAGTTATTCAGGTCTTTTACCCGATCTCCAACAAGTTTCAATTCATTCTCCAACTAAAGGAGAATATCAAATTCAGGTATTCCCTGCCGCTGGAACAGATGGAATTTCATCTCCCCAGGATATGGTCTTACGTGCTCGTGCTCTTACGGAGTCGGGTCACATTTTGCGCTACAGAACCTATGTTATAGACTATGACGATCCTAGCAGTTATCCACAGGTTCTTCAGTATAGAATGGTATTGACCACCATATCTGGCTTGGATATTCACCTATTACCTGATGGATATAAACCATTTACTCATACAGTCAGTTTCAATGATGTTGATGCTCCAACATATGTCGAATTGAATGAGGATATTGACATAACTCTCACATTGACCAACATTGGAGTCGGAACTATCCCAACAGGCACAGTTTTCACAATAGCTGAGGATCTTTCTGACACGTCTGAAGATTACACAAATTGGGCGGAAAATACTGATAAAATATTCACATTCACTTACGACACATCAGGGTTATCTGCAGGTATCCGTACAATTGTAGTTGGACTGATCGGAGAGGACACAACTCCTTTACTCATCAGAATCAAAGTACAGATAGGAAACCGAGCGCCAGAAGGAGAACTTGATGAACTCGACAGTGTCCTTAGTGGAACTGAAACTATTTCTTGGAGTGCTACCGATCCTGATGGTGATGATCTCTCGTTTGATGTAATCCTTGTCAAACCTGACGGGAGTGAAGTCACATTGGAATCCGATTCAGATAAGTTTAGGTACTATTTCGACACCACTGCCTATCCTGACGATTCAGGTTATAGAATCATCGTGATAATCAGTGATGGAACCGATACTACGGAATTAAGATCATCGCTGTTTGAAATCATGAATGCTGAAGAGACCTCGGAAACTGGAGAAGCTCCTGACATCGGTGGTATTCCTGGATTTGAATTTTTCTTTGCTCTGCTTGCATTAAGTTTTATCTTGATGTATCTCCGAAGAAGGAATTAGTCCACTTCTTTTCCCTCCCTTTTTTTTTATCCTCATGTTTTTTTTTTCTTGATATTCCGTTCTTGACACAAATTTGATTGAAGTATATCTCAGACCCTCAATTGACCTAAGCTGTGTTAAGAATGAACGAACATTTTCAATTTTGTCATTTATTATCAGATTTTCTAAACACTCATCTGTATCCATATGATAATGAGTTGAAAATGTTACATTGAAGTGATGTTGAACTTCAATGAATTTTTTCATCGTTTTTTGGTCATGTTGGTCATAAACAACTGATATTATTGCTGTAATCTCTGTATTACTGTCTGAAATCTTGTCAAACATTTCTTCTGATTCAAAAAAGTTTTGGAGCGCATCTCTTATCATTTGAGAAGTATTTTGATATCCAAGCTCATTTCCTTTTTTTATTAATAGGTCTTTAAACCCTGACTCGCAGGAAAATGTAACTGTTTCACGTATTTGTCTTTTATTCATTACTAAACCTCTTTATACTTGGAACTCCTTAGTGTAGAATTTATCAAAAGACGAGAAATCCCCAACAGTCTTACCATTTTTCAGTAACAAAATGCGATCTGCTATTTGCATTAAGTCAAGATCATGGGTAATAACAATAACAGTCCTTTTTCTCTTAAAAGAACGAATAATCTCAATCAGTCTTGGTTTAGTCCACGGATCAATACCAGCTGTAGGTTCATCTAATACAATGATCCTTGGTTGCATTGCTAAAATTCCTGCAAAAGCCACCTTCTTTTTTTCACCATATGACAGATTGAATGTGATTCTGTCTTGTAAATGGGTAATTTGGACTTCTTCTAAAGCTAAGTCAACTCTTTTTCTTATTTCCTCCCAGCTAAGTTCCATATTTCTTGGTCCAAATGATATATCATCATAAACTTTCGGAAAGAATATTTGCTCGTCAGGGTTTTCAAAAACTATTCCTATTAGTTTTTGGATTTCTCTCTTATTCTTTCTTGTCATAGGTTTTCCAAAAACGATTATTTTACCGCTTTGAGGGGTAAGTAATCCAGTGAAATGCTTCATTAAAGTGGTTTTTCCTGAACCGTTTGGACCAGAGATTATTGTTAAGTTATTAGATGCAAAATTTATGGAAATATTCTCAAGAACTAATGGTTGTTTCTTGGAATACTTAAATGATAGATCTTTAACCTCAAGAACGGTTTCATATGATGTGTTATCAATTCCTTGGATTGTTGTTAGAGTACTCATAATATATCCCTTAAAACCCTTATAGGAGACATTTGTCCAACATTCATTATAATTATTAAGCTTAAAATTGTAAAAATCAAAAAAATAATTCCACCTAAACTCCATGGCTGATGAGGATGAATTAATTTACCAGAGAATCCTCGAGCAGAAAGAGTAGCAGAGACATATTGTGCTCGTTTAAATGATCGTGCCAACAGACTCCCAATAATATTACTGATTATTCTCATAGATCGTAAATTCATTCTAAGCTTTTCACCATATAACCGATTTGATCTCGCTTCAAGAATTCTCTTCAACTCTTCTTGTATAAGAAAAAAGAATCGATAGGTAAAGAACGTTAAACTTGTCAATAAATTGGGCATTTTAAGGTCATCAAGACCATAGATAATCTCGAAAAAGGAATCTTCGGAATTGATGAGCATTAAGACAAATAGAATCATCAATAGACTACGTAATCCTGAAAATAATGCAAAAGAGGAACTGTCGTGAGTAGTAGAGTAGAATAAACTTCTGTAAACGATAGGTGACTGACTAAACGTAATAAATGACATTATAGTCAATGATATAATAATGGGTAAAGCAACAAGACTTTGTTTCAAAAAAGACAATCTAGGCTGAAATATCATAAAATAAAGGAAAAATAATAAGACAATCCAGGCAAGCTGATTAATATCAACTAATAAGGAAGAAATAATTATAACGAGAAAAGTGGCAATTATTTTACTCCGTAGATCAAGTTTTTGAGAATTCATAAGATGGTTTGAAGAGTAACGAATTTTGGAATGTGATTGTGGCAAAGTCAACCTCTCTACGATGAAAATATGTATCTAAAAGGTTAGGTATTCTCCGAAGTAATTTTTCTAATTCTACGTTGTTTAACGATATAAAATAATGCAAAGAAAAGGATTACGATAATGAAAACTCCGATTAAACCAGAGATGAAGGTCGAGAGTGCCTCATTATTGAATACTTGATGAATAATTGAACCATAAGCTCCATAGTCAGTTAAAAAACCAAAATCGAAAGAAGATCCTTCAGAAGCATTATTTTGTTCTGCAGCACTTTCAAGGCCATCAGGATTAGGATCTGCAAATGGAGTTAAAAGCAATAATACAAAAAAGATTGAAATAACTCCAATGGCTGATTTATATTTAATCTCCACTTCTGTACCTCCTAACTCTAGGGATTTGGATCGAAGGACTTTCTAATTCAAGAAATACATTCAAGTCAATAGAATGGAAATAAAAAATAATCAAACATGTTATCATACCCTCACCGAGACCAATCAAAATATGATAGAAAACGATTGTCGGTAATGCTATAATCAGTGGAATTGCTGCTGGACTGTTTATAATCGGGGTACCAATCTCTAATGCAGCAAAAAAAGAGGCTGTCACAACAGATAGAAAAGCTCCACAGAATATTCCACCATAATATCTGAGTTTAGCCTTTTCAGGATCCGTATTCTTAACAAATATAATTATTATAATATATCCTACAAAAACTCCAATAATACCCATATTAAAAATGTTGGGTCCTAATGCTAAAACACCACCATCAGCAAAAAGGAGTGCCTGAATTATAAGGATAACAGTTATTATTAAAATAGCAGCCCATGGACCTACAATTGCTGCAGCTAGAACTCCACCTAGTAGATGACCAGAGGTTCCTCCAATGATTGGGAAATTTAACATTTGAGCTGCAAAAATCGTACCCCCAAGCACGGCCATATAAGCAATTCTTGTTTCATCAACATCTCGTAGCTTCCGAATTGCGACTGCTATCGCAGCTATTGTAATAATCCAAGTAACAATAATGAAAGCAGGATCAACCCAACCGTCAGGAATATGCATTTATTTAACACCTGAAATATTTCAATTATTTAGAAAGAATAAAAAAGGAATTTTCTACAAAAAAACTACTAACTCCTAGAGTATATATGTCTTACAGGAAGATCATTATTGTAACACAATTAAAATAAACTAATAAAGATGGACTTTTGTTTTAATAGTATCAATTGATTTCACATCAATCCTCTTGGGATTAAGTGTATTAATCACATTCAGGAGTATAACTCAGAGGAAAAGAAGAAAAAAGATAACTACAAAATGATCTAAGAACATTAAAAGCTAAAGCCTACTAGTTCTAATTAAAAACAACAATTATTCAATTCGTCTTGAAGGATATGAAAGTGAAATCTACTTTTACAACCACTGAAAAATATGCCAAAAACCTAGATTTGGAAGATCCGTTAGCAAAATTTCGTTCACGATTTTTTATTCCGAAAGATACAATTTACCTTGATGGAAATTCACTAGGCTTATTCCCAAGAGATGCAGAGAAATGTATTCTCAGAGTAATGAAGGAATGGAAAACATTAGGAATTCAAGGCTGGTTTGAGAGTGAACGACCATGGTGGTACTATGGTGAAAATTTAGGAGCAATAGCAGCCCCTTTGGTGGGAGCTGAACCAAATGAAGTCGTTGCTACTGGTACAACAACTATTAATCTCCACTCGCTTGTAAGTACGTTCTATCACCCCAAGGGGAAGAAAACAAAAATACTTGCTGATGAATTAGATTTCCCTACAGACATTTATGCCCTAAAAAGTCAGTTAAAGCTAAAAGGATTGAATCCAGAAGAACATTTAGTACTTGCACCATCCAACGGCCGATTTTTTGATGAGAAAAAAATCGTCGAACTTATGACTGAGGAGATCGCCCTAGTTATGCTTCCATCAGCTCTTTATCGCAGTGGTCAATTATTAGATATGGCTTATTTGACAAAAGAAGCACACACACGAGATATTCCTATTGGTTTTGATTGTTGCCATTCAGTAGGAGCTGTCCCTCACTACTTTGATGATTGGGGTGTCGATTTTGCAGTCTGGTGTAGTTACAAATACCTAAATTCTGGTCCTGGTGGTACAGCTTTTCTCTATATCAATAAAAAACACTTCAACAAGGATCCAGGGCTTACTGGATGGTTTGGTTATGTGAAAGAGAAACAATTTGAAATGCTCCTCGACTTTGAACATGCCAAATCAGCAGGAGGGTGGCAAATGTCTAGTTCCAACATACTATGTTCCGCACCAATTGAGGGGGCATTGGATGTAATGTTAGAGGCAGGAATAGAAAGAATCAGAGAAAAATCGATTAAGCTCACAGAATACTTAATTCATTTGACAGATCATCTGCTTGCAGAAAGTCCCTACAATTTCGAGGTAGGTACACCTCGAGACCCTGATCGAAGAACTGGACATATTGCTCTTGAACATGACGAAGCGTTTCGAATTTCTGAAGCTTTAAAAGCTAGAGGTGTAGTAACTGACTATCGTCCTCCTAATATCGTAAGAGTAGCTCCTGTTGCTTTATATAACACATATCATGAAGTCTGGAAAATTGTACAGATTCTCCAAGAAATAATAGACAACCGTGAATATGAAAATATCTTTAAATAACCAAATAATTTTGGTGGTGGGATAATGAACAATCTACTTTCACGAAAATTGCCATTTCGAATAATCTGGGAGGCTTCTACCCCAGGAGAAGTTGAATATCGAAATCTGATCCTGCGAAAAGGGCGAATGGAAACTAATCTGCATATCGCCCTTAAAGTATTAGCTTATTGTTATTTTTGGGACAGGAATCTGACTATTGAGCCCCTCTTTCGACTTAACCGCTACAAACCTGACTTAATTGCTTGGAGAAAATCTGAGATCCCTACAAAAGAAAAACTGATTCCAGATTTATGGATTGAATGTAAAAACGTAAAACTCAAGAAATTAAGTAAATTAAGTCGCCTTCTTCCTTTTAGTGAAATTATATGGGTTAATTCAAAACAATTACTGACTCGAACCATTAAAAGCATCCAATCCAAAAAACAAAGAGAAATATTGGCTTCTAATGTTCAGCTGATAGGAATAGAAACTTCAAAGCAAAGTTGGGAGTCTCTTGAGGATAGTATCAATGTAAAAAAGCCAGAATGGAAGATAAATAGACATTCGAATACCTCGATGGTGATAAATTTGAGAACGAGAAATCTTGATCCAGTCACGGTAGAATTTCATGTCCTTTCTACCACTATCAAAACATAAATTTAGTGAATAAAACTTGGGAAAGATGATTTTATGTCATCAATCCACATTCGGTCTTTAAATAAAACAGATGCTGATTTTCTAACGTATCTTGATTCCCAAGTTAAATGGGGTTTTAGTCAAAAAATTACAGAGATATTTCTAGAATACAGTGATTCTGCATATCTTGCAGAAGATTCTGTTACTCAACAACCCTTAGGGATAGTTTTGACCTATTATTATCCACCTTCCACAGGATGGATAGGATTTCTAATCGTAGATGAACAGTATCAAAATAGGGGGATTGGTAGAATTTTATTCTTAAAAGCTGTAAATCAGCTATTGGAGATTGGGTGTAAGGAGATTCTTTTAGATGCCGTTCCAGACGTGGTTAATTTCTATGAGAAGTTTCATTTTTATAGATTAGAGCACTCTTTCAGGCTTAAAATACCAAAACATACCCTTCTGAGATCATTAACATCATCTCCACAGAGTATTCAATTAGAAAGTGACCACCTTCAAAAGGTCGGAGACTTTGATTCCCAGATTTTTGGAGCAGAAAGGAATAAAATATTCCAAATCATGTTGAAAAATCCCAAAAGTGATGGAGCAGTTTTTATCCGCCAAAAAAAGGTTGAAGGTTATGGATTCATACGTTATTCTAAAAATTCCTTTTCGATTGGCCCATTAATAGCAAATGATTCCACTCTAGCCCTTGATTTAATAAGCAGGTTAATTGAGATAGGGATACACCACTGTAAGGAATGTGAATGGATCCTCGTGGGAGTTACAGAGACATCAAATATTCCATTACAGTTCTTTCATCACTTGGGTTTTAAAGAATATAACTACTCTTTAAGGATGCGTTATGGAACAAATCAAAGAGAAATAAGTATTTCAAACTTAATATACTGCATTACTTCCCCCGCGATGGGTTAACTATTCAATTTGTAAGGAGAAAAACAGATGAAAAAACAGCAAGCCATTCAATTCCTAAAAGAGAACCATAGAAAATTGGAAAATATAATTAATAGATTAAAAGAGAACCAAATTACGAAAGATATTATTTCAGGTAAGTGGACATCGAAAGATATCATCGCTCATATTTCTGCTTGGAATTCAGAACTTAAAAAAGCCATTGATAACCTCTTAAACTATGAAAAACCATGGTTTATCAATGAAGAAGAGCTAACCGAAGCTGAATTTAATGAAAAAGAAACTCAAAAACGAAAAAATTGGACTGTAGAACAAATTTTGAGAGAGTGGCAAAGTTCATTTGAAGAATTAATACAAAGGATAGAGGATCTTTCAAACTCTGAATGGGAATACCAAACACAGTTTGAATGGACTAAAGATATGCCTGTCACTGTAAACTCACTATTTGAATATACATACAAAGGTGAGGGACACGAAGGTGGTCATGCGAAACAAATTGAGGAGTACTACAGGAAAACAACCAAATAATATTGATAAAGGTTGATGTCGTCGAAGTAAGGTTTTAATCCAATTTTCCATATTTCCCTTGAAGGGGAACATACAATACTTTTTCGATTGATTTTAGTGTGAGACTGCCATCATCTTTCTTTTCTAGCAAAATCAAGTTTTGAGAATTTCCCAGTACTTGACGGGGCGTTATTAACTTCCCTCCTTCTTTAAGTTGGTTGATTAAGGGTGGTGGAATTTCAACACAAGCGGCAGTTAAACATATTTTATCATATGGAGCATTAGGAGGATATCCGATTCCTCCATCTCCTTCGACCAAATATAAATTGGGATAATTAAACTGAGCAACACAGTTTCTAGCGTATGAAATTGTATCGTGATCTATTTCAATTGATGTAACCTGCCCCTGTATTCCCACTATCTCGGCAGCTAAGACTGCTCCATAACCTGAACCTGTACCGACTTCTAACAGATTATCTCCTGGAGATAACTTAATTGCTTCATAAAACATTGGATATGAATGAGGACATGAGATTGTCGATTTCTTTCCGGGAAGAGGAAAGGGGAGTTCTTCATAGGTATGGTCTCGATAGTTAAAGGGGACAAACACCTCTCGAGGGATTTTAAGCATTGCTTTCTCAATATTTATGGATCTAAGAAACCCAGTTTGCTTTAATGATGAAATTTTTCTTAGTCTTTCCTTTACAAAGGTTTTTTTCGTTTTTCTCGATGGTTTTGGCGGAGGGATGATCCACCCAAACATGTTACTTCATCCTTGTCGAGTTACTCAAAGAATAGATCATTGATGATGATTCACGTATGGTTGTTATATTAGTACATAGTCTTTTAACACTTTTATTCGGACTTGTTTGAACTTGTATATTTCACAATTACTTAATTCTAGGAGAATATATTCTTGACTTTACACTTTGGGATAAGACCCTTTGAGTTTCAAGACTTCATTGGCATGATAGGAGAGAAAGGAAAATTAGATATATCGAGTGTCAGCTATGTAGATGTTGTAAAGGACAGTTTACAAAACAAGTTTGATCATTTTGAGGTAACTGGAGATTTAGCATATGTTTTACCTGGATTACTAAGCAAAGACGTCATCAATCAACTAACTGAATTCAAAAATCGCAATAAACTTTCCTGTTCAGTACACCTACCCCTCTGGGCTATCGAATTATCCTCACCAAATAACCACATAAAGAATGCGTCAATTAAATGCCTTGTGGATACAATCGAGCAAACTAGAGAGTTAGATCCAATCTGCTGGGTCATACACGCCACTGGAGCGTTGATTTCGGAGTTTTCTAGGCTACAATTACCACATTATGCTAAGTCTTTTATGACTGGAATGTTTGCATCAACTGCCCAAAAAAGCCTTGAACAAATCATTGACCAAACCAACATTTCTCCTCGTAAACTTGCAGTTGAAAACGTTGAATTTCCTTTTAGAGAAATGGAAGAGTGTATTGAAGCTCTAGATTTAAGTGTGTGCTTTGATACTGGTCATCTCCTAGCAGGTTATTCTGGTGAATGGGAAGGTGGTGTTATAGATTTTTTTGATACTTACCATGATCGGATTGTGGAACTTCATCTTCATGATGGAAAAATCCCCAGAATCGATCATATACCTCTTGGTGAAGGAGATCTTCCTGTACAAGAAACGATTGAAACATTATTAGAAGTTAATTTTGCTGGGCCTATCGTTTTTGAATTAGATTTAGATGAGGTAGAAAAATCAATGATGTACATCAAAGAGAATGTACCTGGAGCTCTCTAAAGGAATATTAATTCTTCCTGAGCATCTCTCTTAATTGAATTAAAGCCTCTTTTATCATTTGAAAAGATCTTTCATACGGTGGATCAAAATAGGGATCAGGTACATTATTAGAGATTCCTAAAGTGAATTCAAGTAATAGAAAAGTGTTTTTATTAGGTATTTTTCGAATGTGAGTTTTTTCCATTACTAAAACAAGGTCTGCTTCTTGAAACATATCAGGATGATCGGAAAAATATCGTGGTGTGAATTCAGCAATTTTCTTTTGAGGTACACCCTCCTTTACTAACATATCACGAGCTTCCATAGATATTGAGTAGTTACGATATGTTACTCCTCCTGATTCTACTCGAATTTTCTTCTTTAACTCCTTATCTTCTTTAATGAGGTGTTCGAAAAGCAGGTGAGCATATGGGCTGCGAATGATATTCCCAGAACATATAAAGACAATTCTAAAGTGATCTGATTCACTATATTTTTGAAGAATGTATTGTTTTTGTTCCTCTAGTCGAAGATTCAAAAAAATCACTAAAAAAAGCTGAATTAAAACCCTATTTTAATTCGCTTGGTTTAATTACCGAATCTATCTAGATAATATTATAAAATAGCAAAGATATAGTATACTTGACGTTTTGTTCCCCAAGAGGATCATTTCATGAATGAGATCTCTAGTAATAAAAATGATTTAAATGGTGAAAAAGTAACCAAGAGACCTCATTGTAAGTATTGTGGTTTTGAATTAACGTATATCGTAAAGTACTGTCCGAGGTGTGGAGAAGAGCTACACTAGAATTATTACCAAAAATTCTACTCAATAAGTTTCCAGAAAAGGGAACCAAATCCCGATAGTTCTTAATTTTGGCTCAATATAAAGAAAAATAAGATAAAGTGAAGTTCACTTTCATTGAATAATTTTGCCAGAATCTCACTGGGATCTTGTTTTTGATTTACACGGAGTTCTAGCGGACGTTAACGCCGTTAATCTGAACTATGGAACATACTTAAAGAAAATATTGGAACCTACAGGGATAAAACGCGAAAAAATCGTTGAAATCCATGAACATGCCTTCAAAAATTGGATAACTGAGATAACAAAACTAACTAATGATTATGATGAGGATGAGAATACTAATTCAGAAGTTTTTATGAAAAAATATACCCTAGTTGACGCTAAATGGGAAAATTTCATTTTAAACACTATACCTTTTGAACATAAAATCGCTATTAAACCCCTTCTAGAGACATCATTAATAGAATACGAAGCTCTCGCGAAAGGTCCGTATCCTATCCTCTATCCTGAAGTAAAATCAGTATTAACAGAAATAGTTGAGATAGGGCATCTACGTATGCACATAGCTTCGTCCGCTTCTTCTCGACATGTTAAAGGTGCTGTTGTTCGTCATAATTTGGAAAATTTTTTCTATAAACTAATTGGGTACGACACTGTAAAAGCACCTAAAAAAGCAAGAAATGCAGATTATTTCACAAGAATGCTGCAAGTTATAGGTACAGTTCCAGAACGCATCATTTTTGTAGGAGATTCCATTGAGGAAGCCAATCTTACAACTCAACTTGGAATGAAGTTTGTACTGGTAAAGAGGAAGAAGGATTTTGAATCAACAGAAATTTCAAAAAACAATTTAGAAGTAATTAATGATTTAAATGCCCTACTTCCGATTATCAATACTGTGTTGAATTCTTAATTGCCTATACTCTAAAAACTAAATAATATCCCCCAAATGGTATTTACTGTTGTATGAACTAAGGCAGCGGGGACTATTTTCTGAGTTTTCCAATAGGTCCATCCATACGCAAAGCCTGCAATACTAGCGAAGAAAATATACCTAATGTCTTCAAAATGAGCCCAACCAAACAGAATTGAGCTCAAAACTAAGGCAGCTATAAGTGGATCCTTAGTTTTATAGATCATAATGATCGCAATCAGTCCAAGAATGATTGAAGCCACTAAATACAGTGCTTCTAAGGGAATTGACTCAACGAGAGGCCAAGCTTGACCTTCTGCATCTCCTAAAGGCTCAGCTAAGAAACCTATAATGTCTTGAAGAGGAGTAACCATTGGAATCCAACTGAAAATCTGTAATATATCGTCAATCCAAGGAGTGATAATAATCAATCCAACCAAACCTGCGATTCCTCCATACCACCAATTGATGGAAAATGTATCCTGCTTGAACCTCTCTTCAAGGAGTCGGAAGAAAAAACCTCGGAAAAATAATTCTTCTATTAATGCTGTTCCAAGAAATATGAGGAGGAACGTTAAAATTATCTCGACGATGGATCCTGGAAACTCTTCAAAGAGAATCATAACATTCTCAATAATCACTGCGGGGGGAGCTAAGAAATAGCTAAGCATACCTAGGGGAGCAATAATAAGTGTTAATATTCCAACAGCTAAAATAACAACCATGAGATCCTCCCTTGAAATAGTAAATGATAATCCCATATCATGATGCCGTACAAAGATTAGGGCATAAAAGAAAGCAAATAATGCCAATAATGTATCAAAAGGAAGATTCCCTAATTCTACTGTTCCTAACATAGTATCAACAACACCAAACTCTATGGGCAGCCACACCCATAATCCTGCAATCACATCAATGTATGACAATCCATTCTCAATTCGCTTATGGAATGAGATATAGAGGAAGGTTGGAGTCAATAAAAAGATAAAGCAAACCAATATCTGGAATAGGGTAACAAACGGATCAGTGGAAGTTGGAACAATGATTCTGTAAATGCTAAAAATGATAAATACAACGAGTGGGGGAAGAATACGCCGATTAGCTGTCATGAGGAGATCCCGTACTGAATCAACGATTTGAGGGGTGAATACATACATGAAAAATCCACCAAGGAAGAGAAGGAACACCAATCCAAAGACAAGTTGTACTCCTGACGGGATAGGCTCCTCTAAGAAAAGCATAAGAAGAAGTAAAATAAGAAAACAAGTTCCTATTAGAAAGTTGGGAAATTTAAGCATATTTTTCCAGTTTTCCAGTGGTTTAATCATAATTGCTAACACACATCCTGGCTGTTGGAATATTTCTACTGCTATTAGAATTTTTACATTAATATTATTTATTTGATATCATTATCAGGAAGAAAAGGCCTTATAGACACAAAATAACTAGTAGTCTCTCTTTTTGAAAAAAATTGAGACTATTTCAAGAACCTTCAAGAAACCTAGAAAGCTATTTTTCAAAGATTCTATAAAAGATACCTTAAAAGAGCGGTGCTTCTTTTACTAAATACAACTTAAGAGCAATTACTAACTTACTTTGCGAAAAAAAATAAAAATTCATGATTTAAAGGAGATTTAATATGAATCGAAAAAAAGTTCAGCTTTTAGCTGTTAGTATGGCGCTTGTTGCCATGTTACTGATAAATCAATCAGGTATTACAATCGCCACATTGCAGGCACCAAAAAGGATTTTTGTAGATACACCGATAGGAGATAAATCATTCATTGAAGCTCTTGAATTAATCGCTGCAGAAGACACTGCTCTCATCGCTCAATACTACCAGTTAAATGGAGAAAAAACGTTCCCCCTCAACCCTACGCATGAGGCTTTCGAAGAACTCAGTCTTATGTACATCATCAGTTCCAATCAAGCAAACTGGCGTGATTACTGGCCTAGATCAATTTGGGAATTCCGTGATGGAGCTACAATATTGCTCCAGTTTTCTCAAGGAATGGAAGACTCTCTTGCTGATGCTGAAGAGATCATTCCTGCATTGAATAGTTGGATGGGAACAACCCTAGATGTTCTGTATGGGGCTGAGATTGGGCCAGACAATAATCGGACAACAACCCTCTTTTATTGGGGATATATGTCTTCTCAGAACCACTCAGACTTTATAATAGACGAATTTTATGACGTCTTAACTCCAGGTGGATATACTGATTTCATAGAAAGAGATATAATAGCTTCAGCTCCCATTTCAGTTGTTGGAACAGGCCTTGTAAAGAATAAAACAGACGATTTTATTCCTGTTGCAGTATCAGCGTTCATCTTGGAAAACGGTGTTAGTTTAGATGGAGATATGGGTAATATGTCAATCTCATCTGCATTCGATTATTCAGGTTCCATTGTACCTGCACCCGACGCATTTTACAGCAAAATTAGCTTCCAATTACCTTACGTTGCGACTGTCTATGATTCATATCCAGAGACAGATAACCTATATCCAGAATTAGTCGGTAATTTCGATTGGACCTTAAAAGCAGGTGAATGGATCAATGTAGCTTATGATGACATTTACGTTACTTTTTCAAAGGACGAAGAAGAAATTACCACATTCCCACAAATTACATCTGAATTATCTACAGATGTAGTAGCATTGCAATCTGTTAACAATCCACAGCTAAATTTTACAATTACAATGAAGAATACTGGAGATGAAATAGCCTATGATACAGTGTTTGCTTGGGACCTAGGTGATGAACCAGAACCCCATTATATATCTATCTTTGATAGTGATAACTACGAATTTGATCCGACGATTAAGAAGTACTTCAATTTTACGAGTGGCTTACTTATAGACTCCCTTTCGCTTACAGAAATTGATAATCCTGATACCCCAGAAGTAGATTGGTTCAATATCAGTCGTGAAATCACAGGTTGGTTTATAAATAAAAGTGATGGGAACAAAGTCGTCCAACCACAGACCACGTTTCTTCCTTCGATGGGGCATGCTGGGATTCATGAAGTTAATGCTTGGGCAACAATCAGTTCAGTTTATATCAATAAATCATTCTTTAACTTCAAAAAATCCAGCAATTTAGTTTCAGCGACAATCAATGATACATTTTACTTAATTGGAGAAATCGATCAGCTAAACCCAGGAGCCAGTGAGTCATTCTGGTGGAGTATTGATGATCTCCCTTCTGAAGCTGACAGCTTTATTTGGGTGGACATTAATAATTCTAATGGCGATGGCCAATTGTTAACTGATCCATTATATGGATCGTACTGGCAAGTCAATTGGACAGTAATTGACAATACAAGCGTTAAAACAGAAGGAATAACAAATCTTAAGGATTATCTTGTGAAAAATGCACTTAATGAAGGTCAAGATCTACGTTTTCCCCCAATAAATCCAGAATTTATACCTGGTGTTATGTTTGTTTATGAAGATGGCGCATCAAGAGAATACTTTGGATGGTCAAATGGATTAATTATTCAATTGTACGACGATGAAGCGATTTTAAAAACCACTGTCTCTTTAAATTCATCAATTTATGAGATGTTCGAATTTGCAGAAATCAATGTGACCATTGAAAACATTGGAGATGCACCCGCATCAGACATTAGTATTCAAGGATTTCATGCACAATTAGGACCTGGTTGGGAATTAAAGGATTTCAAGGCCTTTTCAAATGAAACAGCACTTGGAACTATCAACCCAGGTGAGAAAGTGACTCATACTTTCATTCGAGAGATCGAAACTTTCATTGGAATACATCCTGTAGGTGTTGTTGTAGATTATACAACAGAGAAAGATGAGGACCTAGGTGGAGCATTTAACAGTACAACAATTACAAACTTGGCTTCCAACCTTTTAGTAGCTCTTGTGATGCCCAAAGATGATTCAGGAGAACCTGTTCAAGAGTATCCAACTCCAGTAGTCAATGTATCAGTTTCATGGACTGATGAAAACGGTGGTGACATAGAGAACGGAGATCTCATTGAAATTAAAACTGAAGTCAAAAATCTTGGTGATGAAGCTACTACCATCAAATTGTTCTCGTATTTCCCAACACGAATGGCCAGTATAGATATAGAAGCACAGTATTACGATGGCAAGAATTTTAAGGTTACAGATATTTCTGGGAATATTTTAACAGGTTATGATGAAGGTTTTGCGATGGATCATCCTGATTGGCCAATCACTATCGCTGCAGTTGCAGGATTACATCTAGCTCCAGGGGCAACAATAATTTTCTATTACAAACTCACAGTAACAGACAAGGATTCCTTAATTGTGCCTCCAGTTGCTGTAGAATACGATAGCCGATATCCTATGACTGGAACCTCTGGGATGGAAGGCAGTGAGGAAGGAGGTGGCACTAGTTCAGCTGCTCTCAGGATGTCCCCCAATTTAGGAATCAAATCCTCCAGTCTTAAGCTCAGTGTTCAGAATAGTGAGTCAAGCGGTTCTAGTTGGACATCTTACAGTGATTCATCTCTCTTGTCAGCATACGCAGCTGTTATAACTCCAGAACCTAGTACTACTGCTAGTGAGTCAGAGCCTCCATCATCAACATCTGGTGGTGCGAATGGCTTTACAACCCTGACAAGCTTCATAACGGAGAATATGAGGCTCATGATAGTTGTATTAGCCATTCCTATCCTGGTGTTGAGCGTTCGAGAGCTCCGAAGAACAAGAAAATAGGAAACTCTATTTTCCCTCCACTTCCTTTTTTTATTGTCATGTTTTAGTTTAAGATAATCTCTATTTTAAGTGATCTTTGTATTTCCACTTTGATAAAAAGCACTATTTTTAAAGGATTGATATTTACAACTAGATTGCGATGTCAAATCACCTGGATGAGAATCTTACAGAAATATTCAAAGCACTTTCTCATCCGTTGCGACAAGACATAATTTATCTTCTTGCTGAGCGCCAAGAAATTGGCGGAATTGGCTTTACTGCTCTTCAGAATGAGTTAAATCGGGGTTCCTCTCGCAAAAAACCTGTTCAGGTTGGAACAATCTATCATCACATTGGTCTTCTTGGTGAATTAATCAATCAAAATGATGAATCCAAAACTTGGACGCTTTCTGAGAGAGGATTATTTGCCTATAATTTATTGACTTCAAGTCAAGATCGGAATCAATTTCTTACAAATGGTGACCTTAAACAAAGTTCTCCTCTTTTGTTAATCTGGAAAATATTGGCTCCCCCCAGCATCTTCTTCAATATCAAAAAGTCTATTACATTATTCATTGGGTGGCAAATACTTTTCTTTTTATTATTTGCATTTATTACCGCCCAAGCTGATCTAGTATTGATTTTCCTCTTCTTTTCTGATATAAATCTGAGTAAAGATATTTTATTCAGTTTAGGGAGTATCGTGCTATCTTGGATTATTTTTACTGTTTTGGTATTGGTTCTATCAAGACAACTGCTTCCAAAGAAAACCATGTCCTTAGAAGATATTGTGACAACTGCCATCTTTTTAGGATTATCAATGTTACCACTAGGAATCTTTCCTCTTCTTGTAATGGCCAGAGTGATTGATCTAACTCAATCTTTCATCCCATTAGCATTAGCCATTCTTCTCCAACTTTGGGTGATTCTTTTTTCTGCACGTGCAATCTCAGTTCAATTTTTTGTTAGAATGGAACGGGCAGGTATTATTAGCCTTATTTCAATCTACATTATGGTCTTATTAGGAGTACTCTTATCCCCGATCTTAGGCTTCTAGGCTCGTAGGAAAATCTGTTATCTCAATCTTAGGTAATAAAATTTCAAATCGCGTTCCTTGGGTGTAGTCGTCCAAAACCCTATTAGAAACGCTAATCTCTCCTCCTAACTTTTTTAAAATTGTTTTAACAATATGAAGTCCCAATCCTGAGCCTCTTTTCTCTGATCTTACTCGAAAAAAACGTTTGAAGATTTTTTCTTTTTTTGAATCTGGGATTCCCTCTCCACGATCAATAACATCAATTTTCCATTGATCAGATTCCTGGATATCACTAACGATAATGTCAACCACTTTAATGGGATTTTTATCGGCTAATACTGCATTCTGTAAAAGATTGATGACACAATTATCAAGGATGGTTGTTCCTTGAACAAAACAATGCTTCTTTGGGAAAGAAGTATTAATCTTTATTTTTTCATGGGGAAACATTCCAATAATGGATGTAATAGAACGATTAACAACACCACATAAGTCAATAGGTGTATAATCTCCATTCTGTAAATTTTTAACTTCAGATAATAATTTAACTTGGTCAAGTACCATTTGAGCTCTCAATAGGCTTTGGAACGCTGTTTGTAGAAAAAATTGAGAATCTTCATCCTGTTCATCAATGACAGACTTCAATTCTTCTAAACAACTGTAAGTTATCATCGTTTGGCTAGGAACATCATGTGTAAGGAGATCAATGAAGAATTCGAGATCCCTATGAGCCTCTTCTGACTGACGAAGTATATCCTGAGTTTCCTGATTCTTAACCATTTGAAAATCACTACTGAGTTGTATTTCAACGCCATCAATGAAACCAAAAAAAATGTTTGCCCGAATTATTCTGGATTCTTAAACCAGTTGAGTAATACAATCACTCTTGTGATTTTTAATTCGGCTTTCTAAAAAATTATAACTTCTCTTTTACGTTCCGATGAACAACAGAAACAGCCAGATTGTTTCCTTTTAGCTCATTTTCAACTAACCCTTCAAGGAGAGCTGAAATTCCATCTCCAGTCCAAGTATTTGTTTCATATATTTTCCTACTGGAAACACGAAATCTTCTCGCCAGATATTTGCGAATATTTGTTATTCTACTAACATCTCGCATATTTGCAGCGATAACAAAAGGACGATCCCAAAAATTATGAACTTCTTGAAACAATTCTTGGGCCTTTCTGATCCTTTGAGCATCTGAACTATCTACAAAAAAGATGTATCCATCAGAGTCGTTCCTAAATCTCCACCATTGCTGTTGAAAGGCATACCCAAGGTCGAAGAATTGTATTTGAGGTAAATTTCCAATGGAATCTATTCTAATAATATCTAGAAGTTGTGTTGGTTCGTAAGATTCGAAACCAGCAAGGGGACGATCTTCTTTTAAATAATTAACGAAAGTACTTTTCCCTGAGCGATCTAATCCGAGAAGTGCAATCTTTAGCTCTGTATTTGAGTTATCAACTTCTTTCACTATTGAATTACATAAGTCTTGAAAATATTTCGTCGAGGCGAGTAACTTTGAAGTTGGGATATCCCTACTCAGATATTCTTCAAGGAGATTTAAGAACAATTCAAGGCGTTGAAAAGACGTATTAACGGAGGCTACCGAAACTAATAGTAGATCTTGAATGGTCGCGCGAAATGTTATTAATTGATTTCTAATGATTATTCCTTGAGTATGTTCCCTCTGAGTCTCTTCTCGAGCCAACTTTCCGAGTATTGGTATTAGATCATAGAACTGTTGACTATTAGCAATGGAGACAGTTGAAATTAATTCAGAATTATCTTTGTCAAAGACTTTGACTGAAAGAAGAGTCATTCGAGAATCACCGTACCATCGCTAACAAGTTTATCTTTGGAAAAATGTATTCTTTTATGAATTAAAAAAACGAATTTCCTTAAAAAATTCACCTGAACAATTTTTCCGGATATTCGTAATCTTAGAGAAGAAAGAAGGAAATTATTAGAAACGAGAAAAAATGACATCTTGAAAAGAAATGAGCCGACGAAAATCATAAATTGAATTCAAATTAGAAATAATCCCAGTACTGGGAGAATGTATCGTTAAAGTAATTTCAGGAAGGAAACAATAATATTTTATATCCTTATTCTTCGTCTCTCTTAATCTTCTTTTCAGCTTCGTCTTTTACTTTCTTTCCAATAATTTTTCCTTTCTCAGCTGTCTTCTTACCCAGCTTTTCTGCTTCTTCCTTCTTTTTTTCAGCCTCTTTCTTGATTTTTTTAAGCATTAAATTCCACATTCTATTATTTTTTTCCCCGAGAGGATTGTTTCTTTTTCATTTTTTACCTACTTAAATAAGATTCGGTCTACCCCAATTGAAACAAGTTAATTATTGTTGAAAGAGTTGTTTGACAAATTTTCTTCATGAAAATGAAATCCAAAGTGTTGATTGTGTCTCCAGCAGTATGATAATAAGGATTACGGAAATTAGCGGTATCAGTTACTATAATTGCAGGAATTCCGACTCTCCAGAAAGGAGCATGATCGCTTCTCAATAAATCAGGCATTGTTTGTTTAATTCCATCGTAATCTAAAGGAACATCAAGACAAGCACAAGGTAATTTAATCAAATCATGTTGAGATGAGTTAAAAAAAGAATCTGTAAGAATTTGGGAGTTTTCATCACCAATGATTGTAATATAATTCCCTATCATTCGATCGTGATCGGTTCTATAAGTCTTGAACATATCTAAAGTAATGCCTTTTGGTAAACGTTGAGAATAGGGTTCCTTGGACGTAAAACCTATAGATTCGAGATTAATGACACCTGTGATATTCATTTCTTTCTCGATAATGTATTTTGAATAGGCATCACTACCCAAACAAAAGCTTCTGCCAAATGGATCATCCTGAGCTGATTCACGAAATATTCGATTTTGTTCCCTGAAAAACTTAAGCTCATTGTTTGTTAATTCTACCTTCGCTTGCGCTTCAAATTTATTCCATTCATCCTCGTCAAGAAATGGTTTTGCTGGCCCTGATGAGATTATCAGTTTTTTAAATTGGTCAGCAAATTTTTTTAATGGCCAAGAAATATAACGGTAATTTTCATCAAAAACTCCACACTCGGTACCAATCTTTCTTATCGGATTTTGCAGACTAGGAGAGAATTCCTCTAGGTTAAAACTGACAAAAATGACATTTTTCTTGAAATTAATTTCCCTTAGAACACGAGCAACTTCTAACATTACTGCTACTCCACTTGCATTATCATCGGCACCAGGAGTAGAATAAATGGTATCATAATGATTGGTTATAAAGATTGTAGGTTCGGATAGATCCATATGGTCTTCTAAAAAGCCTTCTACATTGAAAAAATCTTCATCTATCCCCTCTACGCTGAAAAAGTGTCTATTTGTAGTAATATCGTGTTGTTGTAGCGATCTCTCAATATATTTACCAGCTTGAATTAATATATCATAAGAGTCAAGAGCATGTTTGACACCTTCAAGAGAGAGTATGTGGGTGTATAAATTATTGATATCTACAGTTTCGATAGCATCTTTGATCATTGACAATGTAGTTAACTCCAAACGTCTTTTGGTTTAGGAATCGCTTGGATTTTATATACGTTCTTGATAGTCTTCTAATACCTATCCATTTTGCTAATCGTAATTTTAGAATGAAAGTTAATGATGTCTACATTCTTCTTGTAAGAAGTGTAGCTGATTACAAAAAACTGAAAAAAAGAAAAAACAAAAAGAAAGAAGAAAAGGGGGAGATTTAACGCTTTAAAGCATTTTAACCATAGTATTGATAGTTCGGCTGCCGATAAGAAGTTGAACGTTGCGAGTTCCGCCAACCGCTTCTGCGATCTCAGAGACTCCCTGGATAATTGGCATCTTAGTTTGGTCTGTAACACCTGTACCACCCATTGCATGCATACATTCATATGTTAATTCATGGACAAGGTAGGCTGCATATTCTTTCATTTGAGATGCCATTGCAACAAAGGGATTCATAAACGGACTGATACCGACGAGATCATCTCGTTTAGCATCATAAGCTTCCGCTAATTTCAACAACGCCATTGTAATTGATATAAGTCGGGAATGATATTTCGAGAGAACAGACATACCAACCGCTTGGTGGAGTAGAATCTTTGTAGTTCCAGGTGGAGTACCAAATTGCTTCCTCACAGTTGAATAGAGCGATGCTAAAGCAAAAGCACCCCACATTTGGCCCACATTTGTGGCAGCAATACCAATTCTTTCAGGTACAAGTCCCTCGAATAGAATATGATATCCTTCACCAGGTCCACCAGTCATATAATCATCAGGGATGAAGGCGTCTTCAAAGATTGTCTTCCCAATATGAACCTTGCTTACAGATGGAATCCTTATTCTTTCTGCTTTAAATCCTCGATCCCATTCCTTATGAGAAACACCTTGAACCATTGTACCGCGTGGATCTTCTTCGTTAAGGACACCATAGACGGCGCACATATCCGCCTTTGGTGAATTTGTTGTGTAACATTTGATTCCATCGATAGTGTATCCACCATCAACTTTTTCTGCTTTAACAGTCATATTGACAGCATCAGAACCACGTTTGGGCTCTGTAATTCCAATACAGCCGATTTTATTACCATCAAGTAAATCTTGAAGGTCTTTTACGAGAGTTTCTCGGTCATTGTGATGATGTGAAATAGGATTAATACAAAGAGTAGAGGCACCCATTGCCATGTTAAATTGAGGATTAAAGATATCCATTGTCCAACAGCGGAGGAGTTCAGCTTTCATGCCTGTTTGGATATCAGAACGATGGGGGTATTCGTTACTACGGTTAATTAGACCATGTTTACCTGCCCAGGGAAACCAATCGTAATAATCATCGTTATTATGCCCGTTGATTCTTCCAATTTTCTCTTCTTGCTCAATACACAGGCTTTGAATTTCTTCAACATAAGCCTTATCTTCATCAGAGAGCAGCATCATCATATTGTTGTTAAATACTCCAAATTGATTTTCTAACTTCATTATATCTAGGATTTCGTCTTCCAGAAGTTGAGTTTTCATGATTCTTACCCTACTTGTTGTTTTTATTCTACTTGAATAGTCTTGTTCATTCTGAGCTCTTTTTCCTTTATAAGACTTAAGTCTGACATTTTAAGTACAACTCACACACAGGACACTCACACTACAATCCCGTTATCCGTTTCGGATGTTATAGTCATCACTCTTTACAAGATATATTATTCGCGATTGCAAAAGGAGGAAATAGAGGAAGGACTAGAAGTATATCGAGTAAGATGACCATACAGCTTTAAGTAAGGAATGAATTGCGATAATATCATATTTCTTGGGAAGTCTATCATCCTTTTATAGGTGAAATGTGATTTTAACTATGAAATTGAAAAAAATGAAAGCAGACAAACAAACAGAAGCAGAAATAAAAGAAGTATTGGATAAAATGTCCGAAGATTATAAAAAGGGCAATATAGACGAAGTACTAACGTTGTTTGCCCCTGATCCCGATGTAGTCTTAATTGGATCGGGTACTGACGAAAAGCGTATTGGGTTGGATGAAATTCGGACTCAAGTTGAACGTGATATAGCACAAACCGAGTCTCGGTCTATGGAGCATAGAATTATATCTATTTCATCAGCGGGGTCAATATCTTGGTGTGCAACTGAATCAATCGTTCATGCTACCGTTAGTGGCCAAGAAATAACCTTTGATGGACGATCGACTGTGGTGCTAGAGAAACGTGGAGACAAATGGCTTATTGTTCAAATGCACTTCTCTACTCCACTTAGTGGTCAAGCTGAAGGCGAATCATGGCCGACAAACTAACTCCTTTCTTCTATCTAAGCTGGGTTTTATTACCACCTAAGAAAGATGAGAATGAAAAAGTAGAAATAACATAAAAAGAGATAAACTCAAATAAGAGGCCGAGTGAGGAGGATGAACGAAGTCAATGCTTCAGTAGTCCCCAGATAGTGACCTGTCTGAAGGAAACGTATGTCTAAAGAGAGGAGAAAACAAGTAGAGATTGGTAAGGACATGATTATGTAATTTAACCAACAATAAGACATGTTTTTACTGGGGGAGTTCATTCAAGCCTTGAAGATAAATCGAAAGACAGTGATAGATTGGTTAAAGCTATATCCTCCTCCTGTGGAATAAAATCCGACTAGGATGAGGATAGGCGTCTGAATCAGAAACCATCCTCAATTATGACGAAAATAGTAGTAGTATTAATTTTCAAGAAATGTATTAGGAAAACATGGCAGATTAATTATTGATGAATATATGAACACTTTTTCAGTGATTTCCTAAAAAATATATTTCCATTTAGACTAGAGTTACCAGTGTCAGAATAATAAATCTTAGATAACTCAAGAAAATGACCCTCTTTTACAAGTAAAAAGAACATATACCTTGGAAAAAGGAGTTTGTAATCATTGACCAGCAATTGGGATTTATCATTTTTATACAAAGGATTTGATGATCCAAAGATTGATGAAGACTTGGATCAGGCTATTAAGATAGCTGACGAATTGGAAAAATATCACGGAAAATTAAAAGAGGGTAATCTTTCTGCAAAGGAGCTACTTAATCTTTTAGAACAAGTCGAAAAGGTTGAAACATTAGGTTCAAAGGCAGTTGCATATGGTGCCCTACTTTTTTACCAAGAAACTACTAATGAAGATCATAAGGCCCTTTATGCTAGAATGCAACAGCGAGCGGTTGAAATTGATAACAAATTGATATGGATCACATTAGAGTTAAATGACCTTAGAAAAGAGAAGATAGAAGAATATCTCCAAGATCCGCTATTAGCAAATTATCATCACTATATCACAGTTAAGAGGCTGAAACAACCTTATTTACTCTCAGAGAAAGTAGAACAAGTTCTTTTGCAAAAAGCGCTTGTAGGTAGGGACGCATGGCTAAAATTCTTTCAGGAATTCACTGCAGCATTTGAATTCGAGGTTGAAATTGAAGGTGAAATCAAAAAACTGGCACCAGGGGAGATTTATCCTTTATTTCGTGACCCAAATCCAGAAACCCGTGAGCAAGTCTTCAAGACATATTATCAGAGGTATGCAAAAGATTCTATTGCAATATCTCACTGTTTCAATAATATTTGGAAGAATCATGGTCAGGATGTTGATCTACGTAATTATCCTACAACAATGACTCCTGCTCATATAAGAAATCAAACAGATGAAAAAATCGTCGAAACTATGATGGAAATCATCAAGAAGAATTATTCTCTCGTACAAGATTATTATAAAGCCAAGGCTAAATTAATGGGTCAAGGAAATAAACTTAAAGGCTCAGATCTCTATGCTCCCTTAGGAAAAGCGATCAAATATACTTGGGAGGAAGCTAAGCAAATGGTACTAGATTCTTATAATGAATTTGATTCTGAAATTGGTGAAATGGCTAGAGGGTTTTTTGATCGCAATTTAATTGATTCAGAAGTTCGAAAAACCAAGAGATTCGGTGCGTTCTGTATGGGAATAGCTCCTGGGATAGATCCAGTTCTCCATATGTCATTTGATGGAACCCCAGATGGGGTCAGTACGCTAGCACATGAAATGGGCCATGGTCTCCATGATATGTTTAGTGGACGAAAACAAACCATGTTAAACTATAATCCACCACTGGTAGCAGCAGAAACAGCATCTGTTTTCGGAGAACAGATCCTTATCGATAAAATGTTAAAAACTATGACCGACGAAGAAGCGAAATTAAGACTCCTTGCAAGTCAGATAGAGGATGCTATTATTACAATATCCCGTCAAACAATGTACGTTTTCTTTGAAAATGAATGTCATGAAAAGGGGGCAAAAGAGAACTTATCTACTCAAAAGATGTCTGATATCTGGGATAAACATGTCCAGGACGCATATGGAGATGCTGTAGAATTTTTACCAGAACAGAGCTGGAATTGGGCAACAATTCCACATTTTCTGGATCCTAGAGTTTTTTATTGTTATGCATATTCATTCGGAATGCTCTTTGTTCTGGGTCTCTATCAAAAGTACCTGGAAGAGGGAGAATCATTTATCCCCAAATATAAACAAATTCTCGAAGCCGGTGGATCACAGTTTCCTGTTGATTTAGCAAACTCTGTTGGTTTAGACCTCACATCTCCTGAATTTTGGCAGGCAGGTTTCGACTATCTTGGCAAGTTATTAAAAGAGTTTCAAAAAATTGTTGACACACGGGTATAGTTCCTTGTTGAAAATGCATTAACCAGTTCAAAACCACTCTAAACAAGAATTTGGTTTATAGCGACAATTTCAATGAAGGACACTCCCGAACATTAGTTCTATGGAGATTCAATGTATGAGAGCGATTGTTAATGCGAAAATTCTTTGTCCAAATCTAGGATTCATCGAGAATGGAAGTATAATATTTGATGAGGAAAAAATCCATGCCGTTGGAACAAATATAACCATTCCTGAAGGTACTGAAATTATCGATGTCGAAAAAAAATTTGTCTTACCAGGTTTTATTGACGCACATACCCATCAAGGCCTTTTCGAGGGCGGAATAGGCTGGGCAGGAAGAGATGGTAATGAAATGACTGATCCAATTACTCCTCACTTAAGAGGTCTGGACTCCTTTAATCCTGAAGAGAGATCATTAAAAGAAGTGCTAAAAGGCGGAGTCACTTGTATTAACACAGGGCCGGGTTCTGGAAATGTAATTTCTGGTCAAGCTTTTGTCATCAAACCCTTTGGAGAGAAGATAGTTGATGAGATGGTTTTATTGGCTCCCTCAGGACTTAAAGTGGCATTAGGAGAGAACCCCAAAAGAGTTCATGGTCAGGAACAGAAAAGAATGCCTCAAACAAGAATGGGGGTGGCTGGACTTTTAAGGAAAACATTCACAGATGCTAAAAATTACATTAATGAATGGGAGACTTATGGTAAAAGATTATCCATGTCTGAATCACAAGGAAAAGCACCTCCCATACCACCAAAACACGATTTAGGAATGGAAGCCGTGGTTAAAGTAATCAAAAAAGAAATTCCCCTCCATGCTCATGCCCACCGAGCTGATGACATCGCTACCATTATCAGGATTTCTGAAGAGTTCGACATTCGACTTGTTCTTATTCACTGCACAGAGGGGGAAAAAATCGCCCAATATATTGCCAAAAAGGGAGTACCCGCTGTGATAGGACCAACAATCTTTTGGGTGAGTAAACCAGAGACTCGTGAACGATCTTTTAAAACTGTTGTTAGTTTAGTTAAAGCAGGAGTGAAAGTTGCGTTACAAACAGATTCATTGACTCCGATGGACTTTTTCCAGTTATTACCAATGTTTGCATTGAAGGAAGGATTAACGCGAGAGGAAGCATTAAACAGTGTAACTAAAAATCCAGCTGAAATTTTGGGAATCTATGACCGTGTTGGGTCATTAGATGAAGGAAAAGATGCTGATATTGTGATATGGTCAGACCACCCATTCGAGTTTTATAGCAAGGTCGAAAAAGTCTTTATAAATGGAAAAGAAGTATATTCTGCTATAAATTGATCGAAAAAAGTCGTCCAAGGTTAAAATCTTGCTATAGAACCAATATAAATCCCCTATAGATATCTTTTTGAGAACCATTTTCACCTTTTTATTCGGAGGATTAAGAAATTCTATGACTTCTCATGGAAGTTCTGATTTTGATATAAAATTCTCTGGCCATGTACCAATCTTGTGGAAACGTAAGGTCAGAAATTTTATCAAAAAAGATCGACAGCAGGCTTTGGAGATTTTCCTTGAAAATTATAAAGAGGAAAAAGATCCTAAACAGATGCAGTATGGTCTCGAACAACTACTTCCAGAAAGTCTTGATTCAGTTCTCTCTTCTTTTAAAGAATTAACTAAAGAAGAAACAGTAACCATTTTCAATCTGCTTTCAAGTCCGGAATTCCTTACTCATATTTCTTCCTTAAACCAAGAAAAACAGGAATTAATCTTAAATCAAATTTATAAAAATTGGATACCTGATCTAAAACAGGAATCAATAGAAGAAATTCTTTCCCAAATTAATCCGACCTTGTCAACCATGTTATATAACAAAATATTGGATACTAAATTTTCTCATATAGTGGAAATTTTACAACTATGGGGAACAGAAATTCTCCCAATTATATTGGATTCATATCTAGAAACTCCGATTGATCAGATAGAACAATTATTTAAGGATCTCGAACCTGAAAAACGGGTGGAAGTATTTCAAAGGGCTAAAGGTTTATCAAAAGAGCATCTACAGAACGTTTTCCCCTTGATGTCTCCAACAGAAGAAGAATTGGGCTTTTTATTTACATTGAAATATTTAAGTGACAATAAATCGAGAAATCTCATTATTAATTGGCTCACTAAACATAAATTTCCTCTAGAGCTACTTCTACGGGTATATAAACAAAATTCAACAGATGAAACTCTTTCATTCATGGTTACATATTTTGTTTCTAGTATTAAACAAAAAGTTCATCCCCCTGATGAGGTACTTTTATCCATATTGAGTGTTTATGAGTTTCCTATCGCTCATGAAATTTTAGAATACTTAAATTCGATTAAAGAATATCAACCCCTAGAAATTCTCGTTTCTTGTCTAAGTAAGCTTCAGGGAGAGGTTTCCCAGTATTTAGAATTTTTTCAGCCTGAATTTGAGACCTACAGTTCTCAGAATATTGAATTAATATTGCAAACTTATCTTCTCAGTCCTCATAGATCACATCACCAATTATTATTACCATTTCTTCAAGATGTTGCAGCTAAAAATTGGAAAAAGGTACTTAAAGCTACATCTAAGACCGAGATCCACCTACCAGCAGCTTTGGTTTTTAACATTTTTCAAAACTGTTCTAAAAGGACAAAAAATAGTATTGGTAACTATCTCATTGAAGAATCTTTGGTAAAGCATTTTTCATTTCTCTTCAGTGATTATGATATCTTCCAATCAGCTCTAGTATATTCTAAGGAATTACCCACCAGCGTTCAAGTTTTATTGGATCCCTTTCTCAGACAACATGTATCTGAGAGTTTTAAACACATCATTCGATTAGGAAAAAAAATTACTTTTCCTCAACTTGCTTTTTCGCCAATGATGGATGAAACTTCCTTAAAGCTTCTTCTATCTACAATAGGGAAAAATGCGGAATTAATCACTTTTTGGGAAGAGACTTTCCTTTTATGTTCAGAACATGCGTTACAAGTTGTACTGCAAAAGTATATCGCTAAAGAACGAAGGAAAAAAGATTATCTGGTTCCTCTATTGGAAAAATTGATTGATCTAGAGACACTAAAATTCTGGACAACTTTAAAAACAATGGATTTACAAGAAATTTCCAGATTAGAACCAATATTAACTCATACATTTGAGAAAAGTATTCCTATAATTGGAGAAGTCTTACCACGATTGCCTAAGAATCACTTAACGTTCATTATTAACAACATCCTCCCTCAATTTTCTTCATCAGGGGCTAAAATTTTATACTCTCTCTTCTCAATAAATGATATATCAAATATCGAAGAACAAGTAATTCTCACAGTCCTAAAAACTGTTCAGCTTGACCATAAGGACTTGTTGACTATTTCATTGGTTCGATGTTCAAAACTGATCACCAATCCAAAATACAATAGTTTATTTCCAGACTTATTAGATAAACTCTTTACACTTTATCCTACTGAATCATTAGCAATTACAGATATACATAGATTGAGTACGCTAGTACCTCCAGCAAAATCATTGTTATCATCATTATCTAAAAACGACCTTGAAGAAACCTTATCAGCATTAACGAAAACTCTTGCTTCAAATGTATTGAAAACTGTTATACACGACGGTTTCTTACATCTATCAAGGGAAGGAGAAGATTTATCACTGTTAGAGAAGCTATTATCAAATTATGAAACAGAAGAATTCTCTATTGAGGGAACAAATGCTCTTCGAGATTACCTATCTGTTATTGTTGGTAAATCAGGAAGTAGGGATTTATTGATTTTTACTACATTTCGAAATAAACCTCAAGGTCAAGTTCAATTCTTACCAAGCTTTTTTTCTCGTACATCACATAATACTCTTGAAAAAATCCTTATTGATTCACCTGTTGACCCATTGGAAGAGAATATGCTCCGATCAATAACGAATTATTTTGAATCCAATCCTCCAGAAAACCCCGAAGAGTATTTCCTCTCACTTTATAAGAGAATGAAAGAAAAAGAGGACGTTCAACGAGCTATCTTACCGCTTTTAGGAGAATTCTGTTCTTGGCATAATCTCTCAATCCTAATGGAGCTTCAGGAAAGAGAAAAATACCCAAGAGAGTATCAAAAAGCCCTGATAAAATTCTCTTCAAGGTTTGACATTCAATCACCTCAAGCTCTCCAACAAATTTGGATTTCAGGCCTCAAAGAAGTATATACTCGTTTAAAAAAGCCTGGACCTCACTTCCAAAGCCAGTGTCCTCAATGTGGGAATCCTATACTTGAAAAACAAAAGAATTGTGGATTCTGTAGCCAACGACTTACTTGTATAATATGCCGAAAATCAGTTGTTCTATTACAATCTGATGAGGAGGTAGTACAATGTCCTCAATGCGCTAATTTTTTTCATCGACGTCATTTACAGGAAAGTGTTAAACTTCAAAAGAAATGTCCTGTTTGTAATGTTACATTACGAGAACGAGAAGTATCATCACTTCCAGCATTCACTTTCTTCTATAAATAGCGATTTGATACTTCCACCATTTAAGAGGGAAATTAACTGGAATAGGAGAGAATTCCTCAATCCAAGGGAACATCAGGAAAGGCAACAATCCGACACATTGATGATTCCAACTCGATTCCCCGAAGAGGGAAACACCCAATCCATGTCCGTTTATTCTTTAACAGAGGATCATCTGGAATCCATAGATTCTCAGCATGGATCACTCCTTTCGGAAATAAATCAATATGCATTATTTGATAAAACTTATCAGGCGGAAACATCTCATCCCAGGATTTCACTTTATATTGTTCTTTTAATTTCTCCTCTGCCTCAGCAAATAACTTTGGATGCCAATCACGAATGATAGTATTCATTGGATGATCAGCGCTACCACAGTCAACGCCTATCCATTTGAATTCCATATCAATAGCCCATTGGGGAAAATCTTTGTCTGGTCCTGGATGTTTAACAAAATATCTTACCTCATCACTCTCAGGTTGATCCCAGGCATATCTTTGATATCCAGTCTTTATTAAGAGAATATCTCCTTTTCTGATATCAGCTTGTTCCATCAACATGTCAGGAGAATACAGATCGTAATCAGTTAGTAAATCCGAGAGATCTACAACCACTCCAGGTCCGCAAAACTCATCCAACTCCATTTCTCCAATAGTTCTCCCAGCTGCAAAAAAGTGAATTTCTCCATCAATGTGGGTTCCCACATGATTGCTGGTGGTCAGTATCTGTCCATTGGCTCCTTGACCCATATGGGCTCCTGCAATTCGTTTGAAATATTGTAACTGTAGAGGAACATAACTCGGCCAAGGAGGTGTATGTATTGAAAGTCGTTGTGTCATATCTATCATTCTAAAATTCATTTACATCACCAAAAGTCTTCTTTTGTAATGATCTATTTTGATTTACTGGTAATAATATTTCCAATATGCACTATTTTAGGATATTGTTCATTTGATCGTATGAAATCTAATATATTTTCGTTAGTTCATGAACTCAAGAAACAGGAAGATTCTACTCAAGATTATGTAAAAGCGCTGTTAAGCGCTTAACAGAGTCGGATAATCCTCCTGAACGATTTCTTCCTAACCATATCTTTTTGTGCTGCTCGATTAATTTTTGTAACGTTTTGTACAATTCAGTTCTCTTTTCTTCATGGATTTCATTCAAAGGCGCTTTGATACCAATCTCTAATCTTGTTATCCCCAAATTACAAGCAAATTTCAAAACATTCGCAGCCCAAAGGAATTCTTGCTTTACTAATTCAGTATCCTCCCTTACAATATTCGCATTGTCTATTGATTTGATTATGTGACCAATATAGTTATATGTTTCTCGGAGGCTCTCAATCGTTATATTTTCAAGTGCCATATCAGAAAACTGATGCCCTGAGAATATTAGTATTAAAAAGAGCGATGAATTATTTGGAGGATTGAACTCAACTTTAGTATATGTATTCCCTAAATCATAAGCAAGCTTTCCCATAACTCCTGCAGAATCGTGAAATACATGGACATCAAGCAAATCAGAGATTAGGTTCTTTTTTTTTAATAATTCAGCATTATTGACATTCCATGCGATTCCTGAACCAATTAGATACCCTAAATAACTGAAAGGCAATGGTTGAAGATGGCCATGATCACCCCAATCTGTAATAAGGTAACCAACGGCATTATTCTTTATTCCATTAACCCCTGCGTTATATAAATTGGCAAATGCATTATCAGTCCGTCCAGTAATGCTATTCCAGCTGCTAGTTCCAGGACATACATAATAAGACAGGCCTGTCTTGTTCATTTCTTTGGTTAGTATGTTAAAAGGATGTGATGCTTCGTACCCCCATATTAATGGAATTAATTCCTTTGGAATTTTTTGTATTAATTCTGGGTGTTGAAAAATAATATCCGCCCAGAATTGCATTTTTTTTCCTCTTTTTTTCACTAAATCATAGATTTTGAGGAGAAACTCTAGATAGATTGTAGATTTCCCTCTTTTATTGCACGCTTCTGCTGATTGGCCTTCTCCAAGATCAAACGTTTCATCAAGGCCAACATTAAAGGTATCACTGGAAAAATGAGGTAAAAGTTGATCATAAAGATCCTCTAGTAAATCGATAACATGTGGATCAATTGGATTGAGAGAAAAAGGTTCTTTTACCGAACTAAATGGGTGATCATATCCTTCAGGACATTCTGCAAGTCCTCGATAAGGTTCATGAGACAACCAACGATGAAAATGACCAAAACTATTTTGATTCGGAATCAATTCAATATATCGATCTTTACAAAACTCATCTAAGGCTAAAATTTCTTCTCCCGTGAAAGGACTGGCTTCTTTCCAAACAATTTCATGACCAGAATATGCAAATGTATGTTCCATGTAAAGTTGTAACTGATTGATCTTAAAATTTGAGAGTAGATCGACTAGATTAAATATGGTTTCCATGGTTGGGACTTTATCCCTACTTACATCTAGCATCACACCACGAGATGGAAAATCAGGCCAATCAAGAATTTCCAAACAAGGCAATTCTTGTTGATTCGACAAATCTAGAATTTGAGAAAAAGTGATCAGTCCGTAAAATAAACCTTGTTTATCGTGCCCATTTATCTGGATCTCTTTCTTATTTATTGTTATGTTATAACCTTCAGGATGTTCAAGTAATTCATTAATAAAAAGATTAAAGTAAATTACATCCATTTTTGGAAGATTTGTCTTAGAAGCAGTAATCTTTGATTTAATTCCATGTTTACGTAACCTTTTCTGCAAATACTGAGCGTGAAAAAAGATATTAGTTGATTGATTGTTAATGACGATCCAGATTTCCTCAGGTAGGGATAAAGACCCATTTTTTACGGTTAGACGCTTAGGAAAAGGAAAAAGCAATTCTAATTTTTCATTCATCTGAAATGTCTCCATAGCTTGAGATAGAAGGAAATACTTCAAAATTTCATCTATTTTTGGATGCTTTGCGTTGCAATCCTCCTTTTTCTTACCTCAATATTAAGTATGATTCCTATTAGAAAAAATAAGTTTGAAAGAAAAATTGTAATAAAAGATCTCGTGAACCCATATCTATCATACAGATCATTAGTGAAAGAGTCGTTTTTTTAAAAAAAGAAGATCATTGATGTCAAAAAAAATAAAAACCTAATAGTCTTTTTGCTAAGAAAATACCAATCACCACCTCAAGGATGAATATAATGAAAAGGATTTTACATTTGACATTTTTCTTAATATTTCCAGCAATTATCATTCTCTCACAAATCGATGTCACTCACGCACAAACATTGAGCTATAATTCACCACCCAAATCCTCACTGAATGAAAAATTAACTACGATGGATTTCCATGGGTTGTGTTATGGGGCTTTTCGCTATTTAGGTCCACCAGTAGAATTTATCCGTTCAGTAAACGTAGAAGAGGATCTTGAAATATTGAAACAATTAAATGTTACAGATATCAGGACATATGGGTTGAATTATAGACAAAACGACATCCCTATAATAGCAAACGAGAAGGGAATAAACTGCGCAACAGGAATCTGGCTAGAACCTAATACTAGCATAAATAATCACTATCTGAATGAATATGAAATTTCTTTGGCTCTAGATGTTGCTAATATCTCTTCAGTCTTAATTGCAGGGAATGAATTCCTCCTCCGAAATTATCCTACAATTCCAGTTTCCCAACTTATTGATTATATATCTAAAGTCCAAAATCAGACTACCACACCAGTTACCACAGCAGAACCTTGGCATATTTGGGATCAACATCCTAAGCTAGTAAATGCATGTGATGTATTATTTGTGCACGTATATAGCTATTGGGAGGGAAAACCTTCTCCAACTTATGGGAAGATAGCAGCAGAATATACAGTAGAGAAAATTGAGTATCTTCAAAATAAATACCCATATAAAGAAATATACTTAGCAGAGGCAGGTTGGCCCTCGGGACCAAAGGAATATGATCCTGATAGATATTCAGAACCAGTCCAAAAGAAATTTTTTGATGATCTGTTTCCTATGCTTAACGAAAAAGGGATAAAAAGTTATCTTTTTGAAGCATTTGATGAAAAATGGAAAGAAAATCAGGAACCTGGAGTTGGCCCTAATTGGGGAATCTTTAGAGAGGATAGAACACCTAAACCTGCAGCAGAGGTGTTAGTGAAATATTTCGGTGGCAGTGTAGATTGGGCACCAACGATTAATTCTCCCAAAGATAACGTTGTTATTAAAAATGAAGTCGTGAATATTTCTTGGACAATCCTTGATATTGATACTACTTCTGGAACTTATACAGTTTATGTAAACGGGGCCATTTCAGGACAACAGGATGATATCTGGGACAATGGTACTTCAATTAACATTAATGTCGATAGTGGAACTACAGGTTCATTTAATTACACAATTGTCTTCACCGATGGTATTGCCAGTGGGCAAGATACAGTCATTGTTACTATCAATGCGCCAGCTACATCTACCTCTTCTTCTTCTACCACTACTACTAGTACTACTACTTCCGTACCATCACCAGGTTTTGATATTTTGATGTGGATCTTCTCATTGTTTGTATTTTTTGGAGTTCATCGGTTTACTTCAAAAAAGAACAGGTCTAAGTAAAGAATGCATCCGTTATCGAAATTCTGGTTGATTATATGTTTCATTGTTATATTTTCCCAAATTAATTCCGTTATTTTTACAGAATCAACAGAAGAAAATGAGAAAAGACATCCATGGGAATTAATTTCAAGATTAGGAAAACTAATAGACTTCAAAGGATTTGGGTATAGTCCATTTCGTGATTCAGGACCAATTGGGGGAGAGCTCGCATCTGAATCCCTTGTTCGCGAGGATTTTACAATACTGAAGCAATTAAATGTAACTAATATCAGAACTTATGGTGTAGGACTGAACCAAATCATTATTCCAAAAATCGCTCATGAATATGGAATTTCTTGTGCAACAGGAGTGTGGATCGGAACAGATGATAATGCCAATATCAAAGAAATTGAAGAAGGACTTTCAGTAGCCAATATTTCAACAATGTTAATCATTGGAAATGAGGTGTTATTTAAAGGTGATTTAACTGATGCTGAATTAATAGATTATATTAAATATACTAAAAACCAGACATCAATTCCAGTGACAACAGCAGAGCCTTGGTATACTTGGTTAGATCATCCCAATTTAGCAAATGTAAGTGATGTACTCCTGATACATATCCATCCTTTCTGGGAATCACCAGTTTTCATTGATGAACCTTTAGGGCCAAAAATTCTTGTAAACTATACTATATCTATATTTAACCGAGTTCAAGAAAAGTTTCCTAACAAGGAAATAATAATTGCAGAAACAGGGTGGCCAAGTGCAGGCCGACAGGATTGTAGTGAAGAGACTCAAAGACAATATTTTGAATCATTGTTCCCTTTACTTCATGAAAACAATATCAAATGTTATGCCTTTGAAGCATTTGACGAAATATGGAAAAAAGAACTGTGGCAAGGTAACCAGAGCTTTGATGTTGGACCTCACTGGGGTGTTTTTAATCTCAACCGGACTGGAAAACTCTCTATGAGGGTTTTTACTGAATGGTTTGGCGGGGAGTATAAAATTACAACAGTACTTCCCTATACAACTTCTCAAGTGAACCAAGATGCCACTAATACTTCTGATACACAGCTCAGTAGCACAACAAAAACCAGTGTTTATCAGAGTAAAGGATTTGAGATATTTTGGGTGATTTTAGTTATTAAATCAACAATATATATTAAAAAAAGGAGAATTAAAGGGTGAATCATTGAATGAGTAACAATGTATGTGGTTAGTAATTAGGTGAGTAGCTTGAATTATGGTAATTTTTCTTCAGATGGTAAAGAATATATTATCACTAGACCCGATACACCTACTCCTTGGATAAATTATTTAAGTAATAGTAATTATTGCGCAATGATTTCTAATACTGGTGGAGGTTATAGCTTCCACGTTGATCCAAGAGATAGGAGAATACTCCGTTATAGGTATAATAATGTTCCCATGGATAGACCTGGACGATATTTATACATTCGAGACAATCACACTTCAGAATATTGGTCCCCAACATGGCAACCAGTGCTAAAAAACCTTGATGAGTATAAATGTAGACACGGATTAGGATATACAATAATAGAATCCTTATATCAAGGAATCAAAGCAAAAATAACCTATTTTGTTCCTCTAGATAACGATTTAGAAGTATGGATATTCACTTTGAAAAATACTATAACAAAGCAAAAAGAAATTAGTGTTTTTTCTTATGCAGAATTTTGTTTATGGAGAGCTTTAGGCGATCAGAATGATTTACAATATATACAAAACGTGGCATTAACAAGCTTTGCTAATAACACAATTTATTATTCCCTCTTTGACCGTAGCACCCGCTATGCCTTTTTTTCGTCTAGTCATCAAATAAATAGCTATGATTGCGACCGTGAAGCATTTATTGGCCCCTATCATTCTGAATCGAATCCGATACGAGTCGAAAAAGGGAAGTGCTCCAATTCACAGGCACTTGGAGGTAACCCAGTTGCAGTGACCTGTACAGATGTAATACTCGATCCTGAGGAAGAAAAGATAATTATTTATGTTCTAGGAGTCATAGATGAAAAAAATAATAGTAAAGGGTTAATCCAAAAGTATACTGACCAGAAAGAGGTAAAATTAGAACTTCAAAAGCTTAGTACATCTTGGGATGCGTATTTAGATGCTTTTAAAATAAATACACCAGATAAGAACTTTAATTTAGTGTTGAATGTATGGAATCCCTACCAATGTAGAACTACATTTGACTGGTCGAGATATGTGTCTTTTTATGAAACAGGTATTGGGAGAGGTATGGGATTTAGGGATAGTAGCCAAGATGCAATGGCGATTGGCTATGTCTATCCAAAAAGAGTCCGCCAGCGATTATTAGACTTAGCTCAAAACCAATTTGAAGAGGGGAAAGTCTATCATGTGTTTTTTCCACTTTCAGGTAAAGGAACATTCCCTGAATACGCTAACAAAGAACGTTTATTCTTTAGTGATGACCATCTCTGGATGATTTTAGCGGTTTCAGATTATCTTAAAGAAACAGGAGACATGTCTATTTTAGATGAAAATGTCAAATTCGTTGAAGGATCTGATGGATCTCTTTATGACCATCTTAAACGGGCAATAGAATTCACTAAAAACAATCTAGGCAATCATAAACTCCCTCTCATCGGTACTGCAGACTGGAATGACACAATGAGCCTTCCTGGGCCAAATAATGCAAGTGAAAGTGTCTGGGTAGGTATGCAGTTCCATAAAGCTCTTTTATCACTTGTAGAAATTGCTGAGAAGTACGATCATAGTAATGATGCCATATCGTACAGAAAAATCGCTCACAGCATGAAAGAACACATAAACAGTACCACATGGGACGGAGATTGGTATATAAGAGCATTCACAGATAATGGAGAACCTATTGGCAGTAAAATCTGTGATGAAGGCAAAATTTTCCTTAATACGCAAACTTGGGCTATCATTAGTGAAATTGCCCCAAAGGATCGTGCATACCATTGTATGGATGAAGTAAGGAAATTCCTGAATACAGAGTACGGATTATTGCTTTTCGATCCTCCTTATACTAAGTTTAACCCAGAATTAGGAGGAATTACTACTTTCCCGCCAAGTTTAAAGGAGAATGCGAGTATTTTTTGTCATACAAACCCATGGGCTGTTATAGCGGAATGTATGCTTGGACGGGGTGACCTCGCCTTCGAATATTGGGAAAAAATCGCTCCTACAACAAAAAATATGATGTCAAAAATACATTATACAGAACCCTATATTTATTCCCAGATGATTACTGGTAGAGATCATCCAAAATTTGGTATGGCAAAAAATTCTTGGCTCACAGGCACAGCAGCTTGGTCACTTAAAGCTGCTACTGAATGGATTCTTGGAATTAGACCTACATTTGATGCGTTGATTGTAGATCCATGTATTCCAAAAGCATGGGAAAAATTTCAGATTATCAGATGGTTTAGGGGAGCACTTTACAATATAGAAGTTGATAACTCTAAAAGCTTATCAAAAGGAGTAAAAGAATTGAGAGTAGATTCTAAAATCGTGGAAGACCAGTTAGTACCTATTTACAACGATAATAAAACTCATCATGTAAATGTACTTCTTGGATGAGAGTAAGAAAGAAAAAGTAAGTTTTCTATTTTTCAATCATTAATACGATTTTCCGCCCCTGATAATCCAGTAAATAATTGCTAGGACCATTACTCCAATAAATGATAAAGGTAATATGGGTATTGGCGCTATTGGAGTACCAAAAGCTAATATTTCTAACCCCTGCGTACCAAAAGCCACAAAAATAATAGAATCATTAACATATACTTCTGAGGCCAACCCAACAATACCTGTTTCTTCATAAAATTGTCCTATTTCAATGGGAGAAGTGGGATCAGTTATATCATAGACTTCTAAACCATCAACATTATCTGCGACAAAAGCTCTATTTTCGCTCACGAAAACACTCAGTGCTAAACCACTATCATCATAAAATCCACCAATTTCAATAGGATTAGTAAGATCAGAAACATCAAGAATCTCTAAACCATCATCATGATCAGCCACGTATAAATAGGAGCCACTAAGATATAACCCTCGGGCCTTACCACCATCAAAATGATGACCAATTCGTGTTATATTGGACAAGTTACTAAGGTCGAGGATTTCAACACCATCCTCGCCATCAGCAACAAAAGCATATGAATCATTCACTACGATACCACTCGCACGACCCTTTTCATCATAATATTCCCCAACTTTTGTCAGATTCATTGGATCAGTAAGGTTTAAAACCTTCACACCAAATTCTCCGTCAGCAAGATACCCATAGGAACCGTCAATAAATATATCTAAAGTGTTACTCTTTTCAATTTCCTGTACGAAAGGAAATGTTTGTATTTCTTTTTCAATATAATGACTAATGTTGGATGGGGATCTTTGATTAGTTAAATTGATAGTTACCATTCCATCAAAGCCATTCGCTAAAAAAGCATAAGAACCATTGACATACACATCTTTAGGTTCTCCTGTATGAGGATTGAATTTACTAATAAGTGTACAGTTTTCTTTATTTGTCATGTTCACAATTTCTATACCTTGTTCCCCATCAACAATATAGCCAATATCTCCACTTATATAGATTCCAAGAGCTCTTCCTCCGTCATCAAATTTTCCTATTCGCAGAATATTAAAATTCTTCTTATCTGCAGTGACAAAATGGATTTGAACCATTCCTAGAAGTAGAATCCCAATAATCAATGAAAAGTTAATTAATTTTCGTTTTTTCACATTTAAAACGCTCTATTTTATCTTCTTGCAGTATTGATTACAATTCCCATCTAGAATAAAGATCTGGAACACTTTCTAGTAAATCACGGGTATAAGAATGTTGGGGATTACCAAAAACTGATTCAGTTAATCCTTTTTCAACAATTTCACCATCTTTCATTACACAAACCTTGCTAGAAATATATTGTGCTTGAGCAATGTCATGAGTAATAAACAACACTGAAAAATTCTCTCTCTTCCGAAGTTCTTCAATTAGGTTTAGAATCCCAGCTCGGGAGGAAGCGTCAATCATACTTGTTGGTTCATCAGCAATTAACAGGAGAGGTTTGATAATTAGGACTCTTGCCAGCAAAAATCTTTGAAGCTGTCCTCCGCTCAGTTGATGGGGATATCGTCCTAACACTTCATTAGCATTCAATCCAATCTTTGATAGAGTTTCTATAATAATCTCTTTCTTTTCAGGGTCCGAGTAATGCCCTTCACGAAGGTTGAAAGCATTATAGAGAACACGATCAATTTTATAAACTAAATTGAAGGAAGCATATGGATCTTGAAACACAACCTGAACCTTTTTGTAGAAGTCAGTCCTTTTTTGGATTGAGAAGATATCTTCACCTTGGAGAAGTACTCGACCACTTGTCGGATATAGCAACTTTAATATTATATTTGCGGTTGTTGATTTTCCTGATCCACTCTCTCCAACTAATGAAACAACTTCTCCCTCATTGATGGCAAACGATGCTTCTTTTACAGCAGTGACGGTTATCACATTTATTAATCCTGATACGAAGATCTTTGTCAAATTCTCAACTTGTAATAGAGGTTGATTTGTCATAAAAGCCCACCATTATTTCTTATAAAGCCAGCATTTTACATTATGGTCTTTCTTATGTGGAGGTATGATCATTGGAGGTTCGTACTGTTTACAGTGTGTCATTGCTTCGGGACATCTCGGATGGAAACGACAACCAGAAGGAGGATTTCTTAAATCAGGTTGATTTCCAGGAATACTCTTAAGTTCCTTGGGTTTAGTACCATCAGGATTGAACGAAACAATAGATGACACAAGTCCTTCTGTATAAGGATGAAGTGGATCATTGATTATGTCATCCATTTTTCCAGTTTCAACTACAATTCCGCAATACATTATCAAGCATCGATCACATATTTGTCGTAATGACGCTATATCATGAGAAACGAATAAAATACTCTGAATAATTCCCTTCTGTTTCAAATCAAAAAGCATTTTAATCATTTGCTTTTGTGAAGTAACATCTAATGCTGAAGTGGGCTCATCAACTATCAATAAACTAGGATTCCAGAGAGTACTAATAGCTATAACTGCTCGTTGTTTCATTCCTCCCGATAATTCGTGAGGATAACGCTTTAGAGAATCTTCATCCAATCCTACACGAGTAAAATGCTTTTTTGCAAGTTTGTATATTTCTTTTTTCGATTCTTTTTTTCCTGTACGCTCCCGTACAACATCCATTATGAAATCAATAATCCTTTTTACAGGATTCAAAGATTCCATTGATGCTTGGGGAACATATGACATGATCTTACATTTAACCTCTGTTCTTAGTAGTTCTTCATCCATCTGATAAATTTGATACTCATGTACCTGAACTTTCCCTGACTCATAAAGTAGAAGTGGTCTTGGGGCACCGGAGATTAACTCTGCTAGTGTACTTTTCCCACATCCAGATTCACCCGCTAAGCCTAAAATTTCTCCCTCAACCATACTAAAGGTTACGCCATCAACCCCATAAACCTGGTAGGCACCTGTGTAATATCCTCTAAGATCCTCAACAATCAACAGTTCAGACATAGTTTTAATGCCTCTTCAATCGTGGGTTGAAAATTTCATCAAGATTACTATGTAGTATATAGAGTATCACAAGGAATGCTGTTAGCACTATCCCAGGGGGGAAGTATGCCCAGTACATCTCTGATCGAATGGATTCATTCTGAATTACCCAGTATAACATACTTCCTAACGTAATATACGGAGGAGAAGGAGGTCCTAATCCAAGCATACTTATACCTGCTTCTGCAACAATAGCACCACCTGTAACTATTGCAAATAGTAAACCAAGATAAGCAAACATGTTTGGGAGGACTTCCACCGCTGCTATTCTCATATCTGACATTCCTGAGACTCGAGCCAAATCCACGAAGTCTCTTTCTCTCAGAGTCATAACTTGGGCCCTAATTGCCCGCGCAACCCAAGGCCAAGTCGTGACTGCAAGAATGACAGCAATTAAACCCAAATCTCGATCTTGAGGCCTGATAGATGCTGCTAAAATTAATAAAACTGGATAAATAGGAAAAACAATCACAATATTGGTAATTAACATAAGGAATTCGTCGAGGATACCCCCTTTATAAGCTGCTAAGCTTCCTATAATAACAGCTACCGTTACAACAATAATACTTGTAGTAACGCCAATTAAAAGCGAGTTCTGAGTAGCATGCGCGAGCTGAGCAAAGAGATCTCTTCCATAGTCATCAGTTCCCAAAAGTAAATATTCTGAAGGAGGTCTAAATATCAATCTTGTCCCCCATTGGTCAAATTGACCTATAAAGGGATCTCCTACAATTCCAGGGAAATTAAATAGTTCAAATTTCATTTTTATGATTGGAATTTCAACAAAAGGAAAAATGAATTGAATCAATTCATTGATCAAATAGCATATCATTGGTATAAATCCCAAGAAATCAAACAAAAAAACATCAGTTTCATAATATAAGAGACCTATTCTAAATCCAGGGAATATAAAACCGAAAATTAGGATTGAAAAAAAGACGATTATTGCTATTGTAAAACCCTGATGCCTTCGAAGATAACCAAACACAAACTCATCCTCCATGACCAGTTTTTATTCGAGGATCTAAGAACCCATAAGTAATGTCGACAAGAAAATTGCCAACTATAACGACAACAAGGGTCACTAAAAACGTACCCACAATTAATGGATAATCTTGCACATTCACAGCATTACCAGCTAAGGCTCCAATACCTGGCCATAGAAAAATATTCTCAACAATAATTGTCATACCTATTAATTCATTTAATCTTAAATTCAGACCTGTAAATTGAGGCAAGAAAGCGTTTCTTTGTGCATACTGTCTCATTGTTCGTGTTCGGAATCCCATTTGTTTTGCATAGAGTAAATATTCGGATTCTTTTTCGTAAAGAGTCATTGCCCGCATACCAGTTGCCCAACCTCCAGTCATGACAATGATCAATGTAAAAAAAGGTGGAGCATAATGACGTAACGTATCAATGAAAAATTCTAGAGAAAGGTCCCGACTCATATCAGGACTGATTCCCCCAGGATGTGAGAGAAAGATATTATCTCCTATGACAAAATAGACAAAGACCATGATCCCTAACCAGTAAAATGGCGCATTAGCTGCAATTACGCTAAACAAATATGTTAGATCATTTAATCTCCCCTTTAAGAACGCAGCTCTGCCCCCAATCCAATTACCTAAAAAGAAGCTAATGAACAAAACTGGAATTGCAAGAACCATGGAATAAATCAGGCGTGGAAGGATTATCTCAACAACAGGTGTTGGATAATAAGTATAAGATGAGCCCAAATCAAACTGAAGCATATGTATCCAAAACTCGATAAATTGTTCATGTAAGGGCTTATCAAGGCCAAAATAGGCCACCATACGTGCTTTAATTTCAGTATATAAGGCCATTCGCTCTGGATCAGCACCTGCAGGGGGGGGACGAAGTAATCTTGTTGCTGGGTCACCAGGCATAAATCGAGGAATAGCAAAGACAAAGGTTAAGGCGATGAAAATCACAATTAAATAAAACATTGCTTTCTTGAAAACAAATCTTGAATAAGAGTGGGTTATAATCCCTTTTAGTCTATCAAGGATATCTATATCCTCTTTTTGTCCTTCTGTCTTTTTAAGAGATTTTGTTACCATTATCTACAGCTCTTTATAATCATGATCAAAAGTTCAATTATTATAATATAATTTTTTTCTTAAATTCAATAAGCTTTTACAGTATATTAAGATAACTCCTGTTCTTAGAAATATAAATCAATAATAATTCAATATTCTAGGATTCTATCAGTAAATAAGATATTTTTTTTTATGAAAATAAGTCACACAAACCATAATGTTAAATCGTAAATTAGGATTAAAAAAGAAAAAGGGGGGAGGGGGGAAGAATGTTGTTGTTATTCAGCTTACTTCTTTTTTCGTCTGAAATACACTGTTGTTCCTACTAGTATGATTAATACTGTTAGGAATTCAAATCCAGGTCCAGGTTCTTCTGTCTTTGTCTTTGTCTTTGTCTTTGTTGGTTCTGTTGGTTCCTTTGTTGCGGACGTTGGAGTAGTCTCTGGAACATCTTCAGCAGCAGGGATCAAATTAAGTATGTACAACAATTGAGCCCCAATTTGTGAAGTCATCCAGGGAGCAACCACGTGTATCCAGTTGTCATCCTTGTTAGGCCATTTACGCCAGTATTTAGTGTTATATGCCATCCAATATCCATTTGGAGAGATAGGAATCGCAGGTATTACATCAGCAATTATTTCCTGCATCGCACTAGCAAGAGCCTTTTCTCCAGTGACATTTGTAGGATCAATGGTTTCCCATTCTTCATGAAGGGCTACATATTCTGGATTGTACCAAGCAGAATAATTAGTCCATTGACCTGCAGCACCAATAAACTTGCCTAATTCACTCCAGGGACGACCATTCGGTCCAAAGCCCATCACAAAGTTCATTAGGTCAAAGTCCATAGCATTGAACTTGTTGACATATGTTCCGTACTCAATGAAGGCAGGATTACAGGAGATACCAATCTGATTTGCAAAGTAGTCGGCCAAGAGAGTTGTTTGCAACATCGAATCAGACCAACCATAGACTACCATTATTTCCCAGTCACCGAGTTTAACGTTCGTTGAACCATTGACATAACCTTCAATACCCCAGCCATCGTCATCAGTTACCTCGTCCACGATAGTAACATTTTCGTGGCCTGGCATTCCAGCAGAATCAGTTGGTACATCATTAGTGTACCATGCCCCATCTAATTTAAAGCAATTTTCGTCTAAAATCTCTTCTGATTTAGTGATGTTAAAATCGATACCATATTCTGCTTGAATCTCGGCATCGTACACATGTCTTTGTGTTGGTGATCGGTCATCAATGTACCCTTGTCGTGCTCGCTGGAGGTAACCACTTGCTGCGACTTCTGACATATCTTCATAGTTAATAGCGTAAGCTAATGCTTCACGTAACCATTCTTGGTTAAATGGGAATCGTAGGTGATTAGGTACCAATTCAACCATACCACTTATAGGAAGGAAGTATGGTTCTTCGTTTTGGGTATAGGTCATAATATTTGGATTATCTTCTATAAGTTCCCAAATACGTGGATAGTACCCGCCGTACCAATCGATTTCATCATTTGCGAAGGCTTGGTTCACTTGGAAGTTATTTGGATAATGAAGTTGTCCAATATACTTTGCTTTTGGTTGATTCCAAATGTCATTTCCCCACCAGTCATCGTCTCGCATGTATACGTGCCTATCAAGGGTTTCAGAGACTTCATATGGTCGGTAGGGTCCTGAACTGACTTTCCATTTATCTGGGAAAGCTGAACCATTGGGGAAGAAGCTAGTATCAACCCAATTATTCTTGAAAGCCCAGTCAGCAGCTATAGAAACGGTATCCCAGCCTGTATCAGTGAAATCAACGCTATCATCCAAAGCTTCATTGTCGAGCCAATCGTAGATTTCCATCCAGACATGTTTTGGGCCAACAACTCTATCGCAGTTACCAAGGAGGTGATCGAACAGCACCTTACTGTAAGCGTATGCTGGTTTTACGTGTATTTTGAGTGTGGTATCATCGACCTCCTCATATGAAGCAACTCGCTCAGCGATACTTCCTTGAGCGCCAGCAAGCAGGAAACTCCATGTGAAGATCACATCATCAACTGTGATTGGATTTCCATCTGACCATTCTGCTTCAGAACGAAGAGTGATTGTCATTGTCGTGCTATTTGTCCATTCAAAGGTTTCTCCGATAAATCCTATCATGTCACCTGTTTCATAGTTGATATCAAACAGGGGTAAATACATGAAGAATTCGCCCCAAGCTTTACCATCCCACCAATAGGGGTTCCAGTTGGTAGGGCCAGCCCAATAACCTGAGGACCAGACGATCTCATCACGAGGGATGGCAGCAATTCTATCTACTGAAGCCTTAGGGGGAGGAACACTGACTACACTGAGCGGTTGAATCATTAGACCTAGGAGTGTTAAAATTGCTATTGCAAGATAAATTTTCTTAGTTTTCATGTTTCATCCATCATTTATTATATTTTTAGAGGAAATGTTTCTCATAAAAATACAAGGAACTATGGCGAGATTATAGTAATTAAAAGGATATCGTCAGTTGCACCCATGTTCGACATACAGTTGGAATTCCAAATCAGTGCTTTTTAAATGAAAGTAGTTGGATTGCGCTATTTTATTCAAAGGACGTCTTATACTGATATCAAAGGATGATTTTGATTCTAACAGTATTGGTATTGACGAAAGAAAATCTCCTAATGAACAAAAATACTCTTTTTTAAAAGATCATTATCTCTTGAAGACCCACCAACTAAGATCTCAAATTCACCTGGTTCAACACATTCTACACCCTCAGAATTAATCAGTGACAATGATGATATAGGTAAAACCAAATTAACACATTTTTCTTCTCCAGGGTGAAGATTAACACTACTAAATCCTTTTAATTCTTTGATTGGAGTAGTAACAGAGCTATATTTGTCATTTACGTATAGTTGGACAATTTCAGTTCCTTCATGATTCCCTGTGTTTTTGATATCTATAGAAACAGTCAATACCTCATGTTTTTGCAATTCAGTAGTAGAACACCTTAGATTACTATATTGAAAAGAAGTATAAGACAAACCATAACCAAAAGGAAAGAGAGGTTCAGCATCCATGTCAACATATTTTCCTCCATGCCAACCAGGCATTTGATTGTAATAGACTGGTAATTGCCCTATATGTCTAGGAAATGATATTGTTAATTTCCCAGAAGGATTAAAATCCCCAAAGAGTACAGCAGCAACAGCATTTCCTCCCTCATTACCAGGATTCCAGGCTTCAAGGATAGCATCTGCATTCTCCGCTATCCATGGAATTGTCAAAGGTTTTCCATTGATAAGGACAACGATCAAAGGAGTCTCTGTTCTCTTAATGGAATCCAGGAGTTTATGTTGTGCACCTGTTAGATCAAGGGAAGCACGATCTTTTCGTTCTCCATTTAAGCTATAGCTATCACCTACGACGACTATCGCCACATTAGCTTCCATTGCTGCTTGAACAGCTTTCTGAATATCCTGATCTTCAGGATTTAACACATCACATCCTTTAACATATAATATAGAACTCGGATCTTTCACTCGCTTTTTAATCCCATCCAGAATAGTCACTGTGTTATCTTTATGCCCATCTACAATATCACTATCTTGTGGGGGCCAATTCAGAACTTTTCCAAATGACCAGTCACCAAGTTGGGCTATCGAATTATCCGCATTAGGACCTAAAACTGCAATCTTACCAATATTTTCTTTCAGAGGCAGGAGATCATTATCATTCTTCAGAAGTACTAGAGATTGAAGTGCTGCTTCCAAGGCTTTCTTTTTATGCTTTAAGCATCCAATAACTTTAGAATCAGAAGTAAGTAATCCTTTTTGCTCAAAAAGGCCTAGACGGAATTTTACATTCAAAATTCGGGAACAGGCATCATCGATCACTTTTTCATCAATATGCCCCTCTTTAATCATTTTGATGATGATATTATAAAATTCAGGAGTAGACATCATCATGTCATTTCCAGCAAGAAGAGCAATTTCAGCTGCATCCGCTAAGGTCGGAGCAATATATTGCATTTCATGCAACCAATTTATATTTGCCCAGTCTGTTAGGACAAAACCTTTAAATCCCCATTCTTTTTTTAATAAATCTTTTAATAACCATGAATTTGCAGAACAAGGTGTTCCATCTATTGAGTGATAACCTGCCATGATGGAGTCACATCCTGTATCTACTACTGCCTTAAATGGTGGTAAAAAGATGCTTCTTAATTTTCTTCTTGAAACTTCGGCTTCTGCAGAGTCCCTCCCTCCAATCGTTTCACCATAGGCCACAAAATGTTTTGGACAAGCGAGAATGCTTTCTGGGTCAGATAAACTCTTCCCCTGATACCCCCTAACCATCGCTGAAGCTAAATTTCCAATGAGAAAAGGATCCTCACCAAAAGTTTCACTAATACGACCCCAACGTGGGTCTCTTCCAATACAAAGAATAGGAGCAAAAGTCCAATGAAAACCCGTGTGGATAACCTCTCTTGCAGTGATTCGAGCAACTTCTTCTAAAAGCTCGGGATTCCAACTACACGACATTGCTAATTGTGATGGGAAAACTGTTGCTCCATCATGGAAACAATGCCCGTGTACGGCGTCAACTCCAAAAATAAGCGGAATCCCAAGACGTGTTTCTAACGCCATTTTTTGAAGGACTTGAGTATCTTTCCACTTCACATTAAGATATGAACCTATATTTCTCTCTTTTATCCAGATTTTTGGGTCATGACTTAGATCAAGCTGACACATCTGCCCTACTTTCTCTTCAATTGTCATTCTTGACAATAAATCTATTGTTCTTTCAGATGCTGAAAGTGATGGATCTCTATATACTTCAGACATGGGAAAATCACTTTGTCCTATTTTTTTCTGACATTTAATAGAAAAATAAACTAATTAACTAAATTTATATTTTTTTCTTTAGGTCTATATTTTCTCATAAAAGGTAAGAAATCTAATTTGAATTAACCAAAAGACCAGTTTAAAGGGAAAACTGATTGATACATCTAAGAGGAAGATAAATGCAGTACGGATATTTTGATGATGATCAAAAAGAGTATGTCATTACTCAACCTGATACTCCACTACCATGGATCAACTATTTAGGCTCTGAAAATTATTTTGGAATTATCTCTAATACTGCAGGGGGATATTCATTTTATCAAGACGCAAGACTAAGACGAATCACTCGGTATCGCTACAATAATATCCCTTGGGATTTTGGTGGACGATATATCTATTTACGAGATAATAATACAAAAGAATTTTGGTCACCTTCGTGGCAACCCACGCATCACAATCTAGAACATTTTACTTGTCGTCATGGCTTAGGGTATTCTATTATTGGTTCTACTTACAAAAAGATTGAGACAAAAACACTATATTTTGTCCCATTGGGTGAGAACCTAGAAATATGGCAAGTTTCTGTGAAAAACCTACGTAATAAGTCAGTGAATCTGTCACTTTTTTCCTGTATAGAATTCTGTTTGTGGGATGCTCAAGACGATTCCACTAATTTTCAACGTAATTATAATACTGGTGAAGTAGAAATTGAAAATTCTGTTATATATCATAAAACAGAATATCGTGAACGACGTAACCATTTTTCATATTTTGCTTGCTCTGAACCTCTAGAAGGATTCGATACTAAGCGGGATGAATTCCTAGGATCCTATCGGAGTTGGGAAAAACCTATTGTGGTTGAATCTGGCCATTCAAATAATACTGAAGCTCATGGTTGGGCAATAGTAGGATCTCATCATATTAAACTTACTCTAGAACCCAATGAAACAAAACAAGTCATCTTTATCCTTGGTTATCATGAAAATTCACATGACCAGAAGTTTGATCCACCTGAATCACAATTTATCAACAAAAAAACGGTTAGAAAGGTCATTGCCAAGTATTTAGTTAAGGATAATGCAGATAATGCCTTCAACAACCTTTGTGCATATTGGAGAAATTTACTAGGAAAATTCCAGGTAATTACACCAGATATTCACACAAACAGGATGGTAAACATCTGGAATACCTACCAATGCATGGTCACCTTTAATTTGTCCAGGTCTACCTCTTTTTTTGAGTCGGGGATCGGGCGTGGGATTGGATTTCGAGATTCGAATCAAGACCTATTAGGTTTTGTACATATGGTTCCTGAAAGGGCTCGAGAGCGTATTTTGGATCTAGCCGCTACTCAGCTAAAAACAGGTGGAGCCTATCACCAATACCAACCTCTGACTAAACGAGGCAATGATGACATTGGTAGTAATTTTAATGATGACCCCCTCTGGCTAATTTTGAGTGTAGCTTCATATATTAAGGAAACAGGCGATTTCAATATTCTTGATGAACTTGTAGTTTATGAGAATCAACCTGGAACAGAACAGAAGCTTTTAGCCCATTTAAAACGTAGTCTATTCTATACTCAAGAACGGTTAGGGCCACATAAGTTACCACTTATTGGTCGTGCAGATTGGAATGATTGTTTGAACCTGAACTGTTTTTCTGAAGAACCAAGTCAATCATTCCAGACAACAACGAACAAAGACGGAAAAACAGCAGAATCAATATTTATTGCAGGGTTGTTCATTTATGCAACAAAGGAATTCGTTGAGATCCTTAGAGAGTGTAACTTAGAGGAGGAGGTAAAAGAATGTCTTGATTGGATTGAGGAGATGGAAACAGCCGTAAGAAAGTACGGTTGGGATGGAGAATGGTTTATACGTGCTTATGACGACTTTGGGAGTAAAGTGGGGTCTCATGAATGTAAGGAAGGACAAATCTTTATCGAATCACAGGGATTTTGCATCTTAGCTGGAATAGGGTTAAGAGATGGTAGAGCAGAGAAAGCACTTTCTTCTGTAGAGAAATTACTAGCCACTCCACATGGTATCATGCTCCATCAGCCCGCTTATTCCCAATATTATTTGCATTTAGGGGAAATATCATCATATCCTCCAGGCTACAAAGAAAACTCCAGTATTTTCTGTCACACAAATCCTTGGATAATGATTTCTGAGACTATGGTTGGTCATGGAGACAAAGCATATGATTATTATATGTGTATTAATCCTTCAGGTAGGGAAAATATCAGCGAAACTCATCGTTGTGAACCATATGTATATGCTCAGATGATCGCTGGACAAGACGCACCAACTTATGGAGAAGCGAAAAACTCTTGGTTAACTGGGGCTGCTGCTTGGAATTATGTCGCTATTTCAAACTGGATTCTTGGAATCCGACCTACACATACAGGATTACAGATTGCACCAGTCATTCCAAAGAACTGGCCTGGTTTTACAGCAATTCGTATCCTTCGTGGGGTGAATTATGAGATCTGTGTTGAACGTGTTGGTGAGGGGAATAAAATCAAGCTTGAAGTTGATGATCAACCAATAGAAGGAAATATCATTCCATATTCATCAGTAAAAAAGTCAAAAGTTATCGTTAAAGCAGTAATAAGTTGATTATACTAGATAAAATTGATTCAATTTACAGGAAGAATTATTTCATGAAAAGAAATATAGTAATCGCTGGTGTAATTTTAACATTTGTCATTATTAGTGCCATTGGAGTGGTTTTTTTGATACTATTTCAACCTAGTTCTCCAGAAGAATTAGGACCTATTCCGAGTACTATACCTGAAGTTGCTTGGTCACGAGGGATTGGGGTTCCTTACAGTCACGTTGGGAAACCAAAAACCAGTTATTGGATAATAGATGATAATGAATGGAATGGAGTACCCCTCGGTGGTTTAGGGGCAGGCAGCATTGGTCGTACTTATCGTGGAGATTTTGCTCGCTGGCACTTAGAAATTGGTAAACATAAATTTGAAACAATATATGCAAATCAATTTTCAGTATATATATCACAAAATGGTGACTCTGACGCACATGTTCTATCTCCAATGAAGGCATCAGATGCAAAACTCGATTGGAATTGGGACATGCCTATTGGTGCTGGAACATATTATGGATTATTTCCTAAAGCTTGGTATGTTTACAATTGGAAAGAATTGCCTGTGAATCTGTTACAGAAGCAATTCTCTCCTATCATTCCAGAAAATTATAAAGAGAGCAGTTACCCTGTTGGAATATTTGAATGGGTTGTTGATAATCCAACGAATGAGTCAGTAACTGTGGGCTTAATGTTTACATGGCAAAATCTTGTAGGAGCAATCGGTAATACTGATAATCCGCTTATGGACAAGTATAATTACGCCTACATTTCTGAGGATAAAAATATGACGGGAATCATTCTCACTCGTGAGAAGAAAAAAGCGGAGGAAGAATGGGATGGATCTTTCACATTATTAACACAGAATAATCCCAATTGGACTGTGAGTTATCGTTCCCGCTTTTCTGTTAGTGGAGGAGGCTCTGATGTTTGGCAAGATTTCGCAGCAGATGGTAAATTAGACAACATCAACAATACTCTTTCTGCTGATATTTTAGAAGATATTGGTGCAGCTTTATCAGTTACAACTGAATTGGAACCTAATGAGAAACAAACAATACCATTTATTCTCGCTTGGGACTTCCCCATCACTGAGTTTGATTGGAATAGACAATGGTATAAACGCTACACTCGATTCTTTGGTACTACTGGAAGAAATGCATGGGCTATTGCTTCCGAAGCATCAATAAACTATTCAAAATGGGAAGAAGCCATTGATACCTGGCAACAGCCAATCTTAGAAGATGAGACTCGACCTGATTGGTATAAGACAGCTCTATTCAACGAACTATACTATCTAGTAGATGGTGGTACGTTTTGGGAAAATGGCTTAGTTAGTGAAGGTCCTCTTGAAGAGGGGATAGGGCGATTTGGTTTTCTTGAATGTTTTGACTACATTATGTATAATACATTTGACGTCCTTTATTATGCCTCCTTTTCATTAATTCAGCTGTGGCCTGAGTTACAAAAACAAACAATCAGAGATTTTATTGCTGCTGTACCAATAAATGACTCGACAATTACAACAATTTGGGCTACAGGGGAGGTTGGTCCGCGTAAAGTTCCTGGAAGTTGCCCTCATGATATTGGATACGAAGATCCCTGGTTTGTTGTTAATTCCTACCGATGGCGGGATTCCAATATGTGGAAAGATATGAATTCTAAATTTGTCTTGCAACTGTATCGCGATTATTTCTTCACCAATGATACGACACTTGTTGAAGATGGTTGGGCATCTGTTGTTATGGCCCTGGATTATTTACACAATTACGATACTGATGGAGATCATTTACCTGAAAATGAGGGAGTTCCAGATCAAACTTATGACGAATGGGAAATGTCAGGTGAGAGTGCTTACTGTGCTGGTCTGTGGTTAGCAGCCTTGGAAGCAGCTATCGAAATGGGAATTATGATTGGAGATACAGACAACGTAAATCTGTATATAAATTGGTTAAAAGAAGGAAAATCTTCATACGAGCTTAAACTTTGGAATGGGGAGTATTATTATTATGATTCAAGCGAAGGGGTGCATTCAGACAGTATAATGGCTGATCAATTAGGTGGTCAATGGTATTGTGATGCAACAGATTTGGATCCTATTGTACCTGAAGAGAATATCTTATCGGCTTTACAAAAGATCTACAACTATAACGTGCTTCAGTTTGCTGATGGCCAAATGGGTGCTGTTAATGGGATGCGACCTAATGGTGATATTGACAAAACTAGTGAACAATCTCAAGAAGTGTGGACAGGTACAACGTACGCCCTTGCTGCATTTATGATCCATCGTGGAATGATTGATGAAGCATGGAACACCGCCTGGGGAATATATAATGTTGTTTATAATACTAATAGTACCTACAACAAAGGATATTGGTTCCGTACTCCTGAGGCATGGGATATCACAGGGAATTACCGAGCGAGTATGTATATGAGGCCACTAAGCATTTGGGCCATTGAACACGCTCTAGAATCCTCTGATTGACATCTTTCTTTGAAATTGACCATTTATGAACAGCTTTATTCATCACTCCATTTTTTCCCTATTAGAAGTATTAATTATATTAGAGGTGCCAAAGTGTGAAAAAAACTATTCTAATTACAGGAACAAACAGGGGTTTAGGTCTTGCTCTTACTAAGATATTCCTCGAAAATGGAGACACTGTTTTAGCTCTATATAGAACGCACAGTGATAGATTACAAGAATTGAAAAATAATTTCAAGGATAATATGTTCTTATTCGAAGTAGATGTAACCAAAGAGATCGATATAAGAGATGTTTTTTCACAGATTAGAAGGATAACATCATCTATCGATATTTTGGTAAATAACGCTGCTATTCATTTAGAAAATCATCGACCTGAACTAGAAAAAACTGATTTTGAAGCGATAGGGGAAACATTTGAAGTTAATTCAATTTCTCCCCTGAAAATAATCAAATATGGCATTCCACTAGTTAAGAATAGTCACAATAAACTCATTGTCAATATTTCATCAGAAGCAGGCTCAATTAGCAATCAAACGTGGCGTGAAAGTGAATATGGTTACTGTATGAGTAAAGCTGCACTAAACATGATGTCAAAATTACTCCATAATCGATTTAAGAAGGACGGTGTAAAGATATTGGCTGTTCATCCAGGATGGTTTAGTTCAGATATGGGAGGACCTGAAGCCCCAATTACTCCATTGCAAGCAGCAAATAATGTAGCAAGGACTATTCTTAAGGAATGGAAAATAGACGATCAAATCTTTGTTGACTATGATGCTAAACTAATGGATTGGTAAAAGGGAGGAATGTTATTTTTATAACAGGAGAACTAGCAGTTCCATCCATCGATTTTAACTATCGCTTTACCTTTTAAAGCATGTTTCGGGATTATCCCCTTGATCTCAACCTTCTCTGTTGGAAATAGACTAATACAATTATCATTCCAGTAAATAGGTGAAACATATTTCCCTGTACTACTATCAGTAATTAAAAACCGTAGAAAGAAAGCCAAATATTCTGAGATGTTTTCAACATCAACGATGATTTCATAATGATTATCATTTTCTTTTATGTTTGAAGAATGATTTATCTTCGCTCTAGGTAGAGAAAATAACTCTCGCATATCTGCATGAGATTTTAACGGTGTATAAAACCATTCATCTTTCTCTTCAAAGATATCTTTCTTTGTTGAGAGCCAATAAGTATTTTTGATGATCATAATTGAATCATCTTTAAGTGTGAGATCGATGAAAAAAACTGAAGAGAGTCCCTCAATTCTAGGGAGATCAAAAATCTTTTTCTTATTATTTGGGTCAATATCGATCTTACTCCAAGTTTGTGAAAATTTTGTTTCAAGATCTATGTTTAACACTCTCACAGTAATAGCTAAATTCTCCTTTTTAGCAAGAGCTGAATTGATGACCCAAATTGAAGCATCATCATATGAATATTGAACATGAAGTGGTTCACACGCCTTTTTTGAACCAAAAAAAGCACCATTAGGATTATTGTAATAATCATATAATTGCCAAATCAAACTCGGCCAGGGACTATTTAGCATCCATCCGATAACACCTGTTGCCTTCGGGAAGTTTCTAGCATGTGCTTCATACATGGCTCGCCAACATTCATATCCCAAAACTTGCGTTGTTCTTACGAAACTTTCTATACCTTTTTGTTCACCATATCTTTCCGTAATAGCATCTTCAACTATTTTAGTTGAGCTAAAAGCTCCTAAACCAGCGTGATGATTCCAAGCTTCACTTCCAACAACGTGTTGATCTTCTGGAAGAAATCGTTCTATGCTTTCAAGAGGAGGAATACAGGTATCTGGCCCTGTTTCTGTGTTGAAACCATAAGCAGCGCCAGGTCTTCCTTCTGAATACCAGTAAATTGGAGGGACATACGTATAAGGGCCAGTCATCTTCACTCCTGTCTCTCCTAGTAATTCAGAAGGTTGAGCTGTAGCACTAGAAATTCTAGGTAGATCATCATAAGTTTCTTTTAATACATTGAGATAAACTTCTTCAACAGGCTTAGGAGGAGGAAAATCACTTCCATAAAACCACGCTACAAGACTGGGATGATTACGTAATCGCAGTAATTGGGAAAGCAATGATTCTTTGGCAACTTGAATGTCCCCACTTTTCCATTTTTTCCATTTCTCCCAGTGGCTACAGCAAACCCATCCTGCTAAGACTAACATTCCTTTTTTGTCACATTCATCCCAAAAATGATCTGTCGCAAGTTTACCCTCAAGACGCACAATGTTCATGTTAAGATTCCTAAGAAAATCAATTGAAATTTCATCTTCCAATTTGGATTGGCGTAACATCATATCAGGTGTCCAAGCAGCCCCGCGCATTAGAATGTCATGCCCATTAATGGTGAAAACGCGAGATCCATACTCATTTATAGATGTCTTAACATCTCTTATACCAAAAGTTACCTTTTTGCTATCAGAAATTTGGTTATTTACTTTAACTTGAATATCCAACTCATATAATTCTGGTGAACCTAATTGATATGGCCACCATACTCGAGGATTATTTATCCTTAGGTTTGGGAAATCTTCTGAGGATATTTCTATTATTTCTTTTTGAAAAGAAGAAAGTTTAATTTCCTTCTTAAAAGTGATATTTTCTATAGTTCCTTCTAAAACTGCATTAATAGGATCTTTTTGTGTATTGGTAAGCTCTGCACTAATCAGAACTTTTGCTTCTGTTAATGTACTTACGTTTAACTTACTTTGTATGAACACATTCTTCATCACGACTGGTCCTGTAGTATATAAGAAAATAGGTTGCCATATACCCATGTTGTCATCAGGGGGTAATGGACACCAGTCAACAAAACTAATACCAAGATCATCAGGATTTGGAGAGAAGACTTCTAGTGCGAGAACATTTTTGCCTGAATGATTTAAGAAATGTGTTACATGAAAGTCATATCTACGATATGTTCCTATAACATAATCAGAACCAGCAATTCGCTTTCCATTTAGCCATATATTTGCTGAATAATTAATACCATTGAATACTATCCAATATTCATTCTTTGTTTGACCCTCATCTAGTAAAAACTCTTTTCTAAACCACCATGACTTTCTATATGGACTATCTTCAGGTTTATAGCGGCTTTCGAAATTCTGTTGCTGTTGTACATCTTTTTTATAACCTGGCAAAGATTTCAGATTTAATCCAAAATACGGGTCCTTGAACTGAAATTCACCATTTATAACAAGACCATTCACTACAGTTGACGGCACATCAACAGTATACCAATCTTCTGGATTGAAATCAGCTGTAGAAATCTTTTCACCATACTTCGATACCTTTTCCGAAGATTGCATTTTCCATTCTTTATTCAAGGGCTTTTTATTACTCATTGTGTACTTACTCCAGAAATATTAGGCTTTCTACTATAGAGAGACATCACTCACATATTGAGAAACTTGATAGATTGATCCATAGTTATATTCACCAGGAACTAAACCTGCGATCTTAAGGATATGACCAACACTTTGATTCCGCTCTTTAATGCGTTCCCACAATGGTCGTGGGTCATATCCAGGAATTGTTAGAAAATCAACAACCTGTTGACTACTCAATCTTTGAATAGCTATTATCTTCAGATCCATTTCTTTTTCAGAAAAAGGAACGATTATATTTCCTCTTGCAACAGAGAACTCCTCCATAGTCGTCTTGTAATACCATAAGTCAACTTTTCGAATTGTAGACCTTTTTAATGCCAATTCAAAGATTTCTACAATTCTTGCTTTGAGACCATGAGGATCAGTTATTCCCCCAGGAATAAAAATTAGGTCTGGTTGCTCTTGATCTAGAATTGTAACTAAAGGAACGATATCAACATCAGAGATCTCAACGATTTTTTCGATAGTTCTAGTTTCGTAAAAAGGTAAATTTAAGAAAACTTGATTTTCAGAGGGTATCCCCATATATGCATGCATATCTATTGCTTCAGATTTCCTAACAAGAGTCTTTAACTCTAATAATTTCATCATATCAATGGTATTTTCTTGAATATCTTCTATAATTGATTTATCGAAAAGATTCTGTTTACAATAATCGATAACATCAGAATTTTTCACATTGATGTTACCACTAACCATATTTATTATTTTTAAGTTGTTATTATTTCTAACCAAAGTTCGTACAGTCTCAGCAATAATACCATCGTCACCAGGCCGACAAGAAATCACTAATATATTTTTATGTCTCGGTAGCTTTTCTTTGAACAATATTTTTTCATTAATCCTCTCTAATACCTCAGACGTCAGTCTAGGAACATTATAGTTAAAAAGTTGTAGAAGCTCAGAAAGGAAGTTATTGTGGAAATCTTGTAAGTCAAGTTGAGTCAACGGCTTTTTTGTTGTCAATGAGACCCAAATTATAGCCTCATCGATTTTTGTATTATCAGTTTCTGTTTTATCGGTTTCATTCATCCAATCCATATCGAAAAATAACCAAGGATAAGACATTCGACTTAATTTAGATGCAGCACCCTCCTCTATTAGAAAAGTAGTGTTGACATGAGTTTGTAATGCACTGGCAGGTATAAAAGGAGTAATTTTACCCTCTACAGCCTCCTTAATAATGAGTGCCTTATGTTCTCCTGAAGCTAATAGAATTATTCTCCTTGCGTCTAATATTGTTCCTATTCCCATTGTAACTGCATAACGAGGAACCTCTTCCATACTTTGAAAAAATCGTGAATTATCTACTCGCGTTTTTTCTGCTAAACCCACTTTCCTCGTTCGAGAGAAGAAATCTGAGCCAGATTCGTTAAATCCGATGTGTCCTCCATGAATTTCTCTCTTTTCTGTATAGAAGCTCTCACCAATTCCTAAAATCTGAATATCAATACCTCCAGCCTTCTGGACCAATTGCTCAAATGATTCACAGTAAGATTCAAGATCTTTCTCTGAACATTCCCCGTTAGGGATATGAACGTTTTTTGGATTGATATTAATCTGATTGAATAACCAATAATGCATGAAAGTATGATAGCTTTGACTATTTTCTTTTTCTAGGGGATAATATTCATCAAGATTGAAAGTCGTTACCTTAGAAAAGTCTAGATTTTCTTCTTTATGCATCCGCACTAATTCTTTATACATGCTGATAGGAGTACTTCCAGTTGCTAACCCCAAAACGGTATTAGGTTTTCTTCGGATTTGCTCAGCGACTATTTGGGCAGCTGCTTTTCCCATTTCCTGATCGTCTTTTTTAATGACTACAACTACTTTTTCGGATATTTCTCCTACTTTTTGCATCCCCATAATAGCTGCACCAATAGCACCGACAAATTTTCGTTCAGTTTCAGGAAATCTTTCCAAAGATGATTCATATACCTGAACAGGGGTGATTTTTGGAATAAAGCGGGTTTTTAAATTGTCACGTACAGTTTCATAAAAATTATACCCGAATTTTACGATATTACTTCCAATAAGGACTTGATCAATATTTGTTAAATCAACGATTATCTTTATCGCTTTGGCAACATCATTGGCAATCTCATCCAATTTCTCCTCAGTAAGATCAGAAATGGTTGACATTTTTGCTTCAAGGCAGCCTTTATTTCCACAGCCACATACAGATGCATCAACAGTATCATCGATAATTATATGTCCTAGTTCGCCTGCAAAGTAGTTTTCACCGTGAACTATTCGATCATTTATGATGATACCTCCACCAACGCTCTCTCCAAGGGTAAGGGTAAAAAAGTCTCCATCAATCCTAGAAATTTCTTTTTCTCCTAGAGCGATGACATTAGCATCATTTTCAATAAAGGTAGGATGACCAATAGCAGTTTCTATTTCGGCTTTGAGATTAATATCGTGGAAATCACCCATTGCTATCATTCTTCTAACAACTATTGGGCCAATTCCACCAGGGATACCAATACCAACGCTTTTAATTTTATCAGGATTCAAAGATTCCAATAATTCTTTAATTAAGTCGATAATGCTATTGATAACAGATCTATAGCCTTCTTCTTTTTTTATGCTTCTTCCTGATCTTTTAATTATGTTCCCATTACCATCAATGCATACTCCATTAATGGTTTTGCCCCCAACTTCAACGCCTAACCCTATTTGATTTTCAAATTGGCCTAGCTTTTTTATTTTTGAAGTTAAAGAAATTGGCTCTTCACTGTAAAAAGGGAGTGAAGTTAAAATCTGAACCCCCCCACCTAATTTTTCAAATGTAAATTTGTTTTGAAGACTAAAACTCAAAGATTTAATGAGATATGATTGAAGAGCTTTATCTTCACATTCAAGAACGATTGCTTTAGGACCGAAGATGTTAATTATATTGAAGATCTTAATAGAAAGTTTTCTCAAGTCTATTTCTTTTTTAGTTTCTACATTAAATTCTACAAAATCAAATTTTGAAAGTAAAAAGGTTTGATTATTCATCAACCTTATTGTAACGTCCATTTCAAACCCATTAACATATTTTTTTCAAAGGTCAAATTATACAATTTTTAGTATTATTATTTGTTAAGTACACTTATTCTATCCAGAAAGTAAATAGACTACAAATACCATATATATATGTATCTATAATTAGTTGGTATTTTCTTACACTTCTATAAAAAGACTGGATCCGTAATACCTCTACTTATAATAGAAGTTTTCCAGAAAGACTAAATATAATAAATTTGGTGAGATGACAATATCAGAAAAGAAATTAAAAATCCCAAAAAGAAAAGGGGGAGATTTAATCTCGATACTCTATGAAAATTCAATGGAAAATACAAAAAAGCCTCCATTGGTAATATTTTGTCATGGGTTTACAGGAAACAAGTATGAATGGGGCCGATTCCCGAAAGCTGCAAAAAAAATGAATGAAAAGGGATATAACGCTATTATCTTTGATTTTTCAGGTTCAGGAGAAAATAAAAGGGAAGCTGTTTTATTGTCGAAACAGGTTAGGGATTTGGAAGATGTGTATGATTGGGCTAAAGAACAACACTATACTGATTTTGCAATAATCGGATTAAGTTTTGGAGGATTAACAGCTCTAATTGCAAACCTTCCTGTACATGCAGTTATCTTTTGGGCCCCCGCATTCTATCTGAAACAGATCACGGATGATTCACTTTACAGTCATTTTCCGTTTAAATTACCTTCTGCTTCTCCTCCAGAAATATTTATTGAAGAAGATTTCATTCATGAATTGAAGCAAATTAATGTTGACAAACATCTTCAGAAATTAAAAATTCCTTCATTGATTGTTCATGGAGAATTAGATAGAACTGTTAAACCAGAACTATCGAAAAAGGCACAAGGTCAAATGTCATCAAAAGTCAACAATAAGCTTCATTTTGTTAAAAATGCAGACCATATGTTTAACGATGAACAATTAGAGGAATTTATTGCAGAAAGCATCAATTGGCTTCAAAAATATCTTTGAGATTAAGATGAAAAATCCCAGATATAATAACAAATAAAAAAAGTAATTAATTTTTCCAAATTAAGCGTGATGAGAGGAGAAGATTAATGAATTCTGTTAATGTTTTAGTTATTGGAGGCTCGGATATAAAAGTTCACGATTTTTCGGAAATGGGACCCATTTTCAAAGATTTTTTAGAAGATGCTGGCTTCGTGGTAACATTAACGGAAGATCTCGTCTTTTTTTTGCCTCAAAACATCAAAAAATTTCAAGCTGTAGTGTGTTACACGACAGGAAGAGAATTAACACCAGAACAAGAACAAGGTCTCTTAAATGCTATTATAGGTTCACCTTGGGGAGAAACTGGTGAACCAAAAACATTTATTGGAGTTCATGGTGCTACCTGTTCTTTTCAAAATTCTCAAGCGTATTTAAGAATGCTCGGGGCTAGATTCTTGACTCATCCTCCTTTGGGAGAGAAGTATAACTTTAAGGTGATTAAACCTGACCATCCTACTATGTATGGAATATCAGATTTTTCTCTTAAAGATGAATTATACTTGATGGAGATATATCCTCCTATTGAAACTCTTGTAACATGTGATTTCAAGGATTTTCCTCGTCCTATTGTATGGGTAAAAGCATACGGTCTTGGAAAAATTTTTTACACAGCGTTAGGACATGGGGAAGAACAGATTCGGGATAAGACTTTTCAGAAAATGATCATTAATGCACTCAATTGGACCTGATCTAATCATGTTCAAGTAGCTCAATCATCACTTTCAGGTCTTTTAGAGAATCGATATAGGCATAGCGACCTCCTGTGTATTCACCCTTCTGAATTAAAGGTATCTCAATTTTAGCCAGTTCAAGTAATATCTTATTCATTCCATCTATGACAAACGCTATATGGTGAATTCCTTCGCCTTCCGTATCTAAATGCTCTCTCCATGTACTAGGCTTGTCATCGGGTTCAATGAGTTCAATCTCTAAGTTCTTTAATTTTATGAATGCTAATTTTGCCCTGGCATGTGTCGGATTTCCTCTATATTCAGTCTTTGCTTTATCAAAAGGGTCTGTCCAGAACCATTGAGGCTTTTCAGTACCAAACATCTTGGAAAAAATCAGTGAGGTTTCTTCAATGTTTTTCACAATTATTCCTATTTGTACGATTACTTGATTTTCTAGTATTGCTGACATTTATCAAATACTTCCTGCAGATTATTGATTTGAATCCATTTTATGAACAAATCTAAATCAGCTAATTCTTTCTTTTTGGGCATTTTCTGTACATTATGGTTAATGTATTGTTTAAAGGTATCTGAAGGCGTTTTAAAAGACTAATGAAATTTATACAAATGACCGAGTGATACAAGAAAATAAACTGGGACGATTTAAAAAGGATGAATGGATTACCTTTATAGTGTCATTTTTAACATTCGACTTTCTTCTAAGACGAAAAGTAAAATTCTTTAAGAAATAGCTTTAAGCCAGTGGATTATCACCCAAATGCAGAAACATCAGAGGTGTAAATAATGAGAAAGGTAGATGTGAGGTGGAAGAAGATCTTTAGTCATCCATCCATGAACTATGTTTTTAAAAAATCTGCTTTTTATTTGGTAGCAATTATCATAGCCCTTACATTTGCTTTTTTCGTCCCGAGGTTCATGTCCTCTGCAGAAAGGAATATTTGGGTTGTTTATTTTTTTGACCTAGATAAACCGTTGGTAGAACAATATCTAATTTTTTGGTCTAATTTAATCCGACTTGATTTAGGCCCATCTTTTACTTACTATCCTATGACTGTAATAGAAGTAATGTTTTTTCCTCTTATTTACACATCACTTCTAGTAATTCCAGTATTATTCCTAAGTTTCTATGTAGGTAATTGGATTGGGGGTAGAGCTGCATACCTTAAAGGCAGATTAAATGATTTGGTTTACTATATTTTACTCTGTGCCCGATCAGCACCGTTTTATTGGCTAGGAATTATCATATTTGTCTATTTTGTGACAGGGGACAATATCTTTCTTGCACATCCTGGCGGAATCAGTCCTGGAGTTAGTCGAGGATTTACTACAGAATTTTTCATTGATACTTTGCGTCATTATGCTCCAGCATTTCTAACATTATTTATTGTCAACATAGGATTCTGGGCATTGGGTATGCGAGCTATGATTCTTTATGAAATGGAGACGTCTTATATTAATTATGCGAGACATTCAGGATTTAGAAATTCAACATTAAGAAAATATTCACAAAGAAACGCTATTTTACCACAGTTCACTTTGTTGAACATGAGATTGAATGAACTCGTTGGTGAGACATTGATATTAGAAAACGTCCTCTTATGGCCTGGGATTGGTGCTCTATATTTAGATTCCATATTATCACGAGACTACCCCCTTGTAACGGGGATTACTATTGTACTTTTAGTAATTGCTATTATTGGCAATTTTTTGATCGATGTATCATATGGATTACTAGATCCCCGTATAAGAACTGGATCTAAGACTTAAAAGAATTCTCTTCTCCCCACAACTTTTAAAGGGAGTTACTCTTTTTCAATAACATTGTTTCTTAGTTGTGAAAGGAGGAATATTGTATGGAAAAAGGATCTGATCAAACCATCATTGGTGATAACTTACCAAATATACCTTGGGAAAATAAACCGAAAGATTGTTTTGATGTCGTTTGGCGTTCAGAACGAAATCCTATAATTCCTAGGGATTTAATACCTTCCTCGAATAGTATTTTCAACAGTGCTGTAGTTCCTTTTAATGGTGAATTTGCTGGAGTTTTTAGATGTGATGATAAATATCGAAATATGCGACTACATAAAGGAAAGAGTAAAGATGGTTTAAACTGGGATATCGATGATGAACCTATCTCTTTCATATGTGATAATTCAGATATTGCTACATTTGTCTATGGATATGATCCTAGGGTCTGTTGGATAGAGGAACGATTCTATGTGACTTGGTGTAATTGGTATCATGGTCCAACTATTGGTGTTGCATATACTCATGATTTTAAAGAATTTTATCAACTAGAAAATACTTTTTTACCTTATAATAGGAATGGTGTGTTATTTCCACGAAAAATCAATGGAAAATATGCGATGGTAAGTCGACCTAGCGATCGAGGACATACACCTTGGGGAGACATTTTCTATAGTGAGAGCCCTGATATGATTCATTGGGGTCATCATCGCCATGTTATGTCAGCTAACTTTGGTTGGCAATCAACAAAGATCGGAGCTGGTCCTATTCCAATTGAAACCACTAAGGGTTGGCTCATGATTTACCATGGTGTGTTAACATCGTGTAACGGATTTGTATATAGTATGGGAGCCGCCATACTCGATCTTAAGCGACCTTGGGAGGTCAAGTACCGAACAGGACCATATATTCTATCCCCGCAAAAACTTTACGAATGTGTTGGGGATGTACCGAATGTCGTATTTCCATGTGCTGCATTAACTGATGCTACAACAGGTCGTATCGCTATCTATTATGGGGCAGCGGACACAGTTATCTGTTTAGCCTATACTCAGGTAGACGATCTTATTGAATTTACTCAAACCAATACAATAATATAACAAAGCAAAAGTCATACATGAAATTAGAGTACTTCAAAGGTACAATTTATTATTTCTTTTAAGAAGCCTGAGGATGATGTCTTATCGTAAATTGTTGGTTATTAGCATTTCAATATTGCTTCTATTGAGTGGAATGATGTTTTTCTATCTTTTTAACATGATCTCTCAGCCTGTACCCCCTGAAAATAATGATACAACAACTGAACCAACAGATAAGAAACCTGAACCGACTTTCCTGGAAGTAGAATATTCATCTTATTTTTGGGAACAATTAACCTGGTCTGATGAGTTCAATTATACTGGTTTTCCGAATGATACTAAATGGAACTTTGAGATGCGTGGACCAGGTTGGGTTAACGAAGAGGAACAGGAATATGTGAAAGATCTAAATAATTCTTTTGTAGAAAATGATACATTGATTCTAAAAGCCACTCTCAGCGATAAAATTGGTATTAAATACACATCTGCAAGAATAAATTCACGTTCACATGGTTCTTGGACCTATGGCCGATTTGAAGCTAGGGCCATTTTACCTCATGGCCGTGGACTCTGGCCTGCAATCTGGATGATGCCTCAGAGCAGCGTTTATGGCTGGTGGCCAGAAAGTGGGGAGATAGATATCATGGAATATGTGGGGTACAATCCTGGGGTTATTCATGGGACGATTCATTGTGAGGCTTATAATCATTTGAGAGGTACCCAGCTAGGAGGATCTACTGTTATTACTGACTGTGAGGAACAATTTCATACTTACGCCATTGAATGGTTCCCCAATCGTCTTGATTTCTTTGTAGATGATCTAAAGTACTTTACATTTAATAAAGAAGAAAATGCTTCCTCCCATACATGGCCATTCGATCAAAACTTTTATTGGATCCTAAATATTGCGGTTGGGGGTTCTTGGGGTGGACTTTATGGAATTGATGACT
>CP070695.1:4293030-4298366 GCA_020353515.1 Candidatus Heimdallarchaeota archaeon
CACAATCAATCACACCAGTCACATCAAAACATCGCTTTTATTTGAGTGTCAAGTTGTTAATGGGTCAATTATTGATCCACAAGGAACTTACTTTGTCGATAAAACCTATGGCCCGAATACTTTCAGTTTTAATATCACTTGGACTTATCTAATAATTGAAATGGTTCCTGATGAAACCGATCAACGGCTTGGAACGGGTCTAGAGACCAATATTTCATTGGTTGCAACTTGGGCTCATGACGATTCGACTTTTAATGGTACTTTGAACGTTTTTGATGATGAAAAAGGAACGACAAGAAATATTGTAATGACTAATGGAATTGGGTTATGGCCATACTTGCTAAAGACACAAGTTGGTAAATATAATTTCAGTGTTAAAACATTGAATGATCCACGATTTGCGATAACAAAATTCACCAATCCTCTGGATCTTCTACCTAATGAAAGAAATGTTCGAGTCGCTATTATCTGGGATGAGATCTATTTTGTTTTCTCTGATAAACTTAACCAATCACGAATTATAACCATTGAAGATTTGGATGAGAGCTGTACCTTTTTTACGAATTTTGGAGAAAATAGAACGTTATATTGTTATGGACGTCATCTCTTCAATAATGAACCATTCATAGGAAGTGCTTCACTGGTCGATAGAGATACGGGCGTTCAATATTATACTCTGTTCAATGCTTATGGTATTGGAAATTATAGTCTTGATCGTACTGATGCCCGTCGTTGGGTTCAATTTCGCATCCAAGAAATTGTATCAGAACCGAATTATGATATAAGAAAACGTCGTCTTTCAGTATCAAACAATGCCACCATCCTCTGGGATAAAGTGCGAATTACACTTTCAGCAGATCAAGTATATTCCCATGGGGCACGGAATGATATTGCAGTAACTCTACAATATGAAGTCAGCACTCATTTAGAAATCAATCCAGAAGATATAAAATATACTTTCGTAACTAGTAATGGCACTGTTCGTGAAGATGTATCTTGGACATCTTTTTCTGATTACAGTTTTGGAGTTGCGGTTCATTGGTATAATGTTACTGATGTAGTTGATTCTAGGACAGGATTAACAGGATTTGATGTTTACTTTGATTGGTTAGATGACCTTGTTGAACCTATGATTGGAAACCTGACTGTTAATTGGGTTGATGATCAATTTCCTGTCATCTTGGAATTCCAAACATATGACTTAGGAAATGGTACTATCCTGATCATTATTGATGCTACTGATGATGCTGAAAAATACAAAGGTAGTGGGATTCAAGAAGTTAAGTTATATGATAACGATAATATTAGAATTCCTCTAGACTCAACATCGTATCTTTTATCAGAAGAATATGGGATTTACAGGTATATCTTTCGATATACATACAATCAAACAGATTTAGATCCATATTTTCAATTTGAGTTTGGGGAAACAATTGAATTCTTCGCTAATGTTACTGATTATGGAACTTTAGATTTTCCAGGTGATTTTAAGTCACTTTTTACTCAATCCGATATTATGACTATCGAAGCAAATTATGATCTTTATAGTCCTCACTTCATAAGTCAAAATGGGGTTTTTCTCAACATTTCTTATATTACGACAGAAAATTCGGAGGATCCAAACTCCATTAACGACGGTGATGTCGTTATCACCATACATGTTCAGGATCACACATGGTCAGGATTAAATTCTGGCTCTGTTCGCCTTAACATTACAAATACTGTCACTCAAGAAAGTCAAAGTTATATGATGTCTGTTAGTCGTGAGATTGAAGATTTAAGATCAGTTTTAGAATTTATATGGGACGGAAATCTCCCCGTTGGTGAGGAATATCTCTTTACGGTCATTGTAACTGATAATGCTGGTAATAACAACCAGCTTTCGAAAGTTGAAGAAATTATAGACCATGTTGCTCCACGAATTCATAATATTCCAGCCCCAGTCGTCAATGATCGTACAGTTACGATCAAAGTTGAACTTGTAGAAAGAGGGTTAGGTATCAAATTTGTTCAAGTAGGATTAGCGTCTCCCCGTAATATAATCCACTGGGTGAATCTAACACGTCAGGGGGGAATGGGTAGTCAAGAACCATCAGAAACTAGAATAGAGGTGTATTCAGCATCATTTACTCTTGATTTCGATTTTATAGATATTTTGACCTTCACTCCTCAAGCTTATTCCATTCAAGTTATTGTTTCAGACTTAACAGGTAATATGAAAACATACTATCCTGAGGAGCTACAACACATTCAAGAGTTTAAAATAACAGTTCAACCTATACTTTTTAATCCAATTGTATTACTTTTTGGTGCATTCCTTCTCATCACAGGCATATTTATAGGTGTCAGAATTACTTCAAAAACAGTTGGATATGATATTGAGAAGATCATTTCGGAAAGTGAACGTATTTCTCGGGAAGAGATGCTTATCCAAATGGACGAATATGCCTTGGGAGTTACAATTAATTTCTTCGATCAAGTTCAAGGGCCAGTTCCTGTTATCTGGGAACCTCCTCTTCTAGAGGATCAACAACAAGTGATGCTTGACTTATCGGATAAATCCTTCTCAACTCTTGAGTTTGTGGGAACTAAAGAAACAGAGAGAAGTGGTATCTTCGATTTTTCCACAGGAAGTTATGAATGCACCGCGTTAGGGTATTCCTTTGCTGTCATTAATCCTGAAGCACGTGGAGGAAAAGAGAACTTAACTGTTGTTCTCTTGTTGAGGAAAGAATGGGGGGATAATTTGTTGACTTTTCAAGATGAATTGATTGAAAAGCTCCGTGAAATACGTGAGATGGTAGAAACACAACAACCATCTTCTCAAATTGAATCAAAAGCACGGAGCTTACGTGAATTTGTATCTAGGTTGATGCTTGCGTTTAATAAAATGTATGGTAGTAAAGACTATGAGTCCGAATCTTTGGAGGAATAAAATTTGAAAAAATATGGAAATATAATTTTGATTGCGGTTCTAATTCTGAATCTTGGTAGTTTATTAGTTATGATTAAAGTGAGTAATGTTTCTGATTTTCAAAGTGATGGATTACAGGCTTTACAAGGAACTCCCCCGGCAATAAGAGATACCCCAATCTCAACCCCAATCGCGCCCAATGTTGAGAAGAGACTCTCTGATTCCAATGAGGAAGGGCTAATTAAAGGTGATTTCGATCCAAAATTAACAGTACAACAACAAACAACTGTTTTACTAAACCAAACATTTGATGATATCAATAGGTCATACGATTTCGCATCAGATATCTGGGGCAATCTTCTAGGGACAGCACTTTACAACCCGTCCTTATATACAGCAGGACTCCTTGATACTTCTATTAACGCTGGTGGTGGAGACGGGGCCTCCCTGTTTGCTAGGATTGGGAATCATGGAAATGGTTCTTTTGTTGATGATACTCTATTTGCTGATATCGCAAACATCTCTGCTGGTTGGAGAATTGACTTCCCAATTAGTAGTAGCTATAGTATGATTAATATAAGCTTTAAATGGCGCTTTGATACTCCAGATGGGGGATTTGATAATTATGATGAAATTGTTTTAGGTGGTAAGACTATTCCTATGGATGTCACCCCTGATTATCAAGAAATTCGATGCCGTGTTGAACACCCAGATATCGATAATTCCTTTTGGGCGGGTAACGCTATCGATGAAACCACAAATCCAAATGGTACCGTTTATTACCGAATTGGCGCTAATGTTACTGGAGATGAAGTATGGAACTCGTTTGTATACAGTTTCAAAGTTGATAGCCATATCTCGAATTTTACCCTTGAACTAGGTGCCTATTTAAACACGAGAGAGAATTGGAACGAATATTTCGATGCTTGGTTTGATGACGTACTTATTCTTGGGATAAACGACATCCCTGATACCAATCCACCTCAACCTGTGGACACAGGACTCGAGCGAACGACAGATATTGCACTATTTGATTTTTGGGCAAATTTCTCGGAAGGAACGTGGGAGGCTCCGATTAAGAATGTCACAGTATTCTATAATCAACTTTATAACCAGAGTGGGGTCGAGTACAATAACAGTTATATTTCTAGTCTGAGTTTCCAGTCCCCTAGTGATATTAATAATGCTGGATATAATCTTACACGATGGCAATATCAGGCAGCTTTTAATTTCAGTGATAATGTCACATTTTATTTTGTTGCATATGACTATGCGAATAACAGCTTTGTATCCGAAACTCAAAGCATTATGATAGGCGATTATAGTGCTCCTGAGATTCAGAGTACAGTAGTTGAGCAAACAGGAACTGGATTTGTTATCATCAGGGTTAATGTACATGATTGGGGGTATGGGGTCGATACCATTGCACTAAATTATTCAATTGACGGAGAAGTCCAAGACACATTATTTATCTCGGATGTTGAATTACGAGAGTATCAAGCAAATTTTTCACTTGATATGAGTCAATACTATGGGGGCACTATCGAATTTGGAGTCTTCTTGAACGATACTGATGCGGGGAATTCATTATTTGAATCTGGAGGTAAATACGTATCTGAATATCCTATTATGACGGTAGCTGATACCATTTCACCTGAAATTCACAATATCTCGGTTTTTGCTCATCAAACAATTGAAGAGCAAACTTATGTTAATGTTACAGCCTCAGATCCTTTTGGTGAGATTAGTGAGGTTTATCTTGTTGTAAGATATGAGAATGGTACAGAACATGAAGATTATTCTCATATTACTCTCAAAAACACAAGTATTCCTGGGAAATATGTCTTAGGGAAAATTGCTGGAGTTGAAGCTTTACAATTACCCTTTAGCAAAACACATGAAGAATATTCAATTACTGTCTTTGTAAGAGACAAAGCTTCACCATTTAATGAAGTTAATCAAACTTATTATTATGTAGTACCAGATTTTATAGCTCCTGTAGTGCTTTCTGAAAGTATAGAATTAGAATACACACAACCTGGATCATTACGAGTTTGGGTTCAAGCAAATGACTTAGGAAGCGGGATTAAACAAGTTGTTCTTGAAATAAAAACCAAGGATGGGTGGACTAAGCAATACGATATGAGTGAAGACAATGGTAGATGGATGGCAGATATTTCAACAGGAGTATTAGGGAATGAACGAATCGAATTTAGAATCTATGCAATAGATAATGAAGGAAATGAAATACTCGATAAAAACCAACTACCTATCAAGGCTTATACAACGAAGATTTTCTTTGAGACGCCTATTGGATTGTTACTTATGGAAAGTATTGTCGTATTAACTTTCGTATTCATATTTACAGCTATTAAGATAACTCAATTGCGACAATTAAGAGCACTCCAAGCGAGAAGATTCG
>CP070695.1:4298466-4300402 GCA_020353515.1 Candidatus Heimdallarchaeota archaeon
GACATCTATCTCCAATACGGTCTTAAGGCATTACAAAACCATCGCATCGTCAATATCCTCGACAGTATTGCTTTTCAAAATTCTAAAATCGATATCAATTTACTGGCAAAGATGGTTAATATTACCCCCAAATCAATTCGACAAAGGCTCATCCCTTTCTTCAAAATGGGAGTTAGATTCCCTTCGTTAACTTACCTATCGGATAAATGGTTTACTTTTACAAAAACGCCTTTGTTTCGCTACTCAAAGGCGTTGAAAGAGTTTTTTATAGAGAATAAAAACGAAAAAGAGATAATGGAAAAACTGCTCATTTCTAAATTGGAATGGTGCGGCCTTTTGTTTAATTTTTTTCAATTCTCTTACGAGCCTTATGATCAAAAATCATTCGCATTCGCACATTTACCTGGTCCACTGTCAGCCGAAATATCAATGCTGACAAAAGACATCATCGCCACCTCAAGATATACAGAATATTCAAGATTATACCCCAGTATGAATACTCAAAAAGGTACGGGTACGGCTTCCGATTTTGATACTGAGACAAACGGATCAGAGAGAAAAGAAGCTTTTTACTACATACTAAAACATTACTTCTCTTTTTCCAATGCGCTGATATGCGATTATTTAAGCTTTCTTCACAAAGAGGCTTCACAGACCAATAAGAGTCGAAAAGATGGAGAAATTATCTATTACGCCGTGAGTCAGGATACAATTTCGGGTACGCCGTTGAGTAATTCTGAAATGGTTCCCATTAAATTAACCATTTTCTCCTCTGATGATACAAGACCGGATTCGCCTTATCATACCAATACCAGGAAGTGGAACAAAACCCAAAGATATACCATACAGGCTCAAAGCCAAAAGGCCACCCTGTCTCAATATGACCTGGCATTCTTGTTAGGGGTATCGGTAAGTGTGGTAAAAAATCTCATGAAAAAACACAGTGACAGTGAAAATGAAAATAACAATAACAATGTGATACCGATACCCACCAGGGGAAATATACACGATATTGGGCCTGGAATATCCCATGCGGAAAAGATAATCAAATTATACCTTGCAGGCCATACCGAAACCGAAATTAAATTTAAAACTGCTCATTCTTACGAAAGCATCGAAAACTACCTGAGAAAATTCACAAAAGTGGTAGGATTGACCGATATGGGACTGAATTTAAACCAGATCAGGATGTCTGCCAAAATGACATATAACCTTGCGGCTAAATTTCGTGAAATTTATGAAAAATACAATACTGAAGAATACGGCTGGATAATGGCTAAGATTAGAAACAATTTTAGTCAAACGGTAAAGTTAAAAGAAAATGGAAATGGAAATGGAAATGGAAATGGAGATGGAGATGGGAATGGGAATGGGAATGGGAATGGAAATGGAGATGGAGATGGGAATGGAAATGGAAAAAAAAAGATTCTAAAAACAAAAAGGAGATCCTGATTATGAAAAAAAGAGATAGAGCAAGAAGATACAAAAGCCTTTTAGAAAAAGATTATCTAAAGGCCATCATTTCAGACTTAGCACTGCGGTTTGATTTCACGCAGGATTCATGGATGTGCCAGACTATTGTGGATAAATTCAACCAGACACTGGAAAATTGGGAAAAGGAAAACCATATTGAACGATTAAAGCCAGGAGACATCCTCTTACCTTACAAAGGAGAGCTTATCGTTGTTCCCCTTTTTGACAAAGGGGCAATTGATATTCTTGTTGAAACAAAGCTATTCCAGCCATACAAGAAACGAATGATCGATAAAGTGTTCGATTTATTAAAAAGCATTGATACCCAGGCTAGCTTAGAGGATGTCCACTCGCTTATCTCCTTAAGAGATACGATTCCCAGATCACAACCGGGAACCCATTTGTATGATCTGGAAATAGACCCCTCTTTTCCTTTGATTAATCCCGATGATATACAACTTAA
>CP070695.1:4300502-4389588 GCA_020353515.1 Candidatus Heimdallarchaeota archaeon
TGGGATGGAATAATCTTTCACAGATAGTAAGATGGTTGATTATCTCTCTCTTGGTCTTTAGTTACTTTCCTAGAGAATCTATGATGAAATTGAGCAAACTATCCCTGGATCTCATAATATCCAATCTATACTCTCTCAAATTTAAAAAAAGAATTAGTAAAAATTTAGTTGTGACATTGAAGATGTATTTCTCAGTACTTCTATCTCCAAAAAAAGTTGATATAGGAATCTAGTCACTATGGTGTAATAATTTAGATCGAGCATAAAATATAAGAGGTGTCCCCCCTTATCAAATAACAAATTAAAAGCATTAATAATTGCTATTATTCTAATATTATCAACTTTATCTATTACAATTCTCATCAATTACAGTAATTTAAAGAGAGAAGTGGTTTATGCAGAGGGTACTTTGACAGAAGATACTACTTGGTCAGGTCTTATTCATGTATATGATACTGTGACTGTACCTAAAAATGTTACCTTGAAAATCCTCCCTGGAACATGGGTGGAATTTAAACATTATAGAGGGTATACAGAAGATACCTCAGTGAGTCTGTTTATCGCAGGTGGAACGGTAATTGCCATTGGAACTCCTTCTCAACAGATATGGTTTACTTCGGACGCAGAAGTACCAATAAACGGTGACTGGGGGGGGATCAGTTGTGCAGGAACAAATGCTACCGTTTTCAAGTATGTTATAGTTGAGTTTAGCACAATAGGCATAGAACAGTGGAATTCTCGAGTCAATATTTCCCATTCAATTGTGAGATGGGTGAACACAGAGGGAATTGCGGTCTTTTCATCTTCCCCACTTATTGAATATAACCTTCTCTACGGAAATGCTTATCATGAACTTATCCTGGAACTCCAGAATCCAAATGTCACAGTTCGATACAATATTTTCAAGGGTGGGCATAACGGAATCCATGTTGAAACCTCAAATGTAACTATCGAAGGTAATTACTTTGTGAACTACAGTGGTAGGGCTATCTCTGGGGTAGAATTCTCCAACATGTCAATCATAGGAAACAAGTTCGAAAATATTTCAGATGCACCAGTATGGTTAGGCCCTACGACATCAAATACCACTTTCGATAATGATTTCGGAAGTGGCACTGTTTCAATTCCAAATCTCGATTTTCCAGATAGTAAACGGATAGAACTTGGATATATTCCTGGTGATTCCAAGGATCAATATCTTTACATCTACCCAGAAGTTGATGAAACACGTAGAGTTATTAAACGGCTTAAAAATGAATCTACTATTGGAGCTGCACTTACATACATGAATGGAAGTCTTTGGCGGTTTAATCTTGCATCTTACTCAAAAGGCCCCTACCAAGATTTTGTCAAAATTGATCCCAATACTGGAAAAAACACTTTCTATGGAAATGACTTTGTTTTCAATCCACGGGGGCTAGCGACCGATGGGCATAACTTTTGGGTCAATGATTTAACTTTGAGAAAGATCTTCAAATTCACCATCAATTCTTCTGGATACCTAGAACTTCTCTACTCTTTTAATGTTTCTTATGTAGGAGGTTATGCTAGTCTTGCATGTGATGGAACCTTCTTATACACGCTTACGGGGTCGACCGTTCATAAAATTGATATGACGGGAAATCTGGTTTCAGAAATAACCTTTCAAGGAGCACCTCTTTGGGGTTCCATTGTATGGGCGGATAATTTCTTCTGGGGGGATTCTGGAATTCATTTAACTAAGTGGTATTCGAATTGGACTCTTGCTGGTAAAATCTACCCCGTGGCATGGGGTACAGACGCACTAGCTTGGGATGGCACCTATTTGTGGGCTTTACAGAGAACATGTGAACTGTGGACAGATGGAAAGATATTCCAAATAGAAATTATAAATGATCAGATAATTATTTGACAAAAGAATATCGTGAAAATTCTTGTTACTAAGTACTGGCTGACTAGGTGACATTTTAGTCAAATGTCACCAAACGCAGATTGTACTCAAAAAATGTTAAACAAGAATTCTAGATTAAATTATCTAATATTACTTTTCCTTGTTAATCTTTAGATTACTAAACTATTATTCTCTATAGATATCTTTTCAGCTAGTACAGGTAGGTTATCTTCCTCTGCAATCGTGCTTGAAGAATTGAAATTTCGATCAAAAGAGGAATGAAATGAATTTGTTTTGCTTTAGATTTGGATTTTATGCAACAAATTTTTGAGCTTTTGAAGTACCTCGTCTTCTCCTAAGGCTTTTGATTTCAATAATAATTCACGTAATGTGAGCGCCTTTACATAAGGTTGAATTAAGTAAAATTAAACAACTTTCCTTAGTTTTTAGATGAAAATCCTTATAAGGTTAAGAAATCTAAAATTTTTATTTTTGTTTAATTACAAGATTGCTTGACTGAAGAGGATTGATAATGAAGTTTGGTAACAAAAACAGTTTATTTTTAGGATTTTTAATAACATTCTCCTTACTACTGTTACAGATAATTTTATTCCCAATATGTTTTGCAAGTTCCTTAATTACAGAGCCTGTTAGTTCTTTCATGGCTGAAGGCTCTGGGTATAGCTTTGTTGGCGAAGAAATATTCAACCTTGCAGGTTTTCATGCCTATAGTATTGGTGATTTCAATAATGACGGTTTTGATGATTTTGTTATTGGGGCAAGTCATTATAATGGATCTTGGATGCATGGATATGGTAAAATCTATCTTTTTTGGGGTCGACCTACTGAAGAATGGGCTTCTCACCCTCTTTCTGAAACATCAGTGTCGTTCATAGGAGAGAGTGATAGTGAAAACCTTGGACGATGGTGTGCAAGTCTTGGTGATGTAAATGGTGATGGATTTGATGATTTCGCTGCTAGCGCCGTTCGTCATGGGAATTGGTCAGGAAAAACGTACATCTTTTTCGGGAAGTCTGAAATTTCATGGGATCCTGAAACTCTTGTTTCTGAAGCAGCTAATGCGTCATTTATAGGTGAAAATATTGATGATTGGAGTGGTCATGGTGTTTATGGTTTAGGTGATGTAAATAATGATGATTACAATGATCTCTTGATCAGCGGAGAATGGAATGATGAAGGAGGTTTGGATACAGGACAAGTGTATCTAATACTTGGTCGTCCAACTGATCAATGGACCAAAAACACTCATCTTCCTCAAGGTGCAAATGCGTCTTTTATTGGAAATTCAACCTTTCTCGGTTTGGGGGGTGATGCTGCTGGAATAGGGGATGTGAACGATGACGGTTACAATGATTTTGCAGTTTTTGCACAAAAAAATAATGATCTAGCTATTAATTTAACAGATTACCGCATAAGAGATGAACTTCCTCCTACTCTTCCTTCAAGACAGGTTTTCCTAATATTTGGTAGACCAACTAATCACTGGCAGATGAGTCAATCTATTTCAGATGCAAATGCTTCCATGCTGTATGAACGATGGTGGGGGCCAAGTAATGATTTTATTTCTGGGGCAAATGATGTCAATGGTGACGGGATTGATGATTTCTTAGTTGGATCTTACATGGATGATACTGGTGCTACTGATGCAGGACGAACCTATTTGTACTTTGGTCGACCAACTGAACAATGGACTCTCTATCCTCAAGCAGATGTTTCCTTTGTGAGTTCGAACCCTAACCAATGGTCTGGATTTTCTGTAGCAGGGGTAAATGATGTAAATAACGATGGGTACGCAGATATTCTTATTGGTGCACCAGAAAATTTTCTTGTTTATGATAATGATGGTTCAGCGTATCTTTTTTATGGAAGACCGACAGAAAAATGGCAATTGACACTTCAACTCTCCCAAGCTAATATTTCTTTTACAAGAGAATCTCATGGTGATGCTTTTGGCACTCATGTGGCTGGTGTTGGTGATGTAAATAATGATGGATTTCATGATTTTGTTATGAATGCTGCTGCTTATGAAGATTGGAAAGGAAAAACGTATTTAATACTAGGTAGGTCTGATTTTACAATTACATCAACAGATACTATTACAACAACGCCTACTACATCAATATCTGATAGCATTCCAGATACTAATACAACCTCTACTACAACAATACTTGCAACTAATGGTACAGCTGCTGATTTTATTTTGATGATTCCAGTTGTTTTAGTTCTTGCCACTATTCACAAGAGACGAAGGAAAAATACCTAGGTTACTACTGTAACCTCACTAACCTTTTTTCTTATTATTACTGATTAATTTTCCTTAGTTCTTCCATAAAAATGAGTTGTGATATTTCGTTTATAAAGTAAAAAAATATTTGATCAAATTCTTACAATGATAACGTCGTCAATGAAGGATTTGACGACATTTTATCACACGAGTCTTCACATTCCCCATTCTCTTTTCGTTTTTTTTGCTGAATTGATGTATTCAGCTAGTTGTGCTTGTTCCAAACGTGATCCGAAAGGAGCATTACTTTGAATAAGTGCCTCCCATTTCTCATATTGATTTTTCAACGATATTTTCTCCTGTTGGACTTTGTTATCTAAGTACTGAATCTCTTTTTCACTTGCAATCAGTTCTACACGATCTAAAAGCTGCTGTGATGCATTCAGATCACCTTCTACCATTGAAAGCTTAGCCTGTAGAATCAATGTATCAATAATCAATGATTGCGATTTTTGTTTGTTAGCTATTTCGTCTAAACGCTGGATCAACTCTTTGACTTTATAAAAGACTTCTTCCTCTCCATATGCCCTTAATTCATCAATTAATAACTCAGAAAGCTCAAACATTGCCCTTACAGTGAGCGCGTGATCAAAAATTTTCTCAGATATTAGTTCTTCAAGGATCTCGGAAGATTTAACCTTCCTCTTTGCCCTTTTACTAGCTTTTAATACCAAAGCTTTGGCTAAACGATACCTTTGACTAATTGCGTTGTGTTCCTCTGTCGCAGTGATCTCTTGGAGTTGCTGCAAATATGATTGGGCTTTTTGAGGAAATCCAGAATATATTGAAAGCTCTACAAGATTAAATAAGGGCAAAGTTATATCCGGAAAGGCCCCGATCTCCTGAAATAGAGATAAACTCTTCTTAATTTGATCTGAAGCCTCATTATGTCTTCCCATTGAGCTATAAATTTCCCCAATATTGTTATAGCAAATTGCTAAGTCATGTTTATTCCCTAATTCTTCTATTAAGACTAGAGAATCTTGATAGTAACGTAAAGCCTGCTTTAAATCCCCTCTCGCTTGAAAAATCATTCCCATATTATTTAAACACAATGATAGAGGACGTTTTTGACCTGACTCTTTACTTATGACAAAACATTTCTCAAGACTCTTTAATGCTAAATTCAATTCCCCTTGATTCACATAAATAAGACCGATGTTTAAATGTGATACAGCAATCTGGGAAAGGTTTTCCAATTCTTCAGCTATTGATAAGCACTTTTGAAAAAAGTCTAAAGCGTTCAGTAAACTACCCATTCTCCAAGAAATCATCCCAAGATTATTTAATATCTTTGCAGTTGCCTTCTTATTATCAAATTTGCCAAAAAGCTTCAACGATTCTTGAAAATACTCGTTTGATCTTTGATACTCGCCTTTTGCATTGTAGATTATCCCTAGTAAATTAAGACATTCCGCGATTTCATACTGATTAGCGTTTTCTTTTCTGATGATTATTACTTTTTGCACAAAATCAAGAGCATTGTTATATTCTGCTGTTCTTACGAAAATTCGAGCTTTCAAGTAGTTCAAATCAGATTCTTTACTTCTGACTTGTTTTCCCAATTTATCCTCAAATATGTGGAGAAGTTCTTCTGCGTTTTTTATTAAGTTTAAACACGTTTTTAACTCACCAAGCTCTAATAGGGCTCTTATTTTTAAGAGTATAACATCGAATTCCGAAAATTGATCTTCAGTTTGTTTAACTACGTTGATAACCTTTTCAGTGAGGTCTAATCCTGATTGAAATTCACCTAGTTCATATAGGATTAGGATTTCAAGAATTTGTGTCTCAATCGATGCTACTTGTGTTATTTCACCGATTTTTTTTAGCTGTTCAAAAGTATCCAAGAGCTCATGGCTTTTTCCCTGATATAGTAGATTTTCTAGTTGATTAAGTTTAGCAAGAGAAGAGCTTAGATAATTATGCTGTAATTTCAATTTGATACCTGAGAATAAATCTGAAATGGCCAATAAATACCCTCAATAACAATTGATGTTATACATGATTTTTATGCACTTCCTCATTTCCCTTTTTTAGGTTTTATTGCAGGTTTTCCGATAGTAGTGCATGATTTCTGGATGACGGAATAGATCGTCCTGCCCAATACCCTATGAGTAAAATTCTTTCTATTAAGATCTATAAGAAATTGTAAGATAGAAATTGTAACGTATTGCTTCTTGTTTAAGGTATTGGATATCTTTATTTGAATAACTCCCCTTCCCTCTGATCCTTACTTTCATAATGGCTATCAATCCGTTTAATTTTTGACTTTGTGAGGAATATATGTCTTTATGGATCCTATAAAGAATATCTAGGGTTTGTTCTGTATAATCTGTCATGGAGTGTTTATTTAAATCCCAATCAATGAATATCATTCTAATAGCTGGTACCTTATGAAATTTGTACTCAATAGACTGAATTCCGTCTCGTGACGCATCTATTTGACCAATTATATACCCTTTAGGTTCATTTCTCTCCGCGATGGAGACTCGTTCGAGAGTTCCAGCATAAGAGATCACAGGACCTCTAATGGTGTGTGAATTTGGGTTTTTTCCATTATTAAAATGCCACGAATTGTTAGGGTAATTCTGTTTTACAGAACAGTATTCATTAGTTGATTGGAAAGAATTCATTCTAACATTTTGAAGAAATTGAAAACGATGGACATGACCACAAGCGATGTAGTTAAACTTTTGGGGGATTTCTCGGAACGAAATGACATTATGACCTCTTCGAAAGGTGTAATTTTCAATACATGATCCTTCTATTAGCTGATGAATAACTAAGATAGAATAATCCACTTTACTTGTCAGTTTTCCATTACTTCGATTCCAACCTCTCTTGACTAGTGAGCTGAATTTCTTCTTGACATATTCTCTAATGTAAGGAAAACCAGTTAACTTGATTGTAACACCATTTCTCTTAAAAATAAATGAAGTTGGTTTTGTAAACAAGTTGATATTTTCGTTTGAAAAAGGAAGAAGACCTAGAGGAAGTTTACTTCTTTCATGGTTCCCTGGAAGAATGTAAAGCGGAATCTCTTTGTGGATTGCAGGTTGAAAAGCCTTTACTGCCCGATCAACAACATCAGGTGGAGGTTTACTCCTATTGAAAAAATCTCCTGAATGAATGATGAAATCAACCTTATGATCTGAAACTGCTTTTTGAATAACGCCAGCTATTTTCTGAAAAAATAAATCCCCATAAGCACGACGGTATAAATTCTTGGGATTTAAAGCGTAATGAACACCAAAGTGACTATCACTGATATGTAAAAATCTGATATATTCTTCACTCACTTGAGTGAACCTCTGTAGTTAAACTCATTAACTTCCTCCCTTTATCCTTAAAACCGTTCTCACCACCGAGATCAAAATAAAACTAGATCTAAATCCATTTATTTCATGAGTATCGTTACTGGGAGTCATAACAATGATAATTATCTTAAGAGAAAGCACTTATCGCAAAAAAAGGGTGTAGATCTAATAGAATAGAAACATTTGTTCGTATAAACCATAGTTAGGTGTAAGGAATGGCTGGAATCGTCTTTATGAAAACTACAAACTTAAAGAAGACCAAAGAATTCTATATGGATAAAATTGGAGCAAAAATCTGGGTAGACCAAAAAGACTGCATTATATTCAAACATGATAATTTTTTGTTTGGATTCTGTGAAAGAGATAAAACTGATCGTGGTTGGTTATTAACATTCTTTTTTAGATCAAGAACCGAAGTAGATGAAATATATGAAAAAGTTAAGGATTTAGCTACAACGAAACCAGTAAAAAATGATAAATACCAGATTTACCAGTTTTTTGCGAAAGATCCAGATGGCAGGGATCTTGAGTTTCAAGCTTTCCTCCATGAAATTGATTTCAATTGGGATCTCTATTAAGTTATGGCATCCAATCGAGCAATCGGGGATAGCCTATATCAACAAAATCTTTTTTGATTTCACGGATTTTTTCAAAAATTGGGACCTTAAGTCCTTGAAGCTGGAGATCAGAAATAATTTTTTCGAGTTTAGGCTGAATATTTTTAATGCCAGCAATCAGTCTAGAATACCCACTTATGTATATTTCAGTTAATATTTCATTAGTATAAAGTGGTAATTCTCTATTTAATCCGCCTGATAATACCTTTAATCCATCTTCAATCCCCAAACTGTTTGGATCACGGCAGATTTCTAATAATTTCTCAAAACATTCTTTATAAGGATGATAAATATTTCGTGCTATTACGCCACGAAGATACATCTGTTTTGTCTGCTCTATATTAAATAATGAGAAAGGAATAGTTGTCATGTATTCCGTCATTAAAAGGTCTTGAGAATCGACAATAGACCCCGAGAGATCTTGACTTCTTTCATAAATATCTAACGGTAAAACAATGCCAGTAATTTCACGAAATGCATCAATTATCTCGCCAGGTGTTAGCCGGAATTGAGTATAATAAACACCTACTCCTGTTAACATAATAAAAGCCTCTCCAAGCGTTTCTTCGATTCCTGTCACTGCAAAATCAGGTAAAAAAATGACATTATCGTGAATAATAGCATGCACTGGCTGTTTAAGGTAGAATCCTTTGAAATCTTCCCTTTCTATCATTTTACGCCATGATGGAATGAATAAGATCTGTTTCAAACTACCAAGATCAGTTTCAATAGGTTCTTGAGCTTTTTCAGCTTCTTGGCGTACTTTCATTCTTTCTTCTCTATACTTCTTTGTCTCTAATTCCTCACGACGTTTAATTTTTTCTGATTTAGTTTTTACAGCTCTATCAAGCTCTGATAACCGTGTTTGGATCTTTGATTCAACCTCTTTTAAAAAATCCTCCCGTAATTGAGAATATCCATGGTCAGTAAGATATGTTTTAAATTCAAGCAGGGATACGCCTGTCTTTGGGTCATATGGTCCTAATTTTTCGAAATACTTTTGTATCACTTTCAGAATTTTCTTCTCTCGAGATATTTCCTGTAATTCCTTTCTCAAAGTTAATTTATCTTCTGAATCATTTGATTCATACATGGTCAAATTCCCACTATTTTCTTCCAAACTTGACTTCTTTCTGTAATTAAGAGCTTTTCGAGTATGAAAAAATATTCTTTGTATTAATGCTTTGTCACTCACAAATCAGATTTGATAGATAAACTTGCTGCTGAATGAAAATATTTTTTATTATTTCAAGGTTAGTTAAAAATAGCTAAGGAGCTTAGTAGAGTGGCAAATAAATTTAATGGTTTGGTCAGATTCAACCCCGATGGTATCAATTTGACAGCCATGGAAAACGCTGTGGTCAAATTAATATTAATTGGGGATGGAATGTCTGGTAAAACCCAGATACTAATAACACTTGCTCAATTATTAATAGAATACCTTCAACAGATCTACTCATTATCCATCAATGAATCGGATTTCGATGATCCAGCATTTCGTAGTTGGGCAGAAAGACGGGGTTTTTTTCTACGTTATGGCAACATCAAGTGGGATATTAGAACAATCAGTCTTGATACAGAAACGATAGGACTCGAGGATTTTGAATATGTCTTTCCCTACGTATGGAATGATACTACATACAAGATCAGACTTATAGGAAATGATGTGGGAGGTCAGAACATCTTCCATCATTTTAGGGATGTCTTGGCGAAGATGGCTGGTCCTGATGATAATTTGATTGTTGTTTTCGATAAATCAAGGGAATTATCCTGCTATAACAGCATTGAACATATAAAAAGAGTTCTTGGGATAATGACAGCAGAGAATGAATCCACCTTATCCAGGATAGCTTATTGTGGAAATAAGATTGATTTAGAGAAACACATTCGAGAAGAAGAATGGCGTGAAGGAGCACTCAAATCAATTATGGATAAAATTACTGATATTATGAACCATGGGAGAGGAGAGTATTCCTTTCCATCTTTAATGGATATTCAAAAAGAAGAACAATGCGTGAAAGCTGATATCACGAACAATCAGATTACGTTCCCAGATTTAGAAGCGCTAATCTACAATGCTATCAGGGAGTTTGATAGCAAATATAAAACAGATTTAATGAGCGAGGTCAATACAAAAGCCCTTTGTAGAGAGATTTCAGCTCAGCTTGTCTATAACCAGAATGTCACTATCCTTGAAGAAGGAAGCACCCAAGCAGAACAAGTGTGGGAAGATCTTCGTACAGTACTCTACCAAACTAGACCCCTAGCCGTTCAATACTCTGCTAGAGGTAGAATAAAAAAGGATGATGATTCAGCTCACCTTAGTCAAGTACGAGACAAATGGCGCAAATTTGGCTTGAATTTACCGATTACACCAGAAGATATCAAATTTGCCCTTCATAGGACCGCCAACGCAGAGGAACTACTTAAGGAGATGGGAGATCGTTTTGACACCAATGCTTTATCTGGTGATGGTATCCTAAAAATGTTGGAATCTATAACCCAAGAAACCTTAATCAAACTCACACAACCGATTCAAAAGGAAAAACGAGTGAAACGAGAACTAAAAAGATTTTAAATATCCTGCATCGCACGTAATGGCCAAAACGATTCTAGTGTTGGGTTTTCCTTCCTGAATTCAGGGGGGATTAAATTTTCATAAGCCCTAGTCACCAATTTTTGATATTCTTCAGCATCGTATTGTTCGTTTCCTTTTAAAAGCTGTTCTGCCTTCACACGCTTCTTGTAGTCCTTTGCATGAACATCTAGGATGAGATAACGGATTTTCATCCCAGGTTCAACATTTACCCCTAAAGCAGCTAGCTGTTTAGCTGCTATCGCTTGTCGAGAATTGTTGACATATTCATCAGGAGAACGTGAGGGACGAATTGCTATCAATAAGTCTTCTAGAGGAACATTTCCTATTTCCAGTTCCGTGCTACATTCCTTCATGAATTTCTCAGCCCGTTGGCTAGCTACTTGAAATTGTTCTCTTGATCTAGCTTTGGCTAAGATGTTTAACATATTCATTTGGAGTTTCTTGATAAAAGGAGGACTACTTGATTGGCGGATTTCGATACCACGAATCCGGAACGTTCCATCTGTTTTCAGGCCATAATACCTGTTTAATACCCCTATCCCAGGTTCATGACGACGGGGCAAGAAGATGATCCAGTGGTAATCGCAGGCATGTTCAACTGGTAGTTTGACAATATCCGCTACTTCTTGACGTAGCTTACGTACCTTGTCGAGCGGGACTGGTTCCTCCTCGGGATCTTTCACCCAAACTGAATCTACTATGCCAGCTACAACCTCCAGCCCGTAACGCGAGGCGATTTGCTGAGTGAGAGTTAATCCATGCCTACTGTACGCTGAAATCGCTTCATGTGATTCAATACGTCCAAAGCGTGCGTTTCGATAACCTGTATATCCAAAACAAGTCACTAAAAGCCATTTAAGCACTTTCTGTCGTCGATCATAATCTGGATGAACGTTTCGCTTTGCTTTATAATATTGACGTCGTCGTAGGATGTTTTTAAGTGAAAGACTGATGATACCAAGTCTTTTCGTGCAAACATGGTAATTGGTAAGAGGTACAAGCTGCCTTTTGTCGTTCGTACAACACGTACAGTTAACAGTTTCAGGAGAAACATTCCTATGAACCATAATATTCGGGTACATTGACAGAAAATCGAGTTCAACCACATTTGTGTGGAATCCAACCCAGGGGGAAAACACAAGCCCTCCCACATCGGTTTCCATGGTCCAAGCAGGACGGAATGACTCTGGATCCGCCTTCCTCGCGGGAATTAGTATGTCTCGGTAATAAGCGGTTCGCATCTGTACGGCGGACAAAGTAGTCCCTATGGTACCACGAGCGATTCTTTGCGGGTCACTACATCCTAATCGCACTAATTCATGAATACCTGCTATATTTCCGTCTTTCCACATAAAACTATTTCCCACGTCATAGTGGTGACGACCCCCATCAAAGTAAACGCCGTGCTGTGAGTAAAATATTCTTCCATAAGACATGTAGCTGTGACCCCGACTCCTTTCATCCTTCTGTCGCACATAGCTTCTCAAGGGACGGAAGCCGCGACCAATACGCAGATGCCCCTCCCCAACCCGTGTAGAACGCTCTGCGATAATCGGAACGAAAGTATCCCCTCCTCGTGTAAATAGGAGATCAGGATTAACTTGTTGGACATATCGAATGCTGTTACGTATGATTTCTGCTTCTGTCTGTTCTTCGAAGACAATTGGTTCTTCTTGGTCAATTACTGATCTCCGTATCAAGATCTTTGTTATTTTTCCCCGAGAGAGGCTTGAGTCTTCGAAGAAGGGTTGGAACCAGAGCACACGAAATGGTACAGGTTGATAATCCATTTGAGTATAGGACTCGAGCAGCTGCCAGTTCTTCAACTGACCGTTGCTGATATCGATCTTTGCATAAGCGTAAGGGAAAAGTTCAGTCTGAAAGCAAAACTGTTGCCACAAGCTCAGATCTGCATTGTGGAGATACTCGCCCCAGTACTTTCGTAAGTCTTCATAGGTAGCTCGGATTCGACGAGGGTTGACTCGAATACAAAACACAGATGACGGTTTTTGGTTGTGGATAGAAAGGTACTTCGACCTTTTTTCTATTCTTTCAATGTGGGGATGACTCAACAATTGTTTTTCGATGTAAGGATCAGTCTTCGCGAGGAAAAATTCGGCTGTGAGGGGATAAAAGGCTTGAATTGCCTTCTTCTTAGTGATCCAATGCGTAGTGACCCCCCAATCGGCAGCTTCGACTTCATGGAGCCATGCGCGGATCCGAGACATGTTAACAGTTCCAATAAGTTGTTTAAGTCTCCCCCTTGTGATCACTGCCTGTATTCTGCAGTCTCTTCTTTAACCTGGCTAGTTCGGCTTTCAATTTTTGAATTTCGGAGTGTTGTCCTATTAACATTGACATCACGACATTATCAAAGATTATGGGGCGTGTATTTGCAGACGCAGCATCTGCTAGTTGGAAGGCATATAGCCAAAGATCTGTGAAACTGGTTCGATATGGTTCACGTAAACGGTTTGCGTAATGTACCAGCCAGAGAGCACGCTCTTTTTCAAGCATTCTACGGTAAGATGGTAAAGTTCTGCCCATAAGAATCACCAGAATTGAGTTAAGGGTACTTGATGCTGTTCTTCCCTTTCTGCTGTGTGCGAGAGTTTTATCTGAACTACTGGCCCACCTTTTTGGACAGTAAAGAGAAGTGTGTAGTTCTGTCGATTACTGTCAGGCGTTACTGCCACTCGAATGACATCAGTAGCCGAATGCGAAAGAAACGTACCTCCAAGCGCTTTGTGCTTTGAGTGAGGCGCATTTTCTGCAGTTGTTATTCCTACCAAGTCATATTGCAAACTAAGGCTCTTCAACTTCCCCACTGCCTGTGTCAGCTCGAGAATGGAGGATGTTGACGTTAACTTGTCGTATTCTAGATACTGGAGCGCTTCTTTTGATAGATAAAGGGACGAAATCTGAGGTACTAAAACAATACGAATACGGGGGTTCGTATCAATCAGTCGAGGAAGTTTCGTGTAAAGAATTTCGGTCATTTGATGATAATTAAACGCACGTGATAGTTGAATCCTATCGAGTATTCCCAGTGGATCCAAGCCATGCTTTCTTGCTTCAAGTGAGATCTCGAAGTATGGAAATAGATTCGCTCCATCAACAAAGGCAAGATCAACACTAGGGTTGCTTATCAGCAGCGATACCGTGAGCTGAGTAATGAAAGCACGTAGGATTGAGTTTGGCAAATCTCCCTGAATCAAAGCCAAACTGCCTGGATATAGCACGAATGCGTCATCTAGGTGCGCCATACCAAGTCGAAGGCATCGTTGCAGCTGCTGATGTCGTACATCAGCTGAAACAAAATTGTCGGGAAGGTCTTCATGATTCCGATAATCTTGGATCATCCTTAGTCACATAAAGGTATACATTCCCCTTCCTCAAATCCACGACACAGTCTGAGAGATATCTGAAAAAGACAAAAATGAATTGAAGTGCCCGATTGAGGAATCAAACCTATTTGTTCGCTTGACTAGAATGTAATTACGACCCTCCAGTAACAGAAATACCATCTAAGACTGAGAGAATTCTTGAAATAGGGAGAGATTACTTTTTTATTCTTATGTTCAGCGCCCTATATCAAATTTTTTATGAATTAATTGTGAAAATTTGATTTTGTCGGTAATAGAATACAATGTTTTTTTAAGGAAGTATGAGCTCTTTAGATAAATAGGTTTAACTAACAAAGTCATCATTTCTTCAGACAATGAAAATTTTCGTAATCAGCCTCTTTTAATATTGAAGTTTCAAGAACAACAATCAGGACTTGTAATACTGCAGGAGAACACCTCAATTGAATAATGACAAAGCTAGACTGTTAAAGGCAATTTGTGATCACCTCAAGCTTGATGACATACCACAGAGCATGGTTTCCCGTAGATTAACAGTTTTCAAAGCATTTGAAGAAAATGAAGATAAGTTTCATGGGGAAGAATTTCGGCAATGGTTTTGGAATATTTATGAGGAAGGGCATCCAGAACTCACTGAAGGGAAAATTACCCCCTCATTGATATTTTCATTCATTAACAGTAATTATGATCTAGTAGAAGAAGCATTAAAGCTTGATTCACTAGATGAAGCTCTGCAAACTCACGAAGAGATGGCATCAGAGATCTCCGAGGAGTTTAAAGCTATAATTTTGAGAAATAAAACTCAACGAATTCTTGCGGAAGATTCCCTGTTTATGAAAAAGCTCCTTGGGAAAGCTAAATCCGAAATATTCCCCTATCCAGAATTTGAAAAAAGGATCCTCAATCATTTTGAAAAAATGCTAGATATCTCAGGAAGAGAACTGCTCGAAGAGGCCTCAAAAGCTTATATATGGAATGTTTACAAGGAAGATGAGACAAAGTGTTATAGGCTAATTTTTGAGGAATTCATCAAGCATAAGGAGACATATGAGAAGTTAGGGGTGAATTTCAGTTACCCTGAGATGTCTCTTGGAGGGGGACGAAATGTTTCTCAGATTATGGAGGCGATTCATCGATCTTTTACGCAAAATGTTGGTGGAATTCTAGGATTAAGAAGGATCATTAGCATTGCAAACAGAATAGCGGAGGTGGGCTTTACCGAAGAAGAAATTATCAACTTCTTTACTGCTTATCTCAGTGGTGGACTAGACTCAACCTTATCTAATCCTCCTGATGGTCATTCATACTTCATTGAAGTAATAAAAACCTATGATTATGATTTTACAACAAATCTTGACAATTTAGCACCAAAGACGGAATTCAATCCAAAAGAATTGGAAACAACTTTGGATAATTTCTTGCGGATTTTAATTCGTATAAAGATAGCTGAATGGTCAAAAAACGTACCTATGGGTGAAGAAATAACGATTATTGACTTAATCACAGAAATTCAGAAAGATGTCTTAAATCAAATTGAGGATGAAGAAAAACTTCTTCCATTTTTTGAGATGTTTCAAAAAACAGACAAAAATATCCTTGAAACAACTATCACTCATTTTTCAAAAGAATTAGCTTATTCATATATTCTCAGATTGAGAAGAGGAGGAGTAGAATCCACATTACTTAATTCCTTCAAGATAATGAACCTCAGTGGGGCATCAAAGACTATTGGTAATCAAATCTTTGATATAAAAAAGTTTTATGAAACTTTGTATCCTGATTCGTGGCAAATAAAGTTTTATGATGAGTTTATACTTGATATCGCGAGTAAAGGACTTTCAACATCCTCCAAGCAAACAGTACGAGAACGTTTGAATCTCCTTGTCCAAGAAAGTCCAGGATATTCTGGATCTTCTGCTTATAAATTAAAGAAGATAGAACTAGATGTTATTTTTGAAAACTTGAAAATTAATGTTCCTTTAGTACTTCCAGATTTTGGAACAGCAGAGGAAGCTCAAAAATACATTAGTCGAACTTTTTCCATTATTCGATCTGTATTAAGTAAAGTCTGGATAAAAAAAATACTTAGAACAGGATTTGAATTATATATTGAGTCACCTGTAAAACGTGTTTGGCAAAATGAAATGGAAGATCTGTCTCGGGAACTGGTTAGCTATTATCAGAATGTTGTAACTGTTTTAGGGAGAAAGTCTTCAGAAATTAATGAACTTGTTGTTGAAGGACTTAGGGATTCATTAAGTGGGTTATATTTCGTTGATGAAAATGTTAGAGATTCAGAAGTCTTTAATATCTTTGTGAAATTACCAGAGAATCCAATTCTTACCGATCGGGATGATGTGGAAAATTATCTGGATTTTGTTTTTGATGAAGGCAAACTCATAATCAACAAAGTATTAAGTAGGGAAGTTAAGGAGGAAATAGAAAGAAAAACATTTGACCAAGAGATTGAGGAACGAATTTCTCTTGAAAATACTGTAATAGATTGGTTTGTTCGAGCAAGTCAATATTATAATTCAATAATTACTGAACTAATTAGTTTAGAAAAGACCACAGATCCCAACGATACGTTATTGAAAACCATTTATGGTGGAACTATATTTCTTGTAGAAGAATCAATGAAATCTCTCCTTCTAAATCAGAATGAGAAAATTAATAAAGCAAGTTTCCTTAAAATCTTCTTTTTAAAACAAGTTGAAGCACTTAGAAGCTCTTTTTCTCAATTAAAATTTGATTATAACACTCAAGCAATTATAAATTACGTATTAGCCCAAATTAGATTATGGGATAGGGTGTTTAGACTCCGAGGAATCCTTTCAGATCTCGAAGCTGATAATAGAATGCGACGAGCGTTAGGGCCAAGTGTTTCAGATAGTCATGAAGATTCTAGAATTGCTAGTTCTCTTGTTGAGAACCCTGGTTTAAGAGGCCTTATTGCTAGAGAATTTATGGCAGACTGGATAAAAAACTGGGCGAATTCAGTTATAGAGCTTACTGAATCTTATCTTGAAGAAGTTCTTCCAAATGTTGAGGAAACAGAGAAGGAAAGTTTTGAACAAGAAGTTCTTGGACTGTTATTTAATGGTACAGGGAGAGATGATATTAGAAATTTTATGGTACCACTAATTGTAGGAAATCTTAAGAAACCCCTAGGTTATGAGACAAGTCCCCTACCACCAGAATTCTCGAAATATAGATACGAGGTATTTGCTGAAGCTGTTAAATGCGATTCTCAACTAAGTATATATTTTCTATTTTCAAATTGGGTAGAGAAAGAGAGGAAATACTTTAAGAAACAAGTAGTCAGTGATTTGGATTTCGTTATATATCAAGAAAGTCAAATTGTCAGTTGTCGACGGTTATTAGGAGCAACACAGGAATTTACTCTGAGTGACGTTGTAAAAAAGGCTACTGGCTTAAGCTTATCAGGACTTACCCTCCAAACTGTTGTATTTCAATTAGGTGAGAAGGAAATCTATTCAGCAGCTTCTTATGTTGAGAATCCTTTTGAAGGTTCAATCGTCACTGGTTTGACTTTGGAACTGATTTCAAAAGAAAATATTCCAATGGGACTGATTCATCCGTTAGCAAAAAATGCTTCAGAAGCAATTGCAGGCTTAATAGAAAGAAATCAACTGAATGCTTCCGAACCAGACATTCTCTTCAATGCTGTGCTTCAACAGTTGCTGAATGAGGCAAGATTAGTTTTACTAAAGGATGCTGGGACATTAAGTGAAAGAATAGCAACAGATGAAATGGCACCACAAATAGAGCGTGATGTCTCCCGATGCAATCTAAAGGTTACAACTGCATATAAGATGTACTTTAAAGACGATTTACAAGATCAAAGTTACCGCTTGGAGGAAGTTGAATTTTATGGTGAGAAGCTTGACAATTTTGGCTTATTTGTACAGCTCATAATACCATTTCTTGAACCAAGTCAAATCATAAGAAAGCGTCTGAAAAAAGATCACCAGCTCTTAGATTATTTAGAAGTCCCCAAGGGGGAAGAAATCCGAGTTTTTCCTTCTCTTATCATATTTGATGACAACGATAGATATAAAGTTGCTTTTGGAACATACTCATCTCAGGAAAATGCATTATATGTTCTTGTTGCAGAAGAAAATGATGAATCGAAGATGGGGTTAAGAACAATCCAATATCTTCTAAAAACAAGAGACTTTGAAGAGCTATCAGAAGATTTAGGATTATTGCCTCTCCCCAGACTTAATCAGAGTCTACCCCTAAACAGGATTAATGTAATGAAAGAGAAGAGGGGGGAGTATGTAATTGATTTCGAGCTGATTAAAAATATTTCATTAGGAGCGATCTAGATGAATAACCTTTCTTTAACAGGATTTCAACCAAAGAATATTGACTTGACTGAAATGGTTGATGTTGATGTAAAGAAGGTTGTGATAATCGGCGATGGAATGTCAGGAAAGACTCAAACACTAATAACGTTTGGTAAAAAGATTCTAGTTTATCTTCAGAGAATATATTCTGCTCGTTCAATTTTAGAAAGGAAATCTTCCAAAGATACTGGATTAGAAGTCGCTCTGGAAACTTTCGGAGATCAATACACTGTGGATCCAGCATTTCAATCTTGGGCTGAACGTCATGGCTTTCTTATACGATATGGTAACAATAAATGGAATATAGTGTCAGTATCATTAGATACTGAAACAATAGGTTTTGAAGATTTTCAATTCATTTTCCCCTACTTTTGGGAGAATAAAACATACAGAATCAACTTATTTGGAAGTGATGTAGGCGGACAGAATATCTTTGATCACTTCAGGACTGTTTTAGGAAAAATCGCAGGAGCTAAGGATATTTTACTTGTTGTTTTTGATAAATCTAGGGCTTTGTCTTGTTGGAATAGCATCGAGCAAGTCCAAAGGGTTGTGGGGGATAAAATTTCGGAACGAAAATTAGGTCAATCAAATATTCCACGAATCATATACGTGGGTAATAAAATTGACCTAGAAGAACACATCAACAAACAAGAATGGCAAAATGGCGTCTCAAGTTCAATAATGAGGAAGATCACTCAAATTTCAGATTATAGGAAAGGAACATATCAATTACCTTCATTAGTTGGGAGGAAAGGATTGGAGAGAACCTTTCATTTCAAAATAGACAATGGATTTCTTCATTTCCCTGATTTTGAGGCATTAGTTTACAATGCAATTAGAGAGGCTGATCCAAACTATAGAACTCATAAAATCATGACAGATGTTAATGCAAAGGCAATTGCTAGGGAAATTTCTGCTCAATTTGTGTTTCAGCGAAAAATTGAGGAGAAAGAAACAGATAAAGGAACAGAAGATGCAAAATCTGTTATAACTATTTTAGAAGACTTCGGAAAGTTATTATTTCAACGTAGACCTTTAGCAATGCAGTATTCAGGAGGAATCGAACAAATTTACGAGACTACAAGTGAAAGTAGTTCATTTGGACGAGTTCGCGTAAAATGGATCGATTATGATGTAAACTTCTATCATCTTAAGAGAGAAAATATAAAATTTGCTCTTGAAAGCGCAGCCAATGCAAAAAATCTTTTGACTACTGATATGGGGGAAATTTTTAATACAAATGCATTAATAGGAACTGGAATCATGGCCTTATGGGATTCGATTATTCAAGAGAAGCTGAAAGCAGCAACAGCTTTAAAAATAGATAAAAAATCTAAAAAAAGAAAGATTAGAAAGTTCTAAACACATTCTAATAGACTTACTCCTTTAGATCAATCTCTACAAAAACTTGGGAACAATCATGGTTGGAATAATTCTCACTGAAGACGAATTACAAACCATCTTTGAGATACTTGGCTTAAATGAAAACCAAAGCTTAGTTTATATGACTTTATTATCATTAGGGACATTGACTCTGGGACAAATTAGTCAGCTCACAGGAATAAATTACATCCAAGTACGAGAATGTATGGACGTTCTGATTGGAGGGGAATATGTCGACTGGACTGGAGGAAAAATCAATAGATATTTTGCACGAGAACCCTTTTTAAGAGCATTCTTACTGGCTTATGACCCTCTTACTTTGGTTTCAATCCGTGATACAGCTAAAAAGAAGATTGAGACAATAGAAAAAGAACTTCAAAAAATTTATGACAATAAGACTCTTCAAAAGATTCAAGATTTAATTAAAAGCCAACAAAAGCATATCGAAGATGAAATATCAGCACTGACTTTTTCAATCCGTGAAATGAAACGTCGCTTAGATATTCTCTTTCAACTCTCATGTAAAGTGTCTGCAGCAACAACAAAAAGTGAAGGCGGTTTAACAACTGATGTAATATATGGAGAAACTACATTTATACTTGTACTAAGAGATATGGTTTCTCGTGCAAAAGCATCACTAACTATCTTAATGCCTCAGGATTATCCTGAAATCCAAACTTTAATTGCATCAAGTAAATTATCACTTCCTGTCTGTTCTCGTACATTGATTGTTGGTGACTTTGCCAAAGTACCAAAAAATATTCTTAAAAAAGTCTTTGCTTCAAAAATTAGAATGAAACAGACGACCATTAACTTCTGGGGGTGTGTACGAGACAATGAAGAGGTATTGATAGGGCCTTCACCAGAGGTTAACGAAGAAATGAATGAATTGATTGGTATTATAAGTACCAATCCCATTATGGTTAAATTTTTTGGGCAACAAATTGGTAGTCTCGCATCAAAAGGACAAAATTTAACCCTTGAATAATGACTACACAAACGTACACACTTTTATTTCAAACGGATTGAAGGATAAATTCACCTCATTCCCTGATAATCTGATTATATTTTTTTCTGATCCATCTATCTTTATTTCCCTTAATTCAGCAATTGTTTTAGGGAATTGAATTAATGAAATTGTTGTTTCATCTGACAAGTTGAAAATTGTAGCGTAAATCTTACCATTTCGAACTCTTAATGAGGATAAACGAATATTGGGATTAAGAATACGGATAATTGGAATTAAGGAGTGGTCTATCGGCTTTAAGTTATTCAGATAAGAGGTGGTTGGTATTAGTGAAAATACCTCCGAATGGTCATCACTTCTAGAAAACGGTTCGTGTTTAGAGTGTACGATAAAACTATAATTAAATTCATAAGATTTATTGAGTTCTTGAGCGCCAGGTGTTGCATAATATGGACCTGCATGTTCAGGTCGTTCAGGGATCCCTGAACGTGAAAGCCAACCAATTGATCGAACTAATGTTATAGCAAGACGAGTTCCTTTCACTAATTCTACCTCTGGTAACCCCTGATTCATTACAGTAATAGCACCTTGACCTTTTTCATCTTCAACCCTAATGAACCTTTTTTGGGGTTGGATTCCTGAAGGCTTTTCGATATAAGATTCGTTTCCTATGGGGTCTCCAAATCGCTTAATATACCCAAAATGGGTAGTTGTATACGTATGCTGCGAATAATAAGGAAGATCAAAACATATTCGGAGTCTATGATCCTTAGCTGAATTAATTATACTTGTTTTAATGTCGATTCGTGACAATTCACGATAAAATCGGAAAGTTGTATTGACTGGGATATCTACTTTTCCAATCCTTTTTTCTCTTGATGAATCAACTTCTTGGAATACTGATAGTTTCATTTTTTGGTTAATTTCACAAAATAGAGGGCCAGAAGCTTTAACTTCTCTTTTTACTTCATTCACTTTAACTGATTCTGGTCCAAGTCGTCCAAAAGTGTACTCATCTCCACGATCTCCCCAATCTTCAAACTGGTGCAATTTATTATAAGTAACATTATTCACCTTATCTTGTAAATCAAATGTCCCATCTTTATGAAAAGTAATATCATAAAACTCATTACTTATACTATCTTTTGAACATAACAATGTTTTAGTTGATTCTAATCCTATTGGTTTGGAACTTATAGTTACACTAGAGAATCCCCAGGGGGTTAGAGGCATAAGTGACGCATACACCTGTTCAGGCTCTCTAGTGACTAAAATATGGAATTTTTTGTAATTTTTACTATTTATCTTTTCAAGAAGATTTTTCTTCAGCATTCCAGCATCTAGATCCCCTATTGGTTTATCAGCAACTAATAAATGAACTTCACAAATATCAGCAGGTTTTCCGTCAAAGAACCTCACATCATTAATATATAGACCCATTATTTGACGGCCTGGTAACATTTTCATTAATGCCTTAAGTTTGGTTGATCCTATCATCATTTCCCAAACTTTATCCGAAGAAGAAATAATAGATTGAACTTCGTATTCTACTCCATCAGGAGTTATAAGTTTCCGTATAGGATCTTTCACAGGTGCTTTTAGCTCGAAATAGATAGGTAAATCAGCACAATTAGTTGGATTAAAGATTAAAATGGAACTTTCTGAAGCAGGTGTTACAGCAGCTTCTAAAACTTCCAATGCTTCCTCAATCATGCCCTCAGTAATTGATTCTGCATATGAATAGCGAAATTTCATCTCCTCATGAGTCTGATCAACTGAACAACCACATATAGAATCATGAGGCTGATTTCGAAGGTGCCATTTCCACGCTTGAGTTAAGAATGAGGTTGGATATTCCTCTTTCAAATAATACCATGTGTAGGCATTTAATGGTTCAGCATAGCGAGTTAAGAGATCTTCTACTTTCTGGTTCCATTGTTTAATCCACATCCGAGCCGAATAGGTATCCTGCAATAAATGAGCCCGAGCGGCTGATCTCAATTCACCTGTAAATTCAGGAGGAGCATAATTATGTAGTTCTATAAGTTGAAGAAATTTATCAACAAAATCGTCTAGAACGCCTAAAGTTATTTCCTTCCCTTCAATTTGAACGTGCTGAAGAGTTGAAACTATTTTACCTTTAGGTACCTGATGATCCGTTCCATGGTTGAGTAGATATGCAGGAATAGGAGAGAATGGGGATAATTGGTTAACAAGATTACTTATTTCATCAGATAACTGATTTACTTCTTCAGGAAGATTGGCTGCATTTCCATATCCGAAAGGAAGGTAGATAGTTATCATTGAAGTCTTTGCACTCATATTACTCTTCCAAAGGAATGGGACTGTGGTAATCTCTGGGGGTACTCCTCGCCAAACAACTAAGGCCTTGAAATCTGTTAAATCTCCTATTAATTGGGGAATAGCTCTTGAATGACCAAACATATCAGGGAGATAACCAATATTCATAAGGGGGATATTAAACTCTTGTGCTAGGTCAAAGCTATATTCCAAATTTCGTAGAAGACTTTCCTGGCCTACTAACCAAATATCAGGAAGTAAATACCAAGGTCCAATACTAATCTTTCCTTCTCGAATATATTGTAACAATTTTTCTTTATTCTCTGGCCGAATTTCTAAGTAATCCTCCAAGATAATGGTTTGACCATCAGCTGTGAAATAGAATTCATGCTCTTCAAAAATGGCTAACAACTTGTCTACTAACTTGACAAGCTTATACCGGAACTTCTGAAAGGGTAAATACCATTCCCTATCCCAGTGGGTGTGGGGGACGATATAAACGTATTTGATTTGGTCTGAATGTTCATTGTTTGTTGTATCCAAGAGACTGTATCTCCAATGAAATTTTAAGAGTGAACTTCTCCTATAATGATGTGAGTGAATCACCGTTACTAAAAAAGATTTAAATCATTTTTTCTACATGTTTCACTAAAGGACTCAATCGGAGAATACTCAAAATATGGCTACAAATATCTTAATTGGGACGAGTGGATTCGGATACTCAGATTGGCAAGCACGGCTTGAAAAAACTCGACTTCCATTTTATCCACCGAATCTGGGCCCTCAATTTCGCTTATCCTTTTATGCAGAAGTTTTTCCAACGGTGGAAATTAATACTACATTTTACCATTTTCCTCGAGCTGCTGTTGTAAATAAATGGGGAAAAAACGTTCCTAATGATTTTATTTTTTCCTATAAGATTCCTCGTCATATTACACATCAAAAAAAGCTCGATTTTAACCAAGGTTATTGGGAAGAACTCCGACCATTTATAGATACCATGGAGGGGGGATTAGGAAAAAAAGCAGGCCCAGCATTACTCCAACTACCTCCTAAGTTTTCTGCTGATAATTTTAAGAGACTAGAGATTTTTCTAAAATATTGGCCGAGTAACATCAATCTAGCTGTAGAATTCCGTCATATCTCTTGGGTAGAACATAAACGACTTGAACAGACACTTGAACTCTTATCACAATACAATGCTGCTTACTGTATTGTAGATGAACCATTATTACCTCCAATTATTCCAGTGACTGCAGATTTTACTTATATTAGGTTTCATGGTCATGGCCTTAAGCCTTGGTACAATTATCAGTATTCTCTTGAAGAATTAACTCCATGGGCATCACGAATACAATCTTTAGCCAATAATAAAGGATTAAAAGAAGTTTTTACATATTTCAATAATCACCCGCATGGTCATGCTCCTGCTAATGCCCGACAATTAGCTATTCTCCTAAAAATTCCATTAAAAAGACCAGAAGAAGTAAAAATGGTCGAGGTCAGGAAACGGGCTGGAGCTGCTCCTCAACATTCATTAGAAAGCTTTTTAGACATTTCTCCTGTAGAATTAAGTGATTATATTCGTTTCTGCTCCAATTGTGGTGAAATGATTCTCAAAGATGACAATTTCTGTGAGAACTGTGGCCATCATCAGGTAAGAGAGTGATACCATTTTCGGAGCTCTGGAATGAGAACTTGAGTGATAATAAAAGAATCATAACAAAAGTTTTTAGTAAAAAAGGATTGAGTCTTCATTGAGGGAAAATTCTCATCTATAGTTGAAAATAAATCAGATTTGATAATTTTTTTGCCTGAAAAAAGGCTTTTTTAAATTAACTCCTCTCTAACTGGTTTTCTTCAAAAGAAGAGAGAATATTTGCCTATATGAACTCATAATAAGGATGGGTATAACCCCTGTCTTTAGAAATTTGCAGAGAATGTACAGAAAACGGTGAGAGAATATATCGCTGTAGTAAATGTTCTGCACCACTTTGCAGGCATAATATTCGCAATCATGTATGCTCATCCCCGACACTTGGATTACGTGGAAAGCAAAGTCCTCGTAGAGAAGGCGCAGACATTTCTAAAGCTGCGTGGGAGAAATTTCTAAAGAAAAAGAAAAAATATCAAGTGAAAATCCAAGACGATTTAACATTTCTCGTGGAGTTCCCTTGGTATCCTTTCACAAAGCTAAATGCATGGATCCCTACCCGAAGACCTCATTATAAATCAGAGCGCGAAAGATCAATCAATGTAGAAGAGCTTTTCTTGTATTTGGAACATGAAACTAATGCTGTGGATTATGATAGAAAATTTTTCTATTCTCCTTGGGTACAAGAGCAATTCAACATTTGGCAGAGAAAATGGAAGACACATAATGGGTATTGGGAACAAAATAGAACACATAGAGCTACAAAGTTTGAATTACAATTTCCTCAACTAGCTCAGGAAGACCTCGAAATTCTACGAAAAGCAGGATGTAAGGTTACCTTTGCTGCAGGTGCATTGGAAAAGCTCAAGAAGCTTGAGAAGGAAGCTAGTAAGGATTTCAATATTACAATAGAAACCCATGATGACCGTCTACGAATCCATTGGAACAAAGAATTTAATAAGTGGTTTCACTCTCTTCTAAATGTTTTTGCTAGATTCATGGCCATTAGATCAGAGGACGATCCTCAAGCAGATTTTATTCCTTGTATTCATCAAATTGGTCCTCATGAAATACAGGTTGATTATTGGGCAGCATTTAGAGCCAACCATTTCTGGCATGAAGTCCATCAAGCTATTAAGAAAACAGACCATCCTCCCTTATTTGATCTACAATATCAACCATATCAACCCTCAACGAAAGAATATAATTTCTCAATGGAGCCAAAATATACTCTTCGAACATATCAACAAGAGGCTATGGAAGAATGGAAGGATAATCGTTACTATGGTTCTATTCAGCTGCCTACTGGTGCTGGAAAAAGCTTAATTGGAATTGATGCTATAAGACATGTTCACGAAAGGACTTTAATCTTGGTACCAAATTTAGCTTTAGTAGATCAGTGGGTTGACTTCACTTCGAAATTTCTTTCAATTCCTGTTAGTCAGATAGGGATTTTCAACGGTCAGAAAAAAGCTTTTCGAGAGTATCCTGTTGTTATTTCCACATATCAACTTTTAAGTCAATATTTACAAGATTTACATGCTTATAAGTCCAGTGATAGTTCTACTAAACCTCTCCGTGAAAAAATCTTAGTTGAAGATACAATTGGGTTCTTTACACACAAATTCGGGTTATTAATCGCAGATGAATCTCATCATATTCAAGCAGAGACCTTTAGACAGATCGCCTTAGATTTAGAGATTCCACGCCGCCTGGCATTGTCAGCTACAATTGAAAAAAGTGTTCACTCATCTTTAGTAATTGCTACACTTGGCCCTATCATTTACAAAGTAGGTTATGGTCTTCTTGCACGAGAGGGTTTTATTGCCCCTATTTACTTTAAACGAATTCATATACCCCTGACTTCCGATGAAAAAGAATATTTAAACCGTAAAGGAAAAAGAGCGTATGGAAAAGTTTCCAGACAAGCAAGTAACAAGCTTTTAGCTATTCGAAAATTACTAGAAGCACCTGTAACGTCTCAAACCCTGATTTTTACCAGTCGCATCAAACACGCTATGAAAATTCATTCTTTCCTCAAAGAACATGGAATAGAATCCACGGTTTTGACTGGGCATACAGTGATGAACGATCGTGAACTGAATCAGATCTTGGATCAATTTCGGCAAAGCAAAATCCAAACACTCGTGTTAGTGAAAATGCTTAATGAGGGATTTGATGCCCCAGCCGATACAATAATTATTGCATCTGGAACTCGAAACAGAAGAGAACAAATCCAACGAGTCGGGAGAGCTACTCGACCTGGAAAAGTAGCTAAGTTATTTGAATTAATAATCGATCCTCTAGAATTGAATTACGAATTCGAAGTAGCTCAAGCACGAGATATCTCAGATGTAATTGAACCCCAGGTACAAGACCTTCTTTTACCAATAGAGATCAAAGAAGAGATCGAAAAAGTAGTTGATGATATTAAACTTAGTTTTTATGAGGGCTATTGATACCACGTTCAAAATCCTGTTCTTTAATCTTGTACAAGAGAAATAAAATCATTGTAATAACAAGAATACTAAATGTAAGAATATAAAATACAGCATTTAGATCTAGTATTTCCCATATGGGCCCTGATACAATAGTTGAAGTAGTTCGTCCTAAAGAGACATAAAAACCTAAGGCTCCCAGAGCTGTACCACGGAATTCTATAGGTGCACTTCTTGAAACCTCATTATTTTCTGCCATATAAGAGGTCATCATGGACACATTCAAGCAAATGTACAGTAATATCAATATTAGAAAATCCTGTACTACTGTAAACACTAGTAAAGCAAGAGAGTATATGATTAGGGTAATAGTAATAACATATATGAAACGAAACTTATCAGTCAATCTTCCCAAGAATGGCTTAAACCATATACTTAATATAATTGCCCAAAAGCCAATTTCTGCGACATCACCACGAGTATATCCTTTTTGCAAGATTAGTAAGGGCAAGAATGTCGACGTAGTAAATTCAGTAATTGCTACTATGAACTGATAAATATAGGCTCTTGTTAAACCTCTTATCAAGGTCATATGTTTTAACGAGGAGAGCATTGAGAAAAAAGAGTCAATAATTGCTCTTGGAATACAAGAAACTTGTTTTCTATCGGCTTTATCCAATCCTTCTGGCAATAATTTGACATTTACTAATCCAAAGAGGAATGCCATTCCTGCAGCAAGACCAAAAAGATCCCTCAAGCTCCATAACAATTCATCCAAAGTTAAGTTAGATATCAATAATCCAATAATTGACCCTAAGTCAGCCATTTGAAATATTCGACCAATAGATCCCCCTGAACTGTTTTCTGGTGAGAAATCTGACACATAAGCTAATAAACACGGCCAAAAAGCACTCATACCAAGTGCAACGAATAGGATGGAGAATAAGATCCAAAACCAGTGGTCTGCAATGGACATCAGGATCAACGCAACAGTCAAACTAAAATGACCAAACAGAATCAATGGCTTTCTGCCAATTATCTGTGAGAGATCTCCGAAGGGGACACGAAAAAGGAGTTGTAAAAGATTCCTCAGTGAAACAATGATCGTAATAATAATGATAGCAGCTAGTAAGTCTTCCTTCAAAAAAATCACAATATAATTTCCAATTATAACTAATTGAAATGTTGCTAAAACGGTTCCTAACCCTGCTATCCAAATTGCCTTCGTTGAGGTCATTAGCTTAAAATCAGCCTTCTTTTACGCATTTTATTCGTACTCTTGGCTAGATATATCTTCCTTCCTCAGTTTACCATCAAACTGAAGATAAAGATTCTCACCCAAAACTTTTAATTTTCTAGAAAGGAAAAATTAGAAAACTTTTACAAAGGTATTCAGATTAAAGAAGTAAAGAGGAACTATTATGGCTGAAATTGTTCAAAGTGAAGAAGCTACAGTGAAGATAAACGGTATTGAGATAACGTATGATACTTTTGGAGACCCTCAAGCTGCCCCAATGTTGCTTATTATGGGATTAAGTACTCAGATGATTATGTGGGACGAAGCTTTTTGCAAAGCGATAGCTTCAAATGGATATTGGGTTATCCGTTTTGATAATCGTGATGTTGGACTTTCAACAAAGTTTGACAATGCAGGTATCCCCGATTTAATGGAAATGATGATGAAAGTCCAACAGGGAGAAGAAGTAAAAGCCCCTTATACATTATTAGACATGGCAAAAGATGCGATTGGATTACTCGATGTATTGAAAATTGATACTGCTCACATTGTAGGTGCATCTATGGGAGGAATGATAGCTCAAACTATTGCTATTCATTATCCTGAACGAGTACGTACTTTGACATCAATTATGTCGACAACTAGTAATCCAGAACTACCACAACCAGGACCAGAGGCAATATCTATTCTGATCACACCTCCTCCCTCTGAAAGAGCTGAATATATTGAAGATTCAGTAAAAACATGGAGGTTTTTGAATGGGGAGTTATCATTTGATGAGGATTTTGTACGAGAACGCTCAACCCAAGCTTTTGATAGGTGTTACTATCCTGTTGGCGCTGGAAGACAACTCGCGGCCATTTTAGCCTCTGGTAGTCGTAAAGAGGAACTTAAAAATGTTAAGGTGCCAACTCTAGTGATTCATGGAGATACTGACCCCCTAGTTCCTGTTGAAGGAGGAAAAGAGACAGCAGAAGTCATTCCAGAAGCAAAATTATTGATTTTAGAAGGAATGGGTCATAGTATTCCGGCAGAAGTGGCGCCAAAAATAATAGAAGCCATAGTAAAACATGCTATTTAGCAGGGAAAAGATAATCCCAGGGGGAAAATTCTGTATTAAGTGTGGAGCAGTTATAAGTAGAAAATCCAGCTAGTTAATTAGGTGAGCCGTTTCTCTAATTCCAAGAAACGCTCCTGCAATTTGATAATAAAAGAATCAAGCTCTTTCTCAACAGTGCTGATCCATTCAATCAAAATATCAAGGGCTAAAAGAGCTTGTTTCCCTTTTGTTGTTCCTTTGGATTCCTCTGAGAGCGATGTTCCCCAATGTTCTCGAATCCTAATTAGATCATCAGCTTTTTCTTGTAAAGAATTAGCACTTTGATCGTAGATGTGAATCAACAATTCACGAAAAGAAGTAGGCTCAACCTGGTATTTCCATTCGCGACTACCTGGTTCACGCCTTCGAGTAATTAAGTTCCAATTCTCAAGTTCTTTTAAATTTCTGCTAATTGTCGAGGGATTGACTTTGAATTTCTCAACAAGATCTTTTTGGAGTAAGGGTTTATCAGGGGACGATAAGACACATAAAGCATAAATTCGCCCTAATAGTGGTGATCCACCCCGATCATACATGAAATCTTCAAAAAAATTGGAAATCTCTTCCTCTAACTTTGATATATCTTGTGAATCTTCCTCACTACTAATATCTGACATAAGATTTCAACCTATATTGATGAAAGAGCACTACAAACACGAAAAATAAAGACCTTTATAAAAATATTATTAATTTCTTATGAGCTTAATTATAATCTCATGAAGCTCTACTCAAGTGACATAAGAACCTTCTCTAGGTTGGTTTTGTAAGAAATTTCTTTAAAATAAACAAAGATATTCTATTCCAACACTCGAATGGGTCTGAATGTCTAAAAAAATGGCTGTGATTGACGTTGATCACTAATTTATCCCTACAGAATTTTAAAGGATTCGGGTATCCTGGTCAGAACATCCCAATGAATCGAATCACGTTACTTTTTGGTGCTAATAGCGCAGGAAAAACCTCAATAATTCAATCTCTCCTTTTGCTTCACCAAACGATTACTGAAGCCACAGATCCTACTACAGTATTACTACCAAATGGTACTCTCATCTCATTGGGAAGTTTCAGAGAATTTGTCCACAAACATGATCTAGATCGGGAAATAAAAATCGGGATCGAATCTGAATATATTGATAGTATGTGTTTCTCTTTTCGTTTACAAAACAATCTAATGGAAATGGCTAGTTTTGAAGGGTTAGCAAAAGAATGGATGACTACTAATTCAAAAATACAGAATTGGGAAAGGATTCGTTTTCGTGGAGAAAATGCTGATAGAAATCGTTACAATATGAATTTCATCAATTATGTTGAAACCTTTGATCAATTATTGCAACAACCAAACATTATCGAAGATTTGATTAAAGAAGTTCAAAGACGAAAAGAATTCACTGAACGAACCCTAAAGTTATTAGAAGGAGAAATGACCCAAATAGATAAGAAACAGTTGATTGAAGAAGAAGATAAAGACATTTATTCTCATAAAATGATGAATTTTTTAGTAACTAATATTTTTAGATCAATAAAGGAGGGAGGGGAAACAAGGCCTCAGGATGAACTCAAGAATTTGTTGTTATACTTATCACCACAAGATTTTGAATTCACAACAGATTTATTGAAATTTACAACAAGTAAAGAGCTAATACAGCTCTTTAATGAGGTAATAACTTCAATTAAAGAGAAAAGGATCAGTAGTATGTTAGATTTCCAAGAAAAGGTAACTATAAGTAACCTCTTAATGTTAAAATCGAATTTTACTCTTGAAAAAAACGAAAAAGGAAAAACACCTGATTTACAAAAAGAACAGATTAAAAAATTGATATTTACTACAATTTTCCGTGAGTATTTCAATATCCCATCAATGAAAAAGAATATTGAGTATACTAGGAAGAAAATAAATCATCAGTTGGCTCGAATACTTTTCTTAGGGCCCTTAAGACGCGAACCTGAAAGATATTACTTTTTTTCTGGTAATGTCCCAACTGATGTTGGTAAGAAGGGCGATAAAACAGCTGAATCTCTATTTTATTCCAAAGACATTCAAGAAGCTGTTAATAAGAAACTAAATGAACTAGGTATTGATTATCACATCAATGTGACTCCAATCTCTGGAGAAACAAAGGATATTTTCAGTGTACGGTTATTGGATCAAACACTGAAGACTGATGTTAGCATTTCGGAAGTAGGATTCGGCTTCAGTCAAATTCTGCCAATTATTGTGCAATCGTATTTATCTACTGATAACATTATATGTATTGAGCAACCTGAAATACATATTCATCCACGATTACAAACAGAACTTGCTCAGTTATTCTATGAAAGAGTTAAGGAAAATAAAAAGCTTCAGTATATCATTGAAACACACAGTGAACATATTATTCTCCGTTTTCAAAAATTAATACGGAAACAACAACTAAAGCCATCAGATATTTCTGTTATTTACGTTATGAAAGAAAAGGAAGGGATAATCTGTAAACAACTTAAACTGGATCAGAAGGGAGATTTTATTGACCCCTGGCCTGAAGGATTTTTTGATGAAGCATTTAAAGAAAGGTTTGGTTAAGAAGAAATGAAATTTCACGTCTTTTCTCTTTCCCCCAGTTGTTTTCAAAATAATAACCCAATTGAGGTAACAATCAAAATATTAAGTCTATTATTCCGTCACGCTCTACTCTTTAATCATCAAGATCTATACGGAAAAATAATTCGGAAACTTAGCTTAAACTTGGATCATAATCGAGTTAAGGATCTTGAATTATTGTTACTAATGTACCATAAAGAAAAACGAATAGTGGAAGTGATTAAGAACGAATCTCATGATTTTAATTCTTTATGTCAATTAAACAAATATCTCTTTGAACAAGGTATCACTATTCTTTTCTCAAAGGAGGAAATGACACCTTCCGCGTCAACAACTTGTGGAAATTCGTGTTTTATGGCAGAGAAATCACATATTGATGTCTATACATACGTGGATGATTTCCCAATACCTCCTTCACAAGAAATTCGGTTAGAGAAGCAATATGATAATGAATGGATGAAAGAGAACATTTATAATCCTCTGTTAGTCGGTTCCACAATTATACGTATTGTAGATCCGTTTGTTGGAAGAGAATTGTACAATATTGCTGATGTAAAAGTTGATAGATGGGAGACAGAAAGTCATTGGGTGTACTCATTAACAGAAATTTTCAACCTCTTCCAAGATCAATCTATCTTTAAAGATCGGAAGTATTTCATCTACACGGCAGTTAGAGTCGATGAAGAACATAAAGCAATAGAAACTGCAGAGCGATTCCGAAAACAATTTCTGAATGATACCAGTATTATTGTCAAATTTTTCTTCTATGTCTATGAAAAGTCTTTCAATCCTCCAGATGAGTTCCCCCATGATAGGTATATACTTACAGATAATGTAGGGGTGAATATTGGCATAGGTTTGGATACTATTAACCCAGATAACCAACAAATCAGGCGAGAAACCCAATTAACCTTTGTTGGAAATGAAACAGTGGCTTCAGTTATGTCTCAGCTAAAGAACATCCCAATAGGTACGGTAAAGGGAAAAAAAAGTCGAATCTTAAGAAGAAAAACCATTTAGGTAACATAGATATTAAATAATCTTTACTCCACAATTAGAGCAAAATATCTCGTTAGGTGAAATTCTCCTCCCGCAATTAAAACAAAAACTAATTTCATTTCGTCTATTAAGTGGTTTTGCCATCTGGTTCGGATAACGTGGTTCATATTGTTCCATAAACCGTCTTCTTTGGGATCTTAAACTAATGGTAAGGAAAATACCTACAATGGCAATGATTCCAAAGAAGAATAATATTCCAATCATTCCAAGACCAAGAAATATGAAATTATCTGAACTATCTGAATATATATATTGTGGATCCGCTAATGTTTCAGAAGTTATTTCTAACCTCGAGGAGGAATAGTAGCCATTCTCTCTCGAGGCTAATTGAATTTCCCCATCATTGTTAAAGGAATCAAGTCTAAAATAGAATTTCCCATTATCTCTAACATTGTGGGCTGCACTCAAAGAACATTCATAACGCCCAGGTTCAGTGATTGTTCCCTCACTCACCAAAGTCTCTTCATTTATATTTGGTTTATTTTCCCAATTTATTAATTTCTCTTCAAAAGAAAAGGTTTGCCAGACTCTAAAATTGAATGAATGATTATCAGTGATTATTGAGGTAATATTAAGGTTTAAAATCACTCTTAAGACCTCCCCAGGAAAAGGCAGGTCCCTAACGCGAAAAGCCAGATAGGAATAATGCAATGTTGATGTAGAACTATTAGAACTTACTTTCAAATCTAAAGTATCGCCATAATTAATATTTGGATTAGAAGAAAAGATATAGGCATCAAAATTACAAATAAAGATAGTAGTACGTTCTATTAACGGATTACAAGTTGTTGGAAGAAAACTTAGGAAAGGAATGGAAAATAGAATAAAAATTAAAGCCCTTTTTTTCATCTTTTCACCTAAATTATGTGTTGTTACTCCAGAGATTATTAGTCTGATTTCCTCCCTTCCTCATTTTCTTCTTAAATTTATTCTTTGGAGAACAATCCTAAAACAGCAAAGGAAGGGCACTTTAATCTTCTAAAAACCATTTCATTAAAAAAAAATTAATTTTGCTTATTCTATTTCAAATCCTGTAATTATTTCTGGTGGTAACTTTCTCAGATATTCAACTAACGATAAAAAACCAAAATTATTCACTTGTTTTTGGGTTTGAAAAGATTGGATAACCTTGTACAATTTAATAGCTCGGATGAATTGTATTTTAGAAAGGAGGATCGCTTCTGGATAACGTAAAGTTGTATAAGCTATTAAAGCGAGTCCTAGAAAATCAAACAAACTGGGAAGAATTGGATTTGTTATCCACAAAGATAAATTATGACCAAGGTTCAAAATAGGCCGCATACACCCTAATGCTGTAGCAATAACCCATAAATTTCTCGCTGTGTGGACTCTATTATCAGTTATCACATGTTTTGTTGTTAGATAAACATAAATGAACAGCGATAATACAAAAAATCGATAACCCTCTAATAGTAGTTGAAAACCACTTGCCAGTAAAATAATTCCATTTTAGGTAATTAATCCTACCCCTACATCAGGGGAATGAAAATCGACATACTTCCTCATCTTAACAAACAATACTAGTCCCGTCTCGGGAAGATTCACAACTTCATACAATAAAATGAATGTCTGAATAATAGAAAACCAAATCACTCCTATAAGCAATATAATTAGAGGGGGACGATCCCACTTCATTCGTATTGTATAAACGAAGATAAACAAGAAAAATATCATAAATGTACTATCTACGATTTGCCATACTAACACCACCGGTGAGGAAAGGTTGATCCGAATGACGTCAGAAAACTGTTGAATTGTAAGTGTTATCCACATCTCAGTATATAACAGATAATCAAAAATCTTCGTCCGAAAATAGTATCTCAAAAAATAGTAGCAGGAATTAGACTTAATAATGCTACTCCAATACGAATCCAGTCGAAAACAGTAAGAGATTCTAGTAAAAGCATAGTAACCAAAATTCCTTCTCCTTAGACTAATCACATGCTTGGTCACTCTTTACAGCTGAAAGTTGACACGATTTACAGTAGATCTCACCACTACTCGTCTCAATGATACACTTTTCACAAAAATTTCCTGCACAAAAAGCACAATTATAATTTGATTTCCGTTTTTTGCACCATTCACACCATTCAAAGAGCTTGTCTTGGATCATCTTCTCTTATGACATTGTGAAAAGGTGTTTTTAACATTTCACCTAAAGCAGTTATTAATCTTTAATAATTGAAGAAAAATTTTTATCATGATTATTATTCACTGAATAAAGGATTTAGTATGTCACAAGAATTTTCTCTTCCACGACTTATTGTCCAAGTAATAGTTGGGTTTATTTTTTATGGTATTTTTTTTTTGTACCCGCAGGTTCTATAGAATGGATAGAAGCTTGGATATTTCTTATCATTACCTTTCTCTATGTGATGGTAATCGTCCTTTATTTCTGGAAAAAAGATCCTACAATTCTGTTATCTCGGTCCAAAATCAAGCCTGAAAAAGGATTCGATACAGTATTTTTTTTGATTACAGGTTTAACTTTTTTCTCAATGTTTCTCATTACTGCTTTTAGCGTGAATCCTGCATTAACTGATCTATTTCCGTGGTCAAATTTCAGAGTTCCATTAGCAATCGAATTCATTGGATTTGGTGGGATGATACTTGCCTTTACAATATTATTCATTGTAATGCGGGAAAATGCTTACGCATCAAAACGAATTGGAGTAGATGAAGGGCAAAAAGTGATCACAACAGGCCCCTATTCGTATGTTCGCCACCCGATGTACATCGGATTCATTATCATGACTATTTGCTTCCCAGTAGCACTTGGGTCATTTCTTGCTCTACCATCAGCGGTACTTGTCGTTATTCTTATCGCTGTTCGAGCAACTTATGAAGAAAAGACATTAATAAAAGAATTGGAAGGATATAAGGAATATACTGAAAAAGTACGTTACCGATTAATACCTAAGATATGGTAAAAATAATATTGGATATTTAATCCCAGAACAATAGCTAAGAAAATTAAATGAAGAATCAAGGAGATAGAAAAATGGATAATTGGATGGAAATAGGAAAATCATTAGAGGAAATACTTAGGCCTCAAACATATCCGCTTGCGATAAAATTTGTAAAGGATGAATCAGAATTCCCTGAAAGAACCAGACGGCCTGAAGAAAAGATTGCTATTTGTCAGGCATTGTCTATCTGTCGTAAATATGGGTGGACAATGGGAATAACAGGAGAAGATAGTGGGTGCCCTGGAGCTAGCGTAACTTATGGATGGCCATCACCCATTGATGAATCCCAATTGGCGCAATTCTTTCAAATTGCTGGTTACGCTTCAGATGAGATTGGGACACAAAGAATCGTGGAAAATTTAGATCGATTAGAAGCAGGGAAATATGGAGGAGTAGTAGTTTCACCCTTAACACGAACAAAGATCGTCCCAGATGTTATATTAGTGTATGGAAACCCAGCTCAGATTATGCGATTATTACAGGGAAATATGTATAAGGAAGGGAAGAAATTAAAAAGTGAATTGGCTGGAATAATGGCTTCCTGTACCGCGGGAATCATACGAACGTTTAATACTCATGAATGTCAAGTTGTTGTGCCTGGAAATGGGGATCGGGTTTTTGCGGGCACTCAAGATAATGAAATGCTCTTCACAATACCTCCAGAAAAAGCAGAAGATATCATTGATGGGATGAGGCAACAACGTTTTGCGAAATACCCAATTCCTGCTACACTACAGATGCCACCACCATTCCCCCTTTGATCTAATAATCACATCCACTAAAGGTTGTAGAAAATTATGTCTGAAGACACAATTAAAGCAAAATTTGAAGACGCAGTACAACGAGCAAGTAATTTACCCAATCAACCACCTGAAATATTGCTCGAAATGTATGGACTCTATAAACAAGCTCTCGTTGGAGATGTAACAGGGAAGAGACCTGGGCGTGTGAAAATTAAAGCACGATACAAATATGACGCTTGGGCCTCAAGAAAAGGAATGTCACAAGAGGATGCAATGAAAACATACATTAAACTAATTCAAAAGCTTGAAAGCACCTAACTCAGGATTATAAAGGGAGCGTAACACGATTGAGGTTTACGTATGCCAAGTATAGAACTAGAAGATATTAATGTACATTATGAAATCAATGGAAAAGGAGCCCCTTTCGTTTTTATTCAAGGAGCATTCGTTAGTTCTACAATGTGGGAGAATCAGGTAAATTTTTTTTCAAAATCTTTTCAAACTCTAGTGTATGATTTACGTGGACACGGAATAACAGGCCCCTCTTCTAGAAAAAAATATTCAGTTGACCTTTATGCTGATGATTTGGTTAATTTACTTGATGCACTGAATATAGATAAACCGATAATTTGCGGTATAAGTCTTGGTGGAATGATCGCACAAGTTTTCGCGACCAAATATCCTGAAAGGCTCTCTGCTTTGATATTAGCCGACACAGCGGCCACTATTACCCTCACGCACTGGGATTATATAATGAGGTATCTCATTGGCCCAAAATGGCTGATGTTACTTTCTTTACGGATGATGGGGGTTCACAGATTTATAAAATTCTCATTTTGGTTGGGAAAATTCACCAGAAGTAAAGAGTGGCTTGGAAACGAAGAAATTATTGAATATGAAAAGAATGAAATGCTAAATTTAAATAAAAAAGAATACCTGAAAATTTTTGGCTCATTATATGACTTTAAGTTACAGAAATTAGCTTTTATAACAGTCCCTACACTTGTAGTCAATGGTGAACACGAAGCGAAAAGTATTTTCAAGCATGCAGAGAAGATACAAAGCTTAATACCCAATTGTGATGTTGACATCATAAAAAACGCAGGCCATACGTCAAATATGGAAAATCCTAATGAATTCAATCAGAAAATCAATGATTTCCTACAGAAGAATAACATTGAATAAAACATGGTAAGGATTGGAGAAAATAATACAACAAATGGAACAACATATAGTGATTATTGATACCATTAATCCAACAATAACAAATGTGTACCATTCTCCGTCTGACCCCATTGAAGGAGATACTATTAATGCGTATGCTGATATTGAAGATGAGGCAGGGATTGCTATAGCTGAAATATATTTCCAAGTAAATGATGAAATGGGATGGACTTCAATACCAATGGCTGTTTATGGAGGAACAACCTATCATGTAAGCATAGGATCATTTTCAGAAGATACGGAAATAAGGTATTATATCAAGGCTAGTGACGCATCAGACTCCAATAATGAAGCTATAAATGATAACGAAGGAAATTACTATGTAATCTATATTCTATTCTTACCAGAATCCTCTACACAACCCACAACCTCTATGGTTGAGGAAACATCAGAAGAGGAAAGTAGTACAGAGCTAAGTGAACCAGGTCAAATCTCGATAAGGGCACCAATTAATTTAACTGGTCTTGAAATTGTCTTGTTAATAGCTAGTGCTGTACTCTATCGAAAACACAAAAAAATGCAAGGAAAGTAGTAATACTACTTTTTCCTCTTAAAGTATAAAAAAGGGGAAATTTGCGGTATAGATAGACCTATATCGCGAATTCTCGCTTATGGAAGATGGTGAGCGCGCTAATTAAAGCAACTATTCCTACTCCAGCAACGATGATTACATCACTTAATGGAAGCATTCCAGTCTTGATAATAGTACCAAGGCTGAAATAGTGGAATAAGGAAAAGTTTTGAATTCCAAGTTCTCCTGTAGGATCTAGCAATCCACCAAAACCATCTAGCATATATTGGCCTCCAATTAATACCCCAGCAGCAGTCAATGACCTATTTGAGTCGAGAAAAATGGTTGCACATAATAAGGATATTGCCCCTAAGGCAAAGAGGAGTAAGAATATTCCGAGTGCATAATTGACTACAAGATCATTGTTAATCACATAGTGATAAACTACATCATTATAGGTAAATCCTTCTGGGTACAACATATCCATAACCCAGGTCAAACCAATCATAAAAACAACGATAGCCATTGGAAATATGAGGCTGTACGTGATATAAACACCATATTTTTCTAAAAGATACCGCCATCTTGGAATCGGATAGCTCAACATTACATCTAGGGTGTTTTTATCAATCTCAGTGGATAATATTCGAGCTGGAATAAAGAGAGCAACGAAAAGGACAAGGATATTCATAGTACCTCCGCCATACATGAACAGGACAGCTTGCCAAGTCAAACCAAGACCTTCAAGACCTAAATCACCTAATATAACTTTATAAATGGGATTACTCATTGCTTCCAGTCTTTCAAGAATAGTTTTGATCATAGTTGGAAAACTCAAAGCAACTGTACCCACAAAAGCTGCTGCAACCAAAGGAGGTACTAAACCAGTTAACCAAGACTTTCGTAGATTCTTCAAATAAACATGTACCATTGTTACATCACCTACTCATAAAATTGGAGGAAAATTTCTTCAAGAGTTGCATCCTCACAAGTAAAACGTTTGATATCATAATTGGAGATCCATTTCAACAATTCATTGACATCTTCTTTAATCTTTAACACGAAGGTGTTCGTCTTCGTCTGTTCAACGGAAATGACTGTGTTTAATTTCCTGATTTCTTCTTCGGAAGGAACTGAAGATCCATTGAAAGTTATCCGCACCTTCTGCATGAATTTTGTTTTCAGATCTTCAACGGCTTCAACAAGAATCATTTTCCCTTCTTTAATGATTCCCACGCGATCACAGACCGCCTGAACTTCAGCAAGATCGTGAGAACTCAAAAAGATCGTGTATCCTTCTTTACTGAGTTTCCTGATAATTTTGTGGAAATGTGCAGTCATAAGAGGATCGAGTCCACTTGTAGGTTCATCGAGGATCAGAAAATCAGGTTTCGCAGCTAACGCTGCAATTAGGCCAGCCTGTTGACGGTTTCCTGTAGAAAGAGATTTGATCTTCTTGTGAAGCTTCACCCTAAAGTTTTGTCGAAGCTCAGCAAGAAATTCCTCATTTATGGGCCGAAATTTGCTAAAATACATTAGAAGTTCTTCGCCAGTAAAGTTCTCAAATAACGCCATGTCACCAGGCACATACCCAATCCTTTTACGAATTTCAAACCGTTCTCGGTGATGATCAAGTCCGAAAATAGTGACAGTGCCAGTCTGGATTTTGAGGTAATCCAAAATAGCCCTCATAGTGGTGGTCTTTCCTGCACCGTTAGGCCCTAAAAAACCGAAGATTTCTCCTTTTTTAACGTCAAAACTGACTTCTTGAGCTCCGATGACACGTGACCCAAATTTTTTACCTCCAAGGCCAAATTCTCGACCATAAACCTTAGTCAAGTTTGATACTTGAAGGATTGCTTCAGTACTCAATTTTTTTTACTCCGTTTGAATATTGCTATACATTATTGATTTTTGCACAATTGACGCAATTCTGGGAAACATGTTAGAAAACAGGTATATATACTTTTCCTTATAGGCGTAAATTTTGGAAATTTGGTAAATTAAAGTACATTAACGAAATATTTAAAATATGCCTTATAATTGAATTAAATGACTTGAATTGCTGAAATCAACTTAAAACGAGGATAAAAAGTGAAAAATAATATCAATACAGCGCTTTATCAACTAAAGATTGATTATTTGCAATTTATGATTCAAGTACAGGATTGGCATGATCCTAACATCATATTAATTGTATATGCTCTCTTAATGGAAAAAGAAAAAATAACCCAAGATAATTTAATAGATTTAACAGGATTAAGTCGGACTACAATCTCTGAAACCCTCTCACTTCTGATCAATGATCCTCGTGGAATTCCTGTTCTTCAGACACGCAAACCACGTGACAAGAAAAAATATTACTATTGTCCCCTTTCTTTTCAAGAATATGTGAAACGAATGTTCGGAGGAGCTCTAAAAACAATCAATCTTAACTTAGAATTTGTACCAGCTATGATAAAGAGATTAAATAGACTAAAACCACAAGATGAAGCAACTAATCATGTTAAAGAGTTCTTAGTATTTTTCTATACCTACAATCATTTTGTTCGTGTTGTTATGGAAAAGTATGACGAGGTTTTAACTGAATATTTTGAGAATCCAGAAAAAACACCAGATATCCGTAATTTTTTAACGCAAGAGGAGTTACACTTAGAACTTGATACACTAGATGAAACTCCTAACGAATACAAAGAAACGGACTCACTAACCAAAATTCAACGCGACTTTATTGGTGAAATGGTAAGTATGGGTCAAACAAGTAGTAGCGGAGTCAACAAAGAACTTGCTTATGCATTTTTTTTGCTTTATCTTAGCAAAAGTCCAATTACTCAAGAAGATTTGATAAAAATTACTAAATCACGTCGAGCTGCTGTGTCTGAAGCCTTTACATTGTTGTTACGACAAAAATTTGCCAATTTGGTTAAAAAACCTAATGATAGAAGAAAGTACTATGAACCTATTATGAATTTAGACGTTTTTATATCCCAAAGATTACAGTTATCACGTCATAAAATCAATCAAATCAACTTAGTTATGAATAATAGATTTATCCCCGAAGTTGAGAAAATTGAAGGAGACAAAGAGGAGAAAGATAAGCTTAAGGCCTTTTTTCAAGAAACAGGGAGATATTTCCACATTTTGGGCCGCTATATGACGGATATGTTTGAATTTATTATGATCCAGTTAAAACAAACAAAAGTTGTGTAATTATTAATCATTCCCGAAATTCTAGGATTAATTCTGAAGAAAGTCATGATACGGTTGATGGAAAATAATAGTATGACTAAATAACACTTGTCGAACAGTATTATTTATCAAGTATACTCTTTTATAATTTGATTTCATCAGTGTCTGGTGATCAATATCTACTTGAGAGGTATTTTATAATTCAATAACTAACTGTTGGTTGTTATCATGCCTAAAAACTCAACAGAAAAGATCGATCTAGCTATAATAGAAAGAAAATTAAGTAAAGCAAGTACTTCATCAATATACGACACCTTAAGCAAAATTCAACTTGGAAATGTACTGGAAAAAGAAAAAACAGAAGATAGATTGGATATCGACCTCGATGGTTTCGCTAAACATACATCCCTCTCTAAGGCAACTCAAAAGGAAGATAAGAAAGATCAAACAACTGAGACAATCATTGAACCATCATTATCTCCTCCATCTACAGTTCAAGAATTATCAATCCATCACAAAGTATCAATAATAAGTGCCTTTGAAAATCTCTTCGAGATTGAAAGATATCTCTTGACAGTGGCAGGTAAAGAAATTGAATTTTCCCTGAAGACTGTATCGACAAACCGACATTCTGAAATGATAAAATCCGATATTAACGGTTCCGATGCAGGAATTATACTGCTTCCTTCCTTCACTGACAGAAATGACATTCAAACGATAATAAATAAACATGTCTCTGAATTATGGAGTTATAATGGACTAGGCCCTGTTCCTTTTGTGATTTTAGGCTTGGAAGATAACATCACTACTGGTTCATTAGCTTTAGCCGAATTAGAGCAATCTATCAGGACTTTTATTGAGAATTTAACCCCTGTCACTAGAGGAAATTATGGTTTTGGCGTAAAATACTTTCTTACCAAGAATTTAGATTCAGAAACAGAATTAAGGAAAGTATTGCGGGCATTATCCATTTTATTAATATCTTATGAACGTTTCAAGATCTGAAAAGCCAAGAAGGGAAGTAACTAAGAACACTTAGTTTTTAGAAACCATATTTGTGTAAGTAGTCACACTGCTGACAGTTTGGTTCTGACATAAAGTATTGCTTACAATAGGGTAAAGCTTTCTTTCTTAAAACTAATCTTCTAGTAAACTTTCGACAAGACATGATGAACTTCTGAGTTTCGAGTTCTTCCAGACTTCCTGGTGATCCTGCTTTATAATACGGACAACGGGGTGGACATGGTTCATTCCAAATTTTCAATGTGAGACAATAGGTCGATTTTACATCATAAGATGTGATCAGAAACAAACACTCATGGAAAACCTGTTTTGGTACTTCAGTTGACAGCCAATTTTCTGTCATCTACTTGTCCACCCATCAAATTATTCTATTAGTGAACTCGGTAAGTTATTTTTAATTACCTAATTTTCGGATCGTAATAATATCTGATGGATGATATGACGTAAAAAAGGATATTTATACCCATAAATCTATATTATAAAAGACAAGACTTAATATTTACTCCTATATTGTTAGTTTTAGCGAGTTTTCTTAATTATAATGAAAACTTCTTGAATAAGATAGAATATAACAGATTAATGTTTTTTTCCATATTAATACAGACCGTTTATCCCTATTCCCCTCACTACTATATTGAAGACAGAAAGTGTCGCTTGGAAAGCCTCAAGACCACTACCACATCCAACGCGACTTCTGATGACCGACTAGCTTCTCCACATTTCTGTCTTTCAAGTAATACAGTGCAGATGAAGTATTTAAACATATGTTTATAGGCCAGTGAAAACTACTGATAACTACTTTCTTCTGACCATTTCTTTGTATGATTTAAAGGCAAGAAACTCCAAGACCCTACTAAAAGAATAAACATCATCTTTTTTTATCGAATAAAACACTTCATTTGGTAGTTCTTCTAGCATTTCAGGTTCATTTAGCATGATTCGATTTGAGTCATCTATTATTTCAACAAAAGCTACAGGATTTGTTAAACCAGCCGTTCTTCGATAATTTTGATAAAAGACTTTAGCAGCAACTTCAGAGTCATGATCCGAAAAGAGAATCATTGCACCAGATGATTTATAGAAACGATTGTGTAACTTATCTGTAAAATATTGACTGATTGGTTGAACCAGGATTATTTTCACTTCTTTATTTAGAATGGGCCACCTAAATGAGGATATATTTGCAGAAATAACAGAAATATTCTCATGTGTCGAATTCTGTGGGTATCTTTTAGTTAAATTTTGAATATATCGAGTGGTTTGGCCATCAGGGTGACTTAGAACAGATATCCGTAAAGATATTTCGTCCATTAGCCCAAATTCACTCATATAGTTTTCCACTCGATTTTTAATCTGAAAATGAGCTGAATTGATTATTCGAAATACATGATTCTCTTTTAAATAATTCCTTTTTCAATCGGGATTTAGATTGAAAAAGGAAATTAGGATATTTCATTAGCTAAATGGAGCTAACTCCCCTATTTGTTCTAGATTTAAATGTTAGTTAAACAGCTGTTATTAATGAAAAAACACAGGCAATTATAGAGATAGCAATCCAAACAATGAACATATCCCTTTTTCTAAACTTAGAATAATCTATCAATCCGCTAAGAAATATTGCTGCTCCACCAATGATGAATAATTGAGGGGCAATTGCTGATGATAATATACTGATAATGAGAAGAAAAATACCTAAACAAAGCATTTGAAGACTCTTATGGAAAACTTGATCATCTGTCACATTTACAGGTAGTTCTTTACCATGCTGTTTTCTTGGAAGATCGTAATTCTTAGTAACCAAGTAAAGAAGATTCGTCAAGGTCTCAAAAATTCCAAAAATAAATCCAAATAAAGTTATTCCAACCAATTGAAAGATAGACAATTCTACGATAGCCATCTTAGATTTCACCACTTTAAATTAAAACAAAAACAGTCAAAAATTTAGTTTCATACTGATTTATAACCTCCCAAAAGTCAATACAAAATTCAAGAAGTCTAAAAATTCATGGAATCCTGAATCATAACTTCTCAAGAAGAACCTGACGATTAACTTCAATAAAAGATTCGGAAATTTTTAACTGATTGTTTTCTACCTCAATGACACCATTAAGTCTGAGGGTTTTAATATAATAGGAAATGAGAGACTTACTATTCCCGGTAAAGAAAGAAAGGTCCTTTTGAGAACAATCTCCATCTGATAATATCAATATTTCTAGAATATTCTTGATATTCTTATTCCTACTAAGAGAAAACCATAATTTCTGTTCCATAGAGAACCTTGCGCTACTTAAAAAGAAATGTTTACAACGACCTAATCTTAATGATTCAACTTCGTATTCCCCTGATTCAAGAGAGCGAATATGATATTGAATTACACCCATCGCAAGATTTGTGGATCTCTGTATTTCACGAAGATTAATTCCAGGATTTTGAGTAATTTTGGCTTTTATAATTAGTCTATTTTTATTTCTCGATAATGACTTCTTCTCATCTTGATATTTCAGTTTCTCCAAGTATATTGTTCCGACTAACAGTAGTACTGAGTACTTAGTTACTCCTAATCCAAATATCTCTCCATATGTTAAGAAAGGTGACGTTCCGTATTTAATTTGAATCGTAGATAATAATTGCCAATCAAGTAGTGTTAATGAATAGGAGGTAGTTTTGGAAATTTGGTTGAAAATGATTTCCAGTGAAATAACTGTACTTGTAGTTGTCCCAGAGTTAGTTTGTCCAACAAAATCTATGAAAAAGGTATCTAACGCTGAATAAGGAATACAATACACTTTATTTTCATTTTTCTCATGATTCCAACTTTGAGAACCTTGAAATGAATGTAAAAACAGCATTGTAGCTAAAAAAAAGTAAATGAGCTTTAACTGAGATTTTTTTGAGAATATCATGCTCACCTCTTCATCGTGGGCTTTAGAAATCCTTGAGTTATAATTTTTTTCCATTTCTGCAGTCAAAAAACTGTACTACTATTATGCTAAGGAAAATAAGGTAGAATAAATGTACCACAATTAATAAAATATCCTTAAAAAGACACTATTTAGTGAATCATTGGTATGAGCTCCAATTCAAATAGTGAAATCCCAGTCGCTGTTGAAGCCCGAAATATAACAAAGGAGTTTTCTATAGGGAGTACCAAAATTACTATTTTGAATGAATTAGACTTTTCTTGTTATGAAAACGAGTTCATAATAATTTCAGGCCCCTCTGGATCTGGGAAATCAACTTTTTTATCAATCATTGGCGGACTCACTAGCGTAGATCAGGGAAGTGTACGAGTTTTAAATCATCAATTGAATACAATGACCGAGGAAGCACTAGCGATTTTCAGATCAGTTTATGTGGGTTTTGTATTTCAAACTGGGCATTTAATTGACTCATTAACAGTACTGGAAAATATACTGCTACCTGTTGAACTTTCACAACGAGAAGATTCAGAAAATAAGTATCAGGAAAGAGCTTGGGAATTAATGGAAGAGTTCAAGCTCAGTGAAAGAGCAGATTCGCTTCCAGCAATGATATCAGGAGGAGAGTATCAAAGAACAGCATTTATCCGAGCATTAATTTTGGATCCAGATATACTTCTTATTGATGAACCAACATCCAATCAAGATACACAAACAACTAAGATTATTAGTGATAAGCTCCACAGGTTGAAAGGTAAGAAGAATCTTATTGTAATAACTCACGAGAAAAAGCTATTTCCTTTAGCAGACAAAATCTATGTTCCTCGTGACGGAAAATTAAGTCCTTATGAAATGGATTGAGGTCAGTTGGGTAGTCTCAATCTTGCATTAAAGGACATATGGAGACAAAAACCCAGATCTTTACTATTTATTACAGTCCAATCTTGTATCACCGCTTCAGGAATCATCATGTATGGTTTAGCTGTAATTATTCAATCACAACTAGGACAAGATCGGGCTTATTTTAATAATTCAATCATTCAAATCTTCAATGGTTATCTCAATTTTCTCTTATCATTTGCGATAGTAACTGGAATCCTGGTTGCTACAATTCTAAGCTGTCTCCTGACTGTCGCTCGGATGGACGATTTAGCTGTAATTCTCGCATTGGGAGGCACATTCAAACGAATTCAGCGTATACCTCTAGCACAAATATTCTTAATTACTCTCATTGCTGGTTTAATCGGTTTGATTGGAGGGATACTAAGTCTTTTTAGCTTTAATCTATTCCTAGGATTTGATACGATAGTATTAGAAGAAATTCTTCCCCTTGGTCTTGTCTACATCATCTTCCAGATTATAGGAACATATTTTGCAGCAGGATTTGTTGTCAACCTACTTATTCGAAAAAAAATGAGAGAAATCATCGATGGTCAGTATGAAGTTGTCACAGTTAATCAAAAGAAAATTTGGGGAATTCCTACAAAAGGAAGAATTGGTTTTCGCCTAGCATATCTCTTTAACAAACGATCTAGAATCCTTTCATGGGTGATGATTGGAGGAACTTTTATGTTAATCTTCTTGACCGCATTTGGTATCCTAGGAGGGAGTATAATCATCAATACAACTAGTGCTTATATAGAACGTGGTTATGGAACAGAGGTTTATGTGGTTACAAATCCTGAAATTGAATCACTGCTGAAAGAACTATATGATCCAATGGAAGAACTTCGCTTTGATTCTTCGTTATTATCCTCTAGATACTCAATTCCAGCTGAATTTCTAAACCAATTACCAGTAAACTGTACTTTTGAAGCTCGACTCTTAATCCCTGGAATAGCAAGAATGATTACTGAAATAAAAACTGAAAATGGAACACCCATCGGGAGTGGTGATACTACCATTGAAACTTATTATTGGGGAATTGATGAATCTAATTTCTCAATTTTTGATTATTATGGGATAACATTCGCTCCCCCAGGAGGACTTGATATTTATATCGGTGATGGAATGATTCGATCATACCTTAATGAAGAAAGAGTAGGTTCAATAATTCCAAAGGGAGACAATATTGGCATTGTAGAACGATTTGAGATTGCAGGAGTGATTATGGATCCGTTTGCTCGTGGACATTGTGTTTATATGGATTCTGGAGAATTAGCTAGAGTGAATAATATTCAGAATCAAAATAATGTAGTCTTTATTAAGAAACCTAATTCTGAGATATTCAATCTCGTAGAGGCTTTCAACCTGAAATGCTTCTCATTAGACAATTACAAATCAAACTATCTCGTTAGAAGCAATAATTTCTGGTTAATTTCATCAATAGCTTTCATTCCAGCAATGATTTCCGCTGGTTTGTCTTTAGTTGCATATTCAGGATTAATCGCTAGAGTTATTCTTATTAAAGACCTAAGAATCCTTCGACTAATAGGAGGAAATCCAAAAACTTTGAGAAGAGTTATTCTTTGGGTAAATATCCTCCTTGTATTATATGCAGCCCCCTTAGCAGTGCTCTTTGGATTTATTTCAGCTCATTCATTTCTAATTGTTGAAGCACGTCTACCTTCTATTCAAGCGTGGATACTTCTGGCTTTAGAATTCCTTGTAATGGTTTTGATCATCTATAGGTACATCAAATCGTTTTTTAAAGATTTTTACCGAATTTTATAGCGCTTAAGATCATCCAAGCTTTATCTAGATCTTTGATCTTATTTCGTCTACGCAAAGATATTTAAATAGAGCTTGCGCAAAATATATGGAGATTGGGATGCAAATCCAAACAAAGACATTAGATGAAAAAGATCTAAGAATTATAAATGCTCTATATAAATATGGATTTGGGTCATCTAGCCGTTTCTTAAGTAAGAAAATAAATATTCCAGATAGAACAATAAGTTACCGTCTGAAAACTCTGAAAGACACCGGATTATTACGGATATATCCTTTTATGAATGAGAGACGTCTAGGATTGGGAGATTGTTGTATTGTAATCCAAGAATCTGAGACATGTAAGTCAAGTCAGATATCTAAATTATTAGAAAAAATCCCTTTCTTCTATCTTATATCCTCAACATATGGAAGATATAATGGAATATTATGTTTTAGCGTCTATTCTCTTGATTCAACTCATCCAAAAGAGTTTCTTGAGAAATTGAGGACAGAAGAATTGATTTCTGATTTTGAAATTTATGAAATATGCGATCATATAACAAGTGATCCAAAATTAGATTACTATGATCCTCATACAGGGAAATGGAGATGGGATTGGAAACAATGGGAGAAGGAAATCGAAACTACATTAGTTCAAGAACATTCAACTGACTTATTCGCAAATCTACACCTTGAACAGAAACAAACGGTGATCAATTTTGATGAAATTGATATCAAACTCCTTAAAATCAAAAAAGATGCCTTTCATAATAAAAAAGTTATACTGACTAATAGTGAACTTGGAAAAAAGCTTAACTTATCTGCGTTTAAAGTTAGAAACCGAGTCCAACTTTTATATGACCAAGGAGTTATTAAAGGGCCTCTAATCAACTTCTTCTGTCCTGAAGAGCGTGATATCCACTTCATCTACCTTTTTGTCAAAATGAAAGATTTCCAACAGAGTTCATTGGTTATATCTTCGATTTGTAAATTACCCTTTCAAGTCGGAATCTTTGTTGAATCTAAAACTAAATTCATTCTCTACTATAGAATGAGAACAGAAGAATTTTCGGAATTCTTACAAAGTTTTGATTTATTAAAGGATTATTTACAATCTTATTTCTTCCAAATAGTCCCATTCTATTATAATAATCGTCATCATCTTTACAATGCCTATAATGAAAACACTAAGTCCTGGGATACTCCAATAGAGGAGTATTATAATTTAATAGAGAATTTCAAAAACACAAAGAAAAGTTAGAGTGGAAAAACATGACACAAAGACTAGTTGGGATATTCACTATCCTTATGTTATCGTTTTTAGTTATTATATTTTCAAATCAAAGCTTAAATTTAGAGATAAGTAATACTGCTGATTCTTCATCTCAACATTGCCAAATCTCACAGTCACAAGAAATAACTAATTTTACTAATGAGCACACTACACTTCTAGGTCATTCTCAACCAGTTGGGGACGTAAAGTTCTCTCCTGATGACTCCTTAATAGCATCTGCAAGTCTTGATGGCACTGTTATCATCTGGAATGCATCGAACGGGGAGAAAGTACACCTATTAAGACATCAACCAGTTGAGGTAGTCAGAGAAATATCTTTTTCACCAAATGGGTCGATACTGGCTTCAAGCGGTCATTATTGGTTTAGAAATCCTCCTGGATCGGAGAGTTGGGAAGTAGAAGCACGTCTCTATCTCTGGGATACCTCTACAGGATCGCTACTAAAAACTGTATCAAAATTCGGTGCCAGACTTCTAGGAGCTTGTTTTTCTCCTGATGGTAAATTACTCGCATTTGTTGAAAATGCGTACAATGGAACCTATTCTGTCAACTTGTGGGATTTTACAAGTAATAACTTTTTATATTTGGGGGAACATAATCAATTTATTTTTACATTAGATTTTTCACCTGATGGTAGCCTTTTAGCATCTGGGAGTGATGGTGGGACAATAAAACTCTGGGATATAGCCTCTAGAACATTGGTAAGGACGTTAACTGAACATACAGATGATGTTAGATCAATCAAATTTTCTCCGAATGGACAAATATTGGCTTCAGCTTGTGATGACACCTCAATTATCCTCTGGAACGTGTCCTCTGGTTCTGTGATAAGAACATTAACTGGGCATAACAGGAAGGTTTTTTCAGTAGATTTTTCTAATGATGATAGACTTGTGTCAGGAGAAGGAGAGTATGACGAAGAGCATTTCCCTTCACGGATACACAATGCTGCTATTAAGATTTGGGATATTATAACGGGAAATGAAATAGCTTCTCTAACTGGCCACGAAAATGTCGTTTGCTCTGTTGATTTCTCTTCAGATGGAACAAAAATAGTATCAGGGAGTTGGGACTGGAGAGTAAAACTTTGGGGTGACCATGGTTTGATAACTTCTGGATATGTTGACGATTGGCCAACCTCAACTCCAGAAGAACAGGGGATGAATTCTACGACCTTGAATGAATTATTTGAATACATTGATTCATGGTCTGATGTTATTCATGGATTGTGTGTGATGCGTCATGGAGTCATCGTTGCGGAAGGATATTTCAGTAGTGACTATCATCAGTATATCCAAGAAGACAAACATCAAACCCATTCAGTTACAAAGAGTTTCACATCTGCTTTGATAGGGATAGCAATCGATCAGGGCTATATTACTGATGTCAACCAGAGGGTGCTTGACTTCTTTCCCGAAATGACCTTTTTAAATGTGGATTCACGAAAAGAGGCAATGACTATTGAACATCTCTTAACAATGCGAACAGGTCTTGATTGGCCAGAGATGGATTCTGGTTATTCTGGTGCGGGAGACCTTGCAGACCAGATGTTGCATAGTAATAACAGTGTACAATATATATTAGATAAACCAATGGTTGCGGCTCCAGGAGAGGTTTGGCAATATTGTTCTGGAGCTACACATCTCCTCTCAGCAATTATTCAAAGAACAACAGGACAAACAACACTTGAATTTGCTCAAGAAAATCTCTTTTCTCCTCTAGGGATTGATTCAAGTGAAGTGATCTGGGACACTGATCGTAATGGGATAAATAGAGGACACTCCAACCTTTTCTTAACTCCACGAAGTTTAGCTAAATTTGGGTATTTATACCTCAACGAGGGAAAGCTAGATGGAAAAGAGATCATCTCGAAAGAATGGGTAGAAAAGTCAGTAACAACGGAATTCAGTGGGTATGGCTACTGTTGGTGGAATGATCCTTTTGGTCATTTTGCGATGGGTCTTAATGGTCATTATATTTATGTATTACCAGAAGAGAACATCGTAGCTTCTTTTACTGAGTCTTCTATCACTCTAAGACTATTATCACGATACATCATCCCTGCTGTCATTCAATCTAAAAGTTCAGCGATTACACAGTCTGATACTGCATCAAAAACTCAACAGTCCAATGATATAAGTAGTACTCAATCTAAAACTTCAGGATTGTCCTTATTATATCCTACTTTGGCATTACTAGTAATTATAATGACTCTTAAAAGGAAAAAAGTGTATTAAGCCATTTTTTGAACTGAAATGCCTTTAACTAAAATTTTAAGATGAGCTCTACCTCTATCGAAGTGTTTAGAATCCTTTCTTCAAATGTTTTGATTTGGATTATTTTCAAGGAATGTGCCCTTTATTGGAACTTTTATCTTGGAATGTCAATGGTATCAGAGCCTGTATTAAAAAAGGCTTTATTGAATGGGTGAAACAACGAGACCCAGAGATCTTATGTCTCCAAGAAACAAAAGCTCAAGCAGATCAGATATCCTTCTCATTTGATCTTCCTGATTATCGCATCTATTGGAGTTCAGCAAAAAAGAAGGGGTATAGCGGAGTCGCCACTTTAACCAAAATCAAACCAGTATCGGTTCTACAAGGGCTAGGAGTGAAAGAGTTCGATATTGAGGGAAGATTTCTTCAATTAGAGTTCGAGGATTTCTTTCTAATTAATTTGTATTTTCCCAATGCCCAACGTGAATTAAAACGACTTGACTATAAATTACGATTTAATCAGACACTCCTTGCTTATCTAAATAAAATAAAAGAGAAAAATAAAGGGATAATCCTATGTGGAGATTTTAATGTGGCTCATAAGGAGATCGATCTCAAGAATCCTAAAACAAATCAGAATAATGCAGGATTCTCACCTCAAGAAAGAGCTTTTTTTACTGAATTATTGGAACATGGGTATATCGATACATTCAGAGAATTTGATCAGTCTCCAGAGCAGTATACTTGGTGGACTTATCGCTATAATGCTAGAACAAGAAACATCGGATGGCGAATTGATTACTTTCTTATTGATCTAGAATTTAGAGAAAGGTTGGAATCCGCATTTATTTTGAATGAAGTCATGGGATCAGATCACGTTCCAGTAGGAATAATAATTAGTGTCGAATAAGGATTAATCCAGTAAATTATTATTATTGTCACCCCCTATAGTAAATCCTTAAAAGCATTAAAACCCATATCCCTCTATACTCAGAGATATCTGTCTATAGGGTATGGTAGCATTGATTTATAAAGAAGGAGGAAGTTGTGAATCTTGCAACCACCCTTTACAGAGTCAAAGAGACGCTGTTGGTAAAAAATTTTTCATATGCGTTAATAGTAAATGTCCAGTAAAACGACTAACGAATATTGAAACTCGTCTTGCAGCTATTGAGAAATTACTAGAAATTACGCCAATAATTCCAAAAGCACAAGAGTCAGTTATTGAAATTATTCGGACTCTTCCAAATCTTTCCTTGGAAGAAGGTAGAGTTCAGTTTTATTCATTATTTGATCAATTAGAAGAATCAAGAGACATACTCAATTTTTTCCTAGAACAAACAGCGAATAATGAATATTTATCTCCTCAGTTTTTACAAGAATGGGCAATTCTTATGGCTTATTCAGGGAAAACATTCATGGCAGCTCAAAGAATTTTAACGGAGAAAGGATATGCAGAAACTCCACTTTCACAAACATTTATCAGCAAGAACATTGGAATAATTATTGATCGTTCTAATTCTGTTCAAGCAGAAGAAAAGCAAAAAATAGTTTCCACTCAATTTTATTCCCATTTATTGAATTGGGCAGTAAATGAAGGATTTAGTAGGAGAACTCTTGAAACCCTTCAGGGAAATGCAGGGATATTTCCTCCTCCGATTGAGCAAACGATATCTGAAGAAATTGCTACAATACCTTCCGTTCCAGCTCGAGAAATACCTAGTCCGATTAATCAACCAATTGAATCTCTATATCAACAGCCATTTAAAAAGTGGATTGATAGATTTCGGCCAGACGAAGGGTGGGAATTTACTATTGGTGCTAATTGGTTACGATGGGTTGGTATCGGTATTATTCTATTTGCGCTCTTACTGCTAGTAGTTTGGTCTGCATCTCAAATGAAACTGACAGAAGATGAGATTGCACTTCTCACATTTATAGGACTTGTATTTTCAGGAGTATCTCTCCATATATTCTCATTCATTTTATTAAGATTCAAAGAACGGAGCCACCACATTCCACCAATTGCTTATTCCATTGCTTTTCTTTCATTAGGAATTTATTACATCGCATTATTTACCCTTCGGTTTCATCCTTCAAGTCCTGTTTATGGCGTTGAATATGAGATTTTATATCTAATACTGTGTGTGTTTTTGATTCTTATCTCATGTGGTACTGCTTGGGGCCACAATTCGAGCATACTCTTTATAGAGGGATTTACTTTTACCTTATGGCTTTTCTGGCACATACTATCTCAGATTTTCGTCAATGATTTGGTTTTTTCAATCGAGATCTTGTTACTTGGTTATATTGCGTTTATACTAGCTTTCCTGGGAATTGGATATTTGAGAAAAGATATTATATTAATTATAAGTGTTCAATTGATGGCTCAGTTGCTTATATTCCTTCCAAACTCCTCTAAAGTGTTATCAACTCATTCAGTTATAAGAGAATATCCTGATATAAATGCGACAATCTTTTTGGTAGTTATCATCAGTATAACTTATCTGGTTATTACGCTAAGGTTTCCTTTTGACATATCCCCTCAATTTTACGAAATCATTACTCGTTATCATCTTTCGATCGCCTCGGTTACTCCAATCTTTTCCAGTTTCTTTTTATTGACATTTAAGAGTATTAGTGGGCTTATATTCATTCCATATCTTGTTGTTTTCACAACTGCATTTCTAGGGTTGGCTTATTATCAAAAAGATCTAGCCGTGGCATTTTCACTTATTCTTCTTACCCAGTTATTATGGTTGATATCAGTTGGATTTGTAGACAATATTACTTTTACTGAAACTATTCCAGAAATAAATGGTATTCTTACCGTTTTATTGTACCTGACATTTTTTTTCTGGATCATTGCTCAAAAATTTCCTTCTGATGAAATCGAAACTTGCTTTTGGGACTATATTAATCGAAAACATCTATCAGTAGCTGCAATCGGACCGATTTTTATTAGTTTCATAATATCCAGATTTAATTATGTCACAAGTGATATTTTTATAATGTACTTGGTACTCTTTTGTATTCTTTGGAGCACCAATAGAAGTATTACATTAGAAATGCCTGATTTCCTTATAAAGAAAGTTTCCTTATTTGATATTGTGACCTATTCCTCTGCTATTCTTTTTTTAATAACAATAATATTAGAACAGAGTGAGAATCTGTTTGGCGTAGTTTTGGGGTTCATTGCTTTTCCATTGTTTATTCTGTTTAATCAAAGCATATCCAATATGTCTTTGCAGCAGCAAGAAATTCGGGAAATTTATGCAATCATTAACTGTTTATTTGTAGCCATCATATTCTCATTCATGGTAATGAAAGAAACTTTCTCAAATATTGGGATCTGGATTTCAACATTTCTCTTAGACTGGGGAATAGATTTTCTTGAGTTTCTAGGATTGCAAAATAGCTATAATTGGACTTTTATAGGTTTCCTATGGATAGTTGCTGTTGTTACTATCAACGTCAAGATTTTTCAGCCTAACATTAGACATAGCTTGTCGAAAATTATTATGACCTTATCCTCTCCAACGATAATATATATTTACTTAGGATTAATAGATGAAATAAACCCTATTCATCTGGCCTTTGTGATAATTGGATATGTCCAACTGATAATCCTTTGGTTCTTTCTTACTTCAGAAAAAACAGATCACGCCATTGATAGACATCTTATTTTCATTCCTGGTGTTGCATTACTCCAGCTTTCTGGAAATTTTTTGTTAACAACATCAATAGGTTCATGGAATATTCTATCAGCTATTCTTGTGAATATATTCTTTCCCTTCTCACTAGGGTTTTTTATGGTTGCTCGAAGATTGTTTCATCACTTAATTGACAGTTATCTTATTATTTCAGCATCAATTCTCACTCTATTTCAATTCTTGTATTTGAAAAGTAATCAACAGGGTTTATACGCATGGTTTCTTGAATTGGTATTTTTGATCTTAGGTCTAGTTTATATTTCTGCCAGACTCTACTTTGGTAAAAAACCATTAGGATCTATTTCTACTTCCCTCTCCATCTTGAAATTCTTTTATCCTTCAATTAGATATTCAAATAAAGAACAAATTGGATTAAATCTTCTTGTACTCTGTTTTCTAGGATTAATCAATAATACTTTGTGCTTTATATTCTTTCCTACTGCTTGGAGCCCAACTTTGGTATTTCTATTATTTGATTCAATGGTTGTACTCCCCTTGGTGTTTGCTTTAACCCTATTTGGATTAGATTCACATGTTGCTATAGTTAATACTCTTACACTTTATGCAAGTGGGTTAATCATTCGATTACCATTACTTGTTAGTTATCCTTTTGATTACAATATTCACCTCCTCATTGGTTTAGTATTCCAATTAATTCTGCATGGTTTGCTGGTCAGATTAAGCAAATCAACGAGGGTGACGTCCTCTCTCACACTTTGGAAAATCAAGTTTGAAGGCCGTAAGACATGGCCTGAAGATTCTCTTATAATTATGGCAATAATCAATCCTCTTGCCTTCTTTTTTTACGCCTCTCAACTGACCTTAAGAATAGGAGAAGTTTTCAAGATAACAAATGTACTACCTATGATGATTTTATCAATATTAATTGCTATTTACTTTGTTATTGAAACAAGATTACTATTCTCTTCAATAATAAGTGATAGCGGCTTATTGATTTCTATTATTATCGCTTGGCTATTTACTGTTTCATTACTTGAGTTTATTTATTTCACTACAGCAGCGACGGCTTTCTTGAGTATTCTGTATGGATTTTGGATTAATAAAAGAGAATGGCGAATATTGGGGATCTTGATTATTAGCATCAGTTTAGTATATAGTGCAATTTATCTTGCCCAGATTCCTGACGACCTAGTTAAAATCCTAGGATTCGGAATTTTAGGGATTATTTCTGTTGTGATAGCCTTTGTATATTCAAAGTTTGCAAGACGATTCATAGCGGAAGAATTTCAAGAAAAAACCTCAATAAGCTGATCAAAACGTACCACATTATTTTTAAGCATGTCTCTCTACTTTAAGAGCGATTCGTTGTGAATCAACCTAATAAAAAGAATTTTGAGTAAATGTATAACCAGATTTTCCAGATGATTAAACAATGGTAAATCAAGACAAATCAAGCTATGATCTCTTCAAGGTCATTAATAATCGAAGATCGATCCGGAAATTTACTGAAAAACCCATTACAGACGATATTCTGAATCAAATATTGGAAGCTGGAATTAAAGCTCCTTTTGCGGCTCAATTGTACAGTATTGTCTATACACGTGATAAAGAGAAGATGAAGAAGCTAAGAATTGGAGTCTATTCAACTACCCAGCTCTTAATGATTTTCTTAGTTGATTTCCGAAAAATTGAGAAAATAATTAAACAGAGAAACTATCAATACGACTACGATGACGGGATGCTCTTATGGCTAGGTATTCAAGACGCAACCTTGGTTGCAGAGAATGTCATATTAGCTGCAGATGCAGTCGGCCTCGGATCTGTTCTACTAGGGGGCGCACCTTTACAAACAGACATTATAACTGAAGTCTTCAGTATTCCCTCCAGAGTTTTCCCTGTTGTCGGTCTGTGTCTAGGATATCCCGATTATACTGCAGAAACGGATGTTAGACCACGTTATCCTTTGAAGTATACAGCTTTTGAGGATTCGTATCATGATCTTTCTGAAAATGAAATTCGTGAATGTATGAAAAACATGGATGAGGGATATATCACCCAGGGATATTACATTAAATTACAAGCGAAAATTCCCTTAAAGAAAGGAAAAGATACGATAGATTATGATAAATATTCATGGTCAGAACACCAGAGTCGAAAATACTCCCAAGGATGGTGGAAAAAGGAATCAATTTTGTCTCTCCTTCAACGCCAAGGTTTTAATCTTGAAAAATCTCATAATCAAGAAGAAACGAAAATGAAGCGAGTTCCTACTAACTAAACATCAGGGTACAATCTATATCAACATTGGATTAGTTCCGTAAAGATAATATAAATGAACTTTTCTTAAATTGCTTTATTAAAAAGAAGGAAGGTTATTTGTAAGATGACTCAATGCCCAAATTGCGGAGAAACAGTAGAAATAGGAGATATTTTTTGTTATAAATGTGGATTTAATCTAAGAACGAATTCAATTGTTAAACAAGCCAAGGAAGAAATTGGAAGACAACTGGAATTAGATACAAATAACTTAACAAGATTTACACAATTAGAAGAACGAATAGAAAATTTAAGGAACATTCCTGACGAATTGGAACAACAAAAAGCTTATCTTGCCAATTTAAACCAATCCTTAACAGAAGCACGCCAAAGGTTGGAGTCTCTTGCAGAACAACGTGTAAAAGAGTATCGTGATGTAGAAAAGCTCGAAAAATTGAGTGTCACCTCTTTCATGGCACGGATGAAAGGAACTAAGGATCAGCAATTAGAAAAAGAAAGGGTTGAATATCTCACAGTACTAAATAAAGAGGAAGCTGCGCAGAGAGAATGTCAACAACTGCAAGATGTCATAACACAAACTCAGTCCCAGGTGTATGAGCTAGGAGATTTACTTGATACAAAAAAGAATTTAGAAAAAGAACTTGAAACGTTAATAAATCAAGTATGTGAAGGAGTTCCTGATCCTGTTGAAGACGCAATTGAACAACGATTAGCCACTCTTGAAGCTCAAATAGGACCAATTACCAATAATCGTTCACGCATATTCCGGGCGAATAATCACTTAGATCATGCAATTTCTGACTTGAATCGTGCATTAGACTCCCTACGAAGCGCCTCAGGTTTCTCAACATGGGATCTTCTTGGAGGGGGATTAATCGCTGATTCAATGAAACATTCAAGGATGTCTGACGCACGAAATAATGTTCATAATGCCCACAACAACATCCAAAGAGCTATTCAAGAATATCCAGAAATTAGAAATTCCTTGAGTAGTGCTAGTGTCGAAGAAGTATCCTTTTTTTGGGACGGATTCATGGATAATATCTTCTCGGACATCGCAGCACGAGATAAAATTCATAGATCAAGAGAATCTGTTCGTCAAGCTTTACATGATGCTTCCAATGCCAACCGCTGGCTAGATGACAAAATGCGAACTATCAATCAACAATTCAATGATCTAAACAGGAAAATTGAAGAATTAAGGAAGGATCTTTTAAAAGAACGAAAAAGAATGATTAAGGAAACGCTTGAGAATTAGAGAAGTAATCAAACATTCTAGACTTCTAGTGTTTTCCTGATCCTCCATTCTTCCACTAACAAGTCCATCATTAGATCATCCAGAAATTCACCATTGATATAATCCGCTTTCCGTCGAACTCCTATTTCACGAAACCCTAGCTTCTTATAAACAGCAATTGCGCGGAAATTGTTTGAAAAAACTCTAAGCTCCAAACTAAGTAAATTTAGGGTTTCAAAACCAAACTCGATAGCTAATTCAAGCGCTTCTGTTCCCAATCCTTTGTCTCTAAATTCAGGGTTAAAAATTCCAAGACTGATATCTCCTCGTTTGCTAACTGTATTAAGAATCTTTAAACGAATATTTCCGATATATTTTTGGCTTTTATTTGTAGAAATCGCAAATGTGTAAATTTCTCCCTGTCTTCTCTCATCCCATGTTCTACGAATCCATTCTAACCCTTCTTCTCGTGACATTGGAGTTATTCGTCCACTATAATTCATGAATTGAATGTCATTCCAGTAGACTAAAAGTTCATCAACATCAGTAAGCTCCAACCCTCTCAATGTCACGGTTTTTCCAACAATCATGATTATACCATTTTTCCGATTCAATTCTTGTAGAAGATGTATATTCGACCTCTAAACTTCTAGAAAAGCAAAGAAAGGCATGTCAATGCCCCCTCACATTTTTGAAACTCTCTCATATCTAAAGGAATTACTTCAAAACCAGCATCACTTAACATTGATAGAACGTGGGGGAACCCCTTGGGTATCAAAATGGTTTTTCCTATTGCTAATGTATTGGCAGCATAACTTTCATTGTCATCAACGGTAAGAATCTGGAAATTTTTGAGAGTGGGATGATTCATGTGACTCTTAGTTGCAATAACATAGTCATCTCCGAGATAGGTGGCATAACTTTTTAAGTGTACAATATTCGGATCATGGTACACCCCTACTGTGACATTGAGCCATTCCTTCAACTGATCTACACCCTCAATATTTGTACGCTGGGTGACCCCGCAGATCAAATGATTTGGAAGGTGAATGATATCACCTCCCTCTATTGTTCCTGGAGAGATGGTCCTTCTGGTTTCCATGAAGTCATTTAATGTTTTTTCCACTGCTAATTCTTCCCCACGACGAGCTTCGGCTCCCATACGTGAGATTAATGCTTTATTATTGTGAATAACAGCACAATCCTCCACAAAACATGAATCAGGGTGTTCATTGTCTGTAGGTAATTGAATAACATCAAATCCCAGTTCTAATAACGTGTTACAATACACTGAATGTTGCTTCTTTGCATTAGAAACATTAATTTCACGTTGGAGTGGGTGGGAAGTGATACATTGTGAGAACTTCGCCCCAGGTTCACGAACTATGGCATATTTTACGTTCATTTTTGATCCTACTGTAACCATTCAAGTAAACCTGCAACACCTGATGCTGCATATACTAATACTTGAAATATTTTATACGCTTCAATAATATTATTGGCTGGGTATTCTACAGTTAATCCATCAGTCCTTTCAACGATTGGTAATAATTCGGCCACATCAGCAAAATGACTCACAATGAAACTAATACTAGCTTTCACTGGTTCTTCAGTCTTTAGAGGTTGAACTTTGTTTTCTTTAAAGTTAACGACTGCTTTGGTAATAGCCTCACGCAAATCTGCTTCAATTTTAATCATACTTGGGCTTTTTGCTGACACTCTACTCAAAGACTGCTTAAAAACAACGGTTTCTACCCACGGAGTGTGCTGCTCTACGTCATCTTTTAGGAGTTGAGCATCTCCAGCAACTAGAATAACTGGGACGTTGTAAAATCCAGCAGCATAGGAGTTGAGGAGAAATTCGCTTACAGGAACTCCATTGATAACAAACTTGTGGATACTCCGACTTGAATAAGTATGATCGAATGTTGATTTCGCAGTCCCAAATTTCGAATGATATCCCAGAAATATAGCCACGTCACAATCTTCTTCGACTCCTGCAACCATACTGACAGGACGAGGATTCCCCCTGACAATTTCCACGTATTCTGGTAATTTATCAACCTTGAGGTTCACCATGGGACCGTGACTATCAGCAATGAGAATTTCATCAAATCCATTCTTGTTTAACTCATCAGCTACAATCAAAGCAATTTTGGTAGCGATTTCTCTGGCTTCTGAATATAACGATCCTTTTAGACTCAAATGTCCTGGAATGACAATGAAAGGTAACCCCTCAAGATCAATCGAAATAAAAGCTTTCATAAAATACACCAAAAAGAGTTGTGTGAAAGTACTTTATCAGTGTGATGAATGATTAAACCGATTCCTACGGAATAGATCCAGAAGCTCAATACAGCTAATTCTCATGATGATAACCAGGGAGCTTTCCAGGTACTACTCCTACCAGATTCAGGTTTTCTAGGCTCAACAGGTTCTTCTTTAGGTATGAATTCAGTTGATCTAAAATCTCTATTTCCTACATGCTCCCAATAATATACGATAGCCTCTCTAACAAATCGGGATTTATCTTTTGTTTGTAGTAGGATATTCTTAACCTCCTCATCCATTCTAAAATTAAAACGAGGAGAATTTTCTTTATCGGATATCATTAACCTTTTTCGAGGCATTGATGAAACATCATCCTTTCCTATCGATTGATCTTTATTTCTGCAAAAATATAAGTGTACGTAACTTTGGAATAACACAAAAGCTATTTTGTACGTACATTATTTAGTTATGAAGGTTTTGTACGTACAATATAAATATTTTCATCAATCATTGGTATCACCCTTTTCCCACTTCCATTCTCCTGATGTTGTGAGGGATCCAATACTTAATTAATAATCCAAATAAATCCAGAATAATGGATACAGAGATATCGTCATGTCCTAATTTGATGTACTTGGTAAAATGCCTGAATTGGAGAAATCGATGAACTCCACTTCTTCTTCAATATATTAAAATAATGTGAGAGAAAGACCTGTACTGAGGATGCACTGCATGAAGGAAAATGATCATCATAATCCAATGAACGTGAGTAAGAAAGTTTTAGAAGCTGAAAAGCGGATAAGAACCTATATCAGAGAGACACCTTTAGAATACTCCCCATATTTAAGTAAAATAGGAAACTCTAAAGTTTATCTTAAATTAGAAAATATTCAATTGACTGGATCGTTCAAGGCCAGAGGAGCGATGAATAAAATCCTTTCTCTTACGAGAGGTACCGAAATCACAACTGCCTCATCTGGCAACCATGGATTAGCAGTAGCTTACTCGCTCAGTAAACTTGGTGGAATAGGGACAATATATCTCCCTACAACCACGGCTCCTGTTAAAATTGAGAAATTACGTAATTATGACATTCAATTGGAATTTTATGGTACAGATAGTGTTGAGGCAGAAATTTTCGCCAAAGAAATTGCACATCGGGATAAAAAGGTCTTCATTTCACCGTATAACGACCTAGAGATTATCGGGGGGCAGGGTACTATCGGATTAGAACTTACTAGACAACTAGCTAAGATTGATGTCGTCTTAGTTACCATTGGAGGGGGAGGGTTAATATCAGGTATTGCAGGGTATTTAAAAAATTTAAATCCAGATGTTGAAATTGTAGGATGTCTTCCACAAAATTCTGCGGTGATGTACGAGTCCATTAAGGCGGGAAGGATACTTGATATGGAAAGTAAACCAACGTTGAGCGATGGATCAGCTGGAGGTATCGAACCTGATGCTATTACCTTTGAACTATGTCAACGGTATGTAGATCTCTATATTCTTGTTAATGAAGAGGAAATTGCGAATAGTATTTTACTTATGCTTGAGAAACACCACATGGTCGTTGAAGGAGCAGCAGGAGTCACAATAGCGGCATTTCTGAAAGAGAAAGATCGTTTTAAAGAAAAAAATGTCGTCTTGATTATGTGTGGAGGGAATATTAGTATTCAACAACTAAAGGAGATTATCTGTAGCCGTTCTTAGCAGCTTTTCTCAGAGTGGGACTTATTCAAGGTAAATGAATTATGAATAATAATTCATAACCTTTATATTTACATCTAAATGAAGACCTTTTCAGACTGAATGTCATATAGTTCAATCTTAGGAGTGAATAACCATTCCCCGTGGTAGGAATCCCAGAAGTGTTCGGTGTGAACCCTCTCAATATTACTTTAAGCCTCGTGGTGTCCCTTTACTAGACATTCCTGGTGAAGTAGCGATAACTATTGAGGAGTTAGAAGCTATTCGACTCGCTGATTCAGAAGGAATCAAACAACAAGAAGCTGCGGAACAAATGAAAATCAGTCAGTCTACTATTTCAAGACATTTGGAATCAGCTCATCGTAAAATTGCTAAAGCTCTGATTCATGGCTTAGCTATTAAAATAGCAAATCCAAAAGATTACTTTCATTGTGAGGATTGTGGACATATTCAATCAATTCCAGAAGAAGGAAAATTAGAAGTAAAGTGTGAACAATGTCACTCAACAAATATTCATCAGCATATTCACTCAAATAATGAACACAGGATTCAGTCTATATAATGATTTCAAGAGACTAGACTATCAAGAAGGATATAATATGAGTAAACCTGAAGAAATGATGGTATCAAGAAAACCTTTAATTTCTCCTTTTTTTGTCTATTTGCATTAAATTTTCCTTAATGTTTTGGTTCTTTCTTTCTAGAAAAAAAGCTCAGTCAAGTATTCCCGGTTGTTTTTGAAAGGCAAGGAGATGTTCTTCTCTCTTTTATCCCCTGAATGTGCTTATTCTCTCAAGAAAACATATTTTTTTTTTATGTAGATTTTAAAAAAATTATTCTTGAACTTCCAATAGCTGAAAATCCAAGATCAAAAGCCCTTTCAGGAAGAATTTGAGCAGATGGTCCAATTAGGATTTTTTTCCCAGAAATATATTGTAATAATGGATGATTTCATCAAAGTTATCAAATACTAAAGCTGATCCAGAAACCAAGATACTATCAACTACTTCCAGATCAGATACCTTATCAACTTGAGTTGTATTTTTGATATAAGTTGGTGGCATAAATTTATCTAAGATCTTGACAATTTTACCTTCCTTAGCCAGATGACGAGAAATTGGATGAATATTCCCAACCATACCTACCACATTGTCTGAGGATGACTCCAAAATTCCAAGAATATCTAGATATGACGCTTCAGAAAAATCAATATAAGTTTGGCTGTAAGTATTAAGCGCAGCAACTCCAATTGATCTTAATATTGAATAAGGAGAGGAACAGTATTCAATGAGTTCATAAATTCTCTTTTCTGAAGGTAATCCATCTTTAACTAGGCTATGGTATCCTTCATGATCCATTGAACGATCAGTTAAAGTGAAGGACACTCCAACGGTTCCATCTTTTAGTTCTATCCCTGTATAAAGTACTCCAATCACTACTTTCTTAATAACCAAATTGCCTGGTAGTTTGATTAACTCTAAAGCCTGTTCGGAAAGTTGATTGAGCTGCAAAGACATCAATTTACCCTCTATCATGAATTAATTAGTTTCGAATGAGACTGGATACCATGCGCTTGTAAGTCGTATCTTCTTTCATTATCAATCAGATTTGATAAGATTTCTGTACTTCTGTTTGATAAATTATGAATCTCTCCAGAATTTCAAAAATTGTATTTCCCTGAGATGGTTCCAATTGAATGTTATTGTCAGTAAGTATTGCTTTAGGCCCAACACCAAACGTTTCAAGATCTTTGATCAGAAGAATATCTATTTCCTTTTCAGTTAGGAGTTCGGCGCTTAAAATTCCTCTTTTTCGTTCAGCTAATCTATGTGGATTCTCAACTATCTGTGTTGAGATGACCTTTTGACTTGGTATGTCTATATCAGCGATTAAAAAGGCTGGGGCTATACCAAAATGGTCAGCAGGAGATTTATCAATCTTAGAATCAAGAGAGGTGACAGCAATCGCCACTTTTAACCGTGTTTTTAAGATAGGTTCAACGCTTATCATGATACTATCTAAGAGAGAGATATTTTTTTTCAATGATGATTCTAGATGATGAGTAACACGGTTGATAGATTTTATGGTTTCTGTTGTATCCATTTGAATATTTATATCTGCAAAGTAATATGGTCCAGAACGTCTTATTCTAATATTAGATACTTCTAGAACCTCAGAAAATTGAAGTATAATGGCTCTTATCTGCTCAATTATATCGGGGTCATCGATGGCATCTATTAGAATTAAAAGAGAGCTTTTCCCAAAACTTATTCCAGTTTTGATAATGAACACACCAATTAATAAACCTATTAATCCTTCCAACTGGGGAAATTCTATCATATGAGCAAAAATCCCTAGAAAGACTAAAGAATTGGTAACTATATCTAATTGGAACTCTTTTGCTGTTCCAATCATTGCAGACGATGCTATTTTGTTCCCAATTTTTAAATTATAACGATAAAGACCAAATGCCGACAAGATAGAGACTAATGAAACCAACAATCCAAAAATAGGTTGAAATAACTCAGAAGGCGCAAAGATAGCATGAATACTCTCACTAAGAATATGTAATCCAAATAGAAGAATGAAAATAGCCATAATTAAAGTAGCTAATGTCTCCATTCGGTAATATCCATAAGGAAACCGTTTTGAGGGGTCTTTCTGGGAAAATCGAAGTCCCAGAAAAACCATAAAAGTCGCTGTTAAATCTGTTAAAGCATCTAAACCAGATGCTAGTAAGGAAACACTTCCAATTAATAAAGCTCCAATAATTTTGAAAATGATTAGGAGAGAATTACATATCATTGTCACAAAAGTAGCCCTTTCACCCTCAGCTAGTAACGCTTTTCTATCCAGAACAGTCAGATAAATTACCCCTCATTCAATTGCAAAAGCCCTTGAATTCTTAACCACATTTCATTCAATGACTTTTCTAGGTCATTAATCCCTTCTTCAAGAATAGTTTTTCCATTTGTCATTGCTTTAAAGATTTGCAAATTATAGGGAAGTTCTGTTAAAATCGGGATATTTTCCTCTCTACAATATGATACGATATTGGTTCGTTGTACTTCATTTATAGTAGCTTTGTTGATAATAATAGCTGGTGTTAAGTTAAAGAAATGTACAAGCTCGATAGTTCGTTTCATATCATGAATTGCAGTTGTAGTAGGTTCGACTACAATGATAACTAATTCAGCATTTGTTAAAGCTGCTATTACAGAACAACCAATCCCTGGACTACCATCAACTATGACAAGATTTTTGTTGAGTTGATTGGCTTTGACATGACTCCTCTTAATAACCTCACTAACCAATTTTCCTGAATTTTCAGCTCCAATATCTAGACGTGCGTGAACCATTGGTCCAAACCTTGTCTCTGCTTCATACATTCTACCTGAAGGTTTGATTTCCATGGTTATTGCTTTTTGAGGACAAACCCAGGCGCAAAAACCACAACCTTCACAAGTTATGGGATTTATTTCAAAGTTGGGGTCTACTGCGTCAAAACGACATACTTCAAGGCATTTCCCGCAATTTAAGCATCTTTCAGGATTTTTTATAGCGATTTTTCCGCTCATAAACCGTTCTGAAGAAATATCATTTGGATTTAATAGTAGGTGTAAATTTGGTGCATCTACATCACAATCAGCGAGTAAGGAAATAGAGGCCGATAATTGGGCAAGTACTGCGGTTATTGTTGTTTTTCCAGTCCCTCCTTTTCCTGAAAGGACTGTGATTTGTTTTTTAATATCTATTGTCAATGTATGACCTCCTGAATTCGAAACCATAGATTAGAATAGACAGTATCAAATCTAGCTATTGTTCCAATAAGCGGAAGACCATTGGAGTAGAGCTGAAGAATTTCTTTGTCATGTGGGATTTCTAAAAGCAACTCATAGGCTTTTTCTTTGACTAAATGGTTAATTCGATCATCACCTACATCAGATCGATTATTCACGATCCCAAAAGAGATCTCAAGCTGTTTAACAAGATTGATGGCAATTCGGAGGTCATGTTCACCCGCAGGAGTAGGTTCTGTTACCAGAATCGTAAAATCTGTTTTAGACAATCCTTCAATGACAGGACAATCTGAACCAGGAGGTAAATCTAGTATAATAAACTCACTCTTCTCGTTAAATGCTATTTTCTTTAGTTCACGAATTATAGGAGTGGCTAGAGCTTCTCCTACATTTAATTTCCCTTCATAGAACACCAAATTGTTTTTGGAGCCTTCAGATCTGCGAATAACTCCCAATTGATGGGATTTTTCTTTGATAGCTTCCTCTGGACAGGCCATAGTACATAATCCGCAACCATGACACAATTCCTCAAACACCATTACTTGATTAAAGAGAACTGCTAAAGCGTTAAATTCACATAAATCAGCACAAAGCCCACAATGTGAACAGATGAATTCGTCAATTATTGGCCTTGGTATATTTACTTCCTGATATTGAATCAATTCGCAGTGTAAAAAGTGATTACAATTTGGTTCCTCAACGTCTAAGTCAAATAAGGCGACATGATGGGATTTTGATAGATGGAGTGCTAAGTTTACCGCGATTGTAGTCTTTCCAGTTCCGCCTTTACCACTCGCCACACCAATGATCGTGTATTGTGCCTCCTAATGATGATGGCCAAGTTCTTCGTGCCCACCTTCTCCACGGTATTTATGTTCTTGACAGGCAGTTTTATCTGTAGCCATCTGCAATTTTTTGTCTTTGAACTGTCGAATTGCGTCTTTGACTGTTCCATAAGCACCTACAAAAACTTCAACCCCATATTGTTCAAATAACTGGATTGCTCGTCTGCCTAATCCTCCACAGAGCATCACATCGATATTATGTTCGTATAGTAGTTCTGCAGGTAATTTATTTCCACCCATATGAGTGGATGTGTTTTTTATAATTATTACATCTTGGGTTTCATCATCGTAAATGGTATACAGAGGAACTCGTCCAAAATGATAACCCACTTGAGACTCAAGTCCGTCTTTTGTTTCAGAAGGTATACATAATCGCAATCTCGCTTTCTCCTATTGTGTTCTTTCTACTAATAATTTTCACGGCCTTGTCCCTGGCGACCCATACCACCGCGACCCCCACCTCTCCCTCTACCACGTCCTCCCCGAAATCCTGTAGCCATAGCTATTTTAGTTAATTTTCCAGCAAGAAATGTTTCTATATTTTTGTTTAAAGTGCCATTAATACCCATAAACATATCTATTCCAGCAGCTTGTAGTACATTCCAAGCATTAGGACCTATTCTGGGTGCTATGACTAGATCAACTTCTTGGTTAACTAAAGACTGAGCTGCTTGAATTCCAGCTCCTCCAGCAGCATTTTGAGCTTTATTCGGTAAAACAGTGATAATTTCCTGACTCTCTGAGTCTACAATCACAAAATATGAACATCGCCCAAATACACTAGCAAATGCTTGAGATAGTTCTTTTCCATTGGAAGGTATTCCAATCTTCATCTAATCACTTCTTTAAATTTATTCGATATTATCACGAAATTTACTCAATCTGTGCAAATTTTTGTAGATTTCAGTTGTATAACAGTATTTAGACTTCCAATTAGGCAATTAGAATCCAAAGAATAATTATGAATAATTATTCATATACTTTTTGCATAAATATTCATAATCATTTAGAAACAGAGTCTATAGAGAACAAAGATAATAATTTATGATGGAATTATTAACATTTAACAGGTAAAAGAGATAATCTATGACCATTAACGATTATGTAACCTGTTGTATTCTTGGACCATTTTTTGAATATCTACTGTAGAACCCCGAGTTGGGCCTTCTTGGAGCACTTCCTTTGTAAACCTTTCTGGAAGCGTATCCTCTAGTTTTATACCAAATTTTTGATTTAACTTGTAATCCCTTTCAATAGCTTCTCCCAGGATTTTCATCAGATACTCTGGAGTGTAATTGATCCCTGTACCGTATGTTAACAGATTTGATGCATTCTCTAAGTTTAAAATATCCATACAAAGACCAATATTTTTGCACATTGTCATACTGTCCGTAAGGAGGGCAATTTTCTCAGAATAGGTGACTAGTGCCGCTTTCCCTTCTTCTGAAAGTCTGTCCGCAGCTTTTTCAGTACCAAATCTCTTCTTAGCTTCTTCCCACCTCTCTGTAAGCTCAAAAAATGGTTCAGCTCTAAGATGGTCTCCACCACGAGACGCAATTGCATAAGTCAAGCCATATGCTTTTAACCCTCGTGGGTCCCCACAAATGATATCCAGTCCCTTTACCTGCATAACTAGTTTTTTTACCTCCTCACCATATTTTTGTGAATATTTAGTCGCCCCCTCTGCCAATTCATCACCAATCCCTTTTCGGAAGGTTATCATTTGGACGATTTCTCTAATCTTTTCAGTATCGCCCCAATGAATTTCAATACCACCAGTATCTTCTGGTGTTAATAATCCCTTTTCTTGACATTCCATTAACCATCCGATCACTTCACAGGTGGAGAGTGAGTCTAATCCAACCTGGTTGAGGTAGTGATTCATTTCCAGCGCGAACGCTAGGTCTGATACACCTATCCGAGTGGTAAATCCACAGAGAGTTTCATATTCTGGCCCTTCTGCTTCATAATCACCACAAACATAATATCTAGAACAGTGCAGATTACAATTAAAACAACCTTTATTCTTTACTTTGTATTTTTCAGCCAGATGTTCTCCAGAGACTTCATTGAGATAATCACACACCCCTTTCTGGAAGTGATCAGTGGGAAGGATTCCGATCCCATTCAAATCAGTCATCAACATTGTTGTTCCTAGGTTATAGCGTTTAGAGTATTCATTATGATTGAAAATCTCTTTCTTAATTCTAGTAACTTCTGACATAAATGCAAGCGGTTCAGCGAATTCTACAGAACGATACCCACGAATAGCAACAGCTTTAAGATTCTTTGATCCCATCACTGCTCCCATTCCTGTTCTTCCACTCGCTCGATTTCCACTTGAAATGACAGAGGAATACAATACCTTATTCTCTCCCGCAGAACCGATAGCTGCTACTTGAATTGAATAATCTCTCTGCTCTTTCCGAATCTTGTGAGTTGTATCCACTACTAAATTACCTGCAAAATGAGGACAATCTATGAAGTCAACCTCTGAGTCAGAAATCATCAAATAAAGGAGATTACTTGCTTTACCGGTGATGATGATTTGGTCAAAACCCGTTAATTTCATTTCCGCCCCAAAATGACCACCTGCAGCAGAATCCCCTAATATCCCTGTTAAGGGAGATTTTGCAGAGATCGTAAAATATGCAGATGCAGGTAAAAAGGAACCAGTTAACGGACCAATTCCAAATATTAGCATATTGTCAGGTCCAAGTGGATCACAACTTGGAACTAATTCCTCAAACAATCTTTTAGAATTAGCACCCCTACCCCCAATTACATTTCTAATCCAACTCTTCTTCAATATATCGATTTTGTACCTTCTTTCGGAAAGATTAACTCGTAGTATTTTTCCTCCGTAACCATACTCCATGTCACTACCTCCTCCATTTACTCCTTACGTCTTTCCCTAGCATTTCAATGTAATGCATTTGTTTTTCACTAGGGTTCATATTCTTTGTTTCAACTTTGAAGTTAGCGAAGGAAGGCTTCTCAAACTCGGGAATATAGTTGATTGCCCTCTCAGTACAAATTTCGACACATTTTGGAGAACCACCACAGAGATCGCATACATACACTATTTTATTAAAGATCTGTATTGCACCTATGGGGCAATTCCTCTCACATTTTCCACAAAGCGTACATAATGTAGGAGAAATAAGAATTTGTCCTTGATCTCCTAATGTAATAGCATTTGAAGGACAATCCATACAATATCTTTCGTTACATTGAAGACAAACAACGGGGCCATCGATTCCAGTGTGGAATAAATTCATGATTTGAATTCTAGCCATATTTCGGTTAACTCTACCTGTATGATACATTGTACAGGAAGTTTCACACATTCTACAACCTGTACACTTACTAATATCAAGTTGAATTATCATCATCAATCAATTCCAAACGATATTGAACCAAACCATCGGGATCAGGACATGAAAAATGTTTTACTCTTTTCACCCAATGTTCATCAGCAAGCTTCTCTTTTTCAGAAAAAATCGGGAAAATGGGCATCATACTCTGTAACGCCCAGATGCAAATGTGTTTTCCCTCTGGAATTGTCAATTTTGATCCTTCTACATAAAAATAATCCCCAACAAGCATGGGTAAATTGCAATAACCATTAATCCGTTCGACAGTCACCTTAATTTTGATCATATTACAACCCAACTGATAATACTTTTTGTAACCTCGTTCATGTTGGCCTTGGAAGAATGATATGTGATGGATAATCGGATCCAACAAGAATTGTGTTATTAGCGATTTTGTGATCTAAGTACTTATAGTAATAGAGCTCTGGGGAAACTCCTGTATTTGGATTGATTGCGAATCGTGGATAATTAGAACTTGATATCGTAATCCTGATCCTATGTCCTGAATCAAACTGATAAGCAGTTGACCAAAGATCAATCGTAATATTTTCAGGTTCACCAGGATTTAGGGGGGGAGCATCTAGATCAAAACCATCACGCCTGACCATATTAATTATCCCATCAGCTAATAACATGGAACGTCCATCAGGATATACATCTGTAATTTTAACCGTGAAATCAGTATTAGTGCAATTTGACATAACCCAAAGATGTGCCCATATCTGGCCCACAACCTCTACTTTAGAGGTGAGAGGAGGGCTTTCAAAAATTAGCACGTCATCCCGATTCTCAACAGAACGCTGATCATATGGGCCTGCAGGTATTATCAAGTTTGTTCCACCAAGAGTAGGTACTGGATCCCGTGGATCATATAAATAAGAATAATTTGTGTTAGCTAATCCAGTCATTCCAAGAATAAGCTCGTTATCAGCACTGAAGTACCAGTGATCGTCCTCATGAGGTACAGGCCAATCATAAGCATATCTGAAATCATTCACATCAGAATCTTCTGAGGTGTTATCCCCCATCATATAATAGGCAACACGATACTCATTGTTCCAATCAAACTCTTTCCCCGACAAAACGTGATCAAAAAGCTTTTGTTCCCATCCAAGGTACAAATCAAATCCAGATTTTGATTTTGTGGGATAGAATATTTCTCCTTGCATTCCTTCACCAGGAAAACCATGGGTAAAGGGGCCCATTATTAACAATTGCTTCCCACGAGCTGCATTAAGCCCCAAATCGTCGTACCCTATGAATCCATCAAGTGTTCCCTGTTGGAAAACGTCATACCACCCTCCAATATGAATAGCTGGGACGTTAACATTCCCAAAATTTGGACCTTCCTGTAAAAATAAGGATGTTGAATTATAGTAGCTATCTTCTTTTTTTGGGTGACTTATTATTTGTTGCAGCTGATATTCATAGTTGTCAGCTGTTCCTTCAAGCCAGCCAAGAACAAGACTTTCCTTTAGTGCCCCTCCAGGATATACTGAGATTTTGTACAAATCAGGTGTCCCAATCATCAAAGATTGACATGCAAGGCCAGTTGGATTCATACCTGCATAGAAAAATTGGTTAATTGCTAAGGCAGAGAGTCCAATAGAAGCAATTTTCCCATTACACCAAGATTGATCTAGAATCCAATTGATTGTATCAACCCCATCCGTATAGGCTTGCTGAAACATGATAAAATCGTCGTGATCTTCTGAATCATAGCACCCTCGGATATCCTGAATCACTAAATGATACCCTTGAGTGAGATACAATAATCCATAAATTGCTCCCATCCCATCTTTTCCATAGGACGTACGGGAAAGAATAACTGGTCTGGATCCTCCAAACGATCCTGGAGCCAAATAAACATCCGTAGCTAATTTAATCCCGTCTCTCATGACAATATAATGAGTTTGTTTGGGAGAAGGAGCATAGATAGCTGCTCCTAATAAAACTATGGAGGGAACTATTAGAAGAATAACCAGAAATCCTATATACAAACCCTTAGGCATCCTGTTAAATCGCTGGAGATTCTTTTGGAAAACGGTTGATAATTTAAGGGTAGATGATTTCTGCCCATGGTGCAGGAATGTAAGGATACCCAATCCTATTGCAGCAGTCGCCAGATAGTCCTCAGTGATTATGTAGCCTAAGATTCCTATAAGAGGACCAACAACGTTGATTACAACTCCAGCAGTTTTTAGAGGCTCAGAACTTCTTTTTGTCCCAATCTCTTTAAGATAGTTCCCCCCTAGGAGGAGAGAATAAAATGAGATAAAGGCTGCGAGAGGAAGATACAACATCCCTATGATTACGACCACAATTTGCTCTAATCCGAATAATATTGACTTATTTTGTGTGAATAATTTTTCTCCGCCTTCCAGCTCCTGATTGTAATCCTTGGAGTAGTTAAGAACATATGTTACTGTATAAAATCCTCTACATACTATTAATAACGCTCCACCTGCTAATATCTGTTCGATAGTGAATATTCCTAGACTGTTTAGATAATAATAGATCATACTGATTTGATCAATCATGTTAAGCCAACCTTAAATTAGTTCATCAAAAGGGGATTGTTTTTTTTTAAAGATTTTGACTTTATACACTTCTAAGTTACGAATAACTATTGTGATCTAATGATCTTACGAGTATCAATAAGGAAAACTTTTATTGGAATTTAACTTCAATCTTAGAAGGATGTCTTAAGAGAGATGACAATGAAAACAGCTAAACCTGTTATACTCAGTTTTTTACTAATTTTCGCTCTAGGAAATGTTCTGATCAATGTAAAAGGAAATGATGACATTCCCATTACTCCTAATGATGAATTCTTTTTTATAGCAATTGATTTCTTTGAAATTGATCCTGACAACTATCGTTTAGTGGTCATGGGTGAAGTAGCCAATCCATTAAACTTATCACTAGAGGAAATCAAAGCAATGCCTGTTACTTCGGAAATAGTACGATTATCATGTGTTGCTTATAGATCTGGAGCAACCTCATTAACAGGAGTCGCTAATTGGACTGGGGTGAGATTATCACATATTTTGAGCCTCGCAAAGATAGATTATTTTAGAGTAAAGGATATTTCCTTCCATACTCCTAATTTAAGCCCCGAAGGTTACTCAACCAGTCTTTCACTAGAAGAATCATTTTGGGGTGATGTTATTCTTGCTTATGAAATGAATGGTGAACCCTTACCAAAAGAACATGGTTTCCCTCTACGACTTGTTTGTCCCCGCTTTTATGGTTATAAATGGATTAAATGGGTAGCGTATATCAATGTAACAACCATCGATTATAAAGGATATTGGGAAAGAGTGGGCTATAATGATACCCCTTATGTAGACATAGACCTTCCTATTTATTATTCCCCAGTTGGATCCGATATACCAATTCATGAATTAACCCGTGGGTCAGAATCTAGTGAGTCAAAATCCACTCCTTGGCCCGTGATAGAATTAATTCTTCCTTTAGTAGCAACGATAGTAGTGACACGATTCTATATCAATCAACGGAAAAGAGGTCAAGCTAAACTTCGTTCTCCAGTTTGAACTTTCCATAAAGAGGCGTATAATCGATCATCTTCAACCAATTCATTATGGGTACCCTGTTCGATTATCTCACCATGATCTAGCACGAAAATTCTATCTGCATTTCGGATAGTTGATAATCTATGAGCTATAATAATTGTAGTCCGCCCGACTATTATTTTTTCAAGCGATCTCTGAATAGCTGCTTCTGTTTCATTGTCTACACTAGACGTAGCTTCGTCCAGAACAAGAATTGGGGGATTCTTCAAAACTGCACGAGCAATAGCAATTCGTTGTCTCTGCCCCCCGCTTAATTTCTGACCTCTTTCTCCAACAAGAGTATCATAGCCATTTGGGAGACTTTCAATAAAACCGTGAACCTCAGCTACCTGTGCAGCTTTAATAATATCATCAATGGGTGTATCTGGCCTACCATATGCAATATTTTCTCTCACAGTCCCATCAATAATGAAAGTATCTTGTTTAACTAGACCAATTGCCTTTCGTAACTCTTGAAGATCGAAATCTCTAATATCAACCCCATCAAGGGTAATTCTACCCTGTTGTGGATCGTAGAAACGTAAGAGTAACTTGACTATGGTTGACTTCCCAACACCTGTACTTCCAACAAATGCAATTGTTTGTCCTGGTTCAATATTTACGTTTAAATTAGTAAAAGTCGAATTACGCCCTTTATAACTAAAGCAAACATTTTCAAAAGAAATTCCCCCAGAAATTGAAGATAAAAAGAGTTTGCTTTTCCCATTTGAAATCCTACTTTCAGTATCAAGTAAGGTCATTATTCTGGTGGTTGAAGCCATGGCTCGCTGGTATTGATCAAGGGTCTCACCTACCCTTGTTAAGGGCCAGAGCAGCCTTTGAGTTAGAAAGATCATGGCTGAATATGCAGCAATCTCTAATTGACCATTAAGGGTCTGTAATCCCCCAAAAATTAACATTGCTGTGAAACCTATAACGATTATCATTCTAATGAGGGGTGAGAAAGCAGAGCTGAATTTAATCGCTTCCCGATTACTCTCCATATAATCACTTGAGGATCTGAATATTCGACCTTCCTCATACTCTTCAGTCGTATAACTTTTGATTGTTGCTATTCCTGTTAAATTATTTGATAATTGACCGTTTAATATTCCTACTCTCTCTCTTACATCAACATATCGCGACTCTAGACGTTTCTGAAATTTAATCGAAAAAACAAGAATAAATGGCATTGGGACTGCTGCCATCCAAGCAACTTCAGGTGAAAGCAGAAAGAATGCGGTTAAGATAGTTATAGCAGTCACCGTGACTTGGATCAGATCGTTTGCTCCGATATCAAGAAATCGTTCCAGTTGGTTTATATCATCGTTCAGTATAGACATTAAACCACCCGTCTGACGATCTTCAAAGTATTCCATATCTAAGTGCTGAAGATGATTATAAGCGTCCAGACGCAATTCATGTTCAATGGTTTGAGCCAAATTTCTCCAATAAATTTTGTATATATACTCAAACAATGATTCTAATGCCCATATAATGAAAGTTAATAGTCCGAGGAAAACTAATTGTGAAGGAACGTCACCAATTCCAAGATATCCAAAAATAGAGCCTTCTTGCCTGACTGCAATGTCAACTGCGGCAGCAATTAGGAACGGAGGCGCTAAATCAAACCATTTATTGAGTATCGAAAAGAGAGTGGCCAGTAATAGTGTACCACGATGTGATCGTGAGTAATGTATCAATTGTAAGAGAGGGCGATCATATTTCATGATTAAAGGGAGAAGAATATTTATTTATCTACTGTTTGATAAGGTAAAGATAGATGAATTACCCCATTCATTAACCAACTCAAATATAATTATATCTCGATAAAAAGCATAATTGGGAAGAATCATGAAGAAAGAGATACCTCAAGGCCCAAACCCACCTGAAACAATCTATGTCCGAATTGAGATTCCCCTAGGTTCTAAGGTCAAGTATGAATTTAACAAAAAGTTTAACGCGATATTTGTTGATAGAATACTTCATTCTTCTGTGGTCTACCCCACTGCATATGGATTTATCCCAAAGACTCTCTGCAAAGATGATGATCCGCTGGATGTCATGGTATTACTTAGTGCTGGAATTGAACTAATACCAGGATGCATTGTATCGGTAAGGCCTGTAGCTGTCTTGAAAATGGAAGATGAAAAGGGGGAGGATGATAAGATCGTTGCAGTATTAGTAGATGATCCGAGGATGGAAGAGATACAATCATTAGATTCCATTCCGAAGCACTCATTGAAGGAAATTGAAGAGTTTTTTGATACTTACAAGCATCTGGAGAGAGGGAAAACAACACGTATAGTTGGTTGGGCTGATCAAAAAATTGCGTTAACAACCATTGAGGACGCTATTGTTTTATTCAATCAACACAATCTTTGATGGCATCAGTGATACATTGAAGCCCACTCTCAAGTTCGTGTTTGCTTGGATAACCATAACCGATACGCATAAACCGTTTATCTACTTCAAACCAATGACCAGGCGCTACAAAAGTTTTGTATTTCATTTTGAGAGTTTCGTAGAATCTTTCAATGTCAATGTTAACGCTGGATTTTATTCTGGGAAAACAGATGACCCCTCCTGAAGGTTCTACCCATTCCATATAGTCAGAGGTTTTCATCCATCTGGTCAATATTTCTTGATTTGTTTTAACATGTAAGGATACTTTAGATAGAAATTCCTTTTTTCTAGCTAGGAAGTGAGCAGCTATCTCCTCATCCACAATAGAGTTACAAATGAAGATTAACTCCTTTCCAGCTAAAAAATTCTCCATCAAATTCGTATTCTGACTAATTAACCAGCCAATTCGAATACCAGGTAAGCCATACGCCTTGGAAAACGAAGAAACACTGATAGCATTCTCACTCAATGAACCCACTATCGGCAGTGGATCAGGAGTCATTTCCCGATATGTTTCATCAAACAATAGGTAAATTCCTTTGGATTCTATTAAAGAAATGATTTCGTTCAATTGAGATTCAGTAATCATTGTTCCAGTAGGATTATGGGGGTATGTTAGACTAATTAAACGTGTGTTCGGTTGAATTAATTGTTCGAGTTTGTTAAGGCTAAATTGAAATTGATCCTCCATTGTTAATTGCAGATATTCTACCTGACATCCAATAGCTCGTGGAGACTCAAGATTCGCAACATAATTTGGATGCAAAATCACTACATGATCACTTGGCTTAAGAAGAGATGTAGTAATTATGAATAATGCTCCAGCAGCTCCTATTGTGGTTAAAACATTGTCTGGATTAACTTGTTCATCTGCAATGTACTCTCTAAGTTGAGGATTACCCAAATGGTCAGTATAGCTGAGAGCAAGATCAGTTAAGTCGATATCAAGGTTCCCAAGGATAAAATCAGAAACAGAACTTTCTGCAAGATTGTACTTAATTCTCTCATACCCAAATTCTTCGGGCGATTCTTTTTCAATCGGAGTTCGTCGATAGACTAGGTGTCCTTCTTTCATTTTCATTTTATGTCGAATCTACCATAACTTATTTTCTACATAAAAAATAATATCTTTTGATCTCAAACATAATACAAGGAGTCAGTTATACTAATGGGTTTTGTTGAAATCTTTCTACTCTCATTTCTTGTTGCATTATCGGGATCACTGTCTCCTGGGCCTTTACTTACTTATACGATATATAAAGCGATTCAATCAGGAAAGAAAGCCTACCTAATTGGCATTCTTATCTGGATCGGTCATGCCATCCTAGAATTTGTCTTGATGTTAATTTTACTCATCGGTCTGTCTCCATTTATTACTGATAGGCCAGTTGTTATTCTTATTGGATTATTAGGGGGTGGAATTTTGATATTCTTTGGAGTAAGTCTCTTAAGAGACATTTGGCTTAAAAAAATTGATTTGAATTTTCTCACATCCGATGAAAAGAACATTGATGACCGAGAGGTAAGTGAGATAACTGATCTGATCCAACAACCCACTCTTGGAGGGGTATTAGTCTCCATGTCTAATCCTTATTGGTGGATCTGGTGGGCTGTTATTGGCCTGAATTTTATGACCCAATTTTCAGTGGGAGTATTAAATATAGAATTTTGGGGATTCTTTTTGGGACATGAATTAGGGGATTTCTTAACCTATGTTTCAATTGCCACTATTCTCGGTTTTACTAATAAATTCTTATCTAAAAAACTCTATCTCGGGATTATTATTGGATGCTGTGCCTTTATGATTATTTTTGGTTTATATTTGGCAGTTTCACCCATTCTCTCATATAATCCTTGAGTTTTTAGAGAAATTTATTACAAAAGATCATCATCATAACCGATATTAATCCATTTTTTGGAACCACGAGAGTCCCTCGATAATTCTAATTACAAGTTTAGCCATTAAAAAAAAAAGAGAGGAGAGAAAAAAATCAAAAAATCAGGTTTTTTTCTTCCTGTGTTTGTAAACCAACATAGGTAGTACTATCAACAAAGAGAGGATGAATGAGAAACCCGGAGTCCCAATTGATTCTGTTGGTTCAGTTTCAATAGTTGTTGTAGAGGTGGAAGCAGTTGTAGGTACCGTTGTAGTAGTTGGTGCTTCAAATGACACATCAGCTTCAAAAAACGGAACCCAACGGAGTCTTACATTTCCATCTGGGGACCATCCCATTAAGAGTGCCAGATCACAAGTGATGGTTTCTTGTGCTGTGATTGTACAGGAAAATGATACAGTCTCTCCTGAATCAATTTCAAAATGTTTGTTAGGGATGGTATAAACTGTAGTATCCCATCTTTTCTTACCTGCCCATGGTTCCGTAGGATAAAATTCACCGCCAACCCAGGTACTTTCCACTTCAACAGGATCTCCATTGATTTTAAAGTTACTAGCACTGAGATTAGTAGTATTGAAATAAAGTTTAAAATTCGGACTGGGCTGTGATACAATTTTAGCACTTTTTAACATGAATAGAGCAAAGTTATTCTCCGCTCGTTGGAGGGTATGTGTTTCAGTGCCAAGTTTGAACAGTTTAGGTTTTCCATTTTCTAAGTTGTAGGTTTCAAGTCTACGTGTGTCATCAGGTGGGCCTTCAAAAATCGCATACGCATGAACTCCATCAACGACTGCATCCCAAGGTCTGGTAGCATTCGGAGACCACATAACATCAAAAGTATCAGTCTTGTCCCCATCACCATTCAAATCGAGATCTACGATACTTTCGTCAAGGATTCCAACACCATCAACTAGTGGCATCTGATAAGCCAGCTTTCCCCAATCCATTGTCATTGTACCAGCTGTTGCTGGAGCACCATCGTTTCGAACTGTTGTCGTGAATTGATAAACCCCTGGTTCAGTTGACGCGAGAGAGGAACTAACATGACTGAAATCAGGAAGAGTAAATGTCACTTCTTCAATGATAGGTATCCAATGGTACCTGGTGTTCCCATCAGGGGACCAATTCAGAAGGAGATAGAAATCACTAGTTACTGCTTCGTGAGCTATAAATGTGCAAGAAAATGTCACTTCCTCATCTTGATCAATTATTAAATCACTATTTGGAACAATGTACACCTTATCATTCCATGGAATTTCTTCCCAATACGGGTACCATAATTGGTCCCAGGTGTGGTTTATTCTGACAGGTTCGTCGTTTATTTCAAAGTCAATTGCTCTTAAACTTGAAAACGAGCCCTCGTGTTCGAATACTAGCTCAAAGTTTGTATTTGGGTGGTGTAAGATGTCGGCATCACATAATCCAAAAACAGCAAAATCATTGTCCGCAGAAAGAAGCGAATGCGTTTCACTCCCTAACTTAAACAACTTTGGGTCCTCGTTGATATAATAAGTTCGCAGCTCTCTTCGATCTTCAGGGGGCCCCTCCCAAAACGAATAGGCGTGAATATCTTGAACTCCATCGTTGACTACAGCATCCCAATTACGAGTATCATTATGGAACCAGGTAACGTCAAAAAAATCTAGTGTATCGCCATCACCATTCAGATCTTGACCAACATCGTTCTCTACAAGAGTTCCAGTACCATCATCAAGCGGTAAATCGTAAATGATTTTTTCCCAAGAAATTGGTACATCCCCAGCTGTAGCCTGAGTACCGATGTTTTTAACTGTGGCTTTGAATTCTTTTACACCTGTATCGACATCCAATATATCGAGATAGGTACCAATGAAGTAAGGCCGATTAATCGCTTCAAATGATACATCTACTTGGTCAAAGGGCACCCATCGATATCTAATATTCCCATCTGGGGACCAGTTTGTCAGAAGTGCGACTTCACAAGTGGTAGTTTCCCTAGCTACGATCGTACAAGAGAATTCCATCTGTTCATCTGTTCCAAATTCTGTTGCTTGATTGGGAACGACATAAGCTGTATACGGACGTTCTATCCCAGCCCAAAATTCCACTCCTGTTTGGGTGTAGTTTATCTCAACATCTTCTCCATCAATTTTGAAGTCCACGAGACTGACATTAGAATATATTACTAGTTCTAAGTTTGGACTTGGATGTTTCAAAATCATGGCATCGAATCCAAAGAAGGCAGCACCATCCTCAGCGTAGTAAAGAGAATGTTTCTTATTCCCTAGCTGAAAGAGTTTTGACTCTCCATCAATATAATATGTTCTGTTGAATCCCCGATTTACAGGGTGGTCTGCGAGTGCGTAGACGTATACACCATCAATTTCAGCATCCCATGGCCTAAGAGTATTGTTCCACTCAACATTAAATGTATCATCTTTGTCATTATCGCCGTTGATATCGTAATCTGCAACACTTTCATCTAGAGTTCCAACTCCAGCAGTCAATGTTAACTCATAACTGTATTTTTCCCATGAGATTGGAACAGTGCCTGTTATGGCTGGATCACCCGTGTTTTCGATAGTTGCTGTAAACTCATAGACACCTTGGTTCAATTGAGTCAAGGAAGAATCCACGAAAATGATATCTACTTCGTTGATTGCCTCTAATCTCTCAGGGAGAAGTTTAACGCTTCCCACATTTAAACTTAAGAAGATTAAAACGAAAAAAAGTAATAAACGCTTCATTTTTCATTTCTCCAGAAATCATTTCTCCCTGAAATAGATCCTTTTAAAGTTAAGTGAGTAGTTCAGATTTTTGTAGTATCTCCAGTTCCTCATATAATCTAATCAAATTGAACTTAATCGATAAAATTCCAACAATTGGCATTTAAATTAGTTTCATAGAAGAATCCTTCTTTAAGAATTTGTTTTTTCTTATAAGAATACAGATTAACACTCCTAGATAACAAAAAATAAACAGGATGGGGAGTATAATCAGATAAGGTTCAGTCCTCTCACCAAGAGTCAGAGGAAACACCAGGAATGTATAAAAAATACTTCTGGTCACTGGAAGCAAGTTTATAATTATAAGAACCAAGATCATGAAGATAATTAAAAAATGGTAATGTAGTCCAAATTTTTGCAGTATCCCCATTTGCTCATATTGACCGATTATTTCAAAATAAATGATGAAGTGGTGGTTTCTAGAAGAGTTAATAGATATAAAACAGATTCTAGCTAGACAATTGATCACTATCCTTTTCTCTCAACCTTCTAATGGATAACTCTAGCGCTCCTTTTAAAATTCGGAGAAAGGAAGCCCCCTTGGGTGTAATGATATAATTTCTAAAGCGGCCATCCTTAAGGACTTGAGGAGAAATAAAAGGTTCCAAATACTCTAATTCCATCAAGCGGTTTATTTCATAAGAAACAGTAGTGGGCGGGATATCCAAGGTTTTTGCTAATCTCATTGGGTTAGTTTCTTCAGGATACTGATAGGCAATCTCGATTAATGTTAAAACTGTTCTCCCTTTTAATCCTGAAGTTAAATCGCCTCTGATGTCAGAGGGAAAGTACTCAATCAATGTTGTCGGTTCTACAGCATCTAGTAAAGGAGTAACTTGGGGTTCTGAAATCATCCCCGATTGGATGTTTTCAAGGCCAATCATTACCTTTCCATAGATAGATTTTAAGAAATCGATTTGATCATTCTGAAAAAGCTCAATAATCGTTGTTGGAACTTTTAATCTTGAAGTGTATAGGAAGTAACTCATACCTACAAGTACTAGTAGAGCGATGAAACCAATAATCAATTGAGATAGTAATTCATCGTTGCCCTGAACTGGATTATTATTTATTCTGAATTCCCTCGAGATTTCTACAATAACATATCCCTCATCGCACTTTGCTTCTATCTTGAGTAAATAGTTGGAACCATCAGCCACTGTAGTTGTATCCCAGTTGAAGTGCGTGGCTGTTAAATTTGAGGCTAGGAGTATCCACTCCTCTCCCTGATCTGGCGAATAATAGATTTTGTATGTAATGTTATGCTGCAAGGAATCTAATGCTGCTGTCCAGGTAAGGGTGACGATACCAGTGAGAGGGGGTTGGGGAAGTAAGAGTTTCGGCTTGTACATCAAATGACTATGATCCAGTGCTAATGTGACAAGGGGATGTAAATCTTGATTCCCTGCTGCTCCTTTCAATAGATAAGGTTCATCTACAATTCCATCCGCATTGTGATCAGGTGACACCCAGTCGTTCCAGTAATTAAAGGCAAAGATATTGCTTAATCCGCCATCCTTGGCTTGATATCCAGAAACATAATTATCTGTAAAGTTATTAAATGTAAAAATATTGTAATGCGTGTTCCCTTCAATTCTTATGCCTTCCATATTATTTTCACAGAATACATTCTCAGTAAAGGTATTGAAGTCCGAATCAAAGAGAATAGCACCCACTATTCCATTTTTAAGCATCTTATTTGTCGTAAATGTGTTATTATGGGAAGTGAGTTCTAAATCCACTCCCAAATTGAAATTCTCTCGTGCAGTATTATTCCAAAATGAATTATCTGTTGAGTAATACAGACTAATTCCTCCCATATTGTTAAACACATGATTGGACGAAACATTGTTCTGAGAGGACACCCACAAAGAAATCCCCAATACGGTATTGGAAATGGTGTTATTCTCGATCACATTCCCTGAGGTGTAGATGAGGTCGATCCCATTCCCTTCACTCCCATAAATTGTGTTCTTAGAAATTAAATTGGAATGCGATTGCTCAAGCTGTATTCCCGAGCCAGTATTATTGTAGATGATATTCCCAACTACTGTAGTATTGAATGTGTCAGTATTTAGCCAAATGGCCATCTCATTATTTTCATAAACACTATTATTGATAATACGATTATGCTGTCCCCTAATGTTCATGCCCATCTGATTACCAAAAATAGAATTATTGATAATTAAATTATGTGAGGATGAAAATTCGAAAATGATTCCTCCATCTACAGCAGCATTATTGCAAATGATGTTATTCTCAATCGTCCCATGTTGAACACTAGAGAGATGAACGCCTTCAGTTGGAGCGTGTGACCCATTAAGCAGATTATTTCGAATGATGAAGTAGAAGATAGTGTCACTGATAGAGATTAGTGGCCCTTCTGTAGCTGTAATAGTGTATCCTTCAATAATAATTGGATTCACTATTGTCCCCTCTCCAGGCCAATTCTCTGCAGTCGCTTGAGTTATAAAATCCTCGTCACCCTGGATTATAATAGGTGCGTGCGTAGCATATATGGAATTTCTGGGGGGTTCTTGTAAAAGGTATGATTTGCTTGCAGGAAGATTAAGTGGATTAATGGATTGATCCACATGATTTACAATCCAAACAAATGATACTAACAAGAGAAAAACGAGGAGTAATGATCGTAAGCCGTTCATTGGAACAATAAAGGAAAATTCTTTAATTGATATTTAAAGGTAATGAAAGTCAGAATAAATTAATACTAAATTTCTTCAGGATTACGAAAAATCATTATTTTCAAAGAGGTCTTCTGGTTAAAAGTCATACACTTCTCAAAGGTTTTTGCAATGTTTTACGAGGAAGATAATCCACCAGATATCTCTATATCGGAGGTAATGAGATCAATTGAGATTTTGTTCCCAAATATCAAGGAACAAGAAATCAAATTTCATTATCATGGAAGCTATAATGTATTCGAGATTAAAGGGGAGTATATCTTTCGATTTCCTGATAAATCATTCTTTGGTGAGAGAGGCTTTGAGCTAATCCAACGAGAAGTACAACTTCTGGATTTAATCCGTAATAAGATTTCTCTACAAATACCTAAACCAATCTACCTATCTACTGATCCAAATAATCCCTTTGTGGGGTATGAAAAAATACATGGCATTTCGCTCTCAAGATGTTTCGACAGAACCACTAAAGCTGATCAAAAGAGCATTGCTATCCAGCTTGGAGGATTTCTTTCAGAACTTCACTCCTCTAAAATATATCAAAAATTTTGTACAACTTGGAAGAGTGAGCTGGAGTTTAATCCCTCTCGGTATCAATCGTATTGGCAAGATTACTTTCAAAGTGTTCAAGACAAGGTTTACCCCCTGTTGAATTCGAGACAAAAAAAATGGGTCACGAAAATCTTTCAGGCATTTTTGGAGGAAAAAAAGAATTTTGAGTTTATTCCGCGTGTCATTCACGGGGATTTTGATACTTCAAATGTCATTGTTGATCCAACATCATTTAAAGTCACAGGTATAATAGATTTTGAAGAAACAGGGGTTTATGATCCAGCAGGAGACTTTATATTTTTTGATGAAGGTGAATTCTTTCTAAATCACTTGTTAGCTAATTATAACGGAATCAAGGATTGTCAATTGAAAGATAGGATGAAATTCCTGTATTGTCGTGCTGGTTTGATTTATGTTCTTACTGGTTTAGACTATAATATTCCTAAGATGGTTGAATATGGACTCTATCTAATAAGAGAACGAATGAAAAGGTTTCCCGAATAAGATTTATTTGAATTTGCAGAAAATTTCTCCCTCAGAAGTAAGCTGAACAAGAGATTTGTTCTCTATTGGATCTAATTGCCACTTAGAAACGTTGTGCTTGTTTTTATAATTATCAACAACTGTAGAGGAGCATATTACTCGAAAATTATTGTAATTTCCAATGAATAACCGATAATAGGGCATATAAGCGTTTGATCTATCACTTAAGGCAGAACAAATGATTAGTTGGGGTTGATCATCATTAACCTCTGCCATTATAAGCTGCATTTGATAGTTTGTGTTTTCCTCTTGATGTTTATCGATTAGCTCCTGTAAAATTGGTATCCAAAAATCCTCTATGTGGTTAGTAGAAGATTCTTCTAATAACCTTTGTTTGATATACCAGCTTAAGAGTTGAGTATCAGAAACTTGATTAGATGGCTGGGATGAGGTATCTAACAGCTCGTAAAGAATGTCAGAATTTAGAGTTCCATTATGACTCAGAAAGATCTTCCTCAAATTCGTATCCTCATGAATCAACAATGGTTGTACCTGTTGAAACGTCACCGGCATACTAACACTTGCTCTTCTTGCATGAGCTAATAAGATTTGATTTGTAGATTTAAGAAAGGGAGAATTTATGATTGATTGAGTTAGACTATTTTTTTTATAAGAGAAAGCAGGCTTTAAGTCTTGATTTTTGTGTTCCCATTTAATTTTACCATTGTGATCAGTACCAAGGGTTACAACGCCCCATCCATCTTTATGAACACAATTCCTTATTGGAACACCATAGACTTGGTTTAGATAATGATCGTTCTTAGTAGATTTTAACCAGGCAATAAACCAATCTCTCAGTAGATGTCTATAGGTTTTTTTCTGATCATGGTTTACCCATAGACCCAATAACCGACACATTGTTTATTTCTCGCTATACTGTTCAATCAGGCTTCTTGAGGGGTAGTAGGTAAAGGTGCTAAATTGCATTCCGTTAGGAATTGTCTTTACTTCTACAAGAATCCGGTGATATAAGGAACCCTCCCCTTCAATTAAGTCAATTTCTGTCCAATGAGCTTGGGTTAGCTGGAAGTAAATCTCTCCTGTAACATTTGATCCCTTATCTTGGACTATGAATGGAAATCCCAGTTCTGGAGGAGTAACTTTTCGATACCCAGGTAATATAGCCTTTTTGAATTCCAATCCACTTAGGAGAAAATTTCGACTTTGGCCAGATTGTAATGTCCCATAGGTAAATAATCGGTCACAATTTTGATTATCAATCATTAGGAAATAAGGTCTCCCTTTAAAAAGTCATCTTCATTGTTAAAATCCAAAGCCACCAAAAAGACTTCGTGAAAGATAATCTGATCTACTTAAGGCAACCAAAATACGGTCTTTATTATCTAATGGGATTTTAATTCCTTGAACATCAAGTGTATTAGTTATTTTAATTCCTTGAAAGTTAGTAACAATATTTTCTTCCTCTTGATAAGTGAGCTTGTAATCTACGGATAATTTTCCTTGAACCTGAGTTCCACGAGAAACACCATATTTTCTCCCTCGCGAACCAGTGATTGTTCGGGATTTGTTTAATTGGACTACGGCATAAACCTTTCCCTGTTGCCGAAGTTCTTCAATTTTTCGGGTGGCAAATTCTACTTCCAATTCACCTTGTCGGTAGTCAGTTCTAATCTTTGGAAGTCTTTTTATCTTAACTCCAAGCATTTCTTGATATTTCTCCGTTTCTTTTATCCAATGAGTAATACTTTCCTGTAACGAAAGTTCTCTACCATTACGTAAGAAATGGGCATTAACACCATTGAAAATCGCACGTTCAACGTTAGCTATGTGATTAGGGTCAGGGATGATTTCTCCTGTTGTATAGAGGTAAATCGCATGTAATGCTGAAACACAACACAGATACACAAGATCCAGGAGATAGTCAAGATCTTGTTGAACATCAAAAATTCTCACTTCAACCCGATTAGTTGTTAACGAGGAATCCTCATCCTCACCTATATTTGTTAATGGTCCTCTAGGTGTAATATCTACAAGCCTCTCACCTCTAGGATTAGTTATGACCTTTTTCACGCTCTCGCCTGCTATACGTAAGGTGTATCGCATTCTACCATAGTACTGCATGGGAATTAAGGCAGCATTTCGTTTTGGAATCTGAATTTGAGATGAACCATTTGGTTTGAGAACGGTGGAATTGCTTATTCTATTACTAGCTATATTCGTCTGAGATCCTTGAAGTATTGGAGTGTTTGCAGATAGTGCAATCAATTCAGGAAGATAATTCCAAAGATAGTTATGGACTGCAGCTAGCTCTTCAGCATTCATGAATCCCCCTATTTGGGCAGAAACATTGATATGGGTTCCACTCATTGGATGAGGATCGCTCTGTATAGGATGCATACTTTGAGAGAATATTCGATACCCTAATTGCGTTGCCGCATCAGAAAGGAGTTTTCTACCGGCTTTCATTGCTTCAGCAATATCTTTAGGTGGAAGTGGTAGAGTGACATATTCAATCTGACTTGGTGATGGCTCTGCATCCAATCCTCGAATCTTTAGCTGAAGAAAATCTAACCGGTTAGAATCCTGTTCTAGAATCTCTGCAGCTCTCACCATCAATTCATCTGCAGCATTTACTAATGTCCCATCTTGATTTATAATTAGAAACTCTTCTTCAATCCCGCAGAGAACATTATAATTCTGGCATGGGTCTTCGGAGATTTCCTTTTTTTTTCTCTGAAGCATGAAACATCACATTTGACTAAAGATATTCAGTGTGGTACTAATATTTTAACGATTTTTTATTGATTCTATCACTAGCTCGGAGATATCTTTTATGGCTAGTTTGTTTTCCAATCCTTCAGTCTTAATTGCTTCATCAAGCATACAATAGCAACTCGGACAGGATACAATCAACTGCGTAGCTCCAGTTTCATAGGCTTCCCTTACTCTAATTCTACTAGGACTGTCTGTTGATCTTCCTAAGAGATCAAAGACGAAGTTTCCACTTCCACCACCACAACAAAAAGAATTATCTCTAGTTCTCTCCATCTCAACTAGCTCGACTCCAGGGATCCACCTTATTAGTTCTCTTGGGGCATCATAGATTTTATTATACCTTCCCAAGAAACAAGGATCGTGGTAAGTTACCTTGGCATTGATTGATGAGAATTCTAAGTTTTTGTCATTAATTAGTTCAGAAAAAACTTGAGTATAGTGGTATATTTCAATTTCCCCAAGATTCCCATACTTATTTTTCATTGCATTATAACCATGAGGAGAAAGGGTGATGATCTTTTTTACACCAAGTTCTCTATATTTTTTGGCATTTCTATCGGCTAACTCTCGAAATAAGCCTTTTTCTCCAATGAAAAGCACTTCATTGCCATCACAATCCTCATTGGAACCAAGAATCCCAAAAGAAATTCCTGCTGCTTTTAAAAAATCAGCAATAGTTGTAGCCATCCTCTGTCCTTGCTTTTCGTAAGATCCAGCGCATCCTACATAGAAAAGATAATCATTGTCATTTGAAAAAAGGTTTATTCCTTTAGCCCAAACATCTCTTTCGTTTCGA
>CP070695.1:4389688-4394722 GCA_020353515.1 Candidatus Heimdallarchaeota archaeon
ATTAAATAAATGTCATTCTGTGACCAGGGACATATTAAAACTTGGAAGAGTGAGCACACTGAAAACCCCGAATTTTAAAACCAGTCGTACGGGGTTAATTTACTCTTTGATTTCGATAATGATTGTCTTATCGTTCTTTATTTCTACTCCTACTTTTAATTCTCTATCAACAGTTCTTTCGACGCAAGAAGAGGGTCGTGCGCATATTAATCGAGTTATTTGTACAAATACTGGTTTATGCTTAATCTTTTATTATCGTACCAAGGCTCCTAGTGATGTTGTCTACACAAATGGGCCATATGTAAAAGCTGTCTATTTAACACCTTCAGGTGATTTAACGAATCCCAGTCCCTCCATAAATTTAACCATGAATGCTGATATCATAAATGACATGGATGTTTACGAAGTTCAGGAAGGGGATGACCTGTTCCGCCTTATCGGTTATGATGGGGAGATCCTGTATGAGATCTGGTGGTTCAAAAACAATAATTCTGCTATTGTAAGAGAAAAGGATTTGGAAGATACTTTCGGATGGAATGAGCGTGAAACCCATCATCAATGGCCCCAAGTGAATGAAATCAGGAATTTCACCTTGATTGGCCTTGAAACTCCCGCTCTCTCTTCTTCGCAAGATTTCTATCAGTTTGTCCAAGTAGATAAAGAGGGTGTTGAGAGGGTTCCCATTCCAGTAACCTTGGAACAATTTAATGAACCTAAATTTCATCTCTTTGATAAAAATGACTCATTCTTTACTTTTAATTATGTTTATCAAGATCAACACATTCTCATTCGACGTTTATTCCTGAATGGCACCTTTCATAATTATATGACAATGGATGTAGATAATACCAACCGTCGTTGGTATCATTATTTCATTGGGCAAGATGACAATCTCTATTTTGGTCTCCGTGGTCTTGACCCTTATTGGGAGGATTATTCCCTTGACGAATACACCCACACATTTTATCTTGCCAATTTAGCTTCTAAACAAAAAATCACTCATTCTTTTGTGTCTCAAGATCACTCTTATGCTTGGGATGTTCTCATTGATTCTGAGAGTCATATTCACGTGATTATAAACACTTATACAACCACTCAATATCTTAAATTTACTCAAAGTGGTGTTGTAGACGTTAACTCGACTCTAACTTTTCCAGAGACAGGGCGCTTCCATATTCCCTCCCATAGTTTTGCCTTATACCAGGATAAGTATTTACTTGGTGGTTTAGAGAAGGAAGACAGAAATGCTGGTTTGTTCGTGATTGACACAAATACTGGCAAGTCAGTAGTTGTAAATGTTTCATTTATTCCATTCATCGACTATCCTAAAGATTTCTTTGGTGATTTCGGATTCTTTGTATTACTTCCAGGACTAATCGCTATCGCTATCTTTAGAAAAACGTGGAGGAGTTTAAAATAGAGGAGAAACGCTCAACGCTTTCTATTTTCTTAAAAAATTGTGGAAATTAAGCATTTTCCAAAAATCTATCGTTAGATAGCTTCAGGAGTCAGGAACTTCAATTAGAGCACAATCGGTCTGATGTCTGGACGCTTTTTGTTTATTTTTGGTTAACTCCTACCTGTGTAATCCCTTTTAAGTCTGAAAATCTCCTATACTCCCAAGATGGAAGTATTTTTCCTGCGGAAAATTCTGCGAGCTCCTCTTCATTATAGACAGATTGTTTTATTTGGGAGTCTTCTTCTGGTCTTTTTCACTTCGGGGTGTGTTTATCGCTCTTGGGAAGAAATTCACCATTATTTAGCTATTACTAAGGTTGATTCTTCCGGTTTCTCCCCCATTGGTAATTTAACTCACAATAAAGTCTCTTCCATTCCCGTGCTCCACTCTGCATTGAACAAGTCTCTCTCTTTTACTATTGATGAGTCTAAAGAATTTGACCTTTCTGAGGATGAAATGGATCAAATTTCTCGGCTTTTTTCTCTCCTTAAATTGCCTCACAAGGAGGAATGTGGTACCTCGAACCCTTGGTATATCTTCTTTGAAGCGTCTTTGTTTGAAATTGATCTCTATTCAGTCATAATCTACTATAACTAGAAGAGTCTCTCCTGCTTTTCCTGATCCTCTGTTTCCGACCTTATGCAATTAGTAATATTTTGCTCCCACTAATCACAAGGGCTAGATGTTCCTATCGTCAGTTAGCTTAAGGATTCGTTAGCTTCGGATAGAGCAGCAGTGGTCTGATGTCTGTCCGCTGTTGTTCTATTTTCGGTTTTTAGACCCCTATTATCGCATGATATCCCCTTTGAGGAAAATTTCGTATTAACTCTGATAGGATAGCTAGTTATTTAAGAAGTGAAAAGGTTCTATAACATAGCCAAAATAATTCGTCTGTGGGAGATATGGCTTCATTGAAGCAAATTCACTTAATGGGAGTCATCTTATTGTTTAGTTCCCTTTTTTCGACTTCTCTATTAGTGAATGGTTTTGTTCTACTCCCATCTGACCAATTTCTTGAAGACCATCTTGGATTGCCTTGTGAAGATCAAATAAAGACAGGTACAACCCAATACTCTTTCCATGATCCTATACTTATTGATGGGAACGCTGATTTTGCCACTCAAGCGGCTGCAGAAGGTTGGCCTGGGAGTGGGACAGAAACAACCCCGTACATTATTTCAGGACTGAATATAACTGGGCCCATTAATAAACAATTAATCTCTATAAAGAACACTAGGGTATATTTTACTATTAGTAATTGTCTTTTAACTGGGGGACGACAAGGGATTGCTTTGGCGAATGTCCGTCATGGATATCTAGCGCATAACATCCTTTCTAATAATGATTGGGATGGTGTTCACTTATCTGGTTCGCGAGAGAACTATTTGGTTAACAATTCTATTTTCAACAACAGGTTAAGAGGAATTTGGTTTACAGGGGATTCTGGTAATAACAGTTTAATAGCAAACAAAATAGACAAGGGTGGTCTCTTTATTTATGCTGACACTCTCATGGGTTGTGTTCAAGCGTTAGTCGCTAATAATACAATAGATGGAAAACCCTTAGTGTATTGGCAGAATCAAGCCGCTGAGACCGTTCCAGATGACGCAGGACAGGTGATCATTGTCAATTGTACAACAATAACAATTACTGACCAAAAAATCTCAGATGTACGCGCTAACCTGCTAGTAGCTTTTAGTTCTCGTGTAAACATACAACAAAATGTTCTTTCTGGTGGCAAGTATGGTATCTACTTATTACGCTCCAAGAATTGCAGCCTATCAAGCAATATCATCTCTCGAACGGGTTTTGGTGTTTTTCTGGAGGATTCTGGTTCTAACTTCATTGTGAATAACACTATTCACGATGGTGATACGGGTATACGATGCTATGGAGGAAACAACATCTTTCTCAACAATTCTATTATTGCTAATTCAGGAAGAGGAATCAATGTTTACTATTCTGGTCCAAATTTAAATACAATCATGTTTAATGATTTTATTGATAATGGGGCTCAAGAAAATGGGCGTAATAATAGTATTTACGCCTATAACTATTGGAGTCGCCAAACCAACCCTGATAATGACTCAGATGGTATTGTGGATAAACCATACAGTATTGAAAATTCTATGTATGGTCTCCCAGGCACGAAAGACCTTTACCCACAGACCACACCAAATAACCCTGTTCTCATTCATTACATATCCAAGCCCAAGATATTATTTCCCCTCTCAAGAGCTATTCTTTTGGGTACTGTATCAATCACAGTGGAATGGAGAGCGGTTATTGATTTCTGGGAACATGATATCTCTTATTCGGTTTCTTACTCCCCCGATAGTGGAAGCACTTGGATTGAATTTGCTAGCGATCTCACAAGTACTAGTGTGGAGTGGAATACGACGAGTCTCTCAGGAAACACGCATTACAGGCTTCGAGTAGTAGCCGCTTGTTCAGAGGGATTTACCTCTGAGGATACTGTTGACTTGATCCGTCCTGATCACGAACCTGTTCCCCATAAAGCACTCGAATATACTGTCTCTCCGTGCTACGATTGTGAGAACTTCCGTGATTGGGAAGCTGGAGAGATCAATGTCTTAGTTAAAGAGGAGTCTGTTTTTTTCGATCAAATTCTTATGATTTGGTGTAATTTCGATGAACAGAATTTTATCTTGGAACTTGAGCAATCTGGATCAAACTTAACTATCATTGAAAGGTACTATACTACCTGTCTGACTGACTGTCTTTGTCCAGTTAGGATCACTGGAAATATTTCCAATCTGCCTGAAGATCTCTATAACTTAACTTTCACCCTTGAAACGACATTTTATGATCTTTTTGACCCCTCTTACGTTAGATGTCAAAATAAGACGTTGGCTGTCATGGCTATTGAAATATTTTTCACTTCCCTGCTTTCTGAGGAGCAATGTTTTTCTCCCAGTGTGACTCTTACCTCTACCACTACTACGGTCAGTCAGCAGACTCCCAGCTTGGCATTACTCCCTCTCATTCTAATAACCATTGCTTTAACTAGTTTGTACAAGAGAAAGAATAGCTGATTTTTCGAGGGATCATCCTTTTTTTTTAACTCCAATCAAATGTTTGCCCAAAAAATTAATTCGCCTTATAGAAATTAAACGAAACTATCGTCAGATGAAATCTTTACATTGTTTTAATTTCTGAGGAGTCTTTTTGGAGATATGGAATTGCTAAAGCATTTCTAGCTAAGGAGAATGATCGTTTCAGTGTCTATGAAAAGCCATTTTGGTATCAGCTTGTTTTAAATAATTTTTATATTATTATGATCAGTAAAGTCTCGAAACATGTTTATTAAAAGCAAAGAGCTAATGAAGTGTAAGATTTATCACTAGCTGCCACTAATCGCACACAGGCTCATTTTTCTGAAAAATAGTGGAAATTGGTCATAAAAGTCTTTGGAATTCGTCATACACGTGTTTTCGATGACCTTTATAGAGGATTATTACCCTGTCAGGTTTGGTCTCAATCTCATAAATTATTCGATAATTTCCTGCTCTCAGTTTCCAAAATGGTGTTCCTAGTAACCTCTCCCCCTTTTC
>CP070695.1:4394822-4503247 GCA_020353515.1 Candidatus Heimdallarchaeota archaeon
ACCATTGATCAATACATCTTCAATACGGAAGTGAGCGGTGGTGTTCGTTATGTTAATGCCTGTCAGTCCCGCGGCATTGATGATTTTATCCTTGAGAATGTACGGTTCCAAAACGGTACCAATTCCACTAAAGCCTGCTACGGTAAATCCACCATCATTGGTTATGATAATCGGTGAATCTTGAATTTTAGTTACTTTTGCTTGGATACAATGATTACTTTCAAGGTTATTGGTGTTCATTGAGGTATTATTACGATCAATCCTCTGTGAAACTCCATAATTACTCATTAAATAACAGAGGAAGATTGGAAAAACCATCATGAGCATTATCATAACTAACTTCAAGTAAGAATTGTTTTTAGCAAACATTCAACCACTTCATGTATCCATCAGAGAAATTTTGATCATTGGAGCTATAGTCGGCATGGTAACTTCATAAGTTTTTGAATCTTTGCAAATATATTTATTAGAAAAAAAGAGAGATATGACTGCAGACAAAGAAGAAAAGTTTATTCAAACAATCTGCTTTGTTAATAATTCAGAATTGGAGGTTTAGTAAATATGAACAATATTGATGAAAAACTGAATTCAATTGATGATAATCAAGAAACCGAGACTGATCCTAAGGATGAACCTCTCACTATTGCGGAAATCATATTATTTGTCGGTGTTCCGATTTTGATAGCAGTTATTGGAGCTGCAGTATTATCTATCATCCCCACATCTTGGATGTGACGCAATCTGACACGTTCTTACTCGTGTTTCTAATTTGTTTTGGTTATGGTTTTGTGATGTTGATATAGGTTTTTCCGTCAGACTTCTCCTAGAAATATTAACTTCAATGGCTTAAAAATCAGTTATTCGTTAATAATTATCAATATTCTATTATTCGTTGAAGAAATTTTGCCGTTGAAATTGTATATTTTGCCTCAGATGTACTTACCCCTCTTCCTTTAAATCCTGTTTTTTCAATAAAAGTTTCTATTTCATTTATCAATTCGTTTGTATCCTTTGCTGTAATTTTGTCTAAGGTGTCAAACCCAGCATCATAGAACAATCGAGCACGTTTTTTCTTCAAACCACCTATACGAGCAAGATTTGATAGCTTCACTAGCTCCAAGATGTAATCGACAGGTATACCAGATTCCTTGGTAAGTTCCTTTCTTTCAGTTGGAGTACGACCCTTCCCAAGCAATTGTTGAGCAGTTTTAATTCCTATTGAGCCTAGGATCTTAATATATTCTTCATTTACGCCTTCAAAGTCCTTTAGTTTATATTTCTCTAGTTGTACCCACTCTTTCATCTCATTAGCAGTATTGTATAGATTTAGGTCTTTGGTGTACAGATAGTAAAATTGAATTCCCCATAAATATAGATAAACGTTAATACCTTGTTCCTTTCCCCATTCGAGGACAAATTCTTCGATATCTTCTCTTGTTGCGTCATTTAATCCCTTGGGAGGACTTCTAGAAGATAAGAATTCCTCAAACGTCTTTGTACGATTAATATAACTATTAATAGTGTTTTCCGGTTTTTTCTTTTGTTTTAAGAAGGCCCGAAAATCATCCTCATCCAAATTTCTTACCTCCGAGAAAAATCATATGTCATAAAAGATGGAGAAGTGAATTAGCTTTTTAAGCCACTTTTTATGGCAATTACTGAGGAATTATTTTCCCATGAACTATCAGAATTTAGGTAATTAGAATGACTGTAAATGTATCACGAATTAACAAATTTATCTTGAAACTTTTCAGTAATATCTTCAGGATGCCAAGGTATGTTCACCAAATCCCTTTTATCTTCTTGAATTTTCAAATGAAGAACACTGAAAGTTTTTGAATTGAGAAATTCTATTAGATCTAGTTCTAATTGAGCTTGAGAAGCTTCCTTCGAGCTTTGACTTTCGATGTTTAATGAATCAAGGAATCTTGTATAATTTATTATTGAAGAAACTGTCTTCTGGCCCCCAGTCGTGTAGTATTGTGCGTTGTCCAAAATGAGTATTTTCATATTTTTAGGCTTATAGAAAGCAGCTGTAATAGCTGAACCTAACCCCATTAAAAAATTTCCATCTCCAGTTATAACAATGATTCTCTTGTCTGGATTGGCTAATGCCAAGCCCAGTCCAACTGGAATTGGTAATCCCATTGAACCTCTGAGATACACCTGGGGTTTAGGGAGAAGATGATAGGCTTCTCTACTAATGTTTCCATTGGAACTAACTATGATATCATTATTCCCAATAAAATCAGTTAAAGTTGAAATTATCTCATATCCTTTCATCATTGGCATAACACTCCTTTTTCCACGAGTAAAGCTACTGGACACGAGGTTTCTTCCATCTTTTTCACAGCAGTTCTGATTTCCACTTTCCACCCATCTTCAGATAAATTCCAGTACGGAACCTTTAAAGCCTTCAAAACAGGTTCATTCACTTCCCCCATCAGTGAATGTTCAGGGAAATCCTTATCTAGCTCTAATCCTCTATAACTGATTAATAATAACATAGGAAGTTTGTAAAGCTGGGCTAGTGAGGTTAATGCGTCTCCAATGTTTCCTAATCCACTATTCTGCATGTAAACAACTGCTTTCTTCTCTGAAAAAGCCACACCCGAGGCTATACCTATTGCTTCGTCCTCTCTGGTAGCATAAACGTGTGTTAATATGGTTTCTGACTTATGAGAATCTAAATAAGCCAGAAATTCTTTGAAATAGGAGCATGGTACCCCAGATATGAATTGAAATTCGGTCTCTAAGAATGAGACGAATTCATTTGGATCAATCATAATGTTCCATCCTTAATTTGAAAAAAATAATGAAATATTTTAAAGGAATTCTCAAAATTATCACATATGAAAGTTCTTCTTCTAGGTGTCGGTCTACAGGGAAAAGTTGCTCTTCACGACCTTGTCAAGAGTGATACGGTAAGTGAGGTAATTGCAGCTGATCTTGATATTGCTTCACTAAAACAGTTAGTAGAAACCAAACAATATGCAAAGGTTCGATGTGAATTTTTAGACGCAAATAATCAAGAAAACATCAACCAACTTATGGCTTTAAAGCCTGATATTGTTATTGATCTACTTCCTATTCCATATGTGAATAGAATCGCTAAATCTGCCATCAAAACAGGGATAAACCTCATAAATACTCTTTCTCTTTCTCCTGAAATGAAAGAATTAGCAGGAGAAGCTAAAAGTAAAGGGATCACGGTTCTACCTGAATTTGGGCTAGATCCAGGGATCGATCTTGTATTATTAGGACAAGCACTTAGGGGAATGGAAGATGTCGAAGTTATCAACAGTTACGGGGCAGGTATACCAACACTAGAAGCTGCTGATAATCCAATAAATTATAAAGTCACTTGGAGTCTGGAAGGGGTCTTGTCTACTTATTTTCGTAAGGCTAGAATAATTAGGAATGGGAGAGTTGTTCAACTTAAAGGAAATGAATTATTTAGTCCTGAAAATATTCATGATATTAAGATCGATGATATCGGGAAGTTAGAGGCTTTTCCAAATGGTGATGTACTCCGATACCTCCCTTCAATTGGTATTGAAGAGCATTCTGACAAATTTAAATTAATCAAAGAAATGGGGAGATATACTATGAGGTGGCCGGGTCATTGCGCGTTCTGGAAAAAACTTGTTGATCTACACTTGCTTGATGATGAACCAATTGTCATTGATGGGAATGAGATAAACCGTCAAAACTATCTTGCGAAGGTTATTGGACCTCATATTCAATTAGAAAATGATGAAAAAGATCTGGCCATTTTACTTATCGAAGTAATTGGAAAGAAAAATAGTGAAAAAACTCGTGTTATTTATCAATTAATAGATAAACGTGATTTAATTACAGGTTTTACTGCCATGAGTCGTACCGTTGGTTATACAGTAAGTATTGGGGCTCAAATGATAGGAAATGGAAAAATAGCGCAGACAGGGATTCTTTCACCTGTGAACGACATTCCATACGACATTTTCAAACATGAGCTTAATAAACGTGGAATCAATATTAGATCATATATTGAATCCTTTTAATAATAATCACAACGTTGAAGATTAGATGAATTGGTCAGGGAGCTTAATTTCTAGATTAACAAAAAATAAAAATGAAATTTTACATTATAATTCAAACAGCTGTGTGGGTTGCGGATTATGTGTCGGTATTTGTGAGTACAGAGCAATCAAACTGGAAAAACGAGTTTATTAAATATTCAAATTAGATGATGTTTCCCAGAAAATGAACTTCCTCCTGAAGATCCAGCTACATACTAACCTTCAAAGGATTAAGAATTCACCTGTATTGACCTTTATTCACTTGATTTTCCTTTTCTTTTTCTGTATTGTAAGGATCAAACCTGTAATTATTAATAACCAATATTCAGGAAAGGAGGTCGAATTATCTGATGAGCTACTAATTGTGGTACTCTCTTCATCCTTCTCTTGAGAGAGTTCACTAATATTTTTTGGTGTATTTTCCAATCCATATTGCCAAGGGAGAAAATTTATTTTTGAAAGAGTTATTGTCACATTTGTGAGCTCATTTGAAGAAACTGGGAGAGGAACTGTGCCTTCATTATTGGTAGTTCCTCGCCAATAATATGTCGAATTAAGTAATGATATAGTAACATGATTGATCGTTTGATCATTACTAAAAGTGGTTATAACTGTAGAAGTACTTTCGTTTGAGATTGAGTATTCAAGTTGGGATGGAATTATTGTCCAAACAGGAACCTCAGGATCACCCATTAGGTTATATTGAATGAGTGTCCTGTTTGAACTTTCTTCTCGTCCATTTAATCTCAAAAAATCGTCGATATAGTCAATTTTTGCACGAATAAAAGCTTTTCCTGGCTGATTTCCTCCTGTTGTAAAGAATTGTTCCCAGAATCGGGATGATAAACCTTGAGTAAACCACCCCCCATGCTCTCCATTATACCATCTTGAATCGTAATATGCTGAACCAGAACTAGCAATACACCCGATGCCAGCTGTTTGAAGAATGTATTCAGAGAGGCAATCTACTATTTTAGTAAACGTACCCGTTGAACATGCACAAAGAAAAAAGAATCCATTTTTCCCTCCTGTATCGATTTCTGACCTGGTATCTATTAGCAATTCTTCAGAACTACTATCAGTTCCATAATCAAATAGTGAATCATTATCTTCATCATTAGTGAATATCATTCGAAACATACTATTAACTGATCCATGAGAATCTAACATTCCCGTACAGACTCCATTATTTATTTCTTCTATAACATTAGATTCATTGAGAGGTCTATCAACATAATAATCAGTTGTTTTTAGGCCTTCAGTTTCTCCGAGAAGAGTACTAGTCCAATCTGAAGGAAAAATATTTGTTTTTAGCCAATTATGATTTCTATTTGGGTCAAATTCAGGCGTATCTTCTTCATCAAAGATATTATTGTCATTATCATCTGAATTAAACATCGCAAAGGCGCCTCCAAAAAGAGCATGTGTCATCCAAGACCCAACTGGGGGATTTCTTTCATAATTAATCAAACGATTAACTAACTCTCTCATCTGATCAGTATCATCAGCAGGTAATCTTCCTACATACACCTCTTCGTCCCAATCAAAATAATCAATGATTGAGACAGTTCCATCAGTATTATACTCCCAATTGTCATTTAAATTAGCATAATAATGATCACAACTCACAGTGTCATACGTTCCAGGTGTGTGTGATGATTCTACTCTAACTATTCTAGTGGGAACATGAGAGCATCCACCAGCAAGAACAACCCATTGAGTATTCCTATTTTCATGGAATTCTTGAATACACATCTTGATGCATTCTGCTTCATCTCTACCTTCATAAGTTGAAGATATATTTTCCACTGTTTTTATGGCAGGAATTAGACCACGCTGTAATTTCCAAATCGACAATGGTTGGACAGCATCATTGAATATTTCTGAGGTGATTATCAGGTAATCAACATCGTCCAGAGATGATGTTTGAGTGGCATCACTAGTATTTACTATTCCTGGATTAGCTAAATGTCGAATGGTCAAAGATCCAAGATTTAATACTAATGTAGGTAACCAGACAATCATAACTATTCTCAAGTAGATTCTTTTCATAGTGATCACTATTGATACTAAAAAAACAGGAAAAAACCGATATTCTAGGAAGTATGTCGTTTCATCCTTTTCTCTGTAATATTTTTGATAATTAAATATAATGCTTCTTATCAGTGCAATAAATATTTAGCAGGATGAGAAGATTGTATATATGAAGATCCAGCTACATACTTAATCTTATTTTTTCATGAAGATTTCAAATAAGTTATGAAAGTAAAAGTATTTTCATTCCTTCATACCTGAAATGAGAGTTTCACTTAGATTATTGTGCAGTTCTTGAATAGAATTCTCCTCTGTATTAGATGCCCACTAAAAGAAATTATCCAATCCTGATTTCACAGTTTCTGTGTTGCTAATGGTAATTTTCGCAATATCACATATGAAATGAACAAGAGAATATTGGTTGATGAGGTGAATCATTCTTCTTCTTCATATTCAGAAAGAATTTTTTTGGCCTCTTTTAAGTAGGATTGAAATTCTTCAATCTTCATTAATTCTTCAATTGTTTTTGTGGGCACATCATGTAGTCGCTTATGGATCATTTTCACAACGAGACTTTCAAGTTGAGCTAACTCAATTCTTTGGTTCAATGAGACATTTCTATCAATATATTCTTCCCATTTTTGTAATTGAGAGAAAAATGAATAATGATCATAACTGATAGAGTTTACTAATGCTTTTAAACCTCGCTTTTCAGCTATTGATTGAGCTTTGAGTAATAAGGTCTGTGCTTGATGAATATCTAACTTCAAGAGGGCGAGTTTCGAATGCAACCAGTAAGTTTCTGCCAATAATGAATGAGAATTTTGTTCTTTAGCAATCTTAAGTAATTGGTTACAATATCGATCTAATTCATCAAGAACGTCTTCATTCCCTGTGGTTTTAAGTTCAAAAAGAAGTAAATCACATAAATTTATTATGGCTTCTACTGTAACCTTGTAGACACTATGAGGTTCCTTTGCGATTTTTTGGAAGATGCGTAGAGCTTCCATTTTATCTGGTAATCGTTCACTTGTTTTTAAGACGAGTGCTTTCCCTGCTTGGTAAATTAAATTATTCCAAAAATTCTTCTCTTCTTTTCTTAATGCGTCTAGCTCTTCTATGAAAGGTTGAGCTTTACTTGGAGAAAGATGGTAGGTGTAGAGGCGGACAAGATAATAAAGGCCCTCAGCTAAGAAAAATTTTGTGTTTCTTTCTTTAACAAGATCTAAAGCCGTTTTATAGTATTCCAATGAAGCGTGAAAATCTCCTCGATCCTGTGATACCCTTCCGAAGTCATAAAGGCTAAGGATTATCATAACTGTATACTCTGCTAATTCTGCAAGATGATGTGCTTTAGCAATATACTTCTCTGCTATCTCTAACTCTCCCTTGAAATAATAAATTTCTCCCAAATGTTGCAGATTGTGAGAAATCTCACATTTGTTCTTGATTCTCTCCGCTAGATCAAGAGCTTTCTTAGTGTACTTTAGAGCGAGGTTAAACTTCCCTCTAAATGAGTAGATATTCCCTAATGCACGGTTAGCTTGGGATGTGAGATACTTGTTTCCTATTTCCTCTCCTATAGCCAAACTTTCCTTGAAGAATTTTTGTGCTAATTTACGATCTCCTTGATATAGGTGGTAATTCCCCAATCCAAATAATGACTCACTAATTCCTGTTTTATCTTCAATTGCTTTTCTAATCGATAAACTTTCCTGAATCAAAGATAAATACTTGAATGATTCAATATTGGGGTCAAGGGATGTTGCTTTCAGATAAAGAAAAGCCGCTTTCCTTTGTGTATATTCATTCGATTCAATAGTTAATCTTTGATCAAAAAAACGTTCCCCTTGGGCTATCAATCTCTTGCTTTCATCTCTCGTTTCAAACATCATGGAAATCTTGAGCAGAAAACAGATAGCATCCAGCTCATAGAGATCATTTTGAAAACTTTGACTTAGCTTGAATAATTTAGTTGATGTTTGTTTTGCTTTAGTAAGCTCTCCAAGATTAAGAAAACAAATACTCTTAAAATATATCATATTTAGATGAGATGACTCTTCTAGTTCAGCCATTGAACTATCTTCAGTAATCTGTTCAAGAGCCTCCTCATATTTCTCTTGATTAACCAGAGATTTGACTTGGTTCAAAATTATTTCCAGTTTAGTCCGCTCTAGGTCTCGAACACGTAGAGAAAGAGTTAAGATGAAACTATAAAGATAGAATCGAACAACCTTGAATAGCCATCTTGATTGTTTCTACTAATTGTTTTCTATCTTGAGATGACGATGGATTTTCTACCTTTATACTTTCTTGTCAGGAAAGCATCATTGATCTGAGGATAATACAATTTGTAGAAAAGTTATCATCTCAGTCATTTTTAATGAGATTATACGATTCAAGTATTTGATAGGCTAGGATACTAATTTCAGGCTTCTCTCCAGTCCCAGGATCCCGTTTTTCGCCACCGACAATAAGCCCAAATCCAGGTTTGAATCATTATGGCAGCATCATACGCTGTATATGAATAATGCCAGTCCTTTTGAGGTCTAAGGTAACAAATTTCTGTATGGCCGTATTTGTCCGTTCTATGCACATGATGGGTTTTATAAGATAACCTAGGCTCCGTAATCCATGCGCGAGGCGGGGCTGTTGGATAAGTATGGGGAAATTCAATTAACACGTGAAATCGCCCACATGCATAGGGACCTGTTGTTTCATATTTAACACGCACGCAGATATTTCCATTTTCCAAATAGAAAAAATCTTCTTTTGTTAATGAGGGAAATACTCCTTGTAATTCATGAAGTTCCTGATCAACTGTTCGAGTCCGCAACTTAAGGTCACCCACGGAATAAATGATCCCAAAATCCTGCTTCAGGGAAATCCCAATCTCCTGTTTTAGTCCAGCGACAGTAGGTTGTAAGCCATGTTTCAATCATCTTTGCAGCTTCATATGACGTATAACTTAGATGCCAGTCCTTTTTTGGACGTAAATAACAAATTAATGCATGGCCAGTTTCATCCCACCGAAAAACATGGGGAGTCTTTTGTGGGATCCGAGGCTTTTGAACCCAAGCCTTTGGTGCGCTAATTGGATAATTATAGGGATATTCAATAAGAACATCGAAAGAACCACAGGCAAATTTACCTGTAGTAATGAAGCTGACTTGAACACAGTAATTCCCATTTGGGAGTTTACGAAAATCTTTCCTTCTTATATCAGGAAATGTTTTTCGTAAGGGGTCAAGTTCCCGTTCAGGAATAGTTTGTCGTAGTAGCATTCTTAAAGCCTATTCTATCTTTAATGCCTGAGTTCCATGAAAAGGACAGTTGGAATCTTTCTCCAAGTCTTCATAGTAATATAGCTCAAGTCCTTCAAATTTCACAGATGATTCATTAGATTTCATTATCGTTCGGTTGAACCACATATAGAAGTTATGTGGGAAATGATATAGACTGTGTTCTCCCCCTGTGAGAAGAATGTCCAAGCAGAATTTCGAAAGCAATATGGTTAAATTGTCTACATCCAATCCTAATCCAGGTTGGGCTAGTTGTTCTTGCAACGTTCGATCATAACTAATTTTTTGTTCAAGTTCGATTGTAGTTGGGATTGCTTTAGTCTGAATAGTTCCATTCTCATCTGGTTTAGAATAAATACAATGATAACAGAAATCCTCATTCCTGGGGTCAACCTTGAACATTAATCCCCCCTTGACTCCATCAAAGGTTCCTGCATAAATAACAGGGATATTTAACTGATTGGAATGGATAAAGTCATTAATAGCATAATTAACGTCATGTTCTCCTGAAACTGCGGCAATTAAGTCCATATCCAGAAGAATACTATTAAAAAAGTCAAAATCAGCTTTTGTGTGTAGATCAAATTTACGTTCAACGGTCTGTATTTTTACATCGGGGATTCTTGCTTTAATATAATCTTTCACTGCTAATGTCTTGAATCGACCAAGATTATCGAGATCACAGATATGCCTGATAATGTTATGAGTCTCCAAATGGTCATCATCGATAAAGATAAATTCTTTCACACCTGATTTAGCAAGATATAATGCTAGTAATGCTCCTCCAGACCCCATACCTATAATAGCAACCCTTTTCTTATTCAATACTCTTAAGGGAGCTTCTTTTTCATCTATACGCACAAAGAGTCGATTAAGATCAATGTACTCAATATCAACATCGATATTAGAATCTTTATTCTCTTCATTATGGTAAACATCGGCTTTTAGGGTTGAGAGATTCTCTTCTACCATGATATGAATATATGGATACTCAAGACTTTTCGCTGTAATGATAGGTTCTTCCATCGTGGTAGTTCCAGTCGTTAATAGTCCAATTGGATACGTACTTTTTGAAAATGAGACCCCTGTTAAGTGACATACAGTGAAATTGTCATAAATCCTTCCATAAAGTAAATAAGTTCTATTTTGAGTTTTTAAATTCTTAAATTCATTTTCAAATGTAGGATAAATGATAATTTTCATTGTTTACACCATTATTTTACCATTAATTTCCACAATGGTTCTTTCAATAAATTAGAGATCTTTTCTTCTAATGTTGCTTTGAGTAGCTCAAGAAAAGGATTTATTAGTTCTTCTTCATAGAGGACATTTGCAGGATGTTTTTCGATTGTAAACCTTTGTGATAAGTCCTGTGAAGAAATATCAATATAAATTTGGTCTTCTGGGAATTCAGGAGGGAATGAAATAAGAATTAAGAGCTCTAGGGTTTTTTTATGCTCCTCCGTTTCGATAACAACGTCATATGGAAAAGATAATATCGCTTCATTCGGTGTAGAGAAGAAATGATGAATATCTTCGATTTTAAATTTTGATTCAAAAACTTGGATTAATTCTCGTTTTATGGGGGACAGCTGTTCTTTAGTGATTCCCACATCTTCTGAATAATAAGATATATTACTCTCAGCTATCCTGAAAGTTTGAAAAGTGTTTTCAGTTCCTTCTTCATTTTTCTCTCTTCGATACACTTCTGCAATCACTGTATGAGTATCTTCTATAGGTAAATCGATGATCAATGATACCACAGTATTTTTATGAGGATTAAGGGTAAAAAACTCTCTTATTTGTTGATGATCCCCGTAACTTGGTCCCCCGTAACCAAGATGTTTATGCCAATTCCCCAAATATAGTAACTTCTCTGTATCAAGAATTAATCTTGCATATTCAGGATTTATTTCAAAATAGGTATTATTCCTAATAGACTCTTCAACGGATGGGATATAGGTTTTTACAATCTTTATTAGTAATCCTGATTCATTATCATAAATCTTCCCAAACATCATTCCCCCTGTTTCTTTTCCATGCCATTTGGTGGATTCTTCTATCATTTCATTGAACACACTACGATTTAGTTCAACAAAAATGGTCTCAGCTTGATTCTCCAACAATGACAAGACCCTCTTCCTTCTAGTTATAACTGAAAAGGAAAAATTAATAGGGAGATTAGTAATGTTTGGATATTGGAACGGTATCTTTGTTCTCTTCGGCATCTTCAGTTGCTTTTTCTTTTGATTCTGTGTCTACTCTTTTTACTGGTCGGGGCAACGATTTAACCTCCTAAAAACTACAATTAAGGGGAAAAAACCAATATTTATTAATCTTTAGTTATGAGAAAGCTAAAATCTGTTGATTAGATTCTCCTTCCAATAGTGTTCTCAACTCTAAAAGATCCGTTATGATGTACTTTTTAGAGCTGAATTAATTTTCGATTTCTATCATGAAGCCTAAAATATGTATTGTTACAGGAGCCAATCGGGGAATTGGTAAGGGGATTGCTAAGGCTATCGCTAAACAAGGACATCAAGTTGTCTTAGTCTGTAGAAACGCCATAATGGGAGATAAGGTTGTGAAATCGCTCCAACAATCCTTTGGGGAAACATCTGCAGAACTAGTTGAAGGTAATCTTTCTTCAATCAAAAAGGTTAAAGCTGTGGGGGATAAATTATTAAGTAAATATGAACAGATTAATGTTCTGATTCATAATGCAGGAGTATGGCCCTCCAAATTGAACAAAACTGAAAAGGGAATTGAGTGTGCATTCATGGTAAATCATCTTGCGCCCTTTTATTTAACCCACCAACTTCTTGGACGATTAATGGAGAGCGCTCCTTCACGAATTGTGCTTGTTAATGCAGGACTCTATTCACGAGGAACATTTAATCCAGAGTTAACCCCATGGGGAGGTGATTTCAGTAAATTAAAAACATATATGAATTCTAAACTCTGTGGAATGTTGTATATGCGAAAATTTGCACCAATGTTGGAAGGATCAGGGGTAATCATTAATGCAGTTCATCCAGGAGTGATTCGTACAGGACTGGGAGATTTCAGTGGCTTTGTGGGAATTTTACTAAAAATAACTAAGTTATTTCAACGATCAGTTAAATTTGGGGCGAGGGGGCCTACTAATCTTGCATCAAATTCTGAAATAACCACCAATGGAAGTTTTTATGATAAATTGGAACGAAAAGACATTGGTTTAAAGGCCCTTGATGATGAATTAGCGGAAAAACTGTGGAATCTTAGTTTAGAGCTATGTGGTATAAGAGAGTATGGTGTTTATAACGAGAATAAACTTCAATGAAAAAAAAGGTTGAGGTCAACAATATGGGTAAAGTCCTACTTTTATCGAAAACAGATGTTGAGTCTGTCCTCAATATGAGGGAAACTATTGCTGCAATGGAGACAGCATTTCAAGAATTTTCAGGTGGTTCAGCTATTCTTCCCCAGCGGATATTAATCCCAACTGAAGCTGGAATAAGTCTATATATGCCTGCTTTTCTCCCTCAATCGGGATCACTTGCAGTTAAAATTGTCACTGTGTTTGAGCATAATCCTGTGAAATATGATTTACCTACAATCCTTGGGAAAGTCCTTTTACAAGATCCTAAAACGGGGGATGTTATATCAATTATGGATGGAAGTTATTTGACTGCAATGAGGACAGGTGCTGTTTCGGGGTGTGCAATAAAATACTTGGCAAAGAAAGATGTTCAGAGTGTAGGTCTTTTTGGAACAGGTGTACAAGGATCAACTCAATTGTGGGCAGCGTGTGTAGCTCGTCCAAGAGTTCAACTATGCAAGGTGTACGATGTTAGAAAGGATGTAGCGGAAGATTTCATACTGAAAATGAGTAAAAAACTTCAGATTCCAGACATAAAAGTTGTTAAATCGCCTGAGGAAGCAGTAAAGGGATCAGACATTGTTCTAACAGCTACAACCTCCCCTACTCCTGTATTCAGAGGAGAATGGCTTGAACCTGGAACACATATATCTGCTATTGGTTCTTACACTCCAGAAACTCGAGAAATTGATACAAAGACAGTTCGAAAGGCAAAAGTAGTGTGTGATGAAATGAATGCATGCCTTGAGGAGGCAGGTGACCTTATTATTCCTATTAAGGAGGGCGATATTACAAAAAAGCATATTCATGCAGAGTTAGGAGAAATTGTTAGTGGAAAAAAGCCAGGAAGAGAAACAGAATCAGAAATCACTCTCTTTAAATCAGTGGGTCTAGCAATTCAAGATGCTGCTACCTCAAAATTAGTCTATGATAAAGCACGAGAGATGAAAAAGGGAATAGAAGTTGAAATTTAAAGTTCTTTGAGTTTTTCCTCAAGTAATTTAGACGTTTTGGTTACAGATAATCCTCCTAAAGCAGTACATCTTAATTCATGTGGAATACTTCGACCTACCTTATCCATTGCTTCAATTACTTCTCCTAAAGGTATTACTACATCAAAATTAGCTAAAGCCATATTAGCACATGCAAAAGCGTTGCTTGCTGCAAGTACATTTTTTCCTAAACAAGGCACTTCAACCCTATTTGCTACAGGATCACATACCATACCAAAAATGTTTTGCAACGCCATTGATGCAGCATCTATCGCTTGCTGTGTATCCCCCTTCATTAAGGTTACAAGCCCTGCAGCAGCCATTCCTGATGCTGAACCGCATTCAGCCTGGCACCCTCCGATTTCAGCTGAAAAAGTTGATTGACTTGATATAAATATTCCTATAATACCCGCAGCAAGCATTGCTCTAGTGATTTCATTTAAATTTAAATCCATTGCGGTAGCTGCACCTATCAAAGCACCAGGAACGGCTCCACAAGCCCCTGCAGTAGGAGCAGCGACTATCACTCCCATTGAACTCTTTGTCTCAATCAATGCGGTAATGTATAGAATCATTTGGTTTAATATTCCTCCATCGAGTAACCTCTTTTTTTCCATTTGTGTTTTAAAAAACCCTGATTGGTACCCTAGAATTCTATCATCATAATCTGTCCCTTTAATTCCATCTGAGATGGATTTTTGCATAATCTTGATAGTTTCTTGCATTTGAGTGAAAACTTCATCAGCACTGAGATTGCCCCTGACGCTTTCATAATGAATAGCTAACTCCCACAGATCTAAATTCTTGTCCTCATTATATTTGAGCATTTCTTCGTATGTAATAAAAGGTACCTTCATCTCTTTTCGAGAAAGCACTGGTAGAACAGGTTTTATTTCTTTTATCTCAATAATATTGAATTCAGTTATTAGATGATTGAGTATCTTTTCGCCCAAAGGTTTTTCTGATTTTACTTCAATAAAACAAGTATTATCTCCTTTACAGGTTAAAACTTTTTCAGTTGGTAATGTTTCTTGGAGATACTTCGAAACTTCCTCAACATTAGTGAAAACTATAGTTTCAAAATAATCCCCAGCCATAGACACTTTAACTTTATCAATCTCAACTACTTCTATCATACCACCACCTATGGAAATCGTAATCATTTCGTGAGTTTCATTGTCATTTTTTAGTGTTAACTTGTAAGTATTAGGATGTTTCATGTTCAAATCTCTAATTTCCATACTTATTTTGATACCTGCTTCTCTAATTGCTTTTGCAGAATCAATTAATCTCTCATCAAAGGCCTCCCAACCTAGAAAGCCTCCATATAGCCCCATATCGGATCCTTGACTTTCGTGTGTTGTAGCTAGGGAACCTTTTGTATCAAATTCTATCGATACTTCTTGAATATTGCCTCCCATTAAGTCCCTTGCCATCTTACCTATCCTAACAGAAGCTGCACAATGAGAACTCGATGGGCCTCTCATGATTGGACCAATGACATCATTAAAGATGCTAGGAAATTTCTTTATTCCCATGAAATATTACCTTCCTGGCTTCAACCTTGCTTCAATACATTTATTATTAACAATTAAAGTCAATTGTAGATACTGGTGATACTATGACTCAGATTTCGATGGATACGTTTAATGAAAAAATTTGAGGAGAAGTTGTACGATTAGTGAGAGATAGAAAAGTTCTTGGAATGTCCATTCTCATTACAAAATTTATTAATTTTATCTCTCAATCATCTCAAGTTTAAAGATGACTGGTCTTATACCATTTGTTTGCGTATTTCTCTCGAAACTTTATTATTTTAGGAACAATTATAAGCTGACAATAAGGTTGATCCGGGTTCCTTTTGAAATAATCTTGATGATATTCCTCTGCGGGGAAAAAATCTGTAAAAGCAGTAACTTCAGTGACAATTGGATCAGGCCAAATAGCGTCTTCTTCCAATTCATTGATAATTTTCTTTGCTTCCGCTTTCTGCTCCTTTGAATGATAAAAAATTACAGATCGGTATTGAGTCCCAATATCGTTGCCCTGACGATTTAATTGCGTTGGATCATGAATGGTAAAGAAGATTTGCAGGATCTCTCTGAAAGAAATTAATCTTTGATTAAATTTGATCTGAACAACTTCAGCATGGCCAGTAGTTCCCCTACAAACATCTTCATAGGTAGGATTAACTACTTTTCCTCCAGAATATCCCGATATAACCTTCTCTACTCCTTGAGTATCATCAAATATTGCTTCTAGGCACCAAAAACATCCTCCTCCAAGAGTTGTGATTTTTGAATTAGTATGATCTGACATTTAAACTCACTCAACACCTTAATTGCTTTAAGAAAGATAAATCTGAAATTTAATAAGAGTATATTTCATTGAAAACCGAAGAGAACAGTTTTCAAATCATCTATCAGAAGCTAAAAAAAACCAAGAAACCTGGACTTGTCCTTCTATTGAAGTAATTGACAAATAAATTAAAAAAATTAAATTGCCTGTTTAAACCAATTGTAAGATCCTGTACTAAACTAAAATATTTACTATCATGAACTTGATTCCAATTATGTTTCAGGAACTTGTAAACGTCCTCCTAGCTGGTAGTAATTAAAATCGCCTCCAGTTGCCCAGATTACTGGATCAACTTTCCGTAAATCAAGCTTACCATTAGAAAAACATTCAGAATTAGCGTACGATTTAATAACTTTACCAATAATCCCCTCATTTGGATCATAATCAAGGATTTCAGTAACCTCACACTCCATATTTAGAGGACAATTCTGAATCATTGGAGCAGTTTTTAATTCACCATAAAAAATATTAAACATCGTTGATTTATCGAACTTCCTTCCAGATATGGTTCCACAGATGTTTGTTTCAACAAGAAGATCTACCGATGGAATATTTACGCTAAATGTTTTATTCTCATGGATACCTTCTCTAGAGAATCTTTTTTTGTACAAGCTGAAGAATATGTGGCGACCAAAATTAAAAGGAGATATATATCCAATGACAAGGAAATTAGGTTTTCCTCTAATTTGTGTTCCAACCAAAGCTACTGGTAATGGGTTTAACACCGTTCCCTTTACCTCTTGCTTTATCAAATCGTTTTCTGACATTTCCATTTCTCCTTGAAACAAAATAATTCTACAAGAATTTTAAAGGTGTTCTACCGGGTAAAGGTAGAGAAAGGTAGTATGATATAAAGGGGAAAAGGGAAAGGTATTGAAAATCTCTAATTTGGTTTGTAAGCCCGAATGTGTCCCTTCATGATTGTGGTACGCAAGCTTTCATACTCTTCAGGCGTTAACTCTACGTTAACCTCCTTTCCATAGGTTACGAGTTTTGCTTTAAATGCACCAGATTCAGTTTTTTTAGGTTGGTTTCTAGGGGTAATAATCTCAGACTCAACGAGTTCTACCTGTTTAAATCCTGCATCTTTTATGACCCCTAAATATTCGTCTTTCACCCAAGCTCTTGACACACATCCAGGAACATCTGTAAAGGCCTCCTTAACCACATCGGGGAATTCTTGGTTAAGAATAATATCCGAAATTACCAGCCGTCCACCTGGTTTTAATACACGATAAGCATCCTTGAAAACTTGAGCTTTATCTATTGAAAGATTTATCACGCAGTTTGAAACAATAAGATCAACAGAATTATCAGCAACAGGCATGTGTTCTATTTCCCCTAAGCGGAACTCAACATTAAAGTATCCACCTTTCCTCGCGTTGGCTCGTGCCTTGTCAATCATCGGAGGCGTCATATCAATTCCAATAACTTTTCCCGTTTTGCCAACATGTCTCGAGGCTAGAAAACAATCAACTCCTGCACCAGACCCTAAGTCCACAACTGTCTCCCCAGGTTGAATATTAGCCAATTTAACAGGATTTCCAGATCCTAAACCAAGGTTTGATTCTTCAGGTATGCTTGACAGCTCCTCTCTAGAGTAATCTGTGTAACCCTCCTGATTACTTTGGATAGCTACTTGTGAGTCAGCTTGTTCGGATATACTAGGGAGGTCCATCTTCCCTGTAGCAATTTCAGAATACTGTTTTCGGATATCTGATCTAATTTTTTCGGATTGAATCATATCCTGCTCTGATGTTGTGCTTTTCACCTCATCAGACCCAGACCCACAGCACGAATAACTCTGTCGGGGTTTCTCCTCGGGAGGAATAACTTTTTCTTCAGTCATTATGTTTCATCTCAACATTTCTTCGCTCTTTTGAATATTTCTAATAAATATTCCTTAGGAATATTCCTAATGGATAACATTTTTAAAGCTTACTAAGTAGGTAAAACTCGAATAAAGACAGTAAGTGTGTACAATGTTTGGCAAAAACCTTGACGTCACTCCCATGGAATCGTTATTCCTACTTGTTCTCTATAATCACACAAGTCTGTCTGGGTCTGAAATTGTTAAGTATGTTAAGGAAGATCTTGGGGAAGAGTGGTCCCCAACACCAGGTGCAACATACAAAATTATTCACAATTTAATTCAAAAAGGCTATCTTCACGAAACAACAAAAAAAGAAAAGATAGACCGAGACAAACGGATTCGCACCTATACTTTGACCTCAGAAGGGACTAAGATGGTTATTATGGTCATTTCTCGTATGAGAAAAATGATTGGTTTTATGGAATCTTGTTGTCCTAACGGTGAGGGTGTTATTATTGTGAAAAAAGCTGAACTAGATGACAGTACATCATCTGAGAAGGAAAAATAAACTCATAATTTAAAATTGCTTGGAGAAACGATTCATTCTTGAAATTGACTTCACACGCAGAACACAAATATTACTGCTAGCTACAGTGCTCCTGATTACCAGCTGGTTTATTAACTTCATATTTTATCCAGAGGGGATTGGAATCATCTTTACGTTACTAATTATTCCATTCTCTACTTTTGCGACGTACGCAGCCGCTACAGATATGGATTGGTCATTATTCGATCGATGGGGCAGTACGACTGTGACTGTGAGGACAAGATCCATTGGGAAAACATCAGCAGTATCTGTCTGGAGTTTGGTCGCAGTGGGGTTTGTTGGCTTGGAAATTTTCGCGTGGTTTCTTATAGGAACCGTAGAAAATCTGTGGGATTTTATCGCGATTTCCTTGTGCATCCTTGGAGGAATTGTTATAATTGGAGGGTATATTGCTCATAAAGAATGGGAGATATGAATCAAATTATTTTGATTCTGTTTTACTAATTTATAATCCGTAGAAATTCTTTAACACTAAATTCAACCATCTTCCGAAATTTTTTTGACAATATAACCAGTAAGCTTTTAAACGTCAGAAAAAATCGTCCTATAGAGCTTAAATCAGAATTTTAAAAAGTGAAACAAAGACGAATGGAACAATTTAAAGTCTCTTTAAAATCAAAGGACTGAAAATTAGTAGCCAAGGTAATTATTTTTACTTTTTTAATAGGATTTAGTTCTATTCGTAATAGATTTGATGTGTAATAAAATGTCATATAATTTTGAATCTAATGAAACCCATGACGTCAAGATTGAAGACGTCAAACCTCTCGAAAAACATCTTAATGTTGTTTTCAAGGTCGTAGATAGAGAGGCCGAACGTGAAATAAATAAACGAGCAACTGGTGAAACGCATCGAGTATGTGATTTAACCGTAGCAGATGAAACAGGGTCAATTGTTCTAACTTTATGGAACGAAGATATTGATAATGTCGAAGATGATAAAGTCTACAAGTTATCTAATGGTTTTGCGAATATCTTTCGTAATTCTATTCGTCTTTCTAAAGGGAAATTCGGATCTGTAGCTGAAGATCAGACTGTTTTTGCAGAACTTAATCAGGAGAACAATCGTTCTTCTGAACACATTGAAGATCCTCGTCGAAGATCTTTCGAAGATCGACGATCCTCCTATGGAGGAAGCAATAGAAGTTATGGTGATAATCGATCTTCTGGTGGGTATGGCAGCAGAAGGCGTGATGATCGCTCTTCACGAAGGCGCTGGTAGTTTTCATACTTAGCTTAGCTATCGTATTTTGATTGAAATATTTCAATCAAACATTATTTTTTTTTTTTTTTAGAGATGATAAAATGAGCATTAAAAAAGGAGATAAAATAACAATTGAATATATTGGTACGCTGGACGATGGAACAATTTTCGATCAGTCTGAGAACCACGATGAACTATTAACCTTTGAAGTGGGAATGAATCAGGTTATTGAAGGATTTGACAACGCTGTTATAGGAATGAATCTCGAGGAAGAAAAAAAGTTTCGAATTGAGCCACCAGAAGCATATGGGGAGTATAATAAAAATTTGGTTAAACAAATTTCCCGTTCACAATTGCCTAAAGAGGAAGATCCTAAGGTGGGTATGGTAGTAGTTTTAGTTTCGAAAGACGGCCAGAAATCTCATGCACCAATTACAGAAGTTACAGAGGAGAATATCTTGATAGATTTGAATCATCCTCTTGCAGGAGAAGCTTTAAACTTCTCTATCAAAATAAAGGAGATAATTTCTGATTGAGTTATTTCTCTCACGATCCAAAATCATTCAATAAAACACTCTATATTATAACAACTAATTTTAAGTGGAATACTTATGACAACAACTACATTTAAGCATCTAGGAATCAGTGACTCAATTCTTCAGGTTTGTAAAGAAGAAAAATTCATTCATCCAACTGAAATACAAGAGAAATCAATTCCTTATGTAATAAAAGGCAAAGACGTTATTGCTCAGGCAGCAACAGGAAGTGGTAAAACCCTTGCTTTTGCGTCTGGTATAATACAGAAAACAGTAAGAGGTAAAGGAATTCAAGCATTAGTGGTAACTCCAACTCGTGAACTTGCTCATCAAGTAGCAGATATGATAACTAGTTTATCAAAGTACAAACCTCTTCGAATCTCATCTATATACGGGGGAGTTTCAATCAATCCTCAGTTTCGTGAGTTATCAAAAGCTGATATTGTTATTGGAACACCTGGACGGTTAATTGATCATATTGAAAGAGGCACAATAAACCTTAGACATATCAAGATCTTAGTCCTTGATGAATGTGACCGCCTCCTTGATATGGGATTTTTACCAGATGTGGAGAAAATTATCTCTCATCTTCCAAAAAATCGTCAAACACTCTTATATTCCGCAACCATTTCATACGATGTAAGTCAGATTGCTCAAAAATATATGACTAACCCAATTGAAGTAGGAGCGAAATCTTTCGTTGATCCAAGGAAATTACACCAGTATTATTATGGTCCTGTGAGTAACTCATTGAAATTTTCGTTACTAGTTCATCTATTAAACCAGCATAACGGAAATGGGATGTCAATGATCTTCTGTAATACCAGAAGGAATGCAGATTCTGTTGGAAAAAATCTACATCTGTCTGGAATTAAAGCAACAGTCCTTCATGGGGGGTATAGCCAACAAGAACGGTCGAAAAGGTTAAACGGTTTCCATTCACGCAGAGTGAAGATTTTAGTAGCCACTGATGTTGCTGCAAGAGGACTGGACATCCAAGGGGTTTCATATATTTATAATTATGATCTTCCTAACAATTTTAAACAATATATCCATAGAATCGGTAGGACAGCACGAGCCGGGAAATCAGGAAAAGCCATCACACTCGTGGCACAAAGAGATGGTGAAAATTTCTTTCATCTTTTCCGAGATAATCGAACGAACATCCGAAAGGCAGCAATTCCTTACATCAAAAAAATACCATTCAAAAATAGTGAGAGATCAGGATCTAGAGTTCGAAAGAGAGAATTCCAAAACAGAAAGAAAGATTACTCAAAGCCCAAATTTTCTCGATATTCTATATAAGAATATTTGAGAAATTGTTTTTCTTTTCTCATGTCGGATTTATCCGATAATGCTTTTAATTAGAAATTATCACGTCAATGTGTGATTCACTCTAAGTTTTGGTTCTTATTATTTTTCTCACTCTTATCTTTTTCAATGACAATTGCAGATTCCGAACTTGATCTCAGGGAGGCTAATGTTACCGGAGTAACATTTGAGCAAATCGATTCAGTGACTTATCGTTTCAATGTTACACTCTTTCATGACGATGATGGTGAAGCAGGATATGCAGATTTTTGGGTTATCGAAACTCTAAATGGAACGGAGTTGGGTAGACGTATTTTAACTCACCCCCATGGAACTCAGGAATTTTCTCGCTCTGGATTAATCATGATACCAGGTGGAATTGATATTGTAGTGGTACGCGGACACGACCAGATACACGGGTTTGGAGGACGAGCTATCATAATCAATATAAGAACAGACGAATTTGAAGTGGTAGATCAGGGTAGTGAACTAATGGACTTCAGTGATAAAACAAGGATAATTCCTTCCACTTCCACACCTAATGATAAAAGGTCTTCAGGTTTCCAAATTTTCTTTAGTATTCTCGTCTTAAAAGCATTATCTTACAGAAAACGTGAAAAAATTGGAGATAGATCTAATAATGGTAGTTAAAACTTTTCTTCATTGTAATCAAGAGATTCTGGAATGGTGTTGGGCTTCTGATCATGAAATGATGCACAGTCCATATTGGGCATCATGTTATTTGATAGATGGACTGCTTATCGATTCAGGAGCACCAGGAGGAGTGAATGATTTGCGTAATTTCGTGAGATCTTTGGGAAATCAGAAGATAGGAGCTTGTGTGTTAACCCATACGCATGAGGATCATGCAGGGGGAGCTTACATGCTGAATTATGAGTTTAGTGTCCCTATTTATGCAAGTGAAAAAGCAATTCCAATATTAAAAGCAGGCTATACTTATCCTGAATATAGACAAGTCGCATGGGGAAAAGAAGGAGTTCTTCCCGTAGCAGCTGAACTTCTACCAAATTCGATCTCTTCGATGTCGGGAAGGTACACCTTTCATGTTTTACCGATTCCAGGTCACGCCCCAGACCAAATTGCTTTAATTGAGAAACACCGAGAATGGGCTTTTGTCTCTGATGGGATTCAAGTAAAATATAAGCGAATTTTTGGAAGCTCTTCAAGTATTCCAGAAGATATATCTTTGATCTACCGATCTATTCAAGAGATTAGTCGTTTTACTGAAAAAATGACAAATCTCAAAATTTTCATTCCAGGGGGAAAAATATTTGGAAGGGATCTGATAGATCACAAGTTACAAGAAATATGGAACCTTCGCTTTGAGGTTCACGAGTTTATTACTCAAGGTTTTTCTGTAGACGAGATTGTCGTAAAAATATTTGGAGAACAAGACATTTTTGACTCTTTAACAAATGGGAAGTTGTCTAAGAAGAATTTGATTATATCACTAATTGAGTGGATTAAATAATCAGAGAGTGCTTTCGTGAAACCTTCTGAATTTTTTGTATTTCATTCTTGACTAGATATAAGATTTTTCTTCTATCTTACTACCATTGCCAAGTAGGGGAATTATTTGAATTTCTGAATGACTTCTTATAATGACATCCTGGTTAGTCCCAGAAAATTGTTTTGTGAGTAATGAGAAAGATGAAAACTACTGCTACAGCTACAAAATTAGAGGGATTTTTCAACTTAGTTGAGAAGAGAAGAGCCATCCGTAAATACAAACAGGATAACATTCCAGATGAAGATATAAGGAGAATGCTAAACGCAGCAAGACTTGCACCATCAGCAAACAATAGTCAACCATGGACATTCATTGTTGTGAAAGATCAGAAGACCAAAGAACTCCTTTCAAGACCCTCATCCCAATCTTTCATCGTCGACGCTAATGTGATAATGGTTGTACTCGGAGATCCTAGTGTTTCGTGTTGTCCAGCTGCAACTTGGACCACACGTGATCCGATAATTGCAACGGATCATTTAGTGTTAGCAGCGACAGCTTTAGGTTACGGAACATGTTGGATTGCAACCTATGAGTCCCGTCCAAAAGAATGGATAGAAGAGGTCAAAAAAGTATTGAAGATCCCCAAACACTTGCATATTATCGTTCTAGTCGCAATAGGAGTCCCAGATGAAAATCCCCCCCCAAGACCAAGGAAAAACCTCCAAGAGATTAGCTTCTCTGAAGAATATGGGAATTCTATTTAATCCAACTAGATTTACTTATTCTTTTTCACAGGAATTCTCAATACACCTTCCGAAATCTTTTAAAAAAGAATTAATGACAATATTATGCTATTTAGTACCACAGCACGAGTCAGGGGGATTCACAACTGATTTACGCCATGAAATAATGCTTCTTAGACGTCTGAAGGTCGCATTCCAGATACAACCACACCCAGGAAAAGGCTCGAACGAAATAGCATCACCACGACAGTTTAGCACACAAGCACCACATTCTATACATTTCTCTGGTTGTTGAACTATATATTCTTCATCCTTATGACTAAATACGTTTTGTGGACAAACCTCAATACACAAGCCACATTTAGTACATTTCGATCCATTTAACTCTGGTGCGCGTATTTTTTCGATTTTGTTGGTAGCTATTTCCATAGGGAGCTCTTGCGAGTAACTAACCATTCTGTTTACCCGCCTAGAATCAGTCCTATTACTGTTAACACCAATAGTAGAATTAAACTTATACCTAATAAAATTATCATTGTGGGATATTCTTCATCTATTTCTGTTGGTTTACTTATAGGGGTGGCTCCAGAATAATCCATTCCTAAAAACATCCCTATAGCAAAACCTATCACCGCCCATTGGGACATTCCAACAAGAGTATATTCCAATACTTTCCCTATTCCGAGGAAAATTATGGTGAGCAGACCTCCATAATAAATTCCTCTTCTTAAGAAAGATCGTGTCGGGAACAGAGGAAAAATTAGCGCAAAAAAGAGGTATACTAACCAAATCATTGGAAACAATAGAATAGCGATACTGAACAGAGTAACTTGGGGTAGTATGTTTATACCAACAATCCCTATGAGGAAAAACCAGAAGAAAAAGAATTTTGAGAGAAAATAAGACTGTTGTAGTGCCATCTCTAGTCTTTCCCTTGTCTTAAACGAAATTGTTCGCTGTTTCTCCGTTTTTTTACCTGATGCGAGGTAAAGTGAAATATCTTTAGCATAAATAGGCCCGAAGCGGCATGACCAACCTGTTGTTGCTTTAACTTCCCGATGATCAATTCCACCAGCCGTAAGCTGCGGAAGGATAAGTTTCCTATGTTGAACTTGCTCTTCAATCCTTGTTGCCTTAATTACCTCAGCAACTTCTCGCAGACCAAACTTGTCACCTCTTGCTGCACACCAGACATTCTCTCCCATAGTATCTGCTACCAATAAATAAGCATCTTGATTCTTTAAAACACGCCCAACAATTCTTACTGTTCGTTGATAGTTGGCTGTGACCAATACAGGGGATTTTTCTGATGGATTTCCGTAAATATAAAGGCCTGGTTCGATAGGGATCAAAGCTGAACCTGCTCGAAGAATACATGAAATATTTCGGGTTTGTCCTCGAATTCCTCTTAGTTTCTGGTCACTGAGAACAGTTGGAGGTGGTTTAGTTGGCTGTTTTTGTGAGATAATTAATTCGAAAGTATCTCGAACAAATCGTTCTATTTGGAGCGTTTCAAACCCACTTGCCTTGAGTCTTTGTTGGAAGCGTTTAAGAGCACGACTTGTCTTTTTAGTTTTCCAATAGGTTGCAACAGCGTAAAAAAACCTTCTAATTGAGTAAATTAATCGTTTAATCCCCCACTTATGGGGTTTGACTTCATCTGCGAATGCAATCTTACCTTCCTTGGTTAAGAGCTCCCAACATTGATCAAAGACCAGTTGTTGTTCTAAATGTCGTAGTTCACTCAAAGCTAAGGTGGAGACAATGAGGTCAAACTTTCTTTCAGGCAACAGGGTATCGAGTTGAGTAATATCTCCTTGAAGAAAGGTAAGATTCTCCAAGACCTCCTCTTGTCGTCCTTTTTCATAAGCAAATGTAATCATTTCTTCAGAAAAATCTATTGCAACAACATGTGCACCCTTTTTAGCACAAAGAACCGCTAATGTGCCTGGCCCGCATCCCAAATCGAGAACATGAGATCCTTCATTGACATGTTCAAGGATCTTCTCATAAACTTCACTTATCTTGCCTGCTGTGAGTTTGATGATTCCTGACTCATACTCATCAGGTGTTTCTTCTAATACTTTCATATAAACATAAGCCACTAATGTGTACCTCGGGAGGATCTATTTTCATATTCATTAAAGGTTTTTATTTTATTGGTACTTTATAATTTCAGAACTAATAGGAAAACTATTGGTATCAAAAATGTCCGTATGGTTTTGGATCAGCATATTAGGGGAGATTGTAATACTACCAGTTTATTTTTGGTCCCTTGAGCACACAAGGCTGCAACAAAAATTTGGCCTCGAAAAAGGAACAAAAATTGGAGACATACTTGGCCTTATTTCAGGATGGGGGTTTTTCTTATTCTTGTTTGGAATTTGGCTCTCACCTCAACCAAGATTCATCCTTCTAATTCTACAGGATGTAGTCTTAGTTGTCCCAATCATGAATTTTACGATCCCTTTGGCTCATTTGATTATTTTTGTCCCTATTATCATTATTGTGTTATGGATCTCTTTGAAAGGGGTATCAGAGGTAACTTTAAAGGTAGCCGAAACACATAGAGCAGAAAAAGTAATCACCACAGGGGTTTACTCAATTGTAAGACATCCTCAATATCTGGGAGCAGTACTAGCACACTTGGGGATTTCTATACTCCTCTCTGCACTGTATTCTCTATTACTAACACCTTTATTGATGATATATATTTATCTTATATCATGGAAAGAGGAGAAAGAGCTGGTTAAGGAATTTGGTAAGGATTATGAAGAATATAAAGCACAAGTACCAATGTTTATCCCAAGAATAAAACTCAGGTGATTGAGTGAGTATAATTTTGTTCTTTTTAATAGAATAATAGAATTACCTTAACAGGCATCTTTAAATTGTTTAAAAGATGCGAGCTGGATAGAAAAAAATGCCTTCTAAGAAACTATCTCAACCTATTTGTCAAAGTTGTGCGGTGTCTCTTAAAACTCTTGATGATAAAGGCACTGAAGCAGATGGAACATTATGTGATGATTATTGCAGTGGTTGTTACGAATCTGGTGAATTTATTGAACCTGAGATCACTATGAAAGAGATGATAGAACAGAGCGTATCTACCACGGCAAATACTCTAGAAATCACAATAGAAGAAGCACGGACTTACCTTATATCACTATTTCCAACACTTAAAAGATGGCGATGAGATCATAAATCTTAAGAAGAATAAGGATGTCGTATAAGTGTGGTTGCATATAGTGGGGTTATGAATTACTGTCCAGTTATTGTGATTAACCCTTTCCCTGCAACCATACATCAAACAGAAACTAATCTAGAATGTACTCCTCTTAATAATCCCTTTTTGAAATGTCAAACCATTTGGTGATAAGTACTTCGCTCATTTGGTTCCAGTCTGAACAAAAAATATGAAGTATTTTGAAAATGGAATCAATGTGTCAAAAGTCCTATTAATCAAACCTAAATTTGATTCTGGTTTATCTAACCTTGTTTGTGAGATTCCACTAGGTCTGGAATATATTGCAGCAGCCATAGAATCAAATGTATCCCATATATCAATCATTGATTTATCCCATAGTAAAGTTGATTTAAAAAAAGAAATTCATCAAATTAAACCAGATATAATAGGAATTACATGTCAATATGCCTGGCATAATGAAATCGTCCGTACAGCACGAACTTGTCGAAAAACCCGTCCTGAATCTATAATTGTTGCAGGAGGGTATTATCCATCCCTTTTTCCTGGTCTTTTGGATTTCATCCCTGAACTTGACTATATTGTGAAAGGTGAAGGCGAGCAAACATTTCTGGAAATATGTAACATTGGATTAGAATATCCATATAAAGTGAAAGGGATCTATTTTCGTGAAAACGGGAAGATAAAACTGAGTGGAGAACGACCTCCCATTCAGAATCTAGACAGTTTAAAATTTCCAGCTAGGAAGTTCCGAGATTCATATTACACCCATCTCCAGATGCCTGGTCGTTATTACGATTCTATATCGACAACACGAGGTTGTAATGGTCGTTGTTCGTTCTGTTGTGAACCCGAAATGTACGGCCATGCTCGACAAAGGAGCCCAGAAAATATAATTCAAGAAATAGATGAAATTGTAAGATTTCATCAAAATAGTCCCTTAACGATCACCTGCACTGATCCCAATTTCCTAGGTAGACGAAAAGCTGATATAATAAGAATTAAAAAGTTATGTGAATTGTTAGAGGAACGACAGTATGATCTCTCCTTTTCTACCCTCGTTCGAGCTGACACAATAACACGAAATCCCGAACTTATACATAGAATGGTAAAAAATGGGTTTAACTTCTTCGAGGTCGGTGTTGAAACCCCAGATAAAATGATCCTTAGAAATACTAAGAAAGGACAATCAATAAAAACAGTTTACAAAGCAATTAAAATTATTACTCAAGCAGGTGGCTTTCCCCTAGGGACATTAATGCTTGGGTTCTCAGGCCAGACAGAGGCGCAAATTCGCCAATATCCTGTATACGCAGCTGAAGTATTAGGGGTTAAGGAAGCAGCATTTGTATTTGCAACACCTATTGTCGGAACCAGTTTTTTTAAAGAGGTTCAACATTTAATTTTCGAAAATAATCTAGCTAGGTTTAATTATCTTCACCCAACTCTTCGATTTAATCCGCAAATAAGTGTAAATCGAATGTATTTTTTGCTAGGGTATTGTTATGGTGGATTCTTTACCCCTAGATTGATGAGAGAAAATGATGAATTTTATGAACGATTGATTCCCAATAAAGCAGAAAATCCTGTATTCACTTACATTAAATTTGGATTGAAATCATTAGGGGAATTTCCCAATAAAGCTAAATTAGCGTTCATACAGGGGGCAATTACTGGTTATTTTGCCTCCAGAAAGTATCGTGAGATGATAGAAAATGAAAAAGTTTCCTCTAATCGTTCTTAAAGGTGATCCATCAAAAATTGGATTTGAACACGGTAAAATCTTGAAAGAACGTATTGGAAAAACAATCAGCTGGTATAAAAGTATTATACCCAGAAAAGAGTCTGAAGTTTTGTCATTAGCAGCCCACTTCAAATCCAAAATTTCCCGATTTGACCCAAACTATTGTAATGAAATTGAAGCTCTAGCAGAAGGGGCTGAAGTCGACCCACTATGGATTTATGCTCTTAATTCTCGTTCAGAAATAATGAATACATTCACAAATGAGTGTACAGCTGTTTACTTCAGAGAAACAGCATTATTAGGTCAAAATTGGGATTGGGCTCAAGAATTAGAAGAATTGGCCGTAATTCTAAAGATATTACCAGAGAATAAACCAATGATCCTGATGATGAGCGAACCAGGTATAATAGGAAAAATAGGATTCAATTCAAAAGGAATAGGAGTTTCTTTAAATTTTTTGGACTCAGGGCAGGTTTGTAAGGGTTTGCCTGTACATATAATCCTAAGAGCTATTCTTGAATCTCCAACCCTAGAGAAAGCTACCCATATAATTGAACCTTTCAAAAAGGGAAAATCAGCTAATATCTTAATTGGTGACGCTCAGGGAGATTATATCGACTTTGAATTTGCCAATCAGCAGGTTTTCCAACCTAGATCTGACTCTAAGGTTTTTATTCATACAAATCACTATTTAGATAATGTAGAATTGAACATAGACACCGAAAAGTTGGCCAGCTCCTTTACGAGATATAACCAAGCAAACCAACTTATTCAAACTCTCAAAGGTAGTCATATTGATAAAATTAAAACTATTCTACTTGATCAGACGAGGAAGGATCTACCAATTTGTCGGCCTTATGTACCTCATCCCGATTTGGGCAATGTAGGAACTGTATGTAGCATAATCATGGATTTAATTGATTTAAAACTGCATATTACCCGAGGACATCCTTTGAAAACTCGTTTTACTTCAATTAGTCTCAAATAGCTTTCTAGCAGGAATTCCTTTGTTCCTATAAGTATTTGGATTATTTGTATAGATCTCCACTCAAATACTTAAGCCCAGAATCTACCATCAATGTGACAATAGTAGCGTCAGATTTCAATCTTTTACTAATTTTTAGAGCTGCAGCAACATTAGCTCCAGATGAAATGCCAGCGAAGAGCCCCTCTTCTTTTGTTAGTCGTCTAGCCATTTCTTTAGCTTCTTTAGTAGAAATTGTAATTATTTCATCAGCAATTTCAGGATACCATAATGGTGGGGTAAATCCAATTCCAATTCCACCGATCCCATGAGACCCACTTTTTCCCTTGGATAACACAGGAGATTCAGCAGGTTCTACAGCAAATACCTTTGTGTTTGGATTGTATTTTTTTAAAATAGTAGTTATTCCTCTAATAGAAGCAGCACTCCCAACAACATGGACAAAAGCATCCACTTTTCCATTAGTTTGCTTCCAAATCTCCTCTCCTAATTGGTAGTAACCTGCAACATGGTCAACATTATTAAGTTGGTCTGTCCAATAAGTACCAGGCTCCTCACTGTATTTTCTTGCCTTTTCAATCATCTCCTCAATAAGCCTTTTTGTAATACCCTCTCCATGACTTGGAATAATCGTCATGTCAGCTCCAAACGCTTTCATATGATTTATTTTGTCTTCACTAAAAGCATCTGATGAGACAATCCGTAATCGGTAACCTTTGACAGCACAAATTAATGCTAATGAAGTTCCGGTACTGCCCCCTGTATATTCAATCACAGTCCCTCCTTTCATCAATCGGTCATCTTTTTCTGCCTCTGCAATCATAGCTTGTGCCATTCGATCTTTCATACTCCCAGTAGGATTCTCCCATTCTAATTTTACTAAGACTTCTGCAGAATCCAATGGTATTATATTGTTTAATTTAACCATTGATGTATTACCTATAGCTTCTAGGGTATTTTTTGCAATCTCCATTTTTACACCGTTGGATTTAAAATCAAGATTTTGTGTCTTCGATAAATTTAATTATTATTTCTGCCAATTCTGGCCCACAATCTTCCTGAACGAAATGTCCTCCACCTTCTACAACCGTATGATTTACTCCTTGGGCTCCAGGTACGATTTTTTGCCACATACGGTCCCCGCCTTGGGTGATGGGGTCACTATCTGAAAAACAAGTCAGGAAAGGCTTAGTCCAGTGTTTAAATTGTTCTCTTGCCTGAGTATTTGGGATATGTTCGGGATCATTAGGAGACGTAGGAACTAAAGAAGGCATGACTCTGGGGCCTGCGTGAAATGAATCATCTGGGAAAGGTGCCCGATAGGCGTTTAAAATGTCTTCTGGAGTATCATGTGCTGTTCCCATTTGGATAATGGCCCCAACTTCAAAGTCAGGAGAAGTTTGGGAGTACTTTTGCCATTGAAGGAAAGCTTCGGACATCCTACCCGCTCCTGTTGGTAATCCACCATTTGATAAGACTATCCGCTTGAAACGGTCTTGATTGGCAACAGCTACCCTTAAACCGATCAGGGATCCCCAATCTTGACAGAATAATGTGATATTCTGAAGATCAAGTTTGTTTAACCATTTTTCGATCCATCTCACGTGATTAGCATATGAGTGATCTTGTTTATTTTTGGGCTTATCAGATTTCCCGAATCCCACTAAATCTGGTGCTAAAATCCTAAATCCTGCCTTTATAAGAATAGGGATCATATTTCGGTAAAGATAACTCCACGAGGGTTCCCCGTGCATTAAAAGGATGAGTTCTTCTTCATTTTCTCCTTCATCAAGATAATGGATTCTAATACCTTCTACATCGATATAATTTGCTTGAAAAGGATAATCAGGAAGATCTTTGAATCTTTCATCAGGAGTGCGTAGTATTTCCATTAAAATTATTTCCTAAATTTTCTATATAGCTCTGCTATTAGATAAAATGCTCTTTACGACCAAATTCCTAAACTCTTTCTTATAGCAACAATTTGGCCATAGTGATAGGAATTATGTTGTAAGAGAACAATGACGGCCTGGATAACTGGAGCATCATCCCACGCAGGCATGGGGTTATGCAGATCGGTTGTTTTGATAAGCTTTTCAGCTTCCAAAAGACCATTCTCAAACATTTTAACAAGGTTAATAAAATTTTGATCATCTGATAAATATTCAGTACTTGGCCAATTGTGATTTTTGGAAATATCCCCCCAATCCACTTCTTGTCCTTTCATTGCTTCGACTATGGCCTTTTGCCAGATTTTTATGTGGTGTATTAGATCCCAACAGGAATGATTGTCATTTTCTGGTTTGATTTTCGCGTTTGCAGGGGTCAATCCTTCTATAACTTTTTTTGGATTTAAATGGGTATGCTTCCCATATAGACCATCAACTAATGCTTGAATTAATTTTTCTTTCATATTTCCACCGACTAAATAGGATTGTGATTCACATTTCTGGTTCTGTAATGAGTAACCTTTAAATCCTTCACGATGTTGTCAAGTGATTCTTTATCTAGTATTTCTCATTACCCACGAAGAAAGCCATTTCTGAGCTAGAAGGTGCTGTGATTTATCATTTTTGTGTACACAGGTGACTAAACCTGGTTCAGATCGGCCAGGATGAATAAGCATTGCATAAATACACGAATTACAAGAGATACATTCCGTTGTGTGTCCACCTCGACCTTCTAACCAGCGATTAGGTAAATCTGGTTCACGGATGAGCGGACGTGATAATGCAATGAAATCTACCTTACCTTCTCTAATTATCTCTTCTAATCGTTCAATATCTCGATTTCCACCTACTAAGATGACAGGTACTCTTAGATTGAGTTTTTTAGCGTACTTTAAAAAATAACTCTGCTTCTCAAGAACTTTGATGTTTGTGTGGGATTCTGGTGCTGGAACAGGTCGGAAACCAAGTTCGGATTCACTTCTGAACAGACATTCCCACATCCCTCCACTTACTTCAATTGCATCAACACCTGATTGTTCGATCTCTTGCGCCAATTCAGGAAAATTGTCAATATCGACTCCTCCGTCAATGTAATCTGTACAGTTCATTTTGATCAGAATGGGAAAATCACCAACAGATTCTCTGGCTTTGTACACAATCTCATGAATAATTCTCACTCTATTGGGAATTGAACCTCCATAAACGTCGTTTCGACGATTCGTATAAGGTGAAAGAAAGCGACTCAACAATCCGCCGTGCGCTGCATGGAGTTGAACACCATCAAAACCAACGCTTTTCATATCAACAATAGCTTCTACAAAGCATTCGATGATATCATCAATCTCTTCCAACGTGAGCGGTTTTACCTTTCTTTTTGAGTGGGGGGAATCAACCACAGAGGGTCTAGCTGAGAGATTCCCGTTTTCGAGTTGGGCTATTATTTTACATTCTTGGTTTGATTTGTGTACAATATGAGGCATTCGTTCAATTTCATGAACCCTTAAGTCAATATAATTGACTATCCACTTTTTTGAACCATTCCTCACTGCTTGTTCTTGAAAAACTGGGAATCCCCCCGAAATAATTAAACCAATTCCCCCAAGAGCAATTTTTCTGTAGAGATTTAAAACCTCGTTTGTCATTCTACGCTTTTTCAAGATAGATGGATCCCATGTCGCTGAACGAACCAAACGGTTACGTAAGGTCAAATTGCCTATCTTTCCTTTTGAAAAAATTCTATAATTAACTCTTCTCATCAAAAACCCCTGAAAATATAATTTTGAATGCTGAGAGAAAACCCCGAGTTTTTAAAATACCCCTACTAGGCATAAGTAGAAAGGAAGAAGTTTTTATGATAAGAGAGTTTTCCTGAATCCGTAAAGATTACTATTTCAGATAATGGTTCAGGAATTGAGGAAAAAAATTTAGAACTTATTTTTAACCAATTTGTTACATTTCCTACCAGTTATCGTAAGGCAGGAACAGGGATTGGTCTCTATTTATCTCGAAAAATCGTTGAAGCCCATGGAGGTACTATTATCGCTAAAAGTGAAGGATTAGGTAAGGGTTCCAACTTCATCATTGAGATTCCCAGACTTAAAGAATAACTGCAAATACTTAATATCTTAGAATAAGGGAAAATTTAACATTAAAAAAGGGGAAAAAAAGGATTTTCCTTGTTTATGAAATAAGGATGTTTCCAATTTCTGTTCCTATCTCCTGAAAGGAAGGTTCAACATTAGATTCGAGCGGTCCTTCTCTCCCATAAACAATAGCGGATTGCCGAGGTTTAATGATAGTTATTCCCATCTTTTTCATTTTTGCCTCAATCCTTCTAGCAGCACTATTCTCAAGAATGAACCACCTTTTCTTATTTAATCGTGAGTGGTTTCGAGTGTCAAAACTGAAGCCTTTCATACGATTTAAATTCACAGATTCAAGTGTCTTCAAAAAAACCTTCATAGCTTTAGATAATCCGATCATGTGAGTTGGCCCTCCAATAGCAAGGAAGTCATATTTAGCTATTTGATTGATATCAATCTCATCAATACTCAGGCATTCAGTTGCAACACCAGATTCTTCAATTCCAGTAGCTAGACTTATAGCGACATCCTTAGTATTCCCAAAGAGAGAATGATATAATATTAACGCACGTACCATTACTATCACCTTTATTTAAGTAACCAGACTTTGTTTCTCCGATTTACCAATGGTTTGTCCTGTCCTTTTCCTATTTCGAATCTCTTGGAAAATTATCACTAGGAGAGATCCAAATGACAAAGGGGAAAATATACACACCCAAATTAAGCTCCAAGCTCTCGCGTGGAATGGTAGTCCAATCAACAAACCGAATAATACGATCCAGTGGAAAAAATAGAGGAAAAATACATTTTTTTCTTTTTGAGGATACAGTGGCCAATTAATAAACCAGAAGAGGAACTCAATTACCCATAAAAAGCCAAGGATAAGTAGTAAGAGAAGACAGAATACTGATTGTTGAATTACAACCACACTATGCAAGAAGGTTATCCCTAATACAATTGTGAAAATTCCACTGTGGAAAATCAGACTGGAAGTATAATATCTGATAAAAAGTTGGGAAAGAGTATTTGATATTAATCCGAATCTATTGATTACAAAAAAGAAGTAATTAACCAATATCGGAATCTCCGAGAGAATGAATAGTGGGAAAATGATTCGTCCAAGCTCACGGCCTTCAAGGGGGATAAAAAAAGGTAGGAAATATCCACCGAGTAATACTAGAGCTAATAGAATCACTAAACTTATGAGAACTACATTCTTCATGGAATCAATTATTTTTATATTTACAGAATCGTTTATATTGTACATTTTTTTCATCCTTGCGATTTTCAACTATAAAAATTCAAGATAATTCTCCCCATTAGGCTGGCGAGGATTTTTTTCATCCAATTAGTGTTTGTGTCAAAAAAAAACTTCTGTTTAGGGTTGGAAAACCCACTATCTGCCCAATAGGCATAATCCAAAGTCCCCCTGTCGGTAGGGTCGCTGTTTGCACTCTGCTGGACTTTAAATACAGCTAAAGATAGTAAAGACGGCGATCTGAACTGTTGTCTATCAATAGCAGTAAAAAGCTTCTTAGCTGCTTTTTTAATTTGCTTGTGATCTTTTTTTAAATCAGGTGGCCCTTTAACAGTCGGAATTTTCAATCCTAATGAACCAACATGATGAAAACCCCAAGCAAATGTAGCTGCCCCAAGTGTATCTCGAGCATGTTTGTTACCTGCTGAATGGGCTGTCGTAATGATGAAGGAACATTTCTCGAAAAAAGCAGGACGATGTGTCAAATGCGCCATACGATCAATTAATGTTTTCATTTCTCCTGAAACATCAGATATATAGACAGGACTTGCAAAAATAACTCCATCTGCTCTTTTTATATTCTCTACAATCGATAAAACGTCATCTTTTCTTGGACATGAGGATTCTCCTTCATCAAAACAAGTACGACATCCTAAGCAAAACTTCAAGTTATAATCTCGAAGAAACAGGAACTCCGCATTCACTTGGCCGAGTTTTTTCATTGCCTGAATCATAGCAAAACTGGTATGATAGGTATTTCCGTTCTTTCTAGCACCTAGAATAATTAAAATTTCCATTTTGTTCCAGCCTAGTCAAAAAGGCTAGAATACAGTATCTAATCAAAATAATGCTTCAATCCCTTATCGATGATGGTGAATAGAACATCTAAATATTCCCGAGCTCCTCTTACTAACAATACTCTGATAGCAGAATCAAGAGTACTAAGAGCCATTATAACAGAAAATGGATCTAATTTTGTCGAAACACCAGCATTTTTCATTGTTTCCAAAATAACGTCTCTCATAAGTTTCTCAATCTTCAATTGATAGTACCTAAGCTCTTTTTCACTTTCAGTTAAAAGCTGATTCGTCTCTTCCTTCTTAATCATTCTTTCGATAGCTAAACCTAATCTGCTAGGATCAAAAAAAGCTGCATAATCAGGATATTCATCAAGGAAGATAACATAGGCATCTCCAAGAGATCGTAGTTCAAATTTGATATCAGGTTGATTTAAGGTGCTCTCAAATGTATGAAAAAGTTTCTCGAAAACTATAGCTGCAACAGCGACAAAAAGATCATCCTTGGACTCAAAATAGTTGTAAATGGTTGCCTTACTATACCCCGCTTCATCAGCAATCTTATCAACCATGGTTTGCGAGTATCCTTGACTTATAAAGAATTTTTCTGCGATTTTAATGATAGTATCTCGACGATATTTCCGTTCTCGTTCCAACCTTCGTTTTTTAGGAGAAATCGGTTTGTCATTAGAGCTCATAACTCTTCTCCATGAGATTGAATACATAGGCTTATTAAGATATTGTACTCAAGTCTAATTGACTTGATTATAGTTAATTTGACTCGAGTATAAATATGTTCTTTTCTAGGCCTATTGAATTTTCAGTCTTCAGGACATTTCTGCAAAAGAAGTATCCCAACTAAACAACATATCTATTTCTCATTAATTCTTTGCTGTACTTTTCTAAATATCAGAGTTATGAGAATAGTTGAGAGAATGATTGAAAACGTCCAACTTGGGGTTGCACTAATTGTAGGAATCTCTCCAAATTCTGTAGTAATTGAAGATGTCCAAGTTGAGGGTAGGTTCCTAGATTCTGAAAAAATTGAAGATGTCGTGCTTTGGAATGTACTAGGTGATGTTGTTTCAATTAAATTATGAATTGTAAATATACCGTCTGATTGGTCTTCTTCTACAATCCCTTGAGAACAGCTAGCAACAACTTCAATCCTATAGCTGCCACCATTTAATACCTGTGTTGTATCCCAATAATAACTAGTTGTTGTCAAGTCCGAAGCTATTCCAATCCAATTATTTCCTCCATCGTCAGTATAATAAATTGCATACATGATTGAATGACCCCACGAATCCGTACTAGCTGTCCATTGGATAGTAACAGAAGTGCTAAGGATTTCGCCACCATTTGGGTACAAAATAGTCGGTTTAGAGATAGTATGATTTTCAAGTGGGCTATTAGGAGATGCTAGAGGATAGGGATCTGTGTTACCAGCACTCCCTTCTATTCCATATGGAATATCTACAATTCCATCTCTATTATTATCTGGCCTTACCCAATCCCTCCAGTAATTACGATGGAAAATATTATTGGTCCCATCATCACAAGCCTGTGAGGAACCATCATTTCTGACAAAATCATTCTTTGTGATGATATTATCTCTTGATAACGAGTGTAAACAAATTGCATATTCATAGTTGTCATAAACGAGATTGTTTGATATTGTATTATTTGCTGAATTCACAGAAATGCCATATTTGGAATTATCGTAGACATGGTTACCTAAGAGAGTATTTTCATTGACCAAGAATTCTAATTCAATACCTTGGTCATTATTCCTAATAACATTATTGATTATCTGATTGTAATTAACGGAGGAGCCCGCAAAACCCAAACGAATGCCGTACCAACCATTGTTTTTGATAGTATTATTCAAAATAGTAATGCCTTCGACATCAGCTGACAACCAAATGCCCTCCTCTTGGTGATTGAAGATAATATTACCTGTAATAATAATATCATTAGTAGAATAAAACAATTCAATTCCATTTTTACTTTCACAAATTTTATTGTTTTCAATTATTCCATGTGTAACATTATAGAGGTAGATAGAAGAATGGTCTCCATTCTTTCCATTTAGAAGATTGTTATTAATATGGAAGTACATATTTGTATTTCTAATGTCTATCAGGTTAATTGTAGCATCAGTAATGTTATAATGCTCAATTCTGAATGGATTACTTGGTGTACCATCGCCATGAAAGCCTAATGTTATAAAATCATCATTACTATCGATCAAAATCGGATCGTGCTCAATATAAGCCATTATGTTTGGATCAACACAAGGATTTGGATCGATATTGCCAGTCAAACCGTCTATCGGATAGGGTTGGTCTACAATTGAGTTTTTATCGTCATCTGGGATTGTCCAGTCACTCCAATAATTGTAATTGAACACGTTCCCAATTCCATTATCGAACCCCTGGTAGGTACCATAATTGTTCTCTATGTATTTATTCCACATTACTGTGTTGTTATAAGCGTTTTCTATGTATAAACCATAATTTATGTTCTGAACTATAGTATTACCAGTCACAATATTCTCATAAGATGAACCATATAACCTAATACCATGCATATTATTGTTAGAGATAATGTTATCAGAGATATAGTTCTCAGAACAGGGATTTTCCACAGTACCTGACAATAAAATTCCACCAAAATTATTGTTAGTGATTGAATTATTGAGTAGGGTATTATTGGTTGAACCTGTTAACCAAAAACCAATACCCCCGCTATTATAGATAGTATTATGAGTCACAATGTTGCTTTTTGCATTTCTAAAAGTGGTTCCATTCCTAGTATTACGAATAATATTGTTTGTAATTGTACAATGAGTGACATTTTCAAGACAAATACCATTATTGGCTTCAGTCAGACCATTAAGCAAGTTATTAATGATAGTAAAATATACTGTAGTATTTCGTATGGATAACAAAGAAGTTGAGGCATTACTAATGCTATAACCATTGATTATAAACGGGTTACCAAGTGTACCATTTCCAGGAAAGCCTAATGTTGCAAAATCACCATCACCATCAATGGATATTGGATCGTGGATTTTATACATAACTTTACCTGGTTCTACCAGAGGATGGAGATCAAAATTCATTGCTGATCCATCAATTGGATAGGCTATATCAAAAATACCGTTATCATCAGAATCAGGATTGGATGACCAATCTGACCAGTAATTATAATCGAAAACATTTTGAAAACCACTATCATAAGCCTGTGTATTGTTATTCCTGTTTTGTATGAATTCATTAAGTTCTATGCGATTATTTTCTGCAGAAGTATCTAACATTAGCCCATAATTAATATTTTTTAGACAATAATTTCTTAACAATCGATTATCATTGTTGGGGCCGCTAGCCCCTCCAACCAAAGCAATTCCGATAGAGTTATTCTTAAGAAAATTATTTTCTAACGTATTATTGCTACCACCATCAAGCCAAATGCCGTTTAAACCATTATTTTCACAGATATTATTAATTAATGAGTTATTACAGCTGCAAATTGGATAATTTCCGAATATCTCAATCCCATCCTCACTATTATTAGAACAGATATTGTTTACTAACTCATTCAAGTCACTTTGTATCAAGATGATTCCTCTACTGTTGTAACTGATGATATTGCTGGAAAGGGTATTATTATTGGCTGTTGACAATCTAATGCCCTCGTTATAGTTTCTTTCAATAACATTGTCTGAGATGGTGTTATGACTTGAAGAAGAGAGCTCAATTCCAATACCACTATCCCTGATTTCATTTTGTGTAATGTTATTACTATGAGTCGAAGAACTTAGGTATATGCCTTGATACTCATAATAAATTGTGTTACCAGAAATAATATTTTGATTGGCTGATGAATAGAGATAAATGCCTGCTTCATTGTTGTGGAGAGTATTGTTTGCGATGGTTACATGATTTGTGAAAGAAACAAGACTAATAGCATTCCAAGAGGCATAAATAGTATTGTAGATAATAATCCCATGTGTAACGTTGGAAAGAGATATTCCATCATGGCTCCAACTCATGTCTTGAAGGAAGTTGTTACTGATTTGGAAATACACATCAGTATTCATTATCTTAATTAGATCAATCGTAGAATTAATAATTTGGTATCCGTCAATTAAATAGGGTTTTAAATACGTTCCATCTCGCGTACCAGCTAAATCCCAGCCCTCATTTGCAGCTTGGACGTGAAAATCACTATTTCCATCTATGAAAATAGGGTAATGATCTTGATAATGAATTGAAGATATATCTTGATGAGGGATATTGGAATTGAATTTATGTGAATTCAGGGAGTTTTGGATGTTCAGTTCAAATTTATGAAATGTGAGAAAAAGGGTTACAGTCAGGAACAACAGTATTATGGAATTTGATCCCAAAAGTTTCACTTTTCCATACCCTCTTCGATATTCCTCATTTTTAATTAGAAAGTCAGTTAATAAGGATTTTCATATCTGGATCTACAACTGAATTCATCTCTATTTCCATTTTCCCAATATATCCCAAAGATCTTAAAAAGGATTTATGACATTGAATTTTCTAATTCATTTTAGATTCAATATTTAGAAATCTGTAAATCTCTCTACAAGGATATCGGGAAAAAAAATGAGGAAATTGATTCTTATTGTACTTACTGTACTCATACTTGCTAGCTCAGTAGTAGTTTATGATTCCCACATATTGGTTTTGAAACCCAAATCAAGTACTTTGAATTGCCCGCCGAAAAATAGAATTAGAGAAGGCTACAGTTTTATCTGGGACGAGTATGATGATGCCCCTGGTGATCAACAAGGGGATGATAGTGTGGTCTTTGGTCCTTCGTATGGTCCTTACCATAACTATTCTGAACTTATCCATAAGTTAAAAGCTCTCAATACTACATATCCAGAGATTATTGAACTGTTTTCGATAGGAAGAACCTATTTTGGGAGAGAAATTTACTGTGCTCGGATTACGAACGAATCTATTACATTATCAAAAACTGAAGTGCTGATCGTTGGTCAACACCACGCTCAGGAGCAAATCTCAGTTGAAAATGCTCTGTATTTCATCGATAAAGTAGTTTCTGATTTTATTTCGTCTTCCACCTCCATTCAGAACCTTTTGAACACTAAGGCTATCTATGTGATCCCTAGCCTTAATATCGATGGCGCTGAACTGATGAGTCAGTTTCCCTGGCAGAGAAAAACTGCACGTCCAATTGACGAAGACGGAGATGGTGTTGAGGATGAATATGAGGCATGTGACATTGATATGGATGGATATGTTGATAAAATACATGATTCGTTCGGAGATTTCTTTGGTTATGAAGGAGTAGATCTGGATCAGGACGAAATAATTGGTAATGATAAACCAGGGGGAGTCGATCCTAACCGTAACTATGTCTACAATTTTGGGGATCCAGATGGTGCTTCTGATAGTCCTTCTGCTTGGAATTATCACGGCCCCGAACCATTTTCTGAAAATTGTACAGCACAATTTCGTGATTTTGTCCTACAAAGGAATTTTATTACTGCTGTTTCTCTCCATTCTGGAATGGATTATACTATGATAATAGGTCCAGGACACGAAGGTGTATTACCAGATGGGGTAGACTGGGACTTGTACACCAGCACAGGTACACAACTCGAAGAACTAACAGGGTTTTCGTATGAAGCAGGGGGACCTGGTTATGCTACTTCAGGTGTGTGGGATGATTGGATGTATACTAATGGTACCCTTCTTGCTTTCACATTTGAGACTTATGGTAACCCCTCTGGATACTTCTCAATTTATGATGAAAACACTGGTTGTACTCATTATAGGGGGGTGTGGGATTATTGTAATCCACCTGCAGATGAAGTGATGGATAATAGTGCCCAAACATACCAGGGCCTCCTGTTTATGGCTGAAGAAGCCCCATACTTATTAATTGAAACTAAGAATAAGGAAGTAGGAGACCAGCTCCAAATTGAAGTCACTGTTACTAATCCCTCCTCATATATCCGAACAAATGGTAGTGTTACTCTTGACTGTACGGTTTCTCAAGTCATAGGCCTGACTTTACTCCAAACAGAGTTAACCGCGAATCTTGGTGAATTAGGAGCGAAATCCAACAGCCAAACAACATTTAATTTTTCAATTGACAAACCAAACTATTCACTACATATAAAGCTTCGAGCATATGGCCCGAAAGTAGGGGATGCAGTTATAGAATACGATATAGATTCCTCTCAGGTAACAACAGAATCTACTATTTCAATTTCCTTTATAGGAATAATAGCTGTTATGGTTTTTGTAACATTTAGAAGGAAAAAGACCTAGATAATACTGTACTGGATCAATCTAATGCTTTGAAAGCAGCCAAAATATTTTCTGGGGGGACATCGGCCAGAATATTATGAGCCATGGCAAAAATATATCCAGTGTGATCACTAGCTAGGGTATCAAGAATTCTATTGACTTCCTGCTCTACCTGTAATGGGGATCCTCGTGGTAAAACTTCCTGGATATCAACTCCTCCATGAAAGCAGATTTTTGACCCATATTTCTGCTTTAGACTTGCATGATCCATTCTTGGCGTAGGTTGGACAGGATTAAGAATATCAAAACCCACTTCAATCAAATCAGGGATAATCTCTACTATAGAACCACAGGAATGTAACTGGATCTTTATATGAGGAAAATCCTTTTTTATTGAGCGGATTAATGTTTTAACCTTAGGTTTCACTAGGTCTCGCCACATTTGGGGATGTATTAGAAGACGTTCCTGGGTTCCATAGTCATCACCATACATAGCTATCGATACATACTCTCCTACCTCGCTTAACCATTTTTGCCAAATTAGTTGTTGATGGTCCAAATTCTTATCAAGGAGCTCTTCTACAATGTCCCTATTTCCATATAGATCAGAAAGAAAGGTATGAAATCCTCGGAGTCCTATTACTTGCTCTAATATTCCTCCAGACATAGGATCGGCTACTACTGCGTAACCTTGTTCCCAGTACTTTTTTGCTGTTTTTTCACACCCCAAAAACCATTCTTCAGTAGGAGAGGGGAGTTTATAATCCTTAACTTCTTCCAGGGATGCTTCTGTTAAAGGATATGAGGTCATCTCATAATATAAGATTTTCTGTTTTGAAGTCCCAATCGGTTCATATTTTATACCATACATGTTATAGAATGAGCTTAACTTGCCATTTTCCCTAATCTCTTCTTTGTTAGGAGGATTTGCTTTAACGTGACGAGTATCAATCTGTAATTTCGTCAAGACTTTTTCATCGATGACAGCTAATTGCTGGATTAAGTCAGAAAATTCTATGTCTTTAATCAGTATGTTCCAATATCTCAATAGCTTCTCATAAGCTATTCTGGAGATCCCGCTAACAGGCCCACCCAAGTCTCTGGGTATTCGATCTATTTCACGAAACTGAATGGCATTTTCTATTCGTTCTCTCGGAATCAATTGATTGACACCAACGACTAATTCTTTCGGAACGATATGCAAAATCGATTTTCATTTTATTCTTTGGTTAATTATCCTTGGGATATTCTTTTTCTGTTCCTTTGGACGATACACCACTCAGGATAGCTCATGAACATATAACGAAAGATCAGACCTCAGGAAAATCCTCAAAGATCACTCCCCTATACACAATTTTCAAATCTCTAGAAGTAAGAGTGGAGGAACGTTAGGTTAGTGACCTTCAGTTCCTCTACTTATATTGGAAAAGTGTTTCACTTTGTTGGAATCAAAGGCCAATGCTTTAATTTAGTATAAAAAACTGAAATACATTTCTCACTTTATGAGAATAGTAGTGTAACTAGACTTGTATTTAGACAATTATTACTTTCAGTATTAGCATCTTATAAGTCTATTAACAAATAAAATACATTAAACTTCATTGTGCATTAATTCTTGACCTATTCAGAAACATCATTTGCAAGAAAGGTTTTAATCTTTCAGTATACCGATTCATTATTTTTTACAACGTCATTTACACTCGGTAACTGGTGAAGAGCGGGGAGGAACATATGGCTGAAAAAGCCTTGGTTCCTCCCCAACTTCAATGGGAATAGGCGGTATATAGGAAGATCTTATCTTCATCCTCGAAATCCTCAAAAGAATATAAAAAAAGAGAATACATTTCCCAACCACTGAGAATGACAGATAATGCGGATAACCAATCCAGCTCTGATTCAAGTATTAATCAAAGCATTAGCGGATAGTAATAGCTCTAACATCCTAGCTTTAACCGCTTCTCGCCCCTTATCTGTTATGGATATTGTAGAAAGAACAAATATTCCGATCTCTTCCGCCTATCGTAGAATTAGCCAATTAGAAGAGCAAGGATTAATAGGTGTTGATCGTACCATAGTCACACCAGAGGGAAAGTCATATAATAAATATAAAGCTTCCTTTTCTCAAGTAACTGTTAAATTTCAGGATGGAGAGTTTCTAGTTGAAGTTATCCCAAATAAGAAGATTGTTGACAGAGCTGCACGATTATTCTTTTCATTTGATAGGAGGAAAGACTAATGGATACAATTTTGATTAGCGTTATATCGTCAATTGTAGCTATATTTGCAGCTAGTCCTGCTTTATACTTCACTGTCAAATTGCGTCTTCAGGACAAAACTTTGTCGGTACTCTCTGCCTTACTATTTTTTGTTTTCTTTACTCACTCCCTGAAGCACTTGTCGATAGCTCTAAATCATGCTCTCATGGCTTCTATTATGGATACAGTTACTGCCATATTTCTATTTTTCTATGCATTATATTATTGGAAAATATATAGGAGTCAATAAAAATGAATAAAGAACCCATTATTATTATACTTGAAACGACTGGATTATTGGCTTTAGTGGCAGCTCTTATTATTTTTATTATTATTATCTACCTTGAAATCAAACGAAATAACTTATCTCTTTCAAGTCATAGTTTCTTTATAATATTATTATTAATATGCTGGTTAGTAGTTGAACTTCTCTCACCATGGCTTTTTGGTTCAAACTCTCTCTTAGAACATTTGACACACTCTTTCTTACTTATAATTCTAGCAGTATGGATTAATCTTCGATTTTATTGGGCTCATAAGAAAGCGAGAGAGATTTCTGATTTAGAGTGGAAAATCCAGATTGAAAGTTATAAATAGCGATTTCTCAATAGTGTTCAGAAGATATTTCTGATGATACATTTACTATTACCAATTCGATTAGTACTTTTACTATAACTACGAGTATAGCTACCTCTTTTTCCCCCATTGTTGAAGTTACTTCATTTTATTACCCAGTGAATTCTTTATTATTCTCTTTCTGGATTTTCCTGATTCTGAGAAGAAATAAAATCAGAAAAGCATTTTGACCTTATAAAATTCTTGGATTCAGTTTAATTTATAACAAGAAAAAGAAACATTGTGTGCAGGGTATGAAGATTGTTTGCTCGAATAAATTCTGTTACTAGATATAATCATAATTTAACGAGACTTCATGCCATTATAACACAAATACAGTCAAAAATCATTGCTATCACGTTTATAGTTCTATTTGGTCTATCTGTATTCTCTCTTTTTCATATCAATGTCGTTTTGGGCGAAAAAGACTCAACATATCATTCTGTATCCTCACTAGAAAGTAAAAAATCATTCATTTTTGACACAATATCAATAAATCAGGAAAATAATGTAGAGAGAAATCAAAATCTCATTGACATTAAAAAAATGAGAAAAGACCAATTAAAACTATTAGATAAGAATACCAATCAAATTGCCGATAATTTAGAAAAAAGGATTCAAGAAAGTTCTCAAGAAAAACGAATGTCTATAATAGTTACAACAAAGACAAACGAGTTTCAAGGCGATGTGTTATTATTCGAGGCATACGGAGGGGTAATCCGTCATATCTGGGACAATCCTGATGACATTATTTATGGTTTTAGTGGAGAAATTCATGCTTCAAAAGTAAAAGAGTTTTCAGAGCAAGTCAAATCAAATATTGAACTAATAGAAGAAAACATACCTACTATGAGAAATTCCGATGTAGCAACCCATCTTGCAATGATACGAACTCATGTTTGGGATAATCTGAATTATACAGGAGATCCTAATGTGGCTATTGCCGTCCTTGATACAGGGATTGATGATACCCATCTCGCCTTTTCACCTGGATATCAAGATCAAAATTGGAGTAAAAAGATCGTGGGTTGGTATGATGCCACTGCTGATGGTTCAACGACACCAGAAGATTTTGGTGGACATGGTTCTCATGTCGCAGGAATAGTTGCTGCAAATGAATATAATAACAGTTATGATGACGAGAGAATTGTGTCTACATGGAGTTATAGTTATGATCCAGGACAAAGTGCTGCGGGTGCCTTTGTTTACATAATTTGGGTAAATAGAACAGGCACAATAGACATCAGTTATGTGTGGCAAGGTGAATCATCAGCAGAAGGAACAAATCTAAAACTGTATGCTCCTAATGGCACTCTGATGGCTAGTAATACCTCTGGCAACTCGAATATGACTGTTAGTCGAAGTATTTCATCAGAGGAAGATTTCGGTTATTGGGAAGTGGCGCTTGGAGTTAGTTGGGGAGTTAGTGGAGGACAACTAGATATTGCAGGTGTTAATAAATATCCTTATCCTGAACCCACGGCCAATTATAGTCGGTTTTCAGGTGTTGCACCAGAAGCAAAACTTGTTGGAGTGAAGATATTCAATAAAACTGGCTCAGGTACATCGGTTGAAGTAATCAACGCTTTTAATTGGATCAAAAATAACAAAGCGACGTATCACATCGCTGTTGCATCTGGATCTTTCAGTTCTTCAGGAACTGTCGTGTCTGTTGATTCTGCAGCGGCTGCATTGGTGAATTCAGGAGTTACAGTTGTCCTATCAGCAGGGAATGATGGTCAAGGTACAAATTCAATTTTCAGTCCTGGACAAGTTGATGGAGTAATCACTGTCGGGGCAACAGACGATTTTGATAGAATCACCTCATACTCATCAGAGGGCCCAGGAAAGACGTCGAATACGACAAAACCTGACATAGTTGCTCCTGGAGGAGAAAGGACTCAAGGAGCTATCCTTCAAGTTGATAGTAATGACGCAGACTCAAAAAATTCTAGTTGGAGCGATAAAATTGCTAATGATTTCACTAATATTCAAGGAACCTCAATGTCTTGCCCGTTTGTTTCTGGATCAATAGCCTTACTAATTCAAGCTCTAGGTGGATACAATTATTGGGAAAATGGTTATGGATCTGCAACTAATCCGTTCAAAGTTAAGCAACTGATCCTTATGACTGCCAACGAAATATATTTAGACAATAGAGGGGGAAAAGATGTTGTGGAGGGTTATGGAAGACTAAATATTTATGCTGCTATTGAGGCAATCGAAAATTCTTATGAAATAGGAACAAAAACTAGTGGAGTCTTGTCATTTGAGCTAGGTAAAAGGAAAGTATGGGCACAAAATGTAACTTTAACAACAGGAACGAATTACACTTTTGTGTTAACTGTTCCTGATGGTGCAGATTTTGATCTATTCTTGTATGAAGCAGACCCAAATCAATTTGGCGAACCAGTAGTAGCTACAAGATCAACAAACTTCGAAATTGGAGCAGATGAATACATTACATACACTCCAGAAGTAAGTGGAGTATATTACCTAGTTGTAAAGTCATCGTTTGCTAATCAGGGTTCAGGTACCTTCAACTTAACCTCTACGTCAGGGAGTGATTATCCAGTTGTGTCTATTGTTTCTCCAAGTGAAAATGAGGAACTTTCAGGGGAATATACAGTTCAGATTAGTGCATTAGATTCGGATCTGAAAGCTGTCTATTTAAAGGTCGCAGATGACACTTGGATAAATACTACTTATACAGGAACATATTACGAGTATGATTATAATACTACAGCTTTACCTGATGGCAATTTCTCTTTTGTAGCAAAAGCAGTTGATTCTCAAGGACACATAACATTTTTATCAGTAAGAAATAGTTATACTGATAATTTTAATCAGCCAATATTATTAGTTGATGATGATACAGGACAAGATTACGAGAAATATTATACAAGAACATTACACAGATTTTCATTGCAAGGGGGTATTGGTTATGACTATCACAGTGTTCAGGCTTTAGGGAGTCCATCAGATAATTTGTTGAAACAATATCAACTTGTAATCTGGTTTACATCAACAGATTCCAGTACTACGCTAACAGCAACTGATCAAAATAATATTATATCTTATCTCGATTCGGGGGGCTATTTATGGATATCTGGCCAAGATATTGGTCAAGATATTGCCCCATCGTCATTCTATTCAAATTATCTTCATGCAAATTATGATGGAGATACTGTGGTTGATAATATATATGTTTCAGGAGTAGTTGGTGACCTATTCGATAAAAAAAGATATTATGTAGGAGGTGGAGCAGGTAGTGGGCATCATGAGTCCCCGAGTGATATTACTGCGAATACAGGGGCCTCAACAATTCTAAATTATGAGAATGATTCTGATTATGGCGCAGCAATCAAATATAGCGGAACACATAAGGTGATGTATTTTGCATTTAATTGGGAAGCAATAGATGACGAAATTGATAGAATGGATTGCTTAAATCTGTCATTAAACTGGTTTAATCTTGATAAAAGGCCGACAAGTGTTTCAATAACCAACCCAAAAAATGGAACGTTGTCTAACCAAAATCCAACTTTTTTATGGAGTGGAACTGATGATTATGGAATAGAAAAATACACAATATTTCGAGATGGGATCTACCTGAAAACAACAACTGAAACTACTTTAACATTGAATGATCAACCAGAAGGATGGCATAGTTATAGAATTGTTGGATCTGATGGAAAAAATCAAAGTCAAGCTGACATGATATTTCTCTTTGTGGACACAACACCACCAATAGTAGGAAGTATCATTTCTCCCATGAATAAAACCTATTCAACACCTTTCATTCCAATTTATGTTACAAACCAGAGTGCAGTTCATGCTGCATGGTATCGGTATAAAAATGGGTCTTGGTCAGGAAACTATTCCCTGATTTATGATACTGATGATGATAGGTGGGAAGCAGAAGTTCTTCGATGGAGTGATGGTAAGTATTTAGTACAAATCTTCTTCAATGATAGTGTAGGAAATGAAGCAACTATAGAGGAATGGTTCAGCGTAAATACGACCTCTCCCGATGTTACCATTATCAGTCCTAGTAATATCACTTATACCTCCTCAAATGTAGATGTTTTTGCCAGTAATACCTCAAGAGTTCATACTGCGTGGTTTCGGTATAGGAATGGTTCTTGGTCAGGAAACTATTCCCTGATTTATGATTCAGATGAGGAGAGGTGGAGAACAGAAGGGCTCACATGGAGTGATGGATATTACCAAGTACAGGTTTTCTTTAATAATAGTGCTGGATATGAGGCGTTTGATCAAGAATGGTTTACTGTAGACACCAGTGCTCCTATCGTGATCATTAACACACCTCTGAACTCATCCTATGACCGAAATAGTGTCTGGCTAAGTTATTCTGTTTCCGATGGTGATGTTACTATCTATATTGATGGTTTAGCCCTAAGTTCAGAATTCCCTGACGGTTTGACCCTATCTGATCTATTGGATGGGGCTCATAATATTACAATCGTTGCCATAGATGAAGCTGGAAACAGAGGAAGGGACACAGTAATTTTTACTGTGGATACTCTTACACCCACGATAAATATTATTAATCCGACTAATACTCAGTATGTGCAAAATAACATCCAATTGATCTATACTGTTTCTGAGGGCGTGGTTACAATTTATATTGATGGGATAGCCAATACAACGGCAGTCCCTAGTGAATCGTACATTTCAGATCTCTCTGAAGGGAGTCATAATATTACTATTGTGGCAATAGATTCAGCAGGTAATATTAGAAAAGTCACTGTCATATTCACGGTGGGTACTATTCCTACTACCACTGTACCTGAAATTCCTAGTACAACACACCCAATAGTTACTCCTACCTCTACATTCCAACCAATTACTGATACTACAACAACTACTACTCAATCAGAATCCACAAAAAAACGAGGTTCAGGATTCTTATTGATCGAGGTTTTCATGATGATAGCTTTGATAGGCATTTTAGTCAAAAGACTCAGATCCCAAAGAGAGTGAGTTTATAGAATTTTATAGATGAAAAAATAGGAATCATCTAGATAAGATATATATTTCCCAAGCCTATCGATAGTAAAGAATTAGATTTATGAAATTCTATATCCCTTTTTTTACCTTCTCCCTTTTTTTATTCCTTATGGAAGTGTGAAAACGTTCAACTTAGGATAAATCCTCATTCCGTTACAGGGCGCTTAATAAGAGAGGAATTTCCTAATAAAATTAGAGAGAATGTTCATAGACTTACTGTTGATTATATTATCTCCATTCGTTTTTCTCTATTCTTTGATAATTTTTCAGCAACAACAGCACAGAAAAATAATTGAGTGCTGTATCTGTAGACGAAAAATTGCCCCTTTGGAAGAGAGGGTCATTTGCCCATATTGTCAAACTATTTATCATCGCACACACCTATCTCTATGGTTGAGAATAAGAAAGAAATGTCCTATATGTAAAAATCATATTGAAGATTGTAAATCTTTGTTGTCTATTGTTTTGAAAGTACAAAATCCCTCAAGTAACATTCCTAACTCTCAACCAATTGATAACTCATGTCAAATTCAAAAAAAGGAGATTCGGATTTCGTCGTTCTTCAGGGAGTCACTAGTCTTTGAATGTCCATATTGCAAAAATATCTTAAATTCTGACAAAGAAGCCTTAAACCAATGCCAAATCTGTGGTTTGCGCATATTGTGGATAAATGATATTGAATCCAGAATTAAAATTCAAAATGATTTAAATTATTATAAAAACATCAAAAGAAAGATTTATAGTGAAAATAGTGAACGAAATTTTAGTAAAATAAACTATCGATATATAGAACGTCAGAAAATGAAAAAACGAGAGTCTTTCCGACAAGAATTACAGAAACAATCCCGATTAGAATCTCAAAATCAGATATTATTACTCAATCTTGACTATTTGAGGAGAAAAAATCATCAATTAAATAATCAATCTAGTAATCCCTTAAAGCCCATAGAATTACTGGATGAAAAAAAGCATAAAAGAAAAATGAATTATTTAAGACTAGAAAGTGTCATATTACTTCTAATGCTTATTTTGACTATATTCTTATCATTAATCTCTACAATGGTTATTATTAGATAACTAATATAATTAATCTAGTAATCTGGAATAAAGGATGTTAGAATCCTTTCCCAAAAAATTCTGTAAGATTAAAATAGACGTTGATAACAGCCTTGTCAGAAAGTTGAATGATTAATCGGTCATAAACGTTCTGATTCTCATTCAATAGTTCCTGCTTAAGTAATTGCCATTCCACCCCTCTCTTGCCGAATTTGTTCTCAAGATAAAGGTACTCCGCATTGATTCCCTCAAAATGATCATGGACATCAGATATTATTATAGCATTTTCAATCGTTGATCCGTCATGAGCAGAGTACGATACCATTCCAATTTTTCTCCAATTCAGGTGTTGGTAAGCTAAAACAAAATCTGGTAATTTATAAAATACATGTCATTTAAATACCAATTTTCTCTAATTCGGCTTTGATGGGTTTTATTTTTTCTGGAGATAGGTCCCAGTATTTCCAATACACTAGTGCCGCGAAGGCCATAAAAAAAGCTGGAACTAAACCAAAGTGGGCCATAATACCCCATAAAGCAGGATCAGATTGTATTGGAGCTTCTGGATCGAATGCAGTAAGTGTATGAATGATATATAATGTTCCAATTTGAATAACTGTGACTAATCTTGCAAAAAAATTCCAAATCCCCAAATAAATACCTTCCTTTCTTTCGTGAAACTTTAAGGCTGCTAAATCAAAGAAATCCCCTTGGACTGGTATGCGAGATATTACTATTATTCCTCCTACAACACCCCACAAAGCAGCACCAAGCATCACAAACAGAAGACTTGCTTGAGCGCCAAAGATCAAACTGAAAAAAATCAGTAATACTGGAAGCGGACTTAGCATTAAAGCGTATTTGAAGGCTTTTGAATGACCAAGTTTCTTCACAATCCAAATATAAAGTGGGATCAATAAAATAGTTGTCAATACATAAGGAAACGCTACCGTTGCTATCATTTGGCCGTATTCTGTGGATTCTGTATCTTTAATACCTAATATATAAGCAACATAATACGGTTGACTAGCGTTTATTAAAGCTAAAGCCACCGTAGTGCATAAAGTAACTATGGCTAATACGATAAATGGTTTAAGTTCAAAACAGTCTTTTATATTACTAAACAATTTAGGTAAAAACGGTTCTTGAGTTAATTCTTCTCTGAAATAAGCGTTTCTTATCGATTCCTCTTCTTTAATGCCAGGGATTGATAGAATAAAGGAAATCAAAGCGATTATAGCTAGAATTATACTCATCATCATGTAGGAATCTGGATCTGGAGTAAGAGTTGCTACGATGGCTAATCCAATGAAAGGACCCAGCATCATAAAAAGGTGTATGAAAGCCCCCAACGTCGTCCTTTCTTCCTTTGATCTAAACTTCACTGGAAGAAGTGCATTATAGTTGACAAGAATGGTCGAAAGCAATCCATCATAAGCTGATAAGAAAAAAAGAAACCAGAAAAATAAAAACCAACTCCCTAAAGAAGAAACGAGGGATGCTGAGAACAGAAGTACTAAAGCAAATAACAGAGGAATCGTACAGCCAACAATCCATGGAAATCTTTTCCCCCAACGACGAGTAAATCGGGTTTTTTGGTCAGAAAGATGCCCAATAAACGGATCATTAAACATATCCCATATTGTGTATACTATACTTGCAAGAAACATCATTCCGATATCTAGACCGATCAACGACTCATAGAAAAAGGGATATTGTTGGGTAACTACAATGATCATTGCATTAAATCCAAACATCATTACAGCAAATGATGTGTAAGTTGATCGGGAATAATTTTGCCCCATATTAGCTGTTTGTTCTTTTAATTCACTTTGCTCGTTCATTTCGTACTCAATCCTTATAAATTTAAACAGAAAGTAATGTTTGATTCAAAATACCGGACTAAAAATCTTTTAACGTTAAAGTGATTTTTTTATTACTAAACTTAAAAAACATTCTAGAAACAATCGCAGAAAACACAACTATCACTGATCTTAATTCTAAAAGATCCATTGGATGAGTAGAATGATGAATATCAACAGGAACAAGGATCTGAATTCTCAGATAATGAAACTTTCTGATGGACGCCGCTTTGGTTATGCTGAATATGGGGATTTAAATGGAAAACCCGTTTTTTACATTCATGGTAATCTCGGAAGTCGTTTAGAGGCAGCATTTGTTGAGGAAGAAAAACTGACGGATTTGGAAGTTAGATTAATATGTATAGATCGTCCTGGAATGGGAATTTCCGATTACCAGCCTGACCGGAAGATTTTGGACCTTCCAAATGATATATTAGAGTTAGCTAATCATGTAGGACTTACTAAAAAACAATTTTCAATACTTGGAGGAAGTGGCGGTGGGCCTTATGCTCTCGCTTGTGCCTTTAGAATCCCTTCAGAGCGATTAAAAAGTTGTATTATCGTCTCTGGGTTAGGGCCTTATGAACTAGATAAAACGGGGATGAATTCTCGTGGGAAAAACCAACTTATCATCGCTCGACATTTTCCATGGGTATATCGTTTCTTGATTTGGTTCATGATGGGTCGTAAAGCAACAGCTGAGAACAGAAAATGGTGGGAAAAGAATTTCCAAAAACTCAATAAAGATCTGCCGCTCCCCGATCAGGAAGTTGTCCTAAATCCAAGTATTGTTGATCGAATGATAGAAAAAACAATTGAAGCCTTCAAACAAGGTTCAAAAGGCCCTGCTCATGACTTTATATTATACACTAAACCTTGGGGGTTCAAACTAGAAAATATTCCCAAAGAAACGAATGTTTTCATATTTCATGGGGAACAAGATGTCAATGTTCCAGTATCAATGGCACGAACTATCAGTCAGCAACTCCCTAATTGTAATTCTAAATTTTATCCAAACGAAGGTCATTTATCAGTTTTGGTTAACAATTTTCCAGAGATATGTAACCCTCTTTTCTAATATCATCAGATTACAGGAAAAGTTGAGGTAATCCCAGCAGGATCAATCCTTCTCCATTTATAGGAACGTAATTTGAGATTTATGTTCACTCAAATTTTTTTCTGAATTTGGTGTCACTGATTCAATATTTTTAATGAGAACGACGACTATCCCGGTAAATATAAATAATCCAAAAATGAACAACCACCAAAAATTAGCCATTAAGATAGGAGCTAGGGGGGGTACGAACAATTCAACGACAATGGTATTACCCAGGTAATTGGTTCCAGAAATAATGAGCATCTTATCAATCTCGAACTGATAGTTCTTGTTTAAAAATAGTGGAAAAACAATGTAAGCTATGATTCGTAATAGATTTCTAAACCATTGTTCATTACAAGGGATGCATAAGAAGTCTTGAACAATAAAAGTAAAATCTTGGCCAAAAAAATTAGTTAAAATTGCCCCAAAGTTTAACATACAGAATGAAATTAATGCTGTGAGAATAAATAACTCTTTCTTTGTATCTATGTTTCGATATTGTTGAGCATTTTTTATAGATAAATATGATAGAAATCCGTTTGCTACAATACCTAAGGGAAAAGATAAAAACAAAGAGAAAATTCCGAGTGGGAAATTTCTGAATGGATTCTCTTGTATTCCCTCAATAGGAACTTCTGGGATCTCTCGGTTGAGAATAATAGCTGGAACCACAATTATTCCATGACCACCTTCGTGAGAAAACATTGTAATAAAAATCAGAATAGGTAAAATTATTAAGAGTGTGCTACTCATGAATATTAATATTAATATATTTTTTATAGAAAAAAAATCTTTTTCTGGTCGATTTAGATTCAAAATTCATACCTCATTTAATTTAATTTCCGAAACCTATTCTGTATCACCAATATGCCTGAAAAAAAGTTTAAGAAAGGCTGGAGTAGATTTACGAATGCGAAGAAACCATAATAGCAGTATTAATTCTCCTACGAGTAATATAAAGAGTATTGGATAAATTAGAAACGGGGTATCAGGTGTATTAAGGGCGATGATAGTGATAATTATGTGAATAACAATTATGAAAGAAACCATCCCAATCCCGATATTGATTCCCTGTAAAGCTAACGGTTTTCCTGTTTCTTTTTGTGAGAGGAAAGCTTCTTTTAATAAGGGTTGATCAGCTTCCATTATATCGCGATTGATAACATCTAATATTTCAAGCGTTCTTTTTCCAAGAGGGGTAATGATATATTTGTTTTCTTCGTTTTTACTAACAAAACCTTTGATTTGATTCAAATGATAAGTGAGTTTTCCCGAAGAGATATCAAAGTGATTTAACAGATCAGTGAAGGTTTGTGGTTGGTTGAATATAATTCTTAAAGCTTCTCTACGTATATCATGAGCAATAGCTTGAATTATAACTTTTTCTGAAGGAATAGACATTATATTAACACCAACAGAACCATAAACAGAATCATTTTTATTATTTTTTGAAAAGAAAACTTTACAACCGTGCCAAATAAATTTTACAAAGGAATGGAGTATTGAAAAGAAAAATTTCCAAATTCATCATAATTTATTGTCAAACGATGTAAGTCTTCTCAATACATTTGAGGGAAGTAATTTCATGCTGTCATCTCAGATATAAATCTAAGATGTCTTTTCTATTAATTTTTTTAACTTGTCTGGATGATAGTGCAATAATTGGGAGAATGATTTTTCAGGCTTTAGATGAGAGTTAGGAGTTATTTTTTCTAGCGGTTTTTTACTCTTTTTTTTTAATAATTTCAAAGAAATAGCTTTCTTGGACTATCATTTCGTCTCTAATACTTACCATAATCCGTTTACTGATCTTATTGGCAGTTGAATAAAAATCTGGATCTGAATCACTCCATCCCTTTTTCCGATTGTATTTTTTGAAAAGAAGTGGTTTACAAAAGGAGATTGAAATAAACGACTTAAATTTAGGGACAATCTTTCCTTGACTTAATGCTTCGTGGGATCCATGAATATACATTGGCACTACTGGGATCTTCCCGTTGAGTCTTAAAATAACTCGTCCAACTCCTGATTTTGCTTCTCGAATCAAATGATGATAGTCGTGTATAGGATTACTAGGAATTCTTTTACCTTGTGGAGCTATAAGTACTGCTAAATTTTCTTTTAACAGTTTAATGGCATAATCGAGAGCTGGGTTTGGATCTTGTGAATAAACTGGAAAAGCTCCAAGATATTTCAGCAAACCAAAGAATTTTTGCTCCATTGCTTTTCCACTTGCCATTAAACCACATGAAGTTCTATTTCCAAAGGGGTACACCAATGCACTTGCAAAAATAAAGGTATCTAAATGGGATCTGTGATTAAAACAATAAATAACTGGGATTCCTTCAGGAAAATTGGTTGTATTTTCGATTCCATTTACTTCAAATCGAAAGTATCGACGTATAATTCGTGGAAGTATTAATTTAACAAATTGGTAAAATAACCTGTGTGGAAGCGACCATGACCGTGGGGTAGTTTTTGGAGGAAGAAGCAGCATCTCAGCTCCTTATTTACTAAAATTTGTTTCTTACAATCAGAACAAAAATCATTAATATATCGTTATTATATTATTATCTAGAGCTCTTTTCAACCTCCTTTGCTCTAAGATAAATCAACACCCTTCATGTTGACAAGAAGATGAAAAGTACTACCAAAAGAATAGATGAATTAGAACAATTGATCAAATCTCTCATGTTAGAAATTCACAACAATATCAACTACTCTGTTAAAAACATTTCCCATCTGGAAAAAGACGTAGACTACCTTAAATCCCTTATGAAAATTGATACTCTCGATGAGAAAAACGCTCTTACTGATAAACTGGTAGATGTCTTACGGGAGTTTTCGTATCAATACAGTAAATGTCAAATTTGTGGGATTGATAAAATCCTTATCCAGTGTTCTGAGTGTAAAAGACATACGTGTATGTCATGTTTGAACGTGGTGACATCATCCTTGGGAAGGAAACAGTGTTTATATTGTGGCCATCGTGATTGATTTTATTGCCACGAATTTATTCGGGCTGCTTTTTCAATAAATCCTGCAGATAAACTCTTCATACGAGCTTGTAAAAGAATTTGCCGTCCTTCTAAGGTTCGCGTGTAAATAAGCTCCATTTTACCAACATATTTAGCCCAATTTCTACCGAATTCTTGAGAATACTCTTTATTTGTTGCCAAGATTGTGGGAAGACCCAGATAATCCTGTCGTTTGAAAATTTTTCCCCAAATAGATCTACGTTTCAAGAGATAGCGGGGATTTTCAATTGGACTCAGAAGCTCCTCAAGGGCATCAAGGAAGATCGATTCCTCTCTTTTAGTGCAATTATGGATGTAGCATCTAACTGCACCTAAGTATATTTCATCTTTTTCGGTTTTTATAGTGATTTTCTTAAAGGGTGTTTTAATTTTCCTAATATTACAGAGAGATATCAGCAAAGCATTCGCAACCTGATTCATACTACCTTTCAAAGGACCATGTCTCAAAAAGAGCCACATAGCTTTGAGAAAATATGGTAGGAAGATTAAAAATCCAACAAGAATGCCAATAAGAACGAGGAGTAAAAGAAAATCCAGCTCACCTTGGAAACGTACCCTGCTTAATCCTCGAATGTAGAGGGTGAGAAAAAATAGCGAACTCATGATTCCTTGCCAAACAATAGCAGCAATAGTATTTGTAAAGACATAAAAACGGGGTAAACTTGCTGGACTGGATCTAACCCCATGTACAAGTTTATAACCTTTATAAGATCGCAGGGCTTTCTCCCAGTCATCTACCATCGATTCTCGGTCAACTGCCATTGTCTTGGTCAATTGGTTATAATTTTTTATTTCCTTAGTAGTTATAGGGGGTTTTTTAATATTCAATCGCTCAAGTCCATTCGAAATAATAGGCTTATCAAAAGCTACTCCGAGAAAACCATTGAAACGTCGCTGTAGAATATGAAAATCTCCTCCAATGGCTTTTCGATCAGGAAGAAACCCAATTCTTGCTTTAAATGAAGGTAAATCTAAACACACTAGATGCCAGATATTAGCGGTCTTATTGGGGGTTGTGGGGTCGATTCTTATGGCTCTACCTCGCATTTGGTTACTCAGCATAAAAGAACCCACAAAAGAAGCTAATATAAGAGAGTTGATCGAAGGAGCATCCCAACCTTCTCCTAAAAGTGAGGTTGTCCCCACTAAGACATTTAATCCCCCTTCAGTGAATAGTCGGGTAATCAGTTCAACACGCTTCCTTTTATCAGCACCTTTAAACCTTATATGAAGATAGAATGGATCATGTTTACATTCTGTAATCGTTATTCGATCCAAGGGGATTTCTTCATCCTCTATGATCTGGTTAAATAGAAATTCGCTTACTCTGGGAATGATTATTATCGACCCAGTCAACACTCCCAATTTTGGTTGAGTTCTTGTCAAATCCGAATTCAAGTAACGACGAATTTCTTCAAAAATGGGAATTACTCCTATTTTATTGATCGCAACCGCATCCTCGGGACTCTTTGGTAAGTATTCTTTTCGAATAAAATCTGTCAAAATGACCTGTCGTAACGACTCTCCAAGATGGGATGACTCTAAATCCACAATCTCAACTATACACTTTAGCTTAGATAAGCTTTGTTTTAAAATGCGTTCTATTTCTTCTACACCCTCCAAGTCTACTTTTCTTCTCTCAATCGCCCCCAAGGTTTTTAGTTGATCGTGGATCTGGGATAGGAAAGGGGGAAGATCTTCTAATGAAGGAAAGGAATTATACAACAAGCCTGTGAATAAAATCTCCAACCATACTAACGAGATTCTGGGTAAATCTTCTGATTCAGAATTTACAATTTTCAGAGTATTCTTGGGAATTGTCACCTCGATGCTATTAAGATACACAAGCATACTGGAGAAGAAAGCTGGTTCTTCTAAAATGGCCTCTATGTGAGTAGATGGATTAGTAATCCATGGATGGAAGTATAAATAATCTCTGAGGGAACCATCGTGATTAATTTCGCTAATAAGATTCCAGATCTTTTTTCTAAAGCGCAAGATTTCTGTTGATTCATCATCGGTTGGTGTGGAAAAAAGCACATAATCCTGGTGATAACATAGATTTCTTGCTTTTACAAGCTCAGGAACACTGACTTCAGTATCAGCTGGACCACATAACTGGGTATAACGTTCCCATTCTGCTGGTAAAACATCATACGGAGGTGTTGCAGTCAAAGAAACAATGGTACTAGGAGATAAATGCTGAATCACTTCCTGTAAGGTCACCCACCAGTTCCTTCGCAGATGATGGGCTTCATCAACAACGATAGTCCTCACATTTTGGCTTTTTAAGAGATCAATTACGTCAAAATTCCGAGTCGATCGTTTACGGGGTTTTTTTACTTCATCCCCTAGTACTTCATGATCCTCTTTGAGATACATGGCACTATAGAGCCCTTGATACGTGGAAACGGTTAAAAATCGTGGATCTTTAATGTTATCAGAAATCCAAGATGGTTTCTGTTTATCAGGAATAAAATGAGTTACAAATCGGTCGACCCATTGATTCTTTATAGCAATTGTAGGTGCAAAAATAATAGTAGGTTTGTTGAGTCGTAAAATGACTTCTAAACCTATTATTGTCTTACCTGATCCAGGTGCTGCCACGATATGAAGACGAGAATCATCTAAATACCTTTCTAATTCCAATAAAATTCGTTCTTGATAAGGACGCCATGGATATTGGAATCTCAGATTCGAAGGAAATTGAGCCATAAAGTCTCCATTCATAGTATTCACTGTAATTTCTCCTCCTCTTTATATATTTAAGCGTTGGAAAAAAACGGTCAGCGGTCTAGAGCTTCTTGAAATAATAATTCAAAAATCATTTGAAAAGATGGATTTTGAATTTCTATAGCTCATCCTTAGGAAGGAAACAGTGTTTATATTTTGAGTAATTTTACTTTACCTTATATAGATGTGATTTGCATCTTAATCTCTGGAAGGATAATTAAACTAATAGAAGGTTCTTTAGTATATGCATATGAGAACTAGAGGATACAAAATCAATGGATGACCAAGATTTAAAAATTGGTTGTGAACTTGAATCAACCTTCTGGATAATAAAAATCAAGAAAATAGCAGGATATCTTTAACCACAGGATTAACTCTATAAATTCAATGACTGAATTTACTAAAAAGGCTTCATGAATTTATATCTGGATTTGTAGGACATTGGTAACTTTAACAGATATACTACACCCAACTCGATTGAAAATACTGGAGATATTGGGAGAGGGATCTCAGGCTCTTGCTACCATTGCACGAGGTCTTGACCTGTCTAAGCCTGAAATATCACGCCACTTAACAAGGATGCGGGAACTAAACTTAGTTGAAAAAAAGGATAAAGTTCATCAGTTGACAAATTTAGGTGAAGTTATCCTAAATTTAACCTCACCGATTGAATTTGTAATTCATAATTATGATTATTTTATGAATCACAAGATCGATCTACCGACTTCTCTCATTCGAGATATTGATTCTCTGATGAATAGTGAGCTGATGTCTGGAACTGGGTACTTAATGTCTAAAATGGATGAATTTCGTTCAAATATTACCAATGAAGTTAAAATGATGATCGATCAGCCTTTTCCTGGGACTAGTGTCTATATTGAGAAAGCCTTGCTAATTGTTCCTTCGTATGCTAAGTCAGAAAACCTTAATCTAGAAATATTACAAGAATATTGTAAATATTTTGAAATTCGTACACTTCCAATCGTTAATCTTACCCTAGGAATTCTTGACCGAAAATATGGTTTCCTATTATTCCCTGATAGAATAATTGGAAAAATTGATTACAATCATGCTTTTACTGTTGGGGATGAAATGGGATTGGACTTTCTATCAAGAATATGGGATTATTTTTGGGAAAAGGCCAAACTAAGAGTGAAGTCTTCTGAGCAAGTTTAGCATTTTTAGAAATCATTTCATACTTTGAAAAAAGTGCCAAAACTGTCAAAGAAAGTTTTTAATGATGTACTTTTCTCATATTTCCTGCATATGTCAGATAATCACCATATCGATTTCACTGTAGTCAAATTGCAAGATGAATCTCCATTTAAAATGGAGATAAATGAAACGAGCTTTTCTTTAACTGCTAATCTTGGAAAACTTGTACTTGTTTCATTCTCTGAAGAAATTCTTACACTTCAATTTGACAAAGGACATCTACGAATCGATATGACCTTTGAAGACATCTATCGATATTTTAACTTAAAGGAAATAAAAAAGGAGTAATGAATTATGGAAATTAATTGGCATCTTATATTTGTAATAGCGGTCGTGGCTCATGGAATTGGGCACACGCTAGGGTTAATACACACATTCGGACTAATACATTTGACTGATATACCAACGAATGAATCTTGGTTATTATCCAAGCAACTTAAGTTTGACCAGACACTCATTCAGATTATTTCTCTTCTGTGGCTTGTCGTTGTGCTGGGGTTTCTTGTCGTAGCGGGAGCTTTCTGGTTTGAGTTAAGTTGGTGGAGAATTCTAGCTGTACCGATGATTATCCTCTCGGTAGCATTATTCATAGTATGGTTTAACTCATTTCCTATTAACACACAAATAGGAGCTGCTATAGGAAATATCGTTATCATTATAGGGCTATTACAGTTCAATTAGTATAGAATTCCTAAGATAAGATGATGAAATATGGTAAAAACAGTAATAATAATTGGTGCTGGGATTGCAGGTCTATCTGTTGGTTGTTACTTACAAATGAATGGGTTTTCTACACAAATATATGAACAGCATAACATCCCAGGAGGTTGCGCTACTTCATGGAATAGAAAGGGATACCATATTGGAGGAAGTATACATGGGCTTGTTGGATCTTCTCCGAGTTCTCCGATGTATAAAATCTGGAATGAGATTGTCGATATGGAAAAGGTTGAATTTCATAACTTTAAAAGTCGGATGCGCCTTCATTATAAGGAAAACGGAGATTTTAAACAAATAGATATTCCGTCTAACATAAATGACCTCCAAGACACCCTACTAAACATTTCACCTGAAGATAAAAGTGCTATTGATGAATTTATTAACGCAATTCGCTATTTTCAAAAATCGGATATGTTTTCAAAAACAATAAGCAAACCCCGCGAGTTCTATAACATCTTAGATGTTGTTAAGATGATCCCCCAGTTACCTACCCTTCGTTTCATGAAAAAGTGGTACAAACTTACGGCTAACCAGTATTCGAAACATTTTTCTAATCCTATTTTACAAAAAATCGTAAAGAATCTCTCTTCTCCAATATTATTTGAAATTCTTGTCCTTGCTGAGATGGATAGAAGAAATTCTGGATTTCCAATCGAAGGCGCCCTAGAATTTAGCAAAATGATCGAGAAGACATATTTAGAATTAGGTGGGAAAATATTTTACAACAAAAGAGTGGTGGAAATTAATGTATCAACATTTCCTCATTCAAAACAAGATTTTGTTACTGGAATTTCTTTACAGAATGGAGAAACCATTAATGTCGATATTGTTATTTCCGCAATGGATGGAAAAACCATCATCTATAAAATGTTGAATGGAAAATATCTGAATAATGATATAAAAGAAACTTATGGAAAAACTAAATTAAATCCGTCAAGGATTTTTATCTCTCTTGGATTAACAAAACGAATTACGTCTGGGTCAGGAGTTGACAGGATTTTACTAGAAAAACCACTTTTGCTGCCAGATGGAACTGAAATTAAGGCAATTGATATTCGAATATTTGATTTCAATAGTTTTGCGCCAGAAGGAAAAACCTTGGTAAATGTAGAATTCTCAACACATGAATATGCCTATTGGGCTGAATTACGTGAGAAAGATAGAGAAATTTACAAAAAGAAAAAACAAATAATAGTAGATACAGTCATTGAAAACATGGAAAAGGTTTTTGGTGAAATAATACAACATGTTGATATGGTAGATGTTGCCACTCCCGCAACTTTCCATAGATATACTAGTAATTGGAAAGGGTCAATTCAAGGTTGGGATAATGAAAACATTTTTTCACGGAAATTTATTAAAAAAGAGTTACCAAACCTAAAGAATTTCTACATGACTGGACAATGGGTGCAACCTGGAGGAGGAGTCCCAGCAGTTTTTCTTAATGGCCGAGATTTAGCGAAAATTATCTGTAAACGGGAAAATCAAGAATTTTCCGTTTTTACCTCCTAATCTTTTGGTTCCTTCCTTTTTTTAGATAAAATAACAAAGAGAAATGGAACATAAGATCTACTTCATAGAATCAGAAAAATGGCTCCAATTACTATGAGTATCATACCAGGTAACCGTTCTTTAATTTCCTCTTTTAAAATTAATCTAGCTAGGAAGGCAGTTACAAAAACTGATAATAAGGATGCGGGTTCCGCGACTGTTACTTCTAATCCTGCGATAGCAATAAGCAGCATAACATAAGCCCATCCATTAGCAATACCAGCGAAAATAACAGTCTTGAGATTGTTTTTCAAGGCAAGAAAACCATCAGAATATCGTCTGGTAAAGCATGCAATTAGGAAGAAAAATACTCCAGCAAAAAATAGAATGGAGAAAGCATACACTCTTGAATCAATCGTTCTTATAGCATAAGTATCAATTATCCGTCCAAGTGCTAAGAAGAACGACCCCCCTATCATCAATAGAGATGCCCTTGATGCCTTAATCTTCTGGATTTTTTCAGCAATTTTACCAGGATATAGGAAAAAAACCCCAATGAACATTGAAATCCCTCCTAATACTCGAAATACTCCGATATTCTCATCAAGAAAAATGATACTCAATATTAATAACCAGAGTAGAGAGGAATTATAGAGAGGAGCAATTAATGAAGCGTCCTCTTCTGATAATGCTTTCACATAAGCAAAAAAGCCAAAAGTGTAAACAATTGAACTGATAAAGGCAAGTTGTAAATCTTCTAACCCTGTGAAAAGTGTTTCTTTAGGAATCACGAGAAGGATTGGGAATAAGAATAAGGATCCTGTTAAGAAAAATAAAGTACTGATTATCACTGAATCGTAATCTTCAAGTTGTTTTAAGAAGATCCTTTCAGAACCTAACAAGAATATTCGTAAGAATAGAGCGAAAAAAGCAATAATAATCAGATCCAAGTGATTAAATCTCCTAATGTTATCAGTACAATTGCATAATATCAACAATCTTAAATTGGGAAAAGAAAATCGGTTGCATATGCAACTACATTATAAAAATACGGTTCCTGTTTCCAAATATTTCATGGAGGAGAGTAGTGACTAGTTAAATCAAGAAGAAATAACTATTTGGATTTTATTTATATTTCGTCTCGTATGCACCAGGACAAGGATTTAAATTCAGTATTGCGATAATTAAATATTACTAAGGTTCAATTCTCTACCGAACTCTTTTTTAGTAAAAGATAGGGCATCAGCGACGTAAGTAACTTGTTTTCTGCTTTTCTTAATGTTTTTTCCACCGCATACCTCGAAACCTTAAATTCTCCAGCTAGGTCTTGTGTTCTAATCCTTCTTGGTATTTCATAGTATCCCTGTTCAAACGCTCTAATTAGAATTAATAGTTGATGTTCCGTTAAATCACTGGTAAATTCCGTTATGGAAATCATCTGAGAAGGGAAAATCCCATTAGATTCTAATTCCTTTATTGAATTAATCTTTGTTTCTGGATAGGTTTGCAAGACTCGTACTACAGAGGATAATATGGAATTATCCAAACATACGATTTGATAATGGCTCCACCCTTTAGAAAATCGGATCGGATAAATTGATATACCTCCCTGTTGTTGTATCTGGGAGTTAATCGTTTTATCGCAAAGGCATTTCATACTAATATATGAAATCGTGGTTGGATTACTCTCTATAGTCGTAATTTTCCAGCCCTGTGTACTTGGATAAAATTCCTTTGCTTCTTCTAGATTTTGCCCATTGAGCTTACTTGGAATCATCAATATATCAAATTTTGAATTGCAATAACCATAAAGGTCTTTATCTAGGAAGGATCTTGAAAAATTAAGGTGAGGAGAATCGTGTCGAATTTGAATCCTGAGTTCACTTACCATAATTCAATCACTATTTCAATTAATACAGGTTAATTCAAAAACCATGTGAAAGAGGCAAAAATACCTTTCTAAAACTCTTGGGGAATAATCACTTAGCTTAATTTGAAAAAAGAATGGTTGCTTATGCAACCCAAATATAAAATAGTCCAAGGTAGCTGGATTAGTTGCAGGAATCATTTTCTTAATAAAAGGACTCTAAATCCCTTCGCCACTATGAAATTGATGAGATTTTCCATTTTTGAGAGGACATTTTATTTTTATGAAAGTTATAAGATAATAATTGAATTTATGTGGTAAATACTGATGAAGATAGATTTTAAATATTGTTTAATAGCTTTTATTATCTGTACAGCTTCTCTTGCCCCCTTGAACATCATTACTAGTTCTAATTATCAACTTACTGATATAAATATGCTACTTGAAGAAATCGGTCAGGTTAATACTCCTGGAATGGCGAGAGACGTCATCATTAGAAATAACATTGCCTTTATAGCAGATATGGGGAATATGACATCAACATATGGAGGACTTCTGATCTGTAATATCAGTGATCCAACACATCCGACAATCTTAGGACATTTCTATGATGGAGGAAGGGCACATCAAATCTTTGTTGAAGAAGATCTTGTATTTGTTGCGGATAATACAGGTGGATTGGAAATTTTGAATATAAGTGATTTAACTGATCCTGTGAAAATAGCAGAATTTGAGGGAGTCATTAATGGAGTTTATAAAGTAGATCAGCTTCTTTACTTATCAGATTACTACGAAGGATTGATTATAGTAGATGTCACCAATTTAACTCACCCCTTGGAGATAGCTAGTTATTCAGACTTGGAACATCCAAGATTAAATCTAATTGATGATAATCTCGCTTATGTTGGAGATGCAAATGGGCTAAAAGTCTTAGACATTACAACTCCTAAAAATATAACAGAAGTAATGAGTACCAATTTAGATCATTTTGTGTTTTCATTTCAGATTGTCGGGGACTTGGGATATATGGCTTGTAGTCGTTCAATCTACGAACCTAGTGAGGGTTTAAAAATTTGGAACTGTACTAACCCCTTGGATATTTCGTTGATCAGTAGTTTTTATGATGGTGGGAGAGCGATAGACCTACATATTTCAGAGGATTATGTTATTGTTTGCGACTACAATGATGGATTGGAAGTAATAAATGTGAGTGATCCATTTACTCCCAATGAGATGACTCAATATTATGATGGAGGGAATGCTACCGCAGTTCAAGTTGTTGATAATCTTATTTATGTAGCAGATGGCCAAGATGGATTAGAAATCATTAGAATGACGTTTACTACTCCTACAACAATTAGTTCTCAACATATGACCGAAACTACCACCTCAGCTTCTACAACAAGTGCTTCAATAGGATTTACTTTAGGGCCAATCCTGTTTATGATGAGTATTCTTTTTGTATTTCTTAGAAAAAAAAGATGAAGAGGATCCACTACTATATTGTCTTGATGGTCAATACGATAGGTTTTGGTAACACCAGCAATATCTTGGATGAGATCAATATTTTCAAATAAAAAATACATGCGGAGCATATTGAATACTTAAAGGATCTACTAGTGAAGGGTGTATTAATCATGGCTGGTTCCACGTTAGATGATGGTGGAGGCTAAATTATCTTGAATACAACTTCTGAAGACACTGCACGGGACATTATGTCCAAAGATCCCTTTGTATCATCGGGAATCATGAAATCTATCTATCATCCCTTTAGGGTTTCTCTTATCAATTGTCCTTAAAATTTTTATAATATTCAATCTGGGAGTGGATCCCACATTCGAAAAGCATACGGAGCGAACGTCATGGGATCGGTTTCGGCTAGTACAGTGACTTCTTCCATTGTACTATTACCAACGGAGTAAGTAGCACCAAGAACTTTCACAACTTCGACTTCAGCCCATGGATCATGTTGAGATTCCGTTAAGGTGACCTTTGCCTCACCAACCTCAAGTGTTTGGAAATTTACCGAGATAAATTGTCTGATTAGATGAAATGAAGGTTGTAGTGTTGTTTCAATCGGTTTTTGACCATGTAGGAAATTAAATACAATCATTCCCCCTGCTTCAGTTATCAAATCTGCAAATACCTGGGCTTTTTCGGTCATTGCTCCAGTTAAAATCGCTTGAATCTCGATAAAGCGGATTCCGTGACGTTCTGCCCAACCAAGAACATTTTGACCATCCTTATTCAACTGAATCTGGGCAATTTTCTTAGGGTATCCACCGAGTTCACGGCCTCCAGCCATCGCTAAGTCATTCGTAACTGGCATAGCAAGACAATAGAATCCAGGCTCCCCATTGAATAAAGCTCCCAAGAAAAGAGCACTTTCATAATAAGGTAGTCCAAAATTCGTTTTGGGGTAATTAGCAACGAAGGCAAATACTAGCGGATCTTGCATCGGTTCTAATGGAGGAGGAAGAAGTTTCTGGACAATTTCTTCCTTTGTCAGCCATAATACAGACAACATCTCTGCATTATAGAAAGTGGGTCTTAAGGACATAAAACGGTTAATGTCTTCAAAAGGCCAAATAAAACTCATGATTTTTTCATCCTTCTAATTAAACTCTTTATATTCCCCTTTTCTTCTATATTAATCTTTTCTCAATTACAATCTTAGTCCTTTAAAATTTACATCCATACCTCTTTAGTTACTCATTTTTCTTATTGATCCAATTCTGATACAGTTTGCTCTAAAATATAGAATTATAAAACAACAAAAAATTTTCCTGTGTAATCAAGGTATGTGAATGTAAAATGAATGGGTCATTGATGAAGTATAATATTGTAGCAATTATCGCTGGAATAGGGTTTACATTGGTTATAGTAGGAGCAATAGTTATTATCCCTGATCTTCTCGTCAATATTCCAACAGAGCCTAATGGAAACAATGGTAATCATAATGGTGATAAATTTACAATTGGATCTCGTATTGCTTCCTATATCGAGTCGAGATCCTCCGATATTCTCTTTACTTGGAGTTACAACAATTCAATTGTTAATGTCAACTTTACTTACCAAGTAGGAGATTATGTTGATGGAGTTCTTACTTATGGGTCGCACATTAATGGGTCGGTAGCAAATGTCTCTTTAGTGGGAGTTTTTGGATCACAAACAGAAGAGATCTCGTCTTCAACCCTTGATTCGATTTTTACTAAATTTGAAATCGCCATAGAGGATCTTAATGAAACATCAGACACAATAACAGGTCTAGGAGACATAACTCCATGTCCACCAACGTTTGTTTGGGATATCGCATTTAACGATAATACATCCATTAGCCTTATGTATTCCAAAGATCAACATGTTCTTGCAGCTATTAATGGAACATGGACTGCCTCAGAATATGGATTATCTGGAGAAGACATTATAGAATTTCCCCAATTTGAATATGAATATCATAGTCAAGAAGTTCCTTTACCATTTTTGATACTGGATGAAACTGCAGAACAACATGTCCTTGACGCTGTAAATACGTATGTTGACTTGGTTTCAGGACCTTTTTAGAAGATGGACAGTACTATGGTTGTGGTAATAGATGACTAAACAAGATTTTTATAACTTAGATTCCCATAAAAACATGTCTAAAACTATAAGTTCAGGATATCAAGAGAACCTGCAAGGAAAAACTCTAAGGATTTATAGTTATTTACTGACGCACACTGAAGCAGGTATAAGAGAGCTTCAAAGAAACTTAGGGCTTTCAAGCTCAAACGTCGTCACTCATCACATTAAGAAATTGATAGAATATGGATTAATAAAACAAAATTCTGAGACCAACAAATATATAGTAGTAAAAGAGGTAAAAATAGGTGTATTATCGCTGTATACTCGCTTTGGGAGATATTTAATTCCCAAAAACCTTTTTCTTCTCACATTCTTCTGTACAATGACCTTAATGTATATAGCTTTGATTATTGTTCCAAATGGAATTCTTACACATGGTGATCTCTTCTTTTTGAGTTCTACAATCGTTGGTGTAATATTCCTCATAAAAAGTTCTTATGACATCTGGCGACTTAAACCACTATGACAAGTTCGTTACCACAAGAGGGAGGTTGACGATTAATCATAATCAATTATTACTTCATTCAATGTTAAAAGAAACCTCCCAGAGTGAAAGTATCTGCAATGATCCAAGCGATGATCAAAGCATTGAAAAGCGCTCCTGGACCAATGGAACGAGTTAATCGATAAAACCAGTCAGTAAAAAATGAAGAAATGATGATAATAGGAATAACACCCCACATAAACTCTAGGATAAGTCCCAAAAATCCTGGAATAATCTTTAGATCAAATAAAAATAATGGACCATACAATATCACGATAAGAAACGCAAAAAGAACAATTTTACTTCCCATAATCTTGAAAAATTGTACTACTGCTGATTTTACATCTTCTCCTTCTTTCTGATTATAATATTCATAGAAAAACAGACCATCCGCAAAAAAATTGACGAATAAAAATGGGATGAAAACGAAAAAGAGGAACAAACGCGGGATCGGTAATAAATCTCCAAATAAAGGAGTCAGAACTTGGAAATTGATATTGAGAATGATCTTCAAAGACATGCTTGAAACATATATGATAACAATTAAGATCGCAACAATCAATGTCTCTTGTTTGTTAAACGAGTTTATTACATCTCTTCTAATATCTGGGACAACTTCAGTAAATTTAGGTAAGATAAATTTAAGTAACAACAATCCTAAGATTCCCCATACAAACAACCACCAAATGATTGAAGTTCCAAATAGTAAGGGAGGAATGAAAAAACCTATTATCATCATTGGGAGAAACAGAATGGCCCCCATAAAACCCCAAAGATGTAGTATTTTCCAATTTTTATGAAATGTTCTTCCACCCCAACTTTCTCCCTTTTTTTGGGGAATATCAAATAAATTATATAACAATGCAGAAAAACTACAAAGAAAACCAATAAAAGCGATAAAACAACCAATAATCAAAAGATCTCTTACAAGAAAAAGAAAATCAGTAGAAGAGATTAGGTTTTGAGTTGGAGGATTGAGAGCTAAACTCATCCAATGGACAATTTCAGCCACAATTGAGGGATCAAATGCCTCAGCAAGATGGATAGTCGGTGTTAAGACAAGTTTCCGAGCAGTATTTGAAGAGAAATCTCCATACTGAATATTTGGTTCAACAACCTCACTAGTGTTAAATACTGGAGCTAAATCATCTCTTAATGAGGGTATATCAAATAAAATATCTTGCTTACCTACAGCAATTAGTAGATTTTTGGGAAATGTAGCATTAAGGTTACCATAAGCCATATCCTCAACCATTTCTCCCAATCCCCCACCAATTAGAACTGTTGCAGAGATATTACCATGAGCTGCACTTGTACTACGCACTGCCCCTGCTCCAAGACTGTGACCAATAAGGCCAATAGAGGAGCTATTCACATAAGAGAGCGATTCAATATATCTAACTGCCGATAGAATTCCTAAAGTAGGATCACTCGCAAACCCAAAAGTCCCTCCAGAATTACCATGACCAATTTCATCCACAGCCAACGAAAGAATTCCTCTTCGACTGAGTTCCAATGCGATCCCACTCATGTATTCCTTAGAGCTCGCAATTCCATGTGTCAGAATGACTGCAGGGTGGGGAGCCATAGGAGAAGCACTTTTTGGTTTATACAGTAATCCACTAAGTTGAATTTCAGCATGAGCTATAGAAACCAATTTTACATCCACGGTTCCAAAATTAGAATTCAATAAACCAGCAGTAACCATACCAATTGTAAAGATAAGAAAAAAGATTACAGAAAAGAACAATGCTTTTCGATTAAGAGACATTTTAGGGACTCCTGCTTCGTGGGCTTCGTGAATTCACTTTACCCTGCATATTATTTATGCTTTTATTGGTTATACCGAGATATTCTCTCAACTACATAGAAGTAAACGTACCCTCTGAACCACACCCTGCAAATGCAATGTGGATAGAACCGTCGATTGTACTGCAGATATTGGCGACAAATTTAATGTTACCGTCTTTGCAAATGTCACCCTGAATAGTTTTGCATGGCAAGTAAAATTATTATTTAATTCAACATTTTTTAGAACTACAAAAATTGGTTACACAAGTGATGATAAAAGTGATTTCTTTTCTGAATACTCCCCAATGCCTGTAACTCCAAGAATTAACAACGAAGAGGATTATATTCTCCACGGGGAGTCGCTACTTGGCAATGATGAAAAAGCGCCTGGATTTGGAAGCTTAATATGGATTGAACTTTTGGGAAAAGAAAAAAGAGAAAGAAAGGATTATTGAACTAATCTGTCTCTTGCAGATACAACTTTCTTTAGAACAACAATATAGATTAAGATAGCAATGACTGTACAAACCAAAGCACTAGGAAGGACATCTATCAAGACCTTTTCGCCTAAAAATATCCCCATATAGTCAAAATAGCTAAATGGGGTTAATGCAAGTAGTAAGAAGTTTTCAGTTATAAATCCAGCCAAAAGCAGAAGAATACTAATCGTAAATCCCAGTAATAACGTTTTTTGAGTGTGCTTATACGGGACTAGAAGTCCTAATGAGAGAAATGTGATGAAAAATACACAGTACCCCCACATAAAGATCAAATAAGTTGTAGCAGCATTCAATAAATCCCCATTATTTTCAAGTGTAAAATCAATTAGCACATAGCTTAGAAAGCTAACAAAGAACAATGTTATAAGTCCTATTAGGGCGGCAACAGTTCGATTGAAAATTATTTTTGTCTCACTTTGTGGAAGTACCCACGTAATTTCAGCGATTCTATCTTTTTTGTCTCTGAAAATAATGTTGTTTATGATAATAAGAATAAAAGGACCAAAAGGTATCATCCAAGCCCAAGCAAAAAATTCCAGGGTAAACCAACCTTCCAGGGTTGGTTCTAGTTCATAATTGAATAGAGCTGCGTCAATAAATGGGATATCAATGCTAGCAAAAGTAGCGGCTGTCTTTACCTCTCCTTCATATGTACCTCCTTGCATGATTGTAAGACCGATTGTAACGATTAAAAAGACAGTCATTATTCCGACCATTGAATGTAATTGATCACGCAAGGCAGGAAATCTCCATCCAAGACTTGCAATTAGCTTTTCGAGTGGTAGTTTAATAGCTGAAAGTTTTTTTGTGATCTTTTTGCTTGTTATCTCAGATTCATCAATTATTGTTTTCTTATAACCTCCTTCAATGAAATCCTTTCGATGGATTGATAAGATAGATAGTATAATTAAGATAATTGATAAAAGTAGTGCTAAAAGAATGAATTCTTCATTCCAAGTTCCCATGATCGCATTTTGGGTATTTTTCGTTTTAGAAAATAGATTTAATTCCAATAGAGCCTCAAAATCTTTGTTATTTCTAAAAGCCATATCTGAGAAAAATCCAATTATAGTATAGCCTCCCCCAATAATATAACCAGTTTTTTTGGAGAAGGATATTGAACACCCAAACCCAGTCAGAAAAGCGATAAAAATCGCAAGCATTCCTCCAATAACAAAACTAATTGTTAAATTTATTATTGAATCAGCGTTACCATTAATTAGAAGAAAGACTATAGATAAGAAGTAACTTGGAATACATATTAACCAAATTAAACCAGTTAATAGAATTGAGTTCTCTAGAAAATCCCTTGTGAGTGATTTGGGTGTTGAAAATAAGAGTTCCTTTCCATCCTTTTCTGCTATTGGTAAAATATTGACTCCAAGAAGGATTGCTGAAAGTGGTAAATAAATGCTAATTACCATACCTGCTGCAATAATTGTCCATATATGAAATCCTGGATTATCATATTGGAGTTCTCCAACAAATCTCTCATAATAAATGACGATATTTTGCATTGACTCCTCGCCAGGATAGATTATTGGAAAAAATACAGTAATAGCAGAAAAAAGTAGGACCGAAAGCCCAAAAACAGTTTTATGACGGATAAAACGAAGATAAAGGAGTTCAATGAATTTCGGAAGGTACATTCTACTGTCTCCTATTTTTGAGTCTTATAAAATTGCATAAAATAGTCTTCAAGGCTTGCAGGAGGGTAAGAAAGCTCTTCAGGTTCCATTAAGAGAAGATTCTCAAGAAAGGGTTTGATAGAAGCTGATTGCGGGACTAATATACTCACTTTATCTCCTTGAATTTCAAGCAGGTTGGCACCAAGAGCTCTTAGTTGCTCTTCATTAGGATGCTTAAGTTGTACTTCCAATTTCCTTGATACATTTTTATTAAGAGTATGAATCTCTTCAACCTTAACCAAAGTACCCTCTTTAATGATCGCCACTCGATCACAAATTCTTTGCACCTCAGAAAGATTGTGACTACTGAAGAAAATTGTTTTTCCTTCTTTTTTTGATTCTAAAAGTAGCGTATAAAGTTCTTGTTGAAGAAGTGGGTCAAGTCCTGATGTTGGTTCATCTAGAATTAAGATCTCTGGATCATGCATGAGCGCGGCTACAATACCAACTTTTTGCTTATTTCCTTTTGAGAGTTCTCCTATCTTTTTTTTCTGAGGTAATGTAAATCGTTCAACTAGTTCATTTCGTCTTTTACTGGGATTTTTACGCATGTTTTGAATGTATGAGAGAAATTCATTTACAGTATAATTCTCTGGAAGGATAAACTCCCCAGGGATATACCCAATATTCTCCCGTATTTCAGGATTCTTTCTAGTAACCTTATTGCCATTGATCCAAATATTTCCTGATGTAGGTAGAAGAATATTTATCATACAGCGAATTGTTGTCGTTTTACCTGCTCCATTTGGACCAAGGAAGCCAAATATTTCGCCTTCCATGATTTCAAGGGATAGGTTTTCAATCCCACGAGATTTCCCGTAATATTTTGTTAGATTTTGGATTTTTATTTTTGGTTTTTTCATTTTTAAGACCTAATTGAATACCTTTTGCATGATTATCGCAAATGACGGAAATTATGCAACAGCTTTTATATTTTTCGAAAATGCCAGAAATTTCATAAATGCCAGAAATAAATAAAAATTTAACTTTGCTTATCTATTATTGTTTTGGACATGAATTGAATGAAAACAGCTCTTAGTCAATCCCCTTTCATAGATATAAAGAGAAATTATCTTGTTTTTATGGAACAGACATTAACTTGGTTTGATCCAAATCTAGTAAGGATTCTATTTACTTTACTCATGGAAGGGGAAGCTCTTGATCAAGATCAAATAATTGAGTTAACTGAGCTAAATAGGGCGTCTGTTTCAGCAACGCTTTCAAGATTAACAGATTCGACTAGTAAATTCTTAGTCCTTCAAACTCGGAAAAAAGGGCAACGTAAAAAGTATCAGTGTCCTCAAAAGCTGGCAGTATATTTTCGAACTCTTTTAATAGAAGGTTTAGAAGTGACTAAATTCAGTTTGGAACAAGTTCCTCTATTGATTCACAGATTAGACTCACTATCTTCTCAAAGTTCTGAAATTTTACGTTTAAGAAGATTTCTCAATGAATATTGGGAGCTATCTAATTATTTTCATTTCACCGTAACATATTTCCAAAATAATTTGGAAAAGTTTGTTAAGAATCCTGATTCAATTTCTCAATTAATTGGCAATCTTTCACTAAATGAAACTAAAGTTTTTAACTTTCCTGGTCCTAAATATAATTTAATAAGCGGGGATAGTCTTGAAAGAATCAAAAAGGATTTTCTTGAAGATCAAGCTGCAAGTCAATCCTCAAGTGTTGGTAAGAAGAAAGAACTTGTAATGATAGGTTTATTATTTTTTGTGGAAGAAAAACCACTCACACAAGATTATATAATTAGAATCACTGGTTATAGTCGTTCAACTGTTTCAGTGACGCTAAAAACACTCATTCGACTTAATATCCTTCAGGTAATTAAAAAGCGTAAAGATAGAAGAAAATTTTACCAATTAAAATATACTTTGACTGAAAACTTGTTCAACACTGTTAAACAGTTCCGGTATATATTTTCCAATGCTAAAGAAATCATCCAAGTTCAATTTCAATCATATCTCGAAAAATTTGAAGAGAATGGAGAAAAAGAAAAGTTATCAACATTTTTAGAGGAAAATATCCGTTTTTTTGAGTTATTTGAAGATTATACTAATGCTTGTACCTATATATTAGAGGAATTTTTATCAAAACATGAACCCTCAAACTTAGATCTATAGCCAGTCATTTAGTTTCACTCTGTAGTAAAAGTAAACCCGCACTTAATATTTAACTATGCCCAAGGTTTATTATGTGAGGAAACTGGAGTACTTGAGAAATAAAGATAAGATTCATTTAATCATCCAGAATTCATATATTCACATTGTAATCAAAACCTATCTGGTTTATATAACATTCCTAAAATCGTGAGAGTGAATATATGAGTATTTTAACATCATTCTTTGAAAAATATAAATTTGAACAGTATCTATTAGGATTTCTAAGAATTGCTTACGGTTTTGAATTTCTTTGGGCATTTTTAGACAAACTACTAGGACTGGGAATAAACACTACTCCAGAAAATTCATTTTTAGCTGGTGGTAGTCCAACTGAGGGTTATTTACTATATGCATCAAATCCTAATAGTCCTTTTTCAGCGATTTTTAATGGTCCAGATGCATTGTTACTGCAGCTTGGGATCTTAGTTGATTTAGCTTACATGGCGATGCTTTTAGTTGGAGGAATAACTTTAATCACTGGTATTGGAGTTCGTATAGGTGGTTTTTCAACAGCAATTTTCTTCTTTTCGGTTTGGCTTTCTTCTATTCCCCCTGAATTTAACCCGATTCTTGAAGAACATTTCCTTCAAATGTGGATTTTGATTTTCTTTGCCATTTCAAGCTCTGGTTACTGGCTAGGACTTGGAGAACGTTGGCATCGTTTCTTAGAATTGAATCTGAGTAAGAAATTAGGAAGATTAACTTGGATTTTACACTAACTAAAATCGTTTTTTTTTCTAAAATGAGATTAATTATTTTCTTAGAAAATCTGCTATGACATTTTTGGATTAATTATTGGAATACTACTACGTTTAGGGTTATTACGTCCAAGTTATGATTATCTCATATGTTTTTATCAAAACATGATTGTCTATTTAGAGTTGAAACATAGATATTTCTCACCCCCTCTCTTTTTTTTGATTAATCACCATATTTTGGGAATTAAGCGATAAGGGACTTTTTTCATATATTCATTATAGTTTAAAAGATCCTTCAACAACATTTCTTCTTCTTTACGGATCCGAAAGACTAACAAAAAGGGTATTGGTACCGCCAAGAATATGGATACTAACGAACCAAGTGTAATTGGCGTACTAAAAGCCAGAAGTATAAAACTCACGTACATTGGATGTCGTATGATTCCATATGGTCCAATCGTAATTAATAAGTGATTTTCATGTATTATTAGACCCTTTGAAGAGTAAGAATTCGCTCTCATGACCCAGAAATTAATAATGTATGTGAGTGCAAGCCCTAAAAACCCGATTATCCTAATTAAACTCTTTAATTGTGTCCATTGGAATTTATAATCAAATCCTGGCAGAATTATCAATTGAAAAAATAAAAGACCGAAAATAACTAGGAAAATATTGTCAGCTTTGCTAGTAGACAGTTTTTTACGTTTTCTCAGCGTCGATAGATCCTTGATAATGAAGTAAATAGTCATAGTGATGTAGCATTGCTCATTTTCGATTTGAATAAGTTGGTTTGGATACTCTCTCACTTTCGTTTTATTTTATGATTTTTGACTAAACGTATTAGGAGAGAACAAAAAAAGAATTATATTCAAAAAAGGGTTTTAAGAGGCTCAATTTTTTTTAGATAACAATTAGATGATGAGGTCAATTGTCATTCATCAAGTAGATTTAAGAAGCAAAAAGGAAGTAGGTTTTCCCAATGTTGGTTGAGGAATATGTCAAGGTCAATTGAATTTGAAAGGTCGGAAACACTTTATCTTTTCTTTTCTTATGATCAAGAGGATTTAATTCAAGAATTTGGGAGGATTGGACTTACTCCGAAGACATATGAGGATACTCCTGTTACTAGGACTTTATACTTAGGAGCCACTGTTGGTATGAGGCCTGGGGTATCTATTAAGGTCAGATCATATTCTCCAGATTGGGCAAAAAACGTTTATCATATAACTCCTGATTCAGAATTCGATTTATTAGAGATTAAATTAACCACTGGGCAAGCGACTATTTCTAGCAGTTTAATAGATTCTCAAGATGAAAGCAGTGATCTTGTTTTCTCCTTTCAGCGTTCTCTAGATGACGCTTTACTTAAAAGACGACCCCGTCTGAAAAGAAAGTCTCGCTTAATGAAAGCCAAAAACCCTAACTTTCCTTTTGAAGGGAAAAATTCGAATAAAATAACATTCAAGCAAGTAATTCAAGTTTTAACAAGTTCTAGTGAGCTAGATGAATTTTTAAATCCAAAGCTGCTCAATAATCTTAATGGTAAGGTTAGACCATTATATGGTAAAACGATCCTTCCATTCATAGTTACGCAGTATGGTCGAATTCATTTTGTCCCACAAGAAGATGCTGGAGAATGGAAGGATGTAGTTAGAGTAACGATTGATCCAGGTGTTGAATTTTACAATTTAATTCAGAAAGATCCTGAAACTTTTGTAGATAAACCAGAGATGATCGCAGAGTTTTTGATGAAAGAGAAACATTCCCGTTTAGAATTAAAAATAGATCCAACAGCTTTAGAACAGTATCCTAAATTTAAAAATGATTTAAAAGCAATCTTTAAAAAATATGGAGTAATGAACAGTATCTCAAAGAAATGGACTGGTTTAAATGCAACTACAGATCATTATATAGCCCAACAAAATCTTTGGTGTGAAAGAGAGAATAGATATTGTACTTTCCCTGTTCATCGATCATGGTACCGTTTTGGTAGTCCAAGACTAATCTTTTCTAAGCTAGTAAACCCCTCTGAGAACTTCGTACCATATGCAAATGATCTCAAAGTCCTGATAAAAAATGTTCACAGCGTTGATGCAGTTACCCATGCGGATCAAGAATTCCATGTTTCTTTACAGGCATCTCGGCTTATTTTTAATTTACCTCCAGAAATTCAACCTTATGAAGATAATAACTCTAAATTAAATGTCATTCGAGAAAAGAAATCTATTCGAGATATACAACTCTATTCAAAAAAGCAACTAGAGAAATTAACAGAAGAATTCCCAATGGATATTATAGGACATTCATATTACCGCAGTTTTGGAGGTCTGATTTGTTCTGAAAACACCAATCGGATATATAAATTCTCGATCGAAAGGAAACGCACAATGATTGATCGACAATTGAAAGCAAAATTTTATTGTAAGTTACGATATTTAGGCTCCAAATTCAGATTGCTTCAAGATGATGAAGAGGAGATTGTCTCTGATTTTAAGACTTTTTACGATAAATTCAACGATCATTTCTCCCGGCCAATTGAGCTCTATCTATAATTTTCTCGCACTTTACTAAATTCAAACATAACCAGTGATTTAAAGACTAAGTGGATCTTCAATGTGGGAATGGCGTTTTTTTTGTGACTTAGCGAGTGCCTCTTATTTTTTTACTAATCAAACAGATTTGGAATCAGCAATTAACTCAGAAGATCATGAGATACGTTTTGATAGGTATGTGAATCTGCGTACTCCAGAATTAGGTTTAAAATTTCGAAACATTAGAAATAATGTTAGAAAAGCATTACTTGAGCTAAAAGTCTTGTTTCAGACAAACCAATGGAAAGCGGAATTTTGGGAAAAACCAATAAGAAGATACACATTTACTCATCCAGGTAGAGAAGTAATCCCAACTATTCTCCATGAAGAATCAAACAAACTTTACCCAGAATTATCAAAAAAAATCAATTGGATTCTTGACCATATTTCAAGTAAGGAGTTAGAATTCACTACTATTAAGAAAAAACGCAAAATACTTCATCTATATGATCCTAACAAAGTTGTTAAGTCTAAATTTCAGATCCCCAAAGCGTCCACAAGAATTGAACAAACAGTGGTCGAATTTAATCAAACAACATGGAAGACGATCTCAATACAATCTTATAATGATCAAACAATCAAAGGAATCCTTGATAACCTTGCGATAGATGAGCGATACATTATTTCAGGTTATCCAGGTTTTTTAATAGGACAATCCACAACTAATAATAATCTTTAACTTCGATAACCGATGGATCAATCTTCAAATCTTGGATTAACGTCCTTTGCTTTGTATCTATTTCAATTCGTTCTAAGCTTGGTAATTCTGATAATTCTTCTGGAATTTCTTTAAGTGGATTATGCCGTAATCCTAAGACACGCAATTTTTGACATTTGTGAATATTTTCTGGTAATTGGGTGATGTTGTTTGAGTTTAAGTATAGAAATTCAAGGTTCTCTAACTTATTAACATCAAAGGAAAAATCTTCTATTTCATTGTGTGAAATCCAAGCTTCACGTAAATTGGTCATATTTTCCAAACTCGGTAAAATTTTTATGTCATTGTGGCTTAAATCGAGTTTTTCTAATTTTATTAACTTTGAAAATGATTCTGGAATTTCTGTTAAGAAGTTATTATAACCTCCAAAATCTTTAAGAGATAAAATATCACCTATTCCATCTGGTAACTCTCTTAACCTGTTACACTCTAATTCCAGACGTCTTAAAACCTTAAATTCTCCAATATTATCTGGTAATGTTTCCAAGTAATTATCTCGGATATCTAATCTTTCTAACTTTTCAATCTTAACTATAGATCTGGGAAGTTCAGCTATTCTATTCTTTTGTATGTTTAAATAATTTAATCTAGGAAACCGTGTCATATCTTCAAAAAGACGCGAGAATCTATTTGTGCGCAGAATCAGTTTTTCTAAGCCCACAAGTCCACTAAGATTTTCTGGTACTTCTGTCAAAAAATTTCGTCGAACATCAAAAATTTCCAGTTTGGTTAAACGATTAAGATTTTCAGGTAATCTTGTCAATTGATTTCTGCCTACTGCTAGTTTCATTAAATTCGTGCAATTGCATATACTCTCTGGAAGAATTGACAGGTTATTCCTTCGAATTTCTAGGTGTTCTAACTTTTCCAAATTACCAATTGATTCTGGTAATTCAATAAGCTGATTACGATTAAGATCAAGCCGAGTTAGAGTGCGAAGATCTCCTATATTATCAGGTAGTGTTTCTAATTTGTTCTCTCTTAGATTTAAGCGTTCCAAATGCTTAAGTTCAGAAATTGATTCAGGGATTTGAGTCAGTCCAAGACTCCTCAAATTTAGCAATACAATCTTATCCTTATCGAAAACTGTATTACCTCTACTTAACAGTTGATTAACTGAATACTCACGAAATTCAAAATGAAACTCATCAATTATTTGATTCAAAACTTCCAGTTCACTCATAGACCCTCACTCCTTTGGCTTTTAAGTCACTTATTATCGGCATGGATTGGTCAGATAAGGGATTATTCTTGACGTTGATCATCTTGAGGTTGGGTAAATCAAGTAACGATTTGGGAAGATCTCTGAAATTATTGTTATCTAAGGCTAGACCTTCAAGTTTTGTCAATTTGTCTATATCAGAGGGAAGATCGGATATTTGATTATTGGAAACCCAGATCTCTCTTAATATTGGTAGATCACATACAGCTGGTGGAATGTCCTTAAGTTGATTTTTCGAAAGAAATAGGAATTCTAGGTTTCGTAAATTCTTAATATGATCTGGAACATCCGTTAATTGATTGTTATTATAATTTAATTCTTTTAAGTTATCAATTGATGTAATTGATGGAGAGATCTCCGTGATTTCATTCTCTTCTAGGGTTAAAATTCGTAACAGCTTTAAATTCTTCAACGAATCGGGAAGATCTTTTAGCTTATTATCTGAAAAGCTTAATTCAGTTAGTAGCTTTAGTTCCCCCACTCCTTCAGATATTGAGGTAAGATGATTCGCAATGAAGTCTAATCTTGACATGTTTTTTAATTGCCAAAGACTCTCAGGTAGAGAAGTTAACTGGTTTGACCTAAAATCTATCCTATTCAAATTTATTAAATTCCCTAGTGCGTCAGGTAATTCTATTAATTGGTTCTTTTGTAAATTAAAAGTAACTAATCCTTGAAGATTTTCAATTTCATCAGGGATTTTGGAAATGTGATTATTCCCTAAATCTAATTCTATAAGATTGACTAATTTTGTTACTGACAGTGGTATCGTGGAAAGACCCATGTTACGTAAACTGAGTAATTCCAAACGGTCTAACCTATCAATATCCTCGGGAAAGGATTCTATGGATAAATAATTATTGTTTAACAAAAGCTGTCTGAGATTAGAGATCGGTAAGATTTCTTTTGGAAAAGAAGTAAATAAACATTCACGTAAATCTAATCGCCGTAGCCTTTGAAGTTTGGCAATTTCTTTGGGTAATGATTTTATTGGATTCCAACGTAAATCCAAGCGTTTTAAATTGATTAGCTTTGTAGTACCAAGAGGTAGGGATTTAAGGTCATTGGTACGTAAATCTAATCTATTTAATTGTTTAAATAACCCAATTTCATATCCTAGTTCCTTGATATGTAACTCCCTGAGATCTAATTTTTTGAAAAAATCAATAACATATACTGTTCTTCGCCGATTTAATATTTCATCAATTTGAATATCCCCTGGAAGCTTTTGAAGTAAGTTTTTGAGATTTTCAAGTTCAAAGCTTTCAGTCATTAATGTTTCCATCACTTTAAGTCAACCTTTCTTAAGAAATGACAAATTAGATCAAATATCTACAGTCTAAAAAACATTTTTACTTATTTACACTAATAAACTAATTAATCTTTTTAACAAGTAGTGTGAAAAACACCTACTACTCTTTCGCCCTGCTCCAAAAGTTCATTTGTTTTAGCGAGAACCAAGGGTGTACGGTCTCGTATCAGTACAACATTCTCTTCTTTCAGTTTCGATGTTAACCAGCTTTCCGATTCTTGGGTTAATGGTAAAATGCCAGTTTGGCCTGTTCCAATAACCAAGTAGCTGGGCTTGTTCTGAAATAGCCTTTGGAGTTCCCATAAAGAAAGTTCCTTGTGCCCCCTTATTCGCTTTGAATGAGATTTATTCCGCTTAACGATTCCCTGGTCAGGTAAAAGATAGACATCATGAGGATACTCTTGATTGGATATTGTTATGGCCCCAAATCGGGTTGATTCAAAGTTTATTCTTTTCATACCTTAACCCAAAAATTACATCTTTAATAAACTTGTTTCAGTTTTTCTCAAGAATAATTTTTCTGTAAGTGAATAGATTGATGCTAAATAAATAAAAAATACAATAAAACCCTCCCTAGGCAGATTTGGCGTTCCTCTAATTATTATCAGAGGTTGCAGATACTTGAAAAATTGGATAATCAAGAAGAACACTAAACTGAGTGAAATGGAAGAGATTTTTTTTATAAATGATTTTGTTATGACAAATTTCAGATAAATTAGCTTATCAGCTTTTTCTTTAAACTTTGGAGTTTTATCATTTAACGCGCCAATTTAGAGACTCTTTTATTTTCAAATGAATAAAGGTTGCTGGAAATCCTCTAATATCACTCAATATTAAAAGATTGGATTATCATGGTATTAAGTTCCTCACAAGACCTTTATCAGCCAACAATAAAAGATATCCTCCTCCTACCCTTATTTGGAGATATTCAAACGAATCCTAATGGAACAAAAGTAGCTTATTGCACAGGTTACATGAATTTGAATGAGAATAAAATCAATAGCTACTGTTGTATTCAAGACCTTGAAAAAGAAAGCACCTATTACCTTACACGAACAGGATCGCTTGGAAATTTTCATTGGGTTAATAATGAAACCCTGGCAGTAATGAAACGAACTGACTCCGCTCCATTTCAAATTTTTCTGTTTGAAAGTCTAGTCGGAGAAGGATTTCAGGTAACTGACCATGCAGGAGGGATAAATGACTTTCAACCATTTGCTAATGGTTTTGTATTCATTGCTAATAATCCTGAGAAAGATGAAAAGAAAAAAAGGGAAGCTCGCTTTGGGAATTTTATCCAAGTAGAGAATGAAAAAAGTATTTCCTCATTGTACTATGTTGATACGGGCAAGATGAAGGAGTACAACCAATTAATCGCACAATCGTTAGAAGATGAACATAAAAACGGTGTCAAACTAGTTTTTGACCTGGGAATGTTCCTACCAGAACCCGTAAAGATTGAATCAGTCATTCCCTCTTCAACTAACGATTCTGTATTTTTAAATTGTCGGAGTAAAGATGACCTGGTATTTGGGCATGAAACGTCTCATTATCGGATTCAATTCAATTCAGAGACAATTTTTCAGAAAGGTTCAAAACCAGTTGTAACAAAAATAGATCTCCCAGAAGGAGCTAAAATCGTAGCAATATCTCCTGATGGGGCGAAGCTATTAATTCTTTATAAAAAACGTGATAATCGTGATTATACTCAAGCAGATTTGTGGATACTGAATGTATCGGATATAGGACGAGGTAATCTTCAGGAACATCTTTCTTGTATTACTTCCAACTTTGATCGGGATCCACTTTCTTATAGAATATGCTGGACTAAAGCAGGAATCTTTATTACCTATTGGGATGAAAGTCAGGTAAATGTTGCAAGATTATCTGAAGCTGGGGCTATTGAGGTTATAGATTTACAGGGATTAATGCCCAACCTCTTTTTTCATGTTAATGACTTAGGGATTGTAAGCTTCCTTGGATTCTCTCCTTCAAAAATTAATGATGTATATATGAATCTACCAACAGAAACTGGTCGAAAAACACTTCCATTGACCCACTCTAATGATCTAGTTACTAATTGGGATCTAGGAACGGTTGAATCAATAAGATGGACAAGTAGGGATGGAACCGAGATCGAGGGGATCTTACGTAAACCCAGTAACTTTGATCCTAGTCGAAAATATCCCCTACTTATAAATATTCACGGTGGACCCCACCACTCTTCTGCTAATGCTCTTTTAGAAGGAATGGATAAATTTTATTATCCTTTAGTTCAATTCACCAATAAAAACATCCTTATTCTGAAACCTAATTACCGTGGCTCTTTGGGGAAAGGGCAGGCTTTTAAGGAACTACTCATTGATAATGTGGGAGTTGGAGATTTATGGGATCTGGAATCAGCAATCGATTATTTGGTTCGTCAAGGATTTGTTGATGAAACAAAGATTGGTGCCTGTGGTGGAAGTCAAGGAGCTTACATCAGTGCATTCGCAGCCATGCATTCTAATCGGTTCTGTGCGGTTAGTGGTTGTTCGACTCTGTCAAGCTGGGCCACTTATTTCTTTGGCTCTGATAGTAGGTACAGTATTCCTTTTTCTGGAAACTCGTATCGGAGTAAAGGGCCATTTGATACAGGGATGAAAGAGACATTTGAAAAAACAGCTCCGATGAATGGAATCAACAATACTCGGACACCGATACTCCTACAACATGGTGAAAACGATGAACGTGTCCCCCTCTATAGTTCAAAGATGATCCATAGAGCTCTTAAGGAAAAAGGGATTCAGACAGAGCTCTTTATTTTCCCAGGAATGGGACACAGCATATCGAAACCCCGTGAGAATTATGCTGTGCTGATTCAGAACTATCGGTGGTTTCTCCATCATCTGTTGGGGGAAGAATTGGATTTCTTCAAAGATGATGAAAAAGATCAATTGGAGTATCAGTCTTATGTAAGAAGCTAAAAAAAAAAAGAAAGAGAAGGTATTACAGCTTAACAACAATTGTTTCAGCTAAGATGTCCATAATGTAGACTACATTTATTGGAGTAAAACTAGCTATTTCAAAAATGAGATTAGATGCAATAAACAATAGAAAAAAAGAAAAAGAAGAAGGGGAAGGAATTGGAGAATCAAATACAGTGATCCAGATTACGGTTTGATATTTCGGTTTAAACGGAAGAAGTTTTGAGGATCAAACTTCCTCTTTAACTTCGAAAGTCGCTCAAGCTTAGCGGTTCCGTAAGTAGTTTTGACTCTATCTTCTCCTTCATCATAACTTTGGAAATTCACATAAGCACCGCCAACTGAAAACGGTTGTAAGGCATCCCAAAATGCCCGAGTCCATTTAATGTGCTTGTCTGATTCGTTTGGATCTATCCATGCAGTGTTGAGGATGAGCGAATAAGAAGCATTTCGGTGACTATATGCCGTTGAATCTTCGTCGATACGACTTACTGCTCCACCAAGATGAAATCCCGCAATGACCGAGAGCGGAGAGGTGATTCGTGAAGCATGTTCAACAAGTGTATCAATGATATCATCGTTAAGAGCAGGGAGAAATTCTGATTTGACGTAATAATTCAGCCCTGGTCGAGCAGAAACATCCAAAAACGATTGGAGTGCTCGGAATGGTTTAGGACCGATTCCATCGATCAGTGGCGTTCCATATTGCCGTAGAGGTGCGATTAATGACTCTCCTTCTTCGATTGATGATCCTGTATATAAAACTAATATCCCAACCACGGGTTTACCATGAACCACTTTTGGTAAGAAGGGTGCAGGTGGAGCAAGACGGAGAAGTGGGACAACTGTAAGTTCATCAGGAGTATCAGCGATGAAGTCGCGGTAGAAGCGTAAAAATTCTGGAGCTACTTCCATAGGATGGAGCAGCATTCCCCCAAGAACCTGGGGACCTATTTTTTGAAGTTTATATTCGAAAGAGGTGACGATACCGAAATTTCCACCACCTCCACATAAGCCCCAAAAGAGATCTTCATTTTCTGTTTTACTGGCCTTTAAGAATTCACCTTCAGCTGTAACCAGATCAACAGAAATAAGGTTGTCAATGGTGAGTCCATACTTGCGCGAGAGATACCCAAATCCTCCACCAAGGGTTAACCCTGCAATGCCAGTAGTCGTAACTATACCAGACGGAACAGCTAAACCAAACACCTGGGTTTCATGATCCAGTTCTCCGAGAGTGACACCAGCCTGGGCACGTGCTGTGCAAGATTTTGGATCCACGTGAATTCCTTTCATGCGGGAGAGATCAATCACCATTCCATCATCACATAATGCGTTACCAGTTACGTTGTGTCCCCCGCCTCGGACAGCCACTAAGAGATTGTGTTCACGTGCGAACTTTACTGCATCGATGACGTCTGCAGGACCAGTACAACGCACAATGAGCGCTGGACACTTGTCAATCATACCATTCCAAATCTTACGGGCATTGTTATATTCATCGTCTGAGGGTAGTAGGACGTCCCCTTGGATTAGCCCTTTCAGATTTTCTATGGCATCTCCTGAAAGGAAGGCTTCTTCATGTGATAAAGTGATAGTTTTAATCTTAGACATGTATTATCCTCCTTCCATAAACAGTTTTGTTAAATTTAATTCCTTTTTCGAAAATTATTAAAGTCATAATTAACACATATTTACGCTTAACAATTGTTAAGTATTTATTTTATTTACCTGCGTTATTCGTAAACTCTTAATATGGATAGCTAATAAGATATAATAAGATTCAAAGGAAGACTTGTGAAGCTAAGGATCCATCATTTTTTCTTCTAAAATGATATCACAAGGGATTATTTTGATAAGTATTATAAAGTAAGTTTCAACTGATCAATCAAATCACTCATTTTAACAAAAGGAAACAGTTGAATGAAATCTGTGATCCTTCTAGTGGAAGATGATGAAGCATTACTAGAGCATTCTAAATTAATTTTAGAAAATCATGAATACAAGATCTTAACAGCCAAAAATGGTGTTGAAGCATTAGAGATTCTTGAGACCAATGATCAGTTACCAGATTTAATCCTTTGTGACATTATGATGCCCGAAATGAATGGTTATGAATTTTTTAATAAAATGATAGATAACCCTGATTGGAACCTGATTCCATTTATTTTTCTGACAGTAAAAGATTCTCCTGAAGATGTTCGCTTTGGAAAAATGCTTGGAGCTGATGATTATCTTGCAAAACCCGTTAACGAGTTGGATCTTCTAGCAAGTATAGCTGGCAAAATTAATCGGGGAAGAAAACATAATTTATGGAGTAAACAGATCCGAAGTCATTTACTAACTGATCAACAAGTAGAAATTAGTTCTGACAAAATCGAGGAAAAAAAGACAGTCATAGTGTTCTTGGTGGTTTGGGATGACAAGATTGGTCCATACTTAAAACTTGTTTATCCAAAGAATGCAAAACTTCCAATCTCAGTCGAATCAATCGGAATCCAGCTATTCCAGGCTGCAGGCCCAATGTATGGAACCATTGATTATTATGCTGCTCAAGGAGTATTATTTCGAGTGGCGAATATTGACATGGACAGTTATTTATATTTTTCAACTATTGATGATGAAGATGCCCGGGGAGGAAAACGTCAAATTATGATCGCAGCCCTCGCTCAAAGAATCAATTATTTTGAATCAATAAGAATATCAGAAATACTCGAAGATTTTTTTGTAGAGAATATAGAAGTACAAGAAGATAATATCAAGGATTTATGGGAAAGAATTGGGGAGATAATGACATCTATGTGATAGATATCTTGACTTCTGAAGAGACATTAATTTTAATGAGTTTAAATATGGTTTTCCAGCCATTCCTTTAAATCTGTCAATACTTGATTACGTCCAGGCTCTGGTTCGTTATAAACTTCGTGATATAATCCCTTATATAATTTTAACTGTTTATTAGCGGCTGAAATGTGCGAGAACAACTCAGATGTCTCAAGTGTAAGTTTATCGTGTTCTCCAGATTGAACTAATACTGGGATCTGGATTTGTGACAAAGATTCTGGAAATTTTTTAGTAATTTTCAGATATTCTGCTCCGAGACGGTAAGTTATAAATTTAAATATTAATGGATCGTTCTTGTAGGCTTCTACGACGTTTGGATCACTTGAAACATCGGGTGCCAAGTCAATTTTAATCTTCCCTTTTGGTCTTATCTTTGAAAGTATTCCTGAAAGTAAAACAACTAGTGGATTTACCTTACTTGTGGTTGGGTAACCAAATCCTGAAAAAATAATTCCAGTCAATTCCTCTGGATATTTTTTTGCATAATCAACGGCAATTAAGACCCCCATTGAGTGACCTAACAAAAAAAAGGGAATATTTTCCTCTTGTTCTTTGATAAGATGGGTAAATTTTCTTGCATCCTCAGAATAGTCGTTAAAACTGTTAACATAGCCCCTTGTCCCTTCTGATTTGCCATGGCCCCTGAGATCATTGATATAGACTGCAAACCCATTTGGAACTAAAAAATCTACTACATTGTTATAGCGAGAGCTGTGTTCTGCTAATCCATGAATGATTTGAATGATGGCTTTTACTTTTCTCTCTGGCTGCCATACCTGATAATATAAATTTAGGCCATCATCAGTGGCAAAGTGTTCTTCTACATGTTTCATAATTCTTCTCACATCACTTTTTTGATAGAAAAAACAAAAGGAGGAAGTTTATGTTTAACTTATTATATGAGATAATAAGGATTAAGATGAATTTGATAATATTCTTAAATCTGAGGACTTGTAAAAAAATTATTCCTTGAAAAATTCCCCAGGAATGACATCCGATTTGGAAATGCATGTATTAGCTGTATTTGGCTTGGTAGTGAACTTAGTTGCTCGTTTTATAGGAGCAATTGTATCTTTTGATATGTATACCAAAACAAAGGAAAAAAGACATTTTTTACAACTTATAGGTTGGTTTTTTCTGTTTGTTTCTGGACTATTACCATTTGGAATAACTTTAACTCAAGATCTCTCTGTTGTGAGTCTTATACGTATCTCAGATGTGATAACCCTTAATATTGGACTATACCTGTTAATTACAGGACTCTCATTGTATTTTGTAACATATCCAAGAAATCTGGTAGGGGGTGGTTTAGGGATTATTATAATCGTGCCTATACTTGTATTCATTCTCCTGGATGTTGTAATAGCAATCAATGTTTCAGTTTTCTTTCAGTTTGTTATAATATTGATTTTTCTGGCTCTTGTTTATTCTAATCGAAAAGAAATCAAAATTATTTTACAATACAGCTATGGCTTGATAGTTCTCCTGACAACATTCTTGGTAGGTTACATTATAGCCTATGTTTATGTTATTACACGTGTACCTAATTATAGCTACGGATTATACATGAGTACTGATGTTATAGGAATAATGGCATACTATTCAGCAGTTGCAATGGTAACTTTACTTGGATTAATGGTTTTCTTACATTTGGAGCAAGGTATCTTTTTTAAGAAGAAGAACATCTTAACAGATGATTATTCACACAAGATTGGCAATATTCTACAAATCATTATGGGAGCAGGAACAACAATTAAGGAATTATCTGATTCAAATGAAGTAAATACAACCACTGATTTAATCCTGGAGAGATCAGAGGAAGCTGGAGAGTTAATAAAAAAAATTAGAGAGATGGATTAATACCACCCGAAGTTTGAAAACCAAGATAATTTTCCGTTATTTCATGAGTACCTCATTAAGTTCTTGGAGAAAGGCATCAAGAAACTGCTGCAGCTCAGCTCTGGGCTGTGGATGAGGGATTGTAATCCCCAGTGGCTGAAATTGATGTTTTTGGTCTGAGGTTTCTATGATGAGAAACAGATAATATTCTGGTTCATATTCTCGAATATCCCAGTGAATATCAGTGATTTGATATTTAGAAATGGTTTTAAAGCGATTTAATTTCCAGAACTGTCTACCGACTTGTATTTTATCATTTTCTGCTACTATCACAAACCGGGAGAGAAGCAGCATGGAGACCAAGGGTGTAAAAATAACTCCAACTACACTGATTCCTAAACTTATCGTTAAAGTAAAATTCTGCTGGAAAAATCTAATCAATTCCGTAATAAAAAAGAGAAAGAAGGCAATGACAATTATTGGACTAATTATTCTTGGGACATAACTCTTGTTTATAGGAGAACTAATAACGATTTTAGTTTGATTTGGAGATTTTTTAGTTTCATACGAGAACCTCATGGGCCATTCTCGCTCTCCTCTAAACGCTTGGAAGAGGTCAAAGAAGAATGAACCAATTAAGGCAAAAAAACCACAAATCACTATAATAATCCACGGGATAACTAGAAATCCAGTATCAAAGCCAAGAACACGTTGATTTGTACAATATAATTTTAATCGGGCAGAATCTTGAGTTGGTTCGACAATAACTTGGGCAACTAAGGTATAATCCCCAGATTCTTCAACTTGAAATGAATCTCCCAAGGCTGGATAATAAACATAAGGTGGATCAGGATCCATTTCGTATTCTAGGTCTTCTCCAATGAGAAAGGCGGAGAATATCACTTCTTTTCCTTGTAAAATTGAAATATTTATGGTTTCATCCCCAGACCACGCTCTTACTTCAAAATGATAATACCAGTCTTTCTTGAGGTCTAATGTGAACGTTTTAGTGCCTTCAGTGGGTAAGGAAAAGTCCTTTTCAATTGTTTGAACAGAAATAGCCAGGAGACCAAGCCCTCCAAATAAAACTAAAAGGTAGAGAATGACGAATGTACGCCTTAATCTCATCGGAATTATTTATCCCCTGCTAAATTCATTGAGGAACAATGAAATTACATGAGTTTTTGTATGTGAAAGTTTGAGAGTATAAAAGTTCTTACAATACTAAAGAGTGTTAAGGAAAATTAGATCTTATTACAGGGGCCATTGATGAAATAATGGTCTAAGGCAATGGAAGCGAACTTTCAGCATGATTTAGAAGAGACAGATGAATATTGATGAGCTGCGATATTCATAGTCTTGATCCAGTAGCAAATTGTAACAATTTTAATAGAACTATTTGCTCTGAATGTTTGAAACTTATTAAAAAACCATCAGGTGTGTTTTTCTTGAAACCTCCAGATGAAAGGTGCCCTCTCTGTTACTGGGATGGTGTTATTGAAATAATGACGAGTAAAACATATTTTTTAAAGCATATTTTAGGAATCATAGGACTATCAACCGCTGTTTTTATATGTCAGATTTATTTCGGTAATTATTTTCTAAATATTTCCTCCTGGCTTTTTTTAGGGGTACAATTCTTCATTAAATTGATACCCCAGATAATAGTGTTATTATTGCTTTATTCTTTGTGTTTTAAAACTCCTAGAGTCAAAAAAAAGGCTTTGGATAACAAAATGCAGTTAATTTCCATTTTGGAAGAAGAAACTAAACTAGATTGAAATAATTTGGTAGCATAATTGTCTGAATCTGACACGAAAGGTTAAAATGCGGATATTCGTTAAATTATGTTTTAGTTTCCTATACTAAGTATCACGACTCCACTAATTAATATATTTGAATTTATAAAGGGTAGAGATTTAACGATTTCATTCAAAATTTTAGAACCAAATTTGCTATAATAACGATGGACGATGAAATCAGGCACAAAAACTCAAGACAGTGAATAAAATGAAATTAAAAAACATTTTTAGTTTCTTTATCTTTGTTACTATCATTTTTGGGGTATCTCTCACCCCAAAATCCTCGTTAAATGACGTTTCAGGAGATGATTCCTATTCAGGTTTAAGAGGTGTCAATTTAGGCAATTTTTTGGAGGCACCAAATGAGGGAGATTGGACTAATGGGCTTTTAATCAAAGAAAAACATTTCCAGCGGATTGCCTCAGCTGGATTCAACCTCGTACGTGTACCTATACGGTGGAATGCTCATGCTATGGATATTACTCCTTATACCATTGATTCCTCTTTCTTTGATCGGGTTGATTGGGTAATTGATCAGAGTTTTGCAAATAATTTGTCAATTATTATCAATATTCACCATTATAATGAGTTAATGGCTGATCCTGAAAGCCATAGGGGTCGATTCCTTGAGTTATGGCAACAAATCTCCCACCATTATCAGAATTATTCCCACGACTTATTTTTTGAAGTGTTAAATGAGCCCCATGATAATTTAACTAACATCCTATGGAATCAGTACCTTCAAGACGCTATCGATATTATTCGTGTAACAAATCCTGATAGAACTCTGATCGTAGGCCCAACAAATTGGAATAATGTTTGGACACTGTCTGACCTTGTACTCCCCCAAAACGACTCCAACATCGTGGCCACTTTCCACTTCTACTCTCCTTTTGAATTTACGCATCAAGGTGCTGAATGGGTCTCAGGAAGTAATGCATGGCTAGGGACTAATTGGACGAGTTCTCAGGCTGAAAAGGATGGAATTGACAATGAAATCGACTTTGCAGTTAATTGGGCTAAAACAAATAATAGAAGCTTATTTATCGGAGAATTCGGAGCATACCAATACGGATACATGAATGGTCGAATTGAATGGACCGCCTATGTCCGTGCAAAGGCGGAATCAATCCCTGAAATGTGGGGTTGGGCCTACTGGGAGTTTTGTTCTGGTTTTGGAATCATGGACAGTAGTTTAAGTTATTGGTACACAGGACTATTGGGTTCTCTCCTTCCAGATAGTCCATTGATTAAAAGAGACTATTCTACAAGCAGTTCGCTTCCTGTCCTAGAATCGACTCCGGGATCTGAAAGTAGTTCTATCTCATTTACTACGACATCAGAGTCCACTAATCTGGAAATAATGCCCATTCTTTTATTAACTTCCCTTATCACTGTTTTTTATAAAAAAAAGCAAGAAAAATCAAAAGAACTAGATACTATTACTTCAAAAAAGAATGAGAAAAATAAACCAAATGAGAATAGGATAAATCTGCATTAATCACAAATTTCATGGAGGAAAAGATTATCATTCAAACTAAACCCATCTTAGTACAGGAGCTAGTTCAGGTATTGGAAAACTGGTCACGGAATTTTTAGCCCAGAAAGGTTATCTTGTTTATGCCTGTGCACGGAAACCAATTGATATTGAGAGGCTGAATAAGATAGAAAATGTTATCTCATTCCAGTTAGATGTTACCAACCCAGTAGATGTCCAACAAGTCGTAGCTCGGGTGAACAAGGAAGATAGAGGGTTGTACGGACTTGTAAATAACGCTGGTGTTGGGGATAGTTAGCCGATCTGTGCTACAAGTGAAGAAATGTTACATCGTGTTTTCAATGTAAAATTTTATGGTCCTCTCCGCATCACAAACGCATTAATATCCTTTTTAATCGAATCCCGAGGCCGAATCGTTAATATAAGCTCTGTCTCTGGACTGATCACACGCTGTTCTAGATGCATTATTTAATGAACACCCAAAATCAAGATATTTATTTATTTCTCAATTAGAGAACGAACTGTTTACCTTGGTTCTCAAATATCAATTTCTCAAGGTTTACCAGCTTTTCGAAGATAATTCTCATGGGTTTACCGTAATGGATTTATGGAATTTATTGGATGAGGTAATTAATGAGAATTAAAGGAAATTGTGGAAAGGAACCTTAGGACCCATATAATTAATCAATTTCGTATTTCGAAGCTAGTTTAACGATTAGAAAAATAACGAATGCTATTATGATGAATGTGACCAATTCTCCAAGGAAATGGCCAATTAAAAAGTCAGCAGTCCCAATTGAATAAGTTATCTGATCCCAAGGGACATCCGCTCCAGGAAGGAGCTCGAAAATGGGCATGATGAGATCATTAACAAATGCTTGAACGAGAGAGCCCAAATAGATGCCCATAATGAAAGCGACAGCTAAGCCCAAAACTTTATAATTCTTGAGAAATTCTTTAAACTCTTGAAAAAGATTTTTTGGTTTTTCTTCTGATTCAGTCGTCATTTTTTCACCTCAAGTAGGGAAAAAGAAAATTGGTTAGTAGACTATACATAATTTCCTAATAAATATTATTACATCCTAGAACTGATCAAAAATTGTTATCACCGAAAAAAAGCAAGTTCTCAAATTAATGGTATCATTCTTTCCCTAAATTCAACAATGGAGGGAAAGGACTCGCTAAAATAAAGGTGAAATAACTATTTGGGTCAATTTCAGCAAGAGGTTGTAAACTGAGTTTATGATCTTCATGAAATTGATAGATGAATTGATTGAGCTCTTTTAGAAAGAGTTCACCTATTTCTTTGTTCATTATTCCTACAGACATTAGTTCCTTTTCAGCTAGAATATTCTGAACAAAATTATTGATTTCTCGCGTTTTAGAATTGAAAATATTTTCCAGATTTCGTTGAACGGCTAGTAATGTTATTTTCATAAACTCTAAGTCCATATTTGCTAGTGCCTCTTGTACAACTGAACCCAAATCTCCAAATTTACGTAAAAAATTGTTTGGACTCAATTTCCAATAATTAATTGCAAAATTACGAATTGTTTCTGTCTTCGATACAAAGACCAATCCAGTTCTCTCTAAATTTCTCAAATTTCGGGTAATGGTTGATTGATCTTTGTTTGTTAAATTGGCAAGTTGTTTTACAGTCAATTCTTGATGAATTATTAAATTCCAAGCTATCAATGCTCGTGTTTCAGATTTAAACAACCTTTCAAAATAGTTTCTAAGGTTTGCTCCTTCTTCTGTGGCTGTAATTCCCATCTTTGTTCTGTCTCCATGAACACATTACTATCTGACACAATAAATACATTTTTATATAAACATTTTGCATCATGCATACAGGTGCGTTGCACAATACACACGAGTGCACAACGCATCATAAATAAAAATTCACTTTGGTGACAAAAAAATGAAAGGAAAAAAAATCTTAACAAGAATAGAAGAAAACACAAAATTCTTTGATCTTTGCTACTGGAAAGAACGTCGAAAAAATCCAGATTCACCCAATTTAAAGAATTGGACTGCAAAAAAACGGAAAAACTTTCAGAACCTTTGGTTTGGTGAGGAAAGTGATCAATGAAAATAAGAGTCATATAAGGAAAACAGTCTCAATCCATCAACATTCGTTTAGATTTCTCATCGCGCTTCATCTGCTACCTGGAGTGTTACTATTTATGGGAATGATCTTGTTTTCTCAACCTGTAGTAGTTAATTTCTTTGGAATTGATCCAAAACTTGGTCCTGTTTTTGGTTACCTCGCTGCTTCGACCTTACTGTTGGTAGAAGTACTTTGGCTAGTACGAGAGAAAAGAAAATCGGAAAGCAGCGAACTACAAAAAAAGATCATAGAATATACCGAGGGAAGCCCGATGTGGCAATATTTCGTCGCCATCCCAATCTTAGTGGCTTTTACATTAATCATGTACTTGGTAATCGCTCCACTTGTGCAACCATTCATTATAGATACGTTCTTCAGTTGGTACCCACAAGAATACAACTTTCAAGCTATTATACATGACCCGTCGGTGTTATCTAATTTTAAAACATATGCAGGAGCCCAATTATTGGCGATTGTAAATTTCATATTACCAGCAACAACTTTAACTATAGTAGAAGAGTTTTATTTTCGAGGATACCTGCTACCACGCATGGAAGAGCATGTGAAAGGATATGCACCGTTATTAAATGTAATCCTCTTTTCGGTGTATCATTTTTTTTCACCATGGGAAAATTTGATAAGGATCCTTGCCCTTCTTCCAGTTGTTTACTTAGTTTGGTATAAAAGGGACATTCGATATCTATTGATCACTCATCTACTAGCAAATGCAGTAGGCGGAATATATGTCCTATTTATGGCTTTTTAACTCCCAACTGCCAGCTAGCCCTTTTTTCCAAGGAGACCTATCAGCCTCATTTTCTCTTCATATTAGAGGAAACTGAACCACCACATAAAGAAGAATACTAAATGCAATAATAGAAATCACAATGTCGAATTTCCCTGTATTTAGAAATGGGATAAATAATGGTGTTTTGACTTTATAGCTATCATATTCAGTACCAAATTTCTTCAATAGGTATTTATCTTCTATAAATGCCAGAATAATATAAGCAAGTAGTTCTAAGTACCAGAGTGCTATTGTTTCTTCAGCTGACAGCCAACTCATGCCGAAAAAGTTTGTAATATAAAAATAACTCCAACCAGTAAAGCCAATTGTTAAAAGTAGGAAAGCAGTATACTGTGGGTGTCTTATAAAGCGATATGGGCCAGAAGTGACTAATCCCCTTTTCTTTTTTACCCCAAGATAAACAATAGAATAGATTACAAATACCACACTTATGATAATTAAGATTTTTCCTAAAAATACCTCGTTAAAATTGAAGAGATTCGAATAGGCTTCAATAATGCCAGATGGAAGATTGGAACCCAAGGCATACAAAATAAGAATTACAGGAGCGGCCATGAGAGGTACCCATACCCAGATTCCTGGAATTTGTTGTACTAATAGAATTAAATATCCCGCTACACCAAATAAGATCGCCTGTACTCTACCTAGTATTTTCATTAAATATCATCTCTTTTTTCATGCCATTTTTTCACTCAAATTTTCTGATGTAACATTTTCCTGTGTTTAAAATCATGATAATCTACCTATTTAAGGCTATAGTTGTTGGCAAGTCGAGAGATGATGGGTTTTGAAAAATAAATTAGTACACTCTGTCTGATAATTAGAACGAAGTGTTTCATTATTTCGAACCGGCCGTTCTACTTTCAGTACATTTTTAAAAAGTACAGTAATCATTGAAAAAGGATTCAAAGAAAGAAAATTTTGAATAAACATAGAAGGGGTCAAAAGGAAAAATTTTCTTATGAAGAAAAAGCAAGTTCTCAAATTATTGATTATCAATTCACATCTATTATCTAACCTCCTTACATCTCAAGAATTATGAAAAAGGTATGAAGCCAATTGAAGATTATTTTAATATCAATAGAATACGAGTGGTCCAATCATGGATACGAGCATCTGGTTTCCTCCAACTAGATGACAATCTTATTGATCTATTGGTTAATGGTACCTTTCCAAAATCCCAAAGCCCACACTTAGTTTGGTTGTCCCAAAACCATTCAAAAATCTCTTCAACATTAGTTCTCCAGCTAGGATAGGGTTTTAAAACTTCAAGGGACCTCAACCACCTTGTGAAAGAATTAGTTCCTATTAAATCACTAGGAGAAGATCTCAGATCCACATTTAGGTAACCAATACCAAGATTCCATATAAATCTGAAAAATGCCTTTTCTAAGTCTGGATTCAACTTATAAATTTGAGAACCGATTAGATTCACGCTGTAAACATTATTTATTGTAAGTTCTTTCTTTTCCTTTATTCTTTTTTTAAATCGGGTCGAAAAATCGTCATAATTTATCTTGAGGATTTCTAGAAACGCAAAGATTTGATTTTGAGCGTTATATGAATTATTAGGGAAGGATTCTTGAATTATTCTTGCCCATAGATCAAAATAATCATTAAGGATTGGATGATTAGGATTAATTTCTGCCAATGACGCTGCAACAATCTTATTGATAGAATGATCCCAAAAACTTTGACCTATACCTTTTGGTACAACATCTCGTGGCTTGATTGATCTGTTTAGTATACCAACAATATAGTAGGTTACTTTTTGAATGATAGGATGTGTCTCATTAAGACCAAGATTAACGGATCTACTAACACCCACTTCAGTGGTAGGAACTCTTTGTTTCAAGGTAGTGTCTTCAGTGTGGAATCTTCCCCAGCTCCCATCCTCCCACTGGTCATTTCTGAGAATTTGTACCCATTTATTTTCGTTTAATCTTGATTCTGCTTCAATTAGTTCAGCATCGTTTCTATTCTTTCCTAATATATCACGTAATAATCTAACTTGAATGGCAGGATCAGGATTATCTTCAAGAATTCTTTCTGCGATGTTTTGAATTTTTCTGTTTCCCTTTGACATAAATCCGTCTCCACATTAGAATATAAGAACACTACCTATTAAATTCAGAGCTACTCTAAAAATCAGACTCCTCGTTCTAAAATATAGGTTCTTAAACCTATGGTTTATTTTACAGACTTAGTTATGTTCCTGATAATATCTCTTTTTGAAGGTCACACTTCACTTACATATCTGTCAATTAGGACTGTGGTGAAGCTTTGCATTAATATTACCTATTCATGGTAGCTAATTTGTCTTGTGGGTCTTAAGTACTTATTTTATACTTCTAAGAAAAATCAAGAGATGATAAAAAACAGAAATAAAGTCAAAATCTCTTTATATCCAATACATTGAACCTTAAGATGTAATATGCAAGCACTCCAATCCAACTAATATATGAAAAAACAGATAACCATTCAATGAAGGGAAAATTTGCTTCAACACCAGTTAATACTAAAAAAACAAGAAAACTCAGGTCGATTAAAGAGACCCCGAATCCATAATATGCTACAATTTTATTAAAATCAGGAAAGGTTAAGATCGATTTATTTACTAGGATCAAAATTGGAAAAAATGAGAGAAAAATCAGAATACTCCAGAATACATGCTGAGAGTATGTTTCTTGTGTTTCTGAAAAAATACCAGCCATTATAATAGCTAGCGCATTAATTATACCAATTGCTAGGCCAACAACAAGTGTAGGGCTCTTTTTTTTCTTCATGAACCATTCATAAAGCCCTATATAAAAGAAAATTGATGCTATACCAGTGAGGACCATGCCTACGTTATAGAAAATCGCTCCATTGGGATTATCATAGAAATCACCCAGTTCACTCAAGTTATTATTGATAGGATTAAAGTTTCGTGGAAAGAAAGAGAAAGATATGAGCGTAAAAATACAATAAATTGTGATACCCACAAATCCCACTATGCTAACTTTGGGCCACCTTAAAGGGTTGAAATCGAAACGATAAGGTCTTTCTAACAAACTAAAATCACCAATCATCTGGAATAAATATTAGTTCATCTTAGAGTCAGCTCTTATAAATAAATACCGTTAAAGGCAATTAATATAATCTCAATCCCGATTAATATTAGCCAAAAAAAGAAAATTTCAGAGATTATTGAATTCCTACTATTTGAGAGGGCATAAAAGGCTGGATTCATAATCAAAAGGATCCTACCTCGAAACCAATCTATAAAAGCTACACATCTTGTTGGTTACCACTACTTCCAAAATTGATTTTAGTGTGAGGTTTTAATGTGATTATTAACCCAATAATAACATTTTTGGGAATAAAAGAATCTCTTCCTCACAATGCCCAAGGTTTGGTACAAAAATTCCTAATTCTCGCATCTTTCCAATCAATGATATTTTTTGTGTCGGGTACTTTTTATGTTCTTTTTGTCATTGACAAAGTAGGTTTTACGGAGTTAGGAATACTTGTAGGCATCTCATTCCTAGTACAAGCCACATTAGATTATCCTAGTGGATCACTGGGGGATTGGATAGGACAAAGATGGATTTTAGCTGTAGCTTTTTTCACATATGGTTTGAGTTATTTATTATTAGTTTTTGCGAATGATTTCACAGATTTATTAATTGTATACATTTTAGCGGCTTTCGCTGCGTCTCAGGAGTCAGGAGCGCTGCAAAGTTGGTTTGATAGAAATTATCGTTTCGCAGCGAAGGAAGTAGACACCGATCGAAGAATTTATCAGCTATTTCAAGGGAAAATATCCATGATTCTTGGGCTCTTATGGGCAGCTGCTATTCTAGTGGGAGGGTTACTAGCTACGTACTTCTTCAGAGAAACTGTGTTTGCAGTTCAATCTGTTGGTATGTTTTTCCTCGCTTTTGTCAGTTTTATTTTTGTGAAAGACCTTCCAGGATTCGACAGGCCTGAAGTTTCTTTTAAACAATACTTTCGTATCTTCTTTAATGGGTTGAAATTTACTTTTACAACGAGCTACATTTTTTTCTTTGTTTTAGCTATTTGTATTTCTAATGCTTTATGGTCAATATGGGGAACTATGATTTTATTTCCTTTATATTTTGGATATACAGGGAGTGATCTCGGTGCTGGAATATTCAGGTTTCTAGTTTGGATTGGGGCAGCTATTACGGCATCAAGGGCAGCTCAAGTCGCTACACGATTAAGTGAAAAGAAATGGATTCCTAGACTAGAATTATTTGTGATGTTGGGCTATTTTGGTTTTTTCGCTCTTCTTATAGCAATATTCCCTTTAAATAATGAATTTAATTTAGCAGGAATTGTCCTTACAATTTTTGCGATGTTTGTTTTAGATATGGGGATTAATATCACAGTCAATCTTAGGCAAAAGCTTTTTCTAGATTTAATTCCTGATGAGATACGAAATTCCATCTATAGCCTGGTACCAACACTTGCACTTATTGCAAGTGCTCCTATAATTTCAGTAGCGGGAGGAGTTGTGGAGACCTTAGGATTTCCTCAGACTCTGTTAATTCTTGCAGGAGTATCAACAATCGCAGCGTTTTTCTATTTCATTTCGTCTAGAAATATGCCTCCTATCAGACTCAGCTTAAATAACGATTAATTAACAGCTGATGCTATCATCTGAAGGAAATAAAGAATCCTCTTCATGCATAGACCTACGTAAATAAATAATGAAGAAGGAAACCTAATATAACAACACTTTGTTTTATGACCAATGATAAAAAATAGACTATAGTGGGATAAATCTATGGATAGAAACAAAGGATTTTATTTTTATTTCTAAAGAGGGCGTAGCAAGTTTTGCTATTCTCGGATTAATAGGATTGCGAGCTATTTCCTATCAAGAAATTCGACAGGGATATGTAGGAAGAGTAACTATTTCTGTTAATGCTATTAGAAGAGGGCTTTTGTGCGGAGTATAGAGATAATAGGAGAAGTAACCAAAAACATATGCTGGATTAATTCTTTTGAAAAAATATTTAAAGATTCAAATCATATCGATCTAGACCTTACCATGCGATCTGATATGTTTAATTTTCCTGTTGAAATAATAAAGCTTGATTGGCCATTTAATTCTAATTTTGATGAAAATGAGATTCACCAGCTACTTACTGAATTCAGAGGATTTTTAAAACCTCGATCAAAAGAAGATCGTTATACATTCTATGAATTTACTCGTACAGGACTAGGACTAAGTCGACCAACCATTGTCCTCTTTCTACCGAGTAAAGGACATTTCTCCATCAAAGCATTTGCTTACCCTCCACCGATAACTCTCTCTCTGAAGAAACCTCCAGTAAATTTAGCAAATTATCATCGGATGCGGGTTCAGCATTTAATGCATTCTCTTGAAGAGCATTTCCCTGAAACACATATCTTAGAATCAAAGTCAGGAAACATGTTAATTATTTTTCAGGAATTTTTATTTCATCCAATTTGTCAATTTAATACTCCTCAACAAATCAACCAATTAATTGAAATTCTTTGGTTAGCATCGCGAGCTCGGATTTTACTAGATTACAATCAGAGCAATTGGCTTGTTTCAGGATTGGAATTCCTTTATTATGTAGACACTGATTATATTGGACATTCCTATATTGATCTAGATAGATGTCTTTTAGAGAACTTAAACCAGTCGATGGCTTTCTTTACACCAGAAAATGTTAAGTTACTACCCCAAGCTCTTAAAGATTTTTCCGAACTCAGTGAAACCCACACTAAGTTTGTCACTAGATTTAAAAAAGTTTTACAGAAAATTATAGAAAGCTGGGATCAAGATAAGTTATCAGAAGAAAATAAACAGAAATATGACATTTTTACCGAAATTACTCAGCCTTAAAGGCTTTTTTTTCTTTGAATTTTAAGATCACTTTAAGGTTATTAAAAATCCGACAAAATCATTTTAAAATTACGCAAGTCCCGCTTTTTTTTAATAGTTATACATAACGATTATATCGGGAGGTAGACAACCATGAAGTAGTTCACCGAGCTGTAAATGGGAGAAATAGAACTCTAACATTTGGATAGATAATGACGGTTCCTATTTTTGAGAGCATAATTTCATCGTTTATTTTCAAGAATGTTACAATCAATTTAACGAATCAATATCTAAAGGTTTTGTCGCCCTTTAACCGTCCAAGGATTAACCTCTATTTCTTTTGTGAAGAGGACTTGTTGCATATCAAAAAATTAATTAAGAATGAATGAGGGGTAAGATTGTTTGGGGATAAACAGTTGTCAACAAACGACCTTGTATTAAAAATTTGTTCAATTGGCACAATCTACGTTGGTAAAACCTCCCTAATCCGCAGATTTGCAGATTGGAAATTCTCAACCAATTATCTACCCACCATTGGTGTTGACTACACCATAAAAAGGATAGTTCTGAATGATAAACCCGTCAAACTTCTATTAGCTGATACTGCTGGGCAGGAGGCTTTTGGTAAAGTACGTTCAAGTTATTACATAGGATCTTTGGGAGGTCTAGTGGTATTTGCTTTGAATGATAGAAAATCTTTCAACGCAGTGCCACATTGGATAAGAGAATATCGAAGTAAAGTAAACCCACATTCAATGGTAGTCTTAGTTGGGAATAAAAATGATTTAATCAATGAGCGAGTGATTTCTGCTGACGAAGCTCAATCAATGGCTAAAAAGTTCAATATTATGTATTATGAAACCTCGGCTTTATGGGGTGGACAGGAAATTATAGAGATCTTTCACACCTTAGCTTCATACATTCTAGATTTAATCCCAAAAATTCAAACACTACAATATCTACAATTAAAAAAATAAATTCTTTAATACTTGAACTACTCAGTCTTAAAGGTTGGTTTAGATGGAAGGAGTATATGATGGGCAATTCTTTTCCTAGAAACAGCATTCGCTATTTCAGCTCTTTTTGGATATATCCTCTGGAAACGAGCTGGTTTGTGATCATTGTTTGTAGAACCAAAATTCTCATACATCCGTCATAGAGTCAAAATGCTCTAGAGAGACTCTCCGCAGATTCATGGGGCATTATTTAGAATACCTTATAATCATTAATTCCAAATCAAGATGCGAATCAATTAAGAGAAGTATCTCAAAACATAAAAATTCTTAGTAGAAAGTCTAGGTTCTGTACAAAGAGTACTAGATATAAGATCCAGCGAAAACAGTTTTTGTCCTTCCTTAGTTGATATTTCCAAGAAATACTTCCTCTATGGGGAATTTTGTTGGTAGTTGTAAGCCAAATTTGGATTCAGCATCTTCCATGCATGCATATTATTGGTCACTGTCAATTAAGAGGAGGTATTGAGCTCGAACCCGAATTAGGAGGAGCCCTCTATACCGCGATAGCTTTAGCTCTCGCTGAGGTGGAAAAAGCACCGTATTATACCATGTCTGGAGTGTTTGGTCACGTTATCCCTGAATTAGAGGGAATGGGCATATTTACAGTCCAGAGTGGGAATTACCGAATTTTTTTCTTGTGTGAGGGTTTGTATGGTCATGGGATTCCTTACTTAGCAGGAAAAGGGATGGGAAAGAAAATTAATAACTTGTTTCACCTCCTTGAAGAGGATGATCCCCAAGATTCATGTATAATGACACATAAATCAAAAAGTGAATCTTATTGGTTTGATCTCATTTGTCTTGCGGGATTGGGCGAAAATATTCAGATTGAAGAAATTGGCAGTATTTTTCCATTACAAACTGTGTCATTTCAGTACAAACAGTCCACAGATAAAGATTACGACATCAATCGGATTGAATCCTCACGTTTACACGATTTAGGATATGGATGGAAAGAGAGATATAATACGATTCTTAAAAAGATTGAAGCTCTTTTTCTAAATCCCAGGTACAGTTTTTTAATTTATAAATCCCTTTTCGATCAATTCAATGAATTTAATCCCGATTTTCAACCGAGCTTACTTGTTTTAACGTACCAACAGGGAGATTTACAAGCAATTGAAAATGCTATAGTCGCCATTTTAATCCTGGAATCAACTAAATTACAAATTGAATATTGCCTCCCTGTAACGCTAGGAGAGTCGCTAGAAGGTAGTCATGCTGTTAGTATATTTTTACGGTCTCTTGTATTAAATTCATCTGATCAGGATAGATCTCAAACACGGATAAAAGAAACGGAAATTCTGAATAAATTTCATAAATATTAAACTGTTATAGGGGAATTTATGTCGTGAAAACTCACTGTACCATCATAATTTAAAAATTTTAATATTTCAATGATCTCAGGAATATCTCCTTCAGATTGAGGTTTATGGGAATTATCATTCATTTTATCTTCAATCAAGAAATAATCTCTCATCCTTTATAAGGCTAATCGAATGGTATTCATAAATAGAAAAATACTTAAACTGTCATTCTAGCGAAAAGGGAGTACAATCATTCTACAGATGTGTAAAACGAACTAAAGATAGATTGTTCCTCCACTCCAAGTTATACCGTCGTTTATGGCTGGATGAACACCAGGGGTGGTCAGGAAATTGTAGAGATCTTCCACACCTTCGTCTTATACATTCTAGATTTAATTCCAGAAATTCAAACACTACAATATCTCCAATTAAACAGAGTGTAAAAATATTATTAGAAGTTGTTACCAATCTTTCCATTTCGATATAGGAGATCGAAATTCCTTATACAATAATGTCTCCCCAAACGGTTTTATTTCCCGTTAAAGTGGTCAGAAAGTTCACATTCGGAAATCTTCCTTCAGAGGGGGTTTTATAGTAATAGAATTCTCGTATGCATGAAAAAAGCTAGTATTTCCAGATTAGTAACACAGGATCAAGATTTTAAGAAGATTAAAAGATAGATTGATCGGAAAATAAACAAAGAAGGGGCCTAAACATGCCATTTAAGTATGAAATGAAACCCTCACTTGGAGTATTCAGCCCTTATTATTACTTTATCTTTCGTAAGAATGATTTACTGGTTTTCTTTGAGAAAAGTAGAGCTGCTATCCCATTCATATCAGATATTACTGAACTTAATCTAGACATCATCCGAAAACAATATTTTGGATCGCTAGATAACTATCCTTGTTATTTTGGAGAGGTTTCACCTGACATAGAACCACCTAAAGGCATGGCGTTTCTTGGGTTACGTAGTTTGTATGAAGTATTAGAAGAAGAGCTCCTCTGGATAGCTGGTCGGGCGTTACAACTTATAAACTGGGATAGGACTACCCAGTATTGTGGTTCTTGCGGAGTTCGAACAGAAGTCAATACCAAAGAACGTGTAAAAATCTGCCCTAGCTGTGGTCTTCTTAATTATCCTAGAATTAGTCCAGCTATAATAGTGGGGGTTATAAACCAAAAATCAAACCAAATTCTTCTTGCTAATGGTACACGTTTCCCCTCTAACTTTTATAGTGTTCTTGCAGGATTCGTGGAACCAGGGGAGAACCTTGAGGAGTGTGTAAGGAGGGAAGTCAAAGAAGAAGTCGGTTTAGAGGTAGAAAACATCACTTATTTTGGAAGTCAGGCGTGGCCGTTTCCTGATTCTCTTATGATCGGTTTCTTAGCAGATTATACTAGAGGGGAAATATCCGTTGATGAAGCTGAAATCAATGACGCAAATTGGTTTACAAAAGACAATCTCCCTCCTATTCCAAGTAAAATCAGTATTGCACGAAAGATCATTGATTGGTTCGTAACAAATTAAAGAATCAATTAACTCGAAAATGCCTTGGATAGTAGTTAGAAGATTCTCTTACGTTTCATTCAAAATTTTATTTATTTCTTCAGCTGCATTTATTTGTCCCATTGGATGATAGAAATATACAAAATGTTTTTTTCCTGATGTTGTCTTAATTAATAAATGATTTCCAAGGAGAAACAATTCCAGTTTTAAAGTGGGTTATCCTTGAGAGTATAGACCAAATGAGAATACAGGTTATCCAACGCTAATCTACATATAAAACTATATTTCATCACTACGGTATATATCAAGCGGTAATCGGCATCAGGATGGCATGAGTAAATGATAAATAATAAAGAAACAATGATTTTGCAAGAACTTGAGAAAATGCTTTATAAAACAGAAAAACTTGAAGAAGGAGAAAATATTCATATTCTAGAAGAAAAAGAACACCTTTATGATAATGAAATAAGTGTAAAAATAAATAATGGAACTATAACAGCATTATCACTTAGATTTTCTGGTTTAGTTCAACTTCCTGAAAATATCGGTGCTTTGAAAAATCTTCAATACCTGTTTGTACATGATAACAAACTAAATACATTTCCTGACAGTATAGGTAGATTAACAAATCTGGAAGTATTAGATGCTGCAAATAATACTATTGATACATTACCAAGCTCGCTAGGCAATTTAAAGAAGCTCAAGTTTTTGTACTTACACAACAATGAACTCAGTGACATACCAGACTGCATTGGAGAGTTACACGAGTTAATATATTTGAATATTAGCGAGAATTTTCTCCAAGGATTACCTTCAAGTCTGGGAAAGTTAAGAAATCTAGTAGAATTTCGATTATATAATAATTCACTTACTACGTTGTTTAATAACATAGGAAATTTGAAAAATTTGAAAGAATTTTATTGTATGTACAATAAATTGAGTACATTGCCTAATACCTTTGGCGAACTGCATAACCTGGTTAAAGCTGACTTCAAAAATAATGTAATTCAAACGGTCCCAAATAATTTCGGGAATTTATCAAATCTGATGGAATGTAGTTTTAGAAATAATAGAATCAGAGAATTCTCTTTCTCAATGAATGCAATGAAATCTCTGAAATTTTTGGACTTACGTGCAAATAGATTACGATTCGTTCCAGAACAGATCAAAGAGCTCCAAAGTCTACAAAAATTAGATTTACGTTGGAATCCACTTAAAGAAAATTTTGGGAAAGACAAAGTGAAATCTTCTATTCTGTTTTATTATTAAAGAGGTCACTCAACTTTTGTCGTAATAATTGGTAACAAAAAGATATGACTCTACATTTTATTAATTGCTTTTATGAAAAGCCAATTTCCATGATTTTCCATCATGTCAATATGAAATTTCGCTTCGACAAGTTTTTGTTTTATTTCTGTCCTACTCCGATTCTCTCCTCTTGAACCATATCCTGTTTTCATTTTTTTACCATTAGATAAGGTGATTTGTAGTCGTATAATAAATAAATCTTTATTATTGGATATTATTGCGTCCCAAATCCAAAATTCTCCATTATTTTTTTTAAAACTCGACAAATTTCCTTAGTTACAACGTCGTCAGTGGCTGGACTTTGGGTTAATACCAAACCTGTAAAATAGACTTCTGTTGTCCAAAAATAATCTCATTCACAAATCTCACATCGTCCAAAAAAAGTAGTTTCAGCACTATCGATAATAATTTCTGTCTGGTTCTCAATCATTTTTAATGCATAATCAATTAATTCTTTTGATTTAAAATCTAAAATTTTTCCACAGGATGTACATATAATATGATGATGTGGTTCCATTTTAGCTTCAAACCTTGAAACTCCCTTTATATTGACTTCCTTGATGAGACCATTAGCAACGAGGATCTTCAAATTTTTGTAAACGGTAGCTTTTGTTATTCTAGGTAATTTCTGTTTAACTGTTTCAAAAATTTCTTCAACTGTAGGATGATTAAAATTGTCTTTGAGGAAATCTAAGATAGCCACGCGTTGATTGGTATATTTCATTACTAAAATCACCTGAAAGGATGATCTATTCTGAATTTACTAATTTTGAGAGAGTAGGCAAAGATTTTACAATTAAATACATATTTTTTTAGATTAGAGCAAGGTACCTGCTATCTAAACACAAATCAGAATAGACTTAGATTATCAATTAATATAGTTTATCTATTAACACAAAGTATTTAACAATTATGATTTTCCAAAAATACTAAACTAAATAACAAACTGAAGGAGAAATCCATGAAGAGCGATAAAAAAGAAAAAAAATTAACAACAACAGCAGGAAATCCAGTGGCAGATAACCAAAATACACTAACCGCTGGTTCAAGGGGTCCTGTTCTTATACAGGATTACCAATTAATTGAGAAACTCGCACACCAAAACAGAGAAAGAATTCCTGAACGAGTCGTACATGCCAAGGGATGGGGTGCCTTCGGTACCTTCACAGTGACTCATGATATCACAAAATATACTAAAGCCAACATTTTCAGTGAAATCGGTAAGAAGACCGATATGCTAGCCCGATTCTCTACTGTTGCTGGTGAAATGGGTGCCGCTGATGCAGAGAGAGATGTTCGCGGATTTGCTCTAAAATTCTATACTGATGAAGGAAATTGGGATATGGTTGGTAACAACACCCCTGTCTTCTTCATACGTGACCCTCTGAAATTCCCAGATTTCATTCATACACAGAAAAGGCATCCCAAAACGAATCTCCGGTCCAATACCGCTGCTTGGGATTTCTGGAGTCTTTCTCCAGAAAGTCTGCACCAAGTAACTATACTCATGTCTGACAGGGGGATTCCTGTGGCTCCTATGTATATGAATGGTTATGGTTCTCACACATACAGCTTTATCAATGCAGACAATGAGCGTTTCTGGGTCAAGTTCCACTTCAAAACTCAGCAGGG
>CP070695.1:4503347-4529313 GCA_020353515.1 Candidatus Heimdallarchaeota archaeon
CACGATGTAGAACAAGAATTGAGGATAATGCTAAACAACCTAATAAATTATAAAGAAAGAATTCTCGAGAAAAAAGAGGTTTTAATTCCTGATATAAGATGGGATGGTACAAGAAAAAAGGTAGGATTCTTAGAAAAAAAAGAGAGAGCTTTAGAGGAAGCGGCTGGCTCAAAATAAAACCAAGAGAATGTCCGCAAGAATTCCAGCCGACGATGAGGAGAAAAGAATTACAGATTTCATTTTAGAAACAAAAAGAATATTTCGACAACGTTTTTAGCTATTAAGGCTGCATTCCCGATTAAACTCTCTTAATTGCGGAAAAATCAGGGGATAAGATTCAATCCTATAAAGCAAACTTATGGTAGGTACATTCGCTCTCTAAAAAACGATTTCAAAAGTACCAGTGGGGTCACAAAAGTCACTCTCGAGGCTGATGATGAGCATAGCTCTGAGGAAATTCCCGGTTCATAAAATCCTTAATGACTGGAAAAACCGATTGGTTCTTTCGGCAGAAGAACAAGAATTGCAAGAATCTCTGAAAGTTTTTTAAAGTGGTTAGCCACATTAACAAAATTCAAATTCCTGAAATTGCTACCATTGCAAAAGGTGCTGGAATTAGCTTTTTTGGAATCATCAGTTGGGGAGCTCTTAATTACTCGTTTAATGTGTATCTGGCAAGGGTATTAAAACCGGAAAATTTCGGCCTCTATACAATTGGTCTAGCCATATTTAATGTTGTCGGAATGTTATCCTTATTCGGGCTAAACAGTGGGCTCATCAGATATGTTGCTCTCTATAATGGAGTAAACGATAAAAAAAGAACCAAGGGCACCATCCTTTTTTCTCTAAAAATTTCAATCCTCATCAGTACATCTATTGCTGCAATCCTGTTTTTCTTATCTAAAGATATTTCATTAAAGCTATTCCATAAGCCTTCTCTTGAATTAGTCATAAAATATTTCAGTCTTTGTGTTCCGTTGTTTGTTATCAGTTCAGTCTTTCTCTATTCAATCCAGGGCTTTAAAGTCATGAAATATATGGTTTATTCGAGAGATCTTTTCGAGCCGATAAACAGATTCCTCTGGGTTACAATTTTTTTTCTTGTTGGCCTAAGACTATTAGGAGTTATGTTTGCTTTTCTTATCGCTCTTGGTTTAAATGTGCTTTTTTCTTATGTTCTTTTAAAAAGAATTTTTCCAATTTCCCGCTCCCCCATTGTGCCCATCTATGAATCCAAAGAATTATTATCCTTTTCACTTCCCTTATTTTTTATTGGACTAATGCAAATAGGAATAAACAGAGTCGATGCGCTTTTATTAGGACACTTCGAAGAAGCACAACAAGTGGGAATATATACGGCTGCTTTTCAAACGTGTGTACTATCAGCCATAATCCTTAGATCTTTCAACACCATTTTTGCCCCCATCATTTCAGACCTCTTCAACAGAAAGAAGCACGAAAGGCTGGAACTCTTATACAAAGCTGTTACCAAATGGATATTCACCCTTAGTTTGCCAATTTTTTTATTGATTCTATTGTTCACCAAGGAGATTCTTTCCATTTTTGGAGAAAAATTTACTCTGGGAGCTTTATGCTTGATTATTTTAAGTTCAGGTCAATTGATTAATTCTATGACTGGTTCAGTCGGTTATATGCTCATAATGATTGGCAGATCAGGAATTGCCTTTTTTAATGCGCTTGGAGTTCTTTCCCTTCAAATAGTACTAAGTCTCATTTTAATTCCTAAATACGGAATCGTTGGCGCAGCTATAGCCACAGCTACCTCTTGGATCCTCCTCAATCTAATCAGACTCCTTGAAGTGTTCATAATTTTGAAAATCCATCCTTTTAAGATAAGCTTTTTGAAGCCGATATTAGCTGGAAGTGTCTCGGTCGCAGTTTTGTACTGGCTTGAAAAATCTGTAATAACATTCGAGCATCCCTTATTATTACTGGTCTCTGGGAGTTCCATATTTATAGGAATCTATGCAATGATCATCCTTCTTCTTGGATTAGAAGATGAAGATAAGGTCGTTTTTGATAAAGTAAAGGCAAAACTTAAGATGTGACTGTTGGCTAGTGAAGCCTTATTAAACTATCATAATTCTAATCTATTTTTAAGCTATGCTTAAAAATGACGAATTCCATATATGATAAAAAAAACTGAATGCGAATTTAGCATTCCAGGCGGTACATTGATGGAGACCAGGTCAATATTCTTATATACCATATTAAGACAAAAGGATAGGTTGTAAATCAATGCTGGTAGAAAATATAAATTCAAAAAATCCAAATCAAAAAGTAATAGTAATAGGCTTAGATGCTGCTACCTTCGATATTATCAATCCATTAAAAGAAAAAGGATTATTGCCAAATATATCCAAACTTATAGAGGATGGAGTATCAGGTAGGCTTTTATCAACACTCCCCTATACATCGGCTCCTGCTTGGAACTCATTCGCAACAGGGAAAAATCCCGGGAAACACGGAATCTACGGTTTCTCTGAATATAAGACTAATAGCTACGAAATTCAGATAGTAAATTCAAGAAAGAGAAAAACAAAAGCAATATGGAATATTTTAAGTGACTCTGGAAAAAAAGTAATAATAATGAACATGCCTACGACTTATCCTCCTGAAAATATCTACGGATGTATGGTTGCAGGTTTGCTAACGCCAGGAACAGAGAGTGAATTCACCTTTCCAGAAGAACTGAAAAAAACCTTATTAAAAAAATTTAATAATTATACAATCGAATATCCTTATCTAATATCAGTGGATAGTTCAAATGTAGAAGAAATTTTAAGGGATTTGAGTGATATCGAAGTAAAAAGAACAGAAATTGCTCAATACCTCATGAACAGCCATAAATGGGATCTCACTTTAGTTGTTTTAGTAGCCCTGGATCGCATTCAGCATTATCTCTGGCACCATATGGAACCATGTCATCCAAAATATAAAAAAGAAACTGCAGAATTATTCGGGAATGCAATCCCATATATGTATCAGAGAATGGATGAATGTATAGGGCGATTAATCCAGGCTCTTGACGATAAGACAACAGTAATCCTGCTCTCTGACCATGGAGCTGGACCAATAGATAACTTTTTTCCTTACCTTAATCTCAATAACTGGCTTTTAGATCATGGGTTGCTTCACATGCAAGACAAGAGTTCTTCCTTTAAGTTGATAGAGTCAAAAAGAAATATAATCCGATTTGCAAAGAAGTATACTCCTCTTTGGTTAAGAAATAGATTTAAAATTCTATTCCCGGAAGTGAGAAACAAATTAGTTACATTAAATTTTCATGCGCTAATAGACTGGTCACAAACAAAGGCTTACGTAAGGGAAGAAGATTATATCTCTCCTGGTATCCGTATCAATGTAAAAAACCGAGAGCCCGAAGGTGTCGTCTCCCCTGGAGAAGAGTACGAAAGTCTAAGGAACATAATCATTCAAAAACTGGCACAATTAACTCACCCTCTTACAGGAAAGAAAGCTTTTAATAAAGTTTACAAAAGAGAGGATGTCTATAAAGGAGATTATGTTGAAGATGCACCTGATTTGGTCGTCGAATGGTCTGAAGATGCGCTTTTCTCTAAGATCAAACAATACGATTCTTCGAATATGGAGAAGATGGAAAAAATATTTAAGCCAGCTAAAGAAAAATCTGGCGAACACCGAAGAGCTGGTATATTTATAGCCTATGGTCCAAACATAAAAAAGGGAAAGATTGTAACAGATGCAGAAATCATTGATATTGCTCCTACTATTTTATACATTATGGGATTGCCAGTGGCCAGAGAAATGGATGGGAGAGTTCTAACAGAAATTTTCGGAAGTTCTTATTTGAAAGATAATCCAATTAATTTTTCAGCTTTTTCTGATTATGTCAAAGATAGCAATACGAAGCAAATCTATAAAAAAGAAGATATAGAAAAAATCAAAAAAAGGCTGCGGAATCTGGGATATTTAGACTAGCAAAAAGAATTAATTCAATACGATGAAGGATTACAGAAATTTGATATCAAATGAAATTGTATTAAATTCAATAAATAAATTAGACAAATGGATAGAAAATAACGGGTGGGCTGGATTTGATCCATATGATATAAGAGAATTCTCCTTTTTGATCAAACTGGAAAGGATTGTCATTGCAAGGAGACTAATTCACAGGATAGAAATATTAGATCCACTTTTTTTTAGAAAGCTGCTTAGAATAAAAAAACGAGTGAATGCTAAGGCAATGGGGCTCTTTGCTGATGGATTTCTCAATCTTTATAATACAACGGGGCAACTTAAATATTATAAGAAAGCAGAAGAAGCTATGACTTGGCTCGAAAATAACTATTCGAAAGGATACTCGGGAAAATGTTGGGGTTATCCTTTTGATTGGCAATCTAGGGTATTCATTCCCAAAAAAACTCCTTCAGCTGTTGTCAGTTCCATTGTAGGAAATGCTTATTGGAGTTTTTACAAAACAACGAGGGAAAAAAACTTTTTGTCAGAATGTGAAAGCATCTGCAATTTTTTCCTGAATGATTTAAATATAGATAAATTCGGTTCAGATAAGCTCTGTTTTAGCTATACACCTGTTGATAATTTTCATGTCAATAATGCAAATCTATTTGCAGCAGAGTTTTTAATCAGAATAGGTAAAGAAACTGATAATGCAAAATTTATCGAAACAGGATTGAAGGCAACAAATTACTCTTTAGCTCAACAGAATGAAGATGGATCTATATGTTATTGGGGCAAAGACCAAATGAAAAAATGCAATATAGACCATTTTCACAGCGGATTTGAAATCAGAAGTTTATACTCTATTTGGAAACTAACTCAGGAAGAAAAAATATATAGCGCAGTTAAGAATTATTACAATTTCTATTTAAAAAATCTCTACAAGAATAAAACTATCCCTAAACATACTCCAAAAAAAATAAATCCAATCAATATACACAGTTGTACCGAAGCAATATTATGTAATTTAGTTTTAATGGAAACTTTTCATGAGGGAAAAAATTATCTGTATAATTCGCTTGATTGGACAATTAAAAACATGCAACACAAAGAAGGCTGGTTTATTTTCATGATAATAAATATGAAAGGAATCAAGAGGAAGGTAAAGATACCCTATATTCGATGGGGCCAAGCCTGGATGCTTTATGCCCTCAGCAAAGCTTATTCTCATCTAAAGAATCACAATTTATATAGTTAATTCTGAAGAGGGACTATGAAACAAGTCTTACTAAAAAGAGGCAATGTAGCATTGGAAAATATTCCTGCCCCATTAATTGAACCTAATTCAATATTAGTGGAAGTTGCGTATTCCCTTATAAGTAGCGGTACAGAATTATCAAGTATCAAAGGCTCTAAGGAATCTTTAGCCAAAAAGGCAATTCGAAAGCCAGAGTATATAAAAGAACTTCTAAAATATTTCAAAAAGATTGGAATAAAAAAGACTATATCAAAAGTAGAACAGAGAATAAAAAGTTCTTCACCCCTCGGCTACTCCTGTTCAGGATACGTTCTTCAAGTTGGAGAAGGAGTGGAAGACATAAAAACTGGGGATCGCGTTGCATGTGCAGGAGGTGGAAAAGCGTTCCATGCAGAGGTTGTATTAATCCCAAAGAACTTAGCTGTAAAAATTCCTCAGGGATGTGATCTTAAAGATGCGGCTTCTATTGCTTTAGGTTCAATCGCAATGCACGGGATTCGGAGAGCGGATGTCAGATTAGGTGAAAATGTGGCAATAATCGGCCTAGGATTACTGGGTCAGGTTACAACTCAACTTTTAAGTATATCTGGTTGCCGGACTATTGGTGCTGATCTTGATGAAGAACGGGTTAAACTCGCTGAAAAATTAGGGCTTAAAAAAGGATTTGTTCCATCAGAATCTAACCTGGGGCGAGAGGTGCTTAATTTTACTTCAGGTCACGGAGTGGACGCCACTATAATCACAGCTTCGTCTCCCAGCAGCGAGATAATTCAACAGGCGATGGAAAACACGAGGAAAAAAGGCAGAGTAGTCATAGTCGGTGACGTAGGATTGGAATTAAAGAGACATCCTCTATACGAAAAAGAAATAGATGTGTTGATTTCATGTTCTTATGGACCCGGACGATATGACTCTATATATGAGGAAAAAGGGCTAGATTATCCATATTCATTTGTAAGATGGACAGAAAAAAGAAATATGGAAGAGTATCTTAGACTCATAGCTGAAAATAAATTTGATTTTAAGAGTCTGGTAAGTGATGTCTACAACATCAATAATGCTCCAGAAGCTTATCAAAAACTGTTGAGCGATGAAAAAAGACCGCTAAGCATTCTCCTAGATTACAATATAAAATCTTTTAAAAAAAAGGAGAAGTTGAAAACGAAAATCAAAACACGAAAATTAATGAAGAAACCCAATATAATCAATGTTGGAATTATTGGTGCTGGAGGTTTTGCAAAAAATACTCATCTTTTAAATCTTAAAAAATTGTCCAAATTTTACCATATAAAAGCCATCGCCGATATAATTGGTCATAATGCAAAAGACGTTGCTAGCGCTTTTGGTGCGGAATACTGCACTACCAATTATAAAGATATTCTAGCTGATCCAGAGATTGATGTTGTAATTATCACAACTAGACACAATCTACATGCTAAGATAGCAATAGACGCTGCAAAAGCAGGAAAGGCTGTTCTCACAGAGAAGCCTATGGCCCTTAATCAAATCGAACTGGATGAGCTTATCCAGGTTATTAAAAACACCAATGTACCCTTTACCGTAGGGTTCAACCGTAGATTTTCTCCTTCCGCAGTCAAGACAAAGGCAGTGATCGCGAAAAGAATGAATCCTATTATCATTAATTATCGCGTACATGCGGCTTATCTCCCCCAAGAACATTGGGTTTACACTGATGAAGGAGGGGGTAGAATTATCGGAGAGGCCTGTCATATGCTCGATCTTTTCAATTACTTCACGGATTCCTCAGTAGAAAACATAGAAGTTACCTCTGTAACTCCTAACACCTCTGATTGTCTGTCATCTGACAATTTTATTGTTACCTTGAAATACGTTGATGGTTCTGTATGTTCTCTCATTTATTCATCTTTAGGAACCGACGAGCTAGGAAAAGAGTATATAGAAATATTTGCTGACGGCAAAGTTATTACAATTGACGATTTCAAGATCCTAAGAATGATTGGTACAAAAACAAAAGAAAGTAAAACTCGGCTAATTCAGAAAGGTCATTATGAAGAACTGATTGCATTTGTAAAATGTGTAAAAGAAGGAACAGAATTGCCAATTCCCATGAACCAACTTATCAGTGCAACTGAAATTAGTTTTATCATTGATGAAAAGATTAATAACACATAATATGCTCTTCTAAAAAAATATTTCACAGAAGAATTCATTCACTCAATCATTTTCAATGGACGATAAAATAAAAATATGCATATTGACCTCAGTTCATTCAGTGTTTGACACAAGGATTTTTCGTAAAGAAGCAACGACATTAGTCAAAGAAGGCTATGATGTAAGATTAATTGCTCCCCATGAGAAAAATGAAACTATCAAAGGAATTAAAATAATTGGAGTCGGAAAGAAAAGTAACAGAATACTCCGAATTTTCAAAACAATAAAACTATCCTTTTTAGCATTGAAACAAAGGGCCAAGGTTTATCATTTTCACGATCCTGAATTGCTGCCCGTGGGAATACTCTTGAAACTGTTCACTCATAAAAAAATAATTTATGATGTTCATGAACATTTCCCAAATGCAATTCTCAATAAACACTGGATACCAAGAGGATTAAGAAAAATTGTCAGGAAAGCTTTTGAAATACTAGAGTTAATCCTCGTCCCATATGTTGATTATGTGTTATATACAACGCCTATTGTCGGTGAAAGATATAAACAAATGAATGTAAGGACAGAAAGGATTGAAAACTTGCCTCAGCCTGAATATTTCAAGAAATGTCTCGAGAACGACGAGATAGGATCATCTGAGGATCCATACATCATTTATCTTGGAATCACGGCTGAAACAAGAGGAATACTTGAGATCGTGATGGCTTTTTCAATCTTGGTAGATAAACACCCAAACTTGAAATTATTTCTTGTAGGTCCAACAGGCACAAAGTCATATGGAGATAAAGTTATTGAATTGATAAATAACCTGAAGCTCAATAATAAGGTGAAGCGAATCCCCCCAGTTCCTTATGAGGAAATTCAAAAATATTTAAAGAGGGCATCAATAGGAATCTTAAATTACTTGCCATATCCCAACAATATGAGTTGTCTTCCGAATAAAATTTTTGAATACATGGCCTGCGGGCTTCCGATTGTTGCTTCCCATTTTCCAATTTATAAAAAGGTTGTAGAGAGTGCCAATTATGGAAAAGTGGCGAATCCGGAGGATCCTCAAGATATCGCAAGACAAATTGACGAACTTTTAATGAATCCGGAATTATTAAATGAAATGTCAAAAAATGCTGTCAAAGCATTCAAAGAAAAATATAATTGGAACTTTGAGTCGCGAAAACTATTAGATGTCTATTCATTCCTGGTACAAAATTAATAGAGAGAAACAGCATATCATCGTTAAATAGTCGTAACAAAATTGTCTAGTTTTTCATACATAGAAATCTTGCAACATTTCAGTTGGCGCTTTGAGAATAAATATCGTAATCGCCACCCCATACCATCCGATATTCTCTGCTAGATTCGAAAATACCATTCCAGACATAAAAAATGTCAGGGTTGAAAGAAACCCAGCTAAATATATACTCGACAAAACAGAGGAAGTTGCTTTTTTTGTCTTTTTCCATGAACTGATTATTAATGATATCGCTCCTATCAAGAAAAAAGCAGCAGCTGGAATGCCAGCCTCAGCTGCTATTGATAGAATTGAATTGTGGAGTGTTAATTCATGTGATTTCCCCCAAATTTGTTCCGATACCTCTGTTATTTCGCCACTCTTATTGATAACATATTTTGCACTTCCTGGACCACAACCTAATATCGGCTTGTCTTGGATCGCTTCTAATGCTGACCTATACATTACAATCCTGACTCCTGTACCATGTTCTAGTAAATTGGACATCTTTCGTTCAAACCGCCACGAAAGGCCTATGAAAAGAAATGGAATGATTATTAAAATTGCAACACAGATGAAAAAAGACTTTTTTGCAATCTTTTTCTGGAAGAATAGGAGAATGATTAATTCAATAAAGAATGTTAATGTCCCCATTACTGATACCGTCGATATAATGCCAATTGCATTAATGATAATGATTGGAGTTAAAAATTTAGAGTTCCGTAATCTCATCCAAACGAAAGCGAACGGAAACGTTGCGACAATGAATCGGGCAAAAACATTTGGTCTAAAAAAGATTGTAGCTTGAATGAATCCTTTAAGAGACAGGGGAGCGAAACTAAATGCTTTTCTAAATGCAGAAATATCCTTGGATATGATTACCAATAATATCGCCAAAGCTGCTACGATAAAATTTGTATAGGTAATTATTCTGATCAGCATATTCAAGTGTTTCTTATTAATCGAAAGAGCAGCAACAACAACGAAAATCAGGATATATCGGAATATCCAACGTCCTCCCCAAGCTTTGATCCAACCAACATTGAAGTTCGTTATTAATACTGCTGCAAGAGAGATCGTGGTCAGTAATCCGGATAGAAAGAAGAGCCATATGGATCTGTGTCCAAAGAAGTAGAATTTAGGGCGATAACTGAGACTAAACAAGAATATAATGAATATCACGACCATAAGATACTCTAATGGAGAAATGTAAAGCTGTTTGGATAGCGGATTGAAGAAATATAACGGCAGAAATACTAGAGATACTTTTAAAATCCGCTCTCTGAAGCGATCAATCGGTTTCAAGCCGAGAGCTTTTCCATGGGTAGATGGAGGATAATCATTATTCTTTTTTATCATCTCGGAAATATATTTGAATACTGTGTTTTAAACTCTTTACTCTCTTTTTAAATTATATTCAGGTTAACTTGCTTATGCAATCTCAGACGTTTCTGATATAGTGAGAATGAATTAAAAATTGTATGATGATACCGGGCAAAACATCGAATAAACTCCTAATTCTGTATAAGAAGATGACAACGCATTTCACCAATTTACATAATAATCAAAAATTCTCGCAGCACATGAGTATTTAATCTGGAATAAAGAGGTCGATAATTGAATTCTAGGGCTAAGCTAAAAATACTCCATGAGAGGGACTTAGTCGACAAGGTCTGCGTCGTCATCGGAACCAGACCAGGTATTATAATGTTTAGTCCCATTCTTAGGGCGCTTCACTGCAGCAAGATAAAATACTTTATTATCCATACTGGACAACATTATTCATACAACATGGATAAAAAGTTTTTTGAGGATCTTAATCTCCCAGAACCAGAGTATAAGCTCGAAAATGTAAAGGATTTTTATCTTCATGGTGAACAAACAGCCGGGATGCTGAAGGGAATTGAAAAAATACTGGTTAAAGAAAAGCCAAAGATTACATTAGTGGGGGGAGATGCAAACACGAATTTAGCAGGGGCCTTAGCCGCACGAAAACTTCACATACGGGTTGGGCATGTCGAAGCTGGAGAGAGAAGCGGAGATTGGAGGATGCCAGAGGAACATAACCGGATTATTATTGATCACATCTCAGAATATCTTTTTGCTACGAACAAAAAAGCAAAGGAAAATTTAATCCTTGACAATATTAAAGGAAAAATTTTCATTACTGGAAATCCAATTGTGGATGCGGCATACCAAAATCTCAAGATCGCCCGTTCAAAATCACAAGTATTGGAGAAAATGAAGCTTAAATCTGATGAATATATTCTAATGACTCTGCATAGAGAGGAAAATGTAGACAACGTTGAAAATCTAAGGTGTGTATTTAAAGGATTAAGTTTGATCTGTAAGGATATTAGGAAGAAGATAATCTTTCTGGCTCATCCAAGGACTGTCAAACGTATCAATGAATTTGGCCTCAACAATATATTGCGCCCAATTCATTGTCTTCAAATAGAAGAACCTGTAGGCTATTTAGATTTTTTAAATTTGCTGGTTCATTCATCCTTGGTAATGACTGATTCCGGAGGCGTCCAACAAGAAAGTTGCATTTTAAAAATTCCTTGTGTCACACTGAGGGACAATACTGAATGGATTGAAACATTAGAGATATCAGCGAATATTTTGGTCGGTGTATCTCCAAAAAAGATATTGGAGGGCACTACTATCATGCTCAGATCAGGTCGCATGTGGGATAATCCTTTTGGGGATGGATTTTCGGCGAAAAAAATTGTAAATATCATTGAAAATGATATAACGATGAAAGGGGACAAAACATGAATGCCGTTTTCGGAAAAGGCCGTAGATTACAAGATCATATTATCATAGGGATGAAGTATAAGGAGGACTGCAGAAAAGCCCAGATCGGCAGTTATGCCGTTATTAGGTCTGGAACAATAATATATGCTGATGTCGAAATCGGCGATTATTTCCAGACTGGGCACAATGTTATGATCAGGGAGATGACAAAGATAGGAAACAGAGTTGTCGTAGGAACAAACAGTGTCATCGATGGAAATGTTGAAATCGGAAATTTCGTTAAGATTGAGACTAATGTATATATCCCCACTCACATGAAAATTGGAAACCATGTGTTTATTGGTCCAGGGGCTGTATTCACTAATGACAAATATCCGCAGCGCTTGCGGGATGAGTATGAACCGAATGGCCCAATACTCGAGGACTCCGTAACAGTAGGTGCTAATTCAGCGATTCTTCCTGGAATCCGTATTAAAGAAGGAGCAATAATTGGCGCAGGAAGCGTTGTTACAAAAGATGTTCCACCGTGGAACTTTGCAATCGGAAATCCGGCAACGATTTCTCCTCTCCCGGAAAAGCTGCGGGAACCCAATCGCGCAAAAAGGTGGTAGGAAAAAATGATAAAGATAGGCGTAATCGGCTGTGGGAAAATAGCTGAAAAGCATCTAAATGCGTATAAGAAAATTGACGATATTGACGTATTTGTATCTGACATTGTTGAAAAAGGTAGAGTCGTTGCCAATAAATACGGAGCCAAATGGTATGATGATCCGGAACGATTAATCCTTGAAGGAAAAGTCGATGCCATTGATATATGTGTACCTACGCCATCACATCATGATTTCATAGTAAAGGCTCTCAAGAGCGGGAAACATGTATTCTGTGAGAAACCACTGGCTTCATCTATAGAAGAGGCTGAGCAGATTCAGGCGAAAGCTATGCAGACAAATAAGCTTATAATGGTTGGATACCTTTACAGATTCCATCCCGCATTTGAATTTGCCAATGATATCATCAAAGAAAAAATCATCGGAGAACCTTATTATGCGTTTTTCCGATTAGGAGGACGAGGATCTCATAAAGCTTGGAAACATTTAAAAAAGACTGGTGGGGGAGCCGCCAACGAAATGCTGGTCCATATGTTGGATTTGGTTGTCTGGTATTTCGGCGAGATTACAAAGGTTGATAACCTTTACACTGATATCATCCTTAAAGAACGAATGATTGAAAATAAAATAGTAAAGCCCACAGCAGAAGATTTGACTCTATTGAAAATTGACACTACAAGTGATGTAAAAGTGCTTTGTCAATGCGATCTTATAACTCCTAGTTATATGAATTTTATTGAAATTCATGGGACCAACGGTTCCATGTACACTTCAATTTTGGATCATTTTCCTACCAATGTGTACTGCAAAGAGCCGATTGGTATCTACGATAGAGGAAACAATTTTTTCAAGTTCTCTAAGGTTGACTTATTCGAAAAAGAATTGAGATATTTTATCAGTTGTATGAAAAATCGCTGTGTGAATGATGTAGACTCCTTAAGGGATTCGATTTCGGTAATGAAAGCAATAAACATTCTTTACAAGGAGAATGATTGATGAAAAGCCAAATTGCAATCACAAAAGTCAATCTGACCGAAAATGAAATTCAGGCTGCTGTTGAAATTCTAAAGTCAGGTAATCTAAGACAGGGTAAAAAAACGGAGGAATTTGAATATTCATTTGCCGAGAAAATTGGAGCGAAATATGCTGTTGCTGTCAGTTCGGGAACGGCTGCTTTGCACATCGCATACCTTTCTGTTTTAGAGATAGGGGATGAAGTTCTCCTCCCTTCTTTCACATTCATCGCGACAGCCAGCATGGTTCATTATTCGAATTGCAATCCTATATTTTGTGATGCTGATAGGGAAACATTCACAATCGATATTGAAGATGCTAAAAAAAGAATAACGGAAAAAACTAAAGCAATAGCTCCTGTTCACTTGTTTGGAAATGCCTGTGATGTGGAAAAAATCGAGGAATTGGCAAATAATCACAATCTGAGGATAATTTGGGATGCGGCTCAGGCTCACGGAACTCGTTACCGAGGAAAGGACGTTGGATGTCTGAATGATTTGGTATGTTACTCATTTTATCCGAGTAAGAATATGATTACGGGTGAAGGAGGAATGGTTACAACCAACAATCCCAAACTCAATGAAAAATTAAGGCTCCTCAGAAGTCATGGTCAGGCAAAGAAATATTTTCATACTGACTTCGGATTCAACTATCGAATGACCGATGTTGAGGCTTCGATCGGACTGGAGCAATTGAAAAGACTGGATCCAATGACAGAGATCCGTCGAAGAAACACAGAAATTTTAAATCAAGGTATCAATACAGTAGACGGCATCATTGCCCAAAAAACAACAATAGGTGCGGATCATTCTTATCATCAATATTGTGTTTTAGTTGATCCTGATGAATATGGGTGTGACCGAGATCAATTAGCTTTGTATCTTAAAAACGAGAATATCTTAACAGGAGTCCACTACCCCCGCGGATTGCATGAGCAGCCAGTTTTTCAAGAAAGATTAGGGAAAATGGAACTGCCTGTTACAGAATATTTGACACGTCATATTCTTGCATTACCTATTCATCATAATCTTTACCCCTCCGATATGGAAAGGATTGTTGACGCAATCAAAGAAAATCACAAATAACTATTTCAAGAACTGCTTTAATTAAAGCCACAAATCATTAGAACTGAAACAAATTGTGGATTAATTTTTATTAAACATGAAAATTTTACTTCTTTTCCCTCATTTTAATCCGCCAGAACTCTCAAGTAGCCTGCGATCGTGGACTATCGGAAGGTTTCTCGCTAATCGTAACAATGATGTCACGGTTTTTGCGCCAGGTGTGAACATGAGAACAGGAAAGCTGTTTCCTGAAATGAAATATCGAATATTTTCGAGTACAAACATCGCTCAACTTCGACTGATCAGGGTCAGGACACTTACTAATTTTCGTAAAAGCCCTTTAAGACGAGTATTTTTTGAATTTATATATTCATTTTTAGCGTTCTTTAGAGCCTTGTTTGTCTTTAATATTGATATTGTAGTCGCATCTTATCCTCCCGCAATGATGCCGATATTTGGAATTTTCCTTTCAAAGCTGAAACGAATTCCTGTAATTTTTGAGGTCAGAGATCTGTTCGCAGATTATCTAGCTGCCACAGGATATGTAAAGTCCAATCTTTTCATCAAAATTTCTCTCTTAATTGAAAAGTATGTCTCAAGAGAATGTACAAAGATTATTGCTGTGTCGCCTGGCATTAAACGAGAGTTAATTAAGAAAGGCATAAAAGACAATAAGATCTTCGTCGCTACAAATGGCTATGAGAATGAATTGTTTGAAAATGCTGATTACAGCTTAAATCCTCGAACTGAATATAAATGGAAAAACAGCTTTGTAGTTGTCTATGCCGGTGGACTAACACAATCCTATGATGTCTCCACGCTCTTGAGAGCCGCCAATCGAATGAAGAAAAATAAGAATATTGTTATCGCTATCATTGGTGATGGTCATCGAAAAAGGGAATATATGGATTATTGCACTAAAAATAATATAAAGAATGTTCAATTTTTAGGTCCAAAACCAAGAAATTTGATGCCTGCCATTCTATCGAAAGCCGATGTTGGCGTTCATCTATTCCCTGATAATCCTATCTGGGAAATTGTTTTAGGGAATAAAACATTCGATTATTTAGGAAGTGGTATCCCAATGATCTATGCAGGGAGAGGAGATATATCCGATTTGCTGAATAAATCACACGCAGGAATAACAGTCAGTCCCGAAAATTATGAAGAGTTAGCAGAAGCTATTCTTTGGGTGAAATCGAATCCTGAAAAGGCAAATGAAATGGGAAAGAATGGAAAAGAATTTGTAATGAAATATTATTCCCGAAACAAAATTCTAGAAGAATATTACCAAATTTTAAAAGACAGTTTTCATTCTGAACCATCCATTCAGAAAACAAAATTTAAAAATGTTTAGCTATGTCTGAAGCCTTTATCTATTTATCCGCTTTCATAGTAAGTCTTTTCATTTCGCTCGGTATATCAACACCCGTATCTATTTGGATCGCGAGCAGAATCGGAGCGATAGATCATCCAGGTGATTTAACCATTCATGAATATCCGATACCGCGTCTGGGGGGATTAGGTATTTTTATCTCTTGGATAATCACAATAAGTATCTTCATGATAATTTTTAGTATATATGATCCTAGAATCCTGATAATTCTATTGGGAATTCTATTCATAATTATTATCGGTATCATTGATGACATTCGGGGGATAAAGCAGACAAGAAAATTTATTATTTATTTCTTACTGTCACTCACAATATCATGGCTTATCATAGATATTAAATCTTGGTGGATCTTAGCTTCAGCATCGATCTTTATAGTTGGAATGATAAATGCTTATAACTTTATTGACGGAATGGATGGCTTAGCGAGCGGTTTAGCAATTATTAACTATTTTGCATTATTTATATTATTCATTTTTGACGGATCCCTATTGCTAGCTTTTATTTCAATTAGCTATGCTGGTGCTTGTTCCGGATTCTTACCTTACAATTGGCACAGAGCGCGAATTTTTTTGGGAGATGTGGGCTCACTGAGTATTGGGCTGTCAATTGCAGGATTATCAGTTATTTTTTTAGAAAACGGATCATGGGATTTCAATCGGGCCATTGCAGTTTTATTTATTGCTGCCATTCCCATAGGAGATCTCATATTTACATTTGTGAGAAGAATCATTTGCAGAAAGACTATAAATCCCAGAAGACTTTTTTTGGGAGACCGCAGTCATTATTATGATCAAATGTATTCGATCTCAACTATGAATACTAAAAAAATAGTGATTATTAGCTATATTGTTTGTGTTGTTTTTGCCATGCTTGGTATAACTTTGTTTTTCTTGGAAGAAGTGCTGTCTGCATGTTTAGGAATCGCGGGGATTTTCCTTATAATCATGATTGGCAGATGTCTTAAGATAAAGATTCCAAAGGCTGAGAGAGTTTAATCTTATGGATATAGATTCTCCTGCTATATTGGGAGGGGATCCCGTATTCGAGAATAAATTGGGAATTGTCCGACCTCAATTACCTAAGCTTTCATCCATTCAAGAACGCCTGAAGCTCGCTTTGATTTCAGGACAACTAACAAACCAGGGGAAGTACGTCGAGACACTAGAAAAAAAACTATCTGAATATTTTGGAGTAAGTCACGTCATTACAACATCTAATGCTACTCTGGGTTTAATTATTGTTTTAAAAGCGTTAGAAAGGGAAGGAGAAGTCATTCTTCCCAGTTTTACATTTGCAGCAACAGGTCATGCAGTTTCTTGGGCCGGGTTGAAACCAGTGTTTGCCGATATCCTTCCAGATACATACACTTTAAATCCTGAATCCGTAGCTGAATTGATTAACAAAAATACAGTTGCAGCGATGGGGGTCCATATTTATGGACATCCATGCGAAATTGACGAGCTGTCCAAAATCGCTGTTCAAAATCGTTTAGAACTTATATTTGACTCTGCCCATGCCTTCGGGAGTTATTATAAAAACAAGATCATTGGGTCATTTGGTCGAGCTGAAGTCTTGAGTTTTCATGCGACAAAGATTTTTCCTGTGGGAGAGGGAGGCGCTATTTTAACAAATGACGGCGAACTAGCTACCCGCTTGAAATTACTTAGAGTTTTCGGCGATCCCGGCACAGAAAATACTCAATTGATAGGACTAAATGCGAAAATGCAAGAATTCAATGCATTAATTGGCCTTGAAAATCTAAAAGTAATCAACCGGCATATTGAAACGCGACGAAAAAGAGCCCAGTTGATGAAGTCCCTTCTTAATGAAACTCCGGGTCTTCAAACACAAAAGGAGCGTTCTTATGTTGTCTCAAATTATCAAAATTTTCCTTTATGTATTGAAGAGAATCGATTTGGGTTGGATCGCGATCAACTCTGTTCTGCACTTCTGGCCGAAAATATAGGCATCAGAAAATATTTCTATCCGCCACTGCATAAACATAAATCATACATTAATAATTCAGACGGAAATAGAAAGCAGCTTAATGTGACAAATGATGTCTCAAATCGAATCCTTTGCATCCCAATTTATTCAGATACGACGGAAGAAGAAGTTCATAAAATTTGTTTTGCTATAAAAAAAATATACCTTCATTCAAAAGCTATTCGTAAATTCATCATCAAAAATGACAAGAACTAATGTAAAAGGAGCATTTATTGGATATTAAAAATAAGAATCCCATAGGGCTTCGCACTCGCTATCTAATGGCAATCGACCTTGTGTGTATAGTCATATCGATTGTATTGAGTTTTATAATACGTATTGAAGCACTTTACGATATCTGGCCCTACTTGAAGAAATATTGGACTCTCTTCATCCTAGCCCCACTCGTCCGTATCCCTGTTTATTATCTCTTTCATCTTTACAAACGGATTTGGCGGTATGCAAGCACTTCAGAATTAGCTTCCATCGCATTAAGTGGAGTAATCGGGTCCGCAATAATAGCTATCATAAATTTTGTATTGTTACCTATCTTAAATATTCCTCATTGTATATCAGGCTCGGTGGTCACATTAGAAGGAATCTTAAGCACGATTTTTCTAGGATGCTCTCGATTTCTTTTAAGATTGTTACAGGAAAGGATTCCACCAGATGAAGTGCCGGACTCATTATTTCTCACACAGAATCGGCGTAGAATTCTAATTATTGGCGCTGGAAATGCTGGTGCTATGATCTCACGTATGATGAAATCATACCCATCGGTTCAAGAATCTCGTATCATTGGATTCATAGACGATGATCCAAGCAAACTATCGATGCATATCCATGGTGTTCCTGTTTTGGGGACTCGCGACGCAATTCCTGCGCTTGTGAAGAAACATCATATAAATGAAGCTATAATAGCCATGCCCTCAGCAGATCCAGATTCCATTGATGATATCTATCATATCTGTTCGACGATAAGTCTTCCTGTGCGCACACTACCCAGTATCTACGATCTTCTCGCTGGCTCTATGACCTTTGATCAACTTAGGCAACTTCGCACTATCGATGATATGGGATATCAAATCTCAAAGCCTCATGAAAAAAGGCCAATAAAACTCACTTCTTTGATGATCACAGGAGGAGCAGGATTTATCGGATCAAACTTCGTCCACTTCATGCTCCGAGAGCACCCCGATTACAGAATTGTTGTCTTTGATAAATTGACCTATGCTGGCAACCTCGATAATCTTCAGGGTTTGAAGGGAAAATACGGCGATCGCTATGTTTTTGTTAAAGGTGATATTTGTGAATATTCGAAGGTCGCGGATGTAATTCAGCACTATAAAATCGATAGTATTGTTAACTTTGCTGCTGAATCACACGTTGATCGCTCTTTAATGAATCCAGAAAGTTTTTTAAATACTAATATATATGGAACTTATTCATTACTGAGAGCAGCAAGACATTTCCGCGTTAAACGTTTTCATCAGGTATCGACTGATGAAGTTTACGGCCAAGTCACTCGAGGATCTTTCAGTGAAGAAGACCCTCTAGAGACAAGAAGCCCGTATTCGGCTACAAAGGCCGGTGCAGACCTCCTGGTTCATGCATACCGTACAAGTTTTGGGATACCTGTAACCATCACACGAGGAAGCAACAATATTGGTCCATATCAGTATCCTGAAAAAGTGGTTCCGTTATTTATTTTGAATGCATTAGAGGATCAAATCCTTCCGGTCTATGGAGATGGGCTTTATGTCCGTGACTATCAGTATGTCATCGACCATTGTCGCGGCATTGATCTTGTGCTTCATACGGGGGAAAGCGGCGAAATATATAATTTAGGCGCAGGCAATGAAGTCGCAGCTATCGATCTTGCTAAAATGATATTGCACTATCTGAAAAAACCTGAATCCCTAATTCAATTAGTTGCTGATCGACCCGGTCAGGATCGTCGATACAGTTTAAATTGCATGAAGATCAAGACGTTAGGATGGACACCAAAATGGACATTTGAAAAAGGGTTGGAAGATACAATCAACTGGTACTTGAATAACGAATGGTGGTGGCGCAAGTTAAAAAACGCAGAGTATTGGAAATTTTATGATACTCAATATAAAGAAAGATTGAGTAAGAAATAGACTGGTGAAAATCCTATCTGCCTGCAGTTCCATTCTTCACTTTTTTTAAAATCCAACCAATCTAGTTCCCCCCTTTCTTCCAAAAAGTAAAACATTCTCCATCCTATCAAAAAGATTCAAATTTTCTCAGGAAAAAAATAGGGTATTTGCATTTGATTTGAATGAAAGATCAGGAGCTTAATATGAATTGGCAACCCGTTATAATAATTGGCGCTCCGCGTTCAGGAACAAATATATTGCGGGATTCGATCTCGGAATTTCCAGGAGTATCCACTTGGCCCTGTGACGAAATTAACTTTATATGGAAACATGGAAACATATCCTTTCCTCATGATGAGTTGTCTCTAGAATTACTAACCTCTTCAATTCAACTTTTTATTCGAAAGCAATTCGAAAAAATTCATAATAAAACTGGTTGTAAAATTGTATTGGAAAAAACCTGTGCAAATACCCTACGCTTGGACTATGTTGATAAGATATTTCCAGATGCAAAGTACATCCATATCCTGAGGGATGGGCGTGATGCTGTTGAGTCAATTATCAGATGTTGGAAAAATCCTGTCAATCCTCCTAAATATTATTTGGATAAATTCTTAATTGTTCCTCCGCCGGATCGACTTAAAGTCTTATGGGTGATCTTGCGTAAAAGATTTTATTTCAAAAAAGTCCACTCCTGGAGGAGCTGGGGGCCTGAATTTTGCAATCTAAGAAACTTGCTGAATGAAAAAAGACCTTTATATGAAATTTGTGCATTTCAGTGGCTGGCGTGCGTCTCAAAAACCCTAGAATTTTTCGAAAAAATTGATCCATCAAGATATTTTATATTGAAATATGAAAATTTTGTGAAGAATCCAAAACCATATTTTTTTGAAATAGGAAAATTTCTTAATATCTCAGTGAAAGAAAATCAAGCGGAAAAAATAATTGAATCTATTTCCCAAAAAAATATTAGCAAGTGGAAGCTCAGTCAGTACAGGCAAAAAGTCGAAAATATAATCCCTCTCATATCAAATATGTTGCACAGGCTAAATTATGACATATAATAAAATATAGTTCATCTCAATCAAGTATGGGTATTCAAAGGACTATTTCCCCGTGGCAAGATAAACATGGGGCCAGCGATATTGGACTCGCTTGAATCCTTGGGTCCTCTTCATGGCTGTCTTAATCCCCAGATTCAGAACTTAAGACAACTCTGTCCGTTATCCTGTCATCCAGGTAATTGACGATTCTCTGCGAGTTCCTCTCGATAATCAATTTAAACAGACTCAATCCACACTAAATGGAAGATAACCTGAAATACTAATATTATTGTATGTCTCTAAGTATCCTTGAGAAATTCCTTTGACATCTTCAGACATCAGTAAATAAGGATCTCAATGATATGAATGCAAATAATTACAAGTACGATATAATCCTAATTGTTTTATTAATAATACTATCTCCGCTCTTTCTCTTTCCATTTAATGACTTTGTTTGGTTGGTTTTAATCATTCCGATCATTTGGTCTATACGCGCAATGAAATGCAATCATATTCATACGAACACAATTTTGGATTGGTCATTCTTAATTTTATGTATACAAGTCTTTATCTCTATAATTAATAATTTTAGCACCATATATTCAAGCCTCGCCAAGGCATATGGCGTATTGTTCGGCTTGATAACGTTTTATGCAGTTGTAAATCTAGCAAAAAGCGAAAAATTGCTTTCCCTATCAATATCAATTTTCATTTTCTTGGGATCATTGTTTTCCATTTTGACTTTTCTTGGAACACATCTCATTCTAGAGAGATTTCTTCATGAGGGATTTCAACAATATAAATTTATTTATCGTTTTCTTAGAGAAGCGACTCCAATTCTCGATTTTAAAATCAAAGGCGCTGAGATGGGATTTCATCCGAATGCTGTAGCTGGTACTCTGCTTTTTTTCTATCCCCTTTTTTTATTTATGGTTGAATTTCATAAGGCCAAAAAACTCTTCATTCTAAAGAACAAAATATTTTTTTATGTGTTTTTCTGGTGCACTAATTTATTGATATTTATTATTCTAATTTCCTCAACATCTCTTCTGGCATTATTTGGATTAATAATAAGTTTGATAATCATCATCTTAATTCAAAATAGGAAAAAGACCATAAAATATGTATTGGTGGTTTCCATAATAATAGCTTTGTCCATTCTCATTCTTAACCCGAGTCCGTCACTAAAAAATGATTTTGAGAGAAAATGGCAAAAACGTTCCCCTTTACTATTGAAGGGAATCGAAATCATTAGAGAAAAGCCCTTTACTGGAGTGGGAATAAATCGTTTTAGATACTCTTCAGGCGTAGAATATTATTCGGCCCATGCTCATAATCATCTTATTCATATAGCCGCAGAGCTTGGAATTCAAGCCCTTATTGCCTATTTGGCCATTATGATTGGTACGGGATATATGTGTTTAAAGGTTTATTGGAATTCTGATATTGAGTGGATGCGCACAGCCATTTTAGGCTTAGGCGGAGGCCAACTCGCTCATTTCTTCTTTGGTTTAGGGGATTCCATCCCTCTTGGTGCAAAACCTGGGATAATATTCTGGATTTCCCTTGCGTTGATCACGGCGATATATAATTATCATGTCCAAATTGGCAGCTCCAGATAATTCTCGCATGGAATAAATTGTGATAATTTCTGCTTTTCAAGCTTTATCTGTCTCTTTATTTTCTCTTACTGCTTCTTTTCTATATCTTTACACTGTTTTTAGTTGCACTTCTCAGCGGGCCAAAACAAAACATTCCTCTGAAGCAGAGAATTCTAATGGGCTAAGCCTGGGTTATTATGCATATATGCTGGGGAATTGGTTTCCTGAGTTATCTTATTTTCAAAAAGAAATCAGCTTGAATTTGAGATTGAATCTGAAATAAATTCATGAATGAATTTGTTGAAATTCCTTGGTTAAAGGTCTTTTCTAATTTTATCTGGATTTTGGGAGCATCTATAACTTTGGCTGCTTTAAGTTACCATGAATTTCTTGCATATATGAGAAAAGAAAAAAGGATTAATGTCTTTAAAAAAAAATCCTTCAAGAGACCCTTTCTTCTGGGTTTGGTTTTAATTGCAGCAGGCATTAGTGCATCCGTGAATAAACCATTTCAAGCTGCTATCACAGGGAGTGTATCACTTTTTTTAGTTATATGGTTCCTAAAATTATCGAAAATCAAGCTGCCTAAATTGAGGAAATCAAAAATTGAAAATAAACTTAACTCATAAATATCTCAAAATTAGCAAAAATGTTTTCAGATGCTATAAGTAAATTTCGCCTTGACAGCGAAATTGAAAAATGGTTAATTATGGCATTGAAAAACAGCCACGAGGAAGAGAAGGAAAAAGTAATTATCACGTGGAAACCTGCTTTTGGAGTTCTATTCAATGCCCCGAAGGAACGGGTTTCTGCTTATAAGTAAAAACTCTTCAATTCATACTGAAAATAACTTATAGAGCCTGGAGGTAAGAAAATGGCAAAAGAAATGAAAAAAATTATGATCACTGGTTCTGTCGGTCAAATTGGCTCTGAATTGACAATGGCCTTGAGAGAGAAATACGGTAATGACAATGTCCTCGCCACAGGTCATAGAACACAACCCAGCCCAGAACTTCGAGATTCGGGACCATTCGAATTCATCAATGTCTCTAAAAGAGAAACCATCGAAGAAGTCGTGAAGAAATACAACATCGACACCATCTATCATCTGTCTGCAATCCTTTCCGGAGTAGGAGAGAAAAATCCGAAGCTGTGCTGGGATGTCAACATGAATGGAACTTATAATATTCTAGAAGCAGCCATTGATAACGACATGACCAGAATTTTTATCCCCAGTTCGATTGCGGCCTTCGGTCCTGAGACTCCCCTCGATAATACTCCTCAGGAAACAATCCTAAGACCAAAAACAATGTACGGAGTCACCAAGGTTGCTGGAGAACTCCTCTGTGATTATTACGTCAAGCGTTTCGGTCTTGACGTCAGAGGGTGCCGCTACCCGGGTATTATCAGTTACGAAACCTTGCCAGGTGGAGGAACTACAGACTATGCTGTGGCCATCTATTTCGAAGCGGTAAAATACAAAAATTATACTTGTTTTGTTCGAGAGGACACACGGCTCCCTATGATGTACATGCCCGATTGCCTCAAAGCTGCCCTGGACTTAATGGAAGCTGATTCCTCTCGCCTGAAGCACTATTCAGATTTTAATGTCACAGCCATGAGCTTTTCTGCAGGAGAGTTAGCCGCGGAAATCAGAAAACACATCCCTGAATTTGTCTGTGAGTACGAGCCTGACTTTAGGCAGGAAATCGCTGACTCGTGGCCCAACTCCCTTGACGACTCTGCTGCCCGTGAAGAGTGGGGATGGGAACCGAGCTATGATCTGGCAGCCATGACAAAAGATATGCTCGAGGTGCTCTCCAAGCGCCACCAAGAAGGAAAGCTAGATTACGAGCGAACCAAGTCACTCTGACTTCTCTTTCAAAAAATTCGGCAAAGAAAAAGCAGAGCGGTGGGTTTCCAGATTAAAATAATTGAGACCTAAAGGAGGGTCTCTCTTTATACTAAGGGGATGAGCATTATCTGAAAGATAAACAAAGCACCAGCTCCCACCTGGATAGGTAGGAACAGGAATCACATAGAAACTAACAATCTTATAAAGCTCTTTAAGAGAGGCGCTTTTCTCCCTGATCAGTTCCGAGTTGTAAAGAGGAGATCCCACCTGGGCAACTACAATTCCCTCATTGTTAAGACAGTTTTTTAGCTTTTCATAAAATCTCTTCTGGTGAAGAGAAGCTGAAGGTCCCACAGGATCAGAGGAATCAATCAAGATAATATCAAACTTTCGATCTATCTTTTCAATGAATTTTTTTCCGTCAGCTATGACAAGCTCTGTTCTTTGATCTTTGAGGCAAGGCGAAAGCCAGGGAAAATATTTTTTGGAAACCTCGATAACATGGGGATCAATCTCCACAAGACAGACATTTTTTATATGGTATTTTAAAGTTTCTTTGAGCACACCCCCATCTCCCCCTCCGATAATGAGAAGATCCAGAGGATCAGGATGAGTAATCAGAGAAGGATGAACGAGCATCTCATGATAGAAAAACTCGTCTCTTTCTGTCGTCTGAACCAAATCATCCAGGAGTAAAACATTCCCAAAATACTCGTTCTCGAATACTTCTATCTTTTGATAGGGAGAATTTTGCTTATAAAGAAGATTCTTTACCTTAAAAAAAATGCCAGTCGATTGAGTATGGTATTCTCTTTTTTCTGACAGATCTTCTTTTCTAATGCTTTTATTCCTAGTCATAATTTCCAGATGAATGGTTTTTCGTCTGTTAGAATCTCTGTTCTCTTCAGACCTTTTATCAGATATAGGGGAAGAACAAAAAGCCCCTTGTGAAGGGTAGAATGATAAAATTTAATTTTTCTGATTCTGCGATTACGGACCCTCTTTGCGATTTCTTTCTCATCCATTTCAAGCGGATCCGCCTTCTTTGATGCCAGAATAAAACCCCATGGCATGCCGAAAGAAAAAACAAAAGACCAGTATGGTCGAACTAAAGGGAAGACTTTTTCCAGGGTTGATGCTAAAGAAACATAAAATTGATGATAGTAGGGATCAGCGCTCCCTGCCTGAAGGACGAATATCCCATCCTCTGCTAAAATCTCGAAGATCTTTTCAAAAAACTCTTTTGTGAAAAGATAAATGGAAGGGCCTTTTTCAACCGGTTCAGTCAAATCTGATATGATCGCATCAAATTTCTCCTCCGTATCTTCAACATATTTGCGGGCATCCCCAAAGATCAGATGAGTTTTTGGATCAGAAAAAGCTCCATCTGACCATTCCGGCAAATATTTCTGACACAGATCTATCAATTGCCTGTCAATATCTACCATGGTCACTGTTTCAACTATATTATGTCTGAGCACCTCCCTTATCGTTGCCCCTTCGCCTCCTCCAAGAACTAACACTTTTCGAGGGCAGGAATGAGTGATAAGCCCAGGATGAACCAAGGATTCATGATACACATACTCGTCTATTTGAGCTGATTGTATCTTCTCATCCAGAAAAAGAATCTTGCCAAAAAACTCGTTGTAAAAGCATTGGACGTATTGGTATTCTGTCTTCCCCTCATAATAAAGCTTGTCAATCCTGAACCGCCTGGCAAAAGACTTAGTATAAGGCTCAAGGTAATAAATATCTTCTGTCACTATGGCAGAGATTGTAACAAAGAAATCAGGGTCAGGTCTACACTTTTAACTTATTCTGCCTAAATATCTAATTCTTTATAAGAGAAGGATCGGTTTCGAATCTCCGCTGCTTGAACAATAGAGATGAAAAATAAGTTAAAAGAGAAATCAGGGTCAGGT
>CP070695.1:4529413-4943465 GCA_020353515.1 Candidatus Heimdallarchaeota archaeon
ATGATGTGGGGGTGGACTTTTCTTCTGTTTTGGGGTGTTCAAGACCCATTAGAAAGAAAAGGAACACTAATATTAACTGCATTCCCCGTTATAACTGGTTTAGCGATCAGTAACGTGTTTGCTGGTATGAATAATATAATTTCGTTTACTAGCTTGATTATACGGCCTGCAATCTATCTAGTATTGTTTTCACTGTTCACAACAGCTTTTTTCTTGGCAGATCGTCTCCAAAAGAAGAATTTTAAAGCCTAATAATCTTCCGAAAACATCACTTAACCACCATTTTTTAATGATCAAAATTATAGTTTTTGATTCTAGGTTATATGTCTTCAAACAAATATTTGACGACATTCTAAATATTTCTCTATTCTATCTCGAAAAAAATTTTGATAGGAATGATTCTAAATAACAGAAAATAAGGGAAAAGTAAATTCTAATGCCAACGCCAGCGATCTTCGGGTTTTATTTCTATAGGAGGTTCTTTTCCATATTTTAATTCCAGAGGATGTAATTCTTCATCAATATTGGCGTTTCTAATGGTCTTTTTATCAGCAACAGTTAGCTTTTCGGCTTTTATATTAATTCTCGACACCTTTTCTCTTTTGTATCAAACTATAGACCTTATTGGTCGCTAGTTTAACATTGAAAGCTATAATAAACACACTAAAAAACACACATGTTACGCATGTTATGCATTCTCTCAAAATCAATACTAAATCCTGTTCAAGTATCTATTTGAGAAATAACCAAGTTTTCTACAAAGAACAGAAGGCACTGACGTGAATCCTCGAATTAAGGAAGCAAAAGATCCTCTAAAATTAGTACGATCTGGAGTTTTCGCATTAGAAAGGAAGAAATGGTCAAAGGCGCGGAGAAAATTCGAGGCTGCATTAATTGATGACGAAGTACAACAAAATGCTGGAGTTTGGGCTAATTATGGCATAGCACTAACTAATCTAAACCTCATCTCTGAAGCACAGAAAGCATTCACTAAGTCGGTCAGTTTAGACAAGAAAAATGCCAGATTATGGGTAAAAAAGGGGATAACTGAATCCCGATTAGGAAATGATAATGAGGCGAAGAAAAGTTTTGAACAGGCGCTGCGATTTGACAAAAAAGATCCTGAAATACCAATTCTACTTAGTAGGGTTCTCAGGAAACAAGAGGATACCAAAAAGGCTATTAAAGTCCTTGAGTCAGCTTGGAAAAAACTTCCAGAATCATCTCAAATCCCTATAGAACTAGCAATAATTTACAATAAACAGAACGATGATCGAAAATCTGAAGAAATATTAACAAAAGCTATTCAGACAGCTCGTCAGCCTGATCCAGGCCTTTTACTAGGGCAAACTTTATTGGATAAGAAAGATTACAAGCGCTCAATACTTATCTATCAAGAAATACTATCTCGATTTCCCCAATCTCATCATGCACAATATGGCTTGGGTGTCGCATATCACGCAAATGAAGATTGGAAAAAAGCCCTAGAGGAATATCAAAAAGCAATACCCCTGTTTCGTCCCGAAAAACCACCTCAAAGTCTTTTTATCAATATGGGACGTGTTTTGAAGAATTTAAGACAAAATAAAGAAGCCATTGATGCGCTCTACCGGGCAAAAAAGTATGGAAAACCAACTTTGGAGATTTCACTCTTACTTGCTGAATTATTTTTAGAGAGTAATCGCCCTGATCGTGCAAAACGTGCCTTAGAAGATGCTATACGTATTGAGAAAAACAATCCAGTTATTCGATTCTATTTAGGTTTAACTTTACTTCAATTGAATGATATTCCAAAAGCTAAAGAAAACTTTCAAAAATCCATTGAGTTAGATCCAGATTTTCATGAAAGCAAACTACAATTATCACGATTAGCAATACAAGAAAGAGATTTCAAGATAGCATACGCCCTAGCAAATGAAGTAGCTGTAGCTGATCCCAATCATATTCCTGGGAACCGTTTAGCTGCTAAATTAGCCTATGATTTGCGAAATTTTAAAAGAACAATTGAATTACTTGAACCAGTAGTCACAAATAATCCTAGAAATCATCTAGAAGATTTAGAACTAATACTAAACTCGTGGTTGCTGCTCAGCCAACCTGAAAAGGCAAAATCCTTTTTGAAAAGACTTTTAGAAGAAGATAAATCGTTAAAAGATCATTTACGTTCAAAAGCTTTTTTCACTCAATTTTTCTAAATCAACTGAATAAGAATCATTATTTGACTTGTTCAAGGAAAATGATTATACATCTATCTCCAGAATGAAGGATATGAAGTAAATTGGGGATCAAACTAAGTAATAAGCGTTATATGCTTATGGATTGTGATGGTGTTGTATGGAAGGGAAATCGGGCAATAGAAGGAGCTCAATCCATCCTAGAAAAATTGGAACAGATGGGTTTTAAGTTAGGATTTGTAACCAACAATTCCAGTTTATCTCGACTTGGTTTTAAGAGCAAATTTGAATCATTAGGATTTACTCCAATTAATTACACAATTATTAATTCTGCTTATGGTGCTGCCATATATTTAGCAAACAAGTGTTTCAACCGGGTCTTCATGATCGGTGAACAAGGTTTACGTGAAGAACTTGAGTTGCATGATATTTATGTAACTCAAGAATATGAAGAGCAGCTGCAAGGAGTGTGTATAGGGTGGGATCGTCAACTCACTTGGCGTAAACTAGCAGATGCCATGAAAGTTATTTTAAATGATAATGGGTTCTTTGTAGGTACGAATCCGGACAATAGCTTCCCTATGGAAAACTCGTTAGTTCCAGGAACAGGTGCAGGGATTGCTGCACTCACAAATGCATGTGGAAAAGAACCTGATATAATAATAGGAAAACCCAATCGTTTTTTAATTGATGTAACCCTAGAAAATATGGGATGTACTGATCCAGCAGAAGCTGTATATATTGGTGATCGCTTATCAACCGACATTCTAGCAGGAATTAATGCTGGAGTCGATACTGTATTAGTAAGAACAGGAATTTCCGATTCTCACATGAAAAATATATTACCAACAGTGGAAATTGATTCTATTGTAGATATATTGACAATATTAAATTCTTAGCGCTCTAGTTTGAAAACGGATGATTCTTTGATGTGTAGACTGAATATATTTAAGCTAAATGGCTTTGTTATATTTATTATTCTTCACTTCTCTCTTCTAAGTACTTTTAACTTTAATTTTGGGACAGCTTTCATACATCAAGAACAAGAAATCAAAATTTCCTCCATTTCATTAAATACTCCTACAGTATACACTAAGCCAAAAGATCTGATACATATTATGGAGGGGGATCAAAACATTGTAAATAAGTTTAGTAGGAATCAAAATAAGAATAAGATTTTCAACACAATTTATAATCTTATTAATCCTCAAAAATTAATAGATGATGAGCTCACAGGTGCAAACGTCACTATTGCTGTTTTGGACTCAGGGATCAATGATGTCGAATGGATTACAAACCTAGCAGCGAGATATACAACTATTTCTGATTCGATTAATGTGGAAGATGATAATGGTCATGGAACTTTCATTGGATCAATAATTTCTAAGATTGCTAGCGGAGCAGAACTAATTAGCATTAAAGTGACTGATTCATCTGGGTTTACAAGCATTGAATCAGTCGAAGAAGGCTTGAAACTTGCTTTTGATCTTAATGTAACGATAATCCATGCTTCTCTAGGGTCTATTCATCTAGATGCATTGAATTCTAGTTTAATAGCCCAAATAAACTCTCATAATATAACAACAGTCTTCTCTGCGGGAAATTCAGGTCCTTTCACATCTAGCTTATCGTCTCCTGCAATTTTCGCCGAAACCATTGCTGTTGGAATGGCTTACAACAAAACTCATATATTCACATCCACTTCGTGCGGACCACGGCCTTCTGGAACAATGGGGCCAGACATTGTGGCACCAGGGGTTGATATTATTGGGCAGAATCAAACTGGGGACTTTAAATATCGTACAGGTACTTCTTATGCAGCTGCTTTTGTATCAGGAGCCCTTGCTCTCTTAAAAGAAGCGTTTCCAGAGAAATCACCACTCACCCTAAAGGCAGCACTTCTTGAAACAGCTCATTTTATGAATTCCACCTCACCAATCACTCAAGGAAATGGTTTTCTAGATGTTTCAAAAGCTTACGAGCTATTGCAAACAATTAACACAAGCAATCCGTTATTTTCTTTTGCTCCACGAGAATTATCGTCTTATTTTACGTATTTTGGTCATGCTATCAATGGTGAAAATCGAACGTATCGTCTGACATTTTATTCAACAACTGAAACAAATCTTACAAAATTTAATACAACTCAATCCTTTCCTGTTAAAACAAATACCAGTCGAGAACTTCCAATAAATATTACTATAGGAACACTCCCAAAGAAAGTTACTGTTGGAATAAATTACTTGAATCTATCATTGAAAATTCCTGAAGATTTAAGTATGGCAAAAAGAGAGGGATACGTCACATTTCAATTTTCTAATGGAACCTACTTATCTAACTTGTCCATTACAATCGAAAATAGATATCCAGGTGGTAATATCCTTTTTTATCAAGGGTATGATAATGATTCATACATTCCTGATGGACCAACAGGAAAGTATAGTTTATTGCAACAACTTCTTGAACGCTCCTATGGGATGAATTCATACGGTGCTATCCGTCCTACCAGTCTAATTAACACTTATGGTCCACTAGTTCTAACTAAACAGTCTTCTGGGAAAATCACGGGACAAGATTTGAAAGGATATCATATTCTTGTGTTAGCTGACATCGAGTTCGGTATTTCTGATCATGAAATTTCTACAATTCAAGATTGGATTGCAGAGGGCCATTCTCTCTTAATCCTTTCCTATCCATCCTTAGAAAATAAGGGAATAGAGACTCTATCTAACCAAACAGCCATTAACAAGTTATTAGAACCATATGGACTCAGTATTGAGAATGATAACACAAACCTCTCTCGTTTCAACAATGCTAGTACAAGTATTTCAGATCCAATTTTTAGAAGGAAGGGATTGAAATTTAATTATACTGGTACATCTATAGGAATTTCAACTGATAAAGGAGGAAAAGCTCTTGCAACAGCTTTTGATCCGAAAAACAAAGAATATCCTGTTGCTGGATACTGGGAGGATCCAGTTTCCAGGGGAAAAGTAGTGGTGTTCGGAGGAACACTTCCATTCAATAATCTTGGGATAAATCCCCATTTAAACAATCTAGAAGTAATAAATCATACCTTCCGTTGGATGATTGCAGATCAACAGCTACAATTAGATATTCTTCTCACATCTTCTCCTACAACACAAGGTTCAACGCAAATTCAAATTACTGTTGAGGACACAGAGTTAGAACCTTTTAATGGTACAGTCATTGAAGCTAATGGATCTTTTAATCAAATTACATTTGATAAGGGGATCAATATGTATATTGCTTCTTGGAAACCATTAGCTGCAGGTAAAGCGATCCTATGGTTGAATCTGAGGATAGAGAATACCGATGAAGCTCCAACTAATGGCTTGTTTGTTTTCGAAGTAATAAGACCAGCATCACAAGATATTTTCTTTTTGGTTATTATTGGTGGTTTTATTGTTTTAGGTATAATTTACTATCTATTAGCATCACGACGGCCTCAACCACGTTCACCCATTGAACAGAGAGTAGCCCTTGAATTACAGAAACAAAAGAACGGCATTCCACAAGGAGGGTTGGAGACTTCTGAAATCTGTCCTCAATGTCGGACTCCAAGGCACACGAATGAATCCAAATACTGCTTTAAATGTGGGAAAGAACTGTGAGAATTGTGACACATACAGATTTTGATGGAATCTGTTGTGCTGCTTTATTTTTACGGAAATTTGGATTTGACATTGAGATAATTTATGCCACAGTTAAGGAGGCCAAAAATTTATCTAGTACAGAGCTATCTGTAGATTTTACCTGTGATTTACCAAAGGTTGGAAATTCTATTAATATTGATCATCATAAATCTAATTACGAAGAGTTATTGGAAACACACCGACTTACACAGGATGATAAAGTGGATCCTAATGCCGCTTCAGCAACTGATATTGTTTTTACATTCTTGGAATATGAGAACGACCCCATTGCTGAGGAGATTAGGGAGCTTGGACACCTAGCAGATATCGCACAATTACCTCCTGAATACCGTATATTGGACATTGTTTTAAGCATGAACAGTGATGACCCTTATGTTCTTCGTCTTATTAGCGAGCTATTAGCGAAAAATGGCCGTCAAATTCTATCAACGTCATGGTTAAAAGAGAAATACAGTGAAATTCGGACAATTTACGATGAAACACAGAAGAAGATAATAAAATTCATTAAAAACACTCCAAACCTGCCTCGGATACTTATTTTGGATACACGGGAAGCAATCAACAGTAAATTAGCTAAAGAAACATTTCTACCTCTTTTTGAGCGAAATGTTGCAGTTATCGCCTTAGTCTATTCAAAATCCGCTCAAGAACCTGTACGTGTGAGTTTTCGTGTGACAAAAACCGAGCAATCCTCTTATGATGTATCTACTGTTGCGAAGGTCTTTGGAGGAGGAGGTCATCGAATGGCAGCAGCGTGTTCTCCTACATCTGACAAAATTCCGAATATCCTAAAACAGGAACTAATGAAAATTGCTAAACCAAGCGATACTATTCAATATCGCCAAATTTAGATTTGAAACAAAAATGTGTCTTTCTAGTGGATTTGATCCATGAATTTTCAGAAAATAAGGAATTATCTACCAAATTCCTTAGATAGTGCAATATAAATCTTGAACCAGAACCTTTTTTTCTGAAAAGATAGCATTCTGTACGAGTGTTGTTAACACTTCTATGGTTAGTACTATCCATTTGAACAGTATTCTAAAACCATCTGGGTTTGATACGTTGCGAATCGCAATTTTTTCTGACAGTTGGGTTCCAAATCTCAACGGGGTGGTTATTTCAATTATCAACGAAGTTCAAAGCCTTAGAAAAAAACATGAGTTTGCTATTTTTGTACCAAAACTTAAAAAAAGTAAACCCTTCGAAATGGAAGGAATTCCGATTTATGAATTAAGGAGTTTTCCATTTCCACCGTATCCTGGTTATAATATCGCACTACCGGGCTTATCTTTCACAAAAGCTATCAGAAAGGAAAATTTTGATTTAATCCATTGTCATTCACCTTTTAGTTTAGGATATGGTGCTATATTAACAGCTCGTGTCTTCTATGATCTTCCTCTTTTGAATACTTATCACACTGACTTAGCAGAATATTCAGGACATTTGATTGCTGGTTTTCAGGCTGAAAGATTCACTGCTTGGTTCCGACGTTTTGCTTGGACTTATATTCGATGGTTTTACAAGTACTCAAATGTTGTTGTTACTCCATCGAGAACTCTCCAACAGGCTTTAAGAACCCATGGTGTAAAACCCCCTGTTTACGCATTACCAAACATGATTTCAAGTGTTTTTTTCAAGAATGATCATGGTTCTCATGAAGAGGAAATTTTTCAAAAGCAAATTCGTGATAAATTTGGAATTAAACCACAACGCCGCATTATTCTTTATTGTGGGAGGATATCATATGAAAAAAAGTTAGAAGTAATGCTTAGAGCCTTTAAACAAGTGGAAAAATTATATCCAAACACATTTCTTTTAGTAGTTGGTGATGGTCCTCACCTTAAAATGTACAAAAATCAAGCTGAACAACTGAACTTAAAGAATTATGCTTTTACTGGGTTTATTAGTCATACAAAATTACCTTATATCTACAGAATGGGTGAATTTATGGTTACCCCTAGTGACACGGAAACACAGGGATTAACTGTTATTGAAGCAATGAGTCAAAGACTTCCAGTTATTGGGGTTGCTAGAGGAGGAGTACTAGACTATATTCACGAGAAAAACGGTATTCTCGTTCCACCTGGAGATTCAAATTTATTTGCTCAAGCTATTATTAAATTTCTTGAAAATCCCGAACTTGTTTCTGATTCAGCTAGAATAGCCTTTGAATCAGCCCAGAAATGCTCTACTGGAGGATTTGTATCTCTATTAGAGAAGGCTTTTCGTCTAACAATGAAGCTCCACGAGTCTTCATAATAGATAATAGTTAATACTTCGGACAATGAGGTTTTTATCTTTCTTCCAGATACTGCTATTTACATTCTTTTATCTCACTCAAATAAGTTATGGTGATACTCATGGCTTTACAACAAATAGAATTAGATGAAATACCCACTCTGATTCTAATAATCATTGCAATTCTCTTGGTCGCCATTATCCTATATATTGGTACCAGATTGATTGCAGGAAAAAAAGAAACCGAAACTGGATATATAATTAGGTTATTATTGGTTGCATTAGTGATTGTCTTACTTGTAGCAGTAGTAATTGGAGCCATTATTGGCGGTATAGGGCGACTAGATCCTACTAATATATTCTCTGGAGCTGCTGCACAGCTCATACCAGTCCTAGTTTATCTAGCTATAATATTCTTAATTAAGTATGTATTAATCCCTGAACGTGGCGAGATCGAAAAGTGGAATGCCAGTATTTGGATTGGTGTTGTTACACTTTTTCTCATATACGTTTTTAACATACTAACAACACAATTATTCCGAACACCGATTATTCAAGGCGTTTAAAAGGGATCCTCATATCCTCACGCTTTTTTCCTTTTTTTAACCTATTAATTTAGCAAAACGTTATTCTATAGTAATTATTCAATGTCCTAGAAAAAATTGTACTATAAAACACATCGTAGAATAGATAAAAATAATACAATAACTCATTTAAACACACACTTGGAAAAAAGATGAAGACTTACGAATAAAAATTCGTGATGCTAAGCTATTTAACCAGAGAAATGTAAATAATTTTGTTGTTGTAGAGGCTTGGTTAGATGAGAAAAAGACCATTAGGCTTGACAAAATCCCCCTTAGGACGATTAAAATCATTAATTGTGATATCTGATTGGATATCATTTTCTGAAATAGCACGACCAGCAGATTCGACATGGCTCTATAAGGGGCAGACTATTCAATCCATTAATAATGCAAGCGTTATATTTATTCCAGTAGATTTTTCACGATTAATCTACAATACTAGTTCATACATCCTACTTTATGGTGCGGGAATTTATTGGACCAAATTCTCTGTTTATAAACAAACAATTACCACAGACACACGATACATTTCTGGTTTGGTTATTCCAGAAGAAAAATGGCTTGACAACCATTTCAATACTGAACCTTTTGTCTTCCCTCCCCCTTACGATTTCATGATAGTAGGTGATAACTTACAAGAGTTTTCTTTTAACGCGTTAAGAACGGAAGAGGAATCAACAGGTTATGTACGTCGGGCATTCGGTCGAGGTATTATCTTAGCTCAACTGGTTTTTCCGTTCAAAGAACCTCTGGTTATGCTAAGGAAGACAACAGAAAGCTATGAGGAATTTGATTCACCCACAGCTCCTATGCGAGTTCTTATTTCTGAATTTGCGGAGGGAAAAGTGGTGAATGAGATTTCACTTGAATCTCCAAATAAAAAATATGAGGAATCAACTCCTGGAATCAGGAAAATTCAGCCTAATCTGCTAAAAATATTCCCTGAAAAGTGGAGTAATGAAATTTACCTCAATGGTTTGCGTCGTGAAATTTCAATTATTTCCAAAGATTTCGCATTCATTGGGGCACCACTGATCTTAAAATAACCATCATTTAATAACTGCAGCTGTCATACGCTTTTCCAATACTTTAGAGAAAGCTAAATTTCACATAATGTTCCAGCTTTCCGTATTTCCCCCCTGAAGTTCATCTTATAATAGAATAGATGATACTAAGCAAAAATGACTTTTGCAAAGTTTTATATGGGTAACCATGAATTATTACATTAATTCAGAAGCATTAATATTGTTGTGAAGATGTATGGCTGACGTTTGGACTGAAGACCAGGCCGATCTGCTAAAATATAGTTTACGGAATATTTTTGCTACTGTTACAAACATTCTACGCTATAGGTCAAATAAATTTTATATCGCAACCCCGTTTAACCAGGGTTATAGGCAGTTTGACATAGAAGGGGATAATTTAGAGGAAATGCTTTATAAGGCTACAGAACTAATGAAATCTAAAAACATTCATTGTATAAATCTAGAGACTGCTGATGGCCTTCCTATACTGACAATTTTTTTGGAGGCAGGGCCAACAATAATCATCAACGATGTAATCACTGATAGAACTATATGTAACATTCTCCTATAACTATATATGATATATGTCAAATATCACGATTTTTTCTTAATTTACTCAGGTTTAATCTGAATAAATCGGTATTTGCAGTCTGGATATGATCAAATTGCTCAAAACCTAATTTTGAATAAAAATTTTGAGCATTTTTGTTGTTATGTTGCACACCTAGTTCAATGAATTCTTTTCCTTCCTTATGTGTTTCCTCGATTAAATAATTCATTATTTTTGAACCAATACTCTTTCTTTGATAATTATTTTGAAGGACAATAGCTGTTATCCACAGTGCATTAAATTCTTCGTTCACCCAGAGATACCCCCCCGAGGCTTTTTGAACTTCAATTATAAAGATCTTATGATGATTTCCAATTAAATACTTGGAGATGTCAGAAAACCAACTTTCCCAATTCCAATATTGAGGTACTACCTCATCCATTTCTGCATGTGAAATTTCCTTGATATATTCAAGATCTGATAATCTTGCTCGCCGTAAGATAACAAGAGGGTCAGAAGAAAGATTAATTATTGAAAGGTCTAACATTTTATCTTACTCTTGTATTTTACAAGTTTAGCTTAAAAGTTTCCTAATGTGTAAAAACAAAAGAAACCAAAAAGGAATAAAGTTTTCCTGAATGCCACAATAATGATTTGAGAAAGTGCCGTCAGATGAAAGTGAATTTCATTCTTGATCTAGAGAAAAGTCTTGTTGGGAGTGGTGTTTATAGTTCAGCTATTAGGCTAGCAAACAAATTAAGAGAATTTGGAATAAAAACTGATGTGAATGGAAGAGAGTTCCCATATGACATTTATCATTTTCAGACATCCCTCCCTCAATCTCTATGGAAGGCAAAAATTCTCAAGCGAAAAAAGAGAAGTTATAAAATATTAATGACTGGTCACACCACGATTGAGGATTTTCGTAATAGCTTTTTACTTTCCAATCGAATAAATTTTGCTCTTATACCTTATTTAACGAAATTCTATTCCTACGCTGACTATCTTATCGCAGTAAGCGATTATAATCGAAAAATTCTCCTACGTTATGGATATAATCCGTCTCAAATTAGAGTAATCTCTAATGGAATTGATCTAACAAAAATACGTAAAAAACCTAAGATAAGGATAAAAACACGAAAAAATCTTGGAATCTCTGATCAGCAGCTCATTATTATCACAGTAGGATTATGTATTTTTCGCAAGGCACCAGACATATTTACCGAGGTGGCTCTTGCAACTCCAGAGCACCAATTCTTTTGGATAGGAAAATATTTACCTTTAGGAACCATTGCACATTCCTCGTTCCTTAGAGAAAAGTTTAAACTTGCAAGAAGAACTCCAAACATCCGTTTCACTGGGTATGTTTCACGATTAACATTAGAGGCTCTTTGGAATGCCGCAGATATATTTCTTTATGTCAGTAGAGAAGAAAATCAAGGAATAGCCCTACTTGAAAGTATGGCTTATGGAAAAATACCAGTAGTTCGGGACCATCCTGTTTTTGACTGGTTATCATCTGAAAGAGAATGCCTTAAAGGAAAAACAGTCGAGGAGTTTTCAAAACAAATCCGACGGCTTGCAGCAGACAAAAAACTTAGGGAAAATTTGCGAGCTAGTTGTGAAATCGCTTTAAGAGATCATGATATCGATAAGTCTGTAAAAAAACTCGCTAATCTTTACACAGAAATCACATAATAGATTTGAGCCAATGACTTGACAATAATTGAGGTATTATGTGTTAAAACTTATTTTAAAGATTTATTTGCCCAAAGAAGGGCACCAATGACACCTATACAGACAAGAACAAAGAATAGGAATCCTCCAATTCCGATGGCAAAATCGAAAGGAGATTCTTGTTCTTCTGTTTCACTTGGAACTTCTATAACTGTATAACTTATTGTTCCTATCGCCTCGGAATGTCCAACAATGAAGATATCAATTGTATATACCTTCCCTTTAGCATCTCTTTCAATATCTAGGTCAATATTGTAAACCCCCGCTTCTTCATAGATAACTAAATTGCCCTTGGATTGATTACCATCTAAGAAACCAATTAAATCTAATCCTCCAATTATTCTTCCTGTTGAATTATCAATATGGACGGTGAAATTAATAGTTTTTTGGTCTCCTTGCTTGAGATTGAACATACCCTCTGCAGGAACAACGAAAGGAGCCCCTTTTACTTGAATAGAGTGGGTTATATCTAATTCTTCTTGATCGTGAACCCCTAATTTATAGGGGGTATTCCAGCGAATTCGAAAGGCATATGTTCCAGCCTCAAGGCTAGGATCTATCGGATCAAACCATAAAACCGTTCTTCCAATATAATGGTAGTGTAATTGCTGTGAAATATCTATTTCAGAAGGAGATTGATCCAGATTGTCTAAAAAGATCGTTAACTCTAAGTCTTTCATTGGGATAGGAAGATTTATTGAAATATTACGGTTTGGATAATCAAGCTCAAGAGTTTCATTATAATTTAAGAATTCTAAAGTGACATTACCACCTAGGTAATCAGTAATATAATAATTTGTCGCAGGTAAATGTTCCTGAACAATATTGATCTTATACTTGATAGGTGGAAGATCTAATGGGATTGTTAAGCCTATGGGATCTCCACCTACACCACCAGGCTTCGTATTACTTCCAATAATGCTGATAGTCAGGTTTGCTGAAAATTTTCCGTATATCCCCCTATTTGGAATCTTAAAATTCAAACCCATGGTCCTAGCATTATTAAGCGGAGTAGTAAAATTCCCATCCAGTATAGTCTCTCCTTCTTTGTTATATTGAATATATTCGGTCTCTCTCCAAGTTATATTCTCACGAGAATACCAGTTACTATCCCAACGATAGTTAACCCAAACAGACCAAAGATTTAAGTAATCGAGACTATAGTATTCACCAATAGTTGAATTTGCTTCAAGGAATCCTAATATTGTGACATTATCACCAGGGGAAAGTGCTTCAATATCTGACTCTTTTTCAAAATACTCAGTGAAGATAGATTGTGTGTCATTCCCAGTACCATGAGTTTCATTAGTAAATCCTCGATGCATGTATATATCTTGTACAACGTAATTCATTGAATCTTCAATTGTTAAAGAGATATTAATTGATTTAGTGTCAATATATTCGTTATCATTGTCAATTCGATGTATTTGATAAACAAAAATCCATGAACCAAAATAGATTTGATGGGTTGGTAATTGCAATTGTATTGTAGCAAGACAATCAGACGGAGTTGTCTCATTCTCGAAAGGCTCGACCTCAATGTCATATGTACTTACAAGTTCCTCACTTAAGCCATGATGTATCCAAGTGGAACTGATCTGCCCTTGGAAAGTCTCACGATAAGCTGATTTTATAATAGGACCCATTTCATCAGCTGGAACAGTTACTCGATCAACTCTAGTGTTGTCTATTAACCAATAAGAGGTTTGGTTGTTTGCAAATGTATTATCATCTGATAAGATAAATCTAAAGGTTTTGAAATCGTTTCTAGCCATATCAATCTTGAAACTTTCATTTACCCATTCATGAATAGCTACAGAAGCAATCGTTCTGTTTTCCCATTGACTATTTTCACCTTCTTCGTGCCAGTATGAAAAAGTTAGATCTGGGGGTACCTCATAAAAATAGCACTCATCTAACCTCCCAGTATAATAATCATCAACAGCTGCATCACGACCGTAGAAAATTGCCCGTATTTGAGTGGTATTTTCAGGAGTTTTCCAGCTCAGAACTTGAGTAACATAGCCTTTGTCATCTGGTGTATAATCTCGTGAGTCATCAGAAGAAATTTTGTAACCAATTCTATTTCCTGAAGAGTTATAGGCCTCAAGTCTTAGATCCCAAAAGTTGTCACTTCCTACTCCAGTAGCTTTTACCACAAATACGATTAACCGGTCTTCTCCCACCAAATTAACACTTTGATTTAATAAATACCCTTCTGTACCGTTGATTTCAAGATAATAACTCCCATCTGAGGCATTAATAGGATCCTCAACTACTTTGACGTATGAGCTATTGAAATCCCAACCATTTGTATTGCCTCCTTCAAATCCAGGATTCATGAGGAGGTTCTGACCTTGGGAAAAATAATCAAATGAGATCTCATATCTATCAGGCATTAACTCTGAAGTATTAAAGAAGATTTCAGCATCTTCTGTGTCAACATCCGCGATTTCAGTTAGGTTTAAGTAACCAGAAGTCGCCTCAATAGAGTAGAAATTGTCATTTGTCCAATCTGGAAGGGAAGGAGAATCAAAGGCGCTATCTTCAAAGATATCTTGGATCTCACTTTCAAAATCGAAAGAAACCTCACTAATGGGAGATTCTAAACTCCATTCCAGAGAACCATTCATCTCTTCTGTGGTACTTTCAGCAGTAATTTCCAGCCATTCACCTGGGGCATAAGTATCTTTATCTGTTTTTAGGGTGGTCTTCCCTGAGGTAATAACATTACCAATTTTCGCTTGGGGATCATGATTAGACACCGTGGTTTCTTGACCAACTTCTTTTTGAACTGATTGATCTAGAAATCCAGAAAATGCCGAATTATCTGCTATTGAGAAAATAGCAACAATATTCATAAAAAGCAGCAGAATGATACTTAATGATAACGTTCGTCTGATATAATTCATTGGTTTCACCGTACTTTGATATTTCGGATTGATTCTCGAATCACTGAGAAGATTTATCCACAGAGGAGGATTCAGCCGTTAAACTCCTTAATTGGGTCTAAATGGAGTAGATCGTCTTTATTTTTTTAAGTTTGTTTTTATCAACCAAAGATGAGTTAAACTTAAGTTTGGTAACCTTATATTAGATTGGGAAAGTATGACAGAACTTAGAACAGAGCTTAATCAGGTAATAGAACAAGGAAAACAAGCCCTAAACGAAAATGAAATAGATGAAGCCATCTTTGCTTTTGAAAGGGCAGTTCAGATTGCAAGTGAAGCCTCACCCTCACTAAATAGTATCATTGGCATTTCTTTCGCATATATAGCATTAGCTAATGGAAAGAAAGGAGAGATTGCAATAGCACTTGAATATATTAATACTGCGGCTGAATTCTTTCCTGTAAACCCAGTAAATCCAGTAATATATGCCCAACTTCTTCTAGGACTTGGTATTGAATTCCAGAAAATAAAATTACATGAATGTTCAACCATAATTTTGAAAAATGCCCTTACTCTGGCTAAAAGTAAAACGGTGGAGGTTGATATAGAGGTTATTTCATTAGTAGCTCGCAATTTAGCATTTTCTTATAACAAAATAGGAAATAATGTTTCTTCTGCAAAATTGTACAGAATAGCTGCGGATTTGGAGGATGAACCTAAATCTGCGATTGTCCTGTATCGAAATTCAGCTTATTTATACTATCAAGAGAATATGAAAGAATTCAGTCTAGATATTCTTGAAACAGCTTTTAATAAAGCTGGAATTCTTGGAGACACTAATTGTCAGCTTGAAATTGCACATTTCCAAGGAGTAGTCTCTTATGAAATTAGTTCAAGCTATGTCCAAAGAGGTTACCTTGAGAAGGCAGTCGCATATCTAGATCTTTGTTATGATAAATTCACTTTCACAGAGGATTCTTTATGGGTAATTAAGGTTCTCTATGATAAAGCTATACTATTAGAAAGGATAGGGAAGGATTGGCAAAGGAATAAGATGCTGGAAGAACTCATCAAGTTTAAAATTACTGATAAAAACAAGGAATATATTATTAAAGCTATTCTCCTCTTGATAATTCATGCTTTGGAGGGGAACCATTATTCTAAAGCTGATTTTTACATTCAACAAGTGTCAGAGGCTCAATTACAAGATATAAACCCTCAATTAGGTCAAAAAATTCGAGAAATTCGAGAAATTTTAGAAATATCTCGTAGAAGGGGACAATTACACGCTGACATTCATTTTTCGCGGAAAGATCTGGATCTTCCTATCGATCAACTGCTTCCAGAGGGAAAAACTCCTACTCAGGATATTTCTCAAGAAGGAGAGAGGTTAGCAACCCTTCAGGTTCCTGAATTAGATTTGACCGTTTCAAGAGCTATTTCATCTCATAAAATCAAACAACCAACAGTAGAAGTGCTTCAAGAGCTATTTACGACTTCTGAAGAAATTCAACCACAACTGGCTGATCAAGAACCAATTTTACCAACTGTTCAAGAGTATGTACCAACTGAGGAACTACAAGAGGCAGAAATTGAACCAATATCTGATCCAACACCTGAATATGACCATGAAAAAACAATAGCTTTAGAAAGATTATTTAGAGCACATCAGGTGCCCCAAGAATCAATTATAACTTCTGATCCATTGATTTCTTCTTCAGAAATTGAATATTCCTTACCTGAGGGACCAATAAGTGAATCTATTGAAGAACAACCTCAGGTTACTAGCTCTCCAACTCCAATAATCTCGCAGGATGAAAATATCCGCTCAGAAGTTGTAAGTCGTTTACAAAGAGCTGGATGGGCAGTTGAACTTAATTTCACAAATCTCACACGAAGGGGTGCAGAACCTGATATTATTGCATCAAAAGGTTTGATCAGAAAAACACGAAAGTTCATTTTTTTTGCTGAAAATCCTGCAGATGCAGAAATATGTTCGTTCTTACTCCAATCAAACCCTGAAAGAGGAGAAAAGCTGATTTTTTTACTCAGTGGTGATCCCAGGGATGCGAATATCTCCGTAGAGGTAAAATTATTGACCCAAATAGGCCAACTCTTTTGAAAAAATGTTTCGAGAATTAATAGGATTCAAAACTTCGTTATTAAGAGGAATTTCACTCTTGTAATTGAAATTTCATTCTTAGAAGCGAGGAAAATTTTTGGTACATTTCATCAATTGTCCCATCGCTTGTTAATCTCTCTAAAATTCCTTGCTGTTGATAAAATTCTATTAGAGGTTTTGTTTCATGTTCATATGTAGCTATCCTTTTTTTCACAGTTTCTTCTACATCATCTTCCCTTTGAAATAATCTCCCTGAACATTTGTCGCAGATTCCTTCCTTCTTTGAAGGACTGTATTTTATATGGTAAATAGCTCCACATTGTTTGCAGGTTCGGCGGCCAGTAATTCGTTCAATTAAAAGACCGTAATTTACCTCAATATTAATAACAAAATCAATGTTAGTTATCATCTTAAGATCCTGAGCTTGACTCAAATTCCGTGGATAACCATCTAAAATGAATCCTCTTATACAGTCGTCTTGATTCAATCTTTCCTTCAAAAGCTGCAAAACAATGTCATCAGGTACTAATTTTCCCGTATTCATAAATTTTTTTGCTTTTAATCCTAATTCTGTGCTTTTTTTGATTGCTGCTCTTAGTAGATCTCCTGTACTAATTTGTGGAATATTAAAGTCTTTCACTATGAGCTTTGCTTGTGTACCTTTCCCTGAACCTGGAGGACCTAGTAAAACCAGTTTCATATTAACCATTTCCTCTCCCTTAATTTAATGAAACGTCATTATTCAATTTTAAAAGGATATCTCTTGCTTTTGAAGCATTTTGCTCGTTTATTACGAAAATAATAATTAGATGGTCAGTGTGTTGAACCATGGTATCATAAATAGAAATAGCTTGGTCAGCAAGTAATGAAGAAACATGTGCTAGAATACCTGGAATTTCTTGAGCTTTTGTTGGTAACATTAATTTAAGTAAACTGAGAGAATCTTGGAGTTTAAGAGTGTCAATGGCCTTAATAACTTCAGTCTCATCTAGAAAAGACTGCTCAGCCATCTTTTTAACATAAAACTCACTTCCACTATTATTAAGGTACACAGAACATATGTCATTACGTTCTAGTTGTTTAACTAAAATCCTTAAGACTTCATGAATATCTGTATCTTCATGAAAACGGATTTTGTAATGTTTCAATCCATCTGTAACCTCAGTAGTCCCTTTTTTCAGAATATCTTGTACTAATTTTACACCGAGTAGCTCTTCCTGTTGTATTCGTAGTTTTTTGAGATATCTAGTTATGGCAACTGCAACATTGCCCTCTAATTTAACAGGATCTTTTGATATAAAATTTCCCTCTTTTATCAGCTGTGTTTTTATTCTTTTAGCGATTTCCCGCTGAGCAGTTTTTCTTTGCTGAAGTTCATGAACAAGTGAAGGGTCTTGTTCAAGTATTTCTCGTACAAATTTAGATACTGACTTTTCAACATGCATAAGAGCTCTTCCTTTGAATATACATCAAATAATCTTATTATAGATGGATGGAGACAATTATTTTTATTGTTAAGATTACTAGGGTATAATAGTATTTCCTAATTCAGATTTTGTTGATTACAAAGAGTTTCATACAAAAAATCTAGTGAAGATTATCAATTACTCTGTTTTTTCATAACTTTTTATTTATTCTGAAAATAATTACGAATGATGAAACAAATTCATATATTTCATCAATAGTTAAAGGAATATAATAAGCTAAATTACTTTTGATAGAATTCTTTTTAACCAGAATAATATTGTAGAAGTGTATCAAATAATAAAATCCAGATAAAGAATGTCTAATTCGAGATTCTAAGGTTTGAACATTGGGAAAATCTGATTTCTTCGTTCTATTGCCAGCGTTTAATGAAGAAAATACTTTACCGAAAGTTATTCAACAGCTATTAGAAATATTTTCTCCAGACCAGATAATTCTTGCTGATGACGGATCAACAGACAATACATCTAGTATTGCACGGGAATCAGGTATCAAGATTATTAGAAATAGAAATAACAGAGGAAAAGGATACATCCTAAGAAATTCCTTTGCCATCATTATTGATAAATTCCCTGATGTGAAGTGGGTTTTAACAGTTGATGCTGATGGACAACATGATGTACGAGATATTCCTAGATTTATCCAAACTATAAATCATAACCCAAGAGTGGATATTATTGTAGGTAAACGTGATTATAATCAAATGCCTCCTATAAATTGGATCTCAAACAAAATAACTTCAAGTTGGTCCAATTTTTGGTTGAACTGGGATCTACATGATCTACAATGCGGCTTTAGGTGTTATAGAACAGACACTTTACGTCGTATCCTCGAAATTGGCTTAACGAAGAATAAATTTGATTTAGAAACAGAAATTCTAATTATTTCATGGATTTTAAATGAAAGAATTATTGAGATTCCAATAAAAACTCTTTATCCCAATACAAGAAGGAAATCAAGAATTCAACCAGTAATCGATACTTTTCGATGGATACTTCTTGTATCTAAATTTGCTTTTTCTCTACAATTTACGACGAAAGTCTGGCAAAGACGTTATTTACATCGTTTGTGATGAATTCTCAAATTTTTTAGATTAGCTGGTTTTTCTATCATCTAATTTCAGCAAAAAAAGATCATAGTATCAATTATTTCATATAAGAAAAGGATATTAAATTCGATTTATCTCATAACATAACGTGGATGTAACTACGAATTTCGAAAGTAAAAAAAAACATAAACTATTTCTTTGATAAAACGAATGATTGACAAACTCAAGGATACTTTCTTCATTTTAATTTTCCACTACTGATAATAAATATAAAACAAATGATTAAAAAGGATGAGATTGAAATATCCAGTTACAAAGCAGGTTCAGGGATTAAGATCATGAAACAGAAATTAGTTCTTAAATTAGTACTACTTGGCGATCCAGGAGTTGGAAAAACGTCATTAATTTCACAATTCGTCCATGCACGCTTTCGACATTCATATCAACTCACAGTTGGATTAGATATTTCTTCAAAACAGGTCAAGTTGGATGATGGACGAACAGTAACACTCTCAATAAATGATATTGGCGGACAAGCGCGGTTTGCTGCAATACGACATATGTTCTTCAAAGGGGCCCATCTTGCAATGTTTGTTTATGATGTGACTAGAGCTGAATCTTTGGAGAATATCAAAGATCCCTGGTACAAAGAATTAATGCAGTTTTGTGGTCAGCCTGGAAAAACAAAAGCTGCTATCCAAACAATCTTAGTTGGTAATAAAACTGATCTTGAAGATTATCGGATGGTTGAGGAAGATGAAGGGGGCCAGCTTGCCAATGAAATTAAAGCAATAGGACATATTTCCGCCTCCGCTAAAGAGAATATTCAGGTCGATAATGCTTTTAAGACTCTAGCTCAAAGTTTCTTTGATGAGATATAGAAATAATACTAGTTTGATGAATTCTAGGAGTTATTTTCATGGATATTGAGGCAGAATATTCATTTTTATCACATCTTCCTACTCATTACTTTAAAAGATTAGTAGATAAGTGGGAAAACACCTCAATTGAATTGGAACCTAATGGCCTTCTTTCAAATGAAAATCGAGAAACTACTATGAGTTTTATTAGTAATATGAAGGACTCAAGACTCAAACAACTAAAAAAGCTCTCTGAAATACTCGATATCTCTGATGTGTGGTGGGAAATCTATCAATTTTCAGAGGTAATCCCTTTCTCTCATATTAAAAAGCGTCAAAAAGCTTTTAGTGTTGAGAAATATCTACCAGAAGATCATAGTAAAGTCAAAGGTATTTTTTCCATAAAAGACATCAGTGAACATGCCATTTTATTACTTGCTGAATTTTCATCTAGATCCACGGCACTTAAACGGTTGTTCCGGTTTATCTATTTACCATCGGTTAAAACAATTCTTTTAGAACCGAAAGATCTATCAACAGAGATTTTAAATAATGAAATCCTACCATTTATAACAGCAGAATCAGATAAAATTACTCAAAAACGTGTACGTGCTAGATTTGTTCGTGATTTAACAAAAGACCGAGACGAAGGAAAATTATCGCTTGCTCTTACACATCTCAAAATAAAGATTTCTTTAGAAACCTCAGGAATTGAAGGCTTAAATCAAATTATAATTCAAGGAGACAATGTAATCAGGGGAGCCGAAACTTTAGAGCAACGACATGAGATATCCCTTAGATTTATGAACTCTGGCCCATGGATTGCTGCTGGCACAAAAGATTTCTCTGTTGAAGTGGGAAAAGGACTCCAGATTCATCAATTAGAAGAAAGCTCCTTCAAAAACCTTTCAACAGTACTCAGCTGGTTATAAGATATTTCCTAGTGATCGAATATGATGTTTCCTACAAGATACAGGTTTCTACAGGTCTTTTTTCCAATCTTTCTGATTACTACTTCCGTCATTTTCACTTCTACAAATCCAATTATTAGCTTTGTTGATAATCAGAATTCTTTTCCTTATATTTCTAAAAATCTTTCAAAAAAAGAGCTTTCAAAAGATTTTTTGATAATGTTTTATGATAAAATCCCAAATTTAGACCGCTTTGAACCTTTAATTAATAGGAAATTCTGTAATTTTCCTGTAATTCATATTAAATTCAATGATTCTGAAACAAAACAATCTTTCTTCGAGAACTATAATCATAAAATTTACCAAATGGAACCTAACCGTATTTTCAAGAGCTCTCCTCGATTTATTCCAGAACCTAACCTCAGTAAGAGTAGTATAAATACAGAAATCCAAGATTCAACGGGAGCGAGTGTCTTACATAGTTTAGGAATTGAGGGTGAAGGTGTAAAAATTGGAATTATTGATACAGGAGTAGACGATGATACGGCTATATTTGGAACACGTGTAGTAGATCGTGAATCGTTTGTAAGCATTGAAAATGGCTATTCTGCTGATAGATTAAATCCAGAACCAGCTATGGATCACGGTACAAATGTCGCTAACCTTGCCGCGGGAAATACAAGGGGAATTGCACCAAGAGCTGAGATATATAGTGCTAAAATAATTCATGATAATGTGATCACTGGTGCTGGTGGTGGAGGAGGTGAAGAAACTACTGTAGGAATGCTTGAAGCAATAGATTACCTTATTAATAATTCAATAGATGTTGTCAACATATCTCTTGGACAGTATCACAATTTAGCTAGTGGTTTAAGGGACGAAATTATCAATTATGCGTCAATTATCCATAATATTGTTTTTACTGTATCTGCTGGTAATTCAGGAACATCTTATGGGGATAGAGGAACATTAAATAATCCAGCAACAGCTCTTCAATGTATTGCTGTTTCTGCCAGTGATATTAGTGGAATAAATATAGCTAATTTTGCATCACGAGGACCAAAGGTTGATTATTCCATTAAACCAGATATTACGGCACCAGGTATTAACACTCCTTGGGAAGGAACATCTTTTGCCGCACCTATCGTTGCTGGTGGAGCAGCTTTGCTAATTAATTTCTTGAAAAATAAAGGTTTATCTTATTCAGCAGCTACTATTAAGGCTGCTCTCCTCGCTGGTGCGAGAACTCTTAACAAACCAATCTGGGAAGAAGGTGCAGGATTCATTAACATCACACGATCTTTAGAGATTCTCAATTCAACAAATGAGGTTAATAACACCCCCGATCTAATATATCTTCATCCTCAAAAGCTACCATTTGATCCATATAGAGTCTTGTTTAATGGCAGCTCATTAATTTTTAATCTATCAGTCATAAGCAGTAGGGAGGTAAGTACAAGTTTAAATATCTCTGATTCAATTTCTGATTTCGTTAGTACTCCAGAAACTTCTTACATTCTAAATAATACAACTCTAGTTCCCATTAATTTCACAATACCAGCATCCTCTGAATCTCAGTACGTTTCAGGCTTCATTGAAATATCCAATGAATTTTTGATAATAGAGTTTGAAATTCGAGAGACAGATATTCAAATTTTATTTGATGAAACCGCAAATAGTATAGTTAGACATGGGTACGGTACTGGATCTTATGAGATACGAGGAGATTCTTCAAATACAATTGGTCTATACTCAGCTTTCACACAGTTCCTAGCTTATGAACATAATTATAGTGTTACACCTCATGTAAAAGGAGAGTTGACTCTCACCAAAGTTTTAGAGTATGATGTACTGATTCTAGCAAATCCTTTTTCCAACTCCACTGATAAATACATGGATTGGGTTGTAGATCCTAGTCCTGATTATCTAGCTTTGTCAAAAAAGTCATTAAATGCTGTTTACCAGTTCATTTCAAAGGGTGGAGGTTTATTGGTAATAAATGGTAATGATGATGCATATTACAATATTACAGGACTAAATGAGTTTCTTGAGCAATTTAATTTACAAATTCAATCTAAATTCTCAGGAGGAATAGGTATAAGTGATATTGTTAACCCACAAGACTTTACTACAGATATATCCTCCTTTCCTTTTCGTGGAAATTATATCCAAGCATCTGGAACAAATACGCAGGTAATAGCAGAATACAATGATGAACCTACTTTAGCCCTCTATGAAGATCCTGGAGGTGGAAGGGTCTTACTTTTCGGAACCGATCTTATTTTTGATAATTTTGGATTCTCTAGTTATGCTTATAATGGTAACAGCTTAGAAAACAGCATCTTAGCTTTGAATTCCATAACTTGGCTTGCAGCAGCAGAGAAAGAATTTGTTGAAACATCCACAAGTCTTCCAGAATTTCCATATCCTATAATCTTTTTGATGCTTATATTTTTTCTTGGGATCATTTACATTTTGCTTATTAACAGAACAAAAAACTAAAATTTCCAATTTTAACTTAGTAATAACCTTATCTACAGTCTTGGTTTCTCTACTAGACCTCTATACTCTTGGTTCGTCATCTAGTCCCACATATGATGAACTCTCTCTATCATCATATCCAACGGTTGATTCAGAAGTTAACTGATGAAAAATAATTTGAATTATTGGCATACCCGGTACGAGCTCCACAGGTGAATTCGCCTGATGAGCGATTTCGAGTGTTAAAGTAGTCGGATCTTTCAGTCCTGTCCCTGGGTTCACTAATCCTGCAGCTTGGACCACAATTCCTAAACGAGCTATTGATGATTTTCCTTCTAAAGTAGCTGCAAACTTCTTTGATATTGAAATTTTCTCAAGTGTCGAAGCAAGAACAAATTGATTGGGAGACAACAAAAAAGCTTCATCTTTCTCTATCCGAAAAACTTCAGAATTCTTCAAAATAGCCTTTCGGTCATTTGGTCGGAACAATCTACCATGATGAAATACTAAAAAAGTGTCACCCAGTTTTAAGTCTATACTACATGGACCAACAGCCGATTTGTCGAAAGGTGTTATTAATATTTCTTGAGATTCAATTGCTGCTAATATATCTTGATATGACAAAATCATTGTTTATTTTCACCGAATTTATTTCTGTACAACCAGACAAATTCCTTCTTGTCTGATTAATGTCTATTGTTTCAATTGAAATAAATTTATTAGCGGGGACGAGTGATATAGAGCTAACATGAATGAATCCCATCAAGACCGGTTAAAAGTAGTTTTAATGAGAATTATTGAAGGATTTTCCGATTACTTTGTCTCTAGACTAGAGAAATCTTATCATCAGAGTCCAACAACTATCGATGTTCGAAATATTTCTGTAGAGCGAAAATTAGGGACTACAGGCATTCATATAGTCAAGGTTCAACTCGAATCAGACTTAGGTTTAGATGAAGCCAGTATTGCCGTAAAGATCTACGATGAACAAGAACAAGCCTTAGATGTAGTTAAACGAATCAATATTGTGAAGCAACGTCTTTCTCAGAAAAAATATTCTCCATTTGGGATATCATCGGCTGCAGTCATCTTCTTCTCTAGAAGCGTGATAGTCATGGAAGGAATACAGGGTGATGTTTTCCGTGATTCCAAAATTCCACGGCCTCAAAAATATCGGTATGCAGGAAGAAGTCTTGCTGCTTTTCATGGTTCTGAATCAGATCACTGTTGGTTTGATAAATACAAACTGTTACTATCAAGGAGTTTGGAGAATTTACCGACAACAAGGGAATTCAAACAATCCCTAAGTGCCATGTTTGCTGATGTAGTGCCTCTAGCTGAACAAGCTTCTCATTTATCAGGTTCTATTAGCTTTGGAGATTTCCATCCTGGAAATCTAATCTTTGATGTTCGAATAGGCCAAAAACCAATGATAATTACCCACCTTATTGATCCAGAATATCTAGATACCTCAACGGAACACGATCGTTTGGAGGATATTTGTAATTTCTTTGCTGTTGAAGCTGTTGACCAATACCGTCAAGATAGAGAATTGACCAAGTTTCGTATGAATGTCAAATCCTTTTTATCGGGGTATAGAGAGGTTCTCGCTCATGAACAGACCTCCTTTCAAAATTATTATTCTGGAGGTAATTATATCCCTGTAAATTTCCATTTAGCCTTAATGATCCTTATGAGTATCATCAACATCCAGGACATGGAAGACCTCTTTGGTGGTGAGCGTGGTATCCAAAATGAAGTACTTCTACGTTGTCAATTGATTGAAAAGCTTTTGAATTGGAATTCTTTTCCGGATTAGGTTAATGAATTGCGTCATAAGGTCTTATACTCGAGTGCTGGAATTGCAACCCAGATCTTGATACAAGAATCTCAAAAATTGATAATTTTGTTTGATGTTGGGGATGGGATTATCCGAGACTTACTGAAAGAAGGACTATCTTTTCCCTTAACTGTTCCTTTGTATATTCTCCTTACACACGGCCATTACGACCACTGTGGAGGTTTATTTTCCTTACTAGGATTTTTGCGTATGATTGGACAGTCCTCTCTAGTTGAAATCTATTATCCTGCAGGTTCCATTGAGATAGAAGGACTAATTGATATTTTTACCTCTTCATATCAAGAAACGATTCCCTTTAAACTAAAAACTTCTTCCCTAAAACCTCTAGACGAGATTAAGATTGTAGAAGATGTGCGTATTGTTGCTTACAAAATGAAACATATGGGATCAACCCTCTCCCACGGAGTGTTAACAGAGATTCCAGCATTAGGATACGCTATTTTTAAGAAAGATGAGAAATGGTTGGTTTTTACAGGGGATACAGGAATGAATGAGAACCTTCCTAACTTTCTGAAAAATGCCAAACATGCTTATATTGAAGCGACAAATCTATCTGATCATCATTCCGCTTATCATCTTAATGTCAAAGAAGCGCAAAAATTAGGAGAACTGGCTAAAGATTTCACCCTAGTGCATACAAGAAAATAGATTACCTGAAAAAAAATGATAACTTATGAATTTACATGAATACGAGAATCAGACTGAAATTATTAATAATTCCTTTTCGATTTATATAAAATTGTTAAAGATCTCATTCATACTATTTGAAGAGATTCCCATATTTCACGTTCCTATTCAATTTTATCAATAGCAGGGGTCAATTTGCTTTCGAAGTTCTTTCTCAAAGAAGTAGAAACAATTCATAATGACACGCAAAGTGGTGCAGCAGAAATTGCTGAAAAGTGTCTAAATACACTAAAAAACGAGTGTCTTCGATCAAGTAAAAGACTAGATAGAATTCAACTAACAAAGGCTATTCAGTTATTACTAGACACACATCCAATGGCTACCATTGAAAATGCTCTGATTCCTGTTTTTCTAAGGTTAATTCAACTTATTGAGCCAGATGGGATCCAAAATGGGGATCCCGAGACTACCATTGAATTACTTTTCGCTACACGGCGCGAACAAATGAGGATAGGAGAATCAAATACTATTGAAAAACTTACCAAAACTCTACAAGAGAAACACTCTATTCTGACATTTTCTCATTCCTCAACTGTCACTAAAGCCTTGTTAAAACTTGCAAAGGATGGATATTGTGACAAAGACATTTTCGTTTTAGAATCTCGGCCATTGAAAGAAGGAGAACAAACAGCTTTTTTACTAGCTAATTTAGGATTCAAAAAAGTGCACCTAGGTATTGATTTTGCAATAAATGAATTTTCTAAGCAAGCAGAAATGGTCGTATTAGGAGCTGATACGATTTATCCTAGCGGGCAAGTTCTTAATAAAATTGGTTCAGCAACAATTGCAAAATTATTTCATATGAGATCGAAAGAAGTCATTATAGCTGCTTCACCCTCAAAAATTTGTCTTAGAAGCATTATTAGTAATAATCAAGAGTGGAACGTGAAAATACATAATAGAAAACCAAAGGAGATTACTAGTTTTTCAGCTCCAAACCTTGATATTTGGAACAAATATTTTGAGATAATTCAGCCAAAGTATATATCTTCCTTAATTATGGATTGTCACCATATGTATTCTCCGATCTCAAAACAAATCACAATGTTTCTTGAAACAAATCAACTTATTGAACAAATAAAATCGTTCAAAGAAATCTGGACCGATGTTAAGTTTAAATAAACAAAGAAATTGAGTACAAAAGTAAAAACTGTCTAGTCTACCATGGTTTTACAAGTACGGGTTGAATTGCAGGATCTTCAAAGATTAGCTTACCTCTAAAAATATCTCTTTTATCAGGAGGGTGGATCTTAGTTATGGTCCCTGATGTTATTTTGATCTTCACACTTTCATTTAAAGCAGGTTTATACGCTTCATCAAAAACAAGATTCCAAGTGGAATTATTACTTTCATTCCAAGCGATAACGTTTATCTCATTTCGTTCATGATCTAATGATAAGTCAAGAATATGATAGAAGCCTTTAAATTGCTCTGCTAGTCCTTCAGTCTCAGAAGCAGAAATTTGAATAGGAAGATTCTTCTTCCAAGACGCTGGAACGCCTCGTTTGGTAAAATCTTTCCCTTCTTCTTTCAATTTCTCCTTGAAGATTTTTTGAACCTTCAAATCGATTTCTACGAGGTCTGGACGAAGCCTGGTGAGAATGAAAAGCCTCTTGATAGAACGAAAGGCTTCCTTACGTGTGCTAAAATTCTTTACAATGAATTTAAGGATTTCAATAGCTAATTCTCGCTGATCATGGGTGTAAAGGTCATTTGCATAGGTGTTCATTGATGAAATCATTCCATCGACGAGATCTGGAAATCGCTTTAGCTGGATAACAGCCTCATGTGGTTGGTTTGTCGCAATTAATGAAACTGTAAGCCCAAGAAGTTGAGTGGGGGGCATTTCCATCCCTATTGTAGGAATTGATTCAAATAAATCAAGTGCCTGTCTATTTTGTCCTAATAATAAATACAACAGGCCTTGGAGAGAGATTAAATTTTCAATGGCCTCCTTTCCTACAGAGACGAAATTCATAAACACTCGGCACGCTTCAGCATGGACTAAAGCTTCGACTATATGATTTCGTGTTAATTTATAGTCTAAAAGCCAACTGTGATGCTCAAATAACTCTGATCGAAGTAGTCGTTCAACAATTACACGTTGTTCAAGATCATCGATTGAGTAAATTAGTTCAGAACTTTTTGTTAAAACTTCCACTAGAACCCGTTCTGCCTCCAGAATATTGAAACTTTCTCGTGTTCCTCTCGTCTTAATGACTAACTGTTGGGCAATTATTAAAGCATCTTCAGGTGATAAAATTTCAGGCTCCTTAGGAGGGATTATTTCCTTACCATCGGTTATCGTAGTATCAGTACCAACTTGAGCAGCTGTGCGAACAAAACGAGCAGTATCAGTTAAATCATCAATTAACATTGCAACATCTATGTATCGTCTTGTTCTTTTTTTATAACCCCAAGAAGCACGAAAAACTCGCTCAACAGTTTTATCTAATATTTTCCGCATATTGGGATCAGATACAGCTGCAGCAAGAATAGAAACGAAGGATCCACATGAAAGATGATCAATTCCCTTGAACACACGGTTCTCTTTAATGATACGAGCTACCCCTTCGTCATCTGATACTAATGCAACTTTATTATTATCTTTAAGAGTGAATTTTTTAGCTAAAATCACTACGTCAATATCAGCTGGATCATCCTTCACCCTAACCATTCGTTCCTGCACCGCATATTTTGCAGTTTGATTCCAAAGGTTTGAACCACGATTCACACGTTCAATCCGAACATATTTCGGAATAGTCCTCCGTAACTCGCGGAATTTGCCAGGAATATCTGATTTAGGTAATTCTTCTGGTACCATTACCTCCATTCCTACAGATGCAGCAATTTTTTGAAGATTAGGCAATAGTATGTCTGAAACACCTGCATTCATTAGTGAGATGAAGAAATTAGTATCAATTACAACGACATCAAAAAGAGTAGTAGCCATCGATTGTTACTCCTCATTAAAAAGTTTTACTTAGAAAGACGTCTCTTAGGCCCAATTAGAAGAAAATAGCGGAGGGCGTGATTCGAACACGCGTAATACAGCTTTGCAGGCTGCTCCTTAGCCAATAGGGCTGATGAACCCGAACTTATAGCCACTTTGGTACCTCCGCAAATGGTAATGTGAATATTTGTTGAATTTTACCTTAGTACCAATCAAATCGTCTCTTATAATTGGATAATATAAACTTTGTTATTGCTTTCTTGCTATTTATTCAATTCTTAGTCTGCAACATCTAAATTGAGATATTCACATGTAAATGGTATTTCGTAATATATTCAAATCAAATATCTGATTTTAAAAGGAATGCTTTACAAAAAAAACGTCTTAACACCTAAAAAATCTATTACTCATAATAGACTTTCTTTGATAAGCTATTTGCTGTAAAGTTATAATACAAAACATTAAAGAGAAAAGATGATTTTCTTTAATTAGAGGTCTTCCAATGAGTAATCAGAGTGTACATGCCTACATTCCTTCACCTGATGGTGAATACATTCCAATTAAATTCACCTCTCCTGAAAAAGATTTAAAGAAATCTGAGGTCATTATTTTCCTAGATGAAGAATCACGCCAAATTTTCATTTGGACGGGATCAGAATCTTCAGTTCGGAAGAGATTTATCTCCAGCCAAATTGCACGTCAAATGAGACTCGAAAGAGGTATGACACACAGAATATCGACTGAAGATCAGGGGAATGAAACATCGAAGTTTTGGGAATTTATGAATGGGCTTAATGATCGAGGAATAACCGCTAGTACCCTTTTAGAAGTTTCACCTCCTACAATTTCTAGTGATTTGCCTGAACCTGAACCAAGAGAAATAGTCACTCATCCCGCGACATTAAAGAAAGTTGCTTCAGTAAAGGCAGTAACTCCAGCTAAGACTAAGGTTGCACCTCCTAAACCAGAAACAAAACCACACCCAGCGCCAATTGAACCAGTTGAGTATGAAGTGGAATACTTTTGTGAAGAAGTTACCACTGCGATACCTGAAGCGAAAGCTAAGATAATCTTTGAGGCTACGAATAAAGATCTAATCCTTACTACTCTTCATATTTCAACAGCAGCTACTGAGGGTAGGATAGGACTTTATTCTATTCCAAAGAAAGGAAAAACCGTATCTGTAAAATCAACTAAAGCAATTTTTGCTATATATTTACAGGAAGGTTCACCGATTTTAGAACTAGATGACCTATACATCCCTATCCCCTCAGATGATTCAATTTATTTCACCTGTCCCGCTAATACATTTATTAGTATTAATTTAGAGTCATAAAAACTACAACGATCATCATAGGAACTTTGCTATTCATTTTATTTAATTTTTATTATGAAATCATAAATATATCACATAATAATAAGTGTTTAAGGAAACAACAGAGATATGGTAAGAGGAGGGGAGAGATTGCTTGAAAATATCGACTAAAAGGAATTTTAAATCTAAGTTCAACTTGGAACTAAAACGTATCTAATTTCCAAAAAAGCGTTTAGGAAACTTTAAGATGAGTGATGAACAAAAAATCAATTCTCGTATCGCGGGTTTCTTTAGAAAAAGCCCTGAAGAACGTCAAAGCATTATCCAGAAGCTTTGCAACCTCAATCAAGAAGAGATGGAATATTTAAAAGAATCTACAAGTATTTTAGACAAAGCTGGTCAGGGTCATTATATTGAGAATACTATAGCAGTCATGCAAATCCCGTTAGGTATTGCTACAAATTTTACTATTAATGAAACCGACTACTTAATTCCGATGGCTGTAGAAGAAGCATCAGTTGTTGCTGCAGCATCAAATTCAGCAAAAATCGCTCGTACCGGAGGAGGATTTTTCACCAGTACAACACCTCCGATAATGATAGGTCAAATTCAGATAATTAATATTCCTGATCCTCATAATGCTCGTGAGAAGATTCTAGAACAGGAAAAAGAAATTATTGAGCTTGCAAATAAGCAGGATCCTATTTTAGTTAAATTCGGAGGAGGTTGTAGAGGAATAAATGTTAAAGTCTTACCTAATACTTTGAAAGGATTTATGGTTATAACAGAGCTTTTAGTAGATGTTCGTGATGCAATGGGAGCTAATGCAGTAAATACAATGAATGAAGCTGTTGCTGCATTATTAGAAACGATCACTGGCGGCCAAGCTCTTTTAAGAATCATATCAAATTTAGCAGATCGACGTTTAGTGAGAGCAAGAGCAGTTTTCAAAGCCTCAGAGCTAGAAACTTCAGATATGAAAGGAAAAGAAGTTGTTGAAGGTATTCTTAACGCTTATGCTTTTGCAGAAGCGGATCCTTATCGATGTTGCACGCATAACAAGGGTATTATGAATGGTATTGATGCAGTTGCTATTGCTACCGCACAGGATTGGAGAGCGATAGAAGCAGGCGCTCATACATATGCAGCGGTTAAAATTCTAGGAAAATATTCTTCTTTAACAACTTGGGAAAAAGATATGAATGGAGATCTAGTCGGTACAATTGAAATTCCCCTCGCAGTTGGTTTGGTCGGAGGGGTTGCTCGTATCCACCCTCTTGCTCAGATCTCATTCAAAATTCTAGGATTAAGTATTCCAGGAGGAGCTCTCAAACTCGCAGAAATTATGGCTGCTGTTGGATTAGCTCAGAATTTTGGTGCACTCCGTGCCCTTGCAACAGTAGGTATCCAAGCAGGACACATGAAACTTCATGCTCGGAACTTAGCTGCTTCAATGGGAGCTAAAGGGACAGAAATCGACGCTATTGTTCAAAAACTAGATGAAAGAAAGTTAAAAGTCACATTTGACACCGTAAAAGAGATTTATGATGAGATAAAATCTTAAGAGTTAATCAATCATCATTTAGAAGGTTTAGATTGTCTATATACTCTAAACCATCATCTATTTTGTTATTTTCCTCCCATAAGTCTCTTCCCATCAGTCTCAACCTACAAGTAGTCTTCAATAGGTTTAATTTTATCAAAAGGTTTACTAAGATCCTGCCAGTAGCTCCCCAAATAATCTCACCCTGATAATCAAAAAAAGGTACTTTGAATGTGAGTTTGTCTTTATATGTCATTTCTTTTATGTAAAACTGATCGGGAGGAGTTAAATCGGATAACGGGGTTTCTAAAACATAATCGATTTCAGATTTGAGAATATTACCACCATCAACCTCTCTAATGTCTTCGATATATCCAATAACTGGTGTGACAACATACTTACTTATTGTTAAAAGATCATCAAGCAAACCGATGACATGAATTTTTTTTATGCCTAATTCTTCATCAATTTCTCGCAGAGCTGTAGAAATAATGTCTTTATCTTCATCATCTTCGAATCTCCCTCCTGGGAAAGATATTTCTCTTTTATGATGGCGTACGTTTTCAGTTCGACGTGTGAAAATTAAGTTCCAACTCTTCTCACGATGAACGAAAGGAATTAGTACTGCTGCTCTTTGAAAACCCTCTGTAAGATCAATGATTAAGCGAGTATCACTTTGAAGGACTAAATGTAACTCTTCAAGACATATTGGTAGATTTGGCAATTATAGATCTCAATCGATTCCTTTGAAGCTTTCTTTATAAAGTATATTCGTACTGTACCTTGTAAAGGGATTTATTTGGCTGAAATAGTATTCATATGAATGTCTTCGCACTTTTAATTGCACTTCTCTTACAATAACCTTTAATAGTAATTTAATGACTTCTCCATTCCGCTAAGTATTTAATTTGCAGATATTTATTAGATCATCGTCAAATATTATACAATCCAACACTACATGATCTGAGGATTAAGAGAGTGCCTTTCATCAATATTTCATTTGCAGAAGCAAACCAAACCTTACAAGATCCATCAACTATTATTCAATTATTAAAAGAGAAGAAAATTAACCCCAAAGAGGCTAGTCTTTTGGAAAAATTAGGCCTTTATTCCAGAAATCGTCTTCCAGAAGTACTTGATGAAATCAGGACACTTTGCGATGAAGCTTTTGGAGTAAAAGCTGAGGATGCCTTCCAAAGATTGTCTCGATTCGTAAAAAGCCAAAATAAGCGTGTATCTTGGGTTATTTTCTCAAGAACATTTCAATCTATTCAGTACGATGACCGAAATCCCCTAGAAGACTACAATCCTCGAGTATCAGAGGTCTTGACAATTACCTCAAAATTTAAAGTCATCAAATGAGCAAAAGTGACACGAATGCAGTCATCAGATTGTGAAAAATTAGTGGAAGAAGCAACAGAGGCTTCTAAACATTCTCTTGATGTATCAGCTAAGATTTTTGAAGATGCAGCGAAGTGCTTTGATAAACTAGGAGATCGAAGAAAAGCTGGTCAATACCTCACATTAGCAGGTGATTTTTTCCTTGATTTGGACAATAAAGAGAAAGCAGCCACTTGTTATGGAAAAGCAATTATGAGACATTTGATGATTGATGACATAGATACTGCTGAAATTCTACTTGAGAAAGGAAAAGAATATGGATTTTCCTCATCAACACATCAATATAGAATCGCATTAGATGCACTAGAAAGGCAAACTACCACAAAAATTGAAGAAGAGATATCTGAGGAACAGGTACCTGAAATTGAAGTGCTCCCAGAGATTGATATTCTACCAATCGAAGAAGAAGAGGACCTAATCCCCCTCAAATCTGACTTATTTTCTCTTGATGAAGATGTTCAGCCAAAAAAACAAGAGTTCATTATACCTCAGCTTGAGAAAGAACAATCATCTACCTTAAGTTCATATGCAGTACTTGCTGCGGTATCCCAAGCAACCAGAGAAAAATCAACACAAGAAATAAAAACGAACGCATTTGTTAAGAATACATCTGGGGAATCACAATTCTTAGAACCTCAATTTGAACTGAGCCCTATCCAACCTATTGAAACATTACCAGTTTTAAGTGGTAAATCCACAATTGATCATTCAACTGAAGTAGAAACAAAGGATGTGGAGGTTCCAACTGAATCGTTAGATGAATCAGATACCCTTGATTTAGATTATGCTGCAAAGGCTGAAATTACAAATGAATTTGAAGATGAATTAGTTGATATTGAAATTATTAACACCATCCCTTTCAATTTTGAAGTAGTTAAAATTAAAGCAGATTTTAAATTGGATGAAAAAAAGCCAACGAACGAGGGGTTGGTTTTCACTTGGAAGAAAGATAGGATTGAACCAGGGGAGAAGATTTCTGTCGAATATATTCTAAGAAAGCGTGTAGAACGTTCAATAGTCTTACGAAAAGAAAATAAAGTTTCCGTAGTCAATTTATTTCATTCAGTCCAACAGCAGATGCAAGCAAATTTAGATTTTGTGAACACATCTGGAAAGGTTTTTTATGAAATTTTGATCGAGGATGTCATCCCCCCAGAACTAATCGTTAATGAAACAAAAACAAATAAGAAAATTAAACCCGTAACGATACCTACACATGATAGTACTCTTTATCGATGGATCTTCAGTAGCCTCCCCCCAGGTGACAACTTCTCTGTACTTTATGAATTCCGAGAAAAACCTCTAACTAGGCATTATAAAGATGAAATTGATTGCACAGATGGCTTAGTTCGAATTGAAAAGATTTCACAACCTATAGTAGACTCAAATCAATATGAATATATGTGGTTATTTTTTGTGGAAAAACCAATACCTGATAATATTACTATCATTGATCGAATTCCTTCAGATTTTAAACTCTTACTAGTAGATCCTCCCCATTTAAATCCTTCTATTAAGAAAGAAAAGACTCATCAAGAACTAACTTGGCGATTAAGTCCTGAGGAAGTTCCTACAGCAATAATTTTAAGAATAAGTGGAGAAGAATCCTTTACTCCATTAGCACCATCCATTGAGTTCGCTCGTGGAGATGAAATCCAACTTATTGAACGATCTACGTCATCAGAGAAAAAATTAGTTGATATTCGCCGATTAAGTCAGAGTCAGAAGGAGTCGAAGTAGCCTTCATACTACCAAGAATATATGGAATTACCAGGAATGGATATTACTATTCTAGCAGTACATTGGGATGATATTTCAGGCCCATCTATCATCTCATTATTCCCGCATACGACTTTAAACGATCCTGAATCCGTTGCACTGCAGATTTATCTCGCATCAGTGACAGTTTTTGGCCAACATGGACATTCACAAAGAACTGAATTTTCTGTCCCTTTGTTAAGCCTAGGTCAAGATATCACAGCCCGTGTGGCATTTGATTCATGGCCTGATACATCCTTACGGGGAAAAGAGCGCCCTTTCTTTCTAGCTTTTATAACAGATCAGACTACAGGAGAAACACTCAAATCTCACCTTAATAATTTTTTTTTTGAATATCTTGATAGTTTGAAGAATGAGAAGTCGAATTTTTCAGCACAACAAGTCTGGGAATCCGTAATCACATCATTTCAAGCTCCAAAGGATAAAGAATTTGATGCCATTTCTTTTGAAGTCGATTCGGAATATGCTATCCCACGAGCCCTCACAGATCTTGAAACAGCTAAAGATGCTTGGGAGAACCTCAAAGATAGAAGTCAATTATGGACCGCTTTACGTGTTGCAAACCGATTAGAGAATGTTGATGATAAAGGAGCAGGATCTGCTTTCTCATTAGTTGGGAAAATCCTCTTAACGGGACACAGTTATCAAGAGGCAGGAGAAGCTTTTGAAAAAGCGACAAATTGTTACAATCGAGTTCGATTATTTGAGGAAGCCGGAGAAACCTCATATTTAGCTGGTAAATGTGCGTATTATTTAGAAGAATATGAAAAGGCAATTGATCTTATTCAAGCAGCAACCTTATGGATAAAAGATCCTGCTTTAGTCGCGTCACTAAATTATGACATGGGTATTGTACTCCATGAACAATCACGTTATGAAGAAGCAAATGTATGTTTTGAAAAGGCAGTTCGATTAGCAACAGATTTAGATACACAAACCGCAGCAGAATACTCTTCAACTTTTGCTAGTAGATTGATGTATCAAGCAGAAAAAGAAAAAGAAGAAAATCCTGCATATGCTCTTGGACTAATCCGAAGATCAGCTGATCAAAGAGAAGAGGCCTCACGATTGCTACAACTGACTGAAGGAGGCTCTCAAACCGCAGCGACATCACTGATATTAGCCGTGAGTGCATATTTTTCACTCGGAAACAAAGAAATGGGGGTTAACTTATTAGAGAAAGCAATAGATCTATTTATTGACGCGGAAGATTATATATCTGCAAGCAGGTCGTTATACGATGGTGCTCGGATGATTAGAGATGAAAAAAGATCTTATGAGCTACTTTCCCGAGCACTAATTTTGCTGCAAGAAAAAGAAGCTAATTTTCAAGAGGATCGTTTAGTGGGATTAATTTCTTTTGAGAAGGGTAAAATAGAGGAAAAAATGAACCAGCTCTCAAACGCTCTTAACTCATTCGAGAATGCTATCATTCATTTAACTAAATCGGGCGCTCCCGAGCTAGATTTAATACCTATCCATATTCAATACGCTAATACCCTATTTAAGCTTGAAGATTTTGAAAAAGCTGCAGAATTCTTTCTCACAGGTACTAAAGGATTATCTTCACTTCTTCCAACAGAAACAGTTGTTGATCAAAAGAAAAAGGCACTCATGAATGCTTTAATTAGTTTACGACGAGCTAGTGCCGCTTATCATAACGCAGCGACCATAATTTTAAAAGAAAAGGATGAAACCCGTGCAATTACGATGTTTGCTCATTCTGTTTCTCTTCTAATAGAATGGGTTGAAAACAATCCCAAAGATAATCAAAACGAAGTAAGAAAAGTGATTGGAACCCGTATCTCGCGATTATCGGTTAAAAAGGATCTTCTTTTGTTAGCGGAATCAAAATTCAAGATTGACTCAATGATTGAAAGTTTGGATATGGCTCTTCAAACTTTTCGGACGTAATTACTCAAACTTCCCTTTGGAAGTACTAAATAAACTTCGGTTTTAACTGATCAATGAGTTTTTCTTTCTTCATCTGCAGCTTTTCTTTTCGTTCATTCATACGATTGATGATTTCAGAATGTTTACTTTCAGAAATCTCATTATTGAGAAACTTTTCATCAGCTGCATTTATAGAGTCATCAATGCCGGAGATAGCTTCTTCTATCTCTAGCAATTGAGGATCTTTTTGTGGATCATCAATGAGATCGAAAGTTGCGCTATCTGGGCTTGGTTCTTCAACTTTCTTGTCGAGCTCCTTGAGATCCTCATCTGATTTGTGAAATAATTTGACAACTTTTTCCCTATCGTAATGCTTGTTTTTACGCTTTGTTCCATGTCGTGGGGGTTTTGGGGGCCTTGGGGGCGTTGGGGACTTTAAGGATTTTAAACCTTTGATTGCCTTTAAACCTCTTCTAGGAGTATCAGTTAAAACTTCGTCCTCCCCTACAATGAATCCTAATTTCTCTCCTCCTGATTCTGCAAATAACAGCTGAGGATCTTCTTTAAAAAGAGTTTCAACCCGCTTTGTAAATAATTGATTGAAGTTATGTTGATCCTGTATAATCCTTGATCTCATTTCTTCTAAATCAAGAGGATCCCCTTCTTGAATATCTATTCCAAAAACCCGTACTTTTTCTCCTTGAGGTGTTTCTATAACAGAAACAAATGGAGTTTGTACAAATGAATAATCAGGGGTTTCTAAAACTGTTACAAATCCACCAAGGATTTGTACATATTGTCCAACACCTTTCATTTCAATTACTTTAACAATTCCCCCCAAAATATGAACCAATTCTAACATATTAGATTCAAAAACGTATATTCCAGGTAATCTTACCAAAGAATAATCTTCAGTTTCTGTAATTGAATACTTAGATGGAGTGGCATCAACTGAGGAAAAAATACCTTGCGGCCCACGCCATGCTTTCAGGTCATTTATTGCTCTTTTACTCTTTTCAAAAATATCGGTTACAGCTTCAATCCCGACATTTTTCAGTTCTGTCTCTGTTAATTCGCTCATATCTTTAGGGGTCAACTGAAGCTTTACTTTATCCCATTCTTCAGGTGGTAGCCAGATAGTGGTGGTGCCATCAATTTCTTGTTTTTTCGACGTATCCTGATCTTCGGTTTTTGTCTCTACTTCTGACTTTCCCATAAGAACTAAAGCTGTACCCTTCTCTGTGACTGTTGGAACTGCAATTGTCCCTTTAGCTGCAGTTAAGGATGTTTTCCCCTTACTTACAAGTTTCATATGGTCAGTTGGAATAGTATACACTCGTTCTGGTTTTTTAAACTCTGTGGCTTGAATTGTTTGAGCGAAACTTTGAACACGATTGCCAAGCTGACTTGTTGGGTTTATTGCTTGACCTGTGACAGCGTTTGCTAAAGACCCAAATTTATTTTCCTGCGTTTTTGGGGCAAAAATTAGAATAAAACCTATCAATAAGCTTAAGAAAGAGGTGAATTGAAAGATTTGAAGATATGCTGAACCAACCCATTGGAGTAAAAGAAAAATTAGAAAACAAAAGCCGCCAAATAGAAAAACATCACGCAATCTTTCCGTTCGGGATCTTAAGGCTTGATATTGATTAAACAAGTCAGTAGCACTAACTGCAGAAACTGAGACTTGTTTGGGAGATACTGGAAGCAGACTACCAAGCAAGTACAAAAAGAATGAAATAATGAGCAAAGCATTAAAATCTATAAAAGGAAAATAGACAGGATTGAATAGGTAAATTCCCTTAAAAACGTAAATTATCAAAGATACTGTCCAACAAGCTTGAAGGATCTTTTGGATATAGAACCAGTAACCCATTTTCAGAGTTTGAAAGGAAAAACTGTTCCACAAAATTACAAGAGGGATAATAAGGCTTACAATTGTTCTTTCGAGGTCACCATATGTAAATCCATTCAGATCAGGAACAACATAATTTGGAGTAGAAATTAAAATCAGAACAAAGAAAATAAAAATCTTTCCCGCACGATTCATTGGAGATGCTGCGGATTTATCATCCTCTATGAGGTATTTATACACAGGTATGATTATAAATAGGGCGATTACACCAGTGAATAATGTCGCACGAAATATCACATTTTGTGGGAATAGAAATGCTGAAAGCCACCAGAATACCAACAGAAGCAAAAAGACTAAATCAAGAAAAGTTCTGGGTTTGAAAAATTGTTCAGTCTGGTCTAAAGCAAATCCTTCTAAAGACCGATATTTTGGCAATTGAAATTGTTCCGTCACGTAAATTCAACCTCTTCATAAGAATGGTCTTTAATAGCCGATTAGTGGTTGTATTGTAAGGGTTGCTTCTCTTACACTTTCATGTATGAGTCTTACCAAACACCTTTAAATAGTGTAGTTTTGTGGTATTAAACTAAAAAAGTATTAAATCGGTCAGTCAATTTATTGTATTAGAAGCTGACCTCCACAGAATGTACAGCCCTCCCGAGTAATTTCCAAAGGATTTACTAGAGCACCACATTCAGAACAAACCGTGAGTTCTTCATTTGGGGTATTTATTTCCAGAGTATTAACTTCTAATTGGCCATTTCCATTAGTGAATATTTCATTTGTCTCCAATTCTTGGAGTTCATCTTCAGAGATAATGGGAGTCTTCTCTAGCGGTTCTGTATCTTTTGATTTTAATGGTAGTATTTTAATAGGTTTGATTGATGGTTTATCTTGAAGAAGAATATCTAAACCCTGAGGCGTTACTTTTCTCCTTACAGGACTTTTTTGACTGATTTGCTTTTTAAATTTCACTCTAGGTTTCTTAACTTTTCTCTTAGTTCTTACATGCCTTTTTGGTTTCTTCTGATAATCTATTTTTTGTTCCTGACCTTGAGTTGTTGGTAGTTCACTTAAATCCAATTCGATGTTCGTCGTTTCAACTAATTGTTGAGCAGTTTTAGGATATTTTATCATCCTATCATAAATTCGACCGGGGCCAAAAATATCTTCTGTGTACTGCTTCATATCTATCAGTTTCATTAAATCCTCTTTCGTCGACAACTCTCCAAGCATAAAACTAAGTGTGGCTATTGCATGCTTTACTAAAACTTCTTTTATCTTCTTAAATTCAAAATCAAACAGTTGATGAGGGATAACATGATTTCCCTTGATATTCAACATTTGAACTCGTGTTCCAGGATCTACAGAATAACCGAGGTCTTTCAAAATATAGGCTGCTGAAACTTGAGGTAATTTTGATTTGTAAGCTCTCAACGGTTTATTGATCGCCTTGGGTTTAACAAAGTAGCTAGGATCCATTTTGCCCTCTGTCATTTCTGATCGAATCAGATTCGCTTGTCTATCAGCATTTTCATATAATTGATTTAATGTAATAGGACTTTCGGGATTATAATGTTCTAAGTATGTGTTAATAATCCTTTCTTGAAAATATTTTTGCAGCTTTGAAAAATCTGCTCGTTTTGATTCCAGTCCTGTTAATTCCTTCTCAATCCAGGTATGGTTTTCTTGGTTGTAACTATAGACAATGTATTTCTTCTTTCCCATCATGAATTGGAAATCATAAGGCCCATCTTGCTCAAATTGGATAAGGCTTTTACTTGTTCGTTTAATTTTTTCAATTTCTCCGTTATTTATCCAATAATTATCATTTCTTGAGAAAGCTGCAACACGATCATTGAGAATTTTATCAATAAGACTTATTTTGTAGACCTTTGATCCATTTCTGTTATGAGAATTTTCAATTGTGACTGGAAAGTCTAAAGGAAATAATTTTGGTACCCAAAGCCATACTCCATCAGTATCTAACTCTACAACCAGTCCAATTTGTTCTAGTTGGTTCGCTGCCCAAAATATTAAATCAGCTGATAATTTCGTCGTAATGCCAGCACAGGGCATACTTGCATTCCTCACGCCTCCTTTCATACCTAGAAGGCCATAAATACTATTTAAAGGAACTTTCATACCAATTTGGGTACTTTCGTGGAATTTTTGTTGTCGTAGCAACCTTTGAGGGACTGGTTGATTATGATATTTCTGTGTAATGATTTGTGAGAGTCTTTTAGCCTCAATCTTATGTCTAACCCGGGTATTGAAGAAATCGTCCATAATCCTTGCGACAAAATTGTAAGCTTTTTGACAAACACGTGATCGAACAGACAGTAATATTGTTATTTTCTTAGTTCTTACATCCAAACTCAAAAATGAATTGTCTGGGAGCTGAATGTTCTCTGAAATATCTTCAAAGATGTCAAAATGATTTGTATTCAGCTTTGTTGTAAGTGTTGTCGCTTCAATTGCGTTGCGGAGCCATTGTTGAAGAGCTACAAACGGATCTTTCGAGATATTTGATCCAAGATATGTGTGATTAACAGATACCTTTTCTAATTGTGATCCATTTTTGAGGATATAGGCTTCAGTCTTCTTCCCATCAAAGGTGAATATTTCTCGAGACCGAGTGATACCATTTTGAATTGGTACATATTTTTTGCATTTTGCTTCATCCTGGGCTTTACAAACTGCACATTTAGCAGACCTAGTATCTTTAAAACGGCATGGTCGGTTTGCTGAAAGTTTAATAACCCAATCACCTTCAAAGAAACAACTGTTATCAGGTTCAACGAATTCACATACACGACACTTTGATATGGAAACTATACCTGATGGTTGAAGCTTGTATTGACGAATTTGAGATGGATACATTGATGTTACATCAACATGAACCCCTTTAAGTTGGGTCTTTCCATTTAAAGAAGATAGTTGGTCTATTTGAGCTAACACATCTTCAGCGACTTTTTCAACATTTATGGGATGATAGCTGGAGATTTCCTCTAAGATATCTCGGATAGAATTCAGTTGTCGAGTTAGTTCTTGATGTGGGGTTCCATTTTTTAAGAGCTCAACCTCTATTTCCTTTAAGAATCGTACTGGATCCTCTGAGTATTCCACTTTCACTTCCCCCAATTCAGCTAATAGTCGTTTCTCAAATTCTTCTTTTATTACTTCTTTAGTTATTCTATTACTTTCTTTTACAATTACACCTTCAATGGTCTTTTTTAAGTTATCTAATACATCCTTGTTTACGGAATAATCGTAATAAAGATCACTTCGCCATATCCCTGGTCTTTTAGCCTCAACTAATCCCCCTGTGTAAGCTAATGACTCGATGACGACGCTAGGAGAAAAAGATGCTATATCGTTCTGTCCTATTCTCCTTCTTCCGATTATTTGATGTTTAAAATCCTCCGCATCAATTAAAAGGTCATCTAATGAACCTGCTCGTCGTGTTAATAATTCTGAAGCTGTAACTGGAAATATCTGGCCCATTGAAATGAAAAAATCAAGAACTATTTCTCGAACATATTTCCAAGTGATATACCCATCACAGCCTGCATAAGCAACGGCTGAGACTGGATCTTTTTTGATATTTAAGAGGATTTCTCTCCCTAAAGGTATTATTTTTAGCTTTTTCTCAACACTTGGTTTTAATCCAAGATCCTTTTTGGGTAGATAGCTATATTTTTCATTAAACAGGTATGCATCCAAATGGATAATTCCAGCACTAGTAACATGATCAATATTTGCTGATGAATAATATTTGTGTAAATCCTTTCTACTCAAGTTTCTTCCTTGACGAAATTTGATTTCGAAACCTGTTTCTTTTTCTAAAGAAATTTTATACTTTTCTGAACGAATGGCGAGAAATGGGATATCAAAACGGCCCCCAAAGAAGTCTGTAAAAACATCTGGACGATAATCATCAACAGTTTGATAGAAGATTCGGATTAATTCTTTTTCAGTTGATACAATAATCACTTCTAACAGATACTTCTCGATTACATCTGTAAATTCCTGTACTGCTTCGGAGAAGACCCAATCAACCCAAGGTTTAGAATGATGTTCATCCTTTTGACGAAGGAGCATATAAAGATGTTTTTTTAGATCTTTGGTATCAACTACTTTTGAATTAACAAGTAATTTGTTTTCGATTCCTGTAAACATTGATATCATTGATATTTGATCTTTATTAGGATTAGGATCACGTGTTTGCTCAAAATCGGTTTCAATATCAAATGCTAATATTTTTAAATGAGGAGGGGTTTTATTAGCTAATGGAGAAAGGTTTAGGATTTCTCCCCTGCTGATTTCAGCAAGAAACCAGGCTCCAACTCGAACATCATGATCTATTGCACAACGATGATGAAATAACACATCAGCTTCACGCCATTCTTTTACTCCAGATATTTCCTCGGTTTTTGTTCGGAGATTTGGAACTGATCCAGGACGATCCACGGTTACTTTAAGAAAACGATTTTTAACTAAAAAAGTCAGATTAGCTGCGTCATAGTAATCACCACTCTCCACTCTAATTATCTGTTGGTCTCCAATCTCTCTGATTTGAGTCATTATACGATTGAGTTCTTCCTGTGACAATCCATCCTCAAGCAACAAGAAAAAGTAAGGTTCATGTCTTAAGAAAGCTTTTCTCTTCTGATGATCTTCATCTAGAAAATAAATTTGAATCCCATTAATTAGTTGCGATTTATTAAACTTTCTATTTTCGTACTGAGGATTGGTTTCATAAGTATCCTCCCATTGACTATGTGTTTCATAATCTAAAATGAAAATAGGTATTCTTTCACGTTCATTGTAACGAAATGGTTGGAACCATGATCTGTAGCCTGCATGAAAAGACCGTGATCGCGGTGTTTTTGACATAATACGTACCAGCAACGAATAAAATGGAAAGGGATAATGTAGCTACAAACTTATGAGGGGAGCTTTCAGGCGTTGATTCATCTTCTTTTAGACTCTTCGTAATCAGACGACGATGTTATCCTCTTTGCGCTTCTAAAATAAGAGATCAACAAATTCGGAAAAAACCCCTCTAATGAATCAAGTGTTATAATCTGACTTATCTCGATTTAAAAAGGTTCATGATACCTCTTGGCTTTTATAAGGAAGATATATCTATGTAAAGTGCCTTTATAAACTATGATTTTAATTTTCTTCTTCATTCCTTCAACAGGTTTAGAAACTAACAAAAAACGAAAATAAATGATTATAGTCGGAATTTTTTGCATTAACAAAGTATTAACATAGGTGACATTGTGATTCAACCTAAAATTCCTTTGAAGTATAATTCAAGTCATTTGACTCTATTCTTTACTAAAATCATAGACAAATTGGCCTCAGAAATCCCTTCACAGCTTGATGTTCCTAATCTGTTTGTTAACATATTTGGATCCCCTTCTTTTGACCAGAAAGAGGAAGGCAAGGTTGTAAAGATTAGCGCTGCATACTTATTGGTTACTCAGATTATTTTTTATCAAATCCTAAGTCTTAAACAAACAGATCTTCTTAAATTGGACATTGATTCTCTTAATCCTGATGTATTAACTGGTTGTTTTGAAAAAGCTTTAAGGATTACTAAAAATCCTGTTTTCAAACATAATATTGTAAAAAAACTAGATAATGGTACTTTCAGTATAATAAAGGGCTCTATAATAGATATAATTGAGTTAAAACCTGAATTGCTTCAATACGAGGTTTTAGCTTTAATTTTTAATTCATTAATCCCTAATTCCCTTCGAAAGAGGATTGGTGCATTTTATTCAGGATTTAAGACTGCTAAACTCTTAAGTCATTTTGCTATAAAAAAAGATTCGGTAACGATTTTCGATCCTGCCTGTGGTAGTGGAGCATTATTAGCCTCCTCTTACCAACGTAAAAAAGAATTAATAAAATTAAAGAAAGGTAAATTCACTGACGCAGATCATAGACGCTTTCTTTCTTCAGATATCACTGGAACAGATATCATGCCCTTTGCAATTCATCTTACTGCAATTCATCTTACCCTGCAAGCTCCATTTTGTGATGTTCAACAATATAAGTTGGCTATCCAAGACTCAATTTTATTAAATCCCACATCTAAACAACTGGATCTAGATTTTATCGATCTTGTGATCATGAATCCTCCTTTTGTTAGACAGGAAAGTATGAGAAAAATCAGATCTTCATACAAAGAGGAAATATACCAAAATTTTAAAGAATATTCACCACTTATCAACAAGAAAATGGGTTATTACTGTTATTTCCTTTTCCTTGCGGATAAATTTCTTAAATCAGGAGGAAAAATCGCAACAGTCATTCCTGCAAGTTTTTTAAGGATTGATACAACGTTTAAAGTGAGGAAATGGTTACTGGAACAGTATGATATTCAGTATATTATCTGTCAGCAAGATAAACCTAATTTTTCCGAAGATACTGCTTTTCGAGAAGTATTATTGATAGCTACGAAAAATGGTCCAACATCCGAGATAGAATATATTATTGTTAAAGATCTTGAAACAACTGAATCTTTTGACAAATTTCCTGATTCTTGGAAAAGAAAAAAGGTGTTGTGTGATGATTTTTCCTCTACTAATCTCTTTCTACCTATAGCCACGATGAACAAATCTAATCTTCTTAAGATGTGGCAATTAATCTCAAACAGGAAAGATTTGATCTTGATTCATTCTTTTCAACGATCAATGAACTCTCATCTCAAACGAGGTATTGAAACCACGGGAGGATTTAAGATCCAAAATCTGGTTATAAATGAAGGTAGATCCAGATACCTTCGTCCAACAGATATCTGGATCCACGACAACGAAACACCTAATCATGTGAATAGTCTCAATCGAAACTCTAACCTTCAAATTAGAATTCCTAAAGAGTGTCTTATTCCTCATTTACGTCGAATGTCGGGCGAAACCAGGTTAGATGTCAGTAATAAGAAAGAATATGTAATTATTTCTCCATTTTCGCAATTAAGAGATTTTATTGACTTGAATGAGGATAAAACGAATATTCCAAGATTTAAAAAATGGAGAACCTACGTTGAAGAACGTACAACCAATCTTATGCTTGCACGACGTTTTGATATCTGTGCTTCAGGAACTTCTCTATTCTCTTTTTTCAGTAAGGACAAAAGAGCTCCACCTGGGGTTATGTGGAGTATTTTAAATTTACCCCCCGATGATGCTAAAATCATATGCTTATTTTTTAATAGTACACTTAATATTCTTCAGATTTTTCTCAATAGGGTTGAAACTCGGGGAGCTTGGATGCAACTCCATGAATATGTTATCGAAGACCTAAAAGTCCCAAATATACGCAATTGGACTATTGAAGATAGGATCCCATTTTATGAATTATTTGATGAAATTAAGGATGAGGAGTTTCCTCCATTATGGCAGCAACTTGCAATGAATGTCACAATTTCAGAAATAGAAAAGGAAGATTTATGTTTACTAGAAAAGCAATTCCCAAAATTAGCCCAAGTTGTTGGGAAACAGCATAGGTCCCGAAAGAAATTAGACACTCTTATCTTGGATAAATTAGGAATAAAAATGGAGATTAAAAAGGAATCTTTCTTACAAGAAATATATCTAAATCTTTTATTAGAAATGGCTTTGTTGAAAAAACTGATGAATTAACTTTGTCCTATAAGTAGAAGAATTCATCTAATAGAATTAAAGAGAGTTTATGGGTGATTTATTGATAATATAAATAAAAATAATGAAATTCTTCCTACTTATTCGTAACTTTTATTAACTATTTATCTAATTTTCAAGAGGAACAGACAGAATAGGAGTCTCTTAATGAAATGAGCTTTTGGGGTCGTCAGCTAGAAAAACATCGGACAGAAGTAATCGGAGCATTGGCTGCTCTTGTTCTTATATCTGCTGGATTAATTGTCCCTCTCTATATCCCCGATCAGTTACCTGAAGATCAAGCTCCTCCTGGATTTGAAGATACTACTTGGATTAAAAATCTTATTTCACTTCTTCTAATCGGAATGGGTATTCTATGCTTTGCATGGCTATTTGTTATTCACCGATATATTATGCGAAAAAGTAAGAAAGATTATATGTATTGAAACTATTTAATTTAACGAGTTAATTTTGACTTTTCTCAAAAGCAAATAAATAAGAAGTTCCTTTTCTATTTCCTTCCTAACAATTTTGAGGTAGAATGATGCCGAAGCAGAAAGAGCCTGTTATTGTTTCTTCTAATGTGTGGGAAGTTCTTCTTGAAATCGAAGCTCTAAGGATGAAAGAGAGAAAATTAATTCGGAACCTCTGGTACGAATTGAAAGAACAAGAACACCGGAAAATTCACCAAATGGTGTTTGAACAAGCTCTACAATCAAATTCTGCATTTCCTACTGTTTCTAAAAAAGAATTAAATGATTGGGTTTCTGAAAACATCACTACAGTCTTTATAACACTCATTGAACAAGGAGATATTATTGTTCAAGAGGAGGAACCAAGTAAGCCTCGCAAATGGTTGTCTCTAAGTGTGGAGAAAATTAAAAAGAAAGTTACTGAAACTCGTGAAAGAAGGTCACAAGAAGAAGAACAATCTTCGAATTAACTGAATTGTTTCCTAATTAAGCTTATTTCTTCTTCTTTTAGATCAAATAGTGTGTAAAAAAGTAGATCGAGTTCTTCCTCAGTCTGGTTTATCTCTTCTTTTAACAAATCATTGAGCGATGTCTTAAGCTTTGTCTTTTGAATTGAGGCCAACTGTTTATTTAAATCTAATAATCTATCAACTTTCTGTACAACAACTTCAACATTTTCAGTTGCTATAAATGGTAAATCTTCAATTTGTCTTGGATAATATTCATAGACAGCCCCCAACCTTTTCCCTTTAATCTTAAAGTAGAATTCACACAATTTTGAATTTAAATATCCTAATAAATAACATATATCAATTTCTTCTGTGGGGATGATTAAAACAATATCTTGAGAAAAATAACACCCTTTATTATCTATTGTGAAATTATTATGAACTGATTTATACGGTGTGATGATTTTTGGTTTTTTCCAGTCAATTGTAAATCTCTCATCCCCTTTTCTCCAATGAAACCACGTACTTACTCTTGCCCGATTCATTACTTCTTCTTTATGTTTTAGGAAATACTTTTCTAAATTCGGAAAATTTGAAAGCTCTTTGATTGTTTTTCTATTTGACATTATAACATAAAGTTGAGGATCTATTGAGCCAAAACGACTGATCTGACTATTTTTCAACCAATCTCTAAGGTTTTCTTTCTCAATTGAATATTTCTCTACTTCTCCTTTTGTTATAATAAAAACAGAGTCTTTACCTGTCTGAATACCTTTGCTTATTAGCGAATAATCTTTTAATTTGCCAGTAGATTTATATTCAATTTTATCCAAGAGAGCCTGAATTTTTGTGTCAATAAAATACCACTTTTTCCCAGTTAACAGATTTTGTTTAACACAATACCTCTTGAAAAAGGGTGGTTCTAATTTCAGAGGAGGTTTGAATTTTTTGCTTAGCTTATAGACAATAATCTTGTTTTTCTTCCTAGTTTTTTGAAAAGAGTAAATTGCTGTATCAATGTTAGCATCCTTAAATATTTTAAAATCAGAGAAATCAATTATCTTCTGAATAGCAGTCTCTTTTAAGATATACTCTCTCAATTTCCTCGCTTTAAAAGCTTCCATTAAATATCTTGGAGAAATAAATGTAATATAGCCATTTTTATTACTTAATTCGATTGCTTTCTGGAAGAAATAATAATAAATATCGTTCTTCCCTGTATAAACCTCACTATATCTCTTTTTGTAATATCTCCTCCTTTCTAAGTCTTCAATAATATTAATATAGGGGGGATTTCCTATAATAATGTCGAATCCTCCTTTATTCAAGATATCTTTGAAATTTTGTGACCAAATAAAGGCTTTATCACCTCTCAAATTTTCATCTTCAATTAAACTATCACCACATTTAATATTTTGTGATAAATCCATACTTTTTCTATCTTTTCTAGCAATCTTTGAATAGAGACTGAATTTCGTTTTTTCTATAGAGGATTCATTAATATCTACTCCATAGATGTTATTTTCGATTATTTTTCTAGATTGTTCATCGTCTACCCTTTTATCAAGATTGAATCTGATATGCTTCCTAGTTGTAAGCTTTTTACCCTTGATTTTCTCATAGTGAACTCCTAGATCTTTTACTAACCTTATTTCTTTAGCAATTTCGAACAGTAAATCGACTGCCTTAATTAGAAAGACTCCGTATCCACAGGCTGGATCTAATATCTTGATATGTTTTAATTTACTCTCAAGTTTTCCAATATCTTCAATATTTTCTAAGATTAGATCGTTAAGATTTGCTACACCTCCCTTTGAAAGATAGGGAATGATAGTATTCTTGCAAATGAAATCTGCGATGTAATTAGGTGTATAAAATACTCCCTCTTCTTTCCGCCTTTTTATTTCATCGTTGTCATAAACTACTCTCATCTTTTGTCATCTATAAACGAGGTAATAATCAAAATACTCCAGAGCTTTATAACGGTAGTCATGTTCCAGCTTTGGATGGGCTTTCAAAGTCACAAGAAATTCTACTTTGTTAAGTTTATAGATTAATGCAGCTATAGCATCTAAGGTAGTTATTGAATCTTGATAATCTGTTTCTAAGCGAGCTTTTGAAAGGGAGGAAGAAGCTTCCATTTTTCGTCTTGCCCATTCTTTTCCTTGCGGAATGAACTTTTTGACAAGAGAAACCATCTTTTTGTGAAGTTCGTTTCTTGGGTTGAACAGAGGAACAGGCATACTATCTATAATGTACTGATTGATATTTATTCCATAACAAAGCTGGCGGATTCTAAACTCAAATGGTACAGAACACATAATCCCTGCTAAATAGAACTCTACGTTTGTAATACTGGGAAAATTATAGATACAAATTACACTATTCGAAATAACGGATTTAGGAGGTAAAATAGCTATTCGCATACGTCTACGTCGGTGATTTCCAGAAAAATTCTTCCATACGATGATTGTTTGATCCCAAAACGAGATCTTCTGCTTATATTCTTCAAATGACCGAATCCAATAACGGGGATAGGTGTCATCAAATCCTAACCTCACTAAATGACGCCCTTCTATAAGAGGAAAAGGGGTGACATCATTAACTAGAAGATTACGATCATTGGTCATATCCACCCCTCGTGAAGTTTTACATCCCCATTTATCAGAAGAAAGAGAGGGAAATTTAGTTATCTTCTTTATTATCTTCAATTCGTGTTGATTTCGTACAGCTGGAACGATAGACATTGGTGAAACTTTAAGAATTTCCTCTTGTGCAAAAAAAATAAGATTATTCGTACTTTCAGCCAAATCTTTCACTTTAATCTTAGTTAGGGTCTCAGTTGATGAAATTCCTTTAATAAACGGGAATTCTTCACCTGGAGCCTTCTTTTGAGCTAGAATGATGAGAATACTGAGACCAGCCTCTGCATCTGGGAACATTTCTTTGTTAGAGATGATTTCAATCACCAAATGAAGATAGAGTTTTGTTAACAAAACTCGACGTAAGGGTTGACTATAGAATTCACCCAACAGTCCTCCGGGAAGAATGACGCCCAAAAAACCGTTATCGCAACAAAGATTGAAAAAACGCTCAAAAAAAAGCTTAAATAGGTTTTTCTCTCCAGGTTGCCATTGAAAATATAAATTAAAATATTCTGTAGTGTTTTTGTAAAATCCTTTTAATTTCAGATAATTAGAATAAGATTCTTTGTCGTTTTTTCGAATAGTAGTAATCTGTTGCGCATAATCAGCTTTACCAAGGGCAGTAGATCCTAACCACTCCCGATCATAAAGTTTCCATTTATCCCAAGGAGGATTTCCAATGACTGCTGTGAAACCATATTCTTTAGAGAAGAAAACTTCTGGAAATTCAATTTCCCAGAGAAACGAAACCCGTTTTCGATCTAAAGTATCTTCATATAAAAATGAAAATAATAGCTTTGATACGACTTCATTAAATATCTTGTTTTTTAGTAAAGCTTTTTGTTTTTCATTTCTTTTTGATAATTCGGTTAGTTCTCCTTTCAGTGCTTCATTCCAATGGATTTTTTGCATTTGTTTTCGCTGGGAAAGGAGAATGTTGATTTCTAAAGAGTTTTGGGAAAATAATTCATCTTTCGCTTTAATAATCATTCGGATGGGAGAAATTAATGAGTTTCCAACTCTCAGATTAAAGTGAATAGCGATTTCAGCTAACTTCCTTACTTTTGGGTTAATAATCTTATTTATGATTTTTAAACGAGCCTGTTTTACAATCTCTGGATCAAGATCCACCCCATAAATCATCGATCTAATAATATGAAATTTCCAAATATCTAATGTTAACTGGTCTCTTTTTCCTACCAATGAAAAATCCAATGACAATTTTTGTTGGAAATAAGTTGTTATAAATGTTAGATAAGAAGATAAATGAGTGTAATCCCACAGTTCACTTAAAAATCCTTCAAAATAACAAATAACAGCAACTAAGAATACGCCATCTCCCATTGCTGGATCCACAAAACGTAACTTTAGTACCCTATCCAACAGCTCCTGAACAGTGGAGTAATCGATTATCTCTCCAAATGAATGCCACGGCTTCCAAAAACACTCTAAGAGTATAGACTCACATAGTTCACGGACTATTTGGTTTGCTATAGAGGGATGAGTAAAAAATTGACCATGCTGTTTTTTTTTAACAATAAGCGAGTCTTTGTAAAGCATTTGAAATTCCTGTGAATTGTTATTGAGATTAGTCTTTTGCTTTTTCAATACGCATTTTTACTAAATTTTTCAATTCGTTAAATAAACTATCGATAAGTATCGGTGAAAGTAAAAGCAAATTAGCTATCAAATCATTGATCAGTTTTTTTATTTCTTTTGGCCTTCCATGGATTAGAGAATAAGGAGAATATTCTAGAAGTTGTAAGAAAGAGTGATTAACATCCTGTGAATGTGACTCTTTTAAGAATTCGTAACTAGGAACTTTGAGTAACTCATACTCATAAACTTTTATATCTAAACCACCCTCACCTAAATTGCTACGTCCTAGAAGTTCTATCTGTAAAGTAGTAACAAAAGAATTAAGAAATAAGAAATAAAATGGAAATAAGTCAGTTTCCTGAATAAATTTGATGCCATATAAACGTGCATCAAAATAGAAATGATGTGGATTATAGAAAAAAGGAAACCGATCATTGATTGTCATAAGACAAAGAAGATTGAATGATTTATATTCTTTTGATGGTAAACTATACCATTTCCTTCGTGAACTGCAGGTTGGCCTATGGTTAAATTTTTTTCCTATGGCTGGGATCCATTCTTCTCCCCAACGAATGTATTCTTGAATACCTGATTTTAGTGCATTATCCGAAGCTTGGTTTGGTATTAAGATAACAACATATTTTATATCTTGCTCCCGTATTTTGTAAGTTCTGAGATCACGAGGGGATTTAATTAAGTAGTTAGGAATCCAATGTGATCCATCAACATCTGTAAAGAAATATTGCCACGAAATTTGTTCAGAGATGTCATCAATCTGATGCATCCAATATTCTTTTTCAATGAAGAACATTGGTTCACTTTTATGAAATCCTTGAGCCTTAAACTCTTTAATAGTGACTTCATCTTTTAGATACAGCATTAATTGTCCTGTTTTCGCGTCCCAATCAGATGTGAAGAATGTATTTGTCTCACCTGGTTTACCTACATAAAAAAACTCGTTTGCACCACTTGTGAACCCTCTCCGTACGCAAGCAATTTCACCCAACTTAATTAATTTATTTTCAAGCTTTTCCATCAGATTAAAGTAATCATATGGAGCCCGAAAAAATATACTCCATTTAGATTTTACATACAAGTCTTTATGTTCAATAGAAACAACTCGAATCTCTGGTGATGAAGTTTTTAGGTTGAAAAAATCAAAATTAGCTAGTTGTTCAAGATCTGCTTTTTTACCAATTGATACAAAGTTTACCAAACTTTTATCTTTATTTATATCCTGAAAGGTCTTTTCTTCCTTTCTTTTAAGCTTCAAAATAGCTGTGTTAACATCTACATCTGAAATTAACTTCTTTAATCTACTACTGACTATTGATTCGATCATATAATTATTTAAAATGAAATTTTGGAACGATTTGCCATAATCAACATCCATCCACGAATTTGGGATTATTAAACCAACACTATCTCCTTCTCTCAAAAAGTTGGTTGCATGAATTAAAAAATAAATATATAATCCAGATCTCCCTGAAATTGGATTTCTAGCAGGGATCTGCCTTTGTGAAATATTATTGAGATCTTCTTCTATTTTTCTTTTTAAAAACTCTTTGTAATCTAAAGATATCTGCTCATGCCGCGTGTAAGGAGGATTCATAAGAATTGTTGTCGTTCCTGAATCCTTTCTAGGAAACTCCAGTGAATCCTCATTGCAGTCAAAAAAATCATCTTTAATAAGCCTCCAATCAATAGAAGATATTGATTTTGATAAAAGGAAGAACTGGACTGCACTTTCAGTAATATCTGCCAAAAGAGGATCTTTTTCAATACCTATCAATTCAATTCGATTATTAAGGGTGATTTTGCACTCCAACATTACTTGCAGTGCACCTAAAAGAAAAACCCCCGTTCCACACGCAGGATCAATAACTCTCTTGGTTTTTTTTGTGATATTCTGTTTACTAATAAAATTTGCAACTTGTATTGGAGTGAAAATTTGACCTTGTGATTGTTTATGTCCCTCTGGTATTCCTATATCGAAAATATAGGGCAATATTAATTGATTTTTTCCTCTTGTTTCTCCCTTAATTTTTAGAATCAACTCAATAGATAGACTACAACACTCCCAGTTCATAAAAAGAAGGTAGAGTAGTTTATTGAAATGAAATTCATTTTTCATAATGGGAATCATAGACTCTTGTTCAGTTTTAACTTCCCAAAGATTTTCTATCATACTAATAAACTGATTTTGAGCCTCTCTTGAATCAATTTCTCCCTTCTTATGAGTAGAGACTAAGTAAGAGATGTGTTGCAGAAAAATCCTAAGGTTATTACTATAATCTTCCTTTTGAAAAGAGACCAACAGTTTATCATAAAAAAGGGTAATTAATATCTTGGATAGGGGTTTGACAAACGCTGTTATTTTATTTTCCCATTCGATCCATGAAATCTCATGTAATACCGCTTTAATCCTTTCTTGAAGCCGAGAATCTTGAGTGAGCTGGCTTTGAATGTTATTCTCCACTAATATGCATATAGATCGAAGAAAGTCAAGAAAATAATGAGGAGAACTCTTTTCAATTGATTTCATTTCTTCAAATCTCCTGGTTGTATGTTTTTTCACGACTCACCTGTTTTAAGAAGAAAAAAATGAATCTAGTGGAGTAATTTTTGGAACCTTGCGATCGTAGTATTCGCAAATCTCAACCATTGGACAAATTGGACATTTTGGTTTTTGAGCAATGCAAATTGTAGCCCCTAGATCTAATATACTTTGATTAACTGTCCAAACATTCTTTCCATTCTCTATCATAGCTTCAGAAAGCTTCCAAATCTCTTTTTCAAATTTTGCGTTTTTCTCCCAATCCCACAAACCAAAAATTCTAGCTAAAACTCTCTCTACATTAACATCTACTATTGCAGCAGTTTTTTCAAAAGCAAAACTAAGAATTGCTCCCGCAGTATAACGTCCTATTCCTTTTAGAGCTAAGAGCTCATCTAGGTTGGAGGGAAATTGGCCTTTTTTCTCATAAAAGATTTGTTTAGCAATTTCATGTAAGTATTCCCCTCTTCGCTTGTACCCCAGTTCATCAGTAATCTTCTTTACATCTTGAATTGAAGACTTAGCCAATGTCTGAATGGTTGGGAATCGCTTCAAAAATTTGCTATAAATGGGGATTACAATATCTACATTCGTTTGTTGAAGCATTATTTCACTTACAAGAATCTTGTACGGATCACGAGTTCTTCGCCATGGTAAATCACGACCGTTTTGTTCAAACCATGCAACTAATGCTTTAGAAAAAAAGGCCAAACGGTCATCTCGTGTAGTTTCACCTAATACTTGTTCTTTCCTAGATAATCTTTGACCCTTCTTCTTATCAACCATCTTATTTTGTGCAAATTAATCGGTGTATTTTAGATTTTCAGGTTAAAAAACACATTAGATTTAGGAGAGACTACAAGATTATATCAGCTTTTAAAGATAGAATTATGAAAAGAATTCAGTAATAACTTCTAATTCGGTGATCAGACTCAATATAATTCTTCTTTGCCTCTTGATCTTGTGGATTCACCTTGAGAACCTTTGAAAAACAAAACTTTTCTCCCAGTTTTTCATTTGAAAATACAATTGGCCTAACTTCTTCCTTGCAACCATCGAATTTGAATCAATCTTTAGAGCTTGCTGGAAATATGCTTCAGCACTAAAGTAATCACCTGTTTTAGCCATTCGTGAAGCTTTCTGAATAATTTCAATTGTTTCAGGTGTTCCTAGCTCAGATCCTTCATCACTCAGAGGTGAAGAGCAATATGGACACTGAACAAGCCCAACCATACTAAGGCTTTCAAAGCAACCTATACAGATAAATCGGGCACATTCAGAACATTTAACTCTTTCAGTAATACGACTTTTAGTCTTTGCACAGAGAGAACAAAAAAAGGGTTCTTTATTGATTAAAGATACAGATTTATTCAGAAAAACCACCAAAAGTTCATGATAGGTACTAAGTAGAATTTAGTATTATTTTAAATTTATCATCCCCAACCTTGTTTTCCGAAAACCGCTGAATTTAATTTTATGTCAGAATTCATTTTCCAATTTGGGAATTATAGTTGTGTAATTTTATTTAGAAGGTTAATAGCTTTTTCTGTGGAAATGAGTCAATACTTTAATTTATTGAATAATAAAATCTCCTATGACTAATAATTAATATACTCTGTATAAACTCTTAGGACAACACGTTAGTTTTGAAGAGATGCCTAATTATCATCATTAAATTCGTTAAATTAAGAGAAGAGTAAGTAAAGGTCGTTATTCGTGATTTTGCCTGGAATAAGATATTATAGAAAAAAAATATCATTTCAAGCGCTAATATTACTTCTTTTAATCTCAGTATCTTTTTTTAGTTATATAACTTCTTTCGGTCACTTTAAAACAAAGTTGAGAGTAATTAACACAATTGAACCCCAGTTTGAAAAAGGACATATTACGGGACAAACAGAGATTAAGATACCAAGGAGAACTGTACAAGCAGCAGACTTCGTAATAAGCATATATCAAGAGGATGATGCATTTAATGGTTATAATCTTTTTGTGGTTGATCCAAAAAGTTCTGATCAAAGTAAATGTAATAATACCTTACTTATTACGGATATGGCTGGAAAAATTATCAAAAAAAGGAATGTTGGCTATGGTTCTGGCACTGTTTTTGCAGAATTCATAAACTCAACCACGATCCTTATGGGGGAGCCTTCTGGAGCTGTATTATGGGATATTTATACAAATGCAAGTCTTTCGACAGGCGCGAGAGGACATCATGAATATGAATATAATCCAAACAATAATACCATTTTCACTTTCAATCTCTACAACATAGAAATTGAGGGAGTATCTTATAGATTCGATTACATCAATGAATATAATTTAACAGGGCATCTAGTTTGGTCTCTGGATACAAGGTCGTTCATTTCTCATACTCAATGGTGCCCATTCCAAGACATGGTTGGTAAGGATAGGGGGATTACTCATTCTAATACATTTTTTTTTGATTCAGAAGAAGATATTTTTTATTATAATCCTCGGAATCTAAACACCTTCTATAAGATTGATCATAAGACCAGTGAGGTCATTTGGGGATTGGGGCAATATGGAGACTTTACTCTCTATGATATCAAAGGTAACAAGAGACAAAGTCTCTTCTTTCATCCTCATGCTATAGAGAAAATCGATGATAACAAGTTCATCCTTTTTGATAATGATAAGCATAACTTTGGGGATCCTTCAAGTTCTAAATCTCGGATTGTTGAATTGGAAATTGATGAATCAACCATGACCGCCAATGAATCGTGGGTTTGGGTAGCACCTAATAGCTATTACAGCCACGCGTTAGGAGATGCGGACAGACTCCCTAATGGTAACCGACTTGGAACATTTGGAACTTCATCGCATCCTGATTCAAGTCTTGGGGCAAGATTAGTAGAGGTTAATAATCAGGGGAAAATCGTATGGGAGCTGAATTTCCCACATACAGAGAAATATACTCATGAAGTCAACCGAATGGAACGAATATGCTTCTCCCCAGTACTTAGTTCCCCTCCAGATGTGAAAACTTTTCCTAATGATAATATATCAGTCACATGGCAAACATGGTATAATTTTCGTGCAAAAAGAAAGATGAATGGCTTTTACTCCCTATTTCTTGATGGGGAACTGATCGAAGAAGGGAAACATGTCTTTGAGAAATTTTGGAAACCAACAGATTTAACTTTTGATCTAGGGAAATTAAATCTAGGAACATACAATCTTCTTATAGAAGTTGAAGATGAGGGAGAACATGTAACAACGGATGAAATTATAATCTATGTTGATTATCATGAATCCACATCAACTATTGCGATTAGTACGAACAGTATTTTACTTGGATTAGTAATTCTAATAATTTGGAGAAAAAGAGCAGCAAAAAAGTAATGAAAAGAATTCTTAAAAATATGAAACAAGCTGTTTGTATTAAATTAAGAGGATGAGTGGTTAAATGAGTAAGGAGAAAGAAAGTACTACGAAAAAACTAGGTCGATTTTTGGGTAAAAAAGTTGTTGATGCTGGACATATTATCGATAGAGAAATTAGAAAGGCAGGGAAAACAGCTAGGGATGAATTCAAAGAATTTGATATTACTAATGTTACCGTTGAGCCCCCGAAGAAACCTAAAGGAGAATCCATTGTTCATTTTACTCGGCGTGCTCGTCCGACGAAAACCTATACTCAAGCAAACCGTACTGTTCAATTTTTTTCACGAAATCCAGAAAAAAAGGAGATGAATCCTGGTATTGATGGATTGGTGAGCTTTTCGATTCTTATTGTTCCTTTTGCGGTTCTCATTGGGGCCTTAATCATTATGGGGCTACTTGATGAACCCTTAGCTATTATATTATTAATCCTCTATGCAATCCTGATAGCTATTCCGGGAGCTTATCTTGGACTCGACGCTATATTTGATGGAGCTCGAGCCGTCATTAAAGGAGGGACAACGACCCTAATTGCGATCTTTCGGGGCTTTATTGAATTTATTTCGTTGATGATTCAAGGAATAGCAGAATTATGTCTACTGCTATTGAATGGGTTATTCGGATTTGCTAAGGGTGCATTTGATACTTTAGCTGATTATGTAGTCTTTATTGGTGTTTACACTTTGTTTGCGGTTGGGATCTACTTTTTACTTCAGGTTATAGAAATAAATCAGATCACCAACTCTTTTATCATTCTAGGATTCTTAGTTTTGCTACCAGCTCTTCTACCTGCAAGCATCGCTCACCGCTATTGGCTTCTTTGGAGATTAAATCGCCAAACTGCATCTTAGCAAAACAAATAATGTAATAAATCTGAATCTACTTCAAATCCTTTGGTCACGTCTATCTATCAGGAGTTTTTCAATGTGGATAATACATCATTAGATGATATTGACTTAACAATAATTCGTGAACTAAGTAAGAATGGAAAGGAATCGTATGAAAAAATAGCTAGTGAGTGTGGGGTCAGTGCACAGACTATTTCAGACCGTGTAAAAAAACTTCGGAATAAGAACATAATAACGAGATTCACTATTGATGTAGATCCTGTAAAAGTGAACTATCCAATTGAATTTATCTGTGAATTGGATATTAACGCGAGCGTAATGGACGATGTGCTTGCAGTACTAGAAGAAATTGATGAAATACATATTATTAAGATTACCACAGGGATCCATGATATCTTGTGTATTGGAAATGCTCAGAATATAGAGAATCTACATACTATTGTTGAAAGAAAGATATCCACAATTCCTGGTGTCAATAAAACTTATACTTCTATCACTTTGAAAAAGATCAAACATAACCAAATCTTAAATTTTAACACCTAATTAATGAACTATTTAACTTTAGAGCTAAACAAATCACCGTTTTTAGTCAAAAAATTAATTGTTACTTGAATTGATTCGAAATTTACCAGATTAGTCAAATTTAAAAAATCAAAAGATTTATCATTTGAAAAATATAAGGAAAGATAAGAAAATGTCTGCAAAAGTTTACTTAGGTTCTCTTCAACATGGAACCAATGCTAAATTTGCCACTTTCGCTGCTAAGGTAGAAAAAATCGTTGAATTACTTGATTTTTCAACTATCAAAAAGCAGGATAAGGTTGCTGTTAAGATGCATCTTGGATTTCAAGATGGTTTTCAAACAGTTCCAGTCTTCTTCGTTCGACGTATTGTAAAAGCTATTAAAAAGGTTGGAGGCTGGCCTTTCATTACTGATAATCCTACAGCAGTTTACAATGCCGTTGAACGTGGTTATACGCAAGAAACATGTGGATGTCCTATTATACCTATCAGTGGAGTGAAAGACGGTTATAAAGTAGAAATGCGTGTTGATTACAAAAATGTAGATACAATGGATATGGCTGGAGTGCTACATGATGCTGATGCCTTGGTAGATTTGAGTCACATTAAGGGACATAATTCATGTGGGTTTGGTGGTGCTATCAAGAACATCGCAGTTGGGGGATACGCTGCACAAACACGTTGGAACAAGATCCATGGAGTAGAACAATCCATTCCTTATTGGGATCCAGAAAAGTGCTCTCCTGAACATGCGAAGAAGCTAGTACTCTCGTGTCCATACAAACAAATGAAATATGATGAAGAAAAACACAAACTCACAATTCCCTTTGATATGTGTAACCAATGCGATGAATGTTTAGAAGCAGATAAAGATGTGGGATGTTTAGAATATAAACAAGAGCATTTCTCGGCTTTCCAAGAATTATTAGCGATTGCAGCCAAAAATGTCTTGGATACATTTGAAGATGAGAAAAAGTTCTTCATCAGCTTCTTATTAGAAATAACTGCTATGTGCGATTGTTGGGGCTTCGCTCAACCCTGTGTGGTAAATGATATTGGAGTCTTAGGGAGTAGGGATATCGTGGCGATAGAAACCGCTGCTCTAGATCTCATTGCGCAAGAAGGTCTTATTGAAAAAAATGTTCCCCCTCACTTTAAGCATGCTAATCTAGACCCAACTGTGAATCTTCATCCGTTCCAACGCTTACATGGCAGATTCAAAAATCCATACTTAGCTGTTGAATTTACGAAAGAGCTTGGATTAGGAACACAAAAGTACGAACTAATAGAAGTCTTATCTCCAGAAGAAACAATGAAAGCAGAACCTCCTAAAGGTATAAGTGAACGTGATCCCTCATTTTATTAGTTATCGATCTGTTTAAAAGAATGTACGAATTTAATCAGAATAATATTGTTTGGAGTGAACCATTCATCAGCCTAAAAAATAAATTCTTTAAAACAACGTAATTATCTGTTTCTTAGGTAATAAACTGAGGTAGTAAAGATGAGTGATGTAAGTAGTGGATTAATCAAACTCGCTTATCGAGGTGTAGCTGGGGTTTTCGTCTTACTTTTCATGTTTGTATTTGGAGTCGTGGGTATTGCCCTTGGATTTGCTGGTGGTCTTATCACTGCCTTATCCTGGATTCCTTTGGCTTATCCAGAAATATTAACACAAGTTCCAGTTATAATGATGGGTGAACAAAGTGTCACAGACCCAGTCATTGCTACATTAATTTTGGTAATCGCAGGTCTTCTTCTTTTAGCCATTGGCTTTTTGTTTTTAGCAATAACTTACATGATTGGGAAAGGAGCAATCATTGTGGATAAAGAACTTGCTAGTATTGTAGATAACGCCTTTTCAGGTGCAGGGAAAGATCGGATAACTCGTTTAGAGCGATTAGCTGCTTTACGTAACAGTGGTGTTCTATCAGAGAAGGAATTTGAACGAGAAAAATCATTGATTCTAGAACCTGAGGAATAAAACGAATTCCCCCCCTTTTTTTTATATTTTAATTTTCATGGGTTCCTTTATTTTAGGAATTATGACGTTGAGACCAGGCATTTCTTTTCGTGCTAGAGTCTTAAACTTCTCCATTTGGTCTTGGTTACCATGCATTGTCACTATGACTTTCGGTGTAACGTCCAAAGCCATCTTAAGAGCATTTTCTGGAGAACAACTAGGTGAGGGAGCACCAGTGGGTAGAAAAGCTAGATCTGCGTGGTATTTTTTCAATGGTATATATCCAGAGTCCCCCCCATGAAAGATACTGAATTCAGGCCATTTCATTTTGAATAAGGTTATTGACCCAGGATGGACTCCACTAACAGAAGAAATCTCAATGCCATCAATTGATAGTTTTTCACCTTTGATTAAAGATTTCAACTTATCAACAGGAATCTCTTTTTCTAATTCTTTAGCAACCTGGGGATCCGCAATTACCTTAGCACCAGAAACTTTGAAAATACTTGCAGTTGTTTCAAGATCAAAATGGTCTCTGTGTCCATGAGTATTTAACTGCAGATCAAGATTTTTTAGAGCTTTTATCTGGTCTTCGCTATCTAAACATATTTTACACATATCTATGGCAATAGTATTATCTTTCGTTTTTAGAATAACACCTGAAAAGCCAAAATAAATAAAACCTATTTCATTCTTCTCTATTGGCAACGAAAATAATTCTGTGATTGGATTAGACATTTAATCGAACACCTCATAATCCACAGCCTTCTAAACATAATTTCTTTAAAAACTCATAGATCACTAAATCAGCTCAATCCAAATTGAAACTCTAGACTTAACACTCCTACAAGCTTGTCTAAATTTTCAGAACTTAATATTATCTGATAATCCAATCAAAAAAAATTGAGTTAGATCCATTACAACATTGTCCCGATCTGAAAAGACTATATTTAAACAGGAACCAAATGGAGACACTCGATCTCCACTACAAGATTGCTCTAATTTTCAAGAATTATTTTTAAGTGAAAACCAAATTAAAAATATTGATCTAGACCCCCTAAAGGAATGTCCTGATCTCAAACTTCTAATGCTTAATGATAATCAGATAGAAAAACTAGATCTCAATCCCATTAAACACTGTCCCAACTTAAGGGAGATAAACCTCTCAAATAACCATTTAAAAGAGATTAGCCTCTCTCCCTTAGAAACCCATTCCTCGATAGAAGATATAAACTTAGCAAAGAATAATTTGAAGACAATTGATACATCATCGTTGGTAGACTGTCCATCCCTTAGAACAGTAAGGTTAGAGAAAAACCCATTCGAAAATCGACCGTTTCTCATTGTAAAACAACAGGAATTACCATTCCTTAAACTCTAAAGCGAAAAGTATTACCGACAACAGTACTCGCTTCAAGCAAAAATCATTGCTTTATAATGACATTATAGTCGTTTCCTTGATGATAACCCATATAAAGGGGGTACTATATGAAACCTCTCAGAGTAATAAGCTGATTTTAATCTGTATTGAGGTTTTAGAAATGACTAGCTCAAAAAAATTCATGGATATTGACATGAAATTTGGTGCACACAATTATCATCCCATTCCTGTTGTTGTAGCAAAAGCTCAGGGTGTTTGGGTATACGATCCAGAAGGAAAAAAGTATTTAGACTGCTTGTCTGCTTACTCAGCCGTCAATCAAGGCCATGTACATCCGAAAGTTGTCAAAGCATTGAAAGATCAACTCGAACGAGTTGCTTTAACCTCTCGCGCTTTTCACAATGATCGGATGGGGCTTTATTTGAAACATTTACTAGATGTTTGCGGGGAAGGATTTGATATGGCCCTTCCTATGAACACTGGAGCAGAAGCAGTTGAAACTGCCATCAAAATGGTTCGACGCTGGGGTTATGAGGTTAAAAAGGTTGAACATAACAAAGCAGAGATCATTGTATGTGCCGAAAATTTTCATGGAAGAACAACAACCATTGTAGGATTTTCTACTGATCCTCTTGCCAATAGAAATTTTGGTCCTTACACTCCTGGGTTCAAAATTATTCCTTTTGATGATCCTGAGGCTTTAGAGAAAGCAATTACTCCAAACACAGTAGCTTTCTTAGTAGAACCTATCCAAGGAGAAGCAGGTGTTATTGTACCAACAGATGGATATCTGAAGAAAATACGAGACATTTGTACGAAAAATAATATTCTCCTAGTACTTGATGAAATACAGACTGGGTTCGGACGGACTGGAAAGATGTTTTGTCATCAACATGAAGGTATTATTCCTGATGTTATGACTTTAGGAAAAGCTCTTGGAGGAGGATTGCTCCCAGTTTCTGCTGTTGTTTCTCGAAAAGAGATAATGAAGGTCTTTATTCCTGGATCTCATGGGTCCACGTTTGGTGGTTTTCCTCTAGCATGTGCAGTTGGAGAAGCTGCACTGGATGTTCTAGTCGAGGAGAAGCTAGCTGAACGATCAGCAGAATTAGGAGCATATTTTCTCGAAGAGCTGAAAAAAATCAACCATCCACGTATTAAAGAAGTTAGAGGAAAAGGATTATTCACTGCTGTGGAACTCCATGAAAAAGCACGACCACTAACTGAGAAACTCATTGAAGAAGGTATATTAGCCAAAGAAACTCATGACTTTACTATTCGATTTGCTCCTCCTCTTATTATCACAAAAGAAGAATTGGATTGGGCGTTAACAATAATTAAAAAAGTTCTTGGATCATGACACGAATTCTTGGTTTTCATCCCCATATAAGTATTACAAGCAGAAAAATCCCTAAAAGACCTGTGATCAAACCATTAAAGAACAACCACCATCGTGATGCATGGAGTGGAAGAGTTCTCCTCATTTCCCAAGTATCTCTCTCCTTTTCACTCTTTACAGGCATTTTAAATGGTAAGTGGATCAGATAGGTTCCTTGGAGTGCCTTAATTGTCTCCATTCCAGTTAATCCTGACACAAATCCACCAACTAACATTGCGGTTGTACGGGTCACTCCTTTTTCTTTTACCTCTTTCTCGGGATCAACACTTGGAAAGAGATCCAGTAACAAATGAGATGCGAATCCTAGAAAGAAGGGAGTGAAAACCAGTGCCAAAATAAGAATCTCCTCAGGAAAACCCATAAATTTTTGAATAAAAAAAGTTATAGCGATAATTAGGGGAATAAATACACTATGAGTAGCTATATCCCTATGATGCATCCAATTCAATAGTAAATCCCAATCAGGAGCCTCTGCCCCAATTAGTGCCATAAGAAAGGCGGTAACAATCCATAACGGTGAGATTTCTTTAAGTTCTGAGATATAATTCATATTAACAAACCAGTAGATCACGATATAAATCAGAAATACGATTATTGCGGTTATTAAGTGCCATTTTCGATTTGCCATTTGACGTTGCCATCCTTGATTTTTCTTTTCAGCAATTCATCTCTACCTTTAATTTATTTCTGTTTGCTCCCAAAATTGCTTTATAATCCTCTCAATTATTGGTTTATAAAAGACCATAATGATAATGAGGATCGTTACATATGATGGACTGGAAACACTTACGGCCAGCAGTCTGGCCAGGCTCAGAAATGCAGAAATGTATTCCACAGGGGGATGTTCAACCTAATGGTATTGATATATCCATTGGGAAATTATTCAAATTAACTGGAGAAGTCAAACTGATTTCTGAGAAAAAAATACGAAAATATCCTGAACTGCATGAATTGGAGCCTCTTAACAGCTTTTGGTGCTTGGATCCTGGATCTTATCTTGTTGAGGTAGCAGAAGAAATTATGATCCCCAATGACGCTATTGGTTATGTTGCACCTCGCTCAACACTACTTCGGATGGGAGCGACTGTTTATTCTGGAATATGGGACAAAGGATTTCAAGGTGTTGGAAACAATCGTGGAAGAATTCTATTACAAACCTCTTTACCCTTTCAAATTCATATCTCTGTTGCCATCGCTCAAATGATCTTCATAAGTGCGGTTGATGATAAAACAGTTTATCAGGGAAACTACCAACCCACTTCAAAATAATTTGAATTTGAAAAAGGGAATCTTACAGAGAAACCCAAAGAAGCTTAGGAAGAGATAATCCGGAATATCTGAGGTGAAATTCTCTCTGAATGGCATTCAGGGCATTTATGAGGATCAGATATTCGAGATCTGCCCGAAAAAGTATAATTACAATTCATACAGACTGCGGGTCTAACCTCGATCCTTTTATTGTCATATCGGATTGTTTTTCTCACCGAATCTAAATCCTGAGCAACGACTTTTACTGGAACGTTCGTTAAATCCGCTAATTCCAATAAAGTCTTTCCTTCATTCTCAGATAGAAGCTCTACTATCTTTTCTCTCCGCGTTTTCATAACTTTTCAACTCTTTCTTTTGTGATCAGAATAAGTGCAGATAAGAAGTGTGTAAAGAAGAGGATTGTATCAATATAAGCGATTTTCAGATTTATGTAAAGTCTTTTCTACAAAGACAGAGCGAATGAAAGACAACATTATGGGACTTGAATTAAGCTTCATTCTCCTCTAATGTTTCTTCTTCTATCACAGGTAAAATTATTTTGAGAGGCCCATATTGAATGGTTGGTAACGTTATTACGTCATATAACGAACTATTTGAAGGTATTCTTGAAATATTACTCATCCTGGCTATATAACTCACTCCTGCAATTGTAACAAGTACTGGACTCCAATATAAGAAGAAAAAAATATTTAGGCTCATAGGATTAAACCAGTGACTTGATAACCAATTAAAATATTCAAACAAACGATAAGGGGATTGTAGCACTGTAAAGAAAAACAGAATATATGGTAAAATTAAATAGACACCTAAAAATATCTTTGCTACTACAATTAAATTCTTCTGTTGTAAGTTTTTTTCTTGATTTAATTGATTATTCATATTGAATCAAACCCGTGATTACTTTAGATATGAATCCTTTTTGGAAACTTCATTCTCCTCTAATGTTTCTTCTTCTATCACAGGAAATATTATTTTTAGTGGCCCATATTGAATGGTTGGTAACGTTATTACATCATATAAAGAAGAGTTCAAAGGTATTCTCGAAATATTAGTCATCCGAATTATATAAGCAAAAATACCGACAACCATCAGTACTGGTCCCCAAAGAAAAGTCAAAACTACAAAAATCACCAATGGTGAAAAGAACTCATTCAACCAAACTGCTGGATCAAATGCAATTAAAACCAAATACAGCACGAAAGAGACTATTAAATCCAGTAATATGATGTTCTTAATTAACTTCCCAGATGAATGCCTACTATAGACATCTTGTTTAAATATGGGCCGATTCTCCATCATTAATCAGACTTATTAGAAATTTTCAGTAATTAATATTTTATGGTACAATTATTAAAATTTAAGATTATCCATTGGAACGAATCGCTATTTCTATTCTGCATATTTTGACACAACCATTTCCGAGAGAAAAAAGTTTTTTCTCTGCGAAAAACCGATAATTATTAGGTATAATATTTCACAAAAAAAGACAGAATTGTCCTAATAGTAATTTTTCCCTGTTTATTTGGTGGTATTCATGTTTGAAATGCTTTTTATTGGTTTATTTGTAGCTGGTGCCATTTATGTTGTATTCTTTTTAATCTACTCCACTATCAAGGAAGAAAAGGATTTTTCTCTTGATGTATATCGTTATCTCAGTCGACGATATAATAAAACTGTCGTAGTCGATTACGGGGGACTTTCTTCTGATCCAATCATACAATCTCGTGATGCTGGTCCATTTAAACTTATTGAAGTCAAGGTAGTAACAGAAAAAGGAGGAAAAACAACTGATCAAGATCTAATTTTACGTGGGGAAGTTGATCCTCAAAAATTTAAAAAAGGGGAGAAATCAGCCAACCTTTCCCTCAGTCCTCAACTGCGATGGAAAAAACTTGCCCACGATATTGTTATTGGTATTCCCCGACTTGATGACCGTTTTATTATTTCCTCTGATGATCCTTTTTTCCCTCGATTCATATTGACTACAGATCTCGGTGATCTCATCCAGAAGAGTTTTGATCTAGAGGAATATTTCATTAGATGGATGGGTGACAGTCCTATAGTTCAGGTACGAATGGAAACGATGAGTTCCAACAGTTTTATCCAAGCTTTCAATATCCTCCTTGGGACAATCGGCGCGCTTTCTGAAAAAGGCTATCTTTCCCGGACTGGTGTCAAAAAGAAAAAGAGGGAATTTCATATTCCTTCTCCATCACATGAAGAGAAAAAACCATTATCTATTCCTTTTGAATCAGTTCAATTGCAAGTAGAGAAGAAACTAGAAATAACTAAATCAGGAGAAGAGACCTCGAAGCCAGAAACGCCTGTTATTGGCTGGGAGTCTCTTCCAGAGGATTCACTAATGCTTGAAAAACCAATTGAAAAGGAATCAATTGAAAGTCCATATAAGTCTCTTTTTACCTCTATACAATATCAAGCTAAGAAAATCGAGTACGAACGTGATCGTGTCAGAATATTAACCTTCTCAAGAGCTTCTGAAGAAATCTTTGTCACTTTTCCACAGGAAAATAAAGCACACTTCACAACTTTGGTGGATCGCTCTCCACCAGCAGAATTTGAGCTCCAAATTGAGTATCAGGGACAAGCGCGGCAAACAGATTGGAGTAATGCATGGAAAGACATCAAAATAGTTGGACCTCCAGATATTATAGAAAAATTGCAAATACGAACAGGAATTGCTCACCGAATTGCAAATACTGGTGAAATAAGGGCAATAGTGAGAGGTCATCCTGATAAAAAGTTAGAATGTGAATTAACAGTTGTTAAAACAATAAGAGGTATTAATGCAGGGTATTCTCTACTAAAAGATATTATTTGGTTTTTCGAGATGATTTTCATGTAAGTAGTGATCTGTATAAAACAGGGATAATCGATTTTGCAATAAAACAACAAAGATAAATCTAATAAGGAGAAAGTATTGTTCTCTCTTACTTTGGAAAAGCTATTAAAACTAAGCCTTTTAAAACGACTAAATTCAGAACTTTCGGACAAACTCTCGAGTAAAGCATATTAAAAATCATTAGATAAACTACCTGTCTTTGAAAGCATAAACAAACTTTGATGAGAGATAACCTTTGACAGTTCTCAAAATTGTACTAATTGGCGATGGTGGCGTTGGAAAAACTGCTATCCGGGAGAGATACCTTGGAAAAGGTTTTAAAGCCCAATATCTCTTGACCATTGGTGCGGATTTCGCCATGAGGGACGATACAATTCGAGGGGATTCTGTTCGATACCAAATATGGGACTTAGCAGGACAACAACGATTTGATGCAGTTAGAGAAGTATATTATAAGGGAAGCGTCGGAGCACTGCTTGTATATGATGTTACACGCCCTGATTCCTACTTCAACACCCCCAAATGGATAAATGAACTTTGGACAAATAATGGTAGGGGTAGAGTGCCCATTGTGGTAGTCGCAAACAAAATTGATATGCGAGAACTATCCGATGACACAGTGTCTCCAGAACAAGGGAGGGTCTTTACTGAACGACTTACTAAGCTAACCAGACCAGAAGGTTTTGATTGTTATTACATCGAAACTTCAGCTAAGACTGGAGTAAACATTCAAGCTGCTTTCACACTACTCGGTGAGAACATTATGAGATTTGTAAGCAGACAACGTAAAACAAGTCGAACATCAACAAGCCGTTTACGAGCAGCAGCTCAGCAACAAAGATCGCATTCAAGACGATACTAGCTCATTTTTTCGCTCTAGGGATTTAATATTCTAAAACAGTGACCTAAAGTAAACTAGGATGTGTTTCAGACTAATTTTCGATTCTCCTGCTTCTCGAGTTTGAAAAGTATAAGAAAATTCCCCAATAGAGGTTTTCCTTGGTAGAACCTTTAACATATCGAATAACAACTTATAACCTTTAGGAGAAACAGTTTTTGGATGTTGGTCAAGAATCTCGGCTATAAATTGAGTTTCCCCCCCAAAGAAACCACTCATAATATCTTTCGGGCGAGGTCGTCGTCTTATTAGCAGAGAGATTTTACCAAGTGTAGTAGCTCCCCAAGAAATTAGCTTACGCCGAAAACCCCACCCTTCAACACTTGATCGGCTTCCAATAACCAATTGATTTCCTTCTGACAATAAAAGAAGGCCATCAGCAATTCTTTCTGGGGGATGTTGAAAATCACAATCAATAACAAAAAAAAAGTCAGTTGAAGTAATTTTAATCGCATCTACTAGGGATATTGTTAATCCTTTGACAGGTTCATCCTTACGATCTAGAAAGCGAATTTTGGGGTTTTTATTCCCCCAATTTCTCACAATTTCTGCAGTTTTATCAGTAGAGCCATCATCAGCCACAATAATCGAAACTTGAGGGTATAATGATACCAATCGAGTTATCATTCTATCAATATTACTCTCTTCATTCAATGTGGGAGTAATGACAGTTAATCGGGCAGTAGAAGGTGTTTGATCCATATAAATCCCACATAAGACAAGAAATTCTTATAATACTTTGTTTATAAAAATTTAAAAGATTTACTTCATTCCTGTAAGCTCAAGAAATATATATCAGAGGAGACCTTTGGTTAAAATCTTTTTTTTTCTTTTTCTTTTATTTTCTTTCGTCATCGAAATAGCATTTGCGGAGAACTTGAATGTGTAAGCTTTTTTAGCATTGATTTTGGAAATACATCTAAAGAATATACACATTCAAAGCTAGGGATTTCATTCATGTCTCTCCGACCAATACTACAAAAATTTGCAGAAGGCTTTTCGGTTACTGGAATCTTTTTACAAACTCCTCAGGAAATCTTTCCAATTATTCAACAAAAGGCTGATTCTCTTTTACTCCTTAAACGTCATCCAAATCTTCAAACTGGCATTACTGAATTGAAAGTAGAGGATACTAACATGGGGGTTTTGGTGGATGTGCTGGATTCTGATACAAACATCGTTATTATTTCAGCGCCCAAACATATCCAAGAGATTTCAGCTCATTGGAAGCGCTTCCTCCCTGTAGTTAAAAAACAGATCCAAATAGAAGAATTTATTCGTCAGGAAAGTATTGAAAATAAGTTAATTAATCGATTAGAAGACATTCGTATCGCACTCAACAAAACAACCACAATTTTGAAGGAGAAAATGAAAATATGAATCAGGATCCTAATAATTCAGAAGAATTAGACCTCCAACTTGCCCAACGGATCATTGAATTGACAAAAGTTGTAGAAGAAAACAAGGTGATGATTGAAAAACTCGCATCAAACTTGGAACATGGGAATTCTACAATAGAAGAATGTGAAAAACAATTACAAGATTGGGATTTAAAACTTGGAACGAGTTTTGAGGAAATAAGAAACCAGATTAGTGCGTTGGATGAGAAATTAGAACAGCAAGACCAAAATGTGAAAAATGAAAATCAAAAATTCGTAACTCAAGTAACTGAATTAGAAGAAAAGCTCAACCACCAAATTCAAAACATAGATACTAAATTCGATGAAGTCTCAAGTCAATTCACAGAAATCCAAGAAGTTCAAAACAAGCATGATGAAACAATTTCATCTCAACAAAATACTCTTGAGGAGCAAAAAACAGAAATTCAAGATCGTGTACGAGAAGAACAATTCAAGAATACCTTTGATGAAGCAGTAAAAGATCTTAATGAGAAAATATCTTCTCTAAATCAAAATCAAGAATCCTTACAATCAGAAATAGAAAATTATATCGAAAAAACTCAGGAACAATTCGAAAGTCTAGCAAAAACAATAGAATTAGTAGCAGACGGATTATCACAGCTTGAAGACCAAAACAAGAATCATTCTTTAATTTTAGAAGAACAACGAAATAGTTTGCGTCAATTTAAACAGAAATTAAAAGATTTAATTAGTCTTTCAAAAGAGGATCAAAAAACTCATTTCGAAAATTTTTCACGGATTATTGAAAGCTACAATGAAAATATTCGAACAGAATTGACCATTGCAGCACAATCGCTCAAAGAATCAGATACTCAGATCCTTGATGAAGTTTCAGCTAGTTTTATGCCGAAAAAAGTAGGAAAAGAACTTCAAAAGACGATTGCTGATCTAGCAAGCGAACTAAAGATGGAAACTCAAAAAACACGCGATGATTTAGTGCAAGGTCTTCAGGAAAATGTCCAAGAATATGAAAAAACAATGGAGGGACAAAATACAAGTATAAAAAATTATCAAAAACAATTGGAAGAATTTCAAGACGAAATTTTAGCCATTATTGATCGTAAAGTTAATGAGAAATATGAGGTAGTATTTTCTCTTCTATCAAAGGTAGCAGTTCAAGCTGAGGAGCTCGCTCTCCTTATAAAAACTTCAGAAATTCACATATCATCATTTTCTTCACAGAAAGATCAAATTCTTTCGGTTAATGATGAAGAAAATCAAGAAGAAGAATTTTCTCCCTCCGAAAGCTCCTTATAAGACGATAAAGAATGAAATAAAAAATAGAAGAATTTTGAGAGAAATAATAGAAAAAATCAAAATGTTCGACATTACTATCTTATAGATTACTGATGTGAATAAACCGTGACGATGGAAAGACCGCTTAAAGTAGTAATTGCGGGAGAAAAACGGGTTGGAAAGTCAACCCTCGTCCATAGATTTATTCATAATCAATTTCCATTGAGAGGATTACGATCAACTGTAGGATTTGACTTCACCATCAAAACGATAACTCTAGAAGATGGGGCAACTACAGTTATTCATCTGTTTGATTTTGGGGGTGAACCTGGTTATAAGAAGATATTTCCTCAATATGCTTCTGACAGTGATGGACTCATTCTCGCTTTCGATCCGTCACGAGAGGAAACACTTGATGCCTTACATGATTGGATAAATGTTTATGACCAACGAGTACGTAAGAAAGAAAGTGTAAACTTTCTAGTTTCAACAAAAGCTGATTTAGGGATTTCTACTTCTCCTCTCAAAATAAATGAATTCAGGAATAAATATCCCATTGCAGAATATTTCAAAACGAGTGCTCTCACAGGGGAAAACACACAAAGAGTATTCCAAAGGATGGCTGTCATTATTCAACAATCCCGAAAAAAATGATCATTTTACCTAAGAGGCTGCTATCATAATGAAAACTAAATTCTTTGCCGACACAAGCATATTAACAGTTAAAGTAGTGGTAGCGGGTCCAGGAGGAGTGGGTAAAACCACATTACTAAAGCGATATGAGACAAATAACTTTATACCAGCGGTTAGTACTGTAGGCATCAATTTTTTGGTCATGGATCAGGAAGTCGGAGAAACTGTTTTACGAATTGCATATTGGGATTACGCAGGGGAAGATCGCTTTCGATCCCTCTTTCCTGGTTATTGTCAAGGTTCATCTGGCGCATTGGTTGCTTTTGATACATCCAGAATTCAAACCCTGTCAGAATTGCCTGAATGGTTAAGAATGATACGAGAACACAATGATCCAGATATTCCTATTGTTCTAATTGGAAATAAATTAGATACTACGAACGATAAAACTAGAGAATTGATTGTGAAGTCTGCAGGGAACTTTGTCAAAGAATATAATCTTTCTGGTTATTATTTATGCTCTGCAAAGACTGGAGAGGGGATGGAATCACCATTTGCCCATTTAGGTATTCTTATAATTGAAAGTAAAAAACGTCAAAGGTAAATAAAAAGTAAAACAGGGAGGTTTGAAGATCTTTGCTCCCTTCAACCAACAAAGATATCACTTGGGTTAAATAATAGCTTCTAGGATTCCATTCAGCTTCTCTTCAACAAATCCTCTAGCGGAAAGATATCGTTTGTAAAATTTCCTGTACTCATCACGCACCATTTTTTCGTATGAAATGAAGAATAAGAGAATTGTCGCGATTAACGAGGCAATACCCGCTAGTAAAAACATAATGGCTGTGAACGAATACTGCCAATCAATCAAAAATGTGAGTAAAAAACCACCTAAGATAGCAACAAACGGTTGAGTCCATAACGAGCCAAATTTATTGATGCCCATAAATTGAGCTTCTTTTCCTTCAGGTACCAGATCCGCAGGTAAAGAAGCACGGACAGCTTCAATAAAAACCGCCCCAAAGCCTCCAATGGCAGCAATTATTATAAAAATATGATAATAATTCCCAATTTCTATACCAGCCAGTAAGAAACAAAACCCTGAGTATATTAGGGATCCAACAATAGCTGTTTTAACCTTACCAAATTTTTGGATGAAGAGCCCGGCGGGAATCGCCATAGCAGCTGAAACCAACCCTGTTACTAACAGGGCGAAAGGAGTTTGATCCTTAGGAAGCCCTGCCGCAACAAGATGGATAATCAGGTATAATGCAACTGCTTCACTAGCAAACCCCCAGAATGATTGAACGAAGAACATTTTTCCAAAATCTGAACCCGAAAAATTAAGAAGGTACCGAGGTGTTTGTAAGATATCAGTAATGGGGGAATCAATAGGTGGATATGGAGGATTTGCTTTTTCAACTAAAATGAAAACGAGAAATCCACAAACAATGATTATCAAAGCAGGAAATAGAAATAGACCAAATTCTGCTAAAAATGACAGTTGAAAAACATCAGCCAAATCCAAGAGAGCTGAAGTAAACACATCAAAAAATACTAATCCCATTAAGCTACCCAGTATTGTAAATCCAGCTAAAACCAATCCAACCCATCCTCGTTGTTCTTTAGTAAATAACTCTGAAAGCAATGCTCCATGAGGAGATGAAGCTAATCCAAGACCTACATAGATCAGAAAAAAGCACAGTGGAAATAAGATTATCATCAGATCTTCATTTGCTGTTCCTGCAAAAATCGGGGTCAGAAGCAGCATTATACCTGCAAGTAAACTCCCACCTAATATATAAGGTGCCCGAGCTCCATACCTTGAACGGTAATCATCGGAAAAAGCACCACCTATAATTACAGTTGCTAGAAAACCAACTGACCCTGCAGCAATCGAATAACTAAAAATAGTTTCAGCAAGTTCTGGTGATAATTCAAGGAATTCCTGGAGATAACTGAGATTAAAATATGCTATAATGAATGCTACAATTACTGCATTCGCTGTCCCAAAAATACCTAAAGCGACAATATTTCTAACTTTCTGTGATAAGAATCGCGTTCTTAATTCTTGCGTTGTTAAGAACTTGAATCTTTTTTTACTTTCTTCAGGAACGTTATTTGATTTTTCAACATCCATTTCTGACACTTCAGCTACTACCAATTATTTTTCAGTAGAAATTTTTATTTTTTAAAATTCCTTTCAAATCTGTTCATAATTCTACTTGTCGAACAAGTTAGGAGAAAATCTCATTTCGCAGAATTGGGAGGTATCAGAGGAAGATATCTTTTATAATATTCAATGATCTGAAAGTCTACATTCATTTCAAAAAAATACCCTCAAACGAAATTATAGGATAGGTTAATATTTCCACAGAAACAGAATTCTACTAATTCTTGATCTCATACTATCCTTGTTTGAATACATTTATAATGGCAGATGTTAGGCTAGTTCCAGAAACTTATGAAAATTTAAAAGGAATGGCTTTAATCGCTAACCTATAATAGTATTCATGGTAAGCATTTTTTCAAATTTTTGTTTTAAAGTTTTTTTTCAGTAAATATTGAAATTTAACAATGAGGTAGAACCAATGGTACATATAAAGGAGATAAGAATGACTGGGTGGAAGTCATATGGGCCTGGTACCGTTAGGATGCCTCTAGCAACAGGATTTACAGTAATAGTTGGACCAAACGGCAGTGGGAAATCTAATAGCATAGATGGAGTCAACTTCTGTTTAGGAGCCTTGTCAAAAAAATCAATGAGAGCCGAAAAAATGATTGGCCTCATTTATAATGGAATCGGAGGAAAAAAACCAGCAGAAAGGGCTACAGTCGAAATTATATTTGACAATAGTGATTATGCTATTCCTCTTAAAGAAAAAGAAGTGATTGTTAGTCGAGAATTAAAACGAAATGGCTCTGGAACTTATAGATTGAATGGAAAGCGGACTACACGAACAGATATCTTGGATAAACTTCGGATCGCTGGAATAGATGTCATTAATTCCTACAATATTATCGCTCAGGGTCAAGTGGGCGAAATTGTCGGAATGAATCCCATACAACGACGTCAATTAATGGAAAACCTAGCTGGTGTTGGTCAATTTGATGAAAAAAAGAGGACAGCACTTATTGAGCTAGATGAAGCTCAGCGAAGAATGGATGAACTCCAATTATTAGTAAATGAAGTTGCCAAACGTGTTGAAGTTTTACGTAAGGAAAAAGAAGATGCAGAACGCTGGACTCAACTTGATCAAGAGATTCTACAGCTTAAAGCACTTTTAATTTCATATGCATTTCATAATAATCAACAAAATGCTTCTCAATTCGATGAGGAAATAACAAACTTTCGTACAGATCAAGAAACCAAAATTAACGAACGTGAGCAAGCTAATGAAAGAATTGAAGAAGTTACTGAAAAAATTAGGTTTTTAGAAGATCAATCAATCCGATTAGAGACTTCTCTCTCAGAAATTCGAACATCAGCAGAAGAAAAGAATATAGAGAAAGCGAAAATCGAGGAAAAAACGGAATATAACAAGAAAACAATTAAATCTAATGAAAAGCGTATTAAACAACTCCAAGAGCGTTTAGATCAAATTGCCAAAAAAACCGAAGAAGATTTCAAAAATAAAGAGGAGTTAGAAGAATCAAAAAAGGAACTTCAGACAAAGATCGAGGAAACGCAAAATCAACGAGCAGCAATTGAAAGTGAATTAGAGCAAAAAAGTCAGCAATATGATGAAATAAAAAATGAATATGATGATGCTGAGCGTAGACATCGAGTAGAAAGTGACCGATTGACAAAAACTCAGGTTTCTTTTGAAGTTTCGCAAAATATGGTAACTGCATTCCAAAATAATGTTAATGAGTTTGAAAAACGTCAAAAGGACCTAGAGGATCAAATTTTAGCATCACAATCAAGATCTCAAGAACTTTCTCAAAGTCTAATAGAAGATCAAAAACAGCTCGATGAAGCCAAATCTAAGGTGGGAGACGTCGATCAGAAGAAAATGAATTTAGACACAAAGATAAACTCATTAGAGAGTGAGAGTCGGGAGCTTAATGATAAATATTTAGTCCTCAAGGCACGGATAGACACAATATCGTCATTTTTAAAATCAGAAGAAGGAAAAGAGAACCCAGCAGTTTCTTTTATTAGTACCAGAGCAAATAATGGGGAAATTCAGGGTGTATTGGGAGAATTTCAGAACTTATCAAGTGATGGGGAAAGTTTACCTACAGAAGTAGGTCATCTCTCCGATGCAATAATAACAGAATCAATTGATTCAGCTATTGGATGTATCCAACTTTTAAAGGACAATGCGGTTGGTGCAGCTAATTTTATACCTTTGGAAAAGTATAAACTAAAATCTACTGAAAAATTCTCAAATATTGTAAAAAAGATACGTGAACAGAACGAAGTAGTATCTAATCTCAAAGAAGCAGCAAAAACCTGGCGTAAAAGAGAACAGACAATCTCAACTGTTGATGGGGATGTATTTTATTCTAATGGAATTATATATGGTGGATTTCACCTTGCTGCAGCACAAGAAACAGTTGATGAGCTTCGTACTGAAATGGATAACACACGTGAGCAACGGGATAGTTTAAGAAATCAATTAAAAGAGGAACAAGAGAATAAAAAGAAGTTAATTGACCTTGAAAAAGTAATTACTCAATCTATTCAAAAATTGGAAAAACAGATCCAGAATGCTACAATCCAACAAACTCAGCAAGAAAACGAGGTTAACCTCTACCAAGATAATATGGAGAAAAACAGACTGGAATTGGAACCCCTTCAACAACAACTTCAAGATCGTTTGAAATCTAGAGACGAACAGCAAAAAGAAATGGAGTTCTATGAAGAAAGTCTTGAAAAAATCGCTAATGAGATCAGTGAAATTGAACAAAGACTCGAAGCTGCTGATACACGACCTCTCCTGGAAAAAATGAATCAGGTTGAACAACAGCTTGGAAAGTTACAAGGGAAATTCACAGGTGTCGAATCACGGATTGAAAGTTTGGTTACAAGTAAAGAAGAAAAAGAGCAAAGATCAAAAGAAACTAGTGAGGAAATTAATGCAGTACAAGTCGAAAATGCAAATTTAACAGGTGAATTACAAGCTTTAGAAGAACAACACACCCAATTAGGTGATCAGCTCTCAAAGATATTAGAAAATGAGGAAGAAGTATCAAGGGAGATGAAAGATGTGAAATCAGACCTTGGTACTCAAAAGAAATATCAGGGGCAACTTATCAAAGATAAAGAAGAATTAAACGAAAATATTGCAAAATTTGAAGAAAAAATTACTGAAATTAAACTACAGCGTGAACGTTTAACTGTAGAACTGGAAAATCTACAGAATGAAGCGTCAGATCTCAACATTGAGATCATTCCTGCAGATGCAGAAGAATTACAGAAAGTAAATAAAAGTAAGATTACGAAGGATATCGAGCAAAAGACTACTGAGAGGACGCGATTAGAACCCGTCAATATGAGAGCATTGAAAGAATTTCAAGAAGAAAACGCCCGATACATTGAATTATTGGATCGGAGGGACATTCTTATAGAAGAACGTCAGGTGATTCTTGATTTTATTGAAGAGATAGAGACGGAGAAGTATAGCGTCTTTATGAAAGTCTTCCGATCTGTAAATAAACACTTTGGTTCAATCTTTCACGAATTATCAGGAGGAGATGCTAGATTAATCCTAGAAAAAGATCCAAAAAAGGGTGAGGATATTTTCGAGGGAGGTATGTTCATTGAGGCTCATCCTGCTGGAAAAAAGGTCGCTTCTCTTGAATCCATGTCTGGTGGTGAGAAAGCATTGACTGCACTAGCATTTATCTTTGCAGTCCAAACTGTTGATGCTCAGCCATTTTATATCTTAGATGAAATCGACGCTGCTTTAGATCCCATGAACGTTCGGAGAGTGGCAAAATTACTTTATCGAATGAGTAGAAGTGTGGGCCAAGAAGATGATGGAAAAACAGGAAGAGAACGGAAATCTTCACCAGGTGCCCAATTCTTAGTTATCAGTCATCGTGACATCTTAATGGCATGGGCTGACAGATTATACGGTTGTACCAATGTTAAAGGATTAAGTTCCGTCTTCTCAATCCAGATGAGTGAAGAAAAACAGTTAGAACGGGCTGAAGCTTTCTAAGATTAAATCTGAGGTTCTAAATTGACTGAAGTAGTGGAAACAGAAGAGGAAGACGACGAAGACGATTATATTCGATTGTTCAGTCATAGTGGCCAATTCTTCCTCGAAGAGCCGTACATCTACCTCATCAATCCAGATCTGTTTCCAGAACGGGTATCATTCATTCGTGATTTTAAAATGAAAGAGATACTTCCAGATTTTCATCAAAAATTACAGAAACAAGGATTAGATTTCCGAATTCTTGGTCAAGCAATATATTCAGCTTCACGTATTCACAAGAAGAAAGTTAGTGTCGCAATTCAATATGAAAAAAAGCAAGAAGAAAAACTAGCTATCCGCGCTAAAAGACGAGAATTTCAATTTAAGATTCCACTTCTTTTTTATGTAACTAGAGACCTCCTTGCTTTGGCAGAGTCAGCTGATCCTGAATCTTTTTATGCTGAGCTCTTACTAGGCCTTCAAGAGGAAGATGAAAAGAAAAAATTAGAAAAGATTAAAGCAGAAAGGAAATTGATGAAGGGGGATGTGAAACGACGAAGACGAAAGTTAGAATTGGCAGACTTCGAAAGTTTTGACTATGAACTCGATTTAGACAGGGTTGCCATTGAAGATATTGTGAAAAATACATTTGAAATCATTAAGAAAATTGCTTTCGAAGATAAGAATAAAGAAGCAGAATTTACGAAAGTTGTTAGAGAAATGGAGAGAGAAAGTAAAACTGATGAACAGAGACGTCTTATTAGAGCACGAGTGTTAATCTCTTGTCTTTACCTCTTCCGTGATGAGCTTATCACTGCAGAACAAGAGCTAAATCCTCCTTATGAAATTTATATTCAAGTAACTGCTAGAGGGAAAAGAAAAAAATAAGAAAAGAGGAAAAGGGACGAAATTACATTCCTACCTCAGTACGGGTAATTTCAATTGAACGGGCTAAGAAATAATCCCCAAGTACGATTTTCCCCATCAATGTGACAAATGCATCAGAGAAACTCGCGATACCGACTGTTTCTCCTTGATCTTCTGTGATCCCGATAATTACCTCTTCCCCATCCCGGTCTGCAGCAATATACTTATCAACACCCTCAAACTTGGTAACATCTACTCTTCGAACACGGACATTTGGCTTTGAAAAGAGCCTTTTTAAGAGATCAGTATGTTTAGCTGGATCTAAAACTGAGACTAAATTGATTCTTTGATGACTTTTCGTCTCGAGGATTATCTCAACAGGAATATTATCAGCCTGAGGAATCAATAATGTCATTCCTCCTTTCATCCTTGAGAACATATCTTGCATGTAGTTTAAGACCGCCTCCCGAGAAACAATCGGAGCTGTTTGAACTTCAGGATGTTTTGTATCCGTTACCAAAGATGAAATTTTTTCTAAAGAGAATAAGTAATTTTTAAACACCTCTTCATTTCTTTGTGATACTTCTTTAAATTTAGAAGTATAATCTACAAGTTCTGTCTCCAGAGTTGTGATTTCAGCTTGAATACTAGAAGCTATCAACTCACTAGTAGTGGAAAGTTGATCAGAGGCACTTTTGCTCATTTCAGTCACTACATTACCCATTTTTTCCTGGAGTTCTCGAGTTTGAACAATTAACTTTTCTGACATTTTGACTGCAGTTTCGGTTAATGAGGTGTTGAATTTGGCATCATATTCTTTTATCTGACCATTGATTTCCTCAATAAACTGATTAATATTCTCTAGCAGGGCATTGGTCTCTTGAGTAGTTAAAGTTTCCATTTCTTGATGTTTTGCATTAACTGCTGCTTTGAAGCTTTCCATCATGTGCTTGAATGATTCTAGCGCCTGAGATCTTGATGTAGAGACCTCTGTTTTAAATTTTGTAAGTTCCTCTTTCAAATATAGGTCTTGTGGGGTTAATGTCTGCTTAAATTGTTCTAAGTGTGAACTTATTTCGGTTTTCAAAGCTTCAACGACTTGACTCAATTCTTGTAAAGCAGCTCCTTTAATCTCTTCTGTCTTATCTTTTGCATCTGCGGTCATTTCATTGAATGCTGCAGTGATTCCTTCCCGTGTTTGTTCATAAGTTGACTGTGTCTCCTGCGTTAATCCTCCAAAGGTTGATTCCGTGTTTATGACAATTTTTTGAACATCACCATCTGTTTGCACCTTAACTGCTTCTGAAAACTCTTCAATTGATGTTTGAACTTGATTTCTAGCTTCTGTCACTTTTTGAGATAACGTTTCTTGCGCTTGTTGCAACATTTCAATAAGTTGATTCTGAGTGGTTACTAAAGAATTATTAAGCGCCTGTTGTAAGCTCTCTGCACTACCAACAGTCTTAGACTTGATCTCATCCCTTGTAGAGGAAAATGCTCCAATTGCATCTTGCTTACTCAAGTCAAGGTGTTGATGAACTTTCTCATTATATGATTCAAGAGTCGTTCCCAATTTAAGTTGGCTATCTTCGCTAACTTTGGTAACTCTCTCCGCTATCTCTGAGGTGATGTTTGTCACATGAGATTTTAATTTTTCATCCCGCTCGTCAATCGATTGGAATAACACTTGCCCAGTCGTATCCATTGATTGATGGACATTTTGAATCCCTTGGGTAAGGGATTCTTGAGACTGTGAAACTAAAGTGTCTATCTGGGTTGTTAATGCCTGATTTCGTTCACTTTCTGAAGTTTCTAGTTCAGAAACGCCTCTTTGATATTTTTCAAGTAGCTGTTGATTGGTTTGTTGTAGCTTAGTTCCCATTTCCTTCGCTTTATCATTATATACTTCTTTTAGGTTTGACACTAAAGTTTGATGCTCACTCTGCTTTGTTTCGAAGATTTTAGTGATTTTGGTTTTTGTTTCGTCAGTCCCTTGCTCCACCTCGAGAGTGTATCGAGCTATTCTCGCTTCAATATCCCCTTCTGCTTTCATCTCTGCTTGATTTATAGCTGTTTGAGCTGTTCCTATACCATCAGAGATTTTTTGTGACTCTTCACGTATCTTACCTAGAATAATTTCCATTTTTTTAGCTACATGTTCATCAAGTTGAGCTGCCAATGCTTCCATTTGGGAAATAGTAGTCTCAGCAGAGGCTTTTAGATCATTAAAAGGAAGGATCGCATTATATCGAGAAGCAATCCCCGGAATCTGATACACATACCCCTTATTCTGTAATCCTTCTATCGATTTAATAGCATCAGCTGAAGTGAATTCAGCATTCTTAATTATTTCACCGAGAGAAAGAGGTCCCAACGCTAGAAGAAATATATACACTTTTGACTCTTGAGAATTAAGATCTAATGATTCGAGTCCTAGATTAACCATTATGTCACTTCCTAAGTTTATTTCTTATTTTTTTCATGATTTTGCAGACTTTTAACTTTGTACATCGTTTGCCTAAATTAAGTTTTTCTTATATCATGAGGTTAAATGCAAATTTTCAAAGCATTTTCCACCCAAATCCTCGGTGATTCGTAAATAACTCCAATAAAGCCGACAAAATAGTTTAAACAATTCCTTATGAGATTTAAGGTGGTATCAGCATTCTATCTATTATGTATTCAAAGTTTATCACTTATATTCATAAGCAAAAAATCAAGTGAAATTGAAAAATCAATATAAAGTCTTGATTCCCTGACTCTAATAACAGAATTAAATTTGCTTCGGGTCTGGATTTAATAATGGACATTAAAGCTTTGAAAGAAAAAAATGTGATAGAGGCTGCATTATATCTTTATGATCGTCCGATGAGCTTTACTGAGTTAGCAGAACTTATTCAGAAGGATGAGGGTGAAGTAGAACGACTCATTGAGAAAATTCGAGATGATCATATGGATCAGAAAAGAGCTTATACCATTATTAATACTGAAAAAAATGTTGTACAATTGAAACTGAGAGAGGAGATAGCTGCCCACTTACATTGGCCTTTTATCCAGCGTTCTGAGGTTCCCCGGCATTTACTTAAGGTTCTAAGCCTCACTGCCTTTAAAGAATATGTACTAGAGGAAAAAGTAACCCCAAGTAAACTTCAAAGAATCCTAGGAAAAAGAGTAAGAGAAGATTTAGAAGAATTAAAAGCAATGAACTTAATTACGATTACCCCTAAGGGGAAAAGAAACATTATCAACGTAACTGAGGACTTCTTAAACCTTTTTAAACTACCCTTTGAGCCAGAAAAAACAAAAATAGCAATACGAACTGGATTAAAAGAATATGCTCTCCGTGAACTTCAGTTTGAATAAAATTTTGAGGAAATAGCATGTTTCGTCTGTTTCGCCGTCGAAAAAAAGATAAAAAGAAAGAAAAAGATATTGAGGAGAAATCTGAATCAAAAACTGAATTACCTCCTCAACCTTCAGAATTAGTTGTAGAAGATCAAGACAATTCTGATATACAACCAATAAAAGACCTCACTGTTGCTGAAATCCCATTTGAAGAAAGATTTGCTACAATTCCAAAAATTATAACAGAACCCATTCCTGAAGTTCCTGATACAGTCGAACCTATTTTGGACTTCTTGCCCTTTGCTGAAACAGTAGCTGAAACAGAGGTTTCAATAACTAGTTTTATATCTCCTGAACTCTTAAAACCTCAGCCTGAGGTTGAACAAAGCATTCCTATTGTGCGTAAATTAACCACGGCAGAACTTCCGCCCATCACTTTAGAGGAGCGTATTGAAGGTGCCCTATTTTCTATCGGAAGACCAATTCACGTCAGAGAACTGATTGAAAGTTTTCAAGAAGAATCGCCTCTTGTTAAACGAACGTTAAGGAAAGTTTCAAGACAAAGAAAGCGAAGTTCCCCCATAATTATTGAAGAAATATCTAAGGACAGATGGGTACTACAACTTAATCCAAAGTATCATGAATTTTTCCAGTCTATTGAGACGGAGAAATTCATGACACCAGAAGAGCGGCGAATTGTAACTGAAATTGCCTATCGGCAACCAATTTCTTTAGCAATGGTGAAAAAGATTGTCAAAAAAATTGGGCCTGTAAAGATCACTGAAATTTGTCGTAATCTTGAAGCTAGAGGATATGTTGTTGGTGAAAAACGTGCACGATCTCTTGTTTACACATCGACTCCAAAATTCGCTCATGATTTTGGCTTCGATGACGAAAGCCGACGTTTAAAACTTCAAATGCTATGGCGACTGAAGCGCTTAATGGGTGATTATGAAGAGGAACCAGATGAGAAAGAGATAGACGAAAAACTCAAAGAAGAAGAGGAGAGGGAAAAAGAAGAAGAAGAAACAGTAGACCGGATTGACGAAGAGGATGAAAGGGAATTAGTAGAAGAAGCAGAGATAGAAGAGGAATCAAAAAAAGTCATTGAAAAAACAGAGATAATTGAAGATAAAAAAGGAGAGGAAGAGATTTTAGAGGTAAAATTCACTGAGGAAGTAGAACCTGAAACTGAAACGGAAAGCGAATAAAGAAAATTTCTTCTAAGGTATTCTTACAATAGAGAAATTACTCGAGATTTAAAGAAGAAAGGTGTTGGCTTACCATATCAATATAGACTTTTATAATTATCTCTCCACCAAGTTTAGCAGAGCATTCATAAAAAGGAATCCCATACTGTTCAGTGAAACTTTTACCTTCCTGATTAGTTACAGTTCGAGAATCGTCCAGATCAATCTTATTTCCAATTATTGATATTAAGGCATTCTCTCCGACCGCACCTCGAAAGTCAGAAATCCAGCGATCAAGTTCTAAGAATGACTCACGTCTAGTAATATCGTAAACAACTATGCATCCGAAAGCTCCCTCGAAGTAAGTCTTTCTAATCTTTCCAAAATACTCCTGACCAGCTGTATCAATTAAAAGTAATTTTATTTGATGATTATCAACAGTGACTCGCTTTGTTGTAATATCCACTCCGATAGTCGGTGTATAACTTGAAGAGAACTTATTTTCAGCATATCGACGGATTAAACTGGTTTTTCCTACTCCATAAGATCCTGCTGCACAGATCTTCAATATCAAGTCATCTTTAGGAGCACTCATTTCCCAATAACCTCGATTTTCTCGTAAGTAAACAAAGTTAAACTTTAATAACTTTTCAGCTAAACCAGCTTTCTTATAGATTTAGTAATCCCAATGAACTGGATGTTTTCCCATTCTTTTATATTATTGTGAACTTTGACATATCATGAATTTATGATATTAAAACAGTTCTGATTTTACAAGATAATTTTGGTGACTTATAAAAAAAGAAATAACATTGATTTTTTGAACCTAGATCATATTTTCTTTCTGTAAACTTAAAAAATATTGGCGTACAAGATCTTCGTATATTTGGGGAATGATTTCTCCACCGAGCTTAGCTGAACACTCGTAGAACGGCACTCCATACTGATCTGCTACTTTTTGACCTTGTTCAGGAGTCACACAACGGAGATCTTCTAAATCAATCTTATTTCCAATTATTGATATCGAAGCAGCATCCCCAACCACACTTCTAAAGTCTGAAATCCAGCGATCAAGTTCTGTGAATGTTTCTTCTCGTGTAATATCATAAACAATGATGCATCCGAATGCTCCCTCAAAGTATGTTTTTCGGATTCTGCCAAAATACTCTTCTCCTGCCGTATCCACTAATACAATCTTTACTAGATGATCATCAACAGTGATCTTTTTTGTTGTAATATCTACCCCTATGGTTGGTAGATAATCGTGAATAAACTTCCCTTCAGCGTACCGACGAATCAAACTTGTTTTTCCAACTTGGTAAGATCCTGCTGAACAGATCTTGAGTACCCAAAGATCTCGACTTGAACGCATCCTTCACGAACCTCAATCATTGATAAAAACAAAGATTTTCTCTATAATGGTTTTGAACAGATCGCTACAGATGAAATTGTTTCAATCTATAACTTACTATTACTTTTATTTTTCACTATTTATTTACATCTTTCCGAATATGTGGAGAATTGTGCGCAACTTCTTCACCATTGTTATGCAAGATAACTAAAAACAATCTTAAAGAAGTGGGATTTGCCTAGTAAGGTAGAATAATGTTATTAAATAACCTAAAAAACTAGGAGACGTATTTATTTTGACAGCAGAAATTATTGATATTCGATTACATGGTAGAGGGGGACAGGGCGTGATGACCAGTAGTTATCTGATAGCTGAAGCTGCCCTACTTGAGGATAAGTATGTCCACGCTTTTCCCTCATTTGGACCAGAACGTTCAGGTGCCCCTATTGCAGCATTTGCACGCATCTCCGATGAACGTTTTTATGTTAAGACGGAGATTTATGAACCAGATATAGTCATCATTCAAGATCCCACACTCCTAGGACAGGTGGATGTCTTAGCAGGCCTTCAGGAGGGGGGCCTTGTAATTATAAACACGGAAGATCCAAACTCAGAAGGAATTCGGAAGCTAAAGGAATCGCGTTCTGACGCTAAATTTGCCACTATTGATGCTACTGCAATTGCAGCAGAAGAAATTGGAATTAAACAAACTAACACTGCTATTCTTGGAGCTTTGATCAAACTTACAAATGGCGGTATAATAACCCTTGAATCGGTTAAGAAAGCGATTATGGCCCGATTCCGTGAAGAACCAGCTAGAAAAAACGTAAAAGCTATTGAACGTTCTTTTAATGAGGTGATAAACTAATGCCTGTTCTTCCTACAGATATTTCAGATGAAGAGTTCAAACAATGGGTAAAAGAAAAATGGGGTTATAAAAAACTCCCTATTGCTGGCAGTACACCACCAGGGAGTGCAAAATTTTTCCGTACTGGTGATTGGGCTGCCCAACGTCCCAAATTAATTGTTGAAAATTGTATATCCTGTTTAGAATGCTATTTTCTGTGCCCAGACAGTGCAATCACAATGGAAACTGGTGATGATGACAAGGCTCACCCGAAATTCGACTACTTCTATTGCAAGGGCTGTGGTATCTGTGCAAATGAATGCCCTGGCAGAAAAGGTGAGAAAGCTATAATTATGGAGGATATTTAGATGTCAAGAATTGCAGTAACCGGTGATGATGCTGTTGCATTAGCTGCAAAAGCTGTTAATCCTGATGTGGTAGCAGCATATCCCATCACCCCTCAAACAATAATAGTTGAAAGATTTGCTGATTTCGTTGCAGATGGCGAAGTGGACACTGAATTCGTAACCGTTGAATCAGAACACAGTGCAATGTCTGCCTGTGTAGGTGCTAGTTCTGTTGGTGCTCGTGTGTTCACAAGTACTGCTTCTGCAGGCCTTATGCTTATGTATGAAATTGTCTTCATTGCAGCTTCGTCTCGTACCCCAATAGTTATGGCCCTAGCAAATAGAGCGATTAGTGGTCCTATAAATATTCATGGAGAGCAAACTGATCAGCTTCTTCTACGAGATTCTGGTTGGATTAGTATGTTCTGTGAAGATAATCAGGAAGCTCACGATCACACTATCTTAGGTTTCAAAATTGGAGAACACCCTGATGTATTACTCCCTGTAGCAGTTGGACTTGATGGATTTATTCTTTCTCATGCTATAGAAGGAATTGAACCCTTTTCCAAAGAAGAAACAATGAAATTCCTTGGTGGAGATAGACAAACAGATTTTAAATTGACTCCTTCAAACCCCATGAGTATTGGCCTCTTACACTTACAGGATTATTATATGGAGGCTCGTGCACAAGTAGGAGAGGCTCAAGAAAGGTCAAGAAAGGTCATTTTAGAAGTATTTGATGAATGGGGAAAAATCACAGGGCGAAAATACAAACCAGTCGAGTCTTATATGATGGAAGATGCAGAATATGCTTTTGTCACAATGGGATCCTCTGCTGGAAATGCTAGAACAACCGTTGATGAGCTCCGTGCAAAAGGTGAGAAAGTAGGATTAATAAAAATTCGGGTTTACCGTCCTTTCTGGGGTAACGAGATTATAGAATTATGTAAAAATCTTAAAGGATTGATTTCAATAGAACGAGCGCATTCATTCGGCGGGCCTGGTGGTATTCTAAGTCAGGATATAAAATCAACCCTTTTTGGTAGTGAAGTCTCTCCCTTAATGGCCGAATACACCATTGGTTTGGGTGGGCGTGATACACTTATCGAAGGTTATCATGGAATGTACAACAGAGCTAAGAAGGCTTTTGAAGAGGGGAAAAATTTGCCCATTTTCTGGTGGGGGTTACGTGAATAAAGGAAGTGAAACCATGACAATCAATGTACCGAAATATAGACTAAAAGATTTATTAAACAAACCTGTTTCCTTTACTGGTGGCCACCGCCTATGTGCTGGATGTGCAGCTGGATCTATGGCACGACAAGTAACAATGGCCTTTAATAAACCAACAATGATATTTAATTCTACTGGATGTCTCGAAGTGGCTTCAACCATTTATCCTTTTTCCGCATGGGAGGTTCCATGGCTTCATGTCGCGTTTGAGAATTCAGCAGCAGTTGCTAGCGGTGCTGAAGCAGCAATTAAAGCAATGATAAAAAAAGGTACTTATAAAGAGGGAAAAACCGATATTGTTATTTTTGGTGGAGACGGTGGTACCTATGATATTGGTATTCAAGCAATTTCAGGAGCTTTTGAAAGAGGCCATGACCTCCTCTACATTCTATACGACAATGGAGCATATATGAATACAGGAATCCAAAGATCTGGAGGAACACCCTTCAGTGCCTCTACAACAACCTCACCTGCGGGATCAGTAGTTCCAGGAAAAACTCAATTTAGAAAGCCTATAACTGACATCATGGTTGCTCATCGCATTCCTTTCGTAGCAACCGCAGCTCCTGCTTACCCAGCAGATTTGGTTGCTAAAGTCAGAGCAGGACTTGATGTGGATGGCCCTGCATTCATGCATGTTGAGTGTTCTTGCAACCGAGGACAACGATTTGAGCCAGCAAAATCAATAGAATATGTAAAAATGGCTGTAGAAACCTGTCTTCACCCTTTATATACTGTAATTGAGGGTGAATACACACTGAGTCGTCCCAGTGAACGTATTGCCAAAGATCCTTCAAGAAAAGTACCTCTAGTTGAATTTCTTAGAAAAGAAGGACGATGGCGACACCTCTTCAGGCCTACTAAACGAACGGATCTTATTGAAAAATTCCAAGCCGAAGTGGATAAACGCTGGGAAGAACTTCTTGCAAAAGCAGGTATCTAGACTTCCTTTACCTACTACCTTTTTCTTTTTTTCTCATCTTGGTTTAGATGATAGTAACTTGGGATTGGGATTGCATAGAAGACGACACGTTTCTGATAATTCCCATAGTACCATCTCCTGTTGTTGTATAGGAATGACTGTGAACTTCCATGTGAGAGTTACCATACAACCAACTTGAGATATTTTATGTCCATTACTTTATTTAAGCCTTCTTTACCACTTCATCCAACTTAAACAGCAATTATTTTCCTTTTCAACCTTTTTGATCCTATTATTCTTTATCTCTCTGCTTTTTTATTTTTGAGATAATTTTTGTCTCATCATCCATCCCCCATCCGAAGGAAGGGGACTTCTGGTTGAGGTAAATCAAAAAAGAAGATTTATACGTAATCATGTGGGATAATAATTAAAAGATGATTTCTCAGGTAGATAAAAAGATTTCAAACTGGAGAGTAAAAATTGATAGAATCTGGAATATCAGTTAAAGATACTGGAAAAGGACTCCAACTGACCTTGGATGGAGAAATGTATCGTAGAATTGCTCAGGAGTGGGAACAAGGAAAGTTAAAACCTTTCTATTCACATTTAAAAGAATTTATAAGACAAATAGAAAGAGATTATGGTTCTTAAACATTACATCTAAACTACCAATCATAGGGGGAAATACCATCAACCAATTCTCCCTCGAACAGAATTAATAGGTCATAAATATCTTTACATACAGCAATTTGCTCCGAATTGAGGTTTTTTTCAGCCTGTAAGATAAAGAGTAGTGCTTCATCTTCCCAAATAACTCGTATTTTTATCATATTACTTTTATAAAACACAAAAAAAGTAGGTGTTTTCTCTGAGTATTGAAATCTAATTTCATTCTCTTGTAAAGTCGTTTTTAGATCTACTTTGAAGTCATTCCATACCGATTTATCAGCAAACCGAATATTAAACCTTTTTTGATCTTGGATATCATTCAATCTCAATCTGACTCCATTTCTTCGCTATAAACCTGTTGATTTCACGTGCTACCAAATTTGGTTCCTCAAAAATCACCATATGGCTGCCTGGGATCTCCCTAAAAGTAAGAAGATCGGATGAAACACATTCAATTAACTCCTCTCTTAAATCCTTGGGAATAAGCTTATCGTTCTTACCCCACACCACCAATATGGGTTTTGTTGATGATTGGAGCTTTTTTGTATAATCACGAGGTATAAAATCTTTGAATATTTCATAATACACTTTGTCAGGGACGTTAAAAGCACTCTGAATAAATGGATTTACGATCTCCTTTTTTGTACTTCTAGAAAAAAGGATCTTTGGGGCTAATTTTTTAACCTGTCCTTTGAATGAACCCCAAATCGGAGTCGGAGGCAAAACTTTAACTCCATTCCTAAAGTTATCAGGAGCACGATGGGCGCCCGAAACTAAGATAAATTGGTTTATGTTTGAATATTTTGGTTTCAAAAACTCCTCTAGGATAATTGCAGAAAATAAAGAATGGGCTCCTAATACAATCTCTTTTTCTGTACCAAGATACTCTATAAAATCCTTCAAATCTTGTACATAATCCTTTAACTTAAATTCTACATCTTGATCAATTGGTTCAGTAAAACCACGAGTTCCTAAGATATATAGCTGATATTTTCCCAGAAGAGAAGAAATCATTGGATAATAATTCTCGATTTCTCCACCAACGGGTGAAAGTAATATTAAGATAGTGTCATGGGAGTAAGAAGTACTATAGAAACTGACTTTACGACCGCTGAGTTCTATCATTTGGGTTTGGTAAGGAAATTGTGGTTCCAATGGAGACAGGACGGTTTTTGTTACTTCTTTAGGTTTAGTTGTCAAAATACGTAATCGAGAAGTAACATCTCCAAGTATCTGTTGGAATTGTTCAACAGGTGTCATTAATAATTTCGCAAATGCTTTAACTACATCTACCTCTGTATCTTCAGCTTCTTTAGCTTGTACTACCTTATACTCTTCCTGAAATGTAAGAATCTCGTTTTTTACAGCTTCTAGATCGGAAATACTGAACGAAAACAGAGGTGTCATTACATTTGGTCCTTCACCCAACTCCAGTTGAAGATAATTCTGTTTTTTCATCTTTTGACGTTTTTCAATCAATTTTACTGTTTGAAGATGATTCAATGGATAATTTACAATAATTATGGGTGAGCTTTCAGCGGTTTGAACAGCGAACTCAATCCTTTGTTTTGTACTATTGAGTCGTAGAAGTCCATGACGTTTTTCACGAATGCGTGAATCCCCTTCATGATAGGTAGCCAACCATTCTGCTCTAATCTCTTCTGACAAGTTTTCAGACGTCCTCAAAACACTGAAGTTTACTTCTCTGTTAATTTCTTTGTAGTTTTGTGAATCTTATCCTTAACAATATCCGTCACCCCACTCTTCTCCAGTTCTTCCTTGATTGATTCTTTAGCTATGTCTGCAGCTGCTCCTCCTACTGCTCTGGTTGTGATGTTTAATGCCTCTTTGGAAGCCCCTTTCACAATTTTCTTAGTTATTTTCTTCAAAATCTATACCCGAAAGAACTTTATCAGCACTCTTCAAAAATCATTGCATAGAGGTTTCAAAACAAGATGCCTTGAAGGATGAATAATCATCACTAAACGGTGAATCTATGTTTCTTGTAGGAGATGAAAGTCCATGAAACCATGGTATGAAATAGTTCACCCTCATTCAATGATTCTTTCAGGACACATAAGGGAGAACTTTTTTCTTGCTGATCTAGGTAATATAATCCAAGAGTCAGCCCCCTCAGATTATTTAAATCCTAGGAAGTTCTTTCAACAAACCCTCCTTACAAGAGGATTACTAAACATTTTCACTACTATTCAGACTAAATTATGTAGAGGAGAAGGTAGTGGAATAATTAAACTACAGACACCGTTTGGAGGTGGAAAAACACATACTTTAATTTCTATTTATCACTATGCTATAAGTGGAGTCGAAGTTCACAATTATCTCCCAAAAAATTTGTCTCCCTTTAAAGCAGAAATTGTAACAATTGTAGGGACAAATTTAAACCCTGTAGAGGGGCGACACGAGGATAATATCTTCATTCACACAATTTGGGGGGATATGGCTTTTCAACTTGCTGGTGTCGATGGCTACAAAGAATTTGAAGCCAATGATATAGAACGTATTAGTCCTGGAAAGGAAAAATTAACAAAATTTCTCAAACAACATCAACCATTTCTACTTTTATTTGATGAAATGGCTGAATATGTTGCAAAAGCACGAGGGATATCAGTAAATGAGTCGAATCTTGGAATTCAAACATTAATCTTTCTTCAAGAATTAACTGAAGCAATCGCTTCACTACCTAGGGGATTATTAGTTATTACTCTTCCAGTTCACGGATATGAAGATTTTTCGGAATCAAAACTCGACATTATCAATAGAATCAATCGAATCTTAGGACGTGTAGAATCGAGTGAGACCCCAATTGAACGAGAAGACCTATACAAGTTAATTACAAAAAGACTGATAAGAAAAGTGCTTATCCAAGAAGCTCGTGATGATGTTATCTCAGAATATGTAAGACTCTATCAAAATAAGCGATCTGAACTTCCAGAAAGGATTCAGAACCCTGTGTTTTATAATAAGATGAAGGATTCATACCCATTCCATCCTGAACTTATCGATCTGCTGTATGATAGATGGCGAAGCCTCCCATCATTTCAAGGTACAAGGGCAATCTTAAAAATCTTAACCCGAACACTTATTCACTTATATGCCTCTAAAGAAAAAGTTAACCTTATTCTTCCTTCGGATATCAATTTGAACGAATCAAATCTTAAGAATGACTTCTTAAAGCATATAGATGTTAAATTCGCCTCGATTTTAAATTCAGATGTGCTTGGATTTGATTCTAATGCCACATTTCTAGATAAAAAGTATCCAAATTGGAACAACTTTGCCTTAGGAATTTCACAGACAATTTTTCTTTATTCTTTCGCACAAGAGGAGATACCAAGAGGCTTAAATCTCTCTGAACTAAAATTAAATTTGATAAGACCAGGTACCACCGTTTCCCTACTCTCAGAGGTTCTTCATCGACTCCATTCAACTCTCTCTTACTTACACTTTAGAGATGGACGGAATTTTTTTAGTCATGAATCCAATTTAAACCACAAAATTCAAGACTTAAAGGAACTATTTCAAGATCAATTTGAAGAAGAATTGAGAAGAGAAATTAAAAAGCACGTTGGCAAAAAATTAACGACAATTATTTGGCCAAGTTGCTCTAATGAGATACCTGATGATCAACGACTAAAGATCGTTCTAGTTCATCCTTCTGTCAAGAAAAATACATTAGAGGATTGGTTAGAAAAAAAAGGGACATCATTCCGTCAGAATAAAAACACGATTTTTTTTGTATTACCACATATTTCTCATCTTACCGTTCTACAAGATTTAATACAGACAAAACTCGCTTTGATTGAATTACATAAGAAGGTCAAGGATGAAGATCTAGAACTTCGCTTAGAAATTAAACAACGACATGAAAGAATTAATGAAACACTAGCCTACCATATTAGGAAGACTTATTCGATTCTTTACGATGGGCAGAGGACAATATCTTTCAGCCTTCCTTCAGTTGAATATGAACCTCTAACAAAATGGTTTCACCGTGAATTGACTGCTCGCGAACTAATTGTGACAAAGCTCCATTATCGAAAACTTAAGGAGCTATTTCTAAGCTCAAATCATTGTATTTCAACATACCAGATTCTTGAACAATTTTTCGTTGATCTTAATCTATTTAAAATCGAATCAGTCGAAATTATTAAACAAGCTATTTGCTGGGGCGTCAAAGAAGGTGCCTTTGGGAGAGCACTTCTTCAGGGGGAAGGGATTCAAACAAGTTCCTTCTTCTTTTCTGTAGAAATTCCTCCAACGCAGATCATGTTTACATCGAATGAATTTCTAATTAATAGGGAAATTGCGAGAACAATTAATAATCAAATAGCTCAAAATCCTGAAATTATAGAAGTAATTATTCCAGAAGAACGCAAGAATAGTGCCTCTTCTTCCGAATTAATATTTAAGAAAACTTTGGAAACTAAAGATGAAGCTGATGAGATTCATTCATTATCTCTGGAGGTGCAGGATCTTAATTCAAAATCTCTACTTGATTTCTACCGTGGAGTTATAGAACCACTTGAATCCAATAACGCAGATATTTCTATAAAAATAAAATTAGATGTGAAGAGTAAGAAAAAGATCCCTGAAACTACAATTAACACAACTATAAAGGAAACGATTTCTCAACTTGGAGCCCAAATTACCATAATTGATGAAGAGGAATAGAATTCACATCAACAATAAAATTTCTACTGTCTATTTGTTCTAAAAAAAAGATATATTCGTTCTGCTACAGCACGATTAATTCCTTCAACTTGACACAATTCCTCAACAGTCGCCTCTCGAATTCTGTTTATATCACCAAAATGTTGTAGTAAGGAATTTCTTCGTTTCGTTCCTATCCCCACAATTTGATCTAATTGGGATTTTGGTTCACGTAACCTTCTCCGACGATGATAAGTAATGGCAAATCGATGGGCTTCGTCACGACATTGTTTGAGTAGATTGAGGGCAGCACTATTTTGAGGTATTGCAAGGGGGTTTTTCTTTTTTGGAAGAAAAACTTCCTCTTCTTTCTTAGCAATCCCGATAACAGGGATTTTTTGGTTAGATCGTAACAGGACAGCATATACACCGTTTACTTGAGGTTTACCTCCATCTATTACGATTAAATCTGGTAGAGATGTAGCAAACTGCGAGTCATCATGCTTAAGACGACGGGTTAGTACTTCTTGTAACATTGCTACATCATTAGGTTCAGGTTTAACTGATTTTATCTTAAAACGGCGATATTGTGATTTTACTGATTCTCCATTTTGAAAAACAACCATAGAACCTACAGGGAGAGTTCCTTGAATATTGGAGATATCATAAGTTTCTATTCGTTGGGGGATATTTACTAGATTGAGATACTTTTGAAGTTCGACTAAGGCTTCTGTTTTGACTTGTTTTTTCTTTTGAATTGACTTGATTTTTTCACTAAGCTCTAATTGAAGTTTGTAAACTTGTATTTTGAGAATAGAGTTATCAAGAATATTGGGTTTGACCTTGATCCTGACACTTCTCCCCTGTTTTTTAGACAACCAATTTTCTAAAATCTCTCTCTCCTGGTCCAGTTCACTTGAAACTTCAATAATATCAGGAATGAAATCTGTTTTGAAATAATAATGAGTAATGAAAGATTTAAGGATCTCTATTTCTGGTAACGCTTCAAGAATTCCTAAAAATTTTGATTCATGGTCTATAATATTGTCATCACGAATCCAAAAAATTCCAAACATATAATAATTTGAATTCTCTAGTAGAATAATGATATCTTTATCTCTAGGTTGAGGAAATTCTGTTTGAGACTCAATTATAGTTTTTATTTGACTAATACGATCACGAATTTTAGCAGCTGATTCAAAATCTAAATCTTTGGCAGCTTGATCCATTCTTAGGTATAAAACTTCTAATAGATCCTTTTTCTTGCCCTGAAGAAATAATACAAATTGATCAACTATTTGTTGATATTCTTCAACGGATATTTTACCAACACAGGGAGCAGAACAGCGATGAATGGAGTAATCTAAACACTCCTTTTTTGCTCGAAAACAGTAACTTTTGTTAGCAATAGGGAAGAGCCTACGAAGAGAACGAACAGATGCACGAAGAGCCTTAACATCTTTTTTCCTACTAAAATACCAATCCTTAGGATTTGTGATACTTCGGACTATAAGCAATCGGGAAAAGGGCTCTTCATCTGAAGGTACGGTAATCTGAATCCTGGGGTATTGTTTATCATCTTTCCAATCAATATTATATCGAGGAGAATGAATTTGAATTAAATCCCTTTCACGGAGAAATGCAGCTTCTATAGATTTATGAATTTCATAATCTATTGATTTGATTTTGGAAGCTAGTCGCCTGGTTTTTCGATCAGGAAAGTCTTTCCTTAAATAGGAAGCCACACGCTTTTTTAGATTTGATGTGGCTCCAATATAGATTATTTTCCCCTTTTCATTTAACATGAGATAGACGCCTGGAGCTGATGGAAGTGTATTCAAAACTTTAGAATTAAAAGAAGAGACCTCAGTTGGCATTCTACTCATTAAATTTCCATATGATTTTTTCCTTAAATGTAATCCATACACTTCATTGTCATAAATTGAAGATCAAAAAGGAAAAAAGGATTTAGTCAATTATTTATGGATAACTTCACGCCATTGATTAACTATAGCTTGAAACTCTTCAATCTTATTCTTGTTATTGAAGAGTAGAAATACATCAATTCTTCTTTCTTTTCCAGGGGGTAGTTTAAAGCTATTACTGCACACCATCTCGCTATAATTGTTCGCGTTCATATAATCTCCACTTATAGGAATCTTGGGATCAGGTGAAAACAAGAGAATTTTCTCTTTAGCTTCTCCAAATGACACAAGTGCCCAATTATCTGGTGGAATAGTATGTAAAACCCGCTCTCTTTCAGTCTTCCTATATGTCCAAATGTCATTGTGACGTTTGGTAATTAATTCTTCTATTGGTTTCAAGAATAGGAAAAAACCTGCCTGTATTGATGTTGAAATCCCAGAATTATTTTTGATTGAGAGCTGACTCCATAATAAAGGGCTTTCAGATCGTGTATAGTAAGTGACTCTACAGGAAATATTTTTTAACCGGAAATCATTAACTGGAGAATCAAGATGATATGTTAGTCCAAACCATTTATCTTTGTTCGTAACAAGAACAGGGGAAGACCAAGTATTGTCAAGAAACTCTAACCAATTCCAGCTATAGGAGGGTTTGAGAAAAGGATGAAATCCACCAACAAAACGTTTGAACCAAACAAAAGAGTCGCGATTGGGAAAACGTGAAAAGAAGAGTTCATCACTATTTGAAAATTTCCCAGAGAATAAACTCGCACCGTGGGTTGGAGATGTTTGAAAAGATAATAAGTTGTTTGAGAATAGCCATTCTTCCTCTTTCTTTTCAAGAATTACCCTTTTTGTACTCCTATATGGGATTAAAGCTCCAGTTATAGGACGAGAAGTATATGGAAGTTGAATTACTCCTTTGAAAGTATAGAGTTGTACATCTAGATTTTTTATATCTATCTCTTTTCTAATCTGTTTATTAATTCCACCTTCAAGTTTCATTTTCCATTGGATAGGAGATTTCCATAAGGTACTTTCTAAATCAATTTGAGCTTCTATTGATGTTTCTCGACAAGCATGATATAAGATTTCAATCGGTACATTTCTAGAATCCCCATCTATCCAATTTAAACCTGGTAAGGGATTATTTTTTACTCCTGGAACTGCTAGGTCTTGTCCACATCGAACTTCAAGAATTGAAGTAGAATATTCAACAGTTTTATCTTCATCTGAGGATATTTCACTACCGTTAAACTCGTTTAACCATATTTTACGAGTTAGAGGAGCTATATTCCTACCAAAAACCCAAGTAAAATGCCCTAATTTGATAGTTTCTCCTGGTTGCAAAGTGTAGGCTTTAGTATCTACCATTGGACCACTATACGGATTACCTCGAATTGTTTCAACTTGGGAATCCCAGATAAGACCACATCCAAAACCAAGTTGATTCTCTTTTGCTATCCATGGTTCAGCATATTCTTCAGCATTCTGAGGAAAATCGAAGTTATCATTGAATTCAGGATCATCTGATACAATCCACCCCGATTTTAATGGTAAGAAATATTTTCCCAATAAAATACTCGGTGTTCTCCAAGGACTCCAGAGACGAATGGCAATATTAGTTATTGGAAGATCAGATGTATTAGTCATCTCATAGTAACTTGAGATAAATGGTTTCCCACCCTCAACATTGATCCAGCGGGTAACTTGTAAACCAGGTTTTTCGACTTTACTGAGCATTACTTGTTTAAAAGAAACTCCAGAGTCTTCTTTTATGATTTCATATGGACGATCAAGCCGCCAAAATTCTGATGATTCAGCAGGGAACGGTTTTCCAATATTCATTCCCAGAGTTGAAAAAGTAAATTCACCCACGTCTCTTGATTTAACAAGTCGTAATTCATTTGTCTCCTTTAAATCAAAATGAAACCGTAACTGTTCATTCTCAACGACTGCTTCTTTATGAGGATTTACGTAAGCAACAGCTCCCGCTTTAGTGAAACAACTTATATATCGAATGATTGGAGGTAGGGCTTCTTCTCCGCTGGATTTTTGATGATAAAAACGGATATTCCATCGCCAAGCTGTAACTATAGGTTTTTTAGGTTTTTTAATCATTATTTGGGTTTCAAGAGCGGCACTAGGTTCTAGTAAGTTGATTTTAACTTCATGAGGAGTTGGTAAACCTTCTCCAATAATTTTAACATGGCCATCAAAAGGAATATTCATCATATTTCGAAATCCAATAGGGATTGCAATTTGTTTTGTGTATCTTCCGAAATATGCTGAAGGTTCACTCATTGTTACTTGTAAAGACTCTTTGGGTACCCATCCAATGGCTAGTTGAATTTCTTTGTTATCAAGTAGAAAATTCCCATAAAGACGACAATCAGTTCGTTTCCAAGGAACCTGATCTATAATATATGTTTCAACTTCAGGGTTCAGTTGAACTTCGATGGAGATATGTTTCTTGGTTCCAGCTTCTACAATTACATCTATTGATTCAATAGATACTTTTTCGATACCTTTGAAGAGTGTGAAGTTACCTTTGACTACAATGGGCCGACTTAAGTTATTAATTATTCTTAATTCGGCTGAAGCTGAATCAATACCGAAAAATACTTCATGTAGATTAGGAACTAGTTGTACAGAAAGCTCCTCCCCATTAATAACATGAGAAAATCCCGAAATTTCTTTTGCGTGACGATCTATGTAGACAGTTAATGAATTCTGTTTATCTTGAACAAAATGATAGAAGTAAGATTTCATACCAAACTTTTCGAATTCATCAGCTTTTTGAGTGACAGTAAGTATCCGAGACTCATACCAATCATTTCGACTAAAGAATGCTTTTTTAAAGAAACCTGTATTTAAAATCGCAGGCATAAAATTTTCCATGAGTACAGAGGTCTTAGGGCACCACATGAATCCCGTTTTTTTGTAAACAGGGACAGCACGTAGGTTCCCAGCCCATGTATGTAGATCTAGTCGCCTTTTACCATGTTGAGTCGCAGTTTCAACAGCTTTTAATAACAATCCTTTTCCGAAACCCTTTTTTTGTTGAGATGGACGAACACCTAACAACTCAGCATACATCGAATCTTCATCTGTCCAATGATTGTCTATAGAACAATACCCCTGAATAATTCCCTCTTCATCAACGACCATTCGCCTTACTTGTTTTGTTGCGAACCATTCTTTAAGTATTCTCTCTGCTGTGAACTTTGTGGCACCAAATCCACCACCCCAACTGTCGTCATCTGACCATTCGTTCACACAATCCGCAAGGCGCCCAGTATCTTCTAGAGTGGCTAATAATTCGCGAATTTTCATCATTTGGGGAGTATTGGGATAGAGTATTCTGATACTATCTACTCGCTCGGATTGTTGTTCATTTGAACCATGACTCGGTTCTTGTATATGAAGATTTTTGGTCAAGATCTTTTCCTCTACTGATGTCCATGTCTACCCAAAATTTATGATAGACAATAACCATAGATAAACATATTTGCACGTAAAAAAGGCTAAACTTAAAAATACAGATTCTGGCAATTCAAATCTGATTCGAATTGAATCGTTATTTAGAAAAAAACAAATACAAGAACAACCCAAAAGCACTTAACTAGTGTTCTAATTCTCATGTAAGGTGAAACTGCTTTTGAGTAGTACAACGCATTTCTTTATTATGGTACCTCCTTTCGAAATTACAGGTAGTCGTATTTCTATTGTTACAAAAAGGGGTTATTACGAAATTAATCCCCCAAATAAAATCCAATATAAGGTCACAAACCTGACCACTGATTTCATAGTGTTATACTCCCATGAGGGAATAGGGATGATGACCGAATTACCACCTTACGCAGATATCAATGCCTTTGATTTGCTTAATACGCTATGTCAAGGATTATTTGAGGTCTGTTTTTCATTAACAGGAAGGAGAAAAAGTGATCTGTTATTAGATTTCATCTTTGGAGAAATTTTACCTTTCACGATGAGGGATTACAAAACTGGTTTTTTTCAATTGAAATTATTACCTGATTCCATTTATCAAGAATTCTATAGACGGTCGTCAACTGTTGAAGAAACCATGACTACAACGATTACAACGTTTGATGAAAACATTTTTATCCCATTCAAACAGAAATTTATATCTACAATCCATAATCGCACTGAGGAAAAAGCAAACACTACCGTTGGCACTTTTTCTAGAGATTTTCCTAGATTTTTCAGACTACATAAGGATCTATTGACAATTCTCCTCTCTCAAGCGAAGCAAGTCTCTGATCATCAACATCTGTCCTTTAGCATATTTGCTCCAATACTAAGAAAAATTAGAATGCTCGATACAATGATGGATCATTTTAAAGTTGAGGAACATAAAAAGCACATCGAACTGAAAATAGAGCCGATGAAAGTGGATTCAGCAGAAATTGCAGGAAAAATCTCTCCCTTAGTAAAGGTGAAGTAAAGCAGGGAGAATTCAATATCTTTAAATTTCAGATGCGATGTCATAAGCGTCCTTGATACTCGCAATCCAACTCAGAGGGAAAAGAAAATAAGAAATCAAGAGAAAATACAATGTTAACAAGCCTATGGGAGGAATCATTAGATCAATGGTGAACAATGTATCAAATAGGAAAATTGTAATAGCAAGAGTGAGGGCGACTAGGGATGGTATGAACATGAAACCAACTCCTCTTCGTACACGTCCAAGATAAATTTGACCTAATCCTGGTAAAATAAAAGATAATACGCTAACTACGTATTTATTTTTGATAATTCGCTTTCTTGGTTCATCTGCAGTAAATTGAGTAGTATATGCCTTTGATTCGGTTATTCCTTCCAAAATTATTTCCATCTTCAAAAATAGTATTAAATCATTTTATTTTAGCATTACTAGGTTTGAAGCATTTATTAAGTTTGATATAGAAATACTTTGAGAATTTCGAATAATTTGTCCAGAGATTTGTAAGGACTGTATAATGTAGATAGATAAGATATTCCGAACTTAGAAAGTGGAAATGTTGTTTTAAACTCATCCATAGTTGGGGCAAAATGTGCTAAGAAATCGACAGCTTGTTCTTTAATTTTGGGGGACATCTTGAATTCGTTAGGATCTTCCGATGAAAATAAATCTACTTTATTCACAACAAAATGGAAGATATATTTTGTATCCGCTGCTTTCTTGTCCGCTTTTTCGGGTTTTAAATCAAGTGAATCTAGAAAGTAATTGTAAGAATCCTCCATTGCTACCCGCTGTACCTCAACTGATTGATCAGGATCGAGTAAGAAGAGCATACCATCAGTTTTAAACTTTCGCATGGCTTCACGCCATTTCCGTCGAAGTTTATAGTCCCCTGGATTATCAATTGCAATAATTCGATATTTTCTGTGTGCTTCTGGCGAGTACCATGGATAGTCTTCTGAACTTTTCAATTTAATCTTCTTTTCTTCAATATTAATCTCAAGAGTCTTTTTACTCACAATTTTCTTAACATCGGTTCCTATCATCCGATTAATTAGTGTTGTCTTACCCACCCCTGTATTCCCTAAGACTGTAACTCGAATATCACGATCAAACACATTCTAACCTCGTGTAGAACAATAACCTCTGAATATTATTCTTGTTGTGTATTGATTAAAAAGATGGATTATTTAAAAATTAATTGTTTCAAACAAAGGAAATTAAATTGCCAATAAGCTTTTATTTATGAATAAGTAAGCAAACGTTATAATATAAAGAAAGATATCTGTTTCCAGTTGGAGAGAAGCATCCTGCCAGAGTTTCAGCTAAAGTCTCCTTATCAACCTCGTGGTGATCAAATACCTGCAATACAGCAATTAATTCAAGGAATTAGTGATGGAAAAAAGTACCAAACTCTTTTAGGAGTGACAGGGAGCGGAAAAACATTTACAGTAGCCAATGTCATTGAACAAGTACAGAAACCTACTCTAGTAATCTCTCACAACAAGACGTTAGCAGCCCAGTTGTTTCAAGAATTTTCAGAGTATTTTCCTCATAATGCAGTAGAATACTTCGTTTCTTTTTATGACTACTACCAACCTGAAGCATACCTGCCAACAACTGACCGTTACATCGAGAAAGACTTCAGTATCAATGAGGAAATAGAGAAGATGAGATCTTCAACCACGAGAAGTCTCCTCGAACGGGATGATGTGATTGTTGTCGCGAGTGTTAGTTGTATTTATGGTCTTGGAGCCCCTGGATCTTATAAAGATATGAGTCTTTTTGTTGAGCGTGGTATGCATATTTCAAAAGAGGAAATCCTAGCTACCCTAATTGATATCCAGTATGAACGCGATCAAATGGATTTTTCACGAGGAAAAATCAGAACACGTGGAGACACGATTGATATCTGGCCAATATACGAAGACAACAAAGCAGTCCGAATAGAACTCTTTGGAGATGAAATTGACCGTATTACTTATATTCACCCCATCTCGGGGAAAACTCTGCTTTCTCTTGATCGTGCGATCGTTTTTCCTGCAAAACACTATATTCGACCCAAAGACGAGCTTAGAGCGGCACTTAGTGGAATTCGAAAAGAATTAAGAGTCCGACTCAAAGAATTGAGACACCAAAATAAGATAGTTGAAGCACATAGACTGCAACAACGAACACTGTATGACCTAGAGTTGCTAGAAGAGATCGGCCATTGTCCTGGGATAGAGAACTATTCTAGATACTTTGACAAGCGTGAGGAAGGAGAACCACCTTCAACATTGCTGGAATTCTTTCCTAAGGATTTTCTCCTAATCATTGATGAATCTCATATGACGATTCCACAAATTGCAGGAATGAGAGAAGGTGATCTTTCAAGGAAGAAAAATCTGGTAGATTATGGTTTTAGACTCCCCTCTGCTTTTGACCATCGGCCATTGAGTTTTAAAGAATTTGAAGTTCGGATGGGACAAACAATATTTGTTAGTGCGACTCCAGGTGATTATGCACGGAAAAAAAGCGGAATGAACAGTATTGTAGAACAGATAATTAGACCTACAGGATTAATTGATCCAGAGATTGCAGTCAAGTTAAAATTACCAAATCCAATAGATGATTTAATCAGTGAAATACAGCAGACCACAAAAAGAGGCGAACGGACATTAGTGACTACTTTGACGAAAAGAATGGCTGAAAACCTTGCTGACTACCTTGAAGAGATAAAAGTACGTGCACGGTACCTTCATTCTGAGATTAAAACCCTAGAAAGAACTGATATCCTACGATCATTGAGGCTTGGGGATTTTGATGTTCTTGTTGGAATTAACCTTCTCCGAGAAGGGCTTGATTTGCCAGAGGTCTCTTTAGTTGCTATTCTAGATGCAGATAAACAGGGATTCCTAAGAAATGAACGATCTTTAATACAAACTATTGGTCGGGCAGCTCGAAATGTCAACGGACGAGTTGTTTTTTATGCAGACAAAGTTTCAGAATCAATGGAGATGGCCATAGCGGAAACGAAAAGGCGTCGTCGAAAACAATTAGAATTCAATGAGAGAATGGGGATTACTCCACAAACAATATTTAAGGAAGTACGCTCTCCACTTGTTGAACTACAGACATCCTTTACAGCCATCCAACGAGAGAAAATATCTGCAGAAGATTTACCTGAATATATTGAAGCCTTGAGAAGTGAAATGCAACTAGCTGCAAAAAATCTGGAGTTTGAAAAAGCTGCAGAAATACGAGATATGATTATTGACCTAGAGAGTCCAAAAATTAAGACACCAAAAATTGTGGATAGAAAAAGTTTCTGATTGGATTTAGACTCTCTAGTTTGATTACGTATGGATAGGACGGTCTAAAGCACACAGAACTGCTTCTTTGATTGTTTCATAGAATACTGGGTGTGAATGTTCAACTTTAATTAAATCTTCTGCTTTCATTCGATTCCCTACCGCTAAAGCGCCTTCTGCAATTAACTCAGTTGCGCTGGGACCGATAATGTGCACTCCAATAATTTCTGTAGTTTTTGCATCCAGAATTACCTTAACAAATCCACGGTTCTGCCCGGCAATAATTGCTCGGCCATTTCCTTGAAAGGGAAACTTTCCTACAAGAATTTCACCATATTTTTCTTTTGCTTTCTCCTCGGATAAACCAACCGAGGCTACTTCAGGATTAGTAAAAATAGTGGTCGGGATAGCATGATAATTCATTTCAGTATCATGACCTAATGCATTTTCAACAGCAACTTCGCCTTCGTGTGATGCTGTGTAAGCTAACATAGGCGAAGGTACTCCTTGAACTACATCACCTGCAGCATATACTCCAGGAATATTTGTTTCCATCTTTTTATTAACGATAATTCCACGATCATGTTCAATTCCTGCTTTATCAAGGTTTAATCCCTTTATTGCTGGAGCTCGCCCAATTGAGACTAGTACGTAATCAGCTTCGATATTATATTCTTTATTTTCAGCATCTATGAATATAACCCTTTTTTTACCAACAGGAGTATCTGAAATACGAGTGACACGTGAACTAGTATGGACTTTGATTCCACTTCGTTTAAAGGAAGCTTCAAGCTCCTTACTAAGATCAGGATCTTCCATTGGGATTAAACGGGGGAGCATCTCTACAACAGTAACATCTGTTTCCTCAAAACATCTAAAAACGCATGCAAATTCTCCACCAATAGCACCACCTCCAATTACAATTAAGCTCTTAGGAATATGACTCAGTTCAAGCAATTTCTTACTCGTTAGAACTTTCACTCCATCAATTCCTGGTATCGGTACAAAAAATGGTTGACTTCCTGTGGCAATGATGACTTTTTTAGCAGAAACACGATATGTCCTATTCGATGTGGTTACAGAGAGTGTATAAGGATCAATGAATTTTCCCTCTCCATTCAACACACGAACGTTGGCATTTTTCAAGAGGAAATCGATACCTTTCACAAGCCGACGAACAATCATGGTTTTCCTTTTTTGAATACGAGGAAAATCAACACCGATATATTCAGATTTTAGCCCAAACCGAGCCATTTCCCTTAGTGCCTTGCATCGTTTCGCGGACTCAACTAATACTTTAGTAGGAATACATCCACGATTAAGACAGGTACCTCCTATCTGGCCTTTTTCGATGAGTACAACACCATTATCACTCAACTGAGCTGCTCTTATCGCTGCTACGTAACCTGCTGGCCCACCTCCTAGAATGGCAATTTCGGCATGAACTATTTCTACTATTTCTTCCATTTGAAAACAACTCGGAATTGATGGTTATTCAATGAAGAATATAATTAATCATTTAAATCAATTCTTTAACTATAATGTATTGCTAACGTCAAATATGATTTTTTTATATCAAAATCGTCCGAAGAGATCCAATAAAGAAAACATTTTCCTTTTGACTAGATTTAACGCGACTACAGTATTAATTACTAGTGATTCACAATTCAGTGAATAATTGTCTTTATAAAAATAATGTATTTTACTTAAATCAGGTATTATTTCCACTGAAATTGTCTAATAATCCCAGAAAAAGTGGAAAACCAAACGAAAATACTTCTAAGGTTTGATCATGGCATTGCATCCTGTGCAGGTGATTGGTTTAATAATATTTATTGGAACTTACATTTTAATCACGTCAGAGAAATTGCATAGACCGATTTCTGCTCTTCTAGGAGCAAGTGTCATATCCATTTTGTTGATAGTTACCCAGTGGCCATACGAGGGACATGCGACAACTTTCCACACAATCGTTTCCCGTGTAGAATGGAATACTCTTCTTTTCATCACTGCAATGATGATTATTACGATAATTTCTAGCCGATCAGGCCTTTTTCAATATATCAGCATCATCATTGTACGCTTTACAAAAGGGAATCCAAAGACTTTGTTGCTTTCATTATCCTTGCTAACTTTCATAATCAGTTTTGTCTTTGATGTCATCACTACAATGTTAATAATTGCACCTTTAACAGTTGAAATATATAAAATTCTAGAATTCGACTTTAGACCAACTCTCATTGTGGAAGCAATTACAGCTAATTTTGCGTCAATTTCATCTTTGGTAGGAAGTATACCAAATATTGTTTTGGCAGATAAGAGCGGTGCATTATTTCTTGACTTTGTAATAGTAATGGGGCCCCTTAGTCTTATTTTGTTACTAACAGCTCTACCCGTATACTATCTCACTGCAAAAAAGACATTTGTAGATACCCCTATATCGTTGGTAAAGGAAATATTCTTATTAGACCCAAACATTCTCGTCGAAGATAAACGTACTTTCTATGTAGTAATTGTGGGATTGATTATATTGGTAATAGGATTCATTTTTGGAGGTATTGTGCAGTTAAAGGCAGCAGAGATTGCTTTATTAATTGCTTCAGGATTGTTACTGTTTTCAGGAATGCACCCTAAAGACATTTTCAGGGATGTGGAGTGGATTTCAGTTTATTTTATTATTGGACTCTTTGTTCTTGTGGGTTCAATTGAAATCTTAGGATTACTTGACCTTTTGGGTGAAATCCTGACCCCATTTTTGGAACTCCCCTTATTCCTCTCACTACCATTTATTTCATTTGGAATAGGATTCACATCTGCTGTAGTTGACAACATTCCTATTTCAGCAGCATTAGCTCCTGTATTTGCTGATCTCCAGGGGGCAGGAGTGATTGGTACTATCGAATGGTGGGCTTTAGTGATAGCTGTGAACCTAGGTGGATATGTATTACCAATTGGCAGCCCTGCTAATATTCTAGCAATTAATCTTTCTAATCGAGAAGGGGCCACCATCACTTTCATGGAATTTCTCAAGATAGGGGCTCTATTAGGACTTCTTCATCTTCTAATCGGTACGATTTACTTGATTTTTCTTTCCACAATTGGTTTTTTTTAATATCTAAACACTCTCACTCTTGAATTATTTCTCTTGCATTTAATGACAGAATTATAAAAAGCCTTTTTGGTTAAAAATTTCTGTTTTTTCAGTAATAACTGCTTCATTGTGGATAGAAGGAAGGAAAAAGTTTGAGAAAAAACCTAAGAATCTTGATTGCACTCTGTTTATTCTCCTCTTTTAACATAATTTCTCAAGGATATTTTCAAATCTCATTTACATGGACAGAAACAATGGAGGGAGTAGAAGTTATTGCTTTTATAGCTGATGATTTTGATCGGGGAGAATTAAATTTTATTCAAAACTATTTAGAATCATATGGATGTAATGTTACCATTGCAGGAATAAATAGAACTGTATCAGGAGTATCTACAGATATTTTAATATCCAATGTAAACATTACCCGCTATGATTGTATATTAATCCCTGGAGGAGGAAGTCCCGCAAATTTAGTGGAACATGAAGAGGTTTTAGAAATTATTAGAACAGCCTATTCAGAAGGAATACTGTTAGCTGCTATCTGTCATGGTCCACTGGTCTTAGCTGAAGCTGGAGTGATTGACGGGAAAAATGTAACTGGTTATCAAGGAATCAGAGCAGATCTGGAATCTGCAGGTGGGAATTATGTGTCTGAAAGCGTTGTCATTGATGGATCAATAATTACAGCCAATGCGCCTTTTTTTCAAGAGATAAGCTTAGCTATTGCCACTGTTTTAGGTTATTATGAAACTGATCCACCAACAATAAAAAATTGCAGTTATGAAGTCTTAAGTGTAAATGAAGTCATAACTTATAATGTAACAGTCGAAACTACTGATGAAACAGGTATCTATATGATCACAGCTTTTATCTATGAAGTTTCCGAGAATAAAGAACGATTATACCCCTATTTTACCACGTTTGGGATATTAGATGATGAAAACGAAGATGGTATTTATAAACGGTCATTTATCTTAGACAAAGGATATTACTGTGTGGATATTGCGACTGTGGATGTTTTTGGAAACGAAGAGACTTATTCAAATGCATTGTATATAACTCGGTTAATTGGGTCTTTGACTACATCAGAAAATAATTCCTCAGTAACAAAAACAACAGAAACAAGGGAAACTTCAACAATTTTCCCTGAATTGATAATAATCTGGATATCATTAATTTCTCTTGTTTTTCATACACGAAAACGACGGGGAGTATGAACCCATCTATTGTATTAAGGCTTTTATATTGTTACACTTAGTTTCTTATTTTATTCGAAGGAAATGATGTTTTGATTGATCTAAACAACATTGAACTATCTAAATAGAATATACTTAAAAAATCATTCAATTAAAGAATTTTAAAGCTGAAAGAAACTTTTTGCCAAAAAGATAGTCTATTTAAAGACTTAGTGTAATTTTAATACAGAACTATAACTGTAATAAACATCCATGAAACTGTAAAAAGAAGGTTCAAAATCCAACTACACATTTACAGTGCTCATAGGATGACTAATTAGGAGTTAATTGTTTTGGATAATAATAAAAAGGACCCTGAAGAACCTCAAAATGAAGTAGATGATGTTACAGACCTTAAAGAATCAATTCGTGAAATGAAACAAGAAATTCGGGAACAGATGAGGGAACTCAGGGAAGAACTTGGGGATTTTAAAGAGGATTTTCCACCACCACGACGTCCAAGAAAACCGAGACCACCACGACCTCCCCGAGGTGAAATTGGTATTCGTATAGATAAGGAAGACTGGGAAGATTGGGGTGAACGCTTTGGTAAATCCTTCGAACATTATATTGGAGGGATCTTAGATTCAATAGGAGAGACCATTGATCGGTCTGTAGGTTCCATTTTCCACCCTCCTTCTGCCCGACGTGAACGGCGCTGGAAAGGAAAGAGAAAGGAACCATTCTTTGTTCCTGAAGAAGAATTAGAAGAATTTTATACAGAGGGATCGAAAATTGCAGCAGCCCTCTCTGATCAAACTCGTCTAAGAATGTTGAAAGAACTTGAAAAAGAACCCCTCAGACAATCTGATCTCTCAGAAAAAACCAATACCCGTGGTGGGAACTTCAAGCATCACATCACTATCCTCAAAGATGAAGGACTTGTCCGACAAGAAGGAGTTCGTGAACGCTATATGCTTACTTATTCTGGGCGAGAAGCCCTAAAACTTGTGGAATTCTTGTATTCTCGTGGTAAGAAGCGTATTCCTATCCCAGTCTATGCCACTGATGAGGAAGAAGAAGATATTCTAGATGAGGAGGAATAACTGCGTGAACACCATTCAATTAGGAGACATTCTCTATGATTGGTATGGAGAACCAGAAATCCTTTCAACTCCTTATTATAAAATAATTCTCACGAAACCTGCTAAAATAATGGAAATCACCACAGATTTACCATCAACCAACGGAATAGTCATTCTAGGGGATATAGAAGCGATAGTTGATTCAATTATGTACACCAAGTCTCATGGTGCAGTTGGTAATACAACTAATTTTTCAGGAACCAATTTGGTCATCTTAGGTCTTTCAATAGCTAATTTAGAAAGTTCTCTCAAGAAAAGTGACCTTCCAGATGAAGAGGATCAAAAATTCAAAAATCAGGCTGAAGCGATAATCTCGAAATTTAAAAGACGAGTTGAAGACCCGAATATGAATATTTCACTTGATAATGAAGATGACGAATTTCATCATATGATTTTCGGTCGGAGAAACTTTTTCCTTATTGGAGGTATTCATAGTAGGAAATTCGTTTTAATTCACAAAAAGCAGATCTCAATCCGTGAAGGAGAATATAAATTAGTCCAGATTGATCCAGTAGAAGGCATTACTATTGCTAAACGGGATAATGTTTTGAATATTGGTGGTACACGAAATAATCTAGGCTCATTAGTGGGGGAATTTGGTTTGAATATTGCCTCTTCAGTACTTGAACATCTACTCTGGGATTAATGTCCTATCTTTTTTTCTCACTTTTACCTAGGAGAGGGGTCTGAAGGCTAAATTGCCTTCATTTCACCAGATTTAACCCCAAACATCATTATAAAAGCTATTACAAAACAAATAGAACTCACTGGGAACAGCAGAGAGAATGTACCAGCAGCAAATAAGTCAAAAATTAACCCAATAATTGCAGGACCAGCAACAGCAGCAGAACTACTGAATAGGTAATAAAGGCCAGTGTATGACCCCAACTTCTCATCAGTGGCGATTTCCCAGACAATTACAATCGAATTAATATTAATTAAAGCCCACCCAATTCCTCCACAACCCATAATTATCATTGTTATGTAATACTGGAGTTGAGGAGTCAAACCTAGTATGTTAAATTGCCCAATAGCCATTGTACATATTAAAAAAAAGAGTAAAACTGGTAATCCAATCCTTATTGTATTTGCCCTTCCAATTTTTTGTCCAATATACCCAGCAGGGATAGCAAAAACTACAAAAACTAGCGCAAATAGCGTTAACATCAGACTTGCTGCTGCTTCTGCATCTTCAATTGCTGCTTCGGTCCCTGGTTCTGCAATATTCATTATATGAGGAACAATCGTCGTTGCCCAGCTTGTAAACCATGTTTCAAGAGCATTATATCCTAGGAACCAGAAGAATATAGCGATTAATACAAAAAGACATGATTTATCTTTGTCAGTAAGAACTTCTCTTATACTTGAAATAACTGAGACTTTAGGAACTGTGATCTCTTCAGTACTTTCACGAATTACGACATCTTCGGGTTCCTTTACGAAACTCACAAGTAATATAAGTGCTATTATCATAATTAGCGCTGTACTTCCAAAAGCAACTACTGGATCAATTGAGTAGAGTATTGAACCAAAAAGAAAAGCGTAAACTGCTCCAAGACCACCCATCAGATTTATTACTCCGTTTGCTTTACTTCTCTGTTTTGATGGTATTACATCTGGCATCAGAGCAACCACAGGTGCCCGATAGAATGCCATCATTAGCAAGAAACAAATTATGGCAGCCATTAGAACGAGTAAAACATCTTTCACTAGTGGAAGTGATGTTAAAAAGAAAGCAGAGATAGGAACACCTATAATTAGAAATGGGATCCGCCGTCCCCATCGGGTTCTCGTCCGATCTGAGATTGATCCAACTATAGGTTCCATAAATATCATTGCTAGGTTATCAAGTCCCATAATAGCCCCGACAACAACACGATCGGGAATGAAGCTGTTTAACCATAATGGAACATAACTGTTGTATAAAGCCCAACTGATTCCAGTTGTAAAAAATCCTAATCCTATCAAAAACGTCTTTGACCAATTTAGGCCTGAATCTTCACCCGAATGCATAGTTTAACCTAAAGAAATGAGAGAGCATATTATTATTTCGTAGCTTTCAAGGTCAGAGAATAAGAGTTAGACCTGCATTTTGACTAGGAATTTCTTTGTTAAAAGTGTTCTTTTATCTCATTATGAGAATAACTATTTGTGTGGAGTAACTGAAGCTGTAATTATATCTCGAATTTTCCCCCCTTCTGTTTTATCAGATTTTGCTAAGAAACGCTTCCAGTAATCAACCGGAACACCAATTAAATCAAATAATTCTTTCAAAATGATGTACATTTCAATGATTAAATCAGAATTATTTTTTAAGATGGCTTCATCTCCAGGTCGGCGGAGAAAACTACGTATAGTAGTTAAAACATCTATTGCTACTTCATTCAATTTTACATTTTTATCTTGAGCTAAGGAAATCTCTGTAAACTCATGTTCCTTAGCAAAATTCATAGTCTCAACATTTGCAGCTAAGACAGTAAAGCCATCTGTGTCACTTTTAATATAATGGAAGATAATATCATCTTTAGGAACACGATTCATAAGAAAAGGACCTAATTGGGAAAAATTGATCTGTTTCATCTTGTCAAACGAGATTTGATAGTATTTCATTAACATCAACTAAGAAAAAAAGAAAGAAAGAGAGGTTAGGTGAGGTTGGATGAGTAACCTTTCAGTCACTTAGTACAACCTATAGATTAATTTCGTCACTAGTATATAAATATGCCGATAGACATAACCGTGCTAAAACACTGCGAATTATACTTAAAGAGTTCACACCTCTTTACAAGCTCGGAATCTTTCCCACTGGAGCGACATATACAGTAAATTCATTTTCTCCATCAATCCCGAGTAATGTATCAACTTTATTCTGATTATAAAATCCGATTGCGCATGTTCCTGCATTTATTGCTGCACAAGCTAAGTACAAATTCTGACAAATATGACCTGCTTCTAATGCAATGAATTTGCTTGATAGAATTGAGTGTCTCCATTCCATTCGATAAGGAACTGCTACCCAACACAAAATAATTGCTCCGTTTACAGCAAAAGAGTATTGTTTATAACAAATTTTTTCCATTAAAGCTTCCATATCTTTTATATATTCTAAATAGCAAAGCTTATGACTAAGTGAAAGGTATCGGTAGAGGCCTTGTTCTAAACTTGTAACTCTATTTATGAAAAGATAAGTTTCAAACGGGTGTCTTCCCCCAGCTGAAGGAGTTGTTCGTTTGACCTGATTTTGAGTTACTTTTCTCACTCCTTGTGTACACCATAACAAAAATGATAATTCCTCAAGCGTTAAGGGATCTTTAACATATTTTCTATGACTCCTTCGCAATCTGATCACCTCCTTAAATGCAATATTCCCAACACTAATGTCTTCTGGAGAAATCAGATCTATTACTTTTGCCTCCTTAGGATAGTCTTTTTGTATTGGGGGTTGAGGAAGGTTCTTCTCTTGATCTGACTCAGGAAAATCCTTTGAATATCTGTCTTCATCCCATGCTTTAAGCACTTTTCTGAATTCGTTCAACTGATCACCTAAAGCTTTGGATAATTGAACTATTAGATTATTTATCCTAATGAGAGTATCCCTGCAGTTTTTGGGCACCCTTCTGTTCAAGTATCTTAATCTTGTTTAAGATGTCCACAACAACGAGTATTATTTGATTTCTTTCTTGATCTGATGAATCGGGTATTCTTTGTACGGTTTGGGAGATTTCTTCCCATTTCATACCTAGATTTTTGTAAAATTCACCCAAACTGTCCAAGGAAGGATAAAATTCTGCGGATTCTTCCAAAAATTGTGAATATAGGAGTCTAAACAGTCCCCCACCAGTTCCATAGTCTGAGATGAATCCTGCAATTTCATCACACCGTTCTTGGAGTTTTGGATTACTCATGATTGATAATTTTTCTAAATCTAGGACAAATTTTGTTATGGCATCAATCCCATTTGTTGTTCCGAAAATACGCATCATTCGACTTTTTTTCAAGATATTCTGACCATTCTTTTGAATAGCAATTAGGATAACATCCTTGGGATCTGGAACTTTTTCTGGAAATGAAAATTCATACATGAAATTTCGTGGATCCATCCAACGACTATATGAAGAATTTCTCGCTCTAGCTAAATCATCTAATGAGATTTTTTGTAAATCAGGAAAATGAGTATCTGCAATTAAGACTTTAGAATTTTCAGGATTGTATCCTGCAACCACAATCGCATGCTGTCCAAAGTGGAAACCCTTAGGTAATTGTTGATATGGTAAGTAAGCCATATCTACGTTGATTGCTGTAGGTATTCCATTCTCTATCCGTTCTCTGAGTCGATGCCATCCCTCTTCCTTATTATTCGTCATGAATTTGTGTAATTCGATGTTCAATAGTTTACACAGATTATCTTCAAATCTATATTGTCGTCCACCCATTATTGGATTCTCACTTCCAAGTTTTCCATACCCCAACCCCAAACCGCTGCCTAAACCAAAAATCATTGCCTCACTCATTGTTAATCCGTGAAATTCAAAGACATCTCGAATGGCTGAGGAAGTACAATGTACACCAGGGACGTGACGAAAATTAGAGATAGGATAATTGTTTATATGTTTCGCATTGCTAACCATGATTATGAACTCCAGAGTTAATGGACAAGAAAGGTAGCAACTTTCGATTGTTTAATCTTTTTAATGTCTTCTGGAGATCCTGTTGCGATTACTTCTCCTCCCTCAGGACCCCCTTGAGGACCCAATTCTATTAAATAATCTACATAAGACAATACGTCCACATCATGCTCAATTATCAATACAGTATTCCCTTGGTTAACTAATTTATCTAAGAGAGTAATCGTTTTCAGGATATCATTGTAATGAAGTCCAGTGGTAGGCTCGTCTAAAACATAGAGTGTTTTCTTCTTCCTCGCCCTTCCCAGTTCCTTAGCCAATTTAATCCTTTGAGCTTCTCCACCACTTAATGTTGTTGCAGGTTGCCCTAGCGTTATATAGCCCATCCCGATATCGTCAAGGATGTTCAGATGGTTTATAATTTTCTCTTCATTCTTGAAGATTTCAAGGGATTCAGATACAGTTAAGTTGAGTATTTCATGGATATTCCGTTCTTTGTATTTTACTTCTAGAATTTCCAACAAATAGCCTGTTCCATCGCATTCTTCACACGGTAAATCGATTTTCGTGAAGAATGAAATCTGTAAATCAATAAATCCACCCCCTTTACAATGAGGACACCGTCCTTTATCACTATTAAAGGAAAAATGTCCAGGACTATATTTTCGTGTTCTAGCTACCCGCTGTTTGGCAAACAACTTTCTGATATCGTCCCAAATTCCAATGTAACTAACAGGATTTGATGTTTTGGTTCTACCAATAGGGGACTGAGAGACTACAATGCAATCTGAAACCTCTTCCCAGCCTGAAAGCTTTCCTTTAATTTCATCGATCTGGATGTATCCCTCCTCTTCCCCATTTTTCTTATTGAAATGTTCTTGTAACAAAGGTACGAGCGTTTCACTGATTAAAGAACTCTTTCCACTTCCAGAAACACCAGCAACTCCAACCATTATTCCTAAGGGTATTTTTATTTCTATATTTTTCAAATTGTTTGTAGTTACATCCTTCAGTACAAGGAATCCTGCTGATTTTAATATCTTTCTCTTTTCTGTGGGTTTTTTTCGGGGAAGTTGAAGTTCTCCACTCATGAACTTTCCAGTATAAGACTTTTTATTTTTCTTGATTTCCTCTAGCGATCCTTGAAAGATGATCTCCCCACCATTTATTCCCGCACCAGGCCCCAGATCAATTATTTGATCCGCTTTTGAAATAATATTTCTATCATGTTCCACAATGATCACGGAATTTCCAAGTTCTTTTATTTCTGATAATATGGTCATTAGACTGTTCTTTTCAAGCTCATGCATCCCCATACTGGGTTCATCAAGAATGAAAATCAAGGAGTCCAATCCAGCATCCAAATGGGACATTAAACTCAGTCTTTGAAGCTCTCCACCTGATAAAGTTGTCATACTCCTATTCAAACTGAGATAGGAAAGTCCAACAAGCTTTGATTTCTCGAGACGCTTAATTATTTCATTTTTAAGCGCTTTTCCATGACTAGTTTTCACATGAGAATCCAAATCTTTCAAGAACTTGATTAATTCAGCGATGGTCATGGTTCCCAATTCTCCGATGTGTTTCTCATTAATTAATGCCGTTCTTGCCTGCTCATTGACCTTATACCCATGACAACTGGGACAAGTTACTTTCGTCATAAAATTCTTTTCAATCTTATTCCTTCTATAAGCACTTGTGGTTTTGGCCATCGCTCTTTCAAGATGGGGGATGATTCCTTCAAATTTTGTTTCTATCAGGCCCTCAAATCTTCGAGATTTCCACTTGAATTGCATCTTCTTGTCTGTTCCATACAAAAAAATATCCTGAATCTTTTGGGGGAGTCGGTTGTATGGGGTATTGATATCAAATTCCATTACGTCAGCTAAACCTATTGTAAAATTCTTCATGTCTCCAAAAGCAGCTGATCCACTTGCACAGATTTCTAGGAGATTTTTTGTAGGATCGGGTATCAACTTTTCCTCACGAAATTCTGCGATATAACCTCTTCCTTTACATTCTAAGCACATTCCAGAAGGTTCGTTATAACTGAAGTGCTTGATCTCAAGATTTATTGCCTTCATTCCACAAGTTGGGCATGATAGATCAATATCAACTGGTATTTGACAAATCTGACATGTTTTTATACTTTCTAAGGCAAATAGATGACGTAATAAAGTGTAGATTGTGGTTTTTGTTCCAACAGTGGATCGAGGACTAACAATACGGGCAGTTCGTTGTTCTACTGCCACGGTCGGAGACAACCCACTTAATAAATCGAATGGTTTCTCTTTCTCAACTTTGGGAGGTAGTCCTATCGATTGGAGATATCGTCTCATTCCTTCTTCAAACAGAATGTCGAAAGCGAGTGAGCTTTTCCCGGAGCCTGAAACTCCAGTAATCGCAATGATTTGGCTTTTCGGAATATTAACATTTATGTTTTTCAAATTATGAATTCTTGCCCCAACTACTTTAATCTGATTCATTTTTTCACTCTCTCATAGTTTTATTTGCAATAATTTCCTAAATCCACTTTCTTCTAGGTTAATGATATCTTCAACGAGTTTGGCTAATCCTGTTAAATCTAGGAGTTGTAAACATTCTTCCTCGTCTTGATCCAAAACCTTCTTGATATTACTCGAAAATTCAGTCCACAACGCAGCTGATTTCGCAATTTTCTCCATTGCATCCTTCAAATAGAAGAGTTCCTCCTCCTTCCAAGCATGTATTCCCTCTCTAATGTCATGATGATTCAAAAGTTCTTTCAAATAGTTTGAATAAAGATTTCGAAAGATAGCTCCTCCTGTTCCCATTTCCTCGATTAATCCATATACCATTTCAAGTGTAAATGCTGCCTTTGATATAGTTTCATTGGAATAAGGTGTTTTCATTGTTCCTTTCAAAATATTTGGCCAAGTTGGTATTGATTCCATAAATGATTTTAATGCAGGAATCCCATGATAGTTTGTTGATGGAGCTACGACTTGTCGGGCAACCTGTTGAAGGGGCAACTTTATTGCTCTAGCAAAGGGAGATTTTTTCCCATCTGATCTTTTAAAGATACGAACATGTTTATTATGGGGATGCAAGAGTCGCTCTCCAAATTTTGAACTGCGTGCTTTCTTGAGGTCTTCGATTGGAACCTCTTGAACATCATCAAATTCTGTATCATAGATAAAGGCTACATCTTTTACTTCATCATATCCAGTTAGTGTAACATAATGGCCTCCAAAGTGCATTTCTTCGGGCCAATCAAAATATGATAAGAAACCCATATCAACCTGCAATCCTAAGGGAATATTTTGCGTGATCCATTTTTTAGAAACTTCCCAAGCAATATTAGCAGAAGTAAACGTTTCTATACTAATATTCAATCCCAATATACGGCACACCATACTCTCATCAGTGACTGTTCCTTGTTTCCCTCCAATGAATAACGGAAATTCCCTACCAAACAAATCTTCTGTTTGATCACTCTGTGAATTATTGAAAAAAGTAAATCCAAATGTGCAATCTAGACCAAACACCATATTCTCAGTAATTTCAACTCCTTCATGTACAATTAGGTTTCTTAATGTTGTAGATTCACAATGGCTCCCCTTATTATGGGAAAAATTTTCAATAGTATGACTTGTATTCATTTTTCATACCTCTCGAAATTTAAACTCTCCTTCATCTTCTCTAATGGATTGAATAAACTCCTCTACCCATTGTCTTTGAGCTTTGACTATATAGTATGGCCTTTCAAATAAGGCTTTGACAACAAATTTATGTCTAGAACTTTGAAACTCTTTTGCAGTCGCACCTCCTACTATAATCTGGTTAGGGGCAGATTTTACAATTTCCTCCACATTCTCCATTTTTTCAAGTTGTAGCTCAAACCAGTAAATACCGTTGTCAAGTTCTCCCTTATATTCCTCCAAAGCAGAAAGGGCATCAGATTTAGGCAAAAGAGAAATTCCCGCTAATCCTAAATCGAATAAGGATTTTGTTCTTGGAGGACTACGCAGACAAAACTGGATTTGCTCGCAAATTTTCTGTTCCCCGATTTCAGTGATTGTGTAGATTTTTTTAGAGAGCTGTTCATCCCGTTTTTTCTCTCCTTGAATGTACTTTTTATTTTCTAATATACCTAAACTCTTATAGATTGTTGACAGTTTCATATCAACCCATTCTTCGAACCCCCTCTCATCAAGTATTTTCTTGATATGCCAAGCATGTGCTGGTCCTTCTGATAAGATTAATAACAATGCTATTTGGGTTGCTGGGATAAATTTCACTTTATTAGATTGAGTTTGGTTCTTTCTTGATTTTTGACTCTGCATTTATTATCGCCACTTAAAGAATATTCTACTAATGTAACTTCTACTAGTAGAATATATAACAATGTCTAAATGGGTAATTCTATGATATCCGGATGATTTCTCTAGGCCTATTATTAAAAAATTAGATATCTAAACTTATAAGGATTGGATAAGAATAATGAATTTTCCGAATACACCGTGTTATTATTATAAGAGTAAGATTGCAGTCACAAAATGTGAACGATACAATCATCCTATCTGTTTAGAAGACAAACGAATATATAAAAGAACAAGATGTTATAAAAATGGAGTGAGTAATGGAAGAGTATCCTATTCATATGATTATGTGTACTATGATTGTATTCCGTGTAATGCAATTGATACCACACATAAGAAGCAGAGCTTTGAAAGAAGTTTGTCTCCAAATGATGAACTCAGAGGTGACCCTAGTGAATAATTTTCAAAATCGTGATAGTTGGAACACTATTTCAAGATCGTATCAAGGTGAGAAACGAATTTCCCTACAAGACGTTCATTACGGTCCTGTTGCTCCTGGCGAAAGGAAATTAAATTTCCTCGGTGATGTTAAGGGTAAAAGAATCTTAGAACTCGGTTGCGGGGGTGGCCAAAACTCAATTGTGCTAACCAAATGGGGTGCAGAAGTTATTGGGTTAGATATCTCAGATATTCAGCTAGAACATGCGAATACCCTCGCAAAAGAGGAAGGCGTAAGAGTCCAATTTGTACAGGGGAGGATGGAAGACTTAGAAAGATTTAAAAATAATACATTCGATATTGTAATTTCTTCCCATGCTATTGGGTATGCAGACGATTTAAAGGCAGTGTATAAGGAAACTGCCCGTGTTCTAAAACCTGAAGGATTCTTAGTGTTTTGTTTCGAGCATCCTATTTACTTAACTATTGGATCAGCACTAGAAGAATGGGATTTTAAAAAGGTTAAAAACTACTTTGATAGAAACCGAGAAGAATGGGATTGGTCCTGTTTTGACGGAACTATAGCAACGTTCAATCAAGGAAATTGGTCGATTAAGGAAATTATCAATGATTGCATTGAAGTAGGATTGCATATAATTCGAATAGAGGAACCTCAAGCACATGATATCGCTAATATGGATAAGAAAGCCAGGTCAGCTGTTCCTTACATCTCAGCAGTGGATGAAACACATGATAACTACTTTAACAAATTTGTACAGGTAATTAGAATCATCCCGTTTTCATTAATACTCAAAGCTAAAAAGTCATGATATACGACTTTTTCTCACCATCCTATCTTTAAATAACCCCTAGCACAAATGCAAAAATAGAAAGGTAAATTCCACTAAACAAAAAAAAAGTTGATGAGGTTGATCGCATCCTAATGAGATTAGAAGCAGGTACCTCAGTCGAGGCAATTTTTGATGACACTAGTATTCCTTTAGAATCAATTAAGAAAGTAAAATATTATTACAAAGCGTCAAATTATGCAAGAAGAGTGCCTTTGATCCCAGAGTTGTAAACAAATTGAAAAAAACTCATAAATGTTGTAAATGCGAGGCAGAGTTCTACGCGAGCTATAAGGGATTATATTATTGTCCGATTCATCTAGAAGAAGCGCTAGCTAAAGAGAAGAAAGCCACTAAAGAAAAGATTGAAAGCCTAACTCTGAAAAATCATTAGCACTAGAAATTTTATATTGAACGCAGTTTAGATTAAAAAGAAAGTTTCTTAAGAAATCAGAAAAAATTCTTAATATAGCTGATGGTAATTTTATTACAATACGGAGATAACTTTAATGTCCACCGATGAAATTCTATTTGAAATGCCTCATTTTTCGCAATATAAGATCGTTGTAGCTGGTGATGCGCTAGTTGGAAAGACTCAATTAGTATCTGTATTTACTGGAAGAGATTTTGAGCACAAACCGACCGCAGGAGCTGATATTTCGTTTCTTAAATTACGGGGTAAAGGAGATAAAGGTGACCAAACAACAACTGCTATTTTTTGGGATCTATCAGGACAACCTGCTTTTGATAAAGTACGCCCCCTCTTCTATGAGGGAGCCCATGCAGTAATCTATACTTTTGATGTAACTAGGGAGTCTACGGTTTTATCACTTCCAAGCTGGGTGAAAGAAGTGAAAAAAAATCTACCTAATAGTCCCGCTATCTTAATTGGGAATAAAATTGATCTGAAAAAAGAACGACAAGTTAGTGATGATATAGGCCAGAAATTTGCTGATCGAATGAACGCAGCATACTTTCCGACATCTGCTACCAAGAATCAAGGCGTTGGGACAGCTTTTGCATCTGCGATTCGACGCGCTGTGTATTTCAGGGATGCAGAGGGATAAACAGCTCCTTTCTTGAAATTACTAATCAAAACCCTTTAATAACTCCGAAACGCGTTTTTGAACATTTTCAAGTCGATTTGAGCTCAGAAGATCGATATACTGAATTATTCCATGATTATTTGAGAAAGAAATCTTCCAATTAGAAGGATATGGATCGCTAATGATTCCTTTTTTGGCTAGATCACGAGTGAATGTGCCAACCTTCCTGATTAAGGAAGGATAAGCCTGAATGGCTTCTCCTGCTGCCTCTGTTGTCATTAATACAGGAAAAAATCGAGAAAAAGTTTCAATCTTAGCCAGTCCAACTACATTTGGTAGCTTTACTTGGATTTCTTTGTCATTCAATTGAAATTGCATATTCTGGAACTCATAGACATAGTCCTGCCAAGTCAAATAGTGGATTATCAATGCCAATAATTCACGACTATAATAGGGTTTTATGATAATAGACCCAATTTTGTCAAAAGGAAAGCTCCAACCAAATAGACAACTACTCCCTCCAGGATACAGAGTTGTTCCTTTCATTTGAACGCCTAGTTTTTGTGATATTCGGTTTATAGCTTCACAGCTCAAACTATTCCCTTTGGAAAAGCCAACAATACTTTCAACTAAGTCGAGGCTTTTTTGCAATGCACAAGAGGAAATCTGGTTTTTGTACTCAGGAAATAAAAAAAATGGAATGCGAGACATAGGTTATTAAACCCAATCTGCAGAGTCAATCTTTGTGGGCAGATAGGTACCAGTCATAAATCGCCAGTCTTTCCCAGCTAGCGCTTGGATCTCGGCCTTTCTCCCAGTTTCAGTCATAATTTTAATCTGTTTTTCCCATTCAGGACGAGATTTCACAAAATCTTCTTGAAGTAAATCCTCGGCTCGTTTCATGTCGTTTTCGGTCATTTTGATGAGCACAGACTTTGGAATTGAATATTCCTTGATATCGGAAGGTAATAATCCTAGCCATCGAATATCTGGAACAGCAAGTTCCACACTTTCAAAACTCAGGGCTTTACTCCCTATTGAATACACTCTCAAGATATCTAGACCATAAGGATCAGCATCTAAAAACCCCAAGATTGGAATTTGTAGCTCTTCATGAATCTTTTTGATGAACATTCTCGTGGCCATATCTGGTTGGCCAGAAGCGGTTATTAAAACGCATGGAAGATAGTTAAAGAATTTATCTTCTGCTAAATCTTGGAAAACTGCATCTTTTTCTATCACTAGGACGAATTCGGCATCACTCTCGATATTGTCAATCTGATCTAACATCGGAGTAATAGCATGCCCTCCTAAGCCTTGAGTACAATCAATCCGATCCCCGCCTTCAGTAAAAGACATTCTACCTATGACTTTCCCTTTCGCAGAAGCGATTACGTTCAAAGAATTTCGAGATACCCGTAATAATGCTCCTAGGTCTTCAATTAATCCGTCGGATACTCGTTGATTTTCAAATAGGTTGACATCACGATAAAATAAGTGTCGCTTTGTCGCATGTTTTTCGGTATCGAGGATTTCACTTACATACCGCATTAAACCTGTCAACTGTACAACACTTTTCACACTACTGAGGTGGCGAAATTGTCTATCAACTACATGGCTTCCTAAGAGAACCATTTTAGAATTGTCATCATAACCTACATTTTCAGAACTACGAGCTGGAATGCGAAATGCTGCTCCTTTGGGATCCTCAGCAATTTCTTCAAGAAATCTTCTTGCAACTGCCTGTAAACGTGCCCTTGTTTCCTCTGGAAGTACATTGTCTACTTTAAGAACTGATACAGGTAAGTCGATATCCTGAGACGTCATCACCTTTCGTAGTTCCTTTACTTTGGATAAATCAACTTTTCGTCGTATTTGTAATACTACCTCCTCTGACTTTGCCAATTGCCACAGTGAATCAAGATTACTCTTTTTAAGTTCTTGATAACGTTTTGTTTTCTTTGCTCCAAAAAAGATTAAAAACGGTTGTTTTGTTTTTAAACCTAGCTGGTTTTTTACAATCGTTCTAATGGCACTAAGAGAACCATCTTTTTCAATATCAGATTTTATAACCTTATTAGTGAAGGAATAATCTTCAATAATTGTTTTAATAAATTGTTTAGACACCATTAATCCATCCTATTCTTTTGTCATATAAGCGTCCAGTCGTCCAACAACATCTGCTTTTCTTCTAAGTCGGACATTAGCTTTTATCTGTTTGATTTTTGCTGCTGATAAACCATAAACTTGCTTTAGATCACCATCAGGCCAATAAAGGAAATCAATTATCCGGTTTATCCCCTTTTTAACTAATTCTTGAGCAACAGGAATAGGTAAATCTGCTAATCTAACGATTGGACTTTCTAAATCATGAATACAAGCTTTTATTAATTTAGATGGGACGTAATCATCAGGAATGAAGTTATATCTCTTAAGATGAAAGTAGAGATCCTCTATATTGTCAATCCCCATTTCGTGAAAAGTAGCAATATGTTCTTCAGGAATCCTTACGAAGTTTTCAATTGGGGTTCCTAGACTCTTTTTCCGCTTTAAAGCACCAAGGTTGACTTTTCGATATTTCGATAATTCATATCTCTTTATTTCAAGTAATTCCGCTAAGTCATCTTTAGGCCAGAATAAGAACTCAATTGTTGAAGTTATCCCTGCATTATACAATAAGGGGATCTTCTGGGGAAAGCTATCTTGTACGGTTGGTAAAATTGCAACAGGTTTCTCTAACACCCGTTTTACGGTTTCAACTGGTTTTACAAGTGACTTGGTTAATCTTTCTGTATCTAAACGGAAGTATAGATCTACAACATTATCGACCCCCAGACTCGTAATTTGTTCTAATTGTTTAGGAGAAAATGCTCTGAGTGAGGATAATTTGACCCTAAATTCGGTATCAGTTTTTTTATGGGTTATTATATCTACTAGATTTATTGAATTCCTCGCTGAATTGTATTCTTCCTCATCTATGATTCCCATAGGATCTTCTAGTTGAGAAAATTCAGTTTTTATTAGTTGAGTTACCGAAGTTACTCCGTTGAACGCTAATGGAGTAACATATTGCGGAGGGAGTAAGCTATAATAAGCTAAAGATGAGTTAAGGGCATCTTTAAGGTTTGCTAAACGGGATTTTAATTGATCAGAGACAGAAATTGTTCCTAAGTCTATAAATAGAAGATCTTCCAGAACCCTAATCCCATGTTTCTCAATTTCTGTAAAATCTATGTACCCTGACTCAATGAAAGTTGGAAGAGGAGTATCGGCCTCGGTTATTTCACCAGCAGCCTCAAAGTCGAACTCTGTTTTTAGAGAAGCTATCTCAGATATATCCATACCTATAAGTTTGGTTAAAGCACCATTGGGAGTGAATAACCAATCGGAGATTGTTGAAACACCACTTTGTGACAGTTTTCGCAAATCATTTAAAGGTAACTCCTCAGATAACCGATTTATTGGACTATCAAGAATTTCATATAGCTTTTCCAATTCCTTCTGCTTAAAATCCTCTCTATCACGTAAGATAAATTCCTGGATTGAAGTAATATTCTTCTTATCCAATTCAGAAATGATTTTAGTAGGAATAATTCCTGAAAAATTATCTAGTGGAATTATCTCATCCTCTAAGTGTTTAATAACTTCAGGCATCTTGATTCCGGTTACCAATGCCCTAGTCTTAGGTGAGGTAGATCCTATCTTTTCAGCAAGTTCTCTAATACTCTCGTCGAAAATGTCTCCAATATGATTTATGGAATGTTCTTTGAAAATAGATAACCATTCTAAGGTTATTTTAGGAATAAAACATATGGGAATGTTTAAGAATTGTTCTATTTCATTGAAATTTAGTGTTTCCAATTCAGCAAAGAATTCAGAGGGATCAGTTCCTAATATTGTCTCAATCCGTTCTGTAGAAGTTGAATAGGCATCTTGTAAGGTCTCAATACGTTTTTGTTTTAGATTTTTAACCTCTTCTCGGTCTGATCCAAAAACTAAACTCAACGGGATAGTCAAAATTGAAAATATTCGAGTCCATCTCTCTCTGTCTATCCGTATTGTTTTATCTCCTTCTTTTGCAAGATAGATGTCCTCCTTGGGGCTAGTTAAAAGCTCAAAAACGGTTTTTATTTCCTCACGTTGTAATGCGGCGAGATAGTCTGAAGGAAAATTGAGTTTCTCTATTGTCAATCGTTTTAGAAAAGTTATAACTGCAGTAATATTAATTGAATCCTGAATGGCTTTAATTCTTGCTGCTTGTATTTGTGTACGATTTTCAAGTTCCTCCTGAGACTCTATCATCAGATCTAAAACCGTTCTGACTTTTGCTTTTTGGAAATTCTTTATTTCTTCTTTTGTAGGTATAGGACTTATTTCGATTGGTAGGTCTAGAATGGTTTTTGCATCAAGTATTATTTGCCAATCAATATCACTATCAACAAAGGTTTTCGGAGTTGCCACATAATATAAATCAGCTAGACTCTCTATACCCAAACGAGTAAGTTTTCGAATAGTGTTTCTATCGAAAAGTGAAACTTTAGTAAGAGGAATCATCTTCTCCTCTTTCATTGATTTAATATTATTGAAGTTAAGGTCTTTCTTCATCGCAACCACTTGTTTTAAGTCCATCTCAAGTGTATTGATAATTTGGTCCTCAGGCGTAGTTAAGAAGTCGTAAATTGTAGATATTTGCTCATCAGCGAGTATTTGAAGCTGCTTCCGAGGCAATCCTTCCAGAATTGAAACAGATGTTTCTGTTGACTCACGAAGCTGGACAAGATTAATTTTCTTTCTTAAATTAGCAACATTTTCTGGGGGTGTCTCCAAGATCTCGGAAAGTTCTTCCTCAGAGGTTATTAGGAAACGAATTATGGTGTCAATCCGTTTTTTAACCAAATTATCGATATATTTAGCTGCAATAATACCAGTAAGGTAAGTCACGGGAAGTTCTAAAGCTTCCATGGCTTTTTCAACATAACTCCAATCTATTTCGTCATCTTCATCTAACATGTCTTCAGAAGCGGTAAAGTAGAGATCCTCAACCGTTTCAATACCATAACCTAATAATGTTGAAATTGTCTTACGATTGTATCCACACACTGCTTCCAAAGGCATTCCGTGTTCTTTAATTGCTACTGATTGCTTTAATTCGTCAATACGAGGTAAAGACATTTTAAGAATTGATTTTAAATCATTAGGTGACCAATAAATAAGCTTTATTATCTGATCAATTCCATTACTTGCTAATCGTTCGAGACCATCATGTGAAATTCGGATTGCAGTTTTATCTGAACTACTCCGAAGCTGTAACATTGCCACGGGTGTTTCAAGGATACGTTGAAACCTTTCAATTTTTTTCCACTTAACACCCATTACTCCAAATGTGTCCTTTCGTGCACAGAAATACACACTTTCCACTGTGGAGAAGCCTTTAGAAATTAAGGATTTCATTTCAGTAGCGGAAATGACTCCAAGGTCAATCAGAGGCATGCCAGAGAGGAAGAGATCGAAACTTGACAGCATGGTATTAACAAAATTCTCATCACGACCGATTAATTCTTCAATTTCTGTTTTTGACCAAGTAACTAAATCAATAAAGGAATTGATGTTATTAGCATGAAGTCTAGCAATCCATATCGGTTTTATTTGAGGAATTCTCGAGATTGGAGTTAAAAAGAGTGTATTTAATTGCTCTATTTCACGTTTAGATAATTCTAATTGTTTTATTTTGCCATTAGAATATGGAAGTTGATAGTAAAGCTCTTGAACACTAAATTCTGTCTGGAGTAATTTCTGCCAAGCTTTTCCCTCTAAATTATTTGCCAATATAGATACAGGAAGAACTTTAGAGTCAATGAGAGATTTAATTTCTTCGATGGAAATTTTACTTTTTGTTCGTTCAATTAGTTTATAGGACATACCTGTTTTACGATGCAAGTCAGTATCAGGCCATAGTAGAAAATCAATAATTCTTGAGACTCCCATATGATGAAGGGTATGATAGTATTTACTTGGTATAGGAAGATAACAAATAGGAGAGTTTAAAAGATTGAGTAATTCTTCTATTCGATTTTGGAATGTCTTAGGTTTTAATTCAAACTCGGTTGCTGCTGCTTGTAATTCTTCCAGACAGAGAATATTATTTGTTTCCAATTTTTCACGCTCTTCTGGAGTCAATAGGGGAACTGGTGTACCATACGTTCTCTTAATTGTTTCCAGAATTTGAGGATCCAATTCTTCTAGTTTCATCAAAGTCGAGGAAGGGCATCGAATAAAATCATAGACAGTTTCTATGCCAAGACCCTTTAACTTAGTTTCTAATCCTGAGTCTAACCACCAAGCAGCTTTTGTTGGGAATATTTCATGTTCCTGTTCTATTTGTTCTTGAATCTCATCCTGTTTCATAGAAATCAGACGAGATATTAAACCACGAATGATCTGAAGCTCTCTTTCCTCCATCAGGAGAAAGTCTATGAAACCCTTAATCTCGAGACGTTCCAAATCTGGCTGCATAGTTTCATCTAGAGCATCTACTTTTTGGAAAGGTTTTTCCTCATTTAATTGAGTAATTTCTTCACTTTGGACTTTTTTTGAACGGAGAATAAGTTTTTCTGTGAGCTCGGAGATATCTGCCAACTTTTCAGTTGGTGTTTGAAGAAATTCCTTTATTTTCGAAATATTTCGTCCCCTTAAACGTGGTGTTACACGATAGTCCATCCAATCGAATGTTGCAGCGCCTATGACCTTGTCTGCATCTATATATCCCTGTTTTATTCCTTCTTGGATTTCTTTCTTTATCATTTCAAGAATTTTAATTGATAAATTGGGAACTATAGCTAATTTTTCTGGGAATGCTATCATGTAATCTAGGATATTGAGAATCTTTGCTGATTTCAATCCTTTTTTGATGTCTTCAGTTATCCAAGGCATTGTTTCAAAATCAAATGCTGTTACAGGATAATCCGTTAGAATTTCATTAATAGCTCTCTGCTTTGCTTCATAAATTAGCTTTTCAGGGAAATTCTCAACCATACGAAGTTGGGATATCGGTGTGGCAAAAAAGTCAAGGGAAGATACTATCCAACGCTTATTTAGCGCTTTATGTATTCTTAAAGCTTGACGGTATTTACTATAATCATCTTCTATCCCTTTTGGAAATATTTCGAACTCACGCATTGTAGGCGCTTTATTTGATCTTTCCTGACTATTAACTGTTGCACGTTTAATTTCGACTATTTTTTCTTCTGTTAATCCAGTAATGTTACTCAATTCTGCTATTGGGGCTCGTAAAAATTGATATATTGTTTGGATATTGTGTTCAACAAGGGTTACATAAGTCGAAGTGGGTAACCATTCCCCAATGCTTGAAATTAAAGGACTTGGAGGAAAAGTGCGACGAACTAAACGTGGTACTGCAGATGCTAATGCTTTTTCGAGCTTTGCCATCTCTTCAGTGGATTGCAGTAGGAAAGGAGTTTCAGTTACATCTAATATTTTCGATAAGTTCCTAAGAACTTTTGGGGCCGCACTTTCAAATCTGGACTGCCTTTGTTTCTCCCTACGCTCTCGTTCAGCTCGTCCTAGATGTTGACTTAAACCACGGGCTAATTTTTTCAGAACTTTCATTATTTCTTTTCGAAGTTCATCAACATCAGCAATGTACTCTTTACTCGTCTCTGGAAAAGGAATCTTTGAGGAAACCAATGAAACGACAATAGCAATAGGTGATTTATTGATCTTGATCTTATAATTCTTCCAAGCCATCTTTTGAACGCATTTGGAAATTATATCGTTTCCAGCTCCAAATAGTAGTGGAATACGATTTGCAAAACGGTAAATCTTTGGATTGCCAGATTCACTTGAAAGAATTGGGCCACCATAAGCCAAAGCTGCCTCAACTATGAATGGATGTCCTGAATATGCAGATATATCTCCTGCTGCAGCTCGGACGAACTGAGGATTCAATTCTTTCTCGATACCCTTTGCTAGTAGTTCCCAACCTAAAGGTGCTAATGAATCACCACTCGGCCTTCTGAATGGAAAATACTTCTGTTCCCGTCGTTTTTTTGGTTCAGAATCAGGCATTACAAATCCTTCATGGATTATTCGTCTAATATCGCTTGCGGAAAGTGTGCTGGGAATCTTTTCATGACTTATTTTGACAAAATCTAGGAAATCTTGTGCAGTTTTTGGGCCAATTCCTTGGAAATGGTCTTGAAGAAAAGCTTCCATATTTTCACTGCGTGTAACTGCCAGTTCTCGTTTAAATTGAGTTATATCAGTTCCCCAAGGGTGAACTTTAGCTATTTGAGGGTACGGAGGCATCTCTTCAACAACGCGTTCCATAACTATTGGTTCATCACTATCAGGATATTGAATGTATAAGCTAGCATATGGCGTAATCATACCTAATTGGGAAAAATATTCTCTAACCCAACGAGAAGCAAGGTTCCATGACCCAGTGAAGGTAACACTCACTTCTGTTCCTGAATTTGGGATTGCCTCTGTTGTTTCTTGAGGAATTTCTCTTTGAGTTAATATTATGGGTTCATTCTCAGCTAAATTTATCATTAATTCGTGATAACTAGTAAAATCTTCATTGATATACTTTGATTTTATTATCAGAGGAAGGTCAACTGATGACATGGCGTTTAATAACACCATCTTTGCACCAAGACCAAATCTACCTCGTGATTGACGAGCCCCATAATTACTTCCAGTCAACACCCTACCAAACAAGGGAGGTACAAATTCATTTTGGACACCACTCCCATTATCACGAACAGTTAATCGGATAAAATCGACTTTCTCATCTGATTCAAAAGTGCTTATATTAAGTAATTTTGCGATTTCTTCTTTCTTTAATCGTTGAATTGTAACATGTATTTCAGGAAGATTTCCAATTCGCTCAGCTGCATCTAATCCGTTTTCTACTAATTCTCTCACACTAGTGAAAACAACTCTCATTGTGTTATCGAAACCAGCAATAGCTTTGTTATCCTGGAAGAAATCGGCTGCAGATCTACGTACAACTTTCTCTTTAGCAACTTTTCCTCTTTTGGCAGCCTTTGTCATATTTTATTTCCACCTATTCTTTTTTTCCTTCAGAAAGTATGGCAACTGATGTTAGAGTAACTCCTTTTGTTTTATCTAATCGCATCAATGTGACTCCAGAAGTGGATCTCCCAATTGTCCTAATATCCTCTATTGGAATTTGAATCAGTTTTCCATCACTTGCGACTAACAATAAGTCGTCTGTATCTGCAACACTTCTTACAGCGATAACGTCACCATTTCTTTCTTTTGTCTTTATATTAATAACACCTTTTCCATTTCGACGAGTGATTCGGTAGAGATCAAACATAGTTCGCTTCCCATACCCTTTTTCACATACCGTTAACAGAGTTTTATTTTTATCAACAATTGCCATATCTACTACAGAATCTTCTGGTCTTAACTGTATTCCTAATACTCCGATACTACTTCGTCCGACAGCTCGTACTTCCCCTTCAGAAAACCTTATCGCTTTACCTTTTTGAGTTGCCAACATTACATCTTTTGTTCCATCGGTGACTTTCACACCAACAATCATATCTTCCTCACGAAGCTGAATGGCTATAATCCCTGTAGAGCGTATATTGGCATAATCCCCGAGGGGAGTCTTCTTAATTAGACCATTTTTAGTTGCTAAAACTAGAAAATGAGTTTCATCGAATTCTGAGACTGGGATCATCGTTTCAATTTCATCATCTTTCTCAATTTTTATTAGATTCACAATATTAACCCCCTTTGTGACCCGTTGTTTCGATAATGGAATTTGATACCCACGAACCCTAAAGACTCTTCCTTTGATGGTAAAAAAGAGAATACTGTCATGTGTTGAAGCAATAATCATTTCTTTCAGAAAATCGTCTTTTCCAATCTCCATCGATTTGATCCCTTTCCCTCCTCTATGTTGGGCAGAATAAGCTTCAGCAGATATTGATTTAATATATCCGTTTTGAGTTAAAGTAACTACAACATCCTCTCGTGGAATGAAATCTTCTTCAGTTTTCCCAGTCCAATCAGAATCATCTCTTAAGATTTCTGTTCGTCGAACATCACCATATTTTCTTTTTATTTCCTCTAATTCATCAGTAATTATAGTAAAAACACGTTCTTCACTTGCTAGGATCGCTTTAAATTCTTGAATCGCCTTTAAAATCTCATTATATTCATTAATAATTTTTTGACGATCGAAACGGGTCAAACTCCTTAATGGAAGAGACAAGATATCTTTTGCTTGAATTTCTGAAAAGGAAAATTGGGCAATTAACGCTTTTTGCGCTTCTGCTCCTGTCTCGGCGCTTCTAATTAGTGACAATATTTCATCAAGGTTTTCTACAACAATTTTTCTTCCTTCTAAAATATGAGCTCGTTCTTGAGCCTTTTTAAGCTCGAATTCTGTACGGCGAACAACAATCTCATATCTATGATCAATGAATTGAGTTATCAATTCTTTTAAATTAAGATTTTTTGGCCTAAACCGAATCTCATTACCCACACGGGCGTCTATAAGCGCCATATTTTTTATAGAATAGGAAATTTGCATTGGAGTGTATTTAAACAAACGATTCAAGACCAAATCAAGGTTAGCTGCTTTCTTAAGATTAATGACTATTCGTGTGCCGTGAATAATGTTTGATTCGTTTTTTACTTTACCAATTTCTGGAAGTTTACCAGAGTCTTTCATTCGTCCAATTATATCAACTAAACCTCGTTGTTCAACCGTATCTTGACGTTTAACTAAATAAGGAACTTCTGTAACTATTATCTGAGTCTTACTCTTTTTCTCCACAATTTCATATTTCGCTCTTAAAATAACATTCCCATTACCAGTGTGGTATGCTCGTTTTATCCCAGATGTCCCAAAAATAACACCGCCCGTAGGAAAATCAGGTGCCGGAATATATTCCATCAATTCATCAATGCTGATTTGTGGATTTTTAATAGTTGCAATCACCCCATCTAAGACTTCGGTCAGATTATGAGGGGGCATTGAGGTAGCCATCCCGACAGCAATGCCCATTACTCCATTAATTAAAAGTTGAGGAATCTTGGCGGGGAGAATGACTGGTTCTTTGTCCAATCCATCAAAATTATCTTTAAAATCAACTGTATCCTTTTCAATGTCTTTCAACATTTCTTCGGTAATTTTTTGCATCCGAGCTTCTGTATATCGCTGAGCTGCCGCTAATTGCCCATCCATGCTTCCAAAATTACCCTGTCCTTCAATTAAGGGGTATCGTAGAGAAAATGGTTGAGCCATCCTTACTAAAGCATCATAAACAGCTGTTTCTCCATGAGGATGGTATTTTCCGTGTGTTTCGCCAATAGTTCGGGCACACTTTCTGGGAGGTTTATTGTGTGCTAACCCCAGATTGTGCATGGACCATAAGATACGACGATGGACAGGTTTAAGTCCATCTCGTACATGTGGAAGAGCTCTACTTGTAATTACTGACATAGAATACTCGAGGTAACTCTTAGACATCGTTCTTTCGATGGGGGTTAATTTAATGTTACTACTCATTATCGTCCAACATTCCTTGCTTAAATATCTAAATTTTCAACTTCTAGGGCATGAGTTTCAATAAATTCACGACGGGGAGGCACATTATCTCCCATCAAGGTGTTAAATATTTGTTCAGCTTCGATAATATTTACACGTGTAACTTGTAATAAGGTTCGATTATTAGGATCCATGACTGTTTTCTGCAATTGGATTGGATTCATTTCTCCCAAACCTTTGAAACGACTAATTTCAACATTTTTCCCCCAATCATTGACAATCTTATCTTTTTCCTGATCAGAAAGGACATAGAGTTCTTTATTCCCCTTCTTGATACGGTATAACGGAGGTTGAGCTATGAAAAGATATCCTTCATCAATTAATTCCGGCATATAACGAAAGAAAAATGTTAAGAGAAGACAGACAATGTGGTGTCCATCAATATCTGCATCCATTAGCAGAATAACTTTATGATATTTAACATTTTCAATTTGAAAATTTTCGCGATAACCAGCTCCGATTGCTCTTATTATCTCAAGAATTTCCTTGTTGCGCATTGCTTTTTCTAATCTTGCCTTCTCGACATTTATCACTTTTCCCCTTAGAGGAAGAATCGCTTGATATTCACTGAATCGTCCCTCTATAGCAGTGCCTCCTGCAGAGTTACCTTCTACTAGGAATAGTTCACGCTTCGCAGGATCAGTTTCTGAGCAATCAACCAGTTTTCCTGTTCCTTTGGCTTGAGTCTTCTTAACAGCTTCACGAATTTGCCTAAATTTCATCCGAATAGTCGCTGCTTGTTCGCATTTATCGATTATCTCTCTTGCACTGTCAGGATGCTCTTCGAAGAATTTCAAGATGTTTTCATAACTGCAACGCTCAACAATTCCCTTGACTTCACTGTTACCTAATTTACTCTTTGTTTGCCCTTCGAACTGAGGATTCATAACTTTTACAGAAACGACTGCGACTAATCCCTCTCTAACATCATTTCCTGTAAAAATTGATCGTTTCTCTTTCAATCCTTTCTTTAAATGAGTGTTTCGTATCAGATGTTCATTCTTCAAAACATACGAATTTATTGCTCTAGTTAAACCTGATTTAAATCCTGATAAATGCGTTCCCCCGTGTCTAGTATTAATATTATTCGTGAAAGTATGAATTAAATCTCGTTCTGACCGGTCATACGCTAAGGCTACTTCAACTTGAGTAGTTTCGATCGTTTCATCAAAATAGGGAATATCTTCATGAGAACGGTTTGGGGCTAACTGTTCGACATACGCCTGAATCCCACCATCGTAATGAAAACTCCAAGTATTCTCCTTTTCCGTTTCTAGGCTCATCTCTGATTCCAACTCCTCTCTTGCTTTACGATTATCGATTAAAGTAATAGTTAGCCCTTTATTTAAAAAAGCAAGCTCACGAAGCCGATTTTTAATTGTTGGAATGTGGAAATGAACAGCTTCAAAGATCTCATGGTCAGGAATAAAGGTAATATGGGTTCCTCCTCTATCTTTCCAATCTTCTTTTACCTCAATTAATCCGTGAGAAATAGTTTCTCCTCTAACATATTCTTGCATTAAAATTACCCCCCCATTCCTTCTAACTTTGACTTGCATCCAGCTGGATAATGCATTTACTACAGCAATTCCAACACCGTGCAGGCCGCCACTCACTTTATATGAGGAATGATCAAATTTCCCTCCTGAATGTAGTCGTGTTGTCACGAGTTCTAGGGATGACATATTATAATGAGGATGAGGTTCAGTCGGGATTCCTCGACCATTATCTTGAATTGTGACAGACTCAAAACCATGTTCTGTCTGTCCCAAAATGACGTTTATTCTATCACATACTCCAGCCATTGCCTCATCGATTGAATTATCTACGATCTCCCAGACAAGATGATGAAGCCCATATTCATCAATACTTCCAATATACATTGCTGGGCGACGACGTACCGCTTCAAGTCCCTCTAGAACCTGTATACTACTCGCATCATATTCTCCAGACAAAATCTAACACCGAATACCCTATTTCAAGAAATTTCCAAAAAAACATCATTGTAAAGCAATAAAATAGAATTTCATTCAGTTAAAATTTCGACAAAATGACTTTTAAGTTTTTTCTAAAGAAATAACCTCTTTCAGACAATATTTGCTGATTTTTTTCGTATTCATTCATTATTAAATAATAGGAAACAGTTTAGAATTCATTTTCAAAACTTTAAATCAAAAAGGTGATAAAAATCTACGTATAATTCCTTTTAATTGCCTGAAATTAACCTGTCACATAGATATTCATGTAAGTTTGCCTCTAGGAGATCTTTACAAGTTCTTTTGATATCATAATCAAGACGAATGATTTCTGCTTCGATTTTTGTTGCATTTATCTCTGCTATGGCATAACTCGCTTTAGGATTTCCGTCACGAGGTTGACCAACTGAACCAGGGTTGAGAACGACCTTTTTTCGATATTTATAGACAAAAGGTTGGTGTGTATGACCTATAACGACAAGATCCCATTTTTTAAGCCATTTACCAAGTCGAACTTTTTGTTCAGGAGGTGGATTATCAAGCCAAAAAGGGAAGAGGAAGTAATCCCATTTATCTTCAGGTGTTCCGTGTGCAAGTAGAACTTTTCTACCTTCTATAAAAATCTCCTTACTGACTGGTAAGGACTCTATATAATGGTAATATGTTGCTGCATCAGCCTCTAACAGTTTTTCTCGTGTCCAAGTCAATGCTGCTGCTGCAATTGGATTGAACCACGACTTTTGTCTATTGAAGTTGTTATCTGTAACAACTTCATCATGGTTCCCTTTGATAACATGTTCACATCGCCTTCTAATTATATCAATGCATTCTAACGGATGAGGATAATATCCCACAACATCCCCAGTACAACATATAGAATTAATATCATTTCTCTGATCAATATCTCGGAAAACTGTAGAAAGTGCCTCTAAATTTCCATGCATGTCAGATATATAGGCCACTTTCACAATTCTAGACTCCCAGATTCTAGCTAGTGGTTTAGCTAGTCTGCTGTCTTAATGAGGTTTTTAATTCTTCATTTTGAGACTCAAGAATGTGAATTCGATCATCTTTAGCTTTCAATTGATCTTTAAGCTTATTACTATCGTCTTTAGCAAAATCAAGTTCCCGTTCAAGAGACACGATTTTATTTTCAGTAGTTTCCAATTTTTTCTCAAAATCTGTTTGTTGCTCTGAAAGGGTGTGCTCAAGAGTGGAGATTTTAGTTTTGAGATCATTATTCATCATTTTGATCTCTTCTATTTTGTCTTCTAATTCCTTCTTCTCCTTTAGTAACCGATTAACTTTAGTGGGAACCTCTTTTGCTATGTTTACAGCTTGTGTGAGATTCTGTTGAATTTCTGTTAATTGTTCATTCACTTCATTGAAAGAATTTGTCATGTGCAAACACCTTGTCTATAGAAGCTCGCAATCCATTTAAAGCATTTGTCTTTTTCATCCCCATTATTTTTTCTCCCAACTAACGAAATACGTATGAAAACTATAGTAATGTCATCTATGATCTAATTATGAAAGTTATGACTTGGATTTTGACGATTTTTACAGAAAGAAGCAAGATAAAACTCTTTTTCTGCTGTTAATTGGACATTTATAAAGGCTAAAGGAATTTAAACTCATCTCTGGCCTAAGTTTAGACTCGAATTACATATTAAAATGAATGATTTTCAAGTAAATATTGAATTAAAGAGAGCAATTATAATGAAACTAATTTCATTTAAGGCACCCAATACATATCTGGAAGGGCTAGACGAGTTAGTCCGAGCTGGGGTATATAGTTCGCGATCTGAAGCCATCAGAATGGCCATTCGGGACTTACTCAAACGAGAACTGAACTGGAAGGCTGGCAGTTCTCCTGCGTCTCTGGCGGAAGTTGAGTAAAACTAAACGAGTAGGATAGACAACACTGACCTCGTCGTGGCTTTATTTTTTCTTGTTTTTCACATTGAATTTCTTCAAAAACCGAACCTGACGATTGATCAAATTATTATTAGGAACCAATACCTCATATTTTTATCAATATTGTTGAGTCTTTCAGGAAAACTTTTTTCTTTTTATTACTTAATAGATAAATAATCTCATTTATAGTTGGTCAAGGTAAATTTTACTCAGTTAAAAAGTCATTATAAGCTAAATTTTGGTGACAATTATTGAATCAAACCTCTGAACCAAAAAAAGGCAAGAAAGACAAGAAAAAGAAAAAAGACAAGCCAAAAGGCACAAAAAGAACTTTCAGAGATAATATGCGTCAATTGAAGTTTAATTTAACAACAATTAGGGCAAATACCAAGCTTGTTTTACGACTTGTCTGGCGAGAAATTAAATATTATATCCCCCTTCAAGATTTATTCCTTCTATTCTTCTGGATCGGCCTTATCATTGGACTTATCCTTATTCTTATAATTTGGGGTGCTCCCCTTGTCCTTGGGATCATTCCTGGAGACCCTTGGAATGCATGGGGAGGATCCGCTTGGGCTGGATTATTTCAGGCTAGCGAACCAGATGTTGATGGTCTCCATCTAAGTTTAATGAGAGGAATTTTTAATGAGACGACCGTCCGATATGGTGCTGGTATCATCGGAACTATTACCATACTCGTTCGAGCAATGATTAAATCTCCTATTGCTAAGTACCGAGACAAAGTCAATACACGGAAAGGGGTAACTTATGTCTTTGGTACTTCAAGGCCAGCTGAACAGTTTTTATTCGAGATGATTTCGCAATTCGGGTATGAAGAAAGAGTATCCTTGATTGCTGATGTGGATCTCCTCTGGATACGTAGTTTGATGGGAATTGACATTTATGTCGTTGAAAATCAATTAGAATTTGCTAAACCAAATCTTTATGATATTATTGGGTTTAAAAACGCCAGTCGTGTCATGATTCTTACTGAAAGCATAGAGTTGAATCAGAATATTTTGACAAACATCCGACGTGTTCGTCCTGATGTTGAAATCATCCTTCTTTCTCAATATGCACCTGCTTTCGTTTTTAGCGATCTTGTCCAGGATGAAAATCTTATAATCCTTGAAGATCTAGATGCAACTATTCAAGGTTTAGTTCATTCACTAAGTCTAGATTTCGATTACCCACCAACTGTTGAGATTGATGTCCCACGAACTTATATTGGCTCTACAGGAGTAGCAATGAGTTCTGATCTGTTTAAGCAAGTAGTTTTACTCATCCGTAGAGGAAAGGAACTTTTGTCTCCAACAGAAGAACTCAAACTTGGAGATCGTGTGGTCATTTATTTCTTCTCAAATTACTATATGAAACTCACTAATAGAGTGGTCACTGAGCTCCCACTACTTCCTAAGAAGAAGAAAGAAAAGAAAAGTAAAAAAAAGAAGAAAAAGAAAGAAATTCAGGAAATAGAATTTACAGGAGAAGAGACCGTGATACCAACAATCGATATTCCAGTAGTGGGAGACTCTATGATCTATGATTCAAAACGTCCTGATGATGAGGTGGATTAAATGTCATTCTTTAGAAGAAGGCGAGTTAGGAAATTCGCAGAGAAAGCAGTAGAACAACAAAACTCGATCTTTGTATTTGGAAGTAACATATTTGCCGAAGCTTTCATTGACCGATTAATCCAGATTGGTGCTCATAGTAAAGTAGCACTAATTTCGGACAAGAAATTAGCTTGGATAGAGGAAGTAAAAGAAGAAGTAAATGTTTTATATGAAAGTCAACAAGAGGAGTATGCAAAGAGAAACTTATATGAAACAATTGGCTTTCAGTATGCGGAAAAAGTCATCATACTCCATGAAGATCCTGTAATAATTCAGAATATCATGGCATTTATTTCAAATGACGAGTTAAAAGTTATTCTGTTGAAACAATTTGCTCCTCCTTTTGTGCAATATCTATCTGGACAAAAGCAAGGACAAATCATCATTGTTGATAATTTAAATCAAATTGTTAATGAATTATATCAACAGATGAACCTACAACTAGTTAAACCACCAGTTATTTCCATCCCTGTTCCTAAAAGCAGAATAAACAAACCCATTGACGACCTTAAAATTCCAGGTGTTCGTATTCTAAATATTTTAAGGGAGGATTCCAAAAAAAGAATTTTCCCTCTAGATCAACCCACTCAAGAAAATGATCGCTTATTATTATATCTAGAGGATTCAGAGAACTCATTGAAAAGCTTAGTGGATTATCTAACGCAATTCTAGTGTTATAGAAGCTTATCTAGAGCGAACCTCATAACAAATAAGCTTTTCATTTTCGATCTTTCTTTGTGAAATGACACGAAAAATAAATTCTTCTTTGAAATCTCTCTCTAATGACTCGTTTTCATTGAAAATAGATGAGAGAAAAAAAGCTTTTCCGAAAAAGAATCGTGTAAGATCTTTAAGAAATTCTTGGATTACAGTTATGCCCTTGGGACCTCCTGCCCAACTTTTTTCCAAGAATCCCTTCCTCATTTCTTCAAGACTTGTTCTTACATATGGAGGGTTAAAAAATATGATATCAGGAGAAAATTTTGATGGATTAAAGGATCGAAGACGATCCATACACACAATATCATATTGGTTACGAGGGAGATGATCTTTCATGTTTTTAAAACTTAAAATGGCAGATTGATAAGAAAGGTCTGTTCCTATGAAGTTAATCATTGGATATTTTTTAGCTAATACAATGGAAATGAACCCACTGCCTATTCCCACTTCACACACTAGGATTGAACGATTACGATTCAATATTTCTCGATGTAATTGTGTTTCTAGGACATCAACCATAAACCAAGTATCTTCTTGAGGGGGGTAAACATTTGGATTTTTTTTCAACTTTAATTCAGGAAAGGCCATGATAGGCGATCCAAGATATCATTTAGCAATATTCAATTTGATACAATGGCTTTCTCAATCTCTCCCAAAATTTCTTCTAGGGACTCCTTTACTCGTACTGAATAGAATCCACTTGAATATTGCAATAAATTCATGTAAAATGAATTGGTATTGAGGAGAGAATGCCAACTTAGCAGAAGTAAAACTTTCCGAAGTGTCCACTCCTTTTTCTTCCAAACCTTTTTTAATTTGCCATAATCACATCCAAAATCTGGAATTACCCCTGAAACATGGAAAAATGTCGTTTCATCCTGTTCATCGGATTCAACTGCAATTTTTGATCCTAATATTCCTCTTAGGGAATTCATAGCTTCAACACTTGAAAGAGCTCCCATTTCTATTGTTGGCACAGGTTTCTTGTCCCTTTCGATAAAGAAAATATCAAGATCTGTTTTTATATAGTCTTTATCGATTATTTTTCCAGTCTCTTGGAAGATTCTAGAGATAGTATCCTTAGTATGATTTTCTAACACTTCTGTATAGCTTCTGTAAATATCTTGGTTAGGATTTGATTTTAAGACTTCAATTGCTTCTTTAAGAAAAGGATAGGATTTCTTATGAACTAATGCGTTTGAGATTTCTAATCGAATATTTGTTGGTAAGGATCTATTTTTGGAACTGAAATAGTACGCACCCACGTTTTTCCATGTTATAAATTCCTCTTTTGTGATGATTTGATTGATAGATGCATTTATCTTGTTAATTTTAGACGTAGGATCTTGTAGAAAGGTTTTATCACCCTTTGTAAGCGCTTTCCTGTCAATATTAAGGAACGGACACGCTTGAGAATATTGTTTTTGGAAATCTTTTTCGAATTTATTTATAGTTTTCTCAATATTGCCTGGTAAAGATGCATAGATCTTATTGATTGATTCTTTTGTTTTCTGGAGGAGTTTCTGGAAATTATCTTGGAGTTTATTAAGAAAACCACGATTTGAGGTTACTGATTCGAACTTTTTTTCCGCAATTTTCCCGTCAACAAATTCTAGAGCTGCATTCTTTGCTTTATCTAGATCTGATTGGATTTTTTCAATTAATTTTGTATATTCCTCTTGCGTTTTTTGTAAAATTTCAATTGTGGATTTAACAGGTGCAGATGAAAATGATAGTAACTTCAACTCGTTAAGTTCTAGATCGTAACCTTTGGAGATATCAATGGGATTTCGAGAAAGATACTTATTCAAATCCTTGATTCGGTTTTCATAAGCAGCTTTAAACTCATCTAATCGTCGTTCTACTAACTGATGTTCTTTCTGGATATGGGTGATGTTTGCTTCATTGAATGCTGCAATTATTATTTGAACATCCATTGTTGTACTGTCAACTCCTCCCTTAAATGCTTCAGGTTCTGGAAAAACTAAATTGAAGTCTAGATGTGGTCGGACTCTTTCTAAATAAGAATAGATTGAGAAGATCGCAAAACTATAAAGAATTTGATTACTGAACTCTGAAATGATCTTTACTGTGTTATTAAGATAATTATCTGGATTTTCTTCTCCAAGTGCAACTTGACAAATAAGTGAATTAACCCCGTAGCTCAATGAAGAGAATAGAGCTCGATAGAAAGGGAGAATGTCAGTTGCTCTCTTCACTTGAAAAGAAAGGGGATCAAGCTTTGTAATTTTATACTTCGTTATCATTTTTTGAACTGTTGAGAAGTGAGAGTCAGGGATTTGACCTTGTAATGCTGGTAGAACATCCGTTACATCAATTTTGGTCTCCATAGTCACTATTCTGAAGAGAATTTGCATGTATTTCCATGCAGTGAGTGTTAAACCAGCTGCAAATTGATCACAAAAATTCCTGATATAGGGGATAACCAAATTTTCCTCTGTTTTGTAATCTTTTAACATATCAACTCCAATACGAGATAATGTCCCTGCTACATCATATTCTTCATTTATTTTTGCAGTAAGATCCTCTATAGCTTTTTCAAATCCATTAATTGTAGGATCGATAAGAAAAAGAAGAGGAAATTCTCGGCGAAATTTTCTGAATATCTCATCCTCAAGTCGGGCATGAAGATTGGCTTTCGTTACTTCATTGAGCGCAAAATCGGCAAGAACTTCTTGTAAGTCGTTTTCTTCAAAATCTTCAATTATTTCTTTGAGACCCTCTTCCACTTTATTTTGTTTCTGAAGATTATCGATTTCTGATAGTATATGCTTTAAAAAATCTTTTTTAACGGAATCAACTTTCGGGAATGTTACTAATGCATGGGGATGTTCGCTTGTCAAAAATTCTAGCATATCATTTGATAATTCAGCAATTAGATTGTTCCTATCATTTCGAATTCTAGGATGGAGATCACTATATTTTCCTTTGAATTCAGATACTTTTACTAATGTTGTTGAGTATTCATAATCATTAATGGATTTAATGACTACTTGACCGACAGCAAAAAAAAACGTGTCTTTATTCATGGGGATCGATTTTCGCTTTCGTGCTTTCTTGATACTCTCAAGGAATAAGTCTAGAACATCGTTAACTCCCAATGCTCTAAACTCTCTCATTGTACGCTCATAGACTTCGGTCTGAATTGTATCCTCTGCAAATATTGTTACAAGCTCTTCATAATATTCGACCAAATCTGGAGCAACAACTCGATTTTCGGGAGAAATTAGTAAGAATTGGCCAACTAACTCCCCTGTTTCGTTTTTAACGAGAAATCTGCCAGTTCTATTACTGTGACTCCCGCCTACAAATCGTTCAGTATCACCCCCAATCTCTCCACCCAGCATCGTCTGAACAGCAGTTAACCCGCCAGTATAGACCTGCTCATCAAGGTCAGTTCTTAGACCAGGTTGTCCTAAACTAATTAAACTTAAACCTGAAACTGAAGCTAAACTAACCCAAACTACAGGTTCATAATCGTAATCGGTCATTGTGAAAGACTCCTCGCGCTCTATTCAAAGTATTTAATTATATACAATTATAAAGGATGCATAAATTATACTATTATAAATTTAACTTAAATTGAACTAGAACCACGAAAGCAAGTAATTAAATCAGTGAAATCTTAAAGAAAACTGCAATGAAGGCCATGATACTTTGTTTCGAAAAAGATTGCGTGAATTATTAAAAATGATGGGTGTTGGAGACATTGATGACGAATTACTCGATTCCTTACAACGTCAGCTCTTTCAGTTTCTAGAATTTGACGATTCTGCTTTAACGGGTGGTATAACGTTTAAAACTGGAAGCATTTTAACTACAGTTCAAGTGCATAACTATCAAGAGATTCGGGATCAATTGCACCGAAGTTATGAAATGGGTGAACAACCAGAAAAAATGAATCTTCGCTTGATAATGACAAGTCTTTGCCTTTACTTAAAAGAAAACAACAAATGTCAGGTCACCGATGAAATGTGTCTATTTCAAGCAGGATCAGAGTGGTGGAAATGTGAAATTGTTCACGCATCGTGTCAGAGTAACAACGAGGAATGGAAATAATTCTCATAAACTTAATTTAGTAACATAATTTTATTTTTTAGACACATCAATAATAATCTGAATGATATTCTGCATGAAAAGAGATTTTCCAATGTTTTCTCGAACAGAAACAGGATAAATCGCTAAGTTTTGTGATTTAACCCAATTTGCTATTGTTTTAGGGATTTCTTTTTTCCCTGTTTCAAATTTGTTTCCAACAAGCAAAATTTGATTAGGGGGGAGATGATTACAAGCTATAGTATATAATTGTTCAATCTCCATTTGAGAATCTTTATTTTTATAGTCAAAAATTAGGATGGCAATTGAAGCAGCCTTTAAAAAAGAAGAAATCGAATTTGAATAGACATCATTGCCTGAGACATCACAAAGTTGTAGAAAATATTGATTATCTCCTAGAATTGTGTCTACATTGTAAAACCTTACTCCTATAGAAGGTTGATACTCCTCTGAAAACGGAAGATCAAGAATCCAGTGGACAATCGAGGTTTTTCCTACTTCTGGTCTTCCAAGAAAAACAACTCTAAAATAGTCCGCTAATGTTGCCTCTGACGAAGATAAACTCATTGAAAACACCATATGTGTTAAAGTCGGATATTTTCAAAGATTATTTCAGGACGACCCTCTATAGCCTTTTCTTTCCAGAGTTCAAAGGGGATTGATCTTTTTTCACCATTTCCTCTTACTACAATCCCTCGATACTTTCGCATGATCTGTACTGCAACCCATGAAAACCCTTGTGCGACAATACAGATTTTAGATAGTCCTTTAAACTCCTCTAATTCCTGATTCAATAATGGACCAACGATTTTTTCGATATCTTTTGAATCAACTGTTCCACGGACACAGAACACCCAGATTCGCATACCCTGTCCATCATAAGCTATTAAATCGTAAGGTCCTGATTCCACTAGAGAACGAGAAGGTTGGATAAACACTATATCTGCAATATTGTTTGCAAAAACAGAAAAACGTAGTGGTAAACCTTCAGGGTCATGACCGATCAACATGGAATGAAGAATTTCAATAAACTTCGGTGAAACACTTGCTAGGGTTAGAAGAATTGCCTCATTATCACCAGAGAGATTTGAAATCACATTTTCTCCAATACCGAATTGCTCTTGAGCAAAGTTGCTAATAACCTGTGGTGTAAGACCAGAAATTCGAGTCATTTCTGTGATGAGGGATTGATGAAAAGCACTAGTTGTTTTGGTGTCATATAGCATAGAAAGGGTTTCAACAGGTCTTCCTGTTTTCTTTTGTAGAAGGGTTGATCTAAACTTTCCACTTCTGCTTAATTTACGGCTATCCATCAGGAAACGCGCTTTCTCTAAGGCAATTTCTTCGAGAGATTGTGTTATTAGAGATGTACTGCAATCAACACAGGAATATTGGATTTTATTAGACAAAAATTGTCGTACAACGCCTATTTCACAAAAAAAGGAGGATCTGCAATGAGGACAGAAATGAGCCATGAAAGCAGCGTTTTTATCGCTGAGATCCCGACTAGGCCCCCCTTCTAATACACAGGGCCGACAATTACTATCACAGTGCATTTTCAAGAGTCAATACCTCATATTTTCCCTTCTTAGACATAGTAAATTACCGATTATACAATGAACTCTGAGATTCTAAATCACTTACTACGCTCTATTTCAAGAATTTAAAAGTAATTCCAAATGACTGCAGTTGTTCATCTTAAAAAATCTTTCTTTGAGTTTATTAAGTAAAACCTTGATAAGTGGCTAGACTCACATATCGATTAATTTACTTCGTAATCTAAGTTACAAATAATGCAAATGCTCCAATATCAACAGTTTTTTATCTTCTATTGCTGTAATTTTTATTATTGGATCAACGAGAGTTAAAAATGGTACTTAAATTGATTCAAAAAATTTGAGAAGAGATTTTCGAATGTTATATCAAGTACTTATCTAACTAAGTTTATTCGTGAAATCTTGTTACATTAAGGAGACCATAACAAAATGAGATACGTTCACCAAACTAATCAAGAGAGTTATCTTCTCCGCCTTTTTCGGGGAGAGGATATCATTGAATCCTTACAAAAATTTTGTAAACACCACAATCACATTGGATCTGGACGAATACAGGGGATTGGTGCTGTTTCTGCAGCTAAGATTGATTTCTTTAATGGAATTGAATACATAACAAATACTTTCTCAGAAAACCTTGAACTTCTGTCCTTAACTGGTAATATCGCTCAAGACAAGATAGTACACCTACATGGAGTTTTTGGGAGATCTGATGGATCTTGTGTTGGTGGACATATCATGTCTGGTTGCATTGTATCTGTCACCTGTGAAATTCAAATTTTAGTTTTAGATCCTCAGGTTACTCGGGAAGAAGACCCACACACAAAATTGAAACTATTAAACCTACCAAACGAAATTAAATGAATTGTAATATACAAGAAAGAGATGAAATATTTTGAGACGAGCAATTAAAGTAGGAAAAGTAGCAGGACCCTATTCACCTGCAATTGAAACTTCTAGAAAAAAACAGATTTTTGTTTCAGGACAAATTGCATCCAATTTAGATGCTGATATTCAAACTCAAACAAGAGAAATAATTAATAAAATTGAAGCAATCCTTGGAGAAGCAGAGGCGTTTTTAAGTGACATTGCAAAAACTACAATTTATCTAGTAGATATGAATGATTTTTCTGCTGTAAATGAAGAGTACGCAAAATATTTTCCTTCAGATCCACCAGCTCGAGCAACAATTCAAGTAGCAGCACTCCCATTAGGTGCTCGTATTGAGATTGAAGCAATTGCAGCCCGAGACTGAAACAGTACTTCTATAAACGATTCCTAAGGAAACCATTAATGTTAACTTAGGCATATTCTATCTCGAGCTGCCCACTCCCTTCTTGGATACTTTGTGCAAGTGTAACTAAAGTATAAGGGACCTCTCGTCGGCTTAAATAATCCAGAATCATTTCAAACCTTGTAGGATCGTAATCTAAAGTCACCTTATCCAACACGAAGAGCGGATAATCGGAAAGATATTCCTCACGTCCAGCTAACATAACAATTAATGCAATTGTTATTCTTTCACTATCACTTAAGCTTTCTATTGGTTGATCAATCATTTTTCCCTTCCGTTTTCGTTTAACGATTAAATTGAAATTTGGATTGATACGAATATCTTCGAAATCTTGGTATGACATTAATTGATATACTTTCTTGATTTGGTGATTAAAGTTCTCTATGACACCTAATTTGACTGTTTTTTCTCGTTCTTCTAGGAAAGTTTGTAACTCACCATAAAAATCATATTCAGATTGCACTTGGTCAATCTGATCAATACGTTTTGATTTTTCATCTATCTGTTTGTCGAGTTGTTCTATTTTCCCCAAAATTCTTTGAATCTTTGCATCAAGCTCATTTATCAACTTGATAGAATCAGCTCGTCCCTGATCAATGGACTTCTCAAGAATTTTTAACTCAGATTCTTTTTTAGAATAATCACGCTCTGATGATTCAATATCTTTTTTCTTTTCTTTAATTTCTTTTTGTAATCGTCTAATTTCTTGTTTTGCCTTACTAATTCTTATCTGATTATCATTTTTTATTTTATGAATGAGGACTTCTAAATCTTCTTTCCGCCGTTCTGCATCATCGATTTGAAATTCTAATTCACGAATACGTTTACTGAGATGAGAATCATCAACGAGTAATTTATCTTCACGGGTTTTGGCGTGTTTTTCGGTATATGGTCGTCCACAAACGATACATTTTCGTAAATCAGGCATCCGTTGAGAAAGAGATATCCAGTTTCGTACCTCCTTAATTGATTTCTCAGTCTCTTTTTTCTCATTCCTCACTTCATCTAAATATCGTCTATATTCTCTGATCTCATCAGCTATCCGAGCAATCTCCTGATCAACGCTCGGGTGTTCTACCATGAAATTTTTTATTTCTTCTTCCATTAATTTAATTTGAACCTGTGTATCGCGATTTCTGGCCATATTTAATTTTATAATGTCAGAATCAGTTTCTATTTTATTCTTGAGAGCAAGAACTTCCTTGGATAGTTTATGATAGCGATTTTCTATCTCTGAATATGATTGAATCTCTTCCATGTTGATATCAGGAAGCGTTTCTCTTTCGATTTTAGCTTTTTCTAGCTCATTCTCTAGCTGTGAATGTTCCTGTCGCATACTATCAATATCGGATTCATACATTAGATAAATACGGAGATCTTTCTTTAAATTTGTCAGAAGAGATTTAAGATATGATATTAAAAAGGTATAATACGTTACATCAGAATATTGAGTTAAGAGCTTCTCCAATTTCCTCCCAGTAGTGATTGCAGTAATGAGTTCATTATCTGGGGTTGCTAGAGTGAAAAGATTTGCTTTTTGATTTTCTGGATGAAAAGGATTTCCAGTAACATTTAATTTATTACCTCCTTTAACCTCAAACTTCCGCTCACAAACGACTTTTCCTTTTTGCTTAAGTTGAACACGTCCTTTATTCGCAAAAAGATTGAGATAATATCTTCGAGTTTCAATCTTTTCCTGAGGTAAGTTCAATAATTCGAATCCACGAACCAATGAACTTTTCCCAGTAGCATTTGGTGCTTTAATTAAGTTCTTACCTTCTTTGAAGTCCATCGCAACTTTATCGATCCCTCCTATATTTTCCAAGATGATGTGCAAGGTCATTTTTTAACAGCTCTCCAATTATTAATGTATTTTTGCAGAATACGTGCGATAGGATCATTTTTTTTCGGAGGTTGCGTCGGTAAGGAGCTGAGCTGCTTAAGATGGTTGATCAACTCAGTTTCAGCTGAATGGAGAACACTCTCCCTATCATCTGCCTTTCTTTTAACCAAAATTCCATCCTCCAGTTATCTGGGTCTTCCTCCTCAAAGTCAGGTTAGTTTCCATTGAACAGAGAAACGTTTTCTCTTCACTTGCTGTAAAAGGTTGGTTATTTCTCTTGGAAGCTGTTCGTTTTTCTCGTTTTGTAGTACTTTGTGAACTCGATTTTTGTCCTTTAGCCAAGAGGCCATCCTTCCTAACTCTGAATCTTCTAAAAAATCTTCTATTCGGAGCGGTTCGAGGATTGATACTTCAATGTTTCCTTTATGTTTTTGCATTTCGGGTAAAATTAATGCCATACTATTCCCTGTATTCTTCATAAGGAATAGTCCTTCAACTAACTTACCTGCAAAGAGGTCAGGGTAGAGGTTAAGGTATCTAGCAAAGGTTCGACGTAATGAAGTTGTTCTAAGATAAACCATTAGCATAACTATGAGAAGTCCCACCTTTTTTATTTTCAGTGGTTTTAATAATGCTTTAAACTGAATTATGGTCTTAAGTTGAGCTGGTAGAGTGACTGGATTTGATTCTTTTTAACTTTGTTGAAGAAGTCTATTTAATTCACCAACTTAAATGCATATTGAATTTCTTTGAATTAGAATTCCTTTAAGCTGATCTTGGTAATTCAGGAGAAATGATTGCTATGGTACATATAAATATAGAGTTTAAGGCGCAGTGTAATGATCCCGAAAAAATCAAAAAAATTCTTACTTCAAGAAATGCTGACTATAAGGGGTTAGATCGCCAGGTAGATACGTACTTTAAAGTGAATACGGGAAGACTGAAGTTAAGAGAAGGAGACATTGAGAAAGCTTTGATTTTCTATAGTCGAAAAGACACTAAAGAACCTAAACAATCAAATGTTACACTTTTTCCTGTTGATTCCAATTCATCCACTCTTTTGAAAGAAATTTTGGTAAAATCTTTAGGTGTTCTTGTAATCGTTTCTAAACAAAGGAGTATCTATTTTATTGATAATATTAAATTTCACATTGATACAGTAGAGGAGTTAGGTTCGTTTGTGGAGGTAGAAGCTATAGATATTAATGGTACTATTGGGGTTACCAAACTACAAGAAGAGTGCCAGTTTTTTCTAAAATTATTTGAAATCCCTGAAGAAGACTTGATATCTACATCGTACAGTGATTTATTATTAAAAAAACTATCCTAAAAAGAAGCAATTTTAATATGGACATGATGGATCAGATGCAAGCCAGTCACCACTCTCTCCATATGCAGTCACACGGCAGCCTCCACAAATGAAATTGTGAGTACATTTTCCACATTTCCCCCTCACTTGAGAGCGATTACGTACTGTACGTAAAACAGGATTATTTATCCAAATATTTTCTAATCCATTTTCTAATATGTTTCCTAAATGAATATGAGTAACAGGTGCACAAGGTAATATATTTCCTTCTGGACTTAATCCACAATAGGTGATTCCTGTCGCGCACCCTCCTGCATACTCAGCAAATTGCCTGAAAAGCTTTTTCGCGGATTTTCCCATAATTTCTTCATGGCGCTTTTCAAAACCAATTACTATCTCACTTATTGGAAAGATCTCATAATTTGAAAGCTTGGCACATTGGGGAGCAAAGTAAGTCATTCCACGAGTCATTACAGCTACACCTTTCCCTGTCTTTGCATAATTTACGAAGAATTCGGATAGATCCTTTAATATTGATTTTTGTTCTGTAGGATTGACATTTAAATGAGATAATGCTTTACCTCTCCCCACTGGGAGTATTCTTGACACATATAATCGTGTTGCACCAAGTTCAGAAGCTAATTCAATTAGATCTGGAATTTCCTTTATATTCCTATTAGTGAGGGTTACTGCGATTATCAGTTCTTTGAATTGATCTATCTCTGAGCACACCTCTATTCCTTGGAGAGCCTTCGCATGAGCTCCTTTTACACCACGAAGTTCATCATGGAAAGATGAACTATAACTATCAAGACTGATTGAGATACCAGTAACCCCCGTATCTGCTATATCCTTAGCGACAGTCTGATCAATCATTGTACCATTAGTTGAAAGTGTACAAAGGAGTCTACGTTTAGAAGTACGTTTCGCAATTTCATAAAAGTCATCACGAATAAGAGGCTCTCCACCAGAAAAACTTAAAGAACCACAGCCCGATTTTGCTATAATATCGACTACGCGAAGAGCTTCGGATGTAGAGAGTTCTATAGAATGAGTGTTTTCATCGAAAACGGAGTGGGAATCTTGATAACAATGAATACATTTTAAATTACACTTGTATGTAAAATTCCACACTATTGCTATTGGAGGTAAAGTTGGTTGAGGTTTAGAAACCCCAAACCGTCCTACACCCCTTAACCATGCAACAACTGAACGTGTATACAAAGTATTAGACGTAAAACGTTGAAATTCTTCATCATTTAGCTTAAGAACCTTTCTAAGAAAAGTATTTGCTATAATTGTACTGGGATAACAATATAGGCAAAATGGCATTTCCCTCCTAACCTCTGAAAGAATCCTAACAATAGGGGATTGTTGGCAATGAGGACAGATATTTACAAGACTACTTGCTAAAAGTCGGGCAAAAGCTGCTGCTGGACCATGTTCAAATATTTTTAACACTGAATTCAGCTGTAATAACTGCAATAAAAGTCATCCTGTACCATTTGAAGCCTGCATAAATTTAACAATGCAAAAAAGATGTGATTTATTAACTATTTTATGAGACTGCAAAATAGAATAAGTGAAAATATTAATTAGTAGATGGTTCTTTGATCTTCAAGATGTCATTAAAAACGACACATGCTAGCTATATTGATATCCATTGTCATTTACCTGAAAATTATTTTTTCAAAGATATTCATACACATATCACACAGTGGATTCAACAGGGTCTTATACATGTAGTTTCTGTCAGTCAAGACTTTAGAGAATCCCTCCGTTCAATTGAACTGTCGAAAAAATACCCTGATATGGTAATCCCTTCGATTGGGATTCATCCATGGAAAGCTCATAAAAAACACAATGAGTTAGAGCAGTTTGATCAGCTTCTTTCAGAAAATAGAAAAATCATTATTTTAGGTGAAATTGGACTAGATTTTCACTTTATTTCTCAAAAAGAAAGATATTCATATCAAAAGAAGGTATTGGACTTTTTTTTTGAACAAGCGGAAAAAAGAAATCTCCGAGTAATGCTTCATGTAAAAGGGGCTGAAGAAGAAATTGCTAGATACATTGAAACAAGAAGTCTTCCAGGTAAGAACTGCTGCATTCATTGGTATTCTGGTTCAATTCAAATTCTCAAAAAACTCATTGATCTCGATTGTTTTTTCTCATGTGGTCCAGCTTTGAACTATTCCCGTAACCATCAACAAATTCTCAAATCAGTCCCTTTGACTCGATTATTGACAGAGTCAGATGGTAATGTCAAGTATCAGGGGCGAGTGGGACATCCTGGGATGATGCCAGAGGTTGTTGACCTAATTGCTACAATAACTAAGCAAAAGAAGCACGAGTTATTTCAATTTATAATCGAAAACTCTCTTTATTATTTAGGAAAAAAAGAGAAAAAAAGTGCGTGATAATTTAAGGGAAGTCTTTTCTGCGCATTGCAAACATTGATAGTAACAAGAAGCCTGCGACCAACGCGATACAGACAATAAGAGAATTAAAGGGCTCAAAATCAGGAATATTAAAGTTAAAGTGATCCACTAAGAAATATTCTGCTGTAACATGATAGATATGATTAACAATTGAGTAGGGACTATTTCCACCAGCTGCGAATCCAAAGATGAATTGACTAAAAAAAACTTCAAAATAAGCAATGGCTAATCCCCAGCCTAATGCGTTCTTATCAATCACTATACCAAGGAGTAAAAAAATCGTACTATAAACTACGACCCATAATCCTACGAATAACCACGTTCCAATCAAAATATCAAGCTTCAAAATTGTAAAATCATTTACTATGAAACACAATCCAAGATAAATGATCAACGCGTCAAAACAGGCGATTACAACCCCAATAACAAGAACTGTGATCCATTTAATTAATACTATTTCTTCTCTTTTGACAGGTCTTGATAGAAATTGACTAATGGTTTTGTTCTCCTTTTCATCCGAAATAGCTGATATTCCTAAAATTAAACAAATAAGAGGCAGGATCAAGAAGTTGAAGATGTTAGTTTCTTCACCTATGGCGATGATTTCTAGATAATCACGTATGGCTGCAGACGACATATTAAGATAGGGGAGAAGGGGGAGAATACTTACAAAAATCAGAATGTAGGTTTTTTTATCGAACAGGACTTTGCTAAAAAATATCTGTCCTAGAAAAACACTTCTGGTTAACATAGAAGGCGATTGTGATTCTTTTGTGGCACTAAAACTCATTACTTTTTCACCTATAACAAATTATGTCAAGAAATCAAAAATTGCTTCAATATTATCGGTTTGACTCTCTAAGTGATTTATTAGCAGTCCATTCTCTGCGATCAATCGAGTAGCGGTGGGATAAAACGTACTTGGAGTATCTGTAACCACTATGAGATCTTCTGTTGCTTTATCTGATGGAAAAGTGATAGTCCTAATGATATCCTTTTCAATCAAGAGTTTGGAAAGCGTTTGTAATTCATTACGTGGGGCTCGGAATAAAATTTGATGTGGAAATTGATCTATAAGGTTGAGAACCTCTTCAGGGGGTCCTTCTGCTAACGCTTGCCCCCTATGGATCAGAACCATTCGGGTTGACATTTCATCAAGTTCATATAAAATATGACTCGAGATCAATACAGTTACTCCCTCCTGGTTCAACTCGGACACAAGCTGCTTCATCTCCCGACGACCCAATGGATCAAGACCCCCAAACGGTTCATCCAAGATTAACAAATCAGGATCATGAACAATAGCTGCTGCCACCTTAAGACGCTGTTTCATACCCTTTGAATATGACTTAATACGTTTTCCCTTGACAGCAAGTCCCACTTTTGCCAAAGCTTCCTTAGCAGCGGTTTCTGCTTGTTCCCGAGGAAGAATCAACTTAGCAAGTGATGAAACAAATTGCTTACCTTTCATCCATGGATAGAGATCCTCATGTTCCGAGACATATCCAATTCGTCTTTTTAATATGATATTATTGATAGGATTTTCATCAAACACTCGAACTGTTCCAGTATCAGGACGAATTTCTCCCATAATGAGTTTGAGTGTTGTTGATTTTCCAGCCCCATTTGGCCCAAGAAAACCTGTTACTCCAGTTTTCGCAGTCATAGTCAGGCGTGAAACTGCTACCACATCACCGAAGGATTTTGAAACCTCATTTAGTTCAATCACTTTGAATGCCTCCAATAAACCTGAAAAACGACAATTAAAAAACCAAGTAAAATGTAGAGACCTAATACTCCAAGGATCATCCAGCTTTCAATACCAACCCCATCTGTCAAATGTAATGTCTGAACACCTCTAAATGAATTATAATCGACCTCAGTTGTTCCAAGCAGAATGTAAGATGTTAATAACAAGAGAGTGAGCACATCAAGAAATATCTCATATCCAGCACTGTCTCCTGAGAATGCTAAGGAGCTGATAATCATATTACTCGTGAACATAAGCATAAATGTTGTTAAACCAGCGTATAATCGTCGATTCGTGATAGAAGAAAAAGCAAGGATGATAGCTGAATAAGTTATAGTAATAATTTCTGTAAATACAATTACATGCACTAGAACAGGGAGAGCGCTTATTAGGTCAATATTCCCAAGACCAACCACTAACAAGAAGAACTCAACGACATAGGGGAATGTTAAAACAATATTACCGAAAATAAAGAATGCTAAGAATTTACCCAAAACATATTCATGTCTTTCTAGCTTACTGTAGTAAATTTCGGTTGTCTGGTTGGAAATATCGTCAGCTATGAGCCCTGATCCTACCATAACAAACAGAATTAGTATAAATATACTTGTCCCCCCCAAGTTGAATGAACTTGAGGCACCATCACCAGTTTCCACAAAGAAAGATATTCCGAAACTAACTATTCCTCTTATCATAGTAAGGAGATTATCTTCTAATAAATCATTATTAGTAATTTGGTCAGAAAACATAAATTCTCTCATTGAGAACAGGAACATGTTCATTATCACAAAAGTAAATATCAGGAAACTTATCAATACTTTGACAGCTCTAGAACGTTTCCATTCATGAATCCACCATTGCCATGCAATTGCCCATAATCTATAAATTCTTCCACGACGAATCCCATCAAAAGGTCGGAAAGCGAATTTCCTAACGTATGCGTCAGAGCTTGTGGTTGGTTCACTCACTGAATTTGAACCTCCTGTTCTTTAAATAGGCTAACAAAGACATCTTCAAGACTTCTTGACCGACTTCCAAGATATCGAATATCAACTCCGAGTTGATATGCGGTCGTAAAAATTTCTTTTTCAATATCTGGAGTTTTTTCAACTTCAATAAATGCCCCATCAGTCCACACTTTCATCCCATTCGCTGCAAGTGCTTCTAATAATTTCTCACTCTCTGATTTCACTTTTACACTCACAGTTGAACGCTTATTTGCTGTCAATTCCTGTATTTTTCCTTTTGCAAGGACTCTTCCTTCCGATACAACCAATGCATAATCAGTAGTTTGTTCGACGTCTCGAAGAAGATGTGAGCTTAGAATAACGTTCTTTCCTTCATCTTTCTGCAAATTTCGTATCAATTCAAGCATCTGAACGCGCCCTGATGGATCCAATCCATTAGTTGGTTCATCTGCGATGATAATTTCAGGGTCATGAACTAAAGCAACAGCTAATTTTACCTTTTGTTTCATACCAAGAGAGAATGTATCTAACTTCCTATACCTCTCCTCTCCTAGACCTACGTAGAAAAGGGAGTCGCTAGCCCGTTGCTTACTCTCTGGATAAGACAACCCGTTCATCCGTCCGCAAAAGGCCACAAAACTCATGGCCGTAGCGTCAGGAATGAATGATGTGTTAAATTCAGGGATGTAGCCAATTCGATCTCTCACCTGATTGATTTCGTGGCGAATGTCATACCCTAACACTTGTGCATTTCCTCGGGTTGGGCGAATGATACCAAGCAAAGTCCTGATGAGAGTAGTTTTACCGGCTCCGTTCGGCCCAAGGAATCCAACTCCACCAGCAGGAACCTTCACTGAAATATCCTCAATTCCTCGAATTTTACCATAATATTTTGTCAGCGAATCTGTGGCTATTATTTCAGCTTGCATCTTCCAGTCACTCTTTTTTCGACTTATCTATTACAATAAGTGAGATTAGTTCGCTCTACTTTTTAAGATAAAGATAGAGGCAGATAAAAACATCGAAAAAGCATCTACTATGAAATCAAGAAATTACAGATAAACGAATACTATTTGATTTACTTCTTTCCCCCTTAGACAGACTCGGAGCATAAGTTGTTTAGACATTTATCCTCCTGCAGAGGATTTCCACAATTCAGGCAAAAATTCGGTCTAGTAAATACAGGAACACCTTTTTGTCTGATTTGAGTTATTCGATGCAATGGAATACTATCTACTTGGCGTCGCTTCATAAATTCATCGAAGCTGAGCTCAATATATTCATCAAAATCGCGAAAAATTATTGAAAATTCTTGACGAATTTCTGATCCATATTGGATTCGCGAGAACCACTCTTTTATTTCCCCTTTTCTTGTCATTTACCAATATCCTTCTCTTTTATCATTAAACAGAAAAGTGATAATATTCAGCAGATTATTGGGGATGAATGCGTCTATAAGACGATCCACCCCTCATCTGCCTTCTACTCTAGGGAAATAGGAGGATCAACAAAAGTATATTCCTTGATATAATAGAGGAAACAGGGATTTTTAAACTTAAAGAATGTGGCAATCATAAAAAAAAGATGTAACGACTCCTGTAATTTGAAGATAAGAGAAACTACTTCCAGAAGGAAATCGTCATTGCCTACCGTAGAAATCACGAATTTCAGTCTACACATTGAATTTTTCCCAAATGAAAGTAATCTCTTAACGTTAATCCATGAAGGATTAGGGAGAAATGTTATCAATTCGCTTTGCGGTGGGAATGGTAAATGTGGAAAGTGTCGAGTTGAAATTCTAGGTAAAATATCAGAAGATCAGAAGAATTTTGAAGGAATAAATCCACCAACAGAAAATGAACGTCAATTTCTAGGAGATTCAATCCACAAGAATATTCGTCTTGCTTGTCAGGTGGTTCCGAATGATACAGACATAAAAGTCACTATTTTAGATTTAATTGAGTATCAAGACAGTATTTTCAAGATTCAAGATTCATTTAGTGACTTCAAGTTGAATTTTCAGTTTAACCCTAGAATCTACAGTAATTCGTTAATTATTCCACCTGCTACCTTAGAAAGGCCTCTGGACGATTTTAACCGCTTATTGGATGCTCTAAAAGAAGCGACATCACTAACTCAATACAAACTCGAATCCTTGTCTCAGCTCGCAATTATTCTTAGAAAAACTGATGGGAAAATAAATATAATCATTGATAGAGAGAAGAAAAAGTTAATAACCCTTAATAAGGAAGAAACTTCTATTTTAGGAGCTGTAGTGGATGTTGGAACTACATCAATTGTTGTTACGTTAATCGACCTTGAAACAGGCATTATTCTTGGTGCTGATTCAATAATTAATCCTCAAATCGAGTTTGGTAGAGACATTATGAGCCGATTAACATATGCATTAATGTCTTCTTCAAACCAACAACAACTACAAGAAAAAGTCTTTAATGGAATATCGAAACTATTAATGAAGCTTATGTCATCAACAAAGTCATCTCTTGAGAATATTTATGAAATGGTGGTCGTGGGAAACTCAGCAATGCACCATTTATTCCTAAATTTACCAGTTGCTGGATTGTCTCGTGCTCCTTTTGTACCTGTCATTTCAAAAACTATTTCCTTTTTTGTTAAGGACATAGATAAAACTCAATCCCTTAACATCCCATCCCAAGCAATAATAACAATGCCCCCGTTAATTGGTGGATTTATCGGTTCCGACGCCGTGGTGGACGTTCTTTATACTGGTTTCAATCGAAAAACAGGCGTGCATTTATTAATTGATTTCGGTACAAATTCAGAGATCTTACTTTCGAAAGACAATAACTTATATGCGGCATCTGTAGCTGCTGGTGGGGCCTTTGAAGGACAACATATCACTTGTGGTATGCGAGGAGTTCCAGGGGCTATTGAACAATTTCGAGTCGAAAATGGAAAGTATAATTTTCAAACAATTCAGTTAGATAAGCCAAAAGGAATTTGTGGAACTGGGATTGTTGACATTTTAGCTCAATTATTACTCCATGAACAATTAGATCATCGGGGACAACTCTTTACAACCTCAGGGGAAAAAATTAAGAAGCTAATTCTCGTTCCCTCTGAAGAAACTGACAATAATCAAGAAATTTACCTGACACGGAATGATATTGAAGCAATCCAGAAAGCGAAGGCCGCCACACTAGCAGCTATACGAACATTAGCCGATCATCTTAATATTGAAATAAAAAACATTGATTCAATCCACATTGCAGGAGTATTTGGTTCAAAACTGAATATAGATAGTGCAAAGGTCATTGGCTTGTTACCAAATATACCTAATGATAAGTTCATTATTCAGGGTAACACTGCAGAAAAAGGAGGAAGGGCGTTTTTATTATCTATGGAGGCTCGTTGTAAGGCTAGTACTATTGCTACAGCGATAAAACGACTTGAACTCACTCAATTTTCAAAATTTCAATCTTTTTTTACAGAAGGATTATTCTTTCCAAAACTTAGATCAAAATGAAGAAGTAGGAAAACATGAGGATAAGGAGATAACCATGCGCGGTTTAGAAAATAAAAGAGTTCTCATTACTGGGGGAGCTAGGGGGATTGGTGCAACAACAGCAAAACGCTTCTTAGAGGAAGGGGCACGTGTTGTTATATTAGATATTGATGATCAGGCGAACCAACAGATTAAAGACACGCTCCCAGCATTGAGTGGTACCATAACTGCTGATGTTTCGAAGCACGAAGAGGTTGATCAAGCTTTCAATGAATTAGATAATCTGTTCAATGGAATAGATATTTTGATCAATAATGCTGGAATCAGTATAAGGCATCCCTTTATGAAAATAACTCCCGAAGAGTGGCTCAAGACAATGAATGTGAACCTGAATGGTATGTTCTTTGTAGCTCAACAAGCAGCCAGGAGAATGTTATCAAATGGTGGAGGAGTTATCTTAAACATGGGTTCGACTAATGGTATGAGGGGTTATCATTATTATACTGATTATAATGCCTCAAAGGCTGGGGTTATAGAACTTACCCGCTCAATGGCACTCGAATTAGCCCCTAAAGTCCGAGTAAATGTCATATGCCCTGGGTTCATCTTAACACCAATGCAGGAGGCCGAATATACCCCTGAAATGCGTATAGAATTTGAAAACAAAATTCCATTAGGTAGACTTGGTAAAGCTGAAGAAGTCGCAGCCCTCTTTGTTTTTCTTGCCTCTGACGATGCTCTTTTCATTACTGGACAGTGTTTTGTTATCGATGGAGGGGAAATCTGTGGAGGATTGGCAAGTCAAAAGTAGAAATACTTTTTCAGTTAATGAGAGAAAAGAAAATCATTCCACTAGGACATCTACGTTGACTGGCACTCCAGTAGTTACCGCATTAGTAGCAATACAAAAATTTTTGAAGATCTTTATGCAACGTGTTTTCTTTTTCAACGTAATATCTGGATTCCATCTAGGGATTAGTTTTACTTCAATCTGAGTAATTCTTAGATACCCTTCATTATTTCTGGTTAATGTGCATTTAGCTTTGGTTTCCATACTCTTAACTGGAATTCTGGCTTTGTTCAAACATAACGTGAAAGAAGCAGAAAGGCAGCTAGCAACAGCTGCAGTTAATACTTTGGAAGCATTAGGATATTTATCTTCTCCTCCAAAGTCTTTAGGTTCGTCAAACAATAACTCAGGATAATAATCTTTATCAAAAGTTGTTGTGAATTGCACTGGGCCCGTTTTTTTTATACTAATCACAAAAATTTCATCCATGAAAAATTTCCTCCTATTTAATTCTTTAAATTGTGAGATCATATTTCTTATTGGTTATGAGTTCAATAGCTATTGCTTCGGATAAATATATCAGAAACGATTTTGTTATAGTGAGTTTTTTCTTGATTAAAATATGTACCAAAACCAGACGATTTTACACTTTTATGGTGGATAACTGATGAGTAATACAATAAAAACCGCAATTATTACTGGGGCTTCCAAGGGTATTGGGAAAGCTATCAGTCTAAATTTCGCTGCAAATAACATTGATGTTGTCTTAGCTGCACGGAACAAGACACAGCTTAAACAATTGCAAGATGAAATAGAAGAAAATTATCAAGTTAAATCTCTAATTGTGCCCACTGATGTGACTGATGAAATCCAAGTGAAAACCCTAGTACAGAAAACACTGGATCAATTTGGAAAAATTGATATTTTAATAAATAATGCTGGAGTGGGACGATTCAAACGAGCTGATGAGTTTACATTAGATGATTACAACTATATGTTTGATATCAATGTCAAGGGAGTTTTTCTTGTTACTAAATACGTTGTTCCCCATATGGTGGCTCGGGAATCAGGTCAAATCATCAATATTGCAAGTATAGCAGGAAAAAATGGATTTAAAACAGGAACCCTATATGCTGCATCCAAACATGCTGTAGTAGGCTATACTTGGTCATTACGAGAGGATCTTAAAGAATATAAAATAAAAGTATCAGTAGTGTGTCCAGGTAGTGTCGTGACAGAGTTTGGGGGTAAGAAACCTGATAAGGTAGAATGGAGTATGGAACCTGAAGATGTCGCTTTTGCATGTTACTATTTAGCTTCTGAATCAGATTATGTTAATACAGCAGAAATAATTATCAAACCTAGATTGAATCCACGAAAGATCAATCAAAGTTGAGTATCTGATTCCCACTTTTTGGTTTAGGATTATCCTACTTGCCAGACATAGATATGAGGATAATTCTGATTTGCCCTAAATCAATAAAAATGCAAAAATTGAAGTCTCTTTCTGGTGTATGAACAACGAAAGAGAGTAGAAGAGTAAATAATATATTAGAAGGATTTAACTTGCAAGTAAATCACAAAGCTGAATTCCTACCCGAGAAAGACAGGTTTATAAGGGCGAGAGAAAAAGGGCCACGACAATGGATCATTGCTCACATGCTTATTGGATCTAATAAGCTCATTGTATTAGCTATATTCATGGGAACCATTCTAACTGCGACGATGAATTCTGGTTTGATGGTAATTATAGGAATAGCTTTAGATGAATTCACCAGAGGAGAGGGTTCAAATTTGTTAACATATGCCATCTTATTTATTGTTTTTGCGGTTGGTTCACCAATTCTTAACTTGATAACAAATATTATTCGAGAAACGTTAGCCCAGAGAATGGAGAAAGAGGCCCGACACGAATTTTATGTCAATTTACTTGGAAAAAGTCAATCTTTCCATGATTCTCAACGCATTGGAGACGTCATGGCAAGAGCCACTAATGATGTCCGAATGTTGAATTTTATGATTAGTCCAGGCCTTTCGTTGATATTTGAATCTTTTATGAATTTAATCACACCAATATTATTCATTGCAATTTTATATCCTTCAGAACTCTTATTAGCTCCTTTTCTTTTCACTGTACTCTTTATTATTACTTTAAGAGGATATACTAGAAAATTAGGACCAGTTAGCGACCAATTACGATTTGAATTCGGTCAGATGAACACAATACTAAATGAAACCCTTTCTGGGATAGAAGTCGTTAAAGGAAGTACAACGGAAGAATATGAAATGAATCGTTATCTCATCAATGCTCAAGGCTATCGGGATGCGTTTGTACTTCAAGGAAAAATCATGGCAAAATATATTCCGGTATTATTGATCGGACTTGCGATAACTCTTGGATTAGGACATGGAATATTACTATTCTTCAGTGGACGCATGACGGTCGGAATGATCATCTCTTATGTCGGATTAATCTCTAATCTGAGGTTTCCAACCTTTATATCGATCTGGGTTTTTGCATTAATTAAATTGGCTGTATCGGGGGCCGAACGCTTACTTGATATAATGGAAAAAGAATCTGATATTGATGAGAATATTCATGGTGTAGATAGGACTATTGATGGTTTAATAAAGTTTGAGAACGTCTCATTTAAATACCCTGGATCGAGTAATAAGGTTTTATCTGATGTTAGTTTTGCAATAGCTCCTGGACAGACAGTAGCTATCGTAGGTACAACAGGATCTGGAAAAACAACATTAACTAAATTACTTTCGCGATTGTATGATCCGGACGATGGTCAAATTCTAATTGATGGAAAAAATATCAAAGAATGGAAACTAGAGTCATTAAGAAATCAGATTTCCTATATTGAGCAAGATACCTTTTTATTTTCGGATAAAATTGCGGAAAACATCTCTTTTGGCCAGACTAGTTCTCTCGAAGAAATAAAGAGAGTAGCTAAGGAAGCTCAGGCAGATACCTTCATTGAGCAGCTACCAAATGGTTATGAAAGTGAGGTTGGAGAACGCGGAGTCCAATTAAGTGGGGGACAAAGACAACGTATTGCGATAGCTAGAGCCTTTTTAACTGATCCACGAATTTTAATACTAGATGATTCAACTTCTGCTATTGATTCAGACACTGAGGACAAAATTCAAAGAGCCATGACAAAAATACTTTCTTATCGAACTACATTTCTTATTACTCATCGTCTGAGTCAGATCAGATGGGCTGATTTAATTCTTGTAATGAAGAAAGGAGAAATTATTGCAAAAGGAACTCATGAAAAGCTTATGAAAACGTCTGAGGAGTATCGGAAAATTTTTGTCAAAAGATTCGATCTAGATGAGAGAGTATTGCTGGAGGAGGCGGTAGTTTAATGGGATTCGGGATTGGATTAGGTGCTGAGGAATATGATAGAATCTATAAAGATCGCGACTTAGTAAAGCGAGTTTTACAGTATTTCTCTCCATATAAAACCATTATGATTTTAGTGATAACATTCATATTTTTACAAAGCATAGTGAATTCCTTGATTCCAATTATCTCCAGGGAAGCAATTAATAGACTTGAAGTGACAACAGGCATTGTAGAACAACAGCTATATGTCTTATTTTTAATAATCATCACTCTGATTTTGAATTCTCTTGGGTGGGTGTTTAATTATATTAGACAATCTTATAGTGCTCAAGTAATCGGCGACGTTGTTCTTAATTTACGTCGAGACGTTAACTCTGCTGTTTTAAATCACGATATGTCTTTTTTTGACAGGTATCCCTCAGGAAAGGTCGTTTCAAGAATCAACACAGACTCCCGAGACTTTGGTCAAACAGCGAATCAGTTGATGATGACGAGTTCCTCTCTCCTTCTCGTTCTTATCATGTTTGGAGTTATGTTCAGTATAAATGCCTTTCTGACACTTGTGGTTCTCTCTTTAGTTCCTTTTATCTTTCTCATCACATTATCTTTCAGAAAAATGGCACGAAGATTAACTTTATTAGGACAGCGGGCACTTGCAGTGGTAAATGCTTTTGTACAAGAATCTTTTTCAGGTATTCAAATAGCAAAGACTTTTCGGCAGGAAGATAAATTATTCAATAAATTTAAGGATGTTAATCAACAATCTTATATTGTCAATAGAAAAAGAGCATATTTGTTTAACTTTCTATTTCCTGCTTTAAGCACCATTCAAGGAATTGCCTTAGCTCTTCTCATCATCATGGGAGGTACCGCAACACTTAGTGGTGACCTTAAAGCAGGTGATTTTTTTCTCTTTTTGCAAAGTTTACAGCTTTTCTTTTTTCCACTTTTCACGATTGCTTCTTTTTGGCCAAGTTTTCAGTCAGGTTTAGCTGCTTCAGAACGTATATTTGCATTAATCGACACACCACCTGTTGTTATTCAAGAAAAGAATATAATTCCAGAAAAGATAGATGGAGAAATTACATTTACCAATTTAGGATTCTCATATATTAAAGGAAAAGATGTTTTAGATCAAAATAATAGTATAGAAGATGAAGTGGAAGGAAAATCCATTAGTACCAAAGTTTTTGACGGATTCTCTCTTAATATTAAACCAGGTGAATCACTAGCAATAGTTGGACATACGGGGGCTGGAAAATCTAGTTTAGCGAAGTTACTTGCACGATTCTATGAATTTCAAGATGGTGAAATCCTTATAGATGGTGTGAGTATCCGTGATTATGACCTTAAAGCATACAGAAAGCACATTGGAATTATTCATCAAGTCCCCTTCTTATGGGGAGATACTCTGGAGAATAATGTAAAATATGGGAAACCCGATACTACACGGGAGGAAGTACTCTGGGCTTTAGAACAAGCTGGAGGAGCAAGTTGGGTTGAGGATTTACCACAGGGCCTTGAAACAAACATCCGAGAAAGGGGAGCTCTACTCTCAATGGGACAACGTCAACTTGTAGCTTTAGCACGAGTATTATTGGAAAATCCATCAGTCCTAGTTTTGGATGAAGCAACTGCTTCTGTAGATCCATTCACAGAAACAAGAATTCAAGAAGCCCTTGAAAAGACGATAAAAGGAAGAACTAGCATCATCATTGCTCATCGTTTATGGACTGTAAGGCATGTGGATCGTATAATTGTATTAGACCACGGAAAAATTGTTGAAGAAGGGAATCATGATGAATTAATGCAATTAGGAGGGCATTATGCCAATCTCTATGACACATATTTCCGTCATCAATCATTTGAATATATTGAAAAGGTAAAAGAATTCAAAAACCTAAATTGATAGAATATTTTCATTCAACCAGAAGTTGGCTTTGATATTCTCATAGCGAAGACAAATCCACCAAGATTAAGAAGTGTGGCGATTGATGCAACGATCATAATGTCAGTATAACCTCCTCCTACTGATGTAATAATTAATGCAATAAAAGAACCGATAAGACTCGCAATAGGTAAAATGCTGGTAATTATCCCTGCAGCTGTTGATTTGTCAAAGAGACTTTTTTCTATGGAAAATCTCAATGTTCCAACGTAAAGGAGCGCCCAGGATAATCCAAGAATGATTTGTAATGGAATAATTCCCCAGAAACTTTGGGGGATCGTAAACGAAATGAAGCTAATACTGGAAAATATTAATCCTAATGTTACCATTCTTTGACTATCCATCTTGTCAGTGAACTTCGTCATAATGATTACTTGTGTCCCTGCATTAGTGAATTGGATAAATCCAACCCAGAAAGTGTTAGCCCCCAACTCCTCTATTAAAAATAAGGACCAAAATACCCATATTGCTGATGCAAAGCTATGTCTTATTACTAAGGCCAGGTATATCTCTTTTCGGTCCCAAAAGACGGATAGTACGGAATCTTTATATTTTTGGGAGTCAGATTTCTCTTCTTTGAGAGTAAATGCAATAAAAGCTGCCACAATGAACGCAAATGAAGCAAAAACAAATATTCCCTCAATCCAGAATAAACCTATTACTCCACTGATAAGAACTCCTATAGCCCATCCTAAAGAACCGTATGCAGAGAAGTTTCCAATCTTGTCTCCTTTATCTGAAACTAATGCAACCAGAGCTGGAGCAAACATTCCTAATCCGATACCACTGAGGGCTCTAAAAAGAATGAACTCGAACTTATAGGGAATAATTTGACCTATTATGGTGACTGCGGCTGCAACTGAACCAATTATGACGAATATTTTCCTTACACCAATCAGGTCTGAGAGTCTTCCAGATAGAACCCCACAGCTAAAAGCAACAATGCCATAGAGAAGTGCAGCGAAAGCGATTTCAGGATCAGATAGACCAATTTGATGACCCCAGTACGGGATATATGTAAATACTGAGAGTGTAGCTAAGTTTGCAAGAAACTGGATGATACCCTCTTTGGACAACATAAATAAACAAATCACTGGAATTTTTATGTAGAATCTGAAAAGTTATTCTTAGGAATTTTTGATAAAAACTGATATAAGATTGAAATAGATCATTTTATAATTAATACGTATTAGGAAAATTGATTATTATCCTCTTTCTATTTTAGATTCGATGGACATTGAAGAAATATGGTAGTGGACAAAGGATACGAAAAATCTGCTCATTTATATGACATATTCGATAACAAAGATAATATCACCTTTTTTCTTAAGTATGGGGAAGAGGCTGAGACGATATTAGATATCGGTGCTGGTACTGGAAGAATTGCAATTCCCTTAGCTGAAAGGGGAGTCAAAATTGTCTGTATTGAACCATCTCCTTCAATGCGAAAGGAATTTCTCAAGAAACTTCAGAATCGACCAGAGCTTGAGGATAGAATTACTTTGGTTGCAGGGGATGTTCAAACTTTTAGATTGGCAGAAATTTTTTCCGTGGTATTTCTATCTGGTAGTTTTGACCATATCCCTAACAGGGACAGAATCATATCGTTTCAGAATATTAATCGGCACTTAAAACCTAATGGGAAGCTTATTTTTGATATTCATATTGGTAATATGAAAGATTCTCCGTTATTGTTAGTTGATACAGTCAAAAGGAAAAACTATGAGTATAAACGATTCATTGGAACTAAAATTCTTCCAGATAATATGATAGATGTATTACTTGTCTTTGAAACGTACAAACAAGGAAAATTAATTGAAAAAATTGAACAACGGTCATCAGCTTTTACTACAACCCAAACCAAAGTTCACCAATTATTAGAGGAGACAAACTTCATAATTCAGAAAGAATATTCTGATTATCACTATTCACCCTTTTACAAGGGAGATTCACTTCTGATAATAGAAGCTATCAAAAATTAATTTCTTAAATTATAGGGCTGTTTAAGATTTCCTCAAATCCAGGTAATCGCCAGTCATCACTATGAAATCCCGTTGGAACATAAAGGATACTAAGAATACTCTTGTTGCCAATATTAATCCTTTTTAAATTAATGTACTGCAATTTTTCAGCGTTTTTGATCTAGTAGAGAAAGTGGGAACATCTAAATAATATTCATCTATTAAAAAGTCAGGAAAATACTCACGATTACCTGTTACGTAATAAACAGGTTTTCCAAGATCGTTAAAGACATTTAAGGTCTTGATAGAGGATTCAATTGATAAGTCAAGAGCTTGATCCATTTTTGCGGAATAAAACATTTGGATTTTTTCTTCAACAGAGCGTGAAATGAGTGCATTTACGAAAATCGGTTCACTGGTATCGAAATATTCAGAAAAATCGCCAACTAATAAGTACATTTCAGCAGAAGGAACTTCTCTAGGTTCACCATGTAAATCCCCAAAAATTCAGACTTTCATTGCATCATCTGAGAGAATTATTCGATAGTGAAATAGAGTCTTCTATTATTTTTTCCTTTATTAACTAGTTTTTTAATGCTTATTTTCCCAATTTCCTTTAACGCTTGGATGTGACACCCACCATCAGGTTGACGGTCAAAGTTTTTTATATCAACAATTCGAAGATTCTTGATACCTTTTGGAATCCCCATTGCAAGTTTTACCAGATCAGGATCTTTTTCCACTTCTGATCGCGTGAGATAATATACTTCCACAGGATGATTCTCTTGGATTATTTTGTTACTCTTCTCCACCTGCTCTTCTATCAATGACCGATCGAAGTGTTCAAGATTAAAATCGATCCGACCTTGCTCTGTGGATGCGATATCGTTACCTGTGATTTTGGCACCGAGATTCTTATAGAATGCACCACTTAGAACGTGAGCACAAGTGTGATACCTCATCAATTTATAGCGTCTTTCCCAATCCAGTGTACATGAGACTTTATCTCCAACTTGAAGCCCTTCTTTATCAACTTCATGAGAAATATCGCTTCCAAACTTCCCAACATATACTACATTAAAAACCTCAGATCCTCTTGTGAGGGTTCCCACATCGTTTGCTATCCCCCCAGATTTAGGATAGAACGCGGTTTGATTTAAAACTACATATTTACCATCCTTTACAGAAACTACTTCAGCCTCAAATTCTTTTAACAGCATATCATCTAAATAAAGTGCTTTAGACATTTTTCTTTCCCAAAATGCATGAAGTTATTTTTTTCTAATATCAGTTTTCCCTGAATTATGAATCCTTTCTTAGATGGAAATGAGTAAGACCTGGACATTCAGTAGATAGAGTATATGTACAATCTTGACATTCAAGCCACATGTTTTTTGATCGGATTCGATTTATTCCTATACCTAAATACAATCCAACTCCTAATATTAATTGAATTAATCCAATCAACACATGTGGAGCTTTGACTATGGAAGTTAAACCAAAAGCAACCCCAGCACCTAGCAATAATCGAAACAAGAATCGAATATACTTGTCTTCAGAAGAAAATACTGGAATTTTCATCAAACGAAAAATGGTTGGGAGAAACATCGCTGCGCTGATACAGACTAAAGTGAACCAATCAAGTTGAAACGCTCTCACAATCAAGATGATTAAACCACCGATTAATACTCCACTATAAAAACCTGTACATCCTAAACAAAGAAATAATCCTCCAACAGAGAAAGTGTGGGATCTGAATTGCCCACATATTGGATGGTGGGCTAAGGAAAGTTTCACAAATCCCTTCAATTGCTCTAGGTTCATGAAGTTACCCTAAAAACATTATTAAATAGGTTAATAACCAGAAATGATCTGCTTTTGAATGATATTTCATTCGTTTTAATGATTATTATTGTAATTTATCATGGTATATCTCTATATAGTAGATTAATCCAGAAGTATCTTATCAAATAAGAGTACTTCCTCAAAGCACATCTCCGAGTTAATTAATCCAAAAATAAAACAATAAACCTAATATTTTAAGACTCGCACTTATGAATACTAATTGGTGTTTAGAACCTGAACACTTTTAGAAAAAACTGTTCAGGCTCTGTACATTGCTGTTCAGAGCGTAGTTATATAAAGGATGAATTTTTGTCTTTACTTGCAACAAAGATTGCAATAAAAAGGTGTTAAAAATGAGTGTTATAACAAATTCATTTTTCAAGTCAGTAACAGTAACTGTTGTTGTAGTAATCGCTTCAATCGGGTTTGCATTCATAACAAATCCAACTGCAGTGTTTATACCTCGACATCAGTTTGAATTTCAACTAACGGATGTAGCTGATGATGTCAATGTCAGTTATCTAGATATTATTGAATATGGGTCGTATAAGCAAGGGAAGAATGTTGTTTTGTACATAGAAGTTGCAACAGAAATTAATCACAGTACCCCAGGGCCCCATTATTGGTTGACAATTGTGGCAAAATATCCTAATGATGATACTGCTCACATTTATTGGAATGAAGTTTATAATGGTACTGAACAGAATTATCAATCCGATGTGGCTATCACTGGTAATCGTCTAGAAGTTGCTTTCTCCATTGATAAATTTATCCCGAAATCTTATATGGTCGGTATTGAAGTTCGAGCATCAGGCTTTATTTCAGAAGATTCTAGCCCCTCTGCGCGAGATAATCCCTTGAAAACGCGTTTCTTGGGAATAATCTAATGCCAACCTTCTTTTTTAGAGGTAATCAGACATGGAACAGATAGCTGAAAACGAAATGAAACTTGAGGATTTCCTTGTCAACAAACACGTTACATCGATTTTTCTACATTTGAAGAACGAAAAGAAACCTTTGGGAGTTCGAGAAGTTCAGAGAAATCTTAATATAAGTAGCGTGGGTAGTACTCACTGGCATTTACAAAAATTAATTGAAAATGGAGCTATCGAACAAGTTGAAGGGAATAAATATCAGCTAGTTGAAAAATATGCAAAGCTTAAGAGTATCCCATTAAGAGTGGTGATGGATCATTATTTCGTTGGGAATAAACTTGTACCAAACATATTCTTCTTGATGTTTTTCCTGTTAAATATCTTAGTTCTCGCTATTTTAACAATAATACTTAATTTGTTGCCTATAGGATTTTTGATTTGCTTTTCTAGTACTATAGTCAGTTTAGTTGTTGTTTTTCGTTTTTATCATCATATATCAAGAAATGGATATTAGAAAGGATAAACCTCTTAACCCACATCCTTTTCTTTTTTTGCCCCTTAACCTGTATTCGCTTATATGATTCTGGTTTTTATGATTGCTACTAAGAAATCAATTGTTTATTAGTGTTATAATTCCATATAACAGAGTAAGGAGAGAAAGAATAGTAAAATTCCCAATATTTTGAAACTTAAATTTCCCCAAAAGGAATCCCAATCTAGAAATCCTTTCACACGAAAAATCCCTATCCACACTCCACTATGATTAAAAGCGTCAACAAAAGAATGGATAAAAATTGCTCCAAAAATTGATCCAACCAACGTAATCAGTAATGAACCTACTATCGGTATACCTTGGATGACAATCAAAAGAAATAATGGAATACCGTATAATAAATTGTGTGTTCCTTTACCTCGGTGAGGAACAATCTGATTAAATGTGATTCGTGCAATTTTTTGATCTTGATCTGGCAATCGTGAAAAAATTGGTGCGATCAAGAATGTTCCGATTCCCCACAGGATGATTGGCGTTTTGAAGATCCCTAGCAACAGACTAACAAACCCAATCCCGAAAAAAACATGAGTCAAACCTCTCATATTAGATCCCAAGAATTTCTTCGAATTCTGAATTTTAGAATCTAGGTCATAATACAGTAATACTCTATTCTAGTATTGTCGTATCAGATTAAATACTCGTGAGATTCTATCATTCTTATCGATATAATGGGAATATTTTAGATGCCCTAATAATCCTGTCTTGCTGAAAAGTCCTTTATTGCACACATAACAAGAAAACTGCCCAAGGTTGCATGGTGAATGTTTTATATGGAGTCGTAAGTTTTTTATTCTAGAAAATGGCTTTCCACACCATTCACAAAGATATTCTTCTTGAGGGAGAACTTCTAAGATCATTTTTCGTTGCTTTTCACTTAATGGTTTCTGATATATTCCCTTCTTAATTGATATCGGATTGAAAAGGTTCAGCTCCAAGTTTCAGGTGTATCTAATGACGAGGCTTTAGAAGGGGAAATATCAATATCCTGTACTGTTGATGATGTAGCATTCACAAACATCTCTATCTCAGTTGGGGGTCGGAACTTTTACCCAGACTCCTGGGATTATTCAAACGCTGAATTTCTAATTGATACAACAATCGTAAATGATGGTTTTTACACACTATCTGTCTAAGTTAGTGATGAAGTAGGGCATGAAACCGTAGAGGAATTTGAGATTGCCGTAGATAACGATGAAGCAAGCGTTAGTTCGATAGAACACAGTCCCACAGCTCCCACCCGTGATGATAAAGTGATAATAGCAGTAACCATCACTGATGCAGTTGGAATTGATGAATCCTCAGTTACTCTTTACTGGAAACTCGCTTCTGAAGATGAATGGCAAAGTATCCCCATGACTTTGGTTGATGAGAGAGGTGATGAGTGGGATTTCGAAGCAGTTATCCCACCCCAAGCACAAGGAGAAGAAATCATATATTATGTGACTGTTAACGACCTCAAAGGCCGACTAAGTGAATCTGATGAGGAGCACTATTTTGTAGAGGAAGTTCCTCCTGATGTACTTGGCCCTCTAATTGGACTTGTGGCTATTCTTGGAATTATTGGAGCGCTTGTTGGATCTGGTATCTTTTTCGGACCGAAATTTCTTAAACCAATCATTCAAAAGCAGTTACAAAAAACTCAAGAAGTGAAAGTCGAGGAAAGAAAAACCCGAATTGATGATCTTTTTGATTTTGAAATTGAGGACTGATATCGAATGTTTTAATCTTCTCAATGGACATCTTTCCTCTCTTCAGACATTCCTCTATATTTAAAGTCAGAGTACTTATGTGAGACAAAACAAGACAAAGGGCGAAAAATATCGAAATGGATTCCCAAACCCGACACAGGAAAAATTTAGGCGCTTTTTATACTCCAACCCATCTAGCGAAATCACTAACACAAGCAGCCCTTAAACAGTTTCTAATTGCACAAATAAACTCTCAAACTAACTCGAAGTTTTCTTCTCTTGAAGATATCTTGAATACATCCGATTTATTAATTTTAGAGAAATTAAGAAGTACCTTAGAAAATATTAGGATACTTGACGGGTCAGCAGGGGACGGAGAATTCTTAAAAGCATGTTTGATAGCTATAATACCGCTTAAGGACAAAATTAATGATTTATTGAGCTTAGAAAAAGAAAATCCTGAAGAAGCCTTTTTTAACATCATTCAACACAATCTTTTCGGGATGGAAATTGATTCCGAAACTACCTCTAAATGTCATAAAACCCTCGGTACGGTTATTCCCAATCTTAATCTAGCATTTGTGAATACAATCTTACATGATAATATCATCACTGGGGACTTTTTAGAGAGTTCACATTCAGATTGGATTAAACTTCCTCCTACTTCAAAAGGGTTTGATATTATACTTGGTAATCCTCCTTGGGGAGGAAAATTAACTAAAACACAAAGAGATCATTATCAACGTAAGTATAAGCTAAAAAGTCCAAAAAGAAATCTCAATACTTTCTCGTTATTCGTTTATCAAGCCACTCGTCTGCTTAATCCAGACAATGGGATATTGGCTTATCTTCTTCCTAAAAATGTCACGCGATCCAATCAGTATACCAATCTAAGAGAATTTCTTGTTAAGAATTTTAAAATCCTTTCTATCAATTTTCATGGACTTTTTCAAGATGTCACCCAGGAATTTATAACGATAATTGGTTTACATAATAATGAAATTCCTCCAGAACACTTTGTTGTTATTGATGGTAAAACACATGTTCCTCAAACCTCTTATTTAACAAATATAGATTATATCTTTTCTAAGGATTTTGATCCACAATCCACCAAATTAATCCAGCTTATCAATAAAAATTCTACCGCTTTGGACCATTTTCTGACAATTCGAAGAGGAGAAGAACTTTCTAAACGAGGTGGAATCATGTTTTGCCCCAATTGTACAGAATGGGTCCCGTTATCAAGTAGAAAACCTAGTATAATTTGTTCGATTTGTAAACAACCACTATCTCAAGGTGACTTAAAAACGAAATTTTTGATATCTAATGAACCTACGTCTCATCACACTCAACCTATTTTGACAGGAGACGATTTTGAAGCTTTTTTAATTCCTGCTACTCATTTCATTAATCCTACATTTAAATTTAGATCCAAGAAAAATCCCTCTATCTATACTTCACCCAAGATTGTAATTCAAAAAATCAAGCCTTATCTCTGTGCTGCATATGAGTCAAATAGTTATTGGACTACTCAAAATGTCTATAATTTGACGTTAAAACCTGAATACAGTGATAGCCCTGATTTACTATTCTTCTTTCTTTCCGTTCTCAATTCTTCTCTCTACCAATGGTTTTATGAGACTCAATTCAACTTAGGTTCAAGATACACAAATGCGATATCAATTCACAATCTTAAACGTCTTCCACTCAAGAATCCTGATTTTTCTGATCCTTTGTACCACCAAATTGTGCAATTAGCTAAGAAAATTTCAAAAGGTCAATCCACAGAAGAAGATTCAATTCTGCAGCTTAACAAATTGATTCTTCGTTATTACGAGATAAGTGAGACCCTTCCGTTCTCTGATCTTCAATAGAACATTTAACAGAAATTCATTCTTCTTTCGTTTTATACCTCTCTGGTTCTGCAAAAAAGTCAAGCGCACGAAAATAGGTATGGAATTCGGCTTGATGAATAACTCCCTCAGGTATATAATAGCTATCTCCCTTCTGATATTTCTTGGTTTCCTCTCCTATTGTCAAAGACATCTCTCCTTCTATAACTATCCCCCACTGGGCAGAATGGTTATGTGGGGGGAGATTTCCTGGTTCTATCTCAAAAAAAGCGATTTGAAAATCTTCTCCTTGAGCAATCCAACCTTTAACACCTTCTAAAGGAATAATTGCTTCTGGAAGAGATGTAATAATTTCTGGAAATTTTACCACTTGACTCTCCTCGTGTATTTCTTTAAGGTAACACAGTTGTTTATTCTGTTTTACTCATTCTAATTTTTCTTTTAATATAATAACCTGCTTTCTGTGCTGCAACGATACCCTCTCCGACTGCCGTTCCAATTTGCTTAATACCACCTGTAACATCCCCAGCAGCATATATACCCTCAATATTTGTTTCTTGATTGTTATTAACAATTATACTACCAGAAGGATCTGTTTTTACTCCAATTAGTGTTGCGAGTTTAAAGGGGTCTTCCCCTATAGCGACAAAGAGTGCTTTTACCCGAATTTCGGAAGTCTCATCAGTGTTTTGATTTCTAATGACTAGTTTTCGTATGCTTTCATGTTTAGTAATAACTTCATCAATCTTGCTGTTGAACATTGGTACAACTTCGTTATGCGACAAGACTTGGTTGGCAAGAGCATCATCAACATCGAGTTTTTCTTCTTCATGAATCAGAAAAACCTTTCGAGCAACGCCAGCTAAGTAGATTGCATCATGAGCAGCAGTGTTTCCACCGCCAACAAGACCAACAACTTTTCCTCGGTGTAATGGTGCATCACACATAGCACAGTAGGATAATCCTGTCCCTTCTAGTTCCCTTTCATTTGGTAATCCGAGTTTTCGACGCTTAGATCCTGTAGCGATAATTATAGCTTTTGTTTTCCAGCGATCCTTTGAAGTATTGACGATCATCTCTGCTTTGTCAATTGTTGTTACAGTATCAAGTATAATATTAGCTCCACAATGCTCTGCTTGAGCTTTCATCTTATCCATTAATTCTGGCCCAGTTATCGATACAAATCCCGGATAATTTGCTATCTCTTTTGCTGTTAAAGCAACACCCCCTACGGCCTCAGCTTCAAAGACAACTGTGTTTAGACCCATTCTAACCGCATATATTGCTGCAGTTAGTCCAGCTGGGCCTCCTCCGACTATTACCAAATCAGTTTCTTGAACCATCGTGATCATTATTCCATTTAACTATTACAGTTTAATAACATATACTTAATCAAGAAAAAAAAAACCACTTGACAGTGAAAATCTGTAAATCAATAAAACTTTTGTTCTAAATCATTCATCGATTATTCTGTAAATTCAAATTATTCTTGTAAAAACCTTTCTAAAGTGGATTGTTTTTTTGAAGGGGTAACAAGTTTTCCGAATCGTGCTTTCTGCTGGATAATTTCTTTGTATTCTTCTCTAATTTCAAATCCTACTACGTCTCGGCCTGTTTGACGTGCTGCTAATATCGTACCACCACTTCCTGAAAAAACATCACCCACAAGATCACCAGGTGAGCTAGAGGTGAGAACTAATTTTTCTAAAAGAACAATTGGTAATTGACACGGATGTCCTTTAATTCGGTGAGGATCATTACCCCGATTATACTCTGGCCAGAAGAATACGTCTTCATCATAATGTTTCTGCTTATAGAACTGATAATTCTTCTTATTTTTAACCAATAGAAGGATATGATAATGACTTGTAACGAATCGTCTCTTTGTATACACCCCCCACGAAAAATACCATATTGCATGGTTTAACACATGGAATTTTGATTCATCGATGGCATTCAAGATAAATTGTAAATTAGTCCATCCTGAAATAATATAAAGACTCCCATTTTCTGTTAAAGCTTCATGACAAGATTCAATCCATGCTTTAGAAAACTGGAAATATGATTCTGGAGTGAATTTGTCTTCATATAAATCATAATCATCAGCTCCATACTCATGACTAGATTTATTAAACGCAATTCCGAATGGAGGATCAGCAATGATTAAATCAAAGAGTCGTTCTCTTGCTTTCCATGGTAATGTTTCAAGTACATCTCCAATTATGAGTTCGTATTTTGATTCACTTATCATTTCGAACACGTTAAGATGATGGAGCGACTAGGTCATAACACGATTCCCAAACCTCTTGTTGAGGTAGAAGATTCCCTGAATGTGTAACAACCTGATATTTAGAATCCATTTCGAGAAGTATTCCTGAATAAATTGCTAAGTAATCAAAATCTTTAACTACAATATCTGCTTTTCTGAATGTTTCAAGCCGTTCTTTGTACTGCTGTTCAAAAATATTCATGAATTCATCCAAAATAATGTGTTGGTGTTGCTTTTGAATCTTAATACGACAAACGACAACTAAATCAAAAGCGATGGCTCTCTTTTTTTGAATGTTTAGGACATTACGAGCTTCACTCGGAATTGGATGTGTTTTAACTACCTGAAATCCAGATCTTAAAATAACATCAGCTAGTTTGAGCCATATTCGTTTATCAGAGTGATGAAAGGTAAAAACTAATAAACCGCTAGGCTTAAGCTTCGATTTTATAACACTAAATATCTCAACTAGTTTATCGTAGTAGTTTAAGAGCCGATCAGGACTAACAATAGCTTCATCTTCCTTCGGTGTTTCTTCTGCTACAAACCATTTGTATTTATCTTTAAGAACTAAACGTAACCATACATAGAAAAAATCTGATAATTCTGAATAGTTTATATTATCAGCATAGGGAGGATCTGAAATGATGAGATCAATAGATAATGGAAGATCTTTGATATCTTCCGAGTCTTGGCAAAGTAATAATAATTTTTTATCAATTGATGGAAACTCTTTAGAATATTCAGAAATAGCTTTTCCATCAATTTTTCCTGAGAAAAATTTCTGTTTGACTGATCTTCCTGTTGATGAAAGACTTCGTTGATAGTTAAAAGGAGTAAGATTATATTCTTTTCCCTTCAACAGGCGACTAAGACATTTTTTCCAAGTCCCTCTTCCATATTTTGTTCCCCAAACATTATTCTCAGCAAATGTGGAGAGAGGATGAAAGTCGTGTCGGGCAAAAATCCCCTCTACTTTCTGACCTTTAGGAGAATACCTTGTAAAGACATTATTATGATTTAGAAGATTTATAAATGCCGCTAAGAACATCTCTTGATAACGAGAATCAGGAATCTCATGAATATATTGGAGGATCAATGTGAGAGTTAATAATTGACGTTCATTAAATAAATCAACCCATTTTTTGTAATTATGGTTATGAAGGGTCTTTGTTGCTACTCCAAATGGAACCGATTCTCTTGGCCACTGAAATTTAACTGAAGAACGTATCCAATACTCTTTTGCAGCATTAAATAGATCAAGATCAGAATTAGAAATCCCTTTTATGAATTTGAATCTGGTGGTTTTGAGAGGCGAGTCTTGATCATTTGCACAATTTTCACAAAAACCTTCGATAGCGTATAATTTACTTTTTAAAATTTGTTGATTATTCTTTAGAGCGTCAAGTATATTGGTTGTGTCACCACACTTCGAACATTTACAGGAATTCCGTCCAATCCGATTCCCCATTAGTGGATTGAATTTAAATTGGCATTGTGGGCATTTTAGTGACGTTGGAATAGAACCTAAGTGATTAAAAACAGTAACACATGAAGGACATAATATAGAGGAAATTTCACCTTTTATGGCAACTAAGAAATCTCGAAATAGAGAAATCTGGTTATTACATGTCAAACAGGGAACCAATTTAACCCAATGTGCATATATGATGTCAGCTTGGTGGTTACATATTGGACATTTAGTTATGTACCATTTTTTGATTTGAGGTTTAATCTTCTTTTCGCAGTCTTGAATCCATTGTTGAAGTTCCTTTAAATTCACTAGTTCAGCTTCTGTTTTTGTAATAAACCATGCAACAGGGTTAATATCTATACCAATACAATTTAAACCTAGACGTAAACTTTCGATGACAGTAGTCCCTCCTCCCACAAAAGGATCGATCACAGTAACATTGGAAAAGTCGTGATCGTCATAGAAGTTTGCCATAAGGTCTGCAGACGGGGGTAATAACGCTCCCAAAAGTAAGGCTCGAAAAGTAGAGGAGGACCGTCTAGCAAACCATTTTGAAATTTGATAAATTGGTTTATAACTACTTCTTTCGGGGATAGCTAGTTTGCTAACCTCATAAATAGGAAATCTTTGTTCTATCAAACGACTAGTCATTTAGGTTGACCTATTGCTTAGACACGAAATGCATTAGCTCTTCTGGAGTTTTAAAGATATAATCTGGTTGACTTGCAATAAGTTTTGATTCTTCAATGGTTCCCCAAAGGGCAGCAGCAGTTTTTATTCCAGCAGCTTTTCCAGCTATTACATCTAGAGGGCTATCCCCAATAAACAAAATTTCAGCTTTATTTAAGTTTAAAACGCTTATTATACGAAATAACGCGTCTGGATAAGGTTTTGAACGTTCTACATCATTTCCAGTTAGTACCATATCAAAAATTTGAGTAATTCCGAGTTTTTCTAAGGTCATTTGCATTGTTTTTCTTGATTTCCCAGTAAAAATTGTTAAGTGCTGAACATGCTCTTTCATGTCATTTAATTGATCAATAGAAAAAAAACCTTTGGTAGGATGGATTGTATTATACTGATATAAGAATTCATTCCAAGCAGGGGTCAAAACATTAGAGGGAAAAACATTTTTGAATATTTCATCACCAGGAGGTCCCCATAAAGAAATTACATCCTGTTTACTCATTTTTTTACCAAGATACTTCAAAACTACCTCTTGAAATAATCGAATAATGAGATTGGCGTTATCAACAAGTGTACCGTCCACATCAAAAACCAGACAGCTAAGTTTCATAACAGAAGAACATCCATTAGGAGACTAAAAATAGGATGGTTTAAATATTTTTAAACACGAGCCCAAATGAGTAAAGATGGTTAGTGATGGGTGACGAACCAAAGATTGACTCCCGAAATAAGCTCAATAGCCTTACTGGACGTCAATGGATCCGTTTCACAAAATCATGGTATATAGCTGATGGAAAATCAAGTGATATTTCCCATGAAATTGACTTACATCCCGCTTCATTTCCTCCACCAATGATTCGTGAATTCATTGAATTTTTCACAAAACCGGGAGATAGTGTCTTGGATCCGTTTTTAGGCACAGGATCAACCTTAGTTGCCTGTGATGAGTGTGGACGACAAGGAATAGGGATAGAACTTTATGAAAAATACGTGAAGACAGCACGGGCTCGTACAGACCTTCCTATTCATCAAGGTGATTCCCGAGATATTGTGAAAACTCTAATCCAAAATGGAGAGAAATTCTCTCTCTGTATCACATCACCTCCATATTGGCGTATATTGAAGAAAAAAAAGGATTATAATCAACAAAAACGTCTTCAAAAGGGATTAGATCTTAAGTATGGGGAACATCCAAAGGATTTGGGAATGATTGAGGAGCGAGTTACTTTCCTATCAGAACTTGTCATTTTTTTCAAGTTGATCAAAGATTTATTGCTAGAACATGGACATTTAGTGATCTTTGTCCAAAATATTCGAGATAAGGGGGAAATAAATCCTCTAGCCTTTGAGTTAGCCCTTAAATTAGCAAAAGATTATAAATTCTTAGGGGAACGCATCTGGCTTCAGAATCAGAAGACTTTACGGCCATATGGGTATCCCTACTCTTTTGTACCGAACATTCACCATCATTACGCCTTAATTTTTCAAAAGCGGTAAAAGGAGAGAGTTACTATTTACAAAGGAAAGACATGACAATGCAAGTAATACCTTATGGTGGGGTTAATGAGATAGGTGGAAACACGATCCTTGTTGAGACAAACAGTACAAAAATATTGTTGGATTTCGGGAAAAGTTTTAAACAAGAGGGAACCTATTTTGAAGGCTTTTTACTTCCACGTACATTCCAAGGTCTTAAAGATTTTCTTGAATTCGATATTTTACCTAGAATAAAAGGCCTCTATGCTCAAGAATATGCATTGGACAATGAATTCTCTGAACATACTGTTGATGCGTGTCTTTTATCTCATGCACATTTAGATCATTTTGGAAACTTGAATCTCATTGATAAGAGTATCCCTATCTTCATGGGGGAAACTACAGCAACAATTATTCAGTCAATCCAAGATACAACACGAACCCGCTTTGGACGGCCTTATATTTGGCAAGCAACTGCTGAAAATCCCTCTAATTTTAGAACGTTTCGGACTGGCGACGTAATTCAACTAAAGGATTTTGAAATAACTCCCATACATGTCGACCATTCTCTACCTGGTTCTTATAGCTTTATTGTTGAAGGTCAGCAAAAAAAATTAGGATATACGGGTGATCTTCGTTTACACGGTTGGAGAGAAGATTTAACTAAGGATTTTATTGAAGTTGCAAAGCAAAAGAATCTGGATGTTCTGTTGATTGAAGGTACGAATATTAATGAAGATTTTGACATGAATGAGAGAAAAGTACAGGAAGAACTGTCACAAGCGATCACAAGGACTGATGGTTTAGCGATTGCCAATTATAGTTTACGAGATATCGATCGTTTTCGTTCTTTCTACTTAGCTGCTAAAGAGAATGGCCGAAAACTGTTGATAAACGTTAAGCAAGCATACCTGCTTCGACTATTACAGGATGATCCTCATCTTGAGATTCCCACGTTAGATGATCCTCTTATTGAAATCTATAAACGACCTAAGAGAAAATACTACAAATGGGAAAATTTTCTTTTTAAAAACCACTCTATGGTCGAATCGTCAGATTTTGATCAAACCGAATATATCTTTCACTGTGAGTTCTGGAACCTGACAGATCTCATTGATATTCAACCTCACCCTAAAAAATCTACCTATTTCTACAGTCATGGAGAGCCATTCGATGAAGAGGGAGCTATCGATTTCAGGAGACTTCAGGAATGGGTTAACCATTTTCAATTGGATTTTAAACAATACCATGCAAGTGGCCATGCTCCCCGTAGTGATCTTAAAAGAATCGTAGAGGAAATTCAACCACAATTAGTGATCCCAATTCATACAGAACACCCTGAAATGTACCAGGAAATCTTAGACATACCAATACTTCTTGCTACGCGAGGACGAACGATTTCAATCTAGAATATCAATTGAACTACATAAAAAATTCAAGAAAAACTGGGATACCAACAGTCATTTGGATGAAGTCTATTAAACCAATAGTGAACGTAAATCCAAGTAGAATCATGAATAACTTACGATCCTGGCATGGAAGAATGGTTAGACAAGCGAAAAACCACATCCAATACCATGGGAATGCAGTACTATAGATTTTAAGGAAAATTAGTAAAAGAATAAAAGGTAACCAATATATACGTTCTAATATTCCATTAAAGCTCCTCTTCATGGTTTTATCTTTCGGAAGATAACCTACCCAGAATATAACAGCTAGAATTAAAATTCCAGAAGATAAAACTGATGAAATGCTGGGATAGAATATGAAAAAGGGATTGGATGGAAGTTGGCCTGAATATTCTCCTAAATTTCCAAATGAACTGAGGTATCTCAGTATAAAACTAGAGTAAAGAAGGGGAAATGAAAGTAGTACAATGCTGAATATCGAGGTTAAAAACCCCAGTAATGCCTGTTTAACTAACTTCCGATCTAATATCAAGAGATAAGGAAGTACAAGAACAGAAACGTATTTCCAGTGAAATCCAATTCCAATACTCAAATAACTGACTATCTGATACCGATTATATAAAAATAAGGGGAGTAAGAGAAATAAGATGGTTATTGCAGTCGCTTGTCCTTCAATAGCTGAAAAAGGAATAGATAAGAGTAAGTATGAAAATGCAAATCCTTTTTCCGATAGGGTACACTCATTTTCTTCTCCTTTTCTGCTCCTTATTAAAGAATAAATAACAAAGAAATTAAATACATCAACACACGATAAAAACCACTTTGCGATTACTGATGAAAAGGGTAAAATAGATAATCCAGCCCAGAAAAGTAATTGTATAGTAGGATAGTCATAAGTGGTGTTGGGGTAGGAATATTCCCCCGTTAGAGTATCCCTGACGTTATATAGAGGATCTATTTCCAAAGGTGTCATATCATAAACACTGAAACCATATTCCCAGAAATATTTCCCATAGAAAAGGTTTCGTTCAAAATCACTTGTTACTAAAGGAGGAATAAACAAAGCTAAAGTGAAATGAACTAAAAGGAAAAATGGAATAAGGTATTTTAATGATCCTAAATCATCTATTATAGTGAACAGATGAGAGTAACAATGATGTAACAATGATCGATTTGAGTTCTGCATAATAGAATGTTCCAATAATGTTTCTTGAAAGAAATAAGTACTCTCTATGTGTTATAATGCGACCCCAACAAGGGAATTTCCCATCTAAAAGTATTTATCTCACATTGTTACATTGTGTACATCTTTTGCATTATTAACTCTTTTTACTATAGAAAAACAATAACGTCCTTTTCTATGGTTAAGAATGGAAAAAAAAAGGATAATTATGATCTAAATTGTCTGTAAGAAATTAATTATATACTTAGATCTCTTTTTGTAAATATCAATCTATATTTAACCAAAAACTCTCATGATTTCAAAGCATGTTATGTGGATATAGATTATTGTCGGATATTTCAAATTTCAAACATTTTAAAAGGTTCAATTGATACAAACCAGGTGGGTTCCTTTGAGTAAAATTTTCCTAAAGCATTCAAGTCCTAAGGAGAAATACTACCCTGCCTTCAATTTATGACGCTTTCAAAGAAGGGAAATCACAAGCAGCTGATTGGAAGCAATTATTCGAAGAAACACGTTCTTTAGCTGATGCTTTCAAAGATGATTTTATTTTAAAATCTCCTGATTCTTTCGTTTTAACAAGTGAGGTCCATAAATTAAGCCAAATTTTGGGTCAAATTCTGAATGCCTCTTCCTCAAAAGATGAATTATACTCACAGCTCATAATTATCGGGCCTCAACGAAGTGGGAAGAGTACCTCTGTTCAACAGATCGCTAATGAACTCAATAGAAATCTTGGAGAAGATTATACGCAATACAGAGCTTATGATTCTCACTTCTGGAGTTGGTGGGAGGAAGCTGATTTTAATCCTACTCAACTCTTTTTTTTTGATAATATTTACCCTATATGGAGTCATTTAACACAACAATCCCTGAAGAATCTTACTGATCGTTCAAGGCACGAAAGGATCCTCGTTGTAACGATTTTAAACTCAATAGAACATTACTGGTTACGATTTTCTCATAAAACCTCAAGAATTAAAGTCTTTGATACAGAGCCGTTTGAATATCATTATAAACGTCCTTCTCCCCCTGAAATAGAAAATATCATCAAAAAAAGGGCCGAATGTTTGGGAAAACCAAGTTTATTTTCACCAGTAGTAGTAAACGCTATACAAAAACGCTCATTAGGATTGCCAGGGCTAGCACTTTGGCTTACTAGAAATGTGATTTTAGATCTTGAAAACCAAGAAAAAGGAGAGATAACTCCAGGATCAATACACAAAACAGCCCAATACTTAGGATTTGACCCTGCGTTAAAAATTATTTACGAACATGATCTCCAGTCTTCACAATCTAACGATGATAAAATCTGGCCTGAATTACAAAAAGATAATAATATAGATTCCTCACCACTCATACAATCTCTTACACAATTAAAAAGTATTACAACTTCTTGGAAACCTTTACTCGAAGAAATGCTCCTCTTAGCGTTACAAAATAATAAAATTAAGCGGTCAGATTTACAGGAACGAACTGGAATTAAGGAATCCTCCCTCACGTATCAATGTCAAAGTCTTATAAAAGAAAAAATTATCAATTATTCGAAAAAAGGGCGGGAAGTTTTCTATCAATTAAGAACTCCTGTTAAAGAAGCTTTAGAACTCACATTATTTGCTTCTTGATGGTTTTTACTCCCCATTATTTATTGTATCTTGCGCTTGTACAACAGCTGTCCCAATACGATGAATATTTCGATGTGCTGCCCGTGGAATGGCATCTAATAACCATAAAGTTCCCTCATTGTCAAAAATAAACTCAATATCATAATCAACCTCAAAATCTCGACGCACTTTCTTCGCAAGTTGGACAAGAGTTGTAATATCTTGTTGATTCAAAGACAGGGCATTTCTTTGCTCTGGTAAATTGTCAACGACAACCGCGTGACGAGTATTAGGGGGAATATGAGAAATTTTATGTTTGTAAGAGGCAAAAGTCTCGAGCGGTTCTCCAACCTTCTGTTCATCGACAATAAAGTGATCACAATAGATACCGTTTTTCTCCTCATGTACTTGTGTCCCCCAATTAGCTCTAATATGGAGATCTTTGACATCATTTTTTACACTTATAACTCCACAGACTTTTGCTAAAACCATTTCCTCTACAATGATTGCAATTCTGACGTTATCTGGAGGTAAACCAGCCTGTATTAGGTCAATAAGCACATCTGCCGTAAAAGCGGATGCCCAACAACTTTTAATAACTTGTATAATATCATGAATCTCTTTAAGATGAAAGAAAACCCCTCGACCAGAACAGATATGTCTGGAGGAGTCTTCAACATGAGCAGACGTTCTGATTACAACAGAATCTGATTTAATTATATCTAGTAACTTATAAATCTCCTCAGCAATCGGATTTGCCATTTGCATTGGCATTGGAGAACTTATTATAGTTTCTTGAATTTCTTCAGCAGTTTCCCCTGAATTCTCTGGAGTAGCATGAGCAATTAGATGATCTATTCGTTTTGCACCTGGCATATTATTTAAAAATCGTTTAAAAATTTTAGTTGTGATTACTACTCCTTTTGGGACATTATATCCTTTTGATAGTAGACGAGAAAGTGAACAGGCTCTTTCCCCAAAAGTTTCAGCTCTGGAATAGTCAACATCAGCTAATCTTTGGATAGGATTTGCTTCATACATTGTTAAGATCGTTCCTACAATGTGAAAAGATTCATCAAAAGACATTGAAGAGTTTTTTTTTGAATTCAATCACACTATAATGTTAGTGATGTCCAGTTTTCTTGAGAGGCTTGGAATTTATAATTCTGTCGTAATTACACAATCTAAAATAAGAAGATTCACATACTCATACATCAATATTAACTTGTTTATATTTATAAAAAAATTAAGTAGGAACACTTTTTTGAATCTTGGGGGTGAAAAACCTTAACAAAAGACTATTAGTAACGACAGAAATAGAACTCAGTGCCATAGCGGCTCCAGCAATTTCGGGAACCAGAGTGATTCCGAAAGGAATGAATAAGATGCCAGCAGCGATTGGAATTCCCACCAAATTATATATGAAGGCCCAAAAGAGGTTCTGCTTAATTTTAGAAATGGTTTTTTTGCTTAGCTGAATACTGGCGACTACATCGCGGAGATCCTCTTTTATAAGAACAATATCCCCTGTTTCAATGGCCACATCTGTACCACTGCCTATAGCTATACCAATATTTGCTTGTGCTAGTGCCGGGGCATCATTTATCCCATCACCAACCATACCAACAAATTTTCCCTTGACTTGTATTTCTTCCACAATTTTTGCTTTATTTTCTGGTAAAACTTCAGCAACGACGTTTTTGATACCTACTTGAGAAGCAATTGCCTTCGCTGTACGTTCATTATCCCCTGTTACAAGGTATACCTCTATCCCCATCTTCTGTAATTGTACAACCACTTCTTTGCTGGTTTTTTTCAGTGGATCAGCAATCGCAAGTAATCCGAGGAATTTGTTGTTCATTGTGGAAATGACGACAGTTTTAGCTTGGCTTTCTAATTTCTGTATATTTACTTCAAAATCATCTAAAGATATTCCTATATTTTCAAATAATCTACGATTTCCAACAGTAATTATATCCCCATTTATTCGAGCTCGAATACCATGACCAGGAATTGCCTCAAAATCTTTGGGCTCATAGAGATCGATTCCTCTTTCTTCAGCTGTTTCAATGACAGCTTGAGCAAGAGGATGTTCAGATCCTTTTTCTGCAGAGGCTACCAATGCCAGAATTTCATCTTCTACTTTGTCCTCCATGAGAACTATTGTATCTGTAACCTTTGGATTACCTTTCGTCAATGTACCTGTTTTATCGAATACAATTGCATCTATTTTGTGAGTACCTTCCAAAGCTTCTGCATTTTTAATAAGAATTCCTTGTTCAGCACCCTTTCCTGTGCCAACCATAATAGCAGTAGGTGTAGCTAGTCCTAGAGCACAGGGACAAGCAATTACAAGTACTGCTATCATTAGTTTAAATGGGAACACGAAACTGTTAATTTGTTGACCCCATAAAGTGGTTGGTAAAAAACCAATTAAGCCTCCGGTATACCAGAAAAAGAAGGTTAACAATGATATTACAATCACTGTTGGAACGAAACGTCCTGCTACAATATCAGCGAGTCGTTGAATCGGAGCTTTAGAAGCTTGGGCATCTTCAACAAGTTTTATGATTTGAGCTAATGCAGTGTCCGCTCCAACACGAGTAGCTTTAATGGTAAGTAATCCATTTTTGTTGAGAGTTGCACCGATAACTTGGCTATCGATGGTTTTTTTTACAGGCATCGATTCACCAGTAATCATTGATTCATCGACAGTAGAACTTCCTTCAATAACAATTCCATCGGCAGGAATTTTCGCTCCTGGTCGAACTAATAGCAAGTCCCCAACCATTACTTCCTCGATTGGAATCTTTTCCTCTTTCCCATCACGAATTAATGTAGCTTCTTTAGCTTGTAAATCTATTAGCTTTCGAATAGCTTGAGATGTCTGTCCTTTCGCTCTTGCCTCCAAATATTTTCCTAAGAGAAGAAAAGTAATTAATAATGCAGCAGTCTCGAAAAATATTGCTTCTGGATCTTGAATTAGGATTCCAAGTATTGAATACCAAAATGCAGCATTAGTTCCTAAAAATACAAGGACATCCATGTTAAATTGTCCATGACGAAGCACTTTCACGGCACCATAATGAAATTGCCATCCTGCAACGAACATCACAGGAACGGTGAGTATCATAATTATCAAGATATGATTTGCTACTCCTGGGACCATATTTTCTGGAAAAGGTAATGGAATCGATAACCCTATCATAGGTCCCATACTAAGTATTAAAATGGGCACACTAAGGATGAGTGCCCCCAACAGTCGTAATTTTTGGAGTCGGAGCTCTCTAGCTCTTTCAAGACTTTCTTTATCTTCAGAAGTCATTCTATAAGAAGATATTTTCTTTGCTTCATACCCTACATTTTTAATAGCATCAATAATTTGATTTTCTGTAATATATCCTGGATTAAAGACTACACGAGCTTTTTCTGTTGCAAGATTGACACTTTGTTCAATAATTCCATCCTGTTTAGTCAATGCTGTTTCTATTGTATTAACGCAACTTGCACAAGTCATTCCTGAAATTGCTAGATTTACAGTATGCGAAGATCGAGATGCATCTTTAGCTCCATATCCCACGTTTTCCACTGCTGTAACTAAAGAGTCAATATTAGTTTTTCTTGGATTGTATTGAACCTGTGCTTTTTCGGTCATTAGGTTGACAGAAACGCTTTCAACCCCTTCCACCTTGTTTAGCTCATTTTCAATTGTTGAAACACAAGAAGCACATGTCATCCCTGTGATCCTTAAATTTGCTAGTTGAAGCTCAAGAGCTGGTATTTGTGTTTTAGGAATTTTTTCTATTGTATGATTGACGGCATCTGGTGATGAGGAGGCTCGAATATCATCTACTTGCTTTATTTCCAAGGGTTCATCATCTTTTATAATTTGCATAGGTTTATTATGATGAATGGGAATATCCTGGACTCCACATTCGGGCCCCATCCAACAGACCAACCTCGTTTCATCATCAACATTTTCAATATGCATCGGTTGTTTACAATGCATTGGAACAGGTTCTGCGTAATCGCATATCTGACACTGTAACTGCTGGGGCATAAAGATCACCTTCTCCTATGTTAACCTGATGGCTCAATTTGCATTGGTTTGTCGTGATGAGAGGGTAAATCTTGGACTCCACATGAAGCCCCCATCCAACAGACTAATTTCTCATTTCCATCAATCTTTTCAATATGCATTGGTTGATTGCAATGAACTGGAACAGGTTCTGTATAATCACATATTTGACATCTTAATTGCTGGGTCATTAATATCATCTCACTTAAATTGATTATTTGTTATTTTACATATATTAAATTCTTCATTTTTTGAATTCAAACACTTCAATTGGTTATTAATGCTTTCTTAAGATCAAACAGGCAATATTTTCTAAATGACCTAGAGTTTCTTTAGCTTAAGGAATTATGTACTTAAAAATTAAACCTTTGATAACTCTCTGAGAAGGGAATTATATTGAGATTAGAGTGAGGGTCTGCTTTATTTCACATTAATCTGTTAGATGTAAAAGCCTTATGTTGTTTTTTTCGTAGTATAGTTTTAATATCCATCAATCAATATAAAATATATATATTTGGAATAAATTTCACTTTTCATAACATGGAACCTAAATAAGACAAGATTTTAACGAAAATTAGATGAAACCTTATCTAATTTTATCTAATTTATTTTGAAAATTAGCTTTAAATTTTAAAAATTATACAATAACACACTAAATTCAGAAGGATGATGTGATTGAATGGTGAAAATTGAATTGGATAATGCCGATCTAACTATTCTAAACCGTTTAAATGAGAATGGTCGAATTACTTATTCCGAGTTAGCGAATGAGCTTAATCTTACAGTTCCTACTGTGAAATCTCGCATTGATAAGTTAACAAAAATTGGAGTTATCCATCACATTGGTGTCTATTTAAATCCACATTCATTGACAAACGAGAGTGCTGCGTTAATAAAGGTTAAAGTTGATAAAGAAGAAAAGAAAGAGTTCATTAAGTTCTTAACTTCAGTAAATGAAGTAAGAGAGGTATTTGAAGTCTTAGATGAGTTTAATCTTATGATGATAACCCAAAATCAACCACTTAATATGCACCACATTTTGTATGAAGAAATCAAAGCTCATTCTTACGTCAAAAACGCAGAAATCAATATACTTGTGAAGGAAGTTTTCGCGAATCCTCATCGTATTCCTAAACAGAGTCAGCTCCTAAACGTTCGGTGCGAATATTGTGGTAAACAGATAAGTGAGAGTTATGAAACCGAAAAATTTGAAGAAATTCGACACTATTTTTGTTGTACAAGCTGCTTAAGGAATTACAAGAAGTGGAGAGAGTCTCAATAAACCTATATCATTTCTAGGAAATTTAAACCTAGTGTATATTCCGTGATTTAACTCATTTTTGGAGATACCAAGCGCACGTACAATTTCTTTGCTCTGGTAACTGAGTGATAACGTCATGAAAGATTTGTTTTAGACTTGCTGCACGAGAGTTGAAAATGTCAAGAACCTCACTGTGACTAAGTTGCTTCTGGAGGCCTGCTGCCATATTTGTCACCACAGCTAAAACGCCGTAACAAATCCCAAGTTCACGACATAAAATTGCTTCGGATGAATTGGTCATACCAACCACATCCGCTCCCATTTGTTGTAGCGCTTTAATCTCAGCTGGTGTTTCGAAACGAGGGCCCATTGTAGTTGCGTAAGTTCCTGCAGTGTGTGTATCATGATCATCCTTGAGAACTTCTGAAAGAATTTTACGAATCTCGGGACAATAGGGTTCGCTCATATCAAGATGAACAACCCCTGATTTCGTTATTCCTTTCTGAAATTCAACACTAAAGTCTCCATCAAAAAAAGTTATTGGACGGACAAAATCAATAAATTGATCAAGGAGAACATAATCTCCAGGGTTTATTAAGGGTCGTAAACTACCTACTGCACTCGTGGCAATGACTTTGGGGATAGCTAATGAATGAAGAGCATATATATTAGCCTTAAAATTGATTTTGTGAGGAGGAATGTTATGAAGACCTCCATGCCGAGGTAAAAAGAATAGAATTTTCTCCTCGAATTCTTGTTGGTAGATAGTTACAGGTTTAGAATCAAACGGGGTAGTAATGGAGATCTTTGACGGTTCTTCTAAGAAGTCATAAAATCCTGATCCTCCAATGATACAAAATTTATTACTTGTTTCCATACCATTAAGAGTCTCCATTACGATTTGTTGGGATGTATATTTTAGAGATAATGAATTGAATGTCTAAAATTAGTTTTTTACCTTTTCTTCTTCTTTCGAATTGGTATATAAAGTATTATACTGATTATAGCTAATATTTCGAAACCATTGGTATTTTCTGCATGTTTGATGTCCGTGGGTATAACTATCTTATTGACCACTATATCAGTATAGATTCTTTCCATGTTTTTAGTGACATTTCCCCATCCACTTGGATAGAATACATTTTCTTCTAATCCCAGAGAGTGGATTCCTGGAAAATTATCCTCACTTCGGTTGAATTTTTCAAACAAGGTTAGAATGGCTTTTGTGTTATTCTTAACAACACTTGGTACTGAAGTCCGATTTGAATCAACTGTGACAACAGTATTTGTGAAACCCTCAAGAATTCCTAAGGTATTATTATTCTGCAAAGCAGAGAAAATTAAATCATAACCTTGCTTGTCCAAATCTTCTGCTAATTTCTTTGCTTTGTCAGAATCAGTCCAGCTTTCCCAGAAATAGTCTACATAATATATCGAAATATCTACTTCAGTAGTGTTGCGCAAAAAACCACTCTGAAATCCCGAAATTAGCTGCCACGAACGAGGGTCTGATTTAGGATTTGATATTTCGCTCGGCCAAGTATTTCGATAAGTACAGACCATTGCAATTTTTTCTGGTGTGGGAGATATTGTTTCCGCTGTTAAAGTTCCTGCAATGAAACCGACATGACTTTCATTGAAGCTAAAAACCGCAGCATTATCACCCAAGGTATTCCCTAAATACGAAGGAACCTGTCCAGATAAATCGTAAAAGAGAAACTTTGTATCGGGATAACGTTCTGGTAAGTAATTAGCTTTTTTCTCACGTCTAAGCTCATAACCCATCAGTACAACTAAGTCATATTGATCCGTTTGTGCAAGCTGATCTGCTAATTCCGTATGATTAGTCTGTGTTCCGTCGTAATAATAAGTTATAGGTGGTCTAGAGTATTTCGTAAGTGGGAATACGGTATAGTTCATATTATATGTTTGGTTGACAAGATCGAACCCATTTAAAACATCATTAATGAAAGAAGAATCGTACAACTCTGGAGAATCCAAGATTACAGCAATATTCCTTATTGCTTGGTTACTACTAGCTGTTCCTTGTTGAGGAAGAGCAACATCAAAGCTAGTTGAGACAAAGCAAAAAAGCAGTACAATTACTAATAAAATCTTCTTGTGTTGGTATTTCATGTGCGTGCCCCAATATGACTTAGATAGTAAGAGTGATCTTATTTTTGTTATAAAAATAATTTCTTTTGATTGTTTAGTTTTGGATTGGTAACTCATCAAATATTTGTTACTAATTCTAAATGTTTTGTTCAACAATAATATATTATGAAAAATGATTGATAAAAACTATTCATGTAACTAATTAGATTTAGAGAGAATTATTTCTACTACTTGTTTCACGCCATGAGTGACGCCTTCAGTCATCATCCAACCATCGTTTCCTTTGAAACCATCGCCAATGAAAAAGAGATTGGGGATAACTGATGAATTTGATAGATCATTGCCTTGAGTGGACCAATTCACGGGCCACTCTTTATGAAATGTATGAACACACAATTCATCCTCCTCTTTCAGTTGGGGAAATGTTTCTAGTAGTTCATCCCGTGCACGACGGGTATCATGGATGATATCAGAGGAATGGAAAACTTGATGAGTTAATAACAAATGCTCACCAGGTGGGGCGAGATTAGGGGAAATATTTGTTGGTTCTACTGCCCCTTTTATATATTTATTTCCAGGAAATTGGGCCACAACCGAGGTTCTAAGAATTGGCACTTTAGATCGGTAAGCAAAACCACCACCTCGAGCAATTGGCATGGTAGGCAAACGAAAAGGGATATGACTTCTTGATAATAATTCATTCACCTGAAAATAACCAATATTGAGGACAAAATCATTTGCATAAATTGCGAATTCTTCTTTTGTTTTTCGATCACGACAAATAGCTGATTTAATTTCAGTACCGTCAATTTCTAGTCGAACCAATTCACAGCTCTTTCGAAGAATCGAGCCTTTTTGACGAATATATTCTACTAATCCAGTGGTAACAGCTTTACAACCTCCAATGGGAACCCCTGGTCGTCCTCTTTGGTATAACCTTCTAAAAAAGCGAAACATGCTTGCTGTGGATATTTGGGAGATATCGATACTTAAAGCAAAACCTGTTAGTGCATTAAAGAAGTTATAAATTTGAGGATCTTCAGTCCTAGCTTCTAAAAACTCATGAAACGATTCATTTCGACGTTCTGAATGACGTAAACTTGGAAATAATTTGCGAAAAATAAAAATCCGTTGACTCATTTTTGGAAACGCTTTCAAAATTCCCCAAAACTTTCTATGTTGAATCGGTTCGTGTTGAGGCCAATACCAAGCTGTAAAATATTCATTTTCGATGATTTTAAGAGATAAATTCAGATCCTGTAAGAGAGTCACTCCCAAAGGGCCATTACGGGAATGTGGGATCATATGAACCGCTCCAGTAGGTATTTCAAATCCATCATGTTTGATTGATGTGAATCGTCCTCCAAAAAAAGGCAGTTTTTCTACAAGAAAACTCTTCTGACCACGTTGAGCCAATAAGCTTGCTGATAATAATCCACCAATTCCTCCTCCTGCTATAAATTGATCATAATGTTCTGTGATACTTTACCCCCCCCAATTTGTTTTTATTGCTGAGACAGGACAACTCATTATGCAAAGACCGCATTTATTACATTTTTGTAAGAATTGTGATATCCCTTCTACTCTAAAACCTCCAACAGGACAGATCATTGAGCAATATGCACAACCAACACACTTTTGAATATTAATCTCAATATTTTGCAAAATTTTTCGACCATAGGTTAAATCAGGAGGTTCAGAATCAATTTTCTTTAGTTTTTCTTTCAGTCCATCACAATTCGAAAGTTTCTTAAGATATGCGCGGAGTCTTGTATATACATTGAGCTTAAAATATGATAATCAAATCTCATAAAAGAATTAATCAGAAGGGTGACCAAGATGGTATCAAAACTTATGGTAGCAGGAATCATTGTATTAATCCTAGGTGGCTTTTTATTTGTGTTATTTACTCTTTTATTCCCGATGCTTGGAATTGCACTTTATCCTTTCTATACTACAACTGGAAGTCAAGCTCGAAATGAGACCATCAGTCGAAACGACAGAGTCCAGATAGATCTGACTCCAGGTAGTCCTGGAATCCCCAGAGTTCTACTTCCATTATTGGGAGTTCAGTTAAAAGCCTCCTTCTATCTTCAAGGGGTTGGTGGTGGGTGGGAATGTGATGCAGTGCTTGTTTACAATGGTGATCAGGATATTGACATCGATGGAACAGACAGAACATTCTCTGGCAATACTGGAGGAGAGGGTGGACGAGTTTTAGCTACTATCTACACCTCTATCAATGCGGGTGCAGCATCAGCTAATTATGACCTGTCTGTTGAAATTGACAATACTGGAGATAGTCGAATTTCCATGCTTGCCAGTCGAGTAGATATCACATATACTCTTTTTGCTCAGATCATTCCAGCACTTCTTGCCATCGCTGGTTTGGTTGTGACCATTGTGGGAGTTGTGACAAGTCGTAGACCTTCTGTACCCAAAGCAAAAGCTGCTCCTGGTGGATGGGAACCTACATTACAATGGGGTGGTGGTGCAGCTGCGAAACAACCTAAAATGGCAATAAAGTCGACTACGGCGCAACCGAAAAAAGTCAAGAAAGTTGTTAAGAAAGCTGCTCCTGCGGGAGGAGCACAACAACCTTGTAAATTCTGTGGGAAACCAGTTCCAGCTTCAGCTTATTTCTGTCCTCATTGCTATGGAAAACTACGTTAAATAGCTTATAACTACAAGATCAAAAGAGAAGACGTTCGCCTTAGTTATAATTATCTAGGTTCAGGCGGACAATATCTTTTTACTTCCATATTTGTGAGACACTTTTTTCAAATATTATTGAATTCAAATAACTTGGTGAAAGAGAATGAAGAAAACTATTGGTGTTCTAACAGGAGGGGGAGATTGTCCAGGACTGAATAGTGTCTTATATGGCATCCTCCTCAAAGCAATGGATAATAAACATACTGTTATTGGAATTGAGAAGGGATGGAAAGGCTATCTTCAAAACTTAACTAGAGAGCTTGAGATAACGAAATTAGATGATTTACACACCATTGGGGGCACCATACTCTATACTTCACGAACTAATCCTTATAAAGAGGCTAAAAGGATAAAGGATCCAACTGAAAGGCAGAGACAGATCGAAATAACAGCAAAAAAAATGGCTTCTCAATTTAAAACATTAGGAATTGATGCACTAATAGCAATTGGAGGTGATGACACTCTAGGAGTGGCAGCAGCAATGCATCAATATGCTGGAGCTAAAATAGTAGGTGTTCCAAAAACAATTGATAATGATCTTTCGAGTACTGATTATACTTTTGGATTTTGGTCAGCCATACAACTTGCTTCTAACACAATGGACAATATCACAACAACTTCTCGCTCTCACCAACGTATCTTTGTTGTGGAGGTGATGGGCCGAGATGCTGGATGGTTGACTCTAGTAAGTGGGATTTCAACAGGAGCCGATATAATTCTAATACCTGAAAGACCATTTGATTTTGAAACAGATATTGTAAATGTATTAAAAGAACGTGTACAAGCAGAACGAAAACACCATATCATTGCCTGCAGTGAAGGGGCTGTACCAACAAAAGAATCATTAAAACGAGATTTCAAGACGATTACTGCAGAAACAATTGAGAAACTCCCTAAGGATGATTTTGGAAATCCTTTACTCTCGAAATTAAATATGTCAAAAATTATCGTACGAGAATTAAGTCTCAGAGATGATTTGAAAACATTTTTTCGAAAGTACCAGGCGGAATTTGAAGTTCGTGATGTTGTTCTTGGTCACACCATGAGAGCAGGAACACCGAGCTCTTTTGATCGCATTCTTGGTTTAAGATTAGGTGCTAAGGCAGCACAATTAGTACAAGAAGATCGTTACGGTTTAATGGTATGTCTTCATGGAGAAAATATCGAAACAGTAACTTTGACAGCAGGAGCAAAAAAGAAACTTGTACCACTTGACTCTGATTTACTCGAGCTACGTGATTTAATAACAAGAGTTAAATGTGAGAGCAGATTATAATCGCGGTCTTAAGTTATTCAGTGGTGAACAACCACTACCTAAAGGAAGAAGACTCTTTGCAGGAGAAAGTTAGAATAAAGTCTTTAGGGCAATACTTCACTCCTGTTAATATCGTTCAACTTATGATCGATCTAATCTCGACAAACTCAAAAGCAAAAATTCTTGAACCAAGTGCTGGTAAAGGTATTTTTCTTTCACAATTAGTTAGTAAGGGATATGAGAATCTCACTGGGATAGAAATTGATCCCAATCTTGCAAAACAATCATCAATTCCGATAAATATTGGAAATTTTTTTGATTTTCCTATTTCAAGAAAGTTTGACGTCGTTATCGGAAACCCACCATACATTCGGTGGAAGAACCTCTCACTTGACCAACGAAAATATTTCAATTCTACATTATTCTGGCAGAAACGCATGAATGGTTTAACAGACATTCTACAACCATTTATTTTTAAAAGCGTAGATCACTTAAAACCAGGGGGAGAATTAATTTTTATTACACCACTCTTTTGGATGCAAACTCTTCATGCTGAGCCATTAAGAAGGTTCTTATTAGAAAATGGCTCTCTAGAGGTAATTATTAATTTTCATGAAACCCGAATTTTTCCGAAAGCAAACCTTAATCTTGTGATTTTCAAATATCGAAAAGAAAAGCAAAAACAACTTCTAAAAATTATTAACTATTGGCAAAAAGGAAAACTAAATCCTGATATTCTTGAAAATATCCGTTGGCTCCTTCATGATCCATCATCTTGGAAATCAACCGCGACAAACGATGGCAATCTAGAATTTTTTCAGACTCATCAACCTTACAACTCATCACCTTGGCGATTTCTTCCACTTGAGACTGAAGAAAAATTATCATTGTTTGAAAAAGCATGTCAATTTTCACCAGAAATTGATGTAAATGGGCATAAAATACGTCTTTCACACCTATATTCAAAGAATGACCTCATATTAATGGAGTATCCTAAAAAAATGTGCAAAAAAATGTATTTGGATCAAAAAACTTATTTTATACCACTTTCTAAAGCTCTATTGACAGAGTATTTCACGAATAATGAAGATTTTTCACAATCGCTCCCTCCACGCTATATACAAATTGGGGATATCGTTGAGATCGGTAATGGTATGGTGAGCGGTCTAGACAAAGCATTCCAGTTAAAATTTGACACACATTTGAATAAAGAAGAAAAGGAATTAATTATCCCTGTGGTAAAAGCAAAATCCATACGTCGTTTTTACGCAGAATCTTTAACCCAATATTTTCTGGTTAAACCTGACATTATTTCCACTGAAAATGATCTAAAAAGAAACTTCCCTTCCCTATATGAACAACTTCTACCGTTCCAAGACGCTTTAAGGAAAAGATATCAATATAACAGGGAAATTCCATATTGGGAATGGGTTTTCATCAGAAACTACAAACTAATGAAAGATGCAGAAGCTTTAATCTGTGTTCCTTGTAAGGATCGATTTGACAAAAGAAAACACTTTCGATTCGCTCTGTGTGAAAAGGGTATATTTACGACACAAGATGTCACCGTTTTGGTGAAATTCAACTGGGTCAAAGAATCCCTTGAATATATAACTGCTTTCTTAAATAGCAAGGAAGTTTTTGATTGGGTCATAAATAAAGGTCTTATAAGGGGGGGAGTCGCAGAATTTTCAGAAGAACCCTTGAAACGTATTCCATTTCGTCTAATTGATTGGAATTCTCCAACTGAATGCCAGATTCACGATAGGATTGTAGAATTAGTACAAGATATCTTTTCAACTAAAAAAGAAAATGTTTCAAAGATTTCTGAGATTAATCTGTTGGTTTCTCAGCTGATTGATCTTGGAAAAAAAAATTCTCAACAATTATAAGCGGATTAACTAAGGGATAGTTTGTGACAAATATTACTATAAATCGCAGATTAAAGTCACAGAATGAGAATGTATCTAGAATTAATGAATGGATGAATAATTTTAAAGTCAATTTTAGTTTTAATACCCTACCTGCGGATTTTCATAATTTAGATGAATTCTTGTTGTCATATTTAGCAAGCTCATGGTTAATACACTTTTTTAATAATAAAATCAGGATAAAATCATCTACAGCGATTTTTAACAAATTAAAGGATTTAACAGAAAGATATCCACAATCTTGCGATCTCTGGGAATTTATAGATACTATTTTTAGCTTCCTTAATGAAAAAATGATATTAGATTCGCTTCTTGGTATGAAAATTCCAGAATTACGTAATTCATTGATCAATGACACTCTTGGAACATTATTACAAAACTGTTTAACTCAGAGTGATCGAAAAAGATTAGCTGCAAATTATACAACTCACAATTCAGCCAAGCTCCTTGTAAATACACTCGACATACAAGAAAGTTATTCCTCAATCATTGACCCTTTTTGTGGTTCAGGAAGATTAATCTCAGCCTATTTAATGAGTCGAAATTCTAGAGGTAAATTTCCGCATATTAGAATCCATGATTTAATGCCATCAGCAGTTCTAATCGCTTACTGTCGTCTTATTCTCATACTATCAGAGTATGATCAGGATCTTTCTTTCCTACAAGCATCAATAGGTGATGCATTTGCTGCATTTTCAAATGAAAGGTATTCTAAAGAGTTTGGAAAATTCGATTTAGTTTTGATTAATCCCCCTTTCACGCGTACACATCGGATAAATAAGAATCAAAGAAAAAATTTATTGGCAATTGAAGAACAGTATAGTCAATATTTAAGTGGACAGGTTGGCCTTCACATTTATGCAGTTTTGTTGGCTGATCTGTTGATGAAAGAAGATGGGGTACTAGGAGCAATTTTGCCTGCTGCTACTATTTCTTCTCAATATTCTAACGGAGTACATGAATTTTTTCTAAATAATTTTCAACTGAAGACTATAGCTTCCTCTGAGGATGAAAAAGCTTATTCTGAAGACAGTAACCTTCGAGAAATAATCCTTATCGCAAAAAGGGATAGAAGTAAAAAAGAGGAGGAAATTCAATTTTTACGAATAGACTCGCATGAAAAATCTAGATCGCAGATTTTTTCTACTCAGATAATTTCAAAAGATGTGCTAGCTAAGGAATGGAATTGGACTATATTTTTGAGGGATCCAGAGCTTCTGAAAATTCGTAATCTTCTTCTCCAATCAGGATTCATTAAAAATGGTAAGGATCTAGGCTTTGATATTGTACGGGGAGTTGAAATGTATGGTCCAGATTTTTTTTTCATACCAAATCGTAAATGGAAAATTTCTTCTGAAGAAAAGAATAAGCTCATCCTAAAGAACAATGGTAACACCATTGAGGTTCCGAAGGAGTTCCTAGTGCGATCATTAAGAAAACCAGGAAAATATAATCAATTTATATCTCCTAAAGTGTCAGATTTTGCGTTATCCATTCCAACATCAAATATATCTCAAAAATGGATAAAAGACTACTTAGAAGTCTCAGAACAGTTTGCCTCTCCAGCTAAACGAAAATTTAGACAAGATTGGATTTCTCACATTCACAATCAAATAGAAACAAAAAAGCCTTCAGGACATATATTTTTCATTGATAAATTTGGGATCTCTTCAACAAGTATAATGAGCCATTTCTTTGAAAAAAAAATAAATTGTTCAAAGAACTTCTATGTTCTCCGAAATTGCACAGCAACGCAAGCAAAACTACATGCAGCTTGGCTAAATTCCACACTTTTCATTATTTTATATCTGTTATCTCGGCGTGAAATTGGAGGATCTTATGGAAGACTTCAAATAATTGATTACTTGAAGGAACCTCTATTTCTTGATTTCTCTAAATACACAGCAGAGATTAAAGCCCAGATAAACCAACAATTTGATAGAATACGCAGATTTAAACTTCCTCCAATTCCTGAACAACTACAATTACCACAAAGAAGAGCTCTTGATAGTACAATCATACAAGGACTAAAGTTACCTAGAATAACAGAAGATTACATACAAACAAGTATATATCCTCTTTTGAAGAGAATTTTTACAAATTTAGAACGAAGAGACAACACATAAAGACCATTGAAAAAGTAATAGAAAAATGTAGGTCTTTAGTTTTAAAAAACTATTATTTAGACGATTTCCTCCATTTCCTCTTATAGAAAAGTAGAATTAGAACCCAAAATCCAGAAAAGACATCAAAGACTACTGTATCATTTGAAGAAGTAGTTGTAGTTGTTTCAAAGGGGATATTAGTTGTCCCATTATTATGTTCCATCACTACTTTTTGAAGGGCAGCAGACACATTTAGTAAACCATAACCAAAAATTGGATCCTTTCCAGTTGTACCTAGGTCGATACTCGTTTCATGAAGTATTGATCTAATTGTTTCAACTGATAGAGTATTATTTAATGACAACATTAAAGCTACCGCTCCACACACTAAGGGGGCCGCAAAAGATGTTCCTGATCCAGTCTGAGGTGTCCACTTGTTTGGGTAAATCGAAGAAACATTAAACCCAGGTGCACAAATTTCATTTTCTTCTCCAGGAGAGGAAAAAGTTGCTATTTCACGATCTTTAGTTGTTGCGGAAACTGCAATGACTTCTGAATATCTACCAGGATAAGTAACATCATCCTGATTATTTCCAGTAACGCTAATTATTGCAATACTTTTGTTATATGCCCGTTTTACAGCTGTGTGAAATGACTCTGGAGGAACCCCATCAGCCTGAATTGACAACTGAATAATATCAGCCCCATTATTCATTGCATAATCCATTGCTTCAATAAACATATCCCAATCACCTCCACCAAATCGATTTTGATTATCAAGAAATCTAAGAGCCATTAATCGGATGTTTGGGGCAATACCCACACTTATATGATTGTCATCATCTGCAGCTATCAATCCAGCAACAAATGTCCCATGTCTATGACCTGGAGATGGATCATTGTCATCATCACGAAAATCCCAACCAGTAATATCATCCACGTAACCATTCCCATCATCATCTTTCCCATTTTCAGCGACCTCATCAGAATTTTTCCATGATTGATTTACTAAATCAGGATGTGTGAAGTCAATTCCACTATCAATTACTGCTACAACGATACTTGTTCTACCTTGTGTATAATTCCAAGCTTCATCTGTTCCTACATCCACAAGATTCCATTGGATATCAGGATCAAGTGAAGAAAATGTCAATTTAGGGGCTATTGGGGCTAATATTAACCCATAAATTATAATTAAGACAGGAAATAGATTATGTGTTTTCAGGTTAAATTATCTCCATTTTAATCTCAATACCCAAAAGTTCAGCTCTATGTTTCAAGATTTCGACTCCATATTTGGGTTTTCGCAAGCTAATTACCATTTCCCAGTCATCATTTTCAAATGTTTCATGCTCAACACTAGTGAAGTCATAACAAAAAGATCTAAATTGATGGCTAGGAGAGTAAGAGCATTTAAATCGCTTTTTTGGTCGAAATTCATCGATTTCATCTATTAAAGGCTGTACATCATTGATTGCAGCAATGGGAATTATTGGAAACTCTGGAAAATGATTTTTTAAGAGCGTGAGTCGTTCATCTAAGGCTCGATCATCTAATAAGTCGATTTTATTCAGTATTATAATTCGATAGTTCTGAGGATTTATCTCATTTATTGTTTGAATCGAAATTTGAGCTTTTCGAAGCATAAATTCAGGGGCTTCGCTCCCATCTACAACGATAAAGAGGATCTCAGCGGCTAAACTTTCTTCTAATGTAGACTTAAATGAATCGATTAGAAAAGTAGGAAGATTTTCGATAAAACCTACTGTATCAGTAATGAAGATTTTAAGATCTTCAAGTTGGAAGCTCCTAATTCGTGTATCAAGGGTTTCGAATAAGCGAGAACTCACACTCGATGAATAAGAATTTGTTATTGAATTCAGGATAGTAGATTTCCCAGCAGAAGTGTATCCAACTATACTTACATACAAACTATCATGATGATGTCGTTTGCGCGAATGACGACGTTTTTCGCGTTGCTTACTCAGGATTTGAAGTTTCTTCCTAAGTTGTGACTCTTTTTTTGTCATTCGTGCTTCAAATTCGTTCAGAGGATTTTCTCCAGTCCCAAAAAAACCCTCACGCTCGGAATGCCACGCGCCCCCTAATCCTAAACTGTGCATCAATCGTAAGCGTTCCCTTGGATGCTCATACTTCAACTGTGCGAGTTCTATTTGGAGTTTTGATTCCTCAGTCATCGCTCGTTCTGCGAATATCTCCAAAACAAGTTCAAATTTATCTATAACTGAACATTCAAAGAAGTTCTCCAAGTTTATATGAATTTTCGGGGTAAGATGTGAACCAACTACGATTAGCTCTGTAAAATATTCCGAATCAATGCCTGCTTTAATTTCATTAAGATGATGAGGGGAAAAGAAATATTTAGCGTTATTAGGAATTAATTCAAACTCTGTGATAACGCGATAACGAGCGGATAATAATAGATGTCTCATCTCCTCATTTAGGAATTTTTGACGCTCATCTAGAGAAAGAGGAAGTAATAGTACACACTCTTGTGATACTTGTATTGCACTTTCTGCGTCAGACTGCATAAAACCGTCAAAAACCATCTGAATCACAATTAGTTTTAGAGAATATCGGTTTTTTTCATTAATGAATTAATTTTATCGATGAAATATGTTTTTAAATCTCCTATACAATTGTTAATTGTAGAAAAGAAGTCTGCTTAACAATTGAAAAAATCTGATAATTATGAGTATTCAGAAAAAGAAGCGATTTAAGAAACTTGTTCAGCCTCAAGAAGTGATTGTCTGGTATATTCTTCCTGCTATTCGTCGTGAGATAACTAACTCTCTTATCGAGGATTATAACTTACCACAGAAAGAAATTGCGAAACGTTTTGGTCTCACAGAACCAGCAATTAGCCAGTATAAAAAGGGAGCACGTGGAGACATTGAACTTAGTCAAGATATTAAAAATAAAGTGAAACTGGCAGCCCGAAACATCGCAGAGGAAGATAGCAGAGCCCCTCGCGAGGTTCAACGAGTATTAAAATATATTCAGGAAGAGGGTTTCCTTTGTGAGTTTCATAAAAAATTTGGGCTTGTTCATGAGGGCTGTGACATGTGTAAACTCGAATAACGGATTTTCTTAAAAGCTATCTGCTAAGTATTTTTCAATTTACCGTTTTTTCTTTTTAAAACATAATATATCCTCAATAAATGTCTATGGATAATATTTCTTTTTTTTTCCTCATTAATTTTTTGTCTTTGAAGCGGGATTGGGAGTTTAGGCTTAAAGTTACACATTTTTATATTTTTTACATATTATGTATTTTCTCTTTTAAATACATTCATACTATAGATAGGGTAATAATGTGTTTTTGATATATGATTGTCTAAACATTTATAAAGGTGAATTTATCTATGATAGGTGTAATAGCTAATGTGCTCTGGAGAGTTAAATTGTGCTTTGTAACAAATGTAGTGAATGTAGCAGTAGTTCAATGGTTTATGATGAACCGCGTGGTGAGATCATTTGTGGTGATTGTGGTTTAGTTGCCAATAGTGTGTTTTTTAGCCATGAACCAGAGTGGCGCGCATATAACTCTGAGGAAGAAAAAGCAAAAGTTCGTGTTGGTCTTCCCACTTCTGTTTTAAACAATCGCGAAATGAGGACTGTCATTGGAGGGAAAAGGAAGGATTCTTATGGTAAAACTCTTGATACCGCTACTCAGGCTAAATTTTCGCGATTATCACAAATGGATGAACGAATCCAAGATAAAACCACTCGTAACCTTAAAAGTGCATTAATGGAATTAAAAAGGATTAAATCTCATCTAAACCTTTCAGATGATATTTCTGAAACAGCGGTACTTTTGTATAAACTAGCTTTGGAAAAGGATTTAATAAAAGGTCGTTCAGTCATTGGTATGATTAGTGCAGCTATATACCTCGCCTGTCGAAAGAAAAATTCTGCAATCACCTTAAAAGATACAGCTGAAAAAGCAAACATTTCTACTAAAGAACTTGGCCGTTGTATCCGCATTTTCCTTCAAAATATTAACATTAACAGTTCAACACCTGATCCTGTGGCCCTAGTTAATCGATTAGGTGAAAATTTAGGACTTACTATGTATACTCGGAAAGTTGCCATCGATATTCTTATCGAAGCACGAGAAAAACGATTAACTATGGGAAAAATACCAATGTCGTTAGCAGCTGCAGCAATTTACATTGCTTCTATTCAAACTGGCGAGAGACGAACTCAACAACAAATTGCTACTCCAGCACGTACAACGCCTGTAACAATACGAAATCGTTTTAAAGAACTTGCAAAAGGATTAGGATTAAACGAATTTAAAGTTAAACGAGGAGCTGCTGCTAAACCAGTGATTATTCAAAACCCGACAACTTGGGTTCGTAACAAAAGACAGGACTAAAACCGCTTTCCACAGCTATACCCAAAGCTACTGATATTGATATAGAATGGAGGAAGGAAGCTTTTCTTCTTTTTAAAAGAGTTATTTCTTTTCTAACAAAGTTTGAATGTCAATTATAAAGAATTGAGATTCGTTGATGAATTCTTTAATGTTAATTGCTAGGAGAGAGCGTAAACTATATTGGCCATGAATTATCTTTAAAGTATCCAATGCTGTTCGTAAGCGGCGAGAAAATTCGAACTGAGATGGTATTAAACCCCTCTCTTCTAATGAATATATATCGGTAATTCTTTGTTCATAAGCTGCCATTGGTAGGAAAAGACTAGATTCCTCCATGTGGCTTTGAAATGATGTATCACTTAATCTACCCAGTTTTTCAATTAATGCGTCTGCTGCTACTATCATACTTAGGACAATCAACTTTATTGCAAAGAGCTTATCCAATGTTGACTTCGCATTTACGTATGTTCGGATAGAACTATTCAGATACGTATATGAATCATCAAAAACTGATGCCAAAAGACTATTCCAAACCTTTTTGCTTTTTCTAATTCCTAGGAAGACAAACTAGCTAAATTCACAAACATCTGAAAGTAATCTTGACGATAAATTTCGAGTATAGGAAAAACATCATTTAACTTTTAAGGCTGTTCAAAAGCAGATTAAAAATTAACTTCTACAATTTATTCCCCAATAATAGTGACATATAATTGTCGTTTTCGTGATTTCACATCCAACTCCATGAAGGCGATTTGTTGCCAAGTCCCGTGAATGAGACGTCCTTGATTAATCGGAATTGTCAGAGAAGGTCCTAATAAAGATGCTCTAACATGTGAATGACCATTGCCATCATGCCATGTCTGTTCATGGAAATAGGCTAGAGATTTAGGTGCGATACGCTCTAAGAAGTCTGGTATATCACGAATAAGACCCGGTTCAAACTCGAGAGTTATAATAGCTCCTGTTGATCCCCCAACAAAAACTGTTACAATCCCTTTGGTTATTTTAGATTGACGAACCAGACGTTCCAACTCAGATGTTATGTCCACAATTTCGGTTTCATGCGTTTCTTTTAATAGTATCTCGGATTGATAGACCGTCATACATTTTACCTCATTTCTGTTTGATTATTGATAATAATTTATAAATATAAGTCAAAATATTTGGAAGAATCTAAATTAATACTCTCTTTTTTTATTTAGGGTCAATTTCTTGAATTTTTACTCTTCGTTGATTATTGTGACTGTGAATGATTGCCTCGTACTATACCCAAGTACATCATAAACGGTAACAACAACAAGATATTTCCCAGGATTAGAGTATTCATGAGTTATAGACGCTTGAACATTTCTCAAAACCTTCTTTCCCCTCATTTCACGATAGGAATACCACTTTGCTTCAAATTGTCCGTTCTGATGATCCCAATCTATTGCCCAAAAATCAATGAAGTTAATAAAATCATGAGTTATTCTTATATCTATGGGTTTGCTCAGACTAAAGGCTACAATGGTTATCTTTAGCTTTCTTCCTACAACTTTTGTTTCTAATCTAACCATTGGATTTGTCATTTCACCTTTCGGTGTATGAGAAGGAGAAAGGGAATCTGATGAATCTATCGTATTTAAAATTTCGAAGGGCATATTATTGGGGATCTTCAGAAGTCTCTTCCTTACTTCATGTATTGAATATTTACCAATGTCAACCCCTACCCACATTCTTCCCAACTTCTCTGCAACTGCAAGTGCAGTTCCAGATCCACAGAAGAAATCAGCAATTATATCCCCTTTTTCAGTAGAAATTTCTATAATTCGTGTTAAAAGAGCTTCAGAATTTTCAGTTGGATATAAAGTCTTCTTTAGTTTTTCATAACCTGCGATGTCAATCCAGAGATTGTCACTGGAATACTGTATTTCTGCTGTATCCTGGTTCTTTCTTCTCTTTTTTTTAATTGTTGATGACTTTAATTGCGCTGATTCACTGTTTTGATAAGCAAAAACTGAATCTGAATGTACTATCAAATGTGTCTGATTATAGGCTTGTTTTAATGATAAATTTTTCTTCATTCTTCGCACTAAAAACTCATTGACAAAGTTTTGAGAGCCAAAAACTTCGTCTAAAACCATTCTAGCATAATGACCAAAATGGTAATCAAAGCGCACAAAAATAAGCCCATCATCCTGAAGAAGGGATCTCATCGGTTGAATACGCTTCTTAAACCATTGTTTAAAGAATTCAATAGGATCTGGAACCTCAATGACATTTTTATAAGCCAAGTCCTCAATCGGAAAGACAATATTCTCTCCAGCGTTAAATTCCTGCCCTTCTGATAAACCAATGGGAATTATAATTTTTTCATTTGCTCCAGTGAAAAAGGGAGGATCGATATATATTATTTTCAGTTTTTTTTGTATTTTCTGATTCAAGCACGGTAATACTTCAAAAACATCCCCTAAAATCAACATATTCGCCCATTCATCAGATTTTTCTTTATTAGAGCTTGAAATTTGACCTAGATACCTTTCAATTAACTTCAGTGAAAATCTATTCGTAGAAGAAAAATCGTTTACTGTGTCAATGGCATCATTTTTGGGATAAAGAGAGAGTGGAAAATCAGGTAAAGATTCACAATTATACGCAGAAAAGAATGTTCCTTTATCCTTAAGTAATTCCATTATAAGTTTAAAGGCGTATTGATCTTCCTCTAATCCTATCCATTTCAATCTCAATTGCTCTGCAATTATTAAAGACATTCCTAGATTAGTAGATAGATCTAAAAAGAGTTCCTGCTCATTTAAACACATTCTAAGCAGTCTTGTGTAAAAATCTGAAGAACTTGTAAAATATTTATTCACCCATTGATAGCTGCAAATATCTAGCCAGTTAGAGTCAATAATCTGTCCCTTTTTTTGGGGAACCCAGTATTCAGGATTCCCCTTCCTATTCAATCGGATCTGACCTTTTGTACATAAATCAAGAATAGCCTCCTGTTTCAATTTCCAATGAGTTCCTGGGGGAGGCGTTAAAATAATCTCCCCAATGTCTTCAAAAATAAATTTTTTAGGATTACCCTGTCCTTTAGAGACAAAAGAATGCCAATACCCACCACTTTCTTTTTCATTTAACACAGGATTAATTCGCGGATTAAGATTTTGAGAATAAAGGAGAATAAAATTGGTTCTTTCAAACACTGTAGAATTGGGGGTGTACCAAACTTTATAGGGAGAATCAATTATTATTTCATTAACAAACCGATCAGAACCAAAGATGACATCCATTCTAGATTTCAAACCTGACTTTATTGTCCCATTTACCTTGATTGCGATGAATCCCTCCTCATGTAACACTAGTTTGCACCTATCTAGCAACTGTTGAGTTTTTCTCCAGAATTCGTTATTAATTTCCTTTTTTTCAGGTAATTTGGAATATTCTTCTCTTCTTTCCATTACAATTTCTTTGATATCTTCGACCAGCTCTATTTTTGTTGGCTGATAATACATTGATAGATCCAAAAAGATTAACCGAGGATTTAAGCTCTTAAAAAATGATTTAAGATTCTCAAGGATATTGATTTTCGATCCTAATAGAATTAACTTATTGGTATCTTCAGGATGATTATCTTCTAAATGTTTAATCTCTGTCATTGATGAAGCGTGGATCATTGGTTAATCCAATACCAATTTAATTTATTTCATCATTTATTGCCATCAAAATCCTTTTACTGCTTTTTAAATATAATGTTAAAGCTAGTGTTCCTAATAAAATCACTAAACTGGATACTAAAAAAGCAATACGATACGCAACGACTGTTGGCTCCCCTAAGAATATCAATAGATCTGCTACAGGCCCTCCTACAATGAATCCAGCTAATCCCCACCCTGTAGCCAATGTAATGTTAAAAACAGCAAATCCTGTACCCCTTAATTCGTCAGGTAACAAATCTGCTGTATAAGCAAAAGAAACGCTCTGTAATAAAGAAGAACATCCACCTAAAAGCGAGTAGATGATTGCGATAATGAGGAATGGCTGGTTTCCTAATAAAAAGAAAAGGAAATAACATATTCCTGCCCCAAATCCAGTAAGTACAACTATGGGGATTCTACCAATTTTATCCGAAATTCTTCCCCCAATAGGAGCAATGAGTCCTCCTGTTAAAGAAAAGAGAATAAGTAAATAACTAATAAAAGTGTTATCAAAGCTTAAGCCAGTTGGATCATTAGAATAATAGAGAAATATTTGGGTACTAGATGAAATTCCAATTACTAATAATCCAATACATAGAATAAAAATTAAATACGAGCGGTTGGTTAATAACTCACGAATAGCCTTAGAAACTATTGTAGTTCGATCAAAATCGATCTTCTCGACTTGAGGTGAAAATTGAATAACCGTTGCACACAAGATCATCAAGATTACAACTACATAAAAGATCGTTCCTTCACTAAATCCTAGTCCATCACGATAAAGAAGTCCGCTTAATAAGAAACCCACAATTTGTCCAATTAACCCAAATCCGTCTATAAAACCAACGAGTTGTCCACGTTGGTTTCCTTCTGTAGCCTGTGCAACAAGAAATCTTACTCCTAAATCGCTCATAGACCAAAATATTTCGAGAATTGATAAGAGAATTATCATAAGAAAAGCAGCACCAATTTTAGATCCCAATTCTAGGAGAAAATAATGTCCAATGAATGCAAGAAGGTATGTAAACGCTGCAATCAATTCTCCACGAACAACATATGGTCTAGCTAAAGAAGGACGATCATTAAGTCGTGGACCCCAAAGCTTGAGTTGCCCAAATGTCGATCCAATTAGATTGGCAGTCCCTAGTAAGGCAGCAAGAGTGTTTGGTAACCCTAGGAATGTTCTAAGATAGAGATAAAAGAAGGCGTAAAAGACAGCTCGTCTTAAGAATGAAATGAATTGAAAAATGCCAATTGGAAAAATAGTTCGAATACTCAATATGACCCCTACTATTCCAAAATAATCTAGAGGTCGTTTTTTGTATTTTTCGCTCTTTATGTAATTATCATGTTTAAATTCGCCAATAGGACTCTTTTTTGATCTGAGGGATGTTAAAAATTAGGTTTTACAATATTAATGACTTCTTCTTTATCCATAATTTATAATAGATGAGTAGAATTAGTCCAATCTGAAATCCAATAAGTGAAATTTCAGTTGTTGAAGAAGAAGTTAATGTTGGTTCTCTTGGTATACCAGATAGTATCTCTTCTATTTGTTCAACTTGAATAATTGAGTTCCAATCTGAACTGAATGTTATTCTATAGAGTCCACCTTCAGCAAAATAATGAATTGGGTATTCAGAACCATACAAAAACTTTAAAGTAGTTTTAGCACCTATAGGGATAATTATTTGTCGGTTATGATAATAAAATCTAAAAACATCAGCAGGAAAAGGTTCTCCACTAAAAGCGTTACATCGTTTCGGAATTAATAATCCCCCACCATCTTGAGGAGAGATTCCCATGAGAAATAAAGTCATACAACCTTCAGTAGTAGCATAATCAGTGTACACAGGTTTTTCTGCGGCCAATGTAAACCTAAATGTTTCAGAATCGTACAATCCTGCCTCGGGTCTTAATAGAGCTTGCCATGCCTGGATGACTTTTTCTCCTTCAAGCATCCTTTGCATGTGAAGTTTATTTGTTTTATTAAAATGAGCGAAATACGTATGCAATAACATCCAAGCATCAAGGGTTCCAAATAATTCCCTTCGATTTGACCCCTTACTATGAACGACAACATTAGCTCTCCATTGATGAGAATCCCATGAATTAACTAAATATCGATTTTGCAGATCTATATAGACCCTATCCCAATTTTGAAGGGTTCCGTTTAACCTACGGAGTTTATCAAAATTAAAAAATACTTCAATTGCATCCCATTCCCAGGTTTTCCAACTTCTTGCATAATCGTAACCATTTTTGTGTTCATTCCAATAATAAGTATTTAGATCCAACCATTCCTGGAACGCATATTCTAAGGCTTCTTCTAGGCTTGTTTCGTTGAACAATATTGTAAAACAATTAGCAAGATTTGCTGTACTCATCCATCTTGTATTAAACAAGTCTTTAGTTGAATTAGTATCAGGATTACACTCATAAAAAGCTCTAGAATTGGTAATCCTACAGTTTCTTAATCCCTCAAAAGCTGATGTAGCATTCCATTTTTCAGTTAAATAATTCAATTCTTTGGCATATCGATAACCATATAGAGTATATTGCCTCCACATATTAAAATAATGGTCACTTTGCGTCACTGGTAACGAATAATTCTCAAACATTGGTGTCTGGTTCAATGCCCATTTAACAACTTCATCAATCATGAGTGGAGAATAGTTCAACAATTCTGAATATCTCTTTGTATAAATTATTCCCTGCCAATCGTTATTTGACTGGTATTTGGTTAAGATTTTTGTGAGATCTGAAACGTTTACTTTTCCAAGCACTATTCCTCTAGCAAAGACATTCATATCGGAAGTCCAATCTGTTATTGTATTCGTTGATAAAAAAATCTTATCTGCTAAAATATCTGATTTTAGCTTATATTGAGGATTAATATCCGTTTCACAATTGATCTGGGATTTTGAAATTTCAACAATGAAGGCAAATCCAACAATAAGGGTTACTGAATACAAAAAAAGGTATTGTTTTAACTTCAGTAGTTTCATTTGTTAACTGACCTTAATACAGAAAGAATCTTTTTCTATCTCTTGTTATTACGTGTGTAGGGAAAATATCTGTTTCAAGATAAAATTGAATTAAGAGACAAATTTTTAGATTCTTTTGATTTAACGACGTTATTTAGAGATGTTTTAAAAGATAAAGCAGCCCAATAGTTAAAAATCAGTCTAAGATTTCCTGAAGTTCGTAATAGGAGCTCCAAATCATAAACTGAAGGTTGAGTTTTTTTATCCCTTAATTTCTCTAGTAGTTTTCCAATTGTAGGCAAATCTTTCTCCATTTTATTTTTTAGCCGTTTCGGTTGATTATCGGGGAGGAGTAAAGCATCAAGGTTCTCCAATCCTCCTGATTTATTATCGATTTCTTGAAGGATTTTGATAACTATATCTTTTTCAAATCCTTCACTAATTCTATGATGTGTTCCCCGCCATTTTGTCAAATTTCCCACTCCACGTTCACCGCCTTTCGGTAAAAGCACCATATTTGACCCTGTGATACGCCAACGAGCAGAATCACTTCCATCGACTTTTTCTGCAAGTTTGTTGATAAGACTAGGTGCTCCTACTCCCAAAGCCCAAATTTTAACTTTTTCTAAAGCATCATACTGTCTTAGGATTGTCTTCAATTCATCGAGGACTGGAAATAATCGATTTGCGTGTCCTCCTCCTTTCCTCATCAAAGGAACAAGACGGCCAATGAAAAACCATTCAGGAAAACCCTCATTCAAGATAATTTCTCTCAATATTTCAACTCTGTCATAAGGAACAACAGGTTGCACTTCTAAGGAGTATAGTTCTCTATAGTTTACTAAAATCTTGTCATCAGGAAAATCCAAAGTTATTTTTAGAATAGATGGATCCTGTTTAGTTATTTCTTGATATATCCTCTTCAATTCGTCTATGTCTAGATCTATCTTTTTTTTTCTATTTAATGCCGAGAAAGCACCAGAATCAAGTAAGATTTTACCATCCCATCCAAGAGTATCATGAATCCCCTTTTTTACTACCTTTTGAAACAATCTAGGAGAACTAAAGAAGTCTATTGCGGATATCATCAATGCATCTGGTTTCAATGCCCAATCGTAAGTCCAAGGGCGAAATATCGCATTGATAGGAGTGCCAATAGCAAAGATCATTATTGTACCTCAAAATAGGAAATCTTCAAGGGATTTGGTTCTTGACAAATTCTCCAAGAATCGCACTAATTTTTGTTGTCCAACCCCAAGTCCACCCATATTTTCCACTATAATTTTTGTATCTATATGAGTTTTTAAACCTTCAATAGCCTTTAAGTAGGTTTTTCCCATTAATATATAGATGTAGTCAAATTCCTCCTCTTTATTCCATCTGATTACCTCTTGGATTACCTGTGAATTATGTTTTCTAGCAAGATTTTCAGTCATTTTCAGATCATAATCTTTAATTAAATCAGTACTCCTAAGGAAGCCATATTTCGCAGATACTATCCCTAAAAATAGGTGGGAACTCCATCTCCCCTCACGCTTAGCTTTCCTAATTACCTGAAACATTGGGCCTTTATAGGCCTCTGATGCACGTATTTCACGATTCTGTAACTCCAAGGCTTTTTTCTTACCACATGATATGATAAGTAAGACTTTTGGCTTTTTCAACAGAAGTACTCTCAAAAATAAAATATCTCTAAAGGTCAAGATAACATTTTTTGGAGTCGTTCAGCATATTGATTACTTTTCTCATCGGCACCTGTAATTTTAATGCCTGATGGCTCTTGAACTCCTAATTTTAGCTCTACAGCTCTTGCTATCTGTTCTTGTTCAAATACAGGGCCATTTGCTACTTCAGGTGTTGTACCAAGATCACGAAGGATTGTTACACCCACAGCATCAATAGCTATTCGATCTGTCCCTGCTAACATCACATGAGGATGTTCAAGTTTTCCTCTTGCTGGTCCTCCTTCAACAAAAGCGTCTATACCATCCAAAATCACTAATGTAGGAGTGTAAATCTGATTAATTTCAGCGATAAGTTTTCGCTGATGTGGAGAGGAATGAAGTTCACGCATGAATTCATAACCTTGTCGGGGGACAAAACCGACCGCTAATTTCAGTGAGAAAGTAAAATGTCCTCCAAATTGATGTGTTTTAAGACAGGGTAACGCAATAATAGCGTCTACACTTTGAATGAATTTAGGAAAGAGAAAACCATTTTTCCAATTAGAATCACTCTGTTGGACTGGCTGAAACTGAATCCACTCTGAGTGAGGTAAGGAGGATAAATCTAGAATATCAAAACCTCCAATCTCTTTCTGTAGGGCAAATAATCCTTTGGTTTCCATAGTATCATGCGTATCTGCTGGGCCAGCTCGCTCTACAACAGTAATTTTCTTTACTCCACAAATCTTAAGGTGAGTGATTAATACTCGAATAATCTCAATATCTGTCGAAGCAGGGGGAGGGTCTGCTGTATTAAAATTGGGCTTAATAGCGACTCTTTTACCTTTTAAAGCCTCAAAAAGAGACTTATAATAAGAGAAAATTATTTTCATCCCTTTGATTCTGTCATCAGTTTTAACAAGGAAGACTTCAGTCATCTTAGAACCACCTGGTCTGTAAAATCTGTTATGAACACTTATCCCCTTAAATTAATAAGTTGCTAGAATTCCCTTATGAGAACTAATCATCAATATCTAGATTATTAGGTGTATCGAGGTAGTACCTTTGCGCTTATATTTAGGCGTTGTTCCAGGAATTTTTCCATGGTTGAAGGAGGACATTATTCACAAAAATATGACACGTATTTATGCAGGAGTTATTTTTTCATACTGGTCATTTCGAAAAAAAATCCAAAATATAATCTCGAAAGGACTTCATGATTATTTTTCTTTTGATGGACCTATTATGGTAGATTCTGGGGCTTATAGTGCCTTTAATTCTGGTGTAAATATTGACATTGACGATTATTTGTCTTTTATATCGAAAATTGATATGAAAGACGATGATACTATTGTTAATCTTGATGTGATTCAAAATCCAAGAAAGTCAAAACAGAATTGGAGATACTTAACGAATAAGTTGGATATCAACGTTTTGCCAGTGATTCATCTACCTGAAGCAGGAAATTCATATTTCTCTGAAGATTATATAGGACTGGGTGGGATGGTGCCAGCATTCAAAATAAATCAAACTGGGAGTGTGAAAAATGTAGCTGCTTGGTTGGTTTCATTAGATCAGACCGTAAACAAAAAGTATCATGGATTTGGTGTTGGAAGTCCATATCATCAAATTGCATTTCTTGACTTCCTTTATTCGGTAGATTGGATTGGTTGGCGAAGGAATGCAGCAGTCTGTTCATGTTACACCCCTGAAGGATCAATTTATATTCATGAGGCTCGTAAAAAGAAAAAGAAGGGAAGAAGAATTACAGAGGAGATATTTAATCTTTATGCTCCCCCATTCATCGATTCATACGAGATGTTATATCGAGAGGGCACAGAGGGGTGGGTAAATCGTGCATTGTGGAATGTATGGTGGTTTCTACTTGCAAAAGACTATAAAGGTCAAATTGAAGTCTCTAGCTATGTTCTTTCTTTGAAAAAAACAATTCGTCAAACAGAACTGGAATATAGGACAATGGATCTTGGTCAATTCTTATGAGAGATTAAAATGAATGACAACCTTGAAATATATTCCCAAGTATCAAGTAGTATATTTCACTTGAAACCGTCAATTAGTCTTTATCATACATCGTTATTAGAAAGGACGACAATCTTCCTTGATTCTTGATATAGCTTCTTCAACCCTTTGAATGGCTAGTTCTTGTCTTTCTTTTGATAGTGCTGGTTTCTTTCTTAAGCAGGTTCCCTCACTTTTTTTCACGTGATCTAGATAGCCAATCATCGTTTCTTCAATATATTCATAGATCAATGCATCTGCTTGACGTTCAAACTCTTTATCCTTTGTAAAAAAGATTAAATGCTCAGAAAATATATTTCCAATGTCTTTACTAGTAGATTTACTTGTTAGATCAATGTTTCGTGAAAGCGATAATTGATGGGTTAATCCTACGAGTTCCCCTAGTTTTTTAAAGTGGAGATGAGATTTTATCCTCTCATATTCTAAACAACTATCACCAATTACTATACAAATAACGCTTCCGAGTTTAACTATCCTTACCATCTCAGATATTGTATGGAACATATCAAAAAAGTATTCAGTTAAGAGTCTCCATCTATTACTAATATGATGACCATGAGCTCCAATTTCAACTTTAGCGAAACGACGATAATCATATCCAAGAACACTCATATTATATTGATGAATACGATTATAATCTAGTGCATTAACATAGGGGGGGGATGTAACAATACAATCAATAGTTGCACTAGGAATAAACGATAAATCTCGCGCATCTCCTAATTTGATATCATCTTGCATCCCATTATTAAAATCTGCAATCGTAAGATTGAATTCTTTCATAATTTTTATCATAGACTTAATTTTGGCTCGAAATGTATTCCAAATGCTCATTTTCTTCCAATTTCTGGATTCTGTTAAGGTAGAAATCGTAGATGATAAACCCACCTTAAAAAAGTCCTGAAATTCGTCATATATGATTTCATTCTCAATATAATCAAGAATTAGTGAAATTAATCTAGTATTGTCTTCAGTGAATCGCTTGGACAAATTTCTTTTAGGAAAAATGAATTTTCTTGAAGTGTATTGTTCCTTGTTAAATAGAAATGACTTTATTTCAGATTGAAATTGAGCATGAAATTCTTTCCAAAGTTTCGTGAGTATTTCACAATCTAGTGGTTTTGTTTTTACTCGTGATAACAAAATGGCTAGAGGATTCTGATCGACGCCACCTGAATGATTTTGAGATAATACTCCTTCGACTACTGATGTACCACATCCTACAAAAGGATCAAAGATTCTAGATCCACCTGAATTGAGAAACATGTTATAAATTGTATAAGGTATTTGTGGGATAAAGCGTGCGGGGTAAGAGTGATATTTATGAGTAAGTGTCTGTGTGGAAGCTCCTGGAAAATCCCAATCGACTCCAATGATTTTTTCCTTTGGAAAATCCATTCTAACACCGTAATTTTATTGTGAGAACATTTATTATAATTCAAATATGTATTTTTCAGGATGTATCGAGCTTTATTAAGCAATATATGATATGAATTTTAAGCTTAAAACTGTTCGATTTAGGTAATAAAAAGACTGGATTAGAACAAGCTCGATGTGTCTTCCATATTAATCGTGCTGCTGTCGATAAATGTGAAAGATGTGGCAGAATGATCTGTTTGGAATGTAAAAGAACCCGTAGATTTGGCGTTTATTCGAGTGGAAGTACAGCATATATTTACTGTCCCGAATGCTATCGGTTTGACGGGAAAAGAAACAAATGGGTGTTTCTTTTGGTTTCAGTTTTTGCCATAGTTGCATTCATAATTATTGCCATATTTATGATAACTATGTTCAATGAATTCACGGCAAACATGCCCACAATGCTAGGAGCCCCATAGATCCATCCAATTCCGTGACAACAGGCATAGAGATTTCTCTGTTAATTATATGGGAGAAAGAAACACAATCTCCCTTTGTTTTTAGTAAAAAAACCCTTTTTTCTCTGTTATTAGCTGATTAATTCACCATTACAGATAATAAGCTGTAACCATCAAATATTTAGAATCATATAGTCATAATAAAAAACCTGAAATACTGATCTGTAAAAATATATATCAGCCAATTAAGTTTGTAGACTCCTAATAATTACAGAAGGAGAAAGTTATGGAAAAAAGTCAAGATCTTCTTTCATTAAATGGAAAAACTGCAATCATTACTGGAGCAGCATCGGGTATTGGACTAGCAACAGCTTCACTCCTTGCTACCATGGAAGCAAAAGTCGCTCTGATAGATGTTAATGAATCAGCAGGGAAAAAAGCTGCAACAGAAATCAGGAACTTTGGAGGAAAAGTAAAATTCTTTCATTGCGATATCTCTTCTAATAACGAGTGTAAAAATACAGTTAATGCTATTCATGAGGAATTTGGAAGAATTAACATTTTATTCAATAATGCAGGAGTCATCAAACGGAAAAACATCATTGATCTTGAAGAACAAGACTGGGATCAAGTGTTAGATGTTAATCTAAAAGGAATCTATTTACTATCTCGTTATGTAATTCCAATTATGATTAAAGGAAAAGGAGGAAGTATAATTAATACGGGGTCAGGATGGGGACTTAGAGGGGGACCCGACGCATTAGCTTACTGTGCTTCAAAAGGTGGAGTGGTAAACATGACTCGAGCAATGGCAATTGATCTGGGTAAGTATGGGATCCGTGTAAATTGTGTATGTCCTGGAGATATTGATACTCCAATGTTACGGGGTGAGGCTCATCAATTAGGTGTGGATGAAGAAGAATTCATGAAGGAAGCTGCAAACAGACCCATCAATCGTATTGGTACACCTCAAGATGTTGCTTATGCTGTTCTTTATCTTGCGAGTGATATTTCAACCTGGGTAACAGGTTCCATTCTAGTTGTTGATGGTGGAGGTATTGCTTAAACTGATTTCTTTTTTAACATGAATCTAAGATTGATTTTAATAGGAAATGGATTTAACATGAGTAGAAAGAATGAGATAGTTTATCCTTACATTCCAAATTCCGTACCTGAAATTAAAGCCAAGATGCTTGAAGAAATTGGCGTAAATGACATCGAAACCTTGTACGAAGATATTCCTGAGCATTTAAGGTTTAAGAGAGAACTAGACCTACCAAAACCTTTTCTTTCAGAATATACATTAAAACGACATGTAGATCATATTCTATCGAAAAATCGAACCTGTCAAGAAAATATTAACTTTCTTGGTGGAGGTTGCTGGCAGCATTATGTGCCTGCGATATGTGATGAGATAAATCAACGATCAGAGTTTTTAACTGCATATGCAGGAGAACCCTATGAGGATCATGGTAGATTTCACGCCTTATTTGAGTATGAAAGTATGATGGGAGAATTACTTGATATGGACGTTGTCAACGTCCCAACGTACGATTGGGGGCAAGCTGCAAGCACATCAATAAGAATGGCTGAAAGAATAACGAATCGTTCTGAAATATTAATTTCAAAACTCATTGCTCCTGATAGACTGGCAATAATTCGGAATTATTGTCAGCCTGGAATTCGAATTGAGCTAATAGATTATAATCCGAGAACTGGACTTGTAGATCTTAATGATTTAGAAACAAAATTATCTTCAAAAAGTATTGGATTTTACTTTGAAAATCCCTCTTATTTGGGCACTATCGAGGATCAAGGACAGAAGATTTCTGATCTTGTGCATAATCATGGAGCTTTAAGTCTTGTTGGGGTAGATCCAATTTCTTTGGGAGTGATTATCCCTCCTAGTAATTATGGTGCTGATATTGTCTGTGGTGATATTCAACCCCTTGGTGTTCATATGCAATATGGTGGGGGACTTGCTGGTTTTATTGCTACTCGGGATGAAGAGAAATTTGTGATGGAATATCCATCCCGACTCTTTGGTATAACTCATACCACTGTAGAAGGGGAGTGGGGTTTTGGAGATGTTACGTATGAGCGGACGTCTTTCGATAAAAGAGAACAGGGAAAAGAATTCGTTGGTACAATGGCTGCATTATGGGGAATTACCGCAGGGGTTTACTTGGCTCTGATGGGACCTCAAGGAATGTATGACCTTGGGAAATTAATTTTACAAAAATCACAATATGCAATGAAGCGAATCTCAGAGATTAAAGGGATAGATGTTCTTTTATTTCAATCATCACACTTTAAAGAATTTGTTGTGGATTTCAATAACAGTGGAAGGACAATTGAAGAAGTAAGTAAATTTCTGCTTGAGAAAGAAATTTTTGGAGGAAAAGATCTTACCAAAGATTTTCCTGAACTAGGAGAAAGCGCACTATATTGTATCACGGAAATTCATACGAAAGAGGATATCGATCGATTAGTTCAAGCGTTGAATGAATGTCTACAAAGAGAGGAGGAATAATAATGAAGCCAAGAATGAATTTTCATCAAGCAAAATGGGATGAACCTATCATCTTCGAATTAAGCACACAAGGAGAACGGGGAATACTAGTACCAGAAATTGAAGAAGAAATCAAAATGATGGTCGGCGATGGAATCTCATCCTTACCTAAAAATGTAATAAGGACACAGGTTCCTCAACTTCCAGAATTGTCTCAAATGCGTGTTTTAAAACACTATTTACGCTTATCACAGGAAAATCTAGGTGCAGATTTAAATGTTGATATTGGTCAAGGTACCTGTACCATGAAGTACAGTCCTAAGATTAACGAACAGTTTACTACTTCACCAAAGTTAACAGAACTTCATCCAAATCAAGATGAAAGCACAGTTCAAGGTATTTTAGAAATAATTTACAAAACCGATGTTTTTCTCAGAGAAATATCAGGACTTGATAAGTTCTCCTTTCAACCTGGGGGTGGTAGTCAAGCAATACTCGCAATGGCTTCGATAATTCAGGCATACCATGATTCTAATGGAGAGTCTGAAAAACGAGACGAAATGATCACAACAATATTTTCCCATCCTTCTGATGCAGCTGCGGCAGCTGTAAAGGGATATAAGATAATCACTATTTATCCAAATGAAGATGGACTACCTGATATTGAAGCTCTAAAAACAGCTGTATCAGATCGTACTGCAGGATTATTAATTACAAATCCTGAAGATACAGGAATCTTTAATCCAGATATAGAGGAATTCACACAGACTATCCATGATTACGGGGGTCTGTGTGGTTATGACCAGGCCAATGCAAATGGAGTACTTGGCATTGCTAGAGCAAAAGAAGCAGAATTCGACATGTGTTTCTTTAATCTTCATAAGACATTCTCTTCTCCTCACGGATGTGGGGGACCAGGTGCAGGCGCTCTTGGTGTATCAGAGAAGCTCAAAGAGTACCTTCCAGTTCCCTTAGTAGATTTTAATGGTAAGACTTATTCTTTGAATTATAGCTTAACAAAAAGTATAGGCAAAGTAAGAGGCTATTATGGGGTTGTACCCGCAATACTGAGAACTTATGCGTGGATTATGAGTTTAGGCAGTGAGGGATTAAAAGAAGCATCCCGTATAGCTGTTCTCAACAATAACTATCTGTTAAAAAAGGTTTTAGAACTACAAGGAGCTAGTGCTCCCTATGCTAAAGACCGACATCGTATTGAACAGGTTCGCTACAGCTGGGAAGACCTTACAAATGATACAGGAGTTACTACAGAAGATATCACCAATAGAATGATTGATTTTGGTTTCCATATGTGGTCCTCGCACCATCCCTTCATTGTTCCTCAACCAATGACACTTGAACCTACTGAATCTTATTCAAAAGCTGAAATTGATGAATACATCGCAGGATTATCACAAATAGTTAAAGAAGCCTATCAAAATACTGATATCGTGAAGAATGCTCCTCACAACAGTGTTGTCCACAAAATTAAAACAGAACCACTTGATGATCCTAACAAATGGGCAATTACTTGGAGGGCATATCTAAAAAAATGGAAAAAATAATGATTTCAAATGAAGAAACTAGGTCTTATCATCAATCCTATTGCGGGAATGGGGGGAAAAGTTGGATTAAAAGGAACTGATGGGATCGATATTCTAGAGAAGGCTAAAAGTTTAGGAGCAAAACCAGAATCTCCCAAGCGTGCAGCAGAAGCATTAAACAGACTTAAATTTCTTGAAGACAAGATCGAATTATTTTCATATCCTAATGAGATGGGTGCAGATGTCATTCAATCATGTGGATTTAAGCTTAAAGTTATTGGGTCGATACTAAAGGGAAAAACAACGTCTGAAGACACACAAAAAGCATCACAAGATTTATTAGATCTTAATATTGATCTTTTACTCTTCGCGGGAGGAGACGGAACAGCCAGGGATATTTATAATGTTGTTAAAGACAAATTAGTTGTTTTAGGCATACCTACAGGAGTAAAAATGCATTCAGCAGTTTATGCTTGGAATCCGATGAGAGCGGGAGATTTAACAGCGTTATATCTTCAACAGAGAGTTCACGAAGTTAGAGAAGCAGAAGTGATGGATATTGATGAAGAGAGTTTCAGAAATGGTATTTTATCAGCTAAACTATATGGATACATGAAGATTCCATATGAGAGAAGATTTGTTCAAGGAATGAAAGCTGGAACGCCACCTAATGAAAAATATGATCAAGAAGCGATCGCAGAAGATATTATTGAGAATATGAAAGATGATTATTACTACATCGTCGGCCCTGGTACAACAACACGTCCTATTATGGAGAAACTGAATTTAGAGAATTCATTATTAGGTGTCGATCTTATCTATAAACAAGCTCTTGTGGGAAAGGATCTAAATGAAAGTGAACTACTAAATCATATTAAGGGAAAGAAAGTAAAACTGATAGTAACACCAATTGGGGGGCAAGGGTACTTATTTGGAAGAGGAAATCAACAGATCAGTCCTGATATTCTTAAACAAGTAGGGAAAAAAAATCTATTAGTTATAGCAACAAGAGAAAAAATAAATTCTCTTAATGGAAGACCATTTTTGGTTGATACAGGAGACACTGAGATTAATAAGCTTTTGAGTGGTTACATTAAGGTTATAACAGGTTATCGTGAAAAAGCAGTCTATAAAGTGGCATTTTAACAACCACTAAGTTCTTAAAATGAATAAATTTCAAACCTTACGAAAAATAGATATTAAAATGGTAACCATACCAATATGAAAAATTATAAAAATCTGCAGTATTTCTTGAAAAATGATAATATTGACCACACAGATTTCTGGCATAAAATATTGTTGTTGTTGTTAATTCTTTCATCCAGCCAGGAGTCTATAGTGGGCACCGAATTGATCAAATTCCACTGTTCTTTTGAATACTCCTGGGGATTAAAGAATTATAACTTTATTCAAGAGAGGTAGAAAAGGTTGAAATTATTTAACTCCTTAACTAGACAAAAAGAAGAATTTATCCCTATTGAGAATAAAAAAGTTCGCTTTTATTCTTGTGGCCAGACGATTTATCTCGATGTCCACTTGGGGAACGTGAGAACTTATTCCTATTGGGATGTTTTAGTGAGATATTTACGATGGCGTGGTTTCGATGTCTTTTGGGTTCAAAATATTACAGATGTAGGACATTTAACTGATGATGCAGATTCTGGAGAAGATAGGATTGTAAAAACAGCAAGAGATAAGAATTTAGAACCGATGGTTTTAGTTGAAACACAAATCAAACGCTTTTTCGAAGATATTGACGCACTTAATATCCAAAGAGCTGATGTTTATCCTCGAGCGACTGGCCACATTCCAGAAATGATTGATTTCATTTCAGAATTATTAAAAAAAGGTTATGCATATGTGGTCAACGGCTCAGTTTATTTTGATGTCCACAAATTTCCATCTTATGGGGAACTCAGTCCATCAAGTTATTCTGAAGAATCTGCAGGAGTCCGTGTGGCAGTAAATCCAGAAAAACGGAACCCCCGCGATTTTGCATTGTGGATCAAAGCTCCACCAAATTACCTCATGAAGTGGCCATCTCCATGGGGCTTAGGTTATCCTGGTTGGCATTTAGAATGCTCTGTAATGTCGCAAAAATATCTAGGTGATACTTTAGACATTCACTCTGGAGGAATCGAGCACTTAATGCTGCATCATCCTAATGAGATTGCTCAATCAGAAGCACGAACAGGGAAGAAATTTGTTAACTATTGGATTCACGCGAATCACCTCATTGTTAATGGCAGAAAAATGAGTAAATCTCTAGGAAATTACATTCTAATTCGAGATCTGCTGAAAAAATATGATCCCACAGCTATACGCTTCTTTTTAATTAATAGTCACTATCGAAAAAACCTTGATTTTAACGAGGATGCCTTTAAAGAGGCCCAAAACCTCCTAACTCGAATTAAAAATACATTAACACTGATTGGTCAGATTCCTGGAGGAGAAGAAACAACTTTAACTGCTGATCTAGAAATATTAGAGACAGAATTCATCCAAGCAATGGATGATGACCTGAACACAGTCGCCGCGATTCAAAGTATTATGAAATTCATTAGAAAATTGAATTTTGCCTTAGAAAACCAAAGAAAAACAGTTTTAGATGTATCAAAAGGGAAAATTATTGAATTACTAGAGATTCTTGGTATAACATTAGAAACAGCTAATATGGAACAAAATAAGGGAGAATTAGTAGAATCATTAGTAGATTTGCTTATAAATGTAAGAGAAGATCTACGGAAGGCAAAGATGTTTGGAATCTCCGATAAAATTCGATCTAACCTTTCTAAACTAGGAATTATTCTTGAGGATAAAGGCACAGGTACTATTTGGAAAAAACAATGAATACTATCTTTATTTACATGAAATTGGTGAAGATAGGTTATTTTCATTATTTTCCTTAAGAAATCTTCTCTTATATCGAATTTTACTAGTTCTAATAAAGAAAGCTATATATAACTTAATTTTGCTTAATTTAAAACAAGTTTTTACTACTTACTAAATTCTCAAGGAAAATTTGACCAGAAATAAGGGAGCCTAATTTAATATGAAAAGAAAAACAATCTTTGTTTTATTAGTTATATTAAGTCTTCTAGGAAGTCTTTTTTTAATGGATGGTGTTGGAACTAATCCAACGCTTGAATTACAATCTATGAATGAACAAATATATCAAGTAAACACCATTCCTTTCAGTTGGATAGATATAGTTAGCACAGGTACTCATTTAATCTTGTCCGATGATTCTTACTCAACTGTTGTTATACCCTTCGATTTTCCTTTCTATGATGAAGCATTTACTACAGTATTAGTCAGTAGTAACGGATTTCTAACATTTAATACTAGTACTAATCCTTCGAAAACTTATGGCGATATCCCACAGAGTGAGTTCACATATCTAATTGCCTTATATTGGACTGATCTGTATCCTGACGATCTTTATGGTGGTGGGGGTGTGTATTATCAGTCCTTTGAAGATTATCTAGTCATTCAATATCATAACATCTCAACCTGTTGCAGTGGGTATTTGGCAGGTGACTTTGAAGTTGTTCTTCACTCTTCAGGAATAATTCAAATGTTTTATGCCAACATATCCACTACATTAGGTACTATTGGTGTTGATAGAGGAAATTCAGAGCAATACACAACGTATTCGATTTTTCCTCCTGTAATTGAAGCAGGTATTGAATTTTCTTCCTCTAGTGGTGTAACCATAACTTCAGACACCTATTATGATGATACTGCTTCAAATTACAGATTAACATGGATAGCACATGGAGATATCACTGTTGATTATTATGAAGTCTTCGTGAATGATACATCGCAAGGAACTACAACAGATCTAAACATGACCATACCAGTCTCTTCTCCAAGTAACTATAATCTCACAGTAGTACTTCATGCAACTGATCTATCAACCTATGAAGATACTATATTTATTATTATGAAAAAACAACCAAGACAATACATGATGAATGAGATCCCGTTCAGCTGGATTAATATCAATACTACCGGTACTCATCTCGTTTTAGGTGATGACTCTTATCAAAATATCTCATTACCTTTCACCTTTCCTTTCTATAATGAGACATTTGATTCAGTCTTGGTGAGCAGCAATGGATTTCTTACTTTTTTCAAAACTGATTTGTACCCCTCTACTTTCGGAACTATCCCTCAGACTCAATACAAGTTCTTAATTGCATTATTTTGGACAGATTTAAACCCCGACGACTCGTATGGCGGTGGGGGTGTCTACTACCAATCCTTTGGTACTTACTGTGTCATCCAATATGAATACATGTCAACATGCTGCAATGGGGATTTGGCAGGGGATTTTGAAGTCATTCTTCACTCTTCGGGATTAATTCAGATGTTTTATACCAATATGGCTATTGCTAGCGGCACTATCGGAGTTGATAAAGGAGATAACGAAAATTATACTGCTTATTCCCTTATTTCTCCTGTAGATGCGGTTGGTATCGAGTTTTTCCTACCTGGAGTAGTAATTACATCACCGCATTTTTACCTGGAAGAAGATATTGAGTACACTATAAAATGGTCGCCAATGGGAGTATTAGATGTAATACATTACGAAATTTTAGTGAATGATATCTCGCAAGGGACTACAACAGATCTAAACATGACCATACCAGTCTCTTCTCCAAGTAACTATAATATCACAGTAGTCCTTTATACTGATTTATCATATTATTCCGATCAAATACATCTAGCAATGGTTCAACCAATAGTCACAGGATTGTATGTTGGCGCTTTTTTAAGTTATGAATTTATCAATGAGGATCCTGTAGAAGAATATTCTTATATAATCAATACTGCGACGATCATCGAGGAACTTTCGTCATATCGTTGGTTAGTTAATCTGACAACTTTTAATTATGAAGATAAGGAATCAAAAACCCTCATTACTACATATTCTTCTCTTCGAGAACTAGATAGCGCTTTATTGAGTTCAAACGCGGAATTTTGGAGTAACGCTCATCAATTATCGATTGGTGACACATTCTTCGCAATAGGTACCATGGGAACAATTGAGGGGGAAAAAGTAATAGATCTGCCTGGAATAGGTAGTATTCCTTGTTGGAAAACTGAAGTAATGGTTGGTGAAGGATTCGAGATAAGGGAAGCTTTTGCTTATTACTGCAAAAAAACTGGTGTTTTTATTGCGTTAGAAGCCCCAGAATTCATCAGTGGAAGACTGATTGATTTCAATTATCCTTTTGGAGATATTAATGAACGTCCGACTATTACAATAGATGAACCTAAGAGTGGAGATACCTTCGATATTAGTACTGATACTATTGAGGTCCAAGTTACCGCATCCGATGATAAAGCTGGTTTAAAAGTTAAAATCAAATTAGATGGTGGTGATTGGCAAGATATGACTCATACTGAAGGTGACCAGTATTCTTATACCTTTACAGATCTCAGTGCGGGCAGACACACCGTCAGGGTGGTCGCGATTGACAATGAGAACCTTGAAGCTACCGATTCCATTAGATTTACCATTGAAACAGAAGAAACATCGACATCAGAGGAAACTGAAGGAGAACTCCCTTCAATATCTCCAGGCTTTGAAGTTATTTTACCACTCATTTGTCTATTTCCAATATTCTTCTATCGAAAGCACAGAAAAAGCTAAAAATATAGGGATTCAGGTTCTGCTAACCTGAGACAAATCTCCTCCCTTTTTCTTCAAAAATTAAAATTAAATGTTTACACTAAGGTTGATTTAATATGGCGTTTTCTGAGGAAGATGTTGAAAAAATAGCTAATATTATTACAGATTCCAAGTATTTTATTGTTTTTACTGGTGCAGGAATTTCTACAGAATCAGGATTACCAGACTATCGGGGACCTGAAGGGGTATGGACGCTCCGAGAAAAGGGTTTAAAACCAAAGTTACCCAGGAAACCAATGCACCTCATTGTGCCAAATCCTAGTCATTTTGCGATTTTCGATCTCTACAAGCTCGGATTTTTGAAGTATTTAATTTCCCAGAATGTTGATAATCTTCATATAAAATCTGGAATCCCTATAGAGATCCTTGCCGAGCTCCACGGTAATTCAAATAGAATGAAATGTCTTACTTGCGATACTCGTTTTCTAAAAAGTGAGATTGAGTGGGATGATTATATTCATGGGAAAGGATATCGTACAGAGATGCCACACTCAAATCAACCGAGGTGTCCTCATTGTAATGGGAGAATAATTTCTTCTGTAGTTAATTTTAATGACCCGATGCCCGAGAAAGAGATGGAAGACTCTGAGAAGCACTCTAGAATGTGCGATGTTATGTTAGTGGTTGGTTCTACTTTAAGTGTATTTCCAGCTGCTAATTTTCCTATTATTGCGAAAAATTCTGGTGCTATTTTAATAATAATTAACATGGGGGATACGGAACTTGATAGATTAGCTGATATTCGTATAGAAGCCAAATCTGGAGAAATCTTACCACAGATAATTAATAAAGTAAAATTAATTAGCTAAAACCCTTTTCGATAATGTTAACATAACTAAAGGCCTTTATTTGGGTTATCAGATCCTTTACCAGTTTATCTTCCTTTAATAAAGCATAAAGTTTCTCGATAATCTCTAGGTTGTGTATTTCAAGAGTTTTCAGTTGATCTTTCTCCTCATTACTCAATTCCTCTCCAGAATTTTCTTTATAATGGAGCTTTTCCCACCTAGTAAATTCTATGGAACTTATCATTCTCGATAGAAATTCTAGCAAAGAAACCCTTGATTGATGAATTGTATTTTCCCGAAATGATTCTTTGAGATAGAGTTCATATACTAGTGAATCAACGATATGTGTCTCGAAATACGTAGTTATGTGCTGAAAACGTTTCTCTTTGGGTTTGATCGAGTGGAGGAAGAGAAGATACTCACATAACTCAATAAATAAAGGTATAGCTTTGAAATCAGTAGGAATTGGAAAATAGCTTAATGGTTCTCCAAATAATTCAAGATGTTTCCCCTTCCTCTTTCCCATCCAAAAAAACCAAAAATATGCCAGTTTTGAGTTTAGGATTAACAGGAGGCTCTTTAACTTCCCTTTGTCGTTTTTATCATTTAAGATATAGTACACATCTTGAGCAGCGTACCAGTCAAACGAATTGTATGCAAATGTGTTCCTTAAGCTTCTTTGGGGAGTTATTATCTTTGGGGATGTGAAAATATCTTGAGTACGTGGCCTATTAATATATGGTGGATTATCCAATGATTCTTGTAATATTTCCCGAAATTTCTGTAGATGTCTCTTTATTTTGGGTAACATATCTAAGTTAACAGTGTTTCTGTTCAAGTAAAGAATACTCTTCTTTGTTTGGATGGCTGTATGATATCGGGATATGTCAGAATTCTTATAAAAATTCTTTAAATGGATTTTTTCTTCTTGAGAAAACGATTCAATTATATTTAGGTCACTAGGATTTTCTGAATTCAATATGAATACCCCTAATCCCATCCATTCATCGGATAACCTGTATTTTTTGATTTGTCGTCCTGTTATATTGTTGAGGCCTGTTACAATACCTTCCTTAACATAAAAACCACTTGTTTTCAACATTGATGAATTCTTAATAATCTGTTTAATGATTAATCTAATTTGTTTAGGAAAAAAATGAAAATACCCATCCCAATCCTCAAAAATAAGCTCTTCTTGCTTCGTCATAAAAGTCCTTTGTGCATCTAATTTTTTGATTAAATTCGTTACTTGAGGGTAAGTATTTTCAAAAAGGACACATTCGATATCATCATTCGTCTTTCTCGCTTTTTTGAATGTTATTAAGTTAATATGCACACCCTGAGCCGTGTCGAACACTTTATTCTCTTGAAAATTAATATATTTCATAATAAAGGTATCTGATAATATTCGAGTTCGTAATTTAGCAGCTCCTGTTGCTGTCACCCAATAACTGGAGGTTATAAATGATGAAAATGCATTTGGAAGCATTAAATCTAGACATCTCTGAAGAAAAAGATACCATAGATCCATCTTTCCTTCATAGTATTCTGGTAACGCTTTAGCATATATTCTAAATAGCTCCTTATTCCCACTTTCACCTAAATAAGGTGGATTTGCAATTACAATATTAAAACCTCCCGCATTCAAGAATATTTCAGGGAATTCGTTTATCCAGTGGAACGTTTTTACTTTTTTAAGCTGAAACAAGTCTATTGGGTGATCCTCGGAGAATTTTTGATCTAGGATAGAATTTACTTGAGCTGTTATCCTAATCAGAAAATCTTGTAAAGATGAACTAAAATCCCCTGAGGAATGTATTATTCGATTTATCTTTTCTTTTGTTCTTAAAACCTGATTTATACTTAATTCATCAATTTTATCCTGAAAAAAAATTAGATTGAGATTTTCTAGCTCTTTTTCTACCTGGCCTTCGATTTTTAAGACCTTATATGATTCTTTTATGTATTCTAGCAAATTAGTATCTATAGTCAAACTTTCTAAATTGGCTTTTGTATTGTTTTTCATTAAATATGATTCAAGTTTCAATTGTTTGGTTGATCTGTCCCTTTTGAACTGTATATATCCTAAAAGGGTATTCCCCTCCTTCAGATTCAGTTTAACTAAAGGGAGATCTTGTAGGAGATTTGAATGTTTGTTTAAATTCTTAATTAATAAAAGATATAATCTTGCCTTCGCAATTTTCAAGACATCAGGGTCTGTATCAACACCAAAAATGTTATTTGAAAGAATTGAGTGCATTACTGATAATTTAAAATCATCTTCGCTGGAAATCTCGAAAAAACGGTGTAAAGATGCATCATTCTCATCCTTTAAAGTTTCAATTAGGATTTCTTTTTTAGAATCCCTCCAAATTCGCTTGTAAATCTCCATAAGTCTTTGAAGAACACTTTCTAATAGATGAGCAGAGCCAGCAGCAGGATCCAAGATTTTTAAATCTTGTAATTGAAATAGAAGGTATTTTACAATCCTTACATCATGAAATCTAATGATAGAGTTTATAGTTTTAAAGTTGGTATTAAATTTAGCATTCACTCTATCAAAGAGATACGAATCTATCGTAGTTTTGCAGATATACGAAGTAATTTTCTCTGGTGTGTAATAAGATCCAAAGTTCTTTTTTTCTACCTGAGTAAAGAAATTCTCATAGATCCCACTAAGAACGAAACCATCAAAATTAACCAAATAATTTTCAAAAACATTTAACAAGGGGAAATCCCTTATTTTTCCCTTTGATGATAAATAATCTACTAATTGAAGACTAAATTTTTCATCATAGAAACACTCATCTGGGATAAATATTTCATTTAGATTATTCATGTAATCAAAAATGATAACTGGTTCAGGAATCACAATCTTTCCTAATGTTTTATTCTTAAAATACCTGTTTTTTTTGTTGAGATTAAGTTTCTTAAGGAAATAAATGATAAAATCAAAGTAATTGACAAACGAGGAATTCCCTGTGTTAATTTCTTTGAATTTTGTTAAAAAATAATTGCTGTCTCTATTGAAAAACTTTCTTCTTTGGACAAACCACAAAAGCAGCATTTGTAGAAGAAAAGAATGAACAAATTCTTTCTTTATTGCTTCATCAAGAAATCCACTTGTATTTTGGTGTAAATACTTCCAAATATTTCTGTAGAGAAGATAAAACTCTTCCATTGTAGATTTCATTACTTTAAACTCTTAGAACACCCAGAGAGGGTTATATATCAAAGAAAAAGAGTGATTCACCCTTGCATGAAGAAAAAATATACATGACTTATGAGAGTATTCTCTATTTCTAACTTATCAAGATAACTAGAATTCAATAAACAGAAAGCTCACTAGAAGAAGAATTAATATCAAGCAAAAGATAGAAGGGGTGCCTGAAAAACACCCTCAGTGGAAAGATATTCTGTTACTGTTATTCCTTATTTGAATAGAGCTGCCATTCGAGAAACTTCAGCATGGATGTTCAAGGGAGGGATCTGTACATCTCCTGGGGTCCAAGTCAAGAAATAATACCCATTTGGAGCACGTGCTACTACTATAATACCTGCACCTCCAACATTTCGAGCTACTAAATATCCAGTATCCCATTCATTCATAATAGTAGAAAAACGGGTTCCTGCGATAGTAACTCCTGGTTCTTTATTTTTCCAAGCATTCAATACACTAGCACCATTTACTTGCCAATCAGGTTGATTGGTCCAGTACGTCCCGCCATTAGCATCAAGAATCGTTACAATTGACACATAACCATTTTGAATTAAAGAATTCATAGTATCTTGGTATGACATAGTTCCAACCTCGAATTAAAACGTCCTTACATAGTAATATTAAATACGAAAGAAGTAATTATGACCTTTGATATATATGTTTGCATAATTAAAAGTAATGGAAAAACACTTTGATATTGTCACTCTACTTTACAATAACATAATCTAAGATAATCAAACGAGAATAAGATGTTAATGACAAATGTTATTTATTCATGAGATTTAAATTAAAATAAATTACAAAATGTTATGTTAAAGAGTAATAATTCTGAAGTATCTAGAGGAGAGATTCCAGTTATGACAGTAATTGAGAAATGTGAGCTTATTTGGAGAGGGAAAAAAGATAGAAAAGGAAAACCTATTGACAAACCGCGTACATTAAAAGTTATCCAATCAATCCACACACCAAGGTTTGCGAAGACCTGGAGAAACAAACTCGCAACTGGAGATAACATATTTGTCATTAAATCTCTTCTAAAAGACTTTACAGGTAAAATTAATCTTGTATATATTGACCCACCATTTGGGTCAGGAACAACATACAAACTGAGTCTTAAAGTTGGAAAAACCCAAGAGAAAACTTACAAGAAATCTTCAAATACGATAAAAAATGGTTTTAACGATATTTGGGGGGAAACTAGTTTAGATAGTTATTTAACTTTTATGTTTGAAAGATTGGTTTTAATACATGAACTATTAGCTACTACTGGATCGATATTCGTTCATTTAGACTGGCATACTGTACATTATGTCAAAGTGATCATGGATGAAATTTTTGGGCGTAAAAACTTCAGAGGAGATATAATTTGGCAACGAACCCCTGGGCACCATTTATCATCAACGATGGATGTAATGACTGATGTTATCCTCTGGTACAGTAAAACCGATAATCTGTTGTACCATCAACAATACCAATACTTGACTGATGAGGAATTAAATGAGAAGTTTCCTTACACTGAGGCTGAAACAGGACGTCGTTTTACGCATGAAAAACTCGAACAGAGTGCGAATGCATACAGCATTGGGGAAAAAAGGATAATTGATGGCAGGGTGGTTACAACAAAGCTGGGCTGGCGATGGACACAAGAAACATTTGATAGAAGAATAAAAGAAAATCCTTATTTGATTTTTTGGACAAGTAAAGGAAGACCACGGTACAAACGCTATGCTGACGAATACTTAGGGAGAAAAATCGGTAACCTCTGGACTGATATTCAGTCCCTTGCGTCAAATGATAAAGAAAGGATAGGTTATCCAACCCAAAAACCTGAAGCTTTACTCAAAAGAATAATAAAAATGACTACCAATGAAGGAGATCTTGTTGTTGATTTCTTTTGTGGATCTGGAACCACTTTAACAGTAGCAGAAAAATTAAATAGACGATGGATGGGTGTTGATTCCTCAGAATATGCCATAGAACTAACGAGAAAACGATTATTAACACTTAAAGGATCCAAAGACTTGCTTGTTGAAGGATTGTGTTATGAAAAAGAAACCAATCCTTTCGAAATATTGACTCTTGATTAATAGAGATAATAAAATGCTTTACTACTAATATTAAGTATTTTTACGTAATTGAAAACGGAGCCTCCCATGTATCTTGTATTCGTCCAACAAGATGAACTGGGAGGGACAAAGGGCCAAGGTGAAAATCCAACCTAATGTCAAAATCAAGAACTAGATATGCATCTACGACTGCAAGTAGAGGAATCCAAGAAGAAACATTTACATTAAGCACAATCTGCACAAAATCATTCGGATTTATCGTCTGAATTTCTTCTGACACATTCACTAAAGTTGTATCAGGAAATAAACCAAAATTTTCAATACTCACTACAGATAACGAGACATCAATATTACCATTCTTTAACGAAGCTAGAGAATGGTTACTAATATTAAAGGGAATTGTGATATCAATGAAACCACTATAATTTGTCCCATTTCGAGAAAGATTAGGATGGATTTCAGGTTGAGGAGGGAGTTCCACACGAACTTGTTGAGCAGAGAAAAAAGTAAGAAGTGCAATGGAGGTGATGAGTATAGTCATTAAGACAGGTACAATTAGGGGCTTTTTAGAGCGATTGGTCACTGTTTTGACATCCAGAGGTATGCTACAGCCAAGCTGGAAGTTAGAACCATGAATACCAGTAGTACCATCATTAAATTGCTTCCTACCTCGAAAATATATGTCCCACCCGTTCTACTTCCAAGAAATATTCCCAAAATTGTAGATCCTGTCATTATTGCAGTAATTTTACCAACATCTAACAGATTTTGATTATCCATATAGTTCACGCTAGAAATCTATCTGATTATCATTTGATAACAAAAGGTATATAAAGGTTGCTGAATAATTACTTCATGAAAACTCATCAAGAGATTAATTAGAAATCAATGGTAATAATCATGTCTCGAACTCCAAACTCAGATAAATCTACTCTGGAAGACGAAGCTTCCATTAAAAGGAAGGAAAAGGCTAAAACAATTCTATTACGTGTTTCAGACCCTCTTTATGATTCTATTAAAAAAGCTATTGACTTAGGAATAGCTGACAATGCTTCAGAATTCGTTCGAAGATGTGTTGTTAATCAACTCTTAGATTTAAGACTTCTAGGTATCGAAGAAAGAGATTAATCTAAATTTTTCTGGCAATCCCAAAAAAGACTGGCATAAATGAAAATCGGTCAGCAGGGCTGTATGTTTCAAGAATATACTTTAGTTTTGCTAATTTAGCACTATTTTCTCCAAGAAAATGAGCCAATTTATCGAATTCGGCCTTGTATAAATCCATCACAATATCTGGAGAGAGTACAGATGATTGAAGACCCACTTCTACTTGGAGATCGGCTTTATGAAAAAGTGAACGCAATTTCCGCCCAATATAGGGATCATGAGCAGATAACGATTCTAACAGGAGCTCTTCCCATTGTTCACTAGCAGGATAATCAAGACGTCCTCCATAATCAGGCTCAGCTAAACACGCTATCCATCCCCCTATGCGAGTTACTCGTCTCATTTCCTTTAATACGGCAAGTGGCTCCTTTACCCACATTAGGAAATAATTACACAGAGTAATATCGAAATTATTATCTGAAAATGGTAATAATTCTCCATTTCCGCAGATACTATTAGGACTAAGGGATTCTACTTGAGAAAATTTTAATGCAAACAAATTCCAATCAAGGCCCACAAGTCGTGCTCTCGGATTTATCGTCTGGATTTCCCTCAGTATTGCACCTGTTCCTGAACCCACTTCAAGGATGGTTTTTGCATGGAATAATTCCATTTTGCGATATAATCGTTTTCTGGTTGATACGGTCCACTCCATTTGATCCTCATACATTTCATTGAAATAATGAGCATCTTCTTCTGAATTTATCCGATCTTTCACGATTAATCGTTGGCCTGGCTCTCGGGACATATGTATTCCTCACGATAGAAACTTAGAGGACAGCCACCACCACAAATATCAAGTTGGTTACAATCCTTACACTCTTCGGGGACGTTCGTATGAGTTCGCAGTTCTTGTGATAATGGATTATTCCATATTTTCTCCCAGCTATCATTCAAAATATGCCCTAGTCCCTTGTAGTAACTCTGACAGGGAATCACAGTTCCATTGGGTTCAATGGCCATTGCTAATTGTGAGGCAGAACATCTCTTTACTCCAAGTCCTAGGTTATTCGGATCAAGTTCACAGTACCGAGTAGGAGTGTACCAAATAAAGTTCATGTTACATTCATCAGCTACATCCTGAATTGTTTCAAGAATGGGAATCAATTCACTCTCAGTGAAAGCTATCTGTGACATATTTTTTCCTTTTCCTGCATATATAATTGAATTACAGGCGAATTGTTCAACACCAAGGGTAGAAAGAAACTCAATTGTCTCTGCTATTTGAGGGCTATTCAATCGAGTTAACGTGGTGTTTGTAAGAGTATAAATTGGTGTATCAATTGCATTTTTTATTCCTTCAACTGTTTCAGCCCATGCTTGGTCATTTCCTACCATTTGATTATGAATCCTTTCATCTACACTTTCAAATGTAATCTGAATATGATCTAATCCGTTAATGACCAATTTATCAACATATTCTGCTTCCTTTAGATTTCTTCCATTTGTGATAAGTCCAGTAACTATACCAATATTCTCTGCATGGTCTATTAAATCAGGTAGATCAGGACGTAATGTGGGTTCTCCTCCTGTAAAAGTCACATGAGGAATAGAAACCTCCCAAAGTCGATCTAAGATAGACTTCCAAGTGTTTGTATCCAATTCACTTGCATTAAGAGAGTCTGGTTGGTTATAACAATGTTCACATTTGTTGTTACAGCGGTAGGTGAGAGCTAGATCCATTCGTAACGGAGCACTTAGTTGTAAATCCGTTAAATTCGATTCTTCCACCTGTAAGGAATGTATTGGGCAAATATCGTCTGTTGTTGATAATGTATGAATCATCTCTTTTAAAGACTGTAGATCAGTATTAGCTTGCTGTTCACTGACACGATACAGACTCCTTAGCTCTTTAACAATTTCTAAATCAGGTCTCCCTTTTAGGATTCTTTCTACAAAAAAGGTTGCAGTAGGATTGAGATTTAGTATTCTCGACGCGTTGATAATTAAGAGACCACTATCTCCCTGGCGTCGAAGGTGTAAGCGGATATCTCCATCTTCTCCTTCTCTTAAGTGTACTAATTCAGCATTTTCTGTCCGTTTCATTAACGTCCACCTCCAGCACAGGCACAGGCACATCCTGCACAAGCACAGGCACAACCTCCACCGCCTCGTGAACGTCCACTGCTTCCTCGAGGAATGGGATGGCTGATCTTTGTCACACGACTCGTGAAAGATCTACCACGAGGTACCCAATGCCAATGGTGATAACCATAGTGATAATACCAAGGATAGTAACCATAGTACTCGTCGTAATACTCCTGTTCTGTGATTTGCACTTCCAAATCGGGTAAAAACTCCTCATTGAGAATAGCCCAATGCCAAGCTTCTGCAGGTACATTTCGAGGATCTGATTCTGACTTGATTGTAGCTATCGAGTCTTGGATTAATCTCTCATAATATTTTACAGTTTTTTCATAATTATATCCCCGAATCCGTCGTTGGGTAAATTTAACCAAGCTGCTTACAGCTTTCACTAGATCACTCTCATCAATACTAAGATCAGGACGTATTGATTCTAACACTTGCCGTTCATACGTTCGAAGACGCTTCTTTGATCCTTTTACAGGTTTTAAGGCGGGATTTTCAGCTGAAAGCTGTTGCAATAGCCCTTTTTGAATTAATGTGAGAATAATCATCGAAATTGTGACATTTGCAGGTTTCTCAAGGACAATGGATACAACCTCCCTACGGAGATCGGTTCTTGGGCCAGCAGTGGGAACAGAGACAAATGGCGGGACGTAATCCATCAAGCGACGTCGTTTCCTTGTATAAGAAACAATTGCAATCACAATGACAATTAATATAACTCCAATAACCCCCATAATGATCAACATTTCTTCTTCGGTTAGGGGGATACTTGTATGCCAAGTTACCCCCTCTTTGGGAAAAGAAACACCATATTTATATTGTTTTGAGGGTGAAGCTTTTGGTTCGTTCCATTCGAATACTTTTCGCCCATTATGTAAAAAATACTGTTGATCTGGTTCTATACGGTGCCACTTGGTATATGCATTTTCGTCAACTGTTGTGGGAAAAATAATTCGAGTGGTTAGGTTAGTGGTACCTGTAGTATAAGCAGAACCCCACCAAGTGTTTCCAAACTCCGTAGAAGCCATGTGCTCTTCCTCAGTATCTTCAAATATCATATAAGGCTGATTTCCCCACACATGTAAAGTTCCTGTGTCCCTGATGGTATATCTACCCAAATGAATCTCCACACCAATGTCTATCGCCTCAGAAACACGAATATCAGAGATTGAATGACCATCCATATCTGCCGAGACACTACCAAGTTTGTAATGCTTGTTAGGAAATCCAATATCAACAATATCGATAGGATCGCCACCAGTCTCAACCACGAACGTAATCCAATATTCAATATCGGCTGATCCATCTACATTGATATTTATTTCTACAATTTCCTCTGGAACAGAAAAATAATAATCAGTAATTGCTTCAGAATTCCCTTTTACTCCACTTAATGGAAAGAACGATAGTAAGAGAATAATAAAAATAATGTGATAATGAGATAAGTTTCTATTCTTCATTAGGCCAACCTCAGTTATTGTTTATCTGTGTAAAATTTTTACTGATATTATGAATGTTTTCTTCCCAGACCTTTTTCAAGCACTATTATCGAAGTCCCATGTGATAGGATCATATATCAATATTGAAGAAAGATCTTACGAATAATCCAATAATAAAACTTAGTGCTGCTATTCCCAAACTGATTCCGACAATTTCAGTAAACCTTTTTTGGAATGAAAGATCTTTTGCAACTGAAATATAGAATGTAAAGACAAAAACAATCAAGATGGCATTTATAAGAGTGATGGTCAAGCAAACAAGTGGGGATTGATTACTGAGGATTAAATAAGGTAGAATCAGAAAAATTACTGTGAAGATGTACGCAAATCCTGTGTAAATCGCTGCTTTCAATGGATTTTTAGATGATTTTTCTTCAGATTTTGTTGCGAGATATTCTGAAGCTGCCATGGATAATGAGGCGGCAATTCCTGTAATAAGGCCCGCTAGAGCAATTAATTGAGTGTTCTGAAACGCTAATGTTAATCCTGCTAAGGCACCTGTGAGCTCGACCAGAGCATCGTTCAAACCGAGGACAACTGATCCTATATAATCTAGTAATTCCTCATCTATGAGGCTTATAAGCTGTTTTTCATGAGTTTCTTCGTCATCAATAACAGTTTGAGCCTTAGGGATGACTTTTCTGATTGTGGAATAAAAGATTTGAGCCTGTCCTTCTCCAAGTTCCATTAGCCGAATTCCAAACGTTAGACCAAATATTCTAGAAATAAGATAATAAAACCACTTTTTTAATTTACTTGGTTTCACTTCACGTTGGGTATACTGTTTCCAAAATGTATAATGCTCCAGCTCATCCTCAGCAATTTGATTGAGGATGTTTTGATTGTGAGAATCTTTTGTTGACTTTGATAGCTTTTTATAAATGTAATATTCTGTAATTTCATTTTTTTGAGCATTTAATACAAGTTTTTTCATGTTTTGATCTAACATTCATCGTTCCAACTCTTTTAATTGCTTTTAGAATAGCTGTTTTTGATCTTAATGTTGCTGTTCATTGAAAATAGCTTAGCTGGACTTAATAACCAAATGTCATCTATTTTAAACACTGATATATTTTATAATCTCTCAATGTTATATTACTTAATTACATTTTTAAGCGAGACTTAATCCGAAAAAAGTCACCGATTTCTCCATATTAATTGATGTGATCATATATGGCTACATATACAGATCTAGGCCAGTTTATTATGAAATTGTTTGATGAACTTATTGTAGATTCTAAAAGTCAATTAAATGAAGCCCAACAATCCTTTTGTGAGGAAATGCCTCGCAGGGTTTCTGCACGATCCAGTATAACGGTCGCCCAAGCAGAAAGATTTGTTAGAGAAATGGCTGATCGATTATTACGAATCAATCAGGATTTATTAAATCAATATGCCATCTCAATAGCAAAAAAAGCCCGTAGTGAGAGTAAAAAGACCTCCAAATCTCTATCAAGTGATTATGAAGAACTCAAACAACAATTAACAAAAAAAGAGCAAGAAATAGAAGGCCTCCAAGCGCAATCGAAATCCTTGGAACAACGAAATAAGGTTCTAGAACAGGAGAAAGAAGAGACCCTACGTCAGTGTTCTGAAATGAATACTACTCTTATTGAACTAGAACAAAGTCTTGCAAGCGCTAATGAAGAGTTTACACGTCAAATGAATGACCTAAACGCGGAGTGGGAAGCAAAATTTCAAAAAAACCAAGAAGAATGGGATAGTTACGTCAAATTAAAACTTGCTGAACGAGAAATTACAACAACGACAGATGATACTACCGAAAGTGAATAAGCAGAATTACTTTGTTTTTGCTGAATAAACTTTGGCTATGGCTTCCATTCCCTCACAAAAAATCTTTATAAAATCTCCTTCACGTATCTGCTTAGTAGCGGTTTTTGTTCCTAAGACAGCTGGAATCTGTACAATTCCAGAAACTTCCGATCCCCGAGAAACCCTGGTTCCATGGTCAGTCACTACTCCTGCAACATCATTAACTACGTCAGACCAAGACCAATCAATCCTTGGACATACTAAAATACGAGGTATTTCATCTTGAAATGACGAAATCAGAGCACGAGCAGCTTCTGGGGTTTGTGAAATAAATGCTTTACCTTCTGTTTGTGATATTTGGTTAGCTGCCCAACCTTTTAAAATCAATCTTTCTTTTAAGTCACTCTTTGACACAATTCACACCAAGAATCTTACTTTAGGGCAATTAAGTGAATTGAGTTATACTTTTTGAATTCATGAAATTATTTCGTCTTCAACAAAAAATTTTAGAATATCTACAAGTAACCATAAATATAGGATGAACCTTTATGGCTCAAAAGAATTTTCCTAAGTCTCGAGGATTCACCGTATTTTTAATCATGAGTTTCTTTCTGGCTTCCTTTCCAGGTACTATTCATCCTTGTCAAACAATTGACGTTACTCCTAATACACGAATAGAAATACACGATGTAGTTCTTGTAAATTATACATTATGGATTGAGGAGAATATTGTAGATGATCAGCAAGGACCGATTTATGTAGAAGATCCAGATGTGATAGAAAAAGTTGGTGTGCCTGAAAGTATAATTGAAGAATTCCCTAATGTGTTTGCACCACCTAATTTGGGCTTTGTTGAGGGAATTCTAGGAATGAGGGCAGGAGAGGAAACAAATCATAGAATAAACTGGATTACTGGAAAGGCTTTTAATGATCCCAATGATACCTATTATGGTGAAAATCTCTTCTATCAGATCCGCATTAAAAAAATCTTACTTGACGCAAGCCAACCCACTCCAACATTAATGGATATCCCTTTTTTTGTTCCCCTCGTTGTTTTACTAGGATTGCTTATTATCTTTCTTATAATCCTTCGAATCCAGCGCTATAGCCGCACCCATAACCTCTTTGGTCTAAAAAAGAAGTGTTATTATTGTGGAAAAATAGCTAATGTGATGTGTGGGAATCCTGGATGCACTACTCCTTATTGTAAACCGTGTTTTCTTGAAAATAATGGATGTGATTTGTGTCACTCAAATACTATGATTCCCTTAAAGTGAAAGGAATATTTCCAGTAATGCAATGATTATTGTCGCAAGCGGGGGATTAAATAGATTATCAGCAAGATACCAAGGTAAATCCTCAAAAAAGTCAAGTAATCCCCATACAATTGTAGGAATGAGTGGTAAAACGAGGATAATCCATGTCTGGTAAGACGAGGATAAATTCATCCATACAAAGAGGAGAAAACAAAATCCAATCACATAATTAGTCAGTAATCCAGCAATAAATCCTTCGACCGTCTTCTCTTTCGTAAGAGGGAGTCTAACACGACCTATTCCTTTCCCAACTAATGCTGCAGCAGAATCACCCATAACTGTGGCGATTAATACAAGCTCTACTACTTCCATTTCATAAAAAAAGTTCACCCCAAGTAACAAAACTAACCAAACTGCAGCTGTGAAAATATAATTTGCAGGTCGTTCTTTCTCAGTTGCACGCGTAAAATGATTGATCCAAGTGTTTGGATTGAATTTTATCCTATATACTTCCAATGGGACAAAAAAACACAAAAAACCAAGAAGAGATATCTGTATTATAAAAAGAGATATTTCTGGTGAAAAATTCATAGCAGGCATTATCAAGTGATAGGCTAAAGGAATGGCCCAAACTGATAAATGAATTGATTTACGACCTAATTCATTTAAGAACTTGAATTCTTCAGTACTCTGGTTTAGTGTTTCATCCATAAATAACGCCATATGAAAGTTACTCTAGGACTGGTGGCCGACCACGAAAAAACTGGAACTTATGATAATCCATTGGGTTGATTTCTTTTAATAGATATTGAAATAATTTTTCTGCTTTCTCACTTGCTTCACAGACGAAAATATCAAGTGAAAGGTAATCCCATTCTGGCCATGTATGCAAATGGCAGTGACTCTCCACTAATATAGCAATTATTGACAAACCATGTGGAGAATACTCCTTGACGAAGATCTCTTCCATGTGAAGCTGGCTTTTTTCAATACCTTGTTTAAGTACGTTAGTTAATGGTTCTGGTTCTTTCAGAAAGGTTGAATTTACTCCATAAAATTCAGCAATAATCTGATAACCTATAGTGGGCAGATCTTTTGTTTTCTTTTCATCAAAAGTATAGATAGCCGTCTTAGGATGTTTTGTTTCATATAGTCGTAATTTTTGAGGAACAGAACTTATAACATACAAATTAGAAGTGTTCCCTAAAATCGATGCTCCGTGGTAACGATTAAAACCATGAATAAACTCTTCAATAGAAAAACCTGCCTCCAATAGATGTTGTTGGCATACCCAGGTATCATGAGGGGATTTAACTCCGAATGAAATATATCCACTCCCTCCTTTTATTGGATCTAGAAGATTTAGAGCCTGATTCACGAATAATTTGAATCCTGCAACGGTATATGGTGGATCCGTCTCAAATGTATCAAAACGGTGCCTCCATCTTTTAGGAAAAGTGTTTCTAATATCCCATAAATGTGTATTCAATACATTAGTGAGATTCTTTTCCCGAGCGAATGAATTTATAAACTCAAGAACACGAGAATCAATGTCTATAACAAATATATCTTTTGCACATTTAAGAAAGGCTAATGCTAACGAAACACCGTCATCGTCTCCTAAAATAGCAATTCTTTTTCCCTCTACATCTCCATTTTTTAACATTAAAAGAGCTCTTTTTATCACACTTTCAGAAGTGCTACGAGACTGATCATACTTATATTCAGGATGAGGTCGAAGATTAAGATAATCTATTACAGGCTTAAAGAAATCTATGTACCTCTTTGAGATCGAAAAGGTTGAATCAGAGATGAAATCTTGGAAAAATTCAGAAGAATATTTCAATCCTAGCTTTTTGTGAATCCACTCAATGGCAGCAGGTGATAAAATACTTTTAGTTTTTAAGAATCCGACCCCTAAAAGCTCCCCTCTAACAGCAGAAAGAACTGGAACTGGAATCCGGACATTTCGAGAAAGCTCCTTATTGGTCATTTTTTGATTTTGATATCTGTATATCTCTACAACAATTCGTTCAACTCCCTTTTCACCCTCTTTTAAATGGCTTTTCTCTGCAATAGTCCTAAAAAAGCTTTGAGGATCACCAAACATATTTAAAACCTAACAAAATTGAATGGTTTTTCAAGACATTGTTAATGCACCCACTAAGAAAGATAAAACTCCAGACCACAGCGCTGTTCTAGTATAAGTACGTCCTTTTTTACCAGTAGCAACAGATTGATCACGTAATAGGATTAAAACGCTGTAAAAGAGCAATACAATGGCGATAAACATGAATATAGCGTAAAAAATATTATTTTGGAATGTTATGAATAATGGTAGTGGAGCAAGGATTATCACTATCACGAAGAAAGCTGAAGCTAATTGTACAGCTCGTTTCGGGCCATATTTCACTGCAAAAGTGTGAGAGTCTGCAGCACGATCTCCTTCTATATCCATGATCCCTTTAATCAATTCACGGCCAACAATTCCGAAGAAAGTGATAAGGGCCATTATTAAAACTGTGATAGCGGTGTAAAAATCAGTTCCTCCTTCTTTTCCAGCCATAGCAATCAAAGCTAATATAAATGGAGCCATATCACAAGCAGCAACAGTCATATTACCTAATAATCCTCTTTCTTTTGTCCAAATGTTATATGAAATCGATAAAAGGCTGAATATCGTCACTCCAAAGACTACTAATAGATTATCCATGAAGAGAAGAAAGGAAAGAAGTATACCAGATAAAATCATTAACAAAGACAATACTAAAACGTACTCTGGTTTTAAATCTGGATTACGAACTAATGGACGATCTGTCCTGTTGTTTATTCGATCTGCTTCGTAATCATGATAATCATTGATAGCCATTGATGCTCCAACTATTAAGAAAGGGATCGCAAGCCCAAGGATTGCGAGTTCCCAGTATTGGGGGAGAAGCTCGAAAACAATTACAAGTGTATTTTTTGATGGATCTGGATGATGAACTAAAACAACAATCATTCCAGCGGTTAATCCTGCTACCGCTCCCATAATCCCAAGTGGTAATCGTGTTAAATCATATATGTCATGAAGAATTCTTATTATCGACAAATAATCTCCTCATAATCACACAGGTAAGTCTACCTATCAATATCCCCACGAATGAACGCTTCCACCCTATCCCGTGCTTTAAAATCTGGAACCTGTTCTGGAGGGTGTTTAAACGCGTAACTCGACATTGAAATCAATGGGCCTGCTATATTTCGGTCTTTAGCTGTTTTAAGGGCACGTATAACATCAATCATGACACCTGCGGAGTTCGGACTATCAATTACACTTAACTTGACTTCAATCGACAATGGTTGATCTCCGAATTTTCTTCCTTCAAGTAACAAGTAACAAATTTTTCGATCCTCTAAAAAGGGGACATAATCAGATGGACCAATTCTTGTAGGAACATCGTGGGTTAATATGCTAGTTATAGCCTCAGTCTTACTAATTCGTTTAGTTTTTAATCTTGATTCAAATTTCATGTTTTCAAAGTCTGTATTACCTCCCACATTGAGCTGAAATGTTTTTTCGACTTCAATTCCACGATCTAGCATCAGTTGCGCCAATACACGATGTAGAATTGTAGCTCCCACTTGAGACTTAATATCATCACCCGCACATGGGATTCCTTTTTCTTCAAACCTATTTGGCCATCTTTTAGTAGGATCTGAGACAATAAACGTGGGTATTCCATTAGCCAGTGCAACACCCGCTTCTAAACAAGCCTCAGCATAAATTTTAGTTGCATTTTCACTTCCTACAGGAAGAAAATTAACTAATACATCTGTTTTCGTATCTTGGAGTACCTCAGCAACATTAACAGGTTCTACTTGGTCTTTGTCATAACAATGAAAAGGCTTAATCATATGACTAGGAACGCCATCGGAGATAGGACCTGGATATACGATACCCTCGGTTTCAGGAACCTCAGAAAATTTAGGGGTGCAATTAGGGTGAACCCATATTGCTTCGTTAATTTTTTTCCCAATTTTATCTTTATTAACTTCAAATGCAGCAACGAACTCTAAATCATGTACATGATAGTCGCCAAATTTCACATGCATCAATCCAGGAACAGTTGAGTCCTCTTTTTCATTACGATAATAATGAACACCTTGAACTAAAGCTGACGCACAGTTTCCTAAACCTGCAATCGCGACTCGAATCTTATTCATGGGATCAATCTTCCTTAGAAACTGAGAAATTAATATTGTAGCAAATATAAAACAATCCCACCCTCTATTATTAGAAATAAATTACTTTTTGGTTTATCAAAATTACAAGAGATCAGTTTTAAAACTACGCTACTTACTTTCTGTCAAGGATTTGAACACATAATCCAGTAAAAATACCTGAAAGGTCAAGTTCTCACATAAATAACTTACCTTTGTCTTATATTTTTGATAAATGGTACGAAATTTATCCTTGAGCCATAGCTTGCAACGCAAGCTCAATGGTTTTTGTAATACTTTTTAAATAAGGCAACACTTTATTCATCAATTTTGGTTTTGTTCTAATTACGAGATATAATCCTGTACCCCCTGTTAGATCATCAACGTAATATACAGTTTCCCCTGTGTTAAGAACAATTGAATCAAGAATTTGATTTACGGATATGAGCTGCATTAAAGTATTTTCGAAGGAAGTGATTAGGTGAGCATTCAGACTCTCAAGTATAGGTAAATCATCACACTCTCCCTCATTGTGGATGACCAAACCATCCGAATCCACAAGAGAAATACAAGTACCAGGTAAATCTATCCCACCGAAAGTTTCCTCCATAACACTGATTATTGTATGAGTCCCCACGGTTTACATCACCATTATTCTCTCTTTCAAAAAAAGACATTAATAAATCAAGCCACTGGTTTTAAGAATCTTCCTAAATTTGTGAAAATAGTTAAGATAAATGTCACCTTAGTGAGAGTTTGAAATGAATAATGTAATTTTTATTCTTCTTGCTGGTGGTGAAGCATCAAGGTATAGAAATTCGTTCAAATCACTCACCAATGGTCACCATGACAAGCTATTATCTAGGAAAGGTGATTTAAGCCTTCTTGAGTTTGTTTGTGCAGAGTTAAAACCCTTAGGAGATGTTATTGTTGTAACAAGAGGGGAAATGAGAAAACAAGGATATTTGAAATTATTAGAAAAGAATAATTTGATGGTCATTTCTGAAGATATTGAAAAATCTATTGGACCAATAGGAGGGATTCATTCAGCGTTAAAATTTTGTAAAAAGGATCAAATAAAATTTATTCTTCCAGCTGACCTTCCAAATATAAGAAGAGACATCATTGCAGAACTTATCACAAGATCATCTCAATCCAAACACTTTGACCTCATTTCATTGGTACATCCTAATGGCCAATTAGAAAATCTCGTTCTAATAAGCCATGGGGATGTTTTATCTAAAGGGTCTCAAGTTTTGATAGATCGGGGTATCTTCCGTGTTTCTTCATTGATTCGTCTGATCTTAAAAAAGCGGTTTTTAAATTCTGCATATCTTATCAAGGGGACTCAATCTAGCACATTTGTGGATCTTGATTTTTACGAATCTAAATCTAAAATTAATACTTTTACCAATCCTGTTCTAATTTCTCCATTTATAGATTTTGGGTTGGATACAGAGATAAAGCAAAAAGATCCAACTATATTATATCACCAATCTCTAGATTTAATCACAAATTCTAAGACAAAACACCAGAATAGAATTCAAGCTAAAATAATTCTCTTATTAGAAGAATCGAATATTTACAAGAAAAAGGGATTATTATCTCTCTCTCTCCATTGCCTACTTGATGTCTACAAGATAACAAAAGATCTTGAAATTAAAAACCAGATTAATTCTTTGATGATGCAGCTTGAGGCTTCTGGAAGAGATATACAAAGTTGACGATCATTCGTTGATCAGTTTATTAGTTATTTTAGCACAAATTGAACCAATGGCCTTACGTAAATTTATAATTGTAACATCATCCTCAGTTATCTCGGAGAAAGGTAATGAATGAGTATAACTATTCTTCGGAGTTGAAAATTCCAGATCAAGAGTGCTATTCTTTGGTTCAACCCTAATTTCTAATTTATCCTTTTTATTAAGCTTGAACGTAATTCTTTGGGTTTTTGCACCAAAATAAGTTCCACTCCCAATTGGTGCATAACCCTGTTTCACCATTGATTCATAAATGTCCACAGCAAATAAGCGTGCTACCTTAATTGAGAAAGACTCATCCTCAATTTGATCTGGTTGATCTATGATACATAATTTTGGTGTTGATAATTTGAGCGTGACTGGAATGACCTTAAAACAAGGTGTTTGGCCTAGTGGATCCACTGCGGAGTCTGCGAGTTTATTAACAAGCGCATCGCTATAATGCCAGGGAACAAAAACATGTCCCTTGATTATATCATCTGTAACCTTCGCTTTGACCGTAATAGAGCCAAGAGGTGATTTGATTTCTACAGGGTCGTTTTCTTCAATCGCTAAGATTTCTGCATCTCCCTTATTGATTTGTGCAAAAGCATGTGGAGCACGTTTTATCAACTTGGGAGAACGACCCGACATGGTCATTGTGTGAAATTGATCACTAATTCTTCCAGTAATCAAGGTGAATGGATAATCAACATTCATTTTTTTGTGCATTGGAGGACATGGATAAAATTTCCCTTTACCATCATCAGTAAAGAACTCAGCCTCGTACATATATTGAACCCCATCGGGATATTTTTCATTACAAGGCCACTGAACACCTCCTTCCTCAGATGTTTTCATGCGATCATAAGTAATTCCACTATATGTTGAGACAGTCTTTCGGATCTCGTTGAATATGTCCTCTGAACATGTATAATCAAAAAGTTTTTCATATCCCATCTCTTTCGCTAATTCCATTACAATTTCCCAATCAGCTTTGGCATCCTTAGGTGGCTCCAACTGTTTAACCGAGTATTGGACCCTCCTTTCAGTATTCGTGAATGTACCTTCTTTTTCAAAGCTACATGCTGCTGGAAGAATGACGGTAGCTAACTCCGTCGTTTTATTTGGGAAAATATCTTGGACAACCATAAGTTCTAAATTCTTTAAATTTTGAATAGCATGTGCTAAATCGGGATGAGAATGAGCTGGGTTTTCTCCTATAATGTATAATGCTTTAATACGTTCTGGAATGGCCGAAATAGCCTCTACTGAAGTTAGGCCCGCACTAGAAGGTAGTTTATCAGGTGAAATTCCCCAACCTTCCGCAAAAATCTGTGTATTCTCTTGGTTTACTACTTTATAGCCTGGAAAACAGTCAGGTAAACCCCCAAGATCACAAGCTCCTTGAACATTAACCTGTCCACGTAATGGATTGACTCCAGAACCAGGTTTTCCGTAATTTCCTGTCATCATTGCCAGATTAGCATACTGGCAAATATTCACAACACCAGTTAAATGCTGAGTTACCCCCATACCCCAAAGGATTGCTGCAGCCTTAGCTTTACCATAAATCAAAGCAACCTCTTTTATTTTATCCTTTGATACCCCAGTGACCCTCTCGACATCATCAAGATCTACAAGATTCAAGACTCTAATCAGTTCCACATAAGAAAGCATTTTTGTATTCTTTTGGATGAACTCCTCATCTTCTAAATTTTCATCATAAATCACCTTAAGTAGTCCGTTAACGAAAGCTTGATCTGTTCCAGGAATGATGGGAATGTGTAAATCTGCAAATTTTGCAGTATCAGATTTTCGTGGATCCACTACAATGATAAAAGGTCTGCCTGTCTTTTTCTTGTGTTTTTTTATGATACTCCAACAGAGTGGATGGCTAGAAGCAGAGTTAGTTCCTGTAATGAGTAAAACATCTGAATTGGAAGCTATATCATTTATTGAATTAGTCATCACCCCAGCACCAAGATTTTGAGCAAGTCCTACAGCAGTAGTAGCATGACACAAACGTGCACAGTGATCAACGTTATGTGTTCCTAGGACCACTCGTGCAAATTTCTGCGCAATATAAATCTCTTCGTTCGTAGTTTTAGCACTGACAAAAACACCAATCGCTCTAGGCCCATATGTTTCTTTTATTCGTTGGAATTCGATAGCAACATGACCAAGAGCTTGATACCACTCAACTTCATCAAAACCTCCCTCTCTATTTTTAATTAATGGTTTAGTAAGTCTATCATCTGACTGAATCCAGTCCCCAGAAGTACTACCTTTGATACAGAGATATCTATTGTTTAAACTGTTTTTACCTGCTCCCCGAGCTTTCAATTTACCCTCCTTTTCTTCAAGTTTTATCTTACATCCACAACCACAATAAGGACATATACTGGATCCTTCGGAATCCAATGTATTAGATTTGATACTTGTCATGATTGACTATCATCTTTTATTTCTTTCATTCTCAATCAGAGGTTCTATTGTTCAAAAATCTATCTAAATCTAGCTTATTTCAAGAAAATTAAGTGTACCTCGGCTATCTTCCACGGCACATCTTTTGAAAATTCTTAAAATTTCTGATCTTCCTTTTTATTATCCTTTGAATGAAGATTGAAAAGACTTACTCAATATATAAACAATATTTACGATAATATTAACATGTATCTAGATACATTCAAAATGTCATTTAGGAGGTAGTATTCATTTTGAATTCCCAAAGAAATATAAGATATGAAAATTTATTAGTTTAATCTAGACTAATTCCATAAAATACAAATCGAAAGTATTAATGGGAAACAGAGGGTAATTCATTTTGAATTACACCTTTAATCGATCCTTAACACAATAAATCAGATCTTTAGAATGCATTTCCGAATGAATTCTCTAGAGAAATCATCCTATAAATCAAAATGAGAAGATTACTATGAAAAGAAAAACAGTAATTGGAATTATGCTTCTTTGTATTATGTTGGGGATTACTCAAATCCTACTTGATGCAACAAATCCTACAATAGCTGCTCGAAGGAGAAAATATAGTCCGATCGTAATCGATGGTGATGAAGACTTCGCTAGGAAGGCTAGGAAGAATGGTTGGCCAGGTAGCGGAACCAGCATAGATCCATATATAATCGAATATTATGATCTTGTTATTCCTTACAAGAAAGGAAAGAAGTCCACTATTCCATCTGTAGCTATCAGTATCAGTAATACAACTGTATTTTTTGAAATACGTTACAGTACAATAAGTAATTTCAATGGAGAAGTCGATGGAATTTTACTTTGGAATGTTAAACATGGGAAAATTTACAACAACACTATCTTCAACTTCGTAAATAGCATATTCCTTGTTGGATCAGACTATGTTAATATCACAAATAATAATATCCAGGCATATAGCGAAAGTACTGCCACCAGTCCCCCCTCGCAGAATATCCGATACAAAGTAAATAAAATTCAAGCCTTCATTAGCCGTGGTGTCTTTCTCGACCCCTCCAATCACAACATCATCGTTAATAACAGCATTTCAGGTTTCACAGGAACAGGAGTAGAACTCCTTGACTCCACCAATAACACTATTGATGGAAATGAGATCGATAGCAGTGCAGGGGAGAACGGGATATTTCTCGCAGGTTCAGACTATAACAATATCACCAATAATGAGATTTATGGTTATTATGACAACAGTCTCCAAGGAAGCCCCGTCTCACAGAACATCCGATATAAAGTAGATGGAACTCAAGCTTTCATTAGCCGTGGTGTCTTTCTGGATCCCTCCAATCACAACCTTATCGCTAATAACAGTATTTCGGGTTTCACAGGAACAGGAGTAGAACTCCTTGACTCTGCTAATAACACCATTGATGGGAATGAGATTGACAGCAGTGTAGGGGAGAATGGGGTATTTCTCGTAGGCTCAGACTATAACAATATCACTAATAATGAGATTTTTGGCCATGACAACGATCTCCCCGGGAGTCCCGTCTCACAGAACATCCGATACAGAGTAGATAAAACTCAAGCCTTCATTAGCCGTGGCGTCTTTCTGGATCCCTCCAATCACAACCTTATCGCTAATAACAGTATTTCGGGTTTCACAGGAACAGGAGTGGAACTCCTTGACTCTGCCAATAATACTATTGATGGAAATGAGATTAATAGCAGCGTGGGGGAGAACGGGGTATTTCTCGCAGGCTCAGACTATAATAATATCACTAATAATGAGATTTTTGGCCATAACAACAGTCTCCCAAGGAGTCCCGTCTCACAGAACATCCGATACAGAGTAGATGGAACTCAAGCTTTCATTAGTCGTGGCGTCTTTCTGGATCCCTCCAATCACAACCTTATCGCTAATAACAGTATTTCGGGTTTCACAGGAACAGGAGTAGAACTTCTTGACTCTGCCAATAATACTATTGATGGGAATGAGATCGATAGCAGCGTAGGGGAGAACGGGGTATTTCTCGCAGGCTCCGACTATAACAATATCACTAATAATGAGATTTCTGGACATAACAACGATCTCCTAGGGAGTCCCGTCTCACAGAACATCCGATACAGAGTAGATGGAACTCAAGCTTTCATTAGTCGTGGCGTCTTTCTGGATCCCTCTAATCACAACCTTATCGCTAATAACAGTATTTCGGGTTTTACAGGAACAGGAGTAGAACTCCTTGACTCTGCCAATAACACCATCGATGGGAATGAAATTGTCAACAGTTTTGGAGAGAATGAGAACGGGGTATTTCTCGTAGGCTCCGACTATAACAATATCACTAATAATGAGATTTACGGTTATTATGACGACAGTTCCCCAGGGAGCCCCATCTCACAGAACATCCGATACAGAGTAGATAGAACTCAAGCCTTCATTAGCCGTGGCGTCTTTCTGGATCCCTCCAATCACAACCTTATCGCTAATAATACTATCTCTAATGTCACAGGAACAGGAGTGGAGCTCCTTAACTCCGCTAATAACACCCTTGATGGGAATGAGATTAGTAACAACGCTGAGAATGGTATTCTCCTACAAGGTTCTAGTAATACAAGTGTTTCTCATAATGTAATATATAATGATGATATTTACGGAGTAACTATATCTAGTTTCTCTAATAATAATATCATAAATTGGAACGACTTCATTGGGAATAATATTGGAGGAACCTCTCAAATCAACGATGATGGTTCAGAAAATCAATTTACTAATAATTTCTTAGTTGATCACGACAACACAGATAGCGATAATGACAGTGTCTCAGATAATCCTTACAATATTGATGGAGATGCAAGTAGTATTGACTATAGTCCAAATTCTCTCCCTGTTCAACCTTTAAAAGATTTAGACTTGGCTTTAGCAGATTTAGATGCTGATATAGATTGGGAATCGGAAACTCTGAATTTAAAAAATCAAGGAAATTGGGAAACAGTCAAAATATCACTTCCAGAAGGTTATTCAGCAACAAACATTGATGTTAGTTCTATTTATACCCAAGTAGATGGTGCTGGTAGGCTTTATGCAAACGAAGAAGCCCAAGTTCAAAATCCAAGGACATTGATAGTTAAATTTGACAGACCCGCATTAGTAATCCTCCTGGAATCAGCATTAACAACTTATCCAGTTGACGTTAATATGAATATTACAGGCTTCTTAAATGGGGAATTTCTAATGTTCTATGGATTGGACATGGTCAAAATACTCAATGATGTTTCAGAAAGTCCTGTAATGATTATTGATCAGGATAAGGAGACCTCAGATGGTGATCCAACTCAGATATTTATAGATCAAGTTATTAAGCCAACTGTAGCTATTCCAGCGAAAATACTTATTAATCAGATCACTTCTGTGTCTCAAATGCCATTTGGATTGACAATCGGTATTCTTTTTGCTCCCATGATTACGACTGTAGTGATCCGCAGATTTCGTACAAAAAAATAACTCTGAAGTAGCTTTATCTACTTCAGAATCCATATTTTTTCTTTTTGATTAGGAAGTAGTCAATATTCTCAATGAATGGGTAATAATTTAAAATCTGATATATTATTGTAATTCGAGGATAATATTATTGCCAGGTCGTTTTACATCAAGATACTTTGGTCGAGATAAGTTATCTAATGCTGATTTAGAGAAATTAGAATATCTCAAAAGACAAATCTTGAAATGTTATGACTTTATTCAAAAGGGGAACTATGAAAAGGGGTTAAATCTGGCAGAACAGACATATAAAGAAAGCGAAGAAAATGAAAACTTCATGAAAAGACCAATAATCGTTGACACTACTATCTGTCAAGGATACGCTTTATTAGGGCTTGGGAGGCTTGATGAATGCCTTAATATGGTTGAGAAAGGGGAAAACTTACTTGATTCGGTAGAAAATATCAAGAAAAATGAATTGGTTGAGAAACAAGCAATAATGAGCGAATTAAAAGCTATACTGTATAGACATAAAGGGAATAATATATTAGCATACGACTTTTTAAACAAATCCTCATCTATAATGGAAAAACTCAAAGAAAAGGGAAATCAGGCAGGATTACTCAATAATATTGCCATTGTTCATGCTTCTGACAACAAACTTGAATCTGCTCTTGAATTTCTACAACAAAGTCTAGCAACATTTGAAGAACTTAATATTGTGCGTCCTAAACTAAAAGTGCTCAATAATATTGGACTTATTCATGCTTTAAAAGGGGAATTGGATTCAGCTTTGGAATACTATCAAAAAAGTTTGGATGGAGTTGGAGATCTCAACGATAAACAATCTGAAGCAACTTTACTTATGAATATTGGACAAATTTACCACAATAAGGGAGAGATAGAATCTGCAGTAAAATATGGTCAGAAAAGTAGAGAGATATTTGAAAAAATCCAGTCTGCTTATGGAAGGGCAATTTGCCTTAACACGCTTGGAATAATACATGAACTTAGAGGAGAGTTGTACGACGCACATGATTTATACACAAAAGGATTCATTTTCTTTAAAGAAGTGGATAACAAACCTAAAATTGCATTGAGTTACAATAATATTGGTAATACGTATTTAGATGGCGGAGATGTTGACAGAGCGATATCACATTATAATGAAGCGTTAGCGATTTTCAAAAATGATGGGAGCGATCTTGAAATTTGTATGACACTGTATAATTTAATCTCTGTACATATCCAACGCGGTTTAAAAGAAATTTCACAGCAATATCTACAAGATCTTCAAAAAATCAATGAAAAAAGGAAAGATAAGATCATCGATCAAATCTATCAACTAGCACGGGCTCTTATCCTGAAAACAAGCGAGAGAGTTGTCAAACAGGCCGAAGCACAACAAATTTTTCAAAAAATAATAGAAGCAAATGTAAATCATGAATTCACAGTCATTGCTAAGAAAAATCTGTGTGAATTACTCATTCAAGAACTTTCCACTTCAGGAGATGAAGAAATTCTTGGTGAAATTAAAGAGATTTCCCAAGAATTATTGTCCATTGCTGAAAAACAACAATCGTCTTCATTACTCATTGAAACTTACATTTTACAGTCAAAAATGGCCTTGTTGGAGTTAGACCTAGACATAGCTCGTCAGCTCTTAAGTGATGCCCGACAAAAAGCCGAAGAAAAAGAATTGCAAAGGTTGGGCGTGATGGTGTCAAGAGAATATGACTCCTTGCTATCACAATTGAGTAAGTGGACGGATCTAGCTGATCGTGATGTTTCTTTAGCAGAAAGGTTAGAATTAGCAGAACTTGAAAGTATGGTCACCCGTTTAATCAGAAAAAAAGCAGAAATCGACGAACTTTCAGAAGAAGAACCAGTGTTATTTTTGATCCTAGCTAGGAGTGGAATGAGTATGTTTTCTAAACATTTTATGTCAGAAAGTCTTCTTGTGGATCAACTTATTGGTGGGTTCTTAACAGCAATTAATGCTTTTACGCAACAAGCGTTTTCTGATTCAGGTACAATTGAAGGTATTAAACACAGGGAATATACAATCCTTATGAATCCTACAGATCAGTTACTCTGTTGTTATGTGTTTAAAGGTCCTTCATATTATGCACTCCAGAAATTAAAGAATTTTAGCGAAACAGTGAAAGTTTCAGACGCTATATGGGAAAAAATGCTAAAAGCCAGTATGATAGGCCAGGATATCTCAGGAGAAAAGGAAATTCAAGATTTAGTATCGAAAATTATTCTCTCGTCTTCCGAGGAAATGATTGAAAGTACCTCTGAAGTTTTTTTTGGTCAGAAAATGAATGTACCAATCGAACACGGCATTTTCCTAGACATACCTTTTTTTGATGTCAATTAAAATTTTTAAAGGTTTGATCATTGGTCACTTGCGATCGATCAAATCAAAAATAAAACTGTAAAATCAATCCTTGAAATATCCTTGACCCTTTTTTCGATTTTCAAGCATTAGCATAACTACAAATAAAAATGGATGAATTAATCTTGGCAGTTTCTTTCATATCTGATCTTATCACGCGTCTAAAGGCGAAATTAAAACTTGAGGGCCCCACACAGAAATTAGAACAGGTGGAGCGACTCATTCAAGAAGGAAAACTTGACGAAGCTATGAGGGAGATTCAGCTCTATGAGGATATGAAAAACTTAACAGAAAATGATCGCCTTAGAGGCCAGATCTTGAAATGTGAAATCTTAAACGAAAAAAGAGATTATAAGAATGGATTGAAACTATCTAAACAGATATTGGAGGAGAGTGAAGGGCTAGGACAGTCCTTATTAATGATAGATGCAATGATTTGCCAAGGAAACGCTTTACTAGGAATGGGTGAACTTGACGATTCCTTCAAGATCACTGAAAAGGTAGAAGTTCTGTTAAAAAAGATTGAAGACATTAAAGAGAGAGAATATGATACAAGACATGCTGCAACAACCGAGCTCAAGGGGAAAATATGCCGTAGAAAGGGTGATATGAATCTTGCTTTAGATCTCCTCCAAGAATCACTTTCTATTAGAGAAAAACTCAAGGATTTTCATGCTAAAGCTGATTTACTCAATAATATGGGCATAATTCATGCATCAAAAGGAGAATTTGACCCCGCTCTAGACTATCTTCAAAAAAGTCTAGAAATATATGAAGAACTAAAAATGGAACAACCAATAATCAAGTTATTCAATAACATTGGACTGATTTACTCGTACAAGGGTGAACTGGATAAATCATTAGAATACTACCAAAAAAGCTTAGATCTAAGTGAAAAATTCGAGAATAAACAAATTTCTGCAACATTATTACTGAATATTGGTCAGATATATCTTAGTAAGGGGGAGTTGGACTTTGCTTTGGACTACAACCAGCGAAGCCTAGCATTATATGAAGAGTTAGATAGCACATATGAACTTGCCATTTGCCTCAATAATATTGGGAATATTTTCGAAAGTAAGGGAGAATTAGTACAAGCGCTTGAAGTATATACAAGAAGTTTAAACCTGTTTGAAAAAATTCAGGAGAAATCAGGTACCGCTTTGAGTATGAATAACATTGGTAATGTCTATAGAAGCAGAGGGGAAGCAACTGAAGCAATATCTTATTATACAAAGAGTCTTGAATTACTCGAGGAGGCTGGAAACAACCTCGAAGCAAGCAGCGCTCTTCTCAATCTGGTTCTGATGACAATATATTGGGAAGATGTTGGGGAACCTCAACCATACTTACAAAAATTGCAAGAAATTGATAATAAAGAGGAAAACAAAGCTATCAATCAAATTTATCGCCTTGCAAAAGCTATTGTCTTAAGAAAAAGCGCAAGAGTAGTTAAACAAGCTGAAGCGCAACAAATTTTCCAACAAATAGCAGAAGAAGAGATTATACAACATGAACGTACAGTTGATGCAATGCTGAACCTTTGTGAAATGCTTTTACTTGAATTAAGAACTTCTGGAAATGAGGAAGTCCTTAAAGAAATCACAGGAATTTTGGAGAAACTACAAACGATTGGTGAAAATCAACATTCCTACTCATTACTTGTAGATACATATATGCTGAAATCGAAAATGGCACTGTTAGAGTTGGATCTTGATTCAGCACGACAATTATTAGGTGAAGCACAACAAATGGCTGAAGAAAAAGGTCTACGAAATTTAGCTATGATGATTTCCGGAGAATACGACACTTTAATGGATCAATTAGGGAAGTGGACTGATTTAATTGATCAAAATGTTCCAATGATTGAGAAGTTGGAACTGACTGAATTGGAGGGGATGGTATCAAGGATAATTAGAAAAAAGGCAGAAACACCTGAGTTTGCAGGTGAAGAACCTGCATTATTCTTAATTCTTACAGAAACTGGAACGATGAGATTTTCCAAACAATTTGCCCCGGAGGGCACCCTAGACGATAAGGTTATCGGAGATCTCTTAACTGCTATCAATAATTTCATTCAGGAAACATTTGCTGCCACGGGGTCAATTGAACGTATAAAACATAAAGAGCATACACTATTGATGAAACCTATTGACCCATTGTTATGTTGTTATGTATTTAAAGGCCAATCTTATTCTGCTCTTCGAAAATTAGACACATTTATTGATACAGTCAAGGGTTCAAGATCTTTATGGAGATTATTAACTAGTACGACTAAATCAGATAAAACAATATCCGCAGAAAAAAAGATGGAAGATATAGTTTCTAATATTTTTCTTTCACAAGACAGTTCTGCTGTCCTCCAAGTTGAAAATTAAAAAAAGAAGCCAAGAAGAGGGAGAATATCTTATTAATTAGATTCAATCGAACTGATAATTCTTGAACATATAGAACCAATGGCTTTATGCAGGTTATTGACTGTAATGTCTTCTTTCGTCAAATCAGAAAGAGACAATGAATGAATATAGGTTCCATTAGGAGTAGTGAATTCTAATTTCAGGATTTTTTCTTCTGTTGTTACATTTATTTCTAATTTGTATTTCTCATTAAGTCTGAAAGCCATTTTATGCTTTTTTTCCCGAAGTAAGTGCCACTAGTGATTGGAATATAACCTTGTTTTATCATAGACTCATAAATGTACACTGAGAATAATCTTGCTTCTCTGATTGAATAAGTATCTTCCTCAATAGGAATCTGTTCTAATTTGGCAAGCTTTGAAGTTGCTAACTGAAGAACAATCGGGATTACTTTAAAACAAGGTGTTTTCCCAAGTGGATCCACTGCGGAATCTGTGAGTCTGTTTACAAGTGCATCATTATAATGAAATGGAACAAAAACGTGACCACGGATAATATTTGTAGATATTCTTGCTTCAGCTGTTATTGCCCCTAGTGGTGATCTAACCTCAACAAGATCTCCATCTTCAATAAGTAGGATTCGGGCATCCTCCCTATTGATGCTAACTAAAGCCTGTTCCAAAATACTGTGCAGTTTCAACTTTTACTGTTGTCATTAAAATTCCTCCAAATCCAATATAAACACCAGCTAGTATTCCAAGTGTCAACAATCGATCAACACTTTTATGTGCCTTTTCAACTGATGTATGGTTAGCTAAAACCTCAGCAATTTCTTTTGGACTTTTAATAGGCATTATAAATCACTCACAAAATATAAGACTCAAGAGAAACAAAGTATTAAAAAATATTGGAGTGCTTAATGATTTGCAAAAGAAAGAGATCTTCAGATACATTCAAGGCAAGAAAGAAAAATACTTCGATTCTATTGTGAATGAACACCTGATCAAACTCTTCATAAATCAAAGAGAGTCATTCCTATTTCAGACCTTCCCCCTTGATAATGATGAGTTAGTAACTGGTTTCTTATACTCTAAAAAAATTATTTCGTCAATAAGGGATATTCAACGATCTTTTTTTAATGAACTGACCAATGAATATCATATTTCTATTCAGAATGGTTTGAAAATCAATTACAGCTCATTGACGACTCCTATCTCAAGAAATATCAATGATACTACTTTTAACAAAATCAACGATTCACACTCAATGGAAGAGCCCCTCATAGTAGAAAAAGATAAAATTTTTGCCTTTATGGAAGAATTCAATAGTTTATCCGATGTGTTTGACAAAACAGGAGCCGTTCATACCGCAGCTATATCAAACACTTCAGAAATAAAATATTATTATGATGATATTGGAAGACATAATGCTATTGATAAATGCTTAGGAAAAGGACTTATTGACAACGTTAAATTAGAGAATAAAATATTACTAGTAACTTGTCGTATTTCTTCAGGTATTATTTCAAAGATAATTAATAGTAGAATACCCATTATTATTTCACGCGCTCCTCCAACAGCTTATGCAATTGAACTTGGCGAAAAATTCGGAATTACTATTATTGGATTCTGTAGAGGATTTAGATTCAATGTTTACTCTCATGTAGGAAGAATTCAGGATTGATATTTGACCGAATTATTATTAGTTTCGATAAACGTACCCCTAAAAAATAAAAAAACATGCATAGAAGCGCAACGTAATTACCACTGGAGTTATTACTGAAATAAACTTGATATCATAGAAAAATGGACGGTAAGGAGAATGAAAGATGTTGCAATTGTGATTTGTGGAGCAGCAGGTCAAGGAATCGCCACAGTAGAAGATTTAATTACTGGAATTCTCAAACAGGCTGGATATCATTGTTATAGTACGAGTGAATTCATGTCGAGAATTCGAGGAGGCACAAATTCCACATTAATACGTGTATCATCTACTAGAATTAACCCTGCATTCGTTGATCGCATTGATATTTTAGTTCCTCTTCACTCTTCGGCCCTACCCCACCTGAAACACCGAATATCAGCGACCACAATTATTTTGGGTGAGGAAAAGAATATCGATGAACAATATTGTGTTAATCAAGAAAAAGTAATCAAACTGCCATTCTCTGAAATTGCAAAAGAAATAGGTGGAGCTATTTACGCAAACATTGTCGCAGTTGGAATATTTTTAACTCTTTTTGAAGTAGAAGAAGATATATCTGAAGGATTTCTTACAAAAAGATTTACCAGAAAAGGAGAAAATATCGTCAAACAGAATATTGAAGCTTATAAGAAGGGATACTCGATTGGAAAGGAGCTAGTTGCTTCTGGTAAGTTTTCAAATCCACTTCGGAATGATACATCAGTTATAGATGACATAGTTCTTAGTGGTGCTGAAGCGATAGGAATGGGGGCGGTTGCAGGAGGATGTAATTTTATTAGTTCATATCCGATGTCACCCAGCACAAGTGTACTTGTATTTTTATCCCAACAGGCAGATAATTTCGATATCATTGTTGATCAAGCTGAAGACGAAATAGCAGCTATCAATAAAGGTATTGCAGCTTGGTATGCTGGGGGAAGGGGAATGATTACGACTTCAGGAGGAGGATTTGCGTTAATGACAGAAGGGGTGTCATTAGCAGGCATGCTTGAAACACCTATGGTTCTTCACATCGGCCAACGTCCAGGGCCTGCAACAGGATTACCCACAAGGACTGGTCAAGAAGATTTACAACATGTTCTAAACGCAGGTCATGGAGAATTTGCTAGGATTATCCTAACACCAGGAAATCCACAAGACGCCTTTTTTCTGACACAAAAAGCATTCAATCTTGCAGATAAATTTCAGGTTCCAGTTTTCATACTTACAGACCAATTTTTCTTAGATTCGCACTATTCGATACCTGATTTAGATATGTCAAAAATAAGTAATAAGAAACAGATTGTGAAAACGACCCCTGACTATAAACGCTATAGACTTACTGATAATGGAATTTCGCCAAGGGGGATTCCTGGATATGGTAATGGTCTGGTTAATGTTGACAGTGATGAACACGATGAAGATGGTCATATTACAGAAGACGTCCACGTGATCAGACCACAAATGGTTCAAAAAAGACTCTACAAAAGACTTGCTTTACTGAAGAAAGAGGTTATTGAGCCGGAATTAATTGGAAATGAGGATTATAAAACTCTTGTAATCGGATGGGGATCTACATATGGAGTTATTAAAGAAGCTGTCGAAAATATGGCAAGGGATGATCTTGCTTTCCTCTATTTCAAACAAGTCTATCCTTTGAATGATAGAATTGGTGAATTTCTAAGAAAAGCAGAAAAAACTATTATTTTAGAAAACAATGCAACTTCTCAATTTGGCAAGGTACTCAAACTAGAACTAAATTTTGATGCTGATGAGCATTTTCTCAAGTATAATGGAATGCCTTTCTCCGTGGAAGAAGTAACAACATTTCTAGAAGAGAATTTATGAAGGGATAATGAAATGACAACAACTATATTTGATATGTCTGAAGACACTGACATTGCATGGTGTCCTGGTTGCGGAAACTTTGGAATTCTCCGTATAGTAAAAACAGCACTAACCGAGCTAAATATTAAACCAGAAGAATTAGTAATGGTATCAGGAATAGGACAGGCTGCGAAAACTCCTCATTATCTTAGAGCAAATATTTTTAATGGTCTTCATGGTCGAGCGATTGCCGCTGCACTAGCAATTAAAGCTGTAAACCCTAATCTTACAGTTATTGTCGAAAGTGGAGACGGTTGTTCCTTTGGAGAAGGGGGTAACCATTTCATTCATAACATTCTTAGAAATCCAAATATTACTCACCTTGCACATGACAACATGGTTTATGGTCTTACCAAAGGACAAGCATCCCCTACAAGTCAATATGGCTTTATTACACCTGTTCAAGTTCAGGGAGTAACAAATGAACCATTCAATCCAGTCGCATTAGCAATAGCTCTTGATGCTGCATTTGTAGCTAGAGTCTTCATGGGGGATCAAGAAAAAATGAAACAGATCATCAAAGCAGCAATTAATCACAAGGGCTATTCATTTGTAGACATATTGCAGCCATGCGTGTCATTTAATAAAATTAACAGTTGGAAATGGTTCAAAGAGAATACTTACTATTTAGAGGAATCATATAATCCTAATAATAAAGTGGAAGCATTTAAAAGGTCATTAGAAAAGGAAAAAATCCCTCTAGGAATATTCTATACCACAACAAAGCTCACTTTTGAAGAAAATTTACCAGCATATAGAGTGAACAAGGATCCCCTTTATAAAAGAGACGTAAACCTAGATAAGCTAAGGAACCTTTTAGATTCAAAAAGAAATTGAATCTAATTTTGAAAAATTCAATTGAAATACTCTTTGGTGTTTTCTTTGGCAATAAAAGAAGTTCTAATAATTGGAAATCCTGAGCTTAGAGAGAGATCTTCTAAAATATCTGATTTTGGAGAAAGTCTTCAGGAAATCATAGAGGACTTAAAGGACACACTTACACATCTTCAGAAAACAAAAAAGATTGGTAGAGCCTTAGCAGCTCCACAGATAGGCCACATGAAACAAATAATTTATTATGGCCTTCCTAAGAATCCTTTTGTGATGGTAAATCCAGAAATTACCTCACGAAGTGAGGAGAAATTCTGGGTTTGGGACAGCTGTTTTAGTTTTGATGTTGCTTTTTTTGTAGAAATAAAACGTCATAAGGAGATTAAAATAAGATACCAAGATGAAAATGGAAAGATTCATGTGAATGAGTTCGATGACGATATGTCAGAGCTAATTCAACACGAAACAGATCATTTGCATGGAATCCTTGCGACTGATCATTTAACAGATGGTAAAAGAATAATCTTGAGACAGGAATGGGAAAAAAGATTTGCTTAAAAAGTGATTATTAGGAAGACTCTATTTGTGGTATCCGAAGATTAAAAGTAGTTTTGTGCGTGGACGGATCTAAATCTAATGTCCAAGAATGAGCTTCACAAATTTTTCTAACAATATGTAGACCATAACCTCTGGATCAGGAAGCAAATCAAATATTTTGGCAAATGGTGAGATTTGTTCCTCTTCTAACAATTTCATTCCCATTAACGCAGGAATTAATAGCATTTTGAACGAAAGATCTAATATTAGGGAAGAAAGAATCTTAATCAGTTCAAAATCCGCTTAGTTAATGTGTTATACTCTATTTTAATCCATGAAGAAATATAAACATATTTTTTTTCCAAAGAAAGGTTACGATTTGATTTATATTACAATAGTTCCAATGAAAATTGGCCGCGATGTATCCTTCAGAGAATTCACAAGTAAATACTGGAAACGCAAGGGAGATTTGTTTGTAATATTCATAGATTTGACATCAAGGGAAATAGTAGAATTTGCATTAAGGACTATTGGATCAAAATTAATTTCGTTTTCAGTTCCATTTGATAATATCTTTAAAGCAGATGATAATACGACTGGGATATCGGATTTATTCTCAATCTCAAAGATCTCATCATTATCAAGATTGAACTGTAGGATGTTAGCATACTGAAACTGTAAAGCTTCCTGAATTGCTCTCATCTGCCCTGAAGAGAAATGAATTCGTTTTTGTTTCATGAAAGGAAGAGCTTTAGAGAATTGGCAATTTTTTATCCAATTATAAAATGAAATTGAGAGGTGTTTAGAGAATTTTGGAGAAATCTGACAATTAAAATTGAAAGGTATCCCAAGTAAACATGCTAATATAAGAAAATCCAGATTCTGACTATTGGAAAACAATTGACAAAATAAATTGGGTAATTTTTGTCGTGAAGGATTTTTAAGAAGCTCTGATGGTAGATCCATTAACATAATAAATTCTTCTGTGTTCCATGGAAAATCATAGTATATTGTAACTTTTTTCAGGAGATTAAAAAAATTTAAAGGTTCTATTGAATCCCAGGAATCTAGTCTTCGAATTATTTTTAATGAATCTCGACCTTTCAAGAACGATTTTACTTCGAACTTGAATACAGGAAGAAGTTTAACAACCAAGGCTTCTGCTAAATCTTCATTTTGTCGAATTGATGGAGGTAAAAAGAAGAAAAGGGAATAGTAATGAAAAATTACTCCTAAATTCGGGCTTTGATATGGAACATAGATGAAATCTTTTGTAAAATTCGTACCGAATATTCCTTCAGCCTGTTGGAGAATACATTTTATTAAAGGACGTTGACGACGTTGACTTTTTGGAATTTTTAGCTTTTTAACTAATTGAACCCATATCTGTTTGAACTTTAGGTCAAGCTGATAATTTTGTTGAGCACGGGTGAGTTTCTTTTCAAGAGGAGGATAGCGAACTATTTTCTTTGATTTTGAATGAAGATCCTTTGACACCTCCTCTAAAGAGGAAAAATAGGATACCCCATGAAGCATATTACCTTCTGTACCAAAAAGATATAGGCGTACCTCCTTTTTCCAATGAATTATTACCATATAGGAAAGACCTTCATCTGTGTTGATAACCAAGCTCGGTACACTTGGTAATCCTTTTTTGACAACTACATGTCTCTTTATGCGACGCAACTCTCCCCAATCAGCGCCCTTCTCTCTCACCTCTCGGCGCATAAATTTCATTAATTCTTTTTTTATTTCTCGGTGTACCATCGCAAGTTTGATACTTTTCTCAGTATTTAAACTTCTTCACTTAATTGGAAGAATATTTTTCAATGCCCCAAAGAAATATAATTAGTGTATATGACAAAACTAAGAATTCAATTATTTGGACAATTAGGCTCAAATCTTGGTTCTGATATCGAGTTGGAATTTAGAAAGAAAGAACCAACACTCCGTGAGGTCATTAAAATCTTGATCAAAAAAGATCCTCAACTAAAACCTCTATTAAGAGGAAACAACTTAAAGCGTGGTATTATTCTCTTAGTCAATGGCCATATAGTTGACAGATCAGAATGGGGCCTAGACAAGAATCTTAGTACCCAAGACAGTGTAATTATCGATCAATTAGGATTTCTCCCGATTGTTGGTGGAGGTAACTTTTCTGAGAACAGGAGATTTTTGTCATGACAAAGTATGTTGGACATTCAGTTCCAAGGAAGGATGCTTTTGAAAAGGTATCTGGTACTGCTGTTTATGCTTTTGATATTGATAACATTCCAAACATGCTTTACTGTAAATTCTTAACTTCTCCGCATGCTCATGCCCGAATTGTCTCCATTGACACTTCAAAGGCTGAGAAATTGTCTGGTGTCTCAACAGTTATTACAGGTAAAGATTGGTTTGTAAAAATTGGATTATATGCTGGAGATCGAGATATTCTAGCTGTAGAGAAAGTTGTTTGGGTTGGTCAACCAGTAGTTGCCGTAGCAGCAATATCGGAGGCAATAGCCGCCAAAGCTTTAGAGCTTGTTCAGATAAAGTATGAAGTTCTATCATGTATTCTTGATCCTATTGAAGCAAAAAAATCATCAGAAATATTAGTACATGAAAAAATGGCTGAATACGAGCATTCACCAGCATTTAATCCTGTTCCTGGTACTAATATTGCAAACCATTTTAAATTGCGCAAGGGTGATATTGAGAAAGGATTTTCTCAGGCAGATTTTGTTATAGAAAACACTTATACTATGCCCCAAGTAGCTCATGCATACCTTGAACCACTTGTTTCAATCGGTCATTATCGAACAGATGGTACCATTGAAGTTTGGTCATCTGCGCAATCACCCTTCACAGTCAGATATCTACTTAGTGTCACGTTTGGTGTACCTATATCAAACATCACCGTCCATGCTCCTTTCCTCGGAGGAGGCTTTGGAGGTAAAGCAGGCTTAAATTTCGAACCTTTAGTCGTTTTACTCTCACGAAAAGCAGGTAACCGACCAGTGAAACTTCGTTTGACTCGTGAAGAAAACTTTCGTAGCGCACCCATTAGAGTAGGAATGGTTGCTAATGTAAAAACGGGTATGAAATCAAATGGTCGAATTCTCGCTGAAGAACTTGAGTACATCTGGGACTCTGGAGCATGTGCAGATTACGCGGTTAATGTAGGGCGTGCGGGTGGATATGTATCAATTGGTCCTTATGATATTGAAAATATAAAGTCCGATTCTTACACAATTTACACGAATAAACCGTATGCCACGGCGTTTCGTGGTTTTGGTCATATGGAGCTACATTGGGCGATTGAAAGACAACGTGATGCCATTGCGGTTTCACTAAAGATGGATCCAGTTGAATTTCGAAAAATTAATACCCTAAAACCTGGGAAATCACTAACAGCAAACCAAGATCGCCTTCGAGAGGATGCAGGAAATCTAGATCAATGTCTGGAGAAAGTTTGGAATGATTTAAAAGATAATCTTAAGGACTCTCCAATCGAAAAACCATGGTTTTTCCGTGGAATCGGAATTGCAGGCTTTATGAAGGGGCCTGCTCAACCACCTAACAGTGCAGCATCAGCTTATGTCAAATTTAATGAAGATGGAGGAATCATAGTCTCTGTTGGGACATCTGAGATGGGACAAGGGACAATTACGAGCCTTGCCCAAATAGCTGCTGAAGAACTTGGATTACCCATTGAAAAAGTCAAAATTAGAGGTGATCGCGATACAGATCGGGATGCTTATACATGGCAAACAGTGGGATCACGCTCTTTATTTATGGATGGAAATGCAGTTAGAAGAGCTTGTGAAGATGCAAGATCTCAGATTTTTGATATAGCAAGTCAAGTCTTGAATATTCCTTCAGAAGATTTAACACTTAAAAATGAATTAATTTATCCAAAAGGGGAAAGATGGAAGCATTTGAGCTTGGCAGAAGTTGTTATGGGCTACATGTATCCTTCTGGTGAATCTATTGGAGGACCTGTTATTGGTAGAGGAAAATACATTGCTAAGATGACAATGCTAGATCCTGAAACAGGTGCAGGGAAACCAGCAATCTTTGATACATTTGGAGCTCAGGGAGCTGAAATCCAGATTAATGTATTAACGGGTGAAGTAATAGTTAAACGCCTAGTTTCAGCCTTTGATATTGGGAAAGCTATTAATCCTGGATTATGTGAAGGCCAAATAATTGGAGGAGGTGTAATGGCTTTATCTATCGCATTGAATGAACAACTGCAATATAATGAGAAAGGTGAACTCCTTAATCCGAATCTTGTAGACTATATTATTTCTCGTTCAGGGGATATCCCAAAAGAATTTGTTTCACACATTGTAGAAAATCCACAAGAAGATGGACCGTATGGCGCAAGAGGCATTGGTGAATTAACTATGCTAGGTGTACCCGCTGCAATAGGTAATGCCATTTTTAATGCAATTGATGTCTGTATTAACGATTTACCTCTCACTCCTCAGAGAATTTGGTCTGAAATTCAACAACAACGACCAGAACTCTTAATGTCTTTAAAAAAGAAAATTTTGGAGGATTAATGATGGTTGGAACTGTTTCATACGTGGATCTTCCCAAATTTAAGGTTGAAGTTCCTAATTCTATTGAGGATGCACTAGAGCTTCTTCATAATCACCAAGCCAACTGTAAAATTCTTGCTGGGGGAACAGATTTACTAGTAGACCTAAGGCATCGCTTGATTCAGCCAAGTGTCGTTATTGATATAAAAAACATTTTAGAGTTGAAGAAGCTTGAATTTACTGAAAATGGACTACAAATTGGTGCAGCAGTGTCTATCTCAGAAGTTTTGAAGCTTCCACAATTAAAAACACACTATACCGCACTATATCAGGCCCTTAATGACATGTGTGATGAAATCTTAAGAAGTAGGGCAACGATAGCAGGGAATATTGCAACTGCCTCTCCAGCAGCTGATACTGCAGGCCCTCTATACGTCCATCAAGCAATTATTAGCGTTAAATCTCATTCTAGAGGAAGTAGAATGATTCTAATTAATGATTTCTTCAAAGGAGTAAAGAAAAGTATTCTTGATCCAGATGAACTCATAGTTTCAATAACACTTCCTTCAATTTCCAAAGATACAAAATCTGCTTTTATAAAAATGAAGCGAGGAGTAGAAGATTTAGCATTAGTTGGAGTTACAGGAGCTCATAATCATCAACATACCTTCTTAGCTTACACGGCTGTTGCTCCTACGCCTATTTTCCTTGATATTTCGATGTACATTACCAACAACAAAATTTCAGAGGATTTGTTCCAATCAATCTGGAAAGATGTCTTAACAAAAATCAACCCAATTTCAGATGTACGTTCAAGTAAAGCCTATAGAATACATATTTCTGAAATATTGACTAGATTAGTTCTCAAGGAGATAATTGCATGAAAAGGCAAATATCTATTATTGTAAATGGGATATCCCACGAAATCCTAGTAAAATCTAATGAGACTCTTCTTGATGTACTTCGTAATCACTTACACGTCACATCTATAAAAGCAGCTTGTTGGCAGGGTGATTGTGGGTTATGTACGATTTTATTTGATGGTGTGCCTGTAAAATCTTGTCTTGTACTGGCTCATGAAGCAGATCAAAAAAACTTGACAACAGTAGAAGGACTAATTATGTCTGGAAAACTATCAAAGTTACAAGAAGCTTTTATTCAGAACGGTGCTGTACAATGTGGATTTTGTACATCAGCGTTTCTCCTTATGGGTCATTACCTCCTAAATCAAACTAAATCACTTGAACGAGAAGAAGTTGAACACTTATTGAGTGGGATTATTTGCAGATGCACAGGCTATAAACAAATTATTGACTCGATCCTGACTGTTAGTTCAGATTTCACATAATTTCTAAGGTCTAATGGAACTCCCTGTTTTGCAAACAAAACACATTATTGTTGGTATATTGGTGAAAATAAAATCAAAATGCCTTTATTGTTTGTTTTTTCGTGCTAAAAAACAAATAGAAAGGTTAACAGTGAATGAAGAAATTCGTTATAATGCTTTAACAGGAGTTATTCAAATTATTGCTGACCATGTTGGTTTTAATGCTTCAAACAACATTTCTCATCCTCTTCGACTTTGTCCCAGCTATATCGGAACAAAAAGGGACAGATTTCTCCAAAAATTCTTTCAAGTAAACGATACTTACAAACCGGAAAAACAAAATCTGAAATCTCAAACAAGTATTTTGTGGAATATGGTTCAAAAGAAGATAAAACGAAAACATCCAGAAGAACAGTTAAAGCTAGCTTTAGCATCTGCTACTTCCGCTAATATAATTGAATATGATCTTTTGAACCAAAAAAATGGTTTTAATATAAGAAATCTTAAAACAATCATTAATTCAGCGGAAAAAAAATGGGATAACCTTTCAATTAAACTCCTTCCTAGTTTAATTTCTGAAATAACAGAAGCGAATTCTATTCTTTACTTGACAGATAATGTTGGAGAAGTTATATTTGATGCTCTCGTAATAGATCTTCTCATTCAGCAAGATAAAAAAGTAATTGTCGCAGGGAAGAGCGAACCTATTCTTAACGATGCTACTGTAATTGATTTACAAGATCTTTGGGTGGAATTAAGAACTAATGACTCGCCAGAAATCATATCAATCGGTACCAATTCTGTAGGATTACTTATAGATGAAATTTCAGATGAATTTCGTAAAATCCTGAGCAAAAGCGACTTAATTATAGCAAAAGGTATGGGACACTTCGAAACTCTCCCTGAGTATGAATGGAACCAATCAGTCTGGTGTCTCTTTAGAACAAAATGTGAACCTGTTGCTATTGAGGCGAAATCAGAAATTGATTTGAACTGCATCCGCAAAATATCTTAAGTCAGGAATCTTTGTAAATGCCCCCTAAAGAGAGAAAAAGGACATTACACACTTCAGCAACCATTGCTGCCGCAGCATTCAATCTTCCAGTTATGGTTATTGCAGGAGTCATCATTGGATACCTCTTGTCGGTGAATCAGAATTCGCCTTTACGAGAGCTGATATTGATTGGAAGTCCCATCCTCTTCTTTGTTATAGCAATATTTGAGCTTTATTACGTAGTGAATAGGCAACAAATACAACGTTCTCATCCAAGATCTTCATTCAGCGACTTGGCTAAGCTTATCACTGAAGAGGGAGAACGAAAAGAAGAGGGAAAGGAATAATACTGTACAACATATTCCTTTTTAATTGGTCATCTGTGGGAGCTTCAGGCACCTAGGACATCCGCCATCCTTAGATACAACATAAAAGCGATAACGAAGCCAAAGACGCCAATACCTTCAATGAAAGCAATGAAGATAATAGTCCGACCAAATACTTCAGGGCGTTCAGCGATTGCACCAATAGCAGCGGAGCTTGCTGTCCCTAAGGCAAGTGCAGCACCTACACCTGCAAGCCCCATGGCTATCCCTGCTCCAATAGCTAATCCAAAGATCGCTTGCCCTTTATCTATCTCTTGGGCTGTGCCTTGAGTTGATTCAGGACTAGCTGTAACAGTTGTTACTGCCGTTGCCAGAATTAGAATGGCTAGTGCGAATAGGCCCATTCCGAGTTGAAGTTTAATGATTTGTTTCTTCTGCAGTGTGTTCATTTCAGTTTCACCAATGATTAAAATCTTTCATTTTGTACTTTCTAATTAATCAAATAAGATTACTTGAAGTAGATTAATTGTTCTCGAGCAAACCTTATGTCTATTCCTTTCCATTTCGTTTCAAAGATTATTCGTAAGTTCTCTATTTCTTGCAAACGAAATTCAATGTAAGCCAAAAATGTGCCGATGTGAAAAGGAAATCCAGCTAAACTGGTAAATAATGTCTGGATATACCATTCTTGTTGAAGTTGCTCAATTTTGACGATAGATTTTTCTTTTTCTCTATAATCCCGATGAATTGCTTGAATTAAATCAGAATAATTAGTATTCTGTAATCTTTCAATAGCTTCAGAGAATGACGAAGCCTTTACAGCTTGAATTAAATTGTGACTTAATCTATAATTAATTGGTATTAATTGTGGTAGTATTTCATTAGGAGGAAAATTAAGTAATTTGCCTCTTAAAATTAAAATAATATTTGTTAAATCGATCTTGATTCCAATAATCTTTTGCGTAACTTTTCGATCTCTCTTATCTTGAGATAATATTATATGATCCCATAAATACTTGTAATAAAACTGGTCTACCGCATTTTCCAGTAATAAAACGTTTTCTTGTTTCTCATATTCAGATATAACCGATTCTAAAGCTTCTCTCACCCAAGGAGTTTGAAGTTTTTGAATTAGATCTATAATACTCTCACTCTTTGAAATAATGGATAATTCTGTTTTATCTTCTATAGTGGGGATATAAAAGTCTTCTAGCGAATATGATTCGAGTTCCTTTGTATGGATCTGACGTATCATCTGTTTAAGGACATCAATAAAATATTTCTTGAAATAGAACCGTATTAGTTTACGAGCTTTCTTGGGTATATCATTAAACAAGATATTCATTTCATTAAATATATTTTCATGGAGGATTCGTTCTAGTTTAATGGGAAAATCCGTAGATTTCAAATCTAAATTAGAAAAAGACTCTAGATATCGTGCTTTGTCTCGAAGGTAGGTTAAACCTTCAAATAATGAAATTGATAGTAGCTGTTCATAATCTGCAGCAGTTAATAATTGTCCTTTACGTGCTTTGATACGGGCATTTACAAATGCATATGCCTTTGCTTCAGACACCTGCCCAAATTTCATTTTTCTGCACTCAATTTTCACAAACAGCAATAATAGACATATATTTAATTTCCAGAAATAGTATATAGTCTATTTTCTTTAAACGGTTTAAAAGTATAACCTGATCCTTGGAAATGGATTTTGGAAAAAAATTCAACCCAACAAAGACGTAATGACTGAAGGAATGATACTAGTAATTCCAGCGGTATCACAACAAATCCACCTAATATCATACCGGGGAGAAATTCAATAAGACTGTGGGCATTACCAGAGAACAATTGGATGAAAACTAGAGAGAGAGAACCATGTACCATTGTATAGGCGAATATTCGTGCAAATGAAATAGTGTTTGAAATCAATGTTATAAGATAATCAAGTAATTCACCAATTCCATCCATTCCATGTCGAAAATGATAAATTGCAGAGAATATCAGAGGAACTATTAGTAAAGCAAGTGGGTAACTGATATTTGTTCCAGGAATTGGAAAAACTGGAATTCCCCAGCTAGTAGCGTTTAAACTTTCAAATAGTGTTCCAACTGAACTAGTAAAGTCAATATGGTGGTGATGCATGATTTCCTCTTGACTTTGAGCAATAGTTTGCAAAGCTCTTAGATCAAACTTACCATTCGTTTCATTTAACCATAAAGTAGGATTTGGGCCAAAGGTGAATACTAAAAATACTAACCCAACATAGAAAAGGAAAAACATACCTGGTAAAAATATTGCCTCTTTCTTATCATGATCCCACGATCCTAAGAATTGAATAATCAAGGCAGAACCAATAACTATACATCCCAGAAAGATCGCAAGCTCCAATAAAGCAAACTGACCTCCCTCGATTTCAGGTGAAAACCATAGAATAGGTAAACCAACTTCTAAAGCATGATGCCCTCCAAGTCCCCGATAACTTCCAAAGAGAAAACCAAATATCATAGCTGTGGAACCTAGTGTTACTAGAACTGGACCCCCTCTGTCGAAATAGGTTTGAAGTTCAGCAAGCATGGCATTCTTCGAATATTTCTTAGGACTTAAAGATAAGCCATATAATCCGAGAAGAAAGACTACTAGTCCGTCAATAACATCTCCAAACATGATACCAAAAAAGATTGGAATTAAAATACTCAAAAATTTAGTAGGATCCCATTCTTTGTATCCAGGAACACCAAAACCGTAAACAAGTCCCTCGAAGGAGCGTGAATAGATATTGTTTCGTACACTGGTGGGAAATTCGCTACTTTCAAGCTTTGGTTCAATTATCTCCACAAGAATTGAAGAATCGAATTTTTCAACCGCTTTAAGAAATTTTTTTGATTTCTTTCTCCATAACCATGCCCAAATAATGTAATGTTGCTTTCGTAATTGGGTACGTTGTAAAATTTTTAATCTATTTCCTTCTAATGATAGTTGTTCCTCCATAGCACGAATAGATAACTCATACTCGTTAACTAATTCCTTTATTCTATGTTGAAGTATCTCGATTTCTTGTTTACGTCTTGTCAGCTCGTTATTTGCCTGATCGATAGCTTCTAGGGGGGTGTCCTGAAGTTCTTTCGGAAAGCTGACCTCTTCAAATCCCAATCCACTTAATAACCGATTAAGGGCTGCCTGGTGAGATTTCATTGCTCCTACGAGGCAAATGATCTTTGCTTTTTTCGAAGGAACGGGAATGAAAACAAAATCCCCCCCAGTGAGTTGATCAAGTGCCATTTCTAGACGATATTGATGAATCCCTTTCAAGAAACCAAGTGTTGCATAGAAGTGGCTGCCCTCACCTAAATCCTGAATATTCTGGATTTCTAGATTTTTAATTTCTTTTAATGAATTAATTACACTTTCATAACTATAAATTTCCTCCCCAAGAACTTTTATCCTCTCTAGTTCCTTTATCAATGATTGAGTGTTCTCTAACAAAGATTGTGCTTTCTCATTGAGATCTAACAATGAAAGGTCTTCAAGGTTCATGTTTCCTTTGGATTTTGAACCTATCCCATTTAAAAGTTCAACTATTTGCACGAATTCAGCATGTAAGTCGATTGTTCGTGATTCTACATCCGTAAGTGACAGTGGTTCAGATTGGGCAACCTTTACCAAGTCGATAATCTCTAATTCGTATTTATTACATACTTGATTAAGGAACTGTCTTCCCAGTTCCCTTTTAACGCTGATTTTGGCGATGCTCATTTTTTCAGGGCGAAACCCCACTCTGTACGCCTCCGTGGAATGTCCTTGACAAGTAATTATCGACTTGAGGAATGCAGTTATTATTTATTTCGAGAAAAAAAGATAGCTCAATGGGGATAAAATGGATAATATTGAAACAGAAACTAAAGAAGAACAACCACCCGTCCATGTTACTACTGAATTATTACCAGATCTTTTATCCACAATGACCCCCAGTGATTTAAACAGCTATTTGCAGATTAAACGACAGAAGCAAGGATTAATGAGAGATATTCCTCTTTCTAAATTGTTTTTCCTATTTGAGAGAGAGACTACCTTGAATGTTATATCACACCAAGTTCACCTCTCTGAAACTATTGAATTAATTGCAGGCATATTAGTTTCAGAAGATATAAGGCAATATAGAGGATTATTATTGAATATGGAACGAACTGCGATCTATTTCTATTTATTCTATTGGATATTCCGCTTTTTAAACAATTTTAAATCCTCAAGGTTAGCTCTTGAAAGCTATTCTTCATTTTGGTTTTTCTTTGAGTTTCTTTGGAAATTGCAATTCCCTTGGGGTTTAATCCGTCCAGGAGCCATTCCCCACCCAATAATTCACACACAGATTCCAGAAATCCAAAAAAGCATAAATATCCAACAAAAACATGCTTGGAAAATAGCCAAGTCTATTGAAAAAAAAACAACAACAAAAAAAACCCTTAAAGAAGTGAAAAACCTTACTTTGGATGTAGTGAAAAAAACGGGAATTACGGGGCCGTTTGCTCGGGCTTCAGGAACCACTCCACCATCAGTTGGATCATCTTCTTTTTTTAAAAGAAAATCAGCTCAGGATTTTCTTAAATATACTTATGCTACTGAAAATAATCTACTAAATGTGTTACGAGTCAGCTATACAGAATTAATTTTGAGTCTAGATCAAATTTCACGATTACTGAAAGAATATTCTATTGTATATCAAGAAACTTCTAATTTTTTGAATGGAGAAGCAACAACTTCTTTTTCGACTACTCTTGGTGAAAGCCATTTAACCCTTAATATTTTAGATAATCAAGTCACATATTTCAACTTCATTCCTCCTCAAATGCTGAATATAACTGGAGTCGTAGAAAGTCTTTCTACATGTCCAAGCTCCCTACAATCGGTCATTTTATTGTTTTTTGACCCTGAATTTATTATTAATCTTGGGTGATTGCTAGTGATACCGTCTCAGCTCCTATTCCTGTCTTTTATCTTAATAATTTTTATCCTCTTAATCTTACTAGCTTTAGATATTGATTTTTTAGGTCGTTTATTTTTACGTGAAGAATCTTGGCCCTTTCCCAAAACTTCCTCCCATGAAAATGATGTTGAAGACATTAGGCGCCAGATAAATCTTAAGGTTCCTCAAAAAAATCTTGTAGAGAGATTAATCAGAATATGCCCAGTAGAGGCGATTACGAAATCAAGTGGGCCTGAAGACCCTATAATAATTTCAGAAACACAATGCTTAGGTTATTCTTGCCGTGAATGTTTAAGACTTGTCTTTTCAACACATTATAACACGGAGGCAAGTGAATAAGCCGAAGATACTACTTCAAAATGCTATTCTTTTCAAAAAAGTAAAAAAATTGGAGGAATTATGGTTTGATACCTAATTCCTGTTCCTTTTTCGCAATATCAAGTTTTGTTTTCACAACTGTATCTGGATTTAAACTCATAGAATCGATTCCACATTCGACAAGAAATGTTGCAAACTCTGGAAAATCACTTGGAGCTTGTCCACAAATACCAATTTTTCTACCTTTCTCTTTAGCTGTATCAATAACAGACTTTACCAGTCGCTTTACTGACGTATCTCGTTCATCATAAATATGTGCAACTAATTCTGAGTCACGATCAAGTCCAAGAGCAAGTTGAGTAAGGTCGTTACTCCCAATTGAGAATCCATCAAAAACTTCCGCGAATCCATCAGCTTCAATAACATTTGATGGGATCTCAGCCATGACATAAACTTCTAGTCCATTCTCACCTTGTTTAAGCCCTGCATCAGCCATTGCAGCTATAACTTTCCTGCCTTCTTCTACTGTACGACAGAATGGAATCATTGTAATGACATTTGTTAAACCCATTTCATCCCGAACTCGTTTAATGGCTTTACATTCCATGATGAACGCTGGTTTGAAGCTTGGATCATAATAACGGGAAGCACCACGCCAACCAATCATAGGATTAGATTCATCAGGTTCATAAAGAGCGCCCCCGATTAAATTGGCATACTCATTTGTCTTAAAATCTGATAATCGCACAACAACATCGTTGGGATAGAAACCAGCAGCAATACGTCCAATTCCCATCGCTAAGTTTTCAATAAAGAATTCCTCTTTATCTTCATAAGCTGCCGTCTTCTCATCAATCTTTCTAATAATTTCACGGATTTCCCCATCAGTGTCAGCTTTTTCTTTAAGCTCCTCGTAATGGTGTAAGGCAAGAGGATGAATACCAATATAGGAGTTTATAATGAATTCTTCCCGTGCTAATCCGACCCCATCGTTGGGGATTTGACCTTGGTCAAAAGCCTTCTCTGGTATACCCACGTTCATCATAATCTTTGTACGTGTCTCTGGCATTTGATCCAAAAAGATTCTTTCGACATTGAAAGGAAGGATACCTTCATAGATAATACCTTCCTGACCTTCTGCACAAGAAGCTGTGACCTCTATACCATCTTTCAATACTTTTGTTGCAGTTTCAGTCCCAATAACCGCAGGAATTCCAAGTTCTCGAGAAACAATGGCCGCGTGACATGTACGTCCTCCACGATTTGTTACGATTGCAGACGCGATTTTCATAATTGGCTCCCAGTCAGGATCTGTCATATCAGTGACTAGTACTTCTCCTTTTTTGAATTCATGAATTCGAGAAGATTTTTCTATGACATTAACTTTACCTTGTCCTATTTTAGACCCTACTGCTTGACCTTTTACTAGTTCTTTCCCTCTTTCACTCAAGACATATGTTTCAATCACATTAGCAGCTTTCTGTGAATGGACTGTTTCTGGCCGTGCCTGAACAATATAGAGTTTCCCGTCTCCTTCATAATCTCCATCTCCATTCTTGGCCCATTCAATGTCCATAGGTTTTCCATAATGATCTTCAATTATTGCAGCCCACTTAGCGAGCTGGATGGCTTCATCATCAGAAATACAGAATGATTTTCGCATAGATTCTGGGGTATCAACATTTTTGGTTGGACGACGCTGATCTGAGGTGTAAACCATCATTTCTTCCTTAGTTCCAAGGCGTTTTCCAATGATTGGGCGTTTTCCATCTTTCAATGTTGGCTTAAAAACATAAAATTCATCAGGATTGACAGCGCCTTGAACCACATTTTCACCAAGACCAAAAGCACCAGTAATATATACTGCATCTTTGAATCCAGATTCAGTATCAATTGAGAAAATTACTCCAGATGATGCTGCATCAGAACGAACCATGACTTGGACACCTATCGAAAGATAGACATCAAAGTGACCAAAACCCTTATCTTCTCTATAGCTTATGGCACGATTAGTGAAAAGGCTAGCAAAACATGAACGGCAAGCGTATAACAGTGACTCTTCTCCTCGAATATTGAGATAGGTTTCTTGTTGGCCTGCAAAAGAAGCATCAGGAAGATCTTCAGCAGTAGCAGAAGAACGAACTGCAACATCAGCATCTAATGTTCCAATCTCTTCACAGAGTTTGTGGTATGCTTCTCGGATTTCTTTATCTAAATCTTCCGGAAGTTTAGCATATCGAATTGTTTCTCTTACTTTCCGTCCTCTCTCTTGAAGATTGCGAATATCATGAGTATCTAGTCCATCTAAAGCTTCTCTAACTGCATCTTCAATTCCAGCGTCTTTAAGAAGATGGCGATACGCAGCAGCGGTGATAGCAAACCCATTAGGGACTAAAACTCCTTTCTCTTTGAGACTATGGTACATTTCTCCTAAAGAGGCGTTCTTTCCTCCGACTAACGGCACATCTTCGATCCTGAGCTCATCGAACCAAAGAATAAACTTCTCGCTTTTATTTTCTGACATAATTCCACACGTCAATGAATTAATAACTAACAACACAAATTAAGACGAATTCCTTACCAAACTTGGTTTATTTCGCCAAGTGGCCTCTTTTAAACAACGATATATATATGTAATTTAATACAGGATTACATCTACTACTATCATAAATAAAAGAGAAGAAAATAGAGACCGAACACGAATCCTTCTATTATAATTGCCTGAAATTAATTCCTGCATAAGTCGCTTGGTCACCTAACTGCTCCTCAATGCGAATTAACTGATTATATTTTGCTAATCTTTCAGATCGACATGGAGCACCCGTTTTGATTTGGCCCGTTTTTAATCCTACTACTAAATCAGCTATGAATGGGTCTTCTGTCTCACCTGATCTATGTGAAACCATAACTGTCCACCCATTATCTTGACTTAATTTTGCCGCATTAATACTTTCTGTGACGGATCCAATCTGATTAACTTTTAACAAGAGAGCATTACAGGCTTTCTTATCAATCGCTGTTTGAATACGCTTAACGTTGGTAACCAACAGGTCATCTCCCACAATTTGTAATTTATCTCCATTTCTCTTTGTAAATTTTTGAAAAGTTCCCCAATCATCTTGATCAAAAGCGTCCTCGATAGAAACTATTGGATATTTTTCAAGGAAATTTTCGTAAACCTCTATAAACGTATCCCCGTCTATACTTTTACCATCTACGATGTATTTTCCATCTTCGTAGAATTCAGATGCAGCGGGATCCAATGCAAGCTGAAATTTCCCTGTATGTCCAGCCTCATCAATTGCTTCCATTATAAACTTCAAAGGCTCTTCAACCAAGCTTAAAGGTGGGGCAAATCCACCTTCATCACCAACATTGACTGCAGTAGGTCCATACTTCTGTTTGAGAAGTTTTTTCAATGTATGATATACTTCAACACCTAATACCATTGCTTCTTTGAATGTGGGTGCATCAACGGGCAGTAACATAAATTCCTGAAATGCAATGTCGTTACCGCCGTGTTCTCCTCCATTAATAACATTTAAACTAGGAACAGGTAACACAAATCGGTCATTACCTCTTAGATTTCCCAGGTGCTCATAAAGAGGGATACCTTGGGATAATGCTCCCGCTTTGCAAACAGCCATAGAAATTCCTAGAATGGCATTTGCTCCGAGTTTTGACTTATTATCGGTTCCATCCAGTTCAAGCAGTAGGTTATCAATATCTGTCTGGTTTATTGGATCCATTCCAACCAACTTGGGACTGACACTACCCACATTTGCCACTGCTTGTGACACTGATTTTCCCATAAGTCTGGTACCTCCATCTCGCAATTCCAGAGCTTCATGGATACCAGTGGAAGCACCAGATGGCACCATAGCCCGAGTAAGCGTACCATCATCAAGTGTACACTCCACTTCTACCGTGGGATTCCCACGAGAGTCAAACACTTCTCTTGCATAAATTTTTTGAATACTCACTAGAAAATCTCCTTATAATTTGATCATAAATTTATTCTTGATGACTTATTAAATTGATTTGAGTTCCTGCTTTTTTGCTATATTTCTTTCTGATAAATCTTTATGTATTAATAAAAATAAGGGAAAAATCAGTTTTTATTATTAGAGAATGAAGCTGATTAAATTGAAGGAGTTAATTGAAAAAATTCTAAAAAAATACAAAATTTACCTGATCCAGCTAATTTGGCTGAAGTAATCGGGAAAATACTGGAATTGAACGATAAATTAACGTTCAATCCATTTTTTAAGCCAAATTTCAGCATAGGATAACCATGGGGTAGGTACACGAACAGTAAGATGATTGGGTTTAGTAATAATCATCATAGATTTTAAGAAAGACTCTCAAAAGATTGTGGGCATTTTTTGGAAGAGGAGAAAAAGAAAAAAAGATTGAGGAAGATTAAACTCTCTTATCCTCGAATTTTCTTTAAAAGTTCTGGAAGGACTTCGTGGAGATCAGCTATAATAGCATAATGAGCCACATCAAGCATAGGTGCTTCTTCATCTGTATTAACAGCGATTATTGTTTTTGAGTTCCTCATACCTACAAGGTGCTGAATAGCTCCTGAGATCCCAAGTCCAATATAAAAGTCAGGTGTGATTGTCTTCCCTGTTTGACCAATCTCATGATCATAAGGTACCCAATCCGCATCTACAGCTGCTCGACTCGCTCCAACCTCACCGCCCAGGGCTTTAGCTGCTTCATAGATGATTGCAAACTTTTCTTTGCCCCCAACACCACGACCACCTGCAACAATTAATTTAGCTTTCGTGATATCGACTGAAACTTTGGCTATTATTTCTTCCACAAAGATTTCTCGTTTGTCGCTATCTGAAATAACAGCAGAGAAGTCAGTTACTTCTCCAGATAACGTTTCATCAATTTCTGCTTCAGGATTATTACCACCCAAAATAGTTACAAAATTTAATTGGTCTTTATCTGCTGACATCGTCCCAAGGAGTTTCTCTTCAAACAAAGGGTGAATTCCAATAAGATTTTCACCTTCAACACTCAAAGAATTCACAGAGGCGAACATTGCAGAATTAAATCTAGCAGCTAAACGGGGGATTATTTCCTGGCCATATAAACTTGCTCCAGCCATAATGATAACTGGGGGGGTAAATTGTTTAATTATTGCTTCTAAGGTTCGAGTGTGATAAAGGATGTTTGTTCCTGCAAATTGTGCATCATCAACTTTGTGAACTTTCTTTACACCATATTTTATTGTTTCATCAGCTAAATCAGCAATTCCTTGCCCTAAAATTACTCCTTCAATTTCAGCTCCTAGATCTTTACTAAGTTCTTTTGCGACTGTAAGGCATTCTTTTGTTATCCCCATGATTTTACCTTTGGCTACTTCAATAATTACAAGTATGTTTGTCATTCCTATTCACCTCTTATTTATACGCTCCTAGGTTTAACCCTTTCTCCTTTAGAGCTGCTAGTAACTGGTCTACTAATGTTGAGGCATCTTCATCCTTGAAGACCACACACTTCTCAGTACGAGGGGGAGGGGCCTCCATTTTGATGATGTTAACGTTGGAGTCTAGAGATCCTGCCTCTAATTCACTTATTTCCCACACAGGAACCTTAGTTCGGCTCGCTTGCATTATTCGACGTACACTGGTATAGCGGGGTTCTTCAAAATCCCCACTTGATGCAATGCTGAGTATAGCAGGTAATTGAAGTTCTATTGTTCTAGTTCCTCCTTCGATGACTTTTTCGACCTTGACCTTACCACCATCAAATGAAATTCGTTCAACCCACGAGGCGGTAGGAAGATCAAGGAACTCGGATACCATGGGGGCCATCGTAGCTGTACCGTAATCATAACTTTGCATTCCAAATAGAACCAAGTCAAAAGTTCCGATCTTTGTAACCGCGGCCGCTAAAATCTTTGCAACAGCAAAAAAATTCGTCACACGTGCCTCGGAATTCTCAATCCTAATAGCCTCGTTACAGCCCATTGCAATTGCCTCTTTAACAACCTTATCGGCCATATCAGACCCTAAACACACAGCTGTGACTTTACCTTCGCCTTTCTCCTCAACAATTTTCAAAGCTGCCTCTATAGCATGTTTATCATAATTGTTTGTCATAACATCTGCTTTATCATCCCGATCCCCTGGGAAGGTCTCATCTGGGGATAAGGGAGCATTTCGATCAATTGTTGCTTTCACAAACACAATTATATTCATGTTCAAACTTTCCAATTACATTCTGTTTATTGTTGAGCTCTGCCTAGAGTGCCCCGTCCAATGATTGTTTTTTGCATTTCAGAAGTCCCTTCGTAAATTGTAAGAACACGAGCGTCTCTAAACAATCGTTCAACACGATACTCTCGACTATAGCCATACCCTCCGTGAATTTGAACTGCATCATAAGTAATTTTTTGCGCAACTTCAGTCGCGAAGTATTTTGCCATTGATGATTCAATTTGTGTATCTTCGTTGTTATCTTTCATTCGAGCAGTGTTTAAATAAAGTAAGCGAGCTTGGTGTACTTGAGTGGCCATATCTGCCAGCATAAATGAGATAGCTTGATGTTTTCCAATAGGACGACCAAATTGAACTCGTTGATTGGCATAATTGATACTTTCCTGCAATGCAGTTTCAGCAATACCAGCTGACTGAGCTGCGATACCTATACGACTTGATGCTAAACTCCCTAAGACTAACCTTAATCCTCCATTCTCTTTTCCTAATAAATTTTCTTTAGGAACTTCAGCACGATCTAAAGCAACCTGAGAAGTAATTGATCCATGTAAACCCATTTTTTCTTCTATTCGGACTACTTCATAACCGTCACCAGCAATATCAGGATCCACAATAAAAGCACTTAAACCTCTTGGGCCTTGGGTTTTGTCAGTAACAGCAAGGGTAATATTAGTACCAGCTGCACCACCATGTGACAAGAAGATTTTGTTACCCGTTAAATAATAAGAGTCACCCTCTAATTCTGCTTTTGTAGTAACAGCAGAGATATCAGATCCAGCATTAGGTTCAGAAAACGCCATGGCTCCTATAGCGTCTCCACTTGAAAGCAGGGGGAGGTATTTTTGTTTAGCTTCTGGAGTCCCATGATTGTTAATAATTTCTATACTAAGACTTTGACTCGGAAAAAACATAGAGAAAGCTAATGAGGCTCGTGCTATCAATTCTATAACAGCTGTCCATAACGAATAACTTAATCCGAATCCATCATATTCTTCTGGGACGATTATCGCAAAGAGGTCATTTTCTTGGCATTTCTTATATAATTCCATCATACCTGAAGGGTAACTAACCTGTTTTGTTTGAGGATCAAAATGGGCTCCTTCTTCATCCCATTCTTGCTCTTTTTCGATAATTTCATTCATAGCAAGATCATAAACCATCTCTAAGATCATCTGATTCTGCTCTTGCTCCTCTTTTGAAAAATTAAAACTCTTAAAAATCTTTAAAATCTGCTTCATGAATTGTACCTCTAGCATGTGGTAGATTTACACACATGGACAATTTTGATTAAAAACCGACGGTTTTTTCTGTAGGGTCATCGCAGGAATTATCTTCATAAAATTCTTACGGGGTTAAAAAATAATTATAGTCTGACCGTTTTTCCACATAAGTATAATTCTTTCTTATAGACATTAGCAGGAAAAATATCAATATTTCTATAGCTACAAGTAAAAAAACCAGTAAAGTAGAGAACTTTAATATCTTAAAATATCAACATGACCAGATTTAAGGTATAGAGTCATTAGAACTAATAGATGAATCTAAATAAGTAGCTATAAATTATCTCGATCGGATCTTGTCAGTCAACATTTTTTTTTGACTTGTTTTCCGATTATTTCGAAGTTTTTCCTGAAAAATAGTTGCCCGAATAATTTCTCGTGCAAGAACTTTAAATGCTTCATCAACGTTGATGTTATCTTTTGCAGATGTTTCCATATAATGAACTTCAAAACCGTACTTCCGCTTCAGGAGTTTGGTTAGTTCTGCTGCATACTCTTTTCCATAACGAGCTGAAACCTGAGTTGGAAAAGCTGGATTATCACGAAGATCACACTTCGAACCAACGATAAGAAGTGGCATTTTACCATGCCCATTCAATGCCCAATAGGACTGGATCCACTCAACAAGGTTCATATAGGATTCTTGATTCGTAATATCAAAAAAACATAATGCACCAATCGCTCCACGATAATAAAGATCTCTGACGGCCTTAAATCGTGGCTGTCCAGCAAGATCCCAGATTTGAAATTTAATATCATATGTGGATTTAGTTTCTGGATAATACAAAGATAGTTCCTGACTTGCAAAATCTGCGCCAATGGTCATCAAATACTCAGTCTTGAATCCTTCCCCTAACCACGATCGTCGTAACGCAGTTTTACCCACGCCTCCATCGCCAACGAGAACAATTTTAGCACGTAATTTGGCACCTGGCCTTAAGGATGTACTTCGTGATGTTGCACGGCGGGAAGCCCCTCTTTGATTCATAATATTTCCCCTATTCTCTGATGATTCATAAACTTTCTTTTAATCTTTGTTGGTTTAAAGAGAATTCTTTTAATTTCTGAAGGTTTCTTCTAGAGTCCTCTCGAATTCAGAAGTATCATTCGGAGAGATATATAGTCTGTCCTCTTTGTACTTTTCGTCTCTTTACATACATAGGCCTTTATAAGCTATTCGATATAATAATGCCAACAATAAACTTTTATGGTTGAAAAATCACTACTGACCACAAAAAGAGGGAAGAAAAAGCAATTAAAATCATTTATTGAGAGAGGTAGTTATAAGGTCATTCAGAATGAATGAACATTAATTTTAAAAAATAATCTAGATTTGTAAAGGCTATTCAAAGATTAAATCGCTACATTTCTCTTTTAAAATTAATAGTTTTAATAACATCGAATTGAATCTTTAAATAGGATTTGAAGAACAATTCTAGTATTATTATCCGTCCTAAAACAGTGATACACTCTTGTACTATTTGTTATTATGATACTAAATAGTTAATTCTTAGCTACCAAAGAATAAAAGAGTTTTCTCTAGATGACCGATTGAGGTCATTGTAATGAATAGACCAGTTATAACGAGTATGTGTAGGACTCCAATGGGGCGAATGTTAGGAGCATTCTCTAAAAATTTTTCCGCAGCACAACTAGGGGCAGTTGTGATTAAAGAGGCAGTCAATCGCTCTCAAATTCACCCTAAAGAGGTGGATCATGTCCTAATGGGGCAAGTAATTTCAGCAGGATGTGCACAAAACACAGCACGGCAAGCAACAATTTATGCTGGATTACCAGTATCAGTCGGAGCGATCACCATCAACAAAGTATGTGGTTCAGGGATGGCAACAGTCATGTGGGCAGCTCAAATGATTAAAACGGGTGATATGGATATTGTAATTGCAGGAGGGACAGAAAACATGTCCATGGCTCCTTACTTACTGATGAAAGGACGGCAAGGATATCGATTTGGTAACGATCAATTGATTGATGCAATGTATCACGATGGCTTATATGACATTTACAATGATATGGCCATGGGAAATACTGGTGATATCATATCAAACCGATTTAATATCAGTCGTGAGGAAATGGATGAATTTGCTTTTAGATCTCATCAACAAGCTCATCAAGCAAGAGAGGCAGGCAAATTCAAAGAAGAAATTGTTCCTGTCGAAGTTCCTGTGCGGAAAAAAGGGAGTATTACAATAACTGAAGATGAAGGAATTCGGCCAGATACCACATTAGAAAAATTAGCAAAATTACCACCTGTGTTCAAAAAAGATGGAAAAGTAACTGCTGGAAACGCATCACAAATATCAGATGGTGCTAGTGCTCTCGTGGTCATGTCGGAAGCTTCTGCAAAAGAGAAGGGTATTCCAATCCTAGCAAAAATCGGATCTTATGGAACCAATGCAACAAAGCCTGAATGGGTTATGGAAGCTCCAGTCACGGGTGTTGAGCAATTACTTGAAAGAACTGGTCTTACTATAAATGATTTTGATTTGATCGAACATAATGAGGCATTCGCTGCCGCGAGCTGTGCAGTGCGAAATAGCTTGAACATTCCTGACGAAAAATTCAATGTTAATGGAGGAGCGGTCGCTTTAGGACATCCTTTAGGATGTTCAGGGACAAGGATTCTTGTAACACTTTATCATGAGCTCGAAAAACGAAAGGGCCATCGAGGTTTAGCAACGATTTGTCTTGGTGGTGGAGAAGCTTTATCAATGGTCATTGAGAGGTAAGAACGCCCTCACTCAAGAAAATACAAACCTTATAAAAGGAGGAACAACTACAAGTACACAAACAAATTTTCCTTGGAGAAAATAGTTTGAATATCTCTCAAAAAACAAGCGCTTATAATGCAGCCTTATCCTCCTTACGTTTTGAACTTACCAAAACTTATGAAGAAGCCTTTATCTACAAACTTGTGGTTGATTCGCTCTCAAAAATCCCACATTTTTCATGGATTGGTATTTATTTCTTTAACCCAGTTACCAAGGAATTTTATCTGGGTTACCATTCTGGAAAAGTAGCAAAGATTACCGTTATTAAGTTAGATCAACTCAGTGTTACTAAATTTGAAATTATAAGTGATATTACTGCTGAACCAAAGTTTTCAGTCTGCCCTGATGTTGCTTCTGAATGTAAATTGCTAATAATGAAACATAATACGACATTAGGACTAATAGTAATTGGTTCAGATAATCCAAATACTTTTAATGAGATAGACAGAAAATACCTGTTAGAGATAGCAGAAACAGTGGCAGATAAGGTATATCATCGCTAATTGGCATAATAATGATTTAATCTTGAATAATCCAAGAGGATCCAAAATTAGTCGCGCTTCTATTTAATGAAAATATTAATGCACGAAATTTAGAAGGCGTTATATGTTGCTCAATATTTAGAAATCCAGATAATCAAGCTAAAAGCATTTCACCTACTTCACAAAAGCCTAAAGAAGAAAAAAGCCTTAATGAAGGCATATTCATCTCATAAATATCAGCATGGATCATATCCACACCCCTATCCATCAAATATCTCAGCGATTTTTGAATAAGGGCTAGGGCAATTTTTCTTCCCCTACAAGAGGGATGCACGCCAATTCCAGCAATGACTCCGATGTTTGTGTCGACCTGTTTTTCAATAGTAACAGTACAATAGCCGATGGGTTTATAGTATTCGATAGCAATAAATGTGCCGTGTTTGAAATATCTTTGCGCATCTTCTATTGATAGAGGGATAAATGTATCAGGAGAGGTAGCTAGCACCATATTAAATAGTCGAACGAACTGACGGACTTTTCTATTATGAGATACGTCTAGTTCCTCAATAAAAAGGGACTCAAGTTCAGAGACTTTTTGCAGAGCTTCCATTCGTTCATTGAGATAATAGTTTACTGTGGTTATCGGAGCTTCAACAATAACATATCTATTTTTAAGAGATTGAACTTGGTAAGGGAGAAATAGATGATGGAATCCAGTAAGGTTGACAAGATTGAGTTCATCTTCAGAAACCCCTAAAGTAACTGATCGTTCATGAAATTGACAAAGACATTCAACAGGGATGACAAAGTAATTTGGGAATCGAATCTCAGTTCTTAGAGACCCCTCCTTTCTAACTAGGAAATCCACCCGAAGACCAGGATAATAAGCAATATTTGCTATTCGTCCTAATTCCGATCCCGAAATGTCATAAACAATCATTTTTTTTACATCTGAGAAACAATAACACTTATCGAAAGAAAAAACCTCTTTTTGAGAACAGGCTTCGTTTATCCGATCTTTCGTCTGTGAAACTGTAATTTCCTTTTTTGTTGAATCATCATTATTAATGAAAGAAATTGGAATAGCCCATTTTTTTCTCCCCACGATAATATATTCAATCTTATGAGAAAGTAAGTTGATTAATAAATCACGAATTCTCCCCATTTTTTTTGAATGCCGATCACGAACTTCATAGTCCAAAATTTCTGACGCTAAGTAACCTTTTTTGGATTTTAGCACTAGCTCACATCTACTACTGAAGGTTCAATCACAATACCTTTGGGTAGAGGATTTCCCCTTTTAAATTTTTTATGAGTGACCCTTATCTGTTGACCCATGCTTTAACTAACTGTTGGACTCTTTTATTACGAGAGGTACGATACGTAAAAGGTAAATCAATCGATTTTTGAATGTAGAAACTACTCAAGGGAACTAAAACAACGATTATCTCACACATGACTATTTTTGAGGGCTTATTAAGTAGAAGTAACTATATTCACAATTATATGCCTTTAATGGCAATTTGCCGCAAAAGGCGCCTTTTTAAATCACTTGAGTAATTCTTTTACATAATCTTGTAAATTGTAAGTTTCTTCCACTTTTATGTAAAAGGAATTAGAATTCTATAGAAGGTAGCTTTCCCATGTCTCAACAGAAAATGATCGAAGTAAACGATCTGGTTAAAATATATCATTCCAAAAGAAGAACAGGATTATTTCGTAGCCAAAAAAATGAAGTAGAGGCTTTAAGGGGTGTTTCGTTCTTTGTTAATCAGGGGGAAATATTTGGATTGCTTGGCCCTAATGGGGCTGGAAAGACTACATTAATTAAAATTCTCACAACTTTACTTTTACCAACCTCTGGTACGGCAAAAGTTAACGAATTTACTCTAGATCAAGATAAGCAGGTTAAAGCGTCTATTGGAGCAATGTTGATGGGTGAGAGAGGACTTTATTGGAAACTAACAGGACGAGAGAATCTTGAATACTTTGGTGCTCTCTATCATGTCCCAAAAAAAGTTCGGCGAGAACGAATAGACAATTTAATAGATTTATTAGAACTTGAAAAGATAGCAGATAGAACAGTAGAGACTTATTCATCAGGACAGAAGATGAAAATGGTGTTTGCACGAGCATTGATTAATAATGCTCCCATTTTAATGTTAGACGAACCTACAAATACTCTAGATGTTAAAGAAGCGAGACGCCTCAGAAAAATCGTGAAAGAACACAATGAGAGTGAAAATAAGACAATAATTTACTGTACCCATCAAATGTACGAGGCTGAAGAACTCTGTCATCGGGTAGCAATTATTGATCATGGACGAATTATAGCTCTTGACGATCCTGAAGAACTCAAAGATGGATTAGAACAATCTGATATTCTCAGTATTGAAGGTACTATCCCTGAAGAGGCTAGATTCGCTGTTAATTCCCTTCCTGGAGTTACATCAGCCAATATACTTGTAAAACGGTCAAATAATGGTTCTACAGAGGAAAAACCTTATCTTAGCGTTGTCTGCGAAGATAGTCGTCAGATCCTTCCTGATCTTATTTCAACTCTAAATATTAAGGGCGCCATCATCCGAAATATTGACAAGCAAGAAACAACCTTAGAAGATGTTTTTGTTAATATCACAGGCCGTTCACTTATGGATGACACTCGTCAGAGTGAGACTTCAAACTAATGGATGAGGGCCAGAGATGATATTACGCTCAGCTAAAGTGTCATTAACCGATCATCTAGGGGTACTAGTGGGAACATTCATTGTTCGAGTAAAAGTAATTTCACGATACAAAGGCTCATTACTTATGGATATTCTTATGCCCTTGTTTTTGGCTGCTATGCCTATCTTATTAGGCCAAGCAATGGCTGGTTCGACCGCTGCTGCATCAGCAAACTTTCAACACAGCACTGGCTTAACTGAAGCGAATTATATTGCATATATGATAATCGGAGCAAATGTCTTTTCATCAATAATGACTTCTTTCTGGCTCTTTGGTCTTTTTATACGGCGTGAACAGACACTGGGAACTCTAGAATCTCTTTTCATGTCTCCTGCTCATAAACTTTCCATTTTAGCAGGTTTAACTCTCTATGTAGAAGCAAGATCACTCTTTACCTTTGTATTAGGATATTCATTAGGTTGTATCGTATTTGGGGTCAATCCACTTCAAGGTCAAGTACTCCTTGCACTATTTATTCTCCTCCTTGGTTTGATTCCAATCAACGGCTTATCTTTTCTTCTTGGTGCGTTAGTATTGAAAGTCAAACAAGCCAATACCATTTTCAATACTTTTCAATGGCCATTAGCAATAATCTCGGGGATTTTCTTTCCTATTACTGTTCTACCCGTATTTTTACAGATTTTTGCTTTTATGTTTCCAGGCTTTTATGTGACTCACGACATCCAGGCGGCTCTAACTGGATTAAAGTGGCTTTTTGGTAATATGTTTCTTGATTTAGGTGTTCTTTTCGCTTTCACTCTCATATGTCCCCTCATTGGATATTGGATATTCGCAAAGACGGAAGCAAGGAGTAAGAGAGCAGAAGGAATAGGACAATTTTAAGAGGAATAATCATGGCTATAATCTCTCTCAATAAACAACAGGTACATGGTTTCCAGATGTGGTGGAATCAATTCTGGTCAATGACAAAAAAGGAATTTACTGTCTTAACCCGATATAAATTATCCTTTATCCTTAGTTTTTTTCAAATTTTCTTTATTATGTTTATTTTTACAGTGGCAGCATTAGTTTTAACTCCTCCAGAAAAAACTTCTTATGGTGTTGGGATTATGTTCTATTCCTTCATTCTTTTCATGTTTCTTTCGACAGCGCTCTGGGATATAGGTAACTCATTACGAGAGGAACAATATCAAGGAACTTTAGAATCCCTATTCATGACACCAATCAGTTACTTCTCTACTTTGGTGTCTAGGATCTTTGCTAACCTTGTATGGACAGGCCTTAATGTAATAGTTACTTTTTTCTTTATGTCATTAGTTTTTGGCAGACTCCCCCTTGCAAATTTGGGTCTAGGCCTTGTTATTTTGTTTTTTAGTCTTTTTGTATGCTTTGGTTTCTCATTTGGATTTGCTGGACTCGCTTTAAAGTACAAGGAATCCATGAACACCTTCACCAATTTCCTCCAGTTTCTTTTAATGATCATTTGTGCAATGTTCTTCCCATTTTCTGCCCTTCCAGAATTCATTCAAATTATCTCTCGATTAATTCCTTTATCCTACTGTGTGGACTTATTTCGTACTGTCATGATTGGAGAAGCACCTGAATTATTACCCTTTGAGCTTGAATTCATGATTGTAGTAATTTCAGGAATTATACTCCCCCTTCTTGGTATCTGGTACTTCCGACGTACAGTTCAAGCAGCACGACGAGAAGGTAATTTGGCTGAATATTAGAAACTATTAGTAGAGAATGAATTCTTTAATTAGGTTTCTTCTTCAGTCTCGAGAATAATGATTCCCGTTTTACAAAAATCAAAACGATAAAACCAGAGACGAAACCTATCACAAATATAGGTAGATTATATTGTGTCAATTTTAGATAATAGAACACCAAAATTATGGGTGAGCTCGGATCAAATTCAAATCCTACGAATTCACCTGCTAACATCCATCCAAATGTATAGAGAATCATTGGAAAAATAGGCCATAAAATTGACAGAAATAAAGCCTCTACTATACTACCGCTCTCTATATTATATGAACCCACAAAGAAAGTTCCTTCCCTAGTTATTGATTCTTGAATGCTCCAATTTGATACAGATGGAAAAACAGAGATTAGAACGTAGATAAATCCTAGGAAATACCAGATTACAAGCCAAATCGGATAGTATTGTACAAAATTTTGATGTTTTGATCGAATTTTGTGTCTCTCACTCAATTCTAATCCCCTCTGCTAAATTATGATCTATTCCTGTTTAACCTATTTTTTATCTCTATTCATTTCTCTATCCCCCAAAATTCATGGAATTAATCGTTTAAGCTGACGTACTACACCAGCTTTGAAGTAATACCAAAAAATTCTCCGTCTATACTTATTCTTGGCAAATATACCACTGAATCGTCTAGACCAACTATCATATACATGTCGATAGGCTCTATATAACTCTTCTTGCAATTCTACGGCACTTAAATATTTCATATCACAAACTGCGTGAATCATATCGTAATTAGTCCAATTTTCATTAATTATACGCCCTTTTCTATTAAGATCTTCATACATAGGTGTTCCAGGGTAAGGAGTCAATAGCATTGTTATGATAAAATCTGGTTTAACAACATCAGTAGCCCATTCCATGGCTTGACGGATAGAATCTCGTGTCTCATTTTCATGTCCTAGTATAATCATTAATTGTGCAAGAATGTTGTTATTTCTCAATAATTTAATTGCGTCTACAGTTTGGGCTCCTCTAATACCTTTTTGATAAGAATTTAAGACATCAGTAAATGGTGATTCTCCACCCACAAGTTGCCAATAGTTTCCAGCACGATTCATAGTCTTCAATCCATCACCCACTTTCAGAATGCTATCTACGCGCATCTGAGCAAACCATTCGATTTCATCCCCTTTTAATCCACGAGAAAGCATCTCTTGACACAGTTCTTCTATTAATTTAGGCCGTCCTCCGCAGAAGTTATCATCTGTGAACCAAAAAAACCGACTACCAAATGTATTATACATCCATTCCATTTCATCAGCAATGCGATTGACAGATTTAGTACTCCAATGTCTACGATAGAATGTAGTTTGAGAACAAAATGTACAATCATGTGTACACCCCCGTGATCCTTCTAAGAGAATGTAGGGAACATCACTCATAGTAGCGAAATGGTATTGGTTCAAGTCTGGAAGAAGATGGTACGCTGGATATGGCAGATTCTCTAACTCTTCACTTGATAGGGGAGGATAGTCAGGTGTTCTTCTGAATATGCCATTATCTCTGAATGCAATTCCTTGAACTTTCTTTAATCCATTTTTAGTGCAACCATATGATTGAAAATGTTTTATTAAGTCTACAAGAGCTTTTTCTGCTTCGTAACGCATAATGATATCTATACTTGGATATTGATTAAGCGTTGTTTCGTCAAGCATAGTAAAATGCGAACCACCAGTAATGGTAATTACTTCTGGGTCTAGTTGTTTCGCAAGATCAAGTGTCCGAACCGTTTTATACGCATTACAAGTAGCGTGACTTCCTGATCCGATGATATCAGGCTTTTCTTTTCGTATTCGTTCTGCTAATCCCTCCCAATCAAGCTTTTCAGCTTGACAATCTATGATTTGTACTTGAATTTCAGGTAATTCCTTCTCTACAACTGCTGCTAGAATCAGGAGATTATACGGAGGGGGGAGGTACTCTCCCATCACAAACCAAAATTGTTTAGGTGGTTCTACCAGAAGTAACTTCATAAATTGGGTTGAAAATCATATAGAATAAAATATTTGTCCAAAAAATTCGTTCATAATGAGAATTATTCATTGATTTGAAGAATTAAATAATGATTAAGCCATGAACAACCTATAGGGTTAAATTCCTGGCCTATGTTACATTTTTCTAAATGTTCACAAATCATACAGGGTGTATCCCATTGTCCTGATAATTCGGGATAATTTTCTTTCGTGAGTAGCTCTTGCATTGACAATGAATTTTCCTCAAATAATAATGTCTTTTTATTCATTCACCTTTTTATTTCATTTTATTCATTAGTTTTTTGCCCGTCTAAAGCATTAAAATATTAATAAGTTAGTAAATCACTCATTACTGATTTTCTGATTAGTGTATCTTTGACTGTACGCCGTTTATGGGGGTAGTCATACGAGAAATGGACGCCTCTACTCTCTTTACGATGAAAAGCGCAATCGATAATCATTTGTGCAATATCAGCTAGGTTTCGGAGTTCAATTAGGTCAGACGTGATCTTAAAGTCCCAATAATACTGATTTATTTCGTTTTGGAGTAATTGAATGCGTTTTTTTGCCCTTAAAAGGCGTTTATCAGATCTAACGATTCCCACATAGTTCCACATCATCAAACGAATCTCCATCCAGTTTTGACTGACAACCACAGATTCATCACTATCGACAGCGTCCCCTGCGTGCCAAGGGGAAAAAGGCAGTATTTCCTTATCTTTTTGTAGAATTTCTCTGCATTGTTGAGCTGCAAAATGAGCCATAACGGCAGCTTCTAATAATGAATTTGAAGCTAAGCGGTTAGCTCCATGAAATCCTGTACAGCTCACCTCACCAATCGCTAGAAGACCAGGGACGTCAGTTAATCCAGAAATAGTTGTACGGATACCACCAATGGAATAGTGAGCTGCTGGTACAATGGGAATGGGTTCTTTAGTAATATCAATGCCAAAAGACAGACACTTCTCGTAGATGCCAGGAAATCGGTTTCTCACGAAGGAAGATTCTTTAAAGGAAATGTCCAAGTAAAGGTGGTTAACACCAGTACGTTTTAATTCCGAGTCGATTGCACGAGCTACACAATCCCTTGGTGCAAGTTCAAGTCGTGAATCATAATCTTTCATGAAACGATTACCGTCACCATCTATTAACTTTGCACCCTCACCACGGAGAGCCTCCGAAATCAAGAATGATTTTGCATAAGGATGATACAAGAGTGTAGGATGGAATTGAATAAACTCCATGTTCATGATTGTTGCTCCTGCACGATAAGCCATTGCGATGCCATCCCCGCTCGAAACGTCTGGATTACTGGTATACAGGAAAGCTTTGCCTAAACCACCAGTCGCAAGAATCGTGACTTGAGCTGAAATGTTCTTAACTAGATCTCGGGTTTTATCAAGAACATAAGCACCCAAACACCGTCCTGCACGAATCTTCAGGTTAATAGCAATGTGTTGTTCAAGAATTTTTACCTGAGATTCTTGATTTACTGCTACACAGAGCGCTCTATGAATTTCAGCTCCTGTTATATCTTTAGCGTGTACAATTCGACGAAATGAGTGGCCAGCTTCTAATCCAAGGTCAAAATCGCTATTTTTAGTTTTTGAGAATTGAACACCCCATGATGCTAGCTCTCGAATGCGTTCAGGTGCTGTAGAAATAATTTGTTTAGCGATATCCATATGACAGAGTCCTTCTCCGACTGTAAGTGTATCCTGTAAATGGGCGTTAAAAGAATCCTCTGAGCGAAAAACAGAGGCTATTCCTGCCTGAGCTAAAGCTGTTGCACAATCAGATAATGTAGTCTTGGTTAATATCACTACTTTCCCAAATTTAGCCACTTTGAGAGCAAGAGATAAACCAGCAATTCCAGAACCAATAATTAATATGTCACATTTTACTTCAAGGTCTTCAATGTTCAATAGAACCTCATCCTATTAAGAGAAAAAGCAGCTACAAAGTAAAAAATAAACACTTATTCCCACAAACTTTTTATCTCTTTTATATCTTTCAACACATCGCTGTAGCTGATTTACAATGCCAAGAACGAGAACGAGAAATAATACAAAACCTTTCTGGATACTTGTCGTTTCAGGTCTAATGATGATTTGGGGGGGTGTAGGATACTGGACTGGTCCTGGAATTATTGGAGCAATTGGTAATTTCATTATAGACTATTTTCTGGTGACCAATCTAACCTTAGTGTGGATAATTCGTTTATTTGTTTGGGTTTGTGCGATTTTCGGCGCATTTGGGGGGTTTTCAGTGATATCTGGAGCAATCCTCATCTATAAAAATCGTGTGACACTAGGAAAATTTATAGTGGGGTTAGGAGCGGGTGTGGGGTTGATAAGTTTTGCTTTTTTGTTGATTATCGCAACATTAATGGGATTATGGGCCATTTTAGGAGTAATATGGGTAGTGAGTACTAATATAGGATGGATGGGGCTTGTACTTAGCATTTATGGACGAATGAAAGTTAAATAAGCAATTTTAATCAAGTGAATGTCAATTCCATAATCCTCTTAAGTCACTTCGAATTAACACAACGATCATGAAGTGGAAGAACTCTGCATTAATAGTAATTGATGTTCAGATAGGACTTTTTCAACGGAAGACACCTGTATTTAAGGAACAGGAATTATTAGACAATATCAATAGTATGGAGCAGCATGCTCGTTCGATCAATATCCCAGTAATTTATATCCAACATCGAAACAAGAGTACATTAATTGAAGGGTCTAATGAATGGCAACTTCACAACCGATTACAGAAAAAGGATAGTGATCTTCTTATTCATAAACGCCATCCAAACACATTTAAAGAAACCAATTTCAAGGAGGAACTTAAAGCGAGAAATATAGAGCAATTGATCATAGTAGGAACATTAACAGATAATTGTGTAGCTGCAACTTGTATTGGGGGAATAGAATTAGGTTTTAAAGTAATTTTGGTCACCGATGCTCATAGTACTTTTAGCAAACCAGCCCCAGAGATCATTGAGAGATGGCACAATGAATTAAAGGAACTAGGTGTCCTTCTGGAAACTACTACGGAATTAATCACTTAGTTGAAATCCAATGACAGTTGGCAATGAAGTTTACACAAAATTACGTCAACAAATAGACAAAATGCCTATTGGGTTTCCAGCGACGGAATCTGGTGTCGAAATTCGCATATTAAAGCAATTGTTCACACTAGAGGAAGCTCGAATCGCTTTAAATCTTAATATTATTCACGAACCCATCGAAAAAATCTATAAACGTGTCCGAAAAACCAATCTGACTATTTCTGTTAAGGAACTAGAAAATACTTTAGAGAGATTAGTCAAAAAGGGAGCTATTACATCTAGGATCAAAAATGGGAAGAAATCGTATAGCTATCTTCAATTTGCAATAGGGATGTATGAATATCAAGTTGATCACATTACAAAAGAATTTTACCAGGATTGTGAAGAATATCTTTTTGAGGAATTTAAAAACGAATTTTATAAAACCAAGATACCTCAATTACGGCCAATACCAATTAGTAAGAATATACCTTCTGATCATCCAATAGCGATTTATGATGATATTCGAAATATAATAGCACATACAGAGGGGGAATTCAGTGTCATGAATTGCATTTGTAAGCAGGGGAAGGATCTTGTCGAACAGAGCTGTCAAGTCACAGAAATTCGTGAGACTTGTATTCTTTTTCCCAATCCTACTTCCTATTTCAGGAGATTCAATATCAGTAGGCCTGTATCAAATGAAGAAGTACTCCAAATACTAGATCAAGCAGAAGAGGCTGGTTTAGTGATCCAACCAGGAAATTCACAAGAGCCCAATTTCATCTGCTGTTGTTGTGGAGACTGTTGTGGGGTACTAACCATGGCAAAAACATATTCCAAGCCATCAGAACTTTTTTCATCAAACTATTATGCAATTATTGATCCTGATAGGTGTAATGGTTGTGGAAGCTGCCAGAAACGTTGTCAAATGGAAGCATTGGTCATAACAAAGGAGAAAACTAGTGTCAATTTAGATCGCTGCATAGGCTGTGGGCTATGTGTTATTAAATGTCCGAATGAAGCGATTACGCTTAATGAAAAAGTTAAAATTACAGTTCCACCTAAAAATCGATATAATCTTTACAGAAAAATATTGTTCAAGAAATTGGGGCCAATAAAAACACTCAAAACAGGGATGAAGATAAAATTGGGCCTGAAAGTATAATCAGACCTAAAAAGTGCATTTTTAAGGACGGTCAAAATGTAGTTATATTGTATCTCTATGACGTGAACGTTCACGCGAACTTCGTTGTTTGTTCACTATGTATTTGTGAGTATCGATTTCAAATACTTAATTTTCTGATCAATTAGGTTAGAAAAATTAAGCTTTCTCACGAACTCCTGTTGCCTTTTCAGCTTTCGTACGACTTTTATATTCAAGAAATATCTCAGATAATTCTTGAATTTGCCGAAGGATATCTTGAACATTTAATTTTACAAACTGATAATCATTGATAATAAGATGACCGTTTGCAATCACATACTGAATTTCATTCCCATTTGCAGCCCAAATTAAATTCTCTACTACATTATCTACGCGTGTTGGTGTTAGATTGGGAACTCTTAAGTCGACGACAATTATATCTGCTAATTTTCCTGGTTTTATTGAACCTGTATTAAATCCTAAGATCTGAGCAGGTAAGGTTGTAATTCGCTCAAGAACGTCTTGAGCGGTCATTAAAGTTGCATCTTGATGAGTTGCTTTTTGAAATTGGGTAGCTACACGAGCAGCGTTGATTATATTCTGATTATCAGCACTACCAGATCCATCAGTCGAAATTATGAACTCTATCCCTCTTTTCTTAAACTCCTGAAGGGGAGGCATTCCTGAACCAAGAATTGTGTTCGCTAGGGGATTATGTACGATCTTTGTTTTGGTTTGGGCTAGGATTTGGAGATCATTTTCCGTACAATGAACCTGATGTCCAACAAACGTTTTTTCATCAAGAAAATCAATGGAATGACCATATTCAATTGGAGTCATCCCATATTCCTCTAGGAACCATTTAGTTGTCGCTGGTTCCTCACTAGAATGAATATGAATCAAGGTATTATGCTCTCTAGCCCACTCTTTTAACGCTTTTAGGAGCTCTGGTCCATTTGAAAAGAATTGATCTGGCCCAGGAATAATTTTGATATTTGGGGTATCCTTATATTTTTCATATAGCTCATCAAGTCTCTCTACCGCAACTGTGGCTGGTTTATCCAATATTCTTGAATCATAATGCCTATCTTGAGATCCAACAGCAATCATAATCTTAGTTCCAGCCATCTGGTTTGCTTCGATTAATTCGTCTACATGATACTTGTTAAAATTACAATGATGAACTAATGCAGTCGTTATTCCATGTTGCAGGTCATCAATTCGTGCTTTAAGGTAAGTAATTAAATAAGGGGATCTCCCAAAATGTTTAGTTAAACTATTTTCCTCGCTATGCAAAAAACCTGTGTATAGATTTACTGCTGAATCTAACCATGTTGTCAAGGGAACATCCTTAGCAATCCCGATAATGGGGGATTCATGATCATGACCATGCCCTTTAACAAAACCAGGTAAAGCGACCCCGTTTATCTGAGGAACCTTATCCGTTCCAATATTGTGTGAATGTGAACCAATAATCTCAATTTCCGACCCATATTTGTTTAAAAGGTCATCAATTCTCTGTTCATTGTATTCGCCAACTTCTTTGATGTACTCCCCTTTAATAAAAATAAATCCGTCTCCAATTCGGGTTTTACGTCCTAATCTGTCAGAAAGAGGTAATAGATATTTGGTTCTAAGTAATTTGTACTTCGTCTGTCCACTAACCATTAAGAAGCCTCGACTTCAGTTGTGAAGTATTTGTATTTCTCAACAGGTAGGACAGAAAAAAATGTTGAAAAAGTTAGAGATTCTTACTTCAGAAACAAGTTTAAAACATAAGACTCAGAAGTAAGTTTGTTTCCCTTGGATGGATAAAATTTGGATCTTATTATCAAAAATGGAATACTTATTGACAATAATGGATGTTATCAGGCAAACCTAGCTATTGCAGAAGGAAAAATCAAAGCCATTTTCCAAGGAAATAAGAATTTTCAGGCAGAAAGAGTTATCGATGCAAGCAAAAAAATGATTTTTCCTGGAGTGGTTGATACACATGTCCATTTTCAATTACAGGATTTAGGGAAGATTATCTCAACTGATACATTCGCATCTGGTACTCAAGCTGCTGCCTGTGGGGGAGTGACCACAGTAATTGATTTTGCAGACCAAACGAGAGGAATATCTCCTTTAAAAGGATTTAATGAACGTAAGAAGAACGCTGATTCACAGGTAGCTATTGATTATAGTTTACACGTTTCAAAAACCGACATTGAATTTCTTGATGAGATTCCCACTCTCATTTCTGAAGGGGTGGCAAGTTTTAAATTTTTCACCACTTATAGCTGGCGAAACCTAGATCTTAACGATGCAGAGTTATTAGAATTATTTCAGGAGGTTAAAAAATGCAGGGGGATGGTCATGGGTCATTGCGAAAATGACTCAATGGTAATTAATTATCGAGATACACTTATCCTAGAAGGAAAAAGAGATTCCATTTTCCATGCTCATTCCCGACCACATATTGTTGAAGAAGAAGCAATTCAGAGAGTTATGTTATTTGCCAAAAAAACAGGAATTCATCTTCATTTAGCTCATATTACTACCAAAGAAGGTAGTGACTTATTATATCAAGCCAAACAACAAGGCCTATTTGTAACAGGTGAGACATGTCCACATTACTTGTTATTGAATGAAAGAGAATATAAAGGACCAGAAGGTTATTTAAATCTAATGTCACCACCTCTTCGGCACGTAAAAGATCAACAAGCATTATTAAAACGAGTAATTGATAATACGATCAATCAAATCACAACTGATCACTGTGAATTTTCACGTGCAAGCAAAGGTAATGGAGAATTACCGTTTCATCAAGTATTAAACGGTATACCAGGCATTGAGACTTCTTTACCTCTAATACATGATTTAATGATCAACAAACATAAATTAACGTATCCTCAACTCATTTCTTTGATGTCAAGCAAACCTGCAAAAATATTTGGGCTTTATCCTCAAAAGGGAAGTCTGAGGATAGGAACAGATGCTGACATTGTTATTTTTGACCCATGTTTGGAAAAACGAATCACACCTGAGATTCTCCATTATTCCATTGATTGGAATCCATTTTTGGGCAGGAAAGTCATAGGATGGCCTATTATGACCATATTCCGAGGACACATTCTTTGTGAAAATGGAAAATTTATTGGCCCCCAAAATAAAGGCAGATATTTGAAATGTTCATACAAGAAAGCACTAAGATGTTGAAGAGCTTTTTTAAGGTTAATATTTTACTTACAGGATATTACGGTTGGTTGTAGATGGGAGTAATAGTAGGTTTAGGACGTTGCCATTCATGGTGTACAATAGTTGAGTGTTTCGTTTGAATTTGATAATCAGGTAAAGCAGGATTGAATTCCTCGATTTTTAAGATGATGTAATCTTTGGTATGGCTTCCAATGTTATTTAATGCTATATCTGTTGTAATCCAACCCATTTCGGGTGAAAAAATCTCTCCCCATGCATGCGCCTCTAAGCGTTTACCTTGCTCGAGGATGTAATAGCCTGTTAATCGTCTTGATGGGATTCCCCGTACTCTGGCTAAAGTGATAAGAAGATCAGTAAATTCATCACAATCACCAATAGCGGTTAAAATGGCTTGATAGGCCCCTAGTCGTTCTTCTAGAGTTTCAACATGTTTAATTTTTGTCCTAATATATCGATTAGCTGAAAGAATCCACCTAGAAAGATCATCTGTTCTAAACCATTCTTCCTCCTTTAAATTCAGAATTGTTGGCGATTTTACTGGCCAATATTTTGAGCTCTCACGATATTTATCTTTAAGAATTTGAGGAATATCTGATATTCTTCCCCAATCATTTTTTAGATTAACAAAAGAAGAGGTAGGGAAGACAGAGACACTTCTATCCAACGAGATTAATCCTTTTGTATGAACTTTCTGGTGAAAGAGAAAGTAGGAATTTACCCCCTTTGATTTTAATTTGCAATGTATGGGAGTTTTATGAAGATGTACGGTTTGTCGGTAATTGGGATAGTGAAAAAACTTTAAACGAATAATAGGAGAACCTGCATTGGCTCGGTACATCAAGCGCTCTTGATGATGTATTTTCCATCCTCGGATTTGACTTGAATTGTCTTTCAGGAAGAAAAACTCCCAAGGGGTTTACGTATTAGCTCTTAAAGTAGGTTATTCTATTAACATTACAACGAGTCGTTTCAAATGGGTACTCAAACCAGGAACTTATTTTTATTTCGGATCAGCCCGAGGAAAAACCTCCACATCTCTAGAAAAACGTTTATTTCGTCATTTTCACTATCAAAAAAGCATCTTTTGGCATATTGATTATCTTACTTCCCATTCTAAGACGAAAATATTGAATGCATATTTCACAACAGATCCTATGATTACTGAATGTCAAGCTCTCCGCGAATTTGTACAAAAGTTTCACGAAATAAAAGTCATTCCAAAATTTGGTTCTTCTGACTGTAAATTGAAATGTGGAGGTCATTTACTATCCGTTTCAAGTAACCAAGATATTCTTGCAGAATATTCACAGTATTTCAGTCACAGTAACTGGAATGAATTCAAATTTGAATCTGAGTACTAGGAAAATACAACATTAGTTTTAAATCAATTTTTAAAAGGTAGACTTACAATATATCCTATGAATATTTCAGAATAACTTACTCAGTCTTTCAATCTTGCTTTGACAAAATTCCCTAAATTATGGATTCTACCAATTAAAGAGAGGTATTGAATTGCCATTGCCTTTCAGGAAAAAGAAAAAAAAGAAATTCCCTGACCCACCTTCATTTTATGAACAGAGGGAGAAGGCCCTGCAAGGACCCCCAAAAACACCTCCACCACTTCCTACTCCGAAATATCAGACTCTTGAAGGGCCTCCCAAACAACAGGAATTAAAAGGGCCTCCAAGACAACAACCTGATAGAGGTATTGCTGCTCCTCCCAATCTCCCCCCACCTCCCCCTTTTGCCAGGAAGGTCCCCGCACAACCCCCTCAACAACCTGCTAAAGCCCCAGTTCCAATTTTTGACGATAACCTCGCAGATGAAATTCATACTGAATTAAGACAAAGAGATTTTGGTTCTACCATGAAAAAAACTCCGGAAAGAGAAGCGGTCCATCTATCGACTGATGACTTAACAAAACAGCACTTTCGTAATTCAAGGCAAGAATACATTGAAGCAGGGAATAAACACCTCGAATTAAATTTTTATGGCAATGCTGCAACTAATTATGCATGTGCTATTCTCTGTGATTTAATAGGGGAAGGAATACAAAAAGCTCGTCATACAATGTTAACTCTAGTTTCTACCGTTCCTTCCGCGGTTACAGAGAATAATTTTTTTGATAGCGTTAGACTACTACTTGAAGCAATTCGGACAAAGAATTATACTTTTCAAACTCGTGCCGAGAATCTCATAAAAAAGAATATGGGACATCTCTACCCAGAGGATGTTGCTATGGTTGAAAAGGCAATTAAAACAGCGAGAGCACAATTCGGATATTGATTGGTAGTAACTTCAAGACAATGGAAATTTTCTTAATAATTCAGTACATTCTTCATTCTCTTGGTATTCAAGAATCACCCCATGAGATTTTAAGAAATTTTCAGCACCCAGTATTGTCGTGTTATCAGCTATAACTACCTTTGATATCTGAAGATAAACGATGGTCCCGGAACACATCTGACAGGGTGAGAGAGTAGTATAAAGGACTGATCTTTTATATTCTTCAGGAAGCAAAATTCCTGCATTCTCTATTGCGTCCATTTCTGCATGTAAAATGACGCTGCCTTTTTGGTTGCGTTGATTTCTTCCTCTACCGACAATCTTTCCATCAAGAACCAAGACTGATCCAATTGGTAGACCATTTTCTTCAAAACCCAGTTTAGCTTCTTGAACTGCTGCTTGCATAAACTCATCCATATTCTCTTCATCTCCGATTTTGACCATTACTTCATAAGTGGGTTTATTCTTACCCATACTTTATGAAGGATCCTATTTACGATCTCCACATAACCAACAATCTGTGATATCACATTTAGAGAAATATTATCAGTCCTTCAATACTCTTTTGGGCAAGAATTGTTATGCTAAGGAGAATCGTCAGGACAAATAAAGTGGTATTTATGACAATAGTTTATATGGTCCATCGTGATTCTTGTCCAGCCACAAACATCAAATTCCTGCCATTGTGAGTGCCATAATAGCTTTTTGGACGTGTAATCGATTTTCTCCAACGTCATAGATGCATGAACGAGGACCAGAGGCAACCTCATCAGTGACTTCATGGCCCCGATCGATGGGCATCGGATGGGTGAATATCCCGTTATCTGTCAAGGCCATTTTATCTGCATCGCAGATCCACTCTGGAAATTTTAATGCCTTATCAATTTCCTGTTGTTTTAGAAATTCACCTTCTTGGTAAGCCTCGGGGCTCATCCAATGACGGGAATATACAACATGGGCTCCCTCATACCCTTTTGTAGGATGATTAATAGTTTCAAAGCTTGCATCATATTTACTACAGTTCTGTTCTGTCCATTTAACGACTTGAGGATCGAGATCATATCCTTCAGGGGAGGCAACAGTAACGTCCATACTATACCGCGAACCAATAAGCATAGCTTCTTGAACAGAACACCATGACCGGGTTAAAGCTCCATGACCCCAGGTAATCAGTAATTTCTTCCCTTTCAATGTACGCCAATCTGGGGGATATTTCGTACCTTTATTGAACCATTCTGCCCAACCCATGGCGTCTGCAAGTCCTTGGCAGGGATGAAATTTATCATGGGCCATTGAAATGATAGGAATTGATGCCCACTTAGCATATTCTCGAAGGAGATTTTCTCCTTGACCATACGCTCCAACTTTATCCTCAAGAATTCTTATTCCAAGACCATGTGCATAACGAGACATTATCTGGGCAGCATCTTCCACCGTTTCCCCTGCGGTCTTCTCGGTTTTAAGACGCATGGCTTTTGGTTCCAGAAATTGGGCATGTCCTCCTAATTCTGTCGCAGCGACTTCAAAACTCTGTCTTGTTCGCACACTAGGATTATAAAAAAACATAAAGAATGTTTTATGCTGTAATAGACTTGTATATTGAGGGGAAAACCGTTCCCGCTTCATTCTTCCTGCTAGATCAAGTACTAAATCTAGCTCATGTTTTTCCCAATCTTGAGTACAAATTAAATCTCGTCCATATAAATCTGAAAATTCCATCTTTATGAGCCTCCTTTTCTTATGGAACAATGATAGTTCCTGCTTCTCCATCTAGAGCTGCTGCTGCAAGTTCAGGGGTGGTTATTACCACTTTTTTCCCACCATCCTTTAAGAATCTAATTGCTGCTTTCAGCTTAGGCCCCATTGATCCTTTTAACTTATTTCCGAATGCTCCTTCTTCTAAATACTTTTCAACTTCAGCCACAGTCATTCGGTCAATGCCTCTCTGCTCTGGTGTTTTGTAATTCAAGTAAACTTTATCTGTATCTGTTAAAATAGCAAAAGCTTCAGCCTTTGTGTCGTTAGCTAATCTTTCTCCGGCCAAATCTTTGTCAATGACGGCTTCAACACCCGAAACTGTCCCATCGGGATTTTTAAGAACAGGTATACCTCCTCCACCGCTGGCTACTAGTATAAAGCCAGCTTCTAAAAGATCGTTAACCTGATCCTTTTCATAAATCTCAATTGGATCTGGAGATGGAACAACTCGTCGATATCCTCTTCCAGCATCTTCGATAATTGTGAAATCAGGATGTTCTTCCCTGATTCGATCAACTTGTTCTTTAGTGTAAAATGGCCCTACTGGTTTTGTGGGATTTTCGAACGCTGGATCATCTTTTGACACAACAACTTGTGTAATGATTGTTGCAACTTTGATTTTTTTACTAGGATCCAGTCTACTAGGGGGACCTTCAGTAACCAAGAGATTACCAAGAATATTCTGAATGAGGTATCCTATCTGGCCCTGTGTCATCGATCCACAAACATCCATTTTGAACGAAGGGCGGTTATAGGGAGGATGGGAACCTGCTTCCATTTGCAGCATGAGATTTCCCACTTGAGGACCGTTACCATGAGTTATCACGACCCGCCATTTTGGAATGACCTTCATGATTTGTTTTGCGGTTTGAGTGACATTTTCGATCTGTTCCTCTAATGTCCCTCTCTGTTTCCCCTTGATCATGGCATTTCCACCCAGTGCAATGACAACTAGCGGCTTGAACATTTTGATTCCTCAATCTGATGTAAAAGAACCTGTTGATAGTTATCTTTTAAAGGATTATATACGTACGAAGGCATCCTTCATTGAAGGATACATGAAAATGAATTTTCCTTGCTTTTAGAAGAATAGTTTTACTGCGTTTTCTTCCCCTGTAAAGCTACCAGAAGTGTATACATAAGAATGAGACAAACTAGAGAAAATCCTGTTGTAGGTTGCGGGCTTGTTTCATTTGATAGACTTGAAGATGTCATTTGTTTTGTTTCCGTGAGTTGTGAGTGTGTATTATTGATTGAAAATTCTCCTGAAATTATTTCTTCTGTTAAAAAAGCGCCAACTTCTTCTACACATACAATTGTCACTTTTATCTTATAATGCATGCCATCTTGAAGAGCTGATGTATTCCAGTCGTAGGTTGTACCAATTTCATTAGCTGCGAACCTAATCCATGTGAGTCCACTATCGTTAGAGTAATCTAAATGGCAAAACAAATCATGTTTCCATGAGTCTGATAAATTCCAACGAATAGTTGCTATTGATGATAGTTGGTCTCCTGGATTAGGAGAGAGAAATTCTGGCTTTGATAACTTATGAGGATGCCATATTTCGAGACTATCTAGCATCACGACACTGCAGTTCACCAAATCACGAAATGTGTATGCATCCACTATTGATCCTGCATTATCAGTTATCCCATTATATCCGTAATGAAAGGGAATACCGTACTTTAGGTCTGATGAGTTTTTAATGAGCTCTACAGCTTTAACCGCGTCAGTTGCATTCATAATAGACAATCCACCAACGGGGAGAAGAGCTATATCAGTTTCTATATCCCCCATCTCTGGAATTGGCCCCGTATCCCCTGCAATGTAAATTCTCACACTCCCAAAATCAACTATCACACCTAATCCATCATCCTCCTGGGGGTGATAGGGTTCACCATTCGGACGAAACCGATGAACATTGTAAGCAGGTACAAATTCAAAATCAATTCCATCAAATGATAACGTATCTCCTGGCGTAACAATGTAATCTCCAAGTGTTTGAGGGGAACTAATGAGAATGGTATTTTCATCAGTTACTTTCTCAATATCATAGGGTGAATAATGTGGAGCATGGTCATGAGTGACTATAATGAAATCTGCAGGTTCTTCATGTACATGTATTTCAATAGGGTCAATATAGACAATTAGCTCACTTGTGTTAAGTTTTACAGCTTCACTTAAGTACCAACGAATAGTCACACCGCCATATTGGAAATTTTCACCTGAATCTATAATGATCTTCTCATTGTTGGTATTTATCATGAATATATGATTGGTCGAAGAAATTGTAATCGCTGACAATGTAGTACTTATTGCAATAAGAACAATTATCATTTTAGTGTGTGATTTTTTCATCATAGCTGACTCTGTTCATTGTTATGTGGTTATATTGGTGTTTAAACGATTCCAAAGTTTGGAATAAAGATATCATACCACATTATGGAAACGTTTTTTAATGTTATTATCAAGGCGAAAGACAATTGAATGTTTACCCCAGGTTTTCAAATATGAAAAAATCAAAGAAAAGGGATAAATATTTATCCAGCAAAGCTATTTACAAAGGATTGATCCGATTTTTATTGTTTCGCGATGGGGAACTTACTGCAAAACAACTACAGGTTAAAACTGGATTAAAACGTCAGAGCTGCTATAATTATCTTAAAGAAATGAAGAATGAAGGAAAAGTAAGTGTACGGTATGAGAAAGTTAAAAATAAACCTCAAATCCAAGAAGCGCATTATTCCAGAAAACATGAAGCCCTTCCAAAAGATCACGACTATCTCTCTGAGAGAATCAGAGTCGAAAGTAGCGATCATGAGAAGATGTTAAGAAGGATTAAGTTAGCAATCGAAAGTAATATTGGAGCCCTTCTAGAAATCGAGGCCGCTTTTAATCGTATGACACCTCAAGAAGCAGCAAATTATGTTAAATGTGATCCTTGGGGATTTTATGGTTTTACTGCACTATTAACGGATAAGGAGTATAATGAGCTGATTACAGAATTCAAGAGTATGTTTGATCGGTTGAATAAAAAATGGGAAGAGGAAAAAGAAGAGGATACTCATTCTGGTAATGTTTTCACGTTCACTTTCTATAAAACGATCCCAGAATGAGTTTACATTTATACATTACAATACTATAACAATTTATTCTAGATATAAGTAAACTCTCAATTATTCATTCATTGATATTTGCTTTTAATGGTCAAATTACGATGGAAACATGCCCAAGATTCTTAGAATTTGGAGTATGAGTGGCCTATCTTGGAATATCGATTGTTAAACAAAGAGGAAATAAAGAGGATCAGTGAAATTGACCGAACAGAGACAGTAGAGTACATTTATTATCATAGAGAGGGAAAGTTAGAATTAGTAGAAGAGTACTATGAGATCAATGAATGGAATCAAGAAGAAGAACTGAGGCATATCTCTTCTCTCAATGATATATATCAAAGAGGAGGATTCATATTTGGAGCCTTTGATAAATTGTATATTGTTGGGATTATATCACTAGATAACGAATTTATTGGAAGGAATAAGGATCAATTGAATCTTGCTGGCCTTTGGGTCAGTAAAGATTATAGAAAAAAGGGAGTAGGGAAAACTCTAGTTGAATTAGTAAAAGAAAAAGCCAAGGAAATGGGTGCAAGAAAGCTCTATGTTTCTGCAACTCCATCCCAAAATACAGTCCATTTTTACATGAACAGAGGATTTGACTTAGCCAAGGAAGTCAATGAGAAATTGTATGAATTAGAACCAGATGACATTCATATGGAATGTTTATTGATCTCTGATTCGAAATAGCTAAGAATCATGAAAATAATTATTCATCTTATTTACAAACAGAAATGTCTTAATAAATGCTAGATGTAAGTAAACTCTCGTTTCTGGAATAGAAACAACGCAGCTAGTAGGGCTGCAATTCCTATGATGAGGACGAGAGCCAATTCATGGACTGGGTAGATGAAAACAAGGTTTAAGTCATTGATTGGAATGATAAGACTAGCTTCGTTATCCATTAATGTGTTCATAACAGCTTGTCCATCAATGTAATGGAAGAGAGAAACTCCCTGGAGAATGTCAGCTATTTGTTCATTTGCCGTCCTAATTAATCCCCCAAATCGTTCAAATATCCATGATCCACCAACAATCAACCCAGCTGATCCCAGTGTTTTCGTTGTGTCCATGAAAATAACTGAGCAAAGGATAGTTATACAAGTGAAAGCCATGTATACAATCCACTTCCCGAGTATAGCAATGAGGAACGCGTCTTGCTTAAATTCTATGTTCATGACTGCGGCTGCTACGGCTATGGCTCCCCAAACGAGAACGGGAAATGAAAACGATAATGTGATGATGGCTAGCAGCTTTTGTGAGAGAAACTTCCATCGTGGAATGGGGTAGCTCAAGATTACGTCCAATGTACCGCTATCCGCTTCCCATGCGATAACCATCGTTCCAACAAGGACAATGAGTCCCATAAAAATGAAATCCGCAACGATGAACATCTCTACGCTAATAAATCCTTCAAAAGAGCCCATACTTGATTCCCCTAAAAGACTGGAAAAGAGAGGGTTTTCCGCGAATATAGTTTCAAATTCTTTCATCACTGGTTCATAATCGGGCCAGATCCCAACAACGAGAAGAGCCATTGCTACAAGTAATGCGACAGGTATTATCCAGAATAACCATGTTTTCTGCAGTTGTTTCTTATAAATCGTTAACACATTTATTCCTCCATTAGACGATCTATTTCATCCTTATAATACTCTATGAAAATATCTTCGAGACTACTGTCCTCTAAGGTCATACGTTTTATACGCTGTGAGGTAACTAATTTGAGGAGATCGTTCACGTCCTCTTTAACCGTGATGTGGAACGTTCCATCCCTTTTCTCTACACCGATCACATTTGGGATGGCTTTAAATGCATCTACGTCTGGTGCTTCGCCCTTCATGAATTCCACGGTCAAATGTTGTATTGATTTTCTTCGTAACTCCTTTACAGCTTCAACCACTATTATTTGTCCTTGTCTGATGATCCCCACTCGATCACAGATAGCCTGTACTTCAGCAAGGTCATGACTTGACAAGAAAATCGTTTTTCCTTGATCCCGCATCTCACGCAATAAATCGTGGAATCGGGCCGACATCAAGGGATCCAGACCACTAGACGGTTCATCCAAGATGAGAAAGTCTGGATTAGAAGCTAAACCAACAATAATTGCTACTTGCTGACGGTTACCCGAAGATAAGCTCCTAATCTTCATTGAGAGGTCAACCTTGAAAATCTTACGCAATTTCTTGAGAAAAGTGGTATCAGTAGGACGAAATGAGCCAACATAATTAATTAATTCCTTCCCAGTGAAATTACCATATAATGTTACATCACCAGGAATGTGACCGGAGTTCTTTTTGATTTCCAACCCATCTTTCCGATGATCTAGGCCGTTAATCTTTATTGTACCTGCTTTGATGGTTAAATATCCTAGGATAGAGCGGATAGCAGTCGTCTTACCCGCTCCGTTAGGCCCGAGAAACCCGAAGATTTCTCCTTTCTTAACGGAAAAACTCACATCATTTACCGCGACTATCCGACGACCAACTTTTCGGGCCCCAATTTGAAGCTCTCTTCCATATATCTTAGTTAAATTCCGAACAACGAGGACATCGGAGTCTGTAATTGCGTTACTCGCCATATTATCACCAAAGAAAACATTTAATCGGATTGATCATAACGAAATTTGCATTGTTTGAACAAATTGTGAAAAATATAAAAACTTATGCAAGGTCGATTATGGCTATGAAATTCATTTTAGTGCATTATACAAGCCATTATTCCTTTTTGAGCATGAAGTCTGTTTTCTGCTTGATCAAAGATAATAGATCGGGGGCCATCGGCAACCTCGTCATCTACTTCCATTCCTCGATCTTGGGGGAGACAATGCATGTAGTATCCGCGTCCTTTCTTGGTGACGTCCATTAATTCAGTTGTCGTCTTCCAGTCTGTATATTTGTTCATGATTTCTGGCATGATTTCTGGTTTCGCGGGTCTTACTCCTTCAATCCCGTGGGCTTCTAACACTCCCCAGCTCTTGGGATATACAAAATCTGCTTCTTCAAACCCGGTTTTCATATCTCGTTCAATTGTAAATGATCCGCCATAAATATCAGCATGCTCTTCTACCTTTTTGATGATATCAGGATGTAGATCGAATTCGGGAGGACAAGCTAATGTGACATCCATCCCAAACATCGATGGGGCTAGAACGCCTGTTTGAGGGACAGCCATTGGTTTTTGACCTGCAGAATATGCCCAACTCATTACGAACTTTTTTCCTTGCAATTTGTTGAAATCATGACTGCATTTCTCGTATATGGTCATGATATCGGCCATTCCTTGGCAGGGGTGATACACATCAGATTCCATATTGATAATTGGTTTTTTACTCCAATAGGCAAAGTTTTCTTGGATTTGTTGTCCTTTACCATAGATCCAGTTACATTTACTGCCATAAATACGTATAGCAATGGCATCACCCATCCGAGACAGGACACGTGAAACATCAGATACCCTCTCTGTTTCATAAGCAATCTCATCGCCTGGTAATGCTGGGGTGTAGATAGCACCAGGTTGGAGAAAGTGTGCATGACCACCTAATTGAGTCATCCCTGCCTCAAATGAATTTCGGGTTCGAAGAGAATCATTATAAAATATCATAAATAGAGTTCGACCAGGGAGGATGTGTCGGTGATCCTCATATGCAACAAAGCGCTTTTTTAAATCAATTCCAACAAGTAACATGGTCTCGATTTCTTCTCGTGTGAAATCAACCATTGTGAGGAAATCTCGTCCTTTCAAGTCTTCTGTAGTTACCATGATAATCAGTTTCCTTTGAGGAGATTTATTCAAATTTATTTGTGAGAGTTTCCAATAGGATCAATAGAAGAGCTTATCGATGATTGAATTGTTATTAGATCTGAGAAATTAGTAAGTGGATTCACTATCGTTTGGAGCACAACAAGAAGGAGAAGAAAAATATCCTTGAGAGACCTCCAATAATGATGTTTCTGTTGTCCAAATTGCGTGCCAATGATTTGTATTCCAGTTGGAGATCGTCAGTAAAATTTTGTCATCAACAATGAGAAAAAAGCAAATACAACTGATTGCCTGATAACTAAATGGAAAGTCTTGTGTTGGTAAGTTTTGGTGATAGAACCCAAGAGATAAGTCGGAAAGTCTCTCCTGAGCATGTGTGATAGATTTTTCAAGAGGATAAAACAGCTCTTTGTTTGGCATCATTAATGTTATGCTTGAAGTCGCCTCATCGATTAACCGTTTTGCATGGTTAAATATGTTGGATTTTCCTTTTATTATATAGGCAATTTTTGGCGATTCTTCGTGATCCTGATAAATAGGTACCAGTGATTCGATTAATTTATCTATGGAAGCCATTCTTCTTGTAAACTCTGTTTTGAAGATTGTTCGTAAATTTTCCATTGCTTCAATTGGATGAACTGCAATGAATTTCTTTGGTACTCCTTCTTGAAGGATGATCAAGCCCTTTTTCTGTAAATTATCCATAGTCCGATAGATTTTACTATCAGGGATTCCCGTTTTTTCAACCAACTTACTCGCAGTTGCAGTCTCCAACGGTAATAAAGCGATATATGCTCTTGCTTCATTCCTAGTCAGATTTGTTTCCATTAGATCATCGATTAATCGTTTTTCTAGTTGATCAGCTCCCATTGATACTCTACTAACGGGTTCGGACAAAGCATTTTCTTCCTTTTTTCTACTCACCCTCGGTAGAAGAACCTTAAAAATCTTTCCTTTATATATAGTAAATAGGTGTATGATGCAATGAGTCAATTCAAGAAAGAAATTAAAAAGACCTATACGAACGCATTAAACCAACGTCTTCAAACACAACTCAGTGAACAATCTAGTTGTTGTTCTCCGTCATCAACATCAGATGAAAGCAATGATTTAACACAAACTGATTGTTGTCCTCCTACAGCAACTGAAACGAAAAAGCAATCTACCATCCCTAGTTTTGGATGTGTTATCAATCTCGCTCAGAAAGCGAACATTCAAAAAGGTGATATCGTAATAGATCTTGGTAGTGGCGCTGGCCATGACTTATTTCAAGCGGCAGATTTTGTAGGGCCTAATGGGAGAGCAATTGGGATTGATTTTACCCATGATATGATCATTGCAGGAATGAAAACTGCCATGGAAAAAGGCTATACTAATGTTGATTTCCGTCTTTCGGATATTGAGGAAATTAATATTCTCCCAGACAATTTTGCTGATGTTATTATCAGTAATTGTGTGATTAATCTTACTATGGATAAAGGTGCCGTCTTCAAAGAAGCTTTCAGAATTCTTAAACCCGGTGGACGGCTGGTGGATGCAGATATCATTGCTGCCAATCAATTACCTTCTGAAATTACCCAGGATCCTGAGACATGGTGTTCTTGCTTAGGTGGAGCATTAACAGAAGAAGGATACAGTGAAAAAATCAAAGAAGCTGGTTTTGAAGGAATTAAAGTGACTATATTTAGTGATTTCAAGTATCTGAATAATCAGTTTCACAGTGGTATTATTGAGGCACAGAAACCACTAAGTGACTAATTCCTCAAATTTTTCTTTTTCTTTTATTTTTGTTCTGACTTTAGTTTGGGCTGATTCTAGAAATTTACAAATAGCCTGTTTCCCCTTTTGCCACTTTCTATTATTATAAATATTTTAGTGTAATAAATGTCAACAAAACTGTAAGAATATAATTTCAACATATCCAACTTTATTACTAAATCTCCTTATCTAAATCAAATTTTGGGCTATTTATCTGGTGGTTTCATGAATATTTCCATTATTAAGGACAAAGATAACTTTGAAGGAATAATTCGACCGATTAATACTGGTGTTGATTCACAAAAATTAGCCGATTTTTTCAATGCAATTGATGATTTGTGGCCAGGAACATGGACTCAAGGAATCAAGTATGATGAAAAACGTGCTAAGGAATTTATTGAAAAAAGAAAAGCTCTTGAATGGTTCGTTGCTTTCGATCCTCAAGATCGTTTAGTTGGTTTTTGTTCTGTTCACAAACGTATGGAAGAACCTAATGTTTCATACATTGGTGTTTTAGGTGCTCACCCTGAAGTTCTAGGAAAAAAATATGGTAAGCATCTCCTCCTCACTGCTGTTGATTTTAGTGTGAAAAATGGGGATGTACGGCAAGATCTGCACACTTGGCCCTCAAATATGAAAGCTGTTCCTCTTTACAAGAAGATTGGCCTTCAATGGGTTCCTGATACATCAGTATACATGCAGAACTATATTCCTATCATTTTGCAGAATTCCTTCTGTAAACCGTTTTTTGATAAACATCCTGATTGGTATCTCGATCAGAAGCGTGATGTGACGCAAGCTCCTGATGAGCAGACCCTAGGATCTATGAAAGTTTTTTATTATCGCTTTGAAAAAGGGGAAGACTTTCTTGAAGTTATCATTGATCGTTACAGTCGTTCCATTGTTGGTATTACCAGAAAAATAGACGGGGAATTAATTGGAATAACCTTACAACAAAAAGATCATGATGTTTTTGCTGGAATCAAGCATAAAGCCTCTCTTCTCATAAAAAATGAATCCAGTAAAGAACTATCTGTCATCGTATCTATGGAGGGGTCTAAGGAAATCACTGTGAAAGCGAGTCAAGAGATCTTAACAGTTCCCAAGGGAAGAAAGACCCTTGAAAATACTTATGTTGTTGATGATATCACTTCAGATACTGATATTCAGAGAAAAACCCCCAGTATTAGAAGTCGTATTATTATAGATGGAGAAGTCCTCACATTAGAGGCAGGTATGAAAGTTCGTCAGCTTATCGATATCATGATTTCAGATCAGGTTTGGTGGAGGCCTTCTGGAAAACAGGCTATTTCGATACATGTACAAAATCGGTCAGAAAAACCCATTGAAGGTGAATTGGTATTCTGGTCAATTAATGAGATTGAAATCCTCTCTCCTGTTATCCCAATTAAACTGGCTCCTGAAGAGAATATCGGTGTCGACGCTCAAATAGAAATCCCCACGAATGATGAAGACATTTTTACAACTCTATATTGTCAGGTTAAGATGGGGGATGTCAAGAGTAGAGTATTTGAACTCCCAATCTTCCTTTCCAATAATCAAGGATTAGCAGCTGGCATTCAACAGGATAAGAAGTGTGTTATCATCCAAAACCAGTATATTCGTGGTGTTCTAAAACTAGAGGGAGCTAGCGTTGACTTTCGTACTCCTGATGAAACTTTAATGGGGGTAGGACTTCGTACACTTGATTATGGTCCTCCTTTCGGTTTTAGTGAATTTAATCAAGTTGAATTTAGTCCGAAAATAATAGAAAAAAGAAATTCTATTCAGGTTAAACTTTCAAGGAGGGGACAATCTAAAGGAGATTTGTTTTTCCATCGAATTTTCGAATTAAAGGCAGGAGACCCTCACTTTGCCACATGGACAGAAGTTCAAAACTTAGGAACTGTAGATGATCAGATAACTACTATTTTAGAACCTCACTTCACCCATGGGATAAATATGCCTCTTGGGGAAACCTATTTCGTTTTTGATGATCAACTCGTGTGTGGACCTGCCTTTTTCTGGCCTGCAGGAAAAGGAGACTTACCTGAAGGAACTGAAAGGTATGAACCATGGGTCTGTATGCAGCTAGGAGATGTTAGTTATTACCACATTTATGAAACTCATGACACTAAAGCAGATCCTAGTCGTAGTAAACTATCATCCCTTGAAAAACAGATCCAAATTCCAGCTCTCTCCTCATGTAGCGGGCCAAAGAGCTGGATTGGATGTGGGAACATAGAATGGAAGAGAGTTCGTGAACTAGCATATTATTTGAGTAAAAATCAAGTATTGTCTCCAATTCAGCAAAATATTGAACCAAAGTCATATCTTAATCTTGAGATACCAAAAAATCAATTACTTATTGGAAAGAAAATTTCTGAAATCCAAATAACGCTTAAATCAATACGCCTAATGCCTTTGAATGGCCGTTTAATCATTGAGGTACCTAAAGGATGGACAATTACTCCAAACGAATTTGAAATTGCAAATTTAAACTTAAATAATTCCCAAGAATTCAAATGTAAATTGGAATTACCAAATAATGTCATTTTTGGGACTTTCAACCTAAATTTTATTATTGAGAGCCCAGAAAAAAGAGAAACTAGGCACATTCAATTTTTAGTTTTTGATGGCAAAGAAAAACCAGAAATTCTTGATCTTCCACCAGAATCGAATAAAAATTTGATCCTTGCTAGAAATAATAACCTTGAAATTACGAGTTCAGGTGATTTTGCTGCTTGTTTAACTCAAATAAAGTATAACGGTCAACCATATTTACTATCTAATTTTCCAAACTATTCTCCATCTATCTTTTTCTCAAAAGATCCTGGTGGTATGGTTAATTCGATTTTTCAAAGCGAACAAGATGATTTGGATGATCCATCCTACCTAAAAGAGAAATATGTATCTAAGAAAATCCAATCCGATCATTGGTCTGGAGTTGAATATTCTACAACTCTTCATGAAATAAAGTCATTAAAGGGATTAGCTATCAAAATTGCATACGAGATATTAGGAGGAGACTCCAGTTTAATTCGCGTTCGAACAACGATTCATAATCCAACATCTGCTACGTTTCGAGCTATATCAGTCAGTTTATTAAGTCCAGGAATTGATGGAAGCATAGAAAACATGGTTTCAAGATTTTCTATTGGGACTGAGGCTCCTTTTCAAGTTTCAAGAGATAATCCTGTACCTATTTTCGGAGCTGGGCCAGATGAGATGGCTTATTTAACATTAGCAAAGGAAAATAACTCCCTTTCTGTCATAAAAACATCGTCAAGAACTAAATTAATTCCACTTGACGCTGGAAAAATGATACTAGGAGCTGGATTTCTCACATTCTGGAGCTTAAGGCCCAACCAGACTGACGAAGTGTCCTACTTTATTTCTCTAAACAGCAAGGAGGAATTTCTAAAGGATATTTCCCATATTTTTTAGGAAAGTTAAATGTTAAGATCTTACGTTATCAATCAAAATGGATTGAAGTTCAGAGATATCTGGAGATATTGGAGGGGGCATAGAGATCTGCTTTAATAAGACTTTAGGATCTTTGAAACCAACCCCCGTTATAGGTATGACTACCCGATCTGATTGGTCAACCTTTCCAGATTCGACCAATTGCTCAAGACCAGCGAGTCCTGCGGTTCCTGATGGTTCACCGAAAATTCCTTCATATTGTGCTAACCACCGTTGGGTTCTGAGAATAGCTTCTTCTGATACAGCGACCGCAGTTCCAGAGCTATCATAAATAGCTGCTAATGCAGAGTCAGCATCCCAAGGATGAGGATCAGCAAGTCCTCCAGCCACGGTATGGGGAGATTTTTCCCAATCTTGAAATTTTAATGGTGATAATTTCTTTAACACCCCTTTAACAATCGGTGCACACTCATCAGGCTGTACCGCAATATGATGAGGAATAGAATGGATAAAATCAAGTTCTTCAAATTCCCTGAAGCCTCTATGAGTTCCTGCTAATAATCCTCCACTACCAGTAGCGAAAAATACCCAATCGGGTGGTTCCCAATCAAATTGTTCACATAATTCAAATCCCAGGCTTTTAGTTCCCTCGAATTGAAAGGGATTAAATGGACCAAAAGAAGGAGAAGGCATCCATTTAAAGGTTTCATAAGCCTTCTGAAAAAGTGTTACTGATGGATCTTGACCTTCCACTTCCTCCTTAACCCTAATTACTGTTGCTCCTAAATATGCTAGTTGGGATAATTTTCCTTCAGATACATGCTCAGGTACAAAGACAATGACTTTTTTTCCTGCTCTTGCACCATAAGTAGCTAGTGCTGCGGCTGCATTTCCAGATGAAGCTGCTGTTAAGACTTCAGCGCCTAATTCTACCCCTTTTGAAACTCCTACTGAAATAGGCCTATCTTTAAAGCTTCCTGAAGGATTTCCTGTTTCTACTTTGAAAAATAAATTCTTTAACCCGAATTTTTCTTTTCCTAAACGTCGAGATTGCAAAAGTGGAGTTCCTCCCTCGCCAAGATTAATGATATTTTGGTAACTACGGATAGGGAAAAACTCTCGATAGCGCCAATGACTGAATGGGCGTTTTTGTAGCATTTTTTGAGACACTTTTTCTTTTAATTTCTCATAATTGAAGTTTATTCGTAATCGGAACCCACAACCACAATTTTTTGTTATGAATTCCTCCTCTGGAATTATTTTGCTGCACTTTGGGCATTTTAGAGAAGATTCATACATTGACATAACACATCTATTGGATAGGGTAAGACCTAGAAGGGAATAATATGTTCATATCTGTCTAGATATTCTCGGTGTAAGATCCAACCGCTCCCAGAGGGAGACAGCAGAATCCATGGATTGCTGACTTACATTTGTCGCATCAAGAGAGGTGTGAATACCATTTTTAACAACTGTTTGACCGTTCACAATGACCCGCTTGACATCCCTTCGTGAAAATGATCCATAAACTAGATGTCCATAAATGTTATTTTCATGGATGGGTGTGGGTAACGCAGTAGTATCTAGAATTGTAAAGTCAGCTGCTTTTTCTTTCTCTATTGAACCAATCTGTTCTTTCAAACCTATAGCTTGGGCCGCATTTATTGTAATCATTTGTACTACTTGCAATGGAGTGGGTAATTGACTTGGATTATGATGATTCAATTTATGCATGAGGTAGGCGGTTCTCATGTTTTCAATTGCGTCATAAATGAAACCATCATTACCAACACCAATGTTTATTCCCTTTTGTATCATCTCTGGTATTTGAGCCACGCCAACTGCGTTTAATTCATTACTTTTAGGATTATGGGCCACATTCGTACGTGTTTCAGCAATAAGATTCATTTCATGCTCATTAATATGCACAGCATGAGCCAATGCGGTTTTTGGACCAAGGAAGCCTTCATCATAAAGTCGTTCGACTGTTCGCTTTCCATATTTCTCTAAATTATGGTGTAAATCTGCTAGGCCTTCTGATGTATGAATTGTTTTGAAAGAATCTGTTTCTGACGCATAATCAACAGTTTTATGTATTAATTCGTCTGAAACTGTGAAAGAAGCATGTAAACAATAGATTCCATTTACCAATGTTTTTTCAGGGTCATTTTGAGAGATAAAATGACGATTTTCTTCTAGACCTCTAATCCCTTCTTCAAAACTACGACGTTCTGTGACTTCAAAGCATATTACTCCTCTAATACCGACATCCTGTGTTGCCTTTGAAATGCGATGTAATGACCCCTCAATGGAATTTGGTCCTGAATATGTGTCTAAATATGCAGTTACTCCATTCAAAGCTAATTCATAAGTTGCATATAAAGCAGAAGTATACGCATCCTCTAATGTGAGAGCCTCATCCATTGTCCACCATATACGTTGCAAATTCTGCGTAAAATCAGTAGGCGGATCAATTTGGAGTGGGGCTCCTCGTAATAATGCTGAATACAGATGTGTATGGGCACAGATAAATCCTGGAAACACCACTTGATTAGTACAATCAATGATAGAGTCAGCTTTCTCAGGAATATCTTTTCCGACCATCATGATCTTACCATCCTCCACTAATACATTTCCTTGGGGAATAACTTCGTTATTCGTATTCATAGTAACAATTAAGCCATTTTTGAGTAATAGACGCTCCATTAATCTTTCTCCAGTTAATTTTTATTATAAAATCTCTTTTCCTAAAACTCTATTTTCTTTTCCCTAGTAGTATTATTGTTCATATAACCCTCTTTTGTGATTTTTTATGTAAATCAAATAATGAATTATAACAAATTAGATAAAGTTGTTATTCTTCCTTTTTTTGTACTTCAGGATTTATCAAAGTTAAGATAGCTTCTCTGATTTTTGTATAAAGAACTTTAAAAGTATCATTGAAGTTGCTACTTGATAGAATCTCATTTAACCTAATGAGGAACTCAATAATGAAAAAAATCAACCAAAATTTATTAGTTCTTATTATTTTAATTGCGTTTTCACTGGTAATTAGTTCTGTTGAAGGAACTAGAATTGACCAAGATGGATTGTATACTTCAACTGATGTATTTTTTCCCAAATTCAATCTTCTTTCAGATTATATCAGTCATACGAATATTCCCCTTACTAATTTTACAGGTACCTACAATATTACTCTATTCACTAATCCTGACAATGCAGATGAAGTCATTTTCCGTTATCTCAAAGCAGCTGAATCATCAGTTTATGTGTCAATGTATACAATCAGTCGTCCAGAATTTAATGAGACATTAATTGATTTGAAGACCACAAATCCAGGCATGGACATTCAGGTATTAATCAGCTATCGGAGGGTCGGTTCCTCAGAAAATGTTGACACAGAAGCCGCAGCTCAATCATTAGAAGAGAAAGGAATCCCAGTTTATACCTCAACACAAGAAGATGATAAAGTAGATGGATTCTACCATGCTAAATATTGGATAATTGATGGAAAACATGTTTTTATTTATTCGGGAAATTGGAGTCCACGAAGTGTTGCCCCTCAGTTGGAACCTGGAGATGATTCCTATAGCTCAGGCGAGGCCAATCGGGATATGGGGATTGCTGTTCATGATGCACCAGAAATCGCTTCGTTTTTCAAAGAAGAAGTGTGGGATGAGGATGTAGCAGTAGCAGATGAATGGACTTCCTCAATAATCAAACCAAAAAGTATACAAAAGACTTCTTTCACTCCTTCCCTCAAAATTAACAGTCCTAATCTCTATTATCCAACTTTTGAAGCCCTCAATATTAAAGAAGAAATGACCCTAAGTCCCATGTTCACTCCTGATAACGCGTTAGAATATCATAAATGGTGGATCGATCGCGCAAATAGTACCATCAAGATTCAAAATCAGTATATAACGCAATTTGATGACAGTGTTTCCTGGAGTAATGATCCATCTCCCCTTGTCCGTTCACTTGTTGAGGCTAAGAATAGAGGAGTATCGATTCGTGTACAAGTGAATGAGGACAGTGATTCTGATGATGTAACGGCTTATTTCTTAAGCAAAGGGATTGAAGTTAAATGGATGGGAAATTCAAAAACTAGTACTGAGGGGTGGTTGTCAGACACCCACAATAAACTGCTTATAATCGATGACAAGGTGACACTACTCTCCTCTATTAATTTTGGTGAAAATGCTTTTACCAATAATAGAGAAGCAGGAATGGTTATTCAAAGTACTACAGCAACAGAATATTTGGCATCAATCTTCCAAACGGATTGGGTAGACGGAGAAATACCCCCCTCTTCACCCTACACAGAAATTTCCTCCTCACAAAAAGAATCAGAAGAATCGTCTGGATTTTTTAATACGCCTTTCTCTTGGAGTCCAGTGATAATCATCATAATACTGTTACCCATTATTAGGAGGAGATCACGATAAAACGGATTAAATTCCGAATACCTACATGGGAAGAAGGCCGCTCTTTCATGAAAGAAATCGCAGAGGAATTAAATGCGGAGATTGAAATAAGAGATGCCAGAGAGGTTATTGTTACTGATTCAATCGAAATCCACTTTCATCCAGATGATCGGGGATTTTCCTTCATAACTTGTAAGCTTCATGAAGAGTCACTGAAACCTATGCTAGAGAGATATATATCGCGTTACAAAGAATAGTAACTTTCTTTCTTCCTTTTTTTTTATTGAAAATATCCGTCAGCTTTTTGTAGATGAGAATTGCATATTTTCACTATAATTCAAAGAATTCGGGTTTTTTATCGATTTTATTGATTTTTAAGGGGAGTATTTCCGAAAAGAAAGAAAATTCGTTGTGTTTTCTTATTTCAAACGACTAAATCTTTAGTTGGTCATGAGTATTTCTGAGCTATTATCCCAAATGTGCTAGTCACTATCTCGGGCAGAGGAAGGAAGATAAAAAGAAAACTTTATAAAGATTAGACATCGGAGGTCACTTGTTCTGTTAAAAACTTGATTAAAGGCAGAACATCATTTTTCGAGAATGAGAAAAGGTGAAAAGAAATGGCAGGTTTTGCATCTGCAAGAATCGAGAAAATAATCCGAAATGCTGGAGCTCGACGTGTCTCTGCTGACGCGATTGATCGACTCAACGAAATCGTTACTGATTACGGTACTAACATCGCTAAATATGCAGTTGAGATTGCTCGTCACTCTGGTAGGAAAACAGTAAAAGAAACTGACATTAAGCTAGCAGCTACCAAGTAGGCTCCTTTTTAGTGTCAAACAAATATCTCTTCTTCCCTTTTTTTTCTATCGATATCCTTTTTCTAATGAATTTTATGGTAATTACAAATTTTGATGTAATTTATTACCCTGTTTCAATCCGGTAACACGCAACAAATAATTTAACCACTAACAAAATAGCTTTAAATGTGTTAAACACTCCCTAAATTCTCATGAGAGGGAATTTGGGATATAAGGAAATATATTTTGTCATGTTAAAGACAGATCGAGGTTAACTACCATGCAACTAGGTGGACAACCAGTAATTGTACTTAAAGAAGGAACAGAGCGCTCACGCGGCCGAGATGCTCTCCGAAACAACATACAGGCCGCTATTGCTGTTGCAGATTCGGTACGCAGCGCGTTAGGCCCACGAGGCCTTGACAAGCTATTAGTAGATTCACTAGGCGATGTAGTAATCACCAATGATGGTGCAACTATTCTAGACGAGATTGATGTTCAACATCCAGCAGCTAAACTCCTGGTTCAGGTTGCCAAAACACAAGATCAAGAAGTAGGTGACGGAACAACCACATCAGTTATCGTGGCTGGTGAATTACTAAAGCGTGCTGAGAAGCTGCTAGACCGAAAAATTCATCCAACAGTGATAATCGAAGGCTTTAAACTAGCCTCAGATAAATGTACTGAGATTTTACAGAGCATTGCTAATAAGATTGACCCTGACAATAAGGCTCATCTAATAAATGTTGCTAGAACTTCGCTCAACTCTAAAGCTACTGGAGGCGCAAAAGATCTCATGGCAGAAATTGCCGTTGATGCCACTAAAGCTGTAAAAGAAGGTGGTAAGGTGGATATCGACATGATTTCTGTTATCCAAAAGCAAGGCAAAGGACTCCATGACTCAGAGCTAGTTCAAGGAGTAGTCATTGATAAAGAAGTTGTAAATAGCAGAATGCCTTCTTCTGTAACAACTGCAAAAATTGCTTTGATTGACTTGGCTTTGGAAATTAAAAAGACAGAATTTGACGCCAAAATTCGTATAACAGACGCTTCAATGATGGACGCATTTTTAGACCAAGAACAAAACATGATTAAGGAAATGGTCGAAAAAGTCAAAGAATCTGGTGCCAATATTGTTCTATGTCAGAAGGGTATTGACGATTTAGCTCAACATTTTCTCGCTAAAGAAGGAATTATGGCAGTTCGTAGAGTCAAGAAATCAGATATGGAAAAATTATCCAGAGCAACAGGCGCCCAAATTGTCACTAACATTAAGGACTTATCCTCCTCAGATTTAGGTAACGCAGGACTTGTCGAAGAAGTTCAAATTGGCGATGAGAAGCTGATTTATGTCAAAGAATGTGCTAATCCCAAGAGTGTTTCTGTTGTTCTTCGGGGTGGAACCAAATACGTCACTGATGAAGCAGAAAGAGCATTACATGACGCTCTCTGTGTCGTACGCGATGTTCTTGAAGATGGATGGGCAGTTGCAGGTGCAGGAAGCCCTGAAATCGAATTACACAAGAATCTCAAAGCTTATGCAGGAACAATCAAGGGACGTGAACAAATGGCTGTTGATGCTTTCGCTGATGCCGTAGAAATTATCCCAAGGACTCTTGCTGAAAACGCTGGTCTTGATTCTATTGATGTTCTTGTTGAGCTTCGTGCAGCCCATGATAAAGGAAACACAAACATAGGGGTTAATGTAGACACGGGTAAGAATGTCGATGCTTTTGAAGCTGGAATTATTGAACCACTTCGTGTCAAACGCCAAGCACTCCAATCTGCACGAGAAGCAGCAGAGCTAATTCTGAGAATTGACGATGTTATTGCCAGTAAAAGCTTAGGCGAAGGCCCACCAATGCCCCCAGGCGGCATGGGCGGCATGGGCGGCATGGGTGGAATGCCCCCAATGATGTAGGAGGAAATCAAAATGACTTTACAAGGAACTCCAGTATTAATTTTAAAAGAAGACACTTCTCGAACTACAGGAAGAGATGCAACTAGTAGTAATATTGCTGCAGCACGAGTGATCTCTGAAGCAATTCGGTCAGCTCTTGGTCCGAAAGGCCGAGATAAAATGTTAGTTGATAACTTCGGAGATGTAGTTATCACTAATGATGGGGCAACAATTCTGAAAGAAATCGATATTGCACACCCCATTGGTAAGATGATGGTAGAACTATCAAAGATTCAAGACCAAGAAGTAGGCGATGGAACAACTACAGTAGTGATATTAGCTGGGGAATTATTGCAGCAAGCTGCAGAGTTAATTACTAGCGATAAGATTCATCCTACAATTTTGGTAGAAGGTTTCCGCGTGGCAACTGAGAAAGCAGAAGAATTTTTGAATGAAATCGCGACTGATGTTGTTGCTGATGATCAGGATCTTTTAGTTCAGCTTGTCAATACTACTATGGGATCCAAAATCGTCGCACGATCCAGTGATTTACTAGCTAAAATTGTCATTGATGCAGTCAAGAGTATTGATCCTGGTACAGGCAAAATTGATATTGATGACATTAAAATTGAAAAGAAAGAAGGCGAAGATATTGAGTCCACAATTCTTGTTAAAGGAATTGTCTTGGATAAAGAAGTAGTACATGCAGGTATGCCGAAGAGTCTTGAGAATCCCAAGATAGCATTAATTGCAGAGGCTTTCGAGGTTTCAAAGACAGAATTTGATTCTGAATTAAGTATCACTGATCCTTCAAAGATTCAAGAATTCCTAGATCGTGAAGCTGGCATGATACAAAAAATGGTAGACAAAATAGTAGAATCTGGTGCAAATGTTGTGATTGCTCAAAAAGGTATTGACGATATTGCACAGCATCTTCTAGCTAAGCAAAATATCATGGCTATTCGCCGTGTTAAAAAGTCAGATATGGAAAAATTATCCAAAGCAACAGGTGCTAATATCGTAAGTAGCATCCCAGATCTTTCAGCAAGTGATCTCGGAAATTCAGGGAAAATTTATGAAACTAAAGTCGGAGACGATGATATGGTTTTCGTTGAAGATTGTCCATTGGCAAAATCCGTTACAATTTTGATCCGTGGTGGAACAGAACTTGTAGTTGATGAAGCTGAACGATCAATTCACGACGCTATATGTGTGATCCGAAATGTTCTAGAGGACAAGAAAATCGTTGCTGGTGGCGGTGCACCCGAGGCTTATGTTAGTCGAAAGCTCCACAAATTCTCTGAATCGTTAGTAGGACGTGAACAGCTCGCTGTTCAAGCTTTTGCAAATGCATTAGAAGTCGTCCCACGGACTCTGGCTGAAAATGCTGGATTAGATCCCATAGATATTATCGTTGCTCTTCGTTCTGAACATGAAAGTGGTAATACTAAAGCAGGTGTTGATGTCTTCCAAGGCAAAGTTCGTAACATGGATAATGTGATTGAACCCCTTCGTGTAAAAACTCATGCAATCACGGCTGCAAGTGAAAATGCACAGATGATTCTTCGAATCGATGATATCATTGCTTCGAAGGCATCGGAAGGACCAGGTGGCCCCCCAGGCGGACCTGGCGGCGACATGGGTGGCGAAGATTTCGATTAAAGACGAAAACTTCAATTTACAGAAAATAAACTATTCTTAGTCTTCCCCCTTCCTTTTTCTTCTTCCTTTTTTATCAAAAAATGTCTATTTGCTTTCTATTAAGCAAGTTTTGTTTTTCTAAACTCGTTCTTTTTGTTATTTCTCTTTTGACAAAAACATTATTCACCATGAGGCGAAAAAACTCATATATCTCAATCAAAACCTTCCCATCCTGTTCAGTAGAGCTTTTTCTGCGCACATCCTTTTTTTATTTGAGTGATTGGGCTGATTACTTCTTGTCAAGCGAAAAAATGGACCAAAAAATAACCATCGGACCAAAAATGCTCACTAGATTCGAGTATGCTCGTATATTAGGGGCTCGGGCGCTTCAGATTTCAATGGGAGCTCCTGTTTTAGTTTTAGAACAAGAAGAACAAGAAGAAGAAGAACAGGGTGACCCTCTTTTAATTTCAGAACGGGAGATCAGGCAAGGCCTTCTTCCTATCTTAGTTAGAAGAACTCTACCCGATGGACGATACCAAGACATCCCTCTTCCATATCTTTTAAAAGAAGCTGGCCGGAAACATGGTGGAATTCTTTTAAAATAGTTAAATTTGAAAGAATCCTCCCGTATTTACTAATTAAGAATCCTCATATTGGGGGAAATAAACCTAAACTTAAATTGAAGTGAAAAATGGACCTTTTTACTTCCTGAAGATAAAACCTTTTTATTTCAATGTTATCCATGCATAAATGGAGGCTAGTGGTATTTCTGAACAAAATGATCATGAAGCACGATACAAGGCTTTAGGTAAAAAGTTGAAACAATTAGAGGATGATACTGCAAACGAGGTTCAAGAAAAATTAATCAAAGGAGTCAAAAAAATCTCCTCTCCAACTCATCTTCCTAAAGACCTAGCGACTTATCTTCTTAGTTTAAAAAGGGAAATCCAACTTCCTGTCTCCGTATTGCCTTTGTCTCTCTTCAAACGACCTACTTTTTTTGGCCGAGAGGATTTTTTCCATCGTCTTGCTTCAGAGTTAATAGCATTTGGAATTGCTTATCAAAGAGTCTATCTTCAACCTATTAAGTTAAGTCAACTAGCTGTACGCTTCCATGAACATCGTCCTTGGTGGCAATGTGATATAGAGGATATTGAGAAAGCCCTTGAAATCTTGAAGAAAAACAAAATCATTCAAAAAACTCCAGATGGATTTCTATTTGAACCTCTATCAATGTCATCCGATGCTCAGGATTTTCTATCGTTTATTTCAAGAGGCATCAATAAGAATGGTGAAATTTCATTAACTTCTATTCAGAATTTAGTACCATGGAATAAATCTAAGATAGATTCAATGGTAAAAATATTATGCTCTAATCAAATATGCTTATTAGATCAAGATAAAGAATCACTCTTTTTCCCTGAATTAAAGACTAGGTAGCAAGGAAATGTCTGTCTTTCCCTTACCAGAGATCAATGACTTCTTCGACGAGAGATTAATTATTTCTTGGAAACTTACCCAACCTCTCCATCTTCCCCCTCTTAAAAACATACTGATCGAAATTTCAGCAGATCCACAACTCATTTTTGATCCTCTTCAAGATCCTAAGTTGAACATCGCCGAATTAAACAATAGTGATTACATTATTAATTGGGTAATCCGAAAACCAAAGACAAAAACTGAAGTTACGCTTTCTATTCAAAATGATATCATTTCTGAAAAACATTGTCTCCATATTAATCCTAAAACATTTCCTCAGACGGTGTGATTGTTGACGGAGACTTCTGACAAAGTATTAAAAATCAAAGAATGATCCTCATATCAAGAGTTATTAGCCTTCTACATCCTCTAGAAATAATATCACAAAGGATATTGAGTAATATGGGTAAAGTTCGGACCTCTGCTGTTAAAATTATCTCCCGTCAGATCATTAAAGAATATGGAGATCACTTGTCACCTGATTCCTTCGAACACAATAAAGATATTGTATCAAAAGTTGCTGTAGTTCATTCTAAACGATTTAGAAACCAAATTGCAGGATATGTAACACATCTAATGAAGCTACAAAAACTTAGAGAATTGTCATACGAAGATTGATCGAACGAATACCTTTAATCGTAGAATCCTAGCTTTTCTAGTTTGTGACAAGAAGGGATTTACTCCTCTTAGTTCGGATTTGAAGTAATATGGCAACAATCAAATCCGGTATTCCTGGATTGGATGATCTTTTCGGGCCAGATGAATTTCCAAAAGGACGTCAGATCCTTATCACTGGGCCTCCAGGATCTGGAAAGACGGTTTTTGGTTTACAGTTTCTGATTAATGGAGCACTTTTGTCGGCGGAACCTGGCGTTTTCATAAGTTTTGATGACTTACCTCGTCATATCCGAGCTGATATGGTTTCATTTGGCTGGAATATTAAACAACTCGAAGAAGAATTTAATCCTCCCTTGATTACTTTAGTTGATGGTTTTTCAGCACGAGTGGGGTTAACAACAGATGAAAAATATACAATTAAAGCTAATGTTGACAGCTTGCTTCTTGTCCTAACTGAGATTCTGGAGGATACTGGTGCCACACGTGTTTGTATTGATTCCTTATCAACACTTTCAACAATTATTAAAGACCCTGCACAAGTTCGAAAAGAAATTCTGACGTTAGGTGCAATTTTAGGTGAACAAGGGTGTACCACGCTCTTAACTGCCGAAACTTCAGCATTGGGAGTTGAAGAGTACTCATCTCAAGGCCTAATTCGCTTAAGTTATGATGAGCTATCAACTGGAGAATTTCGTCGAGCTATCCTTGTCCAAAAAATGCGAGGTTTTGATCATGAATTCTCTTGGAAAGAATTTCGTATCACGTCAGATGGAATTAAGATCTTTCCAGACCGAACAATAGGGCGCGGACATTTTAAATGACAACTGAGCTTCCACCAGGTGTATTGGTTCAGGTAAGGAAAACAAAAGAACGTTGTGGCCTTTGTAATCAACCATTTACACTAGAAACTTATCTTGAACCATTAACAGAAAAACGTGCTTACCGTGTTATATGTAAAGATTGCAATTATACAGTTCCTACTAGTGATGACAAATGGATTTAAAGTCTCTAGGAGAGAGGAGATTTGAATGCCAACAAAGTGGCCATTGCTGTTCGGATCCAAATATTATTGTGACTTTAACATATCGAGATCTCTTTCGATTATTTAATGTCCTTAACAAAGATTTTAGAATACTACTTCAGAAAGTCTCTTTTTATAAATTAGAAGAATATAATCAAGTTCTCGAGGAACAAATGGTATTAGAACCCATTCAAACGAGTGAAGGTAATGTAATACCTGGATTGAGAAAAATAAAGGAATTTTGTGCTTTTTTCGCTCGTCCAAATTGTAGGATTTATCCAGATAGACCAATGTCATGTCGAAGTTATCCTCTTGCTTACATACAAAGAGGGGAGCGGATTGTTTGTACTTGGGTGAAAAATTCTCGAAAGACATGCCCGGGTATTGGAAAAGGAGCCGTACTGTCTCAAACATTCATTAAAAATTTAGGGAAAAAATATTTCCATGAGATTGAAACTCATAACTATGTTGTAGGAGAGTTAAACAAGGAAGCAATTAATGGACGCCCTTTGACTGCTAGGGGAGCGTTGTGGGTTTTGATAACATATGGAGAAAAAGACAGAAAGTAATATTGAAACTTCCTAAAATCCAAAAATACCTGGATTCATAATTCCATTTGGATCAAGGCATTTCTTGATATTCTTAAGAATATTTACACCTATAAATCCAATTTCTTGAGACAGCCATTTCTCAAATGATCGGCCTATACCATGATGATGGCTAAGAGTTCCTCCATATTCTTGAAAAGTATCTAAAATCTTCGTCTTAATTCTATTATATTGCTCGAATTCATTGTTTTCTTCTTGGGGAGTAACAAGAGTAAAATAAAGATTTGCCCCACTTTGGTAAAAATGACTTCCATGCGTCCAAAGAATTGGACATTCGGGTTTTAGAACTTTACGAACTGCAGAATACAAATCTAAAATTCTATCCCATGTAACACTTGTCTCAAAAGTATCAATAAGGATTCCATAATCTATTAGTGGATCACGAATAAAAGGGAGCTCATAACGTCTTTTATGCCAACTCTTTGCTGGTCTAGAACCTATATAATATCCACCATATCTTTTGGCAAAAGCTTTTGCTTTTTTTGATGTTAAAGCTACAAGATCCTTATCTCCTTCAAATGACATAACCCCCATACATCTTGAATCAACCTCGTAACCTCGTTTTTCTAAATATCTCAGGAAATTGCGATAAAGAAAAGGCATTTTAGGAGGATCTCTCATTAATGTTTGAGCCATTATATTATGGTGAGTTTCCTCACTATCTGAGATACGCATAACGGCAGGACGATACCCATTTTGTAGAATCTCTTTATACGCAAAAAGACCCTCCTCAAAACTCTTGAAGAAAAATGCCGCGAGACGTGTTTGTTGGGGAATTTTCCAAACTCGTAATGTTACTTCTGTAATGATTCCATATGAACCTTCAGAGCCTGTTAGGATTTGGTTGATGTCAGGACCCGTTGCCCTTGCAGGTGCTATTCGAGTAATTAGAGTTTCCCCTGATCCAGTGACAAATTTCATTCCCATAACCATATCTTCAATTTTCCCATATAATGTTGAATTTTGTCCTGCTCCTCTTGTTGCTACCCATCCACCTAAACAGCTATATTCAAATGATTGGGGAAAATGCCCAAGTGTAAATTCTTTTTGATTTAACAGAGATTCTAATTGGGGCCCCGAAATCCCACTTTGAGCAGTGATATATTGGGAATCATGATTAACCTCTAGTAATTTATTCATATTCTTCAGATTTATCGCAATCATTCCTGGGCTTGGTTCGACTCCAAGAGTGACAGTTGAAGCGCCTGCCACGGTAGAAACAGGAATAGAAAATTTATTAGCTAGTAAAATGGTGTTAATAATATCATTATGGGAACGAGGGAACACCACTAGCTCTACTATTGTTTGAGAGTCAAAAAACCGAGATCTAAGCATTTCGACATAACTTTGTCCTAAAGAGCTTGTGATACGTTCCCAAGGATCTACAGAAATCCTATCTTGACCTAATTCTTCAATTAATTTTAATTTAAATTCGGAAGGTATTAATGATTCACCCAAAATATCATCTAGAACCCGTACTTGTTTATAATTTTTTTCTTTAGTTCTAGGATCCATTCCAAGATACTCAAAAACGAATTTTTTCAAAGTTTCAGTTACCTTGATATAAGGGGATTCTCTATCTCCCCATTTTGTAGCCATTTTCAAAGGTTTCATGAACATCCCAGGTTAATACGAAATTATGTCTTAAGATAAGAGCTATATAAACATGTTATTCAAGGTTTCCAGACCAAGGATTCCTTATAATTTGCTATCTCCTCAATTTTTTTCTCTGATGACCATCCTAAGATATCAGCTAAACGATTGACAACACTATCGACACAATCTAAGCCCTGGTTATCAGAAAGTTGGAGTTGGGTTCGTCTAAACATGATATCATCTAAAGAAATCGCTTTCTCATGTTTTACTTGATGGTCAATCTCAGCAAGTATATATGGACGATTTTCTGATATTCTTTCTCGTAACGAGGGATTAAGATCCATTAGCTCACATATCTGCAGATAATTCTTCCCATATCGAAGTAAATGCTTAACAATATCCTTTTGCAATTGGAATCTTATGGTCATATTTTCCATCGCAATTGTCGCCCAATTCTCCCAGTGTTTACGCTTTGTAGAAACCCATCCATAAAGCGGAACTTTATCAGTCTGACATTTACCTTTTCTGCCCAGTAGCTCAGTCATTTGATCTAATATTTCCTTAGCCATTGAACGAAATGTAGTATATTTTCCTCCTGTAATAGCGAAAACATTAGGTTTTACAACGAAAATCTCGTGCTTTCGTGAAACATCAGATTCAGATTTCGCATTTGGAGATACAATTAATGGACGTATCCCTGAATAAGCACTAATTATATCCTCTTTCTTTAGAATCCCTGGAAAGAGAAAATTAGTTGCATCGATTAAGTATTGGATATCTTCTTCAAGGACTGGGACATAATTATAATCATCTGTATAATCCGTATCAGTTGTACCAATTAAGCTATAATTACCGAATGGACATACGAAAAAAATCCTACCATCCTTAATTGGAAGACCTAGAACATAATCCTTATCATAGATTTTTCTAGTAATAATGTGAATACCTTTTGTAGGACGAACTCTTTTAGGAAAGGAGGGATTTATGGTTTGTATTACTTGATCAGTCCAATGGCCACAAGCTAAAGCGATTGCACGTATTTTTACATTAAACTCTTTTCTTTCAAGCTTATCTAAAATTTTAACAGTGTTAACTGTCCCATCCTGGCTCTCCTCGAATGAGCTCGCTTCACAATAGTTAAGGACGCGAGCACCGTGCTCCTCAGCAGAGAGGATAACATCTAACGTCAGTCTGGCATCATCCATTAATCCGTCCCCATAAATAGCTGCTCCTTGAAAATTTTCTTCTCTAAGGGGTGAGGGAAGGAGTTTACTTGCTTTTTCAGTATTTAGAATCTTATGAATCGTAAAATTTCTGAAATTTGCTAACAAATCATACATCCATACTCCCTTTCTAATTCTCGATTTTGTAAATTTCATATCTGAATAGGTCGGTAAAATGAATTGGATAGGTCTGGAGAGGTGAGGGGCCATTTCCAATATCTTTTTCCGCTCTAGTGATCCTTCCCGCACTAAACGATATTCTTTTTGAGCAAGATAGCGTAATCCTGCATGAACAATCTTTGAAGAACCACTACTTGTTCCGAAACCGAAATCATTCTTCTCTATCAATGCAACCGAATAACCACGTAATGCAGCATCACGTGCAATACCTGCTCCTATTATTCCACCCCCGATCACGAGGATATCGAACGCTTTTGCTTCCATTTCATCAATAGTCTGTTTTCGATAGTGTAAAAAGTCTTTTTCTTTAATCTGCATTTATATTACCTAATTTCATCCGATTCCATAAAATTCTTGTGCATTTCGGGTTGTAACATTATCAACTTCTTTAAACGTAGTTTCCTTCAAAATCGCGATTTCTTCAATGGCATATTTTATGTTTGCAGGTTCATTCTGTTTACCTGGCCATGGACTAAGAAATGGTGTGTCAGTTTCAACAACAATATGTTCTAAGGGTATGTTTCTAGCAATCCTACGGTGTTTTTTACGATTCCGTACAGCAGTGGGGATTGAGATGAACCAACCAAGATTCATTATTTTCCATGCTTCTTCCAGAGTACCAGCAAAACAATGCATGAGAACTGGTACTTTTGCATTTTTCTCAAGAATATCTAAGCATTCCTTTTCAGCTTTTCGTGAATGGATTACTAAAGGCTTCTCCCGTTCATTAGCTAATTTGATGAATTCTAGAAAAACTTTTTGTTCTTGTTTACGCCAATAAGAATCTTTAATCCAGTGATAGTCTAATCCAACTTCCCCAATTGCAACTAATGAGGGATACTTTCGAATTTTCCGGTATGCCAAATCAAAGTCTATTTTCTGTATATGTGAAGCCGAAAAACCTAATGTTGTGTACACAAAACGAGGATGTTTCTTTTCTAGATATGAAGCGTATTCATAATGATGAGGCTCAATAGCTGAATTAATTACAGCATCTAGTCCGAAACCACGAGCATTTTCTATAATTTTGTCAATATTTTTAACAAAATCTGGTAAAATGTGAGCGTGGGAGTCAATCATACGTTGTTACCATCTAAATTTAACTCGGAATATCTAAATCACTAGTTATTCATCCTATTTTATGCTGTCCCAATATTAAATAAGACTTTTTTTGCGAGTAACTTTTTAATAAAAGAAAATTATCTGATTAATAGAAATTTTCAAATTATCTCTTAAAGAATAGCAGAGGAAATGCGATCTAGTGTGAAAAACATGATGTCTAGAGATAATATGGTCAATTTACAAGACATTTATCTTGCTAAAAAAATCATTGCCAACCATGTCATACATACTCCTTTAATTTCTTCTACAAATTTGGATCGACTCAAGGATATGAATCTACATTTTAAAGCAGAGATATTTCAAAGAATTGGATCATTTAAGCTAAGGGGTGTTTTAAATAAATTTCATAATCTAACCGAGGAAGAAAAAAAGCGAGGAGTTATTACCATTTCAGCAGGTAATCACGCACAAAGTCTTGCATATGCTGCCTCTCAGCTGGGGATTCAGGCTGTAGTTATCATGCCTTATTATGCAGCTAAAAACAAGATAGAAGCTACAAAGAGTTACGGGGCAGAGGTCATTATGCATGAAAATAGTAAAGGTCTTATGGATCGATGTCATGAACTTATGGAAGAAAGAGAATTGACTCTGGTTCACCCTTTTGATGACCCTGATATTATTGCGGGGCAAGGAACTATCGGATTAGAAATTCTTGAGGATATAACAGAAGTTCCAGATGTTGTGGTAGTTCCTGTAGGTGGAGGTGGTTTGATCTCAGGTATTGCTTCTGCGATTAAATTAAAGAATCCCGAGATTAAAGTTATCGGTGTTGAACCTGTTGGCGCTAATGCGATGTATCAAAGTCTTCGTAAGAACTCGGTTGTATCTTTAAATAAAATCGACACAATTGCTGATGGTTTGGCAGCTCCGTTTACAGGAAAATATACCTTAGCTCATGTTAAGAAATACGTTGATAATATTGTACTGGTGTCTGATGAAGAAATACTTGAAGCTCTTTGGCTGCTTCTTATTCAAGAGAAAATTTTAACTGAACCAGCGGGAGCTGCAGGATTCGCTGCCCTTCTTACGAAGAAAATAGAAGTACCACAGAGTGCACAAATCGTTTGTGTTCTTAGTGGAGGAAATATTAACACAAACCTCCTGAAAACAATCTTAGTAGAAAATAAATACTATAGATGAGGATATTCACTCACTCATTAGCATTACCTAACTATTAGATCTTTGAGAATAAAAACTCAAAAATTGCATTCTATCTTGGCTGCTATATAACGGATAATTAAGTACTCACTTAATTTTTCATTTTGACTATCAAAACCTGATGTGGGATCTTACTTATGGAAGAAACAGAATTTCGTGAACTTATACAACAATACGCGATGCAATCAAGGCTAGAACAGGGGGAAGCAAATCTCACTTCAGTTTTGAAGTTAGTGATTGCTGAAAATCCGCAATTAAAAACCCAAGTTCGATCCTCAGTTGCTATGGTGAAAGAAGAGATTGCTAAAGTCAACGAAATGGATAAAGACGATCTAGAAATGATTTCTGAAGATATTGAAGCCGATGAATCAACAGAATATGAGATGCTCGAAAAACTTGTGCTTCAGAAGTTCTCTGCAGAAGACAAATTCCAATCGCAGATCAAAGCCTTAATCATTTACGGTTCCTATGCAAAGCGTTTACACGTAGTTGGAGAAAGTGATATCAATTTTGTCATTGTTTTAACTTCTGATTCTTCACAAACCGAGACAGAAGAAACTATTGAGAAAATTGGTCAGATAGCAGAAATGATTGTTACACCTGAAGTCGCTCATATCTTTGATTTGATGATCTTAAAAGAAGAAGATCTTACTCAATTAGATAAATTTGGTGCAGATTTCAGTTACATTCATGCTCTTTATGCAAAGGATGGAGATGTTAAACTCGGTACAAATGTATTTGAATCTTTGGAATTCAATAATGAAAAAATTCAACAAGCAGCAAAAGTTTTAATGAGTGAGGCAATAATTCAGTTTGATGAAATTGTTAATACTGCGAGAGAAGAAGAATTACCCGATACAGAGTTAGAGTATATAGTTGCTGCTTCAATTATTGACATAGCATTTGCTCTCTGTTGTTATGAAGTTGGAGTCAAAGCTGTGACAATGGATTTAGTTAAACCAGATATCCATGAGGAATTCCGTGAAGTTTGGGGAGAGAAATCAGAATTTTCGGAATTTTATCCATTTTTACAACAAGCTCATGCCTTTAAGCTTGGGATAAAACTGCCGAACTCACAAAACTTCATGCAGAAAAGCATTGAGTTTATTGAAAAAGTAATTGAATTCGCTGGCTTAAAACAATCTTGACAAACTAATTATTGCGACTTAAATTCCAGCAAATATTTTTCAAGAAAAGAAAATTGATTTTCGTATGGTTTCAGCTGCTTTAAAGCGTGAGAGCTAAATTGTTCGTACTGATTCATATCTATCCATCTTTTCTTCCAATATTCGTTTGCTTGGTGTAGTAACTCAAATAGGTCAGCTACACGAGCAATGTGATATTCTTCGCTCCCATGATCTCTAAGGAGGCTTTCAAGAGAATCTTTCACAGGTATTTGGACTTTAGATATGATATTTTGAATAGCTCCTTCTTCAAGATGATTCTGAAATTCATCTAGTGTTTCTGGAGAAATAAAACGTGCACTTTTATCTATATCAAAGAACTCTGATTCATGCAGATCGTGAAATAAGGCAATTAAGACTGCTTTCTGGATATCTATCTTATGAGTCTTATATTCACGAAGATTATTTTCCAAAATACAAAAGTAATATGTTAGGGCAGCAACAGACCAAGAATGATCTGCAAGAGACTCAATAGAACTCAAAGGTACCCCTGCTCGCACCCAACCTTGCCTAAGAAGCCTTTTCATTTGAGTAATGTTATTCAAAAAATCCAATCGAGTTCGCCATAAATCAACCTTAAAAATCCCTTCTAAACACCCCTTTCAAAGAATTAGATGTAAAAATGGTCAATAAATCAGGCTTTTATATAAACCTTAAGTCGTTTATTAGAGATAGTTGGTTTCAGAATATTTTTTTCTTCCAAATCCTCTAGTAGCTGTTTTGCGACAGAGACACGAATGTCTCTTTTTGCAGCTATCTCCTGTGCTGTCACAACAATTGACTTCCTTTTGGTATAATCTTCTTCTAATTCTTTAAGTAATTCTTTGTAATCATCGTCAACTACAAGATTTCTCTCATAACTAGAGTACTCGAAGATTTTACCCCAACGACGTTTTTTTCGCACCTTTTTATCAGATAAACTCATCAAAGCGTTCTCCAAGACATTCAGAATGGTTATGGTTATCTCTCATTATATAGAGACGTTTAAAGGGGGTTTAGACTATTTCAAGTTATCATATAGAGTTCTTTTATTCTTTTTGTGAGAGAAGGCCATGATAAGGACAAGAATACAATTCCATTAATTTCTACTTAGTTAAAGGAAAAAATAAAAATCCTATTTTTAACAACAAAGTATCCCTTATTACTAGTGCCTACTAAAGGAAAATTCAATTGAGAATATTATAACTTATTCTGGGCGATGATGAAATTGGAAAAAAAGTATTGTCCAAAAATTATTGTCATAATTATTTGGCCAGAAGAAAGTCATAATGCAGAATTTCTCATGTGGCTTTATTCGAATTACCTAATTCGATTAAGTGAAATGGAGTGTGTTGGTACAGAGAGTACTGAAATACCCTCTTATACGGATTGGGAATATTCACCAGTTCCCCATTTAATAGATACAACTTTTCTAGGCGCTGGTGTGATTGTCATCAGTTTGGTCAGTTTGGGAGGATTTTTGTACTCGAGAAAGTATTCAAGACAGAACCCGATATTAAAAGAAGATCTTGAAGCGCTATCTCAAGATGTAGAAGGTTTTGACGAAAACACTCTCTTAGAATTCAAGCGAGCAGCATACATGGCAAAAGGCGTCGGATTCCTTGCTCGTGGGTTATTCTGGGCAGCTGAAAAAGGTGCAAAAATATCTCCCCTTCACAACAAGTTTCCAATATCTATTTATCAAGCAGCAGCTGAAGAAGCTAGCTCATTAACAGCAGAAAAGATAGTATTAGTGATTTAATTGGTGATTTATCATGAGTAACGCATTTGGGGCTAGTTTACTTGCATATTGGCAAGGAGATTCAGAGGCAAAGCATATCATTGAGCGTGATGATGGTTACAAAGAGGAAATAGCCGTAAAGTATCTTTTCGAGAAACCTTCCGAATGGAGTCAGGAAGAAATTCAATCACTTGACATGATTCCTCCAAATTCAACTATACTCGATGTTGGATGCGGTGTTGGAAGAATAGCCATCTATTTACAAAACAAGGGACATCAAGTTGTAGGCCTTGATTCATGTCGAGAAGCAATTAAGATAGCAGAAGCTCGTGGATTAGAATTAACTTTTTTAGGGAATGTTTGTAAGTTAACAGATCCTCCATTATTCGACAGTTATGATGTAATAATAATGATGGGCAATAATTTTGGTATTTGTGGGGATATCTTCGATACAGAACAATTACTTACTCGATTTAAGAGATTCCTTTCCCCGAACGGTTTGTTAATCTTTTCATGTCGTGATCCCCTCAAAACTGATAAACCAGTTCATCTAGCGTATCATAAACAAAATCGCATCAAAGGGAGACCCCCAGGACTCATTAAAATTCGTATCTGTTATCAAGATATTAAGGATGAATGGTGGGATCTTCTCTTTGTAACCATTCCTACAGCCGAAGAAATGTTAAAAAACGCAGGATATCAAAAAATCACTATTTATCAAGATCCATCTTCTCCTGTTTTCTATATAGTGGCAAAACAGCAGTAATTTCATCATAAGGAAAGAGATCATTCCTTAGTCATGTAAAAATAACTGTACAACCTTTTGAAATTCATTTTTCTGTACAAAGAAACAGCACTGTGGTTCTCTCTAACAACTTGAAGAAATATATGATTACAACCGCATTCTCTTGCCCATTCAACTACCATATTAAGTAGAGATGTTGCAATCCCTTGTCTACGATAATTGGGATCAACTATAAGATCCATTATACCTAAATAATGACGTTCTACAACTCCTAAAACTATCCCAACTATTCTATTTCCTGTGGTTGCGGCAAAATACTCTTTTTTTGGAAATATTATACGATCCATAATTCCAAGGATTCCCCTTTTTTCTTCAAAAGATCTATTAGTTTCCAATCTAATAAAAGCTTCAGACCATTCTTTTGGTTTGTCAGTGTAATTGATGTAATTATATTCCTTAGATGATGATATTTGGTGTAAATTATCGATTTTATTTCCCATTATATCTACAATTGGATCTATCTGATAGTTGAGTGTCATTAATTTCGATTTTAACTCTGATGGTGCATAATAGTCATGAAGCATGAATTTCGTTGGTAAATTATGGATTTGGTATGTTTTCTCCACTAAACTGATATCCTCTTCTAGATGACTACCAAAATAATACAAAAGAAGGACAGAATTCGCTCGTGATGTTGCCCCATCAGTAAACCGTAAGATCCATCCGTTGAGAAAGAAATATTCTTTCGCTGGCCAACAATTATTGGCGATTTCTTGAACTAATATTACCTTGTCACGTTTTAGCAGAGTCTTCACCTAAGTATGGAAAAGGTGGTATATTGATATACCATCAATCTACATATAAAAAGAGATTAATTTCACTACCCCTTCAATAAGAAAACCAACAACACCTAATGTAATACAACCTTTCAACATTTTCTTAGAGAGGGTGGAATTTTTAATTATTTCTTCTTCAGAACGATTAAAACATAAATAACCGCAATAGATTATGATAGCATCTATTGTTAAAATTATCAATATGAAAACAGGATTTATATAATAACTTAAAATGATTGGTAAAGGATCAACTATTATCAGTAACAATAGAATTAAGAATCCAATATTTCGAGCAGGTTTTACTCCATATTTTAGTGCTATGGATTGGACATCCTTTATCTGGTCACCATGCACATCTTCAATATCTTTGATTACTTCCCTACCTACAATTATCAAAAATGAAAACAAAACTGGAAATATCATAGTTTTAAAACTTTTTGTTAAAAATCCACCATAAATAAATGGAATAGCAGTTAAAACACCAATCATCACATTTCCTGTAAATCCTGAGCGTTTAAAATAAATAGCATAAAGATATAACAAAAGACCTCCGACAAGAGCTATAAAGGAGGCCTGAAGATTTATTACATAATTCTCATAAATATTCAGAAGAGGGGTAGCGACACCAATCATGAAAAGAACTATTGAAAATCCTTTTGCTTGACCTATCGTCATTAATCCTGAGGGAAGAGGACGATGCGGAGCATTTATCTTATCAATCTCAATATCAAAAACATCATTAATTGTATAGCCTCCAATAGCAATTAGAGAGGTCGCAAAATAACCTAGTACGATACCAATAAGCTGACTTTGGCTTAGAGGCAGTTGACTTTCACTAATTGCAGCAATCGCCCCAATTACTACTGCAAATCCTGATAAAAAGGAGTTCAGAGGCCGACTAATTAGAAAGAGAGCGAAAAGAGGGCGTGGTACCTTCCAAAACTTTCTCTTTTCATCCATACGGTACAGCTCTTATTTTCTATACAACTTGATAAATTCTATCTCACATTATTTTAAACTTGTGTACCTTACTTGAATATTAGATGAATTAATGAAAAGAAAAGAAAAAGTAGTAGGCCCTACTAAGAACCTTGATACTTGGTTTAAATAGAGCAGGAAAAGATTTTAATCTTGGATCAAAAGAAAAAAGAAAAAAAATTGAAGGAAAAGAAAGAAGATTAGTCGGTTGTTTCTTCTTTCTTCTTTTTAATTGGTAGAGGTTTAATCCCATATGCTCCTACTGGAGGAAGTCCACTACCAGAACCTCCCTCACCTCCACCTGAGAAGCCTGCGATTGGGATATTTGCTGGAATTAACATAATAGTCGCTCCTCCTTCTGTAGCAGCCTCAAAGAGTAAGTTAATCCAACGAAGTTCCATAGCAACAGGATTATCAATGTATTGATTTGCTGCATCTATCATTCCCTTCGCAGCTTCCTTTTCTGCCTGTGATAGGGTAATACGTGCTCTTCGCTCTCGTTCGGCTTCCGCTTGTCGGGAAATTGCCTCTTGTAATCTTCCTGGAACCACTACGTCACGAATCTCAACCGATATTATCTTGATTCCCCAGTTCTCTGTTTTTTCATCCACTAATTCTTGCATATGATGAGCTATCTTTTCTCGTTCTGCAAGCAGCTCATCTAACTCCACTTGTCCTGTTACTTCTCGTAATGTTGTTTGAGCTACCCATTGTGTGGCAGATTGGTATTGTTCTACTTCAAGTATTGTTTTTTCAACATCGATCACTCTGAAGAAGAGAACTGCATCTATTGACACTGGAACATTGTCTCTGGTTAAGCTTTGTTCGGAACGGAATGAATAAGTCTGGATCCGTGTTGAGATAATCGAAGGGATTTTATCAATACCTGGTAGAATCCAAATCACACCTGGCCCTTTAAGCCCTAAATAACGGCCCAGTCGTAAAACAGGTGCACGTTCCCATTCTTTAATAATCCGTATTCCACTGAGAACATAGATCAATATAAGTATTATAGCAAATACAAATACAAATCCCCAGAAAAATTCACCTCCAGGAAATTGGCCAAAAAAATTTTCTAAACTCATTATTATCTCCTTTTCAGTAACTTTAATAGCAAGCTTTCTGAGGGAGAGTGAGAAGGAATCTTATTTAAATTAATGGTAGTGGAACTAAATATTATCCCCCTCTATACGGTTTAAAAATAGATAATTTCAAAAGCTAATCCATAATCTTAGATATAATTAGTGGAAATTATCATTATGTCTTTTAATCAGTTTAGTGTTGAATTTTCAATCATTGGACATGAGATGGTAGGCCGCGCAACGTTTAAACGAAAATTATCTCCACAAACAGTAGCACTGATTCGTTATCAATTACGAAAACCAATCCAATCCCGTCCTGTCGTTCGTAATGGAGAGATTAGCATACCGTTTAAAATTGGACGAGTAGTACCTGAATCACCAAAACGAGATGTAAAACGTGGAGAAGTAGCCTATTGGCCACAGAGCCAGATTCTCATCATATTTCTTAAAGATAAACATATTAAGTATCCTGTGAACATTGTGGGAGTAATTGATTACGGGAATATGAAATTCTTTGATCAGCTCACCATTGGAAAGTCAATCAGACTAGAAATGATTAAGCCATCAATTGATGAAGAAGATTATCTTTGAATTGAAAGCCCTACTGTCCAAAAAACAGCCGTTCAGCTAGTCGGATTGGAAGTCCCACTCGTTGTATTTCTCGTGCTATTTCACGAATATCATATTCTACACGAATCCAGTCAAGCCGCATAGCTGAATCAGGATCAATCTCTACAATCCCCACAGAGGCTCTTGGATCATTATCTCGAGGTTGTCCCACAGAACCAGGGTTAAAAATTACTTTACCATTCTTTTTACTCTGATAAATGAATGGAATGTGTGTGTGACCGATTACGAGTACATGATTATCCCCGATCATATCTAATAAGTCATCCTTTCGCTCTCTCGAGTCTTCTGGATACACATAGTCAGCTAAATAGTCTTTAGGGGAAGCATGAGTAAAATAGAGTTTAACACCCCGTTCTTCAACCTTTAAATATTCATTTTTTGCTAGAATTGATAAAAAAGTTTTGTTATAGGTTGATAGTTGATCAAACGTCCAATGGACAACTTCTACTGCCCATTTCTTGAATCCATCCGCATTTCCTGTCGCACACGCAACATCATGATTACCAATGACTGTGAGGGCGAATGACTCTGCAATTTTACACATTTCATTGGGAAACGGGCCATAACCTACGATGTCCCCCAGACAAATGACATGATCAATGTTTTTCCCATATAGTTCATTGATTTTATCGTGAACTGCATTATAAGCGGGGAGATTACTATGGAGATCAGCGAGTATTAAAATACGTAAAGTTCGAGTTCCCATATAACACCACAAATAATCAAGGTATTTATTGGGATGAAGCTATTTTATCCTATTCTTAAGTCATTTTTCTCTATCGAGAAAAAAAGGAAAGGAAGAATCATCACTCTGCAGTTAAGATGTAAATCTCTACTTCGTTCTCTGTCAGAGGTTCCTTTTTCCCTAATGCTGAGGTCAAGATCTCTAAAACGAGCTTTTTAGCGGCATCTACTTCAAGGCCTGTCTTGTATTGTTTCCTTAGAGCATCGATCACCCGTTCATTACCACTACCCGCAGCATACGCATTCACAGCGAAAAATGATCCTCCATTATCAACAAAGAAGAGTTGTGCTTCCTTGTCTACGGGACTAAACCCTGCAAGCATCAATGCTGTCCCGAAGGGTCTCAATCCGCCTTGAATCGTATGTCGGGCCATTAAATCACCTAAACGTGAGGCTAACGCGCGAACAGAAATTTTTTCGCCATAAATCAACCTATGTTGTTGAGCTACAAGACGGGATTGTCCAATTAGAAGGTTCGAATCAGTAGATAACCCAGAAGCTACAGCAAATAGATTTTGATCAATTTCTTGGATTTTGTCTGGTCTAACAACGAGAGGATCGAATAACGTCTCCCCTGCCAGTAGAATAGTCTTATCATCAAGAATCATACCAACAGCAGCAGCCCCTCTTTCTGAAGCTTTCCGAGCATAAGAAAGCTGAACTAGCTCACCATCAGGGGACCAAATAGCAGCGCTTTTATCATATGGAACACGAGAATCGTACATTTAAGATTCACCTCACAAGTCAATATGGATTTCTTCAGCTACTTCGTCTTTTGTGCTGAAAATTAATCCGTCAATACCGTTTCCTGTTGCTATATCTCGGCCAATAGCCATTTTCAACGCATTAATTGCGATTTCTTTTGCTTTAGCCTTTGTTAAATCTGGTTTCCATGATGCTTCAAGAACACCCATTGCTAGAAGTGTTCCAGATCCAATTGCTATGTAGTCCTCTTCTGAGAGAGATCCGCTTGGATCTAATACATAAACATGAGCTCCACGTCGATCTACTCCTCCGACAAGGAGTTGTACCCACCATGGTTGATAACGGCGGAACCCGCCATGAATAATTGTGGCTAAAAGGCTTGAAGCAACCTTTACGCTTGGATGGAAGCCATTTTCCAATTCGTAGAGACGTAATTCGCTCTTCATGATATCTATGAGCGTCTGAGCGTCTGAAACTAAACCAGCAATGCCCATGCCTGTATACTCATTCAACTTGTGTACTTTCTTTGCACGTTTGCTGGCAACGAAGGTTCCCGCTGACGCTCGACGATCTGCGACCATAATCATCCCGTCTGCATATTTTAGAGCGAGACCTGTCGTACCTGTTAAAAGAGGCGCCTGATTTGGATTGCCAATATTTTGCATTGGATTAGTTGGAAAGTTCATGGTTTATTTCTCCTTACTTTGTATTTCTAATTTTTCTGTTTATAATTTACTAACTGTATATTCAATACAAAGCTTTTCTAACTTATTATAGCATATTTAGATAAGATAATATATTGACTGGCTTTAGAGTGACCTAATCGATCTCACGTATATTCATCAGCAAAAGGGACACGCTTTATCAAATTGCCCGAATTTTCCTAAATGTTATGATCTTAGCACCTTAACGTTAGAACTCAGTGACCTGATTTCAAACATAACAATTTTGTTCATCTAGAATTCCAATGCTAATGCTGGTTTTGTAGGTTGAGCCCTTGGAGCTCTGTTTAATGGATCTACGAATTCGTCCCTTTCAACTACATATACTGAAACTGGACATTTGAATACTGTTTCCATGTATTTTGTATATCCTTCAACTGCTTCTTGTTCCTTTGAAGATCCTAAAAATTCTTGTCGGAATATTTTTGCGTCTCCACGAATACGCTGTAATTCTTTGGCTATCATTTTCATTTTAGAGGAAAATTCCGGCATTGTTTTCAATTGTCCCATGATTTTTCCCATGTTAAACGCGCTATCGCCGATTATGTCTCGTACAGATGAGTACAATTCATGTTTCCATTCAGGTGCTATGAAGATAGAGATTTTTGTGGGAGATGCTCGTTTCAAATCAGTAATTGATTGGATATCTTCAATTAAATTATTAATGAAGGACATTTGTTGATTCAGTATAATTCCTTCAGCTGGCACTTCAATAGTGGGTATCAAACGCAGGGAACAGAATTCAGAATTGCCCATACGCTCATTCAATTCTTCACAGATATGAGGTATTACTGGACTTAGGATAACTATCCAAGGATCTAAGATTGAATATAGGGCGTTATTTCTTTCTTGGTCTGGAATTCTGACTGAAGTTTTCTGATAGAATTCTACATCACGTAATATAAGATGAAATCCTTGAGAAACATAATCACGACCATCAAATGCTTCTATCTGCTCAATGGCGTCTCGAAAGTGTTGATGACATGTTGATACAAACGCACGAGTCATAAATGATGCCTTTTCTAATTTAAATGGTTCAGTAGGTGGATTGTCAATAATTGAGTTCGTAACTTTCCAAAACTTACGAATTCTAGCAACAAGAGTGGTTACACCCTCTTCTGTCCAATTTAGTACAGTATCTGCAGATCCAGCGGAAACTAAATATAGACGAGTTACATCAACAGAATACTTTTTTGGTAGATGAGCGATTGGAATGACATTACCAGCAGACTTTGACATCTTTTTTCCCTCACGAATTAACATCTCATTCAGTGAAAAATTCGGTAACCAATATTTTTCAGGAAAAATTGCCACATGATGAAATATTGCAAACGATAGATGATTGCTTATATGACCAATAGCGGTATGTCGTAAATCATTGGGATACCAATATTCAAATTCTTCACGCATACTTTCTAAAAGTTTTGAATCAATTTTGGTCTGTTTTGAAACTTCCTCGCTATTTCCTTTACCTAAAAAGACATAATCAAACACAGCGGGGATTAATTGGTCAGCAGAAATCTTATTTGCACGGATTTGTTCGATTATGGTATAGAAAGACATGTAGATTACACTATCAGATAAGGACTCAATGATCCATCCTTGACCTTTTGTCAGAGGAAATTCAGTCCCTAAACCTCGTTTCCTAACACAAGGGCGTCGGTCTAGCCAATTAAATGTACTCTCAAAGGAACGGCGATATTTTTCAGGAACAATTTTCATCTTGTTTAAGGCACGCCATGCAGTTGCTTTCCATTCTTTATCTCTGAAGTTTAAGAAATACTGATCTGGTATGACAGCAACTATTATGTCACCACCACAACGACAGATTGCTTTTCGTGAAACTTCATAGAAAGGACTGGCTCGTCCTTCAGTTTGTAATGTTTGAGCTACTTCGTCCTTGGCAACTTCAACCTTCATCCCTACAAATTCTTCGGTATTATCCATCATGACTCCATTATAGAATTCAGTGGAATATATCTCTTGAGTGGCTGCTTCTAATTTATCGAAATCTTTCTGATCATTTACACCCATTCTTTCAACAATTTCAACCGCAGGAAATTCACCATATGAATCTAATGAAATGAGAGCAATAGGCTTCAATTCTTGAACTTTTTCAGCCAATCCTTCATAGGGATCAAGAGGGGAGGGATCATATTGTAAATCTCGTAACGCAATGTAGTCATACGGCGCATGAGCAGGTACAGAGTAAACAATACCTGAAGCATGGTCAGGATCTACAAATGTTGCTGGTAAAATCGGTAGAGGCCGATCAGTGACGCGAGGGGCAAAAGCTTCTTTTCCTATCAGATTGGATCCAGGAAATTCATCCAAAACCTCAATCTTGTGATTTTGTAATTGCAGCTTAACTACTGCTTCTGAAGATACAATCCATTTTTCTCCATCGATTTTTATTCTCTTATAGGTTGTAGTTGGATGTACCCAGATATTTGTAGCCCCATATATTGTTTCAGGACGGAAAGTGGCTGCTACGAGATACTCGTCTCCTAAAGCAAATTTTAATCCAACAAATTCTTGGACTTCAACTTTTTCAATATCAGCATCTTTGATGTCATCTTCACCAACGGCGTTTTGGCAATTCATACACCAAAGAATAGGGTATTCACCTTTGACAATTAGATTTTTAGCAATAATGTAACTGTATTGCCATTCAATAAATCTGTTGTATTCAGGATCGCCAGTCGTAAACTGTCGATGTACATCTAAGCTATAGCCCATGCCTTTAAAATCAGAAATCATATGTTTTGCAAAAAACATTGCTACATTCATGGGTTTAGCAAAAGATCGGACGATTTCAGAGACCTTTTTTTCGTCAGATTCATAGATCTTAACGTAATCAGTATATTTTTCAACCTCTTTTTTGTCTCCTGCTTCAATCTTAGCTGAAACAGACAGAACAGGTGTTCCAGTTATATGGAATGCCATTGGCCATAAAGTATTGAACCCTTGTTGACGCTTATAACGGGCAAATAAATCTCCTAGCGTATATGTACGTGTATGACCAACGTGGAGAGCTCCAGAAGCATAAGGATAAGCAACAGTAACGAAATACTTTGGCTTTGAATAATCTACTCTTGCTTTGAAAATATCCTTCTCTTCCCAGCGTTTTTGCCATTTTTGTTCAACAGATCTCATTGTTTCAAAGAATTTTTCGATTGATTGCTGCTGTTCACTCATTGAATTTCACCACAATTCTCTGTTATTCTCATTTTATCGAAATCTATGTAATGGAAAAAAGTGTTTCTTTCCTTGAAACTGGAAAAATTAGCAAATTTTTTTTCTGAGGTTGACTGAAAACGTTCTCTGAAAATCTTGAAAATTCTATCAGGGGAGAACGTAATTCCTCATTATAATTACCTCATCCCTGCACCAGTTTGATGGTACTTATAAACATTTGGAACATGTCAATTGTAGCTTCCTTTGGACTGGATTACTTAGAGAAAGTGCTACTCTTTATCCGCTAGAAGCATAAAAAAGATAGAAAAGGTAGAGATCAAGTTTTAACTCTTCTATGAAACCTATTTAATTTGCCATAGATGCTGTAGTTTCACTCAGTTTAGCAACAATAGTATAATCTAAGAGATACTGTTGTAGAATGTGTAAGAATTTGTTGATTTCAGTTTTAGAAACGTTATAAGCTGTTATGTTGATTTTTGATGTTGAAAATGCCGAAATAAGAATTTTTGCCCGATCTTCTGCATGGATCCATTCTAAACGCCCCTCTCCGTCAGAATAGTAGTGACCTATGAAACGAAAAGCCCCAAAATATTTGCCTGTTAACTTACTAATAATGCTTTTCACAGGGAATTCTCGACTGGCTGTAATGGTAAACTCTTGTTTTGCTTCAGTATTCAAATTAGAATAATCTAGGAATAGTGATTGTTTGTGATAATAATCACGAATCATATCATAAGAATTTTGGTCTAAACCATATCCCCCATCAGGACTACGTTCAATTAATTGATCCTCTTGTAACCTTTCCAGAGCTCGAGAGAGCTTTTGTTGGTGAACATCTTTTAGAATTCGTCGAAGTCCATTAAAGCGGAAAGAATAATTTTTTTCTCGTGATGATAATTCAGAGAGGACATGTTGTTCAAGTCTCGAAAGGTATTGGGGAATAAATTCGTCCTCTTCTTGATTCATAGTCTCCATTTGTTCAACACTTCCTTTAAGATTATTTTTTCCTGAAATTTAAAAAGATAAAGAAAATGGTAGACCCATTGGACGTGAACTGAATTGGTCGGTCTAGTCAATCTTTACCCGAAATTTTTGAGATGAATTCTTAATCTTCTTACCACGAATCTCAAGAACTCCATTATTTACAGAGCTTTTTATGGTCTTCACTTCTAATTTCGAAGGAAGTTTAATAGTCTCATTCAATTCCTTACTCTCTGAAGTCCCAGTAAGTGTGATTTCAGAGCCATCTTCGTCAATGTCGATTACTAGAGTATCCTTAGTAAATCCTGGTACTTCAACAATAACTTTTAGATGGCTATCTTCATCAATAAAATCAACAAATCGCTCATTTGAGGTTGAGGCCATAGGAAGTTGAGGTTCAGATAATTTTGCTATTGGAATTTCCAGTTCAGGAAGTCCTTGTTTACGACGAAAATCATTTAGATTTCCCCATTGCCTGACTTCAGGTTGATAATTGGTATCAGGACCAATTCGAACAGAATAACCATAAGTTATTGGTCCGTTCTCTGAGCGTTCGGAAGAACCAGAGCGCATAAGAGCATTTAGCTCCTCCTCGAAGGAACGGAATATATCTTTGAAATTAAAAGACCAAAAATCATCATTAATTCGTTTTTTACGATTCATATTAAACACCTTGAGTTTATTACTTTTAAGATAATAAATTCACAAGATGTTTATAAATATTTTGATATGGGATAAGGATTAAATCCTCCACTTTGCAACTGTTATATAACTTTTAGTCTTTTCATTTTCAAAATCAATAGAGGTGAATAAAAAGTTTGTCACTAGACAACAATCTTAACTACTTTGATTTATCACTCTCTTGGAGTAGGTTAACTCTTGGTTGACATTATTGCTGCTTTTTTAATGGCCATCTTTCAAGGGGTCATCGAATGGCTACCCATCAGTTCTGAAGGGCAATTATCTTTATTTTTCGTTAATCTCTATGGCATGGATGAACTAGAAGCCGTTACACTGGCATTATTATTACATCTTGGTACAATGCTCTCTGTCCTGTGGGTTTTCCGATCAGATTTTAGAGAAATGGTTGATATAAAGGCTAAAATCACAGAAGTAACAATCATAACTACTTTAGGAACCGCAGTGACAGCTATTCCTATTGTACTAGTCTTTAAAACCTATTGGACTCCTTTAACTGATAGTTTTCCGATTCCGCCAGATATTTTATTCACTCTATTTGTTGGAATTCTTTTAATCTTAACTGGATTAATTCTCATCAATCAACCAGAACAAGGCACCCGTGAACTTAATTCTATTACTCAGAGAGAGGCCTTTTTACTTGGAATGGCTCAAGGAATCGCGGCGTTACCTGGGATTAGTCGGAGTGGTATGACAATCACCATTTTATTGATCATTGGTCTGACTCAGCGTGATGCTTTACGTGTTAGTTTCATCGTCTCTGTCCCAGCAGTACTGGGTGCAACAGTCCTTGAATTCTTTCTAAGTGGTTTTACCATCTATGTTGATGCACTCAGAATTGGAGATATTATATTTCCTTATATTTTACTAATTTTGACAATCTTAATGACTGCTATTGTTGGAGTATTCACAATGAGAAGTTTATTACAACTGAAAAGCATTCCATACGATAAATTTTGTATTTCATTTGGTATTGGTACCATTCTCCTTGCTATATTGTTATTTATTATTCAAGTTGTGATTTAACATGACATTAATGCCAACTCATCTTAGTCTAGGGGCTATTTTATTCTGGACTTTCATCCCTGCTTCCGAAAAGGATCTTTTTCGCCAAAAAAAACATTATTTTTGGGTAGTGATAGTGTTTACACTCTTACCTGATTTTGATATTTTTATTGGGATCCATAGGGGGATTTTTCATAGTATTATCGTACCTATGATTATGGTTATAGTTGGATCCTTGATCTACTACAATTATCAATATTTGAGTCAACCCTCCTCGGACGATCAGAAAAAAGAAGAACTCCTTAAACGCAGTTTTATCGGACGATGTGTCTTATATACAGGGACTCTTTGGTTGATTCATATCCTCCTAGACTTAGAATATCCGTTAGCTATCTTTTATCCTCTGTCTGATCGTCTGTACCAGTTTAATTTTGAAATTCTCTTTGATCTCATGCCTTGGTTCATATTACCAGCTACAATTGCTGGAATAGGTTTCGAAATCTCTGGTGTGTCATATTTACGGGGATTAACCACTTATTTTGTTAATCTACCTCCTACAATCCGTGAAGAAATTTATGGAACTAAACCCATCGCTTTTTCAATTGATGATTTCTTTGTCCATCTCTTTTTATTTGTAATTTTTCTTCTGTATGTAGCTCGTCCAATGGCGCCAACCGTCAAACTAAGTCTTCTATCTGAATGGCGAGGAAAAATCCGATTTGATGGTCCTATTTTGGGATTTGGTATGATATTACTTGTTATAGGAGGTGTTGTTGGACCAATGATTGGTACCCACACAATCGATTCCGATTCTGTTCGCAGTTCATTTCAGGTCTCCCCGACTGTTTTCTCTCCAACAATCGCTATCAAGTTTGAAACAACCAATTATTTGTTACAACCTAACACGATTTTCTCTTTAACTGGTACTTTAAAGACAACATCTGATGATAATCCATTTGACCAAATATTATTATTGACAACTCAACAAAATTATAGTACCTTCTCTAATGCTGTTTCAAAATTATTTAAACAGTATCCATTTAACACAAGTGACAATATCCTCGCCTTTACAACAAATTATAGTATTATATTAAATGAACTTATCACATATCCTCTGGCTATGAATTTGACAAATCTTAATGAAACCAGTTTACATACTCAATTGTCTAGTGGATCTTTTACTGTTGTAGGAGTCATAGAACGATGGAATTTCACACAAATCCTAAATGGGAGTCACTTACTTGAAAACACTAGACTTGAGGTGAAAATAACGTCAAGTCGTTTTACTTTGCTGATCTTTGGATTAGGATCAATAATTGCAGGAATTGGAGTGACTATTCTTTCAGTTATGGTTAAAAAGAGGAAGTGATTCAAGTACTCAACCTCACGAATCAGATATTGATACCTTTAATCTATAATCCAATAATTTCTAATCCAACATTTAGACATGTAGAAGTGAAAAATTAAAGATATTTCAATTAGGAGATATATCGTATGCCTTCATACCGCTGTCAAAATTGTGGAAAGGTTGTTTCACCAATCCCCAAGCATTGTGATAAAGAAATGGTAATAGGGGAAGTAGAAGGGATACCAAGCTTTATATGCGCAGTTGGCGGTGACATATGTCACAATGAACCGCTTCCGAAGTGCTGTTCGATGCCTGGTTACACTAGATGGATTTAAGAAAGGATACGTCCCATTCTCAATCTATGACTTAAAAACAAATGGAACTTAGGGAGGAGATTTCGAACAACAGAGTACATAGTTTTATTAAGGCCTTTGTCTCAGGTATACTCAGAATCAGATATGGCAGAAAAGATAAAAAATGAAATTGGAATGAATGACCCAGCCATTGACGAGGATTCTTCTGAAAGCTCATTAAGAGAAAATAGAACAATAAAACTAGGTTCTCAAAGTACTAAAAAGAAAAATACCCAATTCTCTGAGAATATTTTCTTTTATTCGTACCCTTTTCCTATCAAATATATTAGCAAACCACTTCTATACGTTAAGAAAAACCAAAAAGCATAATCCCATGATACTCAGAGTCCTCCGTTCAAGATAACATTGGTATTTCTTGAGTTCAACTTGCTTAATTTTTCTGTAGATTCTCTGTATCCTGTATTGAAGTAATATTTCAGGTAATTATCCAATTTAAATATCGTACAAAGGGGTACGCTAAAGTGACCTTCCATGGGACAGCACAGTGCACCACTTTGTTGATATCCCCTGATTTTAATCGATTCATGTACCATTGAATTCTGGAATCTCTGCCTGATGAAATTTTATCAAAAAATTGACGTAACTTATAAGACTTAATCAGCACATTCAACATACTTTTCCACCATCTGGTCTGATATTCTGTAAGTGAGCAGGTTCCATCCAGAAAATCGGCGATAGTCGTAGCTGCAATTGAACCTGCCACCATAGACGGTGGAATCCCTCCACCAACACTGGATACGATTTGGCTGGCTGCATCACCAACCAACAAAGATTGTGATTTTACATCCACAGTATTTTGAAAAGGAAGCCCCACGGGGACAACACCAGCAATAGTTTTATCAATCCGAGCTCCTTTGAGGATCTGACTTGCAGTCGGATGTTCCTCGATCAGGTTAGTTAACGCTTTTGAGACATTCATTTTCCCTCTTAACATTGGAATGCGTACTCCCGCACCAACATTTACGGTGTTATTATTTTTCGGAATTATCCAAGAATAGGCGCCAGGGGAATACTTATCACCAAAAAACATTTGAATATCAGTTGGATCATAATCCGTATCAATATTGGTCATCACATGCTGTTTTACAATAACATAGTCCTTGTCAGACCGCTTTTCATTTAGTCCGATCCACTGGGCAATTTTAGAATTTACTCCATCAGCTCCAACTATAACTTGAGGATTAATTTGTATTTGGGTTTTATCGCTCTGGACGATTGTAATCCTAGTATTCTCCATGTTGACTGCACAAGCAGACGTCCAAACTTCAGCTCCCTTTTTCTTCCCTGTTTCAATCAAATCGGTAATCCATTTTCCACGATGAAGCGAATACCCCTCGAAAGGAGTTTGTATAACTTTACCTTGGGGAGAAACAAAGGAAATTGTTTTTGTTCGTTGACTTATATATTGCTCATCGAACGCGAAAAATTCTCTTGAATTGGGAACAGCGGGCATCAAGCTAGCCATTTCTTCTGGAGAAGGCATGAACTCCCCACATTGGACTGGAAACCCTGGTTTGGCTCTGTGATCAATGGCTAAAATCGATTTTTCGGAACCCACAATCTGAGCCAATTTTGACAGAACTGTTGCGCCTGCAGGCCCTAAACCAATAATGAGAACGTTCACATCCATAAGATGACAACCTGACAACCAGAATATTAAGCGGAATTAATATGACATTATCGGTTCTTTTTCACAGCCCCAATAAATTACTGGCCGCATCAAGGGCGAAACCAAGGAATGGACCAGGAAGAAGACCAATAACAATTATTAGAAGAACTGAAAGACCAATAGTAAGCTGGTATGATAATGGAATAGGAAATGGAGCAATTCGTTCTATTGGAACAACAGAAACATCGTCTCTTTCTTCCATGGGTGTATCGACTATCATGAGTTTGATCACCCGAAGATAATAGAAGATAGAGATTGCGCTATTAATAATACCTATCACAGCCAGCCAAATGAGGTTCGCATAGATTGCAGCAAAGAATAATAGTAATTTAGACACGAATCCAGCTAAAGGTGGAATGCCCAAAAGGCTAAGTAATGCGATTGTTAAACCAAAGGTTAACCATGGATGTTTTTTCCTTAAACCGACATAATCCTCAATCTTCTCACTATGGATTGAAAATGCGACAACAATTACTACTGTGAATGCAACTATTTTCATCAAGGCGTGAGTGAGAATATGCATCTCAGCGGCAGCAATAGAAAATTCTGCGACTGAAAAGTCTAAGTTCCCAATTTCTGAGGAAATAGGACTACCAGCTACCGCAGCTAAGGCAATAAGAATATAACCTGCATGAGCAATACTTGAATAAGCCAACATTCGTTTAATATTCTCTTGGACTAATGCCACAACATTTCCTAATGTCATGGTGAAAACTGCTAAGATAGCAAAAAGAATACTCCAAATTGTATCGATTTCAGTCAAACCTGCAACTATTATTCGAAATACAGCAACAAAACCCAATGATTTTGACCCTGCAGCTAAAAAGGCGGTAATTGTTGTCGGAGTCCCCTGATATACATCAACTGCCCATGCATGGAAGGGAACAGCAGCGATTTTGTATCCAAAACCGACTAGTAAGAACATTAGCGCAAGAAGGTGTAGTGGGGAAAAATTCTGTGGTTCTGCAAATGAAGTAATGACATTATCAATACTTGTTGTTCCTACAATGCCATAAACTAGTGAGATGCCAAAAAGGATGAAGGCTGAAGACATAGCACCAATGAGGAAAAATTTTAACGCACTTTCACTAGTTTCTGCCCGAGATTTTTGATATGCTGCAAGAGCATATGTTGGAACACTACCTAATTCCCATGCTACAAACAGAACTAAAAGATCATTTGCTGCGGCAACTAACATCATTCCAATAGTTGAAAAGATTAACAGAACGTAATAGATTCCGATAGTACGTTCAGAACTCACGTAATCGATACTTGAGGTGGTGACGAATAGAAACACAATAAGAAAGATCATTCCAAAAAATCGGTAGAAGTCATCAATAACGAAAAGGCCCGAATCGCTGGTTAAATCTAGTAAGTCAGCTGGATTCCCAAATAAATGGACAACATCTGAATTTATTCCAAGTATCAAAGTATACAAAGAAAGAAGACCACCTAGAACTGAAATAATTCCAAATACTCTTCGATCGAAGTCAAAGGCTTCAAGGAATAGACATAGAAGAAGTGTTCCTAGAAGAATAACAAAGGGAAGTAAAATTATCCAGATGTCGCTCATGGTTCCATTTCACCTACTAATTTTTATTTTTCAAAATTGTAACCCAAAGAAAGTCGTTGCTGTTTCCATTAGATCTAATATTGGCGCTGGAAATATTCCGAAAATTAGAATGAATAAACAAAGTAATGCTAACGTAGCGTATTGAGACCAATGTGATACATCATGAGCATGTTCTAGTTCTGGATTTACGTCTCCAAAAACTGTGCGTTGAAGCATCCACAAGTAATAAGCGGCTGTAAAAATGATTCCAAGAACTCCAATTAATGCTATTCCTGTTCCAGTAAGGAAAATGCCAATAATTGGTATTTTTTGGCCATCCCAGTTGAAAAGAGCTACAAATGTTAAAAGTTCTGACCAAAATCCAGCCAGTCCTGGTAATCCAGCACTAGCAAATGACCCAAAAACCAGGACTCCAGCGGTCAGAGGCATATTTTTAGCTATTCCTTTTAGTTTGGGAATATCACGTGTATGAGCTGAATGGCCTATAGTACCTGCAAGGAAAAACATCAATGGGGAAATTATTCCATGAGCTATTTGCATGTACATTGCACCAGCTAATCCTATATCTGTTTGTGTTGCAACCCCCAATAACACAATTCCCATATGACCAACTGATGAGTAAGCTACTAGACTCTTCATATCCACTTGTCTGAGTGCAACCCAAGAACCATATAATAGAGAAATCAAGCCGATTAATGCAACTAACCAAGCAAACTCTGTTAATGCCTCGGGTAAAAGCCAGCCACCCATTCGTAATAAGCCATAACCACCCATTTTAAGTAATAATCCAGCCAATATCATGGAACCTGGAGTGGGTGCTTCAACGTGAGCTAGGGGTAACCAAGTATGAAAGGGAACACTTGGAACTTTTACAATGAATCCAAAGAGTAACGCGAGAAAGATTAACAGTACAAAAGGTTCTGCTCCAAAATTTAATTGAGTTAGAATTGCAAATGAAAAAGTTCCTGAACCACGTATCACTGCAGATTGTAACCAGATCCCAATGATACCTAAAAGCATAACCAGTGACGCGACATGCGTATAAATAAAGAAGTAGATCGCTGCATATTCTTTTTTGGGTCCACCCCATATCCCAATCAGGAAGAACATGGGAACGAGCACTAGCTCCCAGGCAACGTAAAAAATAACGAAATCAGTTGCAACAAATGTTCCTAGGACACCAGTCTCTAATAACATGAGCATAGAGTAATATGCTGGTTCTCTTTCGTGAATATCTTTGAATGAGGCAAGTACCGCAACAAAAAAGATGAAACTACCCAGCATAACTAATGGGAGGCTTAAACCATCCACACCTAAAGAGTAGTTCATTCCTACCGCCTCAATCCAAGGAATCTCTTCAACTAGCGCCCAACCACCTGTTGCTAGTCTGGATCGGTCTGCTTGAAATTCTGCTGGCAAAAAAGTATTATTTTCAAACATCATCCATGCTAAAATAGAGAGTAGCATAACAATACCACTCATTATTAAAGCAAAATATTTTGATAACTCATTACGAGCACGACCCACTAACCACGTTGGAAGCGCCGCTACAATCGGCAGGAGAAATATTAAGGTTAATACACCTATTCCAATTTCACCATATACAAAAAGTGCTACATCGATATTCATTGTCTTCAACCTTCAATTTTTTAATTAGAGGGGTATCACCCCTGCAACAATAATCGTGATTATGATAAGAGAAATTGCTCCTAAGAGAGTATAGAGAGCATAATTTTCAACCACTCCGGTTTGAATACGACGGAGATAACCCCCCGTCTTCATAACTCCCTTCGCTGAATTTCGAATGATACCGTGATCAATCACACGTTCATCTGTGGCCTTGGCTAAACCGCAGAGAGCTACAGACGCTTTTGCAGTCAGACGAACTAATCCGTCAATAACATGATCATCCCACCATTTGGAGAGACCACAGAGTTCATACCCTACCCTTCCAGTGAAGCGGACTGCAGCATCAAAGATATTTCGCTCTATCCAATTCATTGCTTCACAATAATATTCATAGATGAAATAGACTAAACCAAGAAATAGATTATCAATATAATACCCAGTTTCTAAAACACGTTGAATCCCACGACCAGGGGGTGAGATCTTAATTTTACGCACAATAGAACGCATTCCAATTTGCATTTTTGTGATTGAATCCGAGGATTCTGGAACTTCTATAGTAAATGAAGGATCACCCTCAATGAAACTAACTTGGGCTTCCGATCGTGGATAATAGATCAGATATGCTAATCCTATTCCTAAGACAGCTAAAATAATTGATGAAACCTGAGTTAGAATTGTAAGGTCTAGGTCAATGTGAGGTAACTCATACAGCCATGGACCTTCTAGCCACTCAACAAGGCGATGCTCAAAATTAAGAAGGGGAATGCCAATATTAAAAACAGGGATATTTCCGAGGAAATAAATTCCAGCAAGAACTAGCGAGACTATCGCTAAAGACCATAATGGACCTGTCATCCATGGATCAGATTCATGGATATGATGTTCAGGATTGCGATTTGTTCCTGGAAATACTAGGAACCACATCCTGAATATGTAGAACGCTGTCAAGAACGCAGTGATCACTGAGGAAAACCACACTAACCAGATCAAAGGACCAAAATCTGAAAGCTGGGCTTTGTATAATGTATGCAGAATTATTGCATCCTTGCTGAAAAATCCATTTCCAATTCCTGCCAAAGAAAGAGATCCAATCAACATGACTTTCCATGTATGGGGCATTTTCTCCTTTAATCCACCCATCTCACGAATATCTTGAGTTCCAGAGCCATGAATCACAGAACCCGCAGATAGAAAGAGGAGTGCTTTGAAAATTCCATGATTAATAATATGAAACACGGCTACAGCCATTCCTCCAACGCCCAATCCGATGGTCATGTATCCTAATTGTGAAATTGTGCTGTATGCTAACACTCCCTTTATATCCGTTTTAACCAAAGCAATTGTACCAGACATAATAGCTGTAATACCGCCTATTAAAGCAACTATTAATATTGCTTCTTCGGAATGTTCAAATAATAAGAAATAACTTCGGGCAACTAAAAATATCCCTGCTTTTACCATTGTTGCACTATGAATAAGACAGCTGACAGTCGTTGGACCAGCCATAGCATCTGGTAACCAAACATGGAGTGGAAACTGTGCTGATTTTCCTACAGCCCCTCCAAATATACATAAGGCAATTATGACCAATAATCCTGGTTCTATACCATGAGCCTCTCTGAGTTCAATAAAATCAAATGTATGAGTTTGAACCCAAAGAAGAATTATTCCAACAAATAAAAAGACATCTCCTACCTTTGTTGTTAAGAAAGCTTTTTTAGCGGCGGATGCAGGATGAGGTTGTCCTTCAGGAACGACCTCTTTATCATAAAAGTATCCTATGAGTAAGTAACTACAAACCCCCATGATTTCCCAAAATAAAAATAGTTGAATAAAGTTAGGGGAGAAAACAAGACCTAGCATTGCAGCAGAGAATAGTAAAATCTCTGCATAATAGCGGGGTGAACCCTCATGAGACATGTAACTTCTACTGTAGACAACAACTAGAAAAGCGACGAAAGACACCATTAAGCTGACTATTGCTGAAAGAGGGTCAATCAATACTCCTACTTCGAGTTTAAAACTTCCAATCTCAATCCAATTGAGAATTGAAAAGCTTTTTTCTAACAAAGGGTGACCATATTCAACATCAAGCCCTCCAAAGAGTAATAGGAATAATATTTGCCCTGAAATGAGAAGAGTTAGAATGAGACTGGTTCCCATTGCTGCTAATGCAATTGCGTTTCCATGAGCGGTTTTATCGACAAATTTTCCAAGGAAAAGGACTATAAACGAGGCCAAGATTGGAATTAACCATATCAGGAATGCTAAGTTACCAAAGATTATTTCTTCTGCCAAATTCTATTCCACCTTTCTAACCTTTCAATTCAATGAAATCTGTTGCATCTATTGTTCCATGAGTCCGAAAAATCGATAAAATAATCCCTAGGCCTACTGCAGCTTCGGCTGCGGCTAATGCAATACTGATAATAACACCCACATGTCCAGTAACAAAAGTAAGATCATTATATAAGGCAAAAATTGCAAAATTAATGTTTGCAGCGTTTATCATTATTTCAATTGAAATTAGCATTCGGACTGCTGATTGAGATTTAATAAATCCTGCAAAACCTATTAAAAACAGTATTAGTGCAATCCCAACAAATACCGAAGCATCTATGTCAATCATAGGTCTTCCACCTCTTTTTTTACCAGATAAACACTACCAAGCATTGCTGCAAGTAAAAGGAATCCTAACACCAATATAGTCCCTCCATGAACCGTGAATAGCATCTCGGTCATATTACCTATTAATTCTAATTCACTAGGTTTATTTGTCAGGTCAGGTTTCTGCCAAAAAATACTACTGACTTGTGAAAGGACGAAAAAGGCAATAATAAGTAAAATAAAGCCCCCAGCAAAGCTCAACCGCCAGTCTAGTAATTTAAAACCCTTTTGTTCCTCAAACATTGCCTCTTTTCCAGAAAGAGAAATCGCAAACAACATTAGAATTGTGATCCCTCCAGCATACACAATCATTTGAATTACAAGTAATAATGCTGATTCAGCAAACAGAAGGAATATCATCGCTACCCCTAACAACGTGAAAATTAACCATAAGACAGCGTGGTAAACATTTTTAACTGTAACAGCTAAGAATGCGGAACCTGTTGTATAAGCAATCAATAGGAATAAAACCAGAAATTCCAAAGCTTGAAATAAATCAGTACTAATTAATGCCATTTTCAATCATCTGTATTTTTCTTCTCATGAGTTAGAAAATCTTCTATTGGTTTCCCATGAGTCTCTATATACTCTTTCTGCTGTTTAGCATGTTCATCTGGAAAATACAGTTTGAAAACACCGTATAAATCCAGATAACTGTAATACAAATCTTCTTTCTGGGAGGAGGCTCCATCAAATCCTGCTGAATGAAATAAGGCATCGAAGTTACAGGCGTCAACACACAGACCACAATACATGCAGCGACCGATGAACATCTGAGGTGATTCCAATGGTCGTTTTTTCTCCCAGTGAGGGGGTTGAGGTTCGAGTAGAACCATTTCAATACATTTATTGGGACATGCTCGGTAACAGGCTTTACAACCTGTACAATTCATTAGATTTAGGGCTAATAATCCACGATAATTAGGTGAAATATGAGGAGTGTGTTTGAAAACGTCTGAAAAAGAAAAATCCCGATCTAAGATTGTTTCTCCTTTCTTTGCAAGTTCCTCTGGGAAGTAAATAGTATCTTTATTTCTACGATCACCATCAGGTATTGTGATAGGCCTTTTCAAGAAATGATGAAAGATATACGCTAAGGGACGAGTAATAAAGAGATTTGGAATATAACGAAAATTCACCATTTATCAAATCACTCCAAAAAGTTTGGGATTGCTCACGACAATTATTATAACAACAATAATGTTTAGAATCGCGAGAGGAATTAATCTCTTCCAGCCAATATCAAGCAATTGGTCTATTCTTACCCTTGGTAATGACGCACGAACCCAGACATATAAGAAGATGAATATCCACAGTTTTATTGTTACAATTATGAACGCAAGGAGATGAATAGACTCAATTTGTGGTTTTAAAATATTAAAGGGTAGATAGGCTCCTCCCCAAAAAAGAAAGACTCCAATAAAAGCACCAATTAGGAGGATGAAGTATTCTGTTGCCATTGACATCATATATCGAAATCCCGTAAGTTCAGTCCTCCAACCCATGACTAATTCAGCTTCAGCCTCTGGAATATCAAAGGGAATTCTCTCCGTTTCAGCTGCCAATGAAACCATAAATACTATGAAACCAATTGGCATCAGAAAAGCAAAGGGTAGTCCCCATCCTGTCATCGTTTGTTGGTATGCAATATCGACGAAAGAGAAAGAATTTGTAGCTAACACTACTGCAGTAACAGAGAGCATTAATGGTATCTCGTAGCTAATCATTTGAGCTGCTGACCGAAATCCTCCTAAGAGAGAATATTTGTTATTTGAAGACCATCCCGTTATTAGAACACCTACCGGGTACAATGAAAAAAGGGCAAAGATGAGTAAAAAACCGACTGCAGGGCTTGCAATTACCGTAACTGCACCTAGAGGTAATAAAGCTCCTAGTATAAACGGAGGAGCGACCACAAAAGCAAAGAAGCCAATATTAAATGGAAATTTATCTGCTTTTTCAGGTACAATATCCTCTTTTGAGAAAAATTTCAGGAATTCAGCAATGTTCTGCAACAATCCAATTTTCCATGTTCTTTTTCCAAAGGGCCAAGAAAAGAAATGGCCCCAGTTAAGATCTATAAATACAGGACCCCGTGCAGTCCACGCTCTCCCTGAGGCAACCTTTCTTTCTAACAAGATTAACAAAATTGTGTTGACAATAAGAAATACGAGGATAGTGGTCATTTCCAATGAATCGATGATAAATGACCTTATTGGTCCTTCTTGCTCCATTGGAATTAGTGGTGCTGGTAAGAATAGAAGCTTTTCTGTTAAAAGTGGCAAAATCCAATCATCAACAAGCCAATCGTACAAACCAAAACCCATTTTCTTCACCTATCGGTCGATTTCCCCCATACACAGATCAATACTTGCAACAGTAGGCGCTATATCTGCTACCTTAACCCCTCTAAGAATAAAATTGATTATTGCTAAATTGGAATATGCAGGGGATTTTATCTTCACGCGGTAGGGAGTTCTCTCGTCATTCCCAACAATATAAAATGCTGCTTCTCCCCGAGGATCTTCTGTTCGGAAGTAAACATCACCTGAAGGCAACTTTCGCGGAGGTTTTTGATAAATCTCCCCCTCTGTAGGTGTTTTCTCAAGTGCTTGACGGATTATCTTTAAAGATTGAAATATTTCTTCCATTCGAATCTCATATCGTGCAAAGCAATCTCCAGCAGACCGCACTGGAACCTCAAATTCAAGTTCATCATACACCAAGTAGGGTTCAATCTTCCGTAAATCAGCTTTTACCCCCGAAGCACGTAATACAGGGCCTGTAGCACCGAGATTTAATGCATCATCTTTGTTTATTATTCCCACTTGCTCACTCCTTAGTCGAAAAACCTTTGAATCCTCAAGAATGGCTTTATATTCATGTATTCGCTCCTCTAGATAATAAGTAAGGTTATGACAATCTTCCATGAATCCCTGTGGTAAATCACGACGTAAACCACCAGCAGTGAAGTAATTATACATCATTCGGGATCCTGTTACATGCTCCAATAGATCTAGTACATATTCTCTTTCCCGGAAGGAGATAACCTGCATTGAAATTACCCCCACATCTGCTGTGAAAGCTGATAACCAAGTTAAGTGTGAGGCAATACGTTGAAGCTCCAACATAATTGTACGAATATATTGAGCTCTTCTACTGATTTCCATTCCCATTAGCTTTTCTACAGCCATTGTGTAACATGCCTCCCAGCTCATTGCTGAATTATAACAGAGTCTGTCAGTTAAAGGTTGAATGGCGTTATAAGGACGTGTCTCAGCGATTTTTTCAATCATTCGGAAGATATACCCGATTAAAACTTCCACGTCAACAACGAGTTCTCCTGCAGTCCTCACTTTCAGAGTCCATAAACCATGATTTACAGGGTGTTGGGGACCCATATGAATATACATCTGTTCACTCATGACTTTACTTCCCTTTATTTTTCTTGGGGTTTGAAAGAGAATGGTTTTTCAGGCAATTGATAATCACGGCGCATAGGATGTAACTCTGAAATATGCTTATGTTCATACTCATCCCATTCTTCGGGAAGAAGAAGCCGTTTTAAATTCGGGTGATTCTCAACCTTAATCCCAAAAAGATCGTATAACTCTCTTTCATGCCAATTTGCTGACCCCCAAATAGGAGTTACAGATGGAATTGTGGGAGTTTCACGGTCCTCAATCTTAACATGAACTTGGATTACTGTTGCATCACCATCCCATCTATCAAGATGATATACTACCTCGAAATATGTCTCATAATCTACTCCTGAAATTGTTTCTAACGATGTAAAGTTCAATTCCGAGGCAATAAATTGCATAATATCTTCTATATCATCTACATGTACACGTAACCGAATACGAGTGGGGGAAACAATCTCTACCATTTCTAATTTTGTACCAAATGTTTCCTTTAACTGATTCACATGACTTTCTATATCAGTCACTTCTCACCCTCCTTTTTTAAATCGTTATAACGTAATCTGAAATCTGTTACTGGAGGATTTCGGTCATAAAACTCACGAGGTTCTTCAAGTAGTGGTTCGGGAACAAAAATTCCATCTGATCTGATTTTCTCTTGGAGGCGATGAAGACCAGCCCACATGGCTTCTGGGCGGGGAGGACAACCTGGAACATAAACATCTACAGGGACTACTTGGTCTGTACCCTCTAGTATTGTAGGAGCTTGCCAAAAAGGCCCTCCACTGATAGCACACTCACCTGTTGCAAATACCCATTTAGGAGCTGGCATCTGATCATATACATCTCGAAGACGAGGTGCAAATTTCACTGAAACTGGTCCATTTACCCATAATACATCACAATGTCGTGGACTAGCTCGAGCTAAAATCCCGAGGCGTTGAGTATCGTAACGACTTGCCATTGCTGCACCCATTTCCATGGCACAGCATTTCATGCCGATATAAACAGGATAAAGGCTGCATCTCTGAGCCCAATTCCGGAGCCAATTGATTATAACGGTAACAAAATTTCGTGAGTGAGTTAGGACAACATTAGGCATAGGTTCATATATTTCTAATTCACCCAGTTCTTTGCATTCCTTCTTGATTCCCCAAGTTTTTTGAACTGAATTACGAAAATATCCTTTTACTTGTTTGATTTTTGACATGATTCTTACACCCAGGACATTGTCCCTTTTTTCATCCAAAATGCTAGTCCGATAAAAATGAATAACGCAAGTGATCCCATAACGAGAATAGCAGTGGCAGTAGCATCAATAATTTGGAAGGCAAATGCCCATAAAAGAAATAAAATTGTTAAAATGTCGAATACAACGAACACAACTGCAAATGTATAGAATTGAGTATTAAACCGAACTTGGGCATCTCCTATTGGCTTCTCTCCGCATTCGTAAGTCGTTGTTGCGGCCTTTAGACGTGGAATGTTTGGTGCGAGTAAATATTGGACTACCTTTATGACAATTGGACTTGCAAGCCCTGCTATAAGAAAAATTCCAAAATGAGTAAGTTCAAGATCAATCATGTGATATCCCATCATTAAGAATGGTTTACTTTCACGCTGGAGTGATTTACTACTCTGAATTACAATACTCCGCAAAAAATGGTGGTTATTTATAATTTTGTCTTACTTGTCCCTCAAACGTAAACATTGTAGACATTCATTTTATTAATCTTAGTAAAAGAGCCCTTTGTGGTTTTCAGGGTGAAGATCCTATTCCTTGTTCCACCTACAAAACAAAAAGAAGTAACAAAGTATCAACTTGCCTTTTTGAACTTTACTGCTCCACCTTTAGGATTGGGTTATATTGCTGCTGTGTTAGAAGAAAATGGTTTTTCCAATGTTCGAATTTTGGATTGTTCAGTCTTAGGATATTCACCTCAAGCCTATCGTAAATATTTAAAACAATTTAACCCAGATTTTGTTGGAATTCAAACCCTAACACCCAATTTTTATGATACCCTAGAATCAGCTCAAATAGCAAAGGAAGAGGGTGTTTCAACAGTCGCTTTAGGAGGGTATCATCCTACAGCAATGCCCATGGAAAGTTTACAATTATCTCATGGTAAGGTGGATGCTGTTTTCAGGGGAGAAGCTGAATACTCTGTATTGGAGTTTATCCAGAATATTGAGAAAGGCCTTGATTGGACCAATATTAAAGGTATTTCCTATTTCAACAAAGAAAATCAGGTCATTCATAATGATTCAGCTCCTCCTATAAAAAATCTTGATGATCTTCCCTTGCCAGCTCGACATCTCCTTCCTATGGACAAGTACCGAATTTTTGGATCATCATTTCCAGCAACCTCGGTTATAACAAGTCGAGGATGCCCATTCTCATGTGATTTTTGTAGTGTTTCAGCATTTTATGGAGCTAACTGGCGTCCTCGGTCACCTGAAAAAATAGCTGAAGAGATCCAGTATCTACGTGAAGTTTTAGATCTTAAAGCGGCAGCTTTTGTAGATGATTTGTTCTTTATTTCGAGGAAACGAGTTAAACGATTGGTTCGAGCACTCTCACAAATTAAAGATATTTATTGGGGTGCTACAACTCGTGCTGATGCAGGGAACCTTGAGCTACTCACCTTAATGAGAAAAGCTGGTTGCCGTTTAGTCTTCGTTGGGGTTGAATCTGGGAATCAAGTGATTTTAGACCAGATACGAAAGCAAACCTCAATCAATCAAGTGGAACGATATTTTGATAACGCTAAAAAAGCACATATGGACACTTTGGCTTCTTTATCTTTTGGATTTCCTGGTGAAACCAAACAAACAATAATCAATACAGTTAACTGGGTTATTAATCGTTTAGACCCAGAATTAGCATTATTCACCCTAGCAACCCCTTATCCTGGCACAGAATTCTATCAGGATATGCTCAATAGTGGGAAGATAAAAGAACATGATTACAGTAAGTATAATCTCTTTCATCCGATAACTGAACTTACTGGTATTTCACGAGAAGAAATGAAAACAATGACGAAATGGGCTTATAAACGATTCTATCTTCGACCAAAGAAAATAATGCAAAATACTTTAAGGGAGTTAAGATATTCTATGGAGAGTTATGGTTTCAGGCAATTTCTTTACAATGGGAGTGTATTTGCGAAAGGAATTATCAACATGAAGATTCTCACTTCAATGTGAGTTCGTAATACAAATTTAAATTAACTCTCGGCCTTTTTCAGTTATTCCAAAGGTTTCAGGATTACTTGGAAGACGCCTGATATATCCTTTCTCCTCTAGTTTCACTAAACTTTCATCAAACACCTTTTTGTCAAATGATTGACCAGTAATACCACTCATCTGTTGTATCTGTGTCATAATACTTAAAAAATGTATGTCTCTGTGTTGTGATATTATTTCTATAATTGATAATTCCATGTTGGATAACATTTCATTTGACATCTATCGTGCTTCCAAATTAATTTGAAGAAATTTGTGACCTTAGTTTTTTATAAATTTCCCTTACAAAAGAAATCTCTCTTCGGTTCCGAATAAATTATATAAGAAGAAAAAAGAAAATAGATAAATATCTGAAATTCTATACATATCATAAAATATCATTTTTTCCCCCTAATGCGATAAAAAAGACAGAAGGATTGAGTGTACCCCTAATGGAGGAACTTAAGGAAATAATAATCAAAGCTAAGGCCTTTAAACAGAGGAGAGAATACCAGAAGGCAATAGAAATTCTAAACCAAGGTCACGAAATCGGTGTCAGGAATGAAGCTGTTGAGGATTTAGTAGATATTCACAATCAGCTGATATTACTTCATTACCAAAATAATGATTTAGAAATGTTTCAAAAATCATATAACTTCGCAAGAACCCTTGCCTTAAAAATTAACTATAATAGAGGACTAGTAGAGTCATTTATGAATATGGCCTGGGTTCAAACAGATAATAGAAACTTCGTCGACGCTATTACTCACGCCTCCCAAGCCCTTGCGATTGATGATATCCTAGATAATGCCTCTGCTTTCACAACTGCATTATATATTATTTCAGAAGCAAACTATAGCGTTGGGGACATGGAAAAAGGGGATAAATATAAGGAATTGTATCAGAAAAAGCTGATGAAACTTACTGAAGGTGAGGAAAAGATGCTGAGAAGCATTGAGGGATTGAGTGTGGGTATGACTAAGGAGGACGATATAGATTCACGGGTGAAACAAGCCTTAGATGAACTCGATTCATTTTAAAGCTTGAATTTTTCTTTCTTTTTTATCATCTGTACATTTTTCAATCACAAATCATCATTGTAATCCTTTTCCATGATATTATAATATTACCGTGCTTTTTGTATTTTTTTCTGAATTCTATCATGGAGCATGGATTATGGATAACAGCTATACTAGGATCCCTTTATCTGAAATTGAAGCGCGAATCTCAAGACTTAAATCTTATTTGAAAAAAGAAAACATTGATGGGGCGATTCTGCTTTCAACTCCTGAACTCTATTATTATTCAGGTGTGGGGTATGATGGTGCTGTTTATATTCCAGCAATGGGTGATCCTGTTCATCTTGTCAAGCGAAATCTTGAGTTGGCAAAGTCTTTCTCGCAAATACCGACAGTTAAAATGTTTGGTAGAAAATCCAAGGTGTTTGAAACATTATGTATAAAACAATCTGCGATAATTGCGATAGAGATGGATACTTTGTCCTATTCTTTCGTGCAATTTCTGCAATCCAAGGCTAAGAATGTTCGATTAGATAATTGTAGCTCGATTCTAAGGCGACTTCGCTCCGTCAAATCTGATTATGAAATTAATCAAATTAAGTCCGCAGCTTCACTTGTAGACAGATCCTTCGAACATTGTACAGAGATTGCTACGCCTGAGATGACCGAAATAGAACTGGCTGTTCAATTAGAACGTTGGTTACTTGAAAATGGCCATGATGGCTTTATTACAACTTATGGATTTAACACGGAATTATTACACTATGCTTATGTTATTTCAAGTCAATCTTCTGTCTTGAACATTCATTTTACCCCCATCTCTGGTTATGGACTTACTTTAAAATACCCTTATGGGCCTAGTCGTCAAAAACTAGGTAGGAAACCTTTCATTGTAGACACCTGTGGTAACAATCAAGGTTACATTTCTGATACCACTCGAACGTTCATTTGTGGAAAATTTGATGTTAAAACCCGAGATGAGATTAATTCTCTTCAAGAGATAAAAAAATTCCTCTATCTTAATTTGAAACCAAGTGTGAACCTAGGTGATCTTTATAATGAGGTTATAGATCTTAGTAAAGAACTAAGAATTGAAGATCGTTTCATGGGAACCACTACTGACAAAGTGGCCTTTATTGGACATGGTGTTGGGCTTGAACTCGATGAACTGCCCGTATTTTATCCAAAGGGACCCAATCTTGTTGCTGGTAATATAATTGCTTGTGAACCAAAGTTCTTTATCCAAGGAAAAAAAGTGCTTGGAATAGAAGATACTTACGCCATAACAGAGTCTGGCAATATACTTTTATCAAAATCTCCTGATTATTACGAGATTTCAACGTAATTTCACGGTGAATCCTCATGGAACGCTCAATGATTTCTCCAAAATCTTTGATTTTTGATTTGTATTTACGGCCATCTCTGTTAGTTATAGGTCTTTATCAAACTATTGTAACTGTTGCTTTTACTTCTCAACAACTTCTATTAGCTGCTTATTTGGATGAGAAAGGTTATATTTTGATCAGTGGTATTATAATTGCTGTTTACTTCGCATTTTGGTTCCTATTAGGCCCATTTTTTAGTACCTTAAGCGATCTACATGGAAGAAAATTCCTTATGATTGCAGCTAATTTTGTTTCGCTTATCGGCTTTTTTGGATTAGTTCTAGCACCTGAGTCCCTTTTTATTGAAACTGTTTTTATTATGAATGCAATTCTGGGAATAGGAGCTGCAATACGAGTTGGATCTGTAATTGCGCTTTGGGTACAACATAGCCCTCAAGATCGCGTTGGAGAGTCTCTTGCGTACAATAGTATCTTACTTACTATAGGTGGATTTACTGGTGCCCTGATAGGTTTTCTTATGTGGAGTACGATTAAAGAACAAGCTTTCGTCATTTTTGGGATTTTATTATTTGTATCAGCTATCCCCATATTTTTTGTTAGTGATGTAGGAAATTATATCCCATTTTCATTTGAATTTTTACGTGTACAAAGGAATAAATCTGATCTACAGTTTTTTTTCACCCCTCAGTTCATCCAAGTCTGCCTTCACTGGTTAGCTTTTTCAACAATTGTTTCCTTTTCTACTTTTATAATTCCTATCCTTGAAAGATTAACAGAAGAAACATCAAGTGGTTCAGATGTGAACTTACCTTTCCCACTTCTTTTTGTTATCTCAGCGGCCCTGGTTATCTCATGTGTTGGAGGATTACTATTCTGGGGGAGGATTTCTGATTTATGGGCAAGACGACCAGTATTAATTATTGGTTATGTCGGAATGGCAGTTTTAGTTCTTTCAGCTATGGTCATTTTCCTATTTGATTGGTTACCAATGTTACTGGAAGGCCTGGCTTTCTATAATCCCCTGAGTATAATAGTGATTAGTATAGTCATTATTTCAATTTTCGCAGCTGTTTCAGTTATCGCAACCCCTATGGCGCTAATATCTGACAAGGTCGGTCATGAGGATTTAGCTAAAGCAATGTCGCTCAGACAAGTTCTCATTGGAGTTGGGACAGTAATAGGAGTTTTTATTGGGGGTTTTGTTATTGGTTTATTTGAAATTCCCGGTTTACTTTTTGTCATTCTAATCTTATTATTGATCTCTGCGGTAATTCTTCTATGAACTAGCTTTATTTATTTTTGAATCTTTTTTAATGTAAACATTATTTTTTCTAAGTATGTGGGATATTTTTGTCTTCTTGGTTTGGTAGTTCTGGAATACGTGGATCTTATGATAAGATAACTCCGCTTTTTAGTATGAACCTTGGAATGGCAGTTGGGAAGGTATTCCAATCTTCTGAACCAGCATATATCGCTTCTGATATACGATCCACATCAGATCTGCTTAAAATGTGCTTTATAAGTGGATTTTCATATTATTCAGGGACATTAATTGATATTGGTTTATGTCCGACCCCCGTTATATCCCATATTACATCTATTAATGATAATACATTAGGAGTAATGGTGACTGCTTCTCATAATCCCCCCTCTAATAATGGTTTCAAGTTTTTTTTAAATGGGGGAGAATGTGGGAAGAAGTTTGAAGTTGAAGTTGATAAAAACCTTCAAAATTTAATTGAAAGTCCCACCGTTAAGATATCACCAGACTTCTGGAAAAATGTTGGAATCTCCAAATATGACAAATCCAGTGCATATATTAATGGGTACATTAACTATTTAAGGAATAAAATTGAGATTAAGAATCCAAAAAAGAAAATTGTACTAGATTGTGCGAATAATGTGCCCAATCTTGTTTCACCGAAAGTTTTCAAGCATTTTGGTTTTGAAATACTCCCATTAAATGAAACACTCAATCCTTCTTTTCCTGGACGTCCAAGTGAACCTTCATCAACAAATCTTTCTGTTTTAAAAAAAATGGTTGTTGAGAAAGGTGCTAATATTGGTGTTGCCCACGACGGAGACGGTGACCGATTTGCTTTAATAGATGAAAATGGGAACTTTGTAAATTCAACCGCCATAATAAGTTTTTTTTGTGACCATTTAGACTATTCAAATCCAAGCAGAAGGAAAATAATCTTGACAAGTGATTGTTCACTACAATCTATAGATATAGCTGAGAAAAGAGGAGCAGAGATTGTTTTTAGTAGAATTGGGAGAAATCGAGATTTTGTGAATGATAGTCATTGTCTATTTTTAGCTGAACCAAACAAGTTACTATTCCCAGAATTTGGAAAATGGATAGATGGGTTATTTCCTGTGCTGAAACTTCTAGAAATTTCCCAATCGAGGGAGATTTCAAAGGTTATTGCACCTTATGATAAACGAAAAGTCCTTAGAAAGGCCTTTGAGGTCCTTAATGGAGACCAAATCCGTGTAGCTGAACTAATTAACGATCTTCCGAACCTATGGTCTGAAAAAATCTCCAAAACATCACTCTTAGATGGTTTGAAGATTTACTTTAAACATGATTCAAGTGTATTAATCAGATTTTCTGGAACAGAGCCAAAAATAAAATTCTATATTGAATCTGATTCACACAGTAAGAATAATGACATGTTGACTATTTTGAAGGATGTTTTTGAGCTTGAGTCTGAAGGTTTTGACTGTTAATCTTGAATAGTTAATTATTCTAACATCATGAGTAATAAGACCGAGGTAACTATAGAAGACATGGTAATCTATAGAGAATGGTTGATTGTTTTAATATCTAAAGAAATTTATTAAAGGAATGGTTATAAATTATCTGCATAATCTTCATTGATCATGTTTGTCTTTATTTATCCCGTATAATGAGTGTTGTTATCATATGATTCATTATAAACCAATTATCTGGGTTGAAGGTATTATTGGGTCAGGTAAAAGTACATTCAGTGGTTGGATTGCTGATGAGCTTAAACTTCGACTTATAAAAGAACCTGTTGATAATGATTACTTAACAATTTTTTATGAAAACCCAAAACGCTGGGCTTTCCCAATGCAGATCGATTTACTTCATAAAAGATATTCATTACAGCAGTTAGCTGCCTATGAGGCTAGTCTTGCGGCCGTAGGGGAAAGCGAATATCAGGGGGTAGTTCTAGATAGAGGATTACCTGGTGATAGAGTATTCGCACGATTACACATGTTAGAAGGTAATATCTCTAAGGTCGAATGGCGAACGTACACACGTGCATATGAAACAATGACATGTTCTTTGATCCCTCCCAGTCTATTAATATATCTAGATGTGGAACCCGAAGTAGCAATGAAACGGGTTCAAAATAGAGATAGAACTTTCGAACGAGCTGGTGTTCCTATAGAGTATTTGGAAAAGTTACACCGAGGGTACCTAGATTTATTGGTTGAAATTGAATCAGGACAACATACGTGGAGTCGCGGAATGGAAGTAATGAGGGTTCCCTGGAATACAGATCACCAACCGATTGATTCAATTGTTGAACTCCTCAGAAAAAAATACGAACTCGAATAATTCTCAATAATTATTACTTCTCCTTTGAATAGGGCTTTTCATCTATCATAGGGGTTACTTAACAATGTCAGAGGTGTATAAACCAGGATATTTAGAGGTAATATTTGGACCGATGAAAAGCGGAAAGAGCGAAGTATTTATCATACTTTTCAAGAAATTATCATATTCAAATCACGAATGGGTAACATTTAAACCTGCAGTTAACATTAGAGAAGAGGGAATAGCTTCCCGTGCATTCAACTTAAATCTTCAAGCGATTGTGATAGACGAAAATCATCCAGAGTTAATATTTGAACACTTGAAGGGAAAAAAATACAAGATTATTGGAATTGATGAAGCACAGTTCTTTGATGATTATTTGGTTGATATTGTTGACACACTGTTGAAACAACGTTATCATGTCATTGTAAGCGGATTAATGCTTAATTTCAGGGGTGAACCCTTTGGACCAATGCCTTGGCTCGTTGGGCGAGCAAATAAGGTAACACGCCTTACAGGAATTTGTGATGTGAATGAATGCAACCGAAGAGCAACGAGAACTCAAAGATTGATCAATGGCGAGCCTGCTTCTTATGACAGTCCTGTTGTTGTGATTGAAGGTCAAGGAAAAAAAGAAACTTATGAAACTCGATGTGTAATTCATCACATCGTCCCTAAATCGAATGTAAAAAACAAATCAATAGACTAATGAACTTGGAGGATTGTGCTTGGATAATCAGAAAGAAGCTTATTGTTTGGGACATATCTCAGTTGATATTTTCATAGATCGTTTAGCCTTGAATAATTTTAGGTTAGGTGGTTGTATAGATTCTTCCAACTTGACAATTCATGGAGGTGGAGATGTTGCAAATGTTTCATTCTGGTTAGGAAAACTAAAAACTCCTGTATCAATGATTGGGATAATAGGAGACGATCCTGCAGGTAGTTTTGTAAAAAACGAATTAGAAAATATGAATGTTGAATGTCATCTAAAAGTCTCAAAAGAATTATCGACTGCTACAATTCTCATAATTATTGAGCCAGATGGGGAACGTTCTTTCATTGTTAATCGTGAGAGCCAAAATACCCTTGAATGGGAAGATCTTCCTTTATCTGATATTCTAAAAGGTGATTTATTCTATACTTCTGGATATACAATTCAGAATCAACCAATCAAAGATGTCATATTCAAACTTTTTGAGAGTATCAAAGAAAACAGAGCTTCCACAGCTTTAACTATGTTTAACCTTGCTGCATACACTACAGTTGAGAGATTTAAACCAGAAATAAAGGCGAAAATCTTACCTTATTCAGACATTCTTGTGGGCAATAAAGAGGAATTTGAGGTTTTAATTAGTAACCCAAACGATAAAACAAAACCCGATATACACGAATTTGGAAATATTATTTGTGAGTTTTTTCCTGAAATACAGGTGGTTTTGATAACGGATGGAGGAAACGGTTGTTATTATTCCACACAAAAAAAATATGGACATATTCCTGCTAATCAAGTTAGAACTGTTGATACAACTGGAGCTGGGGATGGATTTTGTGCTGGTTTTATTTCTAGTTATCTTGAAGGAACGAACTTAGAAGAGGCCATAAAACGCGGGACGAGGTTAGGGAGCCATATCTGCCAAGGTTATGGGGCAAGGTTTGGAGCTGCAACATTAACACAATGATCGTTTATGTTGATTTCAATTAAAAGAAAGAAAAAAAAAAGATCCATTCTTGATCTATTGAGAGTATATAGATATATATATTTCAAAAAACAGTCGAAAACATTAAAACAACTCAAATTAGTAATTATTTCTAATTTCTACAGGGAGATGAACCTGTGGAAATCGATCTTTTCCTTGGTAAGAGAAATCTGGAAAAGTAGTTGGGATATATAATTCATCTAATGGAGATAAAATCTTGAAAAAAGTAAGAATTTTGATATTGGCACTCATTTTGCTCATGCCATTAGCCACTCTCTCGAGTGTCACGGGATCGCGAGATGCTGGGCCAACAAAAGTGAGATTCTCAGCTGGAAAAGCAACAGCTAAGACAAAAGTAGGCGTTGTTTTTGCGACTGGTGGTCTCGGCGATAAATCTTTTAACGACGCTGGTAAACGAGGAGTAGACCAAGCATTAGCTGATTATCCAGACAATGTCACTGTTAACTGGGTTGAACCTCAAGACGTCCCAGAGTTTAAGACTTATCAAACTGACTATGCAGAAGATGAAACATACGATTTAATCATTTGCATTGGATTCCTACAGACATCAGCACTTAATGAAACCTCAATAACATATCCAGATCAAAATTGGGTTTTAATTGATGATGAAATCAATAGATCTAATATCCAAAACTATCTATTCAAGGAACATGAAGGATCCTTCTTAGTTGGTGCTATGGCTGCTATGACGACAGAAACTGGCAAGATAGGGTTTGTTGGTGGAATGGACATTTACCTAATCAATAAATTCTTAGCTGGTTATAGACAGGGCGCACACTATATCAATGACAGTATTGAGGTTACAGCGGTTTATAGCCCACTCCCCCCTCCCGATTGTTGGAACGACATTCCAAGCGGGAAGAACATGGGAAAAACACTTATGGGTAAAGATAATGATGTGGTTTTCGCCGCTGCAGGTGGTACAGGTATCGGTGTCTTCCAAGCTGCAGAAGAAGAAGGTGTCTATGCCATTGGTGTTGACAGTGATCAAGATGGTGAGGCAAAAGGAACAGTCCTTTGTTCCATGCTCAAGCTGGTAGAAACAGCTACCTATAACGCTATCAATGATACTATTCATGGCACTTGGGAAGCAGGAACAAAAACTCTAGGATTAGCAGAAGAAGGTGTTGGAATCAGCCCAATGACCTATACCAAAACAGAGAAGGAAACAAATTACACATTTGACGGTGTCTCACTAAGTCGTTGGGATCATGTGATGAATATTAAACAAGACATCATTGATGGCACAATTAAGGTCAAAGAAACACCTGATTGGGAAAAATTACAGAGAATACAAATGGCCACACCTGGGTTTGAAGGATTATTGGTTGTCTTCATGTTAATTGGACTTGCTGCAATCCAAATAAATCGCCGACGACAATCATAATCACCAAAAACAATTTAATCTCTCTCCCCTCTTTTTTTTTATAATTTCTCAAGGTTTGTACATTATTTTTTTATAGGAGAACTATCTAATTGACAATCAGCAATCACTCTACTGCCCATTCTACAGACCAATTTGCTGTAAAAATGGTTAATATTGTAAAACAATTTCCTGGTGTCTTAGCGAATGATCATATCAATCTTGAAATCAAGAGTGGGGAAATTCATGCACTATTGGGAGAGAATGGTGCTGGAAAAACAACTTTAATGAACATTTTATATGGCCTTTACGGACCAGATGGGAAGGAGGGGAAGATATTCGTTGATGGGAAGGAAGTATCAATTAAACAACCAATGGATGCTATGTCACTCGGCATCGGTATGGTACATCAACATTTTATGTTAGTCCCAATCATGACTGTTGCAGAGAATGTTATTCTTGGTTCCGAACCTACATTCAATGGAATTCGGCTTGATCAATCGTCAATGAGACGAGAAGTAGCAAGAATCTCTCGTGAATATGGACTTGAAATAGATCCAGACGCCAAAATAGAGAAACTCCCAGTTGGCTTACAACAAAGAGTTGAAATTGTTAAAATTCTCTATCGAGGGGCAAATATTCTAATTTTAGATGAACCTACTGCTGTTCTTGTCCCACAAGAAGTAACTGCATTGTTTAAGACACTACGAATACTACAGCAACAAGGGAAAACTATTATCATTATTACTCACAAATTAAAGGAACCAATGGCTTTAGCTGATCGTATCACTGTCTTAAGACGGGGTAAATTCATTGGGACAGTTGAGAGTTCGCAGACCTCTCCTGAAGAATTAGCTGAAATGATGATTGGCCGAAAATTATTGAAAATTCAAAAGAATCCTACTGAGAAAGGTGAGATCATATTAAGAGTACAAGACCTAACTGTGGAAGATGATAGGGGCCAAATTGCCGTTCATGGAGTGAATTTTGATATTCGGGGTGGAGAAATTCTTGGTATCGCTGGTGTGGTAGGAAATGGCCAATTAGAACTTGTTGAAGCAATTACAGGACTTAGAACCATTTTGAATGGTTCTATTCAATTATTAGATTCTAATATAACTGATCTCGGGACTCGGACTATTTATGACCTAGGATTATCATATATTCCGGAAGATCGTCAAAAAACAGGATCTGTTGGAGCTTTCACAGTAGCAGAGAACCTGATTATTGGATTACATCATCGTAAGAAATGGTACAGGAAAGGATTACTCTCGAAATTTTTAAATTGGGGAAAAGTATATACTGAATCTAGAGGAATGACGAAGCAATTTGACATAAGAACTCCTTCCATCTTCACTAAAGTTCGTTCTTTAAGTGGTGGTAATCAACAAAAAGTAATTGTCGCTAGAGAATTGTCCAAAAATCCTTCAGTAGTCCTTGCTGGCCAACCCACGAGGGGATTGGACGTTGGGGTGATTGAATATGTCCATAGAAGACTCATAGAAATGAGAGATGAAGGAAAAGCTGTGTTATTAGTCTCTAGTGATTTAGATGAATTATTAACGTTATCAGACCGCATTGCTGTGATGTATGAAGGAGAAATAATATCCTATGAAGACCCTCAAAATACAAGTGAACAAAGACTTGGATTGTTAATGGCAGGGCATGTAGATAAAATCAATTCGATAAATTAATGTGATTTTTATGACTGAACCCATCTTAGTAGCAGACCAAGAACGAAGATCATGGCAAGAGATACTTAGTGATATAGGGAATCGAATTGCCGTTCCTATTATTTCTATACTCTTAGCTTTCATATTAGGCATATTTACATTCCTTTTTATGGGATATGACCCCATTTTTGCGCTTTATACAATTACTCTTGGGATGTTCACGCTTGAAAACTTACCTGACATCCTATTTTTTGCCACACCACTTATTTTTACAGGTCTTTCTGTCGCAGTAGCTTTTAGAGCTGGAATGTTCAACATTGGAGCTGAGGGTCAATTGTATTTCGGCGCCTTCATCACAGCATTAGTAGGATTTGGCTTAAATCGGTACTTAGGAATCGAATTTGAAAAAATTTTTAGTGGGTTTCTTGGCGCAGAGATTGGTGCGCTTTTAGCAGCATTGATAATGATTCCTCTACTGATGATAGTAGGAGCTGTTGGTGGGGCCCTTTGGGCACTGGTTCCCGCAATATTAAAAGCCAGGGGTGTTCACGAAGTAATTACTACAATCATGATGAATTATGTCGCACTCTTCCTCATGTTATTTTTTGTGGGAGACATATCTTCTCCTTTCACAGAAGAATATGGTGGTGGAAATTTAGCCCCACAGACACCATTAATTGCTTCAGCAGGAAAAATGCCTACTATTTTAGACAAGTCGGTATCTGATCTTCACTGGGGGTTTATTTTTGGTATATTAGCATGCATTGTCATTTTTATTATTTTATGGAAAACTCAAATTGGATATGAAGCAAGAGCAGTAGGACATAATCCAGATGCAGCGAGATATGGAGGAATAAGTGTCCCAAGAACCTACATCAAAATTATGTTGATATCAGGAGCTCTTGCGGGACTTGCAGGAGCATTGGAAATAATGGGATTCCATTATCGCTTTATTGCTGGTTTCAGTGCTGGATATGGCTTTGATGGTATCGCAGTAGCATTAATAGGAGGAAATCATCCGTTTGGAGTCATTTTCGGCGCCATCCTCTTTGGATGGCTTAAGGATGCAGGTACAGCTCTACAGGTAGCCGGAATTCCAAGAGACGTTGCAAATACGTTGAAAGGTGTTATTGTCTTCTTTGTTGCTATCCCCTTGCTCTCAATGTCGATTGTTACTTATTTAGGTAAAACTACCCAAGGTGATTGGTTAAAAGAAAAAGGAAACGATCTAGTTACGCTGATTAGAAATTCAATTCAATCAGATATGAAATCATATCTAATTCCAATTGGACTGATAATATACTTCGTTATTTACACTCAAATTGATCCTTGGATGAACATGTTAGTTAGGACAATTTATCTCATATTATTTGAGAGTTATTTAATACGTCCAATCTACATATTCCAACCAATTCTAAGCACTGTTTTCTTTTGTTTAACCATCTTATTTTATTTTCTGCTTAAAAAGAAAGATTATTGGAGTAATATCTCTAATAATTTGTTTATTCTAGTCATAATTTTTCAAGGATTTGTGGAATTCATTTTCCTCATTGAACTATTTGGACAAGATCTTGTTCTTTTTGGATTATTTACTCTAACAATAAGTTCTATATGCTTCTTTGAATGGCTAGCTCGTGAAAAAAAGGATAAGTTGCTGGCTCTTGGAGAAATACAGCTTCCATCCAACAAAAAACCAATACTGGTTTACTTAATTCCTTCTTTATTTTTCTTGGTTCTGACAATTATTATGATAATATTTGGTTCAACTAGTTTTCCAATCACCGTTAATCTATTCTTTTTTACCTTAGACGACTTTGGAACAGCACTTGGAATGATAGGAGCTTTAATACTAATTGTAAGTATATTAGCATTTCGAAAAGTCACCTTACCCCGAGATCGTTCAAAAGTATTCTTTTTACCCTACATATTCATTCTTCTTGTATTCATCTGTGGGCTTCAAACTTCATATTTTATATTCGAAACTGACCCTTTCCTATTAATGTCAATGACCTTGAGCATAGCTGCTCCAATTGGGTTTGCATCCTTGGGAGGAATGTTTTCTGAAAAATCAGGAGTTGTTAACATCGGCCTTGAAGGCATGCTTCTGAGTGGAGCCTTTGTAGCTGTTTGGCTCACTTCAATAACAGGGGATCCTTGGATCGGTGTTTTAGGAGCAATCGTTGGTGGGGCATTGATGGGTCTTTTACACGCAATTGCATCAATCAAATATCGTGCTGATCAGGTTGTCGTAGGAGTAGCAATCAACATTGTTGCTAGCGCAATTACTACACTGGGATTATTTGTCGTTTGGGGCGTTCGTGGAACTAGTCCACGTGTGGCTAGAATTGATAATATTAAAATACCATTTTTAGAGGAAGTCCCAATTATTGGAGAATTTCTGCATGATCTCGCTGGTGGATCCCCAGGTATTGACCCCATGGTTATAATCTTCATTATACTGATATTTGTGTCAGCATGGGTTATTCAGCGAACCTCCTTTGGACTCAGAGTTCGGGCTGTAGGAGAACATCCCCGTGCAGCTGATACACTCGGTATTAATGTCTATTATCTACGGTACGTTTGTGTTGTACTATCAGGTGTTTTCGCAGCTCTTGGAGGTGCAGCCTTAACTTTAGGTGACTCCCCAATTTTTAGACAAAACATGTCATCTGGTAGAGGATTTGTAGCTCTTGCTGCATTGATCTTTGGAGGCTGGAGTCCGATTGGGGCCGCCTTGGCGAGTTTATTATTTGGATTTGCGTACGCTTTTCGATTCCAATTGGAGGCAGCAGGTGTTGGGTGGATTGTATGGGGTTTACACCTTGAAAAATTAACTCCTACAATGCCCTATCTAATAACAATTGTTGCTGTTGCAGCCATTGCCAAACGAATGAGACCCCCCGCAGCAGATGGGATTCCATACATAAAAGAAGGCGGATAAATCATCAAGACATTATCCCACCTTCCCAATAACAACTTAATTTATGGTTCTAAAGCTTCTATCGCCGCAATGGTACATTCAATGGACTTTTGAACCCCTAGTTCGAAAATCTTTTTATTTTTTTCAACATCACCAGTATAGATATTCACTCTATCTTCTAAATTCCCATCAGAAGTCAAAATTACCCCTGTTTCGATTTTTTTATTTGATCCAAAAATAAATAATGTTGAAGATTCCATTTCAACACATACAGCCCCATTGGGAGTATATTTTGTATAATGGTTTGTTTCATCTGAATAATATATGTCAGTAGACCAGACTATTCCTGTATTATATGAAACACCGAGATTGCTTGCAGCTGTACACAAAGCTTGATAGATTCTAGGTGTGGCAACAGCTGGCACCTCTAGTGGTGCTAATTGGGATGAAGTTCCCTCATCTCGGATTGCGGAATGTGGTATAAATAATGAACCAATACCCATATCATTCCCACCAATTAAAGCCGCTGTTGAACCTACTCTTATAAAAAATCTTCCCCCAGCACGAAATGCTTCTTCTAACACGATTGCTGTACTAGGACAACCCATTCCTGTCGTTAATACTGTTACAGGGATATATTTCTTCGGGGTTTTTCCTTTATACGCCACAAGGCCACGATGATCAGCTGAAAGGTGGGATTCTTGTAAATAACTAGCAATGATTGGAACCCTATCAGGATTACCGCTTATCAAACAAAATTTGTCCACTTTTTTTAATTTGATATGAGGCTGCTTACTCAAAGTCATGATTTCATCATCCTTGACAGTTATTCAGAGCGAAAACAAGTTTTTTAAAAAAATAATTCAACTTGGTTCTAGTGTGAATGGTATGGAAATTGTTGTCATTCCCTTTTTTTCTCCTGTTTCCAATGAGAAAACACGATCAAAACTTATCTCTAATATTTCATCAACTGGAATACGTATTTATAGCACATTGGAGTATCTTGATGCATTTAAGAGTCTCGAAATGAAAGAGAATTTTCTTGAACATCGATTATTTCTTTTCGTTGGTACTGGAGGGACTGAAAACGCTATTGCTGACTTTATTACCAAATTGGAAGAAAAAAAACGTATTATTTTATTGAGTTATAATCTTAACAACTCTCTCCCCGCTGCAATGGAAGCGCGCACTTTTCTCACCCAAAAAGGGTATCCAACACGAATTCAACATGGAACAATGGATAAAATAATTGATTATTTAACACGACATCAAAAATATGTCAAGATTCTTGAGAAGCTCACATCAGCAAGAATTGGTTTAGTAGGAACATCTTCGGAATGGCTTATAGCATCTCAAGTGGATGAGGAACAAGTTAGCAAGAATTGGGGGACACAATTTGTCCATATTCCTATTTCAAATTTGATTCAAAAAATAGATAAGGGCGCTATTACTCTGGGAAAGATAGGACAACAATTCATTGATCAAGCGACAAACTGTAGTATAAGTAAAGATGAAGTTCAAGCTGCTGAAATTGTCCTATCAGCCCTTACTAAACTCTATCATAAATATAATTTGTCAGCAATTTCTGTGGAATGCTTTACATTCGTCTTAGAAACTGACATCACATCATGCTTTGCATTATCCTATTTAAATGACCAAGGTATGATAGCAGGATGTGAAGGGGATCTTCCTACGACATTTACCATGTTAGTCTCACATTTAATCTGTGGAAAACCTGTTTTTATGGCGAATGTCGTTGACATAAATGATGAAACAAATACTGTAAAGTTAGCTCATTGTACCATCCCTATACGAATGGTAACTAATTATTCAATAATATCACATTTTGAAACAAACAAGAGTGTGGCAATTCGGGGATCTCTTCCTGAAGAGCAAATAGTGACAATACTTAAAGTAGGTGGGAGTAATCTTTCAAAATGGTGGGTTGCAAAAGGATGTATTACGAAGAATCTTGCTAATAACGCAGCCTGTCGAACTCATGTTGAAGTCAAATTAGATCGCTCTGTTGAGTATTTTCTTCAAGGATCGATTGCAAATCACCATTGTCTTCTCCTTGGGGATTATGTTGAAGAGATTACTGAATTTTTGCAATTCTCCTTGGGTTGATTTATTTATCTATCTACCTTAACCTCGGGGATTATTTAATTTCTCTGTGTTAATAGTCCTTGCTTTTTTAACCAGGACACAGCGTTATGGACTGATGATCCGAAATCAACTGTAGGATTAAATCCTAGTTCCTTTTTGGCTTTTGAATTTATGTAGCTTCGACTAGTTTGTAATTTTTTGACTGCATTCGGATAAAGAATGAAATTTTTCACTCCTCGGATTTTATAATAAACTCTGAATAAAGGAACACCTATTCTTGCAAGAAAAACAGGGATATGATAAGTTGATGATTTTAACCCAAGACTATTGCATATGGTTTTAACTACTTCATTCCAAGTTTGAGCTTGATTTGATGCAAGATTATATATTTGACCTATTGATTTTTCTGGCTTTTCAATGATTTTAATGAAACCTTGTACAATATCTTCAATATCTGTCCAGTGTATGGTTCCTTTACCTGACCCTGGAAGAAATTTCGGAAGTAAAATGAGTTTCTTTTCAACAGCTAGTATTAAATCAGTAAATGGAAAACAATCCCCAAATCCAATGACACCAGTTGGCCTTGCGATAGTCAGAGGAAATCCCCGCCGTTCTTGCATTTCTATTAGAATTTTTTCAGCTTCCATTTTAGTTTTACCATAGATCTCATCAGGATTATAATCTGATTCTTCTGTACCATTTATGACTTTTCCTAGAGCTTCAGTGGTAGAACAATATACAAAATGCTGAATTTGACCATCTAGACACGCTTCTGCTAATTTTTGAGTAGCTACAACATTACGGGAGAAGAGTATATCTTCTGGGGCACGATTCCAGTTTTTATAAGGAGAAGCAAAGTGAACCACAATATCCATGCCCTCTACAGCAGATCCAAAAGTTGTGAAATCCGTTAAATCAAAATCAATGAATTTAACATTAAATTTTTCTAAGTCCTCAATATTAGAACTTTTTCTTACAGCACTATAAACATCATAATCGGTTCTCTCTGCAATTAACGCTTGTACAAATGCGTTACCTATAAATCCAGTGGCCCCTGTTACAAGGATTTTCATTAGAATCGAAAAAAAGACTTATGAATGACATTAATTAAATTTCGACTTTTTTAAGTACAGTCTCTAAATCAACTGGAAGTGAGAATGTCTGTGCCTTTTGTACCTCTTCTAGAGCGGAAGTTTGTATTATGTCAGTCATGCGATCATAAATTCGTGTAATAACTTCTAGCTGACCTCTCGTCTCTGGATATTTAGGATTAATACTACAACAACCTCCTGGTTGAATAGAAAGATCATAAAAACCCCATTTTTTCGAAAGCTGAACAATCTCTTCTTTATTATACCCTATTAGAGGTCTAAATGTAGGTATATCAACTTTGGAGACAACTATCGGTAAATTATCCAAGGTTTGACTTGCCTGTTCACCTAAAATTTCTCCCGTGACGATAATATCAGCTCCAATTTGTTGAGCGTACATCTCTGCTTTGACAAACATCTGCATTCGACACAGTAAGCATGTTTGACGAATTTCTACCCCTTTAAGATTATTTAATACAGCTTCTTGGCTTTTACCATTAGGAATAATCGTTAAAAACATAGGATATTTTGAATTACGCTCTAAAATCTTGTTACTAAGAGCGACAACCTTTTCTAGAGTCCCTAGTGAGTGAAATGGAAAATTATGATAATGTACTAAAAATAGATGAAATCCGTTTAAAATGGCAATCTGGCTTGCAACAGGACTATCTAGACCTCCAGAGATAAGACATACTGCTTTCATATTGTAACTCTATCCAAATCGCTTTATGGTCAAAATACTCTAATTAAGAGCAACAAGCAATTTAATAATAATAAGAATGTCTATCTGAAAATATAAGTAAGAAAAAAAAAGGAGAAAGGAGTGAACAGAGGAAAAAGTGTCTTTTCCTTATGGTTCTTCTAGAATATCTATGTCATTGTGGAAAACCTTGTTACGGGAGAGTCTAGTGTCACTAGATCCAATGAGATGGATACCAATACTGTTGAAAAATACAAAGTTTCGTGAAAGACGATTGCTACTAGAATAGGAGAGACAAATACCTTCATCGTTGTTATAAACAACGTTCCGAGAGATGTGATTTTTATTAGAAGAGTCGAGAAGTATGCCGAAATAGCTTCCTTGGATTAAGTTTCGGAAAATTCTATTGTCATGTGAACCACTTATCAAAGCGATTCCAGCGTTACTGTTGTCTTTCAGGACATTACGACGAATTGAATTCTCACTAGATTCTTCTAAAAGAATGCCCGCTTCATAATTGTCTACAACAATATTTCTGCTAATTTTTATATGATCCGATCCAATGAGGATAATTCCATTAACCATATTTTGTTGAATATAGTTTCTGGTTATTTGATTCGTATTACTCCAGGCTATAACTATTCCATTCAGATTGTTTCCATTCACGAAATTTCTCTTGACTTCATTGAAATTAGATTCTCGGGTGAGAACAATTCCAGTCATACTGTTTTCAAAGACAACATTATCTTTGATAAGATTTACAGTTGAACCACGTAGATATATACCAATTGCACATTCATTAATTGTATTTCTCACAATGGAGTTTTTATTAGCTCTCCAAAAACCGATTCCAGCCCATACATTACTGTATATCTCATTATTGGCAATGTAATTGTGCGAAGCATAGTCATCATCCGTGGCTGGTAGCACGGAAACAATAGCTGTCTTTGTCCAAGCCTCTTGCAATACTCCGTCAAGATAGAATTGCGTTGTAAATTCGTGGTCTCTAACAGATAATGGATCCGAATAATAATCAATGTCATAGCGCCATTGTTCCCATCCCTCATCATAGTATATCTCTGAATGCCAGATGTCTACTGATTCGCCATCGACTGTCAATTCTACTTCAAGGGAATTATACCAATATAAAATGCCATCGTAGGTAGGATCTATAATGGTTATTTGCCACGAAATGTAATCCACTTCAGTAGCAGTGATGTCCTGCCCGTAACGCATGTGAACTTCGGTGTAGGAATCAATAGCAATACCATGGACTCCATTGCGATGAATGATATTTCCATCGATTGTATTGCCACTAGATGTGCCCATCAATTGGATTCCAGTTTCGTAATTATCGCTGACAATGTTCCCTATTATTCTATTGCTATCTGACTCCTCTAGGAGAATCCCAAACATATTCTCTGTAATAGTATTTCCTGATACTAAGTGGTTTGAACAGTGATAAAGATTAAGTCCCGAATCAGCCCCATTAGAACTAATGTAGCTATTAGTGAGTTCATTGAATTCAGAATTTCCGATCCAGATTCCCTGTTCAGAATTATAGGAAATAACATTCATATCGAGGATGTTGTAACTCGAAGTATCTAGTAAGATTCCAGCGAAACCATTCTCAGAGATGATATTCTGCGAGATATAGTTCTTGTGAGCTCTCCAGATATTGATTCCAGTCCAGCCATTGCTGAATATTTCATTATTGACGATAGAATTGTGTGAAGCATAGTCATCGTCCGTAACAGGAAGCACCGAAACTATAGCTGTTGCTGTCCATTCCTCTCGCAATACTCCTTCAATAAAGAATTCCGTTGTAAATTCGTGATCTCCAATAGGTAACGGATCCGAGTAATAGTTAATGTCATAACGCCATTGCTGCCATTCTTCATCATAGTATATCTCTGAATACCAGATATCTACTACTTCGCCATCGATTGTCAATTCTGCTACAAGAGAATTGTACCAATATAAAATATCATCGTATTCTGGTTCTAAAAGGGTTACCTGCCACGAAATGTAATCTACTTCTGTAGCGGTAATATCCTCCCTGTAACGCATTTGTACTTCAGAGTAGGAATCTAGAGAAATACCACCGTTCCAGTTGTTGTAAATAACATTCTCCAAGAGAATATTGTTACTAGATTTCCCACCAAGACCAATACCAACCTCTGGATGCTCAGAAATTTCATTATAAACTACAAGATTATAATTGGCTGAATCAAGATTGATACCGGTTTGACCGTTTCCACTGATCTCATTGCACTCAATCGTATTAAATTCAGAATAGATATCTCTACTATCGTCACCTGATAATCTAATACCCTCAAATCCATTTCCACTTACACAGTTTTCAGATATAATGTTATGAGAGCCTAAAAGTTCTATACCACAACCGATATTGTCAATTATCTGATTTTGGGTTATCATGTTATAGTGAGATCTCATAATAAAGATTCCACCCCATTCATTCCCAAATATCTCGTTTCCAGATAAATAATTATGAGATACGTAATCTTCGTCCGTGGCAGGAATAATGGTAACATATGCCGTGTGTTCTAGTATGATTTCTCCTTCTAAGATACATTGAACTACAAACTCGTGTTCTCCCACAGGTAAAGGATCCGAGAAATAATCAACATTGAAATGCCACTGATATGGCCATTCAGGGTCACCCCAATCATCCCAATAGACCTCAGAATACCAAACATCGACTAGTTCACCATCAACCGTCAAAAGGGTCTCTAAATTACTGTGATTGTACAAAGCTTGATCTTTATCTACATATCCCCATGTCATTTGCCAAGAGATATAATCAGCTTCAGTAGCAGTGATGTCTTGCCAAAAACGCATAAAAACGTCCGAATACGAATCAAGACATATACCAGCACCCCCGTTATTATGAATCAAGTTTTCTGTAATACTATTTTCGCTAGCAACCCCTGAAATATCGATACCATTCCAGAAATTATCAAATATCTCATTATTGGTAAGGATATTAGAATTTGCAGACCGAACACCAATACCAACATTGTTTCCAAATATAATATTGGAGTCGACAATGTTGTCTGTAGAATCCTCAAGATAAATACCATCGCCATTATGCTGATAGATTTGATTCTCCGTTATATGATTCTGATATGTCTTCCAAACATAAATCCCACTCCATTCATTACTAAATATCTCATTTCCAGCAATATAGTTATGAGATATGTAATTTTCGTCAGTCGCAGGAAGCACAGTCACGATTGCAGTAGTTGTATATTCTTCAAGAGGCACTCCATCAAGCACAAATCGAGTGACAAATTCATGTTTTCCAACGGGTAGTGGCTCCGAGTAGTAATAGCCATCAAAATGCCATACTTTCGGGTTTTCAGGGTCACCCCAATCATCCCAGTAGACCTCAGAGTACCAAACGTCAACTAATTCGCCATCAACCGTCAAGAGGGTCTCTAAATTGTCATGTTCGTACCACGCTTGATCTACATCCTCATAGTTACCTGTTACCTGCCACGAGATATGGTCAGCCTCGGTAGCGGTGATATTTTGCCAGAACCGCATATGAACTTCCGAATAGGATTCAAAAGCGATTCCACCGCCCCGGTTATCATGAATAATATTATCCAGAATGCTATTGTAACTAGATGTCCCAAAGAGTCGAATTCCAGCCCATTCATTCCCGAAAAGCTCATTATCTTCAACTACATTTTCACACACCCATTCCAGACTTATACCATCTTCAGCTCCTCCAAAGATCGTATTGTTAGCTATTGTGTTAAACTCAGAAGGAAGATTCCATCCAAAATCGTGGGCCACCATAATTCCTTTCATTCCACTTTGCTCAATCTGATTCCACACAATGCGATTTTCAGATGAACCATAAACACCAATACCTTCTCCATAATTATTGATAAGAGTATTAACTCCAATAATGTTATCATTGGAATTCTGGAGATGGATTCCGTTATGATTATCAAAAAGCATGTTAAAAATGATAAAATTACGCATAAACGGTGTCGATATTACTGTAACATAAGCAATGGGTTCACCTAAAGTTTCACCAGCAAGTACAAACTGTGACGCGAATTCATGGTCTCCAACAGAGAGAGGATCAGAGAGATAAGATATATCAAAACACCATTGTTCACCATCAAAGTAAACCTCTGAAAAAGATGCATCAACTAGATATCCATCAACTGTCAAACTAACTTGAAGTAGGTCGTCATGAACCTCTTCAATAGGGAACTCAGAGTACATCTCAAACCAGATAGCTTTCCAAATAATGCTGTCACTATCTGTAGCAAAAATATGTTGATTCGGCCATAACTCTAAAACAGAGTAAGGATCATTAAAGATATAGATTCCTTCATTGTTGTTATAAATAGAATTAGACCGAATAAAGTTCATTCCAGCTTTGTTTTCAAGATAGATTCCGAATTCATTATTAAAAATTTCATTTTCTCGAATGTAATTTTCCCGAGAATTCGATAGATAAACTCCTGTAGCTGAATTTTTGATTATATTGTTTTCAATTGTTCCGTGGGTCACATCGAATAGTTGTATAGCATTGAATCCGCTATATAATCCATCAAGAAGATTATTACCTATATAGAAATATACACTCGTCCCACTAATCGTTATTAAGTTGTCATCCCAGCTAGCGAAGCTGAATCCCTCTATCCTATAGGGATCATCGATTGTTCCTGATCCAGGATATCCTTGATTGACAAACTCCTCGTCACTTTCAATATAAATAGGATCATGCTCATCATACTGAGAAGACAGAGAACTAAGTTTAAACGTAGGAGATTCAATTCCCACTGATTGCTTTGGGCTAAAACCCTCTGTTAACGATTTCTGGGTTTTTAAGAAGTCTTTATACTTATATTGACGATTAGAGATTACTGTTTGACGATTTAGTCTTCTTTCAACAGTTTCAGATTGCATTAAATTTCCTTCTTGGTTATACAAAGAATTGATGATCTCTTGATATTCGGAAACATCACCAGTTGCAAATAATTGATTATTAACTAAAGAAAAAACGCCTAAAAATAAGATCGAAACTGTAGAAAGACAAATTATTTCTTTCTTTCTAAAGAACAAATTCATCCCCTTTTTTTTATTTTTAGAGATACTTTAGATATATCTCAATCGAAGTTATAAAAAATAGATAGATCTGTTACGTTTTGGAAACTATTTTCCCTTTTTTCATACTTCAATGTAACTAATTTTCATCAATTACAACTAAGATATATAACTACTGCGTTATAAAAATGTTTCGAAAAATAATATAACGTAAAATCAAGTCATTCAATTTTCCCTGTAAGTTATAATATATTTTGATAGTGCCCAAGAATGTTGCGTAATGAGAGTATCATTAATGATCAAACCTAAATTTTCAGTTACCCGCTGTCCTAATAATCCACAACGTTGGAATGTGTATTTTAACAATTCCACACCTTTTGATTCGCAGTCAATCCGTAAAAAATTAGAAAAAAAGCAATTTCAAGTACTTGCAACTACTCCCAATATATTGGTCGTTCGTTCTAAAGAAGCTCGTCTCACATGGCATATCGAGGGACTTATCCAAGTGGATATCTATAATCATTCAAGCTATGATGTGAAAGATATCGAACACCTTATTAAAGATATTTTTGATGTAGATTCAGTTAAATTTTCCGGTGAGTCACTTGGGTGAAAAACAGTTAGAAATTTCAACAAAGAAGTTTGACAAGGAACTCCAGCAAGAAGTCTCAGTTACTTACATTTTTCCTTTAGACCGCTACTATTACGCGGGTGATCCGGGACATATCTGGTTTAAACCATTTAATTCTATTTTTGAGGTGGGTTTTGACTCTTTTGGGCAACAACAAGCAGGACCTCTCCTTCATATTAGAACACGCCCTCTTGGGAAGGAATTCCCACAAGGGACGGCTTTTGGAACAGTTGAAAGTGATAAGTGGATTGGTCCTCTCCGCTTACCTTTAACTGCAGTCCTTCTTGAAGCAAATACAGCAGTTATAGATAATCCGCAACTTGTTAATAGCGACTGCTATAAATCTTGGGTGCTTCGTATTAAACCAACGAAACTCGATGTGGAAATTTCATCCAAGGATATCATTTCCATAGGAGATCTAGAAAGTTTGAGAAGTTATGTTATTTCTGACCTTGAGAAATATGAGGAACCGCCTATTAAGGTAAATTTATCTGAAATTTAGAGATGGGTCGAAATTTAGCATTTAAAAAGGTATAAATAGTGTTATATGTATTCTAGGAATCGAATTCAGGAAAATAGCCTTTATCATTTTTCTGATTATGAAATCAGCTTTTCTTAAGGAAAATTGATGTGATAGTTTTTCTAGTAAGTTTTATATACATAGAAAAGTAAGTTTTCATCAGAAAGAATTTTGTCGTTCCGATCTCTTCTTTAGGGGAAACAAAAATGGACTTAATGACAATAATTATGACAATTTTAGGATTAGGTCTCTTAATAGTTTTAGGAGGGTTTCTAATTATTGGGATTCTCGTAATATTATATTTAGTTATTACAGGGAATCGTTGGGACTAAAATTCGCTTAAATCCTACACAGGACCAGAATATTTTACTTGGTTGCCAAGATTTTCAGCAATAGTGATATCTAAAGAGCTTATTAAATCAGGATAGCTTATGTTAAGCCAGGAACTGAATCTCTGATGTAAATAGAAAGCTAAACCTTCAGTTGTGGTTTGTTCTATCCCATTGAGAAGAATAGTATCCTGTTTAGGAAAAGAATATGTTTTATCATTAATAACTGTGACTTCCCAATTCATTCCATCTAGTGATGAATGGATCTTAATCTTAGATGATTTTTTAGGAAGGAGGATCTTTTGGTCTAATAGTTGTAATTCCTGTCTGATTATAGCATTTACGGATCGAAAATCTATTGTTGAGGTAAGATCTTTGTGAGAATACTTTATCTTGACTGTAACAGAATAATTATGACCATGAAGACGGTCACATTTGTCAAAATCAACCAAGAAATGGCAAGCAGAGAAAGAATTCTTGGCCTGTGAAAAAATTTGTTCAAGTTCAGGCATTTTTGCTTACCGTCTGTTTCTGGATTGATAAAAAATGTCCTTTTTCCTTTAAATGTCTATAAAGATTAAACATAATTGTATTTATCTTCAAATCTTTTTTCAGGAGAGAATTATCAGATTAATTACTTATTATATCAACTCTTTTATAAAAAATTTGGGGATATTACTGGAATATCACGGTTTCTTTAATTTTCAGCCTGCAATTGTTGTATTAACAATATTGCAGGAGATATATTGTTGGCCGTTCAGGATTTCACCGCGAAATTAGTTCTTTTAGGAGATGGAAGGGTAGGAAAAACATCATTATGCTCCCACTTACGTACTCACCGAATCCCAGGAACATACGATCTCACAGTAGGCTTGAACATTGAAGTACACGAAACGAAAATAAAACAAGGAACATCTGTAAAGCTTGTTTTATGGGATTTAGCTGGACAAAAAAGATTTGGATGTGTCCGACCTGGCTTTTATTATGGAAGTCGTGTCGCTTTGATTGTGTTTGACCTTCAAAATAGGGGATCTTTCTTTGATGTTAAGCATTGGATCCGAGAATTAAAACGCCACAGCCCCGAAACCCCTTTCATTCTTGTTGGTAATAAGTCAGATCTTCTAAAACGAGAAGTTTCAAAAGAGGAGGCAATAAGTGTTGCACAGGAATATTCAGTACCCTACTATGAAACCAGTGCTCTAAAAGGGAAGAATGTTGAAGAAGTATTCCAAATGGCAACTCGTATAGCTCTCCGAGGGACTTGTGTGGCCTACTGAATGTTATGGGAGCATTTTTCTTTTTATTTGACAAATATCAGTAAAAGCGACCTGTAATTAATGATAATGTAAGTTTCAGAATATTCTTTTCTGTTGTTTTTTCTAAAATAACACTAGAAACTTACTAAAATTGTATATTAATCTGGATAAATTGTCGTTAGACTACATCTACGGCGATCTTAACAAGTCTTGGTAACCTAATGTTTGAAGAGTCCTTCAATTTGGTGATTATTCTGAGTACAAGAAAGCAACGACTTGGGCTAATAACATTAATTCTAATCACAGGTATTTCATGTGGTTTAGTCATTCAATCTACCGCTACTTCTTCAGGAGGAGCTGCTTTTGTTCTTCTAGTCCGTCTAGGATTGGATACTACTACAGTGTATCATGCAGAAGAATTCACTTTGAGTCTATCAATTGAAAATGTTTATGGCTTTGAAGATATCCCAGAAATCTCATTAAGATTCAAAATTCCGACAGAGGTTGAAATTTTATCTACTTCTGTACCAGAGCTTGATATTGAGAATATTACTGATGAGCTCTATCACGAATTTGGACTCCTGCCTATAGATGAAATGATTCGGTTTAGAATTGTATTCAACGTTACATCTACTGAGGTAAAGGCAATTTCTATACAGTCCGTTAATGTTACTTACAGACTTATGAATGGAATCACAGGATTTATTGCACAAAACTCAGAAGACATTAGATTGAGTGGAAAGAAGGTGACTACTAAAACAGAACCACTCCTTCCGATTCCTATTGGACTAATAGATGAAATTGACTTTGTTTTTGCGAAAATCCCAGCGGCACCATTTTTTTCGATAATTGGATACATATTTCCCTTATTGTTTTATAGCCTAAGTATAATCGTTTTACGACGCATTCGTTATGTAAGGACCTAAAATTAATAATCTTATCCTTAGGATTCCACAATTCTAATAATAGAAACAGGAAAATAAGTCATATACAAATATTTCGCCTTTTCTTCTCAATATGTGCCGATTATTTTAAAATAGCGAAAGTATTTGATTTTTCAAGATTAAATTAATATCAAAAAATGGTGTAAATCACTGTGACATTCCATCACCCGTATCTGCCTCAAACCGAAGCTCAAATAAACACAATGCTTGATGTAATCGGTGTCTCATCTATTAACGAATTATTTTCAGGTATTCCAGAGAAATTACGGTCTACTAAATCACTCGACCTACCTAATTCACATTCTGAACAAGAAACCTTGTCAAAGATTACACAAATTCTTTCACAAAATAAGACGATAAATACCTCTCCATCATTTTTAGGAGCAGGAATTTATCATCATTTCATTCCTGCTGTTATTTCATCCTTGATAAATCGATCTGAATTCTATACATCATATACACCGTATGCTCCTGAAATCTCCCAAGGTATGCTACAAGCTTTGTGGGAATATCAGTCAATGATTGCTGAACTAACAGGACTAGATCTTGTAAATTCATCCATGTATGACATAGCAACTGCTTTAGGAGAAGCAGCATTAATGTGTACTAGAGTAACAAAAAAGGAGGTCTTTTTGGTTCCTTCTTATCTTCAACCCGAAAAATTTCAGACCCTTCAGACTTATGCTCAAGGACCACAAATTTCAATCATTACATATCCATATGACAAAGAATCTGGAACTGTTGATCTGAATGCATTGAATGATCTTGCTAACTCTTATAAAAATCAAATTTCTGGAATTTATATAGAAAATCCCAACTTTTGGGGAGTTATTGAATCAAATATTCAAGATGTTGAGAAAATAGTCCATGAATTCGAGGGAATATTTGTTGTTGGTATTGACCCGATTTCATTGGGAATTTTGAAGTCTCCTGGTGATTATGGAGCTGATATCGCCATTGGTGAGGGACAATCGATTGGATTGCCCATGAATTTCGGAGGTCCGTTATTAGGTATATTTGCTGTAAAAAATGACAAAAAACTTGCTCGAGCTATGCCTGGTAGGATTATTGGTATTACTACAGAGTTAAAATCCTCAAAACGAGCTTTTACTATGACACTTCAAACACGAGAACAACATATTCGTCGGGAAAAAGCCACATCAAACATTTGTACGAATAATGCTCTATGTGCACTCGCATCTACAATATATCTGAGTTTACTGGGGCCACATGGCTTGAAACGATTGTCAGAACTTTGCATGTCTCGCACATCATACCTCTCAGAGGAATTAAACTCTATTGTTGGCATAACTTCGCCTTATTTTTCAGGAATACCCTTTAAAGAATTTATCTTTCAATTAGATACAAAGTATTCTGCTAATAAACTTGATTTTTTCATTCGAGATAGTAATATTCAAGGGGGGTTATCATTAGAATCGCATTTCCGAGAACTAAAACAATGTTATCTTACAGCAGTCACAGAAATGACATCAATCGCTCACATTGACCAGTACACTAAAATTATTAGAGAATTTTTGTCAAAATATGGAGGTTAATAAATTGTTCAGGCAAACATCATGGAAAAAGACTCTCATATTTGAACAATCCTCTCCTGGAAGAATAGGACACGAAGTAGAGACATTATCAGAAATTGAAGAGACTTCTCTTAATCGGATAATGCAGAAAATTCCGCCAGGACTTTTACGGCAAAAACAACTAGGTCTACCAGAAGTTAGTGAACTTTGTGTGGTTCGACATTTTACAAGGCTTTCTCAGATGAATTATGGCGTTGATTCTGGTTTTTATCCACTAGGTAGTTGCACAATGAAATATAATCCAAAAATCTGTGATCTTGTCACTACTTTTCCAGAAGCTCAAAAAATTCATCCTTATCAAGATCCTAGGTCGGTACAGGGATCGTTACAAATCATGCATGAACTCGCAAAATGGTTGGCTGAACTTTCAGGAATGAAAAAGGTGACCCTCCAACCAGCTGCAGGCGCTCATGGTGAATATACTGGAATAATGATAGTTCGAAAGTACCATCAAATAAAAGGGAATTTAGATCGTAAACGGGAAATTATTGTTCCAGATAGTGCTCATGGAACAAATCCCGCTACGGTCTCGATGTGTGGGTTTGAAACAGTTGTTATACCCTCTAATGAAGGTGGATGTGTTGATATTGAAGCCTTACGATCTACTGTTAGTGAAAGAACTGCGGGTATAATGCTTACAAACCCCAACACCCTAGGCCGATTTGAACCAGACATTGAGGAAATCACAAGAATAATTCATGAGGTTGACGGTCTGGCTTACTATGATGGAGCAAATTTCAACGCTATAATGGGAAAAGTACGACCAGGGGATATGGGGTTTGATATTGTCCACTTTAACCTTCATAAGACTTTTGCTACTCCGCATGGAGGAGGTGGACCTGGCGCGGGCCCTGTTGGGGTCGTTTCACGTTTAGAACCTTTTTTACCAATACCTACAATAGATTTTGATCCTACTACGTATGAATACTTCCTCCAATATGATCATCCCCATTCGATTGGTAAAGTTAGATCCTATTATGGTAATTTCTCTATAATACTTCGAGCTTATGCCTATATTCTTAGATTAGGGTATGAGGGATTAAAAGCTGTCTCGGATATGGCAGTGTTGAATGCAAATTATATGAAAACATTGAGTCAAAAAATTAAGGGTTTTACCATTCTCTATGGGAAAGATTCTTTTTGTATGCATGAATTTGTATTATCGGCAAAAGAACTTCTAAAAGAAAAAAATATTTCAGCCTTGGACGTTTCCAAATTTATAATCGATCACGGTTTTCACCCTCCAACGATATACTTTCCATTAATCGTACCGGAAGCATTAATGATTGAACCCACAGAATCAGAATCAAAAAAGATACTAGATGAATTCATTGATATATTAAAGGAAGTAAGTCATTTTGCATATACAGATCAACAAGATTCTATTTCTGAAAAACCTCTAAATGCTTCAGTTGGACGAATAGACGATGTGAAAGCAGCTAGGCAGCCAATACTGAGTTATAGAATGTTAAAACAAAAGGAAAGTTGATTCATTCACCTTCATCATTATCATCATTCTGCAAATGGGTTTTAAGCATTTTATCGAATGTTGTTAGGAGATCTATTCGGCCTAGTGATAGAGTGAGATCCCCTCGAGTCTTTTCTGTAATATTTCGGGCAAAATCTGTTTTTTTTCGTAGATTATATGTCAGTCCATCAGGGAAGTCTAGAGTCATTAAATAGGAATAAAGTTCATCCATCAGATCGAGAGCCTTAATAGCAGTTGTATTATCTTTTCTTCTAAGTGAATCGAGAGTAACTCTACGCAACTCACCGATGAAATCAGGAATACCATGGAGATAGGCTAAGTAGGGTATTTTCAAATCGGTGTAATCGGGAAAGGGTTTTTTTTGTAGGAATGAAAAAAGGAAAACGGATTCTGCGTATTCTTGATTACACGATAGAACCATTCCAAAAGGTGAGGGATTCATTCGTTTTGCTAGACCATTGATCTTAGCAATTAACGCAGAATTATCTTCAATGATTTTACTAGCTGTTTCCACTTCTTTCCGATGTAAATGACGGATTGCAAGTGAGGAATTTCGAATTGAGAGCCGTCCCATTTTTATTAATTCCTCCCGTGTTTCATTATCAGCCTCCAATTTCACTTGGATTTCTGAAAACATCTCTTCTAATTCAACCATATGAATGACCTGATTTTTAACGATGTTCTTCCTCATATATATCTAATTTATAGATGCGGGGGGTGAGATTTGAACTCACGAACGCCTATGCGACTGGATCCTAAGTCCAGCTCCTTTTATCGGCCTACTTTAAGTAGATTCCTTTGACCTGGCTGGGAAACCCCCGCTTTTTAGAGCTCTAAATTAATTCCTACGGCTTGACGGATGAGTTCAGTAAGTTGATCTTTTACATCTTCTCTTTTTGTTGGTAGTTCCATTATTACAGGGAAAGGATTTTTAGCCATAAAATCAGTGATTTGCTGATGATAGCGCTCAGCGATGTCTGGAGTCACCAAAATAATACTAATGTCTTTCCTTGACCACAAACTCGATAGAACCTCGTACACATCTTGACGATCATCCTTTATGGGATGAACTTCTCCTATTCCAGCCAATTTAAGCCAGGTGCAAGTTTCAGGATCGCCAATCGCAGTCATATAGATGTTTATTCACCTCATCAGTTTTCGAGAATGGATTGAATGACGAAATCAACAGCTTTCTCTGTGTTTTTATGAGCTTGTTCTTTTAATTCTTTTATTCGATTTTTTGCTTGAGACTCAAGTTCCTCTACTTCAGCTTGATATTTTTCGCGTATCTTTTTTAATTGATCAGTCTCAATATCTAATTTTGTCGAATTTACTTGAAGAAGTAGTTGTTTTGCTTCCGAACGAGCCTCTTCAATGATCTTCTGGGCTTCAAGTGAAGCATCATTAATTATTTGTTCAGCTTTTTTTTCTGCATCACGAATAAGATGTAATAAATCACTAGTCATTGTCAAACTCTCAACTGTAGTTTAAGAGAAATGGGTCGGAGCAGATTTGAACTGCTGACTTCTTGGGTGTAAGCCAAGTGTCATAACCAGGCTAGACCACCGACCCTTTCTAAGATTATTAATGATCTAAGATCGGCGAGCGAAAGATTATATCCTTTTTCAGCCTATTTTACCTTTAATTGAAAAGGAATTTATATTTTATCGTTTTTAGTACCTTACTCGTCAAACTGTTAAGAGAAATTTCTTTTCATAAAATGATTTCAAAAATCCAATAATGAACAAAATGGGAAAAAAATGGGTACTCAAATAGGAAAATTGCTATCTAAATGCCGTCATGAGATCGAATATTCTGATCTATACGGAAAAAAAATTGGTATTGACGCATATAACATGATTTACGCATTTTTGGCACCGATTCGATATCGAGAGACAGGAGGAGGCTACCTCACAGATTCAGATGGGAATGTTACTAGTCATCTCTCTGGTCTCTTTTACCGAATGACGAATCTTTTACCTTATAATATACGTCCTGTTTTCATTTTTGACGGAAAACCTCCAATATTTAAAGAAAAAGAGATTGAAATCAGAAAAGATCGGAAAAAAGAAGCTGCTTTGAAGCGTGAAGAAGCCCTGGCCAAAGGAGATCTTGAAAGCGCAATGAAATTTGCTGCAGTGACTTCTAAGATCACCCCTCAAATAATAGATGATGCAAGACGACTTGTTGAGTATTTTGGGGTTCCTACACTTCAAGCTGCCTCTGAAGCCGAGGCTCAAGGGGCTTATATGGTACAGGAAGGAATGCTAGACGCAATGGCCTCTCAAGACTACGACTCTTTTCTATTTGGAAGTCCCCAAGTCATCCGAAATTTGACTGTAACAAGAAGAAGAGTTCCAACGAAACAAGGGAACATTGAATTAAATCCAGAGAAAGTAATCTTGGGAGAACTCCTTGAAGAATTAAATTTTGAGAATCGTGATCAATTAATTCTACTTGGACTTCTAGTAGGTACTGACTATAATCCTGGTGGAATTAGAGGTATTGGTCCAAAAACAGCTTTAAAATTAGTACATCAATATAACTCCCCAAATTCCCTCCTCGAATATCTAGATGCGAAATACTCCATTAAAAAGATTTTTCCCCACCCTCCAAAGGGATTACTGGATTATTTCAGATCTCCCGAGGTTGACGAAGATATTAAATTCACTTTTCGCAAACCTCAGCTTTCTAAAATCAAGGAATTTCTTGTTGAAGAACGTGATTTCGGTAAAGATCGCATCGAAGGAGCTTTACAGCGAATGGTTTCAAGAAGACGAAAAATTAAACAAAAAGCGGATCAACGGGCTCTTGACCAATTTTTTTAGTTTTATTCGATTTAGACCCCATATTTACCTCTCAGTGGTACAAAAGCAACTGATGATAATCTTTCTTCTACTAATTCCGTGTCACTGACTTTTCGATAGCGAGTCATCTGCTGCCAAAGTCCTGGTCTACCCAGAGGCATCACTAATGTTCCATCAATACGTAATTGTTTTATTAGAGGAGGAGGAACTGTTGGTCCAGCAGCAGTTAAGATAATACGATCATAAGGCGCCTCCTCTTCATACCCTAGTGTCCCATCTCCCTCAATAACAGTAACCAAATGATCAAAACCAGCACTATTCAGGTTCTCTCTCGCAAACTCAATTAATTTAGATACAATTTCAATGGAATACACATGTCCCTTAGCCTCCTCATCTGCTACTACAGCTGCAATAAGTGCTGCCTGATAACCAGATCCAGCACCGATTTCAAGGATTTTTTGGCCAGGAGATAATTCGAGGTAATCTAAAATCATTATTGTCATGTGTGGAGCAGAAATTGTTTGGCCAGTATTCATTAAGGGTAAAGGATGGTCTATATAAGCGGATGACATTAATTTCTTTGGGACGAATTTTTCCCGTGGAACACGCATGAAGGCCTTAAATGCTTTTTCGTCCTTAACATACCCTCTTCGCCGATAATGGTCAATTAATCGTTCCTTTACCGCTTTATGATTATCCATATGAATTACCCTAAAGGTTATTGCCAAGAAACTTCATCTAATTGATTTGAAGATCAATATTCACTTGAATTCGAGAGGGAGATACCTCTCTACCTACTTTAATATATTGTTCCTTATAAGAAATGACGTCACCTAATTCTTTTGAGACTTTGTGACGGATTTGTGTTTCAGGAGTTTCTGATTTTGAAATGAACTGATAAAAAGTGATAATTCCCCCCTTTTTCAATAATTTTGCACCGTATGGAAGATAATTCACTGAAACTTGTGGAAGATTTATTATTACACGATCAAAATGGCTTTGCAACCTCAATATATTCAATGAATCCCCTATAATAGGATTAATATTACCCTTGAGTTTATTTTTTTTAATACTCCTTTTTAAGGCATTTATTGCATAAGAATTGATATCAATTGCTACTACATCGCAGGATGTTTTTTTTGCACAATGTAAGGCAAATGATCCTACTCCAGTGAATAAGTCAAGAATCCTCTCCCCTGGATTCACTGACATAGCTACACGATGATGTTCTTCTGCTAGGCGTGGATTAAAATATGCACGCAAATCAATGAAGATAAATACACCATATTCTTGATGCCAACTTTGCCAAATTCTCTTCCCAGCCAAATGCTCTATAGGATAAACTCGTTTGACTCCTACAACTATATCACTCTTATTTATCACTGCCTTGAGTCTAGGTGAGCGAGATAATATTAATTCACCCACTCGTTGACGAATTGACTGGGAAGTAATAGATGAATTTAATTTTAAAACTGCTATTTCCCCTATTTGATCATATTTTAAGGATATATCTTCCCATTTAATATGAGGAAATTCTTTTTGAAGACATAGTTTTATTGGTTCCTGTTCTAGCCGACTAGAAAATAGTTTTTGTTGAAATTCAAAGGTAATATCGCTTAGCAGGCTTGGAATTTGCTTGGGATCAGTGATAGGGAAAAATACCAGCTCTTTTGTCTTGATTGGTTTTTTTTGTTGAAGAAGAAGTTTAGATTTGATTAATCGGTGACGAACCATTTCAGCATCTTTGAGGGGAACACCAACCCCTAACGTTGATTGTTCGTTTGGTATTGGCTCGCCACTCCATACATTCACTGACAATGAAACTAGATATTAACGGGCGCAGAGGGACTTGAACCCCCGACCAATGGGTTAAGAGCCCACCGCTCTACCTTGCTGAGCTATGCGCCCCTGGCATTGTTATTTTTTCGTTTTAACAGGAGTTATAAAAATAATGACTTTCTGTAATTTTGTATGTTTCTACTTAGTTACGCAAAAATGACGTTAAATAAATCATCAATTCCATCGAAGTGGGGAAAAAGTAATTACCCGAAAAAAAACAAGGTTTTAACACATGAGTATAGAACCTCTATGGATGAGTTCTTATGAAAAAACCTAAGAACAAAGAGGAAATTGAGATTAGTGATTATCTAAACTTACTTATTGCGATAGGTAAAATGGGGGGTATCCGTCGTCCAGTATTCAGTACTACAAGCGAGTTAGGCAGAACAGTAGGGATTTCTCAACAAAGTGCGTCAAGAAAACTTACAAAATTAGAAAATTCTAATTATATTGTTCGCAATTATAAGCAACGAGGAAATACAATTAAAATAACACCTATTGGAGTTGCTGCACTTGAACATGTTTTTACCGATTTATGGATGATTTTATCAGCTGAAGGACGAGAAATTAGTGAGAAAATTGTTATAAAAGGGACAGTTTGTACAGGAATGGGTGAGGGGGCGTATTATATGAGTCAAAAAGAATATCTAAATCAGTTTGCTTCGCTCTTAGAATTTGAACCTTATCCTGGTACCCTGAATCTCCAATTATTAGAAGATTCCAGTCTAAGAAATTTTGAACGTTTATTACGTAGTCCTTCTAAATTCATAAAAGAGTTCACAAAAGAAGGACGAAGATTCGGGAAGGTTTTTGTTTGGCCAACCTATCTGTTAATAGGAAATAGAAAGATATCAGCGGCATTGATTCATCCAGATAGAACCCATCATAATAATCAGATCGAGATAATTGCTAAAGAACACATTAAAACAACCTATGAAATTAAGGATGGAGATGAATTAGAACTAATTCTACAATAGATGATATTTATCTCACAGTTTTTTACTCAAAAGAATGCTCGTCAAGGTTCTCAAATTTTAGAGAAGACTTCTCATTAGGGATTCTCGCTTCCAATTTAATAATTTCAGTATTTTGAAGTCCAAGGTCAGTCAATGATTTTGACAATTTATCCTCTGAGAGAGTTTGATCGTATCCTAAGATAATTACATCAGGTTTAACCTCAAAGACGATATCAAGGAATTTTTGGGGATCAGAAGCTCCTTTCTTTACAAAATCTACTATATCAATGTGTGAAAGTAATTCTACCCGATTAACCTGACTATTGAGGGGTTTACGCCCTTTATTCGCTTCTACAGTTTCATCAGAAGCCACTATCACAAAGAGTATATCACCATAATTTTTGGCTTCTTTTAGTGTTTTCAAGTGACCCAAGTGGACAATATCAAAAACTCCGCCCGTAAGAACTACCTTTAGGTTGTTCTTACCCCCTTCGGTAATAGAATAATGATCTGGTTTATCTGCAACTGATTTTATCATATGAAGACTTTTCAGTACTGACAGAAGTGCTACGCCTTCCTCCTGTGTTCGTTTTATTTTCTTTGCAAAATCAGATACATTAAAACTTCCTTTCTGAAAGGTTAGTAAGTATGCTGTTTTTAAAAATTCCTTAAGAAGTGTATGGAATACCTGATCTGAGGGTTTTAATTCACTGTTCATCTCAATTGACCAGCGATCGACTAAATTATTAGAATTTTATTGCTTTTTTTCTACTTGAAAGGTCGATATTCCATAAAGTCTGTAAGGCTTCTTCTTCGATGAAATGGAGAGGTTCTGAGCATACTATTAAAGCTTGAGGAGGACCAATATCTCGCCAAGCTACTGTCTTCACTTCATCAGCATTACCTGGAAGAATAAATTCATTATCTGTTCCAATCTGAGCTAGACCAATTACTAAACTTGTTTTAGTAAAGACTGTCTCCTGATTCTTTTCTTCTAATCCCAATAAGATTGAAATTGCCTCATTTATAGAAAGAAATTCTCCAGTTCTTGTATCAATATCCAAAAGGACTAATGTATGAGCACCTATTTGTTCGTTTAGCTTTATTATTTTATATGGAAATTCACTTGCATTACGTGGAAAAGGGCATGTCACAGTCCGTCCAAACCGATATGCTGATAATCCAGAAACAGAAGCAGCAGCTGTTAATATTGAAGAATTGTGGATGATTCGACATTTAATACCTTGTTTAACTGCTTCTATTCTAAGAGAATTATGAGTGGTAGCAATAAATGGATCTCCAGAAATTAATATAGCTGCTGATTTTCCTTTGATCCTTTCTAAAAACAAATGATCGTTATTTTCTATATCTTCTCTGTTAAGAATGGTGATATTGGATTTGATTTGATTTAAGAGGGGTGGTATTTCTCCAGGTACGTAATTTGTATATTTTTCAATAAATACCTCATCCAATTGTGTTAAAATATCAAGAGTCTCTATTGTACACCCTCTAAGACCAGATGAACCAATACCAATGAAATAAAGTTCTGTATCAGACATTTTTATTCATTGTCAGAATGGATAGTAGAAGACATTTAGAGCTTGTTTTCCCAAATAGAATCACCTAGATAATGAATATTAAGAATGACTTTTCCTCTTGAATTAAGGAGCTCATCAGAAGATTTAAGACTCTTCCCAAGTGCCAACACTGCATTTTGAGGGTTACAAACTGTTACAATACTATTAGAACTGAATTGTGGACTGACTGATGTAATCCCCTGACCAAAGACATCAGCTCCATTAAGTATATATTTTACTGCTCCTTCATCTACTTTAACAGAAGGGAGATCAATGGCGGGATATTCTCTAATAAACTGAATGGATGGTAAATATTGATTCTCAAACAGAAAAAAACTGACTTCCCAGTTACGATTAAATATTAGACTTTTTGATTTTTCATCATCTTCAGCCATAAACTGTATATTAATTTTCAACTCATCAGGTGATATTTTGGGAGCTAATATTAATGATAAGATCTTTTTTCTGAATTTCGAGCCAATTTCTTTTTGGGAAGGCATGAATTTCCCGTCTTAAAGGCTTCTTTTAGTTGAACCGTAACGTCTCGAGATTTTGGGGAACATCAACTTTTACATGAAATCGTTTGGACAATGCCTGAGCCAAGGATTGAGAGTTTTTACGTTGACCATGTATGAGAACGATCCTTTCAGGTTTTGGACTTAATTCGCGAAAATAGTTCATTATTTCATTTTTGTCCGAATGTCCACTAAATCCATCAACCTGATGGATTTCCATTTTTACAGGAAGCATTTTCATTCGACCATCTTCTATACTGCGGATTTCTTTTACTCCAGACGCTATTCGTCGGCCGAGGGTTCCCTCAGCTTGATATGATACAAAAACAATTGAATTACGAGGATCCGTTGCTAGTTCCTTGAAATATTCTACAGAATTACCTCCTGTGAGCATACCTGACGTAGCCATGATAACGACTGGTTTTCCAGTTAAAATTGATTGTCTCTCACTTTGATTATCCACAGTTTGAAATATCTCGCTAAGAAAAGGATTGTGGCCTTCATTAAAGATTTGATCTTGTAAGTATGATGATAAGTACTCTGGATGACAAGAATGGATAGCAGTGGCTTCAGCAATTAATCCGTCTAGATAAATAGGAACATCTACAAGTTGTCGTTTTCTGTAATAATTTGTTAGAACTACCATCAATTCTTGTGGCCGCCCTACAGCTAAACTAGGAATCAGAACTTTACCTCCACGCCTTACTGTTTGATTAATGATCTTTACTAGCTGAATTTCAGCATCATTTCGTTTAGGCATAATATCTCTTGGACCACCATAGGTAGATTCCATGATCATAGCCTCTAAACGGGGAAATTTAGTATTTGCCCGATCTAAGAGTCTAGATCGCCTTGCTTTGAAATCATTTGCTATAGCAATGTTATACTTCCCGTCTCCAATATGCATATGCATTATTGAAGATCCAAGAATATGACCAGCAGGGGTCATTGTCAATCGAACATCATTACTTAGATCAGTAACTTCTCCATACCTACGTGCAATGGTATGTAAAATCATTCTCTTTATGTCACGCTGACTGTAAGGAACGAGCTTATTTTCTCGTCCTGCAACCTCGATATAGTCTTTTTGAAGAAGCGTCATGAGGGATAATGTAGCGTCATTAGCATAGACGGGGCCTCTGTACCCCCATTTGAACAGAAATGGGAGTAAGCCAGAGTGGTCAAGATGAGCATGAGTAATAAGTACAGCATCAATATCAGCAATATCAAATTCAGATGCATTAAAATGTGGAAACATCTGATTTGGTTCACGAGACCCTACATTAATTCCACAATCAATAAGGATTTTGGTTTCAACTGTTTCTAAAAGCATACATGATCTCCCTACCTCAGAAAATCCTCCCAAACCAGTTAACCGAATATAATCATCCTCAATGACCTTGGGACGGTGAATTCGTTTCCCAATATTGAGTAACGCGTGTTTTCGCACTTCTGATTTATTGGTAAGAGTTTTTCGGATCGAATTAATTAAATGTGATTGGATTGGTGGAGATCTTACAACACGTGGGCGCCACGAAATATCTCTAGCAATTTCACGGAGAGTAGTCCCACTACGGCCAATAACGGCCCCTGGTTTCTTTGCTTCAATGACGACCTCTCCAAGTTCATCGTCGAATAGCACATTGGTTATTTCGGCATTCTCAGGTACTATTTCTAATATTCTCGCAGCAGCCTCATCCTTAGCCCTTCGTACCGAAACATCTGATCTAATGACAATTCTTTTTCGTAATGATTTTGCTAAACTTTTGACAATATCCCCATTTTCCATTAGAACAGTTGGATTTAAGGAATAGATAACAACAAAAGGTCCTTCAAAAACAACTTTAGAAACTTGAGCATTCGGTGGTAACTCACTTATGAGATCAGCTTTTAATTGGTCAATCGCTAGCTCACGACTAAATCGCTTTTCCTTTCCTGTATTCATTAATTTGAACCTCTGTGAACTGAAATAATATTAGAACTTTTGGATCTTACCCAAAGTCTCTGAAGACTGAACTCCTTCACGGAAACATTGGTTATAGACAAAAATCCCGTATTCATTACGAATGATAGTGATTGATAAAGGCATGATAATTTATGTAGATGCCTTCTTTTAACACCAATATAAGGTGTTATTTACGATTATATTTATAGCTTAAAGCTGGAGATGATGATAAGATATTATAGACTAAACATCGAATGTAAGAGGTTATTGAGAGGAAATAAAAAACATTACAAGAAATAGTCTAATTGATATAACTTAAGAGGAAGAAAGATTTTTTCTTATTAAGATTCTCTTGTACACACAAACACACACAGAGTTTATAAATATTGGTGTGTGTTTGGATTTATAAATATTATGCTAATGTTCCGAAATTACTAGGACAGCATTGAAATGTCAGGATCAGAAATTCTTGAATCAGTGGTACCCAGATCAATCATAATTGGAAAATCAACGATTAGAAGAATACCTGATGTTATTCAATCCCTCGGATTAAAACAAAAGGTAATGGTTCTTACTGGTCCTTCCACTAGACATGTTGTTGGAGAGGAAATTTTCGAGGTTGTAACCAATCAAGAAATGGATTGTGAAGTCATCATCATTGAGAACTCTTCTCTTGAAGCAGCAAACTCCTATGTTGATCTTGTCCAACGATACAAACCAAATATTATCATAAGCGCTGGAGGAGGGAAAAACATCGATGTAGGGAAATTTTGCCTGACAAAACTAACAAATAATACAGAAATGATTTCCGTTCCAACTGCTACTCCTCATGATGGGATTGCTTCTCCTTTTATTTTTCTCGATAACCCCACTGAAGAGTTTATCGGTGAATCACGCCCGCCTATTGCCGTGATTGCCGATGTGGAAAAAATTTTGAACCATCCTGATATAGTACGTTATATTCAGGCAGGGGTAGGAGACACAGTTGGTAAAATTACTGCAATTTGGGATTGGCAGTATGCATGGCGTATAAAGTCAGAAAAGTATTCCCGATTTGTAGGAGGTGTTCTAGAAAACGCAGATACCCTTTTTCAAAGCCAAGTCTCCGAAGCTCTTATCAACCCCGAACATGCTGTTCAAATTGTATTAAAGGCTCTTCTAATAGCGGGAGTTCTAATGGGCACATCAAATGACATCCGGGTTGGTTATGGTTCTGAACACATGTTTTCTGCTGCATTACACACTGAAACCCCAGAAGCAGATATCCTCCATGGTGAAAGAATTGCATTAGGAACGATTATGATGGCAAAGTTGCAAGGCCAAAATGAACAGATATTAAGTATTTTAAGAAAGGTCGGTTGTCCAACAAAAATTTCAGAATTGAATGACGATATTCCCCCCGAGGCGATTATTAGAGCACTACAGAAAGCGCATAAAATGAATTCAATGTATACCGTGCTTGGACGAACTGGTTTAACGGAGAAAGCTGCATCGCGAATCGCACAAATGTCAGGGGTGATTAATCCTTCATAAGTAACATTTAAAATGGATACTAGGATGGTCTTTTCTAGTTCGCTTTAAATATGACTAGTTTATTGTTATCATCTAAAGGAATTAAATCACTATGGAATCTGAAGCTGAAAGCCCTGTAGTTGGCATTATCATCAGTAGCTTTGCAGATGCAGGTCCACAAGTGATATATAATTCAACAAAAAACCATATTTCTGAAGATCAAGCCTTAAATCTCTCTATCCGAATCATGACTGTCATTGGAGATGAAATCAGTTATGATCTTTATGGTCCATTACCTGTTCCTTCAAATGATGAACTCCTCTGCTTAGCATACGTCTTTCGGGTAGAATCAACATATACGATTGATCCTCGGTTAAAAGAGCGTCCTACAGTCATCAGTATAATTTTTAAAAGGGCATTAAAACGAACAATTTCCCGCGCACAAGGTATCATTTCATCCTATCTATCCCAAGTGACAGCAAAGGACTTCAAAAAAGAGGATGATCTTGAATCCTCGAAAATGGAAGAGATTCATAAACGGCTTTCTGCTCTGATCTCCACAAATCCAGTTCGGATCTATATTGTGCAGGATGATCGCATTCTCGAACACACAGGAAGTCTCGATATACCTACAGATGCTTATGTAATTGCTGATATGCAAAAAAACATTTTTTATATCATATATGAACCCTATTTATCGCCAATACGAAAACGACAAGTTGTTATCCTTGTCGACTCACTTAATGAAAAAACTTATCGTCGGAGATTCAATAAACAGATTGTGGACTCGGAAGATGAAGCAACAGGCCTTTTAAATTTCTACGGCTTAAAACATAGAGAACAGCGGTAATGGTAATAGGTTCAGAGAGGAGATTGATCATGAAACTAGATAGTGCTTATGGTATGGAACTTGACAGTCTCAAAGATTTGGTTCGATTAGTATCGAGTTCAAGTCCAGATCGTCCATCTACTATTTTTAAGTGGGACTCAGAAGATGAAAAGGTCTATTATGGGTCTTTTGCAATATTCCCTGGATATTACGAGTTTAAGGCCTTACCTGTTCTCTTTTTTGTCATTCGCAATTCTTCAATTGAAGAAGATAAATCCCTAGTTCGTTATGATTTACAAGCAAAAGATAATCAGATTTCCTTTTTAAATCACATAGAAGAGAGAGACCTAGAAAATGTTCACACGGGTCTTGTAAGATTTATCCCTATTGTGAAGCTAAAAAAAGCCCCGAAGATTTTTTCCGATATGATGTATTAAGAGGGTCTTTTGTGTTAAAAGAAGGGGATATTGTACGTATTGTTGAAGTAGCTCAACGTCAACCAAAATCATGGATTGTAACCCTAGTAAGAGATGGGGAACTTTCTACGCATTTAGGCAAAATTTTCCATAATGAATGTATAGGGAGGAGATATGGAGATCAATTAAAGAAAGAGAAAAAAGTTTTCATTCTTCTAAAGCCCTCGGTACGTGATTTTTTACGCCACTTCCGGTTAAAAACACAAATTCTTTACGCGGATGACTGTGCTATCGCATGTAATTTAGCTGGACTTAGTTCTGGCATGAGAGTGGGAGAAGCTGGAACTGGTTCTGGTGCTTTAACGCTTTTTCTTGCCCACAATGTCCACCCAACTGGACAAGTGTTTTCTTTTGATATTAATGCCGATTATATCGCAAATGCTCAAAAAAATCTAGCAATTACAGGATTATCTGATTGTATAACATTTAAACTACAAGACATTCGCGCACCCCTAGAAGTACGGGAGTTAGACGCGTTTTTCTTAGATTTTTCTTCACCTTATGAAGCTATAGATAACATCGCTCCTTCATTAAAGAGTAGTGGTCACTTGATTTGTTTTGTTCCAAATTGGGGTCAGGTGGAAGAAACTGTGGCTCAGATTAGAAAAAGTCCTTATTTTTTCCATGTTGATACTTTCGAGATAACTCGTAGGAATTTTACGGTTAATCCAGAAAGGCATATAATGAGACCAGTTTTCCGTGATCTAGTATATTCGGGGATACTTATTCATGCTATTCGTATTAATCCAAATCAATGAGATGAAAAGATGATTAGGATCCCTAAAATCGTATATGAAAAATTTTTACGGTTTGCCCTAGAAAATGCTAATCCTCTTGACTCAAGGGATTGGAAAGAATGTATTGGATTGGTCTTAGGACGGATCAAAGAAGAAGAGATATTAGTAACAGACATCGTACCAATTGGTTCAGGAACAGCTGTATTTGTAGATATTGCTGATTATGAAAAAGTATTCTCGTTAATTTCACCTAGTAGGATTGATCATGGAGAAGTTATCGTAGGATGGGCACATACTCATCCTGGACTCGGTCTCTTTTTATCAGGCACAGATATACATACCCAACAGATGTACCAACAGATGCATCCGAAAGCATTTGCACTCGTTTTGGATCCTACAAAAATTTCTCCAGAATTTTCTGGATTTAACATATTTCGTCTTGATGAATTCGGATCTAATCCCACAACTGTAGACTATTCATTTGATGAACATTGTGATTTTTTTACGATTAGAGAAACTCTTATCTCAGAATTATATCTAGTTCCTCCAGTTTTAAAACCTCCAGCTATTATTTCTGAATCTGAAGTTCTTTGGAATGGTATTAGAATTATTCTAAGTGGAGATAAGGAGAGCTTGATAAATCAATTTTTTCAAGTGAAATTAGTGGTTGATTTACCTTTTCGTCAGTTCATTCGCATAGAATATCAAACAGAAACAGATAATGTAACAGATAATCCGTTTACACGGAAATTACTTTATCAGAAGATTCTCTACCACGAAACTATTACCTCAGGTACTCTAGGCATCTTCTCATTTCGTCCCACGAATATTGGAACAGTTCATTTCCGAATCAATAATATATTTCTTACAGATTACCGACAGAGTTTACAAAAAATGCCTGATCTACAGTTCAAGACCGAAGTTCAAGGAAAATAAAACAACTTTTACTGTGTTGGTTGTTTATATTTACGATCCCCATATAGCCCAAAGAGGATTAGGGTTATAAAAATAACCACAACAGCGAAAAACGCGTAAACTATTATATATGGTGGAATAGGATAACTCTTAACTAATTCAAATGTTATATTTCGAGAATAGTAAGCATTTTTTGGTGCTAAATCTAGGCCTTCGATGTGGTACTGAACCTGGAAGACGAATTTATAAACACCATAAGTCATTAATTTCAAGGGAAAAACAACATCTTCCGATTTGGAGGAATTAGGATCTAAGACAAATTCAATAATATCTAGATTGGGATCATTTATATCATAATAACGAGATAATGCTTCAGTATGATTCAATTCATGTTTTTCTCCAGATATAACGGAATAGATATCAACGGTGAATTGATGGATGGCTATTCTCTCTGAACGTCCTATAATAGTTGAATAACTAGCATTCACGTGAATGATTGTATTATTTAATAATTGGGGAAGGGGATTGTCTTGGAATTCAGGACTAACCACCTCTGGTATTAATTCCTCTAAAGGTACAAATTTTTTGTTCACTTTTGCCTTTAAATTCAACTCATCAATAACTAGTAACTCTCCATTGGCACTTGATCTTGTAGGTGATGATTTAACCGCGACTGGAGAAACAGAGCGGTTAACCCCGCAAGAAATGACAACTAATAATAGAATAATTAGTGAAATTGCTTTCAACTTGGCAAATAATTTAGTCATTCGCGGTTTCAACCCTATACGTTTGGGGAGGCTTCCCTGTTTTGTTAATTGGGCATTTGAAGTTTTATTTCAATTTTAGATATAAGTGTTGAAGCTTTGTTATTTCTTTCTTGATTTTTGGCTTTAGTTCGAGGGTACCAAACTTCTGTTTATCAAATCTCTCACGGAGATTTGTGAGTAATCCTCGAATGACCAGATACCTTAAACGAGCCAATGCCTAAAGATGGAATTTTACCTAGCGAAGAGTATCTTGTGAACTTCGTCTCGTAAGACTTCCACTTGTCGGTCTAACCTTGCCTCAATGGTATTGCGTACTGCTAATGATCCTTTACTTATTATTGATCCACCGTCCACTGAATCACTTTCAGAGACCATAATCTTGATTTTTGTGTTTATTCCAGACGCTTTAACAATCTCGGATTCTATGTTCTTAAGATCTATTAACGATACATCCTCTGGTGCAAGATTGACTTCTAACTCTCCCCCTTCTAAAGAAATCCCACCTTGTATTATTTGGTGAGTTAAAGCAGAACGATATTCCTCAGATTTTTTTTCTTTCCATTCTTGAATCCTTTTCAGACTTTTCTCGAATATATGATTTAATAATTGGTCTTTAACATTATTAAATTCAATCTTATTTTTTATTCGTAATTTTGACAATTCTCGTTGAATTTTTTGTTCTTCCTCTTTCTCTAATTCAGATATTTTTGCCTGTAATATTCGCTCTTTTTCACTTCGAGCTTGGTCAAGGATTTTCGTGGCTTCTTGTTCAGCTTCTCGGAGGATATTCTCTGTTTGTTGCTTTGCATCCTGAAGTATTTCGTTTTCAAACGGGTTAGTCTCAGTCATGATCATTCCTTTCTTCTAAATTTGCACTGATTCAGTTTTTTATGCTTTTAAGAGAATTTTTTTTCAGAATAAACTGTCTTTAGGGCGTGTAAATTAATTATCTACTTGATTATATCTGAGGATAAAGAATATATAGAGAGATATTCAGTTTTGATTAAAATTTCGCTTAGATATATTATTTTTTATTTTGCATGAAACAATATACTGGTCTTTAGGCTTTGGATAATGAATCGATAATCGACTTAGAATCAATCAAGTGGTATTACTGGGTAATCTTCTTGTATTAAGTCTTCTACTACCGTTTGAATCGAATCTTGTGCATTTGTAACTTCTTCTGATTTGAAAAATTTGTTTAATTCCTTTTCAACCAGATATTCTGGTTCTTTTTTACCGTCATCAGACATAATTAACAATATTTCTCTTTCGAGCACCCCTCGAGAGAATTTGGTCCTAAATTGGTTAAAAATTATTTCGTGTGCTAATAATATTTCCAATTGTCGATTATCAATCCTATTAATGACCTCTTCTGTTAGAACAAGCACGGAAAAGATTTCTTTGATTTGATTAATAGAAGTTAAAGTAAAAATAGGAACAAAAATTGGTTCAAACCGACTTTCAATACTCGTTTGAAAAAGAAAGGGTTTCACAGTTATGCGATATTTACTAACGATTTGAGAATATTCTTTTAGATGAGAATTAATATTTACCAATGCAGTCTTCGCCTTACGTGATTCTTTGAGATGTTTCATCCTTTCAGATTTTACCTTCTCACTAATAGTACTTGTAGGTATAATTTGAAGTCCCACCCTCACTTTCATCCTTAATTGGACCTCAAGTTTTTCTGTAAAATCTTTATATGGTACAATTTCACCCTTTTGTTTATATATTGGATGGAGTTTTTTTATATCTTCAAATGCTTGAACCTCTGCCTCAAATATCTCCTTTTTTTCACATAATATCTGCTTTGTTACTGAAGCAAAATATTCCATCCCAGTTTGTAGAGCTATCGAATCTAAGGATTGAAAGATTGGAATAGAAAAAGCAATTAATAGGAAATCCTCTCCATGTTGAGATATTAATTGAAAATAAAAAGGACTAATCTTTCTGTTTTCCCTTTGGATTAATCCCGTTACTCCAAAGAATCGTATCTGGTCAATTAGATCTAGTAATTCTTCATACTGAATCGTTACTCTTTCGAACTCCATTGCCATCCACTCTTCGATAGCTAACCGAGATTGAAACATTTGACTATGGGAAGCACTTTGATTGGAGCTCATAATAACAACTATTCCTTGTTTTGAGGATTAAAAAAGAAGAAATAAAAAATTAGCCATCTCAACTACTCAATAGCGTCTCCCCGAATGTCTATAAGCTATCCAAAAGAGGAAGAAGAAGATTCCAAAGGCCATAAAAATGGCTGTTGAACGACTAATAACTTCTAAATCCCCAGAAATGAAGTTTACTGCCTGGAAAAATACAAGTGACAACCAACCTATTATACTAGTATCTCTACTTGTTGTAAGTCCTTTCCAATATCTCACGATTAACATTAAAACTCCTAAAATCACAGCACCGATGTGAAACAATTCTAGAAGTGCCTCTGTAGGAAAGACATCTTTGGGAATTACTAGATATATGAATTCTAAAAATAAAAATAGGGCAGCGGTAATAAGAGTAATTAAGGGGCCAGGGACTTTGACAGTATGGTCGACTTGTTGAGCTCCTTCATAAACTAGATATAAAATTCCTCCAATTGTCGCAGAATCTGCTAAAATCAATGCTGATGTGTAAATAACATCTAATTGAGAATTCCAAATATTCATTAATTTTATGAAGAAACCAAGAATCCCAGTTTGTTCACCAAACCAATCATAACCAAAGTAAAATCCCATGATTACTAACAGGGGTAATGGTAAATATAATAAAGTAAATAATATGGTCTTTCGCTGTGTTGAAACTAATTTTCCTTCTTCTCGCCATTTGAACAAGTATATAGCAATAAAGTACCCCCCAAACAACGAAACAATAGGAGTTATTATGGGGAATAGAAAGATTATACCTACAATGAAGTTAAAACCGTAAAATGCTTTAACTGTGGTCGGTAATCGCCAAACTTCATGTCCAAAAGTTTCATAAGCATCTCCGATTTGATATCTTCGCCCATAGGTCCAAAAAAAGAAAGGAACAGACATGATAAGAGGACCAATTATATAAATAATGATATCTGATAGAATACGTAAGTCATCCGTGTCTAAAAACCAAATAACCCCATCTACAAAAACAAAAGATAATAAATAAAAGTAAACAGGGATGAATATAAACTGGAGAATCACCAACAACCGTCCATAATGAATATACGTTTCGTAATCACTCAATAGAAGTTCTACTCCTCTAGTTTATCTAAGTTGGATGCACAACTCTTTTTATAAACATACCTCTTGAGTCGCTTAAAACCGAATCCTAGGGCCCATTTTTTAGAACCAGATTCAAAAAACTCCTATTCTGGGAGAAAAACATCATGAGTGGATCTAATGAAGATGAAAAATTCCCCTATAAGTCAGAATACTATCATTTGATTAAGGGGAAGACTATCTCGCGTAGAGGGCGTTGGTGGACCGCAGTTCTTCTCGTTCAAAATGTTGATGATGCCAATAAACGAATTGTAGTTATTCAACGGTGGCAAAAACGTAGAAGAGCTGATCCTGATGCTGAGGGAAATATATCTACTTACTGGGCACCTGCAAAAGCTTTTACACTTAATTCTAGCAAACCTTGGGAAACTCTCAAAGAAACAGTTGAAGAATGGCTAGCAACGAATGATTGGAAGTGACCTTGGTATTCTCCTTTGATCAAACTTCGAAGCTATTTTAAAAGGGGAGGAAATCTAATCGCTTTATTTCGGATGTCTATAACTTTATAATTCCATCTTTCATTGGTTAAAAACACTGGGGATATTTTGTTGGAAAATATCAATAAACCATCAATATTGGGATCAATAATAAGAGATTTGCGACAAGAGAAGAAGGCAATTGTAGTAGGAATGGTTACTTACTTCCTTTCCCTTTCTATTGTATTTATAATTGTCATAGGAATGATTTATCATCTTAAGATAGCAATTTTATACCCATTCCCTTTCAATTTGATAATCACTGAAATTATATTTGCCCTTCCTGCAATTCCTAGTGCTTTCATCACCAATTACTTGAGTAAAAGAAATTCTGATGGTATTTACGTTGTAATTATCTCAGGGATTCTGGTAATCGTATTAATATCTTCAATATTAGGCGTATTAGTGTTTATAGAACTTACTGGCCCTCCACCAGTAAACGAATGGGCACGCTTCGGCAGATATATGCCTATCCTGTTAATTTTCTATCTATATCTTTTCTTCATTCTTCCTGTTGGTGTTATTTCAACGTTTTTTGCATCAGTCAGTTCTACTTATGGAAACAAATTATTATTGAGTCAGACTAAGTAATCTTAATGTACTCATAGGCCTTCCTAGCTGATTCAAAACCATAATGTATTGTTTGAAAAGGCGAACGGAATTCAGCTACTTCTTTTGCAATATCTGTAGGATCTTTTAGATCTATAAGAACCGCTTTAAAGAATTCAGCAACACTTTCCATTTCTTTTTCCTTCATTCCTAATCGAGTAATTTCTTGGGTTCCAATACGTATTCCCCCTGGATTTGTATAGTGACGTTTTTCGATAATATCCCATGGTAAGAGATTACGATTAGCGACAATATTTGCTTTTTCTAACCGTTGTTCCACATCAGCTCCTAATCCAATTGTGTCTTGAAAATTACTAATATCAACCAAGAGAGTATGAGACTCAGTAAAGCCCTTTTCTGGACACACTACTTGAAAACCTCTTTCATATAATGCTTGACCTAGAGATTTAGCATTGGTAATGATCTGCTTAGAATATGGAACACCAAATTTCTTAAATTCGGCAGCAGCAACAGCCAGGCCTGCCACATGCATAAGATGGTGATTAGAAGTCGTACTAGGAAAGGCTGCTGCTTTGATTTTTTCTGCAAGCTCTTCCCGTGCTGCTACTACTATCCCTTTTTGAGGACCAGGAAATGTTTTATGAGTTGACATGGTCATGGTATCAGTTCCTTCCCGTAGAGGATCTTGAAATTGTTTTGCCGCGATCAATCCAGCAACATGCGCCGCGTCGTAGTTCACATGAGCTCCAATTTCATGGGCTATAGGTGCAAGCTCTTTGACTGGATGAGGAAAAAGAAACACGCTAGCTCCAAACTGGACAATTTTAGGCCTTTTTTCCCGAATGGCTTTGATAGCGGCGTCAACATCAATATTTAAGCCATAACGATCGAATGGAATATAGTCAACGTCCAAACGTGCTACAGCTCCAGCTGTACCCCCAATGAATGCCCCAGTTTTGGCTTTCAATGGCCCAGACGATATATGGCCCCCAACTGGAATGGAAATGGCCATCATTTTATCATTAGCTTGTGCAAATGCAGTATACACCGTTAAATTGGCCACAACACCAGATATAGGACGTGCATCGATGAATGGAGCTTCAAAAATCTCTCTCAACAGTTTTAAGCATAATTCTTCAATTTCATCAAAATATTGATTCCCTGGATAAACTCGCTCACCTATCCAACCCTCTGCATATCGATGTACAAGGTCAGAGATTGCAGCCTCTCGGACTGCAGGACTAGTAACATTTTCACTTGCAATGAGGGGTATTGCATTCCTCCAATAATCATGATGTTTCTCCAAAATTGATCTAATTTTTATAAAATCAGGATCTAAAGACATATACTTCTCACCAATCGCGTATTCACGGTAATTCTTGGAACTTGGATTCAATGATTGTATTAACCCATTTACAGCCAAAATTTAAAAAAATTCTCAAGATATTCAAAAATGTCTAGCTATTCATAGATATGTTCAAAATACTACATTCCCAAACCTCTTTTCGTGATAAAAAAGATTAATCTCCTACTTATTCATCGCGAAGAAAGAAATTACTATAAGTGGCGTAGTGATCGTGAATGAAAACTCAACTCTATAATTGGCATGTTAAAAACGGTGATATGATTGATTTTTCTGGATTTCAGATGCCTGTAATGTATAGCTCAATTAAGCAAGAGCATATGGCAGTAAGAAACACGACAGGCTGTTTTGATGTCTCTCATATGGGCAGGATGTGGATAAAAGGAGATGATTCAGAGAAATTCCTGAATTTACTTGTACCAAGAGATCTTTCAAAAACTCAAGATGGTAGAGCTTCGTATACTTTTGTGTTAAATGAGCACGGAGGCTTTCGTGACGATTTAGTTTTTGCTAGAATCAATAGAAATAAGTGGTTGGCAGTTTGGAATGCAGGTAATCTTGTAAAGATTAAATTATGGATGGAAACTATCAAAAATTCCCTTAATCAATTTATAGATCTAGATGTTTCATTAGTTGATATCTCCCCGAATTCAGCCATGTTTGCGTTACAAGGACCAAAGTATCAAGATGTGTTAGTAACAGCTTTTAAGGGAAAAATCGAAGCTCCACTTCCTTGGCGAATTATAAAAGCAAATTTCAATGATATTGAACTTTTATTGTCTGGAACTGGATATACTGGAGAAAAAGGGTGCGAAATTATTGTTTTAAACACAACCCTTGAGGATCCAATAAAAGCTGAAAAAATCTGGAAACTCCTTATTGATGCTGGTAGTCAACCGTGTGGACTTGGAGCGCGAGATTCTCTACGTCTTGAAGCTGGATTAGCCTTGTATGGTAATGATATAGACGAAAACATCAATCCTATTGAAGCTGATCTTTTCTTCCCACCTTTTATCCACATGGATAAACCCTATTTTATTGGTAAATCCCAACTTGAATGCTTCTCGAATCAAACTCCAATTCGATCACGTATAGGATTTGTGGCCCAAGAAAAAGGACCTAGCCCCAGAGCTGGAATGAAATTACTTAAAGATGGACATGAAATTGGTTTTGTTACATCTGGGGGATTTTCACCCCTTATTAACCTTGGTGTCGGAATGGGATACGTACCCCCAATTACGAAGGAGGAAAACACTCCTATTCAGTATGAAGTTCGTGGAAAAATGCACAATGCTAGGATCGTAAACTTTCCCTTATACGATACTGATAAGTATGGTAAAGATAGGAAAATGTGACTATTCCTATGAAAGAAGGAATGGAGTGCCCTAATGGATCAAAGCCTCATATTATAATTCGTTAAAAAATCGGTTCTAGAATGATAACTGTACAATTTGCCCTTTCTTGAAAATCTTCTACCTCAATTAAATTTCCAATAGTCATATTTCCTATTGTAACAGGATATGTGTAATGCATTGGAATAGCATATTGTAAGTCGGATAAGACTTGAAGAGATTCCACCACCTCAGCACCTTCTTCATCTGACATTAATCCAGTCCCTAGTATAGGAAGAAGGGCAATATCGCAATCAATTTGTTTTATTTCAGGGATTTGGGCTGTATCTCCTGCATGATAAATTCTTACATTTCCAAAATCAACAATCACTCCAGTCCAATTGGCATCGCGAGGATGATTATCGTTATAAGCAGGTATAAATTCAATAGTAATATCAGACTCTTCTAAAGTATCCCAAGGTTTAGTATAAGAGATCTCTTTAACTTTTAAAGATTCTACTTCTTCGAGAGCTGTCCCAAATTGATCTACTTGTGCAGGTTTAGGAGTATAAAGGATTGTGTTAATATCAGCAATAATTCTGATATCAGGTACAGAGAGATGGTCATAATGGTCATGAGTGGCAATCACAATATCTGCTCTTTCAGCATCACTTGCTAGGAGATATGGATCAATATAAACCACTAAATCCCGTGTTTTGAGTTTAAAAGCTGCAACTCCGTGCCAAGTGATGTTAACCCCATCATAGTAAAGAAAATTCTTTTCAATAATTATTACTGGCTCTTGATCAGCAGTTTTATCATTTGGTACAAAAACAAACGCTATTCCAATAAGTAAAACAAATAAAACAACTCCTACGATTCCAGCAGCTAAATATTTATTCACCAAAATGAACACCTTCCTTTTTTAAAATGAAAACTAGTCTAACTGAACTGAACACATTTTTTCGAATGAATTTATATATATTTCCAAAATTTGGAACGATGGAAAATATGGAAATATATTTATAATAATTCTTTTTCATTTAAGATGAAAGGGTTGAATTTCATGAGCAAATCCTCAAATAAAACTGAATATTTATCTAGCAAAACAATATTTAAGGGGATTATAGCATTTTTAGTTTTTCGATATGGCAGCCTCACAGCTAAGCAGATTCAAAAAAGAATTGGGTTAAAAAGACAAACAACATACAATTACCTTAAAGAATTACAGGAGGAGGGGAGAATAGAAGCTAGATATGAAAGATTAAAAGAGCGGCCAAATTTAAGCGTTGCATACTATTCAATTAAAAAACCACCCGTCTCTGAAGATGAGGATAAACCTCTTACACGAAGACATAAAGAGGGATTTAGCGTTGAAAGAATCAAAAATTCACTTGATTCGAATATCGCTGCTTTAATAGAGCTTAGAGCGGCATTCAATCGTATGACTGACGATGAAATTGATGCTTTTGTTAGATGTGGACCTAAAATATGGGGGTATTATGGATTCACATATTTACTAACTGATGAAGAGTATGGGGAGCTTCAGATTCAATTTAAAGAAATGATAGACAGACTTCATAAAAAATGGAGTGAAAGTAAGGATCATGGAAAGCATTCTGGGAATGCCTTTATTTTTACTTTTTATAAGTCGACTGCTGATATCTTATAAC